>NZ_CM133064.1:1885000-6685000 GCF_051917485.1 Bradyrhizobium sp. RDM12
CGAAGGTGATCGCCCAGCTCGACGGCGTCGCCAAGAAGCACGGCTTCGCCAGCTATGACGACTACAACAACGTCGTCGACAACATCAGCCTGGTGCTCGGCGGCTTCGATCCCGCCACCAAGAAATATGTCGGCGCCGAAGCCGTCATCAAGTCGCAGATCGCGCAGGTCGAGGCCGACAAGAAGATGCCGGCCAAGGACAAGAAGGAAGCGCTCGACGAACTCAATCAGGCCCTGAAGACCCCGGCTCCCGCGATCGAGAACAAGGGCAACATCGATCTCGTCGGCAAGTATTACGACAAGCTGGTTGCCGCGTTAGGGGATGATCAGAACTGAGCTCTCACTGTCATGCCTCCCGAATCGACCATTCCAGTCCATTTTGATGTGTCAGCTATGTCTCCGAACACCTGTCAGTGATCTGTCCGGTCTAAACACTTCGCGGGCGATGACACTCGCTTGCACCAAAAAAGCCCCCGGAGACACCTCCGGGGCTTTCGTCGTTTCCGCCCTTCCTCGCGCTCTCGGTGCCTCACGTCTTTGTCCGCATCTTTGCCGTGAAGCTGTCGAAGCTCAGCGTTGCGAATAACGCTGTCGCTATTCAGATTTTTGAGAGTCCATCACTTAGGCCCGCTTTGCGAAGCCCGTCGAGGAAATGATCCAGGTCGATCGGGTCTCTATACCTGTTGGCGCGCATCCGCGCGAGTTCGAGTGTGTTGAGGGGCAGAGCTTTGCCATTCTCACTCAATTCTCTCTCGAATGAATGCGCGCGCCTCAAAGCTTGCTTCTGTCAATCGATCAGTTTGCGCGTAGCACGCGGCAAGGAGCGCGTGCGACCAGCGGTCACTCGACCGGGCTTCCCTGAGAACTTTGATCGCCTGTTCGTATTCGCGAGCCGAATAAAGAGCCAGCGCGTGGTACCAATGGTAGATGTTGGGTGGAAACGGATTTAGCCGTTTAGCCGACTTGATCCACGTGAGCGCGTCCTTCCAACGCGCCCAGTAGGCCAGAATATTTGCAAAAGCAGCGGCGATATCGGCGTCGTTCGGATTGAGCGTCAGAGCGCGTTTGAAGTGAGTTTCAGCCTCTTGGTCGCAATCTTGCAGGAAAAGACATTGTGCGAACACGCCATGCGACCAGGCATCGGTCTCGTCGAGTTCGAGGGCGATCTCGATCTCGCGGTCGTAGCGTTCCGTCCAAAGAGCGAAGCCGCTTGCGGCGTCCAGAAGCTTGACGGTCACCCGCACCCGTTTCCCGATACGGCGCGCGCTCCCTTCCACCACGTATCGCGCGCCAAGTTGCCGGCCGACCTCTCTGATCTCGGACGAGGTGGCCCGGTAAACGAAGCTGGAATGGCGGGCCACGACGAAGAGCGAACGGAAGCGCGACAACTCCGCAATTGCGAAGCCGCTGGGTACGTCGAGCCGGCATCATTGCGAGCCGGGATCATTGTGAGGTGACCTGCCCCTCCTTCGCGAACGCCGCCTCCATCGCCTTCCGCGTCCTGATCGTCTCGTTGTTGGCCTCGAACTCCACATCGCTCCAGCGCACGATCTCGCCATGGGCGACGTCGTGCTTCAGCCTGAGGCGGTGCGCCAGCCCGATCGGCAGCGCGCCGGCGTTCAGGCTCGCGGCCGCAGGCACCAGCTTGCCCCACACTGTGTAGCCGCCTTCGCCGTCCAGCATCTCGCCGGCGCGCAGGTTTCGCTTGGCCACCGACGCGACGTCGCCACGGAAGCCGTAGGGCTGCCCGGTCGGCTCGCCCCGCAGCGCGGCTGACAGCACCGAGATGTTCAGCTCCAGCCCGATCAGATGATAGGGCTTGTACATCGCGGCAAAGCGTCCGCTGCCGTCGGTCTTCAGGCCGTATTGCTTGAAACAGTCGGCGGCATAGTCGTTTGGCGCCTCCAGCACGACGTAGACGCCCCAGCGCAGATCGCGAAACACCGGCCTTCCGTCCCGCTCGAGCGAGGAAACGACTTCGACCACGCCGGAGCGCTCCAGCACGCCGCCGCGCGAGCGCGGCCGCATGATGTGCGGGAGATCATCGACGCCGCAGGGCGGAAACAACAGCCCTTCCGTCGGCACGTCGAGACCGCAGGCGTTCGCGATCGCCGCCATTTCGATCGCCGACTTGGTGCCGTCGAGGAAGGAGTTGAACATCTGCGGGTTCATGCCGGCCGACTGCGCTTCGCCCGCGGTGAGACCATAGTGCTGCCAGACGCCGTCCGGCGTCACGTCGTGATAGGCCGGCAAATATTTTGTCCCTTTGCCGGCTGCGACGACGTGAAAGCCGGTGGCGCGGGCCCAGTCCACCATCTCAGCCGTCAACGCCGGCTGATCGCCATAGGCGAGCGAATAGACGACACCTGCTCTCCGCGCCTCCTCGGCGAGGAGCGGACCGGCCAGCACATCGGCCTCGACATTCACCATCACGATATGTTTGCCGGCCGCAATCGCAGCGCGGGCGTGCCTGATGCCGGCGGCCGGATTCCCGGTCGCCTCCACCACCACATCGATGGCGCCGCCGGCGATCGCGCGTGCGCCGTCATCCGTGAAGACGGTGGCCGCAATCCGCTCGGCGCTCCAGCCGACGGTGCGGCAGGCCTCGCGCGCGCGCTCGCGATCGATATCGACGATAACAGGCACCTCCAACCCCGGCGTGTGCGGCACCTGTGCCAGAAACATCGAGCCGAATTTGCCGGCGCCGATCAGCGCGACACGGACAGGCTTGCCGGCGGATGCGCGGGCCTGGAGGAGGCGGAAGAGGTTCATGGGGGATTCCGATTATGATCGTGTCGCGGGACGCGAAGCGCCGCTCCGCAGAGCCGGGACCCAGAGAAAAACTATCCGCGTGGCGTGGGCCCCGGCTCAGCAGCGCATCGTCGAAGAGACGCTGCGCTGCGTCCGGGGCACCATACCTTACTCCGCCGCCTGCCGTGGCGCGCGGGCCAGCCGCAGCAACGCGTCATCATCCACCGTCTTGATCGGCGCGAAATCGCGGTGCGCGATGTAGTCCGGCCGGGTCGGGGTGCGGATGTAGTTCGAGACCGCGTTCAGCGTCAGATACACGATCTTGCGCGGGTAGGGCGTGATGTTGCCGGCCGAGCCGTGCACGAGATTGCCGTGGAACATCAGCATGCCGCCGGGCTTGCCGGTCGGCGCGACGATGCCGCCCTGCTTGACCAGCCGCGTCACCGTGTCCTCGTCCAGCGTCCACAGTGGATAGGACGTGGTGGCGAGGTCATGCGAGGCCTTGAGATCGCCGGCGTTCTGGCTCTGTGGCACCAGCATCAGAGGCCCGTTGATCGGCATCACCTCGTCGAGGAAGATCGCGATGTTCATCGCGCGCGGCTCCGGCATGCCGTCGTCGCGCTTCCAGGTGCCGTAATCCTGGTGCCATTGCCAGACGTCGCCGGTGAAGGCCGATTTCGCGTTGATCTTGAACTGGTGCATGTAAACAGGCTCGCCGAACACCTGCTCCACGGGATCGATCATGCGCGGATGCGCGCCCAAAATGCGGAAAGCCTCGTTGTAGAGATGCGCGGCAAAGGCCGTGCGCGGCGCACCGCTCTTCTCGCGCCAGACCTCCGGCCGGTTGGCGTCGTAAATGCCGACCGCCTCGCGCGCTAGGAAGTCGACTTCCTCCGGGCTGAACAGTTCAGGCAAAAACAGCCAGCCCTCGCGGTGGAAGAACTCCAATTGCTCCTGCGACAGTTTCATGGGTCGTCCTCCTTCGTTGTTTTGTTTTTGTCATTCCGGGGCACGCGAAGCATGAACCCGGGATCCATTGATGCGCAGTCTCTGTAGCCCGACAGATTCCGGGCTCGCTCCTGCAGACCGCCGCGGAATGACGGCGAGTGCTGCTACGCCGCGACCTCGTCCGTCGCCCTCAATCTCTCCTCGGTCATCCGTCCCGCCGTCTGCGCATGCGCCAGCGCCGCGCGTTCGGCCGCCTTGGCGTCGCCTGCGAGAATGTGCTTGGCGATGTCGGCATGCTCGGCCCAGGCGCTGTCGCGATAGTCGAGCTCGGCGAGCACGGTCGCCATCGAGCGGCGCATATGCGGCCATTGCGGCGTGATGGTCTCCTCGATCACGGGATTGCCGGCGAGCTGGTAGATGGCGCGATGAAAATCGACATCGAGCGCGATCAACTCGGCGAGCGTGGTCTTGCGATCGATGCCCCGTCCCGCAGCGAGCGCCGCGTCGAGCCGCGCGCGTCCCGCCGCGTCGGTTGCGGCGCGCATCGCGGCAAGCCGGGCTGCGAGCGCGTCGATGGCGCCGCGCACCTCGTAAAGCTGGCGGATGCGGGCGGGATCGAGCTGGGTGACTTCAAAGCCGCGCTTCCCGCTCTCGGCGACGAGCCCCTGCCGGTGCAACAGATGCAGCGCGTGCGACACCGGCTGGCGCGAGACGCCGAGTTTGTCGGCGAGCTCGTTCTGCCGGATGCGCTGGCCGGGCTGCAGCGTCCGATCTGAGATCGCCTCCAGGATCCGGGCATAGACCTGGTCGATCAGGTTCGGAAGCGGGTCGAGGGGGATCACGCCGGCAGCTCCGAAGAGGGAATACGGAATTCCGTGTTCGAAAATAGCGTCGGAGGGACAGGTCGTCAACGATGTCGTTTCGGGCCGGATAAGCCTTTGATTCTGTTCGGGTCGTCTACTGTGCACGGGGTTGTTTTGAGGAAGTTGCCACGCCCCGGGCTCCCCTACGCCGTCAGGAATCTGTCCACCACGTCGCCGAACGCCAGCGGCGCCTGCTCGAACATCCAGTGTCCCGCATTGGGGATCACGGCCGTCTTGCTGCCCGCGATGTGCGCGGCCAGCACGCGCCAGATCACCGACAGGCTGCCGGTGGTGGCGCCGCCGCCGATCAGCAGTGTCGGCGTCCTGATCGCCTGCATATCCGCAAGCGTGTAGGGCCTGCGCTGCTCGTTGATCTGGCCGAGGAAGGTCAGTGCGTTGTCGCGCAATTGCTGTTTTGCAGCGGCCGGCACGCGCCGCCACGAGCCGTCGCCTTCGATGCCCTCGTAGAAGTTCTGCAGTGCGCCCTCGATGTCGCCGGCGCGGATCATCTCGACGGAGCGTATCGTCTTCGCGGCGAGCGGCGGATGCGCGGGCGTGCCTTCGGGCACAGGCAGGCTGGCATCGAGATCGCCGCCCGGCTCGGCCAGCACCAGCTTTCGCAACAGATCAGGCCGCGCCTGCGCGATGCGAAACGCGATGTGTCCGCCGCGCGAATGGCCCATCAGATCGACCGGGCCGGGCTTCACCTGCTCGATGAAAGCGATTGTGTCGGCGACGTGCCGGGCCATCTTGTAATCGTCGCCAACGGCGTCCCAATGCTCGGGAAAGAAGCGCCGCAGGCTGACCGAGATCACCCGATGGTTCTTCGACAGCGGACCGAGCACCGAATACCAGGTGCGGAAATCCCCGAGCGTGCCGTGCACGCAGACCAGCGGATGGCCCTCGCCGATTTCGAGATAGGCCATGTCGTAACCGTTGAGGCGGAATGTCTGCATGGTCAGCTCGCCAGAAAGTCCAGCACCACTTCGGAGTATTTCTGCGGCGCCTGCTCGAACATCGGGTGCGTCGCGTTCGGGATGATCGCCGTCCTGGAATTGGGCACATGCGCGGCGAGCGCGTGCAGCACCTTCGGCAGCAGGCCTTTCGTTCGCTCGCCCAGGATGAACAACGTCGGCATCAGAATCGCCTCCGCATCCGCCTTCGAGAACGGCGGGCGATTGTCGCGGATCTGGCCGATCAAGGTATAGGCGTTGTCGCGCAAATTCTGCTTCACCATCGCCGGCAGCCGCGGCCAGGTGCCGGGTCCTTCCAGCGTGTCGACGAAGACGGCAAGCCCGCCATCGACATCGCCGTCCGTGATCTTCTCGGCCGAGGCCGTGAACCGTGCCAGCAGCGGCGAGGGGCCGCCGGCATGGTCGGGATCGAGGCTCGCATCGAGCTCGCCGCCGGGTTCTGCGAGGACGAGCCGCCGTAGCAGATACGGCCTCGCTTGCGCGACGCGGAAGCAGATGTGCCCGCCGCGGGAATGTCCCATCAGATCGACCGGGCCGAGGTCGAGCTTCTCGATAAAGGCGATGACGTCACTGACATGCTGGGCAATCGAATAGGTGTCGCCGACGCCGTCCCATTGGGCCGGGAAGAAGTGCCGCAGGCTGACAGCGATCATCCGGTGCCGCCGCGTCAGCGGCCCGAGCACGCAGCCCCAGACGCGGAAGTCGGACAGCGAGCCGTGCACGCAGACCAGCGGCGGGCCACCTCTGTTCTCGCCCACATCGAGATAGGGCATATCATATCCGTTGACGTGGAAGCTTTGCATTCGGGACTCGCGCGAAGGGGCGGAACTGCTGTGCAAGATTCCCGGAAACCGGGTGGATCGCAACTATTTCCAAGCCTAGATTGAGCCCGAGATCACGATGGGGGCATGCGACGAGGACGCGAGCTCAGGAACCAAGCCATGACCAACCAGCATTTTGCCCTGTTCGACACCAGGATCGGCCTCTGCGCCATCGCCTGGGGCCCGCGCGGCATCAACGGCACGCAACTGCCGATGGGCGGTGAGGAAAAGATCCGCACCCGCATCAGCCAGCGCCACGCCGACGCCAGCGAGGCCGAGCCGACCCCTGAAGTGCAGCAGGCGATCGACCGCATCGTGAAACTGCTCGCGGGTGAGCCGGATGACCTCACAGACATCCCGCTGGATCTCGATGGCGTGCCCGACTTCAACCGCGGCGTCTACGAGATCGCTCGCGCAATCCCGCCCGGCAAGACCATGACCTATGGCGACATTGCAAAACGCCTCGGCGGCGTCCAGCTGTCGCGCGACGTCGGTCAGGCGCTCGGGCACAACCCGTGCCCGATCGTCGTGCCCTGCCACCGCGTGTTGGCCGCCGGCAACAAACCCGGCGGCTTCTCGGCCAATGGCGGCGTGGTGACCAAGCTGAAGATGCTGGAGATCGAAGGCGCGCTGGTGAACCACACGCCGAGCTTGTTCGATTGAAGCGCTCAAATCTTCGCCGCCGTCTTCGGCCAATATTTGTCGCGCAGATGCCGCTTCACCAGCTTCCCGGTCGGCGTGCGCGGTAGCTCGGCTTCGAAGTCGACCGAGCGCGGGCATTTGATTGCCGAGAGGCGCGCCTTGCAGTAGGCGATCAGGTCGGCCTCGAGCGCCTTGCCCGCACGCTTCATGTCGTGCGGCTGCACCACCGCCTTCACCTCTTCGCCCATCTCCTCGTTCGGCACGCCAAACACCGCGACGTCGGCGATATCAGGGTGAGCGATGAGAACGTCCTCGGTCTCCTGCGGGTAGATGTTCACCCCGCCCGAGATGATCATGTAGGATTTGCGGTCGGTGAGGAACAGGAAGCCGTCCTTGTCGAGATAGCCGACGTCGCCGAGCGTCGACCATCCTTTGGCATTATAGGCCTTCTTGGTCTTCTCGGGATCGTTGTGATAGGTGAATACAGGTGCATCGGCGAAATAGACCGTGCCGATCTCGCCCGGCGGCTGCTCCTCGTCGTTCTCGTCCAGAATCTTGATCTTGCCGACCACGGCGCGGCCGACGCTGCCGCGGTGCTCCAGCCATTGCTGCGAGTTGCAGACAGTGACGCCGTTGCCTTCCGAGCCTGCGTAATACTCGATCAGGATCGGTCCCCACCACGCGATCATCTTTGCCTTGACGTCGACCGGGCAGGGCGCGGCGGCGTGAATCGCGCCCTTCAGCGTGGAGACGTTGTACTTCGTGCGGACCTCGTCCGGAAGCTTGAGCATGCGCACGAACATCGTCGGTACCAGCTGCGACTGCGTCACCTTGTATTTTTCGACGAGCTTGAGGAAATCCTCCGCGTCAAAATGCTCCATGATGATCGAGCTGCCGCCGAGCACGATCGCCATCATGTTGAAGCGCAAGGGGGCTGCGTGATAGAGCGGTGCGGGCGACAGATAGATGCTCTCGGCGTTCATGCCGCACATATCGGCGCAGAGTACGCGGAGGAACGCGTTCGGCACGTCGATATTGTTACCCTCAAAAGCCTTCTTGATGCCCTTCGGCCGGCCGGTTGTGCCCGATGAATACAACATGTCGTAGCCGGCGACTTCGTCGGCAATCGGCGTGACTGGCTGCGCGGCCGCTTCCTTGTCGTAGGAGCGGAAGCCGGGCAGGGGCTCGTCGACCATGTAGAAGATCGGCTCGCCCGGCGCACTCTTGACCAGGTCCTTGATTTGGTCGGCGCATTTCGGCGTGGTGATCACGACCTTGGCGCCGCAATCGCCGATGATGTAGTCGATCTCGTCTTGCTTCAGATAGCGGCTGATCGCGGTGTAATAGAGCCCGCTCCGTTGCGCCGCCCAGCAGATCTCCATGAAGGCGAGGCGGTTCTCCATCAACAGCGCGATGTGGTCGCCGGCTTTCAGTCCAAGCGAACGGAACAGGTTTGCACCCTGGTTCGAAAGCTCGTCGAGTTCGCGGTAGGTGATCGCCTTGCCGGTTCCGGCCATCTGGTAGGCAATTTTGTTGGGCGTGCTCTTGGCGTAGACGGACGGATGGGTCATGGCGTTCCCTCAAAAAAAGAGGCGAGCGGTGAATGGAGACAGGGGCGGAAGCCGCTCCCTGTCTCCACTCGCCACTCGCCATTTGTTCTTCGCTTTTCTTCTTACAATCGTTCGACGATGGTCACGTTGGCCATGCCGCCGCCTTCGCACATGGTCTGCAGGCCATAGCGCTTGCCGCGCTGATGCAGGGCGTGGACCAGCGTCGTCATCAGCTTGGTGCCGGAGCCGCCGAGCGGATGACCGAGCGCGATCGCGCCGCCATTGACGTTGAGGCGGGCGGGATCCGCACCGGTCGTCTTCAGCCAGCCGGTCGGCACCGAAGCGAAGGCCTCGTTGACCTCGAACAGGTCGATGTCGTCGACCTTCATGCCGGCCTTTTCCAATGCGCGCTTGGTGGCGTGCAGCGGGGCATCGAGCATGATGACGGGATCGCCGCCCGTCATGGTCATGTGGTGGATGCGCGCGAGGGGTGTGAGGCCAAGCTGCTTGAGGCCGCGCTCGTTCACGACCATCACGCCCGAGGCGCCGTCGCAGATCTGGCTGGCGCTCGCCGCGGTGAGCTTGCCGTTCTCGGCGATCAGCTTGACCCCCTTGATGCCTTCCAGCGTGGCGTCGAAGCGGATACCCTCGTCGATGTGATGGGTGTCCTTGCTCCCGTCGGCGCGGGTGATCTCGAGCGGCACGATCTCCTTCTTGAAGTGACCGGCTTGTGTGGCTGCGATCGCGCGCTGATGACTGTTGTAGGAATATTCGTCGAGCTCGTCCTTCGACAGGCCATACTTCTCGGCCATCATTTCCGCGCCGGTGAACTGGCTGAACACGATGTTCGGGTACTTTGCCTCGATGCCCGGGCTCTTGTAGTTGCCAAAGCCGTTCTTGGCCGGGAGCTGGGACGACAGGCCCATCGGCACGCGCGTCATCGATTCCACGCCGGCCGCGATCACCACGTCCATCGTGCCGGACATCACGGCTTGCGCCGCGAAGTGCAGCGCCTGCTGCGAGGAGCCGCACTGGCGGTCGATCGAGGTGCCTGGCACGCTCTCCGGCAGCTTCGAAGCCATGATCGCGTTGCGCGCAACGTTGTTGGACTGCTCACCGACCTGCATCACGCAGCCCATGATCACGTCCTCGACCAGCGCAGGATCGACCTTGGTGCGATCGACCAACTCGTCCAGCACCTTCGCGGCGAGATCGGCCGGATGCCAGCCGGCGAGGCGGCCCCCCTTGCGCCCGCCCGCGGTGCGCGCAGCGGCGACGATATAAGCCTCGGCCATTTCGGTCTCTCCCATGATTGTTCTTGATCGGGTTGGGTTGTCGGGGGCGGATTTAACGGGCGAGCAATCGTTTAGTCAATCGATCAATTAACCCTTGTGGGGAGGCGCTGCTTGGGCTTATCTGCGGCCCGCTTCGAGCGGCGAGAACAAGGGATCTCCGTGACTACCAGCGTACCGAACAGGCTTCCCGGCGGAAAGAATTCCACGGCAGAGAAGTTGCTCGTGGCCGCAAGCGAGCTGATGATCGAACGCTCCTCGATCGAGATCTCGCTCTCCGACATCGCACAGAAGTCGGGCGCCAATGCTGCGCTGGTCAAATATCATTTCGGTAACAAGGACGGCCTGCTGCTGGCGCTGCTCGCGCGCGACGCCGCGACAGAAATGTCCAATCTGGAATATCTGCTGGCGCAGCAGATCACCTCCACGGCGAAGCTGAAGCTGCATATCGCCGGCATCATCCGCGCCTATCACCGGTTTCCCTACATGAACCGGCTGATTCACTATCTCCTGCACGAGAGCGTTGCCGGCTCCGCGGACGAGGTCTCGAAATTCTTCGTCGCGCCGCTGCTCGACTTTCATCGCCGCCTGCTCACCGAAGGCGTCAGCCGCGGCGAGTTCCGCCAAACCGATCCGGTGCTGTTCTACACCAGCCTGATCGGCGCCTGCGATCACCTGTTCTTCGGCCGGCACGCGATGTCTCGCGCGACCGGCGTCGGTCCGGTCACCGATGACGTCTGCCGGCAATACATCAAGCACATGGAAACGCTGATCTGCGGCGGCATTCTCACGCAAGTCGAGGAAGCCGCCGCGGCCGGATAATCCGACCGAGACGTTCAGTCTAGCAGTCTGCTGAAGAACCCCTCGCCACGGAGGAGGCTTGATGATTCACTTATCATCTCGATTCGGCGGAGGCGATCATGCGCGGCAGGTTTACGGATCAGGGCGGCCTGTTTTCGTACATCGCGCCGGATAAGCGTGTGCCAGCGAACCACCCGCTGCGGAAGGTCCGGGAACTTGTCCGGGATGTTTTGAGTGATTTGAACCGCAGCCTTGGGAGGCTCTACGCCAGCGAGGGACGTCCTTCGATCCCTCCGGAGCAATTGCTAAGTGCGCTGCTGCTGCAGGTGTTCTACGGCATCCGCTCGGAACGTCAGTTGATGGAGCAACTGGACTACAATCTTTTGTATCGGTGGTTTGTGGGACTGTCGCCGGACGATCCGGTTTGGGACCCGACCACCTTCACCAAGAACCGGGAGCGGCTGCAGAACGGCGATGTATTCACGAAGTTCATGACCAGGCTTCTCAACCATCCACAGGTCAAGCCGCTGCTGTCGGACGAGCACTTCTCGGTGGATGGAACGCTGATCGAAGCCTGGGCTTCACAGAAGAGCTTTCGTCCCAAGGACGGCAGCGGCGACGATGATGACGGCGCGAACTTCCATGGCCAGAAGCGCAAGAACGACACCCACGCGAGCACCAGTGACCCCGACAGCCGGCTTTATCGCAAGGCGGCCGGACGGGAGGCCAAGCTTTGCTATATGGGCCACGCCACCATGGAGAACCGGCATGGGCTGGCGGTGGCCGGCAGGGTCACGCATGCCAATGGCACCGCCGAACGCCGGGCTTCGGAGACCATGCTGAAGGCGAGACGCAAAGCCGCAGGCCGCCGCATCACGGCCGGTGAGGACAAGGCGTACGATACCGCCGATCATGTCGCCAATCTTCGCGCCATCGGCGTGACGCCGCATGTGACACAGAACCAGGCCGTCACCAAAACCGGCAAGACCCGCAACAGCGCCATCGACGAACGAACCACGCGGCATCCAGGGTACGGCATGTCGCAATCGCGCCGGGCGATGGTCGAGTGCATTTTCGGATGGGGCAAGCAACACGGCACCATGCGCAAGACCAAACATCGCGGCATCGCTCGCGTCGCCGCCGACTTCCTGCTCAATCTGATCGCCTACAACCTGATCCGCATTCCAAAACTGCTTGCCCCTTAGCCACCCGGCGTCAGGGTGCCCCCAACACCAGGCTAGAAATCACATCCAACTCCGCCACGCCGCCCCAACAACGACCGGACAGAATAAGAAAACTCTCCATTTCAAGGTTTTTCAGCAAACTGTTAGAGAAGAAACGCGCAAGGAAAGGTAGCCTGTCATGGAACTGAAAGACGTAGCCGTTCTCATCACCGGTGGTGGTTCGGGTCTTGGTGAAGCGACCGCGCGCGCCATGGCCGCGAAGGGCGCCAAGATCGGCGTGATCGACCAGAACAAGGACAACGCCGAGAAGGTCGCGGCAGAAGTGAAGGGCGTCGCGCTCCATGCCGACGTCACCAGCGAGGAGCAGATCAAGGCGGCGATCGCCAAGGCGGAAGCCGCGCACGGCGTTGCCCGCGTGCTGATGAACTGCGCCGGCATCGGCGGCTCGCAGCGTATTGTCGGCCGCGACGGCGTCTATCCCCTGGAAAAGTTCGCGCGCATCATCAACGTCAATCTGATCGGCACGTTCAACTGCCTGCGCCTGTTCGCCGAGCGCCTCGTCACGATCGAACCGGTGGGCGAAGAGCGCGGTGTCATCATCAACACCGCCTCAGTGGCTGCTTACGAGGGCCAGATCGGCCAGATTGCCTACTCCGCCTCGAAGGGCGGCGTCGTCGGCCTCACCCTGCCTGCCGCGCGTGACCTCGCGAGCCAGAAGATTCGCGTCAACACCATCGCGCCGGGCCTGTTCTTCACGCCGCTACTGATGGGTCTGAACGAAGAAGCCCGCAAGAGCCTAGGCGCACAGGTGCCGCATCCCTCACGCCTCGGCGATGCCAAGGAATACGGCGCGCTTGCCGTGCACATGGTCGAGAATCCGATGCTCAACGGCGAGACCATCCGTCTCGACGGCGCCATCCGCATGGCGCCGCGGTAAGGCTGCTCTTCCTTCTTCCCCTGTGGGGGAAGGTGGCGCGAAGCGCCGGATGAGGGTCTCTCCGCGGAGACAGACCCCTCACCCAAACGCGTATGTGGCTAGCGATGTACATGCCCTCTCCCGCGACAAGGGGAGAGGGCGCAGCAATCGGCGCCGCCACCCGCGGCTAGCACGAGGCTCCCATGTCCCAACCGCTGCTGATCGAGCACCGGGACGGCGTCGACCGCGTGACGCTCAATCGTCCTGACAGTCTCAATGCGCTCGATCCTGCGCTGATCGATGCGCTCAACGTCTATTTCCAGGGCCTCCAGCGCAATCGCGATACACGCGTTGTTGTGCTGAAAGGGGCGGGCAAGAACTTCTGCGCCGGCCTCGACCTCAAGGCCGCGATGGCGCGCCGTGCGGGGCAGCAGGAGCCGCCCGGCGTCACCGAGTCGCTCGACTCGCAGCGGCGCATTGCCGACATCGTGATGCTGATGCGGCGCTGCCCCCAGCCGATCCTGTCGCTGGTGCAGGGCGCAGCGGCCGGCGGCGGCTTTGCGCTGGCGCTTGCCTCCGATATTCGTATCGCGACGAAGTCGGCCCGGATGAACTGCGCCTTCATCAAGCTTGGCCTCGGCGACTGTGACATCGGCACCAGCTACTTTCTGCCGCGTCTCGTTGGCGTGTCTGTGGCGTCCGAGCTGATCCTGACTGGACGCTTCATCGGCGCGGAGCGCGCGCTCGCGGTCGGGCTCGTCTCCGACGTCGTCGACGAAGACAAGCTCGATGACGCCGCCGAGCCCTATGTCGATGCGATGATCACGGCATCGCCGGTGGGCCTACGCCTGTCAAAGGAATGTCTCAACATGAGCGTTGACGCCGGATCACTGGAAGCCGTGATTGCAATGGAGGATCGCAATCAGGTCCTGTGCAGCCGCTCCGAGGAATTTTCGGAAGGCATCAGGGCCTTCCTTGAGAAGCGAAAGCCTGTCTATATCAAGCGCTGAACAAGGATCCGCAAAGGACGATAATTCCGGGAGACGCAAAATGGATGGAAGCGCGGCGGCGGTGATGTCAAAGCCCGCCTTTCGCAAGGTCGAGTGGCTGGCACGCGACATCGATGTCGAGCGCCGCGCCGACGGCACGGTGGTGCTGAAGTCGCGTATTCCGCTGCAGGCCTACGAGAAGCATCTTCCGGCCTCGCTCGCGAAATGGGCGACGGAAGCGCCGGAGCGCATCTGGCTCGCGCAGCGCGGCGGACCCAATCGCGAGTGGCGCAAGGTTTCGTATGGTGAAGCCAAGTGCACCGTCGATGCTCTGACTCAAGCGTTACTCGATCTCGGTATCGAGGGACGCCCGGTCACGATCCTCTCCGGCAATTCGATCGAGCACGCACTGATGACGCAAGCCGCGATGCAGGCGCGCTCACCGGCGGCTCCGGTGTCGCCGGCCTATTCGCTGATGAGCCACGATCACGTCAAGCTGAAGTACCTGTTCGACCTGATCAAGCCGGCCGTGATGATGGTGCAGGATGGCCCCACTTTCGAGAAGGCGCTGAAGGCGCTCGATCTTACCGGCGTCACGGTGGTTCACGTCGTGCGGCCGTGCGACGGCATCAAGAGCGTCAGCTTTGCCGAACTGGCGGCAACGCGCGTAACGGCCGATGTAGAAGCATCGATCGCGAAAATCACGCCCGATACCGTCGGCAAGCTGCTGTTCACCTCCGGCTCGACCGGCATGCCCAAGGCCGTCATCAACACGCAAAAGATGATGTGCGCCAATGCAGCGATGATGATGCAGGTGCGGCCGCGCGCGCCGGGCGGTCCGATCGCCACGGTGCTGGACTGGATGCCCTGGAATCACACCATGGGCGGCAATGCCGCGTTCCACCCGGTGCTGGTCGACGGCGGCACGCTCTATATCGACGACGGCCGGCCGATGCCGGGGCAGTTGGAAGAGACCATCAAGAATTTGCGCGAGATCTCGCCGACCTATTACGCCAACGTGCCGGCCGGCTACGCTGCGCTCGCTGCTGCCATGGAGAAGGATGACGCGCTGTGCCGCTCGTTCTTCAAGAACCTCTCGATCATGGCCTATGGCGGCGCGCGGCTGCCCGATGATTTGTACGACCGCATGCAGGCTCTCGCCGTGAAGACCACCGGCGAGCGCATCGTGTTCTACACCGGCTGGGGCTCGACCGAGACTGCGCCGACTTCGACCGGCACCTATTGGGACACCGAGCGCGTCGGCCTGATCGGGCTGCCGTTCCCCGGCGTCGAACTGAAGATGGTGCCGTGCGGCTCGAAATATGAACTGCGCCTGCGCGGCGTCAACGTCACGCCCGGCTATTTTGGCCAGCCTGATCTCACCAAGAAGATGTTCGACGAGGAGGGGTTCTACTGCATCGGTGACGCCGGCATTTTTGTCGACGAAGCCGATCCGGTGAAGGGCATCATCTTTGCCGGCCGCGTCGTCGAGGATTTCAAGCTCACCACCGGCACGTTCGTCCATGTCGGCTCGCTGCGTACCGATGCGATCGCGGCCGCGACGCCGGTCGTGCATGACGCGCTGGTCGCGGGGCAGGATCGCGCCTTCATCGGTCTGCTGGCCTGGCCAGATCTGCACGCCTGCCGCCAGCTTGTCGGCAATCCCGATCTCAGTTTCGAGGATGCGGTCAAACATTCCGAGGTCATTGCCTGCTTCAGGCGTGGCTTGGAGGCGCACAACAAGGAGTGCGAAGGCGCCAGCAGCCGCATCATCGCGCGCGATGCTGATGGCCGAGCCGCCCTCGATTGACGGCAATGAGCTCACCGACAAGGGCTACATCAACCAGCGCGCCGGCCTGGAACGCCGCGCTGCGCTGGTCGATCGGCTCTATGCGGACCAGCCTGACCAAGACGTCATCATTCTCAAGTAATCGACATCATTCAACACGGGTACGCGCCATGAACTTCGATTTCTCTGACGACCAGAAGCAGCTCCGCGACCAAGCGCGCAAATTCCTCGCCGAAAAATGTGCGCCGAAGGCGGTGCGCGTCGTGCTCGACGGCAAGGCGCCCTACGACAAGGAGCTGTGGAAGGGCCTCGCCGAAATGGGCTTTCTCGGCGTCGCGATCCCCGAGGAGTTCGGCGGCGCGGGCGCGGGTCATCTCGAGCTCTGCGTGATCGCGGAGGAGATGGGCCGGGCCAATGCGCCGGTGCCGTTCTCCTCGACTGTGTATCTTGCCGCCGAAGCCGTGCTGATTGCCGGTAGCGACGCGCAAAAGAAGAAATGGCTGCCGGCGATCGCCTCGGGCGATGCGATCGGTACGCTGGCGCTGTTCGAGGGCAAGGGCAATCCGGCGCCGAAGAACGTCAAGCTGACCGCCGCGAATGGCGTGCTCAACGGCGTCAAGAAGCCGGTGCCCGATGGTGCGATCGCCGATTTCGCGGTGGTTGCCGCGCGCACGGGCTCCAGCGGTCGCGACGGCGACATCTCGCTGTTCCTGGTTGACTTGAAGGCCGGTGGTGTCGAGATGAAAGGCCTCACCAATCTCGATCCGACCCGAGGTCAGGCTGAGATCACTTTCAAAGATTGCAAGGCCGAGCCGCTCGGTCCCGCCGGCGAAGGCTGGAGCATTCTGACCCAGGTGCTCGACCGCGCCGCGGTGCTCTGCGCCTTCGAGCAGGTCGGCGGCTCCGACCGCGCGCTGGAGATGGGCCGCGACTACGCCCTCGACCGTATCGCTTTCGGCCGCCAGATCGGCTCGTTCCAGGCGGTCAAGCACATGCTTGCCGACATGTATGTCTCGGCGACGCTGGCGCGCTCCAACAGCTATTACGGCGCCTGGGCGCTCTCGACCAACGCGGCCGAACTGCCGGAAGCCGCCGCCGCCGCGCGCATCAGCGCGACGCAGGCGTTCCAGCATTGTGCCAAGAACAATATTCAGGTTCACGGCGGCATGGGTTTCACCTGGGAGTTCGACTGCCACATGTACTACCGCCGCGCCAACGCCATGGCGCTCGGGCTCGGCAGCCTGTCCTATTGGGAAGACCAGCTGATCGATCGCATCCGCAAGAAGAATGCGGCGTAAGGACCGGGCCATGAACTTCGACGACACCCCGCAGGAAGCCGAATTCCGAGCCACTGCTCGTGCCTGGATCGGTACCAACGCGCCCAAGCAATACGAGGAGGAGCTGCGCAAATCCTCGCTCGGCCGCACTCAGCTCAAGGACGCCAACATTCTCGAGGTCGCAAAGGCCTGGCAGAAGAAGAAGGCCGATGCCGGCTGGGCGTGCCTGCACTGGCCGAAGGAATACGGCGGCCGCGGCTCGTCGCCGATCGAGCGCGTGATCTGGCAGCAGGAGGAGGGCGCGTTCGGCAAGCTCTCCCACATGTTCATTATCGGTCACGGCATGTGCGGCCCAACCATGATGGCGTTCGCGCGCGAGGAGCATAAGCGCACCTATCTCCCTCCGCTCGCCTCCGGCGAAAAGGTCTGGTGCCAATTGTTCTCCGAGCCTGCCGGCGGCTCTGACGTCGCAGGCTTGCGTACCCGCGCGGAAAGGGACGGCAACGATTGGATCATCAACGGGCAGAAGATTTGGACCTCGGGCGCGCATTATTCCGACTACGGCATCCTGCTGACCCGCACCGATCCGAACGTGCCCAAGCACAAGGGCCTCACCATGTTCTTCCTGGACATGAAGAGCCCGGGCGTCGAGGTGCGGCCGATCAAGCAGGCGAGCGGTGCCTCCGACTTCAACGAGGTCTATTTCACCAATGTCCGCATCCCCGATCATCAGCGCCTCGGCGAGGTCGGCGACGGCTGGAACGTCTCACTGACGACGCTGATGAACGAGCGCATGTCGATCGGTGCGGGCGTGTCGACCGGCCTTCCCGAGCTGTTCGAATATTGCGCGAGTCTGATGCTCGACGAGGGTCCCGCGATCGAGGATCGCGCGGTGCGCTCGAAGCTCGCCAACTGGGCGGTGAAGGCGAGTGGCCTGCGCTACACCAGCATGCGGGCGATCTCGGCGCTGTCGAAGGGCGAGCGGCCGGGTCCGGAAAATTCCATCGGCAAGCTGGTCGCGGGTTCGATGATCCAGGACGTCGCGACCTACGCGCTGGATCTGCAGGGCGCGAGCGGTGTGGTCAGCGGTCCGGAGGATGCCGAAGTTGCCGGCCGTTTCCAGGCGATGCTGCTGCGCGCGCCGGGGACGCGCGTCGAAGGCGGTACCGACGAGATCATGCGCAACATCATCGCCGAACGGGTCTTGGGCCTGCCCGGCGATATCCGTGTCGACAAGGACGTGCCGTTCAACAAGATCCCGACCAAGGGAAGATGAGTTCGTGTCCCGGACGCGATGCAGCGCGCAGCGCTGCTTCGCAGAGCCGGGACCCAGAAGCCACAATGGGCCCCGGCTCTGCAGCGCACCGCTTCGCGCTGCGCCGCGTCCGGGGAACGAGAGAGGAGCTCGAACATGAATTTCGACGACACCCCGCAGGAAGCCGCATTCCGCGAGACCGCGCGCAAATGGGTCGACGCCAACGCGCCGAAGCAGTTCGAGCAGGAGCTGTCAAAATCCTCGCTCGGCCGCATCAGGCTTGCGAAGCATGACATGGTCGAGGTCGGCAAGGCCTGGCAGAAGAAGAAGGCGGAGGGCGGCTGGGCCTGCCTGCACTGGCCGAAGGAATATGGCGGTCGCGGCGCCACGCCGATCGAGCGCGTGATCTGGCAGCAGGAAGAGGGCGTCTATGGCAAGCTGACGCAGCCGTTCCAGATCGGCGAGGGCATGTGCGGCCCGACCGTGATGGCCTGGGGCAGCGAAGATGCCAAGCGCCGTTATCTGCCGAAGCTCGCCTCGGGCGAGGAGATCTGGTGCCAGCTGTTCTCCGAGCCGTCGGCCGGTTCCGACGTCGCGGGCCTTCGCACGCGCGCCGAGAAGAAGGGTGATAGTTGGGTCGTCAACGGCCAGAAGATCTGGACGTCGGGCGCGCACTATTCCGATTACGGCCTGTTGATTGCGCGCACCGATCCGAACGTGCCCAAGCACAAGGGCCTCACCATGTTCTTCCTGAATATGAAGAGCTCCGGCGTCGAGGTGCGGCCGATCAAGCAGGCCAACGGCATGCAGGAGTTCAACGAAGTCTATTTCACCGACGTCGTGATCCCCGACAGCCAGCGGCTCGGCGCTGTCGGCGAGGGCTGGAGCGTGTCGCTGACCACGCTGATGAACGAGCGCATGTCGATCGGTTCGCGGCTTGCGACCGGCGTGCCCGAATTGTTCGAGTTCTGCTCGAATCTGATGCTTGAGGACGGGCCCGCCATCGACGATCCTGCCGTGCGCTCGAAACTCGCGAGCTGGGCGGTGAAGTCGAGCGGGCTGAAATACACCAGCTACCGTGCGATCTCGTCGCTGTCGAAGGGCGAGCGGCCTGGACCGGAGAATTCCATCGGCAAGCTGGTGTCGGGCATGATGCTCCAGGACATCGCGACTTACGCGATGGACCTTCAGGTGCGGCCGGTGTTCTCACCGGCACTGATGAGGAGACGGTGCACGGCCAGTTCCAGCAGATGCTGCTGTCCTCGCCTTCGATGCGCATCGCCGGCGGCACCGACGAGATTTTGCGCAACATCATCGCCGAGCGCGTGCTGGGATTGCCGGGCGATATTCGCGTTGACAAGGACGTGCCGTATAACAAGATCCCGACCAAGGGACGGTGATCTCGCCTCTCGTATCTCGTAGGGTGGGCAAAGCGAAGCGTGCCCACCATATCAAGCCGCTGGGGCAAGTCTGTCGGTGGGCACGGCGCTATCGCGCCTTTGCCCACCCTGCGAAGAAAGAGCGCGAGCTGATCCATGGACGCACAAGTGAAGCAGAACGACCGCATCGGCGTGCTCAAGGAGCTCCTCAACGAGCGCTACTCCGTCCGCGCGTTTCTCCCCAAGGACGTCGATCGCGCCACCATCGAGCATGTGCTGACCACGGCACAGCGCACCGCGTCCTGGTGCAACAGCCAGCCCTGGCAGGTCGTCATCGCCAGCGGCGAGGCCAAGGAGCGCTTCCGCCAGCTGATCTACAAGGAGGCGTCGGGTGGCCTCGGCGAGGATTATGATTTCGTGCCGCCGCGTGAATATGTCGGTGTCTATCTCGAGCGTCGCCGCGAGAGCGGCTTTCAGCTCTACAACACGCTGGGCATTCCGCGCGGTGACAAGATGGGCTACGCCAGGCAGGCGCTGGAGAATTACAATTTCTTCGGCGCGCCGCACGTCGCGATCATTCACACCAGCGAGCCGCTCGGCATCTACGGCGCGATCGATTGCGGGGCTTACGTGTCGAATTTCATGCTCGCGGCCCAGGCGCTCGGGCTCGGCACGATTCCGCAGGCAGCACTTGCGCGCCATTCCGGCCTGATCCGCCGTCACTTCAACCTGCCCGACGACCGCCGTGTCGTCTGCGGCATCTCGTTCGGTTACGCCGACCACGCGCACAAGGTCAACAGCTACCGCACCTCGCGCGCAACTGTCGCCGACGCGGTGACGTTTGTCGACAAGTGACCGAGCGGAAATAAGCTGCCCAGGCGCATGAGAAGGCGGCCGGGCAACGACCGCCTTCACAGCTGTTGCCTTAAGTCGATGACGCGGCTATCCGCCGCTGCCGCCGATCACGGCGCGCACGGTCTCGTCGGGCCCGAAGTCCTCGGCGCCGTCGACATAGAGCAGCGCGGCGAGCTTCGAGCGCGCGCGGTTGACGCGGCTCTTGATGGTGCCGACCGCACAGCCGCAGATCGAGGCCGCATCCTCATAGGAGAAGCCGGAGGCGCCGACCAGGATCAGAGCTTCGCGCTGGTCCTGCGGAAGCTTCTCGAGCGCGCCGCGGAACTCCTCGAACTCGAGATGGGCGTTCTGCGAAGGCTGCGTCTTCAGCGTCTTGGCATAGTTGCCCTCGGCATCCTCCACCTCCCGCCGCCGCTTGCGATAGTCGGAGCGGAACAGGTTGCGCAGGATCGTGAACAGCCACGCCGGCAGGTTCGAGCCAGGCTGGAACGAGTCGATGTTGGCGAGTGCGCGCAGCAGCGTCTCCTGAACCAAATCGTCGGCGCGGTCCGCGTTGCCGCTGAGCGAGATCGCGAACGCGCGAAGGCTCGGCACGGCCGCGAGGATATCATCACGCAGCGAATTCGTGAGAGGCATCAATCCCTCCCATTGTTGTCGTTGGAGCCCCCAGCCCCATTCTCGTTCTGGGATCCACCTCCTGGCGCATCAAGCTTCTTGATGAGCTCGGCGAACCGGTCCGGCACCCCCTGCCGCACGACGTCGTCGTACATGGCGCGCAGTTGGTGCCCGATCCGGGACTGGATCTCCGGAGTGAGGCCTCCCTTGCCGGGGGTCGTGCTTTTGCTGGCTTGAGACTTGAGATCTTTCATGACCTGTTCCACGTTTCCCCGAGTTAAGTGACTGCAAAGTCGAGAAGTTTTCTCAACCGGGAGCCGTTCCCTGGATGAGTTCAATTCCACGTTCGACAAAAAGTTCCCAGGCCTTGGGAACTTTTCTTATCCTGAAACGTAATCTGTCCAGCAGGGGAACCCGGGCCTCCCTTCGCAGTTCCTGATTTTCGCGATTGGCCCGAATGAATGGAGTGGGGATGTCCCGTTCGCAGCTTGTTGCTGAGCACTTGCCGTTGTTGCGCCGATATGCGCGCGCCCTGACGGGCAGCCAGGCCTCCGGTGACGCCTATGTCGCAGCCATGTTGGAAGCCATGCTGGGAGATCCGTCGGTGCTCGACGAGAGCCATGGGCCGCGCGCCGGTCTGTTCCGGCTGTTCACCCAGATCTGGAATTCGGTCTCGGTTAACGACGACGCCGAGGTGGCGACGCTGCCGATGCCGCCGGAGCGGCGGCTGTCCAACATCACGCCGCTGCCGCGGCAGGCCTTCCTGCTGCTCTCGCTCGAAGGATTTTCGGAAGAGGAAGTCGCCTATATTCTCGCGACCGATGTCGCCGAGACGCGGCGGCTGGCCGATGCCGCCGGCCGCGAGATGGCCGCCGAGATCGCGACCGACGTCCTGATCATCGAGGACGAGACCTTCATCGCCATGGACCTCGAGAGCCTGGTGAAGAATCTCGGCCACAATGTCGTTGGCGTCGCGCGCACCCATGCCGATGCGGTGGCACTAGCCAAAAACAAGCGGCCGGGCCTCATCCTCGCCGACATCCAGCTCGCCGACGGCTCGTCGGGCCTGGATGCCGTCAACGAACTGCTCCGCACCTTCGAGGTGCCGGTGGTGTTCATCACCGCCTATCCGGAGCGCTTCCTCACCGGCGAGCGTCCGGAGCCAGCCTTCCTGATCTCAAAGCCGTTCCAGCCCGCGATGGTGTCGGCGGTGGCAAGCCAGGCGCTGTTCTTCCAGCGCAACTCGCGCAACCGCGCGCCCAAGGCGCCTGCGGCGTAACAATCGCGCGGCGAGCCATCTGGCGATGATGATTTGATCCGGCGTGCTGCAAAGCACGCCGGATTTTTTGTGCCCGCTTGGGCCGCTTGACGCGCGTCGCGTTCACCGCCCATACCTCGCGCATTGCCCTGATCGGAGACGTGCCCATGGACCAGCAACTCATTGACCGCCTCGCCATCCGTGACCTCGTCGAGAACTGGGCGGTCTGGCGCGACGCCGGTGACTGGGAGCGCTTTGCAACGGTCTGGCACGAGGATGGCTGGATGTCGGCGACCTGGTTTCAGGGGCCGGCGCGGGATTTCATGCGCGTCAGCCAGGAGGGTTTTGCAAAGGGCGTGCGCATCCTGCATTTCCTCGGCGGCACCAGCATCGACCTTGCCGGCGAGCGGGCCATCGCGCAAACCAAGATGACGATCTCGCAGCGGGCCCCGGTGCACGACGTGCTCTGCGACGTCGTTTGCACCGGGCGCTTCTACGATTTCATGGAGAAGCGGCAGGGCAAATGGGGGATCGTCCGCCGCCAGCCGATCTACGAGAAGGACCGGATCGACCCGGTCGATCCCGCCGCAACCCTTCAACTCGACCAAAAGGCGCTCGCCGCACTGCCTGAGGGCTACCGCCACCTCGCCTACATGCAGGAGCTGATCGGCTACAAGGTCAAGCGCGACATGCCGGGCCTGATCGGTCCCGAGGTCGAAAAGCTCAATGGCGACGGGCGGGACTGGCTCGCGGGGAAGGCCAAATAGCCTGCAGGCAAAAGTGAACGCCAGACAAAAGTAAGGCGCGACTGGCATCACCACAGTCGCGCCCTACATCACCGGCTTATGGGGCAGGGGGGAATAGCCGGCTGCTGAGACGACTCCCCGGCGCGGGAGTCGTTCCAGGCGGCCTGCAAAATTTTTCGCAGGCACGTGCCGCCTCCGCACACGGTTAAGTGATCTTAACGTTTGGGAAACTCAGGCGCTCCCCTCGCGTTGTTCCCGCGACCGCCATGGGGCGAGGGGCCAACAGCCATGCCACAGCTTCAAAAGATGTTCTTTGGTGCCGTCGCACTCGTCGCGACGCTCGGCGCCGTCCAGGTTGGCGCGGTGCAACTGGGCTCCGGCCATGATCAGGCGGACCGCTGGCAGGTTCTGGCCAACCAGCCGGCTCCACCCTCAGGTGGCAGCGTTGCAGATCACAATGTCAATCGTGCCGCTAAGTCCGACCGGCTCGGGGACTTGAAGCCGGCGGCCGTTCCCACCCGCACTGTCTCGATGCGGCTGAACGATCTGGCGGACACGTCCGTGCTGCTCCGAGTCCCAGCGGTCACCGAGACCGGTAATGCCAAGCCGGCTCCCACGTTATTGAAGCCGGGCCGCAAGCCGACGATCGCGTGCGAGCCGATGGTCAGCTCCTGACCGAAGTCGCCAAGCTGCTGCAGCCGGGCCGCTGCGTGACCTGATCGGCGCCGTCCCTCATGCAAAACCGCCCGCCGGGCGGACGGTTTTGCATGTGCACTTGATCCCCTGTCGCCTCGCGTTATATCCCGGGTTTCCCCACTTTTGATTGACCGGGTAAATGCATGACGACGTCCGATACGGCCACGCATACGCAGCCTTTCCAGGCTGAGGTTTCCGAACTGCTGCACCTGATGGTGCACTCCGTTTATTCCGAGACCGACATCTTCCTGCGCGAGCTGGTCTCCAATGCCTCGGATGCCTGCGACAAGTTGCGCTATGAGGCGATCGCCAGTCCGGCCCTGCTGGGCGAGGGCGACGCCCTCAAGATCCGGATCGTCCCGAACAAGACGGCAGGGACGCTGACGATTGCCGACAACGGCATCGGGATGGAGCGGCAGGAGCTGATCGATCATCTCGGCACCATCGCCCGTTCCGGCACCAAGGCCTTCGTGTCGAAGCTGAAAGAGGCCAAGGACGGCCTCGGTCTGATCGGCCAGTTCGGCGTCGGCTTCTATTCCGCGTTCATGGTTGCCGAGAAGATCGTGGTCGTCAGCCGCCGCGCCGGCGAGAGCGATGTCTGGACCTGGACGTCATCAGGCGGCTCCGGCTTCGAGATCGCGCGCGCGAGCGACGAGGAGGCGGCTCGCGTGGCGCGCGGCACCGAAATCGTCTTGCACCTGAAGGACGATGCGAAGAAATATCTCGAGACCTACGAGATCGAGCGCATCGTTAGTGCTTATTCCGACAACATCCTGTTCCCGATCGAGCTCGTCCCGGAACAAGGCGAGCCGCGCCAGATCAACTCGGCGAGTGCGCTGTGGCAGCGCTCGAAATCCGAGCTTTCGACGGAGGACTACAAGAAGGCTTATCAGCAGATCGCGTCTGCCTTCGACGATCCCGCGATGACGCTGCATTATCGCGCAGAGGGCCGCTATTCCTACGCCGTGCTGCTGTTCGCGCCCTCGACAAAGCCGTTCGATCTGTTCGAGCCGAATCGCAAAGGACGCGTGAAGCTCTATGTCCGCCGCGTCTTCATCACCGATGACGCTGACCTGTTGCCGGGCTATCTGCGCTTCATCCGCGGCGTCGTCGACAGCGAGGATCTCCCGCTCAACATCTCGCGCGAGATGCTTCAGAACAACCCGCAGCTGATGCAGATCCGCAAGGCCGTGGCGACCCGCGTCGTCAACGAGCTCGAAAGCCTCGCCGAGAAGGATGCGGAGAATTTCGCAAAGATCTGGGACGCCTTCGGTGCGGTACTGAAAGAGGGCATCTATGAGGATTTCGAGCGCCGCGAAAAGCTGCTCGCGCTGTCTCGCTTTACCACCACGACCGGCGAGAAGCGCGCGCTCAAGGATGTCGTCGCCGGTTTCAAGCCGAACCAGACCGAGATCTACTATCTCGTCGGTGACAGCATCGATCGGCTGAAGTCCAGTCCGCGGCTGGAGGCCGCGACCGCGCGCGGCATCGAGGTGCTGCTGCTGTCCGATCCGGTCGATGCGTTCTGGACCTCGATGCCGACGGAGTTCGAGGGCAAGCCGCTGAAGTCGCTAAGCCAGGGCGATCTCAATCTCGACCTGATCCCGCGCGTCGACGAGAAGGATGAGGCGAAGAAGGACGAGCCCGAGGCAGACGAGGCCGCCACCATCGCAGTGATCAAGGCGGCGCTTGGTGAGCGCGTCAGCGACGTCAAGGCCTCGACCCGCCTCACCAGTTCCGCCTCCTGCCTCGTCGCCGACAGCCAGGGTCCGAGCCGCGAACTCGAGCGCATCCTGGCGCAGCAGAACCGCGGCATGCGCACCAAGCCGATCCTGGAGATCAACCTGCGCCATCCCATGGTCACGGCGATCACGAGGGCCCAGGCCGGCTCGAAGACGGTCGACGATCTCAGCCTGCTCCTGCTCGAACAGGCGCAGATTCTGGACGGCGAGCTGCCGGAGGATCCCGCCGCGTTTGCCGCGAGGCTGAACCGGCTGGTGCTGCAGGGGCTGGGCTAGCGCGAGCCCAGCCTACTCCGCCGCGTCCTTCTGCTCTTCGCTTTCGGCCTCCGCTTCCGGCTTTCTCTCCATCCAGCGTGACAGTGTGTTGGAGAAGCGGTCGAGGTAAAGGTAGACAACGGGCGTCGTGAACAAGGTCAGCGCCTGGCTGACCACGAGACCGCCGACCATGGCATAGCCGAGCGGTTGGCGGATCTCGGCGCCGGTGCCGGTGCCGAGCATCAGGGGGACGCCGCCGAGCAGCGCCGCCATCGTCGTCATCATGATCGGCCGGAAGCGCAGCAATGCGGCCTGGCGGATCGATTGCTCCGGCGTCAGATGCTGCTCGCGCTCGGCGGCGATGGCGAAGTCCACCATCATGATGCCGTTCTTCTTGACGATGCCGATCAGGAGGATGACCCCGATCAGGGCAATCAGGCTGAAATCAAAGCCGAACACCATCAGGATCGCGATCGCGCCGACGCCGGCCGACGGCAGCGTGGACAGGATGGTCAGCGGGTGGATATAGCTCTCGTACAGCACCCCCAGCACCAGATAGACCACGACGAGTGCGGCGAGAATCAGCATCGGTACGGTGCCGAGCGATTGCTGGAACGCTTGCGCGGTCCCCTGGAAGCTCATTGACAGCGTCGGTGGAGCGCCCATCTCGTCGACCGCGCGCATCACGGCGGCGGTGGCCTGTCCGAGCGCCACGCCTTCGGCAAGGTTGAAGCTGATCGTCACCGCCGGAAACTGGCTCTGATGCGCGATCGCGAGCGGCCGCACCGGTTCGTTGGTCCAACGACAGATGACGGAGAGCGGAACCTCATCGCCGGTCAGCGGCGACTTGATGTAGAGCTTATTGAGCGTGTCGAGCTTGCCCTGCAGTGCCGGCGTGATCTCGAGCACGACATGATAGCTGTTGGTCTGCGTGAAATATTGCGCCACCTGGCGCTGGCCGAAGGCGTCGTAGAGCGTGTCGTCGATCAACTGCGGCTGGATGCCGTAGCGTGCGGCGGTGTCGCGATCGATCGTGAGCTGCACCGTCGTGCCCTCGGTCTGCTGGTCGGTCGCGACGTCGCGAAGCTCCGGCAGGCCTCTCATCTCCGTCAGGATCTTCGGCGCCCATGCGTCCAGTTCGGCGAGATTGGCATCCTGAAGCGTGAACTCGAATTGGGTGCGGGTGGCGCGACCGCCGAGCCGCACGTCTTGCGAGGCCTGCATATAGAGGCGCGCGCCCTCGACCTTGGCGAGCTTCGGCCGCAGCCGCGCGATGATCTGTTGCGCATTGGCGTGGCGCTCCTCGAGCGGCTTCAGAGTGACATACATGCGTCCCGAATTGAGCGCCGTTCCACCCCCGCCGATGAACATCGCGATGGAATCGACGGCAGGGTCGGCCTGCACAATGGCATTGAGCTCCTCCTGCCGCCGCTTCATCTCGGCGAAGGAGATGTCCTGGGGCATTTCCGACACCGCGGTGAGGAAGCCGTTGTCCTGCTGCGGGAAGAAGCCTTTGGGGATCAGGATGAACAGCAGCGCCGACAGCGCGACGGTGGCGAAGAAAACGCAGAGGGTAACGAGGCTATGCCGCAGCGCGAGGTCGAGCCCGCGTTCATAGGCGCCAAGCAGGCGCTCGAACAGCCGCTCGCTCCATTGATAGAAGCGGCCGCCGCGGGCTTCGTGGTCGGAACGGAGAAAACGTGAGGCCATCATTGGCGTTAGGGTCAGCGACACCCCGAGCGAGACGAAGATCGCCATCGAGAGCGTCACCGCAAATTCGCGGAATAGCCGGCCGATAATGCCGCCCATCAGCAGCAGCGGTATCAGCACGGCGATCAGTGAGATGCTGATGGAGACGATGGTGAAGCCGATCTCGGCGGCGCCCTTGTAGGCGGCGGTAACCGGATTCTCGCCCCGCTCGACATAGCGCGTGATGTTCTCCAGCATCACGATGGCGTCGTCGACCACAAAGCCGACAGCGATGGTCAGCGCCATCAGCGAGAGATTGTCCAGCGAGTAGCCGAACACCCACATCAGCGAGCAGGCCCCGAGCAGGGCTAGCGGCACGGTGATGCTCGGGATGATCGTGGCCCAGAAACTGCGCAGGAAGATGAAGATCACCATCACCACCAGCGCGATGGTGATCATGAGCGTAATCTGCACGTCGTCGACCGCGGCGCGGATGGTGATGGTGCGGTCGCTGATGATCTTGATGCCGATCGCGGGCGGGATCGCCGCGATCAGCCGCGGCAGCTTCTGCTTGATGCGGTCGACCGTTTCGATGACGTTGGCGCCTGGCTGCTTGAAGATCACGAGGAACACGCCGCGCTTGCCGTCGGCCCAGGCCGCGGTCTTCATGTCCTCCGGTCCCGGCACCGCCTCGCCAATGTCACGAATCCGCAAAGGGGCCCCGTTACGATAGGCGACGATCACATCCTGCCACTGCGTAGCCTCGAGCAGCTGGTCGTTGGCGTAGACAGTGTAGGCGCGTCGCGTGCCGTCGATGTTGCCCTTCGGGCTGTCCGTCGTAGCGATCGCGATCTGGCTGCGCACGTCCTCCAGCGACAGTCCCTTGGCGACCAGCTTGGCCGGATCGACCTGGATGCGCACCGAGGGCTTCTGCTGCCCCCCGACAAACACCTGGGCGACACCGGGAATCTGGCTGATCTGCTGCGCGAGCTGGGCGTCGGTACGGTCGCTGACGGTGGTCAGGGGCAGCGTGTCGGACGTTGCCGACAGGATCATGATCGGCGAGTCCGCCGGGTTGACCTTCCGATAAGTCGGCGGTGAGGGGAGGTTCTTCGGCAATTGGCCGCTCGCCGCGTTGATCGCAGCCTGCACATCGTTGGCGGCGGCATCGATCAGGCGATTAAGATCGAACTGGATGGTGATCGATGCCGAGCCGAGCGAACTCGTCGACGTCATCTGCGTGATGCCGGGGATTTGCGCGAGCTGGCGCTCGAGCGGCTGCGCCACGGAGGAGGCCATGGTTTCGGGGCTGCCGCCCGGAAGCGACGCGGAGACCTGGATGGTCGGAAAGTCAACCTGCGGTAATGGCGCAACCGGCAGCAGGGGGTAGGCCACGAGGCCAACGAACAGGATGCCTGCCATCAGCAGCGAGGTGCCGATCGGATAGCGGATGAACGGAGACGAGATGCTCTCTTGCATGCTCTGGGACCACGGGTGGGCCAGCGCATCTTCGCCCCGCGCATGGTGGAGCCGCGCTCGCAGGATCGAGCGCGAATGTGCGTTTCCTTCGGCCCATATGTTTGTTGATTGCCCTGGAACATCATCGGTCCTGGGCCGGCGTCGTGATCGAAAGAGTAGTCCGTTCGCCCGGGCCTGCGAACGGATTCCTGCGCCAATGGCGTGCGACCTTTGTCGAAGGATGGCTCTAGCGCGATATGCGTTTAGTGCAGACCGGCTACGGAGCGCCTTCGCCGTTTCGGATCGTTACGGCGCCGTGTCGGATCGTTTTTGGTGCTTGTCACAAGCGGGAGAGGTATGAGCAGCGACGATCGCTTCTTTCGCGCTGTTGTGCCATATCGAAATGGCATAACGCCTGCCGTTGCTACCGATTCGAGGAAATGTCCGATGCGCCTGCCTGTCCTGACCCTCTCCGCCATTGCCACGCTGTTCGTAGCGGCAGATGCCAGCGCCCAGACCTATGATCCGCGCTACCCGGTGTGTATGCACGTCTACACGGGCGGAGGCGGCGGCTTTGGGGGTGGCGGCGGCGGCTATTTCGACTGCTCCTTCACGTCGCTGCCGCAGTGCCGTGCGACAGCGTCCGGCCTCGCGGCCAGCTGCGACGTCAATCCGTACTACGCTTTCGATGAGCCGCCGCCGCCACGCAAGCGTCACCGGAAGGCGCACTGACGGGCCGTACGACGGCATCCGGCCGGGCCGCGACCTATGACCTCAATCCGTATTACCGCGCAAACGTAACGCCGCCGCTTCATCAGCAAAGGCAGAACGCCCGCTCGCTTGTCATGATCCGGCCTTCCGCGATTGCGCCAGTTCAAGACGCATATCGGTGATCAGCCGCACGCTCCTGCTTCCGCTGGCGCGCATGGCTTGCGCCCGCGGGGAGGCTATTCCTTCTTGATCCCCGACAGCTCCACCACCTCGCGCCAGCGGTCGGTCTCTGCGGTCAGCATGCCGCCGAACTCGCCGGGATTGCCGTGCAGTGGGATCGCGCCGAGCTCGGCGATGCGGGTCCTGATCTCGGCGTCGGACAATGCCGTGTCGACCTCGCGATTGAGCAGGTCCACGATCTCCCGCGGCGTGCCGTAGGGAGCGCCGACGCCGTAGAATGAGGATGTCTCGTAGCCGGGAAGCGTGTCGGCGATCGGTGACACGTCAGGCAAAATCTCCGAGCGCTCGCGCGTGGTGACGCCGAGCGCGCGCAGCTTGCCCGCGCGCACCAGCTCGAAAGACGAGGTGACGTTGTCGAACATGCCCTGGATCTGGCCGCTCATGACGTCGGTCAGGCCCGGTGCGGAGCCGCGATAGGGCACGTGGGTGAACTGGATGCCGGCCATCGACTTGAACAGCTCACCGGAGAGATGCAGCGAGGTACCGATGCCGGACGAGGCAATCGACATCTTGCCGGGATTGGCCTTGGCGTAGGCGATGAATTCAGCGACGCTGTTCACCGGCAAATCGTTGTTGACCACCAGCACCAGCGGTATGCGCGCGACGCCCGCAACGGGTGCGATGCCTTTGGCGAAATCGTAAGGCAGCGCCGGATCGAACGACGCGTTGATCGCGTTGGCAGTCGAAGTCAGCAGCAGCGTGTAACCATCCGGCGCGGAGGTGATCACCGCCTGGGTGCCGATATTGCTGCCGGCGCCCGGCTTGTTCTCGACCACGAAGGCCTGGCCGAGCCGGTCGGACAGCCGCTGGCAGATCAGACGTGACAGCACGTCGGTGGCGCCGCCCGGTGCATAGGGCACCACCCATTTCACGCTGCGCGACGGATAGGACGGGTTGCCGATGGCAAGGGCGCGCGGAGCGATGAGCGTGGCCGCGGCACAGGCGGCGGTCTGAAGGAAATGTCGCTTGGTGATCATCGTGGCTTCCAGTTCATCTCTCGCGGCGAGGGGACGCGCGCAGCGCGCCCGAATGACTGGATTGCTGTCGCAAGAATCGCGCCTGGCCGCACCACGTTCCCGTCGGTTTGGTAAAGGATGATCGCAGTTAATCGAGAGCTAACCGAGTTTTACCTTGTCTCTTAACACCTGGGCAGGGCCCGCGAGCTAAGCTGCGGGGAACAAGCAGACACCGCCCCAAAGAATGAACGGCATGACCACCGGCGTCATCGAGCAACCGAAAGCGCGCGCCCCCTCGGCCTCAAAGATCTGGCTGAAGGCGATCGAGCTGACTGCGCGGATCGAGACGCTGCCGGGCCGCCTCTTCGCCGACGTTGTCGACGATTGGGCACGCCGCCAGCCCGATCGCGTCGCGCTGGTCACGGACGACGCAAGCGTCGACTATGACGGCCTGTCGAAGCGTATCAATCGCTATGCGCGCTGGGCACTCTCGGTCGGCCTCGCCAAAGGGGGTACCGTCGGCCTGATCATGCCGAACGGCATCAATTATGTCGCGGCCTGGCTCGGCATCAGCCGCGTTGGCGGCGTAGTGGCGCTGATCAATACCAGGCTTGTCGGTCCGTCCCTCGCGCATTGCCTCGATGTCGCAAAGCCCTCGCATATCATCGTTGCGCATGATTTCGCGGAGACGCTGGAGAGCGCAAAGCCGCATCTGAAGACCGACGCCAAGATCTGGACCCATGGCGATGCCCGCAACGAGCGCGCGATCGATGATGCGCTTGCCGCGCTCGATGACGGGGCGCTGTCGCCGGAGGAGCGCGGCGACGTCACCATCGACGACCGCGCGCTGCTGATCTACACCTCCGGTACCACCGGCCTGCCGAAGGCCGCCAGCATCAGCCATCGCCGCATCCTCAATTGGGGGTTCTGGTTCGCGGGCCTCACCTGCGCGACGCCGCAGGATCGGCTCTATGATTGCCTGCCGCTGTTCCACTCGGTCGGTGGCATCGTCGCGCCGTGCAGCATGCTCGCCGCCGGAGGATCGGTGGTGATCGCCGAGAAGTTTTCGGCCTCGAACTTCTGGCCCGACATCGTCCGGCACGACTGTACGCTGTTTCAGTACATCGGCGAGCTCTGCCGCTATCTGCTCAAGGCGCCGCCGTCGGAATACGAAAACCGGCACCGCCTGCGGCTGGTCTGCGGCAACGGCCTGCGCGGTGATATCTGGGAGGATTTCCAGAGCCGTTTCGCCATTCCCGGCATCCTCGAATTCTATGCCGCGACCGAAGGCAACTTCTCGCTGTTCAACGTCGAGGGCCAGCCGGGCGCCATCGGGCGCATCCCGCCGCTGCTCGCGCATCGCTTTCCCGCAGGCCTCGTCAAGCTCGATCCCGACAGCGGCGCGCCGCTGCGCAATGGCGATGGCTTCTGCATCGCCTGCGCGCGCGGTGAGGCCGGTGAGGCCATCGGCCGTATCGGCAAAGCGGACGAGGGCGGTGGCCGCTTCGAGGGTTATACCGACGCCGGCGAGACCGAGAAGAAAATCCTTCGCGACGTCTTCGCCAAGGGCGATGCCTGGTTTCGCACCGGCGATCTGATGCGGCTCGACGACAAGGGCTTCTTTCACTTCGTCGATCGCATCGGCGATACCTTCCGTTGGAAGGGCGAGAACGTCGCGACCTCCGAGGTCAACGATGCCGTGCGCGATTTCACCGGCGTGGTCGATGCCACCACCTATGGCATCAGCATTCCCGGCGCCGACGGCCGTGCCGGCATGAGCGCGATCGTCGTGAACGAGGGATTTGATGTCGAAGCGTTGGCCGCACACCTCGCGCAGCGCCTGCCGGTCTATGCCCGTCCTGTCTTCATCCGCATCTCGCGCGAGCTCGATGCGACCGAGACATTCAAGCAGAAGAAGGGCGAACTCGCGCGTGAGGGCTTCGACCCAGGCGCAATAGAAGACCCGATGTTCATGCTCGAGCCGAAATCCGGCGCCTATGTCACACTCGACTCCAGAGCTTTTGCGCAGATCGTGGACGGTACGATCAGGCTGTAGCGCTGCAAAATCGAAAGATGGGTCGAATTTTATCTGAATTGTCCAAGAGGCCATTTACTTCTGTCAGGTAAACACGGGGCATGGGAAGGCGGTCATCACGAGCCGCCGCAACACGTACGATTAACTAAGTAAGAGGCGAACCAGCCATGTCGGTACGATCCAAGGTCATTGAGGCGATTCAGCAGATCGCCAAGGAACAGCACGTCACGCTTCCTGCGCTCTCGGACGATCTGTACCTGCACGAGACGGGCTTTGACTCGCTCGCTTTCGCGATCCTGGTCGCGCGTCTCGAGGATGAGACCGGCGTCGATCCCTTCACCATTTCCGAGGACGCAGCGTTCCCCGCCACCGTGGGCGATTTCGTGCGGGCCTACGAAAATGTCCCCGCGTGAGATCTTTGCGCTCCGTGACCATCTCGGCGCGGAGCTGACCGGCCGTACGCTGTCGGATGCGCACCATGTTGTGTCGCTGACCGCTATCTTGTCGCAGACCGTCCTCGGCGGCCGCCTGCGCGAGCTGTCCGGACGCGCGGTCTTGCTGAAGCTGTCGGACCAGCTCCGCTCGGGCCTCGCCATGATCGAGCTCGACGGTATCGTCCGCCGCATGTTGCTGTGCCCGCCGGATCTCAACCCGGCGCATCTGGACGCCCTGATCGCGGATGCGGGGATCGATGCTGTCGTTACCGACGAGCCTGATCGCTGGGCCGCGACCGGCGTGTCGCTGGTCGTTACTGCGCAATTGCCGCTTCAACCCACCGCGCCTGCGCAGACCGAGCGCGCGACCGAATGGCTGATGCTCACCTCCGGCACATCAGGCGTGCCGAAAATCGTCGGCCATACGCTGGAAGCACTCACCGGTGCGATCGTCGCCGAAGGCCCCGCCAAGGACCCGCGCCGGTCTGGGCTACGTTCTATGACATCCGCCGCTATGGCGGCCTGCAGATCTTCCTTCGCGCCGTGCTCTCCGGGGGCTCGATGGTGCTGTCGGACCCGCACGAGGCGCTCACCGATCACGTTGCCCGGCTGAACGCGCGCGGGGTCTCCCACATCTCCGGCACGCCCTCGCATTGGCGCAAGCTCCTGATGAGCGGCTCCGCGGCGCAGTTTGCGCCGGCTTATGTTCGCCTCTCCGGCGAGATCGCCGACCAGGCGGTGCTCGACGGGCTCAAGGCGGCATTCCCCCGTTCCTCCGTCGGTCATGCCTATGCCTCGACCGAGGCCGGCGTCGGCTTCGCCGTCGATGACGGCCTCGAAGGTTTTCCGGCGAACTATCTCGGCAACCGTAACGGCGTCGAGATGAAGGTTGTCGAAGGTTCGCTGCGGATCCGTTCGACGCGCACCGCACATGCCTATATCGGCCGCAATGCGGCCGCGCTCACCGACGGCGACGGTTTCGTCGACAGTGGCGATATCGTCGAACTGCGCGGCGACCGCTATTATTTCGTCGGCCGCCGCGGCGGCATCATCAATATCGGGGGGCTGAAAGTTCACCCGGAAGAAATTGAAGCGGCGATCAACCGTCATCCCGACGTGCGAATGTCGCGGGCGAAATCGCGGCGGAGCCCGATCACGGGCGGCATCGTCGTCGCCGATGTGATCCTTGCCGACGGCACCGACCAGGCACGCGCGAAGGAAATTCGCGACCAGATCCTGGATCAGTGCCGCGCGCAGCTGGCGTCCCACAAGGTGCCGGCGGTGATCCGCTTCGTCGAGGCGCTCGACGTCACCCCGGCCGGCAAACTGGCGCGTACCGATGCATAATGTCCTCGTCACCGGCGGCAGCCGCGGCATCGGCCTTGCGATTGGCAAGCGTCTGGTCGGCGCCGGCTACAACGTGATCGCGGCCGCGCGACGCGAGAGCGACGAGCTCAAGGCCGCGATCGCCGGGTCAGAGGGACGTCTGCATTTCCGCGCCTGCGACCTTGCGGTGATCGATGCGATCCCGGCTTTCGCAAAGCTCCTGCGTGATGAGTTCGGCCCGACCTACGGTCTCGTCAACAATGCCGGTCTCGGCACCGAGGGCCTGCTCGCCACCATGCACAATTCGGAGATCGAGGCGCTGGTGCAGCTCAACGTGCTGTCGCCGATTATCCTCACCAAATATGTCGCACGCCAGATGATGGCCGATGGTGCTGGCCGCATCATCAACATCTCCTCGATCATCGCGACGACGGGCTATAATGGCCTCTCGGTCTATGGCGCGACCAAGGCCGCCGCCACCGGCTTCACCCGATCGCTCGCGCGCGAGGTCGGCAAGCTCGGCATCACCGTGAACGCGATCGCGCCCGGCTTCATCGTTACCGAGCTGACGCATGATCTCTCCGACGAAAGCCGCAAGCGCATCGCCGGCCGTAGCGCGCTGCGCCGCCTGCCGGAGACCGAGGATGTCGCGCGCATGGTGGAATATCTGCTCGGCGAGGGCGGCCGCAACGTGACCGGCACCGTGTTCACGATCGACGCCGGGAATACGGCTTAAGACGGAACTCTGCCGTCGCAATCGGGTTGATCCGGCGCAATGACATCACGCCGGATTTGGTTGTAAGATGCTCCGTCATCGATTGGGTTACGTCAATCGAACTGCCCTAAACGGCAAGGAGCAGTCCATGGCCTCTCAGAATATGGCCTCTCAAAATATCGCCTTTCAAAATATGGCCACGTCAAGCACCCCCGTTGCGAGCCACGGCCGTACGTCTATGGAGCCATTGCCCACGAAACTGGACGAGGCCCGTTGCGCGCCGATGTCGCATCAAAACTCCGGCAGCCACGGCCACGAAATTTATCCGCAGCAATTCGTGCGGCTAATCGGCTGTCATGAAGCCTTGCGCAAGCGCGCGAGCGAAAATCTGCATTAGGCGATAGCGCGGGGCTGCGTCGCCTCGGCGATTGCATTTGATTATGCTTGCCGGCGTGAGCAGGCATCTTGTTGTCGAGCCCGTTTCGGCCAATGATGCCCTGCCTTTTCGGGGAGCCGGCTGGCGAACCCAAACCGGTCCCGCCACGTATCTCGTCTCACCTGCAACCCGACCGGCTCCTGCAATGAGCGCCGCTTCCTTCTACGGCAGCATCCCTGTTTTCCGCGGCTTCACCAGCCTGATGGAGCCCGAGCTCTATTCCCGCTGCCGGAGGACTGGAGCGTCGGCGTCGCCGACATCGTCGATTCCACCAAGGCGATCGCGGCGCAACACTACAAGGCGGTCAACATGGCTGGGGCTGCCGTGATTGCGGCGGTGACGAACGCGCTGGAAGGACGCGAATTTCCTTTCGTGTTCGGCGGCGACGGCGCCGGTTTTGCCGTCGCGCCGGCGGATCTCGTGGCGTCGCGCGAAGCTTTGGCTGCAACGGCGACCTGGGTGCGGGAAGACCTCGATCTTAAAATGCGCGTCGCGCTCGTGCCGGTGAGCGCCATCCGAGGGCAGGGTCTCGACGTGCGTGTGGCGCGCTTCGGTCCGTCGGCTAATCTATCCTATGCGATGTTCTCCGGCGGCGGGCTCGCCTGGGCCGACGCCGCGATGAAGCGCGGCGAGTTCGCCGTCGCTGAGGCGCCCTCAGGCACGCAGCCCGATCTCTCCGGCCTCTCCTGCCGCTTCGAGGTGATGCCGGCCTCGCGCGGGCTGATCCTCTCGGTGCTGGTGATGCCGGCAAGCGGCACCGACCCCCAGGCCTTTCGCAAGGTGATCGAGGACATCATCCATCTTGTCGAGCGCAGTCCGGATTCCGGCCGTCCCGTGCCACCGCAGGGGCCGCCGCTGAAATGGCCTCCGCAAGGCCTGGACTACGAGGCGCGGGCGATCCGTGGCGGGTCGTTGCTCAAGCGCCGCGCCGGTCTGCTCGCCTATACGTTCTTCGCCTATGTCCTGATGCGCTTCGACATCAAGGCCGGCGGCTTCCTTCGAAGGTCTACAAGCGCCAGGTCGTCGAGAATTCCGACTTTCGAAAATATGATGACGGCCTGCGCATGATCCTCGACTGCACGCCGGAGCTCGAGCGCGCCTTGAGCGATGCTCTTGCGGCCGCTGCGCGCGATGGCGTCGTGCGCTACGGGCTTTATCAGCAGGATGCCGCGATGATGACCTGCTTCACGCCCTCGGCGCTGCGCAGCGACCACGTGCACTTCATCGATGGCGCGCGTGGCGGCTACGCCTCGGCGGCGACGGCCTTGAAGGCGATGGTGGTGGCCGCGACCTAGCGTCCCGCCCGCGTCCAGGTCTCGCCGCCGCAGAGCGCGCCCACGCAGCCTTCGACGCGCAGCGTCTCGGCTGATGTCACGGAGACGCTGCTTGCATAGGTGCTGCCGTCATCCGCATTGTAGATCTGGCCCGACCATTTGTTCGGTCCTGCTGGCTGCATGCCGGAGAACAGCGGCAAGCCGATCATCGGCCGCTTGGCGAGTGCGGGATTGGGATTCTTGCTGTCGGTCGCGGGCTGGCCGGTCGCGGTGTCGTATGGTTCACGCAACCACACGATGACGCCACAAATGCCGCCGCCGCATTTGCTGATCCTGACGCGGGCATCGCCGGCCTGGGTGAGCCAGGTCCCGCTCGCGTCAGCACTTTGCGCACGCGCGGCCGTCATGCCGGACAGCGCACCCAGGAGCACGGAGAGGACGACGAATCTGCGGGACATGGAAGGGCCTCGAAATGGAGGCGTCTCCATAGCAGCAAATCAGAATCGTGCAACGCCTGATGGAATCACATTCCTGGCTCATTTGCCCCAGTGAATAGTTCACCACGGCAGGCCGCAGAGGTCGATGGTGCCGAGCGTCGGCGCACGGACGATGTCGAACACGTAGGGCGCCATCTGTGTGAAGCGGACGCGGCCCTCCGGCTGCTCGCAATAGATGTCGCCGGTGAAGGCGCGCCATTTGCGGGCCTCGTAGAACGCGACATTGTGCGGCTCGCAGAACAGCATCGCGAAGCGAACCGCCTCGTTGGCGCGCATCGTATGCACCGCCGCGTCGATCGCCATGGTGGCATAGCCGCGGCGCCGGCGATCCTCACGCGTAGAGACGCCGCCGATGCCGCCGACATGCGCCTTCTGTCCATTCCAGGTGATGGTGCGGAAATAGATGCCGACGTGGCAAACAAGGCCGTCCTCAGGCGTCTCGATCAACACGCGCAGATCGGCATGGGCCTATTTGATGTGGCTCCAGGACGGCTGCTCGGCGGCGTCGCGCCCCCAGACTGCGCTGAGTAACGGTTGTGCGATCGGCCAGGAGGCGTCGCCGTTCAAAATGTCGATTTCGATGCTCATGGCTTTCGCAGCTCTGCTCCGTGGCGCATTCGTTCTGATATAAGCGCTTCAAAGGCAATGATATTTTTCGAGGACATGAAAGTTGTGCAGACACGCCATGCCGTCGCAATCGCGCCTTTTCGCAAATTGACCGTATTTAACGGCGCAGGAACCTTCTATAAGGGGTGATCGTTAGAACACGTTCCCCACCAGTTGCGGACAAGAACCCATGACATTCACGCTGCCCCCCCTCCCTTACGCCTATGACGCCCTCGGCCAGTTCATGTCGAAGGAGACGCTGGAATTCCACCACGACAAGCATCATCAGGCCTACGTCACCAATGGCAACAACGCGCTCAAGGGCACCGAATGGGAAGGCAAGTCCCTTGAAGAGATCGTCAAGGGCTCGTTCGGCAAGAACCCTGCGGTGTTCAACAACGCCGGCCAGCACTACAACCACATCCATTTCTGGAGCTGGATGAAGCCCAATGGCGGCGGCTCCAAGCTGCCGGGCAAACTCGAGAAGAAGATCAACGAGGACCTCGGCGGCTTCGAGAAGTTCAAGACGGACTTCCAGGCGGCCGGTGTTGGCCAGTTCGGCTCCGGCTGGGCCTGGCTCCAGGTCAAGAACGGCAAGCTCGAAATCGCCAAGACCCCGAACGGCGAGAATCCGCTGGTGCACGGCGCGACCCCGATCCTCGGCGTCGACGTCTGGGAGCACTCCTACTACATCGATTATCGCAACCGCCGTCCCGACTATCTCAAGGCGTTTGTCGAGAACCTCGTGAATTGGGAATACGTCGAGTCCCTGTTCGACAAAGTCTGAGATTTTTACTCCGTCAATCCGGGATGGTGCGTTAGCACCAGATCCGGAATCTCGAGATTCCGGGTTCGGCTTCGCCGCTCAGGAATGACGGAAATAACCGGGGCGGTCGCTCACGCTGCCGCCTCTTTGCTGTGTGGAATGGCCCTGCGTGACGGCCGTGGACAGACGTAATGTTATAATATAACGTCTTGGGTATGGTTCCCGCCGCGTCCCACGCCCATCATCCCGACGATGCTCATGGCCACTCCTATGGCCATTCGCACGGGCACGACCACAGCCACGCCCATGTCCACGACGCGGCCTCTCCGCACCCGGCCCAGGACGCGCCCTGGTCGATCCTGCGCATGACCGTGGCCGGCCGCCTCGCGGCAGCCGTCGCCGTCTGCACCGTGCTCTGGGGCGTCGTCTGGCTTGCGATGAGGTGACCATGGCAGCGCTCCACTTTCACAATGTCACGCTGGGCTATGACCGCCATCCGGCCGTGCACCATCTCAACGGCGAGGTCGCGTCCGGCGCGCTGGTCGCCGTGATCGGCCCCAACGGCGCCGGCAAGTCGACGCTGCTGCGCGGCATCGTCGGCATTCTCCGGCCGCTCGACGGCAGCATCCATCTCGGCGGGCTCGATAGCCGCGATATCGCCTATCTGCCGCAGAGCGCCGACATCGACCGTAGCTTTCCAATCTCGGTGTTCGATTTCGTCGGCACCGGGCTGTGGCGCGCGGCCGGCCTGTTCGGCGGCATCAGCAAGGCTGCGCGCGAAAAGATCCTTCGCGCGATCGCTTCGGTTGGCCTCAACGGTTTCGAGAACCGTCCGATCGGCACGCTCTCGGGCGGGCAGATGCAGCGCGTGCTGTTTGCGCGCGTGCTGCTCCAGGATGCACGCCTGATCGTGCTCGACGAGCCTTTCAACGCCATCGACAGCAAGACCGCGGCCGACCTGCTCGTGCTGGTGAAGCATTGGCACCGCGAGGGCCGCACCGTGCTCGCGGCGCTGCACGACATGGAGATGGTGCGCACCCATTTCAGTGAGACGCTGGTGCTGGCCCGCGGCCCCGTGGCCTGGGGACCGACGGCGGAAGTGCTCACGCCGGAAAACCTGCTGGTCGCGATGCGGATGTGCGAAGCTTTCGACGACAGTGCGGCGGCCTGCGCGGCCGACGATCCCCGCTCGCGGGCGGCGTGATCCCAGATGGTCTATGACGCGCTGATCGGTCCGTTCGCCGAATTCGAGTTCATGCGGCGAGCGCTCGCCGCAGTGATCGCGCTGTCGTTGGCGGGCGCGCCGATCGGCGTGTTTCTGATGTTGCGGCGGATGAGCCTCGTCGGTGACGCCATGGCGCACGCAATCCTGCCGGGCGCCGCCGTCGGTTTCCTGCTCTCCGGCCTCAATCTGTTCGCGATGACCGCCGGCGGCCTGATCGCCGGCTTTGCCGTCGCAATCCTCGCCGGCGTGGTCGCGCGCTCGACCGGATTGAAGGAGGACGCCTCGCTCGCGACCTTCTATCTGGCCTCGCTGGCGCTGGGCGTCACCATCGTCTCGATCAAGGGCACCAATATCGACCTGCTCCACGTGCTGTTCGGCAACATTCTCGCGATGGACGACCAGACGCTGCTGGTCGTCGCCTTCAACGCCACGGTCACGCTGCTGGTGCTGGCGGTGATCTATCGCCCCCTGGTGATCGAGAGCGTCGATCCGCTATTCCTGCGAACGGTCAGCCGCGCCGGCGGCCCGGCGCATCTCGCCTTCCTCGCGCTGGTCGTCATCAACCTCGTCAACGGCTTTCAGGCGCTCGGCACGTTGCTTGCGGTGGGCCTGATGATCCTGCCGGCGGGTATTGCGCGGTTCTGGTCGCGCGATCTCACGGTGATGATCTGTCTTGCCGTCGTCGCCGCCGCGGTCTCGGGCTATGCCGGCCTCGTGCTGTCGTTCCAGACCCGCGTACCGTCGGGCCCTGCTATCATTCTGGTGGCGACGGTGTTCTACATGGTCTCTGTCCTGTTCGGCCGGGTCGGCGGCATCGTCCGGCAGCTGTTTCCGGGCCGGCATCTGGAAGCATGACGATGCGGCGCCTCCTGCTTTGCGTGCTTCTGCTGATCGCCTCGACGTCACACGCCGCGGAGCGGCTCAACGTCGTCGCCAGTTTTTCGATCCTCGGGGATTTCGTCCAGGCCATCGGCGGTGATCGCATCAACGTCACGACGCTGGTCGGCCCCGACAGCGACGTCCACGTCTATGCGCCGGCGCCATCCGATGCGAAGCGGATCGCGGACGCAAAACTCGTCATCGTCAACGGGCTCGGCCTCGAGGGTTGGCTGCCGCGGCTGGTGCAATCCTCCGGCAGCAAGGCGACAATCGTGACCGCGAGCGTCGGCGTCGCGCCTTTGAAGCTCGGCGCGGCCGCCGATCCGCACGCCTGGCAGTCGGTCCCCAATGCCAAGGTCTACGTGGCCGACATCACCAACGCGCTGGCCGCCGCCGACCCGGATGATGCAGAATTCTTCCGCACCCGGGCAAAAACCTATCTGGAAAAGCTCGAAGCTCTGGACCGCGAGGTTCGTGAGGCCGTGACCAGGATCCCGCCGGATCGGCGCAAGGTGATCTCGACCCATGCGGCCTTCGGCTATTTCGCCGCCGAATACGGTATCCAGTTCATCGCCCCGCTGGGCGTCTCCACCGAAACCGAGCCCAGTGCGCGGGACATCGCGGCCATCATCAGCCAGATCAAGGCCCAAAAATCCCGGCCGTGTTCCTGGAAAATATCAGCGACGACCGGCTGATCCGCCGGATCGCCGCCGAGACTGGGGCCAGGGTCGGCGGGACCTTGATTTCGGACGGTTTGACCGGCGAAAAGGGGCCTGCACCCACTTACATTGACATGGTCAGGCACAATATAAAGACCCTGACCAGCGCGCTTGACCACTAGGGCAGGGGGCCACCCCGCCGTGCGTCGCGCGGAAAGCCCGAAGCCGGAGTTGTTATGTCTGAAGCGACCTCCCCAAAAATTCCCGTGACCGTCCTGACCGGCTATCTCGGCGCCGGCAAGACCACGCTGTTGAACCGCATCCTGTCGGAAAACCACGGCAAGAAATACGCCGTCATCGTCAACGAATTCGGCGAGATCGGCATCGACAACGACCTCATCATCGGCGCCGATGAGGAAGTGTTCGAGATGAACAATGGCTGCATCTGCTGCACCGTGCGCGGCGACCTCGTCCGCATCATGGACGGCTTGATGAAGCGCAAGGGCAAGTTCGACGCCATCATCGTCGAGACCACCGGCCTTGCCGATCCGGCGCCGGTCGCCCAGACCTTCTTCGTCGACGAAGACGTGCAGAAGAACGCCCGCCTCGACGCGGTCGTCACGGTCGCCGACGCCAAATGGCTGTCGGATCGTCTGAAGGACGCCCCCGAGGCCAAGAACCAGATCGCGTTCGCCGACGTCATCGTGCTGAACAAGACCGATCTCGTCACCAAGCCCGAACTCGCCGAGGTCGAGGCCCGCATTCGTGCCATCAACCCCTATGCGAAGCTCCATCGCACCGAGCGCTGCTCGGTGGCGCTGGCCGATGTGCTCGATCGCGGCGCGTTCGACCTCGACCGCATTCTCGATATCGAGCCGGACTTTCTGGAGGTCGATGATCATGACCACGACCATGATCATCATGGCCACGATCATCATCACCACCATGATCACGGCCACGGCCTGAAGCACTATCACGACGAGGACATGCAGTCGCTGTCCCTCAAGTCCGACAAGCCGCTCGATCCGAACGTGTTCATGCCCTGGCTCCAGAATTTGGTGCAGGTCGAGGGCGGCAAGATCCTGCGCTCCAAGGGTATCCTTGCCTTCCACGACGATGACGACCGCTACGTCTTCCAAGGCGTCCACATGATGCTGGAGGGCAATCACCAGCGGAAGTGGAAGGAGGATGAGCCGCGCCAGAGCCGCCTCGTCTTCATCGGCCGCGAATTGCCCGAAGAGCTCATTCGCACGGGCTTCGAGAGCTGCATCGTCTCGTGATGAAAGAGTTTACGCCGGCGCCCGATTCCGCCTCGATCGTCTCCGTCACCGATCGCGTCAAGCCTGTTACGCTCAACATGGGCGTGACCTCGGTGCATTTCCTTGGCCCCCGCGCCGCCTTCGTCGGCGGTGAGGAGAACGTTGCATTCGTCGATGCCAAGGGCGAGGTCAGCACCGTCGCCGTGCACAGCGGCGGCATCCTCTCGACCGCCTCCGATGGCAAGCGCCTCGTGATGGGTGGGGACGACGGCAAGGTCGTCGCGCTCGACGCCAAGGGCGAGGTGACGCTGCTCGCGACCGATCCGAAGCGGCGCTGGATCGATGCGGTGGCGCTGCATCCGGATGGTGCCTACGCCTGGTCGGCCGGCAAGACCGCGACCGTCAAGAGCGGCAAGGCCGAGGAGAAATCACTCGAGGTGCCCTCGACCGTCGGCGGCCTCGCGTTCGCGCCGAAGGGCTTGCGGCTCGCGATCGCGCATTACAATGGCGCAACGCTGTGGTTTCCGAACATGGAAGGATCAGCCGAATTCCTGCCCTGGGCCGGCTCGCATCTCGGCGTCACCTTCAGCCCGGACAACAAGTTCCTGGTCACCACCATGCACGAGGCGGCGCTGCACGGCTGGCGGCTTGCCGACAACAGGCACATGCGGATGACCGGCTATCCCGGCCGCGTCCGTTCGATGTCCTGGAGCGCGGGCGGCAAGGCGCTGGCGACCTCGGGCGCCGACACCGTGATCCTGTGGCCGTTCGCCAGCAAGGACGGCCCGATGGGCAAGGAGCCCGCGATGCTGGCGCCGCTGCAGGCCCGCGTCGCTGTGGTTGCCTGCCATCCCAGGAACGACATCCTCGCCGCCGGCTACAGCGACGGCACCGTGCTGATGGTGCGGATGGAGGATGGCGCGGAGATTCTGGTCCGCCGCAACGGCACGCCGCCGGTGGCCGGGCTCGCCTGGAACGCCAAGGGCACGCTGCTGGCCTTCGCCGACGAAAATGGGGACGGCGGACTTCTGGAGCTTTGAACTGTCATCGTTCCGGCCGTATAGGGACTCATGCGGTTCCTGACGACCTTCCAGCTTGCTGATTTTGCCGACACCCTGATCAGCCTGTTCACGGCGTTCGTGCTGGGCACGCTGATCGGTGCCGAGCGGCAGTATCGGCAGCGCACCGCCGGCCTGCGCACCAACGTGCTGGTCGCGGTCGGCGCTGCCGCCTTCGTCGATCTCGCCATGCATCTGACTGGCGCGGACGGCGCGGTGCGGGTGATCTCGTATGTCGTCTCCGGCATCGGATTCCTTGGCGCTGGCGTTATCATGAAACAGGGCATGGACGTGCGCGGGCTCAACACCGCGGCGACGTTGTGGGCCTCGGCCGCGGTCGGCTCCTGCGCCGGGGCCGACATGGTCGCGCAGGCCGCAGCGCTCACCGTGTTCGTCATCGCCGGCAACACGATGTTGCGTCCGCTGGTCAACGCCATCAACCGCATTCCGTTGAACGAGAAGACGTCGGAGGCGACCTACTATTTCAAGCTCGCGGTCGCGACCGACGCCCTCCCCGACATGCGCGACCGCGTCGTCGACAGGCTCGAGGCGGCGAAGTATCAGGTGGCCGACATCGAAGTCGTCGAGATCGGCGACGATGTCCTGGAGATCGTCGCAAAGCTGGTGGCGACCGCGGTCGATCCGAACGAGTTGAACGCGGTGGCGACCGATCTCCAGCATCTGCCCGGCGTACGCCACGCCACCTGGGAGGTCAGCACCACGGACTGAGCGTGGCGTTTTGGCAGGCTGGCGCCCGGTTCCAGTCCCGGCCGGGCACGGAACCGCAGTCGGAGAACTTCGTTGGTCTCGCGGACAAAGACGGTGATCGACATGCCCGGCCAATATGACAAGCGCAGATTGAGGCTCGACCTGACAATCGCTTGCTCGCTGTTCGCAGCAGGGATCGCGGTATCTGTGATGTCGCTCGCCCAAATTCGCGCCCAAAGCCGGATGGAGCTGGCGCAGGCGACGCAGCCGCTCCAGGGCACGCCCTCCAACGATCGGGACAAGACGCCCGCCGAGGCAAAACCTGGCGGCGAGCGCCCGACCACCCCGGCCCCCGAGCCCGCCCGCCCCGATCCGCAGACGCAAGGCGCTGCGGGCGCGGCCAGGCCCGCTCTGCCGCCCGCCCCGGCCGAGAAGGTCGCGCCGCCGATCAAGGAGAAGTAGGCGATCTCTGTCATTTCGGGGTGCGCGAAGCGCGAGCCCGGAATGAACGGGTAGAGAGCCGTCTCACCGCACCAGCACATTCCGGAACTGCCAGGGATCGCTGGTGTCGATATCTTCCGGGAACAGTCCCGGACGATCAGTCAACGGCGTCCAGTCGGTGTAGAATCCCTTCACCGGGCCGAGATACGGCAGCTGGATCTCCAGCAGCCGATCGAAATCCATCTCGTCTGCTTCGACGATGCCTTCGTCCGGATTTTCCAGCGCCCACACCATGCCGCCGAGCACGGCGGAGGTCACCTGCAGGCCGGTGGCGTTCTGATAGGGCGCGAGCCTGCGGGTCTCTTCGATCGAGAGCTGCGAACCGTACCAATAGGCATTGTTGTCGTGGCCGAACAGCAGCACGCCGAGCTCGTCGATGCCGTCGACGATCTCGTTCTCGTCGAGGATGTGGTGCTTTTCCTGCATCTTGGCGGCGCGGCCGAACATTTCGTGCAGCGACAGCACGGCATCGTCGGCCGGATGATAGGCATAGTGGCAGGTCGGCCGATAGATTGCCTTGCCCGATGCGTCACGCACCGTGAAGTAATCGGCGATCGAGATCGACTCGTTGTGGGTGACGAGGAAGCCATATTGCGCGCCGCGCGTCGGGCACCAGGTGCGCACGCGCGTGTTGGCGCCGGGCTGCATCAGATAGATGGCGGCGCCGCAGCCGGCTTCGTGGGTACGCGCATTCTCGGGCATCCATTTCTCATGGGTGCCCCAGCCGAGCTCGGACGGCTGCACGCCTTCCGACAGAAAACCTTCCACCGACCAGGTGTTGACGAATACATCCGGCTCTTTCGGCGTCCGGGAGCGCTGGGTGTCGCGTTCGGCGATGTGGATGCCCTTGATGCCGGCCTGCCGCATCAGATCCGCCCATTCGGCCTTGGTCTTCGGCTTGGAGGCATTGAGCTTCAGATCGGCGGCGACGTCGAGCAGCGCCTGCTTGACGAAGAAGGAGACCATGCCGGGATTGGCGCCACAGCAGGAGACGGCCGTCGTCGAGCCGGCGGGGCGCGCCTTCTTGGCGGCCAGCGTCACTTCGCGCAGCGCGTAGTTGGAGCGCGCTTCCGGGCCCTTCGAGGAATCGAAATAGAAGCCGAGCCAGGGCTCGTTGACGGTGTCGATATAGAGCGCGCCGAGCTCGTTGCAGAGCTCCATGATGTCGGTCGAGCCGGTGTCGACCGAAAGGTTGACGCAAAAGCCCTGGCCGCCACCTTCGATGAGCAGTGGGGTCAGCAATTCGCGGTAATTATCCCTGGTCACGGCCTTCTGGATGAATCGCACATTCTGCTTCTCGCAATGCGCCTTGCGGCCCTCGTCCTTGGGATCGATCACGGTGACGCGCGACTTGTCGTAATCGAGATGCCGTTCGATCATCGGCAGCGTGCCTTTGCCGATGGAGCCGAAGCCGACCATGACGATGGGACCAGTGATCTTCGCGTAGATCTGCGAGGGGAGGCTCATGGAATGGTTTCTCCGGAACGTGCTGGCGGACAAAGGGTGAGGGGTGGCACAGGCGCTGCGGCGCTTGGCGGTGACTTCGATCTCGACCTTCATCTCGGGCTTGGCGAGGGCGCTGACGACCAGCAATGTCGCAGCCGGCCTGATGTCACCGAGAACCTCGCCGCAGACGGCGAAGTGGGCGTCGACGTAGCTGGCGTCGGTGACGTAGTAGGTCGCACGGACGATATCGGCCATCTCGAAACCGCCCTCTCTCAGAGCGGCTGCGATGGTCTTGAAGCAATTGCGTGACTGGCTCGTGACATCGGCCGGCATGGTCATCGTGGTGTAGTCATAGCCGGTGGTCCCCGCGACAAAGGCGAACTCGCCGTCGATCACGGCGCGGCTATAGCCGACGGTCTTCTCAAGGGGAGAGCCGGTGGAGATCAGACGACGGGACATGGTCGTGGGCCTCGACTGAAGGGGGATGTTTGGCGGGTTAAAGGGCGTTTCTCAGGCCCGCGCAACCCTAAAGGAACGGCAAACACGGGCATCGCCGCGGAACGCGGCTCGGGTCGTTGCTGTCATGGCAATCCCTCAGGCCGCGTGCGCCTGGAGGGCACGAAGGACCCTCCGTTTGGGCAGGGCCGCGCCGGTCGGGACGATCATCCCCTCGACACCATCGAGCGCACCAGCCTCGAATTCGATCGCCAGCAGGCGGTCGCGCTCGAACGCGCCGGGCAGCATCAACGCGCCGGTCCTCTCGGCCGAGAAGCCGAAGCGGGTGTAGTAGGACGCATCGCCGAGCAGGATGACGGCGGCATGTCCGCGCGCCCGGGCGGCGGCCAGCGCTTGTTGCATCAGCGCGGCGCCGATCCCGAGCTCGCGGCAGGCAGGGTCCACCGCCAACGGTCCGAGGACCAAAGCGGGCCTGCCTCCGGCGCTGACGTGCCACAGCCGCACGGTTCCCACGAGAGTCCCCTCGCGCACGGCCGACAACGCAAGTCCGGCGGCGGGTGCACGTCCGTCGCGCAGGCGCTGGCAGGTGCGGTCATGGCGGTTCTCGCCAAAGGAGGCATCCAGCAGCGCTTCACGGGCGACGGCGTCGGCAGCACGTTCCGCACGGATCGCGAACGGAGCGGCTTTCGAAGTGAGGGCGACTTGTGGCTTCCGAAAAGCAGTCATGGCGCGTCAGTCCCCGCTTGAAGCCGACGTGCGCGTAGCGCGCCGGTCCAAGGCGTCGTCAGAAATCGAAATGTTGGGGGGGGAGCCGGCAAGCCGGCTCCCGGGTTCGTCAGGCCTCAGAAAAGAGGCGGATCAGATGTGGTAGGTCTTCAGCGGCGGGATGCCGTTGAACGCCACCGCCGAGTAGGTCGACGTATAGGCCCCGGTGCCTTCGATCAGCACCTTGTCGCCGATCTCGAGCGTGACGGGGAGCGGATACGGGTTCTTCTCGTACAGCACGTCGGCGCTGTCGCAGGTCGGGCCGGCGAGCACGCAGGGCGTCATGTCCGCGCCGTCATGGGCGGTGCGGATGGCGTAGCGGATCGACTCGTCCATGGTCTCGGCGAGACCACCGAACTTGCCGATGTCGAGATAGACCCAGCGCACCTCGTCCTCGCCGCTCTTCTTCGAGATGAGCACAACCTCGGATTCGATGATCCCTGCGTTGCCCACCATGCCGCGACCCGGCTCGATGATGGTCTCCGGAATCTGGTTACCGAAGTGCTTGCGCAGCGCGCGGAAGATCGAGCGGCCGTAGGTCACGACCGGCGGGACGTCCTTCAGGTACTTGGTCGGGAAGCCGCCGCCCATGTTGACCATGGAGAGGTTGATGCCGCGCTCGGCGCAGTCGCGGAACACCTGCGAGGCCATCGCCAGCGCACGGTCCCACGCCTTCACCTTGCGCTGCTGCGAGCCGACATGGAAGGAGATGCCGCACGGCTCCAGGCCCAGGCCCTTGGCAACGTCGAGCACGTCGACGGCCATTTCCGGGTCGCAGCCAAACTTGCGCGACAGCGGCCATTCTGCGCCGGCGCAGTCATAGAGAATGCGGCAGAACACCTTCGCGCCGGGAGCGGCACGGGCGACCTTCTCGACCTCGGGGACGCAGTCCACGGCAAAAAGCCGGATGCCGAGCGCGAAGGCGCGCGCGATGTCGCGCTCCTTCTTGATCGTGTTGCCGAACGAGATGCGGTCGGGTGTCGCACCTGCGGCCAGCGCCATATCGATCTCGGCGACCGTCGCCGTATCGAAGCAGGAGCCCATGGACGCCAGCAGCGCCAGCACTTGCGGCGCCGGGTTCGCCTTGACGGCATAGAACACGCGGCTGTCGGGCAGCGCCTTGGCAAAGGTCTGGTAATTGTCGCGCACGACTTCGAGGTCAACCACGAGGCAAGGCTCGGTGTCCCGGCCCTCGCTGCGGCGGTTGCGCAGGAATTCCTGAATACGTTCGGTCATAGCACTCTCCCAAACGGCCCAGCGACGGGGATCCGTTCAAAAAATGTCGTCGGATAAGAGCGCTCCGGCCAGATCACGCGATGGAGGCGTGACGAGCCAAAGACTCACATCAGACTGTGCTGCCGTGGATTGGTTGGGAATTTTCCCGCCCGCACACCTGGCAATGAAGGACAAGCCTTTTCAGTAGCCCGCGCCGGCGTTGGACTGCCGGTAGAGACCAAAAAAGCCCGATCCGTCGTTGCTTTAAGTCGCGTCCCCCGTTGAGAGCGGGGTGCGCCGGTTCGCCTCCGGCTGCCAGTCACGGTTGCAAAAAGTGAAGTCACCTTCGACAAGGCATCTCTTTGGAGAGATGCTGGACGCTCCGGGTTTGCTTCTGTCGTCCACCTTATGAAGGCTTCCGACTTCCGCACTTCCGAAGAGCCCCTCGGCTTCTTCACCCCTTGGCGGCTGTCCGGCCTCTTGTCCGGATACCTACCGACTGACACACGACCACAGGCACGTGCGAAATTGGGCAAGAGCGCACATAAGCGTTTTGACTCGGCTTCGCAAGAAATTTTTTAGGCTGAGAACAGAATTGCCTAACATCTGCTTGCGCAGTGTTGTGCGAGCTTCTCGGAAGATGAACGCGCGTTAAGATTTCTGTGTCGCGCGCGTCTCTGAGACGCGCGCGAGGAGCGTCAGCCGCGCTTAAAGAACGGCTCGACGCGCTGGGCTGCGCGGATGAAGGCGGTCATCACCAGCACGCCGAGCGCGAACAGCACGGCCTGGAGGATGTGCGCGCCCTGGTCGCCGAGCCCCAACAGAATTGCGAGCGCCCAGCCACCGGCAAACGCTGCGCCGAACACCTCGGCACCGATCAGGATGGCGGCGCTGACGACGGTGATGATGTTCGGCCAGACGATCTGACGGGAAGACGAGGAGGGCGCGTTCATGGGCTTTGGGGTCCGTAGCTTCGAGGGCCGCAATCTCCCCGAAAAGGCAGGCGGGAGCAAGGCCAAATGGCCCAAAAAAGCCCCATCGCGTGCTATAGCTGGACCCAACAAATCGGCTCAAAAATCGGACTTGCGATGTCAGACCCCCGCCAAACTACGGACTCCGAGACCAACCCGCTGCTGAAGGCCTGGGTGACGCCGTTTGCGACCCCGCCCTTCGGCGAGATCAAGCCGGAGCACTTCCTCCCCGCCTTCGAGCAGGCCTTCGCCGACCACTCCGCCGAGATCGCTGCGATCACCAACGATCCGGCCGCGGCCGACTTCGCCAACACCGTCACGGCGCTGGAGCGCTCCGGCAAGCTGCTCAACAAGGTCGCTTCGGTCTTCTACGACCTGGTCTCGGCGCATTCCAACCCGGCCATCCTGGAGATCGACAAGGAGGTTTCCTTGCGGATGGCGCGGCACTGGAATCCAATCATGATGAACGCCGTGCTGTTTGGCCGCATCGCCCAGCTGCACGAGAACCGCGCCAATCTCGGCCTCGATCCGGAGCAGCTCCGCCTGCTGGAGCGCACCTACACCCGCTTCCACCGCGCCGGCGCCGGCCTCTCCGACGAGGCCAAGACGCGCATGGCGGAGATCAACGAGAAGCTGGCCCAGCTCGCGACCGGCTTCAGCCATCATCTGCTCGGCGACGAGCAGGACTGGTTCATGGAGCTCGGTGAGGCCGATCGCCAGGGCCTGCCGGAGAGCTTCGTCGCCGCCGCCAAGGCCGCGGCAGAAGATCGCGGCATGGAAGGCAAGGCCATCGTGACGCTCTCGCGCTCCTCGACCGAGCCGTTCCTGAAGAGCTCGGCCCGGCGCGACCTGCGCGAGAAGGTCTACAAGGCCTTCACGGCGCGCGGCGACAACGGCAATGCCAACGACAACAACACGATCATCGGCGAAATCCTGAAGCTGCGCGAGGAGAGCGCCAAGCTGTTGGGCTACCCGACCTTCGCCGCCTATCGTCTCGAAGACTCCATGGCCAAGACGCCGGATGCGGTTCGCGGCCTGCTCGAGCGCGTCTGGAAGCCGGCCCGGGCCCGGGCGCTCGCCGACCGCGACGAGATGCAGGCGCTGATCACGGAGGAGGGCGGCAATTTCAAGCTGGCGCCCTGGGACTGGCGCTTCTACGCCGAAAAGCTCCGCCTCCAGCGTGCCAATTTCGACGACGCCGCGATCAAGCCCTATCTGACGCTCGACCACCTGATCGCCGCCGCCTTCGACTGCGCCACGCGCCTGTTCGGCATCACCTTCGCGGAGCGCAAGGACGTGCCGGTCTGGCACCCCGACGTCCGCGTCTGGGAGGTGAAGGGCCCCGACGGTAAGCACAAGGCGCTGTTCTATGGCGACTATTACGCGCGGCCGTCAAAACGCTCCGGCGCCTGGATGACCTCGCTGCGCGACCGGCAGAAGCTCGACGGCGAGATCGCGCCGCTGGTCATCAATGTCTGCAATTTCGCCAAGGGCACCGGAACCGAGCCGTCGCTGCTGTCGCCCGACGATGCCCGCACCCTGTTCCACGAATTCGGCCACGGCCTGCACGGCATGCTCTCCAACGTGACCTATCCGTCGCTGTCGGGCACCTCGGTGTTCACCGACTTCGTCGAGCTGCCCTCGCAGCTCTACGAGCACTGGCAGGAGCGGCCCGAGGTTCTGCAGCAATTCGCCCGCCACTACCAGACCGGCGAGCCGCTGCCGGACGACCTGCTTCAGCGGTTCCTTGCCGCGCGAAAATTCAACCAGGGCTTTGCCACCGTCGAGTTCGTCTCCTCGGCGCTGCTCGATCTCGAGTTCCACTCCCAGCCGGCAGCCGCGGCGCAGGATGTCCGCGCCTTCGAGAAACGCGAGCTGGAGAAGATCGGCATGCCCGAGGAAATCTCGATGCGGCATCGGCCGACCCAGTTCGGCCACATCTTCTCCGGCGACCACTACGCCGCCGGCTATTACAGCTACATGTGGTCGGAGGTGATGGACGCCGACGCCTTCGGCGCCTTCGAGGAGGCCGGCAACATCTTCGATCGGGCCGTGGCCAAGCGCCTGCACGACGACATCTATTCGAGCGGGGGATCTGTCGATCCGGAACTGGCCTACGAGGCCTTCCGCGGCCGCCCGCCCGAGCCCGATGCGCTGCTCCGCCGCCGCGGCCTGCTCGACGACGCCAAGGCGGCCTGACCGGCATGCGCGCGCTGCTGGGATGGCTGCTCGCCGCCGCGATGATGCTCGCATCAGGCACGGCGAGCGCGCATCCGCATGTCTGGATCACGGCGACGAGCGAGCTGCTCTATGCCGAGGACGGCTCGATCACCGGCGTCCGCCATGCCTGGACCTTCGACGACATGTTCTCGGCCTATGCGGTGCAGGGGCTCGAGGCCAAAAAGAAGGGGACCTATACGCGCGAGGAGTTGGGGCCGCTGGCGCAGACCAATGTCGAGTCGCTGAAGGAATATGCCTACTTCACCTTTGCGCGAGCCGACGGCAAGAAGGAGCGCTTTAACGAGCCGGTCGATTATTTTCTCGATTACAAGGATACGGTGCTGACCCTGCACTTCACCTTGCCGCTGAAGACGCCGCTCAAGGCGAAGCAATTGATGCTGGAAGTGTTCGATCGCTCCTTCTTCATCGACTTCCAGATGGCCAAGGACAGTCCGGTCAAGCTGGTCGGCGCGCCCGCAGGCTGCCAGATGAAGCTCGATCGTCCCAGCGACGGCACCGCGACGGCGCAGAAGCTCAACGAGCAGACCTTCATGGACGGACCGAACGCCAATTTCGGCATGATGTTCGCCAACAAGATCACGGTGGATTGCCCTTGAAGCCGCACTCTCGCCTCTTGTTCGCGGGCTCCTCGCCTGCGCCGCTGTTCTCCTCGTCGTCGGCGTGGCCGATGCCGTGCTCCATGATGTCTTGGCGCAAAATCCGTTTGGCGCGCCGAAGCCGGCGCAGGCGGTCGAGCCCGAGGCCAGCGGCCTCATCGGCTGGCTGCTGGCAAAGCAGTCGGAATTCTATCGGCAGATGTCCTCGACCATCCGCGCCGCGAAGACCGACGGCTCCGCGGTGTGGACGTTGCTCTTCATCTCCTTTGCCTACGGGATCTTCCACGCCGCCGGCCCCGGCCATGGCAAGGCGGTGATCGCCTCCTACCTCGTCGCCAACCGCGAGACCGCCCGACGCGGCATCGCGCTGTCGTTTGCTTCGGCGCTGATGCAGTCGCTGGTCGCGGTCCTGATCGTCGGCATCTCGGCCTGGATCCTGAACGCCACCGCCAAGACCATGTGTAAGGCGGAGGGCGCGATCGAGATCGCGAGCTATGGCCTGATCGCGCTGTTCGGCCTGCGGCTGGTCTGGGTCAAGGGCGGCGCCTTCATCCGCGCGCTTCAGGCAACGCAGCCGGTACCCGCGATCGCGGGCGTGCCGCATGATCATCATGATCACGGCCATCATCATCATGATGCGCATGATCACCATGACCATGGACATGATCACCGTCACCACGGCCATGCTCACACTCAGCAAGCGCACGACCACGTCCACGACGAGCATTGCGGCCATTCCCATGGCCCGACCCCGAGCGAGCTCGCCGGCCGCGGCGGCTGGCGGCGCGGGTTTGCCGCGATCCTGACTGTCGGGATCCGGCCCTGTTCGGGGCGATCCTGGTGCTGGTGTTCGCGCTGGCGCAGGGCTTGTTCTGGGCCGGTATCGCCGCGACTTTCCTGATGGGATTGGGCACCGCGATCACGGTCGCGGCTATCGCCGTGATTGCCGTTTCCGCCAAGGACATTGCCGCCCGCCTGAGCGCGGGCCGTGACGGCGGCGGCGCGCTCTTCATGCGCGGCATCGAATTCGGTGCCGCCGCCCTCGTGCTGCTGTTCGGGGCGGGGCTGTTGTTCGGTTACGCCGCGGCCGAACGGACGACGTGCTTTTAAGCTAGTACTCTCGTGCCTCGGACGCAGCGCAGCGTCCCTTCGACGGTGCGCTGCAGAGCCGGGGCCCATCTCTCCGCATGGCAGGGCTTGGTTTTCTGGATCCCGGCTCTGCGGAGCAGCGCAAGAGCGCTGCACCGCGTCCGGGACACGGGTGCTCACACCGGTAAAAGCCGCTTCAGCATCGGCATCAAGAAAATCCCGAGATTGAGCGCAAAGCCGATGCTCCAGAGGATGGAGCGCAGCGTCGGGCGGTTGCCGAGATAGGTCAGCACATAGGCGATCCGCACGATCAGGAACAGCACCGCAAGCTCGTCGATCAGGCGCTGCGGCGCGTCCCGGAATTCGGCGAGCAGGACGGCAAACGCGAAGAACGGGAAGGTCTCGATCCCGTTCTGGTGCGCGCCGAGCGCGCGCTGCGCGATGGCGTCCTCATAGAAGGTGGGATCGCGCGGCCGGGAGTTGTCGAAGCCACGAAACCGGATCCATTTGATCGAGCCTATCGTCAAGAGATAGAGCAGCAGCGCTCCGAGAACGCACCATTCCGCGAGTGTCATCGTCCCTCCCCCGCCTGCGGGCGACCCTAGCGAAACCGGGCTCATCTTGACAAGTTCGGAGCAACGCGCGACGCAACTGACGATGACGACCACCACCCCCATCGTTTCAGCGAAACCGGCCACACCATTGGGCCGGCCGCGCGTCGGCGTGCTGCTGGTCAATCTCGGCACGCCCGACACCGCCGACGCTCCGGGCGTGCGGGTCTATCTCAAGGAATTTCTCTCGGACGCCCGCGTCATCGAGGACCAGGGCCTGATCTGGCAGCTGGTGCTGAACGGCATCATCCTGCGCAGCCGTCCCCGCACCAAGGCGCTCGACTACCGGAAGATCTGGAATACTGAAAAGAACGAATCGCCGCTGAAGACCATCACGCGGTCGCAAGCCGACAAGCTCGCCGCCGCGCTGTCGGACCGCGACCACGTGGTGGTGGATTGGGCGATGCGCTACGGCAATCCCTCGATCAAGGCGGGCATCGATGCGCTGATCGCCGGGGGATGCGACCGCATCCTCGCCGTGCCGCTTTATCCGCAATATTCCGCCTCGACCTCGGCGACCGTCTGCGACGAGGTGTTCCGCGTGCTCGCCCGCCTGCGTAATCAGCCGACGCTGCGGGTGGCGCCGCCCTATTACGCGGATGACGCCTATATCGAGGCGCTCGCCGTCTCGATCGAGACGCATCTCGCCCCGCAGCCGTTCAAGCCAGAGCTGATCGTCGCCTCCTTCCACGGCATGCCGAAATCCTATGTCGAGAAGGGCGATCCCTATCAGGGTCACTGCGTCGCCACGACTGCGGCTCTGCGCCGCCGGCTCGGTATCGACGAAACAAAACTGCTGCTGACCTTCCAGTCGCGCTTTGGTAATGACGAGTGGCTGCAGCCCTACACCGACAAGACGATGGAGCGTCTCGCCAAGGAAGGCGTGCGCCGCATCGCGGTGGTGACGCCCGGCTTTTCGGCCGACTGTCTGGAAACGCTGGAGGAGATCGCGCAGGAGAATGCCGAGATCTTCAAACACAATGGTGGCGAGCAGTTTTCCGCGATCCCCTGCCTCAACGACAGCGATCCCGGCATGGATGTGATCCGCACGCTGGTGCTGCGCGAGCTGCAAGGCTGGATATGAGGATCGCTCCATGAACCGCCGCGAATGTCTGGCGTTTGTTGGGACGATCACTGCGTTGGCGCCGTCCGCTCTGGCGCAGCGGCCGACGACGATGCGACGGCTCGGCGTTCTCACCGTTATCGAAGATGACGTGATCGGGCAGCCCCCTTGCCGAGGCGCTCGCCGCCCATGGCTGGAAGGAAACGGCCAATCTGCAAATCGACTGGCGCAGCGGTGGGGGCGACAGGCAGCGGATCGCGAAGTTCGCGGAGGAGCTGGTCGCGCTCAAGCCCGATCTCTTGTTCGCGATCGGCACGCCCTCGGTCGAGGAGCTGCAGAAGCGTACGGCGACGACGCCGATCGTCTTTGCCGTGATCACCGACCCTGTCAGTCAGGGCTTTGTCAAAAACCTCGCCCGTCCCGGCGGCAATCTCACCGGCTTCACTGACTATGACGGCCCTCTCGCCGGCAAGTGGCTGGACCTGCTGATGGAGATCCAGCCAAGGGTTTCCCGCGTGTTCGTCGTCTACAATCCCGCGACCGCGCCTTTCGCCGGCCTCATGTTGCACACGATCGAGCAGGCCGGACGCGCGCTTCATGTGACGGTCGAGCCCGCGCCGGTCCACGACGCCGCCTCGCTTGCCGCGCTGGCCTCGCACAAAGATGGAAGCTTCCTGGTACTGCCGGACTTCTTCACCATGGCCAATCGCGCACCTCTGCTCGCGGCCATCGCGCAAGCGCGGGCGCCGGGGATGTTTTGGAGCCGCGTCTTTGTCGACGAGGGCGGGCTGATCTCCTACAGCACGGAGAGCGCCGAGCAGCTACGCCGTGCCGCAAGCTATATCGATCGTATCCTCAGAGGGGCGCAGGCGGCCGACCTGCCGGTCCAGAATCCCACCAAATTCGAATTGGCGATCAACCTGAAGACGGCCAAGGCGATTGGCGTCACGCTTTCCCCAAGCCTGCTCGCAACCGCGAACGATGTCATCGAGTAGCGGCGCAATATCTTAACGTTTGTCGCTAGGGCTGCGTCCGGATCCTTTCAAGAGCCCATCGCAAATACATAATCGTGACCGTTCCCTCTCCGTGCGTCTTGTGCAGAATGGCGTGGACGCCGACGTGAAAAGCGACCGCTGAACCGGTAGGGTCCCGATCTCGACCAATGGCAGCGCGGGAAGCGCTTTTCCCGCCTTGGAGGAAATATGAGCGGTTTCGATATTTTCGCGATTGTTCTGGTGTTGCTCGTTATCGTCACGCTGATTGCCGGCGTGAAGACTGTGCCGCAGGGCTATGACTGGACCATCGAGCGGTTCGGAAAATATACCCAGACGCTGAGCCCCGGGCTCAATCTGATCGTGCCCTATTTCGACCGCGTCGGGCGCAAGATCAACATGATGGAGCAGGTGATCAACATTCCCGAGCAGGAGGTGATCACAAAGGACAACGCGACCGTGACGGTGGACGGCGTCGCCTTCTTCCAGGTGTTCGATGCGGCCAAAGCGAGCTACGAGGTCGCCAACCTCGAGCAGGCGATCATCGTGCTGACCATGACCAACATCCGATCGGTGATGGGCTCGATGGATCTCGATCAGGTGCTGTCGCACCGCGACGAGATCAACGAACGCCTGCTGCGCGTCGTCGATGCCGCGGTCTCGCCTTGGGGCCTCAAGGTCAATCGCATCGAGATCAAGGATATCGTGCCGCCCACCGACCTCGTCGAAGCGATGGGCCGGCAGATGAAGGCCGAGCGTGTCAAGCGCGCCGACATCCTTCAAGCCGAAGGTCAGCGCCAGTCCGAGATCCTGCGCGCCGAGGGCGCCAAGCAGGGTCAGATCCTCCAGGCCGAAGGCCGCAAGGAAGCTGCATTCCGCGACGCCGAAGCGCGTGAGCGGTCCGCCGAGGCCGAGGCCAAGGCGACGCAAATGGTCAGCGAGGCCATCGCGAAGGGTGACGTCGCGGCGCTGAATTATTTTATCGCCGACAAATATATCAAGGCATTCGGTCAGTTCGCGGATGCGCCGAACCAGAAGATCATCATGCTGCCGATCGAGGCCGTGAGCCTGCTCGGTTCGCTCGCCGGCATCGGTGAGATCGCAAAGGCAACCTTCGGCGAAAGCGCAGCATCCGCGGCCGCCGCCGCGCGCCGCACCGGTTCGGTGCCGCCGACCGGCAGCACACCGCCGGCGGTGCCGCCGCGGCAGGGGTAAGGAATTGCGCATGATCTCCGACAAGGTCATGCGCGAATATTCGGAGGTCGTGTCATGACCGACATGTTCGTATCGCTCGGCACCTGGAACTGGCTGATCTTCGGCTTCATTCTGATGGCGCTGGAGGTGGTCGCGCCGGGCGTGTTCCTGTTCTGGCTGGGATTGGCAGCGTTGCTGGTCGGCCTGATCTCGTTCGCCGTCGTCATATCCTGGCAAATCCAGCTCGTGATGTTTGCGGTGTTCGCAGCCGCCGCGGTGCCGGTGTGGCGCCGGCTCGCCCGGCCGAAGCCGGATGCGAGCGCAAGCCCCTTCCTCAACAAGCGCAGCGAGGCGCTGCTGGGCCGCGAGTTCACGCTGGAGAGGCCGATCATCGACGGCAACGGCACCATGCGTATCGGCGACACGGTGTGGCGCGTGGCAGGCCCGGACACACCGGCGGGAACGCGGGTCAGGGTGGTGCAGGTGGACGGCGCCAATCTGACGGTGGCAGCGGCGTAGTCTACCGCAATGACGAGATTGTTGCGGCTGGATCGCCAGAGCTAGAGACCGCTCTTGCTGATCCACCTCTCTGCGAACCTGTGCAGCGGCATGAATGTCTCGCACAGATCCCGCCCGAGCGCCGTCAGGCCATAGCCGCCGCCATAGCCGAGTTTGACGAATCCCGCCTCGCGCAACTCCGTCAGTCGCGCCTGCAGCACCGTCGGCGATGCCTCGTCGCAGACCGCGCGTAGTGCGCGCGAGGTGAGGGGCTGATCGCGCAACTCCCACAATATCCGCAGGCTCCAGCGCCGGCCGAGCAGATCGAGCAGCGCCATGATCGGCCGCCCGGTATGCGAGCCACAAACGCGGCGCTCCCGTGATGCTGCTTGTTTCGCCATCGCGACCCTCTTGCGTATTGCTACATATAATGTAGCAATGAGCTACAGTAATTGTAGCAAAGAGGACGGCTATGTCATCCCCGACGCCGCGTATCGCTCCGCCCGCGCCGCCTTATCCTCCGGAGATCCAGGCACAATTCGACCGCATCATGCGCGGGGCGCCGCCGCTGGTGCTGTTCCGGGTGATGGCGGGGCACCCCCGCGCCTGGGACAAGTTTCGTGCTGGCGGCCTGCTTGATCCCGGGCCGCTGTCGCTGCGCCAGCGCGAGATCGTCATTGATCGGACCTGTGCGCTCACCCATTGCGAATATGAATGGGGGGTCCATGTCGCGATTTTCGCCGGCGCAGCGAAGCTCACCGAGGATGAGGTCAGCGCGACGGTGCAGGGCGAAGCGAATTCACCCTGCTGGTCGCCGGCCGAGCAGGCCCTGATCGCGGCGGTGGACGCGCTGCATCACCGCGCGACGTTCACCGACGCCGAGTTCGACGTGCTGTCGGCGCATTACGACGAGGCGCAGATTTTGGAGATCATGCTGCTGTGCGGCTTCTACCGCACCGTGTCGTATCTGGCGAACGGGTTGCGACTCCCGCTGGAGGAGAAGGCAGCGCGGTTTCCGCAATAGCCGTCATTGCGAGGAGCTCGCGACAAAATTGCAAAGCAATTTTGCGCTGCTGCGACGAAGCAATCCAGAATCTTTCCGCGGAAGCAGTCTGGATTGCTTCGCTGCGCTCGCCATGACGGTGGAGAGAGCGGCGTACCTTACGCCACGCCAGCCCGGAGCAGATCGTGCAGATGCACGATGCCGACCACCTTGTCCGCCTCGGTCACCACCAGCGTTGTTATTTTTCGCGTGTTCAGGACCTCGATCATCTCGGTCGCGAGCATCGACGGCGGCACCGTCTTCGGCTGCCTGGTCATGATGTCGTCGACCGCCGCCGTCAGCAGGTCCGGTCGCATGTGACGGCGCAAATCGCCGTCTGTGATGATGCCGACAGCCTCGTTGGCAGCGTTGACGATACAGACGCACCCGAGCCCCTTGGCGGACATCTCCATCACCGCGTCCGACATCTTGGTGCCTTCAGGCTTGACCGGAATCTCCGCGCCGGTGCGCATGTAGTCGCGGACGAATTTCAGCATCGCGCCCAGCTTGCCGCCCGGATGGAAATGCGCGAATTCCAGCGCGGTGAAGCCGCGGCCTTCGAGCAGCGCAATCGCAATGGCATCGCCGATCGCGACCTGCATCATCGTCGAGGTGGTCGGCGCCAGATTGTGCGGACAGGCCTCGCGGGCCTTCGGCAGCTCGATCACGATGTCGGCGGCCTGGCCCAGCGATGATGCCGCGTTCGACGTCACCGCGATCATCGGGATCGCAAACCGCGCCGAATAGTTCACCAGCGTCTTCATCTCCGGCTGCTCGCCGGACCAGGACAGCGCCATGATGACGTCGTCGGTGGTGATCATGCCGAGATCGCCATGTGCAGCTTCAGCGGTGTGGACGAAGAAGGCCGGCGTGCCGGTCGAGGCCAGGGTCGCTGCGATCTTGCGCGCCATGTGGCCGGACTTGCCGAGGCCAGTGACGATGACGCGACCCTTGGCGTTGCGGATCAGGTCGACTGCCTTGGCGAACGCCTCGCCGAGCGGGCCGCGCAGGGCAGCCGCGAGCGCGTTGATGCCTCCGCTCTCGGTCTCCAGCGTGCGGAGCGCGGATTCGACGCTAGTCGGAGTGGGGCCGGATGATGGGGTCATCAGCGGTTTCGAGCTCGGCATGTTCTGGTCCAGGGGAGGAGGGGCGTCGGCCCGTTGCCGGCCTGCTTAGCACGGCCGGGCCGATGAGGCGACGCGGACCCTGAACCCATCAACGGGTCATTAACCATAATTGTTTTAACTCCATTAACGATGGTTCCCCCGCGCTCGCGGATGGCCATGGAAGAAGTAGCTGATTTCGTTGGAGTTATTCCATCGTGGGGTCGCCTCCAGGTAGGGGCCGGAGCAGTCGCGCGTACGCCTTTCGCGCCGCTTTGCCATGCCTGCTGCTGACCATACTGGAAACTGGCCCGGCGGCCGCCCAGAGCCTGACACCCGACCTGTTCAATCCCAACCGCGGCGGCTTCGTCGCGCTCGACACGCTGCCGATGCGCCGCACCGCTGGCGTCCCGCAGGCGCCGTCGGATGCGATCCCGGCGCCGCCCGATCCCAACGACGATCCGCGCAAGAGAAGCGAGACGCCTGCACCATCGCGTGTCGGCCAGATACCGACCTATGGCCTGCCCGCAGCGAACGGCGCGAGCAGCTCCGGCTACGACTCGCTCAATCGCAAGCGCCAGCAGCCAAAGCTCTATCCGGGCCAGCCGAAGCCGAAGAAGCCCGCAGGTCCGGGCTCACCGGTGCCGTCCACAACACCGCCGCTGTCTCCACTGGGTGCGCCGCGCATCGCGCCGCCGCCGTCGGAGACCGCGAACAAGACGCCGGTGCCGCCGGCGATGGCGGGCATCGTGCCCGGTCAGCCGCCGCGCCGTCGCCTCAAGATCGATGACGATGCGTTCGGCGCGGTCGGCGACTACGCCGGCAGCTTTCTGATCAAGGGCGGCCTTGAGCTCTCCACCGGTTACGACACCAATCCGGCGCGCCTGCAGAAGCCGGTCGGATCGCCGGCCTATGTCGTCGCGCCCGATCTTCTCGTCATGTCGGACTGGGAGCGCCACGCGCTGGTCGCTGACTTGCGCGGCTCGTTCTCCGGCTACACCAACAACATGCCGGCGACGATCGACGGATTCGCCTCGCCGTCGCCGGTCGAGATCGACCGTCCCGATTTCACGGGCCATGTCGACGGTCGTTTCGACGTCGACCGCGACCTCAAGCTGACCTCGCAGCTGCGCCTGCGCCTCGCCACCGACAATCCAGGCAGCCCGAACGTGCAGGCCGGCCTGCAGAAATATCCTGTTTACGCCAGCTATGGCGGCACCTTCGGCTTCGACCAGACGTTCAACCGCTTCCAGGTCGCCGCCGGTGCCACCATCGATCGCACCGCTTACACCGCCTCCAAGCTCACCGACGGTTCCACCTTCAGCAACGACGATCGCGACTTCAACCAATATGGCGGCGTCGGGCGCTTCTCCTACGAGCTGAAGCCGGGCTTGAGGCCGTTCGTCGAGATCGAAGGCGACAACCGCGTCCACGACCAACCCGCCGATCGCAACGGATACCTGCGCGATTCAACCGGCGGCTATGCCAAGGTCGGCTCGTCCTTTGAATTCTCGCGTATCCTCATCGGCGAGATCTCGGTCGGCTATTCCGCGCGCAATTATGTCGACCCGCGGCTGAGCCAGCTCTCGGGCTTCCTGACCTCGGGCTCCCTGATCTGGAACGCGAGCGGGCTGACGACGGTGAAATTCAACACCGACACGCAGATCGCGGAGACCACGATCCCCGGCTCCGCCGGCGTGCTGGTGCACACCTATGCCGCCGAGGTCGATCACGACTTCCGCCGCTGGCTCACCGCAATCGGCAAGTTCACCTACGGCACCTACGACTACCAGGACCAGAATCGTAACGACAAGACCTACTCGATCGAAGGCAATTTGATCTACAAGGTCAACCGCAATGTCTGGATCAAGGGCACGCTGCGCCACGATATCCTGGATTCGAACCAGCCGGGCTCAAGCTCGCAGGGGACGGTGGCGATGGTCGGGGTGAGGTTGCAGAATTGAGGGCGCTGACGTGTTGAGGCATTGCTCTCAACGCGCATTCCACTGTCGTGCGCCGGCTCGACCGGGGCATCCAGTACGCCGCGGCTTCTCCGTATCCTGGCAAGTCTCTGGAGTACTGGATCGCCCGCTCCAGTGCGCGATTGCGCACAAGGCGGGCGATGACACCGTTTGCTAATCTGGCTGCGGAGCGAGACTCACCGCGGCAGATCCGTCTTCCCCATCAGGAACGTGTCGATCGACCTTGCACACAGCCGGCCCTCGCGGATCGCCCACACCACCAGCGATTGGCCGCGGCGCATGTCGCCCGCGGAGAACACGTTCGGGCGCGAGGTCTGGTAGTCCAGCGTGTTGGCCTTGACGTTGCCGCGCGGGTCGAGGTCGACCGCGAGCTGCTTCAACAGGCCCTCGTGCACGGGATGGACAAAGCCCATCGCGAGCAGGATCAGCTCGGCATCGAGCTCGAATTCGGTGCCGGCAATCGACTTGAACTTGTCGTCGACGCGCACGCAGTGCAGCTTCTTGACCTTGCCGTTCTCGCCGGAAAATTTTTGGGTCAGCACCGCGAATTCGCGCACCGCGCCTTCGGCCTGGCTCGAGGACGTCCGCATCTTGAGCGGCCAGTTCGGCCAGGTCAGGCCCTTGTTCTCGCGCTCGGGCGGGGCGGCCATGATCTCGAGCTGGGTCACTGAGAGCGCCCCCTGGCGCAGCGAGGTGCCGATGCAGTCGGAGCCCGTGTCGCCACCGCCGATGACGACGACGTGCTTGCCGCCGGCCAAAATCTCGGTGACGCCGTTCAAGGGCTCGCTGGAGACGCGGCGATTTTGCTGCGGCAGGAAATCCATCGCATAGTGGATGCCGTCGAGCTCGCGGCCGGGGATCGGCAGGTCGCGCGGGGCTTCCGCGCCGCCGGTCAGCGCAACGGCGTCGTACTCGTTCAACATCTCGCGCGGATCGACATTGCCGTCGACGCCGACATGGCTGTTGTAGTGGAAGGTGACGCCTTCACCTTCCATCTGCTTGACGCGGCGGTCGATGACGCCCTTCTCCATCTTGAAGTCGGGAATGCCGTAGCGCAGCAGGCCGCCAGCCCTGGCGTACTTCTCGAACAGGTGCACGTCGTGGCCGGCGCGTGCGAGCTGTTGGGCGCAGGCCATGCCGGCCGGACCCGAACCGATCACGGCGACCTTCTTGCCGGTCTTCACCGCCGCGACTTCGGGCTGCAGCCAGCCATTGTCCCAGGCGCGGTCGACGATCGCGCATTCGATGGTCTTGATGGTGACAGGGTTGTCGTCGATGTTGAGCGTGCAGGAGGCTTCACATGGCGCCGGACAAATGCGGCCGGTGAACTCCGGGAAATTGTTGGTCGAGTGCAGATTGCGCGAGGCCTCTTCCCAGTTGCCCTGATAGACGAGGTCGTTCCAGTCGGGGATCTGGTTGTTGACCGGGCAGCCGGGCGTACCGGGCGCGACCGAGCCGGTGCCGTGGCAATAAGGAATGCCGCAGTTCATGCAGCGTGCGGCCTGGTCGCGCGTTTCCTTCTCGGTCAAGGGGACGACGAACTCGTTGAAATGCTTCACGCGCTCGGCGACCGGGGTGTACTTGCGGTCATGCCGTTCGATTTCGAGAAAACCCGTGATCTTGCCCATTAAACCCGAAGTCCCTGCCGCTTAGTCGTTTTGTTGTTCCCTCACCGTCATTGCGAGGAGCTCTTGCGACGAAGCAATCCAGTCTGCTTCCGAGGAGAAAGTCTGGACTGCTTCGCTACGCTCGCAATGACGGGCGCTGATATTCCTAGGCCCCGATCGCGATTTTCGGCTCGGCGTCCGCGTTGGCGGCCATTTCGCGCAGCGCGCGCCGGTACTCGACCGGCATCACCTTGCGGAATTTGGGCAGCCATTCCTTCCAGTTGGCAAGGATGTCGGCGGCGCGCTTGGAGCCGGTCGCTTTCGCATGGCGCGTGATCAGGACGTGCAGGCGCTCGACGTCGGAGTCGAGCAGGTCCTTGAACACGTCGACCCGGCCATGTGCCTCGAGGTCGCCGGAGTGATGATAGGTGCCCGCGTTGATCAGCTCTTCCGACAGCACCGGCTCGAGCTCGACCATCGCCATGTTGCACAGCTTGTCGAAGCCGCCGGTCTCGTCGAGCACATAGGCGATGCCGCCGGACATGCCCGCCGCGAAGTTACGCCCGGTCTTGCCGAGCACGACCACGATGCCGCCGGTCATGTATTCGCAGCAATGATCGCCTGCGCCTTCGACCACGGCGACCGCGCCCGAGTTGCGTACGGCAAAGCGTTCGCCGGCGACGCCACGGAAGTAGCACTCGCCCTGGATGGCGCCGTACATCACGGTGTTGCCGACGATGATGCTCTCTTCCGGCACGATGCTGCTGTTGGCCGGCGGCTTGACGATGATCTTGCCGCCCGAGAGGCCCTTGCCGACGTAGTCGTTGGCCTCACCCTCGAGCTCGAAGGTGACGCCGTTGGCAAGCCACGCACCGAACGCCTGGCCGGCAGTGCCCTTGAGACTGATGTGGATGGTGTCCTGCGGCAGGCCGGCATGGCCGTAGATCTTGGCGACCGCGCCCGAAAGCATCGCCCCCGCGGAGCGGTTGGTGCTGTTGATCGCAGCCTCGATCCTCACTGGCGCGCCGCGGTCGAGCGAGGGCTGTGCCTTCTCGATCAGCGTGCGGTCGAGCACCGCCTCCAGATGATGGTTCTGGCGCTCGGAGTGATAGATCTTCTGGCCCTTCTCTTCCTTCTGCTTGACGAAGAGCTTGGAGAAATCGAGGCCCTTGGCCTTCCAGTGCGCGACCAGCCTGGTCTGATCGAGCAGCTGAACCTGACCGACCATCTCGTTGAAGGTGCGGAAGCCGAGCGAGGCCATGATCTCGCGGACTTCCTCCGCGACGAAGAAGAAGTAGTTGATCACGTGCTCGGGCTGGCCGGTGAAGCGCTTGCGCAGGACGGGATCCTGCGTGGCGACGCCGACCGGGCAGGTGTTGAGATGGCACTTGCGCATCATGATGCAGCCGGCCGCAATCAGCGGCGCGGTGGCAAAGCCGAACTCGTCGGCCCCAAGCAGCGCCCCGATCACGACGTCACGGCCGGTGCGAAAGCCGCCGTCGACCTGGACCACGATGCGGCTGCGCAGCCGCTCGCGCACCAGCGTCTGGTGGGTCTCGGCGAGGCCGATTTCCCAGGGGCTGCCGGCATGCTTGATCGAGGTGAGCGGCGAAGCGCCGGTGCCGCCCTCGAAGCCTGCGATGGTGACATGGTCGGCGCGCGCCTTGGCGACGCCCGCGGCGACGGTGCCGACGCCGATCTCGGAGACGAGCTTGACCGAAACGTCGCCCGTCGGGTTGACGTTCTTAAGGTCGTATATCAGCTGCGCCAGATCCTCGATCGAGTAGATGTCGTGGTGCGGCGGCGGCGAGATCAGGCCGACGCCGGGCGTCGAATGACGAACCTTCGCGATGGTCGCGTCGACCTTGTGCCCGGGCAGCTGACCGCCTTCGCCGGGCTTGGCGCCCTGCGCCATCTTGATCTGCATCATGTCGGAGTTGACGAGATACTCCGTGGTGACACCGAAGCGGCCCGAGGCGACCTGCTTGATCGCCGAACGCATGCTGTCGCCGTTCGGTAGCGGCTTGAAACGGTCGGCTTCCTCGCCGCCTTCGCCGGTGTTTGACTTGCCGCCGATCCGGTTCATGGCGATCGCGAGCGTCGTGTGCGCCTCGCGCGAGATCGAGCCGAAGCTCATCGCGCCGGTGGCGAAACGCTTGACGATGTCCTTGGCCGGCTCGACCTGGTCGAGCGGCACGGGCTTCCGCTTCTCTTCCTCCGCGTTCTTGATCCGGAACAGGCCGCGCAGCGTCAAAAGGCGCTCCGACTGCTCGTTGAGGATCTTCGCGAAGGCGCGATAGCGCTCGAGCGAATTGCCGCGGGCGGCGTGCTGAAGCAGCCCGACCGATTCCGCGGTCCAGGCATGGTCCTCGCCGCGGCTGCGATAGGCGTATTCACCGCCGACATCGAGCGCTGTCTTGTAGACCAGCGCCTCGCCGAACGCGTCGGCATGGCGGCGCACGGCCTCTTCCGCGATCTCGGCCAAGCCCACGCCCTCGACACGGGTATGCGTGCCGGCGAAGAACTTTCCGACGAAGTCCGCCTTCAGGCCGACCGCGTCGAAGATCTGCGCGCCGCAATAGGACTGGTAGGTCGAGATGCCCATCTTGGACATCACCTTGAGCAGGCCCTTGCCGATCGACTTGATGTAGCGCTTGACGATCTCGTAGTCGTCGAGCGAGCCGGGCAGGCGGTCCTTCATCGCGATGATGGTTTCGAACGCCAGATAGGGATTGATCGCTTCCGCGCCGTAACCGGCCAGGCAGGCGAAGTGATGCACTTCGCGCGGCTCGCCGGATTCGACGACGAGGCCGACCGAGGTGCGCAGGCCGGTGCGGATCAAATGATGATGCACGGAGGCGCAGGCCAGCAGCGACGGGATCGGCACCCGGTCGGTGCCGACCATGCGGTCGGACAGGATGATGATGTTGACGCCTTCGCGCACAGCGGCTTCCGCGCGCGCGCAGAGCTCGTCGAGCACCTGATCCATGCCGGCCGCGCCGAGACCGGCGTGGAAGGTCGTGTCCAGCGTGCGCGACTTGAAGTGCGACTCGGCCACGTCCGAGATCGAGCGGATCTTTTCCAGGTCGGCATCGGTCAAGATCGGCTGACGCGCTTCGAGGCGCTTGGTGGTGGCAAGACCCTGCAGGTCGAACAGGTTCGGCCGCGGCCCGATGATCGAGACGAGGCTCATCACCAGCTCTTCGCGGATCGGATCGATCGGCGGGTTGGTGACCTGCGCAAAATTCTGCTTGAAGTAGGTGAACAGCGGCTTGGCCCGGTCCGACAGCGCCGAGATCGGCGTGTCGTTGCCCATCGAGCCGGCGGCTTCTTCACCGGTGGCCGCCATCGGCGTCATCAGGATCGCGATATCTTCCTGGCTGTAGCCGAACGCCTGCTGGCGATCGAGCAGCGACAGGTTCGAGCGCACGCCGGTGGTCGCAACCTTCGGCAGCTCTTCCAGCACGATCTGGGTCCGCTCCAGCCACTCCTTGTAGGGATGGCTCCGGGCGAGCTCGGCCTTGATCTCGTCGTCCGGGATCAGGCGACCCTGTTCGAGGTCGACCAGCAGCATCTTGCCGGGCTGCAAGCGCCACTTGGTGATGATCTGGTCCTCGGGGATCGTCAGCACGCCCATTTCGGACGCCATCACGATGCGGTCGTCCTTGGTCACGAGATAGCGCGCCGGCCGCAGACCGTTGCGGTCGAGCGTGGCGCCGATCTGGCGGCCGTCGGTGAAGGCGATCGCGGCGGGGCCGTCCCACGGCTCCATCAGGGCGGCGTGATATTCGTAGAAGGCGCGGCGCTTCTCATCCATCAAGGGATTGCCGGCCCAGGCCTCCGGAATCATCATCATGACGGCGTGCGGCAGCGAGTAGCCGCCTTGCACCAGGAATTCGAGCGCGTTGTCGAAGCAGGCGGTGTCCGACTGGCCTTCGTAGGAGATCGGCCAGAGCCGGTTGATGTCCTTGCCGTACAGCTCGGAACTCACCGAGGCCTGGCGCGCCGCCATCCAGTTGGTATTGCCGCGCAGAGTGTTGATCTCGCCGTTATGCGCGATCATGCGGTAGGGATGCGCCAGCGACCACGCCGGGAAGGTGTTGGTCGAGAAGCGCTGGTGAACGAGCGCGAGCGCGCTCTCGAAATCCTTCTCGTGCAAATCGGGATAGTACTTGCCGAGCTGGTCGGCGAGGAACATGCCCTTGTAGATCACGGTGCGGCAGGACATCGAACACGGGTAATAGCCTGCGAGCCCGCGGTCGCGGCGCTGATAGATCGCCTGCGAGATCGACTTGCGCAGGATGTAGAGCCGGCGCTCGAAATCGTCCTCGGTCTTGGCGGTGCCGTTGCGGCCGATGAACACCTGCATGCAGGCAGGCTCGGTCGGCTTCACGGTGACGCCGAGCGAGGAATTGTCGGTCGGCACGTCGCGCCAGCCGAGCAGGGTCAGGCCTTCCGCCTTGATCTGGTCGGCGATGATGCTCTTGATGACGTTGCGCCAGGCGGTGTCGCGCGGCATGAACAGCGCGCCGATGGCGTATTCGCCGGGCGCGGGCAGTGCGAAGCCGAGCTCCTTGGCCTTGCGGCTGAAGAAGGCGTGCGGGATCTGCACCAAGATGCCGGCGCCGTCACCGGCGCGCGGGTCGGCGCCGACGGCGCCGCGATGCTCGAGATTGCAGAGGATGTTGAGCGCGTCCGAGACGATCTCGTGGGACTTGTTGCCCTTGATGTTGGCGATGAAGCCGACGCCGCAGGAATCCTTCTCCAGGCTCGGATCGTAGAGACCTTCGGCCGGCGGGCGCGAATTGTGCTCCTGGATCGGATCGGTCGTTTTCGAGGCGACCGTCGCCGACAGCTCTTCTGCCACGATGTTTGCGCGCTCGAATTGCGACCCGTTCATGTCCTCGTCCTCTACATGCGGCAAGCTGCCTCACCGCCATCTTCGGCGCACCTTGGGCGTCCCGCGGCACCCGGTTTTGGGCCACCGCTCGTCCGCTGCGAGCCGCATTTTCTTAAATTCAGGCCAAGGCGTTCTTCGTCCCCGAGAACGGCTTTGCCTGTTGCCTTCATGGTGCTCGAAAGCACCAACTTTCGTTGCAATCCCTATGCCGGAACCGCAAGCAAAATTGAGACAGTCTTCCTGTCCTAACCATCACCTTGCCAAATTTTTCTTTATCACACAAGCGCGCGAAAGTCCCGATTCCCAAAGTGTCAATCGCCGCTTTCTGCATGGCGCGCGGCCCCGGTTTTGAAGCAAACGCGCCCTGATCCGGCCCTGCCGACGCCGAAATCCCGAATGAAGCTTCGGTTCGCCCCTTCGAAAGGCGCGTCACGCCGCAAGAAGCGAAAGAGCGCGACCATCCGGGGGCCTGACAGGAGCGTGTCGACCATGAAGTTTTTCACAGGATGTGTGGCCGCGGCCACGCTGGCGCTGACTGCAACCGCTGCTCAGGCTCAGGTTCCGGCGAGCGGCATTTCCGGCGGGGCCATGATCGCGGCATCGGATTTCGATGGACCCTACGGGCCGCCGGACGCCGTGCCACCACCGCCGCCGCGCTACGGCTATGCTATGAGGAACGCGGCGCGGCGCCGGCATTGCTGCCGGCCACCGAGGTCTACGCGGTGCTGCGCGAAAACGGCTTCTCGCCGCTCGGCATCCCGCGCCTGCGTGGCGCGGTCTATACCATCGCGGTGATCGACCATCGCGGCGACGACGGCCGGCTCGTGATTGACGCCCGCGACGGGCGGATTATCCGCTTCATGCCCGCCGCGGATGCCTACGGCATGGCGCCGGCCTATGAGGAGCCTTCGGTTGCACCTTACCGGCCGCAAAGTGCGCTGCCGTCGCCGACCATGGTCCGTGGCGGCCCGCCGCGCCCGCCGGCGCCGATCCCGCATGTCGCCCGCCGCACCGTCCCACTGCCGAAGGCGGTTCCGCAGCGGGTCGAGACACCGGTCGCGGCCACCAAGCCCGCCGAGCAGACGGCGCAGCCCACGCAGCAGACGGCCGCCGTGCAGGCAAAGCCGGCCGAGGCTGCCGCACCCACCGCTGGTCAGGCGAAGCCCCCAGCAACGATCTTGCCGACACAGCAGATGCCGGCGGCACAGGGGCTGGATTAGAGCGACGCGCGCTCGACGCGACAGCGCGGAGAGAGCTGAGCAAAACAAAAGGCGCCCGAAATGTTCAGGCGCCTTTTGCATTTCAGCGGTCGCAGCTCAGCTGCGCGGATACCCGGCCGCCTCCATGATCAAATTCGCAACGTCCTTCGGATGCGACACCAGCGAGAGGTGGCCGGCGTCGAGCTCGATCGTGGTTGCGTTCATGCGCTTGGCGAGGAAGCGTTCGAAATCGGGGTTGATGGTGCCGTCGTTCTTCGACACCGCGTACCAGCTCGGCTTCGAATGCCAGGCGGCTGCAGTGGTGCGGCCAGCGAAGATCGAGGCGGCTGTCGGCCATTGCACCGCGTAGAGCTCCTTCGCGCGCTCTGGCGCGACGCCGTTGGCGAAATAGTTCAGGAAGGCATCTTCCGAAAGCTTTGTGTAGCCGTCGCGCTCGACGATGCCGGCACGCGCGAGCCCCGCCGGAAACTGTTTTGACAACGCGACGAAATCCTCGTTGGCATCGGGGGCGCGCGCGGCGATGTAGACAAGGCCGGTGACCTTCGGATCGGTGCCGACCTGGCTGATCACGGTGCCACCCCAGGAATGCGCGACCAGTACGGTCGGGCCGTCCTGCTCAGCCAGCACGCGTTTGGTCGCCTCGACCGACTCGGCGAGCGATCCTAGCTGATTCTGTACGGCGGTGACGTTGAGGCCTGCGGCCTGAAGGATCGGGATCACCTCCGACCAGCTCGAGCCATCTGCCCAGGCGCCGTGCACCAGCACGACGTTCTTCGCCTTCACCGTCTGCGGGGTCTGTGCATGAGCAAGGCTGATGGGAGCCGCCAGCAGGCTCGCGGCGACGAAAAGGCTGCGCCAGAAAGTCATGATCGTTCTCCGTCTTGTTCTTGGGTTCCATATCCAAAGGACGGAGCGTGAGGTCGCGGCGTTACGCATCCTCACCACTCTGTGATGCTGCGCAAAAAAACACCCGGGGGCACCGGGGTGTTTTCGCAGGCTGGAAGCTTATCTGCTGCTTAGGCAGCGACCGAACTCTCGATCACCTGCGCCTTTGCTGCGCCGCTGTTGATCGCGATCTGGCGCGGCTTCTTGGCTTCGGGAATCTCGCGCACGAGGTCGACGTGGAGCAGGCCGTTCTCGAGCGAGGCGTCCTTCACCTGCACGAAGTCGGCAAGCTGGAAGGCGCGCTCGAAGGCTCGGGCGGCGATACCGCGATAGAGCACTTCGGACTTCGAGTTCTCGTTAGCGACTTTCTCGCCTTTGATCGTCAGCGTGTTTTCCTTCGCGACGATGGAGAGCTCATCCTTGGCGAAGCCGGAGACCGCAACGGTGATGCGGTAGGCGTTCTCGCCGGTGCGCTCGATGTTGTAAGGGGGATAACCGGGGCTGCCGTCCGAGCTCGTCTGGTCGAGCAGGTTAAAGAGGCGGTCGAAGCCGACGGTGGAACGATAGAACGGGGTGAGATCGTAGGTACGCATGGTCAAGTCCTCCATCGAGCGACTATTCGGGTAACCCGCCCGCCAATCGGGCCGGGCTTTAGTCTGTGTGCAGCCTGATGTTCCGGTTCCGAAACACTGGTAGCGGCCTGCACTGAGGTGATATGGGTGAGTCCAGACAGCGTTCAAGAGGGCGGCAATCGCGCCTTTTCGGCGCTCCCGCCCCCCTGATTTGCAGCACTTGGCGCCCACGCACTCCCAATCATGACGCTGGTCTCGATTCCGTCCAACCCCGTTCCCGAAGACGTCGTCAGCGGGATCATCAAGACGCCCGACGGTGTCGAGCTGCGGTTCGCGCGCTGGGCGCCGCCGGCGAACCGCAAGGGCACCGTCTGCGTCTTCACCGGACGCAGCGAGCAGATCGAGAAATATTTCGAGACTGTGCGCGATCTGCGCGACCGCGGCTTCGCGGTGGCGACGTTCGACTGGCGCGGGCAGGGACATTCCTCGCGCCGGCTGCGCGATCCGCGCAAGGGCTACGTGCGCAACTTCGCCGACTACGAAATCGATGTCGAGACCTTCGTGCAGCAGGTGGTGCTGCCGGATTGTCCGCCGCCGTTCTTCGCTCTGGCCCATTCCATGGGCGGCGCGGTGCTGCTGCGCCTGGCGCACGCGCAAAAGCGCTGGTTCGACCGCATGGTGCTGTCGGCGCCGATGATCGACCTGCCCGGCCGCGCCACCTCGTTTCCGGTGCGGGCGTTGTTGAAGACGATGCGGATGCTGGGGCGGGGCGGGGCTTACGTTCCCGGCGGCAGCGACCACCTCACCGGGTTGTCGCCCTTCATCAACAATCCCTTGACCAGTGATCCCGTGCGCTACGCGCGCAACGCCGCGATCCTGGAGGAGGACCCCACGCTCGGCCTGGCATCACCGACCGTCGCCTGGGCCGATGCCGCGTTTCGTGCGATGAACATCTTCAAGGGCATGAACTACCCGTCCGAGATCCGCCAGCCGATCCTGACGCTGGCGGCCTCCAACGACGCCGTGGTTTCGACCGCGGCGATCGAGGAATTTGCCTACCACTTGCGCGCCGGCTCTCATCTCGTGATCGCCGGCTCGAAGCACGAGATCCTGCAGGAGCAGGACCGCTATCGCTCCCAGTTCTGGGCCGCGTTTGATGCATTCGTGCCGGGCACGCCGCTGTTCGGGTGAGAACGCATCCGCGAAGGCGGTGCGCTCCCTCGCCCCGTTCTTACGGGGAGCGGGTTGGGGTAAGGGGCTGCTTCAACAAGGATGGTGAGAGTTGGATTCGCGGAGCGTCCTCATTCTCCGTCATTGCGAGGAGCTCCTGCGGCGAAGCAATCCAGAGTCCGTCTGCTGAGATTCTGGATTGCTTCGCTGCGCTCGCAATGACGGGTGTGGGCAGATTTCGACTTCTCCTCGCATCCGTCTTCGCTGAAGCTTCGGCGGATCAGACCAGGTCGAGGTGAAGAGCAACTCACAGCGTCTTCAGATACTCGATCAGATCGTAGCGCTCTTGCTCTTTCAGCACGCGGCCGATGGTGCCGTCCTTGCCCGGGCCCGGCGTGCCATCGAACGAGTGGCCGGCATTGCTGTTGCCGAACATCTCGGTGCCATCAGACGCTCGCGTCGAGAAGCGCGACTGCCCGGTCTTGCAGCTCTCGCCATCGGCGACGGCGAAGCCGACCTGCTTCGGATCGTAGTCGCGACCACCACCCATGCAGAACGATTTGGGGCGATCGGCCGCGGGGCTCAGCATCCAGTAAAGCGAAGGCACCGATCCGTTGTGCAGGTAAGGCGCGGTAGCCCAGACGCCGTTGAGCGGCCGGGCGCGATACCATGGCCCCGGCTCCTGCTTGTCGGGCGGCTGCGGACCGGGATTCGGGCAGTTCTGGCGCGCACCCCACCAGTTCTGCTGAACCTTCGGATCGATCTTCGCATCGTCCATCGCTTTGCGGCCGACGATGTCGACAAGCACCATCAAGCCGAGCGAGTAAGGCATGTCGGTCGACGAGATATCCGGCAGATTGCAGCTCCACCAGGCATTGAGCTTCTGCGTGGGATCGAGCTTGAGAAAGCCCGGGACCTGAACCATCCGCGTCTCCAGCACGCTGGCCTGAGCGGGATCGGTCCCCATGCCTTTGACGCTCTTCTGCACCTCGTTCAGGAGTTTGTCCTTGCCGATGGTCTCCCAGCGCGACGAAGACCAGATGCTCTGGTCCGGAAATTCGGTGTCGAACACGGGATCGTTGACCGGTCCGAGATGGCATTCGACGCAGATCTGCGCGTAGAGTTGTCGGCCGCGTTTGACGCGTTCGCCATCGATCTTCCAGGCATCATCGCCGAAGATGTCCGATGGCCATTTCGGCGATGTCAGTCCGGAGAGCTGCTTTTTCGGATAGGGCGCCGACCCCTTCAGCAGATCCTCGATCCAGTTCAGATTCTTGATGTCCATCGACGAGCGGAACAGCGTGTCCTTGGGGGCATTGTCGGACAAATTGAGCAGCGCGGTCACGCCCAGCGCTTCGCCGGCGTTGCGGATCAGCGGTTGTTCGATCGAAGCGTCATATTGCGCGAATTTGAGCCAGGGCACGGTCCAGATCGGCGGGAAGCTGACCGGCGCGTCCTTGGCATGCAGATTCTTCTCGAAGCCGCTGAGGCCGCTGAGCGTCATGTCCTGGGCGAAGACCTGATTGCCGATGCGGTTGAGCGCGTCGAGACGGCCGTATCCTTCCTCCGTATCCTGCTGCTGCTCCTGCCGCTTCGTCTTCTCGTCGAATCTCGTCTTGCCGTCGATGGTTTTCTTGTAGGTCTTCTCCCAGTCGACCAGGAATGTTTCGATCGCACGCAGCTTCTGCTTCAGCGCATCGCGATCCGCATCACTGGCGGAGGGGCCGAGCACGCGGTCGGCGAATCGCGTGAAGCGACCGGGCACGATGAGCGTGTAGGCGATGGACAGTGCGGTCGTGACCTCGAGCTTCCTCAGGTCGGTCATGGCCGGGCCGCCGTCGAAGCGGATGTCGATGCCTTTGTAGCGGATCTGGCCGGTGTGGCAGGCGGCGCAGGTCAGGCCGATCCGGTCCTCGCCGACCTGGCCGGTCGCAGGATCGGGCACGCCGGTCATACGCGCAAAGCCGACCGGCAGGCCGTCGACGTTTTCGACCTGGGTGCCCCAGTCAACCGGCGGATCCCAAAGCCGCGCAGGCACCGGCTTTGTCTTGTCGTAGACGTTGGCATAGCCGAACCGGCGCAGCGTGGCGTCATCGGTGTTGATGGTCTGCGGGCTTGGGATAAAGCCGAAGCGCTGCAGATGGTCGCTATCGTGCAGCATCCCCGGCTTCGCGAAGAAATGAAGCCGCGGCTGCTCGAGCGCCATGAACCAGCGATAGGGCACCGGGAAGGTCGCCGTGCCCTGGCTGGCGTGATGAAACCAGTGCCGGTCCTCCAGCGCCCAGTTTTGCTCGAGCCAGTACGCGGCCCGGGGTTCGACGTGCTCCGGCAATGGCGGCGCCACCAGGTCCCCGAAGATGCCGGGCAGCATCGGCTGGAATTGATCGGGAAAGCGCAGCGCCACGATGCCAAAGACGAGGAGCGCAGCGACCAATCCGCCGGCAAGGCGCAATATAAGCGAGGGCGGGGTGACCGGCTGACTGACGACCCGCTGGGTGATCCTGTCAGGGAATTTGCGCTCGTTGAACAATGTCCTCACCTCGGCCACGCTGAGATAGCGGTCGTCACCCTGACCCTTGCCCATGATCTTGAGCAGGACCGGCCATTCGAACTTCATCAGGATCGGGTAGTACCAGCGCGATTGATTGCCGGCGCGCTTGAGATTGTCGTCCATGAAGGTCTGGATTTGCGACGCGTTGAGGCCGGTCTCCGTGCCGCCATCGGGATCGGCATAGGTGCCGCCGAAACCGGCGAGCCGCGCGAACTCGGCCTCGTTGATGCGCCCGCCAACGCCGAGGATGCGCGAGCCGGCACCGAGCTTGTCGAGCGGGCCGCCGCGCAGCCTGTTGAGCTGCGCGCCCCAGCAGATGCTCTGCAGGATATGACAGGCACCATTGGCGATCAGCGCGACGCCACGGGTCTGGATGCGGGCCAGTGTCTTTTTCGCTCCAGTCTCGCCACTCGCATTTGCGATGGTCAGCGATAGCGTCCGGAGCGGCACCGTCCCGCCGTCGACAAAACCCTCGCCGACGAGGCCGCGCAGGAACGGGCAGGGATTGTTCGGCGAGACCTGGATCGATGGATCGATGGGGGGCTTCGAGACGGAGTCGTTCATGGCTCAAAATCCTGAAAACAGCGAATCGCGAAATGAAATACAGACGCGCCGATCAAGCGCGGGAAGTCCTAACAAACCGGCCGCAATCTATACTACTTCAGGGTGTGGAGAAGTGTGGTTGAATTCATTGTCGTGTCAACAAAGTCAGAGATGAGATTGCAACGCGCGCGCAGCTTCGCCCTCAGGATTCGGCGGCGCGCCTGACGTCGCTCTGGACCAGGGTGAGCTTGCTGGCCGGGACGCCGGCCTTCAGGAGCCCCTCGCGATAATGCGCGATGTCCTCGGGCCGCTTCCAGTGAAAATTCCGCAAATGGCGGTCGACATTCAGGGTCGGGTAGTTGCCCATCAGCACGCCGGTCGCCTCGATCGCCTCGCCGGTCCGTCCCAGTTGCGCCATCGCCGCGGCGCGAATCGCGAGCGCCTGCATGTGGTTCGGGTTGACGTAGAGCTGCTCGCGGGCCCACGACAGGGCTGCGTCATACTGGCCGACGAGATAGTGGCTGAAGGCGTTCAGCGCCGCCCATTGATAACGCGGGTCGCTGCTGTCGCGCTGGGCGGCCATCGAGAACAGCTCGATCGCCTGGCGGTGCTCGCCGATGACGAAGTGGCAGATGCCGAGCACGCCGCGCGCGCCCATGTCGTAGGGGTTGAGCGCGACCGCGCGCTTGGCAGCGTCCATCGCCGCCTCGTCATGGCCTTCCATCGCGTGCGCCCAGGACAGGATCGAGAACGCAAAGGAGGACCGCGGGTCGAGCCGGACGCTGGTTTCGGCAAGCCGCATCGCCTCGGCCCACATCTCGCGCGTGCCCTTGACCCAGCCGAACTGGATGCTCTGGATCTGGATCGTGGCGAGATAGGCGTGCGCGATCGACAGTTTTGGATCGAGCGCAATCGCCTCCCGGAACAGGTCGACGGCCGTGGTCAGATCTTCCTTGGTCTGCCGGTAGTAATGCGACAGGCCCTTCAGGAAGCGGTCCCAGGCCGTCACGTCGGAAGCCGGGCGTGCAGGCGCGGAGGCCTCGGCGCGGACGATCTCGGTGGCGATGGCCGCCGACAGATTGGTCGTGATCTCGTCCTGCATCGCGAAGAGGTCGCCGATGTCGCGGTCGTAACGACCGGTCCAGAGCTGCTCGCCGGTCTCCGGTGCGATCAGTTCGGCGGTGACGCGGATCTTGGCGCCGGCGCGCCGCACCGACCCCTGGATCAGGTAGGTGGCGTCGATCTCGCGCGCGATCACGCGGGTGCTGACATTCCTGCCCTTGAAGGCGAAGGTCGAGTTGCGGCTCAGCACGCGGTAGAACGATTGCAGCGACAACGCGTGGATCAGGTCCTCGGTCAGACCGTCCGAGAAATATTCGTCCTGGGCATCACTGAGATTGGCGAAGGGCAGCACGCCGACGATGGCAGTGCGGGATTGCTGCGAGAGCGCCGATCCTTCCTTCAGCTCCGGCGCAAGTGCGGTCGCGCCGTCGGGCGTCCAGGTCCAGACCCCGACGGGATCCTTGATGTTCTTGAAGCGGTGGTTGCCGCCGTCGACCAGCGGCACGGTGAGATGCTTGCTCGCCTCGCGGTACGCCTTGGCCGAGATCGCGAACCCGCCGGGGCTCGCCACCGATTCCAGGCGGACGGCGATGTTGACGTCGTCACCGAACACCTCGTCCTCGTCCGCGATGACGTCACCCATATGGATGCCGAGCCTGAACTGCATGGTGCGGTCGGCCGGCAGATGGTGATTGCGTTCCGCCATCAGCAGCTGCATCGCGATCGCGGCTTCGGCGGCGCCGACGATGGAGGGGAATTCCAGCAGGAAGCCGTCGCCGGTGTTTTTGACGACGCGGCCGCCATGATTGAGGATGATCGGATGGATCGCGCTGCGATGGGCCTTGAAGGCGGCGTGGGTGCCGGCCTCGTCAGTGCCCATCATCCGCGAATAGCCGGCGACATCGGCGCAGACGATGGCGGCCAGACGTCTTTCCATATCCTCGGAGCTCCAAGGGAGAGGGCACAGCCACCGCGTGGCGGTCGCCTCGAATCCCGCATTTTCAAAACCCTGCCTTTATAGAGCAGATGGGGCCGAGCGAAAGTATGATCCGCATTGCAAATTCGATGCAAATCCGACGCAATCCGGGCGGTGGACGAGCGGGAGCCAACCGATTAAGGCCAATCCCCTGAGACTGCCCGGCCGGGCGGCGGAGGCTCTCATATGCTGGGCATTCACGAAATCTGGCTCTTCGTCCTGTCGGGCGTGCTGCTCAACGTCACGCCGGGGCCGGATTCGGTCTATGTGATCGGTCGCAGCCTGCAGATGGGCTGGCGCGGCGGGGCGGCGGCGGCCTTCGGCATCAGCTGCGGCTGCTTTTTCCATGTCGCGGGCGCTGCGATCGGCCTTTCGGCGCTTTTGATGGCCTCATCCACCGCGTTCTCGATCCTGAAGCTGGTCGGCGCGGCCTATCTCGTTCTGACCGGCCTTCGGATGCTGCGGTCGCGTCCGGCGCTGCTAGCGGTCAAGGACGAGGCCGAGCGGAGCTCGCTGCGGCGGGTTTTCCTCCAGGGCGTCTTCACCAACGCGCTCAATCCCAAGGTCGCGCTGTTCTTCCTGGCCTTCCTGCCTCAATTCGTCGCAGCCGATTCTGCGCACAAGCCGGTCGCCTTCCTGACGCTCGGCCTGATCTTCATCTGCACGGGGACGCTGTGGTGCCTGGTGCTGGCGGCGTGCGCGGCCAAGGCAGCCCGCCGGCTGCGGCAGTCCGAGGGCGTGATCGCCTGGGTCAACCGGACCCTGGGCGGCCTTTTCATTTATCTCGGCATCCGCGTCGCCATGCTGGAGACGCGCTAGCTCATCCGAACGGATCAGTGGATCTCACGTCAGGCGAATTCCTTCAGCAGCGCGCTGCCGGCCAAATAGACGCCGAGCAAAATCATCGCGACCAGGAACCAGCGGCGGAATGCGTCCGCCGGCATCCGCGCCCGCACCGACTGGCCGATGTACATGCCGGCAAATGCCATGGCCATGGCGACGGCGCCCGGTACGGCATTGGCCGAAGTCAGCAGGCCGCCGGCGGTCAGGTTGAAGGCGAGTGCCAGCGTTGCGGTGGTGAAGAACACGCCGAGCGCTTGCACCAGTTCGTCCTTCTCCATGCCGATCGCCTGCATGAACGGCATCGAGGGGATCACCTGCACGCCGGTTGAGGCCGAGATCACCCCGGTGATCACGCCGACCACGCCGCCGACCCATTTCTCGTTCTGAGGTGCGACGTGGAATTTGAACTTGCTAAGGCCGATAATGGCGTAGATCACCAGCAGGATGCCGAGCACCGCGGTGCCATAGCGGGCGTAGGGTCCGGTCAGCGCGCCGGCATTGAGCCAGCATCCGATCACGGTGCCGATCATCAGCGGCCACAACCGCCTCAGGATGTCGCGCAGATGCGGGCCGACAAAAGTCTGCCAGATGTTGGTGACGATGGCGGGCACGATCACGATCGCGATCGCGCGGCTGGGCGCCATGTTCACCGCGAGCAGGCCCATGGACACCGTCGGCAGGCCGAGCCCGACGACGCCCTTGACGAATCCGGCGACCAGGAAGACGGCGGCGATGAGAATGAGAAGAGGGTCAATCATGACCCGCACATTGACCTAAGCGGCGCGCGGGCACAATCTGGAGGTTACGGAGATAGCCTTTGTCTATCACGAAGGCTAAGCTTGGGAAGAAGCACAATGCGTTTCGACCTCGTCGATCTCCAGCTCTTCATTGCGGTCGCCGACCAGCGCAGCATCACCCGCGGTGCGGAGCGCTCGCATCTGGCGCTGGCCTCCGCCAGCGCGCGGATCAAGGGACTCGAGGATGCGCTTGGCGTCGCCTTGCTCAAGCGCGGGCGCCGCGGCGTCGAACTGACCGCGGCCGGCGAGAGCCTGCTCGACCATGCACGGCTCGTGATCCACCAGATCGACGCCATGCGCGGCGACCTCGCGGGCTTTGCCAGCGGGGTGCGCGCCAGCGTGCACTTCCTTGCCAACACGTCGGGCTTGTCGGAGCATCTGCCGAAGGCGCTGGCCGGCTTCCTGCGCGAGCATCGCGACATCGCCATCGACATCGAGGAGCGCGAAAGCACCGACATCGCGGCGGCGATCACCGCCGGCGCCGCGGATCTCGGTTTCGCCGCCGAGCATGCGCTGCCCGACCATATCGAACGTTTCGTGTTCAGCGAGGATCGCCTGACGCTGGTGACGTCGAAGCGCGGCCCGTTCGCCGGCCGCCGCCAGATCGATTTCCAGGAGGCCAACGTTTGCGAGTTCGTCGGCCTGACCAGCGCCACCGCGCTCCAGATGCATATTTCAAAGCATGCCGCCCGGCTCGGCATGCGCCCGCATTTCCGTGCGCGGCTGCGCGACTTCGACGCGATCTGCCAGCTGGTCTCAGCCGATGTCGGCGTCGCACTGGTGCCGGAAGCCGCCGCCCGCCGCTGCGCCAAGCTGATGCCGCTCGCCATGGTGCGCCTGCGCGATGCCTGGGCCAACCGCAAGCTCGTGATCTGCGCGCGGAGTTTCAAGACGCTGCCGCGGCCGGCGAAGATGCTGGTGGAGCATTTGAAGGCGGCTGCGGTGTGAGTGTGAATGCGACGTCGTTGCACACGGGCGGTCAGCTCCCTCTCCCGCTTGCGGGGAGGTGAAGAGCCACCTACTTCGCCGTCTCCACGCCGGCGTCCTTGATCACCTTCGCCCATTTCGCGGTCTCGTCCGCAATGAATGCGCGAAAATGCTCCGGCGTGTCGCCGATCAGCGCTGCGCCCTGTGCGGCGAGCTTCTCCTTTACCGCGGGATCCGCCATCGCCTTGGTCGCGAGGTCATGCAGCGTGGTGACGATCTCCTTTGGCGTGTCCTTGGGTGCGACCATGCCGTACCAGTTCTCGATGCGCAGATCCGGAAAGCCCGCTTCCTTCGTGGTCGGCACGTCGGGCGCGGTCGGGACGCGCTCCGGCGAGCCGATCGCGATCGGCTTCAGGGCGCCAGCCTTGACCTGCGGCAGCAGCACCGGGAGGTCGAGGAACGTCATTTGCACCTGCTGGCCGAGCAGATCGTTCACCGCAGGTGCGGCACCACGATAAGGCACGTGCACGATGTCGATGCCGGCCGTCAGCTTGAACAATTCGCCGGCCAGATGCGGCAGGCTGCCGGGGCCGGAGGAGGCGAAGTTCAGCTTGCCGGGCTGCGCTTTCGCCAACGCAATCAATTCGCCGATGTCCTTGGCAGGCAAATTGGTCGCCACGACCAGCATTTCCGGCACGGTCGCAACCAGCGTCACCGGCGTCAGGTCATTGAGCGTGTCGTAGGCGACCTTCTCCATGCTCGGGCTGATCGCAAGTGCGCCGGCAGAGGAGATGGCGATCGTGTAGCCGTCTGGCGCACTCTTGGCGACGGCGTCGGTGCCGAGCACGCCGCCCTGGCCGCCGCGATTGTCGATCAGGACCGGCTGTCCCGCCAGTTCCGACATGCGCTGGCCGATGACCCGCGCGATGATGTCGTTGGGGCCGCCGGCCGGAAACGGCACGATGAGCTTGATCGGTTTTGCCGGAAAATTCTGCGCCGCGGCCAGTGACGGCAGCAGCAGAAACAATCCAAACAACAATCTAGCGAGAAGCTTGCGTGAGATGGTCATGCAAGCCTCCCGCGAGTGGTTGTTACTGGTTGAGCAGTTTCAGTGCTTCTTCGTGCACCCTGGCGTCGCCGGCCGCGACGATGCGGCCGCCGCCCTGGGCCGGCTTGCCTTCCCAGGTGGTGACGACGCCGCCGGCGCCGGTCACGATCGGGATCAGGGCTGCGATGTCGTAAGGCTTCAGCTCGGTCTCGACCACGAGATCGACATGGCCGGCCGCCAGCATGCAATAAGAATAGCAATCGCCGCCATAGCGCGAGAGCCGCGCGCCTTGCTCGATCCGGCCGAAAACGGCGCGGTCACGCTCGTTCATCAGCAGCGGGCTGGTGGTATAGGTCGTCGCCTCCGCCAGTGAGGCGCAGCGGCGAACCTGAAGCCGGCGCTCGCCGGACGGGCCCTTATAGGTCGCCGAGCCGTTGTCGCCGGAAAAGCGCTCGCCGATGAAGGGCTGGTGCATCATGCCGTAGACCGGCGTGCCCTTGTGTAGCAGCGCGATCAGCGTGCCCCAGATCGGAAAGCCGCCGATGAAGGACTTTGTGCCGTCGATGGGGTCGAGCACCCAGACATAGTCGGCGTCCTCGCGCTCATTACCGAATTCCTCGCCAACGATGCCGTGCTGGGGAAAGCTGGCCTTGATCAGCCGCCGCATCACCGCTTCCGCCGCGCGGTCGGCTTCCGTCACCGGATCGAAATCCTTGGTCTTGCTCTTGTCGTCGATCGAGAGCGAGGTCCGGAAGAACGGCAGGATGGTTTCGCCGGAGGTGGTGGCAAGCCGTTCGATGAAGGCTGAGAAGTCGATCACCGTCACGGCGCATCCTCAAAACGAAACTCGGGTGAAGCTTTCATCTGCCTAGCTCAATTCGCGTCTCGCGTGCAGCGCTGTCTTGGTTTGCGCCCTGGTATTTTGGATGCGGATACGGCCGCCTCCCGCAAGCCATATGCTGGCCAAATATCGATCACAGTGTTGAGAACTTAGTTCCATATATGCCTTGTTCGTGTGCAAATGCCAATCAACCCATTGGAATTGCTTATCAAAGAAACTGAATCCGGATTTCGCTGGAAGCAAATGAGCCATGTGTTTTTGCATAGGAAATGGCTCAAAAGCCCTTGCACTTTGTGCGGCGCGGCCGCATATTGTTGCGGTGCGGTAGCGCTTCTCGCGTTACCGCTGCCCTCCTTGGGCGTTTCCTCCCTAGACTTGGGCCGCTTCTTCATCAGAAGCGGCCCTTTTTTCTCAGGTCGCCTGTTTCAGTTTAGCGCGCGCATGCTTGCGAAGCGAAACGCATTCGCATCTCTCGCAGAGAGCACGCTCGTTCGAGCAAGATCTTTCGAGAAACAGTCGCGCCTATTCCGCCGCGGCCTGGAACGGGCCAAGATCGCCGAACGGGATCGTGGTCGCCAGCACATCGGCGAGGACGCCGAAGTCGGTTGCCACCTGCGCAAAGCGCGGGCCACGCTCGCGCCGGCGCTCGTCCATGTAGATTGCGCGGTTGAGCTCGAGCTGTACCGCATGCAAGCCGCTCGCCGGGTTGCCGTAATGCTCGGTGATGAAGCCACCGGCATAGGGCTTGTTGCGGCCGATCGAATAGCCGAGCCCGGTCATCGTCTCCTCGACCCGATCGGGCAGCAGTGGCGTGCAGCTCGTGCCGTAGCGGTCGCCGATCACGATGTCGGGCCGGCGCGGCTCGTCGCGCGAGACGCCGACCGACGGCATCGAATGGCAATCGACCAGCACCACGGTGCCGAAGATCTGGTGCACCTTGTTGATCAACCGGCGCAGCGCGCGATGGTAGGGCTTGTATAGCGTCTCGATCCGCGCCAGCGCGTCGTCGACCAGAATGCGGTCGCGATAGATCTCCTGGCCGTCGCCGACGACGCGCGGAATGGTCCCAAGCCCGCCCGCGACCCGCATCGAGCGCGTGTTGGCAAAGCTCGGCAGCCGGCCGGTGAACATGCGGGGATCGAGCTCATAGGGCTCGCGATTGACGTCGACATAGGAGCGGGGAAAGTTCACCCGGACGGTCGGAAAGCCGCGATCGCTCAAGTGACCGATCAGCTCGTCCATGAAGGAATCTTCGGACCGCCGAAGTTGCGGCAGGTCGATCCGCGATGCCGAGAGGAATTCGTCCGGATAGGTCGAGCCGGAATGGGGCGAGTTGAAGATAACAGGCGCGCGCCACTCGGCGGGCTCCACGATCTCGAAGGCTGGCGACGCGTCGCCGTCAAACCGGGTCATCTTCTCAGGCTTCGTCCCTTCACGCCGCGCGATCCGGCATCGGGTCCAGATCGAGTGATTCGGCCGATCGAGCGGCTCTTATGTGTCGTCATTGTCCGGAATCGCAACCATTCTGCCAAGCGAAAAGATGTGATCGGCGCTGGAACATATCTTAACCGTGCGCGCAGGGAGGCGGGGATGTGCCGACGCGTCTCGATTGATTCACGCGGCATTCGGGTTCACAAGGGGCCGCGCCGGTCGGGCCCATGGTAAAGATTTTCACCCGAAGTTTACCCTCTGTCGGGCTTAGTGACCTCTGCATATCCTTTGGGGATCTGACGTTCCTGCCATGCCAAAAATCCTGCTCGCCGAAGACGACAACGACATGCGCCGTTTCCTGGTCAAGGCGCTGGAAAACGCCGGTTTTCAGGTCTCGTCCCATGACAACGGCTTGGCCGCCTATCAGCGGTTGCGGGAAGAGCCGTTCGAGATGCTCCTGACCGACATCGTGATGCCGGAGATGGACGGCATCGAGCTTGCCCGCCGGGCCTCGGAACTCGACCCCGACATCAAGATCATGTTCATCACCGGCTTCGCCGCGGTCGCCCTGAACTCGGATTCGGACGCCCCCAAGAATGCCAAGGTGCTGTCGAAGCCCGTTCACCTGCGCGAATTGGTGAGCGAAGTGAACAAGATGCTGGCGGCCTAAATTGGCCCCCTTCCGTCCTTGCACCGGCTCCGCCGAGCCGTTATAGGGACCCCACCCGACGTAAGTGGACCTTTAGGGCACGTAGCTCAGCGGGAGAGCACTACCTTGACATGGTAGGGGTCACAGGTTCGATCCCTGTCGTGCCCACCATCTTCTTCAATGACTCAGGCGCCTCGCGCCAAGGCTTGAAGAGATGGTTTCCACGAAGGCCGGCTTTGTTGCGGCCTGCGCCACCCGGGGTGGCGTTCCTCGTCCTTCCTGAGTTCGGACGCCAACACCTCCGGCTTGCCGAGCTTCGGCGACCTTTACGTCCTCCTAGAGTTCCGATTTTTCTACGCGAGACGCGTCGGGCTCGGTGGATGCGCCGTCTTTGGATGTCGGTCGTGCAGCAATTCGGCGAGATCGGTCGCAATCGCGCCGTCGTCCACCGCGGCAGCGAAAAGCTGTTCTTGCGCGCTCCGTGGAAGGTCCGCCCAGACCTTCAGCGCCGCTCGCCCGAGGAGGCCGGCAAACCTGTTCTCGTCGCCGGGCGAGGCCATCAATCGAGCGTCGCGGTCGTTCCGTTGTGGCATCGCTTGCGCCAAGGGCGATGAGCCCGCAGCTTCGACGGGGTCGCACGTCGAGCCCGCAGCAGCTTCGCGAGAGCCTTCTTCCGCGAGCTTGCCGTCGCCCACGATCTCGGCGACGAGTTGCTTGACCGTTCCGGCCACGGAATCCTGATCTGCCATCTCGTTCCTCGCTTTGAGATTAGCGTAACGGATAGGTCCTCGGTACGTTCCTGCGTCGATGGGTAGCAACCTTCGCCGATCCTCCCGTTGCCTCCGCGCGACAGGCCAGGACTTGAACGTGGCCTCTGTCCGCGGATCCTTGCGCGGTTACAACTCGCCACGCGCCAGTAGGAACCTCGATCCTGCCGACCGGTTGAACGTCGCCGCCTGCTGAACGGAGACCTGGCCGTGGAAAGCACCATCATCGCAGAATTCAACACACGCCGTGCGGCTGAGCTCGCAGTCGAGCACGTCGTACAGGAATGCGGCGTTCCGCGGGGCGATGTGTTCGTGCAAGCAACGGGCGGCGCTAACAGTGTCGGAACGCGTTCGGCGGGTGCCGACGTCAAAGCCGCGCCCAGACCCGAGCAAGGCGAAAAGCTGGAAGGCGCGCTCGAAGTGTCCGTGGACTTCCATGGCGACGATCCGACGCAGGTGACCGAAGCGCTTCGGAGCGCAGGTGCAAGCCATGTCCGGACGAAGTGAGGAGAGGTTCTCTATGCAAGATCATCCCAAGCCGCCTTTTGCCAGCCAGCGTCAGCCCATGCCGGGCTCAACGGTGAAGATGGATCCGCGTCCGGACCACGGCGAAACCAGCTACAAGGGCTCCGGGCGCCTTCGCGGCAGGCGAGCCATTATCACCGGCGGAGATAGCGGCATCGGGCGGGCGGTCGCTATCGCCTTCGCCCGCGAGGGCGCCGACATCCTGATCGCCTACCTCGACGAGGCGGAGGACGCCAAGGAGGTCGCTGCCTTCATCGGGAAGGAAGGACGCAAGGCGGTTCTGGTCGAAGGCGACCTTCGATCGGCCGACCACTGCCGCGCCGTCGTCGATAGCGCCGTGCGCGACCTCGGCGGTATCGACATCCTCGTCAACAACGCCGCACACCAGGCCACCTTCGCCGACATAGGAGACATCAGCGACGAGGAATGGCGAATGACATTCGACGTGAATATCCATGCGATGTTCTTTCTCGCCAAGGCGGCGGTCCCGCACATGAAGCCCGGCGGCGCCATCATCAACACGGCGTCGGTGAACTCAGACATGCCGAACCCGATCCTGCTCGCGTACGCGACCACGAAGGGCGCGATCCAGAATTTCACCGGCGGCCTCGCTCAGATGCTGGCGGACAAAGGTATCCGGGTGAACGCGGTCGCGCCAGGTCCGATCTGGACGCCTCTGATCCCATCGACCATGCCCGAAGACGCTGTGAAGAATTTCGGCAAGCAGGTTCCGCTCAAGCGGCCGGGGCAACCGGCAGAACTCGCCACGGCCTACGTGATGCTGGCCGATCCTCTTTCCAGCTATACGTCCGGCACGACCGTTGCAGTCACCGGAGGCAAGCCGTTCATTTAGCTTGCGTACGGGCGCTTGATCCTCTGCGTGACCATCATCAACAGATGTTCGTTCCAAGCAAAAGCCCTTGGGATTACCCAAACGCGAACCAAGCCAAGGTCGCGACTATCGGGATAATCGCCAGGCCGAAAAGCACCAATGGTGAAGATTCATTGCCTGTGCGGTCATCTCTCATTTAGAGCTCCTGAACTCACGAGATATCGCTCCCCGGGGAGTCACTTTGTGATCACACCATGCAGTAAGGTCGACGCCGTTCATCAGAAATCGAGAGGTTGATAGCCATCAGCTGGAATTCTCCGCTCCGATTGCATTTTCACTCTCGGGTACGGTCAAGCGAACAGCATGGCCTTGCCGCATGGCTAATGACGCAGCCGCAACCGCAGCCTCGAACGCCGCTTCTTTCGTCTGGTACGTATTGCGCCGCACGCCGTCATGTTCGACGTGCCACTCGCCACCGCGGCCCGTGATATCGTAAGCTGCCAATCCCATCTCTGCTCCTCCTGTCAGGCGTCCGGTGTGGCCTTGGATGCCTGCGTGCTGCTGACTGGATCTGACGCCGGAAAGCTTCCCTTCGTCGTTTGCTTCTCGCTCGGCCAATAACGTCCCCGGCAACGGCCCGTTCCTCGATGGGAACGAGCCGGAGTCGACGCTGCGAAGAAGGACAGCCCGGAAGGTCACAAGGACCACCATCACTACATCGACAAGAAGCTCGTCGGTTCGGTGGAGGGCGAGGTTGTCAAATCTCGTTGAACGCCGACGCTGTCCCCAAACAGGAAGGCTCAGCTCCGTAGCAGAAGCCCCCTTCGGGGGCTCGTTGTCGGGCTTACAATAGCAACGTCACGACGTGTCCGAGGTTGCCGTACATGACGAAAACCACCGACAAAATAGCCGGAAACGTCAAACGATTGATCGCCAAAGTTACTGGCGACGGCAAGCTTGCTGAAGAAGGCAAAGAGCAGACAAGGAGCTCCGACAAAGAACCCGCCAAGCCTTTCGGAAATCTGGAGAAGCTCACCTGATGCGCTAGTTCTCCTACTTAGGAACACGTCAGCCGTCGTGGCATTATGACCTCACATCAAACAGGAGGAGAGTGATGCGTAAATTCGTTGTTGCAGCCCTTGCGGCAGGCGCGATATCCGCCGCAGCCATAGCGCCGGCCGAGGCGCGTTGGCGTGGTGGTGGTTGGCATGGAGGGTGGGGCGGTCCCGCTCTTGGCTTCGGGCTTGCCGCCGGCGCGTTGGCCTTCGGTGCCGCTGCGGCTGCTTCACCTTATTACTATGGGCCGGGTTACTATCCTGGTCCGTACGGGTATTACGGACCAGGTCCGTATGCGTATTACGGCCCGCGATATTATCGCTCGTACTATCGGCCGTACGGATATTGGTAGCGACAAGGCCCGGTCTGATCCGGGCCTTTCTTGACAGCCCGCATTTGTATTTTTATCGGGGGAATCGCCGGCCGCGGCACGCCTTTCGTCCGACGCGGGCGCCATGCTCAGGCCGCGCGGTATTGCGGCAGCGGACCGAAACCGCAGTCAACCGACTCGGGCGAATATCCCCTCGTCTTCGCGTGTTGTCTGAGTTTGAAGGTGGACCACCTTCGTACTTTAGACCACGTCTGTAGATCGGGTATCTCTCCGGGAACGTGCAATGAAGGCACCTGCCGTCGTCCATCGATCGCGGTTGCGAGCAGCATACCGCTCGGCATCGGCCATTTTGGGCATGGAATTAACATGTGCGAATCCAGAAATTGCCGTTTCGTGCATAATCGATCCGACAATGGGGAGCACGATGTTTGATGCCCAAACAGCCGCCTTGTTGCGCACAATCCTCGACGAAGTTTGCGGAGCTATGTCCGCCGACGAAGCCGCGACCCGAGCCCATGTGGCATCGAAGCTCTTCGAATCCGCCAACCGCGGCGAAACCTCGATCGACGGTCTGAAGGCAGTCGCCCTAAAGGCCCTCTCGGATACCCCGACGATGTGGCGGTGATGTCAGGGGCGGCATCGAAGTCGCCGCGCCGCCTCAACGTCCGTTCGTCTCCTCCATCTTGTCGAGTACGCGTTCCACCGCAGGAGGGTCTGCTTCGAGCCCTCCTCGCTCCTCAGAATCGGCGCTCGCGGCCTTCGGGGGTGCCGTCCGATATTTGCATCGAAGATAGGAACGGATGCCCGGTCATGGCTTATGCTCTCCGAAGAGCGAGGGAGATGGTCGATGATGCCGCGTTTCTATTTCGATCTGCGCGACGGCGACGACCTCGCCATTGATGAAGAAGGCCTGGAGCTGCCGGATATTGGCGCAGTGCAAGCGGAGGCCGCGATATCGCTGGCGGACATGGCCCGGGATGCCGTGCATAGCGCTCCCCTGATTCCTGGCGGACACCACATGGCGATCGAAGTTCGGGATGATGTCGGCCCGGTGATGCAAGTCAGGTTTTTGTTCGAGGTTGAAAGACAGAGACAGTAATCGGCTGCAAGCGCCGAGCGCGCTTGCAGTGTATTGCCGGAAAGGTTTGCGATCGTGAAGGGGCGGCCGGTGAAGACACCCTCCGGGATGGCTGAGGTCCGTTAGGCCAACGGGCCGCAGATCTCGATAGCTGACGCGTTAACCTATGTAGGTGCCGTCTAAAATGCCTGGTTGTAGCTTTGCGGTGGGATAAGCGTGAGAAGAATTGCAATGCAACGACGGCGCTTTAAGCAGACGACCTCGCTCCAGAAGCGAATCGCGGAATTTTCCGAGAAGGTCCGTAAACAGGCGGATGCGGCGACTGATGGGAAAGAGAAGGAAGAGCTTCTCAAGAGACTCCGTTGCGCCGATACGGCGGCGGACCTCGAACGGCAACTGACCAGCGACCCCTGATTGTCTTAGCGGTTTGTCCGAGGCACGAAAGGTGATCCGGCGCGCCTGTGTTGTCGTGTCCAGCGGGCGTCATGGTTCATGTCCGTTCGGCAGCGACCGGGCATCCTTTCTAGGATTGCTTCGACCAAACTCTTTTCGGTCGAGTGTTACGGTCATTTCGAACAATGGCCCGTCCTGGCTTCTTACGGTTACGGTCACGTGCGATCCCTTTGCAGTGAACACGTCCCTGGCTATCGAGGTCAGCGTGACGATGGCTTCCTTCCTCGCGGCTTCGAGGCTGGCATATTCGCTTCCGTAGCCATCGGAGACGGCAAGAAAGTCATCCCGAATGTCGAAATAGTAACGCATGGTTCAGAGCGAAGGATCGAGATGGAGGTAGAGCGCGTCGAAGTCGGCTATCTCTCTCAATTTGGCTTCGTCCAGTATGGAAATACGCCCCCTGTCAAAATCGAGCAGACCCCTGCCGCGCAATTCCTGGACGACCCGGTTCATATGGACCACGCTCGTCCCTACCGCATCCGCAAACAGGGCTTGAGTTGCCGGAAAGCTGAAGGACGCACCGTCCGTGCGTCCGATCGCCTTTAGTCTGGTGTAGAGCTCGAGCACGAGGTGCGCCACGCGGCTCGTTGCGTCGCGCTGGCCGATGTTGCAGATCCAATCGCGGAATATCGAGGCGTCAGTGAGGGTATCGCGCCAAAGCGCCTGCGCAATGTTCGGTCGGCGTTTGATGAGCTCGCGTAGCGGGGCATGGGGAATAAAGCCCAGGACGGAATTGCCGAGCGCACTGACATCATGATCCATGACGTGAAGAAACAGGCTCTGTAGATCAGGGACATCACCCGGCTGGTGAAATGAGAGGATCTGACGATGCCCGGTCCCGACGATCTTCGAGCGCAGCACAAAGCCGTCGATGACGAGACAGCAGGCCGATGGCCGATCTCCCAGCGATACGATTGGTTCGCCGCCGGCGACCTGTTTGACGGCTATGGGGAGATTTCTGATCGCGCGCTCGTCCTCCTGGTCGATCTCAGTGCTGACTCTCAACCTCTTCAAAAAGGACTCTGTAATATCCGCTTTGGTCATCCCTCACTCCTGAACGGCAAACCTGCTCTCAGGGAAAGGTTCCAAAGCCATGGCAGCCGATGGGTGGAGCTGCAGCATGATCATTTCGGCCGATCGTTAGAGCTTCTCTGCCGTCGGCCTGATTGAGACCTGTAGCGGCTATTTCAGCGTATATAAGTAAGCCGTGATATCTTGTGCGTCGTTCTGCGGAATGCCCATGCTCGGCATGGCATTGCCCGGCAGGACCTTCTGAGGCTCACGGATCCAGAACGTCATATTCTCCGGAGAATTTCGCACGAACCCTGCGATGTAAGTGCGCGTGCCGATACGATGCAGCGGTGGGCCAACATTCCCATCCGCGCCCGCGATACCGGGAATGTCATGACAACCGCCGCAACCGTATTGGCCGATCAACTCGGCGCCGCGTCGCTCGTCACCACCGAAATTGACCGGGCCGGCAGCTTTGCCGGGACCGCAAGCCGCGAGCACCGAGCCGAGCAGCAGGATCATCAGAAGACGCACACTAGGGGGCGCAAGGAAGCAGATCATCGGGCGCTCCGTCTAGCTCATGGTTTCTGACCGAAGCCGAACCCTTTCGTGCTCGACCAGGGATCGCTGGTCGAGACCTGCTCGGATGGTACCTGCTCGACGTTTGGCGACAGTGGATTTGCGGAGAACGTGCGGCCCCATTCATGGCTTGGCTCGTTGCTGATCTTGCCGATATAGGTCACGAGATCCCAAATCACGGAATCGGGCAGCACTGCGCCCCATGCCGGCATGCCGTTCGGGCGGCCCTGGTAAATAGAGAGATAGATGTTCTCGGGCTGTGATCCGTAAATGAAAACACTGTTGCTGAGTGCAGGCCCCATGCCGCCGCCGCCATTCGGCGCGTGACACCCGACGCAGTTGAGATTGACGTAATACGTCATGCCGCGTTCGAGTGCCTTCGGGTCTCCCTGTACGGGATTCTTGATGGTCGGGCTGCTAGGCTGTGCGCCCGGGAAGAGGTGGGTGACCGGCACCTGCATGAAAACGCCGGGCCTGCCATTGCCGACACTTTCGCCAAAATCGGGCCGGGGCGCGAGCGTGGGCGTTTGCGCTTCCTGCGATTGTGGCAGGCTTTGCTGGCCGATTGATGGTCCGCTGCCGGCGCAGACCATGAGCAGAGCAATAGCAATCCTGAAGGGAGGCAGGGGCATCTAGTGTCCTCCGGAGGCGGTTTCCGATATCTCCACCAAGGAACGCCGTAGTCGCGCAGGAGGGTTGCGATTTCGGCGCGATGCCCGACGATGAAGGCATTGAGCTGATCGCGCAGGGCGTGATCACCCTTGCGCACGCCCATCGAAATGGAGAACTGGAATTGCTGGGGCGCAAACCGGTCCCCGTCCTGGACCGGGGTGACGGTCAGAGGAACCGGCGACAGCTTCGCAAAGTAGCCGGCGAGGGGTCCCCAGGCGGCGGCAACGTCGATCTCGCGGTTTTCGACCGCCTCGAGCAAGCGCGCCGGCGGATCTGCCTGGCGATAGTCGCCATAGATCGAGTAGCCACGCACGTTGTCGACGATACCCTGCTCGCCGAATGCCTGCGCAGGTGGCGCATTGTTGCCGTCGTCGCCGATCAGGTGCACGCCGATCCGCAACTTACGTAGCTTCGGATCGAGCAGGGAGGCGACGTCAAGATGCTGATCCTGGCGCGACAGGAAAACGTAAGTCGATCGATAATAGGGAAGTGTCGCCTCGACCAGATCGTAGGTCGAGGGCACGCCCATCACGACGTCGCATTTGTCGGCCTTCAACGTGTTTCGAATGAAGCCACGGCGCTGCGCCCACCAGGTGTAGGAGACCTGCTTGCCCAGCTGGTCCGCGATCATGGCCGCGAGCCGGTTCTCAAATCCGAGCTGCGCGCTGTTGGAAAACGGCATGTTGTTTGGGTCGGCGCAAACCCGAAGCTCGGAGGGGGTCGCGGCCATAATATGGCTGGTCAATGCGACCATGGTGGCGACTGCTACTGTCACTCCATTACCGAGCCGGCGCATGATTGTTGTCCTGCGCCGGATTGCCCAACCTGAAGACGAGCAATTCGCTGCCGCCCGCCGTGTAGAACGGCAAATCCTGGGTAGCGCCTGTAAAGCCAAGCGCGGCGTTGCGCACGCGCGGATCGATCTCGGCATTTGCCACCGCGCCCGGCCAACCCCCGACGCCTGACAGAATGGCGACGTATTGCTGGCCGTCCGAGCCGCGATACGAAACGGGCTGACCGATAAATCCGGACCCCGCCCTGAACTGCCAGAGCAGATGTCCGTCCTTGGCATCGACCGCTTTGAACAAGCGATCCATCGTGCCGTAGAACGCAACGTCTCCTGCCGTGACCAATGCACCGCTCCAGACCGGAAGCTTCTCGTGAATCTCCCACACTTTTTCCGCGCGGCCGGATCCCACGCCATGAACTCGCCGCGGTAGCCGCCCGGGCCCGCAAACATGTCGACTTCAGCGCCGACATACGGAGTGCCGGCGATATAGCCGACCTGAGAGGCTTTGAAATTCATGCAGAGATGTTGATGCGGAACGTAGAGCAGCCTGGTTCGGGAGACCAGGCGCTCGGTTGCCAATCCTTGGCGCCGGGCGCGCTGGGGCAGATGTCTTCGATGGTCTTGCCGAGCAGAGGCGTCTTCTCGTCATTGGGGATGATCTTCCCCGTCTTGAGATCGACGCCCTTGTAAGCGTTGACGAACTCGTAGGCATCCGCGGAGATCACCTCGCCGGTCGCGCGATCCATCACGTACATGTAGCCGTTGCGGCCGGGATGGATCAGGACTTTGCGCGACTGCCCGTTGATCTCGAGGTCGACAAGAACGTTTTCGTTGATTTCGTCGTGATCGAACAGGTCGTGCGGGTTTACCTGATAAGCCCATTTGGCGCGGCCGCTGTCAGGATCCCTTGCGAAGATCGTCGTGCTCCAGAGATTGTCGCCGCTGCGCTGGTTGGCGTTCCACGGACTTGGGTTCGCAGTACCGTAGTAGAGCAGTTTCAATTCCGGGTCGTAGGAAATCCAGCCCCACACCGTGCCGCCGCCAACCTGCCAACGGTCGGCTGGCCAGCTCTTGACGCCGAGGTCTTGGCCCTTGAGATTGTCGTAAAATGGCTTGAAGTCTTCGCCGATCAGGACATCCTTGTCAGGTCCTGTCGCATAGGCGCGCCAGACGATGGCGCCGGTGTTTTCGTCCAGTGCAGTCACCCAGCCGCGAACCCCCATCTCACCGCCGCTGTTGCCGACCAGGATCTTGCCATTGACGATCACCGGCGCCATCGTGATCGTTTCGCCCTTGTTGATCTCTCCGAGCTTCGTGTGCCAGAGCTCCTTGCCACTGCCGGCATCGATCGCAACCGTGTGGTTGTCGAGCGTGTTGAGAAAGACCTTCCCATTGTCGAAGGCAAGTCCCCGGTTGACAACGTCGCAGCAGGCGACGCCGGCCGCGGCGGGCTCCGGCTTTGGCGCATACGACCATTTCAGCTCGCCAGTCGTCGCGTCGAGCGCGAACACGCGGTTGGGGTACGGGCCCGCATAGGGACCGACCACATACATCGTGCCGTCGACGACGATGGGGGCCGCTTCCTGTCCTCGATCGGCTCCAACCGAGAATGTCCAGGCAAGCTGCAGGCGAGAAGCATTGCTTGCATTGATCTGATCGAGCTCACTGTAGCGGGTGTTGGCATAGTCCCGCGCCGCCATCGGCCATTGCCCGGGATCCTTCATGCGGTTGATCAGATCGGTTTCAGCCGAAGCGGCGGACAGCGGCATTCCGGTGATCAAGACGGCGCCCAACACTCCCACCAGTCTCGAGGCCAATACCAACATATGTAAATATCTCCACGGCAACATACGGTCCGCGCCGCGCCGCAGGCCAACCGCGAACGTACAAAGGTTTCCTCAGCTGTTGGTTCCTAACCCGCCCGCCGCGGAAGCCTATCTCACGACGTTTCCCGAGACCCCGGCACCAAGATCGGTTGCGATCTGGTCTTCCCTGCCGTTGCATTTGGGGTGGCCAAAGCCCGAAGGGCTTTTGCCGTCCGGCCCGATATCGTAAATGATGGCGTCCTTCATGTTGGGACTGACGCCCGCCGGAACGTGATCGAGCCCAAGATAGTGGCGCGTGCGCCAGGCGACATTGTGATCCGCACACGAGCTGTCGCCGCTGATTCCGATCGCACCGGCGATACCGTGGTCGTCATAGAGTGCGAGGCCGCCGCCGAACACGATCATGCCGCCGACCGGTTTGCCGATCATCGGATCCTGCGCGGTGCCGAAGTCCTCGGGCCGACCGGCATAGATGACCTCCGGTGAAGGCGGATTGCTGAGTGCCGCGCCGAACAGAAAGCCTCCAGGTTGTGCGCCCGCATACAGGTTTGCGCTCGCCATCGCCTTGTTCTTGAGGCTAAACGCATTGGCTGTGTTTGCCTTCTCTGCTGCGATGGCGCGACTGCCGAGCCATTGATCGTCCACTTTGTCGCCGCTGTAAGCGACGGCGCAGACGATGCCTTGGCGGTTGACGACGGCTGCCCACTCATTGTTGTCAAATCCCCCGTTGCTTGGACCTCCCGACGGCTTGACGCTCTTCTTGAGGACATCGGCCAGTTGATTATGATCGACCGGACAGGACATTGGAGGACTCGGCTGATCCTGCGCTTGCGTTGCCGTCGGACCAAGTCCGGAAAGCATCAAAATCGCAAATCCTGCCATTGCGTGTCGGTTGCTCATGCATCCTCCGATTACCGGTGCTGACCGTTCACCACTGCGCGACGAACGCCGAGCGAAACCGGCGGTTCCTAACCGAGCCCGGGCATTCGGTAGGAGTAGGCGCGAGCGGATGGCGACTCGTTCATGGTGAGCCAGCGATAGGCGAAGACCAGCGCCGCGCCGGTGTAGAGGGCTCCCATCGGCACCCACATCAGGATGCCTGCGAGCTGCTGGTCTTCCAGCTTTGAAAGGCCGAAATCCGCCGCGAGAACACCCTGGCCGGGAATCCAGACGCGTGTCGACAACGTCAGGAGAGCCCCGAGCACGCCGGAATGCAGGACGGTTACAAAGAGACACGCGATGCCGATCCCGTCGCGCAGCCGCGCGCTGCGTCCCGGACCGCGGCCATAGAAAAGCACCCACCAGAACAGAAGCGCTGTCGCAAAAAAGCTGACATGCTGGAGACGATGAACGGCGACATTCTCCAGAGCCCAGGTGTAGAGAGGCGGTGCGTGCCAGATCCAGAGAGCAAGCCCCTGCAGCGCGGTCGCGCTGATTGGGTGGCTGACGAAACTCCAGATGATTGCCAACGGACCTGTGCTGAGGACGCGACCCACCGGGGCGCGCAGCTTCGAGGGCAGACTCCATAGCATCGGACCGTTGATCCTTGCCCAGGCCATGAGCGGGGCGGCAACCAACATCAGCAATTCATGTTCGACCATGTGCGCGGTGAATAGGCGCTCGCCGATCCAGTGAAGCGGTGATGTGACCGCGAGCGCAACGACGAGCCATCCGGTCCAGAACGCGGCCACGCGATTGTAGCTCACCCCATGTCCACCGCCGGCGCTACGCCAGAGCCGTTGCGTTCCGATGTAAAAAGCGATGCCGACGGCATAAAGCGGGACGAGCAGCCAAGGGTCGCAGCTCCACAACGAGGATGAATCGATAACGTCGGAAACGCCGTGCGCGCCGGCGAAGGACGGCAGGGACGCGACAAGCAGCAGAACGGCAATCAGCGCAGGCATGAGTTGACCGTGAATGCGGCGATGAGCTGATTTGCGATCACGAGCGCGAACAGGACGCCGCTACCGACCCCCAGCCAGGCCATGAACGTTCTGGGGCCGCCGCCTCGGGCGTCGGCCCATTCGCCGCGGCGCCGCGATAGATCGCTCGCGCCGACAGCAGGGAGCCGGTCAGAGAGACGAGGATCAAGATAATCCCGATGACCAAGCCGCTGGAAGCCGTGTTGTGGCAGGCGAAATGTGTGATGGCGTAAGCGGCCTGCAAATTTGTCGCCCAGGCGGTCGGTCCTAGAGCGACGCCGGCCCAATAGAGCAGCGTTGAGTTTTGCTCGGGGGTATTCATAGCCTGGGCACCCAATCAAGCAGGACGTACAGAGGCAGCCATGCAAGCACGACGAAATTCCAGTAGAAGACGTTGTCGGTGACGTCACTGAAGCGACGCGGTTCTGCGTGTGAAGTGAACATCAGCACCGTCAGAACGATCGTGTCGGCAAGATCGGTCGCGAGATGCGTCGTATGCAGGCCGAGAATGAGCCAGACGATGGAGCCATAGGCCGAATTGTCCCATCGGGTGTTGAGATGCGCGAATTCGAAGCCGCGCAACACCAGCAGCACGATTCCGATCAGCGACATGACGATCAGGCAAACTCGCACCTTCCGTAGATCGTGGCGATGCGCCACACGATTGGTGTACTGGTTCGGGATGATGCTGAGGAGATACAGCGCGGTCTCGACGCTACCCGGCCAAAGGTCGGGTGGCGATGCTCCAATCGGCCAGGTCGGGTTCACCGCATACAGGTAGAGGTATGCACCGACGGCGATGGCAAAGCCCATGCCTTCCAGGGCCATGAAACTCATCGCGCCCCACCAGGGCCCGCTCCGCGGGCCAAAGCCGTAGGTCGGCAATTCCGCGACGTTGAGAACGATCTGCTGCTGCCTCACTCCTCGTCCTCCCTGCTGCCGGTCGGCCAGAACCAGCCGATCAGGGCAATCGCCATGGGGGGCGTACCCCAGAGCACGGCCCAGGGCGTAAAGATCGAGCCAACGAAAAACACCGTGGTGGCGAGCGCGGTGAGAAGTGGCCAGATGCTCGGCTCCGGAGAGGCTTCGCGGACCTGGGGATCGGCTTCCGCGAGCGATGTCAGCAGCACCTCACGGCGCTCCACGCTCAAGCCGGCCACGACGCGTTTGCTTTCGGTATCAGACCACAGCGGGTCGCGATGATCGACCGCGGGAATACGATCGAAATTGTAGGGCGGCGGAGGGGAGGTCGTCGCCCACTCCAGCGTGGAAGCGTCCCAGGGATTATCGCCGGCCGGCGCGCCCTTGCGAAGGCTGACGATCACATTTGCAATCAGCAGGACGAAGCTGACGGCGAAAAGTGCCGCGCCGCAAGTCGACAGGAGGTTCAACCGGTCCCAGCCCATATCGGGCGTGTAGGTGTAGACCCTGCGGGGCATGCCCATGAGTCCGAGAATATGCATCGGGAAGAACGCAACATTGAAGCCCACGAATGCGAGCCAGAAATTCCACCGCCCCAGTCTCTCGCTCAACATGCGGCCACTGATCTTCGGGAACCAATAATAGACAGCCCCGATCAGCGGAAACACCGCTCCGCCGATCAGCACATAATGAAAATGCGCGACCACGAAATAAGTGTCGTGCACCTGGGTATCGATCGGAACCGAGGCCACCATCACACCCGAAAGGCCGCCGATCACGAAGATCACGATGAAGCCGAGCACGAACAACAGGGGCGTGCGGTAAATCGGCCGGCCGTCCCACAGCGTTGCGAGCCAGCAGAAGATCTGCAGGCCACTCGGGACTGCGATGAGCATGCTGTTGGCCGTGAACAACGCGGCGCCGAGCTGCGGCAGTCCGGTCACGAACATATGGTGCACCCATAGCCCGAACGACAGAAAGCCGGTCGCGATCAGGGACAGGACGATCACGGGATAGCCAATCACCGGCCTCCTCGCAAAGGTAGCGAGAATCATGGAGGCCATGCCCGTCGCAGGCAGGAAGATGATGTAGACCTCGGGATGTCCGAAGAACCAGAACAAATGCTGCCACAGCAGTACGTGCCCGCCGGACGCCGGGTCGAAGAAATGCGTGTTGACGAGCCGGTCGAGGATCAGCGAGGTCGAGGCGATCATGATGGAAGGCATCGCAAACATCACGAGGAAGGACGTCACCAGCATCGACCACACGAAGATGGGGATGCGGTCGAGCGTCATGCCGGGTGCGCGCAGCTTGAAGACGGTCACGACGATCTCCACGGCGACCGCAAGCGCGGCGACTTCCGTAAACGTGATCATCTGCGCCCAGACGTCGGCGCGCTTGCTGGGCGTGAACTGGAGGTTCGAAAGAGGGACGTAGGCGAACCAGCCGACATCAGGGCCGACATTGAAAAGAAAGGAAATCCACAAAAAGAGTCCGCCGAACAAGAACATCCAATAGCTGAAGGCATTGAGGCGCGGAAATGCGATATTCCGCGTACCGACCATCAACGGCACGAAATAGACAGCGAAGGCCTCCATGACGGGCACGGCGAACAGGAACATCATGGTCGAGCCGTGCATCGTGAAGACCTGGTTGTAGAGGTCTGCGGATAACACGTGCTTCTCTGCGCCGGCGAGCTGAGTGCGCATGATGAGCGCGAGAAGGCCGCCCAGAAACAGGAATATAAAAGCCGTAAGGATGTAACGCCGGCCGATGACCTTGTGATCGACCGAGGTAAGCGCGCCGATCAAGCCGAATGGGGTTCGCCAGATCCTGTCGAGCCGCGCCGCGAGTTGCAGCCCGTCCAGAGCATCGTCGCGCAATTCGCTGTGCTGGGCGACCAGGGTCACTTGAGCTGCTCCAGATAATGTTGGATCGCGATGAGTTCATCTGACTGCATGGGCATCTGCGGCATGAGATTGCCGGGCTTGATGTGCTGCGGATCGGCTAGCCATGCGCCGAGAGTCGCTGAATTGAGGGGCAAGGTACCCGCCGCAATGGTGGTTCGGCTGCCGATATGCGTCAGGTCGGGGCCGAGCTGACCGCCGGCGAGGGTGCCGCGAATGGTGTGACACAGGGCGCAGCCGCGCGCGCGAAACAGCTGCTCGCCCTGTTTTGCCAGCGGGTCGCTGGCGCTGACGGCGCCCTGGTTCTCATGATCGCGCCAGCGGTTGAATTCATCTTTGGGCAGCGCGATCACTGCGAAGGCCATATGCGCGTGCTGCAGTCCGCAGAACTCGGCACATTGGCCGCGATAGGTGCCCGGCGTCTTCGCCGTGAACTGGATCTCGTTCTGCTGGCCTGTGATCAAATCCATTTTTCCCGTGAGACTGGGGACCCAAAAACTGTGAATGACGTCGGCCGATTCCAGTTGCAACCTCACGGGCTGCTCGGTCGGGATCCGAATCTCGTTTGCCGTGACGAAACTCAAATGCGGGCTGTCCGCCTCATAACGGACTTCCCACCACCATTGATGTCCGGTGATCTTGAGGGTGAGCGCGTTTGGGTCTTTCGCGAACACGCTGCGTTGTCCGGCGTAGCTGACCAGGGATAGCGCAAGTACGATGATGATCGTCGCTATCCCGAGCCCAAGGACAATTTGGCCAGCACGCCTCTCGAACGGCGGATCGAGCGCAAGTGGGTTTCGGGACGCTGAGGACCGGCGCCAGAGTCCGGCGGCGAGAGCCACCATGACGGCGATCCAGACCACCGCTGCGAGTCCCAGGAAGGCGAGAAACGTGCGGAAAATGTCTTCGGACTGCAGCGCGTGAGGATCCAACGCAGATTGCCGCCCGGCGCAGGCGCCGAGTGGCCAAGCCGCAAAAAACACAAGACCCGATCTCATCCAGGCTGGCATAGGTGGTACAGATACTCCGCCTCCTCGGAACCTGCGGCAGGGTACAAAGGTTCCTATTTGCGGCTGCGCGGTGTGGTTGCCGCGAGCCTAGAGCGGCGGCCACCCCCTTAACCGCGATCGCGATCGCTGCATCGCCGGCAGCGATGAGCAGGAGGACGAGGCCAGTGGCGATCAACGCTCCTGGCTGAGCGAATGCACGCAGATATTCGAGCATGACGTCGTGGTTTCCATAAGCCGCCCTGAAGAATGGTTTTAAGGAAGAGTGGTTCCAAGTACCCGAGGGCAGGAGCGATCGCGCGTGCGCGCGTTCTGAATTGGGAACGGGCGAGTATTCAGGCAGCCGGCGCCAAGCGGCGCCGGGAATCAGCAAGACAGCCGGCGGATTGCTTTGACCGCACGATTGGGACCGTGCCATCCCAGGAAACTGAGCTCCTTGTTTTCCAACGCATTGGTTGCGCGAAAGAACTGCTCGAGCTCTTCGCGGCCGTGCGATGGCAGGTCCCGGACATCCCGGAGATCGACTTCGAGGGATGAACGCCCGGGGACCGCGAACACGCGGTCATTCCGTTCCACGCGGCCTTTGCTCTTCTGCTGGACTTCCAGTATCCCGATCGGCCTGCATTTCAGGACCACGCCGGGATATGTCTTGGCGTCGTGAATGATGAGCACGTCGAGCGGATCTCCGTCTTCCGCTTTGGTGGATGGAATGAAGCCCCAATCGTAGGGATAAGTGAGCCCCGCCATGAGCGGCTTCGCCAACGTGAAGACGCCAAGCTTGGGATCGAAATCAAGCTTGCATGAGCTTCCACGCGGCGTCTCGACGACCGCGTGGAGATTATCTGTATCAGCCCAGCTTGGCAGCCGCAGGAGATCCGTCATTGAATGGGCTCAATACGGACGAGGTCGGCCGAAAGCGCGCCGACCTCGTGATTAAATTTAGGCTGGGCGCCGCTTCGTCCTAGGATTCGGCCTGTTCCAAAGTGGCGGGCATTTTGGCCACGGACATCAGCGATCGCGCAACCTGGTTGAGCAGGACATCAGCATTCTCTTCCTCGGCAAGCGACTCGGACAGCAGTGCCACGATCGCACTGTGTCGGAGTTGCTGTGCAAGGTTGCGGGCGGTGGTGTAGCCGGCCATCTCATAGTGCTCGATCCGCTGGGCGGCACCGATCAGGGCGAGGTCGGCGGCCGCGTCTTCCTTTTCCGCGCTCTCCTCCATGACCTCCTTGCCTTCCTCGACGAGGCCCATCATGCCTTTGCACGGTTTGGCGCGGGCGTTCTCGCCGAGAAGCTCGAAGCACTGATTGATACGGGCGATCTGCTCTTCCGTTTCGCCCAGATGCTGCTTGAAAAGCTCCCGCAACTGATCGAACCGGGCAGTCTGCGCCATTTTTGGCAGCGCTTTGGTCAGTTGCTTCTCTGCATGCAGGATGTCCCTCAGCTCATGCAAGAGGAGCTCGGTCAGGCCGGCCTCGTCGACCGGGGGTGAGCTTTCGGTGACGATGGGTGTCGGGGCGCCGGGCTCGGCAGCCTGCAGCGCGGGCGAGTCGGTAAATACCCATTCCCCACCTTCGTTCCATGGACCGCGCGTGTCGATCTCGCCATGGTCGCCCGTCCCGGTGGAGTCGTTGAAGAACTGGTTGACGAGACCCGGCGTCGGCGCAATCCGGCCGACGCTGAACGCCGGCTTGGACAGGCTCTCAAGCGCGGCCGCGAATGCCTTCATATGCGTGATTTCGCGAGTCATCAGAAACTGCAGGGCGTCCTTGGAACCGGCATCGTCGCAAAAATTGATCAGTCGCTCATAGACGATTTTCGCGCGCGCTTCGGCCGCGATATTGCTTCGGAGATCGACGTCGAGTTCACCGGTGATCTTCAGATAATCGGCCGTCCATGGATTTCCTTGCGAGTTGAACAGATTCACCCCGCCGCCGCCGGCAATTGCGATGAGCGGATCCGCCTCCGCGGCCTGGCGGTCGAATTTCGACGGCGCCAGATGCATTCGCGCGAGACAGCCGACGACTTCCAAATGGCTCAGTTCTTCCGTCCCGATGTCCATCAGCAAGTCCTTGCGATCGGAGTCCTCGCAATTGAGGCCTTGAATGGAATACTGCATTGCAGCGGCGAGTTCGCCATTGGCGCCCCCGAACTGCTCGAGCAGCATGTTGCCAAAGCGCGGATCGGGTTCGTCGACGCGGACGGTGAACATGAGCTTCTTGACGTGGTGATACATGGGAATTCCTGGGCAGGTGGACTGGGTGACGCGACAACGGCGCCTTCAAAGCTTCGTTCCTACTGATCCACCGCAGCGTCTGCCGCGCCTCAAGCCCTGCTGAGTTCGATTATCAGACCCTCGTTGCCTTTCAGGAGAGTGGATGCCGGCTCAGCAGTGTGTAAGGGCCGGTCCGGATGCGTCGACAGGAGCACGTTCCCAGGACGTTCCCATTCAAACTTGCGGGGCTCGGCCGCGATGTTGAGAATGATCAGCAGCTCACTTGCGTCCAAGGTACGCTTGAACGCCAGGACGTCGTTACGGGCCCGGACCGGGTGATATTCGCCGCGCCGCAGCGCTGGGTGTGCTCGCCTCGCCGCAATGAGGCGCCGGAATAGATGCAGGATAGAGCGCTCATCGCTTCGTTGCTGCTCGACGTTGCGGGCGCCGTCTGTCTCCAGCGGCAACCAGGGCTCGCCCGTCGTGAAGCCGCCCGCGGGGCTGTCATCCCATCGCATCGGAGCGCGCTCGGGATCGCGACAGAGACCATATCCTTTGACCAGCTTTTCGAACGGATCATCAATTCGATCATCGGGGATGTGAACGCGTTCGCGGCCGATCTCGTCGCCCATGAAGAAGAAAGGCGTACCTTTCAGCGTCATCAACAACATCGCCAGCGTGCGCATCGCCGCTTGTCCGATCGAGCTTGCGATGCGCTGCTTGTCATGACCTCCGATGACCCACACCGGCCAGGCATCCTCGGGCAGAGCATTCAAGTAAGCATCGATCGCTGCCTGCAACTCGAGCACGTCCCAGGGGCAATCGAGCAGTGCGAAATTGAGCGGGAGGTGAAGACGTGGCCGCTCGTTTCCGTAGAAGTGACCAATGCGGTCCGTCTTGCCCTGAACTTCCCCGCATAGCAGCCTGCTCTCGTAGCGATCGATGACTTCGCGAATGAACTCGATGCATTGCATCGTTTCTGGTCGATCGTCGGTGAAGACCGGCGTGAAACGCTGCGGCGGCGGCTTGTTCCGGCCTTGTGGCGCGGGCGGATTATCGCGGAGGAGGTGATCCTTGATCAGGACGGCGCTGGCGTCGACACGAAATCCATCGATTCCGCGATCCAGCCAGAACCGCATGACATCTGCGATTGCCGTCCGGACCTCGGGATTGCGCCAATTGAGGTCAGGTTGCTCGGCCAGAAAGGAATGGTAGTAGTACTGTCGCCTCGCGTCGCACCATTCCCAAGCGCTGCCGCCGAAGCGGCTGAGCCAATTGTTGGGCGGAGCACCTGTCGCAGCCGGCTCGGCCCAGACGTACCAATCCGCCTTTGGATTGTCGCGGGAGGCACTGCTTTCAACGAACCAATCGTGATCACTGGACGTGTGGTTCGGCACAAGATCGAGAATAAGCTTGATGCCAAGCCCGTGCAGCTTGGCGATCAGGCGATCCATATCCTCAAGGCTGCCAAACGTCGGGTCGATCGTCCGAAAGTCGGAAATGTCGTAACCGAAATCGCGGAAGGGACTTCTATAGATCGGAGTCAGCCAGACTGCGTCGACGCCGAGCCAGCTGAGGTAGTCGATGCGCGGGAGGAGGCCGGGCAGATCTCCTTTGCCATCTCCATTGAGTCTTGAAAGGAAACAGGCGCTAGTTCGTAAATGACCGCGGACTTCCACCAATCGTCTGCAAGTTCGTTCATGAAGAAGCTTTGCCGCGTTGTCTGTTTACGGGCGTGTGTCGTCTCATTAGCGCTGGTCTGCGATTGTCAGTCTGCTGCGTGCCATCCGGCCCGCCTTCCGCGGTGCGATTGCGGGCACCAGCGCCGGCGCATCCGTTGCTATGCGGAGAGCAAAGTAGGCGATTGTTGCCTGAAGCCCGTCTTTCAGCGCCACGCGTGGACGCCATCCCAATGACCTTTCGGCCGTATCTATAACCGGCTTGCGGCGCTGCGGATCGTCCTTTGGCAATTCCTCGAATCGCAGGGGCGAGTCCGACCGCGTAAACGACAGAACCTCACGGGCAATCGCTTCGATCGTAACCTCGTGCGGGTTTCCCAGATTGCATGGCCCTGTGACGGAGGCCGGGCTCTCCATCAGGAGCTGCAGTCCCCGCACGAGATCTTCAACGAAGCAAAAGCTCCTGGTCTGAGTTCCGCGCCCGTAAATCGTGATGGGTTCTCCCCGCAATGCCTGCACAATGAAGTTCGAGACGACCCGGCCGTCATTCTCGAGCATGCGCGGTCCATAGGTATTGAAGATGCGGGCGATCTTGATCTCGATGCCATGCATCCGGTGATAGTCGAACATCAAGGTCTCTGCCGCCCGTTTGCCTTCGTCATAGCAGGCTCGTGGGCCGATCGGATTGACGTTGCCGAGGTAAGACTCCGGCTGAGGGTGAATCTCGGGATCGCCATATACCTCGCTGGTGGATGCCTGAAGCACGCGAGCTCCTTTTTCATGCGCCAGTTCGAGAATGTTCAGGGTCCCGACGACGCACGTCTTCATCGTGCCGATCGGATCCCTTTGGTAGTGGCGCGGCGAGGCCGGGCAGGCCAAGCTGTAGATTCGGCTGATGTCCTCGTCGATCTCAAGCGGCTCACGCACGTCATGCTCGATGAAACGAAAATTCGGATGGTTGAGCAGAGGCCTGATATTGTCTGTCGTCCCGGTCAACAGGTTGTCGACACAGATCACTCTGTGGCCGCGCTGTAGCAAGGCGTCGCAAAGATGCGATCCGATAAAGCCGGCGCCTCCCGCAATCAAGACGGCGGAGGAGTTACGGGGCGCATTGATGCGGGTCTGGAACGTCATGGTAATCTCCTTCAGAGCTCGGCGACCTGCACCCGCCGGATTTCGGACAATTTTCTTGATTTGCGCCGACGCCGCGCCAGTGCTTCCAGATAATAGGTCTCCAGTTGCTCGGCTCGATGATGCGACGTGTGTTCGGCGAGAACGCGCCTTCGCGCGTTCTCCGCGATGGTGCGGCGGCATTCCTCAGGCATGTCCCGCAGGATCTCGACGACACCCTGCGAGTCGGAGACGAGAAGAATTTCGTGTGACGGCTTGAAGATCGTCTCGATTCCGGGCCACTGGTCTGAGATGATCGGCGTGCCGCAAGCGGCTGCTTCAAACAGCCGAACGCTTGGGGAGAAGCCCAAAACACGCATGTCGGCGCGGGTCGCGTTAAGAGCGAAGCGCTGCTCGAATAGAACATCGGATGCTGTTGCGGCGTGAGATGCTCGATTCGGTCTACGTTGCCCGGCCAGGTTATATGTTCGGGATATTGAGCCCCGGCGACGACAAATTGCTCGGAAGGAAGGACCCTTGCAGGTGCAAGAAGCAATTGTTCAAGAATCGGCTGCCGGTCGTCACTGTAGGTCCCCAGATAACCCAGCGACCATTTCGGCTCCGCCGGCTGCGGAGCGTAAAGCTTCGTATCGGCACTGCAATACAGCGCCCGCGCCAGAGGGCTACCGTAATTCTCCTCGATCATCTGCGGGACTGAACCACCTGAGAACGAGAGATAGAGGTCGAAACGCGGAATCATCGCGGCAGAAAGATAATCCAGGCCGCCTTCGAGTCGGGACAACGTGACCGGCGTATCGATGTCATAGAAGGCCGTAATGCCTCGGGCCTGGCTCGTGACCCACTCGGAAATCGCAATGCCGTCCGGGACGAAGGAGCCGATAATGACCAGATCCGCCCCACGGATGAGTTGGCCGAAGCGGTGCGGAATATCACTCAGAGACTCGTAAAGGCCGACATTCCACCCGGACGGCTTCACCAGATCGCGATGGTTTCGATACCACGGAACGTCCCGCTCCAGAAAGCTAACGCGGTGGCCACGTTGCGCCAGGGCCTCGATCAGGGCACGGTAGGTCGTGGCGTGACCGTTGCCCCAGGACGACGTGACCGAAAGACCGATGACGACAATATTGAGGTTCATTCTGCTGCCTCGATTCGCGAACTGATTCCGGCAAATAGATCGTTGAACTGGTGCGCGCGATGGCGGTAGGTGTGATGGCCGAGGATGCGCGCACGTGCACGGCCGGCGATGGCCTGTGCGCGACCGGGGCTCAGGGCGCTGATGTGGTCCGCGACCTCCGCGCCTGTCGAAGCCACCAGGACCTCGCGGCCGGGCTCGAGGAAATGATCGATGCCGTCCCATTGATCGGTGATCAGGCAGGCGCCGGCGCCGATGGCCTCAAAGACACGCGTCGGAGGAGAAAATCCGTATCGAGCCATGCTGTCGCGATTGACGTTCAGTGTGGCGAGCCCTGAGCCGAAGAATGCGTTGTGGTCGGCCGTTCCGACATGTCCGACCTTACGTAGATTGGCAGGTGTGTCCTTGGTTTCCCAACCGGAGCCGCCGAGCACAAACGTCCTTGCCGGCAAGGAAGATGCGACATCGATGAAGAACCGTTCGACGCGCTCCTCCCGGTCGGGCAAGCGGTTGGCCAGCAGGCTGAGATCGCAGCCGAACCGTGGAATCGGCGCCGTAGGGAAGTGCGTGACGGGGTCGAGCGCGTTGTAAATCGGTACGCAGTCCCGGGCACCGATCGCGCGATAGGCGGATACGACGCCCTCTCCACCGCCATAGGTCAGCACCATGTCGTAGGACGGGATTGCGCGTCGGAGGTGGTGATGCGGGTTAATCGCCATCGACTCGAGCGTAGCGGGCGCGTCGACATCCCAGTAAATGCGCATCGCTTTGGAGGGAGCGTTGGCTGCGGCGATTTCCAGCTCCTGATCGAAGACGCCGACGCCGCTCGCCTTGATGAGCATGTCGGCCGATCTTGCTGCGATCTCGATACTGCGTTGCCAGCCATCGGGCGTTGCCGGATAAACCACCACCTTTGCCCAATCGGGATCTGCGATGTCGCGATGCGCCTGGCGTTCAAAGGCGTCCGGCTCGAAGAAGGTGATGTCGTGCCCGAGTGCCGCGATTTCCTTCAGCATGCCACGATAATAGGTCGCGGCGCCGTTCCAGTACGACGAAACCAGGCTCGATCCGAAAAAGCAGATCTTCATGCGACGGCTCCGACATATGGCCGCTGCTTCGACCGGCCCGAGGCCCGGATGTTCTCGACGATGCCGAGAAGCTGTTCTGCGCGATGACGGCAGGTGTGACGTTCCCTGATCGCGCGGAGGCCGGCTTCCACGGTCGCGGCGGATAGCTCGCGATCGTCCAGAAGCATGCGCAGGGTGCGTTTCATCTGCCCTCCATCGGCGGCGCTGAAATAGGTACCTTCGGGGAACAGACCTTCCGCGTCCGACCAGGGCGCGGAAACCAACGGGATGCCGCACGCCATCGCCTCGAACACGCGAATGGTCGGGATGCCTGGAAGAGACCGGACATAAGGGCCGCGCGGCACATGCACCGTTGCGCGTGCGCTGGCGAATGCTGCGGGCGCCCGATGCGCCGGCAGCCAGCCTCCATGCCGGATGCCTGCGGCCCGTATCGTGTCGAGCGCCGCATCCGAATAGCGGACGCCGTAGGCGCGCGCGCTGAGCTTCAGCTCAGCCACCGGGCCAACCAGGAACTCGTTGAGTTCGGCGCTTCGTTCGCCATCGCCCCAATTTCCGATCCAGATCAAATCCTCGGTGCGTTCGATGTGCGGCAACGGACGGTACAGAGCGACGTCAGCCGCCTCATGCCATGTGAACGCCCGGTCCGCCCAGCCGAGCTTCAGGTAAATCTGGCGGAGCACCTCACCGAAGGCGAGCACGCCGTCGAATCCATCGAGGTCGAACTGCGCGAGCTCTTCCGGCGCACTGACGGCCCGGTGATGGGTATCGTGAAACAGCAAGGTGAACGAAGCGCCTTGCGCGCGCCTGCGCCCGATTTGCGCGATCAGATCGGGCGAGTTCCATTCGTGAACAATCACAAGATCGGCGCCGTGCAGCACCCCATCGAGATCCAGGGATGCGTCATGGCGACGAACATCGATGCCCGGGAAGAGCGCCGGGATGTCGTCCATCGCCTGAGTGCCGCCCTCTCGCATGGCATTCAACCGGCTCCAGCCGTCGATGGGCTCATAGACAATCACGTTGTGACCGAGCGCATGCAGCTCGCGCGCATAGCCTCGCAAGAAATGCGCATTGCCATTGTTCCAGCAGGAGCTGAACGCGTGGTAGAACAGGACGCATTTCATGCGCGCACCTCGATGGGACTGTCTGACGCTTTCGCGCGCCCGGAAGTGAGCAGCCCTTCGTAGAGCCTGAGATAAGCGCTCGTCATCCGTGTCAGCGAATAGGTCAGGGAATGCTCATAGGCGGAACGCTGCAACCGGGTGCGCTCACGTTCGTCGGTGCAGAGATGCGCAAGCGCGCGATGCAGCGCCTGGCCGTCGGCAGGATCGACGAACAGGGCAGCTCCGCTCCACAATTCCCGGAACGTCGGAATGTCGGACAGCACAAGTGCGCAACCCGCTGCCGCGGCCTCAAGAACGGAGAGGCCGAACGGCTCGTAGAGCGCCGGGCTGACGAAGATTGCGGCATGCTGCAAGCGTGCGCGCATGACATCGTGCGGCAACTGTCCGAGCCAGCTCACGGCGGCCGAAGGGCAAGCATCGGCCGGTCCCGCGACCTGGACGGGCCAAGGCAGTCCGGCTGCCGCGGCCGTCAGAGCTTCGATGTTCTTGGCGCGGTCCCAAAGTCGACCGGCCGCCATGATCAGGTCCTGTTTTCGCCCGCCGGGCTCGCCGGGCGCGATCCCATTCCAGATCACCGCGCCCGGGGAGCGGGGACGGTAGATCTCCGCGATCACGTTGTGGAAGGACTGGCTGGGGCACACCCAGGCTTGAGTGTTGTGGAGAGCTGCAGCGACGCGTTCGGTGTAGCGGCGCCATCGCGGCTGCTCCAGCCAATCCGTATCCCGGCAGGCCAGTGCCCAGGAATTAACGCAGGAGTGTGCCGCGAGCACAGTTGGCGCGCGCCAGCCGAAGGACGCCTCACGAAAGCTATTGAGATGAACAACGTCCGGCCTGAGTTTGCTTTCGAGGCCGGCAAGGACGCGCCGCGCGTCGGATAGGTTTTGCCCTTCGGGATCCTGCCATTCGAGCGCAAGATCCGTTTCGATCAAGCGCACGCGAGAACCATGCAGCATCGCCCGCTGATCTGCCCGCGCGCGCGGACCCATTGTCACGAGCTTGACCTCGGCGCCGGACTCCGAGAGATGCGATGCGAGACCGCAGGAATAGGTCCCACACCTCCGACCGTATCGGTGGTCATCAGAATCATGATGTCCGAGACACGGCTCATGGCACGACCTGGAGTTCGAGAGCATCGAGGGGCACCGGGCGATCGTTCTGCACGTCGCTGAACTGATCGAACAGCGTCAGATAGTGCCGGTGCGCGCGTTCCCAGGCGAAATCGTCGGGCTCGCCCCACAATTTTCTGTAATCCGGCGAGCCCGGATAGGGATAAAGCGGCACCGGATCGTTTGCCCAGACTCCCGCGTCTTGCATTTGGCGGCGCCAGCGCTGCACGACCGGATCCTCGTCCTCCGGCACCTCGATCAAATTGGCCTGCACGAAGGGAACATGGCGGCGTGCCTCGACCAGCCGCTCGGCCAATTGATCGGTGGTCATCTTGCAATTCTTCGCGAGCGCGGCGCGCCCCTCGACCGTCAGGCTCTCGATACCGGCCTCGATCGAGACACAGCCGGCCTCGCCGAGCAACGCCAGCATGTCTGGTTTCCAGAGGTCGATCCGGGTCTGCACGCCAAACTTCAGCCCTCGCGCGCTTAGCCCCTTGAGGAGTTCGCTGTTCGGAAGAAAAATTTCATCGATGAAGTAGACATATTCGATGCCCTGGTCGCGGAGCCTGTCGATTTCATCGAGGATGATCGCGGGGGGCGCTTGCGATAGGCATTGCGAAAATTGTCCTTGGCGCAGAACGTGCAGCTGTACGGACATCCCCGTGACGCCTCGACCTCGGCGCCCGGAGCGAATGGCTCGGCCTCGAAGCGGTGATGGTGGTGGTGATGGCGCCGGATCATTTCATCCGGCCAGCGCAGCGGCGGCTGGTCCTTGAAGTCGACCGCCTGAGGGCCGCCATTGATCCGGATCGAAGCCCCCTCGGCGAAGCACAGGCCGGCGAAGTCGCGTTCGCCATTGGCCAGTCGAAGCAGGGAGATCTCGCATTCCCCCATCACGACGACGTCGACGCCGAGCTTCTTCAACGCCGCCCGCGGCGTGGTCGAGCCGTGGGGACCTATCGCGACCAGGACCGGGGCGAGGTCTCGCACTGCCAGCGCAAGCTCCTGTGGAACGCGGAGCTCGGGCGGTGCACAGCGCCAGAACAGATATGTCGGCGCCGTCGGACGACGACCAAGTCGGGCCCGAAAGCGCGCAGTTCGGCCTCGATCTCGACGAGAGACAGATCGAACATGTGCGCGTCGAGCAACAGAGTCTTGTGCCCGGCCGCCCTCAGGTAGTGCTCGGATATTCCGAGTTCGAGCGGGAGGTGAGGGGATCGGCAGCCGAAATAGATGCTGCCGCTGAAATCCCAGTTGGGGTTGATGAGGGCGACGCGCGTCATGCCAGAGCCTCGCGGTCGCCGTGTGATGATCCGAACCGGCTTTCGAGCCATGTGTGGAGTGAGCGGAGACCTTCCGTGACGGCAATCCGCGGCGCCCAACCGAGCGCGGTGGACAGCGCGCGCGTGTCGGTGACATACCAGGGCTGATCGCCAGGACGCCAATCGGCGAAACCGTATCCGACATTGCGGCCGGTCAGATCGGTGATGCTGTCGATCAATTCCAGCAGGCTGATCGCGTTGGCGGGGCCACCGCCCAGGTTGAACACGCGTCCGCGCACCAGGTCCATGCGGTCAAGCACGGCAAGCCAGGCGGTAACCGCATCCGAGACGTGAAGCGCATCGCGGACCTGCTTGCCATCGCCGTAGATCGTGAGCGGGTTGCCGCGGATCGCGCTCAACAGAAAATGCGCGATCCAGCCCTGATCCTCGGTCCCGAACTGCCGCGGTCCGTAGATGCAGCTCATCCGCATCACCACGGTGCGCAGACCGAACACCCGGGCGTAGTCGTGAACATACTGATCCGCCGTGCCCTTCGAACATCCATAAGGACTATAGAAATCGAGCGGCGCGTTTTCGGAGATACCATTGGCCAGGACATCGTCCGTCGGGACATAGCGGCGGCCCGAGAGAGCGATCGCGCCGTCGTCGATCAGGCGGCCGTAGACTTTGTTGGTCGAGGCGAAAACCACCGGTGCCTGCCTGTTGTGCAGGCGAACCGCTTCGAGGACGTTCAGCGTGCCGCGTGCGTTGATCTCGAAATCGGAGGCGGGATCGCTCAAGCTGTCGGTGACGGCGACCTGGGCTGCCAGGTGCAGCACGGCACGAGCTTCGCGCACGGCGTCGATTACCGGAATCGGGTCGCGGATATCGGCAATCGTGATGTTGATCTTCTCGCCGTGTCTGGACTTCAGCCATTGCGCGTTTTCGCGCACCCCGGCGCGAGCGAGATTGTCCAGCACCAGAACGGTCTCGCCACGCTCCGCAAGCCGATCGGCCAGATTGCAGCCGATGAAGCCGCAGCCGCCGGTGACCAGGACAGGCCTGTTGTCCGCGCTCTGGGTCATCACGCAACCAATCCTCTTTCCAGCAGCTCTCTGGTTGCTCGCTCGGCCTGATCGTCGGCAATCTGATCCGCCAGATATTCGGCGAGCTCCTCGAGGCCATCCTTGAAGCCGACATGGGGCTCGAAGCCGAGCAGATCGCGGGACTTGCCGATATCGGCGAAGCAGTGCCGAATATCGCCCGCGCGGTACTTGCCGGTGATTTCGGGTTCGATGTCGGTCCGGCCCATGACTTCGGCCAGATCTTGCGCCACCGAAACAATGGTTCGACTGTGACCCGAGCCGACATTGAAAACGTCGTGGGCGTGCTCGGCCTCAAGCGCTATGCGGCATGCACGCGCGACGTCATGCACATGGACGAAGTCCCGACGCTGCAGGCCATCCTCGAACACGAGGGGGGCCGTCCGTTGAGCAGCCGGGCCGCAAAGATGGCAAGCACGCCGGTGTACGGATTGGACAAGGCCTGGCGCGGGCCGAACACGTTGAAGAAACGCAGGGCTACGGTGGGAATGCCATAGGCTTTTCCCGTAATCAGGCACATGCGTTCCTGCGCATATTTGTTGAGCGCGTAGATTGAGCTCAACGACGGCTGCTTTGTCTCGGGCGTCGGAACGGGCTCGAGAGGATGACCGGCGTTGTCGCGCAAATCCCAATCACCGCGGCGAAGCTGTTCGATGGGCCGCTCCTCGCAGGCAAACACGCCGTGGCTGGCGTTGCAATAGAGGCCTTCGCCATAGATGCTCATGGACGACGCCACCACCAGCCGCTCGACCGGCCGCTTCGATAGCGCCTGTAGCAGAACGGCAGTGCCGACCTCGTTGGTTCTGACGTAAGGTTCGATGTCGTACATGCTCTGACCAACGCCAACGGCCGAGGCGAGATGGAGAACCATGTCGGTCCCGCGCAGAGCATGTTCGACGGCCAGTGCATCGGTGACGTCCCCGATGACGAGCTCAGCGTCTTTTGCAAGATAGGCCGGATGCTGGCGATTGCCGCCGTGAACCTGAGGCGAGAGATTATCGAGGAGTCTAACCTCGTAACCCGCCGCGAGGAGGACATCGGCAGCATGGGAGCCGATGAAGCCCGCCCCCCAGTGATCAATATTCGCGTCATTCACCGCTCCATGCCGCGTGAGACCGATCTCGTGATCGGCCTGGATGAGAGTGGAAGCGCGCTTTGCTGATGGTCGGGCGACCCGCGCGCCAGTCACATTCCTAGAAGCGGTGCAAGGAATGTTCGTTCCTCGGAAATGTACAAACGAAAATTTCTCTAACCTGGATCAATAATCCAGGTGAATCGCGAACGTCCTCTCAAAAGCTGGTCCCGTGCAGCGGCGGCGGCAATTCGAGATGCTTGGCCACGGAAGCTGCAATATCGGCAAAGCCGGTCCGCTGACCGATCGAGGTGGTCCGGCTGGCATTCACGGCCAAGATCGGAACCTGCTCGCGCGTATGATCTGTGCCGCTCCACGACGGGTCGCAGCCATGATCGGCCGTGATAATCAGAAGATCGTCGCTTCGCAGGCAGTCCCGCAACTCCGGGACGCGTGCATCGAACGCTTCGAGTGCTGCGGCGTATCCCGTCACGTCGCGGCGATGACCGTAAGTCGTGTCGAAGTCCACGAAGTTGGCGAACAACAGACCGCCGTCTGCAAGTCCATGCAGACCTTCGAGCGTCGCATCGAATAGTGCATGATTGCCGTCGCCTCGCTTATTACGTCCGGTGCCGCGATGGGCAAAGATGTCGTCGATCTTCCCGATGGAGACGACGTCGCGATGGTCAATTTCGGCGAGATCGAGCAGTGTTTGTCCTGGAGGAGGGACAGAGTAGTCGCGGCGGCGCGAAGTCCGTTTGAAATCGCGTCCGGAACTGCCGATGAACGGCCGGGCGATAACGCGGCCGATATTCAGAGGATCGACCAGCTTGCGCGCGATCGAGCAAACCTCGTAGAGGCGTTCGAGCCCGAAGGCCTCTTCATGTGCGGCGATCTGGAAAACGCTGTCGGCGGAGGTGTAACAAATCGGTTCGCCGCTTTGCATATGGCGCTCGCCAAATTCCGCGATGATTTCCGTGCCGGAGGCGTGACAGTTCCCCAGGATGCCGGGTACCCCCGCCTGCGCACACAATCGCTCCGTCAGTTCGCCGGGAAAACAGGGTTCTGTTCTTGGAAAATAGCCCCAGTCGAACGGGACGGGGACGCCGGCGATTTCCCAATGTCCTGATGGGGTGTCCTTGCCTCGCGACAATTCACTTGCGCATCCGAACTGGGGTTGCCCACGCGCGAGGTCGTCGAGACCGGGAGGAATACGCCCGGTGGCGAGGCGGCAGGCTTGACCCAGCCCCGTTGCCACGAGATTGGGAAGACGCAGGGGGCCCTCGCGCACCTCGTTGTCGGCTTGCCCGCGCGCGCATGCATCGGCGATGTGACCGACGGTGTCAGCGCCTTCATCGCCGTAGTGCTGGGCATCGGGAGCGCCGCCGATCCCCACCGAATCCATCACCAGGATCAGGGCACGCATATGCGCTCCTCGTTGGCCGAAGCAGGCGAAGATGCTCGATCTGAAACGCCGGTTCTAACACAATAGCGTTCGACCATTCGCGCGCAGAAGTCCGCAAACTCGTTTGCGTCGAGCGGCGGACTTGTGTGGTGGGGTGCGATGCCCCTGTGTTCAGGCGTGAAGCAGAACGTGACCGTAACCTGAAAATCAGCCAAGGCGTCCATTTGACGGTCGAACCAATCGAGAGCGTTCGGACGGAAGCTGTCAGCCCACGACAAGCCTGTCCTGAGATGCACCACACCGAGGCGCCGCATCCAGCGCACCGCATCTGCCAGGCGATGGTCCTCAAAGTGGAACCACTGGCACAGTCCCATTTCGCGCGCGTACTGGCCGAAAATGTCCAGCGCCGCCTTTGGCGTGCCATCCTCACGCAGCAGCCCCATGTGGAAGTGGCGATAGTAGGAGGACCCCTCGGCCTCCTTATGCCGCGTCGTGGCTTCCCAGGTGGAGGGTAGATCGTAGAGGCTGTACCAGTGAATACGCGGCGCGCGGCCGATCAGCAGTTCTGCCGTGCGCGTCAGACCCCACGCCTGCACCTCTTCGGCACCGAAGGACGAAACGCCGACTTCGGTCACCCAGACCGGGAGCGAAGTGGCCGCCTTGATCTCGTCCAGCTTGTTCGGCCATTCCCCGATTTTCCACAGGTTCCAGTCCAGCGGAAAGCCATGCACAGCCACCGCATTGACATGGTCGAGCACGCCCCGCGACTGCATGTTTCGAATGAAGGACGGGTCGATCGGCGATATGCCGCCTAGCACGCGTGGCAATCTCGGATGTGCGCTACGGATCGCCTTGGCCGCGGCAGTGGCCATGGCTGCGAACATTTCCCACTCGGGATCGATCAGGATATCCCAATGCGATTTGTTATTTGGCTCGTTCCAGATCTTGGCAGCCTCGATCATCAGCCTGGTCTCCGGAAGGGGTAGACAGGGCCGTCCGCTTGGGGCCGCTCAGTCCGCTTGCAGAGATAGACTTCCTCTTCCGGGTGTGCCGCAACGGCAAAACCAGAGCTGCGCAGCATGGCTTCCACGCAGGCGCGGTTGGGCACCCACCAATTGGTTGGATCATCAGCGTATTTGTGCTCGATGAAGTGGAGTTTCGGATAGCCGGGTGAGTCGAATTGCTCCGTGGTCCAGAAGTCGTAGTTCTCGTCGACGAGATCGACCTGACAGTCGCCGCGCAGCATGGATTGGAACAGCAGGAGATCGCCAGCCACGTGCTCATGGATGAGGTCGAGGGCGAGCAGGGGATGCCGAAGGTGATAGAGCACGCCCATGAAGATCACCAGGTCGAACTTTTCGCGGAGCTGGCCAACGTCATAGGCCGACATCTTGCGAAACTCGATTTTGAGCCCATTGACTTCCGCGGCGAAGCGGGCCTGTGCCAGATACTCCTCATCGGTATCAAGGCCGAGCACGCGCTCGGCGCCGCGCCGCTTCATTTCCATCGCGTAGAAACCGGCGTTGCAGCCGATATCCAGCACGGTCTTGCCTTCGAGCCGGTCTGGAACGATCCCGGAGAACCGTCGCCATTTGACGTTCGGGTAGTCGCCGAGAAAGTGCGTGGGCGCGGTCGGGACGCCGTCAAGATCGAGATTATGAAACCACGGGCCCAGCGCATCAACGCGCCGGCGAATTTCGTCACGGGAAAGGGCGCCTCGGGTCATGCAACCGCTCCGTCGTTCGTGATAGCCGGCGCGCGCGCCTTGTCCACAGATCCGCCGGCCAGCAACCGCGAGCGGCCATTTCCCGTGCCGCTTCCTGCGAGAAGTGCCATTGCCGTGCGATAACCGTCGATGGTGCCGACATCGACATAGGTCTCGCCGGCTTTGATTCCCCTGCCGCGACCGCCGGAGGCAAGGTAAGCATTCACGAGCGTGCCGAAATACTCGTCCTGGCAATCGCGCTGGCTCCAGAGCGCCTGAAGCTCGCGGAATCCGTGCGCTGACATCCGAAACGCTCCCCATATCCATTTCGATGCAGCATCCGGCTGCTTCACCTGGATCTCCGTCACATGGTCGCCATCAAGCACCACAGCATCGAAGAACTCCGGATGTTCGACTGGAAACAGCAAGAAGGACAGGTCGGCGTTCGGCAGCGCCTGCAGCGCGGCCTTGGGAAACCAGACGGTGTCGGGAAGGCCGACGACGACGTCCTCGTCCCTGCCGACGACAGTGCCAGCCCGGAACACGGCGTCGCATAGACCGGATGGCTCCGGCTGCACGACATAGGCGAGCTGGGCGCTGCCATAGTGGTCGCCGAAGTATTCGAGGATGTCGGATTTGCCGGGTGAGATCACGAAGCAGATCTTGTCTGCGCCGCCCAAAATCAAGCGCTCCAAAAGATACTCAGAGACGGCGCAGGGCCGGTCGGTGCCGTCATCTTCGCGGCTGCCGACGGGAAGCAACTCCTTCGAGAAGGCGAGTGGCTGGATACGGCTGCCGCGACCCGCAGCCGGAACAATGCCCCACATTCAGGCCTCCTCGGGTTGTTGATGGCGCGTGCCGCGGCATGCGGTTCGTTCGAGCAGTGAGATGAGCTCGCGGGCGCGCTTGTCCGATGTGTGCTGGTCCATGGTTCGCTCGCGCGCCCTCTGCGCGATGCGCTGGAGTTCGGCATCGGGCATCGCCAGAGCGGCGAGCGTGTCGCTCCCGTCGCGCGCAATCAGGATTTCGTCGCCGGAAGCGAAGAACGCGTCGATGCCTTGCCAAGTATCGCTCAAGAGGGAGCGCCGCAAGCCGCGGCCTCGAACAATCGACCCGAGGGGCACCAGCCCATCTCTGTCATCGCGGGGCGCGTGACGTTGAGTGTCAGGCGAGACGACGCAAAGAAGGCCGCATGTTCCGATGGCGGCAGGTGCTGGACAAAGTAAATATTTGGTGACCACGGGAAGAAGTCGGGATACTGGGCGCCTCCGATAAGGAAGCGAAAGTCGTGCCGCTCCCGCGCAGGGACCACGAACAGTGTTTCGAGCGTTCTCTGGCGATCTTCAGAGTACGTACCGAGGTAGGACAAATCCGCGCGATAATGTGGTTGTGGCAACACCGGTCGATGAACGTCAGTGTCGACATGGCCGTAAAGCGGTTCGACATGGCGTGCGCCGAGTCTCGTGCAAAATTCGTTCGCGATCCGCGGCCCTCCGGTGAAACTCAGGACTAGATCGAAATCCTTCAGACCGCGCGGTCCGATATATGACACTGTCTCTCCCGCCATGAGCTTCGCCAGCGTGACCGGCGTGTCGAGGTCGTAGAACACGGGAGTCGCGCGGCCTTCCGACAGGATCAGTTCGGTCGCGGCGATCGCATCGGGACAGTATGAAGTGACAATCGCAACGTCCGCGTCGCGGATTTCGCTCCTCGCAGCGGAGCGCACGTCGTCCCAATCTGAAAACAGGATCAGACGGCCACCCGGCAATTCGTGGAGATCCCGGGCTCCGGCGTAGTAGGGCACGTCCCGCTCGAAGAACACGACGGTATGCCCGAGCCGCACCAGATGCTTGCAGAGACCTCGCCACAAGGTCGCATGGCCGTTGCCCCAGGATGAGGAGATTGTCAGACCAAAAATGACGATCTTCACGCAGATACCCGCTGGTTGATTCCTGTGATTTTAAGACTGCCGTTGTCCACGCTGAGCGTGCTGATGCTCGCCGGATCAATCTCGATGCTGAGGAAGTCATCGAGCTCTGTTCGCGAGTAATGCAGAAGCGCCGCCCGAATCGGCTCGGCATGGCTGACAGCCGCAACGGTCTCGCCGCCATTGTCGCTGCGCAGTTGCTCCAGATGGCTGACGACCCGGCGCTGGAGCGATCGCATGCACTCGCCGCCCGGCGGACAACTCGAGCCCCGTTGCGTGTTCCAGTTCGACCATTGCGGATCGCGGTCGAGATCTTCGAAGGCTCGTCCGGTCCACTCGCCGTAATCCAGCTCATCGAGAGCAGGCACGATCTCGAGCGGGAGACCCAAGCGAGCGGCCAGGATGCAGGCCGACTGCATGCAGCGCCGCTGCGGGCTCGATTGAATCAGGGTTGGCGGCGGCCAGAGGCTTTCGGCACAACGCGACATTTCCTGCCAGCCGCGCTCGTCGAGCGCAATCCCTTTCATCCGGCCGCACAGCGTGCGTCCGAGCAGGGCGTGATGACCGTGGCGGACGAGGTGAATGATCTGCGCCATCACGCATAGGCCTTGTCGGCGATGAAGGCCCGTGTCCGGCGTCCGGCCTCCTCATCGGTGAACTGCCGCGGCGGCGATTTCATGAAGTAGCTCGATGGGCCCGTCAGCGCGCCGGCCTGTCCGCGATCCATCGCGAGTTTGGCGCAGCGGACCGCGTCGATGACGACGCCTGCGGAATTCGGGGAATCCCAGACCTCCAGCTTGACTTCCGCACTCAGCGGAACGCCGCCGAATGTCGTTCCTTCCAGCCGGATGAACGCAAGTTTACGGTCCGTGAGCCAGGGCACATGATCGCTCGGACCAACATGGATGTTGTCGGAGTCCATGGGAACGTCGAATTGACTGGTGACGGCTTGCGTCTTCGATATCTTCTTGGACGTCAGCCGCTCCCGCTCGAGCATGTTCTTGAAGTCGGTGTTGCCGCCGACGTTGAGCTGGTAGGTACGGTCGAGCCGGACGCCGCGGTCGCGAAACAAATTGGCGAGCACACGGTGAACGATGGTGGCGCCGACCTGGCTCTTGATGTCGTCGCCGATGATCGGCAGGCCTGCTTCCTCAAATCGCCGCTGCCAATCCGGATTCGAGGCAATGAAGACCGGGATGCAATTGACGTAGCCGCAGCCGGCCTCGATGGCGCGTGCGGCGTACCATTCGCTCGCCTGCTGGGACCCGACGGGAAGATACGATACCAGAACGTCCGTGCGCGACGTCGAAAGGACTTCCGCAACGTCCGCTTCCGGTGCGTCTGCAATCGGGATGTCGTCCTGGAGATAGCGGCCGACCCCGTCCATGACCGGTCCGCGCTGCACGATCACGCCGGTCTCCGGAACGTCGGAAAAACGGTGCGTATTGTTTGGCTTGGCCCAGATTGCTTCGGCGACGTCGCATCCGACCTTGCTCGCGTTGACGTCGAATGCCGATGCGATCTGAATATCCCTGATGTGGTAGCCGCCGAGATCGACATTCATCAATCCGGGCACCGGTTCGTTCGACTCGGCGTCCCGATAGTAGGTGAGCCCCTGGACCAGAGAGCTTGCACAGTTGCCGACACCGACGATCCCGACGCGCACGCGCCGACTGTCTTGAGGACGTGAATGCATGGGTTGGGGCCCTCCAGGACGCAAACGGCGCAGACGTAAGTAGATCGGCGAACGTGCGGCAGGTATGTTCGTTCCTGCTCAGATCATGCTGTGGAGCGGCCAGAGCGCTTTCCGCCGCGCAAAAATGCACCAAGCTTAACCTGGATTAGAATCTGCGGACGTCGGGAGGGAACGAACAGCTTCTTGGTTGAAGATGAAGAAGATGATGCCGGCCCATCAGCGTCCAAAGAACCAATCCTTCCGGCCGGCGTTGGACGGAAAAGCGGGGTCCCATCAGCGTGTCCAGGTCCCGCGCGCCAGCAAGGAAGGTGCCCAATGAACGCGAGCCATTCAAAGACGCAAGACAGCGAAGCCCAGCAGACCACCGATCATGATGTCATTCGAAAATGGGTGGAGCAGCGCGGCGGCAAGCCCGCTACCGTGAGGGCCACCGAGGACAATGGGCATGCCGGCATCCTGCGGATCGATTTCGATCCTCCCGATGACGGCCTGGAGCGGATCGGCTGGGACGAATTCTTCGAGAAGTTCGATGACGCCGGAATCGCCTTCCTTCACCAGGATCGGACCAAGGACGGAGAATTGAGCCGCTTCCACAAGTTCGTAAGAGCCTAGGCTGTTAGCTCTCGTGGGCGGGAACGGCGGCTGGACAGAAGCAATGCGCGCGGGCGCGTTCCTGCGCGCTTGGGCGATCACTGACGGAGATCTGGCGACGCTGGCGCTTCCTCCCAAACATACGGGTCCTCGTCATCTCCAGCGGATCTGGCGCGGCGAGGAGCTCGCGGACAAGCAGGTGCTGGTCCGCTGCTATCATGGTCTTGGCGACACGATCCAGTTTCTCCGCTTCATGCCCGCACTTGCAGCTGTTGCCCGCAGCGTGACGGTCTGGTGCCAGGCCGAGCTGTTGCCATTGGTCATGCGAATGGAGGGCGTTGGTCTCGCTGTTCCGCTTCACGATGGTACACCCTGCGTTAAATTCGAGACTGATATCGAGATCATGGAAGTCCCCCATGCGCTCCGTGCCGGGCGCGAGGCGGCCGAGATGCGAGGGCCGTACCTGACGTTGCCGGATGATGGAGCGGGGGCGGAGCCGCTGGAAAACTCCAGCGGCCTGGCCGTCGGCCTGGTCTGGGAGGTCGGCGCCTGGGACAAGCGGCGCGCTGTTCCTGCGCAGCTTCTGCGACGTCTTGCGGGTGACGGCATAACGCTTTACTCGCTCCAGCGCGGTACCGGAATGGATCGGCTGGCGGAGACGGGGGCGCGGGATATCAGTACGCCTGACATCGTCGCGCTCGGGCATCTGCTCCGGCAGCTGGACCTCGTCGTTTGCGTCGACACCATGGTTGCGCACCTGGCGGGAGCGCTAGGGTGCGAAGCCTGGGTGCTGCTTCATGCCGACTGCGACTGGCGCTGGCCAGCCTCGGAAGCACATACGTTCTGGTATCCGAGCTTGCGGCTTTTCCATCAGCAAAAACTGGGACACTGGGACAGTGTCATCGATGAAGTGCGGCAGGCGCTGCTCTCGCGCGCCGAACTGAAGCGGGTGTTTGCATGAACGTTCACGCGAGCTCCACGCCCCTCGATGCCGGTGCGGGCTGCGGCGATCGCGTTCCGGGGCCTTGAGGGTGAGTTCGCAGATAGGCCGGATCAAAACCGGCCAGACGGACGAGGCCTGACCAGTCCGTGATTGTCATGTTTTTTCCGTGCCATTGCAGGAGGGCACGCCGGCGCAACTCCTGAATCGTCCGATTGGCATGGACCGGAGAGATGCCGCACGCGGCGGCGAGGTCCGACTGCGTGAAGGGTGATGGGAAGCTGAAGTCTCGCGCGAGACCCACGGTCCGGAGGCGCTCCGTGATTTCACAAAGAAGGTGTGCCACGCGGCAGAGGGCATCACGGCTCCCCAGATTCACGGTCCAGTTTCGCTGGATGGCGAGATCGGTCAGCATCATCAGAAGCAACGCGCGGGACATTGCGGGCGAGTTCGCGGACAGCTCATGAAAGAAGTCGTGAGGCACCAGAGCGATGATCGCTGATCCGAGCGCGACGAGATTGGTCCCGGCCGAAGGATGGTAAAGCGTGTGCAGATCGGGAACGTCGCCGGGAACGTATATCGATGTGATCTGCGCGTCCTGTCCGGTCGTGACGCGCCAGCAAAGATAGCCTTGCAGCAGAAGGCAGCAATGGTCAGTCTCGCTGTGGTGCCGCACCATGGTCTGATGAGTTCCAAGGTGCACGATGGTGCTCGGCATGTCCCCGAGCAGGTCGAGGTCCTGGGCGCTCAGATCAGCAAGGCTCGACAGCCTGTCTGCCAGCTTGGAGAAGGCGAATCCTGCTTGCATCACGCATCCAGCTACACGTTTTCAGGCGTCCTATTTGACCTTGCTTGCAGGAATCCGCATTAACGTTTGCTAAGTTGGCGGGTAACTCTCGGTCACATCGGCTGGAAGTTCACGCAGCGGGGCTTTGTTGCGTCTTCACGGTTGCAACATGCTCAGCTGGGGACGCCCGTCCTTGCCTGGCCGTTGGTCAGCTGCCTGGCCCGATCCTTCACGGCCGCGAGCCCCCTAGGAAAGCCGCTCCGGTCAGGGTAGAGCCGGCGCCTTGCCTTGGGCGAGGGGCGCTTCGGCTTGGTGTCCTGCGCCGCGCGATAATCGAGCATCGCGATGCCGCCAATCATCAGAAGGGCGAGCGCGACATTGCCCTTCTTGGGATTATCCGGCGTCAGTGCCGAGACGAGAGCGGCGGCATCCAGTCCGTCGCCGCCGACACGCGCCCACAGCCCGGCGTTCTTGTCGACAGAAAGGGACATGATCCCGCTGATGATTTCCCGAGCGCCGAATGCACGCACCAGCGTCTCGTGGCCCTCCATTCCCAGCGTCTCCGTGACCCGGCGCGGCGCGAAAAGCTCGGCCAGTCCGAGGCCGATGCTGAACCATCCGAGCGCGCGTGCGAGCCGATCCTCGGGGCGCGCAAGACTGGTTCCGCTCTCCACGATTTTCGGATCGCCCTTGGACCTCACGATATTGCCGAAATGAAACATGGTTTGCTCGCTCCCTTAGGGCTTCATTACGACCTTGACGCAGGAATCCCGCTTGTCGCGAAACACCTGGTACATCTCTGGACCTCGCTCCAAAGGGACCGTATGCGTGATCACGAAAGACGGATCGATCTCGCCTTGTTCGATCCGGCGGAGCAGGTCATCCGTCCAGCGGTTGACGTGGGTCTGTCCCGTCCGCATCGTCAGTCCCTTGTTCATGAAGGCCCCCATCGGAATCTTGTCGGAGAAGCCGCTGTAGACTCCGGCAACAGAGATGATGCCGCCGGGACGGCAGACATAGATCATCTCACGCAGCACATGCGGTCGGTCGCTTTCGAGCATCACCATTTGCTTGGCGCGGTCGAGCAGCGTATCCGGTTGCGAGGCCATGACGTGCGATTCCATGCCGGCTGCATCGATGCATTTTTCCGGCCCCCTGCCGTCGGTCAGCTCTTTGATCCGCTCGAGAACGCTTTCGGTCTCGAAGTTGATGGTCGTGGCGCCGCCGGCCTCCGCCATGCTGAGCCGTTCCGGGATGCAGTCGATGGCGATGACCTGATTGGCACCAAGCAGGATGGCGCTCCGGATCGCCATCTGCCCGACCGGCCCGCAGCCCCAGATCGCAACGGTGTCGGTGGGCTCGATGTCGCAATGAACCGCGGCCTGCCAGCCGGTCGGGAAGATGTCGCTTAGAAACAGCACCTGCTCGTCCGGAATGCCGTCGGGAACCTTGATGTGCGTGGCATCCGCAAACGGCACGCGCAAATATTCGGCCTGGCCGCCCGGATAGCCGCCGGTCAGATGCGTGTAACCGAACAGTCCGGCGGTGGTGTGTCCGAACACCTTGTCGCCCAGCTGCCGCTTGCGGTTGGTGGTCTCGCAGACCGAGAAATTGCCGCGCTTGCACTGGTCGCATTCGCCGCAAATGATGGTGAAGGGCACGACGATGCGATCGCCCTTCTTGAGCTTGCCATCCATGCCCGAGCCGACCTCGACGACTTCTCCCATGGTCTCGTGCCCCATGATGTCGCCGGGCAGCATCCCCGGGATGAAGTTGTGGAACAGGTGCAGGTCCGAGCCGCAGATGGCGCAACTCGTGACCTTGATGATGGCATCACGCGGATCCTGAATCTCCGGATCGGTGACGGTGTCGCAACGGATGTCCTCCTTGCCGTGCCAGACCAGCGCTTTCATGCATGTCTCCAACCTGAGCTCGAGGCATCCAAGTCGCGCAACAAACGATGGTTGCTATGGTGCACGAAAATCATGACGGACGGCGACATATCGAGATTAGGAACGAGCCAAATATCGAGATTAGGAACGAGCCAATGGCGAAGCGATTGAGCGGGATCAACGAACTTCGAAGGACCTGCTCATGCCAGCCAACCAGTTTGCCGTCGTCACCGGAGCTTCCACCGGCATCGGTCTGGAACTCGCCAAATGCTGCGCCAAGGCCGGCTTCGATCTTGTGATTGCGGCCGACGAACCGGCGATCCAAAAAGCGGCCGACGAGCTCCGCGGTCTCGGCGCGAACGTCGAACCCGTCGAAGCTGATCTTTCAACGACCGAGGGTGTCGACAAGCTGTGTGGCGTTGTCGGCAACCGGCCGATCGATGCGCTGCTGGCCAACGCCGGGGTAGGTCTCGGCAAGGCGTTCCTCGATCAGGATTTCGGGCGCATCCGGCACGTGATCGACACGAACGTCACGGGCACGCTTTACCTGATCCACCGGGTAGGCAACGAGATGCTTCGGCGCAACAGCGGACGCATCCTGATTACCGGCTCGATCGCGGGATTCACGCCCGGCAGTTTCCAGGCGGTCTACAACGGGACGAAAGCGTTCCTGGACTCGTTTTCGTTCGCGCTCCGGGAGGAACTCCGCGATTCCGGTGTCACCGTCACGTGCCTGATGCCGGGCGCGACCGAGACCGAGTTTTTCCGCCGGGCCGACATGATGGATACCAAGGTGGGAACCGATGAAAAGGACGACGCGGCCGATGTCGCGAAGGCCGGTTTCGAGGCGATGATGAGCGGGGAATCCGACATCGTGACCGGCTTCAAGAACAAGGTACAAACGAGCGTGGCCAACCTCACCCCCAACGAACTGCTTGCCAGGCAGCATCGCAAGATGGCCGAGCCCGGCACCGCGAAGTCCTAGGGCGAGCAAGGTGCTTCGCGGCTTGCAAAAAAGCCGCGGCACAAGCGGCCGATTCACGTTTCATAATGCCGATGCCGTCCCGGTGGTCTAAATTGCGGGCTTGAAACGGGAGCAACAATGGCGATGGACCACGTGGAACGCTTTTTTGTCGGCACCGCGATTGCCGGCTTTGTGATCATGGTCGCCGCGCTGGCCTGGATGGCGGTGGCCTGACACGCAATCACCACGGCGCGCGTTTTGGCGAGCGCGATGACCTGCCAAGGCAGGCGGTGATGCAAAGGAAAAAATCGCGAAATCTGGTGCGAGATTAACCTATCCAAATGCGGGAACACGGCTTGCCCTCGAAGCTGATGGTGCGCCGGTTGGGCCGCACTCCGCCGGCACGCCGGGACCGGTTTCCTTTCTCGCAAATTGATCCGTGGAAGCGCACATGACCGCCACACGCAAGCGAACCAAACAGACCCAATCGCTCCAGGAACGGCTGCTGACATCGGCGGAGAAGGCGCGCGAGCGCGCGCAGCGCATGGCGCCGGGCAAGGCACGAGACATGTTGCTGCGACGTGCGATGCAGGACGAGGTGACCTGCAGCCTGACGGATTGGTTGAGTGCGCCCGGATACAGGAGATCGGCCGAGTGACCATGCACAGCATAAGGCATTACCGCGCCTTCCAGATCGACCTGGACGGTCGCGTGTTTGGCTGCATCAATCTCGTCTGTGGTGACGACGAGGAGGCCAAGCGCGAGGCTGCTTCGCTCGTGCTCACCCATCGCATCGAGCTATGGCGCCTCGACAGGCGGATTGCACAATTCGAGCTGCCTGCCAAAGGTGCTGACGCCGCCGCCTCTATCCGTTAGTTCGAAACTGGATCGCGCTCTTCTCCGTGTGCGCGGAACTGCGTCTTGCGACCTGGGTTGGTCGAAGGCTCGCGCATTGCGAGTTCGAAACCGAAGGCAGGCGCCATGGCTCGCCACAATGAACCAAGCGGGGCAACGCCGCTTGATTGTCTGATCATCGGGGGTGGTCCGGCCGGGTTGATGGCTGCGATCTATCTCGCACGGTTTCGGCGCCGCGTATGCGTGGTGGATGCCGGTGCAAGCCGCGCTGGCTTGATTCCGCGAAGCCATAATGTTCCCGGCTTCGCGCACGGCTTGTCCGGTACCGAGCTGCTTGCGCGGATGTCGGCGCAAATCGCTGACCTTCAGGTGCGGCGCGTCACCTCAGAGGTCACTCACCTGGCGCCAAGCCGGAACGGCTTTCGCGCCGCTTGGACCGAAGGCGAGACCGACGCCAAGGCCGTCGTGCTGGCCTGCGGGATCGTGGACAATCATCCGCCTTTCGAACAGTGGCGGGCGGCGATCGCCGACGGTCTTTTGCGCTACTGTCCCGTTTGCGATGCCTATGAGGCGATCGATCGCCGGATCGGCGTCATCGGCCCGCCGGCTCACGCCGCAGGCAAGGCTCTGTTCTTGCGCGGTTACTCTCGGGACGTGACCATGCTCGCGACCGAGCCTCCTGATGCCGAGGCAAGTTCGCGGCTGACCGCAGCCGGCGTTGAGGTCGTGGATGCCGTCGGTGTGCAATTGAAGCGACGGGCTTGCGGGCTCCAAGCCTGCTTCAAGGAAGGCGAGAGCGCGGAATTCGACGTCGTCTACCCCGCGATGGGAGCCGAGGTGCGCTCGCGACTCGCGGTGTCTCTGGGCGCGAAACATACAACAGACGGATATCTCCAGGTCGATGATCATCAGCGTACCTGCGTGGAGGGCCTCTATGGCATCGGGGATGTCGTGACCGATCTTCATCAGATATCCGTTGCGTTCGGTCACGCGGCGGTGGCTGCCTGCGCGATCCACAGCAGCCTGCCGCGACGTCTGGTCTAGCCATCTACCCACCATCCGGACGAAGAGAGTGCGATGAGCGGGGAAGAACAATCATCAAGAACCGCCGTTTATGCCGCTCTGGTTGGAAACATCCTGGTCGCCGTGACGAAGATCGCCGCCGCGCTTTGGACGGGGAGTTCGGCGATGACCAGCGAGGCCGTCCACTCGGTCGTCGACAGCACCAACGAGGCGCTGCTGCTTTACGGATATCGCCGCGCCAACCGGCCGCCGGACGAGTCCCACCCGCTCGGACATGGCCGCGAACTCTATTTCTGGAGTTTCATCGTCGCATTGTTGATCTTCGCGCTCGGCTCCGGCGTGTCGTTCTATCAGGGCGTTCTGCACGTTCTCAGCCCGGAACCCATTGAGGATCCCATCGTCAGCTACGTGGTGCTCGGACTGTCTTTTCTTTTTGAAGGCACGTCCTGGCTGATTGCTCTTCGCCGCTTTCGCGCAGACGGTGAGCGCTTCGGATATTACAAGGCATTCATCCGGAGCAAGGACCCTCCGGCGTTCATGGTTCTTCTCGAGGACAGTGCAGCGCTGATCGGAATCCTCATCGCTGCCGTTGCGACGGCGGCTGCAGTATCGCTGAAGCAGCCGCTGTGGGACGGCGTCGGGTCTATTCTGATCGGCATCCTTCTCGGAGTTACGTCTGTCTTGTTGGCGCGGGAAAGTAAAAGCCTGCTTATTGGAGAACCGGCGGATCCGGAACTCGCGCGGTCAATTCTCGAGCTGGCTCGGCGATCGCCGGGTGTGCTGCGGGCGAACGGCTTGCTGACGGTGCAGATGTCGCCGACGGAAATCTTCGCGGCCCTCAGCGTCGAGTTCTCCGATGATAGACGCGCCGATGACATCGAGCAGGCGATCGTCGGTATTGAAACACAGATCCGTGAGCATCATCCATCGGTCGTGACGCTCTTCATCAAGCCGCAGACCAAAGCGCGATATCTCAGCAATCGCGCGCAAAGATTGGGAGAGGCCTGAGGTGGAGTTCTAGCCCGAGGCGCGCTTCTGGGGATCATCGCGGCGTTGGGCCGCCTCGGTGTTCCGATCAAGTTGCGCACGCTCGCTTCTGCGCAACCGGCCGGTCTTCACGACGCCGTAGAGGATCGCCCCGCCCAGAATGAAGGCGCCGATAAACATCAGCCAAATCGTCGTAACCGAGGTTTCTCCAAGAAGCATTCCGACGCCGCTATTGCCCATGTCCGGTACTCGCTCTGCTTTCGCAGAACAAAACGTCGAGCGGCGCGCCGAGGTTCCTAAGCCGCATGCACGCGAGGACAGTAGGACGGTTGAGGAGCCCGCGCAGCCTTAAGGAAGGCAGGCAGTGCTCTCAGGCCGAACGATTGTTGAACAATCGACCAAAGGCCGAAAGGAGAGTGGTCTGATCGAACGGCTTTTCACATCGCGGATGATCGCGAAAGCGACCGTCGAGCGCATCCCGGCCATATCCGGTCGCAAACAGGAAGGGAATCGAACGCTTAGCGAGAGCGTCGGCGACAGGGTACGATTTACTGCCATGAAGATTGACGTCAAGAATGGCGGCATCGAAACCGTCCGGGTCGTTCTCGACCACGGCAAGTGCCTCCTCGAGGGAGCCGACCGGTCCGATAACGTCGACCTCCGCTTCCTCGAGATAATCGCTTAGAACCTGAGCGAGCAGGTAATCGTCCTCCACGAGGAGTATCCGGCGGCCTCGAAGGGTTGCAGCTTCACCCGTCACTCAACGCTCCTCTCTCACGGCGTTATCCGTCGCTGGAAGCGGCAGCTCGATATGACAGAGGACCCCATCCTCGCCGAACGACAGCTTGGTTTTGGCACGCAAGGTATATGCGAGCGCCCGCTCGATGAGGTCCCGTCCGAAACCCTTGCGTGATGGCCTGGACAGCTTGGGAACTCCGCTTTCTTTCCAGTTCAGCAGCAGATTCGGAGAGCTCTGGCCGTTGGCTTGAACGTCCCAGGAGACCTCGAGTTTTCCCTTGCTCTCCTTGAGCGCCCCGTACTTGACCGCATTGGTCGCAAGCTCGTGCAGGGCAAGTCCGAAGGTCTGGACGAGCTCGAATCCCAGGGCGACCGGCGGGCCGGACACCGACACTTTGTCGTCGGCAGCGCCGACTGCCTGCAATTCCAGTCGAATGATGTCGCCAAGGTCGATGTGATCGTCCATCGCTCCGCTGACAAGGCTCTGAACACGGCCGAGTGCTGCAAGGCGGGTCGAGAACGCCTCCAGGGAGCCGCCTTTCCCGAGAGTCTGTTGCGCCAGCGATTGTACGACGGACAACAAATTGCGAGTTCGATGTTGAAGCTCGGCGATGAGAACGCGTTGCCGGGCTTCCGAACGCGTCAGGCTGGTTACATCGATGAACGTGACGACCACGCCTTCGATTTTCTGGTCGCCGTCCCGGTAGGGCGCCAGCCGCACAAGGTAGTGAGGGTTATGTCCTTCGCCATTGACCCTTCTCTCGATCGGATCGGCGCCTGCGAACACCTCCGCGATGTCATCTGCGAAGCCTGTGAGGTTCAGCCTGCTCGAAAGGTCGGTGATCGGCCGTCCCTTGTCCGTCGGAAGTATGTTGAACACTTTCGTCACCGCCGGGGTAAAACTGCGGATAACGAGCTTTCTGTCGAGAAAGATCGTGGCGACATCGGTGCTTTCGAACAGGTTTTGCAGGTCATTGTTGGCCCGATCCAGCGCATCCACCTTGCCGTTGAGCTCGGCATTGACCGTATGAAGCTCTTCATTGACCGACTGCAGCTCTTCCTTCGACGCCTCGAGTTCCTCGTTGGTCGACTGCATCTCCTCATTGACCGAGACGAGTTCTTCATTGGAGGACTTCAATTCCTCCAGCGCAGTTTCGTACTCCTCGATCATGGATTGCAGGCGGTCCCTGGTCTCGCGCAGCTCGCGCTCGGTGTGCGCAGCCGCGCCGTCATGACTGATCTGCGCCCGGTTCAGCGCCTCCTCCCGGGTGAGCACCGGTCCCTGATCGGAGAACAGCACCAGGAAGAGCGGCTCGCCGGTGGTGCGATCGCCCAGCGGCTCGATTGTCAGATTGACGATCTGGACCCCGCCTTCCTCACTGTCCAGTGAGACGCCATTGCGCGTGGCCATTTGCCCGGTCTCGACAGCCTCCCGGAACAGGGTTCGCAGATCGAGCCGAAGGCTCTTGCGAGCCATCGTCAGCAATTGCCGGGTCGGCGCTCCCGCCGGCGCCTCGAGATATTTGCCGGTCCGTGTCGAGTAGTAGACGACGTCGCCGTCGTGATTCACAACGACATGCGGAGGAGCGAAATGCTCGACGACCTGCTCCTCCACGGCCTGGCGCAAGGCGAGGCCGGCGAGCGGCTGCCGTCGCGCAACGAGGTCCGTACCCAGTCCCGGCCGCAGACCGTGCAGGGCGATCGGAAGTCGCGTCGGCGAGGCGGAATCGGCGCGCCGGCGAAAAATCCGATGTCGCTTCTCGATAGGCGCAAACAAATCCGCAAATTGACTGACATTCTCGGCTGAACCGAGAAAGAGATAGCCTTCCGGGCGCAGTGCATAGTGGAATGTCGGGATGACCTGGTTCTGCATGTCCGCGCCGAAATAGATCAGCAGGTTGCGGCAGGACACCAGATCGATACGCGAAAATGGCGGATCGCGAATGACGCTGTGCGGCGAAAAGATGCAGAGCTCGCGCACGTCCTTGGACACGACATAGCTGCCGCCATCCGACACGAAGAAGCGCTTGCGCCGTTCGGCTGACACGGTGTCCAGCAGAGGACCCGGATAGCGCGCTGCCCGCGCCACCGAGAGCGCCCGGTCATCGATGTCGGTTGCAAAGATCTGCACCCGCGGCACGGCGGTCAACCGATCCATATGCTCGCGCGCCAGGATTGCGATCGAGAACACTTCCTCTCCGGTGGCGCACCCCGGGATCCAGATCCGAACCGTATCGTCGGCTCCGCGCCCTTCAAAAAGCTTGGGAATGACCGACGCTGCGAGCGCCTCGAAGGCATCCTCGTCGCGGAAGAAATTCGTGACGTTGATGAGCAAATCGCGGAACAGGGCACCCACTTCGGGCGGCTCCTGCCGCAACAGCTCCACATACGCTTCGATCGTCGTGAGTTGGGTCACCTGCATGCGGCGCTGAACGCGGCGGATGAAGGTTTTCGTCTTGTAGCCGCTGAAGTCGTGGCCGATCTGATTCCGCAGGATGCCGTAGATCTCCGGCAGAGCCTGGCTGATCGTCGAATCCTCGGTGCTATCGGCGCCGTCGCTGACCATCTGCTCAAACAGGTGGTTGCCGCGAACAAACTCGACCAGCTTCGCCCCCATATCCTCTGCCGGAACAGCGAAATCGATCAGGCCGGTTGAGATTGCGGCATCCGGCATATCCGGGTGTTGGGGGCCGAAGCCGTCGCCGATCTGCGCGAACGTGATCCCGCCGCGCTCCTTGATGGCCTTGACGCCAAGCGTGCCGTCGGAATCGCCTCCGGACAGAATGACGCCGCCGGAGAGTTCGCCGATATCGACGGCCAGCGCGCTCATGAAGATGTCGATCGGCTTGCGCTCGCGGCGACTGCTGTTTTTCCGCAGCGTCAGTCGTCGGTTCTCGATGCCAAGGATGGAGTCGGCCGGCATTACATAGATGTGGTCGACCTCGACATCCATGGCGTCGGCGGCGACGTGCACCGGCAGATCGGTATATCGGCCCACGATCTCGTGCAGGAGGCTTTCTCGGTCCGGACTGAGATGGGTCACGATGACCAGCGCGAGCCCCGGTTGTGGCGGCAGGCCGCGAAAGAATCCTTCAAGCGCCTCAATGCCGCCGGCCGATGCGCCAAGGCAGATGATGGGAAAGTCTGCTGTGTCGGTCACGATCGTGGACTCCGCGACCGCACGGCAACGCCGTCGGCCTTGGCTCCGGAAAGTGGTCGCTCGGTCAGGCCGGGCCACGATGAAGGCTGCGACCGCGAAGCGTTCTCTCCAGCAGGCGCAAGGCCGCCCTGACGACCTCGCTCGACGTCCGGAAACGGCCTGAGGCGACTTGTGCAGAGATGAAGTCACAGAGTTCGCCCGTCAGGGACACGTTGAGGGTGTGCTTGCTAGGCATTGGGAGCTCCGCCGGGTGGCAACCTATGCTACCCTCGCAGCAAACCGGCCCATGTCAAGAACGGGGTCGAGCCGGACGGGTTCCAGGGTTTTCGCAGGTTGCAGCGGGTGTCGTCTGGATATGTGCAAACGGATATGAGAGTTGCAGGCCGGCCCGGAGCACGCTTGTGATCCAAGGCAAAGAGTAGAAATGCCGAGGCACGAGCGGCCGATGACGGCGTTATCGCCAATTGATGCCCTCAGGAAAGGACGTCGCGATGCCGCGTTTCTTTTTCGACTTCAGCTCGGACGGGACGGTCGTGGCTGACGACGTCGGGACGGAATTCCCCTCGCTGGAGGAAGCCTATCTGGATGCGTGTCAGTCCGCCCTCGAGATGTCCTTTGAAAAGCTTCGCATTCGCAGCGATCCCAACCTCGACTCGGTCGAAATCCTGGATGCCCGGCGCCAACTCTTGATGCAAGTGCCCTTCTCGGATGTGCTTCGTCCGAAGCCGTCGCGGCCGCCTGCGAGGCAGGATCAGTACACCGGGACCGTCAGCTCCTACCAGCAGCAATTGACGCGCGGCAAACGCCTCAAGGCCGAAATCGGCGAAGAGCTGAGCAAGATGCGGACGACATTTGGCGCCATCCGCGCGAGTCTCGACCGCCTGAAATAGGGCGAGCCGTATCCTAGCTGCGGCCAATATCGCTCGACCCCAGCGCCTCGACCGGGTCGAGATAGGCCGAATCGAATTCGGCGGCCTCATAGAGCCCTTCTCTGTCGAAAATGGTGAGCCGGCCTCGGTTCAGGTCGACCAGCTTCCTGCTGCGGAGCTGCTGCAAGACCCTGTTCACGTGAACGGTCGATAGCCCCAGGATGTCGCCCAGTTCGCGTTGCGTCAGGGGGAATTCGAATTCGTCAGGGCCGCTCCTGCCGGCGAGCGAACGACACGCGATTTCACACAGCAGGTGTGCCAAGCGCGCCTCAGCCGGCTTGCGGCCGAGCCAGATCAGCCACTCCCGCTGGATAGCCGCCTTCCACGCCGTTTCGCGCCATAGCGCCCGCATGATCGTCGGCCGCTGTTCCAGGAGCGGATACAATTCGGCACCCGGAATCGACAGAACCAGCCCGGGCGAGAATGTGCTGATCGAATTCCGACAGCGACCCAGCACGAAGTCCCCGGGATTGAGAGGATCGCCGGGGAGAAAGATCGCGACAATCTGCTGGCTACCGTCTTCCAGCGTTCGCACAGCGCGAGCCGCGCCGCTGCACAGCAGGAGCAAGGGAGCGGATTCGGCGCCTTCTTCGACGATCGTTTCACCCTTGGCGCAATTTCGCGCCTGCGCAATCGCAAGCAAGGCCTGCTGATCGGCGACGGACAAGGTCATCCGACGTGCCAAAGCCGTCAGCAAGGGAGATAGATTGACCGCGGTCGGTTGTGAAGGAAGCTGGGGCGCCATCTGAGCACCTCGTTCGGCGGAGGGCGCCGGGGCGCGCTCCATCCAGGTCCGCAAATCGGCATAAAACTCCAGGAGTGTCGCCTCGTTCAGCAGCAGTATTCTGAGATGCCCCTCCTTGGATCCGGCCATCCTGCGCCGTTCGGCTGCGAGCTGTCGAAGCTCTCCGATAGTTCGGCCCTGTATGGTGAGGCGATGCAACATGCCCGGGAGCCCTTTTGGCTAAGAACGAAGCATCGCCTTGCCGGTTCCAGGTGAGTTCCAACTTCCTTTCCCAGGCTCCAAACATGGGTGTTGGGAGAGTTCAGGAACGTTCAATTCCGCCGCCGATTGTCGCCTCAAATCCGAGGAGATGACCTATGCGGCAGACAATTTCACGCACGATCCTGATCGCGTTTCTCGCAAGCGCCTCGATCACAGCCGCTTCGGCCCAGGGTGGCGGCGGTTCAGGCGGCTCGGCAGGAGGGAGTGCCGGCGCGACCGGAGGGACTCGTGCGGGCACCGGTGCGGGTCAGTCGTCTGGGACGGGCAATGCATCAAGTCCCGCAGCTTCGACCTCAGCAAATCAGGCAAACCCGGCTGACCCTTCCAACTCGTCATCGGCTACGACGAGCCCGGGCACGAACGCGGCTGGAACGGCTCAGTCGACCGGCACCGGTCCGCGCGGGTCGACCACGGTCGGCATGCCCGGAAATCCTGCGGGAGGCGCCAACAGCGGCCGCATTGACGGCACAGTGACTCCTGGTCCCTCGATGCAGGGTGACGCGGCAATTCGGTCCGAGAGTTCGCAGGACTCCGACGTCGGCCGAAAGGTCAAGAGCATCTGCAAGGGATGCTAGATCGCCGAGCCGGCTGCGAATGAAAGTCATCCAGCGTGTTGGGGGTGACCGACGTCGCGGTTCGAAGAACCATGGACGCGACTGCCGGTTGAGCCCGATAGCCCGATCGATGCGGAGCAGCATATGCGCGAGAACATCCAGCATGACAGCCTGACCCAGGTTTCGAACGATGTCTGGATTTTTGATGCCGCACCGATCAAGCCGCGGGTCTTCCGATGCCGCTGCGCATGACGGTCATAAGACTCTCGACCGGCGATCTGTTGCTGCATTCTCCCGTGAAATATTCACCGGCCCTGCGCGCGCATCTGGAGCGCTTGGGACCCATCAAATACCTGCTCGCGCCCAATGTCGCGCACTGGATGTTCTTGCGCGGCTGGCAGATCGCTGTGCCGGACGTGGTCACGTTCGCCGTGCCGGGCCTGGCGAGCCGCAGTCAGGTTCGCCGTTCCGGCGTTCGCATCGACCGCGAGCTCGGCGACGGAACTCCCGTCGAATGGGCTAACGACATCGAGACTGTCCTGGTGAGCGCTCCGTTCTTCTGCGAGGTCGAGCTGTTCGACAAGCGCAGTCGAACGCTGATCCTGACTGATATCGTGCAGAACATTGATCCCCGGAGTTTTCCAGGTGCGGCGAGGCCTGTAGCCGGTCTGCTTGGCGTCACCAAGCCGGACGGGATGGCACCGATCTATCTGCGCCTTCTGCTCCGCCTCGGCGGCCGCTCTGTGCAAGCGGCGGCGCGGAGGCTGGTCGGCTTTGCACCAGACAAGGTCATTTTCGCCCATGGCGATTGGTTCGGCAGCCGGGGGACGGAGCGTCTGCGCCACTCCTTGCGTTGCCTGCGTCCCCGGAGCAATTCGGGACGCGCGGCCGGGCCAAGGGAAATGGCGGGAATACGCGTCGTCATCACCGGCGCCTCCAGCGGGATCGGGCGGGCAGCGGCGCTGGCCTTTGCCGAGAAGGGCGCAAGTGTGGCGCTCGCCGCCCGTCGTGGAGATGTGCTCGAGCGCCTCGCATCGGAATGCGAATCCGTTGGCGGTCGTGCGCTCGCGGTGCCGACTGACGTGACCGATGCGGAAGCCGTGAAGCGCCTCGCCGAGAGGGCGGAGGAGACCTTCGGCGGGATCGACGTCTGGATCAACAACGCCGGCACTGGCGTCTTCGGCGCCTATCAAGACGCCGACATCGCGTTGCATCGCAAAACCGTGGAGGTCAATCTGTTCGGCACCATGAACGGATCCTACGCCGTATTGCCGATTTTCCTCCGTCAGAAGCGCGGAATCTTGATCAACAACATCTCTCTCGGCGGTTGGGCGCCAACGCCGTTTGCCGCGGCCTACACGGCCAGCAAGTTCGGCCTGCGCGGCTTCACCTCGAGCTTGCGGCAGGAACTCGCGGCTCAACGGGACATCCACGTTTGTGGCGTCTTTCCTGCGATGGTGGATACGCCTGGCTTCGTCCACGGCGCGAACATGTCCGGGCGCAGACTCGATCCGGGGCCACTGCTGTACCAATCCGAGGATGTCGCGGAAGCCTTCCTGAGCCTGGTTCGTCGCCCCCGAAGCGAGATCGCGGTGGGCTGGCCGGCTCGGGCGGGCCAAATCGCGTTTGCGCTCGCTCCGCGCCCGACCGAGCATCTTCTGGGCTCCGCGTTTCGCTGGCTGTTGTCGCGGGCGCATCCGGCTGGAAGGACTGAGGGGACGATGGTGGAGGCGGCGCCTCAAGGGACGTCCGCCAATGGCGGCTGGCTCGCGCGCAAAGGACTTCCGCCAGCGGCCCAGATCAGCAAGCTGCTCGTGTTGCTCGGTGTCGCAACTCTGGTGCTGGCATCCGCTTCACATATGGCGGCCTCGCCGAACAGACATCAAGTCCGGAGATCACCGGCCAAGCTCAAGCGTCGAAAGAGCGATTTATCAGCTTGTTGAGCGGATAACGGAGCAGAACTCGCTCACACGACCGATATCGCGCAGCAAGGAACGAACTCCGGAGCGGGGGCGTTTGACGGTTCCTGAATGCAAGACCCCGAGGTATCGACTGCTCCGAAGTTCTTCCCTCCTGATTCCCGACCAGACCGTATGGAAGCGGTGCAAGGCCTCCAGGGTCGCCATCCTGAGCGACGGCTCCGAATATTTCGGCGCTCTCAGGGCAGCTCTGCGACTTGCCGAACGGCAGGTTCACATCATCGGTTGGGACATCCACAGCGAAGTCCGGCTCGTGGGGCCGTCCGGTCACGCCGACGATGGCTTGCCGGTCACGCTCGGTCCTTTTCTCGGGGCGTTGTTGGAGATGAAGCCTGCACTCCAGATCAACATCCTGATTTGGGATTTTTCGGCGCTGTACGCCGCGGAGCGCGAACGGGATTCCGCTGGAAAGTTCATGGCAGCCGGTCACGGTCGGATCAATTTTCGACTGGATTCAAGCCTGCAACTGGGTTCAGCGCAGCATCAAAAGATCGTCGTCATCGACGACGCTGTCGCCTTTTCTGGCGGTCTCGATCTGACGATTCGACGCTGGGACAGCGGTGAGCATCTCGCCGATCATCCGCTGCGCCGCGATCCTGACGGAAAGCCCTATCCGCCGTTCCATGACGTCCAGTGCATGGTGGACGGCGCCTCCGCCGTTGCGCTGGGCGAGATCGCAAACGCGCGCTGGAGAGCGGCCGGTCACCCCGCGGAAAAGTGTGGACCGGCCGAAGCCGACCCCTGGCCCGCATCGGTCCCGGCGGGGCTAGAAACATATCCGTGGGCATCGCCAGGACCGAATTGAGAACCGCGGCCGGCAGAGCCGTCGACGAGGTGGCCAACCTGTTCCTGTGCTCCATCAATGCGGCGGCGCGTTTGATTTACATCGAGAACCAGTTCATCAGTGCGGCCGGCATCGCCGAGGCGCTGGCGCAGCGAATGGCCGACGTACCATCGCTGCAAGTCTTGATCGTCACGCCCAAAGCACATTCGTCGTGGCTGGAATCGCAGGCCATGCAAGGTGGACGAGGCGGCTTTATCCGGCCATTTGCTTCCGCTGGCGTGACCGACAGGCTCCGTATCCTGTATCCCCGAGTAGAGAGCGGCGGAAACCCTGCCGCCGTGATGGTGCATAGCAAGGTCATGATCGTCGATGACGGTTTTCTCCGGATTGGCTCGGCTAATCTCAACAACCGGTCGATGGGAGCCGACAGCGAATGCGATCTGGCGTTTGAAGCCGGCTGCGAGAGTCACCGCAACTTCATCCGCGGCATCAGGCGTCGCCTGATCGGCCACTTCTGCGGGCTCGACGAAGACGTGATTGCCGAAAACGAAGGCGATTTACTTCGCTTCCTCGATCATCATGCAACGACCGGCGCGAGCAGGATGTTGGTGCCGATTGATCTGGACAGCACACAGATGCGGACGATGACCGACTTCATCCAACCGATTACCGATCCGAAGCGGCCGCTCAACCTTCACCGCGCAGCACGGCGCATGTGGACTCCGCGGACAATGCTGGCTGTGATCGGCACATTGGCTTCGCTCATTGGGATTGCGCTTGCGTGGCAATTCACCCGGTTGAGTGATTATACCGACGTCGGGTATGTCGCGTCCCGGCTGTCGGAATACGCGCAATCACCGATGTCGCCATTGTTCGCAATGGCTGCCTTCGTGGTGGGCGGGCTCGTGGCCTTTCCGGTCATCGCGCTGATTGCCGCGACGGCCGCGGTGCTGGGCCCCTGGACCGGCGGGTTAAGTGCTGCGGGAGGCGTGCTCCTGAGTTCGACGTTGCTGTTCGTCATTGGTCGCTTTCTTGGCCACAAGCGGCTTCAATCACTCCTGGGCGCCCGCGCCTTGCGCGTTCAACGCCACATCATTGGTCAGGGCGTGGTCGCGGTGGCGATGATCCGGATGGTGCCCATCGCGCCATTCTCGCTGGTCAACCTGCTTGCCGGCGCGAGCGCGTTGCGGTTGAGGGATTTCCTGATCGGCACCATTCTCGGCATGGCGCCGGGCATTATAACGATGGCCGCTCTGGGATCGCAGATAGCGGAGCTCGCGAGGAATGCTTCGTGGTCGAACGCGTTGTGGTTCGGCCTCACGATCCTGTCGTGGATCGCCGTCTGTCTCGCGGTCCAGTTCGTGGTGACGTGGTGGAGCGGACGGCAATCGTGAGCGAAACCATCCGCATGATGACCTGGAATGTGCATGGGACATTCAATCTCAACCCGCGTTTCGACATTGATGGCGTCTGCGCGATCATCGAAAAATGGGCGCCGGACGTCGTTGCCTTGCAAGAGGTGGATTCTCGCGGACGCAGCGACGACGTTTTCGGCAGACTCGCCGACGCCATCGGCGAATATCGTGTGGAAGCGCGATCGATCATCGCCGAAGATGGTCACTATGGACAGGTCTTGCTGAGCCGCTGGCCGTTCACGACTGAGCCGAAGATCACGGACGTCTCCTATCAGGAGCGCGAACCCCGTCGAGCGATCGCTGCCCGCATCCAATGTCCGATCGGCGAGGTAACCGTGATCGCGACCCATCTCGGCCTCAGCATGCACGAGCGTTATGCGCAGGCGCGAGCCCTTGTCGATCTGGTCGACAAGCACAGGAGCATCGTGCTTGGCGACTTCAACGACTGGTTCTGGGTGAAGTCCGTTCGGCACGTGTTGGCCAGGCATTGTCCTGTGCGAACGCAGTTGCGGACCTTTCCATCGCGGTTACCCGTGCTCTGGCTCGACCGAATCTACATGACCTCGGACGGAAAGATTCTCAAGTCGTGGACCGACCCGGAAGCACGCGTCCTTTCCGATCATTTGCCTGTGATGGCCGATGTCGGCTTCGGAAATGGTCCAAGATCACCGTTGTGAGCCAGCAGGGTGCGCGGCGTCTCGGAGATTATCCGCAAGCATGTTGCGCGTGGCCGCTCGGACGGCCTTGACGCCCTCGACATCGTTCATCAGGGCGATCTCGCCCTGTTGCTCATGACGGATGGCATGCGCCATGAGGCGCAGTCGCGGATCGCCGGCCGAATGCCATTCGGCGTCCGCCATATGAACCGCGCCGGCATGATGCAGGCTCATCAGGCGAACGAACATGATGTCGAACTCGGCATCGGTCGCATCGCGCACTCGGGCCATTTGCGTCGCCGTCAGATAGCCCGGCATTGTCGCGCGTTCTTCACGCGAGCAAATCGGCATTGGCTCGGTGAACCAGCCGGCCCACCAACGCGCGAAAATCCGGTTCTCTCCCGACTGCGACGCGACCATCAGGGCAGCCAGGGCGCGCAGATGCGGCGCCTGTGCCCTCGCGACAGCGAGCTGCGCGAGTTCGATGCCCTGTTGGTGATGCGTCGTCATGTGGCGAATGTAACGCTGGTCCTCGTCGACGTTGCGGCTCATGAGAGGCAAGGGAAGCGCGAGCGCGTCGGCAAGGCCTGCGCTCGCCGATATGGCCAACACGCAGCCGGCGCCCACAGTCCAGCGCCGCGCGAAACGTATGGCGCTCGTCGACGGCGCTTGACCGGCCGGCCAGCGCAGCCAGGCGAACAAGGGATACATCAGGGCGGACGAGAGATGCACCAGAAAGCCGATCCAGTAGGGCTGCTGCAAGGTGAAGATCGGCTGCCAGAACGGAAACAGCGGGACGAGCACGAACCATTCCATCGCCGAGGTCAAGACCGCCCAGGGCACCGCGAGGCCGGCGATGGCTGCGGGGTGCAGCTTCTCGGTCCAACGGCCCAGCAGGCCAAAAAACACCAGCGCCCAGGAAAAGTCCGCCCATTGGTGAAACGCGATGCCGATGACGATCGCGCTTGCGGTGGGGTCGGGGGACAGCATCACCGCGCGGGCCGGTATGGTTGCGACCGTCATCCAATCGACAAGCGGGTCGCGGCCAAGCTGGGCCGCGGTCACTTGACTGAGCAGGGTGGAGAAGGTGCTGCTGACGAGGCCGAGCTGAGCTGCCGCCAGCCAGCGCGATTTGCCGGACCTCATGCGCCAAACGGCGCCATCACCGCCTCCTCCGTCAAACAGATTGGCTAAGCCCCGCCGCCTCGCGAGGTTCCTAGCGTGACGGAACGCGCTGAGGCCTGTCCGCATCTGCGCGGCCCTCATCTCATCGCGGCAACTCACGTCAGTGGCAACAGATGCTCCGGGATCGGCACCGGCGCGGCCGGCACCAGCGAAGCGACGGAGACGTGCGGCCAGGTCAGGCCGTTGAAATCCAGCATCACCTTTTGCGAATACTGGATCTGCGTCGTTGCCACCCGGACCCGGCCGCCCGCAAAAGCCTTGTTGGGCACGAACGGAAGCGTGGCGACGAAGCTTGGCACCAGCGGCACCGTGCCCTTCTGCAGCGGCTGGAGAATGATCGGCGGCGCGCCCGACGCGATGCGCGGCACGTCGATGTCGTAGATGACCGTCTCGATCCAGAACACGGCATCCATCTGGAAAGCGTTGGCATTGGCACCATTGCCGCCCGGCGGCGGCACCGGCACGCCCTGCAGGAATGCGATGTTCGCGGTGCCGCCGGCGAAGTTCGGCGCCTGCGGATGCGGTCCGGCCGAAGCGACGGCCGGCAACGGACCGCCTGATAGCGGTGTGCCGGGCCTGGTCGAGGTCTCGATGATAATGGTCTGGCTGATGGTCTGATGCGCGATCTGATTGCGCAGCACCGTGTTCGGATCGGCGATCATGGCCTGGGTGAGCTTGCCGGAGGCGATCAGCACGGTGAGGTCCTGCGGCAGCCTGCGTGTGGTCTTGTTGGCCGCGGTCTGGTTCTGGAACGTGAACTTGTTGGCCGGATTGCCGCCGACGAACGGCGTGATATCGATTGCCGCAATGGCCGGCTTGCCGGCGATGGCCGGCAGCGCGCTGCCTTGCGCGGTGATCGTCGTGCCGTGCGGGATCGAGGCCATGCGCGCGACGGTGAACGGTTCGTGCGGATTGGTGCTGGACGGCACCGCGAGCCAGATGCCCGGCTCGAAATGAATGCCGACGGGGGTCCCGGTGGTCACGTCGTTGATAGCCTGCAGATAGGGCACGCCGTTCAGGAAGGCATCCGCCTGCGGTCCCGAGCCGCGATTGGGAATCGAGCCGAGACCGTTCGAGAACGACATCGTCTCGTCGGTGAGATTCAGCTCCAGCACATTATCGGGCGGGTCGGTGGTGTTGATCGGCCCCGGCATCCGGGTCGGCGTCGTCGCGCTGTCGGGCCGGAAGATCGTGTTGAAGCCCTGTCCCGTGAACGTGCCGGTGAAGGCCGACAGCGGCCCGAGCGTCGGCGGCAGGGTGACCGGCGCGGCAGCGGGGATCGCAACAGCGTGTGCGGCAGCCCTGAACACGCTGTCGACCTGGTGGATAGAGAAGTTTGCGGTTGTGAGGAAGGCGCTGGTAAGCGGCTTGCGTTCGTCCATAGGGCGTTCCTTTCGATGCGCAACCGTCGATGCAGGAGGCGGCCGTCGCATCGCCTGATACGGCGAGACGTCGGAATTTTCGAACCGATCGCGATCTCTAAGGTGGCGCGTCGTCCGTCGCAGGGATCGTCCGTCTATCCTGCGCGAAAAGACGACGGCAATAGGCGAGCAGCGAGGGCTGAGTGAAGCATTGCCTACTCCAACTCTGTGTTCGAGAATGAACAACCGAAAATAGGATGAGGGGTCGCACGCCCATTCGTCGTGGTTACATCTCGATCATGATACAACCTGAGAGGCCTTTCGAGTGTGTTCCATTTCACAAGCGAAAGAGTTGCAGTTACGATCGGCGTGACCGGCAGGATCTGTGCCGGCGCGTTGCGGATAGATCAAACGGAAGGGAAAGTGAATGATGCGGACGATAAGTCTTGCCGTGGCGGTATCGGCGCTGATGGCATCGGGCGCAGACGCTGCGATGATCGACTGGCAGGCCGAGCTGCAACGCTGCCGCGCCCTGCGCGAGAGCGTGGCGCCGCTGCTTCAGGCCGGCGAGGGGATCTCCGCGGTGGGGCGCTCCAATCGATCCGTCCGTCGCTGCATCTGGATTCAGCGCATCGCCGTGCGCAAGAAAATCCCCGGGGCGGAGGTGTGGTAAGGCCGGCGTGAGGGCCGCGTCGCAGCTCCACACTCCGTCATTGCGAGCGCAGCAAGGCAATCCAGAATCGAGGCGCCGGTTGGACTCGTGATGTCAGCCCTTGACGGCGCCGGCCGTGAGCCCGGAGACGAGATAGCGGCGCACCGCGAGCGAGAAGATCAGCACCGGCGCCATCACCAGCGAGCCGCCGGCCGCGATCTTGCCCCATTCCCAGCCCTCGTAATTCATGAAGTTGACGACGGCGACCGGCGCGGTGCGCGCATTGGTGCGGGTCAGGATCAACGCGAAGAAGAAGTCGTTCCAGGCATAGAGGAAGCACAGGATCGCGGTCGCGGCGATCCCGGGCGTCACCATCGGCAGCACGATCTTGGTGAACACGGTGCGCGTTCGCGCGCCGTCGACGAGGGCCGCCTCTTCCAGCGAAACCGGAATGGTGTCGAAGAACGGCTGCATCATCCAGATCACCAAGGGCAGGTTGAAGCTGGTGTAGACCAGCACCAGGCCGGTGATGGTGTCGAGCAGCCCGATCCAGCGATAGAACAGGAAGAAGGGAATGGTGAACGCGATCGGCGGCGCCATGCGCGTCACCAGGATCGCAAAGGAGAGCGCATGCTTGCCACGCCCAGCCCAGCGCGACAGCGCGTAAGCGGCGGGCACGCCGAACAGCAGCGCCAGTGCCGTCGAGAGCGAGGCGCTCAACAGGCTGTTGACGAAGGAGGCCGAGAACGCGCTGTGCCAGAGCGAGACGTAATTCTCCAGCGTCGGCGTGAAGATCAAGGGTGGCGGGAATTGCAGGATCTGCTCGTTCGACTTGAAGCTCATCTGCAACAGCCAGAGGAACGGCGAGAGCAGGATCAGCAGCATCACCGTGATCGCGATCAGCCGGCCCGGCGTGGCCTTGCGGAGGGAAGACCCGCTCATGCCAGTGCTTCCTTGCGCCGGCCCATCCAGACCAATCCCAGGCTGATGCCGCAGACCAGCAGCAGCATCACCACGGTGACCGCGCTCGAATAGCCGATCTCGTTGGTGTCGAAGGCGAGGAGATAGGCATAGTAGTTCGTGACCTCGGTGAGCGTGCCGGGGCCGCCGCCAGTCAAGAGGAAGATCAGCGGGAACGCCTTCACGCTGTCGATCAGGCGGAACATGCCTGAAATGACGAGGATCGGCGTGATGAAGGGGAGGGTGACGTACCGGAAGATCTGCAGCTTGCTGGCGCCGTCGACGAGGGCCGCTTCTGAATATTCGTCCGGAATCGTCTGCAGCGCCGCCAGCACCATCAGGAAGGTGAAGGGCAGCCACTCCCAGGTGTCGGCAATGACGATCGATGTCAGCGCGAAATCGACACTGGAGGTCAGCGCCGGCAGGGTGAAGTGCAGCGCCTGCGCGGCGTAGTAGAGCGGGCTGATGTCGGGCGCGTAGATCAACTTCCAGATCACCGCGACCACGATCGGCGGCAGCACCATCGGAATCAGGAAGAAGGTGCGCGCGAATTCGACGAAGCGCGACGGCACGTTGAGCAGCAGCGCGAGCAGCATGCCGAGCAGCACCTGGAATAGCACGCTCGCGACCGACAGCTTGGCCTGCACCGCCAGCGAGTTGAGGAAGCGGGGATCGCCGGGCAACAGGCCATAGTTGCGGAACGGCTCGCTAAAATCGGTGGCCGAGCCCGGCGTCGTCAACTGGAACGGCGTCAGGCTGGTCACGACGAGATAGATCGCCGGCAGCACGGCGACCGCGAACAGCACGATCAGGCTCGGCGTGAGCGCGAAGGCGATGAACCTGCGGCGCTCTCCGTCAATTCCGCTCTCGCTCAAAGTTTTGTCCCGGCGCGGCGGAGTGCGGCGATGGCCTGGTCCTGGGCCGCATTCATGGCGTCCTTAGCCGGCAACTGCCCGGTGGCGACCTGCTCGAACGCCTTGTTGAGGACGTCGCCGACGATCGGGAACTCCTTCGAGGTGCGATAGGCCATGTAGTTCTCGCCCTTGCCCGGCAGCTCCAGCACCTCGAGATAGAGCGCGCCGAGGTCCTGGCCGTTCACCGTGTTGAGCTTGCGATAGTCCTCACTGGTGATGATCGAGCGGCGGCAGACCGAGGAGTGACCGTGCTCCCTGACGAGCTTCATCGAGATCTCAGGGCTGAGCGACCATTTGATGAATTCCCATGCGGCCTTCTGGTTCTTGGCGTTCTTGGGAATGCCGAGCCCCTGGCTGTTCGACGCCGGATAGTCGTGGACGGGGCCGGCCGGCGAGCGCACCACGCGCGAGGTGTCCTTCACCTTGCTCTCCTCGGAGAGCAGGATCGGCGTCACCCAGGCGCTGGAGTGGATGAAGATGTTGGAGCGGCCGGTTAGCATCGACTGCCGCGCCTGGTCCTCGGTGTAGGTCAGAACGCCCTTCGGTGCGCTCTTCAGCAAATTCGCATAGAATTCGACGCCCTGGATCGCCTCGGACGTATTCAGCGCCGGCATGATATCGCCGGGCGGATTCTTGAAGATATTGCCGCCGAAGCCCTGGATGTAGGGCGGCAGATTCCAGTTGTGGAGGAACCACGACACCATGCCGTTGACGCCGTCGGTGCCGTTGATTTCGGCGCAGACCTGCTGAAGCTCGGCAAAGGTCTTTGGGATTTTCAGCCCCTTCTTCTCCATCAGGTCCATGCGCGACAGACCCATCAGCATCGCGCCGCCTTCCCAGGAATAGCCGTAGGTCGCGCCCTTGGCGTCGCGATAGGGCACCTGCGCGCCGTCGACGAAGTCCTTCGGATTCCACTCGGCCGGCGTCAGATTGGTATCGCCGGTGAACTCGTCGAGGTTGGCGAGCAGTCCTGCCGCGATCCAGCGGGTCGCGAGCGTGAAGGTGACGTTGACGAAGTCATAGGCCGAGCCGCCCGAGGACAGTTCGAGATTGGCCTGCTGGTTGTAGACCGGCAGGGCCGAGAGCTGGAGGTCGACCTTCATGCCGGTCTTTTCCTCGAACTCGGGGATATATTTCTGCAGCAGCGTGAAGAAGCGGTGCTGGAACGAGGCGCCGTGCAGCGTCACGCCGGCAAACGGCTTGCTCTGCGCGATCAGCGGCGCGGGGAATGCCGCGAGCGCCGCGCCTGCGGCGCTTGCTTTCAGCAGTTTGCGGCGGGTGATCGAGCTCGCGCGCGATGTAGTTTTCATCGTTACCTCCCTCACATTGTTTGCAGGCTTCAACGCGTCCGTCTGGTGCGGACGTTCTCGTCGCCGGCGTCTTTCTTCTTTTGACGCGACATGGCCGAGACGATGTTCTGTTCGGTGAGATCCATCAGCTTGTGCATCGCCTGGCGTGCGCCATCGGCACTGCGCGCCCAGATCTCGTCGAGCACGGCGCGGTGATAGGGCAGACTTTTCCGCGGCGCGCCCGGATTGGTGCTCGACAGATTGAACGACATCCGCAGCGCGGCGGCGACCGTCGCGCCGAAGGCGATCAGGGAAATCGTTGCCGGTGGCGATGAGAATGCCGCGGTGGAATTGCAGATCGGGCTCGGCATAGGCGACTCGGTCCATGCCGGCTGCATCCATGCCGCGATAGGCGCGTTCGATCCTGGCAAAATCCTCGTCCGTGCCGCGCACCGCGCAGATCGCGCAGGCCTCCGGCTCGACGATGCGGCGAACCTCCATGATCTGCTTGGCGAACTCCTGCGTCGGCAGCGCCAGCAGCGTCCAGTTCAGCAGTTCCTCGTCGAGCATGTTCCAGTCGAACCGTGCGCGCACATGGGTGCCGGCCTTCTGCTTCGAGGCGATCAGCCCCTTGGCCTTGAGCAGCGACAGCGCCTCGCGGATCGAGGCGCGGCTGACATCGAAGCGGGACGCCAGCTCGATCTCGCGCGGCAGCGTCGTGCCCTCGCGCCAGACGCCGGTCAGGATCAGCCGCGCCACGTCGCGCGCGATCGACTGAGGGCTGTCCTTGCTGGTCAGTTTTGCCACGTTGATCCGGTCTCGTGGAATAAAATGTCTGATTTATTGCGAGTTTCGACGAAGATTTCTGCAGAATTGGGCCTGAGATCGCAGCTAATCAAATCCGATCCGGTTTGACAAGAATTATTATGTCAGACATATTTTCTCTTGAACCAATTCGGCGCAGGACAAATCAACCGTGACAAAGCCCCACATCATCCTGGTCATGACCGACCAGCAACGCTTCGACACGATCGCGGCGACGGGCCATCCCTATATGAAGACGCCGAATCTCGACCGCCTGGTGCGCGAGGGTGCCTATTTCGACAATTGCTTCATCAATGCGCCGAGCTGCGTGCCCTCGCGCGCGGCGCTGTTCTCCGGCCTCTATCCGCACGCCTCGGGCGTGCTGAAGAACGGGCAGCACTGGCAGAAGACCTGGGTCAGCAAGCTCGGTGACGCCGGCTATCACTGCGTCAATGTCGGCAAGATGCACACCATCCCCTATGACGCGAAGGCCGGCTTTCACGAACGCTTCGTGGTCGAGAACAAGGACCGCTTCTTCGAGGGGCGCTGGTTCGCCGACGAGCTCGACAAGGCCTTTGCCGCGCATAAGCTGACCAAGCCGTCACGCGCCGGCTATCGCAGCCTGCCTGATTATGGCGACCGCATGGGCGCCTTCACCTGGGAGATGCCGAGATCGCTGCACCCGGACATCTTCGTCGCCGAGACCGCGATGTGGTGGCTGGAGACGAGGCCCAGGCCCGACGCGCTGTTCATGCAGATCGGCCTGCCGGGTCCGCATCCGCCCTATGACCCGCTGCCCGAATATCTGGAGCACTATCTCGCCCGCAACGACCTTCCGGTGCCGCAGCCGACCGAGGCCGAGATCGAGGGCCTGCCGGCCTATTTGAAAGAGAAGCGCCGCCACGACACCGAGGTCGATCACGACGCGGTGTCATGGAAGCTCAAGCCGACGCATGAAGAAATGCGCCGCCTGCGCGCGCATTACTATGCCAACGTCACCATGATCGACGAGCAGATCGGCCGCCTGCTGAAGACGCTCGAGGACAAGGGCTATCTCGACAATTGCGTGGTCATCTTCATGTCGGACCATGGCGACAATCTCGGCGAGCACGGCCTCAGCCAGAAATGGTCGATGTACGAGCCGGTGACGCGCATCCCGCTGCTGTTCTGGTCGCCCACCCTGTTCTCCGGCGGCCGTCGCATCGGCGGAAAGTGCCAGCTGTTCGATCTTGCGCCCACCATTCTCGATCTCGCCGGCGCAGAGCATCCAAAGCCGTTCCAGGCCCGCAGCCTGCTGCCGGCGTTGAAAGGCGAGCAATGGACCGGCCGCGACTTCGTGTTCTCCGAGCAGGCCGGCGACGTCGCCATGACCGGCGCGCGGCTGATCACCATGGTGCGCGACGACCGCTGGAAAGTCGTGTTCATCCACGGCGCCGCGGACGGGCAATTGTTCGATCTCGCAAGCGACCCGCTCGAACAGAATAATCTCTGGGGCGCGCCCGAGTACGCCGGCGAGATCAACCGCCTCAAGGACGCCTTCATCGACTGGCGCCAGAACAGCCTGCTCGAGACCATGGATTTGAACGCGGCGGCGCGGTGACGCGGAATCGCCTTGCCTTGCACCGGTCGCGCCTCTGACTCGGTGCAACCTCTCCCGCAGGCGGGGGAGGTCGGCGCGAAAGCGCCGGGTGGGGCTCTCTCCTCATCGGGAGTGTCCCCGTCTGAAGAGACCCCCACCCCAACCCTCCCCCGCAAGCGCAGGGCTGTCCGGGGAATGATTCACTGTGTCGCGGTGCATGCTCGGCAAAACCGAGGCAAATCGGTTTTTTCTGGTTGTCGAGACACAGAAGGCCGAGCATGCGATTTCGTGATAGCATTTTTAGTAGGCTGCTTGAACCGATCAATCGGCGGCAGTTCCAGACGGCTGTGGATCGTCTGGACGGGGATGCCTATGACAAGTCGTTCAAGAGCTGGGATCACCTGGTGACGCTGATCTATGCGCAGTTGAGCGGGAACAACAGCCTGCGCGCCGTGGTGACCGGCTTCAACGCCAATCCCCAGCACCACTATCATCTGGGCACCGGCACGTTGTCGCGCTCGACGCTGTCGGATGCCAATGCCCGCCGCCCGGGGTTTTTAAGCAAACTTTTGCCAGACTGTCGGCGATGGCGAGCCGGCAGTTGCGGAGCGAAGGCCAGGAGATGGTGCGCCTGATCGACGCCAGTCCGATCCCGCTTGGCAAGGTTTGCACTTGGGCGACGTGGAACGGGCGCATCCGTGGCATGAAGCTGCACGTGGTCTACGATCCCAAAGGCGATGTCCCGAAGTGCGTCGAGGTGACAGATGCGAACGTCAATGACATCGAGATCGGTCGCCATGTCCCTATCCAGGCCGGCACAACGTACGTGTTCGACAAGGGATATTGCCGCTTCGAGTGGTGGAAGAAGATCAATGACAACAAGGCCTTTTTCGTCACCCGGGCGAAGACGAGCATGCGTCTTCGCAAGATCAAGGGACGCACTAATCGCAAGTGCAAGGGCGACGGCTTCAAGGTCATCGCCGATGACGAGGTGAAGCTCACCAGCAAGGGCGACTCGCGGCTGCCAATACCGCTGCGGCGCATCAAGGTCAGGCGGGAGAACGGCGGCGTGATTACGCTTCTCACCAACGATATGACCCGAACGGCCGTCGAGATCGCCGGCCTCTACAAGTGCCGGTGGCAGATCGAACTCCTATTCCGCTGGATCAAGCAGCATCTCGACATCCGCAAGTTCCTCGGCACCAACGATAATGCGATCCGCCTGCAAGTGCTTGCTGCGATGATTGCCTACCTGCTGCTACGCATCGCTGCGCGGGCCAACTGCATCAAAATGCTTCCCCTCAGGCTGGCCCAACTTGTCGGCCAGTTCCTGTTTACCCGCCGATCCATCGCAACCATCGATAAGCCGCCTCCCATCAACCCCAGCCGTCGACAATCCAGAACATCACCCGACCAGATGGAGCTCTGCTATGCCTGAGTTTCCCCGGACAGCCCTGCCGCAAGCGGGAGAGGGGGCGCACCTCCGTTGTGCGCTAGCTGTGTTTCGTCACCCGCAAGCGGCGAGTGAGTGCAGCTACCCCGCCAGATACTTCCTCACCGCCGCCTCATCCCACGCGATCCCGTTGCCGGGCTCCTCGCCCGGCAGCGCGAAGCCGTCCTTGATCTTCAGTCGCGTTGAAAGCACCGCGTCGGCCCAGTCGACATATTCCAGCCAATGCGCCGTCGGCGTCACACAGAGCAGGTGCGCGCTGACCTCCGAGAACAGATGCGTCGACATCTCGATGCCGGCGGCGTGCGCGAGCGCGGCTGCGCGGAGCCAGCCGGTGACGCCGCCGATCCGCTGCACGTCGGGCATCACGCAATCGCAGGCCTCGGCCGATAGCGCCGATTGCATCGCAAAGGCGCTGTCAAAATTCTCGCCGATCTGGACCGGTGTGCGCAGTGCGTCCGCAATGCGGGCGCAACCCACATAGTCGTCATGGCGGATCGGCTCCTCGATCCAGGTCAGGCCTTCGTCGTCGAGCATCTCGCCGCGGCGGATCGCCTCGCTCACCGTCAGCGCCTGGTTGTAGTCGCACATCAGCGTCACCTCATCGCCGACGGCTTTTCGCACCGCGCGCACCACGGCGAGGTCCTCGCGCGCATCGGGCCGGCCGACGCGGATTTTTGCGGCGTGAAAACCCTCGGCCAGCAGCCTGTGGGCTTCCTCCACCGCGGTGCCCGCCGGCATGATGCCGAGCCCTTTCGAATTGTAGGCCTTCACCGGCTTCGGCGCGCCGCCGAGCAGGCGGGCGAGCGGCAGGCCTCGCGTGCGGGCCAGTGCGTCCCATGCCGCCATGTCGATGCCGGATTGCGCCAGCCGTTGCAGCCCGGCGAGCCCGAGCAGCGTGAAACGCTGGGTCAGCTTGCGCTCGATCTCGAACGGCAGCAATTCGTCGCCCGCGAGCAGCTCCGACATTTCCGTGACCATCGCGGTCAGCGGCTTCAGGGCCGACGGCGTGATCGAGAACAGATAGGCATGCCCCACAGCACCCTGGTCCGTCTCGCAGTCGATCAGCACCAGCGGCGCCTTGGCGACCGTGCCCGTCGAGGTCTGGAGCGGCAAATTCATCGGCACGATCACGGGGCGCGCGCTGATGCGCCTGATGCGGATAGTCTCGGTCATGGGGTCTCCCGGCGGAGTGAATGCAGGTCCATGCCCGATCTTAAACATTCGACGTGAAACGAAAAGATGGCCCGTGTCCTCTCACGGCGCCGCACCTTCCGAAAACGCCGTTTCGATCACCGCGCCGAAGGGCTGCCAGGAGCGGCCGTCGAACTGGACCAGCCGCATCTGCTTGATAGGCAGATAGCTGTCGGCCGACGTATTCATCCTGATGTTGGGCAGCGCAACGGAGGGGTGATAATCCCTGAGCGAAGCCGCCTGACGCATGATGTTCTCGCGCGACAGGTCGTCACCGCATTGCTTCAGCACCTGCGTCATCGCCTCGGCCGCGGCGTAGCCATAGAGCGCGGCACTGTTGTTCGTGCTTTCGACGTGATGGTATTTATCCATGAAGGCGAGCCAGTCCTTCATGGCGGCATCGTCTTTCCATGCGGGGTCGCTCGGATCCTTCAGGAAAGCCGTCGAGATCACCCCGGCCGAATTCTGCAGGCCGGCAGGCGCCATTGCATTGGCGATCGAGGCGGAAGCATCGTTCACGATGACGACCGGATGCCAATTGAGAGCCGCGGCCAGCTTGATCACCTGGGCCGCCGTCGACGGCACGCCGAGAAAGACGAAAACATCGGCACCCGCGCGCTTGAGGATCGAGACGTGGCCTTCGAGATGCTGATCTGAGATGTCGAAGGCGATGTCGACGAGAATCAGACGGTTCAGGCTGCCAAGACCCTCCTCGATGCCCTTGAAGAGCGCCCGTCCGAACTGGTCGTTCTGCCACAGCACCACGATCTTGCGATGCGGATAATAGGCCTGGATGTAGTTGGCGTAGATGCGCCCCTCCGACCGGAACGTCGGCTGCCAGCCCATGGTCCAGGGAAACGCCTTGGCCTGGCTCAGCTCCTCGTCGCCGGAGGCCACGAAAAGCTGCGGGACCTTCTTTTCGTTCAGATACCAGCGCGTGGCCAGATTGCCGGGCGTCCCGAATGATCCGAACATCAAGTGCACGTCGTCCTTCTCGACGAGGTTACGGGTCAGCTCCAGCGCGACCGTGGGATCGGAATTGTCGTCGCGGCTGATGAAGCGGATCTTGCGGCCGTTGATCCCGCCGCGATCGTTGACCATGTCGAAATAGGCGGCCTCGGCCTGACCGATCGCGCCGAATTCCGAGAGCGGGCCCGAATACGGCATGAGATTGCCGATGCGGATTTCGTTGTCGGGAGCGGGTTGATCCGAACGCTGCTGCGACATCGCCCCCAGCGAGGCGAGTGCGGCGATCAAAACGAACAGCAGCCTGCCGGTGACGCGCATGCTCGACACCTCGTCGTTGGCCCCTCATGGAGGTCGGTTCGATCGGCCAAGTCGCTTGATCTAGGTCAAGCGTTTGTCATTCCTGTGGCTTGACGGCTCGTTTCGAAGTTGCGCCGGACCAAACGGCAGTCGTGCTGACGTGGGCGCCGCTACGGCAGCCCGCGCGCCTCGAGCTGATGCACCAGCAGCAGCGTCGGCTCGGCGAGGCTGTCGCCGGAGCCGTCGAGCCCAAATGCGGCAGCGATGCCGTCGCGGCTGCGCAGCAGGGTGGTGCGCGGGCAGTGGCCGGCGCCGCAGAGCGTCTTCCTCAGGGTCTCGCCCTGCGCGATGAGGTTGGCAGGATCGTTGGCGGCCCAGGCCAGCACGATCGGTGCATCGACATTGAGAATGCCGGGAAATACCGAGCGCTTCTCATATTGAGCGGCGTCAGTGCCGAAATAGGCCTTCTCGCTGTCGCTGGCGTCCTTGCCGGCGCGGTAGATGCCGGACACCAGCACGACCGCTGCGACATCGGCGCGGTCGGCCTGGAGCTCGGGGTGCGCCAGCAGGCTCGCGACATGGAAGGCGCCGGCGCCATAGCCGACCGCGACGATCTCGCGGGCGTCGCCGTTGAACAGGTCGATATTGCCGTGGATCCAGGATAGCGCCGCCGCCACGTCGGTTGCGCCCATCGGCCAGGTCGCAGTCGGCGCGAGGCGGTAGTTCACGCGCACCCCGATCATGCCGTTGCGCGCGGCAAAGCACATCGCCTCGTCCTGGATCTCGCGGGACAGGTCCGGCGCGGCGCGGTCGCCGGTAAACGTGTCGCCCGCCACGAACAGCAGCACCGGCCGCGGCGTATCCGCCTTGGTGGTCTCGCTGATCGCGACGTCGAGCACATTGGCTTCGCTGTCGCCATAGCGCAAGCCGCGCGAGAAGGTGACCTGCTCGCACAGCCGTGCGACGCCGCCGGCGGTCGTGTCGTTATCGGTGAGGCCGACCGGCACGAGATCCGACGGTCCCACCAGCCGCGCCGGCAATGGGCCGTGTGCCGAGGCCGCTGACACGGTCAGAACAAGCAAAAACGCGAGACAATTCTTCATTATCATGATGGTGCCGGCCTTGAGCGCTTCATGTTAGTGCGCCGGTTTGGCCTATGTTTTCAAGTCGCCTTATGACTTGGTGTTGTCAGTTCGTCTTGCGGCGATTTCACGGCACCTCTGGTTCGCCCTCTCGCGCCCTGTTCAATCGGCCGGCTGGAACGTGCAATCCGTCCCACTGCCGTCCTTCTGCCTGATCGCGTTGGGGTCGATCGTGCAGCTCTGCTTGCTCAGGCTCTCGAAATTCGATCCCGCCGCACCGTCAGGCGGGATGCCGGCCAGCGCCTCGGTCGCGAAGATCTCGTTCGCCGTGGAGCCGTTCACGGTCTTGACCTTCTTGCCGAAGCTGACATCGCAGTTGCGCAAGGTGAGGTCGACATTGCTGGTGCGGCAGACAATCCTGTCCGCGGTCACCACGTTTCATGGGCGTCTCTCCTCGAAGATCACGGCTTCACCGCCACCAGCCGCGCGCTGAGCCTATGACGGATGTGCCGGCCTGGGGAAGGCTGAGCTCGACCCGCCGCGAAGCGGGCGTTCTACCGTGCATGGGGTTGTTTTCGCGTTTTTGCTGGTCAGGCCCGCTTCATCGTCCGGAAGGTGACGGAATAGCGGCGTGCCGCGACCGGCGGGATGCTGTGCTCCCATTGCGACCGCGCCTCGCCATCCATCAGGTACAGCGAGCGCGGCAGGGCCTCGAGGGTGTGCCGCTCCCATTTGCCGCCGCTGCGGCGGCGGAAGCGGAATTTGCAAGCCGAGTCCAGCGACAGGCCAAAGACCTTATCGAAGTGCGGCTTGTCGCGATGCCAGCCGATGCCGACGCCGGCGTCATATTCGGTGCACAGCACCTGCCGCACGCTGCCCGCGGCCAGGCCCGCCCATGCCTCGGCCTGCCGCGCGATGGGCGTGGCCCAGTCCGGGATCGGCTCGGCCTCGGTCAACCGCTGCTGCGCATAGTCGTATTGATACCCGAACCAGGCCACCCGGCGGTTGCCCTCGAAGGCGCCGAACTGGAAGCGCTGGAGCGGCAATGCTGCGATGCGGCCGATCAACGCCTGCTCGGCGGCGGTGTCGATAAAATTGTCGGTATAGCGAAGGCCCGCGGGTCCCGCGTCCGGTTCGGCGAACAAACCAAGCTGCGTCATTCTCGCATTTCCGTGATGGAACCAAATGGCGGCTGAAGCGACTTATCTATGACGCGGGACGTAACATGCGAGGCCGCCATGGCAGAGAAGCATACCGCCGATCCGGCAGAGATCATGCGGGCGACTGGTCATCCTGAGCTGGAATACGCCGCCGGCTGGACCATCGCCGGTCTCGTCACCATCGGCACCATCGTCGCCGCCTGGGTGTTCGCGATCTAAACCGCCCGTGACGCCCTGCTACGGCGTCACCGCTCCGCGTGTGACCGCGCGAGGGGCGGTCAGTTCCTTCCAGGTCGAATTGGCGACATGCACCGGTGAGAAGGCCGGCCGCTCGACATAGTGTCCGTCGCCCGGCTCGGCACGCAGATCGCCATCCTTCCATACGATACGGCCGCGCGAGAGCGTGGCGGCAGGCCCGCCGGTGCAGGCAAAGCCTTCGAACACGTTGTAGTCGATCCGGCTCATCTGCCGCTTCGCGCTGATGGTCCTCGTCGCCTTGGGATCCCACACCACGATGTCGGCATCCGAGCCGACGGCGACTGCGCCTTTGCGCGGATAGATGTTGAGGATGCGGGCGATGTTCGCCGAGGTCACCGCGACGAATTCTTCCTTCGTCAGCCGCCCAGTCGCGACGCCCGCGGTCCATAGCAACGCGAGGCGATCTTCCAGGCCGCCGGTGCCGTTCGGGATCTTCCTGAAGTCGCCGAGGCCAAACCGCTTCTGCTCGGTGGTAAAGGCGCAGTGGTCGGTCGCGACCACTTGCAGTGAGCCGGACTGCAGGCCGGCCCACAGGCTATCCTGGTGCGACTTGTCGCGGAACGGCGGCGACATCACGCGTTGCGCGGAATGATCCCAGTCCTTGTTCTGATATTCACGCTCGTCGAGCAGCAGGTGCTGGATCAGCGGCTCGCCATAGACGCGTTTTCCCGCGGCCCGTGCCCGCGCAATCGCCTCATGCGCCTCGCGGCAACTAGTGTGCACGATATAGACCGGCGTGCCCGTCATGTCGGCGATCATGATGGCGCGGTTGGTGGCTTCGCCCTCGACCTCCGGCGGTCGTGAATAGGCATGGCCTTCGGGACCGGTGACGCCGCGCGCGATCAGCGCCTCCTGCATCAGGGCGACGACGTCGCCATTCTCGGCATGCACCACCGGCATCGCGCCCAGATGGGCGCACCGCGCGAACGAGTTGTAGAGCTCGTCGTCGTTCACCATCAGGGCGCCCTTGTAGGCCATGAAATGCTTGAAGGTGTTGATGCCGTAGGTTTTGACGACGGTCTCCATCTCGTCATAGATCTGCTTTGACCACGACGTCACCGCCATGTGGAAGCCGTAGTCGGTGGCCGCCTTCTCGGATTTGTGCCGCCACTCTTGGTAGGCAGCGAGCATCGACTGACCGGGATCGGGCAGGCAGAAATCCACCACCATGGTGGTGCCGCCGCTCAGCGCCGCCTTGGTGCCGGACTCGAAATCGTCGGCGGTGACCGTGCCCATGAACGGCATTTCGAGATGGGTGTGCGGATCGATCCCGCCCGGAATGACATAGGCGCCGCCGGCATCGATGGTCTCCGCCCCCGTTGGCGCCGCGATCGCTGCGGCGACCGCGACGATGGTGTCGCCCTCGATCAGCACGTCCGCTCTGCGCGAATGATCATGATTGACGACAGTGCCGCCGCGGATGAGGAGGGCCATGGGAACTCCGGAAGAGCAAAGAGAGGACAGTACGAAGCGGAAGCTAAGCGTGCCGGCTGCGATGCGACAGGCGAAATTTTAATCAGCCGCCGCTCCGCATCGAGACCGCGATTGCGCTGGATGCACCGGCCTGACCTGATATCGCGCCTGCGAAATGCAACCGAGCCATGACGGATCGCGCCGGCCCGCGCCCTTGCGCGTCGGCACGGGCCGGCGCACTCTGCGCAGGCGGCGCGAAGAATGCCGCCAATAAAGACGTACGTACAAGATCTTGGCGAGGAAGCATCCATGGCGGTGACGCGGATCGACTGCGACATCCACCCGGCGGTCGGTGGCACGCGCACGACGCTGCTGCCTTATCTCAGCGATCACTGGAAGGAACAGGTGGTGAGCCGTGCTATCGACGGCCTCGACCTCACCTCCTATCCGCCGGGCATGCCGTTCTCTGGCCGCGCCGACTGGCGGCCGGCCAACGGCACGAAGCCGGGCTCTGATCTGGCGATGGTGCAGAGGGGCGCCTTCGACCAATTGGGTGCGAGCCATGCGATCCTCAACGTGCTCTACGGCGCTCAGGCCGTGTTCGATGCCTATATGGCGGCGGACTTCTGCAAGGCGATCAATGACTGGATTGCCGCCGAATGGTTATCGCGAGACCCGCGCCTGCGCGCCTCCATCGTGGTGCCGATGCAGGCGCCGGATCTCGCCGTCGAAGAGATCGAGCGCCGCGCGAGCGATCATCGCTTCGTCTCAATCCTGGTGCTGGCACAGGGCGAGACGCTGCTGGGCCGGCGGCATTTCTGGCCGGTCTACCATCTCGCTGAAAAGTACAAGCTGCCGCTCGCGATTCACGCCGGAACGCAATATCGGCAGGCGCCGAGCTCGGCCGGCTGGCCGTCGTATCGCTACGAATATTACTTCGTCGAGGCACAGGCGTTTCAGGCGCAGATCCTCAGCCTGATTTACGAGGGCGTGTTCGGCAAATATCCCGATCTCAAGGTCGTGCTGATGGAGTCCGGCGTCAGCTGGCTGCCGGCCTTCATGTGGCGCGCCAACAAGACCTGGCGCGGCGTGCGCGTCGAGGTGCCCTGGGTCGAACGCGAGCCCGCCGCGATCATCCGCGACAATTTTCGCGTCACCATGCAGCCCTTCGATGCGCCCGGCGACGCCAAAAGCGTCGAGGAGATCATCGACCAGATCGGCTCCGACAAGATGTTCCTGTTCGCGTCCGACTATCCGCACTGGCAGTTCGACGGTGACGATCCGATCCCGCCGCATCTGCCGAAGAGCATCATTGACAAGATGTGCGTCGACAATCCGATGGAGACATTTCCGCGGCTGTCGCTGAATTGATCATTGGAGGTTCGCATGAGTGAAGTCATCGACCGTCCGCTGCGTGACGACGAGAAGCCCGCCGCCTCGCGGCTGCGCATCGTCGATTGCGACGTGCATCCGAGCCTGCATTCGGTCGACGACCTGAACGAGTTCCTGCCGAAGCGCTGGCAGCAGCACCTGAAGGAATATGGCAGCCATCTGCGCACGCCCTATCTGTTCACGACGCCCTATCCGCGCTCATCGCCGCTGATCGCGCGGCGCGATGCCTGGCCGCCGACCGGTGGGCCGCCCGGCTCCGATCTCGATTTCATGCGCATGCAGCATCTCGATCCGCTCGATGTCGAGTTCGGGATCTTGCAGGTGCTCGATCTCTTCATCTTCTCGCAGCAGAACCTGGAATTCGGCGCCGCGGTCCAGCGCGCCATCAATGACTGGCAACTGGCGTTCTGGTCGCACCGGGATCCGCGCCTGAAGGCCTCGATCCTGGTCGGTCAGGACGGCACGGATCTTGCGATCACCGAGATCGACCGCTGCGCCAACATCGGTGAGTACATCCAGATCAACGTCTCGCCGCGCGCCAACGAGCCGCTCGGCCGCCGCCGTTACTGGCCGATCTACGAGCGCGCGCAAGCGCTGAACCTGCCGCTCGGCATCCATGTCGGCGGCTATGGCGGCCACGCGCCGACCGGCGGCGGCTGGCCGTCCTATTATGTCGAGGAGCACCAGTCCAACGCGCACACCATTGCGGCGCAGCTTGCCAGCCTGGTCATCGAGGGCGTGCCGGAGCGGTTTCCAAAATTAAAGATCGTCTTCATCGAGGGCGGCTTCGGCTGGATCCCGTCGGCGGTGTGGCGGATGGACCAGCATTTCGAGCGGTTCCGCAGCGAAGTGCCGCATCTCAAGCGCAAGCCGTCGGAATACGTCCGCGAGCATTTCTGGTTCACGACCCAGCCGATCGACGAGCCCGACGAGGCGCGGCATCTGCGCTCGCTGATCGAATGGGTCGGTATCGATCGCCTGCTGTTCTCGTCGGACTATCCGCACTGGGATTTCGACGATCCGCGCTTCGCCTTCAAGACTCCGCTCACCGAGCCCGAGCGGACAAAGATCTTCAGCACCAATGCGCGTGCGGTCTACAAGTTTTGATCACATGGCCCGTCACATCGTCGCGTCTACCTCCGAGATCCCGCCCGGCGGCAACAAGGTCGTCGACATCGCGGGCCGCGATATCGTCGTGTTCCATGTCAATGGCGAGTTCTTTGCGCTGTTGAATCGCTGCCCGCATGAAGGCGCGCCGCTGGAGAAGGCGGCTTGCGTGGCGCGACTGACCTCGCCCGAGCCCGGCGTCTATGAGCGCTCTCGAGTCGGCGAGATGCTGCGCTGTCCCTGGCACGGCTGGGAATTCGACATGCGCAACGGCCAGTCCTGGTTCGATCCCAAACGCGTCAAGATCCGGTCGTATCCGGTCGCGGTGGAACGCGGCGAGGAATTGCAGAAAGGCCCGTATGTCGCCGAGACGTTTCCGGTGCATGTCGAGGATAGTTATGTGATTGTCGAGGTCTGAGCCGGCATTGCCGATTGAGATTCGAACGCAGGTGCGATATGGCTCTCGCGCTTTCAGAGGCGGAGACGAGCTTTGTCGAAACAATCCCAGCGTGAGGAGGCCGAGCGCCTGATCCGCGAATCGATGGAAAAGAAGTCCATCGTCGTCAAGCACGGCACGACCCGCATCGAGGCCGTTTGCGGCAAGTGCGGCGCGCCGAACCGGGTGCAGGCGGAAAAAGGCCAAAGCCGCGTCAAGTTCGCCTGCAAGAATTGTGGGCACCAGCAGGAAACCCTGTAGGCGCCTTCACCTCTCCCCATACGAAACGGGGGGAGCGAAAGATCGAGCAAGCCTAATCCCCCTTCACGAATTTCGCGAACGCATCCGCGTAGTCCGGATGCCAGCGCGACAATGGCGGCCGGTTCTCGACGATATCGCCGGCGGCCCAGAGTATACGCTTCTCGTCGAGCGCACGCGGTACGTCGTTATCCGGGCAGAGGATGTAGAAATCGCCGGCATCGAGCCGCGCAAGCATGAAATCGACAGTCTGCTCCGGCGTCCACGCGCCGGCCGGCTTTTCGGTGCGGCCCTTTGCGGTGAGCCCGGTGAAGACAAAACCGGGGATCAGCAGATGCGCGGTGACATGGCAATCCCGGGTGTTGCGCAGCTCGTGCTGGAGCGCTTCCGTAAACGCCTTCACGCCGGCCTTGGAGACGTTGTAGGCGGGATCGCCGGGCGGGGTGGTGATGCCCTGTTTGGAGCCGGTATTGATGATCAGGCCGGCCTTGCCGTGCGCGATCATGTTGGGCGCGAAGACACGCGTGCCGTTGATGATGCCCCACATGTTGACGTCAATGATGCGCTGCCAATTGTCTGATGCGCCGAGCAATGTGCTGCCCGGCTGGATGCCGGCATTGTTCATCAGCAGGTCCGTGGCGCCGAAATGCGCGCCCACGGCGCGTTCCAGTTCCGTCACGCTTTCGATCCGGCTGACGTCGGCCGCGGACGTCATCACATTCGCGTTCCCCGCGATCGATGACAGTTTTGTTGCAGCCTCTGCCAGCCGTCCCTCGTCGATGTCGGAGATGCACACCTTCATTCCGGCGCGCGCAAACGCTGTTGCTGCCGCAAGGCCGATGCCAGATGCGCCCCCGGTGATCACGGCGACATTGCCCTTGGCGATGACAGGATGCGGCATGGCAATTCTCTGGGAAGGGGCGGCGCGCTCGGTCGAGCTATATCATGGCGCTCGCGCGACCCTCCACAAGCCGGCATGGCAGGGCTTCGTTCCACGCCGACTTTACGCCCTTCAGGCGCCGCTGTATTCTGTTTGACCTAACGATCGCGCCCAGATCGAATCCAATCAATCACCTATCCAGGGAGTGCAGCCATGGCTGTGTCGCAGGCTATTCCGATCACGCGCCATCCGTTCGCCAACGGGTCCTACAAACAGATGCTGATCGACGGGAAATGGGTGGATGCCGCGTCCGGCAAGCGCTTCGAGACTCACAATCCCGCCACTGGGGAACTGCTCGCAACCGTTGCCGAAGGCGACAAGGAAGACATCGACCGTGCGGTCGCCGCCGCTCGCCGTGCGTTCGAAGGTTCCTGGAGCAAGGTCAAGCCGTTCGAGCGGCAGAACCTGCTGCTCAAGCTCGCCGATCTGGTCGAGAAGAATTTCGACGAATTATCGCAGCTCGATACCCTCGACATGGGCGCACCGCTCAGCCGCACCCGCGCCTATCGCCTGCGCGCGGTCGGCATGCTGCGCTACTACGCCGGCCAGACCACTGCGATCCACGGCGAGACCATCGAGAACTCGCTGCCCGGCGAGATCTTCTCCTACACGCTGAAGGAGCCGGTCGGTGTCGTCGGGGCCATCATTCCCTGGAATGGCCCGCTCACCGCGACGCTCTGGAAGATCGGCCCGGCGATCGCGACCGGCTGCACCGTCGTGCTCAAGCCCGCCGAAGAGGCTCCGTTGACCTCGCTACGCATCGCCGAGCTCGCGATGGAAGCCGGCATTCCGCCCGGTGTCGTCAATGTCGTCCCCGGCTATGGCGAGACCGCGGGTGCCGCACTGGCCTCGCATCATGACGTCGACAAGGTTGCCTTCACCGGCTCGCATGTCACGGGCCAGTCGATCATCCGTGCCTCGGCCGGCAACCTCAAGCGCGTGTCGCTCGAGCTCGGCGGCAAGTCGCCGGACATCGTGTTCGCCGACGCCGACCTCGATGCCGCCGTGCCGGGCGCCGCGATGGCGGTGTTCGCCAACTCCGGCCAGATCTGCAGCGCCGGCACGCGCTTGTTCGTCGAACAGTCGATCTACGAGGAATTCGTCGGTCGCGTCGCCGAGTTCGGCAAGAAGCTGCAGGTCGGTAACGGCCTCGATCCGAACACCCAGATCGGCCCGCTGGTCTCCGAGCAGCAGCTCGAGCGCGTTACCGGCTATCTCGACATCGGGCAGAAGGAAGGCGCGCGAGCGCTTGCCGGCGGCGGTCGCGTCACCGAAGGTGCGCTCGCCAAGGGCTTCTTCGTCTCGCCGACGGTGTTCGCGGGCGTCCAGGACAACATGCGCATCGCTCAGGAAGAGATATTTGGTCCCGTCATCTCGGCGATCGCGTTCAAGGACATGGACGAATTGGTCAAGCGCGCCAACAACACCACGTTCGGCCTCGGCTCGGGGCTGTGGACGCGGGACGTCACCAAGGCGCATGCGGTCGCGAAACGCTTGCGCGCCGGCTCGGTGTGGGTGAATTGCTATCAGGCGATGGACCCTGCCGTGCCGTTCGGCGGCTACAAGATGAGCGGCTATGGCCGCGAATCCGGCAAGCAGCATGTCGAGGAATATCTCAACGTGAAGGCTGTCTGGATCAAGACGGCGTAAGGCCCATCCTCTCCCGCGTTCCGCGCGAGGGAATATCTGCTTTTGGTGGGGGCGGCGCCTTTTCCGGTGGCCGCCCCTCGCTATATGATCCGCATCCTTTCAAAGGCATCCGGGGCCCACATGAAATTCGAGGCGTTGTTTAGACCGTTGCAGCTCGGTCCGTACAAGCTCGCGCACCGCGTCGCGATGGCGCCGCTGACGCGCATGCGCGCCGAGCGCGAGAGCTTTTCGCCGCGGCCGCTCAATGCCGAATATTACGGCCAGCGCGCCACGCCAGGCGGTCTGTTGATCGCTGAAGCTTCGCCCGTGGTCTCGCACGGCCGCGGCAATCCGGCGACGCCCGGCATCTATTCGGAGGCGCAGATTGCGGGCTGGCGCAAGGTGGTCGATGCCGTGCACGCTAAGGGCGGCATCATCTTCCTCCAGCTCTGGCATGTCGGCCGCGTCTCGCATTCGTCCTATCATGGTGGTGCGCCGCCGGTCTCGGCCTCGGCGATCGCGATCAAGACCGAAGGCATGAAGGCGATGACCGCCGACGGCAAACTCGCCGACTACGAGACGCCGCGCGCGCTGGAGACCGACGAGGTCAAAGGCATTGTCGAGGCGTTCCGACAGGGCGCGAAGAACGCGCTCGCAGCGGGCTTTGACGGCGTCGAGATCCACGGCGCCAACGGCTATCTGCTCGAGCAGTTCCTGCAGTCGCGCAGCAATCAGCGGACCGATCAATACGGCGGCTCGATCGAGAACCGCGCGCGCCTGCTCCTCGACGTGACGCAGGCCGCGATCGAGGTCTGGGGCGCCAACCGCGTCGCCGTGCGGTTGTCGCCGCACGGTATCGCCAACGATTCCGGCGAGCCCGATCCGATGCCGCTCTACACGCACGTGGTGAGGGCGCTCGACAGCCTCGGCCTTGCCTATCTGCACTTCATCGAGCCGCGCTCCAGTGGTGCCGGCCGCGCCGACGTCCACTGGGAGAACGTGCCGTCGGCGATGCTGCTGTTCCGCCCGCACTACAGCGGCGTGCTGATGACCGCCGGCGGCTTCACCGGCGAGACGGCGAATGCCGCGATTGCCGAGGGTCATGCCGATATCATCGCGTTCGGCCGCATCTTCATCTCCAACCCCGATCTGCCGCGGCGGCTCGAGCACGACTACCCCATCACGCCGTACAACCGCGCGACGTTCTATGGCGGTGAGGAGAAGGGGTATACGGATTATCCCGTTTATGGCGAGCTGACACCGGCGTAGGTCTCTCAGTCATTCCGGGGCGACGCGAAGCGTCGAGCCCGGAATCCATTTCCCGTCTTGGTCTGCCGCCCGATGGATTCCGGGCTCGCGACTTCGTCGCGCCCCGGAATGACGATCGTGTGTATTGTCGTGCTGACAACGACATTCAGGGGAAGCACCATGGCCAAAGCCGCAGTCGCCGCAGGAATTGCCACCGGCCAGTGCCTGTGCGGCAAGGTCACTTTCGAGATCGACGTCCCAGCACGTTGGGCCTGGCACGACCACTCCGCCGCCAGCCGCCGCGCGCATGGCGCGGCCTACGCCACCTATGTCGGAAGCTGGAAGAAGCGCTTTCGCATCACCTCGGGCAAGTCCGCGCTGACCCGCTATGAGGACAAGGCGACCAAGACCGTGCGCAGCTTCTGCTCGCATTGCGGTACGCCGATCGCCTACGAACGCCCGCGCGGCCCGCACATGGTCAACATCCCGCGCGCGCTGTTCAACGAGCGCACCGGGCGCCAGCCGCTCTATCACATCGCGATCGAGGAGCTACAGGAATGGGCCTATACCGGCGAGCCGCTGGTGCCACTGAAAGGCTTTCCCGGCGTGGTCTGGCAGCGCTCAAAAAAGAGGAAGCGCGCTAGCGGCGAGGATCCGTTCGAGCTCGGCCGCGAGGAGGCGCTTTAGTCTTCGCGTTGGCCGACGCCGCCGTGCGCGGCGCAGCCTTCTTCACTGGCGGCTTGGCGGGCATCGTCGCCACGAAATCGAGCGCGCGCTTCACCCAGATCTTGAGCCCGGCATCGGATCGCGTGCCCTCATCAGAGACCCGCACGAAACCGGTCATGATGCGCCCGCGCATTTCCATCGGGCTCGTGTGTGGCTCCTTCAGCATCCGCGCATGCGCTGCGGGGCCGACGCGAAACAGCATGCCGCCGCGGCCGCTGATGGTGCAGCACATGACGTTGTCCACCATGAAACAGAGCCCGCCCATCATCTTCTTTTCCGCGACGTGGCGTTGGCTCGCAAGCAACTTGCGAACCCGTGCGGCGGTGCCTTCGTCGTAGGTCATGACGGTCCCTTCGGCTTGCACCTATCTTTCCAGCTTCTCTTCGCGCGCGCAAGGCAGCCATGAGTGCGCTTGCTTGCGCGCATCCCGCGACTTCGGCCATCATGCGCGTCGCCTCGCGGCAATGCCCGAGGGGCCTGGAGGAAACATGAAGAACCAGATCACCGGCCGCTCCGCCTTCCTCGCGCTGCTCAAGGACGAGGGCATTACGCATCTGTTCGGCAATCCCGGCACAACCGAATTGCCGATCATGCATGCGCTGAAGGACCATCCTGACCTCACCTATGTGATGGCGATGCAGGAGAGCCTGGTGGTCGCGATCGCCGACGGTTACAGCCGCGCCTCCGGCAAGCTCGTCGCCTGCAACGTCCATGTCGCGCCCGGCCTCGGCAACGCCATGGGCTCGCTCTATAACGCCCAGTTCACGGGCACGCCAATGATTTTGACCGCGGGTCAGCAGGAGCAGGGCCACGGGCTGATGGAGCCGGTGCTTTATGGCCCGCTGGTGCGCATGGCCGAGCCACTGGTGAAATGGGCGGTCGAGGTGACGCGGCTGGAGGATCTGCCGCGCATCGTGCGCCGCGCCGCCAAGGTCGCGATGACGCCCCCGACCGGGCCGGTGTTCATCTCGCTGCCCGGCGACATCCTCAACAGCGAAGCCGGCATCGATCTCGGCCGCTCCACCCGCGTCGACGCGCGCACAAAGCCATCGGACGAAGCGCTCAAGGCCTTTGCCGCGCGCCTGCTGAAAGCCGAACGCCCCGTGATCGTCACCATAGACGAGGTGGTCAAGAGCGACGCGTTGAAGGAGGCAGCCGAACTGGCCGAATTGCTCGGCGCCGCCGCGTACCAATCCTCGACGCCCTATGGTTCGCACTTCCTCTCCGAGAGCCCAAGCTTCGTCGGCACGCTTGCGCGCATGCAGAAAGTCGCGCGCGATACGCTCGCGCCCTACGATCTTCTTGTCGCGCTCGGCGGCGATCCCTTGCGGATGTCGGTCTATAGCGAGGTCGACGCGCTGCCGGATGGGCTTGGCATCGTGCAGGTCGGTCTCGCCGATTGGGAGATCGCCAAGAACTACGGTGCGGAGATCGCACTGAAGGCGGACGTGAAGGAGACGTTGCGCGCGCTGATCCCGGTGCTGAAGGAAATGGGCGGCGCCGCACTGGCGCAACGGGCAAAACAGCGTCTCGCCGAGCTTGCGCCGAAGAATTGGACGGCGCGGCGCGCTGCGCTGGTCGAACAGATCGGCAGGAGCGCGGGCCGCACGCCGATCGATCCCGACTATCTCGTGCTGCAAATGGTCGAGGCGATGCCCGACCATGCCATCCTTGTGGACGAAGGTCTCACCTCTAGCCGGCAGATCACGGCGCTCCGTCCGCACCGCGACCGTTATGGCTATCACGGTCTCGCCTCGGGCGGCATCGGCTGGGGCTTGCCGGCCTCGGTCGGCGCCAGCATCGCCAATCCGGATCGGCCCGTCGTGTGCTTCTCCGGCGACGGCAGCGCGATGTATTCGATCCAGGCGCTATGGACGGCGGCTCATCACAAGCTGCCGCTCAATGTCGTCATCGCCAACAATGGCGGCTACCGCATCATCAAGCAGCGCCTGCTCGCGTTCCATGGCGACGACAATTATGTCGGTATGGACTTTGTCGATCCGCCCGTGGATTTCGCAGGCGTCGCCAAGGCACTCGGCTGCGAGGCAATCAAGCTCAGCGACCCGCGCGAGTTGAAAGCGACGCTGGCGTCAGCGTTCAACCGGCCGGGGACGAAGCTGATCGAGGTGACGGTGGACGGGAAGGTGTAGGTGGTAGCCACAGCCGTCATTGCGAGGAGCACTTGCGACGAAGCAATCCAGGCTGTCACTCGCGGAAAGATTCTGGATTGCTCACATGGGGATTAGGTGTGTCAAGGCGGTTGTTCAGCTCTTTGTTCGATTGCAGGCCAGCTCTTCGTCCCGACCGCGGGATGTTTCGGATGGCGCGCGGAGATCGCGTCAAGGTCGGCTCGTTAGAGCCGCCGCGCAGCGGCTTGACCTTGACGTGATCGAGCACGCCATCAGGCTTGTGTGGTCGGGAGGCCGCGGGCGAACTACTCCTTATGGTTCAGCGATCTCAGGGTCGAGCCGGTTTTGACAATCTGGTTTTGCGTGCCAGATCAAACTCACATCCGGTCGTCGCGCGGTAGCGACTGCACCAACATTCCGCTTGCGGCGGGCAGGCTCGAGAGGACGGGACCATTCTTCGTTGCGGCGTTTGAAGCCATGCAATCCATCGGTTCGTCCACCCCGGATCGGCCGAGGCTGATCGTTCCTCGGCTGATTGGTTTTAAGGCTGCGGGAAGCGTTGCATCAGGCGACGGTCTTCATCACGGCTCCCTCGATCACGACGCCGGCGGTCACGTACTTCCACAAGGCCACGAGCAGCTTGCGGGCCAGCGCCACGATCGTGCGCTTGCGGCCGCGCTGGCTGTTGGCCTTGAACCACTGGGTCAGCGCCGATTGAGGCTGGTGGCGTATCCACAACCAGGCGAGCTGGATCATCGTGGTCCTCAGCCGCGGATTGCCGGCCTTCGACACCCCTTGTTCGCGCTCGATGCCGCCGCTCCGCCATGGCGTGGCCGCAAGACCGGCATAGGACGCAACCTGACGGCGGTTGGCGAATTGCCGCCAGAACGCCTCCGTCCAGAGAACGGCCGCGAAGTTCGGGCCCATGCTCTTCAGGGCGAGCAGCATCGTGACGGGATCCGCCTTCTCCCCGGCTGGCTTGCTCACGACCAGCAACGCCTCCTGCTCGCGCTCCACCGCCGCGATCTGGTCGAGCAGCAGTTCGAGACGATCGAGCTCGCGGCTGATCTGGGCCTTCAGATGCGCCGGCAGCATGCGCCCATCTCCGGTCCGCAAGGCTTCGAGCCGTGCCCGTCGATCGCGCCGCAGCGGCACGTCGCCGAATATCCCTTGCGCGAACAGAACGCCCTTGATCCGGTTCACATGCTCGATCCGCTCGGCGATCAATGTCCGCCGCTCGCGGCAAAGCCTGCGGCGGTCCTCCGCTTCCGGAGAGGGCGCCACCACCATCGCGCAGACCCGCGGCTCGCCGCGCTTATAGGCCAGAAGCGCCCGCAACAGCGTCTCGCCATCGAGCCGATCCGTCTTGGCCCGCCTGCGCCGGCGCGGCGTCGCAATCGAGGCCGGATCGACCACGTGGCTCTCGATGCCTTCCTGCTGCAAGGCGCGGTGCAGCCAGAACCCGTCCAGCCCCGCCTCCTGGATCGTGATGATCGGATAGCTCTCACCCGTTCGCGCCTGTGCCTTGCGCTTCAGCTCCGCAAACAGCTTCAAGAGTTCCGCAAGATCGCCGGCCTCCACGCTGCGCTTCGACATCTTCTCGCCCTTGCCGGGCGACAGCGAGGTCACCAGCCATGTCGAGCGGCTCAGTTCCAATGACACGAAAATTGCGCCAAACTGCGTGCGGATAGCGGCCAGTCCGTCGGAAGGATGATCGAGCAACATCATTGTCTCCAGGTTGAGTGTTTCAGCAACCTCAGTCTGGCCTCAGACTTGGCTGCTATCCACTCCCCATGGAATCTTCGCTGCGCTCGCAATGACGAGGAGGAGGCAGCCTACCCCTTCGTCCCCAACCGATACCCCGCCGCCGGATGCGGTGCGTCGAGCCGCGCACGGCCGCCGCCGAACAGCTTCTCTCGCAGTGTGCCCTTGGCGTATTCCGGCTTGTACCGGCCACGCCTGGTCAGTTCCGGCACCAGCATATCGGCGATGTCCTCGAAATCGCCGGGCGAGATCGCAAACGCGACATTGAGGCCGTCGACGTCGGTCTTCTCGAACCAGTCCTCGATCCTGTCGGCGACGCTTTCCGGCGTGCCCACCACGACCGGGCCGGCGCCGCCGATGCCGACATGCTCGATGACGTCGCGCACGGTCCAGACGCGGTCGGGGTCGCCGCGGGTGACGTTATCGAGTGCGCTGCGGCCGGCATCATTCTGGACGTGTCGGACCTGCTGGTCGAGCTCGTAGCCGGAGAAATCGATGCCGGTCCATCCCGACATCAGGGCCAGCGCGCCTTCCGGACTGATATGCGACCGGTAGTCGGCATATTTGGCGGCCGCTTCGGCCTCCGTGTTACCGAGGATGATCGTCATCATGTTGAACATGAGGATCTCGGCCGGGTTGCGGCCGATCGCGGCGGCTTCCTGGCGGATCGCAGAGACCCGCGGCGCAATGATCTTGGGCGACGGTCCCGACATGAACACGCATTCGGCATGTTTTGCGGCGAACTGCCGGCCGCGCGGCGAAGTCCCGGCCTGGTACAACACGGGCGTCCGCTGCGGCGACGGTTCGCTGAGGTGAATGGTGTTGTTGATGCGGTAATTCGCACTCTCATGATTGATGCGATGAACTTTGCTGGGATCGGTGAAGATGCCGCGCTTGCGATCCCGCAGCACCGCGTCGTCCTCCCAGCTTCCTTCCCAGAGCTTGTAGACCACCTCCATGTATTCGTCGGCGATGTCGTAGCGGTCGTCGTGCCCAGTCTGCTTGTCCTTGCCGGCGCCGCGCGCGGCGCTGTCGAGATAGCCGGTGACGACGTTCCAGCCGATCCGACCCTCGGTCAGGTGGTCGAGCGTCGACATCCGCCGCGCGAACGGGTAGGGCGGCTCGAAGGATAGATTGCTGGTGACGCCGAATCCCAGGTTCTTGGTGACCGCGGCCATCGCCGAGAGCAGAAGCAGGGGCTCGTTCGACGGCGTCTGTGCTGCATTGCGCAAGGCTGCGTCGGGGCTGTTGCCGTAGACATCATAGACACCGAGCACGTCGGCCAGGAATAGCCCGTCGAAACGGCCGCGTTCCAGGGTCCTGGCGAGATCGATCCAGTAGGGCAGGCGGTTATATTCGGCCGTGCGGTCGCGCGGGTGGGTCCACAGGCCGGGCGATTGATGCGCGACGCAATTCATCGCAAATGCGTTGAGCCTGATCTGCTTGGCCATGCTGTCCCCCGGCGCCCTGTACTGAGCGCCCTTCGAATGATAGATGTGCGCCCCAATTTGGCGAAGTTCTTGCATATATCGCGACCTTGGCAAGGCCAAAATCAGCTGCGCTGCCGCCCTTGGCAAGCCAATCTCAAGAGAGCAAGAAGCAAATCCCAAGAACGATCCAAGCCCCGCCACTTCCGAGAGCCAGTGTAGCCCTCTAAGCTCGCCCGCCTCGAGACCTTGAAAAAGCAAGTCATGACCAGAGCCGACGCCATCGCCCGCGCCCGCGACGATTTCAAATCCGGCGGGTTCCTCGCCGAACTCGACCGTCGCGTCGGCTTCAAGACCGAAAGCCAGAATCCGTCGCGCGGCCCCGAGCTGCGCGCCTATCTGGAGCAGGAGATGCAACCGGCTTTTGCCGCGCTCGACTTCACCAGCCGCATCGTCGAATCCCCCAGCGGCAAGGCACCGTTCCTGTTCGCCGAGCGTATCGAGAGCACGTCCGCGCCGACCGTGCTGATCTATGGCCATGGCGACGTCGTCGACGGCATGGAGGGAGAGTGGCGCGACGGCCGCGATCCCTGGCGCACGACGGCAGCAGGCATTCGCCTCTACGGCCGCGGCACCGCGGACAACAAGGGCCAACACAGCATCAACATGGCGGCACTCCGCGCGGTACGCGAGGCCCGCGGCGGCAAGCTCGGCTTCAATGCCAAATTCATCGTCGAGATGGGCGAGGAGATCGGCTCGCCCGATCTCGGCAAGGTCTGCGATCTCAACCGCGGCACGCTGAAGGCCGACCTGTTCATGGCCTCCGATGGGCCGCGGCTGTCGGCGGATAGGCCGACGCTGTTCCTGGGCTGCCGTGGCGGCATCCGCATCTATCTCGACGTGAACCTGCGCGACGGCGGCCATCATTCCGGCAATTGGGGCGGCGTGCTCGCGAACCCCGCGACCCTCCTCGTCAACGCGATTTCGACGCTGGTCGACGGCCACGGCCGCCTTCAACTCGACGCGCTGAAGCCCCCGCGGCTGACCAACCAGATCCGCAGCTATCTTGCCGATGTGCAGGTGGTGCCGACCGAGGACGAGCCCGCGCTTGCGGAGAACTGGGGCGAGGACGGTCTGTCCGCGGCCGAACGGCTCTATGCCTGGAACACGCTGGAAGTGCTGGCGCTGTCGTCAGGCAATATCGAGAAGCCGGCGAACGCCGTTCCCGGCCACGCCAATGCCGTGCTGCAACTGCGTTTCGTGGTCGGCACAAAGGTTGACGGCCTGATCGATGCCGTCCGCGCCCATCTGGTCGCAAAGGGCTTTCCGATGGTCGAGGTGCGGGCGGCCCAGAGCTTTGCCGCCTCGCGCACCGATTTCGACAGCCCCTGGATCCAATGGGCGGCGGAGTCAGTCCAGAACACCACCGGCAAGATGCCGGCCGTGCTGCCGAACTTCGGCGGCTCGCTGCCGAACGACGTATTTTCCGAGATTCTGGGCCTGCCGACGATTTGGATCCCGCATTCCTATCCCGGATGCTCCCAGCATGCGCCCAATGAGCACATCCTGCTGCCATTGACCGAAGAGGCCTTGACGGTGATGGCCGGGCTGTTCTGGGATCTGGGCGAATTGCCAAAGCCGCTGACCCGGGGCCATTAACCTGAGCCGGCATCCAGCCGAAAGTCACATTCTAATCCGGGCCGAGATGTGCTTGCATCCGGCCGCATCATCCTGAAAGGGGAGAAAAAGTGAAACATTTCCGTCACATCGGCCTTGCGCTCGCCGCGACCTTTGTCGTCAGCCAGGCCGGCGCCGAAGAGCTGACCGGCACGCTGAAGAACATCAAGGACACCGGCACCATCACGCTGGGCTTCCGCGATTCCTCGATCCCGTTCTCCTATCTCGACGACAACCAGAAGCCCGTCGGGTTCGCGATGGACATCTGCTACAAGATCGTCGATGCCGTGAAGAAGGAGCTCAAGCTCGACAAGCTCGAGGTGAAGCTCAATCCGGTCACCTCTGCGACCCGCATCCCGCTGATGGCGAACGGTACCATCGACCTCGAATGCGGCTCGACCACGAACAATGCAGAGCGCCAGAAGCAGGTCGCTTTCACCAACACCCATTATCTGACCGCCAGCCGCTACGTCTTCAAGAAGTCGAGCGGCCTGAAGTCGATCGACGATCTCAAGGGCAAGACGGTGGTCTCCACCGCCGGCACCACCAACATCAAGCAGCTCACCGAGGCCAATGTCGCGAAGGGCCTGGGTGCCAACATCATCCCGGCCAAGGACCATGCCGAGGCCTTCCTGATGGTCGAAACCGACCGCGCCGTCGCCTTCGTGATGGACGACGTTCTGCTCGCGAGCCTCGTTGCCGGCTCGAAGACGCCAGACGACTACGTCATCTCCAAGGATGCGTTCTCCAAGCCCGAGCCTTACGGCATCATGCTGCGCAAGGACGACGCGCCGTTCAAGAAGGTGGTCGATGCGGCGACTGCTGCGCTCTACACCTCGGGCGAAGGCGAGAAGATCTATGACAAGTGGTTCACCCAGAAGATTCCGCCAAAGGGCCTGAACCTCAACACGCCGATTTCCGACGCGCTGAAGCACGAGTTTGCAAAACCTTCGGACTCGCCGAACCCGGATGACTATAAGTAAGATATAATTTCGATCGCTTGATCGAGATCATGTCCGGCCACTCTTGACACCAGAGTGGCCGGACATTTGCATAGATGCCCAAGAGCTCTCTGAAGGGCGCGTTCGCGCGGGGACACGTGAACTACCATTGGAACTGGGGAATTTTCTTCGAGCCCAACCCGATGGGGACCGGCACCTATCTCGACATGCTGCTGTCGGGCCTGGTGCTGACCCTGAAGACCGCGGTGCTCGCCTGGATCATCGCGCTCGTCTTCGGCTCGATCGTCGGCGTCATGCGGACGCTGCCGTCCAAGGCTGCCGGCTGGTTCGGCTTCTGCTGGGTCGAGTTCTTTCGCAACATGCCGCTGCTGGTGCAGCTGTTCCTGTGGTTCTTCGTGCTGCCGGAATTGCTACCCAAGTCGACCGGCACCTGGCTGAAGCAACTGCCGAACGCGCCGTTCTGGACCTCGGCGATCGGCATCGGATTTTTCATGTCGGCCCGCGTCGCGATACAATTGCAGGCCGGTATCGGCTCGCTGCCGCGCGGTCAAAAGATGGCGGCAACGGCGCTCGGTCTCACGACCTTTCAGGGCTATCGATACATCCTGCTGCCGATGGCATTCCGCATCATCCTGCCGCCGCTGACCTCCGAGTTCCTCAACACCATCAAGAATACGGCGGTCGCCATCACCATCGGTCTGCTCGAACTGACCGGGCAGGCGCGCTCGATGCAGGAGTTCTCCTTTCAGGTGTTCGAGGCCTTTACCGCCGCAACGCTCCTCTATCTCCTCGTCAACGCCGTCGTCGTGACCGCGATGCGCTTCCTCGAGCGCTGGGTCGCGATCCCCGGCTACATCACGGGGAAATAACGCCATGTTCAGCAATTTCGATTTCGGCGTCATCATTCGCGCGCTGCCCTATCTGTTCTATGAGGGCATGACGTTTACACTGATGCTGACGGGCCTCGCAGCGCTCGGCGGGCTCGTCTTCGGCACGGCGATCGCGCTGATGCGGCTGTCCGGCTACAAGACGCTCGGCCGCATCGCCGGCGTCTATGTCGACTTCATGCGCTCGCTGCCGCTGGTGCTGGTGATCTTCTGGTTCTACTTCCTGGTGCCCTATATCGGGCAGGGGGCTGACCGGTGCGTCGCGGCCGATCAGCGTCGGTGCGTTCGCCTCCTCGCTCATCACCTTCATCATGTTCGAGGCGGCGTATTTCTCCGAGATCATGCGTGCCGGCATACAGTCGATCTCGCGGGGACAGCCGGCCGCTGCTAACGCGCTCGGCCTGACCTATGCGCAGACCATGCGCTACGTCGTGCTGCCGCAGGCATTCCGCAACATGCTGCCGGTGCTGATCACGCAGACCATCGTGCTGTTCCAGGACACCTCGCTGGTCTACGTGCTGTCGATTACGGACTTCCTCGGTGCGGCCAGCAAGGTCGCACAGCGCGACGGCCGTCTGGTCGAGATGTATCTGTTTGCTGCCGTCGTCTACTTCACCATTTCCTGTATCGCGTCCTTCGGCGTCCGCCGCCTCCAGGCGCGCATCGCCATCATCCGCTAGAGCAAGTCGGTCATGATCGAAATCAGCCACGTCGACAAATGGTACAGCCCGACCTTCCAGGTGCTGACCGACTGTACCACCAGCGTCACCAAGGGCGAGGTCGTCGTCGTCTGCGGTCCCTCGGGATCGGGGAAATCGACGCTGATCAAATGCGTCAATGCACTGGAGCCGTTCCAGAAAGGCGACATCAGCGTCGACGGCACCAAGGTCAACGATCCCAAGACCAACCTGCCGAAGCTGCGCTCGCGCGTCGGCATGGTGTTCCAGCATTTCGAGCTGTTCCCGCATCTGAAGATCATCGACAATCTCTGCCTCGCCCAGCAGAAGGTGCTGGGGCGGTCGTCCGACAAGGCGGTGGCGAAGGGCATGCAGCTCCTGGACCGCGTCGGCCTGAAGGAGCAGGCGCAAAAATTTCCGGCGCAGCTTTCCGGCGGCCAGCAGCAGCGTGTTGCGATCGCGCGCGCGCTCGCGATGGATCCGATCGTGATGCTGTTCGACGAGCCGACCTCGGCGCTCGATCCTGAAATGGTCAGCGAGGTGCTCGACGTCATGGTCGACCTCGCCCATGACGGCATGACCATGATGGTCGTGACCCACGAAATGGGCTTTGCCCGCAAGGTCGCCAACCGCGTCATCTTCATGGACCGCGGCGAGATCGTCGAGGACGCGCCGAAGGACGATTTCTTCGGCAAGCCCCGCAGCGACCGTGCGCAGAAGTTCTTGTCGAAGATTTTGTCGCATTAGTCCCCGCCGTCATTCCGGGATGCGCCGGAGGCGCAGGCCCGAATCCATAACCCCGGCTGGTGGTTATGGATTCCGGGCTCGTCGCTACGCGCCGCCCCGGAATGACTAATAGAGGGGTGATCGCTACCCTCATTTCGCGTATAAGCCCGCAATCCCCTTTTTCCCGCCAGGAGACCAGCCTTGGATTCGACCGCCTACGTCAACGGCTCATTCGTCCCGCTCTCGGAAGCCAAAATCTCGGTGCTCGATCGCGGCTTCCTGTTCGCCGACGGCATCTACGAGGTCTCGGCCGTGCTCGACGGCAAGCTGGTCGACAACGCCTCGCATCTGGCGCGACTGGAGCGCTCGGTCGGCGAGATCAGCTTGAGGCTGCCGGAGACGGTCGAGCGCATCACCGAGATCCAGAAGGAGTTGATCGCCCGCAACAAGGTGGTCAACGGCCTGGTCTATCTCCAGGTCACGCGCGGCGCCGACAAGGGCCGCGACTTCGCTTTCCCCAAGGGCGACGTCAAGTCGAGCCTGGTGATGTTCACGTCCGAAAAGGACATCATCAACGCAGCTTCCGCCAAGACTGGCATCAACGTGATCACGGTGCCCGACATCCGCTGGGAACGGCGTGACATCAAGAGCGTGGCGCTGCTGGCGCAGGTGCTGGCGAAGCAGGCGGCTGCCGAAGCCGGCGCCGGCGAGGCCTGGATGCTGCAAGACGGCTACGTCACCGAAGGTGGCTCGTCGTCGGCGTTCATTCTCACCAAGGACGACGTCATCGTCACCCGCAAGAACTCCAACGCGATCCTGCCCGGCTGCACCCGCAAGGCCGTTGTCGCGCTCGCCGAAGAGCGTCAGCTCCGCGTCGAGGAGCGTTCGTTCACGGTGGAAGAGGCGCTGGCCGCGAAGGAAGCCTTTGCGACGTCGGCCTCGCTGTTTGTCCAGCCGGTGGTGGCGATCGACGGCAAAAAGGTCGGCGACGGCAAGCCCGGCCCGCTCGCCGCGCGGCTTCGCGAGATCTATGTGGAGTTCGCCAAGGCGACGGCGGTTTAGGCCATACTCCGCTATCGTAGGACCTCCTACCGTCCGTCAAGGGGGAAGTGTCCTTGCTGAACCCAGCATAGCGCCGTGCTCGACGCAGTCCAGGACGCTGCGCGCCGGCTTTGCCGGTGCCTTCGGCATCCTGGACATCGTCTGCGCGCGCGACGCTTGGCGATCGTCAGGTCGGGACGAAGGAATGGTCCGCGCCCGGCCGAACAAAGGAATGAGATTACGCTGTCGCGGTGATGTTTTCGCTGTTGTAGTCCGCATCGTAAGGGGTCTGCCGCCTGAGTGTCGTGCAGAGGGCAAAGAGCAAACGATCCCCGACGCTGCGCAGGGCGCGCGCGTGGCCATGTCCCCGCGCCCGCAAGGCATCATACCGTTTCCGGGTGGCCGCATCGTGTTGCATGGCGACACGAGACCAGTGATGGACCGCGCTCTGCAGCCGCCTGTTGCAGGCGAGGCGACGGACCACGAAGCGCTGCTTGCCGCTTTGCCGCGTCACCGGGGCAGCTCCTGCCAAAGCGCGCAGAGCATGGTAATCTCGTCTGCGCAGGGGCTCTGCGGCCTCGGCGAGCAGTGTGGCGAGATTGATCCTGCCGATACCTGGCCAGGAGCGTAGGATCGTCACGTCGCACTGCGCCGGGCTCTGCCCCGAGGCGCTCTCCTCTGCTTCGAGCTCGGCACAGAGACGGTCCAGGCTCTGATGAGCCTCCTTGATCTGCCGATTGACCAGATGCAGGCGCGCCGCCAGGCTGCGGATGTGGGCGCAGGCGGCCTCGGTCGTGCCCGACGCCACGAACAGCGGGGTCTCACGCAAGATCTTGAGCGCCGCCGCCGCATCGAAACGGCGGATACGATATGCACTCAGGATGCGCGCGATGGCCTTCTCGCTGGCCTTGGCCGCCCTGTCCGGGGTCGGCACCTTCTGCCAAAGGGCCAGGAACCATTCGTCGGCGACATCGTCGGTCAACTTGGTGGCTTGGGGATAATAGCGCCACAACTGCTGGCGAAGACGGTTGGCGAGACGCGTGCGCTCCTGCTGCAGTTCGTCGGCCAAGCGCGACCACTCACGCAACTCGATCATCGTGGGATCATCAACCACAAGCCGGCGGAAGGCCGCGCGATCCGTGCGCAGCGAGCCTGCGAGCACATGGGCATCGCGGCGGTCGTCCTTGGCACCAGCTGCCGTGAAACGATCACGGAAGCGGTCGAGCTGCTTGGGATTGATGGCAAACACCGCAAACCCGTGTTCGAGCAACATCTCCACCACCGGGCCGTGCGGCATCTCGATCGCCACGGCGATCTGTCCCGGTGCGGCCTTGGTCTTCTCAAGCAGCCAGTCACGCAGCTCCGTCAGCCCAGCGCCGTCATGGGCGAACTCGCGCCGAGCAACCTGTCTTCCTTCGGCATCCAGCAGGCAAACGCTATGGCTCTGCGTTGCCCAATCGATCCCGGCGAACCAGTGTGCATCTTCGATCATTTTGGGACCTCCTTGCTCTCAAAAGCGGGCCACCGCGATCTCGATCAATCCCTGTACTGGCGCTCTCGGCGCAAACCTCCTACTGGATATCGACCGCGGCCGCTCTGCCGGGGCGCGGCTCCTACGTCGGTGTTCAAGACACAGGTGGGCAAGGCTGCTCCCGGCGGATCGGCCCGCACTCCCAGTCTACACCGTTAGACTGGCTGCGAACCCCAAAGGGTACAGGGTGGGCAAAGCGAAGCGTGCCCACCGCTTCTGATGAATTCATCGAAGTACGGTGGGCACGGCGCACGTGCGCCTTTCCCCACCCTACGAGACTTGCACCCGGGGAACGCCCCCGTCACGCCACCGACGCCTTCACCTTCACCGGATGAACCGCGCGGAACGCGATCGCGATCCTGTTCCAGGCGTTGATGGCGCCGATCAGCATGGTCAGGTTCACCGTCTCCGCATCGGAGAACTGCGCGCGGACCTCGGAGTAGACGTCGTCGGACGCGCGCGTTTCCGCGATCAGCGTCACCGAGTCGGTCCAGGCCAGCGCCGCGCGCTCGCGGTCGGTATAGAGCGGGGATTCGCGCCAGGCGTTGAGCAGATAGATGCGCTGCTCGGTCTCGCCGCGCTTGCGGGCGTCCTCGGTATGCATGTTGATGCAGAAAGCGCAGCCGTTGATTTGCGATGCGCGGATCTTGACGAGTTCGATCAGCGATTTCTCCAACCCGGTGGACTGGATCTGCTCTTCCAGCGCCATCAGCGCCTTCATCGTGTCGGGGGCGGCCTGGTAGAAATTCATGCGGGGTTTCATGGTCGTTCTCCTTTGCTGGGTTGATTCAGTGAGCTCCGCCGGCCGAGCTCTGACCGGGCTTCTTCAGGAAGAAGACGGCGATCAGGGCCACGATCAGCGCTATGCCGAGCAGGTAGAAGGTGTCGCTGAAGGCAAAGATGTAAGCCTGCTTCTGCACGGTATGGCCGATCGCGACATAGGCGCGATGCGCGGCGTCGGCACGGTCGAGCACGCCGTGATTGACGAAATATTGCGTGAGCTGCTCCAGCCGCGTACGGGTGGCCTGCTCGAACACCGAGACCGATTGCATCAGCACGTTGGAGTGATATTGCTCGCGCTTGGTCAGCACGGTCTGGAGCAGCGCGATGCCGACGGCGCCGCCGAGATTGCGCATCATGTTGAACAGGCCGGACGCCGAGCCGGCGTTCTCCGCCTCGATGCCGGCGGTTGCGACCGCCGATAGCGGCGCCAGCACCAGCGCCTGGCCGATGGCGCGAACGACATTGGGCCACAGCAGCTGGTCGGCGGCGTAGTCGTTGGTCATATAGATGTTCATGAAGTTTGAGCCTGCGAACAGCACGAAACCGACGCCGATGATGATCCGCGCGTCGAATTTCTGCATCAGGCGTGGCACCAGCGGGATCAGCACGAGCTGCGGCAATCCGGTCCAGGCCAGCACTGTGCCGATCTGCTCGGCATTGTAGCCCTGGATGCGCGACAGATATTGCGGCAGGATGAACACCGAACCGTAGAGTGCGACGCCAAGCAGGAAATTGGCGAGCATGCCGAAGCCGAAATTGCGGCGGACCAGCAGGCGCAGGTTCAACAGCGGCCTCTTCACGGTGAGCTCGATGATCAGGAAGGCGATCAGCGCCACCGCCGCGATCACGCTGAGCTTGACGATGAAGGGCGAGCCGAACCAGTCGTCCTTGTTGCCTTCCTCCAGCACGGTCTGGAGCGCGGACAGGCCGATTGCCATGGTGATGATGCCGGCCCAGTCGCCCTCGCGCAGCAGCGCAAGCTTCATGGGCTTGGCGTCGAGCGCGTACCAGAGCATGCCGACCATGATCGCGCCCGGCACGAGGTTGACGTAGAAGATGTACTGCCAGCCGAAATTCTCGGTGAGATAGCCGCCGATAGTCGGGCCGATCGCCGGCGCGAACGTCGCTGACAGCGCGAACAGCGCAAGGCCCACCGGCTGCTTGGCACGCGGCAGCAGCGTGATGATCAGCGTGAAGGCCATCGGGATCAGCACGCCGCCGGTAAAGCCCTGCACCGCGCGCAGCACGATCATCTGCGGCAGGTCCTGCGCCAGCGCACAGGCCGCGGAGAGAACCAGGAACAGGATCGCATTGGTGAGCAGATAGATCCGGATCGAGAACACCTGCGCGAGCCAGCCGGACAGCGGGATCACCACGATCTCGGCGATCAGGTAGGAAGTCGAGATCCAGCCGCCGTCGTCGATGCCGGCGCCGATCGCGCCCTGGATGTCGGCGAGCGAGGCGTTGACGATCTGGATGTTCAGCACCGCCATGAAAGCGCCGAGCGTGGCGCCGATCACCGCGATCCAGGTTTTGGCGGAAACCGCCGGTGTGGCGGGAGCGGCAGCCGGGGCGCGGAGATTGGCGGCGGAAGCGGAGTCGAGGGTCGGTTGAAGCGTGCTCATGGAAGCCTCGTCTCAGTTGCGAGACAGGATGCGTTGGGCGGATGAATTCGATAATCGGGAAAGTGCGGGAAGGATCATCCGGCAGGACTTGATAATCCTGCCGGGATCCCGCGGCCTCAGCCGCCGTTCGGACGCGGCGCGTTGTCGGCGACGCGCTTCGCCGTCTCGCGCTCGGCCACCACGGTTGCCTTGGTGTCGACGGTCGGCACCGCCGACATGCCGGGCCGCAGCAGGCCCGCGAGGCTGTGATCGTCGAGCACGATCTTCACCGGCACGCGCTGCACGATCTTGGTGAAGTTACCCGTGGCATTGTCGGGAGGCAGCAGCGCGAATTCAAGTCCGCTGGCCGGCGAAAGGCTGTCGACATGACCATGCAGCGTGCGATTGCGGAAACTGTCGACGTGCAGCTCGACCGGCTGGCCGGCGCGCACATGCGTGAGCTGGGTCTCCTTGAAGTTAGCGACCACATAGACTGCGTCGAGCGGCACCACTGCCATCAATTGCGTGCCGGCCTGCACGTATTGGCCGACGCGCAAGCTGCGGGCGCCGACCGTGCCGTCAACCGGCGCCGTGATCTCGGTGTAGGACAGGTTCAGCTCAGCCTGGTCCGCGACCGCGCGAGCGTGATCGAGCTGCGCGGTGGCCTGGGCGCGCTGGGTGGTCAACACATCGACCTTGCGCCGCGCGGCGACCAGGCCCGACTTGGCGTGCTGCAATTGCGCGTTGCTGGCGCGGAGCGCAGCGTCGGTCTGCTGCGCGCGCTGGATCGTGCCGGAGCCCGACTTCATGAGATCGTCGTACCGGGCGCGCTCTTCCTGCGCGAATTTCAGATTGGCGTCGGCAGCCGTGACGTCGGCGGTGCTCTGCTCGATGATCGGCTGTTGCAGTTCAAGCTGGGCATCGAGATTGCGAACCGAGGCTTCGGCTGCGGCAACGTCGGCGCGGGCCTGGCCGAGCGCGGCCTTGAAGTCGCGGTCGTCGATCCTGGCCAGCACCTGGCCCGCTCTCACCTTTTCGTTGTCGCCGACCAGCACCTGGGCGATGTAGCCCGACACCTTCGGGGCGATGATGGTGGAATCGGCTTTCACATAGGCGTCATCGGTCGATTCCAGGTAGCGGCCGGTCGTCAGGTAATCGTAGCCAAAGTCGCCGGCCACAGCGACGCCGAGGGCCAGCGCCAGCCCGAGCGCCGCGCGCTGGATCGCCAGGCGGGACGGCTTCAGGCTGATTTTGTCAGGTGTTTCAGTAGTATAAGTCGCGTTCGACATGACATTCTCCGGAATCCCCAGACGTCCCGTTCCGAAGGGGCGCTGTTGTCGGGGGAGAAGATGCGCTGTCCCGGCGCTTGTGATAATCCGCCAAAAAGCAAAATGATTGTCCACTCGCACTGCATAATCCGAGGCGCCCTATGGACCGGCTGACCAGCCTGACCGCTTTCGTCCGGGTCGTTGATACCGGCGGGTTCTCCGCCGCCGCCCGCAAGCTCAACATGTCCACGACCATGGTGAGCAACCACATCCAGGCGCTCGAGGAACGGCTCGGCGCGCGGCTGCTCAATCGCACCACCCGCAAGGTCAGCGTCACGGAAATCGGCAAGGCCTATTACGACCGCTGCGTCCAGATCCTGTCCGACATCGAGCAGGCTGACGACATCGCCGGCGCCTTGCAGTCGGTGCCGCGCGGCACGCTGCGGATCCATTCCGCCACGCACATGGTGCCTTTCGTGGCGGGGGTCGTGGCAAAGATGCTGTCGACCTATCCGGACGTGAAGGTCGATCTGCGCATGGGCGAAGCCAATGTCGATCTCATCGAGGAGGGGTATGACATTGCGCTGCGCATGACGCCGCCGCCGGATTCAAGCCTGATCGTCCGCAGCCTCGCCACCTGGCGTCACGTGCTGTGCTGCTCGCACGATTATCTCGAAAAGCACGGCCGGCTGCACCAGCTCGCAGAGCTCACCGAGCACAATTGCGGCCGCCACCTCAACTATCCCTTCGGCGACGAGTGGCGCTTCCTCGATCGCAGGGGTGCACCGGCATCGGTGCGTATCTCGGGCAGCCTCGTCACCAACAGCGGCGAAGCGCTGCGGCGGATGGTGATCGAGGGCGCCGGCATCGGCCTGCTCGCAGGATTCCTGGTGAGCGACGATCTCGACGCCGGCCGTCTGGTACGCCTGCTGCCGGAATACCGGCCGGTCGAGATGTCGATGAACGCGGTCTATCCGCATCGCCATCATCTGTCGGCGAAGGTGCGCACCTTCATCGACATGCTCGTGCATCACAGCGCCGAGCAGCAGAAGCTGATCAATCCGTATTCTTAGCGGGCACGGTGCGTAGGGTGGACAAAGGCGCAAAGCGCCGTGCCCACCTTCTTTCGTCATTGCGAGCGAAGCGAAGCAATCCAGAATCTCTCCGCAGGAAGACTCTGGATTGCTTCGTCGCAAGCGCTCCTCGCAATGACGAGGGTCCTTGGCCTGGGCCAGAAGCTACGATCGCGTCAACGCGGCGCGGGAGGCCGCCCAAACACGGCATCGAGCGCGATACCGATAGCAAGCAATCGCTCATCGCTGCCCGCGGGGCCGTCGAGCTCCAGTCCGATCGGCAATTTGCTGGTCTCGCCAAGCGCGATCGGAATCTGGATGCCTGGGATGCCGGCATTGCTGCCGGGGTCTGTGTTCTGGATGAACAGGCCGAAGTTATCGAGGCTGCTGGACTCCGGGTTGGAGGCAATGGCGACGCGCGGCGTGGTCGGGAAGGCGATGGCGTCGAGCCGGTTGCTTGCAAAGGTCTGCTGATACAGCGCCTGAAGCGCCGGCCGCGCGACATCGATGGCGTGGTCGTAAAGCGGCTTTGCATCAACGAAGCTGCCGTCGGGCGCCGGCAATTTGCGCGGCAGCACCAGCCCTTCATAAGTGGCCTTGACGTCGGGGCTCGCAATCTGCGCGACCATGGCCTCGATGGTGACGCCTGTGCCGGTGCGGTCGAGATACGCGACCATGTCGTCATAGGCTTCGTAGAGCGCGACCGGAAATCCGACTTGGCCGTTGAGCTGGGCCAGCTCAGGCATCTCGATGTCGACCACCGTCACGCCCAGCGCTTTCAATCGGGCGAGTGCGGCCTGAAAGGCGGTTTCAGTATCGCCGTCGAGGTTCGCCAGCATGCTCTTCACGAGGCCGATACGGACCTGCCCCAGATCGGCCGGCCGAACGGCATCACCGCCCGCAATAACGCTGTCCAGCAGCGCGACATCCGCCATGGTCGCCGCCATCGGCCCTGCCGTGTCGCGGGTATGCGAGATTGGCGCGATGCCGGCTTGCGGATAGCGACCCACGCTCGGCCGCAGCGAGGCGCAACCGTTCAGCGCAGCCGGCACCCGGACCGATCCGCCGGTGTCGGTGCCGAGCCCGCCTGCCACGATCCGTGCGCCGATCGCGGCGCCCGTGCCAGAAGAGGAGCCGCCGGCTATCAGCGCGCGGTCATAGGCATTGCGCACGCCGTATTCGGCGCCGGTCTTGAATGCGGTGTTGTAACCGGAGATGCCGAAAGCCAACTCGTGCATATTGGTCTTGCCGATGATGACTGCGCCCGCGGCGCGTAACTTCGCCACGACCGGCGCGTCAATGCCTGGAATGAAGGTCTTCAGCCCCGGTGTCCCGGCAGTGCAGGGCAGCCCGGCCACCTCGATGTTGTCCTTGATCACGATGGGAACGCCGCCGAGCCGTCTGCTTCCGGCGCCTGCGCCCTGCGTCTCGAATGCGACGGCGGCTTTGAGGGCACCTTCCTCATCCAGAGTGACGAAGGCGTTCAGGTCGGCGTTAGCCTTGGCCCGGGCGAGCGCATGGGAAGTGAACGCATGGCTCGTGATTGTTCCAGCGGCGAGTTCGGCCGCGGCCTGGGTCAGGGTCAACTGGTCGAAATCCATGATGCGCCACCCGATTGCAGGACTCGAAGAGGGGAGCCTCTTCAGCTCGGGAAGCTGAAGCCTCGGTGGCGTCGCGTCAACCGTATGCGCCGATCTTTGCCGATGAAGATTTGGCCAGAGCGGCGAGCAGCCGCTCGACTTCGGGCTTCACCTTCGCAATCGCGATGTCCTTCACCGGACCGTAGCCGCGGATGTCCATCGGGGCTTTGGCGATGGCGACGAGATCGGGTAGATCCGCCGTTTCGATCCGGTCCAGCATTTGCGCGATGACGCCTTCATACCAGACGATCAGCTCTTGCTCAGTGCGCCGCTCGGCCGTGTAGCCGAACGGATCGAACCGTGTTCCGCGCAGCACCTTAAGCCGCGCCAGCATGGCGAGCGGTGCCTGGATCCACGGACCGAAGGCGCGCTTGCGCGGGCGGCCGCGGGCGTCGTGCCCGGATGGCAGAAACGGTGGGGCGAGATGATACTGGACGCTGAAGCCATCCTCGAACTCGCGCTTCAATTCGTCGAGAAAGCCGGTCTGCATGTGCAGGCGCGCGACCTCGTATTCGTCCTTGTAGGCCATCAGCTTGAACAGGGCGCGGGCGACGGCCTCCGTAAGCGCCTCGCTGTTGAGGGTGGCTTCGGCAGCACGAACTTCTGCGACAATAGCGCGATAGCGCGCCGCATAAGCCCCATCCTGATAGGCCGTGAGGAACTCGGCCCGGCGAGCAATGAGCTGGTCGAGCGTCTCGGCCCTTGGCGTCTCGCTGGCCTCCGGCAAGAAGTCCGGATCGGCGGCGGCGATCCGGCCCCAGGCGAAAGCCTGCTTGTTGCGTTCGACCGCGACGCCGTTGAGCTCGATCGCGCGCAGCAGCGCCGAGAGCGAGACCGGCACCAGTCCGCGCTGCCAGGCAAAGCCCAGCATGATGATATTGGCGTAGACCGCATCGCCGAGCAGCCGCTCGGCTAGCGCGTTGGCGTTGATCGTGTCGAGATTGTCGTTGCCGATCGCCTGCCGGATCGCGCGCAGGCGATCGGGGGACGCGAGATCGGCGTCGCGGAAGCGGACGACATCGCCGGTCGGCATCTCCGCGGTGTTGATGGCCGCGCGCGTGCCGCGGCGATAGGTGCCGGACGCCTTCGGCGAGGAACTGACGACGAGGTCGCAACCGATAAGGGCATCGGCCGCGCCCTGGTCGATGCGGACCTGGTGCAGCGCTTCGGGACTTGAGGCGAGGCGGATGTAGCTCAGCACTGGGCCAAACTTCTGTGCAAAGCCGGTAAAATCCAGCACCGAGACGCCGCGTCGTTCCAGATGCGCGGCCATCCCGATCAGCGCGCCGACCGTGATCACGCCGGTGCCGCCGACGCCGGTCACCAGCAGATCGTAGGGACGGTCGAGCGTGGCGGGCGCGGGCAGGGGAAGCGTGGCCGCGCAACCGATTGCATCGATCCGGCTCGCGCTCTTGTTCCGGCGCGTCGCGCCTTCGACGGTGACAAAGCTCGGGCAAAAGCCGTTGAGGCAGGAAAAATCCTTGTTGCACGCCGACAGATTGATCTGCCGCTTGCGGCCGAACGGCGTCTCCTTTGGCTCGACGCTGAGGCAGTTGGACTCGACCGAGCAGTCGCCGCAGCCCTCGCAGACGAGATCGTTGATATAAGCAAAGCGCTGGGGATCCGCCATCTGCCCGCGCTTGCGCCGGCGCCGCTTCTCGGTGGCGCAGGTCTGCTGATAGATCAGCACCGAGACGCCGGAGATGTCGCGCAGCTCGCGCTGCACGGCGTCCATCTCCTCGCGGGGATGAATCGTGACGCCGCCAGGCAGATCCCCGGGCAGGACCTGCGCGGGATCGTCAGACACCAGCGCGATGCGGGCGACGCCTTCGGCGCGGACGCTGTGCGCGATGGCCTGCACGCTCACGGGTCCGTCGACCGGCTGGCCGCCGGTCATGGCGACGGCGTCGTTGAACAGGATCTTGTAGGTGATGTTGGTCTTGGCAGCGATCGCCTGCCGGATCGCCATCGAGCCGGAATGGTAGTAGGTGCCTTCACCGAGATTCTGGAAGATGTGCTTGCGGCCGGTGAATCTCGACGAGGCCGCCCAGTTCACGCCTTCGCCGCCCATCTGGATCAGCGACGACGTTTCGCGATCCATCCAGCTCGCCATGAAGTGGCAGCCGATGCCGGCCAGCGCCTTCGATCCTTCGGGCACCTTTGTCGAAATGTTGTGCGGGCACCCAGAGCAGAAATAGGGCGTGCGCGTCGCGCCTGCGACGTTGATCGTGCGTTCGGCTTCCGGCAGCAGTGCGGCGGCGCGTGTCGCGAGATTGAGCCCCGGAAACATCGGATCGAGCCGGCGGGCGAGCACGGACGCCAGCGCGCGCGGCGACAATTCGCCGATCCAGGAGATCAGCCGCGCGCCGGTTTCGTCGTGCTTGCCGACCATGCGCTCAGGCTTGCTGCCGGGGTAGTCGTAAAAATATTCCTTGAACTGGCTCTCGATGATGCCGCGCTTCTCCTCGACCACGAGGATCTCGCGCTTGCCCTCCACGAAATCCATGGCGTCATGCAGTGCCAACGGCCAGACCATGCCGACCTTGTAGATGTCGATGCCGATGCTGCGGCATGCGGCTTCATCGAGGCCCATCAGGCGCAGGGCCTCCATCAGATCGAGATGCGCCTTGCCTGTGGTGACGATGCCGTAGGTGGCGTTTGGAATGTCGTAGATATGGCGATCGATCGGATTGGCTTTGGCGAAGGCGTAGACCGCGTGCTTCTTCGCTTCCAGCCGCTCCTCGATCTGTGGGCCCGGCAGGTCGGGCCAGCGATAGTGCAGTCCGCCCGGCGGCGGGGTGAAGTCGGGGGTGCGGAACAGGCGCGGTGGACGCAGCGCGACGGATGCACCCGACTCGACAACCTCCGAGATCGCCTTGAAGCCAACCCACATGCCGGAGAAGCGGCTCAGCGCGTAGCCATATTCGCCGAATTCCAGATATTCGCTGACGCTTGCGGGATGCAGCGTCGGCATGAACCAACTCATGAAGGCGACGTCAGACTGGTGCGGCATCGAGGACGACACGCAGCCATGGTCGTCGCCGGCAACCACCAGCACGCCGCCATGTGGCGACGAGCCGTAGGCATTGCCGTGCTTGAGCGCATCGCCGGAGCGATCGACGCCGGGGCCCTTGCCGTACCAGAGGCCGAATACGCCATCGACTTCGCGGTCGGCTTGGGTTTCGACCTGCTGCGAGCCGAGCACCGCGGTCGCCGCGAGGTCCTCGTTCACCGCAGGGAGGAATTCGATGCGGTCGCGCTTGAGGCGCTCCTGGATGCGCCACAGTTCGAGATCGATGCCGCCGAGCGGCGAGCCGCGATAGCCGGAGATGAAGCCGGCGCTATTAAGCCCCGCGGCGCGGTCGCGCCTGATCTGGTCGAGCGCGATGCGGACGATGGCTTGCGTGCCCGTGAGGAAGACGCGGCCGTCCTCGCGCTCGTAGCGGTCGGAGAGTTCATAGGCGTCGAGTGACGGAATGGCGTCCATAGCGGACCTCGCGCGGCATCCTGCCGAATAGGCCAAGGTTAGGCTTGGGGCGCTGGTAGGTCTTACCTATTCATCCCGATCAGAGTACAAAAACGGTAGAATTTTGCGTACGGGCCGCAAATTTGGTATATTTACTCGATCTGAGGGCTCGCGATGATTGAAGACCAAGACGAGCGGATTCTCGCCCACCTCCAGAAGGACGGCCGCGCTACCAACCAGCAACTCGCTGACGCGGTCGGCATGTCCACCTCGGCCTGCTGGCGCCGGGTGCGTGCGCTCGAGGACAGCGGCGTCATTCATGGCTATGCGGCGCTGGTCGCACGCGAGCAGGCGGGGTTCGCGATGTCCGCCATCCTCCATGTCTCGCTGGAGCGGCATGACGCCAAATTCGTCGACGAGTTCGTGTCTCGCGTTACCACGCGTCGCGAGGTGCTGGAGTGCTTTGCGACGACGGGCGACGCCGATTATCACCTGCGCGTCGTCGTGCAGGACATGGCGGCCTACAACCGCTTCCTCGATGAGTTCATGTTCCGCATTCCCGGCATCCGTTACGTCCGCAGCAATGTGGTGCTGAAGGAGATCAAGACCAGTGTGGCGCTGCCGTTTTGAGACGCAGCCGTGGCTTACACCATCTCCGCCCGGCTGCGCCGGAACAGTTGGCGTAGCGACAGCGCGTGCAACAGGATCGAGCTTGGCACGACGAAGGCGGGGGTCAGCACATTCGGAAAGCTGTCCAGGGCCATGCTCGCGCCGTTCGGAACGATCAGCTGGAATGGGCCGGGCGACATGATCATCCCCAAGGTGATTGCGACGGCGAGATCTGCGAGGCCGAAGATGTTCCAAAGAATCGCCCCCTTCCGCCCCTCGGCCGTTCCAACTGCGAGCGCAAGCGCCGCCGGCACGGCGAAGAGACCGGTCAGCACATCGCCAGTTCCTGCAGGGAGCGCCCATAGGCCTGGCTGCATCCCGCTCAGCCAGTAGACGAGCCATTGGGTGCCAAAAACGCGGTAAACCTGAAGGGCAATGAGCCAGGTCGGCGGCATCGCATCGAGCAGCTGCCCCACTCGTTTCGACCACAGCAGCACCGGAGCACCGATGATCACCGGCAGCAGGATCGCCGCTGGCAGCAGCGGCAAGGGAGAGGCGCCCGTGCGAAATGCGCCGTTGATGGCTGCCGTCCAGGCGACGGCAGTCCAAAGCGTGAAAGGCACCATGAAGGCTAGCCAGGTCGCCTTGCGTTGCCTTGGCGTCAAGTCGGTGCCTTCGAGGCCGAACCACAAGCCAAGCGCGATGAGCCCATGAACCATCAGCCGAACGCCCAGGGCAGGAAAGCCGCTCTCCGCAAATGCGGGTAGCGAGTAGATCAACCAGGTCCACAGCATCGCGAATGAAACGGTCCATATCAAGCTGAGCCGGACGGGACGCGGGCCAATCACGGCAACGGAGACAGCATCGGTGTTCATTGGCATTCCTTCGGGAGAGGAGGCCGCGGTCGGACGCAAGTCATCTCGGCCGGCATGTCCGCGGATTGCGATCCGCTGGCTGTGTCACGGTGTCTGTTCTTTCGATCCGGGCCTCAACAGGATGATGAAGATCAGAGCGTGGCTGACCAGCAGCAGAGGCACATAAAGCGCCGGGATATAAATGCCGGCGCCGAAGAGGCCGGGATTCTGGATCTTCGTCGCGCCCATGTAGTACGCATTCAGAAGATCCAGCGTACCCCAGACATTGAATATCCAGACCATCGGCACGGCGATTGACCATCGCCAGGAGAGTGCCGCCATGGAAACGAGCGCGAGAGTGGCGGCGATGAGATCTCCCCATCCGACGTCGCCGGCGAAATCCGGGCTCAACTCCGAAGACACGAACCCGGCAACCATGAAATTCATGCCCAAGAACCTGAACGCATGGAAAGCCGCGAGAAGTCTCAAGGCGTCATGACGCGGCATCGTGCGAACCACCGGCCAAACATAAATGATGGCCACCACCGCGCTTGCCAGGAAGGCGCCGGCGACGCTGAGGACGAACGGAAGGTTGAAGCTCGGTGGCACGTTCGGGTGTCCTTGATTTTCCGACGGGGTCGGGTTGGACTCGAAACCGGTCGATCCGGTTCGCAGCCGGGGGCTGCTCAGGGTTTGGTCATGAGCAGGCGGAGCGGCATGAGCGGACCGACCGCGATGTATTCGTGGTCGATGAGGTCCTGCTTGGCGAGCGGGAGGCCATCCATGATCTCGTGTCCCTCGGCGACATCCTTGGCGTCCAGCAGGAAGACGGCTCCGCGCCCATCGGACCGCGAATACCATTCGCGAACTTTTCCGTTGAGATAGAGCTGCACGGTCTGCCGGATTTCATCGGGCATGACGGCCATGACCTGTTCCCGCGTGACGCCGGCCTTGACGGTCAGGATGACCATCACTCCGGTGGTCGTGAGGGCCGGCACTTGTGCTTGGGCAAGGGATGGATCGGCCATGGAGGTAACACCTGTCAGTGTGAGGGTGAGCGCCAGGACGGCGTGACGGATTGTCTTCATCGGTTTCATTTCTCCGATCGCGGCGGTCGTCGCGATGTCGCAAGTATCGCCCGCGGCGGTGCGGCTCATTTGCAATTCGGATGTAAGGCCGCTTTCCGCGCGCGACTATTCGCGATAATGTTGACGGGCTATGAAGCAGAACTTCACAGTCAGGCAGGGTGCGCTCGACGGCGTCGAGGCGTTTCTGAGTGTCGCCCAGCACCGCAGTTTCCGCCGGGCGGCCGCTGAACTCGGGGTAACGCCATCGGCCATCAGTCAGGCGGTACGAGCGCTCGAGGCGCGCGTCGGCGCGGCGTTGTTCATCCGCACCACCCGGAGCGTCGGTCTGAGCGAAGCCGGCGAGAGGTTCCTTGCACGCGCAAGGCCAGCCTTCGAGGAACTGATCGCGGCAAGCGGGGCGGCCCGAGAGCTCGGACAGCGGCCGGCCGGGCTCCTGCGTCTCACCGTACCGCGCTCGGTCGTGCCGATCCTGCTCGAGCCGGTGGTCGCGTCGTTCTGCCGGGCGTTTCCCGAGATTGAGGTGGAGCTCGCCGCAAGCGAAGAGCTGGTCGACCTCGCAGCCGGAGGTTTTGATGCCGGCATCAGGATGGGCCAGTTCATCACGCCTGACATGATTGCGGTGCGGCTGACGAAGCCGCTACCTCTCATCATCGTCGGCAGCCCGGTTTACCTTGCTCAACGCGGCCGGCCCGAGCGCCCGGACGATTTGCGTGAGCATGCGTGCTTGCGACTGCGACGATCGAATGGTGCGCTCGCATCATGGTCGCTCAACGACAACGGCCGTTCGATCGAGATTGCCGTTTCGGGACCTTTCATCGCCTACGACTTTCCCACGATGCTCGGAGCCGCCATCGAAGGTGTGGGTCTTGCGCAAGTGCCCGGACCACTGGCCAACGGCGCCATCGCGACCGGAAAGCTGGTGCATGTGCTGCAGCAATACGCGCCGATGACACCGGGCGTGTTCCTGTACTATCCCGGCCACCGACAAATCATGCCGAAGCTGCGCGCCTTTATCGACCATGTGAAGGGCCGCTCAGGCGCCATCAGCTGATCTAGCGCTCCTCCCGCACAAACCGATTGCGCAGTGTGCCGACGCCGGTGATCTCGATTTCCACGATATCGCCGTGCTTGATGTCCGGCGAGGCGCCGTCCGTGCCCATCCAGATCACGTCGCCGGGCCAGAGCGTGAAGTATTTGGTCAGCTCGACCAGGAACGGCACCACACCAAAGATCATGTCGTTGGTGTGGAAGCGGTTGGTCTCCTTGCCGTTGACGCGGACGATCGTTTCCATCTTTGCAAGATCGGCCTCGGTCTCGATCCACGGACCCATCGGCTTGAACGTGTCGGCGTTCTTCGAGCGCCACAGGCTGCGGTCGGCCTTCTGCCAGGAACGTTCGCTGACGTCGTTGCCGATGGTGTAGCCGAACACGCAATCCATCGCGTTCTCGGCCGTCAGGTGCTTCACCTTTCTGCCGATGACGACGGCGAGCTCACCCTCATAGTGGATCTTTTCCGTCGCGAAAGACGGGATCACGACATCCTCGTCATGCGCGACCAGCGCGTTCTGCGCGCGATAGCCGATCTCGGGCCGTTCCGGCACGGCGGGTACCTCGCCGCGCTTGTCGGCGGCTTCCTTCAGATGTTTCAGGTAGTTCAGGCCGACGGAATAGAAGGTGCGCGGGATCAGCGGCAGCTCGATCTTCACGTCGCTGAGCGGATGCGTCCGCGACGTCCGCTGCCATTCGCCGAGCGGATCGCCGTCGACAGCGATCACCTGATCCCCTTCGACAAGGCCCCAGGAGGTTTTGCCGGAGGCGGTGAATTTCAGCCAGCGCATGTCTTGTCCTCGTTGTTATTCCGCGGCGTCGCGCGGCTGTACTTTCCAGGCGCCGGCGGCCGGCCGCTTCAGCCCGAGATTTTCCCGTAATGTCTTGCCGCGATATTCCTTCTGGAACAGCCCGCGCCGCTGCAATTCCGGCACGACATGTTTGACGAAGTCCGCGTAGGAGCCGGGCACATAGGTCGCGGCGATGACAAAACCGTCGCAGCCGCGCTCGACAAACATTTCTTCGAGCCTATCCGCGATCTCCTTGGGACCACCGACCATGGCATCGTGGACCTGGCCGCGGCCGGAGAAGGTGACGAAGTCGCGCGCGCTCGGATTGCTCTTGCCGGAATTCTTCAGCACGCCGTCGCGGATGCCCAGAATGCCCTGCATGCTCTTGAGCTCGTCCGTCGTCAGCGGCTCGTCGAGACCCTTGGAGGCGAAGTCGTAATTGAGCGCCTCGGCGAGCAGTGACAGCGCGTCGATTTCGAGCGGCAACTTGTTGATCAGCGCCATCTTATCCTCGGCCTCCGCCTTGGTCGCGGCGCAGACCGGCGTCGTCAGATTGCAAAGGAACATCTGCTCGGGATCGCGGCCGGCCTTCGCGGCCTCGTTGCGCACGGACGCATAGCCGTCCTTGGCGCCGGCGAGATTGCGCGCGGCGGTGAAGATCACCTCGCCCCATCGTCCGGCAAAGCGCTGGCCACGGCCGGATGCGCCGGCCTGGATGATCACGGGATGGCCCTGGTCAGACCGCGGCACGGTGAACGGCCCGCGCGACTTGAAAGCTGCCCCCTTGTGATCGAGCCGCTTCACCTTGGACGGATCCGCGAAGCGGCCGCTCGTCTTGTCCATGATGAGGGCGCCGTCTTCCCAGGTGTCCCAGTGGCCGAGCACGACCTCCATGAACTCGTCGGCCTTGTCATAGCGGGAATCATGTTCGGGATGGGACTCGCGCCCCATGTTGAGGGCCTCGCCATCGTTCAGCGACGTCACGACGTTCCAGCCCGCGCGCCCGCCGGACATCAAATCGAGCGTCGCGAAGCGGCGCGCGACGTCGAACGGCTCGTAATAGGTGGTCGAGCAGGTCGCTCCCAGCCCGAGCCTGTCGGTGACCAGGCCCATCGCGGTCAGCACGATCAGTGGATCCATTTTCACGCAACGGATGCCGTATTCGACCGTGTGGGCGTGGTCGTTGCCGTAGCGGTCCGGCATCGCCAGCCGATCGTCGAAGAACGCCATGTGGAACTTGCCGGCTTCGAGGATTCTGGCGATCTCCTGGTAATAATCGGCCGACATCGAATCGGAGCGCGAGTCCGGATGCCGCCACGAGCTCGGCAAGTTCGTGCAGTTCTGCGCCTGAAGGAAGCCGACCAGGACCATCTGCCGATTCATGCTGCTGTTCTCCGAATTGGGTCAGGCCAGATCGAGGACGGTGTCGAGCCGGTATTCGCGCGCGAGCGCGCGCAGCTTCTCCCAGGTCGCATCCTCGATCTCGATGCCGTCGCGCAGACGCTGCTGCTCGCGCGCGCCCTCGATCTCGCCAGGATAGTAGACGCCCTTGCTGCCCTCGGACGGCGGGGTCGATTTCAGCTAATGGGCAAATTCCGCGACCTCGCGCCTGAACTCCTTCAGCGGGCGGAACGCGGCGACGTTGAACACGGCCATGAAGCACCCGTCATTGTGCCGGCCGGTCGGCTCGACGCCGAATCCCAATCCGGTGAGCAGGCCGCAGAGCACCTCGACCATGGCCGCGAGACCGCTGCCCTTGTAGCCTTCGGTGCCGCCGAGCGGCAGCAGCGCGCCGCCCTTGCGATATTGCGTGGGATCGGTGGTGTGCCGGCCGTCGGCATCGATGATCCAGCCGGTCGGAATCTCCTCGCCGCGGGCGACCGCGAGCTGGATCTTGCCCGCGGCAACTGCGGATGTCGCCATGTCCAGATAGAATGGCGAATCGAGATCGGACGGCACCGCGATCGAGATCGGGTTTGTGCCGAGCCGCGCCTCCTTGCCGCCGAACGGCGCGACGTGTTTTGGCGAGCGGCCGGAATCGGCGGTGGCAATCCCGATCATGCCTTCGCGCATTGCCATCAGCGGATAGGCGGCGAGGCGGCCGACATGACTCTGCCGGAACACGGTGCAGGCGGCGACGTTCGCCGTTTTCGCCTTATCGATGGTCAGCGCCATCGCCTTGGCGTTGACGTGGAAACCAAAACCCCAATGACCGTCGATCACGGTCGTCGTCGGCGATTCCCGGACGATGGTCCATTTGGCGCCGGGGACGATGTGCCCGGCCTTGATGCGATCGATATAGGTCGGAACCGCGATCACGCCGTGGGAGTCATGCCCGGCGAGGTTGGCGTTGACGCAGCCGACGGCAACAGCGTCGGCCTCTTCCTCGGAGGCTCCGGCGGCGCGGAGCAGCGCAGCGCCGACGCGCGTGAGGCGGTCGGCCTTGACGATGGGCATGGCGTTCCCTCAGGTCTTCGCCCTTGGTGGGCGGTTGTTGCGAGCCATCGTCTCAAAGCGGAGCTGCGATATCAATCTCCGGTAAACCAATACAGGGCTGCAAATTCGTGAAGGGAGCGCGCCTTTCGTCGTAGATTCCTCCCGTGCAGCGGTATTCCCGACAGTTTCGTGGCGGTCGTTCGTCACTCGTTCACTTTGATCGGTGGTTTCCCGTGCGCAATAACGACCACTTAGGCCATGGCCGTTCATAACGTACCCGGGAAAATCAGGCAGAAATGCCCGGGAGTTAAGATCGTGCAGACGACCCTCGCGCGCACCTTTGCAGCGTTGAGCGCCATCAACGAAGCGATCCTCTACGCGAAATCGCCGGACGAGCTGTACCAGAAGGTCTGCGATGCCGGGTTCGCGAGTGGAGACTTCATGGCTGTTGCCGTGTTCCTGGTCGAGCCGAACGACTCGCGCCTTCGCTTTGCTGCGGGGTGCGGCGACGATGTTGCACGGCTGCGCGCGATCGAGATCACCACGGAAGCCGGCACCCCCGAAGGCATGGGCGTCGGCGGCGAAGCGTTTCGCAGCCAGAAGCTCTGCATCAGCAATGACTATTTGAACGATTCGCGCTCGCTGGCGTGGCGCGAGGGCGCGGCCAGGGCGAATATCGGTGCCGCGGCGGCGCTGCCATTGCTGCGCAACGGCAACAGCGTTGGCGTGCTGTTCGTGACCCGCAGCGAGGCCGGCTCGCTGAGCGAGCAGATGGTGTCGCTGTTCGAGCGCATGTCGGCCAACATTTCCTATGCGCTGGAGAATTTTTCGCGCGAGACCGCGCGGCAGACCAGCGAGCGATCGTCGCGGCGGCTCAACCGCATGTTCGGCGCGCTTAGCGCGACCAACGAAGCCATCCTGCGTGCGAAAAGCGAGCAAGAGCTGTACCAGCTCGTGTGCGATGCCTCCGTGCATGGCGGCAAGTCGCTGGCGACATTCGTCTTGCTGAAGGAGCCGGATTCGCATTGGCTCAAGCCTGTCGCGGGTACCGGTGAGAACGTGGAGATCGTCGCCCAGACGAGCTATTCGGTCGATCCCGAGAACCCCTATGGCCGTGGCATTTCCGGCGAGGTGTTTCGGACGCAGAAGCCCATCGTCGAGCGCGATCTCGCGCATCGCACCAGGGGTACGCCGTGGGAGCAGGCCAACGTCAACACCGGCGTCGCCGCCTGTGTCGCGGCCCCCCTGATCAAGCACGGCCAAAGCATTGGCGTGATCCTGGCCTTCCTCAGCCGGTCCTGGGCCAAGGACGAGGAAATCGTCGGGCTGATGCTGCGCATCGCCGAGAACGTCTGCTTTGCCATCGACAATTTCGACCGCGAGGCTGAGAAGGCGCGAATCGCGGAGGAAGAGGAGCGCCTGGCGCGCATGTATGCGGCGTTGAGCGCGACCAACGAGGCGATCCTGCGCGCACACTCGCGGGCCGAGCTGTTCGACCTCGTCTGCGAAGCGACGGCGAAGGGCGCGAAGTTTACGTCCGCCGCCATTGCGCTGGTCGATCATCATGCCGAGCTGCTCCGCGTTACCGCCTGCTACGGGCCGAACGCGGATACGGTCCGCAACTTCAAATTCTCCAGCTCCGACCAGGTGCCCGAAGGACGCGGGTTGACGGGAACGGCTTTCCGCACGCGTCAGCCCTGCATCAGCAACGATGTGCTGGCCGACGACCGGATCGCGCCTTGGGCGGCCAGCGTACGCCGCAACGGCATCGGATCCTCCGCGGCGCTGCCGCTGTTCAACGGCGGCCGCCTCGAAGGCGTATTTCTCTTCAACTCGCCGGATCGCGGCACGTTCACGCCGGAATTCGTCGAGCTGCTGCAGCGGCTCCAGGCCAATGTGGCTTTCGCGCTGGAGAATTTCGACCGCGCAGACGAGAAGGCGAAAGCCGAGATGCAGCGCAACCGCCTGCAGGACATGTTGGAAGCGTTGAGCGCGACCAACGAGGCGATCATGCGGGTGAAGACCCGTGCGGAATTGTTCGAAGCGGTCTGCGACGCAGCCGTGCTCGGCGGCACCTTTTCCACTGCCACGATTGCCATGGTGGACCCGAGCGGCCGCAATCTCGATATTGTCGTCACCAAGGGCGAGTGTCGCCATCACGTCGATAAATGGCGCTTCGCGACGTCCGCCGATGAGCCGGAAGGGCGGGGGCTCGTCGGCACCGCATTCCGCACCAGAGCGCCCTGCGTCACCAACGACCTGCTCACCGACGTTCGTGTGGCGCACTGGCGCCATATCGCGCGGGATCAGGGCACGAAGTCGGGCGGCTGCTTCCCTCTGATGAAAAACGGCACCAGTGCCGTCGGTATCCTCCTGTTCCTCTCGCCGGACGAAGGCACGTTCACGCCCGATCTCATCCAGCTGCTGGGACGGCTGGCGGAGAACGTCTCCTTTGCGCTGGACAATTTCGACGGGGCCGAGGAGCGGGCGCGGACCGAGGCGCAGAAGGAACGCCTGACGCGCATGTTCGCGGCACTGAGCGCCACCAACGAAGCGATCGTGCGCGCCAAGTCACGCACCGAGCTGTTTGAGCTCGTGTGCCAGGCCGCGTCCACCGGCGGCAAGTTCACCTCGACGACCATTGCGCTCGCCCGGGCCGACAGCGACCAGCTCGAGATCGTCGCGGCCGCGGGACCGTCGGCCGAGACCACGCGGAACGTTCGCCTCTCCATCGATCCCGACCGGCCCGAAGGCCGCGGCATGAGCGGCACCGCGTTTCGCACCCGGCAGCCCTGTGTCAGCAACGACTATGTCAACGACAACCGTGTAAGCGCCTTCCATGCCGTGCTGCAGAGCGACGGCGCGCGCTCCGGCGCGGCGTTCCCGCTGATCACGCACGACAAGCCGGTCGGCGTGATGATCTACATGTCGACCGAGCAGGAGACCTTCACCACCGAGTTCGTCGAGCTGTTGCAGCGTCTCGCCGACAACGTCTCCTTTGCCATCGAGAACTTCGATCGTGCCGACGAGAAGAACGAGGCCGATGAGCGCATCGAATATCTGGCTTCGCATGACAGTCTGACCGATCTGCCGAACCGCGAGACCTTCAACGGGTTGCTGCGCGAGGCGATCGACGCGGCGCAACGCCATGATCACCGTTTCGCCGTGCTGTTCATCGATCTCGACCGCTTCAAGGTCATCAACGATTCGCTGGGCCACGAGGCAGGTGATTTGCTCCTGCTCGAGGTGGCGAACCGTCTGCGCGGCGCGCTGCGGGCAAGCGACGTGGTGGCGCGCCTCGGGGGCGACGAGTTCGTGGTGATCCTCGACCAGTGCGGCGAGATCGAGGACGTCCAGCACATCGCCACCGGGCTGTTGACGGCGCTCGCCGAGCCCATGGAGCTTGCCGGTCATGAGTGCCACACCACTGCGTCGATCGGCATTGCAATGTATCCGGCCAACGGCGCCGACGCGCAGACGCTGACCAAGAACGCCGACATGGCGATGTATCTCGCCAAGGAGGACGGCAAGAACGGCTATCGCTTCTTCTCCAAGGAGGTGACGACGCAGTCGATCGAGCGGCTGTCGCTCGAAAGCGCGCTGCGCCGGGCGCTGGAGCGCGAGCAGTTCTCGCTGAACTACCAGCCCAAGGTCGACATGGAGACCGGCCAGATCACCGGCGTGGAAGCGCTGTTGCGCTGGAGCCACCCCGATCTCGGCAATATTTCGCCGGCGCAGTTCATTCCGCTTGCGGAAGAAACCGGCCTGATCGTGCCGATCGGCCGCTGGGTGGTGAAGGAAGCCTGCGCGCAGGCGATGGCCTGGCAGCGCCGCGGCCTGCTACCGGTGTCGATGGCGGTGAACTTGTCGCCGCGGCAGTTCGTCGACGAGCATCTGTTGCAGGACGTCGACGAGGCGCTTGCGGCATCCGGCATGTCGCCGGTGCTGCTGCAGCTCGAGGTCACCGAGAGCATGATGATGCGCAATGTCGGTCGAGCATTGAAGGTGCTCGACGCGATTCAGAGCCGCGGCATCCGGCTTGCCATCGACGATTTCGGCACCGGCTATTCGTCGATGTCGCTGATGAAGCATTTCCCGATCGACACCATCAAGATCGACCGCTCCTTCGTGCGCGACCTGCCGCAGGATTCGGAAGACCAGGCGATCGCGCAGGCGATCATCAGCATGGGCAAGGCGCTCGGCATGACGGTGGTCGCCGAGGGCGTGGAGAACGCCGAGCAGGAGGCATTCCTGCGGACCCACGGCTGCGACGAGATGCAGGGCTTTCTGATCTCCAAGCCGGTGCCGGCGCGGCAGATGGCCGAGCTGCTGCGGCCGATGGTTTTGCCTGTCGCGCCGCCGCTCCAGCCGGTGGCGGATCCGACTGCGGACGAAGCCGCGGCGCTAAGGCTGAAACGCGCTATCGTCTGACGGCTGCGGCTGCAACTCGCGGACGTCCTCTGGCTTCACGTCCAGTTTGCGCGGAAAATGATCCGGCCAGGACGGCGAGGTTTGCTCGACGAACATTTCGAAAATGGCATGCGCGCCTTCGGCGAAGCTCGAGCCCTCGCCGAGGCCCAGCTCACGGCACCACGCGTGTTGCATCGGCTCATGCGCGTCAAGCACTGCCATCGCGGGTCCCCACCACCAGGCCGGTGCCGGCGAACGTTCGTCCTCCGGCACGGCGTGCCAGAGCATGAGCTCGCCGATCACGCGCTCGAATTGCAGGCTTGCAGCCTGATGCATTCGTGCTCCTTGGACCGCGCCTGATAGCGGGCCGACGCGCGGTTTCGATTATCGCCTTCGCTGTGAAAAATCGGCTCGCGCTGTCGAGCCAATTGTGCGGCTTCCATTTGGCGGCCATGCGGTGGCCGGGATGATCGCCGCCACCGACTGTAACAATCTCTTTAGCCGCTCGGGGTTCCGGGCTGCAAGACAATACGGCGCTTAGCGCGATTTGAGCGGATGCGCCTTCTGGTGCCAGGCCCAGGCGGTGCGGATCACGGTCGGCAGGTCGGAATGGCGCGGCACGAAGTCCAGCACTTTCCGGGCGGCCGAGGGGTCGGCGACGAGATAGGTGGGATCGCCCGCGCGGCGCGGCTTGACGGTGTGCGGCACCTCGCGTCCGGTCTCCTGCCTGATGGCAGTGAGGATCTCGCGCACCGAGAAACCCGAGCCGGTGCCGAGATTGAAGCTGCCGCCGGCATGTCCCGTTTCCAGCAGCTTCAACGCCGCGACATGCGCAGCAGCGAGATCGGTGACGTGGATGTAGTCACGGATCGCGGTGCCGTCGGGCGTGTCGTAATCGTCGCCGAACACCGCGAAGTCGACATGGCCCTGCAGCGCCATCATGGCGCGTGGGATCAGATGCGTCTCGTTGTCACGCAATTCGCCGATGCCCCCGGCCGGATCGGCGCCGCTGGCATTGAAATAGCGCAGGCAGAACGCGCCGAAGCCGTAAGCCGCGCGATAATCGGCGAGCATGCGCTCGATCATCCACTTCGAAGCACCGTAGGGGTTGATCGGCGCGCAGGGAAAATCCTCCGGCAGCGCCTTGGAATCGGCGTTGCCGTAGACCGCGCCGGTCGAGGAGAACACGATGCGGTGGCAGCCGGCGTTGCGCATCGCCTGGAGCAGCGACAACGTGCCCTGAACGTTGTTGACGTAATATTTCTGCGGGTCGGTCATGGACTCCCCGACCAGGCTCGCCGCCGCGAAATGCATCACCGCCGTCACCTTGTGGTCGGCAAAGGCGCGCGCCAGCGTCGCGCCATCGAGCAGATCGCCGGCCACCAGTTCCCCGGCGACGAAGCCGCGATGGCCTGTTGTGAGATTGTCATACACGACGGGCCGATAGCCGGCTGCGGCAAGGGCGCGGCAGGCATGCGAACCAATGTACCCTGCGCCTCCTGTGACGAGGACGGTCGGCCGGTCATTCATGTCGTTCTACTCTTCTCAGCGATTGAAGGGCCGGTTGCGGCTGAGGAGAAGATAGATCGCGCGGGGGTTGGTGGTCAAATAGCGCCAGAACAGGCGGCGCGGCTCGAGCCAGGTGCGCCAGGCCCATTCGAGTCCGATCCGCTGCATCCAATGCGGAGCGCGCGAGCGGCTGCCCGACAGAAAGTTGAACAGGCCGCCTGATGTCTTGACGACGGCGACATTGGTCAGCAGCGGCGTGTATTGCTCGACAAAGGCCTGTTCAGATGGCACGCCGAGCGCGACCCACAGGCAATCCGGCGCGAGGGCGTTGATCGCCTCGACCTTGGCGCGCAGTGCGTCGCCATGGAGATAGCCGTGGCTGTGCCCGACGATCCTGAGCTTCGGATACATGTTCTGGACCCGTCTGACCGCGGCGGCATTCTCTTCCTCACTGGCGCCGAGCATGTAGAAGCTGCGGCCGGCAACCTCCGCCTTGCGCGCGACGGCGTGGAACAGGTCCGTGGTGGCCACACGCTCCGGCAGCGGAAACCATGACTGCAGTTTCGACGCCGCCACCAGCGGCTGTCCGTCGGCATTGATCAGATCGGCGGCGCGGAACAGGCGTTCGGTCTGCGGCTCGGTTGAGCAGCGTGCCAGCACCTCGCCATTGGCCGATGTCATATATAACGGGCGGCCAATGCGATGACGCGGATCCATCGCTTCGATCATGAAATCGGCGGTGGCTTCCAGGTCGAGTGCGGCCATGCGAAGGCCGCCCACGGTGATCCGTGGCACTTCGGCAGTCGCGGCCCGACCATCCAGGTTGACGCGGCGCTCAAGCATATTGTTTGCCTCGCTGGCGCGTTTGGGTTGCGGGGGTGAGTTCGTCCAGCACCACGCCGACGAGCTTGCGCTGGGCGCCGCCGAGTGCGGTGAGGACGTCTTCCATGCTGTCGTTGATGTCGAGGCTGGTCGGCAGCACCGCAACCAGTGCGTCGGAGGCGTCGAGCAGCTTGCAGCCGGCCGCGGAGAGCGGCATCGCGGGCCCGTCGAGAATGACGAGGTCATAGCGGCCTGCCGAGCGCGCCTCTGCGATCGCCTTGCGGATGGCGTCAGCGGCCTTGCCGGCATCGCTCTCGGTCGCCGGCAGCACCGCAATGCCGTTGACGGTCTTGATCTCGTGCACCGTTTTGTTGCCGATCGAGAGCCAGCCAAGCCTGCTCGGTTCGCGCTTGTCCGGCCGATCGATCCTGCTCGAGAGCGTGTGCGCCTGATGGTCGGCATCGATCATCAGCACGCGGTTGCCGTCGCGCGCCGCTGCAATCGCGAAATTCAGCGCGGTCACGCTGCGACCGGTGGTGTCGCCGGCTCCGACCAGCGCCATCACCATGGTCTTGTCGCCGACGCGGCGGGCCATCGCGGCACGCATGTCGCGCCAGGCGTTGAGGAGCGTCGTCAGTGGAAATCCGGGGCGCAGCGTCGGCCAGCCGAGGCGGGTCAGATCGACGCCGTCGCCAGTGGCGAGAATGGCGCCGAGCGTGCGGATCACGTCGGCCTCCTGGAGGCGGGCGATCAGCGGTTTCTCGACCAGCGCGAGCGCAGCTGGAGGCGCGGCGGCTTCGGGCTGAGCTCGCGTAAGATCCTGCGCGGGCGTGCGCCGGCGGCGGCTCGGCTCGGGCGCGGTCGCGCCGTTGAACAGATGCTCGGCCGCGACGAACCACGAAGCGGCGGCAAGTGCGCCGAAGATGAAGCCGATCATGGCGAACAGGCTCATTGCCGGCGGGAACGAGCGCCGCTGTGGCACCGTGGCCTCGCCGATGACGCGGGCAGCCGACGTATTCAGGGTCTCCTGCTCCTCGGTCTCACGCGAGCGCTTGAGGAAGGATTGGTAGACGTCGCGGCTGGCTTCTGCCTCGCGTTCGAGCTCGCGCAGGCGCACGGCGGCCTGGCTGAGTTGCACGCTCTGCCGCTTCTGCACTTCCAGCGCCCGGTTGAGCGACGCCTCGTAGTCGCGTGCGCGCGTCAGATCGTTCTTGGCGGATTGGGCGAAGCGTTCGATTTCCTCGCTGATGGTGCGCTTGAGATCCTCGACCTGCTTTTCGGTCTGACGCAGCGCCGGATGGCGCGGACCCAGCTCGGCGGTCTGCTCCGCATATTTCTTCCGGGCGTCGGCATATTGCGCGCGCAGATTGGCGATGGTCGGCGATTGCAGCGCTTCGGGAATCGCGCCTGCATCCGCGGCGGTCCGCTTGTTCGCCTCGATCTGGTCCAGCCGCGCCTGGGCGTCCATCGTCGCCGCGCGGGCCGCGGACAGCCGCTGGTTGCTGGAGGAGAGCTGCTGATCGGAGATCAGCGCGTCCTGAGTGCCGACGAAATTGTTCTGGGCCTTGTAGGTGGCAAGCGCCGTTTCGGCGTTGCGCAGCCGCTCGCGCAGCTCTTTCAGCCGGCCTGACAATTCGCTGGTCGCCCGCCGGGCTGCCACCGCCTGCGAATTGCGCGACTCCGCTAGGTAGGTGTTGGTCAGGGTGTTGGCGAGCATCGCCGCCTTCGCCGGATCGATCGACCAGACCTCGATGTCGACGATGAAGCTCTTGTCGGTTTTGCGGATGGTGATGTGCTTGTTCAGCGCGTCGAGTGCGGCGAGCTGCACTTCCTGGTCTCGGCAGTGGAGGACGCGCGGGGCTGAAAGCCGATCATGCCGAGCAGGGACGAGGTCAGCGTCTTGCCGTCGCCGCCGCCGAATTCCGGATCCTTGTCGAGACCCGCTTGCTGGATTAACTGCAACAGCACGCTGTTGGAGGTGATCAGGCGCGCCTGGCTTTCCACCACCATGGACATGCCGGAGACGTCCTGCGCGCGCGGCGTGAGCTCGCGATCGACGAGCTGAAGCTCGCGCGGGTCGACATAAAGCTGGGCGGTCGCGGTGTAGCGGGGCGTCAGGCTCTTGCCGACGGTGACGGCGACGCACGCGCCGATCAGGGCGGCGGAGGCAATCGCGATCTTCCTTCGCCACAGCAGGCTGACGAGCTCCAGCACGTTGAAGCCGGCCTCTGATGTCCGCTGCGGGGCTTCCGACGCACCCGGATTTTTGCCCCGATCGATCGGCTGGTTATAGTCAAGCATCGTCCCCAGCTTTCATTCCAACGGCCGCGGGCTGAGGGGTTGCTCTTCGCTCTACGCCTCGCACCGGGGATATAGGTGCGCAATCAACGCAACAGGGAAAATTAACCATACTCATTGAGGGACTATTCACCGAAATGGCAAACAAAGCGTTTAAGCGCAGGCCGCCATTTGCCGCGTCGTTGTGCCGCCTTGGTGTCACCACGGCCCCCTGTGCTTAACGGTTCGTTACCATGCACGCCCAACGGCGCGCGCGCGGACTTGCAGCGTCTTGGCCGGCCTGCGTGCGCATGGCCGTCAGCGCTTCCGCAGGATGACGTGATAGTCGCCGCGGCGGACGTCGGTGCCGCGCGGAAGCACGGCGTTCATCACAGCGGCGCCGGCGTCGACGAGGGCGGCGAACAGCGGCTTGCGCTTGCGCATCTCGGGATAGCGCGGGCTCTCGACCTCGCGGCGGTAGATCATCTCCAGCCCGTGGGCGGACGCGAACGTTTCGAGCTTCGACAGCGTCACCAGCGGGTGGAAGAAGGTCGGGAACGGCGCCTCGCCGGGCAGGCCGGCGGTCTTGATGCCGCGGATATTCCGGTAGAACCAGACATGAAACCAGTGCGGCGAGTATTTGGTGACGACGCCGGACAGCGAGCGCGGATTGGGCGCACCGATCAGGATCATGCCGCCGTGCTTGAGCGCATCGCGGAAGTTCAGGAGCGCCGCCTCGACGTCCGGCAGATGCTCGATCACGTTGTAGCAGATCACGACGTCGAAGGTTTCCGGGCCGAAACGATAGGTCTGGACGTCGCCGAGGATCGCCTCGTCGGCGTAAGTGTTGTTGCGGACCTGGTCTTCGTCGATGTCCACGACGGTGACGTGGCTGCGACCGAGCACGTCCATGGGCAGGAAGCTCGACGAGCCGCCACCGGCCTCGTAGATCGCAAGCCGGCCTTGCGGCAGCTCGCGGCGCAGCACTTCGTGAACGCCGAGCAGGCTGTCGCGGGCTTCGCCGGCGACGAGGTCGAGCAATGCCTGGGTGTGTGGGACCTGTGAGGTCTCGGGCGCTTGTAGCTGTCGCGAAATCGATCGTGGCTGATTTGTTCATGTTCTCTGACCGCGCTTGTTCGACTCAAATTTACAGGAAAAATCTCTCGTTCTCGAAGAGCAAATCCGATGCCGCGGCCCATCACCATCACGGTGCTTACGGCCGGGTTAATCCGACCATGCGTTAACTACGGCATTGTCCATGTTGCGCTGCTGGCGGGCGATGGACCGCAAATTGCAGTATCACGCGCACAGGAATTCGCAGGGAAAACACGCGAAAGCGGTTAAGCGCATGATAGGACGCGTTACGGCTGGAACATTAGCGTCGCGGTGAAACTCGAGCGCTGGAGCAGGCCGTTCGTTTTGGGGCGCATCCGTCCCGTGCGGCCGTGTCGCCTTGGGACAATGAACGCAGGGCTTTTTCAATATATCTCAGCCATCTAGAAGGCCATGACGCTGATCCCGACAGATTTGTCCCCCAGCCGGATCTCGGATGCCGTGCGCGAGCCCAACCGGGAGATCGCGGCGAGCTCGCGCGTCATTGATCTCTCGGTCGGCATCGTCGTCTGCATTCCCTGCTTCCGCCGCCCCGATCATCTGCGGTTGACACTGGACTCGCTGGTCAGCCAGCGCACCCCGCGCTCTTTCGCCGTGGTCATGGTCGAGAACGATGCGGCAGGGCGCGCAAGTGCGTCGGTCGCTGCGGAATATCTCGCCGCCGGCAAACTTACGGGCATCTGTCTGGTCGAGAAGCGGCAGGGCAATTGCCAGGCGATCAACGCCGCGTTCGAGACGGCGCAGGCGGTGTTTCCCGCCGCGACCCGCTTCCTGATGATCGACGACGACGAGATAGCTTCGCCCGATTGGCTCGAGCTGATGGTCCGTACTGCGGAGGCGACCGGTGCCGATGTAGTCGGCGGACCGGTGCTCCCGGTGTTTCACGACCACAGCCAGCCCTGGCTCGCTCGCCATCCCGCCTTCTGTCCCGCTTACGACTACACCGGCGCGGTACCGCAGATCTATGGCTGCGGCAATTGCCTGATCACGCGCGCGGCGTTCGAGCGGCTCGGCAGTCCTGCCTTCGATCTGCAATTCAATTTTCTTGGCGGCGGAGACTGCGACTTCTTCTATCGCGGCCGCAATGCCGGCATGAATTTCCACTGGACCGCGGAGGCCGTCATCACCGAGACCGTGCCGCAAAGCCGCACCAGCATCGGTTGGATTGCCAAGCGCGGCCTGCGCATCGGCGCGATCAACTATCGCGTGCAGATCAAGGCTGCGCCAGGCACGGCGGCGAAGGCGCGGGTGTTTGCGCAGATGCTCGGGCGGTTGCCACTGTCGCTGGTTCGCTCGGCTAGCCTCCTGACCTCATCGAAAACCGTCGTCGCGATGCATCCCGTATTGGTGGCCGTCGGTTCCGCGCTCGCGGCTTTTGGCTTTGATCCGAAGCCCTATAAGGCCTCGAAGATCGTTTCCTGACGCGTTCGCGCCGGGGCGTCAGATTCCAAAATAAGACAGGGCGATCTTGATCGCGGACCGCGGCATCGCCTTGAGCGAGCGCCGGCGGACCATGTCGAGATAACCAAGCGCGTCGCGATATCTCCCGAAGCGGACGGCTTGGGTGGCCGCATAGGTCACGAGATGGATTTCCGCTGCCTGCCGCAAATGGGGCACAGCGCCGGCCGGCAGCCTGCGGAGGATCAATTCATCCTCGAACACGCGCACGATTGCCGGAAAGAAGTCCTGCGGCGTCCGCACCGCCGCGTTCATCGTATTGGCCGTGTGCAGGCGATAATCGAGCAGAAGTTTCGGCACGTAAGCGAACTCGCCGAGTGCGGCGAGGCGGCACCAGCAATGCCAGTCCTCGCAATAGCGGAGCGAGACGTCGAAGCCGCCGGTGGCGCGGAAGGCGTCGGCGCGGACCAGCATGATGCCGCCGTTGACGATGAAATTGCCGGCGGCGAGCCGCTCCAGCACGTTGCCTGAGGGCTTGCGGCGTCCCTTCAGGAGGCCGCGGCGGCCGATCGCCTGTCCCGCGCTGTCGATCGTGTTGTAGTCGCCATAGACCAGCAACGCGTGCGGCTCAGCCTTCGCCGTCCTCAGCAGTGTCGCCACCGCATTGGTTCGCAGCCGGTCATCGGCATCGAGGAATATCAACCAGTCCCCGCGCGCGCCTCGGGCGCCGCGATTTCGCGCAGCCGACACGCCGCCGGCGTCGTTCATGATCAGGCACAGCCGTGGATCGCGGATGGCCTGGACGATCGCCACGGTATCATCGGTCGAACCGTCATCGACGACGATCACCTCGGAGACTTCGGTTTGCGCCAGCGCGCTTGCGATGGTTTCGCCGATATAAGCCGCGGCATTCTTGGCAGGAATGACCACAGAAACCACGGGCGGCATCACGCGCGCATCCGCCGCCGCGGGCGCGGCGGCCGGTGCATCGAGCATGGCGTCGGTGAGGATCAAGCGATGACTCGTGGTTGCTTAAGGATCTGTTAACCAGGCTCTCGGCAATCGCAGTCTGAGCTGGGGGATGATACTCGCATATTGATCAAATCGTTGTTGTGAACGCCGTCGCATCATCGGTTTCGTAGATTAGCGTTAAACCTGTGGCGTTATGTCTGTCGCAGCATTTTCAGAGGTGCGGCAGCTGGTCTCGTGCAAGAATGCAGATCTTGATGCCGCGGATGGACCCAGTGCCCGCAAAGACATTCGACTACGATCCCGACGACATGATCCTCAACCTGTTCTACGAGGACAAGGACGATCGCTGGTTTCCCGGCGACCGGCATCTGCGTCGCATGGCGCGCAAGATGCTGTTCGGCGAGCCGCGGATGAGCGGGCAGCTGCGCGTGTTCCTCAATCTCTGTGCAGGGCTTGACCGGCTCGGCATCCGCTACCGCGTCAACGACTACGGCTACATCGCGCGGCACCCGGAAGAAGTCGCCTGCATCATCGGCCGCGCCTTCCTGCTCGACAAGTTTGCATGGAAGAACCCGATCCTGCTGGGCGTTTGTGCCTATAACCATCCGTTGGACGATCCCGACCTGTTCAAGCGGCTTCCTGTCCGGAAATTCCTCGTGCCCGGTCCGTGGTATGCTGAGATGTACCGGGCCCATTGGCCTGAGACGGAAGCCTGGCCCGTCGGCATCGAAACTGATTTATGGGCGCCGTCGCGCCCGGGCGAGAAGACCGTCGACGTCCTCCTCTACGACAAGGTCAGCTGGGACCGTGAGCGCTACGTGCCTGAGCTGGTCGAGCCGGTCCGCGCGCAGCTCACCAGGGAAGGTCGGTCGTTCACGGAGCTGCGTTACGGCAGCTACAGGGAGGAAGACTACCAGGCCGCGCTGCGACACTCCCGCGCGATGATCTTCCTGTGCCAGAACGAGAGCCAGGGCATCGCCTATCAGCAGGCGCTGTCCTGCGGCGTGCCGGTGTTCGCCTGGGATCCCGGCGGTCCGTGGCCCGATCCCGACTATTATCCGCACCGGGTGCGGTTCGAGCCGGTGTCGTCGGTGCCCTATTGGGACGATCGCTGCGGACTCAAATTCACGGACCGCGCCGGCTTCGAGGATCGCTGGACCGATTTCTGGGCGGGCTGCACCGCGGGCAAATTCGATCCGCGGGGCTACATCCTGGACAATCTCACGCTGGAGCAGCGCGCGCTGCAATATTACGAGATCGCGCGCGGGGTCGCACGACAGAGCCGGAGTCCTGCCGCTTCAGGCATGCTGGTTGACGGATGGTTAACGGGGATGGGCTAGACCTCCGACGTCCCGCATCGTCCCACCCGGCCTTGAGACATGGATCGCAGCGCCGCCGACATGACTGACGTGGAGGCCCGCTCGCTCGGCCATGCGCTGCGCGACGAGCTCGCGAGGCTCAACGTCGTGAGCGCGGCGCGCTGTCTTGTTGCCGTCACTGCCCTGCTTTTGGTCCTGATAACGCTCGATCCGTTTCCAGACTTGCGCAACCCCGACGTCGCCACCGTCGTCGGCGGGCGATTGGCGACGACCTACATCTCGTTCGGATTGCTGGCCGTGGTCGCGGTGCTGTTCACCCTCACCACCGACGCGGCTTCGCTCAGAAGCCTGGCCACGCCGCTGCATCTCTGCCTGATCGGCTGGATGCTGATCGATCTCGCATTTTCCGAGAACCGCGAGCTCTCGATCCAGCGCCTGGTGCTCGCCGCCAGCGCAACCACGCTTGCCGTCCTGCTGCCGCTGCTGCCGCCGACACAGCGGAGCTTTAATCTGTGCCTCGGCGGCGCCGCGCTGGTGCTGCTGGTGGTGTGCTATCTAGGCGTCCTCTTTGCCCCGCAACTTTCGATCCACAGCGCGCTCGACATCACCGAGCCGCAGCTCGCCGGCGACTGGCGCGGCAGTTTTGGCCACAAGAACATCGCCTCGCCAGTCATGACCATCCTGGTCTATGTCGGCATTTACCTGTCAACCGTGGGCTCCTTCGTCATGGGGCCCGCCATCGCGCTGCTTGCCGGCATCTTCCTGGTCTTCACCGGCGGCAAGACCTCGTCGGTGCTGTGCCTTGCCATCTTTGCCCTGGCATCGCTGGTCTGTGTCACGCGGAGCCTGTGGCTGAAGCGGATCATCTGCTTTGCGCCGCTGATCGTGACGAACCTGCTGACGGTTGGCAGTGTCATGAGCCCGATGCTCGGCAGCATCACGCGGGCGCTTCCGATCGATCCCACTTTCACCGGCCGTTCCGAGGTCTGGGAGTTTGCGCTCGCGGCGGTAGCGGAAAAGCCGATCACTGGTCACGGTTATACGGCGTTCTGGGACGGCGTGACGGAGCGGCAGACCACCCAGGGATCGGAATGGGCGGTGTCGGCGGCCCACAGCCACAACAGCTACCTCGACCTCGCCGTCACCATCGGCCTGCCGGGCCTGCTGCTGGTCGTCCTCATCTTCGTGGTCGCGCCGCTGCGCAACTTCCAGCAGGTCCAGACCCACAACCGTAGCAACGCGCTCGGCAAGCTATTCCTGAGCATCTGGCTGTTCGGCCTGTATTTCGGGACGACCGAGACCTTCCTGCTCGAGCGGCAGAACCCGGTCTGGTTCATGTTCGCGCTGGCAGTCGCCGGGCTGCATTTCCTCGCCAGGTTCCAATGCGTCGTCCAATCGGAACCCAATCGCTGACAGCTTGCGCAGCCCTGCGTTTCATATCGGGACACGGGCGTTGCGCGCGCTGCGACGGTATCAGCTTAACGATAAGCACCGACGTAACTTGTGGTCTGCGACAAAACATAATCTATCTGGACACGTTCAGTAATTGTATGCCCCGCAAATGGCGCTTCTCAGCCTCGAGCAACTAGATGATCGGGTGTCCAGCACGTCGGGAATCTCAGTCGATTTCTTGCGTGACTGGCGACAGGCCGCATTGCGCCTGAATGCGGGCCATCGCACCGCATTCCAGCATGGTTACTGGCTCGATGCCTGGTACGAGGCCTTCCATGGCGTAGCACCACTGATCGCGATCATCACCGATCCGGCGACCGGCCAGGACATCGCGATGGTGCCGATGTTCAGTCACGTCAGGCGCGGCATCCGCGTCGTCGAGTTTGCCGATCTCGGTGTCTCCGACAACAACGCCCCGATCCTGGCTTGCGACGCGACCTTCGATGCGGCCGGCGCACAGGCGATCGGCGCGGCGCTGGTGGATGCGTTGCGCGCCTTGCCTGACGGCTTCGACCTGCTGCGGCTCAAGAAGATGCCGGCCCATGTCGGCGCGAAGCCGAACCCGCTGCTGTCGCTCGGCCGTTCCGGCTCCTGTTCTCTCAATGGCAATCTCGTGCTGACCGGCGACGACTATGCGGACTATCGGGCGTCGATCCGGCGCATGCAGATGCCGCGATGCTGGCGCGTGTTCAGCCGCCATTCCGGCGCGCGGTTCGAGATTGCCACCGATGTTGCCCGCGCGCACGAGTTTCTCGACGTGACGGACGTCCAGCAGCAGGAGCGCATGCAGAAACTCGGCTCGCGCTTCGTCCTCAACGACGAGGTCCATGCTGCTTTCTATCGCAAGGTGGCGCGGCAGGGCGTTGCGGAAGGTTATGCGGTGATCTCGGCGCTGGTCTGCGACGAGGGCATCGTCGCCACCACGTTCGGGATCAGATATGGCGCGACCTATTATCTGCTGCGGATCGGCCATGCCGGCAAGACGTGGGCGAATTGCTCGCCGGGGCTGCTCGTGACCGAGCGCACCATGGCAGCGCTGCATGCGCAGGGCGTGCGGCGCTTCGATCTCAGCATCGGTAATCACGATTACAAGCGCCGCTTCGGCGCGGAGCAGGTCCCCTGACCGATGTCAGCGTCGCCCTGTCATGGCGCGGGCTGCCCTATGTGCTGCGCGACCATGCCGCCCAGGGACTGCGCCGCTATCCGAGGCTCGCCGCCTTCGCGGCGCGGGCGATGGGCAGGGGCACGCGCTAGAGCGGTCCACGCTCGCGGGTTGCAGGGTCATTCGAATATCGCAATGATTGTGCTATCGTCGCCGCCGCCAGGAGGCGACATGGACGATCGTTCGGACAAGCTTCGCGCATTCTATGCGCAGTTGATCTGCGCTGCAGCCAAGACCACGGACCCACGTATCGAGCAGGCGTTTCGCAACGTGCGGCGCGAACCTTTCGCGGGGCCCGGACCGTGGTCGATCTCGTTGGGCGGCCACCCTTATGTCGTCACGCCCGATGACGATCCCGCCTTTCTCTACCAGAACGCGCTGCTGGCGCTGGATCCGGCGCGGGGCCTCAACATCGGCATGCCCGGCGCGCACGCCTATTGGCTCGGCGGCTGCGGCGTCAGGGAAGGCGAGACCGTGCTGCAGATCGGCGCGGGCACCGGTTATTACACCGCCATTCTCGCCGAGCTCGCCGGTCCCAAGGCCCGCGTCTATGCCTATGAGATCGACGAACGCCTCGCGGCGCTTGCGCGCGAGAACTTGAAAGACATCGCCACGGTCGAGCTGCGCGAGCGCTCCGGCATCGCGTCCGATCTGCCCGATGTCGACGTGATTTATGTCTGCGCGGGCGCCGCGCAGCCGGCCGCGGAATGGCTCGCGGCGTTGCGGCCCGGCGGGCGGCTGGTGTTTCCGCTGGCGCCGGAAGGCGTGCTCGGCGGCATGCTGATGATCACGCGCCCGGAGCAGGGTGCGGCTTGGCCGGCCAAATTCTTAGGCCGCGCCCAGTTCATCGGTTGCGCGGGACTTCAGGATGCGGATGCCGGCAGGCGATTGGCCGAGGCGTTTGCGAAGGGATGGGAGAGCGTGCAGTCGCTGCGGCGAGGAGACGCGCCCGACGAGACCTGCTGGTTTGGCGGCGACGGCTGGTGGCTTTCATCGGCGCCGGCGGTCGGCATGCCGCCGCACGCAGACATCACGCAGGCTTGACCCACTACGATCCTGCGCATCCGGCGCAGCGAAACCGGCCCCGCGAGGCGCGGAACAGACTGCGGCAGTACCACCTTCGCGCCAGCGCCTGGGCGGGCCTGCGGATCATCTGCGCAATCAAGAGAAGTTCGAAAGCCATCGGTGTCGCAAGTCCTGCGTGTCGTAAGCCCTGTCGTTCCTGCAGGCATAGATGGGGCGGCATTCCCTTGAGAGAATGCCGCCCCAATCGCATCAGCCATGCAGCTGTTGTGAAGCCAGGCTCAACTGTGAAGCTTAACCGTGAAGCTTCTTGGCCGTTTCCGCGACCTGGCGCCCCTGATAGCGCGCGCCGGCGAGCTCATTGGCGCTGGGCTGGCGGCTGCCGTCGCCGCCGGTGATCGTGGTGGCGCCGTAGGGCGCACCACCGGTGACCTCGTCGAGCTTCATCTGGCCGGCAAAGCCATAGTTCATCCCGACGATCACCATGCCGAAATGCAGCAGGTTGGTGATGATCGAGAACAGCGTCGTCTCCTGGCCGCCATGCTGGGTCGCGGTCGACGTGAAGGCGCCGCCGACCTTGCCGTGCAGCGCGCCCTTGGCCCAGAGGCCGCCAGCCTGGTCCAGAAAGTTCGCCATCTGCGAGGCCATGCGGCCGAAGCGGGTGCCGGTGCCGACGATGATCGCGTCGTAATTGGCGATGTCCTCGATCTTGGCGACCGGGGCTGCCTGATCGACCTTGTAATGGGAGGCCTTTGCGACTTCGGCCGGCACTAGCTCGGGCACGCGCTTGATGTCGACGGTGGCGCCGGCTTCGCGCGCGCCTTCGGCAACGGCATTCGCCATCGCTTCGATGTGGCCATAGGCAGAATAATACAGCACGAGAACTTTGGTCATGATGGTCTCCGTTGGGATCGAGTGAGATGATGGGTGCTTGGCTTGCTACGCCGCGTCGACGAGCACGAGCTCGGAGTCTTCCAGCGCCGTGATCTTCAGCCTGGCTTCGTCGCGGATGGCGGCGCCGTCGCGGGCATTGACGCGCACGCCGTTGATCTCGACCGCGCCTGCCGCAGGCACCAGGTAGAGGTGCCGCGACGCCTCGAGCTCGTACTCCGCGCTCTCGCCGGCCTTGAGCGTGGTGGCGAGCACCCGCGCATCGGCGCGGATCGGTAGCGCGTCAGTGTCACCTTCGATGCCGCTCGCAATGGTGACGAGCTTGCCGGAGCGATCCGACTTCGGAAACGGCTTGGAGCCCCAGGTCGGCTGACCGCCATGCAGCGTCGGCTCGATCCATATCTGGAAGATCCGCGCTTTGGTCGGCTCGAGATTGTACTCGGAGTGACGGATGCCGCTGCCGGCGCTCATCACCTGCACGTCGCCCGCTTCAGTGCGTCCCTGGTTGCCGAGGCTGTCCTGATGGGTGATGGCACCCTCGCGCACATAGGTGATGATTTCCATGTTGGCGTGGGGATGGGCGGGAAAGCCGGTGTTCGGCGCGATCTCGTCATCGTTCCACACCCGCAAGGCGCCGTGGCCCATGTTGCTTGGGTCGTAGTGGCTTGCGAACGAGAAATGATGCCTGGCCTTGAGCCAGCCGTGATCGGCGCCGCCGAGTTTTGCGAAAGGTCTGAGTTCGATCATGGAAGTGTTTCCTTGTTTGGAGCAGGAGGTCTGGCGTTATGCGCCAAACCCGCCGTCGACGTTGAGCACGGTGCCGGTGACGAAGGAGGCTTCCGGGCTTGCGAGGAAGACCACGCCGGCGGCAACTTCCTCGGGCCGGCCGAAGCGCTGCAGCGCGTGCTGCTTGCGCTGGGTCTCGGCAAACTCGCCGCCGTCCTTCGGGTTCATGTCGGTGTCGATCGAGCCGGGCTGCACCACGTTCACGGTGATGCCGCGCAGGCCGAGGTCGCGCGCCGCGCCCTTGGTGTAACCGACCACCGCAGACTTGGTGGCGACGTAATCGGCAAGGCCGGGGAACGAGGCGCGGTCCGCGAGCATCGAGCCGACCGTGACGATGCGGCCGCCCTCACCCATCAACCGAGAGGCGGCCCGGATCGCCGCGATCACCCCGTCCACGTTGACCTGGTTCTGCCGCTCCAGCGCGGCCGTGTCGGCGTTGACGTCGTTGATCGCGCCGCCATTGGCGACACCGGCGTTGTTGACAAGGATGTCGAGACGGCCGAATTCCCTGGCGACATCATTGACGAGCTTCGTCACGTCATTGGCGGAGGCCTGGTCCGCCCTGAAGGCGCGGGCCTTGACGCCCTTGGCCTTCAATTCGCTGACGACGGCTTCGGCCTTTTCGGGCGAGGCGACGTAGCTGATGGCGACGTCTGCGCCTTCATCGGCGAGCGCGCGGGCCGATGCCGCGCCGATACCGCGCGAACCGCCGGTGACGAGAGCAACCTTGCCTGAGAGCTTCTTGGTCATTGGATTTCTCCGGTCCTGAAATTCTGATGGTCCTTGGATAAGCCTCCGCTTCTGGTATAGAAATAGAAACTGTCGAAACACATTGTTTCCCTAAATAGTCTGATTGGGACCGTTGCCATGGCCAAACTCCCGGATTTCGAGGCGCTCGCGATTTTCGCAAAAGTCGTGGAATTGCGTTCGTTTGCGGGGGCAGCGACTGAACTCACGATGTCCAAGGCCACGGTGTCGAAGGCGGTGAGCCGGCTGGAGGAGCGGCTCGGTGCCCGGCTGTTCAACCGCACCTCGCGCCGGCTCGCGCTGACCGATGCCGGCCACAAGCTCGCCGACCGCGCGACGCGCCTGCTCGCCGACGGCGAGGCGGCCGAGAACGAGGCGCTGGCGCAATCGGTGGCGCCGCGCGGGCTGGTGCGGCTCGCGGTACCCATGACGTTCGGGATCAAGGCGGTTGCGCCGTTGCTGCCGGAGTTTTTCGAAACCTATCCGGAGGTCTCGGTCGATCTGCATTTGAGCGACGCGACCATCGATCTGATCGGCGAGGGCTTTGACATGGCGGTGCGGATCGCGCGCTTGCCGGACTCTTCACTGATCGCGCGGCGGCTCTTCACCATGCCGCGCTTCACCGTGGCCGCGCCGTCCTACCTCAAGAAGCACGGTCGGCCGACGCATCCGATGCATCTCGCCGAGCACAAATGCTTCAGCTACGCCTATCTCTCGACGCCGAACGTCTGGCACTACACCAATTCCGCCGGCGAGCAGGCGAGCGTCCGCCCCGGCGGACTGCTTCGCGTCAACAACGGCGAAGCCGTGATGCCGTCGCTGATTGCCGGCCTCGGCATCGCCGAGCTTCCCGAGTTCATCGTCGGCGATGCCATTTCGTCCGGCGAGGTCGAAGTGATCCTGAAGGATTGGAAGCAGGCCGAAGGCGCCGTGCACCTCGTGACCCCGCCCGGCGGCCCGCGTCCCGCGCGCATCGAGGCGCTCGGCGATTTTCTCGCAGCGAAGCTGCCGGGCACCTGCAAGCGGCAGCCGAAGAAGGGTGGGAAGGCGGGGTCGCCGTCGTAAGACGGGCACGGCTTCATCCGATCGTCGCTGCGCTCGCAATGACGGAGAAATCTCGCTAGTCTATCCTCCGAACGGCTATCGTAGGGTGGGCAAAGCGAAGCGTGCCCACCACTCTTGGACGAGAAGGTTACGGTGCCTCGATATCGCCGAGCGCAAGGCAGCACGTTCTTCTTCACGGTTGCGCTCGCCGACCGTTCAAGCACTCTGCTCCTGGATCATGTTGATCGCCTCAGGCGAATTTACCGGATCGTCCAGCAGCGCCGCCCGTTCGAGACAGTCGCTATTTGTATCCTGCCCGAGCACCTCCATGCCGTTTGGTCCCTTCCGGACCACGACGTCGATTTTTCGTCACGTTGGAATCTGATCAAAGGCGGCTTTTCGCGAGGCTTAGAACCGCAAGAGCGATCAGCAAGCAAGCTGCTCAAGCGCGAGAAAGGCATTTGGCAGCGTCGCTATTGGGAGCACGCAATTCGTGACGACGCGGATTTGGAGCGCCACGTCGATTACATACACTTCAATCCTGTGAAGCACGGCCGCGTCACCCGGGTGCGCGATTGGTCTTTCAGCAGCTTCCATCGCTACATTGATCAAGGCATCCTTCCCGCGGATTGGGGAGGGGACATGCGAGATATTGCTGGGAATTTCGGTGAGTGATGGTGGGCACGGCGCTTCCGCGCCTTTGCCCACCCTGTACCCTTTTGGGGTTCGCAGCCAGTCTAACGGTGTAGACTGGGAGTGCGGGCCGATCCGCCGGGAGCAGCCTTGCCCACCTGTGTCTTGAACACCGACGTAGGAGCCGCGCCCCGGCAGAGCGGCCGCGGTCGATATCCAGTAGGAGGTTTGCGCCGAGAGCGCCAGTACAGGGATTGATCGAGATCGCGGTGGCCCGCTTTTGAGAGCAAGGAGGTCCCAAAATGATCGAAGATGTACGCTGGTTCGCCGGGATCGATTGGGCAACGCAGAGCCATAGCGTTTGCCTGCTGGATGCCGAAGGAAGACAGGTTGCTCGGCGCGAGTTCGCCCATGACGGCGCTGGGCTGACGGAGCTGCGTGACTGGCTGCTTGAGAAGACCAAGGCCGCACCGGGACAGATCGCCGTGGCGATCGAGATGCCGCACGGCCCGGTGGTGGAGATGTTGCTCGAACACGGGTTTGCGGTGTTTGCCATCAATCCCAAGCAGCTCGACCGCTTCCGTGATCGTTTCACGGCAGCTGGTGCCAAGGACGACCGCCGCGATGCCCATGTGCTCGCAGGCTCGCTGCGCACGGATCGCGCGGCCTTCCGCCGGCTTGTGGTTGATGATCCCACGATGATCGAGTTGCGTGAGTGGTCGCGCTTGGCCGACGAACTGCAGCAGGAGCGCACGCGTCTCGCCAACCGTCTTCGCCAGCAGTTGTGGCGCTATTATCCCCAAGCCACCAAGTTGACCGACGATGTCGCCGACGAATGGTTCCTGGCCCTTTGGCAGAAGGTGCCGACCCCGGACAGGGCGGCCAAGGCCAGCGAGAAGGCCATCGCGCGCATCCTGAGTGCATATCGTATCCGCCGTTTCGATGCGGCGGCGGCGCTCAAGATCTTGCGTGAGACCCCGCTGTTCGTGGCGTCGGGCACGACCGAGGCCGCCTGCGCCCACATCCGCAGCCTGGCGGCGCGCCTGCATCTGGTCAATCGGCAGATCAAGGAGGCTCATCAGAGCCTGGACCGTCTCTGTGCCGAGCTCGAAGCAGAGGAGAGCGCCTCGGGGCAGAGCCCGGCGCAGTGCGACGTGACGATCCTACGCTCCTGGCCAGGTATCGGCAGGATCAATCTCGCCACACTGCTCGCCGAGGCCGCAGAGCCCCTGCGCAGACGAGATTACCATGCTCTGCGCGCTTTGGCAGGAGCTGCCCCGGTGACGCGGCAAAGCGGCAAGCAGCGCTTCGTGGTCCGTCGCCTCGCCTGCAACAGGCGGCTGCAGAGCGCGGTCCATCACTGGTCTCGTGTCGCCATGCAACACGATGCGGCCACCCGGAAACGGTATGATGCCTTGCGGGCGCGGGGACATGGCCACGCGCGCGCCCTGCGCAGCGTCGGGGATCGTTTGCTCTTTGCCCTCTGCACGACACTCAGGCGGCAGACCCCTTACGATGCGGACTACAACAGCGAAAACATCACCGCGACAGCGTAATCTCATTCCTTTGTTCGGCCGGGCGCGGACCATTCCTTCGTCCCGACCTGACGATCGCCAAGCGTCGCGCGCAGACGATGTCCAGGATGCCGAAGGCACCGGCAAAGCCGGCCCGCAGCGTCCTGGACTGCGTCGAGCACGGCGCTATGCTGGGTTCAGCAAGGACACTTCCCCTTGACGGACGGTAGGAGGTCCTACGAGATCTCGCTAGTCTATCCTCCGAACGGCTATCGTAGGGTGGGCATAGCGAAGCGTGCCCACCACCACTAGCCACGCACCTTCACGCCGTCGATTGCGACGATGCGCAAGCTCGGCCTCACGGTCTCCTCCAGCTGCGACTTCAATTCATGTACACGCGGGTCGGTCGAGCGTGCGGCGCACACGGCGTATTGATGCACCGATTGCGCCAGGGCACGCCGCGCTTCCGGCGTTCGCGTGACCTCGGGCTTTGAAAGCCGCAGGACGATCGCTGCGAGGTTCACCAGCATCTCGTCCAGCGCCACGTCGATGGTCGCGAATTTTCCCATGCTCTCTCCCTGAGATGGCACTCTGACAAGGCAACGGAGCGTGCCGCGATGCGTTCCGGAGCGGGGCGAACATGGATAACACTTCGTAAACAGCTTGTTCTTGTCGACCGTCGCGCTAGGCTGGCACCGAAACAAGAAAATAAGGGGAGGGGCTGCCAATGGATCGACGTGACGTCTTGCGCGCCGTTGCCGCGTTGCCGTTGTTGCGGGCCGCGTTACCGGAACAGGCCTCCGCGCAAACCTATCCCGCGCGCAACATCACCATGATCGTGCCGTTCCCGGCCGGCGGCCAGGCCGATCTTGCGGCGCGTCCCGTCGCGCAGGCGCTGGAGCGGATCCTCGGCAAGTCCGTCATCGTCGACAACCGCGCCGGCGGCGCCGGTGGATCGGTCGGCAACGCTGCGGCCGCGCGCGCCGAGCCCGACGGATACACGCTGCTGATGACATTGTCCTCGCTCGCGGTGCTGCCCGAGGCCGACCGGCTGTTCGACCGTCCGGTCGCCTATGAAGTGTCGCAGTTCATGCCGATCGCGCGCGTGCTGGCCGATCCCACGCTGCTCGCGGTGCCGGCTTCGGCGCCATGGAAGACGGCGCAGGAATTTGTCGAGGACGCGAAGAAGCGCCCGGGCCAGATCACCTATGGTTCGTCCGGGCCTTACGGCACGCTGCATGTGGCCATGGAGATGTTCGCCAACAGCGCCGGCATCAAATTGCTGCACGTGCCGTTTCGCGGCGCGGGGCCGGCGTTGACCGCGCTGCTCAGCGGCACCGTGCAGGCGATCGCGGCGGCACCGGGCACGCTGAAGCCGCAGGTCGACGACGGCAAGCTGCGCGTGCTCGGCAATTGCGGCGCGCAGCGCGTTGCGAGCTTTCCTGACGTGCCGACCTTCCAGGAGCTCGGCTACAGGAATGTCGAGATGTACATCTGGGCCGGGCTGTTTGCGCAAAGCGCTCTTCCCGCGCCGATCGCGATCCGCTTGCGCGAGGCGATGGCCCAGGTGATGACGAGCCCTGACGTGCTCAAGACCTTCGATGCTTCGGGCAGTCTGGTCGCCTATCAGGATGCGCCGGCGTTCTCCGCTTTCGTGGCGACCGACAGCGCGCGGCTGATCGCGGCGGTCAAGAAGATCGGCAGGGTCGAGTAGGTTCCTGCTCGAATTTTCACATTTTTTTGTTGGGCCAGAACCTGACCGCGTCTCATTGATTCAGGACAAATCGAGGGATTCGAGAAGGAATTGGGACCATGCGAACAGAGCGAATTGCGCTGGGTGTGGCGCTAGCAATCAGCGGCATCGTCGCGCAGAGCGCCGCGTCCGCCGAAGAATATCGCGGAACCATGGAGCAGCAGATGGCCTGCACGCCCGATGTCTGGCGCCTGTGCAGCGATCAGATCCCGGATGTGAGCCGCATCACCGCCTGCCTGCGGCAGAACACGCCGCAGCTCTCCAGCGGCTGCCGTGCAGTGTTCCAGTCCAACAACCAGATGCCGCCACAGCAGCCGGTTCCGCGCAATCGGGCTGCAGCGCCGCCGCGCTATGACAATGCATCGCCTCCGCAAGCGCAGCCGCGGCCGTATGACGATGACAACGACTAACGGCGTATGATCCGGAAGCGTGCGCGGCCGCAGGTGCGAAGATACGGTCGTGCCGCCGCGTTCAGCGCTTGCCCTTGCCGTCCGACTCGGGTCGATGCCCGAGCGCCGTCCGCATCAGGACACCGAAGAGTATCGCTGCGACCGGCCAATGGAACCAGATTTTATGCGCGCCGGTGAAAAGATTAATCAGAATCAGAAAGGCCGACACCGTGAGGCCCACTGCAACCGGGCGCGGCAGCTTCGCCAGCCCATCTGAAACGAAGCGCATCCGGTTGGATTGCTCGTAGTTGTCGCGGCGTGCGGCGTCAGTTTCCGAACCCGCAACAGCGCCCTGGGACGTCGGGCGTTCGCCAGGTGGAAAGCTCCGTGCTTGAGCGGTTTGGCCGCTCATGGTCACACGATAGCTGGTCATGGGAGCAATGTTCTTCATTGGACGCTGGCCGAGACAGTCGAAGCCAACGGATAATTTGTTGTGCACCTGGTCATAGGCGGAGCTGGAGATCACGATGCCGCCGGGTTCGGCAAGTTCTTGCAGACGCGCCGCGATATTGACCCCGTCTCCATACAGATCGGAACCATCCACCATCACATCGCCGAGATTGACGCCAATGCGAAACCGCATCGGGGGAGCTGGACCCGAATCCTGGTTGGAAATTTCCTGCTGAATCTCAACGGCACACTGCACGGCCTCGACGACGCTAGCGAACTCGGCGATGATGGCATCGCCCCAAGTATTCACGATGCGCCCGTCATGACGCTCCACCAATCCCGCAATGGCCGTGCGGTAGCGCCGGAGCGTCTCGAGCGTTCCCGCCTCGTCTGCTTCCATGAGGCGAGAATAGCCGTGCACATCGGCGCACAGCACGGTGGTTAGTCGTCGTTTCACCTTGTCGTCGGGCATGGTCCAGACACTAGCCTCCCTGACCGGCAAATGCATCAGGCATCAGGACTCGCAATAGCCGCTAACGGCCTGACCTCGCAGACATCGACCCATTCGGCCGCGGTCAGCTCGGCCATTCGTTCCGGCGTGATGCGCACGGCGCTGTGGGTCGAGCCCGCGGCCGGCACCACCACGTCGAACGCTTTCAGCGAGACGTCGCAATAGACCGGCAGTGGCGACTTCAGCCCGAACGGGCAGACGCCGCCGACCTCGTGGCCGGTGATCTCGGCGACCTCTTCCAGCTCGAGCATCTTCGGCTTGCCGCCGAACGCCGCCTTGACCTTCTTGTTGTCCATGCGCGAAGTGCCGGCCGCGACGATCAGGATCACACGCTCGCCGACACGCAAGGACAGCGTCTTGGCGATCATGCCGGGCTCGACGCCATAGGCTTCCGCAGCCAGCGCCACGGTCGCCGAACTGATCGGGGATTCCATGACTGTGATGTCGGGGGCTTTCTCGGCGAAGAAGGCGCGAACGGATTCCAGGCTCATTCCAGTCAGCTCATCGAGGACTTGCGGGGGACGGCGATACTCAGGCGATCCTTGATTCAGGCGATCCCTGCCAGCTCCGAGAGCGAGCGGACGCGGTGATCCGGCGCAAAGCCGAGCTCGTCCATCTGGGTGCGGATCGCCTTGAACATCGTCAGCGGTGCCACGAGTTCGTTCTCGACGCAAGCCAACGCCATGGCCTCCGGCGTCACCCGTTCGATCCAGGCGACGTTGAGGCCGAACGCTTTCGCGCCCGCGACGTCCCAGGGATTGGAGGAGACGAACAGCACCTCCCCGGCGCAGTGCCGAGCACCTCGCCGACCAGCTCATAGGCCTGCGGGCTCGGCTTGAAGATCTGCTTCGCGTCGACACTGATGGTGGCATCGAGCAGGCGGTCGAGGCCGGAGTTGCGCACCAGCGCGTTCAGCATGTCCGGGCTGCCGTTGGACAGGATAGCGAGCTTTCGCGGCTTCAGCGCGGTGAGCGCCGCCGTCGCATCCGGATAGAGATCGAGATGCAGATACTTGTCGATGACGCGCTCGAAGGCCTCGTTCTCGCAGGCAAGCCCGAGCACGCGCAGCGTATAAGCCAGCGAGTCGCGCGTGACGGCGGAGAAATTCCGGTACGCCGCATCAGCGAGCGCAACCAGGTGTATTCGAGCTGCTTGATCCGCCAGACCTGCGTGATGATCTCGCCATAGCCCGGAAACGCATCCTCTGTGATCTCTGCGACCGACTGGATGTCGTAGAGGGTGCCGTAGGCATCGAAGACGACGGCTTTGATCGTCATTTGATTTGGGCCTCTCCGCCGATTGTTGCATCAAGGAACGTATGTAGATCCTCGGCCGCTTGATCCGTCGCTGCCCGGTTGAACTCAAAATGATGTTGCGATCCGGATGTGGGCTTTTCGAGGTTGGGCGCATCGAAGGCGTGGTAGGCGTCCGGATAGACAACGAGTCGGACCGGAATTCCCTGGCTTGCCTGTCGTGAAATCCCCCAGCTGTCTCGGCCCGATACTAGCTTGCGGCATTCGTCTGCTGAATTCACATCGTCGCGTGCACCGATCAGGATCAGCGTCGGAACATTCATATCTCCTTTCAGACTTGCGCAGGGCGGGTAAAACGCGGCTGCGGCATGGAATTTGTTCGGTACGCCCTGCTGGATCGAGACGCGTTCGACGGAGGCGAGGGATGAGAAGCCGCCCCACGCGAACCCAACGGCGGCGATGCGTGCAGGGTCAACCGAAGACCGACCTGCTAGAAAATTCAAGGCACGAGTCGCGTCCGATGTAAAATCGGCTGATGGCCTCTCGCGACAGCCGGTCTTGATGCCGCGCGGCCCGAAACTGTCGACCGAGAGCGTGACGTAGCCCCAAGCGGCGATCCGCTTGCCCCAACGTTCGTCAATGTGCTGCCAATTGCCATTGCAACTGTGTAACAGGAAGACGGCCGGCCACGTTCCGGCGCCATTCGGTCGCCTCAGGTAGCCTTGCAGTGGATGCGCACTTGCCAGCGGCGTCTCGATCTCGACGATCGTGCTGCTCGACTGGGCTCGAGCCTGCGGGCACGCGAGGGCCAGTCCCATCAGGGAGAACGCCCGCAGCGACAGCGATCTTGGGGAGGTCAACATGGATCAACATCCCGCGTGGCTGCCGCTGATCAAGGAGCCCTGTTAGATCCCCAGAATCTTGCGCGCGTTGGCCTTCAGCACCTTCGGCCGGATCTCGTCGCGGATCTCGATCTTGGCAAAGTCCGACAGCCAGCGGTCCGGCGTGATCACCGGCCAGTCCGAGCCGAACAGCATCTTGTCCTGCAGGATCGAGTTGATATAGCGCACCAGGATCGGCGGGAAGTATTTCGGCGACCAGCCGGAGAGGTCGATATAGACGTTCGGCTTGTGGGTCGCGACCGACAGCGCCTCTTCCTGCCAGGGGAAGGAGGGGTGGGCGAGGATGATCTTGAGGTCGGGGAAGTCGGCCGCGACGTCGTCCATGTACATCGGGCTGGAATATTTCAGCCGCATGCCCATGCCGCCCGGCATGCCCGAGCCGACGCCGGTCTGGCCGGTGTGAAACAGCGCGATCGCGCCGCCATTGTTGATCTCTTCGTAGAGCGGGTAGGCCATGCGGTCGTTGGCATAGAAGCCCTGCATGGTCGGATGGAATTTGAAGCCGCGCACGCCGTATTCCTCGATCAGCTTGCGCGCTTCGCGGGCGCCGAGCTTGCCCTTGTGCGGGTCGATCGAGACGAAGGGGATGAGGACGTCGAGATGGTCGGAGGCGGCCTCGATCATCTCGTAATTGTTGTAGCGGCGGAAGCCGGTCTCGCGCTCGGCATCCACAGGGAAGATCACCGCGGCGATGTTCTTGGAGCGGTAATAGGCCGCGGTCTCCGGCACGGTCGGCGGATGCTTGTGCGGCGACTTGAAATAGTCGGCCATCTGCGCCTGGAAATCGTCATAGCCGTCGTCGGGGTGGGTGCCGCAGGGCTCTTCGGCATGGGTGTGGATGTCGATGGCGACGACATTGTCGATATCAGGCAGCTTCAGCTTGGGCATGGGTGTCCTCCCGACGGGTTGCCAAATTGATTATATGATATAACGAATTTGGCAAGCGAACCTTCAAGCGAACCTTGGCAGGTCGAGCGGACAGATCGGGCCGATTCGGCTGTTTCTACTGTGCATGGGGTTGTTTTCGCGAATTTGCCGGTCCGGAACCGGGCAGTTAACATTGACATCACCTCCCGCCATGCCTTAAGAACCGCCCCGTCCCGGGCGGTCGGTCCGCCAGCGGGAAAGATCTCATTTTGCCACATTCGCGCGTGCCGAAACGGTAGTGCCGAACACGGCCTTTCGAACGTTCAGGATTCTGCCATGAAGGTCCGTAACTCCTTGAAGTCGCTGCGCGGTCGCCATCGCGCCAACCGCCTGGTCCGCCGCAAGGGCCGGGTCTATGTGATCAACAAGGTGCAGCGCCGCTTCAAGGCGCGCCAAGGCTGATCCGGGCGGCTGATCTCGCCCTCGCGGTCGCCTTCACGCGCGCCCCCGCAAGACCACGGTCTCACACGAGTTTGACGCCGCCCTGCTTTGCAAGGGCGGCTTTCCGCGTTTAGACTTCGACGATGGCAGTGAGATTCCCTTTCGCGCATACGCTGTGCATGGCCCTGGTTCTCGCAATGGCCGGCCTTGCGCCGGCCCTGGCCCAGGATGATCCGGCCCCGCCGGCGAAGCAGCAGAAGAAGCTGCCGGAAGCACCGGCCAAGCTGCCCAAGGCCGAGCGCACCAAGAATCTCGATTTCCTGTTCGGCGCGCTGAAAGCTGCCCCCGACGAAGACAGCGCCAAGCATGTCGAGGCGCGGATCTGGGCGATCTGGCTCCAGACCCCGAGCGACACCGCAGCGTTGTTGATGGCGCGGGCCAAGGCGGCCGTCGATGCGAAGAAGATCGACGTCGCGATCAAGCTGCTGGATGCGGTCATCAAGCTCCGCCCCGACTACATCGAAGCCTGGAATCGGCGCGCCACGCTCTATTACATGCAGAACGATTATGCCCGCTCGCTCGCCGACATTCGCGAGGTGCTGACCCGGGAGCCCCGTCATTTCGGCGCGCTCGCAGGGCTCGGCATGATCATGCAGGACGTCGGCGACGACAAGCGCGCGCTCGAGGCCTATCGCAAGGCGCTCGCCGTCAATCCGCACCTCGAGAAGATCCCCGATCAGGTGAAGGCTTTGACCGAGAAGGTCGAAGGCCGCGACATCTAGCCGATAACTCGTTCATTTCTTGAGCGGTTGTGGCGCCCGCCGATTAACCACGATCGGAGGCGCAGTGTCGCAAGGACTATTGCCGGCGCCGCCGCAGGTCTACCTGCATGGCAGGAGCAAAAGCCATGAAGCGTTTGATCTTTGCTAGTAGCTTGCTGCTGGCGTCGGGAACGATCAGTCTTGCCGACGGACTGTTCTGGGTGGTCGGCAATCGCGCCACCGGCAAATGCAACATCGTGACCAGCAATCCGGTCATCAACGGCGACATCTGGTTCGGCGACGGTCCCTACAAGTCCAAGGGCGACGCCAAGCTTGCACGCTCGACCATTCGCGCCTGTCCCGCGCTCACGCCAGATGAGCAAAAGGCCGAGGACGGCGGAGGCCAGGCCTAGTGCAGAACGCTGCCGCCGCGCTCGGCGAGGCCGCGATCGACGGCCGCTGCGTAAGCCTTTGCAAGCTCGGTCTCGAGATGCTCATTGATCAGCAGCAGCGCCCGCACGGCACCGCGCAGGTCGCCGTTGCAACTCGCGACGATCTCGTCGATTGCAGTGTCGTTCGATCTCAAGCTCATCGAAAATCCTCCGGTTCAAACCAGGACAATTTGCCGGTCGTTCCTGCGTTCCTGTGGATTGCGAGGATGATCGGCGCCCAGCCGCGCCTAGATGGCGGAACCGACCGTGGCGATTATAAGGAAGCCGCCATGACGTCTGCATGAAGCCGATCGGAGGCTTGTGGGTCGCCCGTGACGGCTGTTGATTCTATTGCGTTTTTGCAGATTGAGATTATGCACATATCCACAGCCCCCGCATTTCCCGTGGAAACGCCGACGCCCAAGGGGCGAAATTGCCGTGTGCCAATACCCGTAGCTGCCATGTGCCCTGGATTGCCCGGACTGTCTCCATGATCGTGATGTCAGTCGTGACCGCGCTGGTTCTGCTGGCGCTGGTCACGCAGGTCGGAATCTTGCCGCGCAGCGTAGTTTTCCGCCGCAGGGCCGGATGATCGAGGTCGATGGGGCTGTGCTCCATGTCGTCGACATCGGTCCGCGCGATGCCGGCCTGCCGATCGTGATGCTGCATGGCGCAAGCTCCAACCTCGAAGTCATGCGGAATCCGCTTGGTGACCTCCTGGCCAAGCAGCACCGCGTCATCCTGATCGACCGTCCCGGCCATGGCTGGAGCACGCGCGCGCGACGGCAGGATTCGACGCCAGACATCCAGGCGCGCATGATCGACGCGGCGCTCGGCAAGCTCGGGGTCGATCGCGCAATCTTCGTCGTGCATTCCTGGAGCGGCGCGCTCGGCGCACGGCTGGCGCTTGATCACGCAGGCCGCGTTGCCGGCCTCGTGATGCTGGCGCCGGTGACCCATCCGTGGCGCGGCGGCGTCGGCCGCTACAACGAGATCATCGCGACGCCGGTAATCGGCCCGCTGCTCGCCTACACCATCACGCTGCCGCTGGGCTATTTCGTCGCCGAATCCGGCGCGCGCAACGTCTTCCTGCCGCAGACCATGCCGGACGGTTTCGTGAAGGAGTCCGCGACGCCGCTGTTGCTGCGTCCGCGTGAATTCATCGCCAATGCCTATGATCTGGTGACGCTGAAGGCGTCGGTGGCCGCGCAGGCTCCACGCTACGGCGAGATCAGGGTGCCCGTCACGATCATCGCCGGCGAGCCGGACAAGACGGTGAAGACCGAGATCCACGCGCGTCCGTTCGCGGAGGCGGTGCCGAACGCAAAGCTGATCGTGCTGCCATATCTCGGCCACATGGTGCAGAACGCGGTGCCGGATCTCGTGAAGACGGAGATCGAGACGATGATCAGTCAACTTGCGCCGGCACAGGCGGCCGCGGACTAGCGGCCGCCGCTCACCCGCTTACTGCTTGATCTTCCCGTCCTTGTCGAACTGCGACACATAGGCCCAGAGATTGCTGATCTCGGTCTCGTTCTTGATGCCGGCGAATGCCATCTTGGTGCCGGGGATCTTGGCCTTCGGATCCTTGATGTATTCCTTGAACTGCGCCTCGTTCCAGGTGATGCCGGAATTCTTGTTCGCATCCGAGTAATTGTAGTCCGGCGCGGTGCCGGAATGACGGCCGTCGAGACCGTTGAGCTCGGGGCCGACCTTGTTCTTGGCGCCTTCGCCGATGGCATGGCAGGCCAGGCATTTGTTGAATGACGATTTGCCGGCCGCGACATCCTGCGCCATCGCGCTGGTGGCCGTGGCAGTGACGGTGAGGATCATCAGCGCGCCAAAAGTCAGTTTTTTCATGGGGTGCTCTTCGTCTCTTTCCCGGTAGGGTCTTATTCGGTCGGCGATCGTCGAACCCTGCCGGTTTTGGCACGGCCCGCTCGGCTTGGACAAGCCACGAAACCATGACAGGTTTCATGATTTCCTACTTGTCCCAGAGCGAACTCGCCGGAAGATCATTGCGCCGACCTTCCGATGGCCTACCCAAACGGCCGCGGACGTGGTTGATTTGTCGCGACAAATCGACACTGCGGCGCAAGCCGGAAGGACAAGTCATGGCCATCATGATGCCCGCGAGCGATCAGGCGGTGCTCGCGCGCCGCGCGGAGATCGTTACTGCATTGCGCGCGATCGTGCCCGGCGAGGGCGTGATCGATACGCCTGCCGAGATGCGGGCCTATGAATCCGACGGGCTGACCGCCTATCGGCAGCCGCCGATGGTCGTGGTGCTGCCCGACACCACAGAGCAGGTCTCGCTCGTCCTGAAATATTGTGCCGCCCACGGCATCAAGGTGGTGCCGCGCGGCTCCGGCACCTCACTATCCGGCGGCGCGTTGCCGCTGGAGGACGGCGTGCTGCTGGGCCTCGGCAAGTTCAAGCGCATCCGCGAGATCGATTTCGACAATCGCGTCGTCGTCACCGAGCCCGGCGTCACCAATCTCGCGATCAGCCAGGCGGTCGCGCATGCCGGCTTCTATTACGCGCCCGATCCGTCGTCGCAGATCGCCTGCTCGATCGGCGGCAATGTCGCGGAAAATTCCGGCGGCGTGCATTGCCTGAAATACGGCATGACCACCAACAACGTGCTCGGCTGCGAGATCGTCCTGATGAGCGGCGAGATTTTGCGCATCGGCAGCAAATCGGCGGAAAATTCCGGCTACGACCTGATGGGCGTCATCACCGGCTCCGAAGGTCTGCTCGGCGTCATCACAGAGATCACGGTGCGCATCCTGCAGAAGCCCGAGACGGCGCGCGCGCTGATGGTCGGGTTTGCGCAGGTCGAGGCGGCCGGCGAATGCGTGGCGCGCATCATCGGTGCCGGCATCATTCCCGGCGGCATGGAGATGATGGACAAGCCCGCGATCCACGCCGCCGAAGCCTTCGTTCATGCCGGCTATCCGCTCGATGTCGAGGCGCTGCTCATCATCGAGCTCGACGGTCCCAAGATCGAGGTCGACGAGCTGATCACGCGCGTCGAGACCATCGCGAATGGCTGCGGCTCGACCACCTGTCAGATCTCGACCTCGGAGGCCGAGCGCAATCTGTTCTGGGCCGGCCGCAAGGCGGCGTTCCCCGCGGTGGGTCGCATCTCGCCCGACTATCTCTGCATGGATGGCACCATCCCGCGCGGCGCGCTGCCGAAGGCGCTCGCCCGCATCCGCGAGCTCTCGGAAAAATACCAGCTCGGCTGCGCCAACGTGTTCCACGCCGGCGACGGCAATCTGCATCCGCTGATCCTCTACGATGCCAACAAGCCCGGCGAGATCGAGCGCGCCGAAGCCTTCGGTGCCGACATCCTCCGCGCCTGCGTCGAGTTTGGCGGCGTGCTCACGGGCGAGCATGGGGTCGGCATCGAGAAGCGTGATCTCATGCCCGACATGTTCACCGAGATCGACCTCAATCAGCAGCAGCGGCTGAAATGCGCCTTCGACGCGCAGGGCCTGCTCAACCCCGGAAAAGTGTTTCCGACCCTGCACCGCTGCGCCGAGCTCGGCCGCATGCATGTGCATGCCGGCAGAGTTGCGTTCCCCGACATTCCGCGGTTTTGACGGACGGATATCCGGGGCATGGTGGCGGCATGGTGGACGTATCGGTCAACGTCAGGAACGAAACGCTGGCCAAGCCGGCGGCGGCCTCGCGGCTGCTCTTCATCGACAACATCCGCTGGTCGATGATCGTTCTTGTGCTGAGCATGCACGCGGCCGACACCTACTCGCCGTTCGGCAATTGGTACTATGTCGACCGGCAGGAGACCGGCTTTGGCACGGCTTTGTTCTTCGGCATCTATCAGAGCTTCCTTCAGGCCTTCTTCATGGCCGCGCTGTTTTTCATCGCGGGCTATTTCGCGGCCGGCGCCTTCGATCGGAAAGGGGCTCCGAGATTTGCGCGTGATCGGCTGATCAGGCTCGGCTTGCCGACCTTGCTCTACATGTCGGTGATTGGCCCGCTGACGCAGTATTTTCTGTCCTCGACCTGGGGCAAGGGCGGCTTCGGCCATCAATGGCTGATCCATCTGAGAGACGGCGAGTGGCTCTCCGAGACGGGGCCGATGTGGTTCTGCGCGGTGTTGCTGCTGGTCTCGCTCCTCTACGGCCTGATCCGCCGCACCGGATGGCGCGAACCGCAGCTCGCGCTGCGCGGCTGGGGAATTGTCCTGTTCATTGCGGCTATGGCGGCGACCACCTTCGCCGTTCGCATCGCGGCCCACGCCGATGCCTCCGTGCTCAACGTTCACCCCGGCGACATTCCGCAATATCTTCTCATGTTCGCAGCCGGCAGCTTAGGCTATCGGGGTAATTGGATGCTTGGGGTCGCCGACCGTTCGTGCATACGTTGGGGATTGCTCGCGCTGTCGCTTTCTGCGCCGCTGTTTGCGGCGCTCCTGCTGTTTGGCGGAGGCCTGCACGGCGACACGGCGCTCTATGGAGGCGGCTTCAACCTCGTCAGTGCCGGGAAGTGCCTGTGGGAGGCGCTGGTCTGCGTCGGCATGGGCCTTTTGATGCTGGCCATCTACCGCCGCCATTTTGATGCGCAGGGCCCGGTGGCCAAATGGCTCTCGGACAACGCCTTCGGCGTCTATTTGATTCACCCGCCGATCCTGATCGGCTTCGCGCTGCTCCTGCACGCCCTGCCGCTGTTCGCACTCACGAAGGCGCTGCTGCTGACGATGCTGGCCGCGATCGGCAGCCTGGCCGTCTCGGCGTTGATCCTGCGCAAATCGCCGCTGCGCGCGATCATCTAGTCGCGCGACGCCGCGGTCCGGTCTGGACCGCGGCGTGCGAGCTCGCTCCTACAGCAGATCGTATTGCGCGCGCTCACGCCTCGCCAGCAGTGGCAGCGCTTCGCCGGCGATGTAGCTCTTGAAATGCGCGCTCTCCTGGTGTGCCTTGAACGCGGCTTCGTCTCGGAACAGTTCGTAGAACAGGAACTGCGCCGGATTGTCCTTGCCGCGCGAGATCAGGAACAGCTTGACGCCGTCCTCGCGCTGCGCCTCCGGGAGGAAGCGGTCGAGGATGGCTGCGATCCTGTCGGCCTCGCCGGGCTTGGCCTCCCACTGCGCGACCACGAGCAGGCCGCCTCCGTCGACGGCGTCGCTGACCGATTTCTGTGTTGCATAATGCTTCATTGTCTTTGCTCCTTGTTCGAGTGCCTGAGATGACGTCGCCGTCCATGGCGAGAGATAGATCGCCAGGATGGTGCCGCAGGCGCGGATCACCGACCTGCGGCTGAACGCTTCACGTGCGCGCGGCGCTGGCCGCGCTTGTCTCGATCGCTCCATCTTTGCCTCCGCTGCTTCGTCTTCGATCGCGATCGCTGCGACCATGTCGCGATGTCGTGCCGGTTGGTTTCGCCGGCGATCGAAGTGTCGATGTCGTGAACATTTCGACCATGATCGAAACGTTGCGGCGGCGTCCTGTGCGACAAGCGAGATGGGTTTTCGTCACATGCCGGAGCCGGCCATGCCGACCATCGCACGCGAGCTCGCCGATCTGGCGGCCCTGATCGCCGATCCCGGCCGGGCCCTGATCCTGTCGCGATTGATGGACGGACGCGCGCAGACTGCGGGCGAGCTGGCGCTGGTCGCCGGCGTCACGCCTCAGACGGCGAGCTGGCATCTCGGCAGGCTGGTGCAGCACGCAATCCTGAAAGTCGAACGGCGGGGGCCGCGCCGGCTGTACCGGCTGGCCACGCCGTTGGTAGCGCAGATCCTGGAGGGGATGATGACGGTTGCCGTAACGGGTCCGCAGGGCACGCGGCCTCCGGCACGGATCGATACCGCGATGCGGCGGGCCAGGACCTGCTACGATCACCTCGCGGGCGAGCTCGGTGTCGCCCTCGCTGACGCGCTGCGGGAGCGCGAATATCTGGTTCTCGACCACGAGGTTGGCGAGCTGACGGAAGCGGGCATGGCGTTCCTCGGCAGTTTCGGCATCGATCTCCGCCCGTCGGCGCGGCACCGGCGGGTGCTGTGCCGGCCCTGTCTCGACTGGAGCGAACGCCGGCCGCATCTGGCCGGGCGGGCAGGGGCGGCGCTGGCTGAGCTGGCGTTCCAACGGGACTGGATCCGCCGCAGGCCGCAGGGGCGCTCCGTCGAGATCACCGGTACCGGGCTTGACGCATTCCGCTCCCTGTTCGGTGTCCGCATTTGATTTTGGGACCAAATTTCGTTACCCGCTAGACGCGTGGATACGCTCAGGGTCAGAGACGCCAAAGACGTCGAAGAGGTGGTGCGGGCGGCGATTGCCAATGAGCAGCCGCTCGAGATCATCGGTCATGGCAGCAAGCGCAGCATCGGGCACGCGATGGCGACCAACGCCGTGCTCGACGTCTCCGCGCTGAATGCGATCACCTCCTACGAGCCCAATGAATTGATCGTGACGCTCCAGGCCGGCGCGCCGCTGGCCGACGTGCTGTCGCTGATCGATGCCAAGAACCAGCAATTCGCCTTCGAGCCGATCAACACCGCCCCGCTGCTCGGCACGCCCGTATCAGGGACGATCGGCGGCATGATTGCGGCCGGGCTCGCCGGTCCGCGCCGGATCAAGGCGGGTGGCGCGCGCGATCACCTGCTCGGGGCGCATGCCGTTTCGGGCTTCGGCGACAGCTTCAAGACTGGCGGCAAGGTGGTGAAGAACGTCACGGGTTACGACCTCTGCAAGCTGCTTTCGGGCTCCTGGGGCACGCTGTCGGTAATGACCGAAGTGACGCTGAAGGTGATGCCGAAGCCAGAGGCTGAGCGGACGCTGCTGCTGCGCCGGCTCGACGATGCCGCCGCCAACAAGGCGATGACCGCCGCCCTCGGCTCGCCGTTCGACGTCTCCGCCGCCGCGCATCTGCCGAAATCGGCCTTCCGCGCCAACACCGAGGGGCTTGGCGATATCGCCGGCCAGGGCGAAGCGCTGACGGTGCTGCGGCTCGAGGGCATCACGGCCTCCGCCGCCCATCGCGCCGGCTCGCTCCGCGAATTGCTGGCGCCGTTCGGAACCGCAACCCTGATCGAGGACGCAGCGTCATCCGCGCTGTGGGCCACCATCCGCGACGTGCTGCCGTTCGCGGCCGGCGGCGCGCTTGGCGCCTGGCCGGTGTGGCGGATCGTCTGTCCGCCGGCTTCGGGCGCGGCACTCGGCACGCAATTGGCGCGCGAGACCGGCGGCGATGTCATCTACGATTGGGGCGGCGGGCTGATCTGGGCGGCACTGCCGCCGACGACCGACGCGCATGCCCCGGCCGTGCGCCAGCGGGCCAATGCGTTCGGCGGGCATGCCACGCTGATCCGGGCCGCCGAGGACGTCAGGCGCAGCGTCGACGTTTTCCATCCGCAAGCGCCGGGTATCGCCGCCCTGAGCGAACGGGTCCGCGCCGGTTTCGATCCGAAGTCCATTTTGAACCGGGGGCGGTTGACGCGGGGCACTGCGGCATGAAGACCGAATTTTCACTCGCGCAGCTCGCGGATCCCGACATCGCGGAAGCCGACAAGATCCTGCGCGCCTGCGTTCATTGCGGCTTCTGCACCGCGACCTGTCCGACCTATGTGCTGCTCGGCGACGAGCTCGATAGCCCGCGCGGCCGCATCTATCTGATCAAGGAGATGCTGGAGAAGGACCAGGCGCCGACGGCCGAGGTGGTCAAGCATGTCGACCGCTGCCTGTCGTGCCTGGCCTGCATGACGACCTGCCCCTCCGGGGTGAACTACATGCACCTCGTCGATCAGGCCCGTGTCAGAATCGAGCAGCGTTATCAGCGGCCGCTCGCCGAGCGGCTGCTGCGCCAGGTGCTGGCCTTCGTCCTGCCCGACCCGCAGCGGTTTCGCATCAGCATGCGGCTGGCGCAGCTGGCCGGGCCCTTTGCCGTCTTGCTGTCGACCCCGCGGCCCTCGGCCACGCCCGGCCTGATCCAGCGCCTCAAGGCGATGCTGGCGCTGGCTCCAGGCCGGCTGCCGGCGCCGGGCGCGCCTCCGGGCAGCGTGTTCGCAGCGCTTGGCAAGAAGCGCGGCCGGGTCGCACTGCTCCAGGGCTGCGCCCAGCAGGTGCTGGCACCGCGCATCAACCAGGCCGCCATCAGCCTGCTGACCCGTCACGGCATCGAGGTCGTCCTGGTCAAGGACGAGCAATGCTGCGGCGCGCTGACCCATCACCTCGGTTACGACGATGACGCGCTGGGCCGGGCCCGCGCCAACGTCAGGGCGTGGCAGAAGGAGGCTGCTGGCGAGGGGCTCGACGCCATCCTGGTGACGGCGTCCGGCTGCGGCACAGTGATCAAGGACTACGGCTATCTGCTGCGCGAGGATGCCGCGTTCGCAGCCGATGCGGCAAAGGTGTCCGCGCTTGCGAAGGACATCACCGAATATGTCGCGGGCCTCGGATTGCAAACGACTACACGGCAAGACGACATCGTCGTCGCCTATCATTCCGCGTGTTCGTTGCAGCACGGGCAGAAAATCTCGGACCTTCCGAAAGAATTGCTTTCCAAGAATGGATTCGTGGTGAAAGATGTGCCGGAGAGCCATTTGTGTTGCGGTTCGGCGGGGACCTACAACATTCTCCAGCCTGAGCTTGCGGGCCGGTTGCGCGATCGCAAGGTCGCCAACATCGCGAGCGTCAAGCCGGACATGATTGCCGCGGGCAATATCGGTTGCATGGTGCAGATTGCCAGTGGCACGTCAGTCCCGGTCGTACACACGATTGAGCTTCTCGATTGGGCTACGGGCGGGGCGCGGCCGGCACTGAATGCGTCGCGTTGAGCTTTCGTCCGGAGGCGACGGCTTAAGGGCGCCCGATCGACCATTGTTTGGCGGCAACAGGAGGACCACGATGGCGAAAGCGAGTAAGAAAAAACCAAGAAGACCAAGAAGGCCAAGAAGGCCAAGAAGGTTGTAGCGGCGAAGAAGAAGGCGGCCAAGAAGTCCGCCAAGAAGTCTGCGAAGAAATCGGCCAAGAAGGCTGCGCCGAAGAAGGCCGCCAAGAAGACGGCAAAGAAGGCTGCGGCCAAGAAAGCCGTAAAGAAGGCAGCGCCGAAGAAGGCCGCCAAGAAAGCAGCACCGAAGAAGGCGAAGGCAGCTCCCGCGCCGAAGCCGGCAGCTCCAATGGCAGCTCCGGCACCCGAGCCTGCCGCCGAGACAAGCTGGGCGATGCCTTCGTCTTCTGCGGAACCGACACCGGCCGAAGGACAAGGCTAGGCCCTCCAGGGCTGGGCCTCCAGGCTCAGGCCCAAGGCCGACTTACCCGAGCATGATCGACAACAGCAAGGCCGCAGCGGTGACGCTGCGGCCTTTTTTGCATCGCCGCTCCGGCTGCCGGAGGCTGCTCTTTTTGAATCAGTTGATTCGTAGCACGCGCGCCACGGTGTCGCGGACCTACGTAGTATCCCGGACGGCTCTCTGCACTTTGGAGTGAGAATGATGTGATCGAGAAGCAACACCGGATGACAACCTTTCGTGGAATCCTCAGAACGCCCAAAAAGGCGGCAGATGCCCGTGTTTTTTGCTTCCCGGTTCCGGTGCCTCCCTACAGATTGCCGAGGTAACGAAATTTGCAATCAGGTCGGGTGGCCCCGGGGCTTCCGGAGCTCGACCGGGGTCTAGAACTGGTGATGGGGATCGAAATGAAAAAAGTGACTTTGTTAGCAACGGCGCTGGCAATGGTGACGGGTTCGGCTTTCGCGGCGGACATGCCCTTGAAAGCTCTGAAGGCCCCTCCCGCGCCCGCGTTTGATCCTTGGGACATCGCCTTCGGCGGCGCGATCATGAGCGACTACATTTTCCGCGGCGTGACTCAGTCGAACCACAAGCCTTCGGTCGCCGCCTATTTCGAGCCCCGCTACAACATCAACAAGGACCTCCAGCTCTATGTCGGCGTGTCCGGCGAGAGCATCTCCTTCGCCAACCGCGCTGCGGCCGAAATCGACGTCTACGGCGGCATCCGCCCGACCTTCGGCGCATTCGCCTTCGATATCGGCGTTTGGGGTTACCTGTATCCGGGCGGAACCTGCTACAACGGCGGCAACGGCGGCTTGGCTGTCGATGCGGGCGGCAACCCGATTAGCGCGGAATGCTTCGCGAACTTCCTTCCCAACGGCAACGTCATGAAGAAGGATGTCAGCTTCTTCGAAGTCTACGGCAAGGTCACTTACACCATTAACGACAACTGGTCGGTCGGCTTGAACGAGTACTACTCGCCGAACTTCCTGAACTCCGGCGCCTGGGGCGACTACGCCTCGATCACCGCCAAGTACACCGCGCCCAGCACGATCTTCGGTTCGAGCGGCGTCGGCATGTATGTGTCGGGCGAGTTCGGCCGCCAGTTTCTCGGCACCAGCGACTCCTTCTACGGCACGACCTTCACCAATCCCGGCTTTGCCGGGCCGTTCCCGAACGGCATCAAGTACGCCGACTATAACACCTGGAATATCGGCGTCGGCTTCACCTACAAGGTGTTCACCCTCGATCTGCGTTACTCCGACACCGACCTGAACAAGGGTAATTGCAACGCCTTCACCAGTGCCTTCAACGGCTCCGGTACCACCAACGTCACCGCGATCAACCCGACCGGCGTCGGCTCCAACTGGTGCGGCACGGCCGGCATCGCCAAGCTGTCCTTCGACCTGACGGCGATGACCAACCTGAAGTAAGTTTGTCCCGAGACGACTAACGAGGGCGGCAGAGCAATCTGCCGCCCTTTGTTTGGGCGCCGCTTCGCGCGCTCAGCGCGCCGCGCTCGCCTCCGGCTCGGCTGGTGCACCGTCATTGCCCAGGACATGGATCGCGCCGTCTTTCACCATCGCCACCTTGCGGGTGTGGAAGGCGTCGAGCGTCGAACGATGGCCGATGGAGACGATGGTGGCCCGCGGCAGCTTCTCCGCCAGCAGCCGGTAGAGCCGCGCCTCGGACGCCTCGTCGAGCGAGGCGGTGGCCTCGTCGAGGAAGAGATAGTCCGGCCCGTGCAGCAGCGCGCGGGCGAGCCCGAGGCGCTGCTGCTCGCCCAGCGAGAGCATCCGGTTCCAGTGGCCGTCCTCGTTGAGCCGTTCGGCTAGGTCGGGCAGGCCGACGGCGATCACCGCGTCCCGGATCTGGGCTGCCTGGAATGCGCCGGGGCCTGCGGGATAGATCACGGCGTCACCCAGCGCGCCGACCGGGAAATAAGGGCGTTGCGGCAGCATCATCAGCTTCGCCTGCGCGGGGATGGCGATGGTGCCGGTGCCGAACGGCCAGATGCCGGCGATGGCACGGAACAGGGTCGACTTGCCGGAGCCCGACGGCCCGGTCACGAGCACGCGCTCGGGCGCCTGGATGGCGAAGCCATCGGCTGCGACCAGCGGCGTGCCATTGGGGAGATACACGCAGAGCTTCTCGAGGCCGATATTACGGCTGCCGCCCGCCGCCCTGAGCTCGATCGTCGCCTCATGGGCCGGCAGGTTTGCCGCGGCCGCAACCGACATCTCGAAGCCGTCGAGACGCGCGACGATCGCGCGCCATTCGGCGATCGTCCGATAGGCCGTGACGAAGAAGGACAGGGCATCCTGCACCTGGCCAAACGCCGAGCCGGTCTGCATCATGTCGCCGAGCTGGATGCTCTTGGCGAAGTAGGCCGGCGAGACCACCACATAGGGAAAGATCGTCGCAGCCTGACCGTAGCTCGCCGTGAAGGCGGTCAGTCGCTTGGTCCGGCTCATGATCGCATACCAGTTGCCGATGACGTAGCCGAAGCGCTGGAGCAGATGACCTCGCTCCGCGCTCTCTCCCTTCAAGAGTGCAATCTGCTCGGAATTTTCGCGCACGCGGATCAGGTTGAAGCGGAAGTCTGCCTCGTAGCGCTGCTTCTCGAAATAAAGATTGATGAGCGGCGCGCCGATCCAGTGCGTCAGTGCCGTACCCAGGAGCGCGTAGGCCAGCGCGCACCAGACCAGGAAACCCGGGATCACGATATCGGTACCGTAAATGTGCAGGGGCGCCTTGTTGGACAGACCCCAGAGGATGACGATGAACGACGCCAGCGTCACGATGGACGACAGCAGGCCGAGACCGAGCACGAGCGTTTGCTCGACGAAGTTCGTGACGTCCTCGGTGAGACGCTGGTCCGGGTTATCGGCGGCGTCGCCCTTCAGCTGCATGCGGTAGTGCGTGGCGCCTTCCAGCCATTCGGCGAGATAGTGCTGCGTGAGCCATCGGCGCCAGCGGATCTGCAGCCACTGGTTCAGGTAAAGCTTGTACACGGCCAGAGCGACGTAGGTGAAGGCAAGGCCGAGGAAGATCCAAACCTGCATGACAAACTCATTCAGATCGTAGGCCTGGAGTGCGCTGTAGAACCGGTTCTGCCATTGGTTGAGCAGCACGTTGATCGCGACGAGCGCCAGCTCCATTGCGATGACGACGCCGAGCAGGCCGCGGCCGGCCCATTTGTCCTCCGATCGGAAATACGGGCCGGCGATTCGCCAGACGGTCGCGAGCGTGGCGCTGATGTTTCTCACAGAGGGGGATCTCCTGACGGATATGCACAGCGACCCCGGAGCCAAGCGGCTGGGGCCATGGCAGAAAATGGGTGCGCTTAGACTAAAGTCGCAAGTTCTGCAATTTGCGTTGGCTAGCCGCAGCTTGCAACCCTAGCATGGGCACAACGGCGTGGGGTGGGGGCCTCCCGATTTTCGCGAGCTTGTGAGCAGGCGGGAACCGCGGCTTTCGCGAGGAATTCGCGTCCAACTCGGGGGTTATCGCTTCCAACGTCGAGCAGGCCCGCCGCCCACGCTGGCCGGCCTGCCACATGAACGCGTGGGGGAGGAAGACCATGTGGAATCAAATCTATGATCCGCTGCACAGCCCCGTGCTGTCGACGATCGCGGCGGCGATACCCGTCGTCACGCTGCTGGTCCTGATCGCGAGCGGGCGGGTTCAGGCTCACATCGCAGCCGTCGTCGCCGTGATCGTGACCAACCTGATCACGATTTTCGTTTTCACCATGCCGGTGAACATGTCGATCCGCGCCTCGATCCTCGGCATCGTGACCGGCTTTTTCCCGATCGGCTGGATCGTTCTCAACGTCATCTTCCTCTACCAGGTGACGGTGACGACCGGGCGGTTCGAACTCTTGAAGCGCGCAGTCGGCGGCGTCACCGAGGACCGGCGGCTGCAATTGCTGCTGATCGCGTTTTCCTTCGGCGCCTTTTTCGAGGGCGCTTCCGGCTTCGGCACGCCGGTGGCGATCACCGGCGCCGTGCTGATCGGCCTGGGCTTCTCGCCGCTTGCGGCAAGCGGCCTGTCGCTGATCGCCAACACTGCGCCTGTCGCCTTCGGCGCGCTGGGCACGCCGATCCAGGGCCTCGCTTCCGTCACCGGGCTCGATCCCTACATTCTCGGTGCGATGGTGGGACGGCAATTGCCGCTGTTCTCGCTGATCGTGCCGTTCTGGGTGGTGTGGGCGTTCGCGGGCTGGAAGGGCATGAAGGACATCTGGCCCGCGATCCTCGTCACCGGCGTGTCGTTCGCGGTCCCGCAATTCGTGATCTCGAACTACGTCAATCCCTGGATCGTCGACATCGGTGCGTCGCTGATCTCGATGGGCGCGCTGATCCTGTTCCTGAAGGTCTGGCAGCCGAAGCAGCTCTGGCTGTCGCCGGCGCTGCGCGGACATGATGAATCGGCGGCGACGATGGCCACCGCAAAGCCGCTCGACAAGACGCCGCTGACGCAGAGCGAGCTCTTCAGCGCGCTGTTGCCGTGGATCATCGTCTGCGTCGTGATGCTGATCTGGGGCAACGGTGCCTTCAAGACCTGGGCGAACGGGATCTTCACCTGGAACTACGCCGTTCCCGAACTGCACCAGATGATCAACAAGATGCCGCCGGTCGCGCCGGCGCCGACCAAGGAAGGGGCGGTGTTCGCCTTCACCTATCTGTCCTTCACCGGCAGCGGCATGCTGATTGCCGCGATCATCTCCGGCTTCCTGATGGGCGTCGGTCCCGGCAGGCTGCTGGTTGAATATGGCCGCACCATCCGGCTCTGCGCGATCTCGCTGATCACGATTTCGGCGATGCTCGCGATCGGCACGCTGACGCGCCTTTCCGGCGTCGACGCGACGCTGGGTCTCGCCTTCGCCGCAACCGGCGTGCTCTATCCCTTCTTCGGCACGCTGCTCGGCTGGTTGGGCGTGGCACTGACCGGATCGGATACGTCGTCGAACATCCTGTTCGGCAACCTCCAGAAGATCACGTCCCAGCAACTCGGTTTGTCGCCAATCCTGATGGCGGCGGCGAACTCGTCCGGCGGCGTGATGGGCAAGATGATCGACGCGCAATCGATCGTCGTCGCCTCCACCGCGACCAATTGGTACGGCCACGAAGGCACGATCCTGCGCTTCGTGTTCTGGCACTCGATCGTGCTGGCCTGCCTCGTCGGCGTGTTCGTGACGTTGCAAGCCTATGTCTATCCGTTCACGGAGCTCGTCCTGAAGTAGCAGGCGACGTCCGGCTTCGACGAAAAACCCCGCGGGATCGTCCCGCGGGGTTTTGGTGCGTCGAAACGGCGAACCTTCTCAAAGGCTTTGCCGTCTTATAAAAGACCCCGCGAAGCGGGTCGGTCGAGAGGTCTCATGGTATCGTTGAAGCAGATGGTGGGTGCGGCGGTCGCAGTGCTGTCGATGTCGGTTGCCGCGCGTGCGGAGGAGGGCTTCCCCTTCGGGACCGAGATGACGCTGGAGGCCATGCCGCAGCCCGGCTCGAAACGAATTCGAACATCGAGATCGGTGACAATGGCGAGGTCGCGCTCGAGCTCTGGTGCAAGAGCGGCAAGGGGCAGTTCTCGGTGGCCGGCAACACCGTGATTTTCGTTCCCGGCGCAATTCAGGATCGCTCCTGTCCGCCGGCAAAGGCCCAGGCCGATGACGATCTCGTCGCCGCTCTCGCCGCCGTCGAGACCTGGAAGCGCCAGGGCGACGTGCTCACGCTGGTCGGCCCGAAGCCACTGCGCTTCCGTACCAACGGGAATTGAGGCTCGCTCTCGTCCTTCCCCGCGAAGGCGGGGAATCCAGTACGCCGCGGCCCATCTATTCAATAACAATCGTCTCGGAGTACTGGATCGCCCGGCCAAGCCGGGCGATGACAGCGCGTTGTCGTGTGCGCCTTACTTCCACACCGACTTGTCGGCGTCCCAACGCTGGCCCTTCAGCTCCTTGGCGAGCGCCTCGATCGAGCCGTTGTCGTCGGGCTGGTCGCCTTCCTCATCGGCCGCCGCCTCGTCTGACACGTTGAGCTTCGCGCCGCTGCTCTCGTCTGCGGTCGTGGTCGAGGGGCTGCCGATCCAGACCATCAGTTTGTCGGTCGGCCCCGGCTTGTCGGCGGAGACGAGGCCCGAGACCTCGATCGTGTCGGTGAGCTCGAGCGCCGGGAAATCCTGGTTCGGCCGCTTGAAGACGAGCTTGAGCTTGCCGGTGGCGGCGTTGAAGCTCTGCGACGCCGGCTTGGCCGCGAGCGTCTTGCTCAGCACGCCGGCAATTGCGCTGGCGAGCTTGTCGCGGTTGATCTTGTCGCCATCGCGCCAGTCGGCGGCGGGGATGCGGATGGTGCGGTCCATCTCCGCCAGCCCTGCGGTCCAGCCGGCGGCGGTGACGCCCGGCATAGCCTTGAATTTCGCGAGCAGCGCGGCGGAGCGCTCCGGGTCGACCGACATGTTGATGGTCTGCTCGCCGGCGCGCAGCGCATCGCAGCCGACGGTGAGACTTGCCAGCGTCACCTCGACGTCCTGACCCCTGAGGCTCTTCAGGAAATCGGTCGCGTTGTCCAGCTTGACCTTGACCGCGATCGCCTCCGGCGAGACTTCGGTGAAGTCCTTCGGCTGGGGCGTGATGCCGTCGTCGGTGGTCTGGTTGTCCAGAAATTCCTTCTCACTGAGATCGGCATTGTCGGGCGAGGTCACTTCGGTCACGACCTGGCCGATGCCGATCTGGCCGCGGAACTCGAAGGTGTCGCCGGTCGGCTTGCGCGTGAGCTTGACCGTGACCGGCGCCTTCTCGCCGAGGCTCGAGGTCGTGCCGGTCAGCGTCTGGCCCGCGATCTGGAGATTGACGACGAAGCGGTCCTTGCGGTCGGAGTTCCTGGCGACGGGGTAGCAGACGTCGAGCACGGCTGCGGTGACCGTCTTGCCCTGCCGCGTCTCCTTCAGGATCACGTCGGCATTGCCGTCCATCAGACCGTCGATCGAGGTGAAATAGCGCGTCTCCACGCCGCCGGGCGCCGCGGCCTTCGGCGACAGCTTCATCTGGGCTGAGGCGACCTCGGGAGAGACGGAGAGCAAGGCCGCCAAAAGGGCGGTCGAACAAACCAGAAGCGCGCGCATTGACGAGATCCTCGAAGGAATGGAATCGGGCGCCACCGTAGTGGGTTTTGGCCGCCGGTTGAATCGGAAAGCGTGCAGCATGATCGGCAAAAAAGAAGGCCGCCCGGAGGCGGCCTTCGCAACGCGATCGGGTGAGGATCGGCTCAGAAGCCGCCCATGCCGCCGCCGGCCGGCTGCGGGCGGGTTTCCTTCTTCGGCGCCTCGGCGACCATCGCCTCGGTGGTCACCAGCAGGCCCGCCACGGAGGCGGCGTCCTGCAGCGCGGTGCGCACCACCTTGGCGGGATCGATGATGCCCTTCTCGATCATGTCGACATAGTCCTCGGTCTGGGCGTCGAAGCCGAAGGTCTCGGACTTGTTCTCGAGGATCTTGCCGACCACGATGGAGCCTTCCACGCCGGCATTCTCCGAGATCTGGCGGATCGGAGCTTCAAGCGCCTTCAGCACGATGTTGATGCCGGCCTGCACGTCGGCATTGGCGTTGGTGAGACGTCCCACAGCCTTCTTGGCGCGCAGCAGCGTCACGCCGCCGCCGGGGACGATGCCTTCCTGCACCGCGGCGCGGGTGGCGTTGAGCGCGTCCTCGACGCGGTCCTTCTTCTCCTTGACCTCGATCTCGGTGGCACCGCCGACGCGGATCACCGCGACGCCGCCGGCGAGCTTGGCGAGACGCTCCTGGAGTTTCTCACGGTCGTAGTCCGAGGTAGTCTCCTCGATCTGGGCCTTGATCTGACCGACGCGGGCCTCGATCTCCGGCTTCTTGCCGGCGCCCTTGACGATCGTGGTGTTCTCCTTGTCGATCACGACCTTGCCGGCACGACCGAGCATCTTCACCGTGACGTTCTCGAGCTTCATGCCGAGATCTTCGGAGATCAGCTGACCGCCGGTCAGGATCGCGAGGTCTTCCAGCATGGCCTTGCGGCGATCACCGAACCCCGGCGCCTTGACGGCGGCGACCTTGAGGCCGCCACGCAGGCGGTTGACGACCAGGGTCGCCAGCGCCTCGCCCTCGACGTCCTCGGCGATGATGACGAGCGGCTTGCCCGACTGCACCACGGCTTCCAGCACCGGCAGCATGGCCTGCAGGCCGGAGAGCTTCTTCTCGTGCAGGAGGATGTAAGCATCCTCGAGCTCGGCGGTCATCTTCTCGGGGTTGGTCACGAAATAGGGGCTGAGATAGCCGCGGTCGAACTTCATGCCCTCGACGATGTCGACTTCGGTGTCGAGCGACTTGTTTTCCTCGACGGTGATGACGCCCTCGTTGCCGACCTTCTGCATCGCCTGCGCGATCATCTTGCCGATGGCGGTATCGCCATTGGCCGAGATGGTGCCGACCTGGGCGACCTCGGAGGAGGCGGCGACCGGCTTGGCCCGCTTCTCGATGTCCTTGACCACGGCCGTCACGGCAATATCGATCCCCCGCTTGAGGTCCATCGGGTTCATGCCGGCGGCAACCGCCTTGGCGCCTTCGCGCACGATGGCTTGGGCCAGCACGGTCGCGGTGGTGGTGCCGTCGCCGGCGAGGTCGTTGGTCTTGGAGGCGACCTCACGCACCATCTGGGCGCCCATGTTCTCGAACTTGTCCTCGAGCTCGATCTCCTTGGCGACGGTGACGCCGTCCTTGGTGATGCGAGGCGCGCCGAACGACTTCTCGATGACGACGTTGCGGCCCTTGGGGCCGAGCGTCACCTTGACGGCGTTGGCGAGAATGTCGACGCCGCGCAGCATGCGATCGCGTGCGTCTCCGGAAAACTTGACGTCCTTGGCAGCCATGGTCTGCAACCCCTGTTATGTCGTGATGTGTCTTGTTTGGTGGTGTGCCGTGGAATGATGGATGCCCGGACCTGACGACCCGGGCATGGTATTCAGCGGCTGTTCAGGCGTTCGGCCTTAGGCCATCACACCCATGATGTCCGACTCCTTCATGATCAGGAGCTCATCGTTGTCGATCTTGACCTCGGTGCCCGACCACTTGCCGAACAGCACGCGGTCGCCGACCTTCAGGTCGATCGGGATCAGCTTGCCAGCCTCGTCGCGGCCGCCGGGGCCGACGGCGACGACTTCGCCCTGGGACGGCTTTTCCTTGGCGGTGTCGGGGATGATGATGCCGCCCTTGGTCTTTTCCTCGGCATCGATACGTTTGACCACGACACGGTCATGCAGCGGACGAAATTTGGACTTAGCCATGACGTTTCCCTTTGGAGGCTGGGTTTTCCGAAAGCAGCGGAAGTGGGTGAGGGCGGCGCTCCCGTCCACCCTCTGCCCGAGGATCGAACGGTACGCTTAGCAATCGGTCTTTCCGAGTGCTAATAGTGCGCCCGGAAATATGGCTTGGCCGCGATCCTGTCAAGCAAAGGTGGTTAAGCGATTGGTGAGGCGGATATAGCATGGTGTCTACGGAAGCTGGATTCCGGTGCGGGCGTATATTAGGACGTCATTGCTCTGGCAGCGGTTTTACGCTTGGCTGCGGGAGGGTGCGGCCATGGACTTGTTTGGGGGAATGCCATGATCAGTTCAGCTCACGCGCGCACGATTGCCAATCTGGCGGCGGCCTCTTGCCTGGCGCTGCTGCTCGGCGCCTGCGGCGGCGGCACGAGCCTGCCGTCCTTCTCCTCCTCCCAGCCGGCGTCCGAGGCCGAGCCGGGCGCCGGGCCGGAAATGCCGGCCTCGATCCGCGCCGACGAGATCGTTGGCCGCTGGGGCCTTGCCTCGTTCCAGAACCCGGCCGACCGCGCTCGCACCGAGGCGGCCGCGCGGGCCCAGTGCAAAAATCCCTACGTGATCGGCGCCGGTTCCTCCGGCGGCGTGATCATGCATCTCGCCGACCAGGCCACGCCGCAGGAACTGCGGCTGAAGGGCTCGCCGAGCGGCAAGAATTATATCGGCCCCTCCGGCCCGACGCCGGGCGAGCAGGACCGCGAGATCGTCTCCTTCGACGGCCGGGTCATGATCACCCGCTTCGTCGACAAGGACGCCGCCACCCGCTACGGCAACATGGTCTACGTCCGCTGCGCGCCGAGGGCGTAGTAGAGTTAGCCAAGACGCATACTGCACCCTCGCCCTTGTGGGAGAGGGTGGCTTCGCTGCAAGCGAAGCCGGGTGAGGGTTCTTTCCGCGAGTCCAACGCTCATTGAATTCGCCGAGGCAAACCCTCATCCGGCGCTTCGCGCCACCTTCTCCCACAAGGGGAGAAGGGAAGGCAGTCTCGCAACGACGGCAAACAAAAAACGCCGGCTCGCGCCGGCGTTTTGTTTTCCTCTCGATCGCGTTCGCTTAATCGAACAGCGCGTCGATGTCGTCCTGCGAGGCGTGGCCGACGTCGCCGGCGAGCTTCGGGCCGTTGAGCAGCTTGTCGTCCTCGCTGCGGGTATCGACCTGCGCCGGCACGTGGGCCTTGATGGCGTCGACGCCGCCCCAGATTTCCATCATCGCATTGATGTGCTGCTCGATGAACTTCATCGTGCCCATCACCTTGCTGATGCGCTGGCCGGTCAGGTCCTGGAAGTTGCAGGCTTCGAAGATCGAGATCACGCGTTCCTGGATGTCGTCGGCGAGCCGCTTCTGCTGGTCGGCCGATTGCACCTTGGACATCGCGCTGGCCGCCTGGTCGATCGATTCCGCGGCTTCGAGGATCTGCTGGGTCGCCTGTTCGGTGCCTCCGACCACCGCGCCGAGCTCGCCATTGACCTTGGCCATTTCGCCGCCGTCAAAGCTCTTGCCGTGCAGCGTCGCGATCTCGCGCTTGGTGCGGTCGATGGCGTCATGAATGAGGTCGAGCTCGACCTTCAGCTTCTCGCATTGCTCGATCTGCGCCCGATAGGTCTCGAGCATCGTGCGGGCGTCGGAAAGCTCCTGGTTGGTGGAGGCGTCGATCGCCGCCATGGCTGCGCTGCCGGACATGGGCACAGTGCCCTTTGCCATCTGTGCGCGGATCGCGCGCAGCTCCGCCATAATCTCGGTATGCATCGGGCCTGCCTCTTCTGCTACGTCAAGAATTGGCATCTCGCCACCGGCGATATCCTCGACACGAAAACGCTTGCGGTGAACAGCCATCAGGAACTCCCCCCACCTCACTCACGCGTCTTTGTAGGCAGAACCGATTTAACACGAGGTTCACGGCAGGAACCGTTGTGCGGCCGCGCGCGACGGCATGCAAACACGCGATTAACCATGAGGCTGCGCCCTTCATCGAAAATAAACGCTGATCGCCAAATTGCCCCGCCGCTCGCGACGTGGTGAATCCAAACGCGGCTTCCGTTTACCAAACGAAACGGAGTTTGCTCTTTATTGACCACGTCGAGGACGCGGACAGCAAGCCGCGTTCGGCGGCGAACGCAACGAGACGAAACAGTACAGAGTACGTCGATGTTCAAGAAAATGTCTGTCGCGCTGCTCGGCAGCGCTTGCGCCTTCATTGCCGGCGCCGATCGCGCGAGCGCCTTCGACAATACGGTGCCGAACGATCCGCCCGCGGTGCTTTACCAGCCGCAGGTGCCGCCGGCGCCGGTGCGCATCGCCTCCAACGCAAATATGGGCGGTGGCTTCATCGAGTTCCTGTTCGGCGATGGACCCGGCCGCGGTTCGGCCTATGCGCCGCAGCAGCCGATCTATCAGCAGCAGCCCGCTTACAACGATCCACGCCGCCTGCCGCCGATGGGCGAGCCGCAGATGCAGGGTGGATATCAGCAGGGCGCGGGTCTCCAGCAGGAGGCCATCGATCCGCGGCAGCGTCCGTTCGATCCGAAATTCGAGAAACAACTTGTTGACTACAGCGGCAAGGAAAGTGCCGGCACGATCGTGGTCGATTCCAACAACAAGTTTCTCTATCTCGTCGAGGGCAACGGCCGGGCGATGCGCTACGGCATCGGCGTCGGACGCGAGGGTTTCACCTGGAGCGGCGTGAAGTCGATCACGGCCAAGCGCGAATGGCCGGATTGGACGCCGCCGGCGGAAATGATCGCCCGCCGTCCCGATCTGCCGCGGCACATGGAAGGCGGCCCGGAAAACCCGCTGGGCGCGCGCGCGATGTATCTGGGCTCCACGCTCTACCGCATTCACGGCTCCAACGAGCCCTGGACCATCGGCACCAATGTCTCCTCCGGCTGCATCCGCATGCGCAACGAGGACGTCATCGACCTCTACGGTCGTGTCAATGTCGGCACCAAGGTCGTGGTGATGTGATCACCTGATGTTTCGAATGGAAACGGCCGCCTCATCGGCGGCCGTTGTTGTTTGGCGGCTCAGAGCAGCCTCACGCGTAATCGCTGCCGCCGTCGTCTCCGCCGCCGAAGTCGCTGTCGTCGGCTACGTCCATATTGCCGTTGTCGTTGTTATCGTCGTCCTGATCGTCGCCGTCGCGATCGTTCGAGGCCTGGTCGAAGAAGCCCTGCTGAGAATCCTGGCGCAGATCCCGGCTCGCCCCGATGTCGTTGAGGCCGGCATCGCGCGCGAGCGAGCTGCCGGACTGGTCGCCGCTCCAGGGGCTGCCACCCCCGCCGCGTTCCTCGATGATATTGGTGTCGCCAAAAGCCTGATGCGATCCGCCGCCCATCATGCCGCGGATGCTGGAGAGCAGCAGCGAGCCGCCGACCATGCCGGCTGCGGCCGCGGCCGCCGTGCCCAGGAACGAACCGCCGCCACCGCCGACCGGGGGTGCGCCGTAGCCACCCTGACCCTGTCCGTAAGCCTGACCATAGGGCGGCTGGCCGTAGCCCGGCTGGGCCTGCTGCATCGCCTGGCCGCTGTTCCAGACCGGCCGCTGCTCGCGCGGCGGCACGTTCGGAACCGAGCCGCGCGACGGGCTCGAGCCGAACAGCGTGTCTCGCATGGTGTCGAGGAAGCCGCCGGACTGGGGCTGCTCCGGCGCGTGGGCCGCTTCCAGCTCCTGGATCCGGTTATGCGCGCGCTTCAGCGCTTCGTCCTGCAACAGCGTGGTCTGCACCAGCGCATAGACTGCGCCCGGCGCCTTGCGTAGGCCGTCCGAAATCGCGGCGATCGCGTCGGGATCGCGCGGTGCATTTTCCAGTTTTGAGAGCCGGTCGAAAAGCTCGTCGACGAGCTGGCGTTCCTGCGGCGTCATGATCTGTCTCCCTCGCGCGAAACAAGCGCAAGCGGGATGTAGGGTTCCGTTGTGGTCCCAACAGTGCTGGCCGGATTAAATTTCGGTATGCGACAGACTGCCCGCGGGCTCGATTTCGCCGGTTTCATCCCAATGTCACATGGCTGGCTGCGAGAAGCTGGGCAAAGGCGTCGCTCGCGAGATAGGCATGCTCGCGTTCCCTGACATCCGTCATCGGGTCGAGGCCGGTGAGGACCTCGTCGACGAAGCCGGGATGGCACATCACCAGGCCCTCCTCGGGGAGGCCTTCCAGGAACTGCCGCATCAGATCGCCGAAATCGGCCGCGCGCGTGAAATCATAGGCGCCGGCAAAGGCGGGATTAAAGGCGAGACCGGCGCGCGCCGCGCGACGGCGGAATTGCGCGCTGAGGACGTCGAGCACCATCGCTTTCGGCGACGCGACCCGTTGCGCCAGCGGCAGGTCGCGTCCGCACTGGCGCACCCACGCGCCGGGCGCCGCCTCGCTGACGGCATCGACGAAGCCGTCGCGCACTTGCGGAAACAGCTGCACATGCTGATGGCCGTCGACGAAATCGGGCGCGCGGCCGAAGGCTTCCGCGAAAGCGGCGAGCTGCGCTCTCACCTCGTTGCGAAAGAATTCGCGGTCGAGCCGCCGCAGAAATCCGGCGCGCAGCAGTTTTGGAAAGGCCATGAATATGTCGCCGTCGAGCGGCCGGAAATGCATCGTCAGGGGACGGAACGGCGCCGACAGCGTCACATGCAATCCGATCGCGCAGCGCGGGCTGGTCTTCGCTGCGGCCTGGAGCGTATCGATCTCGCCACGCTCGATCGCGGGGCCCACCATCATCACCGAGGTCGCGTTGAGGCGGCCGCGCGCGATCAGCTCGCGGATGGCGCGATTGACGCCCGGGCTGATGCCGTAATCGTCGGCGCAGAGCCAGATCCGCCGCGGCGTTGCCGCCGCGCTCATTCGGCCGCCGTCCTCTTCGACGCGTCGTCGGCCTTGCCGGTCTCGAAATGCTTTTCGCTGTGCTCGGCGACGAAGTAGATCGGACGCGCCTTCAGCTCCGAGAGGATCTTGCCGATATATTCGCCGACGATGCCGATCATGATGAGCTGCACGCCGCCGATCGTCATCAGGCCGATCACGAGCGAGGGATAGCCGGGCACCTGCTTGCCGGTGGTCCAGACCTCCCACAGGATCGACAGGCCGAACAGGAAGGCGCCGCCGGCGAGGATCACACCGAGCAGGCTCGCAAAGCGCAGCGGCGCCACCGAGAACGAGGTCACCCCTTCGATCGACAGACCAAGCAGACGCGCGGCGCTGAACGTCGTCACGCCGTGGGTGCGCGGCGCGGGTTCGTAGTCGACGCGGATCTGGCGGAAGCCGATCCAGCTCGCCAGACCCTTGAAGAAGCGGTTGCGCTCCGGCAGCTGCCGCAGCGCCGCGACCGCGCGCGGCGACAGCAGGCGGAAGTCGCCGGCGTCTTCCGGGATCTTCTGGCGGGCGCCCCAATTGATCAGCGCGTAGAAGCCGTGCACGGCCAGCCGGCGCAGGAAGGGCTCGTTGTCGCGATGCGCCTTGGCGGTATAGACGACGTCGTAGCCGTCCTCGATCCAGTGCCGCACCAGCTGCTCGACCAGCGTCGGCGGATGCTGGCCGTCGCCGTCCATGAACATCACGGCGCCGAGCCGGGCATGGTCGAGGCCGGCCATCAGCGCGGCCTCCTTGCCGAAATTGCGCGACAGCGAGACCACCTGGACGTCGACCGCATCGGCCGGCAGGCTGCGTGCGATCGACAGCGTCGCGTCCGCGCTGCCGTCGTCGACATAGACGACCTCGCAAGGCAAGCGATAGCGCTGCCGCAAGGTCTTGGCGAGATCGCAGATGCGCTGGTGCAGCGCGGCAAGGCCCGCGGCCTCGTTATAGACCGGGACGACAATCGACAGCCCCTTCGCGGCGGCACTCGCCGCGGTGGTGGTCAGGCCGGAAACGTCAGAGCCCAGCGTCATCGATCAAGGTTCCAGAGGCGTCGAAATCATCTCAACAGCATATGGTAGCTGCTGCTTGCTGTCGCTACGCTGAACGGACCTGAGGCTCACTGCCGCAGGAACGCTTCGAGCTTTGCAAACAGCGGGTTCTCCCGGTCGAACACGTAATCGAGCGAGACCACGGAGACGGTCTCGGCGCCGTGTTCGCGCAGGAAGCTCGCGAGCGCATAGAGCTGTCCGGGCGGGCAGTGCAGCGTGAGCATGCCCGACGAGGTCGGTCCGCCAAACGGAGCCTCGACCCCGAACCGGGTGTGGGCCTCGGTGAGCAGGGTGGCGTCGCATTGCCGGAAGCGGGTCCGGACCTCGCGGTATTTGTTGGCCCGGGCCCGGGCGGCGATGTGGTCGAGGATGATTCGGGCGGTCTCGCGGGCCTGCGGCGACCAGTCGGCCTGCTTTGAGGCGACCAGATTGGCCTGGCTGCGCAGGATCACGCCGTCGTCGAGCACCCGCAAGCCATTGGCGGCGAGCGTCGCACCTGTCGTGGTGATGTCGACGATCAGCTCGGCGCTGCCGGCCGCCGGCGCGCCCTCCGTCGCGCCTGTGCTCTCGACGATGCGGTAATCGGTGATGCCGTGGCTCTGGAAGAAGCTGCGGGTGAGGTTGACGAACTTGGTCGCAACCCGCATCCGCATGTGATGCTGCTCGCGGAAGCCGGTGGTGACGTCGTCGAGATCCGCCATGGTGCGGACATCGATCCAGGCCTGCGGCACCGCGACCACGACATCGGCATAGCCGAAGCCGAGCCCGTCGATCAGCGATACGTGCTTGTCGGCCTCGGCGATATTCTCGCGCACCAGGTCTTCGCCGGTGACGCCGAGATGCGCGACGCCGCGGGCGAGCTGCGATGCGATCTCGCTCGCCGAGAGATAGGCGACCTCGACATTGTCCAGCCCTGCAAGCGTGCCGCGATAGTCGCGGGCGCCGCCGGCCTTGGACAGTTTCAGCCCGGCACGGGCGAAGAAGGCCTCGGTGTTCTCCTGGAGGCGGCCCTTGGAGGGAACGGCCAGAACGAATGGCGCGCTCATGACTTAAGCTCCCACCTTGCGGCCGATGCTGGTCAGCGCGTCCACCCAGACCGAGAAGCCGACGGCCGGAATCGGCGCCGGCGATCCGAGCTGGGTCATCAGTCCATCATAGCGGCCACCGGCAACCAGCGGCTCGGTGCCGTTGCCTTTGTGATGCAGCTCGAATTCGAAGCCGGTGTAGTAATCGAGGCCGCGCCCGAACGCGGTCGAGAAGCGCGTGACCTTCACGTCGATGCCGCGCGCCGCCATGAAGCCGATCCGGCTCTCGAACTGGTCGATTGCGCCGGCAAGGTCGAGCTTGGCGTCAGCGGTCAGCGCGCGTAGCGCGGCAATGGCATCGTCCGGATTGCCTGAGATCGACAGGAAGCGCTTCAGCACGATGATCGCCTCGCGCGGCAGCGCGCCGCCTTTCAGCGTCGATTGCTCGAGGAAGCGGTCGGCGATCTCGGCCGTGGTGCGGCCACCGACATTAGTGGTGCCGGCGATCGACATCAGATCGGTGACGAAGGCCAGCGCCGCCTTGCGATCGGAGCCCGCCAGCGCGGCCAGGACGCCCTCATATTCGCTGCGCGTCGTTGCGGTCGTGCGGGCCAGCCCTTCCAGATCCTGCTCCAGGCTGATCTTGCGATGGAAGTCCTTGACCAGGCGGCGGCGCCAGACCGGATAAAGGTCGAGCGCGTCGAGCAATGCGTTGAACAGCGCCACGTCGCCGGTGCGGATCTCGACGTCGCGCACGCCGAAAGCGGCGGTCGCCTCCAGCGCCAGCGCCAGCGTCTCGGCATCCGCGGCAGCACGATCCTGGCGGCCGAACGACTCGATCCCGGCCTGGAGGAATTCACTGGCCTGTCCACTGCGGTAGCGGAAGACGGGACCCAGATAGCTGAACCCGGCCGGCTGGCCGGCGCGGCTGGAGGCGAGGTAGTCGCGCGCCACGGGGATCGTCAGGTCGGGGCGCAGACAGAGCTCGTCGCCGGACAGGTCCGTCGTCAGATAGAGGCTTTTGCGGATGTCCTCGCCGGAGAGGTCGAGGAATGGCTCGGCCGGCTGCAGGATGGCGGGCTCGGCCCTGACGTAGCCGGCCTGCGCAAACGATAACAGCAGCGTATCCGCCCAGGCGGCGGAGCCGGCAGCATTTGAGGTGGCAGTCACGGTCATCTCGGGGTCCATGGTCCCGGCGGAACCGGGCAGGGCAAGGTGAGGCAAAAGGGAGGCAAGGCGTTGGCGCAGCCCTTAGCATGGTCCGAAAGCGGTTTCGACCTCCAAAGGATCAATCGCTTAACGACTGGCTGTCGCGCCCAAGATACCTAAGCGACCAGCGGCCGGGATGCGCCTGCGATAGAGGCTGACGCGCGCCCCTCAGCCGAGATCATGCAGATCCTTGCCGAGCGGGGGTATCAGGCGAAACGCCGAAAAAGCGACCTTCAATCCGGCCCGCTCGGGCGTGCAGGCCATCGGCCCCACGAGGTAGGAGTCTGCCCTGGCGAATGGCGCCAATCGCACAAGCGGCCAGAGCTTGCCATCGGCCGAAACCTGCAAGCGAAGGACGCCATTGGTCACGGTCGCGCGCATCCAGAAGTCGCCGGCGTCGTGCTCATAGGGGCTGTCGCCCAGTCGGATCGTCCGTCGGTCAGAACGCTGCCAAGCATGGCGCGGCCGTCGGAGAATTCGATTCCGGCCTTGACCCAATGTTGCGCGTCGATGCGGACCATGATGCCCGCCTGGTCGTAGAGCGCCCGAAAATCGCCTTGGACGCGCAATTCGGCGGTGAATGCCTCGGCGGTGCGGAAGCCCAGGAAATGCCCGCTGTCCCGGCTGAAGCCGTAATGGGTTTCGCGCCAGAAATCGGTGGCTCGATCAGTGACCATCTCGAGACCGTCGTCGCGCGCGGTCCACCGTTCCGGTTCATTGAGCCACACGCCATCGCTTCTGCCGAAGATCGGATCGCTCATGTCAAACCTCGATTAGCATTGGCACTCGATCAAGCGCCATCCCGCAAGCAGGAGGACGACCCAACGAATGACAGAGTCTGGTTCGACCATGTCGAACCAGACTCTGTCAGCTCCTGCGTCGGCCTGAAGATACGGAGCTCAAAGCAGCCCGTTCTTCTTCAGGATCTCCGATGCGTTGTCCTTCGTAATCAGCATCGTGGGCAAGGTGATGACCGGCTCCAGCTTCTCGCCCTTCAAGAGTTTGACAGCTTGCCGTAGCCCTTCGGCTCCGGGCGTCGCATAGAGGAATGTCGCCGTGAGCTGCCCCTTGCTGACCCAGGTCACGCCTTCATCCGGCAGGCCATCGATGCCAAGGATGAACTTGATATCCTTGTCGCGGCCGGCGTCCTTGGCCGCGAGATAGGCGCCGTAGGCCATCGGATCGTTATGGCCATAGACCAGGTCGATCTTCTCATTGTTGCGCAGCGCGGTCGTCATGATGTTGTAGGCTTTGTCCTGCTTCCAGTCGCCCGACTGATTGTTGAGCAGGTTCTTGATGCCTGGCTCCTTGTCGGTGAAAGCATGGAAGCCGTCGTGCCGGTCGTGGGCCGGCTGCGTGCCCATGCCGCCCCAGATTTCGACGACGTTGCCGGCCGCCTTGCCGGGACCGCCGAGCAGCTTCACGGCATATTCGCCCGCTGCCTTGCCGATCGCGACGTTGTCGCCGCCGATGAACTGCGTGATCCGCTTGGTGTCGACGTTGCGATCCAGCACGATGACTGGGATCTTGGCGTCGATCGCCTTCTCGACGACGCCGGTCAGGCCCGCCGATTCCTTGGGTGAGATCAAGAGAACGTTGACCTGCTGGACAATGAGGTTCTCGCAATCGGCGACCTGCTTCTCGGTCTTGTCTTGCCCGTCGGTGATGACGAGCTCGACATCGGGCTGTTTCTTGGCCTCGGCCTGGATGTCCTTGTTGAACTGAACGCGCCACGGCTCGAGCGTGGTGCATTGGCTGAAGCCGACCTTCCACTTCGCGGCGGCCCTGGCGGGACTCCAGCCGGCCGGCACGTAGATCGTCATCGCGGCGCCGGCTATGCTGGTCGACAGTTTTAGGAATTCACGACGCTTCATCGACATCCTCCCTTGCAAATTGCGCCTTGGCGGCGCTTGGCAGCCGATAGGACTCGGCTGGTTTCGGATCGGCGCTGGCGTCCGGCGATCGGCTGAACCGCCATCGCGCAATGAGCTGGCCGAGATTCTGCTCCTGCACCAGCACGGTGCAGACGATGATCAACCCCTTCATCAGCAACTGGACGTTGGAGTCGATGTTCTGAAGCTGCAGGATGTCCGACAGCAAACCGAAGATCAGGACGCCGACGAAAGTGCCGGCGAGACCGCCTCGGCCGCCCATCAGGCTCGTGCCGCCGATCACGACCGCGGCGATGGCGTCGAGTTCGAGCCCGGCGCCGGCATCAGGCTTGCCTTGCCGGTACTGCGCGACGAACAGGACGCCTGCAATTCCCGCCAGGAGTCCGGACAGCAGATAGGCCGCGAGCTGGACCTGGGCGACCTTGATGCCTGAAAGCTTGGCGGCCTCGATATTGCCGCCGATCGCATAGGCGTAGCGTCCAAAGGTCGTGAAGCGCAGGATGGCGCCGAACAGGATGATCGCCGCGAGGAAGAATACACTCGGCACCGGCAGCACGCCCCACAGCATCGAGCGGAGCAGCTCGAACGCCTCGGTGGCGTTGGTGCCGGTGTAGACCGGCACGACGGCATTGTCCTGGCCGGCGGTGAGACGGGCGATGCCGAGTGCGCTGACCATCATCGCCAGCGTTGCAATGAAGGGCTGCAAGCGCCCGGTCACGATCAGGACGCCGTTGATCGCCCCGAGCATCAAGGCGAGGCAGGGCGCGACGAGGAGAACGCCGAGAACACCGAATTTGGTCGCGACCTGGTTGCCCGTCCACCATGCCACCGCGATCGCGACGACAAGGCCGAGCAATCCTGGAAGCCCCGTGCTGCGCCATGACGATAGCGCGATCTCGCGGCGTCGCCCCGCGCTGACATCACGGCCACGGGCGAGACCGGCAAAGATGAAGCGCGCAGCAAGGGCAACGGCAACACCGCTGACGAGCGTCGCCGCCGGAACGCCCATCACAGCGGCCGCGGTCCAGCCGGGCTTGGTGAGCAGCATCGCGCAGATCACCGTCGCAAAGCCCATGACCGAGCCGACCGACAAATCGATGCCGCCGAGCAGAATGACCATCGTCATGCCGGTGGCGACCAGGCCCGTAATCGAGACCTGCCGCAGGACATCGGTCAGGTTGCCATAGGACAGGAAGATATTGTTGCCGGATGACGTATGCGGCGAGGTGAGGGCTCCGACCAGGCAGATGAGCAGCAACCCCCAGTAAAGCTTGGTCCGGGACAAGAGCCGAAGAAACGCCTTCATGACAATGTTTCCTGCGACCACGCTGCCATGCCCGGCGCTGCAAGACGCATCACCGTCTCTTGCGTCGCGCTTTCGCGCCGCAGGATTCCGGTCTGCCGTCCCTCACACATCACCAGGATGCGGTCGGATAACAGAAGAAGCTCCGGCATCTCGGAGGTGACCACGACGATGCCGAGACCTTGCGCGGCGAGATCAAAGATCAGCCGGTAGATGTCCTGCTTGGCGCCGATATCGATGCCGCGGGTCGGCTCGTCGAGCAGGAGAATCCGGGGTTCGGTGGCGAGCCACTTGCCGATCACGACCTTCTGCTGATTGCCGCCGGAGAGCGCTGCCGCCGTCTGGTCGATGCCGGTGCAGCGGACCGAGAGCCGGCCGACCATGTCGGCTGCCAGCGCGCGTTCATGCGCGACGGCGCGCAGGCCGAAGCGCGACAGCGCGCCGATCGAGGGCAGGGCGATATTGTCGCAGATCGAGGCGGCAAGGTGCAGGCCGCGCTCTTTGCGATCCTCGCTCACGAGCGCGACACCGAGGCGGTAGGCATCCGCCGGCGAGTTGATATCGACGGTCGTGCCATCGATCGCGATGGCGCCGCCCCGCCAACCGTTCGCGACACCAAAGATCGACTCCAGGATCTCCGTCCTGCCGGAACCGAGCAGGCCGCCGATGCCCAGGATCTCGCCGCGCCCGAGCTGAAAGCTGACGCCGTGCAACATCCGGCGCCAGCCGTGCGGACCGAGCGTGTCCAGCGTCAGGTCATCCACCGAAAGGACGTTCGCGCCGCCTTGCGCGGCGGCACCGCGATCGCTCGTGACCATGTCGCGGCCGACCATCGCCGAGATGATCGCGCCCCGCGACAAGTCACCGATCGGAGCCGTGACAACGTGCCTGCCGTCGCGCAGCACCGTCACCCGGTCGGCGAGATCGAGCACCTCCTCGATCCGATGCGAGGTGTAGATGATCGCGACGCCTTCGCTCGCGAGTTGTCGCACGATCTTGAACAGGGTCTCGCATTCCGACGACGACAATGCAGAGGTCGGCTCGTCCATGATGAGGATGCGGGCGTCGAGCGATAGCGCCTTGGCGATTTCCACCAATTGCTGCTCGCCCACGCGCAAATCGGCGATTCGACTTTCGGGAGCGATCCAGACGCCGAGGCGGTGCAGCAGGCGCTCCGCCGCCTTGACCATGCGGCGGCGGTTGATCAATACGCCGCCGGTCAGCGGCTCGCGACCGAGAAAGATGTTATCGGCGAGGCTCAGCTCGGGGACGAGATTGAGCTCCTGGTGGATGATCGCGACGCCGGCCTCTTCAGCATCGCGCACACCGGCAAAGACGGCGGCCCGGCCGCCGACCTGAATCGTCCCTTGATAACTCGTATGCACGCCCGCAAGGATTTTCATCAAGGTGCTTTTGCCGGCGCCGTTCTCGCCCATCAGTGCGTGCACCTCGCCGCAGCGCAGATCGAAGTCGATGCTATCGAGCGCCTTTACGCCGGCAAAAGATTTGGAGACGCGCTGCGCAGAAAGCACAATCTGCCCGGTCGGCGCGCTGGCCCGGCCAAGCTCGACCATACGCGGGGAGCGGTCCGCGGCGCGATCATCCTCTCCTCCGAGGGCGCCGAAGCGTGTCTGCATCGGGTTGCTCTCCTCCCGGCGCGCTCAAAGTCTTTGGAGACGTCGAGCGGCAGGTATTCGTTGGTTATTTTTCTGATATGCTAGTTATATCAGTTGCCGCTCGTCAAGCCTCTTGGTGTCCACAATTGGCTCCCGCGCCGCTGGAAATGTGAACGTCAGCCACAGGGACAACAGCATGCATTCAGTCGGCGGATTCAGCGGAGGAACGGCCGCCGCACGTCGGGCGGGCAGGTCGAAAGTCGACCAGGCCTATTTGGCGCTCAAGCGTGCCATCGTCTCGGGTGCGCTCGCGCCGGACGCTCCGATCGACAAGAACGAGTGGTGTGCAATTTTCGAAGTGTCTCGACTCTCCATAACGACCGCGATCAATCGGCTGGCTTTCGAGGGGCTCGTCGTGGTTGAGCCGCAGCGCGGCTCTTACGTGGCGAAGATCCACCTCGAGGATGTCAGGCAATGGATGTTGATGAGGCGTGCGCTGGAGGTAGAGGTTGTCGGGGTCTGCGCGGCCGACATGCCGGACGATGCGATTGCCGCGCTCGGCCAGAACCTCGCCTATCAGATGGCCGCCATCACCAGCGGTGACCTCCAGGGTTTCCACGAACTCGACACCCGATTTCATCGCCAGATGACGGAGGGCCTGCGTCTGGGGCGGGTTGGCGAGGTTCTCGATCCGATCCGAACGCATCTTGAACGAGTTCGCCGGACGCTTCTGCCGGAGCCGGGACGCCCGGAGGGAACCTTCCGCGAGCACGAAGCGATATTTCGAGCGATTGCGGCGCATCAGCCTGATCAGGCAAAAATCGAAATGGCGAACCATCTCGATCGTGTATCGCGCGAGCTGCAGGCTTTTGTCGCGAAACACCCCGGCTTCTTTGAAGACTAACACCCGGAATCACAGCTTTCGCGTCCCGACGCGCCTGCCCCCCGATCTCAATGAGAGATTGAGTACGGCTGACAAGTCGTCGCATACTCATTTTGGGTATGGCGGATGAGACCTTCGCTGCTGCCTTCGTTTACAAGATGAATGTTGGCTTCTGATTCATGCGCAATGCTTCTGATATTATCCGGACGGTCTCGCGACATACGCTGGCCTATATGCTATTTTCGATCAGCGAGATGTTCCGGAATTACGACGAATTCGATCCGATGGACCTTCTGATCGTTCACGCGATTCTCAATGCGAACGTCATCAATGTGATGAACGATGCGTCGCTGGACGAGAGGTTTTCCAGCATTCACACGGTCGAGCCGGATACGATCAAGCAGGGCGTGTCCCGCGCGGCACTCTCTCGCTTCCTCGGGCTGCCGCTGGAGACGGTTCGCCGTCGCGTGGCGGGATTGAAGAGGCGGAAGATTCTCGCTGAGACCAAGGCCGGCCTGATCGTGACCGAGCAGAACGCATTCAAGTTTGGCAACAACCACGAGCTACAGAAGAGCAACATGCTGCTGCTGACGAAGCTGCTTCGCGATCTGAAGCGCGCCGGCATCAACGGACCGGACGATCTGAGTGCCGCCAAAGTCGTCGTGGCGGCGAAGAAGGGGAAGTAAGCGGCAGGACATGGATCAAAGCCACCGCAACATTGCTCGCGATGGAATTCAAGAAAGCGCTGCGGAGCGCTTGTTGTCGTTCCAGGATCTCAAGCCATCCTCGGCGCTCGAGCTCCAGTCGTACGACATCGATCATTTCGGCGACAGTGAGAGATATGCCGGTGCGTCCAGCATGCCGTTGTCTGCCGGGTCGACTGCGATCATGCGCGCGCGGCTCAGTCTGCCGACCCTGAGCGTGTCGCTGGTGAGGACCTTCCCGCGGATCATTCGCGGTTATCAGCTGGCGCATGCCGCCGCCGTGGTGGTGCCGATGGATCATGTGACCTCGACCCGCATCAACGGGCAGTTAATCGGTAGTTCGATCGTCATTTTGAAGGGCGCATCCGATTGCCTGGTCTATGAGCCGGTCGGCCGTCTGATCGGTGTCGTCTATCTCACTCCGCCCGCGTGCGAACCCTGGTCTCGATTGGATGGCTATCATTTGCTGAGCCCGGCATCGGACGTGCTCGCCTCCCTGCGGGGCCTTATCTCCGCAACGCTCGAAACCGCCGCCAATGATCCGGACTTTCTGAACGAGCCGACATCGCGCGCGGTTGTCGAACAATCCCTGCTCGGCGCGATCGACGGCGCCATCCAGTGCAGCGTGGACAGCAGGTCTGTGCACGCCACGACGGAGAGCTATCTGCGGATCGTCGCGGACATGGAAAGATTGATCCGGCACGATCTGACGGTCTGGCTCAAGACGACCGAAATGGCCGAGCGGGTGGGCGTGTCGGTGCGGACCCTGCAGAGTGCGACGCAGGCCATCTGCGGCATGAGCCCGAATCGCTATAGCCGGGTCCTGCGTCTCTGGTCGGTGCGCCGGCAACTGCGCACCGGCCCGGAACGGCGCAGCGTGAAAGCCTGCGCCATCGCCCATGGCTTCTGGCATTTGAGCGAGTTCGCGGCGAGCTACCGGGCAGCGTTCGGCGAGCTGCCGTCCGAGACCCTGCATCGAGCCGTGCGGGAGTGCAGCTAGAACGGAGATCGCGACCTAATCGCGCGTGCCGCCCCAATCGCCCAGCACGGCCTGCACCAGCGCCAGCGCCGCCACTGCCGCCGTGTCGGCCCGCAGGATCCGCGGGCCCAGCGCCAGCCGCAGGATGCTGGGCTGGCGCAACAAAAGGGCCCGCTCTTCTTCGGCGAAGCCGCCCTCGGGGCCGATCAGGACGTCGATGCCGTGCCCCGACTCGCGCGCCCGTTGCAGGTTCTGAATGGGATTCCCGATCTCGGCCGCCTCGTCGCAGAACACCAGCAGACGGTTGGCGGGGCGCTGGCTGAGGTAGCGCTCGAGCGGCGCCGGTTCGGCCACACTGGCGAGGCTCAGGATCCCGCATTGCTCGGCGGCCTCGATGACGTTGGCGCGCATGCGCTCGGTGTTGACGCGGGAGGCCTGGGTGAACCGGGTCTGGACCGGTTGCAGGATCGCGGCGCCCATCTCCACGGCCTTCTGGACCGTGTAATCGAGCCGGGCATGCTTGAGCGGGGCGAAGACGTAGGCGAGGTCGGGCAGCCGATCCTGGGCGCGGACCTGCTGGAGGATCACGAGGTTGTCGGGCCGCCTGCGACCTTCGATCGCGGCCTGCCATTCGCCGTCGCGGCCGTTAAAGGCCAAAACCTCGGCGCCGGCGGCAAGCCGCAGGACATTGCCGAGGTAGTTGCTCTGGTCACGGTCGAGCGGAACCCTGGCATCCCGGGCCAGGGAGGTCTCGACGAACAGGCGGGGGCGCGAAAATCGTGGGAGGGCATTGGTCAAAAGTCCGATTTGCCGCCGTTCTTAACCGAAAGCAGCCGTTTCGGGGTAAATATTGCCGAATTGGTGCGTCGGCGCGCCGCGCTCTTGCCCTATTCGACGGGTTGTTAAGCGCCGGCGGGAATCGTAAAATCGCGAGCGCGCTGGTTGCGTTTCAATTGAGAAGACGCCGAGCCCCCGTAAGCTCCTGCCGGAGAGACTGTCTTGATGATCCGTCGTTTGATGGTTCCGATCACTGCCGCCATGCTCAGCATGGGTGCTGCTGGTGCCTACGCCCAGGGGTTCCCGGCTCCGCTGCCGGGCCAGTCCGCACCCGATCCCGCGTTTCCGCCCGTGAACGGTTCGGCGCCGGTCGCCTCCTTCGGCGGTGCGCCGCAAGCATCCTTCCCCACGAACGGTGCCGCACCCATCGGCGGTGCCGGCGCCTTCAGCGCTGCGCCGCCGACGCAAGGCGGTCCCGGCGAGGATTGCATGAAGGCCTTCATGCCTCTGCGCGAGGAAGCAGAGAAGCGCGGCAAGCTGATCAAGGCGGCGAGCGATCGTCACGCGCCGCCGGACGAGGCCTGCAAGCTGATCCGCAATTTCAGCCAGGCCGAGACCAAGATGATCAAGTACATCGAGGGTCACGCCGCCAAGTGCGGAATCCCGCCAAATGTCAGCGGCCAGATGAAGGATAGCCACAAGAACACCGAGGCCATGGCAACCAAGGTCTGCAACGTTGCGCAGCAGATGCAGCAGCAGCAGGCGCGTCCGACCGGCCCGTCGCTGAGCGAGGTGGTCGGTTCGGGATCGGCCCCGGAAGCCAATGCCGGCAAAAAGGGCGGCAGCACCTTCGACACACTCAATGGCAACGTCCTGACCCGATGAGCGACACATCCGCCCGCGTTGCCGATTCCACCGGCAACTGGGTCGATACGCTCGCGCCGCGATGGGCGCGGCCATATTTGCGCTTGTCCCGCTTCGATCGTCCGATCGGCTCCTGGCTTTTGCTGATGCCGTGCTGGTGGTCGGCCGCGCTGGCCGCCGGCATGGCACATGATGTCCATCGCCTGCCGCTTGTCATCGTGCTGTTCTTCATCGGCGCCTTCGTGATGCGCGGCGCCGGCTGCACCTGGAACGACATCACCGACCGCGACCTCGACGACAAGGTCGAGCGCACCCGCTCGCGGCCGCTGCCGTCGGGCCAGGTGACCACCACGCAGGCGCTCGCCTTCATGGTCGCGCAGGCCCTGATCGGGCTCGTCGTGCTGCTGCAGTTCAACCGCTTCGCGGTTCTGACCGGCATCGCCTCGCTTCTGATCGTTGCGATCTATCCCTTCATGAAGCGCATCACCTGGTGGCCGCAGATCGTGCTCGGGCTCGCCTTCTCCTGGGGCGCCCTGATGGGATTCGCCGTCACCTTCGGCCGCATCGACGTCACCGCACTGGTGCTCTACGCCGGCGCGATTTCCTGGGTGATCGGCTATGACACCATTTATGCGCATCAGGACACCGAGGACGACGCGCTGATCGGCATCAAGTCCACCGCGCGCCTGTTCGGCGCACATACGCACCAGGCGCTGATCCTGTTCTACGGATTATCGGTGATGCTGATCGGGGTCGCGCTGGCGTCAGGGGATGCGCGCTGGCCGGCCTGGATCGGGCTTGCCGCCTTTGCCGTGCATCTGGGCTGGCAGATCGCGCGGCTCCGGACCGAGGATCCCGAGCTCTGCAGGCGGCTGTTCTATTCGAATAAATATGCGGGGGCGCTGCTGTTCGCGGGATTGCTGGGCGACGCGGTGATCCGCGCGGCCTAGTTCCGCGCGATGATCTCGCGTTCTTCGCGATGAACCGGCAGCTCGCGCGTCATGACGGTGCGGCGGCGCATCAGGAATTTCGGCCGGCGGTCGCGGATCGCGTTGCGGCGGCGCCGGCGCGGCGCGGGCTCGCGGGCACCTTCATCGAGTTGCGGCAGCGCAAAGATCTCGCTCCAGATCGCCCAAGCCTCGGCGAGGTCGTCGCCATCGGCGCTGACCAGCAGCGGAACAGAGAGCGAGGGATCGCGATGCACCAGGACGAGGGTCTGCGCCTCGTCATCGCCGCGCAGCGCGACGCCGGTGAAGTCGCTGACGCGGACATTGATCGCCATCTGCATGCCGCGGACGGCACGGCGCAGCACGACACGCTCGCGATGCAGCTCGATTTGCCTGGTGTAGCCGTCGGCGCGCGGATCATGCGCGTCGAAGCGGACCGGAAGGGAAAGAGGGTCGAGCCGCAAGTTGCGGCTCGACCCGGCGGGGTTGGCCCCGCATGTTGCTGTTTGACGCCTCACGGCTTTCGTTCTCCCCGCCAGGATTATGTTCCCGGTCGATGCGAGGACCCTAGCGCGCCCGTTTCCGAAACTGCTTAAAAAGGCTGGTTAATCCAGCGTCACCTCGCGCCATGATTGACAAGTCCTTGGCGCGCATGATTGACGAGACGTTGCGCGGAAGCCGCGAATCCGAGCCTTCGGTAGGCTTAAAATACTTGAAGTCCGCACCATTTGGGCACATCTGGTGTTCAGGGCCCCGATCGCCCCGAAACCTCCCGCGCCCCAACAGGATTTCGTTTGTGAACCCTTCACCAAGCTCGACGCTTTCGCCCCAGGATTCGTCCAAGGCCAATCGCGCCCTGTTCGATCAGTCCGCGTTGTCGGATCTCGCTCAGCGTCTGGTCGAGGCGGCGAAGCGCGCCGGCGCGGATGCGGCCGATGCGGTCGCGGTGCGCGGCATCTCGCAAGGGGTCGAGGTGCGCGACGGGCGCGTCGAGGAGTCCGAGCGGTCCGAGGGCGACGATGTCGGCCTGCGCGTTCTGGTCGGCCAGCGCCAGGCCGTGGTCTCGACCAATGACGCCAGCGGCGATGCCGTGACCAGGCTTGCGGAACGCGCGGTCGCGATGGCCAGGGTCGCGCCTTCGGACAAATATGTCGGCCTCGCCGATCCCGCGCTGCTCGCGCGCGACTTCCCCGATCTCGATCTGCTCGATCCCGATGTGCCCGCGACATCAGAGCTCGAGCGCCGGGCGCTTGAAGCCGAGGCCGCTGCGCTTGCCGTCAAGGGCGTCTCGAAATCCGGCGGCGCCTCGGCCTCCGCCGGCATGGGCGGCATGGTGCTCGTCACCTCGACCGGTTTCCACGGCTCATACCTGCGTTCCAGCCAGGGCATCTCGGCGACCGCGATCGTCGGCGAAGGCACCGGCATGGAGCGCGACTACGACTTCACCTCGGCGCCGCACGGTGCCGATCTGCTGTCGCCCGAAATCGTCGGCCGCTCCGCCGGCGAGCGCACCGTGGCGCGCTACAATCCGCGCAAGGTCGAGACCTGCAAGGTGCCCGTCGTGTTCGATCCGCGCGTCGCGGGCTCGCTGGTCGGCCATGTCGTCGGCGCCATCAACGGCGCCTCGATCGCGCGCAAGACCAGCTTCCTCAAGGACAAACTCGGTCAGCAGCTGTTTGCGAAAAACATCCGCATCATTGACGATCCCCTGCGCAAGCGCGGCCTGCGCTCGCAGACGTTTGACGCTGAGGGCGTCGCCGTGAAGAGGACCGCGCTGATCGACGAGGGCGTGCTCACGACCTGGCTGCTCGATTGCGCCACCGCGCGCGAGCTCGGCCTCACCACCACCGGCCACGCCCATCGCGGCGTGTCGTCCTCCCCGTCGCCCGGACCGTACAATTTGCATCTCGAGCCCGGCACGCCGACGCCGGCAGAGCTGATCTCGGACATCAAGCAGGGCTTTTACGTCACCGATCTGATCGGCTCCGGCGTCAACGGCGTCACCGGCGATTACAGCCGCGGCGCCTCCGGCTTCTGGATCGAGAACGGCGAGCTCACCTATCCCGTGAGCGAGGTGACGATCGCGGGCCATCTGTTCGAGATCTTCAAGTCGATGCAGCCGGCCAATAATCTCGAGTTCCGCTACGGCATCAATGCGCCGACGGTGCGCATCGAAGGACTGACGCTTGGCGGACGCTGACAGTCGCGACGCGACGATCCTGACGCGCGACGCGGTGCTGCTGCAAGACACCGTGCGGGAGGCGGGAGGGCTCGCGCAGTCGATGTTCCGCACCGAGCTGAAGAAGTGGACCAAGGGCGCGTCCTCGCCGGTCTCGGAAGCCGACATCGCCGTCAACGACCTGCTCGAAGCGCGCCTGCGCGGCGCCACGCCGGACTATGGCTGGCTGTCGGAGGAGAGCGCCGACGATTCCACGCGGCTGTCGCGGCGGCTGACCTGGGTGGTCGATCCCATCGACGGCACCCGCAACTATCTCAATGGCCATGACGAATGGTGCGTCAGCGTCGCGCTGGTCGAAGATGCCTTCCCCGTGCTGGCCGCGGTGTTCGCGCCGACCTGCAACGAGTTCTTTTTCGCCGCCCGCGGCCGGGGCACGATCCTCAACGGCAAGCCGGCCCGGGCGACGGGAGGGACCGCGCTCGACTTCGCCCGGGTCGCCGGCCCGAAGCCGATGGTCGAGCGGATCAATACAAGCGGCGGCGACATCAAGCTGCATCCGCGAATCGGCTCGCTGGCGCTGCGGCTCTGCCGGGTCGCCAGTGGCGGGCTGGACGCGGCCTTTGCGGGGGGCAACAGCCATGATTGGGACCTTGCGGCGGCCGATTTGATCGTGCAGGAAGCGGATGGTAGGATGAGCGACCTCTCCGGAGATCCCATCCTCTATAATCGTCGGGAAGTGACGCACGGGGTGCTGGTGGCAGCGGGACGCGATCGTCATGCGAGCATTGTCGCGCATTTTCGAGATCGTCCCTTGCCCTGAGCGCCTCCGTTATGCTTTTCGAACACTGCTTTGCCGGGCAGCCCGTTAGGAGAACCCATGTCTGATAATGCCCCGCAACAACTGCTCCATCTCGTCATCGGCGGTGAGCTGCTCGACCTCGAGCACAACACCTTCAAGAATCTCGACGACGTCGAGATCGTCGGCCTTTATCCGAACTATGCGTCCGCCCACGCCGCCTGGCGCGCCAAGGCGCAGAGCACGGTCGACAACGCGCAGATGCGCTATTTCATCGTTCATCTCCACCGGCTGCTCGATCCGAATCAAGAAACGAAGGCACGTTGAAAAAACTGCTTCGCAATACGCTGCGAAGCAGCTGGTTTCAGCGTGCCGTCGGGGTCCTGGCGGCCGAATATCTGCGCCTGGTCTGGCGGACCAACAAGTTCACGTTCGATCCGCCCGACGTCTATGACATCGTCGAGCCGCAGATCCCGGCGATCTTCGCATTCTGGCACGGCCAACATTTCCTCACCCCTTTCATCAAGACCAAGGATTCCTACCGGGCCAAGGTGCTGATCTCCCGGCATCGGGATGGCGAGTTTAACGCGATCGCCGTCGAGCGGCTCGGCATCGGCCTGATCCGGGGTTCCGGAGATCACGGCGGCGCTTTCCACCGCAAAGGCGGCGTCGGCGCCTTCAGGGAAATGGTGTACACGCTTCAGGACGGTTGTAATGTCGCGCTGACCGCCGATGTCCCCAAGCGCTCGCGCGTGGCGGGGCTCGGCATTATCATGCTGGCTCGCGAATCGGGGCGCCCGATCATGCCTTTCGCAATGGCGACCAGCCGCTTCATCCGGCTCAAGAACTGGGACCGCACCACCATCAACCTGCCGTTCGGGCGGGGCGCTCTGGTCGGCATCAAGGAAATCCACGTGCCGCCGGATGCCGATGCCGCCACCATGGAAGCGCTGCGGCAGGAGCTGGAAGACACGCTCAACGAAGCGACCCGCCGCGCCTATGCGCAGCTCGGCCGCCCGGGACCCGCAGATGGCTAATGCGCTGCCCAAGTCCCTGCCGATGACGCTGCGGATGTATCGGCGCCTGGCCACGGGCCTGGTGCCGCTCGCGCCTGCGCTGATCAAGCGGCGGCTGAAGCAGGGCAAGGAAGATCCCGCGCGCGTCGGCGAACGGCGGGGGCTCAGCCGCGACGTGCGCCCGCATGGTCCCCTGGTCTGGATCCACGGTGCCAGCGTCGGCGAGGTGCTGGCCGCGGCCGCGCTGATCGAGCGCTTGCGCGACCTCAATTTGCGCATCCTGCTCACCTCGGGCACGGTCACCTCGGCCGCCGTCGTGGCAAAGCGTTTTCCGCCCGACGTCATCCATCAATACGTGCCGTATGATTCCCCGCGCTACGTCGCGCGCTTCCTCGACCATTGGAAGCCGTCGCTGGCACTGTTCATCGAATCCGACCTGTGGCCGAACCTGATTTTGGCTGGCGCGGCGCGCCGGGTGCCGATGGTGCTGATCAACGGGCGGATGTCGCCGCGCTCCTTCCCGCGCTGGCGGCGGATGTACGGCACCATCTCGGCGCTGCTGTCGCGGTTCGACATTTGTCTCGCGCAATCCAGGGTCGATGCCGAACGTTTCTCCGCGCTCGGCAGCCGGGACATCGTCACCACGGGCAATCTCAAGCTCGATGTCCCGGCGCCGCCGGCCGATCCCGCAAAGCTCGAACGGCTGATGACGATGACGCGGGGGCGTCCGATCGTCGTCGCAGCCTCGACCCATCCGGGCGAGGACGAGATGCTGGTTGCGGCGCATCGCAACCTCGTCGGTTTCTTCCCGCAGCTTCTGACCGTCATCGTGCCGCGGCATCCCGATCGGGGCTCGTCGATATCAGGCCTGATCACGGCATCCGGCCTGAAGCCGGCCTTGCGCTCGCGCGAGGAGCTGCCGACGGCTGCGACCGACGTCTATGTCGCCGATACCATGGGCGAACTCGGCCTGTTCTACCGTCTCTCGCCGATCGTGTTCATGGGTGGATCGCTGATCCGCCATGGCGGCCAGAATCCGATCGAGGCGATCAAGCTCGGTGCGGCCATCGTCCACGGTCCGCACGTCTTCAACTTTGCCGATGTCTATGAAGCGCTCGACGGCCGCGGCGGCGCGCGCCAGGCCGACACGCAGGAGGCGCTGGTCAAGCAGCTCGGCCTGCTGCTGGCCGATCCGGCCGTACGCGACAAGATGCAGCAGGCAGGTCACGGCGTGGTCGAGCAACTCGGCGGCGCGCTGGAGCGCACCATGACCGCGCTCGAACCGTATCTGATGCAGTTGCGGATCGAGATGGGAGCCGCCAATGCGTGAGCCGGCCTTCTGGTACCGGCCGCGTTCCCCGAAGTCGCATCTCCTCAGCCCATTGGGCGCGCTCTATGGCGCCATCACTGCGCGCCGCATGGCGCGCCGGGGATTTGATGCCGGCATCCCCGTGATCTGCGTCGGCAATTATCATGTCGGCGGCGCCGGCAAGACGCCGACCGTGCTGGCGCTGACCAAGCTGCTGCGCGAGCTCGGCGAGACACCGGTGGTGCTCAGTCGCGGCTATGGCGGACACTTGCACGGCCCGGTGATGGTCGATCGCGAACGTCATACCGCCGCCGATATCGGCGACGAGCCGCTGATGATGGTGCGCGACGTCCCCGTCGCCGTCGCACGCGACCGCCTCGACGGCGTCGCGCTGGCCAAATCACAAGGCGCCACCGTGATCCTGATGGACGACGGTTTCCAGAATCCACAATTGTTGAAGGACGCCGCGCTGATCGTGATCGACAGCGAGCGCGGCCTCGGCAATGGCAAGGTCTTTCCTGCAGGCCCGTTGCGCGCGCCGCTGAGGGCGCAGCTTTCGCGCACCGATGTGCTGGTGCTGATCGGCGACGGCCATGCCGCGGACGATGTTGCATCGGAGATCTCCGCGCGCGGCAAGCCGGTACTGCGCGCGCGCCTGAAGCCGGATGCGGCCGGGGTCGCGCAACTGTTCGGCAAGCGGGTTTTGGCTTTTGCCGGGATCGGCGATCCCGAGCGCTTCTTCCGCAGCTTGCGCGCCAGCGGCATCGAGGTCGCACGCACGCGTCCCTTCGCCGATCACCACATGTTTTCGCGAGAGGAGCTCTTAGCGCTGGCAGCCGACGCCCGGCGCGAGCAGCTCATCCTGGTGACGACGGAAAAGGATCTCGCGCGCCTGCGCGGCCGCGAGCGCGTGCCCGATGGCATCGTGCCGTTCGCGGTCCAGCTCGAGTTCGACGATCTCGCCACGCTCCGCCGCGTCATCAGCGACCATCTCTACAAGGCCCGCGAGCGGCGCTTCAGCAGGCGATGATCTCGTAGGACCTCCTACCGTCCGTCAAGGGGAAGTGTCCTTGCTGAACCCAGCATAGCGCCGTGCTCGACGCAGTCCAGGACGCTGCGCGCCGGCTTTGCCGGTGCCTTCGGCATCCTGGACATCGTCTGCGCGCGACGCTTGGCGATCGTCAGGTCGGGACGAAGGAATGGTCCGCGCCCGGCCGAACAAAGGAATGAGATTACGCTGTCGCGGTGATGTTTTCGCTGTTGTAGTCCGCATCGTAAGGGGTCTGCCGCCTGAGTGTCGTGCAGAGGGCAAAGAGCAAACGATCCCCGACGCTGCGCAGGGCGCGCGCGTGGCCATGTCCCCGCGCCCGCAAGGCATCATACCGTTTCCGGGTGGCCGCATCGTGTTGCATGGCGACACGAGACCAGTGATGGACCGCGCTCTGCAGCCGCCTGTTGCAGGCGAGGCGACGGACCACGAAGCGCTGCTTGCCGCTTTGCCGCGTCACCGGGGCAGCTCCTGCCAAAGCGCGCAGAGCATGGTAATCTCGTCTGCGCAGGGGCTCTGCGGCCTCGGCGAGCAGTGTGGCGAGATTGATCCTGCCGATACCTGGCCAGGAGCGTAGGATCGTCACGTCGCACTGCGCCGGGCTCTGCCCCGAGGCGCTCTCCTCTGCTTCGAGCTCGGCACAGAGACGGTCCAGGCTCTGATGAGCCTCCTTGATCTGCCGATTGACCAGATGCAGGCGCGCCGCCAGGCTGCGGATGTGGGCGCAGGCGGCCTCGGTCGTGCCCGACGCCACGAACAGCGGGGTCTCACGCAAGATCTTGAGCGCCGCCGCCGCATCGAAACGGCGGATACGATATGCACTCAGGATGCGCGCGATGGCCTTCTCGCTGGCCTTGGCCGCCCTGTCCGGGGTCGGCACCTTCTGCCAAAGGGCCAGGAACCATTCGTCGGCGACATCGTCGGTCAACTTGGTGGCTTGGGGATAATAGCGCCACAACTGCTGGCGAAGACGGTTGGCGAGACGCGTGCGCTCCTGCTGCAGTTCGTCGGCCAAGCGCGACCACTCACGCAACTCGATCATCGTGGGATCATCAACCACAAGCCGGCGGAAGGCCGCGCGATCCGTGCGCAGCGAGCCTGCGAGCACATGGGCATCGCGGCGGTCGTCCTTGGCACCAGCTGCCGTGAAACGATCACGGAAGCGGTCGAGCTGCTTGGGATTGATGGCAAACACCGCAAACCCGTGTTCGAGCAACATCTCCACCACCGGGCCGTGCGGCATCTCGATCGCCACGGCGATCTGTCCCGGTGCGGCCTTGGTCTTCTCAAGCAGCCAGTCACGCAGCTCCGTCAGCCCAGCGCCGTCATGGGCGAACTCGCGCCGAGCAACCTGTCTTCCTTCGGCATCCAGCAGGCAAACGCTATGGCTCTGCGTTGCCCAATCGATCCCGGCGAACCAGTGTGCATCTTCGATCATTTTGGGACCTCCTTGCTCTCAAAAGCGGGCCACCGCGATCTCGATCAATCCCTGTACTGGCGCTCTCGGCGCAAACCTCCTACTGGATATCGACCGCGGCCGCTCCGCCGGGGCGCGGCTCCTACGTCGGTGTTCAAGACACAAGTGGGCAAGGCTGCTCCCGGCGGATCGGCCCGCACTCCCAGTCTACACCGTTAGACTGGCTGCGAACCCCAAAAGGGTACAGGGTGGGCAAAGCGCAGCGTGCCCACCATCTATGTTCGTATCCGGAGTGAGGTGGTGGGCACGCTGCGCTTTGCCCACCCCACGGCAATTCGCCATTCACGCGGCATTCATCGCAAAACCTCTATCGATCCCGCGCGATCCCGGAGAATGCGATGAAACTGCCCGTCGCGGCCATTGCCGCCAGCCTTGCGTGTCTGATCGTTGCGCCCCTGTTTGCACAGACGACGCCGGCTCCCGCTGCTCCAACCACGGTGCCGGTTCCCGCGACCAAGCGCGTGACCTGTCTCGCAACGACGCAAAATCTCAAGGGGCAGGACAAGCGCGACCAGATGCAGCTCTGCATGGCGCAGGCGCGGCTCGATTGTCTGAAACAGGCGATCGATCAGAAGGTGGTCGGCGAAGCGCGGAAGAGTGCGATCAAGACTTGCGTGGGCACGGATGGTCCCGAGCAGCAATAGCCGTCCGGGTGAGGCCTCGCGATCACGGCTTCGGCGCGCCCGGAAAATGCCGCTGCAGTACGGCCGTGGGCGTGGCGTAGGCTTCCTGCAGGTCCACGCTCCAGTATTTCAATTCGTCGAGCGGGATCCGTGTGTCGGTGATGGCACAGCGCACGAACGTTCCCGGCGAGATCACGCGGAAATCGCCGTCGAGATATTGCACCTGCGCCTCGCCATGGCCCGAGGGGCCGAACTTGTTCAGCACGGTCGAAAGTCTCCGTGGATGGGCCCTGTTTGGAAAACCTTGCGGGGCATGATGTGTTGGACCGGATCTAGCATAAATAGGGTGGCTTGTCCGCCCGTTAAACCCACCGGTTTGTGATGTTTTGCCGCCGTTTACGCATGTTAGTGCTGGAGGCCGTGCGGCACCTCTCCTGCGACAGAGTCCGATGCGCCTTCCACTGACCGCCCTGTTCCTGACGTTTCTGATATCCGCCGTGCACGCTGCGCCGGCGCCTGTACCTGCGCAGGTCGAGATTCCGCTGTCCTCAGGCGTTCTGCATGCTCAGCTCTTCAAGCCCGAAGGCGAGGGGCCGTTTCCGACCGTGATCGCGCTGCATGGCTGCGGCGGGCTTGGCAGCCGTTCCGATTCCGTCCAGCCGCGTTATCGCGACTGGGCCGAACGCCTGCTCAGGGCGGGCAATGCGGTGCTGCTGCCCGACAGCTACGGCTCGCGCGAGCTTGGGCCGCAATGCCGCGTCAAGGAGGCGCACGTCAAGGCGCGGCGCGAGCGCGTCACCGACATCGCGGCATCGCGCGCCTGGCTGATGAAGCAGAACTGGGTGGCGCGTAACCGTGTCAGCCTGATCGGCTGGGCCAATGGCGCCAGCGCGCTGCTCTGGGCGGTGCGTCCGCAGAGCGTGGCGCGCGATGCGGGACCGGATTTCCGTGCCGCGATCGCGTTCTATCCTGATTGCCGGATCTCCGCCGGTCTCGGCTGGAGCACGCGGGTGCCGACGCTGGTGCTGATTGGCGCCAATGACGACGTCTCGTCGCCGCCCGCCTGCCGCCAGATGGTGGATGGCGCGCACGGCCGCAGCGCGCTCGCGCGCATCGTGGTCTATCCCGGCGCCTATCACGATTTCGACCGCGCCAACACGCCGCTGCACGCGGTCGCCAGCAGCACCGATGCCGCGGTGCCCGAGCACGGTCATCTCGGCACCGATTCCGAGGCGCGTGCGGACTCGCAGAAGGAAGTCGCGGAGTGGCTGGCGCGATAAGCGGGGCCGCCCGAGGAACAAGGTGAGGCGGACGGCCCCGCATCGACCACCGCCCTGCACGGACTAAGATGGCCGACCGGGAAACTACGGTTCGTGCATCATCCCGGTTTCAGCCGATGTCGGTGCCTTAGTTCGACCATGATGTCGGCTAAACGCATCTCTCATGCGCAATCGCTTCGTCCTCTTCTCCTCCGCACTGGTGATCTTCACCGTCGTGATCTTCCTGTTCGAAGCCCACGCCGGCTCGCCCCAGCTCGCCCCGCAACATTGCGGCTTCTGGACCACGATGGACGCAGGCTTATCCTGCCGGTAGGCGGGTGGGACTGCACACCGCCCCCACATCGTCATTGCGAGCGCAGCGAAGCAATCCAGAATCTTTCCGCGGAGGGGCTCTGGATTGCTCACATGGGGATTAGGTGTGTCAAGGCGGTTGTTCAGCTCTTTGTTCGATTGCAGGCCAGCTCTTCGTCCCGACCGCGGGATGTTTCGGATGGCGCGCGGAGATCGCGTCAAGGTCGGCTCGTTAGAGCCGCCGCGCAGCGGCTTGACCTTGACGTGATCGAGCACGCCATCAGGCTTGTGTGGTCGGGAGGCCGCGGGCGAACTCCTCCTTATGGTTCAGCGATCTCAGGGTCGAGCCGGTTTTGACAATCTGGTTTTGCGTGCCAGATCAAACTCACATCCGGTCGTCGCGCGGTAGCGACTGCACCAACATTCCGCTTGCGGCGGGCAGGCTCGAGAGGACGGGACCATTCTTCGTTGCGGCGTTTGAAGCCATGCAATCCATCGGTTCGTCCACCCCGGATCGGCCGAGGCTGATCGTTCCTCGGCTGATTGGTTTTAAGGCTGCGGGAAGCGTTGCATCAGGCGACGGTCTTCATCACGGCTCCCTCGATCACGACGCCGGCGGTCACGTACTTCCACAAGGCCACGAGCAGCTTGCGGGCCAGCGCCACGATCGTGCGCTTGCGGCCGCGCTGGCTGTTGGCCTTGAACCACTGGGTCAGCGCCGATTGAGGCTGGTGGCGTATCCACAACCAGGCGAGCTGGATCATCGTGGTCCTCAGCCGCGGATTGCCGGCCTTCGACACCCCTTGTTCGCGCTCGATGCCGCCGCTCCGCCATGGCGTGGCCGCAAGACCGGCATAGGACGCAACCTGACGGCGGTTGGCGAATTGCCGCCAGAACGCCTCCGTCCAGAGAACGGCCGCGAAGTTCGGGCCCATGCTCTTCAGGGCGAGCAGCATCGTGACGGGATCCGCCTTCTCCCCGGCTGGCTTGCTCACGACCAGCAACGCCTCCTGCTCGCGCTCCACCGCCGCGATCTGGTCGAGCAGCAGTTCGAGACGATCGAGCTCGCGGCTGATCTGGGCCTTCAGATGCGCCGGCAGCATGCGCCCATCTCCGGTCCGCAAGGCTTCGAGCCGTGCCCGTCGATCGCGCCGCAGCGGCACGTCGCCGAATATCCCTTGCGCGAACAGAACGCCCTTGATCCGGTTCACATGCTCGATCCGCTCGGCGATCAATGTCCGCCGCTCGCGGCAAAGCCTGCGGCGGTCCTCCGCTTCCGGAGAGGGCGCCACCACCATCGCGCAGACCCGCGGCTCGCCGCGCTTATAGGCCAGAAGCGCCCGCAACAGCGTCTCGCCATCGAGCCGATCCGTCTTGGCCCGCCTGCGCCGGCGCGGCGTCGCAATCGAGGCCGGATCGACCACGTGGCTCTCGATGCCTTCCTGCTGCAAGGCGCGGTGCAGCCAGAACCCGTCCAGCCCCGCCTCCTGGATCGTGATGATCGGATAGCTCTCACCCGTTCGCGCCTGTGCCTTGCGCTTCAGCTCCGCAAACAGCTTCAAGAGTTCCGCAAGATCGCCGGCCTCCACGCTGCGCTTCGACATCTTCTCGCCCTTGCCGGGCGACAGCGAGGTCACCAGCCATGTCGAGCGGCTCAGTTCCAATGACACGAAAATTGCGCCAAACTGCGTGCGGATAGCGGCCAGTCCGTCGGAAGGATGATCGAGCAACATCATTGTCTCCAGGTTGAGTGTTTCAGCAACCTCAGTCTGGCCTCAGACTTGGCTGCTATCCACTCCCCATGGAATCTTCGCTGCGCTCGCAATGACGAGGTTGGGGCTGCGCGCATTCCCATAACCGGTGTCGTCGCCCGGCTTGACCGGGCGATCCAGTAGTGTGCCGAGTATGAACGACAGCTTGGAGGTGGAAGTCCTCTATCCAGCCTGATGACGGCGAAGGATTAGCAAAGCGCAAGGGCGTCATCGCGAGGTGGGGTCTGAAGACAGCGTGGAGCAAAGCCGCGGCCCGATGAACAAACACCGGATAACGAGGTCTACCCGACCGGACGAGCGAGCTACTGATCGCGAAGTCCATAGTCATCAAGGGCCGGGGTGGTAGATCCGGCGGGCGTGCGGCGAAGGCGGTCGATCTTACCTCGGGAGGTCTGCACGGTGTCCCGGCAACGGGACTGAGGTCGCCGCAAGGCGGCCTGACCGCAGTGCAGAAGTCAGCAGAGGGCATAGTAGGCGGCGGCGCGCCGCCGAAGGCCTGAACGGTGGAAGAGGCCAGTAGAGCGGCGATCTCGTGCGAGCCATGCGGCAGAAGAATCAGGTCGAGCTGAACTTGGGCACCGGGGCGGAGGGTGAAGCCCGAAGCGCTGCCGCCCGAGAGCCTGAAGCCTGCCCGGCGGAAGCCTGTCTCGAACGCCCGGCGGTCGCGGGACCGTCGATGGAAGACGTTGTCGGGCGTGAGAACCTGAAGGCAGCGTTGGCGCGAGTGAAGCGCAATAAGGGTGCGGCAGGCGTTGACGGGATGACCGTCGGCGAACTGCCGGCCTATCTGAAGGAGCACTGGCTCACGATCCGCGTCCAGTTGCTTGACGGCACCTACAAACCGCAGCCGGTGCGGCGGGCGGAGATACCGAAGGCGTCGGGTGGCCTGCGGCCGCTCGGCATTCCGACGGTGCTCGACCGCTTCATTCAGCAGGCGGTGATGCAGGTGCTGCAGGCGGATTGGGACGGAACGTTCTCCGAGACGAGCTTCGGCTTTCGGCCGGGCCGCTCGGCGCATCAGGCGGTGGAACGAGCGCAGGCGTATATTGCGTCCGGGCACACTGTCGTCGTGGACATCGACCTGGAGAAGTTCTTCGACCGGGTCAACCACGACATCCTGATGGGGCTCATTGCCAAACGGGTTGCTGACAAGCGTCTCCTGAAGCTCATCCGCAGCTTCTTGAATGCGGGTGTGCTGGAGGGAGGATTGGTCAGTTCGACGGAAGAGGGCACGCCGCAAGGTGGACCGCTCTCGCCGCTGTTGTCGAACCTGATGCTGGATGTGCTGGACAAGGAGCTGGAGAAGCGCGGCCATCGCTTCGTGCGCTACGCCGACGACTGCAACATCTATGTGCGCAGTCAGAAGGCGGGTGAGCGGGTGCTGGCGGGCATCGAACGTTTCCTCGAAAAGCGCCTCAAGCTGAAGGTCAACAGGGCCAAGAGTGCGGTGGCCAAGCCGAGCATCCGCAAGTTCCTGGGCTTCAGCTTTACCCGCGAGCCGCTGCCACGACGGCGCATTGCGCCGCAGGCGATCGCCCGCTTCAAGGCGAGAGTTCGGGAGCTGACGCGACGCACGTGTGGCCAAAGCCTTGCGCAGACTGTCAAGGAGCTGTCACGCTATCTGATCGGATGGCGTGGCTACTTTGGCTTCTGCCAGACGCCGTCGGTGATGCGCGCACTTGACGAATGGATCAGGCGGCGGTTGCGCGCCATCGCCTGGAAGCAGTGGAAGCGTGGACCGGCTCGCTTCGCCGAGCTGCGACGCCGCGGCGTCGGCCGGGTTCTGGCGGCAAAGACCGCCGGCAGCCCACGTGGCCCTTGGCGGCTCAGCAACAGCCCCGCGCTCAACATTGCCGTGCCAAAAGCTCTCTTCGGTTCGCTCGGTCTGGCTTCCATCGCGGCACAGCGGCCCGCATAGTCCATCGAACCGCCGTATACGAGACCCGTACGTACGGTGGTGTGGGAGGGGAGGAGTCGCGAGACTCCCCTATCCCGATCTCCGAAACGTTAGTGATTGACCGAGAAGCCGCGGCGTACTGGATTCCCCGCTTTCGCGGGGAATGACGGCGGGGGTGGGGCGACGCCATCGCACCTCTAGAACAAACTGCCCTGATCCACCGGCTTGCCGACGCGCTTCGGCGCTGGCTTCGTGTCTTGCGCCGCGGGCTTCGGCTGCGCCGGGGCGCGCTTGGCTACAGGCGGCGGCCGATCCGCATCCGCCGTCGCGTTCACGCGCCCATCCGCAAACTCGATCGCGATCCGCGCATTCGGTCCGACGCTATTCGCCGAATGCAGCGGATGCCCGGCGTCGTCGCGCACCAGCGCGAAACCACGGGCGAGCACACCGCGATAGGACAGCGCGGAGAGCAGCTTGCCGCTGTTCTCGACGCGGGCATCGAGCCGCTGCAGCAAGGTGACCAGCGCGCGGTTGGCGCGCTCGGCGAGGCGATGGGTGCGCTCGCGCTGGCGGACAATCGCGTTGCGCTGGGCCTGCGCGTTGGAGAGTTTTGAGGCGCGCAGGCGCACTTCAAGCCCGGCGAAGCGGTCGCGGCGGCGCCGCAGCAGCGAGCGCGCGGACAGGCCGAGCCGTTCGCCGCACACGGTGAGACGGTGCCCGGCCTGCGAGATCTGGCCGTGCAGCACCCGCAGCGTCAGCTTCGAGCTTGCCGCCGTAAACCTGCGGAAATGCGCATGCGTGTTGGCCTTCAATCCGCGGGGCAGGGAGGCACCCGCTGAATCCAGCCGCTGCCGCGGGATCGCGAGCAGATCGCCTGCAGCAGGCAGCGAGCGCGCGGCGGCGCGCAATTCGCTGCGGCGGCTCTCGTGGCCGCGCTGCCAACAGGCACGCGTGCGCCGCGCGAGATCGGCGACCTCGACGAACAAGTCGCTGCGCACCGGCACGGCCATTTCGGCGGCGGCCGTCGGCGTCGGCGCGCGCTTGTCGGCGACGAAATCGATCAGCGTGATGTCGGTCTCGTGGCCGACCGCGGAGATCAGCGGGATCATGCTCTCGGCGGCTGCGCGGACCACGATCTCCTCGTTGAAGGACCAGAGATCCTCCAGCGAGCCGCCGCCGCGCGCGACGATGAGAACGTCGGGCCGCGGAATCTTGCCGCCCTCCGGCAGCGCATTGAAGCCGCGGATCGCGGCCGCAACCTGCTCGGCCGAGCCTTCGCCCTGAACTTTCACCGGCCACACCAGCACATGGCGCGGAAAGCGGTCCTCGAGCCGGTGCAGGATGTCCCGGATCACGGCGCCGGTCGGCGAGGTCACGACGCCGATCACGTCGGGCAGCCACGGCAGCAACTGCTTGCGCGCTTCGTCGAACAGGCCCTCGGCGGCGAGCTTCTTCTTGCGCTCCTCCATCAGCGCCATCAGCGCGCCGATGCCGGCCGGCTCCAGCGCCTCGATGACGATCTGGTACTTCGAGGAGCCCGGATAGGTCGTGAGCTTGCCGGTGGCGATGACCTCGAGCCCTTCCTGGGGCTTGAAGCGCATCCGGCCGTGCACGCCCTTCCAGATCACCGCCTCGATCTTGGCGCTCTCGTCCTTGAGCGCGAAATAGCAGTGACCCGAGGAATGGGCGCCACGAAACCCCGAGATTTCGCCGCGGACCCGGACATGGCCATAGGTGTCCTCCACCGTCCGCTTCAGGGACTGGGAGAGCTCGGAAACGGTGAATTCGGGCGTATTGAGCAGAGGTTCCGCAGGCGGCATCGGCAAACGATTCGGCATTTTGGGGTCGATCTCGACGTTAAGGATTTTCGCCGGCCAGCGCCAATCCGGTTCTTGAGCGCAAGAGAACTCTGTGCTACAGAGTTATCTATGAAGGTCTTATAAGGGAGTTTGAACCATGGCGATGCGGTTGCTGCGAGGTGCCCTGGGCTTGCTGAAATGGGGTCTGTGCGCGGTCGGTGCAGTGGCCCTGATCTTCATCGCTTTGATCGCCACTCCGTTGGAGCGGCCCGCGGAGCTGCGTTCCGTCTCCGACTCCCGCAAGGGCGTCGACTTCTCGACCCTGCCGGCGCTCGAGCGTTTCCAGGCCCGCGACGGCACCTGGCTCGGCTACCGCCACTACGCGGCGGGCGGCGCCGCGACCGGCCGCGGCGCGATCTTCATCCACGGTTCGTCCGGCTCCTCCGGCACGGTCAATCACGCGCTGACCGCGGCATTCGCCGCGCACGGCGTCGAGAGCTGGGCGCTCGACACGCGCGGCCACGGCGCCTCGGGCACGCGGGGCGACATCGGCTATGTCGGCCAGCTCGAGGACGACCTCGTCGACTTCGTCGCCCATGTCCGCAAGAGCGCGCCGGATCTGCCGCTCACTTTGGTCGGCCATTCCGCCGGCGGCGGCTTCTCGCTGCGCGTCGCCGCAACCCCGATCGTGCAGGATCTGTTCGTCCGCACCGTGCTGGTCGCGCCCTATCTCGGCTATGACGCGCCGACCAACAAGCCGCACTCCGGCGGCTGGGCCAATGCCGACACTCCTCGCTTCCTCGGGCTCGCCGCGCTGCGCAAGCTCGGCATCGACTGCTGCGCGCAGCTTCCGGTGCTCGCCTTCGCGGTGCCGCCGAATTCGGAACGGATTTTGACCCCGACCTATTCCGAGCGCCTGATGCGCAATTTCGCCACGCGCGGCTATCGGCTCGATCTGCCTGATGTGACGCATCCGATGACGATCTTTGGCGGTGCCGAGGATGAGATGATGATCTCGGAAAAATATGCCGAGACCGTGCAGGCCATAAAACCGTCCGTCGACGTCAAGCTGATCGAGGGCGTCAACCACATGGGCATGGTCACCCAACCGAAGGCGGTCAATGCGATTGCCGAGGACGTGGCAACGCGGGGAGCAGGGCAGTCATGATCGACAGCAAGCAGGCCTCGCAGGCGCTGGCCGAGATCGACGACATCGTCCAGCGCGTGCGGCAGTCGCGCATCTACGATCTCGCCAGCCAGATGATGATCATGTGGGGCGTGCTGGTGTTCGCCGCCAATATCGCGACCTGGCTCTGGCCGCGTGAAGCCTATTACTATTGGCTCGCGGTCTACGTCCTCGGCATCGCCGGCTCGTTCGCGATCAGCTCGGCGAACCAGACCGCGACGGGCGTTCGCGGCTTCGACCTGCGGATGCTGATCGCCTTCCTGATGTTCGTCGCCTTCGGCTTCCTCTGCGCGCACGTGCTCGGTCATTTCACGCCACGACAGCAGGGCACGTTCTGGACCATCTATTTCATGCTGTTCTATGCGCTGGCCGGGCTGTGGTTCGGCACTGCCTTCGTCGTGATCGCACTCATGATCACCGCGCTGACACTGGTCGGGTACTTCTTCGTCACCGGTGATGCCTTCCTGCCGTGGATGGCCGTCGTCAACGGCGCCGGCCTGATCATCGGCGGCCTCTGGATGCGACGGAGCTAGCGCCATGGCCGAGCTCGACGACATCATCCACCAGCCGCTGCGCCTCAAGATCATGGCGGCGCTCAACGCACTGCCCGTGTCCGCCGGCCTGGAGTTCTCGCGCTTGAAGAAGCTCACCGGCGCCACCGACGGCAATCTCGGCGCGCATATCGAGACGCTGGCCAAGGCCGGCTACGTCTCGGTGGAGAAGGCGTTCGTCGGGAAGAAGCCGCAGACCACGGTGACCGCAACTGCGGCGGGCCGCGGCGCGTTCGCGCGGCATGTTGCGACGCTGCAGGAGATCATTGCAGGGAAACAGATCTAGCGCTGCACTGTTGCGCCAACGCGCGCCTCTGTCATTCCGGGGCGTCGCGAAGCGACGGGCCCGGAATCCATTCATCCACCGACGCTGTGGCTCGATGGATTCCGGGCTCGCGCTACGCGCGCCCCGGAATGACGGGGAGGGAGGTACCAGTTCGTAGGATGGGTTGAGCCCTTGAGACTGGGCAAGAATCTAGCCGTTTGTGCAGAGGAGTGTACGATTCGGTATGACGAATCGTATGTTCAAGACCGGGGTAAGCCGGGATCAGGCGAGCTTTCTTCCGCCGAGAGTGGAAGATTACGTGGCTGGCGACAACCCTGTTCGCGCCATCGATGCTTTTGTCGCAGCGCTGGACCTTAAACGGCTTGGCTTCGGCCATGCTGGGTCAGGCGGCGGGGCAGGACAACCTGCTTACGATCCCGCCGACCTGCTGAAGCTCTATCTTTATGGCTACATCAACAGAATCCGCTCCTCGCGCGCTCTTGAACGCGAGGCCGGGCGCAACCTCGAACTTATCTGGCTGATGAAGCACCTGGCGCCCGGCTATCGTACCATTGCCAATTTCCGCCGGGACAACTGGAAGGCGCTCAAGGCGGCGAACCGGGAGTTCGTGCTGCTGATGCGTGAACTCGACCTTCTGGGTGGTGAGGTGGTGGCGATCGACGGGGCGTTTTTTGATGGCAACGCCAGCAAGGCGAGCATCAAGACGCAACGCCGACTTGCCAAGCGGCTGGCGGAGATCGAACAGGAGATTGAAGCCTATGGTGCCGCGCTGGAGGCCAACGACAGCGTGGAGGCGGAACGTCCGCCGGCGGGGCCAGATGGTGGCGGGGGCGAAGGCGGCGGGGACGTCGCGCAGAAGGTGGCGACCTTGATGGCCAAGCGCACAGCCCTGAAGGTGGATTTGGCGCGGCTGGAAGAGAGTGGTCAGACGCAGTTGTCGCGAACCGATGCGGATGCCCGCTTGCTGGCAAAGAACGGCCAGGTGGTGGCGGGCTACAACGTTCAGATCGCCGTCGACGACAAGCACAAGCTGATCGTGGCGAGCGAGGTCGTCAACGACGGCAACGACACCGGCCAGCTTTACGATATAGCCAAAGCCGCGAAGGAGGAGCTTGGCGTCGAGACGCTCACGGCGCTGGCCGATACCGGTTATTACAACGGCCACACGCTGAAGGACTGCGAGGAGAACGGGATCGTGGCCTACGTTCCGCAAGCCAGGCGGACCGCGCGGCTCGAAGCGCAAGATCGCATCAGCCATGAAGAGTTCGCCTATGACACCGAAGCCAATGTCTATCGCTGTCCCGCCGGCAGGCTCCTGAGCCCGACGGACGGCCGCAAGACCAACGGCAAACGGATCGAGATCCGGTATGTCAGCCGCAAATCCGACTGCGACGCCTGCGCGCTACGCTCACGCTGCCTCTCTGCCAAGACGCCGACGCGCACCGTTTACCGCTGGGAGCATGAGGCGGTGCTCGAGCGGCATCGTGCGCGGATGCAGGACGCCGACGCCCAGATGCGACGCCGGGCAGAACTCGCCGAACATCCCTTCGGTACCCTGAAATGCCGGGCGGGCTATCGCCACTTCCTCGTTCGCGGCTTCGACAAGGTGCGCGGCGAATGGAGCCTGATGGCACTCTGCTACAACTTCTCCCGCGTGCTGAACATCCTCGGCAGCGACAGTTTCATGGCTTATCTGGCCAACCGCCATCCATATTGGGCGTTCTTGCTGCTCAAAGCCGTCTCGGCCATCGTCAACCGCCTACAAGCCAGCATGCCGCTCTCCCAAGGCAAAGTGCGCCTGACCTTCGCCATAGCCACATAATCAGCGCGCAATACAATTCTTGCCCAGTCTCCCTTGCGAAACCCATCGCTTTCCTATTCCCGCCCTTCGTCATCGCGGCTGTCATCCGATTGTAAGTGACGACAAATCGCGGATGGCGCCCGGTCGGCCACTTTACGGATGCTTCGAGAAACACATGTGATGGGTTTCGCAAGGGCTCAACCCATCCTACGGGCTCCGCAGGACGCTGTTCGAACAGCAATTATTCTGGTATGAAAGCGAATACTTTTCGATTGTCTATTTTTCGAAATCAATTTTGAGGGCGGCTTATGTTTGTGACCATTGTCGCAGTGCTTTGCCATATGGCATCGACCGATTGCATCGAAGAGATCGTCACCAGCTCTGTACTGGACAGCGCCGTGACCTTTCAGAGTTGCGCCATCGGAGGCCAAGCGAGCTTGGCCAAATGGAAGGAAGATCACCCGGTCTACCGTTCCGAAACTTGGCATGTTCAGCGCTACAAGTGCGTGCCGGGGGATTACAAGATGATTGCTCAACATAAAATCTAGGTTTGCTGCAGATCGCGGTGCAGGTTGCTGTGCCCTCGCCCCTTGTGGGAGAGGGCATCTCCGCCGGTAGACACGGGCTCACTCGGGTGAGGGGTCTGTTTCCGCGAGCACTTGTGCGTGTGGATGGAAACCCTCATCCGGCGCTTCGCGCGAGAAAAACCCTCTCGATACCAGCGCCGACCGTGACGCCGTTTTACTCCAGTGGGGGAAGTCGCCGCGCATGGGGTCTAGCTTTGCGGACCAGCGCATTCGTAATGCGCAAGCCGCAACCCCGCTACTAGCCTGGACGGCCACGGAAGGTGGAGTAGAAAACCGCTGATCAGGCCAACCACTTGAACGATCATCCACTTTCCGCAGTGATGGTCTGCCAAAGTCTCTTCCCGTCATGTTGTCGCGCTATCGCGCGGGGCTTTGACCGCGCGCTCAGATACTTATCGGTATAGTATTTTGAGTGGCCTACATCAGCGGTTCTTTTGCAAGAGCGCTGATGACCTTACGTCCTGCTTAAGGCCTTACAATCGCTCAGGATCTTTCTTGAGCGCCGAATAATCTTGGCACAACGAGCCGACGCTGAGCCAATGGCGACATCGGTTCGGATCGTCTGAGCCAAGTCGCACGGAGCAATGTGGTGGACCAATTTCAACGACTCGAAATACACTTTCTCGGAGCAGTTATCCGGGCCGACGGCGTGGTCGGCATAGCCGCGGCGGTTGTGATTATCACCATCATTCTATTGATGTACTTGCAAGCTGAGGGGCTGTGACCGGACAATGGCGCTAACTCTCACGCAACTAATAGATTCTTACCGAAGTGATTTGGACTCGCCTTTCCAAAAACTTCGCTATCAAGTGCGCATCAAGCAGGGCCGCTCGTTTGATCGCATAATTGAGAAATACGGCCGCCATCAGCTCCGAGACATTAAGACGCCAACGCTGATTTACTGGTACAAAGTTTCGGGTGCTGGCGGTAGGACTGCCGCTGCGAATGAAATGATCGCGCGGCTTCGCGCTTTATTTAAATTTGGCTTTACGCTGCTCGAAGATCCAGAATGCAAGCGTCTTGCGGAAATACTTCGCGAGAGCCGGTTTGGCACTCAGGGACCGCGCCTCGTGCAACTAACTGCCGAGCACGTCCGAGCAATCCGTCGCACGGCTCGCGAACACTTTGGTTGGTATTCGATAGCTCTCGTCCAAGCGTTTCAATTCGAATTGAGGCTTAGCCAAAAGGATGTAATCGGTGAGTGGGTTCCTATCGGCGAGCGGGGAAGCTCCGATTTCGAAATCCATGGTCGAAAGTGGCTTCGTGGCCTGCGTTGGTCCGACATCGACAAGAATTTGATCTTGCGACACACGACAGGATCAAGCGGCCGCCCGATTGAAGTCGATCTGAAGAAGGCTCCGATGGTGTTGGAGGAGGTCAAGGCAATTGGGCTCGACGTTTTGGCCCTCCCAACGTCCGGCCCAATCATCATAAACGATGTTACCGGCTTACCTTGGTCCACGACTGAATTCCGCAGAAAGTGGAGACTGGTGGCTAAGAAAGCTGGGGTACCTGATGTGGTTAAGAACAGGGACAGCGTTCCAACCGGGACAATAGTGGGCGGACCGGATCAGGCTCCAGTGTCGCAGCGGATAGCGCTTGCGCGCATTGGTCAAAGTTTGAGGAGGGGCCGTCGCTAGAAGGGCAGATCTGGGGATGTGTCCTTGCTCCTCAAATGATTAGGGCGTGCCTGATGCGTAAAGAACATCGCCAACCGGCTTCGATCTACGCAATGGCTGGCGCGCTGCTCACGGAGTGCTTCATGCGTCATGGCCAGAACCTATAGCCGTAGACCTCGAAGATCTGCCTTTGCTTGGTGTCCAGCTTCGCTTTCCACGTGGGCGTTGGCTGAAGGGCCACGCCATAGCCCATGGATGACCCGCTCTCCGTTGCCATAATTGGCTTCAGCAGCCTTGCAAATTCGTTATTCCACTTCGTCGGCGGAAGCGTATCCACAGCTTGATAGAAAGCGCTCGTTACAACGTCCGCAAGCTGCGCGCCTGGACTTGCTGAGTGCGATACTGGTTGGGCAAGCCGCCAATCCAAAACTTCCCACATAATTCGCCGCTTCCTAACGACGAGAGCCCCGGCTCTTGCCTGCACCTTCAGAAGCTCATGATAGGCCGCTGTTTGAGCGTAAGAATGAATACTGCGTTCGCTGTATAGGACCTTCACAAAACGGTCCTTTGCGTGCTCTTTGGCTGCATGCTGATAGCAGAAGTCAGTTACCCGTTCCAAAAGTAGGCGCAGGCAATAGTTGTAGAACCATTGCTGGGCTCCAGCGCGCTCGGCTCGCTCATTTCGGTGACCACGCATGTTCTTCTTGTTCGACGCAAGAACAAAGCCACGCAAAGGGAGCTGAGCGATCTCGCCCAAAGCAATCCGTTTCTGAGAAACGGACAAGTGCCTGTAGTGAAGGTCGGCGCGGTTGCTCTCAGCCTTTGACAAGATCGCTCGAACCCAGTTGTCCACTTCGGACTCGTGCTTAGCTTTGATTAGCACTGCGCCAAGGCAAAGCCATTCCGTCGCGCCCACATCGTCAATCGTGCGTACCTTCTTCAGTCCGGCGTCGCCCGCCTCATCAATGTAAGCGACGTAGTACGGCTCTGGGATTTGAGTCGCCATGGTGCGCAACTATGGCGTGCTCGGAAATGCTGGATCAATCCGTGTGGACCCGGTGGAGCGCTGTTATAAATAGGCGAGCCGCGGAAAGCCCTTAGGGACACCAGAGGGACGCCAACGATGTAAGCCATTGAAGTATCAGACAGTATATGAGCCGCCTTCTCCCACAAGGGGAGATGGACAGCAGGAGCACGCGCGCCCCGGAATGACGGGGAAGCCGGTCTGCCCCCTTGAGACCCGCCCCGATCTGTGCGACCTCCGCCGCCAGCAAAACCCCTCATTTCGAGCCTTCGATGCACATTCTCCTGCTTGGTTCCGGCGGCCGCGAACATGCCCTGGCGTGGAAGATCGCGGCCCTCCCCCCTGGTGACCAAATTCTGGTGCGCGCCCGGCAATGCCGGCATCGCGCGCGAGGCGGAATGCGTGGCGCTCGATGTTGCCGACCATGGCGCCGTGATCGACTTCTGTAAAAGGAATGCGGTCGAGCTCGTGGTGGTCGGCCCGGAGACGCCGCTGGCGGCCGGCATCGTCGATGATCTCACCGCCGCCGGCATCAAGGCGTTCGGGCCGAACAAGATCCCGGCCCAGCTCGAAAGCTCCAAGGGCTTTACCAAGGCGCTCTGCACCGAATTCGGCATTCCGACCGGCGCCTACAGGCGCTTCACCAACGCCAACGATGCGCGCGCCTATGTGCAGAGCCAGGGCGCGCCGATCGTGGTGAAGGCCGATGGGCTTGCCGCCGGCAAGGGCGTCGTCGTCGCCAAGACCGTGCGCGAGGCCGAGGACGCCATCGCCATGATGTTCGAGGGCGCGTTCGGTGAAGCCGGCGCCGAAGTGGTGATCGAGGAGTTTCTGCCGGGCCGCGAGATCAGCTTCTTCGCGCTCTGCGACGGCGAGACCGCCATTCCGCTGGCGTCCGCCCAGGACCACAAGCGCGTGTTCGACCACGACGTCGGGCCGAACACCGGCGGCATGGGGGCCTATTCGCCGACGCCGCTGGTGACGCCGGCAATCCACGACGCGATCATGGCCAAGATCATTCTGCCGACGGTGGCCGGCATGAAGCAGCGCGGCACGCCGTTCCGCGGCATTCTCTACGCCGGCATCATGCTGACCACGCAGGGCCCAAAGCTGTTCGAGTTCAACGTCCGCTTCGGCGATCCCGAGTGCCAGGTGCTGATGCTGCGCATGATGTCGGACATCGTGCCGGCGTTCCTCGCTGCCTGCGACGGGCAGCTGAAGAATTTCGATCTGCGCTGGTATCCGGAATCCGCGCTCACGGTGGTGATGGCCGCAAAGGGCTATCCCGGCGACTATCAGAAGGGCACGCGGATCGAGGGGCTCGATGACGCCGCCAAGGTCGACACCGTCGAGATCTTCCACGCCGGCACGGTCGCGAAGGACGGCGCCATCCTCGCCAATGGCGGCCGCGTGCTCAATGTCTGCGCGCTCGGGGCGACCGTGACGCAAGCGCAGGCGCGCGCCTATCAGGCCGTCGACCGCATCAACTGGCCGGAAGGCTTCTGCCGCCGCGACATCGGCTGGCAGGCGGTGGAAGCCGAGAAGGCCAAGGGCTAGCAGGGGCTAGCTCGAAGGCGCCATCGGGCCGCCACATCGTGATTTCAAATGCGCAATCGGCTGTTGGGGTTAGCGAGCCTCCGCCGAATCACCCTGCTACTGTGCATGGGGTTGTTTTCGACATTTGAGGGGGAACTGATGTCCGATCTCGCCGATCTCTATCCCGGCTTCGCCTCCGAATGGATCAACACCTCGTTCGGCCGCATCTTCGCCCGCGTCGGCGGCAAGGGGCCGCCGCTGCTGCTCCTGCACGGTTTCTCCGAGACCCATGTGATGTGGCACCGCGTGGCGCCTGAGCTCGCCGACCGGTTCGCGCTGATCATCGCCGATCTGCCGGGCTATGGCTGGTCCGACATGCCCGAGAGCGATGCGCTGCACATGCCCTACAGCAAGCGCGCGATGGCCAAGGCCATCGTGGAGGCGATGGAGCAGCTCGGCCACGTCCATTTCGCGCTCGCCGGCCATGATCGCGGCGGCCGGGTGTCCTATCGGCTGGCGCTCGATCATCCCGGCCGGCTGTCGAGGCTCGCCGTGCTCGATATCCTGCCGACCTATAATACTGGGAGCGGATCAACCGCGCCTGTGCGCTGAAGATCTATCACTGGACGTTTCTGGCCCAGCCCGCGCCGTTGCCGGAGACGCTGATCGCAGGCCAGGGCGAATTCTTCCTGCGCTTCAAGATGGCGAGCCAGACCAAGTCGAAGACGCTGGACGCGATCGACACGCGCGCGCTCGCGCACTACATCGCCCCGTTCCGCGATCCCGCCCGCATCCATGCGATGTGCGAGGATTACCGCGCCGGCGCCTATATCGACTACGACCTCGACAAGGCCGATTTCGAGGCCGGCAAGAAGATCACCATTCCCATGTTGGCGCTGTGGGGTGGCGTCGGCATCGCCCAGGCAGCGGCGACCCCGCTCGAGATCTGGAAGCAATGGGCGACCAACGTCGAAGGCCAGCCGGTGGATTCCGGCCACTTTCTCACCGAGGAGAACCCCGACGTCACCGCGAAGGCGCTGCGGGAGTTTTTCGCACGCGGTTAGCCCGCATTTCTCACACGACCGATTGCTCAGCGACGGAGGATAGGAGGATTTGGCAAGGCAACGGGGAGCCGTGGCGCTGAAGGCGCAGCCGGCGATTTGGTTTTGAATGTCTCCGTTGGGCCTGTTGGTGATGCCGCCGATTGAGCGCGTCGCAGCGTCGCGTGTCAGGCCGGCGAGGCGCGAGCCTTGGCGGCTTCGGCCAGGCGACGAGCCGCGTGTCCCCACGGCTGAGCGGCTGGGCAGGCCGAGGCCATGGCGATCCTGATGCGGCGGACGCTGATGCGCACCAGTGCGCCGATCTTGAGGAGCTTGAGGCGGATGGTGCCGCAGGTGGCGTCCGCAAAGGTGGTTTCGGCAAGGCCGATGCGCCGCAGGGCACAGATCAGCACATAGGCCATCGAGGCGAACCACAGCCGCAGCTGGTTGGCGCGCATGGTGGCGGCCGAGGTGCGGTCGGCGTAGAGATCGAGCTGGCACTCCTTGATGCGGTTCTCCATGTCGCCGCGGGCGCAGTAGATGTCCTCATAGAGCTGCCGCACGCCCGCCGCGCTGCGCTTGAGCGAGGTGACGACGAAGCGCGGATTGGCCTCGCCTTGCGTCCACTCCGCCTTGGCGACGACGCGGCGCTCCTGGCTCCAGGTGTCGCGCGTACGCCATTGGAAGTCCTTGAAGCGGCGTGCCGGTTGGCCGGTCGTCTCGGCTGTGGCTCTCGCCGCGGCGAGCTCCTCCTCGATCATGGCGACCAGGCGCGTGTTGCGGGCGAGCCCGAACAGATAATCCACGCGGTTTTGCTCACACCACGCCATCAGCGCCTCGCGCGCAAAGCCACTGTCGGCGCGCAGCACGATGCGCACGAACGGCCAGCGGGCGCGGATTTGCCGGACAATCCGCGCGATCTCCGCGACACTGCCTGCGCTGGCATCGATGTCGGCGCGCCGCAGCTTGGCCGCCAGCAGATGCCGGCCGCAGAACACGTACAGCGGCAGATAGCAGTAGCAGTCGTAATAGCCGTGGAAGAAGCGCCCCTCCTGATGCCCGTGCAGAGGATCGTCGGTGGCGTCGAGATCGAGGATGATCTGCGGCGGCGGTCGCTTGTGCGCCTCCAGGAACAGCGTCACCGGCAACGCCTCGATCGCCGCCGCGTCGTAGGCGATCTTGTGATAGCGCGAAGGTTCCTCCCGGCCCAGTTCCAGCCGGTTCAGCGTCGACTTGCCGGCCACCGGTGCGCAGTCCTCGCGCCTGGCAACAAGCTTGCCCGCCAGCACCGCCATCAGCGGGTCGTGCCGCAACTCGTCGTGATCGTTGATGTCTTCGTAGCCAAGTGCGATGCCAAAGACCCGCTGTCCGACCAACGTTCCGACTGCGTGCTCGATCAAGTCCACCCGGCGATGATCGCGAAAGCAATCGGCAAAGCGCCCCACCAGATCAATCGCCCGATCAGACGCGCCCAGCAGCAGCGCGCCCGCATCCGACGTCACCAGGCCACCATCAAAAGCCGCTTCCACGATGCGGCCTTCCACCTCTCCAAAATCAAACCGTTCTGCGCTACACTGTGCCGGCATCGGGGCATTCTGAATCACCGCGAAGTCCTTCTCGCAAAAGAACTTTCGCTGATTCGCGCCCCGATGCGCCTCAACACTGTGAGAAATGCGGGTTAGCGCCGCTCGCGAAAGAACTCCTTGAGCAGCCGCGCCGCCTCGCTCTCGCCCACCCCGGAATAGACATCCGGGGCGTGGTGGCAGGTTGGGGATGCGAAGAACCGCACGCCGGACTCGACCGCGCCGCCCTTGGGGTCGGCCGCCCCGTAATAGAGCCGCCTGACCCTTGCAAAGGAGATCGCGCCCGCACACATGGTGCAGGGCTCCAGCGTCACGTAGAGGTCGCAGTCGACCAGGCGCTCGCTGCCGATTTTCCTGGCTGCCTCGCGCAGCGCAACGATCTCGGCATGGCCGGTGGGGTCGTAATCGGTCAGCGTCCGGTTGGCGGCGGTGGCGATTACCTCGTAATTGCGGACCACCACGCATCCGATCGGAACTTCGCCCGCCTTTCCGGCGTTTTCGGCCGTTTTGAGCGCCAAATCCATGAAAGAGGGGGCTTTCAAGCCTCGTATCATCCGAAGAAACCTGCTAGTAGCTGCGCCTTCAGCAGAAGTGCTTACCGAATTTGCCTGAGCATGCGGCTCGACATGAGCGCGCACAATGCTCACTGGCCATCCCCTGAGTGAGATTATTCATGCCTCGCGACAGCGACAAAGACAACGATTCCCGCGGCCGGCGAGGCCCGGCCAAAGGCGGCCGCAGCGGCAAGCCGCGCGGTCCCGACAAGAAATTCGCCAAGCGCGGCTACGAAGGTAAGGGCGACCGCGACAGCCGTCCGCCCCGCGGCGATCGCGACAGCCGCCCGTTCCGCCCCCGCGCGGATGGCGATGCGCCGCGCCGCGATTTTTCCGACCGTCCCCGCGTCAAGCGCGACGATCGCGGCGGCGAAAGCCGCGGCGAGCGCAGCTTCAAGCCGCGTGGCGACCGTCCATTTTCCGATCGTCCGTCGCGTGATGGCGAGAAGCGGCCGTTCAAGCCGCGCGGTGACCGTCCGTCGCACGGCCGCGACGACCGTCCGCCGCGCAGTCGGGATCGCGACGACGCGCGTCCCGCCGCCCGTTTCGGCGACAAGAAGTTCGGCGATAAGCGGCCGTATGCGCCGCGCAGCGAGCGTCCGGAGCGCAAGTTCGACGGCGAACGAAAGTTTTCGCGCGATCGCGGCGAGCGGAACGACTCAAAGCCGTGGCAGAAGCGCGATGATCGTCCGCGGGGCGACCGGCCGCCCCGCAAGGATTTTGGCAAGGATTTTGGCAAGGGTCCGCGCAAGGATTTCGGCGGGCGTGACCGCAGCGAGGACAAGCCCTGGCAGAAGCGCGAAGGCGGTGGTGAGGACCGTCCGCGCTTCTCGCGTTCGCGCGACGATCGCGCACCGGGTGATCGTCCGTTCCGGGAGCGACCGAAGTTCGATCGACCAAAGTTCGATCGTTCGCGCGATGATCGCCCCAAATTTGACCGCCCTCGTCGCGATGGCGACCGTGGTGCGCGCGGCGGCGACCGCCCGAAATTCGATCGTCCGCGCGAGCGCCCGAAGGTCGCGCCGACTGGCACGAGCATCCGCGCAACGAAGGCCCCTTCGGCGATCGTCCGCGTCGTGAAAACGAGGACGAGAGCAGGATCTTCGAGAAGCGTCCGGCCTTCGGTGGTCGTGGCGCCTATCGCGCGCGCGAGCGTGATTTCGAAGGCCGCCCACGTCGTGAAGAAGCGCCGAAGCCGAAGAAGGCCGGCGAACGCATCGCCAAGGCGCTGGCCCGCGTGGGGCTCGCGTCGCGCCGCGACGCCGAGGAGATGGTCAAGCAGGGCCGCGTCACCGTCAACGGCCGCGTGATCAACTCTCCGGCGCTCGACATCACGAAGAACGACGTCGTTTTGGTCGACGGCAAGCCGTTGCCGGAGCGCGAGCGCACGCGGCTGTTCCTCTATCACAAGCCGCGCGGACTGATGACGACGCATGACGACCCCGAGGGCCGTCCGACTGTGTTCGACAATCTGCCCGAAGGTCTGCCGCGCCTGATCTCGATCGGCCGGCTCGACTTCAACACCGAGGGCTTGTTGCTGCTCACCAACGACGGCGGCCTCGCACGTACGCTCGAGCTGCCGGACACCGGTTGGCTGCGGCGTTACCGCGTTCGCGCCCATGGCGAGGTCACCCAGGCCCAGCTCGATCAGCTCAAGGAAGGCATCGAGGTTGAAGGTGTGAAATACGGCCCGATCGACGCGACGCTGGAGCGCGACCAGGGCGCCAATGTCTGGCTGGTGTTTGCGATCCGCGAAGGCAAGAACCGCGAGGTGCGCAACGTCTGCGCTCATCTCGGCCTCGAAGTGAACCGGCTGATCCGCGTCTCCTACGGACCGTTCCAGCTCGGCGAGGTGCCGGAGGGCCAGGTCGAGGAAATCCGCGCGCGCGTGCTGCGCGAGCAGCTCGGCGACAAGATCATCGAGAAGTCGGGCGCGCAGTTCGACTTGCCGCAGAAATCTTCGTCGAGCGACGACGCTGAAGCGGCGCGGGACAAGAAGCCTGCCACCAAGCGCGATGTGATCAACGACCGCAAGGGTCGCCGTGTGCTGGTGCAGCGCACCGGCAGCGACGAAGCGCGCGAGCGCAACGAGGCCGAGGCGAGCGGCTATGGCCCGCCGCGCCGTCCCAAGCGCGGTTATCACGGCAAGCGCGATCTGACGCCGCGGGAGGACTAGCTTGCGCGTCGTCGGCGGTCGTTTGAAGGGGCGCAATCTCGCCTCGCCGTCTTCGCGTGACATCCGTCCCACGGCGGATCGCCTGCGCGAATCCGTGTTCAACATCCTCGTGCACGCTTATGACGATCCGATCGCGGACGCACGCGTGCTCGATCTCTTTGCCGGCACCGGCGCGCTCGGCATCGAAGCATCGTCGCGCGGCGCGAAATTCACGCTGTTCGTGGACAATGGCGCCGAGGCCCGTGCGCTGCTCCGTAACAATATCGAGTCGCTCGGCCTCGGCGGCGTCACAAAGGTCTATCGCCGCGACGCGACCGATCTCGGCCCCGCACATCCCGTCGAGCCGTTCTCGCTGGTGTTTCTCGATCCGCCCTACGGCAAGGGCTTTGCGGAGAAGGCCCTCGCGTCCATGCGCGATGGTGGCTGGCTGACGCCAGGAGCGTTGCTCGTGGTGGAAGAGGCGAAGGCTGCGCAGTTCGCGACGCCGGACGGGTACGAGGAGCTGGAGCGACGGGCGTATGACGATACGGAGTTCGTGTTTTTGAAGCGCAACCCGTAACTCACCTCCGCCCGAACAGCTTCTCCACATCGGCCAGCTTCAGCTCGACATAGGTCGGCCGGCCGTGGTTGCACTGGCCCGAGTTCGGCGTCTCCTCCATCTCGCGGAGCAGCGCGTTCATCTCCTCCGGCCGCAACCTGCGGCCGGCGCGCACCGAGCCGTGGCAGGCCATGGTGGCGGCGACGTGCATCAGGCGGCGCTCCAGCGGCAGCGCCTCGTCCCATTCGGCCATGTGCTCGGAGAGATCGCGCAAGAGCCCGCCCGCATTGGTCTTGCCGAGCAGCGACGGCGTTTCGCGCACGGCCACTGCGCCGGGACCGAAGGATTCGATCGCAAGACCGAACGATCCGAGTTCTTCGCTGCGTTCAAGCAGCCGCTCCACCGTGGCCTCGTCCATCTCGACGATCTCGGGGATCAGCAGGATCTGCCGCTGCACGCCGTTTTCGGCGAGTGACGCCTTCAGTCGCTCATAGACAATGCGCTCATGGGCGGCGTGCTGGTCGACGATGATGAGACCGTCGCGGGTCTGCGATACGATATAGGTCTCGTGCAGCTGCGTGCGTGCCGCGCCGAGTGGACGGTCGACGAGATCGGCCACGGGCTGGGCCTCGAACCGCACGTCGGCACTCGGCGCGCCGACGTCGAACGCTGACTGCGTGCGCTCGCCGAACGCGGGCGCGGCGGAGCCTTCGAACGACGGTATTGATGCGACCGGCGCGGATGGCGAAGCCCGCCAGTCCCAGCTTGCGGGGCGCGGCGTGAAAGCAGGCCGGAACGATGACAATGCGCTCTCGCCGCTGTTGGCGGCGGTGCGGCGGCCCTCGCGTGCAAGACCATCCTTCAGCCCGTGCACGATCAGCGCGCGCACGAGGCCGGCGTTGCGGAAGCGCACCTCGGACTTGGCCGGATGCACGTTGGCGTCGACTTCGCGTGGATCCAGCGTGACAAACAGCGCCAGCACCGGATGCCGGTCGCGCGGCAGATAGTCGGCGTAGGCTCCGCGCACGGCGCCCAGGATCAGCTTGTCGCGCACCGGACGGCCGTTGACGAAGAGATATTGTCCGAGCGCGTTGGCCTTGGTCAGCGCAGGTGCTGCGGCATAGCCGGCGACGACGACGCCCTCGCGCTCGGCATGGACCTCGAAGGCATGGCTGCGGAACTCTGCACCGAGGATGTCGCCGAGCCGTGTCAGGCGCCCGGCCGCGCCGGGCAGCGCGGCGGTCCAGGTCACCGGCGCGCGCTCTTCGCCTGCGAGTGTGAAAGCGACATCGGGCCGTGCCATGGCGAGGCGCCGCACCACTTCCCGGATCGCCTCCGCCTCGGTGCGGTCGGTTTTCAAGAATTTCAGCCGCGCTGGCGTCGCATAGAAGAGATCGTTGACCTCGACGCGGGTGCCGTGCGCGAGCGCGGCCGGCATGACCTCGGATTTTTCGCCGCCCTCGACGGTGAGCGCCCAGGCATGGGGCGCGCTGGCATGCCGCGTGGTGATGGAGAGACGCGCGACCGAGCCGATCGAGGGCAGCGCCTCGCCGCGAAAGCCGAGCGTGCGGATCTGGAGCAGGTCCTCGTCGTCGAGCTTCGACGTGGCATGGCGCTCGACCGCGAGCGCAAGATCCTTCGCTGTCATCCCGCTGCCGTCATCGGTGATTCCGATCCGCCGCCGCCCGCCACCATCGGTGAAGACGTCGATCCGGCTCGCGCCGGCATCGATCGCATTCTCGACGAGTTCCTTGACCACGCTCGCCGGGCGCTCGACCACCTCGCCGGCGGCGATGCGGTTGACGACCTGTTCTGGAAGCTGACGGACGGGCATGGGATTGATCTGGGGATTCGCTGGACGCGCCATTCTATGCCGTGTTGCGTCAAAACCATGTGCCAAGCAACAGGATCGTGATCCAGTGGAGAAGGCTGTGGACCATTGTGTTGAAGCCATTGGACATTCGAGCAAATCGCCGCGCCGGCCGTCCCCCTCGCTCAGTCCTGATTGTGAGGCCCGGAGAGCAGGTGTAGCATCGTGAAAAAGCGGCAACAGGACGGGAGGACGCCATGTGCCATCTCTTCGCGCACCAGCCCCAACGTGACTATGGATCCCAGACCCGCTCGTTGCGGATCGGCGGGCATTGCACCTCGATCCGGCTGGAGATGGCGTTCTGGGATACGCTGGAGGAGATCGCCGCCAAGGAGAGCATGAGCCTCGGCAAGTTCCTGACCACGCTCTACAACGAGGTGCTCGACCACCACGGCGAGCTCAATAATTTTGCCTCGCTATTGCGCTGCTCCTGCCTGATCTATCGCTCGAAGAGCCTGGCGCCGGTGCGGGAGTTCAAGGCCTTGGTGGCACCCATCCTCGACGCGGCCGAATAGCCGCATCCGTTCCGAACCATCGTCAAAGGAAAAGCGGCCCTGTCCGGGCATTACAGGGCCGCTTTGGCGTGTGAGATATCAGATCTCTTTCTTCTGCATCGCGCCCGAAATGTAATCCGCCTGCCGGATCGCAAGCGCGACGATGGTCAAGGTCGGATTGCAGGCCGCGCCGCTGGTGAACTGGCTGCCGTCGGAGACGAACAAGTTCTTCACGTCGTGGCTCTGGCCGAACTTGTTGACCACGCCGTCGCGCGGCTTCTCGCTCATCCGGTTGGAGCCGAGATTGTGCGTGCTCGGATAGGGTGGCGTCGGATAGGTCACGGTGGCGCCGACTGCGTCATAGACCGCCGCACCCTGCTTGTAGGCGTGCGCCCGCATCGCGACGTCGTTGGGATGATCGTCGTAATGCACGCTCGCCACTGGCTGGCCGAACTTGTCCTTCACGGTCGGATCGAGCGTGATGCGGTTGGTCTCCTGCGGCATGTCCTCGCCCACCAGCCACATGCCGGCCATCCGCGGATAGCCGTCGATCGCGGCAGTGAACGGCCTGCCCCAAGAGCCTGGATTGAGGAACGCCGCCATGAATGGCAGTCCGAGCGACAGCGTCTCCATCTCATAGCCGCCGACAAAGCCGCGCTTCGGATTGTTGGCGGCCTCGTCGCGGATAATGCCGGCCATGGTGGTGCCGCGATACATGTGCACCGACTTCTCGAACACGGCGTAGACGCTGCCGGTCATGTGACGCATGTAGTTGCGGCCGACCTGACCGCTTGAGTTGCCGAGCCCGTCAGGGAACATGCTGGAAGCGCTGTTGAGCAGCAGCCGCGGGCTCTCGATCGAATTGCCGGCCACCGCAACGATCCGCGCCTTCTGGCGCTGCATCGCGCCGTTCTCGTCGGCATAGACCACGCCGGTGACCTTGCCGCTGGAGTCATGCTCGATCTTGACCGCCATGCTGCTCGGCCGGACCTCGAGATTGCCAGTCGCCTCGCCCTTGGGGATCTCGGTGTAGAGCGTCGACCATTTCGCGCCGGATTTGCAGCCCTGGAAGCAGAAGCCGATCTGTTGGCAGGATCCGCGTCCGTCGCGCGGCTGGCTGTTGATCGCCATGTTGCCGGTGTGCACGGTCTTGTAGCCGAGTTTTTTCGCGCCGGCCTCCAACACCCTGAAATTATTGTTGCCGGGAAGTCCGGGGATGCCGTTGGTGCGGGTCACGCCCATCTTGTTCTCCGCCTTGGCGTACCACGGCTCCATCTCGGCGAGCGTCACCGGCCAGTCCAAAAGGTTCGCACCGGGAATGTTGCCGTAGGTGCTCTTGATCCTGAACTCGTGCTCGTCGAAGCGCAGCGAGGCGCCGGCCCAGTGGATGGTGGAGCCGCCGACCGCCTTGACGATCCAGGCGGGCAGGCCCGAGAAATCCTTGGCGACGCGCCATGTTCCCGACGTGGTGCGGGCATCCGTCCAGGCGAGCTGGGAGAAGCTGTCCCACTCATCATTGATGAAGTCCTGGTTCTCGATGCGCGGACCGGCCTCGAGGATGACCACCTTGACGCCTTTCTGCGCGAGCTCGTTGCCCAGCGTGCCGCCGCCGGCGCCGGAGCCGACGATCACCACAACGCTGTTATCGTTCAGATCGAATTTTGCCATATGCGTTCTCCTGAACCGTTGGGTGGCCGCTAAGCTTTCGGCAGCCAGTCGATGTCGGCGAAGCCGCGGTTGATGTAGCCGCCGTGCTCGGCGGAGGAGCCCTCGTAGCCGAACCGCGGCCAGACCTCTTTCTGGTTGTAGAGGGACACGACGAGGTCGCCGCGCACCTTCTGGAAGAAGTCGCTCTGCTCGATCTCCTTCAGGAGCACCACGCGATCGGCTTCCCAGGGGACATCGGCATAGGGCACCTTGTGGCGATCCCTCGCGTTCTGATCGAGCCTGGCAATGCCGTCGCTGATGAGCGTCTTGACGGAGGCGTCCTTCGCCGCCTTGTCATCCCACGGCTTGATCGCAGTGATGTAATAGCTGTCGCCGAGAACGTCGTGCGGATAGATGTCGCGCGCGACCTTCAGCAGCGTCTTCATCGTCGCGGGCGAAAGTGTGCCGGCCTCATCGGCCCAGGCGCCCTCGATCTTGACGGCGACACTGGTCGCCACAGCCACGACCGGCACGGCGGTCGCCGCGCCCTTGAGAAAGACACGACGGCTATGCTTGCTTCGACGATCGACTTCTCTCATGGGTTCCTCCGTCAATTTTCGTGATTTGGATTTGTGTGATTTTGATCAGCCGAAACGTCCGCCCCGCTGGATCACTTCGATGTTGTAACCATCGGGATCGCTGACGAAGAAGAAGCGCGCCAGCGTCTTGCCGTCGTGCTTGAAGTCGCGCAGCGGCCCCGGTGCGAGCTGCTCGCGCGCGAAGCGGGCATGCTCGGCATCGATATCCTCGACCACCACGGCGAGATGGCCATAGCCGTCGCCGAGCTGGTACGGCTCCCTGCGATCGAAATTGACCGTTAGCTCGACCTCAAAGGGTGAGGAGGGGTGACGCAGATAGATCAGTGCAAAATCTGGAAACTTCAGATGGTCAGCGACTTCGAGGCCGAAAGCGCGCCGGTAGAAGTCGAGCGAGCGCGCTTCGTCGAGCACGCGGATCATGGAATGGACGGGCTTGGCCATTCAGTTCAGCTCCTTGAGGTAGGCGATGATGGCGGCGCGCGTCTCGGGCTTGCCCTGGCGATAGGCCATGACCACGCCGGGAATGACGGCTTGCGGATTGGTCAGCCAGGCATCGAGCCTCGCGTCGTCCCAGGTGAAATCAGCTTTCGCGAGGCCGTCAGAGTAATGAAAGCCTTCGACCTTGCCGGCGGGCCGGCCCACGACCTTCACCAGCGGCGGGCCTTGCCGCATCGGTTCCGACAGGTTGGTGGTGTGGCACACCGCGCATTGCTGCTTGAACAGCGTTGCGCCATCCGGCGGCTTTGCAGCCGGTAACGGCATTTGTGCGTCGGCAATCCGCACCGCCAGCACCACTGCGCTGCACAATCCCAGCACGATCGTCCGCATCGCCAAAGCCCGCCCACCACATCAACGCGAGTTGCGCGAACTCTAGGCGGCGTCAGATGGGTGGTGGTAGTAGCGGGCTGTTTCGCCGTCGAAGCCGTCAATATGAAAACGCACGTACGCGCCGCCTACGTGTTCTCCGCCGCATATGAGGAGAACATTTCCGCGAAATGGCCGTGAAATTCCTAAACGATGACCACACGACGCGGCTTGCATGAGGCCGCGCCGTTCGGATCTCGGCGCGATGGGACGGTCCGTCCAGGCGAACGGCGTTGGGGATGCTCCGAACCGTTCATCGCGAGTCAATCCAGGAGAAATGAATGAAGTTGATGAAGACCTCCGTGATCGCATGCGCTCTCTCTGCATTGCTGGTGGGGCCGGTTCTTGCGCAAGGCGCGTCACCCGAGACCAAGTTGCGTGGCGGCGCGCAGGGCAAGACCATGCAAGGCGGCGCCTCAAGCGGTGATGAAGAGAATTTGGGCGCCCAGCCGGGCGCTGCGGGCGAGAGGGCGGGTATGAAGCCGACCAAGGGGACGAAGGGCACGATCGGCACCACCGGCAGCGCAACGCACAAGGGGACGATCGACGATTCCGCCTCTAGCCCCAGCACCGGCAAGCGCTACTGACGTCAGCTGAAACGGCAAACCTCCGGTCCCCGGCGGCCGGAGGTTTCGCCGTCAATGCTCTGGTCAATCGTCGAAGCCGCGGCCGCCTCCGCGTCCGGCCTTGATGTCGCTGCGGCGCTTCTTGCCCTCAAGCCGACGCTGCTTCGAGCCAAAGGTCGGTTTCGTCGCGCGCCTCGGCGTCGGCCGGATCATCGCTTCGCTCAGGATATCGACGAGCCGGTCGATGGCGTCCTGCCGGTTACGTTCCTGGGTGCGGAAGCGCTGGGCGTGGATCACGATCACGCCATCCTTGGTCATGCGCTGGCCGGCGATGCGGGCGAGCCGGATCGCCGCATCCTCCGGGATGGTCAGCTTGCGCGTGTCGAAGCGCAACTGGGCCGAGGTCGCGACCTTGTTGACGTTCTGCCCGCCCGGACCGGAGGCGCGGACAAAGCCGATCTCGATGTCGTCCTCGTCGATAACGAGATCGCGGGATATCCGCAGCATGATGGCACCATTCGTGACGCCCGGACATATCGCGGACGTCCATTTTCGGCAATGGTGCATCTGGAAACGCAAATGGCCGGGCGAGCCCGGCCATTTCAGCAAACGTCAGGGGACGTCAGTTCGACTTGGTCGCCGGTGCCGCGGCCGGTTGCGCGGCGGCCTGCGGGGCACGGCCGACGATGACGGTCAAAAGCCCCTGGCCCCACAGCCGCTTGGCGGCGGCCTTGGCGTCGTCCAGCGTCACCGCGTCGACGATGCCGTTGCGCTTCTCGATATAGTCGATCGGCAGCTTGTCCTGCTGATATTGCAGCAGCGCCTGCGCGAGCTTGGAGGAGGTGTCGAGCGCCAGCATCTGCGAGCCCTTGAGGTACGACTTGGCCTCGTCGAGCTCCTTCTGTGTCGGGCCCTCGTCGGCGATGCGGCGCACTTCCTTTTCGATCGCATCCATGGTGTCGCCGGCACGGTCGGCGCGGGTGCCGGTGTTGCCGATGAAGATCGCCGAATGCTCCATCCAGAGCAGCGATTCGAACACGGAATAGGCCAGCCCGCGCTTTTCGCGGACCTCACGATAAAGTCGCGATGACAATCCGCCGCCGCCGAGGATGTGGTTGACGACATAGGCCGCCATGAAGTTCGGATCGCTGCGCATCACGCCGGGACCGCCGAAGGTGATCACGGTCTGCGGCACATCGAGCGGCACGAAGGCGCGCTGCGGCGGCTTGGCGGCCTCGACATCGGGGACCGGCGTCAGGGTGGCCTTGGCAGGCAAGCTCCCAAACGTATGATCGAGCAGCTTGCCGAGGGTGTCCGGATCGACGTCGCCGACGACGGCGATCTTCAGCGTGTCCTTGGCGAGGACGCGGCCGACATAATCCTTCATGTCCGCGACCGTGATGGTCGGCACGCTCTCCAGCGTGCCGTTGGTCTGCTGCCCGTAAGGATGATCGCCGAACGCCATCTCCAGGAATTTGCGGCTCGCGAGCGAACTCGGGTTGGTGGTGTCGCGGCGCAGGCCCGAGATCACCTGCGAGCGGATGCGTTCGACATCGGCGGTGTCGAAATGCGGTGAGGTCAGTGCCGAGCGCAACAGCTCGAAGGCCTCGTCCTTGTTGTCACGCAGCATGCGCAGGCTGCCGCGGAAGGTATCGCGGGTCGCACTGAACGAGAGCTCGATGGCGCGGCGGTCGAGCCGTTCATGGAACGCCTTGGAATCGAGATCACCCGAGCCCTCGTCGAGGAGATCGCCGACCAGATTGGCGACGCCGGGCTTGTCCTTGGGATCCTGCGCCGAGCCGCCGGCAAAGGAATACTCCATGGCGATCAGCGGCACGGTTGCGTCCTGGACGAACCAGGCTTCGATACCGCCCGGCGAGACCAAGTGCTGGATTTTTGCCGCTGCCTGCGAGGGCGACACCGAAGCAAGCGCGAGTGCCGCGCCGGTGGCGAGTGACAATAGGAAGTGGTTTGCGCGACGGAAGGGATGGGTCACGAACGCTTCTCCTCGCGCTTGGCGGCAGCGGTGTCCTTGATCAGATAGCCGGTCACCGAGCGCTTCTTCTCGAGCCATTTTTGCGCGGCTTGCCGGACTTGCTCGGCGGTGACGGCGCGGATCCGGTCGGGCCAGCTTCGGATGTCCTCGATCGACAGTCCCGTGGTCAGTGCGCCGCCATACCAGCGCGCCAGCACCGCCTGATTGTCTTGGGCGTAAATCGCTTCCGCGATGAGCTGGGTCTTCACCCGCTCGAGATCCTCGGCGCGGATCGGGTTCGCAACAATGTCCGCGATGACACCGTCGATGACCTGCTCGACGTCGGCGAAGGTGACACCGGATTTTGGCGACGCCGAGATCATGAACTGGGTCGGGTCGAGCGAGATGCTCGAGTAGCTGGCGCTGGCGGAGACCGCGAGCGGCTTGTCGACGACGAGCGCGCGGTAGAGATAGGAGTTGCTGCCGCTGCCCATCAACTGCGCCAGCACGTCGAGCGCGGCGCTCTCGCCGGCCGCAGCCGTCGTCGCCGAGGGCACCAGGTAAAAGCGGCGAAGGCTCGGCTGTTCGACACGCGGGTCGGATAGTGTGACGGTGCGCGGGGCCGCAGGCTCCGGCTCCTGCGGGCGGATGCGCCGCGCGGGGATCGCCGGCTGGGCCGGGATCGGGCCGAAATTGCGTTCGACCAGCGGGCGCACGTCGGCGGCCTCGACGTCGCCGGCGATCACCAGGATCGCGTTGTTCGGCGCGTAGAAGCGGCGGTAAAAGGCGAGTGCGTCCTCGCGATTGAGCTTCTCGATCTCCTGGTGCCAGCCGATCACCGGCCGGCCATAGGGATGGTTGAGATAGAGCGCGGCCATGACCTGCTCGTTGAGCCGTGCGTCCGGGCTGTTGGCGACGCGCATGTTGTACTCTTCGAGCACGACGTCGCGCTCGGGCAGCACATTCTCGTCCTTGAGGATCAAGCCGGTCATGCGATCGGCCTCGAACTCCATCATGCTCGGCAGTTGCTCCCGCGGCACGCGCTGGTAGTAGTTGGTGTAGTCGACCGAGGTCGAGGCATTCTCGTTGCCGCCGACGCGGAGCACGGTCTGCGAGAACTCACCGACCGGGTGCTTCTCGGTGCCCTTGAACATCAGGTGCTCGAGGAAGTGGGCGAGGCCGGATTTGCCCGGCGTCTCGTCGGCCGAACCGACCTTGTACCAGATCATCTCCGTGACCACGGGCGTGCGGTGGTCAGGGATCACCAAGACCTGGAGGCCATTGCTGAGCGTGAAGCTGGCGGGCGGCGCGGACGTGACCGTCGTCTGGGCGAGTGCGCTGCCGACGGAGAAAGCGGACGTCGAGAGCAGCGCGGCGAAAAGGCAGGCAACCGATCGGTGTGAGGACATCACGATCCTTGGGAAAGCCCGGACCCCGAGGTCCGGGCGTGAAAGCACGGCATGCTACACCGCACGGCTTTGAGCTTCGGGTCACGAAGCAGAGAACGCGGCCAAATTGTACTTAAAAATAGGTCATCTACCGCGTCCGGCCTACACCGGACGATTGCGGCGGGTCCACGCCTGCGTGCGACGGGGCAAGGAGCTTATTGCTCCTTTTCCTTACCCGACATGACATCGAAATAGGTCTTCCGCGACTTATCCTCGCCGGAACCGTAGGCATAGTTCGGCGAAGGCGTCTGATAGCCCGGGGGCGGTTCGACCAGCGACTGGCGCGGCGGTTCGCTCGTGAATTGCGTGGCCTCGCTCTTGTTGCTCGAAAACAACTTGAACAGGCCGCCAGTGTAACCGAGCTCGGCCGGGCTCATCGTCGGGTTGGTGACATTGGTGCCCGGCTGGATCGGATCATTGACGGTCTTATCGGGGCCGACCGTCTTGTGGGCGTCCAACTCGGCCGGCGACAGCGGTCGCGCTGCTTGCCAGGACTCCGTTGCCTTGTTGCCCGCCTTCTTTCGCTGAGCGATGGCCTCCTTGCGGCGCTTCTCGTCGGGATCCTTCGGCCAGTTCGGCGCATTCTTGGCGTCAGCGCTGGCCGGCGGCGGCAGGTCGAGCTTCGGCGGCACCACCAGGGGCGACCGCTCGCGGTATTCGATGCCTTTCTTTTCCATGCTCTTGGCACCGATACCAGACATCAAATTGTCGATGAGCTTCTCTTCGAAGGTCATGTCGTCGTCATCATCGCCATCGTCACCGGCGCGGACCGGGCCGGCCGACATGACGAGACCGATGCCGAGCGCGACGGCTGACAATTTCAGCGCCAGCCAAAGTCCCCGCCGGGCGTCTCGGCCGATCGAACCGCTGGTCTCGGAGCTGCGCATGCCTGTACCTGTTCCATATTGTGGCAGTCTTGAATATGCCGGTCTTGCCGCGTCTCGCACGACTACCCCTCGCCAAGCAAGGTTCCGCCTCCGGTCCGTATCAGCCGGGATCAGGGCGCTTTTGCGGCGGGTACCCCGAGGAAGGAATCATACAATAGGGCCGCGACCCCAGCAACGATGGCCACGTCCGCCAGGTTGAAGACGTACCAATTATAGGTATTTCCGGCGATCTCGATGTGGAACAGGGCGAAATCGATCACCGCGCCATAAGCCAGGCGGTCGATGCCGTTGCCGATGGCGCCGCCGATGATCAATCCCAGGGCCATTGTGGCGAGCCGGGTCCGTGACCGCGCCATCCAGATCGCGAGCGCAATCACTGCGACGACCTTCACCGCCATCAGCGCGAGCTGCGCGGCCTGACCGTCATTCTGGAGCCAGCCGAAACTGATCCCGATATTCAAAGCCAGCACCAGGTCGAAGAACGGCGTCACCTTCACCACGCCGCGACCGGCAAGGTCGAATCCGTTCAGCAGCCAGAGCTTTGAGCCCTGGTCGGCCACGAGCGTGGCCACGGCCGCGAGAATGCCGGCGCGGAGCGGGGTCATGGCCGGTGATCAGACGCTTACCCCCAACGTCTTCCATTCGCGCAGCGCCTTGGCGTCGCGCGGGGTGACGTCGGGATATTCAGGGTCTTCACCCACGGTCGGCGAGATTTTCCAGGAGCGGGCGCATTTGGTGCCGACGGCCTTCTCCACCACGACCGCGACGCCGGGCACGGCATCGAGACGGAATGCAGAGGCCGGCGTCTCGCCCTCACGCACCTCGTAGTTCGAGGTGATGCAGATCTCGGCGAGATCGGTGTCGAACAATTTCGCCAGCATGTCGCGGTCGGCGACATAGATCACCGGCGAGGCCTCGAGCGAGGAGCCGATGTTCTTGGCGGCACGTTCGAGCTCCAGCGCGCCGGTGACGACGCGGCGGACGTTGCGGATGGTCTCCCACTTTGCGGCGAGCTTGTCGTCGCGGAATTGTTCGAGCCCGTCCGGGAACAGCGTCAAATGCACCGACGCTTCGGCTTCCGGCCTGTACATCCGCCAGCCTTCTTCGGCGGTGAAGCTCAGGACCGGGGCCAGCCATTTCAGGATTGAATTGCACAGCAGGTCGATCGTGGTCAGGGCCGCCTTGCGTGTCAGCGAGGACGGCGGATCGCAATAGAGCGTGTCCTTGCGGATGTCGATATAGAACGCCGAGAGCTCGCTGTTCATGAAGGCGGACAGTGTTGCGACCACGCTCTTGAAGTCGAACGTCTGATAGGCCTTGCGGACCAATTCGGCGCGCGTCGCAAGCTCGTGCAGCATCAGCCGCTCGAGTTCGGGCATCTCGGCGGGCGCGACCGCGTCGGCCGGCTTGTAGTGATGCAGCGTGCCGAGCATCCAGCGCACCGTGTTGCGCAGCTTGCGATAGGTCTCGACCGTGTTCTTCAGGATCTCGGGGCCGATGCGCTGATCGTCGGTATAGTCGCAGGATGCGACCCAGAGTCTCAGGATGTCGGCGCCGGATTCCTTGATGACGGCCTGCGGCTCGATGGTGTTGCCGAGCGATTTCGACATCTTGCGGCCGTCCTCGGCCTGGGTGAAGCCGTGGGTCAGCACGATGTCGTAGGGCGCGCGGCCGCGCGTGCCGCAGCTCTCCAGCAGCGAGGAATGGAACCAGCCGCGATGCTGGTCCGAGCCTTCGAGATACATCACAGTGTCGGTGCCGCCATCCACCTTGCGCTTGATGCCGGCAAGCCCGGGGAATTGCACGGGGTCTTCGAGCACGAAGGCGTGCGTCGAGCCGGAATCGAACCAGACGTCGAGGATGTCGTCGACCTTCTGCCAATCCTCGTTGGCACGCGAGCCCAGGAAACGCTCGCGCGCGCCGATCGCGTACCAGGCGTCTGCGCCTTCTTTTTCGAAGGCATCGCCGATGCGGGTGTTGACGGCCTCGTCCTGGAGGATCTCGGCGGAGCCGTCGCCCTTCTCGCGGACGAACACGGCGATCGGCACGCCCCAGGCGCGCTGACGCGAGATCACCCAGTCCGGGCGGGCCTCGATCATGCCGTTGATGCGGTTCTCGCCTGACGGCGGCACCCATTGCGTCACCGAGATTGCGTGCAGCGCGCGGGCGCGCAGCGTGTCGCCGGATCTGGTCTTGCCGTCGTCCGCAATGTCCTTGTCCATCGCGATGAACCATTGCGGCGTGTTGCGGAAGATCACCGGCTTCTTCGAACGCCAGGAATGCGGATATTGGTGCTTGAGCCGGCCGCGCGCGAGCAGCATGCCGTTGTCGGCGAGCGCCTTGATCACGGCCTCGTTGGCGTCACCCTTCTCGCCCTTGTCGTTGATGACGCGCTTCCCCGTAAAGCCCGGCGCCTGGTCAGTATAGGCGCCGTTCTCGTCGACGGTGTAGGGGATCGCGCTGTTGATGCCGCGGGCGTCGAGCTCGCGGGTATTTACCATCCAGACGTCGAAGTCTTCGCGGCCGTGGCTGGGTGCTGTGTGCACGAAGCCGGTGCCGGTGTCGTCGGTGACGTGGTCGCCGGACAGGAGCGGCACGATGAATTCATAGCCGCCGGCAAGCGCCTTCAGCGGATGGGCGCATTCGATCGCGTCCATGGTGTCGCCGGGGATGTCGCGCACCTTCTCGTAAGCCGCGACGCGCGCCTGCTTGAACACCTCTGCAGCGAGCGCGTCGGCAAGGATCAGCAGATCGCCGGTCTTGGCCCAATTGTCCGCGGGCGCGTCCGTCACTTTGTAGAGGCCGTAGGCAATCTTCGGCGAGAACGAGATGGCGCGGTTGCCGGGCAGCGTCCAGGGCGTGGTGGTCCAGATCACGACACTCGCCGATGCCAGCGCGCCGTGCGCGGGTGAGGTGACCGGGAATTTCACCCAGACCATGTCCGACGTGTAGTCCTCGTACTCGACCTCGGCTTCGGCCAGCGCGGTCTTCTCGACCACGCTCCACATCACCGGCTTGGAGCCGCGATAGAGCGTGCCGTTGGCGGCGAACTTCATCAGTTCGCGCGCGATCTGGGCTTCGGCCGGAAAGTTCATGGTGGCGTAGGGATGAGCCCAGTCGCCGATCACGCCGAGACGCTTGAACTCCTCGCGCTGCACGTTGAGCCAATGCGTCGCGTAGGCACGGCACTCTCTGCGGAAATCGATCATCGCGGCTGAGTCGCGGAAGTCGGGCTTCTGCTTGCCCTTCTTGCGATAGTTCTCCTCCTCGACCTTCCACTCGATCGGCAGGCCGTGGCAGTCCCAGCCGGGTACGTAGTTGGAATCGAAGCCGAGCATCTGCTGGCTCTTGGTGACGAGATCCTTGAGGATCTTGTTCAGCGCCGTGCCGATATGGATGTTGCCGTTGGCATAGGGCGGGCCGTCATGCAGCACGAACTTGTCGCGGCCCTTTGCGCTCTCGCGCAGCTTCTCGTAGAGGCCGATCTCGTACCAGCGCTTGAGGATTTCCGGCTCGCGCTGCGGCAGGCCGGCGCGCATCGGGAATTCGGTCTGCGGCAGGAACAGGGTTTTCGAATAATCTTTAGCTTCGGATTTTTGGGACTTTTGCGGCTTTTCGGACATGAGGCTGACTGGCTCGGAATGGCGCGGGAACGGATGGCGATGCGGAATCGCGGGGTGAAACGACAAAATCCCGGTCTTGCGCCGAGCCGGAGGCTCAGGCGGAAGCCGGGCCGCTAATCCCTATGATGCGCCGCGCAAACATGGGCCCTCCATAGCAGGGGGCCAAAGGAAGCGCAAAGGGAGGGTGAGCCAATCCTGAGCCGCAAGGCGCTATTGCGGAATTCCAAGACGGAATTAATGTATTGATTAACGGAGACAAATTCCATGAGCACAGGTTCACTTGCCGAGGTTTTCGAGGAGCTCAAGCAGCTTCGTCGGCTTGGCGGAAAGCGAGACCCTCAGGCTCATTCAGAGGTTGTATCATCGCTTGAGGGTGCTTACACCGTGTTGATCAAGGCTGGTCAGCGAGAGACAGCGGAACTGCTTCGGACGGTGATTGAAGATCTTGCCTCGTCAGAGAGATCTGGGGCGCCGGTCAGAATCCTCGAGATCAAGACGGTCGCGGATCGTGTCTTTGGCGATGAAGCAAAGGCGAAGGCTTGGCTCCAGCGGCCAAACCAATCGTTGTCGGGTCAGAAGCCAGCCGACTTGTTGCAGGATGAACTCGGTGCGGCCGTTGTCCGTGAATTGCTCGAACGGATTGATCACGGAATTTTTGCCTGAGCCCGCAAGATGGAGCTCTGGCGGATTTCGAACTATATCGATCTTTCCGGAATTGGCGGCCTGAAGATAGCCGGCAGATGGCATTCACAGGGCAAGCGGATCGTCTATCTCGCCGATCATCCGTCAAGTGCATTGCTGGAAATGTTGATCCATATGGATCGCGATCTTATCCCGCCGACGTATCAGTTGCTGCGCGTCGCGGTCCCCGACGACGTTGTCGTTGAGACTGTCGGATCAGAATTGCCTCTGAACTGGCGGTCTCAGACGATGGTTAGCCGCGGGATCGGCGATCGATGGCTTGATCGGTCGACGAGTGCGCTCTTGCAGGTGCCGTCTGCGATAAGTTCGCATGGAGCCAATTTTCTTCTGAACCCTGCGCATCTGGATGCTGCGCGTGTTGGCATCGCTGAGGTGGTTCAGGCGCCATTCGATCCACGGCTGCTCGCCTAGCCCGGCCCCTAGATTAATCGACCGTCCCGAGCCGCGGAAACGCATCCGGGGCGGCGGCCAGCATGGCGCGAGCGCGGGCGGAATCGTCGTCCATCTGACGGATCAGGGCCTCCAGGCTGTCGAATTTCAGCTCCTCGCGGATGAAGCCGATAAAGGCGCAATCCAGCGCCTGCCCGTAAAGGTCGCCCTTGAAGTCGAACAGGAAGATTTCGAGCAGCGGCGCGCCATTATCAAAGGTCGGCCGACGGCCGAAGCTTGCCACCCCGTTCAGACGCTCAGGCCCGCGGCCGACCCGCACGGCATAGATGCCGTGCTTCAGGCCGCAATTGGCGTCGAGCCGGATGTTGGCGGTGGGATAGCCGAGGTCACGGCCGCGCTTCTCGCCGTGAATGACCTCGCCGGTGACGAACCAGGGCGCGCCCAGCATGGTGGTGGCCTCGTCGAGTTGTCCCTCGGCGAGCGCGATCCGGATCGCACTGGAGGAGACCGGCCGCTCGTCGATGTCGACATGCGGCTGCACGTCGACCTCGATACCTAGCCTGGGGGCCTCGTTGACCAAAAGGCCGGGCGAGCCGACGCGTCCTTTGCCGAAATGAAAGTCGTAGCCGACCGCAATCCCGCTGACGCCGAGGCGCTCGATCAGGTCATGGTGAATGAAATCTTGCGCACTGGTGCCGGCGCGGGCCTTGTCGAAGGTCATGACCACGGCACCGGCAAGCCCGGTCCCGGCCAGAAGCCGCAGCTTGGCGCGTTCGTCCGTGAGGCGAAATTGCGGGGTGTTGGGGCTGAAGAACCGGCGCGGATGCGGCTCGAAGGTCAGCGCCAGCGCAGGGCGGCCGTGCGCCCGGCCCATTTCCAGAGCTGCGGCAATAACGGCGCGGTGGCCGAGATGGACCCCGTCGAAATTGCCCATGGCGACCACGGCTCCCTTCAGGATCGCTGAATCGGGCGTGGTATCGCGGATAACGGTAAATTGCGGGGCCATCAGGGGAAATTCTCGAGCCGGCGGGACCGGCCGGACCGTGGCTTGACCGGGCCGATGAAGTCAAGCGCGCGGGGCGAACGCATGGAACGCGATTTCCATTCAGCGCGGCCGGCCCCAGTTAACGCGCTGTTTAACGCCTTGGTGCTAGTGCTTGAAACGTGGAACCACGGGCTACGGCCCGGCAGGTCCGATCGTAATATTTCCTGGGTTTGCGTTGGGGGAGTCGAGATGGCGGTTGATTTGTCGATGTCGGTTCTGGTGGTGGACGACTATAGCACCATGATCCGTATCATCCGGAATCTGCTGAAGCAGCTTGGCTTCGAGAATATCGATGATGCCAGCGACGGTTCGGCGGCGCTGAACAAGATGCGCGGCAAGAAGTACGGGCTCGTGATTTCCGACTGGAACATGGAGCCGATGACCGGCTATGACCTGCTGCGCGAAGTGCGGGCCGATCCCAATCTCGCCACCACGCCTTTCATCATGATCACGGCGGAATCGAAGACCGAGAACGTGATCGCGGCCAAGAAAGCCGGCGTGAACAACTACATCGTCAAGCCGTTCAATGCGGCGACGCTGAAGACCAAGATCGAGGCGGTCTTCCCGGATATGGCGAGCGCGTAAGCGCGCGATCGACGCCATCAGCTCAATTTGGAAAGCCCGGGCATTTGTCCCGGGCTTTCTGTATTGGGTGCCTTCCCTTCGGAACGCCGGATCTCACCACTTCAATTCGCGCATCAGCGCCTTCGGCGGGTGGCCGAACAATTCCGTCACTGACTTGGGATCGAGCTGGTCGAGGCCCTCGAACTCCTCGGCATGGATGCCGCGGGTGACGAACAGGCAGTCGATGCCGAACTCACGTGCGCCGGTCAGGTCGGTGCGGACGGAATCGCCGATGGCGAGCACCTTTTTCCGGTCGATCGGGTGGCCATGGCGTTCGCCGGCGAGCGCCATCGCGCGCTCGTAGATCGGCCGGTGCGGCTTGCCGTAGAAGATCACCTCGCCGCCAAGCTCGCGATACAGCTCGGCGATCGCGCCGGCACAATAGATCAGCCGGTCGCCGCGCTCGACCACGATGTCGGGATTGGCGCAGATCAGCGTCAGCTTGCGCTCGCGCGCCTTGAGCATCATGCCGCGATAGTCTTCCGCGGTCTCGGTCTCGTCATCATAGAGACCGGTGCAGACGATGTAGTCGGCCTCTTCCAGCGGCGCGGTCTTCGCATCGAGGCCGCGATAGATCGAGTTGTCGCGCTCGGGGCCGAGCCAGAACATCTTGCGGCCGGGATGCTCAGCGACATAGTGCCGGGTCAGATCGCCCGAGGAGACGATCGCGTCATAGGTCTCGTCGGCGACACCGAGCTTGCGCAATTGCCGCTGCACGGAGGCGGCCGGGCGCGGTGCGTTGGTGATCAGGATCACCGTACCGCCACGGCTGCGATAGGTGTGCAGCGCCTCGCAAGCCTCGGGGAAGGATTCCAGTCCGTTATGGACCACGCCCCAGATGTCGCTGAGCACGACCTCGACCCCATCCACGAGTTCGCGCAGCCTTTTGGCGAAATGCAACGTGGTCATGATGCGTGCGGCCGATCAGATGCGCCGCGCCAGCGCCGCGTTGCCGGTGATGCGCGATGACGGAGTGGCAGGCGCCCCGCCTGGGCTGGGTGTTCCGGAGCCATTGGATCCCTGAATGTCCTGCGCCGGGTTCGACGCGGCCCCGCCGGTAGCAGATGCCCCCTCGGGCCGCAATGGCCGGGGCGGCGCGAACAGAAAGCCCTGGCCGAACCGCACGTCATAGTCGAGCAAGTCGACCACCGCGCGCTCGCCCTCGATCCGCTCCGCGATCAAATCGATACCGAAGCGGCCGAGCAGGTCGGACAGGTCGGAGGGATGAATGTCCGAGGTCGACGCCTGCCTCGGGTCGAGCAGGAGCGAGGCCGGGACCTTGATGAAGCGCACGCCGCGGTCGGCGAGCTCGCGCGGCTCGATCCGCAAGTCGGTGACATGGTCGATCGAGAAGCGGAAGCCGCGCTGCGCGAGCGCCGCGAGATTCTCCGTCTCTGCAGGGCCGAGGCCGCGGAAGGTCGACTGCTTGAACTCCAGCACCAGCGATGGCGCGAGCGCCCGGTTGGCCTCGAGGAAGTCGAGGCATTGCGCGAAGGTGGTGGAATTGCCGAGCGTCGAGGCCGCGACATTGCAGAACACGCCGACATCCTTGTTGCGCACCATCAGCCGGCGCAACACCTGGACACAGCGCAGCAACACCATGTTGTCGATGCGTCCGATCAGCCCGGAGGCCTCGGCGATGCTGATGAACTCTTCGGCAGCAATCAGCTGGTCGCGCTCGTCGCGAAGCCTGGTCACGGCCTCGTAGAAGCGGACCTTGCGCTGCGGCAGCGTCACCATCGGCTGGAGGAAGATGTCGATGCGGTTCTCGTCAATGGCATTGCGCAACGTCGCCAGCATCTGGGTCTGATTGCGGCCGTTGACCGTCGAAACGGCATTGGCGGTGTGGGTCTGGACTGCCGGCGGCGTCGGCCGCGGCGGCGGAGTTGCTGGAAGCGGCGGAGGAGGGGGCGCCCGGTCCTCGAGCGGCGCCATCAGGTCGACCGGCGCTTCCGCCTCCAGCCTGGCGGCCGGAGCGGCGGCCAGCGCCGGCGCGTGACCGGCCAGCAGGTCCTCATGGATCGACACGGTGGCGGCAAGCTGCCTGACCAGCCCGCCGAGTTCGTTGATCTCGCCGACCACCGACTGGACACGATCGGAATTGGTCGAATTGGACGAGGCGATGCGGCCCTCGATCGCCGCGAGCCGGCGGCCGAACTCGGCCACCTGGCGGGCGAGATCGGCGGTGCCGCGCGACAGGTCGGCGATCTGGCCGCCGACGTCACTGCGGTCGCGCAGCCGCATCGAGACCGCGTTGTAGAGGATCAGGAAGGTCAGCGCGGTCAGCGCCACGATCGCGGATTCGGTTCCGCTGATGCCGGCGACCGCGTAGAGCCCGAGCCCGAGCGAGGCCGCGACCAGGACCATGCAGATGGCGATGAAGATCGTCGAAATGCGAATCATGCCGCGCGCTATGCCTCAAGAGCTGACTGCCTCACCCGGGAAAACACGGGCCGCAATTCGCACCCGTTACGCCTCATGCTCCCCAAGCATGAATGACCCTAACATCATTGTTGATTCGAGGGGATAGCGGCCGCAAGCGGCGAGTGCCGGGTCAGGACGGCGCGGCGGCACCGACCGTGTCGGCCGAAACGGCGTCGCGGCTGCCGAGCGGCTTCGGCCGCCCGGTGGTCGTATCGCGCAGGGTCTGCCGTTCGATTTCAGAATTCAGCTCGGCCCCGAACATGATCACGATGGCCGACACCCACATCCACATCATCAGGCCGATCGCTGCGCCGAGCGAGCCGTAGGTCGCGCTGTAATTGGCGAATTTGGACAGATACCAGGACAACAGTGCCGAGCCGGCGATCCAAAGGATGGAGGCCGTCACTGCGCCGAGGCTCAGCCATTGCCAGCGCGGCGCATCCCGGCTCGGCGCGAAGCGGTAGAGGATGGCAAGCGCGACCAGCAGGAGGACGAACAGCAGCGGCCATCGTGCGAGGGCGATGATCAGCTTGCTTTGGGGAGCAAGCCCGAGATGGTTCAGCGCGAGCGGGAAGGCGACCACGGCGCCCACCATCAACAGCAGCGCTGCGATGCCGCCGACCGTGAAGGCCAGCGACACCAGGTTCAGGCGGATGAAGCTGCGCTTTTCACGCTCCTCGTAGGCGACGTTGAGCGCGTCGAAGATGGATTTGACGCCGGCGTTGGCGCTCCAGATCGCAAGCACAAGACCGAACAGGAACGTGGCTCCAAGTGCTGTATTGCCCTTGGACACCACGCGGGCGACCTGGTCCTGGATGATCTGGAACGTACCCTCGGGCAGCATCAACGCCAGGGTCTGCAGGTTGCCGGCAATCGTCGAGGGATTGGCGAACAGGCCGTAGAACGAGACGAGCGCGGTTATCGCCGGAAAGATCGCCAGCAACCCGAAGAAGACGACGCCGCCCGCGGTCGCCAGCAAGCGATCTTCACCGATGCGCTGATAGGTGCGCCAGAAAATATCCTTCCAGCCGGCCCAAGGAATTGCGAAGGGATTGTCGGAGTGACGGCCGCGTCCGGGCTGCGCGGCCGCACGCCCGGCACTCGTCTCCGGCGAATTCGCCTCGTTATTGCGGTGGTCCTGCGGAGGCCCCGTCCGGATCAAGCCGGACTCCTTAAAATACCGTTCCGCGCTCAGCACCAGCACGGCAGTCGCCGCCATCAGCAGCCAGTTGTCGAACTGATCGGAGCGCCGCGCGAGCATCACGCGTCCAATCCATGCCCGTGCCGCCTCCGCCGCGCGGCGGTGAGCCCCAAGACACCTATCGCCGCGAGCATCAGGCCAAGCTGCACCGGCCGGTTGGTGTGGATGGAGCGGGGTTTACTGCCATTGCCGCGTTCGCCCGGCGCGAGCGGCACCAAGGGAATCGTTGTCGCGACCTCCTTTACCGCCTCCTTGACGGTTCCGCGCCGGATGCGCGGGGTGGCGATCGCCACCCGAAGCCGGCTGGCGAGTGGCACGATCGACTTGGGCTTGCGCCTCATCTGCACCATGGCGATGCCAGCGCAGATGACGGCCAGCACCAACAGCACCGCCCCGACGGCCCCAAAGCCCCAGAATTGTCCATAGGTAATGGCAACCCAGCGGTAGAGGGCGATCAGGCCGACAAAGAAGGTTGCAATCAGGAACAGCCCGGCTACGGCGAACAATCCCGCCGCGACCGCATAAGACGTCAGGCGACCCGTGGTCTGGCTGGTGCGGTCACGCAGATACGACCGCGTTGCGCGCTTGAGATGGTTGAGTTTCAGCGCCATGCCGGCGCGCAGCAATTCGCCCGATGGCGCGAGCATGCGGACATCCTCCGAGAGCGAGACAATTCGTCCGGGGATGAACGTGGCCGAATTTGACTTGTTCCGTCGCGCGCTCGATCAACCGAGATCGGCGGTCGCGATCCAGAACACCTCGCCCTCGGACTCCTCCGTGTCGAGCCAGAGCAGGGGCAGTTCCGGAAAAGCCTCGTCGACCAGCTCGCGACCGCGGCCGATCTCGCAGAGCAGGCCGCCGTCCGGTGTGAGATGGTCTGGCGCATCGCGCAGGATGCGACGGACGACGTCGAGACCGTCGGCGCCACCGTCGAAGGCGAGCTTCGGCTCGGCCCGGCATTCCGGCGGCAGCGCCGCCATGCCTTCCGCGTCGACATAGGGCGGGTTGGTGATGATCAGATCGTATTTGTTGGCGCCGAGCGGCGCGAACAGATCGCCCCGATGCAGCGTGATCCGCTCATCCAGCCCATGATCCCCAACATTGCGCGCCGCGACGTCGAGCGCGCCCTTGGAGATATCGACGGCGTCGACCATGGCATTCGGGAAATGATATGCGGCGAGGATCGCAAGGCATCCCGATCCCGTGCAGAGATCGAGCACGCTTTCAATGGCCGTGGGATCGTCGATCAGCGAACCCGCTTCGCCGTCGCCGCCGAAATGCGAATCCAGAAGCTCGCCAATGAAGGAGCGCGGAACGATGACGCGCTCGTCGACATAGAACGGCAGGCCGCGCATGTAGATCTTGTTGACGAGGTAGGCCGTCGGTTTGCGTGTGGTCACGCGCTTCTGGATAAGGTCAAGCAGTCTCTGGCCTTCCGCGGCGGTGACGCGAGCATGGCCAAAAATCTCGAACTGGTCGGGATGCATGTGCAACGCTTCGCAGACCAGGAAGACGGCTTCCGCCACCGCATCGGTGGTGCCGTGGGCAAAGGCAAGTTTCGCCTCGACGAAGCAGCTGACCGCATAACGGACGAAATCGATCAGCGTGAGCAGCTCGCCGCGACCGACCTTGGCGAATTTTGACGCGACGGGGCCGCGCGTCGTCTTTTTCACGGCTCTTGCCATCAGGATCGGGTCCAGCGTGCGGCGGCCTCGTCGTCGCGGGCGTGGGCCTCGACCCAGCCGGTGCCGGTGGCGCTCTCTTCCTTCTTCCAGAAGGGTGCGCTGGTCTTGAGATAATCCATCAGAAACTCGGCCGCCTCGAACGCCGCCCTGCGATGTTGCGAGGCGGTGAGCACCAGCACGATGTTCTGGCCGGGCATGAACCGCCCGACGCGATGGATGACGGTGACGCCGTTGAGTGGCCAGCGCGAGATGGCCTCGTCGACATGGCGCTTGATCTCTTCTTCCGCCATACCAGGGTAATGTTCGAGCGTGAGCGCCGCGATGTTCGAACTGTCCTCGTCGGCGCGACAGATGCCGGAGAAGCTGACGACCGCTCCGATATCGGTGCGGCTCTCGGTCAGGACCGCGATCTCGCGCGCGATGTCGAAATCGTCTTCCTGGATGCGGATGGCGACAGGGCAGGTGGTCACAGCGGAAGTGGTCACAGGGGAGTCATGGCCTAGCCGCCGGTCATCGGCGGGAAGAACGCGATCTCGCGGGCGCCCGCGATCGTGGCGTCGGACTTGACGTGGGCGTGGTCGATCGCGGTGCGGATCACCTTCGGCTTCTCGAACGCATAAGCATAAGCTTCGCTTCGACCGGACAGCCAGGCGATCAGCTCCTCGACGGTGCGCACCGTCGCGGGCGGCTCGATCGTCTCCTCGGCCTTGCCCACGCGCTCTCGCACCCAGGCGAAGTACTTCACCTTCATCCCTCGTCCTCCTTGATGAGGTGATGGATGCCGGCACGGAAATAGTCGTAGCCGGTGTACATGGTCAGGATCGCGGAGGCCCACAGCAGGACGAGGCCGATCAGTGAGACCATCGGGACAACCTCGTCGCCGGCCGGACCGGCGAGCAGGAAGCCGATGGCGACGAGCTGAACCGTGGTCTTCCACTTGGCGAGCTTGGTCACGGGCACGCTGACACGCAGCGCGGCGAGGTATTCGCGCAGCCCCGACACGAGAATCTCGCGGCACAGGATCACGATGGCGGCCCACAGCGACCAGCCATGGATGATGCCGTCGGCGGCCAGCATGAGGAGGCAGGAGGCGACCAGCAGCTTGTCGGCGATCGGGTCGAGCATCCGGCCGAACGCCGATTGCTGATTCCAGATCCGCGCGTAATAGCCGTCGAGATAGTCCGTCACCGCGGCGCCGATGAAGATCGCGACCGCGACCCAGCGCAGCCACAGCGGATAGTCCATGATCGACTGTGCATAGATGCATCCGACCACGACCGGGATCGCGGCGATCCGGCCATAGGTCAGGATGTTCGGGAGGGACATCGCGCGGCTGGTCGTCCCTCGTGTCGTGGCGATGTTCATCCGTCCTACCAATACCGCTCAAGCCTGAACGTCAACCGTCCGTCCCCAATGGGGGTGCCGGATGCGACGACCATATGACTACGGCCTCTTTAGTTCACCCCGACTGGGGATGGAAATAGTCGAAAATCCTGCGGGCGCTCTCGGCGCTCACCCCAGGAACCTTGCCGAGATCGGCGATCGAGGCGCGTTCGATCTCCTTCAGGGTTCCGAAATGGTGCAGCAAGGCACGTTTGCGTGACGGGCCGATGCCCGGAATCTCCTGCAAACCGGCCTCGCGAATGTCCTTCTTGCGCAGCTTGCGGTGCGAGCCGATGACGAAGCGGTGCGCCTCGTCGCGCAGGCGCTGGATGAAATAGAGCACGGGGTCGCGCGGCTCCAGCTTGATCGCCTCGCGCTCCGGCATGAACAGGGTCTCGCGGCCGGCATCCCGGTCCGGCCCTTTGGCGACCGACATCAGTGACACCTGGGTCAGGCCGAGATTGGTGAAGATCTCCCGGACGGCGTTGAGCTGGCCGCGGCCGCCGTCGATGATCACGAGATCGGGCCATTGCGGGAAATCGTCGTCCTTGGCCTTGGCAGCGCTCTCTTCGGGCGGGTTGATCAGGCGCTTGAAGCGGCGCTCCAGCACCTCGCGCATCATGCCGTAATCGTCGCCGGGCGTGAGCCCTTCGGACTTGATGTTGAACTTGCGGTACTGGTTTTTCACAAAGCCGTCCGGGCCGGCGACGATCATGGCGCCGACAGCGTTGGTGCCCTGGATGTGGCTGTTGTCGTAGACCTCGATGCGCTTGGGCGCATGCGGCAGGCTTAGCGTGGTGGCCATGGCGTCGAGCAGGCGACTTTGGGTCGCGGTATCCGCGAGCTTGCGGCCGAGCGCTTCGCGCGCATTGGTCAGCGCGTGGGTGACGAGCTCCTTCTTCTCGCCGCGCCTGGGCGTGGTGACCTCGATCTTGTGGCCGGCCTTGATCGATAGCGCGTTGGCGAGCAGGTCGCTCTCCTCAATGTCATGCGAGAGCAGGATGGTCTTCGGCGGCGGCTTGTCGTCGTAGAACTGGGCGAGGAAGGAGCCCAGCACCTCCTCCGGCGTATAGGTCTTCTCCGCGCGCGGGAAATAGGCGCGGTTGCCCCAGTTCTGTCCGGTGCGGAAGAAGAACACTTCGACGCAGGAGAAGCCGCCTTCCTGGTGGATGGCGAACACGTCGGCTTCCTCCACCGTGCGCGGATTGATGCCCTGCTGCGATTGGATCGCCGACAGCGCGGCGAGGCGGTCGCGATAGAGCGCCGCGCTCTCGAATTCGAGCTCGCCCGAAGCCTTCTCCATCTCGCCTGCGAGCTCCTGCTTCACCGCCTGGCTCTTGCCGGACAGGAAGTCGGTCGCCTCGCGCACCAGCGTCGTATAGCCGGGAAAGTCGATCTCGCGGGTGCACGGGCCGGCGCAGCGGCGGATCTGGTAGAGCAGGCAGGGCCGCGAGCGGCTCTCGAAGAAGGAATCCGTGCAGGAGCGGATCAGGAATGCGCGCTGCAAGGCCGTGATGGTGCGGTTGACGGCGCCGGCGGAGGCGAACGGGCCGAAATAGCGCCCGGGCCGGGTCTGCGCGCCGCGGTGCTTCAGGATCTGCGGTGCCCAATGGTCGCCGGTGATCAGAATATAGGGAAATGATTTATCGTCGCGCAGCTGCACGTTAAAGCGCGGCCGCAGCTGCTTGATGAGATTGGCTTCCAGCAGCAGCGCCTCGGTCTCGGTCGTGGTCGAGACGATCTCCACGGTCACCGTGGCCGCGATCATGCGCAGGATGCGCGCCGGCTGCGGCGCGCTCTGGCGCGCGTAGTTGGACAGGCGCTTTTTGACGTTCTTGGCCTTGCCGACATAGAGCACGTCGGCATTGGCGCTGAGCATGCGATAGACGCCCGGCGAGGTCGGCGCGAGCCGGACCGCGCGCTCGATCGCCTCGTGACCGCTCGCCAGCGGCTCTTCGTCGATCGCGCCGCTTTCTTCCAGAATGTCCGGCAGCCGCGCATCGTCCTCGTCATCGCCGCCCGCAGTGGCGGGATCGAGATCGGGCGGCGCCGTCTCTTGCGGCTCCTGACGCTCTTGGCGCGGAGCGTCGACGGTCGCGACTCGCGGCGATTTGCGCGCGCGTGCCTCGTCCGGATTGTCGGTGGAATCGTGAACCATGATGCGAATTTAGGCGCTGGGGGAGCCGATTTGAAGTTCCGGCCGTGTCGCACGCACAGGATGGCGGCGCAGTTCCCGGTAACGCTTCCTTAAGTCTGTTAACAGCGCAGTAACGGGTCTTAACAGCCCTTTAACTTAAAACTCTCGATAAATCTTACGCGAAAAAGTGGTGGTTCCGTAACCGTGCGGTTTGGCCTTGCGCAGCGGCGCGGGCATCGCACCCGGTTGCGGCAGTTGCGTTGGAGTGCGTGATGAAGAGGCTCGTTGTGGGCGCAGCTGCATTGGCTGCAGCCGGCTGGACGGCGTCGGCAGAGGCCGCCGATCTCAGTTACGGGCAACGTGCGCCTTATACGGTCAATCAGCCGCTCAATGGCTATAGCTGGGCCGGCCCGTATCTCGGCGCCAATGTCGGCTATGAATGGGGCTCGGTGAGCAACACGCCCGTGAAGCCATCCGGCTTCGTCGGCGGCGCGCAGGCCGGCTACAATTTCCAGAACGGCCCGTGGGTGTTCGGGGTCGAGGGCGACATCCAGGCAGCAGGCGCCGACGACACTTTCGCGCCGTGGAAGTTCTCCAATCCCTGGTTCGGCACGCTGCGTGGTCGCGCCGGCTATGCCTTCAGCAACATCTTGTTCTACGGCACCGCCGGCTTCGCTTTCGGCGAGCTGCGCGCGCAGACCTTCGGCTGGACGGAATCGCACACCACCGCCGGCTGGACCGCCGGCGTCGGCGCAGAAGTCGGCTTCGCGCCGAACTGGAGCGCGAAGCTCGAATATCTCTACGTCGATCTGTCGTCGAGCCAGTTCGCAATTACAGGCGTGTCAAACGGCTATAGCGCCAGCGTTGTTCGCGCAGGCGTGAACTATCACTTCTGATAGCCAACTAAGAAAATACCGGACTACAGCCTCCCGGCCGCTCGCGGCCGGGATTTTTTTGCGGCAGTCTTCTCGGGGCAGGTCCGCTACGAAAGGATCACGAGATTGACCGCCTTCGGCCCCTTCCCCTTCTTGTCCGGTTCGACTTCGAACGTGATACGCTGTCCTTCGGCAAGGTCCTTCAGTCCCGCCCGCTCAACCGCGGTGATGTGAACGAAGACATCGCGACCGCCGTCGTCCGGCTTGATGAAGCCGTAGCCGCGCTCGCCGTTGAAGAACTTAACCGTTCCCGTATTGGCCATCGGGAAACTCCCCCTCATTGCTCCTCCGTCGCAACGCAGACGCGCGTCGCGACATGACCGGGCATCACGTAGCCCGGGAGAGCTGGCCATCCTTGGGCAGACCCTGCGGTCCGACTGGATCTTTGTTAGGCCTTCACTCCGCCGCAACCATTCGCGGAAGCGGAACGCAAAGCCAGTCACACCAACAGCATAATACGGTTCATTGCAGATTGACTACCGTTACTGCATATTTTTCCCAAGAATGGCGGCGGCTTAGGGCTTCGGCACCTCTAATCGGAATCTGGCAGCTCCGCCCTGGCCGAGCGGTATTTCCAGCTCGGGCAGGATTGTCTTGAGCTCGCTCTGCAGCGTGTAAGGCGGATTGACGATCAGCAGCCCAGTCGAGGTGAGGGCCGCGCCGTCAACCTGTGGTGCGACGCTGAATTCGAGCCGCAGGCATTTTCCGGGAGTCTTTGCTGCGGCCGCGGTCCGCGCCACGAGTTGCGCCAGCGTGTCGGTGGCGCGCCGGCTCTTGGCGGGGTACCAGATTACATAGATACCGGTCGGCCATTTTGCGAACGCGGTGGAGAAGGCCTCGCCCAGTCTTTCGAACTCGTCTTTCGCCTCAAACGGTGGGTCGATCAGCACGAGTCCGCGCCGCTCCTTCGGCGGCACGAACGCAGGCAGCGCCATCCAGCCATCGAGATCGACCACGCGGGCCTGTTCGTCGCGCCGCAACACGTCGATCAACGCCCTGCGCGCCCTCGGCTCGAGCTCGCAGGCCACGAGCCGGTCTTGCGGCCGCATCAGGCCGCGCGCGATCAAGGGCGAGCCCGGATAGGCCTTGAGCTCGCCCTTCGGATTGAATGCGCAAACGATCTCCATGTACGGCTTGGTCAGCGCGACGGTCTCGTTCGAAAGGCGCGACTGCATCAGCCGCGCGATCCCCGTCAGCCATTCGCCGCTGCGGCGGGCCTCGTCGCTGTCGAGGTCATAGAGGCCGGCACCCGCATGGGTGTCGATGACGCGGAAGGCAGCCGGCTTGTCCTGCAAATAGGTCAGGATGCGTGCCAGCACGATGTGCTTGATGACATCGGCGAAATTGCCGGCGTGAAAGGCGTGGCGATAGTTCATGCAAGAGCACTACGCCACGCGATGGCTTCAGCAAAGAGGTACAACAGCCTGAACTACCCACCCCTGATCGGCGGCATCGTCACCTGGTCGCGGCGACAGGCGCGGCGGTCGAGTTCTTCGCAGGCGCGAAACTGCAAATCCTTGCTGAGGCAGATGCGGACCTCGGAAAGCCGGGTCCGGTTGCAGGTAACCGAGACGGCCGCGTTGCTCAGGCCCGGATTAGCCTTGATGAAGGCTTCTTCGACCTCGCCCGGCGCCACCGTCTTGGGCTGCGACAGGTCGAGATATTCGACCGGAATCTTGATCACGGCGCGCGCCTTGCGGATCGTCTCGAAGTAATTGCGGTCGGTCAGCCCCGAGCAGGTGCCGTGCTTGTCCCACTCGTTGAAGATCAGCCCCGGCGCCGGCATCAGATCGAGCATCGAGGAGACGATGTTGCGGTTCAGCCGCCGCGACGGCCGCTGGCAATATTCCGGAAAGCCGTTCTCATATTGCGGCCACAGCCCGTGCACCACGAAGGAATAAGGCCGTCCCTCGCACTGGATGTTCGAGCGCCCGCCGCCGCGTCCGCGCTCGGCCGCGTCCTCGCAGAAGGACGGCGACCAGGATAGCGACAGCACATAGAAATCGAATTCACCCGGCGCGTTCTGCCGTTTGTCCTGCGCCTTCGCGCCGCCGGCCAGCGAGATCAGCCCGGCGGCAAGGGTCAGCGAGATCACAAGGCGGAAGAAGGATTGCAATCTGAAATCAAACATGGCGACGCCCCTCAGCTAGACTATGCAATGAGCCTAGCAGGCAATAAGAACATTTCAAGAACAAATTTCGAGCGGCCGGCGTTCGGCCGCCGGATCGATTCGAATCAGGGACCTTCGAATTAGGGACCTTCGAATTAGGGCTTGGCGGCGCGGCAGGCCGGATTGTAGGCCCAGTTGCGGTCGAGCCCGACTAGGCACCATTCGACGCCCTGGCCGTAACCGGCAAAGCCGCCGTCCTCGATAATCGAGAAGTGCACCCTGCGCACCTTGCCGTCGTTCAGCATGGCCTCGCCGGTGCAGTAGCGCCGCGGAATGTTGTCGGACGCCCAGGGCCGGAATGCGGTCTCGTGAACGGCCGAGAAGCCCTCGATCTTCAAAGGCGAATTCCAGAACGAGCTTTCCTTCTCCCAGAACTGGTTCGCGATCGTCGGCAGTGCCTTCTCGCAATCGGCGACGTTGCCATCATAACGCGGCCCGCTCAGCCAGAAATTCAGCTCCAGCGGATTGGCGGCCCTGGCCTCACCGAGCGACAGCGCTCCGAAGATGAGGCCGAGAACGGCGGCAAAGCGAAGGGATTTCAGGGAGGTTGAGGCGCGCATGGGCAATCCAGACAGCATGATCTGCGAGGGTGGGACGGTGACGCGAAGGGCGGAGGAGGTCAAGTGCAGCGCGGCAACACTCGGCCACGACTTGACCATAACGTCGCCGCCGACGCCCTATCCGTTCTTTTCACCGCCGGCCCGGCACCGTAGAGTGCTGCCAGCCAATCGGAGTGACGGGAATGCGAATCATTGCGGCCGCGGGCCTTCTTGCCTTGGGGATCATGGCGAGCCAGTCGGCGCGCGCCGACATCCTTCCGGTGCCGCCCTTCAAGGGCAACGACACCGGCGGCATCATCGCCTATTCCATGGCGACGCAGACCGATGCGCGCCAGGTCGCGGTCGATCACTGTGCGCGCTATGGCAAGGTGGTGAAATTCCTCGCGATGCAGGCCTATGAGGGCGGCTACATCTCCTTTGCCTGCCGCTGGGTGCCTTATGGCGCCGCCGATCGTCCGATCCGCACGCTCTACTGAGGCGTTTCGGAACGCCGAAGGCCGCGCCACGACGTCTCAGCCGGGAGTCTCTCGCATGACGTGCAAGCTTGCTTTGCTCGGATCAGTCGTTGGTCTCGTATTGTCGGCGGTCGGCGCCTCGGCCGACGATCTGCCGGTGCGCAAGGCCGGTCTCTGGGAGTTGAAGATGGTCAGGACCGGCTCGGCGATGCCGGAGATGACCATGCAGCACTGCACCGACGAGGCTGTCGACAGGGAGATGAATAACAACATCTCGCCGATGGCCAAGCAGGTCTGCTCCAGGCAGGACGTCAAGAAGACGGCGACCGGCTATGTCAGCGATTCCGAGTGCAGTGTCGCCGGCATGTCCACGACGTCGCACGCCGAGATCACCGGCGATTTCAATTCGGCCTACACGGTGAAGACCTCGTCGCATGCGCAAGGTGGCGCGGTCGGTGCCGCGGGGCGCGACAGCACCATGACGCTCGAAGCGAAATGGCTCGGCGCCTGCAAGCCGGACCAGAAGCCCGGCGACATCGTGATGCCCGGCGGCTTCAAGATGAACGTGCGCGACGTCGACAAGCTGAAAGCGCTGCTGCCAAAGTAGACGGGGGGCGCAGCTACACCGGAATCCGCACGCTCGCCCTTAATCCGCCCATCGGGCTGTCGCCGAGCGTGATATCGCCGCCATGCGAGCGGGCGATGTCGCGAGCGATGGCGAGGCCCAAGCCCGTGCCGCCTTGGTCCTGGTTGCGGGCGTTGTCGAGCCGCAGGAACGGCTTGAACACTTCTTCACGCAGATGGACGGGAATGCCGGGGCCGTCGTCGTCGACGGTCACGGTGAGATAACGGTGATCGCGCTGGCCGGAGATGGCGATGGCGTTGCCGTAGCGCGCGGCATTGGTGACGAGATTGGCGAGACATCGCTTGAACGAGGCCGGCTTCACCGTGACCACGGGCAGGCCGCTGAATGTCACGGTCGCGGTGTGGCCGTGGCGTTCGGCGTCGCTGCGCAGCTCCTCGAGCGCCTGCGCCATGTCGGTCGGCTGCGACTGCTCGCCGGAATCGCCGCGGGCGAACGCAAGGTAATCCTCCAGCATCATCGACATCTCGTCGACGTCCTTGCGCATGCCCTCCATCTCGGGACTGTCGCCGATCAGCGCCAGCTCGAGCTTGAAGCGGGTGAGGATGGTGCGCAGATCGTGGCTGACACCGGCGAGCATCGCGGTGCGCTGCTCCATCGCACGTTCGATGCGCGACTTCATTTCGAGGAAGGCGCCCGCCGCGCGCCGCACCTCGCGCGCGCCGCGCGGCCTGAAGTTCGGCGCCTCGCGGCCCTTGCCGAAACTTTCCGCGGCGTCCGCAAGCCGCAGGATCGGCTTGATCTGGTTGCGCAGGAACAGCACCGACACGATCAGCAGGATGGACGATGTCCCGACCATCCAGAACAGGAAGATTTCCGAGTTCGAGGCATAGGCCGCGCTGCGCTGCGCGAACACGCGCATCACGGCATCGTCGAGCTGGATGCGGATCTCGACGAGGTTGGAGCGGCCGACCGTATCGATCCAGAACGAGCGCCCGATCTGGCGACCGAGCTGCACCGACAGCGTCTGGTCGAGCAGCGAGAAAAACGGCTTTGGTCCCGGTGGCGGCATGTCACCGGCGGGGAGGAAGTCGACGACGAGACCGAGGCGCTGTTGGGCGATGCGGCGGATCTGGTCGCGATCCTTGTCCTGCGGATAGCCCTTGTAGACGTCGATCAGCGCGGCGATGTCTTGCACCACCGCGGCCGACAGGCGGCGCGTCACCGTGTTCCAGTGCCGCTCCATGAACACGAAGGCGACGACCGACTGCAGGATCACCATCGGCACGATCATGATGAGCAGCGCGCGCGCGTAGAGGCCGGTCGGCATCCAGCCCTTGAACGCGTTGCCCATCCAGCCATTGGCGGCAGAGACGCGCCCGGCCGCGCTTCGTAGCAGCGTCAGGCCGGTATCGATCGTGCTCATCGGTCGTGCTTCACTGCTTTTACGGCGAGGCCACCAGCCGATAGCCGATGCCGCGCACCGCCTGAAGGAAGAGCGGATTGGCGGGATCGGTTTCGATCTTGCGCCTGAGGCGGTTGATCTGCACATCGACGGCCCGCTCGTTGACGCTGCCATTTCCGGTCAGGGCACTGCGCGGCACCGTCTCGCCCGGCGTCTCCGAGAGAATCCGCAGCATCTCGCGCTCGCGGTCGGTGAGATGAATGACCTCCTCGCCCTGGCGCAACTCGCCGCGATCGAGATGGTAGACGTAGGGACCGAATGCGATCTTCTCCACCGCTGCGGCCTGGGGCGTGGGCGCCGCGCGCTTGAGGATGTTGTTGATGCGCAGCGCCAGCTCGCGCGGCTCGAACGGCTTTGCCACGTAGTCGTCGGCGCCGATCTGAAGACCCTCGATGCGGGCCTCGGCTTCATGGCGCGCCGTCAGCATCACGATCGGCACGGAGGAAGACGTGCGGATGAACCGGGCGAGATCGAAACCGGTCTCGCCGGGCATCATGACGTCGAGAATGAGCAAGTCGAAATGCAGGCCCAAAAGCTTTGACCGCGCGTCACCCGCGCTTGAAGCGGTAGTCACGCGATAGCCCTCGGCCGCGAGAAAGCGCGACAAGAGATCGCGGATGCGGCGATCGTCGTCGACCAGCAGCAGATGGGGGGCGTCGTCGGCCGGTTGCAGCGGCGGGCGGGCGAGCGTGGCAGCGAGCGGCACGGTCACTCCTTTGCGTCTTGATGGTTGGTGGCGAAGATCGTCTCCAGCACCTTGTCCGGATCGTCGCGATCGATCATCGCGAGCAGGAAACGCTTGACGGTTTCGGCATCCTGCGGCGCCAGCTCGGCGAGCGCCTTGGTAATGCGCGTGGTCTGCAGGCCGGCGAGCTTCTGCACCAGCGCCTCCCCCTTCGGTGTCGCATAGAGCAGCCGCTGGCGGCGGTCATTGTCGCCGGTCTTCTGCAAGATGTAGCCTTCGTCAAGGAGCTGCTTGAGCACGCGGCCGAGCGACTGTTTTGTGATGCGCAGGACGTCGAGCAGGTCGGCGACCTTCAGGCCGGGATAACGATAGACGAAGTGCATGACCCGGTGATGGGCCCGGCCGAAGCCGAAAGCCTCCAGCTCCTGGTCGGGGTCGCCGACGAAATCGCGATACGCGAAGAACAGCAGCTCGATGATATCCCAGCGCAAATTGCCTCCATCGCCTGCGGCCGGCCGTGGCTCGGCAGCGCTTTGAGAGGGAGTTGCGAAATTTATGTCAGGCATATTGACGTATCTTGGGTTCAATGTTACAAAACGATCATCCCGCACGAAATTTTAGATCGTTTCGCGTCGGGTGGCACTTCGAAGAGCGGCCGGAGTGAGCCGGACAGGCGGCAACGGCCGGATCAGATCTACCGTGCGATTGTCGAGCGGCATTTCGGCAAAACATACTGGACTTCCGCCTTCCGCAAAAGCATGTCCTCGGAAGACATGCTGGCCACGGAAACCGGCCGTAACAAGGCTGGCGGTGGTTCGGCCAGAAACCACATCAAGCCAACCGGGCCCGAAATGGGCAGGCGGGCGCCAGAACAGCGTCGCCACCGGCAGCGGGAGCCAAGGACATGAGCATGAAATTCGACATCCAGCCCGCATCCAATCCAACGTCCGAGAAGGACCGGGTCGCCAGGCTGGTCGATCCCGGCTTCGGACGCGTCTTTACCGATCACATGGCGGTGGTCCGCTACAACCAGGCCAAGGGCGGCTGGTATGAGGCGCGCATCGAGGCCCGCGCCAATTTCCAGATCGATCCGGCCGGCGCCGTCCTGCACTACGCCCAGGAAATTTTCGAAGGCCTCAAGGCCTACAAGCGCGACGACGGCGGCGTGAACCTGTTCCGCCCCGACGCCAATGCGCGCCGCTTCAAGGACTCCGCCGACCGCATGGCGATGGCGCAGATCCCCGAGGACGTCTTCATCGAGGCGGTCGAGCAGGTCGTGCGGATCGACCGCGCCTGGATGCCGGGCGGCGAGGGCAGCCTTTATCTGCGCCCCTTCATGATCGCGAGTGAGACCTTCCTCGGCGTCAAGCCATCGTCGGAATACATCTTTGCGGTGATCGCTTCGCCGGTCGGCTCTTATTTCAAGGGCGGCCCCGCGCCGGTCTCGATCTGGGTCTCCGAGAATTACACGCGCGCCGCGGTCGGCGGCACCGGCGCGGTCAAATGCGGCGGTAATTATGCTGCGAGCCTGCGTGCGCAGGCGGAAGCGATCCAGCACGGCTGCGACCAGGTCGTGTTCCTCGATGCGATCGAACGCCGCTACATCGAGGAGCTCGGCGGCATGAATGTGTTCTTTGTGTTCGAGGACGGCTCGCTGTCGACGCCGCCGCTCGGCACCATCCTGCCTGGCATCACCCGCGACTCCATCATTGCGCTCGCCCGCGATGCCGGCAAGACCGTGCGCGAAGAGCCGTACTCGCTCGACCAGTGGCGCAAGGATGCGGCCAGCGGCAAGCTCAAGGAAGCCTTTGCCTGTGGGACCGCCGCCGTCATCTCGCCGATCGGCAAGGTGCGCTCGGTCAGCGGTGATTTCGAGATCAGCGGGGGCGCTGCCGGCCCCGTCGCCATGGGCCTGCGCAAGCAACTCGTCGACATCCAGTACGGCCGCACCAACGATCCGCACAACTGGATCCGCAAGGTGTTTTGACCGGCTCTCTCTTCCCACTCCCCGCTTGCGGGGAGTGGGGCCGAGAACTGCGGTTGCCGCATCGCGCGTCGGCTGGTAAACGCCCGCATGGCCGAAAAACCCAAAAAACCCCAGAAACTGAAGGCGCGTCTGCCGCGCGGGCTCGAGGATCGCGACCCCGCCGCGATCCGGGCGACGCGCGAGATGGTCGAGAAAATCCGGGCGGTCTACGAGCTCTACGGGTTCGAGCCGGTGGAGACGCCGGCGATGGAATACACCGACGCGCTCGGCAAATTCCTGCCCGATCAGGACCGTCCGAACGAGGGCGTATTCTCGTTCCAGGACGACGACGAACAGTGGATCTCGCTGCGCTACGATCTAACCGCGCCGCTGGCGCGCTATGTCGGCGAGCGCTATGGCACCGACGGCTTGGTGCTGCCGTATCGGAGCTACCGCGTCGGCTACGTCTTCCGCAATGAGAAGCCCGGCCCCGGCCGCTTCCGCCAGTTCATGCAGTTTGACGCCGACACGGTCGGCTCGGCGACGCCGGCGGCGGATGCCGAAATCTGCATGATGGCCGCGGATACGATGGAAGCGCTTGGCGTTGCGCGCGGCCAGTACGTGGTGAAGGTGAATAATCGCAAAGTGCTCGACGGCGTGCTGGAAGCGATCGGGCTCGCGGGTGAGGAGAATTCGGCACGCAGGCTGACCGTGCTGCGCGCGATCGACAAGCTCGACAAGTTTTCCGCCGACGAAGTGCGCAAATTGCTCGGTCCCGGACGATGGGATGGCGGCGAAGAGGGCAAGGGCGACTTCACGAAAGGCGCCAATCTGAGCGCGGCAGAGGCTGACGTCGTTCTCGCCATCACCAAGCCGCGCGACGACTGGAAAGAGGCCATTGCGGCGGCGGAAACCTATCTGGCCAAGAGCGAGGTTGGTCAGGCCGGCGTGAGCGAGCTGGAAGAGATTGCCAAGCTGGTCACGGCGTCGGGTTACGGCGTCGATCGCATCAAGATCGATCCCTCCGTCGTGCGCGGCCTCGAATATTACACCGGGCCCGTCTACGAGGTCGAATTGCTGCTCGATACCAAGGACGAGAAGGGCCGTCCCGTACGTTTCGGCTCGGTCGGCGGCGGCGGACGCTACGACGGTCTCGTCTCGCGCTTCCGTGGCGAGCCGGTGCCGGCGACCGGTTTCTCGATCGGCGTGTCGCGGCTCCAGGCCGCGCTGACCTTGCTCGGCAAGCTCGACACGCGGCCCGAATTCGGGCCCGTCGTCGTGACCGTGTTCGACCGCGACCGCGTTGCCGACTACCAGAAGATGGTCGCAAGCTTGCGGACCGCGGGCATCCGCGCAGAGCTCTATCTCGGCAATCCCAAGAATATGGGCAACCAGCTCAAATATGCCGACCGCCGCAACTCACCTTGCGTGATCATCCAAGGCTCGGATGAAAAGGCACGCGGCGAGGTGCAGGTCAAGGATCTGATCGAGGGCGCCAAGGCCGCGGCCGCGATCGCATCCAACCAGGAATGGCGCGAGAGCCGCCCCGCGCAGTTCTCGTGCAGCGAAGCCGACCTCGTCGCAAAAGTGCGCGAGGTGCTGGCGCGCCATGACGTGAGCTGGGGCTAGCCATTCGTTTCGATCGTCGTGCCCGGGCTTGTCCCGGGCACCCACGTCTTGTTTGATAGCGATGTCCGTGGATGGCTGGGACAAGCCCGGCCATGACGGAGAGGCGAGAGGGAGAAAACAATATGCCTGAGATCACTGTCAGCATGGCCGAAGGCCGCACCGACGAACAGAAGGCCGGCATGATGCGCGACATCACCCAGGCGCTGGTGAAAGATCTCGGCGTCGACGCCGATGCCGTCGTCATCCAGATCAACGAAGCCCCGCTCCGCCACAAGATGAAGGGCGGCAAGACCTTTGTGGAGCGCGCCGCGGCTGCGAAGAAGTAGCCAGCGCTGTAGCGTCAGCAACTGCCGTCGTCCCGGATCAGCGCGCACTGCGTTCGCTTGTCCGGGACGACAGCGGAGTTTGAGGCGACCATGGACGCACGCGATTTCATCAAGGTCGGCATGAGCGCCGAGCGTAAGCTGGTGGTGGCGGCCGAGCGCACGGTCGGGCATTTCGTGCCCGGCATGCCGATGGTCTATGCGACGCCGATGATGATCCTGGAAATGGAGATGACGTCGGGCGATGCGATCCGCTCGGCGCTGCAGCCGGGCTGGGTCACTGTCGGCACCGAGGTCGACATCCGCCATCTCGCCGCCGCCCTCGTCGGCGCAACTGTGCGGACCACTGCGAAAGTGATCGCGGTCGAGCGCCGCGTCATCCGCTTCGAGGTCGAGGCATTCGAAGGCGCGCGCAAGCTCGGCGAAGGCCGCCATGCGCGCGGGCTCGTCAATGTCGAGATGTTCAACAAGCGGCTAGCCGCAAGCTCGAAACTGTAGGGTGGGCAAAGGCGCGAAGCGCTGTGCCCACCATTCTCTCCGCAATTTCGAATGAAGTTGGTGGGCTCGCTTCGCTTTGCCCGCCTTACGACACCTGTTTACTTCGCCAATTCCTTCGACCGCTTTGTTGCTGCCGCAATCGCGCGGGTCATCAGATCGCGCAGGCCGGGCTCGCCCATCAGGACGCCGAGCGCCGCGGCAGGTGGTGCCGCCGGGCGAGGTGACGTTCTGACGCAGCGTGCTGGAGGGAAGCTCCGACTGATGCAGCAACTCGCCGGAGCCCGCGACCGTTTCACGCGCGAGCTTCGTCGCCAGCGCTTCGGGCAGGCCCGCTTCGACGCCCGCGCGTGCGAGCTCTTCGGCCAGCAGGAACACATAAGCGGGCCCGGAGCCGGATACGGCGGTCACCGCATCCATCAGGCTTTCATCCTCGACCCATTCGACCGAGCCGGTGGCGCGTAGCAATGCATCGGCCACCGCGCGCTGCGAGGTGCTGACATTCTTCGCAGCAACGGCCACCGTGATGCCACGGCCGATCGCGGCCGGCGTGTTCGGCATCGCGCGCACCACGGCGCCGCCGCAGATCTCCTCGAGCGAGAGAATCGTGGTTCCCGCCATGATCGAGACCACCGAGGTGTTTTCCGAGACGAACGCTTTCAGCCTGGCGCCGGCCTCGCGGAACATCTGCGGCTTCACCGCGACGACCATCGTTTCGACGCGACCCGCCGCCTGCACGTCAGGATTGAGCGCGATGCCCTTGGCGGCAAGCGCCGTGATCTCGGGCGAGATGTGCGGATCGATCACCGCGACGCGGCGCGGATCGAGCCCGCCTGCCAGCCATCCGGTCAGCATCGCACCGCCCATCTTGCCGGCGCCCGCGAGAAGGATGGTTCCGGTGATGTTTTGGAGAGTGCTGTTTGCCATCGCTGTTGCCAAATCCGTCGTCCTGGCGAAAGCCAGGACCCATTACCCCAAAGGGTTCTAGTGGATGGAGGTGTTGGCAACAAGCACCGCGCGATACCGCAAGACCTCGCGGTATGGCTCCTGGCTTTCGCCAGGACGACGCTGAGGGAGATGCGGCTTCCTCACTTCATGAGGCGGCTACGCTTCGCCCACCGTATCGAACATCGCCGCGTCCATCGCCTGCGCGGTTGTCTTCCCTGCCCACACCACGAATTGGAACGCCGGATAATAGCGTTCGCAGGCGTGAATCGCGCCGGCGAGCATGGCTTCGCATTGCGCGGTCGAGGCGATGAGGCCGCCCGGCAGCACCAGCGCCTGACGGTGCATGATCATGCCGGTGGTGGTCCACAGGTCGAAATGGCCGATCCACAATTGCTCGTTGACCGCGGCGACGAGCCGCTGCACCTCGCCTCGTCGTGCGACCGGAATCTTCATGTCGAAAGCGCAAGCCAGATGCAGCGCTTCGATCTCGCCCATCCAGGTGAACGAGATCTGGTAATCGGTCCATTGCCCTTTGGAGACAATGGTCAGTTCGTCTTCGCCGGAGCGTTCGAACGGCCAGTTGTTGCTGGCAGCGATATCCTCGACCACAGCGAGCGGGTGGCTTTTGGAATCGATAGCGCCTTCGAGCAGGGACATGCCGTCTCGACCTCTTGCCTTCTTGTTGTCTTTGATACGCACGCGGTTGGTCCGGCACGCGCTCCTTGAATGTCGTTAAGGTGATCCCTTCGGAGTCGCTGTTGCGATCTCGGGATCAGCGCGGGCTTGTCGCGGATCAACTGATGTGATTTGCGGAATCTGCGCAACCGGCTGCCGAGTCCGTCCACAAGCCAGGACTCGTTCGTCCACAGCTCATCTCGGCCACAATTATTAACGAAAAGAACAAACCGGAATCGGACTCCCGGACCCCGCACCGTTAATCCGCCGCGCAAGGGCCAGCCCGCCATGGGCGGCATGGGACCATGCGGTTTTCCCATGCGGAACACGCTTGCTGCGGCCCCCAACCGGCGTCATATTTCCACTCAGGTCGCTCAATCCCGAGCGGCCGATGTTCTCAGGGCGGGGTGAAAGTCCCCACCGGCGGTAAGGGCCGAAAGGCCTAAGCCCGCGAGCGCCTTCCCCAAGGTTTTGCTGAAGGGAAGGGTCAGCAGATTCGGTGCAACTCCGAAGCCGACGGTCAAAGTCCGGATGAAAGAGAACGGTCGGTGGCAGACGCATCGCAAGATGCGGCTGTCTGTCGTTCCGTGTGCCCTGATTCTGGTCCTTAACTGAGGAAAGCCATGAATCAGATGTTGCAAGATCCCCAAACCGAAACCTCCCAGATACAGCCGCCGTCGGTTCCACAGGCCCCGGCGACCGAGCATCCGCGCTTTGCAAAGCCGCAGCGGGTGGCCTTCGTGCAGGCCTGCTGGCACCGCGACGTGGTCGAGGAGGCCCGCATCGCCTTTGTGAGGGAGGCCGAGGCGCGTCACCTCACCCATGTCGACGTGTTCGAGGTACCGGGCTCGTTCGAGATCCCGCTGCACGCGCAGGTCCTTGCCAAGACGCGGCGCTACACCGCGATCGTCGCGGCCGGGCTTGTCGTTGACGGTGGCATCTATCGCCACGAGTTCGTCGCCGACACCGTGATCAAGGCGCTGATGGACGTGCAGCTCCGCACCGAGGTGCCGGTGTTTTCGGCGGTGCTGACGCCGCAGCAATTCCACGAGACCGAAGTGCATTACGATTTCTTCCGCAGGCACTTTGCGATCAAAGGCGTCGAGGTCGCGGCCGCCTGTGCGGAGACGTTGCACGGCCTCGAGCGCCTGCGCGGCCAGGTCGCGGCGGGGATTGTGTAGCGCTCTCAAAGGACGCTCACCCCTCATCCTGAGGAGCGCGTCAGCGCGTCTCGAAGGATGAAGGCCCGAACGGAGCCTCATGGTTCGAGACGGCGCTTGCGCGCCTCCTCACCATGAGGCCCTTGTCGCCTTCACGCGCCGGTCCGGTCCGGCTTGAGCAGCCGGTAATGCAGCCGGGCGTAGCCGCCGAACCATCCGAGCGGCGCCCGATCTCGTCGTGGTGATCCACTGCGGAAACTATCGGCGACCCGGCCAGGAGTGGGCGCGGCGCCTCGCGCCCTTGCCCGCCCTAAAACACCGCAAAACCAGGTCAGTCGAACAGGCTCGAGACCGACTCTTCCGCCGCGGTGCGCGCGATCGCGTCGGAGATCAGGCTTGCGATCGGCAGCGTGCGGATATTCGGTGCCTTGCTCACAGCATCCGTCGGCAGGATCGAGTCGGTGATCACAAGCTCTTTCAGCTTCGAGTTTGTGATACGGGCCGCCGCGCCGCCGGAGAGCACGCCGTGGGTGATGTAGGCGTAGACATCCTTCGCGCCTTTGGCGATCAGCGCATCGGCCGCGTTCACCAGCGTGCCGCCGGAGTCCACGATGTCGTCGATCAGGATGCAGGTGTAGCCGGAGACGTCGCCGATCACGTTCATGACCTCGGATTCACCGGCACGTTCGCGGCGCTTGTCGACGATCGCGAGCGGGGTGTTGATGCGCTTGGCGAGGCCGCGGGCGCGGGCGACGCCGCCGACGTCGGGCGAGATCACCATCGTCTTGGAGAGATCGAACTTCTCCTTAATGTCGCGCACCATCAGCGGCGCCGCGTAGAGATTGTCGGTCGGGATGTCGAAAAAGCCTTGGATCTGTAAGGCATGCAAATCGAGCGTCATGACGCGGTCGACGCCGGCCTGCGTGATCAGATTGGCGACGAGCTTGGCCGAAATCGGTGTTCGGGAGGCGGATTTCCGGTCCTGCCGGGCGTAGCCGAAATAGGGGATCACTGCTGTGATGCGGTGCGCCGACGAGCGGCGCAGCGCGTCGGTGATGATCAGCAGCTCCATCAGATGGTCGTTCGCCGGGAACGAGGTCGACTGGACGATGAAGGCATCCGAGCCGCGAACGTTCTCCTGAATCTCGACGAAGATCTCCATGTCGGCGAAGCGCCGCACCACCGCCTTGGTCAGCGGCAGGTCGAGGCCCTGCGCGATGGCTTGCGCAAGGGCGGGATTGGAGTTGCCGGAGACGAGCTTGATGGAGCCGTTCTTGCCCGACATGGACGCTTCCTCCCGCGCTTTGCTGGATACGACGTTCAACATCAGAGAATACCCACTGGCAGCACGGTTACGACGGGCGAGGAAATATCAGGCCGAAGCCCGCAATGGCAACCCGGGATGCTACGTTTCCCTCTGATAATCCTGAGTCGGGCCAATAGCTTGGCAGCTACCTGGGCCCGTGGTTGAGCGGTGGTTATTGCTGGGCATAGCCGAGCGCCGAGCCCGGCAACTCGGGCGCCCGCGCCTCCGGCGTCACGCTTGCCACGGCGGGTCCGCGCAGGCCGGGAACCGAGCCCGGCGAGTCCGCCGGCGCTCCGTTGATCATATTGGAAAGTCCGCTGAATCCGGCCTGGGCGATCTTCCGCAGCACGAGGTCGTCAGCGGCCTGCCAGGGTCACGCGTCGCGTCCCGGCCGCCCTTGGGTGCCGTCGGTTCCTCGCCGGAGAGGCGCAGCGCCCGCTGCTGATTGGCGTCATAAACGTCCCAGACCCAAGCGATCACGGTCTTGCCGCGCACCACCTGGGCGGAGAGGTAGCTGCGCACCCGGTAGGCAGCCGTCGCCTCGCGGGAGACCACGGACACGCTGCGAAGCTTGGATTCGCTGTCGAGCACGCCGACCATGCGGTCGAACACCTGCGGCGGCGGCCCGTCGATCGACTCGAAGGCGACCGTCGCTCCGGAGCCGGCGCTCGGCGCCATCGCGTAGGAATTGGCGGGCGCGTTGCTGCCGGCGCAGCCGGCCAGCACGGTTGCTGCTGCCAGCAGCATGGCCGCCAGCACGCGCGAGCCCGCGCGGCGCAAGATGGATGACGCTTCCCTCATTGAGAGGCAGCGATATCGTTAAAATCGATTAAGGTCTAGGGCAGAGGCGAGACAGACCCGGTGCATTACCGGCGCGAAATTTGTGCATCGCCCCGGAATGAAACGACGTTGCCTGTGTGTTCACCCTTGCAGCGCGATCGCGTGAATGTGGCGGCCGTAGTCCGGCTCCTTGCGATGCACCGAGCGGCGATAGCTGAAGAAGCGCTCGTCTGCGTAGGTGTCGAGGCCGAGATCGTCGATCATCAGGATGCCGGCGGCTTCCAGCCGCTTGCGGATGAAGCCGGCGAGGTCGAACATCGCGTGCCCGTCGCGCACCGACGGGATGAAGAACACAGCGTTGTCCGCATCGGCCTCGATGAAGCGTGCGACGAACTCGTTGCCGACCTCGTAGCTGTCCTGCCGGATCAACGGGCCGATCGCGGCGATGATGCCGTCGCGAGTGGCGCCGAGTGTCTCCATCGCCAGAATCGTGGATTCAAGCACGCCCGTGAGCGCGCCCTTCCAGCCGGCATGGGCGCCGCCGATGACGCCCGCATGGGGATCGACGAACAGCACGGGGCCGCAATCGGCGGTGGAGACGCCGAGCGCGATGCCCGGCGTTTTGGTCACCAGCGCATCCCCCTTCGGCCTCGGGCCGCTTGGCCAGGGCGCGTCGGCGACGAGGACGTCAGGCGAATGAATCTGGTGCAGGCTGAGGAAGCGCTCCGGCGCGACGCCGACATGCTCGGCCATGCGGCGGCGGTTCTCTGCAACAAGGCCCTGATCGTCGTTGGAGCCGAGCCCGCCGTTCAGCGCGGCATAGATGCCATTGGAGACGCCGCCTTCACGCGTGAAGAAGGAATGGCGCAGGCCGGGCACCGCCGAGAGCAGCGACGAGGTGAGAGTCATCGATGGCCTCCGGTCTGTTCGAGATCGCTGAGACCCGCAAGGCCCGTCAGCCTCGGCTCGGAGATGCCGAGCACCTTGAACATCGCACCCATGCCGCTGCGCCCGGTGTCGGTCAGCCGCTTCAGCGCCAGGGAAATGTCAGTGGCCACCTCCGGCGTCGCCTTCTGCATCAGCGCGGCTGCACGGGTGTCGATGCCGACGCGCTTGAGGAAATCGCCTTGCGTGACCGGCCCGTGCACGCGAGCGCCGACGTCCTCGGCCGCGCGCGCGAGTGCCTGGAAATCGACATGGGCGGTGACGTCGGCCTGGCCCGGCGCCTTCAGGGGATCCGTGAAGGTGTGACGTGCGATGGCCTGAAAAGTGTCGCCGGCATCGCTGCGCAGATGGCCGTAATCGACGATCAGCGCCGCGCCATCCTGGTCGCGTACGCGCGTGGCGAGCTTCATGACCTCAGTATCGGGCCGCCATTCGAACACCGCGCCGACCGGCGCCGCGCGCACCAACGGCGGCAGCAGCACCTCGAAGCGTGGCGTCGGCTCGGCGGCCGCACCGAACTGAAGCTTGCCGTGGTGGTCGACCTCGACCACACGCTCGTGCCAGCCGTTATCGAGCTTCACCATCTGATGGATCGGCAGCACGTCGAAATATTCGTTGGCGAGGATGATGCTCGGTCCATCCGGCACGTTGTCGATGCTGTCGTGCCAGGCGATGTTGTTGCGCACGCCCGACAATGTCGCACTCTGCCGCTCGCGCAGGACCGGATTGACCTCGACCAGATGAATGCTCAGCCCCTGATAGAGCGGCGGCAGCACGCGCAGTGCGCGCAGCGCGTCCGCCATCATGGTACCGCGGCCGGGGCCGATTTCGATCAGCCGCAGGAATTGCGGCGAGCCCATTTGCTTCCACACCGAGGCGGCCCACAATCCCAGGAGCTCGCCGAACATCTGGCTGACTTCGGGCGCAGTGGTGAAGTCGCCTTCTCGTCCCAATGGATCGCGCGAGACGTAATATCCGTAGCGCGGATGCATCAGGCACGATTCCATGTATCGCCAGACCGGCATGGGGCCTGAGGATTTGATCAGCGCCTTGATCTCGTTGAGCAATGGCTGTTCAGTCACGATCTGTTGTCTCGAAATGAATTAACGAACGGGATCGAGCGCCTTCGGCGCACCGCGCCTGACAGCCCATACAATAAGTATACCGCCGACGATAAGCATCGGGATCGACAGCAGCATGCCCATGGTTAACCCGCCCCAGAGGAAGCCGAGCTGCTCGTCCGGTTCGCGGAAATGCTCGCCGGCGATCCGCGTCAGCCCATAGATCAGGATGAAGCTGCCGAGGATCATACCCGGCCGTTTCAGCGCGCCGAAGCGGATCATGATCGCGAGCACCGTGAACAGCAGGATGCCCTCCATGCCGGCTTCATAGAGCTGGCTCGGATGGCGGGGCAGGTGGGTCGGATCGTGGGGAAAAATCATCGCCCAGGGCAGGCTCGCATCGGTGGCGCGGCCCCATAATTCGCCATTGATGAAATTGGCGATCCGCCCGAGCAGAAGCCCGATCGGAGCGACTGCGGTCGTGATGTCGCCGAGCGACAGGATCGAGATGCCGTTGCGATGGGCAAACCACATCACCGCGACGACGCAGCCGAGAAAGCCGCCATGAAACGACATGCCGCCCTCCCACAGCCGGAAGATCGCGGCGGGATGATCGATGAAGAAGGGCAAATTGTAGAACAGCACGTAGCCGGTGCGGCCGCCCAGGATGATGCCGAGCGTAACCCACAGAATGAAGTCGTCGATCTGCACCAGCGACATCGGCGCGGGGCCGCCCCACAGCCGCTCGTTCTTCAGCAGCGAGCGCGCATAGAGCCAGCCGATGACGATGCCGCCGATATAGGCCAGCGCGTACCAGCGGATCGCGAACGGCCCGATCGCGATCGCGATCGGGTTGAAGGACGGAAAGTCGATGAGCAGGAAGGGCATCGCGCCTGCTATGACTGGACGAGATTGCGGTGATAGAGCGCCAGCAGGCGCTCCCAATGCCGCTCGGCCGCGTCGCGGTCATAGACCGGGCGCTTGGGAAAGGCGAAGCCGTGATGGGTGCCGGGATAGATTTCGACCTCGGCTTTCGCGCCGCTCATGCCCTGCTTCAGCTTCTCGATGATTTCGGCCGGCGCGTAGATGTCGGTCTCGGCGCAGGCGAAATAGAGCTCGGCCCGGGTCTTGCTCGCGGCGAGATGCGGGCTGTCGTCCTGATCGGTCGCGAGCTGCGTGCCGTAGATCGATGCGGCCGCCTTGACGCGATCGGGGAAATGCGTGGCGGCGTTGACGGCATAGCGGCCGCTCATGCAATAGCCGACGGTGCCGATGATCTCAGTGTTCGCGGCGGTCTGGCCCTCGGCATAGGTCAGCAGCGCGCTTGTGTCGTCCATGATCATGGGAATCGTGAGCGAGCCCATCAGCGCGAACATGCGCTTGCGCTCCGGCGCGTTCGGATCGGCCGGCAGCGCGCCGAGCTCCATCACGCCCGAACGGTAATAGAGGTTCGGCAGCATCACGTAATAGCCCGATGTCGCGAGCCGGCGCGCCATGTCGCGCAGCTCTTCGCGGATCGCCGGCGCGTCCATGTAGAACAGGATGACCGGGAAGGGGCCGCCGCGCTCGGGATGAGCGATGAAGGTCGCGGTGTGGCCGTCCTTGGTGGGAATTGCGATCTGCTGCTCGATCATGTCTTGCGTTCCGCCCTGTGATTCTTGTTATGCAGGGACCTCGAATACGATTGCAAGGAAACCGGGGCATGACAAGGATACCGCCGCGCGGCTCTTGAACCGGCCTCCGCGCATTGCCATTGTCTTATCCGCCGTTCGCGCAAAGTTTATCGCAGGCCGCCAGGAGACCGACATGACCCAGACCACCAACCGGTTTTTCGACGAGATCGGCCGCTTGATGAACGACGCCGCCGGCGCAGCCCAGGGCGCCAAGCGGGAGTTCGATACGGTGCTGCGCAACCAGGCCGAAAAATTCCTGCGCGACATGGATCTGGTCAAGCGCGAGGAGTTCGAGGCGGTCAAGGACATGGCCTGCCTCGCCCGTGAGGAGAACGAGGCCCTGAAGGCGCGCATCGCGGCGCTGGAGGCCAAGCTCGGCGGGTAACGCCGGTCCTGTAGCCCGGATGGAGTGCAGCGCAATCCGGGGTGCTGCTTCCGCGGAACCACCCGGATTTCGCTGCACTCCATCCGGGCTACCGTTCCTAGCCAGCCCATTCTCCTTGTCATTTCTGCATCTTCCGGGTAAAAGCCCGGCAGTTCGTGGCCCCCGCACCCCTGGAGGCTTGCTGCGAACGATGCCATGGGCCGCGCTGCGGCCCATTAACTTTTGCAAAAACAAGGACTTAGACTATGGCGACGACCGTCAAGGAATTGAAGGCGACCGCACGTCCGAAGAGCGGCAAGGGGGCCGCCCGGGCTGAGCGTCGCGCCGGGAAAGTGCCCGGAGTGATCTATGGTAACAAGCAGCCCCCGCTCCCGATCTCGGTTGACGATCGCGAACTGCGTCAGCGCATCCTCGCCGGCCGGTTCCTGACCACGCTGGTCGATATCGACCTCGAAGGCCAGAAGCACCGCGTGATTCCGCGCGATTACCACCTCGATCCGGTCAAGGACTTCCCGATCCATGTCGACTTCATGCGGCTCGGCGAAGGCGCCACCATCCGCATCAGCGTGCCTCTGCACGTGGTGAGGGCGGAAGGCTCGCCCGGCGTGAAGCGCGGCGGCGCCGTCAACATCGTCGCCCATGCGATCGAGCTCGAATGCGGCGTCGAGAGCATCCCGCAATACATCGAGGCCGATGTCGGCTCGCTCGAAATCGGTCACTCGCTGCATCTGGCCGACATCAAGCTGCCGGCCGGCGTCAAGGCGCTGACTCGCGAGGACGCGACCCTCGTCACCATCGTGCCGCCGTCCGGCTACGCCGAAGAGCAGAAGGCCGCGGCTGCGGCTGCTGCTGGTGGCGCGGCTCCGGCGGCTGGTGCCGCTGCTCCGGCGGCAGGTGCCGCTCCGGCTGCGGGTGCTGCTGCTCCGGCGGCTGCTGCCAAGGCTCCCGCCGGCGGCGACAAGAAGAAGTAATCTCTCAAAGCTGGCGCGCGGTCTCTGATCGCGCGCCGAGCGAAGGACGCGCCGCGTCATGCGACTCTTTGTTGGGCTCGGCAATCCCGGCGCGAAATACGCACGTAACCGGCACAATATCGGCTTCATGGCCGTCGACGAGATTGCGCGGCGTCATGGTTTCGCACCATGGCGCCGTCGTTTTCAGGGCGAGATCTCGGAAGGCACGCTCGGCACCGAGCGCGTGATCCTGCTCAAGCCGACGACGTATATGAACGACTCCGGCCGCAGCGTTCAGGAGGCGGCAAGCTTCTTCAAGATCGCGCCGGGCGACACCACAGTGTTTCACGACGAGCTCGAACTGCCGCCGGGCAAGGTGCGGGTGAAGATCGGCGGCGGCATCGCCGGGCATAACGGCCTGCGCTCGATCTCGGCGCATATCGGCAACGAGTATCGCCGTGTCAGGCTCGGCATCGGTCATCCCGGCGTCAAGGAGATGGTGCACGGCCATGTGCTGTCGGACTTCGCCAAGGCCGACAACGACTGGGTGACGACGCTCTGCGACGCGGTGGCCGAGCATGCCGCACTGATCGTCAAGGGCACGGACGCGACCTTCGCCAACAGGGTGCATCTCGCGATGCAGGCGAAGGGATTTTTGACCAAGGACGAGAACGGCAAGGAATAACGCTCGTGGGATTCAAATGCGGAATCGTCGGATTGCCCAATGTCGGCAAGTCGACCTTGTTCAATGCGCTGACCGAGACGGCCGCGGCGCAGGCCGCGAACTATCCGTTCTGCACCATCGAACCCAATGTCGGTGAGGTCGCCGTGCCCGATCCGCGGCTCGACAAGCTGTCGGCGATCGCCAAATCGGCGCAGATCATTCCGACCCGGCTGACCTTCGTCGACATCGCCGGCCTCGTGCGCGGCGCCTCCAAGGGCGAAGGCCTCGGCAATCAGTTCCTCGCCAACATCCGCGAGGTCGACGCCATCGTGCATGTCGTGCGCTGCTTCGAGGATTCCGACATCACCCATGTCGAGGGCAAGATTGCCCCGCTCGCCGACATCGAGACCATCGAGACCGAGCTGATGCTCGCCGATCTCGACAGCCTCGAGAAGCGCGTCGACAACCTCTCGAAGAAGGCCAAGGGCAACGACAAGGACGCCAAGGAACAGCTCGACCTCGTCAACCGCACGCTGGTGCTGCTGCGCGAAGGCAAGCCCGCGCGCCTCGTCGAGCGCAAGCCCGAGGAGGAGCGCGCCTTCGGCATGCTCGGCCTGCTGTCGTCCAAGCCGGTGCTCTACGTCTGCAACGTCGAGGAAGGCTCGGCTGCCACCGGCAACGGCTTCTCCAGGGCCGTCGAAGAGCAGGCAGCGAAAGAGGCCGCCATCGCCGTCGTCATCTCCGCCAAGATCGAGATCCGAGATCGCCACCATCTCGCGTGAAGAGCGAGCCGACTTCCTGGAGACGCTGGGTCTGGAAGAGGCCGGCCTCGACCGCCTGATCCGCGCCGGCTACCGGCTGCTCGACCTCATCACCTATTTCACCGTGGGGCCGAAGGAAGCACGCGCCTGGACTATCCATCGCGGCACCAAGGCGCCGGGCGCCGCCGGTGTGATCCATACCGATTTCGAGAAGGGCTTCATCCGCGCCGAGACGATTGCGTATGAGGACTACGTCGCGCTGAACGGTGAAGCCGGCGCCCGCGATGCCGGCAAGCTGCGGCTCGAAGGCAAGGAATACGTCGTCGCCGACGGCGACGTGATGCATTTCCGGTTTAATACGTAAGGCGCGGAGAGAGGCGCCTCACCGCACCCCGCCGCCCTGATCCCGGATCGCGCCGAGATGCTCGTTGATGCGGAACACGATCAGGATCAATTCCGCGGCGATGCGCGAGAACACGATTCCGACGACGACACCCGCAATCGATTCCAGCACGACCAGGAAGCCGGCGAACGGGCTGATCGCCATCGCGCTGAGGCCGGCAAAAATTCCGGAGAGTCCGAACAGGCAGATCACGCCGATCACCAGCCAATAGAAGGTCTTGATGATCGTCGGCGTGATGAAGCGGTCCCATTGAAACAGGTCGCTGAATGAAAACATCTCTCTCCCCCGGGCAAATGGCGTCCCCGGCTGCGTCAATCCGACAATGAGGCAGGTCCGGCCCGACTCGCCGAATGTAGCACGAGCCATGCGGGCCGGCGGGTTGAGATTGCCGCAAAGTGCGGCCACAATCTGTCATTCCCGCAAAGCTTTCCCAAGATGACCCTGACCTTCGAAGATTTCCCGACCGGCCGCTACGGAACGTTCGGCCCGCGCCACGTCACCCGCGACGAGATCCTGGCTTTCGCCGCCGAGTTCGATCCGCAGCCGATGCATCTGGACGAGGAGGCCGCCAGCAAGAGCATGCTGCGCGGCCTGTCGGGCTCGGGCTGGCACCTCTGCTCGCTGATGATGCGGATGATGGCCGACGGTTTTATTACCCGCGCCGCCTCGCTCGGATCTCCCGGCGTCGATGAGGTGCGCTGGCTGTCTCCTTTGAGGCCCGGCGACGACCTCATGCTCGACGTCGACGTGGTGGAAGCCCGGACCTCGAAGAGCAGGCCGGACCTCGGCATCGTCAAGTTCAAATGCACGATGCGCAACGCCAGGGGCGAAGCGCTGTGCGAGATGACCTCGCCGATCCTGATCGAGCGGCGCGCGGGGGCGGTCTGATGCGGTTCTTCGAAGAAATCGAGATCGGCCATCGCCGCGACATCGGTGCCTACACTTTCACGGCGGAGTCCATCAAGGCGTTCGCGGCGAAATTCGATCCGCAGCGTTTCCACCTCGACGAGGAGGAAGGCAAGAACTCGCTGTTCGGCGGGCTCGCGGCATCGGGCTGGCATGTCGGCTCGGCCTGCATGAGCCTGCTGGTCGCCGACGGCCAGCGCCTGGCGCGTGAAGCCGCAGCGCGTGGCGAGGAGGTCGCGGCGTGGGGGCCGTCACCGGGCTTTCGCGACCTGCGCTGGATCAAGCCGGTGCTGGCCGGCGACACCATCAGCTATTCCAACGTCGTCATCGACAAGCGTATCTCCGCCTCGCGCCCCGGCTGGGGCATCCTCACCGCGCGCACCACCGGCACCAACCAGCGTGGCGAAGAGGTCTATTCCATCACCGCCAGCGCCTTCGTTCCGATGCGGAACGGCGGTTAGACCAGTTCCAGGATGAACGGCCGAAATCGGCGAGCGAGTGTTGCCCGCGCGCTATGGACGCGATTCCGGGCTACTGCCATAAGCCTCGGCGAGATGGCGGGTCCTTGCGAAGCCGTGACCGGAACCATCGAGTTGCTAACCAATTATGAACCTGTCGCTGTCTATTTGAACGAACTGGGCAGAGGACAGGGGACGAGCACAATGGCAGACCGCGGCGCACTCAAGCTGGTTGGATTTATCTTCGCGACCGCGACGCTCGCCGTGATGCTGGTTGCCGGCATGGTGGTGAAGGGCTACGCCGACGGTGCCTATACTCTGGAAGCCTCGACGGTCGACGCGAGCCGTTAAGAGCTCGTTAACTCCGCGGGGCCACCAAGTGGCCTCAGCGCGGGGCCGCGACGCGGCCTCCACTCTCAGCGGCTATAGACGAACGCTAAAATCGCGATCGCAACCGCCAGCAGCCCGACAAAGCGCAGCATGATGGTCCCGAACTGGTTCGGCGCGGGCCGCAGCGGTATCGGGTCCGTGTTGTCGGGCCGAATGCTTTCCATCTGAAAATGTCCCCGAGGCCCGGTCGTAGGCGGCACGGGCGCTTGGCATTGGTCGCGGGGGACGAGCGCAGGGTTCAAGGTGTTTGAGCCGCATTCTCCGCCGTCATGCCCGCGAAGGCGGGGCATCCAGTATGCCGCGGCAGACATTGGGTTCGACAACTTCGGCCACGGAGTACCGGATCACCCGCTTTCGCGGGTGATGACACCTTTCATGCGAGTGCGCATCCATGACGCCCCACGATCAAAACCGCCGCGCCCCTTCCGGAACGCGGCGGCCGGTGATGCCTGATGCTTGCGATCAGCTGTTGCGCAGGCCGTCGGCGGCGCGCTTCCACTGCGCGACATTGTCGGCGATCATGCGGGTCGACTTCATCGCGGCTTGGCTGAGCTGGGCGTAGCCCGAGATCTCGCGCTGGACGCGCTGGCCTTCGGCATGGAGCAGGTCGCGCAGGCTCTCGAGCTCGGAGATCAGATTCTCGATCTCGGCGAGCGAGGTGCCGGCGACGCGCTGGATCAGCGAGTTGACGTTGGTGACGGTGGCCTCCGCGCTCGCATCGAGCGGCGGCGCGTCCGTGCTGGTTGCGGCCGGCCGGCGCAGATAGGCAATGTCGTTGCGGACGAAATCGCGGATGCCGGCTTCGACTTCCGTCACGGCGGCGAGGTTGGTGTCGACCGTCTCGGTCTCGGTGGTCTCGGTCTTTTCCGGACGCATGGCGTTCATCGTTATTCCCCTGTTCGCGTTGAGCGCAGCGCGAGTGTCCCCCGCACGACGATGGGTGTCAGGTCGGCGCATCAGGGCGTCCGATTTTGACCGCAACGGGGCCGAGATGCGGCAAGGGCGGACCATTCGGGGGTTTTGCCGTGGCGCATGGTTACGAGTTTCCAAAGAAGGCTCACCAGCTCTTCTTGAAGCCCGCGGTCAGGCTCTTGTTGATCGCGCCTTGCGAGGTTTCGCCGACCGAGCCTGACACGGTGACGTTGTCGAACAGCTTCTGCTCGGCGCCGAACTTGCGCAGCCATTTGTCGTCGGTGGTCGACATGGTCTGGCCGGCGGTGATGCTGGTTCCGGTGTCGGTGATCTCGACCTTGGCGGACTGGTCGGTCTCGTAATTGCGGGTGACGCGGCCGCCGACCCCGGGCAGGGCCGTGGTGCCTTGTTGGTTGACGCTGTAGCCGTTCTGGAGCGTCAGCGAATAATCGCCCGACAGCGGCACCGATTTGACGAGCGAGGCGCCAAGCTTGCTCTGCTCGGCGCCGGGATCCACGCGGGCTTCGACCGCGGTCTTGTCCCAGACCGGGCCCGCGCCCGGCGCGGTCGCGGTGGCCCAGGCACTGCCGGAGGATTGCGGCAGGCTGCCGCCGTTGGCGGCCTTCTCCGCCATCAGCTCCGACATCGTGGTCGGCTCTTTGGCCACCGTCATGTCGGCGCCGATCCGGGTGTCCCAGAACGAGGACACCGCCTGCTTCACGGTCACGGCCGAGGAGCCGTTCGCGTTCGCGTTGGACGACCAGTTGATGCCGCTATTGGCGGCGGCCTGCGCGCGCTTCTTGGCGGCGATGAGGTCGTTGAGCGTGCCGGCGTCGATGGCGAGCTGGCTCCAGTCGAGCTTGTCGACGTCGATGCCTTTGAGCACGTCGGGATCGGCGGTCTCGGCGGCGTCGGCCTCCTCGTCAGGCGCGGTCGCGGCGGGGGCAGGGGAGAAGGGCGGAATGAACTGTGCCGGGGCTGTTAGAACCGAGCCGAAAATGAACGCGGCCGCCAGCGGCAGCCGGATCCAGCCAAAACCTGTCGAGAATTCCATTACCTTGCCCGCGAGCCCAGTTCGTGTGCAGGATGCGGCGCTATCGTCGCAAAATTGTGGCGCCAAGAATGGCGAACCAACGGGCCGCGCACAAGACGCGCGCGCCCGATGACGAGCATCTCCACGATGGCGCCCGGCGGGGCTGGAGGCCAGAACGCGTCGCGGGAGCATCAATCGATCGGTCCCGAATTGCGGAGCCCGTTGGTGTCCCCCTCAGCCGACGCTGGTCATCTTCGGCAGATGAATGGCGCGGCCGAGTGCCTGTTCGACCAGGTCGAAAGTGTCGATCAGCACGCGCATGCTGATGAGCCGGTCTGCCCTGAACTGGGCGAATTGCGCGACGCGCAAGCTGATCGGCTTGTCGGAATCCAGCGCGGTGAGCGAATAACGCAGCATCGAGGAGGCGGAATCGACCCCCAGCATGATGCTCTCGCGCTCGAACCGGCGGACGCGGAAATTGTCCGCGAGCTGGCGGATGACCTGGAGCACGGCCGCCTTGCCCTGGCGCGCGCCGAGGAACGGAAACATGTCGATCGGGCCGTAGATCGCCCACTCGACGTCCTCGTCGATCAGGGCCCCGATGTCCTCGAAATGCCGGTCGTTGATCGCGCGGTGCAACGCACGCGAGAAACGCCAGAGACTGTGCTCTGTCATTTTGGGCCGTCCTGAAACTGGCTTGCAGAAAAACGGAAAACAACCCCATGCACCGTAAGGCGCGAGGCGGCCGCTTAATTCATTCGTGTACAAACAAAATAATCGTGATCTGCGAAAATGCAAATCACGATTTTGCAATGCACAATTGAGCGCAGATTGTGAGATTTACAATAGAACCCCGTAATCTTACCGGAATCGGGTCGGTCCTCGCGTCGGGAACCTCAGCCCGCCACGCCAGTTGAGACGGCAGATACCGCATCCGGAGACATCGTTCATGAAATCCCCGCTCATCGCCATCACTGCCGCGCTCCTCGTGCTCGGCGCAAGCTCCGGCGCCAATGCCAAGGGCTGCATCAAGGGCGCCGTGGTCGGCGGCGTCGCCGGTCATTATGCCGGTCATCACGGCGTGCTCGGCGCCGCCGCGGGTTGCCTCTACGGCCGCCATCGCGCCAACGAGCAAGAGAAGCAGCAGCAACAGCAGCAGAGCCAGGCGAACGGGCAGGGCAAGCTGTAGGGATCACTCCATCGGCGCCTGCGGTGCGCTTCTTCCACCGCGAGATAGTCGCGCCGGCACAACGCGCTCGAACGCCGACAAGCGCGGACGATATTCTGCCGCCTACCTCTTCTTCCACCCACCCCTGTGTCCCGGCATCCCGCCCGTCGACTTCGGCGCCGGCCCAAACTCCGGTCCGGACTGCCGTGAATCCGTCGGCTGGATGATCCGGCTGGTGCTACCGAACGGCTTTGCGGGCAGGCTCTGGTTCTCGCGGTAGGGCAACGACTCCGGGCCGTGCATCTCGTCGAGATGCGGCTTGTGCACCTTCGAACCAGCGCCAGCGCCGCTTGCCTTCAGCGCGGAGCTCACAGTCTTTTTCTTCATCGCGCTGACGGGGAGATTGGCGGCGTCGCCGTATTTCTTCGCTCCGGCATAGGCGCCGGCCTTGCCGGCCACGGTGCGCTGCTTGACGGTGGGGTCGTCGACCACTGCGAGTTCGGTGGCGCGCAGGCGCTTGACTTCATCGCGCAGGCGCGCGGCTTCCTCGAAGTTCAGATCGGCGGCGGCCTCGCGCATGCGGGTCTCGAGATCGGCGAGCACGGCCTCAAAATTGTGGCCGATCGAGATGACGTCGTCGGTCATGTCGTGACCGCCGACCTCGACCAGCACGTGGTCGCGCTCGTAGACCGAGTTGAGGATGTCGCCGATGTTCTTCTTCACGCTCTCCGGCGTGATGCCGTGCTCCGTGTTGTACTCGACCTGCTTCTCGCGGCGGCGGTTGGTCTCGGCGATGGCGCGCTCCATCGATCCGGTCATCTGGTCGGCATAGAGGATCACCTTGCCGTCGACGTTGCGCGCGGCGCGGCCGATGGTCTGAATCAAGGATGTTTCGCTGCGCAGAAATCCTTCCTTGTCGGCGTCGAGAATGGCGACCAGCGCGCATTCGGGAATGTCGAGGCCCTCGCGCAAGAGGTTGATGCCGACCAGCGCGTCGAAAGCACCGAGCCTGAGATCGCGGATGATTTCGATCCGCTCGATGGTGTCGATGTCAGAGTGCATGTAGCGGACGCGAATGCCCTGCTCATGCAGATATTCGGTGAGGTCCTCCGCCATGCGTTTCGTCAGCACGGTGATCAGCGAGCGATAGCCGGCTTGCGCCGTGGCGCGCACCTCGCCGACGAGATCGTCGACCTGGGTGCGGGCGGGGCGGATGTTGACAGGAGGATCAATCAGGCCGGTCGGGCGAATGACCTGCTCGACGAACACGCCGCCGCTTTCGTTCAGCTCCCAGGCGCTGGGCGTGGCCGAGACCGCGACCGTCTGCGGCCGCATCATGTCCCATTCCTCGAAACGCAGCGGGCGGTTGTCCATGCAGGAGGGCAGGCGGAAGCCGTATTCGGCCAGCGTCGCCTTGCGGCGGAAGTCGCCGCGGAACATGCCGCCGATCTGCGGTACCGTGACGTGGCTTTCGTCGGCGAACACCAGCGCATTGTCGGGGACGTATTCGAACAGCGTCGGCGGCGGCTCGCCGGGCAGCCGGCCGGTGAGATAGCGCGAATAGTTCTCGATGCCGGCGCAGCTCCCCGTCGCCTCCATCATCTCGAGATCGAAGGTGGTGCGCTGCTCCAGCCGCTGCGCCTCCAGCAGGCGGCCCTGGTCGTGCAGCTGGTCGAGCCGTTGTTTCAGCTCGGCCTTGATCGACTTGATCGCCTGCACCAGCGTCGGACGCGGCGTCACATAGTGCGAGTTGGCGTACATCTTGATGAATTCGAGCTCGTCCTGCTTGTGGCCGGTGAGCGGATCGAACTCCTCGATGTTCTCGATGGTGTCGCCGAACAGGTTGACGCGCCAGGCCCGGTCCTCATAGTGCGCCGGGAAGATGTCGATGACATCGCCGCGCACGCGAAACGTGCCGCGGGTGAAATCGGCTTGCGTCCGCTTGTACTGGAGCGCGACGAGATCGGCGATGAGCTGGCGCTGGTCGATACGCTCGCCCTTCTTCAGCGCAAAGGTCATCGCGGTGTAGGTCTCGACCGAGCCGATACCGTAGATGCACGAGACCGAGGCGACGATGATGACGTCGTCGCGTTCGAGCAGCGCGCGCGTCGCCGAGTGGCGCATGCGGTCGATCTGCTCGTTGATCGAGGAGTCCTTCTCGATATAGGTGTCGGTGCGCGGAACGTAGGCTTCCGGCTGGTAGTAATCGTAATACGAGACGAAATACTCGACCGCGTTGTCGGGGAAGAAGCTCTTGAACTCGCCATAGAGCTGGGCGGCGAGCGTCTTGTTCGGCGCCAGGATGATGGCTGGCCGCTGCGTCGCCTCGATCACCTTGGCCATGGTGTAGGTCTTGCCCGAGCCGGTGACGCCAAGCAGCACCTGCGAGCGGTCGTTGCGGTTGATGCCTTCGACCAGTTCGGCGATCGCGGTCGGCTGGTCGCCGCGCGGCTCGTATTCCGACTTGATCTCGAAGCGCACGCCGCCTTCGGACTTTTCCGGTCGCGGCGGCCGGTGCGGGGTCCATACTTTCGTGGAGCCGTCATCCCTGCGGAACTCCGGCCGGCCCTCGCGGATCAGCGATTCCAGCGCTTCCGCGGTCGCCTTGACGCCGAGCGCCTCCATCTTGTTACGCGGCGGGCGCGCCAAGGCCTCGGCGTCGTCCTCCTCGGTGGGAAGGCCGAGCTGGCGGGCCAGTTCCGGATCGAGCGTCGGGATCGTGGCGGCGGTTCCGTAATTGGCCTGCGGCGCCTCTTCAAATGCACCGGCCCCTCTGCTCCCTTCCCCTTTGTGGGGGAGGGTCGGGGAGAGGGGTAAGCCACGAGTCGCGCTGCTCGATGCACTATCCTGCGGAAAGTCCTTCGGCGTCGAGGCGCGCGCCCGATGCGCGGCGGCTTCGCCCCCGGCCCGGCGGTCGCGCGAATTGTCCGGCGGCGGCTGCAGGCCGGTGCCGGAGCCAAGCCCGGCATCGCCGCGATTGATCGCGGGATTGAGCAATTCGGCCAGGGCCGGCCCGATCGGCTGCACGTCGGGCCGATGGGCCTTCGAGTTCGGAGCTTTGGATTTCGGGGATTTTGGGGGAGCAGGTTTCTTCGCCATGAGGCGAATATGGGACGAGTCCGCCGCTCAGAAAAGAGCGAATGCCCGTCCGTGCTCAGGCTGCTGACAGCAGGTTGGCAGCAGCGGCCATCGTTCAGCGATCTCGCTTCACGCCGCCGGCAGCGGTCCTTCGCCGTCCACGACCGTCAGGCGCGGCTCGAGGATGTCGAGATGGATCCCGCCGCAATCGGTGCAGCGCATGGTCCAGTACTCGCACCCGGCGCGGCCGCCGATCACACGGAGCACCGTGAGATCGCCGTCACATTCCGGGCATATCGCCAGCACCTTGCGCGAATAAATTCGCGGCCGCGACGCGTCTTCGACGTCGATGACTGACATGAACCGGTATCCCCCTGTTACGCCACGCTGTCGCTCAGTGCTGTTGCGGTCTCGCCGGGTCTATTCGTCGCTGCTGTCGTCGGCACGCCGGCGGAAGCGGTCGATGTGATGCTTGGCGTCGGCGATCGCGGCGTCGGGATCGGGCCAGGCGAAGCCGACTTCCATGGCCGGAAACAGCACGCCGTCGATGGCAACCGGGCTGAAATCGGCGCGCCGGATCCGCGCGTGCCACAGTCCCTTGCCAGCTTCGAAGGATTCGATGTCAAAGCCGTCGTAAAGGGTCGTCATTGGTAGTCCCCAAATGCTCTCATGTCGGAGGAATAGAGGACCACGTCTGCGGATTTTGGAATGTGAAGCCATTCACAGGCGGCCGGCTTTTTCACCCGAAAGGGTGATGATCAGCCCCGTCCAGCGCCGCGCGCGGACCGCCGCGGCCGGGCCGCGGGTTCCGCCGCCGCGCGCATGATCCAGCGGCGGAACGCGGCGAAGTCACGCTGCTCGGTCTGAAAGCTGCGGTAGAGCAGGTACCAGCGCATGCCCTTGGGCACCGAGAGGTTGAACGGCGCCATCAGGCGTCCGGCGGCGAGGTCGTCGTCGATATAGGGCCGGATGCCCATGGCGATGCCGAGCCCGTCAACGGCGGCCTGGAGCGCCTGGCCGTAAAACTGGAACTCCGGCCCGCGCGCATTGATGCGGGGCACGCCGGCGGCCTTGAGCCAGAGCGGCCAGTCCTCGGTCGAATGCGTGACGCGGATCAGGCTCGGCCCCTTGAGATCGGCGGGACGCTTCAGGCTCGCGGCGAGGCGGGGCACGCAGACCGGCGTGAGGTCGCCGGCGAACAGCGGCTCGGCGACCAGCCCCGGCCAGTCGCCGGTGCCGAGCTTGATGCCGCAGCTCCAGTCCTCGCCGAATGCGACCTCGGCGCCGCCCGTGGTGAAGCGCACCTCGATGTCGGGCTCCTCGCTGCGAAACTCCGACAGCCGCGGGATCAGCCAGCGCATCGCAAAGGTGTGGCCGACGCCGATGGTGAGCACGCGAACGCCGGAGGGCGCCGTGACCTGTGCGGTGAGACTTGCGAGCGCATCGAAGATCGGCGTCAGCCCGCTCTGATAGGCGCGGCCCGCCTGCGTCGTCGCGAGCTTGTTGGCCTTGCGCTCGAACAGCGTGACGCCGAGCCGCTCTTCCAGCAGATGCACCATGCGGCTAACGGCGGCCGCCGACACGCTCAGCTCGACGCCGGCCGCGGCAAAGCTGCCGGTCCGCGCCGCCGCTTCGAATGCCTTGATGCCGTTGAGAAAGAGCAGCCGCCGCAAATCAAGTACCCTCAGGAAAGCTGATGCCAGGCCAAGATAACTCAGTTTGCGAAGGAGGAGCAAGCGAGGCAGAAATACCAGCGTAATTACTGCTGATTTGTTGCCGCGGAGGTGCTGCCCTTCGCGTCTCCCCGCCTGCGGGGAGAGGCCGGAATTTGAGCGAAGCGCAAATTGCGGGTGAGTCTCCGCGCATCCAACTGCTACTTTGATTGCGGATGCAGCCCCTCACCCCACCCTCTCCCCGTAAGAACGGGGCGAGGGAGCGCAGGCAGCGTGGGTTCCTCACTCGACATGTCCACCACCGGAGACCCTCCGTGACGTCCATCATGATCGCTGCCCTTGGATTGCTGATGGTCGCCACCGCGTTCCTGTCGGGGTTGTTCGGCATGGCGGGCGGGCTGGTCCTGATCGGCGTGCTGCTGGCCTTGATGCCGCTGCCGACTGCAATGGTGCTGCATGCGATCACGCAAATGGCCTCGAACGGCTGGCGCGCGCTGCTGTGGCGGGCGCATATCCGCTGGCGGCCGGTCGCGAACTACATGGTCGGGGCTGCCATCGCGCTGGCGGCCTGGTCGCTCACCCGCTACGTGCCGGACAAGCCGATGGCGCTGCTGATGCTTGGCGCAACGCCGTTTATGGCACGGCTGCTGCCCACGAATATCAAGCCCGACCCCGATAGGCTCTGGCAGGGTACCGTCTACGGCACGATCTGCATGGGCCTGATGCTGATGACCGGCGTCTCCGGTCCGCTGCTCGACACCTTCTTTCTCGGCGGCGATTTCGGCCGCCGCGAGAAGGTGGCGATCAAGGCGATGTGCCAGCTCGTCAGTCACTTCACCAAGCTGATCTATTTCGGCGGCGTCATCGACCAGGCCGCGACGCTTGATCCCGTGCTCGCGGGCGTCGCGATCGCAGCCTCGATGCTCGGCACCACGCTGGCGCGGCGCATTCTCGAAGCCATGACCGACCAGCAATTCGTCGCCTGGTCGAACAAGCTGATCAGCACCATCGCCTGCTACTACATCGCCTATGGCGGCTGGCTGCTGGTTCGCACGCCGGTGCTGGCGGCCTTCGACAAGGGAGGTTTGCAATGAGCGAAACCGCGGACCCGCTGGTGCTGGACTTCGTCGAATGGATCGCGCGCGAGCCGCGTGCCTATGCCGAGGTGATCGCGACCTGGAAAACCTCGTGCCCGCGGCTCACCATCTGGGAGGACGCCGCCGATCGCGGTTTCGTCGCGCGCGAGACGCTGCCCGGCATCGGCCTGATCATCGCGGTGACGGAAGACGGCGAAAGGCTGCTGCGAACCAACGGGCGGTGAGAAGACCGAGATCTGTAACATTGCGGCGAGACGGCTTACCGCTCGGCCGTCGCGAGCCGCGGCCGGAGGATTTCGACCATGCGTTCGGCCGATGTGCCCGGCGGGAAAAATCCAAGATATTTCCCGTCGCGATCCATCAGGTAGATATAGGCGGTGTGATCGACCGTGTAGTCATCGGCGTCCTTGCCGGTCGCAACCTTGGCAAAATAGACCTTGTACGCATCCGCCGCTGCTCGGATCGCGTCGAGGTCGCCCGTCAGTCCGATCAGACGCGGATGAAACATCCCCACGTAATCGGCCAGATGCTCTGCGGTGTCACGCTCGGGATCGACGGTGATGAACAGGGGCTGCACCTTGTCGGCGTCGGCTCCCAACAAGTCCAGCGTTTGGGCGATCGCCATCAAATCGGTCGGGCAGACGTCGGGACAATAGGTGAAGCCGAAATAGACCAGCATGAGCTTCCCACGGAAGTCGCGGTCGGTGCGTGCCTTTCCGGTGTGATCGGTGAGCGCGAACGGGCCGCCAACCGGCTCCCTGTTCCACATCAGAATGTCCATGGTCTCCGCGGCCGAGCGTGCAACCGCATGGCCCGCCCAGACCAATGTGAGCGCCAGCCCCAGGCCGAGCCAGCGGGCAGCGCGCAGCATCACAGGCCGAAGCTGAGGCGGCTGCCCGTCGTCGTCACCACCACCTTGTCAGGCATCTGAGCACTCGACTCCTGCACGAAGTTGAGCCCGCTGCAATGCATGGGCACGACGACATCAGGGTTGAGCGCCTTGATCTCGCCGACGACCTGCGTGAGATAGTCCTTCGGCGCCGGCCCGAGATGAAAGCCGCCGACGATGGCATGTACCTTCTGGATGCCGGAGACCTCCTGCGCCTGCTTCACCGAATTGACGATGCCGACATGGCCGCAGGACGAGATGACGACGAGGCCGAGATCCCTGACGTTGAAGCAGGTGGCGTGCTCGTGGATGTGTTCGTCAGGCACGATCTTGCCGTCCATCTCCGCCGGCAGGTAGTGCCCAACACTACAGCCAAGCCCGTCCTTCATGCCGAACTCGACCAGCGTGTTCGGCAACACGCGCTCCGAGCTGCGGCGGGTGATCTTGCCCGTTGTGAAGGCGTGCCCCGCGATCACCGTCGGTGTTTCGCACAGCACGGTCGTTACCTTCTGCGCGGCGAGTTGGCGGCGGTCCAGCGTTCCGAAATCGGAAAACTGTCCTTGCGTCGGCGTCGGGTTGACGCGATGGCGAAATTGTCCTCGCCGCCGGCGTAGAGCTTGACGTCGGGCGGCAGCTTGTCGCGGAACTTGTCGAGAAAGCCATTGAGACCGCCGAAATGGTCGTAATGTCCGTGGCTGACGATCAGCGCGTCGAGCTTTCCGGGATCGACACCGATCAGCGCCATGTTGTTGAGCAGGACCTCGGGCGTATAGCCATAGTCCAGCATCAGCGTGCGCTGGTTGCCGCCGCCCTGCGACTCCAGCCACAGCGACAGACCCCATTCATTGTGCAGCGATCTGCGGAAGTCGGCCGATCGCGCCGCGGGCGCAATGGCGACGCCGTTGATCTTCTTGGGACGGAAAAACAGATCGTAGCTGGAATCGACCAGCACCTGGATCGACAGCTTGTCGACAGTCGGCACCTCGATCGGCGCCGCCCCCGCAATCTCGACACAGGTGAAGGCGTTGGTCGCCGCTGCGCCGGCCAGTGCCGCCGAGCCCAGAAGAAAGTCGCGTCGCGCAATGCTGCTCATCACAAACTCCAATATTCGGTCCTTGAAAATGGCGCGAGCATAGGTCCGATGTGCGACAGGCACAACGCGCGCCGCGGCATTCTGCGGGAATTCCCAATCACTGCGGCGTGACGCCGGTCCGATTGACAGGCGCAGTGAATGGCGCGAGCTTCATGCAGTCGCATCTTCTTGCGAGAGCATCCTTCCAGCCCGGGATATTGAGCCATGATCGACCTGCACTATTGGACGACGCCGAACGGCCACAAGATCACGATCTTTCTCGAGGAGACCGGGCTGAAATACAAGATCATCCCGGTCAACATCGGCAAGGGCGAGCAGTTCACGCCGGAGTTTCTGGCGGTCGCGCCTAACAACCGCATTCCCGCCATCGTCGATCACGAACCAAAAGGGGGAACCCGGCCGCTGGCGCTTTTCAGATCCGGCGCGATCCTGCTGTATCTCGCCGAGAAGACCGGCAAATTTCTCCCAACTGATCTTTACGCGCATTACGACGTCATCCAATGGACGTTCTGGCAGATGGGCGGGCTCGGTCCGATGGCCGGCCAGAACCACCATTTTCGCAACTACGCGCAGGAGAAGATTCCCTACGCGATCGATCGCTACGTCAACGAGACCAACCGTCTCTACGGCGTGCTCAACAAGCGCCTCGCCGATCGCGAATTCGTTGCCGGCGACTATTCGATCGCCGACATGGCGTCCTATCCCTGGGTGGTCGGCTATGCCAACCAGGGCCAGAACATCGACGACTTCCCGCATCTGAAGCGCTGGCTCGAAACGATCCGCGCCCGTCCCGCCACCGAGCGCGCGTATGCGCTGGCAAAGGAAGTCAATCCGAACTTCGGCAAGCCCGCGATCCGCACCGAAGAGGAGCGCAAGATCCTGTTCGGACAGACCGCGTCGGTGGTGCGGTAGGCGCGTTGTACGCAATTTCACGACGTCATTGCGAGCGGAAGCGAAGCAATCCAGAATGGGAGACCCTCGCCCTGAGGAGCGCGCATCTTGCGCGCGTCTCGAAGGGCGAGGCCCGCGATCGGCCTTCATCCTTCGAGACGCGCGTTGCGCGCTCCCCAGCATGAGCATCTGGTAGGTCAGGATTCTCCATGTCAATCAAACTCTACGAACTCGTCGGTACCGACGCCTCGCGCCCCTTCAGCCCTTACTGCTGGCGCACGCGGATGGCGCTGGCGCATAAGGGGTTGACGGCGGAATCATTGCCCTGGCGCTTCACCGAGAAGAGCACGATCGCGCCGCACGGCTCCGAGAAGGTGCCGGTGCTGCTGCATCACGACAAGCCGGTGGTGGATTCCTGGGCGATCGCGAATTATCTCGAAGACCATTTTCCGGATCGTCCGTCGCTGTTCGGCGGCGAGGGCGGCCGCGCCATGGCGCGCATGCTCAACGCGTGGGGCGACATCGCGATCGTCGGCGGCATCTTTCCGCTGATCATCGCCGACATCCCGAAAAACCTCGCCGAGGTCGATGCCGCCTATTTCCGCAAGTCGCGCGAGGCGCGCGTCGGCAAGCGCCTGGAGGAAGTGCAGGCGAGCCGCGACACCGGTATCGTCGCGTTCCGCAAATCGCTGGAGGTGATGCGGCAGACGTTCAAGACGCAGCCCTATCTCGGCGGCAGCGCGCCGAACTATGCCGACTACATCGTGTTCGGCGGTTTTCAGTGGGCGCGTGTGGTGAGCCCGTTCAGGCTGCTCGAAGCGGACGATCCGGTCTATGCCTGGCGCGAAAAGCTGCTCGGTGCGTTCGACGGCATGGCGCGGAAGTCGCCGGGATTTGCGGTGTAACCTATCGCAGGGGGAGTTGGCCGCAGGCGCAGCTCCCCCTGATGCGGAGTGTGGCTTGCGTTAGAACTTGTAGGCGATGCCGAGACGCCCGATGTCGCTGCGCAGCTTGGCCGACACGTTGAAGGTCGCGGTAGGTGCGCCGCCGGTCGTGACGAGGCCGGAGGTGGAGACGGAGCCAAGATCCACGTGCAAATATTCCCCGCTCACCACCCAATGTGGCGCAATCGCATAGTCGATGCCGGCGCCGACCGTCCAGCCGACCCGGGTCTGGTTGGCTGAGGCCGCCTCGAATTCGGAGCCGAGTCCGAGCGGAGAAAAGCCCACATAGGCGTTCGAATATTTGACGTCGCCGATGGCGACACCGCCGGTGGCATAGAACAGCGCCTTGTCGACCGCATAACCGATGCGGGGACGAATGGTTGCGAGCCAGTTGGTCGAGACGGAGGTTGAGAACGCTGCGGCGCCAAAGGGGTAGGTCAGGAACGGATTGCCGGCCGTTGCCGCCGTCTTGTTGAAGTGAAACCACGAAATGTCGCCTTCGAGGCCGGCAACGAAACTGCCCCATTGCTGATTGTAACCGGCCTTGGTGCCGACGATCGCATTGGTGCCCGACAGCCCGGGCGACCCGAGCGCGCTCAGCCCGGGAATATCGGCGGGGAAGTACAGCGGGGCGGGTCCATTCACGATGCTCAGGCTTGGATCAGCCTGGGTCCACCCGGCGCCAGCGGTCGCGCCGACGTAAAATCCCGTCCAGGTGAACGGAGCGACTGTAGGGAGGGCCTTGTAGACCGGAGCCTGCATGTCGGCTGCCGCAGCCGCGGAGACCGACGCCATTCCGCCGATGGCGGCGAAGAGCGCGAGTCGTGAAAAGCAAATTCGTGCCATGGAAGCCCCTCGCCGATAAAACCTGAGGTGGTTCACTAGCAGGGGACCGGCCCATTGGCTGTTCCTGAAATGTCACGCGACGCTCAAGCCGTGGCGTCGAGACCGACATGGTCACGCTCGTGACGACATCGGCAGGATAATATCCGATCGCGATGCGGGCGCGGAAGTCACGCCTCCGCCGCCGCCCTGCGCAAACACTCCCGGCACAGGCAATCCTCGCCCTTGACCGGCATCGGCAGCTTCGCCGTCTCCTCAGCGCACCAGCAATTGCCCGAAAGGTCGCAGCCGAACTCGGTGCCGCAGCGGGAACAGGCGAGGCGGCGCGGGGCCGGTTGCGTGAGCGCGATGTCTTTCGGATTTGTCATGATTTACGCAATAGCTTCGCCGTCATTTTCATGTCGGGTTCATCTCCCGCTGCGCTATATTAGGCGCCGCGCACGTATCAGGAAAGCGGTTGGCACCGCGCGGAGGACAAATCGATGGCCCGCGATTCGCAAGCCGCCCTCGTTGCGCTGAACCGCTTCGGCTTCGGCGCCCGCGGCGGGGCGTCCGGCGATCTCATCAATGCGGCCTCCGATCCCCGCGGATTCGTGAAAGCGGAATTGGCGCGTCCCTCGGGCGTGCTGCTGGAAGCACCGGGCCTGCAATCGACGCCGCAACTCGGCCAGGCCGTGTTTGCCTATCAGGACCAGGTCAAGCAGGCGCGCGAGGCGGCGGCAAAGGCCGGCGCGCCGACTGAAGCGCCGCCGCAGGCGCCGGCCGATCAGAAGCTGCGTCGCAATCTCTCGCTGAACACGGTCGCGACCGAGATCGCCGCGGGCCAGATGGCCGAGGCGAAGCCGGCCGACACAGCCGCGAAGCCAGAGACCATGCAGCCGAACATGGCCGCGCCGCCGCCCGCTAAACCTGCGCCGCAACCGCTCAACGTCATCCAGAAAACCTTTCGCGCCGAGGCGCTGGCGCGGCTGCAACGCGCGATGATGGTCGATTGCGGCTTCACCGAGCGCCTTGTCGTGTTCTGGTCCAATCATTTCTGCATCTCCGCGAACAAGGGCGAGCTGGCGCGGATGTGGGCCGGCGCGTTCGAGCGCGAGGCGATCCGCCCGCACGTGCTCGGGCGTTTCGCCGACATGCTGAAGGCGGTCGAGCAGCATCCGGCGATGCTGTTCTTTCTCGACAACCAGCAATCGCTCGGACCGGATTCGCGCGCGGGCCAGAACCGCAAGCGCGGGCTCAACGAGAACCTCGCGCGCGAGATCATGGAGCTGCATACGCTTGGTGTCGGCGGCGGCTATACGCAGGAGGACGTCACCTCGCTCGCGCGGATCATCACGGGATGGACCTTTGCCGGCCGGCAGGGGCAGCTCGGAGCACCCGGCTCGTTCGTCTTCAACGCCAACGCGCACCAGCCCGGGCCGCAGCAGCTGCTCGGCAAGACCTACGAAGCGACTGGCCTGGCGCAGGGCGAAGCCGCGCTCGCCGACATCGCGCGCCATCCCTCGACCGCGAACTTCATCGCAACCAAATTCGTCCGCCACTTCGTTGCCGATGATCCGCCACAGGCGCTGGTTGCACGTTTGCGCGATGTCTTCGTCAGGACTGACGGCGACCTCAAGGCGCTCGCAACGGCGCTGGTCGATTCCGACGAAGCCTGGACGGCGTCGCTGACCAAGATGCGCTCGCCTTACGATTTCCTGGTCGCGAGCGGCCGGCTGCTCGCACGCGTGCCGGAGGATCCGGGTTTCTATCTCAACAATCTGAATCTGCTCGGCCAACCGCTGTGGACACCGGCCGGACCGAACGGTTTTCCGGACACGTCCGTGGCCTGGGCCGCTCCGGAAGGCATGAAGCTCCGGCTCGACATCGCCTCGCAGATGGGTGCGCGGCTCGGGCCAAACATCGATCCGCTCGATCTTCTTGAATTCGCCGCCGCCGATGCGGCGTCAACCGAAACGCGCAAAACCGTCGAGCGCGCGGAATCGCGCCAGCAGGCGCTGGCGCTGCTGCTGATGTCGCCGGAATTGCAGAGGAGATGATGATGATCGACTGCGTCGAAAACCGGCTCCTCACCTCGCGCCGCGGCCTCCTGCTCGGCGGCGCCTCATTCGCGGCCTGGGCCTATTTGCCGAAATTCGCGCGCGCGGCGGACGGGCGCGACCCCCGGCTGGTCGTGGTGATCCTGCGCGGTGCGCTCGACGGGCTCGCGACCGTCGCGCCGGTCGGCGATCCCGACTATGCCGGCCTGCACGGCTCGATCGCGCTGACGCCGGACGGCGCGCATCCCGCAATCATGCTCGACAGCTTCTTCGCGCTGCATCCGGCGATGCCGGAATTTGCGCGGATGTATCGCGCGCAGCATGCCGCGGTGATTCATGCCGTGGCGACACCTTATCGCGATCGCTCGCATTTCGACGGGCAGGACGTGCTCGAGAGCGGCTATGCCGGTCCGGGCCGCGTGCAATCCGGCTGGCTCAACCGCGCGCTGGAAGCGCTGCCGCGCGGCGAGCGCGTGTCGAGCGGGCTTGCGGTCGGCCCGACCACGCCGCTGGTGCTGCGCGGCAATGCGCCGACGGTCGGCTGGGCTCCGGTCGCGCTGCCGCAGGCCGACGACGACACCGCGATGCGGCTCGTTGATCTCTATCGTCATCGCGATCCCGCTTTGGCCGCGGCGCTGTCGCAAGGTCTCCAGTTGGAAAAGGCCGCGAGCGGCGACGACATGAAGCCGAAGCCCGGCAATCAGGTTGCGCAGATGCGGCAGGTCGCGAGGGGCGCAGCAAAACTGATGGCCGCCGATGACGGTCCGCGCATCGCCGCACTCGCCTTCGACGGCTGGGACACGCATGCCAACGAAGGCGGTCCGGTCGGACGGCTCGCCTTCCTGCTCGGCGGTCTCGATGGTGCGCTCGCCGAATTCGAAAGCGGCCTGGGCGACCGCTGGCGCGACTCTGTTGTTGTCATCGCCACTGAATTCGGCCGTACCGCGCGCATCAACGGCACCGACGGCACCGACCACGGCACCGGCACCATCGCACTGCTCGCCGGCGGCGCGGTGAAGGGCGGCCGCGTCATCTCCGACTGGCCTGGCCTCAAGCCCGCCAACCTCTTTGAGGCCCGCGACCTCAAGCCCACCACCGATCTGCGCTCCGTGATCAAGGGCGTGCTGCAGGGCCAGTTCGGCCTGTCGGATCGCGTGCTGGCCGAGACGGTGTTCCCCGACAGCGCAACCGCCAGGCCAATGAAGGGGCTGGTACTTTAACCTCTCCCCGCCCTTTGCGGGGGAGGTCGGATTACCCCGGGCGATGCGAAGCATCGTCGGACGCAATCCGGGTGAGGGGCAGGGCACAGTGTTGCCGAGATGGTGATCCATACGACTCGCACAATGACAGTGTGCGCATGACGCGCTTCGCTTACAATTCAGACCGAACTCGCGGAGGCAGCCCCTCACCCCACCCTCTCCCCGTAAGAACGGGGCGAGGGAGTGAGAGAGCGGCGCGTCCCTGACTGAGTCCAATCGGAAGGGGTTCGAGGCACACTAAACCTCTCCCCGCTCTTTGCGGGGAGAGGTCGGATCGCATAGCGATCCGGGTGAGGAGCAAGGCACATAGTTTCCCAAAGCAGCGGTCCATCCGACTCGCACAATCACAGTGCGCACGTCACGCACATCGCCTACATTTCACACCGAACTTGCGGAGGTAGCCCCTCACCCCACCCTCTCCCCGGGGCTAGGGAGCGATAGAACGGCGCCTCCTCACTTCAGGAGAAATCATTCATGTACATCGCCATGAACCGCTTCCGCGTCACCAAAGGCTCCGAAGCCGCCTTCGAGCAGGTCTGGCTCTCCCGCGACACGCATCTGGACAAGGTGCCGGGCTTCGTCGAATTCCACCTGCTCAGAGGGCCCGAGCTCGAGGACTACACGCTGTATGCCTCGCACACGGTGTGGGCCAATCACGCGGCGTTCGAGGCCTGGACCAAATCGGAGGCGTTTCGCGCCGCGCATCACAGGGCCGGCGACAACAAGCCGCTCTATCTCGGCCATCCCCAGTTCGAAGGCTTTGAAGTCATTCAGACGGTCGGACGCGGCGCCAAATAGCGCCGCGTTTCAAAACATCAGCCCTTGGTGATCTCATCGATCGCGGCAAGATCGTCCGCGCCGAGCTGCCAGGCGATGGCCTTGACGTTCTGCTCGACCTGCTCGACGCGGGTGGCGCCGGCGATCACGCTCGACACCTGCGGGCGGGCGGCGAGCCAGGAGAAGGCGAGTTCGAGCATCGAATGGCCGCGCGCCTTCGCAAAGGCCTGGAGCTTCTCGACGATGTCCTCGTTGCGCGGCGTGACGTAGCGGTCGCGCAGCGCCGGCGCCTTGCCGAAGCGCGTGTCGGCGGGGGCTGCCGCGCCGCGCTGGTATTTGCCGGTCAACAGGCCGCTCGCCAGCGGGAAGAACGGCAGCAGGCCGAGCTTGTATTCCTGGGCTGCGGGCAGCAGATCCTTCTCGATGTCGCGGACGACGAGGCTGTACTCGTCCTGGGCCGAGACGAAGCGGCCGACGTTCATCGCGCGCGCGGTGAACTCGGCCTCAGCGATGCGCCACGCCGGAAAGTTGGAATGACCGATGTAGCGGACCTTGCCCTGGCGGACGAGATCGTCGAGCGCGCGCAGCGTCTCCTCCAGCGGCGTCAGCGGATCGTAATCATGCTGCTGGTAGAGATCGATGTAATCGGTCTTGAGCCGCGTCAGGCTGGCCTCGACCGCGTTCATGATGTAGCGGCGCGAGGCGCCCTGCTTGGTGCCGTCGGCCGCCATCGGCTTGGAATATTTGGTGGCGAGCACGATGTCCTTGCGGCGGTCGCCGAGCACGGTGCCGAGCACCGTCTCCGAGCCGCCCTGGCCGGCATAGATGTCGGCGGTGTCGAACAGCGTGATGCCGAGATCGATGGCGCGGTGGATCACCTTTCGCGAGGTCTCCAGATCGGTGCGCTGGCCGAAATTGTTGCAGCCGAGCCCGACTGCGGACACGCGCAGGCCGGAACCGCCGAGATTACGAATTTCCATGGGAGATCCTGTCAGAAGAGAGCAGACGCTCATTGTGACTGCGGTGCGACGCAGCGGCAAGCGTCTGCCTGCGTTGCAGCCATGCTGAAAGGAACTGCGGATAAAAAAATGCGGCCCCTGTCAGACGCGGCGACTGACGGGGGACCGCTTGGGCGCTTGATCTGTGACGGGGGGCCTGATCAGACGCAGGCCCAAGCTAGTCCCGGTGTGTTACGCGCCGGTGACAGGTGGAGTTATCCACAGGGCGCTCGTCTCAGCAAAAATCAGAATATCTTGCGATAGACGATGAAGCCGGAGCGTTCCGCGACCTTGTCGTACAGGCTTTGCGCCGTGACGTTGGTCTCGTGCGTCTGCCAATAGACCCGCGGCGAGCCCGCGAGCCTGGCGCGCTCATAGACACCATCAATCAGCGCCGAGGCGACGCCCTTGCCGCGTGCGGCTTCTAGCGTGAACAGGTCCTGCAGATAGCACGACGGCTCGATCGCGGTGGTGCTGCGATGGAACAGGTAGTGCGTAAGCCCGAGCAGGCGGCCGTCACTTTCGGCGACCAGCGCATGCACCGGCTCGTAGGCATCGAAGAAGCGCTGCCAGGTCACCTTCGTAATCTCAGGCGCGAGCGCGGTCGGACCGGAGCGGCCGTAGAAGGCGTTGTAGCCGTCCCACAGCGGCAGCCATTGATCGTAATCCTGTCGAGTGACGGAGCGAACGGTAAGCGACATCTGGCAAATCCGCGATCGATGAGGTGCCCTTCATACGTGATGAAGGGCGTATCAATCAATTGCGATGTCGCGCATCACTCTGCGACCCGCAAGTACCGGATCAGCTTCCGCCCTGTGGGATCGCGCAGCGAGCGAAAGTAATCGGCGCGCGCCGGCGCGTCGGTGTGGCGCACGAGGTCGGTCACCGGCGTGTAGCTCAGCATGCGACCGCCGTCGGGCAGCGCGGCGCAGACGAAACGCAGCACCTCGCCGTTGCGCAACGCGATATTGATCGGCGTCGGGTCGCCGATCCGCATCATCTCCATGCGCTGCGCGATGAAGATGCCCAACTCGTCCTCCGGCAGTTCGAAGGCGCCGGTGTCGCGGCCGTGATACATCAGCGCGATGAAGGGCGGCTTGTTATCGGCCGTTTCGTCCGGCAGCGCGAAATAATCGCGGAAGGCGCGGTTGATGAATTCGGCGCGGGTCTCGGCGTCGAGCAGCACGATACCGATATCGATCTGGTCGAGCGCCGCCGACAGCCGTGCCGCAACGGCGTGGTTGTGCCGCTCGGCGGCAAAGGCCTCGAGCAGACGTTCGCGCAGCAGCCCTGTCATGGCGGCGGTGCCGGCACTCGCCAGCGCGAGCAGCCCGAGTGGCGCGAGGTCGGTCACGTCAAAGCCGGGCGTGGTGCGGTGGCTGAGCGCGAGCAGCGCCGCGCCGATCACGGCAATGGCGGCGCTGCCGAGTGCGGACGCAAAGCCCGAGAGCGAGCCGGCCAACGCCACGACGCCGACGAACAGCGGTGCAGGCGAGCGCGGGAGCGTGACGGTCGAGCAGGATTGCCAGCAGTGCGATCGCTGCCGTCAGCACGGGACCGGAAATGGCACGCCATCCGAACCGCATGGGCCTGGCTCGTTCCTCCCTGAACGGGATAAGGCCGTCAGACTGACCGATGGTTGCGCAAGCGCAATCCGATTTCGCGCGGTGCGCTTAACGGGCGCTTGCCTGCGTGCTCAAAGCTTTCGGATGATTTTAGACCAAATGCGCGTGCATCTTGCGCTGCTGCAGTGCGGGCGCGTTCCACGTCGACGTCCCCGGGCCCTTGCGGGTGCCGACGAAAATCAAAAGCGACGCCGCGACCAGGATGGCCGCAGTCAGCGTGATTGCAACGACTACCACAGGCGATTTCATCATTGTCCTGTCGCGATGCCGGTCGGCGCGAGGCACCTTGAAGCTAGCGAGGACGAAACGGGGATCAGACCGGCAGGCCCATCGCCATGGTCGCCTTGGTCGAGAGCACCGTGAGGGTGACGATCAGGCATAGCGAGAGGGCGGCGACGGCGAGCGAGGCCGCGACCGCGTGGGTCAACCGGGAAGATGCGACGGTATCGGGACGGCCCTGAAAGCCAGCCGTGCCGGACGCCCGAATCATGGTCTAAATCCTTCAACGTGCGAGCAGATCACCCGCGACGCCGGACAACCTCACAATTTCAGCGGGCAATAATGGGGCGGCAACTCCCCTGAAAGCGGCGGGAATGGGGCAAAGGTTAACGCAATGCCCGCTATTTCTTAACGCTGCACCGGTTTTCAGGCCTCCGCCGCGATGCTGGCGGGGTCGTCGATGTTGGCGGGGCGCCAGTCCATCGCCACGAAACCGGGCGCGGCCTCGACGCGCTTCAGCCAGTCGCGGATCGCCGGGAAGGGCGAGAGGTCGAAGTCGCAGCGGTCGGCTAGGTGGGTGTAACCGTACAACGCGATGTCGGCGACCGTGAGCTGGCGGGCGGCGAAATAGGCGTTGGTCTTGAGGTGGTTCTCCATCACCTGGAGCGCGCCATAGCCGCGCTCCATCCAGTCCTCCAGCGCGTGGACCTGCAGGTCGCGGCCGCCCTTGACCAGCGAGAGCCAGAAATAGGCGGCACCGATGTTGGGCTCGAGCGCGTGCTGCTCGAAGAACATCCATTGCAGCGCCTCGGCGCGATCAATGCGGTTCTCCGGCGCGAGCGGCGTGCCGATGGCGACGTACCACAGGATGGCGTTGGACTCGGCGAGATAGCGATTGTCGCCGACCTCGAGCAGCGGCACCTGTCCGGACGGGTTCTTCGCCAGGAAGTCCGGCGTCTTGCTCTCGCCGCGCAGAATGTCCACCTCGATCGGTTCGTAGGGCAGGTTCAACAGCGCCAGCGCGAGGCGGACCTTGTAGCTGTTGCCTGAGCGTTGCATCGAATAGAGCTTGTACATTCTGGGAGTTCGATTCAGGGAACGGGAAGGTGCGGCGCGCTTGTTGCCCCGCACCGCGGCTAAACAATGATGCCGATGCGAATCCGCCGCAAGGGCCGCCCCGTAGAAAAACTCGAAATCCCTACCGCACTGCAACGCCGCGGAAGATCATGTTCGTGCGACGCTGCAAATCAGATCACGCTTGCGTCAACATGCGGGACGCATCGCTCTGCGCATTGTGTGAGACGGTCGAGCTTCCATACCGTCATGGCCGGGCTTTGACCCCGCCATCCACGCCTTGCCACACGGCAAACAACGTCGATGCCAGGACAAGCCCGGGCCTGCCCACAATCTGGTTGACCATCACGCAATTGCCGAATTGCTCCGAGGACAAGCCTTGCCGGATATGAGGGGTTTGCCCGGCAAAGTTGCGGAAAATTGCGGGAAATCGCGCCTCGAATCGCTCCAAACCCGTAAACTTTTTCGAGATCGGGCCGAAGTTTCTTGCGGCGCAGCGACACACGTTTTAGGGTGTTTTCATTCCCACAATCAGAGTCGTGAGGCCAAAGGGTTCACGACGCTTGTCAGGAGATGACGATGGCCTTTCTTGCTGCTGCGCTCGACCGTGTGAAGCCGTCCGCGACCATCGCGGTCACGGATAAAGCACGCGCGCTGAAAGCGGCGGGCCGCAATGTCATCGGCCTCGGCGCCGGCGAGCCCGACTTCGACACGCCCGCGAACATCAAGCTGGCGGCGATCCACGCCATCGAATCCGGCAAGACCAAGTACACCGCGGTCGACGGCATCCCCGAGCTGAAGGACGCGATCATCGCGAAGTTTCAGCGCGAGAACGGCGTCGTCTACAAGCCGAACCAGATCATCGTCGGCACGGGCGGCAAGCAGGTGCTCTACAACGCGCTGATGGCGACCATCAATCCGGGCGACGAGGTGATCATCCCGGCGCCCTATTGGGTCAGCTATCCCGAGATGGTGGCGCTCGCCGGCGGCGAGCCGGTGCCGGTGGTCTGTACAGCCGCGAGCGGGTTCAAGCTCCAGGCCGAAGCGCTCGATCGCGCGATCACGCCCAAGACCAAATGGGTGATCCTATGCTCGCCGTCGAACCCGACCGGTGCGGCCTACACCAAGGCCGAGCTCAAGGCGCTCACCGACGTGCTGGTCAAGCATCCGCATGTGTGGGTGATGACCGACGACATGTACGAGCACCTCGTCTATGACGATTTCCAGTTCACCACCGTCGCACAGGTCGAGCCCGGCCTCTACGACCGCACGCTCACCGTGAACGGCGTCTCGAAAGCCTATTGCATGACCGGCTGGCGCATCGGCTATGCCGGTGGTCCCGCGCAGCTGATCAAGGCGATGTCGACGATCCAGTCGCAGTCGACCTCGAACCCGTCCTCGATCTCACAATGGGCGTCGGTGGAAGCGCTGAACGGTCCGCAGGACTTCATCGCCGCCAACAACAAGGTGTTCAAGGAACGTCGCGATCTCGTCGTCTCCATGCTCAACCAGGCCAACGGCATCGAGTGCCCGCGTCCCGAGGGTGCGTTCTACGTCTATCCGTCCTGCGCGGGCACGATCGGCAAGAAGGCGCCGTCGGGCAGCGTGATCTCCAACGACGAGCAGTTCGTCACCGAGCTGCTGGAGACCGAAGGCGTCGCCGTGGTGCAGGGTTCTGCCTTCGGCCTCGGCCCGGCCTTCCGCATCTCCTACGCGACCAAGACCTCGGATCTCGAAGACGCCTGCAAGCGCATCCAGCGCTTCTGCGGCAATCTGCGCTAACCACGCCCGCAGTTGAGAATTGAAAGGCCCGCTTCGGCGGGCCTTTGTCGTTAGTGCCTCGATCGAGCGGAGTCGGATGGATTTCGTTTGGGCCAGCAGCGTGCCTTGCCCTTCACCCGGATCGCTTTGGACGATGCTGCGCATCGCCAGGCGCAATCCGATCTCTCCCCGCGGAAGGGCGGGGAGAGATTAAGTCGCACCCGATAGCGCGCTCCAATGATTGCCTGACGTAAGGGGCGCACCGGCGGCGCCCTCCCTCGCCCCGCTCTTGCGGGGAGAGGGTGGGGTGAGGGCTCTTTGCGCGAGTTCGCCTTTCAACGCATCCGATCTGGTACCCACAAGGTTGTTGTGGCATAGACCATCGCGCGCGTCGGGAATGGCGCCTGCTCTACTCGCATCACATTCATAGCCGGAGACATTTCATGCGCCGCTCACTCCTCCTTGCCGGATTCACCATTGCGAGCCTCGTCGCCTCCGTCGCAGGCGCCAGCGCGCAATCGCGGATGGTGCAGGTCGGCGTGCTCGAATGCCGCGGCGGCGCCAGCGTCGGCTTCGTGGTGGGATCGGTGACCAATCTCGGCTGTGTGCTGCGTGCCGAGGGTTTGCCCGAAGACCGCTATGTCGCGACCATCCGTAAAGTGGGCCTCGACCTCGGCATCACCCAGGAGACGTCGCTCGCCTGGGGCGTGTTCGCGCCGGTCAACCGGCTCGGCCCCGGCGATCTCTCCGGCAATTATGCCGGCGCGCAGGGCAGCGCCTCGGTCGGCGTCGGCCTCGGCGGCAATGCGCTGATCGGCGGCTCCAACAATTCGATCGCGCTTCAACCGTTGAGCGTACAGGGGCAGGTCGGCCTCAACGTCGCCGCGGGGCTCGAGAGCCTGGAACTCCGTCCGGGCCGTTAAGCGCACCGGCGGAGGTGTTGCTTCACCTTTCGCGATGGGAGAGGTGGAACACAAGCCGTTAAAGACTTGGTCTAACTGAGGACGCACCGCAGCGACGTTTGATGCTTGCCAAATCTCGGGGACCGGCAGAGCATCTGCGTTTGCCGACCCAATCATGGGCCGAGCTCCAAACAAGGAGGCGGCGAATGGGACAAGACGTCAGAAGTCCCCGAGGTCCACGGTGCATTGCGCTGGTGGGCCCTTTCCAAAGCGGTAAAACCACTCTTCTCGAAGCAATCCTGGCGCGAACGGGCGCAATCCCGCGCGCCGGCAGCGTCGATGCCGGAACTTCCGTCGGCGACGCCACGCCTGAGGCCCGTCATCACAAGATGACCGTCGGGCTGACTGCCGCCACCACGAGTTTCATGGGCGACAGCTACACCTTGCTGGATTGTCCCGGTTCCGTCGAGTTCGCCCACGACATGCGCGCCGCGCTTCCTGCGGTCGACGCCGCGGTCGTGGTGTGCGAGGCCGACGAGAAAAAGCTGCCGCAGCTTCAGATCATCCTCCGCGAGCTGGAGGAGCTGAAGATCCCGCGTTTCCTGTTCCTCAACAAGATCGACCGCGCCAACAAGCGCATCCGCGAGACGCTCGCGACACTCCAGCCCGCCTCGCGCGTGCCGCTGGTGCTGCGTCAGATCCCGATCTGGAAGGGCGAACTGATCGAGGGCTTTGTCGATCTTGCGCTGGAACGCGCGTTCGTCTATCGCGAGCACAAGGCATCCGAAGTGGTTGCGCTCGATGGCGGTGATCTCGATCGCGAGAAGGAGGCCCGCTTCTCGATGCTGGAGAAGCTCGCCGACCACGATGACGCGCTGATGGAGCAATTGCTCGAGGATATCCAGCCGCCGCGCGATGCCGTGTTCGACGACCTCGCCCGCGAATTGCGCGAGGGACTGATCTGCCCCGTGCTGCTCGGCGCTGCCGCGCGTGAAAACGGCGTGCTGCGTCTCATGAAGGCGCTGCGCCATGAGGCGCCCGGCATTGCGGAGACCGCAAAGCGTCTCGGCGTGCCCTCCGCCAAGGACGCGCTCGGCTTCGTCTTCAAGACGCTGCATTCGCAACACGGCGGAAAACTATCGCTGACGCGGCTGCTCGCCGGCCATCTCGACGACGGCGCCACGCTGCAATCCTCCTCCGGCGGCGTGGGCCGCATCTCCGGCATCCTCGCCGTCAACGGCGCTTACGACAGCAAGCGTGCCTCGGCCGAAGCCGGCGACACCGTGGCGCTCGCCAAGCTCGATCCGGTCAAGACCGGAGACACGGTCTCAAGCGGCAAGACCGCGCCAGCCGCGCTCGCGGCCGCAGAGCCGACGCCGCCGGTGCTCGCAATTTCGGTTGCGGCCACCGATCGCAAGGACGACGTCAAGCTCGGCCAGGCGCTGTCGCGGCTGCACGAGGAGGATCCGTCGCTCGTCATCGTGATGAACGCCCAGACCCACGACACCGTGCTGTGGGGCCAGGGCGAGATGCACCTGCGGGTCGCCAGCGAGCGGCTGCGCGATCGCTTCGGCGTCAAGATCTCCTCGCATCCGCCCGCGATCGGCTACCAGGAGACCATCCGCAAGCCGATCGTCCAGCGCGGCCGCCACAAGAAGCAGTCCGGCGGTCACGGCCAGTTCGGCGATGTCGTGCTCGACATCAGGCCGCTGCCGCGCGGCGAGGGCTTCAAGTTCGACGAGAAGGTCGTCGGCGGCGCGGTGCCGCGCAACTATATCGGTGCGGTGGAGGAGGGGGTCGTCGACGGGCTCGCGCGCGGTCCGCTCGGCTTCCCGGTCACCGATTTGCAGGTGACGCTGACTGACGGCTCCTATCACAGCGTCGATTCCTCCGACCTCGCCTTCCGCACGGCGGCGAGGGTCGGGCTCAATGAAGGCCTGCCGCAATGCCAGTCGGTGCTGCTTGAGCCGATCCATGTGGTCGAGATCGTGTGTCCGACCGATGCCACCGCCAAGATCAACGCGATCCTGTCGGCGCGGCGCGGCCAGATCCTCGGCTTCGACACCCGCGACGGCTGGAGCGGATGGGACTGCGTCCGCGCCATGATGCCGGAGGCCGAGATCGGCGAGCTGATCGTCGAGCTGCGCTCGGCAACCGCAGGCGCCGGCAGCTTCACCCGTCAGTTCGACCACATGGCCGAAGTTACGGGCCGCGCCGCCGACCAGATCATCGCCGCGCATCAGCACGCGGCGTGATCTGCGTCGCGCGATAAGGGCAGGCACCACTCTGACACTCCCTCTCCGTTCTCACGGGGAGAGGGCGTGTGAGGGGCTGTTTCCACGACCGCCTTCCTGAATTGTCTTACGAGTCGGACGGACATTGGCTCGCCGCAACAGCGTGCCAGCCCCTCACCCGGATCGCTACCGCGATCCGACCTCTCCCCGCAGAAGGGCAGGGAGAGCACTTGCGCTTGCCCTGGTGTGATGTATTTTACATCATTGTACATACTCCAGATATCACTTATAAGCTCTGACACGTGAGGCCAAGGTGATCACGTCATTCCAGATGCGGGCAGCTCGCGCGCTGCTCGGCATTGACCAGAAAACTCTGGCCGAGCTCGCCGGCGTTTCGCTGCCGACCATCCAGCGGATGGAAGCAAGCACCGGCAACGTTCGCGGCGTGGTCGAGACCCTGATGAAGGTGGTCGAAGCGTTCGAGCGGGCCGGCGTCGAGCTGATCGCCGAACAGGCGCGCAGCGAGGGCGGGGACGTGGCGTTCGGCTGAGGGAGCCGGGGCCGCCGCGTCGGGTGGGGCATGATCCCGCGATGATCATGCTCGGAAGCAGTCTGAACTAACGCACCGTCGCGCCGGAGCACGCGGCTGCACGATGCATCGGAGCATTGTGGGCATGAGCATCACGGGCGAACACGCAGGCAAGCTGCACCAGCTTCGTCAGCCGACCTTTACCGAACTCTATCTGCCAAAGCTCATCACCGTCTGGCGGGAAGGCTATGGCCTCGCGGATTTCCGCGCCGACGTGTGTTTGCGGGCCTCACGGTCGCAATCGTCGCGCTGCCGCTGTCGATGGCAATCGCGATCGCCTCCGGCGTGACGCCGGACCGCGGGCTCTACACTGCGGTCGTCGGCGGCTTCATCGTGTCGCTGCTCGGCGGCAGCCGCTTCCAGATCGGCGGGCCTGCGGGCGCTTTCATCGTGCTGGTCGCGGTGACGGCGGAGCGGCATGGCGTCGACGGCGTCATCCTCGCCACCATGATGGCGGGCATGGTGTTGATCGCTGCGGGCTTGCTGCGCGTCGGCACCTATATCAAGTTCATTCCCTATCCCGTCACGGTCGGCTTCACCGCCGGTATCGCCGTGATCATCTTCGCGAGCCAGCTGCGCGATCTCTCGGGCATCACGCTCGCGGGGAAGGAGCCGAGCGAGTTCGTGCCGAAGCTCGCAGCACTCGCGGGCGGCCTTCACACCATCAATCCGTCCGCGCTCGGCGTCGCTCTCGTCAGCATCGCCATCATCGCGGGCTTGCGGCGCTGGCGGCCGTCCTGGCCCGGCATCCTGATTGCGGTCGTGCTCGCGGCGATCGCGACGGCTGCACTGTCGCTGCCGATCGAAACCGTCGGCAGCCGTTTCGGCGGCATCCCGCGCGAATTGCCCTCGCCGGCGCTGCCGGCGTTCTCGCTGCGAAGGCGAAAGCGGTGCTGCCGGATGCGATCTCGTTCGCGCTGCTCGCGGCCATCGAATCGCTGCTGTCGGCGGTGGTGGCCGACGGCATGACCGGTCGCCGCCATCGCTCCAATTGCGAGCTGGTAGCACAAGGCGTCGCCAATATCGGCGCGGCGCTGTTCGGCGGCATCTGCGTCACCGGCCTGATTGCGCGCACCGCGACCAACATCCGCGCCGGCGCGCGCGGGCCGCTGGCGGGCATGCTGCACTCCGCCTTCCTGCTGCTGTTCATGCTGGTCGCTGCACCGCTCGCGAGCTACATCCCGCTCGCAGCACTGGCCGCCGTGCTGGTCGTGGTGTCCTGGACCATGGCGGAGAAACAGGAATTCGCGACGCTGCTGCGTTCGTCCTGGGGCGATGCGGTCGTGCTGCTGGCGACCTTCCTGCTCACGATCTTCCGCGATCTGACCGAAGGCATTCTGGTCGGCTTCGCGCTCGGTGCGGTGCTGTTCATCCATCGCATGGCGGAGATGACCGGCATCGAGGAGCGCTCGCCGCTGGTCGCGGCCGATCGTCCCGACGACGGCAATGGCGCGCGCGTGCCCTACGATCCCGCGCTGGCGGTCGACCGCGACGTGCTGGTCTACCGCATCACCGGCGCGTTTTTCTTCGGTGCGGCGTCTGCGATCGGAGGCGTGCTCGACGGCATCGCCGACAAGCGCAAGGCGCTCGTGGTCGATTTCGCCGCGGTGCCGTTCCTGGATTCCACCGCCGCAAACGTGCTCGGCCGCGTCGCGGCCAAGGCCAAGCGACAAGGCATCCGGCTGTTCATTACCGGGGCCTCGCCTGCGGTGCGCCGCGCGCTGCTGACTCATGGCGTGAGCCCGCAGCGCGCGCGCTATCGCCAGACCATCGATCGCGCGGTTGCCGATATCAAGGCCGTGCCCGGCGTGACCGAATCCGCGGAGCCGTCCCCGCCTGCTTGACAGGACCGGCCGGACGCGAAATGGATCGCCCTCGACACGACCCGAGGGAAAGATGACCGCGCCCAAATCGCCCGCAGCCTGCTTGATCGGATGGCCGGCTGCGCATTCGCGCTCGCCGCTGATCCATCATTATTGGCTGCGCACGCTCGGCATCTCGGGCGGCTATGTCATCGAGGCGGTTCCGCCCGAAAACCTGCGCGATTTCGTGCTGCGGCTGTCGCTGCGTGGTTTTGTCGGCGCCAATGTCACCATTCCGCACAAGGAGGGCGTGCTGGAGCTGTCGACGCCCGACGCGCGTGCCAGGGCGGTGGGCGCCGCCAACACGCTGTGGTTTGCCGACGGCGAGTTGCGCTCGACCAATACCGATGTCGAAGGCTTTCTCGGCAATCTCGACGCCAGCGCGCCCGGCTGGGACAAGGCGGACGAAGCGCTGGTGCTGGGGGCCGGCGGTTCCTCGCGCGCGGTGGTGTTCGGGCTGCTCGAACGCGGCTTTGACCGGGTCCATCTCGCCAACCGCACTTTGGCGCGGGCCGAGGCGCTGGCCGCGGAATTCGGGCCGAACGTGTATCCGCTTGGCTGGGACGGGATCAACAATGTCCTGCCGCGGGCGAAACTTCTCGTGAACACAACCTCGCTCGGGATGCACGGCCAGCTTTCACTCGAGGTTGATGTGACGCGGCTCCCGCAAGGGGCGGTCGTCGCCGACCTCGTTTATGTCCCGCTGGTGACGCCGCTGCTCGCGGCCGCCAGGGCCCGCGGGCTCAACACCGCCGACGGGCTCGGTATGCTCCTGCACCAGGCGGTGCGCGGCTTCGAGCTGTGGTTCGGCCAGCGGCCCGAGGTGAGTGCGGAACTACGCGCGCTGGTCGAGGCCGATCTCACAAAGACTTGAGAGAATAGTGCGCCGTCTCCGGCGTTCATTATCCGTGGGGATAATCGGAGACTGTCATGACGATCCAACGTGCAAATTTCACGCGCCCGCTCATCGCTGTTGCGATGGTGGCTGCTTCCACCCTCGCGGCCGTCGCGCAAAAGGCGCCGGTACCGACCCGCGTGCGCGGCACGATCGAGAGCGTCGAGGGTGACACCATGCTGGTCAAGTCGCGCAGCGGTGAGGACGTCAAGCTTCACATCGCATCGGATTTGCGCGTGGCAGGCGTCACCAGGATTTCGCTCGCAGATATCAAGGTCGGCTCCTTCGTCGGCGCCACCACCGTGCCGGGACCGGAGGGCGGCGAGAACGCGGTCGAGGTGCACGTGTTTCCGGAGAGCATGCGCGGCACCGGCGAAGGCTCGCGGCCCTATGACCTCAAACCCAATTCCCGCATGACCAATGCCACGGTGTCGGAGAGCGTGGTCGGCAATGACGGCCATACGTTGCTGGTGAAGTACAAGGACGGCGAGAAGAAGGTGTTCGTCTCCGATATGACACCGGTGGTGACCTTCGTGCCCGCCGACAAGTCCGAGCTGAAGGCCGGCGCCAAGGTCATCGCCTTCATGAAGCAATTGCCCGACGGCTCGTTCGAGACCAATCGCGTCAGTGTCGGCCGTGATGGCCTGACCCCGCCGATGTGATCGGGATTCAGGGAATAGCGGCAGTCAGACGGGGTTGCCCTGTCTGATCGCCGCAAACTCTGAAGGGGACCATCATGCCAAGCCTGAACAACTGGATGCCGCGCGCCGTCGCGGCAGCATTCGTCGCTTGCATCGTGACATCATCTGCTTCAGCGCAGCAGCAGGCGCCGACCGTCCGCATTCGCGGCACCATCGAGAGCGTCGACGGCAACACGCTCGGCATCAAGACGCGCGAGGGCACCGATGTGACGGTGAAGATGACCGACAACGTCGCCGTCTTCGCCGTGGTGAAGACGCAGCTCTCCGAGATCAAGGAGGGCTCCTATATCGGCGTCACCGCCATGCCCGAGCCCGACGGAACGCAGAAGGCCATTGCCGTCCATATCTTTCCGGAAAACCAGCGCGGCGCCGCCGAAGGCTTCCGCCCATGGGATGCCCGCGCCAACTCGACCATGACCAACGCCACCGTGGCGCAGACCGTCGAGGGCACCAATGGCCAGAACATCACGGTCAAATACAAGGACGGCGAGAAGAAAGTCGTGGTGCCGCCCGACACGCCGATCGTCACCTTCGTCGCCAGCGACAAGTCCGAGATCAAGCCCGGCGCCAGGCTGATCATCTTTGGCGCGGCGAAGAAGGATGACGGCACGCTGGAAGCGAACCGGGTCAATGTCGGCCGCGATGGCGTGACGCCGCCGATGTGAGCAGTGAGCGGCGCGTCGCCATTTCACTCCCTCGCTCCGTTCTTACGGGGAGAGGGTGGGGTGAGGGGCTGCCTCCCCAAGTTGGGCTTTGAACGAGAGCTGAGTCACGGCGGGAGTCGGATAGCTCTTTGTTGGAGCGGCCGCGTGCCTTGCCCCTCACCCGGATTGCTTTGGACGATGCTGCGCATCGCCAGGCGCCATCCGACCTCTCTCCGCAGAAGAGCGGGGAGAGGTTAGGAAGCATCTCATACCGCGATAATGTGCTCGTCGATCTCGTCGATCCTGTTGACGCCGCACAGGCCCATGGTCGTGAGCAGCTCCTTCTGGATGATATCGATCGCCTTGGCGACGCCGGCCTGGCCGCCGGCGCCCAGCCCGTAGGCATAAGCGCGGCCGATCATGCAGGATTTTGCGCCGAGCGCGAGCGCGCGCATCACGTCCTGGCCGGAGCGGATGCCGCCGTCGAACATGATCTCCATCTTTTCGCCGACGGCGTCGGCGATCTCGGGCAGCACCTCGATCGAGGACGGCGCGCCGTCGAGCTGACGGCCGCCATGGTTGGACACCACCAGCGCCTGCGCGCCGGTCTTGGCCGCTTCCTCGGCGTCCTCGACGTCCAGAATGCCCTTGATGACGAGCTTGCCCGGCCAGATGCTCCGGATCCACTCGACGTCCTTCCAGTTCAGCGAGGTGTCGAACTGCGAGGCGGTCCATTCGGCGAGGCGGTTGAGGTCCTCGGTGTTCTTCACGTGGCCGGCGATGTTGCCGAAGGTGCGGCGCTTGCCCTGCAGCACGCCGGAGACCCAGGCCGGCTTGGTGGCGAAATCGATGAACTTCGACAGCGACCATTCCGGCGGAATGGTCATGCCGTTCTTGATGTCGGCATGGCGCTGGCCGATCACCTGGAGATCGACGGTCAGCACCAGCGCGCTGCACTTCGCCGCGATCGCGCGCTGAACCAGCTCCTTGATGAAGCCGCGGTCCTTCATGACGTAGAGCTGGAACCAGAACGGCTTCTCGACATTGGCCGCGATGTCCTCGATCGAGCAGATCGACATCGTCGACTGCGTGAACGGGATGCCCGCGGCCTGCGCCGCGCGGCAGGCGTGAATCTCGCCATCGCCATGCTGCATGCCGAGCAGGCCCACGGGCGCCAGGATCAGCGGCATGGTCGATTGCTCGCCGAGAATCGTGGTCGAGGTGTCGCGCCTGGAGACGTCGACCAGGATGCGCTGGCGGAACTTGATCGCCTGCATGTCCTCGCGGTTGGCGCGCAGCGTCTCCTCGGCGTAGGAGCCGCGGTCGCAATAGTCGAAGAACGCCTTCGGCACGCGGCGCTTATGCAATGCGCGAAGATCGTCGATACAGGTGATGTGCTTCATGAACGTTCCCCGGCCCGGCTTGATCAGGAGGCCAATATTCAGAGTCTTGCATCGGAAGGTTTCGGGGTCATCTAGCATGGTTGGATGCACAGCCAAATCGTTTGCGAGAGGCGCGCCATGACCAAGCCGCACAGAGGACCTTCGCCGGAAGAGCTCAAGGAGAAGCAGGACCTCGAAGACGCGCTCGAGGAGGGGTTGGAAGAGACCTTTCCGGGCTCCGATCCGGTCAGCGTCACCCAGCCGGCGCCGAGCCGTGCGGACGGCCATGTGAAGCGAAAGCCCTGAGCGCGGTTCCACCCCCGTTCCGGCGTTCAAACGGGAAATACAGTGTTAACAAGAAGTTACCAGGATGTTGGCGGCGCCGGTTCCGTAATGATTTATCATATTTTTTGAAGCCAATTTAGCGGCGGAGGCATTATAAGAACCCAGCAAATCAGGGATGCGGGGACCGTTCGGGCACCCCGAGGTGTCGTGGGGCTCCCTGGTTGTTGCGTGGGGGACGATATGAGCCGCAAATATTTCGGGACGGACGGGATCCGCGGCCGCGCCAACGGACTGATCACGCCGGAGCTCGCGCTCAAGGTCGGCCAGGCCGCGGGCCTCGCGTTTCAGCGCGGTGACCATCGCCACCGGGTCGTGATCGGCAAGGACACCCGCCTGTCCGGCTACATGATCGAATATGCGATGGTCGCTGGTTTCACCTCGGTCGGCATGGACGTGCTGCTGGTCGGCCCGATGCCGACACCGGCGGTGGCGATGCTTACCAAATCGATGCGCGCCGATCTCGGCGTCATGATCTCCGCCTCGCACAATCTGTTCGAGGACAACGGCATCAAGCTGTTCGGCCCGCAGGGCTTCAAGCTCTCCGACGACGTCGAGAAGCAGATCGAGCAGCTGCTCGACGAGCCAATCGAGAAGAGGCTCGCACAAAGTGCGAGCCTGGGCCGCGCCCGCCGTATCGACGGCGTGCATGACCGCTACATCGAATTCGCCAAGCGCACGCTGCCGCGCGATCTCTCGCTCGACGGCCTGCGCGTCGTGATCGACTGCGCCAACGGCGCCGCCTACAAGGTGGTGCCGGAAGCGCTGTGGGAATTGGGCGCCGACGTGGTGCCGATCGGCGTCGAGCCCGATGGCTTCAACATCAACAAGGATTGCGGCTCGACCTCGCCGGAAGCGTTGTCGCGGAAGGTGCGCGAGATGCGCGCCGACATCGGCATTGCGCTCGACGGCGACGCGGATCGCGTCATCCTGGTCGACGAGCGCGGCCATGTCGTCGACGGCGACCAGCTGCTGGCCGTGATCGCGCAGAGCTGGAAGGAAGATGGACGGCTGTCGCGTCCGGGCATCGTCGCGACCGTGATGTCCAATCTCGGCCTCGAGCGCTTCCTGAAAGGGCAGGGGCTCGACCTCGTGCGCACGCCGGTCGGCGATCGTTACGTGCTCGAGCAGATGCTGAGCGGCGGCTACAACCTCGGCGGCGAGCAGTCCGGCCATATCATCCTGTCCGACTATGCCACCACCGGCGACGGCTTCGTGGCCGCGCTGCAGGTGCTGGCGGTGGTGCAGAAGCTGCGCCGGCCGGTGTCGGAAGTCTGTCACCGCTTCGATCCGCTGCCGCAGATCCTCAAGAACGTCCGCCACAAGGGCGGCAAGCCGCTCGACGATTCCGAGGTGAAGTCGGCGATCTCCGACGGCGAGAAGCGGCTCAACGGCCACGGGCGCCTCCTGATCCGCTCCTCCGGCACCGAGCCCGTGATCCGCGTCATGGGCGAAGGCGAAGACCGCGTCCTGATCGAGGACGTCGTCGACACCATCGTCTTGGCGCTCGGCCAGGCCGCTGCGGCTTGAGGCCTTCCGTCTCCCGTTGGGGGAGCATCGTAGGGCGGGCAAGCGACTTGTCCGCCGTAGCTCGAAGAGCGAAGGCGGAAGCGTGCCCACCGCTTCTGCTGCAATGTTGGATCGATGGTGGGCACGGCGCAAGTGCGCCTTTGCCTACCCTGTGACTCCAGACTCGGGGAGAGAGACCTCTCCGGCAGAGCAAGAAGGGCAAACAGACGCATTCCAGCTATCGAGCTTTGGCGGTGGTTCGCCCACTACGGCCATCGTAGTTAGGCAGTGCGGCTGTTCGCCGCGCCTGCCGGGATCGATCCATTGAACAAGCCAGTTCTCGTCTCCGAGGAAACCCTGACCGAGCCGGTCGTCGTCGCCGGCATCACGCCCGCCGCCGCAGGGCCGGCCTATATCGTGCTCACCGGCATCAGCTTCTCGCACTTTCTCAACGACACCATGCAGTCGCTGATCGCCTCGGTGTATCCGATCCTGAAGGACACCTACGCGCTCGACTTCGCGCAGATCGGCATGATCACGCTGGCGTTCCAGTTCACGGCGTCGCTGCTCCAGCCGGTGGTCGGTCACTACACCGACAAGAAGGCGCAGCCGTACTCGCTGTCGATCGGCATGGCCTCGACCTTCTTCGGCCTGCTGCTGCTCAGCGCCGCGCACCAATATCTCGTCATCCTGATTGCCGCCGCCCTGGTCGGTCTCGGCTCGGCGGTGTTTCACCCGGAATCCGCGCGCATCGCGCGGCTGGCCTCCGGCGGCCGCTACGGCTTCGCGCAATCGGTGTTTCAGCTCGGCGGCAGCTTTGGTACCTCGATGGGGCCGGTGCTTGCTGCGCTCATCGTGGTGCCATTCGGGCAGGGCAGCATCGCCTGGTTCTCCTCGATCGCGTTCCTCGCCATCGTCATCCTCTGGCGCATCGGCCGCTGGTACGAGCCGCAGATCAAGGCGAAGAAGACAGTGGTCGCGCAGGCGCATCCCGACGCGCCGAGCTCGCGCCGGGTCGCGGTCGCGCTGCTCGTGCTGGTGGCGCTGCTGTTCTCCAAGCAGCTCTACGTCTCGAGCCTGTCGAGCTACTATATCTTCTACCTGATCGACCGCTTTGCCGTGTCGACGCAGGCCGCCCAAATGTACCTCTTCATCTTCCTTGCGGCGAATGCGGTCGGTGCGTTTCTCGGCGGGCCGCTGGGCGATCGCTTCGGCCGCAAGATCGTGATCTGGATTTCGATTCTGGGCGCGCTGCCGTTCACGCTGGCGCTGCCCTATGCCGGGCTCTATGCGAGTGCGGTGCTGACGGTGATCATCGGTCTGATCATCTCCTCGACGACGTCGTCGATCATCGTGTTCGCGCAGGAGCTGGTGCCGCATCGCTTCGGCATGATCTCCGGCGTGTTCTTCGGCGTTGCCTTCGGCATCGGTGGGCTCGGCGCGGCCGTGCTCGGCAAGCTCGCCGATCACACCTCGATCGAGTTCGTCTACCAGGTCTGCGCCTATCTGCCGGCGATCGGCCTGCTCGCGGTGTTCCTGCCCAAGCTGCCGCGTCACGTACGTTGACAAATCCTGTTTTGCCGCTACGCGGCTTCATCAATCGTTAGCAATTGCGGCGTGCACGTGCCGCATTTTTGCAACGCTTGCGCCGCAAGCGCGCGCTCGTTGCGAAAAAATCAACCTTAAAAATTAGGGTTAAGTGGCGCTTAAGCATTTGGTGCGATCGTCCGCCTGTGAGTTTCCAGAACGTGAGGCAGCTGCATTTTGCCTCACCGGCCATAAGGACGATGCCAATGCGTAGCGTTAAGTCTCTCCTTGCCGCGGGTGCGGCATCACTGATCTCGTCGATGGCGTTCGCCGCCGATATGCCGATCGCAGCTCCGCCCCCGATGTACGCGCCCGCCCCGCCGGCGGACTTCGGCGGCTGGTATCTCCGCGGCGACATTGGCTTCAGCAACCAGCGCGTCGACCGGGTGCTCGACACCAACGCGGCCGCCTACAACAATGTGGCGGTCTCGCAGACCAGCAGCTTCAACAGCGCCGGCATCTTCGACCTTGGCGCTGGCTATCGCTTCAACAACTGGTTCCGGGCCGATGTCACCGGCCAGTACCGCGGCAAGTCGACTTTCACGGGGCTGGATGTCGTCACCGGCGTGGGTCCAGGAGCCGGCTTTGCGGGCACCAACAACTACACCGCGACCAAGCAGGAATTGCTCTTCTTGGCCAACGCGTATGTTGATCTAGGTACCTGGTGGTGCATCACGCCGTTCATCGGCGCGGGCGTCGGCACGGCGCGCGTCTCGATCTCTGACTTCACCGACTCCGGCGACAGCATCGGCGCAGGTGGCCAGGGCCGCAGCCTGAACTATGCCGGCACTGGATCAAAGTGGAACTTCGCCTGGGCCGCACATGCCGGTCTGGCCTACAAGGTCAACCCGAGCCTCACTCTCGAACTGGCTTACAGCTACGTCGATATGGGCAGCGGCATCACCGGTGCCAGCTACTCGTTCGACGGCGTGACCAACACCACGCACGCGGCGTTCCAGTTCAGGGACATCACCTCGCATGACATCAAGCTCGGTGTGCGCTGGAATCTCGACAGCCCGCCGGCCTACATGCCGCCGCCGCTCGTCACCAAGGGCTGATCACCAGCCCCATCGCTTAATGTCTCTTAACGGCGCGGGATCATCCCGCGCCGTTTTGCTTTGCGTATTTTTTCATTGCTTGGCGGCGACGAACGCCTCTGGCGCAACCATTGGTTAAGGTTAACGAGCCATGATCACGAGTGAAAGTTCGAGTTCGATGGAGCGTTGCAATGCGTAGGCTTTGGTTGGCGGCGGTGATGTTGGGAACGGTGTCTGCCGCGCACGCGGCCGACATGCCGGATGTACCGATCCTGCGCGGCAGCTTCACCGATGGTCTGAGCAATTCCAACGTCAACTGGCAAGGCTTCTACGTTGGCGGTCAGGCCGGCTACGGATCGTCGGACGAAAGCTTCAGTGGCACGAACACCAACATGCTCGCCGCTTTGCTCGACCATAACGTCGTCGAGCAGATGCAGGTCTCGCAATGGAATCTCGGGCTTGGCAAGCAATCGAGCCGCGCCAGCGGCTATGGTGCCTTCTTCGGATATAATGAGCAGTGGGAAGACGCCGTCTATGGTCTTGAAGTGAGCTATTTGCACGGCTCGTATGGCGGCTCATCCAACGCATTCAAGGAGCTTGTCAGCGGAACCGCGCTGTCCGACGGCGCCTTTCATGATGTTGCGGTAACGTCATCAGCCGCCATATCGATCTCGGATATGGCGACATTCCGTGGCCGCGCGGCTTATGCCTGGGGTTGCTTCCTTCCTTACATGTTCGGCGGACTCGCGCTTGGTAAGGCCGACATCTCGCGTTCGGTCCTGGTCACCGATGCGGTCAGCACCAACGGAGTTTCGTGGACACCGCTGCAGCCGCTGTCGGCGAACGATACCCAGCACAATCACCTGATCTACGGCTACACCGCCGGTCTCGGCGTCGATGTGAACCTGGTCGGTGGCTTGTTCATGCGGGCGGAGTACGAATATATCCGCTTCTCCTCGGCAGTTGATACCAGCATCAACACCGTTCGTGCCGGCCTCGGCTACAAGTTCTGACGCTGCTTCGCTGCGTCGTGGTTGACAGCTTGCTTCCGTCCTGATGCTCTGCCGGGCGAAAGCGGGGCGGCAGCGATGCAGATTTACGGCGACAGCAACTCGGGCAATTGTCTGAAGGTGAAGTGGGTCTGCGACACGCTCGCATTGCCCTATCGCTGGATCGAGATCGATACGCGCAAGGGCGAGACGCGCACGCCGCAATTCCTGAAAATGAACGGCGCCGGCCAGGTGCCGACCGTCGCCTTCGACGACGGCCGCGCGCTGGCGCAGTCCAATGCCATCATCCGCTATCTCGCCCGCGACAGCGCGCTGGTTCCGCGCGATGCTTTTGCTGCCGCCAAGATGGACGAATGGCTGTTCTGGGAGCAGTACAGCCATGAGCCCTATATCGCGGTGTGCCGCTTCCAGCTGGTCTATCTCGGCAAGGAGGTATCCGAGCTCGATCCTGACAAGGTCAAGCGCGGCTATGCGGCGCTTGATCGCATGGAGGCGCATCTCACCGCGAGCCGCTTCTTCGCGGAGGATGAGGTTTCGCTCGCCGACGTCTCGCTGCTTGCCTACACCCGTCTCGCGCATGAGGGCGGCTTCGATCTCGGCCGCCATGCCGCCGTCCGCCGCTGGATCGCTGAAGCCGAGGCTTATCTCGGTCTACCGCCGGCGCGCTGAGTCCCTCACGCGGAATCTGGAGCTTCCTGTATGACCGACAAGTCCGTTTCCATCCGTCCCGCGCGCCGCGAGGACGTTCCCGCGATCGTCGCGATGCTCGCCGACGATCATCTCGGCCGCGCCCGCGAGCGCGTCGAGGATCCGCTTCCGGCGGTCTACTATCAGGCGTTCGAGCGGGTCGCGCGCGACCAGAAACTCACGCTCGTGGTCGCCGAGACCGGGGGCAGGGTGGTCGGCTGCCTGCAGCTTGCGGTGCTCGCAGGCATCAGCTCGCAAGGTGGCATTCGCGGCCTGCTCGAGGATGTGCGCGTTGCCTCCGATTGCCGCAGCCGCGGCATCGGCGAGCAATTGGTGCAATGGGCGATCACGGAAGCCAAAGCCCGCGGCTGCAATCTGGTCGAATTGCTGACGCATGCGAGCCGTGTCGACGCGCAGCGCTTCTACAAGCGTCTCGGATTTGCATCGAGTCACGCCGGCATGACTGTCCGCTTTTGATGCAGCATCTTGCGACCGTTGCGCAAGCTGCACAATCGGATCGCGCATTCGTTCATCTTAAGAGCTGATAAACTACCCCCTGGTCGTTCACGTTGATCGAGGAACGAACGGTGCTACGCGAGCGTCTGAAACCGGGCTCGGTCGGTTCGGGGATTTCGATGACATGCTATTCCATGATCAAGGTCGGCAACGATTACGTTGTGCAGGCCAACGACAAATGTATTTTGAAGGTCGGCAGCCGCCGCCGTGCCGCGCAATTGATCAGCGAGGCCACGGATTTGCTGAATGCGCTCGCCCCGGTTGCATCGCCCGATCTCGTACCGGAGCAGCCATCACTCCAGCGTGAGACGCCGGAACTTCCTTGACTGCCCTTCCCGATTCCCGTATCAGCCGCGGCGGGACACCTCCCCCCAACGGGAGGCTTACTATCTGGAAGGGTAGATTATGACTGTAGCGAAGCCCGCTTCGCGGCCGAACGTGCCGCATTTCTCCTCCGGCCCCTGCGCCAAGCGCCCCGGCTGGAACGCCCAAAATCTCAAGGACGCAGCGCTCGGCCGTTCGCATCGCGCGAAGGTCGGCAAGACCAAGCTCAAGCTCGCGATCGATCTGACGCGCGAAGTGCTTGAAGTGCCGGCCGATTATCGCATCGGCATCGTGCCGGCGTCCGATACCGGCGCGGTCGAGATGGCGCTGTGGTCGCTGCTCGGGGCACGGCCCGTCACCACGCTCGCCTGGGAATCCTTCGGCGAGGGCTGGGTCAGCGATATCGTCAAGGAATTGAAGCTCAAGGACGTCACCAAGCTCAACGCGGCTTATGGTGAAATTCCCGACCTCTCCAAGGTCGATCCCAAGAGCGACGTCGTCTTCACCTGGAACGGCACCACCTCTGGCGTGCGCGTGCCGAACGCCGACTGGATCAGCGCGACCCGCGAGGGCCTGACCATTTGCGACGCGACCTCGGCCGCGTTTGCGCAAGCGCTCGACTGGGCCAAGCTCGATGTCGTCACCTTCTCCTGGCAGAAGGCGCTCGGCGGCGAAGCCGCGCACGGCATGCTGGTCCTTTCCCCGCGCGCGGTGGAGCGGCTCGAGACCTATAAGCCGGCCTGGCCGCTGCCGAAAATCTTCCGCATGACCAAGGGCGGCAAGATCAACGAAGGCATCTTCGTCGGCGAGACCATCAACACGCCGTCGATGCTCTGCGTCGAGGACTATCTTGATGCACTGAACTGGGCCAAGTCGATCGGCGGCCTCAAGGCGCTGATCGCGCGTGCCGATGCCAACACCAAGGTGCTGGCCGACTGGAAGGCGAAGACGCCCTGGATCGACTTCCTGGCCAAGGACGCCGCGATCCGCTCCAACACCTCGGTGTGCCTGAAGTTCACCGATCCCGCGATCACCTCGCTCTCGGAGGATGCGCAGGCCGACTTCTCCAAGAAGCTCGTCGCTCTCGTCGAGAAGGAAGGCGCCGGCTATGACTTCGCCTACTACCGCGATGCGCCGGCCGGCTTGCGCATCTGGTGCGGCGCCACCGTCGAGGCCAGGGACGTCGAGCTGCTGACGCAGTGGATCGACTGGGCTTTTGCCGAGACCAAGGCGCAGCTCGCCAAGGCAGCGTAAGTTTGCTTTTCACCTCTTCCGTCGGCGCGTAGCGCCGGGTGAGGGCCCTCTCCGCGAGCGCCTTTGCCCGTGGCTGCCCCTCACCCCAGCCCTCTCCCCGTAAGAACGGGGAGAGGGAGAAGTGCTCCGAGACATTCACCCAAACCGGTCTAAGGCTCTCCCATCAGGGAAGGCAGAGGAACATTCCGATGACCAAACCCAAAGTTCTCATTTCCGACGCGCTCTCGCCTGCTGCCGTGCAGATCTTCAAAGACCGCGGCGTCGAGGTCGACTTCCAGCCCAACCTCGGCAAGGACAAGGACAAGCTCGCCGAGATCATCGGCAATTACGACGGCCTCGCGATCCGCTCCGCGACCAAGGCGACCGCCAAGATCCTGGAGAAGGCCACCAACCTCAAGGTGATCGGCCGTGCCGGCATCGGCGTCGACAATGTCGAGATCTCCGCCGCGACCGCCAAGGGCATCATCGTGATGAACACGCCGTTCGGCAATTCGATCACGACCGCCGAGCACGCCATCACCCTGATGCTGGCGCTGGCCCGCGAGATCCCGCAGGCCGATGCCTCGACCCAGGCCGGCAAATGGGAGAAGAACCGCTTCATGGGGGTCGAGATCACCGGCAAGGTGCTCGGCGTGGTCGGCTGCGGCAATATCGGCTCGATCGTCGCCGACCGCGCGCTCGGCCTGCGCATGAAGGTCGTCGCGTTCGACCCGTTCCTGTCGCCTGAGCGCGCCAAGGACATCGGCGTCGAGAAGGTCGAGCTCGACGACCTGCTCAAGCGCGCCGACTTCATCACGCTGCACACGCCGTTGACCGACAAGACCAGGAACATCATCGACGCATCCGCGATCGCCAAGATGAAGAAGGGCGTGCGCCTGATCAACTGTGCCCGCGGCGGTCTCGTCGACGAGCAGGCGGTGGTCGATGCGCTCAACTCCAAGCACATTGCCGGCGCCGCCTTCGACGTCTTCGTCGAGGAGCCCGCGACGACGAACGTGCTGTTCGGCCATCCCAACGTGATCTGCACCCCGCATCTCGGCGCCTCCACCACGGAAGCGCAGGAGAACGTCGCGCTCCAGGTCGCCGAGCAGATGTCGGATTACTTGCTCACCGGCGCGATCTCGAATGCGGTGAACTTCCCCTCGATCACCGCGGAAGAAGCGCCGAAGCTGAAGCCGTTCATCGCGCTCGCCGAGAAGCTCGGCTCGTTCGCCGGCCAGCTCACCGAGACAGGCATCCTCAAGGTCGAGATCACCTATGAGGGGCACGTCGCCGAGATGAAGATCAAGGCGATCACCTCGGCGGTGCTGTCGGGCCTGCTGCGGCCGATGCTGGGCGAGGTCAACGTGGTGTCCGCGCCCGTCGTCGCCAAGGAGCGTGGCATGGTGGTGGACGAGATCGTCCGCGCCGCCCAGAGCGACTATGAGAGCCTGATCACGGTCACGGTCGCTACCGAACGCCAGGAGCGCTCGGTCTCCGGCACCGTCTATCATGACGGCAAGCCGCGCCTCGTCGACATCAAGGGCATCCGCGTCGACGCCGAGTTCGGCAAGTCGATGATCTACGTCACCAACGAGGACAAGCCGGGCTTCATCGGCAAGTTCGCGGGGCTCCTCGGCGACTCCAGGATCAACATCGCGACCTTCCATCTCGGCCGCGTCGAGCAGGGCGGCGATGCGATCGCGCTGGTCGAGGTCGACGGCGCGGTGCCGGCGGACCTGCTCGCCAAGGTGCAGGCGCTGCCGCAGGTCAAGCAGGTCAAGGCGCTGACGTTCTGATCCTTCACCTCTCCCGTAAGGAGAGGTGACAGAGCACGCCCGTCGCCACATATTCCGACCCGCGGAACAATGCCGCCTTCATCACCGAAGGCGGCATTTTTATTTCTCCCGCAGCCTTCCAACTTTGTGTACCAATGGCGATCGAGAACGCCTCCATACCAATGTTCGAAAGGGAGAAAACAATGCGTGAAGCCGTCATCGTTTCCTATGCGCGCACGGGCCTGGCCAAGTCTGGCCGTGGCGGGTTCAACATCACGCCGCCGATGTCGCTCGCGGCCCACGCCATCCACCACGCGGTCGACCGCGCCGGCGTCGACAAGGATTATGTCGAGGATTGCTATCTCGGCAATTGCGCCCATGGCGCGCCGAATATCGGCCGTCAGGCCGCGCTGCTCGCCGGCCTGCCGAAGTCGACCGGCGGCGTGTCGGTAAATCGCTTCTGCTCCTCGGGGCTTCAGACCATCGCGATGGCCGCCAACTCGATCCGCTCCGACGGTGCCGATTGCATCGTCGCCGGCGGCGTCGAGAGCATCTCGATGCCCGGCGGCGGTACCCCGAAGGAGACGATCGATCCCGAGCTGCTCAAGACCGCGCCCGACATCTTCATGGCGATGATCGACACCGCCGACATCGTCGCCGAGCGCTACAAGCTCAGCCGCGAATACCAGGACGAGTATTCGCTGGAGTCGCAGCGCCGCATGGCCGCGGCCCAGCAGGCCAACAAGTTCAAGGACGAAATCGTCCCGATGAAGACGAAGATGAAGGTGGTGGACAAGGCGACCAAGGCCGAGAGCATCGTCGACTACGTCGTCGACCGCGACGAATGCAATCGTCCCGAAACCACGCTGGAAGGTCTCGCCAAGCTCGAGCCGGTGAAAGGCCCTGGCAAGTTCGTCACCGCCGGCAATGCCAGCCAGCTCTCCGATGGCGCTGCCGCCGTGGTGCTGATGGAAGCCAAGGATGCCGAGAAGCGCGGCCTCAAGCCGCTCGGCCGTTTCGTCGCCTGGGCTGCCGCGGGCTGTGAGCCGGACGAGATGGGCATCGGGCCGATCTTCGCCGTGCCGAAGCTCCTGAAGCGTCACGGCCTGAAGATCGACGACATCGATCTCTGGGAACTCAACGAGGCCTTTGCCAGCCAGTGCCTCTATTCGCGCGACAAGCTCGGCATCGATCCCGAGAAGTACAACGTCAACGGCGGCTCGATCGCGATCGGCCATCCCTTCGGCATGACCGGCGCCCGTCTCACCGGTCATCTGCTGCAGGAAGGCGCCCGCCGCAAGGCCAAGTGGGGCGTCGTGACCATGTGCATCGGCGGCGGCCAGGGCGGCGCCGGCCTGTTCGAAATCTACAGCTGAGGCGATCGCCTCCTGAATGCGAAAGGGCACGGCGCGCGCCGTGCCCTTTTTGCGGTCGTCATTCCGGGACGTCGCTGACGATTATGCCCTTGCCACCACCGGCGCGAACGTCACTTCGATCAGCGTGCCGGAATTCGCCGCGCTCCTGATGTTGAACTGGGCGCGGTTGGCTTCGACCAGCGCCTTGGTCAGCGACAGGCTCAGCGCGGAATTGTCCGCGGCGTCGCCCGGCGGCGGCATGCGGAACGGCTCCATCGCGGCTGCGACTTCCGTTTCGCTCAGGCCATGGCCGGTGTCGCGGATGCGCAGCGCGATCTCGCCGCGATCGTTCAATGCGGTCGAGACGATGACCTGGCCGCCGGCGCTGGCAAGCCTGATCGAGTTCGAGATCAGATTCATCGTAACCTGGCGCAGCGCGCGCGCGTCCGCCGTCACCTGCGGCAGCGCATGCGCGAGCGAGGTGCGGATGATGATGCGCTCGCGGTTGGCCTGCGGCTGCATCACGGTGACGCAGGCTTCCACGAGGTCGTTGAGGCTGAGGTTGGTGAAGACGAGATCGAGCTTGCCGGTCTCGATCCGCGACAGCTCGAGCAAATCGTCGATGATGGTGATGACGCGCTCGCCGGAGGCGCGGATGTCCTTCATGTATTCGCCGTAGCGCTCGTTGCCGAGCGCACCAAAACGCTCGGAGATCATCACCTCGGCAAAGCCGATGATGGCGTTGAGCGGCGTGCGGATCTCGTGGCTGATCCGCGCCAGCATGTCGGCCTTGGCGTTCGCGGCGCCGTCGACCAGACGTCGCGCCTGCGTCAGTTCGCTCTCGCCCTTCTTGCTGTGCGAGAGGTCGCGGAACACGGCAAAGAAATTCGGGCCACCGGGCCGCGTGCGGCCCATGATCATGGCGAGCGGAAGCACGCCGCCCTTCTTCTCGCGGCCCAGCACCTCGCGGCCGTGGTCGAGCAGGCTCGCGATGTCCTCGCCCTTGATGCTTTCGAGATAGTCGAGGACGATCTGCTGGCTCTCGGGCGCGAACAGCGTCAGCAGATTCTGCTGCATCAGCGCCTCGCCGTCATAGCCGAACAGCGCCTCGGCGCTGCGGTTGCAGGCGTGGATGTTGCCTTCGGCATCGAACATTACGATGCCCTCGGCCGTGGTGTCGAGGATCGCGGCGAGATCTTCGGCGTCGGCATCGCCGGCCTCCACCTCGGTCTCCAAGTCGGCCTCAGGCTCCGGCAGATCGGGGGTCACCACCACCGGATCGGCCAGCGCGGGCGCTGCGACGACAGGCGTGGTCTGCGGCAGCGCGCAGATCAGCGCATGCGCGCTGGCGCCGTCCCAGTCGATCGTGTGCAGATGCGCTTCCGTGGTCACCAGCGGCTGCTCGCCATTGGCGATCGCAGCACTGATCGTCACCGGCGTGCCCGCCTGCGACGTGCTGCTCGCTGCGGAAACGCCAGGCTCGACATACAGCGCGTCGAGCCCGCCGGCATCTTCCAGGGCGGTCAGGCTGGCATAGCCCATCCGCGAGAGGAAGGCGGGATTGGCATAGAGCAGGCGATCGAGCTGGTAGATCAGCATGCCCGTCGGCACCAGATCGAGCAGCGCGCGGTCGCGCGTGCTGTGGCCTTGCGCAGGCGGCGCGGGCTCGGTCAGCCATTCGGCCGCGGCCGGCGGTGCCTGAGGCTCCGACGTCTGTACTTCTTGCGTGATCTCGTCCGCCGGCGGTTCGCTTGCGATGGAGGCAATCGTCTCCCGCTCGCGTTCGAGCCGCTCGGACAGTTGCCGCGCGAGCTCGTTGAACGCGCTGTTCTCGACCGGTGTCAGCGTCGGCGACCTCTGGTCACCCTGTGATCTCGGGTCACCTTGTGACCTGGGATCACCGGGGGCGCGGAACGGCACGACATTCGGAGGCGTTTCCACTGGCGTTTCCGGCTCGGTTGGGTGTGAATTCAGCTCAGAGAGTGGTGCGGGCGGTTCAGGCTCAGTTGCAGGCTTGGGCTCAGTCTCAGCCTCAGGTTCAGCCTCAGGCGGCGGCGCCTCCGGTTCGGGATCAGGCTCGCCGACCTCGGCCGACAGGCTCTGTGCGATGCGCGGCTCCGACAACTGCTCGTAGCGGCGGAGCGCCTCGAGCCGGTTGAGGCCGTCGAGATCGCGGCAGACGCCAAAACCCTTGAAGCCGGCAAAATTGCGCTCGCGGTCGTAGACCGGCAGGCCTGCGAGCTCGACCGGCAGATGCTCGCCGCCATCGGCCGGCCAGTTCACGGTGATGCCGGCCCAGGTGTCGTGGCTTGCGAGCGCCTGCGCCACGCGTCCGTCCGGATCGAGCGCAAACGCGGCGGCGATCTCGTGCCAGGGCCGGCCGAAGCCGGCCGCGGTGTGCGGGCCGATCAGGCGGATGAACTCGCTCGACGCCAGCACAAAGCGCCCCTGCGCATCCATCTGCCACAGGAAACGCAGCGGATGCTGGCGCGGTGTCTCCGCATGTGCGGACCGCGTCTCCGCGTGTCCAGATTGCGGCTCGACCATGGTGTTGGTGATCGGCGCGGCTTGCGGCGGCACGATGGCTGCGGGCGGGTTTTCAACTGGTGTTTCCGGCTCCGCTTCGCGCGCGGGCGGCTCGGGCGTGATCGCCTCGGCCGTCTCAGGCGTTTCGTCCAGATCGGCAAAGGCGTCGAACAGATCGATTCCCGCAGCGGGCTCGTTCGCTGGCGTCGTCTCGACGGCTTGTGATACGGGCTCAGCAGGGGCTTCGGGAGCAGGGGCTGACACCACATCAGGAACAGGATCCGGCACGCTCTCGGCCGCAGGCGCAGCCTGCGCCACCGCAGGCTCGATCAATGCGACGAGGGCGACATCGGCGCCGGCGCCGACCCGTTGCAGCACCATCTTGCCGATCCCGATCGGCATCTCGACGCGACCTTGCGCCAGCGCATCGCTGCGCGCCTGCTCGAGGCCGGCTTCGCCGAGATCGCGAAAGCCGAGCAGGGGGCGGGCGGCCTCGCTGGCGCCGGCGAACATGCCATCGGGCGCGAACGCCGCCATCGGCACGGCCGCGCCGTCGACGAGCCGATGCAGCCGCTCGACCAGCGACATGGTGCGCGCGCCCGCCTCCATCGCGGTGACGAGCACGCCTTCGCCGCCATCGGCAAAGATCAACCTCGCGCAGGCGCAGGTCATCAGCGTACCGAGCCGGGCGCCGAAGCCGCGCAGCCGTTCGAGCCTGATGGCGCCGCTCGCCGGCAACTGGCGGGCAAGCCGGACGATTTGGCGGCGATGGGTATCGGCCGGTCCGAACCTCTTGTCCGCCAGCGCAGCCGCGTTGGCCGCGCCGAAAAACTTTGCGCCGACCGCATTGGCCCACAGCACGCGGCTGCCGTCGGGCGACCAGAGCCAGGCCGGCAGCGGAGAGGTCGCATGCACGGACAGCCTGGGATCGCCGACGCCGCGCAACTGGAAATCCGAACTCGTCATCCGACCGGCTTTAGATCCCGCTTGTTGGCTTCAGGTCAGGACTGCCGGGAATGACAGCCTTAAGAAAGGGTTAGTATCGCCCGCGGCGGCGGGCAGGTCCACGGCCGGAGCTTAACGAGCGCGTCCTAAAGCCGCGATAACCTTAATGTGGCTGAACCCGCAAGCCGCCGCGTCGTTGCATCCGCAGGATTCGAGCAAGCCCCGGCATCATCCCGGCAATAGCGTCGCCGGCCAGGCTCGCTTGGGACGGGGCGGAACGGCCGCAGGGCCGGCAAAACCAGCACGACGTGACAGGAGCCGCAGCCATGACCGATCAGCCCCATCAGTCTTTCGAGCTTCCGCCCGAGATGCGCAACATGGCGGAATCGAGTCTCAAGCAGGCCCGCGACGCCTTCGGAAAGTTGCTCGCCAATGCCGAGGCCGCCGCCGGCTCGATCGAGGAGCGCGGCGCCAGCATGCGCGCCGGCGCCAAGGACATGGGCGCCAGGGCGATCGCCTTCGCCGAGACCAACGTGCAGGCCTCGCTCGACTACGCCCAGTCGCTGCTCCACGCCAAGGACGTCACCGAGGTGATGCGGCTGCACAGCGAATATGTCCGGGCCCAGATGAAGGCCCTGGCCGAGCAGGCCAGCGAAATAGGCCAGATCGTCGGCCGCGCGGCGATGGATTCGACCAAGCCGAAGCAGTAGCCCGCCCCGTCATTCCGGGGCGCGACGAAGTCGCGAGCCTGGAATCCATTCGGGCGGCAGTGGCAGGCGGAGGAATGGATTCTCGGATGCGCAACGCGCATCATACCTCGCGCGACGCGTGCCCGGGAATGATGGGATGGAAATACCTCAACCCCCGGTTCCCCACCCCGGGAACCTCACCTTATCCTAGATTAAATTTGCGCAACGCACCCCCGGATCGCGTTGCGTCGCACAATGTTGACATGATAGGCAGGGATAGTGCTGGGCGCTGGACGAGTTATCTCGATTGTTCTGCGTTTCCAGTCTTTCGTACCCGCCAATTCGTAAGAAGAAATGGCCCCGATTGGGTCGGCGGGCGCGCCAGAAGGCTCACTCCATTTTTTCATTATCGTGAGGGACAACCATGACAGGTGCGACTGATCCGTTTTCTGCCTCGATCATTCCGTTCGAGGTCCCCGAGCAGGTGCGCGCATTCGCCGAAAAGGGCGTTTCGCAGGCCCGCGAGAACTACGCCAAGTTCAAGGACGCCGCCGAGACCCACAACGGCACCATCGAGGCCGTGTTCGCCTCCGCCTCCAAGGGCGCGAACGAGTACACCGCCAAGGTGATGGAATTCGCCAAGGCCAACGCCACCGCGCACCTGGACTTCACCCAGGAGCTGCTCGGCGTGAGGTCGCCGACCGACGCCTTCCAGCTCTGGACCGGCCACGCCAAGAAGCAGCTCGAGACCTTCCAGGCCCAGGCCAAGGAGCTCGTCGAGCTGACCCAGCGCGTCGCCGCCCAGACCGCCGAGCCGATCAAGGCCTCTGCCTCCAAGCTCTACCAGCAGCCCGCCGCCTGAGCGGATCGAGCCTGAATTGACTAGGAAACCCGGGCCGACAGCCCGGGTTTTGCTTTGGAAATAACGTTGTCCGAGGCGCGATTATCGGGTTTTGCGGCCTTGCCAAAAACGGCCGTTGCACCTAGTTTCCGCCCCGTCCAGCCCCCTCGGTGACAGGCCCTCTCAGGGCGCCCGGAGGTGCGGCTCGCAAGGATGCAGTTGTAGCTCAGTTGGTTAGAGCGCCTGTCTGTGGAACAGGAGGTCGGTGGTTCGAGCCCACCCAACTGTACCAGCGATGGATCTCCGCCGGAAACCGCCCAGCAAAGCTCGTGCTGCTATTCGCCTGCACGGCCAGACTAAATTTTGCTGGCCAGGCGAGCAAAAGACTCCGCGTAAGTCCTGACCAATTCATACTGCGGAGTCAGGAGTTCAATGGGTATGTTCCATTCAGCGCTGATTGTGCGGATCATATCCAGTGTCAACGGACGGACGCGGTTCAGTATTTCAGACGCGCGATTCCGTCCGATCAGTTCGCTCAGGCCAGCCTGAGTTTTTCCCATCGATTCAATTGCGAACTTCAGGACCTCTACTGGATCGACATGTGGGATTTCAAACTGTCACCCGTGACCTGATTGCCCGTCGAAATCCTTTCGGGGCGCGTTCGCGCGCGTAGGAACGTTTCGGCCTCCTGGTGAGTCCTAGATGCGACGTCGACCCTGTGCCTGTGGGGCGACCGATGGACAAAGTACTCGCCTACGCGATCTCAGCTTTCATCGTGGGCTTCGGCCTGTGGATCCTTATTGTCGGGCTCCACTCCAGCACACCGGCCTTTTTGGCCTGCATCGCCCTGATCCCCATCGCGATCGGGCTCGCGAGCGCTGTCGGCCCCGTGTAAGGCTGGGGAAAACGGCCATTAGGTCAGCGCGCCTGCATTTTCCGAATCTGCTCTCCGTGATCGCTCTCGTGTTTCAATTTGCACGGATGCACGCGTGAGCCATTTCGCCTTCATTCTTCTGCTTGCCCTCGCCTTGACGCTGACGGTGTGTTTCGGCGTTGCTGCCTGGCGCCAATCGGAGGGCAGAGAAGGCGATATCACCGCCACCATTGCGCATCAGGAATACGGTTGGAGAACCAGGCCGAGCAACTAAAGGTCTTGCGCTCCAATCCCGCCTCATCGCGCGTCAGGAGATGATGGTCTTGATTTGCGCAGTGTCCGCGAACTCAATCAGCTCAATGATCTTGCCATCCTGAAACTTGAAGAGGTCCAGGACTTCGGTATTGAAAACTTTCCCGCTTGGACGGTATCGGATGACAAGGCGGGACCGTATTGCAGCACAATTCCCTTCAACCAACTCGTCAGGATCTCGCGCTTTTCGAAGTCGAAATGGTCAATGAATTGGAATTACGGTGACAGTGCTGGCACCGTAACTCCTGTTTCCCGCAACGTTGTCCGATGCTGGTGCTTTCGCTATCTGAGATGTTTGGATTTTCAGGTCGTATCGAAATCGCGCAGTTCCCTGTCGATCATGCGTTCAAGACGGAGGACTTGCCGGACTATTTTCTTGCTATCAAACGCCTTGGCCGACCTGCGCGCGTAGGACGAAAAATTCCGTAGGCCGACAGGATAAAAGCGCTTTCGGAGTTTTTTTGTGAAGATCTTGGATGCTTGCCCGGCTGCTATGGCAGCAGCTCCAATTCTCTTAGTTCGTGAGATGCTGCGTCGGGCTTTTCTCCATTGTCGAGCCAGCGAGCCAGGTCTGACTACTGCTCCCTCGGGAGAAATGTTGAAGCCGAGATATTGAAACGTCTCCAAATTGGCTTTGTCGAAGACCACTCGCTCGGACTTGTCCTTATTGAGCGCAAGTTGATGCTCACTAAGTTGAAGATCGAACGTTGATGCGATTTCTGTTTCATCTTCGGCATTACAAACAATAAGAATGTCGTCAGAGTATCTTTGATACATAGCTCCGCGCTTCTGGCAGAGGTCAACCATCTTCTCGTCGATATCCAGCATATAAAGGTTAGAGAACACGCTGCTAATTGGTGTTCCCTGCGGAATGCCGAACTTATTGGGATTGGATTTTATCGGAAGGCCTTCTGCGAGGATTTCGGCTATCGTGGCGATGGGTTCCCGCGACTTCAGAGACATTTTAGGCCCGAACTGCGGGTGGTCCGCAATCGTCTGCCTTTCGATCCAGCGATAGCGTGTCACACGCCGCAGTACACGAAACCAATCCGGTGAAAGTTCGGATACCTGTAGGATGCGTTTCAGACGGTCCTTTAAAATCCGATGGTCGAGATGATCGAAAAATCCACCGACGTCATAACATAGAACGACGCATTTCGAACTTGATCGAGCGAACTGCAGCGCGTCCGCGGAAAAATGATAGTTTGATTTCCCCAGTTTGCGATAAGCGATGACGTGCCGTCCGAGCTTCGACTTCTCATAATGTTCATCAAGTCGGCGCGATAGATCCCAAGCATACTTTGATAGGATGCAAGCATCTCGATGTGATGCATACATGATCGGCCGGAGCTTAAAGGCGGTCTTGCCGTCCTTCGGCTTGTACCTCTTGGTTCGCTTTTCATAGTGGATTAATGGCAACCACGAATGTCTTTCGACGGCTTCCGGTTGCGAAATTCGTTCGGCGAACGAGGCCCCCACCTGGGCATCGAAGTGCCGGTATCCGCGAGGCCTGAACCAATCGACGACCACGTTGGCTCCTGTGCAGAGTTTGGAGGACTAGCTCTGACCCTGAGCCTCGGCCGAAGCCGAACGTCCCCCAAACGCACGCCTTAATCCGTCGATCATTTCCGCTGCAGTGCGCGGCTACTCCCGACGCGGGTCTAGAAAACACAAGGCAGTACAATGTAGTCGTGGAGGTACGAGCTATGCTCGCAGTCTCGTCGCTGCAGGACACCTGGCCGGTGCTGATCATCAGCGCCGCGCTTTGGCTAGTGCAACAAGTTGACGGGTTCAACGACCGCGCCCATCGGCCAATTCCGTGGGCACGTCTGATGTGGTGGGCGCCAGCAGTTCCGCAAGGGGAACACATTTGGGGAGTACATCATTTTGCGTTTGACTTCTTCAATTAATACATCATGTGGGGCCACGGAACCGATTCGACTTGACGCACGGCAACGGTTCCACTGGCGCTATTTCGCTCCCGCCACGTTTGCCACCACCACCGGCAACGTCGCTGCTTCCAGCGCCACCGTGCCCGAGACGGGGTTCAACACGCTACTAAACCGCAAAGATATACGCGTTCGCGCCGGTCGGCATCGCCGCGAGGAGCACGACGACGCCTGTCACGGTCGGCGGCAGGTTCAACAGTTTTGGCAGCATGAACGCAATCGCGGCGTCGAGCAGCTTGAGCGCGCTCGTCGCGACGGCGCTCGGCATCTCGCCCTTCACCTCGAAGCGGAACAAATTGATGCCGAGCCCGATCAGCGATTACGGTCCAGTGCACTAAACTCCCGGAGCGCACGTTATCCGCAACGCTGATCAATGCCAGTTTTGTGCACTCTCACCTAAACACTCGCTCCAATCCCGCCTCATCGCGCGTCAGGAGATGATGGTCTTGATTTGCGCAGTGTCCGCGAACTCAATCAGTTCAATGATCTTGCCATCCTGAAACTTGAAGAGGTCCAGGACTTCGGTATTGAAAACTTTCCCGCTTGGACGGTATCGGATGACAAGGCGGGACCGTATTGCAGCACAATTCCCTTCAACCAACTCGGTCAGGATCTCGCGCTTTTCGAAGTCGAAATGGTCAATGAATTGACCGAAGGCGCTAAGCAGTGGCGGGTGCCCCTGCACACTTCCGGTCAGGTGCAGAGCGCTGTTGTCGCCCACCAGGTTGAACAGGCCCGCGGGATGAAAAGCTGCCACCAGGCCCTCCACATCGCCAGCGCCGCGCGCGGCGTAAGCGCGCTTGATGACGTCGAGCATTTCCTCGCGATGTCCCATATCCGCCTCCTGCTTTGGATGTCATCGCAGGCTAGCTACCTTTGCGTGCAAAGGCAAAATCATAACGGTGCTTTCCTGGCGATCACCACCATCACCACCGTACCAGGGAGCAGCCAGCCATTGACGTCGAAGCCGGGGCGAACGCGATCGGTGCCGAAGTCCCTGAGCATGGGAAGCACGTCGCGCCGCCGTTGATGAGGACGAGCGCTAAGCCAGGCAACTCTAGGCCAAGCGACTGTCCGGGCCTCCTGATCGATCGCGATGCGCCTCGTTTGAGAACGAGCTGACCAATATCTCCAGCTTCGATTGCTCTTCGTTCAAGCGTCTTTCGACAAACTGGCGCTCAAACTCTGTCAGGCGGGTTTGCAATAAGTGGCGATAGCGTTGAATATTGTTGCGATGTACACGCGCTAACTGGTCGTCAATCATCATCGACTTCCTTTGACGGGTACTCATTGAGTCCTTTTTTGCTTCACGGGGTGAGGCGGTCCCGAGGCAACATTCCAGGACGTCTCCGGAGCGGAATATCTTCGCGCCGCGACGCCGTTATTCCCCTGGCCGGGGCTTTAAATCCCGGCTCTCCTATTCTGACGGACTTAGATGACAGAAACAAGAAGCACCCAATGGCTCGGTGCCCGCGGCGCTTCCCTTCAAACTAGAGGGCTTTTCTGTTGCTATCTGTGAACTCCTTCACAAGCGCAATCGCCGTTGTCTGTTATAGGCAAGCCATTGCCTGGACCAATTGATTGCTTTGACAACACCCCCGGCGTTTGCGCGCTGGGGGTTTTTGCGTCTGCGAGAGACGATTGCGCCGGGGCGGCCCCTTTCACCTTTTAAGCGCTGCCGTGATGACAGGAACCCAGCCGTGTGTATGTTCATGTGCAAACGGTCGGGCTTGATTCGTCATGCTGGAAGCAATTCTCGTATTGCTCGGGATCGGGGCGGCGGCGCTTCTGCTGATCGCGTTCTGGGGGCTCCGATCGCAGGCATAGGGGCCGTCTCCGCGTGAGGCACGAGACGACCACGGCTGCGTCGTTGCTTTCCCCAAATGGCTGGCCTGCCCGGCCTCACTCGCGCGAGATCGACAGCCCCGCGAGAAGCGGACCATACGCGGCGAGCCTGCGGGATACGAACTCCGTGAAGAGCCGCACGCGCTTGGTCTTGCGTGTCTCACCTTGGGTCAGCAGCCAAACCGTTCCGTACATGTGCAACTCGGTACCCGGCACCCTCGCCAGCAGGGGGTCGGCGTCGCCGATGAAGCACGGCAGTGTCGTCATCCGAGCCCTTGCCGGACGGCGGCGATCTGCGCCTCGGCGTCCGTGATCCTGAAGGAACGCCGGTGGCGCGAACCTCACCCTCGGTGGCCCAGTCCGGGATTCCATGAATGCTGATGACGATCCACCGGATGGGATCAGGCGCGCCCGCCCGCCACCCGGCCAGTCGATCGCGGGAGATGTAGAGCCCGCCGAACAGCTCCGGTCCCTTCAGGCCGTGAAGATTGAGCGGCAGGGTTTTGCGGTCGTAGACGACGCGGATCGCGACGTCGGCCTCCCGGTTGGTCAGATTTGCCAGCTCGCCGGACGACAGGATCTCCATCTCGATATCAGGATGCAGACGCGCGAAATCGGCGAAGTCCGGCATCAGCAGGTGTGTGGCCAGCGGCGGCGCCAGCGTCACCCGCAGCAGCCCGCGCACGCTCTGGTCGCGCCCGAAGACGCGCGTCTCCAGCTGGTGCGACGAGGCTTCCATCTGGTCCGCGAACTCGAGGACCTCCTCGCCCGCAGCCGTCAGGCGGTAGCCCGATGGCAGCTTTTCGAACATCTGGACCCCGAGCCGTTCCTCGAGCTGGGCGATGCGCCGCAGCACGGTCGCGTGGTTCACGCCGAGGTGCTCGGCGGCCGCCCGCACCGAGCCTCCGCGCGCGACGGCAAGGAAGTAGCGAACGTCATCCCACTCGATCATGGTGCAATCCCGCACCGCTGGGTGCGCCTTCCAAAGTCCGTATCTAGCACATTTAACAGCAGAACGGGCCATCACAGCCCTGGGCCGACAAGAACGGCCCAATTCCGGGCGCCGGACACTGATCGTCGCGGCCGCGGTCAATCGCTTCAGCCGGATCGATTTCGCACCACCGATGTGCGCGCTTCCGCACTCAACGCCTGACGCCGCCAGACCCATCTCGAGGCTCTCGGGGGCAGATGCTGTCCCGACATCACAACAGGAGAAGTTATGGGAAAGCTTGAGGGTAAGGTTGCAGTCGTCACGGGTGGATCGAGCGGCATGGCGCTGGCGAGCGCTAGGCGCTTCGTTGACGAAGGCGCCTATGTTTTCATCACGGGCAGGAGGCAGGAGGCGCTCGACGAGGCCGTCAAGCTGATCGGCCGGAACGTGACCGGCGTGCGCGGCGACGCGGCCAATCTCGGCGACCTCGACCGCCTGTTCGACACGGTCAAGCGGGAAAAGGGCAGGATCGACGTCCTGTACGCCAGCGCCGGCACGGGCGAAGCCGTCCCGCTGGGCGAGATCACCGAGCAGCATTTCGATGCGACCTTCAACCTGAATGCGCGCGGCACGCTGTTTACGGTCCAGAAGGCGTTGCCGCTGTTTCGCGACGGCGGATCGATCTTCATGACCGGGTCGGTTGCTTCGATCAAAGGTTTTCCTGGCTACAGCGTGTATGCGGCGAGCAAGGCGACCTTGCACGCATTCGCACGCGGTTGGCTCAACGAACTGAAGGGCAGGAATATCCGGGTGAACGTGCTGCACCCGGGGCCGATCGCCACACCGATGCAGGACCAGGTTCTCACCGACGAGGCGAAGCGGATGTTCGAATCCCTGATCCCGCGGGGAAAGATGGGCCGTCCCGAGGAAATTGCGGCGGCCGCGCTGTTCCTCGCTTCAGACGATTCGAGCTTCGTGAACGGGGTGGAGTTGTCTGTCGACGGCGGCTTCTCGGCCATCTGAAGCGCCGGGCAATCAATCTCAACAACACGGATCGGAGAAGTTAGAATGAGCTATGCGATTGTAGGATTCGGCAAGATAGGCCAGGCCCTCGCCCACGCCTTCGCCCGTAAAAACATCGACGTGACCGTCGCGAGCCGCCGGCCGCCCGAGGCATTGGCGCCGCAGGCTCGGGCGATTGGACCCAGTGTCGTCGCCAGGTCGCTGCGGGATGCACTCGAGGCCGACACGATCATCCTGGCGGTCCCGTTCGGAGAGCATCGCGAGGTTGCGAAGGCCCTGCCGAGCTGGAAAGGCAAGACGATCATCGACGCGACCAACGCGTTTCCAGTCCCTGAAGAACTGCACGGTCTCCCGTCCTCCGCGTTCGTCGCGAAAGCGTTCACCGGCGCCAGGCTCGTGAAAGGTTTCAATCACCTGGGTGCGGCCACCCTGGCTGCCGATCCGGTCGTCGAGGGCGGTCACCGGGTCGTCTTTCTATCAAGCGACGACGAGGACGCGACCGCTCCCGTGGCGGCGCTGGCCAAACGACTCGGGTTCGCACCCGTCGAGTTGGGAAAGCTCCATGAGGGCGGCGCGCTGGTGCACGCGCGCGCGGCCGCACCTGGGGCCGGCTCATCTTCAAGGATCTGTTCAGGAAGGAGCAGTGAGCGATGTACGACCATGTGATTTGGCCCGAGCGATATGATCCGAAAACGTCGGCTATCTACGCACTCAACGACATTGACGTGAAGGCGCCGCCTGAAGTGGTCTGGAAGCTGCTCGTCGACGCCGAGAATTGGTCGAGCTATTTTCCCGCCGAAGATCAGGTCAGGATACTGACCGGCGAGGCGGAGCTGGCGCTTGAAACCAGATACAGGCGGGTGACGGTTGGCTTTCCGATGAGTCTGGTCGTGACGGAGTGCGAACCCTTCCGCAGACTGGCATGGGCGACAACAGTCGAGGGCGACGCCACTGGATCGAGCGCGTACCACGGCTGGGTCATCACTCCTACTGTCGATGGCTGCCATGTGCTGACCGAAGAAACGCAGCAGGGCCCTTGGTTCCTTGAGGAACTCGGGCGCAAGCATCCCGGTGCACTCTACCGCTATCACCAGGAATGGGTCGAAAGCCTCGCCCGCGCGGCGGAGGCTGAAGTCGCGAACAAGGCGGCTTGACGTGCTGGTCCCGAAGTCTCGCCGCGTTGCCTGCGCCGCGATGCTTTCGACCGAACAGTGCTGGGCCCGCCCTCGTCCGATGATCACCACCTGCCATTGGAGATGAATGACATGAAAATTGAACTCAGGGGCCGCAAGGCGATTGTCACCGGATCCACCGCCGGTATCGGCCGCACGACGGCGGAGGGGCTGGTCCGTGCCGGCGCATCGATCGTCGTCAACGGCCGTGGGAATACCCGGGTCGAGGAGGCGGTGCGGCAGATGCGGCAGGCCATTCCCGGAAGCGACATCTCGGGCATCGCCGCCGATCTTGCGACAGCGGAGGGTGCCGAGGCCCTAATCGCGCAGGCGCCGGACGCCGATATCCTTGTGAACAACGTTGGTACGGCTCATATCCGGGGCTACACTGGCGTCGCGGACATCGCGAAGATCCCTGACGAAGACTGGCTCGGTCTCTTCCAGTTGAACGTAATGAGTGGCGTGCGCGTGACCCGTCATTACCTGCCGCGGATGGTGGCGAAAGGCTGGGGCCGTGTCGTGTTTGTAAGTAGCGAGTCCGCGGTCAACATCCCCAAGGAAATGCTCGACTACGGCATGACCAAGACCGCTCAACTCGCGATCTCGCGCGGGCTTGCCGAGGCGGTCGCGGGTACGGGCGTCACCGTCAACGCCGTCCTGCCGGGACCCACTCGCTCTGAGATCCTGGGCGACTTCATGGCGAAGCAGGCCGAAGCACACGGAATCACGCAGGAGGAAGCCGAGCAGGGCTTCCTGAAGGCGATGCGTCCGACCACCCTCATCCAACGCTTCGCGACCACCGATGAGGTGGCCAACATGATCATCTACGCATGCTCGGAGCAGGCTTCGGCGACAACCGGCGCGGCTTTGCGGGTGGATGGCGGCGTGGTCCGTTTCGTCGCATAGCTGCCGGATTACGCGGCGGGGATTACGGGATTACGGTGACGGTGCACAAAACCCCCGATCCTGCAGAGTGTGTGCGATCAAGCGCCGGCCAACGCTAATTTTGTGCATCGTCGCCGCAAGTCCGATAGCCGAAATCCGCTCGGCTACAGGCGCGCGCCAACAGTGACGCGATCCAGCGAGCACCTGAGGCAGCGCTGCATTGTCAGTGATCGCTAAGGACCTGGACAAGCTCCACTTCGAGCTTTAGGCCGGGCGATTGTTTTGCGAACCCCGTGCAGGACGTGGATGAATCGTCGACGGAGCGGCCTGACACGACGACTTCGATCTCATCCAGCCCAAAGACGCCGGGTTGCCCCGGCACACGCGTCGGGCAGAAAGACTGGCTTTGAAGTGCTCGCGCTGCTGTGTCCGCCAGAACAAAATGGCGATCGATTGTTCTGCGGCATAAACAATCTCAGGACAAACGGACATTCGCTGCGCGGCTCTCCCGCGCTACCTCATCCCCGCCACCACCATTACCACCACTGGCAACGTCACCGCCGCCAGCACCGTCCCCAGCGCCACAGCGCCCGACACCGGGTTCACCAGCCGCTGATACTGGACCGCAAAGATATAGGCGTTCGCGCCGGTCGGCATCGCCGCGAACAGCACGACGACGCCTGTCACGATCGGCGGCAGGTTCAACAGTTTTGCGAGAGCGAATGCGATCGCCGGCATCGCCAGCAGCTTGAGTGCGCTCATCGCGGCGACGCTTCCCATCTCGCCCTTCACCTCGAAGCGGAACAGGTTGATGCCGAGCGCGATCAGCGCGGCCGGCGAGCCCGCCTGGGCGAGCAGCTCGATCGTCTTGTCGACCACGGGGTTGAGGCCGAGGCCGGTGAAGCGCCAGACGACGCCGAAACCGATCCCCAGCATCAGCGGATTGCGCGCGAGATCGGCCAGCACGGGCCGGATCACCGCGAGCGGCGAGCCGGCGCGCTTGCGGCTGACAAGCTCCATCTGCAAGATGCCGCAGAGCCAGAGCAGCGGCGTGTTCACCGACAGGATCAGCGACATCGGGCCCGCGGCCTCGTTGCCGAGCGCCGAGAGCACCAGCGGAATGCCGAGCATCACGATGTTGCCGTAGACCGAGCCGATCGCGAACACGACGCCGTCCTCGCGGTCCTTGCGCCCTCGCGCAGCAGGACCGAGATCAGGAGCGCCGCCATCCAGGTGAGGGCGAGCGCGCCGTAATAGGCGCCCCACATCCGCCACGGGCTGACGTCTGGGAATTCCGAGACGACGATGGTGCGAAACAGCAGCGCAGGGATCGCGATGCTGAAGGCGAATTCGGAGATGCCCTTGTGCGCGCCCTCGGAGACGAAGCGAAACAGCACCGACGCATAGCCGGCCGCGATCAGCGCAAACACCGGCGCGACGATCAACACGGTGGCCATGCGGTCCTCCCCCTCACGGGGAGATTAGGCCGACCACCCCACGCAGCTCTCGATCCTGCCATCATGCCGGTGTTTTGCCCGACGTGTCAAAGGAAATTCGTAAAATCCGCAAGACGCAAAAACCGGCGAGGCGGCCGAGGGCCCTCGCTACTGTGCATGGGGTTGTTTTGCGGTTTTGGGGCTGGGGCTGCCCCGGCACACGACTGTCATCCCCCGCGAAGGCGGGGGATCCAGTACGCCGCGGCACCTCAGGGAACGTCAAACGTCTCGGAATACTGGATCGCCCGGTCCTGATGCGCAATTGCGCATGAGGCCGGGCGATGACAGTGGAGAAGATGGCCGGCAGTTCTCCCTGTTGCCGAGAGCGCACAGCGCCTGGCTTTCGCATCGCCCCTCGTTGCCAACGAACGCCCGTTCACCCAGTATCTCCCTGACTCGACATTTTGGGGGATCGATGCCCGCATCTCGCTTCAGGACATCCTCGGCTGCTGCAGCATTCGCCCTCGCGCTCGGTGTTCTCGCCCTGCCGGGCACGGGCTTCGCCTACACGCCCGAGCAGCAGCAGGCCTGCACGCCGGATGCGATGAGCCTGTGCGGCGAGTTCGTTCCGGACGTCGACGCCATCACCGCCTGCATGATCCGGAAGAAGGCGCAGCTGTCGCCGCAATGCGCGGCATTCTTCCGCCGCGGGCCGGAGCCGGAGGAGGTTCGCGCCGGTCAGCCTGCCAACATCAAGCCGGTCGTGGCGAAGAAGAGCAAGCCAAAGGCCAGGAAGAAAAAGACCGACGACGACTAGCCGTCCGCGTTCCCCTGAAACCCCCGTCACGCCCCTCGCGTCGAAATGACCCACGGCGCATCAGCCTCGCGACAGCCTCCGGACTCGTTTTGTTCGCGGCGCGAGCCTGCAGCGATCGCGATCAGGTGCGAGGGAGAAAGCCGCGTGAGGGTTTGCGCGGTGAGGTTGAACTCAATTTTTCCCGCCTGATCGCCTGGAAAACACGCGATTGCCGATGTGAACAGCGATTCATAGCGCCCGTCACGCGCAGCAGTGTGACTCAAAAGCCAACACGTCTTGTTATTTCGTGGCAGCGACGCAACTCCCGATAAATTTTTCTTTCACGAATCAGCGCGGTGATTCATTTTCGCGGCCTGGGGTCAATCTGGAGGCCAGAGGTATGAACGTTATTGTTTTTGCATCGCGTAAAGGCGGCTCGGGCAAGAGTACCCTGGCCGCACATCTCGCTGCGCAGATCAAGCAGAGCAAGCAGGTGATGCTTGTGGACGCGGATCCGCAAGGCTCGCTCACGCTGTGGCACAAGCTGCGTGGCACCAACGAGCCGCCGATCAAGGCGGCCGTGAACTCGGTCAGCGGCATCGTCTCCGCTGCCAGGCGCGACGGTTATGAGTGGGTGCTGATCGACACGCCGCCGAATCTCTCGGCCGTGGTCGACGACGCGATCAAGAACGCGACGATGGTGGTCATTCCGGCACGTCCCGGCGTGTTCGACGTCAACGCGGTGCAGGAAACCATTCAGATGTGCCGCGCGGCGCGCAAGCCGTACGCGGTCGTTCTCAACGGTGCTCCGGCGCGTCGCGACGAATCGGAAAGCCCGATCGTCACCATCGCCCGCGAGGCGCTGGCCAAGTTCCGCGCGCCGGTGTGGGGCGGTCAGATCACCAATCGTTCGGATTTGTTGATGGCACTCAGCCACGGCGAAGGCGCGCGTGAGTATCAGGCCGAGAGTCGTGCAGCTCAGGAAATTGCAAGGCTGTGGGCGGCAATCGAGCGTTCAGTCAAAGCCATTCGCGGCACGGCGTCGGCGTCCGGCGCAATGCACAAGCAAGCAGCATAATTTCATCAATCATTTCCCCGGACGACAAACGCGCGGCGCTCCGCGCGTTTTGCGTTTCTGGGATTGATCATGACGTTACGCGATCATCAGCATGTAGAATATGATGACCGGCGAGAGCGTCAGGATGACGGACCAGATGCCGACGGCCCAGATGATGTCTTCGGTGGAAAAGCCCTGTTGTCCGGCGTCGTAATGCGACGCCGCATCATTCTGATTGTTCAAGATCGCCCCCGCGATTTCTTCGCTTATGGGCCGGACGATACGCAGGATGTTTTAAGATTCCGGCTCGCAGCAGCGCTCGCATTTTGAGCGCATTTGTGATCCCGGCTTAACCATGCAAGCGGTCTCTCGTCATTAGGCGAGCCAGACACGAAACAGCAGCACCGGCATCAGGCCGAGCAACACGGCCCAGAAACCGAACGACGAAACCATCAGGATTCCCTGCAAAAGATCGGCAGGTGCGAAGATTTCCGCCGCGGTCGGGCGAACGCGTTGCCCCATGGTCATTCCCCCTGTTTGAAGACTTTGCAGGGAAACGATAAGCGCCATTGCGTAAACGAGGCGTGGATGCGCCATGCGGCAGCTGCGAAGGAAGTTGGTGCGCGGTTAACCACGGGCGGTGCTCTCCCACTCCCTCTCCCCGTTCTCAAGGGGAGAGGGCTGTCGCCGCAAAAGGGTAAGGAGCTACGCCGCGACTTTCATCCGCCGCTCGATCTCGCGATCGAGTTCGGCGGCGAGTTCGCTGCTCACCTCCACCATCGGCAGACGCACCTCGGGGCTGTCGATCAGGCCGCATCGCCACAGCCAGTACTTCGCCGGCGCCGGGCTCGGTTCAGCGAACAGCAGCCGCGTCAGCTCCGCGACCTCACGCCAGCGCGCTTCTGCCGCATCCCGGCTGCCGCGCTTCAGCTCGGCATAGACGGCGGCGAAGGTTGCGGTCTCGAGATGAGCTGACAGCAAAATGCCGCCATCGGCGCCGTCGCCGAGCGCCTCGAAATAGTTCGCGTCCTCGCCGGTGAGCACGCGAAAGTCCCTCGGCCTGTCGCGCAGCAGTGCGACCGACTGCTCGCGGCTCGCACCGCAATCCTTCAGTCCGATGATGTTCGGATGCTCGGCGAGCCGCAGCAGGGTCTGGTCGGTGATGCCGACGGCGCAGCGATAGGGAATGTTGTAGAGCGCGAGCGGCCAGGCGGCGTGATCGGCCAGCGCCTCGAAATGCGCGAGGATGCCGCGCTGCGACGGCCGCACGTAATAGGGACTTGCGATCAGATAGAAGTCGATCGCCCAGTCCGCGGTTTCATCCAGCCGCTCCTTCATCCGCGAGGTGTCCGCGCCTGACAGCCCGAGGCCGATCGGCACGCTGCGGCGGCCGGCGGCCATTTCGTCGCGCACGATGGCTGTGAGGTGTTCGAGCTCGGCCTCGCGCAGCGTCATGCCTTCGCCCGAGGTCGCCCCCAGGATGAAGCCGTCGATCGCCTGCGTGCAGTAGTGCCGCGTCAGCCGCCGCAGCGATATCTCGTCGAGGCGGCCGTCGCGAAACGGCGTCACCAGCGGCAGCCAGAGCCCATGCATATGGCTTCGCAAGTCGGTCATGTTGTTATCTCCTTCTCGGGAAAAACCTGAGACGGAGGGCACATGAAAAAATCCCGTCCAGGTGGCGGGGTTTTCGGGATTTGGCTCGCGACGACGAAGTCAGCCTAGCGCGCGCAAAAATCCGAGGTCCCCGACTGGGGGCCTTTTTTCGAGACGATTGCGCACGACTTCGTGATCATTTGGAAATGATGCGGGGTACACCCAAAACTGTCAATACACGCGGAGGGCGAAAGCCGAATTGGGCAGAAAAAAAGCCGGACCCGAAGGCCCGGCTTAGGTATTGGCCACGTGAGGCCGACACAATCACCTTCCAAGAGGGATTACTGAACTCCCGCGCCACTGGAGGAGGGGGACAAATGCGCAACGCGAAGGCTCAGCGTCGAAACATTATGGGCTCGACCCGCGCCATGCAGCAACCGTCCAAGCCGCATGTCAGACATGCGGAAATCAGGAAGGCCAACGCTGCGCCTTGCTGACCACGAAGTCGCGGAACACCTGCACGCGCGCGACCGTCTTCAGCTCTTCCGGATAGACGAAATACGTATCGAGCTGGATCGAATCCGATTCGCCGAACAGTTGTACGAGGCGGCTCTGTTCTTCGATCAGATAATCCGGCAGCGCCGCGATGCCGAGGCCCTGCTGACAGGCGCGCACCAGGCCGAGGATGTTGTTGACCCTGAAATAGGCCTCGCGCGGACCCGAGCCGTTGCGCCCGGCTTCGACAAGCCAGTTGCGGTTCTGCAAGTGCGGCGCGAAGTTGCCGTCCGACAGCGTGATGATGCGATGGGAGTCGAGCTCCTCCAGCGTGCGCGGCGTGCCGAAGCGCTTGATGTAGTCCGGCGAGCAATAGGCGTGGAAGCCCATCGCGAAAAGCTTGCGCTGGATGAGATCCGGCTGCGTCGGCTTGCGGGTGCGGATCGCAACGTCGGCCTCGCGCATCGAAAGATCCAGCTCCTCGTCGGTGACGATCAGCGAGATCCGGATCTCCGGGTAGAGCGCGGTGAATTCACCGAGCCGCGGGATCAGCCAGTTGATGCCGACGCCGGGCGTGGTGGTGATCTTGAGATCGCCGCTCGGCCGCTCGCGGCTGTCGGTCAGTTTCGCGCGCGCCGCCTGCAGCTGCATGAACACGTCATGCGCGGTGCGGAACAGCAGGTCGCCCTGCTCGGTGAGGATCAGGCCGCGGGCGTGGCGGTGGAACAGCGAGACCGAGAGCTCCTGCTCCAGAGCCGAGACCTGGCGTGAGACCGCCGATTGCGACAGGCCGAGCTGCTCTCCCGCATGCGTGAAGCTTCCCGCTTCCGCCGCCGCGTGAAACACCTTCAGCTTGTCCCAATCCATATCCGTAAATCCGTCGCGTGTTCGAGGCATGATCGTTATTCCGCTGCCGCGCGCTCGCTGGCGCGCAGGGCCAAGAAACGTTCGGCCTCGAGGGCTGCCATGCAGCCGAGGCCGGCGGCCGTCACGGCCTGGCGATAGGTTTCGTCGGCAACGTCGCCGGCGGCGAACAGGCCGGGCACGGAGGTTGCGGTCGAGTTCGGGGCGACCTCGACATAACCCGACGGTTTCAGCTTGATCTGGTCTTTCACGAGCTCCGTCGCCGGCGCGTGGCCGATGGCAATGAAGACGCCGTCGGTCTTCAGCTCGGTGAGCGCGCCAGTCCTAACGTTCTTCAGGCGAACATGGGTGACCTGGTTCGGTTTTTCGGTGCCGCAGATCTCGTCGACGGCGGAGTCCCAGACCACCTTGATCTTCGGGTGCTTGAACAGGCGTTCCTGCAGGATGCGCTCGGCGCGAAAGTGATCGCGGCGATGCACGATGGTGACGCGCGAGGCATGGTTGGTCAGATACAGGGCCTCCTCGACCGCGGTATTGCCGCCGCCGACCACCACGACGTCCTTGTTGCGGTAGAAGAAGCCGTCGCAGGTGGCGCAGGCCGACACACCGCCGCCCTGGAATTTCGCCTCGGAGGGCAACCCGAGCCAGTGCGCTTGCGCGCCGGTGGCGAGGATCACGGTTTCGGCGAGATAGACGTCTCCCGAGTCGCAGGTCAGGCGGAACGGCCGGTGCGCAGTCTCGAGCTTGGTGACCAGGTCGGTGACGACCTTGGTGCCGACGTGGACCGCCTGCTTCTCCATCTGTTCCATCAGCCAGGGCCCTTGGATCACGTCGGCGAAGCCCGGATAGTTCTCGACATCGGTGGTGATGGTGAGCTGACCGCCGGCCTGCATGCCCTGGATCAGGATCGGCTCAAGCATCGCGCGCGCGGCGTAGATCGCCGCGGTGTAGCCGGCGGGGCCGGAGCCAATGATGACGACCTTTGCATGAACAGGAGCGGACATATTTGCGGACGCCTTTCACGGGGGATCTGCAGCGCGGGCGCGGAACGTGCCGGGAGGCCTCGCGGAGGCGCTGAAATATCAGAGCTAATCTAAGCCTTCTGGTGAGCTATGCAAGAATTGCATTCCCAATCGGCGGTTTTTTCCAACAAGGAACAAAAGTGAGATCGGATGAACGCGCAATAAAATTGCGCTAACGCGCGCGACTGAGCTATGAGGATGCAATCAGACCCACCCGATGCCGCCATAAAGGCCAGGAGTTCCAATCACGTGTCGCGGAACCTAGACGAGATCGACCTCAAAATTCTCGCCGAGATCCAGGCCGACGGTCGAATCACCAATGTCGAGCTCGCCAAACGGGTCGGTATTTCGCCTCCGCCCTGTCTGCGCCGGGTCCGGGCGCTGGAGGAGGAGGGTTATATCCATGGCTACCGCGGGCTGCTGGATGCGCGAAAGCTCGGCTTCGACGTCACGGTGTTCGCCGCGGTGCACCTCTCCAGCCAAGCAGAAGCCGATCTGCGCGCTTTCGAGGAATTCGTGCGCGCCGAGCCGCTGGTGCGGGAGTGCTGGATGCTGTCGGGCGAGGTCGATTTCATCCTGAAATGCGTCGCGCCCGACATGGCGACCTTCCAGGACTTTGTGACGCACCTGACCGCCGCGCCCCACGTGCGAAACGTGCGGACCTCGCTGGTGCTGCATAATTCGAAATATGAGGCGGCGGTGCCGCTGGACGTGAAGGGAAGAAGGTAGCGCTTGCCCTCGCGCGAGCGTAGCCAAGCAATCCAAGCAGCAATACGGCGAAACAAAAAGGCCGCGCAAATCGCGCGGCCTTTTCGAAAACTCAATGCGCGCAGCGGCAGATCCTTACCGCCACTCTACTTTGGTGATCTCATACGCCTTGGCGCCGCCGGGGGCGTTGACCTCGACGGTCGAGCCCTTCTTCTTGCCAATCAGCGCGCGCGCCAGCGGCGAGGTGATGGAGATGCGGCCCTTCTTCGCGTCGGCCTCGACCTCGCCGACGATCTGCCACACCGCCTTCTTCTCGGTATCCTCGTCGACCAGCGTCACCGTGGCGCCGAACTTGATGGTGTCGCCGGAGAGTTTTGAGATATCGATGATGTCGGCGCGCGCGAGCTTGTCCTCGAGCTCGGCGATGCGGCCCTCATTGTGAGACTGCTCTTCCTTCGCGGCATGGTATTCGGCGTTCTCGGACAGGTCGCCGTGCGAACGCGCCTCAGCGATATGCTCGATGATGCGCGGACGGTCCTCGGACTGGCGCTTCTTCAATTCTTCCCCGAGCGCGGCAAAGCCGCCCGCAGTCATCGGAACCTTTTCCATCTCTTCTCTCGTCCTTCGGCCTCGCGCCCCGCAAGAACGGCGGGCGCGACAACCTTGATTCGTCGGTATTCCCGGGGCTGAAAACGCCGCCGCCGGAACGTTATGTGGGTCTGGCGCCGGAACAGAACAACCACATGGCCGGACAGTTCCTCCGGCCATTGTGGCTTCATCGCCAATCACTTAGCGAGAGGCTTGGCCCTTTCGCTCGCGATCAGGTTTCCGAAAAGTAGCTCTGCAGGGTACGAACCTCAAGGTCCCCACCCAGATAGGCGCGGATGCCCTGCGCGGCCGCCACGGCCCCGGAAAGAGTGGTGTAATACGGCACTTTATGCAAGAGGGCCGCGCGCCGCAGCGAGCGGCTGTCGGCAAGCGCCTGCGGGCCTTCGGTGGTGTTGAAGACCAGCTGGACATCGCCGTTGGTGATGGCGTCGACGATGTGCGGCCGCCCCTCCAGCACCTTGTTCACCTTTTCGGTCGGGATGCCCTCATCGGTCAGGAAGCGTGCCGTTCCCGATGTCGCCAGCACCTTGAAGCCGAGCGAATGCAATTCGCGAACGGCCTCTGCGATGCGCGTCTTGTCGCTCTCGCGCACCGAAACGAACACCGTACCCTTGCGCGGCACCCGTGTGCCGCCGCCGAGCTGGCTTTTGGCGAATGCCACCGCGAAGGAGCGGTCGATGCCCATGACCTCGCCGGTCGAGCGCATCTCGGGACCGAGCACCGTGTCGACACCCGGGAAGCGGGCGAACGGAAACACCGATTCCTTCACGCCGACATGCTTGAAGTCGGCCTTCTTCAGCTTGAAATCGGCGAGCTTCTCGCCGGCCATGATGCGCGCGGCGATCTTCGCGACCGGCGTGCCGACCACCTTGGCCACGAACGGCACCGTGCGGGACGCACGCGGATTGACCTCGAGCACATAGATCTCGCCGTCCTTGATCGCGTATTGGACATTCATCAGGCCGACGACGTCGAGGCCGAGCGCGAGCTCTCGCGTCTGCCGCTCCAGTTCCTCGATCATCCTGGCGTCGAGCGAGTGCGGCGGCAGCGAGCAGGCAGAGTCGCCGGAATGGATGCCGGCTTCCTCGATGTGCTCCATGATGCCCACGATAAAGGTATCCTTGCCGTCGCAGAGGCAGTCGACGTCGATCTCGGTGGCATCGGACAGATAGCGGTCGAACAACAGCGGGTTTTTGCCGAGCACGGTGTTGATCTGCCCGGTCTTGTCGTTCGGATAGCGCGCCTTGACGTCGGCCGGCACCAGCTCCGGCAGCGTGCCGAGCAGGTAGTCGCTGAGCTGGTTCTCCTCGCGGATGATCTGCATCGCGCGGCCGCCGAGCACATAGGACGGGCGCACCACCAGCGGCAGGCCGAGATCTGCCGCAACGAGGCGGGCCTGCTCGACCGAATAGGCGATGCCGTTCTTGGGCTGCTTCAGCCGCAGCTTGTCGAGCACGCGCTTGAAGCGGTCGCGGTCCTCGGCAAGATCGATGGCGTCGGGCGAGGTGCCGAGGATCGGCACTTCAGCGGCTTCCAGCGCCCGTGCGAGCTTGAGCGGGGTCTGGCCGCCGAACTGCACGATCACGCCGTGCAGCGTGCCGTTGCTGCGCTCCTTCGCGATGATCTCCAGCACGTCCTCGGCGGTGAGCGGCTCGAAATAGAGCCGGTCCGCGGTGTCGTAGTCCGTCGATACCGTTTCCGGGTTGCAGTTGACCATGATGGATTCGTAGCCGGCGTCATGCAGCGCGAAGCAGGCGTGACAGCAGCAATAGTCGAACTCGATGCCCTGGCCGATGCGGTTCGGGCCGCCGCCGAGGATGATGACCTTCTTCTTGTCCGACGGCGTGCTCTCGTCGGCAACGCTGCCTGCAAACGGCGACTCGTAGGTCGAGTACATGTAGGCGGTGGGCGAGGCGAATTCGGCCGCGCACGTGTCGATGCGCTTGTAGACCGGACGGACTGCGAGTGCGTGACGCTTCGCCGTGACCTCGGCCTCCGTCGTCTCGGCGAGCACCGCAAGACGCGCATCCGAAAAACCCATGGCCTTGAGTGTGCGCATGCCGAAGGCATTGCCGGGCAGGCCGTGCTTCCTGACCTTCTGCTCCATGTCGACGATGCCGCGCATCTCGCCGAGGAACCACGGATCGATCTTGCAGGAGTTGAAGATCTCCTCGTTCGACCAGCCGAGCCGCATGGCCTGCGCAACCTGGAGAATGCGGTTCGGCGTCGGCGTGCCGAGCGCGGCGCGGATCGCATTCTTGTCGTCGTCGCGACCGAGACCTTCGATTTCGATCTCGTCGAGGCCGGTCAACCCGGTCTCGAGCCCGCGCAGCGCCTTCTGCAGGCTCTCCTGGAAGGTGCGGCCGATCGCCATGACCTCGCCGACCGATTTCATCGAGGTCGTCAGCGTGGAGGAGGCGCCGGGGAATTTCTCGAAGGCGAAACGCGGAATCTTGGTCACCACGTAATCGATCGTCGGCTCGAACGACGCCGGTGTAGCGCCGCCGGTGATGTCGTTGGCGATTTCATCGAGCGTGTAGCCGATCGCGAGCTTGGCCGCGACTTTGGCGATCGGGAAGCCGGTGGCCTTGGAAGCCAGCGCCGACGACCGCGATACGCGCGGATTCATCTCGATCACGACCATGCGGCCGTCCTCGGGATTGACGCCGAACTGCACGTTGGAGCCGCCGGTCTCGACGCCGATCTCGCGCAGCACCGCCAGCGAGGCGTCGCGCATGATCTGGTATTCCTTGTCCGTCAGCGTCAGCGCCGGAGCGACCGTGATGGAGTCGCCGGTGTGCACGCCCATCGGATCGAAATTCTCGATCGAGCAGACGATGATGCAATTGTCCTTCTTGTCGCGCACCACCTCCATCTCGAACTCTTTCCAGCCGAGGACGGATTCCTCGATCAGGACTTCGTTGGTGGGGGACGCGTCAAGGCCGCGCTCGATGATGTCGAGGAACTCCTCCTTGTTGTAGGCGATGCCGCCGCCGGTGCCGCCCATCGTGAAGGAGGGGCGGATGATCGCGGGCAGGCCGATCTCGGACAGCGCCATCATGGCCTGGCCGAAAGCATATTCCTGGTAGCGCTTGCGGCGGTCGCCTTCACCGAGGGTCCATTGGCGGTCGAGCTCTTCGAGCGCCGCGCCCGACAGCTTCTCGCGTTCGGCGTGGTACTTGTCGCGGAACGACTTCTTCAACTCGGACGCGTTGGCGAGGCGCGACTTCGGCGTCTCGAGCCCGATCTTGGTCATGGCCTCGCGGAACAGCTGGCGATCCTCGGCCTTGTCGATGGCATCAGCCGTCGCGCCGATCATCTCGACGTCGAACTTGTCCAGCGTGCCCTGCCGGCGCAGCGATAGCGCGCAGTTCAGCGCGGTCTGCCCGCCCATGGTGGGCAGCAGCGCGAAACCGCCCGGGATGACGTGACGCTCCTTCTCGATGATTTTTGCGACGATCTCGGGCGTGATCGGCTCGATATAGGTCGCATCCGCCAATTCCGGATCGGTCATGATCGTGGCCGGATTGGAATTGACGAGAACGATGCGATAGCCCTCTTCCTTCAGCGTCTTCACCGCCTGCGTGCCCGAATAATCGAACTCGCAGGCTTGGCCGATCACGATGGGACCGGCGCCGATGATCAGGATGGTCGAGATGTCGGTTCGTTTAGGCATCACCGCTCGCGGGCTGGAATTCGGGCACAAAAAAAGGGCGCGCTTGCCGCGCGTCCCCTTGTGCGAGAGCGCGGGGTCTCCCCTCGCGCGCGGGTGGGTCTTAGACCAGTTTTCGGGGCGGCGAAACCCCGAAAAATGCCCCGTCAACCGGCAATTTTGGCGGGTTTCGGTCGCGCCTGCCAGCCGCGGGCGAGGTGCAGCAGAAGGGCGGTTGTGACACTCGCACCGCCGACCCAGCCGAGGTCGGACGGGCTCCACGCCGCAAGCACGGCGCCGCCCAATGCTCCCCCGATCGCAAAGCCGAGATACATCGCCGAGGCATTGATGGAGAGCGCGACCATCGAAGCCTGCGGGTCGATCCGGATAATGCTGGCGATCTGGGCCGGATAGAACGCCCAGCCCGAAACGCCCTGGAGGAATATCGGACCCATGATCGCATAGTGCGCCTGCCCGGGGAGGAATTTCAGCACCAGCGAATGCAGGAAAAGCGCGCTGGCCATACCGGTCAGTCCGAGCGCCGCGGTGACGACGGTGCCGAGCCGGTCGGCCAGGAGACCGCCGAGTATGTTGCCGATCGCCGCCGCCGCGCCGAACACCAGGAGGGCGAGGCTGATGTGCATGGCGTCGAAGCCCAAAGCACGAAGCGGGACGGCAAAATAGGTGAACATGGTGAAGCCGCCGAGCGCCCATAAGACCGTGATGAGGAGCGCGATCAGGACGTTGCCGTGACGTGCCACGGCCAGCCGCTCGGCGAGCGAAGCTGTGCTTTTGGGAAGGCCTCGGGGAAGCCCAAAGAGGAGCCCGGCCAGCGCGATCGCGCCCAGCATTGCGACCATGGCGAACGTCGCCCGCCAGCCGAACAGGCTGCCGACGAGGTTACCGAGGGGGACACCGACGACGGTTGCGATCGTCATTCCCGACGTGACCAGCGCCACCGCCCGGCCGCGCCGGTCCGGCGAGGCGACGGCGACCGAGACGGCAAGCGCCGTCGGCATGCACAGTCCTGCGCCGACCGCCATCAACATGCGCGAGGCCAGCAGCAGCGCGTAGCCCGAAGCCATCACCGCGAACAGGTTTCCGGCGATGAAGGTCGACAGCGCCAGCGCCAGCACGGTGCGGCGGTCGATGTTGTTCAATGTCACCGCCAGGATCGGCGAGCCGACGACATAAGTAAGGGCGTAGGCGGTCACCAATTGACCGGCGGCCGAGACCGAAATCGAGAGGTCGTTGGCGATCGTCGGCAAAAGACCCGCAATAACAAAGCTTTCGGTGCCAATCGCGAACGCCGCCAAGGCCAGCCAGAATACGCCCATTGCAAACAACCCTATGTTCAATGTTTATTGAACTATCGAATACGACGGATTTGAAGTCAATTGGTTCAAGAACTATTGAACATTATAGCCGCACCGCTATGATTCCGACGTCATGAGCCGCACGCCTCCCCACCCCACCCGTGAGCAGATCGAGCTGCCCCTAGTTCTGGATTGCCTGAGCGATCCGATCCGGTTGGCGATCGTATATCAGCTCGCCCAGCAGGAACCTGTCAGCAGCGAGCTTTGCTGCGGCGACTTCAACGGCCTCTCCGGCAAGTCGAACCTCACCTATCACTTCGCAAAGCTGCGCGATTGCGGGCTGATGCAGACGCGCGTGGCGGGCACCAACCGCTTCATGCGGCTGCGCCGCGAGGATCTCGAAGCCCGCTTCCCCGGCCTGCTCGACGCCGTACTCAACTCGGCGGCCAAGGACGCAGACAGGCTTCAGCTTGTTGCGGAGTGTGACGTGGTCGAGGCGGATTGAGGTTTTGGGCGGGCAGTCCGTCTACGCTTTCGCTGCGCTTCAGCTACGCCGGACACGCTTCGCCCCTGCGGGCCTTGCGTGGCTGCGCCACGCGTAGCCCCGAAAGGGGCGAAGCGTGGAGACCCGGCCTGGATTTGAACCAGGATGAAGAGCGATGCACTGCTCTCGCGTAGACGCTTCCGCCACCGGGCCGCGGCGATCATTGCCGATCGAGGTACGACAAGCCACCTCAGGTGGTCGTTATGCTTAACGCACCCGGGAAGCTTAGCGAACCAAAGGCGGCCGCGCGATAAAGGTCATGCGCCAGCGGTTGTGGCCGATATTGGTCTCGGCACGCTGGCTCGCGAAGCCCGCCGCCTTCAGCTTGGCCATGATCTCGTCCTCGCTGTAGCGCTTGAGCCCGATGCGCGCGCGCAGATGACGATAATCTGACAGCGCGGTGCTGACCAACCCGATCAGCGCGTCCTTCAGGAAGCCGTGACGCAGACCGAAGGACAGCAGCGCCGCCACGTCTCGTACCATGCCGACATGCGGCTGGAGGATATCGCCGAGCACCAGCTTGCCGGACGGTTTCAGGATGCGCCTGACATTGAGGAGCGCGGCATCGAGCTCCTCCGCCGTCATGTATTGCGCGACCGAGTTCATCACCACCAGGTCGATAGATTGGTCCTGCATCTTGCGGACGTCGTCGAGCGAGCGGACGCGGATCTTCGTGTTCGGCGCAAACCGCGCGATCAGCCGGCCGCGGACGCCGGGCGCGGGCTCGGCCAGGATCAGCTGGCCGCACGCAGCCGCCACCTGGGTCGCCGACAGCGCCTCGCCGCAGGCATAGTCCAGCACGGTCGCCTCGGGCGAGGTGATGTAGCCGATTATGTCCCGCGCGATGATCTGGAAGTGCAAATCGCGATGCAGCTTGCTGACATAGATCGTATGCGTCGAGTCGTAATAATCGATCCAATCGTCCATGATATCCCGCCCAGCGGTTCCTGGTCAGGAACCGCGCTGCCCGCCTTGCGTTAGGGGTGCGACGGCGCGCCGTCAATGTCTGCGTCCTAACAGGAAGGTTTCCCGTGAGCAAAGCCCCCAGCAAGGTTTCTCCCGACCTCGACACCCCCACCGATCTGTCGTCCCAGGCGGTCAATAAGGTCTCGGAGGCGCTCAACGTGCTTCTGGCCGACGCCTTCGCGCTCTATCTCAAGACCAAGAATTTCCACTGGCACATCAGCGGCCGGCACTTCCGCGACTATCATCTGCTGCTCGACGAGCAGTCGGATCAGATTTTTGCCACCACGGACCAACTCGCCGAGCGCGTCCGCAAGATCGGCGGCGCCACGGTGAAGTCGATCGGCCAGATCTCAAAGCTCCAGACCATCAAGGACAACAACGAGGATTACGTCCCGCCGCGCGAAATGCTCCGCGAGTTGATGCAGGACAACAAGCATGTCGCCGCGGCGATGCGCAAAGCGCACGAGGTCTGCGATGACGCTGGCGACGTCGCCAGCGCCAGCATCCTCGAGAACTTCATCGACGAGACCGAGCGCCGCACCTGGTTCCTGTTCGAAGCCACCCGCCAGGAAGGCGGCAACAAATCATAACGGCCGGGCTGCCGTAGGGTGGCAAAGGCGCTCTTGCGCGCCGTGCCCACCATCTATCCGTGTGGCATAAATTGGTTGGTGGGCACGCTTCGCTTTGCCCACCCTACCCACGCTTGTCGCTAACGCCACAGCCGCATCAGCGCGCCATGCTTGCCGGTCACCGGATCGGCCGGCGGCCGCGCAACGTTTGGAATCGTCTTCAACGCCTTGGCGTGATTCTCGGGCGTGGCCCGCGCGATCTCCATCTTCGATCCCGGCGGATAAGCGCCGATCACACAGAAATCATCGCTCGCCTTGATGCATTGATGCCCGGTGCCGGCCGGGAGGATCGCGACGTCGCCGGCCTTGATCTCAAGCTCCTGCCCGTGATCGCCACCGAAGCGGACGCGGGCATGGCCACGCGCCACGCCGAGCACCTCATGCACGGTCGCGTGGTAGTGCAGGTAATCGTAGACGCCGTTGCGCCACGTGCCGCCCCAATTGTTGGATTCGAACAGGTCTTCGATGGTCTCCTCCGGGTGCTCCGGATCGAGCTTCACCGCGCCCTGGTAGACCAGGAACGGGAGGATGTTGTTCGGCACCAGCCCGTCATCCTCGAACACGATGGCGAGCGGTTCGGCAGAGTCGCGGACGGCGGACATGACGGGGCTCCGGAAGAAAACCGTACACCCCTTAACCGACGTTGCCCGGATTGCGTTCCTCTCCTGTCCCGGACGCGATGCAGCGCCAAGCGGTGCGTCGCAGAGCCGGGACCCGGAGTGCCGAGGCTATGGGCCCCGGTTCAGCAGCGCATCACGCCGCGAACAGCGGCGTGGTGCGCCGCGCCGGGGCACGAGAGCCGCAGCTGAGCTTACGCGCTCTTTTTCTGCCGCATCAGATCGGCAAAGCGCTGGAAGAGGTAGTGCGAGTCGCGCGGACCCGGCGACGCCTCGGGATGGTACTGCACCGAGAACACCGGCTTGCCGTCGAGCTGGATGCCGCAATTGGATCCGTCGAACAGCGAGATGTGGGTCTGCGTTGCGCCCTTTGGCAGCGTGTTCTCGTCCACGGCGAAACCGTGGTTCATCGAGGTGATCTCGACCTTGCCGGTGGTCTCGTCCTTCACGGGATGATTGGCGCCGTGATGGCCCTGATGCATCTTCTTGGTCTTCGCGCCGACCGCCAGGCCCAGCATCTGGTGGCCGAGGCAGATTCCGAAGGTCGGCGTGCCCGACTTGATGACGTCCTGGATCACAGGCACGGCGTATTTGCCGGTCGCGGCCGGATCACCCGGACCATTCGACAGGAATACGCCGTCCGGCTTCATCGCCAGAATGTCTTCAGATGATGTCGTTGCCGGCACCACCGTCACCTTGCAGCCGACGCCGGCGAGCAGGCGCAAAATGTTGCGTTTGATGCCGTAGTCGATGGCGACGACGTTGAACTCTGGTTTGTCCTGCCGCCCAAAACCCTTGTCCCACAGCCAGGGCGTCTCGTCCCAGGTGAAGCGCTGGCCGGAGGTGACCATCGGCACGAGGTCCATGCCCTCGAGCCCGGGCCATTCGCGCGCTTCTTCCTTCAGCCCATGCAAATCGAACTCGCCGTTCCTTGCGTGTGCGATCACGGCGTTAGGCATGCCCTTGCTGCGGATCAGCGCAGTCAACGCGCGGGTGTCGATGCCGGAAAGGCCGATGATGCCGCGCGCCTTCAGCCACTGGTCGAGATGCTTGGTGGCGCGGTAATTCGAGGGGTCTGTGATCGCGGTGCGGAGGATCACGCCGCGCGCGCCGGGCGTCGCGGCCATGTTCACCGTCTCGATGTCTTCCTCATTGGTACCGACGTTGCCGATATGCGGGAAGGTGAAGGTGATGAGCTGGCCGGCATAGGAGGGATCGGTGAGGATCTCTTCATAGCCGGTCATCGCGGTGTTGAAGCAGACTTCACCGACGGCGTGGCCTTCGGCGCCGAGACCAAAGCCCTCGAGCACCGTGCCGTCGGCGAGCACGAGGAGCGCGGTCGGTTTGTGGTCCGGCCAGGCGGTATCGTTTTCATGTTGTGTCATGAGCCCGCTTCATAAGCCCCCGGCGCGCGCCCGTCAAAGCGCGAAACGGCGGATTCACATGCGTTTTTGCATATTTGACAGGTCTCCTCAGGCACTCTAAGCTGGAACGGGTAATTTTTGCGCAGTTTCGACAGCCGGTTCGGAAACAATGAACCGCGGGCCCGGTATGGCCTCTTTCCCGCAAACGGCTTAGATCAGGCGCAACGGATTAAAGGGATCACGGCCATGCTGCGCGACGACATCAACAATGCGGTCAAGGAGGCCATGAAGGCCAAGAACGAGCGCAAGCTGTCCACGCTGCGCATGGTCAACTCGACCATCAAGAACGCCGATATCGAGGCGCGCGGCAGCGGCAAGCCGCCGCTGTCGGATGCCGACCTGCTCGGCGTCCTCCAGAAGATGATCAAGCAGCGCCAGGAATCGGTCGAGCTCTACGACAAGGGCGGCCGCGCCGAGCTCGCCGCGCAGGAGCGCGAGGAGATCGCGGTGATCTCGGCCTACTTGCCGAAGCAGATGTCGGACGACGAGGTGAAGAAGGCGATCGCGGACGCCATCACTGAAACCGGAGCCGCCGGCATGAAGGACATGGGCAAGGTGATCGCGACGTTGCGGGCGAAGTACGCCGGGCAAATGGATTTTGGTAAGGCCAGCGGTCTGGTGAAGGCGGCGCTGACGGGCTGAGGCCGTCATTCCGGGGCGCGCGTAAGCGCGAGCCCGGAATCCATCGGGCCGCCGATTCCGTTGATCAATGGATTCCGGGCTCGCGCCAAGAGGCGCGCCCCCGAATGACAAGGGAGGCAACCGATGACCGCCGCGATCAAACCGTTCCGCATCGCGATCAGTGACGACATCCTCGCTGACCTCAAATCACGCCTCGCACGCACGCGCTGGCCGGAGGCGGAGCTGGTCGATGACTGGAGCCAGGGCGCGCCGTTGCATTGGATCCAGGAGATCTGCTCCTACTGGGCGAACGGTTATGATTGGCGAGCGCGTGAGGCAAAGCTCAACCGGTTCGCGCAGTTCACCACCGAGATCGACGGGCTCGACATCCACTTTTTGCATGTGCGCTCGAAGGAGCCGTCGGCGCTGCCGCTGATCATCACGCATGGCTGGCCGGGCTCGATCGTCGAATTTCAGAAGGTGATCGCGCCACTCGTCGATCCGGTCGCGCATGGCGGCAACGCCGCCGATGCCTTCCATGTCGTCTGTCCGTCGCTGCCCGGCTTCGGCTTCTCGGCGAAACCAACAACAACCGGCTGGGGCGTCGACCGCATCGCGGCGACCTGGGCGAAGTTGATGGACCGGCTGGGTTACGCGCGTTACGGCGCGCAAGGCGGCGACTGGGGCTCGGCGGTTACGACCTCGCTCGGTGGGCAGGACGCGGAGCATTGCGCGGGCATCCACATCACGCTCGCCTTCAATGCGGCGCCGAAGGTCGACGGCGAGCCGACGGCGGAAGAGAAGCGTGCGCTTGCGGGGCTCAAGCACTACGTCGATCTCGACTCCGGCTACTCCAAGCAGCAATCGACCCGACCGCAGACGCTCGGCTATGGCCTGACGGACTCGCCGAGCGGGCAGGCGGCCTGGATCCTGGAAAAATTCTGGGCCTGGACTGATAGCAACGGCCACCCGGAAAACATTCTTGACAAGGACGAGCTGCTCGACAACGTCATGCTCTATTGGACGACGGAGACGGCGACGTCGTCCGCACGGCTCTATTGGGAGAGTTTTGGCAAGCGCCGCACGACGCCCAAAGTGATCGTGCCGACCGGTGTTGCGGTGTTTCCCAAGGAGATCATCACGCCGGTGCGGCGCTGGATGGAGCCGAATTTCCACAACATCACGCATTGGAGCGAGATGGAGAGGGGCGGGCACTTTGCCGCATTCGAGCAGCCGGAGCTGTTCGTGCGCGACGTCAGAAAATTCTTTGCGACGGTGCGCTGAGTCATGCTGACCGAGGCCGCCAGCTACGACGGGCTCACCCGCAATTTCCGCTGGGATATCCCCGCGCGCTTCAACATCGCGGAGGCGTGCTGCGATCGCCATGCCGACGGCACCGGACGTCTCGCGCTGGTCTATGTCGACGAGAATGGTGCCACCAAGCGCATCTCCTTCGATGAGGTCGCCGACGCATCGCGCCGCTTCGCCAATGTGCTGAGGGCGGATGGGCTCACGCGCGGCGACCGCGTCGCAGTTTTCCTGTCGCAGTCGCTGGAGTTGCCGATCTCGCATATGGCGGCGTTTCGTTCCGGCATGATCTCGGTCCCGCTGTTTGCATTGTTCGGGGAGGATGCGCTGGAATTCCGGCTGTCGAATTCGCAGGCCAAGGCGATCGTCACCGACGAGGCGGCTGGGAGAAGCTTGCGAAGATCCGCGATCGGCTGCCGGATCTGAAAAACGTCTATGTCGTCGGTGACCGCGCGCCCGCGGGCACAAAGTCGTTCCGGGATGCAGCCAAAACCGCATCCGCCGACTTCACTCGCGTCGACACCTCCGCCGATGATCCCGCGCTGATCATCTATACCTCAGGCACCACGGGCAATCGAAGGGCGCGCTGCATGCGCACCGCGTCGTGCTCGGGCATCTGCCGAACGTCGAGATGTGTCACAACTTCCTGCCCAAACCCGGCGATCTCATGTGGACGCCGGCGGATTGGGCCTGGATCGGCGGGCTCATCAACGGCCTGTTCGCGTTCTGGTACCACGGCATTCCCCTGGTCGGTCATCGTGCCCGAAAATTCGAGCCGCAGGCGGCGATGCAGATGATGGCCGATCTCGGCGTGCGCAACGTCTTCCTGCCGCCGACCGCGCTGAAACTGATGCGACAGGCCGGCGTAAAACATCCTGGTGTCAAGCTGCGCAGCATTTTTACGGGTGGTGAATCGCTCGGGGGTGAGTTGCTCGGCTGGGTGCGCGAGACCTTTGGCGTCGATGCCCATGAGGTCTTCGGCCAGACTGAATGCAATCTCGTGATCGGCAGCAACTCGAACCTTTTTCCCATCCGCCCCGGCTCGATGGGCAAGGCGACGCCGGGTTTTGATGTCCGCATCGTCAACGACGAGGGCGAGGAGCTACCCACCGGCCAGCGCGGCATCATCGGCGTGCGTCAGCCATGTCCCGTGACCATGCTCGAATACTGGCGCAATCCCGAGGCAACGGCGAAGAAATATGCCGGCGAATTCCTGCTCACCGGCGATCTCGGCGTGCAGGATGAGGACGGCTATTTCTGGTACGTCAGCCGCGAGGACGACGTCATCACCACCGCCGGCTATCGCGTCGGCCCATCCGAGATCGAGCATACGCTGATGAAGCATCCGTCGGTGGCGATGGCCGCCGTGGTCGGCATTCCCGATCCGATCCGCACGGAATCGATCAAGGCCTGGATCGTGCTGCGCCCGGGCTTTGCTGCGGGCGATACGCTGGCGCGCGAGATCCAGCAATTCGTGAAAGTGCAACTCGCAGCGCACGAATATCCGCGCTTCGTCGAGTTCGCCGAGACCTTGCCGATGACCGCGACAGGCAAGGTGCTCCGGCGCGAGCTGCGGGCGAGAGGCTAGGGCAAATCCTATCGTGTTGCCGATAACGCGGATCGCAACCATTGGGACAAGATCCTTCTTCCCTAGGGCGTCCTAATCCCCATCGCGTTCAGCGCTTCCAGCATCCTTAGCGGCGGCGACATCTTGATTTGCGGCGCCTTGCCGGTCTCGAGCAGGCTTTTCAATCCCGACAGGATCGCGGGCCATCCGGTACGGCCGCCGGAGAGGATGTCATCGCTGAGCTCGCGGTCGTGGCCTTCGCTCATGGTCAGCCGGACCGCGTCGCCGACCGGCTCGATGTCATAGGTCACGAGCGTCGGCCCGAGCTTCTCGATCAACTCCGGCCAGTTCACGTTGAAGGTGATCGAGAGCCTTCTCGGCGGGTCGTATGCGAGCACCTCGCCGCTGATGTGCGGGGCGCCGTCGGGCGTGCGCACGGTGAAGCTTCCGCCGAGCCGCGGCTCGACCTCTACGGCATTGCCGAAGAAATACTGCCGGCTGAATTCGGCCGAGGTCAGTGCCTCCACACCTTCTCCGGCGTGGAGACGATGTAGATGGTGTAGACCGTCAGCGGCTTGAATTGATCGAGATTCATTTTGCGTCGAATCCCTTGTTGAGCGCCGCGCGAGGAATGGCGAGCACCTGGCCGCGTTCCAGCAGGCTCTTCAGCCCGGACAGGATCGCCGGCCAGCCATTGGAGACGGCGCCGAGATATTTGCCGCCCTCGACAAAGCCGTCATGCAGCACGGTCAAACGCACGAGCGAGCCAAAGGGTTCGATGGTGAAGAGGACACGCGAGATCGGCTCGCCGCGCAGCTCCTCGAATTTCTGGTGCTTGAAGCTGTAGGACAGGCGCCGCGGCGGATCGGCCTCCAGAATCTCGCCGGAATCGGTGACCTCACCGTCGAGTGTGAGCGCGAACGGCGAGCCGACCTTCCAGTCGGAGCGAACCTCGGCGCCGAACCAATATTGCCTGGTGAACGCGCTCGACGTCAGCGCCTCCCACAGCTGCTCCGGCGTGGTTTCGATATAGGTCACGTAGACGAATTGGGGCTTACTCATCACGCTTCTCCAACTGGCGTTTCAACTCGCTGAGCGCAGCGAGCTTGCCGCGTTCGAATTTTCTGATCCAGCGCTCGCCGATCTGGTGGATCGGCACCGGATTGAGATAGTGCAGCTTCTCGCGGCCATGCTTGATGGTCGTGACCAGATTGGCCTCTTCCAGGATGACCAGGTGCTTTGTCACCGCCTGGCGCGTCATCGCGAGGCCCTCGCAAAGCTCGTTCAAGGTCTGGCCGTTCCTGGCGTGAAGCCTGTCCAGCAGCGACCGTCGCGTCACATCGGCGAGCGCTTTGAAGACCTCATCCATGGCGACCATAATAGGCAACCAAATGGTTGCGTGTCAAGATGGGGTCTTTGGCGCGCGCGAGTGGCTGTGCTAGCCTTGAATCTCAGCCAACGCAGATTGGTTCGGGAGGACTTGATGCTCCGTTACGTCTTGACTGCTGCCGCCCTCGCGCTTTTCGCTGGCAGCACTTTTGTTCACGCCCAGAAGCAGACCATCGGTGCGCCGCCCGAGGCGTCCAACATGAAGCTGGTGGGCACCAACGATTTGCAGGCGCGCAGCGCCTATCAGCCGACCATCCATCACCAGGGCGACCGCTGGATCGCCTATATCGGCCACCACGGCGGCACCGATGACGTGCCGGCGCCCGTCAATCCGATGACGGGCCAGGCCGAGCCGAACGGCACCTCGATCGTCGATGTCACTGATCCCGCGCATCCCAAATATCTCAAACATTTGCCTGGGCAGGAGGGCAAGTATGAATCCGGCGGCGCGCAGATGGTGCGCGTCTGCGACGGCAAGAGCTTGCCGAAGGGCGATCCGAACGCGGTCTATATGCTGCGCACGTTCGGCAGCGAGGCACATGAGATCTGGAACGTTGCCGATCCCGCCAATCCCGCGCTGATTACGCGCATCGGCGGCTTGAAGGACACGCACAAGAGCTGGTGGGAATGCGATACCGGTATTGCCTATCGGCGTTCAACGGCGCGCACACCACGTTTCCGATGCTCGATATGCCCGTCGCCGAATTCGCCGAGGACAAGGACGGCAAGACCCGCGACATCGTCATGATCGTCGACGAGGCGATTTTGAACGAATGCGGCGAGGCGCGCCAGATGGTGTGGTTCGCCGACGTCACCACCGAAACGCGCCCAATGATGATCTCGAGCTACACCGTGCCGGAGGCGAGCGGGCAGTTCTGCCAGCGCGGCGGCCGCTTCGGCTCGCATTCCTCGAACGAGAGCATGGCGCCGGTCTACTACAAGAAGATGGCTTTCATCGCCTTCTTCAATGCCGGTGTGCGCGCGCTCGACATTCGCGATCCCTATCATCCCAGGGAAGTCGGCTATTTCATTCCTGCGATCACGCAGGCGACCGACAAGCGCTGCATTCCGGTCGAAGGCGGCGAGCGCTGCAAGGTCGCGATCCAGACCAACAATGTCGAGACCGACGAGCGCGGCTACATCTACATCGTCGACCGCGCCAACACCGGCCTGCACATTCTCGAACTGACCGGGCCGGCCCGCGCCGTCGCCGGCCTGCCGAAGAACTGACGATGCGGCGCGCCGCGACGATCGCGCTTGCGCTTGCTGCGCTCGGCGTCGTGTCCGGCGCCGGCGTATATCAGCTTGCGCCGCAGCCTGCGTCGACATCGGCGCGTTGGCGCGAGCTCGCCTGGCCGTTCCCGCGCGACGGTTGGCCTGCGGGCCGTGCGTTTCGCTGCGAGAGCGGTGGCTGCGAGGGCGCCGAGCTCTATGTCCGCGCCAAGCGCGGCTTCTGCAATTGCGATAGCGGTGTCGCCGACGACGACGAGGTCGATCGTGTTGCCGATATCGATCTGATCACCCCGCGCTTTACGGCGACCGCGCCGGGCGAGGTGGTGCATGTCGGCGAGATGCGCGGTCGCGCGCGGCGCTATGATCTCGCCATATATGACGGTGCGAACCACGCCGCGGTTGGCGTTGCCGTCTCACGGCGCTGCGATCTCTTCGTGGCGGCGGCGCAGGGGCGGGGCGAGGCCAACGCGATGCAGCATGCGGCGCTCGCATTCCTGGAGACGCAGGAGATGAAAGCGTGGCTGGTCGCGACGCTGGACGGGAAGTAAGTGCCATGCATTAATACCTGCAAACGCCCCCAGCTCGAGTCCTCGTCATGATATCCATGCAAGCCTATCTCGCCTTCATCGCCGCCTGCATCGCGCTCGCGCTGCTGCCGGGCCCGATCGTCACCCTCGTCATCGCCAACGGCCTGCGCCACGGCACGCGCGCGGCGCTGACCAACATTCTCGGCGTGCAGGTGGGGCTGCTGATCGTGATCGGCATCCTTGCGGTGGGCCTCACCACGCTGATGGCGACGATGGGCTATTGGTTCAACTGGGTGCGCTTTGCGGGCGCGGCCTATCTGGTCTGGCTCGGCATCAAGCTGATCCGCTCTCCGGTTGAGGGCGTCGACACCGACGCGCCGCCGCCGCCCCCTCGCGGCGGCTTCCTTTTGCAGGGCTTTGTCGTGGCGTTGTCGAACCCGAAGCTGCTGGTGTTCTTCGGTGCGTTCATTCCGCAATTCATGGATATGAGCAAGGATCATCTGTCGCAGGTCCTGGTGCTCGGAATCACCTTCATGGTGCTTGCCGGCTTGACGGACGGAATCTACGCACTGCTCGCCGGTCAGGTCCGCGGCTTTTTCTCGGCGCGCCGCACCCGCATGGTGTCCCGCGTGTCCGGTGGCTTCATGATCGGCGGCGGCATCTGGCTGGCATTGATCAGGGCCAAATGAGCCGACAATCCGGTTGAACCTTCGTCGACGCGCGGCTAGTCGACCAGCCGCTCCGTCCGCAGCTCGATCTCGATCTCCTTAAAGATCCTTGCCAGCCGCTCCGCCCATTGCTGTTGGCCGGATTGATCCGCGATCAGATCCTGGCGGATCTCGATGCCGGTGTTGACGAGGCCGCGGGCCTCGCCGTGCACGGGGATGGTGTAATCACTGAGATCGCTCACCGCATAGGGCTCATTGTCGCCGACGACGAGATCGCCCTCGGCGCGCAGATGTTTCAGCAGCAGCTTCGGCAGCACGGTGTTACGGTTGTAGAGCGCGCCGATGTGCCAGGGCCGCGCGACGCCGGCATAAACAGGCGTAAAACTGTGCAGCGACACCAGCACGGTCGGCCGCTTGGCGCGTATCCGGCCATCGATCACCGTGTCGATGCGATCATGATAAGGCTCAAAGATCTCGCGCCGCCGCGCCGCGCGCTCGCTGTCCGAAATGCCCTCGTTGCGCGGGATCGCCGTCGCCTCGGAAATGACGGGGATCGAACTCGCCACGCCCGGCGGGCGGTTGCAGTCGATCACGAGACGCGAATATCGCTGCGCGACAAGATGGGCATCCAGCATGTCCGCCATCCGCTCGGCAACGCCGGCGATGCCGATGTCCCAGGCGATGTGCCTGACAAGCTCGCTTTCGAGACGCCGAGATCGCCGAGCGAGCGCGGCAGGATGCGGCCGTAATGGTCGGTCGTGAGCAGGAAGGGTGATATGCCCTCTGCATTCACCTCATGCACTGGCGGAATATCGCCTTCGCCAAGGAGTTGATCCGTTGCCTCGGCTGTGTTGAAAGCCATCCTCATTGCCTATGCAAAAAGCAGTCGCCCCGGAAATTGGGCAAGGAATCGCTGTAAATGGGCCTGCCCAAAATCACCATGATCTTCCGACGATGCCGCTGCTGACGATTCACCACAAGACCGAATATCGCTACAATCGTCCGGTGGCCTTCGGCGAGCACAGATTCATGCTGCGGCCGAGCATCGGTGCGGTGAGGAGCTGGACGCTGTCTCCTTCGTCATTGCGAGCGACTTGTCCGCCATAGCTCGAAGAGCGACGGCGGAAGCGAAGCAATCCAGGGTCTTTGCAACGACGATAGTCTGGATTGCTTCGTCGCAAGAGCTCCTCGCAATGACGGCGTGGAGAGTTTATAGAGCCCCATGACCTCCGATCGTCTCTTCGTCTACGGCACCCTGATGCGCGGCTTCGACCACCCGATGGCGCGGCTGCTGGCGCAGCATGCGGATTTCCTGGGCGAGGCGAGCTGCCGCGGCCGGCTCGTGCTCGTAAAGCATTATCCGGGGTTGCTGCTGTCCGATGCGCCGTCGGATGTCGCGCACGGCGAACTCTTCCGCTTGCGTGCAGGCGACGAGCTCCTGCGCGAGCTCGACATGTACGAAGCCTGCGGCGAGGGTTTTCCGGGGCCGACGGAATATCTGCGCCAGTTGGTCGACGTGACCGGCGCGGATGGCACGACTGCGCCGGCCTGGACCTACGTCTACAACTGGCCGGTGACGGATCTGCCCCGCATCGAATCCGGCCGCTTCCTGGATCATTGACGGCGGATGCTTGCTTACCTCGCCCCGCTTGCGGGGAGAGGTCGGATTGCATCGAAGATGCAATCCGGGTGAGGGGGTACAGATCTCACAACGATCTCGCGTGTGGAGAGAAGCCCCTCTTCCCGTGAGAACGGAGCGAGGCAGCGCACCGCTTCCTGGCTCTCTAAGCCGACAGCACTTCCTTCACTACGCGCACGTTGACCTCGCGCTCGACATAGGTCCACTCTTCGGTCTGCCTGAGCATGCCGACCAGCTCCTCGAACAGCGGGGCATGGGCGGGCGCGAACTCGAACCAGGTCAGGAAATCGAAGGGCTCGCCGAGATCGCGGCAGTGATAGAGCTGGCGCGCGATTGCGGGCAGAAAACGAAGAGTGCTCGCGATGTGGTGCGACTTGTCTTCAAAAATGCTGCGCCGCTCTTCCTGCGTCAGCTCCCACCAGGCCTGCGATTTGCGGATCGGGATCAGCGCCGCGCTGGTTGCCTCCGGTCGGCCGAGGCCGGCTTGCATGCTCGCCAGTTGCTGCTTCTCGGCGCGTTCGGTGTAGCGCAAGCTGCTCGGCACGCCGACCAGGCGCCACGCGTTGCGCGAGGGCACCAGCGGCAACGAGACGGCGTCGCTGTCGTTGACCGACAACGCTGGCATGAAGGGCAGGGGCTCGCCCGTCACTGACGACATCGAGGTCACGCGCCAGCCCCCGCTCTGGCCACCCCGAAAGGTCCTGAACATGGCCCATGGAAGCGTGGAACCGGGCGGGGTTCAAGCTTTTCCCGTCATTCCGGGGCGCGCCTCGTGGCGCGAGCCAGGAATCCATCGCGCCGCCAGAATGCTCGGAGAAATGGATTCCGGGCTCGATGCTCCGCGTCGCCCCGGAATGACGAGATTGGGGATCTAAACTCGATGCGCCGCCCGGATCAGGCCCGCTTCTTCGACTTCTGCTGCATGTAGGAGCGCAGCACCGCATTCATGCGCCGCTGATAGCCCTCGCCCTCGCGCTTGAAGAAATCGAGCACATCTTCGTCGAGCCGGATGGAGATGGCCCTTTTCTTTGGTGGCATCACCAGCACGGCGTCCGACCAGTCGATATCCTTGAACTCCGCCCAGTCGGGGTCGTCTGCGATCGAGGCTTCCAATTCCTCGTCCGTCATCGCATCGACACGGGCCCAATCAGTGTTTCCCTTGCGGCGATCGCCCCATTGACGCCTCACGATATGCTCTTTTTTCATCTGGCCTCGGACGTCGCGCTGAAATGATGCGGATCGCTTTGTCTCGTAGGGTAAAAATCACCGCCAGAATTCGGTCGTTGGACTCTCCGATCCCGATCCACCGCTCCTCGTCCTTACGATCCGATCGTTTGACGATGAAGGGTCCATCGAAAATCTGACTGGCGTCATCGAAGCTGATGCCGTGTTTGATCAGATTAGCCCGGTTCTTCTCCTCGTCCCATTCAAACCCGGCAGACGCGAGAGATCTGAAATCCGGCATCAGTTTCTCTGTATATACAATCGTATTTCTGAGGTATCAAGCCTGTGGATATGGACTGAACATATCGCGAACACTAAATAAGCGTTTGAAGCGAGGCAAGTGTTGTCCTTTCTGAGATGGGCGCTTCATGCGGCCGAGCTGACTGAGTTCCATTTCGCCAATGCGCTTCACGCCCCAATTCCTCGACGAGCTTCGCGCCCGGCTTTCGGTCTCCGAAGTCGTGGGCAAGCGCGTCAAGCTGAAGAAGGCGGGACGGGAGTGGAAGGGGCTGTCGCCGTTCCAGCAGGAGAAGACGCCGTCCTTCTACGTCAACGACCAGAAGGGCTTTTACCACGACTTCTCCTCCGGCAAGCACGGCGACATCATCAACTTCGTGATGGAGACCGACGGCCTGCCGTTTGCAGAGGCCGTCGAGCGGCTCGCCAGCATGGCCGGCCTATCGCTGCCCGCGGTGACGCCGGATGCGGCGCGGCACGAGCAGCGCCGTCGCACCCTGCATGACGTGATGGAGCTCGCGGCCAAGTTTTTCTCCGAAACCTTGGCCTCGCGCGTCGGCGCGAAAGCGCGCGGCTATCTCGCCGACCGCGCCATTTCGCCGGCGACGCAATTGCAGTTTCGTCTTGGCTATGCGCCGCCACCACCCGAGCGCTTCGCGCTCAAGGAGCATCTCGGCAAGCTCGGCGTGTCCGTCGAGGACATGATCGAGACCGGGCTGCTGGTTGCCGGCAACGACATCCCCGTGCCCTACGATCGCTTCCGCGATCGCGTGATGTTTCCGATCACTGACTTGCGCGGCCGCGTCATCGCCTTCGGCGGACGCGCGCTGGAGAAGGACGTTCCGGCCAAGTACCTGAACTCGCCGGAGACGCCGCTCTTCCACAAGGGCGACAATCTCTACAACCACCAGACCGCGCGCAAAGCCACCCATGACGGCAGCGCGTTGATCGTGGTCGAAGGCTATGTCGATGTCATCGCCATGGTCACCGCGGGTTTCGCAGGCGCGGTTGCGCCGCTCGGCACCGCGCTGACCGAAAACCAGCTCGCGCTGCTCTGGAAGATGGCGGACGAGCCGATCCTCTGCTTCGACGGCGATCGCGCCGGACAGAAGGCCGCGTATCGCGCTGCCGACCTCGCACTGCCGTTTCTCGCGCCAGGCAAGAGCCTGCGCTTTGCGCTGTTGCCGGAAGGGCAGGACCCCGACGATCTCGCGCGCTCGGGCGGCCGCGGTGCGATCGAGGAAGTCATCGCGGCGGCGCGTCCGCTCGCCGACATGATCTGGTCGCGCGAGCTCGAAGGCGGGAATTTTGCCACGCCCGAACGCCGCGCGGCGCCTGAAGCGCGCATCAAGGAATTGTCCAACGGCATCCGTGATGAGGTGGTCCGGCGCTACTATCGCAACGAATTCGTCGAGCGGCTCCAGCGCACGTTTGCGCCCGATGGCGGGCGCGGCGGCTTTGCCGGCCGGGGCAATTTCCGCCAAGGGGCGGCGGCCGCGCGTTCCAGCCCCGCGGCGGCGGGCAGGCGAATCGATTCGGTGGCCAGGGATTCGGCCAGGGATTTGGCCAGGGATTCGGCGGAGGCCGCCGCGGCCCGCCCGGCCCGGCCTCGCTCCCTTCGGGCCCCTACCAGGCGGCGAGCCCCCAGCTGGCGGCGAGCCTGATCATGCGGGGGCAGCGCAGCGCCATTTCCCGCCGCGAGGCCCTGATCCTGCAAAGCCTGATCAACCACCCCTGGCTGTTGCATGAGCACCTCGAGGAAGTCGCCGCCCTGGAGTTCGCCCACCCCGAGGCCCACAAGCTCAGGGCCGGCATTATCGCCGCTTTCGCCAATGATCATCACCACTCGCCGGACCCCGGCGAGCAGGTCGAGAAGATGCGGGCCGATATCGAGAAGGGCGGATTTTCCCAACTTCTTCAACGGGTTGAAGGCGGAATTACCACAGCGGCGGTGTGGGGCGCTCGCGAGGGCGCGGCGCGGGACGACGTTCTTGCGACCTGGCACCAGCTCGTTGCCTTGCATCGGCAGTACCATTCACTACTTAGAGAGCTGAAGGACGCCGAGCTGGCCTTGGGGGACGATCCCAGCGAGGCCAATTTGGCGTGGCTGCGTGACGTCAAGGCCCGGCTGGCCGTGGTCGACGGCACCGAGGCCCTGATCGAGGGTTTTGGCGAGCTGTCGGGCCGGTTCCAGAAGAGCGTGTGATGAAAGAATCATGCGGACGGCCGCAGCCGGGACCGCTAAAAGACTCGCCAAATCCAAGGTTTGGCGGCAAAAACAGGGTTAATCGAGGCTTAACGGTATTGTAGCACTTTGGCCCCCAGGCGGCCGCAGGCAGAACAGACGCGTCAGGAATGAATCCGCGCAATAGCTGTTGGCACTTCACCTGCATCCGCTGCGACAAAGAGGCTCACGAAGCGTTAGGCAAATCCGGCGAGAGCAAGGTCGGGGTGGCGAGAGATGTGCGCGCCGCCCTTTCCGTGTCGAGATCTGGCGAAGCGAGAGCGTCGAGCAACAGGTTCAAGTGATTTCACGCGGGCACGCGCACGCCTGCATGAAGCGCGTTTAGGAGCAATGGATGGCCACCAAGGCAAAGACGCTGCAGACGAAGGACAAGGAAAAGGACGACAAGGCAGCGGACGCGCCGGAGAAAGACTCCCAGGACGCGCCGTCTCCCTTGCTCGATCTATCCGACGCGGCAGTGAAGAAGATGATCAAGCAGGCCAAGAAGCGCGGCTTCGTGACCTTCGATCAGCTCAATGAAGTTTTGCCGTCCGACCAGACCTCGCCCGAGCAGATCGAGGACATCATGTCCATGCTCTCGGACATGGGCATCAACGTCACCGAAGCCGACGATAGCGAAGGCGAGGAAGACAAGGACGAGGGCGGCGAGGACGAGACCGACAACGAGCTCGTCGAGGTCACGCAGAAAGCCGTCACCGAGGTCAAGAAGAGCGAGCCGGGCGAACGCACCGACGATCCCGTGCGCATGTATCTGCGCGAGATGGGCACCGTCGAGCTGCTGTCCCGTGAAGGCGAAATCGCGATCGCCAAGCGCATCGAGGCCGGCCGCGAGGCGATGATCGCGGGCCTCTGCGAAAGCCCGTTGACCTTCCAGGCCATCATCATCTGGCGCGACGAATTGAACGAAGGAAAGATCTTCCTTCGCGACATCATCGATCTCGAAGCGACCTATGCCGGCCCCGATGCCAAGGCCGGCATGAACACGGCGATGATCGCCGGTCCCAATGGCGAGAACGGCGAAGCCTCGGCCGAAGGTGGCCAGGTTGCCGCGGTCGTGGGTGCGCCCGCGCATGTCGCGCCACCGGCCGCTCCCCCGGCGCCGACCCCGTTCCGTGCCGCGCCTGCCGGCGGCAATGTCGGCGAGGCCGAGAAGGATCCTGCGGAGTCCGCCGCCGAAGCCGACATGGACGAGGACGACGAGTTCGAGAACCAGATGTCGCTTGCGGCGATCGAGGCCGAGCTCAAGCCGAAGGTGGTCGAGATTTTCGACAAGATCGCCGACAGCTACAAGAAGCTGCGCAAGCTTCAGGAGCAGGACATCCAGAACCAGCTCCAGAACGAGTCGCTCTCGCCGCACCAGGAGCGCAAGTACAAGAAGCTGAAGGACGAGATCATCGTCGAGGTGAAGTCGCTGCGCCTCAACCAGGCCCGTATCGATTCACTGGTCGAGCAGCTCTACGACATCAACAAGCGCCTCGTCTCGCATGAGGGCCGCCTGATGCGCCTCGCCGACAGCCACGGGGTCGCGCGCGAGGATTTTCTGCGCAACTACACAGGCTCGGAGCTCGATCCGCGCTGGCTCAATCGTGTCTCGAAACTCTCCGCCAAGGGCTGGAAGAACTTCGTCCATCACGAGAAGGACCGCATCAAGGACCTCCGCCACGAGGTGCATCAGCTCGCGGCGCTGACCGGCCTCGAGATCGTCGAGTTCCGCAAGATCGTGCACTCCGTGCAGAAGGGCGAGCGCGAAGCCCGCCAGGCCAAGAAGGAGATGGTGGAAGCCAACCTCCGTCTCGTGATCTCGATCGCCAAGAAGTACACCAACCGCGGCCTGCAGTTCCTCGACCTGATCCAGGAAGGCAACATCGGCCTGATGAAGGCCGTCGACAAGTTCGAGTACCGCCGCGGCTACAAGTTCTCGACTTACGCCACGTGGTGGATCCGGCAGGCGATCACCCGCTCGATCGCCGACCAGGCGCGCACCATCCGCATTCCCGTGCACATGATCGAGACGATCAACAAGATCGTGCGCACGAGCCGCCAGATGCTCAACGAGATCGGCCGCGAGCCGACCCCGGAAGAGCTCGCCGAGAAGCTCGGCATGCCGCTCGAAAAGGTCCGCAAGGTCCTCAAGATCGCCAAGGAGCCGCTGTCGCTCGAAACCCCGGTCGGCGACGAAGAGGATTCACACCTCGGCGACTTCATCGAGGACAAGAACGCGATCCTGCCGATCGATGCCGCGATCCAGTCGAACCTGCGCGAGACCACTACGCGCGTGCTCGCCTCGCTCACCCCGCGCGAAGAGCGCGTGCTGCGCATGCGCTTCGGCATCGGCATGAACACCGACCACACCCTGGAAGAAGTCGGCCAGCAGTTCTCGGTGACCCGCGAACGTATCCGCCAGATCGAAGCCAAGGCGCTGCGCAAGCTGAAGCATCCGTCGAGGTCAAGGAAGCTGCGGAGCTTCTTGGATAATTAGTCGGAAAGTCTTTCTTGGATCTAGAACGGCGGGTGATAAACCCGCCGTTTCTCGTTTGGATCACTCCCGAGAGGTTAGCCGGATAAAATGTTCATCGCGAGGTTTTCGATTGCCGCTGCAAGGCGCTGCATGATGCGCTTAGCCTCGCTGAACTGCTTAAACGTCTTCATCAAAGCTTCTTTGTGTACGCAACTGGCTTAGAAAGGGCCGCGGGCGGCTTGAACGGCTGGGTCTTGATTTTGCCAGCCCTAAAGCGCCCCTCGAAATTCAAGAACGCAATCAGGTCGCGGGCATACTCCAGATAGGCCTCTTGGGAGAGCAGGAGGGCTTCGTCGATATAAAAGAATGACAGGTCGTCGAGATCCTTGACCTCCGCATCCTCTTTGGCGAGTTCTTCTAGGGAAACGTAACACAGGGCTTTACCATGTTGGGGATCATGCCAATAGGCGTGGGCGTATCGGTTGCGGATGGCCAGGCAGTTCCGCAGGGCTTCGATCATTAGGCCAAATTCGGTGCCGAGACCCAGCTTCTCGTAGGCCACATGTGCCAGACCATCGGCGATCAAAACGCGATTGGTCTCCCCACGAATCCGAAACATCGGTTTGAGTGTGCCGTTCAGGTCGAAACCGCGCGCGACCTGTACGCAGTTCATCAGATCGACTTCCAATTCGCCGTAATCGAGCAGGATGCGGCCGATGACAGCCATTTCTTTTGGAAAGGTGCGGTGGATTGGAAACATCAGGCGCCCAACAATTTAGCCGCGATGAGGATAAGGCTCTGGGCCGCAGCGCTCACGGCTACGTATCCCTTCGCACGCTCTTCCAAGCCCCTAAACAAGCTGAAGAGAATAGGCTTCTTGCGCGCGCCGACAATCTGTTCGCCGATTGCTTGAACGAAGTCGATGAGTTCCTGTTTTCCGGCCTTGTCGATCTCTTTTGAGTCAACGATGGCCTGGGCGAGGGACTTTATCGCGAGGCCGATGGCGTCGGCATCACTGTCCTTCGTTAGGGTAATGACGGCATCGATCTTCGCGAGGTCGCCGGTATTTACGACGCCGATGTTCGAGTTTGAAATGCTGATGTTATTGTAGGTGGACTTGGTGCTCATCGCGCTCGCCAGTGCTGCTACCGGTATCCTGCCGCCACTCGGACCAAAGCCTGTCATCTCATCCATGTCATCCATCGCCTGATTCATCATGGCTGCGTTCTGGAGGAACTGGAGAAAGTTCGCTTGCTGAAACTTATGCCAGCAGTCTAGGCACAGCGGCACCTTCTGGTCACCGACCTGATAGAAAGCTGGCTTTCGGCATTGAGCGCACGGCATAGAAAATTGCCCGGTTGAGCGCGGGATGCGCCCATGCAAATAATATGGTTGAGTGAAGCTGCAAATACTACCTTTGGCCGTCCATTCCCACGACAATCGGCGGATCAGGTGCGACTCTATCATCGGATTTTGAACATGAATTTATACGCTATCGCGGGCGTTCTAACCGCCTTTCCTCTTTTCTATTTCCTGAGCTTCGATCCCAATCCCCGCGTTCGAGTTTACCTTGAGATCAACCCCAGCGCTGAACCCACAATGACTTTCGACAAGATATCGACCCCGTTTGGTTGGGCGGGGTTGGCGCCTTTGGCCTGGGTCGCGGGGATGGGAATCCTTGATGGTGCTCGAGGGGACCTGTTCGTTCAACGTGCAAAACATTTGGTCAGTCCAGACCTTGGCAGCCGTCGCTTCCATCGCACTGACATCGAAGGTCGTGTTCGGGCCAGCATTCAGCACGTTCAAGAGCCTGCTGTTGACGCGGGCATGAAAATGAAACGGCCTTGGTCGTACAAGGTCTTTGATGTCGCCACCTCTATCCCGTCAACTTCGTAACCGGGTCACCAAAAAGTTGATCTACTTCTCGATCGCGGCCGGCATTTGGTGGCTGCTGGCGAAGATCGGCCACTACGCCGGCATCAAACAACGGTCCTGCCGGATTACGTGTTCGTCGCGGTGGTCTTCTCGTACCTGGGGAGAATGAGCCATCTCTACATCAATCTCCGGACCCGGGCGGTGATGTTTCAGCAAATCCGATGGGCTGGTTGGGAGATAGCGCTTTGCTTCTTGGGGCTGCTGGCTTCCTTCATCATGGCCGTTGGAATGCTGGAGAAGATACTGCGATCCTGTGGAGCCACACCCAACGTCCTGCCGCACTACACCGACGTTGTTGCTGGCGTGCTCACTTGGCCTGTCATCGAGGGCATTCTGGCGACGATTTTCTGAGCCCGTAGGATGGGTTGAGCCTTTGCGAAACTCATCCTCCTCTCGTCGTCGGCCGACGAGTTGATGGGTTTCGCTCTCGCTCAACCTATCCTACGAGCTGCGGAGCTTCTTGGATAATTAGTTCATTGCGGAGCCAGCCGCCGGACGAAAATTGGACTAGCTGAGCTATTCATCGAGACGACAAGCAATTGGCTGTTGGAGCCAGCCGCTTTCGCGTTTTCTCAGGAGGTGTGTCTAGCAGCGACAATACCGGTGTGACGAATCACAACTTCTGAAAGATATTGCAGCATGCAACATCATTTGAGTCGGCACAATGAGTATCACTGGTTCTGGGGGGACCACGGCTTCAGAAAGGTATCTGAACGAGCTCTGTAAGCGTTCGTTCTTGAGCCTGTGGAGCTATCCAAATTTGTTTCGCGATCAAGGACGCAGAGGTAAAGGTGACGGCAAGGAGCTCTGCGATCACCTGATAGTATTCAACGAGCACGTGATAATTTTTTCGGACAAGTCGTGTGCTTTTCCAAATTCTGGCAGCACTGAGCTAGATTGGAAACGATGGTACAAGCGGTCAATAATGCAGTCGGCCGAACAGATTTTCGGTGCAGAGCGCTGGCTTCGCGAGCACTCAGATCGAATCTACAAGGATCGATCATGTACCAAAAAAATTCCCATTCCAGTACGTCAGGATAGCCGCTTTCATCGCGTCGTTGTAGCTCTGAACGCCTCAACGCGGTGCAAGCAGTTTTTTGGTAATTCTGGAAGCGGAAGCTTGGCGATCATGTCGTCGCTGCAAGCGGCTGATCGTCCCTTCTGCATTGGCGACCTGGATCCTAATAGCGGGTTTGTCCACGTGCTTGATGATGTCACGCTCGACATTATTCTACGCGAAATCGATACCATCAGTGATTTCACAAGCTACCTAACTAAGAAGGAGAACCTTTTTAGATCAAAGAAGATAGTCATGGCAGCCGGAGAGGAAGATGTTCTCGCGCACTATCTGACTCATACGAACAAGCAGCAACAGCATGATTTTGTAGTTGGCAAGCGATTTGATGGAGTCTCCTTTCCCGAGGGAGCGTGGGCGAAGGTTGCAATCAATCCGCAATATTTGGCGAAGAAGGATGCAAATAAATCTAGCTACGCGTGGGACGAACTGATCGAAAAATTCAATTCTCACGTACTTGATGGCACGCTCGCTCAAGGAAACGAGCGGCCACTCGCCGACCATGAGCAGGGTCTTCGCCAAATGGCTAGCCAGTCGCGGTTTTCAAGAAGAAGTCTGGTTCGAGCTTTGTTCGATTTGCTTGCGACGACCCCTGATGGCCAAAATAAGATGCGAATGGTTCTTCCAAACCAAGAACAAGAACGCGCTTATGTGCTTCTCGTTGCAGGACAGGATACACGGCATCCTGAATACCGTGAGAGACGATCTGGTCTCTTAGCGGCGTATTGCCAAGTTGCGAAAGTACATCGACCGAAACTCCGAGACATTGTTGGAATAGCGACAGAGCCTGTCGATTTTGATGCCCGATCTGAAGACTTGATCTACCTTAACGCACGCTACCGGCGTGCGGAGGATCAAAGCAACGCAGAGAATTTGCAAAGGGAGCTGGGACTTTTCACGGCTTACGCGGACCCCATTTCACGATAGTGAATATCCGACCGATGTTAGCCGCCGCCAAACTGGGGACTCAGAGCCAAAAAGGACCACTAACAGGAGCATACGTAGGGCGCAGATGAAGGAGCGCCGCAATAAGTGGCGATAAGCGAAACCCGCCATGCCTACCCCCACCTCACCGTCTACTACAACACCTGCTGCCCCGTCTGTGACGCCGGCATCGAATGGCAGCGCAACAAGCTCTTGGCGCTGGTTCGCGCGGACACGGTCGAATTTACTGATATCAACGAGCAGCCGGATGCGCTGGCGCACTTCGGCGCTTCGCTCGACGACATCATGCGCCGGCTGCATACGACCGATGAGGCCGGCCGGCTCATCGTCGGTGTGGATGTTACGATTGCACTGTGGCGGCTGACGCCGGGGCGGGGTGGCTTGCGGCATTGCTTGGGAATCGCGTGGCACTGCCGTTTACGCGGTTCTTCTACCGCCGTTTTGCCGATCTGCTGTTTGCCTGGAATAAGCGGAAGGGGCGTTGGTCAGCGCCCGCCAATCGTCGGCCTACTTCTTCTTCGCCCCAACCCGGTCGAGGCTCTTGATCTCGAGTGGCGGGCGGCCGGACTTTTCGGCGATCTCGCGATCCTGCTCCATGATGAAGCCGCGCGCGGGCTCGTCGCCATCGAGGCCACCAAGCAGCTCCGACGGCACACGCCGGTTGGAGCGTTGGGAGCCGTCTTCGTAGAAGACGTTGAAAAAGGCGAATTCGCCTTTGGGATTGGTTCCAGGTTTTTTGGCCATGGCGGGCTTTTCGTCGATCAGGGCGCTGCAGTCAAATGACTTCGACAGCCGCCAGCGTCAATCCGGCAGCTTTCTGCGCAATCGTTTGGCGATCTGTCTGCCCGCCCGGGGCGCCAGGCGTCCCGCAAGGTCCGATGCGACCCCGACCCTCAAATAAACGGCGGGCCGATAAGCCCGCCGTTTATTGTTGGTCGTCAGCGTCGCCCGGGGCTGGCAGGGGAACAACCTGAGATAGAAGGCTATAGCTTGCGCCCTGCGATGGCAAGAAAAATTGTCGTCGCGCTGATCTCGCAGCAAGCGCATCGGATATGCGGCTGGTAGCATTACGGGTTCCTGCGGTTTCGAAAGGCGGATACTTGGATCCTCAAAGTAGCTTGTTCATCTCACCGCGCTTGCGCGACGCAGCGAGCTCGCACGCGGTCGCCCGGGATTAAGCTGCAGGGGCCTGTGACGATGCGCAGTGGGATGTCCGTGCTGTCGGGCAATGATGGTGGATCGCACGACGTTCTCCGGACGCGGCGCGGGAAGGCGCCAAGGTCGGAGTCTGCGATGCTGGCACCATACCCCTGTTTTGCCCGACGGGTCAATTGGATTCGGAAAAATCGCAGATGGTCGGCGCCCGGCTCCTACTGTGCATGGGGTTGTTTTTCGATTTTTGTTTCGGCGCAGTTGAGCGCGAGCACCGATACGATCGGTTCGATGTCCGCTTTGACGCGAATCCAGTTCCCGGGCATGATCGCCCGCCGTTTCCGCATATGGCTGCCCCAAGGATTTTCCCGCATGTTGAGATACGCTTTTGCCGTCGCTTCCATCGTTGGGCTGGCCGGCGGGTCGGCTGAGGCCGCGCGTTGCGGCGGCGACTTCAACAGTTTCGTCGCCGGCATGACGGCAGAGGCGCAGGCGGCCGGGGTCTCGGCGGGCGTGACCAGCGCGGCGTTCAGCGGCATCACCGAGGATGGCGCCGTGCTCGCCTTCGACCGGCGCCAGCGCTACACGTTCAAGAAAAGTTTTGAGCAGTACGTCTCGACCCGCGTCGGCCCCGGCCGCATCAATGGCGGGCGTGCGCTGCTGCAGCGTCATGCCGCGCTGCTCTCGCGCATCGAGCAGCAGTTCGGCGTGCCGCGGCAGATCCTGGTCGCGATCTGGGGCCTGGAGAGCGATTTCGGCAAGGGCGACATGGGCAAGCTGCCGGTGATCCGCACGCTTGCGACGCTCGCGCATCATTGCCGCCGCACCGAGCTGTTCCAGGGCGAGCTGCTCGCCGCGCTCAAGATCGTGCAGCGCGGCGACCTGCCGCTGCGCGACCTCATCGGCGCCTATGCCGGCGAGATCGGACAGACCCAGTTCCTGCCGTCGTCCTACATCAAATACGGTGTCGACTTCGACGGCGACGGCCATGTCGATCTCCGCCACAGCGTGCCCGACGTGCTCGCCTCGACCGCGAACCTGCTGCACTCCAACGGCTTCAAGATGGGCCAGCCCTATGACGAAGGCTCAGCCAATTTCGAGGCGATGCGCGAGTGGAACAGGGCGGTGATCTACCGCAAGACGATCGGGTATTTTGCGGACCGGCTGGTGGGGCAGTAGGGCGCATTTGCCTCGTAGGACCTCCTACCGTCCGTCAAGGGGGAAGTGTCCTTGCTGAACCCAGCATAGCGCCGTGCTCGACGCAGTCCAGGACGCTGCGCGCCGGCTTTGCCGGTGCCTTCGGCATCCTGGACATCGTCTGCGCGCGACGCTTGGCGATCGTCAGGTCGGGACGAAGGAATGGTCCGCGCCCGGCCGAACAAAGGAATGAGATTACGCTGTCGCGGTGATGTTTTCGCTGTTGTAGTCCGCATCGTAAGGGGTCTGCCGCCTGAGTGTCGTGCAGAGGGCAAAGAGCAAACGATCCCCGACGCTGCGCAGGGCGCGCGCGTGGCCATGTCCCCGCGCCCGCAAGGCATCATACCGTTTCCGGGTGGCCGCATCGTGTTGCATGGCGACACGAGACCAGTGATGGACCGCGCTCTGCAGCCGCCTGTTGCAGGCGAGGCGACGGACCACGAAGCGCTGCTTGCCGCTTTGCCGCGTCACCGGGGCAGCTCCTGCCAAAGCGCGCAGAGCATGGTAATCTCGTCTGCGCAGGGGCTCTGCGGCCTCGGCGAGCAGTGTGGCGAGATTGATCCTGCCGATACCTGGCCAGGAGCGTAGGATCGTCACGTCGCACTGCGCCGGGCTCTGCCCCGAGGCGCTCTCCTCTGCTTCGAGCTCGGCACAGAGACGGTCCAGGCTCTGATGAGCCTCCTTGATCTGCCGATTGACCAGATGCAGGCGCGCCGCCAGGCTGCGGATGTGGGCGCAGGCGGCCTCGGTCGTGCCTGACGCCACGAACAGCGGGGTCTCACGCAAGATCTTGAGCGCCGCCGCCGCATCGAAACGGCGGATACGATATGCACTCAGGATGCGCGCGATGGCCTTCTCGCTGGCCTTGGCCGCCCTGTCCGGGGTCGGCACCTTCTGCCAAAGGGCCAGGAACCATTCGTCGGCGACATCGTCGGTCAACTTGGTGGCTTGGGGATAATAGCGCCACAACTGCTGGCGAAGGCGGTTGGCGAGACGCGTGCGCTCCTGCTGCAGTTCGTCGCCCAAGCGCGACCACTCACGCAACTCGATCATCGTGGGATCATCAACCACAAGCCGGCGGAAGGCCGCGCGATCCGTGCGCAGCGAGCCTGCGAGCACATGGGCATCGCGGCGGTCGTCCTTGGCACCAGCTGCCGTGAAGCGATCACGGAAGCGGTCGAGCTGCTTGGGATTGATGGCAAACACCGCAAACCCGTGTTCGAGCAACATCTCCACCACCGGGCCGTGCGGCATCTCGATCGCCACGGCGATCTGTCCCGGTGCGGCCTTGGTCTTCTCAAGCAGCCAGTCACGCAGCTCCGTCAGCCCAGCGCCGTCATGGGCGAACTCGCGCCGAGCAACCTGTCTTTCTTCGGCATCCAGCAGGCAAACGCTATGGCTCTGCGTTGCCCAATCGATCCCGGCGAACCAGCGTACATCTTCGATCATTTTGGGACCTCCTTGCTCTCAAAAGCGGGCCACCGCGATCTTGATCAATCCCTGTACTGGCGCTCTCGGCGCAAACCTCCTACTGGATATCGACCGCGGCCGCTCCGCCGGGGCGCGGCTCCTACGTCGGTGTTCAAGACACAGGTGGGCAAGGCTGCTCCCGGCGGATCGGCCCGCACTCCCAGTCTACACCGTTAGACTGGCTGCGAACCCCAAAAGGGTACAGGGTGGGCAAAGGCGCGAAGCGCCGTGCCCACCATTCCTTGCGATGTTGGAAGTGGTGGGCACGCTGCGCTTTGCCCACCCTACGACAGCGCGGTGTGTGGTTCGACCATCGCGCCACTACTTTCCCTTCGCCATTTTCTCCAGCCGCCGCTGCAACGGCGCCCAGTATGTCCCGGGGCGGAAGCGCTGCAGGATGTCCATGAACCTCGCGTCGTTGCCGATCAGGATGCGCGGCTCGTTTCTCTCGATGCCCCTGATGATGCGCAGCGCCGCGTCCTTCGGTGTCGTCCGCGCCGCAGTCTCGAAGCGATCGATCATCTGCGCACGGCGCGCATTGTCGGTGACGCCGGCCCCGGTGCGCGATGAGCGCGCGATGCTCGTGGCGACGCCGCCGGGATGCACCACCGACAGTCTGACCGGGCTGGCCGCCATCGCCAGCTCGTGCCGCACGCTCTCGGAGAAGCCGCGTACTGCGAATTTGGCCGCCGCATAGGCCGATTGTCCTGGTGGCGCGATGATGCCGAAGATCGAGGAGACGTTGACGATATGCGCCTCGGGGCGGGTCTTCAGGTGCGGCAGGAAAGCGCGCGTGCCGTGCACCACGCCCCAGAAATTGATGTCGAACAGCCAGTCCATCTGCGTCTGGTCGAGCTCCTCGAATTGCCCGAGCAGCGCCACGCCGGCATTATTGACGAGGATGTTGAGCGCGGGATGCGCCGCAATCGCAGCGCTTGCGAATTGCGCGATGTCAGCGGGCGCGCCGACGTCGACGCGATGCAGGCTGACCTTGCGCTGAGCGCCGATCTCCGCGGCGAGGCTCTTCAAGCCCGCCTCGTCGCGATCGGCGAGCGCGAGGTCACAGCCGCGGCTTGCCAGCTCGATCGCCAGCGCACGGCCGATGCCGCTCGCCGCTCCGGTGATGGCGGCGGCGCCGTGGATTGCAGTCATGGGTGGCTCCCGATCCCAGTTGGAACTTCAATGTACATATTTTCAGTATGGAACCGAACCATATCGCCTCTCGCCTCCTTAACACAGGTTACTTAAGCGGATGCGAGAGCATTGGAGCAGCCAGATGAGACAGGCCCAACCATATCCAGCGACCGCATTGATCGTTGAGGACGACGCCATGCAGCGGGAGATGCTCTGTCTCCTGCTGGAAGAGAGCGGGTATCAGGTCATCCAGTGCGAGAGTGCGGAAGCGGCCGAGCTTGTGCTGGACAAGAGTGCCGGTGCGCTCTGCCTGATGCTGACCGACGTGCAGCTCGCCGGCCGCATGAACGGCGTCGAGCTGGCGCACGTCGCCAAGGATCGCAATCCGAGGCTCGACGTCGTCGTCACCTCGGGCCGTCCCCTGGTGCAAGCCCTGCCTGACGGCGCAAAGTTCTGGGCCAAGCCGTGGGCGCCGCTCGACGTTCTACGCGAAGCCGAGATTGCCCAGCTCAACTGAGGCGCATGCGCGCTGACCGGGTCGTGACTTCTCGGCAAGCGTCAGGGGTGGTAGGGACGAGGCATGTCCTGGTCCTTCCTTCTCACCTCGTTCATCGTCGTCGCCTCGCCCGGCACCGGCGTGCTCTACACCCTGGCCGCGGCGCTGACCCGCGGCTCGCGCGCCAGCGTGGCGGCAGCGTTCGGCTGTACCCTCGGGATCGTGCCGCACATGATTGCGGCGATGCTCGGCCTTGCCGCCGTGCTGCACACCAGCGCGCTGGCCTTTGCTGCGCTGAAATGGTGCGGCGTCGCCTATCTGCTCTACATGTCCTGGCAGGCGCTGCGCGAAACCGGTGCGCTTGCGGTCGAGGCTGATCTCAAGGAGCGCTCCAGCGGCCGGGTCATCGTTACCGGCTTCCTGATCAACATCCTCAACCCAAAGCTCTCGATCTTCTTCCTCGCCTTCCTGCCGCAATTCATTGCGGCGGACGAGACTTCCGTCCTGGCGCGAATGCTGGAATTGAGCGGCGCCTTCATGGCGATGACCTTTGCGGTGTTCGTCGTCTACGGCCTCTGCGCGGCCTCCGTGCGCGAGCGTGTCATCTCCCGCCCCGGCGTGATGGCCTGGCTGCGCCGCTCGTTTGCGGCCGGCTTTGCCCTGTTAGGTGCCAAGCTCGCGTTCGCCGAGCGCTAGCCAATAAAAAAGCGGGCCTCGCGCCCGCTACCTTCAGCCTTTCCCGGAGCCCGGGCGGAGCGAGGCTCCACCCGGGCGAATGAAAAGAAGCTGCGCTACTTCTTCTTCGCCTTCTTGGCCTTTTTCTTCGTCGCCTTCTTCGCCTTCTTCGCTTTCTTAGCCATAGGATCCTCTTAAGGGTTAATGGTGAAACGCGACACGAGGAACGCTCGGCGGAGGGCCAGCCTCGCAGCATCCTCGATCACAAGCTCAGCAGATTCGCGGGGCGCTGCCTTGCGCTGTCACATCCGTGTCATCCCGTTATCCACAGCTCAGATGCGTTTTCGGGTGCTTTTGCTCCGCGAAGCACGCCGACGCGATACCGCATCGACGCCGGCGACGTAGCTAACGATCCGATAATCGAGACGCGGCGTTCATGAATCCAAAACCAAGGGCGCGCTTTCGACGATCGCAGTGAGGTTCCGTTAAGTGCACCCGCGCATGATCCACCGCAAGAACACGGGGACGGGTCATGGACGAACTTCTGCCAGAGACAGGGGGCGGGACGCTGCGCGCGCTGCGGGCGTCATGCTGAACGTACCGACGCTTTGGATGGTCTTCGTCGTCAACTTCTCGGCGCTCGGCGTCATCTGGGCCTACGTGACGCGCTCCTATCCGAAATTCGAAGCCGCGCGGTACTGGATGGCATCGGCCTTTGTCGGTGCGGCCGGCGCGATGACGGCGCTGGTCCGCCTGTTTGTCGATTCTCCCATGCCGCTGCTGTTCGGCGCGGCCGGCATCATTTCGGCGAGTTGTCTCGCCGCCATAGGCATTCAGCGCTTCTATGACCGGCCGGTGCATCTGCGTCTCATGGCCGTAACGGCGATGCTGAGCCTCGCCGGCGTCGTGGTGTTCATGGTCGGGTTCGACCAGGTGCAGCTGCGCATGCTCTGCTACACGGTTGGTCAAGCCCTGCCGCTGGTGCTGTCGCTGCGTCTCTTGCTGTCGCCGCCCGAAGGCCGCGTCAGTCCGGGTGCGCGGCTGTCCGGCATCGTGATCCTCACCATTATCGGGATCTTCGTGATACGCGCGGTCGGCAATCTGCTTGGCTACGATTTCTCGGCGAGGGCAGGCGGTCAGACCCACGCCGTCATGGTGCTGGTGCTGCTCTTCCTGTCGATGACACTCAATTTCGGCTTCCTGCTGATGGCGATGGATCGCTTGCGCAACGAGGTCGCCGACCTCGCGCTGCTCGACGATCTCACGGGAGTAGCCAACCGCCGCCATCTGTTGCAGCGGCTGTCGGAAGAATGCGCCCGCTCGGAGCGCAGTGGCGAGCCGTTCTCGCTGCTGGTGATCGATCTCGACGGCTTCAAGACCATCAATGATACCCATGGCCATGCTGCGGGCGATGCCTGCCTCCAGCACTTCACCCTGATGGCGCAGACGCGCTTGAGGCCCGGCGACATGTTGGCCCGCACCGGCGGCGACGAGTTTTGCGTCGTGCTGCCGTCCACCTCCTTGCGCGAAGGCGCGCTGATCGCCCGCCGCGTGCTCGAGGTCTGCCGCCAGGATGCCGCCGGCTGCTCTGGCAACGACATCCCGATCGGGATCTCGATCGGCGTTGCGGAATGGGATCGCGGCATCGGCCAATTCCCTGATAGGCTGATCGCCCATGCCGACCACGCCCTCTACGCCGCCAAGAAGAACGGCAAGAACGACTTTGCGGTCTATGATCCAGCGCCGCCGCTTTCACCCGAGCCGGTCGAAGCCGCACGCAAATTCGCTTGAACCCTGCTAGGCTCGGGTCCGTTGTTGGATCCCCATATGCTGTCCCGCCTTGTCGCGGCTCTTCTCGCCGCTCTTCTCATCGCTCCCGCGGCCGCCATGGACGCCGAGCTCACAAAGCTCGCGCGCAGCTCCGGCACGCCCGCCATTCCCGGCCTGAAGATCGTCTGGCTCGCGCCATGGGGCGATATCCGTGATGCCCATGCCTGGCGCAACATCATCGTGCACCAGACCGAAGGACCGGCCGGCTCAGCGCATGCGGGCGCCGAGGCGCAATCGAAGAATCCCACCCGCCGCGGCGTGATGGTCTGGGTCGAGACCGACGGCACGGTCTACTGGTCGGTCGCGGACAATCTGGTGCCGACCCATACCGACGGCGCCAACCGCAACGACAACAAATACATCGACAACAGCGCGACCTACCATCAGGTCGTGCGCGACAATTCGATCGGCGTCGAGTTCGCCGGCAATTATCCCGATGTCACGATCGGTCCGATGGCCGCACAGGTGGCGGCCTGGAAGATCCTGGTCCAGGTTCTGCGCGCGCGTTACGGCATCCCGCTCGACCACGTTTATGCCCACAACTGGATCGACTACAAGGACGCCCGCTATTGCGAAGGCTGCTGGCTCGCGACGCTGGCGCGGACGTGGGCGGAGTGACGGTCGAGACTACACCGGCTGCGCCATCCAGCCGAACAAGCGCCGGATCAGTCCGGCCTGCTCAGGCAATTCCGGCGGCCCGTCTGCGGCCAGCACGCGCTTGAGGAAATAGTCCAGAAACACCATGTCATTCGGCTCGGTGACGGTGAATGTCTCCTCGCCGAAATACACGCTGTAGTTAAAGAAGAATGGCCCCATGATCGGGATCGTTGCGGTCGAGGCATAGTCCTTGGAGATCACGAACTCGGAGGGATCGAGCCCGTGGTCGCGCATGGCCTGCTCGATCAGCGGCAGCTTGCGCATGAACTGGGCGGAGAAGCCGCCGACGGAGGATTGCAGGATGATCGACACGGTGTGTGTCCGTTCTCTGGATGCGGCCTGATCATATTGGTCGTCTGACCCGCCGCGTGCGTTCAAGATGCCTCGCCGGCGCGTCGCGGGAACATGCTGCAGCTCACACACACCAAAAGAAGCCGGCGTTGCCGCCGGCTTTCTGTCTCCTTTCGATCCGCCAATTCGTGGGCCGCAAGAACCGCGCTTAGTGCGCGGCTTCCAGCGCGGCCTGTTCGGCCCTTGCGATCGTGCCCTTGACCGCCGACTGCACCTTCTCGAAGGCGCGGACCTCGATCTGGCGGACGCGCTCGCGCGACACGCCGAACTCGGCGGCAAGGTCTTCCAGCGTCATCGGCTCATCGGCGAGGCGACGGGCTTCGAAGATGCGGCGTTCGCGCGGGTTGAGCACACCCATGGCGCCATTCAGCGCGTCACGGCGGTGATCATACTCCTCGTGCTCGGCCAGCATGGCTTCCTGGTTGGGCGTATTGTCGACCAGCCAGTCCTGCCATTCGCCGGCTTCGCCGTCGTCGCGGATCGGAGCGTTGAGTGACGCGTCGCCGCCGAGGCGGCGGTTCATGTCGATCACGTCCTGATCGGTGACGCCGAGGCGCTTGGCAATGATCTTCACCTGGTCGGGGCGGAGATCGCCTTCGTCCAGCGCGTTGATCTTGCTCTTCGCCTTGCGCAGGTTGAAGAACAGCTTCTTCTGGTTCGCGGTGGTGCCCATTTTCACGAGCGACCAGGAACGCAGGATGTACTCTTGAATCGACGCCTTGATCCACCACATCGCGTAGGTGGCGAGACGGAACCCCTTCTCGGGCTCGAATCGCTTCACCGCCTGCATCAGGCCGACATTGCCTTCCGAGACGACCTCGGAGATCGGCAAGCCGTAGCCGCGATAGCCCATGGCGATCTTGGCGACGAGCCGGAGATGGCTGGTGACGAGTTGATGCGCCGCGTCGCGATCGTCATGCTCGCGCCAACGCTTGGCGAGCATGTATTCCTGCTGGGGTTCCAGCATCGGGAACTTGCGGATCTCGGCGAGGTAGCGAGAGAGGCCGGATTCTCCATTGAGGACCGGCAAAGCAGCGGTACGGGCCATTGTGAAGCCCTCCAAAGGTTCAGGCCCCCGATAGCGGCGGGCCAGGCAGACGACCGCTTGGTTAAAGCCGGTCGTAGCTGCGATGTTCCACGTTGGTCATCTCCAACGCAGGCGCAATATATCCTATTGGGGGGCAAAAAGGGAAGGATTGCTGACGTCACGTCCCCGTGTGGCAGCTATAACTTTTGTAAGGTAACGGTTTTCTCAAACTGCCTGCGTCATAGCGCCGCTTTCAAAGCGCGCTCCAGGAGAAGCAAATCCTCCGGCAGACCCGCCTCCCAGTGAAGAAGTTCTCCGGTCCGGGGGTGCTCCAGGACCAGTAAATAAGCATGCAGGGCCTGCCGCCCAAGCGCCATTAAAGCGCCTTGCGACTCCGGCTCGAGCTGGTTCGCCTTGGTCTTGAAATGCGGGCCATAGACCGCGTCGCCCATCAAGGGGTGGCCGATATGGGCGAGGTGGACGCGGATCTGGTGAGTGCGCCCGGTCTCGAGCTCGCAGGCCAGCAGCCCCGCGATCGGCTTGCCGTCGCGGGCCGCAAAACTCTCGAGCAGCTCCCAATGCGTCACTGCCTCGCGTCCGCCCTGGCGTACCGCCATTTTCTCGCGCGCATGCGGATGGCGGTCGATCGGCGCATCGACCGTGCCGCGTTGCCGGCCCGGCAGCCCCCAGGCGAACGCCTTGTAGCCGCGCCGCATCGGCCCGGTGCGGCCATGGTCGGCGAATTGGGCGGTCAGCGAGGCGTGCGCCAGGTCGTTCTTGGCGATCACCATCAGCCCGGTGGTGTCCTTGTCCAGCCGGTGCACGATGCCGGGCCGACGCACTCCGCCGATGCCCGAGAGCGAAGTGCCGCAATGGGCGATCAGCGCGTTCACCAACGTGCCGGTCTCGTGCCCGGCCGCGGGGTGCACCACTAACCCGCTAGGCTTGTTGATGACGATGATGTCGTCGTCCTCGAACACGATATCGAGGGCGATATCCTCGCCCTTCGGCTCCGGTGGGGCCGCCTCCGGCACGTCGATTATGATCGTATCGCCGGATGCGACGTGATAAGCGGGGTCGCGGACCGCGGAGGCCTTCAGGCTCACCGCGCCCGCTAGAATCAGGGTTTTGAGCCTTGATCGCGACAGGTCGGGAAGGCGCGCTGCCAACACGCGGTCGAGCCGGGTCGAGCCCTCGTCGCCTTCGACCGTGACCTCCAACCTTTGCGCTGAGCCTGAGCTATCCATGACGACGTCTGATACCGCTGTTCCCGAACCGACCTCCGAACAGGCCGCGCTGTTTGCGCGGGTGCGGCGGATGATGCTGATCGCGGGGTTGACCTCGGCGCTGGCCATCTGCGCCGTCCTGATCGCGGTGGGCTACCGCCTTTTCAAGTCGGAGGGAAGGGCGGCTGAGACGCCCAGTGACGTCACCGCCGTCTTACCAAAGGGCGCCAAGATCGTCTCGACCGGGGTCGCCGGCGACCGCCTCGTGGTCACGCTCGAGGTCGGCGGGGTCACCGAGATCCGCACCTTCGATGCCTACACGCTCAAGCCGGCCGGAAAGCTGAAATTTGCCAATGAGCCTTAAAAGGGCGGTTCGGGTCCTTGCGGCGGACAAATTTCGAGGTTATTGGCTAGCCCTCACGCTCCCTTCGTCTAGCGGTTAGGACGCGGCCCTCTCAAGGCTGAAACAGGGGTTCGATTCCCCTAGGGAGCGCCACTTGCGTAGGAGACCGGGCATTCCGTAACCCGGCCGTTTTTCCGGTTGTAGCGGCGACCAGCGTGCCCACGAGCCTTCGGCTCGGCGCTCTCTTATGCGGTCGTGCCGTCGATCGAGCGGCGGATCACCCGCTGCACTTCCGCATTCGACAGAAACAGATCGTGGTTGATGATGCCCCAGCCTTCCTGCGAGGCATCGACCACGCGTACACCGAGCTGCGCGATGGCGGCCTTCTCGGCGGCGCCGACCCTGGTCATTCCCCCTGCGATCTGTCCCGACAGCGCCAGCGCGCGATCGTTCGTCGCGGCGATCACGGTAATCTTTCCGGCAAGCGGACCAATGCGCTGGACCGACGACGAGAACACATCCATGTCGATATCAGGCGCGGCAAACACGACCGCGCCGATCTTGCCCGTGACGGTGTCGCCGTATCGCGCATAGAGTTGACGCAGGCTTTCGAGCGTCAGCATGGTTCCCATGCTGTGCGCAACGATGTGCACGCGGCCAGTGCCTGGCGCCGACACGAGCGCAGAGAGCACGCGTTCGAAATCATCGCGGGACCACATCGCGCTATCGCGGTCGTAGGCATAGTCGAACAGTCCTGCCTTGGAGGGCCAGGAGAACACCATGGTCCGGCCGCGGAACTTGATCCCGTCGGAGAGATGGGCGCCATCTAGCACCGCCGTCTCGAATGTCTGCTTGAAGCCGTGCACATAGATCAGCACGTCTCCTCCGCCGGCCTGCGCAACGAGATCGCCAACGTCGATCGACACCGGTTCGACCCGGTCAAGGCGCCAATCGCCAATTCCGACCGACGCGAGAGAAAGACGGCCCTCGTCCGGCGCCACCAGCTTCGCCCGCGCGACTGTCATGGTCGTGGCGCGCTCCGGCCCGAACCAGGGTTTCGTGCGACCGCCGTTCACGGGCTTGCGCGTGGTGGTGACAAGCAATGTGGGGTCAACCGAGAGGGACGACGCGTCGAAGCGCGCGCCGGTCGCACTCAGGCCGGCGCATCCGCCGAGCGCAAGGGCACTTCCTGCCGACAAAATTCCGCCGAGCAGAGCCCGGCGCGAAACAGAATGACGGGAGTCGCGTTGCAGAATACCTCTGACGATCACACGGAACCTTTGGAACTTTGCCCACCGTAGCGCTACCCCGTCTAGCTCCCTGAATGACAATGGGGGCGAGAAGACGGCGGGAGCAGCTTCGCTTGGCGATCGCCGTGCAAGCGGGGTTGGTGGCAGTGGCTGACCGAGTACGATCGGCTCGGAAAATTTCCTCTTGAAATTCCCGATCATCAGCCGTTGAATCCCGGTGAGATACGTATGGCAAGGCTTTGGTATCTCGTCTTTCTCGGAATGGCCGCTGGTCGTGGTTCGCAGCTGATATCACCATGAGCCGGAAGAATAAGGTTCCACTTTCTGATCGCGTTGTCAGAGCGGCCGAAGCCGCGCTTGCCGCTCGGCAGTTTGCGAGTGCCATCGATATTCTCGTCGGGATCGGATGGCTTGACCCTGGAGCGGCGGAGCGTTGGCGCCGTGGCCAGATCGACTGTCTTGAGGAGGCTATCCCGACCGATCCCGCGCGCGTCTTGGAAGCCATGCGGCTGTTCCGGTCCTGGGCGACCGCGCAAGGACTGCTTGCAAACCCGACGGAATATGTCGCGCGTACACCGCGTCGCGAACCGCTCCGATTCAGCCGCAGCGATGATCCAGCTCTCGAGGAGTCATACCGCACACATTGGGTGTCGCCGGAGCTTTCCGAGAAGAAGCGCGAGCGACTGGCGGAAAAGGTGAGCCGTGCCCCGGAACTGGTCGTTGTTCAACCGTTGAAGGCGGACTGGACATGCCATCGGTGCGGCGGCACCGGCGATCTCCTGATGATGGAGACTCCAGGCCCGGCATGCTTGCGCTGCGCTGGCCTCGACGATCTCGAATTTCTTCCTGCGGGCGAGGCTCTGCTGACCCGGCGCGCCAAGGCGAGGAGCACCCGATATGCCGTCGTCGTACGCTTCAGCAAGACCCGCCGCCGCTACGAACGACAGGGGCTACTGGTCGAGCCTCAGGCCGCAGCGGATGCGGCCCGACCAACACCTGCGGCCGGACACGGCTGATGGCCGGCAGCACTCTGCGTCCCCGCTTCGCCCGTCGGGTGAGCCCGTAGCATTGGCGATCAATCTCAGAGCCGACAACAGTTCAGCCGGGGAGATCGAGCGGCTGTGAGATCACGTCGCTGCGTTCGAAGCCCAGCCGTTGATGCGTGCGCTCGGCTACCGTCCGCATCTTACATTTGCGATCTACGATGCGGCTGCGATCGAGGAGAAAGCCGCATGGGGCGCGATGCGGGCCGCTGTCGCCGACGAGGCGCAATTGCGCATCGAGTTCAAACGACTTCGTTGGTTCGAAGGCGCGTGATGCGATCGGGAGCGCCGGATCAGCCGGCGATTTCGATCGAATGTCGCGCGCACCATTCGCGCAAGGCCCGCTCGGTGGCTTTCGCCTCGAAGGAATGCCAGCGATCGAGCGCACCTCGTCTGGCGAGCAGGGCCTTGAATTTGTGGTAGGCGCCGCGCTTGTTGAAGAAATAGCGCGCCTCGTCAAAATCGTCGGGCAGGAACTCTCGGGCGAACTCGAGGACGAGCGGCTCGCCAAGGTCGAGATCGCGCTTGTCCGGCAGCGCGACGTATTTTCGGCCGTCTTCAATGTCCTCCGGCAGTTCGTCGAGCAACTCTGCGGTGTCCGGAAAATCAGTTTGATAGTGAATTGTCCCGGTCCGCTTGCAGACGAAGGCGCGAAACTCTCCCATGTCGCCGCCGGTATTGGCGAACTCGAAAGCTTCGGCGATCTCGTCGAACTTCACCGGCATGGGTCCTTCCAACTCTATCGGTCTCAAATCGCTTCGCAGGACGCGCTGCTCCGCAACAATCTGCGCTTAGGCTATTGGCTCGCCGAATGCTTCGCAAGATCCTGGTCCGACGCCATTTTAGGCCTCCTACGGTCAAGCAAGCGCACGTCTGCGATCGCTGTGAACCGACCTCCCGTGCGAGCATGAGACATCGGCATCGGTGGAGGTGGTCGCTGGCGCGAAAATCTGCCTTGATGCGAGTGGAGCCGGCGCGACGCGGCCGGCCTCAGCCTCCGAAGCTGCTGCCGGGCCTTCGCAGGTTCTGGCATTCTGCTTTCGGGAGTGACGGTATGAGCGGTTTGGTGATCTCTGGCGGCCGGGTCGTGGATCCGGCGAGCGGAATGGACGGCATCGGCGACGTGGCGGTGGTGGACGGCAAGATCGCCGCCGTCGGCTCCGCGCTCGGCGGCGCCGAGCGGGTGATCGATGCGACCGGGCTCGTGGTCGCGCCTGGCTTCATCGATTTGCACGCCCATGGCCAGTCGATCCCGGCCGATCGCATGCAGGCGTTCGACGGCGTGACGACGACGCTCGATCTCGAGGCCGGCGTGCTTCCGGTGGGGTCCTGGTATGAGCGTCAGGCCCGGAAGGGCCGTGTGCTGAACTATGGCGCCGCCACCAACTGGGCGTTTGCGCGCATCGGCGCGATGACGGGCTCGAATGCGGAGAGCTCGCTGGAGGCGTTCGGCAACGCGATGCGCGATCGCCGCTGGATGGACAACGTCGCGACCGATGCGGAGGTCGCCGGCATTCTGGAACGTCTTGCGCGCGGCCTGAACGAGGGCGGTATCGGCATCGGCATCCTGAATGCCTATGCGCCGGGCGCCGGCGTGCAGGAGCTGACCGCGGTGTGCCAGCTCGCGGCCAAGCAGGACGTGCCGACCTTCACCCACGTGGCCTACATGTCGCGCATCGACCCCGAAAGCGCGGCGGAGGCCTATATCCGCTTGATCGGCTATGCCGGCGCCACCGGCGCGCACATGCACATCTGCCATTTCAATTCGTCGAGCAAGACCGACATCGAACGCTGCCGCGTGCTGATCGAGAAGGCGCAGGCGCAGGGCCTTCCCATCACGGTCGAGGCTTACCCCTACGGCACCGGCTCGACGGTGCTGGCGGCGGCCTTCTTCAGCGATCCCCAGTTCGTCGAGCGCAACGGCACCGGCTACGATTCCGTGCAGCGCGTGACCGACGGCTACCGCTTCCACGATCGCGAGGAACTGCTGAAGGCGCAGGCCGAGGAGCCGTCCTTGCTCGTGCTCTGGCACATCCTCGACACCGAAAGCAATGCGCATCACCGCGATCTGCTCGACATGTCGGTGCTCTATCCCGGCGGCGCAATTGCCTCCGACGCGATGCCGTGGACGACGTCCGACGGCAAGACCTACACCGGCGATGCCTGGCCGCTGCCCGATGACGCCACCTCGCATCCGCGCTCGGCCGGCTGTTTCACAAAATTCATCCGCGAATGGGTGCGCGAGCGCAAGACCGTGTCGCTGCTCGAAGGCGTGCGCAAATGCGCTCTGATCCCTGCGGACATCCTGTCGCAAAGCACGCCCGCGATGCGCTCCAAGGGCAGGCTCACGAAGGATGCCGATGCCGACATCGTCGTGTTCGACTACGAGAAGCTCTCGGACCGCGCGACATTCAGCGCGATGAACCGTCCGTCCGAAGGCGTCCGCCATCTCGTCGTCAGCGGCCAGCCGCTGATCACCGACGGCGTGCTCGACGTCGCGGCACGGCCCGGTCGTCCCGTGCGCCGTCCCGTCGTCGGAGGCTGACCCATGCCGGTCCCCGTTCTCCTGGTGACGGGTTTCCTGGGGGCGGGCAAGACCACGGTCGTCAACCATCTGCTGGCAAACGCGGACGGACGGCGGATCGCCGCAATCGTCAACGATTTCGGCGCGATCAACATCGATGCGGAGCTGATCGCGGGCGCGAGCGATGGCGTGGTCAGCCTTGCCAATGGCTGCATCTGCTGTTCGCTCGAAGGCGATTTGCTGCGCACGCTCTCGACGCTGCTGCGGCGTGATCCGAAGCCCGAGTACATCGTCATCGAAACCAGCGGCGTCGCCGATCCCGCCGACATCGTGCGCAATCTGCTGGACCCCGTGATCCTGCGCGAGGCACCGCTGGAGACGGTGCTTTGCGTGATGGACGCGGCAACGCCGCCGGCTGCCCTCGACGATGCGCTGATGCGGTCGCAGTTGCGCGTCGCTGACATCGTGGCGTTGAGCAAGCTCGACCTGGCGGACGATGAGGCGGGGCAGCGGATGCGCGAGGCTGTCCGCGCGCTACGCTCACCTGCCGTGGTGGTCGACGCGCGGCATGGTGAAATTCCCGCGGCCTTATTGTTTCCCGCGGTCGTCGATCGCGCGCCCGCACGGCGCGAGCCGGGGCCGAAACGGCCGGCGGAAGAACGCTTCGAGACGCTGAGCTGGATCTCGGATCATCCAATCTCGCTACCGCGCTTGCAGCAGGCGATCGGCAAGCTGGCACCGAAGCTCGCGCGCGCGAAAGGCCTGTTCGAGACCATCGAGCAGCCCGGACGTCTGATGGTGTTTCAATTCGCCGGTGGCCGCGCGACGTTGGCGCCGGGCGATGCGCCGACGCCAGGCGTGCCGCGCGCACGGATCGTCTTCATCGCCGAACTCGGGGTGCTATCGAAGGCCGAGCTCGACGGGATCATGGAGGGGTGCGTTGCGAGCGGGTGAGGTGAGGCGATAGGATGGATTGCAGTCACAGGGACAAGCTTGGCATGTCGCCCAAAATCGCACCCGCAGACGCCGCTTCGCGTCGTGCCGCCAAACCGACGATCGTCTATCCCGCGGGCACCATGCCCGGGCCCGACATGGCCGTGCTCGAGCAAGCTCGCAGCACGATGGTCAAGACGCACGAGCTCACCGTGCCGCCTCGCGACGCCAGGACATTCCGCGTGGCGCGCGGCCAGTTCTTCCGCGTCGTCAGCATCGAAGGCCCTCAGGTCGGCGACCTCAATCTCTGGAACGCGGACGATCTCTCCGAGCGTTTCTTCAGTGGCAAGACGCGGGCGCTTCATGGCACGCATGTCGGCGCCGGCGACCGGCTCTGGAGCAACATGCCCTATCTTCGGCCGATGGCGACCATCAGCCACGACACGCTCGGCTGGTATGGTTTCGATGAGGACGGCGCCGGCATTCACGATGTCATCGGCACCCGCTGCGATCCCTACACCAACCTGATGCTCAACGGCGGCAGCTATGATTTCTGCTGCCATTCCAACCTGTCCCGCGCGCTTGCCGCCGAGCTGGCGATGGAGCCACGCGCGGTCGAGCATCACGTCCACGACGTGCTCAACGTCTTCATGTGCACCGGCTTCACCAGGGACACACACCAATATTTCATGAAGGCAAGTCCGGTCCGTCCCGGCGACTTCATCGAGTTCTTCGCGGAGATCGATCTGCTCGGCGCGTTGTCAGCCTGTCCCGGTGGAGACTGTAGCGCAACCCATTCGAGCGACGCTGCGGCATGCCACCCGCTCAAGATCGAGATCTTTGAGCCGGATCGAGCGATGTTGGAGGGCCGGAGCTGGCCGTCGCCAAGTGGGTATCACCGCGGCCACGGTGCGGATGCGCAAAGCTGAGCCTCAGTCCATCTCACTCCCGCTCCGGATCGGCCGGCCTGTCAGGCGAATTGCGCCAGCCCGTGGCCGACGGACCAGTTCTCCGCGGGGGCATCGAGCACGTTCACGAATACGTCCTCGGGGCGGATGCCAGGGTCGTCGCCGAGCAGGTCGGCGATCCGGCGGTACAGCGCTTTCTTCTGCTCAGAAGTACGCGAAGCGAACACGGTGATCTGGATCAACACGGCGTCATCGCTGCGCTTGACGCCGTAGGCATTGCCGCAGCGGAAGTTTGCAGGCGAGTTCGCTGATGGTCATGAACTCGTCGCCTTCGGGCACGTTCAGCGCCTCGCGCATCGCGCGGTAGAGGCCGTCGAGGATCGCCTGCCGGTAGGCTTCGGGCTTGCCGGCGCGCATCGAAATGTGAAGGAGAGGCATCAGTTAGTCCCTCTGCATGCGAACCCGATCGGCCGGGCCCAATTCAAGCGCCGGCCGTCCGGCCCATTGACGAAACGGGCTATCAATCCCGGCGAGTTTTTGACACGATGTCTAGAAAGCATGTTTTTGACGCCGCGTCAAATACACCGCCGAAGGAGAGCATGATTTGAGACCGCGCGAATTCGATCACGAGGACGTCCTGCGCATCGCGTTCGACCAGTTCTGGCGTAAGGGCGTGCGCGGCACCTCGCTCTCCGACATCGCGCGCGATGCCGGCGTTCAGCGTGGCAGCCTCTACAATGCGTTCGGCAGCAAGGAGGCGTTGTTTCTCCAGGCCTATGAGCGCTACGCCGGCGACTATCTCCTCGCCCTGCAGAAGGCACTCGGCGCCGGCTCATTGCGTAAACGCCTCATCGCGTTTTTCGACCTGACCATCACCAATTTCCGGTCCGGCTCGCCGCCGCGCGGATGTCCGACCACGCGCGGGCTGATGGAGCTCGGCGCCGCCGAAGGAGAGGGGCTCGACGAAGGCGCTCGGACAGCTTTTGCCAACCTGGTGTCTGGCATCACCAGTTTGGTTGAGGACACATTGTCGGCGGGCGCCGAGCGCGGCGAGTTCAGGGGCAACCCGGCGGCTGCAGCGCTGCACATTGTCACGGTCACGCGCGGTCTTGCCGTGCTTGAACGCGCCTTCGGCGACGAGCCCCAACTGCGCAAGATCGCGGCCCACACCATCGACCTCGTGCTCGGCAAGGGCGCCCGGTAAGGCTCAGCAGAATGCCAGATCGAGCGGCGGTGCTGTTGCGGGAACCCGAATGCTTAAAGCTTTGCTAAGGGGAGCGAGATAAATTGGCATATCAGCCCCGCCAATTTTTGCGAGCACCGATGATCTTCTCCCGCATCAGTTCCAAGCTGGTTCTCATTGTCGGCATCAGCCTCCTCGGCATGATCGCGCTGGCGCCGATCGCGCTCTCGACGCTGCGCAGCCAGATGATAGCCGATCGCCAGGCCAAGACGCAGCACATGGTCGATGTCGGCTACGGCATCCTCGCGCATTACCAGAAGCTAGAGAGCGACGGAAAACTCACGCGCGAGCAGGCGCAGGCCGCCGCGATGGCCGAAATCAAGAGCCTGCGCTACGACAAGGTCGAGTATTTCTGGGTCAACGACATGACTCCCAGGATGATCATGCATCCGATCAAGCCCGAGCTTGACGGCAAGGATCTCGCCGGAATGAAGGATCCCTCCGGCAACGCGCTGTTCGTCGGCTTCGTCGATGTTGTCAAGAAACAAGGTGCGGGCTTCTACAGCTATCTCTGGCCGAAGCCCGGCTTCGACCAGCCCGTTGCCAAGATTTCCTATGTAAAGGGGTTTGCGCCCTGGGGCTGGATCATCGGCACCGGCATCTATCTCGACGACGTCGACGCCGTCTTCCGCCAGGATGCGATGACGTTCGGCCTGGTGTGCCTCGTAGTGTTCGTGCTCGTGCTCGGCGCCTCGTTCGTGATCGGCCGCAGCGTGACCCGGCCGCTGGCGAAAATCACCGACCTGACCGAACGCCTTGCGGCCGGCGACGGCGCCTTCGAGGTGCCCTATACCGACCGCAGCGACGAGCTCGGTGGGCTCGCCAAGGCGCTCTCCGTGTTCAAGGACAACGCGTCGGCGGTCGGCCGGATGCATGCCGAGCAGCAGGAGACCAAGCTGCGGGCCGACGACGAGAAGCGCAAGACGATGACCGATCTCGCCGGCAAGTTCGAGGCGAGCGTCCAGGCCGTCGTCCGCGACGTCTTCAACGAGGCGCGGGCGATGCAGCAGGCTGCGCAAGGCATGTCGGAGACCGCGAACAAGGCGACCGACCGCGCGAGCTTCGTCGCCACGGCCTGTCAGCAGGCCTCCAGCAATGTGCAGACGGTGGCATCGGCCGCGGGCCAGCTGTCGGCCTCGATCACCGAGATCAGCCAGCGCGTCGCGCAGGCCGCGTCCGTGGCCGACAAGGCGGCGGCCGATGGTCAGCGCACCAACGACACCGTGCAGGGTCTGGCCGCGGCCGCACACAAGATCGGCGAGGTCATCGACCTCATCAACCAGATCGCCTCGCAGACCAATCTGCTCGCGCTCAATGCCACAATCGAAGCCGCGCGCGCGGGTGAGGCCGGTAGAGGATTTGCCGTGGTCGCGAGCGAAGTGAAGTCGCTAGCGAGTCAGACCGCGAAGGCGACCGACGAGATCGGCGCGCAGATCACTGCGATCCAGGCCGAGACCAACCAGGTCGTCGGCAACATCGAGAGCATCCGCGCCACCATCATGGAGGTCAACGAGATATCCTCGTCGATCGCAGCCGCCGTCGAAGAACAGGGCGCCGCGACGCAGGCCATTGCCCACAGCGTGCAGGAGGCGGCCTCAGGCACCGACCAGGTCTCGCAAAACATCTCCGGCGTCACCGATGCGACGGCGGAGACCGGCCAGGCCGCGGGCCGCGTGCTGCAGTCGAGCGGACGCCTGACCGAGAAGCTGCAGTCGCTGGAGAACGAGGTCAGCGCCTTCGTTGCGGGCGTGCGGGCGGCCTGACGCGCGCGCCTGCTCGACGTTTTTCCGCGTCACGGCATCGCCCGTGATGCGGACGAACTGTTTGTCTTGACATGACGTTCGCTGTGCTCGACGTGTAATGACGTCGGTCGAAGGCATATCTGTGCCCGAAAAGAAAAGCACACGGGAAGGACGTCATGAGCGCAGGCCTCAGCGAAAAGGACTACCTCGCCACCTTGCAGGGCTTGTGGGAGAAGGCCTGGCCCAAGGGCATGCCGCGCTCGCCGAACTATCTGCATGGCGAAGTTCCGCTGACGGAATATCTGCGCGCCTGGGCGAAGCAGAGTCCCGCGCGGGCTGCGGTGATCTTCTACGGGCACGTCACGACCTATGCGGACCTCGACCAGCAGAGCGACCGCTTTGCGGCGCTGTTGCAGGCCAAGGGCGTGCGCAAGGGCGATCGCGTCGCCGTCTTCCTGCCGAACTGTCCGCAATTCCACATCGTGTTCTTCGGCGTTCTGAAGCTCGGCGCGGTCCACGTTCCCGTGAGCCCGCTGTCGCGCGCGTTCGAACTGTCCTACGAGCTCAACGACACCAAGGCCGAGGTGATCGTGGCCCTCGACCAGCTGATCCCGGTCGTCGAACAGGTAAGGGCTGAGGTGAGCCTGCGCGAGATCATCGTCACGAGCTTCGCCGATGTCGTGCCGGCAGCACCCGCGTTTCCGACGCCGGACTCGATCCGCACGCCGCGTGTCGCGATCTCGGGCGCGACCGATCTGCTGCCCGCGCTCGCCGCAATGCCCGCGCCACCGCCGTTGCCGCAGCCCGGCCTCGATGAGGTCGCGGCACTCAACTACACCGGCGGCACCACCGGCATGCCCAAGGGCTGCGTCCATACCCATCGCGACATGGTCTACACGGCCGCCGCCAATTACGGCATCTCGGTGCTGTCGGACGAGAGCAGCGTGTTCCTGTCGTTCTTTCCCGAATTCTGGATTGCCGGCGAGAATTTCGGCCTGATCTTCCCGCTGTTCTCCGGCGGGACATTGATCCTGCTGGCGCGCTGGGACGCCGTCGGCGCGATGGCCGCGATCGACAAGTACAAGGTCACCATCACCGCGATGCCGGTCGATGGCGCGGTCGAGCTGATGGATCATCCGCGCTGGAGCGAGTTCGACCTGTCGTCGCTGAAGCAGGTCCGCGTGGTGTCCTTTGTCAAGAAGCTCAACGCCGATTATCGCAAGCGTTGGAAGGAGCTCACCGGCACGCTCCTGATGGAGGCGGCCTGGGGTATGACGGAGACCCACACCTCCAACACTTTCACATCGGGCTTCCAGGATGACGATTTCGATCTCAACAATCAGCCGATCTTCGTCGGACTGCCGGTCCCCGGCGCCGAGTTCAAGATCACCGATTTCGAGACCGGCGAATTGCTGCCGCTCGGCGCGGAAGGCGAGATCCGCGTGCGAACGCCGTCGCTGCTCAAGAGCTACTGGAATAAGCCGAGGCAACCGCGGAGTCGCTGATCGACGGCTGGCTGCGCACCGGCGACATCGGCACCATCGACAAGGATGGCTTTCTGCACTTCCTCGGTCGCCGCAAGGAGATGCTGAAGGTCAAGGGCATGAGCGTGTTTCCGCCGGAGATTGAGGCAGTGCTGGGGCAGCATCCGAAGGTATTAGGCTCGGGCGTGGTCGGGCGCGACGACCCCGACAAGGGGCAGGTGCCGGTGGCCTATGTCCAGCTCAAGCCGGAGGCGGTTGGCGCCATCTCCGCCGAGGACTTGCGCGCCTGGTGCGCCGAGCGCATGGCCGTCTACAAGGTCCCGGAGGTGCGCATCATCGCCGCGCTGCCTTTGACGGCCACGGGCAAAGTGAAAAAGCAGGACCTCAACCCGAACCAGGCTGCTGCAGTGTGAGTGAGAGACCGATGTCGTTCAAGAAGCTCCTGATCGCCAATCGCGGCGAGATCGCCATCCGCATTGCGCGCGCAGCGGCCGATGCCGGCATTGCCACGGTCGCGATCCACCCCGTGGATGACGCGCTGTCGCTGCATGTGCGCGTGGCCGACGACGCCGTGGAGATTTCCGGCCGCGGTGCACGGGCCTATCTCGATATCGAGGCCATGGTGAAGGCGGCGACGAGCGCCGGCTGCGATGCCGTGCATCCCGGCTATGGTTTTCTGAGCGAGAATGCCGCGTTCGCCAAGGCCTGCGCTGACGCCGGCATTGTCTTTGTCGGACCCAAGCCGGCAGCGCTCGAACTGTTCGGCGACAAGGTCGCGGCACGGCAATTGGCAAAACGCTGCGGTGTGCCGATCATTGCCGGCACTAGCGGCCCGTCATCGCTCGACGAGATCAGGGCGTTCTTCGCCTCGCTCGGCAGCAACGCGGCAATTGTGATCAAGGCGATGGCCGGCGGCGGCGGTCGCGGCATGCGTGTTGTCGAGAACGCAGCCGATCTCGCGGAAGCCTATGCGCGCTGCCAGTCCGAGGCCAAGGCAGCGTTCGGCTTCGACGGTGTGTATGCCGAGCGCTTGATCCGGCAAGCGCGCCATATCGAGGTACAGATCGTCGGCGACCGCCACGGCGCGATCTCGCATCTCTGGGAGCGCGAGTGTACCGTTCAGCGCCGGCACCAGAAGTTGATCGAGGTTGCGCCGAGCCCCTCGCTGAGCGAGATCTTGCGCGGTCGCATCATCGAGGCGGCGAAGCAGCTCGCGGCTGCGGCGTCGTATGACAATCTCGGCACCTTCGAGTTCCTGGTCGACGGCACGGCCGAGGACAGCTTTGCCTTCATCGAGGCCAATCCGCGGCTCCAGGTCGAGCATACCGTGACGGAGGAGGTGCTCGGCCTCGACCTCGTTCGCGCCCAGCTCGCGATTGCTGCAGGCAGCACATTGGCCTCGCTCGGTCTGGACCAGGGCGCGATTCCTAAGCCGCGCGGCTATGCCATGCAGCTCCGAGTCAACATGGAGACGCTGGACGAAACAGGCGCGACGCATCCGACCGGAGGGGTACTCGCCGTGTTCGAGCCGCCGTCGGGGCCCGGCGTCCGCGTCGATAGTTTTGGCTATGCCGGCTACAAGACCAGCGCGGCGTTCGACTCCCTGCTGGCCAAGGTCATCGTGCATACGCCGGGCGAAGCCTGGCATGACGTCGTGGCAAAAGCCTCGCGCGCTTTGCGTGAATTCCGGATCGACGGCATCGTCACCAACATCGCGTTCCTCCAGGCGGTGCTGGCGCATCCGGATTTCCGGACCAATCGCATTGCGACCGACTTCATCGATCGGAATATCGCAAAGCTGGTCGAGGCGGCCGATGGCGCAGCCAAGCCGCTCTATTTTGCTGCGGCTGAGGGAGGCGGCGCTCATGCCGCCGAGACTCTCGTCGCGCAGATCGTGCCTGAGGGTACGGTGATGGTTGCTGCGCCCCTGCAAGGCACCATCGTCACGATCCAGGTGAAGGAAGGCGAGATTGTGCGCCCCGGCCAGCAGCTCGCCGTGATCGAGTCCATGAAGATGGAGCATCTGGTGATGGCCGAGCAGGGCGGCCGCGTCATGAAGCTCGCGGCCGGCGAGGGCGTCACGCTGCTGCATGGCGAGCCGATCCTCTATCTCGAGCCGCTCGACGTCGCCGCGGACGCGTCGGCTGTCGAAACCGACATCGATCTCGATCACATCCGCCCGGATCTGGCCGAGCTGATCGCGCGCCACGCCAACACGCTCGATGCGAACCGACCGGCCTCGGTCGAACGCCGTCGCAACACCAATCAGCGCACCGTGCGCGAGAACGTCGCGCAGCTCGTCGACGACGGCTCGTTCATGGAATATGGCAGCCTCGCCATTGCCGCCCAGCGGCGTCGCCGCAAGCTCGACGACCTCATCAAGAACACCCCGGCCGACGGCCTCGTGATGGGCGTTGCCACAGTCAACGCCGAAAAGTTCGGCCCCGATGCCGCGCGCTGCATTGTCGTGGCCTATGACTACACGGTGCTCGCGGGCACGCAGGGCCATATGAACCACAAGAAGATCGACCGCATGCTCACGCTGGCGGAAGACTGGCGCGTGCCGCTGGTATTCTACGCCGAAGGCGGCGGCGGCCGGCCCGGCGACACCGACCGGCTCGGCATGACCGGTCTCGACGGTCCATCGTTCGTGCAGTTCGCAAGGCTCTCCGGTCTCGTGCCTGTGATCGGCGTGGTCTCCGGCTATTGCTTCGCCGGCAACGCCGCGATGCTCGGCTGCTGTGATGTCATCATCGCCACCAAGAACGCCTCGATCGGCATGGGGGCCCCGCGATGATCGAGGGCGGCGGGCTCGGCGTCTATCACCCGGCGGAGGTCGGTCCGGTCTCGTTCCAGGCGCCGAACGGCGTCATCGACATCGTGGTTGAGGACGAGGAGGAGGCGACGTCCGTCGCGCAAAAGTACCTGTCCTACTTCCAGGGCGCGGTAACGGAGTGGCAGGCGGCCGACCAGCGCCTGCTCCGCCGTGCCATTCCCGAGAACCGCTTGCGCGTCTACGACATCCGCAGCGTGATCGAACTCGTCGCGGACAAGGACAGCGTGCTGGAGCTGCGCCGCGACTACGGAGTCGGCATGATCACGGTGCTGATCCGCATCGAAGGAAAGCCGTTCGGCCTGATCGCCAACAACCCGCGCCATCTCGGCGGCGCGATCGATGCCGATGCCGGCGACAAGGCCGCGCGCTTCCTCCAGCTCTGCGATGCCTTCGATCTGCCGATCGTTTCGCTCTGCGACACGCCCGGCTTCATGGTGGGCCCGGAAGCCGAGAAGACCGCGATCGTGCGCCACGTCTCGCGCATGTTCGTGACGGGCGCGAGCCTGACCGTGCCCTTGTTCGGCATCGTGCTGCGCAAGGGCTATGGCCTCGGCGCGCAGTCGATGATCGGCGGCGGCTTCCACGCCTCCTTCTTCACGGCGGCCTGGCCGACCGGCGAGTTCGGCGGCATGGGGCTGGAGGGCTATGTCCGCCTTGGCTTCCGCAAGGAGATGGAGGCGATCGCCGACCCCGAAGAGCGCGAGACCTATTATCGCAACAAGGTTGCGGAGCTCTATGCCAACGGCAAGGCGGTCTCGATCGCCTCGGTGTTCGAGATCGACAACGTGATCGACCCCGCCGAGACGCGGCGCTGGATCATGGCCGGGCTGCGCTCGGTGCCAAAGCCGCCGGTGCGAACGGAGAAGAAGCGGCCGTGCATTGACACGTGGTGAGCGCAGTGCAGCAACAGCCTGCGTCCCGGTTCCCGATTGACATCCCCGCCTGTGGTGCCAGACTTTGCACAATAATACAGGGTGGAGACGTCCGCGATGGCCAGCCTTTCGGCCTCGAATCATGTCGCCCGTGTCTTGTCCGTCGCCAATCATGTGGCTGACGTCGATGCGGAGTCGCGGATCGCGACCTCCTGGCGGCGCTGTTTGATCAGCCACAAGCTCGATCCCGCCCGCCAGGGCCCGCCGCAGACGCTCACCGAAGCCGAAGTCCGTCACGTCGCCGAGCCCCTGGAACAGACCATCAGGCTGCTCACGCCCGAGCTCGACGATCTTGCCCGCGTGCTGCGCGATGCCGGCTATTGCGTCAATCTCGCTGACGCGAACGCGACCATGCTGTTCAGCCGTCTGCCCGGCGAGGCCGACGCGCGGATGTTCATGGACTGGAAGATCTATACCGGTTCGAACTTCGCCGAGACGTTTGAGGGCACCAACGGGCTCGGCACCGCGCTCGCAGAGCAGAAGCCGATCCTGGTCCATCGCGACGAGCATTTTCGCGCGCAGTGGCACATGTTCTCCTGCGCGGTCGCGCCGCTGTTCGATCACGCCGGGCGTCTTGCCGGGGCGGTGAACATTACCTCGTGCCGCGAGGATCTCGAACGCGCTGCGCATCAGCTTGCACTTGCGGTGACGATGGAGGCGACGCGGCGGATGGAGGGCGCAATCTTCCGCGATCATTTCCGCAATGCGTGGATCGCGACCGTGCCGGGCGATGGCGGCAGCGGCCTGCTTGCCTATGATGACGATCGCCGCATCGTCGGCGCCTGCCGCTCGGCGCGTGCCTTGCTGGGCCTGACCGACGGCCTGATCGCATCCGGCATCGATCTGTCGCGCTACGTCAAGCTCGACCACCACACCGCGCGACATGCCGACGAGATCGTCGAGCTGCGCCGCGCCGACGGCCGTCCATTAGGCCAGGGCCGTCTCGCGCCGCCGCTGCGTGCAAAATCCGCGACGCTGCGCCGTGATGCGTCCGTCGATCGGTTCGATGCGTTGCATCGGCTCGCCGGCAATGATCCCGGCCTGGACAGAAGCGTGAAGCGGCTCAGAAGCATCGGCGATCGCAATCTGCCGGTGCTGCTGCATGGCGAGACCGGCGTCGGCAAGGATGTGTTCGCGCGCGCCATTCATGCCGCGAGCAACCGGGCCCGCAACAACTATGTCGCGCTGAACTGCGCGGCGATGCCGGAGAGCCTGATCGACGCCGAGCTGTTCGGCTACGAGGCCGGCGCCTTCACGGGTGCGCGCCGCGACGGCTCGAAGGGCCTGATCGTGCAGGCCGATGGCGGTACGTTGTTCCTGGATGAGATCGGCGACATGCCGATCGCGCTGCAGACGCGGCTTTTGCGCGTGCTGGAGAATCGCGAGGTCTGGCCGCTCGGCGCGCTGAAGCCGGTGCCGGTGGATATCCGATTGATCAGCGCCACCCATCGCGACCTCGGCCGCATGGCCGAGGAGGGCGCCTTCCGCGCCGACCTCTATTTCCGCTTGCGCGGCATGGAGGTGCGGCTGCCGGCGCTGCGCGAGCGCGCCGACCGGGATGACATCATCCGCCAGATCGCGCGCGAGGAGGCGCCGAACTGCAGGCTCTCGGATGAAGCCTGGTCGCTGCTCGCAGCCTATCGCTACCCCGGCAATATGCGCCAGCTCCGCCACGTGCTCCGGCTCGCCGGCTGCACGGCGGAGGATGGTGTGATCACGGATGCCGATCTCGACCTGCCGCCGTTTGGCGGAAGGGCCACGGAAACGGACCTCCAAGCGGCCGAACGCGCGACGATCGTCCAGACGCTTCGCAAGCATGGCGGCCGCGTCACCGAAGCGGCGCGCGCCCTGAAACTCAGCCGTGCGACGCTGTATCGCAAGATCAAGCAGCTGAAGATCGAGACGGCGCAGTAGTCGCCGCTCCTACGAGAAATCGCTCCAGCTCAGATGCCGCAGAATCGAGGTCGCCGACTGAAACGGTGCCGCGGATTTCGTGAGGGTGTGGAAGCTGCTGCGCAGATAGACGAGCGGCGAGGCGCCGTCCGAGTGCGTCGCGCCGCGCACCTCGCCGACGAAGATCGAATGCGTCCTGGCCTCGAATTCCTGCGTCAGCACGCAGTCGAACGCGGCCACCGCATCGGTCAGCACCGGCGCGCCCGTGGCGCCGCGCGTCCACTGTCCAAAGGCAAAGCGGTCGTCACCATTGACGCCCTTCTGGCCGCTGAAGGTGAGGGCGAGCAGCGCGTGATCCTCGTGCAGGAAATTGATGGCGAACGCACCTTCCTCGCGGATGCGCGCATGCGCGCTGGCGTTGCGGTTGACGCAGACGATCAGCGATGGCGGACTGTCCGACAGCGAGCATGCCGATGTCACCGTCAATCCCGTGCGCTTGCCGTGCTCGGCGCCAACAGTGACGAGCGCAACGGCGCCGGCGCATTGGCGCATCGCCTGCTTGAAATCCTTGGCGTCGAAAGGATTGGCGTCGACGGTCACGCGGACATCTCCGAATTGAATAGCGGGTGCGGCAGGTTCGCGCCGCACCCGCATTCGGTCAAGCCGCCTTCTTCGCGGAGCCGAGATGCTTCAGGCGCGGCATCACCTCGTTCTTGAGCAGCGAGAGCGAGTGGTGCCAAGCCTCCGCCTTGTGCTTGTAGTCGAAGCCGAACACCAAGAGCACGCCGAAGCCGCCGACCTCGTCGTAGATATTCTCGATCTTCTCGGCGACGGTTGCGGGCGAGCCGACGATCCAGTTCCGCTTGGCGCAATATTCGACGGTGACGTCGCTGTCGGGCACGTCGGGCGCATGCTTCAGATAGTCCTTGAAGCCGAAATGGCCGAGCAGCGGCAGGAAGTATTCGCTCATCATCCGGCCCATCATGTCGCCGGTCGAGAGCTTCCACGCCTCCTCGTCAGTGTCGGCGACGAACACCTCGCGCACCAGCCGCCAGTCCGCGCGGTTCGGCTTGCGCCCGGTCTTGGCGGCGCCGATCTCGACCGAGTCCCAATGGCTGCCGACATAGGCCGGATTGAGGTTGAGGCTCATCGGGATGAAGCCGCGCTCGCCCGCGAGCTTGAGCGTGTCCGAGTTCTTCGAGAGCCCGGCAACGCCGATCGGCGGATGCGGCGCCTGCAACGGCTTGATGTGGGGCTTGAGGAAATCGAACATCGTGTCCGGCTTGGTCACCGTCCAGAACTTGCCCTTGTAGGTGAAGGGCGCGGGGTCGGACCACAGCTTCAGGATGATCTCCAGCGCCTCCCGGGTCATGTCGCGGTTCTGCCCGCTCATGCCGTCGACGTTGAACATCGCCCAGTCGCTCGGCAGGCCGGAGGCCGCAACGCCGAAATTGAGCCGGCCCTCAGAGAGATGGTCCAGCATCGCGACGCGGTTGGCGAGCTCGGCCGGGTGGTGATAGGGCAGCAGGAAGCCGCCCGGTCCGATGCGGATATTCTTGGTCTGCATCAGCGCCTGCGCGATCAGAAGGTCCGGCGTGGGATTGGGTTCCCACGGCGCGGTGTGGTGCTCGCCGACCCAGGCCTCCTGATAGCCGAGCTCGTCGAGCCAGCGCATGACCTGCAGGTCCCAGTCCTGTCCTTCCTTCAGGCCGCACTCCGGCGGGTGCGAAGGCATCGTGAAATAGCCGATCTCCATGGGTTTCCTCATCTGATGTTGACGCGTCTTGCTGCGCGTTCCGGGACGTAAACGAGAACAGCTTCAGCAAGCGGTGTGCCAGCGCGGGCCGTGGCCCAGACCTGCGAGAAAAGGCTGGTTTGGGGCCGCAATAGCCGATATCCCGGGGCAGATTTGCGGAGCGTCCGTCTCATTGTCGCGAGACGGCGTCTTGGCGTTGAGACTTGAGGATACGATTCGAAATGACCGAACCCGCTTTTGTCGCGGTGGACTGGGGTACCAGCAGCTTTCGTCTGTGGCTGGTCGATCGCACCGGCCACGTGCTGGCCGAACGCCGCAGCGACGAAGGCATGATGGCGGCCGCCAAGGCCGGATTTCCCGGCGTGCTGCAATCGCATCTGGCCGCGGTTGCCGCGCCGGATCATCTGCCCGTGCTGGTCTGCGGCATGGCCGGCGCGCGCACCGGCTGGGTCGAGGCCGGCTATGTCGACACGCCGGCGCCGCTCTCCGCTGTGCTGAAGCAGGCCGCGCGTGTGCCGGGCGAAGCGCGCGACATCCGCATCCTGCCGGGCATCGCGCAGCGCGATACAAGAGCGCCGGACGTGATGCGCGGCGAGGAGACGCAATTGCTCGGCGCACTCGGCCTGGAAGCCGCGGGCGAGGCGCTGGTCTGCATGCCCGGCACCCATTCGAAATGGGTGCGGGTGAAGGACGGCGCGGTCGCGCATTTTTCGACGTTCATGACCGGTGAGCTCTTCAGCGCCGTATCGCGCGAGACGATCTTGTCGCTCGCGGTGGCCGGCGCCGATGATGCCGAGGATATCGCGAGCTTCAAGGCGGCGGCGAAAGCCGCCTACGAGGCGCCGGCCTTCGCCGCAAACCTCCTGTTCGGCGCGCGGTCGCGTCAGCTGCTGTTCGGCGGCACGCCGGCCGCGGCGCGCGAGACGCTGTCGGGCACGTTGATCGGTGTCGAGCTCGCCGCGGGTCTCTCAGGCCCTATGCCGAAAGCCGGCGTCACGCTGATCGCGTCGGGACGGCTGGCGATACTCTACCGGCAGGCGTTCGATGCGCTGAAGGTCGACGTGAACCTGATCGATGCCGATGAAGCGGTGCGCCGCGGCCTCTCGATGGCGGCTGTGGCGATCTGGACGAAGTAAAAGGACTCTTGAGATGAGCGTTCCCTTTCCGCCGATGAAACGGCCCCTGGTCGCGATCCTGCGCGGCGTCAAGCCCGAGGAGACCGAGGCCATTGTCGGCGTGCTGATCGAGGCCGGCATGACCGCGATCGAAATCCCGCTGAATTCGCCGGATCCGTTCCGTTCCATTGGGCTCGCGGTGAAGCTCGCACCGGCCGGCGTGCTGATCGGTGCTGGCACGGTGCTGAGCACGGCGGATGTCGATCGTCTCAACGACGTCGGCGGCACGCTGATGGTCTCGCCGAATGTGGATACGCAGGTGCTCGCGCGTGCGCATCAGTACGCCATGATCACGCTGCCGGGCGTCTTCTCGCCGACCGAGGCACTGCTTGCCGCGCGTTCCGGCGCGTCCGGCCTGAAATTCTTTCCGGCGAGTGTGCTCGGCGCATCCGGCATCGCCGCGATCCGCGCCGTGTTGCCCGCCGGTGCGATGATTGCCGCCGTCGGCGGCGTCTCCGACCAGAACTTTGCGGAGTATATCAAGGGCGGCGTCACGGCGTTCGGGCTCGGCTCCAGCCTCTACAAGCCCGGCATGTCGGCGGCCGACGTCGCCGCGCGTGCGAAAGCGACGATCGACGCCTATGATCGGGCGATTGTGAAAGACTGAAACCGCAATAAACAAGCCGTGATGTCGTCACGGTCGTGCGTTGTCCTATCTTGCTGCTACCGGTGAGATCAGGAGACCGACATGGCGATCAACAACATAGCCGATCTGTTCGTGGCAACGCTCGAACAGGCCGGCGTCAAGCGCATCTATGGCATTGTCGGCGACAGCCTGAACGGTCTCACCGAGGCGCTGCGCCGCCGCGACACCATCGCATGGGTGCACGTCCGCCATGAGGAGGTCGCGGCGTTCGCGGCCGCCGGCGAAGCCGAGATGACGGGCAGCCTTGCGGTGTGCGCGGGTTCCTGCGGGCCGGGCAATCTGCATCTGATCAACGGCCTGTTCGACGCACATCGCAGCCGCGTCCCGTGCTGGCGATCGCGGCGCAGATCCCGTCGGCCGAGATCGGCGGCGGCTATTTTCAGGAGACGCACCCGCAAAACCTGTTTCGCGAATGCAGTCATTATTGCGAGCTGATCTCGGATCCGAGCCAGCTTCCTTTCGTGCTGGAGAATGCGATCCGCGCGGCGGTGGGGCTGCGCGGCGTCGCGGTCGTCGCCATGCCCGGCGATGTCGCCTTCCGCGCGCCGCCGAAGCGCGCGTTGTCGACGACCCGCGGGCTTGCGTTGTCCCCGCCAAGGTCGTGCCGCAAGCCGACGAGCTGAAGGCGCTCGCCGATCTCCTCAACGGCGCCGAGCGCATCACGCTGTTCTGCGGCCGCGGCTGCGCCGGCGCGCATGCACCGCTGATGCAACTCGCCGAAGCGCTCAAGAGTCCGATCGTGCATGCACTCGGCGGCAAGGAGCATGTCGAGTACGATAATCCCTACGATGTCGGCATGACCGGTTTCATCGGTTTCTCCTCGGGTTATGCCGCCATGCACGCCTGCGATGCGCTGGTGATGCTCGGCACGGATTTTCCCTACAAACAGTTCTTCCCTGACGATGCCAAGGTCGCGCAGATCGACATTCGTCCGGACAATCTGGGACGGCGGTGCAGGATCGATCTCGGCCTCGTCGGCGATGTCAAGCTGACCATCGAGGCGCTGCTGCCGCTGCTCAAGACCAAGACGCAGCGCAAGCATCTCGACGCCGCCGTTGCGCACTACAAGAAGGCGCGTGAGGGCCTCGACTCGCTTGCCAAGGGCACGCCGGGCAGCAAGCCGATCCATCCGCAATATCTGGCAAAAGTCATCAGCGACCACGCGAGTGACAATGCCGTCTTCACCGCCGATGTCGGCACGCCCACTGTGTGGGCTGCGCGCTATCTCAACATGAACGGCCGCCGCCGCCTGATCGGCTCCTTCGTGCACGGCTCGATGGCCAACGCCATGCCGCAGGCGATCGGCGCGCAGGCCGCGCAGCCCGGCCGCCAGGTGATCTCGCTCTCGGGCGACGGCGGCTTCACCATGCTGATGGGCGATCTGATCACACTGACGCAGATGAAGCTGCCGGTGAAGATCGTCATCTTCAACAACGGGGTGCTCGGCTTCGTCGCACTGGAGATGAAGGCGGCGGGCTTCGTCGACACCAATGTCGATCTGGAAAATCCGGACTTCGCGGCGATGGCACGTGCGATGGGCATCTTCGCCAAGCGCGTCGAGGACCCCGGCGAACTCCCCGGCGCGATGAAGGAGATGCTGGCCCACGACGGCCCGGCGGTGCTCGATGTCGTCACCGCCAAGCAGGAGCTGTCGATGCCCCGACCATCACGGCGGAGCAGGTCAAGGGGTTCAGCTTGTGGGTGCTGCGCGCGGTGATGAACGGCCGCGGCGACGAGGTCGTGGATCTCGCAAAGACGAATCTGCTGCCGCGCTAGCCGCGCTTCGCCGACGGCACGGGCAACCGCTCATGGCGGCGCTGGAAGCGCTGCCAGTGCAGCACGATGCCGATCAGCGCCGCCGGGATGAAGCCGAGCACGATCAGGAAATGCGGCAACTCCTTCGGCGAGATGAAGGCGATCGCAATGTCCGAGATCAGCCAGAGCGCTGCGAACATCACCGCGAAATCCGTGCGCGGGCAGCGCAGATAGTAGAACACGGCGGTGATGACCACGGCGGGCCCGATCGCGATGGCGATCATGACCGCCGTCAGCTCTTTCGGTGTCAGCGCGTCGAGCACCATCGACGCCAACAGCCAGATGGCGGCAAACATGGCGATGATGTCGATCGGATGCCGCAACCGAATACCCCTCGCAGGAATGCGCTATGGTTGAGTCCGGAGCCTGTTCCGTCAAGTAAAATACGCCTATTCCTCGTCGCTTCCGGGCGTCGGACGCAGCATGAAATGACCGAAGGCGGAGGCGATCGGCTTGTCCGGATCGTCCTGCCAGGCCCGCGCCTCGAAGGCGACGATACGCCGGCCCTGTTTCACGATCGAGACATTGGCAATGGTGTCCAGCGCGCGGCCGGAGCGGAGATAGTTGACGGTCAGCCCGATCGGCTTCGGCAGCGTCGCGATCCCGAGCTCGCGCCGCACCCCGAGGATCGCGGTGGTCTCAAGGAAGGCGCCGGTCATGCCGCCATGGATCGCGGGGAGGATCGGGTTGCCGATGATTTTCGGTGAGAACGGCATCGTCAGCGTGCCGTCATCATTCACGAGAATACCGAGGCAGCGCGCGAACGGGCTGTTTGCGAACGGCCCATCCGGATTCTCCGGCGCCTCCAGCGTCGGAATGCTGCGCGAGTCCATCCTGCGATCTGCAAGCATGTTGGTGCGGTTGGCGCCGATCATGAAGCAGGCGGTGGCCGTCGCCACCGGATCCTCCTCGGACTCCTGGTAAGCCGTGGAGCGCACGAAGGCGATCGAGCGGGTGGTGCGGTAGCAGACTGAGTGCGCCTTGATGTCGAGGCCGGGCGTGGCTGGCTTCTGGTAGTCGATGCGCAAGTCGAGCGTCGCGATCGCGCTGGTGCCGTCGAGCGCGAGCTGCACCGCCATGCCGCAGCTCTCGTCCAGCATCGCGGTGACGACGCCGCCATGCAGCACGCCGGTCTCGGTATCGCCGACGAAGACGGGCCGGTAGGGGAGGCTTGACCAGGCTTCGCCCGGTGCAAACCCGTCGAGCTGGAGTCCGCTGATATGGCCGTAATCGGAGCGGCGGCCCTTGATGTCTTCGGCGAGCTCCTCGAAGGGAAGCGTGATCGGTGTGGTGGACATGGTGATGTTCTAGACCACTGCCGGGCGCCGCGCAAAACCCGCATGCACCGCCGCACGACGGCCGGTTTGGCCTCGACAGAGCCGGCCGAAGCAACGATGGTGGGCGCTTCGCCCGTCGACTAGCCCAAGGAGTGCCCATGGCCGATCCTGAAACACCCGCCACCAGCCCGGGGCCTGTCACCATTTCCAGCTCGAGCTCGGAGCGGGCGCCGATCATCTATTTCGACGGCGCCTCCTGCTTCGGTCATCACAACGGTGCGATCCAGATCGAGCTCGCTGCGAACCTTTTGATGCCGATCGGTGCCGCCGTCAGAGTCGACGTGGTCCAGACCGCCCATCTGCGCTGCAGCCCGGCCGCGGCGCTGGCCTTGCGCGAAGCGCTCGACAAGGCGCTTGCGATGCTCAAGCTCGGACAGCAGCAGCCGGAGGAAACGATTCCGGACGTGAAGAATTGAGGCCGGAAGTCAGCCGGCGGGACTCGCGTTAAGGCAGCATTTCTTGAATTTCTTTCCACTGCCACAGGGGCAGGGATCGTTGCGGCCGACCTTGCGAAACGGATTGCGTTCGGGATGATAGAATGAGACCGGCGTTGGTTTCTTTGTGGGTGGCTCCGGATTGAAGGAGGCCCACGTGGACAGTTCCAAAATCGTATCGTCGAATAAGGTCAGATCATTTTCGGCGCGGAGAGGCGGAGCATCGGGATTGTCGAGCGTGTATTGCAGATCTCCTTCGAAATCCGCGTATGAAAGCCACGATTTCTCGATGAATCCTTGTGCAAAGGCGCGTTCAACCAACGGCTTCAGACTGGAGAGTCCAAGCCAGGCAATCGATTGCTGCCAACCGGACCAGACATAACAATAGTCTTGCGGCCGAATCCGGTCGTAGCACTCGCGCAAGAATTGTTCGGACCAGGCGCGCGAAACGTCTCCGCGCAAGGTCAATAGTGCGATCGCCTCGATCATGCGTGAACGAACGAACTCATCAGCATTTTCATCATGGATGATCTCGCACAATGGCTGCATGTTGCCATCGAACACGGACGCCATCACGCGGTGAGTCGTCTCGGTGATTGCACCGCCCAAGACAGAATCCACGAGGTCGGGGGGCCTGCGCAAGAATCTTGCAAGCACCGGGTAGGCAGGATTCACGCGCCATTCGCCAAGGAGGTGGAACGCGAAGAACAACGCTGCCTTGTAATCCGGTTGACCAAGCGATTCGACTTCTTCGAAGGCACGCAAAAAGACGGGAATGACCGAGTCTTTGTCGGCCCGCGCCGCTTGAATCGCTTCGGTCGGAAGACCCTCGGTCTTGTTGAGGCTCTCCAGAATCTGGAATGGGTCCAAGTCGTGTCCTCCGATGGATCAGCGTAATATTACTTCATCCCTTCGCCACGTGGACCTTTGCCGTGTTGCCGCCGTTCCACTTGCCGTCGAGCGCGCGTTCGATCTGGGCGGCGAGCTGCAGCAGCAGGCCGTCATTGGCCTGCTTTGCAATCGCCTGGATGCCGAGCGGCAGGCCGTGCTCTTGGGCTGCCATCGGCATCGAGATCGCCGGCATGCCGCAGAGATTGGCGAGCGGCGTGAACGCGAAGAAGCGCCAGAGATTGCCGAACCAGTCGAGCACGTCCGGATTGTCCGACATGGTGAGATATTCCTTGGTGCCGACCTTCGGCGTCGGCAGCGCCGTGATCGGCGTCAGGACCACGTCCCACTGCTCGAAGAAGCTGCCGAAGCCGCGCGACGTGGTGTTGAAGACGGTCTGCATTTTCGCCCGATCGGCGAAGCTGGTGTGAAGCCCGGCTTCCCAGATCCGGATGTTCATCGGCTCGATCAGATCCTCTGGCGGGCGCTCCAGCCCGCGCGCGGCGAGCATGTTGGAGATCACCACGGAAAAGTTCGAGATGTAGCAGGTGGTCTGCGCCGCGAAGGCGGCACGGAAATCGAGCTCGGGCAGCGCGTAGTCGACGTGATGGCCGAGGCCCTCGAGGAAGCGGCCGGTTTTCTCCAGTTCGGCTACGATCTCGCGCGTCGCGGTGTAATCGCCCCAGGTGTGCGACAGCGCGATGCGCAGCTTTGACGGGTCGCGCTTGATCATCTCGCTGTAGGGCTGCGCAGTGGTCCAGAACGGCATGAACTCGCCGGGTGCGGGCCCGCGGGCATGGTCGACGAAAGCCGCGGTGTCGCGCACCGTGCGCGACTGGCAGCCCTGGATTGAGACCAGGCCCGTGAGATCAGACATGTGCGGCGCGAGCGAGAACACGCCGCGCGACACCTTCAGCCCGATATTGCCGTTGACGCCGGCGGGAATGCGGATCGAGCCGCCGCCGTCGGTGGCGTGCGCGATCGGCACCACGCCGGCCGCCACCATCGCGGCGCTGCCCGCCGACGAGCCGCAGGTGGTGTAGTCGGTATTCCAGGGATTGCGGGTGACATAGACGGCGGGATTATCGGCCGAGCTGCACACGCCGAATTCCGGCGTCGTCGTGCGTCCGATCAGGTTGAGGCCGGCGTGGCGGAATTTGCCGGTCAGGAACGTGTCGGCCGCGGCGCGATTGCCGCGCATCAGCAGCGATCCCATCTCCTGCAGCCGGCCCTTCATGGTCGGCCCCAGGTCCTTCATCAGGAAGGGCAGCCCGGCGAACGGACCGGCGAGATTGGCGCCATCCTTGGCGGGATCGGCGATCACGTCATCGAACAGCTCGACCACGCCCGACAGCGTCGGATTGACTTTGGCGACGGCCGCCGCTGCCTGACGTGCCAGTTCCTTCGCCGTCAGCTCGCCCTTGCGGACGCGCGCCGCCAGGCCCACGCCATCGTGCTGCGCCCATTCATTCCAGGTCATCGGCAAAGTCATGAAGTCAAATCCTCAAGGTGCGGGCGCCAGCTTTTTCGCAAGGTGCCGCCCGGATCAACTGAGCCGGCACGAAGGGCAGGGTTGCGCCGGACGGAGAGGTCGCGGCATCATTCCTTGAGCCTGGCGATCGCCGCGACCGGTCCGCCGCCGCCAGGCCCCTGATGCTCCGCGCCGCCGGAGACGTAGACGGCGCTGGTGCCGGTAAGGCCGGCGATCAGGCCGCCGACGGCTGCGCGGGCATGGCGTGTCGAGCTGATGTCGGTGTCTTCCAGCATGGTGTGGCGGAAGCCGCGCACGGTGCCATCAGGCGAGGCCTCGGCCTTGGCGAAGATATTGACGAGCTCGCGGCCCGGCTGCAGCGCCGTGCCAAGCCCAGCGCTCTTCAAGGCGGACATCACCGCCGCTGCATCGATGGCATCATTCATCACCGCATGCCCGATTTCGAACTCGCTTGCTGATGAGGCCGAGTTACCTAGCACGATGACGACGTTGTGCATCAGCTCGATCCCCGACGAGGTTGAAGCAACCTTCGAGAACAGATCGTAGCGCCGCAGTACAACGTCATCGCTTATGTCGGATGGGACCTCGCCGAGCGCAACCGCAACACCGAGTGCGGAGGCGCCGCGCGAATGGGCCATGGAGCTGTAGGCGCTGATCGTCGCCGTCTTGTTGCCGCGCGCGGCTGCCGCCTCGACACGTTCGCTGGTGAGCAGCGGGCATTTGATCTGGACGAAATGGACGTCGGCGGCGTCAGCGATGCCGGCATCGGCCATCGCGGCCGTCACTGCCTTGGCGGTCTCGGTGATCTGTGCCGAGCGCCCAAGCTCTTCAGGCAGAAAATCGCGTGTCTGCGCCATGCCGATGCTCAGGCGTTTGCCGGAGACGCCCGCCGACCACTCCGCAACCTGCTGGCGCGTGAACACCGTGATGTGCGGGCTGAGCACGCCCTCGGTGCCGCCGGACATCACAAACGCAATGCGCTGCTCGACTTCGTGCGGCGTCAGATCAAGCTTCGGTGCCAGCGCCCCGCACAGGGCAGCGACGGCATATTCCCGGGTGAAATCATTGACGCCGCCATTGCCTTCGGTCTTGCCGAGGATCGCCAGGATGGAGGCCGGATCGATCGCGCCCGAGCCGATCAGACTCATGAGGCCGGAAACGTCGCCGGGGCCCTTGGTGGCGACCTTGAAGACGCCGACCGATGTTGTCCGCATGGATAGTCCTCGTGGGAAGTTCGGTGGTCCGGCAGGGTCAACCAGCCGCGGAAGTGGGGTAGCTGTCAAGCGGCAACAGGATCCTGCGTCGTCCACTCCGTCATTGTGGAAACAGCGTGCGCTATAGTCCGTTCTCGTCCCCCGGACGCAGCGCATCCGGGACAGGAGAGCGCGTCCGCAGACCCCGCGACATCCCCACGATTGTGGCGAGATCGCATCGGTTCAACAAAAAATCCTCTGTCGACGGTTGCGCGCCGCACCTTGATGAATCAACCTCGGTTGGTCCATAAGCGGCGTCCCGCGGCCGGATTTCGGTTTGCGTCGCGTGCTTGGATATAAAGGGATTCTCGCGTGGCAAATATCAACCAGAAAATTGCGCAGGAGCTTGGGGTCCGGGCGGAGCAGGTCGAGGCGACGGTGGCGTTGCTCGACGGCGGCGCGACGGTTCCCTTCATCGCGCGCTACCGCAAGGAAGCGACCGGTGCGCTCGACGACGCGCAATTGCGCACCCTGGAGGAGCGGCTGGGCTATCTGCGCGAGCTCGAAGACCGCCGCAAGGCGATCCTCGAATCAGTCCGCGAGCAGGGCAAGCTCGATTCCGCGCTGGAGGCCTCTATTCTCGCCGCCGACAGCAAGGCGCGCCTGGAAGACATCTATCTGCCGTTCAAGCCGAAGCGTCGCACCAAGGCCGAGATCGCCAGAGAGGCCGGCCTCGAGCCGCTCGCCAATCAGCTGATGGCTGAACCCGGCAACGATCCCAAGGTCGTCGCAGAGGGCTTCATCAACGCCGAGAAGGGCGTCGCGGATGTTGCGGCCGCACTCGACGGCGCCCGCGCCATCCTGGTCGAACGTTTTGACGAAGACGCCGACTTGATCGGCGTGTTGCGCGAGGAGATGTGGACCAACGCGCGCATGGCCTCCAAGGTGCGCGACGGCAAGAAGACCGAGGGCGAGAAATTTGCCGACTACTTCGATTTCTCCGAGCCGTTGACCAAACTGCCCTCGCACCGCATCCTCGCGATGTTCCGCGGCGAGAAGGAGGAGATCCTCGATCTCCAGATCCAGGCCGAGGCGGAAGTGCCGCCCGCCGGCGTGCCCGGAGCCTATGAGCTGAAGATCATGAAGCGGTTCGGCATCGCCGATCTCAAGCGCGCCGGCGACCGCTGGCTGATCGACACCGTGCGCTGGGCCTGGCGCACCAAGATCCAGGTGCATCTCAATATCGACCTGCGCATGCGGTTGTGGAATGCGGCCGAGACCGAAGCCGTGCGCGTGTTCGCCTCGAACCTGCGCGACCTCCTGCTGGCCGCGCCGGCCGGCACCCGCACCACCATGGGGCTCGATCCCGGTTACCGCACCGGCGTCAAGGTCGCCGTGACCGATGCGACCGGCAAGGTGGTCGATACCGCCGTGATCTATCCGCACGAGCCGCAGCGGCAGTGGAACGAGTCGCTCGCGATCCTCGGCAAGCTTGCGATCAAGCACCGCGTCGAACTGATCGCGATCGGCAACGGCACCGCCTCGCGCGAAACCGACAAGCTCGCGGGCGATCTCGTCAAGGGCCTCGCCGAGCTGAAGATGAGCAAGATCGTGGTGTCGGAAGCCGGCGCGTCGGTCTATTCGGCCTCCGCTTTCGCCTCGGAGGAATTGCCTGATCTCGACGTCACCCTGCGCGGTGCGGTCTCGATCGCCCGCCGCCTCCAGGATCCGCTCGCCGAGCTCGTCAAGATCGAGCCCAAGGCGATCGGCGTCGGCCAGTATCAGCACGATCTCGGCCAGGCCAAGCTTGCAAAGTCGCTCGATGCCGTGGTCGAAGACTGCGTGAACGCGGTTGGCGTCGACGTCAACACCGCTTCGGCGCCGTTGCTCGCCCGCGTGTCGGGCGTGGGCTCCGGCCTGGCGCAGAGCATCGTGGCGCACCGTGACGCCAACGGGCCGTTCAAGTCACGCAAGGCGCTGAAGGAAGTGCCGCGGCTCGGCCCGAAGGCGTTCGAGCAATGCGCCGGCTTCCTGCGCATCCTCGGCGGCGAGGATCCGCTCGATGCCTCCGGCGTACATCCGGAAGCCTATCCGGTGGTGCGCCGGATCCTCGCGGCCACCAAGAGCGACATCAAGGCGCTGATCGGCAGCAGCGAGATCGTGCGCACGCTGAAGCCGAAGGATTTCGTCGACGAGACCTTCGGTCTGCCGACCGTTACCGACATTCTGCGCGAACTGGAAAAGCCCGGGCGCGACCCGCGTCCGGCGTTCAAGGCAGCGGTGTTCAAGGAAGGCGTCGAGGAGATCAAGCATCTCCAGAAGGGCATGATCCTCGAGGGTACCGTCACCAACGTCGCCGCCTTCGGTGCCTTCGTCGACATCGGCGTGCACCAGGACGGTCTCGTGCACATCTCGGCGATGTCAAAGACCTTCATCAAGGATCCGCGCGAGGTGGTGAAGCCCGGTGACATCGTCAAGGTGAAGGTGCTGGACTTCGAGGTCGCCCGCAAGCGCATCTCGCTGACCTTGCGGCTCGACGACGAAGTCGGCGCCAAGAAGGACGCCCCCGGCATGCAGCGCGACAACGGCGCACGTAATCCCGCCCGCATGACCTCGTCGGCGCCACGTCAGCAGGGTCTTCCGGCGGCGGCGGCGCCCTCGCCGAGGCAATGCGTAGGGCTGCGGAGAAGAACGGCGGCAAGCGCGTGTAGGAGGTGAGCTGCCCGACATAGGGCGAGTTCTATCCATGTCGTCATTGCGAGTATAGCGAAGCAATCCAGAGTCCCTCCGCGGAAACAGTCTGGATTGCTTTGTCGCAAGCGCTCCTCGCAATGACGAGGAGACAGCGCGAGGCCTCCCTAACTTTCGCGTCAGAATCTGGCGCGTTTGTAAGTTGAAGGTGCTTGTCCCTTCCTCTCAACTGATCCTCCTCGCGCGGCACCGGTGTCGCCGCGCAGCACGGAGGATGCTTCGATGGACAACAGGCTTCTCAAACGCCTCACTGCGGTGACGATCGCCGCAACGATGGCGCTGGCTTCACCGGTACTCGCCCGCGGCGGAGGTGGCGGCGGCGGCCATGGGGGTGGTGGCTTCGGCGGCGGCGGACGTGGCGGAGGCGGCTTCGGCGGCGGGATGCACGGCGGTGGCTTCGGTGGCGGCATGCACGCAGGAGGCTTCGGCGGAATGCATGTCGGCGGCATGGGCGGCGGTGCGCACTTCGCCCATATGGGTGGACCAGGCTTTGCTGGACCGTCCTTCGGCGGCGCGCGCTTCGCGCATGCGGCGATCGGGCCGCGTTTCGCCGGGGCCGGCTGGCACGGCCGACCCTTCATCGGCCGTCACGCCTTCTTCTTCCATCATCACCATTTCCGTCGTTTCGCCGTGTTCGGCGCGCCTTACTACTACTCCAACTATTATGACGATGGCTGCTGGCGCAGGAGCTTGACGCCCTCAGGGTGGCAATGGGTCAATGTGTGCGGGGACAATTGGTACTAGCATTGCCGTACCGCACCATTGTCGCGATCGCCACCGGGTGTTCCGCTCAGCCCCGGAACGGGATAGTCTGGTGGCGATCGTCGCGCGGAGTTTGTCATGAGCGGAGGCCACCGTCGCATCCTGGTCGTCGAGGACGATCCAGAAACCGCAGGCCAGCTCGTCGGGGAACTGACGACCTCCGGCTACGATGTCGATCTCGCCGCAACGGGGCGAGAAGCGCTCAGTCACGGCGTCGCGCGCGACTACGCGGTGATCACGATCGACCGCATGCTGCCCGACATCGACGGCATCACCGTGATGCGGCAAATGCGTGACGATGGCGTTGCCGCGCCCTTCCTGATCATCTCCGCCCTCGGCGAGGTCGACGACCGCGTGCGCGGACTGCGCGCAGGCGGCGACGATTATCTCGTCAAACCGTTCTCCTTCGTCGAGCTGCTCGCGCGGCTCGAGGCGCTCGGTCGCCGCAGCGAGACCATCGCCAAGGAAACCATTTTGCGCGTCGGCGATCTCGCGGTCGATCTGATCGCGCGTAACGCCAGCCGCCGCGGCCGGAAGATTCCGCTGCTGCCGCGCGAGTTCCAGCTGCTCGAATATCTCGCGCGCAACGAGGGCCGCGTCGTGTCCCGCGCGATGCTGCTCCAGCACGTGTGGGACCTGCATTTCGACCCCTCCACCAACATCATCGACGTCTATGTCGGACGGGTCCGACGCAAGGTCGATGATGCCCAGGCTTATCCATTGATCCACACCATCCGCGGCATCGGATATTGCCTCCGTGCTCCTGGCTGACACGCTTCGGTCCTCGACCTTCCGCCTGGCGCTGATCGCGATCGCGATCTTCGGCCTGATCGTCGCGGCGATCATGGCGTATGTCTATTTCGGTACGCTCGCCTATGTGCGGAGCCGGGTCGGCGATATCGGCGACCACAGCGGCTTTGTCGCGATGCTCGAGCTCGCAATGATCGCGGTTGCCGTGCTGCTCGTGGTGCTGGCAGGCCTCGCCGCCGTGCTGGTGACGCGGCGCACAGTCGGACGAATCGAGGAGATCAACGCCACCAGCCGTGCCATCATGCTGTCCGGCCTCGACCGCCGCATTCCCCTGCGCGGCAGCAACGACGAATGGGACCGTGTGGCCGAAAATCTCAACCAGATGCTCGATCGCATCGAGACGCTGATGGGCGAGGTCAAGCAGGTCAGCGACAACGTCGCTCACGATCTGCGCACGCCGCTGACGCGGATGCGCGGCAGGCTGGAAAAGGCCTATCACGCTCCGCGCGAGGGCGAAGCCGATGCCGCGCTGATCGGCGACACCATCGCCGACCTCGATGCCGTGCTCGGCATGTTCGCCTCGATCACGCGGATCTCGGAGATCGAGACCCGCGCCCGCAGGCGCGCATTTCGCGCGCTCAATCTTGCCGAGATCGCCGGCGAGGTCGTCGAGCTCTACGACGCCGCCGCCGAGCAGGTCGCGACGCGCCTCAGTCTCGGCGGTGACCGTGAGATTGCCGTGACCGGCGATCGCGACCTGTTGTTCGATGCCATCGCCAACCTGGTCGACAACGCGATCAAGCATGGCCGCCCGGGCGGTAAGGTCATGGTGACCTGCCGCAACACCGGGGACGTCGCGACGATTGCCGTCGCCGATGATGGTCCGGGCATTGCCGCCGATCAGCACGATCACGTGTTCAAACGCTTCTACCGGCTCGAGCAGAGCCGCTATACGCCCGGCAACGGCCTGGGCCTGAGCCTGGTCGCGGCGGTGTCGCGCCTCCACGGCGCCGAGATCGCGCTGCATGACAACGCGCCGGGCCTGACGGTCCAGCTCAGCTTCCCGATCGCGCTATAGCTCGATCACGCCACGCCGCGCCGCATGCGCGACGGCATCGGTGCGGCCGGTGGCATCCAGCTTGTCGAGCAGCGAACCGACGTGGAATTTCACGGTGTGCACGGAGATGTTGAGCTGCCGCGCGATCATCTTGTTGGAGGCGCCTTCCGCCATCAATGCCAGCACGTCGAGCTCGCGCGGCGTCAGCGCGATGTCTTCCGGTATGACGCGCGGATCGCGCGCGACGACGCTCGCTGCGGCGGTCTCGCCGGGGGCGGCAAGACGAAGCCCCGCTACACTGCCGAGCAGCGTCGCGAGGCGGTCGGCCAGCGCAGGATCGTCGATCTGCAGGGACAGCACGATCTCGGGTGCGTTGTCCTCGCTCACGCCTCCGGCCTCTCGCCGATCGTGACCTTGAAGCTCGCCGGCTCGCCGCCGCGGCGGACCGCGACATCGACCACCTGGCCGACGCTCGCAGGTCCCAATGTTCGCAAGAGCGCGCGCACGCCGGAGAGCTTCTGGTCATTGACTGCCACGATCACGTCGCCCTGGCGGATGCCGGCTGTGGCCGCCGGACCAGCCTTGTCGACATTCATCACCATCGCGCCGACGCCGTCGTCGAGCCGCAGCGGCTGCAGTCCGAGCCCGAGATACCCGCGCGCGATGCGGCCGCGCGTCTCGAGCTGTGCGGCGACACGTTCGATCGTGGCCGTCGGGATCACCAGCACCCGCCGCGGACCCAAGACGGTCATGCCGAAAGCCTCGCCCGAGGCATCGAGGGCAAGGCCGCCCTCCTGGTTCGGCCGCAGGCGAACATCGAGCTCGATCCGCGCATCGATCTCGCCGCCGCGCAAGGAGCGCCAGCTCTTGCCTGAGACCGACACCATCCCGAGCGCCGCGTTCGGCGCATCGCGACTGGTGGCGACCACGACCGACAGCGCGCCGAGGCGAGGGACCGTTGCGGCCAGCTTGACCGGCGCGATGTTGGTGTCGGCGCGCAGCAGCGCGATATCGGTGGTGTGGTCGCGGCCGACGATGTTGGCAACAGTCGTGCTGCCGTCGGCGAGCACGATCCGGACGTCGCCCTCATCGGCCAGTGCCTCGTCGGCGGTCACGATCAGGCCGGGCTTCCAGACGAAGCCGGTTGAGCGGGCGCGATGCGAATGCACGGAGACGACGGACGGCGCGATGCGCGCCACGACATCCGCGAGCGCGGACGACAGTAAGGCGAGAGGAGTGAAATCGGTCATGGAAGGCTCCTGTAAGCTCTCCACAATCTGGGATGTAACGGGCCATTGCGAAACTGGCCGGGTGGCCAGTCCTCCCCAGGCCGCAACTGATGAACACATGATCGGGGGCCGCTCACGGGAACGTGTAGCAATTCGAACCTTGCGCCGATGCCGCTACTCCAGGAGCGAGCCAGCCGCGCGAGGCCGGAACGGTTCATTCCCGTCAATGCCGAAGCATCGGTCGCGCCGCCGTGCCGATGACGTTGTCCCAGCGGTAGGAATAGCCGACGCCGATGATGTAATCCGGCGAATTCCGGTTGAGGCCGAAGGCCAGGTGGAAATCGATCTGCTCGGTCCGGCTCAAGAGATAGCCGCCGCCGACATTGAGCAGCGCCGTGCTCGCGCCGCGTGACGGTGTGTCGCTGACATATTCCGCGAACAGCGCCAGCTTTTCGCTGATCTTCCGTTCGATCACGAAGGTCGCCTCGCTGGTCTGATGATTGGCGAGATCCGATGGGCGGAAGAAGCTCGTGAACATGCCGCTGATGCCCCAGCCGCCGGCGAGCTCGTACGACCAGGGGAATTGCAGATAGGGCTGAAAGCCTGTGCCGGTGATCCCCGGCGTGTCGGTCGGCAGGCCGACGCCGAACACCACCGAGAGGTTTGCGGGCTCAGGCAGTCCGCTGACCTGCCATTTCAGGCCGGGGGTGACATTGGTGAAACCGGTGTCGACCGTGCCGGTTAGCCGGCCGACATAGCTCGGCACATCAACCAGCACTTCGAGGCAGGGCGCGACGCCGAAGCGGAGACGGCTGTTGCTGCCGTCAAAGCCTTTGCCGGCGCTCTGGCCGGAGGCGTTGAGGCCGGTCTCGATCTGGATGCTGCCATCAGGCACGACCAGGCTGGAATTGGTCACGTCAGGACGATCGGTCGCGATCTCCGATTGCGGCGAGGGCATTCACCGGCCTGAGCCATGCCGGGACTCAGCGCGGCGGCAAGGAGGCCGACGCACCACAACGAAACCCGCCAACGTTGCAGGACCATTCCCAAAACCACAGATACGCTCTTCGAAAGCAGGTCGCTTGCTGGCAACAGGACCCCATGGTAGCAGGCGATGGATCGCGCGCCTGCCAGACAGGACTCAGCTCCTGGACTTTATTCCCGACATGACCGACTTTCGCGGTGTCTTTCCCTATCTGGTCTCGCCCGTCGGCACGGACGGCACGGTGCGAACGGATGTGCTCGCAAAGCTCTGTGACGATTTGATCGGCGCCGGCGTGCACGGTCTGACACCGCTCGGCTCGACCGGCGAGTTTGCCTATCTCAACGCCGCGCAGCGCATGGCGGTGGTGCAGACCACGATCGACGCTGCGCAGGGCCGCGTGCCTGTGGTTGCAGGCGTCGCGTCCACCTCGACGGCCGATGCAGTGGCACAGGCGCAGGCTTACGAGAGGCTTGGTGCCAACGGCATTCTGGCGATCCTTGAAGCCTACTTTCCGCTCGCGGATGCCCAAATCGAGTCTTATTTCCGCAGCATCGCGGATGCCGTGGACATTCCGGTCGTCATCTACACCAATCCGCAATTCCAGCGCTCGGACCTGAGCCTCGACACCATCGCGCATCTCGCCGAGCATCCCCGCATCGGCTACATCAAGGATGCCTCGACCAACACCGGGCGGCTGCTCTCGATCATGAACCGCTGCGGCGATCGCTTGCGCGTGTTCTCGGCCTCCGCCCACATCCCGGCCGCGGTGATGCTGATCGGCGGCCTCGGCTGGATGGCGGGACCGGCCTGCATCATCCCGCGCCAGAGCGTTGCGCTCTACGATCTCTGCCAGGCCGGCCGCTGGGACGAGGCCATGGCGCTCCAGCGCAGGCTGTGGCGCATCAACGAGGCCTTCGCGCGCTTCAGCCTCGCCGCCTGCATCAAGACCGGACTCGCGATCCAGGGCTATGACGTCGGCGATCCCATCCCGCCGCAGGCCCCTCTGACAGCCGACGCGCGCAAGATCGTGGAAGCGGCATTGCGAGAGCTTGATTAGCGATCCGTCATTCCCGACACGATCGGTGCTGTAGGGTGGGCAAGGCGTAGCGTGCCCACCATCTGATCGCGTCCGTCGACCGATGCTGGGCACGGCGCAAATGCGCCTTTGCCCATCCCTGCCGAATCGCAGACGCGGCGGCATGACGAAAACGTGGATATACCGCCTAAAACCGCGGCTGGTCTCGCATCGCTCGATCCGCTAAAAGGCAGCCCGAATTTCAAGAGACCCTGAGGACCCTGCGGAATGAACATTCTTCCCGGCAATTTGCGTTTCGGAGCGGGGCAGCCCGTCAAGCGTTTGGAAGACCAGCGGCTGCTCACCGGGAAGGGGCAATTCATCGACGACAAGCCGGAGGACGGCGCGCTGTGGTTGCACGTGCTGCGCTCGCCGCATGCCCACGCCAGGATCGTCTCGATCGACACCAGCGCCGCGGCGTCGATGGCTGGCGTCACCGCGATCTACACCGGCGCCGACCTGATCAAGGACGACGTCGGCACCATCCCGACCCTGAGCATCTTCAAGCGTCCCGACGGCAAGCCGATGACGGTGCCGCCGCGGCGGCTGCTCGCCCATGAGGTCGCGCGCTATACCGGCGAGGCGGTGGCGGCGGTGGTGGCTTCGTCGCGTGCGGAGGCACAGAGCGCGGCCGAATCGATCGTGGTCGAATACGACGTGCTGCCCGCCGTGGTCGATCCCGTCGAAGCCGCGAAATCCGGCGCGCCCGTGGTGTGGCCTGAGGCGCCCGACAACATCGTCGGCGCGATGAGCTATGGCGACGCCGCCAAGGTGGACGAGGCCTTCGCCAAGGCCGCGCACACGGTCGAGCTCGATCTCGTCAGCCAGCGCCTCGTACCCTCAGCGATGGAGCCCCGCTCGACCATTGCCGAGATCGACAAGACCACCGGCCGTCTCCTCCTGCACGTGCAGTCGCAGACGCCGGCTTCCACCCGCGACGTACTGGCCGAAGCCGTGCTGAAGCGTCCCAAGGACAGCGTCCGCGTGCTGGTCGGCGACATCGGCGGCGGTTTTGGCCAGAAGACCAATCTCTATCCGGAAGACGGCATCGTCGCCTTTGCCGCGACCAAGCTGAACAGGAAGATCCGCTGGCGCGGCGACCGCACCGACGAATTCGTCGGTGGCACCCATGGCCGCGACCTCACCTCGACGGCGTCCTTCGCGCTGGACGACAAGGGCAAGGTGCTGGCCTATCGCGTCACCTCGATCGGCTGCACCGGCGCGTACTCCTCGGGTGCGGCCAATATCATCCCGCTTGTGCTCGGGCCGTTCGTGCAGACCGGCGTCTACGACCTGCCGCTGGTGCATTTTGAGGTCAAGTCGGTGATGACGCACACAGCACCGGTCGGTGCCTATCGTGGTGCCGGTCGTCCGGAAGCCGTCTTTATCGTCGAGCGCCTGTTCGACGCTGCCGCGCGAAAAATCGGCATGGATCCGCGCGCGATCCGCAAAGCGAACTACATCAAGCCGGCGCAGCTGCCCTATACCAACGCCGCCGGTCAGGTGTACGATTCCGGCGCCTTCGCCCACATGCTCGATCGCGCGGTCAAACTCGCCGACTGGGACGGCTTTGCCGCACGCAAGAAGGCCGCGAAGAAGAAGGGCCTGCTCTACGGCCGCGGTCTCACCTCCTACATCGAATGGACCGGCGGCCGCGCCCATACCGAGAAGGTCAGCCTGCATGCGACCTCGCAAGGTCGGGTCGTGCTGCATTCCGGCACCATGGCGATGGGGCAGGGGCTGCAGACCACCTACACCCAGATGATCTCCGACACGCTCGGTATCCCCATGGACAAGATCGACGTCGTCCAGGGCGATACAGATCTCGCGATGGGTTTTGGCAGCGTCGGCTCGCGCTCGCTGTTCGTCGGCGGCACCGCCGTGGCGGTCTCCTCCAACGATCTGATCCAGAAGGCGCGCGAGAGGGCGGCGAACGTGCTGGAGACCTCGGTTGAGGATATCGAGTACCAAGGCGGCATGCTCACCGTGGTCGGCACCGATCGCCGCATCAGCCTGTTCGACATCGCCGAGAAGGAGAGTGGCGCAAAACTCAGCGTCGATTCCGAAGGCGAGGTCGATGGTCCCAGCTGGCCCAACGGCACGCATATCTGCGAGGTCGAGATCGACCCGGAGACCGGCGTGTCCAAGGTCGTGCGCTACACGACCGTCGACGACGTCGGTGTGGCCGTGAACCCGATGCTGGTGACCGGTCAGATCCATGGCGGCGTCGCGCAGGGCATCGGTCAGGCGCTGTATGAGGGTGTCTCCTATGATGCCGACGGCCAGCTCCTGACCGCAAGCTATCAGGACTATTGCATCCCGCGCGCCGATGACGTCCCGCCGATCGTGGTGACGCTCGACGATTCCGCGCCCTGCCGCACCAATCCGCTCGGCGCCAAGGGCTGCGGCGAGTCCGGCGCCATCGGCGGCCCGCCTTGTGTCACGAACGGCGTGATGGACGCGCTGGCCGAACTCGGCATCACCCAGCTGAATACACCGCTGACCCCGCAGAAGATCTGGAAGGCGATCAAGGACGCGAGGGCGGGCGCCTAGGCACAGCGTCGGAATGGCTGCGCAGGCTGCCGCCGCACTCTCCGCTGTCGTCCCGGATCGGCGCTCCGCCTCGCTGCGCTTGTCCGGGACGACGGCCAACAATGAAGCACTGACGTGGGCTAAATCCCCAACATCATCTTCGCGATGATGTCACGCTGGATCTCCGACGTGCCGCCGAAGATCGTGTAGGCCCGGCCGTTGAGATATTCCGGCACCATCGTCAGCATGTCTTCCGGCAGCGCCGGCTCGTGGTTGAGCTTGTAGAGCGGGCGCATCGGCTCGACGGCGAGCGCATCGTGGCCGATCACGTCGACGCCGAGCCGCGTCACGGCTTGCCGGATCTCGCTGTTGCGCAGCTTCAGGATGGACGATACCGCGCCGGGATTCTGTCCGGTCTGCAGCGCCGAGAGGACGCGCAGCTCCGTCATCTCCAGCGCGTCGATGTCGACCTCGACCTCCGAGATGCGGGACGCGATGTCAGGACTGTCGATCGCGCGTCCCGTGAGATCGGACTCCGCCAGCTCAGTGATGGCGCGCAGCCCTTCGCGCAGCTTGGCCGACGCAATGCCGGAGCCGCGCTCGAACTCGAGCAGATATTTGCCGTAAGTCCAGCCCTTGCCTTCGTCGCCGACGCGGTTGGTGACGGGTACGCGCACGTCGTCGAAGAAGACCTGGTTGACCTCATGGTCGCCGCCAATGGTGAGGATGGGCCGCGTCGTGATCCCCGGCGTTGTCATGTCGATCAGGATGAAGCTGATGCCGTCCTGCTGCCGCGGCCCGTCGCTGGTGCGCACCAGCGCGAACATGCGGTTGGCGTGGTGCGCATGCGTGGTCCAGATTTTTGTGCCGTTGATGATGTAGTCGTTGCCGTCGCGCACCGCGCGCGTCTTCAGCGAGGACAGATCGGAGCCGGAGCCCGGCTCGGAATAGCCTTGGCACCAATAATCCTCGCCGGAGAGAATGCGCGGCAGATAAAAATTCCTCTGCTCGGGCGAGCCGAAGCCGATGATGACGGGCCCGACCATCTTCACGCCCATCACGTTGACATTCGGCACACCCGCACGCGCGGACTCGGTCTCAAAAATCCAGCGCTGTGCCGGCGTCCAGTCCGGGCCGCCATATTCGACCGGCCAGCCCGGTGCACCCCAGCCCTGCTTGTGCAGCGCGCGCTGCCAGGCCATGCCGATACCGGGATCGGAGAACACCGATGGCGTCAGCGCCGTGGCGCGCTTCATTTCCTCCGTGAGATTTTTAGCGATGAAGCCACGCACCTCGTCCTGGAAGGCGCGTTCCTCGGCACTGAACGACAGGTCCATGATGCGCTCCTCGTGTCAGGCGGATTGGGTGGTGCGGCCAAGCTGGGCGTGGCGGCTATAGTGATGCGCGCTGCCGCCGAACAGGGTGTCGAAGGCGACGAGCCGCTTGAAATAGGCGCCGACCTCGAGTTCCTCGGTGACGCCCATGCCGCCGTGAAGCTGGATCGATTGCTCGCCGACGAAGCGGGCGCATTTGCCGATCTTCGCCTTCGCAGCTGAAGCGGCGCGGGCGCGCGCGACCGGCGGATCATCGGCCTTTAGCGCGGCGCGCAGCGCCATCGAACGGGCTTCGTCGACCTGGATCGCCATGTCGGCGAGGCGATGGCGGATCACCTGGTTGGCGGACAGCGGACGGCCGAACTGTTTTCTGATCTTGGTGTACTCAAGCGTGGTGTCGAGCAGCGTCTGCATGATGCCGACAGCTTCCGCCCCGAGCGCGGCCATGGCGCGATCGACGGCCCATTCAATCGCCGGCAGCGCGTCCTTGCCGTCGCCGAGCAGCGTATCCTCCGTCAGCTGCACGTCGGAGAGTTCGATGTTGCAGGCGCGTCCGCCGCCGAGGCGCGGATAGTCGGAGATCGAAAGGCCCGGCGTCATTGCCGGCACCAGAAACAGGCCGATCCGCCCCGATGGTCCCTGATGATCATGCACTCGCGCGGAGACGATGATTTTATCGGCGGCGTGGCCGTCGAGCACGGCGATCTTGCTGCCGGTGAGGCGCCAGCCTTGTGCCGTCTTGTTTGCGGTGGTCGCGACCCTGGCAAGATCGAACCGCGCGGCGCGCTCGGAATGCGCAAACGCAAGTTTCAACGATCCGTCCGCGATCTTGGGCAGGCTGGCCTGCTTCTGCGCCTCGCTGCCGCACTTCTCGATCAGTGCAGCCCCGAGCACGATCGTTGCAATGTACGGCTCCGACACGAGCCCACGGCCAAACGCTTCCATCAAAATGCCGATCTCGATCGGGCTGCCGCCGAGCCCGTCAAACTCCTCCGGAATCGGCAGCGCCAGCCAGCCGAGTCCAGCGAACTGCTTCCACACCGCCGGGCTGTAGCCGTGCGGATCGTTGGCCGTCTTGCGACGGTGGTCGGCATCGTAGCTCTCGGCCACGAAGCGCTCCGCGCTCTCCCGCAGCAGCCGTTGCTCGTCGCTGAGATTGAGATCCATATCCTTACTCCGCGGCCGCCGGCTTGCGCACGGAGGGATGCAGTCCGGACGGATCGACCACCATGCCGAACTCCTGAAGATTGTGGGCGTGACAGAGCTGATGCAGCGCAAAAGCCTGGTCGATCGCGGCGGGCTGGCCCATTACGTCGACGGAGCGGTTCACGGCCTCCTTGGTCAGCTTGAGTGCAAAGGACGGTTTTGATGCGATCCTGCGCGCCAGCTCCAGCACCCGGGCTGTCAACTCCGCGCGCGGCACGACCTGGCTCACCATGCCGAGCCGGTGCGCCTCCTCGGCGCTCCAGCTGTCCGCCGTGAACAGAAATTCCTTGGCCTTGCGCGGGCCCAGCTCCCAGGGATGCACGAACCATTCGACGCCGCACACGCCCATCGTGACGACGGGGTCGCAGAACTCCGCGTCGTCGCTCGCAACGATCAGATCGCAGGCCCAGGCCAGCATCAACCCGCCGGCGATGCACTTGCCGTGTACTTCGGCGATCACGGGCTTGGCGAGGTTGCGCCAGCGCCGCGTGATCTGGAGATAGATTTCCTGCTCGCGCGCGAAGCGGCCGTGCGCATTGGGCTCGGCAAAGCCGCCCCAATTTCCAATCGGCGGAAAATCGACGCCTGCGGCATTCTTGGCGCCGGGGCGCAGATCGTGTCCCGACGAGAAATGCGGCCCGTTGCCCGCAAGGATGATCACCTTGACCGCGTCGTCCTGGACCGCCGCGTCGAAGGCGGCGTTGAGGTCGTAGGTCATTTGCAGGTTCTGCGCGTTGCGTGCGTCGGGCCGGTTCATCACGATCCGGGCAATCGCCGGCTCCGGCCGCTCCACGAGGATGGTCTCGAATGAGGACATGGCGCGCTCCCCTGTATTTTTCGTCTTGTTTGCTTCGAGTTGACTATGTCGGCCGATGATAGGCAAGAGGCTTGCGTCAGCCGGCTGCTTTTCGCGCCGTCCGTGCGGGATAGCTGGCGCGGCGCGCGCTCAATCTGGTAGTTTGCACCCGATTCCACCGGGAGAAATTTTGATGCGCAAGATCCTGACCGTACTGGCAGCGCTGGCCTCGCTCAGCCTCACCAATTGCGGCTACAACGCGATCCAGAGCGAGGACGAGCAGATCAAGGCCAACTGGTCCGAGGTGGTGAACCAGTATCAGCGCCGCGCCGACCTCGTGCCCAATCTCGTCAACTCGGTGAAGGGCTTTGCGCAGCAGGAGAAGGACGTGCTGCTCGGCGTCACCAATGCCCGCGCCAAGGTCGGCAGCATCCAGGCGACGCCGGAGGTGTTGAACGATCCATCCGCTTTCCAGAAATTCCAGGCCGCGCAAGGCGAGCTCTCCAGCGCATTGTCACGGCTCCTTGTGGTCACGGAAAATTATCCGCAGCTCAAGTCGGACGCCCTGTTCAAGGATCTGATGTCGCAGCTCGAGGGCACCGAAAACCGCATCACGGTCGCGCGCAACCGCTACATCAAATCGGTGCAGGACTATAACGTCACCGTCCGATCATTCCCGAACAACCTCACCGCGATGATGTTCGGCTACAAGGAGAAGCCGAATTTCTCGGTCGAGAACGAGAAAGAAATCTCGACCGTGCCGAAGGTCGATTTCAATCCGACCCCCGCGCCGTCGAAGTAAGCGCGCGTCATTTTGCGAATGCGCTTCGCCCCACCCACCACTGTCATTCCCCGCGAAGACGGGGAATCCGGTACGCCGCGGCCTCTCCGCATCTCGCCGGCGTCTCTGGGGTACTGGGTCGCCCGGTCAAGCCGGGCGATGACGGTTACGCTGTGGCGAGCGGTAGTCGTGCTCGCGCTCGTCCTTGGCTGGGCGTTCCCCGCCTCAGCCGATGTCGCCGTGCCGCAGCTCACCGGCCGCGTGGTCGACCGGACGGGCACGTTGTCGAGCAGTGACATTGCCGCCCTGTCGCAAAAGCTCAGCGATTTCGAAACGCGGAAGGGCAGCCAGATCGCAGTGCTGATCGTGCCAACCACGGACCCGGAGACGATCGAGCAGTTCTCGATCCGCGTTGCGGAGGCCTGGAAGATCGGCCGCAAGAAGGTCGATGACGGCGCGATCCTGGTCGTTGCCAAGAACGACCGGCATCTGCGCATCGAGGTCGGCTACGGCCTCGAAGGCGCGCTCACCGACGTCACCTCGCGGCGGATCATCGACGAGGTGATCACGCCAAAATTCAGGGACGGTGATTTCGCCGGCGGCATCTCGGCCGGCGTCGAGCGGATGATGCGCGTCGTCGACGGCGAGCCACTGCCGGTTCCCTCGCGCACCGTGAATTTCGCCAATCTGGACGAGATCGGGCCGCTCGCCCCGGTCGTCCTGTTTGCCTCGCTCATTGTCGGCGGCTTCCTGCGCGCGCTGCTGGGGCGGTTGCTGGGTTCGGTCGCCACGGGCAGCGTGATCGCCATCCTGGCGTTGCTTATCATCGGATCGGCTGGGATTGCCTTGCTCGCCGGGATCATCGGTTTCGTGCTATCCTTCATCGCTGATCTGTTTCCGGCATCGACCGGGTCGTCGCGCGGCGGTTCGTGGTCGAGCGGTTCTTCGTCGGGAGGCAGCTGGAGCAGCGGATCATCGTCCAGTGACAGCGGCGGCTTCAGCGGAGGCGGCGGCAGCTTCGGTGGCGGCGGCGCCTCGGGGAGCTGGTAGTCATGAGTATCGGGCGCATCGTCAGGCATCTCGTCCAGCACCATTGGCGTGCGAGGCAGGTGTTTCCGCAAAGCCTGCTCGACCGCATCGAGCAGGCCATCAAGCAAAGCGAAGCGACGCATTCCGGTCAGGTCCGCTTTGTCGTCGAAGGCGCGCTCGACGGCCGTCCGCTGTTTCGCAATCAGCATGCTCGCGAGCGCGCGCTCGACGTGTTCTCGCATTTGCGGATCTGGGACACCGCGAACAATAACGGCGTGCTGCTCTACCTGCTGCGCTCGCCGACCGCGACGTCGAGATCATCGCCGACCGTGGCATCGACGCGAAGGTGGGCGCGGCAGGGTGGGAAAGCATCTGCCGCGCGATGGAGGTGGAGTTCAGGGCCGGCCAGTTCGAACGCGGCGTGATCGATGGTATCGCGGCGGTGTCGCGGGAGTTCGCCAAGCATTACCCGCCGGGCGGCCCGCATCCGAACGAGCTGCCGGACAAACCGATGGTGATGTAGCCCCAAGTCTGTCCGCTCACTCCGTCATTGCGAGCGCAGCGAAGCAATCCAGACTGTCACCGCGGAGAGACTCTGGATTGCTTCGTCGCTTCGCCCCTCGCAATGACGGATCAATCATCCAGCTTGTTCAGATCCCGCACCGACTGCATGATCGGCTCGAAGTTCGAGCGTGCGTCCAGCGCGTCGAACAATTGCGCGGTGTCCTCCAGCAGGCCGTGCGATCGCGCAATGGCAATGCGCACGTCGTCCTGCGGCGTGTCCGACAGCCGTCCGTGCCCTGACAGCAGGAGTTTCGTATCCAGCCCCTTGATGCGTTCCAGCGACTGGATGTAGTCGGAGATGCTGCCGGAGCCGAATACGCCGCCCATCACGCCGCCCGGCATCAGGGTGTCTGCGGCGAACAACAGGCCCTTGTCCTGGTCGAACAGCGTGATGCAGGCTGAGGTATGGCCCGGCGTGTACATCACGTTGAGGCGGAAATTGCCGAGGTCGATCAGATTGCCTTCCTCGAGCCAGATGTCGATATTGATTGGCACATTCGGCTCGTTGAACATCTTGCGGAGCATGGAAAAGTCGTCGCGCAGCATGATCTTGTTGGCGGCGAGCCGATGGGCGACGACCAAGGTGCGGCGTTCGTTGAAGTGCCAGGCGGCGCCGATATGGTCGAGATGCTCGTGGCTCAGCACCACCATGTCGATCTTCTCCGGTGGGCAGCCGGCGAAATTCAGGCATTCGACCATCGCCGGATAGTTCGAGGACAGACCGACGTCGATCAGGATGGTGCGCGCCGAGCCGCGCACCAGATAGGCATTGGCGGCGCGGTTGGCGAAGCGGATCTGGTAGACGTCGTCGGCCGCCTGGATCAGGGAGCAGACATCGTTCTTCATCAGGATCGGGAATGATGTAGGCTTGCGATCGCTCATGATTGCGCTGCCCGGTAGACCACGGCGTTGGACGCGCGCAGGCGTTTCGAAAGCGCGTCCATCACCATCAGCGCGAACGCCGGCTGCTGGCTGACGAGATAGACGAAGCGGGCGTGGTTGATGCGCATCACTTTCGTGTTCGGCGCCGATGCGATCGCCGTTGCGGAGCGGGCCGAGCCGTCGATCACCGCCATCTCGCCGAAGAACTCGCCCTTGCCGAGCTTGACAATGCTGGTCTTGCGCGCGCCGTCGAGCTTGACGATCTCGACCTCGCCGTCGAGCACGACGAACAGTTCACGACCGGTCGAGCCTTCCTCGAAGATCACCTCATCGACGGCAAACGCGTTGATGCATTTCTCGATCGTCATGGCACCCCCAAACGCCTTCTGGCTGACGGGACGGCCCATGTTAGCCGGGGAACAGTGACGGGCAAACAACCCCTTCGGCTAAGCCGGAGCGCCTTGCCGCCGGTCAGTATCGGCTGACAAATTGTTGCACGCGGCCACGCCGGTTCCACGTTCCCGACCCAATTCGGCCTCGGAGGAGTTCCTAAAATTTCGGTAAGCGGGTCCCGGGGTAAGGAATTCGCAAGCAATGAAAGTTACCAAAAAGTCAACCTGGACTGGAGTATTTGAGCCGTGAGCGAACCAATGCCCGAACTGGCCGGACGAGAGACGCGTGACCGGACCGGCGCCGCCGACGCCGCTGCGCCGCAGGCCCTCGACGCTGCCGCCGGCATCGAGGCCCCCTCGATCGCCCCCGACCACGAGACGCCGCCCAAAGCGGACGAGCCGCCAAGGATCGAGGCTTCACGGATCGAGGTCCCGAAATTCGAAGCCAAGGCGGGTGCTACGGCTGACGTCAAGGCTGAAATCAAGCCCGAGCCCAAACCCGGCAAGCTCATCGTGATGGCGCCCTCTGAGCGGTCCTGGGACCGCGAAGAGTTGCTCCGCACGTGAAGGCGGACGAGGTGCGCGACGCCGGCAACAAGCGCCGCCTGTCGGCGATGGCCGCGGTGGTGGCGATCGCGGCCTGCGTCGGCGCCGTCAGTGGTGCGCTCGCGACCGCCGGCATGATGCATTTCGCCAGCCCCGCGCCGGCACAACTGGCCGATACCAGTGCGCTGGACGCGTCGGTCTCGCGGATCGATGCCGACCTCGTCGCGCTCAAGGCCAATGTCGAGCACATCTCCAAGACGGGCCTCAGCCAATTCAACCGGGCCAACGACCGTCTCGACAAGCTCGAGAAGGCGCAGGCCGAGCCGATGGCCAAGATCGCAAAGCTGTCCGAGACCGTCGACAAGCTCCGCACCACGCCGCCCGCCGCTCCCGCGCAGGCCGCAGCCGCCGCGCCGGTGAAGGAGACCACAGGCTCGATCGCGCCGGCTCCGGCCCAGGTCGCGACCGCCGCCGCTGTCCCGGCTCCGGCGCCCGCCGCACCGAAGACCGAGGTCGGCCGCCTGCCGACGATTGACGGCTGGAGGCTCCGCGACGTCGCCAATGGCGGCGCGCTGATCGAGGGCCGGGGTGGGCTGTACGAGGTCTATGCCGGCGATCCCATCCCCGGGCTCGGCCGCGTCGATGCGATCCGCCGCCAGGATGGCCGATGGGTGGTCGTCACCGCCAAGGGCCTGATCGTCGCGCGCTAAGCGGCCGATATTCGACTTTTCAAAGAGGCGCTTCACCACCGCGTGAAGCGCCTTTTTACTTGAATAGGCTGTCACGCGCGGTGTTACTGGAGGCATGAGCCGCGCGCTGCGAATTTTTCTGGCTGCCATTCTGTTGTTAGGCGGCATCATGCCGCTCTCGGCGGCGGAGACCACGCCGCTTGCGCGCGGCACCGCGATCATCGATCCCGATCTCCTCCGCAAGCTCGATCAGAGCGATGCCCTGTCGATTTCCCGCCTGCTGCAGCCTGAGCGAAACGCGCATGTTCCGCTGACCAGCGATCTGCTGTTCGCCTCGCTGCCGCAGCTGAAGGCGATTCCGCCGGCGATCGATGCGGAGTTCGATTACTACATCGCACAGCACAAGGCGACCTCGCCAACCGAGACCATTGGCGTCGGCGAAGGCTTCGACGTCCAGCTGTTCGATCGTGCCGCGCTGAAATCCCCCGACACGCGCTTCGTGCTGGCCGGCATCGTCAACCGCATGGACCGCGCCTATGTCTCGGAAGAGCAATGCGGCGAGATACGGCTGATCTATCGGCTGGCGCGGTTCGAGGCCAGGCCGGACGGCAGCACCACCGCGACACGCTTGCCGATGACGTTCAATCTGGTGATGAAGGCGCGCGATGCACGTCAGACGGATGGCAGCGGCAGGCCCGTCACCTGCGCCGAGGTCGCGCGGCGCTGGCTGGACCATGGCGATTGGCAAGGGCTGATCGGCAGCCGCACTGTTCCCGATGACGCGATGATCGATCGCATCGAGACCAACATCCAGATCTCGATCGCACCGAAATCGGCGCTGCACGATTTCCGCTCCGACTATCTGCTCAAGGTGTTCAAATACGATGCCGCGACCAGGACGTTCGAGGAATCGACGCTGGAGAACCAGATCGACCGAGATCGCATCCTGGCCGATGATGCGCTCCGGCGCGACTTCAAGGCCTGGCTGCTTGCGCCTGCAAATCTTCGCGAGTTCGATCGCGGCACCGTGCTGGTCCCCGAGAAATTTCTCGCCAAGGCCGCCGTGGTGCCGACACCTGCGGGCCTCGACGCCTCGGCGCTGCAGCCGGAGTTCGGCTTGATGCAAGGGGAAGAAGGAGGCGAGGGCAAGAGCGATCCCGTGTTCACCGACAACGACGTCGTCGGCGCGTTGAAGCAGGCTGCGGCACGCGGCATCACCATGGAGAACATCCGCTCGGTCGCGGGCTTCCAGCGCCGGCTCAACGACGTTACCTGCTCGGGCTGTCATCAGACCCGCGGCATCGGCGGCTTCCATTTCCCGGGCGTGGACTGGTTTACGGACAAGCCGTCGAACTCCACCATCGTGCCGGCCTCGCCGCATTTTGTCGGCGATCAGCTCCGCCGCCGCGACATCCTGACCGCTTTTGCCGCTGGCAAACGCCCTGATTTCTCACGCGGATTTGCCGGCCGGCCGCAGACCCGGGGCAGCCGGGAGCTCGCCGGCACCGAATATCAGGACGGCTGGGGCGCCCATTGTTCTCTGCAAAACCAGGGATCGGGAACGCCGGATAAGAGTTTTACGTCATGGACCTGTGCTAAAGGTCTCACCTGTCAGGCCGCCGCGGCCTCGAGCCGCATTGGCATGTGCTTCATCAAGACGCGCTAAACCGATCGGGATGATCCATGACGGACACCAGCGACGCCAACAAGGAGCGCAATCGCGAGATCGCGCGCAATGAGGAAGCCAAACAGGTCACCGGTAGCATCCGCGTCAGCACCTGGGCTGTCGCGGTGGTCGTCATCATCGGCGGCATCCTGTTCACGCTCGGCTGGCTGGCGCTGCGATAGCCGCGGGCCTTACTTCGCGTAGTTCGTCATCCGCTTTCCCGGAAGCAGCTCATAGGCGGGCTTCCAGCCCGGCAGCGCGGCCATGCGGCCGAGCCAGGCGTGGATGGCGGGATGGCTCGCCGCGAAATCGAAACCGTGCTCGTCGCTCGGATAATGCAGATAGGCCATCATCGAGATATCGGCCACGGTCGGCCTGGTGCCGATCGCAAAAGTATTGTGCTGGAGATGTCCGTCGAGAATGCCGAGGAAGTCCTCCAGCCGGCGGCGAAAGTGCTTCAACACCTGCGGATCGTTGTTCTCGGTGAAGGCGCGCATGAAGCGATAGGTCGCCATGTAGCCGGTGAGCTTGTGGTTGTCCCAGAACAGCCAGCGCAGCAGCTCGAACTTTTCGTCCTCTGTCTCGGCGCCGAAACGGCCATATTGCTCGGCAAGCTTGAGCAGCAGCGGCGCGGTCTGCGTCATCTTCACGCCGTCGACCTCGAGCACGGGAATCTCGCCCATCTCGTTGACGGCCTTGCGCCACTCCGCCGTGCGTGTGACGCCGCCGCCAAAGTCGGTCCAGACCGGCTCGAACGTCTCGCCGCAAAGCGCGAGCATCAGCGCCAGCTTGTAGCTGTTGCCGGATTCGGGGAAGTAGTGCAGGCGATAGCTGGGCATGAGACCTCACGCGGCGCGATGTTGCCGTGAGTTATAGCGAGATCGTCCGGCGCCGTCCTTGCGAGCGCAGCGAAGCAATCCAGCAATGCATCCGCGGTGGGATTCTGGATTGCTTCGCTGCGCTCACGGGAGCGTTAGGACGCTCCCTACCCCACAGCCCCCTTCGCCCGCAGCTGGCTGATCGCCGCTTCGTCGTATCCCGCGCCACGCAAAATCTCGTCACTGTGCTCGCCGACGCCGGGCGGCTTGCGCGGCTGCACCTTCTTGGTGCCGTCGATCCAGATCGGGCTGGCAATGGTGAGCATGGTGTCGTTCTCGAACGGCACCAGCACCTCGTTATCGAGCATCTGCTTGTCGTTCGGGATATCGTCGAGAATGCCGACGATGCCGAACACCAGCCCGTTGCCGTCGAGGATCTTGCGCCATTCGGCGAGGTCCCTGGTGGCAAACGTCTCGTCAAAAATCTTGATCAGCTCGATCGAGCGGGCGTGACGGTCGGGCTTGGTGGCGAAGCGGGGATCGGCGATCAGGTCCTCGCGTCCGAGGCATTTGGCCAGCGTCGGCCATTGCTTCTCCTCGTTGAGCAGCGACAGGATCAGCCAGCGGCCGTCCTTGCATTGATAGTGGTTGGCGACCGCGTTGAGCGCGCGCTCGCGCGGGCGCCGCTCGCCGAACTTGGCGCCGCAGAGCTTGGCCTGCGCCAGCACGCTTGCGGCCCACACTCCGTTGGCCATCAGGTTGGAGGCGACATGCGAGCCCTTGCCGGTCTTCTCGCGCTGATAGAGCGCAGTGACGATCGCGCTGTACAGCGCCATGGCGCAGGGATGGTCGCCCATGCCGGCGACCGAGCGTGCCGGCGTCGTGTCGATGTCGGCGCGGACGAGGTCCATCAGGCCGGAGCGCGCCCAATAAGCGTTGCTGTCGAAGCCGGGCTTGTTGGCTTCCTCGCCCTTCTCGCCATATCCGGTGAAGGAGGCGTAGATCAGCCTGTCGTTGAGATGGACGAGGTGGTCATAGGTGATGCCGAGCTTGATCCGCACCGGCGGCGGCATGTTGGTGATGAAGACGTCGGCCTCCGCGACCAGCTTGTAGAGCACCGCCTGGGCTTCGGGCTTGGAAAGGTCGAGCGCGAGGCTCTTCTTGTTGCGAGCCTCCAGCAGCCAGGCGAAATTGTGCTCGCCGGTGGGATAGCCGGGCAGGTTGGGCAGATTGCGGTAGGGGTCGCCGGCACCGGGCGGCTCGATCTTGATGACGTCGGCGCCGAAATCGGACAGCACGGTCGCAGCCGCGGGCGCCGCGATGAAGCTCGCGCAGTCCAGAACCTTGAGACCTGCAAAAATGCCTTTTTCCATCGCGGCGTTGCTCCCTCGCTCTTGTTGTTTCCCGCTGGCTGGAATTGGCGCGGGCACGTCATGGGAGCCATTAGACCGATGTTTTGCCGGGATGCAACGGCGCCGGGCGCAAGGCCTCACTCCTCGCCCGCAAGCAGCGCGGCATTGCCGCCGGCGGCGGCGGTGTTGATGGTGACAGTCTGCTCCGTGGCAAAGCGCGCGAGATAATGCGGGCCGCCGGCCTTGGGGCCGGTTCCGGACAGGCCGTTGCCGCCGAACGGCTGCACACCGACCACGGCGCCGATCATGTTGCGGTTGATGTAGATGTTGCCGACCTGGACACGGTCGATGATGGCCTCGACCGTGTCGTCGATGCGGGAGTGGACGCCGAGCGTCAGGCCGTAGCCGGTGCGCGCGATCGCTTGCAGCACGTGTTCGAGGGTGTCGGCGCGGTAGCGCACCACATGCAGGATGGGGCCGAACACCTCCTCGGTGAGCTGGCCGGCGTCCTTGAGTTCGAAGATATGCGGCGCGACGAAGCAGCCCTCCGGCGCGGTACCTGCATAGTGCAGCCGCGCCTCGGTCTTCATCCGCGCGATGTGCGCCTTGAGCCGCTGCTTGGCCTCGTCGTCGATGACCGGGCCGACATGGGTCGCGACGTCGGCGGGATCGCCGATCTTCAACTCGCGCGCCGCGCCCGCGATCATCTCGATCATGCGGTCGGCGACGTCCTCCTGCACGAACAAGAGCCGCAGCGCCGAGCAGCGCTGTCCGGCCGAGCGGAACGCCGAGGTGACGACGTCGTCGGCGACCTGCTCGGGCAGCGCCGTCGCATCCGCGATCATGGCGTTGATGCCGCCGGTCTCCGCGATCAGCGGCACGATGGGTCCGTCTTTGGCGGCAAGCGTCCGGTTGATGTGACGCGCAACCTCGGTCGAGCCGGTGAAAACGACGCCTGCAATATCAGGATGCGCAGTTAGCGCCGCGCCGATGCGGCCGTCGCCGGTGGCGAGATGCAGCGCGCTTTTCGGGACGCCGGCCTCGTGCAGCAGCGCGACAGCCGCACGCGCGATGCGCGGCGTCTGCTCGGCGGGCTTTGCAACGACGCTGTTGCCGGCCATCAGTGCCGCCGTGACCTGGCCGACGAAGATCGCCAGCGGAAAATTCCACGGCGAGATCGCCACGAACACGCCGCGGCCCCGCATGGCGAGCGAATTGCTCTCGCCGGTCGGGCCCGGCATCGCGACCTCGCTGCCGAACAGTTTTCGGCCCTGCGCCGCATAATAGCGGCAGAAATCGGCGGCCTCGCGCAGCTCGGAGAGCGCGTCGTCGAGCGTCTTGCCGCCTTCGCGCTGAAGAGCCGCGATGAAATGCGCGCTGCGGCTCTCCAGCAGATGCGCGGCCTGCTCCAGCGCCGCCGCGCGTGCCGAGGCCGGCGTCCGGCTCCAGGTCACGAAGCCCGCGCGGGCCGCAGCCATCGCTGCGGCCGCCTGCTCGGGCGTTGCGTCCGTGACCGGCTTGAGGTCGGTCGTTGCGGCCTTGACGTCGGTCAGCAACCGGTCGAGCGCCGCGCGCTCGCCGAACTCGATGCCGCCCGAATTATGCCGTTCCGGCGCAAAGAGATCACCCGGCAACGGGATTTTGGCATGATGCGCGTGGTCAGGCCGCACGATGAGATCGGCCGGACGCTTCAGCAGCGCTTGGACGGGGACGCGGTAGTCGGCCGCCTGCGCCACGAAGGAGGAGTTGGCGCCGTTCTCGAGCAGCCGCCGCACCAGATAGGCGAGCAGGTCGCGATGGCTGCCGACCGGCGCATAGGTGCGGTAGGCGATATCGGGATGATCCTTGGCGAGTTGCTCGTAGAGCGCTTCGCCCATGCCGTGCAGGCGCTGGAATTCGAAGCCGCCGCTGTCACCGGCCAGCTCCAGCACGGTTGCGACACTGAGCGCGTTGTGGGTCGCAAATTGCGGGAAGATGCGCGGCCGCAGACTCAAAAGCTTTGACGCGCAGGCGACGTAGTTCAGATCCGTCATCGCCTTGCGGGTGAACACCGGATAGCCATCGAGCCCGCGCTCCTGCGCGCGCTTGATCTCGGTGTCCCAATAGGCGCCCTTGACCAGGCGTACCATCAGCTTGCACTCGTGCGCCCGCGCAAGCTCGTGGATGTAGTCGATCACCGCGCTGGCGCGCTTTTGATAAGCCTGGATCGCAAGCCCGAACCCGTCCCAGCCCTTGAGCGAGGGATCGGCGAGCGTTGCCGTGATGACGTCGAGCGACAGCTCGAGCCGGTCGGCTTCCTCGGCATCGACGGTGAAGTTGAGGTCGTACGCCTTGGCGCGCCGCGCCAGATCCAGCAGTTGCGGCACCAGCTCGGCCATCACGCGCGCGCGGCTGATCGCCTCGAAGCGCGGATGCAGCGCCGAGAGTTTCACCGAGATGCCGGGCCGGTCGGGCAGGGGACGGTCGCCCGCCGTCTTGCCGATGGTTTCGATCGCGCTCGCATAGGCCTCGAAATAGCGCTTCGCATCCGCAGCCGTCCGCGCGCCTTCGCCGAGCATGTCGAAGGAGTAGCGCGGCTTTTGGCCGGAGCGCGGCTTACCCGGTTCCAGCGCCTGATCGATGGTCTCGCCCAGCACGAAATGATTGCCCATCAGCCGCATCGCCTGACGCGTGGCGGTGCGCACGGCCGGCGCGCCCAGCCGTTTCACCAGCCGGCCGATCGTGCCGTCGGGCGTCTCGCCGGGCTGGATCACGCGCGCCGACAGGCCGAGCGCCCAGGCCGAGGCGTTGACCAGGAACGCCGTGGACTTGGTCTCGTGATGGATGAAATCGCCCTCGCCGAGCTTGTCCTCGATGAACTGGTCGGCGGTGCGCGCGTCGGGCACGCGCAGCAGCGCTTCCGCCAGCACCATCAGCGCGAGGCCTTCCTTGGTCGAGAGCGCGAACTCGCGGAGCATGTCCTCGACCCCGCCGAGCCGGTCGTCGCGCTTGCGGATCGCCTCGATCAGCCGGGTCGCAGTGCGGTCGATCCGCGCCTCCTGCGGCGGGCCTAGATGGGCAGACGCCAGCAGGCGCGCAGCGATGTCGGCATCGTCGGGCGCGTAAGGGGCGGTGAAGGGCGGCGGGATATTCGGCATGGCGTGTCCTGTGGCTCACATTCAGGATAAGGCCCGCATGACCGTAGTTCGATGGACAAGATAGGCCATTTTACCTTAGAAAATGAAGAGTACTGGCAAACTGGCCTCATAAAGTATGGAACTCGATCGGATCGACCGGAAGATCCTCGCGATCTTGCAGGAGGATGGGCGAATCGCCAATGTCGAGCTGGCCGAGCGCATCGGGCTGTCGCCGACCTCGATCGGCGAGCGGTTGAAGCGCCTGCAGCGCGAGGGCTTCGTCGAGGGCTATGGGGCGCGGCTCAATCCGCACCGGCTCGGCCTCGGATTGCTGGTGTTCGTCGAGGTGCTGCTCGACAAGACCACGCCGGACAATTTCGAGCGCTTTGCGCGCGCGGTGAAACTCGCGCCCGAGGTGCTGGAGTGTCACATGGTCGCCGGAGGCTTCGATTATCTGGTGAAGGCGCGGCTGGCCGACATGACCGCGTATCGGCGCTTCCTCGGCGAGAGCTTGCTGTCGATGCCGGGGTGCGCGAGACGCGCACCTATGCGGTGATGGAGGAGATCAAGCGCGACGCACCGTTGCCGGTTGGCTGATGAAATGCGGTCGCGATTGTCACTGCTGCGGCGTTGATCGGCGATCTCTACGGGCAAATAGTTTCCGCGCGCAATCGCAACGCCTGTCGTCGAATGCACTGATCGTCTTCTAAAATTTTCTTGGCCCGACTCCCGGACAGATCCGGGAGGCAGCAAAGGCCGGCGGGCTTATACTTTGAGGTTCTCTGCGGACGTCTTGCCCCGGTTTGCGATCTCTTCATACTCAACCGTCTGGCCCTCGTTGAGGGACGACAGACCGGCTTTCTGCACTGCCGAGATATGCACGAACACATCCTTGCCGCCCGACGCAGGCTGGATAAATCCATAACCCTTCGTCGGATTGAACCACTTGACCGTACCTTTAGCCATCACGTCTTCTCCGCGGGTCTTCCTCCGAGATCGCGAACCGCCAGTCCCCGCCAACCGGCCGGTTCGGTCCTAACAGGATACGCGGAATGTGGCGGCCTTGGTAGATCAAACCATATCGGCATTTCGCGGAAATTCGCTCAACTTCGCGGCGCTTTTGCCGATTTTGCCCGTTTCGCGGTCAATTCGTCCGGACGCATCGCGGCCTCCGTCAATAGGTCGCGGCCAGATAGTCGACGATCTTGCCGACGTCGGCGTCGTCGATCGGTGCGCCGTACACCTTGATCATCTTGGTCACCTCGGCCTGCCAAAACCCTTTCTTGTCCTTCATCGGCGGCTGCGTGGCGATGTAGTCGGACGAGTGGCAGGCGGCGCAATTGCCCTGAACCACCTCGAGATTGGGGCCGGGCTTGAAGGCTGCAACCTCGTCCGGCGTCTTGTAGTTGACCGGCGCTGCGAGGGCCGAACCCACAGCAGTGGCGACGGTAAGTGTGATGGCGAGGAGAACGGTGCGCTGCATGATCATTCTCCTCAGGCTACGCTGACGCGGACGGTTTCTACGACGTTGCGCAAATAGCCCGCCGGGTTCCAGCGCGGCGTCTCTGGCTGCGTCTCGCCGGAATTGCTGGTTGCGCGCACCCTGAGCTCGACCTGGCCCGCCGCAAGCTTCACCGGCAGCTTCCATTCGCGGAATGAGTAGTTGCCGAGGTCCTTGCCGAGCCTGGCGCTGGTCCAGGTCTTGCCTCCATCGGTGGAGACAGAGACGTCCTTGATGCCCTTGCCGCCGTCGAAGGCGATGCCGCGCAGCGTCGTGCGTCCGGCCTTCAGCCTGGCGCCGTCAGTCACGTTGGTGATGAAGGAGCGGATGGTGAAGCGGTTGATCGGGATCGTAGCCTTCGGCGCGGTGCCGGGCTCGATCGAATTATTCGGCGTGTCCGGGATGCGATAGGCCGACTTCATCCAGAAGCCGTCATAGACGGTGTCGATGACGGTGATCTCGTTGAGGTGCTTGACCCAGTAGGTGCCGTAATAACCTGGCACGACCAGGCGCAGCGGGAAGCCGTTGAGGAACGGCAAATCGTCGCCATTCATGCCATAGGCCAGCATCACCTCGCCGTCGCTGGCGTGAGCGAGGTCGAGCGCCTTGGCGAAGTCGGGCGTCTTGTCGCTCACCGGGCCATCCATGCCGCCGAAAACCACCTGCTTGGCGCCGGCCTGCACGCCCGCCATCTCCAGTACCGCCTTCAGCGGCACGCCGCGCCAGCGCGCATTGCCCATCGCGCCATTGCCGAGCTGGCCGCCGGCGACACGCGGCTCTACGAGGCCGCGGCTGTTGCCGGAGCATTGGTTGACGGCGACGATCTCGGTCGCCTTCATCTTCCTGATGTCCTTCAGCGACAGCTTCAGCGGCTTGTCGACCTTGCCCTTGACCTCGAGCGTGAACGTGTCGGGATCGAGATTGTAGGGGAGGTCGGCGAGATGATAGCGCACGAAGAACGCGTTGTTTGGCGTGATCGGACCGTCGTTGAACACCGCAAATGGAGTCTCGAGCTGCGGCGGCCGGCTGGTGAGACCGATCATCGGCCGCTTCTGCGGATATTTCACCAGCGGCCGTTCGCCATTGGCGAAGGGCAGCGTAACGGTGTCGCGTGCCAGCGCTCTGGTGGAATTCAGTGTGGCCGTGATAGCGGCAAGGCCCGCTCCTTTGAGCAGGTCGCGTCGGTCGAACATGTCGTCTCCTCCCGGAGCTTTTCGTTGGTTCGCGGTCATCACCGCGAACACGCACTCATCTGTCGCAACGACCAGGGCGAAGTCAATTCGTGCTTTCGCAGCAAGCCCATGCCGTTGCGCTGCAGCAAGGCGGTGTTGGTGGGGCACCTCTCCCGCAAGCGGAAGAGGGAGCGCAACTCCCGCGCGGTGGAATCTCAGGCCGCGACGCGCTCGCCGCCGGCGATGAGAGCCGACAATGTCCTGGTGTTGGTGACGACGCGCACCAGCATCGGCTCGTCGCGGCCGCGAATCGCGACCTCCTGCTTCGGCAGCGCATCGTCGGGAACGCCGGCGGTGCGCCGGACCTCCTCGGAGACGATCGCCTCGCAGGCCAGCGTCTTGGTCATGTCCTGGAGGCGGGCGGCGACGTTCACGGCGTCGCCCAGCGCGGTGAAGACGATGTGATCGCGATAGCCGATATCGCCGATGATGACCTCGCCGCCGTGAACACCGATGCCGAAGCGAATCGGCTGGCGCAGATCGTGGCTCAGGAGCTCGTTGAGCTCGTCCACATGGGTCGCGATTGCGGCCACCGCCTTCAGCGCCTGCCGGCAGGCGGTCTGCGGATCGCTGCTGAGGCCGAACAGCGCCAGCATGCCGTCGCCGACGAACTGGTTCGGCTGGCCGCCGTTCTCGATCACGGCCTGCGACACGGCGCCGAGGAAGCGATTGACGATGAAGACGGTGTCGAACGGCAGCCGCTTCTCGGCGAGCTGCGTCGAGCCGCGCATGTCCACGAACAGGCTGACGAGATAGCGCTCCTGCCCGATTCGCGAAGGCGAGGACGCGTGCGCGCTGGCCGACAGCATGTGCGGCATGAACAGTTGGAAGAAGGAGAGGTCGGAGTTCGGCCGCAGCTGGCAGGCAAGCCGGATCGAGGGATCGGCGGTGCCGACGCGGGCCAGCACGAAGGCCTCGCGCTGCGACGGCTCGGGCAAGGTGCCGTGGTCGCCAATAATGCGGATGCGGCAGGTCGAGCAGCGGGCGCGGCCGCCGCAGATGCTGGCATGTGGCACGTTGTGGCGCAGGCTGGCCTCGAGCACGGAGAGGCCCTTGGGCACGCGCACGGTCTTGCCGTTGCCGTAGGACAACGCGATCATGCCGCCGCGCCGCTCACGCCAGCCGCGCACACCGCGCCCGAGCAGCACCAGTCCGAGCAGGCCGATGTAACCCATCGTCAGTCCACCCGTGATGCGATCGAGCGTATCGGCCTCGGCGACCGTTCCGACCTGGCGCTGCGTGAAATTATGCGTGCGCCACTCGCCGTCCTCGCTCTCGGCGGCGATGCTGCGGCCACCCTGGTAAATACCGAGCAGCGCCAGCGTCGGGGTCAGCACGGCTGCCGCCAGCAAATACGGTGCCGCGCGGATGAAGAACGGCTTGAGCCGGAGCCAGAAATAGATGCCGATGCAGCCGTGTACCCAGGCGACGATGAGCAGGATCGTCATCGTCCAGAGCCGGCCGGGCGCCGCGACGAAGAACAGATAGAGCTCCTGCGGATACAGCTTCTCGTGGCCGTAGAGTGTCTGGCCGAGCCGCACGCCGATCACATGCGCCATCACCAGCGCCGGGATGCTCAGCCCCAGCACCAGCTGCAGCGGCTCGATCGTCCGCCAACGGAACTGGCGGCGCTGGTACGTCGCATAGACGCCGAGGCCCATATGGGTGAGGGCTGCGCCGTAGAACACGATTGCGACGGGCAGGAACTGCCAGAACGACGTGTGGTAATAAACCCCGATCTGCATGGCATCGACGGAGATGTTGCCGAGCGCATGGTTGAGGAAATGGCTGACCACGTAAGCGAACAGGATCACGCCGCAGACCAGCCGCACCTGCCGCGCGCTGGTCGAGCGGATGAGTTCGAGCAATCGTGAAAGAGCGGTCGTGGCCATGATTCGGTTGTACCAGTTCACTGACGAGAACGGCCAGCGGAGAGTTAAATTCCGCAGGCGAACGGTCTCTTCGATCACATGCGCGGCAAGTGACGTAATGGTAAGTATCGTAGGGTGGGCAAAGGCGCTTTGCGCCGTGCCCACCATCCTGACGTATCGTGGGGTGGTGGGCACGCTTCGCTTTGCCCACCCTGCGAGTCTGTCCGGGACGGCCGACACAGGCCGTAACACCCCCACATTGACTCCCCCTCCCAAGTCGGGGAAAAGCGCGGCCGTGACGATCGCTCCCGACATCACCGTGAAGCCCAACGGCGCGTCGCGCCGGCCGCTCGTCATGGCCGCGCTGGTGATCGCCGCGATGACGGTGCTGCGCATCGTCTATGCCTCCGCGATCGAGCTGCGCACCGACGAGGCCTATTACTGGACCTGGTCGAAGGAGGCGGCGCTGAGCTTTCTCGATCATCCGCCCGGCATCGCCTGGCTGATCCGCTTCGGCACCGCGATCTTCGGCGACACCGTGCTCGGGGTCCGCTTCGGCGGGATCGTTGCGATGCTGGTGACGCAGTGCCTGCTCGCCGACATCGTGCGCCGCCTCACCCATGATGTGCGCGCGATCGTGGTCGCGGTGCTGATGCCGGAGGCCGCGCTCTATTACGGGCTACTGATGGCCAAGGTCGCCCCTGACGTCGCCATGATTCCGTTCGCGGTGGCGATGATGTGGTCGCTGGTGCGGCTGGCGCAGAGCGGGGATGGACGCTGGTGGCTCGCGACCGGCCTGTTCGCCGGCCTGTCGCTGCTGTCGAAATTCACCGCGATCATGTTCGCGCCTGCGGTCGCCGCGTTTCTGCTGGTGCCGGATTGGCGCTGGCGCTGGCTGCGCAGCCCCTATCCCTGGCTCGCGGCGCTGATCGCGGTCGCATTATTCTCGCCGGTGCTGATCTGGAACGCGCAGCACGACTGGGCCTCGTTCCGTTTCCAGGGCGTGCGCGCCACCGCCAATTACGGCATTTCGCTCCGTACCGTCGGCGATTTTGTCGGCCTGCAATTCGGCCTCGTCGGTTTTGTCGTCTTGCCTGTCGTGCTGTTCGGCCTCGCGATGACGGCGTGGCGCGGCTATCGCAGGCGTGAACCGGTTGCGATCCTGTTGTCGACGGCGGTGCTGGTGCCGTTCGTCTATTTCTTCTTCAAGTCGCTGACGCTCAGGGTCGGCGACACTTGGCCGATGTTCATGTGGCCGGCAGGCTTGGCCGCCACCGCGGTGAACCTCGCTCTGATGCCCAGAGAAGGCTGGTCGGCGCGAATGATCCGGTCGAGCATATTTTGGGCGAAGGCGGCTCTGGTTTCCGGGATCGCCTTCGTCGTGATCGTCTTCCTCTATTACGTCGCCGCGCCCTGGAATTTCCTCGGCAAGATGGATCCGATCGGCGCCGAATCCGGCTACGAGCAGGTCGCCGCGCGCGCGCAGGCCGCGCTCGACGAAACCGGCGCGACCTGGATCGCGACCACGGATTACCGCACCTATGCCATGATGCGCTGGCTGTTCCGGGGCCGCGTTCCCGTGGTCGAAATCAACGAGCGCGGCCGCTTTCAGGATTTTCGCGATCCCGGCATGGACCGGATACGGGGGCAGGCGGGGATCTACATCGGCCGCCAGCCCGATGATCACTCGCCTCTCTGGCAGGCGATCCCCGCGAGGCGCGAGCCGATGGGGCAGGTCGAACGCCGCTGGCGCGGTGTCCTGATCGATACCTACACGATCGACAAGCTCTCCGGATGGACCCCGGAGCTGTCTCCGCCAAAGGACGCGCCGCTGTTCCAGTGGCGCGTCCTGGCTCTGCGAGCTACGCCTCGTCCTCTTTTCTTCGCAATAAATCCGTCGCGAGATCCGACAGCTTTGGCGGCGGCAGGGCTGCGAACGGTAGCGGTCTTGTAACGTCGATCGCAGCCAATCCGAGCCGCGCCGTCAGCAGCCCGTTGAGCATGCCTTCACCGAGCCGCTGCGATAGTTTTGCTGCAATCCCGTGCCCGAGCATCTGCTGCACCAGGCTGTCGCTCGCGGCGAGACCGCCGGTGATGGCGAGATGGGCGATGACGTGGCGGAGCAGGCGGATCATGCCGAGCGCGCCGGGCCGGCCACCATAGAGCCGGGCGAGCTGGCGGATCAGGCGCAGCGAGGCCACGAACACGAAGAGCACGTCGAACAGCGCGCGCGGCGACACGGCGGTGACAATCGATACCCGCTGCGCCGCCGACGACACCAGCCGCCGCGCCTCCGCATCCAGCGGCGACATCAACTCGCGCTCGGCCAGCCGGATCATGTCGGCGCCGTCGATGATCTCGCCGGAATGGCTTTCGAGCGCGGCCCGGGCGCGGGCAAGCCGCGGGTTCTGGTGTGCAATCGCGATCAGTTCCTGCACGATGGCACGGCTCTCCTTGCGATCGTCGCTGGCGAGGACCTCGGCGGCACGCCGATGCAGCTTTTCGATCGTCGCAAGCCGTGCGAGGCCAAACGCCTCGCGCCCGATCACCACCGCGAGCGCAAGCGTGGTGAGGAAGGCGAGCGCGAGGCCAACGAAGCCGAGGCTCTCGCTGCGCGCGAACAGATCCTCGATCAGACGGACGACGCCAAGCCCGGTGCCGAGCAGCGTCAACCCGGCGACGCCGGACCAGAACAGTGCGCCCCAGGGAAATCCGCGCCGGGCGGTGCGCGCCGTTTCGATCGGCACCGGCAATGTCGCCGGATCCGGCTCAGGCGTGATCTGGATGGTTGCGCGACTGATGCGGCTCGTCTCGTCGGCTTCGGTCACGACGACGCCGGGATCGTCGAGCCGGAACGTCGCCGGCCGCCGCGGCGGGGATCGGTCGTTCATGCGAGCTTGTCTCCGATCAGGAACTGCAAGGCACGGTCGAGACGGATGTGGGGTAGCGCGGGCTCTTCCGTACCTTCGCGTTCGAGCTTTGGCGGACGGAAGCGCAGGAAGCGGAAGTCGCTTGTCTCGGCGGCTTCCGTCGACAATCCGCGGAACGCATCGGTGCCGTTGAACAGTGGCTCGGGATCGAGCGGCAGATCGCCCGGAAAGGTCGCGACTTCCGTGTTGCCGTTAAAGAACTCACCGCCGGCGCTTTCGCCTGCGGCCGGCGTTCCCAGGATCGAGGGCAATTTGTCGCGGCCACGGGTGACCTGAGCTTCCCGGGTGGCACGGACGGCGGCGAGTGCCACCACGTCGATTTGCGCGCCGGTATTTTCCGCACGCGCGAGCGCCCGGGTCACCGCGCGGCGCAGCACGGCCTCGAGCCGGTCGTGGCTGGAATGATGCAGATGATCCGCTTTCGTCGCCGCGAACAGGATGCGGTCGATGCGCGGCCGAAACAGGCTGGAAAGAATCGTGCTGCGGCCGATGTTGAAGCAGTCGAGAATGCCGGCGAGCGCCGCTTCGAGATCGTGCAGTGCCTCGGGTCCGGAGTTGAATGCCGCGAGCGCATCGGCGAGCACGATCTGGCGATCGAGCCGTGCAAAATGGTCCCTGAAGAACGGCCGCACCACGACGTCCTTGTAGGCTTGGTAGCGGCGCACCATCATCGCCCACAGCGATCCCTCCGGAGCCTGCGCACCGACGGGCACCTCGAGCGGCGCAAACGTCAGCGCCGGCGTGTCGGCGAGACTGCCTGGCATCAGGAAGCGGCCGGGCGGCAGCAGGCTCATCGCAAAGCGTTCGTCGCGGCAGGCGCGCAGATAATTGGTGAAGAGCTTTGCGGCGGTGAGCGTCGCCTGCTCGTCTTCGCGCGCCTCGGGCTTGAGCGTCGCGAGATGGGCGTGCCAGTCCGCGGCCAGATGCGCCCGCGGCGCTTCGCGCGACAGCGCCAGGCTTTCGGCCGACCATTGCTCAAAGCTCTTCTGCAGCAGCGGCAGGTCGAGCAGCCATTCGCCGGGATAGTCGACGATGTCGAGCGTCAATGTGCGGTCGGCGCCGTTCGGGCGCTGATAGTCGATGACGAGACGCAGCTCGCTGATGTCCACGGTCGAACTCGGCCAGCGCCGCTCCTCAATCAGCGCGCGCAGATGGCTTTCATAGGAAAAACGCGGCACGGCATCGTCCGGCTGCGGCGCCAGATGCGCCCGCGCGATCCGCCCGGAGGCATAGGCCTCGAATACCGGAAACCGGCCGCCGCGCGTCAGCCCGTTGATCAGCGCCGTGATGAACACGGTCTTACCGGCCCGCGACAGACCGGTGACGCCAAGCCGCACCGTCGGATTGAAGAAGTGCTCGCCATAGTCGATCAGCGCCCGGGCCGACAGGCGCGCCTCTTCGACCATGTCCTGGAAACTGAATGCCATATGAACGCGATTGATCCCGGGCGGGCGGAACAGTGAAGCCATTCACAAAAGTGGCAGTTGCGTGAGGAAAATCAAGCTTCATACTTCCACCGTCTTTGTCGGCAAATCAGCCGATTGAACGACACGCCACGCCCCGAAACACCCATAGAAGAAGACATTGTCTTAAGCCTTTGCGGATTGCCATGACCGTCTTCCAATTGAAACAGCTCGCCTCCCATTCCGTCCATGTCGCGGCCGATGCGGTCGGCTGGCATTACGATCGTGCCGAACTGATCGCCGACGGTGTCATCCATGCCGTCGGCGTGCTCTCCGGCACCATTGCCGCGACGGTGCTGGTGGTGCTGGCAGTGGTCTACGCCGATGCCACCGACATCGTCGGCGTCTCGATCTATGTCGCCGGCCTGCTCGCGATGCTGGTGCTGTCGGCGAGCTATAATCTCTGGCCGGTCTCGCCGGTCAAATGGCTGCTGCGGCGGTTCGACCACTCCGCGATCTACCTCCTGATCGCCGCGACCTACACGCCGTTCATCCTGGAGGCGAAGGACAGCGTGTTCGCGCTGGCGCTGCTGGTCTGCGTCTGGTGCGTCGCGATCGTCGGCATCGTGCTGAAGCTTCGCTATCCCGGCCGGTTCGACCGTGTCGCCATCGGCATCTATCTCGCGATGGGCTGGAGCGGCGTGATGCTCTACGGCCCCGTGGTCAAGGCCTTGCCTGCGCTGGCGCTGGGCTTCGTGCTGGCGGGCGGCATTCTCTACAGCCTCGGCGTGATCTTCCACGCCTGGCGACGGCTGCGCTTCCAGAACGCGATCTGGCACGGCTTTGTCTTGGCCGGCGCGGCATGCCATTATACCGCGGTGCTCGACCTCGTGCTGAACTGAGCGCAAACCCGCCAAGCGGGACAAGGCCAATCAAGACAAGAGGAGACGTCGCATGCAGGTGACCGGCAAGGTCGTGGTCGTCACGGGCGGCGCAAACGGCATCGGCAAGGCGCTGTGCGAGGCCTTTCACAAGGCGGGTGCGGCCAAGGTCGTGGTCGCGGACATGGACGCTGCGAACGCGCGCGCCGTCGCCGCCACGGTGGACGGCGCGGCGTTCAAATGCGACGTCGCGCAGGAAAAGGACATTTCTCACGTCATCGAGGAAACCGAGCGGCAGTTCGGCCCCATCGAATTATTCTGCTCGAATGCCGGCATCGGCGGCGGCTTCGACCCGATGTCGGTCAATGCCGGCGGCGCCTCCGATGAACCCTGGCAGCGCAGCTGGGCGATCCACGTGATGGCGCATGTCTATGCGGCGCGGCATCTCATTCCCCGCATGAAGACGCGCGGCGGCGGTTATTTCCTCAACACCATCTCGGCCGCGGGCCTGCTGTCGCAGGTCGGCAGCCCGGCCTATTCCACCACCAAGCACGCCGCGGTCGGCTTTGCCGAAAACCTCGCGATCTCGCACAAGGCTGACAATATCAAGGTCTCGATCCTCTGCCCGCAAGGCGTCGACACCAACATGCTGCGCTCGATTCCGAAGGGCCCGCAGTCCGGCGACGGCGATCTCACGCCCGAGCAGGTTGCCAAAGACGTGCTGGCCGGCCTCGAGCAGGAAACGTTTTTGATCCTGCCGCATCCCCAGGTGCTCGGCTACATGCGCAAGAAGACCGAGAATTACGACCGCTGGATCGGCGGCATGGCCAAGATCCAGGCCAGGATGCGGGACGAGTTCGGGAAGTAAGGAAGGCTCGCGCCACGCTCTCGGCGTAGCTGCCTAATGCTTCTGCCCGTACAGCACCGGCACGGCCGAATCCACGACGACCTCGATGAGGCTCGTGCCCTCGTGCGCCATGCCGCGCTTGAGCGCCTCACCGAGCTCCGCCGCCTTGCTGACCCGCACCGCATGGCACCCCATGCCTTCGGCGAGCCGGACGAAATCGATACCCGGCAGCTCCAGGCCCGGCACGTTGCGCACCTGCATCACCTGGCTGAACGAGCGCATCGCACCGTAGCCGGAATTGTTGATGACGACGATGGTGAGCGGCAGTTTTCGCTGCGCGGCGGTCCACAGCGCCTGGATCGAATACATCGCCGAGCCGTCGCCGATCAGGCACACCGTGCGGCTGTTTGGCTTGCCCAGCGCCATCCCGACGGCGGCGGGCAGCGAATAGCCGAGGCCGCCGCTCGCCATGGTGTAGAAACTGTCCTGGCCGCGCATCGGCAGGAATTTCTGCATCGCCGGCCGGTGCGAGGGCACTTCCTCGACAAGTGACGCGCCATCCGGCATCGCCTGCGACAGCGAGTGCAGCAGAAACTCCACGGGCAGCGGATCGGCTGCCTGCGGCGCCGGCGGCAATTTGCGGCCCTTGGCGCGGCGCGTTCGCTCTCGGGCAAGAGGTCGAGCAACGCGCTCAGCGCCGGCTTCATCGTCGCGATGATGCTGGTGCCGACGGGAGTCACCGCGGCCGCATCGGGATCATCGGTGATCTGGAAGATCGTCGCGCCGCCATCGAAAATCGCGGCATGGCCTTCGACATGGAAGGTGAACACAGGGGCACCGACCACGACGATCAGATCGTGCTCGCGCAGCGCGTCGGAGAGTTGCGCCGGCGAGGCATGCAAAAAGCCCGCGAACTGCGGATGCGGTTCGGGGAACGAGCAGCGCGCCGAGAACGGGCTGACCCAGACGCTCGCCTTGGCCTTCTCGGCGACGCGCACCATCAAATCCACCGCGCCGGCGCGGTCGACGCCGGGGCCGACGACGAGGGCAGGGTGTTTTGCGGAAGAGAACGCCGCGACCAGCGCCTTCGTCGCCTCAGGCTCGGGCCCGATCTCGCGGCTGACCGTGCGCGCTTCGACAGGAGCCGTCGCATGCGCCCAGTCGTCGATCGGGATCGACACGAAGGTCGGCCCGCAGGGCGGCTGCATCGCGGTGTAATAGGCCCGCGCGATCGCGGCCGGCACGTCCTCGGGCCGCGCCGGCTCGACGCTGTACTTCACATAGGGCCGCGGAAATTCGGAGGCGCGCTCGGCGTAAAGAAACGCCTGTAGCGGCAAGATCGAGCGGGCCTGCTGTCCCGCGGTGATCACGAGCGGCGTCTGGTTGCGGTGCGCGGTGTAGATATTGCCGAGCGCGTTGCCGACGCCGGCCGCCGAGTGCAGATTGACGAAGCCGGCGTTGCGCGTCGCCTGCGCATAGCCGTCGGCCATGCCGACCGCGCTGGCCTCCTGCAGCGCCAGCACATAGTCGATGTCGTCGGGCCAGTCGCTGAGGAACGGCAGCTCGGTCGAGCCGGGATTGCCGAAGACCTTTTTGATGCCGAACGAGCGCAGCAGGTCGAGCGTTGCCTGCTTGACGGTGACGGACTTGCTGCCGGTCTTGCCGTTCTTGGACATTGGTTTCCGTCCCCTGTTGTTTATCTACGCTCCCAGCCCCACCGTCATTGCGAGGAGCCCTTGCGACGAAGCAATCCAGACTGTCGCTGCTGAGGGATTCTGGATTGCCGCTACGCTCGCAATGACGAGGAGGCAGCTACGCTCGCAATGACGAGGAGGGAGCGCTACCACACCGCCGTGCCCTTCATCGTCGGCTGTCCCTCGGCGTTCGCGGTCCACAGCTCCATGCCATCGGCGGTCTCGTTGGCGTTGATGGAGAACTCGCTGCCCTCGAACAGCGGCTGCAGGCCGCGATAGGTGAATTTCTTCGGCGGCTTGCCACTTCGCAACTTCGCCGCCAACTCGATGATGAGCGCCGCCTGCAGCGGGCCGTGGAAGATCAGGCCCGGATAGCCCTCGACCTTGGTGACGTAGTCGCGGTCGTAATGGATGCGGTGGCCATTGAAGGTCAGCGCGGAATAGCGAAACAGCAGCACGGGATCCGAGACGTGGGTCTCGCGGTGCTGCGGCTTCGGCGGCGGGGCCTTTGCGGTCGCGGGCGCGCTGCTCGTCATCTCGCGATAGACGATGTCCTGCCGCTCGCGGATGGCAAGCGCCGCGCGGCGAGGAGATGCTGTGCTCCACCGAGACGAAGCACAATGTGCCGGTCGAACCTGATTTCACCTGCACGTCGGCAATGCGCGAGGTCCGGGTCGATTCATCGCCGACGCGCAAAGGCTGCAAGAATTCGATCTCGCCGCCGGCCCACATCCGGCGCGGCAGCGGCACCGGCGGCAGAAAGCCGCCGCGGGTGGGGTGGCCGTCGGGCCCCAACATCGACATCGGAAACACCGGCTGGGCCAGGCACCAATGCACCGTGAACGGTGCGGCATCGCCCGTCCTGGGTTCGCCGACGTCCTGGAACAGCGTCGCGCGCAGGCCTTTGACGAGCTGCGCGGTGACGATGTCGGTTGCCTCTTCGCTGCGGCCGATCCATTGCCGCAAATGATCGATGTCGAGCTTTTCGGTCATGACGCCTCGCTCTGTTACTTCTTGGATGGATTTTCGCCGATCGCCGGCACCGCGCCGTAAGCGCGCGTCTCGCCGACGATGATCGGCGCCGGCGCGGATAGCTGACACGGCCGTTCGGCGTATCCACCTCGATGCGGCGCAGATGCGGATGGTTGGCAAGGTCGGCCATGGTGTTGACCTCCGCGAAGGCGATGTCGGCATCGGACAGCCGCTTCAACAGCTCGTCGCGCGTCATCTTGCCGAAGCTAGCGGCCACCGTCGTGTCGGTGAAATCGCGGTTGCGCACGCGCTCCACCATGTTGGCGACGCGCGGATCCTTGGGCAGATCAGGCTGATCGAGCACCTCGGCGCAGAGCGTCTTCCACTCGCGCTCGCTCTGGATGGAGATCAAAATGTCCTTGCCGTCCTTCGAGGTGAACACGCCATAGGGCGCGATCGAGGGATGACGCAGGCCCATGCGCTTGGGCGGATTGCCGGCCTCCGCGTTGAGCAGCGGCACGGTGCACCAGTCCGCCATCACGTCGAACATGGAGATGCGGATGTCACAGCCCTTGCCGGTCCGTCCGCGCGCGATCAGCGCTTCCAGGATCGCAGCGTGGGCGGTCGCGCCGGTCGCGACATCGACGATCGACATGCCGACGCGCGAGGCGCCGTCGGGATTGCCGGTGATCGAGGCGAGCCCGCTCTCGGCCTGGATCAGGAGATCATAAGCCTTGCGGTGCGAGTAGGGACCTTCGTCGCCATAGCCGGTGATGGTGCAGGAGATCATCTTGGGATAGTCCTTCAGCAGCCGCTCGCGGGAAAAGCCGAGCTTGTCCATTGAGCCCGGCTTGAGATTCTGCACCAGCACGTCGGCGCTCGCGATCAGCTTTTCCAGCTCGGCGCGTCCCTCCCTGGTGGCGAGGTCGACCACGGCCGATTGCTTGCCGCGGTTGAGCCAGACGAAATAGCTGCTCTGGCCCTTGGCCGCCGCGTCATAGCCGCGCGCGAAATCGCCCTCGGGCCGCTCGATCTTGATCACCTCTGCGCCGGCATCGGCCAGACGCGACGAGCAGAATGGTGCCGCCACGGCCTGCTCGACCGCAATCACCCTGATCCCGTCCAATGCTCCCATGATGCCCTCAGTACGAGCGGGGCATGCCGAGCACGTGCTCGGCGACAAAGGACAGCACGAGATTGGTCGAGATCGGCGCCACCTGATACAGCCGCGTCTCGCGGAATTTGCGCTCGACGTCGTATTCCTCGGCGAAGCCGAAGCCGCCATGGGTCTGGATACAGGCGTTTGCCGCTTCCCAGGACGCATCGGCCGCCAGCATCTTGGCCATGTTGGCCTCGGCGCCGCAGTCGAGCCCGGCCTCGTATTTGCGTGTCGCTTCCTTCACCATCAGCTCGGCCGCCCGCATCGCGGCGTAGGCCTTCGCGATCGGGAACTGAATGCCCTGGTTCTGGCCGATCGGCCGGCCGAACACCGCGCGCTCCTTGGCGTAGTTGGTGGCCTTGGCGATGAACCACTTGGCGTCGCCAATGCATTCGGCCGCGATCAAAATGCGCTCGGCATTCATGCCGGAGAGGATGTAGCGAAAACCCTTGCCTTCCTCGCCGATCAGATTCTCCGCCGGTACCTTCATGTCGGTAAAGAACACCTCGGTGGTGGCGTGGTTCATCATGGTGCGGATCGGGCGGATCTCGAGGCCATTGTTCTTGGCCTCGCGCATGTCGACGATGAACACGGAGAGGCCATCGGTGCGCTTCTTGGCCTCATCCTTCGGCGTGGTCCGCGCCAGCAACAGCATCAGGTCGGAATGCTCGGCGCGGCTGGTCCAGATCTTCTGGCCGTTGACGATGTAGCCGGCATTGCCGTCCTTGCGCGCAAAGGTCTTGAGCGAGGTCGTGTCGGTGCCGCTGGTCGGTTCGGTGACGCCGAAGGCCTGCAGCCGCAATTCGCCGCTTGCGATCTTCGGCAGGTACTTTGCCTTCTGCTCGTCATTGCCGTGCCGCAGCACGGTGCCCATCGTGTACATCTGGGCGTGACAGCCGCCGCCGTTGCAGCCCGCACGCTGGATCTCTTCGAGGATGGCAGCCGCCGCCGAAAGCTTCAGGCCCGCGCCGCCATATTCCTCGGGGATCAGCACCGAGAGGTAACCGGCCTGCGTCAGCGCGTCGACGAAAGCCTTGGGGTAAGCCATCTCGCGATCGAGCTTGCGCCAGTATTCGCCGGGAAACTGCGCGCAGAGCTTTGCGACGGCTTCGCGGATGTCGGCGTGATCTTCGCTGTGGTGGTCTTCACTCATGGCGTTTCCCGTTAGGTGCGGCAGTTAAGATAACGCCGGCCGATCCTCTGGCGTTGTGAAAACAACGCCATCCCCCTATGCTCATTTGCTATAGCGTATGGAGTAGCCTTCCAGGATTGGCAAGCATGGATTTCCGGCAGCTCAGGACCTTCAGTTGTGTGGCGGAGCTCGGCAGCCTGAGCAAAGCGTCCGACACGTTGCGCGTGGCGCAGCCGGCGCTGAGCCGGCAGATCAAGCTGTTGGAACACGAGCTGCGCACGGAACTGTTCACCCGCAACGGCCGTGGCATGGTGTTGACCGAGGCCGGGCGTCTGCTGCTGGCGCGCACCTCCGGTATCGTGCGGCAGATCGACCAGATCCGCGACGACATCCAGTCGACCAAGGGGCCGCCGGCGGGCCAGGTCGTGCTCGGCCTGGTCCCGACCGTGAGCTGCGTGCTGTCGGCGCGGTTTGCGCGACGCTGCGTCGAAAAATATCCCGGCATTTCGCTGCGCATCGTCGAAAGCTACAGCGGCCACATCGTCGAATGGCTGCATCGAGGCGAGATGGACCTTGCCATCCTGTACGGTCGCTCCGCCGATCTTCATCTCAATGTGCAGAGCCTCGGCCGCGATAACATCGTTGTGGTCGGCCCGCGCGGCTGCGGTCTCGCGCGCAAGAAGAACGTCGATATCGGCTGGCTGCTGCGGCAGCGCTTGGTGCTGCCTAGTCATTCGCACGGCCTCCGTGCGCTGATCGAGCACGCGGCCGCCCAGCGCAAGATCAAGCTCAACGTCCAGCTCGAAGCGGATTCGTTCCGCGTGCTGACGAGCCTGGTCGAGGAAGGGCTCGGCTTCGCGCTGCTGCCGCCATCGTCGGTCCATGCCGAGGTCGCGGACGGCCGGCTGGAAACCGCTGTCGTCTCCAAGCCGATGTCACGCGAGCTCATTTTCGCCTCTCCGATCGACCGCCCGCCCTCGACGGCTTCGCTGGCCGTCACCACACTGCTGCGCGACGAGGTTGCCGCCTGCCGCAAGGAAGGCGTGTGGGACATCAAATTGAGTTAGATGCGCTCGTGTCGTAGACCAGCCGGGCGCCGCATTGCCTTCGCATCTTGTGCGACCTGTCATGCCGGAATTTTATAGCTGGGCGGAGGTGTGATAGCCGAGCGTCGGGGGCGATGCGCTTCTAGCCCCATTCTCGATGTCATTGCCCGCGAAGGCGGGCAAACGAGTAGTGTGCCGAGTATGAACGACAGCTTGGAGGTGGAAGTCCTCTATCCAGCCTGATGACGGCGAAGGATTAGCAAAGCGCAAGGGCGTCATCGCGAGGTGGGGTCTGAAGACAGCGTGGAGCAAAGCCGCGGCCCGATGAACAAACACCGGATAACGAGGCCTACCCGACCGGACGAGCGAGCTACTGATCGCGAAGTCCATAGTCATCAAGGGCCGGGGTGGTAGATCCGGCGGGCGTGCGGCGAAGGCGGTCGATCTTACCTCGGGAGGTCTGCACGGTGTCCCGGCAACGGGACGAGGTCGCCGCAAGGCGGCCTGACCGCAGTGCAGAAGTCAGCAGAGGGCATAGTAGGCGGCGGCGCGCCGCCGAAGGCCTGAACGGTGGAAGAGGCCAGTAGAGCGGCGATCTCGTGCGAGCCATGCGGCAGAAGAATCAGGTCGAGCTGAACTTGGGCACCGGGGCGGAGGGTGAAGCCCGAAGCGCTGCCGCCCGAGAGCCTGAAGCCTGCACGGCGGAAGCCTGTCTCGAACGCCCGGCGGTCGCGGGACCGTCGATGGAAGACGTTGTCGGGCGTGAGAACCTGAAGGCAGCGTTGGCGCGAGTGAAGCGCAATAAGGGTGCGGCAGGCGTTGACGGGATGACCGTCGGCGAACTGCCGGCCTATCTGAAGGAGCACTGGCTCACGATCCGCGTCCAGTTGCTTGACGGCACCTACAAACCGCAGCCGGTGCGGCGGGCGGAGATACCGAAGGCGTCGGGTGGCCTGCGGCCGCTCGGCATTCCGACGGTGCTCGACCGCTTCATTCAGCAGGCGGTGATGCAGGTGCTGCAGGCGGATTGGGACGGAACATTCTCCGAGACGAGCTTCGGCTTTCGGCCGGGCCGCTCGGCGCATCAGGCGGTGGAACGAGCGCAGGCGTATATTGCGTCCGGGCACACTGTCGTCGTGGACATCGACCTGGAGAAGTTCTTCGACCGGGTCAACCACGACATCCTGATGGGGCTCATTGCCAAACGGGTTGCTGACAAGCGTCTCCTGAAGCTCATCCGCAGCTTCTTGAATGCGGGTGTGCTGGAGGGAGGATTGGTCAGTCCGACGGAAGAGGGCACGCCGCAAGGTGGACCGCTCTCGCCGCTGTTGTCGAACCTGATGCTGGATGTGCTGGACAAGGAGCTGGAGAAGCGCGGCCATCGCTTCGTGCGCTACGCCGATGACTGCAACATCTATGTGCGCAGTCAGAAGGCGGGTGAGCGGGTGCTGGCGGGCATCGAACGTTTCCTCGAAAAGCGCCTCAAGCTGAAGGTCAACAGGGCCAAGAGTGCGGTGGCCAAGCCGAGCATCCGCAAGTTCCTGGGCTTCAGCTTTACCCGCGAGCCGCTGCCACGACGGCGCATTGCGCCGCAGGCGATCGCCCGCTTCAAGGCGAGTTCGGGAGCTGACGCGACGCACGTGTGGCCAAAGCCTTGCGCAGACTGTCAAGGAGCTGTCACGCTATCTGATCGGATGGCGTGGCTACTTTGGCTTCTGCCAGACGCCGTCGGTGATGCGCGCACTTGACGAATGGATCAGGCGGCGGTTGCGCGCCATCGCCTGGAAGCAGTGGAAGCGTGGACCGGCTCGCTTCGCCGAGCTGCGACGCCGCGGCGTCGGCCGGGTTCTGGCGGCAAAGACCGCCGGCAGCCCACGTGGCCCTTGGCGGCTCAGCAACAGCCCCGCGCTCAACATTGCCGTGCCAAAAGCTCTCTTCGGTTCGCTCGGTCTGGCTTCCATCGCGGCACAGCGGCCCGCATAATCCATCGAACCGCCGTATACGAGACCCGTACGTACGGTGGTGGGGAGGGGAGGAGTCGCGAGACTCCCCTATCCCGATTTCCAGAGGCCGTAGTGCTAGAACCGAAAAGCCGCGGCGTACTGGATGCCCCGCCTTCGCGGGGCATGACGGCGGAGATTGGGGATGCGGCTTGCCGTAAGGCCGGCGCACGGCGATGGGCCTACGCCGGTATCCGCACCGGCAGCGACTCATATCCCTTGATGAAGCTCGAATAGATCCGCTTCGGCTCGCCGACCACCTCGATGCGGTCGAACCGCTTCAGCATCTCCTCCCAGACGATCCGCAGCTGCAGTTCGGCGAGCCGCATGCCGACGCAGCGATGAATGCCGAAGCCGAAGGAGAGATGGGTGCGCGGCCGGGTGCGGTCGATGATGAAGTCGTTCGGCTGCTCGATCATCTCCTCGTCGCGGTTGCCGGAGACGTACCACATCACGACGCGGTCGCCCTTCCTGATGTGCTTGCCGCCGATCTCGGTATCCTGGAGCGCGGTGCGCCGCATATGCGCCAGCGGGGTCTGCCAGCGGATCACCTCGGGCACCATGGTATCGATCAGCGCCGGGTTGGCGCGCAGCTTGTCGTACTGTTCGGGATTCTCGTTCAACGCCAGCACCGAACCGGTCATGGTGTTGCGCGTGGTGTCGTTGCCGCCGACGATGAGCAGGATGATGTTGCCCATCAGGTTGTCGGGGTCCATGAAGCGCGTAGCGTCGTTGTGCGCCATCAGCGACAGCAAATCGTTGCGCGGCGTCGAGTTGACGCGCTCGTTCCACAGCTTCGACATGTAAGCGTAGCACTCGTCCATCTCGCGGCGGCGCTCTTCGGCGGATCTGACGATGCCGCTCTTGGGCAGCGCGGTCGCGACGTCCGACCAGCGCGTCAGCTTGCGCCGCTCCTCCCAGGGAAAGTCGAACAGGGTCGCCAGCATCTGCGTCGTCAGCTCGATCGAGACCCGCTCGACGAAGTTGAAGGTCTCGTTGCGCGGCAGATTGTCGAGCACGGTCTGCGAGCGCTGGCGGATCAGCGTTGCGAGCTCGTCCAGATGCGTCGGCGTGAACATCGGCGACACCGTCTTGCGTTGGGACGAGTGCCTGGGCTGGTCCATCGCAATGAAGCTCGGCCAGTCGTAGCCGTCCGGCACGTCGCGGATGCCGATGCCGCCGAGCGTCGAGTCGGAAGAGAAAATGCCGTGATTGGTGTCGACATGCATGATGTCGTTGTATTTCACCACCGACCAGTACGGCGCGATCGGCGCATTGGTGCAGTAATGCACCGGCTCTTCCTTGCGCAGCCGCTCGAACCACGGCCACAGGGTGTCGTCCTGGAACAGCCGCGGCGCGCCCGGATGAAAATTCTTCAGCGGCGTCGCATAGGCCTCCTCGCGCGCGCGCCGCATGCGTTCGGCCGTATCCACTCTAACCGGCGCTTGGATGTTCATGGTGGTGGCTCCAGTTGGCTCTTTCTTCGCCTCTCCGCGGTTGCGGGAGAGGCCGGCGCGTAGCGCCGGGTGAGGGCTCCTGCCTCTTGAGATTCTCGCCCGCGAAGATACCCCCCCCCCCCTCCCCCGCAGGCGGGAGAGGGGGCGCAGTGTCCTCGTGGAGGTAGCCCGATCTCACGCCGCAATCTTGACCGGCAACGTTTCCAGGCCCTTCACAAAGCTCGAATAGACCCGCTTCGGCTCGCCGACCACGTCGATATGGTCGAATCGCTTCAGGATCTCCTCCCAGATAATCTTGAGTTGGAGTTCGGCAAGCCGCAATCCGACGCAGCGGTGGATGCCGAAGCCGAACGAGAGATGCGTGCGCGGCCGGGCGCGATCGATGATGAAGTCGTAGGGCTTCTCGATTGCCTCTTCGTCGCGGTTGCCCGAGACGTACCACATCACGACCTTGTCACCTTTCTTGATCTGCTTGCCGCGAAACTCGAAATCGGCGAGCGCGGTGCGGCGCATATGCGCAAGCGGGGTCTGCCAGCGGATCACTTCGGGCACGAAGCTGTCGAGCAGCGCGGGGTTTTCACGCAGCTTGCGGTATTGTTCGGGATGCTGGCTCAGCGCGAGAAGCGAGCCCGACATGGTGTTGCGGGTGGTGTCGTTGCCGCCGACGATCAAAAGGACGAGATTGCCGAGGAAGTTGCGCGCGTCCATGTCGCGGGTCGCGGCGCCATGCGCCATCATCGAGAGCAGGTCGCTCTTCGGCGGCTGGTCGATGCGCTCCTTCCAGAGACGCGCGAAATAGCCGGCGCATTCCGCGAGCTCGGCCTGCCGCTCGTCCTCGGTCGCGACCAGGCCGTCGGGCCCGGGAATGGTGGTGGCGATGTCCGACCAGCGCGTCAGCTTGCGGCGGTCCTCCCAGGGGAAGTCGAACAGCACCGCGAGCATCTGGGTGGTGAGCTCGATCGAGACCTGGTCGACCCAGTCGAACACCTCACTGCGCGGCAGATTGTCCAGGCACTCGGCCGAGCGCTTGCGGATGTTGAGCGCGAGATTGTCCAGATGTGTCGGCGTGAACATCGGCGCCACGGTCTTGCGCTGCGCTGCATGGCGCGGCGGGTCCATCGCGATGAAGCTCTCGCGGCGCAGATCGGGGTCGATGTCACGAATGGTGATGCCGCCGAGGGCCGAGGCCGAGGAGAACACCGAATGGTTGGTCTCGATCTCCATGATGTCGTTGTAGCGCGTCACCGACCAGTACGGACCGAACATCGAGTCCTTGCAATAGTGCACGGGGTCTTCGCGGCGTAGCCGGTCGAAATACGGCCAGAACGTATCCGTCCTGAACAATTCGGGATCGCCGGGATCGTATTGGTCCAACGGAAGTGACGACGCGCGCTCGCGCAATGCGTCGATCTTGGCCGCGCTCTCGATGGTCCCGTGCATGACCGTTCTCCCTGACATGAACCGCGCGGTTTTCTTGAATTCTGCGCTGCGGTATTTGGCTGCAATTACAGCGCGTTGTCTGCGCCGGAGCAAGGGCGAGTTTTGCCACATCCGAGCTTTCGCGAGAGTGTCGGGCGGGCGCCGTGCTTTTGCGAACGTGACCTCCGGCACGCATCGGCCCGCGGAGTGGTGCGAGAAATCGCTTGAAACCGAGGTAAATCGAACCGGCCCAGCTTGGGGATCGACCAACCTCTGATCTACAGTTTGAGCGGATCAGATCCGCATCCCGAGGTTGCTGCCGTGAACGACATGCAATGGGCCCCCATCGGCCCCTCCGAACCGGTGCCGCCGCCGCTGCCGCCCTCCCAGGTCGCCTTCACCGGCAGTCGCACCGAGTTCCGCAGGATGGTCACCAGGGGTGCCATGCTGGAGCTCGTCACCTTCGGCTTCTACCGGTTCTGGCTCGTCACCGACATCCGACGCCATTTGTGGTCGAACACCGCGGTCGACGGCGACGCCGCCGAATATACCGGCCGGGCTAAGGAGCTCTTGATCGGCTTCCTGTTCGCGCTCGCGATCCTGGTCCCGATCTATCTCGCCTATTTCCTCGTCGGTATCGAGTTCGAGCGCTGGCAGGGCTTTGCCTCGAGCCGCTGTTCATCTCCTTCTATGCCTTCGGCCAGTTCGCGATTTTTCGCGCGCGACGTTATCGTTTGACCCGCACGGTCTGGCGCGGCGTGCGCTTCTGGATGGACGGCTCCGGCTGGGCCTATTCGCTTCGTGCGATGCTGTGGGGCTTGCTGGTGTTCCTGACGCTCGGCCTGGCGTTGCCGTGGCGCGAGGCCTCGCTCGAGCGCTACAAGATGCGGCATACGCATTTCGGCGATCTGCAGGGCGATTTCGAAGGCGACGGCTGGACGTTCTTCAAGCGGGGCTGGTGGCTGTGGCTGCTCACTCCGATCGCGGTCATCATCTTTCCGGTTGCGCCGTTCCTCTATGCCGAGTTCAAGGCGCGCGAATGGCGCTGGTGGCTGGACGGCATCCGCGTCGGCGGCGTCAGCCTGTCCTCGGATCTGCCGCACAATGCGTTCTACGGCCTTTACTGGAAGGTGATCGGCTGGTGGCTGCTGCTCTCGACCCTGTTCGGCCTCTATCTCGGCGGCACCACCATGCTCATCGTCAAGCTGAGCGGCGTGCCGGTTGAGCAGGTGTTCGGGCCGGACCACGCCGCCAAGAGCATCCCGATGCTGGCGATGATGGTGACCGGCTATTTCGCGCTTGCGCTTGCCATCAACATCATCATGCGCGTTTATCTCCAGCGCGATCTCTGGGCCAGGGCGCTGGAGACTGTCGTGGTGCACGATATCGGAGCGGCAGCCGACGTCCGCGCCAGCGGCTACCTCGCCAGCGCGCTCGGTGAAGGCTTTGCAGATGGTCTCGATGTCGCGGGATTCTAGATCGTGAGTGACGTGACCGCCGAGCCCGGCGCCGGGACGAAGCCCGGACAACCCGCGATCTTCTTCGACGGACTGTCGAGCCGGCGGCGGCAGGTCATGCTGACGCTGGGTGACGCGCTCGAGATCGCCGAGCCGAGCGACGTACAGGCGGGCCAGACCGTCACGCGCTGGGCCTATGGCGAAATCCGTCGTGCCGACAGTCCGGCCGGCATCCTGCGCCTGACCTCGACCTCAGCGCCCCCGCTGGCGCGGCTCGAGATCCGCGATGCGGCTTTCGGAGCCGATCTGGCCGCGCGATGTCCTGGGCTCGACGAGCACCAGACCACGCGCCGTGGTGTGGCAAAAATCGTCGGCTGGTCGGTGGCCGCTGCCGTCTCGATCGTCTGCGTCGTACTGTTCGGCGTGCCGCTCGCCGCGGATCGTCTGGCGCCGCTGGTGCCGAAACCGATCGAGCGGCGGATCGGCGATGCGTCCGAGGTCCAGGTGAAGACCATCTTCGGCCGCGAGACCTGCAGTGATCCGGCCGGGCAGGCGGCGTTTTCCAAGCTGGTCAATCGCCTGCGCGACGCCGCGGGCCTTGACGACGACAGCATGACGGCCGGCGTGCTGCCAAGCTCGGTGCCGAATGCGTTCGCGCTCCCGGGCGGCAAGGTCTTCGTGCTCAACGCCCTGCTCGACAAGGCCGACAATCCCGACGAGATCGCCGGCATCCTTGCTCACGAGCTCGGCCATCTCAAGCATCACGACAACATGCGCGGCCTGATCTACAACGGCGGCACCTCGTTCCTGATCGGCCTGTTGTTCGGCGACGTCACCGGCTCGTCCGCCGTGATCTTCGCCTCGCGCAGCCTGGTCGAAGCCTCCTACTCGCGCGACGCCGAGACCAATGCCGACACCTTCGCGATCGACATCATGCACAAGCTCGGCCGCTCGCCGAAACCCGCGGCCGAGTTGATGTTCCGCATCACCGGCAAGGAGGGCGGCAGCGGCTTCACCATTTTGGCGAGCCATCCGCTGACCGAGGATCGCCTCGCGCGCATGACGAAGGAAGACCGTCCCGCCAGCGGGCCGCCGCTGCTGACCGACAAGGAATGGCACGCGCTGAAGGGCATCTGCCGCAGCGGCAGGATTTGAGCTTGCCGCTTATCGCGTGCCGTAGGCGCGGTCGCCGGCATCGCCGAGGCCCGGGAGAATAAATCCGTTCTCGTCCAGACCTTCATCCACCGCGGCGGTCCAGATATGCACGTCCGGATGCAAGCCGCGCAAGCGCTCTAATCCTTCCGGCGCCGCGATCAGGCAGGCGAGACGAATGTCCTTGGCGCCGCGCTCCTTCAGTCGGTCGACTGCCGCGACGGCCGTATTGGCGGTCGCGACCACAGGCGTCACCACGATCGCCAGCCGCTCGCCGAGATCGGACGGCGATTTGAAGAAATACTCGACCGCGGCAAAGCTCTCGGGCTCGCGGTAGAGGCCGATATGGGCGACGCGCGCGGTCGGCACCAGATCCATCATGCCGTCGACGAAGGTCGTGCCGGCGCGCAGCATCGGCACGAACACCAGCTTCTTGCCGGCGATCTTGGCCGAGTGCATCGTTGCCAGCGGCGTGTCGATCACGGTGTCGGCGAGCGGCAGGTCCCGCGTCACCTCGTAGCAGAGCAGCATGCCGATCTCCTTGATCAGCTCGCGGAACGACTTTGTCGAGATCGATTTGTCCCGCACCAGCGTCAGCTTGTGCTGCACCAGCGGATGATCGACGATCGTGACGCCTTGCATGATCGGTTGCTCTTGCTTTTCCCTTCTCCCCCTGTGGGAGAAGCTGGCGCGAAGCGCCGGATGAGGGGTCGTCTCCGCGAACTCCAATGAGAGAGGTGCCTGCGGACGCAACCCCTCACCCGGCTTCGTTTTCGCGAAGCCACCCTCTCCCACAGGGGGAGAGGGTTTAGAACACAGTGCCGTCGCTGATCACCTTGAGTGGCGGTGAGCCATCGGAACGGCGCGCAAAGGCGATGGCCCGGCCGGCGGCCCAGGTGCCGCCCTCCAGGATGCTGGCGAGCGGCAGCGACTGCGGAGTGCGGCCGAGCTTGGCGCGAACCAGTTCGGCAACGCGATCAAGCAATGCGACCGTCAGCGCGCGCCACTCGACGACGAGCAGAGAGTCCACCGCATGCGCGCGCTCTGCATCCGCGGCATTGCGCAGGCGCAGCACCTCGTGATCGACGAACAGGCCGCCATTGCGGTATTCGGCGAGCCCGGTCAGGCCATCGATGTCGGTGACCTCAAATCCGGCGCGCTGGAGCGGCTCGATCAGCGAATAGCTCAGCCATTGCGACAGCTTGTGCAGCGGCACGAGGCCTGCGGTCGCATCATCGGCCTTGATCGCCGGATGGCGCCAGCAATCGCCGAGCGGGACGCCCGCGAGCTCGAGCCGCGACGGCCAGATCGGTCCGAGCTGGTTCAGCACCGCGGACAGGATCGCGGGTGCGGGGATGGCGCCATTCGTTGCCTGCGCGGCGATATGATCGAACAGGCCGCCCGGTCGTGGCGTGTCGTGCATGCCGAAGACATCAACGCGCGCAGCAACCTGCTTGCCGAGGCGCCGCAGCAGATCGGTGCGTCCCTCGAGGCCGAGCAACGGATTGTCGTCGCTCGCCTGGAAGACCGCATTGAGCGCAGCAAGCGGCAATGTTTCGAGCACGCCGGCATCGACCCGGAACGGCGCGCGCGCATCGGCTGAGAAAAGTCCGCCGGCAAACATGTCGAGGCTTGCAATCGCAAGCCCTTCGGATCGGCCGATGCCTTGCCCCGTCACAGCGTCGCGATAGCGCCACGCAGCGCCGGCGCCAGCATCGAGCAGCACGCTCACGATGGCAAGGTCGAACTCCGCACGCCCGCGCCGCGCGATCAGGCCAAGATGTCGCATCGGCCAGCTGCGCCCAGCGGTCGACGCCGCCGAACATAAAATGCCGCCACCGCGCATGGAAGGGTATGTCGAGCGTCGGATAGGCTTTTCGCGTGACGGCCAGCACGGCGTCGGCAATGCCATCCATGCGGTCGAGATCGATGGTGAAATGCGTGAGCCCGCCATGCAGGCCGATCTCGAGCATTTGCCCGGCGCGCGCGCGGACCGCCTTTGCAGTGAGCAGCGCGCGTGCCTCTCGTTCCAAAGAATCCGACATCAATCGATCAGTATTTTTCCAGCGAACGTCCGACGATGCCGTCGACGTCCTTCTCCGGCGCAATGTCGGTCGAGTAATAGCCGGCGGCTTTCTTCGCGGCGATCTCGACATAGGCGTCGGCCGGGATCAGCTCCGGCGGAATCGGCACGCGCTCGACGATGTCGATGCCCTGCGAGGTCAGCGCGTCGTACTTCATGTCGCTCATCGACAGGAAGCGGTCGATGCGCTTCAGGCCGAGCCAGTGGATGGTGTCGGGCATCAGCTGCTGGAAGCGCGCGTCCTGGACGCCGGCGACGCATTCGGTGCGCTCGAAATAGGCGGCCGCCGCATCGCCGTCCTCCTGACGCTTGCGTGCGTTGTAGACCAGGAATTTGGTGACCTCGCCGAGCGCGCGGCCTTCCTTGCGGTTGTAGACGACGAGCCCGAGCCCGCCCTCCTGCGCACCGCGCGCGGATTCCTCGATGCCGTGGATCAGGTAGGGCCGGCAGGTGCAGATGTCGGAGCCGAACACGTCGGAGCCGTTGCACTCGTCATGCACGCGGCAGGTGATCTTGGTGCGGTGGTCCGGCAGTTTTGTCACATCGCCGAACATGTAGACCGTGGTGCCGCCGATCGGCGGCAGGAACACCTTCAGGTCGGGCCGGGTCACGAGCTCGGGGAACATGCCGGCGGTCTGCTCGAATAGCGTGCGGCGCAGCTCGGTCTCGCCGGTCGCAAAGCGCTCGGCAAGGCCGGGCAGGTACCAGACCGGATCGATCGCGATCTTCACCACCGAGACGCTGCCATTGGCGTGCACGACCTCGCCGTCGGCCCGCAATCGCTTTGCCGCAAGCGCCTCGCGGATCTCGGGCAGGTCGAGGCGGGCGCGCGTTACCGCGATGCTCGGGCGGATGTCGACGCCCTCGGCGATGTCCTTGCCGAAATTCTCCGCGACGAGATGACCCCAGGGATCCAGCGCGACGATTTTTGCGGGATCGCGCCACTGCTCGAACGGTCCGATGGTCGCCGCCGGAAACGTGTTGGTCAGATCAGGACGCCGGATCGGATCGAGCGCGCCGGCGGAGACGGCGAGCGCGCGGTACATCGCGTAAGAGCCGCCATGGCTGCCGATCACATTGCGATCCCCGGCGCGCGACACCGTGCCGATGATCGGGCCGCGGGCGCGCGCATCGGCTGCCCCCCAGTGAATCGGGAAAGCGGCCTTGCGGCCCGGCTCCGGATGCGAGGTGAGGCGGATGTGGTCGGTACGGTTCGCGCGGCTCATGGCCAAACTCCCAAAGCCGACGGCCCGCCGCTCGGACGGGCCTGGCTCTGCGGCGTTGCCGGCAGAGCCCGGCGACGCAATCCAACATATTGTAGCGGCGAGGGACGACAGACAAGTTAATCGTGCCGCGCCGGGCAGGCCGGCTCGCCGGCATGCCGCGCCTTCGCCCGGGCCGACCTTCTTATTCGATCCGCACGATAGCTCTAAGGGTTTGAAATAGTTTTATTTTTCATGTTTTCAAGAGGGCGGCGCGTCAGGTGCCGCAACCGCGGTGCCGTGGGCTGGACCAGACCCGCATAATCGGACAAATCGTGGAGATCGCCGATCGCCTGGAGACTGCCATGCCCACCGCCAGCTACATCGATCCCCGCAATGGAAAACGCTATCCGCTTGACGAGCCGCGCTGGTGCTCGGACGAGCGCACGCCGCTGCTGGTGACGCCGGGCGCGGGAATTTCACGCGCGGACATCGACAGCCGCACGCGGTCGCTCTGGCGCTACCGCGCGGCGCTGCCCGTGGAGATCAAGGATCCGATTTCGCTTGGCACGGGCTGCACGCCACTGGTGCAGCAGGGGTGGGGCGATCTGCGGCCGTTCTTCAAGCTCGAATGGTTCAATCCGACCGGCAGCTTCAAGGACCGCGGCTCTGCCGTCATGCTCTCGTTCCTCCGGCAGATCGGTGTCGATGCCATTCTGGAGGACAGTTCCGGCAATGGCGGCTCATCCATGGCGGGGCTTGGTGCGGCCGGCGGCATGCGCGTGAAGATCTTGGCGCCGGCCTCGACCTCGCCGGCCAAGATCGCGCAGGTGCGCGCCTACGGCGCCGAGGTGCAACTTGTCGACGGCCCGCGCGAGGAGTCGGAGGCCGAGGCCATCCGGCAGTCGAGCCAGACCTTCTATGCCAGCCACAACTGGCAGCCGTTTTTCCTCGAGGGCACAAAATCGCTCGCCTATGAAATCTGGGAAGATCTTGGTTTTGTCGCGCCCGACAACGTCATCGTTCCCTGTCGGTGCCGGCAGCAGCCTGCTCGGCTGCGCGTTCGGCTTCCGCGAGTTGTTGAAGGCGGGGCAGATTGCAAAGCTGCCGCGCCTGTTCGCGGCCCAGCCGCTGAACTGCTCGCCGATCGATGCCAGCTTCAAGGCCGGCGTCGATATTCCCGTCGCGCGCGAGGTCAACAAGACCATCGCCGAAGGCACTGCGATCAAGCATCCGCTGCGGCTGCGCGAGATCATTGGCTCCTTGCTCGAAAGCGGCGGCGCCACAATTGCGCTCACCGAGGACGAGATCGTCGCCGCCCTGCGCCGTCTGGCGCGGCAGGGCCTGTTCGCCGAACCCACCAGTGCCAGCGCGGCCGCGGCGCTGGAAAAGCTCTTCGCCGCCGGCGCCATCAAGGCAACGAGACCACGGTCGCCGTCCTCACCGGCACCGGCCTGAAGGCCGCCACCACCGTCGCCGATCTCGTGCAGTAGATGCTCCTTGCTCCGTCATTGCGAGCGTAGCGAAGCAATCCAGTCTGCCACCCGCGGAAAGACTCTGGATTGCTTCGCGGCGCTCGCAATGACGAAAGCGTCGCCCTCAATCCTTCAGCTCATTCACCCGCTTCACCCAGGCGCGCACGTCGGCGAGCACCTCGGGCAGCACCGATCTCACCTCCAGCACGGTCATGCCGGGCTTGATGCGGGGATCGTAGAGCAGGTTGAGAATGTACTGGTCGTAGACGTCGAAATAGCCCATCGACACATTGTCGTTGAACATCGTCCACGGCACGCTCGCGGTGTCGTTGATCGGTCCGAGCGACTGCAGCAGCTCCTCATAGGCGCAATCGAGGAAGGTGAAGTCGCCATTGTCGACGGTGAGGATGACGTCGGAATGCTCGATCTCGAAATTGTCGTTCTTGCGGAAGCCGGACAGGCATTGCGGATCGAGCGAGGTGCGGATCTCGCGCGCCTTCTCCGCGCCGTAGAAGCTCGAAATCGTGCGATAGAGGTCGCGGTCGCGCACGAGCTTCACCCGCACATTCGCCGCCTCGCTGGTGTCGGTCATGGCGATGTCGAGATGCTGCACGCGCGTGCCGATGTCGGCCACGACCTTTGCGAGCTGCGCCTTGCGGTCGGCGCGGTCGCTCTCGGCGAACACGCGCACCGGCGCGTCGAACTTGCGGATGCGGTCGACACGGCCGGCAAGGTGGTATTCGGCGCCGAAGGCGGTCTTCAGGAAGCCGTCGACGATCTCGGCGTCGGTAAAGCTCTTCTGCTCGGCGCGCTGGCGCGAGGCGATCGCGGGCAGCTCGCCGGCGGTCGCCATGGGTGCGGTGTCAGGCGCACATGTGAGCGCTGCAAACGTCAGCAGGGCGAAGCGAAGGGCAGCTGAGGGCGGGACCAATGCGCTCATCGTTACGAAACGCTGCCGTATTCGCGAGGCGCACACAAGTCCGCATATCCAGGTGCCGAGCGGGTTCCTGCAGTCCCCCCAACCTCTCTCGCTTGGCAAGCGGGAGAGCACCTTGTGCGCGGAGGCAATTGCGCCCTAGTTGTTCAGCACCACCACGGTGGTACCGACCCCGACGCGGCCGTAGAGGTCGGTGACGTCGTCATTGGTCATGCGGAAGCAACCGGAGGACACCGCCTGGCCGATCGTCTCCGGCTCGTTGGAGCCGTGGATGCGGTAGAGCGTCGATCCCAGATACATCGCGCGCGCGCCGAGCGGGTTCTCGATCCCGCCCTTCATGTGGCGCGGCAGGTCGGGCCGGCGGGCGATCATCTGCGACGGCGGCGTCCATTCCGGCCATTCCTTCTTGGCGGTGATCTTGTGCACGCCGCCCCAGCGGAAGCCGTCGCGGCCGACGCCGATGCCGTAGCGCAGCGCCTGGCCGTTCTGGAGCACCAGATAGAGCCGGCGCTCGGCGGTGTTTATCACGACCGTGCCGGGAGCATAATTGCCGTTGTACGTGACGGTGGTGCGGGGGATCGGGCTCGCGCCGCCGCCGAGATAGCCGGTGAAGCTGGTGCCCGTGAAGTCCACCATCCCCGCTGCTGACGCGTCGGCCGCGCCAGCCAGCAAGAGTGCCATTGCGGTCAGCTGCACGGCAAAAAACCGGATCATTGTTTCCCCCACAAAAAAATAGATTCAACCAAAGCCAGAGGCCATATTTGCGCGCATTCCGCAAGCCACGGGCCCGTGAGGGGCGTCACCTCCCGCGGTTGGCGTTAGCAAATCGGCAACCCTGTCAATTTGCCGAAAAGCGTAAAAGCGTTTTCAAGCGAGGTGGACGCCGGTTCGCATCAAGAAAGCGCGTCAAAACAAGAATCTAATGCCGTTCCGATTTATTCGGAACGGGCATTAGCCAAACCGGCAGGTCGCCATGCGGGGCAGGGCCGCGATGCCGGCTATTGCTTTGACGGGTTCCGCGAACAATGATTGATCGCATGGATCTCTGGAAATAGCCGGTTGCGGGAGCAGACAGAATGAACGGTGCGGAAAGCCTGGTACGGACGATGGTCGAGGGCGGGGTGGACGTCTGCTTCACCAACCCGGGCACCTCCGAGATGCATTTTGTCGCGGCGCTCGACCGCGTGCCGGGCATGCGCTGCGTGCTCGGCCTGTTCGAAGGCGTGGTGACGGGCGCGGCCGACGGCTATTTCCGCATGAAGGGCACGCCGGCTTCGACCTTGCTGCATCTCGGCCCCGGCCTCGCCAACGGCCTTGCCAATCTGCACAACGCCAAGAAGGCCAATTCCGGCATCGTCAACATCGTCGGCCAGCACGCCGTCTACCACATCGGCTACAACGCGCCGCTGACCTCCGACATCGAGGGTCTGGCCCGGCCGATGTCGTCCTGGGTCCGCACCTCGCCGGATTCCAAATCGGTCGCCGCCGACGGCGCCGCGGCGATTGCCGCCGCCAGGAGTGCCCCGCCGCAGATCGCGACGCTGATCCTGCCCGCCGACACCGCCTGGAACGAGGCCGACGGCATCGCCGAGGTGCCGGCCGAGCAGCAGCGCGCCGGCTACTCCCCGCAAGCGGTCGAGCAGGCCGCAAGGATCCTGCGCGGCGACGGCGAGGGCACGCTGCTGCTGATGACTGGCAGCGCGCTGAGCGAAAAGGGCCTGGCGCTAGCCGAGCGCATCGCGGGCAAGACCGGCTGCACCGTGATGGGCCCGACCTTCCGCCCGAAGATGGCGCGCGGCCGCGGCCGCTATTCGATTGACCGCATTCATTACGTGATCGAGAACGCGCTGCCGATGCTGGCGAAATTCCGTCACATCGTGCTGGTCGAGTCCGACGATCCCGTGGCGTTCTTCGCCTATCCGAACAAGCCGAGCATGCTCAAGCCCGAGGGCTGCGACGTCCATCGCATGACCTCCTGGGGCGAGAACTCCGTCGCAGCGCTCGAAGCGCTGGCCGGCGCCGTGAAGGCCAGCGCCAAGGATGTCAAGCCGCAGGCCTTGACGGAGTTGGTCAAGCCGACCGGCGCGCTCACCTTTGCCTCGATCGCGCAGGCGATCGCATGCGCGATCCCCGAGAACGCGATCATGGTCGACGAATCCCTCACCACCGGCCGCGGCTTCTTCCCGCCGACTGCGGCGGCCGCGCCGCACGACTGGCTCCAGAACATGGGCGGCTCGATCGGCTTCTCGACGCCGCTCTCGATCGGCGCCGCGATCGCCTGTCCGGACCGCAAGGTCATCACCATGGTCGGCGACGGCAGCGCGATGTACACGATCCAGTCGCTGTGGACGCAGGCGAGAGAGAACCTTGACATCGTCACCATCGTGTTCGCCAACCGCATCTACCAGATCCTGCGCGGCGAGTTCGACAATGTCGGCGCCGGCGAACCCGGCCAGCGTGCCAACGACATGCTCCGCCTCGACCGTCCCACGCTCGATTTCGTTGCGCTGGCCAAGGGCATGGGCGTGCCCGGCCGCGCCGTCACCAACGCCGATGAGTTCAACAAGGCGCTGGCCGAGGCCGTCGCCGAACCGGGGCCGCGGCTGATCGAAGTCCAGATGTAGGATGCATCTTTACCTCTCCCGCCCTTCTGCGGGGAGAGGTCGGATCGCGCAGCGATTCGGGTGAGGGGCAAGGCAGGCTGCGAACTCGGGCAAAGGTCTATCCGACTCTGCGCGCCGGGCGTATTCCATTTATCATTCAATCGATTTTGCGGAGGCGGCCCCTCACCCCACCCTCTCCCCGTAAGAACGGGGCGAGGGAGCGAGGGACCGTGCGGAATCCAATCGATGCAGGTGGGATGGGTCGGGGGCACGATGCAGACCGAGCTGAACAAGGTGATCGCGGCGCTCCGGGACTTCTACGCCCAGGAAGGATTTTTGTTCGAGAAGGACATCGGCGAGCGCGCGATCACGCACCGCTTCGCCGTCTATCTCGAGCGGCAATTTTCAGGCTGGGCGGTCGATTGCAACTATGACCGGCTCGGCGAGCGCACGCTGCATCTGCCGCACGGCACGATCATCTCGACCGACGATCATCTGGGCAAGTCGATCTACCCCGACGTCGTCGTGCATCAGCGCGAGATCCTGAACAATCTGCTCACCGTCGAGATCCGCAAGGCCAGCAATCACACCTCGCTCGATCACGACCAGCACAAGCTGAAGGCGATGACCGATCCGCATGTCTGGTTCGCCTATTGGATCGGCGTGCTGCTGGTGCTGGACAGGCACAACGTGACCATGTCGGAAGTCTATGTCAGCGGCCTCCTCGATCAGCCACTGTCGCTCTGGTTCGCGGAGCAGCTCGCGGAGAGCGGCCTCGCGGCTGCGCATTAAATCAATCATAGCTGAATTTTGGTTTGATCGATCTGTGCTCAGGGCGCGATTCACCTCTCCCGCAGGGAGAGGTCGGAGCGCATCGAAGATGCGATCCGGGTGAGGGGTTTAGGTCTCACCGGATGCCGCAGCCCCTCACCCGGATTGCTCAGGCGCGCAATTGCGCGCCAACGTATCCGACCTCTCCCCGTCGGGGAGAGGTGGACCACAAGGCCGCCCGCGCGATGCGGCGGCCTAGTCGTCAGTTGTCACCAGCTCAATGCAGCGGAGCGCCCTGGCCCAGCGCGTAGGTCACGAGATCCTTCAACCGGAAATCGGGGCCGGTCACCGGCGTCCAGTTCGGATCGAGTGACAGCACGGAGGAGGCGTCGCCGAACATCATGCCGAGGAAGACTTCGGCGACGATGCGGCCGCCGACGGGTCCAAGCTGCGGCGTGTTGATGCCGCTCGCCGGCGCACCGGTGGCCGGGACCGTGACGGCGGTCTGGAACTGGCGCGCCTCGGCCAGGATGTAGGTCCAGAGCGGGCAGTTACCCCTGAACACGCCGTTCGCGATCGATGCGATCGGCACCTGCGGATCCCCGGTCGGGTCGGGGTTGTCGACGGCCCGGCCGATGACGATCTGCTCGTCGGTCAGCGGCGTCAGGTGCATCGCCCTGGCGACCGCCTGGCCCGAAGGCAGCCCGAGCCGCCAGCTGCGTTCGAGATTGCGAAGCGCGAGCGACGACGGATTGGAGGCGACCTCCGGCGGCAGCTTGCGCAGCGGATCGACCAGCGAGGTGTCGATGCGATAGGCGAACTGCAGCCGCCGTTTGTTGTCCGGATTGGTGCTGTCGTCCTCGACGCCATAGGCGCGCGTGTCGATGTCGATGAACCGCCCCCAGTCGATGGCGCGTCCCGGACCCATGGAGCGGAAGCCGGTCAGCGCGTTGTTGACGGGGTTGTTGGGATCGGGGAAGATCTGCAGCAGCATGTTGTCCGCGTCGTTCAGCCGATAGCCGGGCCGGATCATCGAGTGGCCGAGCCGGTAGGCCGCGACCGAAAATTCGACCGGCATGAATGGAAAATTCTTCCAGTGATAGTAGGCTAGTCTGCTGCGATCGTAATGGCCACCGGTCCTGAGATCGTTCAGCACGCCGGCATTGACGATGCGCGGCAGGAAATCGTTCAGCACGATATATTGATAGTGGAAGCGCACGCGCTGCTGCACGGCCTCGAAGGACAGCCCCTCATTGCCGTCGACCATGCGGTTGTGGAAGCGCAGCATCAGTCCCTGAAACTGCGACACGATGAATTTTTCCCGCAGCAATGCCGAATAACATCCTCGTCATCGAAATCTCGACGCGCACCAATGTCAGCTTCGTCGACCTAATCGGCAAAGTGTTTTGTCCTCGCGAACATCGTGCTCGCGTATATTCCGTTCGAGGAGCAGTCACCGATCCCACCTCGGCGCGAGCGCAATCGCATATGGCATTCTGCACGACCTCAGTGCGCGCCTCGTCCTTCGAGACGACCGCGGAGCCTGTCATCGTGCCGCGCTTTGCGCGGACCGGTGGCGGTCTCCTCAGCATGAGGCCAAGCGGCATTGGTGCGCGTCAAACCTAGGCCCACGCTCGGTCCTCATCCTGAGGGCCCGCCAACGGCGGGCGTCTCGAAGGATGGCCACAGGGAATCGCTCGATGCGCCGCGGTGGAACCGGACGGGGGCCAAGCAGGAGCGATGGCTCGATCTGATCAGCTGACCTTGTGGCGGTCTACGGCGCCGGTGTTAAAGTAGGCCGAGCCCGGGGGGGGCCGTGATGAGTGACGATGCGAGGGATGCAGGCCTTGTGGCCATGATCAGCAGCATCCTGGGAGGCAACAAGCGCGCAGAGGCCGCGAGCCCGCCGCCGCTTGCCGACTCCATGCCGGCCGCGCCGATGGCGGAAGTCGCACAAATCCCGGAAGCCGAGTCTCCGAAGCTCCAGGACGCATCCGATCCTGCGGTGACCGCTGTGCAGCCGGTTGCGCCAAGTCAGCCGCTGACGCCCGATGGCAAGCGGCGTCTGCCGGCGGAGGCGATTGCCGATCTCGTGCTGGGCGAATTGCGCAAGATCGAGGGCTTTCCGGCGTCCGGCGTCTCGGTGACCGTCTACGGCTACCGGCACTGGAACGCGATGATCACGTTCGCGCCGTTCTCGACCACGTTCCGGAACGCGACCCGGTTCCGCCAGGCCCTGCCCGACCTCGTCGTCAAGCTGCGCCGTTTCGTCGAACTTGAGATATAGTGAGCGACGATCGCCGGCAGCCCGGCGGTTCATGTCGGTGGATTCGCGGTGCGATGGCGCGGTGGTCACCGTAAAACTGTTTACGGGATATTCGAATTGAGCGTCGCCTTTACCAAGGAAGAGAGCGCCGAGACCGCCTCCGAGACATTGCTGCCGGATCGCCCGATCTCGCCGCATCCGAACCTCGTGACCGATGCAGGCTTGCAGGCGCTGCAGACGCAGTTCCAGGACGCGCGCGCGGCCTATGAAGCCGCGCAAGCCATCGATGACGTCAACGAGAAGCGCCGGCAGTCGGCCGCGCCCCTGCGCGATGTCCGCTACTTCGCCGAACGGCTGCGCACCGCGCAACTGGTCCCCAATCCGGCGTCGAACGATGTTGTCGCGTTCGGAAGCACGGTGACGTTCAGCCGCGCCGACGGGCGCGTGCAGACATACCGCATTGTCGGAGAGGACGAAGCCGACCCGAAGGCCGGGTCCATTTCGTTCGTCTCGCCGGTCGCGAAGTCGCTGATGGGGAAGAGCGTCGGCGACGTCGTCGGCTCGGGAACACAAGAGCTCGAGCTTGTCGAGATCGCCTAATTAGGCACTCCGGGCCTCGCCCTTAGTCCTCAATCAGGTACCCTTGTCGCTACTTCTTCAGCAGTGTTCCCACACTACGCGCCATTCGCCTCACAGATCCTGCGTGACGGCCCAGCTCGGCTGCAATCTTCGATACGCCAGCTCCTGCTCGGGCGAGCTTCAACAATCGCTGCAACTCGCGCTCGGTCCATTGCTTTGGCTTCGGCGTTTTCATAGATGGCGCTCAAACTCACCACCTAATCAGTAAGTTTGGCTGCCCAACACTTGGGAAATTTACGGGTGGTGCCCGCGACCACGAGGCTCGCGACACGGCGGCTTTGCCGGTCGCCAGATGGGCGTGCGGCGTCAGATAGATGCGCGCGAACTCTATTGGGGATCGGATCGGCGACCGATAGTTGGCGTTGCGGGCGTGGGGAGGTCCGCTGTCAAGGGTAGTCCGGACCTGCCGTATGCGAACCCCGGACCGCCGCTTTTGACCCGTAGCCCGACCTGCCCGCCTAGAACTTTCCTCGACTGGAGAGGGTTTGCCACTCGCCGGAGCATCCCCACCAGACTATGATCGCCGATCAGGTAACAAGCATGGGAGAGACCATGCGAAGGCGCGAACTCGTTCTACTTCTGATAACCACCGCACTCGCGTGGCCCTGGGCGCTGCACGCGCAGCAATCGTCACCTGCAATCCGTCGCATCGGCGTGCTCGTACCGCTCAGGGAGGGCGATGCCCGCGGTCTGGCAGGTATCGCGGCACTACGCGATGGATTGCGGCAATTGGGATGGATCGATGGCCGCAACGTTCTCATTGAGGTACACTGGTCGAACGGAGGCAGCGCCGACGTGCAGAGAGCGGCAGCTGAACTAGTGGCGCTTAGGCCCGACCTGCTCGTCGCGGTTAGCGCCACAGCGACTGGTCCAATGCTACAAGCAACCCACACACTACCCATTGTCTTTGTGAACGTCGCCGATCCGGTCGGGGCTGGATTTGTCGAAAGCTTGGCCCGGCCGGGCGGCAATGCCACGGGTTTCACTTCGTTTGACTATGCTGTGGTCGGTAAATGGCTTGACATTCTCAAGCAGACCGTACCGACGTTGAGGCGAGTAGTGGTAGTGCGAGATCCCACTATAGCAACCGGCATTGGTCAGTTCGGCGCTATCCAAGCTATCGCGACACCCCTGGGCATCGCATTAAGCCCGGTCGGCGTTGGGGATGCGAGCGAGATCGAAAGGGTCATCAGCTCACTCGCTCGGAATGGAGACGCTGGTCTCATCGTGACGGGGAGCGCGACAGCCCTCACTCAACGCAAGCTGTTCGTCGAGTTAGCTAGCAAGTACAAGCTTCCGGCAATCTATTTCGAGCGCGCGTTCGCGACCGATGGCGGGCTCATGTCCTACGGTTCCGAATTTGTTGACAACTATCGCCGCGCAGCAGCGTATGTAAATCGCATCCTCAAGGGCGAGAAGCCCGCCGATCTTCCGGTGCAGACACCGACGAAATACCTCTTCGTGATCAACCTAAAGACCGCGAAGCAGCTAGAACTCACCGTGCCTGCCTCGGTACTCGCGATAGCGGACGAGGTCCTTGAGTAGAGGAGACTTCCGGACTTGGCCCTAAGCCGAAGAGCGGTTGAAGACGTGACATGCCAGCTGTCAGAGGCAAACCGGACGCCAATCCCGCTTTGACTCCATTGCCCCTTTTGGTCCGAAGGCGAACAAGACCCCACTCACAGGTTATGTCTGTCAATCGGCGTTCGACTGGGACCCCCTATCGGCATCCAAAAGGGACCCCTTTGAGCGGCGTGCTCTGCTGGTAGCGCTCGGGTCGTCGGAGCTGGTCGGGGTTGCGGAGACGGCGCGAGCGCGGGTTGTTTGAACATCGTCGCGGCTTTTGAATCGCCAGCTGTCGTTGCCGGTCTCGACGATGTCGCAGTGATGGGTCAATCGGTCGAGTAGCGCGGTGGTCATTTTGGCATCGCCGAACACGCTCGGCCATTCGCCGAACGCAAGATTGGTGGTGACAATGATCGAGGTGCGCTCGTAGAGCCGGCTGATGAGATGGAACAGGAGCTGACCGCCGGATTGCGCGAACGGCAGATAGCCCAGCTCGTCGAGAACGATGAAGTCCATGCGGGTCAGATGCTCGGCGAGCCGTCCCTGCCGACCGTTGCGGGTCTCGGTCTCGAGCCGGTTGACGAGGTCGACGACGTTATAGAAGCGGCCACGGGCGCCGGATCGGATGCAGCTTCGCGCGATAGCGATGGCCAGATGGGTCTTGCCGGTGCCCGTCGAGACAGCGTCACAATGCCGGGTGTCTGGCGTTCGAGGTTTTGATCCTCTATCCGTTCCATCCTCGGGCCGGGCAGATGGTGCAGGTCGAGCACCGCAAGCGCTTCGCCGGCGAGGACCATTTGGTCGTGGTGCAGCCCGACGGGACACTCGCCCTAATCCCGGCCTGGATGAGCGAGGATATTGCTCGCTCTGCAACGCTCACAGCAAGCCCTCGGTTGGCTGTCGAAAGGCTCGTCGAGCTGCGGGCGCGAATCGATGTGCTTATCGCCTCTCGAGGCGGGGCGCGGCCCCTGCGTGAAGGAGGGGATCATGCAACCAAGACGCTACTTGCAACGAAGCCTGTTCGAGGAGGATCGCCAGACGCCCGCGATTCCGGCGTCGCAGAGAAGCACTCTCGTCCGCCTGATCGAGAGGCTGCTGGTCGAGGCCCTCGCCGACGGCGCCAATATCGAGACGGGCACGCCAACCGCAGAGACGAGGGAGGCCGCTCATGAGCAAGGTCACGCCTGAGCACCTCGCCCGTCAGGCCGTCGTCTACATCCGTCAGTCGACGCCTGATCAGGTCGCCCACAACCTGGAAAGTAAGCGCCGTCAGTACAATTTGCCGGAGCGCGCGCGACAGCTGGGCTGGAGCGATGTTGCCGTCATTGATGACGATCTCGGTCGCTCCGGTGGTGGCGTCGCGAGGCCCGGCTTCGAGAAGCTGCTGGCCGCCATCTGTGAGGTGCGCGTCGGAGTCGTGGTCTCGATCGAAGCGTCGCGGCTCGCACGCAACGGTCGCGACTGGCACACCCTGCTCGAGTTCTGCGGTCTCGTCGGCACACTGATCGCCGACGAGGACGGCGTCTACGATCCGCGACAGCCCAACGATCGCCTACTGCTCGGCATGAAGGGTACCATGAGCGAGATGGAGTTGTCGGTACTGCGCCAGCGTTCGCTCGAAGCGCTGAAGCAGAAGGCGCGCCGGGGCGAGCTGTTCATGACGGTCGCCGTCGGCTACGTGCGGGTCGGCCACAACCGTATCGAGAAGGACCCGGATCGGCGCGTCGGCGAGGCGATTGCGCTCGTCTTTGCCAAGTTCACCGAGATGCAGTCGGTGCGTCAGGTGCACCTCTGGTTCAGACACGAGCGCGTTCCGCTGCCGGCCGTCACCTATGGCGCCGAAGGCCGCCTGGTCGAGTGGAAGCTGCCGGTCTACAACACGATCCTGCACATTCTGACCAACCCAATCTATGCGGGCGCGTATGCATTCGGGCGCACTGGCAGCCGCATCAGCATCGAGGCCGGCCGCAAGAAGGTGGTTCGCGGCTTCAAGAGGGAGCGCAAGGATTGGGAGGTGTTGATTCCGAACCATCATGAGGGTTATCTGAGCTGGGCGGACCATGAGAGGAACCTCGGCCTGATTGCGGATAACGCCAACGGCAAGAACCCGATGAGCCGCGGTGCCCTGCGCCGAGGTGAGGCTCTGCTCGCCGGCCTGCTGCGCTGTGGCCATTGTGGGCGCAAACTTCACGTCGCCTACTCCGGCAAGGACGGCAACACCGGTCGCTACCATTGTCGGGGCGGCGCCAACAATCATGGCGGTGACCCTTGCATCTCGTTCGGCGGCATGCGGATCGATCGTGACGTGGCCGCCGAGGTGGTCGAGCGCCTGCAGCCGCTCGGTATCGAGGCGGCACTCGCCGCGCAGGCTGCGCGCAGCCGTGCGAACGAAGACAAACGCGGCCAAGTCGAACTGGCGCTGGAGCAGGCTCGCTATGAGGTCGGGCGGGCGCGCCGCCAATACGATGCCGTCGATCCCGCCAATCGTCTCGTCGCCGCCGAGCTGGAAAAGCGATGGAATGACCGGCTGGCGGTCGCGCGCAATCTGGAGACCGAGCTGGACGCACTGACGGCTTCGCCCGCTGTTGATCTCACACCTGCCGACCGGGAGCGGCTGATGACGCTAGGCGCCGACCTGGAGCGTGCTTGGTCGAGTGCCAGCGTGGCCCCCGAGACGCGCAAGCGGATCGTGCGAACGCTGATCGACGAGATCGTCGTCCGCGTCGAGGACACCACGCTCGATCTGGTGATCCGCTGGCACGGCGGTGACCACTCCGCTCTCAAGGTCAAGAAGAATCGCTCCGGCCAGCACCGCTGGAGCGCAGCGGGAGAGACAGTCGATCTCGTGCGCGTGCTGGCGCGGCAGATGCCGGACAAAGCGATCGCGTCGGTGCTAAACCGCTCCGGCAAGACCACGGGGCGCGGCAATGGCTGGACCAAGTCGCGAGTGTGCAGCTTGCGCAGCCACAACGACGTCGCAGCCTATCGTGAAGGCGAGCGCCACGACCGCGGCGAGGTCACTCTGGACGAGGCGGCCGCGGCCCTCTCCGTCAGCCCATCAACCGTGCGACGTCTGATCAAGGACGACCAGCTCGCGGCGGGCCAGCTTTGCAAAGGGGCACCTTGGATCATCAAAGCAGCCGATCTTGAGCGTGCTGACGTCAAACGAGCCGCCACCGCGCGGCGCCTCAGACGTCCGCCGTCCGGCACTCCGCTACAAAAAGAACTGGAACTCTAACGAGATAGAAAGGTGAGCATTATGAAGCGGGCTCGGTTCCGCCGACCAGGACGACGTTGCGTTGCTGGGCGATGAAGCCGCCGCCAGCGAGATCATTGACGAGAGTCTGATTGATCGGCGTCCCGTCGAACTGGAAGTCGGCGATGTCCTTGGCAAGCGGCAGCTTGGCAATGGTGAGCTGGTATTTAATCGACCTGGCTTGCTTCTCGTTGATCTCGGCGTTGAGCAGGTCGCCGACAATGCGCTGGGGTTCGTGCTGGCGCTTGACGGCAGTTGCCATGATCTCGTCGAAGGCAGCCTTCATGCCGTAGAGCTTGAGTTCGCCCATGAGGTCGAAGATTTGGGTTCGTTCCATCAGATGGTCCTCCGGAGGTTGTCGTAGCGTGCACAATCGGCGATCGGTGCATGACGGAGCGTCAGTGCGGCCGGCATCATGATGTTGGCCGGTGGGGCGGGTTCACGTTGACGGGCCAGGATATTGAGAACGACATCGGCGGAATGGACGCTGTGACTGAGCGCTTCGGCACAGGCCGCTTCCACCGCGGACAGGCCGTCAGTCAGCACCGCGTTGAGGATGTCGACCATCTGCCGATTGCCATCGTCAGTGCTGGCCAGCTTGCGCCGGACCCGCTCGATCGCGGCCGGCAGCACCCAGTCTTTGAAGGGAGCACCGTTGCGCAAGGCGCCGGGTTTGCGAGCGAGCACCGGCACATAATGCCAGGGGTCGTAGACGGTATCGCCGCGGCCAAAGGATCGCGGATGCTCGGCAACGATCCGGCCGTCCTGACGGATCACGATGCGATCGGCATAGGCTTGAACCTCGACCGGTCGTCCGACTGCGCTGGCTGCGACCGAGTACTTGTTGTTGTCGAAGCGCACCAGGCAGGTCTTCGAGACAGATGCTGTCACTGCATGGAAGCCGTCGAAACGGCCGGCATAGGGAACGAGTTTGGGGCGTTCGGCTTCGAACACGTCCCAGATCGTCTGATCGGCCAGCTCCGGATGACGATGAGCCTTGGCGTAGGCGATGCATTTGTCGAGCAGCCAGGCGTTTAACTCGTCGAGGTTTTTGAACCGCAGCCGCGGCGTGAAGAAGCGTTCCCGGACCAGCCCGACCTGGTTCTCGACCTGCCCCTTCTCCCACCCCGACGCTGGCGTACAGGCGACCGGATCGACCAGATAGTGGCTGCACATCTGCAGGAAGCGGCGATTGTAGAGACGGCCTTTACCGACGAAGATCGTCTCTACGGCGGTCTTCATGTTGTCGTAGATGCCGCGGGTGCAGGTGCCTTTGAACAGGGCGAACGCCCGGTCGTGGGCGTCGAACACCATCTCCTGCGTCTCCCGCGGATAGGCCCGCACGAACAGCATGCGGCTGTGACAGAGCCGGACATGAGCAGCCTTCACCATCACCGTGGTGCCGCTCAGCAGGACGACCTCGTGGCTCCAGTCGAACTGGTAGGCTTCACCTGGTGCAAAGCTGAGCGGCACATAGGCCGACGCTGTCGAGCTGCCGCGTTCCTTGCTCCACCGTCGTGCGTATCGACGAACCGCATCATAGCCGCCGGCGTAACCCAGGCCGCGAAGCTCTTCGAATAGCCGGATCAGCGTCAGCCGTTCCCGCGCCGCCTTGCTCTCATTCCCTGCCAGCAACCGGTCAAGCTCGGCACTCCAGGCACCCATCTTCGGGAGCGGCTGCGTCTCGCGCTCATACCGGAACTCCGTCGCTTGAGAACGAATGACCTTGCGAACCACCTTCCGCGATACGCCAAGTTCTCGGCAGATCGCCTTGATCGGACGACCATCAACAAAGTAGGCGCGACGGATCTTACCAATCGTCTCCACCACCAGCATCCCAACCTCGGCTTCCATGACTCGATGGAAGCCACTGTGGACCCTTATCCCGGGGTCCCGATTGGATGCCGATCACCCCGAAAACGGGGTCCTTATTCCATGCCGAAACACACGCAACAGTCAGAACAGGCACGGGATCGCGACCGCCAGAGCGCTGAGGACACCCGCATCAATCGAGATTGGACCACCCGGCAAAGTCGCGGCGATGACCCCATGGATATGGATCGCATGCGTCAGATGCATCGGCAGATGGGCCGTATGATGGACCAAGACGAGGACCACCGAACGATCGGCCAAAACTGGCGTCGCGAGGATGATGATATTGACCGCGGTTCTGGATACGCTTCGCCGGGCCGCGGCGAGGGACGGTATGAAGGCCGGTATCATGGAGAAATGCGGCCTTATCCTCGCGTCAAAACCTGCATCGAGTATGAAAACGGCGACGAGTTCTGCCGATATCGGGATTAACCGATGCGTTGGGCTTCCAGCATCACACGACTGCGGCACCGGCGGCTCGCTGGTGAACGCCAGCGCAGAGAAACCCGTGATCGGCGGGACCTTTGTTGATTGAGGCGAGTTCCTCCATCGGGGTTGCGGTTTTGTCCCCGGGAGACGGAGTAACGAGCGTGAGGGGCAGCCGGATCAGGCGAAGGATCGAGAAGCTTGGACCTTACCAGTCACTCGCCGTCTTAGCCGTACCTGTGTGCACGGTGGAGCCCGCCAAACTGTTGGCCGTGGCTCTCGTCGGAGAGGACCACTGGGTGACTGGTACGGTAATGATCGTGCTGGCCTATGCGTTGAGCTTGGCTTTTGTTCACCGGCTATTCCTGATCGTAAAGCCCAAGCTGCTCAGCCTCCATTGGTTCGCACGCGCCTGGGAATGGTTCGTGACGCGCTCAAGAATGTTGGCACCGTAATTCAGCTCATCAGCACGGTTTCCCCCACGCGCACGTCCTTGTTCAGCAGGAGCGCGCGTCGCCGAGCCGCGCCCGCGACTGATCGCCAAGAACACATCAAGGTCAGGGATATCTCCGAGTGATGCACTTCGGGCCAGCAGACGGCACGGCCATTGCCTCGAGAAATCGAAGTCGCACCGCGCTAGGGCTAATGGCTGGGCCGTGAATGCGCAGCTCCGCCACATTTCGCCGTCTGTCCCGATTAAATGCGGTCCACTGGGACGGCGAACACATATCCGACGCCGCGCTCGGTCTGTATCACACGCGGGGCACTAGGATCACGCTCGAGCTTGCGCCGCAATCGAAGAATCTGCACGTCAATGCTGCGATCGAAGACATCTTCGTGAACGCGGGTCGCCTGCAGCAGTTGCTCGCGGCTAAGCGGACGTTGTGGCGCTTCGAGAAATGCAAGCAGCATCGCATACTCCCCCTTCGTCAAAGCGACGGGGGTGCCGGCCGGGTCAGTCAACTGTCGGATCCTGCGGTCGAGCTGCCAGCCGGAAAATCGAAAGCGTCCCCGCTCGGGGGCACGAGCCGGAGCGGCTCTTCCGGCATCGAACCGTCGCAGTATCGCGCGGACACGCGCAAGCAATTCGCGCAGGTTGAATGGTTTGGTCAGGTAGTCGTCGGCACCGAGTTCCAATCCGACCACGCGGTCGATGTCATCGCGGCGGTGACCGGTTATGATGATGACCGGTACGTCGGAGCCAAGCCGGACCTCTCGTAACAGGTCGAGACCGTCCTCGAGCCCGAGCCGAAGATCGAGGATCACCAGGTTAACCTCGGTATCGCCGAGCCGGTCGACCATCTCCTGGCGATTGGACGCCAGCAGGGTACGGATGTTGTTCTCTCCGAAATAGTTTAGGATCATGCGCTGTAAGGCAGGGTCGTCCTCTACGACGAGAACGCACACCTGACGCTCAACGTTTCCGCGAAGGCCTGCGTCCGTCGACGATGAACCGCCCATCAGGCTCAACCCTTCCGCTGATCCTCCGAGCGCTGGCGACCTCGATCCGCTGGCGCGGAATTTCATTGCTCTATCTCTGCCTCATTACCCCGGGACTGGCCGCCGCTCAATCGCCAAACCCTCCTGTGGGCGCCGTCCAGGAGCCGATCACGCCAATTCCCCTTGCCCATGGCCAGGAGCTACAGCGGGTGTTGCTCGGAGAGAAATTGTTCAGCGACAAACGGCTATCTCGCAGTAGCACACAAAGTTGTTCGTCATGCCACGACATAGGAACCAACGGCGCCAGTGCCAACGTCAGCGACACTCGGGAGGGGCAAACATTGGCCCTCAACACGCCCACGGTCTTTAACGCAGGCTTGAATTTTCGTCTGAACTGGGAGGGAAACATGCGCTCGCTTGAGGAAGGGGCCGAGCACATCCTGCGCAATCCCGCGATCATGGGGTCGAGCCCGGACGAAGTCGCCGCCAGGATGCGCGACGACCCGGAAATCGCAAGACAATTCCGCGATGCCTACGGCAAGGAGCCCGACGCTGCCGCCGTAGTGGATGCGCTCGTCTCGTACGAGCGATCCCTTACCACGCCGAACAGTCGCTTCGACCGGTGGCTCACTGGAGAAACCGATGCGATTAGCGCAGAGGAATTGTCTGGCTATCAATTGTTCAAATCGCTGGGCTGTGTCACTTGCCATCAAGGTGTCAACGTCGGCGGCAACCTGTTTCAGAGACACGGCGTCTTTCACCCGCTGGGCTCGCCAGCTCCCGAACTGCTCCGGGTCCCGAGCCTGCGAAACGTTGCGGCCACGGCGCCCTATTTCCACGATGGCAGCGCGCCGACGTTGCCCGAGGCGGTGAAGGCGATGGGCGTGGCCCAGCTCGACCGCGTTCTGACAGACCAGCAAACCTCGGCCATCGTTGCTTTCCTCAGAACATTGACCGGCACCTATCGAAATCAAGAGCTGCGGCCGGCCGCGCCCGGTACCGGCAGCGTGCGGCCATGAGGAATTTGCCAGGCGTACTTGGGGTTTCGCTGCTGCTAACCCTGCTGACCTGGCTGTTGCTGCGTGGGATCGATTCAAACGCGCCGGCCTATGCGGCGATCTTGCGGGTGTTCGACGATTATGCGCTTGCCGAAGCCTCGCTCCACCGAGACGTTCTGCAGGCGCGGACCGGGTTGCTGCGCGACTATGACAGTCTCGTCATCGCGGCGCGGGACATGGAAGAGGCGGTCAGCCGGCTTCGCGCCCACGCCCAAATCGAGCGTCTCGATACCGGCCCGGTTGACCTTCTCGGAGCCGCGGTTATCCGCCAGGAAGAATTGATGGAGCGATTCAAGACCAGCAACGCATTGCTGCAGAACTCGCTGTCCTATATCGGTCTACTGGGCACAAGTCCGGCATTCCGCGTGCACGACGAGCATCTCGCCGCAGCGGCCGCCGAACTGGGGGCAGCGATCCTTTACCTCGCGCGCGACACGTCGGCCGACGCTCTCAAGGCGCTCCAACAACGGATAAACGGGTTTGCGGCACAGGCGCCCGCCGAGGGGCCAGACGCGGAAGTCGCTCGTGCGATGCTGGCGCATACGCGGCTGCTGTATGGCCTCTTGCCCGAGATCGACGCGACGCTGAAGGCTTTTATCGCGGTGCCCGGCGGACACTACCTGCAGGCGGTCCGCGTTGTATTCTCCAACCACCGTTCAGCTGTCGAAGCCTCCGAGCAGCGCTTCAGGCTCCTGTTGTATTTGGTATCCTTGCTGCTGGTGGTCGTCCTGGTATTCGTCGGGCTTCGGCTTCGTGCCCGCGCCCTTGCGTTGCGCCGACGCGCCGCGTTCGAACACGTGATCGCCGAGAATTCGACGCGTCTGATCAACTGCTCGCCGGCCGAGACCGGGACGCGATTGAAGCAGGTGCTTTGCGAGTTTAGCCGTGTCGTCAATGCGGATCGCGCCTATGTGGTTCTGGACGAGAAGCCGGTCCGGATACACGCATGGTCAAGGGATGGAGTAACGTTTCCGCCCGGCTGGCCTCGACAGGCACTCTCAGTCGCCGAGCAGCTTGGCGCAGGTGAAAGTGTGACCATTGCCGACGCGAGCGCGTTGCCGGCTGGTGCCGTCAAGGACGCGCTGATGAACGCCGGCGTGCGCGCCTGGGCTTGTTTGCCCTTGGTCCGACCGGGTCGGGTACGCGGGATCATGGGTTTTGACCGCTTCCGGCCGATAAGAAACAAGATTTCTCCTGTCCCGATCACGCAGCTTGCTGGTGATGCCGTGGCCAACGCCCTCGAGCGCGAATTTCTGGAACGCGAGCAGGGCAAGCTCACGACGCGGCTGGAGCGGGCCCGTCGCATGCAGGTAGTCGGATCACTGGCCAGCGGGATTGCGCATAACTTCAACAACATCATCGGCGCCATCCTCGGCTATTCGGAGATGGTGGAGCCACAACTCATCCGCGGTACCAAACCGGCCCAGCATATCGATGAGATCCGCCGGGCCGCCGAGCGCGGTCGCGATCTCGTCGACAATATTCTAACCTTCGGCCGTCGGGCCGACGGGCGTGCCCGACCACTGGAGGTGCGCACCTTGTTCGACGAGGCTGCCTCATTGCTGCGGGCATCGCTGCCACCGGATATTGAACTGGTGTTCGAAGACGTCGCCGCTGACGTCGCAGTATCCGGCGAGCCTGCACAGCTGCAGCAGGTAATCCTCAATCTTTGCAGCAACGCCGCGCAAGCGATGGATGACAACGGGTGCATCCGGGTGGCCGCGAAGATCGAACACGTGGCCGCTCTCGTTACTATGAATGATGGCGAACTCTCCCCGGGCCACTACGTTTGCCTTTCCGTAACGGACGAAGGACGCGGAATCGACGAACGCGTCGCGCGACGAATGTTCGATCCGTTCTTCACGACGCGTGTCGCAGGAACTGGCCTCGGTCTCGCAACGGTTCGGGAAATCGTCCGTGATCATGATGGAGCTATCAACGTTCAGAGCGAACCGGGTTGCGGAAGCCGATTTGAGATTTGGCTGCCTGCGGTGGCGGCGGATACGATCGCGGAGGATAGGGGGTCAGGGCTGCCGCTCGGATACGGTGAGACCGTGTTGATTGTCGAAACCGAGCGAGAGCGCCTGCTCCGCGATGAAGAGAAACTCGCAGCGTTGGGCTACGAGCCGGTCGGGTTTGAGCTTGCGGCGGATGCCCTTGCGGCATGCCGTTCCGAACCCGGCCGCTTCGATGTCATCCTGGTCAGCCAGGGTTCGCAGCCTGAAGCCGCCGTGAATCTCGCACTGGCCCTGCACGAAACATCGCCACTGCAGCCGGTACTGCTTGCGACCGCGGTCGATGTCCCCATCAACGTGCTGGCGCATTCTGGAATCTCCGAGGTGCTGCGGTGGCCGCTCGAGCATACGGAGCTAGCCTCGGCATTGGCGCGCTGCCTGCGATCGCCCGCCAGGTTACAACCGTAACGCAATTTTCGTTTCCTGAAATACTTCCGTAGCGCAGGGCCGCCATTTCTGATGGCCCGGCAACCGCGCATCCGCGGGTCAAGAGTTAACGGAGGTGACAATGGCTACGAGATCGAATGTTTCGCCAGGTGCACACCTGGCCCATCAGAAAAACGTTCTTTTCCGCGAGTCTGAAACCGAGGCTAAGGCCGATGTACTCGGAATGGTCGCAATGTCTTGCGGCGCCGGCGTCGTCGTCACGCTGCTGTTTGCATTCTATGGCCTCGATCTAAGCATCGGATTCTTCTGAGAGGCTCGGGACGAAAATTTCGAAAGACCCATCATCTTCAACGCGTATTGCGCAACATATCAACTCAAAGGACGACCAACATGGCGATCACAGCCTCTTTTTCTGCTCGGACCGGCACGCTATCAGTGATTGGAGACGGACTGGATGATAGCATCGTCGCCAGCCGCGACGCAGCAGGCACGATTCAGAATCAACAACGGCGCGGTTACGGTCCTTGGGGACACGCCGTCGGTTGCCAACACCACGCTGATTCAACTGTTCGGCCAAGGCGGCAATGACACGATTGCAGTCGACGAAACCAACGGTGCAATGCCCGCCGTACAGCTGTTCGGCGGGGATGGCAACGACACCCTGATCGGAGGCTCCGGGAACGACCTGCTGTTCGGCCAGGCCGGCAATGACACGCTGCTCGGCAAAGGCGGCGACGATCTGCTGTTCGGTGGCGACGGCAACGACACGCTGATCGGTGGCGCCGGCAACGACCAGATGTTTGGACAGGCCGGTAACGATCGCATGATCTGGAACCCGGGAGACGGCACCGACCTCATGGAGGGTGGCGACGGCAACGATACCGCCGAAGTCAATGGCGGCAACGGGGCCGAAATCTTCACGCTCACCGCGAACGGCAGCCGCGTGCGTTTCGACCGCATCAGCCCGGCGCCGTTTTCGCTCGACATCGGCACCACCGAGAATTTCGTGCTCAACATGAACGGCGGCGATGACGTCTTCACCGCCGGAAACGGTCTCGCCAACCTGATCAGCCTTACTGTCGATGGCGGCGCCGGCAACGACACCATCACCGGCGGCGACGGAAACGACACGCTGCTCGGCGGCGATGGCAATGACGTCATCACCGGCGGCCGCGGCAACGACGTTGCACGCCTCGGCAGCGGCGATGACACTTTCGTCTGGAATCCAGGCGACGGCAGCGACACGGTCGAAGGCCAGGACGGCACCGATACGCTCCAATTCAACGGGGCCAACGTCAGTGAGAGCATGAGCATCACGGCCAATCACGGCCGGGTCAAGCTCACCCGCGACGTCGGCGACGTCACCATGGATCTGAACGGCATGGAGCATATCAACGTCGCGGCTCGCGGCGGCGCCGACAACCTCACCGTCGGCGACCTCACCGGTACCGGTGTTACCCAGGTCAATATCGACCTTGCGGCAGTGCCCGGCAGCGGCGTAGGCGACGGAGCAGCCGACACCGTGACCGTCAACGGCACCGCGGTCAATGACAGCATTCAAATAACTGGAACGGGAGGTTCGGTCACCGTGGCCGGCTTGCCGGCGACGGTCACCCTTACAGGCGCGGAGGGCGCAAACGACCGGCTCACCGTCAACGGCGGTACTGGCAACGACGTCATCAGCGCAGCCGGTCTTGCCGCCGGAAGTGTGCAGCTCGTGATCGATGGCGGGGCGGGCAATGACAACATCACCGGCAGCGCCGGCGCCGACCGTCTGATCGGCGGTGACGGAAACGATACCGTGATCGGCGGCCGTGGCGACGACGTCGCCGACCTCGGCAACGGCAACGATACCTTCATCTGGAATCCAGGTGACGGCAGCGACATTGTCGAAGGTGGGGCCGGCACCGATACGCTGGTCTTCAACGGCGCCAACATCAACGAGAACATCGACATCTCCGCCAATGGCTCGCGGGTGAGGATGTTCCGCGACGTGGGCAATGTCACCATGGACCTCGGCGGCATGGAGCACATCCACCTCGCCACCCTCGGGGGCGCCGACACCGTCAACGTCGGTGATCTCTCCGGAACCGACACCAAGCAAGTCGCGGTCGACCTGTCGGGCATACCGGGCACCGGTCAGGGCGACGGCGTTGCGGATACCGTGAACGTCAACGGCACCGCCGGCGACGACAAAATCAGTCTCGCCAGCAGCGGTTCATCGGTGGTCGTCAACGGGTTGGCGGCGCAGGTGACAGTCAACGGCACCGACACCGGCCTCGATCAGCTCGTCGTCAATGGAGGTGCCGGAAACGACATCATCAACGCTTCCGGGCTCCACGCCGGGCAGGTCAACCTCACCGTCAATGGCGGTGACGGCAACGACATCATCACCGGCAGCGCCGGCAACGACACCGTCACCGGCGGCCGCGGGAATGACATGGCCTCGATGGGAACGGGCGACGACACCTTCGTCTGGAATCCCGGAGACGGCAGCGACACGGTCGACGGCGGCGCGGGCAACGATACGCTCGTGTTCAACGGCTCAAATGCCAACGAGAGCATGGAGATCTCGGCCAATGGCAGAGGGGCGACGCTCACCCGCGACGTCGGACAGGTCACGATGAATCTCACCAACATCGAGACCATCGATGTCAACGCCCTGGGCGGCGCGGACACCATCACGGTGGACGACTTGTCCAAGACCAGTGTCAACCACGTCGCCATCGACCTGGAGTCGACGCCAGGCAGTGGCGTCGGCGACGGCCAGGTGGACACGGTCGTCATCAACGCGACCAATGCCAGCGACGTGATCAACATCAGCGATAACAACGGTGTGGTCACGGTGACGGGTCTCGCCAATGACGTGACGATCACCGGATTCGAGTCAACCGATCGCCTCGTCATCAACGGCCTTGGCGGCGATGATGTCATCAATGGGACCTCGCTCTCAGCCAACGTACAGCTTATCGCCAATGGCGGCGACGGAGATGACGTGCTGATCGGCGGTGCCGGCAACGACACCCTCAACGGCGGGGCGGGGATGACGTTCTGATCGGCGGAGGAGGTCAGGATGTACTCGACGGTGGACCTGGCAACAACATCCAGATCCAGGCGCCGGTGAGCCGAGGCGCCGCGGTTGCGACAAGCTCGCCGGCTGCGAGTGCCGCCCTGCTTGGCCAGTTCATGGCGTCGAGCCTGGTCTCGGCGGGAGAAGGTCACGATGCGGTCCCGATCGCCGCTCCCTCGGCGACCCAGCAACCGCAGCTCGCAGTGCCGCACGCCGCCTGAGCCGAAACCACTTCGCCCTGGAGAGCACCATGAAAATCGAAACCAACCGCCCGACACCGACCGATCCAGGTCTCGAGGCGCTTGTGACGCTGCTGCATCTCCAGGGCGTCGCGGCCGATGCCGCGCAGATCGCGCATCGGCTCGGAACGGACAAGATCGGCGCACCGGAGATGCTCCGATGCGCCAGGGATCTCGGCCTTAAGGCACGCGCCTACCGAACCGATTGGTCACGGCTGGGTGGCACGCCCTTGCTCGCCATCGCATCGCTCCGCGATGGCGGATTCCTGCTCCTCGCCAAGGCAGGCGAGGAAAGGGTGCTGGTGCAGTCGCCGCTGGCGCCCCGGCCTGTGTTGATGACGCGGGACGAACTCGTATCGGTCTGGGATGGTGGTCTGATCCTGATGGCCCGGCGCGCCGGATTATCGGATATCACCCGGCGGTTCGACATCACCTGGTTCCTCGCCGCGATTCAGAAATATCGACGTCTCTTGGGCGAAGTCTTGGTCGCGTCGTTCTTCCTGCAGCTGCTCGGCCTGGTCTCGCCACTGTTCTTCCAGGTGGTCATCGACAAGGTGCTGGTGCATCGTTCTCTGAGCACCCTCGACGTCCTTGTGCTCGGGCTGGTGACGATCTCGGTCTTCGAAACCGTGCTGGGAATCCTGCGCACCTATCTATTCGCGCACACCACGAACCGCATCGACGTCGAACTTGGCGCGCGGCTGTTTCACCATTTGCTGGCTTTGCCGATGGCGTATTTCCAGGCGCGGCGGGTCGGCGATTCGGTGGCGCGGGTCCGTGAATTGGAAAACATCCGCAACTTCCTCACCAGCTCGGCGCTGACGCTTGTCATCGACCTGCTCTTCACCTTTGTCTTTCTCGGGGTGATGTTCGTCTACTCGCCCTTGTTGAGCTGGATCGTGCTTGGCTCGTTCCCGTTCTACATCGCGATATCGGCCGGGGCGACACCACTGTTCAGGCGACGGCTGGATGAGAAATTCCGCCGCGGCGCCGAGAACCAGGCGTTCCTGGTCGAGAGCGTCACCGGAATCGAGACGCTGAAAGCAATGGCGGTCGAACCGCAGATGCAGCGCCGCTGGGAAGAGCAACTCGCCAGCTACGTGGCCGCGAGCTTCCGGGTCTTGAGCCTCGGCAACAGCGCGAGCCAGAGCGTGCAGCTGGTCAACAAGATCGTGATGGCGAGCCTGCTCTATTTCGGCGCCAGGCTCGTGATTGACGGCAGCCTCTCGGTCGGCGAACTCGTCGCTTTCAATATCCTGGCCGGTCGGGTGAGTGCGCCGGTGCTGCGTCTCGCACAGATATGGCAGGATTTTCACCAGGCGCGCCTGTCGATCGCCCGGCTTGGCGACATCCTCAACACCACCGCCGAGCCGACCTACTCGCCCGGTCGCGCGCGGCTGCCGGCAATCCGCGGCGATATCAAATTCGACCACGTCTCGTTCCGCTATCGCATCGACGGACAGGAGGTTCTGCACGACGTCTGTTTCGATGTGCCGGCGGGCCAGACAATTGGTATCGTCGGCCCTTCGGGATCGGGCAAGAGCACGTTCGCGAAACTGGTCCAGCGGCTGTACGTTCCGGAGCGAGGCCGCGTGCTGGTTGACGGCATGGATCTGGCGATGGCCGATGCCGCCTGGCTGCGCCGCCAGATCGGCGTAGTGCTGCAGGAGAACGTGCTGTTCAACCGCTCGGTCCGCGACAACATCGCGCTCGCGGATCCGGCGATGCCGATGGAGCGCGTGATCGCTGCGGCGCGGCTGGCGGGCGCGCATGAGTTCATCCTCGAACTGGCCGAGGGCTACGATACCGTCGTCGGCGAGCGCGGCTCGACCCTATCTGGCGGTCAGCGCCAGCGCATCGCCATTGCACGCGCGCTCGTCACCGATCCACGGATCCTGATCTTCGACGAGGCAACCAGCGCTCTGGACTATGAGAGCGAGCGCATCATTCAGCACAACATGAAGGCCATTGCCAACGGGCGGACGGTGCTCGTCATCGCGCACCGGCTTTCGACGGTCCGGACGGCGGATCGCATCGTCACGCTGGATCGGGGCCGACTGGTCGAGGACGGCAGCCACGAAACATTGATCAAAAGCGGCGGCCGGTATGCGTCGCTGCATCGGTTGCAAGGAGGCTTCCATGAAGTCAACTGAATCAGTGTTGCCAGCTGGGCCCACGCCACGCGTGGTCCCGTTCCGGTCTCCGCGACACCAGCGCGGCGAAGAACTGGCATTTCTGCCGGCTGCACTCGAGATTGTGGAAACGCCGCCGTCGCCGATTGGACGCGCCATCGCGACCACCATCATTGTGCTGTTCTGCACGGCGCTGCTGTGGGCTTGGTGGGGCACCATTGATATCGTAGCGGCGGCAACGGGAAAAATCCTCCCCAGCGGCCGCACGAAGATCGTGCAGCCGTTCGAGACCGGCGTGGTGCGTTCGATCCGGGTCCAGGATGGGCAAACGGTCAAGGCCGGCGACGTCCTGATCGAGCTCGATCCGACGGCTAACGAGGCCGAGCGCGACCACTTGCACAACGATCTGCTTGCCGAGCGGCTCAACATCGCACGATTGCGCGCGGCGCTTTCCGACGGCGATAATCCCATGGGCGAATTTGTGCCGCCGAACGGCGCAGAGCCCGAGCTGATCGGCACCCAACGCCAGCTTTTGCTGAACCAGGTGACCGAACATCGAGCCAAACTCGCAGCACTTTTCCGTCAACAGGCGCAGAAGGAAGCTGAGCAGGCGACCACGGTAGCAACGATCCACAAGCTCGAGACGATCATTCCCGTGATCCAGTCGCGCGTCGAGATCTGGAAGACGTTGGTCGAGAAAGAGCTGGGCTCGAAGCTGAGTTATTTCGAGGTGGTACAGCTGCTGGTCGAGCAACAAGAGGAGTTCAATGTGCAGAAGAGCCATCTGCATGAGACCGAAGCCGCCGTTGCCGCCATTCGCGAGACGCGCGGTCAGGCCGTGGCCGAATATCGGCATACCCTGTCCGACGAACTCGCCAAGGCCGAGCAGAAGGCCAGCGGGCTCGCCCAGGATCTGATCAAGGCGGAGCAGAGAACCAGGCTGCAGCTGTTGACCGCCCCGGTGGACGGCGTCGTGCAACAACTCGCGGTTCACACGGTCGGGGGCGTGGTGACGGCAGCGCAGCCCCTGGTGGTGGTGGTGCCGAGCGACAGCCAGCTGGAGATCGAGGCCATGGTGTCAAACAGCGACATCGGCTTCGTTCGAGCCGGACAACAAGCCGAGATCAAGGTCGATACCTTCAATTTCACCCGCTATGGCCTGTTGCATGGCCAGGTCATTTCGGTGTCGCAGGACGCCGTAATTCGTGACCGCCAGGACCGCACCGGTGAACGGCCGCTCGCGGCTACCAGCGAATCCAGTGAGCCGAAAGGTCAGGAGTTGAACTACAGCGCGCGCATCTCGCTCGACCGCACCCGAATGCAGATCGACGACAGGATGGTCAACTTGTCGCCCGGCATGGCGGTGACGGTCGAGATCAAGACCGGATCGCGGAGCCTCCTGAGCTATCTTCTGTCGCCGTTGCGCCGCTATCGCCAGGAGATGCTGCGCGAACGCTGAATGCCGGCTGCGTTAAGGATGAGGTCGAGACATAACCATGTTTGGATCTAAACTGGAGAGAATCGATGATTGGTGTCTTAAAACTGACGGTCGCCGTGGTCTGCCTCGTCGGTGCCTGGCTGGTCGCCAAGGTGTCGGCGGAGAGTACTGGATCGATCGTCGCGCGCGCCGGCGCAGTGATCGCAACATTTCATGCCGAGGGCGCCCAGATCTACCAGTGCCGGCCGGAGTCCGAAAAATATCCGTCGGAGCCTCGCGCGCTCAGCTGGCAATTTCGCGAGCCGGTTGCCACGCTCATCGCCGACGGGAAGTCGATCGGCTTGCACTCTGCCGGTCCGAGTTGGGATCACATCGACGGCAGCGGCGTGAAGGCCAGAGTGGTCTCCGCCGCGCCCGGCGAGACTGCAAACGACATTGCCTGGCTGAGGCTTGACACCATTGAACATCGCGGCAGCGGCGTACTGTCCGAAGCCGCGACGGTCGAGCGCATCAACACCAAAGGTGGCATGACGCAAGGACCTTGTGAAACTGCAGGCGCTTATCTCAGCGTTCCCTATTCCGCTGACTACGTTTTCTTGCGCAACAACAGCTGACCGGGGGCACCAGACAACAGCGGGGCGGGGCTACAGGAACTGTGCAGAGGCCATTTCGGTTTGCAAGCTGGGACTCGAATTTCCGCGCTTGCACCGGAAATCCGTGCAGCGACGATTCCGACCTTCTCAGGCGTGCCCGCCGGACTTACCGCGCTGTGCCTCGGTGCCGCGATGGCGATCCTGATAATTTCGTTAAGCCAACGCTCGGAGCCGCGGGCCCTTCCAGCATCAGTGCCACGTCGCAGGCAGGCCGCGGCTTGCTGAACAGAAGGCACTGCCAGTCGGTTCGCGCTGGCCCGCCTAACCGCACATACGAAGGCCGCAGCGGGAGGTTAAATCGCTGCGGCCCGCGCAGGTCAAAAAAAGCCGGGTTAAATAGACAAGTGAAATATGGACCAGCCCCGGGATCTAAAAACCTACTCCGTCATGTGTCCGGTGCAACATAAAATCGTTGTTTCCATTAACGGAACCGGGTTGCTGTTGCAAAATGGATGACAGCGCACTTGACATGGACGGGATGCACGCCCGATCGCCGAGAAGCTCCGTCGCAACCGCCTCAGTCGGCGTGCTCTTAGGTCTGTCGATCTATGTTAGTTCGCGGGCGGCTCCAGCGTGACAGGGTGTTCCCAACGGGGAACGAGCACGATGGACTACCGCGCTTACAGCCAGGACGGACATATCAGTGGAGTCCAAGAGCTCGACTGCGCTGACGACGATGAAGCCAAGGCGAAAGCCACCCAGATGCTCGACCGCCACGATTTGGAATTGTGGCAGCGAGATCGGCGCGTCGCTGTTTTGAAGCGCCATACAAGGCAGTAAGCCTGCCTCGGTTGACAGCCACCAGGGTTTTCGTTTTGTGCTTACCTTGAGGTAGATCAAGGTATCTAACAGGGCCCGGAACACATTGCGAACGCAAACTTTCCGCCTGCGGAACACAAGGTTAAGGCCGCCTCAGTTGGGCCGCCTGTTTCTGTGCGGCGGTTTACGGAATTCAGTAGCGCCGATAGTATCGATGGGCATAGGGCCGACGAACGACGACTACGCCGCGGCGATAGGCAGGACGATAGACCGGGCGGGTTCGGACGCATCCGTGCCGACCGCACACCAGGGCTACTGTCTCAACGCTCGCGATGTTTGATTGTCCAAGCGGAGCAACGGGCATCGCCGATGCCGTTGCAATTGAGAATGCGGTCCCACCGAGAACGGTCAGTGCGGCAAGTGTAAGTTTCATCCATCCTACTCCAGCGGAGCCCATCCCCGCTAACCAGCCTTAGACGTTCGTCCCTGAACCTCGGATGACCAAGCGCCCCAGCCTTGCGGGCGCGGGTACCGGTGGATGGTGGTCCGCTTTTTTGACCCAGCAGACGTTCGTGGTGAGCTCTTAACCAGTGTTTCTGACCGCCTCTGCCAGCATGGAGTAGAGCTGCTGCTTGCTGAATTCCTTGGGCTGCTGCCTCTCCGCTGTGTTTCGCGACACCTTCCGTGCGACTGAACGGGCGCAGGCTGCCGACGACGTCGGCCTCAGCTTCAGGGGCGGCCTTATCTTGGGCGTTGCCGTGGGCGGCTTGTGGCCACGCTTCAGCCCCAGACGGGTCAACATGCCGCAAACAGCGTTACGACTGCACCCGAGATGACGCGCTATCTGCGCGGCGCTCTGTCCTGCGGACCAGCGCCTGTTGAGGAGCGCTATGTTTTTCGCATCCCAGCCCATGCGAGATATTATAGCGTGGACTGCCGAACACGCTAGGCTAGTCTTCATCCGGCTCGCGCACGACCGGCGGTTCGTCAGCGTCATCTTCCTCTTCGTCGTCTTCGTCCTCGTCGTCTTCATCGGGATCTCTTGGTGGCATCGCGGTGCCGACGAACGTTGTCGAGTAGGTCGCTGGGATGGAAAATGCTTCGGAGGTGTGTTGCTTCATGTTGCTGCTCCGCAAACGCAACGGGGGACATCAAGTCGACGACATGAGCAAGGCGGTGGCATCCACCACGCAAATGACAGCGTTCAGCTACTTTATCCCCGAGGACTCATTCGGCTCTATGTTCACCAAAACCTTGCCCGTGGTGATTTCGGGAACTCCAAGGTCGAGGTCATGTAGACTTGCTTGAACAAACGCCAGTATCTTGGCGTTCGCTGCATTGGCGCTTTCTCGGTCGTCAAACATCATCACGGCGATGCCAACACCGTCACCCGCATCCAGCACATGGTAAGATCTGAATCCGTGCGATTGCCTTAGGATCTGGCCGACACCGCTCTTGGCGCGGCGAGCGGCGTCCGCCACCGAACGAACCTTGGTATACTTGCGAATGACCATGTACATGAGGCCACCACGAGCCACACGCCCCAACGCATCAAAGCATATCGCTCCCAGTCGGACTATGTCCAACTTCCGAGATGGGCCACAGTGTCCGGTTGGGCGGACCGGGCACCGCGCGCCTTCTCCAATCGGTCCTCCTCGCCCTGCACGTGGCGGCGAGGTGCTGAGGCTCAGGAGCCCTCGAACTTGAACGATACGTTGAGCTTGGCGCGATAGGCTTCCACTTTCCTTTGTCATCCAGCTGCATATCGAGCTTGACGACCTCTGCAATGCGAAGATCTCGGAGAGATTTTGCAGCTTGTTCGACCGCATTCGCGGCCGCCTTCTCCCATGAGTCGCCGCTTGTACCGACCAGTTCAATGACTTTGTAGACGCTATCAGGCATGTTGTTATTCTGTCCGGTATGACGCAGGAAATCTAGCATGAGGGTCTCGACGCGGATACGTCTCGGGGGATGCTACCCGGAGCCGCGAAGGGACAAAACTGCACTTGGCCGGAGGGCAGCTTTTGTGAAGGTTTTCGGATGCCGGCCCCATGACGGTGTTGCCGCGCACACGAGGGCCGGCGTCCGAAAGCCTCCAAGGGAGGAAACCGCGGGTGAGGCATGTGGGTGGCGCGGCGTGGGCTATGGGGATTTGCGTGCCGCGGATGATGTGTTTGATTGGAATTGAGCCGGTTCGGCGAGCTGGCCGAGGGCGGAGCAGCTCATGAATGAGGGGCCTGCCGCGTTGAACGGGGTGGATTGGCGGACGATTTGCGGCGGCTGGCGGATATCTGGGCGCGCTCTGCCATGGCCGGTCGAGAGGCAGCGCGCGCGATAAGCCGTTTTGCGGGATTGTGACGCGGTCATGAGGTGTCGATCCTGATGCGGTTCGTTGGAGCTGTTGGCCGATGTCGTGGCGTAGCACCGCGCTCGAAGACCTCGATGACGACCATGCGACCGCCGCAGCATGGGCAGCTCGGCTTGGTTTGATCGGCGGCGGCAGTGATGGGCTGACCTTCAGAATTTGCAGCGGCGAGCAGCTCACGCGCGCGAGCGATGTTATCGGCGCGGGTGCCACTGGCGAGCAGGCCGTAGTGACGGATGCGGTGGAAGCCTTGCGGCAGGACGTGGATGAGGAAGCGGCGGATGAACTCGCTGCTTGAGAGTGTCATGAGCTTCTGGCGGTCGCGACCCTCGGCGCGATAGTCCTTCCATCGGAAGGTGACGCCGGTGCGGTCGCAGGCGATCAGCCGGCTGTTTGCGATGGCGACGCGGTGGGTATAGCGCGATAGATAGGCCAGCACAGCCTGTGGCCCGCCGAACGGGCGCTTGGCATAGACCACCCATTCGGCTCGGCGCAGCGGCGCCAGATAGGCTGCGAACGCCTGCGGGTCGGCGAGAGCAGCATGGTTGCCGAAGAATTGGAGGCGGCCGGCGTTGTGGGCGGCGATCAGCTTCTCCAGCAACAACCGGCGGAACAGGCGCGAGAGCACGCGCACGGGGAGGAAGAAGCCCACCCGGCACGCCACCCAACGCTCGCCGTCGAGCGAGATGCCGCCGCCCGGCACGATCATGTGGACGTGCGGGTGATGGGTCATGGCCGAGCCCCAGGTATGGAGAACCGAGGTGACGCCGATGCGGGCGCCGAGGTGTTTTGGGTCGGCCGCGATCGTGGTCAAGGTCTCGGCCGAGGCTTTGAACAGCAGGTCGTAGATGGCGGCCTTGTTGTGATAGGCGATGTCGGCGATCGACGCCGGGAGCGTGAACACCACGTGATAGTACGGCACCGGCAACAGCTCCGCCTCGCGGTCGGTGAGCCAGTCCTTCGCGGCGGCGCCCTGGCACTTTGGGCAATGGCGGTTGCGACAGGAGTTGTAGGCGATGGTGGTATAGGCGCAGTCCGCACAGCGCGCGACATGGCCGCCGAGAGCGGCCGTGCGGCAGCGCTCGATTGCTGACATCACCTTCAATTGCTGGAGGCCGACATGACCGGCATGGGCTTTGCGCCATGCCGGGCCATGGTCGCGGAAGATATCCGCAACCTCCAAGGCCGGGCGCGACATGCGCGCCAGGTCAGCCGGGCGGCCGGTCCTCCTTCAGTTTGATCGCGATGTGCTCCAGCGGGCTCATGACCTCGCTGATCGTCTTGGTGGCGACGCGGGTATAGAGCGCCGTGGTGTCGAGCTTGGCGTGACCGAGCAGCACCTGGATCACGCGGACGTCGATGTTCTGCTCCAAGAGGTGGGTGGCGAAGCTGTGCCTCAGGGTATGCAGCGACACGCGCTTGTGGATCTCGGCCATTTGGGCGGCGGCATGACAGGCGCGATTGAGCTGCCGTGTCGTCATCGGCTGGGCCGGATCGCGGCCTGGAAATAGCCAACCCCGGGGCCGCGCCGCCCGCCACCAGGTGCGCAGCAGATCGAGCAGCAGTGGTGAGAGCATGACGTTACGGTCCTTGCCGCCTTTGCCCTGCTCGACGCGAATGATCATTTGCTTGCTGTCGATGTCGGCGACCTTGAGCGAGATGACCTCGGTGGCGCGCAGGCCGGCGCCGTAGGCCACGCTCAGCGCCGCCTTGTATTTGAGCCCGGGTGCGGCATCGAGCAGCCGCGCCACTTCCTCGGGGCTCAGCACCACCGGCAGCTTGCGAGGCTCGTGAATGACATGCGTATGCTCAACGATCTCGTGGCGCCTCAGCGTGACCCGGAAGAAGAACCGCAGTGTCGAAACCGTCTGATTGATGGTCGGCACACCAACGCCGCTCGCGGCCAGGTGCAGCTGATAGCGGCGCACGTCTTCGAAGCTCGCCGTATCCGGCGAGCGCTCGAGAAATGCGGCGAAGTTCTTGACCCTTTGCACGTAGTCATGTTGGGTCTTCGGGGCCAGCCTGCGGATCGTCATGTCTTCGATCATGCGCCGGCGCAACGGGCTCATTGCCTCGTCGGTCATGGGGATGCTCCTGTCTTGAGTGAGGTTGTTGCAACCCCTCATCTCAAGACAGGACGCCTCGTTGCGCTATCCCTCAGCCGTGCTGCCGGCCGTCGTGCCCTACCGCGCGAGCGGTTTAGTCCTGTGGCCGCAGCTAACCTGCCGAGCAGCGCCATCATGTCCGCTCATGGCGTGCAGACGGAAACGGGTCCGATTGGCTGTCACTTTTCTGTTTGACCCAATGTATGGTCCGGCCGTGCGTAGCAAGAAGATTTCGTCGGATTGGCGGTGAGCGGTCTTGCATCAATCTATATCCGGCCTCTGATTGGAGCGTGTCGTGCTCCGGGGCCATCATGGCTATCAGCGCGTGCGCGTGCGTTCTCATTAATGGACAGGCCTCGATCGAGCTATTCGGGTCACCAGTGTTCGCATGCGCCGGGAAGACCGAATCTCCATCTCGTCTCATCCTCTCGCAGACCTCGGCTGGAAACTGTTGATAGGGTTACGTCATCGCCTGCTCCTCATATCGCGCAGTTCCTTTGTTCGAGCCAAGGGCCGTTCCTTCGTCCCGGCCCGCAGAGCGTCGATCGCGTCGCGCGCAGGGGCGGTCAAGGCCGGCCGGCGCTTGGCTTGCGGCTGGCTCCGGCGTGGCCAGGCTGCGCCTTGACCGCGCCGAGCACGGCGCGAGGATCAAGCGGGTTGGACGCCTGCATCGTCGGTCCTCGTCAGTTCGAAGGCGCGTCCTTTAGCCAGCACCGCCCAGGCGATGCGGGCAAGCTTGTTGGCGAGCGCGATCGCCAGCACGTTGTGGTGCAACCGCCTCTTGGCGGCTTCGATCCAGGATTTGAGCCCGTAACGTTCCCAGTTCTTTATCCTGACCAGCACAACCCATGCCGCCTGTACGAACAGAACGCGCGGGTAGCGATTGCCGCGCCTCGAGATTTTGCCGAGGATCGTGCGATCTCCCGTCGAGATCTGCTTGGGCACCAGTCCAAGCCAGGCGCCGAAGTCGCGGCCTTTGGAGAAGACGTCTCCAGTGCCGATAGCCGCCACCATGGCACTCGAAATGATCGGCCCGATGCCAGGCACCGTCATCAGGCGCGAACAGGCCTGATCTTGACGGGCCAGTGCCTCGATCTCGCCGGGGCGGGGCAGGAGCACGGCCGGACCATCCCATTAGGGGGCTGGCAACCTGCTATAATCTTTCGCCTTTTTCTGTCACGCCTTTCGCGCTGTCCGCACGAACTCCTGGATTTTATGTGCTAAGGTAAGCAATTCTCACGCGATGAGACGTCAGATGAGGCGACGGCAATTTCTAACTCTTCTCGTGGGCGCAGCAGCCGCTCGGCCGATTAGAAGCAACGCACAACAGCCTGCAAAGCGACCCGTGATTGGTTTTCTGTTGGCAGGAACACAATCCTCCCATGGTGCATGGGTAGCCGCATTCACCCAGCGCTTGTCAGACTTGGGTGGATAGATGGACGGAACGTCACGATCGAGTATAGGTGGGCAGCGGGCGACGTTCAGCGAACTACGGAATATGCGGCTGAACTCGCGCGACGGAAAGTCGACCTGATCGTCACGTCGGCGTACGGCGTCGTGGCCTCCAAAGAAGCAACGTCACCATTCTTATACGCGCTGCCACCAAGCTTTCGCGCTCCTGGCGCTCCTACTAATTGCCTCGGCTCCCGGTGCTGGATAGCGGAGCCCGTGGCGAAAGCCAAAACTTCAAAAACTGATCAACGCGCTGGCTAACGTCGGCTCTTGGCCCAGGCCGTGTGAAAGCGTTCTGTTTCCGGTGATTCGCGCGATAGGATTCCCCGCACTTGCGGGGAGGTCCGATGAAGCGCTTTGTTGAAGGGGTGGATAGCGGGCAGAGCATGCTGTTTCCGGCATCGCTCGATGACTATGTGACCGTGGATAATCCAGTGCGAGCGGTCGACGTGTTCGTCGAGAGTCTCGATCTCGGCAAGCTCGGGTTCATCGGCGTCCAGCCATTCGACACGGGCCGACCCAGCTATCACCCCGGTACGATGCTCAAGCTTTACATCTACGGCTATCTCAATCGAGTTCCGTCGAGCCGGCGCTTGGAGCGGGAATGCCAGCGCAATATCGAGATGATTTGGTTGACCGGTCAGCTGACGCCGGATTTCAAGACGATCGCTGACTTCCGCAAGGACAATGGCAAATTGGGGCGCTCCTTCTTCGGGCGCGGTTTAGGTTTCCCCTTTCGAGCAGGCCTGCTGCTTAACCGTGTGGTCGTAGACGCGCCCCTGGAGTCGGTACATTAGCAGGTTCAGCGCAGGCTGCGTGATGGCCGGCGCCATCCACGAATGCGAGGAGCACGGCTGGGCGAAGGACCGCGCCGATCCGCACGCGCGCGAACGGGCCTTCGATATCGCCAGGCGCGATCCGCCCGAGAGTTCGTCCCCGGCGCAGGCCGCCGCCGAGATCCACGGCGTCCTTGGCTCCATCGGCGATACCTGCCCGGAGTGTCTGTCTGATTGCTGAGCATCGCCTGTCTGCGCCGGACGCCCCCAAAGCGCCGAAGTCACCGTCCTCGCTAAGCAGGGGCCAATCAGCTGCAGAGGGCCTGGTACTCCGGGCTATTCGCGCCGCCTAGGCGGGCTGGCCCAGTCTTCTCGCGGTGCGACCGCTCCTGACGGCTAGGGGCGCAGCGCCCCCTCCCATTGGAGCGGCATGCGGAACGTGAACCTGGTCTCCGCTTCGGACGAAGTAACCTCGATCGAGCCACTATGGGCCCTGGCAATCTCGGCTGCGATGTAGAGGCCAAGTCCGAGCCCTTGCGAGGGCCCGTGCGCCTCTCCCCGATAGAACGGCTGAAACAGGCGCTTGCGCGCCTCTTCCGGAATGGCCACCCCGCTGTTAGCCACCGAGAGCTCGAAGTGTCCTCCGCCGGCACTTGAATCGACACGCACAGGCCGGTCCGGTGCCCCGTGACTGATTGCATTGCCGAGCAAGTTAGAGAGCAACTGGGCGATGCGGGCCGGATCGCAGAAGACCGGTGTCTCGACCTCGAAATGAGTCTCGATGCTGCGATCCGGATGGGCCGCGGCCAGTTCCGCCACGACGTGGTCGAGCACGGGCTCGATGGCGGTGATGGCCTTCGACAGCGAAATTCCTCCCCCGAGGCGGCCCCGAGCCAGGTCCATGACGCTTTCGATCATTTTGGCCATGCGGCCCACGCTGCTCTGCATCATGGCCTCGAGCCGGAGCGCGTCCTCCGGCGTCTCGGCCTTGAGCATCAGACGTGCGCCGGCCGCGATCGATGCGAGCGGATTACGCAGGTCATGGCCGAGGACGGCGATGAACTGCTCGCGCAGTTCGGCATTTTCACGCTCCTGTCGCAGGCGCTCTTCCAGAGCCGTCTTGAGCTCCTCGCTTTCCTTTCGGGCGTCGATCAGCCCGCGCTCAAACCGGCGCCGGTCGGCAGCCCGCATGATCGTAAGACGCGTGAACAGGAGCGCATCGGCATCGGTCCGCCGCTCACGGGCGTTGGCGATCGCCGGCAACCGTGCACCACTCTTGGTAAGGAGATCGAGCGCGAACTCGTCGAAGAAGCCCTGCATGCGCAACAACGGAGCCACGTGCGTCTCCAGGAATATGCGCCCCGCCATGTTCAGGAGATCGCTCAGCCGCATCCCGGGCAGGTCATCTGGCGCGTAGCCCGTCCAGTCCGCAAGAGTCCGATTGGCACGATCGATGCGGCCATCCGGACGAACGGAGAGGTACCCGCAGGGCGCGTTTTCGTAGAGGTCTTCGAAATCGGTATCGGCAGGATGATTGTTATTCACTCAGACGAAATCTCGGATTGCGGCGACGACCTCTTTGGGGGCGCTCAGGTTCGGGCAGTGGCCGGTCGCCTTCAGAACGACCAGTTCGCTATTCGGGATGTTGCGTTGGACGTATGCACCGACCTGCTGCCCAGCGATGATGTCTTCGCTGCACTGGAGAATCAGCGTGCGCGCTTTGACCTTGGACAGGTCTGCGCGGTTGTCGGAGAGGAAGGTGACCCGGGCGAATTCCTTGGCGATGGCGGGGTCAGTACGGCAGAAGCTGTTGGTTAGTTCCGCGCCAAGCTCAGGCCGGTCGGGGTTGCCCATGATGGCAGGAGCCATCTGCGCCGACCATCCCATGTGGTTCTCCTCCAGAAACGAAAGAAGCTCTTCGATCTGCTGCGCGCTGAAGCCACCGACATAGTCGCCATCGTCGATGTAGCGCGCCGAAGGCCCCACCAGCACCAAGCTTTCGAAGAGTGTCGGATCGTTGACCGCGGCAAGCACTCCGATCATCGCACTGACGGAATGCCCCACGAATACGGCATCCTTCAGGCGCAGCGAGCGGCCGATCTCGACGACGTCATCGGCGTAGCCGGACAGCGTCGAATACTTTCGATGGTCGTAAGCGGTGAGGTCCGAACGGCCGGCTCCGACGTGGTCGAATAGCACCGTGGTGAAATCCGACTCGAACGGCGGCGCCACGAAGCGCCACATGTTCTGGTCGCACCCGAAGCCGTGGGCGAACATCATGGCCCGCTCACCGCGGCCGCGGACCTGCACGTTATTTCGGAATTCGACGGACACCTAGACCACCCTTTCGCGTGGGGCGTGGATTATTATTTTGAGGCAGCTTAGGGCCAAAGTGGCCGCAGCGCATTCGTTTTTCTAGGATGGGAACGAACGCAGGCGGGTGAGGAGACCTGACGTGGCCTCCACCGATTGCACGGGCCCAAAGGGTTTGGCCAACATGACGCTTTGCGGCACGCCCTTGACGGACCACCGATGCGCGCTATCTCCGGACACGTAAAGGATCAAGCAAGTTGGATCGTTCTCACGCGCGACACGAGCGAGCTCCATCCTGGCGCGGCCAAGCCCCAGCCCCCAAGAATCGGGGCCACCTCATTTCGGTCGGCTTTAGTCGCCCTGCGGATTTTTGGTCGCCATAACTTGCGTGAATCTCAGGTTGGGAAATTCTAGGCGTCATGGCTGCATCGCTGGGGGAGATCTCCGATCTTCGATGCCGAAACCACCGCGCCGCTGCCCGCAGTTCTCGAGGAGGTCTGCCAGAACGTTTGCCGCCGTGAGACCACCGCTCGCACGCACGTCGCCTCGAAAATCCTCAAAGCCGCGACCCGTGGCGAGACCGCGATGTCGAACCTGAAGCAGGTCGGTCGCAGGGCCCTGGGCGAGGCGCCCACGATGTGGCCATCGCAGCCGAACAGGAGGCCGAGCCAGGAGAGCGGCGCGAAGAGTTCCTGATCGAAGCTCGGTCGAGTGCGGAAAGGGGCGCCCAAGAAGCGCCCTGCGATTTCGCGCGCAGGGCTGGTGAGCTCCATGACCTACGGAATGAGTTCGTCGGGTTCCGCACGGGCGGCGCCGCGGTCGTACTGCGCCGCAGCGGCGTACCACGGACGTCGCCGCGCTCGCGGGCTGGCGCGCGCTCGGACACGTCCCGGCCTATCTTGGCTTGCAGCTCCACCATGTCGGTGAACACGTCCGCCCGGCGGCGCAGCTCGTCGGCGATCATCGGCGGCCGGCTGGCCATGGTCGAGACCACCGTGACCCGGACGCCACGACGCTGGACGGCCTCGACCAAGGAGCGGAAATCGCCGTCCCCGGAAAACAGGACCATCTCGTCGAGATTGCCGGCGAGCTCCATGGCATCGACCGCGAGCTCGATGTTCATGTTGCCCTTGACCTTGCGCCGTCCAGAGGGATCGACGAATTCCTTGGTGGGCTTCGTCACGACGGTGTAGCCGTTGTAATCGACCCAATCCAGCAGCGGCCGGATCGAGGAGAATTCCTCATCCTCCACGATGGCCGAGTAGTAGAAGGCGCGAAGCAGGGTACCCCGGCTCTGGAATTCGTTCAGAAGGCGCCGGTAGTCGACGTCGAAGCCAAGCGTCCTGGAGGTGGCGTGAAGATTGGCGCCGTCGATGAAAAGAGCGATCCTACTGGGCGAAGGCGACATGTGGGCAGCCTGAATGATCCGATCGGAAGCATCGCTCCCGTCCGGCGAATGGTTTGCTCAAGCGATGGGAGTTGGGGTACGGGACGGCCTTGGCCCGCCGCTCACTCGCATTCCGTGCAACCGAGCAGGAATCCGAGCTCCGGATACGAAGCTATCTCCATTGCCTAGAGCTATCAAAGCCTTTTTCATTAACACTGAACCTCGGCCGCCAAGCAAAGACAAACGAGAGTCATGCCGCATCAGCTCCCGCTTTTTGAGATTCACCTGAGCCAACGCCGCCGCACGTTTCAATGGTGTCTCTGCACGACTGAGGGCCGTCCGGTCATGCAGGGGGCGGAGGGCAGTCGGGTGGCGGCCAAGTACCAAGCAGATCGCGCGCTGTTTCTGATGCTGCTCGCTTCCGCCTACCGGCCGCAGCTGCCGGGAGCCGCCCGTTTCGAGTCGTCTGGTCGCGCGAATCCAGACGCATGATCGAAGGCCAACAGACAACGCATTAGCGTTGGACTGATCTCCCCAGACGGCTCTCCCCTCAACTCGGCGAAGCTCGCCTGGCCATGGTATTCGCGGCTCTGACGATCTCCGCGGGATCATAGGGCTTTTGCAGGAACAGACTGCCGGACACGGGGCGCGGCGCGACGGGCGAGAAGCCACTCGTGTAGATCACCGGGAGGTCGGGATCCTGCTCGCGGCAACGCTCGGCGATCTGCCAGCCGTCGACGCGCCCTGGCATCCTGACGTCGGTGACGAGCACGTCGGCGACCCGCTTCCCGCACCATTCCAGCGCGTCTTCGCCATTGGCCGCGTGGATGACCTCGTAGCCCTCCTCCCGCAGAGCCTCCACGACGAATTCGCGTATGAGGAGGTCGTCCTCGACGACGAGTATTCGCAACTGAATCCTCCTCGAAACCTCACATCTGATGCCATTCTGCGAACTACCGAAGCTTTGGACCGTTCCCGCATCCCCGATCCGGTCGGCCGATCGAGCGGGTCTTTGAATCAAGGATGGGCGAGGGGGCGTCTGGGAAGCGGGGTGCGTGCGTACGCGGTAATCAGCGAGCATCGGCCATCCGGTCCGGAACGGCCCTCCTCCAGGCGACTTGATCTCCGGATACAAGCAACTCGGAGAAGGGTCATGAAGACGATCTTGGCAATAGGCTGCCTGTCCGTACTCGCCTTGGCCTCGCCTCGTCCTCCCTCCAGGACGTAGCTCGACTCGATGCCCGGATGCGTATGACGTGCAACGGGCACCCCCGCCTCTGTGGTCACATCCATGATGATCGTCGCATAACCCGGGACATGTCCATCAACCTGCGACAAAATCTTGCGCGTAACCCCGCCTGATGCAGGCAGTTGTGCCCCTGCGCGAACGCCTCGGTTGCTATGAAATCCGTAATTCCACAAATGGCACATGACGCAACACCTGCAAAACCTCGGCGAGCTAAACTAAAGATCTTGAGCAGCTCGGCAACGACCGGCGCATGATCCGCCGGACCTCGCTGTAGGGCAACGAAGTTGCCGGCCGACCTCGACGATGCCAACGCTTTCCTGCGCGAGTTTCAGCGGAACCTTGGAGATCATCTATGAGCAAGTGGGTCGACGAGAACTACATCAACCGACTGTCGCCCGACCAGCTCCGTCGCGAGCTGCAGGACGCGCTCGATTTCCAGTACGAGCTTCTCGACGCGATGAAGAACCAAGTCGAGCTGCCCTCGCCGTACGTGCTGAAGTGCCTCGACCACGGCGCCAGCTGGCCCGAGGACAAGGCCATCGGCAACATGCTCCAGCCCAAACACGGTCTCGACGTCGTGCCACCCGTCTCGGAATGCGAGAGCGCCGCCGGCCTGTGGTGGCGGATCCTCCAGGGGCTCAAGGCCGAGCGGCCGTAGGAGCTGCCATGAACGCGGTGACCAAGCGGGACGCCTGCTCCGCCAGATCATCGCCGTCTGCGAGATCCAGCTCGGCAGCCGCGTGACCGTGGCACCGACGGCGAAGTACTCCAGCGAATGGGAGGGGCGAATACGTCGTGGTCCACATGGTCTTGGACTTCCAGGACACCCGGCCGCCGATGTTTATGGCCGGTGACGAGATCAAGCACCGCTACGGCTACACGGACGGCCTCGCTCGACGACCTGATCCTGGTGCGGCCATGAGCGTCCACCATCAGCGGCAGTCTGCTACCGCCGCGGGCCGCAGCTGTGGCGCCGAGGAACCTTTCAGCCCGCCCTTAGTTGCCCGCCATGCAAGTGGTCTGGCTCGGCATCATCATCGCGGGCCTACTTCTCCTGGTCGCGGCGGTCTCGGCGGCGATGATCGTGCTGATCTGAGAGCGAGGCGCTGGTGCGGCTTCGTACTGCGGAGCGATTTCTGACCTGGCCGATTCACAAATGTGCTGTTCAGGTGTCCCGGCGTAAGGCATCATTTTGATGGTGCGTATAGGGGCGGTCATGGACAGAGTTGAGTATGGGTTTGCGGTGACGGCGCTCACCGGTTTTTTGGTTCTGATTGCTGGAATGGCTTGGCTGATGCTGTAAGCCGCCTCGCGGAGGGCGCTGACGGCCGGTCGAGCAGAAGCGATGCGGCGACCGCGCTTGGGAAACGGGCTCGCGTTAGCTTAGATGCCCAAAAAGAATCCGGTCAAAATTGGCATCCGAACCCGCGCCCCGTATGATGCCGCCTGAGTGCACGCGAGGTGCTGCCATGACCACGGCGGAAGCCCTGAAGCAGATCCAAGGGCAAGCCACTGACGCGCATTTGCTTCCTGAGAAGCAGCGCCGGGTGGTCCTCGCCGGGGATCGTCGAGGTGTGTTGCAAGTTCGCTGAGGCCGGGAACGACACCATGCCCTCGCACCATTCGCTGCACTAGAGCTATCATTCCTCTTCTGGTGGCTGAGGCAAGCTTGGAGCTGGAAATCCGTACTGCTCTGCGCGCTACGCTGCGAGCTTACGATAGGCCCTAGCAGGCTGAGCATTTCATTTCGAAGGCTGTTCCAGAGCAGCGGCCCTTCACCTTTGGGAACGGCACTAAGCAGGCCGGCTGAATGGACGACACTGCTAACCAGATTGGTCTCAGTTCAAGCGGATCTATCCAAGCGAGCCGCTTTGAACCGCTCAGCTTTCCCCCCCAGCCAATGGCAGTCCATCGCCAAGAGGATCAGAGTGACTTTGTTGTCCTGATCAGCAGCGAGCTTGGCGCGGTTTTCACATTCGTCGGCAAGGTGCCGTAACCTGAATTGCAGTTTCCATTTGTTCAACCCTAGTTGAACGAAGATGGCAGCCAGCCATGGTAACAGGAGGCAAGGCTAAGTTCGTCCTCGTTCGGAACTGAACTTACGTTCCTTGCGCTTAGGAGCAATCCACCGCTGCGCAAGGAGGGTGTCGTGGGTGGCAAGTCTGGCCGCCAAGCTCAAAAAGCAGGCTGCACAGCTCCCTGCGGGTGCCGAGCGCGAGGCCCTTCTGAGAAAAGCCCGACTGGCAGACATCGGCGCTCACCTGACGGATTGGCTAACCTCGCCAGGACTGCAAACACCTGATTGATCACGACCTGAGTGCATCGCGGTGCGCAGAATTGGACCAAGGAAGAAGATAGGATTCTTCTTGAATTGAAGGCGGCTGGCAAGCACGTCGCTGTCATTGCTAAAGCGTTGAGCCGCACCGAAGCCACGGTCGTTACACCTCCATTCTGAGGCGGCGGGACGAGGACATCCGATCGAACGTTCACTCCTGACGCGGGCTGAGCGTAAGCCGCTCCAATGGGTCCTAAAGTGAAGGGCCGCTGCTCTGGAACAGCGGCCCACCCAGGTTTCAAAATCTTCGAAATGAAAATGCACCGCCTCCCCCGGGGTCTTCCGGTTAATGGGCAGCCGTCTGAATCGATTTATGTAGCGGCATGATGGGCGGGCCCATTGGGGAGCCACGATGAAGCTACTGAACGAATACCTAGAGCACGCGCTCACCTTTGAGCGCATGGCCGCCGAGGAAAGCAACCCGGAGGTTAAGGCGCAGTTCGAGCAGCAAGCCAAGGCTTATCGCAGGCTCGCGGCGCAGCGCGCAGAGAAGTACGGGCTTCCGGCTCCAAGCGAGCCACCAGAAGAGGAACGCCAGGTCTAGTTCAGCGAATGCACAGGCGGACGCTGGGATGACAGGCTGGCATCCTCGGCCAGAGTGAGTGATGCCTTCAGGCAAATCTGGATTATCCGATCGAGTACCAGCAGGCGCTGGCTGTCGGGGAGCAGATGCGCATCCTTCGTGATCGTATGGATGTGCTTCATGGCTTCCGTTGTGGTCATGGCTGTACCTCGCGTGCACTCACGGGTGCATCATACGGCGCGCCAAGATCGAACGCCAGATTTGTGCGGCGAGCGCACATGGCTTGCGCGAGTGAAGCGCATTGAAATCGGACCCGCCGTCGACACCCAAAATCACGGCCTCACCGTCGACCACAAAATGCTTCTGGCGGTTCTTCAGCGCCGCTTCGGCAATCCACGGATGGGACCTGCTTGACGGCGGTCACCAAGCAAAGCTCGTAGGCCATACGCATCTGCGAAAAGATCGGCGTTTTGCCGCATTATGCGAGTCGGGAACAAGCGGCAATGCACGCCGTTGTCACGGTGCTCCGGCTTCAAGCCCCCCTGCAAACCGGAGTATTTGACCCCGGCTCCTGCGCGCCCCGACGCAGGGGCCGCTTTTTTTCGACGTCCGGAAAAGGCCAAGGACGCTCTGGCCGTCGTGCGGTTCGCGAGCCGGCTGGAGTTGGTGATGGAGGCGCGCTGCGGGGAAGCGCCCCACCGAAACTCGGAGCAATGATCGTGCGCTCCGCAGGAACGGCACGGCACCGGCGTGGTCGAGCGAGCGCGTGGGCTTTCCTCGAATGCCCACTCGGCCCGGCTGCCAATGCCCCACAGCTCCAGATAGGCAGCCGGGCGCCGTGGGCGCCGCGCCCAAGCGCCTACGGGGGACCGGAGTGCTCTCGCCGAGCATGAGTATGTCGTGGCTTGCACGAACCGAGGTGCTGTTGCTGGAGCCGGGTTGGGCGCGCGCCAAAAAAATCTCAGCGGCGCCCGATAAGGCCGCACAGATCAAGCTTAGCGTCATCTCTTAGGAAGGGCGGCAATTAGCTTCGGTTGACGAACACAACCGCAAAACGGAGTTGACGATATGCGAAAGACAATTTTCTCGGTGGCGATGTGCGCCATGCTTGCGGGTGCCTCGATCGGCTTCGCCCACGCGCAGGCTGGCGGCGGTGCGGGTGGAGGTGCGGGCGCCGGCGGAACCGGTGCAGGTGCGGGCGCAGGAGCAGGCGGCGTCGGCGGAGCTGGCGTGGGCGGAGCTGGGCCCGCGGGATCGACAGGCGGCACGAGCGGCATGGGGGGCGGCGCTGGCGCCCGCTGGAGCTTGCGCCGCCGGCGCAAACAGCGGCGGAACGAGCAGCGGCCAGGGTGGCCCGCAAAGGGTTCGTCCGGGCGCGAGCCAGGATCCAACTGGTCGGTGACCTTTTGCCTCGTGACCGACACGAAAGAGGGCTGCTGAGTCCCTGCTCGGCAGCTTCTTTCAAACCATTATTAGTGCAGCGGATGCAGGGTCTCTTGCTCGCGGGGTTAGGAGTGGATCATGAACAGTCGAGATCAGAACTACCGGAGCAGCCCAATAGCCTGGGTGGTTGTCGCAATTGTCATGATCGCGGGTATCGCCGCGATTTTCTACAGCTCTGATAACCACACCACCGCGTCTAACCAGACCAGCGCGCCCACAACGAAGAGCAGCTCGACGAACCCGGCCACAACCACCGGCTCGAGCACCGGTTCTCCGGCAACTGCGCCATCCGCCGCGCCTGCAAATCCGGGAGCCGGGTCGAAGTAGCCACGCCCCGGAGCCGCTCCCCCGCTAGCCTTGGGGTTGGGCATCGCCGGCCTTTATGGAGTGCGACCCGCAGCGGGCCAGCCGCTTCACGCGTCATCACGTGTGATTGCAATCAGCTATCAGGAATTTCACTAATTGGAGCCACATGATTACGGCCGCCTAATACAGGGATTTTGCCAAGCAGAGTACAAGACACTTTGCTCAGCGGCCAACATTCCCGAACACCAAGCTTTCTTTGCGGGGTTTAGCTGGTCAATTGGATCGGCTGACGCTCTGGTGAGAGACGAAGCGACCCGGAGGCTCTCCCGCAGCTATGCCGCGCCAGCCCGCCTTCATCAGATGCGCTTCACACTGTCCGCGATTGCGCGTTCAACTTCTGATGCGAGAACCGTCAGGTGATCGGCCAGCCTAGTGAAAAGCTCTCGTTTCTTCGGGTCGGTCGCGAGGTCGCGGATGAGGGCGCACTCGGCCGCATCCGCACGGAGCTTTTCCAATTGAGCCTGCATGTCTTTCATTGCGGCTACTCGTTCCCCGAGGGAACAATATAGCGGCGTCCGAAAGTGAACAGAACTAATTGCCGGATGCACCTAGTGTCGGGACCTCTTGGCGATGACATGCCGCCTAGGGACCTCCAACGGCCCCGGCACATAGGGGTGTGTGCTGGGGCCGTTTCTATCCGTGCCGTTCAGCTTTGATGAGGCGCACGTAGGTCCCGCTCTCGTGCAGCTCGAAGCCAGCCGCATTCTGCGTGATAGGGACCATTCGATCAGCCTGCGGCTATTGGTCCTAGCCGGCAGCCAGCCACAATCCCTTTTACCCTCCGGATGATCGGCCTGGACGACTACACCGTCCACGAGGACCGGCAGCTAGTCGGCCGCATCTGCTATGCCGCCGAATGCTCTCCCGGGCTCTGGCTCTGGACCTGCGTCGTGACACTTCCCGGACCGCCTTTTGGGGACGCCGGCTCGCTCGACGAAGCGACGAAGGGCCGCTTCAAGGTCGCATGGGAGAAGGCCAGAAGATGTGGCGAAGGCATTTGAGGAATGAAGCACGCGAAGAGGCCAGCGCGGGATCTGCGCGAGTGCCCCGCAACCCCGCGGCTCTGCCAGAGAACTTCGGTTTTGTGCACCTGGCCCGGAAAGATCGACGACGATCAGGACACCGACTGCTCAAGCCGCAGCCGGGGCCCGCCGCCGTCTTCTTCAAAGTGCTCTCCTCGATCCAAGTAGATCCCATCCAAGCCCGTTGACCGGGAGAGGAACTTCTCAGCCAAGCATCTGTTGTGCCGTGCCACTACTGGAGGACCATATGAACAAGAAATTTCTTCTGCTGCTGACGGCTGCTTCGCTTCTGGTGGGTCCGTCGTTTGCGCAAAATCCGCCGGCGACCGATCGGCCCAACAACAATGCGGTCAACAGTTCCGATCAGAAAAACTCCAACAAGCCGGTTGCAGGCGCAAACAGTTTCACTGAGGGCCAGGCCAAATCGAAGATCGAGGATGCGGGCTACAGCAACGTCACATCCTTGAAGAAGGACGACAAAGGCATTTGGCGCGGAAAGGCCAGCAAAGGCGGCGCCTCGACCGATGTCAGTCTGGATTTCCAGGGCAACGTGAACGCGGCGAAATAGGTTGGCGCGCAGCAGCGAAAATTGAGAGGGATTCAAGATGACCGTTACGATTTCACGTCTCTACGATAACTACTCCGATGCGCAGCGCGCCGTGACGAACCTGGAAGCTGCGGGCGTGCCGCATTCGGATCTGAGCATCGTCGCGAACAATTCCGACAACTGGTACAGCACGGACAAGAAGGTCGATCGCGATCGCGACGGGGTTGACGATCGGACGGAAGGTGCGGCTACGGGAGCGGGCCTCGGCGCAGGTGTTGGTGGTGCTGCCGGCTTGCTCGCGGGCCTTGGTTTGTTGGCTATCCCCGGGCTGGGGCCCGTCGTGGCGGCCGGGTGGCTCGCGTCGACCGCGCTCGGTGCCGTTGCCGGCGGAGCTACGGGCGGCGTTGTCGGGGCATTGACGCAAGCCGGCGTATCCGATGAGGAAGCTCCGCTCTATGCCGAAGGTGTGAGGCGCGGCGGTACGCTGGTTTCAGCCCGTGTGCCGGATGCGGACCGGGCGCGATACGAAGCGATCCTGAACCAGTCCGCCGTCAATCTTCGCGACCGGAGCGCAGCCTGGCAGAAGGCTGGGTGGAAGAGTTACGATCCATCCGCCCAGCCTTATGGCGCGGAGGAGGTCCGCAAAGAGCGGCAACTCTACAGTACCGCTGTGCGATGAATTACCGGGCGGCCCGCCCCAGGCGGGTCGCCCTTTTCTTGCGTTTCTCGCCAATCGTCGAACTCAGGAGTCGAAAATGAGCCGCGGAATGCCATCGATGACCGCCCTCTTGGGTATGCTCGCAATCGCCGGTTACCAAAACCGGGACAAGCTGGCGGACATCTTTCGCAATGCGACCTCCGGTCAGCCGGCGGGCGCCAAGGATTCCCTGAGCGGTCTGCTCGGCAACCTTGGCGGCCTGGTGGGCAGCGGTGGCGTGGGTTCGCTGCTGAGTGGCGGGATCGGCGAGCTGCTCGAGCATTTCAAGCAGAACGGACAGGGCGAGGCGGCCCAATCCTGGATCAATCAAGGGCCAAACCGCGAAGTCACCCCGCCCGAACTTCAGCAGGCTATCGGTCCGGATGTCCTTCAAAAACTGGAGCAGCAGACCGGTCTGTCTCAGCAGGAGATTCTCGACCGATTGTCTCGCGAGCTCCCGACAGCCGTGGACAAATACACGCCTGACGGACGTCTTCCGGCTCCAACGGCGGGATAGCTTCGCAACAGTCGAGGAAAGACATGGGCATCATCTGGACGATCATCATCGGCTTCATCGCAGGCGTCATAGCCAAGTTCATCATGCCCGGCGACAACGAGCCGTCGGGTTTCATCCTGACCACGATCCTGGGAATAGTGGGGGCGTTCGTCGCCACCTATCTGGGCCAGTCTCTGGGCTGGTATCGGCCCGGAGAAGGCGCGGGGCTGGTCGGGGCAGTCGTAGGCGCCATCATCGTGCTTTTCGTCTACGGTTTGATAGCCGGTCGAAGCCGCCGGGCTATCTAACCACGGTGACCTTTTCGCGGTGCGATCGGTGCGAATGACAACTAGCAAGACGAATGGGTGCTCGTTGGCCGGGCAAGAGGCATGAGACCGGGCAACCCGACCTGGTCTTCGACAATGAGGTCTCGAGATCGGTGTCCTGCTCGTCCGTCTCGCGCCAGGCACAGCCGGCGCGGGCGCCGAAGTCTTCCAGCACGAGATAGATATCCCGGTCGAGGCGATCGCGCGGCACGATCGAAGCGGAGGGACGCATACGCAATAACTCCGACCGACGCCTTCTTAATCGATCGTCACCGTTGTCGTTCCGCCTTGGCGGTGAGGTGCTCATAGGGTGCGGCGCAACCTTTTCCACTTTTTCCTGATCGTATTAACCTATGCAAATGCAGGTTGCATAGCGAATGGGTTCTCTGCGCGCTGTACGTGCAAACCGGGGACGTTGATCGTGAATGACCATGTGCCGTCGCAGAGCAGATTTGTTATTCGCGCAGGTGGAAAAGGTTGGATGGTCTACGACCGGGAGCGCAAGGGCCCGGCACTGATCGGCGCCGAAGTGGGCTTTGCGGCCAATTTGACAAGGGAGCAGGCCGAGCGAGTGCATCGCACATTGACCGGCCCGAGCAATACCAATTCTCCCTCAGGGTGATGCTGCCTCCACTGCTCTATTGATCGAGCAGCTTGTCCCGCTCGCGCCGCCCGATCTGCCGCGCCTCTTCCAGGGCGGCGCGCGGGTCGAGATTTGGGGGGGTGTAGCCGGCGGCTCGGCACGTCGTCCCAATAGACGAAAATGCCCGGCCGCCCGTCGTCGAAATACACCTCGAAACTGCCGGTGTCGGGCACGGCCTCGTGCTTGCGGATCTTGGTGCTGGTCACGCGACCGATGTAATCAGGCGTCCTTGCGGTGCCAACGTGCGAGCTGAAACAGCAAGCGTGACAAGGCCCCAGCGGCAGGTTCCTAGCAGGGGGCGCGCGCGCTGGGGCCAGTAGCCTGCCGGAAATTGGCGGCCGCAGGCTCGACCGTATCATCCACCAGAATCGAAAGCCGCGCATTGACGCAAGTGAATATGTTCAATCTAGGAGGAGGTACCTCTTCACTGACCGCCTTGCGACAATTGGGCTCTTCCCACGCCTCGCGGTGCGCGCATCTCGAGAGTGCGACCGCGCCGCCGCCATGATGCCAAACCGGCGCGAGCCGACGAAGGGGGACCCGCCCGAAAGCAGTTAGCGTTGATGCCCCAAGCCAATGCCCAGCACCAAGGCTTTCTGACGAAGGGCGCCAACGGTGCGCTTCATCTGCTTGGATATCTTCACCACGGGTGTCCGTTGCTTCGAATGACCCTTCAGCGCTTTTAGGTCAGTCGCAGTCCATTCGCGGCGAGCACGCGTCTTGATCTTCTTCGTCTTCGCTGTTCTCACTGATCGCTTCCATTAACGTGATTTGAGCGAGGCTGTTAGCACATCGCGTGTAGTCGTCAACTAACTAATAGGTTAGCAAAGCGAAACGACGCAGATCAACGTGACTGTTAATGCGAGCAAGCTGGAACAGTGGGCAAGAGAGTTGTCTGTTCGCGGAATGCGCAGTGCAGTTCGAAGCGCAGTCGACATAGGCGCAAGGGCGATGCGGAAGATTGCTGTCGAATCATCGCCAAGGACATGGAAGGCGCATCAAAGACGCCGTGACCAACGTCAAGCGCAAGACGCGAACCGATCTCTCAGCGTCGTTCACTGCCAACAGGATGCGCATCAACACGCTTGCATTGCCGCGACCGTTAGCCGCCATGGCGCCATGACCGGAAGCACATATCGACTGCGTCGAGCCTCAGCATCCGCCATGCGTTCTTAGTATCGTAAGCCTCCACCGGAGGCTTACGCTACTCTGCGTTCTCCGCTCCTTTAAGACACTCGATGTGCCGCCGAGATGGAAAGGGCCGCAGGATCTTTCACGGTCCTGCGGCTCTATTTTTCCGGGAAAATTGAGTGCTTACGGAATGATCACTGCCAGCCCCGGGTAGCGCGATAATTCCAGAACTGGGTTTGCGGGTTGAGTCTCAAAACATCTGTTCCAAGGCGGAACATGGAAGACGTTGCGCTCGCGCAACAGCTTCCGGGGTGCAGACGAGGGCCGCCGGCCCCTTTTCGTTGTGATCAGCTTCTGGCAAGCTGGGTCGTTTTCGTTTTTCGGGAGAGACGTGCGTGGCGATAGGTACTGTAAAGTGGTTCAATCCGACCAAAGGTTACGGCTTCATCCAGCCCGACAATGGCGGCAAGGATGTTTTCGTTCACATCTCGGCCGTCGAAAGGGCGGGACTGAGCACGCTCAGCGAGGGCGCAAGGGTGAGCTACGAGGAAATGAGCAACAAGGGCAAAATGTCCGCTGAAAATCTGAGGGTCGCCTAGCCATATGGAGCGCAGGCGCTTCAAGGTAAGGCGGTGCGCAACTGAGCCCTGCTTCGTAGCGTCAAAAATCAAAGCCTGCTGCCTCGCGCTCGGCCGGCGACTCTGCTAGCTCGATCCAGTGATCGGTGCCCGCCGATCGCCAACAATCTCAATCAAACTCCGCCGGCTCCCGAGCCGGCGGGTTTTTGCGTGCCAATTGCTGCGGTAAGGCCTTGTTCGCGGCGCTTCGAGACAAGCCCCTCCAGGTCCATCACCCTCCCGTCAGGTCGGTTTGTCCGGACTTGTGGAGTTGAAGTCCCGCGCAGCGAGCTCCAGCTCAAGTTCGGCAATCCTTTTGCATGAAGCCCCAAGACGAGTTCGAGGGCATGCTAGCGGTCCAGATGATCGGCGCCCACAACGCCGCGATGGAATGCCACCGCCGGGCAATGATTCACGAGCAGTCGTTTGCCGGCAGGCAAGAAGCCCTCAACCAAGCGAACAAGCTCTCCCGCACCTATGCCACCCTCCTGGAGGCTCTGAACCGTCACCGCGGCAAGGGGCAACAGAAGGTCGTCGTCGAGCACGTCCACGTCTACCAAGGCGGGCAGGCCATCGTCGGCAACGTGGCGGGGGGTGGGGGTAAGGCAATTGTGGAAAATCAACCCCATGCTATTGGACATGCAGAATGCGCCCCGGTGCGGTGCGAAGACCCGCAGCGGCAGCCCCTGCCAGTCGCCGGCAATGCCTAACGGGCGCTGCTGGATGCACGGAGGGCCATCCCCGGGGCACCGAAGGGCAACCGGCACGCGCTCAAGCACGGCCGCTACACGGCGGAAGCAATTGCTCGGCGCCGGGAGATATCTGCCCTCGTTCGAGCTGCTCATGGCCTTTTGAGCGCAGGGGGTGCTGGTACTCATTAATCGGCTGTCCGCCTGACGTCCGGTTTACCGCCAGCAGGGGACATCACCGGCGCCGGTCGGGAGGTCGAGATGGGCCGATTTTGTTGCAAAAGTCGGCTGTGAGCGAAGGGATCGTTCGGCGATTTCGCTAAGGACGACCGGCTTTGATCCGCCGGCCCTGACGCTCTCTACGCAACTGGAACGCTACGCAGTGCACAGAGCCCGAGCAGGTGGCGGACGAGCGCCCAGCGACGCGAGCCGTCGCAGGTTCTGGGCGATGGCAGCAAGAACAAACTCGTCCTGGGCGCCTTTTGGTCCCCGCAGCCGGAGCCGACCGAGCTTCAGGATGCGCTTCAAATGTGCGAACCGCATCTCGATCTTCTTGCGCTCACGCCGTGACTTCTCAAAGTCGTCGGTATCAGCAATCGACCGGGCAACGTCTCGGGCGTATTCATGAATGTCGCGCGGGATCTTGCGCGACGGTTCTTTTGGACAGCACTGCGGTTTAAGCGGGCATACATCGCAGTCGAGCTTGCTTGCTCGATACAGCAGCGTCTTGCCTTCATGCACGGTGCCGCTTGTCCCAAGCCGCTTACCACCCGGGCAGTGATAGACGTCGCCGGTCGGATCATATCGAAAATCGCTACGCGAGAAGGTGCCGTCATCCCGCTTCGACTTGTCGAACACGGGGATATGTGGCGCGATGCCCTTCTCCTCGACCAGCCAGTTCAGCATTGGAGCGGCCCCGTAAGCGGTATCCCCGATAAGCCGCTCCGGCTTGAGACCAAAGCGCTCCTCCGTTCGCTCAATCATGGTCCTCGCTGCTCTGACCTCGGCCTGGCGAATGGAGCGGGAGGCCTCGACATCGACAATGACGCCGAACTTCACGTCGATGAGATAATTGTCGGAGTACGCGAAGAATGCCGGTCCCTTGTGAGCTCCGGTCCACTGCGCTGCCGGATCGGATGGGGAGACGAACTTCGGCACAACGTCGCTGGCGGCACCCCACGCTGTATCGTCAAGGGTCGCCAGATACTCCTTCACCGCGCGGCTGGACCTTTGCGGGTCGCGGTCCTTGCGCCAATCCTGACCTGCGATCGAGCGTCGCCTGTTGGCATCAGCCTGGATCAAGCTCGCATCGACTGCAAAGCCATCGCCGCCAACCAGACCTGCCGCAATGCACGCCTCCACGACCCGCTCGAACATGTGGCGAAATACATCTCCCTCGCGGAAGCGTTCGTTGCGGGCGCGCGAGAACGCCGAATGATCCGCGATAGCATCTTCGATCCCGAGCTTGCAGAACCAGCGATAAGCAAGGTTCACCTGCACTTCACGGCAGATCAGTCGCTCCGAACGGATCGCAAAGACATATCCCACGACCAGCATCCGGACCATCAGTTCCGGGTCGATCGACGGGCGACCCATGGACGAATAATGAGGTGCTAGTTCACTGCGAAGCCAGGACAGATCGAGAGCAGCATCGATCTTCCGTACGAGATGATCTTCAGGAACCGCGTCGCCAAGCTGAAACTCGTAGAACAATTGACCTTGGTCACTCTTCGCACGGCCCATCATGGATCGACCTCGCCGAGATTCGCGTCATCACAACGGAATCACGGTTCGCGGCTCGCCTCAACCGACTTTTGCAACAAAATCGGCCAACAAGAGACATTCGCAAAGTCACCGACGGCTTGGCAGCATTCGTTGCATGACGCCGTCGCGGTAAATAAAAATGTGAGCGAAGGCTGCGGCCATATGAATGCCGATTGCGATCAGCAACGCCCACTCCGCAATTTGATGCCAGCCGTCGATCTGATGGATCGCGGTCGTGTTTTTTTCCGTCAGCATCGGCAGCGGGATAAGATCGAAATAATAGACTAACCAACCTCGGAACGATGCGAACAGCCAGCCTGTGATGGTTGCAGCGAGAACCAAGATATAAAGCAGCCAGTGCACCGCCTCTGAGGAAACTCGCTGCCATGGCGGTAGTGAACTCTCCGGCGCCACCGGGTGGGTGATACGCCAGACAAGCCGCAACAAAATCAACGCGAGAATGGTCAGACCAAAGGAGATATGGAGCGTCATGGCCCTGCCCGGCGGACCCGCATGAACGTCTGGCATAAGCCAACCAATTGAGAACTGAACGGCCAGAAGGGCCACGACGAGCCAATGGAGCACTTTGGCCGGGGTACCGTAATGCAGCCGATCTGTCATAAGGTCCTGTCTTAATGTTTTGCAGGACGCGCTGCGTGCTGTCGTCCAGCACGTATGCCGATCCGGCGCCCGGCTCACCACTATCGCCATCTCTGCGTTCCGCAATAGATATGCTTGCGAGCGCGCCTCATGATCGACTCTTGCATTCAACGGCGCCGGGAACATTCGGCAATCCGTGGCGTTGCGGCTTGCCGGCCTCGCGTCCGGCGCCATGAACTGGAGAAGCAACCATGGACAAGAAGATCGCTGGCTTACTAGGAGCGGTGGCGTCGCTTGGCACCTTTACCGCTGCCGAGGCCGGTCCTGCACCCGCTCCGGCGGATGTTTTGCGCGCCAACTCATATGCCGACCTGCTGGAACCTATCCCGAACGCCGTCGCGCTGCTGCAAGCCGTTGACGAAGCCACACCAGATCCAGCGGCGGGGAACGTCCAGCTTGCCCAATTCTATCATCACCATCATCACCATCATCACCATAGCTTCTATCGGCACCACCACAGCTACTATCCGCGCGTCGTAGTCGTGCCCCGGTATCGCCGATACCACCATCACCACCACCACCACCACCACAGTTTCTATCGCCGCGACTATTGAACTACGCGCCCGAAGTGATGAAAACAGGACCGGGAGGTCCTGTTTTTTTATGCTATTCTCGCCGGGCCTTTTCCTTCGCGGCGCGGTGCAAATGGCGGTAAGTGCCGTCAAACACAGTATTGGTATCGGACGTCCACTCGGTCCCGGCTGCCAGGTTCGGCCGGTTGGCATAGATGCGCCGCGATTGCAGTTCGCGCTCGGCGCATTCCACCTCACCCATCGGTTCGAGATCGAAATTGGCTTCCTCCGGAATCACGATCATCTGAGCGAATGGTTCGTTCGGCCTGAAAATGTGCGTCCGCCCCTCCGCAGGCGCCTTGAAGACGCAAAAGAAAAGCATCGGCCACCAGTTCCGGATGAGAGCCGGTACCGCGACCGGCACGGTATCGGTCCGGTCGGTATAGAACCGCGGATGCGGTTCGGTGCGAACCGCCATGCCCTTCTCGACCTTGAGGTCGAGCAGGACTTGATAGGTGTAGAAAGCATCGCCGAAATTCCGAAAGGGCGGCCACTCGGCCCCTCCGTTCGGCGGCTCACCCCAATCGGCATCGAAGTTCAAATGACCATCTTTGGTGCTGACATGGAGCTCGAAGTCGTAGGGATAGAATAACTCGATCCCGTACTGTGCGCCCTCCGAAAACGGCACGCAATGCCATACCTGCTCGCGCGAGCCGTCTGCGCGCGGGTCGCGCTTGCCTGCCCAACCGGGAATCTCAAGTTTCGTCCGGCGTGGCGCCAAACGCGGATTGTTCAGGCGATACTTGACCTTGCTCATCATATCCCCCCTGGGATTAGGAACTGCGGAACTGAAACCAGCAAGCAGTCTCGTGGTTCCATTCAGGGGACGGTTCGTCTCATATTCGAAGGTACGATGCGGGCAGCCAGCAGACAACATCTCAAGCTCGATCACCTCATCGGCAAGGCATACACGCCCTAGCGAAGCAGCATTGATCTGATCGAACACGCAGAAAAAGCTGTTTCCCGCTCGTTCAAATGCCCGAGCTTAGCTAGTTCTGCAGCCACATCGCGCAAAGATCTGTTTTTAGTCGCCAATTGCTTTGCGACTTCGACCATTGCTGGCTTCCGCTCAGCCCAGCTCTTACGTCCCTCTACTTTGGCGCCCGTTCGACGGCGCTTTCGTTCCCTCGCCCCTCGCAGTCGCGGTGCAGAAAGCCCTAGAGGGCGCCGGGCGTCCAGTTCTTGAACCACGGACAGCCTGGCGTGAGGCTGAGGGCCAAATAGATCAATTCTCAGTTGATGCGCCTGAAGACATCGCGCTCGATACACCCAGAATGAACGTGCGAAATGTTGAGGCAGCCCTGTCGGTCATGAACATCGATCCCGCCAAGGTAAAATGCGTAGCGTCCCAATACAGCCAATGGCCCGCGTGATATGTTGGGCAAGTTTCGTCGCAGAGATAATCGACCGGTTTGAGCAGGTCGACCCGTCCGGGATACTTAGACTGGACGCGCGCGAGCATTGCATTAACGGCGGCACCCGCCATTACTGCGCTCGCCTTTGACATTGGCGCACATGGGCGCGGTGGCACGTGACGCAGCGGCCCTTGAAGCAACCGCGGCCGATTGATCTCGCAACTAGCAGGAACTTGGGCGCCCACAAGCATTACACGCCGAACAGGCGTTAATGCCCCTAGCGTCTCAGAAAGGGCGGCTTCGAGCTTGGTGAACGATCCAGCTTCGTTCGACCACATGCCTGGTCGGTCGTAGTCGATGCCCACATCGTCATAGGTTTCCCACCGCTGGATGAATATCAACGGGCGCGTTTGTGTCGCGAGTTGAGCGATTTGCTCATCGCGATCTCTGAGACAATCCATGCGTCGCCGCGATTTGATGGCTGCTCCTTTGACAATCGGACATCCGGCAGTGCCGACGTACTGGAGGTCTCCACCTTGGCTCTCGACCAACGGTAACATTGCCGCCACGTACATTTCAGCATGGGAGTCGCCAGCCAAGTCAACAATCGGTCGGTCCGACGGTCGAACGACTTGATCCCTGGCGGGAGAGCTGTCGAGCCTTCCGTCCGCCAAAACCGACTCAGGCACCCGCCATGCGAAACCCTTCAAAACGAATGTAGCGTGAGTGAGGACCACCAATGTCAGCGTAGCCGCGCTGAATTTCATTAATGCCTTCCACGGCACGCCCGAGGCGGCGGTGGAGATGATGAAGCGACGCTCAACAAAATAGTACATGCCACAAGCGATGAACAGCATGGTCACAAGCATGACCATAATTCCTCCGACAGAGTCCGCGGCTTCACCGAAGATGAAGCGTGAGTAGAAGATGATCGGCCAGTGGCAAAGATAGAGCGAATAGGAAATTGTCCCGATAGCGGTTAGCGCCTGAAGGCGAAGAACGCGAGAGATGAAGGTCGCGTCTCCGGCCCAAATCACAGCGGCAGCGCCAAGGCATGGGATTAGGACGAGTAGTTCTTGCCGTGACGTTTCTGGCCGCAGCATAAGTGCGCTGGACAAGATCACGGCGAAGCCGCTGGCCGAAAGCAGTTCACGGACCGACTGGCGGGGTGGCGTTTTTCCGACGAAATGCACTAGGGCGCCACAGCCGAACTCAAAGATGCGAAACGGCATCAAGAAGAAAACGGCAGATCTATCGATGGGGCCTATCCATATCGTCGCCATGAAGGATGCAAGCGATAACAGGACGATTGCCGATCTTATGCGTCCAACGCGCGCCGCCGCGATCAGGAGTGCGGGCCAAATAAGGTAGAACTGCTCTTCAAGCGACAGCGACCAACAGTGGAGCAGAGCGAGCTCGTCCGATTTCGCTGCGAAGTAGTGGCTTGCTTCTCTCCAATATTGGATGTTAGCGATTGAGAGGAGCGCGTGCGTGCACTCCTTCGCTATGTCGAGGAACAGCAGCGGGGCAGTCCATAGTGCGCCCGCAAGGTACGTCGCGAGCACCGTGAAGATTAGCGCGGGATAGATACGCCTCGTTCGTCGCAGATAAAACGCGCCAAACGAAAAACGCCCCTCAGCCTGTTCTCGGAGGATATTGCGAGTAATGAGGTAGCCGGAGATGACGAAAAAGACATCGACGCCGACGAACCCGCCTTGAAAGCCAGGTACCTTCAAATGGAACAGCAAAACGCTCAGGACAGCGATCGCTCTAAGCTGAACGATCTCCCCGCGAAATCCTTTTCCCCCTAAACTCATCCCCAATTAGGCCACCAGAAGCTGCAACGTTTCCAGATATTTCCCTGGATTGCAGTCTATTACCTGACCGGATTTCGGGGTGTAAACCTGAATTTCGGTCTGCCCCCGACGCAAGGCGATCTTGACGAACATCTGGGGCCAGATCTGCCGTCGTGGTCTAGTGCTAGCGGCTTCTCTCCGACCCTATTCAGCGCGATTATGAGATGTGTCTCCACGCATCATCCGCATTCCGCTATCGGGCGGCGACCGCAAGGCCCAGGCCAAGAGCATCCGCCAGGCTCACGGGTTGCACGCGAGCTACTACGCCCAATCCGTCCTGATCCGCAGCGCAGCGGAAGAGAAGCTGCGGGAGGCCGACCGGCTAGAGTGCGATGCGTGGAACGCCATTATGTGGGCCGGCGGCCCGGCGATGCCCTCGCCCGGTGAGCCGCAGGCCAACCCCACGATCGCCAAGGCTCTTAATGCCGGCTACGACCACCTGGAGGCCAAGTGCAATCGCTGCCGGCGGATCTCGCTGGTCCCTTTGCGCAGCCTCAAGCGTGCGCCAAGTACGCGTATCTGGAAGCTAGAACCAGCGTTGTATTGCGAGCCATGCTCAGAGAAGAAGATCGGCGGGCGTCGTCAGCGCGCTCATATTCTGCGGCTGACCTATGCCAAGCCAGACGGAGACGTGACCGAACAGGCGCAACGATGAAGGGGCTTGTTGATCGTGTGTAACCTCTACAGCGTCACCACGAACCAGGCCGCGATCAGCGCGCTCTTCCGCGTCGTCAACCGGTACGTTGGCAACTTGGCCCCGATGCCTGGTGTCTTTCCGGATTACAAAGCGCCGATCGTTCGGAACGGCTCGGACGGGCGCGAGCTCCGGCATGACGCGGCGCCATTCGGCGGTCGCAGCTTTGCCCAGCTAGGACGGCGGTTTGGTCGCGGCGTCGAGTGCAGCGGCAATTTCTGGTTTCCGGCCTCTCATTGGCTAGGACCATGGAGGGGCTTGCGTAATATCGGCGCGGAACTAACATTCCCAGCACTGAGGAGACGCGATGGCGAAGAAGATTGTTTCTGCGACCGATTTGGCTTGGATTGTGCTTGAAGAATTGATGAAGGAAGGTGTCAGACCGCAAGGGCTGGAATCATTCCCGATCGCAACAGTTGGAGCGTCGTCATTGAGACGAGAAGTCGGAAAAACTTGCAGAAAGGTGATTTGGAGCGAATTGCGGCCGTCGAAAAGAGACTTCGATCCATTTACGGTTTGGCGACCTAGCCTAGCATCAATCGATCCTCGCGAATTTGCGGAAGCGCTGGCGTGCGGCCGTGGCATAGGCTTCCGCCGCCGCCTCTTTGGTGGTGAACGTGCCGAGGCTTAGCGCGCGATCGTTGACGTAAACCCGATAGTTGCCTCGGAGTTTGGCGAACGCCTTCAAGTTTGTTGCGGGCCCTAATGCCGTACGACACCTGCCTCGGTGACGCCAAGCGGAAATTTGCCCAGCGAAAATTCGCTGGGTCGTGATCGCGGTTGATCACCTTGCGGGGCGGCCATTCCCTGGGTCATGTAAAGCCAAGCGAGGCGGCTAGCGAGGTAACATTCGCGGTGCTCGGCAAATTGCTCGCATGACCTGGACACGTTCTGATAGAATCGCGCTGTTTTCGTTGTTTGTTGCCGTTGGGTCGGCCGCGTTCGGCGCTGCGCAATTCTGGCTGGCACATCAGCAAGACGAACGCGCGCTGGCGGGCAAAAAGCCGGTAATAGACGTGCGTCTGAAGCAATCGATGGGCGCCACTGCAATCTCTCGATTACGGCCAACAACCGATCGGATCAGCGGATCGTTGCGACGGGCGTGGCGATTCCATCTCCAAAAGACGGCTTCATCACCATCAACCAGACTATGCCGGTCGGTCCGATGTATTCCGGTGCTCAATTGAACAGCACGCAGCAATTCGACAACCTCCACGCCGCTCGTCCGATAAGTGCGGGCGACGTAGGGTGTTTGGTCCGCGACCTACGAAATCGCGACGCGTTCCCGGCAAAGCCTGATGCCGCGCTCGCCCTTCAAATGAAGATCACCTCCTTGGGCAGCACGGGTAAGCGCTTAGCCGCAACCCTATTGAGGCTGGCTTGACGTTTTGCGCAATCGCCACGGCATAAGGTCTTCGATGCGGCTATGGGGATGGCCGTCGATGATCGTCTCGAGTGTTTCGGCGATGTAGGCGGCCGGGTTGATGTCGTTGAGCTTGCAGGTGGCGACGATCGACGCGAGCAGGGCCCAATTTTCCGCGCCGACTTCATGACCGGCGAAGAGCGCGTTTTTTCTGGTCAGGCAGACTGGCCGGATGGCGTTCTCGACCGGGTTCGTGTCAAGCTCGAGGCGCCCGTCTTCGAGGAAGCGGGTCAGCCCTTGCCAGTGATTGAGCGCGTAGCGGATGTCCTCGGCGAGCGTCGAACCACTGGAGATCATCGACAGCTGTTTCTCGAACCATGGCTTTAGCGCGGCGACGATTGGCAGCGAGTGCTCCTTGCGCGCGGCCAGCCGGATGTCCGGCGATGAACCGCGTACCATGGCTTCGATGGCGTAAAGCTGTGCGATGTGCCGAACCGCAGCCTCGGCGATCGGCGATTTGCTGTTGCGGGCCAATTTGACGAAGCGTCGGCGCAAATGGCTCCAGCAATGCACAAGCGTCCACGGCCCCTGCGGTCGAGCGACTTCGGTCAGCCGGTCATAACCGTCATAGGCATCGCATTGCAGGAAGCGTCCGTTAAAGCCATGCAGGAACTGCTCCGCGAAGGCGCCGCTGCGACCGGGGGCATATCGGAACAGCACGATCGGAGGACTTGGGCCGCTGTGGCCGCGGTCGTCGGAGACGATCGCCCAGAAGTAGCCTTTCTTCGTTTGGCCACGCCCGGGATCGAGCACCGGTGCCGTGGTTTCGTCCATGAACAGACGATCTGCCCTCTCCAGATGGCGACGCATGTGGTCCGCTACGGGTTGGAGATGGAAGCAGGCGCGGCCGGACCAGTTGCCCAGTGTCGCCCGATCAAGCCGGATCCCCTGCCGAGCATAGATCTCGGCCTGACGGTAAAACGGCGTATGGTCGCCGAACTTGGAGACGATCACGTGCGCAATGGCCGCTTCGGTCGGCAGCCCACCAAGCACGACGTGCTCCGGCGCGTGGGCCTGCACGACAGGGCCCGAGCAGCGGCGACAGATGTATTTCGGGCGGCGCGTGACCAGCACGCGCCATTGCGCCGGGATCACGTCGAGGCGTTTGCTGACGTCCTCGCCGATCTTTGTCATGGCGCCGCAACCGCACGGACAGAGCGTGCTCGCAGGCTCGATGATCCGTTCCACCCGAGGCAAATGGGCAGGCAAGCAGCCGCGATTGCGATGAGAACCTTGATCCGGCGCGCTCCGCGATCGGCCCTGGATCACAGCCTCGGCTCTCTCCTGAGCCGCGTCCAGGATGCCTTGCGCGATCTCCACGTCTTCCAGCGGCAAGTGATACTGATCTGGCCGTAGCTTCTCGGACTTCGCGCCGAACTTCTCGCGTCTCAATTCCCCGAGAATGACCTCCAGCCGACGTCGCGCTTCCTCCGATGCCGCCAATGCCCCCTGATGCTCGCTCAAGGCTGCCTGCGTTTGCGCCAAAAGCGCCTTCAGGCGTTCGTTTTCGTTGCGCAGCGCCGCAATGCTCATGCGCTATTTCGAGCACGTCGCCACCGCGCCTGCCACGTTCAAAATAGCTCCCGAGTCAATCTGCCGCAGTTATCCAGCCGCCTGGGGACGCCGCGCTTCTTTCGGGCGGACTAACCTCCAATCCAGCCCTTCGAACAGGGCTGCGAACATCGCTGGCGATATGCGCATCACGCCGTCTGCGATCGTTGGCCAAACGAACTTGCAGCCTTCGAGGCGCTTATGAACTAACACCAGGCCCGTTCGATCCCAGACCAAAATCTTGATCCGGTCCGCTCGTTTCGATCGGAACACGAAGGCTGCGCCGCTGAACGGGTCGAGGCCAAGCATCTCCTGCACCTTCGCCGCAACTCCATCGTGGCCACAGCGGAAGTCGATCGGCCGCGTCGCGATGTAAATCTTCAGATCGGCACCGGCCGCGATCATCGTGACGCTCGCACTGCGCGGATCACCCGGGACAGCTGCTCGCCATCTATTGCTGTGTCCGTCCGCAGCACGACATCGCCGATCGCGATCTCAAGCTTGATCGCCGGAACGTGACCCTCCTCCAACGCGCTTTCCACGACCAGCGGCGCGAATGTCGACTGCGACGCCTCGCACGGCGCCAACAGGCCTCGCTGTCGAAAGCGTCGTCGCCAATCGTAAATCTGCCAGCGCGTCGCCCCGTGCTTGCGCGCCACCTCGGAGACCTGGGCAGCGGGTAGCAGACTCTCGGCGACGATCCGAGCTCTCTCAGCCTCCGAACGCACGCGGCGTCCCGACGGTCCTTCAAGGACCTCCAGCCGGCTCACCGGCCCTACCGATGAGCCGTCCAAATGGACGTCCTTTTTGCTGTCCAATCCCATCCCAAACCTCCGTCCAAGCCGGAGGCTTCTTCGCACGTTCATTCGAATTCTGAAGCAAGGGTATCGGCTTCGCGCTTACCAGCACGGAAACTGGCGCAAGTTATATCCGTGACGCGGAAGCTCAACTGAGGTCATGAGCCGACCCGCTCGCAGGTAACATCCATCTTGCTCAACCAGGCCGGCGGCCTGCTACCGACAATAGCGTTGGCGCCTGGCTGTAACTCCGGCTTGCGGCCCTTCATGGTATTCTGTCCGCAGGCCGGCCGATTCGGAGGACTGATTGACCAAGATCATGAAGACCCGCAAAGAACTTGCCGCCATGATCGTGGAACGGGTTAACCGGGAGACGCCGGAGAAGATTGAGGGCGTCGACATTGTGCCGGTCCATAATCCCGTTGCGAATTGGACAATCGGATTGATCTGGCCGCCCGTCGCAAGAAACGGCGTTACAGAAGCCATCGTTGTGCATGTTGTCGCGGAGCTTTGTCGCAACTTCGATATAGTTGAATAGCTTCACGGGCCAACCCGCTCGCATTTAATGTCCATGCCAACGCGGCGGCCGATCTCGCTGATACGGATGATTTCGCATTCCCTCCCCGAACCAACCAAGCAGAGCACAAGAACAGCGGCATGAAGGCAGGTCCCAGGTGGCCGCGCGCGTCTCACCAAGTCACGCGGAATCCGCCGGTGCCCTTGTAGCCATGGTTCTGATCGGCATTGTCGAGACTGGCGCGATAGGTGACCTCGCCGAATAAGGCGTAACGACCGTTGGCCCAGCTATAGGTGCCGCCGCCGCCGATGCTGCCCCACAGCCGATTGTTGGCGCTGGCAAAGCCCGAGCCTGCGACATCGATGCTGGTGGTGTTGAGGAACTCGTAATGCAGATTGCCGATCGCGTAGACGTCGGAGCGAACGACGCCCGAGTCGTCGTTCCAAGTGCGCTGGTGATTGACCGAGAAGCCGAGGCGGCCGAGCAGGCTTTCGGCATTGCCGAGCGAAACCTGCGCACCAAAGCGGTCCGTAAAGGGGTCGAAATCGACCTTCGAATAGGCGAGCTGCGCCTGCGGCGTCAGCCAGAAGCCGTTGCCGAGGCCGAACCGCTTGCCGCTCTCGACGCTGAAGGCGTAGCCGAAGCCTTCGTTGCCATGGATCATGCTGCCGGCCAGCGCAGACGTCAGGTCGGTGCGGTAGAACATCGTCTGTGCCTGGCCGTCGACATAGAAGCCGTTGTCGCCGTACCAGGTCGCCGTGGCGCCGACGCCGCTGCCGGAGGCGCGGATCGTGCCGTTGCCGAAGAATGAATTGACGTGAGCCGTGGTCAGGCCGTATTGCGCGGTGAGGCCGACGATCAGCCGGCCGTAAGCATTGTCGAGAGCAAGGCCGTCGAGCCCGGTCTGCGCCTTCATCTGATCGGCGTTGTAGGTCGAGCCCGTGGTGTTGGACGGCTGCAAGCTGGTTTGGCCGCCCTCGATGCGGCCCCAGAACGCGGACTGCGTCCAGGACGGATCCGCCTGGGCCGTGTTGACGCCGGCGCGCGCCATGGCCTCGCTGCCGCCCCAATAGCGGTTGCCAACGCGCTGCTGCAGCGACGGCGCATCATTCATGCCGAGCAGCACCTGCGCGTAGTTCTCGTAAAGGGAACGCCGGGTTGATAGAGCGGGCCGGCAGGCGCTGAGGCTGGCGGATTGATCAAGCCCGATCGCAAGTACCAGTCGCCGTCAGTAGGATTGCTGATGCCGTTCTTTTGCAGGGTATAGGCATAGGCGCCTCCGACCACCGCCTGCTGGCCTTGAAGCACATAGTTGCCCTGCAGGCCGAACGTGCCGTTCGACGCGCCGACGACGTCGACGACCTTGATGCCCTCGGTTGTCGGCGCACCGGAGCCGCCGATATTGGTGACCCTGAGCGTGGAACTACCCGAGGTATTTCCCTGAACGACCAGCCGATCAGTCGGCGACGCGTCGCCGCCGAGCGCCGCGTTGAGCCGGACCAGGCCGCCATTACCGACATAGTTGTTGGCCATGGTGAGGGTCGTTCCCGGCGCGCCATTCAGCGCCACGGTGCCGGCGTTGCTCAGTGTCGTCAGCGTATGGTCGTACCCAGCGAGATCGAGCGTACCGCCTGAGAGCACCGAGAACGCCGAGTTTGGACTCAGCACATTGGAGCCACCTGCGCGCAGCGTGCCAGCCGAGACCGTGGTCGGGCCCGAATAGGTGCTTGCGCCTGTCAGCACGGTGGTACCCGGGCCGCTTTGATTCACCGCGCCGCCTCCCGACATCGCGGTCGAGAACACATAGTTGGGATCGGTGTGGTTGAAGTTGACGCGCCCCGTTCCGGGCCCGAACACCAGCGTCGCGGCATCGAGCGTGCCCGCGCCGGTGGCCGCTTGACCTTCCGCCCCGCCGATATTGAGGACGCCCGTGGCGCCGGCAGCGCTCGCGAACGTGAGCGCACCGCCGACGCTCATGCTTGCGCCGTCTGCCAGCGTGACGAATCCTTTGCCGGTACTGGCCCCGATCACCTGATTGCCGGTGACGAAATAAGTTGAGCCGGTGCCGGAAACCAGAAGATTGGCGGTGCCACCATTAATCGATGTGCCAATCGTTGACGTCGCTGCGCTCGCGGCTCCGCCGGCGAGGATCGACATCGATGCGCCGCTCTGCAGATTGAGGGCGCCAGTCGCTGTCCAGCTCGACCCCGCTCCCGAGATCACGACAGATTTCGTGCCCGTCGCAGCAAAAGAGGTTCCGACGGTTCCGCCGTTGCTCTGGACGGCGCCGCCATTGGTGATGTTCAGAAATCCGTCCGTAGCCGTATTGGAGCTCGAGACGTTGAGTGCACCCGCGGCATTTAGGCGAGATCCCGCGCCGTCGACATTGACAGTCGCTGTCTGTCCACCGGCGCCACCGAGAGCAGTCGTGGCATTGGTCGTCGTCGTAACCACGCCGCCGTTCAAGATGTTCAAGGTGGCCTTGCTTCCGACGGTCGCGCCTACCGAGACGCGCCCGGTCTGCAGGAGCGAGCCGGTCCCGCTCACCGTCGCGGTCACCGTCGCGTTCACTCCGTCCAGCAACGTGTTGCTGGTGCCGGTGATCTTGCCGCCGTTCAGAAGCTGCAAGTTGCCAGTGCCCGTCACGCTCGTGACGCCGGTGTAGTTGCTCGCCCCTGTGAGGGTCTCAGTGCCGGCCGAGACCGTCAGGCCGCCGGAGCCGGTGATCGCGCCCGCGAACGTGTCGTTGGCACTGGTCAAAGCCAGGAACTTGGCGCCGAGAACGACGCTGCCTGCTCCGGCAAGGCTCTGAATGCTTGCGCTCGCCGGAGTGACCGCGGAAATGTTGAATGTGCCGTCGGCGACCACGCGGCTTGAATTTGTAACCGCGCCGCTCCCCGACAGCGCCAAGGTGCCGGTCTGAATCCATGTCTGCCCGGAATAGGTGTTAGCGCCGGTCAGCGTGAGGGTGCTTCCGCCGGTCTTAGTGAGCGCGCCGCTACCAGCGAGAACTCCGGAAAGCGTCAGATTGGCGTCGGTCTGGAAAGTGCCGCCACCCGCGTTTATCGTGACCGGCAGCGCGGTCGTGAAGGCCCCCGTGTTCTGTAGCGTACCGCCATCAAAGGCCAGTCCGCCCGTGCCGAGATTGGTCGCGGCGGCCACCGAAAGCGTGCCGGCATTGATGGCCATCACACCGGAAAAATTGGTGCTATTTGCCCCGCTGAGCGTGAGTGTGCCCGCGCCGATCTTGGTGAACGTGCCCGTGCCGCTGAAGGGTGAGGACGCGGTCACGTTGAACCCGGCCGTATCTACCGTCAGTCCGCCTGGGGCTATGTTGAGCTCGGTTCCGGTAAAGCCGCTGACGAAGCTCGCGTCGTCGGCAGTCGCGCGCAATGTTGCGTTGTCGAAGTTGACCTGAGCGGCGCCAGCGCCCGCCACCAACCGAGAAGTTGCCAGCGTGCCGCCGCTGTTAATGTTCAGAGCGCCCGTCGAGGCCGCCGCGACCGCAACGGTTGTGACGCCCGCGACCGCCGTGCCACCATTTTGAATGTTGAGCGTGCCGTTGCCGTTGAGGCCGACGATGAGATCAGCGCCGACGTTCAAAAGCGAGTTGAGTCCCGTGACGGTCGCAACGCCGACTGTTCCACCAATATTTCCGCCGAGGTGAACAAAGGTAGTGGTTGTCAGCGTTCCGCCGCTCTCAATGTTCAGGATGCCGGAGCCCCCGCTACTAAATCCGAGACTGGCGCCGCCTGTGACCGCCACCCTGCCACCATTTTGGATGTTGAGCGTGCCGGCCCCAAACGAGCCGAGGCGGAGGGAATTGCCGACCACGGGGACGTTCATCGTCCACGTCGATCCCGCACCCGTCACGGTCGCGACGCCGGTTGATCCCAAAGTCGCGCCCAAGTTAACAAGAGTCTGGCTTGCCAACGTGCTGCCGTTCTGAATCCTGAAATTGCCCGTTCCACCGCCTGTACCGATGGTGATGGTGCCGCTCGTGGCAGTATTTGGACCGGTTACGCCGAGGATGGTGGGATTGGGCGCCGTCGTGTTGATGGTGACGGGGCCGTTCGCAGGCACGCCGCCGGTCCAGTTGGCGGCATTCGTCCAGTCGGTGCTGACGCTGCCGTTCCACGTCTGCGCTGCCGCCGAGCCTGCGGAGAGGGCCGTTAGTGCAGCGACCGAAACGGTTGCGAGGAGAAGTTGCCGGGCCGTTGTTCCAGTCGCGTCGGGCGCCCGTGCCGACTTCCGCGCCGACGATATGACGGCCTGAAACCAAGCTATTGCGCCTGGAGTATTCCCAACTTTCAAGTCACCCGCCCCCGGTCACACGAACCCGATCACCGTTCACATCCATTGACCCGCGGCGCTGTTGTGGCGCGCGCGATGGCGGACTCGGACTGCATCCACGCTAAGGGATCGCTCTTGATCGTGTCAACGAAGCCGATGTGCATTGAAGGCGGGAACAACCGGAGGTGTGCTCTAGGAGCAACTACCTGCGCCGTTAACCAAGCATCAACCATTCAAAGGCAAGTGCTCGCGGTCACGAAGCGGATCTCACTGGCGTCGCAACGTCTACAATGGGCCGCCGATCACGCCCAAGGTGGAGCACGGGCCTTGCTGATATCTAGGTGACTGGGGATTGTAGGCCCCAGTTTGAGACAGGGCGCCGCCGGGACAATGCATTTCGAGCCCGGCGGCGTATCTTTTAGGGACTAGCGGCACAAACCGCTTGCGGTGAAGTGGACGACGGCACACGCCGCAATTTCGCGGGCCGGTCATGCTCGGCTCGATCACGATCGGGTCCGTACGAAAGCTGCAGATGTTGGTCAGCAAGCTTATTCCGGTCGAACGCTCAAGTGAGAACAAGCCGTCACGAGCAGCAAGGTTCGCTGCACTGCCAATCCGGACCCAACCTTGGATCAGGCACTCCGCGAGAAGTGGCGATTGCCATAGTCGTGCCAGTCGCCACCAGAACAACGGCCATCAGCGCGAACAATCGAGAGGTTGTCCAATTGGCTTTCATGGCGCTTCCCTCCAGTTGAGCGCGCACGCTATGCTTAGTGATGCCTGCCGCTTGTGAACTACTTCACACAATGCGCATCACACCAGCGTGCAGGACGCCTGCCAGCGTAAACAGGCGGCCCGCTTGCCCCTCAGACATTTCGTGTTTCTGTCATCTAAGTCGGACAGAATAGAGGGCCTGGATTTAAGACCCGGCCAGGGAAATACCAGCGCCAAGGGGGCGAGGATACTCCGCTCTAACGGCGCTGTGGAATGTTGCCTCGGGCCGTCCCCGTGAAGCAAAAAGGAATGAGATAGTAGCCGTCAAAGGGAAGACGATGATGATTGACAACCAGTTGGCGCGTGCACATCGCAACAATATTCAACGCTATCGTCACTTATTGCAAACCAGCCTGACAGAGTTCGAGCGCCAGTTTGTCGAAAAGCGCTTGAACGAAGAGCGATGAACCTGGAGATTTTGGTCAGCTCGTTCTCAAAAGAAGCGCGTCGCGATCAATCACGAGCCCTTGACAGCCGCTTGGCTTAAGTTGCCTGAAGCGGCCGCATCTCTGGTTGCGACGCAGCAGGCCTGCCAGGGTGAACCGGCGGCCCGCTCTCCTGCGGAAGCATCAACCGTTCGGTTGAGATCTTAGCCGTCGAGGTTGAAGACCCGCCAAGGCCACCCGTCATTGCGCGATGACGGCTGGGCTACCCACGGACTCGGATGCCCAACCATCGTCGGTTAACCGCATCAGCCAGACCTTCAGCGTCACCCGGCTGCTGAAACGGTATGCGCAATGGACCTACACCGAGGTTCGGCGGGTCATGAGGGTGCTTCCAACTAGATCCCACGTCCGCCACTTCGCCGAAAACCGATAACCTTCTTATGGAAACTTATGAAAGCGTTAAATGGTCGTCGTAATACTACGTGCATATTTTGAAAATTTGGGGGACACCGGTGTTCAAGGTAGTCGATTTCCCGCGCGGTCGAGGGCGTCCTACATTTCATCCCGCTGTTCGTCGGCTCCAAGGACTAACGAACGTCTTGTCTGAGCTGCATGAAGTAGATCTTCAGAGCCAACACGACATGCGGCGCACTCTTTGGCTCCTCGATCTTACCAACAGGTGCGTCCAAATCGTTCTGTCTGACTTTAAGGATGATCCGTCTATCCTTGAGCTCACTCGGCAAGCAGAAGAACTAATCAATAGTGTCGCGACAGCCCGACAGGTGGTTGATCAACTGGGCTCAGTTTTGCACGGCGCTACTCTAAGCAGGTTTCAGTCATGAAGCTTGTTGCTACGCACGAGTATCCGTATCTCGACGTTCAAACCTTAAGTGAGCGCCGAGCGCGCGACACGTTATTTCGATGCGGCGAGAACTCCTTCTTGTTGCACATGACTCCCGGTGATGGGGAGGAAGACCAGCTTTTGTGGTTGGATAGCCGGGCGGCACTGCTCTGGATCAATCAAAGTGCTGAAGAATACGGATCGATTTAGGGACTGCTATAGCAGTTGAACCGATGGTGGAGACGCGTAACGCACCACGTTTTCGCGCGGCCATGCCAGCGCAAATCGAGGGTGCTGGAAACAAGACCTCCTGCATGATCCGCGATATCTCGACTTCGGGCGCGGCGCTGCAATTCTTGGATGCGACCGACCGAATACCTGCCAGTTTCATTTTGATTATCCCAGAGCACGGTCTGAAGTTGGCGTGTCGGGTGGCCTGGCGCGCACCCTTCCGGATGGGTGTGATGTTCCTTTGAAGGTTGGAACTTCAAGTTGCCGCTCAATCGGGGGTGTCGTGAGTATTTTATTACTTTTACTCGCGGCGTACGTTGTTGGCAGTCTTCTCCTCCTGGCATTTCGCCAATAGGGCCGACGACGGCCGCAACCGTTGCCGTAAATCCTCAGCCCAACGCCGGATTAAGGTTTCTGGCTGGTTGTTTTTGACTGTGTGCGCTTGAGCGCGTTCACTCCATGAAGCGGATGGAGACGAACGTGATCATCTGGCTATTAGTCATCCTCATTGGGATCAGTGTCGCAATCCTGATCGCGCACGCGATTGACGCAATACGTTCCTGAAATCAGGGTAGTGGCGCATGTTTCGGTTAGGTGTAAAAGCGCGCGCAAACTATGCGCGTCGGGGCCTGCGGGTCTCTACGACAATCGCAAGCTGATTAGGTCCTACGAGCGGACCACGTCCATAGTCGCGATCGGCCACTCGTTGTGGGCTCACTGCGCGGTCGCATCCGGCGCCACGCTCAACGGAGCTCCCCCGACTGAGATCGGACCTGTAGGGTTCATCACACGCGACGACGGCTTCTTTTGTTTGGAGACAACGTGCGTCGTTGGTACCGGCGATACGTGAGCCGTCGAAGCGGCAGGCGCGACAGCGGGCATCGGCGAAGGGAGTGATGGCGCGGCCGGTGCTTGAGGTGCTGGACTCTTCATGGCGTCGATCTTCGAGCTGAGGCTTGCGAGCTGACCCACTATCTCCTTTAGCTGCTCCTGCTGGTCGGCGATCGCCTTGTCAATGGCCGCCAAGTCGTCGCTCGCTTTTTGCTGTGCAGCGAGCAGATCCGTCATAACTGCCTTGTCGCTGGACCCAGTTTCTATTTCCGTCGTCTCGCGCCCGAGGGACTGAATGAGCATTCCCGGGTTGAGCCAAGCATAAGAACCAGCTGCGCCTACGAGCAAAAGTACGAAAATCAAAATGAGTACAAGCGGCCATCGTCGCCGAAGGGGCGGTGCGAGAGTGGGCGATTCTGCGTTCGGCCAATTTAAGGAAGATTCGGTGCTCATGTAGTCTTCCTAATCAGCCCTTTCGCCCAATGCAATCAGCGTTGATAAGCGGAGCTTGTTGGAAATTTGCGACCTTTTAGTCATTGCCTAATCTGGCGACATACGGAAGCATGAGCGCTTGCTAAGCAGGGCGCGCCGCATGGGCCTTTCTATCCGCTTTTATTTATTCGCCGAGGACGGGCTTCAAAGCATCTCTCAGCGCGTGATGACGGGTCTGATCCGCGGCAAAGACGCCATGCCGCAGTACGCTGGCACGAAGCAGAAGGTTGCTGACGTCATCCTTGAGAACGAGGGGAAGAAGCCGGTTCGGATCGAGAGAGTGCAGGGGAGTTTCCTGACCTTCGATGAAAAGGGCCACGTGCACAAGGATCTCGTGGCATCTGGCTTTGCTGCATTAGAAACGGGAATGGCGCTCGAAGAAGCTCTGAAAAAGCCGCAAAACAAGATCGTTGATCTCACCCCGAAGCTCAATCGTGAGAAATGGGAGAGAGAGAACCGGTGGACGCTCACCAAAGAGGATCTTGATGCGATTGCGGACGACATCTGGCGGCGTAAGCGCGCTGGACGGCCCAGGGTCGAGCGAGCAAAGGGAGCGGCACTCAAGCCTCCTAAAATTACGTGGGAGGCGGAGGAAGCCCTTAAAGAGATCAGCAACAGCCTTATGAGCATCGACAACAAACTCGGGTGGCTCAGCGAGCCTGCGTTGAAGGGCGTTGCTTTCAACTCCCGAGAGAATGCCAAGATCGAGGCTGATAGGGCAATGTGGCTGGGAGTTGCCGAAGCGGCGGATCGGTGCCGCGAGATACTTGTCCGGCGGCGGACAGGTCGCGGCGTCTGGTATGCGATCGTGCAAATCCTGAGGTGGGATGCGCCTCGGCGCGTAGCTGAAGCGTCGGCATCCTTCCACGAGCGGCATAACTCGATGGCGGAGGCGGAGGAGGCCGCCCAACGAATGCTAGTGGAGCATGCCACTCATTTTCGCGCCGACATGTCGGTTGAAGCGGAAGTCTTGTGCGAGCTTGAATGGGACCAAGATAGCGATTCAAGGCTGCTGTGATCTGGTAGAACATGGCCGGAACAAAATCCCCGATCTTTCCCCGGGTGTTGCTGCTTAGTTCTGCTCTTTCGTGCCTACAACTGCCGAATAGGCCTGAGGCCGAATTTTCAGAAACTCTGCGTTTTCAGGGGTTTTAATGGTGGGCGCACAAGGGATCGAACCTTGGACCTCTCCCGTGTGAACCACAATCCGTAGTCCCTAGCCAACCCGAGCTAGCCATAGTAAAAAGTAGATAAGTCCATGCATTGCATGGGGTTTCGCCATATGCGGCCATAATAGGCCACAACTGACCAAACTACATTTTGTATGCCCCCGCTGTGCCCCCGTGCCATCTTCCCTTGGGGCACACAAATCGGGGAGGGTCTGTGCCCCCTCTGTTCTTCAAGGGCCGTCCTTCCACGCTGGTGTGCCCCGAAGCGGAAAAAGCGAAGGAAAGTCAATGATCACTTTCCCTTCGCTTCGATGGTCCCGGAGGCTACGGGGCACACCGCGACAGGGAGCACAGGGAATATGCCGGAGCCGACCAACCACCTGACACTCACTGATGCCGTAATCCGCAACGCGACGTTGCCGCCGGGTAAGGCGCAGCATTATCTCCGCGACGACAAGTTGCCCGGCCTCGCGCTGCGCATGCGCGCGACCGGTGGCCGGACCTGGGTCTACCTTTTCACCAAGCCGGGGGTGAGGGGGACCCAGCGCAAGACCCTCGGCGCCTGGCCCAAATATAATGAGAAGGCAGCGCGCAAGGCCGCCACCATCGCCGCGGGCGAGGTCTTCAAGGGCGTGGATCCGAACGACGCCAAGCGCGAGGCGAGGCGGCAACAGGCAGCCGAGAAGCAGCGCACCACGCTAACCACCCTCATTGTTGAAGATGGTCCCTACCAGGCGTCCTTGACCGGACGCCAAGTCGTCAACTGGAAGCCAGCAATGTCGGCGCTCCGGCGCGGGCTCAAGGAACACGCCGAGAGCGCCGTCGGAGACCTGACGCGGCGGCAGATCATGGCGGCTGTCGACAAGATTACCAAGACCGGCAAGCGTGGGGCGGCCAAAGACCTGCGCAAGCACACCCACACCTTCCTCGAATGGTGCGTCGGCGAGGGTTATGTCGACCACAATGTGCTCGCTGGTTATCGCGAGCCGAAGGAAACCCGGGCGCAGCGGATCTTGCGCCGCACCAAGGGACGCGCGCTGAGCGATGACGAGATCATCAAGGTCTGGCAGGCATCCGGCAAGCTCGGGACTTTCGGGCTTCTGGTACGGATGTGCCTACTGGGCGGCCCGCGCCGCAGCGAGCCAACCATGATCGAGTGGTCGAAGCACGTCATGGACGACCGCATCACCTTCGATGCCACGTGGACCAAGATGGGCCTGCACCACGACCTGCCGCGCACCCATCTCGTTGACGAGGTGCTCGCGGCCGCGAAACATTTCCAGCGAGCAACCTCCGACTATGTCTTCCCGTCACCAAAGACCGGCGGCCAGATGTCCGGCTTCACCAAGATGGTCAACCGCTTGGTCAAGGAAGCGAGCGTCGCCAAGTTCACCATGCATGACTTAAGGCGCAGCTTACGCACCATCATGTCACGCTGTGGCTACGACAACGAAATCCAGCGGCTGTGTGTCGGGCAAAAACCTAGCGGAATCGATCAGGTCTACAATCACGACGAACAGTGGATCATCCGCAAGATGGCGTTTGAAGCGGCTCACGACTACATTGCGGAGTTGGTCGGCGCGAAACGGGTCGGCAAAATCGTGCGTCTGCAGCGGACGAATCCGCTTGACCCGATCAAGGCCGAGCTCCTCGGCCGTCTCCGTGAGCATTTTGCGGCTGAGGCGTCTTAGTGGTCTTATCGCACTTGGCCAGATAGTCGCGCACCGCATCGACACGATAGAGCGGGCGGCCATCGACGTAGCGCCATTTCAGCGGGTGGTTCGGATCGCGCCGCCACTGCTCCAGCGCTCCGGGCGTGCGCCGGATGACCGCGGCCGCCTCTAATGCCGTTAAATTGGAGCTGCCCGGTAGCGCATCGATATCGAAGGTGGCGGGCGGCGGCACGCCACGGTTCTTACGACGCCGCTTCGTGGCGTGTGGCATCTTCCGACTATTTGGTAGCTCTAACGCCTCGATCGGAACCTTTGCGTCCTTGCCGCTCATGCCTCAGTCCCGAACCGTGATCGGTCTGAGCCGATAAGATCGTACGCCGCTCTAACAGGAAAGAAATCAAGTTCGCAGGTGCAGCTGCTGGGTCGCTGTGGCGTACAAATAGGACGAACCGCTTCGATGCGTCTGGGACGCGCCCGGGACCCCCTTCGCTTCATCCCGAGCGCATAGGTTCAAAATCCTTCCCTGAAACGAAGTTTCTTCTGAATAAAATCAATGGATTATCCCGCCTTCAGCGGCTTTTTTCATGTGGCGTAAGGGATTTCCACACGTTACCCGGAATCCCTGTGCTTTTACATCGCAATATCAAGGTCTTACAGGCGCTCTTCTGATTGGTTGCCGAGCGTTGCAGTTTTCTACATGGCGCGCGTCTGGCGCATGACGAACGTCGAAAATCTCCTGTGAATGTTCGGAATAGGCGCACTTTTGCGCCTTGAATTTTCCTAAAGACTCGGTCACGGTGTTCGCTATTCCGAACTTTTTGTAACTCTTTAGAGGAGCCTCCCCGTGCCCCTGAACAACACAGAACTTCAGTATTACGACTTCAACGTGCTGCGCCTGCCGGCCGACAAGCGCAAGGAATATCACGAGCAGGTTGACCGCCTGATCACCGAACTCAGCCGCACGGTACGCGAGAAGACAGCGATCAAGATCACGAAGGTCGTCAAGGCGGGCTCCTTCGCAAAGTTCACGATCCTGCGGAAGACCTCGACCGACCCGGTCGACGTCGATGTCGTGTTCTACATCTCGGGCCGGAGCATCGACCATGAGACGCTCCAGGGTCTGAACGACACCATCTACAAGCTGCTGGTCGAGATCTATCCCAACAAGGATGTCGAGGACTTCGAGATCCAGCGCAAGGCCGCAACGGTCTCGTTCGTCGGCACGGGCCTGAGCGTGGACATCGTCCCCGTCATTGAAGACTCGCAGCGCGCCAGTTACGGCTGGCAGTTCGATTTGCAGGACGGCTCGAAGCTCCAGACCTGCGCTCCCTGCAGATCAAGTTCGTGCGCGACCGGAAGAACAAGGACAAGGACTTTCGCACGTTGGTCCGCTTGACGAAGAAGTGGCGCAATCACGCCGAGCTGAAACCGCTCAAATCCTTCATCATCGAGCTGCTCGTCGCGCACCTGCTCGACACGGAAGGCAACACCGGATCGATTGAGCAGCGGTTCCGGCGCATCCTTCTCTACATCGCGCAATCCGGGCTGACGGAGCGCATCCAGTTCGCCGAGAACACGCCGCCGTTCGGCACGTTCAACGACCCTGTCGTGATTATCGATCCGGTCTACAGCCTGAACAACGTCGCTAGCCGCATCACCGAGGCCGAGCGGCAGGTGATTGTGGCAGCCGCGCAGAACGCCTGGGAAGCCGCGCACTTTGCTTCGGCAGAGGATGACACCGAGGTGTGGAAGGAAATCTTTGGACCCCGCTTCAAGATCGAGGAACCTGCATGACCCACTCTGCAACTGCCAGTCAGACGTATTCTTACACCAACGCCGACGTCGAGGCGGTGGCGCGGAGGTTTACGGCCGATCTCGTCATGATCGCCCAGAGCTCCGGCGCCATCACCGAAGCCAAGGCGCGCGAGTATGCCCACGATGCGAGGCCCTCGCCAAGAAGGGGTTCCTGAAAAGGTTGACATCACCTTGCTCCGCGACTTCACGCAGGAGGTGTGCGCGGTGCAATACACCGTCAACACTGCCTCGGGCGATCTCACCATGAGCCGACCCGGCGGGGTCATGTGGCGGCCCAAGGTCGCCAATCCGTACTTGCGTATCGTTCTGTTCCACACCGACGATTACACGTTCCCCGAGCGCGCCGCGATGAGCTCCAAGCTGAAGATCAACTGGAGTCCAACAAGCGACGACACCAGCCATGCGACGCTGAAGTCGGCGGGCAACCGCGACTATGCCAGCAACGCATTCGGTATGCAGCGAAAGGACTTTGCCTCATGAACCAGCCGGCTCCCAAAGTCTTCGACAACGAAACTCCGCTTCCGGACCCTGCACTAACCGCCAAAGCGAAGACGCTGCTCGGATTTGAGGAGCGGTACAAGCGCGTTCACAATCAGCTTCGCCTCCTTTTGAGCCTCGATGAAATCGGTGCCTGGAACAAGAAGCACCACGGCGGCAAGTTGCTGCTGACTGAACTTGTCGCCGAACAGTATCCCCTCGCCATCTTTCACGGCGACGTGGGTACAGGAAAAACGGCCAATGCCGAATGCCTGGCCAACCGCATTGTTGCAGAGGCTCGTGCGGATGATTCGATCTTGTTCAAGCTCAGCAACCGCGTTCGCGGAAGCGGCAAGGTCGGAGAGATGGGCACGCACCTTTCGGAAGCGTTCCACCGCGTGACCCAATCCGCGGGCCGCGGGCGGCGCGCCATCCTTATTATCGACGAGGGCGACTCACTGGCGGCTTCTCGGTCTCAGGACAATAGCCACCACGAAGATAAAGTTGCCGTCAACACGCTCATACAAGGTATCGACGATCTACGCAGGTTTGGTGGCCGTGTCGTCACCTTCCTTTGCACAAACAGGCTTTCGATCCTTGATCCCGCTCTGCAAAGACGCGCGGCCATTGTCGAGGAATTCAAGAGGCCGACGGCTGAAGAACGCAGGCAGCTATTCAAGCTCGATTTGGCAGCCCTTGGCCTGCCGGAAAGTCAAATCGCGCAACTGGTAGTCGCGACTGAAGCAAAGAATGGTCAGCCGTCGTGGACGTACTCCGATATTCGCACCCGCCTTTATCCAAGTGCGTTGGCGCTCGCCTTTCCAGATCGCCCGCTCTCGTTCGAGCATCTCAAGTCTGTTGTTCTGGTCATGAAGGCATCGCCGACATTGGAGGATTGCTGATGGTCAAATCGCCTCTGTTTGGACGCCGCATCCACATCGCGGGCAGCGTGTCACTGGAGTTAGCTCACGCCGCCACGGCAGACGTCGCTCAGGCCCGCGAATTGCTACAGGGCGTTGTCCGGGAACTCGTCGCGCGAGGGGTAACCTTCGCGCTACCCGTTGACGGGGAGAAGGTCCGGCCTGTCGACAGCAAGCCGATCTGCTTCGATTGGCTGATCTTGGAGACAATACACAAGAATCTCGCCCGTCGCCCGACCGGTGCTCCAAATCCCCTCCTCGTTGCCGTGCAGCACCATAAAACGGAAGAGCAGATCCCCGCGGAATTTCAGGGCCTGTGGGATAAATTGCGTTCTTCAGATCTCATCCAGATCGAGAACGTGTCCCATTGGAATATGAACAGCAAACGGATGGAGGCACAGGCGCGCTGGGGCGACATCCTCCTTACTGTCGGTGGTTCTGAGGGTGTTGTTCCTCGCAAACCTGTATCACGACGCAGGAAAGCCAGTTGTGCCCCTCGGCTGCAAGGTCACACCGGCGGATCAGGGCTCGCGCCGGCTTTTCACCTTAGGTCTGTCAAGCAGTCAGGCTCCGCGCCTCTTTCGAACTGTGGCTCAAACCGCTCACACCTGGATGAATCGCATCAATTTCACGGCGCGTACCGATACGGCCGATCAGGTTAAAGGCATCATAGACCTTCTGGAAAATCTGGAACCGCCGCCCGCGTTCGTCGTTCGACTTTTGAATCCGGACCATGAGGACTGGGCCGATGTAGAGGCGTTTTTCCAGGTGGTGGTGCAGCCGGTAATTGAGGGAGAACTGGGTTATCGTATGGTTGTCGTGGATGGTCAGCAAAAGTACGAGCACGCGCGCATCGATCAGGAAATCTTTGCTAAGCTGCACAGGAGCCGGGTCGTCCTAGCCGACATTACGGGAATGCGACCCAATTGCTTTTTAGAGCTTGGCTATGCCTTTGGTCGGAGCCTTCCGACAATGCTGACCGTCAAGGAAGGGAGCGCTCATCCGTTCGACATCCACACCTTTGCGGGCCTGCATTGGAAGACGAAAGGAACGATCGAGGAGCGGCGGCGAGCGTTTCGAGAGCATTGGGCTGCGATCCAAAGTCGACCACCCCTTGTCGCCACAGAGCCCCTAATCTCATGAACTCCAAACGCGAAATATTCATTTCGATTGACGTTGAGGCGGCCGGCCCAATACCGGGAGAATACAGCCTTCTGTCAATCGGTGCCTGCGACGTGGACGAGCCGACGCGTGCATTTTCCTGTGAACTACAACCGATCAACAGAAATGCCGACCCCAAGGCTTTGGAAGTTGGCGGTTTCTCGCTGGAGAAATTAGCCAAGACGGGTATTCCCCCAAAGGAGGCGATGGCAAAGTTTGCGGCGTGGATCGAAAGCTTTGTGCGCGAGGGTGATACGGCGGTGTTCGTAGGCTTCAACGCACCGTTCGATTGGTCCTTCGTAAACTACTATTTCCACAAATTTCTTGGGAGGAATCCTTTCGGATTTACCGCGCTCGACATCAAGGCCTATTATATGGGCGCCACCGGATGTACATGGCGGGATACGCGCTCTAGTGCAATTGATAAGAAGCTAAACCCAAAGTCTAAATCGGATCACGACGCCTTGCACGATGCTCAATATCAAGCTGAACTGTTTCGTCTCATTCGTAAGAAGTTGGTATCTCGGCGGGCAGATAATGCCTGACAGTCACTCCAATTGTTACTCATAAAGGAGAGACACAGATGTCCACAGCGCTCGGAGACAAAATCCGCCGCCTTCGAAAAGAGAAGGGCTTCAGCCTCGACAAGCTCGCCGAGCTTTCAGAGTCGAGTAAGAGTTACATTTGGGAGCTAGAAAATAAGAACCCACCTCGACCATCTGCGGACAAGCTCGCGAAAATAGCGCATCAGCTTGATACAACGATAGAGTACCTTCTCGATGAAGGAGAGGCTCTCTCCACCGAAGATGCCGCAGACGCCAAATTCTATCGCCAGTACCGGCAAATGGATGATGCGACCAAGGCAAAGATACGAAAGATGGTAAAGCTTTGGGGCGATGACTCATGACCTCGCCGTTCTCTCCCGAGCGTTGGGCTTTCGAGATCACCCACGTTTTGAATGCGGTCTTGGGAGCAGAACACTTTCCAATTAACGTCACTGCCGTCGCCCAGGAATATAGCGCTCAAAAATTCCCCCATGACCCGATTTTAAGGATAGTCGGGGACAGTCTGCCCGGCTTCGATGGCGCTCTATACAAGGCTCCGGCGGGCAAGAAAGGATGGGGCATCTTTTACAACAACCAGATACGATCGACCGGCCGAATTAATTTTACGCTTGCGCATGAATTCGGCCATTACCTCCTGCACCGCCTTTCTTATCCCGACGGTATCAGATGTGGCGAGCTCGATTTCGTTCAGTGGGATTCCGAATACGGCCAAGTCGAGCACCAAGCCAACGTTTTTGCCGCCAATTTGCTTATGCCGCTCGACGATTTTCGCCGGCTTGTTCCACCCGATTCCACAATTGACCTAGACGCTATTTCCGACTGTGCGGACAGGTACCGCGTGTCGCTGATTGCAGCTGCGCTGCGCTGGCTTTCCTATACCGAAAAGCGCGCTGTTCTTGTTGTGTCGAGGGACGGCTTCATTCTTTGGGCTCGCTCCAGCGCAAGGGCGCTGCGGACAGGCGCGTATTTCCGTACATCGGCGGGGCCGATCGCCATTCCGGCTGCGTCGTTGGCTGCTCAACCATCGAGCGCCGAACGGCAGGCCACGCGGCAACACGACGGGGGTGTTTGGTTTCCGGAACCGGTCGTTGAAATAACCGTCCTCTCTGAGCAGTATGAATTCGCAATTTCGCTTCTTTTGCTTCCCAACGATCCTCCGCCGTTCGAGGATCGCTTCGGCGGCTCATTCTCTGGGTTCGCGGCGCAAAAGCGGACAACCTAGAGAAGCATCAATCACCGCGTATCGAGGGTACGTTATGCGTTGCATTTTTTGCCTGGAAGAGCGGCCACCAAGTCAAGAACACGTGTTTCCTCGGGTTTCGCCCGGAACGTCAGTCCGAGATGCTGGACAGCGAACGTCGCGACCTCTTGACAACTTATGAGCGAGAAGATCATCACGCTCGTAGGGTCAATTCTTCCTTCGACCGGCCTTCACTCGCTTGCGACGCTCACATGCGAGATGCTGGAGAAACAGGAGAAGTATCCCGACGGACCCAAGCCGGGTGTTTTTATTGCGACAACTGGAGATGACCTCCTGAATGACTTTGCCGCCGTTATCTCCTTCTTCCTAAATGTTACCTGCACTCCCGATTCCGACCTCACGCGGCGCCTTCTCCTCGCCGAACGGCCGAGCCTCGGCATCGAAGCGGTACCAAGCCGGTTCATCCGCCGCATGTTCGACAAGGACGTCCACGCCAAGGATGGCGAAGCCGCGGCGCTAGCTGCATTCATCACACAACTAATCGGGCTCGAGCGTGAGACTTTTGTCGGAGCCATGCGCGCCATCAGGCAGTTCGTGATCGGTTCACATCGCTTGGCGGACGACCTCAATCTGGCTTACACGCTGTTCGTGACGTCGATAGAATCTCTCGCGCAAGGTTTTGACGGTCATGTAGCCGAGTGGAGTGACTACGACCCGCGCAAGCGAAACAAGATTGACCAAGCCCTGAAGGATGCATCAGACGAAGTCGCCGCTGGTGTCCGAGACGCGGTTCTCTCTAACGAGCATGTTGCGCTGGCGCGCCGTTTCCGTGATTTCGCCATGGCCCATGTCGCGCCGTCATTCTTCCGGGAGGAGGCAGCCGGTGCGCAGGGACCGATAGGTCGGCCCGATCTTCCTAGTGCGCTTCAGCAAGCCGAGCCAGCGGCTTCCGATGTTGACGCTATACTTCCTTTTCCGTAAGCGCGAATTTCCCCGCACCTTTTGCGGTTGAGTGCTGTGATGCATCAGGTGTCCACCAAATTAGGTGGACACCTTGTGATGGCAGACGATAATCAGAAACTGCGGGTCAGGCTTGTTGGCCGGAATGGGCGCCGGCGATACGACCCCACGTCGAAGGACCGTCTTGTCGCGGCCTGCCTTGAACCTGGGGTTTCGGTATCGAGGCTTGCGCTCGAACATGGGATCAATGCGAACCTTCTTCGGAAGTGGATCAAGAAGTGGACGGCGACCAGGTCGCTGCCGCCGTCTTCACCACCGGCGTTCATCCCGGTTCAGCTTGAGAGGACTGCCGATCGGGCCCTGTCGCGGCAGAGCAGCGTGGCGACGGTGGATTTGCCGGCGACTTGCGATGAAGTGCGTGATTCGGAATCCAAACGGACTGCAGCTTTTTGCTCTCCGGCCAAAGTGAGCGCGTCCCTGCCGAACGGCGTGAAGCTCGCGCTGGAATGCGGCGATGTAGATGCATTGACGGCGATCATCGGAGCACTGAGCCATGTTCAGACTGGGCGGTGACCTGCAGGTCTATCTGCACCGTGAGCCGATCGACTTCCGGGCTGGCATCAACAGCCTTGCGGTTCTGGTCCAGGAGACGATGGCACTCGATCCGTTTGCTCCGGCGGTTTTTGCGTTCTGCAATCGCCGTTGCGACCGGATGAAGTTGCTGTTCTTCGACCGGTCCGGCTTTGTGCTGGTCCTGAAGCGGCTGACCGAAGACAAGTTCCGATGGCCGCGCCGCCGGGAGGCGGTCGTCACGCTGACGACCGAGCAATTGCACTGGATCCTTGACGGCATCGATATCGACGCGATGGTCCGCCATCCGGTGCGGCAATATCAGGTTGCCGGCTGAGCTCTCGAGTTGAGTGGTTGACGCGTCGGTACGGTTCAGATTCAAGAATCCGATGAATCGAACCGGCGATCCGAGTGTTGAAGTGCTGTTGGCGCGCATTGCCGCGCTGCAGGCGGAGAACCATCAACTCGCCGACCGCGTCGTCAAACTCGAGGAAGAACTGGCGCTGGCACGCCTGCATCGTTTTGCGCCACGCAGCGAAAAGCACGTCGATCGTCTCTTCAATGAAGCCGAGCAGGCCGCCGATGAGGATGACGCCGGCAGTGAAAAGAACAATATCGCCGAACTTCCGGACACGGGCTTGCCACCCGTCGAAAACACAACGGGAAAGAAGCGCGGCCGCAGGCCGCTGCCAGCGAACCTGCCGCGTGAGCGCGTCGAGTATGATCTGCCCGACGATCAGAAGGCGTGTCCTTGTTGCCGTGGCCAGATGCATCGCATGGGCGAGGCTGTCACCGAGCAACTTCATATCGAGGTGAAGGCGAAGGTTTTACAGAACGTACGCTTCAAATATGCGTGCCGCCATTGCGATCGCACTGGGATCAACGCCCCTGTCGTGACCGCGCCGATGCCGACGCAGCCGCTGCCGGGCAGCGTTGCCACGGCCTCAACGCTGGCGTTCGCGCTGGTTCATAAATATGTCGATGGCACGCCGCTCTACCGCCTGGCGCAGGCCTTCGAACGCGCCGGCGTTCCGGTCAGCCGCGGCGCTCTGGGCCACTGGGTGATCGGCTCAAGCGAGAAGCATCTCTCCCGCATCTCAGACGCCCTGAAGCTGCGGCTCAGATCGCAGCCCCTCATCCATGGCGACGAGACGACGGTTCAGGTCCTCAAGGAAAAGGACAGAGAGGCCACCAGCACATCGTATATGTGGGCCTATCGCAGCGGCGAGGACAGCGACCAGCCCATCGTGCTTCTCGATTATCAGCCAGGCCGTGGCCAAACCCACCCGCAGGCCTTTCTCGGCGATTACCGTGGCATCGTGATGAGTGACGGCTATACCGCCTGGCGCACGCTGGAAGGGGCAACCCACATTGGATGCATGGCCCACTCCAGGCGACGCTTTGTCGATGTCCTCAAGGCGAGGAAGAAAGGCGGCGGTCCGCCCGAGCAGGCGCTGCGGTTCTTCGAACAGCTTTACCGGGTTGAAAGGCAGGCGCGGGACGAAAAACCAGACAGAGGCGAAACGCCAGATCAATGCATTCGCCGCTTCCGCCAGCAACACAGCATTCCCGTCCTGAACGCCCTCAAGGAATGGCTCGATCAAATCGCCCCGAAGGTCTTGCCGGACAGCAAGCTTGGCGACGCCATATCCTACACCCGAAACCAATGGGAATATCTGACGCGCTACGCCGAGGACGGCAGGATGCCGATCGACAACAATCTCCTGGAGCGTGATATCAGAATCTTTGCCACTGGCAGAAAGAGCTGGCTGTTCAGCGACACCGTCGAAGGCGCCAGGGCCAGCGCCGTCGTCTACAGCCTGATGCTGACCTGCCGCGCCTCACGCGTCGAGCCGTTAGCCTGGTTGCGCCACGTTCTCACCGAATTGCCTCAGCGCGCGGGCGACGCCGATATCACCGACCTGCTGCCCTTCAACTTCCCCAAAACCGCCATTGCCTGAACAGGCCAGACGCCCCCCCGATACGAAGGCCATCCGTCAAAAGCGCAGGCCTCAACGTGCGAGGAAAATCGCGCTTACCCTTTTCCATCAGTTTGCAGGCCCTGAGTACAACTGCAAACAGTGGCCGGCCCTCTTTGAAAAGTATAGAGCCGATTTCGATGCGCCCACTATCGAAAGCTTCGTCGCCCATCTGATCGCGGGCTATCGGATTGATTGGACGTTGGCGCAGTTAGAGGAACTGCACAAAACCTACTTCAAGACACGGCATACAGCGAGCGTGACCAAGATTGGGCTCCTGCTTGAAGCTGCCCTGTCGCTCTATGTGGCCGAGGTTAACCGTGCTGCCGGTAACGACGCTCGGGCCCGGGCATTGGTCGCCTTTGCGGTGGACTCCCACCCAGGCCACGCGGCTCTTCGCAACTACGAGGCTTCGTTGCCGGCCGAGCTTGTCGAAATCGATTGGGCACACATCCTTCTTCCCGCGCGGCCAAACGATGAAGGCCCTGCTGTCGATCCAGCTCCTGCCGCCTAGTACAATTCCTCTGACCGCGGAAGAAGTAAAGTTCACTCATTCCTTGATGGCACGGCGATCGCGGGTTATTTACGGTTGTGGCGGAGCAAACGCCGCCCGCCGTCCACCTAAGCTGAGCACGTGATCCATGGACCGTCCCACGATCTTTATTTCTTCGACGATTTACGATTTCCGCGACATGCGGAGCGCGATCAAGGACCATTTGGAAGAGAGCGGGTGCAGGGTTCTGGCCTCGGAGTATAACGACTTCACTAAGCCGCTCGACAAGCACTCCTATCAGGCTTGCCTCGACACGATCCAACAGGCCGATTTCTTCCTGTTGTTGGTCGGCACGCGCGTCGGGGGATGGTATGACGCTCCCAACCGCGTCAGCATTACGCAGCAAGAATACCGCACCGCCTACGAATTGGCTCAGGAAGGAAAGATAAAGCTGCTCTCGTTTGTCCGCGAGGAAGTCTGGCTTCACCGGGAAAGCACCAAGGAGCTCTCCAAGTACCTTGAGGGCATAGCTGACCTGGACGATGAAATTCGAAAGAACATCGCTTCACGGCCGACCAAGTTCGCAAGCGATAACGATTTCATCGTTTCGTTTATCGATGAGATATCGCGGAACAAGGAGACGGCAGAGGCCGTAAAGGGGCGCTGCGCTATGCCAGTCGGTAACTGGGTGCATCCGTTCACGCGGTTCTCGGATATTCGCGACGTCCTCGATCCTCTGATCTTAAACGGCTTATCCGTCCGGCACGCCGCCGGCCGCAAGGCACTGCAAAATCAATTGCTCACCCTCCTGCGGGATGTCGTGCCGGTTATCAACGAGAAGGCAATGATTCCGGCGCCCACGATCCTGAAACTTGCGAAGGAGATTGACCTAAAAACTGAGGATCTCACCGGCTCAATCAAATTGCCGGATCAAACCTTTAGTCGGCTGGTATTCTTGGTGATGATTGCGCCAAACACGACGTTGAACGAAGCGGGACTCGAAGCGGCTTTGGGCTCAGATCTGCTGTTGGAATACGTGCCGGCGGAAGGCAACTTCAAGCAGACGCTCGCTTACGACTTGCTGACCGAGTTGCTTGACCAAATCCGGAAGCTTGAGAAGGTGCGAACAGGATTGAATCTAAACGATATCGTCGTCCTCCGTGGTTCGCCCAAAAGCCGCGGTGCGGATAAGTCGGTTACAGTCCCTACGCATCTCGTCGCGGGCGCGCTTCATACGCTTTTCCGCTGGGCCGATGTGGCGGCTCTCGCGAAAGCTCTTGCTCAGGTTCTGGACGGCAAGTCGCTAGTCACACCACAGCGTATGCCGCTGACCCCGTTCCGTGACCAGGAAGAAGAGCTCAAGCGTGAACAGGTTTCCCTGGATCACGTTCGCGCGTTCGTTGGGCTGGAATCGGGAAGTCCGCAGCAATAGCGCGCAACGCTGGCTAGCTAGCCGCTCCGCTGGTTATGCTTTCTAGTGGCTACCTTGAGCATTTCCTGAAGCAACCGTGCCATGGCCTTTTCAGGATCGTCTGGCATTTCTTTCCTGAGCGCAGTGCGAACTCTTTGAACTTATTTAGCATAACGGCGGTCGCTTTGATGCTGGCGATTCTGTCGCGCGAGCAGTTGCACCTTGGGATACAAGACATTGTGGTCATTTTCAGAACTGAATTCGCAGATCGCGGCGTCAAGCTCGTGATCTCCGATGCGCATGAGGACATTAGGGTAGGGCGGATTTGCCGGTAGGCCGCCCCTAGCTACCGGCTACGGCGGCATTTGCCGTGCTATAAGACAGCAATTGGCCAATCCGATTCACTTTATGCCGCATAATAAAAATCAACATTTCGTGCCGCGATGCCTGTTGCGCCCTTTCACCCTTGACGGGAACGGAGCGTCGATCAGTCTTTTCAATATCGCACGTGGTGTGGTCATTCCCAGAGCGCCAGCTAAGCATCAGTGTTCGAAAAACTACTTGCGGTTCTATGCGCAACCGGCGGAAAGGGACTCGTCTTCCCCAAAGGCGTCAACTCCCCGCGAAGGTGAACGACGTCAAGATGCTTGCGGGTCACGGCGCTCGCGGCGGTGGCAGCAATCAAGGCGATCAAGCGATGACCGCGCGCGACCTTTTACGATGATGGCGGTGAAGTGGAGAAGGCGCTTGCCGCTCTCGAAGGCGAATTTGCTACCATCTTACGCAAACTCGAACGCGGCGGTCTGCCCAACGAAGACAGCAAATTGCTGCTCCTGTTTCTTCTGGTCCAGTGGAGACGTACCGAAGCCGCAATCGAAGAACAGCAATCCCAGATGGAAGATTTCAAGGACAAAGTGTTCCTTGGCAATGAGGGGCAAAAGGATCAGCTCGATCTTTCGCATCGTGAGCTTGTCCAAATGTCGTTGAAGATAGCCTTTGACTGCGTCAAATACGCCGAAGACCTGAAGGTGGTAATCATTCAGAACAAATCCCAGACTGATTTTATCATTTCGGATAATCCAGCAGTTTTGACCAATCGACTTCATCTGCAAAAATGGAATGAGCGAAATTTCGCCATCCAAAGCTCTGGCGTGATCTTCACAATGCCGCTTGGGCCGAAGCTTGCAATGATCGCGTACGATCGTGCCGCGTATTCGAGTAGGAAGGTCTTCAAGTACAACGTGCTTGATTGCAGTGGCCCGCAAGACTCCGTGGTCGAGTTGGCTAAGGAGGTTCAGGTAGTCCGCTGCAAAGTCATTGGCGAGCGCGATTGATCTAACGCTTGCGCCCAAGGCACCGCTGTGCACGTTCCTTGTAGCCAAGCATTCGGCAGTTCCACGCTTCGCAGGCCAGCTTATCGGCCTGCTAGCGCGCTTCCTTTGGCGCGTTCGGCCGAAATGTTGATTTGCGTGCCGAACAGATACTGGCGGGACTTGGTGGACATGGCGACTTCAGAGAAGACCACCGCGCTCGTTGGCGCAAATTGTCAATCTCTTGGGGGCGGTAACGCCCACGGCCTACTCGCTATGGTGGATGTGGATAATCTCAACTGGATTCAAAGAGGCCCGCCACTGAGGCGGCCTCCGAGCATGCGTTTCCATATCGAATCAACGGTGCGGCGTGCGCGTACCGAACGTCCCGTTGTTCGGATTGAAGTTTCCAGACGTGCCGTAATTGTCTCGCTGAGTGCTATTTGGATTGGTCGCCGTGTAAGGCTGTACGTAAGTGCCGTTGCTGCGAGTATAGCCAGATGAACTGTGGGTGTTCGGATTCGAACCCGTCCCAACGTATTGCGCTTGCGCTCCCGTAGCGAAGAGAACTAGCAATGCAGCGAAGATGATCGATTTTGTCATTGTTGCCCCCTGGACGATTGTGCACAGCAAATAATCACGGAGGTTGCGAGAAGTCTAATTAGCAAGTGCGCGGACGATGTGAGTTCCGCTAATCAAAAAGTCGGCGGTAGTTCTACTGACAAAAGTAGTCAGCGCGTAGGATTCCACGACACTGTCACTGTTTCGACCCCACCACTTGCGGAGTTCGTCAACGGTTCTATGAATCCAGCACGCTCAGCGATCTTAATGCACCCATGATCCATTCGTTTTGCCAGGCCGTCTGTTGTCACGAATGCGATGGGAAGCGTCTTTGATTGCGTCTGTTCGGCAAGCCGATTGATCGGCACGCACTGTCGCAAGCCTCCTGCCGCCTTCGGCTAAAGTTGAAAATGGCCGAATGCTCTCCGCACGATGCGCGACGGTCAGCCACGACCTGGCAAGGGCGATGGGCATCCCGCGTGACACGACGGAGGCGCTGACGCATCACGCCATTGTCGGCAGCGGAAAAACCTATGACCGTTACGACATGCAGGCTGAGAAACGGCAGGCGGTTGACGCTATCGCGGCATATATCACTCGGACCTTGAGCCGCAGGGATGCTGCCGTCCAAGAGGCCGCCTAGCGCAGACCCACCCAAAGCTACCTCGGAAATGGCGAACCGGCCCCGTGGGTTGATATGCCATTACGTTCAAATGCCTTACGGGCCGCATCGAACGTTTCCTGCTCTTGGGCGTCTGCGTGGTCGAACCAGTGTCCAGGGGCGTTCGCGGCAATACGCCGCGCAAAAAATGAGGACGGGCGCCAGTCTTCTTTCGGTCGCTTGTCGAAGAGAACGACTCCCCCTCGGGTGAAATACCGTGGCCCCGCGATGTCACAGTTTACCTGCATTTGAAGATGCCAGAAGTCTCCGCTCTCCGGCTTCTCGTCATCTAGTTTCGGGGCGTAGCTAACTGCAACCGGATCATTGGTGATAGCGCACCGGCCAAGCTTAAGAAGGTCCCCAAGCTTGCCTTGCGCGGTGGTAACAAAGTTGAAGTTTGAGAGATCGTGCAAAAAGCCGAGGCTCGGCTTCTCTTCTCCTCGGTGACCTCGGTACCTATCAATGACAGCGCGAAGGGCTGCCAGCCCAGCTCCATCGGCTTTGCGTAAGGCGGGGCGAGCGTCGTCGTGCCGTCAGACGCCAATTCCCAGAAGATCGTATATTCGTCGCCCGATCTGTCATTGCTGTGTCTGGCCCATGAGAACGTAACGATTTCCTGACCGTCGCCAGTCTTATCGACCTCCCAGCCTCTGGGGACGAAGTGCGCGACCTTCGAGACCTTAGCAAAGAGTTGTTCGGCGGTCTCGCCGCTTTGCGCTCGCCAAGTTGACTTGACCTTGTTGATAAGCGCCGCATCGTCTGCGTGCACGCAGACGCTCGACAGCACAAAAACGAGACCAGTCAAGATTGGTTGCCGCACTGAAGGCCCTCCCGCCAAATCGTCGCTTGCCACTATGCCGGGTCGATAACATCCCAAATCGTCCCGAATCCGAAGCCGATGATAAGTCCTATCGGGTAGAACCAAACCCCTTGCGGGTCAGGCGCACCGTAGCGCAAGAGTGTAACCACACCCGCCCCCGTTAGCACCGCAACCGAGGCTGTCATTGCTGATCGATTCCACTGATCGGCTTCCTGGACAAAGAAGGCGACAAGCATGCCTATGATAAAGCCGAGCAGCGTACCGCCAACAGCCGCGCCAGTATCTTTGTGAAAGAACGCGACGCCCAAACCACCCAGCCCGATCAACACGAGAACGAGCCCGAACCAAAGCGGTCGCTTTCCCATCATCTTCTTCGCCATGTTCCCTCCAAAATGCTGACTACTCAGCAACGGTCCTAAAGCGGAGAACCGCTTCGAGTTTGCTCTTCGCTGCGGCTCGATTCCCGCCAAATTGATGCAGCGTGTTTGAGACCGCGAGAAGCGCGGTGCTGGCCGCCATCGGATCAAACTCCCAAAGACCGACAAGCCGCACTGCGAAGGGTTCATTCAGCGCGAACGCCCGCATTCCAGCCGCGAGATCGCGGAACGTGTCTTGAGCCTCACGCAATCTGGCTAGCTCGTCCTCATCCAAGCTGACCTGCTCAACTTCGTCATCTGCACTCACTTTCTGCACCGCCCTCACGTTGTCGTATAACACGCTCTTGTGGATCACTTCGTTGCGCAGATCAAAGAAGTGCCTAAACGGCTGAGCGACAAACGACGTCACTACCCAGCCGACACCACCAAGCACAAAGACGCCAACCGCACTCCAAACGCCAGCCATCCCCAAGCCCTCTCACGGTCTAGACTTTCGGCGAAGGCGCTATTGCGCGCATCCGCAGGTTGATATTCTATCGGCCTAAAGGGTCCGGGGTCTTTCAATGCGAATTGTATCCACAGCATTTGCTTCGCTTGCAGTCAGTTGGATGTTTGTCGGCATGCCCGTTCGGGCTGAAGACAGCGCTCCTAGCAGGCTAGACAGCATAACCAAGTCCGCGCGTGACATGATGCCTTCGATGCCCTCGGTCTCTTTGCCGTCAATGCCGGACCTATCGCTTCCCGATCTGTCCGATCCGACCGGCAAACTAATGTCCGAGTTCAACTCGTTCACCCAACAGGTAGGCGACGCTTTGCCTCTCCTCGAACAGATGGGCTATGAGGTCACTACGTTCAAAGTCATTTGGGGCCTGCCGCCTAAGGCGAGGTTGCGACTGAAGTCCATCGGCAACACAGACCCGCAGAAGGTAAGCGCCATGGCCGCAAAGGCTCCGAGCAGCGGGGTGTTGGTGTCAGCTCTGATCTCCAGCGCAGTAACCGCGAAGCGGATTCAGAGCAGCATGAAATTGGGTACAGCATTTCTCGACGTAGACTTCGCCGTGCCGCCGCGTGTGAATATGAAGTTCGTAAGCTCGAAGGACAGCGGGAAGGACGAGCCCCGTGATCTAGAGGACTTAGAACTTGCCTGCAAAAACTGATCGAGGGATCATTGCTAATGCTGCACGTTCGTCAACTCCTTGTGCTCTTAGTTTCATTCTCTCTAGTCGGCTGCGATCTTTTGAATGATACTACGCCGAAGCCTTGGATCGGATATGCTTGGAACAAAGAGCAGAAGCGGGTCGAATGGTTCTTTAATGGTTTTGAGACGTGGGACCGCGAAGAAGCAATGCTCCACGCAATCGAAACATCTCCCGATAATCAGTGGTACTCGAACCGATCGGTTGTGGCTACAACGGAAACGACTACTGGCGTGTGGCTATAATGAATGCTCTGTTCGGCGGTAAAGAGCTTGCCTGCATTGCGCGATCCACGAATGCGAGTGCAAGCGGAATGGGTTACGGTCCCGTACTTGACCGTCTAAAAAGGCGCGGTGAGGGTTGGTACTGCGTTTGACACGCAGTCGATTTTCAAATTAGCGATGCGCGTTCGCATCATCTGAACAATCGCCGGGCTTACCGCCTAGCCTGATGCAGGCCCGATAGAGCCAAGGCACGACGTAGCTCCCCGCCCATACGCCTTGCCCCGCCTGCTCTGCTTCGTGTTGGGCGCCGCTGTACTTACACGCCCTAGATCGATACCTGTTAAGGGGGACAACAAGGGGCCACCTTAGTCGACAGGATAGACTTGGAATGATGCCGCGTCCGATCTGTGTCAAGGGTGTGCCCTCCAATCAATTTGTCCCGCGTCTTGAGTCACTGCGTGGTCTCGCGGCTGTTTCGGTGGTCGGATTTCATGGCGGGATTTTCCACGATAGTGCCGTGACAGGCATGGCACCCGTGGTGCTTTTCTTCGTCCCGAGCGGATTCGTCCTCTCGCGTTCCCTCAACGCGCCGCTATCAGCGGAAGAGCAGACCTCATCTACAGCCGGACATCCTCATGAGCCTCACATAATAGAGATCCGACTTATAGAGCTGTCGCCAATATTCTTCGAGGCAGCTTGGGAATTGTGCAGGCGCGGAATTGTTCGACCCGGGTCCGAAGGTCGAGTGAGCAAGCGGTGGAGGAAGGCGGTTATTCGCTCACAGTCGCGGGGCGGGCCGCTCTAGCGTACCTCGACAATACAACTATCCTAATTGCGCAACCGGGCTCCCTTGCAGCTACCTTTAACGGCTATCGGCCTCTTTTCGGCGGCGGATTTCATCAACGTGCCATGGAAGCGATCAAGTGCCGAAATGCAGAAGGGTGGTTGGCTTGCTGTGCGATGGTCGGCGCAGCCGCCGAGTCGGTTTTGCTTGCGATTGCGATCACCAAGGAAGGGGACGCGGAACGGGTACTAAACGCATATCGCGGCAATCGAGGACGCCAAGCGGTGTTGAACATGATCGTTGGTCAAGCCGATGCGCAGAGGCGAAACACTCTGACGACGTTTGCAAGCATCGTTTCGCTCTGGCGAGATGATGCTACCCACGGCCGAGCCAGTCCTATTCACACGTCAAATGCAGATGAAGCCCTGCGTCAGCTTCTGCACATGTGCCAGTGGATTGCTCGCGAGTGGGATAACCTCACAAGTTGACGCTGCGATCACTGCGACAAATCTCGCTGATCCCAGAAGGTTGGGAGAATGGAATGAAAAAGGGCGTTTAGAACAAGCGAGCGGTGGCGACTATCGCGGCTACGGCCTTGACGAAAATCCCTCCAGCCGTGCTTGTCCCAGAGAAGTTCATCCAGCCTCACTAGGCTAATCCACAGATACATTAGTGCGTGTGCGAGTGTGGCCTTCGACATCTCGCCGACGTTCCCCAGCATCGCCAGGGGTTGGGAATTACCCTGCCAATCTTGAGGATGAGCAGACACGATGTGAGCAACAAAGTTGATGTGAACGAAATTGGATAGCCACGCATACGTGTCACGCCGGATTTCATCGGGTGTCATATTCACCGGAATGTTCATGGGCGCTGCAGCCTCAATCTTCGAGAGCAAGGTTCTCACGACGGCGGGCGAAAGATGTTTCCTCCAATGCTGATAGTTAGCTCCAGCATCTTCGAAGGATTTATGTACTCACGATACGTAGTTTCGCTCGCCAGTATGACAGTCAGTAAATCAACTATCTCGACGACGCCCCTGAACGTACTACGCGCTTGGCTTTCAAAGCCGTGAAGTATCAAAAGGCGGAACGCTTGCATGGATTGGGCGAAGTTTGAGGTCACTATGTAAAACACAGCGTTAGGGTTTGGTCGCTCCGATAACGGCAAGTCCTTCCAAATTATTCGCGTTCTATGGTCTTGGTTGTTGAGCCCAAAGACGGACATGTCGCAAACTTGCAGGAGCGCGAGATCAAAAAGCAACAACAGCGGCTGTAGCTTGCCTTTGGTGGATTCAAAAGCCTTTCTACGGTCACTCCATACAGCGCCTAGGAAACCTGAAAGTTCTTCTTCGATGCTCTTGGCGCTTTCGGCTGCAGTTTCCTGCAGCCAGTCTCGAAAATACGGGTGGGTGCCTGCAATGGTTTGGCATGTCTTCTCGAGTTGATCGCGCTCTTTCTGCCTCACCAAAAACTCCGTACACGTGATCTTCATGAAACAATTACATGTTGCGGGTCGTCGATATCAGTCTCGACGGTTGCCGGTCGTTGGATGCGGCTTGGTCGCGCCGGTTGTGCCGACGGTCATCGACGAAAACGGCCGCAGTGCCGGGGCACGGATCGAGGCGCTCGCGGGCGCCGCGCGGGCGATGCAGTAGGCCTGCGCAAAGGCTGTGAATAACCGGGACAAGCCTTCCAATCCTCGCGTTGCTACCCTGCATTGTGCGACGCTACGGCCAACTCATTCCCGCCGCAAGTTAGTCACATGAAAAACTTTTCAGACGAGAGAATTGCCATTGTCGGCTTGCTCGCACTCGCGGGGTGGCTGTTCGTAGGATTGCCTATCTATCATCGTCCGCCTTCCCCGGCTGCGCTGCTGCTGGCGACGGAAGAGTGCTACGCGAGATCCCTCGGAATTTGCTTCGTCATCCCGCCAGAGGGTAAAGGCGGCATATTCGGTTTCGCTGAATTCGTACAGGCTTTCGCGCTATTGGTGCTAATTTTTACAGTCAGCGGAATGCGCTACCAGTTTCGCGTTGAGACTGCGCCGATCCCGCTCTGGCAATTAACGTACTGGAGTTCTGGCTCGATTGGCATTGCCGCACTTCTTTCGGATTTGTGGTTTGCTCAGCGCTATCCAATCCCATGGTTTCTTTTAAGTCAGGCCTACTGGCAATCCATACTGGGCCTGTTGTTTCTCTCGCTCGCGATGACATGGCTTTGGTACGCCTTCGTCCGACCGCCGAAGTTCGGAAGAAGGAATGCCTATCGCTTCACCGGCGCGGTCTATCAGTACGTCATGCAGGGCATCGATAGCGATCTCTCAATCGTTGCGGACGAACTTCGTCGCTCCGCAGAACCGATCATAGAGTTCGCTTCAGTCGCATCCAATCGACATAACCGTCAACACCGTGATGGCGGACACGAACCGGAAGCTGAAGACTGCGCCCACGATCTTCTGCTTATCCTTGGAAATAAAAGGTTCTGTCGGCACGTTGCAGGAAACGCACCGAACACGGCGATTGCTCTATTCCGCGCCGTCGCTAAGACAAAACAATACAACGTTCCCATGTCGCAATTTGCGTCGTCTCTCGCGACTGAAGCGATCCTGAACAAGGATTCCATGCTGTATCACGAGGACGCGGGCTACTTCTCGGGCTATTTTGGTTATGCGCGACCGTTTACAAACACGATCTTTGGCAATTTTGAATTTGTAGAGGCTCTAGCAGCTAACGGAAATTCACCCCTTGATGTTGATCTCGACGTTAGATGGAAGTTCGACGGCCAGCAATTGGAAGCCTATCGGCGAGCGACGCTAACGACGTTCAAAGCAGCGCTTGGCAATGGCAATTTTTACCGACATTCCTACGCACTCGCTCGCGCCTTCCACATCATCGAACGTGGCTGCTCGGACCTCTACAAACTAAATGACCCGCTCAGCCCCCAAGAAAAGAGTGACATACACGACCGGCTTAGCGCCGTTATAGGGTTCATCGATGACGCAATTGAAGCGATGGGAGAATGCGGGGTTCAAACAACAAAGCTGCGGAGGCGCGGCCCGTCGTACAAGTGGCAGTATGAACATCAGTACGATAGAATCGCCCAATTGATTGCCGAGGTCATCGGCTATGCAAGTTGGGTTAAAATCAAGGAATTTGAAGGATGGACCATCCAGTACAGCTCAGTGTGGAGCAGGATATTCAATTCTGATGATGGCAAGACGAGAAGGATCGTGCTCTTCAAGGTCCGGCGGTTACTGTACGAAGAAATCAAAGGGGTTAAAGAGCACCCCAATTTTGCGAACGCCGCTTATCTTGGCTATTGCCTGAATGTGCTTGGTCTAAACGTCGGCGAAAAGCGAGACCACCGACGTGACGAATATCCGCTGAGAAAGGCCGTCATTTCCTTTGCACGAAAAAACTATCTCGCTCTAGTTGAGAGGCAACAGAAAGTAGCTGACGCGGTTCTGATCGGCACACTATCGTTCGACAGAGAAAAGAAGCAGCTAGTGAAGACATTTCAATCTGGTCTCGATTTGGTGCCTCCGACGGCCACGCTTGACCTCCTCGAACCAAAGGCAACAACCGCCGGATCGGCGACCTGACAGGCGCCCTTTCTCGACACACTCGCAAGCGCGGACTGGGTCCAGATGCCACTGCGAGACGCCGCAGCGCTGCATCCGCAACGCCCAGGCTCGGCCACCAGGCGCTTAGCATAATTCGCGGCTGGCGTTGCAGATTTACAACCCGCGCAGCCATTCGAGACACTAAGCTCGTCCATTGAAATGGCCGAAACATATTTCATTCTTAGTTCAATATGATCAGGGGGAAACGTGTTTGATGTCTATCGCAATGACAAGCGCGACTTGCTCGTTCTAAGTACAGGCTCTGCCGTACCCGTGCTTTACTCTGCACATAAGTGGCGTAAGAGCAGGAAACGAGTTCTCAAGGTCAGCGACGAAATCAAGTCAGCCGTTCAGGCACAAGGCTATTATCTCCGCAGCCTACGGACCACCAAGGAGCGAATGATCGAGGTGGAGTATGTCGGCGGCTGGTGCTCTCCATGCGCAACCACGACAGCATCACGACCAACCAAGCCGCTATTCTCGACCACGCCGAATGCCGTGTTGAGCCGATCCATCCGAAGGCGATGCCAGTGATCCTGACCACCGAAGAGCAAGCGTGAGCGACTTAAAGCGGCCTCAGGCCGTTAAGATGTTGAAGATATATAGCCCCTGTACAAGAGAGCCGGCTCCGCAAATTTGAACGGGTCGATAAGTGGAGTTTCTGCCTGACAGCGGGCACGCTGGTGCCTGCGAATCAGGAGCGAGGATGAGCAGACGAGCACGCCGGAACCACACACCGGCCTTCAGGGCGAAGGTGGCGCTTGCCGCCGTCAAGGGCGATCGGACAATAGCTCAGCTTGCCGAGCAGTTCGACGTCCACCCCAATCAGATTACGGCGTGGAAGGCGCAGCTGGAGGGTGGCGCTTCCGGGGTTTTCGGCTCGGGCAGCATGTCGCCCGCCGCGCCTGCGATCGATGTGAAGTCGCTGCATGCCAAGATCGGGGAGCTGACGCTGGAGAACGATTTTTTAGAAGGCGCGCTCACCAAGGCGGGATTGCTGAGCGCAAAGCGATGATCGACCGTGAGCACGATCTGTCGATCACCAGGCAGGCGGAAGTTTTGAAGATCAGCCGCGGCAGCGTTTATTACCTGCCGCGCCCGGTGCCGGACGCCGATCTCGCGATCATGCGGCGTCTCGACCGGCTGCATCTGGAGTTTCCCTTCGCCGGTTCGCGTATGCTGAAAGGCCTGCTGGCTGCCGAGGGGTGCAAGATCGGCCGTCGGCATGTGAAGACGCTGATGCGGCGGATGGGGATAGAGGCGCTCTATCGCCGTCCGGGCACCAGCAGACCCGAGCCCGGCCACAAGATCCATCCATACCTGCTGCGCGGCATGGAGATCACGCGACCGAACCAGGTCTGGGCGATGGACATCACCTACATCCCGATGGAGCGCGGTTTTGTCTACCTCGCGGTCGTGCTCGATTGGGCAACCCGTCGTGTTCTGTCGTGGCGGCTGTCGATCACCATGGAAGCAGCCTTCTGCGTCGAGACGCTGGAGGATGCCTTGGCTCGTCACGGCAAGCCGGACATCTTCAACACCGACCAAGGCTCGCAGTTCACCGGACAGGCTTTTACCGGCGTGCTCGCCTGCAACGGCATCGCGATCAGCATGGACGGCAAGGGCGCATGGCGGGACAACGTGTTTGTCGAACGGCTCTGGCGCAGCATCAAATACGAGGAGGTGTACCTGCGGGCCTGTGATAGCGTCAGCGAGGCGCGCAGTTCGATCGGTCGGTATCTCGACTTTTATAACAGCAGGCGTCCCCATTCGAGTCTTGACGGCAGCACGCCGGATCAAGCCTACTTCACCCCGCTGCCGCTCCGCATGGCAGCCTAACCCCGGCAGACGCTCCACTTATCGATGCGGAGATTCTGTTCAGACAACCGGGACCAGCTCTGTATCCGTTTCTCGGGTCATGGTTTAGCTCCGCAATAAGCCTTATCGAAAACCTTGAACCGTTGACGGCTTTTGTTTCAGGATCATTTCGTGGCCTACGGAAATTGGTTTCGTGGCAGCTATCGGCGATGTTCGTTCCGGTTTGCCGCTCCGTCTAGGAATGCCGTATCTGAACGGGAACAGCTTGGCACAGTTAGCTCGCCGCCGCGCCATCCAACCGCGCCAGCCCAGCCTCGATCACGACGACGATATCTTCCTCGATCTGCTGGACGGTCGTCCGAAAATCAAAACCTGCACGTGCCTTTAGGTCCACCGCCAGCTTCCAGCGCTGCATGCGGAGATCATCCAGAGCCCTCCGATTGTTCAAGCGAACGTAACCGTCCACAATCAGCTCGATTGCGTTTGGCATCCCCAACCCCTCTTGTCATCGACCGACGCCGACCCGCTTACCAGCGACACCCTTCAAAACGGCATCTCTTCGCAAACTGTCTCCAGCAGCCGTCAAATGAGACCCTATGGTCGGACCGAGCCGACCTAGCGTCAGGAGAGCAAGGGGGCTGCACAGCTCAATGGAAAGACCGGCTCCCAATATCGCAATGGCGCGTTGTTCATCCCTATCGAGATCGGCCCATGAGATGCCTTCCATGACGCGTCTCCGTCGCAAAGAACTATCTAAAATCCAAACGCGCGACTGATTTGCCGCAGCATAGCCATGGCCGCGTCGGTGTCCCGACCGTGGGTTAGGTATTGATCCACCTGCGCTGTACTGATCGCCGACTTGAACGAGGGCCGCAAGAGCTGCGTTAAGCTTCCTCAACCGTTAAATTAGGAAACGACGCGTTTTGAGTCTAGGATCGTTGCCACCGGGGCTGGACTGCATTTATTCACGATAAGCGTTTTGAACCCGGAAGGCCGGCGGCGATATTGTCGGCGGCCTTTTTCAGGGATAAGCGGATAAGGATTGGGCTGGCCTAGATGCGATCGGCGTCGGCCTCGATAGTCGTAGCTTGGCTTATGACGGATTGGCGCGCCATCGCGGCGGTGCCACACGGGGGCGTTGCATGATTGGAAGAGCGAACTCGACGCGCTCGTCGCTGAAACGATGGCTTTCGCCAAATCGCTGAAGGTGGAGATCGAACGACCGAGGCCTGAGCGGAAAAAAGTCGTCGAGCCGAGTGACCTCAGCTTGCCCGACTATGGCGGCAGCGAGCGCGATGAGATCAGGAAGCGGCTCGAGCCCTTCAAAGCACATCAAGAGCGCTTCATGCGCGAGCCGCGAGGAACATGCCGAGTTACTGCTGCGTCAGATCAGGCCAATCACGAAATCCTAGGAGAGATCAAGTTTGCTGAATCTTCCTGAGCCCTGCCAGGCCCGCTCAAGTCGCTCATGCCAAGCGATGCGCACTCGGCGGCGCACCTGAGGGGCGGGATCTTCCGCCCTTCAATCATAAGCGCGCCGTAGAGTTGGAGCCGCCCCGAACCGATTTTTGCAAGCTCGGATCGGCTGTTCCCGCGTTTTCGCTATCACGAGCTTGAAAACTGTGTTGCTTGCTAAGAAGTAGCCGGAATGCTGCTCCAAAGTCCGAGCGCCTGACGATCGAAGTTCTTTCGAAGGCGATCGCGGTCTACGAAGCGTTTTGGCCTTGACCAAGACCAAAACATCACAGATTCTCTATCCTCTCGAGACTTAACGGAGGCTAGAGTCTGATGCGCAACCTTCTCTTTGTCTGCGTGCTTGCACTTCCGATCCTCGTCGGCTTTGGATCGCCTTCGCCCGCGGCTCCGCGGGGGCGTTCGTACATTCCACCGGCTCGGCAGGACGTTTTTTGCTTGCAGGGACGTGCCTGGGGATATCCTGGCAATTGCCAGTTCTCGACATATGACCAGTGCATGGCCACTGCCTCCGGTACCTTAGCCTATTGCGGGATGAATCCAACCTACGCATTCCAGCGACAAGGAGGGCAATTGCGCTGATGTGTATCGTCAAGCGTGCTCGAGACATCAATATTTGCTCGTAAAGATGGATCCGCCCGCTCTGCAGGTTAAGCGTTGAGCTTCCGCCTGGTTGGAGATCCCGCTTAAGTACGCTCGCGTTCTCGGTTGCATCGGGACGCAAGGCAACACGATCCAGACGGGATGGCCTATCGGCCTCACATACCATCGGCATCCTTTCGCACCGGCTCGCTCAAATGCCGCTGATTGTACGACGAGCCGCGGCCACTTCGCGCTAGGCCAGAGCCAGACAGCCGTCAGTCAGACCAAGATTCTGATCGAAAAGCCTTATTCGTCCATGCGCGCGGCGTTGATAACTTTAAGGCTCGCTGAGCATAGCGACTCTGCCATTGTGCACGCCGACGTCGCAATGCGCGGAGACACGGATGGAACGGCCCGATTCGTGTTTGGTATTTTGGCGCTTCAGCCTTGCAGCCGCAGGGACTGGGTCGAGCTAGAGGGAAAGGGGTAGCGGCCTCTTGGAGCGTGGGACGAAGCGAATTGGATATGCAGGCAACACACCGACTTTGCGTTGTTGAGTTTTCCTCGAGGTCGTTCTTTATCGTCAGCGTTGGCATCGTCCTGCCGGCGTGGATCGCCTTGCACGCCGGCGGATCCAGCCTGGTTGGCCTTGTGCTGCTTACCTGAAGCGTCGCTGGATTCGTTCTGGCACCGCTCAGCGGGTACATCGTCGACCGACATAGCTGACTCCACTCACCGCAACGGCCTATCCGTCTCACAACCCTCATTTTCTCAAGCGGAGTCATCGTGGCCATTGAGCCGCTTCTCGTAAAAGATCACTGCATATCCATGCAACATCCCTTCCCTGCGGCGAACATATCCAGCGGACTCATAAAGTCTTTGAGCCCCTATTTGGATCGTTGTTGTGTCGAGCATTATCCACTTGAAACCGAGAGCAACAGCTCGCGACTCCAATTCACGAAGAACTGTCCTACCAAGCCCGCGTCGCTGAAGGATGGGATCGACCCGCATACGTTTAAGTTCTGCGACATCATCATCAAAAGGTTTCAATCCACCCATGGCAGCGAGTCGGGGACCAATATGCGCAACTACGAAGTCGCCGCCCGACCCGATGTACACTTGCTCGATATTGCGTAAATCATCCTCCCAGGTCCCTTCCGGGCCGCACACACCAACGTCCTGCGATGCGCTTCTGTGCAGATACGATACACCATCGCTATCCCCGGACTCGAAGCGACGAAGGATCAGTTCGTCTTGAGACATCGACTAACACCCCTCGACCGGTGTCGGACGCCTGTGCCTGTGGCACCGTTGTCTGTTTTTAGCCTAGCAGAGACCACCGTCAGCTCACCGAAGAGCCTCTGTCAACAGCCGCTGAGAAAGGACAGCCTCAACATTCTCCGATACCTCAACTCCGACAATTGGACGACCAGGCTCAACGGTATATTTTAAGGCCGTACTACGGTGCATCCGCGTAAACCGATCCAGTGCACAAATACAGGACGCGAGCAGCGTTTCGATTTCGCCGCCGTGATGCTCCATGACTGGCGAAATGGTCGCAACCCTGGGAAAGTCCGCTTTCCCTTCTAGCCAACCCGGCTTGAGCGACGCACTCTCTTTGTCTGACGACAGCCAGCGGAATACCTCGTGAATGCATCTCTGCGGGTAATATTTGGACAGCCGATATAGATCCCTATAAAATTGCGGTTTCTGGTGGAAGAGTTCTTCGCCGACCAGTAGCACCGAGACCGCCACGATGCGAGCCGAGAAGCGGCCGCTTGGACCAAGCGTATTCTTGTAAGGATTCTTTCCGTAAAATACACGAAATTGGCCAAATAAGTCCGGCGACATATGTTCATGAAAGCGCGTCAGAACATAATTTGCTGCCTCAAGGCGCTCCAGGCATAGCGCGAGACATTGCCCCGCATCCACGTCGGCCACATCCCGCAAGTTAAGCAGAGCGTCCATTGCTGACTGCAATTCGCTCTCGATGATCTGATGGCCCAAGCAAAAATCTCGCTCCTCGACCCCGGCCGCGCCGAGGCAGTATACGCGTGGATCGTTCTGCAACGGATTCGTAAGGATCATATCTTCATAGGAGAGGACCTCAATGCCAGGCCGGCGTTGACAACTTGAGCGCGCAAGGCGGCTCAGTGCCTCTCCCGCCGTCAGCTCGGCGTCCACGGGATGAAGGCCGGCAAACGCAGACATCTGATAAGCACAATTTGCGAGATATTGGATGTCTGTCTTGGCGATCTCGAAGTCTGACTGCGGCAAACTTAGCAGCTGCGCATCATAGTCCTTCTCCGCAATCATTGCGTTGATGCTACGCCCAAGATCCTTAACCGCTTCACAAGGTCGTTCACTGCATTTGATCTCCGCAATGCAGTGCGGCAGTTGATCGGCGACAAAATTGCTGACCAGCCCAAGCGGGCGTTCTCGCTGCCGGCGATCAATGCTATCGGTCAGATGCAAAAATATGTCCTGCGCCTGGCAGGGCGACCGTTGCGGGGTGTAAGCGGAGAAAGGAGCGACCATAAACGAGCGCGGCCCCGACCTCATCGAAAAGCAACTTGCATTTCGGCACTTGATCCGTAGCGAGCGGCCGGTGAGTAATCATGTTTTTCGAGCAGATCAGTTCGTTTGTCTGTTATCCTGCTGTCGTTGTACGCGACCCGCTCAAGTACACTGTTCGAGAAAAATAGCAGCGATACGGCGCCCGAATTGATAGTGCCGGCGGCAGTTAACGAAAGCAGGCCATCCTCTGAAATGCAGATGAGTCCTGCCTCATTCAAGATTTCAAGCTCGCGGCCAAAGCATTTCTCAATGGACACCCCAAATTCCCGCTCGAAGCGGGAGAGCAACACCCCACTGCTTCGCAGGGCAAACATTACCGTTCTGCGCATCAGATCATCTTGCGACAGGACAACACCCTTCCACACCGGCTTCTCGCCCGCCTCAACCCTATACAGGTAGCGATCTAAATCCGCCTCGTTATAGAACTGGCACTGGCTCATGTAGCCAAATCCGGCAACCCCAAACGGGACCAGATTATTGTCGTTCCAGGAATCGTATTTGCGGCGCTGTTGAACCGAGTGTGGCTGCGACTGCTTACTCCAATAGAAGATCGGCCCATGATGATAGCCAAGGCTCGTGAGGATATGCTCGGCCATAAAATGCATGATAATGCGCTCCTTGGCCCCGGCGAATTGATATCGTCCCTGAGCCAAATGGCGGGCCACGGGGTCTGTAGATTTAAACATCAATGGAAATACATTGAACTTCTCTATTCCCATATCCAGTAAGCCGATAAGTGAGTCGTACCAGCTCCGGAGCGTTTGCTGCGGCAATCCATACATGAGGTCAAGCGACAGATTCTCAACGCCCATCTCATTCAGTAATTTTACGAGTTGTACTACCTCGTCCACGCGGTGCCCGCGGTTTAATATGCGTAGAATGCTCGGATCCAGACTCTGAACGCCCAATACGAAGCGGTTTACGCCGGCTCTGAGCAGTGTGGATATGCGATCTGCAGCGTCCGCTTGCTTTGCGAGAGAGGGATGTAATTCGAAACTCACCTCCGACTTCGACAGATCAAAGCGCCGGCTAATCATACCAAATAGCGTTTTCAGTTGACGGTTGGTCAAGAACGAGGGGGTGCCGCCTCCAAAAAAAGCAGTCTCAATAGCTCTGTCAGCCAGCGCAGCGTCCGACCAACTCATCTCTTTATCTAAAGCCGCCAGGTAGCGCTCCACTCGCCCAGAAGATGGATGGATTTCCTTGGCGAAGTGGCAAAAGGTGCAATACTGGTCACAGAAGGGGATGTGAAAATAGAGATCAATTGACGACGTAACCTGAAGCAGCAACTTTTCGGCATTCAGGTCGCCCATTGCCTTGAGAGGCGGATACGTGCCGACGAGATAATCGTTATGCGTGTCAAGGTGCAAATTCCGTGACCTCAACATGTTAAGATTAATGTCGTACGACCGGTCGATCGCGTATTCCAAGGTTTCGGAATAAGTCGGCGCGTGCATTTTTTAAACTCCTCTAGCTTTCGTGTGAAGCAAGGCGCGATGGCACCTCCGTTCCTCGCTTCACATCGCGCTCTTCAGCTCGGGCTCGGTACCGAAGCCGTGCATTTCGATCAAAGGCGCGGATTTGTCGGCTCCCACTCGAGACAACCATCGTAGATCAGAACGAGCGTCGCCATCCGCTCGGCTACACGCGCGGATGATCATGGTTCGACGAGGAAGACGGATGCCGTGGCCCAGGCGAATGTCCTTCGGGCGTTTGCGAAACGGCACCGAGGAAGACTTCAGGCGCCGGGGGTACGAATACTGCTCGAGAAAATGGTGCTGCACCTCCGAGAGAGCGGCACCCGCGAGGAGCGCGGCAAAGCTTTAGGCCGGACCGCACGCAATAGCGCAGCGTCCATGGCATGGATTTCGCTCAATCGAGCGAGTTTCATTTGAACTCCTGGGCTGGCGACTGCGAGACCGTCATGGTCGTACGGATTTTGTATGGTGTCCCAGCAATCCACGTGCCACCAAAGCCATTTGCGAGCCTCGCTTGAGGAGGGCAAAACCATGCGCCTCGGGTCCACCGACGGAATACTCGCGCCTCAGTGTCTGGTCCCGGACAGTTAATGTCTTGAGCCGGACACGGCTGAACACGACATGCCGAAGTCGAACATCTGCTCCAGCGGCGATATTGCGGCCGAATCGCTCGGCTGACAGAGCACGCGTCTCGGCACGCGACGGATATGCAAATTAATTCCTCACTTTGTTGCGGCGGGGTGGCCAGGGAAAAATTCCGCCTGCTACCGTCTCAGAGAACAAGCGTACCCTCCAGGGTCTGACCGATGACGAGTTTGATCGAGAGCACTTCCTCCAAGCCTGTTCCCGGCTCATCGATCATTGTTTGGCCGTGACATCCCAGCCGCGGAGGGGGAGCCCATATGGATCTTCGGCCTTGAAGTGCGATGGCAGGTCAGAAAGCGTTACGGTGATCCGGATTGGCGCTTTGATATCGAGGTCGAAGAAATCGCAGTCGTCTGCAAAAATGTAGGACCTGGGATTCAGACACAGCTTGATCGCGTCCCGCACGGTGGTCTTGGTCGCAGATCCCCTGGGCCAATGAGACAATTACGCCGGGGGATGGCGCCCGCCCATTTTAACCTCTTGATGCCGCGGAAATTTTCCACTTCCAAGTAGACGATGCGCGTTGATTCCCCCAGGCCGTGCGGCACGCCGGCTAGTGAGCGCTTCGGCATCAATCGTTGCGCCCGGCCCGTCGAACAGCATGTAAAGTGAGGAAACGGCAGGAAGATTTTTCGCGCCCTTCTCAGGAAAAGGAGTGGTCGGCTTCACGCCGAGTGCCTTGCCCCGCTGCCACGCCGGCATGGTCAAGAGGTGACCCGGGCTTGCAACTGTCGCACCGGAATGTCTCGCTTAGGTCGTCGATCAGCTTGGGATAGTCGATGCCGACGTCAACGTCCGCGGCAGAGAAGGACTGCCACGCAATTGCTCGTTCGTTCCGTCGGTCAAACATACATTTAGTCGACGGCATCAGCACTCAGATCGTGCGGCATCGTTCCATACTGCTGCGAAGAAAGAGTGCCAACCGAGTTGCTCGGGTGATCAGAACCAGGAATCCATCAGGTGAACAAGCTGGGAGGCCGTATAAAAGGCTTCCTGCGCTACACGAAAACGCTGGCGTTCAACGGCAGTGACCGGCAACGGCAAATCGTTCTCCGCGATCTGCCCCAATACGTACGAAGCCAAAACACTGCCAAACACTGTGCCTGGTGCGATTCCGCGGCCGTTATAGCCACTGAAACCGATGACGTTGCGGTCTAGCTTGTGAAGCCGGGGCAAGTTGTCCGACGTCATTCCAATCATGCCAAACCAGCCGGTTTCAAACTGGACGTCCCGAAGTCTTGGAAAAAGCTTACGCAACGATCTTTGGGCCCAGGCCCGGTGAATAGACCGCCCCATCCCCTCAAGCGCACCAACACTGCCAAACACCAGTCGCCCGGAGCGGTCGAGGCGAAATGAAGAGAGGACCTCTCGAGTGTCCCACACACCCTGCCGCTCAGGCAGGATCGACTTTCTCAGATCGTCGGGCAGAGAAGGCGTGGCAAAGTTGAAATAGGGCAGTTGAATCTGTTCCTGCCGTACCTCAGACCAAATTCCCTTGCTATAAGCATCCGTCGCGACGACCACCCAGTCCGCCTCTACAGATCCGCTTTCGGTGCCGACTCTCCAGCGCAAACCGTTGTGTTGCGCCATGACGGCCTCGCTTTGCGTAAATATCCTGGCTCCCATCGCAAGCGCGGCCCGCGCTAACCCTCGCACATAGGCCAATGGTTGTAGGGTGCCGGCGCGGTTATCGAGCAGCGCGCCGGTGTAGTCGCCACCGCCTACTTTCCTGCGTGTTGCCTCCGCATTTAGCACCAAAACGGCCGCTCCACGCTTCTGCCATTGTTCGGCCCGGGCCTCAATCTCCTCCAAGCCCTTACGTCCCACCGCACAATGCAAGGTGCCGGCACGTTCCACTTCACATTCGATGTCGTGCTTTTCGATGAGTTCGAACACCGTCTGCGGTCCGCGGCCGAGTTGTTCAAGCAACCGTTCTCCAAATGGCGCGCGGAGCGCGGCCGGAAGCGCGTCAGCCATGAGCCACATGCCCGCATTCACGAGCCCGACGTTCCGCCCGGAGCCGCCGAATCCTATTTCAGACGCCTCTAAAAGCGCGACACGCGCTCCACCTTCAGCAAGATGAAGGGCCGCCGACAGCCCGGTATATCCACCGCCAATCACGACGATATCCGCTGCAGTTTCAGCGGTAAGGGGACCAGTTTCTGGCGCTGGTGGCGCAGTCATCGACCACAATCCGTGTGATCGTCGATTGTTTCGCATCCGCCAATCCTCTTACAACTGGCCTTCTTGATCGACCCGAGGTCCAGCAGCTATCGTGAATACCGGTAAGCTCTGGCGGACCTCTCTAGTATGCAAAACTGACGCCGGCCAGTCGCTTATTTCTCATTACATCATCCTTGGGCGCAATGAGTAGCCGCCATCAGGCCAAGTCACGGAGGAGAAACATCGGTCGGGTGAAAGCGATCAGGCGTCGAGATTGTGCAGGCGCTGGCGGTTGCGCAGCACGATCTGGCGAGCGCCGGAGAAGCCGAGTATGCCCTTTGCGTGAAGCTGCGAGAGCGCGCGCGACACGGTTTCGAGCGTGAGGCCGAGATAGTCGCCGATATCGCGCCGACACATCGGCAGCGCCATCATGCCGGCGACCGCGAGGCGGCGATCCATTTCGAGCAGGAAAGTTGCAACACGCTCCATCGCCGTCTTGCGCCCCAGCAGCAACATGTGATCTTCGGCGTGACGCAGCTCGCCCGCCGTCATGGCCCAGAGCTTGCGCGCGACCTGTACGTCGGTGCCGGCGACTCTTTCGAGGCTGGCCCGCTCCACGAGGCGCACGCTGGTGGCGATAATCGCTTCGGCCGCAAGGCGATGCGTCTGGCCGGGTTCGAGGCCGAACACGTCACTGGGGAGGTGGAACGCGCCGATCTGACGGCGGCCGTCGGAGAGCAGCTTGTAGCTGCGCACCGCGCCGGAGACGACCTGATAGACATATTCGGCGGGCTCGTCCTCGCCGTAGACCTCCTCGTCCTTGCGATAGGAGAACTCGGTGGCAACGAGGCCGGCATGTCCGGCGATCGCGCCGAACTGGTCGGAAACGGGACGCGCGGGAGCGATCTTACCGCCGATTTGGGTGTTAATCGCCTCGGTCTTGAGCGTCTGGGTCAGCATCTGTGCCATCTCCGTTGTGATGGTGCATTGGTACGCGGGATCGTACGGTCCGGAAATTTCGAGCGATATCTTAAGGAGGTTTACCTACGGAGAATCCCGTAGGTCAGTGGCCGCGCCTGTCCTGGATGGCGTGGCGGATGCATTTTGCGAGGCTTTCATCGAGGAGCGGCTTCAAAATCACGTCCTTGATCCCAGCCGCCGCCGCCCGTGCTGAGATCTGTCCGTCCGGATAACCCGTGATCAGGATCACGGGCGTGTCCACGTCGGATTGGCGCAGCCGCCCGGCCAGCTCGATGCCATTGATGTCAGGCATCTTGTAGTCGATGACGTAACAGTCTGCGCGTGGCGGGCTCGTCGCATTGAGCAGCGCCGTGGCATTCCTGAAGGTCCGTACGGCAAAACCGTCGGTTTCCAACAGGAACCGCAGGGAGCCCAGCACGGCGGCATCGTCATCGACCACATAGACGGTGAGCTTCGCCGATGACGCCATCGGGAGACGCTTATGCTGCAAGCCGATCTCGATCATGCTGATTGGCTAGCACAGGGCCAGCGCAAGGGCTTTGACCTGTCTCAATCCTTGATCAGGCCGGCGCGCATCGCCAGCCGCACCAGCTCCGAGAGGCTGTTGGCCTGCATCTTGGTCATCACATTGGCCCGGTACACCTCGATCGTGCGCGGGCTGATATCGTATTCGCGGGCGATCAGCTTGTTGGAGAGGCCTGCGATCAGGCCATCCATGACCTGCCGTTCGCGCGGGCTCAAGGAGGCGACGCGGGCGGCGATGTGATGGGCGACGGTCTCGTTCTTGGCGACCGGTTCGGCCTGGCGGATAGCGGCTTCGATCATGGTGACGAGGCGGTCGTCCTCGAATGGCTTCTCGAGAAAGTCGACCGCACCAAGCTTCATCGCCTCGACTGCGAGCGGCACCTCGCCGTGACCAGTCATGATCAGGATCGGAAACGGACTGTTCTGCGCCTTCATGCGCTTGAGAAGCTCGATCCCATCAAGGCCAGGCATGCGGATGTCCGAGACGACGCAGCCGAAGGCGAGGCCGGGCAGGGCGTCGAGAAAGCCTTGCGTGTTGTCGAACAACGTGACGCCGAAGCCGGAGGAGTCCAGCAGGAAGTTCAGCGAGTCCCGCATCGCCTCGTCGTCGTCGATGACGTAGACATGTCCCTCGGTCGTCATGAATCAGTTCTCATCGGCTGCCGGGAGGGTGAAGCGGAATGTCGCGCCGCCCGATGCGTTGCTTTCGGCCACCATGCGGCCGCCGTGAGCCTCGATGATCGAGCGGCTGATCGACAGTCCGACGCCCATGCCGGTCTCTTTGGTGGTGAAGAAGGTCTGGAACAGATTTGGAATGACGTCGACCTGAAAGCCGGGGCCGGTGTCGGACACTTCCACCTCGATCATGTCGTCACTGACGCGCCTGTTGATGACGGCGAGCTCGCGCCGCGGCGATTGCGCCATCGCTTCCAGCGCGTTGCGGAACAGGTTGACCAGCACCTGCTGGATCTGCACCCGGTCGGCAAGGACGAGATCGGCGTCCGGATCGAGGCTGAAGCGGAGCTGCACGTTCTGCTCGCGCGCGCCGGCAAGGCCCAGCGCGCCGGCTTCCTCGATCAGCTTGGACAAGCTTTCGACCCGCTTTTCGGACTCGCCGCGGCAAACGAAGTCGCGCAAGCGCCGGATGATCTGCCCGGCGCGTAGCGCCTGTTCCGAGGCGCGATCCAGCGCGCTCTCGATCTTCGGCGTGTTCGGATCGGTACTGCCGGCGAGCAGTCGCCGCGAGCCCTTCATGTAATTGCTGATCGCCGCGAGCGGCTGGTTGATCTCGTGGGCGAGCGCGGAAGCCATTTCGCCCATCGCGGTCAGCCGCGAGACGTGCACGAGCTCGGACTGCAATTCCTGGAGCCGCGCCTGGGTCTGCTGGTGCTCGGTCAGGTCGCGGACGAAGCCGGTGAAATAGGGCTCGCCGCCCGATTGCATCTCGCCGATCGACAGGTGCATCGGAAACGTTGTTCCGTCGCGACGCTTGCCGGTGACGATGCGGCCGATGCCGATGATGTGCGGATCGTGGGTGGAGCGATAGCGGGCGATGTAGCTGTCGTGGCGGGCGCGGTCGGGCTCCGGCATCAAAATGCTGACGTTCTGGCCGATCGCTTCGTGCTCGGACCAGCCGAACAGCCGCTCCGCCGCCGTGCTGAACAGCTGGATGATGCTGTTGCCGTCGATGACGATCATCGCATCGGGAATGGTGTGGAGGATCGAGCGGAGGTGGCTCTCGCGGGTGCGCAGCGCTTGCTCGACCTGTTTCTCCTCGTCGATGTCCAGAAAGATACCGCTGAGATGACGGGCGGCGCCGGCTTCATCGCGAATGACTCCCGCCCGGGCGCGGATCCATTGCCCATTCTCTGATTCGCCTGCGACCCGGAAAGACAGGTCGAACCCGCCGCCCCGCTCGGAGACGCGCTTGATCGCCGTCTCGACCCGCTGGCGGTCCCCGGGCTCGAGGCGGGACATAAACAGGTCGTAGCTCCGCGGCTGGCCCCGCGCGACGCCGAGCAAAGTACCGGCGGTTTCCGACCAGTCCAGCTCCCGCGTGTTGAGGTCGAGATCCCAGGTGCCGACGCCGAATCCTTCGATTCGGACCCGAAAATGTTCGCCGCGAGCGTCGTCTGGTGGATGCGTGACGCGGCTCGGCGACAAGCTAGTGCTCCTATTCTCCTGCGGCGGGTTCTGTGCCGTGAAGACGGCTGCAATTTCGCCCAAGGCCGGGCCGGAGGCAAGTTCGGATGTCTGATTTTATTGGCGGATTTCTTCCAGCTGGCGCGACGAAATTTGATCTACCTCATGCCGCCTTGCGTCGGCGCGGCTAGATTCCATTGCATCTCGCTGCCCGGAGGCTCCCGATGACATATGCGTCAGTGATGGTCAGCTTCGCGCTAGATCAGCCCAACAACGGCCGTCTTCGGGTCGCGGGCGAACTCACCGAACGGTTCGAGGCGGCCATAGTCGGCGTTGCCGCGGCGAAGTTCGCTCCGCCGCTCCATTTCGCTGACGGGGCCGAGGCTCAAGGGCTGATCGACCGGGAGCAGAATTCAGTCAGGAAACGTCTTACCAATCTGGAAGCGCAATTTCCGCGCCGCGACGAGGGCGCGCGGCGGACTTGCGCAATGGCGCAGCGCCATGGATTTCCCACGCGGTTTGTCCTCGCGCAGGTGCGGTGCGCCGATATCGGCGTCAGCGGCGGGCACAGCCCGGCCTTTCCGATGCCTTTTCGCTCGCAAGCCCGAAGGATCTGGTGATGCAGGCCGGGCCGGCCGCTCCTGATCGTGCCCGACGGGGTCAACTGGCTCAGTCTGCGCAGCGTGCTCGTGGCCTGGAAGGACACGCCCGACCCAGATGAATCGAGGACGAACCGTGTACAAGTTTCTTGAGCAGACCGTCGACGGCTACATGACGCGCGACGTCCGGATGGTGAAGCGCGATCTCGACCTGCTCGAACTCAGCGAGATGTTCGAGCGCGACGATTTCAACTCCTATCCGGTCGAGGACGACGGCCAGATGGTCGGCATCGTCACCAAATTCGACATCCTGAAGGGCTTCGCCTTCACGCCGAGCCAGATGCTGCCGCGCTATCACGATCTGACGAGCCGCAAGGTCGGCGACGTCATGACGCCTGAATTCATCTATGTCAGTCCCGACACCAAGTTGACGCGCGTGCTCCAGATCATGGTCGAGCACCGCATCAGGAGCGTCATCGTTCTCAACAGCCGCCAGAAGCTGGTCGGAATCATCGCCCGTGAGGACGTCATCGCCGCACTCAAGGCGACCGCGCGCGACTGACAGGCCGTCCGCAAATCCGTCGACTTGAGCTCCGTGGTTTCACGGAAGCGGTGGTTGCCGCGCGCTGCGCGGAGCGCGAGCGATTGATATCGCTCTCCGACCAGCGGCTGCTTCACATTACCAGAAATTCATTGACCTTGATTTCAATCAAGTCCCCGCGAGGGGGATGTGGTTTCTGGCGGCGTGTTCTTTCAGAGAGAATCCGCGATGCCCCAGCCCTCCATCTCCAAAACCATGACGACAGGCGAAAGCGGCCTGGCGTTCATCTTCGCGGTCGCTGCCTTCCTATGCTTGATCGCCTCGGCCAAGGCGCTCGACGCGCCGTTCGCCTTCCACGCCGGGCTGAGCGCGGCGGCGAGCGTGGCCGCCGTGTTCTTCATCATCAACCGCTACTACGACCGTCCGGCGGCGCTGCCGCCCGCGGAGACCAACGGTCGTCCCAACTACAACATGGGCCCGATCAAGTTCACCGCCGTCATGGCGATGGTTTGGGGCATCGCGGGCTTCCTGGTCGGGCTCATCATTGCCTCGCAGCTGGCCTGGCCCGCACTGAACTTCGATCTGCCGTGGATTCAATTCGGCCGGCTGCGGCCGCTGCACACCTCCGCCGTGATCTTCGCCTTCGGCGGCAACGTGCTGATCGGCACGTCGTTCTACGTCGTGCAGAAGTCCTGCCGCGCGCGGCTCGTCGGCGACCTCGCGCCCTGGTTCGTCGTGCTCGGCTACAACTATTTCATCCTCATCGCCGGCACGGGCTATCTGCTCGGCGTCACCCAGTCCAAGGAATATGCCGAGCCGGAATGGTACGCCGATCTCTGGCTCACCATCGTCTGGGTCACCTATCTGCTGGTCTTCCTCGGCACGATCATCAAGCGCAAGGAGCCGCATATCTTCGTCGCGAACTGGTTCTATCTCGCCTTCATCGTGACGATCGCGGTTCTGCATCTCGGCAACAACCCCGCGCTGCCGGTGTCGTTCTTCGGCTCGAAATCCTACATCGCCTGGGGCGGCATCCAGGATGCCATGTTCCAGTGGTGGTATGGCCATAACGCGGTCGGCTTCTTCCTGACCGCCGGCTTCCTCGCCATCATGTACTACTTCATTCCGAAGCGCGCGGAGCGGCCGATCTATTCCTACCGCCTGTCGATCATCCATTTCTGGGCGCTGATCTTCCTCTACATCTGGGCAGGTCCGCACCATCTGCACTACACCGCGCTGCCGGACTGGACGCAGACGCTGGGCATGACCTTCTCGATCATGCTGTGGATGCCGTCCTGGGGCGGCATGATCAACGGCCTGATGACGCTGTCGGGCGCCTGGGACAAGCTGCGCACCGACCCTGTGCTGCGCTTGCTCGTTGTCTCCGTCGCCTTCTATGGCATGTCGACCTTCGAGGGGCCGATGATGTCGATCAAGGTGGTCAACTCGCTCAGCCATTACACCGACTGGACCATCGGCCACGTGCATTCCGGCGCGCTCGGCTGGGTCGGCTTCGTCTCCTTCGGCGCGCTGTACTGCCTGGTGCCCTGGGTCTGGAATCGCAAGGGCCTCTACAGCCTGAAGCTCGTCAACTGGCATTTCTGGATCGCGACGCTGGGCATCGTTCTCTACATCTCGGCGATGTGGGTGTCCGGCATCCTGCAGGGCCTGATGTGGCGCGCCTACACCTCGCTCGGCTTCCTCGAATATTCCTTCATCGAGACCGTCGAGGCGATGCATCCCTTCTACATCATCCGTGCCGCCGGCGGCGCGCTGTTCCTGATCGGCGCGCTGATCATGGCCTACAATCTCTGGATGACGGTTCGCGTCGGCGAGCAGGAAGTCCAGATGCCCGCCGCTCTTCAGCCGGCGGAATGAGGAGCTTCCCATGTCGTTCTGGACACGCCATCAAATCTTCGAAAAGAACTCGATCATCCTGGTCGTCGGCATTTTGCTGGTGATCGCGATCGGCGGTCTCGTCGAGATCACGCCGCTGTTCTACCTCAAGAGCACGATCGAGGTGGTCGACGGCGTCAGGCCCTACACGCCGCTGGAGCTCGCCGGCCGCAACATCTATGTCCGCGAAGGCTGCTATCTCTGCCATTCGCAGATGATCCGTCCGTTGCGCGACGAGGTCGAACGCTACGGCCACTTCTCGCTCGCCGCCGAGAGCATGTTCGATCACCCGTTCCAGTGGGGGTCGAAGCGCACCGGGCCTGACCTTGCCCGCGTCGGCGCCAAATATTCCGACGACTGGCACGTCACGCATCTGACCAATCCGCGCGCGATCGTGCCGCAATCGGTGATGCCGGGTTATCCGTTCCTCAGTTCAACCGAGGTCGATCCCAGCACGATTGCCGACCACATGCGCACGCTGCGGACCGTCGGCGTTCCCTATACCGACGACCAGATCGCCAACGCGGGCGCTGACATGAAGGCCCAAGCCGATCCTGATAATGCCGGCACCGATGCCTTCACCAAGCGCTACGCCAAGGCCGTCGTGCGCAATTTCGACGGCAAGGCCGGAACGCCGACCGAGATGGACGCGCTGATCGCGTATTTGCAGATGCTCGGCACGCTGGTCGACTTCAAGCTTTACAACGAGAAAGCCAATCTTCGCTGAGAAGGCATCCACCGATGAAAGCCATCCTGACACTCGACAATCTCGCCTCCGGTCTCGTGACCACGATCTGGACGCCGGTCTTCGTCGCGATCTTTCTCGCGATCATCGCCTACGCGTTTTGGCCCCGCAACAAGGCTGAGTTCGACGAAGCGGCCAGCCTGCCGCTGCGGGAGGAGTGAGAGATCATGACCGATCATCATAGCGAGATCGATTCCGTTACCGGCAGGGCCACGACCGGCCATGAGTGGGACGGCATCAAGGAGCTGAACACGCCGTTGCCCCGCTGGTGGGTGATCACTTTCTATCTGACGATCGTTTGGGCGATCGGCTACTGGATCGTGTATCCGGCGTGGCCGCTGATCTCGAGTAACACGCGCGGCGTGCTCGGTTACTCCTCCCGCGCCGACGTCGCGGTCGAGCTTGCCAATCTCGACAAGATCCGGGGTGACAAGATGGCGGCACTTGGCGCGGCCTCGCTCGCCGACATCGAGAATGACCCGGCCTTGCTGGCTCTCGCGCGCGCCAAGGGCAAGACCGTGTTCGGCGACAATTGCGCGCCGTGCCACGGCTCTGGCGGTGCCGGCGCCAAGGGCTTCCCGAACCTGAACGACGACGACTGGCTGTGGGGCGGCACGCTCGACCAGATCATGCAGACCATCCAGTTCGGCGCCCGCTCCGGCCACGCCAAGACCCATGAAGGCCAGATGCTCGCCTTCGGCAAGGACGGCGTTCTGAAGGGCGACGAGATCGTCACGGTCGCCAACTACGTGCGCTCGCTGTCGGGCCTCTCAACCCGAAAGGGCTATCACGCCACCAAGGGCGAGAAGATCTTTGCGGACAATTGCGTCGCCTGCCATGGCGATGGCGGCAAGGGCAACCCGGAGCTCGGCGCGCCCAACTTGACCGACAAGATCTGGCTCTACGGTTCGGACGAGGCGACCCTTGTCGAGACCATCAGCAATGGCCGTGCCGGCGTCATGCCGGCCTGGGAAGGACGGCTTGATCCTTCCACCATCAAGGCGATGGCGGTCTACGTCCACTCCTGGGCGGCGGACAATAGTTGAGAGGCGGGGGCGAACAGAAACGCCCCCGCTTGAGCTGGATCAACTGACGCGGCGTGGTCGGGGCTAGGTTGAATCGCACCTTCGAAAAGTCCAGGCGATGAACAAGACCGTGAACCCGAACGAGCTCACATCGGATGACGATAGCGGACCGCTCTATGTGGCCCAGAAGAAGGTGTATCTCCAGAGCATCTCCGGGACCTTCCGCCGGATCAAATGGGGCCTGATGGCGTTCTGCCTCGGCGTCTATTACTTCCTGCCGTTCGTGCGCTGGAATCGCGGCCTCGGCGCGCCGAGCCAGGCTGTGCTGATCGACCTGCCGAACAGCCGCTTTTATTTCTTCTTCATCGAGCTGTGGCCGCAGGAGGTCTACTACTTCACCGGCCTCCTGATCGTGGCTGCGGTGGCGCTGTTCCTGATGAACTCGGTCGGCGGCCGCATCTGGTGCGGCTATCTCTGCCCGCAAACGGTGTGGACCGACCTGTTCTATGCCGTCGAGCGGCTGATCGAAGGCGATCGCCGCGAGCGGATGAAGAAGGACAAGTCGTCCGATCCGATGAAGCTCGAGCGCATCTCGGAGATCGTGCTCAAGCATTCGATCTGGCTCCTGATCGCCTGGTGGACCGGCGGTGCCTGGGTGCTCTACTTCAACGACGCACCGACCCTGGTGAAGGAGCTCGTCACCTTCCAGGCGCCGATGATCGCCTATATCTGGATCGGCATCCTGACGGCAACGACCCATGTGCTCGCCGGCTTCATGCGCGAGCAGGTCTGCACCTATATGTGCCCGTGGCCGCGCATCCAGGCCGCGCTCACCGACGAATGGGCGCTCAACGTCACCTACCGCTACGATCGTGGCGAGAAGCGCACTTCGGTGAAGAAGGCCGCGGAGCTGCGCGCGCTTGGCGAGCACGTCGGCGATTGCGTCGACTGCTATCAATGCGTCGCGGTCTGCCCGACCGGCATCGACATCCGCAACGGGCCGCAGCTCGAATGCATCCAGTGCGGGCTCTGCATCGACGCCTGCGACAACGTCATGACCAAGATCGGCCGGCCGAAGCGGCTGATCGGCTATGACAACGACATCAACATCCAGCGACGCCAGGAGGGCAAGGCGCCGATCTATCGCATCGTCCGGCCCCGCACCGTCGTCTACGGCGCGATCATCGCCACCGTCGGCGGCATCATGCTCTATACGCTGGCGACCCGCAGTCTGCTCGACGTCAACGTGCTGCACGACCGCAATCCGGTCGCAGTCAGGCTCAGCGACGGTTCGATCCGCAACGCCTATACGGTTCGGCTTCTGAACAAGAGCGGTTACGACCGCGTCATCGCGATCGACGCCAACGGTCCGGTCAACGCCACGATCCACGTCGTTGGCGTCGATTCCGTGACGCCCGACCGGCCCATAATCGTGATCCCGCGCGACTCCACTAGCGAGTTGCGGCTGCTCGTCACCGCGCCGGCGGACGTCAATCCGGAGAAGTCGACCCCCGTTCGCTTTCACGTCACCGATATCGGGCTCGGCGAGGTCGCCTCCGCCACCGACAATTTTGTCGCTCCTTGAGAAAGTCCGGAATTCGCCATGGCATCCACACCGAAGCCGCTGACCGGAACCAAAGTCATGCTGATGCTGGCCGCCTTCTTCGGCGTCGTGATCGGCGTCAACGTGACCATGGCGAAGCTCGCGATCGCGACGCTGCCCGGCACGGACGTCGACAGCCCCTATGCCGCGGGGCTCAGCTATGACCGGGAGATCTCGGCGGCGCAGGATCAGGCCGCACGCAAATGGCAGGTCAACGCCCATATCGAGCGCCGCACTGATGGTGGCGCCACGGTCCAGGTCGAGGCACGCGATTCCAGCGGCCAGCCCATGACCGGATTGAAGTTCGGCGGCCGCCTGGAGCGGCCGACCGACAAGCGCGCCGATCTCGCGGTAGAACTCTCCGAGGCCGGCGTCGGCATCTATCGCGGCAGCGCTACTTCCGTCGCGTCGGGCCAGTGGGATCTCGTGATCGAGGGCGAAGCACGGGGCGAGCGTGTGTTCATGTCGCGCAACCGCGTGATCCTAAACTGAAGGAAGTCGTCATGCACGTCACGCGCGATTTCTCCCACTATGTCCGTGTTGCGGGTGAGGGCGTCCAGCACATCGAACTCGCGGTCGAAGGCGTTCACTGCGCCGGTTGCATGGCCAAGATCGAGCGCGGGCTGTCGGCCATGCCCGACGTCACGCTGGCGCGCATGAACCTCACCGACCGCCGCGTCGCGCTGGAATGGAAGCAGGGCTCGCTCGACCCGGTCCGTTTCATCGATCGCCTCGAGGAGCTCGGCTACAAGGCTTACCCTTACGAGACCGAGAGTGCGGAAGCGAATGAGGTCGCGGAATCGCGCTTCCTGTTGCGCTGCCTCGGCGTCGCCGCGTTTGCCACCATGAACGTGATGATGCTGTCGATCCCGGTGTGGTCCGGCAACGTCTCGGACATGCTGCCCGAGCAGCGCGACTTCTTCCACTGGCTATCGGCGCTGATTGCGCTGCCGGCGGCGGCCTATGCCGGCCAGCCGTTCTTCCGCTCGGCCTGGCGGGCGCTGTCAAACAAGACCACCAACATGGACGTCCCGATCTCGATCGGTGTGACCTTGGCGCTCGGCATGTCCGTGGCCGAAACCATCCATCACGCAGAGCATGCCTATTTCGACGCGGCGATCATGCTGCTCACCTTCCTACTGGTCGGCCGCTTCCTCGACCAGAGCATGCGGCGGCGGACTCGCGCGGTTGCCGGCAATCTCGCCGCGCTGAAGGCGGAGACGGCGGCCAAGTTCGTCGGGTCCGACGAAATCTCGCAGGTGCCGGTCGCCGCGATCCATCCCGGCGACATCGTGCTGCTCCGGCCAGGTGAGCGCTGCGCGGTCGACGGCACCGTGATCGAGGGACGCTCCGAGATCGACCAGAGCCTGATCACCGGCGAGACGCTCTATGTCACGGCCGAGAGTGGCACGCCGGTCTATGCGGGATCGATGAACATCTCGGGTACGCTGCGGGTGCGGGTCTCGGTGGCCGCAGAGGCGACGCTGCTCGCCGAGATTACGCGGTTGCTCGACAACGCGCTCCAGGCGCGCTCGCGCTACATGCGGCTCGCCGACCGCGCCTCGCGGCTCTACGCACCGGTGGTGCATGCCACCGCGCTCGTGACTATTTTGGGCTGGGTCATCGCCGGCGCAAGCTGGCATGATGCGATCGTCACCGGCATTGCCGTGCTGATCATCACCTGTCCCTGCGCGCTCGGGCTCGCCATTCCCACCGTGCAGACGGTGGCCTCGGGCGCGATGTTCAAGTCCGGCGTGCTGCTCAATTCCGGCGACGCGATCGAGCGGCTGGCCGAAGCCAACCATGTCATTTTCGACAAGACCGGCACGCTGACGCTGCCCGATCTCGAAGTGACGAATGCCGCGGATATCCCCGCCGACATCTTCGAGCTCGCCGGTCGCCTCGCGCTGTCGAGCCATCATCCGGTCGCCGCCGCGGTTGCGCAGGCTGCTGGCGCCAGATCGCCGATCGTCGGCGCGGTCGAGGAGGCCGGGCAGGGCGTGCGAGCCGTTGTCGACAGCGTCGAGCTTCGCCTCGGCCGCCCATCCTTCTGCGGCGCCGAGGCTTTGGTCAGCGGTGCCAATTTCGACCCCGAAGCCTCCATCGTGGCCTTCAGCAAGGGGGCCGAAAAGTTCGTCCTCTCGGTGCGCCAGGGCCTGCGTCCGGATGCGCAGGCTGTGATAGCGGCGCTGAAGGCGCGCAATGTGGGTTTCGAGATCCTCTCCGGCGATCGCGAACCGGCGGTGTGGGCGGCGGCCAACTCCTCGGCATCGCCGAATGGCGTGCCGGCGTCACGCCAGCCGGCAAGATCGCGCGGATCGAGGAGTTGAAGCAGCGCGGCGCAAAGGTGCTGATGGTTGGCGACGGCATGAACGATGCGCCTTCGCTTGCGGCAGCTCACGTCTCGATGTCGCCGATCTCGGCCGCGCATCTCAGCCAAGCGACCGCCGATCTCGTCTTCCTCGGCCGGCCGCTGGCTCCGGTCGTCGCGGCGATCGACTCCGCGCGCAAGGCGCTGCGCCTGATGCGGCAAAACCTCTGGCTTGCCATCGGCTATAACGTCTTGGCGGTGCCGGTCGCGACTAGCGGCGTGGTGACGCCCTGATTGCGGCGGCCGCCATGAGCGGATCGTCAGTTCTGGTGATGCTGAATTCGCTGCGCGCACGCAGCACCTCGCGGGAGATCGCGTGATGGAAATTCTGGTGATCCTAGTTCCGCTGACGCTGGCACTCGGAGGTGCCGGTCTCATCGCCTTCCTCTGGTCGCTCAAGAGTGGCCAGTATGACGATCTCGACGGCGCAGCGTGGCGGGCCGTCGCCGAGGACCAGCCGCCGGAGGAGGCGCAGGGCTAGGCCTAGGTGTGGTCTTTCCAGAGGTGGTCCATCTGGTCTGAACCGAGCAAGCTGAGGTTGCGAAGCTTCAGTGTCCTAAGAGAGACCAGATGAAAGTCCAAAAGAAGGCGTCTTTGACGCGCACCGAGAGGCGGTGGTGCGAAGTGTCATCGAGGTCGGGCTGAGCAAGGCCGAGGCGGCCTATCAGTTCAACACGAGACCGAAGACCATCGCCAAATGGGTCAAGCGGTTCCGCAGAAGGTGTGAAGGGGCGCGTAATCGGTCCTCCAGCCCCACTCACCGTCCAGCCAGCCCCCGCCAACCAGTGCAAGGTCATCGAGACGTCGCGCCGGCAGGCGCCACACAGTCTAGCAAATCGCAGGCCAAATGGACAGTTCGTCATCACCCCGAAGATGCGGCCGAGCTTCCAAGTTGTTGATCTCTCTTGAGGGGGGCGCAGCACCCACGGCGGTGCGCCGGAGCCTCCGACTGCACGAACGAAGCCTAAGCCCATTGGCGCTTGCTGCAGAACGCGCCTCTCTGCGAGACAATGGGTCCCAAAAGGGCAGTAAGGGAACCGCACCGTGACAGCCTCTCTTGATGGCGAAATTCGCGACGGCCGCCATCATATGCAGATCCGGGTCTATTTCGAAGATACCGACTCCGGCCAGATTGTTTATCACGCGAATTTTTTGCGCTTCATGGAACGCGGCAGAACGAACTACTTGCGCCTGCTCGGAATGAATCAGCAAGCGCTACTCAAACAAGCCAAGAACGATGCGCCCGGCTTTGCCTTCGTTGTGCGCTCCATGACAATCGATTTTCTAAAACCGGCGGTCTTGGATGACCTTCTTGACGTCGTCACGGTCCCGCAAGAGGTGAGGGGCGCGTCGATTGCCTTGCTGCAGGAATGCAGGCGCGGAGACGATCTCCTCGTCGCGGCGCGTGTACGCGTGGCGTTTATCTCGGCCGGGAAGGCGCAGCGCATCCCGAAGTCGCTGCGGCTCGCTATGGAAGGGCATAGATAAATCTGTCGCCTCATTCCGCTTTTGCCTTCCAGCGCCCCAAGGAAATCAAGTCATTAGGGTTCTGTTGCGACATCGTCAAACCAATGTTCTCTACGCCACGACCACGGCTCTGCTTTATCCTATAGCGATCGAGCCTACACCACGGCTCGCTTGTAGAGGTCCATAGGTGCAGGCTGCTGCGTCGGGCTTCCAACTCGCGCAGTCGTGGGATTCGCGCTGCCACTGCCATTCACGGACGATAGGCTCAAGATCGTGATTTGGAGGCGAGGATAAATCCGGGTGACGGCGTAGGAATGACCGACATTCAGACCTTCATCTTAGAGCCCGGCACGCCCGAGTTGGCAATGTGCGCGTACTGGCGCGCAGACGCCTTTTCAGTGCTGCAAGCGTCCTTCGAGCAGGAATTGAGATCGATGGAGCTATTTGCTGCGGATCAGAGCCGCGGTATAGCGCTGGTCGCGAAAGCGGATGGTGAGCCGGTCGGGACGTGTCTTCTGATCGAGTCAGAGATCGAGCCTAGCCATGATCTGTCGCCTTGGCTCGCAGGCTTATTCGTCGTCCCCGAGCATCGGCGCAAAGGCGCTGGTGCCGCGTTGGTCCGAGCGATAGAAGATCAAGCCCGGCAACGAAAGTTTTCGCGACTTTACCTTTATACCACGGATACCGTGGGGTTCTACGAAAGGCTCGGCTGGGAAGTACGAGATCGCACTAACTGGAAGGGCTTTGATACGGCGCTAATGGTGCGCGATCTCTAGAGGTGCTGCGATGGCCGCTGCTTGCGTCGTTCAGCTCCTTCCTCGGGCCTCGCAGTCAAACTGACAAGTTGCGCCGTTAGGTTGAATCAACTCTGATGTGGCAAAAGCCCGGAGGAAGTACAATGCGAATTAAACTCGCCATTTCTGCAGCGGCTTTGTTTATTATGAGTACAGCGGATGCATCGGCATTCTCGATGAGCTTTCGGTGGTGCGGGCTAGGCTCTCCGGTGTTTGCTTTGAGCGGCGTGCCGAAAGGGACGACGACGCTGCAATTCCATATGATTGACCTTCAGGTCCCGAGCTACAATCATGGTGGTGGGACAGTGCAGTACAAGGGGCAATCGACTGTGCCATGCGGGGCTCTGACGAACTATTCGCCGCCGAGTCCGCCGAGCGGCAGCCATTCGTATCAGATCACAGTCACCGCATTCGGACCCGGCAACTCGAACGTCGGAACGGCGACCTTCACGAGGGAATTCCCGGAGAAGAAATGACCTGGGCCTGTCTGTGCACGCCTATGCATACTCAAACGCTGTATTGCAGAGTCATCAGTTTAGCTTGAAAAGGGTTTGTCCCAAGCGCTCCTTGAGTGTCTCCAGCAAAGACATTCTCGTACTAGGTTCCTGCACAATGTAAGCCGGTGCAGGCGCAATATTCAGTGGCGCCGCTGCTCGATGGGCGACGACCTTCTTCGCAGGTTCACGCCTTGCAACGTGCTTCCTAATATCAGCATCGGCGTTCGAAGCGGCTGGCTTTGGGTCGGCGTTAAACTCCGCAAACGCGACCTGTGATCTTTGCTGAGCAGGTTCGACAGCAGTGGTTGATGCATCGAAAATCACGCTTGGCGGCACGATAGTCGGCAAACTGGTATCGATAACCACTCTTTCTGGTAGTTGCTCGGCGGAACTGATTCTAATGGTCGGCTGCTCTACCTCGCTACGACTCGGTTCTGGCGCCGGTTGTTGGAAAAACCAAGCTATCCCGATGAGCAACAGGACTAGAGCACTGCCGACGAACACGAAGTATTTCATCAAAGGCATAGGCCGCCTCCATTTGGGCGGACCTTGAGATTTGGATTGTTAGCAGATTGCTAAAGATAGATTAAAACCGAAAACGTGGTTATCGCCGCTGCTGCGATGCGGAACGGCTCATGGTTGCAGAGCCGAAAAAGACGTATTCGAAACGTGCCGAAAGAGTTTAGAGAAAGAAAGGCATGCCGCTCGTCAGGTTGGGCAGCGACGGCCTCAATCCCTTGGAAGCCGCTTCGGCAGTTTCGGCAATTGGCTGGGATCAAACTTCTTGACTGCCTCGGACGCCTCCCGCGCGGCTGATGAGTCTTGGTTGAGAATAAATCTCACGTCCAACACCATTCCCGACGCCGCATCCGTCGTCCCTTGGCAGTCACGAAGGTCCCTATAGCCGTTCCGACGAGCTGCAATTCCATTTCGCCAATTCCGAGCACCGTGGCATGACCTTTGGTATGCCTCTTCGTCCTTATCGTCGCGGTAAAATCGGTCGCCATCGACCTTATAGCTACCACTGTACTGATGCTGTCAGGCCCCCAAAGCGCACCGTCTGCAAAATGGACAATGCCTGTGCCTTCGCCAATCGAGTTCCATCCTTGGGACATCGCGTGTCTCGTTTCAAGGCGATTACCTTAAGTAGGCGCCGCTTTGTGCATGAAGGATGGCGGCCGATCGCGGGGGCTCTGTTCCGCGCTCACCGACTCAATGTATCGATCGTATCGTGCGCTACCGTGAGATACGCCTCTGCTCGCCCCTTAGCCGACCCGGAAACCGCCGCCCGCAAGCTGGTCGAGATCGCCAGCGGCATCGACCGCGTGCAGGACGGATCGGTTTTCATTGAACTGGTCAACGTACTGTTTCTGAAGATGGGCGGGACAGGGGACCAGTTCCGCGGCGCAATCGCCTTGGCAAAGGAGCGAGGTTGGCCAGAGTTGCATGAGAGCGGACGTATGTGCGGCTGAACGAGGCGGCCCCAGATCTATTTGTCAACTCCAGCAAAACCTGACTGAGTAAGTCCGGTAAACGCCATGGACACTTCCCCCGCTGCTTTCGCGCTGAATAAATGCGCCTGTAGAGCCACACGCCCATCAAGTCAGACAAAACATACCGGGCAAAAGCAGCGCGGCAGCGGCGATCGGTGACATCACCAAAGACATTATCGGCACTGCGATAACGCAAGCAGTAACGAGGCCGCCTTTGGCAAGTCCGACCACGAACGCTGCCAGCATGCAATGACCTCGGGTGCGCTGTACATCATTGGTACCGAAAGGTATTCGATAACTCGAATTATTCGCCTATCGGACCTTCAGCGCAGTTGGAAATGGAAAGTGCGGGTTTGAATGAATACCGCTCATTAGCGACTTTTCTGCGTGCAAGACCTGCGCGAGCTAGGCGCCTCCGACATCAAACAACTCGTTGAGGGTGAAGCGGGTTGTTGTTAGTTGGACGGCGGCTCCTGTCTGTTGGTTGAGCTGCCAGTCGGCACTCACGAGCCGCTCCTGCAACATCTCCGCGCGAATGCCAAGCCCGTCGTCGAACCTGTTGCTGCGAAAATGGTTCCCCCGGAGCGCGGTCTGGCAAGGCAGTCTGAGGGAGGCGCGCCGCGCCGATGTCTGTCATTTCAGGACGCTGGGAAAGCTGGGTTGCATTCCAGCATCTTTCGTAATCCTTGTCCCGAAAACGAGCGGTCAGGAACTCGATGAAGAGGCGTACCTTGGCAGGAAGATGTGCCTTGGTCGGGAATGCAATATTCATTGTGAGCCTTGGAAGATCCCAGTCCTCCAGTACGTGGACCAAGCGTCCAGCTTTTAGATCGTCATAGATGATGTAAGCTGGCTGCGCTAATATGCCGAGGCCGTCGAGCGCAGCCGCGCGAACGATCTGCCCGTCGTTGGCTGATAGCAAGGGCCGCACCGGCACCACTTGTTCCTCGCCCTTCTTGCGAAGCCGAAACTCATAGGGCTTGTCCGCGAGCGTGTAGAGCAAGAACTTGTGTTGGGCGAGATCAGCGGGCGTTTGCGGCCGACCTTGTTTTTCAAGATAGGTCGGAGATGCCGCGAGCCAGCGCGGCGTTTCGGCCAGCTTTCGTATCGTTATAGATGAATCGGCTTCGAATTGCCGGGTACGAATGGCGATGTCGACACCGTTTTCGATCAGATCGTAATATCTATTTGCAGCGACAATATCGACCGAAATGTTGGGATACTGCGAGGTGAACTCCGGCACGAGCGGCGCAAGATGCTTCAGGCAAAAGGAAAGTGAGGCGGTGACGCGCAAGGTACCGGTTGGATTTATGGCGGCCTCACTCACGGAAGCTTCTGCTTCTTTCACACTCGCGAGAAGGTCTCTCGCTCGTACAAAGAATTGCTCTCCCGCTTCAGTCAAATGGAGACGGCGCGTCGTACGATGGACCAGACGAACGCCGAGACGCTCCTCCAGCGCCAGCAAATGGCGGCTCGCGGCAGAGGTCGAAATGTCGAGCTGTTCTGCCGCCCGGGTCAGACTACCGAGTTCGGCGGCCTGAATAAACGCCTCGAGTTCGTTCCACCGATCCATGGTCTGCTCCGGGCGTTTCCTCGATCAACGTCGCTTATTTCTGACTGTCGTCCCGCGTCGTGGGCGATTGCGACCAGGACCTAGGCTACAGTAGAATGAGATTGGGCAAAATGTCTCAATTTTCGGAACACAGTAGACCTGGGGTCTCCAATGGCTCGCGTCGAGCAATTAGCCGGGGTTGTCGCGTTCGTTGAAGCTGCACGGACGGGAAGCTTCACAACTGCCGCCCAACGACTCGGGATAACCAAATCGGCTGTCGGCAAAAGCATCGCACGCCTCGAGGAGCGCCTGGGCATCAAGCTATTTTATCGTACCACCCGCCATCTCAGTTTGACACCGGACGGTGAGGCATATTTCGCCAGTTGCGCTCACGCCCTTGATGAAATTGGCGACGCTGAACGCGCGTTGAGCTCGAAGCATGGCAAACCAAGCGGGAAGCTGCGGATCGATATGCCAGCTGCCTTTGGCAGGCTTGTTCTGCTTCCTCTGCTGCTCGATATCGAAAGCGTATCCAGCCTTGCGGTTAGTGATGACCTTTACCGACAGAATAGTCGATCCAGTGGAGAAGGGCATCGATCTTTCGATCCGGTTCGGAGAACTGCGCGACTCCAGCAGTCTCGTCTCACGGCGATTGGCGGAACAGGGGCTCCTGCTATGCGCCGCACCGCGTTATCTTCAGGCGCACGGCACTCCAATGCATCCGAACGAGGTTCAATTGCGCGATTGTATTGTCGGATACAAAAGAGGTACGACCTGGTCCTTTGTCGACGAACGGGGCGAGGCGATGCGTGTGACGCCGCCCGCTACGCATGAGGTCGGCGACGGCGATGCTATCGTTGCCGCCACGATCGCAGGGTGCGGACTATCACAAATGCCTAGCTCGCTTGTGCGTAAGCCGATCGGCGAGGGCACGATCGTGCCCCTGCTGACGGCCTTCTCGAAGGCGAAGGTCGAGATTCACGCGGTGTGGCCGAGGACTAGGCATTTGGTTCCTAAGGTCCGCACGGTCGTCGACGAGCTGGTTGCGAAGTCTCAAGCAGGCGCGCTCGACTGATGCCTCGGCTTGGACCTGGCGGGCTCGATTGCCCAACTTTTGCTACGCGACCTCCGCCGGTTTCGAGACTTCGTGGATGCGAAGCCATTCTTAAATCTGGATCGGCGCTCCGCACGAGTAGCTACGCTGTTCTGCGGGCTCGCTTCTGCCGGAAGTTCTGCGACGCACGAAAGCCCGTCCAATCACTAGCTAAGGCGCGGTGTAGCCCCCATCGATAACGAGTTCCGCTCCCGTCATGTAGCTCGATTCGTCACTGGCCAAGAACAATGCGCCCTGGGCGATTTCTTCCGGCTCTCCCAGTCGTTTCATCGGTGTGATGTTCACGATTGAATTCGTGATCTGCACGTCCTGCGCCTCGATCATCGGCGTCCGAATGATCCCGGGATGTATCGAGTTGACGCGAATGCCGTCGGCGACATACGTCAGGGCGGCATTCTTGCTCATGTGTCTGACTGCTGCTTTGGAGGCGGTGTACGCCGAGACGCCTGCGGCGCCCGCAATTCCCCAAATCGATGACGTATTGATGATCGACCCGCCGCCCATCGCCTTCATGTGCGGAATGACGGCTTTCATTCCGTAAAATGGTCCGGTCTGGTTGATGGCGATGACCTTGTTCCAGTCCTCGATGGAGATTTCTGCAATGCCTTCGTAAGACAGGACGGTGCCTGCATTGTTGAACAATATATCTATACGGCCATCGCGATCGATGATGTCCCGTACGACGGATTGCCAATTGGAGAAGTCGGTGACGTCCAATCGATGCTTTATGACACCATCCATGGCGACGTCCTCATCGAAGCTAAGATCGCACGTGTGGACTTTTGCACCTTCCTTGGCAAAGAGCTTCACCGTTGCCAAGCCGATACCGCGCGCGCCGCCAGTGATCAGAGCGACCTTGTTTGCAAGACGCATTGCTTCACCTTCTCAAGTCAGGCCCAGATGAGAGCCGGTTCTATCTTATGTTGTCACATTCCACGTACGCTGATTATCGCCGTGCGAAACATCACTGCCATCGCGAAACACTCCAGATCGGTTGATCCAAGTTGACCATGCTCGTCTTTTCGTCGCTCGGACTCGCTCGGTCGTTTTGTTCAAACCATTTTGTCGGCGCCACTGAACTTGCTGATGAGCAGCGCTATCAGGATGATTCCGCCAGTTGTGGCATTGATCCAGTAAGCAGGCACTTGGGACAAGACCAATACGTCCTGGATCAGAACCAGTAGCAGTACCCCGCCGCAGGCGCCGGGCATCGTGCCGCGACCGCCGTTAAGGCTTACGCCGCCGAGCACGGCAGCTGCGAAAGCGTTAAAGATCAGGTTTTGCCCGAGCGATGAGGGAATTGAGGCGATGCGACCCGCCTGCAGAAGGCCTGCCAGCGCGGCCAATACACCGGCAGTAATGAAGACCCACATGAGGACACGTTCTACCGGGATTCCAGCGACACGCGCAGCTTGGGAATTGCCCCCGACCGCATAAAGCATCCGCCCGATCCGGTGACGCGACATAAACAACGTGAGGATCGCGAGCAGGCTCAAGGCGATGAGGAACGACAACGGCAAGTCGCCGATGCTCGCCTCTCCCGGCGCAGTCAGCATCGCTGGCAATTCGGAAAGCGTCTGGCCGTGCGTCACACCGAGGCTGATGCCGCGGAGCAAAATCAGAGTGGCCAAGGTCGCGATGAAAGCGTTGAACCGAAGATATATCACCAAGACGCCATTCAGCGCACGGATGACGGCGCCGCAGGCGAAGATCGCCAATAGAGCCACAGCTGGCGAGTTCGTCAGCCCGAGACTGCCGCCGCTGACGTCGAGAAAGCAGTAGACGCCCAGCATGGGAGCGAGCCCAAAGGTTGACTCCAGCGACAGGTCGAATTTGCCGGCGATCAGCACGAGGGTTAGGCCCATGGTAAGGACGCCTAGCTCGCTCGCCTGCTGCATGACGCCGTAGATGTTGTCAAAGGAGAGGAAGGCCGGGTTCAAGATCGCGCCAACGATGATAACGACGATCAACACCGGCAATATCGCCCATTCGGGCTGAAACAAATTGCCGACGGACCTTCTGTTCGGAGCGGCGTTGATGCCTGTGAGGGTCGGCGCCGGCGGGGTGATATGTGTGCTGTTGCTCATGATTTCTCCGAAGGCAGATTGAAACCCTCCATCGCGGCAACGAGTTCTTCCTCGCTCATGCCGCTTTTCTCAGCGACGCTCTCGCCGCGAACCCAAACCTGGACCCTGTCACAAAACGCGAGCTCTTCCGGTTCATCGCTGACAAGGACCACCGCCAGACCCTGCCGACGGCGCCGCTCGACGATGTCCAGGATCGTGGCTTTGGAGGCAATGTCGACGCCCGCGGTGGGATGCAGCAGAATTAAGACGGTTGGTTTCGGACTCAAGGCTGAACCCAGCAGGACCTTTTGTTGATTGCCGCCGCTAAGCTCACTCACATTCTGGGTGACCGAATGACAGGCGATCCCGAGGTCTCTGCGGTTCGCTTCCGCAAACTGACGTCGTGCCTTGCGGTCGATAAGCACACGTCTCGAGAATGCTTTGAGGCTGGGAAGCGTGATGTTGTCTTCGATGGAAAGGCAGCCGACCAGGCCGGTCTTGATGCGATCTTCTGGGAGCAGGCTGATGCCTGTCCGTACCGCGGTATTAGGATTCCAAGCTCGCGCTACCTTCTCGCCCTTAAGAAGAATCTGACCCGTCCAGTTCGAATTGTGGCCAGCCAAGGCCAGAGCAAGTTGGCGAGTCCCCGAGCCGGAGTGGCCGGCAAGACCAACAACCTCACCCGCTCGCAGCGATAGGTTGAATATATGCTTGCACGCTGCGCTTTTGGTGTGCGCTTCCAAGACGACCGGCGCATCAGACGGTAGCGGAGCGCGTGCTACATGCTCGCTCGCGGTCAGGGCGATGCCTGTCGCCTCGTCGCCCACCATTGCGGTTACGATCTGCGTAGTGGTGAGCTTTTGCGCGTCCCCGTGCAGGACATCACGACCATTACGAAGCACAGTGACCGTGTCGCACACCTGCGGTATCTCATCGAGGTGATGAGAAATAAACAGGAAAGTCACCCCGCGCTGGCGGAGTTCGTTCACACGCGACATCAACTGGTCGATCTCGCTTGCGATCAATTGTGCTGTTGGCTCATCAAGAATGACGAAACGAGAGCCTTGGCTGAGCGCGCGTGCGATCTCGACCATCTGAGCCTCCCCAACGCCTAGATCTCTGACTTTCGTGTTCAGTAGGATAGGCATGTTCCAGCTATCGAGCTCGGCGGCTGCCTTCTTGTTCAACGCATGCCAGGAGATCGTCTGCTTGCCATGATACCGTCCGAGGTAGAGATTCTCCGCAACGCTCAGGTCGGGGACCAGTGTCCGGTGTTGATAGACACAGGACACGATCTCGCGCCAAGCGTTGCGATCGCTCGGTGCTGGCGGGGCACCGCCGTCCACCAGGAACTTGCCAAGATCAATGGCTCTCAAGCCCGTGAGAACCGAGACAAGTGTCGATTTGCCGGCGCCGTTGCGACCAACAAGGCCGTGCGACTCGCCCCGCGAGATCGTGAGCGACAGTTCATTGAGTGCGACTGTCTCCCCAAATCGCTTGACGGCCCTGTCGATCTGCACGATGGCGGCGAGCGGGGTCGCGGTTGTCGACGAGTCAGCGGGGCGAGACGCGGTTGTCATCGGCCGTTGCCCCACAGGTTGGGATCATCGGCGTTTTGTTTCGTGACGATCGGCGAGGGCAGCTCATCAACGTAGTAGGAGCCGTCCTGCACAACCGTGCTCTTGTGGTCAGTGGGACCAGCCTTCATTGCCTCGCCTTTGAGGGCAGCGGAGAGGTAGTGCACGCCGTATTTGGCATAGTCGGTCACGGGCTGCGATATCGTCGCGTCCAGAAAGCCGTCGCGGATTGCCTTCAGAGCTCCAGAGCCGCCGTCGATGGCAACCACGGGAATGTGGCCCGGTTGGCCAACGGGTAGCAGGCGCCCGCGCGACTTGAGGGCTGATGCAACAGGATCGTAACAGAGCGTGTCCGTAGCGAGGTAGATGCCGACGATGTTCGGATTCCCGCTCAGTACCGTCAAAGCGACGTTTGCGCTGGTGGGTCCGTCCCAGTTAGCCGTCTGCTCGATGACTGTGACCCCTGCAGCCTTCTTTTTGAATTCCTGGTTGAAACCATCCCTGCGGTTACGGCCGTTCGTTGTGGTCAACGCGCTCGTAATGTCGAGGACCTGACCGTTCTTTGCGGTGATCGCGGCAGCGAGCGCTTCGGCTGCTCGGGCGCCCATCGCCACATTGTCGGCACGGACGACTGCGTAGACGGCGCCTGCCGAGGGTTCGTCATCGACTATGACGACAGGCACATTGCGGCTCTTTGCGAAATCGAGCGCCGGCTTGATGGCCGCGCGATCGACGACGCCAGCGAGTATGGCATTGGCTCCCGCATTGATCAGATTCCGAAAGTCTGTGACTTGCTGACTTGCGTCTCTATTCGCGTTGGTCGTCTGCACGACGCTCCCGCCGGTAGCCTTGGCTTCGTTGGTGGCGGCGTTGACCAGGACGGTGAAGAAGGGTGTGTTAAGGGTGGGCATCGACAGGCCGAGCTTCATCATTGAATCTGCGGTCGCAGCGCCTGTTGCCCCGACGGCCACGGTTGCGGCAAAAACAGTCGACATCAGTGCAAATTTCAGCGTCTTGTTCATGGGCTCCTCTCCCGTTGACGGCTTATGCCGGTGTGATTGCTTTTGTTGGGACGTGCCATCGATGTGCGACCGTCCTCTTGGGAGCGCTTATCCTATATTGCGTTTGTTGGGATAAAGCCGTTGGACCGGGAAACACTGTTGTGTTTGGTGCAAAAAGCAGTTGCGACATCAACCGTGTGTGAGACGCGGCTTTGGCGAAGGAGATTGCATCTCTCGCCCGCTTGCCGGCAGGGCATCCGCTATTCAGGACGCGGCGCCCATCGGAAGCAGAGCACAACGTTCGAATCTCGGCTCATCGGGGATCGCAAGGTCCTCAGGCTCGTGCTCGCCTTCCTAAAAGCCGGTGTCATGATCGAGGGCACCGTCCGCCATCCTGTTACGGGCACCCCGCAGGGCGGCATCATCTCGCCGTTGCTGGCCAACGTCTATCTGGCGGCCATCGACGAGAGATACGGACGGTGGCCGATGCGCCCTCGCGAACGACCGCAGAATGCAGCCGACCGGCGCCTTTACGATCGCCGGAGAAACAGGCCGGGCGAACCGTTCCCGCCGTTGATCGGACTGTCGGGCTCGGGTGCAAGGCCGGCGCTTGCCGATGCGAGTCTCGTTAGGACCAAGGCATATTGGGTACCCGAGCAGCGACTCTTTCCGGCTGCACCACGGTGGCAAAGTTCTTTGCGCTATGTGCAAATCTGGCTTCTTGTTGATCGTTCCAAGGAGCCTTTGCTCGGCCTATCGCAGTCCGTTTTCACTGGAACAGTAGAAGCAAAGGCCGATCATCTCGGTTCTGAAAGTGATGGTTGGACATGCACGACGTTTACTTGCGGAATACGCAAAACTGTTTCCTGTGGCGCCCACTTTATGTCGGCTAGTGCCGTGATATCAGAACGGCAACCGGTGGTCTGTGGGCTGCCATACCTTACTTCACCGCTTGAACGCGCGAGGATAGTGCCGTGGCTAATGACGTAGAGCTTCTGATCTCGTATTTCGCGCTTTCGGGGGACGTTTACCCGCTGGGGCCTACTGAGGTCAGTCCATTCCCATTCAAAGACAGGGTGGAAGCGGCAGCGCGCGCGGGGTTCAAGGGGTTTGGTCTTCACTACGAAGACACGATGGTCACGCAAAGCAAGATGGGCTTTGCGGAGATGAGACGCATTCTTCAAGACAATGGCATCAAGTATCTGGAGATTGAATTTCTGCTCAATTGGTACAGTTCTGACGAGAAGCGAGTGGAGTCCGACAAATTCCGTCGGCAGCTGCTCGAGGTGTCCGCAGAACTTGGAATGCGGGATATCAAGGTGGGCCCGGGATTCCACGAAACCCATGCCGATGTGCCGCGCATGGCTGATGAGTTCGCGAAGTTGTGCCAGGAGGCCGCCGTCTACGGCGCCGATATCGTGCTCGAGATCATGCCGTGGTCAAATGTCGAACCATCGACACCGGCTTGGCCATCGTGAGCGGCGCCGACCAACCAAATGGCGGACTTCTGATCGACATCTGGCACATTGCGCGCGGAAACATTCCGTACGCAGACATACAAAAATCCCGACGCGCTACATCAAGGCCGTGGAGGTTGATGATGCCCCCAAAGTGCCGCCCATTGATGATTTGTGGGAGGACACGATCCATCATCGTGAATTGCCCGGCGAAGGCGAACTGGGCGTTCCGGCATTCCTTCGCGAAATCCGCGCAGCCGGTTATAGGGGCGTCTATGGAACGGAGATTTTGTCGGCGGGCCACCGCAAGTTAGGACTCGGCGAGATGGCCAAGCGGGTGTTCGACAGCACGATGGCTCAGTTCGCCAAGCTTTGAGCTTTGTCGTATCGCCTGTGAGCTGCTGGTCGTCGCGCGCCGGGCAGTTTTGTTCTTGATTCTCGATCCGCTTGAGAGGTCCCGTTTGCCTTGTTGAGTGAATCTCAAATCGATCGGTGAGTGCAGCAGGAGGTGATGAACAAGACGGCATCCAGCCTCGCGCAGGCAGTTGCGGACGTTCCCGATGGCGCGACGGTCATGATTGGCGGTTTCGGAGGCGTGGGCGCTCCAATCGAGCTGATGCATGCGCTTCTCGTGCGATTCCGCGCGTCGGGCCGTCCCAAGCACCTCACGGTAGTGAACAACAATGCCTGCAACGGTCACGTCGTTGGCAGCCCGCGTACCCGACTTGGATATATTCTCCCAAGGTCTCATCGAGCGGATGAACGGCGGCTGGCGTGTCACAGACGAGGGGCGCTCGGTTCTCGAGATTATGGAGGCGCGGATCGGCGCAAGCTCGAGCGAAAGCAGCGCCAACGGGACCGGCGAAGACAGGAGCGCGTATCCAGATGAACGCGTCGACCAGCAAAAGCGGTAAGGGTGACGATACCTCGAACCGAGAAGAGTGCAGCGAATTGAGCGCCAAACATCTTCACCTCTTAGGGTGGCCCCGAGTGGCCGATCACGGCGAGCAGTTGTTCGAGCTGCGCGAGTTCGTCCGATAGGCGCCACTGGATGAAGTTGTAGCCGGTCAGCATAATGAAGGCTGCGGCGACGAAGAGAATCCACAATGGCACGTAGCGACGCACGGCCGTACGTACTTTGATGCCGCGCCATCGGGTCGATAATTCGCGTGGTGCTGCGCTCGTATTGCCCCGCAAGAGACGCTGAACGTCCGACCGCAGCTCTTCAAGGCGCTCCCGACCCTCTTCCACCCCGCGATATTTGCCTTCGAACCTCATTAACAAGCAGATGTTGATGAGCTTGAGCAAGGCGATTGGTTGGCCGGCTTTGCCTGCACGAGCTCCAGTATCTGGAAGACCTTCGCGCCTCCCCTGGTCTCGTTCTGGAACTGATTAAGCAAGCTGTTGTCACTCCAGGCGCTTTCACAGCCCCAGCGTGTGGTAATCACCGCCTCGTCCGACAGCGCGTATATCACGTAACGGGCGCCTCTAATATCACCGCCCGCTTGGCCCGACGCGTCGCAAAGGTCTCCTCCGATTCTGCCCGGACGACTGTCTTTGTAGAAATGAGGGGAGCCCGTGTGCAGAATGTTCGGCAGCGGCAGATCGAACGAGCGGTGGTTCTCCGGCAATCCGGTTAGGCTTGCCGCAGCGATCGTGACGCCGTGATAGCCACGTAAACGGCTGATGACTTTCTTGCGCTGATGCTGGCCCAATGCATTCGAGCGATAGGCGATCAGCTTCAGCACCGTGTCATTCGCCTCCGAGCCCGAGTTTGTGAAGAACACTTTACTCATCGGCACCGGAGATATCTTCACGAGCTTCTCGGCGAGCTCGATCGAAGGCCCATTCGATCGTGAGTGAAGGTATGATAGAATGGCAGGACTTGCATCTGACGATGTGCGGCTTCGATGAGCCGTTTCTCACTGAAGCCAAGTCCCGCACTCCAGAGACCCGCCATGCCATCGAGGTAGCGGTTTCCGGCCGTGTCGAAGACACGGGGATCCTCGCCGCGTTCAATTATGAGCGGTCCGGCCTCTTGGTGCGACCGCGCGTTAGTATAGGCGTGGAGCTGATAGGCCACATCTCGGGCCTGTTGAGAATTGGGCCGCATGATCGACGTCACCGCATCGGTCGAGAATTCGCGCTCGGGAAACATGATCGAGCGCTAATATGATCAAATATTTGCGATGGTGCGAGCGAGTACCAATTTCCAGTGTCCGCCCGAGGATGTCCTGCAGCACTATTCCTTGGCGATCGCAAGCAAACGCTGCCCCAAACGATAATCCGATTCCTCGTTCGTCCCAACGTTGGTCGGGCCCTCACGAACTTCTGCCTGGCGCCCGGAGCCGAGCCAGTAGGGACAATCATCGTAGCGGCGCCGTCGGCCAGCCAACGCGTGGTGTGCCCACTTTGATTGACGTGCCTCTTGTAGGCCATCCTTGATATCCTTCGTCTCGTCTCCGCACCGGCCACGTTGCTCGGAGATGCGCGACCGAGGAGCCTGCTGGTATGCTAGTCAGAATTATTGAGTTCGCCACCTGCCAAACCTTGTAGGCTCTTATTTGGCACTTGGTACCGATGCCGAGGGCATTGCTTCCGTATCCGGCTTGGTACGGTTGCCGACCCTCCCGCCAGAGCAATCCGTTGGCGGAGGTCTTGCTGGGGCAATTGCAGACAAGGAGTCGGCTGATACCGTGCCGAACTGAGATAGCAGCGGATCGTCAGTGACAACGATTGCTCCGCCGACGTCGTCACACCGAGAAAGCCGATGAAGAACAGCTTCGTCGAGAGTTTCAACGACCATGCGATGAGCTGCTCAACGAGACCCTGATCTTCGATCTCACGACGCCAGCGCCAAGATCGCTGGTCTGGTTCGCCGACTACAATCTCCAGTGCCCCCACTTGTCGCTGAATATCTAACCCCCGCGGCCTATGCGGCCCACCTCACGGCAACGGACGATCGGCTATGCAACTCCGACCAGTTCCGCCGATCGTCCGTTGCTCCAGCCGATCGACATGCACTTGCGGTGGATGGCCGTTGTACGATCGTTGAACCTGTTGGCGTCGAATACTTGCAAGTGGACGAGAATCAGAACGCGGCAAAAGCGAGCGTAGAGCGCTGGGTATTGTGGGACGAACAGAAAAGGCCGTGGCCGCGCGTGTGCCCGCTGGAAACGTGGTTCCGTTCAACCGCACCGGCACGACACAGACATCGGCTGTGAAGCAGCCGACGCGCCTTCAGATAATCCGGGATTGACTCGATGAAGGCCCGGCTCGCTCCTGTTCGAAGGCCGTTTTGGATCGCGGCTTTGATGCCGATTACGCGATGCTGATCAAGTGTTTCGCGACGGAATAGGCCGGTCCCGGCCGCCACAGTCCGCCAAAGTCCGTCGGCGCGATCAAGAACACCATCATGGGAAACCCCGATCCTCCCCTCGTCAACACGCTGTTTGCCGAGCGCGAGAACCTGACCATGCGCATGTCCATGCGTCGGTTTGCGACCGACACCGTCTCGTAGAAGGTTTGTGAACCATTGCCATGCTGGCGCTGTACTTCTTCTTTCTACCACTTCTGCCGAGTTCATAGGACGTTTGCGCGACCGCGGCGATGGGGTCGGGTTTGGTTGATGACGTCATGAAGACGTAGGGACGCGGTGGCGCTGATCAAGAAGCGGGCACCGGAGGCGTCTGATGGTCGCGTCGCGAGAAACGCTTCAGAACATCGCGGCCGAGCGGCAGCTCCAGCCCGCGACGCTGGAGCGTGTGATCCGGCTGATCGACATTCTCGATGCCATCGGCGCCGACACGCTGATCGGGCCGCGCGTCGCCTTGAAGGGCGGCACGGCGCTCAACGTCTTTCATTCCGATCTGGACCGCCTCTCTGTCCATATCGACGTTAACTATGTCGGCGCGGTCGAGAAGGAACAGATGGACGCCGACCGGCCGGGGTTGGAAGACCGGATCGAGCGCTTGATGGAATCGAAAGGGTACGTCGCGCGGCGTGAGCCGTCCGAGCACGCTGGCGGCAAATGGATTTATCGCTACGCCTATGCGCTGGGCGGTGCGGGGACCATCGAGATCGATATCAATTATCTCTACCGCGGCCCGCTCTACGGCGTGGATCGCATGCCATCGGTGGCAATCGGATCCTACCAAGCCAGGAATGTTCCGGTCCTCGATATCCACGAGATCGTCGCCGGCAAGATGGTCGCGCTGATCACGCGGCGCACCGCGCGCGATCTGTTCGACGCCCACCGGATCATCGCCATGCCGTCTCTCGACTGGGCGAAGATCAAGGCGGCCACCTTGATGATCGGTGCGAGCGCCAAGAGCTTCGATTGGCGCACAGCCTCGCCCGAGGCGATCAGATGCGAGGTCGGCGACATTACCGGCAAGCTGACCATGTGCTTGCACGATCGGTATTTCGGCAGCTTTGGCGGCCCGGCAGTGTGGATCGAGAGCGTCGCGACCGAATGCCGGGAGAAGCTCGCGCCACTGTTTAAGTTCACAGCGGGGGAGGGCGCATTTTTGGAAGCCGTGCTGGATCGGGGTGAGATCGATGCGTCTTCTCTGGAGGCGCCAGCAAACGTGCGCGCCTCGATAGAAGCCAGTCCGGCCCTGCGGTGGAAAGCGCAGAATGTCAAAGCTTGGAAATCTGGCGACAAGTCGCTGGCGCCACGTACGAGACGAGCAGCGCGGTCGCGTGGAGAGACTAGGTGAATAAAGCCATCGGCTGCTGCCGCATGACCATGAGATACCAGAGGATCCGGCCAGCGTTCGCCAACGCATGAGGGCGATCGCGCAGGAGCGCCGCCGCTTCGGCTATCTGCAGCTGCACGTTCTGTTCGAGCGGGAGGGCTACGTGATCAACCACAAGAAACTGGTCCGGCGCTACCGGGAAGAGAAGCTGCGGTGCGCCGCCGCGGCGGTCGCAAGCCGCAATCGGGACCCGGGCGCCGATGGTGCCGATGGCGCCGAACGACCGCTGGTCGCTCGACTTCGTGTCGGATCAGCTCACGGATGGTCGCCGCTTCCGCACCTGACCGTGGTCGACGACTGCACCCGCGAGCGCCTGGCGCTGGTGGCCGACACCTCGCTGTCCGGCATCCGGGTGGCGCGGGAGCTGGACCGGCTGGTGATCGAGCGCCGTAAACCCAGCATGGTGGTCAGCGAGAACGGCAGCGAACCCGCCAGCAACGCCATTCTCTCATGGGCCGACCAGAGCCGTGTCGCATAGCACTACATCGCGCCTGGCAAGCCCATGCAGAATGCCTTCATCGAGAGCTTCACCGGTCGACTGCGGGATGAATTGTCGAGCGAGACGCTGTTCACGTCACTGGTCCAGGCCCGCGTCGCGCTTGGATGCTGGCGAGCCAATTACACGACCACACCCGCAGGTCGGATGGAAGACGCCGTCCGAGTTCGCCATGACCTGCCACCCGCGCCGGGATCTGGCGCTGCGCTATGCCAGCTCCCGTCGCTACCCCGCCCAACCGGGCGAATCCAACACCCGGGACGAACTCAGGACTGGATAAAACTTGGGGGCAAGGTCAGTTGACAAATACCCAAGAGGACATCGAAGCGCTGGCGCTAAACATTTTAGGCCTCCGCGCGTCAAAATGGTTATGAGTCGCGCAACGAGGGTCCGACCGCGCGGCTCACGTCAGGCCCTCTTCGGTCGGGATCATGGATAACTTTTTGATATCCTTGCAGGTTGCGTTGCACCATTAGCTTGACTTTTGAGTGGGTGAGTGCTCACTCACTCGTATGAGTTCATTGCGTATGACGAGCGACCTGAGGCGTCAATTGATCCTCGGAGCCGCGAAACGCTGCTTCGCCCGACACGGCTATACCGGCACCACGACCAAGAGCGTGGCGGCCGCTGCTGCCATTTCCGAGGCGCTGCTGTTCAAGCATTTCCTCTCCAAGGCGGCGCTGTACGCCGAAATTCTCAGCGATGAGTGCGAGGCTGACCCGGCATTGATGGAGTTGCTCGAGCGCGAGCCGTCAACGGCGGCCCTGGTCGAATTGATCCGCGGCATGGTCGACCATTTCCTCGAGATCGCCAGCGGCCCCGACCAGGAAGAAGCGCAGCGCCTCCGACTGATGGCCACGAGCCATCTGGATGATGGCGAATTCGCCCGTCTGCTGTATGCCAAAATCGAGACGCTGATCGGAGCGGCCTTCGTCGCCTCGCTCGAACGTGCGGTCGCCGCCGGCGATGCGCGGCCGTGCACCGGCGAGCCGTTCAACCTGTTCTGGTTTGCGCATCATTCGCTGGTGATGGCGGCGCTGACCAGGCTGCCGGCCGTGCCCTGTCTCGCCTACGGCAAGGCGAACGATCTGGAGCGCCAGCTCTGTGAGTTTCTTCTGAGAGGCATCGGACTTAACGACGCCGCAATTGCTTCGCATCTGGGCCGCGCTTTGGCGCCGGGTGCCGGCAAGACTGCGATTGCAGAAAGTGCATGACATGAATATCGTAATCGAACAGAAGATTTCGGGCGAACCGATCGACAGCAAAGCTCCCAAGCGTCCGGTTCGGCCGGTGCTGTGGTTCATCATCGTGGGCACGCTGCTGAGTGTGCTCGTCGGTGGTCTCGTCTGGTTCAATTATTTCCGTGGCCAGATGATCAAGCAGTTCTTCGCCAACAACAAGCCGCCGCCGACCGCCGTCAGCGCGGCGGAAGCGAAGTCCGAGGTGATCCCGAACCTGCTCACCGCGGTCGGCGGTCTCACCGCTGTGCACCAGGTCGACGTCAGCGCCGACGTCAATGGCCGCGTCACCGAGATCAAGTTCGAGCCCGGCGCCCATGTCGAGGCCGGCACGCCGCTGGTGCAGCTGTTCGACGCGCCCGATCAGGGTGACCTCGCCAACTGCAAGGCCCAGGCAACGGTCGCACAGCTCTCGCTCGACCGCGCCAAGCAACTGGCGTCGCGCCAGTTCGGTCCGCAGGCAACCGTCGATTCCGCGCAGGCCGCCTATGACCAGGCGCTGGCCGGCATCGCCAAGACCGAAGCGCTGATCTCGCAGAAGCTCGTCCGCGCGCCGTTCTCAGGCGATCTCGGCGTCCGCAAGGTCGAGGTCGGTCAGTATCTGACGGCGGGCACGGCGATCGTCTCGCTGACCGATCTGTCGGAGCTGTGGGCCAACTTCACGGTGACGGAAAAGGACTCGGGCAACCTCAAGGTTGGCCAGCTGGTCCGGCTGAAGGTCGACGCCTATCCGGGCCGCACGTTTGACGGCAAGATCACGACGATCGAGCCGCAGATCGCCGCCGACACGCGCAACATCCGCGTGCAGGCGACGGTCTCCAATCCGGAGAAGATCCTGAAGCCCGGCATGTTCGTGACCACGACAGTGGTGCTGCCGGACAAGCCGGCCGTGATCACCGTTCCGGAGACGGCGGTCGACTACACGCTTTACGGCGACTCGGTGTTCGTGATCACCGAGAAGAAGGGCGAGGACGGCAAGACCAGCCTGAGCGCGGTGCGCACGTTCGTGCAGACCGGCAGCCGGGTCGGTGGTCGCGTCGAAATCGTCAAGGGGGTGAAGCCGGGCGACAAGGTCGTCGCCGTTGGCCAGCTGAAGCTGCAGTCGGGCGCCGCGGTGGCGATTTCCACCGACCCGGCCCCGCAGATCCCGGCGCAGCCGCCGCGTTACTGACACCGCACATGACGCAGCATGATTCGGCACCCGGGTCATGCGCTTCGTTAGCCAAACGAAATCGAGATCGCCGCGATGGCCCTTACCGATATTTTCATCAAACGTCCGGTCCTGTCGGTCGTCGTCAGCCTGCTGATCCTGCTGATCGGCCTGCGTGCTGCGATGGTGCTGCCGATCCGGCAATATCCGAACCTTTCGAACACGGTCATCAACATCACGACCGTCTATCCCGGCGCGTCGGCCGACCTGATCCAGGGCTTCATCACGACGCCGGTCGAGCAGGCGGTCGCTTCCGCCGAGGGCGTCGACTACATCACCTCGTCCTCCGTGCTCGGCACCTCGACGATCCAGGTCTACATCAAGCTGAATTTCGATCCGAACCAGGCGCTCACTGAGGTGCTGGCCAAGACGAATTCGGTCAAATATCTGATTCCGAAGGAATCGAACGATCCGGTCGTCACCAAGACCACAGGCCAGACCACGGCCGTGATGTATCTCGGCTTCTCCTCCGAGGAACTGTCGGGCTCGGCGATCTCCGACTATCTGACGCGCGTGGTGCAGCCGGTGCTGTCGACCGTCGACGGCGTCGCGTCGGCCGACATCCTCGGCGGCCAGACCTTTGCGATGCGGCTCTGGCTTGATCCCGTGAAGATGGCTGGCCGCAACGTGTCCCCGGCTGACGTCGCGTCCGCGATTGCGGCCAACAACTTCCAGTCTGCGGCGGGACAGACCAAGGGCTATCTCATCGTTTCCAACATCTCGACGAACACCAGCCTGACCGACGTCAACCAGTTCCGGAAGATGATCGTCAAAGCCAAGGACGGCGGCTTCGTGCGGATGGAGGACATCGCCACCGTCGAGCTTGCCGCCCAAAGCACGGACGCGAGCGTCGCCTTCAACGGCGAGCACGCGATCTTCATTGGCGTGCAGGCAACGCCGCAGGGCAACCCGCTGACGCTGGTCAAGGGCGTGCGCACGCTGTTCCCCGAACTCGAGCGCAATTTGCCACCGTCGATGAAGATGAAGGTCGCCTACGATTCGACCAAGTTCATCCAGTCGTCGATCGACGAGGTGGAGAAGACGCTGGGCGAGGCCGTGATCATCGTGATCGTGGTGATCTTCCTGTTCCTGGCGTCGTTCCGTTCGGTCATCATTCCCGTCGTCACCATCCCGCTGTCGATGATCGGCGTTTGCACCTTGATGCTGGCGCTGGGCTTCAGCTTCAACCTGCTGACCCTGCTTGCCATGGTGCTCGCGATCGGTCTGGTCGTCGATGACGCCATCGTCGTGGTGGAGAACATCCATCGGCATCTGGAAGAGGGTAAGTCGCCGGTTCAGGCATCGTTGCAGGGCGCGCGCGAAATCGTCGGTCCCGTCATCTCGATGACAATCACGCTCGCCGCCGTGTACGCCCCGATCGGCTTCCTCGGCGGCCTCACCGGCTCGCTGTTCCGCGAATTCGCCTTCACGCTTGCGGGCTCGGTGATCGTGTCAGGCGTGATCGCGCTGACGCTGTCGCCGATGATGTGCTCCGTACTCCTCAAGAACACCGAAGAGGGCCGCTTCGCCAAGCTCGTCAACCGGGTGTTTGGCGCGCTGACGCGCTGGTACGGTCGCAGGCTTGACCGCTCGCTCGACTACAAGGCGATCACCGGCCTGTTCGCGGTGACGATCCTCGGGCTGGTCGGCTTCCTCTACATGCACACGTCGAAGGAGCTGGCGCCGGAGGAAGATCAGGGCATCGTGTTCGCGGTGACCAAGGCGCCGAAATACGCCAACATCGACTATGTCGATTTCTACGGCGAGAAGCTCGACGAGAAATTCCAGAAATTTTCCGAGACCGATCTGCGCTTCGTGCTGAACGGCATCAATGGCCCGCAAGGCGGCATGGCCGGCATGCTGCTGAAGCCGTGGGACGAAAGGAAGCGTTCCTCTATTCAGCTGAAGCCGCTGGTGCAGGTCGAGCTCTCCAAGATCGAGGGCGTCCAGGCCTTCGCGTTCAACCTGCCGCCGCTGCCGGGTGGCCCGGGCGGCCTGCCGGTGCAAATGGTGATCAGCTCGACCGCGGGCTTCCGGGCCGTCTATGAGCAGATGGAGAAGCTGAAGGACGCTGCCCGCAAGAGCGGCATGTTCATCGTCTCCGACAGCGACCTCGCCTACAATCAGCCGACCGTGACCGTGAAGATCGATCGCAGCAAGGCCCAGGATCTCGGCCTCAACATGCAGAACGTCGGCAGCGCGCTCGCCGTGCTGCTGGGCGGCAACTACGTCAACCGCTTCAACCTCGAGGGCCGCTCCTACCAAGTGATCCCGCAGGTGCCGCGCGGCCAGCGGCTTTCGCCGGAATCGCTCGGCGGCTATTACGTGACGACCAACACCGGTCAGCAGCTTCCGCTGTCGACGGTGGTTTCGATCGAGACCCTGACCAATCCGAATTCGCTGACGCACTACAATCAGCTGAATTCGGCGACGTTCTCGGCCGTGCCAATGCCCGGCGTGACGATCGGTGCGGCGGTCGACTTCCTTGAGGGCGAGGCCAAGAAGCTGCCACAGGGCTTCAGCCACGATTATCTCGCTGACAGCAGGCAGTATGTTCAGGAAGGCAATCAGCTCGCGGTCACCTTCGGGTTCGCGCTGATCATCATCTTCCTGGTGCTGGCGGCGCAGTTCGAAAGCTTGCGCGATCCGCTCGTGATCATGATCTCGGTGCCGATGGCGATCGTGGGCGCGCTGATCCCGCTGTTCTTCGGCGCAGCCACGATGAACATCTACACCCAGGTCGGTCTGCTCACCCTCGTCGGTCTGATCACCAAGCACGGCATCCTGATGGTGGAGTTCGCCAACGAGCTCCAGGTCAACGAACGGCTCGACCGCCGCTCGGCCATCAAAATGGCGGCCCGCATCCGGCTGCGGCCGATCCTGATGACGACGGCGGCGATGGTCACCGGCCTGATCCCGCTGCTGACTGCGTCCGGCGCCGGCGCGGCTAGCCGCTTCTCGATCGGTCTCGTGGTCGTCGCCGGCATGTCGATCGGCACGCTGTTCACCCTGTTCGTACTGCCGGCCGTCTATGTCGTGCTGGCGACTGACCATCGCGCGACGGCGGATTCGGAGCGGAACAAACAGATCGGCGACCTCGACATCGCCGGCGAAGCGCTGCGGCCGACTTAGATTTTGGCGAAAGTCTAACGCTTTACTTAGGCGGTCTTGTCCAAGTCCACCGACGCGCCCGGCAAGGAGATATCCTATGCCCTCGGCGTAAAGCCTGCAGATTCACCTCTTTGGCTTTAGCCGACCGGTATACGACAATCCATACCAAGTTCTCGCTCCATCGCGATCGGCCCTCGCGTCTAGCGCCTTAACGCAATTTCAAGATCAAGAAACGAGGCATCCCTAATACCAAGTAACACCTTACACATTCTGGAGAACGAAAAAACGATACTGCGTGCAGGCACCTGCACGGAGCAGCCTAGTGCGGTGCCTGATCGAACACCGGTAGAACCAACGATTTGATGTACGGTCTATAAGGATGAGAACCAAGTCCAAGCGCCCTTTCAACCAAGCTGCACCCTTCCATTGTTCGATGCTGCATCGCTCGGCGGCTGAAACGTCTGGCGCCTCCGCAAGGGGTGAAACCCTGACTGACGCTGTCAGAGGAGTCGAAGCTGGCGCGACGATGCTGACATCCAAACTACGGCGGCAACAGAACAACTCTTGCCGCTTAATCCAGCGAACCGCCGTATAGGGGCCCGTACGGTGGTGTGGGAGGAGGAGTCGCGAGACTCCCCTATCCCGATAAGCGTCCGCATTCTCCGGGCCGGCAAACAAACTCAACCAATATCTGAGTTTGCCAGGCTAGGTGGCGTCCGTCTCCGAAGACCTCGCTCGGGGATCACTTCTCGAGCAGGCTATCGTTTCCCTTCGGTCCCGCGACGGTCTCACGCCGCGGGAATTGCTGCGTTTGATGGCGCGACTCGCGCTCGCGGGGGCCGGGCGTTCGGACGGATCGCGGCCGATCTTGGATTGGAGCTCGATAAGGTCGGTGAACATGTCGGCCTGGCGGCGCAATTCGTCGGCGATCATCGGCGGCTGGCTGGCAATAGTAGACACCACGGTGACCCGCACACCGCGCCGCTGCACGGCTTCGACCAAAGGACGGAAGTCGCCGTCGCCGGAGAACAGAACCATCTGGTCGATATGGTCGGCGAGCTCCATGACATTGACAGCGAGCTCGATATCCATGTTGCCCTTGACCTTGCGGCGGCCGCCGGCGTCGATGAACTCCTTGGCCGGCTTGGTGACGACGGTGTAGCCGTTGTAGTCGAGCCAATCGATCAGCGGCCGGATCGAGGAGAATTCTTGGTCCTCGATAACGGCGGTGTAGTAGAACGCACGTAGAAGCGTACCGCGACTCTGAAATTCGCCCAGCAGGCGCTTGTAGTCGATGTCGAAACCGAGTGTCTTCGCCGTGGCGTAAAGATTGGCCCCATCAATGAAGAGCGCAATCTTGCTGGGAGATGACATGATGCGTGATCTCCGGAGGAGGAAGTGCCGTGCTGCGGGGGGCGTATATCTGAACCCGCCAATGAGGCGGCACTTCTAAAAAACTTTCATCAAAGCCGGACCTCCCGATGCTATACTGAGGTCCTTTAACCTTCAAACAGTTTAGCCGCCGCCAAGATTAATTCGAACACTTCATTCGAGCGAAAATTCCCCCTGGGCGCATAAAAAGGGGTGTCGGCACCTGTGGATCGGGTCACGCATTTCGACTATTCTCAGACCGTCCCTAGTTCTTTCGCAGCGCAATGCCTGACCAACTCAAAATCTTTGATATCGCCTTAGAACGGCGAGGCCGAAGGTGGACTTGGCGCGTGTGCACCTGCGAAGAGACGACCCTGATGTCAGGATGGGAGGACAGCCGCGCCGCCGCCAGATATAAAGCAGCCAGGGCGCTTTTCCTGATGCTGCTCTCGGCTCCCTATCGATCGACGACATGGAAGCCGTCCAACACAGGTCCGGTGCAAAGAGCAAAACACTCGCGTGACCAGTCGCAGCGTAGGCTGGCATCATAGCTGATTTTTAGCGCGAACATTGTCAGAGCCCTGGCGTTCTAGACGTTCAACTGCAGCTTTACCCTGGCATGCCTCATGGCGTCGTTGATGCTGAATTCATTTTCCGCCGCTTGCTATTCGCGGCTTACTTGGTCGGCGATCTATTTCAATTTCGTATAGGCAATCCCTGGAGGGTCGGGACGTCGTAAAAACTCCAGGATCTGATTCTCCATGAGAGTGGTTTCTCGTCTTCGAGTCTGTCGATATGAGTTCGCGAGTAAACGATACCGTAGTCAGCCTTAAGTCGCTTGAAACAAACCACTGCTTTGACAGTCATGCGACGTACTCCTGTTGGAGCCGTGCGCACGGCTGTTTGGTTAGCCGACATAAAATATTATCAGGAATCGCTCAGCTGAATATTTTTTTCAGGTGACCTTCGAGCTTTTGCAGCGCAACGCGCTTCTCTGGTAGGTAAGGGTACGCATTGGGTAGCGATCAATGCAAAACAGCAGCCTGCGTAAATCTCGCAGCGCGAAAAAGCGTTATACGAGCCAGAGGCCGGCCAACCTAATAGGGGTGCATTCATTTGGGCGATTGCATATCGTGCGCTTGGTCGGCCCAAGATTTCTGCAAGTGGCAGGAACAAACAAGCTGATCCGAAGTGAATTCAGGAGCTTTGTCTTTCTGCCGGAGGCGGCCCGCCATCGCCGTATGAGTGCACGACCATGCGTTACGTGGCATACGCTGTCGATCTATGGGGAGTCGCGCATGCGACCTACGAGCTAGAGTGCGGCGACGACGGCGACGCGAGACGTCGATCATTGAAATTCCTCGAAGCGCATCCGGTGATCGAGCTCTGGAGCGGCCCGCGGCGAATCGCAAGATTAACTGTGGATGGGCCTGGGAAGACGGAGCATGGGGCCGCGCCCCATCAACGACGTGGAGCTCGAAAAATCTCAGGACGACATGGCGCGTGAGCAGCTCAGCCCGCGCGGTGTTCCTAGCTCGCCGGCCCCGGGCGCGCATAGCCCGGAAGTACAGGAAAGTACGCGACGGTTGTTCATAACTTCCGATATGTTACGTGCGCCGTCGCAAACGGAATGCCCGCACGTCCAGCGCTCCCACGTACGATGCAGGCGCGATCGTCGATCGCATAGAACCAATCGTCGAAGTTCAGCTTGAAAGATTTGCCACCGATTTGCGGGGTGTCGCGGGTGTACTTCCAATGAAAGGCGCAACCTGCTTGCTCACCTATGGCCTCGCCTTCTAGTCGGTTTTCCAATCCGGTGTACCTACCCTCGTCGCCTTTTCGTATCGTCCAATGCAACGTGTCAGAATGTCCGTCATCAAATGTGTAAGTCTCGGTGAATAGAACGATTTGCGTGTCTGACTCGAATTCACCGTGCGCCGCGATTGTCGCGCGCTTCAGCAACCCGCCCACCAGACTTTCTACCACCGCCCAACCTTCGATCCGTCCCACAAAAAATTGCTCAGGAAGAAGTATCGGCCTTGTCCCTCTGAAATTGTCGATTGCCATTGGCGGATCCCGCTCAGGAATGCTCCCGAAAACTAAGTCTCCTGTTACCAATCGGTTCCGATCGGCGCTGCACAGCACGACGGGGCCTCACGTTGTCAAGCCACGCGGCCGTGCGACAATTACTACTAAAGAACTCCTTAGACCCCGGATCATTCGGGTAATACCCGCGAACATTCTTCGCTCTGCGGCGTCATATAAGCAGCCGGAGCAGCTCATGGCCTATCGAGAAGAACTTCAAAGGCCGCAACGTCAAATCGAACTGGCTAACCGCGCGATTCTCCTGATCAGGGATGAGGCGACGGCGAAGCGTCTGGCAAGGTTCGTAGATGAGATCAAGGGCAGGCTCGATAAGGTCCAAGCCGCCGCGCTATACGAGCAAACCAGCAGGCCCGCTTTGGAGGCCGCGCCTCATTGGGAGGTTCACATGACGCATGCCTACGAGGACGAGATACGAGCACGTGCGTATAAGCTCTGGGAAGCAGCCGGGAAGCCGGAAGGGCGCATGGATGAGTTCTGGTGCGAGGCCGAGCGGCAGCTCAAAGCGGAGCAGATCAAGCACGAGCTTAAAACACCTGATACCCTCTGAGCCGTAGGACTTCCTACGCAACTACTAATTTGTTTTCATGAGCTTCGAGCTTTTGCAGCGCAACGCGTTTCTCGGGCAGGTAATCATACCTGTCGTAAATCTCGTGAGGTCGGTTTTACCCGGTCTGTCACGTGGTTGAGCATGATCTCTGCGATCTCGCGCGATACTCCGAGGCGCGCGAGCATGGATCGGAAGGACCGCCGAAGATCGCGCACCTGCCATCCAGTCACACCTGATCGCTTGTCGATCTCTTTTTTTAAGTTCCCCGCGAGCCACGTTGAAGTGCGTACCCTTGATGTGAGCGGGGAAGTAATAGTCGGTATTCTTGTCTCGCCAATTATCACCCATTTTTTCTTGTCGATCGAGGATCGCACGCGCTATCGGCAGGATCGGGATTGCGTGCGCGCGCCCTTTCTTTGTGAATTCTCGGGGGATGGTGACCCACGCGACCTTCACGCGAGGCTCGCTGTAGCCGTCGTATTTCGCCGTTGCGACATCCCCACAAAATGATGAGCCGGATCATATCGCCGAAAAAGCCCTCGCACGCGTGCCACACTCTCTTGAGCTTGGCGTCGCTCAGAATGCGGCTGCGTTTCTTGTCATTGCCCGGAGCCGGATAGCCTTCGAGCGGACTGCGCTTGACGTAGCGATGAGGAGGTTTCGTGCACCACCGGGTCGTGTATCCCCGGTGGTGGTGTAGCTGGCGGTGAATCACCGCCAGCTACACCACGCCACGGGACACGATCCACCACCGAAGCATCGTGCGAAGCGCGCGGAATGCGTGAAGCTGTTCACTGGGCACGTCGGAAAGCTTCCCGAGTTCACGCTCGATCGTTGCATCGTCAAGTTCATCGAGCGTGCATCGGAATTCCAACCGGTTGAGGAGGCGAAGCGTTTCGGACTTAGTGCGCTCGCTTGGCGAAAGCAATCTCGCATCGATCTTGGCGGAAACGTCCGCGAGTAGAACGTCCATGTCAAAGCTTCGGGTGTGCGCGCAGGTGCCTCGGTGATGCGCGCCGGCGCATGCGGCCCGCGGCGCTCCATTCCGGGACGATTGCGCAATTCGCATGTGGCCGTTGCAAACGCCGCACGGGAGGATACCAGCAAGCGGATGCTTATTGTTGCGCGCAATCACGGGGCGACGTCGCGGCTTGCCGATGGGGCCACATATGGACAGCACGCGCGCTGCGAGCCCTCTGCGCTGTATCCCAGAGTTCTTGCGGAATGATCCGCAGCTCGGGGTTCTTGGCGATGACGTGGCGTTCGTCCGGATTGCGGCGCCTCTGCTTCTTCTGCGTCTCCAGGTTCAGAATTGTTGAACGAACATTCCAATGTATCTCGCCGATGTACAGCTTGTTGTCGAGAATTCCGCGACCATGATGACCACCAGATCAACGCCGTTGAACTCGAAAACCTGCTTCAGACGCTGGATCGTTGCGGGAACGCGCGACAAGCGATCGAAGTGCTCAACGACGATCACGTCGAAGTCATGGTTTCGCACACCGCTGAGAAGTTGCTGATAGTCATCCCGCGCATCTTCCGTAAGACCAGACTTTGCGGCGTCGACGAATTCACCGATAACATCCGGGCTGTTGCGTTCAGCGACCTTTCGGCAAAGCAATAGCTGACCGTCAATCGAAGTCGCCTTTTGCAAGTCGCTGGAATAACGGGCGTATAGCACCGCCGTCCTTTTCGGTGATGCTGTCGTCATGCCATTCCCTTTATCGGCTGTCCCAAACCGTCTTTGTTCATCCCGTACAATTTGCCGTCCGATGGTGCGCGCCAACTCAAGCCAAACTTCCTCATTGTCGGAATTGTCCGGAGAGCGGGAAGCGTCAAGCGGTCGGATGATTACCTTCTGCTCCCGGGATGATCGTATACCTGTCCGAAACATATATATGTATTTCGGACAGGTGGCTTGCCATTGTCCGAAAAAGTGCTACAATCTTCGGACATGAACACCGACTCGCCCCTCAAAGCCGCCATGCTCGACCGCATCCGGGCGGATGCCCCGCGCAAGGTCTGGACGCCCAGTGATTTCGTCGATCTCGCCTCCCGGGACGCCGTCGATAAGGCGTTGCAGCGGCTGACGAAGGCCGAAACCCTCAGGCGGATCGATCGCGGGCTTTACGATCAGCCTGGCTTCAACAAGCTCACCCAGAAACCCAACCCGCCCGATCCGCGCTCGGTCATCGACGCCGTCGGACGACGCGACCAAACGCGGATGCTGGTCGACGGCATGACGGCGGCGAACGATCTGGGCCTGACGGACGCCGTCCCGGCCAAAATCGTGGTGCACACCGACGCGCGGCGCCGCGCGATCAAGCTTGGGAACGTGACGATCACTTTTCGTCCAACCGCGGCCAGCAAGCTGTTCTGGGCCGGCCGACCGGCCATGCGGGTCGTGCAAGCGCTTCACTGGCTGCGCGATCTCCTGGTTCGTGAAGGCGAGAGCGATCAGATCAAGCACAAGCTCGCCAAGCTTTTCGAGGATCCGACGGCGGGGCCGCTCAAGGCCGATCTCACTGCGGGTCTGTCGGCTATTCCGACATGGATGCGGGTGTTTCTCAAGCCACTCATCGAAGCCGACGCTGATGCCGCCGGCATTGGCCGCCGGCCGATCGACGATGATGCTGATCATGCTAGCGCCGATCGCCATCATGGACAAAGTGACGGCGATGATGATCAGCGCCACGCCGCCACTGCACGTTCGAAGCCGACGCCGCGCTCCACCCAAAAGAAACCAGCCGCCAATCGTGGCGCAGCCCGGAGGACGGAGGCATGAACCCGGCTTTCGATGAGGTTCTCGCGGCCGGGTCGGACGCGATGTTGAGCGCCTTCGATACGACGGCGCTGCGCCTCGGCACGGCCTCCCAGAATATCGAGAAGGACTTCTGGGTCTGCTGGACGCTGGATGCCTTGTTCAATGGCCTGAAGGAGGGCGGACCCCGTCTCCTCTTCAAAGGTGGAACGTCCCTGTCCAAGGGATTCGGGCTGATCAACCGCTTCTCCGAAGACATCGATGTCACGGTGTTTCGGGACGATATCGGCGAGCCGGCGACGATTGAGGAGCTTGACGCGTTGAGCGGCAATAAGCGCCGGGCGCGCCTCGATGCGATCAAGGAGGCCTGCCAAGCCTATATCAATGGCCCGCTGCGCGGCGAGTTGACCGCGATCCTAGAGGACCGGCTCCGAGCCAGCGGCCTCGATGCGGGGGCGGCACGGGTTGAAGCCGACGACGCCGATGCTGACGGACAGACCCTTCTGATCTGGTATCCCGCGGCGACGCCGCGATCGGACTATGTGCGGGCGGCGATCAAGATCGAGTCGGGCGCCAAATCCGCGCTCGACCCGAACAGCGAAGTGCCGATCAAACCTTATGTTGACGATGATCTGCCGGCGCTCGATCTGACTGTTCCGGCCGTGCGCACGGTCGATCCCGTACGCACCTTCTGGGACAAGGTGGTGATCCTCCACGGGTTGCGGCGCTGGTTCGACAAGCGTGGCGAGCTGCGCGGGGGCGGCCAACGCGTGTCCCGTCATTATTATGACTTGCACATGCTCGCTGGGGACCCGGTCGGCGAAGCCGCCCTCGCGGACACGGCGCTCGGCATAGACTGCGTCGCGCATGCCCGGATGTTCTTCAATCGACCCGACTCCGATCTCGCGAGTGCTGCGCCCGGCTCGTTCGCGCTCGCCCCGCATGACGCGATGATCGATCAGTTGCGTGTCGACTACCGGGCCATGCAAGGCATGATCTTCGGCGACCCGCCGGCTTTCGAGGCGGTGCTCGCCAGCATCAGTTCGCTCGAGACCCGTCTGAACAATAAGGGTGCGCGCGAACGCGGGGCGGCGCGATGAAGCAGTCGGAGGGCGTTGTCGGCGGAGGGCAAGAGGCAGTCGCCAACCGCGCAGGCGAAGCGATCGTAATACCGCTGCGCAAGCGACGGCTCCCGAAATCCCTGCGGCTCGCCATGAAAGGGGATAGCTAAATCTACCCTCGTTCACGCTATAGCCCTCCAACGTCCCAATGAAATCAAGGCGCTGTGTTGCGATGTTGGCAAGCCAGAGTTCTCTACGCTATCATACGATGACGGCTCCTGCTTTATCCTATAGCGACCGAGCCTACTCCAGAGCCCTACTGCGAGCCTAGGTTCGCGAGTATTTGTGATATGCGAAGAAATTCTTGAGGCTGGTGAGAGCCGCCGTGGTCCTCACTTAAGAACTGCGATCAACTGGGCCACAAGCTTTTCGCGATCTGCGGCACGCAGCTTATCAAGATTGATCTGCTTCCATCGGACTGCCGGGAGCTCTGCCGCTCCACCGACGCCCAACAGAGCCCAATCCGGCTTCCCGCGCTTGAATCCGATCAGAAATTCCCGATGCTCCTCCGGCATCTTTCCAGATACCTCGGCGATCAAGTCCTCGCGGGCCTTCAACAGCTCATCCAGCGAGACTGGGTCTGACGTCATACCCTCGAAGCCGTGCTCGAATTCCTGGCGGATATCCTTTCGCCGCGGCACCACAACTTCCGAAATGGGCCGGTCATGGCTGATGAGATAGACGATGAAAGCGCGTCTCAGGTCGTCGCTTATGCCCTCATTCGCCAGAAGATCGCGGATGTCAAAAAGATCGCGAGGATGTTGGCGGTCAAAGGCGGCGACGATTTTCCCTGCGTAGAGGTCGGCGAAGGAGACGACCTGCGTTTCCGCAAAGCCAAAGCTCTCCTCGACGTTCGGAAGCACGGATCGCATCTCGGGATCGAAGACGCAGCCACGAAGGATAGGAGTCACTTCGATCTTGATCTGGGCGTCGGCCCTTTGAAGGGTCAGTTTGGTAACGATGCCTTCCGCGCGGTTTACGACCTCGTTCATTTTGACGCCCGGAATTCCCTTGGCAATGGCGACAGCCATTCTTTTCATGCCCGCATCGATCGCGGCCAATGATTCCGGCCGCCCGGCCACAGGTAGGTAGGTCAGGTCGATATCGACTGATAAGCGCGGCATATCGCGCACGAATAGATTGATTGCAGTCCCGCCTTTGAGAGCAAAATCCTTTTCCGCCGCAACGAATGGCAGGGTTTCGATCAGCAGCGCGACCTGATGCTGATAGCGCTCAGACAGGGGCACTGATATCCTCCGGCACGGTGATCAAGTATTTCGGATCAAGTTTTCCGCCTTTCACCAGCATGCGCTTTCCCTTCCCCAAATCGACCTTGTCACGGTCTATCCGCTTCAGCCATGAATGGTTGTGGCGGTCAGCGAACCAGAAGAACAGCCGTTTGACTTTCACGTTTCTGCAATCGTCCAGCAATTTTTGCAGCTTCCGGGGACCAAGATTGCGCAAGCCCTCAACGAGCATGTCGACCTGGCGGAAGCTCTCGTTGCTCGGCAACTCGTCGAGCAGTTCAAGCAACGCGCGTTCGGGCGATGAGACCGTCAGCGGCCATTCGCCCTCGCCCCATATCTGCTTGAACGGTCCTGCCCGGAATTCATCGGTGGCGACCCCGGTATTGCTCTGGACATTCCAGGCGTAGTTCTTGAGCCCCTTTGTCACGGGGGCGGCTTTGAAGAGCGTTGTGCTCTTGCGGAAGGTGAAGCGTTCTTTGAGCGGAAGCTTGGACAGCCATCCGGGCGGAGGATGCGGACCGTAGAGATAGACGACGGTCGGCCCATTTGCCCTGAGGTAGTGCGAAAAGCCTTGCAGTTCGAGCGCCGTTCGCCCTCCGACGATCAGGGGGCGCTCAAGCAGCGTCTGAAGCGATATGACAGCTTTTTGCCACGTCAGAGTGCCAAGCGGGCGCTTGAAAGTTCCACGCACCGGCTGAACCAGCCAGCCAGCCGAGACATACTGGCTGCGCAAGCCTGTCGAATAACCATGCTTCGTCATCCACCCGGAATCGACCAATAGGCCCTCCGGGAGGGTATGCTCGAGGAAGTTTAACTTTCCGCCAGAATGCTCAGTCATACTTAGCAATACGGCATTATTTCAAACCAAAGGCAAGTTTATGAATTTGCAAATTTGCTAAGCCTGACTATGCAGAAAGCTCATAGCCAAAACCAACTGGCGCCACCAGATGGTCAAAGACGCATCTGCTGGGTCTTGGAGCTTTTCAGCTGCCACGCTTGCGCGCGACACGCTCGGCTCGTGACAGATCACCGTCGTCTGGTCAATCACGACGGTCAAGCCGCCATCAGACACCGCGATCAAGTTGCTCGCCAGGCAGGCTCCCGCAAGTAGCTAAAGAACAAACCATGAACGAACGGTATCGGCGCACCGCGAAGGGGAAGCCGTCTTAAACGGGCCATGTCCGTGCGGCTCGAGGAAGACCGCGCGCCTCTGTTGCTTCAATGGGCAGGGCTGGCACAAGCCGCCCGTTGTCCTCGGACTCAAAACGCTGCCTGCCACGGGCCGTGTCGAAAAATGCTACATGAAGGAGCTGGGATCATGCGTTGCCCCCATCTCGGCCGAACACATCATTTCGGATTCCGTCTGCCGCGTATTGATGGCGACGGCGAGTTTTCGATCTCAGGCGTTCCCTGGCTGGAGGCGGGCGAAACGAAGATCATGGCGCCACCTCAGGCAAAATGTCTCTGTACCAAACACAACAGCGCGCTGAGCCCGCTCGATGCCGCTGCACATTATTTCTTCGCGTCGCTTAAGTCATATCTCGAACATGATGCCGGGTCGCGACACGCCATTCTATCCGGGCATGACCTCGAACGCTGGATATTGAAAATCGCCAAAGCAGCAGCCGTGTCCCGCAACCTGGCACGCGGAAGAGAACGACTGTCGGGTGCGTTTTCGCGGGATGAAGCAATTCTCGACATGCTTGACGACCCCCGACATTGGCCCGAAGGGGCGGGGCTTTAGCCGTCCGCGACCGGCGCCTTCCAACTCGGTATTAACGGTTAAGCTGATATTGGCTGTGATCGACAGACGACGTCATCGACAGCACAATGTGGGAATGGTCATGGCCGAGACGCAAATTGAATGGACCGACGCCACCTGGAATCCAGTTGCTGGCTGCTCCATCGTCAGCGCGGGCTGCACGAATTGCTATGCCATGGAAATGGCGAGACGACTTCAGGCGATGAATGTTCCGAAATATAAAGGACTCACGCGGCGCAGCGGAAAACGAACCGTTTGGAACGGCGTGGTCCGTGAAGACAAGGCCGCCTTGGACATTCCGCTGCGCTGGAAGAAGCCGCGAAAAATCTTCGTTAACTCGATGTCTGACCTGTTTCATGATCGGGTGACGGACGCCTTCATCCTGAGAGTGTGGGCCGTCATGCGTGCCACGCCCCACCATCACTATCAGATCCTTACCAAGCGTCCGGAGCGGATGGGGGCGCTGGTTCGCTCCAAGATCGGCGAAGTTCTGCCGAACGTATGGCTCGGCACCAGTGTCGAGAGCGCCAACGTCGCGGGTCGCATCGATCATTTGCGCACCATCCCGGCTGCAATCCGTTTCATCTCATTTGAGCCGCTGATCGGCCCGGTAGGGTCAGTCGATCTTCGCGACATCCATTGGGCCATCGTCGGCGGAGAAAGCGGAAGATCGGCTCGCCCGATCCGTGAAGAATGGATCGATGAAATCTTCGATCAGTGTGCGATGCACAACACCGCGTTCTTCTTTAAGCAGTGGGGGACATGGGGGAAAGACAACAAGCGTCGTTCCAAAAAGGCCAATGGGCGCGTATATCGCGATCAGGTCTGGGACGAAATGCCGAAGGCTTCGCTCGCGCTCTGAGAATGACGCCTCTGGATAGCAGGATTCATTGGGGGGCGAATGTCGAAAAAGCCGTATTCATGGGTCGCAGGCGCGGTTCTTGAGGAGCACTCAAGACGCAAGCACAAGGTCATCGCCGAATACGTCGCGCGATATCTGGCCGTGCGCTGCCAGCTTCCTCAACAGTCCCGGTTTCGTCTTGCCATTGTCGATGGTTTTGCAGGCGGCGGCCAATACAAGTGCGGCAGTCCCGGGTCTCCGCTGATCTTTATAAACGAGCTTCGTGTCGCGACGGAGCAATTCAACATCAAGCGTCAGGCCGAGGGGATGTCGCCGCTCGACATCGAATGCCTGCTCATCCTGAACGACTTCGACAAAGAGACTGTCGAGCTGCTGAAAACGAATGCCGCTTCGCTCATCGCCGTAATCAAGGAGAACGTGTCGAAGCTTCACCTTCGCGTCGAGTATCGGAATGAGAAGTTCGACGAACTCTATCCCGAGGTGAAGCAACTGCTCGAGCGCGGCAGCTATCACAACGTCCTCTTCAATCTGGATCAATGCGGAACAGGCAGCGTCGAAATCAACACGATCGGCGACATCGTCGCGTCGTTCACGTCGGTTGAAATCTTCTACACATTCGGCATCCAGACGTTGCTGACGTTCCTGCATCAGACGGACCGGGGCGCGCTGGCCAGGCAGCTTGCGCCGTTTGGCGTCAGTCCGGATGATCTATCGCAACTCGATAGTTTGATGACCAAGGACGCTTGGCTTGGCGCAGCGGAACGCATGGTGTTCGAGTCGTTTCGGCGCTGCGCGAACTACGTCAGTCCCTTTTCCATCCACAATCCGGACGGGTGGCGTTATTGGCTTATCCACTTCGCAAATTCGGTTCGTGCGCGTCAGGAATACAACAATATCCTGCATCAAAACAGCAGCGCCCAGGCACATTTTGGCCGGTCCGGTTTGCACATGCTGTCTTACGACCCGAGTGAAGCCGACAGCATGCTCTACGTGTTCGATGCGGCGGGAAGGGCGGAAGCAAAAAAGCAGCTTCACGATGATATTCCGCGGCTCATCACAAATTACGGCGATGCAATTCCGGTCGGTGAGTTTTACGCCAGCATCTACAACGCGACCCCGGCTCACATGCTCGACATCAACTCAGCGATCATCGAGAATCCGGACCTCGAGGTTATCACCGAACAAGGCGGCGGGGAGCGCCGCAAAGCCAACACGATCAAGACCAGCGACATCCTGCGCTTGAAACAGCAGCGCAGTTTCTTTCCGATTTTCTTTGAAAATCAAAGCAGGATAGGGAAGAAATGACGCACGCCATCGTGGTCGCATGACGATTGGTGCCCGAATGGCGGATCATCGGAATACGCTCGCCCTTGTCGCAGCCGCTGCCACCCTGGCGCTTGTATTGGGGTTTGCCTATGGCGCCACCTTCAATGGTGGTTGCGAGCAGATCAAGGATGCTCAATTTGGTTGTCTCGAATGGTGGTTTTCCCGCTACCAGACGTTGATCGCCATGTTTGGCGCGATTTTCGTTGCTTGGCTTAGCGTCCAGCCTGTTCTGAAGCAGCTCAAGCTGTCCTCGGTGCAGACCGCTGTCGCCTTGCAACAGGTTCACGCAGATCGTGAAAAACGGCTGGAGAACTGGCTCAAGCCAGAATTGGCCGCGCTGGAAAAACTGTCCGAAGACCTGGCGCGTGGCTATTATGAACGTGAGGATGACCATGGGGTGCTTCCTCACTGGGTATGGGATATGAACCAAACGGTCGACAGCACCCGCGGCCGTTTAATTCGGCGGTAGGACAGAAACTTCGGGCCTGCGGAGATAACAGCCGCCCGTCAAAACCTCATCGACATTCTCGGGCGGCTCACCAAGTGCATGTCAGACTACAATGGGTCTGTCTACGCTGACGATCCGGAGTACGATTTCTCCGACGACGACCGGGCGAAGATTGACGCAGCCGAGACCAAGGCGCGGGAAGATCTGCCGACCCGAATTGACGAGGCGTCAGTGGCGATCAAGAAATTCGCTGAAGCTGTGGCAGCGGACCTTCGGGAGTTGCGTTTGAAGCGTCGGCTCTATGATCAGATGCTGGCGAGCGCCAACCTTCCGGCGGAGAAGTTGGAATAAGGCGTCTGCGATCGCGTGAGACAACCGGCGATACGGATTCTTATCCGCGACGCGAATCAAACATGCGAGAGCTGTTCTCGCGAGGATTTCTGAAATGGCCGCTGATCGCCCCCGCCGGGTTTTCCTTGATGCGAACGTCGTGATCCGGGCCGGCAAGCCGCCCGGCGGTCCGCTGATCCCGCGGGTCGCTGATCTGGTAGACGCCGGCTATATCAAGGTTGTCACGACCGATCTTACAAAAATAGAGATCGCAAAAAAGCATGCGGCTAACGATTTCGAGGTCATCGGCGACCTGACCAGGAGACGAGTCCGCGACCTGGCTGATGAGATTCTCGCCGTTAAACTCCCCGAGATTTCTCCGGTTGAACTGCAGCAAAGACTGATCGAGAAGTATCATGCTGCGGTGGAGCAGATGTTCAGCTCGCTGCGAGCGGAGACGCTTTCGATCGATAGTGTGAAGCCGTCCGTCGTATTCGACGCATACGCGCGCAGGACCGGCCTGTTTGGCGACGACGCCAAGAAGGATCAATTTCCAGATGCCTTCATCTTCGAAGCCCTAAAAGCGACTGTCACGAAAAGCGATCCGCTGACGATCGTCTCGGACGACAAGGACTTTGCGGCGGTCATCAAGAACGCTGAGCATATCACCGGGCTGAGATCGATCGCGGATCTCTTCGCCAAGCTCGGGCTGACAATCGAAGCGGCCCCGGACGTCAACGATTTTGTGGATGACAATCGCGATGCGATCGTCGGGGTCGTTCATGAAGAACTCAATCAGTGGGGATTGCAGGTCAGCGATGTTGACGATGCAGAAATCGACGAAGCGGACGTGGAAAATGTGAACTTTCTCGACTTCAGGACATTTCGGACGATCGGCCCAGGCAAGGAGATTCTCGTCGTCGGGCGCATCGAGATGGACGTCAAAGTCTCCTACCACCATCCCGATTGGGACACCGCCACTTACGACAGCGAAGACAAGGTACTGCTGCCGCACCACACGGTGGAAGGCGAGAAGAACATAGATGTAGAAGCCAATTTTAGTATGACCCTGACCGTCGACAAGCACGGCAAGCCGACATCGGTTGCTGAGTTCTCGTTCGACGACGATGATTTCGTCTGGGTCGCGATCGGGCCAAACGACTTCGACTACAAATAGGTCTTTCGCGGCTCGTGAAATGGTTAGATTTCGCGCGGTGCGTACACGTTGTCCGGGTAGGGAAGCCTTTCGTTGACACGCCGTAGGAGCACAAGATAGCCCCGCACAGCCAGTTGGAGTTCGGCGCCATCACCCAGGGGCTTGTCTTTGAAGGCGTGAATGGTGTTGCGCCGCTCCTGCACCAGATCAAGGAGGGCATTCCCGTCAGCGCCGATGAGGTCATGCTCTTTCACGAAGATCTTCAGAGGCTGGAGCGTAAGTCCGTCAGGACTGAAAGCCTTTTGCTTTTTGTGATCGAACGCATTTGCCTTCTTGAGCACGTCCAGGTCGGCTTTGTAGTCCATGTAAAACACCGACAGGAGGAGTTTCAGCGTTCCTTCGAGCAGACTGCCGAGGTTCGACCAGGCGAGAATGAGTTCTCCGTCCGACAGCGCAGTGGAGGGTTCACGTAGCCACAAACGCAATGTCTTTGACAGCGACGCCTGCCAGTCGAGGCGGCTCTTGGTCAGCAGGCCCGCGGCTTCAACAGGCGCCCAGCCGTTGCTTGCTGCCCAAAAGGTCGCCAAGCCGCTGTTCAGTTTTTCGATCCGGGAAACGACGTCCTCGATTGTCATGCGTGACTTATCCGTCGCCAAGCCGAATCGGCCAGCCGTCGATTGGCAGGCCAGAGCTTTACGATCTGACGCAGCCCTCAGGCAACTCGGGGTTCAGAGGGCACGTCGTTAATTGGGGCTTATTGCGGCGCAGCATAAGTGCCGCACGTACGGTCCGACAACCCAGCGGGAGGCGAGATTCAGTGCATCCGCGAGTTCGTGAAACTAGAATGTTCGCGTGATAATCGATTCGATCTATCCCACCGTAGCTACGGACGATTTTGCGCGTCGCTTCTCGCAGCGCGGCGGAAATCTCATGTGGCTGCTCGGGGCTGGCGCTTCGGCGGCCGCCGGCATTCCGACGGCGTGGGACATGATTTGGGAATTCAAGCAGCAACTTTACGTCAGCCAGCGCCGCGTTTCTCCGAAATCCGTTCATGTCCCGGACGGAGATGTTCCGCGTGATGGGCCGATCGCTAGATCTCTACCGACGTCGGCACTCGGGTCGCTCTCCCCGGAAAGTGACGGTACACAAGACGACAGAATTCAAGAAGGACGAGATCGACGGCTGCATGGAAGCGCTGCATCAGTGCGAAGCGGTCGATCTCGTGCAGGTCGTGGAGGACGTCGGCTGGAGAGGTGTTCGCATCGATCGCGACCGCCAAAGCGGCAAAGGGAAGCCAACGGGTTATCCGGTCGATCGTGGTACCCTGATCCCGCTCGGAGACCGCGAGTGTCTGCTGTGGATGCATGGCGATGTAAAAGGCGTCGCGGAGCGCTCGTATTACCAAGGCGGCCGCAGCACGCCTCGTCCGATTCAACTGGTCCGTCATGCAGGGCACGGCTCGTGGGACGAAACCGCCCGGTCAGCTCTCGCGCTCGCGAAGATGGATTGGAACAACGACGCACTGTACGACATGCTGCCGGTGACCATGGCATACGCAAAAACGCTCGCGCGCGTTGTCAAACGAATGGACGGATTGGGCTCCGCTCCCTATCAATTTCGTTTCTTCATGTGACGTCGACTGGCCAACCGCGAGCCAGAATAATGATCCGAGTCAATTAGTTCCCGATATACAACAAGTGGATATTTCTGTGACAACATCTCTTGACGGAGAAATTCGCGACGGTCGCCATCATATGCAGGTCCGCGTCTATTTCGAAGATACGGACGCCGGCCAGATTGTTTATCACGCCAATTTCTTGCGCTTCATGGAACGGGGAAGAACGAATTACCTGCGTCTGCTCGGGACCAATCAGCGGGAGCTACTCAAAGAAGCGCACGACGATGCGCCAAGCTTCGCCTTCGTTGTCCGTTCAATGACAATCGATTTCCTAAAACCAGCGGCCTTGGACGACTTGCTTGATGTCATCACAATCCCCGCAGAGGTGAAGGGCGCATCGATTACCCTGCTGCAGGAATGTCGACGCGAAGACGATCTTTTGGTCGCGGCCCGCGTGCGGGTAGCATTTATCTCAGGCGGAAGGGCGCAACGGATCCCGAAGGCGCTACGGCTCGCTATGGAAGGAGCGTAGAGAATCTACGCTTGTTCACGCTATAGCCCTCCAGCGCCCCAATGGAATCAAGCCGCTGTGTTGCGATGTTGGCAAGCCAGAGTTCTCGGGCATCGTCTATCACGCCAATTATCTGCGCTACATGGAGCGCGGGCGCACCAATCATCTGCGGCTGATGGGTGCCGAGCAGCAGGCGCTGTTCGATCAGGTCGAGACGGAGGGTGCGGGCTTTGCCTTTGTGGTGCGCTCGATGCATCTGGATTTCCTCAAGCCGGCGCGGATGGACGACGTGCTCGACGTTGTGACATGGCCGGTTGCGGTGAAGGGCGCCTCCATCATGCTGGCGCAGGAGGTGCGGCGCGGTGAGGATGTGCTGGTCAAGGCCGAGGTGCGCGTCGCCTTCATCGGCGGCGGTCGGGCGCAACCGATCCCGAAATCGATCCGCACGCTGATGAAGGCCGATCTGATTTCGTGATCGCCCGATAGGGGAAGGCCTATCGACTCCGCTGGCCGCGGCGATAGATTTGCGGCCTCAATCCACCGATGAGGCCATCATGTTGCGCCCGCCGCTTCCGCCCTTCACCCGAGAGACCGCCGCGCAGAAGGCGCGCATGGCCGAGGACGCCTGGAATTCGCGCGATCCGGTGCGCGTCTCGCTTGCCTATACCGAGGACAGCCGCTGGCGCAATCGCTCGGAAGTGTTTCAGGGCCGCGAAGCGATCGTCGCATTCCTTACTCGCAAATGGGAGAGGGAGCAGGAGTACCGTCTGATTAAGGATCTCTGGGCTTTCGACGAACACCGCATCGCGGCGCGCTTCCAGTACGAATGGCACGACGCGAGCGGTCAGTGGTATCGCTCCTACGGCAACGAGCAGTGGGAGTTCGACCAGCACGGCCTGATGCGGCGGCGCGAGGCCTCGATCAACGACATCGCGATTGCGGAGCAGGATCGCCGCTTTCACTGGCCGGCGCCAGGATCGCGCCCGGCGGATGTGCCGGGGCTGGGCACCGATCCGTTCTGAATTGCTTCCTCTCGCTCTCCCCGCAGACGGACCGCAAGCGGGGTGGTGTGAAATCAGCGCCTCGCCAAAAACCTCGTGATCGCGCCACCCAGCTTTGCATTGTCCAGCGGTTGCGTCAGCGAATCCCTTGCCGTTGCCAGGACATGCTCCGGCACCTTGCCGTCGCGCAGCTCGCAGCACACCAGCGCAAACTCCAGGTCGAACTCCGGATGTGGCTGCACGGTCAGTGTCGCGCCGTTCGCGTAGAGCAGGCCGGCATGCGGCGTGAATTCTGAGGAAAGGATTGTCAGCGCATCGTTCGGTGGCTCGATGACCTGGTCCTGATGCGAGGCGGCGATGGCGACGGTTTCGCCCTGGACGATGCCGTTCTCCGGCAGCACCTGATAGACGTGCCGGCCGATGCCCCAGCCCTTCTCCGACTTCTGCACGGTGCCGCCGAGCGCCTGCGCGATCAGCTGGTGGCCAAAGCAGACGCCGACCATCCGCGTCTTGTTGGCGTAAGCCGTGCGCACGAAATTTTCCAGCGGCGCGATCCAGTCGAGCCCGTCATAGACGCCGGCGGCAGCTCCGGTAATCAGCACAGTGTCGAGCTTGCTCGGATCGGGCAGCGCATCGCCATTGGGGATGCTGACGACATCGACTGCGACCGTCGGATCCTCGGCGCGAACCATGCGCTCAAACATGTCCGGAAACGAGCCGTGCTGTTCGCGATATTTTGGCGGAACCCGTCCGGTCTCGATGATGGTGATGCGTGCCATGGGCACCTCAGGTAAGAGATCAGCCATATCCGTGCAAGCGTTCGATCATCCCGGCGTGGGTTGATCATCGAATGCGGCAAGTGACTTGCGCATGGTCTCGACGAGATCGAGCGCCACCGGCGAGGGGCTGCGCTGCGCCGGAAACACCGCGGAGAACTCGAAGTCGATGCGCGGCAGGAAGCGGCGCACGACGACGCCGCGTGTGGAAAATTCCTGCGCGGTGAAGGGATCGCAGATCGCGACGCCGAGTCCGGATGACACCAGGCCGCACATGATCTCGGACAGCGCGGTCTCGACCCGCAGCACGCGGCGGACATCGTGACGATGGAAGATCTGGTCGACGAGGTGCCGGCTCGACGATCCCGCCGACAGCGAGATGAAGGTCTCGCCCTCGAAATCACGCGGCTCGAGGACTTCCTTCTCGGTGAGGCGATGACCCATCGGCAGCACGGCGACGCGCGCCGGCGCCGGCAGCTTTTGACTCGGCAGGCCGGAATGCGCGATCGGCACCTCGGCAAAGCCGACGTCACATTGATTGTTCAGCACCCAGTCGACCACGATCGGCGAGATCACGCCGAAGAAGGCGAGGTTGAGGTTCGGCCGCTCCTTCAGGAAGTGACCGGTCAGTCGCGGCAGATAGCCGTTCGAAAGTGCGGGCAGTGCTGCGATCCGCAGCGAGCCGGTGCGGCGGCCGCGGATTTCCTCGGCTGCGGCGGTGATGCGTTCGAGGCCGATGAAGGAGCGCTCCACTTCGGTATAGAGCGCCATCGCTGCCGCGGTCGGCACGAGGCCCGTGCCGCGCCGTTCGAACAGCTCCATCTTCAGCAGCGCCTGGAGGTCGCGCAGCAACCGGCTCACCGCCGGCTGCGTGACGGTCATCAGCGCCGCCGCCTCGGTGACGCTGCCGGTGAGCATCGTCGCGCGGAAGGCCTCCACCTGCCGCGAATTGATCCGCGCCATCCCAAAATCCATTCATAATATTTAGGCATGCAGAGGGTGCCATTATTCATTGGACGATGGAAGCCGGGGTTTGCGATCTTTTTCATCAGAGCTGGAGACAGCCCGCTTTTTCGGCAGATTGGAGGGGTTCAACCCTCCGATCGCACCAAAACCGCGGAGCAGGGCCGGAGCCTTGCCCTGGGGCCGGGATCGGTGCGGAAGGAAATGCGGAAGGCGCTTTGGCGAGTGAGACTTGTCGGCACGTCACGTCATCCCGGTATTGGAGATCGGTCCACATGAAGACTTTTCGCCTTCTGACAGCAGCCAGCGTCGCGGCGCTCATTGCCGTCCCTTCGGTCGCCTCGGCCCAGCAAAAGACGCTCTATGTCGCCGGCTATGGCGGCTCGTTCGAGAAGACCATCCGCGACGAGGTGATCCCGAGCTTCGAGAAGGAGAACGGCGTCAAGGTCGAATACGTCGCCGGCAACTCCACCGACACGCTGGCGAAACTGCAGGCACAGAAGGGCAATCAGCAGATCGACATTGCCATCGTCGACGACGGCCCGATGTACCAGGCGATCCAGCTCGGCTTCTGCGGCAAGCTCAATGGTCTGCCCGCGGCCGATCTCTACGATACCGCGCGCTTCAAGGACGATCGTGCCGTTGCGATCGGCATCGTCGCGACCGGTCTGATGCACAACACCAAGGTGTTTGCGGAGAAGAGCTGGGCGCCGCCGACCTCGTGGAATGATCTGAAGGACACGAAGTACGCAAAACAGCTGGTCATTCCGCCCATCAACAACACCTATGGACTCGAAGCGCTGGTGATGCTGTCGAAGATGAACGGTGGTGGCGAGTCCAACGTCGAGTCCGGCTTCAAGATCTTCAAGGAGCAGATCAATCCGAACGTGCTCGCCTATGAGCCGTCGCCGGGCAAGATGACCGAGCTGTTCCAGTCCGGCCAGGCCGTGATCGCGGTGTGGGGCACCGGCCGCGTGCAGAGCTTTGCCAACACCGGCTTCCCCGTCGACTTCGTTTATCCCAAGGAAGGCGCGGCAACGCTGCTGACAACGGCCTGTCCGATCGCCAAGTCGAATGCCTCGCCGCTCGCCTCGAACTTCGTCAAGATGCTGCTTGATCCCAAGATCCAGCTCGTGATGCTGAAGGACTACGGCTACGGCCCCGTGCTGAAATCGCTGCTGGTGCCGCCGCAGCTCGGCAAGATGGCTCCGATCGGCGAACGCGCGGCCAAGCTCTACAATCCGGACTGGACGGTCATCAACGAGAAGCGCGAGGAGTGGACCAAGCGCTGGAATCGCGAGGTCGAGCGCTGATCTGATCGTCCGCAGCGGAGACAGCTCATGGCCTATCTCGAGCTCGATCGGGTGGCAAAACAGTTCGGCGCGCAGACCGTGGTCGATGACTTCAGTCTCGCGGTCGGCAAGGGGAGTTCATTTCCTTTCTCGGTCCCTCCGGCTGCGGCAAGACCACGACGTTGCAGATGATCGCGGGCTTCCTCGATCCCACGCGCGGCGCGATCCGCCTGGAAGACAAGGATCTGACCGCGATCCATCCGGCCAGGCGCGGGCTCGGCATCGTGTTCCAGAGCTACACGCTGTTTCCGCACATGACGGCGGCGGAGAACGTCGCCTTTGGTCTCGAGATGCGCAATGTCCCACGCAACGAGCGGGTCGAGCGCGTCGCTGCCGCGCTCACAATGGTGGGCCTCGCCGGCTACGAAGACCGCCATCCCCGCCGGATGTCCGGCGGCCAGCAGCAGCGCGTGGCGCTGGCGCGTGCGCTGGTGATCAAGCCGAGCGTGCTGCTGCTCGACGAGCCGCTCTCCAATCTCGACGCAAAACTGCGCGAGGAGATGCAGATCGAGCTGCGCCAGATCCAGCGCACCATCGGCACCACCACGATCCTCGTCACCCACGACCAGAACGAGGCGATGTCGCTGTCCGACCGTATCGTCGTCATGAGCCAGGAAAAATCGAGCAGATCGGCACCCCGCAGGAAACCTATGAGAAGCCGGCCTCGGCCTTCGTCTCGCAGTTTTTGGGCAAGACCAACGATTTTGCCGGGACGATCGATCGGACGGTGACGCCGGCGCGGTTGGTGGCGGGCGCCTGGAGCGCGCCGGCGACGGCCGGGCTCAGTGGCCCTGTCACCGTCAGCATTCGTCCTGAACGTATCGGCTTTGGCGATGCGGGCCTCGGCGCAAAGATCGTCGCGCGCATCTTCCAGGGCAATCACTGGCTGTTCCAATGCGACTGCGAATGCGGCCCGGCGATCGTGATCCGCCAGAACGACGGCAAGCCACAGCCGGCCGAAGGCGAGGCCGTTCACCTCACCTGGCGGCCCGAGGACATGAGCGTGCGCGCGAGGACCGTCGCATGAGCGGGGTCGCCGAGGAGCGCAACGCGCGCGCACCTTGGGCGCTGACAGCGCCCGCCTTGATGCTGTTCGTCGGCGTGCTGCTGATTCCGCTGGCGATGACCGTGCTGCTGTCGTTCCACGATTGGGGCCAGTACAAGGGCATCGAGCCGGTCTTCATCCTGAAGAACTGGCACGAGATCGCGACCGATCCCTATTACGCCGAAATGTTCTGGCGGACGTTTCGGATCGCGATCCTGACCACGCTGCTCACCGCTCTGCTCGGCGCGCCCGAAGCCTACATCCTCAACCGCATGAGCGGTCGCTGGAAGAGTTTTTTCCTGCTGGTCATTCTCGGGCCGCTGCTGATCTCCGTGGTGGCGCGCACGCTCGGCTGGGCGCTGCTGTTCGGCGGCAACAACGGCCTCGTCAACAAGCTCTTGATGTCGGCCGGGCTGATCCGCTTCCCCATTCCCTTCATGTTCACCGAGACCGGCATGGTCGTTGCGCTCGCGCATGTCATGATGCCGTTCATGGTGCTGTCGGTCTGGGCCGCACTGCAACGGCTCGATCCGCAGATCGAGAACGCCGCGATGTCGCTCGGTGCCGGCCCGGCGACCATCATCCGCCGCATCATCATGCCGCAGATCATGCCGGGCGTGCTGTCGGGCGCAATCATCGTGTTCTCGCTCTCGGCCAGCGCCTTCGCGACACCCGCGATCATCGGCGGTCGCCGGCTCAAGGTCGCGGCGACGCTCGCCTATGACGAATTCCTCAACACGCTGAACTGGCCGCTCGGCGCCGCGGTCGCCACGCTGCTGCTGGTGGCGTTGGTGCTGATCGTGGTCGGCAGCAACGCGCTGATCGAGCGCCGCTATGCGGAGGTGTTCCGATGAGACGGAACGGCCCGCTTGCGCTGATCTTCCACACCATCTTCGTTGTCGTGATGGTGGCGCCGATCCTGGTGGTCTGCCTCGTTGCCTTCACGCCGGAAGGCTTTTTGTCGCTTCCGACCAACGGCTTTTCGCTGCGCTGGTTCAGGGCGATCGGCAATTATCCCGAGTTCATCCACGCCTTCTGGGTCAGCCTTGGGCTCGGCGCGCTCTCGTCCTTGGTGGCGCTGCTGTTTGCGGTGCCGGCGGCGCTCGCGATCGCCCGTCATCGCTTCCGCGGCCGCGATGCGCTGGCGGCCCTGTTCCTGTCGCCGCTGATGATTCCGCATGTCGTGCTCGGCATCGCCTTCCTGCGCTTTTTCACCTCGGCCGGCCTCGGCGGCAGCTTTGCGGCGCTGATCATCGCGCATGTCATCATCGTATTTCCGTTTGCGCTCCGGCTGACACTCGCGGCTGCCACCGGCATGGACCTCTCCGTCGAGATGGCGGCGGTCTCGCTCGGTGCCGGTGGCTGGACGCTGTTTCGCCGTGTGACCTTGCCGCTGATCCTGCCCGGCGTCATCAGCGGCTGGGCGCTGGCTTTCATCCAGTCCTTCGACGATCTGACCATGACCGTCTTCCTTGCGGCACCCGGCACCGAGACGTTGCCGGTGCGCATGTTTCTTTATATCCAGGACAACATCGATCCGCTGGTGACGTCGGTCTCGGCCTGCGTGATCGCGATCACCATGACCGCCCTCATTCTGCTCGATCGCTTCTACGGGCTCGACCGCGTGCTCGCCGGCAAGGGCGACACGGGACGATAGGAGAATCTATGCCCAAGGACTATGACGTCGCCGTCGTCGGCGGCGGACTGCTCGGCTCCGCGATTGCCTGGGGCCTCGGACGGCTCGGCAAGAGCGTGGCCGTGCTCGACGAAGGCGACATCACCAAGCGCGCCTCGCGCGCAAACTTTGCGCTGGTCTGGGTCCAGAGCAAGGGCTCGGCATGCCGGCCTACACGGTGTGGACCGTGCGGGCGTCGCAGGCGTGGGGCAGACTTGCTTCCGAGCTGAAGCAACAGACCGGCCTCGATGTCTCGCTCCAGCAGAACGGCGGCTTTCATCTCACGCTCGGCGACGACGAATTCGGTCAGAGAGCCGAGCTGGTCAAGCGTATGCACAACCAGGCTGGTGCTGCCGACTACAAGATGGAGATGCTCTCGGCGTCCGAGGTGAAGAAGTCGCTTCCGCTGATCGGGCCGGAGGTTTCGGGCGGCAGCTATTGTCCGCTCGACGGCCACGTCAATTCGCTGCGCACCTTTCGCGCCTTCCACACCGGCTTCAGGGAATTCGGTATCGACTATTTCCCGGAGCAGCCGGTCTCGGCGATCAGCAGGAGCGGCGGCGAATTCCGCCTGAGCACGCCGACGGGCGAGCTTCGGGCCGCCAAGATCGTGCTGGCCGCCGGCAATGCCAACCAGACGCTGGCGCCGATGGTCGGCCTCTCCGCGCCAATGGGCCCGACCCGCGGCCAGATCGTGGTGACCGAGCGCACCATGCCGTTCCTGCCGCATCCGCTGACCACGATCCGGCAGACCGACGAGGGCACGGTGATGATCGGCGACAGCAAGGAGGACGAACTCGACGACCGCGCGCTGAAGCATTCGATCAGCGCGGTGATGACCGATCGCGCGCAGCGGATGTTTCCGCATCTCGCGCGGCTCAACGTGGTCCGAAGCTGGGCCGGCATTCGAGTCATGCCGCAGGACGGCTTTCCGATCTATGACCAGTCGGAGACGCATCCCGGCGCCTTCGTCGCCTGCTGCCATTCCGGCGTGACGCTCGCCTCCAACCACGCCTTCGAGATCGCGCGCATGGTCGCGCAAGGCGCGCTCGAGCCCGAGCTGGTCGGCGCGTTCTCGGCGAACCGCTTCGGCGGCGCGGGCGCTGCGAACACCAGCGGCTATTAGAGATATCAAGGAGCCAAGAGGCATCCCATGTTTAGACGATCCGAACAGGACAAGCGCCCACACGTGCAGATCTTCGTCGACGGCGTTGCCGTCGCGGCACGCCAGGGTGACACCGTCTCCGCCGCGCTGCTGGCATCCGGCCAGGACGCGCGACGTTCCACGGCAGTGAGCGGCGCGCCGCGTCTGCCCTATTGCATGATGGGCGTGTGCTTCGACTGCCTCGTCACCATCGACGGCGTCGGCAACAGACAAGGCTGCCTCGTGCCCGTCGCCGAGGGCATGCAGGTTGAAATCCAGAGGGGCAAGCGGGAGATCGGAAAATGACTATGGCTCCCAAGCGCGAAGATTACGACGTCGTGGTAGTCGGCGCCGGACCCGCGGGTCTCGCAGCCGCCACGACATCCGCTGAAGCCGGCTTGTCGACCCTGCTGCTCGACGAGAACATCGGTCCCGGCGGCCAGGTGTTTCGTGCCATCTCGTCCACGCCGGTGACCGAACGGAGCCAGCTTGGCGCGGACTATTGGATCGGTGCCGATCTCGTGCAGTCGCTCCGCGCAAGTAGTGCCGAGGTCATCCACCGTGCCACCGTCTGGAGCCTCGATCGGAACCTCGACATCGCAGTCTCGATCGGCGGCGCCTCGGCCTTCGTCAAGGCGAAGCGCGTCATCCTCGCCAGCGGCGCGCTGGAGCGGCCGTTTCCGATTCCAGGCTGGACGCTGCCGGGCGTGATGACGGCAGGTGCCGCGCAGACCATGCTGAAATCGTCGGCGCTGGTCCCGGATGGCCGCACCGTGATTGCGGGGCAGGGGCCGCTGCTCTGGTTGCTCGCGGCGCAGATCTTGCGCCTTGGGGGCCGCATCGACCGCATTCTCGACACCACCGCGCGCGGCAATTCTTTCGCGGCGCTGCCGCACGCGTTCGCCTTCCTGACCTCGCCCTATTTCGCCAAGGGCCTGTCGATGATGCGCGAGGTGAAGGCGAAAGTGCAGGTCGTCTCCGGCGTCACTGAGCTTGCGGCGATCGGCGATGGTCGGCTCACGAGCGTCAACTACGTCGCGGGCAGCAATCGCGAGACCATCCCGACGGATCTCCTGCTGCTGCATCAGGGCGTCGTGCCGAACGTCAACCTTGCGATGTCCGCAGACGTTGAGCATCGCTGGGACGAATTGCAACTGTGCTGGTCGCCGGTGCTCGACGCGAGCGGCAATTCGTCGGTTCCCGGCATCGCGATCGCCGGCGACGGCGCCGGCATCGGCGGCGCGAATACTGCCGTGGTCCGCGGTCGCATCGCTGCGCGCGCGGCGGTGGAAGCACTGGCGCCCGCCGCCGCTGCGAAGCTTCCCGCGATGGCGACGCTCCGCGCCGATCTCGCCAAGGCTGAGCGCGGGCGCATCTTCCTCGACACGCTGTTCCGCCCGTCGCCGCAGTTCCGCATTCCCTCGGGCGATACCATCGTCTGCCGATGCGAAGAGGTCACCGCAAGGACGTTCTCGACTCCGTCGCGATCGGCGCGACCGGACCGAACCAGCTCAAGGCCTATCGCCGCACCGGCATGGGCCCGTGCCAGGGCCGGCTCTGCGGCCTCACCGTCACGGAGCTGATGGCCCAGGTACGTAGCAAGAGCCCGCAGGAGATCGGCTATTATCGGTTGCGCGCGCCGGTGAAGCCGATCACGCTGGCCGAGCTCGCCGCCGTTCCGAAGAGCGAAGACGACGTCAAGGCGGTGGTGCGCGGATGACCGAAAACGTGGATGCGATCGTCGTCGGCGGCGGCATCCACGGATGCTCGACCGCGCTGCATCTGTGCCTGGCCGGCTTGAAGCCGGTGCTGATAGAGAAGGACTATGCCGGTCGGCACGCCTCGGGCGTCAACGCCGGCGGCGTGCGCCAGCTCGCGCGGCACATTCCGGAAATCCGCTCTCAATCCGCTCGATGGATATCTGGGAGAAGATCAAGGATATTCTCGACGACGATTGCAGCTTTGAAAGCCACGGCCAGGTACTTGTCGCCGAGAACGAGGAGGAGCTCGCGGTCTGCCGCGCACGTGTCGCCGAGCTCAACGCACTCGGCTTCACTCACGAAGAGCTGATCGACGCGGCTGAACTGCGCCGACTGGTGCCGGCCGTGGCCGAGACCTGTCCGGGCGGCGTGGTCTCGCGCCGCGACGGCGCCGCCAACCCCGCGCAGACAACGACGGCATTCCGGCGCAAGGCTGAGCAACTCGGCGCGACCGTGCGCGAGGGCGTAGCCGCCGGCAACATCCGCTACAGCGACGCGCTTTGGCATGTCGATGTCGGCCCTGAAACCTTTGCCGCGCCGGTGCTCGTCAACGCTGCCGGCGCCTGGGCCGGCAAGATCGCGGCTGCGCTCGGCGAGCCGGTGCCGGTCGAGACCGTGGCGCCGATGCTGATGATCACCTCGCGCGTGCCGCACTTCATCGACCCCGTCGTGATCCTGCGCGGGCGAAAGCTCTCCTTCAAGCAATTCTCCAACGGTACCGTGTTGATCGGCGGCGGCCATCTGGCCACCCCCTACCGGGATCGCAACGAGACGGTGCTGGACTGGAAGAGCCTCGCGACCAGCGCGCGCACCGTGTTCGAGCTGTTCCCGGTGATGCGCAGCGCCAGCATCGTCCGCGCCTGGGCCGGTATCGAGGCAAAAATGAAGGACGACATTCCCGTGTTCGGCCCGAGCAGCCGCCACAAGGGGCTCTATCACCAGTTCGGCTTCTCGCTGCACGGCTTCCAGCTCGGCCCCGGCGCCGGCGCCGTGATGGCGGAGCTGATCGTCAATGGCGGCACCCAGACCCGAATCGGCGATCTCGGCATCGACCGCTTCCATCCCTCCACGCTCTAGGAACAAGAGGACGTCATGAGCATCACCCGCAGCATCCGCACGCCCATCATGCACCGCGCCGTCGAAGCCAACGGCTTCGTCTTCGGCCTCGATCTTCGTGACCGATCTCTCCAGGAAAAAGGAAATGGATGCCGCCTGGACCGAGTTCTTCGGCGACAATCTGCCGGCCCGCGCCACCGTCGGCGTCGCCGATCTCGGCGGCGGCGCGCTGATCGAGGTGGTGGTCACCGCCCTCAAAGGCTGAAGTGCTCGCCGGCGGATCGGACCGATACGGCTTGATCTCGCTCGTCGACGGGTTTAGTTAAGCCAGCTCCCAACAAGGATATTCCCAGCCATGGATTTGACCCCGACCGCAACGCCTTTCCGCATTGCTCACGGGGAATTACATGCCTGCTTCGATCATCCTGTCGCGCCTGTCGCTATCCGCGCCTGACGGCCGCTCGCTTCTCTCCAACATCGATCTGACCTTCGGCGCCGAACGCGCCGGTCTTGTCGGCCGCAATGGCATCGGCAAGACAACTCTGCTGGCCGCGATCACGGGCGAGCACGTTCCGCAGTCGGGGCGTGTGATCGCCAGCGGAACCGTTGGACTGCTACGCCAGGACGCCCAGCTCCGCGCGGGCGCGACGGTCGTTGACCTCTTCGGCGCACGCGATGCCCTGGATCTGCTGCGCAAAGCGGAACGTGGCGAAGCATCGGCCGAGGATGTCGCCGAAATCGACTGGACTCTGGCGACGCGGCTCGCATCCGCCCTTGCTCGGGTGGGGTTCGATGTCGCACCCGACCTGGAATTGGACCGCTTGTCAGGCGGGCAGGTGACGCGCGTTCGTCTCGCGGCGCTGCTCTTCACCGGGCCGGACTTCCTGCTGCTGGACGAGCCCACCAACAATCTCGATCGGGACGGGCGCCGTGCCGTGATAGATCTCCTGTCCGCCTGGCGCGGCGGCGCGATCGTCGTCAGCCATGACCGCGCCCTGCTCGAGACGATGGACGCGATCGTCGAGCTGACATCGCTCGGAGCGACGCGCTATGGCGGCAATTGGAGCAGCTATCGCGCGCAGAAGTCCGTCGAACTCGCGGCCGTCAGGCACGACCTCGCGCATGCCGAGAAGCACCTGTCCGAGATCGACGGCAAGGCGCAGGAGGCGGCCGAGCGGAAAGCGCGCAAGGACAGAGACGGCAGGAAGAAGCGCGCCAAGGGCGATATGCCGCGTATTCTCGCCGGTGCACGTCGGGATCGCAGCGAGGACAGCGGCGGCAAGACTGCGCAGGTCACTGAGCGGCGGCGCGCCGAAGCGCTCGATGCGGTGGACACCGCGCGCCGGCGCATCGAGGTTCTTCAACCGCTGTCGGTAAAACTGCCTTCGACGCAGCTGCCGGCGGGGAGGGAGGTCGTTTGGCTCGATCACGTCAGTATCTTCTATCAGCCGGAGCAGCCGATCCTGCGCAATCTATCGCTCACCATCACAGGGCCGGAGCGCGTCGCGATTATTGGGCCGAACGGCTCCGGCAAGACCACACTATTGAAGCTCGTTGCTGGCGAGATGCGCCCCGTCTCGGGCACCGTGCGGGTCAGGCCTGACTTCGCGCTGTTCGACCAGAAGGTCAGCCTGCTCGATCCCGCGATCTCGATTCTGGACAATTTCGCGCGCCTCAATCCAAGAGCCGGCGCGAATGAGTGCCACGCCGCGCTGGCGCGCTTCATGTTTCGCGCCGATGCGGCCCTGCAGATCGTCGGCAGCCTGAGCGGCGGGCAGCTGTTTCGCGCGGGGCTTGCCTGCGTGCTGGGTGGATCGACCCCGCCGTCGCTGCTGATCCTGGACGAGCCGACCAATCATCTGGACCTCGAGGCCGTCGAAGCCGGCTTGAGGGCCTATGACGGCGCGCTGCTCGTCGTCAGCCATGACGAGGCGTTCCTGCAGGCCATCGGGGTCACGCGCCGGCTCGATCTCCTCGCCGGCCCCGATGGTGGCTGGATCAATGGACGGGTGCTGCGCGCCAATGGCGGGATCATCTGATCCCGCCCGATCGTCCGGATATATTCTTAAAAACCCGACGCTCCGCCCCCCAGCGCGTCGGGTGGAACGAATGAGTATCAATCGGTGATCCCAACGCCGTTGTTGTGACTCGCACCGCACCAATTGACCACTCCGGGAAACTACCGCGTCGGAACCAGGCTGCGCCTGCCTGTGCGCCGTGGCGTCTACGCGCTGCCACCAGGCTCCAGCGCTTCGCCCATCTCCAGCGGATGCGCCATGGCCTCGTGCAGCGCGTCGCGATCGAGCTCGCCCTCGGAGATGCTGATGACGACGCAGGCCACACCGTTGCCTATGAGGTTGGTCAGTGCGCGGCACTCACTCATGAACTTGTCGATGCCGACCAGGATCGCGATCGACTGGATCGGAATGTCGGGCACGATCGAGAGGGTCGCGGCGAGCGTGATGAACCCGGCGCCGGTCACGCCGGATGCGCCCTTCGAGGTGATCATGGCGATGCCCAGAATGCCGAGCTCCTGCCAGATGGTCAGATGGGTGTTGGTCGCCTGCGCCAGGAACAGCGTCGCCAGCGTCATGTAGATGTTGGTGCCGTCGAGGTTGAAGCTGTAGCCGGTCGGGATCACGAGGCCGACCACCGAGCGCGAGGCGCCGAGATGCTCCATCTTCTGGATCATCTGCGGCAGCACGGTCTCGGACGACGAGGTGCCGAGCACGATCAGCAGCTCGTCCTTGATGTAGGCGATGAAGCGCAGGATCGAGAAGCCGGCGAGCCTGGCGATCGAGCCCAGCACGATCAGCACGAACAGGATGCTGGTGAGATAGAACGTGCCGATCAGGGCGGCGAGGTTGAGCAGCGAGCCGAGGCCGTAGGCGCCGACGGTGAACGCCATCGCGCCGAACGCGCCGATCGGCGCCACGCGCACGATGATGCGGATGATGCCGAAGAACATCTTTGCGGCCTTGTCGATCGCCTCCGCGATCGGCTCGCCGGTCTTGCCGAGGAAGGCGATGGCGAAGCCGGAGAGGATCGAGACCAGCAGCACCTGCAACAGGTCGCCGCGCGCGATCGCGCCCACATAGCTGTCCGGGATGATCGCCATCAGATGGGCGACGATACCCTCTTCGTGCGCCTTAGTGACATAGGTCGCCACAGATTTCGGATCGATGGTGGCGGGATCGATATTGAAGCCGTGCCCGGGCTGGGAGATCTCGCCGACCAGGAGGCCGATGGCGAGCGCCACGGTCGAGACGGCCTCGAAGTAGATCAGCGACTTCAGTCCGACCCGGCCGACGCGCTTGAGGTCGCCCATCGAGGAGATGCCGTGCACCACGGTGCAGAAGATCACCGGCGCGATCATCATCTTGATCAGCGCGATAAAGCCGTCGCCGAGCGGCTTCAGGGCCTTGCCGAGGTCCGGGTAGAAGTAGCCGATCAGCACGCCGAGCGCGATCGCGATCAGCACCTGGACGTAGAGGACCTTGTACCAGGGCTGGTGCCGGCGGTGGACAGCTGGCTGGATCGCGACTTCTGTCATATGATTTGCCCCGGAACGCATTGATCTTGCATCATTTACATCATGTGATGTTCGCCGCATAAGCAACAATCACATTTTTGTCGGATCGCACGAAGGTCAATCGCTGCACCGCAATGGGGGGGACATGTCGCACGCAACGGGCTCGGACGAGCAGGCGCATAGCTATTTTCCGCGTTGGAAGTTGAAGAGCTCGGGCGTGATCATGCCGGAGGAGCGGCTGTCATGGGGACAGACCGTTGTTTCCGGTCTCCAGCATTGCGTTGCGATGTCGGGGTCGACGATCATCGCGCCGCTGCTGATGGGGTTCGATCCCAACGTTGCGGTGCTGTTCTCCGGCGTCGGCACGCTGATCTTCTTCGTCATCGTCGCGGGCCGGGTGCCGAGCTATCTCGGCTCGAGCTTCGCGTTCATCGCCGTCGTCATCGCCGCCACCGGCTATGCCGGGCATGGCCCGAACCCGAACCTGTCGGTTGCGCTCGGCGGCATCGTCGCGGCCGGTGTGCTGTACGGCGCCATCGCACTGGTCGTGATGTGGTCGGGGATCGGTTGGGTCGAGCGCTTGATGCCGCCGGCCGTGACCGGTGCCGTGGTTGCCGCGATCGGCCTCAACCTCGCACCCGTAGCGGTCAAGGCGGTGAGCGCCAACGCTTTCGACACCTGGATCGGACTCGCGACCGTTCTGATCATCGGCGTGGTCGCCGTGGCGGCTCCCGGCCTGTGGCGCCGCCTGCCGATCATCCTCGGCGCGATTGGCGGATATGTGTTGTACCTGCTGTTCGCGAACGGCCTCGGCTTCGGCAAGCCGATCGACTTCACGCAACTCGCGGCCGCGCCGTGGTTCGGCCTGCCGAACTTCACGACGCCGACCTTCCACGCTGATGCGATTGTTCTGATCGCGCCGGTTGCAATCATTCTCGTTGCCGGAATCTCGGTCACATCAAGGCCGTCGGCGCCATGACCGGCCGGAGCCTCGATGGCTATCTCGGCCGCGCGCTGTTCGCCGACAGCCTCGCGACGATCGTGGCCGCCTGCGGCGGCGGCACCGGGGTGACCACCTACGCCGAGAACATCGGCGTCATGGCGGCGACGAAGGTCTATTCGACTCTGCTGTTCGCCTTCGCCGCGACCGTGTCGCTGCTGCTCGGCTTCTCGCCGAAATTCGGCGCGCTGATCCTCTCAATCCCCGGTCCGGTCATTGGCGGACTTTCGATCGTGCTGTTCGGTTTGATCGCGGCGATGGCGGGCCGGATCTGGGTCGAGAACAAGGTCGATTTCGCGAACCCTGCGAACCTGATCACCGTCGCCGTGGCGCTGACCGCCGGCGCGGGCGACCTCACGCTGAAATTCGGCGCGTTCACCATCGGCGGAATCGGGACCGCCACTTTCGGCGCAATCATTCTCTACCAGATCCTGACCTCTCCGATCGCGCGCCGCGCGGAATGAATCCCAGGGATGCCCTGATGGATGGAACAAAACACCGGTTTCATCCATGATGAAGGGTCCCGGAGAAACCTCATGCCCCAGACCGATCTCTCAACCAACTTTCCCTCACGCCTCGGCAGCCGATATGCGCTGGTGACCGGTGCCTCCCAAGGCATCGGGCGCGCCGTCGCTGTCCGGCTCGCCCAGGAGGGGGCGACCGTTGCCATCAATTATGTCGATCATCCCGAGAAGGCGGAGGAGACGCTTGCGCTCGCAAGGACAGGATCGAATGATCGCGGCCATGGCAAGCTCGACCATGTCATCGTCAAGGCCGACGTCAGCAACGACCAGGAGGTGGCTGCGATGTTCGAGACGATCCTGACGCGCTGGAAGCGCCTCGACTGTCTCGTCAACAATGCCGGCTTCCAGCGCAGATCGCCGAGCGAGGCGCTCGACATCGAAACCTATCGCCGCATCATCGACGTCAATCTCAACGGATCCGTGCTCTGCGCGCAGAAGGCGCTGGCGCATTTCGTCGCGCGCGGCGGTGGCGGCAGCATCATCAACTGCTCCAGCGTCCACCAGATCATTCCGAAGCCGGGCTATCTCGCCTATTCGATCAGCAAGGGCGGCCTGGCCAATCTGACCCGCACGCTGGCGCTTGAATTTGCCGGCCGCGGCATTCGCGTCAATGCGGTCGGCCCCGGCGCGATCGATACGCCGATCAACGCAGCCTGGACCGGCGACGCCGAAAAGCGAGCCAATGTCGCAAGCCATATCCCGCTCGGCCGCGTCGGCACACCGGAAGAGATCGCCGCCGTCTTCGCCTTCCTCGCTTCGGATGACGCGAGCTACATCACCGGTCAGACCATCTACGCCTGCGGCGGTCTCACGCTATTTCCGGAGTTTCGCGAGAATTGGGCGAGCTAGAAGCGCGGATTCACGGACGAAACCATGAACTTGTCACTCCGGTGCCGACCTCTTCAAAAATCTCCTGCGATCAGGTTGTAAGAGCCCCGGCTGCCGCGGACATACTTCCTGGCCGCGGTGGCACATATCAAGTCGCGGTTGGAATCGAAAGCGTTCAGAAATCCCGATTCGCTGGATAGTGTGTTCGGTTGAATTCGCTTCAACGCGCCTTCGTCTATGAAGAACGAGGCCTCGATGGCGCTGTCGTGTCCCCAGAACCGCACGGCATGCTGCGTCCGGTCATATGAGCGGCTGTGATTTGGGAAGTCGATCATGATACAGGCCGATCAAGATGCAGGATCCGACGCCGGGGCGGAAGGAACGTCGGCAGAACGACGCGATTGCCATTCTCTCAAGTGAGGACCTGGCGCTGGGGTTACAACGCGGTTCGATGCCGATCGTTACAATAGTTTTTGCCGGGCCTCGCAATTCGGGGGAAGGTGACCTATATAGACCGGATCACCGCTCGCCCGTCGGCTGTTATCGGTGACTGAGAGCATTGCGCTCCCGCCGTAACCAACAGGCGGTCAATATGTCGGATTCTCCCGGATTCAGCCTTCGTGAGTGGCTCGTACCTCCAGTCTTGCTGCCGATCTTCTTCCTATTGCTGGTCGCTGCTTCGATGCTCATACAATGGTAGCCGCTCTCGGCGTGCCTTTGTCATCGGCTCAATCAAGCAAGTCGTCAGAAGTGATCCCGGCCTCGTTGACTTGCGAGTTGAGCACCAGGGCCATCGACGCCCTCAATCGTGCCCGCGAGATGCCGTCAGGAGACAAGCGCACGGCGGCAATGCGGAGCGCCGCGGTCCTTGGAAACGCAGCCGAGATCCTTGCGTATTTCTCGGTAACGAAGGGCGCAAGCAAAATGACCGTGCCACCAGAATCTCCCCATCGTGACGGAACTCTCTCCTGCAGTTAGGTCGGGCAGCAACACACGTGATATAGGCGCCAATGCTCGAGATCGATCTCCGTACGAGCCAGCGTCTCGGCGGCACAGAATCGTACGAGGATGCTCTGGCGGCAGAGAATGTCAGCCTGCGGCTTCTTCTGACCCAAGCCGAGATCAACACTAGGGATCTGCTTGCCAGGGCGGGCATCGACGCCAAAGAGCGAGAGACATCCGACAGGCTTCAGAAACTGATGCTTGAGGAGCTGCATCATCGCGTCAAGAACACGCTTGCAACGGTTTCGGCCATCGTCTCGCAGAGCCTACGCAACGTGCAAGGCGTAGACCACGCGCAGCAGGCTATCGAGGGCCGGTTACTGGCGCTCGGCCGGGCACACGATCTCCTCTTGCAGACGAAATGGTCCAACGCCGATCTCCGCCCGGTCGTCCGCAGCGCGACCGAAGCTTTCGACGACCGCAATGAATCGAAGTTCTTGATCTCGGGACCTGATGTCCGGATCAATTCGGGCGCCGTCATCGCCGTCGCGATGACGCTCAACGAGCTTTGCACGAACACCACGAAATATGGCGCGCTTTCCGTCCCGCAGGGGCGTGTCGATATCGTCTGGACGATTGCCCCGCAGACGCAACGCTTTCATCTGACCTGGACCGAGAAGGATGGTCCGTTGATCCGGCCACCTCAAAAGCGCAGCTTCGGAACGAGACTGATTGAAACCCTTGGTCGTCAACTTCAGGGCAACGTGGAATTGACCTATGCGGAGAGGGGCTTCGCATACGCGTTCGACGTTCCACTGATGTCTCTGAGTGTCCCGGCGCCAGCCGGCATGTAGCGCGCGAGGACACACGCCGACGCTCAACGAAAGGAGCCCGTATGTTTAAATTTCTGCAGTATCGTGCAAAAGCTGCCGCGTACGGCGAACTGGCCAGGAATTCGCCCGGCAAGGACGACACCCGTAAATTTGAGAAACTGCAGGACAGCCTCGTGTCGCGCGCGGACAACGAGCAGGTCCTCGCGGATCAATGCGTGGATGCAGTCAATGCCGGGGAGACGGAGCGATCGTGCGGTGCAGCCCTCGCGGCGGAGGAGGAGCGCGTTTTGCGGTGTCTCGGAGCGGCCGTCATCATGCAATGGAATTCTCTGCCGACGACGCTTCAACGGGAGATATTCGACACTGCCGGGTCGGTTGGAACATTGTTGGAGACAGCGGTGCTCCGCGGGCAACTCGCCCGGTTTCTTCACAAGCACAAGCATGATGTCGGTCCCCACAACGTCTGACGGAAGTCTCGCGATGCAATCCAGCAACAGTGGGACAATGGCGCGTTTTCGGTGTGTCGTTGTCGGTCGGCCAATCCGCGCCGCTGGCGCCCACCGCGCCCGAAGCGCCCGCGGGCAAGGCCGTCATCTCGCAGAAGCAGGCTGCGCCGCGGAGGCCGGCCGGGCCTTCGAAACAGCCGGCAGCGTCCGCAACGCAATGATGGGCGGATCGTTGCCCGGAGCGCGGGTGATCTGGCAAAACCTGATGGCGCGGACTACATCTGCGCCATGGCAGATCATCCGCTTGAGGACTTCATCGGCCGGCACGAAAAACTGTTCGTGCTGACGGGCGCCGGCTGCAGCACCAATTCCGGTATCCCCGACTATCGCGACAGCCACGGCAATTGGAAGCGGGCCCAGCCGGTCAACTTTCACGCTTTCATGTCCGAACAACCTACGCGCCAGCGCTATTGGGCGCGCAGCCTTATCGGCTGGCGGCGGTTCGGCCAGGCGCGCCCGAACGATGCGCATCATGCGCTCGCCCGGCTCGAGGCGAGCGGGCGTTGCGAGATGCTGCTGACCCAGAATGTCGACCGGCTGCATCAATCCGCCGGTCACCGGGAGGTGATCGATTTGCACGGACGGCTCGACCTGGTCCGTTGCATGGGCTGCGGCCGCAAGACGCCGCGCAACGAATTCCAGGATGCGCTTGGCCGCGCCAATGCTGAATGGCTGACGCTCGATGCGGCGGACGCGCCTGACGGCGACGCCGACCTGGAGCATGCGGATTTCTCGTCGTTCAAGGTGCCTGCTTGCGAAGCCTGCGGCGGCATCCTCAAGCCCGACGTGGTGTTTTTCGGCGAGAACGTCCCGCGCGACGTGGTCGCTACCGCGCAGGACCATCTGTCGCAGGCCGACGCGATGCTGATCGTCGGCTCGTCGTTGATGGTCTATTCCGGCTTCCGCTTCGTAAAGGCTGCCGCAGATCGGCAGATTCCGATCGCCGCGGTCAATCTCGGACGCACCCGTGCCGACGATCTCCTGACGCTCAAGGTCGAGGAGCGCTGCGAGGCGGCGCTCGCATTCCTGCTCTGATCAGGCGGACTTCGCGAGCACGCCCCTATCGCATAGGTGCCACGCGGAGGATGCGGATGGCTTCACCATTTGCACCGTCGCTGGTATGAAAATTGCTGCGGTTTCGATCTCAGTTTGACGATCAGCACGGAGTTTTCAGGAATGCTTGAGGGAGCCGAGGTGCGGCTTGCCGTCGATATCGGTGGCACGTTCACGGATATCGTGCTGGACGTGGGTGAGGTGCGCAAGACGCGCAAGGTGCTGACGACTCCGCAGCGGCCCGAGCAGGCGGTGCTGGACGGCATGCGGCTTATCCTTACCGATGCGCGCGCGCATATCAGCGACATCGACGTGTTTATCCACGGCACGACGCTCGCGACCAACGCCATCATCGAGCGGCGCGGCGCCAAGACCGCGCTGATCGCGACCGAGGGCTTTCGCGACGTGCTCGATATCGGCACCGAGAGCCGTTACGATCAGTACGACCTCAGCATCGACAAGCCGAAGCCGCTGGCGCCGCGCAGCCTGCGCTTCACCGTGCCCGAGCGCATCGATGCGCACGGCGCGGTTCGCCTCCCGCTGGATGAAGCAGCCGTGCAGGCGCTCGCGCCGAAATTGCGTGCGCTGAAGGTCGAGAGCGTCGCGATCGCCTTCCTGCATTCCTATGCCAATCCCGAGCACGAGCGCCGCACGGCAGCGATCATCAGTGAGGAGATGCCCGGCATCTCCGTGACGCTGTCCTCCGCGGTGTGCCCCGAGATCCGCGAATATGAGCGTACGTCGACAGCGGTCGCCAACGCCTATGTGCAGCCGCTGATCGACGGCTATCTCGCGCGCATGTCCGATGCCTTGCAGGTCGAGCAGTATCGCGGCGCGATCTATCTCGTCACCTCCGGCGGTGGCGTCACCTCGATCGAGACGGCGCGGCGCTTTCCCGTGCGTCTGGTCGAATCCGGCCCCGCGGGCGGCGCCATCTTCGCGGCGCAGATTGCGGCGCGTCTTGGCGAGAGCAAGGTGCTCTCTTTCGACATGGGCGGCACCACCGCCAAGATCTGCCTGATCGAGAAATACCAGCCCGAGACCTCGCGCGTGTTCGAGGTCGATCGTGCCGCGCGCTTCCTGAAAGGCTCGGGCCTGCCGGTCCGCATCCCCGTGATCGAGATGGTCGAGATCGGCGCCGGCGGCGGCTCAATCGCCCATCTCGACGCCATGAAGCGCGTCACGGTCGGTCCCGAGAGCGCATCGTCGGAGCCGGGGCCTGCCTGCTACGGCCGCGGTGGCCAGCGCCCGGCCGTGACCGATGCCGACCTTGCGCTCGGCATGATCGATCCTGACGCCTTTGCGGGCGGCACGATCAAGCTCGACCCGGAGCTCTCGAAACAGGCGCTGTTGCGTGAGGTCGGCGAGCCGCTGGGCCTGTCGGCGGAAACCGCGGCCTATGCCGTGCACGAGGTCGTCTGCGAGAACATGGCGAGCGCTGCGCGCGTGCACGCGGTCGAACGCGGCGAGATCGTCGGCCAGCACACTCTGATCGCCTTCGGCGGTGCCGCGCCGCTCCATGCCGCGCGCGTCGCCGAGAAGATCGGCGTTTCCAGGGTGATCGTCCCCTCGAATGCTGGCGTCGGTTCGGCGGTCGGATTCCTTGCGGCTCCCATCGCCTATGAACTCGTGCGCAGCCGCCACGTCCGGCTCGACGATTTCGACACGGGTGCAGTGTCCGACCTGCTTCAGGACATGGTCACCGAAGCGCGTGCGCTGGTCGAGCCGGGTGCTGCCGGCGCGCCGGTGCGGGAACGCCGCGCTGCGTTCATGCGCTATGTCGGCCAGGGCCACGAGATCACCGTCGAGCTGCCGAACCGGCCGCTGACCTCGGCCGATCTCGCCGGCCTGCGCCAAAAATTCGAAGCGGATTATTCCGCAATGTTCGAGCGTTCGATCCCGGGCGCGGCGATCGAGGTGCTGAGCTGGTCGGTGCTTGCGACCACCGAAGCGCGCAATCCGCCGACGGTTGCCGCCGTGACGCGCAAGCCCGCAGGCAAAGCGTCGGGCAGCCGCAAATTCTTCGACGGCCGGGCAGGCGGGGTGATCGAGATCCCGCTCTATCGCCGCGAGGACATGGCGCCGGGCGCGACGATTGCGGGTCCTGCCGTGATCGCGGAAGACGAAACGTCCACCTTCGTCTCGAACAGCTTCGACGCGCATATCGACGGTGCCGGCAGCATCGTCATGGAACGAAAGGCGGCCTGATCATGAGCAAGGCAAAAGGCGCGAGCCTGATCGACCTTCAGATCATGTGGCACCGGCTGATCGCCGTGGTCGAGGAGCAGGCGCAGGTGCTGCTCCGCACCGCCTTCAGCCCGATCGTACGCGAATGCGGCGACCTGTCGGCCGGCGTGTTCGACCTCAGGGGGCGGATGCTGGCGCAGGCGGTGACCGGCACGCCCGGCCACGTCAACTCGATGGCGGAATCGGTCAAGCACTTCATCAACCATTTTCCGCTGGAGACGATGAAGCAAGGCGACGCCTTCATCACCAACGATCCCTGGATGGGTACCGGCCACCTCAACGACTTCGTCGTCACCACGCCCTGCTTCAAGGACGGCAAGGTCGTCGCGCTGTTTTCCTGCACCAGCCACCTGATGGACATCGGCGGCATCGGCTTCGGCCCCGACGCCACCGACGTGTTCATGGAGGGGCTCTACATCCCGATGCTGAAGCTGATCGAGCAGGGCGTCATCAACGAGACGCTGATGGCGATGATCCGCACCAACACGCGACTGCCGATCGATACCGAGGGCGACACCTATTCGCTCGCCGGCTGCAACGATGTCGGCTGCGAGCGCCTGGTCGAGATGATGACCGAATTCGAGATCGACACCCTCGATGAGCTCGGCGACTACATCTGCGATCGCTCGCGCGAGGCGGTGCTGGCCGAGATCGCGAAATTGCCGAAAGGAAGCTGGCGCAACAGCATGGTGGTCGACGGCTATGACGCGCCGGTCACGCTGGCCGCGACGCTGACGATCTCGGACGACGGCATCCATGTCGATTTCGACGGCACCTCGGCCGCCTCGAAGTTCGGCATCAACGTGCCGCTCTCCTACACCACGGCCTATACCGTGTTCGGCCTCGGCTGCGTCGTCGCCTCGCAGATCCCGAACAATGCCGGCTCGCTCTCGGCGTTGACGGTCTCCGCGCCTGCTGGCGCCATCCTCAATGCGCCGAAGCCGGCGCCCGTGGCGTCGCGTCACATCGTCGGCCAGATGCTGCCCGACGTGGTGTTCGGCTGTCTGCGCCAGATCATTCCCGAGCGGGTGCCGGCCGAAGGCACTTCGTGCTTGTGGAATCTCAACGTGCGCGGACAGACCCGCAGCGGTGCTGGCGGCAATTACGGGTTCTCGATGGCGGTGACGTCCAACGGCGGCACCGGCGCGCGTTTCGGCAAGGATGGCTTGTCCGCGACCGCGTACCCCAGCGGCGTGCGCGGCACACCGGTCGAGATCGCCGAAACCCAGACGCCGTTGATCTTCTGGCGCAAGGAGCTGCGTCCCGACTCTGGCGGGGCGGGACGCACCCGCGGCGGCCTCGGCCAGATCATCGAGGTCGGCACCGGCATCGATGCGCCCTTCGACATCCTCGCGGCATTCGATCGCATCGACCATCCGCCACGCGGACGCGATGGCGGCCAGAACGGCGAGGCTGGTTGTGTTGGCCTGAAGTCCGGCCAAAAGATGCGTGGCAAGGGCTTTCAGACCATTCCGGCAGATGACCGGCTCGTGGTGATGACCCCGGGCGGTGGCGGCATCGGTACGCCCAGCGAGCGCGATCGCGCGGCCGTCAAGGACGATGTCGAGAGCGGGCTTGTGTCGTCAGACAGTGCGGCTGCGATGTACGGCTACACGCGGTGAGCCAACGAGAAAGCGTCGTCCCGGCTGTGACAGCCGGGACGACGCCTCGATGAACCGACGTTACGCCGCCGCCTTTTTCCGCGCCTGCTCGGCCTTGTACAGCTCGAACTCCTCCGCGATCGCTTTCACAATCGACGGCCGTTGCCGCAGGCGCTCGTAATAGGCCTTCACGTTCGGCCATTTCGAAAGCTCGATCGGCGGCGTCGCCATGGTCCAGTTGATGACCGTGACGAGATAGGCATCGGCAACGCTGAAATGGTCGAGCAGGAACTCGCGCCCCTTCAGGTAGTTGTCGAGATAGTCGAGCCGCGACAGGTTCTTCTCGAGTACGTAGGCCTTGACCTCCCGCGATGCCTTGCGGTCGAGCACGGGCACGAACAGGCCCTTGTGCAGCTCGGTGCCGATGAAGCAGAGCCATTGATGCAGCCGGGTGCGATCGATGCCCGCTGCGGCGCCGAGGCCGGACTGCGGAAAACGATCGGCGATATATTGCAGGATCGCGGCGTTCTCGGTCAGCACCACGCCTTCGTCGGTGCGCAGCGTCGGCACCAGGCCGATCGGATTGACGGTACGAAAGTCGGAGCCGTCCTTCAGCACCGTCTTGGTCGGGGGATCGACTTCGAGATAATTCGCCTCGGCGCCGGCTTCATAGAGCGCGACGCGCGTCGCCATGGAGCAGGCGAGCGGCGAGAAATAAACATCCATCGTGGGCCTCCTTGGGCAAATTCTCTTTGTGAGTGTCGCTCAACCTGGCCAGATTGATTTTTGTACTATCTTGCATAATATGTGGCGGGTCAAGGATTAATTTGCGACATGGTACAAAAATCAAAGCCACCGGCTGCGGCCACTGAACCCGGGCGCCGCGTCGAGCCTAAGCGTCGCGGACGGCCGCGCGCCTATGAGCCCGACGTCGCCCTCGGCAGGGCGCTCGATCTGTTTCGCAAGCAAGGTTTTGCCGCGACCTCACTCGATGATCTCAGCGAGGCCACCGGCATGAACCGGCCGAGCCTTTACGGCGCCTTCGGCGACAAGCGCGAGCTCTACATCAAGAGCTATCAGCGCTACCGCGAGGACGCGCGCGCCTCGATGGCCGAGATATTTCGAGAGGAGATGCCGGTGCGTCAGCGCTTGAGGGCATCTTCGCATGCGCGCTGAACATCTATCTCTCCGGCGAAACCGGTCCTCGCGGCTGCTTCACGGTGGTGACCGCGGCCTCCGAAGCGGTTGGCGATCCCGAGATCCGCGCGATGGTGGTGGATGGACTGACCGAGCTCGATAAGGCTTTTGCCAATTGCTTCCGGCGAGCCAAGGAGAAAGGCGAGTTGCCGGAGAGCGCCAACCCTGCCGTGCTGGCGCAGATCGCATCGGCGACCGTGCACTCCATTGCTATCCGCTCCCGCGCGCGCGTCTCGCGCAAGGAGCTGGAGGCCATTGTGAATGGCGCGATTGATGTGATGGTGGGAGCCAAGCTTAAGCCTTAGCCGCGTTACGCTGCCCGTATCTGTGCGAGGAAACGATCCACCTCGTCGCGCAGGCGCTGCGACTGCTTTGACAGCTCGATCGCCGAGACCAGTACTTCTTCCGCGGCCGTGCCCGTCGCGGCGATGCCGTCGGTGACGCCGGCGATGTTCTGCGAGACCTCGCCGGTGCGCGCTGCGGCCTGCTGAACGTTCTGCGCGATCTCCTGTGTCGCCGTGCCCTGCTGGCCGACGGCCGCCGCGATCGCGGCGGAGATTTCGTCGACCTGCTGGATCGTCGCGCAGATCGACTGGATGCCATTGACGGCGCCCGCGGTTTCACCCTGAACGGCCGTCACCTGCGCGCCGATCTCTTCGGTCGCCTTCGCGGTCTGGGTCGCGAGCGCCTTGACTTCGGAGGCGACCACCGCAAAGCCGCGACCGGCTTCGCCCGCGCGCGCGGCCTCGATCGTCGCATTCAGCGCCAGTAGATTGGTCTGCCCGGCGATGCCATTGATGAAGGAGACGACGTCGCCGATTTTTTGCGCGGCCTCTGCCAGACTCTGCACCCGTTCGTTGGACTGCCGGCCGTCGCTGGCGGCCTTGCCCACCACTTCGGTGCCATGAGCAAGGCGGCGGCTGATCTCGGTCATCGACGAGGACAATTCCTCCGCTGCGGCCGCCACCGTCTGCACATTTTCCGAGGCGAGCGCCGAGGCCGACGAGACCGCGCGGGTCTGATGGCGCGACTGCTCGACGATATCGGACATCGAGCGCGCGGTGTGCTCCATCTCGACCGCGGCCGAGGACACCGTGGTGACGACGTCGCGGATGCTGGCCTCGAAATTGTCGGCGAGTGCCGCGAAGGCGCGCCGCTTCTCGGCCTCGGACTGGGCCTTGGCCTCGAGCTGATCGGCCTGGAGCTTGCTGAAATTGACGGCGTTGTCACGGAACACCGCGACCGCCTTTACCATCGCGCCGACTTCGTCGTTCGTCTTGCTTTCGGGGACGGCGACGTCGATCCGGCCGTCGGCGAGCTCGCGCATGATGCTGGTGATGGAGAGGATCGGCCGCGAGATGCCGCGGGCAATGAGATAGCCGACGATCGCAGCCAGCACGAGCCCGAGCGCGGCGATGGCGATTGCGAGCATCCAGGCGCGGTCGGCGGAGGCCACGTAATCGGAATTGTCCATCACCAGCTCGACGGCGCCGAGCGGTTTTCCGGAAAAATCCTTGATCGGCCCGAGCAGCGCGGCGATCGGCGTCGTGTCGAGCTTGGCCTGCTTCACGGTGAAGCCGCCGCCGGCGGCGCGACTGTAGTCAGCCGGCTCGAAGAAGCTCTTGCCCTTCAGCGTGCCGCCGAACAGCTTGAGGCCCGCGCCATCGGCGAGATGGAAGGCGATGTCGACATGGCGGTTGAGCTTGAAATCCTCGATGAAGGATTGGCCGAAAGTCAGGCCGAACTCCACCGAGCCGAGATGTTTGCCGGCTTGGGCAATCGGAACCACGCCGCGGATGCCGAGCCCGGCGACGCCGCCTTCGAGGCCGACGACCACTTTGTGCTCCTGATTGGCGTCGACGACGGTCTTGCGGAAAGTCGAGAGGTCGTCGCCGAAGTTCGCCGGCTGGTGCACGCGCAGGAAGGACGTCGCGGGCGGCGTATGGAACTGGAACTGCTCGACGCCGTATTCCGACTTGGTGGCGGCGAACACCGGCCCGAATAGCCGTATCAGCGCCTCGCGATCCTGCCTGGCCATCGCCTCCTGCGTCGCCGGCATCGCGGCCACGACAGCGCTCATGGCGGCGGCGCGATGCGACTCTTCCGCGATCCGCGACAGCAGCGCATCATAATGGCTGCGGAGCTCGCGCTGGTCGGCGCGGTCGATGATGCCCGCGATGATCCACATGGCCCCGAGCACGGCAATCAGCGCGGTGGCCGCCGCCGTCAGCGCCAGCGCAACCGTGATCCGCATCCTGAGGCCGAGGGGAGAGCGCATGCCGGACCCGTTCGTTGAGCATTGATTAACAATGCCTATCAACTTCTCTCTAAGAGAGGGTGAACGGGGAGCATGGAGCGGGGGTATGGATGGGGACGCTATGGAGCCTTAATACCCCCTGCCGCGATCCACGACATTCTCCAGCGCGCCACCCGCCTCGAACCTTGCGATCTGCTCGGCGACATAGGCCGAGATCGCATCCGCGTCGGTGTCGGCGGCGTTGTGCGGGGTCAGCACGACCTTGGGGTGGGTCCAGAACCGGCTGTCCTTCGGCTGCGGCTCCTGCACGAAGACGTCGAGCGAGGCCGCACCCAACGTGCCGTCATCGAGGCAGGCCAGGATATCGGCTTCGTTCTGCAGGCCGCCCCGGCCGGCATTGATCAGCACGGGCGCGCCGAGCGGGCTATTGCGGTTGAGCTTTGTGAAGACGTCGCGGTTGAGGATGCCATTTGTGTCAGGCGTCAGCGGCAACAGCGACACCAGAATGTCGGTCTTGCGCAGGAACGCATCCATTCCGGCCGTGCCGTGGAAACACTCGACCCCCGCGATCGTGCGCGGGCTACGGCTCCAGCCGGCGAGCCGGAAGCCGAGCCGCCGCAGCACGTCGGCCGCGTCGGCACCGAGCGTGCCGAGGCCCATGATGCCGACCGTGACCGCGCTCGCCGGCCACTGATATCTGGGCTCCCAGCGCTTCGCGCGTTGCGAGTCGCGCAGGTAAAGCTCCTGGCGGTGGTGCATCAGCACGTGCAGCACGACATATTCGGTCATGCGATTGGTGAGATCCGGCACGGCGACGCGGACCAGCGGCACGTCAGGCAGGCTCTTGTCCGCCATCAGCGCATCGACACCGGCGCCGAGATTGAAGATCGCCCGCAGATTGGGGAAAGAGCCGAGGTCGCCCGGGACCGGCTTCCACACCGCGGCATAGTGCACCTCGGCGGGATCGAGACCGGTATCCGGCAGCACCACCACGCGGCGGCCGCCGCAGACCGCGTCGAAGCGGACCTTCCAGCGCTCCGGCAGCCAGTTCTGCTGCGTGCTGTTGATCAGGACGGCCAGTATGCCCACGGTCATTCGAAGTGCCTCATAAGGTTCCGCTTTTGAAGGCCCTCCTTGGCACGATCCGACGGATTTTTCTCGCAAATTCTTTCCGCAGCCCTGTCGGGGCGGGGCATAGTGGATCGTCTTCAAAACAAGCGTTCAGGGAAGGTGCTGTCCATGCTTTATGCGATCCTTTGCTATCACGACGAGGACTTCGTCGGCTCCTGGAGCAAGGACCAGGACGAGGCCGTGATGAAGAAGCTCGCCGTGGTGCAGGATAGGCTGAACCAACAGGGCCGGCTCGGGCCGGTGGCCCGGCTGCTGCCGACCACGGCGGCGGCGACGTTGCGCAAGGAAGACCCGCCGCTGGTGCTCGACGGCCCCTATGCCGAGACCAAGGAGCAGCTGCTCGGCTTCTACATCGTCGACTGCAAGAACCTCGACGATGCGCTCGACGTCGCGCGCGATCTTGGTGCGGCCAATCCCGGCGGCGCCTATGAGGTGCGGCCCGTCGGCGTATTCCGGCCCGGAGGAATTTCCGCGTGAGCGAGGCCGACACCGGCTGGATCGAGACCGCGCTGACCTCGGCGCGTCCGCAGGCGGTGGGTGCGCTGCTGCGCTATTTTCGCGATCTCGATACGGCTGAGGAGGCATTTCAGAACGCCTGCCTGCGCGCGCTGAAAACCTGGCCGCAGAACGGGCCGCCGCGCGATCCCGCGGCCTGGCTGATCATGGTCGGCCGCAATGTCGCGATCGACGAGGTGCGCCGCACCCGCAAGCAGCAGCCATTGCCCGAGGACGACCAGGCGATCTCCGATCTCGACGACGCCGAGGGCGCGCTCGCCGAGCGGCTCGACGGCTCGCACTACCGCGACGATATTTTGCGGCTGATGTTCATCTGCTGCCATCCGCAATTGCCGGCGACGCAGCAGATCGCGCTCGCGCTGCGCATCGTCTCCGGCCTAACCGTGAAGCAGATCGCGCGCGCCTTCCTGGTCTCGGATGCGGCGATGGAGCAGCGCATCACCCGCGCCAAGGCGAAAGTCGCGGAAGCCGGAACGCCGTTCGAAACGCCCGGCGCGATCGAGCGCTCCGAGCGGCTCGCCGGCGTCGCAGCGATGATCTATCTGATCTTCAACGAGGGCTATTCGGCAAGCGGCGACACTGCGGAGATCCGCAAGCCGCTGTGCGAGGAAGCGATCCGGCTGGCGCGGTTGTTGCTGCGCTTGTTTCAGGGCGAGCCTGAGATCATGGGCCTGACTGCTCTGATCCTGTTGCAGCACGCGCGCAGCGCCGCGCGCTTCGCTAAAGACGGCACGCTCATTCTCCTCGAGGACCAGGATCGCTCGCTGTGGAACCGCACCATGATCGCGGAGGGCCTCGCGCTGATCGACAAGGCGATGCGCCATCGCCGCAGCGGGCCTTACCAGATCCAGGCCGCGATCGCAGCGCTGCATGCGCGCGCGGCGAAGCCGGATGAGACCGACTGGACCCAGATCGACCTGCTCTACGGTGCGCTCGAAGTGGTGCAGCCCTCGCCGGTGGTGACGCTCAACCGCGCGGTCGCGGTCTCCAAGGTGCGCGGGCCGCAGGCCGCGCTCGACCTGATCGAGCCGCTGGCGCCGAAACTTGCCAACTACTTTCATTTTTACGGCGTGCGCGGGGCCTTCCTGATGCAGCTCGGCCGCAACGACGAAGCCCGTATCGCCTTCGACCGCGCCATCGCGCTGGCCAACACCTCGGCCGAGGCCGCCCACATCCGCATGCACATTGACCGCCTGATCCGGGACAGCCAGCCGAAGGGAGCCAATGGCGGCGCCCGGCAGGGTGCGAAGGCCAAGTAAGGGTCAAGCGACAGCAAATAATTCTTCCCGCCAATTGTCGGTCCCCGCCGTCTCCCTTCGTCTTAATCCCGTATCCAGGAGTCCTTTATGCTGAGAGCCATTGCCATTGTCGCTGTCCTGCTCGCGGCCGGGATCGCGGGCATCCTCGTTTTCGCCCTCACCAAGCCCGACACGTTCCGGGTCGAGCGCTCGCTCGCGCTGAAGGCGCCGGCCGAGGCGATCTATCCGCTCGTCTCCGATTTCCACTTCTGGACCAGCTGGTCGCCCTATGAGGGGCGCGACCCCGCCATGAAGCGCACCTTCGGAGGAACCGCGGCAGGGAAGGGCGCGACCTATGCCTGGGATGGCAACAGCAATGTCGGCGCCGGCCATATGGAGATCCTCGAGGCGAGCACGCCGTCGAAACTCCGCATCAAGCTCGATTTCGAGCGGCCTTTCGAGGGCCACAACACCGCCGAGTTCACCTTTATGCCGCAAGGCGATGCGACACTGGTCACGTGGGCGATGTACGGTCCGGCGCCCTTGATGTCGAAGGTGATGCAGGTCTTCATCAACATGGACACAATGATTGGCAAGGACTTTGAGGCCGGCCTCGCCGGCCTGAAGAAGCTCACCGAGAAGTAACGCCAGCCACCGCCCCAAGATGCAAAGAGACGGAAAGAGGAGAGAAACGATGGTCAGTGCCTATCTGTTCTATCAGGACACCTGTGAAGCGGCGTTCAACTATTACGCCAAGGTACTCGGCGGCAAGATCGACGCCATGATGCGTGTCTCGGATGCGCCGGCGGATATGCCGGGCGCGCCCGGCCGCGAGAAGACGATTATGCATGCGCGGTTGTCGTTGCCCGACGGCAGCGTGCTGATGGCCTCCGACGCGCCGCCCGAGCATGTTCAAAAGCCGCAGGGCTTTTCGATCTCGGTCACTGTCGCGGACCCGGCGGACGGCGAGCGCAAGTTCAACGCGCTTGCCGATGGCGGCATCGTCACCATGCCCTTCGGCAAGACGTTCTGGGCCAAGGGCTTTGGCATGTGCGTCGACAAGTTCGGTATTCCCTGGATGGTGAACTGCCCCGCCGAAGGAATGTAAGCGCACCCCTGCTGGTTCCCTGAGCTGCCGCTTCTTCTCTCGATTTTATCGAGAGAGGAAGCGCGGCTCGTCAGCGGATCGATCCCGTCACGTCCTCTCCGGGCGGCTGCGTCACGCAGTTGCGGCAGATCACGAGCTTCGAGCCGAGCTGCCTGTCGTTCTCGGCCTCGATCTCGTCTTGAACAGCCCACCATGCGTCGGAGTAGGGACGCAGCGTGGCCAGCACCCTCTGCCGCTCCGCATTGGGATCGCTCTCTGGTGCGTGTTTGCCAAGGCTGCGTTTTGTGACAGCAGGACGATTGGGATCCTGACCGAGTCCGTCCCACGCGATCGGACGACGTTCAGCCGCCGGCGCGCTTGCGCATCCCGCGAGCGCTGCGCAAAAACTGAGCAAGACGAGAATGTATCGAGCCATGCCGAACCTGCCGTGTGGTACGCCACGCAAATCCGCGTGGAAAACTTTGCATCGCGACGCTTACCCGGGACTTGAGGGAAAACGACGACACCGGCATGGCCGAAAGGAGATCGTGCGCTCGATTCAGTTTGCGAGAAGAGCGCGAGCGAGTTTGTGACGTGAAGCGAATTGCAGCGCACAACAATTGGCGCAAGATTAGGCTGTGAACTTCGCGCCCGAATCGTTAGCTTTGTTCACAATAACTACAAATTAGGGCGGACGTGACTTGGAAGGGAGCGACCGATGGCGGCGGCGCTACAAATCAACTTTGCTCTGTGGGGAATGCTGATCTGCGCGAGCGTGAAGCTTGCGCCGGTGGTGCAGATCGTTTTCCAGTAGACGCCGGTTTGCGACGGGACATCGGTGTCGTTTGGTCGACTGTATGCCAAGTCAACTTGGCCATGGTGTGACGCGATTCACGCTGCATATCGTGGTCGGCGCATGAGGCCATGCATCGGCACCGCCGCCTGCAACCGCATTGTCATCGACAGCGCGGATAGATCGCAGCGAGGTCGCGCCCCTTCAGCAAAAGCAACCGCGAGGTGAGGCCGCCGTGACGGCTGATCCAGTCGCGCACGGGGCCCGGATAGGCCGCAAGCACGGCTTCGGATGCTTCCGGCTCGGCATAGAAGCGTCCGCGCCGGTCGACTGAACGCGCGGCATGGAAACCGAGCACGGCGCGTTTGGTGACGCAGATGCGATCGCCCGGCACGATGCTGAGCACCAGCGTGCAGGCCGACAGGCAGGGACCGTCGATCACTACGCGATCGCCGGTCTCGCGCACCTTCTCGAACAGATCGAGGAACGGCCCGACCTGTCCGCCGGGACTCTGGATGATACGGATCTCCGCCCTGGCCGGGACGGAAGCGAGCAGCGCGGTTGCGAAGATCCAGGCCTTGACGAAAGCAATGCGTCGCATGAAGTCTCCACCAACTCGGTTCCGGTCGGGTGGGCAAGGCGTGGGGTGCTCACCATCGGCGCCGCAAATCCGGAGAACATGGTGGGCACGGCGCAAGAGCGCCTTTGCTCACCGTACAAAATTTACCCGTTCCGCCGTTCGCCACGCAGCGTCGGCAGGCCGATGCCGGCCGCATCGAAGCCGCCATCGACGGCCAAAATTTGGCCGGTGATGTAGCTTGCGCGCTCCGAGCACAAGAAGAAGATCGCTTCTGCGAGTTCCTCCTCCAGGCCGTAGCGGTTGAGCGGGATGGCATCGTGATAATCGGCGCGGATCTCCCGGGTATGCACCTGCTTCGCCATCGCAGTGTCGACCGGCCCCGGTGCGACCGCATTGACGCGGATGTTGAGCGAGGCGAGCTCGACCGCGAGCTGCTTGGTGAGGTGCGCAAGCCCGGCCTTGCTGGTGCCGTAGGCCGAGCGCAGCGTCGAGGCGCGTACGGCCGAGATCGACGTAATGTTGACGATGGCGCCGCCGCCTTGCTCGCGCATCAGCGGCGCGGCCGCCTTGGTGCAGAGGAACGGGCCGGTGAGGTTGACCGCCATGATCCTGTTCCACTCGGCATCGCTGGTCTCCAGCACCGGCGCGAACACCGCGACGCCGGCATTGTTGACGAGCGCGTCGAGCCGGCCGAAGCGGCTCATGACCGCGGCCATTGCAGCTCCCACGGCGCCTGCGTCCGACACGTCGCAGGTGATCGCCAGCGTGTTGTCGGGATTCTTCAGCGCCGCTGTGGCGGCCGCCTGCAGCTCTCCCTCGATATCGAGCAGCACCACGCGCCAGCCTTCGGCGAGAAAGCGCTTCACCGTCGCCAGCCCGATCCCGCGCGCGGCGCCGGTAATCAGAGCAACTCTGGCGGGGGAGGAGGTCATGGCGCGGTCCTTTGCTCGGACCCGCGGCATGACAGTTTAGTCGGTCCCGCGCAAGGGATCACGATGAGCGATCAGAATTTGGGGCCGACATATCTGAGGCGGCCGATGTCGGATTGTCCCTGCTCGGGGAATTCGAGCGTCGGCGTGACATGGCCGACAAGGATGCCGGCCGACACTGCGGTCTTGATGTACTTCGACTCTCCCGCGGCCAATTGGAACGTCACTGTGTTTTGAACCTCGGTCGTCGTTGTCACAACGTAGTTCCCCGGCGGGCGGTCGACAAAGTGAATCCGCCGGGCACGGACCTGCCGACGACTTCATTGTTCATCCGAATCTCGGGCTGAACGGCCGAGCCCTGGAACTTGCCCGGCCGGGTGAAATAGACACGGCCGAAACCCGGCTTCAGCGGCGGGATCTGCAAGGGCGGTTCATCGAGGCTGCGCGGGCTCGCGCAACTCGCCAACAAAAATCCGGCAAGCAAAAGCGGCAAAGCCCCGATCTTGGATGTCATACGCCCCCGTCTCAAAACGTTGGAGCGCCCAGCTCCAAATCGACGGAAAACAGCGAACGGCTGGTGATTGCCTCGCGGTTTCCTCGCTCCCAGAGGCAATTAGGCATACACGCATTGATTGTGCAATCGTTTTTCGACTAGCAAACAGAGCAATAACCAGCCGTCGACCATGCGCGGCGTCTGCCGCGATCGGCGTGGCCCGCAGCAGTGAAGCCGCGACTACGACAGCTCCGCAGATGCGCGCTGCATGTTCGCCGACATGTCAGCGGTCACCGCGCTCTGCTCCTCGACCGCGGCGGCGGTGGAGGCGATGAACTCGTTGACGCCGGCGATCGCGAGCTTGATCGCGGTGAGCGAACTCGCGACGTCGCCGGAGATCGTGTTCAGCGCGTCGATCTCGGAGGTGATCGTGTCGGTCGCCTGCTTGGCCTGGTTGGCGAGGCTCTTCACCTCGGAGGCGACCACCGCAAAGCCGCGTCCGGCTTCGCCCGCGCGCGCCGATTCGATCGTGGCGTTGAGCGCCAGCAGGTTGATCTGACCGGTGATGCCGGCGATCATCTCGACGATGCCGCTCATGGCCTGCGCGGCCGCGTTCAGCCGCTGCGCCTGGCCGTCGGCGGCCTCGACGCGGGTGGCCGCAACCCTGGAGCTCTCGCGCGACTTCGCCATGGTCTCGGAGATCTCGCGGATCGAGGCGCTCATCTCCTCGCTGCCCGCCGCGACCGCCTCGATCAGCCCGCGCGCATTCTCGGCCTTCTTGCGCCCGATCGCCTGCGCGGTGATGTCGGTGGCGTATTTCACTACCTTGTAGGGCTTGCCATTCAGATCGAAGATCGGGTTGTAGGACGCCTGGATCCAGATCTCGCGTCCTCCCTTGGCGATCCGCTTATATTCCGCGGCTTGGTGTTCGCCGCGATTGAGCTTCTCCCAGAACTGCCGATAAGCCGCCGAATTCTTCTCGCTCGGCTCGACGAACATGCTGTGGTGCTGGCCCTTGATCTCGGGCAGCGAATAGCCCATTGCGCCCAGGAAGTTCTGGTTGGCGGTGCGGATGGTGCCGTCCATGTTGAATTCGATCACCGCCTGCGACTTCTGAATCGCGGCAAGTTGGCCGTCATTGTCGGCGGCCTTCATCTTCTGGGCGGTCACGTCGGTTGCGAACTTCACCACCTTGAACGGCCGGCCCATCTCGTCGAGGATCGGGTTGTAGGTTGCCAGAATCCAGATTTCTTTAGCCCCCTTGCCGAGCCGCTTGTATTCGGCCGCCTCGAACTGGCCCCGGTTCAGCCGCGCCCAGAAATCGGCGTAGGCTGAGCTGGCACGATCCTCCGGCGTCACGAACATGCCGTGGTGCTTGCCCTTGATCTCGTCGAGCGAGTAACCCATCGCGTTGAGGAAGTTCTCGTTGGCGGTGACGATGGTGCCGTCCATGTTGAACTCGATGACGGCCTGGGCGCGGTTGATCGCGGCAAGCTTGCCCGCTTCTTCCATGCTCTTCATCTTGTAGGCGCTGATGTCGGTGGCGAACTTGATGAAGCTGACCACCTTGCCGTTCTCGTCGAGCAGCGGCGCGTAGGAGGCGTGGACCCAAAGTTCCTTGCCGTTCTTGCCGAACCGCCTGTATTGCGTGGTCTGGAACTCGCCGCGATTCAGGCTGGCCCAGAAATCACGGTAGCGGGCGCTCTCGCGCTCGGCCGGGCTGACGAAGATGCTGTGGTGCTTGCCCTTGATCTCCGCGAGCGAATAGCCGCTCATCTTCAGGAGATTTTCGTTGGCATCGAGAATGGTGCCGTCGAGACCGAACTCGATCACCGCCTGCGATCGGTCGAGCGCCTCGACTTCTGCGACCGCGTGCCTGACTTTCTTGCTCTGGAAATGGAACACCTGATGCTCCGCAATGATCTGGTGGCGAATCGACGGGGGTACCGCGTCGCTTAAACGGAAAAGTTGCATGGGCTCGTTGAGCAACTGTAAACGTCCGCACGCGGCTGCGGGGTTTCCGTAGTTGCACGTGCGATGACCACATCGTTCGGTTGACGCATCTTCTGGCTCCATAAGCACTGCGAAATTCATAAGTGAGCGATTTGCGACCGTAGTTCTACGGTCGCGTTCCGAAGGCATTTTTGTGTTCCGCCATCGATCCTTGCGGCGAGATGTCGGCGAGAGGGCAAGTCAATCGTCTTCCATGGGCGTGATGACCAGGGACGTGCCCAATGCCTGACGACCGCGAGCACCAAGTTCGAACTCTCTTCGCCGCCTATCTCGCCAATGACCGCCAACGGGTCAGCGATGCGCTCGCCGACGACTTCCGCTTCACCAGCCCGTTCGATGACGACCTCGACAAGGCCGCCTATTTCGAGCGCTGCTGGCGCGATACCGGCTGGATTGCGCGCCACGACATCGAGCGCATCTTCGTCGGGGGCAACGAGGCCTTCGTCACCTATCGCTGTCTGGCAACAGACGGCAGGAGTTTTCGCAATACGGAGTTCTTCACCTTCGCAGGTCGCAAGGTTCGCCGTATCGAGGTCTATTTCGGAGCCGCTTTTCAGGACGGCCGGTTCGTGCCGCAGTCGCGCTAGCGCCGCGACGACCTCTGAAATAATTTTTCACGGCCCTGTCTGCTTGGCAAAAGTTCGTTCGTCTTACCAGGGAGCGCGGGCCTTGCTGTCCGCCTATGTCCTCAGTGAGGAACCGCATGCGATTCATGATGCTGATGATTCCGCTCGGCTACGAGACGGCGCCGGCGGATGTGCAACTCGATCCCGAACGCGTCGCCGCGATGATGCGCTACAACGAGGCGCTGAAGGATGCCGGCGTGCTGATCACGCTGGACGGCCTGCATCCGCCGTCGACGGGCGCCCGCGTCTCGTTTGCGACCGGCCTGCCTGTCGTGACCGACGGCCCCTTCACGGAGGCCAAGGAAATGCTGGGCGGCTATTGGATGATAGAGGTCGGCTCGCGCGAGGAGGCGATCGCCTGGGCGAAGAAGTGCCCGGCCTCGGCCAATGAGATCATCGAGATCCGCCAGGTGCAGGAAATGTCCGACTTTCCGCCGGAGGTGCAGGCCGCCGCCGCCGGCTTCGACGATCTGAAGACCTAGTCGCGGCGGTTGCGCTTGACGCGCTTCTGTCGTCCATCGATCAACAAGGAGAGAACCGATGAGCGCCGAACACAAATTCCTCGCCGTCTATCTCGGCAGCATGAACGGGTCGAAAATGGCGGCCTGGAATGCGCTTCCCGAGGCCGAACGGAAGGCCAGGGAGCGCGAGGGCATGGCCGCCTGGTATGGCTGGGTCGAGAAGCACAAGGACGTCATCGTGGAGATCGGCGGCCCGCTCGGCAAGACCCGCAAGATCGACGCGAGCGGCATCGCCGAGGTCAGCAATGCGCTGACCGGTTTCACGGTGGTGCGGGCTGCCTCGCAGGAGGCCGCCGCAAAACTGTTCGAGAACCATCCGCACTTCGCGATCTTTCCCGGCGAGGCCGTCGAGGTCATGCCGGTGCTGGCCATCCCGCAGATGTAGGTCCGGGAACGTCGTGTCCGGGCGCGGTGCTGTCGCATCGGCCCGGGCCTGACCGTGGAAGCACGGGTTCACCACGCCCCATCGGCGCTAGTGACCTTCACCGCCGGCTCATGTAAAGGTCGTTCACATGAGCTGGCGCAAGGAGCAGGGCCGCGCGGAGCGCGGCTATCACCACGGCAATCTAAAGGAAGCCCTGTTGCAGGCCGCCCTCGGGCTGATCGCCGAGAAGGGCGCGGCCGGCTTTACCTTTGCCGATGCCGCGCGCATGGCCGGTGTCAGTGCTGCCGCGCCTTATCGGCATTTCCGCGACCGCGACGAACTGCTGTCCTCGATTGCCCAGCGCGGTTTTGAGCAGTTCGAAGCGCGTCTCACGGCCGCCTGGGATGACGGGCGCCCCGACACCGTCACCGCATTCGAGCGGGTCGGCCGGGCCTATCTCGCCTTCGCCCGCGAGGAGCCGGCTTTCTATAACGCGATGTTCGAATCCGGCCTGCCGGTCGATGCCAATGCAGCGCTGCAGGCCGCAAGCGAGCGTGCTTTTAACGTCATTCGCGCTGCCGCGGAGCGGCTGGCGGCGCTCGCCCCGCCCGGTACGCCGCGTCCGCCGGCCATGATGATGGCGCTGCACATCTGGTCGATGGCGCATGGCGTCGCCTCACTGTTCGCCCGCGGGGACGCCGCGCGCCGAAAACTGCCGATGTCGCCGGATGAGTTGCTCGAAGCCGAGGTGCTGATCTATCTGCGCGGCCTCGGCTTCCCGACCGACCGCAGACCGCAGGCGAAAAGCGCCGAGCCGCCGCCGGTGCCGCCGGAGGCATCCTCCGGTTCTGGCGTGCCGCCAGCGGGTCCTTGGGGCAAGCCGAAATAAAGTTGCGCAAATAATTCCGCTACCCTGTCAGGCCGCCAGCTTGACAAAATCGCGGGATGGTCTAGCTATGTAAATGTTATTTACATTCACAACGGCAGATGCCGTGATGGAGAAGGGAAATGGCCTACACCGCTGATGTCAATCGCTGGCGCGGCCCCTCGGACCAACAGCAACAGTATGAGCGGCCCCACATGCTCGATACCCCATGGCATCCCGGTTGGATTGCCGTGACCATCCTCGGCTTCATCATCTGGTGGCCGATCGGACTTGCCCTTCTCTTTTTCACACTCGGGAGCAGAAGAATGTCGTGCTGGAGCAACCAGGATCGCTGGCAGAACAAGATGGAGCGGATGCAGTACAAGATGGACCGCATGCGCGGTCGCATGGAGCGCCGTGGTTTCGGCTTCGGCTTCGGCCCGCCGTCCTCCGGCAACCGTGCGTTCGACGAATACCGCACCGAGACGCTGCAGCGGCTCGAGGAGGAGCAGGTCGAATTCAAGAACTTCCTCGACCGTCTGCGCCACGCCAAGGACAAGGAAGAGTTCGACCAGTTCATGGCCCAGCACAAGACGCGTCCGACCCCGCCGCCGGCCGACCAGCAGCAGGGCTGATCCCGACAAGATCGCACCTCTCAAAGCCTTCAGGCGCGTGCCCCCAAAGTCCTGATGGCTCCGAGCCGCCCGCTTGCGCACCCCGCAGGCGGGCGGTTTGGTTTTCAAGGGCCGGTCAGAACCTGGATCCCATCGTCAGGCGCCAAGACTTGCACCAAGACTTGCGCAAGCGAACTCGATCGGGCCAGGCGCGCAATGGCCGCGAGCTTCAGCGCGCCGTGGCGAGCTGCGCGCGGACCGATGTCAGGAAGTGCTCGTAGGCGTGATCGACGATCTCGTTGAGTGAACGCGTTCGCGCGAACATAGCCTTGGCCTCGGTGAGAAACTCGTCGCGGGTCGGAATCCTCGGCAGATGCAGGTGCGTCAGCGCATCGACGCCGTCATGCGCGCGATCGAGGATGTCCTGCAGCGTCGGCAGTTGCAATGCGGCCAGTTCGGCCCGGTGCAGCGCGGACGAGATCGCGTGCGCGAGCGCGTGCGCATCGAACCGCCCGGCAAGCTCGCGGGCTGCGCGATTGATGACGCGTGCGCCGAGCGGTTGCTCGTTGCGCAGCACCAGCTCGGGCGGCGTCTTCATGTTCCACACGATTCCGAACCAGGACAGCACCTTCAGGACGTAATAGGTCACGTCGATTTCCCACCAGCGAAAGCCTTGTCGCACGCTGCTCTGGTAGGCGTGGTGATTGTTGTGCCAGCCCTCACCCAAAGTGAGCAGCGCCAGCAGCCAGTTGTTGCGGGAATCGTCGCCCGTCACGTAGCGCTTGCGTCCATGCACATGCGCGAGGGAATTGATGCAGAAGGTCGCGTGATAGACCAGCACCGTGCTCCACAGGAAGCCGACGACCAGACCCGACCAGCCCGCAATCAGGAAGCAGAGCACCGCGAGCGTAACGGCCGGCAGAAGCTCCAGACGATGCAGCCACATCAGCTCCGGATAGACCGCGAGATCGCCGACTTTCACCAGGTCGGTGGCGTCATGGCGCCGGTCAAAGATCCAGCCGAGATGGCTGTACAGGAACCCGCGCTGACGCGGCGAATGCACGTCGTGTTCAGTGTCGGAATGCAGATGATGGTGCCGATGCTTGGCCGCCCACCACAACACGCTCTTCTGCGCGGTGCTTTGCGCGAGCAAAGCCAGGACGAACTGAAACACCCGGCCGGTCGCAAAAGCCTTGTGCGAGAAATAGCGGTGATAGCCTGCGCCAATGCCAAACATCCGCACGACATAAAGCGACGCGCAGATCGCGAGAGCCTGCCAGGTCACGCCTGACCAGATCGCCGCAATGCAGCCGAGATGGACCAGCAGGAACGGCACGGCAGAGGGGTACATGATGTCGTCGTGTTGGTCGTCGGCGGGCGCGTTGGGCGACATGTCTTGGCGTGACCTTGGGTGAGGGGTTTCGTGTCGGCAGCGAAGGCCGCCGGGTACGAAAAACCCGCGGATGGCAGACCACCGCGGGATCTTGAAAAAGATGCTTTGCGTGGGCATCCCGGCCAAAGCTGTTTCGGCCGAAAACTCAACCGACTATATGGTCGCGGATGCCTGGCTTGCAAGCACGTAGCCTCACGGGGACCTGCGGCATGGTGCTCGGATAGCGACAGTTCCGCTGACGTGCCGTGGCGCGCGGCTTGGCCGCGGCCTATATTCGACAGGCAAGAAGGATGCGTCAAAACTCCGGAAGCGACGATGGCACATGCTGCGATGTTGGCGAGCGACAGCCTCTGGCGAAACATTCGCGGCGAGGCGCAGCGCGCCGCTGCTGCCGATCCGGTCTTTGGCAAGGCCGTTGCCGACGCGATTCTGGCGCATGATGATTTTGCGGCGGCCCTGGCCGATCTGATCGGGCATCGCCTTGGGCGCAGCGCCGTTGAACGCGCGCGCTTCACAGCCTTTGCCCTCGATGCCTTTCACGGCTCACCCGAATTGATCGAAGCGGCCGGTTGCGATTTGCAGGCCATCGTGCGCAGCGATCCAGCCATCGCCAGCCTGCTGGCGCCGTTGCTGCATTTCAAGGGTTATGTCGCGCTGCAGGCCTGGCGTGTCTCGAACTGGCTCTGGCTCCGCGGCCACGTCGATGCGGCGCTGCTGTTTCAGAACGATGCGTCGAACGTCCTGCAAGTCAGCACTCATCCCGCCGCGCAGATCGGCTCGGCTGTCTATCTCGATCACGCCACCGGTATCGTGATCGGCGCCAATGTCGTGATCGGCGAGGACGTCACCATCCTGCAGAGCGTCAGCATCGGCCGCGGCAGTGAACTGCCGACGCGCTCGCCGCGCATCGGGCGCGGTGTCTATATCGGCGCCGGCGCGAGCATTCTCGGCGACGTCAGCATCGGCGATTTCGCAAAGATCGGCGCCGGCACGGTCGTGACGTCAGATGTGCCCGGCGGCTGCACCGCGGTCGGCAATCCCGCGCGGCTGACCAACTGCCCCGAGCCCGCTTCTGCGGCGTGATTCACCCTATCATCAGCTTTCAATCGTCGGAGCCTGCAATGAAGACGGCAATCGTGATCGGCGTTGGACCGGAGCGCGGCCTTGGGGCCCAGCTCTGCAAGCGTTTTGCAGCCGAGGGGCTCAGGGTGATCGTCGCGGGCCGGACGCAGCCGGCGCTGCAGGCGGTCGTGGATGACATCGCGAAGGCCGGCGGCGTGGCCACGCCGGTCGTCGCGGACGCGACCAAAGAGGGCGACATCACCGCCTTGTTCGATGCTGCCGGCGACGACCTCGACCTCGCGATCTACAACGCGGCAACAACACGCCGGGAAAGATCATCGAGATGGACGCCGAATATTTCGAGAATGCCTGGCGCGTGGTCTGCTTCGGCGGCTTCCTGTTCGGCCGCGAAGCGGTGCGCCGCATGGTGCCGAAGAAGACCGGCACGCTGCTGTTCACCGGAGCCAGCGCCTCACTGCGCGGGCGCTCCGGCTACGGCGCGTTCAACTCGGCCAAATCAGGCGTGCGCACGCTGGCGCAGGCCATGGCCAAGGAATATGCGCCCGACGGCATCCATGTCGGCCATGTCGTGGTCGACGGCGCCATCGCCGGCGACAAGATCTTCTCGCGCTTTCCCGACGCGGCGGGCCGCGAGGACAGCCTGATCAGCATTGCGGGCATCGTGGATGCCTTCGAATTCCTCTACCGCCAGCCCGAGCGGGCCTGGTCGTTCGAGCTCGACGTCCGGACCTCGAAGGAGAAGTGGTGAGGGTGGGGGCGCCGAAAGGCGTTGCAGGGAGGGAACCGACCGTGTTCCGGCCCGCACCTTTCTCCGGCAATCCCAGGCGACACCATGTCTCGCGCCCGGTGTCCCCAACCGCCTGCGCTGCCTCTCTTTCTCGCGGCCAAATTCGCCCCCGGTAACCCGGCATTAACCATCGTCGGGCTCTGGTAATGAGGGACAATCGCGCCCGGAGCTGTCGTCGAGGCCCTTAGTTTTGACATCTTGGCAGGGAATGCAGGCGGCGGCTTTGGACAAGCCCCTGCACCCCAGAAAGACAAGGCTTTGAGCGGGCTTGCCGGCCGCGCCGGTTCCAGCGCGGCTGTAGGGGAACCGGCCGCCATTTGGCTCGCCGGGGCATAGGTAACGATCGCCTTGAGAGGATACTGCTGATGAACCCGGCCGACGTGGCTCAGTCCGCCCTTCCGGTTGCCGCCTCCGCCGACGTGTCGCTGATCGCGCTGTTCTGGCAGGCTCACTGGATCGTGAAATGCGTCATGCTGGGCCTGCTGTCCTGCTCGGTCTGGGTCTGGGCCATCGCGATCGACAAGATCTTTCTTTACGCGCGCACCCGGCGTTCGATGGACCGGTTCGAACAGGCGTTCTGGTCCGGGGAGTCGATCGAGGAGCTCTATCGCACGCTCTCGGCCAAGCCGACCCATTCCATGGCAGCGTGTTTCGTCGCCGCGATGCGCGAATGGAAGCGCTCTTTCGAAAGCCACGCCCGCTCGGTCGCGGGCCTCCAGATGCGCATCGACAAGGTCATGAACGTCTCGATCGCCCGTGAGGTGGAACGGCTGGAACGCCGGCTCCTCGTGCTCGCGACCGTCGGCTCCGCCGGCCCCTTCGTCGGCCTGTTCGGCACGGTCTGGGGCATCATGTCGAGCTTCCAGTCGATCGCGGCATCGAAAAACACCTCTCTGGCGGTGGTCGCCCCCGGCATCGCGGAAGCGCTGTTTGCGACCGCGGTCGGCCTTATCGCCGCCATTCCTGCCACTATTTTCTACAATAAGTTCACTTCCGAGGTGAACCGGCAGGCCCAGCGGCTCGAGGGCTTCGCTGATGAATTTTCGGCCATTCTGTCGCGTCAGATCGACGAGCGGGGCTGACGGACGACATGTATAGTGTGAAGGCGAGATTGGGCACCAATCCATGGGCATGAACGTAGCCAGTTCGTCCGGAGGCGGCGGGCGCCGCAGCCGGCGCAAGCCGGTCATGGCCGAGATCAACGTCACGCCGATGGTCGACGTGATGCTGGTGCTGCTCATCATCTTCATGGTGTCGGCGCCGCTTCTGACCGTGGGCGTGCCGCTCGACCTACCGCAGACCCAAGCCAAGAGCCTCGACCAGAACGACCAGAAGCCGCTGCAGATGTCGGTCGACATCAAAGGCAAGGTGTTCATCAACGACGCCGAGGTGGCGCTGAACGAGTTGATCCCGAAGCTGAAGGCGATCACGGACGCGCGCGGCGGGCTCGAGGAGCGCATCTATCTGCGCGCCGATAAGAAGGCGGATTACGGCACGGTGGCGAGGGTGATGGGTTTGTTGTCGGGCGCGGGCTTTAAGAAGCTGGCGCTCGTCACCGAGGCGGATCAGGGGTCCTAAGCCGGTGAAGGTGAACGTCGACAAGACACTCGTTGCGTCGATTGCCCTCCACGTCCTCGTGATTGGATGGGGCCTGCTCACCTTTAGCAGCAAGGCCTTCATCGCGCCGGAGGAGTCGCTGCCGATCGACATCATCTCCACCGACCAGCTCGCGCAAATCACCAACGGGCAGAAGACCGGCAAGAAGGAAGAGCCGAGGCCTAAGGTCGAGAAGATCGCCGAGGCCAAGCCCGAGGAAGACGCCGTCGGCAAAGTCACCGAGAAGAAAGAGCTGATCAAGACCAACTCGACCCCCGATACGCCGCCGAAGCCTGTCGAAAAGCCGGTCGAGAAGAAGCCCGATCCGCCGAAGCCGGTCGCCGAGGCCAAGCCCAAAGAAGAGCCGAAGCCGCAGGAAAAGAAGCCCGATCCGGCCAAGGAAGATCCGATCGCCGAGCTCCAGAAGAAGCTGGACACCAAGAAGCCGCCGCCCAAGCTGGTTGAGCAAAAGGTCGCGGCCGTGCAGCCGCAGCAGCAGCCGAAGCCCAAGGAGCGCAGCTTCGACCCCGCGCAGATTCAGCGCGACCTCGACAAGCGTGCGGCGACCCGGCATGAGCTTGCCGGCGCGGCGCTGAATGCGTCCGCCTCGCTGGGCTCGACGTCAGGGACGGCCGCCACCAATGTCGCGACGTGGCAAGGTGCATTCCAGGGCGCCGTCAAGCGCTGCTTCACGCCCACCTATAACGGGCAGGACGCCAACCTGTACGAAGCCGACATCGACATTCCCATGAAGGTCGACGGATCGCTGGCCTCGGAGCCGGTCATCGTCGCGGTGCGAGGACCGTCGCGGTCGATCGCCCAGGCGGTGGCGGAGAGTGCCAAGCGCGCTATCGTGCAGTGCCAAGTCTATTCGTTCCTGCCGAAACAGCAATACGATAGCTGGAAGCTCATTCCGATGACCTTCGGCCTGAAAGATATGTTGTGACATCCGAACAAAAGAATTTTGCGATGAATGACGTTCGATCGATGAACCGCCGCCGTTTCATGACCCTGACCGGATCGACGCTTGCGTTGCTCGGGGGCGGCCAGGCCTTCGCCCAGCAGCCGCAGGGGCGGCTCCGCATCGATCCCACGGAGTTTCGTCCGATCCCGATCGCGATCACCAATTTCGTGCCGGGCTCGCCCGCCGACGGCGATGTCAGCAACGGCGTCACGCAGGTCATCACCAACAATCTGAAGCGCTCGGGCCTGTTCGCTCCGATCGACCAGGCCGCCTTCATCGAGCGCATCAGCAACATCGACGTCGCGCCGCAATTCCAGAACTGGAAGACCCTCAACGCGCAGGCCCTCGTCACCGGCCGCATGACGCGGCAGCCGGACGGCCGGCTCAAGGCCGAATTCCGCCTGTGGGACGTGGTCACCGGTCAGCAGCTCGCCGGCCAGCAATATTTCACCTCGCCGGAATATTGGCGCCGGATCGCCCATATCATCTCCGACCAGATCTACGAGCAGATGACCGGCGAGAAAGGCTATTTCGACAGCCGCGTCGTGTTCGTCGACGAGTCCGGGCCGAAAGAGCGCCGCGTCAAGCGGCTTGCGATGATGGATCAGGACGGCGCCAATGTGCGCTATCTGACCCGCGGTGCCGACCTCGTGCTGACGCCGCGCTTCTCGCCGAACTCGCAAGAGATCACCTATATGGAGTTCGGGCAGGGCGATCCGAAGGTCTATCTCTTCAACATCGAGACCGGCCAGCGCGAGATCGTCGGCAACTTCCCCGGCATGACCTTCGCACCGCGCTTCTCTCCTGACGGCCAGCGCGTCATCATGAGCCTGCAGCAGGGCGGCAATTCCAACCTGTTCGTGATGGATCTGCGCTCGCGCTCGACCACGCGCCTCACCGACACGCCGGCGATCGACACGTCTCCGTCTTACTCGCCGGATGGCACCCGCATCTGCTTCGAGTCAGATCGCGGCGGCAGGTCGCAGATCTATGTGATGGCGGCGGGCGGCGGACAGGCGCAGCGCATCTCCTTCTCCAAGGACGACAACAACGCCACCTATTCGACGCCGGTATGGTCGCCGCGCGGCGACTACATCGCCTTCACCAGGCAAGGCGGCGGGCAGTTCTCGATCGGCGTCATGAAGCCGGACGGCTCCGGCGAGCGGCTGCTCACCTCCGGCTATCACAATGAGGGCCCGACCTTCTCGCCGAACGGCCGCGTGCTGATGTTCTTCCGCGATCCCGGCGGCAATAGCGGACCGTCGCTGTTCTCCGTCGACATCTCGGGCCGCAACGAGTTGAAGGTGCCGACGCCGGGCTTCGCCTCCGATCCGGCGTGGTCGCCGCTGCTGTCCGCGACCGCGGGCCAATAGACCGCACGCGTCCTGCAACGCGCGACGTTTTCGAAAAAGAAGCGCCGATTTTTCGGGTTTCTGCGTGCGCGGCAAGCTTTCCTTCACCTTGTGCCCGGCAAGGCTTGCCTAGTTGCTTGATATTTCAGCGGAAACAGTTTCGCTATTGCCGAAAAACAACTCGACTTTAACGATGTTCCCTCAGAAAGGCTTCATCTGGTGTGGGTAAAAGTACGTGCCAAACAGGACGCGCGTACGAACCAAAATGCAGCTCGCAAGCCAGACAGGCGGCATCGATCAAAAACCCTCGAATCTTTCGGCGGCGCTGATCGATTCGCTGTTCGAAGCGTCCGGCCCGTTATTCGCGGGTGTCGTCTTCGTCGCCTTTGCGGCGGGCCTGACCGCGCTGAAGACGGGACAAACCCTGCTTTGGGCGTGCGCCCTGTTTCTTGTCGTTGCAGGCGCGATCCGGGTGTTCGATCTGCGGCGCTTCAACCCGCGCAAGTCGGCCCTCACCGCCGAAGAAGCTGCCAAGTGGCAGAAGCGTTATCGAATCGGTGCGTTGATTCAGGCTGCCGCGATCGGCACATGGTGCTCGATCGCCTTGCTGAGCAACGATGACGCCGTAGTCCACCTCATTGCTCTGTCCGTCACCACCGGAATCGTGGCCGGAGGAGCGGGAAGAGCTTACGGTCGGCCGTCAATATTTCACCAGCAGGCCGTTCTTCAGTTCGGTCCCGCGGTCATCGCCCTGGCAGTACGCGGCACGCCTTACTACATCGCGATGGCGTTCGTCAGCGGCGCGTTTCTGCTGGCGATCATGCAGCTCTCGGCCAACCTGCATAGAATATTCATGCGCGCGGTCGTGGCGCGTGAACGCGAAGCGGCGCTTGCCGGGCAGTTCGATACCGCCTTGAACAACATGCCGCACGGTCTGTGCATGTTCCGCGTCGACAGACAGCTCGCGGTGATGAATCACCGGTTCGGCGAGATGCTGGACCTCCCCAACGATCTCGTTCGGGGTGGCGCCACCGCGCGTGACATCCTGGCCGCGTGCGTCAGCTCCGGCTCCATCTCGGCCGCGAGCGGCGAGATGGTCATCGCCGGGATCGAGAGTTCGCAAGCGCAGCAGATCGTTACGATCGATCCTGACGCAGTACGAAACCGGTCATTGTCGTGGACGGTCCAGCCGATGGCCGACGGCGGCGCAGTGCTGTTGCTCGAGGACGTGACCGAGCGGCGCAATGCCGAGGAAAAGATCACGCATCTTGCCCGGTACGACGAATTGACGGCGCTCCCCAATCGCGTCCATTTTCGCAACCAGATCGAATCCCTGCTGGCGGCCTCCAGTCATTCCGACCGGCTCTCCGCGCTGCTGTTCGTCGACCTCGACCAGTTCAAGCAGGTCAACGACACGCTTGGCCATCCCTGCGGCGACCAGCTGCTGTGTGCGGTGGCCAACCGCCTGCGCGAGATGCTGCGGCCCGAGGACTTCGTCGCTCGCTTTGGCGGCGACGAGTTCGTCGTGTTCCAGCAGAACATCAACCTGGCCGAGGATGCAGCGAGCCTTGCCCGCCGTATCGTCGAGCGCCTGAGCGAGCGCTACCGGATCGACAATCACCTGGTCGAGATCGGCGCCAGCGTCGGCATCGCGCTGACGCCGCCGGAGGGCGTCAGCGCCGACACGCTGCTCAAGAACGCCGACATGGCGCTTTACCGCGCCAAGGCCGACGGTCGCGGCACCTTCTGCTTCTTCCGTGACGAGATGGCGGCCACCGTCGAAGCCCGCCGCATCCTCGAGCTTGACCTGCGCAAGGCGCTCGCCAACGAGGAGTTCGAGCTGTTCTACCAGCCGCTGGTCAATCTGAGGTCGGGCAGGATCACCACCTGCGAAGCGCTGCTGCGCTGGAATCATCCGGTCCGCGGCACGGTCTCGCCGGTCGACATCATCCCCGTCGCCGAGGACATGGGCCTGATCGTCGATCTCGGCCGCTGGATCCTGCGCCGGGCCTGCATGGAATGCATGAAATGGCCGGAGAGCGTCAGCGTCGCCGTCAACTTCTCGCCGCAGCAATTCCACCAGCGCGACGTGCTCAGCGAGATCCGCTACGCGCTCGAAGTCTCGGGCCTGCCGGCGCACCGCCTCGAGATCGAGATCACCGAATCCTCGCTGCTGCGCAATACCCAGCTCACCCACGATATCCTGTCGCAGCTGCATGCGCTCGGCGTACGCATCTCGCTGGACGATTTCGGTACCGGCTATTCGAGCCTCAGCTATCTGCACAACTTCCCGATGCAGAAGGTCAAGATCGACCGCTCCTTCCTCGAGGGCATCGACACCGATCGCCCGCTGACATTGTTGCGTGGCGTGGCGCGGCTGTCGGCAGACCTCGGCATGGCTGTCGTGGTCGAGGGCATCGAGACCAGCGAGCAGCTCGAGCTGATCAGCGCTGATGGCACCGTCACCGAAGGACAGGGCTACCTGTTCAGCCGTCCGGTTCCGGCGGTGCGGGTCCGGCAATTGCTCAATGCTTCGCATGGCAATCGCTTGCATGACCATCTGACCGTCGTCCCCTCGCGATCACTCGCCTAGTTTCGCGCGACGCTCCACCTTCACCTTGGACATGGGCCGCATCCGGGGTTTTGCGGGCCCAAAGGTTAACCCTAAGCCTCCTAAAGCTTTGCAATTATATTAAGGAACCTTTAATCTTTCGATACTCGCGGAAGTTGATTTGAAGTTGGGAGTATCGGATGTTGTCTCAGGCGGAGCCACGCAAGCCGTCGCTGGTGCGCGGCGCGGCGCTGTTCGATCGCATCGACTACCGGCTGATCGAGACTCCCGAAGACAGAGATGCAGTCTACTTTCTGCGCTACAAGGCGTATCTGAATAGCGGATTGATCCTGCCATCCGAGACCTGTCAGGTCCGCGATGTCTATGACGACGCACCCAACGTCTGGATATTCGGCGTTTACGTCGATGGAGAGCTGTGCAGTTCCGTCCGCATACATCTCCTGACGCAGGAATGGCGCATGTCCTATTCGACCGAATTGTATGGCGATTTTCTCCACAGACGCCTCGATCGGGGCGAGGTTTTCGTCGATCCAGCGCGGCTTGCCGCCGATCCCGAGAAAGCCAAGCGACTTCCGGAGCTCCCCTATCTGACCCTCCGGCTGGCCTATCTGGCTTGCGAATATTTCAATGCCGATACCGGCCTCGCGATGGTCCGTCCCGATCATCAGCCATTTTACCGCCGCGTGTTTTTGCATGAGCCCGTCGCCGAACCGCGCGCCTTTCCGGGCTGGCATACGATGAAGACGTCGTTGATGGCGTCCGATTTCAAGAACCTCCGGGAAAAGGTGCTGACACGCTTTCCCATCATGCGTTCGAACGCGTTTGAACGACGGATGCTGTTCGATCGCAATAATCAGCGCCAGGCTGTGCTGCGGCCGGTTCTCGTTTCAGCACCCCTCAGTCCTGCCTCTGCCGCGACCCTGGGCTGACCGGCTTCGGTTCCGTCCATTCGCCGCATTGTGTGGGCCCCCTCGGCCAGAGCCCAAAATTCCAGCAGAGCCGGGCTTTTTGCCGGCTCACGCCGCTTGCCTTCACCCTCGCGCCACATTTACAACCCATTAACCACAATGGGTGCTTTTCGCTGGTTGGGGGCATTTGACCGGCTGAGGCAAGGTTCCGTCAAGGTTGACGGAACGTTCGCTTAACCAACCCCCTGTAGACCGGACAGCAGTGGACGAACGTGAGCGTGGAGGCTCCGGAATGAAATATCCTATGCGTATCCTCCAGGGATTGAAGCTGGCCGCGGTGCTTGCCATCGCGTTGTCGATGGGCGCTTGCGCCAACAAGAACGTGGGTATGGACGCGAACGCGAGCGCGGCGACGCCGGGCAGCCAGCAGGACTTCGTCGTGAACGTGGGCGACCGCGTGTTCTTCGAGAGCGACCAGACCGATCTGACCCCGCAGGCGATCGTGACCCTCGAGAAGCAGGCGCAGTGGCTCCAGACCTATCCGCGCTACTCCTTCACCATCGAAGGTCACGCCGACGAGCGCGGCACCCGCGAATACAACATCGCGCTCGGCGCCCGCCGCGCCCAGTCGGTGCGTGCGTTCCTCGCCTCGCGCGGCATCGATGCGAACCGCATGCGCACGATCTCCTACGGCAAGGAGCGCCCGGTGGCCGTGTGTAACGACATCTCCTGCTGGTCGCAGAACCGCCGCGCCGTGACCGTGCTGAACGCGAGCTCCTGACACTCGGTCAGCTGCCGTTCATCTTTGGAAACTGAATATGCCGGCGCCCTCTCGGGCGCCGGTTTCGTTTCAGCGATCTGTGACAGAAACCCCGTGGTGCCAGTCACATTTTTGGCGTACTGCCTTTCAAAGTGTGGCGCGTCGCATGTTCCGTCGCAGATTTTGTTTTCGTCGTCAGGGCAAGATGTCATCCAAATTCAAGGCAATTAACGGCACCGTGGCGATCGCCGCGCTGCTCTCTTTGTGCTCGCCCGTTTTCGCCCAGTCGGACGACGGTGATCCCGAGATGCGGATCGAGCGGCTGGAGAACCAGCTGCGCCAGCTCACCGGGCAGAACGAAGAGCTGCAATATCGCAACCGCCAGCTCGAGGACCGGCTGCGGGCGCTCGAGGGCGGTGCGCCGGGCGCGCCCGGACAGGCGCCGGTACAGCCCAACGTCGCGGCCGTGCCGCCCGCCCAGGTCGCCCCTAGCTATCGCCAGCAGCCTCCGCAGCAGCAACAGGCTGTGCAGCCGGGTTACGAGCAGCCGCAGATCGCGGCTCCCGCGCCGATCGTTCAGGAGCAGCCGGGCCCCGGCGCGCCCGGCATGCGCCGCCGTGGTGATGCGTTCGACCCGAGCCAGAGTCCGAATGCGCCCGGCGCGCCGCGCGCGCTCGGTGGCGGTCAGCAGCCGATGCCGGCGGGCGCGCCGCTCGATCTCTCCAACAATGGCGGGCGCTATCCGCAGGCAGCGGCACCGGCTCAGCCCGGCTATCCGCAGGCTCAGCCCGGCTATCCGCCGCCGGCCGCGGGCACCGGGCTCGCAACACTGCCGCCCTCGGCGACGCCGCGCGACGAGTTCGACCTCGGCATCGGCTACATGCAGCGCAAGGACTATGCGCTCGCCGAGCAGACCATGAAGAACTTTGCGGCGAAGTATCCGAGCGACCCGCTGCTCGGCGACGCGCAATACTGGCTCGGCGAAAGCTATTTCCAGCGCCAGCAATATCGCGACTCGGCAGAGGCCTTCCTCGCCGTCACCACCAAGTACGACAAATCGGCCAAGGCGCCGGATGCGCTACTGCGGCTCGGCCAGTCGCTCGCCGCGCTGAAGGAGAAGGAGGCCGCCTGCGCCGCCTTCGGCGAGGTCGCCCGCAAATATCCGCGCGCCTCGGCCGGTGTCAAAGCCGCCGTCGACCGCGAGCAGAAGCGGGTGAAGTGCTGATCCGCAGGGTTGATCGCTGACACCAGGATGGTGCTGCGCTAAGGTCTGACGATTGCCAGGCAGCGTCATGTCAGACGACGACAACTCACCGATCTCGGCGCGCGAAGCGAAGCGCCTCTTCGACGACCTCAAAAGCGCGCCCGCGCTGGTGCTCGCGGTCTCCGGCGGGCCCGACTCGGTCGCGCTGATGTGGCTCGCCGCGCGGTGGCGGCGCAGCCTCGCGCGCGGCCCGGAGCTCACCGTCGTCACGGTCGATCATGGCCTGCGGGCGGAGGCGGCGCGCGAGGCGCGCGAGGTCAAGCGGCTCGCCACTGAACTCGGATTGACGCACCGGACGCTGCGCTGGCGCGATCCAAAGCCGGCAACGGGATTGCCTGCCGCCGCGCGCGAAGCCCGCTACCGCCTGCTCGCGCAAGCCGCGCGCTCAACCGGCGCGGGCCATGTGCTGACCGCCCACACCCGCGACGACCAGGCCGAGACCCTGTTGATGCGGCTGCTCCGCGGCAGCGGCATTGCCGGGCTGTCGGCGATGGCGCGGCTTTCGATGCGCGATGGCCTCGTGCTGGCCCGCCCGCTGCTCGATGTGCCGAAATCGCGGCTGATCGCCACCCTGAAGCGCGCCAGGATCGGGTTTGCCGATGATCCCACCAATCGCGACGCGGCCTTCACGCGGCCGCGGCTGCGGGCGCTGCTGCCGCAGCTTGCCGCCGAGGGCGGCGATGCCCGCACGCTGGTCCGTCTGTCGGCGCGGCTCGCCCGGGCGAATGCGGCGGTCGAGGTGCTGACCGACGGCGCCGAGCGGTTCCTCAATTTGCACGATCGCGGCGATGCGACGCAGCCGGGGTCCGCAGTTTCGAGGCCGCAGCCTTCGCGCGGCTGCCGGAAGAAGTCCGGCTGCGGCTCTTGCTGCGGGCGATCGACGCGCTCGGGCACGAGGGGCCGGCGGAACTCGGCAAGGTCGAGGCCCTGCTGACCGCGCTCGATCACGCCGTGGCGGCAAGCCCCGGTGCACCCGCAAACGGCCGTGCCATCCTGAAGCAGACCCTGGCGGGAGCCTTGATCAGCCTTGCCGGGGGGCGTATCCACATCGCGCCAGCGCCGGCCCGGCGGTCCCGAGGAAGCGTAAAGGGGGCCTGAACGGCGGATGAGGGCGGATCATGACACCGGCCGTTGCGACGGGCCGCCGTCAGGACACCTTAACCAGGCAGGAAAAACCCGGGCCTCGACGCCATTATTTCAGCGGGAATCGCTCTAAGATGGGATAAATAGTCCCATCTCGTTCCCTTGGCAGCGACCGGGACGGCACCTAAATTGTATACGTCTAACCGAGAGGATTCCTTGGGGATTTTCTCGTAGTGCCCAAGGATGAGGCCGCGATCCGCGCGACCACGAAGGAAGATCGATGAACGCCAATCTGCGCAATTTCGCCCTCTGGGTCATCATTGTTTTGCTGCTGTTGGCGTTGTTCACGCTCTTCCAGAATCCGGGCCAGCGGGCCTCCTCGCAGGACATCGCCTTCTCGCAGCTGCTGAGCGAAGTTGACCAGGGCCGGGTCCGCGACGTCGTGATCCAGGGTCCTGACATCCACGGCACCTTCACCAACGGCTCCAGCTTCCAGACCTATGCGCCGAACGACCCGACGCTGGTGAAGCGCCTGTACGACAGCAAGGTCCAGATCACCGCGAAGCCGCCCGGCGACAATGTGCCGTGGTTCGTCTCGCTGCTGGTCTCCTGGCTCCCGTTCATCGCTCTGATCGGCGTCTGGATCTTCCTGTCGCGGCAGATGCAGGGCGGCGCCGGCAAGGCGATGGGCTTTGGCAAGTCGCGCGCGAAGATGCTGACCGAGGCCCATGGCCGCGTCACTTTCGAAGACGTCGCCGGCGTCGACGAAGCCAAGCAGGACCTGCAGGAGATCGTCGAGTTCCTGCGCGATCCCGGCAAATTCCAGCGCCTCGGCGGCCGCATTCCGCGCGGCGTGCTGCTGGTCGGCCCTCCCGGCACCGGCAAGACCCTGATCGCGCGCGCGGTCGCGGGCGAAGCCAACGTGCCGTTCTTCACCATCTCCGGTTCTGACTTCGTCGAAATGTTCGTCGGCGTCGGCGCCAGCCGCGTCCGCGACATGTTCGAGCAGGCCAAGAAGAACGCGCCCTGCATCATCTTCATCGACGAAATCGACGCGGTCGGTCGTCACCGCGGCGCCGGTCTCGGCGGCGGCAATGACGAGCGCGAGCAGACGCTGAACCAGCTGCTGGTCGAGATGGACGGCTTCGAGGCGAACGAGGGCGTGATCCTGATCGCCGCGACCAACCGTCCCGACGTGCTCGATCCCGCGCTGCTGCGTCCGGGCCGTTTCGACCGTCAGGTCGTGGTGCCGAATCCCGACGTCGTCGGCCGCGAGCAGATCCTCAAGGTTCACGTCCGCAAGGTGCCCCTGGCGCCGGATATCAACCTCAAGACCATCGCGCGCGGTACGCCCGGTTTCTCCGGCGCCGACCTGATGAACCTCGTCAACGAAGCCGCCTTGACCGCTGCGCGCCGCAACAAGCGCATGGTGACCCAGGCCGAGTTCGAGGAAGCCAAGGACAAGGTGATGATGGGCGCCGAGCGCAAGTCGCTCGTCATGACCGAGGAAGAGAAGCTGCTGACGGCCTATCACGAAGGCGGCCACGCCATCGTCGGCCTCAACGTGCCCGCGACCGATCCGATCCACAAGGCGACCATCATCCCGCGCGGCCGCGCACTCGGCATGGTCATGCAGCTCCCCGAGCGCGACAAGCTGTCGATGTCCCTGGAGCAGATGACCTCGCGCCTCGCCATCATGATGGGCGGCCGCGTCGCCGAAGAGCTGATCTTCGGCCGCGAGAAGGTGACGTCCGGTGCGGCCTCCGACATCGAGCAGGCGACCCGCCTTGCCCGGATGATGGTGACGCGCTGGGGCCTGTCGGAAGAGCTCGGCACCGTCTCCTACGGCGAGAACCAGGACGAGGTGTTCCTGGGCATGTCGGTGTCGCGGACGCAGAATGCTTCTGAAGCGACCGTCCAGAAGATCGACTCCGAGATCGCCGTCTGGTCGAGGAAGGCTACAAGGAAGCGACCCGCATCCTCACCGAGAAGCACGCTGATCTCGAGGCGCTGGCCAAGGGCTTGCTCGAATTCGAGACACTGAGCGGCGATGAGATCATCGACCTGCTCAAGGGCAAGAAGCCGAACCGCGAGTCCGTGCTCGAGCCCGCCACGCCGCGCGCCTCTGCCGTGCCGCCGGCCGGCAAGCCGCGCCCGCGGCCCGATCCGGATCCCGGCCTGGAGCCGCAGCCGCAGGCCTGATTGCAAGCGGCAAATCGAATTGAAAAACGCGGCGGAAACGCCGCGTTTTTTGTTGGCATCCATCCCGTCGTTGCGAGCGCACCGAAGCAATCCAGAAATCTATCTGCGGAACGACTCTGGATTGCTTCGCTGCGCTGGCAACGACGCTGTGGATACGTCGTACCCATCGCATCCGCGGCGTGCCCGCGATGGTCGGCACGCTTCCGCTTTGCCCATCCTGCAATTCCCGTCACGATAACGATTGGACTCCGCCGGACGTCATGGCATCCTCCGTCCGGCCGCGCCCTCGAGAGCGCGTGCAAACAACAAGGGGGGGAGGGGAAAGCCGATGCGCTTTGCGAGGGCATTGGGCGCGCTGGGCGCCGTTTCAATCCTGCTGCTGCCTGCCGCTTCCGTCGCCGCCGAGATGCGCGGCGTCACCGCCACCGAGATCAAAATCGGCCAGACCATGCCCTATAGCGGGCCGGTGTCCGCCTTCGGCGCGCTCGGCAAGGGCGAGGTCGGCTATTTCAAGATGCTCAACGACAAGGGCGGCATCAACGGCCGCAAGGTCGACCTGATCTCGCTCGACGACGGCTACGCGCCGCCGAAATCGGTCGAGCAGACCCGCCGCCTGGTCGAGAGCGACGAAGTCGCGCTGATCTTCTCCTCGATCGGCACCGCGCATAACACGGCGATTGCAAAATATCTCCAGTCCAAGAACGTGCCGCAGCTCTTCGTCGGCTCCGGCGCCTCGAAATTCGCCGACATCGCGCAATATCCGCAGGCGACGATGGGCGTGCAGGCGCCGTTCCGCTACGAGGCGCGGCTCTATGCGCGCTATGCGCTGGCGAAAAACCCGAACGCGAAATTCGCCGTGATCTCGCAGAACGACGACTATGGCCGCGACTATCTCGCCGGTCTCAAGGATGTGCTCGGCGAGAAATACGATGCGAGCGTCACGACCGCGACCTACGAGATCCAGGACCCGACCATCGATTCCCAGATCGTGAAGTTGAAGGCATCGGGCGCCGACGTGCTTGTGATCGCGGCGACGCCGAAATTCGCGGCGCAAGCGATCCGCAAATCCTTCGAGATCGGCTGGCGTCCCATGACCTTCCTGTCCAATGTCGCGGTGTGGATCTCGACCGTGATGGAGCCCGCAGGCCTCGAAGCCGGCACCGGCATTCTCTCGACGGCTTACGTGAAGGACCCCGACGATCCCGCCTGGAAGGACGATCCCGGCGTCAAGGCCTGGCGCGATTTCATGACCAAATATGTGCCGGAGGCCGACCAGCACGACACCAACTACGTCAACGCCTATAACAGCGCGATGGCGCTGGAGGCGGTGCTGAAGGCGTGCGGCGACGATCTGTCGACCGAGAACATTTTGAAGCAGGCCTACGCGATCCACGATCTCGAATTGCCGATGCTGTTGCCCGGCATCAAGATCAACACTGGCACGAGCGACCACGTCCCGGTCGACCAGATGCAGTTCATGCGCTTCAACGGCAAGAGCTGGGAGCGCTTTGGCGAATTGCAGACGGGGAATTGATGGCTGATGTAGGATCGGTTTTGGTTGAGTCAGTTTTTCTGCATCTCCCCGCGGGGGCCGGCCAGATTGCGTTCCAGCGGCCGAAGAGGCTCTCATTTCCCCGCGCAAAATTCCGCCTCGACGGTCCGAACTAGAACAGGAGAACCGGACATGGCCGCTTTCCAGGAGGTTTTCCGCCGCTCCGGCATCGATGAGCGCCGTACCCCGCCAGGCGTGGTGGTGCCGTTCGGCGGCTCCAACATCGTGGCCCTGATCGATCCCGGAAGAAAGCTCAAGGTCGATCCCAACGCCCATGCCCTTGGAATCAAGGAGATCGATGGCGCCGATACGCTTAGACGCGTCATGCAGGCCAGAGACGCATTCTCCGCACCCGATATCGATCCGCAGCTCAGGGCGGCGTCACTTCCCGCCACCTTCAATGGTGATGCACGGTTTTTCGAAATCAATGGCCGGATTAAGCCGATTGGCTTTCCCGGTCTGGAAGTGGTGGCCCGGTCGGCCGACCGGAAGATCGAAGCCAAGCTCCATGTTGTCGTGCTGCCGGAAATCAAGATCAAGGTGGCGTTCCGCAACGTCATGGTTCCGGGCAGTGGCGGCGCTCCGATGTTTCACGCCAAGAAGCCCTGCAGCGAGCAAGATGAATTGCTGACGATGAACAATGTATGGAAGCCGCAGGCCAACATCCGGTTCGAGCGGGTGCCAAGCGACTGGCTCTTCATCGACGACTCGCAGGCTGCCGTCAAACAGGAGCTCGCCAATGCAAATGGGATGAACGATGCGAGCCGGGCGACCTTTCCCGATGTGATCGATGTCGAAAAACTGAAGAGCTTCTTTGCCAAACACAAAGTTCGGGGCGCCCATCTAACCATTTTATGTGTCGATAAGCTTCTGTCCAATGGCTCCTTCCCCAATGGCTCGTTTGCTCGATCGTTGGACCTTGCCTTTATCAGCTCGCAACGCGGGCCTAACACGTCTGCGCATGAAGCCGGGCATTTTCTCGGCTACTACTCGAAGAGCGCGACCAAACCTTGGGACAGCAACGGCCACACACTGGAGACCGATCCAAAAACCGGAAAAGAAAACAGGGCGGAAGACGTCAAGATGCTGATGCGCGACGGAGGCGCCGGGTGGAAAATTCCGTTCAATCTCGTCAAGGAGTTCCGCGACTTCCCCGGCTAGGTAGGCCACCATTCCTTAGGTCTCATCGTGAACCCCACTGCCGGAAATGGTCAAAATCCGAAAACACAATTTGAGTAAATTCAGTCCGTTAAGCCCCCATTTGAACGGACCTCAAATGGAGGCTTCAATGATCCTCCCCGTCGAAGAGCTCCCCGCCAGATCACGAACAGGGCATCGCGGCCGGGCTAAAATCGCCTCTTGCTGGCCATAATTTGGCGTACATTGGCCCGATCTGGGCGATGGCAGGGCAGTTGCAATGACGGCTCAGTCCCACAAGACCGCAGAACAGGAGTATGAGGAGCAGGTTCGCATCCTCATCCGTATCGTTTCAGCCTCCACTCTGGGGCTGCTCGCTTTGCCGCGGGCCTGCTGATCGGGACATTTCTGTTTTCATGATCGAAGATGAAGGCCCTCCTGGAGCTGCGTCCTCACTGCGACGTCGTAGCGGCCGCGCCTTCCGCATCGTCGCGGACGTGGATCACGGCGATGCCATCGCCATACACCCGCTTCCAGCCCTTGATATGATCCAGCATCTGCGCCGCCGGTGAGTCAGGCGTCAGCAGTGTCGCATCGATCCTGTTGTCGTCGAGCATACGCAGCAGGCCGGAGACGTCGCGCCCGTCTTCGGCGGCAAAGTAGTCCATCAAGAATTTTTCGCCATAAAGCTCCGATCGTCCGTCGACGAAAGGCCTGATGTCGCGGACGATGAGATAGCCGCCAAATCCGTAGGAATTAAAGATGCGCGCGGCCTTGCATTTAGCCAGCACGTCGACTGCCGCAACCGGCGTCTGCGCCGTGGAGAATTCGAAGGTGTGACGTGCCGCAAAGGTCGCGGTCGCGCTTGCGGTCGCGAGCACGATGGCCACCGCGGCCAGCGCCGCCGGGGCACCAGGAGCCATCCGCAAACCGCGCTGCGCATCAGAGGCCGGTCTGATCCAGCCGCTGAGCGGCTGCGCCAGCACCAAAGGGACGAGCACTCCAAACGTTTCGATGCTGCGGACGTGCGACAGCGCCATCCAGGTGGTGCCGAGGATCAGCAGCACGCGCGGCGGCGATAATGTCAGGGCGCGCATCAGGCCGAGACCGAGCAGTCCGAGCAGCGCGCCCGCGAACGGGCTGAAAGAGCTGAAATCGGCTGGCCGCCATTCGGCGATGACGGAGAACGATTTGCCGAGGCTGAGGATGCGAACGGCACCGAGCAGCGTGTCGAGGCCATAGGGCGTGCAGCAACTCGCGGTTAGCGCGCCGAGCCCGAATGCGGCCCAGCGCATCGCAACCGCCAGCCGGCGCGGCGCCGCCGCGCGCCAGAGCGCTTCGAGGCCGATTGCGCCAATCAGGGCGAGCCCGAGCACGAAGCCGCCGTGAAGATTGGCCCACAGCGTCATCAGCGGCAGCAGCAGGAAGGAGGGCGCGCTGCCGCGGTCGGCGGCGGCCATCAAGGCGCCGGTCCAGGCAACCATGACCGGCAACGCCAGCACATGCGGGCGGGCCAGCAGATGCGGCGCCGCCAGCGTCATCGCCAGCAGGCAGAACACCAGCGCATAGGACAGCTGGAGATGCCGTTGCAGGAAGGCCAGCAGCAATCCCATCGCCAGCGCGATCGCGGCCGCGGTCAGCACAACGGGCCCGGCCCATCCCCAATGCGAATAGGCCGTCGCGAACAGCACCTGGGACAGCCATGAGGTCGAGAGCCAGACATGACCCTGCTGCGTCAACGAATAGAGGTCGGTCCAGGGCACCGCGCGATGGTCGAGGATCCACTTGCCGACCTTGATCTGCCAGAGCGTGTCCGGATCGTGCAGCAGGCTGTCGCCGCGCACCAGCAGCAGCAGAAAGGTAGCGGCCGCGATGCACAGCGGTGCCAGATTGCGCTGGGCTCGCGCGACCGGAAGACTGGCCGCGATGGTCATGGCTTGGCCGGCGCGGCCGCATCCGGCACGCCATCCCGTACATGGATCACGGCGACGTTGTCGGCATAGAGCCGCTTCCAGCCCTTGATGTGATCGAGCACCTGGGCAGCCGGGCTGTCGGCGCCCATCAGCGTGGCGTCGATCTTGTACTCTTCCAGCAACCGCGTCAGGTTATCGAGCTTCTTGACCTCGACCCCCTTGAAGAAGTCCATCACGAACTTCTCGCCATAGAGCTCGGCGCGGCCGTCGACGAACACCGGGATGTCGCGCGAGATCAGATAGCCGCCGAACTGGTAGCCGTTGAGGATGCGCTGCGCCTTGCGTTGCTGGAGCAGGTCGACCGCGGCGACCGGCGTCTGGTCCATCGTGAAGGTGAAGCGATGATGCGACATATAGATCGAGGTCGTGGTCCAGGCCGCGGCGGCGATCATCAGCGCGCCGGTAATGGTGACGTAGCGCGCGGCCCAGCTCTCGCTGGCTTGCTCGTCAAATTGCGGCAGCGGCGATTTTTCACCGAGCGGCTTGGCCAGCACCAGCGGCACCAGAAAGGCAAAGGCCTCGATGCTCCTGACATGGGTGAGCCCCATCCAGGTGAAGAGCAGGATCAGCAGGATTCGCGGCGGCGACAATGTGAGGCCGCGAAACAGGCCGATCGCGATGAGGCCGAGGATCGCGCCTTCGAAGGCGGAGAACGAGGCGAAATTCGCCGGCATCCATTCCGAGATGACCGACAGCAGCTCACCTAGATTGAGGATGTTGGTCGCGCCCAGCAGCGTGCGCCAGCCATAGGGCGTGAAGCAGGCGGCTGCCATCGCGGCGACGCCGAACAGGAACCAGCGCGCCAGCAGCCGGACCTGCTTGCCGGAATCGAGCGTCCAGATTGCTTCGAGCGCCATCGGGCCGATCAGCGCGAGGCCGAGCACGAAGCCGCCGTGCAGGTTGGCCCACAGCGACATCAGCGGCAGCCAGGCCCAGGACGGCGTGACCTTGCGATCGGCGGCATTCATGAGAATGCCGACCCATGCGATCATGACCGGCAGCGCCAGCATGTGCGGTCGCGCCAGGATGTGGTGCAGCGACAGCAGCACGGCCAGCATCGCGAACAGCACCGAGCGCGGAATTTCGAGATGCGTGTCGAGCAGGTAGACCAAGATCGCGGCGGACGCGGCGATCGCGAGCGCGGTGAGGACCACCGGGCCGGCCCAGTCCCATTGCGCGTAGGACATCGCGAACAGGATCTGCGACAGCCACGACGTCGAGATCCATGGCTCGCCGGGCCGCGTGAAGGAATAGAAGTCGGTATAGGGCATGGCGTGGTGATCGAGGATCCACTGACCGATCTTGATCTGCCAGAACGAGTCGGAGTCCTGAAGCAAGGTGTCGCCGATGTAGAGGAAGAAGAGATAGGCGCCCGCGCCGACACACAGCGGCACCAGCGCTCGCGCGCGGCTCTGCACCGCAATGCTGTTGGTGAAGGATAGGGACATGCCGCCTCGTCTTGTTCTTGTCGGATTGACCGAGCGGGCGGCATTTGACCACGGCGGTCATAACTTCGAGTAAATCGGCGGTACTGGACGCACATGGCATTTTGCGCGACCTGAGTGCGCGCCTCGTCCTTCGAGACGACCGCTTCGCGGTCTCCTCAGGATGAGGCTAAGCGGCATCGGGGCTCGTCAAAACGACGGCCGCACGCTCGGTCCTCATCCTGAGGGCCCGCCAACGGCGGGCGTCTCGAAGGATGGCCACAGGGGAATCGCTCCCACATGCGATCGTCCTGTCCCCAAGGGAGGAATGGAGAGAGTGCCAGTGTATGTCCCGGCAATTTAACCGATTGTTTTCAAGTTCGGTTTACCATCGGCGAATACATACAAACGGTTCCGTGTTTACGCAGTCGAATTAACTGCAGCGCAAGTCCTTGCCTTTACGGTGGGTTCCATGGTCGGGCGGCGCTGGGAAGCCGAAAAGACCAGATCAGTTGAAGCCACGTGTATCCTTTGGAGCAGTCTATGAAGAACCTCGTTTCGCGTTTCGTGAAGGACGAATCCGGCGCCACCGCCATCGAATACGGCCTGATCGCCGCCGGCATCGCGCTGGCGATCATCACCGTCGTCAACAGCCTCGGCACCACGCTGAACGCCAAGTTCGGCTCGATCTCGTCCAGCCTCAAGTAAGCCGGACGATCAACGGAATAGCGAAGAGCCCCGTCATCGACGGGGCTCTTTTGCTGTGCCCGCAGCATCCGCGCGGGCATTCGGCAATCAGGCTTAAGCCTCCTTCAAGTCACTCGGGTGTATGGCTTGAACGGATCTGCGTCATCGTATTGCGTCAAAGGAAGCCGCATGGCCGAAGCTTCGCCCGCCCCGCCTGCTGTTGGTCGTCACGGCGTAGTCCCTGCAACGCTCCTCAACACCTCCTTCGTGCTGGCGATCGTCACGCTGGCGTATTTTCCGGCGGCCTATCTCACGCATGCGTGGATCTTTGGCGCGGACGGACGCGGCATCCCGACAGACTTCGTCAACGTCTGGGCGGCCGGAAAACTGGCGCTCGAGGGCCATCCCGCGCAGGCCTGGGACTGGGATATCCAGAAGCAGGTCGAGCTCGCGCTGCTCAAGCAGGATTTCGTCGGTCATTTCGCCTGGCATTATCCGCCGCCCTTCCTGTTCGTCGCGTCTTTTCTCGCGCAGTTTCCCTATGCGGTGGCTTTCATCGGCTGGGCCGCGTTCAGCATGGTGCCCTATCTCACCGTGATGCGCGCGATTATCGGGCGAAACGCGGGCCTGGTGCTTGCGATTGGATTTCCCGCCGCCTTCATCAACATCCTGGTCGGGCAGAATGGTTTTCTTACCGCGTCCCTGATCGGCGGCATGCTTTATCTGCTGCCGGCGCGACCGGTGCTGGCTGGAATCTGCCTGGGCCTTCTGAGCTACAAACCCCAATATGGACTGCTGTTTCCACTGGTGCTGATCGCCGCCGCCGAGTGGACGGTGCTTTTCACCGCCGCCATCGTCACTGTGACGATCGCAGGGGCATCCTGGCTCGCATTCGGGACCGAAAGCTGGCAGGCCTTCTTCCACTGGATTCCGATGTTCTCGCAGGCCTTCCTGACCGAAGGACGGGCGCCCTGGTTCAAGATGCAGAGCATCTTCGCGCTGGTGCGCTATGTCGGCGGCACCGAGCAGCTCGGATGGATCTTCCAGTGGGTGTTGACGGCAGCTGTTGCCGTCGTGTTGGTCGCGATGTGGCGGAGCAGGCTGCCCTACGCGCTGAAGGCGGCGATGCTCGCCGCGGCAACGCTGCTCACGACGCCCTATCTCTTCATGTATGATCTCGTTGTGCTGGGCATCGCGGTGGCCTTTCTCATCCGCGCCGGGCTCGATGAAGGTTTCGCGTGCCATGAGGTGATGGCGCTGGCGCTCGTGTTCGCGCTGCTTGCGACCTTCCTGTTTCTCGGGCAGCCCGTGGGCTTCCCGGCGATCCTCATCGTGTTCGGGCTGATCCTCGGCCGCTGCGCAGCCTGGCGGGCTGCCGAGGCGCGGGCTACCGAGGCGCGGGCTACCGAGGCTGCATCGATGCGACTCGCGGCAACGCGAACGAACTGAGAAGCCCGGGCAAGCTCCGATCGGGGTCTGCCGTGAGACGCTACCGCGAGGTCCGCTCGATGAGCGGGCAGCTTTCGAGGATCGTGCCAGGGCGGGCGCCCTCGATGGCGACGCAGGGCCTGGCGGGATCGATGGCAAGCGCGTAGCGGTCCAGCTGCGCGCTACGGTCCGGTTCGCCGCGCATGTGCAACTCGCGGAGACCGCCGGGCAGGGGAGCCTTCAATCCGGCGCGGATGCGCTGGTCGAAGATGCCGCCGGGGACGATGGGCACACCGATATCGGCGAGCAGGTAAAAGCGCGACTGCGGCGGAAGCTGCGGCGCGATATAAGCGAGCGGCTTGCCGAGGATGAAGTAGGTCGCGGGCTTATCGAGTTCATCGGCGATTTCCGGCCGGTAGGTCGCTGACCAGGGGCGGTGCCACCAGTCCGCAGGCTGTGACCACAGTGCGATCCCCGCTGCAACCGTCAACATCAGCGCGTTCAGCGGAGTGGAGGACGCCGTGGGCAATCTCGGCCGCCTGCTCGCAGCGAGGCGCGCGAGCAGCAGAACGATGATCGGGCCGCACAACAATTCCAGGACCACCGCATAGCGCTGGATCGAGAACAGGCCGAGCCACGCCAGGTACGACACAGCAAACAGCACCACCAGCTGCACGTCACGTCGCGTGAGGATCGCACGGTTGCGCATCATGCGCACAAGCAGGCCGAGCACGAGCAGGACTGCCACGACGGCGAAGCGCGCATCGCGGAACGGATGCTCCGCGCCTCTGTGGTCGCCTATCAGCCAGTAGAACGGATAGGCCAGTGCGTCGGACAGGCTGTGCGGCATGAACTGCGCGTCCATCAGATTGACGGGCACCACCTCGCCTGACTGGAAGACGGCATTGAACAGCGGAAAGATCGGATTGCCGGTGTCCCGCCAGGCGATCAGGCACCATTCGCCGCCGGTGAGCGCCGCGCCGACAATCCCGCCCAGTCCGAGCAGGACACTGGCCCGAAGCGGACGCGCGGCGGCAAGCAATGCTGCGGCTGCACCTATCGCGTACACGACATTGGTCAGCTTCAGCCCGACCGCGGCGCCGATCAGGAGCCCGGCCAGCAGATAGCGGACTGCGGGCCGGCGATCTGCTACCAGGATCAGAAGGAAACCGCCGATCACCGGCAATGCCAGCAGCACGTCGGAAAAGCTCGTGCCTACTTCCGAGAGCGTCATCGGACCCGAGGCCGCGATCGCGACGGCCGCAGCGATCGCAGCGAAGGTCGCGGCTTGTCCCAGCACCAGACGTGCAAACAGGCAAATCAGCGCGAGATTGAGGCCGTGAATTGCGCCGATGATCATCAGCCCATACGGCGATGGCAGGAAGTGCCGGAGGTAATAGACGGGAAAATAGACGATCGGATTGAAGTAGGTCTGAAAGCCCGGTGGGATCGCATCGACGCCATAACGGCCGTTGAGCACGGCCCAGACATTGTATTCGTGGTAGTTCTGCCAATCCCAGTTGACGTCCTCGCCCATTGCGAGGGTGTAGAGCGCGCCTGCCAGCATCGAGCAGACGACAATGGCGATGGGTGCAAGCGCCTTCCCGCGCAGGTCCATCGTCCATGATCGCCGCAGGCCTCCGGCCGCGGGTGCGGAAACGGCGTCGGGCAACTCGGCCGTGGTTGTCGTGCGCTGCAGCATCAAGACGCCACGTCTGATGGCAGCCCTTTTTCGAGAACGGGATGCGACGCAGAAAGTGGGCTTGTGTGGCGCATTGCCGAATTCCGGTTGATCCCCGTAGGACTATGGCCAGCCAGTTAAGGTTGCATGAATTGCGGCAGGAGCCGTTTGCGTGGCGTCGGCGTGGCTCGTCCTTGCGGCGAGCCTTTCATCGGCGACCGCGGTGTGACGCGAGCGATCCATCACGTATTTGCTTCTTGTCATCCCTCCTGAATAGTTGTTCAGTCCTTGCGGGCGATTTGCATCGATTGCAGTGACGAAGCGTTCGGCCGCGGGCGTGCGGCAGGCGTGTGGGACAGGAAGCGCGCCATGGTTTATCGGCGAACGCATCAAGTGGTTAAGCGCCTTGCGGCTCGGCGCAGCGCCATTCTGGCGGCGGCGAGGGAAGCCGCAGCCGAAGGCGGCATGGCGGCGGTGCAGATCGCACCGGTCGCGGTCCGGGCCAATGTGGCGGCCGGCACCGTCTATCGCTACTTCCCCTCCAAGGCGGAGCTGATCTCCGAATTGATCTCCGAGGTCTCCCGCGACGAGCTCGCGGCGATCCGGCGCGCGGCCGATGCCGCGCCTGGCCCGTCTTCCGCGCTGGCGGCGGCCGTGACCACGGTGGCCGTCCATACCCTGTCTCAGCGGCGCCTGGCCTGGGGCATCCTGGCCGAGCCTGTGGATGTCGATGTCAGCGCCTCCAGGCTTGCGAGCCGCCGCGAGATCGCCGGCGAGATCGCCGCCCGCATCGATGCCGCGGTGCGCGCCGGCCATCTGCCGGCGCAGGACACCGCGTTGGCTGCAACGGCGCTGCTGGGGGCGCTGCATGAGGCGCTGGTCGGGCCGCTCGCGCCGGACAATCTCGAGGATCCCGTCAAGATGCGCGATGCGGTGCAGACCGTGACGCTGCTTGCGCTGCGCGCCGTCGGCGTCATGGACGCCCGCGCCCGCGGTCTGGTGGTGCAGCAGACGCTGCTGCCGACGACCAAGGCGCTGGTCGGCGTTTAAAACGCCGCCGTGATCGGTGCGGCGGCCTGACCGTGCTCAGGCCTTTGCCTGAGCATGCTTTTTCGAGAAACCCGAGCACGCCCGCCGGATCGGCCGGCTACTGTGCATGGGGTTGTTTTCGCCGTTCTGGTTGGCCCGGCGATGGAGGACCTAGATATCTGCGTTGCCCTCGGGGCCGACGGAGGCGATGCGCACCATGTTGGTGGTGCCGGGAATGCCGAGCGGCACGCCGGCGACGATGATTACGCGCTGGCCGGCGCGGACGAAACCGTCGCGGAAGGCGATCTGGCCGGCGCGGCTGACCATGTCGTCCTGGTCGCGCGCGTCCTCCGCCACCACGCAATGCACGCCCCATACGACGGCGAGCCGGCGGCCGGCCTGGATGTTCGGCGTGATCGCCACGACCGGCGGCTTCGGCCGCTCGCGCGCCACGCGCACGGCGGTCGAGCCCGAGCTGGTCCAGCAGATCAAAGCGGGCAGGTCGAGCGTCTCGGCGATCTGCCGTGCGGCATCCGCGATGGCATCGCCGGCGGTGGATTCCGGCGGGGGGCGCTGTGCCGTCAGCACGGAGCGGTAAATCGGATCGCGCTCCACTTCCTCGCCGATGCGGTTCATGGTCGAGACCGCCTCGACCGGGAATTTACCGGCCGCCGATTCCGCCGACAGCATGATGGCGTCGGCGCCCTCGTAAACGGCGGTGGCGACGTCGGAGACTTCGGCGCGGGTCGGTACCGGCGACTGGATCATGGATTCCAGCATTTGCGTTGCGATCACCACCGGCTTGCCGGCGCGGCGCGCCATCCGCGTCATTTGCTTTTGAAGGCTCGGCACCCGCTCCAGCGGCAGCTCGACGCCGAGGTCGCCGCGCGCCACCATCAGCGCGTCTGAGGCCTCGATGATGTCCGCGAGCCGGTCGATCGCTTGCGGCTTCTCGATCTTGGCCATGACCGCGGCGCGGCCGCGAATCATCTTCTTGGCCTCGAGCACGTCGTCGGCGCGCTGCACGAAGGAGAGCGCAATCCAGTCGACGCCGGTGACCAGCGCGGCCTCGAGGTCGGCGCGGTCCTTCGGCGTCATCGCCGAGACCGGCAGGTCCGTATCCGGAAGGCTGACGCCCTTGCGGTCGGACATCTTGCCGCCGACGACGACGCGCGTCACCGCGTGTTCTTTCGTGGTTTCCTCCGCGATCAGCCGGACCTTGCCGTCATCGAGCAGCAGGGCATGGCCGGGCCGCAGCGCGGCCAGAATCTCCGGGTGAGGAAGATTGACGCGGGTGGCGTCCCCCGGGGTCTTGTCGGAATCGAGCGTGAAGGTCTGGCCGTTCTGGAGCTGGACCGCGCCTTCCGCGAAGGCGCCAAGCCGGAGCTTCGGGCCTTGCAGGTCGACCAGGATGCCGATCGGGCGGCCGTAGCTGCTCTCGACATTGCGGATCGTGGCCACCAGCTCCCGCATCTTGTCATGCGGGGTGTGGCTCATATTGATGCGGAACACGTCGGCGCCGGCCTCGAACAGGCGGCGGATCATCGCGAGATCCGAAGAGGCAGGTCCGAGCGTCGCGAGAATCTTGATACGGCGAAGACGCCTCATGGCTTATTTCCAGACGGTGGCGAGGGGGCTGGCGGAAGGCCAGGCGCGGCGGGGGGCGTACCACCGGGCGGGCTATTGGGCAAACCCGGAACACCGCCACCAGGGCCAAGGGGACCGGGCATCCCGGGGACACGTTGCTGGCCCGGTTGCTCGTTGGCATCGGTGAGCTGCACCGTCCAGGCCCGCTGCTCGCCGGTATCGACCTCGAAATAGCCGGTCCGGTCATAGCCGCGCGCCAGGCAGTCCTCGGTGCCGCGGATGGTGAATTCCTTGTCGCGCGAGCACATGAAAGCCTGCCCCGACCATTCGCCGCCGCGGTCATAGTCGATCGCGTAGATGTAATAATAGCGGGCGACCAGCGTGCCCCGCAGCAGGGTCTCGCAGGAGCGGGACGAGATGTTCCACCAGCCTTCGGTGGTCCAGCCGTCGGCGTCCTTGTAGCCAAGCGCAATGCCGACCCGGCTCGAGGTGTTGTTGCAAAGCCGGAAATCGGCTGAGGCCGGGCTGGTCCAGAGGCACAGCAAAGCAACCACGAGCACCGGGACCAACCGGGCGAGCAGGCGAAGGGCGGAGCGGGAAGATTCGGCGATCATTGTCGCGGAACGTATACCAGATGATTGACGATTTGGCGTAGGGCCGGGGAACTGCCTGTTGGGCTGTTTCGAGGCCGTTTGCGCCGCGATATGGCAAAATCTGTGACAGGACCCCACCTGATCCCGTAAGGGTGACCACCATCAAGGTCAGAGCGAAAAGAAAGGCCAAGGGAATCCAGCCATGGCAATCGACGACAAAACCAGAACGGAGCTCGAGGCGGCCGCTTTCCGGCGCCTGGTCGATCATCTGAAGACGCGGACGGACGTCCAGAACATCGATCTGATGAATCTCGCCGGCTTCTGCCGCAACTGCCTGTCCAACTGGCTCAAGGACGCCGCCGACGCGCGAGGCGTGAGCCTGAGCAAGGACGAGAGCCGGGAAGCCGTCTACGGCATGCCCTACGAAACCTGGAAGGCGAAGCACCAGGGCACGGCCAGCCCCGAGCAGCTCGAGGCGATGAAGAAGGTCCATCCCCACAGCCACTGAGCGGGCGTGCGGCTTGAGTCGCACCACACAACAGCTTTCTTCGCCTCCCCGCAGGAAGGTGTGGGCGCGCTGTGGACGAGCGCGATGCTCGCTTGAACGCAATCGGCGGCAACCCTAAGGGTCTCACCAGCACGCGCGGTGAGGATGCCGGCGTCACCTCGTTTTGCCAGTTCCATTGGGAGTACCTAGATGGCCACCTCCGCCGCCGTCCGCGACGACGAGCCCGCGACGAAATTTGCCAAGGACCAGCTCAAATCCATTATCGAGCGCATCGAGCGGCTGGAGGAAGAGAAGAAGGCGATCTCCGACGACATCCGCGACGTCTTCGCCGAAGCCAAGGGCAACGGCTATGACGTCAAGGCGCTGCGCACCATCGTGCGCATGCGCAAGCAGGACCCGAACGAGCGGGCCGAGGCCGAGACTATTCTCGAGACCTACATGCAGGCGTTGGGCATGATCTGAGGCGATGAGGCCGCAGCTTCACCGGTAGGAGTACCTCGTCCCGCCGCAGCGCACCCGGCTTGGGCAAAATCCGCTTGTCTGCTAGAGTGCCCGGTGAAGGGACCGAGCAATGGATGTGCCTGGACCCGAGCGCAGGCTCGCAGCGGTCCTCGCGGCTGACATGGTCGGCTTTAGCCGGCTCATGGAGGCCGATGAGGCCGGCACGCTTGCGCGCCTCAAGACCCACCGGATCGAGCTGATCGATCCGGCCATTGCCAAAAATCGCGGCCGCATCATCAAGACGACGGGCGACGGCATGCTCGTCGAATTCCATAGCGTCGTTGATGCCGTGCTGTGCGCTGCTGAAATTCAGAACCGGATGGGGCGACGCAATGCCGACGTGCCGCCGCCGCGATGGATACAATTTCGCATCGGCATCAATCTGGGTGACGTGATCGTCGACCAGAACGATATTTTCGGCGACGGCGTCAACGTCGCGGCACGGCTGGAGGCCCTGGCCGAGCCTGGAGGTATCTGCATATCGAGCGCCGTGCGCGACCAGCTCGGCGAGCGCCTTGATGGCGTTGCATTCGAGGATATCGGCGAGCAGAACGTCAAGAACATCGTCCGTGCGATCCGCGTCTACCGGATAAGACTGGAGGAGAGTCCGGCAAGCGCATCAGACGGCGCGAAGGGGGCTGCGAAGGCGACCGGCAAGTCGAAGAAGCCGTCCATCGCCGTGCTGCCCTTCGCCAACATGAGCGGCGACCCGGAGCAGGAGTTCTTTGCGGATGGCTTGACCGAAGACATCATCACCGAGCTTTCTCGTTTCCACGACCTGTTGGTGATCTCCCGCAACTCGACCTTCGTGTACAAGGGCAAGGCGGTCAAGGTGCAGGACGTCGGCCGCGAATTCGGCGTTGATTATGTCATAGAGGGCAGCGTGCGAAAGGCCGGAGATCGCGTCCGCGTCACCGTGCAGCTGATCGATGCGGAAACCGACCGGCACATTTGGGCCGAACGCTACGACGGCGAGCTCAAGGACATCTTCGCTATCCAGGACGAGATGACCCGGGCGATCGCCGCCACGTTGCCGGGCCGTGTCGAGGCGGCCACGCAGGATCGCGCCAACCGCAAGCCCACGGACAACATGGCGGCTTACGAGTGCGTGCTGGCCGCGAAGGTCTTACACCATCGCTCCAATCGCGAAGACAATGCGCGGGCGCAGCTCCTGCTCGACCGGGCGCTCGAACTCGATGCGAACTATGCTCACGCCCACGCGTGGAAAGCGTGCGTCCTGGGCCAGACCTGGGTCTATAGCTGGTGCGCGGATCGCGATGCCACGTTCCAGCAGGTGGCTTCGGAGCTGGAGACCGCGCTGGCCCTCGACGACAATGACAGCGACGTCCACCGCATTCTCGCGGCGCTCAATCTGAATCGCGACGACCATGACAAAGCCACCTACCATCAGGAGCGGGCGCTCGCGCTCAATCCGAACTATGACCTCGTGGTGGTGCAGCAGGGCGAACTGCTGACCTGGCTGGGCCGGCCTGAAGAGGGCATCGACTGGATCAAGAAGGCGATGCGGCTCAACCCGTATCATCCCGAACGCTTCTGGAGCCATCTCGGACGCGCCTATTATTGCGCCGAGAAATACGCGGAAGCCGCCGAGGCCATCTCACGGATCACGCGCCCCGATCACACCCATCACGCGTTCCTCGCCGCGATCTTTGCGCAGATGGGCAACGCGATTGCGGCCCGCGCGCATGCGGCCGAGGTTCTCAAGCGCGAGCCGGCATTTTCGGTGGCCAATCATCTCGCCACGCAGCATTATAAGCGCGACGTCGACCGTCAGCGCTACGAGGCAGGCCTTCTGGGGGCAAGGCTGCCGGCCTGATCGTCGATCCATCCAGGAGGAATCCGTGAGCGAGCCGCCATTGCCGCGCGAGGTGAGCCGAGTTTTCGAGGCTCTTCCGCCGCCGATCCGCCGGCGCCTTCTCGACGTGCGCAAGCTCATCTTTGCCACGGCCAAGGCGCATGACGAGGTCGGTTCGCTGACCGAGGCGCTGAAATGGGGCGAGCCAGCCTATCTCACCGAGCAGACCGGAAGCGGCAGCACCATCCGGCTCGGGCGCGTGAAAGACTCCGAGCATCCTGCGATTCTATTCAACTGCAAGACAACGCTGGTCGATACGTTTCGCGAGCGTTTTCCCGATCGGTTCGAATACCGGCAGACCAGGGCGTTGTTGCTGCCGATCGCGGGCAAGCTGCCCAAGCAGGAGCTCTCGATCTGCCTGTCGCTGGCGCTGACTTATCATCTGGATCGGCGAGGAAAGAAGGCGGGCTAGGCTGTCAGCCTCAGCGCAGCGCGGCGGTGCGCACGACGAACGACGTCGTTTCGAGCTTGGCAGTGGCACTGCCCGAGAAACTGTCGCAGGACAGGCCCTGCATGGGATCGTCGGTGAATCCCATCGCGATCACGGCCTGCGGCTTCACGAAATAACCGCGCAACGCAACCATATCGAGCTCGCCCATCAGCGTCACCGACATCGCGCGGCTGGCGCTTGGCGACAGCATCACGATCTTGAGCCAGATGCTCTCGCCCTTTGCGGCGGAGAGCCGGGTCGCGGTGGCGATCATGCCCTCGGTGCTCTTGCCGACGACGGTATTGATCTCGGTGGCAGGTGCGGAATTGCGTGCTGCGGATGCGGGACGGGCCATGCGCGGGATCGGCGCGGAGGCGGCAACGACGTTGGCGCGGTCGACCGAGGAGGCCGCCGCCGGCGCATAGGCCAGCGCCTGGTAGGCCGCGCTCGAGACGCTCGCGGTCGGCTGCGGATCGGTGGCGGCGAGTGCCTGGCGCGCCCTCAGGGCTGCGATCTGGGCTGGCGTTGCCTGCTGCGGCGTAGCCGGCGCATCCCAGAAGCCGCGGGCATTGATGATGTCGGCCGGGGTCTCAGGCTTGCTGTCAGAAGATTTGCCTGCGGCCGGCTTGTCAGCCACGGCCGCGGGTTTCGGCTTGGGCGGCGCAACGAGCTGCGCATCGGCGGAGGCGAGCTGGATCGCGGCGGCGATCTGCGGCTTGGCGCGCGGCGTCGGCACCGGATCGGCCGGTTTCGCGGCGGCTGCGACCAGGGTTGGCGCGGCCTTCTCGGTCGCGGCAGGCGCGCCCTCGTCATCCTCGTCGCTGCTGGTGGCGGGGGCCGACTTGCCCTTGAACAGGGCGGCGAAGAAGCCCGGCTTGCCGATGGTCGCGGCGTCGTCGCCATTGCCGCGCCGTTCGATATCGGCCTTGGCGAGCTCGTAACCCTTCAGCGGCGTGCCGTCGGTCGGGACGTGGACCGTGCGGCCGTCCGGGAACACGCGGACGAGCTGATCATGCGTCATGCGCGGCCAGTGCCGGATGCTGCCGGTGTCGAGATGCACGAAGGGCGAGCCGGAGGTCGGGTAGAAGCCGACGCCGCCGCGCTGCAGGCGCAGGCCGGCGAAACGGATCTGCTCCAGCGGTACGCCCGGAATGTAGAAGTCCATCGCATGGCCCAGCATGTGCTGGCTGAAGCGCGCCACGCCCGAGGAGCGGCGGCGGAGCATGGCGTTGGTGGCGGGGGAGCGATAGGAGGAGATGATCTGGATCGGCTGCTTGCCGTCGACGTCGCGATAGACTTCCCAGAGGATATCGAAGAGGTGACGGTCCATGACCGTCTCGTCCTGGGTGCGCCAGTCGCGCAGGAAGTGGTTGAGCGTCTTCAGCGCGGCTTCGTCGTAGCGGCCATCGCGTTTGAACGTGACTGTGAGATCTTCGCCGGAATGGGTGTGGTGGAAGGAGAGCGTCTTGGTCTCGTTCAGCGCGGCGGCGTTATGAACCGAACCGGCAGCCGCAAGCAGCACCAGCGAAGCGAGGCCGATCCGAGATCCGACCTTCACTCCCGCATGGGACAACGACACCGCAGCAAATTGGCGTACGAAACCAGCCAGCACGTATGAGCCCACCCAGTCGACGAGCGTTCAAAATGGACTCTCCCGCCAACCCCGTTAGCGCGCGAAAGAGGATGAACGCTTTGTTAAAGCGAGAAGGTTAATTCGAGGTTGACCTTCCCGCCCCCAAACCAAGTCAGACTGCGATCCTAAACGGCTGAGTGTGGCGAAAAAACGCCCGCTGCCGGAACCCGGGTAGCGAATGGTTAATGTTGAACGACCCCATCCACGGGACGGGGTCGCTGATTTCATTGAAGAATTCTGTGTGCTTAGGGGGCTCAGCGGGTGAACACCCGCTGTTGCTGGGGCCGGCGGCCGATCGGAGCCGGCGGCGGGGTCGGGGCCCCGAACAGCCGCTCGAAGAAGCTCGGACCGGACGAGCCGAAGCCGCCGCCATTGTTGGCCACCGCCACGCCGGACGGCAGCGTCGTCGCCGGGCGCGAATAGCTCGGCTGGGAGTGAGCGACGACGCTCTCCAGATCCTTGCCGCGGCTGTTCTTCAGGATGTTGATCATGGTCGCGTCGCGGCCATAGACGTCCTTGCGGAATTGCAGCTTGCCGCCGTCGTCCACGAATGCGGTCTGGTAGGTGATGTTGACCGGGATCGGCGTCGGGAATTTCAGATCGATCTCACCCGAACCGTACATGCCGCGAATGCGCTCCGGCGTGTACTTCTCGTTCGGCATGGTGATGTTGAGCAGCACGGAGGCGTACTGATCCGGATTCTGCACGCGCATGCAGCCATGGCTGAAGGCGCGCTCGTCCTTGGCGAACAGGTACTTGTCCGGCGTATCGTGCTGATAGACCAGGAACTTGTTCGGGAAGTTGAAGCGGATGCGGCCGAGCGCGTTGGCTTCTCCGGGCGGCTGCGAGATGTGCACCGAGCCGTCGCGGTTCTGCTCGAGCTTCAAGCCCATGCGCTGAAGCACGGTCGGGTCCTGCTGCAGCGCCGGCAGATATTCGCCATAGACGATCGACGGCGGCACGTTCCATGTCGGGTTGACCGTGATGTACTTCATCGTCTCGGTCAGCAGCGGCGTGGCGTGCTGGCCCGGCTTGCCGGTAACGACGCGGGTGGTCCAGACCTGCTGGCCGTGCTGCATCACCTTCAGCGTGTAGTCGGGAATGTTGAGGATGACATAGGCGTCGCCGAGCGAGGGCGCGCCGAGGTCGCGCGGCAGCCAGCGCCAGCGCTCCATGTTCACCAGCACGGTGTCGATCTGCTTGTCGCGCTTCGGGCTGTTCAGCGCTTTGACTGTCTTGTCGTCGAGGATGCCGGTCGCCTTGATCTCAGCGCCGTCCTGGAACTTTCGTACGGCTTCGGCGACCGCGGCGTCATAGTGATCATCGTTGGCGTTCTCGCTGATGCTGAGCTTGGCGCGGAGCTGCGGCACGCGCGGATCCTGCACCACGACTTCCGCCTGCTTCTTGCCCTTGGCGGGCGTGTACTTTAGCGCCGGGCCGTCGGTGATCTCGATCACCGGGCCGTTGCCCTGGCCGCGCAGCTGCGCGAGCTTCGCCCTCAGCTCCTTGTAGAGCTTCTGCGGCGGGTTATAGCTGTCGAGCGCGGCGGAGGCATCGGCTGCCGTCGAAACCTTGGTCAGCACTTCGTTCGGATCGACCGGATGCTCGGGATAGAGGATGTCGGCGCTGACCTGGGACCAGTGCATGCGGCCGCTCTGTGCCTGGCGCGCATAGTCGAACATGCTGGCGGTGAGTTTCAGCTCGGCATCGGCGAGCGCATCGGGCGTCGTGGCGGCGGCGAAATCCGGCACCGGATAGTCGGCGGGATTGAGACCGTCGGACGCTGCATCCTTCAGCCTTGCGATCACGCCCTTGGCCGCAGCAGTGAGGCTGCCGGCTTGGGTCCAGACCGGCGCGAAGTCGCGCGCGCCATAGAACTTCTCGACGGCGGCGCGCTCGTTCTTGCGGTCGAAATAGCGCGAGGTCTTGGCGCCCAAAGCGTCCTTGAGCTTGTCGGCGACCGGCTGGTCGGCAGCGGGAACGTTGCTCGCGGCCTTCACGGGCTCGCCGGCGGGGTTCGTTGCTGCCGTCGCCGGCGTAGCGGGAGTGGCCGCCGGCGCTGCTGCGGTATCAGCCTTGGCAGGTTCAGATTTGGCAGCTTCAGATTTGGCAGGCTCGGCCTGCGCCGGTTCGGTCTTGGCCGTTTCGCTCTTGGCCGTCTCGCTCTTCGGCGCGTCGGCTGACGGCGTGGTGGCGACGTCGGACGGCTTGGTCTCGACCTTGTCGGGGGCCGGTGCGGCTTCGGCCTTCACGGGTTCCTTCACGGATTCCTTCGCACTTTCCCTGGCGGCCTCCTTCGGCCCGTCCTGGACGGTGGCGATGGTGTCAAGCTTGATGTCGGATGCGGTCGGGGGCGGGACGTTTGCAGGCTCGGGGCGCGGGATCGCGGCTTCGATCGCGAGCTCGGCGGCGCTGCTGCGCGCCTGATCCTGTGCCAGCGCCGAGCCGGCCGATACCGTGAGGAAGGTCGCCGCGACCGTCATCAAGACACGGTCAAAACCTGCACGGTGGTTCAAACAGTCACGCATTGTGTCGCACCCCTTGGGTGAACTGCCCCTCGTGGAACAGCTTTCGTTATCGCCTGATTGAGTTTCGGCTAAACCGCGCCGGCCTCTCGAAAGTCGCACGCCTGCACGCAACGATTCCTACGCAGACGATATACAGGCCCCGAATTTGCGGCCAGCGCTACCCGGGACAACTCACGACAAACTGACTTCAAGCAGGCCTGTTTGCAACGGATTGTGCGGTTTCATCGCGCGCTTTTCCCGGTGTCTGTCACTTCCAAGTCACGGTTTGGCTTATCGCCGAATTTTGCCGTAATTCAACGGGTTGCGGGCGGAATGTCTGCGCGCGCGAACCTCCGTTCGCACGAGGTTCAGTGCGTCTCCTCGCCGCTTTTTCCGCCATGGCCGGGAACCCCGGCTTCGTCGAGTTTGCGGTAGAGCGTGGACCTGCCGATTTTGAGGCGACGCGCCACCTCGGACATCTGGCCGCGGTAGTGCGAGATCGCGAAGCGGATGATCTCGTTCTCCATGTCTTCCAGAGGACGGACATCGCCGGTGGGGGTCAACATCGAGAGAGACCCTGCCGGTGACAGCGGCGCGATCGGTATTTCGTTACCTGACACAACCGAAGGCGCTGCGATCGGCTCGATCATCAACGGCGCGGTCGGAATCTCAGTTCCGGAGTGCGGATGCGAGGCCAGCAGCGGGAAATCGTCAAGGCCCAGCTGATCGCCTTCGCTCATCACCACCGCGCGGTAGACCGCGTTTTCGAGCTGGCGGATGTTGCCCGGCCAGTCGAGCTGGGCGAGATGCGCCATGGCCTCACCGCTGACGCCGGAGATGGGGCGGTTCTCCTCGGCGGCAAAGCGCGCCAGGAAATGCCGCAGGAGATGCGGGATGTCCTCGCGGCGGGCTCTCAGTGAAGGGATCGTCAGCGGCAGCACGTGCAGGCGGTAGAACAGATCTTCCCGGAACTGTCCCTGCTTCACCCGCTCCAGAAGCTTGCGATTGGTCGCGGAGATGATGCGCACATCGACCTTCACGGGCTTGCGGCCGCCGACCGCCTCGACTGCGCCTTCCTGCAGGGCGCGGAGCAATTTGACCTGCGCGGTCAGCGGCAGCTCGCTGACCTCGTCCAGGAACAGCGTACCGCCATGGGCCTCGAGGAACTTGCCGGTATGCCGTTCGGTGGCGCCCGTGAACGCGCCCTTCTCGTGGCCGAACAGGATGGACTCGACGAGGTTGTCGGGGATCGCGCCGCAATTGACTGCGACGAAGGGCTTTGCCTTGCGCTCGCCGCTGCCGTGGATGGCGCGTGCGAACATCTCCTTGCCGACGCCGGACTCGCCTTCGATCAGCACCGGGATCGAGGAGTTCGCCGCCTTCTGGGCGGCGCGCATCACGCCAGCCATCGCGTCGGCGCGCGTGATGATGTCGGAGAAGGTCAGCCGGCCTTCGCGGCTGTGACGGATGCGTTGCAATTCGCCCTTGAGTGCGGAGGCGTTGAGCGCGTTGCGCAACGAGACCTGGAGCCGTTCAAGGCCGACGGGCTTGACCACGAAATCGGCTGCGCCGGCGCGCATCGCCGAGATCACATTGTCGATGCCGCCATGGGCGGTCTGCACGATGACGGGGACGCTGAGGCCCGCCTCGCGGATTTTCGCCAGCACGCCCATGCCATCGAGGCCGGGCATGACGAGATCGAGGATCACGGCGTCGATAACAGGTGCATCGGGCGCGGTGAGGGTTGCGATCGCGGCGTCGCCGGACTCGACGACGATCGTCTCATAGCCGCATTTCTGCACCATGTTCTCGACCAGACGGCGGGCTACGGCGTCGTCGTCGGCGATCAAAATACTGGCAGCCATGGTGCTCCCCGCACGCTACTACTATCTGTCTCGAATCGGGTCACTCTGGCCGAAGCCGATTAACGCACTCTTAAACGTTGATGCCCCCGCCCGCCGCAGCGTTTGTTGAACACAGGTTTCCCACATAATGACTTCGCGCTCCAAGTCTGCTCTGAAAAAGTCTGCTCTGAAAAAGTCTGCTCTGAAAAAGCCCGCTTTCCGCAAGCCCGCCACCAAGACATCTGCCGTCAAGAAATCCGCAGCCAAGGCAAAACCCTCCCCAAAGCCTGCGAGCAAGACCGGCAAGCTTCCGGAGTGGAACCTTGCCGATCTCTATTCCGGGATCGATGCGCCGGAAGTGGCGCGCGATCTCGAAACCATGGATGCCGATTGCGTCGCGTTCGAGACCGACTACAAGGGCAAGCTCGCGACAGGCACAGCAAACGAAAATGGCGGAAAATGGCTCGCGGAAGCGGTGCGACGCTATGAGGCGATTGATGATCTCGCCGGCCGTCTCGGTTCCTATGCCGGCCTCGTCCACGCCGGCGACAGCGTGGACCCCAAGATTTCAAAGTTTTACGGCGACGTTTCCGAGCGGCTGACGGCGGCGTCGACGCATCTTCTGTTCTTTGCGCTCGAACTCAACCGCGTCGATGACGATATTTTGAACCGCGCAATGCAGGCACCCGAGCTCGCGCACTACCGTCCGTGGATCGAGGACCTGCGCAAGGAGAAGCCGTACCAGCTCGACGACAAGCTCGAGCAGCTCTTCCTGGAGAAGGCGCAAACCGGTTATTCCGCGTTCAACCGGTTGTTCGACCAGACCATCTCCGGCCTGCGCTTCAAGATCGGGCCTAAGGAGCTCGCGATCGAGCCGACGCTGAATTTCCTGCAGGACCGCGACGGCGCCAAGCGCAAGGCTGCGGCGGAAGCGCTTGCGAAAACCTTCAAGGCCAATGAGCGTACCTTCGCGCTGATCACCAACACGCTCGCCAAGGACAAGGACATCTCCGACCGCTGGCGCGGTTTCAAGGATGTCGCGGACTCCCGCCATTTGAACAATCGCGTCGAGCGCGAGGTGGTGGATGCGCTGGTCGCCTCGGTCCGCGCGGCCTATCCAAGATTGTCGCATCGTTACTACGCGCTGAAGGCGAAGTGGTTCGGCAAGAAGCGGCTGGCCTATTGGGACCGCAACGCGCCGCTGCCATTCGCCGCGACCGACACCATCGGCTGGCCCGATGCGCGCAACATGGTGCTGTCGGCCTATCGCGGCTTCTCGCCCAAGATGGCCGATATCGCCGAGCGCTTCTTCACCGACCGCTGGATCGACGCGCCGGTGCGCCCGGGCAAGGCGCCGGGCGCCTTCTCGCATCCGACCACGCCGTCGGCGCACCCTTACGTGCTCATGAACTACCAGGGCAAGCCGCGCGATGTGATGACGCTCGCGCATGAGCTCGGCCACGGCGTGCACCAGGTGTTGGCGGCGAAGAACGGGGCGCTGATGGCGCCGACGCCGCTGACACTGGCCGAGACCGCCAGCGTGTTCGGCGAGATGCTCACCTTCCGGCGGCTGCTGGCGCAGACCAAGAGCGCAAAGCAGCGCCAGGCGCTGCTCGCGGGCAAGGTTGAGGACATGATCAATACCGTGGTGCGGCAAATCGCGTTCTATTCGTTCGAGCGCGCGGTCCACACCGAGCGCAAGAACGGCGAACTCACCGCGACGCGGCTCGGCGAGCTTTGGCTGTCGGTGCAGGGCGAGAGCCTGGGGCCGGCGATCGAGATCAAGGCGGGTTACGAGAACTACTGGATGTACATCCCGCACTTCATCCACTCGCCGTTCTACGTCTATGCCTATGCCTTCGGCGATTGCCTCGTGAACTCGCTCTATGCCGTCTACGAGAACGCGGCCGAAGGGTTTGCGGAGCGCTATCTCGACATGCTCGCCGCCGGCGGCACCAGGCATTATTCCGAGCTGCTGCGGCCGTTCGGCCTCGACGCCAAGGACCCGAAGTTCTGGGACGGCGGGCTCTCGGTCATCGCCGGCATGATCGACGAGCTGGAGGCGATGGGCTGAGGCGGCGGAACGCCGTGTTTTGCGGATGAATCGGTGTAAAACATCTGTTGAACTTCCGTCTGATCTGCGTTATACATATGTATAACGCAGATCCCTGGAAGACAGTTCAGGGGGTGGAAGGCCATGAAGATTGAGATCAAGAAGATTGGCAATTCGGACGGTGTGCTGCTGCCGCGCGAGTTGATGCAGCGGCTCGATCTCAAGCGCGGACAGCAATTGCACATCGTGGAATTGCCGGGCGGCGGCTTTCAGGCGCTGCCATACGATCCCGACTTCGAGCGGACGATGGAAATCGCCGACGAGATCATGGACAAGTACCGCGACACGCTTGCTGCGCTCGCGAAGCAATGAGCGAGCCCCAGGAGCCGCTCCGGGTCACGTACGGGCAGGCTGTCGCAATTCACAGCCGGCAGCTCCGTCGTTTCGGCGGTGCGCCGGGACTGCGCGATGAGGGCATGTTGCGCGCGGCGTTGGAGCGGCCGATCAACAAGTGGCGCTCCGAGCAGGCGCCGCTTGATGAGATCGCTGCCGCCTACGCATTCGGCCTCGCGAAAAATCATGCATTCGTCGATGGAAACAGGCGCATCGCCTTCATGGCGATGATGGTCTTTCTCCACAAGAACGGGGTCGCGTTTAGTCCCGATCCTGCGGAGGCCACGACCATCATCCTCTCGCTTGCAGCCGGTGAAGTCAGCGAGCAGAGCCTCGTCCGCTGGATCCGCGACAATCTGAATTCCAAATGACCTGATTTGGCGGAAAACTGCCCGACCATGCCGTTGCCCTGTCGGAGGGTTTAAGGTATCCCAGCCAAAGAATTCGAGTTTCGACTGGGGACATTCCATGGCTGACCATAGCGAAGTGGCGTACACCACCGCCGACGGCAACGACTACGTTGCCCACGAGCAGACCTACGAGGGCTTCATCAAGCTCGTGAAATACGGCACGGCCTCGGTTGCGCTCATCGTCATTCTGATGGCGATCTTCCTCACCTGAATCGTCTTCGGTGGCTGCCTAGGTCTGCGGCGGCAGCTGCCCACAAAATTTGCAAACAAGCCGGTCCCAAAGCCGGTATGCCACGTTGCGGGAGTAACGCTAAGTTTGTGCGCGCGCTTTTTCCCGCGTCGCCGGAGGGCCTATGAAGATCGCCGTTGCCAAGGAAATCGATCCGTCGGAGCCGCGTGTTGCCGCTTCACCTGATACGGTGAAGAAGTTCAGGGCGCTGGGCGCCGAGATCGCCATCGAGCCGGGCGCCGGCCTCAAATCGGGCCTGCCGGATTCCGAGTTCACCGCCGTGGGCGCCACGGTCAGCGCCGATGCGCTTGCTGACGCCGACATCATCATCAAGGTGAAGCGCCCCGAGGCGTCCGAGCTTTCGCAATACAAGCGCGGCGCGCTTGTCATCGCCATCATGGATCCCTATGGCAACGAGGCCGCGCTGAAGACGATCGCCGATGCCGGCGTGTCCGCTTTTGCGATGGAATTGATGCCGCGCATCACCCGCGCGCAGGTGATGGACGTGCTCTCGTCGCAGGCCAACCTCGCCGGCTACCGCGCCGTGATCGAGGGCGCCGAGGCCTTCGGCCGCGCCTTCCCGATGATGATGACCGCGGCCGGCACCGTGCCTGCTGCGAAGGTGTTCGTGATGGGCGTCGGCGTCGCCGGCCTGCAGGCGATCGCGACTGCGCGCCGTCTCGGCGCCATCGTCACGGCCACCGACGTGCGGCCCGCGACCAAGGAACAGGTCGAATCGCTGGGCGCAAAATTCCTCGCCGTCGAGGACGAGGAGTTCAAGAACGCGCAGACCGCCGGTGGCTACGCCAAGGAGATGTCCAGGGAGTACCAGGCCAAGCAGGCCGCGCTCACCGCCGAGCACATCAAGAAGCAGGATATCGTCATCACCACCGCGCTGATCCCGGGCCGGCCCGCGCCGAGGCTCGTCTCGGGCGAAATGGTCAAGTCGATGAAGCCTGGTTCGGTGCTGGTCGATCTCGCCGTCGAGCGCGGCGGCAATGTCGAGGGCGCCAGGCCCGGCGAGGTCGTCGACCTCGATGGCATCAAGATCGTCGGCTACACCAATGTCGCCGGCCGCGTCGCGGCCTCGGCCTCGAGCCTCTACGCACGCAATTTGTTCTCCTTCATCGAGACCATGGTCGACAAGAAGGAGAAGAAGCTCGCCGTCAACTGGGACGACGAACTCGTCAAGGCCACCGCGCTGACCAGGGACGGCGCCGTGATCCACCCGAACTTCCAGCCCAAGTCGGCTTAATTGGGCCCAAGGAGAGCCGCCATGGAGCATGCTGCACAACTCGTCGACCCCTTTATCTTCCGGCTGTCGATCTTCGTCCTAGCCGTCTTCGTCGGCTATTTCGTGGTGTGGTCGGTGACGCCGGCGCTGCACACGCCGCTGATGAGCGTGACCAACGCGATCTCCTCGGTGATCGTGGTGGGCGCGCTGCTCGCGGTGGGCGTCGCCAACGTATCGAGCGGTTCGGGCTGGGCGCGCGGCTTCGGCTTCGTCGCGCTCATCTTCGCCTGCGTGAACATCTTTGGCGGCTTCCTTGTCACCCAGCGCATGCTGGCGATGTACAAGAAGAAGTCGAAGTAAGCGGCCACCTCGGGCTGATGGGATCAATGGGGACCTGAGATGAGCGCTAATCTCTCTGCATTCTTGTATCTCGTGGCGGGGGTGCTGTTCATCCTGTCGCTGCGCGGACTCTCGAGCCCGGCGTCATCGCGCCAGGGCAATCTGTTCGGCATGATCGGCATGGCGATCGCGGTCGCCACCACGCTGGCGAACCATCCGCCGGCTGACGGCGTGGCCTGGCTGCTGGTCATCCTCGCGATCGCGATCGGCGGCGGCATTGGTGCGGTGGTCGCGCGTCGCGTGCCGATGACGTCGATGCCGGAACTGGTCGCCGCCTTCCACTCGCTGGTCGGCATGGCCGCGGTGCTGGTCGCCGCCGGCGCGTTCTACGCGCCCGAGGCCTTCGACATCGGCACTCCCGGCAACATCCATGCGCAGAGCCTGGTCGAAATGTCGCTCGGCGTCGCCATCGGCGCGCTGACCTTCACCGGCTCGGTGATCGCGTTCCTGAAGCTGTCGGCCCGCATGAGCGGCGCCCCTATCATCCTGCCCTTCCGCCACATCGTCAATATCGCGCTCGCGATCGCACTCGTCGTATTCATCGTCGGGCTGGTGATGTCGGGCAGTGCGTTCGACTTCTGGATGATCGTCATCCTGGCGCTGGCGCTCGGCGTGCTCATGATCATCCCGATCGGCGGCGCCGACATGCCGGTCGTGATCTCGATGCTGAACTCCTACTCCGGTTGGGCCGCCGCGGGCATCGGCTTCACGCTGGGCAATTCCGCGCTGATCATCACTGGTGCACTGGTCGGTTCATCGGGCGCTATTCTGTCCTACATCATGTGCCACGCGATGAACCGGTCGTTCATCTCGGTCATCCTCGGTGGCTTCGGCGGTGAGACCGCGGCGGCCGGGGCCGGAGCAGGCGGTGAGCAGAAGCCCGCCAAGCTCGGCTCGGCGGACGACGCAGCCTTCATCATGAAGAACGCTTCCAAGGTCATCATCGTGCCCGGTTACGGCATGGCGGTGGCCCAGGCCCAGCATGCGCTGCGGGAATTGGGCGACATCCTGAAGAAGGAAGGCGTCGAGGTGAAGTACGCCATTCACCCGGTCGCGGGGCGCATGCCCGGCCACATGAACGTGCTGCTGGCCGAGGCCAACGTGCCTTATGACGAGGTGTTCGAGCTCGAGGACATCAACTCCGAATTCGCGCAGGCCGACATCGCCTTCGTGATCGGCGCCAACGACGTCACCAACCCGGCGGCCGAAGAGGACAAGACCTCGCCGATCTACGGCATGCCCGTGCTCCAGGTCTGGAAGGCCGGCACGGTGATGTTCATCAAGCGGTCACTGGCGTCGGGTTATGCCGGTATCGACAATCCGCTGTTCTACCGCGACAACACCATGATGCTGCTCGGCGACGCCAAGAAGGTCACCGAGAACATCGTCAAGGCGATGTAGCGCCGGAGAGCCGCCGCAGCGATGACAGTCCTGAAATGGATCGCCATCGTCGTTGCGGCCGGCTATTTCGCGGCGCTCGTCGGGGTCTACGTGAAGCAGCGGGACATGCTGTTTCCGATTCCGACGACCGAGCGCAAGGCGCCGAACGCTGCGCGGCTTCCGGAGGCGGAGGAGCACGTCCTCACCACATCCGACGGCGAGAAGGTCATTGTCTGGCACGTACCGGCAGAGCCGGGCCGTCCCGTGGTGCTGTTCTTTCCAGGCAACGGCGACTTTCTCGCCGGGCGCGTCAGGCGGTTCAAGGGCATCATCGCCGACGGCACCGGTCTCGTCGCGCTGTCCTATCGCGGCTATGCCGGCTCAAGCGGTGCGCCGAGCGAGCAGGGGCTGTTGCGGGACGCCGCGGCCGCCTACGCCTTCGCGGCAGAACGCTACGATCCGCAGCGCATCGTCGCCTGGGGTTTCTCGCTCGGGACCGGTGTCGCGGTCGCAATCGCATCGGAGCATCCGGTCGGCAAATTGATTCTCGAGGCGCCCTACACCTCGACGGTCGATGTCGCCGCGTCGCTGTTTCGCTTCATCCCGGTTCGTCTCCTGATGCGCGATCAGTTTCGCTCCGACGAGCGCATCGCACGCGTCGCGGCGCCGCTTCTGATCATGCACGGGACCAATGATCGGGCGATTCCCATCGCATTCGGCGAGCGATTGTTCGCGCTGGCAAGCGGCCCCAAGCAGCTGGTGCGGTTTCCCGGCGGGGGACATGAAAATCTCGATGACTTTGGCGCCGTGCAGACGGCGCGGCGATCGTAAATGGCGGCTGAGGGCTGACGGGCGCGATCTTCTCGCGCATAATCGACCCCCACTCGCTTGGAGGAATTGTTGGCATGAGCGCACACGGACCGATGCCGCGGTCGTCCTGGATCTTCCCCGCCCTCGCGGTGCTGCTGTTCCTGATCGTCACCGCGACCGGCTACGGCTTCACCCTGACGGCCGGGGGCGCCCTGTTCGCGATCGTCCTGCTGGTGATCCTGTTCGGCACCGTGTTCGCGGCGGTGCATCATTCCGAGGTGATCGCGGAGCGGATCGGCGAGCCGTTTGGCACGCTACTGCTCACGCTCGCGGTCACCATCATCGAGGTCGCGCTGATCACCACCATCATGCTAGGCGACAAGCCGGCGCCGGAGCTTGCGCGCGACACCGTCTTCGCGGTGGTGATGATCGTCTGCAACGGCCTCGTCGGCCTCTGCGTCTTCATCGGTGGCCTGCGCTATGGCGAGCAGGGCTTTCAGGTCTCCGGCGCCAACGTCTATCTCAGTGGCCTGATTGCGCTGGCGACCATTACCCTGATCATGCCCAATTACACGCTGACGACGCCCGGGCCGGTCTATTCGGCGCTTCAGCTCGGCTTTGTTGATGTCGTCACGATCGTGCTGTATGGCGTGTTTCTCTATACCCAGACCGTTCTGCACAAGGACTACTTCGTTCACGAGCGGGCGGACGGCGAGGTCGGCGAGGCTCGCCTGTCGGGCAGGATGCTGGCGCTCAGCATCGCGCTGCTGTTGATCTCGCTGCTCGCCGTCGTTCTCCTGGCCAAGAAGTTTTCTCTGGTGGTCGACGCCGTCGCCGACAGGATCGGCGCCCCGCCGGCGTTTGCGGGCCTTTTGGTCGCCCTTCTGATCCTGATGCCGGAGGGCGTCTCGGCGATCGCCGCGGCCCGCAAGAACGACCTCCAGAAGAGCATTAACCTGGCGCTCGGTTCCTCGCTGGCCACCATCGGCCTGACCATCCCGGCGGTCGGGATCGCCACCTATGCGCTCGACCAGCAACTCGTGCTGGGCTTGAACCCCGCGAACACGGCGCTGCTGTTCCTGACCTTTCTGCTCAGCATGCTGACCTTCGGCACAGGCAGGACCAATGTCCTGTTCGGCCTGGTCCACATGGTGGTATTTGCCGTCTACGTGTTCATGGTGTTCGTACCCTGAACCGATTCCCCGAGGAGAGTTCCGATGCTTGCCGCCAGGTCCGAGGTTCAGGTCGACAATGACGAGGTCCGGGTGACCGAATGGCGGCTTGCCCCGGGCAGTGCGACCGGGCATCACACCCACGGAATGGACTATGTGATCGTTCCCGTCGTGGCCGGCGAAATGACCATCGTGGCGCCCGACGGGGAACGCTCCACGGCGCAGCTTGCGGCCGGCAAATCCTACTTCCGCAAGGCCGGCGTCCAACATGACGTACTTAACGAAACCTCAACCGAGATCGTGTTTCTTGAGATTGAGTTGAAGCCGTAAGGCACGCGTAACCTTTGCCATCGATCCGTCGCAGTTGATCCCTTACAATGCCCCAAAGTTCCCGCATCAGATCGCGCGGGGAGTGGCCGAGAAATGCTGAAATACCTCGCTAAAATTTCGATGGATATTTTCCCCTCGGTGCTCGCCACGATCATCGGGGCCTACATCGTTAATCACTACATCAACGCGAGGCCGGCGGCGGATACCCCAGCCGCGGTGGTGGCGCCTGCCGATGCCGGCAAGAGCGGCAAACCCGCCGATGTGGCCAACCTCCCGGGCCCCGGGGTCAAGGCTAAGGGCGTCTCTGAGAAGAGCATTTCCGAGAAGAGCGCGTCGGACAAGCCGGCGGCCGACAAGGCTGCCGAGGCCAAACCTGCCGAGGTCAAGCCTGCTGAGGGCAAGGCTGCCGAAGTCAAGGCTGCGGACGTGACGCCCGGCGAGACCGCTTCGCACAGCCGTACCGCGGCCCATGAAAAGTCGGTGGCCAAGTCCACTCCGGCTGCGCCGGTGGTCGACGCCAATTCGGCGCCGGCTTTGGCTTCTCCGGCCGCGACTCCCGATGCCAACGATCTGGCGCGGGCCGCCATCGAGCGCCTGCGCAAGTCGCCTGAGGGCAAAGCTGCCGAGAAGGCCGCAGAGGCCAAATCTTCCGAAATCAAGCCCGTCGAGGCCAGGTCTTCTGAAACCAGGCCAATCGAGCGGACGCCGGAGGCTGCCGTCCAGGAAGCCTCCCGCACGCCGGAAGCGCCCCGCATTGTGACGACGGTGCCGTCGACGATCCGCCCGTTGCCGCCGCCGATCAATGTGTCGACGCCATCACCTGAGGCCTATGGCAATGGTGGCGCGTCGCAGGCGAATCCCTCTTACACGGCCTCGGTCGGCGATGACGACCCGAATCGGCCGACGCCGCCGGCCGATATTCCGGTGCCGGTCATCGCGCCGCCGCTCGATCTGCGCGCAGATGCCGGCGCGACTGCGCCGCGGCCCAAGCCCAATGTGGCCGACGACATGCTATCGGGCATGAAGTCGATGTTCCACGCGGTTCTGCCAAAGAGCGCCACCCCCGACTAGCTCCAAGAGACCCTCAGCCGCCGACGCGGGCCAGGCCGCTGCGAGCGGCATCGTCGCGTGGGCGCAGGCTGACTGCCTTGTTGTAGGACGCCGCAGCCTTGGTCTTGTCGCCCAGCCGCTCGTAGGTCTGTCCCCGCATCGTCCAGACCTGGGCGTTGTGCGGATCGGCCTCTGCGGCCTCATCGAGATCGGCCGCCGCCTCCTTGACCTTGCCGATGGCGAGATAGCTGACGGCGCGGCCGAGCAGCGGCTCGGCTTTCTGCGGATTGAGCCCGCTTGCGGCCCCGAAATCGGCGATCGCGAAGTCGTGCTCGTTGTTGCCTTGGTAGAGCAGGGCGCGGCCGTAGAGCGCCTGCGCATTGTAGGGATCGAGCGCAACGGCACGATTGAACTCGTCGAGCGCTGCCTGCGTCTCGCCTGACTTCGCCAGGGCCTGGGCCTTTGTCGTGTGGATCTGCGCCTCGGTGACGTTGGCGGCGCTGACTGCGCTATCCGGCGCGGCCGCCGCCTTGGGCGCTTCCTGCGGCTTGTCCTTCTCCGGCATCAGCGAGCCGAGATCGAAGGAGCAGCCGCACAATGCGAGCCCCACCAACGTCAGCGCAAGCGGCTGGCGCCAGATCCGGCGCAACCGCGCCAAGCCGGGCTCGGGGAAAGGGGAGGCCATCTACGGTTCGCTCGCGCTGGTGCCGCATCTGTAGTGCCCCGTCCCAGAAAGGCACTGCTCACAAAATAATAACGCGGGCCGGGGGCCCGCGTCATTGAAAACTCAGTCCTGCAGCTTCGGCAAGATCAGCGCGGTCCGCGCGGACCTGCACCTGCACCCGGGCCGCTGCGACCGCCACGATCACCGCCGGGACCGGCGCCGAACACCGGCTTCGGCTTCATCGGCAGCAGGCCTTCGCGCTGCAGCTTCTTGCGGGCCAGCTTGCGCGCGCGGCGCACGGCTTCGGCCTTTTCGCGGGCCTTCTTCTCGGAGGGCTTCTCGTAGTGACCGCGGAGCTTCATCTCGCGGAAAATACCCTCGCGCTGCATCTTCTTCTTCAGCGCCTTGAGGGCTTGGTCGACATTGTTATCGCGAACGAGAACCTGCACGCGGCATCCTCTTCAGTAGATCGGATTTGAATTCTGGTAAGTCAAAGGGACGGCAAAAGCGCAAGCCCTTAACCTTGAGCGCGCGGATGTATCAGACAAAACCCACCATGTCCACCTGCCAAGCGGGATTTCGGGCCAAGTTCAGCCACTAAATGCGGCGAAAATGCTTCCTCGCGGCCCCGATTTCGGTGATTTGGTGCCGAGACGGGGGTCGCGACGGACATAGTTCGGGAATCTTTGGAAATCAGGGGAGACGCTACATGGATATGAGGAAATATGCTGCCGAGGCGATCGGCACGTTCTGGCTCACATTCGCAGGCTGCGGGAGCGCGGTCATCGCGGCCGGCTTTCCGCAGGTCGGCATCGGCCTGGTCGGCGTGTCCCTGGCCTTCGGCTTGAGCGTCGTCACCATGGCCTATGCGATCGGCCATATCTCGGGCTGCCATCTCAATCCGGCCGTCACGGTCGGCCTTGCCGCCGGAGGACGCTTTCCGGCAGGCCAGATCCTGCCTTACGTGATCGCGCAGGTCTGCGGAGCGATTGTCGCGGCCGAACTGCTCTATGTGATCGCCAGCGGCGCGCCCGGATTCGACCTCGCCAAGGGCTTCGCCTCCAACGGCTATGACGCCCATTCGCCTGGCCAGTACAGCATGGTCGTCTGCTTCGTTACCGAGGTGGTGATGACCATGATGTTCCTGTTCGTCATCATGGGCTCGACCCACGGCCGCGCGCCCGTGGGCTTTGCGCCGCTCGCGATCGGACTTGCGCTGGTGATGATCCATCTCGTCAGCATCCCCGTCACCAACACGTCGGTGAATCCGGCGCGCAGCACCGGCCCGGCGCTGTTCGTCGGCGGCTGGGCGCTGTCGCAGCTCTGGCTGTTCTGGGTCGCACCGTTGATCGGTGGCGCGCTCGGTGGGGTGATCTATCGGTGGCTCAGCGAGGAGCCCTCAGGCGTCGTCGCGGGCGCGAAGACGGCCTAGCCCGCATTTCTCACAGTGTTGAGGCGCATCGGGGCGCGAATCAGCGAAAGTTCTTTTGCGAGAAGGACTTCGCGGTGATTCAAGGAATGCCCCGATGCCGGCACAGTGTAGCGCAGAACGGTTTGATTTTGGAGAGGTGGAAGGCCGCATCGTGGAAGCGGCTTTTGATGGTGGCCTGGTGACGTCGGATGCGGGCGCGCTGCTGCTGGGCGCGTCTGATCGGGCGATTGATCTGGTGGGGCGCTTTGCCGATTGCTTTCGCGATCATCGCCGGGTGGACTTGATCGAGCACGCAGTCGGAACGTTGGTCGGACAGCGGGTCTTTGGCATCGCACTTGGCTACGAAGACATCAACGATCACGACGAGTTGCGGCACGACCCGCTGATGGCGGTGCTGGCGGGCAAGCTTGTTGCCAGGCGCGAGGACTGCGCACCGGTGGCCGGCAAGTCGACGCTGAACCGGCTGGAACTGGGCCGGGAGGAACCTTCGCGCTATCACAAGATCGCCTACGACGCGGCGGCGATCGAGGCGTTGCCGGTGACGCTGTTCCTGGAGGCGCACAAGCGACCGCCGCCGCAGATCATCCTCGATCTCGACGCCACCGACGATCCTCTGCACGGGCATCAGGAGGGGCGCTTCTTCCACGGCTATTACGACTGCTACTGCTATCTGCCGCTGTACGTGTTCTGCGGCCGGCATCTGCTGGCGGCCAAGCTGCGGCGCGCCGACATCGATGCCAGCGCAGGCAGTGTCGCGGAGATCGCGCGGATTGTCCGGCAAATCCGCGCCCGCTGGCCGTTCGTGCGCATCGTGCTGCGCGCCGACAGTGGCTTTGCGCGCGAGGCGCTGATGGCGTGGTGTGAGCAAAACCGCGTGGATTATCTGTTCGGGCTCGCCCGCAACACGCGCCTGGTCGCCATGATCGAGGAGGAGCTCGCCGCGGCGAGAGCCACAGCCGAGACGACCGGCCAACCGGCACGCCGCTTCAAGGACTTCCAATGGCGTACGCGCGACACCTGGAGCCAGGAGCGCCGCGTCGTCGCCAAGGCGGAGTGGACGCAAGGCGAGGCCAATCCGCGCTTCGTCGTCACCTCGCTCAAGCGCAGCGCGGCGGGCGTGCGGCAGCTCTATGAGGACATCTACTGCGCCCGCGGCGACATGGAGAACCGCATCAAGGAGTGCCAGCTCGATCTCTACGCCGACCGCACCTCGGCCGCCACCATGCGCGCCAACCAGCTGCGGCTGTGGTTCGCCTCGATGGCCTATGTGCTGATCTGTGCCCTGCGGCGCATCGGCCTTGCCGAAACCACCTTTGCGGACGCCACCTGCGGCACCATCCGCCTCAAGCTCCTCAAGATCGGCGCACTGGTGCGCATCAGCGTCCGCCGCATCAGGATCGCCATGGCCTCGGCCTGCCCAGCCGCTCAGCCGTGGGACACGCGGCTCGTCGCCTGGCCGAAGCCGCCAAGGCTCGCGCCTCGCCGGCCTGACACGCGACGCTACGACGCGCTCAATCGGCGGCATCACCAACAGGCCCAACGGAGACATTCAAAACCAAATCGCCGGCTGCGCCTTCAGCGCCACGGCTCCCCGTTGCCTTGCCAAATCCTCCTATCCTCCGTCGCTGAGCAATCGGTCGTGTGAGAAATGCGGGCTAGAAGCGTTTTCGAGCGAAGTGGACACCGGTTCGCGTAAAGAAAACGCGTCAAACCAGGACTCCCACCAAAAATGGGATCGCAGCTTTTGCTGCGGTCCCCTTACTTGCTTTTTGAAGCCCTGACTTCGGTGACGTGGCCCATCTTGCGACCGGGGCGCGGCGCGCCCTTGCCGTAGATGTGGACGGTCGCGCCCGGCACGCTCAGCCAGCTCTCGTAATCGTTGATCTCGTCGCCGATCAGGTTCGTCATGGTGACGATTTCGCCGTGGCGCACCGGCCTGCCGAGCGGCCAGCCGGCAATGGCGCGGATGTGCTGCTCGAACTGGGAGACCGACGCGCCGTCGAGCGTCCAGTGTCCGGAATTGTGCACGCGCGGAGCGATCTCGTTGACCAGCACCTTCGGCCCGGCGCCGTTGGCAAGCACGAACATCTCCACCGCGAGCACGCCGACATAGTCGAGCGCAGTCGCGATCTTGCCGGCGATGCTGCGCGCCTCTTCCGCCAGCGCATCCGGGATCGGCGCAGGTGCGCGGGAAATCTTCAGGATGTGGTCGCGATGCTCGTTCTCGGTGACGTCGAAGCATTCGACCTGGCCTGTGGCCGAGCGTGCGGCGATCACGGAGATTTCGCGCTCGAACGGCACGAAGGCTTCCAGGATCGCCGATTTGGTGGCGAGGCTGGTCCAGACCTTCGCGATGTCGTCGCCATCGCGGATCATGACCTGGCCCTTGCCGTCATAGCCGAAGCGGCGGGTCTTCAGCACGGCGGGGAGGCCGATCCTGGCGATCGCCTCGCGCAACGATGCGACCGAGGTGACGTCGGCGTAAGCGGCGGTGCCGATGCCGCGCCGCGTCACGAAATCCTTCTCGGCCAGCCGGTCCTGGGTGGTCTCGAGGATCTTGCGGTTGGGCAGCACCGGGCGGCGCGCGTCCAATACCATGGCGGCCGCGGCCGGCACGTTCTCGAATTCGTAAGTGATGACGTCGACGTCGTGGGCGAACAGCTCGAGCGCCTCGACATCGGCATATTCGGCGCAGGTTGCGTTCAGCACGACGTCGAAGGCCGGCGAATCCGGATCGGGCGAGAACACCTGGCAACGCAGGCCGAGCCGTGCCGCTGCCGTGGCCAGCATCCGTCCGAGTTGTCCGCCACCGAGGATTCCGATGGTGTCGCCCGGCTTCAGCTTCACCTGCTTTGCGTCAGTCACGCCTTGTCCTCCGGGCGCTCGGCAACCGTCTCGGTCTGAGCCTTGCGCCAAGCGGCCAGGCGGTCGGACAGGGCTGGATCGCACAGCGCCAGCACGGACGCGGCGAGCAGAGCCGCGTTGATCGCGCCGGCCTTGCCGATCGCGAGCGTGCCGACCGGAATGCCGGCGGGCATCTGAACGATCGAATAGAGCGAATCGATGCCCTTCAGCGTCCGGGACTCGATGGGCACGCCGAACACCGGCAGTTCCGTCAGCGCCGCCGCCATGCCGGGCAGATGCGCGGCGCCTCCGGCGCCGGCGATGATGACCTTGAAACCGGCCGTCTTGGCGCCCTTGGCGAAACTAAAGAGCCGGTCGAGGGTACGATGGGCCGAAACGATGCGGGTGTCGAAAGTGACACCAAGCGCTGTGAGCGTGTCGGCGGCGTGCCGCATCGTCTCCCAGTCCGACTGGCTTCCCATGATGATGGCGATCGGCGCGGTCATGACGTCAATTGTGCTCTGAAAACAGAAAGATAGGCCAGATTAACGGTTCCGGCCGGCGGCTCGCAAGGCGGTGGCAAGGAGAAGGGAATGCACTATCCTGTCTTGGTGAATCCCCGCAAGCCTTCATTGAGCAGGATGCCCATGAAGAAACCAAGAAGGGCGACCGCTGCGAAGGCCAAAAAGGGCCGAAAAACCAGCGGGAGCCGAACGAAAACTGCGCCCAAGCGGGCCGCGGCCAGGGCTGCGTCGCCGGGCCGCTCGCCCGCGGCCCGCGCTGCCGGGGAAACCAAGAATACCAGCAAGGCAATCATCCGCGGCCTGCGGACCAAGCTCACCCGGGCGCTGCGGCGCGTCGCCGAACTCGAGGCGGCGGCCGACACCGACTTCCTGCTGGACATACCCAACCGGCGCGGCTTCGAGCGCGAGCTCCAGCGTGCCGTCGCCTATATGAAACGCTACCGCGCCAGCGGCGCGCTGATCGTGCTCGACGTCGACCGGTTGAAGCCGATCAACGATTCCTTCGGTCACGGCGCCGGCGACAAGGTGCTGAAGGCGATCGCTGCGACGCTGACACGGCAGATCCGCGCCTCCGACGTGGTCGGCCGTCTCGGCGGTGACGAGTTTGCCCTGCTGTTGTGGAATCTCAGCGAGACCGATGCCAAGGCGAAGGCTGTGATCTTCGAGCAGGCGATCGACGATTTGTCGTTCGTCTTTCGCGGCCAGCAGGTCAGCGCGGGCGCCTCCGCCGGTGTCGCGCTGCTCGGTGCGCACTCCGATGCGGTCCGCGCGCTGGAGGAAGCCGATGCCGCCATGTATGTGCGCAAGGCACACCGGCGGCACGAGCCGCGGAGTCAGGCTTGCCAGCAGCTGACTTACAATGTTGCGAGATCTTCCGGCACGTTGCCGAATTTGCGCAGCAGCGTGGCGTCACCGAATTCGCCGGTCATGGGATCGCCGCTGCGGCTGAATGCCACCGCGCCGATATGGCCGGCACCGTGCGCCAGCGCCTCGGCGCGCCGCAAAGCGGCTGTCGAGCTCTGGCATTCCTCGGCCGCGCCCGCGACAGGCGATCCGTCGGCATCGATCAGGAAGGGCATTGCAACGTAGTAGGTTACGTCCGACATGGCGTTGCTCCAGTGTTGAGCTCAAGCGGCGCTGCTTTTGCTCCGCATCTTGCGGCGCGAGGTCTCGGGAATGCAGCCGGCCGAAATCGCTGCCTGCAATTCTTCCAGCTCGGCTTCGAGATATTCGTTGGCCATGATCAGCGCCTTGATGGTGCTGCGCAGATTGCCGTCGCACATCGCGATCGCCCGATCGCAGGCCTGTTCATAATGGCTGTTGTCGAGAAGGGTGGGGGCTGACATCTGCGGTGTCCTTGCGGGTTGTCCTCGGACGCTTCATTGAACGTTTCCTTGGGTGTTTCCTCGAGTGTTCCCTGGGGCGTCGGGGGCGGAATTTATGTTCCTCTTTTGTTCTTTTTGAGTCAAGCGGATTCCTGCGCGGCACTCCGCGAGCGCTCGCGGATCAGGCGATGATGTCGGGCGTAATCTGGTCTTCGATGAAGGCGATCCGGTCGCGCAACAACAGCTTGCGTTTCTTCAGTCGCTGTAGCCGCAACAGGTCGGGGGCGGGCGATTGATGCAGTGCATCGATCGCCGCATCGAGATCTCGGTGTTCCTGCTGCAACCGGGTAAGCTCGGCTTCGAGCTCGTCTTCATTGGTCATGTTTGCGGTGGCCGAAAACCGATAAGGCTGAGATTAAGGCTGTGGATGCCCTGTGGAAATTATCGTCCTTGCGCAGCGTGATCGCAAGCGATCTGCGACCTCCGCGCACCGCTCTCTCGTAAGATATTTCAACGATTCGCAAGCGCGTGGCGCAAGCACATTGATATCATGGATCTTTCACCGCGTGGTTCCGTACTCACGCTTCATTACATATGAATTTTCAAAAATGACGGTGCGACGACGGATACCCATCGACAGAACGAATCGGTGATGTAGACTTGCTCGTCCGGATCGAATCCAAGGTTTACCCCTACCGAGGAGGTTTCGAATGACAATTCAGGCACATCTGGTTGAATTGGAACGGAAGCACAAAACTCTCGAAAACGAATTGCACGAAGCTCTCGTGCACCTTTCAACAGACGACCTGCAAATTGTTGAGTTGAAGCGCCGGAAGTTGATGGTCAAGGACCAGATCGAACGTCTGAAGCACACCGGCGAAACGCTTCACTAGTCAGCCTCGTAACAGCGTCCAGTTTGACCGTATCCTTTCGGGCAGGGATGAGCCTTTGCGCTTATCCCTGCTCTCAGGTGCGCGCACGCGTTGCGCGGGCGTCAGCTTTTGTTGGGACGCGTTTTCTTGACGCGAGCCGGTCTCCACGTCGCTCGAAAATGCTCTAGCAGTCTGCTGAAGAACCCCCTCGCCACGGAGAGGGCTTGATGATTCACTTTATCATCTCGAATCGGCGGAGGCGATCATGCGCGGCAGGTTTACGGATCAGGGCGGCCTGTTTTCGTACATCGCGCCGGATAAGCGTGTGCCAGCGAACCACCCGCTGCGGAAGGTCCGGGAACTTGTCCGGGATGTTTTGAGTGATTTGAACCGCAGCCTTGGGAGGCTCTACGCCAGCGAGGGACGTCCTTCGATCCCTCCGGAGCAATTGCTAAGTGCGCTGCTGCTGCAGGTGTTCTACGGCATCCGCTCGGAACGTCAGTTGATGGAGCAACTGGACTACAATCTTTTGTATCGGTGGTTTGTGGGACTGTCGCCGGACGATCCGGTTTGGGACCCGACCACCTTCACCAAGAACCGGGAGCGGCTGCAGAACGGCGATGTATTCACGAAGTTCATGACCAGGCTTCTCAACCATCCACAGGTCAAGCCGCTGCTGTCGGACGAGCACTTCTCGGTGGATGGAACGCTGATCGAAGCCTGGGCTTCACAGAAGAGCTTTCGTCCCAAGGACGGCAGCGGCGACGATGATGACGGCGCGAACTTCCATGGCCAGAAGCGCAAGAACGACACCCACGCGAGCACCAGTGACCCCGACAGCCGGCTTTATCGCAAGGCGGCCGGACGGGAGGCCAAGCTTTGCTATATGGGCCACGCCACCATGGAGAACCGGCATGGGCTGGCGGTGGCCGGCAGGGTCACGCATGCCAATGGCACCGCCGAACGCCGGGCTTCGGAGACCATGCTGAAGGCGAGACGCAAAGCCGCAGGCCGCTGCATCACGGCCGGTGAGGACAAGGCGTACGATACCGCCGATCATGTCGCCAATCTTCGCGCCATCGGCGTGACGCCGCATGTGACACAGAACCAGGCCGTCACCAAAACCGGCAAGACCCGCAACAGCGCCATCGACGAACGAACCACGCGGCATCCAGGGTACGGCATGTCGCAATCGCGCCGGGCGATGGTCGAGTGCATTTTCGGATGGGGCAAGCAACACGGCACCATGCGCAAGACCAAACATCGCGGCATCGCTCGCGTCGCCGCCGACTTCCTGCTCAATCTGATCGCCTACAACCTGATCCGCATTCCAAAACTGCTTGCCCCTTAGCCACCCAGCGTCAGGGTGCCCCCAACACCAGGCTAGAAATCACATCCAACTCCGCCACGCCGCCCCAACAACGACCGGACAGAATAAGAAAACTCTCCATTTCAAGGTTTTTCAGCAAACTGCTAGATTTCTGCGAGCTCCGCGACGTGGTCTGCGATCGCGAGCGACGATGTCAGTCCCGGCGATTCGATGCCGAACAGATTGATCAAACCCGCGACGCCATGGTCGCGCGGACCCTGCATCAAGAAATCCTGCGTTGCCACGGCCGGCGGCACGATCTTCGGGCGGATGCCCGAATAGCTCGGCATCAACGCGCCGTCGGGAAGCGTCGGCCAATATTTGCGGATCGCGGGATAGAAGCGCTCGGCGCGCGACGGATCGACCTCATAGTCGATCGTCTCGATCCATTCGACGTCGGGGCCAAAGCGCGCCTGTCCTGCCATGTCCAAGGTGAGATGCACGCCGAGACCGCCGGACTCGGGCACGGGATAGATCAAGTGCGAGAACGGTGCGCGCGCGTTGCAGCTGAAATAGTTTCCCTTTGCGAGATAGGCCGGCGGAATCCGGTCGACCGGCATGCCGTCGATGTGGCGCGCCACGGTCGTCGCCGAAAGCCCGGCGGCGTTGACGAGCAAGCCGCATTGCAGCGTCATCGGCGCTTCGCCGCCGGCCTCGATCTCGATCATTCCGGCTTCCGCCTTGGCGCGGATCAGCGGCGTGTGAAAGGCAAAGGCTGCGCCGGCTTCCTCAGCTTCGCCGCGCAGCGAGAGCATGTAGGCATGGCTGTCGATGATGCCGGTCGACGGCGAGAGCAGCGCGGCGTCGCACGCCAGTGCCGGCTCCAGCGCGCGCGCGGCTTCACCCGAGAGCAACTGCATGTCGAGCACGCCGTTGGCCTCGGCATGCGCCTTGATCGATTGCAGCTTCTCGGCCTCCTTTGCATTGGTCGCGACGATCAGCTTGCCGCAATTCTTGTGCGGGATGCCGCGCTCGCCGCAATAGCGGTAGAGCGCGTGCTTGCCGCTGACGCACATGCGCGCCATCCAGCTTCCGGCGCGGTAGTAGATCCCGGCATGGATCACCTCGCTGTTGCGCGAGGAGGTGATGGTGCCGATGGCCTCGGCTTCCTCGAGCACGATCACTTCGCGCCCGGCCTGGGCCAGCTTCCGGGCCACCGCGAGCCCGACCACGCCGGCTCCGATGACGACGCAGTCGACCCTATCCATCGTGGTGCAGAAGTCCCGTTGAAGTTGCGGAGAGGGCCGGTGTGCCTGGAAACCGCGCCGCCGGGCCGACGTCCGTTAAGGAAGCATTTATCATGTCAGGGCAATTGCCGTAATTCGCGTCACATTTTTCTGTTGGGCGTACAGGCGTTTACCCGATCCAAACCCGCGAAGCCAGACAATCCGCAGTTGAAATCGCGGGTGGCTGATGGCTGAGAAGAACTGGCACGAAGGCAGCATGCTTCCGATTGCTGTGCAGGCCGTCGTGTGCCTTGCCAGCGCGGTCGCGCCGTCGCGTGCCCACGCGGACAGCCTTGTTCCGCCGAGCTATCTTGGCAATCTCGCCCCCAATCTGATCTGGGAAGCCCTGATCGGGGGCGTTGTCGTCTGTGCGTTGCTGGCTGCGATCGCGTTGTGGATCCATTCCGCGCTGCGCCGGAGCAAGCGTTCGCAGTTGCGGCGCAATGCCTTCGTCTCCTCCGCCATGAACAATCTCAACCAGGGCGTGGTGATGACGGATGCGCAGCGGCGCATCATCTTCTGCAACGACCGCTATCTCGAGATCTACGGCCTGACGCGCTCGGATTTGTGGACCGGCATGACCGGCTCCGACATCCTCGAGCTGCGGCGCCAGCGCGGCGTCCTCGCCGTCTCCGACGACGACTTCTACGACAAGGCGTCAAGCTCCAACGGCCTGATCAGCGAGCTGCCGGATGGCCGCGCCATCCTGGTCAAATACTTCATTCTGCCGAACGGCGGCTCGGTGGCGACCCATCTCGACGTCAGCGAGCAGCGCAAGCTGTCGCGGCAGCTGGCCTCGACCAAGCAATTCCTGGAAACGGTGCTGGACAACGTGCCGGCCTGCGTGGCCGCGAAGAACATCGAGGACGGCCGCTACATCTTTGCCAACCGCGCCTATGAGCGGTTCTGGGGCTTTTCGCGCGACCAGGTCGTCGGCAAGAATGCGCGCGAGTTGTTCGGCCCGAAATCGGCGGCGAGCATCGAGGCGACCGACCGCGCTGCGCTGCTGGCGCCGGAAGGACAGTATCGCAACGAATTCGAGGTCGAGGTCCAACGCGACCAGGCCCGGCGCATGGTGGCCTCGATCCGCATCGTGGTCCGTAACGAGAGCAACAAGCCGGAATTCCTGCTGGTGGTGTTCGAGGACATCACCGATCGGCAGTCGCTGTCGATGGAGCTGGAGAGCACCAAGAGGTTCCTCGAGCTTATCGTCGACAACATCCCGGTGGCGCTGATCGTGGAGCAGGTCAAGGATGGCCGCTACCTGCTCGCCAACCGCAGCGCCGAGACGATCCTCAACCGCAGGCGCGAGGAGGCGACCGGCCTGACCGCCTCCGACATCTTCAATGCCAAGGAAGCCAAGCTGATCATCGCCCGCGACGAGGCTGCGATCAAGAAGCGCGGGATGATCACCGAGGAGCATCCGATCTCCACCAAGGACGGCCTGCGCCTGTTCCTGACCCGGCGTGCCACCGTGCTCAACGACGCCGGCGAGCCGCAATATCTGATCAAGACCCACGAGGACGTCACCAACCGCCGGCAGACCGAGTCGCGGATGGCGCACATGGCCTATCATGACGGCCTCACCGATTTGCCGAACCGCGCCGCCTTCCTCCAGGCGCTGAACCAGATGATCGAGGCCTGCGAGGGGACCGACGAGGAATTTGCGGTTCTTTGCGTCGATCTCGACGGCCTCAAGGAAGTCAACGACGTGTTCGGCCATGCGCTTGGCGACAAGCTGCTGATCGAGGTGGCCCAGCGATTCCAGGACACCGCGCGCGGCGGCCTGGTGGCGCGCCTGTCCGGCGACGAATTCGGCCTGATCATCGACGGCAAGCAGCCCGATGCCGGTCTCGCGCTGGCGCAGCAGCTCGGCGAGGCGCTGGCGCCGGAATTCCACATCGACGGCCGCGCGGTCCGCGCCGGCATCACCACCGGCATGTCGATCTTCCCGCACAACGGCCCCGACGGTGCCTCGCTGCTCGCCAATGCCGGCGCGGCCCTGTTCCGCGCCAAGCAGAAATCGCGCGGCACGATCAGCCTCTACCAGCCCGAAATGGACCAGCAGATCCGCGACCGCCGCGTGCTGCACCAGGATCTGTCGAAGGCGATCAAGAACGGCGAGCTGTCGCTGGCCTTCCAGCCCCAGGGTATCGCGCGCAACAGCGTCGCCGAGAGTGAGATCATCGGATTCGAGGCCCTGGCGCGCTGGCAGCATCCGGTGCGCGGCCAGGTCTCGCCGGCCGAATTCATCCCGATCGCGGAAGAAAGCGGCCTCATTGTCGAGATGGGCGAATGGATCCTGCGCGAGGTCTGCCGCGAGGCTGCGTCGTGGCCGAAGCCGCTGCAGGTCGCGGTCAATCTGTCGCCGGCGCAGTTCATGCACGGTGACGTGGTCGGGCTCGTCCATGCGATCCTGATCGAGACCGGGCTTGCGCCTGGCCGGCTCGAACTCGAAATCACCGAGGGCGTGCTGATCGAGGACTTCGATCGCGGCCTGGCGCTACTGCGCCGCCTGAAGGCGCTGGGCGTCCGTATCTCGATGGACGATTTCGGCAGCGGCTACTCCTCGCTGAGCTATCTCCAGGCGTTCCCGTTTGACAAGATCAAGATCGACCGCGCCTTCATCATCAATCTCGGCCGCAATCCGCAATCGGCCGCGATCGTTCGCGCCGTGATCGATCTCGGTCACGGCCTCGAAATGTCGATCATCGCCGAGGGCGTCGAGACCATCGACCAGCTCGCTTTCCTGGCCAGGGAAGGTTGTGACGGTGTGCAGGGCTATTTGCTTGGCAAGCCGCTGCCGATCGCGAAATATGCCGGCCTCGTCGGCCGCATCGAGGCCATGGAGCTTGCGCTCAAGACCGGCTAGGGATGAGGGCGTTTCGTTTCGCTTCCACGCGACGGCTTCATGGTGGACTACGACCTCGCGATCATCGGCGGCGGCCTGAACGGCGTCAGCCTGGCGCGCGATGCGGCGGGGCGCGGGTTGCGGGTGATCCTCATTGAGCAGGGCGATCTGGCTGGTGCTGCCTCGTCCGCGACACCGCGGTTGATCCATGGCGATCTGTCCATGCTGGAGCGCCGTGGCTTCCGGCGGGTGCGCCGGGCCTTGGCCGAACGGGCGATCTGGCTTCGGATCGCGCCGCATCTGGTGCGGCCGATGAGTTTCGTGATCCCCGCACATTCCGACGAACGCCCGCCATGGCTGTTGCGCGCCGGACTATATGTTTATGACGCCCTCACGAACCGTGCCGGCCTGCCCGGATCGACCACCCTCGACATCACGCATCATCCGGTCGGCAACGCGCTGAAACGGCCGTTCGGCGTTGCGTTCGAATATGCCGACTGCGTCGTCGACGATTCACGCCTGGTGGTGCTCACGGCGCTGGATGCCGCCGAGCGTGGCGCCGCGATCCGGACCGGGGCGCGGTGCGTGCGCGCCGACAGGACCGACATCTGGCGGCTCGCGCTGATTGATCGTGGCCATCGCCGGGTGATCACGGCACATGCGTTGGCCAATGCCACCGGCGGCTGGACATCGATGGTCGCGGAGACCGTGCTGCGGCAGCCGCAGCCGGCCATGGCGGCCATGCAGATGAGCCAGATCGTCGTGCCCAAACTGTTCGAGTCCGACAACGTCTATGTGTTCCAGAACAGCGACGGTCGGCTGATTTTTGCCAGCCCGTTCGAGCGCGAGTTCACGCTGGTCGGCACGGTCACGCATGATTTCACCGGCGATCCCGCAATCGTCGCGATATCGGGCGCCGATGTCAGCTATCTCTGCGAGGCCGCGAGCCGCTATTTCCGCGAGCGCGTCGCTCCGACCGACGTGGTGCGCACGGTCTCCGGCGTCAATTTGACGCCCGCGTCGGCTCGGCGGCGCGACGGCACGACGCTGTTCCACGCACGTCGGCGCAAGGCGCCGCTGCTCACGATGTTCGGCGGCGACGTCACCACCTCGCGGCTGCGCGCGGAGCGAGCGGTGACGCGGCTGACGCCGTTCTATCCGATGTCGCCGCGCTGGACAGCCGGAGCAGCGCTGCCCGGCGGAGATTTTGCCTGGGATCGTTTCGAAACCGAAATCGACATTGCGCGCGACCGCTGGCGGTTTCTCTCCGAGCCGCAGGCGCGGCGCCTGGTTGCGGCCTACGGCTCGCGATTGCCAGCCGTGCTGGGCCAGGCGAAGACGCGCGATGAGCTGGGACCAGCCTTTGGCCCCGACCTGACCGGCGCCGAGGTGCGCTATCTCATGGCCCGGGAATGGGCGCGCTTTCCGGAGGATATCCTGTGGCGCCGCTCCAAGCTCGGCCTGACCATGCAGGCGGCGGACCGTGAGGCGCTGGCGGTGTTCATGACGGGTGTGAACGATCCGCCTCGAACCGGTTGAGCAAAGGCCGATCCGCCGCTAGCGTGCGGCGGCATCGGGGTTGGCAGGGAATATGACTGACGAGTTGCCCAGGACAGACGCCGCGGCCCATGCGGCTGGAGATGCGCATCCGCGCGCGGGCGAACCGCTGCTGCGCATCGAGGGTGTGGCCAAGACGTTCGGAACGTTCCGTGCGGTCGACGGCGTATCACTGGAGATCAAGGCCGGTGAGTTCTTTGCGCTGCTTGGCCCCAGTGGTTGCGGCAAGACCACGCTGCTGCGCATGCTTGCGGGCTTCGAGGCGCCGGACGAGGGACGCATCCTGCTCGGAGGCAAGGACATCGCGCAGGCGCTGCCGCATCAGCGCCCGATCAACATGATGTTCCAGAACTACGCGCTGTTTCCGCACCTGTCGGTGCGCGACAACATCGCCTTTGGCCTCAAGCGCGCCGGCATGGCACGCGCCGACATCGCAATGCGCGTCGCCGAGATGGTTGCGCTGGTGAAGCTCGACGGGCTGGAGAAGCGCAAGCCCGACCAGCTCTCCGGCGGCCAGCGGCAGCGTGTCGCGCTGGCCCGCGCGCTGGCGCGGCGGCCACAATTGTTGCTGCTCGACGAGCCGCTCGCGGCTCTCGACAAGAAGTTGCGCGAAAGCACGCAAGGCGAGCTGATGGAGCTGCAGCGCCGGCTCGGCATGACCTTCATTATCGTCACCCACGACCAGGAAGAGGCGATGACGATGGCTGATAGAATCGGCGTGATGAACGCCGGCAAGCTCGCCCAGGTCGCCGGCCCCCGCGAACTCTATGAGGCACCGCGATCGCGCTGGATCGCGGAGTTCGTCGGCGACATCAATCTGTTCGAGGCCGAGTCCAAATTGCGCGACGGTCATCGCCTGGTCATTGGCACCCGCGATGCGGGCACGCTGGTGGTGGCCGAGCCGCGCCAGCCCGTCGGCGAGAGCAGGTTTTCGGTCGCGATCCGCCCCGAAAAGGTCAAGCTGTCGCGTCGTGGTCCCCTCAGCGAGGCCGGCCGTGAAACCGCGATCAACCGGCTGGACGGCGTGATCGCCGACATCTGCTATCTCGGCGGCACCACCACCTACAAGGTGAAGCTCGATGCCGGCGGCATGGTGCAGGCGTCCGTCGCCAACAGCGCGCGCCTCGATGTCGATGCCTATAGCCTGAACCAGCAAATCGTCGCCTGGTTCTCGCCTGACGACTGCCTGGTGTTGTCGTCATGAGCGCGCGCCGGATTTTCGCGCGGCCGGCGCGCTTCGCCGCGATCGCGCCCTATGTCTGGATGGTGCTGTTCTTCCTGGTGCCGTTCGGCTTCGTGCTGAAGATCAGCCTGTCGCAGACGGCAATCGCGCAGCCGCCTTACGAGCCGGTGTTCGACCTGACGGCCGGGTGGACAGCGATCCGGGCGGCCTTTGCCGCGCTGGGACTCGACAATTTCCGGCTGATCGCCTCCGACGATCTTTATGTGTTCGCCTATCTGCGCAGCCTCACCGTTGCAGTGACGGCGACGGCGTTGCTGCTGCTGATCGGCTATCCCATCGCGTACGGCATGGCGCGGCTGCCGAAGCGTTGGCAGGCGGTGGCGATGGTGCTGGTGATCGTGCCGTTCTGGACCTCGTTCCTGATCCGCGTCTATGCCTGGATCAACATCCTCCAGCACGACGGCCTGCTCAATCAGGTCCTGCTGGCGCTGCATCTGGTCAGTCAGCCGGTGGTGTGGCTGTCCACCGACACCGCAATGTATATCGGCATCGTCTATTCCTATCTGCCGTTCATGATCCTGCCGCTCTACGCAACACTCGCAAAGATGGAGCCGGCGCTGGAGGAGGCGGCCAGTGATCTCGGCGCGCCGCCGTGGCAGGTGTTCTGGCTCGTCACCTTCCCGTTGTCGCTGCCGGGTGTCGGCGCCGGCGTGCTCTTGTGCTTCATCCCGATCGTCGGCGAGTTCGTGATCCCGGATCTTCTCGCGGGCTCCAACTCGCTGATGATCGGCCAGACGCTATGGCTCGAATTCTTCACCAACAAGGATTGGCCGGTTGCCTCGAGCGCGGCGATCGTGCTGCTGGCCGTGCTGCTGCTGCCGCTTCTGCTCTATGAGCGGCTGCAGCGGCGGCAGTTGGAGCAGCGGTGAGATGCGTAAACTCGGCCGCCTGTCCCGCTTCAATATCGCCTCGCTCGCGCTCGGGCTCGCCTTCCTCTACCTGCCTATCCTCATTCTCGTCATCTATTCCTTCAACGCCTCGCGGCTGGTGACGGTGTGGGGCGGCTGGTCGCTGCACTGGTATCACGAGTTCTTTGGCGACCGGGCCATGATCGAGGCGTCCTGGATGAGCCTGCGGGTCGCGGTTGCGTCCGCGACCATCGCCACGCTGATCGGTACGCTGGCCGCGGTGGCGCTTTCGCGCGGCGAGCGTTTTCGCGGACGTACGCTGTTCTCCGGGATGCTCTATGCGCCTCTGGTGATGCCGGAGGTGATTACGGGACTGTCGCTGCTGCTGCTGTTCGTCGCGCTGAACGCCGAGCGCGGCTTCTGGACGGTGACGATCGCCCACACCACGCTGACGATGTGCTTCGTCGCCGTCGTCGTGCAGTCGCGCCTCGGCTCGCTCGACCGCTCGCTGGAGGAAGCGGCGATGGATCTCGGCTGTGCCCCCGTCCGCGCCTTCCTGTCGGTGACGCTGCCGCTGATCGCGCCGGCGATCGTCGCCGGATGGATGCTCGCCTTCACGCTGTCGCTCGACGATCTCGTGATCGCGAGCTTCACCACCGGGCCGGGCTCCGCGACGCTGCCGATCCGGATCTATTCCGAGGTGCGGCTGGGCGTGAAGCCCGAGATCAATGCGATCTGCACGCTGGTGATCGCCCTGATCGCGGTCGTGATCGTCATCGCCTCGCTCGCCTCAAAGCTGTCGAGCTCGCAGGGCGAGAGCGCGGCGCCGCTGTAGCCCGCGCTGTCATTGCGAGGAGCTCTTGCGACCAAGCAATCCAGTCTGTCTCTGCAGAGGTAGTCTGGATTGACTCGCTCCGCTCGCAATGACGAACGCTATTTACGACTTCACGGCGCCCGCTGTCAGCCCGCCCACCATGTAGCGGCGGAAGGCGTAATAGACCGCGGCCGGCGGCAGCGCGTAGATGAAGCCGGTGGTCATCAGCAGCTCCCAGGGCGAGTCGTCGGCGGCGAGGAAATTGCCGAGTGCGACGGGAAGCGTGATGTCGCGATCATTCGAGAGCAGCAGGAACGCGTAGAGATATTCGTTCCACGCGAGCAGCACCGCATAGGTACCGATCGCGACCAGCGAAGGCATCATCAGCGGCAGATAGACGAGGCGGAATATCTGCAGCGTCGTCGCGCCGTCCATCACCGCGGCTTCGTCCAGCTCGACCGGCAGCTTGTCGGAGGCCTGCTTCAGCACCCAGATCGCGTAGGGGCTTGCGATCGTCACCATCGCCAGGATCAGCGCCCAGTGATTGTTGAGCAGGCCGTAATTGCCCATGGTGCGGTACATCGGAACCGCGAGGAACGCCGCGGGGATGAAATAGGTGAACAGCGCGAGGTTCAACACCATGCGTCCGCCCGGCACCTTCAGCCGCGAAATCGAGAACGCCGCGGCGGTGGCGATGAACAGCGTCAGCACGCCGACGGCAGCCGCGATCAGCGTCGAATTCCAGAACTGCGCGTAGAAGTCGCGCAGAAAATAATGCTGCTGCTTGAACACGATTTCGAAGTTGTGGAGCGTCGGATGGTCCGGCCACAGCTTGCCCGAGAACGCGTCCTCTTTCGGAGAGATCGCGAACAGGAACATGTGATAGATCGGGATCATCGTCCACAGGAAGACGGGAATGCCGATCAGGAGCAGCCGCGCTTCCGTCGCGACGTCACGGAGAGAGGGAAGCTTCATCGCGACAACCGTTTCATCATGAAATACACGAGCGGCAGGACGAACGGCATCGCGCAGACGATAGAGGCCATTGCGAGCGAGAGCTGGTCGAGCCGGAGATAGCGAATGCCGAGCGTCGCCAGCACGTGGGTGAGGTCGGCCGGGCCGCCGCCGGTGAGCAGATAGACGCTGTTGAAATCGCCGAGCGTCCAGATCATCGAGAGCAGCGTGCAGGTGATGTAGAGCGTCTGCATCGACGGCCAGGTGATGAAGCGGAATTTCTGCCACCAGCTGGCGCCATCGACTTCGGCGGCTTCGAACAGGTCCTGCGCGATCGCAAGGCGCCCGGTGATCAGGATCAGGGTCCAGAACGGCAGCGATTTCCAGATGTGCACGCCGATTGCCATGGTCAGCGCCACGGTCGGGTCGTTCAGCCAGTTGGGGCCGTCATCGCCGGTGAAAGAGAAAATGAGGTGGTTGATCACGCCCCATTCGGGGTTGAACATGAAGCGCACCGACAGGATGGTCGGGATCGACGGCACCGCCCAGGGCAGGATGAAGATCACCGAGAGCCATTTGATCCAGGTGCGCTGCTGGGCGAAGAAGCCGGACAGGAATAGCGCGATCAGCATCTTGATGTTGATGCCGATGACCAGGAAGATCAGCGTGTTGACCGCGGCGCGCGCGAAAATCGGGTCATTATACAGCGCGACATAGTTCGACGGGGCCCGCGCCAGCCACAGCCCGTAGCCGACGGGATAGACCACGAAGGCGAGGAAAACCAGCAGATAGGGCGCAAGCAGCGCGATGCCCCAGACCTGCGCCGGGGTCAGCCGCGGCGACAGGGGCGGGGCGGGGATCGACTGATCGCCAGAGAGCGTGATCGCCATTCTTCCAGGACTCTTCTTAAACCTTGAACCTCTCCCCGCTTGCGGGGAGAGGTCGGATCGCCCTCGAGCGATCCGGGTGAGGGAGTACAGGACTCACCGCAAGCACGGCTCGCGGATAGAGCCCTCACCCCAACCCGCTCCCCGCAAGAACGGGGAGAGGGAGGGGATCGAACTTAACCTACAACCTGCTTGATGCGAGCGATCAGTTCGTCGACCGCCTTGTCGACCGGGACCTTCTCGCTCACCACCCGGTTCATCGCCTTGGCCCAGACGTTCTCGTTGTTGAGGATCGTGAACTTCCAGTTCTTGGTGAAGTCGAACGGCGCGGTGCCGCCGGTGAACTGGTTATAGACCGCCTTGCGATGCTTGTCGGCCTGCCAGAACGGGCTGGCCTGGCTTTCCTTGGTCACCGGGAACCAGCGGCCGAGCGCGCCCTCGATGTAGGGACGGACGTTCTCCTCCTGGAGCAGGAAGCTGATGAACTGCTTGGCCTCGGGCTTGTTCTTGGCCGCGGTGAAGATCAGCCCGGTCTTGACGTCGGAGCGGTAGCGGATGGTCGAACCATCCGGTGCCTTCGGGAAGGACGCGGTGACGATGTCCTGCTCATAGGCCTTCTTGCCGGCATCGCGCTGCTCTTGCGTGAGCGCCTGGTTCTGCGAATCCTCGAACCACTTGGCCGCGATCGAGATCGTGAAATTGTGGGTCATCACGATGGTCTTGTTGTGGAAGGCGACGTTGTTGTCCGGATCCTTCCAGGTCGTGGAGGAGGGCGGGGTGCAGCCCTTGATGTAGGTGTCGGTGTAGTCCTTCAGCGCGTGGATCAAGCCGTCGCGCACCTTGGGATCGTCGACCAGGAGCTTGCCGTCATCGTCGACCAGCTTGACGTGGTAGGCGTCCATGAAGGTGTAGAACGACTGGAAGGCGTCGGTGGATTCCACGCCCATGGGCTGCCCGACGCCGTAGATGCGCTGGCCGGTGGCCTTGCGGATCCCCGGCTGCACCTTGTCGCACCAGAACGTCCAATAGCCCGCCCAGTCGGTCGGGATGTCGCTCAACTTGAAGCCAGCCTTCTCAAGCATGTCGCTCCAGATCTCGACATGCATGCTCTGCTGCTTCAGCGGGAAGCCGTAATAGGCCTTCTTCTTGGTGACGTCGTTATAGAGGATCGAAGCGTCCAGCGTGTTCTGCACGAACCGGTCCTTGATCGGCTCCATGACATCGGTCAGGTCCTCGAGCTTGCCCTCATAGGCCCACTTGCCCTGCGCCTGCACGTCATAGGAATCGGAATAGGCGACATCCGGCACGGTGCCGGCGTCGAGTGCGGCGACCGTCTTCGGAATCATGTCCTGGATCGCGTACTGGGACAATTCGACCTTGATGCCGGTCTTGGCTTCGAACTTCTTGATCGTGTCGATCAGCGCGTCGTCTTCGGAGCGATAAAAGCCCTTGCTCCACCAGACCGTGATCGTCTTTTGCTGCGCAAATGCGGGTGCAGCCGCTGCAAACAGCCCGGCCGCAGCGACCGCCAGTGATACTGCGCCAATAACCTTGAATTTCACGTTTTTCTCCCTCAAGCCGCCGGTGTTTTAACCGGTCGGATAAAACACTAGCGCATGGCCGCTATCCGATCTAGCGGCATGTTGTCAGACCTAGGTCGAGGGGTGTCGGGCTCTCGGAGATGCTTAACGCGCGCATCGATGCGATCGCCGCATCAATTCGCCCCGATCAATTCGCGTGATCGGCGGACGCCATCCTTAGTTGGATTTCGCGCCTTCTTTGGCGTTCTCCGCCGTCGGCGATCCCTCCGGCGCCTGTCGCTTTCCGCCGGTGATGCGCTGCTTCAACAGGTCGAGGAAAGGAGACGCCGCAGGCGAATGGCGGATCAGGGCCTCGGGATCGGGGAAGATCAGCGGATCGTCCCAGGGACCTTGCACCATGAACGGCAGTTGAAAGCCGGACGTCGTGTTGAGGCTCGCCACGCCCTTCATGTCGTATTCGCGCGTCGGCACCGATGCGGTGCCGGTCAGGGTGATCTTCGCAGCCGGCCCTTCGATACGGATGTCTTCGGCGGTGGCTATCCCGTCGGCGAATTTCACTGCAATTGTCAGATTGTCGTAAGGCGTCGAGCCGTTGCGGAAATTGCCGCCGCCGGACAATGGCCGGCGCTCGAGCCGCTTCAAGAGTTGCTCGGCATTGAAGCCTGCGATCGCGCCGTCGTGGCCGGTGACGGTGGCGGTGCCGTCGAGCGACTGCACCAGCCCGAACGGGCTCGAGCCGGAAGCGAGCAGCGACACGTTGATATTGCCGCGGCCGGACAGCTTGCTGACGCCGAACAGTTCGGAGGCGCAGGCCTTGAGGTCGACGTCGGTGAACTGGAATTGCGCCTTGATGTCGGCGACCGTGTCGGAGCGCGAGATGCCGAACGAGCCCTTGGCGATTCCGCCATAGACCTGGGCCTCGCCGACCGAGAGCGCCAGCGTGCCATTGCGCAAGTTTGCACCGATCGCGGTGCGCCCGAGCTTCGAGGCGCCGACCGTCAGCTTGGCGGCCGACAGACGCATATCGAGGTCGGTGGTCGAGAGGGCATTAAGATCGAACAGCTGCCTGTTCCAGTCGCGCGCGCCGCTCGCGAGCAGGCGGAAGGTGGAGATATAGGGCGTCAGGTCCAGCGCGTCGGCGGCGAGCGTCGCCTGCAGTGTCTGCCGACCGTTATTTGCATAGGTGATCACGCCTTCGGCGGTGTTGCCGTCGAGTTCGACATTGACATTGGTCAGCGCAATCGAGGCGCCGACCACATTGGCGCGCGCCTTCAGTGCGAAGCGGCCGAAGCCGCCGCTGCCGGGCTGCGGCTGGCCGGTCCAGCGCAACGCGTTGCGCAGGGACGGGCTGTCGATGGTGAGCGTACCCTCCATCATCGGGCTGGTGCGGTTGGCGACGCTGCCGTCGAAGGCGAGCTTGAGCGGCGCGCTGGCGATCCGCGCCTTCAGGCCCGAGCGGTCGCCCGAAAGCGCCGCGACGAAGTCGGCAAAGCTGATCGAGCCGTCGACGCGCTCGCCGCGCCAGTCGAACTGTCCGGTCGCGGCAAAGGAGCGCGAGATCGAGGGCCAGGCCAGCGACAGGTCGATATCCTCGAACTTCTCGGTGGCGTTGGTGGCGACGTCCTCGTAGTTGAGCACGCCGTCCTGGATCCTGATCTCGGAAAACGAGACCTGGTTCTCGGCGCCGGGCTTCATCGTCCGTGCGATGGTCTGGATGAAAGGGTGTCCAGTTGCTCTCACCGTCCGGCTTCAAGCTGACATGGATGTGCGGCCGCAGCAGCGTCAGGTCGGCGATCTCGAACCGTTGCAGCAAGAGCGGCAAGAGCCTGAGATTGGCGGTGAGCACGTCGACATGGAGCGCGGGGTCGGCGGTGCCGCCGCCCTTCAGGCCGACGTCATGGAAGGAGATGTAACTCGCAGGCAGCACAGAAATGTCGATGTCGCCGGCAACGCTGAGCTCGAGCCCGGTGACCTCGCGGATCTGAGCTTCCACTGCCTTGCGCAGCGCATCGCGGTTGATGAGCCAGGAGGTCGCGATCAGGGCGATCAGCGCCGCACCGAGCAGCGCCGCGATCGGCGTCCCGAGGCGCTTCATTCCTTGGGCCATGGTCAATGGCATGTCCTGATCGGGTTGGTCGCTGGAGCCGGAAGGGCGGGGCCGGAAACCTGCGCGCCCCCACGCCCAACTCCCGCAACTTGATGGGATTTCTTGTCGCTTTCAAGGCCGCGGACGGGTCTGCCCACGGCGTGAGCAGCTTCTAGCACCGGCTCTCGCAACGGAGAACCCCGTATCATTGACGGCTTCGGAGGATTTCGCCTAATAATCGCCGCCAATCAGGGCGCGACGCCTGCAGGCCGCAGCTTCAGTCGAGGGTTTTTGCATGAACAAGGTCTATCCTGACGCCAAGTCGGCTCTTGAGGGCGTTCTCAAGGACAACATGATGATCATGTCGGGTGGCTTCGGCCTCTGCGGCATCGCCGAGGTGCTGTCGGACGCGATCCGCGACTCCGGCGTGAAGGGTCTGACCGTCGTCTCCAACAATGCCGGCGTCGACGGCATCGGGCTCAGCCGCTTGCTGGAAACCCGCCAGATCAAGAAGATGATCTCGTCCTATGTCGGCGAGAACAAGCTGTTCGCCCAGCAATTCCTCGCCGGCGAGCTGGAACTCGAATTCAATCCGCAGGGCACGCTGGCCGAGCGCATCCGCGCCGGCGGCGCCGGCATTCCGGCCTTCTACACCAAGACCGGCGTCGGCACGCTGATCGCCGAAGGCAAGGAAGTGAAGGAATTCGACGGCGAGAAGTATCTGATGGAGCGCGGGCTGTTCGCCGACCTCGCCATCGTGCACGCCTGGAAGGGTGATACCGCCGGCAACCTGATCTACCGCAAGACCGCGCGCAACTTTAACCCGATGATGGCGACCGCCGCCAAGGTCACGGTGGCCGAGGTCGAGCATCTGGTTCCCGCCGGCGAACTCAACCCCGACCACATCCACACGCCCGGCATTTTCGTGAAGCGCATCGTCGAGGTCGGCACGGCCAAGAAGCGCATCGAATTCCGCAACACCCGCCCGCGCACCGCCGCCTAGGAGGAGAGTCACATGGCCTGGACCCGTGAACAGATGGCTGCGCGCGCCGCCAAGGAATTGCGCGACGGCTACTACGTCAATCTCGGCATTGGCATCCCGACGCTGGTCTCGAACTACATCCCCGATGGCGTCGACGTCAGCCTCCAGAGCGAGAACGGCATGCTCGGCATGGGCCCGTTCCCCTATGAGGGCGAAGAGGACGCTGACCTCATCAACGCCGGCAAGCAGACCGTGAGCGAGCTGCCCTCGACCTCGTATTTCTCGAGCGCGGATTCCTTCGGCATGATCCGCGGCGGCCACATGGATCTGTCGATCCTCGGCGCCATGCAGGTCGCCCAGAACGGCGATCTCGCCAACTGGATGATCCCCGGCAAGATGGTCAAGGGCATGGGCGGCGCGATGGACCTCGTCGCCGGCGTCAAGCGCGTCGTCGTGGTGATGGAGCATTCCGCCAAGGACGGCCCCAAGCTCCTGAAGACGTGCAATCTGCCGCTGACCGGCGAGCGCGTCGTCGACATGGTCGTCACCGATCTCGCCGTCTTCGCCATCGACAAGCACGGCGACGGCGGCATGGCGCTGATCGAGCTCGCCGAAGGCGTCACGCTCGACGAGGTCAAGGCCAAGACCGAAGCCGAGTTTCGCGTCGCGTTGAAGAATACGTAAGGTCTTCGCAGCTGGGGCGCGCATGACGATACGGACAGCGCGTCCCGAAGACGCCGGCTTCATCGTATAAACCATCCTGATCGCGGCCGCGGCCTGGTGCAGGCGCTGATCGAATCCGCGCTGGCAAGGGGAGGGCGGCCGGCTTCGGCCGCGCCACGATATCCTTCCTGATTGGCAACGAGCCGGCCGACCGCGCCTATGCCAAGGCCGGCTTTGTGTTCGCCGAAGAGAGGCGCGACCCGGCGTTCGAGGCGATCATCGGCGCGCCGGGCTTTCGCATGTTCGCGCGCCCGATTTGACTTCAAGAAGTCGCGCCCATCTGCGCCTCCTGTTAGAGGAGGCCGTCTTATGGGATCGCGTATTGCAGTTTTGTGAAACCCGGCCAAACGCCGCAGGCTCGGCTACTCCTTGACCGCGCCGGTGAGCGAAGACACGTAGTAATCCACAAACAGCGAGTAGAAGATCGCGACCGGCAGCGAGCCGAGCAGCGACCCCGCCATCAGCGCGCCCCATTGATAGACGTCGCCGGTGACGAGCTCGGTCAGGATCGCGACCGGCACGGTCTTGTTGGCGCCGCTCTGGATGAAGGCGAGCGCGTAGATGAATTCGTTCCAGGATAGCGTGAAGGAGAAGATGCCGGCCGAGATCAGGCCGGGCACCGCGAGCGGCAGCGTGATCCGCCGCAGGATCTGCAGCCGCGTCGCGCCATCGACCAGCGCACATTCCTCGAGCTCATAGGGGATCGACTTGAAATAACCGATCAGGAGCCACGTGCAGAACGGCACCAGGAAGGTCGGATAGACCAGGATCAGCGCCAGCGGCGAGTCGAACAGGCCGAACTGCACGACGACGGTGGCAAGCGGGATGAACAGGATCGACGGCGGCACCAGATAGGCCATATAGATGCCGAGGCCGACATAGGGGCTGCCGCGGAAGCGCAGCCGCTCGATGGCATAGGCGGCCAGCGTGCTGGCGATCAGCGACAGCGTGGTCGCGCCGATCGCCACCAGCATCGTGGTCCACAGCCAGCGCGGATAGGCGGTGTCGAACAAGAGGTGCTTGATGTGCGCCAACGTCGGCGAGGTGATCCAGAACGGATTGTGCTCCCGGAAATTCATCAGCTCGGCGTTCGGCTTGAATGACGTGATCGCCATCCAGTAGAACGGAAACAGCAGGATCAGCACGAAGCAGCCGAGCGGCAGATAGATCATCATCAGCCGGCGCAGCCCGGTATCCCAGGCCATGGTGTCGGGCGCCGCTTTCGCGTCGGCCACGGCGGCCGGCTGTGCAACGCTGTCAGTCATTGGCCTCTCCCTGCTGCCACTTGCGGCGCGCCAGGCCGAAATAGGAAAACAGCGTCGCGAACACCAGGAACGGAATCATCGACACGGCGATGGCCGCACCTTCGCCGAGTTCGCCGCCGGCGATGCCGCGCTGGAACGCGAGCGTCGCCAGCAAATGCGTCGAGTTGCCCGGTCCGCCGCGGGTGATGGCGTAGACCAGCTGAAAGTCGGTGAAGGTGAAGATGATCGAGAACGTCATGACGATGGCGAGGATCGGCATCATCATCGGGAAGGTGATGTAGCGAAAGCGCTGCCAAGCGCTGGCGCCGTCGAGCATGGCGGCTTCGTAGAGCGAGGGCGAGATGGTCTGTAAGCCAGCCAGCAGCGAGATCGCGACGAACGGAATGCCGCGCCAGATGTTGGCCGCGATAAGCGAGAACCGCGCCGGCCAGGGCGAGCCGAGGAAGTCGATGTTGGTCGTGCGCCAATGCAGCACGTCCACCAGCAGATAGGAAATGATCGAGAACTGCGGATCGTAGATCCACCAGAACGCCAGCGCGGAGAGCACCGTCGGCACGATCCAGGGAAGCAGGATGATCGCGCGCAGCAGGCTCTTGAACGGAAAATGGTTGTTGAGCAATAGCGCAAGCCAGAACCCGAGCGCGAACTTCCCGAAGGTCGCGATGCCCGTGTAGACCACGCTGTAGAATACCGCGTTCCACCACAGCGGATCGGTGAGCAGGTACTGGAAGTTCTCGATACCTATGAACTCGCCCTTGCGGCCGATCGTGGTGTCGGTGAAGGCGAGCCAGATGCCGAGCCCAAGCGGATAAGTCAGGAATACCCCGAGCAGCCCGATCGCGGGCGCGAGGCACATGGCGACCAGGAACGGCTTGTAGTCGAACAGGCGCACCAGCCAGTTCGGTTGCCGCTGGACCAGTGCGGGCGAGGGGAGGGTCGTCACGGACATCGGGTCGTTGTCCTGTCTATAAGAGTCACCACTTCGTCATTGCGAGCGAAGCGAAGCAATCCAGTCTGTCTCCGCGGTTGCAGTCTGGATTGCTTCGTCGTTTCACTCTTCGCAATGACGGTTGCTTTACCGTCGGCCGCTACTTCTGCCGCCTGAAATACCGCTTGCAGCGCTGCTCGGCTTCTGCGGCGGCGGCCTCCGGCGTGGCCGCGCCGGTCGCAACCGACGCGAACATCTGGATCAGCACGTAGTCGGCGCTGACGGCACCGGTCGCCGTCGAGATCGGGCCGGCATAGCCGTCGTAATAGGTGCTGTTCATGGTGTCCTTGAACAGCTTCACCTTGGGGTCCTGCGACCACACGGCGGCCTCGGCATAGGCTGCGAGCGGCTGCGCCCAGTAACCGGAATTGGCGTTGAGCCACGGCTCGTACTGGTCCTTCTCCAGCATGAATTGCAGGAAGGCCTTTGCGGCGTTGGGGTACTGGCTGTGCTTGAACACCATGGCATTCAGAGTCAGGCCAGCCATCGGCGAGACCTTGGCCACGCCCTTCGGCAGCAGCTGATGCTCGCTGTCGTCGGCGATTGCCTTGGTCGCCGGGTCGTTCTTCAGCGAGAAGTACAGCGAGACGCCGTTGGCCGTCAGCGCGATGTCCTGCGCGGCATAGGCGCGGTTGTTGCTGACGTCGTTCCACGATGTCGTGCCGGCGATGAAGGTCGGGTAGAGCTGCTTGACCCAGTTCAGCGCGGCGATCGTCTCCTTGCTGTTGATGATAACGTTGCCCTCTTCGTCCAGCAGTGCCGCGTTATGTGACCACAGCGCCCAGCTCGCAAAGCCGTTGCCGTCGCCCTTGGCGTTGCCGAGCGCGAAGCCGGCCGGCTTGCCGGCCTTCTGCAGCTTCTGGCAGAGGTCGAGGATGCCGGCATGATCTTCCGGCACCTTGTCGAAGCCGACCGATTGCAGGATCGACTTGCGGTAGATCAGCGGACCCGCGGTCGCGCCGAACGGCAGGCCGATCCAGGTGTCGCTCTTGTTCTTCTTGCCGTAACGCTGCGCCAGCGGCAGCCAGCCACCGTAACGCTTGCCGGCATAGTCGGCGACGTCGGTCAGCTCGATCAGCTTGTCGATATAGATGTGCGGCGCATCGGAGAAGCCGATGATGATGTCGGGGCCGGCGCCGGAATTGGCGGTGACCGCGGTCTGCTGGTTGATGTCCTCCCAGCCGACGAAATCGACCTTGACCTCGACGCCGGTTTCCTTGGTGAACTTGGCCGCATTGGCGCGGAACACGTCTTCGTCGGCCTGGACGAAGCGCACCGGCCGCAGCATGCGGAGCATTGCGCCCTTCTCGATCGGCAGTTTCGGCGCGGGGACGTCGGCGGCCTTGATCGCGGATTGAGCGTGCGCTGCAACACCAGTGGCAGCGACCGTTGCAGCGGACAGGCCCAGCGCCAAGGCATCACGACGCGTGATGTCGTTCCTCATCAGTTTCTCCCTATGATGTCTCCCTTCCCGGCGTTGATCGCCGGTGAAGGGCCGTTGTGGTCTTTCGGCGCGCTTTGCGCCGGCCGCCTTAGCTGTTCGGGCCGCGGTCCATGCTGACGGGCTGCCAGCGGCGGAGCGCGGTGTCTTGCAGCACCGACGGGTTCACGCAGCTTACCGGCCACATGCCCTGAAGCACCAGTGACAATTCGTAGCCCACCCGGCGCTTGCGCGCCTCGTCGAACCGTGCCGAGGCCGAGGCGACATGGGCGGTCAGGGTCACGTTCTCCATGCCGAGGATGGGGTTGTTGTGCGACGGCGGTTCCTTCTCCAGCACGTCGAGGGCGGCATGCGCGATCCAGCCCTCCTGCAACGCCTTGATCAGGCTCTCTTCGTCCACGGTGGCACCGCGCCCGGTGTTGATGAAGATCGAGCCCTTCTTCATCTGCCGAAAATGCTTCTCGGTCAGCATGTGATGCACTTCGGGCCGGGCAGGCGCATGCATCGAGACGAAGTCGGATTGCGACAGCACCTCGTTCAGCGTCGCCGGGATGACGCCATGATCCCACATCAGCGTTTCCTGGATGAAGGGATCGTAGGCCATCATGCGGAGCCCGAACGGTGCGGCGCGCTTCGCAACGGCACGCGCGACGCGGCCGAACGAGACGAAGCCGAGCGTCTGGCCCATCAGCCGCGGAACCTTCAAGAGCGCCGGACGGCCCTCGGCCCAGCGGCCGGTGCGCACCATCTTGTCCTGCTCGACCAGGCGGCGGAAACCGGCGAGCAGCAGCATCATGGCGTGGTCGGCGACCTCTTCGATGAAGGTGTCGGGGATGTTGGTGACGGGAATGCCGCGCGCGGTCGCGGCCTTCACGTCGACGCTGTCGACGCCGACCGAGCCGAGCGTGATGACCTTGCAGCTCTCCAGCGCGTCGATGATGGTCTTGGTGATCGGGATGCCCTTGGCGTAAATCGCGTCGGCATTCCTGGCGGCGGCGATGAACTCCGCCTCGTTGGCCGGCGCCTCGACGATCTCGGCATCGAGCGGATCGAGCGCTTCGCGCTCTAACGAATAGTCGCTGCCGGCGACCGTGAAGCTCGCGCCCTTTGGCGTCACCACCCTGTATTTCGGCATTTCCTGCTCCCGATTTGGTTTGTCGGTTCTTGTTGCGACCCGCATCCTTTGGCGGGCCTTTGCGTCTTTTACGCGAAATCGGCGCGGTCGCGTACAATTCCGGGTTGCCGCCGGCGGGATTATTTGCCGGTTTGGCCGGCATCGTCCGGGCTTCTACGGAGGCATGTAAGTAACTTGCTAAGGGGTCTCGCACTAAAAGTTGATTCAATTTCGATCGATTCCCTCAAGCGCCCGTATCCCTTTTTCCCCGGAGCCCACCCCGTGAAGTTGAGCAATCTGAAGATCGCCCCCAAGCTTGGCATCCTTGTCGGCGTCACCTTGTTCGGCCTCTGCGTGGCCGGAGTTCTCGCCGGCTATTTGATGAAGCGCGAGATGGTCAATGCGCGCATCGATCAGGCCAAAGCCATCGTCGAGATGGGCCGCAATTATGCGCTCGCGCTGAAGAAGCGCGTCGATGCCGGCGAGCTGACGAAGGACGCGGCCATGGCCGAGCTTCGCCGCTACGGCAATGCGATGACCTATGACAACGGCTCGGGTTATCTGTTCGGCACGTCGTATGACGGCATCACCCAGCTCGCGCCCGATCCGAAGCAGATCGGCACCAACCGCATGGAGGTCGAGACCAACGGCCGCAAGCTCTCCTGGGAGCTGATGAACGGCGCCAAGGCCAACGGCTCGATCCTGCTGCACTATGAATATGCCAAGCCGGGCGTGGAAGGCTTGATCCGCAAGCTTGGCTACGCCGTCGCGGTCCCCGGTTTCGATATGTATCTCGGCACCGGCGCCTATCTCGACGACATCGATGCCAAGATGAGCCCCGTGTTCTGGTCGCTTGGTCTCGCCATGCTCGCCATCGTGATCGTGGCCGGCGCCGTCGCCTGGCTGCTCGGCCGCAGCATCAGCCGTCCGCTGGCGCTGCTCGGCACCCGCATGAAGGATCTCGCCGACGGCAAGCTCGAGGGTGAGATCCCCGGCGTCGGCCGCGGCGACGAGGTCGGTGCGATGGCTGTGACCGTCCAGATTTTCAAGGACAACGCGGTCCGCATCCGCGACCTCGAGCAGACCGAAGCTGCTGCCAAGGAGCGCGCCGTGGCGGAACGCCGCAGCGCGATGGAGAATATCGCCAACGACTTCGAACGCAGCGTCAACGGCATCGTCCGCTCGGTCTCCTCGGCCGCGGCCGGCATGCAGTCGACCGCGCAGTCGATGACCGCGACCGCCAGCCACGCCTCGTCGCGGGCGGCGACGGTCGGTGCGGCCTCGCAGAAGGCCTCCGGCAATGTCGGCACGGTCGCCGCCGCCGCCGAAGAGCTGTCGAGCTCGGTTACGGAAATTTCCCGGCAGGTGACGCGCTCGACCGAAGTGGCGAGCCGCGCGGTCAGCGACGCCGAGCGTACCAACGCCACGGTGCAGGAGCTCTCGACCGGCGCCGAGAAGATCGGCGAGGTGGTCAAGCTCATTCATTCGATCGCGGCGCAGACCAATCTGCTCGCGCTCAACGCCACCATCGAGGCGGCGCGTGCCGGTGAATCCGGCCGCGGCTTCGCCGTCGTCGCCTCCGAGGTCAAGGCGCTGGCCAACCAGACCGCCAAGGCCACCGAGGAAATCTCCGCGCAGGTCGCGGCGATGCAGACCTCGACCAGCGATGCGGTCGCGGCGATCGGCGGCATCACCCAGACCATCGCCGAGATGAGCGAGATCACCGCAGGCATTTCGGCCTCGATCGAGCAACAGGGCGAAGCCACCCGCGAGATCGCCCGCAACATCCAGTCGGTCGCGGCCGGCTCGAGCGAGATCAACGCCAATATCGGCAGCGTCACCTCGGCCGCGGAAGCCACCGGCAGTGCGGCCAGCGACGTGCTCACCAACGCCCGCGAGCTCGACAGCCAATCCGGCGCGCTGCGCAGCGCCGTGGACGGCTTCCTCGCCAAGGTCCGCGCGGCGTAAGACAGGTCTCGTGCCCCGGACGCAGCGCAGCGCTTCTTTAGCCCGCATTTCTCACACGACCGATTGCTCAGCGACGGAGGATAGGAGGATTTGGCAAGGCAACGGGGAGCCGTGGCGCTGAAGGCGCAGCCGGCGATTTGGTTTTGAATGTCTCCGTTGGGCCTGTTGGTGATGCCGCCGATTGAGCGCGTCGCAGCGTCGCGTGTCAGGCCGGCGAGGCGCGAGCCTTGGCGGCTTCGGCCAGGCGACGAGCCGCGTGTCCCCACGGCTGAGCGGCTGGGCAGGCCGAGGCCATGGCGATCCTGATGCGGCGGACGCTGATGCGCACCAGTGCGCCGATCTTGAGGAGCTTGAGGCGGATGGTGCCGCAGGTGGCGTCCGCAAAGGTGGTTTCGGCAAGGCCGATGCGCCGCAGGGCACAGATCAGCACATAGGCCATCGAGGCGAACCACAGCCGCAGCTGGTTGGCGCGCATGGTGGCGGCCGAGGTGCGGTCGGCGTAGAGATCGAGCTGGCACTCCTTGATGCGGTTCTCCATGTCGCCGCGGGCGCAGTAGATGTCCTCATAGAGCTGCCGCACGCCCGCCGCGCTGCGCTTGAGCGAGGTGACGACGAAGCGCGGATTGGCCTCGCCTTGCGTCCACTCCGCCTTGGCGACGACGCGGCGCTCCTGGCTCCAGGTGTCGCGCGTACGCCATTGGAAGTCCTTGAAGCGGCGTGCCGGTTGGCCGGTCGTCTCGGCTGTGGCTCTCGCCGCGGCGAGCTCCTCCTCGATCATGGCGACCAGGCGCGTGTTGCGGGCGAGCCCGAACAGATAATCCACGCGGTTTTGCTCACACCACGCCATCAGCGCCTCGCGCGCAAAGCCACTGTCGGCGCGCAGCACGATGCGCACGAACGGCCAGCGGGCGCGGATTTGCCGGACAATCCGCGCGATCTCCGCGACACTGCCTGCGCTGGCATCGATGTCGGCGCGCCGCAGCTTGGCCGCCAGCAGATGCCGGCCGCAGAACACGTACAGCGGCAGATAGCAGTAGCAGTCGTAATAGCCGTGGAAGAAGCGCCCCTCCTGATGCCCGTGCAGAGGATCGTCGGTGGCGTCGAGATCGAGGATGATCTGCGGCGGCGGTCGCTTGTGCGCCTCCAGGAACAGCGTCACCGGCAACGCCTCGATCGCCGCCGCGTCGTAGGCGATCTTGTGATAGCGCGAAGGTTCCTCCCGGCCCAGTTCCAGCCGGTTCAGCGTCGACTTGCCGGCCACCGGTGCGCAGTCCTCGCGCCTGGCAACAAGCTTGCCCGCCAGCACCGCCATCAGCGGGTCGTGCCGCAACTCGTCGTGATCGTTGATGTCTTCGTAGCCAAGTGCGATGCCAAAGACCCGCTGTCCGACCAACGTTCCGACTGCGTGCTCGATCAAGTCCACCCGGCGATGATCGCGAAAGCAATCGGCAAAGCGCCCCACCAGATCAATCGCCCGATCAGACGCGCCCAGCAGCAGCGCGCCCGCATCCGACGTCACCAGGCCACCATCAAAAGCCGCTTCCACGATGCGGCCTTCCACCTCTCCAAAATCAAACCGTTCTGCGCTACACTGTGCCGGCATCGGGGCATTCCTTGAATCACCGCGAAGTCCTTCTCGCAAAAGAACTTTCGCTGATTCGCGCCCCGATGCGCCTCAACACTGTGAGAAATGCGGGTTAGCGGTGCGCTGCAGAGCCGGGGGCCCATGCCGCGGCAAACTGGGTCCCGGTTCAGCAGCGCATCACTGCGTGCTGCGCTGTGCCCGGGACACGAGACTTGTTGTGCATCCGCGGTGCGGAATTACTTGACCGCCGCGCCCTGGCGTGAGGCGATGACGACGCCGGCGAGCACCAGCGCATAGCCGATCAGGTGAAACGGCTGGAGCTTTTCACCGAGCAGCAGGATCGCCATCGCCGAGCCGAACACCGGCACTAGATGGAAGAACGGCGCGGCGCGGTTGGGCCCGATCAGCGCGACGCCGCGGTTGAAGAACAGATAGGCGAGCGTCGAGGGGAAGATCAGTATGTAGCCGAGCGTCAGTAGCGTCACGGTGTCGAATTGCATGACATTGCCGGACCACACCTCCCAGATCGCCGTCGGCAGCAGCATCATGGCGCCGCAGCAGGTGGTGAAGGACAGAAACGACAGCTGATGAACCTTCGGCCGGCGCGGGATGAAGGCGGAATAGATCCCGAATGCCACCAGCGAGGAGGCGAACATGATGTCGCCCCTGTTGAACGAGATGCTCGCCAGCGCCGCGAGGTCGCCGCGCAGGATGATGATCAGCACGCCGCCCAGCGAGATCGCGATGCCGGCGAGCTGCGCAGCCGTCAGCCGCACGCCGAACAGCACCAGCGACCACAGCGCCACGAACAGGGGACCTGCCGACTGGATCAGAAGCGCGTTCAGCGCTTCGGTATATTGCAGGGCCCAATAGGAGATCGCGTTGTTGAAGGCGAAGCCGACCAGCGACAGGAACAGCATCAGCGGCAGGCTTTTGCGCAAGGCCGGCCAGTCGCGCTTCAGATGCGGCCAAGAAAACGGCAGCAGGATCAGGAAAACGCCGAACCAGCGGATCGTCGTCACCGTCAGCGGCGGCACATGCGCGCCGACATGGCGCGCGAGCACGATGTTTCCGGCCCAGAACAGCGAGCTCAGGCTGAGCAGCAGGTAAGGCTGGTTGTTGAGCCAGCTGGCCGGACTCGAGGCAGGTGGCCCGGGCGAAGCGATCGTCATTGGCGTTGAAAATGAGCTTGCGCCGGATCGTTGTCGTGACACAAGTCACGCCGCCGCAATGCTACAATGCAGGCACATCCGAGGAGGCGCCATTGGCGGTCAATATGTTGGATGCATTCTTCATATGTGGGCGCTCTTTCCCTCTCCTCTCACAACGCAGGGCAATCGCATATGGGGGCGATTTCACTGTGGCCATCCTTCGAGACGCCCGCCGTTGGCGGGCCCTCAGGATGAGGACCGAGTGTGCGTCAGCGGTTTCAACAGGGACCGATGCCGCTTAGCCTCATCCTGAGGAGACCGCGAAGCGGTCATCTCGAAGGACGAGGTGCGCGCTCAGAGTGCCCAAACGCCATATGCGATTGCCCTGCTTCACAACGGGAGGCAAAGGCAGCAGCGCGCTCGGATGAACTAGCCCGCCTGCTTCCTTGACGCCACGAATACGCCCGACAGCACCAGGGCAAAACCGATGAGGTGGAAAGCCTGCGGGTGCTCGCCCAAAAACGCCATCGCCATGATCGAGCCGAACACCGGCACGACGTGGAAGAATGGCGCTGCGCGATTGGCGCCGATCAGCCTGACACCGCGGTTGAAGCAGAGATAGGCGAGCGTCGACGGAAACACCGACACATAGAACAGGGTCAGCAGGTTCGGTCCATCGAGCTTCATGACGGGGCGCGCAGACAGCTCCCAGATCTCGAGCGGAATGAGACAGGCGGCGCCGGCGCCGAAGGTGAAGGCAAGGAACGAGAGGCCGTGCATCGGCGGCCGCTTCAAGGTCAGCACCGAATAGAGCGCGAAGATGATCAGCGCGACGATGAAGATCAGGTCGCCCTTGTTGAAGGCGATGTTCGACAGCGTGGTGATATCGCCATGCAGCAGGATGATCAGCACGCCGCACATCGAGAGAGCCACGCCGAAGGCCTGCGCCGCGGTGAGGCGGATGCCGAGGATGACCAGCGACCACAGCGCCACGACCAAAGGCGCTGCCGACTGCAGCAGCAGGGTGTTGAGCGCCTGGGTATGCTCCAGCGCCCAATATTGCAGGGTGTTGAAGGCGCCGATCCCGGTGATCGACAGCACGATCATCAGGCCGAGCTTGCTGCGGATCGCGGGCCAGTCCCGGGCGAGATGCTTCCAGGCGAACGGCAGCACCAGCAGGAAGGCGAAGGTCCAGCGCAGGAAGGACAATGTCACCGGCGGGATATGGCCGGCGGCGAGCCGCCCCACCACCGCATTGCCGGCCCAGCACAACGCGGTGATGCTGAGCAGGAGATAGGGCTGGTTGGCGATCCGGTGCTGGCCGGATGTTTCGGCGCCGGTGGTCTGGCCGGTGGCGGACATTGTGATTGTTATGGCCCCGCGTGGAGTGCGCCAGTGATAACGCCAGGGCCACCAGCCCGGCGACGTCCGGGCCGGTCGAGACCCGGCCCGGTTCAAAGACACGGAAATCGAGGTTGCAGCAACGGGGCGGATGCATCGCCACCATGCAGCGGGCGGGGCTGCCTCTCACGCTTTGGTCGAAGGGAGCGCATTGGCTTGGAAGGTTTCCGGATTTTCCGGGGATATCAAAGGCTTGGATCGGGCGTTGGGTCCTCAAAAAGCCCCGTTCTTGCTTGCCTAGAGAGGCTGCTTCCTTTATCCGGTTGGCTGCCTCGCGTACGATCGGCTCCGGGCCGGGAATTGGGCTGGGCGCAGGCATGATCTCGGGAAAAGTGGGTACCGGTTTTCCGTTTGGATCATGCACCCATAGAGATCTAAATTCTTCGAAGGATTACCCGCGAATGGCCAATGTTGTCGTCGTCGGCGCCCAGTGGGGCGACGAAGGAAAGGGCAAGATCGTCGACTGGTTGTCGGAGCAGGCGGACATCGTCGCGCGCTTCCAGGGCGGCCATAATGCCGGCCATACGCTGGTCATCAATGGCGAGACCTACAAGCTCGCGCTGTTGCCTTCGGGCGTGCTGCGCCCGTCGAAACTGGCGGTGATCGGCAACGGCGTGGTGTTCGATCCGCAGGCCTTCCTCGACGAGGTCGCCAAGCTGCGGTCACAGGGCGTCACGGTCAGCCCGGACAATCTGCGCGTCGCCGAGAACGTGACCCTGATCCTGCCGCTGCACCGTGAGCTCGACGCCTTGCGCGAGTCCTCCAATGCGGCGACCGCGATCGGCACCACCCGGCGCGGCATCGGCCCGGCCTATGAGGACAAGGTCGGCCGCCGCGCCATCCGCCTGATGGACCTCGCCGACCTCGACACGCTCCCGCACAAGATCGACCGGCTCCTTGCGCACCACAACGCCTTGCGTCGCGGCCTCAACCTGCCGGAGTTCGACGGCAACGAGATCCTGAAGGAGCTGAGCGCGCTGGCGCCGCAGCTGCTGCCCTATGCCGAAACGGTGTGGCGCCTGCTCGATATCGAGCGGCGCGCGGGCAAGCGCATCCTGTTCGAGGGCGCGCAAGGTGCCCTGCTCGACGTCGATCACGGCACCTATCCCTACGTCACCTCGTCGAACACGGTGGCGGCGCAGGCCGCGACCGGAACGGGCATCGGTCCGGGCGGCGTCGGCTATGTGCTCGGCATCTGCAAGGCCTATACGACCCGCGTCGGCCAGGGGCCGTTCCCGACCGAGCTGCTGAATGAGATCGGCGAGGAGATCGGCCGTCGCGGCCGCGAGTTCGGGGTCAATACCGGGCGCAAGCGCCGCTGCGGCTGGTTCGACGCCGTGCTGGTCCGCCAGACCGTGCGGACCTGCGGCATCAACGGGCTGGCGCTGACCAAGCTCGACATTCTCGACGGCTTCGATTCGATCGAGGTCTGCGTCGGCTACAAGCTCGACGGCAAGGAGATCGATTATTTCCCGGCCGGCGAGGGCGCGCAGGCCCGGGTCGAGCCGATCTGGGAGACCATCGAGGGCTGGAAGGAGCCGACCGCCGGCGCGCGGTCCTGGGCCGATCTTCCCGCCCAGGCCATTAAATATGTCCGCCGGATCGAGGAATTGGTGGGGTGCCCGGTCGCACTGCTTTCCACCAGCCCTGAACGCGAGGATACTATCCTCGTACAAAACCCGTTTGAGGCTTAACGATCTCTTACCGGGACGCGCGTATAGTTGAGTTGAAATGGCTGATTACTATCCGCTGATCGCCCGCGCTATTGCCGCCCTGGACCCCAACGCTCCCGGCGAAAGCCGGCGCGCGCTCTATGAGCGGGCGCGCACGGCCCTGATCGCGCAGCTGCGCAGCGTGCAGCCGCCGCTCTCCGAATCCGAGATCACCCGCGAACGGCTGTCGCTGGAAGAGGCCGTCCGCAAGGTCGAATCGGAGGCCGCCCAGCGTGCCCGCGAGGCGTCGCGCCCCGGTGGCGGCGCCCGCAGCGGGGGCGGCAGCGGCGATGCGTTCCGAAGGGCCAGCACCCGCGCGGCCGACCACAACCCGTCCGCATCCCCTTCATCGGCCGCGCCGCCGCGGGCCCGTCCCGCAGCACCGCCGCCGCGCAACGATCGGCCGCCGCCTGGCGGCGACGACCAGAACGACGCGCCGCGTCCGCCCCGCGCCCCGCGTTTCGATGCGCCGCGCCAGCCGGCCGCGCCGGAGCCGCCGGCCGGGCGTGATCGCTCGCCCCCGCGCCGCCCGCCGGATGGCGGACCGCCGCCACCGCCGGCCCCCGGCGTACGCGGCTTCCGCGACATCACCGCCGACGTCAATGATCTCGGCGGCGCCGCCGCGCAGGCCAACCGCGCCGCGCGCCGCACTTACGCCAACGTGCCGTCGCCCTCGCCGGAATTCGACCGGCTCGAGCCGAGCCTGGAAAACCGCGCCGCCGAAGGCGACGCGCCCTATTCGTATGACGAATCGATGGAGGAGGCCGAGCGCTACGCGCCGCAGCCGCCGTCGCCGCGTCCGCGCGTCGCAGCCGATCGCGGCGCCAAGAAGCCGAGGCGCGCCGGCTCGATCTTTCCGTTCAAGAGCGCGATCGCCATCGGCATCGTGCTGATCCTGGTCGGCGCCGGCATCCTCTGGGGCAAGTCGCTGGTGCAGACCGCGACCAACATGCTCAAGTCCTCGCCCACCCAGGTGGTCGAGGCGCCGAAGGATGTCGCGCAGCCGCAGAGCAAGCCGAAGATTCCGGATCGCGTCGGCCAGCCCTCCGCGAGCGACCAGCCGGCCGCGCCCGTGGCGCAGAAGGTCGTGCTCTACGACGAGGATCCGTCCGACCCCAAGGGCAAGCAATATGTCGGCTCGGTGGTGTGGCGGCTCGAGCCGATCAAGGCGTCGGGCAACCAGAAGGCCGACGTCGCCGTGCGCGCCGATATCGAGATCCCCGACCGCAAGTTCAAAATGACGATGTCGTTCCGCCGCAACACCGACTCGTCGCTGCCGGCGAGCCACACGGCCGAGCTGACCTTCATCCTGCCGCCGGATTTTCCGGGCGGCGGCGTCTCCAACGTGCCGGGCATCCTGATGAAGTCGAACGAGCAGGCGCGCGGCACGCCGCTCGCGGGCCTCGCGGTCAAGGTCACCGACGGCTTCTTCCTGGTCGGCCTCTCCAACGTCGACGCCGACCGCTCCCGCAACGTCCAGCTCCTGAAGGAGCGCTCGTGGTTCGACGTGCCGCTGGTTTACGCCAACCAGCGCCGCGCCATCATCGCCATCGAGAAAGGCGCCCCCGGCGAGCGCGCCTTCAACGATGCCTTCGCGCAGTGGGGCGACTAGCAGTACTCCGTGAGACTTCGGCCTGCGTGGTTCGAGACGCCCGCCTTGGCGGGCTCCTCACCATGAGGGTTTGATATCTCGCCGCGAAACGAGACCTCATCCTGAGATCCCGCCCCTTGGGCGGGAGTCTCGAAGCATGGCCGCAGGTACGCTCTCCTACTGCGCGGCTGCTTCCCGCTTGCGTGCCGCGGTGGCGGCTGCGTGCTCACGGTCCATCACGGCCCGGCAGCCGGGGCTGACCTGCGCCTTTTTTTGCACCATGCAGGCCCTGATGCGCGAGATGTCCGGGATTTCGCTGGAGCACAGCCGCATCGCATCGCCCGAGCACATCTGCTGTGCTTCGGACGAGAAGGCCAAGCCGGGTGATGTCTGGAGTGCGATGGCGGTGGTGGCGAAGGCCAACAGCGAAGCGGTGGTCTTTAAGAGCGAAGCGATGGTTTGATAGCGTGTCATGCTGAATACGTCCCCGAGTTCCGTGGATTGAACCACTTGGTTTTTGGGGCGCCGCACGCGGCTTGATATGCCGCATGTCACAGCCTTCACGCCGGGACCTCAATCCCGCATGTGGTCGCTCGATCTCTCGTGATGTCCGAATCGAAAAGTGCTGCGCCGCCCGAGCGAAGTATGCGTCATTGTCAAAGAGCTGCAATGGGCGGCGCGAATGAATTCGCAATTGTTGCGCAAGCGTCACGCAAAATGTGAGACGTTCACATGCCGTGGCTCTGGAACACCTTGCTGCACGACCTCGACAGCTTGGCCCGGTGAGCCTGCAGGCAGGCCTGCACCGCACCGTCATTGCCGAGATCCTTGCGGCACAGCCGCGAGGCGTCACGCGAGCAGGCATTCTGCTCCTGCGGCGTGCCCATATGGCCTTGCGCGAAGACAGGCGCATTCGACAGGCCGCCGAGGGCCGAGAGGGTGATCGTCGCCAGCAACAGCAGTTTACGAGACATCGGCGGCTCCAGATCTGACAAGGGAATTCAAGGTCCAGTCTGAACCCGCCGCCTTGCCACTTGTTCCCCCAAACAGCGCGCAACCGCGCTATCCAAGGTTCCCGCCGCGCTGCTATAAAAGCTCAGGGCATGAGGAGTTCTCGATGAAACGCTATCTGGTGTTTGCACTCGTCGGTCCGTTCGTGGGCGGCTTCCTGCTGCTGCTGACGACGACCTACCAGTCCGGCTACTGGACCCAGACCAATCTCGGCGAGGTCGGCAAGCTGCTCGTCGTGTTCTTCAAGACGCTGCAATACAGCTATCTGTTCGGCTTCCTGCCGTCGCTGATGATCGGCGCGGTCGACGACATCCTGATTCATGTCAGGCGCATCGGGCCGGTGCTGCGGATGCTGCTGGTCGGCCTGTTCGCCTTCATCCTGGCGTCACTGACCTACGGCTCGCGCGGGTCGGATTCGGGCGCGGTGCAGTTCATCCTCTACGGCCTGGTTGGCTTCGTGCCGGCGGTGCTGTCCTCCTGGTTCGTGTATCGCTATGTCGAGGAGCCGCGGCCTGCGGCGGCGGCAAGCTGAGCGCGCGACCTTCGGACGCGGCGCAGCAACCTCTGCTGCGCTCGTGCGTTTCATGATGGACATGACCATGCCCGACGACGACATTCTCACGCCGCCCAAATCCCGCTCAGGGACGCAGTCGCGCGCCGGTTTTTCTGGGCGCGCGGCGCGCGGCCCGATCATCGACCAGGACGGCCACGAGATCCGTCCTGAAACCCTGGAGCAGGGGTTCCGCGAGTTTCGCTTTGAGTTCGGTCAGGGCAACCCGTTGTGCAATTTGACGCGCGAGCAGCGCATCGCGCGGCTCGAGGCGCTCGCCAAGCTGCTCGACGTCGCCTTCGTCCTGCCCGGCACCAATATCCGCTACGGCATCGACGGCTTGATCGGGCTGATCCCCGTTGTCGGCGACATCATCACCACCGCGATCTCGCTCTGGCTCGTGCGCGAGGCCCGCGCGCTCGGCGCGCCCTGGTACCTTACGGCCCGCATGCTCGGCAATGTCGCCCTCGACGGCGTGGTCGGCATCGTGCCGTTCGCGGGCGACGCCTTCGACGTCATGTTCCGCGCCAACATGCGCAACGTGCGCCTCTTGCGCCGCTGGCTCGACAAGCAGCCGCGCCTCTGACGCCCGCCCTTCAGAAACGCAAAAAGCGCGACAGCCTTTCGGCCATCGCGCTTTCTGCGCACATCGGAGACTTCAAGAAAATTTACGCCGCGTCGGCGTCGGCCTCGGCCACCGGCTCGGGCTTGCGGTGACGCGGCAGCGGGAAGGCCTCGCTCTCATAGAGCGAGCGGATGCCGTTCTGATCGAAGCGGGCTTCCTCGACCTGGAGATACGCGCCATTCAGCGAATCCGTCGGCAACTGCTCCATCGCGAACTGCACGGCCTCGGCCGCGGTGCCGAACCGGCGATAGGTGAAGCCTGCACGCTTCTTCTTGCGGATGGCAGCGGGGAAGAGTTCGGCGGAGGTGTTGAAGTTGAACGGACGCAGTGGACGCATGGTCAAAGACCTCGTGATCTTGTCTGGGGCTTTAAGCGCGTGGGGTTTGGGAGGGCGGAGGCCGCAATCAAGCGGGCCCGCCGCACATCATTTTCGATCACTAATATAGGCTGTTTTGACAGAAATGCGACCCCTGCGATGGGAGATGATGAATCCGCGCATGGCAGCCCCGCAGAGGCTATAATCATAGCTAATTCAAAGTCTTAAATGGTCTACAGCTTGCCGAGGAGCAGCAGGACGAGCAGCACCACCAGAACGACGCCACCGATCCCCATGCCGGAATGGCCCATGCCGTAGCCATAGCCGCCGATCCGGCCAGACCAGCCGCCCAACAGATAGATGATCACCAGGATGATCAGGATGGTCCCGAGTGACATGGCGTCCTCCCTGGCGGCCGGATTTGGCTCATCGGCTGCACCGCCAGACAAAAAAGCATATCGCGCCGTCGGGTTCCATCCAGGAACCCGACGGCGCGCAACCTTATTTCGGCTCTAGCTTCAGGGCCGCCGAGTTGATGCAGTAGCGCAGGCCGGTCGGCCCGGGTCCGTCAGGGAAGACGTGGCCGAGATGGCCGCTGCACTTGGCGCAAAGCACCTCGGTGCGGATCATGCCGTGCGTCGTATCCCGCTCTTCGTCGATATGGCTCTCGGCCGCGGGCGCGGTGAAGCTCGGCCAGCCGCAGCCGGAGTCGAACTTGGCGTGGGACTCGAACAGCACGTTGCCGCAGCCGGCGCAGACATAGGTGCCGGCACGGTGGTCGTGCTCATATTCGCCGGAGAAGGGACGCTCGGTCGCCTTCTCGCGCAGCACCGCGTATTGCATCGGCGACAATTCACGCCGCCACTGCTCTTCGCTCTTGATGACCTTGTCGTCGGTGGTTTTCGTCTTGGTGTCGGGCATGGGTCTCCCGTTTGTCTAGTGATCTCGTTCTTGATGATCTCGCGATCAGTTGGTGGCCTTGCTGGCACTCACCAGCGTCGGCTTCTCGATATAGTTAGCCGCGAACAGCTTTTTCAGGTTCTCGACCTTCGGGATGTCGTTATAGGCGATGTAGGGCTGGCTCGGGTGCAGCGTCAGATAGTCCTGGTGATAGGCCTCGGCCGGATAGAACGCTTCCAGCGGGCCGACCTTGGTCACGATCGGCTTGCTGAACACCTTCGCGCCGTCGAGCTGGGCGATATAAGCCTCCGCGACCTTCTTCTGCTCGTCGGAGGTGGTGAAGATGGCCGAGCGATATTGGGTGCCGCTGTCCGGTCCCTGGCGGTTGAGCTGGGTCGGATCGTGCGCCACCGAGAAGTAGATCTGGAGGATCTTGCCGTAGGAGATCTTCTTCGGGTCGAACTTGATCTCGACCGACTCGGCGTGGCCGGTCCGGCCGCTCGAGACAGTCTGGTAGTCGGCAGTCGCCTTGCTGCCGCCGGCATAGCCGGAGACGGCGTTGACGACGCCGGCCGTGTGCTGGAATACGCCCTGCACGCCCCAGAAGCAGCCGCCGGCGATCACCGCGGTCTGGATGCCGCTTGCGGGTGCTGCATCCATTGCGGGGGCAGGGATCACGACGGCGTCTTCCGCGGCCCGGGTCGGTGCGGCAAAGGCCAGCGTCAAGGCGGTGGTGGCGGCGAGCAGGGACAGGACGGAGCGGCGCATGGCGGATCCTCTTTCGGAAGGCCTGACAGCTTAGGGCGGTTGAGGGCGGGCGAACAGCCTGCCCGGCGTTTTCAGACATCGGAGATACGGGCGGACCGGGCGATTGTTACGGCCTGGGAGACACGAACCCGTGAAAAAGTCGCAACCCTTGGCCCGGCTTGGCGGCGTGGGAACTCCGGGCTAGATGAACCGGCGCGATCACTGATTGACTTAAAAATGTGGTGACTGGAGCTGATCTGACAACATGCTGCGCCTCGTCCCCCTGATATCAGTCATCCTCGTCTCCAGCTTTGCGATCGCTGCGGCGGAGCGGCAAGCCGGCGACGACCTCGCCATTTGCCGCGACCGCCAGGCTGATGCCCAGGCGCGGACGTTAGCCTGCGAGAACCTGCTCAACGCCGATCGCCTCACCGGCAAGGACAAGGCGGTCGCGCTGTCCGTGCGCGGCAATAATCTGATCAACAAGCGCGACTACGATCATGCGATCGATGTTCTGTCCACGGCCGCGGGCCTCGACCCCGACAATGTCATCATCCTCAACCTGCGCGGCCTCGCCTATGAGCGCACCGGCAAGGACGACCTCGCGATGGCCGACTACAGCCTCGCCCTCCAGAAGCGGCCCACCTACGGCGTTCCCTACAACAATCGCGGCGTCATCCAGCTGCGCCGCGGCGCACGCAAAGCGCGCTGGATGATTTCAGCCTGTCGATCAAATACACGCCAAAATTCATCCTCGGCTGGACCAACCGTGCCCGCGTGCGCACGCTGATGAAGGATTATGACGGCGCGCTCGCCGATTTCGCGGAAGCCGAGAAGATCGATCCGGCCGCGCAGCAGATCGCCGGCAACCGTTGCACCACCTACGGCCTGATGGGCAAGTACGACCAGGCTTTTGCCGCTTGCAACGGCCTGATCGAGAAGCAGCCGAGGAATGTCTACGCGATTAACAACCGCGCCGACGTCTATTTCATGAAGGGCGATTTCGAGGCCGCGCTGAAGGACTACAATACGGCGCTTCAGCTTAACCCGAACAACATCCGTGCCCATTCCGGCCGCGGCCAGGTCTACGAGCGCAACAAGGATCTCGCCCAGGCCCGGGCCGATTACCGCTCCGCGGCCTATTCGCTGACGAGGTTCGACGAGTTCGACGTTGCCCGCGCCCGCGCCATCGCGCAGGAGCGGCTCGCTGCGCTGACGCCGCAAACGCCGGGAGGCGCGCCTAGCGGCCGGCGCGTTGCGCTGGTGATCGGCAACGGCGCCTACAAGAACGTCCATGCTCTGCCCAATCCGCCGCGCGACTCGAAACTGATCGCGAGCGTATTGAAGGACGTCGGCTTCCAGACCGTGATCTCCGTCAGCGACCTCACCCGCGACAGGTTCTTCGCCGCGCTGAAGACTTTGCCGACGAAGCGGAAAAGGCCGATTGGGCGGTGGTCTATTACGCCGGCCACGGTTTCGAGATCGGCGGGGTGAACTATCTCGTTCCCGTCGACGCCAAGCTCGCCGTCGACCGCGATGCCGAAACCCAGGCCGTCGCTCTGGAGCAGGTGATCGCAGCGGTGGGCGCGGCAAGAAAAGTGCGTCTGGTGATTCTGGATGCCTGCCGCGACAATCCGTTCGCGCCGACCATGCAGCACACGCTGTCGTTGAAGCTGGTCGACAAGGGCTTCTCAAACATCGAGCCCGGTGCCGGCTTCATGGTGGTCTACGCCGCCAAGCACGGCGAGACCGCGATCGACGGCGACAATGGTGCCGACAGCCCGTTCTCCAGCGCGCTCGCCCGCGAGATCAAGGTGCCGAAGGTCGAGATCAAGCTGTTCGACATCGTCCGCGACGATGTCTGGTCCGTCACCAGGCACGAGCAGCAGCCGTTCACTTACGGCTCGCCGCCGGGACGGGAAGATTTTTATTTTGTCGCGGGGAAGTGAAGGCCGAGTGTGGGGTGCGACTCTCCGCGCGTCATTCGCGGTGCCGTAGGGGGCAAAGCGAAGCGTGCCTGCCGTTTTCATTGCATGCGTGGAGAGTTGATGGGCACGCCGCTTTGCGCCTCTGCCCACCCTACCGGAGCGGAGTTTTACACGACGATACTCAACCGCTTCGCCGCGCGCGTGATGCCCGTGTACAGCCACCGTGCCCGGCTCTCCCCAAACGCAAAGCTCTCGTCGAACAACACCACGTCGTCCCATTGCGAGCCTTGCGACTTGTGCACGGTCAGCACGTAGCCGTAGTCGAACTCGTCATAGGGCTTGCGCTGCTCCCAGGCGATCTGCTCGATGCCGCCCTCGAAGCAATCGGCGCGCACGGAGACCTTTGTGACCTTGTGGCCGAAATCCTCGTCGGGCGAGAGCCGCATGCTGAGGATGCGCGATTTCGAGCGCGAGGTATTGCGCGACTTCACGCGCCACAGGCCGCCGTTGAACAGGCCCTTCTTGCGGTTGTTGCGCAGGCAGACCAGCTTGTCGCCGGCGACCGGAAACACGTCCTCGATGTTCTGGCGCTGCCGCACCCGCATGTTGTAGGCACGTCGCGTGTTGTTGCGGCCGACCAGAACCTGGTCGGCGCCCATGACGCGATCGGGATCGAGCTCTTTGCGCGACACCACCTCGCTCTCGCCGTAACGGCCGATGTCGAGCTCGCGGCCTTCGCGGACATCCATCGACATCCGCACGATCGGATCGTCCTGGGCCTGGCGGTGCACTTCGGTCAGCATCGCGTCGGGCTCGGTATTGGTGAAAAAGCCGCCGCCCTGGATCGGCGGCAGCTGCGCGGGATCGCCGAGCACCAGCAGCGGACACTCGAACGACATCAGGTCGCGGCCCAATTCGGCGTCCACCATCGAGCATTCGTCGATCACGATCAGCTTGGCCTTGGAGGCCGGCGCGTCGTCCCACAATTCAAAGCTCGGCTGCTCCTCGCCGGATTCGCGGGCGCGGTAGATCAGGGAATGGATGGTGGAGGCGTCATCGCAACCCTTGTTGCGCATCACCAGCGCCGCCTTGCCGGTGAAGGCCGCGAACTTCACCTCGCCGTCGACGCCGTCGGCGATGTGCCGCGCCAGCGTGGTCTTGCCGGTGCCGGCAAAGCCGAACAGGCGGAACACCGGCGGCGTGCCGTTGCGGCCGGGTTTTGCCTTGAGCCAGTCGTCGACGGCTTTCAGAGCGGCATCCTGATGCGGAGTGAATGTGGGCATGACTGTCTTGAGAGGGGCGAAACGAGGCGATTCGCTGTCCCCAAACTAACCATTCGCCGCGCCCGTTCAAGCGCAGGGCCGCCACCGCTATGCCGCGACCAGCCGCGCATTTTGGATTGTGCCCGCATGGGGGCGGTGCGAGAGTTCGATCTCGAACCGGGGGAATGTGACTTGTGAACGCGATGGGGCTCACGGCCATCGATCTTGGGCTTCGCGGCGCAACGAGCGGCGTGTTCCTGTTGATCATTCTCGCCGCGCTGCTGCGTCGTGCGACCGGCCAGCAGGCGTTGTTGGGCATGGCCATGTCTGCCGGTGGCGTGTTCTACGCCATCACGACCGCCCCGTTCTTTCCCAAATCGTCATGGTGGTGGGTGTTGCCGATCCTGTCCGGACAGCCTGCCGTGTTTTGGCTATGGGCGCGCGCGGCGTTCGACGACGATTTCGTGTTGAGGCGCTGGCAGGGCGCGCTCTGGCTCGGCATCGTGGCTTTCGGCTTCGCGCTCACGCTGGGCTGGGCGTACTGGCCCGCTTTGGCCGGGGCCGGCGGTCGAGGCCTGGCGTTGGTTAATCTGGCGCTGGCTCTCGCGGCCGCGGTTCAGACCGTCAAGACCTGGCGCGCCGATCTGGTCGCGCGTCGCCGCCGGCTGCGGCTGGCGATGCTGGCCATCAATGTCGGGCTCATCGCGGTCGTCGCCGGCGCCGGCTTCGCCGCCATTCCTGTCGCAGTCCCCGGCGCGCCCGGCAGTCTGCCGACCGCGCTCAGCCTGTTCGTGGTGGCCATGATTGCCGGACTGGGGGCTTTTGCCGCGCAGCCGGCCGTGCCCGTCAACGACGCCATGGCGGCAATCGTATCCGGCAGCGGACGCGGTGCCGATCGTGCGCCTTCCGCGGGAAGGGGCGTGGTCGATCCGATCCTGCTGCGGCGGCTCGATCATCTGATGAGTGTGGAGCGGACCTACCGGCAGGAAGGTCTTGCGATCGGAGCGCTGGCCGCACGGCTCGACGTTCCCGAGCACCGGCTGCGCCAGGCCATCAATGAAGGGCTGGGCTATCGGAACTTCAATGCGTTCCTTAATCGCTACCGCATTGAGGATGCCAGGCTGGCGCTGTCCGATGTGACGCAACGGGAGGTCCCGGTGCTGACCATTGCCATGGATGCAGGCTTCCAGTCGCTCGGACCCTTCAATCGCGCCTTCAAGGCCGAGACCGGCGTGACCCCGACAGAATTCCGGCGCGAGGCGCTCAGCCGGCCGGAAACCGACGACAATCCCAAGGCCAACCAGACGCGCCGCGAAATCGGCTAGCCGATTTTTGGATCGGGCAAGAGGGCCGCGCTCCGATTAGGCAGACTGTCCGGCGAGAAACCCCTCGCCAACCAGGACGAGCCCCATCCATGTCCCATTCGACCGCCGCCCCCGCATCGGAACGATTGCACGCCCTCGATGCGCTCAGGGGAGGCGCCCTGCTGCTCGGCGTCGTCCTGCACGCGACGTTGTCATTTCTGCCCGGCTCGGCCCAATTCTGGTTGGTCAGGGACACCCATCCAAGCCTGCTGCTCGGGCTGCTGTCCTTCACCATCCACGTCTTCCGGATGACGACCTTCTTCCTGATGGCCGGCTTCTTTGCCCGCATGAGCTTTCATCGCCGCGGCACCTGGGGCTTTATCCGAGACAGGCTGCAGCGGATCGGGTTGCCGCTCGTGATCGGCTGGCCGATCGTCTTCGCGCCCATCGGCCTGATCGTGATCTGGGCATCTTCCTTACCGAATGCGAGCCCGTTCCACGGCGTGCGCAATTGGCCGCCGGTGCTGCCGAATTTTCCGCTGACCCATCTCTGGTTTCTCTATGTGCTGCTCGAGCTCTATGTTGCCATGCTTCTGCTGCGCGGCGCCATTGTCTGGCTCGATCTAGCGGGCACCTTGCGAACGTTCCTCGACCGTGCCTTCGCCGGGATCATGCGACATCCGCTGGCGCCGCTGGTGCTGGCAATCCCGATCGGCATCGCTTTCAGCCTCGACCAGCGCTGGACCAACGCAATGGGGGTGAGGACGCCGGATCAATCGCTCATTACCAACCCGCAGGCCTGGATCGGCTTCGGCACCGCCTTCGAGTCGGCTGGCTGTTGCATCGGCAAGTCGATCTGCTGCGACTGCTCGAGCGGCGCTGGCTCCCGCATCTCTTGCTCGCGATCGTCTTGATCCTGGTCAGCTTCGTGCTGTCAGGCGTGATCCTGTCCGCGCCCGGCGCACCGAAACTGCCGCTCAACGCTACCACGCTCAGGCTCGTCTCCGCCATCCTCTATGCACCGGCGATATGGATCTCGACCTTCGCGGCCATCGGCTTCGCGCTGCGCTTCATGTCCGGCTTCAGCCCGACCGGGCGCTATCTCGCCGATGCGTCCTATTGGCTCTATCTGATCCACTTGCCGATTGTGATGGCGCTGCAGGTCGCGCTGTCGCAACGTGACTGGCCCGGGCTGATCAAGTTCGCGATCATTCTCGTCGTCGCGATGCCGCCGATGCTCGCGAGCTATCATCTGCTGGTGCGCTTCACCTTCATCGGTGCGGTGCTGAATGGCCGCCGCGCCGAAAAGCGCGTTCTCCCGCAAGGCGGAATTGCGACGGCGTAGACAGCGCCGCCTCACGCATTAAGATGCCCGCAACAAAAAATAAGCGGGAGAAGCGTGATGAAGTTCGGCATCTTCTATGAGCTGCAATTGCCGCGGCCCTGGGTGGCCGGCGACGAGCTCAGGCTCTACCAGAACGCGCTCTCGCAGATGGAACTGGCAGACAAGCTCGGCTACGACCACGCCTGGGTCGTCGAGCATCACTTCCTCGAAGAGTATTCGCATTCGCCGTCGCCCGAGTCCTTCCTTGCCGCCGCGAGCCAGCGCACCAAGAACATCCGGCTCGGCCACGGCATCCTCCAGCTCACCACCAATCATCCGGCCCGCGTCGCGGAGCGCGTCGCGGTGCGCGATCTGCTCTCCAACGGCCGCTGCGAATTCGGCATGGGCGAGAGCGCGTCGATCACCGAGCTGACGCCGTTCGGCCGCGACATGGAGACCAAGAAGGAGGTCTTCGAGGAGGCCGTCGCCGCGATCTTCCCGATGTTCAGGGATGCGGGCTCCGAGCATCACGGCAAGTACTTCGACATCCCCTTGCGCAATGTCGTGCCGAAACCGGTGCAGAAGCCGCACCCGCCGCTGTGGATGGCCTGCTCGCAGCTGCCGACCATCGAGCGCGCGGGTCGTCATGGTTTTGGCGCGCTCGGCTTCCAGTTCGTCAGCGCGGATGCCGCGCATGCGTGGGTGCACGCCTATTACAATGCGATGGCCAAGCGGTTGCACAAGCTCGCCGACTACCAGATCAACCCGAACATGGCGCTGGTGTCGTTCTTCATGTGCGCCAAGACCGACGAGGAGGCGCGTGCGCGCGCCGATGGCGCCACCTTCTTCCAGTTCGCGCTGCGCTTCTACGGCGCCTCGCAGAACCGCCAGCGTCCCGCGCCCTACACCGTCAACATGTGGGACGAGTACAACAAGTGGAAGCGCGACAATCCGGAAGCGCAGGAGGCGGCCTTGCGCGGCGGCCTGATCGGCTCGCCGGAGACCATCCGCAAGAAGCTGAAGCGCTTTCAGTCGTCGCATATCGACCAGGTCATCCTGCTCAACCAGGCCGGCAAGAACAGCCACGAGCACATCTGTGAATCACTGGAGCTGTTCGGCCGCGAGGTGATGCCGGAGTTCCAGAACGATCCGGCGCAGGCGGCCTGGAAGCAGGGCGTCATGAGCGGCGAGATCAAGCTGGAAGAGATCGACACCCAGGCGTTCACCGACCGCTACGGCAAGCTCGCGATCAATGTCGCCCCGGCGAAGGCGGCGGCGGGGTAGGCATGCATGCAGACTTTTGATCGGGCAATCGCAGCGATCAAACTTACTCGCCACCGCATCTTCGTTGCCTGCTAGCTTGGATTGTCCCGGCGGCAATTGGCATCAGGCAGAGTCGACCCGAAACCAACGATAGCCATACCCGTCGAGTTCGATCTCGCCACCCGTGGTGCGCTTCGCCGGGTAGACACGATTTCCGAAAAGATCAGTCAGCTTGCGGTTGCTCGGAATCTCGTGAAGTACCGTCGTGCATTCGTTCGGCCCGAGGTTGTGCAGGATGAGCACCGATTTGGCTTCCAGCACATAATGCAGCACCAGGACCGACGAGGAGTCGGCTTGCGGCAGGATGCAATCGCCCCAGCCTATCTCCGGGCAGGATTGCCGCAGCTCGGTGAGCCGGCGCAGCCAATTGAACAGTGAATTCGGATCGCGCTGCTGCGCGGCGGCGTTGACGTGACTTGATCCGAACTCGCCATCGGTGATCACCGAGTGCAACAGACGTTCGTTCGGCGCCGTCGAAAATCCGGCATTGGGATCGTCCGTCCATTGCATGCACGTTCGAACCGGCCAGCGTTCGGGCAGGCAGAGATCGTCCCCCATTCCCAGCTCGTCGCCATAATAAATGACCGGCGTGCCGGGAAGACCGAACAGCAGACTGAATGCCAGTTCGATCCGGCGGCGATCATTGCCGAGCATGCCCGCCAGCCGCCGGCGAATGCCACGACCGTACAATTGCATCTTTGGTTCTGGCGCAAAGGCCGCGTACACCGGATCGCGCTGCTCGGACGGCAGGCGACCCAGGTCCAACTCATCATGATTGCGCAGGAATTGGGCCCACTGGGCCGATTTCGGCAGTTTCGGAAGTGCGGTCAGGCATTGTCGCAGCGGCTCGGCTCGCTCCTCGGCCAGCGACAGAAACAAGTGCTGGTTGACCAGGAAGGCAAACAGCATGTGAATGCGCGAGCCATCACCGAAATATCGGTGGAGCTCGGAGGCACGCACGTTGGCTTCGGCCAGCAGGACCGAGTCACCCTTGCGCCACGACAGGAAATCCCGCAGTTCGCCAAAGAATTCGTAGTGGCGTTTCGGCGATCGGTTCGGACGCACCTCCTCGACAACGAAGGGCGCCGCGTCGATCCGGAATCCGGAGACACCGAGCTCCAGCCAGAAGCCGAGAATCTTGAAGATTTCCTGGCGAACGGCGGGACAGGTGATGTCGAGGTCAGGCTGATATTGATAGAAGCGATGATAGTACCAGGCTCGCGCGCGCAGGTCGTAAGTCCAGACACTGGATTGGAAACCCGGGAAAACGACCCCGTCCGCGCTGTTCTCCGGCTCCGTGTTCGACCACACGTAGTATTTCCGATACGGCGACGCAGGGTCGGCTCGCGCCTGCTGAAACCACGCGTGCTGCTCCGAAGTATGATTGATCGGCAAGTCGACGATCAGCCGCAATCCGCGGAGCCTCGCTTGGTGACTGAACTCGACGAAGTCGCCGAGCGTGCCGAGGGCCGGCGCGATGTTGTAATAGTCGGTGACGTCGTAGCCGTGGTCGAGCCCCGGACTGGGATAGAACGGAAGCAGCCAAAGGCAGGTTACCCCCAGCTGTGCGAGATGATCCAATCGCTCGATCAGCCCTGCGAAGTCGCCGATGCCGTCCCCGTTGCCGTCCTTGTAAGTAGCGACGTTCAGGCTGTAGATGATGGCGTTCTTGTACCAGAGATCGAGCAAATTTCCCGTCCACAGCTGCAGCGGCACGCCAGAAGGCTTCAGCCTGCGGAGTAAGCCGACGCCATCGGATCACAACCGTCCAGCTTACCACTTGTTCCCGGGCGGCGACCGTGCGCGTGGCGCACGCTAACCCGAGCTGTTGAGTTACGGTTTCGAGGCAATCGAGTCTTCAGAATTTGGTCCGCGCAGATCGCGTTTGGATTGCCGATAGCCGCTGCCATGGAACGCGCATCTCTCAAGGCCGTTGCGTCTCGGCGGAACATCGGAGAAGAGCCGTATGCGCATTGCCCAGATTGCGCCTTTGGCCGAGAGCGTCCCTCCCAAACTCTATGGCGGCACCGAAAGGGTTGTCGCATGGCTCGTCGATGAGCTTGTGGAACTCGGACACGAGGTCACCTTGTTTGCAAGTGGAGATTCAAGGACGCGCGGCGCACTTCATCCGGTATGCCCTCGGGCGCTTCGCCTTGGTCGACCGCGCGCAGATCCGTCTGCGGCCTACGCCATTCTGCTCGAAGCGATGTCGCGGCGGACAAGCGCGTTTGATGTCATACACGCCCATATCGATTGGCTGCATTTGCCGCTGCTCACCAGATCGCGTGTGCCATTTGTCACGACACTGCATGGACGTTTGGATCTGCCCGGCTTGGCGAACGTGCTTCATGACTTTCCGAACGCCCGCTTCGTCTCGATTTCCGACAATCAGCGCCTTCCGCTGGCCGGTGCGAATTGGTGCGGCACGGTGTATCACGGCCTGCCTGAACAGCTGTTTCGTCCTTCATACCGTCCGGGAACGTATTTGGCGTTCTTAGGCCGGCTCACCGCCGACAAGGGTCCCGAACAGGCGATTCGCATCGCGCGTGCGGCCGGAATGCCGCTCCGGATCGCGGCCAAAGTGCCGCGAGGCGAGACCGGCTATTTCAAACGACAGCTGGAGCCGCTGATCGACGGCGATGAAATCCAGCTGATTGGCGAAGTCAACGACGCGGCGAAGCAGCCATTTCTCTCGGAAGCAGCGGCATTGTTGTTTCCGATCGACTGGCCCGAGCCATTTGGGCTGGTCATGATCGAGGCGATGGCCTGCGGTACGCCCGTGATCGCCTATCGATCCGGTTCGGTGCCGGAGGTGATTGACGAGGAGTCACCGGCTTTGTCGTCGAGAGCGAAGCCGAAGCCGTCGACGCGGTAAACCGACTGGGCCGAATAGATCGGCCCGCGGTCCGCCGGCGCTTTGAGCGGCGGTTCACCGCGAAGCGAATGGCGCAGGACTACGTCCACTGTTACCAGCATGTGCTGAATGCGCGAGACGACAAACGAACGATCGGACCGGAACGGGGACCACGCGCCGTTTCGGCAAAGTCGGGCTACCCTGCCGAGGACGACTGACGGTGCTTCGCCCAGCTCTGCACTCCGATATCCGGCCTTTCCACCATCAGCCTGCATTCGACCCTGACCTACCGCAAGCGTGCCTATGAGCGGCTCGGCATTTCCGCGCAGAACGAATTGTTTTCGATCGTGCTGGGCCTGCTCGCGGCGGCCGGTCGCCTGAACTGAGAGGGACGTCTCGGCCCGAAAAGCCGTTGGAACGATGGCGCAACATCCCGGTTCACAGGAAACAGAGATGGAGGTTCCCGATGCGCCGTGGAGATGAATCGAGCTACGCCGGCAAGCAAAAGCGGAACGTCACGCTGCGTGGGAGTGCGTCATGAACGAGGAGATGACGCGCTGCATCGAGACCTGCTTGTCATGCTACAAGACCTGCCTGGCGACAGCGATGAACCACTGCCTCGAAATGGGTGGCAAGCATGTCGAGCCCGCCCACTTCCGCCTGATGATGGCATGCGCGGAAATCTGTCGGACCTCGGCCCATTTCATGCTGATCAATACGCCGCATCACAAGCACACGTGCAAGGAGTGTGCGGAGATCTGTGCGGAGTGCGCCAGGGATTGCAAGCGGATCGGTGACATGGACGAATGCGCCGCCGTCTGCGAGGCCTGTGCCGAATCCTGCCGCAAGATGGCGGCATAAGCGGACGCGCGCCTTCAACTCCTGCACGGGGCCGGATGACCGCGCGCCGGCGCTAAGCCAATTCTGCTAGTTCTTTTTGGACCCCGCGATTTTCCCGAGAACCGCTCCTCGGAAGTCCCGAACCGAGACCGTGCGGCCGGTCTGATCTGCGATCCGCTTTGCGAGTTCAAGCGCCTCCGCTTCGTCGGCGAGGTCGGCAACCATCATCGAGAGAGCTCCGACACCGGCGCCGGTGATGACGATATTGTTGCTCTTGCCGGTATCACTCTTGTCGCTCACGGCTTGATTCCTGGGAGTCCGGACATGGCTCCAAAGAAAACAACTTAAAGGGCCCCCGCCGTCCGTCCGATAGCGGACATACGCGTCGAAAAATTCGACCCTAGATCGCATTCTGCTCGCGAAGTGTTTCAAAGCACTCGCAGGACCGTGCTTTCAATCCATCGAGGTCGAGGATGTTGATGATCCCGCGCGAGTAATTGATGAGCCCGGCCTCTTGAAGTTTTTGGGCGACCTCGGTGACCGACGTGCGGCGGACGCCGAGCATTTCAGACAGGAATTCCTGGGTGAGGTGAATGGTCATGCTTTGCGTCACCGAGCTCGTCTGCAGCAGCCACCGGCAAAATCGCTCTTCAATCAAATGCAGGGCATTGCAGGCGGCCGTCACGCGGGCCTGCGCAAGCAGGTTCTCGTTGAACCGCATGCACATCAGCTGAAGCGCTTTGCTGGTCTCGCCGTGCCGTCTCATGGTTGCAGCGGGAACGACGGCTGCGGTCATCGGGATCTGAATGATCGCCCGAACCTGCGACTTGTAGAGCCCGAACGTCGCGGCAGCACCAAACGCTCCGTCCTTGCCGACCGTCGAGGTCTCGACGGCCTTGCCGTTTCTCATGATCGTGAGGAGCGAGATCATGCCGCCGAAGGGAAAGTAGACCTGGTCGATTTCGTCGCCGACCTCGGCGAGCACCTTGCCTTGCGCCAGCGACATCACCGTCATCTGCGGCCGAAGCTGCTCAAATTCGGCCCGCGGCAGATTGGCCAGCAGGGAGTTGGCGAGCGGAGCGGTCGGCATTGTGTATCCCGCCCGGTCGGTCTGGGCCGTCTTCCGCGGGGATTGATGTAGCGTTCCGAGTTGACGCCTCCACGGGAATTTCTAGGTAGGCTACAAACCGGCAATTCGTCGGTCCGGTTTCCGACACATGCCAGGAGCTGAATTCCACGAGCGCTGTTAACTAGGCGCCCGATTTCCACGCAATACTAGGGCGAATGAAATATTTAATGTCCGGAATCGGACTCAAGAGGAAAGATGCCGCGATTCTTCTTCGTCGTCGTCGATGGCCGAAACATGGAAGTCCAGAACGACGGCTTGGAGCTGCCCGACCGCGACGCCGCCTGGGTCGAGGCAACGACGGCCCGCGGAGAGCTTCTCCGCGACCTCGACGGCAAGCTCGCACCCGGAGACCAGTGGTGCATGAAGGTCCAGGATGCTGCCGGGGCTGATATCTATCTGCTGGAGTTCAAGACCAGGGCGGTCTGACCAACCGACGCGCTGAAGGGCCTTCGAACTGCATCATCCGAGGGAACCGAAGCCTGCTGTTGTGTCCGGTATCCGACATAAGATAGTCTCACTCTCATCACCGTTCCGTCCGCGGCTTCGACCGGTGACTGAGAGAGGATCGTGCTCCCGCCGGGTTCATGGTGGTACCGATGCACGACTCCCAGCCCACAATGACGTCCTACCGTCTCAGGGTTCTGGCCAATGGGATCGAAGAGGAGTGGTCGGTTCCCCTGGACGGCAACGATGCGAGCGCGCTTTGGGACGAAGCCGCCGTAACAGCGTGCGACATGATCCGCGACATCAAGTTTGCCGGCATGAGGCCGGACCTCGACTGGCATTTCGAGTTCTGCGATCCCGCCGGCACCGTGATCAGCCGATTTTCGTTCAGGGCGGAGCGCCTCGCGTGACATCGGCTCGGCGCACCCCGAGGTCACGCGCTCAATTGATTGCGGACGGACGTCATTGCGCTTCCGGCCCGTCGCGACATGAAAAACGACGGCCGCACACCCGGTCCTCATCCTGAGGCCTCGCCAACGGCGGAGCGTCTCGAAGGATGGCCACAGCGGAATCGCTCCCACATGCGATGGCCTGAGGCCGCGTTCTCATCACGAGTAATTGGTGATAAGCATGCGGTGGGAATTCATGCCTGTCGGGGGACGCGAGAGTGGCAGCAAAGCTTGGCCAGATCATTCTTCTTTGTGCATTCGGGGTGCTCTCCGCGCTTGGCGCCGCCCACGCGACAACCGTTGTGGCGCTCGGAGCCAGCAACACCTTCGGTAAGGGCGTGACGCGTAGCCAAGCCTATCCCGCACAGCTTGAAACGCTTCTCCGTTCGAGGGGTCTTAACGTCCGCGTCATCAATGCTGGCGTCAACGGTGACACCACGGGAGGCATGCTGGCCCGACTGGATCGAGTGGTCCCGAAAGGAACGAGCGTTGTGATCCTTCAACCCGGCGGTAACGACCGGAGAAAACTAGCCTCCGACAACACCCCTGCCATCCAAAGTCGGCTCAGCGCAATGGGAATCAAGATTGTCATGCTCCCGAACGGGATGCTGCATGGACTCCCGCATCAGCCTGACGGGCAACATCTTACGCCGGAGGGCTATCACATGCTGGCAGAGGAGCTGGTTGGCCAAGTCGCCGCGGCGCTGGGGAAATAGCGTCAAACCGCCTCCTGAAGTCAAAAAATTCAAGTCGGAATCCTCAATGCTGCGTTGCCCCGAAGCTGACATTCGGAGGGCGCGATCGGGTTGCCACCACGACGCTATGCTGCCACCGCTGATTTTGGATCAGATACGTTCATGCCGTTCGTGAACGTCACAAGTGTTCTGAGCGCCAATTGTGCTGGCAAGCAAGGCTGCGAAATAATTCTCCTGAGCATGTCGTCCTGGCGGCCGCCCGTTCGACTGGATGTCGGCAACCCCGCCGAACAACTAGGAGAAATGCAATGGCTCAAGATCCTGGAATGAGAGGCGAGAAGATATACGAATGCGATCTCGCTCTCACGGGCGTAACGGATTATGGCGTAAGCATGGACGATATCCTTGCTGGCAAGCAAGCGGTCCCACTGCAGGGAGCACGCTTCGACCTCCATATCGATGGCCCCTGTCAGGGCCGCCTTTCGGGGCGCCAGCATGGCGTCGACTATCTGCGAATGCGCGCTGATGGTCGCATCGACCTGGACCTGCACGTTATCATCGGCACCGACGATGGGCATCGGATTGCGTTGTCGGGCGATGGCCAGGCGGCACTGCGAAACGGCGAGCCGGTGGTCGATATCTTTGCAAACATCCGGCTCACCACCGCCTCCAAAGCGTATGCATGGGTCAATCAACGGCAGATCTGGAGCGTCGGAACTGGCGACCTGGCCACGCGGAGGATCCGTGTCGCAGCGTATATGCAGTGATGGCGATACGCTGGACAAGCGGACATCGACGGGGCTCAGGGCGAGGCGTGATGATCGGTCCCCTTTCCGGCAAGTTGAAATTTGCCGTCCGCCTGATTACAATTAACAGATGATTGGAAGCGCCGAAGGCACTGACCTAATTCAGCATGGGGAACTCGCGGACTTGCCGCGTCTCCTCGCGCAGTCGCGAGCCATCGTCGAGGCAAGCAGGAACGCCATTGAGAGGAGCCAACGGTACATACAGCAGCACCGCTGGCAGCCCGACCGGCGACCGGAAAGTGAACGCCCCGCGCATGTTTAGGAACGTCCGGCGCGCCACCTTGTTTCCCGAACATGCCGCTGTACTTCTTCAATGTTCTCGATCCAGAGTCGTCCCCCCCGTGCAGGGCGAGGACTTTCCAGATGATGAAGCTGCTTGGCGTGAGGCCACGGTCTACGCCGGGCAGCTTTTGAAGGACGGCGGCGGACGGCTTCGGCCTGGCCAGGAATGGGCTTTGGAAGTCGCGGACGAAGCCGGCAAGCCAATCTTCAACATTCATGTCAGTACGAAGAACAAGAAGTAAGTGCGCCTCGGCCTGCTTTGCGATTGGCTTCGAGCCCACGTTACTGTTTTTGAGCCGCGGTAGCTGGCATTGTCACCTTCACACTCATGATGGGTGAACGGGCTGTCTCCAGCGCGTGAAGATAGCCACGGTCGAACTCCGCCACGTCTTCCAGTGCAGCCCGGTTCAGGAATTGCACCATATGATTTTGCCACTCAATCAGGCCTTGCTGTCTAAGCTCCTGAAGCGTCCTGTTGACATGGACGACTGAGAGGCCACATGCATCGGCGACGTTCTGCTGCGTAAAGGGGAGTTGGAAGCTGCTGCCATTTTCGAGGCTTCCGACGAGTTCTAATCTGGTGGCAATCTCGCAAAGGAGATGCGCAATTCTGCTCAGGGCCTGGCGCGATCCAAGGTTTTCAACCCACTCGCGATAGAGCGCAGCATGGATCAGCGTCTCGCGCCAAAACGCCTGCGTGATCCCGGGCGAGTCGTTCATGAGCTCCTTGAGATAGGCGTGAGGCACAGAAGCGACTGTCGAGTTGCCAACGCTGCAAAGCTCATGATCCATGACAGGCAGGTGCAGCGTGTGCAAATCCGGCATATCGCCCGCGACATAGAACGAAGAGATTTGGTTGCGGGCCGAGATCACCCTTTGACGCGACAGAAACCCACTCATCACAACCGTCGAATGCGTGGGCGTGTCGCCATGGCGCACGACATGTTCGCCATTGCCGAGCGTCTTGAGCTTGTATGGCATGCGTGCGAGCTTGGCTTGATCTTGCTCAGATAGACCGGCCACCGCCTGCAAGCGCGCGATCAGCTTACGATGGGGCACGACGGGCTCCCTATCCTTGATAGGCGGGAGCACCAAGGTCTCTCAGCCACCGACGCCTACGGCGCAGCCTCGGCCGGTGATGCCTTATTAACGCACGAGGATCGGCAGAGTTCAACTGGTGATTTGCCCGAGCTGGCAGTACCGCTGTTGGCCCTTAGCCAATGTCGCTGCTGCGTTTGTCGGTGCCCGCTGCTGTGGGCCATGCGGACCCGCTATCGTGCACGTGCGCGCCCGACCTATGGAGATATCCCCTGATATGTCTGTCCCTATTGCCAGGGACGGAGGTCGGGCGCCTGAGTGACGCAAGATAGAAGCGCAATTGGTTGCTGAGAAGGAGAGTAAAGCAGAACGCGACCGTTGTAATCGAGTCGGGGAGTAGCCATCTAACGAACTCAGCATCCGGCCCGCTTCAAGCGCCTGTCCGGACACGCGACGGTTAGCCACGCCAAATCCTACGGTCGATCACGGCCAACGGCACGTCGCCGTGACGTGCGCGTCACCCCGGTCAGGACAGCTCATGCCTACCGAACAAGCCGCCGTGCGGGTCGTCCACAAACCGTGGGGGGTTCGCGATCTGCAACCGTGGAGCAGCGTCGACGGGTCTGCTAGTGCCGTCGGAGAGCTGTGGTTCGAGCGAGCCAACAAGGATGCGCCCACCCCGGCGTTGCGTCTCAAGCTGCTGTTCACCAGCGAACCATTGTCGATCCAGGTTCATCCCGACGATACTTACGCACGAGCGATGGGGATGCCGAACGGCAAGAGCGAGGCTTGGTATATCCTCGCGGCCCGGCCCGACGCGCAGATCGGCGTTGGATTAAAGCACCAGATAACGCCACAACAATTGCGCGCGTCGATCCAGAACGGTTCGATCGCCGAACTCGTTCACTGGCGATCGGTTGCCAAAGGCGACGTCATCTACATCCCGGCCGGTACCATCCACACCATCGGCGCCGGCATCGTGCTCGCTGAAATTCAGCAGCGCAGCGACGCCACATTCCGCCTATTCGACTACGGCCGGCAGCGCGAACTGCACGAAGACAATGGGGTCGCCGTCGCCCACCCATGGCCGCTTCCAACGCCAGGCAATCCGACGCCCTTGACCGTAAATCGAACGGTATTGGTCGCGAGCAGGCATTTCGTTCTCGAGCGGCTTGAACTGCTCGAGGGGTCAAGCTGGGCGCTGTTTGCAGAACCGGAAACCTGGATTCTCACCCTCGACGGCCATGCGGCAATCGGCTTGACCGCGGCAGCTATCGGACATGCCATCTTCGTCGGTGGCGGCTGCATCAGCATAGAGGTTGGCAATAACGGATTGAGCGCGCTGATTGCGTATCCCGCAAGTCGCCCGACCGATTCCCTGTTGCAGAGGTTAAGCAAGCAACCTGCCAATCCAGCCGCGATCCCCGTTCCGCAATTTGCAGGCCTCGCATGACGCCGATTCGCCGCGTCGCCCTGATCGGCAATTCACTGCCTCGCCGCTGCGGTATCGCCACCTTCACGACCGACCTTGAACGCGCGATTTCGAATTCAAGGCCGGACCTGGAGACCAGCATTATCGCCATGAACGACCACGCGCAGACCTACGACTATCCCGGTTCGGTCGCATTCCAGATCAAGGATGACATCATTGGAGACTATGTGCGTGCCGCGGCCTTCCTGAACGCCGGTCGCTACGACGTCGTCTGCCTGCAACACGAATTCGGAATCTTCGGCGGCGAAGCCGGCGCTCACATTCTCGAGCTGCTTTCACGCCTCAGCATGCCGGTTGTCACGACACTACACACGGTGCTCGCCAAGCCGACTACCGCCCAGCGCGCGGTGATGGAGCGTATCGTCGAGGCATCTTCGAAAATCATTGTGATGGCCAACAAGGGACGCGAGATGCTGCGTAGCGTCTATCGCGTGCCGGACGACAAGGTCGAGGTCATTGCGCACGGCATTCCCGACTTTCCCTTTGTCGAGCCCGATGCTGCCAAGGCCAAACTTGGATTCAGCAACCGCTCGGTCATTCTGACTTTCGGCCTGCTCTCCCCCAGCAAGGGCATCGAGGTCATGATCGACGCCATGCCCTCGATCCTGGAGCGCCGCGCGGACGCGGTCTATGTCGTACTCGGCGCGACGCATCCCAATCTGGTGCGCGACCAAGGTGAGGCCTATCGCGAAAGCCTGATGAAGCGCGTGCGCGAACTTGGGGGTGAGAACCACGTCGTATTCCTCGACCAGTTCGTCGATCAGGCCACGCTGCTCGAATTCATCTCGATGTGCGACGTGTACGTCACGCCTTATCTCAACGAAGCGCAGATGACGTCGGGCACGCTGGCCTACAGCTTCGGTCTCGGGAAGCCGGTGGTTTCGACGCCTTATTGGCACGCGTTGGAGCTGCTGGATGACGGTCGTGGCGTCATCGTTCCCTTCGGCAACTCTGCCGCGACCGGCAAGGAAATTGCGCGATTGCTCACCGATACCCCTCGTCGTCAGGCGATGCGCGAGCGCGCCTACGCCGTCAGCCGATCGATGACATGGGTTCGCACGGCCGAGCGCTATATTGCCGTATTCGAAGACGCGCGGCAGGGCGACTGGCTCAAGGTGATCGCGCGCACCGGACCGGTTGCGATTGCGCACAGCCCTGCGGCGTCGGACATGCAGTTGGATCACTTTCTTTCCATGTGCGACGACACCGGCCTGTTCCAGCATGCGGTGCATTCGGTACCCGATCGCGCGCACGGCTATTGCGTGGACGACAATGCGCGCGCCTTGCTGCTCGCCTGCGCCCTCAACAATCCCGGCGAAAAACGTCTGCCTGAGGTTTTGACTGCCCGCTTTGCCGCGTTCGTGCAGCATGCGTGGAATCCCGACACCAGACGCTTTCGCAACTTCATGGGGTTCAATCGAACCTGGCTGGAAGACCACGGCTCCGAAGACAGCCATGGACGAACATTATGGGCGCTGGGTGAGTGCGCACGGAAGGATGCAAGCCCGTCGCGACGTCGATGGGCTGAAGCCTTGTTTGCCGAGGCGTTGCCGACTGTTGACGCCTTTGCTTCGCCGCGTGCATTGGCCTTTACCCTGCTGGGTCTGGACGGTTATTGCGCCGTCGTTCCCGATGACGCGCGCGCCCTGGAAATTCGGCATTCCCTTGCCGACAGGTTGATGTCGAGCCTCGCGTCGGTCGAAACGCCGGACTGGACGTGGTTCGAGGAGGGGCTGGCGTATGACAATGCGCGCTTGCCGCAGGCTTTGATGCTGACAGGCATGGCCACGCAAACGCCTGACTACCTCGATGCCGGCATGCGATCCCTGCGTTGGCTGATGAAACAGCAAACGGCTTCGACCGGGCATTTCCGTCCCATCGGCACCGCCGGCTTCGGCGAAGTGCGCCAACCGCCTCGCACGTTCGACCAGCAGCCGGTGGAAGCCACGGCGACGATCGCCGCCTGCCTGACCGCTTGGCGGGCAGACGGCGACGTCGAATGGAAAGCGATCGCAACCAGCGTTTTCGCCTGGTTTCTCGGCCGCAACGATCTATCGATCGTGCTCGTCGATGTCGAGACCGGCAGTTGCCGGGATGGATTGCATCCCGACCGCGCCAACGAAAACCGCGGCGGCGAGTCAGTCGTGTCCTATCTGCTCGGCCTTGCCGATATTCGTCAGCTTGCGCGCGTCAACGTCAGCGAAACACCCCCGGTGGCCTTTCGCGCCATCGGCGCCTGATTACATTGTTCCCTCCAGCGAACCGAGGACACCTTGTCGCACGCCACCTTCCTGAATCGGCAGGCGCTCTATCTGCGTCCCGACACCGCGCGCGTGATCGTACGCCCGTTCAAGCCGGCGACCGAACCGCGCGATCTCAACCCGACCGATAAGACCCGCGCCAACCACATCGTCGAACGGGTTCTCGCGCTGGACCCGATGATTGCGGCCAACCTGTTGGCGGATGTGCTGGAAAATTTTCAGGGCCGCCATCGTAACCTGCTGGAGACGTTCGAGGCGCGTACCGACGTCATGGAACAAGCGCTGGCAGCGCACGGGCCTTTTTCCAGCGTCCAGCGCCAATTGATCGGAGCCTATTTTCTGAACGAATACTCGTTCGAAGCCTCGGCACTGTTCAATCCCAGCATCGTGCCGCATCCCGACCAGTCGGACGCTCCGAGGGGCGGCTTGCGCTTTATTCTCAGCCTCCGCGCTGTTGGCGAAGGCCATATATCGTCGCTCACCTTTCGCGCCGGCACGATTGCTGCCGATGGCAGTCTGACCGTCGACCCAACAGCCCGCCTTGCTTCCAGCCCTCGGGTCAAGCTTCGCATACCCAAACCAGATGGCGACGACATCGAACTGACGTTCAATCCGGACGAGGAACTCAGTGAGCGCGTCATCTTTCCGGTTACGGAATCCCAGTCGAACGGCATCGAAGACGCCCGCTTCGTTGAATTCGGCGATGGCGGCCGGAAGACCTATTACGCCACTTATACCGCCTACAGCGGTAAGGCGATCTGCTCGGAGCTGATCGAGACCTGCGACTTCCTGTCGTTTCGAATGTCGCCGCTGCGTGGGACCGCCGCACGCAATAAGGGGATGGCGTTGTTCCCGCGCAAGATCGACGGCAAGTACGCCATGATCGCGCGTCAGGACAATGAGAACCTCTATCTGATCTATTCGGACGATTTGCATCAATGGGACGGCGGTCAGGCGATCCTGAAGCCGCAATTTCCCTGGGAGTTCGTGCAGATCGGAAACTGCGGTTCACCGATCGAACTCGATGAGGGCTGGCTGTTGCTCACGCACGGCGTCGGTCCCGTGCGAAAATATTCGATCGGCGCTGCCCTGCTCGACAAGAACGATCCATCCAAGGTCCTGGCGCGTTCGGTCGAACCGCTGCTGCATCCCGAGCCGTTGGAACGCGAAGGCTACGTCCCCAACGTGGTTTATACTTGCGGGGCGATGCGGCACAATGATCAGATCATTTTGCCCTATGCCGTGTCCGACACCTACTCGAACTTCGCGACCATCAAGACTGCAGCCCTAATGCGGGCCATGTCCTGATATGGACCAAGCCGCGCCCCCTAACCAACGTCGCTGATCCGTTTGTCCGTGTCCCTGTTGTGGGCCATGGGGACCCGCCATAGTGCGCGTGCGCGCGGCGCTCTTGACCCGTTGCCAACCTTCGCTAGCAACGCCAAATCTGAACAGAACTGCGGCTGAAAAGCGGGAGGTTGTGCAATGGATGCTTATACGGTTCGAGACGCCAAGCCCGATGAGCAACGCGAGCTAACGCGCCTCTGTGCGTGCGACGATGCACGCGGGACACGACGAAGCGTTCATCGATCGAACCATGCCCGCGCTTACGATAACTGTACCATTGATCAGTGCGAATTGGGTTCAAGTGGCAGAAGATCGCACCAGCGGAGTTGTCGGTGTCGTTGTGGTGACGCCGACCGCGCTTCAAGGAATTGCGCAGCTTTACGGCCTTTATGTTGATCCGGCACATTGGAAGCGAGGGATCGGCCGAGTTCTGTTCGGGGCGGCCGTAGCTCGCGCAAAAGGGATAAAAGCCGGAGCCCTCGTGATCACGGCCGAACCCTCTGCGGAAGGATTTTATAGTCGCATGGGAGCCATCAGGATCGGCGAAGGACCGTTTTACTTCTCGCCCGAAACCATACTGCCTTCCCTGCTGTACGTCATTCCACGCGCGACATCATAAGGCCGCCGCCGCATGGGGGCAGAGCGGAAGTTTGCCGCTGAGCGCCAAATCGACGCTTTTGCCCCATTGCCGAAGTTAACTACGCGGCAGGTGATTGACGCGGGTCCGTCTTTGGTCCATTTTTACCTTGGTAGATACGACCTGCTGCTTGCGCCCTCTGGGGAAGGTAAACGTATCATAGGCTTTTGAGCCCTTTGCCCGAACGAGCCGGGCCAGCAATGCAAGCCCTGGCACTTCTGTCTCGTTCAAGAGCAAAGGATGAAGACATGCGCGATTTCCGCAACGCCAAAGCCATGGCGCAAACGCTACGTTCGACCCTTGCTGCCAAGGGTATCAAGATCACCATTGGCCAAAGCCTCGAACTAATTGCCGCGATTTTCGGTCTAGCCGATTGGAATACGCTGGCTGCCGCAATCAACGCGGAGAAGGCTGTGCCTCGCGAGAAGGCCTCGCCGACGCCGGCTGTGGGAGGCAATTCATTTCCACCGCTTTCCGCCGAGCTCACTACGACGCTCCATCGGGCCATCGGCTTCGCCGGCCAGCGAAATCATGAATACGCCACATTGGAGCATCTGCTTCTTGCCCTGCTAGAGGACGCGGATGCATGGGCATCCGTGAGTGCTTGCAATGCCGATCCGAGTGGGCTCGCGGACAGGCTCGTTGACTATCTCGACCACGGACTGACGAAAATAGTCATGGAGAAACACGCGGAACCCAAACCGACCGCCGGATTTCAACGCGTTGTACAGCGTGCGGAGGTCCGGGGGAAAGCGTTGGGTCGCTCCATAGTAACCGGCGCAGATACGCTTGAGGCAATCTTTTACGAAACGCAGAGTCCAGCTGCGCGGTTTCTCGGTGAACAGGGAATTTCCTATCAGCAATTATTCGAAGGCGGTGCGACAGATCGCAGATGAACTCACCTAACGTGCACCCCACCGACAGGACACGCCCCAATATTGTCTGTCCCTATCGCTAGGGACAGACATCGGCGCCTGGGTTCGCTAGTCTGGCCCGGTTCACACGAGCATCCAGGAAGGCCGCTTTGAGCACCGCGCCGCGCATCGACATCGACCTCACCGCGTTCTGGGCCGATCCTTATCCAATGCTCGCAACGATGCGCAAGGAGGCGCCGATCGCCTTCGTGCCGCAGCTCGGCTCGACGCTGCTGACCTGCCGCGACGACATCTCGATCTCCGAGAAGCAGATCGACGTGTTCTCCTCGCACCAGCCCGCGGGCCTGATGAACCGGCTGATGGGCCACAACATGATGCGCAAGGACGGCGAGGCGCATCAGGTCGAGCGGCGCGCCATGTTTCCGACGGTGTCACCGAAGACGGTGAAGGCGCACTGGACCGCGCTGTTCCAGGCCCACGCCGATCGGATCGTCGAGGCGATTGCGCCCGGCGGCCGGATCGATTTGATGCGCGACTTCGCGCTGCCGTTCTCCGGCGAGTGCCTGAAGTCGATCACCGGCCTCACCAATATCGGTTTCGCCGACATGGATGCGTGGTCGCAGGGCATGATCGAGGGCATCGCCAATTATGGCGGCGATCCCGCGGTCGAGGCACGCTGTCACGCGGCGACGTCGGGCATCGATGCTGCGATCGACGACATCCTGCCGGTGATGCGCAAGCATCCTGACCAGAGCATTCTCGGCGTGCTGCTCGCCTCGGGTATGCCGATGGAGAGCGTGCGCGCAAACGTCAAGCTCGCGATCTCAGGCGGACAGAACGAACCGCGCAAGGCGATCGCCGGGACGGTGTGGGCGCTGCTGACCCATCCCGATCAGCTCGAGCTCGTGCGCAAGGGCGAGGTGACGTGGCTCGAGGCGTTCGAGGAATACGCGCGCTGGATCTCGCCGATCGGCATGTCGCCGCGGCGTATCGCCAGGCCGTGGTCGATCCGCGACGTCGCGTTCGAGCTTGATGAGCGCGTGTTCCTGATGTTCGGCTCCGCCAACCGCGACGAGAAGCATTTTGAGCGCGCCGACCAGTTCGACGTGCGGCGTGATACCTCCAAGAGCGTCGCCTTCGGTGCCGGTCCGCATTTCTGCGCCGGCGCCTGGGCCTCGCGCGCCATGATCGCTGACGTCGCGCTGCCGACATTGTTCGCGCGCGCTGGGCATATCGAGATCGCCGACGACGAGCCGGTGCGGATCGGCGGCTGGGCGTTCCGGGGCTTGCAGAATTTGCCGGTGAGATGGCTGCAATAGCCCAGCAAGGGTCTGTCCATCACGAGCGCCATGATGTGATCTTGCACCTGTTTTGCCCGACGTGTCAAATCTATTTCGGATAATACGCAAGCGCTTGCTTTTCGCACGCCCCGGCTACTGTGCATGGGGTTGTTTTCGCTTTTTTGCTCCGGCTGGGAATCCTATGAGCTCCCTTCACATCCGCGTGCAGAAAAATTCCATCTTCATTCGCTCCGCCGTTTGAAAGATTAATCATGCGCTCTGCCCCAGGGGCAGTGCGTGCATCGCTATTTTCCCGTACGTCTCGACACCTTTCCCGCCCCGCACCATCATCCCCCCGACATGAATGATGGCGGCCGTACGCGGCTGGGAGCCCGGAATGCAGCGTCGTAATTTTCTGAAACTTTCCGTTGGTACCGCAGCCGCGGCAGCGTTCGCGCCGCGTGCGAATGCGCAAGGCGCGGTGAAGGAAATTCGTATCGGCTACCAGAAGACCGGCGTGCTGGTCATCACGCGCCAACGGGCAACTCTGGAAAAACATTTCTCGCCGCAGGGCATCGACGTGAAATGGGTCGAGTTCTCCTCGGGGCCTCCGATGATGGAGGCGATGAATGTCGGCAGCGTCGATTACGGAGCGGTCGGCGATTCCCCGCCGGTGTTCGCCCAGGCCGCCGGCGCGGCGATCGTCTATGCTGCCGGCCAGCCCATCACCAACGGCCAGGGCATCCTGGTGCCCAAGGATTCGCCGATCCGCTCCATTGCCGACTTGAAGGGCAAGCGCATCGGCTTCACCAAGGGCTCCAGCGCCCACAATGTCGTGGTGCAGACGCTGGAGAAGGCGGGCCTGACCTACGCGGACATCACGCCGGTCTATCTGACGCCGCCGGACGCTGGTCCCGCCTTCGCCAATGGCAGCATCGACGCGTGGGCGATCTGGGATCCCTATTTCGCGATCGGCGAGACCAAACAGAACGGCCGCATCCTGATCAATGCGCGCGAGGTCACCAAGACCAACTCGTTCTACATCGCCAACCGCGATTTCGCGAAGAACCACGGCGCGATCCTGCAACAGATCGTCGACGTCACCACCGCGACCGGTCAATGGGCCGAACAGCACCGCGACGAGGTTGCCAGGTCGTTGGCCGCGATCACCGGCGTCCCGCTGGAGATTCAGGCCGTGGCGGCCGATCGTGCCAATTTCGTGATCGGCCCCGTCACCGACGACATCGTCGCGACCCAGCAGGGCGTCGCCGACCGCTTCTACAAGCTCGGCCTGATCCCGAAGCCGATCGTCATCCGCGACATCGTCTGGCGCAGCACGGCGACCTGATCGTGCCAACCAATCTCCCCATTTCAAAAGGGTTGAACATGAGACGTATCATTCAGCGTCTGATCGCGGCCATCGTGCTTTCGATCGGCATCGTCGCGGCGGCGGTCGGCACATCCTATGGTCAGGACAAGGTGGTCCGCATCGGCTACCAGAAATACGGCAAGCTGGTGCTGCTCAAGAGCAAGGGCACGCTGGAGCCGAAGTTGGCTGCCTCGGGCTACAAGGTGGTGTGGACCGAATTTCCGTCCGGCCCGCCGCTGCTCGAGGCGCTCAATGTCGGCGCGATCGATTTCGGCAACACCGGTGAAGCCCCGCCCATCTTTGCGCAGGCCGCCGGCGCGCCGATCCAGTATGTCGCCTATGAGCCGCCGGCGCCGAAGGGCGAGGCGATCCTGGTGCCGAAGGACAGTCCGCTCAAATCGGTGGCCGATCTCAAAGGCAAGAAGGTTGCGCTCAACAAGGGCTCCAACGTTCACTATCTCCTGGTCAGGGCGCTGGAGAAGGCGGGCATCAAATATTCGGAAGTTGAGCCGGTGTTCCTGGCACCTGCCGATGCGCGCGCCGCCTTCGAGCGCGGCGCGGTCGATGCCTGGGTGATCTGGGATCCATTCCAGGCTGCAGCGGAAGCGGCCACCGGTGCACGCGCGCTGGCCGACGGCACCGACATCGTCGCCAACTACCAGTTCTATTTTTCCTCGAAGACATTCCTCGACGGCAACCCGAAGATCGTCGACGCCGTGCTCGCCGAGCTGAGCGCAGTCGACGACTGGGCCAAGGGCGACATCCACGCGGTGGCCGAACAGCTGGCGCCCGCGATCGGCCTGTCCGTCCCGGTGGTCGAGGTCGCGTTGAAGCGGCAGTCCTATGGCATCAAGCCGCTCACCGACGCCGTCATCGCCGATCAGCAGCAGGTTGCCGACGCATTCCTCGCGCTCAACCTGATCCCCAAAGCAATCAAGATTTCCGACGTGGCGCGGAGGCCAGGAACATGAGCAAACGAAGTAACGCCAACATCCTCTGGTTCCTGCCGACCCACGGTGACGGCCGCTATCTCGGCACCGGCATCGGCGGCCGAGAGGTCAATTTCAACTATCTGCGCCAGATCGCACAGGCGGCGGATCAGCTCGGCTATTTCGGCGTGCTGTTGCCGACGGGACGGTCGTGCGAGGACTCCTGGGTCGTCGCGTCCTCGGTCGCACCGTTCACGGAGCGGCTGCGTTATCTCGTCGCCGTTCGTCCTGGCCTGCAATCGCCGACCGTGGCGGCGCGCATGACCGCGACGCTCGACCGCATCACCAACGGCCGGCTTCTCGTCAACGTCGTCACCGGCGGCGATCCCGTCGAGAACAAGGGCGACGGCATCTTTCTTGGCCATGACGAACGCTACGAGGTCACCCGCGAGTTCCTCAACGTCTATAGCAACCTGCTCGCCGGCAAGACCGTGAATGTCGAGGGCAAGCACATTCATATCGAGGATGGCAAGCTGCTGTTTCATCCCGTGCAGTCGCCGCGGCCGTCGCTCTATTTCGGCGGCTCGTCGGACGCTGGCATCGACGTTGCCGTCGACGCCGTCGACAAATATCTCACCTGGGGCGAGCCGCCGGCGCTGGTCGCAGAGAAGGTCGCGAAAGTCAGGCGCATCGCCGCTGCGCGTAGTCGCAAGCTGTCCTTCGGCATCCGCCTTCACGTGATTGTCCGCGAGACCAATGAAGAGGCCTGGCGCGCCGCCGATGAGCTGATCAAGCATGTCAGCGACGACACCATTGCGACGGCGCAGAAAAACTTTGCCCGGATGGACTCGGTTGGTCAGCAGCGCATGGCGCAGCTCCATGGCGGCAAGCGCGACAAGCTCGAGATCGCCCCGAACCTCTGGGCCGGCGTCGGCCTGGTGCGTGGCGGCGCCGGCACGGCGCTGGTCGGCGACGCCCAGACGGTCGCCGCGCGTATCAAGGAGTATCAGGATATCGGCATCGATACCTTCATCATGTCAGGCTACCCGCATCTGGAAGAAGCCTATCGCTTCGCAGAGCTGGTGTTCCCGCTGCTCTCGCTGGAACAGCCGAGCAACGTGACCAAGCTGCACTTCGATTACCGTCCGCAGCATCGGGTGTCGCAATCATGAGCTTGATCGATAGCGCTTCGCTTCCACGCAACCTCCGCCTGCCGCGTGTCGACGGCCTGGTCCAGTGGATCGTGCCGCTCGCTATTATCGCGATCTGGCAGGTGGCGAGCGTTACCGGCTTCGTGCCGGTGCGCGTGCTGCCGGCGCCGAGCGACGTCGCGCTCGCGGGCTGGAAGCTGCTGCTCTCCGGCGAGCTTATCCGCAACATCTGGGTCTCGTTCTGGCGTGCCTCGATCGGCTTCCTGATCGGCGGCAGCATCGGGTTTGCCTTCGGACTTGCGAATGGCCTGTCGCAGCTCTCCGCAAAACTCACCGATACCACGCTACAGATGGTGCGCAACGTGCCGCATCTGGCGCTGATTCCGCTGGTCATCCTGTGGTTCGGCATCGACGAGAGTGCCAAGCTGTTTCTCGTGGCGCTCGGGGTGTTCTTCCCGATCTACCTCAACACGCTGCACGGCATCCGCACCGTCGATCCGCAGCTGATCGAGATGGGCCGCATCTATGGCATGAGCGACGGCGAGCTGTTCCGCCGCGTGATCTTCCCCGGCGCGCTGCCATCGATCTTCGTCGGCATCCGTTTCGCGCTCGGCATCATGTGGCTGACCCTGATTGTCGCCGAGACCATCGCGGCATCGTCGGGCCTCGGCTATATGGCGATGCAGGCGCGCGAGTTCATGCTGATCGATGTCGTCGTGTCTCGATCCTGATCTACGCCCTGCTCGGCAAGCTCGCCGACAGCGCCTCCCGCCTGCTGGAGCGGGCGACGCTCTCCTGGCATCCCGCCTTCCAGAAACGTTGAGAGTGACATGCAGACAGCGCTTCGTACGTCTCTACCTGAAACCGAGCTCGCCAGCCGTGCCAATTTTGCGCCGGCGGCCCGTGTGGCGCGCCAAGAACGCCAAGAACAGCAAGAACGCCAAGTGTATACCAGCGGCCTTCCGCTCAGCATCCGCGGCTTGCGCAAGTCCTTCGGCGAGAACGAGGTGCTGCGCGGGATCGATTTGCACATCCCCGCCGGCCAGTTCGTTGCCGTCGTTGGAAAGAGCGGCTGCGGCAAGAGCACGCTGCTGCGCCTCATCGCGGGCCTGGAAAAATCGACGCCGGCAGCATCAGCTTCGGTGATGCGGCGGCGGTCCAGCCCGAGGATATCCGCGTGATGTTCCAGGAGCCGCGGCTGCTGCCCTGGGCACGGGTGTTGTCCAATGTCGAGGTCGGTCTCGGCCGCGACCGCGCATCCGGCGATGCGCAGTCGCGTGCCGAGAAGGCGCTTGCCGAGGTCGGGTTGACCGACAAGCGCGACCAGTGGCCGTCGGTGCTGTCGGGCGGCCAGAAGCAGCGCGTCGCGCTCGCCCGCGCGCTGGTCTCCCGTCCGCGTGTGCTGGCCTTCGACGAGCCGCTCGGCGCGCTCGATGCCCTCACCCGCATCTCGATGCAACGGCTGCTGGAGCGTGTCTGGCGCGACCAGGGCTTTACCGCGATTCTGGTGACCCACGATGTCGCCGAGGCGGTTGCGCTGGCCGACCGGGTGCTGGTGATCGACGAGGGCCGGATTGCCCACGACGTCACGGTTAACGCGGTCCGACCGCGCGAGCGCGGCTCAGCCGAGCTCGCAAGCCTCGAAGGCTCGATCCTGAACCATCTGTTGTCGGCGGACGATCGTACCTAAATAGAGAGGACCCCGTTTCGGGGACCATGCCATGAATGTAGTGCCCCGCGATCTCATGCCCGAAATTCCCGTCTCGTCTGCCGATTTTCGCGGCGCCATGCGCCATCTCACCGGCGGCGTCAGCGTCATCACGGCCGGGCGGGGCAAGGACATCACCGGCATGACGGTGACGTCGGTAACGTCGCTGTCGATCGATCCTCCGACGCTGCTGGTCAGCATCAACCGCGACGCATCGTCTTTCCCGCTGATCCGTCGCTACGGCGCCTTCGGCGTGAACATCCTCGCGGCCGATCAGCTCGATGTCGCCGAACGCTTTGCCGGCAAGGGTGGGCTGAAGGGGGCCGATCGTTTCGCTGGCGCCCGGTGGGTCACGGCTGTCTCCGGCGTTCCGCTGCTGGTCGGTGCGTTGTCCGCCGTCGATTGCGAGGTCGAGGAGATCGTCGAGCGCTATTCGCACGGCATCGTCATCGGCCGCGTCAGGGACATCAGGAATTCGGCCCGAACGGCGGCGCTCGCCTATTGGCACGGCCAGTATGTGGCGGTGGATCAGGACGAGGACGCCGCAAGGCTCGCCGACGTCAGCGTCCCCGCGCGCAGCCGCCGCGGCGTCTGATCGCCTCAGTCATCAAGCCGCGCAGGCTGGCCTTTTCTCCCTCATCGCTCTAGAAGCGCCTTGAGCCTTCTATCCGGGACGGCGATGGAGCGGAACGATGAAGCGTGTCGGGACCTGGGCCTTCTACGCCGTCGGCGCGCTGGCGATCGTCTATCTCGCGCTTTACGCCTATGCGATGGTCCGCGGTCAGCCATTCGTGCCCGGCGATCCCATCCATATTTTTCGCAAGCCCGACGCGCCGAGTTATTCGTGAGGTTTCGTAGGACCTCCTACCGTCCGTCAAGGGGGAAGTGTCCTTGCTGAACCCAGCATAGCGCCGTGCTCGACGCAGTCCAGGACGCTGCGCGCCGGCTTTGCCGGTGCCTTCGGCATCCTGGACATCGTCTGCGCGCGACGCTTGGCGATCGTCAGGTCGGGACGAAGGAATGGTCCGCGCCCGGCCGAACAAAGGAATGAGATTACGCTGTCGCGGTGATGTTTTCGCTGTTGTAGTCCGCATCGTAAGGGGTCTGCCGCCTGAGTGTCGTGCAGAGGGCAAAGAGCAAACGATCCCCGACGCTGCGCAGGGCGCGCGCGTGGCCATGTCCCCGCGCCCGCAAGGCATCATACCGTTTCCGGGTGGCCGCATCGTGTTGCATGGCGACACGAGACCAGTGATGGACCGCGCTCTGCAGCCGCCTGTTGCAGGCGAGGCGACGGACCACGAAGCGCTGCTTGCCGCTTTGCCGCGTCACCGGGGCAGCTCCTGCCAAAGCGCGCAGAGCATGGTAATCTCGTCTGCGCAGGGGCTCTGCGGCCTCGGCGAGCAGTGTGGCGAGATTGATCCTGCCGATACCTGGCCAGGAGCGTAGGATCGTCACGTCGCACTGCGCCGGGCTCTGCCCCGAGGCGCTCTCCTCTGCTTCGAGCTCGGCACAGAGACGGTCCAGGCTCTGATGAGCCTCCTTGATCTGCCGATTGACCAGATGCAGGCGCGCCGCCAGGCTGCGGATGTGGGCGCAGGCGGCCTCGGTCGTGCCTGACGCCACGAACAGCGGGGTCTCACGCAAGATCTTGAGCGCCGCCGCCGCATCGAAACGGCGGATACGATATGCACTCAGGATGCGCGCGATGGCCTTCTCGCTGGCCTTGGCCGCCCTGTCCGGGGTCGGCACCTTCTGCCAAAGGGCCAGGAACCATTCGTCGGCGACATCGTCGGTCAACTTGGTGGCTTGGGGATAATAGCGCCACAACTGCTGGCGAAGGCGGTTGGCGAGACGCGTGCGCTCCTGCTGCAGTTCGTCGCCCAAGCGCGACCACTCACGCAACTCGATCATCGTGGGATCATCAACCACAAGCCGGCGGAAGGCCGCGCGATCCGTGCGCAGCGAGCCTGCGAGCACATGGGCATCGCGGCGGTCGTCCTTGGCACCAGCTGCCGTGAAGCGATCACGGAAGCGGTCGAGCTGCTTGGGATTGATGGCAAACACCGCAAACCCGTGTTCGAGCAACATCTCCACCACCGGGCCGTGCGGCATCTCGATCGCCACGGCGATCTGTCCCGGTGCGGCCTTGGTCTTCTCAAGCAGCCAGTCATGGCTCTGCGTTGCCCAATCGATCCCGGCGAACCAGTGTGCATCTTCGATCATTTTGGGACCTCCTTGCTCTCAAAAGCGGGCCACCGCGATCTCGATCAATCCCTGTACTGGCGCTCTCGGCGCGAACCTCCTACTGGATATCGACCGCGGCCGCTCTGCCGGGGCGCGGCTCCTACGTCGGTGTTCAAGACACAGGTGGGCAAGGCTGCTCCCGGCGGATCGGCCCGCACTCCCAGTCTACACCGTTAGACTGGCTGCGAACCCAAAGGGTACAGGGTGGGTTAGCGAAGCGTAACCCACCATCTTTGCCGCCGCGAGAAGAGGTGGGTTACGCCTACGGCTAACCCACCTACGACACCTTCACCCTCGCAAAATCGCCAGCGCCAGTGCCTGTGCGCGCGGCACGATGCTGTCGAGCTCGAGATATTCCTCCGGCGAATGGGCGAGGCCGCCGACAGGTCCGACGCCGCAGATGGTCGGCGTGCCGACCGCGGCGGTGAAGCCGGAATCGGCACAGCCGCCGGAGAATTCGCCTTGCAACGTGGTGAGGCCGGCCTGCTTTGCGGCCGCCTGATAGTTTTCGAACAGCGCCTTCGAGCTCTCGCTCTGCACCACCGGCACGAACTCGCCCTTGATGGTCAGCACAGCACTCGTGCCGGGTACGTAAGGCGTCGCGACGATCTGTTCGATCTCGGCCATGACGGTGGCACGGTCCCTTGGATCGACGTAGCGCATGTCGATCTGGCCCTCGGCGTAAGGCGCGGTCGTGTTGACCGACTGGCCGCCCGAGATGAGGCCGACATTCAGCGTGATGCCCTTGGTGAGGTCGGTCAGCGCGTGGATCTGGATGATCTTGTGCGCGAGCTCGCCGACCGCACTGATACCCGCGGCGAAATTGGCGCCCGAATGCGCTGCCTTGCCCGTGACGGCCACATGCATGAAGATGCCGCCCTTGCGGCTGGTGACGACATTGCCTGTGGGGCGGCCCGGCTCGGAATTGAACACGGCGCGGGCAGAGCGCCCCTCGCGTTCGATCACCGGCCGCGACGAGGGCGAGCCGATCTCCTCGTCCGAGGTGATCAGCAGCTTGATCGGATGCGGGTTGCCGCCGAATTTGTGGAAGGCGGTGGCGACAAAGATGTTCATCACGACGCCGGCCTTCATGTCGGCGACGCCTGGTCCATAGGCGCGCTTGTCCTTGATGGTGAACGGACGGCGTCCGGCCTCGCCCTTGCCGAACACGGTGTCGCGATGCCCCATCAACAGCACCGGCTTCTCGTTGCTGCCGGGCTTTGCCACCTCGGCGTGGATCGCGTCGCCAAACGTGCCATGGCTCTCCCTGCGCGAGGGAATGCCGTGCTCGGCAAAGTGCCGCTCGAACCGCGCACCGACCGCATCGACGCCTTCCTTGTCATAGGACCCGGAATCGATGTTCACGACATCGCGCAGCAGATCGATCATCGCCTGCCGCTGCGACGCCAGCCAATCCGTGATTTGAGTCTCCGACATCGTCACTGTCCCCCAACTGATACTATGCTGCGCTTATAGAGCCCTCGTCGAGGATGAGGTAGGCGCTGAACGCGGGCACAGTGCGCAGAATCGCACGCCGGGCGACTCGGGGGCGCAGTCGTGTGGCCGCTTCGGACCCGCGACGGATCTCTCGTGCTCGGTTCAAACGGCAGCCGCTTAGCGGTTCGGTTCCGCCATTGCTTCGACACCGCGAAGCTGCGTGGTGACGGTCAACGCACCGATTTTCCGGCCCATGTCCTTGCCGACTTCGGTCGAGAACCGGTAGTGAAAGCCGGCCCAGATGCGGGCGTTGGCGACTTCGTCACTATAGTCCTGGAGCCGCGACCATTTGCGTGTGACGCCTGGCGCAGTGGGGCCGGTCAGCGAGAACTCCCCGAAATCTCCAACGACAGTCTGGAGCACGCCAGAAATCGCGGCCGAGACGATGCAGTGAGCGCAGGGATATTCCGGGTGCGAAGGCGTTTCTCCCAGCGGCAACCAGGACGGGTCGCGAGGCGTCGCCGCATTCGACGTCAGATCGGCGTTGCGTATGGCGGTGATCGGTCGCCAGAAATTGTAATGATACTTCGCGTCAAACACGGCAACGATGGCGTCGTTGCCCGCAATGGACGTCAATGCGAACAGTCGGGCGCAGTCGACGAGATCCATCCCCTTGGCCATCGCAGCCTGCCTCACGATCGGATTGTAGGTGCGAGCACCGACAAAAACCAGAATCGGCCGATCATCGTTTGCTCGGGCATTCGGGTCGGGCTGCTTCGACTGCCGACCTCGCGAATTTCGTTGACGTCCCGGGTCCACACCTCCGAACCAAGCGCCGGCGGGGGTCCAGGGCGAAACTGCGATCCGGAAGCCATGACCCAGGGCGTCGTTGCACCCGTGGTCGAGGAAAGCGGGATGGTGGTCGGAACGTAGGCGCCCGGCGTCGTGAGAGGTCGGTAAGTTTCCGGAGTGGCGCTGCCATCGTTCGCACGAAGCTCGATGATCTGCATCGCGGCTTCTTTGCCGAGGCCGATGCCGGCGATCTTGGATTCGCCGTCGGCGATCGGCTCCAGAGAGTTCGTCAGCGTCGCATCCAGGTCCGGCTTGAGATCAGGATAGATCCATAACAGCACGTCGTGAGCCGCAACTGCCGCCGCAGCTTCCCGCGACGTCGAACGTTCTGCGGGCAAGGAGATTTTGTAGGGTGCGTACCGGCGGTCGATGGCGTTGACGGCCTCGAACATTGCGACGTGCATCATGGACAGGGCGCGGCTGTGGGGCGCCGGAAGAATTTGCTTCTCGGCAGCGATCGCGTCGGCTTTTGCATTCCAATCCATGATCACGTCGGCGCGTGCAAGCGGTGTGGAGGCTGCGATCAGCGTAGCAATGAGGGACAGGCGGGAGATCGTCCACGACGAGTATTTCATGGCGTACCCTTTCGATTTTGAAGGACGTTTCGCCCGACCGGTGCGGCTCTGGCCGACATCACGTCGTGCTGGTCGAGGACCCTAGCTATCTCGATGCATATTGATTGTGAACTGCTTCACTCGCGGCCTCATTGCCGAGAAGCAGGTTTTACCGAACGGCAGAATAGTTGCCTCTAAATGGGTAGGCTTGGCTTACCGTTCGCGCTGCATTGTGGATTCGGCTATAGTCAGCAGAAGCTGCCAGTTGGACGTGCCGAAGTCCGTAGTTCGATTATCAAGGCAGCTCGCTCCGTCGGCAGGCCGTGCCTTGCTCTCGTTTCAGAGCATCTCTTCTAAGATTGCAATTTCACCGCTGTAACCTCAACGGAGAGAAACATGCCGTTGTTCATCTCGTACGTCTCCTACTCAAATTCCGGCATCAAGGGAATGGTGGACAAGCCGATCGATCGCACGACGGTCATCGGTGCGATAGTCGAGAAGGCCGGCGGGAAGCTCCAGGAGCTTTCATGACCACCGGCTCGCATGACGCGGTGCTCGTCACGGAATTCCCGGATGGCGCCGATGCCGTCGCCATCGGAATGGCCGCCGCTGCGAGCGGCGCCATTGCCAAGATCGAGACGGTGCGCGCCTGGAAGATGAGTGAATTCAAAACTATCGCAGAAAAGGCCGCGAAGCTTGCAACTGCCTACGTACCGCCGGGCAAGTAGGTCGACGCGAGCGCGGCGCCGCCATAAAGCCAAACACGTGGCCGGGTCGTCCCGACCGTCCATGCGTTTCACATGAATGCCCGGCGCCGGGCAATCATGTGACCAACAAGCTGTTTGCTCACGCCCCCACCATCGGCATCCGCGGATACTCACCCGGCGTGCCGGCGGGGGTGATCGGGATGCCGCCATCAGAATATTCGTTGAGCTTGTTGCGCAGCGTGCGGATCGAGATGCCAAGGATGTTCGCGGCATGCGTCCGGTTGCCGAGGCAATGTTTCAGCGTCTCAAGGATCAGGTCGCGTTCGACGTCGGCGACCGTGCGGCCGACGAGGGCCCGCGTCACCTGCTCGGCTGCCATGGTGGCATGTGCTACCGCCGGGACCGTCTTGGCGAGGTCGAGGCGGTCGCCGTCCGGGGTGAGGATCGCATCGGGTCCGATCTCGTCGCCCTGCGCCATCAGCACTGAACGGTGCATGGTGTTCTCGAGCTCTCGGACGTTGCCCTGCCAGCGGTTGATGGAGAGCACGCGGCGCGCTTCCGCCGAGATCGGCCGCACCGGCACGCCATTGGCCTCGGCATATTTCTTCACGAAATGCTGGGCGAGCTCGAGAATGTCGGCGGGACGCTCGCGCAGCGGCGGGATCTTCAGGTTCACGACGTTGAGGCGGAACAGAAGGTCCTCGCGGAACGTGCCTTCGCGCACGGCTTCCGCAAGATTGCGGTTCGAGGTCGCGATGATGCGGATGTCGACCGGCACCGGCTTGGTGCCGCCGACGCGGTCGATGACGCGCTCCTGGATGGCGCGGAGCAGCTTTGATTGCAGGCGAACGTCCATCTCGGAGATTTCGTCGAGCAGCAGCGTGCCGCCTGTCGCTTCCTCGAATTTGCCGATGCGGCGGGCGATCGCGCCGGTGAAGGCGCCCTTCTCGTGGCCGAACAGCTCGGATTCCAGGAGATGCTCGGGGATCGCGGCGCAGTTGATCGAGATGAACGGGCGCTTGGCGCGGGCCGAGCGGGTGTGAACGTAGCGGGCCAGCACTTCCTTGCCCGTTCCGGATTCGCCGGTGACCATCACCGAGGCATCGGAGCCTGCGATCTGCTGGGCGAGCTTGACGACGCGCGCCATGGATTCGTCGCGATAGATCAGCTCGCGGGAATCGTTAGCGACCGCTGCCAGCACCGCGGCGATCAGCTCCGGATCCGGCGGCAGCGGAATGTATTCCTTGGCGCCGGCGTGGATCGCGGCAACCGCGGCGCGGGCGTCGTTGGTGATGCCGCAGGCGACGATCGGCGCGTGGATGTGCTCGGCCTCGAGCCGCATCACGAGATCGCGGATGTCGAGGGCGACGTCGACCAGCAGGAGGTCGGCGCCCTTGCCGCCACGCAGCACGCGCATCGCCTGCTCGTGATCCTCGGCGTGGGTCACGGTCGCGCCGTTCTCCATCGCGATCTTGGTGGCCGTGGTGAGCTGGCCCTTCAATGTGCCAACGATGAGAAGCCGCATGTCAGTCTCCTGTCCGTCTGTTCGCGCTATCGCGCGTCAATCCTTTGCAAGCGCTAGCTGCGTTCAGTCTTGATGATTTCAGTCATGGTGACGCCGAGCTTGTCCTCGACCAGCACCACCTCGCCGCGGGCGACGAGCTTGTTGTTGACGTAGATGTCGATGGCCTCGCCGACGCGGCGGTCGAGCTCGAGCACGGTGCCGGGCCCGAGCTTCAACAGCTCCCCGACATCCATCTTGGAGCGGCCGAGCACGGCCGAGACCTGCACCGGCACATCGAAGACAGCCTCGAGGTCGGCGGCGACGCGCGAGGCATACTCGTCCTCGCTGTAGCTCACATCGGTGCCGGTCGGCGGCAATGGGCCGTTGAGGTCGGGCAGCGGGACCTGTCCGTCGTTGTCGGTCATGGCTTAATTCCCCCTGCGGGACGCGATATAGCGTCCGACCATGTCGTCGATCTTGGCCGCAATGGCGCTGCGCTCCAGCACGACGCCGCCATCGGCCCATTCGATCCGGCAGTCGCCGGTGGCAATGTCGGGCTCGGCCAGGATCACCAGCCGTCCTTCGAAGCCGCTCTGCTTGGCGAGCCGCTCGATCTTCTCGCGCGCGCTGTCGTAGAGCGCGTCGTTGATGCGAACGACGAGATGCGGCGTCGCGACCAGATGCGAGAAACAATCCTTGATCAGCGCCATGATCTCGCCGAGCGGCTCGGCGGCGACCAGGTCGGCGCATAGCTTGCGGGCCACGGCGAGCGCGACGTCGACCGCCTCGGTCTCCATCTTGCTCTCGATGTTGCCGATCCCTGCGGCGATGCCCCGGATCGCGATGTTGATCTCTTCCATGGCGAGCGCGACGCGGCGGTCGCTCTCGGCCTTGGCCTCGCGCTGGCCTGCGACAAAGCCGTCCTGATAGGCGCGCGCTTCGGCTTCCGCGAGCTTCTGTGCGACCTCGGCCGCGGTCGCGACCTTCTCGCGCGTCCGGTCCGGCGCGGCGAAGTCGGTGTCGAACAGGAATTTGGCCGGAGCGCCCATCAATACACCAGCTCGTCGTCAGCGCGGTTCTTGGTCAGCATGATCTCGCCCTTGGCAGCGAGGTCCTTGGCGAGGTTGACCAGCAGGGCCTGGGCCTCGTCGACGTCGCGCAGGCGAACCGGGCCCATCGCCGCCATGTCGTCCTGCAGCATCTTGGCCGCGCGCGAGGACATGTTGCCGAAGAAGAAGTTGCGGACATCCTCGTTGGCGCTCTTCAGCGCCACGCCGAGCTTGTCCTTGTCGACGTTGCGCATCAGCGTCTGGGCCGAGCCGGAATCGAGCTTGACGAGATCGTCGAAGGTGAACATCAGCGCCTTGATGCGCTCGGCCGATTCCCGATTGTCCTCTTCCAGCGAGGTGATGAAGCGGGTTTCGGTCTGGCGGTCGAAATTGTTGAAGATCTCCGCCATCACCTCGTGGGCGTCGCGGCGGCGGGTCTGCGAGAGGTTGGACATGAATTCGGTGCGCAGCGTCTTCTCCACGCTCTCGATCACCTCCTTCTGCACCGCCTCCATCTTCAGCATGCGGTTGACGACGTCGAGGGCGAGCTCCTCGGGGAAGATGCCGAGCACGCGCGCGGCATGTTCCGGCTTCAGCTTCGACAGCACCACGGCGATGGTCTGCGGATATTCGTTCTTGAGATAGTTGGCGAGAACCTCTTCCTGCACGTTGGACAGCTTCTCCCACATGTTGCGGCCGGCCGGGCCGCGGATCTCGTCCATGATGCCGTTGACGCGCTCGGGAGGCAGGTATTGCTGCAACAGGCGCTCGGTGGCGTCGAAATTGCCCATCAGCGCGCCCGAGGCGGACATGCGCGAAACGAATTCGAGCAGCATGTCCTCGACCGTGTCGACCTCGACGGTGCCGAGCGTCGACATTTCCAGCGAGAGCTGGCGCACCTCGTCGTCGTCGAGCAGGCCCCAGATCTTGCCGCCGTACTGCTCGCCCAGCGCGAGCATCAGGATCGCGGCGCGCCGCGGCCCCGCCAACGGCTCGGAACCCTTGCCGCTCTTGGCGCGGTCGCCGGCACGCTGACCGAGCGTGGAAATCACGCTGGTGATGTCGTTGGAGTTGGCGTTTTGCAGGTTTCCGGCCATGTCAGTTCACTTCTCGAATCATTTCGCGGGTTCGGTCAGCCATTGACGGATGATGGCGACGGTTTCGTTGGGGTTGCGCTCGGCGAGCTCGCCCACGCGATGGACGGACTGGGCGTGGACCTGGCCCTGGACGGTGGCGACGTCGATCGCGCTCGCGGCGGCGCTCGGCAGCAGCGCCTGGCCGCCGGCCGGCGCGGCCTCGTCCGAGGCGCCGGGGCCGGTGAGGGCGCCGGAGATGGCGGCGGCGACCTCCTCGGAGGCGAGGATCCGCTTGACCAGGGGCCGGATCACCATGAACAGCACGACCAGGCCGAGCAGCATCATCACGCCGAGCTCGACGAAGTACATGACGTCGTCTTTTGTGAATTGGAGCATGCCGAGGAAGCCGGAGGGCTCTGCGATCGGGGCGGTGGAGGGGGCATCGGCAAAGCGCAGATTGACGACCTCGACCTGGTCGCCGCGCTTCTGGTCGAAGCCGATTGCCGAGCGCACCAGGGTGGCGATGCGGTCGAGCTGCTCCTTGGTGCGATCGGTGTAGGCGAGCTCGCCCTTGTCGTTCTTGGTGTAGATGCCGTCGACCAGCACCGCGACCGAGATGCGGTTGACCCGGCCGGCCTCGGTCACTTCGGTTTTTGTGGTGCGGGAGATCTCGTAATTGTTGGTCTCTTCGGTCTTCTTGCTCTGGTCCTTCGCCGTCTGACCGTTGTTCTGCTGCTGGCCGGGGAGCTCGTTATTGACCGTGACCTGGCCGTTATTGTCGGCGGTCATGCTCTGCTCTTCGCGGGTCTGGCTCGAGCGAAGCACGCGGCCTTCGGGATCGAACTTGTCGGAGGTCTGGGTAACCTTGTTGAAGTCAAAGTCGGCGGAGAGCTGGACGCGGGCGCGGCCGGAGCCGACCACGGAGGAGACGATGTCCTCGACCTGCTTGCGCAGCCGCTTCTCGTAGGCGGTGCGGCGCTCGTCGCCGATCTCCTGATCCGGATCGGTCTGGGCACCATCGGCGAGCAGCTGGCCGGTTTCGTCCACGATCGAGACCCGCTGCGGCTTCAAGCCGTTGACGGCGGAGGCGACGAGGTGGCGGATAGCGCGGATCTGCTGGGCTTCGAGCGAGCCGCGGACCCGGACCACGATCGAGGCCGACGGCTCCGGCGCCTCGCGCGAGAACAGCGGACGCTCGGGCAGCACGAGGTGGACGCGCGCGGCCTGGATCCGGTCGATGGCGCGGATGGTGCGGGCGAGCTCGCCCTCCAGCGCGCGCAAATGATTGATGTTCTGGACGAAGGAGGTGGTGCCGAGCGCGTCCGACTTGTCGAACACTTCGTAGCCGACCCCGCCGCCCTTGGGCAGGCCGCCCTCGGCAAGCTTCATCCGCAGCCGTGTCACCTTGTCCTTGGGCACCATGATGATGGTGCCTTCGTTGCGCAGCTCGAACTGGATGCCCTGGCGTTCCAGATCCTTGATAATGCTGGAAGAATCTTCAACCGAGAGGTCGGTGAACAGCGTCGTCATCTGCGGCGTGGTGACGCGCATGATGACGAAGGCAAAGAAGCCGATGAGCGCGGCGGTCACCGCGATCATCGCCCCGAAGCGGGCGGCGCCGATACCTTTTAAGAAGTCCGCAAGACCTTGCAAGCAACCGCCCCGAAGCTTCGACCCGCAACCGAGCGGCCGAGTGGGCAATTATTGCCTAGGTGATGGTTTCGATATGGTTAACGAAGATTAAGAGCTCGGACAAAAGTAGCGCCAAAACGAAACATGAAAAAAATCGGCCTCGCAGAGCGGGGCCGATTTTCGTCAAAAGCAGCAGATTTCCGGATTGCTTATTGGCGATATTGCTGGATGCGGGTGGTGCGAAGGCCCGCCAGACCGTGCTGGTCAATGGAAAACTGCCAGGAGAGGAATTCGTCGACCGTCAGGGTATATCGGCTGCAGGCCTCTTCGAGCGAGAGAAGTCCGCCACGAACTGCGGCGACGACTTCAGCCTTGCGGCGGATGACCCAGCGTTTGGTGCCGGGGGCGGGCAGATCTGCAATCGTCAGCGGACTGCCGTCCGGCCCGATGACGTATTTTACCCTCGGGCGATGGGGTTCTGTCATGGCGTACTCACAAACTCTCAACCACTGAACTCACTTCGCAACCGTACGCATGCGGGCTTAAAAATCCGCTAAGCCTAAGGCTTCAATACAATTCTCCTTGAAACTTGCTGGAACGCTGCCGGCCCAGCGGGCTGAAAACACAATTTCAGCAGGCCGAGCGGGGTCTTCGTAAATACTTTACTAACGAACGAGGCCTGCACGGGGGATGCTGCAGAGCTCTCAACTATCGTCCTGGCGAAAGCCAGGACCCATACCGCGTGATCTATCGATGAGCGCGGGTCGCAGTGCCAAGAAAACTTCCTAACCACGGGTCTTCACCAAACTGCTCCCTGTGGTTATGGATCCCGGCTTTCGCCGGGATGACGCTTATAAATTAGCTGCCGGAGCTGCTGCTGGTTGCCACCACGCTCTTCACCTGGCTCAGCGTGTAGCTCTGGCCGTCGATGGTGAGCAGCGGCGGCGACTGGGTCAGGTCGACGGACGAGACCGTGCCCTGCACCTGCGCCGAGATGCCGACATTATTGTTCGCGGCGTCCTTGCCGGTCGCCGAGATCGTGTACTTGCCGTCAGGCCATTGGGTGCCGTCATTGCCCTGGCCGTTCCAGGTGAAGGGAATATCGCTGCCGGCACCCGCCGAATATTGGCCGGTGAACACGGTCTGGCCGCTGGAATTGGCGATGGAGATGTTGACCGTGGCGCTGGAGGGCACGCTGAGGTGCCAGGTCGCCGAGGATTGCGACATGGTCGCAGTGGTGCCGTCGACCACCGCGGACTTGCCGACGTAGTCCAGCGCCTGGGTCGCCTGCGTGGTCTGCTGCAGGGTGACGAGCTGCGACAGCGAGTCGTTGGTCTTGAGCTGCTGCTCGACCCCGGCGAACTGCACCAGCTGCTGGGTGAACTGGTTGGTGTCGAGCGGATCGAGCGGGTTCTGGTTCTGCAGCTGCGTCGTCAGCAGCGTCAGAAAGGTCTGGAAGTTGCCGGCGAGCGTCGCGCCCGCGGATGAACCGAGGCTCGAGCTCGACGAGGAGGACGACGACGTTTGCGTCGTGCCGGAGACGACGGCAGGTGCGGTGGCGGAATTCGTGGTGGTCATTTGCGAATATTCCTCACACTCTGATGTCGACGCCGCTGCTCGATCCGAGCATGCGGCCATAGCTGCGGCTCACGGGTGCGGCCGCGGCAGAATCGTCTTCACTGATGATCAGCCGGCGGGAATTGCCGGATTTGTCGTTGTTCTGGCCGGAGTTCTGTCCCGACGAATTCTGGTCGCGCAGGCTGAAGGAGAGCCCGTTGCTGCCGGTCTTGAGGCCGGCATCGTCGAGCGCGCGCTGCAATTGCGGCGCGTCCTGCCGCAGCATCTGCAGCGTCTCCGGTTTCTCGACGGTGAGATGCGAGGTGACCTGGCCGTTGCGGTCGACATTGATGCGGACGTCGATGCGGCCGAGATCGACCGGATCGAGGCTGATGTCGAAGCGCGTCTTGCCCGAGCGCGCGGCGGCCGCGATCTCGACCGGGATGCCGCTGATCGGCACGGCGTTCGAAGTCGCCGCGGTCGCGGTCAGCGTCGCGGTGGAAGCGGTAGCCGCCGATGTCGCATTGGTCAGCGGCGCCTGCACGGCGGAGGCCGCCTGCGCGCTGGCATCGGTCGTCGCAGCCGCAACGGCTTGCGGATCGGCATGCGCATGCGTGGTCGGCGCGGCCGGCGTCGCATCAGCCGTGCGATTGGCAGCATCGGCCTTGGCATCGGTCGCGGCGGCGTCGGCCTGCGGCTTTGCGGCTTGCGGATGCGCGGCGGCGTTGGCCGCCGTTGCGGTCGCGGCATTTTGCGCAGTGGTTGCGGCCTGCGCGGTCTTGCCGGTGTCCTGGCCGATATTGGAGACGTCGGTTTGACCTTGCGCAGTCGCCGCAGCCTTGAACGATGTCTTCGGCGTGCCCTGATCCGCTGCGGTGAGTTGCGCGGCGGTCGCCGTGGCATCCGTGGCGGTGCCGTCGGTCGTTGTAGCAGCCGCATCGGCGAGCGCGGCCTTCGCGTCGGCGGTTTTGCCGTCGGTCTTGGCGGTCTTGCCGGTCGCATCTAGCTTGGCGCCGGCGATCTGCGCTGCGGTCGAGGCGCTGGCGGCGATGCCGGCGGCTGCGATCGTCAGCGGCGAGGAGGCGGTGTTGGCAGCCTGGTTGGCGGCCGCATTCGGATCGAGCGGCACCACGGGCGCGGCGACGGGGACAGCGGTCGGATCGGGCGTCGCCGCCGGTGTCGCGGCGGCCTGTGCTGCGGCAGAGGCGTCAACTGCGGCGGCGAGGCCGTCGGTCTTGTCGCCTTTGGCGTCCTTGGTCTCCTGCGGCTTGTCGCCCGGCTTGGACGCGTCGCTCTTGTCCTTGGTCTTGGCCGTCGCCTTGGTCGGGTCGGCCGTCGTATCGCCCGCCGCTTGCGTCGGGGAATCCGTGTTGTCGCTGGCGTTGCTCTGCGAGGATTGATCGGTCGCGGAAGAGTCGCGCGTGCTCCGGTCGGACGAGGAGGACGATGCCGGGGACGACGAATCGCTCCGCCGCGGCGCGGTGTCCTGGCTCGCCGAGGAGGCGCTGTTGCTGATGGCCTGGGTGTTGCTGTCGACCAGCGCGCCGAAGGAGTCGCTCGGCGTCGAGTCCTTCGTGCTCTGCGGCCGGGCAGGCTTTTGTTGCGCGCCGGACACCTGCGCGCTTGCCGCTACGTCTGACGTGACACCAACCACAGGCGACCCCTTGAAAACATCTTCGGACGAGAAGGTCAGCAAGGAGCGGGCCAATCCTGTTAATTTGCAATTATTATAGCAAAATCAATAGTTTGAATCATTGACGGTGCCGCCGCCGGCTGCCCGAAAACCCCGTCATTTCTGCCGCCCCGGCAAGAATTGCCGTAAGCTTGGGGCGGTGCGATTGCTTCACCGGAATGCGGCCTATATTAAAGGGTGCTCTCAGCCGCTTTCGACCGGGCAGGCGTGCCCTTCGGGAACCGAAGTTCCCGGGGACTGCCGATGCCCCGGTCCAAGAGACCGGGAATCGCATCAGGAACGCGGATCGCCGCCGTCACAACCGCTTAGGCCCATGCTCAACAGTCTGGATCTCGAAGGTCGTCCTGAGGACACCAGGGTCGTCGTCGCTATGTCGGGCGGCGTCGATTCCTCGACCACGGCTGCGCTGTTGAAGGCGGAGGGCTATGACGTCGTCGGCATCACGCTGCAGCTCTACGACCACGGCGCGGCCACCCACCGCAAGGGCGCCTGCTGCGCCGGCCAGGACATCCACGACGCCCGCGACGTCGCCGCCAAGCTCGGCATTCCCCATTACGTGCTCGACTATGAGGACCGTTTTCGCGAGTCCGTCATCGACAATTTCGCCGACTCTTATGCGCTTGGCGAGACGCCGGTGCCGTGCATCGAGTGCAACCGCTCGGTCAAGTTTCGCGACCTCCTGAAGACCGCGCGCGAGTTAGGCGCGCAAGCGCTCGCCACCGGCCATTACGTCGCCTCGCGTCGCCGCGACGACGGTTCGCGCGCGCTGGTCTGCGCCGCCGACGGCGATCGCGACCAGAGCTACTTCCTGTTCGCGACCACGCAGGAGCAGCTCGATTTCCTGCGCTTCCCGCTCGGCGACATGACCAAGCCCGAGACGCGCGAGCTCGCGCGCCGCTTCGGTCTCTCGGTTGCCGACAAGCACGACAGCCAGGACATCTGCTTCGTGCCGACCGGCCGCTACACCGACATCATTACCCGCCTGCGTCCGAACGCGATGGACCCCGGCGACATCGTCGATCTCGACGGCCGCGTGCTCGGCCAGCATCACGGCATCGCCAATTTCACCATCGGCCAGCGCCGCGGCCTCGGTATCGCGGCCGCCGCGCCGCTGTTCGTGGTGCGGCTGGAGGCGGCCAACCGCCGCGTCGTGGTCGGCCCGCGCGATGCGCTGAGGATGCACAGCATCGCCTTGCGCGACGTCAACTGGATCGGCGGCGGCGACATCGACCGCGCGATCGGCAACGGCCTCGAGCTGTTCGTCCGCGTGCGCTCGACCCGCAGCCCCCAGCCGGCATGGCTGCGCGGCGCCGACGGCCGTTACGGGGTCGAGCTCGTCGCCGGCGAAGAGGGCGTCTCGCCGGGACAAGCCTGCGTGTTTACGACGCGCCTTCGGGGCAGGCGCGCGTGCTCGGCGGCGGCTTCATCCAGAGCGCCGCCGCAAAGGTCGCTGGCACACGGCGCGGCCGCTCGTGGAAGCGGTGCGCGGTTAATCATGACGAGGTTTAGCGCAACCGGTCGGGATGGCTTCACCTCTCCCGAAGGGAGAGGTCGGATCGCATCGATAGATGCGATCCGGGTGAGGGGTTACGGTCTCACTGTGCCCCGCGGCCCCTCACCCGGATTGCTGCGCAATCCGACCTCTCCCCATTGGGGAGAGGTGAAGTAAGGGCAGGGGCATGGCAGCAGACATCTCGCGAGCCGGGGTCGAGAAGGCCTATGGCCGCTGGGCGCCGGTCTACGATCTCGTGTTCGGCAAGGTGTTCGACGCCGGCCGGCAGTCGACCATCGCGGAGGCCGACCGCATCGGCGGCCGCATCCTCGACGTCGGCGTCGGCACCGGACTGTCGCTGTCCGACTATTCGCGCACCACAAAAATCTGCGGCGTCGACATTTCCGAGCCGATGCTGCGCAAGGCGCAGGCGCGCGTGCGGAGCTTGCGGTTGAGCAATGTCGAAGTGCTCTCGGTGATGGACGCCAAGAACCTCGCGTTCCCCGACGCGGCCTTCGACGCGGTGGTCGCGCAATATGTCATCACCGCCGTGCCTGATCCCGAAGGCACGCTCGACGAGTTCGTGCGCGTGCTCAAGCCCGGCGGCGAGCTGATCCTGGTCAACCACATCGGCGCCGAAAAGGGCCTTCGCAAACTCTCCGAGCTTGCCTTCGCGCCGCTCGCCCGGCGCCTCGGCTGGCGCCCGGAATTCCCGTGGCAGCGCCTGGTCGACTGGGCTGCGAAGCACGGCGGTATCACGCTGGCCGAGCGCCGCCCCATGCCGCCAATGGGCCATTTTTCGCTGATCCGCTACCACAAATCGTGATGTTCAGCTGTGGGAACAGGGCACGCGCCTCGCGCGTTTCCTGTTCATGCGCACCACATCAAACATCATTCTTGCGGGCCTCGTGATCGCAGCCTCCGGCGCCGCGATTGCGCAGGCCCCGCCCGCCCCGGCGACGCCGCCGCAAGCGACCGCGCCGCCGTCCCCGCAGCACGCGGCCGACTGCACGCCGCAGGACCGCCCGAACCGCGCCACCGCGCCCGATGGCACCACCACCGGCCAGTCCCGGGAACCGCTCGGCGACAAGCTGGCAAAGTCCGACGGCGTGCTCTGCCCGCCCGCCGGTGTCGACCCCGAAATGCACGCCCCAGCGCCGAGCACGGAAGGCAACATGCCCGTCATCCCGCCCCCGGTAGCCCCGGCGGCGACCCCACCATCAAGCCGAAATAAAGATTTCTCGCCCCGGCCCCCTTCGCCTCTCCCCACCGGGAGAGGCCGGAATCCGCGCGAGGCGCTGATTCTGGGTGAGGGGACCCCTCCGCGAGCCCGGTACCTGAAACAGCGCGATTCCGGCACCAAAATCACCCCACCCAAGCGCCCGCACTTTGCTTGACTTCCCGCCGGGCCCTTCATTATATGCCGCGCGTTCGCGAGATCGGCCTCATCAGGCCCTCGCGACCCTGTGGCGGGGTAGCTCAGCTGGTTAGAGCACGGGAATCATAATCCTGGGGTCGGGGGTTCGAGTCCCTCTCCCGCTACCAAGCTTCTTCCATAAATCAGAGACTTTCTGCTGAAGATTCAAGACTTTGTCGCTCCAGCGGCTGGTCCTTCTTTTGACGACTATCGTCCCGTGTACCCACCTTTGTACCCAGGATTTCGCGGCGGACGAGTCCTTGAGCCCCATTTGCCTCTTGCCGTCGGCGCCCCGATCCTGCCGGCCATGAAACTCTTCATCGCATCTGACCTGCACGGCGAATACTGGCCTCACGACTGGGACGTCCCGGAAGGACTCGATTTCGACGTGGCGATCTTCGCCGGCGACATCCACAATGCGCATCGGGTGGTGGGCTGGCTCACTAATCAGCGCGCTCTGTGGGGCAAGCCAGTCCTGTTCGTCGCCGGCAACCATGAATACTACGGGTCCATCCTGGAAGACGCTGCGGCCGTGATCAGAGAGCGGGCGCGCGGGACCAACGCGATTTTCCTGGACGCCGACGCGGTGCCCATCATCGACGGCGTCCGCTTCCTGGGCTGCACGCTCTGGACCGACTACCGTTTCGACGCGCACAACCAAGTCGCTGGACTTCACGCAGGCAGGTTCCTGAACGACTGCAAAATGATCAGGACCTCGGGCGGCGCGGAATTCCCGGCGCCGTTCACGCCGGTCGAGGCCTACAAACGGCACCTCGTCGAACGCCGCTGGCTGACCGACCGCCTGGCGGAAGATCACGACGGCCCGACCGTGTGCATTACGCATCACGGGATACACCCGGGATCGCGCCATGAGCGCTACGAGGGCGACGCGATCAACTCCTCGTTCATCAGCGATCTGTCCGACGTCATCGAGACGTACCGGCCCGCGCTGTGGGTGCACGGCCACGTCCACGACACCTTCGACTACACGGTCGGCGGCGGTGGCGACGGCGGGACGCGGATCGTCTGCAACCCGCGAGGCTATTCGCGCGGCGGCGGTGTGTTCGAAAATTCCGCCGGCTTCATCCCGGACCTCGTGGTCGAGATCCCGGAATGGGTGCCGCGTCCGCGCCCGTAACGAATTGGCAACGGAGAGCGCTCGCCATAAGGATGTCGCAGCGTCCGTAACGAATTTGCAGCGGGACCTAGCCTCCAGAATTCACTTCACCTGCGCGGGTTCAGCCTTTTCTGCGCGCGCCATAATAGGAACTAGTTCCCTGTCACGAGTCCTTGCGCCTCGGCAGCCGGCGCCGCCTTCCCGTCGACGACGAGGACGCCTGGTGGGCGAGCGTGCTGGCGGATCCCAAGGGCGGCGACGGCCAGGCCGCGCGTCGATCGCACGCTCGCGGAGATCAGGGCCTCGGAGCTCTGCGTCGAGTGTCTGAAGTGTTTCCGCATCGTCGCGCTCAGCCGCGAGGAAGCGCTGCGGCGATACGACGGCAACTCGCTATGGAAACTGGTCGCGATGCGATTGCTCGGCGACAGCTGCGCGCATCGGACAGGGCGTCACGAAGACGACGGCTGCTGGCCAGATCTGCGGTGAGGCTCGCGTTATACTATTTTCGCGGAAATAGTATAACTACCGCGCCCGCCGATCGTCACGTGGACCGCCGAGTGAGGGCGCGCCTGATGGATACCTAGGTTGTGTTAGCTTCCCGTTCGGCTAGTCGAGCCACCACAGGTTGTCTGCGCAGAGCGCCCATGACAGACCGGCGTCGATTCAGAGGATCACATCTGTCCGGATGACGCCGCGCCGGCTCTCAGGCCGGCCGATGATGACCGCCTCCGGCCGCGAGAACGAGGGTGCGAATTGCCAATCGAACAGCCTGCGCTGGCCGATCCGCATGTCGATCTCGTCATCGCGCGGCTGCCAGCCGGTTTGAAGCCGCTCCAGCAGGCGTTCCATCTCGGGCGTCATCAGTCCTCCGGAGGCGTGCGCTTCGCTAGGGCCCTCAGCAAATTTAGGCCGATGCGTCGACCGCGTTCGTCTTCGGCACTCCCGCCCGACTGCACATACCGCTTCGCTTCGTCGGCCGTCATGGCCTTGCCCGTCCAATCGTCCTTAATTGCGCCGCCGACCGCCGCGACGACTTCGATGAGGTCGCACAGCGCTTCTTTCTGCGCCGGGTTGTCCTCCTGCATAGCCGCGCTCATCGAAGTGGGCCCGGCGGCGTAGTAGCGCTCCAGCGCCAGGCGCACGCGCTCGCTCGAATAGCGGACCTCTTTGATCGTGCCCCATTTCAGGGTCAGATAATCGTCGCTCATCTAGGCAGCCTCGCCTGTTGAGCCGGCAGGCGCGATCGGCCGGCGTCGACGATACGCCTGCGCCACGGCAGCTCCGACAGCTCGCCGGCGACAACCGCCAGCAGCGCCAGGACGGCGAATGCGATCAGGACGGCCGCCATCATGCTGCGCCTCCTTCCGGCTCGCCGAGCGCGTACAGAGTGTTCAGCGTCCGCGCCCAGCCGTGCTTGCGGTCGAGCCAGATGAGCGTCGTCGTCGTCGCCTGGCTGCCGTCCGACATCCTCGGATGACCGGTCACGCGGCCCATCAGCGCCATCTCGTACTCGCCGCCGGGTCCGCGTCCGATCTTCAACGCCCAGCCCTCCAGCCGGGGGCCGGCCGCGAGCTGCTCCGCCGGCGGCTGCTCGCCGCGCAGGTAGGACGCCATCTCGTTACGTAGCGACTTTTCCTCGATTGACATCAGTGCCTCCGTGCGAATGCGTCCCGCGCTTCCAGCGTCGCGCTGACCAGGCGCTGCAGCTTGCGCATCGAAAACCGCTCCCGGATCCACGCGCGGCCGATGATCTCCAGTTCGTCGGCTGCGAGCGGCTCGTCGTGGGCGCGGGCCTCGTCCTCGGCGGCGAGATCGCGCATCACGAGGGCCGCCAGGCGCGGCAGGTGCGCCAGCGTCGGGGCGGGGATCTTGATCACGCGAAACCGATCGCGCAGCTGCGATGGCAGACGCTCCACGGAGTTGGCCGTGGCCAGGTGGATGACGTGCGACAAATCAAGCTCGGCCTCGACGCCACTCTCCCGGTATCTACGAGAAGTTTCAACTTCAAGGTGTGGCGTCATCGCGCTCCATAGATTCCCATTGTGGTCGGACGAGCCGGCCTTCTCGATCTCGTCGACGAGCACGATCGGGTTCGCTGTGCGCGACATCATGATCGCGCGCGCGGGCACCGACGGATGCGCGCTCGACCAGCCCTAGGCGTCCCGCCGAACATGCCGTCGAACGTGCTCGCTGCATCGAAACGGCTGACATAGAGATCCGGCGAGATGATCTCGGCGAGCCTCCTGATCAGACGCGTCTTGCCTGTCCCGGGCTGCGACAGCAGCAGGGTCGGCTTGATGCGCACAGGCTCGCCCGAGCGCAGGTCCTGCGTCAGCATCGCGACCTCGCGGTGCGCATGCGGATACTCGGCCTGCAGCTGCTCGCGGACAGCGGCGGCGTCCCGGCAGACCACGAGCGGCAGCGGCTCGTCGCGCAGATCGCGCCAGGCCTGCGGCAGGCCCTTCTCCTCGGCGCGGTCCTTGCGCAGGACGACGACGGTCGGCGCCGGTGGCTCCTTCTGCTCAGTGAGATCGGTCGTCGGAAAATCGTCCGCGTATGTGAGCTTGTCCGCCTCCCGCTCGGCGATCCTGAAAATGCTGACGGGCGGCTTGGAGCCGACCCATTCGCCGCGCGTCGCCAGCCACCACGCGTCGAGGCGGCCGCGCAGCCGCGCCTGGCGGCGCCCGGTCACGGATGTCTTGTGCCGCAGTAGCCATGTCAGCTGCGGCAGGACGGCATTGAACGATTCCGGCTTCTCCGGATCGCACAGCATCATCTGCCAGGCCAGGGCCAGCTCGCCGCACTCGTCCGTGTTCTGATCGAACAGCTCTTCGATGATCCACGCGATCTTGGCGCGCTCCGTCTTGCGGTCCGTGTCTCGCGCGGGTGGTTTGATGCCGAGCGGTCCGGCGACGCGAGTCGTGGCCTCGTGCATCGAATTAAACGCTTCGGGCCATGTGTCCTCTTCGAGCAGCCGCACGCAGATAGGAGTGGCGTCGTCGGCCGCGTGCGATACCTTGCGCCATTCTGTCTCGGCGATCGCGAAAAATTCGGTCGCGCTGCCCTCGACGAACTCGGCCGTCTTCCAGAGTTCCAATCTCGTCTGCGGCTCGATCACGTCGCCGTCGCTCAGCTTCAGCAGACCCTGCGCCGCGGCGACCGTCTCCCATCGCTTCACCGTCGCATCCTGCGGCAGCAGTGCGAGCAGCCGCCATGCGGCCGCCATCACGGCGTCGGATTCCAGCGCCTCCGCGACGCGAGTCAGATATGCGCCGCTGACGTCGCGCAGCGATCCGCTGCCCAGCAGGTTCAGCTCGAGATCGGGACGATGGCGCCGGGTCAGTGCCACCAGGTAATGCGCCGCGGCCGTCCAGGTCGGCATGCACACGGCGGTCGAGAGCCAGCGGAGGCGGTGTTGCATGTCGGCTTCCACGGTCATGGTCTTCTCCTTCGCGGTCTGCGGCGGCGCGCTCTCGGCCCTGTCCTCGTCGATCAGGCGGAGCAATTCGGCGGTGGACGAATCCTTAGGATCGAGGTATGTCATCTGTACCAAGTTGCCAACATTTGACAGTTATCGTCGAACATCTGACGACGTAAATCAAGGAGACCTCGATCCATGGCTAAGGATTCGAAAAGAAGTCCGCGCAATCCGAGCCGAGCGAAAACGCCCGCGAGGAACGCATTGCGTTGAGGGCGCACAAGGATCTGATCGACATCCTGGACAAGCGGGCCGAAGAGAAGTCGCAGTCACGGTCCGCCTACATCGAGTCCTTGCTAATTGCTTGGGTGAAGGCGGATCCTAGGAATCCGCGCATCGATAACCGGGGAAAACTCGTGCCTGACGCGCCGACGCCGGAAGAACTTGTGAGGGCGAATCCGAAGAGATACACGGACCGATGGGTACAATTTAACCGCGCATTCAACGCACTTTTCGGTACTGACATACCGCGAGAGTGGCGAGAGGAGTGGCAGGAACACTACGAAATCGAAAACGATTGATGATCCGGGTTCAGAACCCGTCGCCGGGAATTCCGTGGTATTTTTAAAGGGTTCCGGGGCCGTGGTCGCGCCGCCAGCATCGGCGCATGCGCCCACGATCTGTAGACGAGAATTGTCCTGCCTACATCTTGGTTCCTGCAACCATGCCATTGTCGGTGATTTGGATTGGTACGTCGAACGATCGTCGAACGATTGATGTTAGTAGTTGCGGATGAGCGGTCTGTCCCTTACCCTGGGTCGACCGCATGCAGAGCACCACACCGACCAGCACCGAAGTATTCGCGCGCCCGTTCGTCAACGGCGGCGACCTCGCGCGCCTGCATGGCATCGCTGGAATTCTGAGCCGCGCTGCGGACCCAGAGCGCCGCGATTTCATGCGCATGATCCCCGGCTGGACGCTCCACGATCGTGAGGACGAGCCGGCGTGCGACGTCCCGGACGATCAGCCAAAGAAGCGCTACGGTATTCTGCTGCCGTGCCAGCCGGATCCGACGTCGGATCCCGTGAAGACCGTTAAGCCTCACAAGGCACCGCGTCCCGGCCTACGCGGCCCGGGTTCGAAGCCGACCAGGCGATCGACGGCCGAATTCTCAGCGTCCTACGAACAGGCCGCCGATGACCGCCGCTGCCGCCGGATCAAAAAGGCCAAGGACAAGGCCGAGCACGAACTCGAGCTCGAAGCTGCGGCGCAGGCTTGCGGCATGACGCTCTACGAAGCGCGGTCGAAAGAGTTGGAGGGCGCAAAACAGGCCTGCGAGCGCGAACTGGCCGGTGGCCCCGAAGCGTCAGCTTACGATCATGCGCTCGTCGAAAGGGTCGCAAAGGCGCAGCACTTCGCGCAGCGCCGCGCCGACGAGGCGACCCGCGACGACTGCGGCGTGTTCCGCTGGGCGGGCGGTTTCGTCGTCGAGAGCTGCTGGCGTGCTCCGTTCGAGAAGCGCGGGCTCAAGTCCCGCGAGCATCCGCATTTTGAGCGCGTCGCCGCCTCGGCGGGCCGCCCGTCGAAGGGCAATCTGCTCGCTGGCGACGCGAAGGACGGCTGCTGGCGGCACGGCAAGAAGCTCTACGCGCTCGACCGTCTCTATCTCTACACATGTGTCGTCTGCAAGGACATGTGGCGCTTGGACGTCGACCGCGACTTCGCGTCCTTCGAGCACATGTGCTCCTGGATCGACTACATCGTTGAGGAGCACGACCTGCCGTGCCGGCCGCACTTCTACAGCGCGATCCCCGACGAACGCCGGCCTTGCGAGATCCTGCATCCGCACCTGTGGTTCCTGCTGCCGGAAGGCTGTGCGGTCTGGCCGGAATCGCCGGCGCGCCATCACGCCATGCTCAAGGCTGTCATCGAGGCGCTGGCGAAGGCGTTCGAGGCCGACAAGGGCGGTTGCACGCTGCCGCATATGGGTAAGAACCCGCTCTCGCCGCTCTGCGACGCGCACGTCATCGAGCCCGAGCGCATGCCGACCCTCGGCGAATGGTTCGAGGCTCTCGACTGCGAATTTGTTCCGGACTCGTCGCCGACGATGGCTCTGACCGTCTCGTCGATCCTCGAAGGCGCGTCGTGCCTGGGCGAGGAGTCGGCCGGATGGTTCAAGGTCGCGCAGGCGGTCGCCGGTCAGTACGGCCGTGACATGTTCAAGTCGGGCAAGGTCGACGTTGCCGCCGTGTCCACGTTCGCCAAGGCGATCGAGAAGGCGATCCGCGGTCCGCTGACGCAGGCTCTGCTTCCGAACCCGGGCAAGCAGGCCGCGACACTGGCCAAGATGATCACGAACGTCGCCGCCTACGTCGCCCGCACCTTTGACCCGTCCAAATTCGACAAGCAGCGCCGCAACAAGGGCGCTGCCGCCCATCTGATTGAGACGGGCATGACCCAGCTCGAGCGCGAGAAGGTCGGCGGCCGCTATGCCACGACCGTGCGCATGGGCAAGACCATCGAGGCCTTGGCCGAAGCGATCCGTCTCGATCTGCTCTGCGGCCGGGCGCCGACCATCGCCAGCGTCGTCGCCAAGGGCATCCGCTGTCTGAACACCGTGGCGCGCCACTTCGAGGCCGCCTATGCCATTGCAAAGTCGCGGATTCCGGCCTCGAAGGCCTCGGTGTCATTCCAGGGTCTGTTTTGGGGTAACCCTGCCCTTCCTGCCCTCAAGGGCTTCCCCAGCCAGGCCGCCGCCGGACCCAAGGCCCAGGATTCAACGCTGGCGCAGCCGGCGACCCCGGCAAATCCGGACAAACCCCTTCACCTCGAACCAGCCGACGGTGCCGATCCGGGTCCGGACGATCACGATCTCGTCGCCGGCATGTTCGATCGCATCGAGCATGGCCGGATCCATCGCGACAGGTCGTTACCGGCGCGGCGCATGGCGTCGTCATCGTCGCGCGGAGCCGGTCGGCGGCAAACCCAGACCAACCCTGTCGCGCTTCCTATCGGCGCCGCCTTCGCATCGTTCGTGTCAGCCGGCATCAGGTCGTTCCATCCGGCCAAGCGCAAGGCGGCCTAAGGGCCGGCAGCTGCACAATGCGCTCGCCTTCTCTCGTCGACGTCATCGTCACTGCGTAGCTCGGCGACACCATCGCGCGAAGCGGCCGGCAAATCCGGATCCTCATCATCCTTGCGTCGCAGGCCCTCATGGGCTCGATCGCATCGCCTGCGGCGCCGTGCGGCCGGAGGCTTCGTCCGCATCATCTCGACTTGAGTCTTGCCGGTTCAGCATCGATAACGTTGGCCCAAAGCCGTCGGCAGGGAAAATCGAGAGGCAGCGATGACAGAGAAGCTTCACCGTGACGATGTCAGCAGGATCCAGGAGATGGACTCCATGCGCATGACGCACTTCTTCCGTGCACCAGACCGTCCGGAGTCGAGGTTCGTGAAGACCAGTCGTCGGACTCCACAGGAGGTCAAGCGTGCGCAAGGACGCATGCGAACGGCCCGCTGGCGCGCCGACATGGATTCCCGGAAGGCGCCGACGGCGCAGCAGGTCGGCCTCGCGCTCGCGGTAGCGTTGGCGACTACGGAGGGGATCAGTCAGCTAAGCTTGCAGGACATGCAGCTCGTGCAACGTGCGCTCCATCATCTACGCTGCAACGGATTCGATATCGCCGAGGCCAAGAAGACGATGCGCCGTCTCCGGCGCCGGCTCGTCGACCCGCTTGATCGGCGCAGTGCACAGATGGAAGCCGGGGGCGAGCCGGCTTGTCCAAACTCCCATGGCGAGACGCTGTTTTAGCGAAGGGTTGGCCCGAACCGCCACAGACGTCGACCTTGGCGCGGAAAGCGACGAAGATTACCAATTCTTAGGCGGCCTCCGGATCCATCGCCAGATCCTTTCCGCGGATGCGGCTCATCCCTTTTCGCGAAGTCGTCATTGACCTTTGCCGGAGGCGGCGCGATCGTCACTTCGCTCGATCATGCCGGTCCAACGTGCTTAGCAGCCGAAGTCCTCGAGTCCACTATTGGCCGCGAGAACCTCTCGCGGATCCAGGGTCCGGTAGAATCCGCATCGTCCGGAATGCTCCCGAGGCGTCACATCTCGAAGACGACGCGCTCGGTGGACGCGTAAACGGCGCCGTCCTTCAGGAAAGCGACGGCACCACTCGAACGGCGTGACAAATGCCAGCACTCTCGGATGCATTGTATGACGGCGGCAGACGTTCTCCGCTACTTTCTGCTTCGGTCTGGTTGACCTTCGCTGAACGTGCGGCGATCGTATCTTGCTCCTACGCTTCACCGCATGTCGTGAAGCAAAACGAGGTGTCTCGATGAAGGCAGTTCTGATCGACCCGGCGGCAAAGACGGTCAAGGTAGTCGACGTGCACTCAGTCAGTAGGGCTACGAACATGTTGTTCGGCGAGAGGCCGACCCCTGTGCTCAGGCTTCCGCGCGGCGACGTCCTGCTGGCTGCCGCGGCCGCAGACGGAGCTGCATTCGTTCTCGGTGGGTCCCAGCCCATCGGTGGGCCTGGGCTCATCGTCGGCCGCAGACTCGATACAGGGGAGCGCGGGGCGCGCGGGTCAATCCAGATCATGTGACGCAGATGGTGCGCTGGACCTCCATCGAGATGTCGGAGACAGCGAAGGCGTTGAATAAGGTATGTGCGATCGAGATCGATCCGGAGCATCGTTCGATCGATGAATTCCTGATCGCACCGTCGATGCTCGCCTTGCAGCATCGGTTGGGTGGTGAGATCGGATCTGCTTTCGCGCTCCCGGGGGAGATGTTCTGTTTACCGCAGCAGATGCCGGAACAGATGAGCGGGAGTGGCGGAAGGACGATGCGACGTTCGCTGGTCGCTGCATCATTGTTGGTCATGATTCGCGCTCCGGGCGCTTCGTCGATGTCGCGGCATCGTTGGAAAATTTGCGAGAGAGCGTCTCGTTTCGAGGCTCGACCGACGGCAATTGGACTAGCTACGAGTGCGGACCTGAAGACTGAAAGGCGGGATGGCCGGGACGAAGGGACACGAGGCTCTGGACGATGAAAACGTTGAATTCGCACACCCTTGTTGAGCCCATCGGCGCTCTCCTCGAAGGGGTCACCAAATCTGAGCTGATGCCTCGGTTTTCCGGTCTAATCAGGAACGTGGTTTCGCAGAAGACGTCGGCCTTCGACGTGGTCAGCGAGGCCGACGAAGCCTCGGAGAAGCTGATTACCGACCGCCCATCCTGGCTTTTCCAAACGCCATCGTCGTCGGAGAGGAGGCGGCAGCCCGCGATCCGAGCTTGATCGGCAAGGTCGCCACCGAAGGGTTGGTTTTCGTGGTCGACCCCATCGACGGCACGAAGAACTTTGTGTTCGGCACGATGTTCGCCTGCGTCGCCAAGGGCGAAACCAACTTCGGCGCGATCCACGACCCGGTCGGTGTCTGCAATCCGAAGATGGCCCACGAAGCGCTGAAGGCCGAAGATAAGATCGGGACGATGCTTCCGTGCAACGTGGTCGTTCAGGAGGTCGATGGTGGGACGGAGGTCGCCGCCGTGGACCCCGTCGCGTCGATGCAAGCCATTCAGAACGCATCCTTGGCCAGCATCGCGAAGAAGGTCCGCAGCGAGTTGAAGGCGGCGGTCGAAGCGATCTAGCTCCTTCGGCCGTTTTTCGCATCGCTTCGGTTCGACGTCCCCGGCTTCGGTAAGGCCCTTGCAAGGTATGCACGACGCAGCCGCAGCCCGTGCCCGTGGTGACACGGCCCGGATCTGAAAATCATCCGCCGGAGGCGGCGGTCTCGCCGCCCGCTGGAAGCACCATGACCTTGGCTCCCGACAGCACACGTCGGTAGAGGTCGATCACGTCCTGGTTCATCATGCGAATGCAGCCGGAGGACATTGCCTGGCCGATCGACCATGGCTCGTTGGTGCCGTGAATCCTGTACAGCGTGTCCTTGCCGTCCTTGAAGAGATAGAGAGCGCGGGCGCCGAGCGGGTTCTGCGCGCCACCCTCCATGCCCCGAGCCCATTTGACGTATTTGTCCGGCTCGCGGGCGATCATGTCCTTGTGGGCGTCCAATGCGGCCATTCGCGTTTCATCGCTACATCGACGGTACCCGACCAGGCCATACCGGCCTTGCCGACGCCTACGCCGTAGCGCAGCGCCTTGCCGCCCTCCTGCATCAGATAGAGGAATCGGTTCTTCGGGTCCGACGGTCCCGGCAGGCTGCCCGGTGGGATCGTCGACGAGTTGACGCATGTAACGGGTCTTCAGGTCGCCGGCAGGAACAGCCGCAACGGTGTAGGCGCCGTCCGAGACCGCGCCATATCGCGGGTCGGACGTCGGTGCGTAGCTCGCGGCCGCGGCCTTCGGCATAAAGTCGGCGTCGGAGACGCAGCCCGCCAGCACCGCCGGCAGAAGCATCGCCACGGCACACAGCCCATTGCTTTCGAAGCGTCATGTTAAATCCTTGGGTCAGTCGGCCCACGTCGGGCCAGCTCGATCTGCAGCCTAAGCAGGCTTAAGAGCGGCTCCGTTGCTCACTTCTTTGCTGTGCGGGCGCGCGTCGGCGGCGACGCGCTTGAAGCCTTCAAAGTTCAAGGCCTGCGTCACTCGGTACTGGCCGACGATGTAGCCGGGCGTGCCCATCAGCCCCAGCGAGTCGGCCTGAGCAAGGTTGCGTCGCAGGAGCTTGGTGATGTCGTCGCCGTGGGCCTTCAGATCGGCATCGAGACGATCCATGTCGACCCCGGACTTCGCGATCGCTTCACGCATACGCTCGACCGGAATCTTCGGTCCGGGAATTCCCATCATCGCGAAGTGCGCGGCTTCGTAGCGGTCCTGATATTTCGCGGCCAGCGCCCACTGCGCACCTCTGATGGAATCCGGCGTCAGGATCGGCCAGTCCTTGTAGACGAGGCGGATCTTGCCGTCGGTCTTCACCAGCCGCTCGAGCTCGGGCTCCGCCTGTTTGCAGAAGGGGCAGTTGTAATCGAAGAAGGCGACGATGGTCAGATCTCCCTTCGGGTTTCCGGCGGTCGGCGCGGCCGGATCGTAGAGGATGGCTTCGCGCGAGATGTCCGCTTCGCTGGGAGCGTCGTCGGCGCGCGCGGGGCCGACCAGGTAGCGGAGGCCCGCGACGGCGATCAATTGGGCGAGCGTGCGTCTGGAGACGTGCTGAAGCATGTTGTCTTCCTTTTGGGAGTTGAGCTCAGTCGGCCGAGGTTGCCGCCGACAGTTTTCCGAGCAGGGCGTCGGCATCGACCGCGCCGACGATTTTGACCGTCGGATCGACGCTTCCGAGCGCACCGAACAGCAGAATGGTCGGAGGCCCGACGATGTCGAAGCGCTTCATCAGGGCTCGGCTCGCGCCGTCGACGGCGGTGACGTCGGCGCGCACCATTCTGAAGTTCTGTAGCCGCGCGCGGACTTCAGGTCTGCGCAGGACGGCATCCATCACCCTGCATTCGACGCACCACTCGGCGGAGAAATCGAGCATGACGGGCTTTCGGTCCGTGTCGGGCCGCGGCGAGTTCGTCGTCCAGGGCGGCGACCGATCTGATCGTTCGGATGGGGGCTTCGGGTCCGGTCTCGCGGCTCACGAACCGATCGAGAATGCTGGTCGCGTTGACACTGTCGTCGCCTGCCGATCCGATCATCAGGACCGACCCGATCAAGAGCGCGATGCTCGCCAAGCCCATGGACACGAAGCGCCATCGACTGTGCATCATCAAGAATTGCGTTCCGAGATAGACGGAGACACCTGTCGCGAGCGCGCCCCAAAGCTGCAGCGTGGTCTGCTGCGACAGAACGCGAGAGAAGATCGAGATCGTGACGGCGAGCGGGATGAAGCCGAAGGCATGCCTGACGCGAACGAGCCAGCGACCGGGCTTCGGCAGGAACCGCGGTCCCAACGCTCCGAAGACCAGAAGCGGCACGCCCATGCCGACGCCGAACAGAAAGAGGGCTGCCATGCCGCGCATCACGTCGCCTGATTTGGGTCAACTCGGCGGACGCAAGGTCGTGGCGCAGGCCGGCGATTCAGAAGTCTGATGGCAGGGGCCGGACCGGAGACGTTCTGACCTAGATCAATCGAGCCGGACTCGGTGCTGATACCATATCAACATCGCAATTTCGGAGACACGCGATGGCCATCAGGGACGTTCTGCTCACCTTGACCAGCTATCCGGAACCGACGCCGGTTTCGGTTATCGACCGCGCCGTATCGCTGATCTCACCATTTGCCGCGCACATCGCGGCGATCTCTTGTGAAGTCCATGTGCAGGTACCGGGGACTTTCCTGTCCGGGGCCGGCAATGTCGGATCAATCGTGGCCGGCGAAGCTCACAAGAGCAGGAAAAACGCGCAGGATCTGCTGGCGACTTTTGAAGGGGCCACCACGAAATCGGGGCTGCTGAACGAGATCATTCTCGAGCGTTGCCTGACGTCCGAGGTCCCGGACCTCTTGGTGGACTATGCTCGGCTGCGCGATCTCACCATTGTGCCGGTGCCGGAATCCTACGACCAATGGTACGCTGAAGCGATTATCTTCGGTTCGGGAAGACCGACGCTGGTGCTGCCGGAGGCCACCTCCTCCAAGGAAGCCGAGCTTAATAGGGTGATTGTTGCGTGGGACTTCAGCCGCGCGGCGGCACGAGCCGTCTCCGATGCGATCCCGATCCTGGAGAAGGCACGGAGGTGTTTATTCTCACGGTGACCAACGAGAAGGCGATTACGAGCCGGCGCTCGTCGTCCGAACTTGCGAAGAATCTCTCGCGTCATGGCATCGATGTGGTCGTCGAGGAGATCGACGCTGCGGGACGGGCCATCGGCGATGTTCTCGCGGCTCATATAGCTTCCCGCAGGGCGGATCTGCTCGTCATGGGGGCGTATGGTCATTCCCGCTTCCGAGAGTTCATATTGGGAGGCGCGACCCGCAGCATACTGACGAGGCCGCCAATTCCCGTGGTGTTGTCGCACTGAACCGATCGGCAACCGGCCAAGCTACCGCAGGGTGGGGCCTTCAGTTTCCTGAACGGTCAAGTGAAAGGAAGTTCGCTATGGGACACTTTCCGATGACCCGCCGGTCTCTCGTTTGGCTGCTGGCCGCAGCGGCGGGATCTGTTTTGAAGAATCTCAAGCAGCAAACCCCTTTCGGGTCGACGCGACCGCACCTGTGTTTGACCTGAGTCAACCCGCGTCGGCCGACACGTCGCCACATTAGCGCTAAACGCCAATTCAGGAGGACCACGATGCGACGCCCCGCGCTTGCGGCAGCCCTGCTGCTTTCGATCCTAGGCAGTCCCTCACTTGCGCAATCTCCTGCCGAACATGAAGGCCATCATCCGGATCAGAAGGAAGCGCCGGCCGCGAAGCCCGCCACGCCTTCGGAGGCGCCCCGCGGCACCGGCCCCTCGCAAGGCATGATGGGCGGCGGCATGATGAACATGATGGGCGGCAACATGCAGATGCCCGACATGATGCGGATGATGGGCATGATGCGCCAGTCCAGCGACGGCATGGGCGGCATGGATACGATCGATTACGTCGAGGGCCGCGTTGCGTTCCTCCGGACCGAGCTCAAGATCACCGACGCACAGCAGTCCGCCTGGAACGCGTTCGCCGACGCGTTGCGGACCAATGCCAAGACGCTTGGAGAGGTGCGCGATTCGATGATGATGGCGCAACAGAGCACCGGATCGCCGGACCTCATCCAAAAGCTGACGCTCCAGGAAAAATGGCTGGCGGCGCGCCTCGAAGGCACCCGTGCGATGAAGTCGGCGCTTGCCAACCTCGTCAGTAGCTTTTCCGACGAGCAGAAGAGGGCCACAGACGAGCTGCTGGCGCCGCAGATGGGGATGATGCCGATGATGTCGGCGATGCGGGGCGGCGCTACGACGGGTATGGGAATGCCGGGCGGCAAGCCGCCGAAATAGCCTCGGTCAGCCAAGCCGACCGAGTAGCGCAGCATTCCTCATTTCGCCGGTCGGGCAGGCAGGTCCTTCGCGTCGCCCGGCGTCGGCTTGGATTCGAGATCGGCGATCAGTTGCTTCATCTCGCCGATCTCCCGGACCTGGGCCTCGATGATCCCGTCAGCAAGCTTGCGCACCCTAGGATCCTTGATATGAGCCCGTTCGCTCGTCATGACAGCGATCGAGTGGTGCGGAATCATAGACTCCATGTAGGAGACGTCGCCCACCGTTTCCTGGCTCCGCACCAGCCACAGGGACCCTGCGAACGCAACGGCTGCCGCCAGCACGATCGTCGCGTTCGTCCTCGAGTCCTTGTACATGCTCCACATGAAGCCGAACATGATGACGGCCATCACGGCTCCCATCAGCAGGGCCATCCAGGCGCGGGTCTCGACTGAAGAACACGTGATCGAGGGCCCACGTGTTCAGGTACATCAGTCCGTACATGACGATGGTCGAAACCGCGATCATCGCAGCGAAACGGGCATAGGACATCGCCGGCGCTCCGGTTGGTTCATCGGGGAGCAATGGAGCGCGCACGCGAAAGTTCCTGACCAGAGAGTTCCGGTTGATCTGGCTCAACAATGATGGCAACGGCGCGCCTAAGCTCTCCAAAAGCATAGGAGCATGCCGATGTCCGTACAGGATCAACCGGGCTATCGAGAGCACCCCCAGGAGGGCATGTCCACCAAAGCCAAGGCCGGCATGGTCCTGCTGGGATTTCTGGCCATCGCCAGCGCGCTCCTCTTCACCGAGCACAGGGCTCACGTGATCGGCTTGCTGATCTGGTTGCCGCTCCTGGCCTGTCCGCTGATGCACTTCTTCATGCATGGAGGACACGGCCACCATCACGGCGGCGGCAGACCAAACGATTCGAGGAACGTGTGATGCACGATACCGCGCCCGCCTACAGCCTCTGGAGCCTCGTCATCGTCAACTCGGCGGTGTTTATCCTATTCGCCTACAGCTTCTTCGAGCCGCAGACCTCCCGCGACTGGCGCTCCTTCAGCGCCTTCAGCGCGTTCCTGGTCGCGCTGTTCGTGGAGATGTACGGCTTCCCGCTCACCATCTATTTCCTTTCGGGCTGGCTGCAGTCGCGCTACCCGAACGTCGACTGGTTCTCCCACGACGCCGGCCACCTGCTCGAGATGATGTTCGGCTGGAAGGCCAATCCGCACGCCGGACCGTTCCACATCCTGAGCTTCATCTTCATCGGCGCGGGGTTCATCCTGATCTCCGCTGCCTGGCGCGTCCTGTACGACGCGCAGCAGACGTGGAGCCTGGCGACCACCGGGCCGTACAGCTACGTCCGCCATCCGCAGTACGTTGGATTCGTCCTGGTGATGTTCGGCTTCCTACTGCAGTGGCCGACAGTCCTCACGCTGGCGATGTTCCCGGTGCTGACGATCATGTACGTGAAGCTCGCGAAGAACGAGGAGCTGGACGCCAGATCCGAGTTCGGCGAGGTCTACGCTAAGTACGCCGCGGAAGTCCCGGGCTTCATTCCGCGCCTGAGTCGGATTCTCGGTCCGGGCTCGTCGGGCAGCAGTCTTCACCACGGCTGACCGGGGCGGTCGCGATGCGCGAGACATTCGATCGCTGGCGTCCATCATCGATGCTCCTGGCGGCCTCCGGCGTCCTGCTGATCGGAGTCGGCACCTACTTTCTTTTCCTTCGGCCTGCGCTGCTGCCGGAGGACATCCGGTACATGAACCTGACCCCAGCCGAACTGCAGTCGATCGGGCCGAGGCTGACATCGTGGCTTACCCACGTATTTCAAGTGATGGGCGGCTACGTGGCGGCCACCGGAGTGCTCGCGCTCACGCTGGCGTGGACATCCTTCCGCAGCCGTCAGGCAGTCGCTGCGGCCGGCGCCGGAATCGCCGGCGGGCTCTCGATCGGGCTGATGGCCGCCGTCAACTTCATGATCCATTCCGATTTCAAGTGGGTCCTGCTCGGCTTGGCGCTCATTTGGGCGGCGAGCATCGCGACATTCGTCCGTGAATCCGCGGTTGCTCCGGAGCTCCGTTCGAAATTCTGACCTACGTCAATACCGGAGCGGCGGGTCCGGCCGACAATCCCTTTTCGAAAGGGCAGCCATGAGCGAGGCCGTATTCACCGCGAAGGGACTGACGAAGACCTACGTCTCCGGCGAGGTGATGGTGCATGCGCTCAACGACGTCGACCTCGAAATCGCCGAGAAGGAAGTGGTCGTGCTGCTCGGCCCGTCCGGCAGCGGCAAGACGACGTTGCTCAACATCATGGGCGGTCTCGACCGGCCGACCAGCGGCAGGCTGTTCTTCCGCGATCTGGATCTGACTGACCTAGAGGACCGCGAGCTTACGAAATATCGCCGCGATCACGTCGGCTTCGTCTTCCAATTCTACAATCTGGTACCGAGCCTCACGGCCTACGAAAACGTCGCGCTCGTCACCGAAGTCGCCAAGAACCCGATGCGGCCTGCCGAGGCCCTCGCGCTGGTCGGCCTCGAAGAGCGGATGCACCACTTTCCCGCCCAACTCTCCGGCGGCGAGCAGCAGAGGGTGGCCATCGCCCGCGCGATCGCAAAGCGGCCGGCGGTGCTGCTGTGCGACGAGCCGACCGGCGCGCTCGACTCGAAAACCGGCATTCGCGTTATCGAAGCGCTGCTGGGCGTCAATCGGCAACTCGGGACCACGACTGTCATCATCACCCACAACGCCAGCATCCAAGAGGTCGCGGACAGGGTGCTGTTCTTCGCCGACGGCCGGATCGCCCGTGTCCGGAAGAACGAGGCCCGGCGGGAAGCAGCCGAGCTCACCTGGTGACTGCATGAGCGCGCTCGACATCAAGCTGTTCCGGGACGTCAGGCGGCTCTGGGCGCAGGTCCTTGCCGTTGCGCTGGTCGTCGGAGGCGGCGTCGCGACGCTGGTGCTCGCGGTCGGCTCGCATCGCTCCTTGGAGGAGACCCGGATCGCGTACTACGAACGCTACGGCTTCGGCGACGTGTTCGCGGAGGCCAAGCGGGCGCCCAAGGCGCTCGCCGACAGGATCGGCGAGATACCGGGCGTCGCCGCGGTCGACGCCCGCATCGCCAAGCCGGCGTTGCTCGACATTCCTGGGTTTTCCGAGCCCGCCAGCGCGCGGTTCCTCTCGCTACCAGACAACAGCGAGCCGCATCTCAATCGCCTCTACGTGCGTTCCGGACGGCTTCCGGAGCCGGGGCGGGCCGAGGAGGTCGTCGTCAACGAGCCGTTCGCTCGGGCTCACGGTTTCTCGGAAGGGGCGCGGTTCTCGGCCATCCTCAACGGCAAGAAGCGCGAGCTCGTCATCGTCGGCACCGCGCTGTCCCCGGAGTTCGTCTACACAGTCGGACCGGGCGACCTGATGCCGGACGACCGGCGCTACGCCATCGTCTGGATGTCGGAAAAGGCGCTCGCCGGCGTCTACGATCTCGACGGCGCCTTCTCGGCCGTGTCGGTCAAGCTGCAGCGTGGCGCCTCCGAGCGCGAGGTGATCGCGCGGCTCGACATCTTGCTCGACCCTTATGGCGGGCAGGCGGCTCACGGCCGGAAGGATCAGACCTCGCATGCCTGGCTCGACCACGAGCTCGATATGCTCAACAATATGAGCCGCACGCTGCCGCCGATCTTCCTGCTGGTCGCGGCGTTCCTGGTCAATCTCACCCTGACCAGGCTGGTCGCGCTCGAGCGCGAGCAGATCGGCCTCCTGAAGGCGCTGGGCTACGCCGACAGCAGCATTGTGCTGCACTATTTCAAGTTCGTGGCGCTGATCGTCATCATCGGAGTCATCCTGGGCGGCGTCGTCGGCACGTGGCTCGGATATCGCGTCACCGCGCTGTTCGGGGATTTCTTCCACTTCCCCTTCCTGGTGTTCGCGAAGGCGCCGGATCTGTACGTCACCGCCGGCGCGCTCAGCGCAGCCGCCGCAGCGATCGGCGCGCTGCGGACGCTTCGCGAGGTCGTGAAGCTGCCGCCGGCCGTCGCGATGCAGCCGCCGGCCCTCCTGTGTACCGGCGGCTGCTCCCGGCGAGCGTCCAACTCGATCAGATCGTCTCGCAGCCCACGCTGATGATGATCCGCAACATCGCCCGCCATCCGGTTAGGGCAGCATTCACGACGCTCGGGATGGCGCTGGCAACCGCCATCCTGGTCGTCTCGCTGTTCACGCGCGACACCATGGAGCAACTGATCGACGTGACGTACTTCCTCGCCGATCGACAGGATGCGACCATCGGCTTCGCCGAGAAGCGGATCGAGAACGTCGTGCAGCAGGTGAACCGCCTGCCGGGCGTTCTGACGGCCGAGCCGTTCCGCGAGTTGCCCGTCCGAATCCGCCATGGCAACCTGGAGCGTCGGATCACGATCAGCGGCCGGCCCGCCGGTGCCGATCTGCGGCGCATCATCGACGCCGACCTCCGGCCGGTCGCACTTCGGGAGACCGGCCTCGCCATCTCCGCCATGCTCGGTCACATCCTCGGCGTACGGGCCGGCGACACTGTCGAGCTCGATCTGCTGGAGGGCGCCCGTCGCACGGTCGGCGTGCCGATCGTGGCGACCGTCGAGGACTATTTCGGCATCAGGGGCATGATGGACATCGAGGCGCTCCGCAAGCTGTTGCGCGAGGCGCCCGTCGTGAACAGCGTGAACCTTAGCCTCGACGAGAACCGCAAGGAGGACTTCTACGCGGCGGTGAAGTCCATGCCGACGGTCGGTGGGGTCGCGCTGCAGCGCGTATCGCTGGCGAACTTCCGCAAGACCGTTGCGCTGCTCATCACCACGATGGCGAGCATCTACACCGGGCTCGCCGCCGTGATCGCGTTCGGGGTGGTCTACAACAATGCCCGGATATCGCTTTCCGAACGGGCGCGGGAGCTGGCCAGCCTGCGTGTGCTTGGCTTCACGCGCGGCGAGGTGCTGCGCATCCTGCTGCTGGAGCTCGCGATCCTCACCCTGATCGCACAGCCGCCCGGCTGGGTGATGGGCTACGGGCTGGCGTGGATCATGAAGACGAACCTGGCCGGCGAACTGATGCGCGTCCGCCTCGTCGTCGAGCACTCGACCTACGTGGTCGCCACTTCCGTCGTGGTGCTGGCCGCCATCGCTTCCGCAGCGGTCATCCGCCAACGCATCGACAAACTGGACCTCGTCGCGGTCCTCAAGACGCGAGACTAGCCATGCCGGCAAAGTGGACCAAACGTATCATCGGCGCTGCGGCCTTAGCCGCGATCGCGGGAGGGCTGGCCTGGTTCGCCTGGCCCCGGCCGGTTCTCGTCGATCTCGCGACCGTCGCGAAAGGTCCGATCGAGGTCACGGCGGACGATGATGGCAAGACCCACGTTCGCCACGTCTACACGGTCTCGGCGCCCATCGCAGGAAAGGTCCTGAGGATTTCGCATCCGCTCGGCGAGCAGGGCCCGTCGCTTCACGTCGGCGACGAGGTCGTCGCCAACCAGACCGTCATCGCCCTGATGCAGCCGACATTGCCGGGCTTCATCGACGTGCGCTCGCGCGACCAGCTTCAGGCCGAGGTGCTGGCCGCGGACGCCGCCATCCAGCAGCAGGAAGCCGAGGTGCAGCGGATCCAGGCTGCGCTGGACTTCTCCAAGACCGAGTTTCAGCGGGCGCAGACGCTCTTGCGGACGCAGTCCACCTCGGCCCAGGCCTTCGACAAAGCAAAGTTTGACGTAGCCACTAACGAGGCGGCGCTGGCAAGCGCGAAGGCCCAGGTCGATATGCGTCGCGCGGTGCGTACCAGCCTGGCTGCCCGATTGATGGACCCAGCCAACGCCGCGCCATCAGCGGAGCCGACCTGCTGCGTCCGGGTGCTCGCGCCGGCGAGCGGACGTGTCCTGAAGATCATCCAGGACAGCGAGGCAACGGTCCTGCCCGGTACGCCGCTCATCGACATCGGCAACCCTCTCGATCTGGAGGTCGTGGCTGACCTACTCTCGACCGACGCCGTCCAGATCAAGGTCGGCGCGCCGGTCTGGATCGACGGCTGGGGCGGGGCGCCGATCACGGGTAAGGTGGCGCGTGTGGATCCCGCCGGCTTCCTCAAGATCTCGGCGCTCGGCATCGAGGAACAGCGGGTACGTGTGACCATCGACTTCAGTGACCCGCCCCAGGCGTGGTCGCAACTGGGACACGACTACCGTGTGGTCGTCCACGTGACCACTTGGAGCGCGCAGGGCGTCGTGGCTGTGCCGGTAAGCGCCCTATTCCGACAGGGTGATCAATGGGCCGTTTTTGCCGATGAGAACGGCCGTGCGCGGGCCAAGCCAGTTCAGATTGGTCACCGCAACAATCGGTTCGCCGAGGTGATGTCTGGATTGACTGAGGGGGATCAGGTCGTCGTACATCCGAGCGACCGAATTGCCGACGGAAGCAGGATTGCGCAGCGAGGCGCACCATAAGTAGAAGTGTATAAGATATCCAAGTTGTAGTAGCATATCGCGATATAGCGTTCCTCGGCGCCATCGTGCACGCAGAACGCCGCATCCGGTCCAGTGGCCGTCGCTGTTCGCACCACTATGCCGAGCGCGTCCAATCCTGCAGCCATTCGCCGAGAGGGCGATCTTGAGACCGGCCTGGCTGCGCTCGCTTTTAGCGACCTGAACGAGCGGTGGCTCCGCGGCAGCACCTGCTCCGCGCACAGCTAGTCGTGCGGATCGTGCCGATCGCACTCCGGGCACCGACCGTCCACGGCGGTGCCGAGCTGACGGCCGAACTCTTCCCTGAGAGCGTCCGATGGCCAGGTCTCGCCATCGCTCCTAACGATCTGTTTGGCGCGTTCGAAGGCATGGCTCTCGGCGGCATCGTCACCCACGCGGATGACCACCTCCTCATGGAAAGGGCAGACCATCGTGGCCCGGGTGGTCTCGAGTGCATAGTGCACGACTGCAGCGAGGTCGTCTGTGTGAAGGTTGGCGGACATCATACGATTCTCCTGCTCGAGTGCCCCCGATTGCGCCCTTTTGTTAGTCGGCAGACGGGCCTCGCCCGCCACAGCCGGTTGCCCCGGCTTGCACCGCCCGGATGCCAGTCAGCCCCGGCTTCCAGAAGGAGCGCCGAGGCCGATTTCCACTTTCGTTGAGTTCAGGGCTTCGGCGGTCCAACCGGCAGGGCCGACCGTAGTTCTACCGAACGGGCCGGCGGAGCTGCTCTAGGAGCCGACCCATGGTCGCGGTCGAAAGACCCAAGGAGTCCGAGGCTCCGCAACCGGGAACGGCACCGGCGCTCGCTCATGCCATTCGACACAATTAAGTATAGGCTCGAGCCGGCGGTTAGCCTTGACCTGCCTCAAACATGATGACCACGGCAGGGCCGCGCAAACCAAGATCGTCCTTGCGTAGCCAGCGGACAGAAACACGAACTGTGCTGCCAAGCCGAAAGAGGGAACGCCTTGCAAATAACTCCCTCTTCTGGAGCTCGGTCTCGAGGTCCCTGATCAACTCAACGCGCAGCATACCTCTAGCGCGCCGATGCGTTTCGGCTTTTCTTACTTGAGTGAGCGGATGTATTCGGCCAAATCCGATATTTCTGATCGCTGGAGCGACAGGCTTGGCATATTGGGGTGCGGCTTGAGCAGCAGGAACGCGAGATGGTTCTGATCGAACTCGGGCGTTCGCGCGACTTGGCTGAATGGTGGCGCATGGTCGATGGCATTCGTCTGGCTGGATTCGACGACATGACAGTTTGAGCACCAGCGTTTTGCGATGTCCTTGCCGTGTTGTGGATCGGCCACCGCGGATTGCGCCAGAATCGCGAACAAAAGAAATGCGAAGAAGGAGCATTTGAGTGCTTTTGACATGGTAGGTCTCTAAACGCTTTGGCTCGAGGATAGTAGACGGCACGACGACTACGATGGAAAGTCGGGACCCACCTTGTGGCGATCTGCATGCAGAGAACAGTGTGGGGCCCGTCGATAACCGGGAATCTCGCCTTTCGCTCCGCCTCCCGTTACTTCCGCTCGGCTGCAGCCTCCTGCTCCAGTCGCAAAATATGTGCGCGTAGCGCATCGAACCGCTCTTCGGCAACATCGCTGAACAACGGATCCTTAAGACCGGTTACCGCCGAGGCGATCTCCGTCCAATCCTGCGGCTTGAGCGCCTTAAGCGCAGCGGGAAAGAAGTCGCGATCTTCCATCATCATATGACGGCGCTCCTGCTCGATGAAATCGCGAACGATGGTATCCACATTTTGGCGGAGCACCTCACGATCCGCGAGCACGCTGTCGATCGCGTGAGCGACGCGACGCAAGCGTTCGGCCCCTTTTTGATGCTCGCGAGCTAGATCGCCGATCTTCGCAGCCGCAGCTGGATCACGAGCTTTTAGCTTGGCAAAGACGCGATCTTCCTGGGGATGATGATATACCTCCGGGTAGACTTCGAAATAGCTGAGTACGGCGCGAATGACTTCGTAGTCGGGACGGTCTCCGCGGTCGAACACCTCAAGTTCCCGCTCGAGGATGGCGAGCAGTGTCTCAATATTGCGATGCTCTTGCGACAGGCGTTCAATGATCATGGCAACACTCCATTGAGTGAACCGTTTGAAAGAATGATCCTCTGGCCTGTGTCTGCTTTGCGACAGATCAAATCTGGTAAATTTAGCATGCAGCCGCGCACGCTGAAATGAGTTTCGCCCGGGCAAAGGGGGCGACCAGCCTCACGCCATCACGGGGCCGCACGAAGCCGAGATCAATTGCTTCGGCCTAGATTCTTCCTGAATCGACCTCATGTGGTCGAGGACTGTGAGAGGCAATGCTGCGAACGCGATCAGAATCGCAAGACTGGCATCAACTCGGATGCTGCGTAACATGTTTCCGTCCCAACTCGCGGTCGGGCACCCACGGCAACACCGCGCGAGCGCATGCGGGCATCTTCATCGCCAAAACCGCATGCCGATTAGCAGTTCCGGCGACGGAAGGCAGAATGAGAGAGCAACCGCGCGCGCTAATGGAAGCGCAGCTCTTTAGCAGGCGATAAGGTCGGTATGTCCAAATCCCCTTGAGTAGTCGAGTAGCGAGACTATCGTGGGTGTCAGGCGAAAGACGCAGACCTCCGAAGTTTTCGGCATGGGGAGATCGAGGCTTTTCTGGTTCGGATATCGCGAGATCAAGAGCCGCAAGGCTTTTTCGAATTCGGCGGGATCAGTTACGAGCTTCGCACGTGCCGCCATCGATAGACCCGCGATGTCCATCACCCGGGCGGGATCGTCGTCCACCGTTAGCGAGACCCGATCGTCCCTCGCAAGGTTGGCGGCCTTCTGGCTGTCCGCTCCGCAAAGAAAATAGATGACGAGTCCATCGTTGGCGTAGCCAACGGTGGTCACCTGGGGCCAGCCGTCAGGTCGTACGGTAGCGATCCTGGTGGTCCGGTGCTGATCCAGAAGCCGAAGGATTTTCCGCCTGAACATTTCGTCCATTGGCCGCCTCCGATTTCAGTCAGTTTAGCCCCGTCGTAGCGGGCACGTTTTGAGGCAGGTCAAGTGTGGAGGAACGGCCGCGAAGCCTGGGCGCAGTCAGCGTGCCCATACGCCCGGGGCAATCGCGCCAATCGCTTTCGGCAGGCGCGGTGCCATTTGGCGGTCATACTTGTCGCTATAGCGAGCCCGATCACCACACGGGCTCACCCTTTGAGCTGCATCAAGCTGGCTTTCAAAGGCAGCGACATCATGTGGGTAGGAGGGCTGCTTCGATGCGCCGATTTGCCATGAAAGCTCTATTCTCGGCTCTGGCTTTCAGAAGAACCGAGAAGGAGCGAGTCGATTGGGATCGAAACATCTTGATCCTCTCGACGGCAGTGACCGTCGGGTTGGTTGCTCTCTATGTCTACGGCAAGGCAACCTCACGCTGGTGAACTGTTTCGCGGGAACGACTGCGATGATGCGATGCTTGCTGATACTTGCGACAATAGATCTATGGTCGAGCACCGGCGCCCGCGCGCTCGACGAGGAACAGCAACATGGCAAAGAGTTGTTACAAAGAATGTGCGCACGCTGTCACTCCGTTGGCAGGACCGGGGCAAGTCCTAACAGGCGAGCGCCGCCCTTTCGCAGCTTTAGCGAAACCAAGCTCTACGATAGTGACTTCCTGGAGCGACTACAGGAGGGCTACAGCAGCATTCATCCTTCAATGCCGACCTTCCGCTTCAACAGGGATGATGCGGTAGCAGCCTTGAACTACATGAAATCAATTCAGGAACCACCTAAGCCGGGACGCAAATAGCTGCGGAATGAGACCATGTCGTTTGAGCGGGTTCTGCGATGGGCCCTGGTTGCGATCGCAATCGCGGGATTGACCGCGGGTATTCTTGCGCGAGCCGCGGGTCGGCCTGATCTGGCCGACCTCGCATGGGCAATCGGCACGGCGCCCGTGATAGGAGGACTGGCGGTCTCGATCGTCAGGGATCTTCTGAGCGGTCGCCTTGGTGTGGACGCTATTGCGCTGCTGTCCATGAGCGCGGCGTTGGCGCTTGGCCAGCCGCTTGCAGGGGCCGTGGTCGCGTTGATGTATTCCGGCGGCAACGTGCTGGAAGACATCGCGGTCGCTCGCGCGGAGCGCGACCTGCGGTCGCTGGTGGATCGTGCTCCGCGCCAGGCCCATCGCAAGAGCGGCGAACGGATTGAAGATGTTCCGGTTGATGCAATCTCGGTCGGCGAAGGACTCCTGGTCCGGGCCGGTGAGATCATTCCGGTCGACGGAATTGTCGGCTCGGCTTTTGCCACCATCGACGAGTCCGCCGTTACTGGCGAACCAATCCCGGTCGAAAAAGCGCGTGGGAGTGCCGTTCTGTCAGGTTCGCTGAACGCGGGTGAGACTTTCGAGTTGACCGTGACTGCGCCGGCCGGCGAGAGCACCTATGCTGGCATCGTGCGCATGGTGACGGCGGCGCAAACGGCAAAGGCGCCCTTTGTGCGGCTTGCCGATCGCTACGCGCTGATCCTTCTGCCGGTGACGATTGCGATCGCCTTCGTGGCGTGGCGGATCTCCGGTGATCTGAGCCGCAGTCTTGCCGTACTCGTGGCGGCGACGCCTTGCCCGCTGATCCTGGCTGCACCGGTCGCTTTCATTGCCGGCGTCGCGCAAGCGGCGCGCCGCGGCATCCTGGCCAAGGGCAGTGGGGCGCTCGAGGCGCTGGCGCGCGCGCACACAGTGTTGTTTGACAAAACAGGCACCCTGACCGTCGGAGGGGCGCGGCTGCTTTCGATCGAGGTCGCACCGGGAGAGGACCCTGACGAGGTTCTAAGGCTCGGAGCATCGCTCGAGCAGGCTTCACATCATGTGCTTGCCAAGACCGTCGTAGCGGCGGCCATCGATCGTGGCCTCGAGCTGAAAGCACCCGAACAAGTCAAGGAGACGATGGGCTCGGGCTTGAGCGGCCTGATCGATGGACAGCGGGTCACCGCTGGCTCGCGGCAGATGCTTCCCTCGAATGCGGAGCTGTCGCCGTGGGAGCTGCGGGCAATCCGGCGCGCCTCGTGGCGCTCGGCGCTGATAGTCTTTGTCGCCATCGACCGGCGTATGATCGGCGCGCTGCTGTTGGCCGACGAGCTGCGGGCTGATACGCCGCGGGCGATCCGGCTGCTGCGCGACGCGGGCGTCGCGCGCATGGTGATGGTCACCGGCGACCGCGCCGCGGCGGCGCAGGCCATCGGAGCGGCCCTCGACCTTGATACCGTGCTGGCCGACCGCGTCCCTTCGGACAAGGTCGAGGCGGTGCGCACCGAGCAAAGGCTGCATCCGACAATCATGGTCGGCGACGGCATCAACGACGCCCCGGCACTAGCCGTAGCCGACGTCGGGGTCGCGCTCGGGGCGCGGGGCGCCAGCGCTTCATCTGAGGCGGCTGATGTGGTGATCTTGGCCGACCGCCTCGACCGTGTGGGCGAAGCGATCATAATTGCGCAGCGGGCGCGGCGGATTGCCCTGCAAAGTATTGTCGTCGGCATGGGGCTCTCGCTCGTCGCGATGGTCGCTGCCACTCTGGGTTGGCTCACCCCGGTGCCGGCGGCGATCGCGCAGGAGGTGATCGATGTCGCCGTCATCCTGAACGCGCTGCGCGCGCTCACTCCGGCCCTCGGCGCTGGTGGCCGTCGCATCACCCCGGAGCAGGGGCTGACATTGCGTCACGATCATCAGACCTTGTTCAGGGACCTCGACCGGCTGCGCAAGATCGTCGATGCCCTGGACGACCTGACGCCCGAAGCCGCCGGGACATTGATCGGAGAGGCCCAGCGGCTGGTTCAGGGCAGCGTCGTGAAACACGAGCGCGACGACGAAGACAGCGTCTATCCTAAGCTTGCGGAGGTGCTGCGCGAGCGCCATGGCCTCTCTGCCATGAGCCGCGCCCATCGCGAGATCCTGCATCTTGCCCGGCTGCTCAGCCGGATCGTCGAGGACATGCCCTCGGAGAAAATGGACCGCTATATCGTGCGGGACGCACAACGTGTGATCGAGGCGATCGAGACGCTGGTGCGCATGCACACCGCCCAGGAAGAGGATATCTACGAAGCCGTGTCGGCTTAGGCCCCAGTCTAGCGACACATCTCTCCATTCCGGCGCAAACGAGGTATGCCATCGCCAAGCAGGAAGTTGTTGACCCGCTGATACTCCCGAAATTTCCGCATGCTCTGTCCGTGGCGGAGCTGCTCGGGCAGTTGCGCGTGTCCGGCGCCGAGGGGTTGTCCGAATCGGAGATCAGCGCACGGCGAAAGCATTTCGGCGCGAACGCCATCGCCTCGCGACGTCCAGCCGGCGTGCTGCGCCTGCTGCTGCACCAGTTGAGGAGTCCAGTAGTCTATCTCCTGAGCGGCGCAGCCGGTCTGGCGTTCTATTTCGGCGAACTCGAGGAGGGCAGCGCCATCTTTGCGGTGCTTGCCATCAACACGCTGATCGGGTTCGTGACCGAGTTGAAGGCGGTCCGATCGATCGACGCTTTGCGCGCGCTCGGCACGCGGACCGCCCGTGTCCGACGCGAGGGGCGGGTTCATGTGATCCCGGCCGAGGAACTGGTTCCGGGCGATGTCGTGGTCTTGGAGGCTGGTGATGCCGTTTCGGCCGACCTGCGCCTCATTGAGACATCTCGTCTTTCAGCGGACGAGTCATCGCTGACCGGAGAATCAGTCGCCGTCGACAAGCAGATCGAGCGGGTCAGCACAGACACCCGTCTCGGCGATCGCGCGTCGATGGCGTTCAAGGGCACCGCGATTACGCGCGGCACCGGCGCTGGTGTCGTAGTCGCGACCGGCTTCCTTACAGAACTCGGCCGGGTGACGCGGCTAGTTCTTGAAGCCGATCCGGGCAGTTCGCCCATTGAGCGCAAGCTCGAGCGCCTGTCGGTGCAGCTCGTCTGGGCGACCATCGCTGTTGCCGTAATCATCGGTGCTGTTGGTCTCATGAGTGGGAAAGACCCTCTCCTGATGATCGAGGCATCTATCGCGCTCGCCGTTGCCGCGATTCCCGAGGGTCTGCCCATCGTCGCGACGCTTGCGCTCGCCCGTGGCATGTGGCGCATGGCGCAGCAAAATGCACTGATCGAACGTCTCTCGGCGGTCGAGACGCTCGGGGCGACCACGGTTATTCTCACCGACAAGACCGGTACTTTGACCGAAAATCGGATGACGGTGCGACGGCTCTGCACATCCTCAGGCGAGATCGAGCTCGGGACCGGCGCTCCAGAGGGAGGCGAGGGTCCGCAGGTCGCCGACGATCCGCAGGCGGCCGAATTGCTCCGGATCGCGGTCCTATGCAACGACGCGCATCTCGATGGTTCCGAGGAGCGCGGCAGCGGCGATCCCATGGAGATCGCGCTTCTGCGTGCCGGGCTACGCGCCGGCTTCAGGCGGACAGCCTTGCTGGAAGGGCACGGCGTCGTACGTAAGCATGCGTTTGATCCCGCGACCAAAATGATGGCGACCGTTCATGAGCATGGCGATGGTGTGCTGATCGCCGTGAAGGGAGCGCCCGAGGCGGTCCTGGCAGCAACAACGCTCGTAGCCGTCGGTAATAGCGAGGTCGCGCTTGATGACGCCATGCGAGCGGAGTGGCTCAGCCGAGCCGATCGGCTCGGCCATCAGGGCCTGCGGGTGCTCGCCTGCGCAACGAAAATCCATCAGCTGGCCGATGCTGTACCATACGACAGGCTGGTGCTTGCTGGTCTTGTTGGCCTGGAAGACCCCGCGCGGGCCGACGTGCCACCGGCCATCCAGGACTGCCGGCAATCGGGAATTCGCGTCGTCATGGTCACTGGCGATCACGTGGTGACGGCGAAAAGTATCGGCCGAGCCGTCGGTCTTGGGGAGAACGTTGCGAATGTCGTGGAGGGCAAGAATATCAGGCAGATGATTGAAACCGGGCAGCCTGCGCTCCGAGACATCGGAATTTTTGCGAGAGTAACTCCAGATGAAAAACTCGCCCTCGTCCGGACGTATCAGGCAGCGGGCGAGATCGTCGCGATGACGGGGGACGGGGTCAATGACGCGCCTGCTCTGCGGCAGGCCGATATTGGCGTGGCGATGGGATTGCGCGGCACCGATGTCGCTCGCGAGGCGGCCGCCATGATTCTGCTCGACGATTCGTTTCCGACCATCATCAGGGCCATCCGCGAGGGCCGCGTGATCTTCGCTAATATCCGTCGTTTCGTCGCCTACCTTCTGTCCTGCAATCTGAGCGAGGTGTTGGCGGTCGGCCTTGCCGTGTCGCTGGCGCTTCCTTCGCCGCTCCTGCCGCTGCAAATTCTGTATCTCAATCTGGTGACAGACGTATTCCCCGCTTTCGCGCTTGCCATGGGTGAGGGCGAGGAGGGCATCCTCAAGCGGCCGCCTCGCGATCCAAAAGAGCCCATCCTGGGCCGCCGGCAATGGATCACGATCGTCCTGCACGGGGCGGCGTTGACCGCCGGCACGTTCGGGGCGCTGGCTGCGTCGTCCTGGCTCGCTCTTGATGTCCGATCAACGGTCACCACCACGTTCCTCACGCTCGCCTTCGCCCAGCTCTGGCACGCGTTCAACATGCGTGATCAGCGCTCGCCGCTCTTCGTCAACGAGGTGACGCGGAACGGCTGGTTGTGGGGTGCGCTTTTGCTCTGTGCAACGCTGCTCGCTGTGCCACCCTATCTACCGTCGGCTGCGCATCTATTACAGCTTGCGCCCCCAACCGGTGCAATGTGGTCGATCGTGATTATCTTTAGTGTCGGACCGCTGATCGCCACGCAGACAGCCAGCGCAGCCGTCGGGGGATGGCTTACGGGAGTGCGGTGACGACGAGGAAGCTCTTGTCCTTCTTGTTGTCGACTGCTTCGGCTGCACGGAAGCGTATAGTTGCTCGCGGAAACCGCGCCACTGCAGCGCAGCCCGGATAACTCACAAAACAAGGGCAGCCGGGAGGTGGCGGCGAAGACGCTAGTTAAGCTATCCGAATAGATGCGCGAGCCAGTACGCCGCTCCGGCGGCCAATCCGCCCACGAGCAGCGTTTGCAACGCCGACTTGACCTTGTTGACGCCGGTGAAGTGTCCTTTGACGGCTCCAAAGCAGAGCAGGGCGACGCCGGTCGCGGCCACCGAGATCTGTAAGGCCGTCCCGATGTTCTGGGTGAACATGTAGGGCACGAGGGGAATCAGACCGCCCACCACATAGGACCCTCCGATCGTGGCGGCGCTGATCGGCGCGCGCTTCGGGTCGAGACGCTCCAGCCCCAATTCGAAGCGCATCATGAAGTCGACCCATCGCTGCCGGTTTGACGCGACCGCACCGACAACTGACTTGAGCACATCTCCCTCAAGACCATACTCGCGGAAGATCTGCTCGACCTCGTCAATCTCCCGCTCACGCATGTGATCGATTTCATGGTGCTCGCGCTGTTCTTCAGCGGCGTAATGCTCTGCGTCCGTGCGCGCGGCGAGATACCCACCTAGGCCCATCGCAATCGCGCCGGCCACGACCTCGGCCAATCCGGCAGTGACGATTACGTGCGTGTTGGTGACGGCCGCGGAAAGGCCCGCCGCCAGCGCGAACGGGACCGTCAAGCCGTCAGCCATCCCGATCACGACGTCACGGACGCTTTCGGAGGCGGTGAAGTGCTTTTCGATGTGCGGGGTGGCGGGCAAGGGGACGCTCCCGGTTGCGGTTCGGGGTTGCAGAGAGCTGCCTAGTCGGCAGCCCTCTTGCGGCCGGAGATCATGGAAGCCACCAGGTTCTCGCGATGCTCGAAGCTCGCGATCAACACGCCGAGGACATGCGCCACGACCAGGCCGACGGTCAGGTTGGCCAGGAATTCGTGAACGTGTTCGATCAGCTTGGAGCCCCAGTAGGCATCCGTAGTCATCATGTAGCCCGTCGCGCAGGTGCCGGCCAGCGCGACGATGAGGGCGATGATCATGGCAGCGCCGGCGGGGTTATGCCCGATGTAGCGGGGAGCCCTGAGCAGAGCGACATCGCGAAGATAGGCGAGCACCTCGCGTGGCGGACGAACGAAGTTCGAAAAGCGCGCATGTCGCGGGCCGACGAAGCCCCAGACGATGCGGATAGCGAGGAGGCCGGCGATGGTGTAGCCGGCCGCGACGTGCACCCGCTCGATCTCGTCACCGGTGGCGTAGGCCAGAACGAACAGGCTCGCCAGCGACCAGTGGAAGATCCGGACGAGCGGATCCCAGACCTTGACCGTGGCCGGCGGCATCGCGCCGCCGGCTCCGATCGTGTTGCTCACGGTTCTCATTTGCGGGCCGTCACATCTGGCCGATGATCTGGCCGTTGGTCGGGTCCACGAACAGCTCGACCCGGTTGCCGTTCTTGTCGAGCGTGTAGAGCTCCCCGCAAGCATGCTTGAGCTTGGCCTTCTGGACCTTGTAGCCCTGGGCCTCGACCTTGGCCTGCAATTGCGCGATCGGTAGCCACTGGGCCTCCGCGGCTGACGTGCACGGCTTGCCGAGGCTGCCGGCCTGGGCGGACGCCGCGCCGAGGGTCACGGCGGCGACGGTAAGGATGGCGATCTTGCGCATAGGTATCTCCTGACGGTTGCCGGCCGCACCATGCGCCGGCGATGCCGAGCAACCTGTCAGAAGCGGCCTGACCGCCGCCTGTTGAGCCAAGTCAGCTATTTGTCAGGTGAAATCTGGCATCCATATTTCCGGATGATGACGTTGCGCCCATACCGAATTCGCGCCCTGATCCTTGCCGCGGCCCTTGTGGCCGCGGGCGGCGGGGCACCGGCGTTCGCCCGCGACCACGATGACGCGCGGCGGGCCGTCGAGGCCGGCGAGATCCGTCCGTATGCCGATATTCTCAATGTGGTGAAAGGGAAGCTTCCGGGAGAGGTCGTCGGCGTGAAGCTCGAACGCGAAGCTGGTACCTGGATGTATGAGCTCCGCGTGATCGACGACAAGGGCCGGCTGTTTGAGGTGCTCTCGTGGAGGAACGGGGCTCGCATCCTGATTGCAGCGGCGGTCCTGAATTTTCCGTCTATATCCATGGCCGAGGGTGGAGTGAAACTCAGCCCTGAGCAGGCAATAAGCCTGGGAGTTCGCGTCGTTCATCCCGTTGCCAGTCCAACCGACAAGACACTGCCTTATCCGGCACAGATCGTAGTCCCTACGCCGCAAATGTGGGTTGTTAGCGCTCCTGTGGCCGGCATGGTAATCAACCTCTTGGTGGCGCGAGGTGACCGTGTCGCTGCTGGGCAGCCGCTCGCTTTCATGGAGAGCCCAGGCTTCGTGTCGCAGCAGCGCGACTACCTCCATGCCGTTGCGCAGGACGTCCTGGCAGCTCAGCAACTCAACCGCAACACCCAGCTATTTCAAGGGAATGCGGTAGCGCAACGCGTTCTTGAGGCGAGCCAGGCTGAGGCACGGCAAGCGAGCATTGCGGTCGCGGAGCGTCGTCAGATGCTTCGTCTCAGTGGCCTCTCAGATGAGACAATCTCAAAACTGACCAGCGAGGCAGCGATCAGCGCGACGCTTACGGTTGCCGCGCCGCGGAGAGCAGCGGATCCTTCATCGTGGTTACGTTGGTTACGGGAATGCCCGGGTAGAATACGGCAGCTTGGGCCAGACTATCCGTCAACTGGCGCAATTCGTACGCGGCAAGTTCCCAGTTCTTCGACTTGCCCGCGAACCACAGTTTCAGGTGCTGAAGCTGGGCCGCGTTCATAACTTCGACTAGGCGGGGCGCGTATTGTTTTACAGTTGGGGAAGGTTCGAAGTCCGATTGGGCAGTTGCCGATGTGCCAGCGCTTGCCAAGATCGCAAGAGCCAAGCACGAATTCCGTAGAGTCATTTAGCAGGTCTCCAGAAATGTCGTCCCTGAGGCGGTTGGTGTGGTGCTCGCCGAAGCTCCCACCAACTAGGGTCGGAGATGCCGCGCCAATTCCAACCAGGCCCCTGTCGCTCGAACCGCATCACGAGCCCTCATTGCTCCAATGTCTTCAGGAAGGCCATGAAATCGCCAACCTGGTCCGCGTCAAAACGAAATTCCGGCATCGTTGGGTGCCCCGTGACGATGCCCTCGGCCAGGGCCTCCTGCAGCATCTCGATTGGATATCGTTCGTGTAACGTCCTGAACGGGGGTGCGATCCTAAGCGGGCTGGGGCTGACCTTGTCGGTCGAGTGGCACTTCGCACAATACAGCAGCGCAAGGCGCCGGCCTTGCTCGACGCTTGAAGCCGCAGTTGGGTCTGAGGAGAGAAGAAAATTCGCAGCAAGCATGGCGCCTGCGATGGCACGTACAGTTCTCCTCACATCGCGCTCCATCAATGCGACATCATGACAGGAACGGTCATACTGCGGAACGTCTCCTGCGTGACACCGCCGAACACCGCTTCCTGGAATCGAGAATGGCCGTAACCGCCCATGACCAGTAGGTCGAGGCTTTCATCCGCAGCGATGGACAGGATGCTCGCTTGCAGATTACTACGGTCGGCTTGAAGCGAAACGGCCTTTGCCGGCAAGCCCTTCCGCGCGAGGTGCGTCAGGAGGCGTTCGGGCGATGCGTCGGACGGTACCTCGGATGCATTCAGGGTGACGGTCGTCAGAGCGTCTGCCTCGGTGATGAATGGCATCGCGTCCCGTAAGGCGCGGGCGGCAAGGCGACTGCCGTCCCAGCAGATGCCGACGCGTGCCGCCTTGAACGTACCCCGGAAAGTATAGGGAATGAACAGCAAGGGCCCACCCGACTGTAACAGAAGCTCCTTAGGAAGCTGGTTGTCGAACGTATCGCAATCAGGGTCGCCTTGTGACACGATCGTCAAATCATAGAGGCGAGCCGTTGCCCCAGCTTTCGAAACGGTCTCGGCAGGAGTCTCGCTCAGGGCGTATTTCCCGTAGTTGATTCGGGCGTTCTTCGCCTCGATCTCGAAAATGCGCAGTGCGGCTTGGGCGCGTTCCAGCGCACGTTCATACTCGAGTTGCAGCGATGCTGCGATGGCCGCGCCGCCTTCCGCAACAAAAGGCACGTTCGTCGAAGCATATCCTGTTGCAAGTGCATCCAGATGCGCGCCAGCACTCATCGCCAGGGAAACGGACGCATCGATGGCGGGGCGCGGCGAGCGCTCCGTTGGAATATGCACCAGTAGATCTTTGAACATGCGCGCCTCCCGTTTCGATCTTGCCGCCGAAGAGCAGCACATGTCGCCACTGGGAGTCTTGACGCACGTCAAAAGCGGTACCAGGAGCGCCGGATATCGTCCTAACCGCGTAGGCGGGAGTGCTAGACATGGCGCGGGTGGCATTGGTGACGGGCGGTACCAGAGGTATTGGTGCCGCCGTATCTCAAGCGCTTCAGACGGCGGGCTACCGCGTAGCTGCCACCTATGCCGGAAACGCCGAGGCGGCCAAAGCATTCATGAGCCGAACGAGCATCCCCTCCTATCAATGGGACATTGGTGATTTCGATGCTTGCGCCATCGGAGTGAAGTCCGTTGAGGCCTCGCTCGGACCGATCGACGTTCTTGTCAACAATGCCGGGATCGTTCGTGACGCGACGCTTCACAAGATGAGCAGGACGCAATGGGATGCCGTGATCCGCACCAATCTCGACGGTGCGTTCAACATGTGCCGACAGGTGATCGACGGCATGCGTGCGCGACGATACGGTCGAATCATCAATATCTCGTCGATCAACGGACAAAAAGGCCAGTTCGGTCAGACCAACTATTCTGCCGCGAAAGCCGGCGAGCTTGGATTCACCAAGGCGTTGGCGCTGGAAACAGCCCGCCTCAGAATCACGGTCAACGCCATCTGCCCGGGCTATATCCATACCGAGATGCTGGATGCCGTGCCGCGAAATGTGCTGGAGGAGAGCATTCTGCCGCAAATTCCGGTCGGCCGTCTCGGTCGACCGGAAGAGATTGCGCGCGCCGTCGTGTTTTTGGCGGCAGAAGAGGCGGGTTTCATCACCGGATCGACACTGTCGATCAACGGCGGCCAGTACATGACTTGAGCGTCAACCGACCGTTATCGCGTCCAACTAGCTCAAGACGTTCACTCCCGGGCCTTACGGATTTGAAACTGCGAGGCGCTTGGCAATCTCCGCGGAGATGAGATACGTGACCGCGATAGCGAATATCGTCGCCACGAGCGCCGCAGGAGGAGCGGTAAAGCCGAATAGCTGTCCCCACGGGCCGAGTGCAAGCCCAACGCCGACGATTAGGGCGCCGAGGGATGTCGCAATCAAGATGGTGTGAGGACGGTTTGCGCGCCATGGCTTCCGGCGGGACCTGATTACGAAAATCACCAGGATCTGCGTCGATATCGATTCCACGAACCAGCCGGTCTGGAACTGCGCCGCATTCGCTTCAAATAGCTTCAGAAGTACGGCGAAGGTAATCACGTCAAACACGGAAGAAACAATTCCCATGATGATCGTGAAACGAAGGATGCTTGCCATGTTCCAGGTTTCCGGTTGCGCAAGGTCTTCGCGGTCGACTTCATCGAAAGGGATGCCGATTTCGGAGAGGTCGTAGATCAGGTTGTTCAGCAGGATCTGCAGCGGGAGCAACGGCAGGAACGGAAGAACGATCGAGGCCAGGGCCATCGAGAGCATGTTGCCGAAGTTCGAGCTCGTTCCCATTCGGACATACTTCAGGATGTTGGCAAAAGTTCTGCGGCCTTCGCGCACGCCGGCCGAAAGGACTGAGAGATCGGGAGCCAGCAGGATCATGTCGGCGGCCGCGCGGGCGACTTCGGTTGCGCCCGTGACGGATATGCCGACATGGGCTGCATGGATGGCGGGGGCATCGTTGACGCCGTCCCCCATGAAGCCGACCACGTGATTGCGATGCCGGAGTGCAGCAATGATTCGTCGTTTCTGATCGGGATCGATGCGGGTAAACAGATCGATGTTATCGACCCGGGCCGTGAGCGCAGCGTCGCTGAGCTCCGAGATCTCGGCGCCGGTCATGATACGATCAGACTGAAGACCCACCGATCGCGCGACATGCGAGACCACTGCGCCGTGGTCACCCGAGAGAATCTTTACCGTTATGCCTAGCGAGGTAAGGGCTTCAATGGCTGAGGCTGCATCCTGCTTCGGTGGATCAGCGAAGACACAGAACCCGGTCATGGTCAGATCCGCCTCGTCGGCGACCGCAATCGTCTGCTGCTCATGCGGAACAGACCTGACGGCGACGGCAAGAAGCCGAAGACCGTCGCGGGCATATTGATCCTGAGTGTCCCTCATTTTTTGCTGCCAGGCGGCGTCGAGCGGATAGGACAGACCATCGATGTCCACGGCGACGCAGCGGGCCAGGACGGATTCTGGAGCGCCTTTTGCGATCAAGACGTGTTCGTCGTTCTGTGCCACCAGTACCGACAGGCACCTTCGCTCGAAGTCGAACGGCACTTCCGAGAGTCGAACCCAGCCATCTATGCTGCCGTTCCGCGCGGAGAGTATCGCATCGTCGAGGGGACTTCTGATGCCGGCCTGGAAGGTGCTGTTGAGGCACGCGAGGCTCAAGACCCGCTCGCTAGGTCGCCCCTTCGGATCGACATGTGCTTCGAGCGTGATTTTGGCTTCCGTCAGCGTGCCGGTCTTGTCCACGCAAAGCGTGTCCATGGCCCCCAGATCATGGATTGCGGACAGTCGCTTGACGATAACTTTTCGGTCCGCCAAGCGCAGCGCGCCGCGGGCGAGCGTCACCGTCATCACCATGGGCAGCAGCTCAGGCGTCAGGCCGACGGCGAGTGCGACCGCGAACAGGAAGGATTCCAGTGCGGCGCGTTGCGCGACGAGATGAGCAAACAACACAAAGAGGGTCAGAAAGAGCGTAAGCCGAAGGATCAGGAGTCCAAGCTTGTGCACACCCTGTTCGAGAGCCGTTGGCGGAGCATTGGCCGCCAGTGCCGCAGCGATCGCGCCAAACCGGGTCCGGCTTCCGGTTTTCACCACCAACATCCTGCCGCTTCCGCCGACGGTACTGGTTCCGGCGAACAGGGCATTCGTCGCCTCCGCCGGCGATGCCGCGGAGCAGGGATCGTCGGTCTTGAAAGCGGGAAACGGCTCACCCGTCATCAAGGCCTCATTGATCTGCAATTCCTGGGCATCAAGGACGATGCCATCGGCGGGTATGAGGTCGCCGACACGGAGCTTCACGATGTCTCCGGGGACGAGCGCCGTCACCGGTACCGTAACATCCCTGCCATCCCGGACGGCGTCGGCCTGAATGGCAACCGAGTCCCGCAACGCTTCGGCAGTCCGCTCGGCGCGATGTTCCTGAACGATGTCCAGTGTGAGGGACAGAGAGAGCACGGTTGCGATAATCGCGAAACTTCCAACGTCGCCGCTAAGTCCGGATACGAGCGCGGCCGCCAGGAGCATCGCAATCAAGGGGTTCCAAAGCCGTTGCCCGAACTTGCGCAGGACCGACCGGCGTTGAGAGGCATCAGCGTGGTTTGCTCCGAATATCGCGAGGCGCCGTTCGGCTTCGACCTGCGAAAGTCCGTCGGGGCCAGAGCCTAGCGCGCGGTAGAGGGCGTCCTTTGGTGTTTGCCAGAAGTCGGCTGCGGCCAAAACTGTGGCCGCGCTAGGCTGCTCGATCATCGAAAGGCTCGCCGGCTTGTTGGTCCCTCGACCAGCAAGGTAAGAGGCAGTTCAATCCTTGGCTTGATGCAGCTCAATTCGGTCTCAGACAACACAGTTAGGTTGCGGAGGCCAAAGGAGTTCACCATGTCGCCTCCTGCATCCGTCAACCGCCTTCCCATAGCTTCGAATTCTGACGAGGTCCCCGTCGAGCCCCAGGTGGTTGAGGCAATGGTGCCAACGCAGCCGTCCGGCTCCGATCCAGCCGTCGATGACATCGATCGATCCTTCCACGCAGCGCTGGCGCGGTTGACCGGCGGCGTCTCGCCGGCAGCGCTGGCGCTGGCTTTTGCCGACTGGCAACTGCACCTTCTGGCTTCACCCGGTAAGCGGGCCAGCCTTGCCGGCCGGGCGATCCAGAATGCGTTTGATCTCGTCGATGCCATGGTACCGAGGCATGCGGTATTCGAGCCTTGGTCCGTGATCCGGCCGCTGGAAAACGATCGCCGTTTCACAGGCTCCGATTGGGAGCTGCCATCCTTCAATCTCCTGGCCCAGGCTTTCCTGCTGAACCAACAATGGTGGCATTCGACGACGACCGGTATTCACGGACTGGCCCATTCGAACGCGGCGATCGCCGACTTCGCGCTTCGCCAATGCCTAGACACGGTGGCCCCGACGAATTTCGCCGTCAGCAATCCTGAAGTTCTGCGCAAGATCATGGAGACTGGCGGCGGCAACTTCGTCTATGGCCTGCACAACTTTGTCGAGGATTGGCAAGCCCTGCTCGCCGGTGCAAGGCTAAGGAGCGATCAGACTTATGTGGTGGGTAAAGACGTTGCCATCACACCCGGCAAGGTCGTCTATCGCAACGAGCTGATCGAGCTCATCCAGTATTCCCCGACGACGCCGACCGTGCGGCCCGAACCCGTTCTGATCGTGCCTGCCTGGATCATGAAGTACTACATTCTTGACCTGACGCCGCGTAATTCTCTCGTCCGTTATCTAATCGAGAGCGGCTTCACTGTCTTCATGATTTCATGGAAGAACCCCACACCCGAATATCGCAATTTCAGTCTCGAAGATTACCGCGAGCTCGGAGTGGATGCCGCGATCACTACCGTCAACTCGCTTCGTCCTGGACAGCCTATCCACGCCGCCGGCTACTGCCTTGGCGGTACACTGTTGTCGATCGCGGCGGCCAGGCTGGCTCGCGAGCGGCCCGACTGCCTGCGAACGGTGACGCTGCTCGCGGCGCAAACCGATTTCACGGAAGCCGGCGAGCTCACCTTGTTCATCAATGAAAGCCAGGTCGCTTTCCTGGAGGATATGATGTGGCGGCAGGGGCTGCTCGCAGCGGCACAGATGGCCGGGGCCTTTCAGATGTTGCGAACCAATGACCTGCTTTGGTCGCGCGTCGTGCGGGACTATCTGATCGGAGAGAGGGCCGCGCCAAACGAACTGATGTCGTGGAACGCCGATGCCACGCGAATGCCCTACCAAATGCATTCGGACTACTTGCGGCGCCTGTTCCTCAATAATGATCTGGCCGAGGGGCGCTATCAGGTCAATGGCAGGCCGGTCTCGCTCGCGGATCTGCACATACCGATGTTTGTCGTCGGCACGTTGCGCGACCACGTCGCGCCGTGGAAGTCGACGTACAAGATCAACTTCCTTGCCGATGCGGACATCACCTACGTTCTGACGAGTGGCGGACACAATGCCGGCATTGTCGCGCCTCCCGGCCAAGAGGGGCACAGCTATCAGGTGCGTACAAAGAAGGCTCATGATCCCTATCTCGGCCCGGACGAATGGATCAAGCGCGCACCGTCCCACGAGGGATCATGGTGGACGGAGTGGACGCGATTTCTCGCCGCGCATTCCAGTCAGCCTGTTCCGACCTGCTTGGCGGCAGACACAGGACAGAAGAGCGCGCCCTTGGATGAGGCACCGGGCTCTTACGTGCTCGAGCAGTAGACGCGGCCCAGCGCCGGCGCTTCCATGGTGTCGGCCGCTCCGGCAGACGATCATCGTTCGCGAATTGCTGGAAGCCCGCTTGCAATCTCTTCGTGCACGAGATCGCCGGTCGACGCTCTTAGCTCGCGCCCGAGTTTGTCGCGAGCAGCTTCTTCGATGCGGGCAGCAAAGCCAGGCTCTCGATCCATAAGGCTATGTAAGTCAGTCGCGTCCAGGATGAGGAGGCGAGTAGGTTGGGTAGCTATGACCGTTGCCGAACGGCGAGCATGCCGCAGCACAGCAATTTCGCCAAAGAAATGACCGGAGCCCAGACGCACCGGCCTATGTCGCAGTTTGATCTCCACCTCACCATCGGCGATCAGGTACATCGAATGTGCAGGCTCGCCCCGCCGGGTTATAACGGACCCGGCATTAAGCTTCTGGGCCCGCAGCATCTTCATGATCTCGCCGATCTGGAGGGCGCTCAACTCGCTGAACAGCGGAATGTGGGCAACGAGGCTCCAGGTAATGATGAAATCGCGGCGATGTACCTCGTTGGCGAAAGCGGTCGCAACAATGCCTACGGGCAAAGCGACCATAAGCAAACCTGCGAAAATGGTGCAGCCCGCAATGAAGCGTCCGATCGCCGTAACTGGAACGACGTCGCCATACCCGACTGTACCAAGCGTCACGATCGCCCACCATAGAGCGTTCGGTATTGTCCCGAATTTTTCAGGCTGGACCGCGCTCTCGGCGAGATGCATTAGCCCGGCTGCGATCAGTGCCGTGCCAAGTAGAATCACAAAGCATCCCGTGAGAGCGTGCCTCTCAGCGTAAAGCGCCTCCAACAACGAGCCAATCGCAGGTGAATAGCGTGCCAATTTCAGGAAACGCACCAAGCGCAACACCAGCAAGGTCTTGAGTTCCGGAGCTGCGAATGGAGCCAGCAAAAGCGGCAGTATGGCGGCGAGATCGATGATTCCGTTGAGGCTTGCCGTAAAACGAAGTCGTGACCCGAGTGCTCCAAAGTGTCGCCATGGTGCGTGCTCCGCCGCGGTCCAGACCCGCGCCAGATACTCTGCACAGAAGATCGAAGCCACCATGATTTCGATGGCCTGAAAACCTGAGGTATACCGACGGGCCAAATCGGGAACGGATTCGCAAACGGTGGCCAGGAGGCTGACGACGATCGCTAGTATCAGGCCGGTATTCACCGCCCAACTTGCGGCGCCGTGGGGAAAGCCCTGCTCCAGGATGAGGTAGATCTTGCGACGCAGAGTCGTCACTCGTTCCACGAGGGCTACCCAATTATTGCCTGATCAGGCGTCCAGATTGCGCAGGCGCTGGCGGTTGCGAAGTTCGATCTGCCGGGCGCCGGAAAAGCCGAGAATGCCCTGGGCGTGAAGCTGCGAGAGCGCCCGCGACACGGTCTCCAGCGTGAGGCCAAGATAGTCGCCGATGTCGCGGCGGCACATCGGCAGCGCCATCATGCCCGCGACGGCGAGGCGGCGGTCCATTTCGAGCAGGAAGGTCGCGACCCGCTCCATCGCGGTCTTGCGTCCGAGCAGCAGCATGTGGTCTTCGGCGTGACGCAGCTCGCCAGCGGTCATGGCCCAGAGCTTACGGGCGACCTGCACGTCGGTGCCGGCAGCCTTTTCCAGGCTTACGCGCTTCACCAGGCGAACATTGGTGTCGATGATCGCCTCGGCAGCAAGGCGGTGGCTGGCGCCGGATTCGAGGCCGAATACGTCGCCGGGCAGGTGGAAGGCGCCGATCTGGCGGCGGCCGTCGGAGAGGAGCTTATAGGTGCGGACCGCACCTGACACGACCTGGTAGACGTATTCGGCCGGCTCGTCCTCACCATAGATCTCCTCCTCCTTGCGGTACGAGAACTCAGTGGCGACGAGGCCGACATGGCCGGCGATCGCGCCGAACTGGTCGGAGACGGGATGAACAGGGGCAATCTTGCCACGAACTTGCGTGTTGATCGCTTGGGTGTTGAGCGTCTGGGTCAGCATCTGCGCCATCTCCGTTGTGATGGCACTTTGGTACGCGGTATCGGGTGGTTCGAAAATTTCGCGAGATATCTTAAGGGGGCGCCCTTACGTAGAATCCCGTAGGTTAATTCCGGCGACGGCTCTGGATGGCGTGGCGAATCCGTTTGACCAGATTTTCGTCGAGAAGCGGCTTCAAGATCACATCTTTTACGCCTGCCGCTGCAGCCCGGGCCGAGATATTGCCGTCCGGGTAGCCGGTGATCAGGATCACTGGGGTGTCGCCGTCGAACTGGCGCAGCCGGTCGGCGAGCTCGATGCCGTTGATATCGGGCATCTTGTAGTCGATCACGTAGCAGTCCGCGCCGGGCAGGCTCGCAGCGTTGAGCAGTGCTGTGGCATTCCGAAACGTCCGCACGGCAAAGCCGTCGGTTTCCAGAAGAAAGCGCAGCGATCCCAGCACAGCGTCGTCGTCGTCGACCACGTAGACGATGGGCTGTGCCGACGATGCCATGGGTAGCCGCTGATGGCGCGAGCCGAGTTCGATCATCCGGATCGCGTAGCACAGGCGGACCAGCCCGCCTTGACTTGTCTCAAACCGGTTGGCCTCAATCCTTCAGCATGCCGGCGCGCATTGCGAGGCGCACCAGTTCCGAGAGACTGCCCGCCTGCATCTTGGTCATGACATTGGCCCGGTACACCTCGATGGTGCGCGGGCTGATGTCGTACTCGCGAGCGATCAGCTTGTTGGAAAGCCCCGCGACCAGCCCCTCCATGACCTGGCGCTCCCTTGGGCTCAAGGAGGCGACGCGGGCGGCAATGTCCTGGACCACGGCCCCGCTCTGGGCAGCCGGTTCGGCCTGGCGGATGGCGGTCTCGATCATGGCAGTGAGGCGGTCATCCTCGAACGGCTTTTCCAGGAAGTCGACGGCGCCAAGCTTCATTGCCTCGACCGCGAGCGGAACATCGCCGTGGCCGGTCATGATCAGGATCGGAAACGGCGAGTGCTGATCCTTCATCAGCTTCAGGAGCTCGATCCCATCTAGGCCCGGCATCCTGATATCGGAGACGACACAGCCGAAGGCGAGGCGGGGCAGGTCGTCGAGGAAGCTTTGCGCGTTGTCGAACAAGGTGACGCCAAAGCCTGCGGAATCCAACAGGAAGTTCAGCGAGTCCCGCATCGCCTCGTCGTCGTCGATGATGTAAACATGTCCCTTGGTGGTCATTGCTCAGGTCTCGTCGGCTGCCGGCAAGGTGAAGCGGAATGTCGCACCGCCCGATGCATTGTTCTCGGCGACCATGCGGCCGCCGTGAGCCTCGATGATCGAGCGGCTGATCGACAATCCCACACCCATGCCGGTCTCCTTGGTGGTGAAGAAGGTTTGAAACAGGTTTGGAATGACATCGTCCGGAAGCCGGAGCCGGTATCCGACACTTCCACCTCGATCATCTCGTCACCAACGCGCCGATTGGTGACGACGAGCTCTCGTTGCTGAGACTGCGCCATCGCTTCCAGCGCGTTGCGGAACAGATTGACCAGAACCTGCTGGATCTGCACGCGGTCGGCGAGGACCAGGTCGGCAGTGGGATCGAGGCTGAAGCGGAGCTGCACGTTCTGTTCGCGCGCGCCGGCAAGTCCGAGCGCGCCGGCTTCCTCGATCAGTTTCGACAGGCTCTCGACCCGCTTCTCGGATCGCCGCGGGAGACGAAGTCGCGCAGGCGTCGGATGATCTGGCCCGCGCGCAACGCCTGCTCCGAAGCGCGATCGAGCGCGTTCTCGATCTTTGCAGCGTTGGGATCGGTACTACCGGCCAGCAACCGTCGTGACCCTTTCATGTAATTGCTGATTGCCGCCAGGGGCTGGTTGATCTCATGGGCGAGGGCCGAGGCCATCTCGCCCATCGCCGTCAGCCTCGAGACATGGACGAGCTCGGACTGCAATTCCTGGAGCCGGGCCTGAGTCTGCTGGTGCTCCGTGAGGTCGCGCACGAAGCCCGTGAAAAAGGGCTCGCCGCCGGACTGCATCTCGCCGATCGACAGATGCATTGGGAATTTCGTGCCATCGCGGCGCTTGCCGGTTACGATGCGGCCGATGCCGATGATGTGCGGATCATTCGTCGAGCGATAGCGCGCGATGTAGCCGTCGTGTCGGGTTCGGTCGGGCTCCGGCATCAGGATGCTGACGTTCTGGCCGATCGCCTCCTGCTCGGACCAGCCGAACAGGCGCTCGGCGGCGGTCGAGAACAGCTGCATGATACCGTGACCGTCGATAACGATCATGGCGTCGGGAATGGTGTGCAGGATGGAGCGCAGGTGAGTCTCGCGCGTGCGCAGTGCTTCCTCGACCTGCTTCTCCTTGTCGATATCGAGGAAGATGCCGGACAGATGCCGCGCGAGCCCGGCATCATCCCTGATCAGGCCGGCGCGGGCCCTGATCCATTTGCCCCGATCGGAAGCGCCGGCAATCCTGAAAGAGACGTCGAAGCTGCCGCCGTGGTCGGTGACTTCTCTGATCGCAGCCTCGACGCGCTCGCGGTCCGCGGGCGCAAGACGCGACAGGAAGAGATCATAGCTCGCAGTCGCGCCCCGTTCGATGCCGAGCAGCATCCGCGCGGTCTCTGACCATTCCAGCTCGCGCGTCGCGAGGTCGAGATCCCAGGTGCCGACGCCGAACCCCTCGATCCGGACCCGGAAATGCTCGCCACGATGGTCGTCGGGCGGATGCGTGACGCGGGTCGGCGACAAATGCTTGCTCCAATTTGGTGGCGAAGAGCCGCGAGCCTGCCGGTAATTTCGCTCAAGGTAGCCTCCGAGGCAAGTTCCGATCTCTCATTTCGTCGGCGGATTTTCCGCTTCATGATGCGGAGCAATTTGATCTACCTCATTCTGCCGCGCTGCTACGGGCTTAAAAATGTGTACGAAAAGCTCACCTCGCCGGAGACTCCCGATGACATACGCGACCGTGATGGTTAGCCTGGCGCTGGATCAGCTCAATACCGCGCGTCTTCAAGTCGCGGGCGAGCTCGCCGAACGATTCGAGGCTGATATCGTCGGGATCGCTGCGGCGCGATCTGCCCCGCCGCTTTATTTCACTGATGGCGCCGAGGCCCAGCGACTGATCGATCAGGAGGAGGGCTCCGTCAAGCGACGCCTTGCTGATCTGGAGGCGCAATTCCGCGCCGCGACCCGGGCGCGCAGTGGGCGTGCGGAATGGCGCAGCGCTATGGATTTTCCCGCACGATACGTCCTGGCGCAGGCGCGTTGTGCCGACATCATCGTCAGCAGCGGGCAGAGCTCGACCTTCTCCGATGCCTTTTCGACGGCAAACCCAAGGGATCTGGTAATGCAGACCGGCCGGCCGCCGCTGGTCGTGCCTGATCAAACCAACTGGCTCGATCTGCGCAGCGTGCTGGTGGCCTGGAAGGACACGCCGGAGGCGCGGCGGGCGGCGGCCGATGCGCTGCCGATGCTGCGCAAGGCCAAGGACGTCGTCGTCGTCGAGATTCCGGAAACGAACGACGACCGCTCGGCGGTGATGGCGCATGTCAGCGACGTCGCCGCCTGGCTCGCCCGCCACGGCGTCACCGCGACCGCGCGGGTCACGGAGGCGGGAAACGCAACCGCCGCCGTGCAACTGGGGAGGGTTGCCGACGATGTCGGCGCGAGCCTGATCGTCGCGGGTGCCTACGGTCATTCCCGCTTCCGCGAGCTGATTCTCGGCGGCGTCACGGAATATCTGGTTACGCAAACTGCGCGCTGCGTGCTGTTGTCGCACTGACGGTCCGCGCCGCACGGACAAATCGATGAGGACGTGCCGTGTACAAATTCCTTGAGCAGACCGCCGAAAGTTACATGACGCGCCACGTCAGGACGGTGCAACGCGACCACAATCTGCTCGCGCTCAGCGAGATGTTCGAGCAGGACGATTTCAACTCCTATCCGGTCGAGGACGATGGTCAGGTCGTCGGCATCGTCACCAAATTCGATATCCTGAAGTGCTTTGCCTTCACGCCGAGCCAGATGCTGCCGCGCTATCACGACTTGATGAGCCGCAAGGTCGGCGACGTCATGACGCCGGAGTTCATCTATGTCAGCCCCGACACGCGGCTGACGCGCGTGCTCCAGATCATGGTCGAGCACCGCATCCGCAGCATCATCGTGCTCGACGGCACCCAGAAGCTGGTCGGAATCATCGCGCGCGAGGACGTCATCGCGGCGCTGAAGGCGACCGCGAGCGACTGACGAAACGTCCTTAAATCCTGCGATTCCAGGCTCCGTGTTTTCCTGGAGGCCGCGACACGCAATGCGCTCGACGCGACGTCCAAGCGGTTGATATCGCTCGCCGACCGGCAGCAGCCTCCCGTTAACAGAAATCCATCCAGCTTGATTTCAATCAATTCCCCGCGAGGATGAATGTGGTTTCTGGCAGCGTGTTCTTTCAGAGAGAATCCGCGATGCCCCAGCCTTCCATCTCGAAAACCATGACGACAGGCGAAAGCGGTCTGGCGCTCGTCTTCGCGGTCACTGCCTTCCTGTGCCTGATCGCCTCGGCCAAGGCGCTCGATGCGCCATTCGCCTTCCATGCTGCGCTCAGCGCGGCGGCGAGCCTGGCCGCGGTGTTCTTCATCATCAATCGCTACTACGATCGCCCGGCGACACTGCCGCCCGCGGAGATCAACGGTCGGCCCAACTACAACATGGGCCCGATCAAGTTCACCGCATTCATGGCGATGTTCTGGGGCATCGCGGGCTTCCTGGTAGGGCTGATCATCGCCTCGCAAATGGCCTGGCCCGCGCTGAACTTTGATCTGCCCTGGATTCAATTCGGCCGGTTGCGGCCGCTGCACACCTCAGCCGTGATCTTCGCCTTCGGCGGCAACGTGTTGATCGCGACATCCTTCTACGTGGTGCAGAAGTCCTGCCGCGCGCGGCTTGTCGGCGATCTCGCGCCCTGGTTCGTCGTGCTCGGCTATAACTATTTCATCCTGATCGCCGGCACTGGCTATCTTCTCGGCGTCACCCAGTCCAAGGAATATGCCGAACCGGAATGGTACGCCGATCTCTGGCTGACCATCGTCTGGGTCACTTATCTGTTCGTCTTCCTTGGCACGATCATCAAGCGCAGGGAACCGCACATCTTCGTCGCCAACTGGTTCTATCTCGCTTTTATCGTGACGATCGCGGTTCTGCACCTCGGCAACAACCCCGCGCTGCCGGTGTCGTTCTTCGGCTCGAAATCCTATATCGCCTGGGGCGGCATCCAGGATGCCATGTTCCAGTGGTGGTACGGCCATAACGCGGTTGGCTTCTTCCTGACCGCCGGCTTCCTCGCCATCATGTACTACTTCATTCCCAAGCGAGCGGAGCGGCCGATCTATTCGTATCGGCTCTCGATCATCCACTTCTGGGCGCTGATCTTCCTCTACATCTGGGCCGGTCCCCACCATCTGCACTACACGGCGCTGCCGGACTGGACGCAGACGCTCGGCATGACCTTCTCGATCATGCTGTGGATGCCGTCCTGGGGCGGCATGATCAACGGCCTGATGACGCTGTCGGGTGCCTGGGACAAGCTGCGCACCGACCCCGTGCTGCGCATGCTGGTCGTCTCCGTCGCCTTCTACGGCATGTCTACCTTCGAAGGCCCGATGATGTCGATCAAGGTGGTCAATTCGCTCAGCCACTACACCGACTGGACCATCGGCCACGTGCATTCCGGCGCGCTCGGCTGGGTCGGGTTCGTCTCCTTCGGTGCGCTGTACTGCCTGGTGCCGTGGGTCTGGAATCGCAAGGGTCTTTACAGCCTGAAGCTCGTCAACTGGCATTTCTGGATCGCGACGCTCGGCATCGTTCTCTACATATCCGCGATGTGGGTGTCGGGCATCCTGCAGGGCCTGATGTGGCGTGCTTACACCTCGCTCGGCTTCCTCGAATATTCCTTCATCGAGACCGTCGAGGCGATGCATCCCTTCTACGTCATCCGCGCCGCCGGCGGCGCGCTGTTCCTGATCGGCGCGCTGATCATGGCCTACAATCTCTGGATGACGGTTCGCGTCGGCGAGCAGGAAGTCCAGATGCCCGCCGCTCTTCAGCCGGCGGAATGAGGAGCTTCCCATGTCGTTCTGGACACGCCATCAAATCTTCGAAAAGAACTCGATCATCCTGGTCGTCGGCATTTTGCTGGTGATCGCGATCGGCGGTCTCGTCGAGATCACGCCGCTGTTCTACCTCAAGAGCACGATCGAGGTGGTCGACGGCGTCAGGCCCTACACGCCGCTGGAGCTCGCCGGCCGCAACATCTATGTCCGCGAAGGCTGCTATCTCTGCCATTCGCAGATGATCCGTCCGTTGCGCGACGAGGTCGAACGCTACGGCCACTTCTCGCTCGCCGCCGAGAGCATGTTCGATCACCCGTTCCAGTGGGGGTCGAAGCGCACCGGGCCTGACCTTGCCCGCGTCGGCGCCAAATATTCCGACGACTGGCACGTCACGCATCTGACCAATCCGCGCGCGATCGTGCCGCAATCGGTGATGCCGGGTTATCCGTTCCTCAGTTCAACCGAGGTCGATCCCAGCACGATTGCCGACCACATGCGCACGCTGCGGACCGTCGGCGTTCCCTATACCGACGACCAGATCGCCAACGCGGGCGCTGACATGAAGGCCCAAGCCGATCCTGATAATGCCGGCACCGATGCCTTCACCAAGCGCTACGCCAAGGCCGTCGTGCGCAATTTCGACGGCAAGGCCGGAACGCCGACCGAGATGGACGCGCTGATCGCGTATTTGCAGATGCTCGGCACGCTGGTCGACTTCAAGCTTTACAACGAGAAAGCCAATCTTCGCTGAGAAGGCATCACCGATGAAAGCCATCCTGACACTCGACAATCTCGCCTCCGGTCTCGTGACCACGATCTGGACGCCGGTCTTCGTCGCGATCTTTCTCGCGATCATCGCCTACGCATTCTGGCCCCGCAACAAGGCCGCCTTCGACGAAGCAGCCAGTCTGCCGTTGCGGGAGGAGTAAGAGCTCATGACCGATCATCAAAGTGAATTCGATTCCGTCACCGGCAGGTCCACGACCGGCCATGAGTGGGATGGCATCAAGGAGCTCAACACGCCGCTGCCGCGCTGGTGGGTGATGACGTTCTATCTCACCATCATCTGGGCAATCGGCTACTGGATCGTCTATCCGGCCTGGCCACTGATCTCCAGCAATACCAGGGGGCTGATCGGCTATTCGTCGCGCGCCGACGTCGCGGTCGAGCTTGCCAATCTCGAGAAGATCAGAGGTGACAAGATGGCCGCACTCGGCGCGGCCTCGCTCGCCGACATCGAGAAGGATCCGGCCTTGCTTGCGCTGGCGCGCGCCAAGGGCAAGACCGTGTTTGGCGACAATTGCGCGCCGTGCCACGGCTCCGGCGCGACCGGCGCCCGGGGATATCCTAACCTGAACGATGACGAGTGGCTGTGGGGCGGCACGCTCGACCAGATCATGCAGACCATCCAGTATGGCGCGCGCTCCGGCCATGCCAAGACGCATGAAGGCCAGATGCTCGCGTTCGGCAAGGACGGCGTGCTGAAGCCGGACGAGATCGTCACGGTGGCGAACTATGTGCGCTCGCTGTCGGGCCTCTCGACCCGGAAGGGCTACGACGCCGCCAAGGGCGCGAAGATCTTTGCGGACAATTGCGTCGCCTGCCATGGCGATGGCGGCAAGGGCAACCAGGAGCTCGGCGCGCCCAATCTGACCGACCAGATCTGGCTCTATGGCTCGGATGAGGCGACCCTGATCGAGACCATCAGCCAGGGCCGCGCCGGCGTCATGCCGGCCTGGGAAGGGCGGCTCGATCCCGCCACCATCAAGGTGATGGCGGTCTACGTCCACTCGCTGGGTGGCGGAAAATAACTAAGCAGACAGGGGCGAACAAAATCGCCCCCGTTTGCGCTGGATCAATCGACCCATCGGCGTCGGGTCTAGGTTTAATCGCACCTTTTCGAGACAACGATCGCGATGAACAAGGCCGTGAACCCGAACGAGCTCACATCGGATGACGATTACGGGCCGCTCTACGCAGCCCGCAAGAAGGTGTATCCCCAGAGCGTCCACGGCACCTTCCGCCGCATCAAATGGGGCCTGATGGCGTTCTGCCTCGGCATCTACTACCTGCTGCCTTTTGTACGCTGGAATCGTGGTCTTGGTGCGCCCAGCCAGGCCGTGCTGATCGACCTGCCGAACAGCCGCTTCTATTTCTTCTTTATCGAGCTGTGGCCGCAGGAGGTCTATTACTTCACCGGTCTGCTGATCGTTGCCGCGGTGACGCTGTTCTTGATGAACTCGGTCGGCGGTCGCATCTGGTGCGGCTATCTCTGCCCGCAGACGGTCTGGACCGATTTGTTCTACGCCGTTGAGCGCTTCGTCGAGGGCGACCGCCGCGAGCGGATGATGAAGGACAAATCGGCCGGCGCGCTGACCATTCGGCGCGTCTCCGAGATCGCGCTCAAGAATTTCATCTGGCTGTTGATCGCCTGGTGGACCGGCGGCGCGTGGGTGCTCTATTTCAACGACGCGCCGACGCTGGTGAAGCAGCTGCTGACCTTCCAGGCGCCAATGATCGCTTATATCTGGATCGGCATCCTCACCGCGACGACCTACGTGCTCGCCGGCTTCATGCGCGAGCAGGTCTGCACCTATATGTGCCCATGGCCGCGCATCCAGGCCGCGCTCACTGACGAATGGGCGCTCAACGTCACCTATCGCTACGACCGCGGCGAGAAGCGCACCTCGGTGAAAAAGGCCGCGGAGCTGCGCGCGCTCGGCGAACATGTCGGCGATTGCGTCGACTGCTATCAATGCGTCGCGGTCTGCCCGACCGGCATCGACATCCGCAACGGGCCGCAGCTCGAATGCATCCAGTGCGGGCTCTGCATCGACGCCTGCGACAACGTCATGACCAAGATCGGTCGGCCGAAGCGGCTGATCGGCTATGATAACGACATCAACATCCAGCGCCGCCAGGAAGGCAAGGCGCCGATCTATCGCATCGTCCGTGCCCGTACCGTCGCCTACAGTGCGATCATCGCGGCGGTCGGCGGCATCATGCTCTACGTGCTCGCGACCCGCACTCTGCTCGATGTCAACGTGCTGCACGATCGCAATCCTCTTGCGGTCAAGCTCAGCGACGGCTCGATCCGCAATGCCTATACGGTGCGGCTGCTCAACAAGAGCGGCTATGACCGCGTCGTCGCGATCGACGCGGACGGCCCGGTCAATTCCACCATCCACGTCGTCGGCGTCGATTCGGTGACGCCTGATCGGCCGATGATCGTGATCCCCCGCGACTCCACCAGTGAGCTGCGGCTGCTCGTCACCGCGCCGGCCGACAGCAATCCGGAGAAGTCGATCCCCGTGCGCTTCCACGTCACCGATATCGGGCTCGGCGAGGTCGCGTCCACCACCGACAATTTCGTCGCGCCGTAAGACCAGGAGACTGCCATGGCCACCAAGCCGCTGACCGGAATCAAAGTGTTCCTGATGCTGGTCGCTTTCTTCGGTGTCGTGATCGGCGTCAATGTCACTATGATGAAGCTCGCGATCGCGACGCTGCCCGGCACCGACGTCGACAGCCCCTATGCCGCGGGCCTCGCCTATGACCGCGAGATCTCGGCGGCACAGGACCAGGCCACGCGCAAATGGAAGGTGAGTGCGCATATCGAGCGGCGCGCCGACGGCCATGCCGTGCTTCAGGTCGAGGCGCGCGATGCCGCCGGCCAGCCGGTGACCGGATTGAAATTTGGCGGACGCCTGGAACGGCCGACCGACAAGCGCGCCGATCTCGCAGTCGAGCTCGCTGAAGCCGGCATCGGCACCTATCGCGGCAATGCCGCCTTTGTTGCGCCTGGCCAGTGGGATCTTGTCATCGAGGGCGAGGCCAGGGGGACGCGCGTCTTCCTGTCGCGCAACCGGGTGATCCTGAACTGAAGGGCTCGCCATGCAGGTGACACGCGATTTCTCCCACTACGTCCGCACTGCGGGCGCGGGCGTCCAGCACATCGATCTCGCGGTCGAAGGCGTTCACTGCGCCGGTTGCATGGCCAAGATCGAGCGCGGCCTGTCCGCCATCCCCGATGTCACCCTGGCGCGCGTGAACCTCACCGACCGGCGCGTTGCGCTGGAATGGAAAGAGGGTACGCTGGATCCTGCCCGTTTCATCGATCGGCTCGACGAACTCGGCTACAAGGCCTATCCATACGAGACCGAGAGCGCGGAGGCGACCGAGGTCGCGGAATCGCGCTTCCTGCTGCGCTGCCTTGGCGTCGCAGCGTTCGCCACCGTGAACGTGATGATGCTGTCGATCCCGGTATGGTCGGGCAACGTCTCGGACATGCTGCCGGAGCAGCGCGATTTCTTCCACTGGCTGTCGGCGATGATCGCGCTGCCCGCGGCGGCTTATGCCGGCCAGCCGTTCTTCAGCTCGGCCTGGCGCGCGCTGTCGAACAAGACCACAAACATGGATGTGCCGATCTCGATCGGTGTGTGCCTTGCGCTCGGCATGTCCGTGGTCGAGACCATCAACCACGCCGAACACGCCTATTTCGACGCGGCGATCATGCTGCTGACCTTCCTGCTGGTCGGTCGTTTCCTCGACCAGAACATGCGGCGGCGGACCCGCGCGGTCGCCGGCAATCTCGCGGCGCTGAAAGCGGAGACCGCAGCGAAGTTCATCGGGCCCGACGAAATCTCGCAGGTGCCGGTCGCCGCGATCCATCCCGGCGATATCGTGCTCTTACGGCCCGGTGAGCGCTGCGCAGTCGACGGCACCGTGATCGAAGGCCGTTCCGAGATCGACCAGAGCCTGATCACAGGCGAAACGCTCTATGTCACGGCGGAGCAGGGCACGCCTGTTTATGCCGGCTCCATGAATATCTCCGGCAGCTTGCGTGTGCGGGTTGCGGCCGCGTCGGAAGCAACGTTGCTCGCCGAGATCACGCGGCTGCTCGACAACGCGCTCCAGGCACGCTCGCGCTACATGCGGCTCGCCGACCGCGCCTCGCGGCTCTATGCACCGGTCGTGCATGCGACCGCGTTGATCACCATTCTGGGCTGGGTCATCGCGGGCGCGACCTGGCACGATGCGATCGTAACGGGCGTTGCGGTGCTGATCATCACCTGTCCCTGTGCGCTCGGGCTTGCGATCCCCACCGTACAGACGGTGGCCTCGGGCGCGATGTTCAAGTCCGGCGTGCTGCTCAATTCCGGCGACGCGATCGAGCGCCTCGCTGAAGCCGACCACGTCATCTTCGACAAGACAGGCACGCTTACGCTGCCCGATCTCGATGTAACCAATGCGGCCGACATTCCCGCCGGCATTTTTGAACTCGCCGGCCGCCTCGCGTTGTCGAGCCATCACCCGGTCGCCGCCGCGGTCGCGCAGGCCGCCGGAGCAAAGTCGCCGATCGTGGGCGCGGTCGAGGAGGCCGGGCAGGGCGTCCGCGCAGCGGTGGATGGTGTTGAGATCCGCCTTGGCCGTCCCTCCTTCTGTGGCGCCGAGGCGTTGGTCGCTGGGGCCGCGCTTGATCCCGAAGCGTCCGTCGTGGCCTTTAGCAGGGGCGCCGAAAAGTTCTTCCTCACCGTGCGCCAGGGTCTACGTCCGGATGCCCAAGCCGTGATCGCCGCGCTGAAGGATCGTAACATTGGCATCGAGATACTCTCCGGCGATCGCGAACCAGCGGTGATCGCGGCGGCCCATGCGCTCGGCATCGCCGAATGGCGCGCCGGCGTCACACCGGCCGACAAGATCGCGCGGATCGAGGAGCTGAAGCGGCGCGGCGCAAGGGTGCTGATGGTCGGCGACGGCATGAACGATGCGCCGTCACTGGCGGCCGCGCATGTCTCGATGTCGCCGATCTCGGCTGCGCATCTGAGCCAAGCCACCGCCGATCTTGTCTTCCTTGGCCGGCCGCTGGCCCCTGTCGTCGCCGCCATCGATTCCGCGCGCAAGGCGCTGCATCTGATGCGGCAGAACCTCTGGCTTGCGATCGGCTATAATGTGCTGGCCGTGCCGGTCGCGATCAGCGGCGTGGTGACGCCCTTGATTGCCGCGGCCGCCATGAGCGGCTCCTCGATCCTGGTGATGCTGAACTCGCTGCGCGCCCGGAGCGCCTCGCGGGAGATCGTGTGATGGAGATCCTGGTCATCCTGGTGCCACTGGCGCTGATGCTTGGCGGTGCGGGCCTTGCCGCCTTCCTCTGGTCGCTCCGCAGCGGCCAGTATGACGATCTCGACGGTGCCGCCTGGCGGGCGATTGCCGATGAAGATAGTGAGGCGCCATCGCTTCAGCCCAAGGCCCGGACGCCAGCATCTGGCCGTGAACTGCGCCCACTTTGACCTGGCGCAATGCAGGCGCGCCGCACTGCGGCAGGACGTTGCGACTGTTCAAAATTTGGGAGGTTGCCATGACACCGGTCACATCGTCGGCGTCGATCATGAGCAGGTTGTGGGGAAGAGTTGCGGATTGGTTCGGGCGATTTCGCGAATCCGCGGAGATCCGCGCACTTAGTGCCTCCGAGATCGTGTCCATCGCGCGCGACCTTCGCATCCCGCGAGCTGAGTTTGAGGCTCTCGTTGCTCATGGCCGGCATGGTGCCAGGGAATTGTCACGGCTGCTCGATGTGCTCGGGATTGATGAAAGGTCAATTGCGCGCAAGGAGCCAGGCGTGTTGCGCGACTTGACATTGGTGTGCGCACTTTGTGTAGCAAAGTCGCGATGCAACCGTGAGACGAAGGCAGGAACGGCGGCTTTGCAATATCCAGAGTACTGTCCCAACGCTTACATGATCGATGCGCTTAGAAAGGAATCTTCAAAACCCGAGGTGCTCGACTTTCTTCGCGGGCCTGCTTGCTGCTGATTGCTTTGACGATGGCCTCGGCGGGCGTGAGATACGGAGCCTCGTGAGGAGCCCCGAGATTACGACGTGGACCCATTAACGCACGGCGACAGCCTGATTGATGCAAGTTGGATGGATTTTGCAAGTCAAGCCGCCTCGTGACCGCCCCTGGATTGTCTTCTATTTTGATTGACACAGGCACCATGCTGATGCTCCCGCAATGGAGGTTGCCTCGCGTGCTCATCCTTGTAGGACTTACGTACAGGTGTACTGTCCCATCATGCCGGCGTCCTCATGTTCGAGGATATGGCAATGGTACATGAATGGGTGTCCACGGGTTGCCGGCTTCGTGAACCTGACTAGAAGTTCGGCCTTGCTTTCCACAAGGACGACGTCCTTCCAGCCAGTCAGATGATCGGGCGGCGGTTTGTCGTCCAGGGAAAGGATCCGGAACAACGCGCCGTGCACGTGGAAGGGATGCGCCATTCCGATGGAGTTGATTTCCCAGATTTCGCTCGTTCCGAGCTTCGTCTCCACATCGATCCGCTTTGGGTCGTGCGTGCGTCCGTTGATCCCGATCAGGGCCGGCAGGCCATCATGATTGTCCATGCGCGTCCGTTGACCGCACACGCCGTTGTTGAGGACGAAACTCCGCCGCTGCACCGCCTGACTCGTCGCAATCGCTGAAGGTTCGACGAGTTGCGATGGCAGCCGCCTCGCCGTCTCAGACGCAGAACCAACCTCGAAGCGGATCACGGGAACATATTCGTCGGTACCAGCGTCGGAGATGGCGCCAAACAGCCCCATGGACCGATCGGGTCCCGTCAGGAGAACCACGGGCTGACCACCCGAGAAATCGACCAGGATCTCGAAACGCTCGGCCGGAGAAATGCGCAGCACCGACATCGGCACAGGCCGAGAGAGAAAGCCACCGTCGGAGGCAATGACATGAAAGGCGCGACCGTCTTGAAAGCGCAATTCGAAGTTCCGGGCATTCGATCCGTTGAGGAGCCGTAGACGCACCCACCCTGCCGGTACCTCGGCGGTCGGCGTAATCGCGCCGTTGACGATGACGGTATCTCCGCGAACGCCATACACGACATCGAGTTCGCCCAGATCGTAACCGATCGAACCGTCTGTGTCGTCGATGACCCGATCCTGGATGATGAGAGGCAGATCATCCACTCCGAAATGATCAGGCAGGCCTAGGTCAGTTCCGTCTTCGACAATGATAAGCCCGGCAAGACCGAGATAGACTTGCCGGCCCGTGTCGTGATGCGGATGGGGGTGATACCAGAGCGTCGCGGCCGGCTGGTCGATCGACAGTGTGGGCCGCCAGGTTGCCCCTGGTTCGATCTTTCGCTGAGGACCTCCATCGGCATCTCCCGCGACCAGCAAGCCGTGCCAGTGGACCGTAGTCGCAACGCCGAGCTCGTTGCGCACATTCATCTCGACATGGTCGCCCCGCCGGAATCGAAGCACGGGACCGAGGATCGGCCCAGAATAGCCGAACGTCTTCGCAAGCTTCCCGCTCAGGAATGCATGAGCGCCGACCCCCGCTCTGAGCTTGACGACATTGTTCTGCTGTCTTGCGTCGATCAGCGGCGGAATCGGAAGGCGGCCTCCGCCGCGTGTTATCTCGCCTCGGCCGAACCGGACATCCAGCATCGTCGCCGAGGCGACGGCGCCCGTGCCGACGATGAGCGATCGACGTGTGATCATCGCGGCCTCCGACGATAGCCAGCGCCCGCTCGCTGGCAAGGCGAAGAAGGTCTCGCCTTGCTAGTGATGGTGGCCATGTTGCGGTGCCGAAGCATCGGACGCATACCCGCGCAACTCGGCATATTTGGCCAACTGTGTCTGATCGAGTACGGCCGCCGTGAGCAGGTGATACTTGAGATGTGCTTCCCGAAGCTCGCCTTGCGTCTTGGAAATTGCGGACGTCGCCGTTTCGAGGCTCGCGAGGGTGATCGTGCGACCCGAGAACTGCCGATCCAGATCGCTCTCCTGTTCGATCAGCCTGTTGCCGATCGGCGTGGTGTCCGCCTTCATCTGCGAGAACATTTCCTCCACCTTGCTCCGCTGATCTGGGCTCAATCCAAGCTGGTCAGCCAACTCTAGGACATGTGAGGGACCCGGATATCCGTTGAGTTCGGCCACGAGCGCGAGGGCCATTCCGCGCCCGGCGCGAAGGTCGGCGATCTGCTGATCCGAGAGCGCCTTGACGTGTCGCGACTGCATGCCGGCGTAAGGTGTTTGTGCCCAGACCAACGCTGGGGCGAGCAAGGCAAGAACGATAGGAATCGCTTTCATCGAGCGGGCTCCGACTCTGGGCATTCGGCGATGTCCGCAATCTGCTCTATCGCGAGGGCTTGGGGAAGCGCATTCGGCTCACGGTTATGTCAGGGGAGCGGCGGTTGATTTAGCCCGAGCGTTCCTGCTTCCCCGCCAGGATGAAGACCGGTACCGACGCGAGCTGAATGGCGATCGAGAACGCGATCAGCGCGGGCCGCGAATATTCGTACAGCAGGCCCGTCACGATACTGCCGGCGAGCCATCCGACGCCGTAGCCCGCATAGTAAAGCCCGAATGCGAAGTTGCGCTTTCCCTCCGGCAGCACTTCGGCAACGATGGCCTTGAGCAGCGTGTCCTGGATCGCGTAGCCAACGCCCCAGAGCAGCATCCCAAAAAGAACGATCCAGAAGCCGCCGAGGAACACGAAGGGCGAGAATGCTGCGGAGACGCAAACTGCCGCGATCACGATAGGAATCCCGACTCGGTCGTAGGCCTTGCCGAAGACCAGGTTCGCCAGTACCCCGAAGGCCGTCGAGATAGCGAGCATCACGGGAATCCACTGATCGGGCGCGATCTTCGTCTTGGACAGATGGTAGGAGATCAGCTCGAAGCTCATCAGCCCGGCGGCGAATAGGACGCCGGCCAGCACGTACAGCCAATACGCCGTGCCGAAGTCTTTGGCCGGGGCCGTATGGCCCCGCTCGAGCCGCGACGGCAGCGGGAAATTGACGCGGGCGACCACCAGCGCCACGAGCGCGGCCACGGCTGAGATCGTCAGGAAGGCGTACCCGGTCCGGAAGTCTCCCTTTAGCAGAAGTACCAGCGCGATGACGAGGGCCCGATCGTCGCACCGACCTCGTCTAACGCGGTGTTCAGCGCGTAGCCCCACCCTTGCCGAGCTCGCCCGTCGTATAGGAGAGCATCGCTTCGACGGTCGGCTTGCGCAGCGCCCGCCCAATCCGCTCCGCCAGGACGAGCGCGGCGGCGACCTGCCAGCTTCCGGCGAGCGCCATGGCCGGCACAGCGAAGAGATTGATGACGTAACCGACGAACGTGATCAGCCAGTAGCGGCTTGTGCGGTCGGCTGCGTAGCCGGCCGGCAGGCGCAGCGCGTAGCCGAGAAACTCGCCGAGCCCCGCTGTGACGCTGACGATGACCGCGCTCGCGCCAAGCGACGCCATGAATGGTCCGTTGATGCTCCCGCCGCCTTCGTAGGTGATGTCGCCGAACAGGTTGACGATCCCGGTGGTCATCACGAAGAGAAAGGCCGGTGAACTGATCGAGGCCGGTCGAGCCATGGAGCGAACTCCTTGCGCCGGCGTCGACCCCCGTGGCGACCGACCGGTTATGATGTATCGTCGGCAACCTTGCAGGACCGAGCCGGTTCCTGCTTTTACGGAACCCGATAAAGGCGCACCGCGCTGCCGCACTAACTTAGCCGCCGTCGGGGCCTAGCGGACATTGCCTTCCCTGTATCATGCCGCTGTGTTTATGAGTGCACGGCCTATTAGACTGCACGGCTATGAGTGGCTGCGGAATGCGCAAGGTGAGCGTCGAACGCCGAAGCCACGCTCCTCACTAAGAATTCTGCCCCGGCGTTCACTGATAGGCCGTTCTTGGTCATTGTCACGGCGCCATGAGCGATGAGACTATCAATCCGAGCGCGATCAACTACGGCGGACTCCTGGTCGCGGCCATGCAGACGCGATACTTGGCGGAGATCAACCGCAAGATCGCACATAATTCGCTCGATGATAGCGGCGCGGAACCGATCTTCGTCGGTTAGCACGTAGCCTTTCGTCGTGGCGAGGCGCTCCTCGGCAATGCGGGCGAGATAATCGCGTATGGGAACGACGTTCTGGACGAAGCCCTGAGGCATGCGGCCGATGGCGCTGGCGCCAAGACCGATGAGCGTGTCTGCTGTGTCGTCGGTGTATCCCTGGAAATTCCGTCGCAATCTGCCTTCCCGCGCTGCGGCGACAAGGCTGTCGTTGGCAAGCGCGAAGTGATCGAGGCCAATGCGCACGTACCCTGCATCAAGCAAGGCTTGAGCAATGGCATCTGACTGGAGATGCCGCTCAAGGCTGTCTGGGAGCGTGTCATCGGAGATCGTCCGCTGATGCTTCTTGAATGATGGCACATGGGCGTAGCCGAAGACCGAAAAGCGGTCGGGGCGCAGCTCGAGACATTTGCCAACGGTATCCAGGCAGGATTCCACCGTCTGCAGGGGAAGGCCATAGAGGAGGTCAAAGTTGATCCGGCCTATGCCCGACGCAGCCGGTCGACAGCGGTCGCGGTCTGATCGAAACTCTGACGCCGGTTGATGGCCTGCTGGACGGCTGGGTCGAAGCTCTGAACACCAAGGCTCGCGCGGTTGACCCCGCAGGAGCCGAGCGCCTCCGTCATCGGCTCCGTCAGGGTACGGGGATCTATCTCGATGGCGATTTCGGCATCGGGAAGGACGAGAAACGAAGACCGCAAGACACCGACCAGCTGCGCGAACGTCTCCGGTCGCATGACGGTCGGCGTGCCGCCGCCAAAGTGGATGTGAGAGACGGGCAGCCTCTCTCCGATCGCCTCAGCGGTAAGCTGCGCCTCGCGGCGCAGACCGGAGGCGTAGAGGGCGATTGGCTCATCGTGCTTCGTTACGGAGGTATGGCATCCGCAGTACCAACACATCGAGCGACAAAATGGCACGTGCAGGTAAAGCGAAGCCGGCTGCTGGAGCGGCACAGATTTGAGCCATTTTCGATAATCGACTTCGCAAATCTCGGGCGAGAAGTGCGGGGCGGTTGGATAGCTCGTATACCGAGGAGTCTGTCGTTGCCATAGGATTGCACCAAGTCTGGTCGCATGTGCGGTCCTCCATCTCGGGACTAGCTAACGCAGCGATGCCCAGACGACCTTGCTCTGGCTCAATTCCACTGTCGTATCAGAACTTTATGTTTCTCCGCGAAGCCTCGTTACATTCCGAAGGAGCATCGCAATCGTTGGCTGCGAGAGCTCGACAGCGAGCCGGCTATTTGATCGATGTCAATGAGAGACCTAAGACCAGCAATAATCTTGGGTTCAGAGAAGAGAGGATAGAACAATGCTGGAAGAGGTCGTCGAGTTTGCGGGCGAAGCGTTGCCCGGTGGGAATGCTGAGCCGCCGTGCTCCGAAACCGATTTCCTGCTCGAACTCGGTGATCGTTTGCGGCGCTCGCGCATGCATTGCAGCATGTCGCGTCGGGAGCTCGCCCGCAGGTCCGGCATTTCGGAGCGATACATCGCTCAGATCGAGAGCGGGAAGGGCAACGTCTCGATTGTCCTCCTGCTGAGGCTGGCTTTGGCTATCCACCGGAGCCAGCGACCTGCGGCCTGAGATCGTGCTCTGGACTGACACTAATGTGTGGCAAGCATCTGCGGATGCAATGGTTCTACTCAGAGCGCGCATTGCTCAGCGTCGGCAGCAGCAGTCGGACCTATCAGATAGCTGAAGGGTATTCGGGGCCAGGCGGGCCACCACAATGTTGGCGAGAACCATGAGCGTCCCTGTAGCCGGGAGGTTGGAATGACCATTCGCCGATTGCTGCACAATTGCGCTGCGCCTGCAGACGAGATCAGCGAACTCTACGCGGCCTACCGAAAGACACTGCATGGTCTCTGCCTGGTCGACCGCGACGACCCCATTTGTGAGATGGTCGCTCGGCGGATCATCGAGATCGCCGAAGCGGGGATTCGGGATCCAAAGCAGATATCTCGAATGGTAATCGAACAGTTTGATTGTGGCTGATCAGCCGTCAGGCAGCGCGCAGTGCTCGCCAGCATCTGCGCCTGTGAGGCTGGGCAATGGTGCGGACGGAATTAAGTACCAGGAGAATTGAGATGACCGGCCTTCAGAGCGCGTTCGTCAAGGCTCATGAAAAGAATATTGATCGCTATCATCGTTTGCTGAAAGCACGCCTTTCAGACGTCGAGCGCAATTACATTGAGAGCCGCATCTTGGCAGAGCGGGCTGCGCTTCAAGCGCTTGCGACGACCGATGACCGTTAGCCAGCGGCGACTGTTATGACTGCTTGACAGGATCAAAACCTTCTGCTGTCGCCCGCCGTTATTGCATCAGCAATCGATAGCAGCGGATTTTTCATCGTGGTGATGGAACCGCTTCCAAAGGTGAGCGGCGAGAACGATCGTCAGCATCACGGCAAATTCGGCGGACAACAATGCCGTTGCTGTGATCAGGAAGGCGAGCAACCTGCGCCACGACGCTGTCGCGGCCTCTCCAACGGCATAAGGAAGAATATCCGGGAAAGCCAAATGGCGGAAGCCGGTAAGGATGACAGCCAGCACAGCGCTTGCGAGTATGAAGAAAACCAGGTTTCGGGTAATCGTCGCCTCCTGAGGGCGTGACGGAACGATGCCACACCGGGCCGCAGGTTTCCATTGCGGATCATTCCTGAGGGGCGCGTCGCTCATGGCCGAAGGACGGCTGCGCCCACGAGCTTGCCGTCCCGAAGGAGAGTGACCGCCTCGTTGGCCTCGGCAAGCGGAAAAACGGTCGTATGGGTCCGGATGTTAGCGTTTGCCGCGGCGGCGAAAAAATCGGTACCGTCCTTTCGTGTCAGGTTTGCCACCGACACGATCTGCCGCTCGCCCCAGAGAATATTATAGGGAAAAGTTGGGATATCGGACATGTGAATGCCGGCACATACCACGCGTCCGCCTTTACGCACCGCGCGTAGGGCGAGTGGCACCAATACTCCAATCGGTGCGTAGATGATGGCGGCATCGAGCTCGGTCGGCGGGGTATCCTCCGAAGCGCCAGCCCAATCTGCGCCGAGTGAATGCGCGAGCTTCTGCGCTTTCGTGTCGCCGCGGCGGGTGAAGGCGTAGACTGTTCGTCCTTGCGTGCGGGCGACCTGCGCCACGATATGGCCGGCAGCTCCAAAGCCATAAATGCCGATCGTTTTGCCATCGCCAGCCGCCACCAGCGATCGCCAGCCGATCAGCCCGGCACAGAGCAACGGCGAAAGGGCTGAGTCCTCGCCATGCTCACCGAGCGGAAAGCAATATCGGGCATCGGCGACGAGATGGCTCGCGAAGCCACCGTCGCGCGTGTAACCGGTGAATTTGGGACGATCACAGAGGTTTTCCCTGGCCGCGCGGCAATAGGAACATTCGCCGCAGGTGTAGCCGAGCCAGGGAACACCTACACGCATGCCCAGCCTCAGGGCGTCGACGCCTGCACCCAACGCATCGATGCGGCCGACGACTTCGTGGCCCGGGATGATCGGATAGGGGATACCGGGCAGCTCACCGTCCACCACGTGCAAGTCGGTCCTGCATATGCCGCAGGCACCTACCTTGACGCGAACTTCGCCGGGGCCGGGGACCGGATCGGTCGCTGCTGAAACGTCAACGGCGCGCCGCGCGCTGAGAGAACCATCGCGTGCATGTCGCAATCTGCTATAGTTCGTAGAGCATCGTCCAGCCGTGTCTTGCCGGCTCCGCCGTCAGGTTGCGACTTTTGCTAAGGAGAGGCAACAGGCGGCTTCCGCAGGCTCTTGACTGTCATCGCAACTAATGGCGTGAGAACCGGCAACAGGGCGCTCAATGGGTGGTGAACTGCACCCGTGACTTGAGCCTGGAGGGCGCGCGCCTCAACTTGGAGGGCTTCGATCGCTGCGCCATGGATCTCGTTGGCGAGTTCGACTTCGCGTCCTGACGGCCGACGCCCCGCGATCGCGAGGAGGACCGCCGCGATGGAAAAATTGATCACGCCGAGGATTGCCGCTGCGATGATCGCGTTCCAGATGTGGACAAGGGCAAAATAGGCAGCGAGCTCGAGCATCAGCAGACCGAAAGCTGCGATCAGCGCCGCGAACGCTCGCAAGCCCAAGCCGATCAAAAGGTGCCGTAGTCTGATGTCGGCGATGATCCTGTCGGTGCGCCAGAGCACACGCAGGTGATTGATGATGTTTTCGCTATTCACCTAATGTCTCCTCAGCATGAAGCCGACGACCACTCCGGGGGCGAAAGCTGAAGCGACCGACGCCACAGGGCGCTCGGTAATCAGGTCATGGAGCTGCTCCTGCTCCTCACCTAAGGTCCCGCCCAGCTCCGCCAGCGCGGCCTTGATCTGATCGGCTGAAGCCTCCGCGCGGTCCTTCGACGTATTAAACGACTGCTCAGCCGTGCTCAGCAGGCGCGCGACGTCGACCTTCATCGCTCTCAACTCATCGTTCAGCCTGCCGGTATCGAACATTGGTGGTCTCCATTTGAATGCAGCCAGCGTATCCGAGCCGCGCCGATAGCTTTTGATTTGGGTCAACGACGCTTCCGGCGCGCGTGTTTGAGACAGGTCAATCCAGACGTCCTTGGACGACCTAAAAATCAAGGCGGATCGAGAGTGATCCCATGAGGATACAAGCGTGAACTCGGAACCAATGTTGCTGGCGACGCCGTCTGGCGACGGGCTCGAACTGCGGCCTGAGGGGCCATGGATCGCCGCCAACGTGTCGCGGCTCGAAGCGCTCTCTCTCGCGGCAAGAGCGGCTGTCGATCGATCGAAGGCAGTGACGCTTGATATGGCCGGTGTCAGCGAACTCGATACGCTCGGCGCCTGGCTTCTGGAGAAACTATCGCGTAGGGCAGCATCCTCCAGCCGATCGGTCGAGGTGGTTGGAATAGCCGACAATTTCGCCGGCCTGTTGGACGAAGTGCGTCAGGTCAACCGGCACAACCCATTGCCGACACCTACGCCCAACCCGGTTTTGCATGGGCTGCACGATCTCGGCAAGTCGACGGTTGATGCGCGGGAAGACATCAGGATCTTCCTTCAGATGCTCGGCGCACTGTTCATGTCTCTGGCGGGGATCTTGCGCCGGCCGCGGTCCTTGCGGCTGACGTCACTGGTCTACCAGCTCTACCGCATCGGCTGGCAGGCGATCCCGATCGTCATGCTCATCACCTTCCTGATCGGCGCGATCATCGCGCAGCAGGGCTTTTTTCATTTCCGCAGGTTCGGTGCCGAGTCCTACACGGTCGACATGGTCGGCATCCTGGTCCTGCGCGAACTCGGCGTCCTGATTGTCGCCATCATGGTCGCCGGGCGCTCGGGCAGCGCCTATACCGCTGAGCTGGGCTCGATGAAGATGCGCGAGGAGATCGATGCGCTCTCGACCATGGGGCTCGATCCCGTCGACGTTCTGATCCTGCCCCGGGTGGCTGCCCTGGTCATCGCGCTGCCAATTCTCGCCGTCATCGGCTCGATCGCGGCGCTTTATGGCGGCGGCCTGGTCGCGCAGTTTTATGGCGACTTGGGCCCGGCAATCTACATTGCGCGCCTGCACGAGGCCATTTCCGTCACCCATTTCGAGGTCGGCATCCTGAAAGCGCCGTTCATGGCACTGGTGATCGGGATCGTCGCCTGCAGCGAGGGATTGCGCGTCAAAGGCAGCGCCGAATCGCTTGGTCGGCAGACGACGACCTCGGTGGTGAAGTCGATCTTTCTGGTGATCGTGCTCGACGGCCTCTTCGCGATCTTTTTTGCCTCGATCGGAATGTGACGATGTTGGATTCAGTGCAGGGGTCTGCGATCCGCGTCCGTGACCTCGTGGTCGGCTTCGGTCGGCAGACCGTGCTGGACCATCTGTCGCTTGACGTCCGCCGCGGGGAAATCCTGGGCCTGGTCGGTGCTTCCGGCGGCGGCAAGTCGGTCCTGATGCGCACCATCATCGGGCTCGTTCCGCGGCGAGTGGGCACCATCGAAGTAATGGGACAGCCGATCGGAAGTGCGCACGACCGCAGCGCACGTGGAGCGGCCGGCACATGGGGCATCCTGTTCCAGCAGGGCGCGCTGTTCTCCTCGCTGACGGTCCGGCAGAATGTCCAGTTTCCGCTGCGCGAAAACCTCGTCCTGTCTCGGGATCTGATGGACGAAATCGCGATCGCCAAGCTTGAGATGGTTGGACTACGGGCCGAGGATGCCGACAAATATCCGTCCGAGCTGTCGGGCGGCATGACCAAACGCGTTGCGCTGGCACGCGCCCTGGCGCTCGATCCGCCAATCCTGTTCCTGGACGAGCCGACCTCCGGTCTCGATCCGATTGCGGCCGGTGACTTCGATGCCCTGATCAAGACTTTGCAGAAGACCCTGGGGCTCACTGTGCTCATGGTGACCCATGATCTCGCAAGCTTGACCACAGTCTGCGACCGCGTCGCGGCGCTGGCCGACGGCAAGATCGTGGCAATCGGTCCGATGCGCGAACTTCTTCAATCCGAGCATCCCTGGGTGCGAGCCTATTTCCACGGCAAGCGCTCCCAGATGCTGCAACCCCACATGAGATGAGACATGGAAACCCGCGCTCCCTATGTGCTGATCGGCGCCTTCGTGCTGGCTGCGATCCTTGCGGTCTTCGGCTTCGTCTATTGGCTGAACAATACGGGCGGCATTGGGCCGCGCACGACCTATCATGTGCAATTCCAGGGACCGGTGCCTGGGCTTCTGGTCGGTGCCGGCGTGCTATTCAACGGCATCCGCGTCGGCGAGGTAACAGAACTTGGTCTCGCGCAGGACAATCCGCGTTTCGTCAACGCGACGATTTCGGTCGCGTCTGCGACCCCCGTGCGGGCCGACACGAGGGTTGGCCTCGATTTCCAGGGGCTGACCGGCGTGCCGGTGGTGGCGCTCGAAGGCGGCACGAGCGTCGCCAAATCGGGCGAGGTTGTGACCTTGATCGCCGACGCCGGCGCGGGGCAGAGCATGACCCAGGCGGCACGCGATGCGCTGCGGCGGGTCGATTCCGTGCTGGAGGACAACGCCGGTCCGCTGAAGGATACGATCGCGAATTTCAAGTCGTTCTCGGACGGGCTTGCGCGTAACACTGGCAAGCTCGACGGCATCGTTGCCGGCATTGAGAAGATGACGGGTGGCGGAGCGTCGGCGCCGAAGATAACCTATGACCTGCGCGCACCGCAGGATATCGGGCCGGTCGGCAAGACGCTTTCCGCCTCCTTGGCAATTCCCGAGCCGACCGCGGTCGCGATGCTCCAGACGCAACGCATGCTGTTCTCGCCGGTTCGGGACACCCCGGGCTTTGCCGAGTTCCTGTGGTCCGACAGCATTCCAAAGCTGGTGCAGGCGCGTCTGATCGACAGTTTCGAGAACTACGACATCGCCCACGCTCCGTTGCGCACTGATCTCGGCCAGGCGGACTATCAGCTCCTGATCGATATCAGGCGCTTCCGCATCGCGACGAATGACGAGCCGCGAGCGGAGATCGTCCTATCGGCGCGGATCGTGAACAAGAACGGTGGGTTGATCGCATCACGCATCATCGAGACGAGCGAGAAACTCGACAAGGTCGAACCTGCCGCCTCAATTGCGGCATTCGAAGCTGCGTTTTCGCGCATCGCGAAGGAGCTAGTTCATTGGACGGTCGCGTCAGCCGGGGCGGAGTAACAACTCTGGAAAAGCGGCCCCGGTCTTGATGAGGATCAATTAGTTGGCCTGGACGAGGCTTATCTTGGCGGGGAAGGAGAACCCAGATGCCCATCAAGGACGTCTTTTTGCCGCTGGTCGGTGAACCCAACGTCTCGGCGCTTGCTGCAATTGAGAAATGCGTGGCCGTCGCGGCCAATTTAGGCGCGAGGATCACAGCGGTCGCGGTTGAACAAGACATAGTGGCGCGGCCGAAAGTGGTGATCTCCGCTGATCTGGACAATGCCGCAGAAACTGAAGCCTTTCGCAGTGTGACAGATGCGAAGAGCCTTCTGAAGGCCTTCGAAAGCGACGCTTCGCGCGTCGGGGTCCGGGCCGAGAGCCGTTTGCGCAAAGTTGCGCCACAAATGGTTGCGACGGTCCTGGCGGAATGCGCAAGATTCAGTGACCTCACGTTGATACCCGTCAAATCACACGACAGCCGAACGGAAGCGATCGTCGAGGCGTTGCTGTTCGAATCTGGTCGTCCCCTTCTCCTCTGTCCCGAGGAACGCGCGGGCGAATTACGGCCGACCTTCGACGACGTCATGATTGCCTGGGACAGTTCGGCGCGCGCGGCTAGGGCCGTCGGCGATGCGTTGCCGATCCTCCAGGAGGCGAATTCGGTTCGGCTCGTCACTGTCACGGATGAGAAGAGCGAAGCCATCATGCAGTCTGGGACGCAGGTGCTCGATCACCTCAGGGAACATGGCGTCTTTGCGGAATTTGAAACCGTGCGGATCGACGGTAGCTCTATCGGCATGGTGCTCGCGAACTGGGCGCATCTTAACGGCATTGATGGCATGGTGATGGGGGCCTACCGCCATTCTCGGCTAAACGAGAACATCTGGGGCGGCGTCACGAAGACCATCCTCGGCAAGCCGCCGTGCTGGGTTTTGATATCGCATTAGGGGCGCCAAGGATCCAGCCCGCGGCCCACGCCCACACGAGGATGGAAGTTGATGTCGACTTACCGTCTGGACAATTTGCTATCGCCTCGTTCGGTGGCGCTCGTCGGGGCCAGCCTTCGCCAGGTTTCCGTTGGCCGCGCCATTCTGGAAAACATCCGCAAGGCGCAATTCAAGGGCGAGTTTGGCCTGGTCAATCCACGCTACGCGGAGATCAGCGGCATCCCGGCCGCAAGGAGTCTCGATAAGCTCTCGTTCGTGCCCGAGCTCGTCGTGATCACGGCGCCGGCGCAAGATGTTCCCGACATCATCAATCAGGCGGGTCAGAGAGGTTCGGCAGGTGCCCTGATCGTAACAGCGGGGCTCGGCCACGGTCCTGGATCTCTCGAGCAGGCCGCGATCGCTGCAGCCCGGCGATGGGGCATGCGGCTGATCGGTCCCAATTGCCTGGGCATCATGATGTCGGGCGTCAGCCTCAACGCCAGCTTCTCCGCCCACATGCCGGGCGCGGGAAGCCTTGCTCTGATTTCACAATCGGGGGCGATCGCCGCTGGAATGGTGGATTGGGCCGCTCAGCGCGGCGTCGGCTTCTCAGGAATCGTCTCGATCGGCGACCAGCTCGATGTCGATGTGGCTGACCTCCTCGACTATTTCGCGCTGGACAGCAACACGCGCGCTATCCTGCTCTACATCGAGGCCATCAAGGACGCGCGCAAGTTCATGTCGGCGGCGCGTGCCGCCGCACGGGTTAAGCCCGTCGTCCTTGTGAAATCCGGGCGCATGGCGCAAGGTGCGAAGGCTGCGGCAACACACACTGGGGCGCTTGCCGGGGCGGATGCGGTCTACGACGCGGCGTTCCGCCGCGCTGGCATGGTTCGTGTGTCCGATCTGCGCGAGTTGTTCGATTGCGCGGAGACGCTCGGTCGCGTCGAATCTCCGAGCGGAAAGCGGTTGGCCATATTGACCAACAGCGGGGGCATCGGCGTTCTGGCGGTCGACCGGCTCGTCGAGCTCGGCGGGATTCCCGCGCCGATGACGCCTGAGACGCGACAAAAGCTCGATGCGGTGCTGCCGCCGACCTGGTCGGGCGCAAATCCCATCGATATCGTGGGCGATGCCGACGCGTCGCGCTATGCGGCGGCACTGGATCTGCTGCTGGCCGATCCTGGAAACGATGCCGTTCTCGTGCTCAACGTCCAGACTGCGATCGCTTCTGCCCGCGAGATTGCGAACACGATCGCCGAGCTCGTCCAGAAATACCGCGCGCAGCATCGGCGCTGGGCGAAGCCGGTGCTCGCCGCGTGGGTTGGAGCCGATCAGGAGATCATCACAACGCTGAGCAGTGCCGGCATTCCGAACTATCCGACCGAGGATGATGCGGTGCGCGGATTCATGCATCTGGTGCGGCATAGGGAGGTCGTGGAGGAGCTCACGCAGGTTCCTCCGGCCATGCCAGACAGGTTTGCTCCCAACATTGAAGCCGCAAAGAAGATCGTCGCAAACGCGATCGCGGACGGGCGGTTATGGCTCGACCCGGTCGAGATCAAGCGGCTGCTCGAAGCATACGATATAGCGATGGTGCCCACCTACGCGGCTGCTAATGTCGAGCAGGCCGTCGAGTACGCCAAGGAGATGTTCGCGCAGGGCGTGACCGTCGTGCTCAAGATTCTGTCCCCCGATATCGTCCACAAATCTGATGTCGGCGGCGTCGTTCTTAATCTGACCACGACTGAAGCCGTGCGGTCCGCCGCAGCCGACATTCTCGCGCGCGCCAAGCGTCTGCGTCCGGAGGCCCGTGTCTCCGGTATCATCGTTCAGGCAATGGTTGTGAAGGCAAAGGCTCGCGAACTGATCCTGGGCCTTGCCGATGACCCGACCTTTGGCACCGTCGTGGTCTTCGGACGTGGCGGCACCGCAGTCGAGATCATCAATGACAAGGCGCTCGCGCTCCCGCCGCTCGACCTGCAGCTTGCTCGAGATCTCATTGATCGAACCCGCGTCTCCCGAGTGCTTCGCGCTTATCGGGACGTCCCTGCCGTCAAGCAGGATGCAGTCGCCATGGTGCTGGTGAAGTTGGCGCAGATGGCTGCCGACATTCCGGAAATCCGCGAGCTCGACATCAACCCTCTGCTGGCCGACGAGTCCGGCGTCACGGCGATCGATGCACGGCTTGCGATCGGAGAGGCGAGTCGGAAATTTGCCGGCACAGGGCCGGCTAATTTTGCCGTTTGCGCTTATCCCAAGCAATGGGAGCGCCATCTCCAGGCTAAGGGCCGGCTGGCGAGTGTTCGTGCGGCCGATACGACCAGAGGACGAGCCGACCATTCATGAGTTTCTGAAGCATGTCACCCCGCACGACCTTCGCCTGCGGTTCTTCGCTCCCATGAAGGAGTTCACGCACCAGTTCATCGCGCGCCTGACCCAGCTCGACTATGCGCGGGCAATGGCGTTCATTGCGTTTGACGAGCAGACTAACGAAATGGTCGGCATAGTCCGGCTTCACTCGGACTCGATCTACGAGAGCGGCGAGTACGCGATCCTACTACGCTCCGATCTCAAAGGTCGGGGACTGGGATGGAGTCTGATGCAGCTCATCATTGAATATGCGAAATCCGAAGGTCTTAGGATTATCTCCGGCGAGGTCCTGCAGGAGAACATCACGATGCTAGATATGTGTAGGCAACTAGGGTTCAAGGTGAAGCCCGATCCGGTTGAACCGGGCATCTGCGAAGTACGGTTGGAGCTGTGATCGAGCAGTTTGTGATTGGTCTCGGGTCTCACTCGGACCCGTCCAGCCAATCGTAACAAGAACCGCTCCCAAGCTCGACGCCGGTGAGACAGGTGGTAATATTTTGGCGTTGCGAGCGGAGCGGGTGGTTCGCGGAGCGGTCAACGCGTACTCGAGTTGTTCCATTTGTTAGTCGAACCGGCTACTGCGAGAGCTATCAGGTCGATAGCGCGTCGAGCACGCGTTCCAACCTTGAACCGAGCAAAGCATTGATGTTGCCTCAACTGCAATATGGAATCACCGCGAAGGTCCTACATTGGACCATTGTCGTCCTTCTGCTCATTCAATATCCCATCGGTTGGCTGATGCCGGATATCCATCGCGGCATGCAGCCCGGTGTAGGAATGACCCTGCACGTTTCGATCGGATTGGTCTTGCTGATCCTCATTGTGCTTCGCTTCGCGTGGCGCCTTACTCATCCAGTCGCGCCCGAGAGCTCGTTGCCAATGTGGCAGAGGCTGACTTCCGAGGTCGTGCACTGGATGCTGTACTTGATGGTGCTGCTGACGACTGTCAGCGGCTGGCTGTTCGCTTCATTCCGTGGCTGGTCGATCTCTTTCTTTTACTTGTTTCCATTTCCGATGCTCTTCTCTAACAATCCGGCAGCAGGCAAAGCTATCGATGGTCTGCACCAGGCTGCCGAATGGTTTCTCTTGATTTTGGTCAGTGCACACGTAGCTGCCGCTCTTATTCACCTGATGTATTATCGAGATCGCGTCATGGCGCGCATGTTGTCTCGCTGAGGTGCCAGTACCCCGCTCTGGAAAATAGCCGGCTGTTACCTTGGTCGGTGCGCTCGCGCAGCGTGAGATCGCTTTCAGATCCGGCAAGTGCGGCAGCGAGGAAACCGGGAGGCTCCGTCGTGTCGCCGGTCTCCTCGTAAGGTGGTCGCGATGAGCCTGAGACGGTTCCCCGGAACGGGCCTCTTTCCCGCGAATTGATTTGGCGGACAACTGCAGAAAGTGGAGGAGATCATGAAGCCAATTCTACTAGCGGTTACGTGCCTGCTGGCTCTGATGTCGGTTTCGCCGGCGGAAGCAAAGGGCTGCATTAAGGGAGCCATTGTCGGCGGCGTGGCGGGCCACATGGCCGGACACGGCAAGCTCGGCGCCGCCGCGGGATGCGCGATCGGCCACCATGAAGTCAACAAGCAGAAGAACCCGAATGACTCGAATGCCCAGACGCCGTCGGGTCAAAAGTAGCGAGCGTCGCACCGGACTTCATTGGAGTGCCGGATGAAGATCCGCTCCCACTCGGAGAGCCACATCGTAGAGCTTGAGGACGGCTCGCGCTGGCAGATCTTTCCGGGTAATCTCGACCTGACGCTCGACTGGAAGCCCGAGACCGAATTGGCGGTGGTCAGATCCGAGGACGACGTCGCCACGCACGAACTGCTTGGCGGCGGCGGCAAGGTACGGGTGAGGCCGGCAGGCGAGAGCTCGTCAAGGATGCGCTGAAGGACGGCTGACGAACGTGCAGTTGCAGAGGACTCCGCGACCCGCCTGGGAGCAGGCTGCAATTGCCCTGGTAGACGAAAGACCCGATTGATCGCCGAAGCCCAGAGGTGCAGGCGTTTGGCAGCTTCCATCACGGATCCGGAGGTGATCCAGCGGCTCACCGCCTTGGCCCAAGACTACGATCCGTAGGCAAGGAGGCCGCGCCGGCGAAGGCCGCAAAGCCTGCGAACCGTTCCGGTCGCCAGCGCCATCGGGACGAAGCCGAGCGAGGCCACCAGCGCGGTCATCGCGACGGGGTGGCCTCGGCAATGGCGTGGCGGAATCGTCGCCCTCGGCGATCGATGAGCGGATCTGTTGGGTCAGCATGATCAAGCCGTTCGAGGTGTGGCCTCGCTGGGCCACGACGACCGGGTCGTCGTCCACGTGACCACCTGGAGCGCTCCGCACGCCCCAACCGTGCCGGTAAGCGGGTTTTTCCAAAGGCGACCAGTGGGCCGTTTTTGCGGACGACGGCCGGCGCGCCAAAACCGTTCCGGTCAGCATCGGCCGCCGGAACAACCTGATGGCGGAGGTTTTGTCCAGCCTCGCTGCGGGGCACATGGGTGGTGCTGCACTCGAGCGACTGGGTCACTCATGGACGCGGGATCGCGCAGCGGGAAGGGCGCTAGAGCAGGCACTCGACGGCTCACCTCGGCTCTCCCGTGCCAGAGCCAATCGCAGAAGGGCCGATCCGATGGTCGACCGGAGAGGAAACGGGCCCACTCCCAAAGGCCTCTCTCGTCGGCGAAAACGGGCGTCTCAGAGGTCTTTGCGCGCGCCCCGGGTACCTGGTCGGGTCCGACCCGCACGCCAAACTCGATTAGTTCATTCGCGAACGCTTCAGAAACCTCCTGACCGAGCAGCGAACGCGGCTTAGCTTCCCATCTTTTCCGGACGGGATCCCAGCATCGTTTTTTGACCGAAATAGCCACATTCCGGTGGCGCTGCGGGGATCTAGAGGAGCCAGCGGCCTCCTACTAGAATGCGCCTCTGAGGGCAGCTCCAACAAGAGAGGGCGCTCTGCCCAAATGAAGCCGAACGGTGTTTGTGTTTCGGCATGGAATAAGGACCCCGTTTTCGGGGTGATCGGCATCCAATCGGGACCCCGGGATAAGGGTCCACAGTGGCTTCCATCGAGTCATGGAAGCCGAGGTTGGGATGCTGGTGGTGGAGACGATTGGTAAGATCCGTCGCGCCTACTTTGTTGATGGTCGTCCGATCAAGGCGATCTGCCGAGAACTTGGCGTATCGCGGAAGGTGGTTCGCAAGGTCATTCGTTCTCAAGCGACGGAGTTCCGGTATGAGCGCGAGACGCAGCCGCTCCCGAAGATGGGTGCCTGGAGTGCCGAGCTTGACCGGTTGCTGGCAGGGAATGAGAGCAAGGCGGCGCGGGAACGGCTGACGCTGATCCGGCTATTCGAAGAGCTTCGCGGCCTGGGTTACGCCGGCGGCTATGATGCGGTTCGTCGATACGCACGACGGTGGAGCAAGGAACGCGGCAGCTCGACAGCGTCGGCCTATGTGCCGCTCAGCTTTGCACCAGGTGAAGCCTACCAGTTCGACTGGAGCCACGAGGTCGTCCTGCTGAGCGGCACCACGGTGATGGTGAAGGCTGCTCATGTCCGGCTCTGTCACAGCCGCATGCTGTTCGTGCGGGCCTATCCGCGGGAGACGCAGGAGATGGTGTTCGACGCCCACGACCGGGCGTTCGCCCTGTTCAAAGGCACCTGCACCCGCGGCATCTACGACAACATGAAGACCGCCGTAGAGACGATCTTCGTCGGTAAAGGCCGTCTCTACAATCGCCGCTTCCTGCAGATGTGCAGCCACTATCTGGTCGATCCGGTCGCCTGTACGCCAGCGTCGGGGTGGGAGAAGGGGCAGGTCGAGAACCAGGTCGGGCTGGTCCGGGAACGCTTCTTCACGCCGCGGCTGCGGTTCAAAAACCTCGACGAGTTAAACGCCTGGCTGCTCGACAAATGCATCGCCTACGCCAAGGCTCATCGTCATCCGGAGCTGGCCGATCAGACGATCTGGGACGTGTTCGAAGCCGAACGCCCCAAACTCGTTCCCTATGCCGGCCGTTTCGACGGCTTCCATGCAGTGACAGCATCTGTCTCGAAGACCTGCCTGGTGCGCTTCGACAACAACAAGTACTCGGTCGCAGCCAGCGCAGTCGGACGACCGGTCGAGGTTCAAGCCTATGCCGATCGCATCGTGATCCGTCAGGACGGCCGGATCGTTGCCGAGCATCCGCGATCCTTTGGCCGCGGCGATACCGTCTACGACCCCTGGCATTATGTGCCGGTGCTCGCTCGCAAACCCGGCGCCTTGCGCAACGGTGCTCCCTTCAAAGACTGGGTGCTGCCGGCCGCGATCGAGCGGGTCCGGCGCAAGCTGGCCAGCACCGACGATGGCAATCGGCAGATGGTCGACATCCTCAACGCGGTGCTGACTGACGGTCTGTCCGCGGTGGAAGCGGCCTGTGCCGAAGCGCTCAGTCACAGCGTCCATTCCGCCGATGTCGTGCTCAATATCCTGGCCCGTCAACGTGAACCCGCCCCACCGGCCAACATCATGACGCCGGCCGCACTGACGCTGCGCCATGCACCGATCGCCGATTGTGCCCGCTACGACAACCTCCGGAGGACCATCTGATGGAACGAACCCAAATCTTTGACCTCATGGGCGAGCTCAAGCTCTACGGCATGAAGGCCGCCTTCGATGAGATCATGGCAACTGCGGTCAAGCGCCAGCACGAACCCCAGCGCATTGTCGGCGACCTGCTCAACGCCGAGATCAACGAGAAGCAGGCCCGCTCGATCAAGTACCAGCTCACCATCGCCAAGCTGCCGCTTGCCAAGGACATCGCCGACTTCCAGTTCGACGGGACGCCGATCAATCAGACTCTCGTCAATGATCTCGCTGGCGGCGGCTTCATCGCCCAGCAACGCAACGTCGTCCTGGTCGGCGGAACCGAGCCCGCTTCATAATGCTCACCTTTCTATCTCGTTAGAGTTCCAGTTCTTTTTGTAGCGGAGTGCCGGACGGCGGACGTCTGAGGCGCCGCGCGGTGGCGGCTCGTTTGACGTCAGCACGCTCAAGATCGGCTGCTTTGATGATCCAAGGTGCCCCTTTGCAAAGCTGGCCCGCCGCGAGCTGGTCGTCCTTGATCAGACGTCGCACGGTTGATGGGCTGACGGAGAGGGCCGCGGCCGCCTCGTCCAGAGTGACCTCGCCGCGGTCGTGGCGCTCGCCTTCACGATAGGCTGCGACGTCGTTGTGGCTGCGCAAGCTGCACACTCGCGACTTGGTCCAGCCATTGCCGCGCCCCGTGGTCTTGCCGGAGCGGTTTAGCACCGACGCGATCGCTTTGTCCGGCATCTGCCGCGCCAGCACGCGCACGAGATCGACTGTCTCTCCCGCTGCGCTCCAGCGGTGCTGGCCGGAGCGATTCTTCTTGACCTTGAGAGCGGAGTGGTCACCGCCGTGCCAGCGGATCACCAGATCGAGCGTGGTGTCCTCGACGCGGACGACGATCTCGTCGATCAGCGTTCGCACGATCCGCTTGCGCGTCTCGGGGGCCACGCTGGCACTCGACCAAGCACGCTCCAGGTCGGCGCCTAGCGTCATCAGCCGCTCCCGGTCGGCAGGTGTGAGATCAACAGCGGGCGAAGCCGTCAGTGCGTCCAGCTCGGTCTCCAGATTGCGCGCGACCGCCAGCCGGTCATTCCATCGCTTTTCCAGCTCGGCGGCGACGAGACGATTGGCGGGATCGACGGCATCGTATTGGCGGCGCGCCCGCCCGACCTCATAGCGAGCCTGCTCCAGCGCCAGTTCGACTTGGCCGCGTTTGTCTTCGTTCGCACGGCTGCGCGCAGCCTGCGCGGCGAGTGCCGCCTCGATACCGAGCGGCTGCAGGCGCTCGACCACCTCGGCGGCCACGTCACGATCGATCCGCATGCCGCCGAACGAGATGCAAGGGTCACCGCCATGATTGTTGGCGCCGCCCCGACAATGGTAGCGACCGGTGTTGCCGTCCTTGCCGGAGTAGGCGACGTGAAGTTTGCGCCCACAATGGCCACAGCGCAGCAGGCCGGCGAGCAGAGCCTCACCTCGGCGCAGGGCACCGCGGCTCATCGGGTTCTTGCCGTTGGCGTTATCCGCAATCAGGCCGAGGTTCCTCTCATGGTCCGCCCAGCTCAGATAACCCTCATGATGGTTCGGAATCAACACCTCCCAATCCTTGCGCTCCCTCTTGAAGCCGCGAACCACCTTCTTGCGGCCGGCCTCGATGCTGATGCGGCTGCCAGTGCGCCCGAATGCATACGCGCCCGCATAGATTGGGTTGGTCAGAATGTGCAGGATCGTGTTGTAGACCGGCAGCTTCCACTCGACCAGGCGGCCTTCGGCGCCATAGGTGACGGCCGGCAGCGGAACGCGCTCGTGTCTGAACCAGAGGTGCACCTGACGCACCGACTGCATCTCGGTGAACTTGGCAAAGACGAGCGCAATCGCCTCGCCGACGCGCCGATCCGGGTCCTTCTCGATACGGTTGTGGCCGACCCGCACGTAGCCGACGGCGACCGTCATGAACAGCTCGCCCCGGCGCGCCTTCTGCTTCAGCGCTTCGAGCGAACGCTGGCGCAGTACCGACAACTCCATCTCGCTCATGGTACCCTTCATGCCGAGCAGTAGGCGATCGTTGGGCTGTCGCGGATCGTAGACGCCGTCCTCGTCGGCGATCAGTGTGCCGACGAGACCGCAGAACTCGAGCAGGGTGTGCCAGTCGCGACCGTTGCGTGCGAGCCGCGACGCTTCGATCGAGACCACGACTCCGACGCGCACCTCACAGATGGCGGCCAGCAGCTTCTCGAAGCCGGGCCTCGCGACGCCACCACCGGAGCGACCGAGATCGTCATCAATGACGGCAACATCGCTCCAGCCCAGCTGTCGCGCGCGCTCCGGCAAATTGTACTGACGGCGCTTACTTTCCAGGTTGTGGGCGACCTGATCAGGCGTCGACTGACGGATGTAGACGACGGCCTGACGGGCGAGGTGCTCAGGCGTGACCTTGCTCATGAGCGGCCTCCCTCGTCTCTGCGGTTGGCGTGCCCGTCTCGATATTGGCGCCGTCGGCGAGGGCCTCGACCAGCAGCCTCTCGATCAGGCGGACGAGAGTGCTTCTCTGCGACGCCGGAATCGCGGGCGTCTGGCGATCCTCCTCGAACAGGCTTCGTTGCAAGTAGCGTCTTGGTTGCATGATCCCCTCCTTCACGCAGGGGCCGCGCCCCGCCTCGAGAGGCGATAAGCACATCGATTCGCGCCCGCAGCTCGACGAGCCTTTCGACAGCCAACCGAGGGCTTGCTGTGAGCGTTGCAGAGCGAGCAATATCCTCGCTCATCCAGGCCGGGATTAGGGCGAGTGTCCCGTCGGGCTGCACCACGACCAAATGGTCCTCGCCGGCGAAGCGCTTGCGGTGCTCGACCTGCACCATCTGCCCGGCCCGAGGATGGAACGGATAGAGGATCAAAACCTCGAACGCCAGACACCCGGCATTGTGACGCTGTCTCGACGGGCACCGGCAAGACCCATCTGGCCATCGCTATCGCGCGAAGCTGCATCCGATCCGGCGCCCGTGGCCGCTTCTATAACGTCGTCGACCTCGTCAACCGGCTCGAGACCGAGACCCGCAACGGTCGGCAGGGACGGCTCGCCGAGCATCTGACCCGCATGGACTTCATCGTTCTCGACGAGCTGGGCTATCTGCCGTTCGCGCAATCCGGCGGTCAGCTCCTGTTCCATCTCATCAGCCGGCTCTACGAGCGCACCTCGATCATTGTCACCACCAATCTTGCGTTCGGCGAATGGCCGAGCGTGTTCGGCGATGCCAAAATGACCACCGCGCTACTCGACCGATTGACCCATCACTGCGACATCGTCGAGACCGGCAACGACAGCTGGCGATTCAAAAGCCGCGACGATGTTCAAACAACCCGCGCTCGCGCCGTCTCCGCAACCCCGACCAGCTCCGACGACCCGAGCGCTACCAGCAGAGCACGCCGCTCAAAGGGGTCCCTTTTGGATGCCGATAGGGGGTCCCAGTCGAACGCCGATTGACAGTTGCAGCACCGCGCCTACGTTGCCGACGCATCGATCTCCTCGTTCGAGGTGCACAACCTGCCGGCCTTCCTGAAGCGGGCCAGGAGGCATGGCGGCCTGACCGAGTACTCCGGCTATCTCGAGACCGCACTGATGCCGCTGCATGCGCTGCTGCAGGCAGCCAAGCCCTTGGTGATCAAGAAGGGCGAGGCCGGCCACCCGGCGCTGCCGAAGACACCGGAGCAGATCGCGCGCGAGGCAAGCCAGATGACATGCCAATGCTGCGGCGGCCTGTTCCTGGCGAACACCGGCAGCATGGCCCACCATGGATACCGCCGCCCCGGCGAAGGCTGGCAGACAATGTCCTGTATCGGCGCAAAGTCCGTGCCGTTTGAGGTCGGACGCGGGCGCCTGGGCGAGCATATCGAAGATCTGAAGGCTTGGGAGGCGGAGGCCGTCGAAGAGCGCGCCGCCGTCGCCGGCGAGATGCTCCCGGTCACGATTATCTACCGCAGCCACACCGGCCAGCGGGACCACCGGGGACGGCTCCCCATGGTGCGGCTCGCCGTCACCCGCGAGTCCTTCGACGTCGAGAAGACCGCGCACGCCGACGACTTCAAGCGGAACGGCATCACGACCTTCGCCGTCGAACTGGCGGATGATCTCGCCCGCCGCGACCGCGAGATCCAGGGCGTCGGCGACGAGATCCGCGCGCAGCAGGCCCGCTACGACGGCTGGAGGCAGACACACCGCTGGGATCCGGATGCGTCTGCCTGGAAGGCACTCTATCGACCGGCCCCGGGCAGCACGGCGGTCAGGTCGAAACGACGCGGAACGGATGCTCGGCTAATCATTCAGATTTTCCGACAGATTTTCCGACGCCTCATGCAAATTCGTGGGCAGCCACGTGTTTCAGCCTCTGACGTCGTCGCCAGTCGATGATCAAACAGACGCCCGCAGCAAACAACACAGCAGATAGCAGCAAGCCTCCCCTGCGGCCGTCTCGGTGGCCGTGAGAATGCTGCGGATTGGCGCGAGCCGAACATACACGAACGCAAATACCGCGAGGGCCAAGAAGGCAGTCGTCAGAACTGTCAAGCGCTCGGGGATCGTAAAACTATGCGATGGGGCACCGAGCGACTCAGGAGTAAATTTCCGCTGGATGTTCTCACTCACTCTTGGACAAGAAGTGGCCATTGCCTCCTCGCAAAGAGAGAGGACAACATCGCCAACACCGGGAGGCGGCGGTTCTCCGTATTTGACGTGATCGCGTGCCAAGGTTTCAATTCTGGACCTTATGAATCTTTGTGCTGGTATCGTCGTTGCCGCCTGAACAACCATCTCGCGTGCCAGTTCCCGCGAACCTCGAGGCCCTCCTCTCCAGGCTTGATGCGATGACGTCTCGACGTCACCCCCATCGGTCGGAATGTCGTCTGCCCGCACGCTAGGTGTGGGGGCGACAGCTTCCAGCCAGTTCATCAGAGACGACCATCGAACGCCGTCTTCCACCCTCTGAAAGAGATCCGGTACGTAGCCGTCGCGGAGCAGGCGATTCCAGACGGGAGCGTCTAATTTGCCAATTTCTTCGCTGCCGTGATGATGCGAGTGATCGTCAGGCTCTTTCTCGTCGCTCACGTCATCCCGCTGCAGCTTCAACGCTTTGGCGATTGCAGATGTTATCACGCAGCTCCGCGTGCCCGGCATCGTCTCTGCATACTCCATCCACAGTGCCCGCATCATGGTGTCGCCATTGGCGGCCAGCTCTGCGATCTCAAATGGTTGCAGCGACCGGTGCTGCTTCCTGTTGTCGATTGCGTTCTTGGAGTTCGTGCCTTTGCCCATGTAGGAGGCCGCGCTCTGAATTTTCTCGGCTATGACTACGTGCTGTTGCTCGCAGGCTGCCGCATAGCCCCGCGCCCGCAGCTCCTCGATATATCGACTGACAAGCGCCTCGCAGGCCGCACGGATCACGGCTTGATCAGTCGTCGACACGAGGAACGCTAGGTGTTGGTGAATGTGCCACCCGGTGTTCAATGAGAACGTGACTTCCGGCGCAACGATTACTCCTATGCCATCGACGTCGGCCCGAATCTTGGTCCATGCTCTGCCGGCCCGAGCGGCGCGGCTGGCCTCCGATACCGCGGTTTTCAATTCGGCGAGGCCATGACTGCGCTCATGACTGATCGTCAGCGTGATCGCCGCGACTGAGCCGCCACCGGCGACGGTCGCCTCGAATGCTTCAGATACGCGTGTTCTTCGCTCCGCTGCGGCCCTGCTGGAGCAGATCGGGCAAAGCCAAGGAGACCCACATCGGTAGATGCCAGTTGCGAAAGCCCTCGTCCGAGCCCCGATCTGCTTGACATAAATCCCAACGAGGTCGTTCGAGTTCGAAGCATACCCATAGGGGAGGGTCGCTTGTAGCGGGCGCGCGGCTCTTGTCCTGAACGGGCATGCGCCGCGCGAGGCCAACCGGGTCCCGGTCCCGCGCGGCGTTCAACCCGCACACAACCCGCTAAGATGATCCCATTCGGGACGAGCCACCACGGAAGAAGTGGGCTCCCGGCCGTCCTCGAAGAGCGCCGCGCTCGGGGCCGAAAGTACCTCGGGGTCTTTGAGCGCGGCGCACACCCACCAGCGGACTTGCCCGACCCAATGGCGTTATTCAACCGCCAGGATTGCGAGTGGCTCACTGGAGTCGTTTGCGAATTCCGACGAGCGGCGACGCAGAAGGAACGAAACGCCGCAGAGCGTTCCTTTTCTCCACATGACGCGGCAGATGAAGATTGCAGAATGTCCGTCGAACGACAGCACAAATTCGTTCGCAAACACGTAGTACGGCGTGGAGATGCAGGCGCCCAGGGCGGTGATGTCGCGCACAATACACGGATGGGTCCCGCGAATTTCACCAAATGACAACCGCGCCGGCCGGTTCACCGGCGTGCGCTCCATTGCACGACGTTCGATCATGGCGAGATGCTCCAAAATGAAAAGGTGACTTTACGAAGTCAATTTCCCGGTCCCGCCGATAGCCCGGAAAACGGCAATGTCCGCATGTTGAGCCGCTCGGGCTCGCACTAACAAGCAGCGTTGTTGTCTTATTAAAATTGGATCGAAGTTAGTGGTTAACTCCAAGCCCGGTAAGCCGAAAGAAAGACCGAATGACCAATCAACCTGACCAGACCATCGGACTGACCGATCTACTCGCGCTTTCGGAAGACGCGCGGCTAGGACGGGCCGCCGACGCGCTCGAAAAAGATCGCAGCCGCTGCGCCGCAGCTTCAACGCCTAGCCGATACCTTGGAGATGCTGACCGCATTGCTCGCAAGCTGCACCGGCGTGGGCTCTGCTCGGTGTTACGCCGAAGGCGAGCGGTTTGGCAAAGAAGTGCCGCTGAACTATTTGCGCACCGGCGACGGCGCGAAGCCGTTCGCGTGCGACGCCGACAGCGCGGAGATCGGCAATGACTGATCGCGCCATAGTCGCCGCGCTCAATGGATTGTCCGATAAGCTTAATGAAGCCGCCGCGGCTCTAGATACCGTCAGCCGCTACGCTTACAGCAACAACCTTGTGCCGCGCCTTGAGCACGGTTCGCCGCTCGCGCGTATGGTCGAGCAGTGCGACCGCGCAGCCGCCATGATGCCGGAGCCGCGCGAGCCGACTAAATGGGACCCGCCCGAAAGCTGTTAGCGCTGATGTCCCAACCCGATGCCCAGCACAAGGGCTTTCTGACGAAGGGCACCAATCGTGCGCTTCATCTGCTTCGATATCTTCAGCACGGGGGTGCGTTGCTTGGAATGGCTCTTGAGCGACTTAAGATCAGCCGCAGTCCATTCGCGGCGAGCGGGCGTCTTGGTCTTCTTCGTCTTCGCTGTTCTCACTGATCGCTTCCGTTATCGTGATTGGAGCGGGGCTGTTAGCACAACGCGTGGAGTCGTCAACTAACTAATAGGTATTGCGGCGACCGTGCACTTAACTGCTGCCGCGAATATGTTCCGCGCGCGATGATAAGGCGGGCCGAGTGGCTCACCGCTCCGGCGCGGAGGAAACTTGGCGGTGCCTTAGCGCCGCTCCTGCAAGCTCAAGTCCTGCAGCCGCGTCTTCACTTGCTCTTCGCCTTGGATTTCTTCTTCGGCACCGCGCCCGCAGCGGCTTCCCGCGCGAGCCGCTCGGCCTTCAGCCGCTCTCGATTCTGAGCGAAGGCCTGCTCGGCGAGCGCGTGCTCGGACATGGCCTTCACCGCGTCGACCTGGCGGAAGGCCTTGCGTGCTTCGCGCTCCGCATTGCTGACTGGTTTCGGCGGTTGGTGGTCACCAAAGGTCTTTGTCATCTTGTCTCGATCCAGACGCTGCTCGAAAGTCAGGTCAATTCTTGCTTGTCGGCCCGGCATCTCGCGCCAGGCGCTCCGCCCTGAGACGCTTGTGGTTTTCCTGAAACTCGGGATCGGCGTGGCTGTCGGCGATCGTTTGCCGCGCCCCGATTGGATTTTGCGCCTTCCGGTCCGCTTCATCCGCGAGCTGTTGCTCGGCGGAGCGCTTCCGTTTGGTCATTGCTCGATCCTTGTCCGGAACTATTGGAATGATTCCCCGGGAACAATAGAGGCTTGTCGCGCAGGCGGCGACCTCAAAAGTGCGGGGCGCCCGGCCCGAGGGTCCCAGCGCACCGGCGAAGCTGCCCCACAAATGCTCGGGTTACATTGCGTCACAGCATGCTCTACACTAGAGCAATCGTAGACGATTTTGGAGGTAAGCACATGTCCTATGCCTATAAGCTGAATGAAGACGTTCGCCACCAGCCCCAGGGTCCACAAGGACGTGCAGCCATTGATCCGGCAATGGTTTACACCATCGTTCAATGTATGCCGATCGAGGCAGATGGACGTCTTCGATACCGTATCAAGAGCAAGTCGGGGAATGTCGAGCGAGTCGTGACTGAAGATCAGCTGTCGTACTTTCAGTGATTTGGCGCGCTTGTTTGCAGAAGGAGTTTCGTCGTGCTGAATGATCGAGAAAATATCCTGATCGCGCTTCGAGAGAAGCCGCTCAAGGTCTACGAAGTCATGAAACGCGCCAATGTCGCGAACGAGGAAGTTTGCCAGTCCCTGCTGTTGAAAATGCGAGACGAAGGCTCGGTGAAGTTCGATATCCACAAAGGGCGATGGCTCATCGGATGAGCTGCCAATTGCAGCGACGGCCCAGGCATGCGTTCTTTTCCGGCATGCCTCTCTCTTTTCAGAATATCTTCCTCGTTGCCTAAGTCGCTGGCTTGGCCCAGTTGCCAAGCCACCACAAGCACAATCAGCTGCTCGCCCTGTTCAAACACCCTCCGCTTCACCTACCGTTGCAGCCGAGGAATTCGTGCAGAACGCGAGCGGGCGCCGAAGCCGCTCGATGCTGCCGGCGAAATTGGAACCTCAGCCAGCGGTTCCCCAAGCTCGCGTGGAACCCAACTATCTAACATACATCAACTTTTTTCGGCCGCCCTCGGCAGTGTTGCGGATTCGCGACAGCAACGATGGAGGGCGAGGACTAGGTTTCGCAAGGCACGTGGGCGAACACGTCGTGCTTTCAACCTTTCCTTTGGGGAGACATTCGAATGAAAAAACTTCTACTTGTTGCGAGCGGAGCACTGGCGCTCGGTCTGTCGGCTCCCGCCAGCGCGGCGGATCTGGCGGCCCGGCCTTACACCAAGGCGCCGCCAGCGGCCGTCGCAACTGTCTACGATTGGAGCGGCTTCTACATCGGCGCCAACGGCGGTTGGGGTTCGAGCCACAACAGCTGGGATTCGGTGCCGCCTTTCCTGGTGGGCCCCGAAGGTTCGCACGATGCGACGGGCGGCGTTGCTGGTGGTCAGGTTGGTTATCGCTGGCAGACCGGCACCTGGGTGTTCGGCCTCGAAGCCCAGGGTGACTGGGCCGACCTGCGAGGCAGCAACCTGAGCACCCTGTTCGGACCGGACTTCCGCAACGATTCACGGATCAACGCGTTCGGTCTGTTCACCGGCCAGATCGGCTGGGCCGCCAACAACGTCCTGTTCTACGTCAAGGGCGGTGCTGCCGTGACCGATAATCGCAACCGGATCTACTCGACCGCGACCGGCGCTCTGCTGGCCAGCACCGGCGACGACACAAGGTGGGGTGGTACGGTCGGAGTGGGCCTGGAATACGGATTCGTGCCCGGCTGGTCGGCCGGCGTCGAGTACGATCATCTGTTCATGCAGGACCGGACCCTCACCTTCACGGCACCCGGTGGCGTAGCATTCGGTGCGGATCGCATTCGTCAGGACGTCGATCTCGTCACGGTCCGCGTCAACTACAAGTTCGGCGGCCCCACCGTGGCACGCTACTAAGATTTCAATATTCCGTTCCCGTGAAACTTGCCCGACCGCATCGCGGCCGGGCTTTTCTTCTGAGCACCGGTTGCGTCGCCCTTTTTCTCGCGCTCCTCTCGTGCCCGGTCGACCGCTCCGCCCTGTGGCTGGCCGCTCACCTTGGCGCCCGGAAGGTGATCCTGGCGCTCCAACTCGCGATCGATGACCTCGCGAGATCCTTCTGCGGGCTCCTTGTCGAATGGGCTTGGGCGCTCGCTGCTCATGGTCGTGTCCTTCTCTGCTGATTGTGTGATTCTCTACGCGTGCGGGCATCGCGCTCGGCGACGTAGCGCTCGTGTTCCGAGATCGCGCGGTTTGCCATCAGGATCCTGTTGGTCTGGCCCTCCTCGATCATTGTCGTAAGGCGCTGCACCAGGAAGACGCATGTCTCGAACTCATCGCGGATTGCGCCGCTGCGCGCCAGAAAGTCGAACGCGATTTCGTAGGCCTGTGCCGCGGCCGGTTGCCGATAGTCGTTGAACAGGATGTGCTTCATTCCGAGAAAAGAGCGGCTCGGGCACATCGTTCCTATGTAAGAACGATCGCGTCGCCTCGCGTGGCATCTGTTGACAGGCGATCGCGCGCGCCCGGTTCCTGTGTCGCCATCCTGTCAATCCCTCTCCGTAAAAATATTCCACTTTACCGAAATTCGGAAATGGCGTATGTGTTGCGGCATCCCGGCTCATCCTTGAGGGGCGATCTCGTGTCGTCTTGTTCGCGAGCCGGGCTTGCGGTGGACGCGGGCAGCGTTGGGCGCGAGAGGTGCGGGCAGGGCGGGTAGTCCCTGTGAGCCCGAAACCGCGTGCCGACGAGCGGCGCTGTCCAGGTTCGTCTCGCCCGCATTCTTCCGGCAACGTCGACAACGCCGGAAGATAATGCGGCGAGCCAGCGAGCCGTGCGTACGGCAAAACCGTGTGGTCCTGGCCGTCGTTGCTACGGCCAAGCTTTCGCGGAGGTGTGGAGCGCCCAACCGGGTCAACCGCATCGCCAATCTGCGAGGCGAGGGAGGCCAGAAGGAACTCGGCTCCCGGGAGAGCACGGCATAAGCCGTCAACCCACTGCGCAGGAAGGCCGAGTGATTGGCACCACCTGTATGCTGCTGTGCGGTCTCCTTCCGCACCATTTTCGTGCAGCGGACCGCGGGTGCGAGGTCAGCACCCGGCCTTCCCTGCGCCCTCTTGGACAAGAGGGGGCGCGACGAAGCAAAACTCGGGCGAATTGCGCCGCGAGAATGAAGGCGCGTGTGCGGTTTGAGAACCGAAGCCCGGGGCAGGTCTGACGCTCGAAAATTGATTCTGCGAAATTGATTCTGCGAAATTGATTCTGCGAGATCGTGCCGGGCGCGCAGGAACTCTTGCACCTGATCGACGCTTGAATCAGCGGGTCAGCCTCGCTGATGGCTGGCCTGCGTGGCCCCGCCTCCCCAGCCCCACAAGCCCCCAAGGTGGGGTCGCGCTTGATGACAGGAGATGCCATTGGCCGAGCCGACCGAGCAAGAGATCAGAGAACGCGCCCACCAATTGTGGGAGCGTGCCGGCAAGCCCGAAGGCCGCGAAGACGAGTTCTGGCACGCGGCCGAGCAGGAGTTGCGCAACGAGGACAAGTCGAATCCGATGCGGACGCCGGACACGCTGTGACCAGCAAGCCATGCCCCTTCTGCCGCGGTCTGGGATGGGTCTGCGAAAACCATCCACTCCGGGCCTGGAGCGAGGAGGCGGGCGGATGCCGTTGCGGCGAGGGCATGCCTTGCACCTGCAATACGACTGAGGATCCCGAGACGCGAGCCGTGATCATCGAAGCGGACACGACCTGGCATTAGCCGCGCTTCGCGGGGCAAGATGCGTTTGTAGCTTCGCGCTTCGAGCTGTCGCGAACACGTCGCTCGACCGCGGCGAAGAACGCATCAACGCCGCTTGCAATGTTTAGTAAATGGTGGTTCACTAAACAAATCGAGCCTGCCGGGCCTCTAGAATCCGGGTGGCGCGAGGAAACGCTAGTTTAGTTATTCAGCTCGTCACGGACTGTGTCGCTCTGCTCGAAGCATTCGGGCGGACAGGAAAGCCGCGCCATCTCGATGGCCGGCCCACTCGGAGGGAACGTGCAATGAAACGGACGATGAAGACGCTTGTTGTGGCATGCGGGGCCGTTGCCGCCGCATTCGGCGTCGGAGCGGGGACTACGCCCGCGCAGGCGCAAGGCAAGACCATCACGCTGTGCTGGGCCGCATGGGACCCCGCCAACGCGCTGGTCGAATTGTCGAAGGACTTCACCGCCAAGTCCGGCATCGGCATGAAATTCGAATTCGTGCCGTGGACCAATTATGCCGATCGATTCCTGAACGAACTCAATTCGCACGGCTCGCTGTGCGATCTCATCATCGGCGATTCACAATGGATCGGCGGCGCCGCGGAGAACGGCCAGTACGTCAAGCTGAACGATTTCTTCAAGAAGGAAGGAATCAGCATGGACGACTACATGCCGGCCACGGTGGTCGGTTATTCCGAGTGGCCGAAGAACACGCCGAACTACTGGGCGCTGCCGGCGATGGGCGATGCGGTGGGCTGGACCTATCGCAAGGACTGGTTCGCGCGGCCCGACGTGCAGAAGGACTTCAAGGCCAAATACGGCCGCGACATCGGCGTGCCGAAGACGCTCGATGAGCTCCGCGACATCGCGCAATTCTTCCAGGGCCGCGACATCGACGGCAAGAAGGTCTATGGCGCCTCGATCTATACCGAACGCGGCTCCGAAGGCATCACCATGGGTGTCTCGAACTACCTCTACGACCACGGCTTCAAATACGACGACCCGAAGAAGTCCTATGCGATGGACGGGTTCGTGAACTCGGCCGGCGCGGTGAAGGGGCTCGAGGCCTACAAGGAACTCTACAAGTGCTGCACGCCGCCGGGCGCCTCCAATTCCTACATGTCGGAGGGGCTTGATGCCTTCAAGTCCGGCCAGGTCGCGCTGCAGATGAACTTCTTCGCCTTCTTCCCGGGCCTCTACAAGGACCCGAATGTCGGCGGCGACAAGATCGGCTTCTTCGTCAATCCGGCCGGTCCCGCCGCGCAGGCGACGCAGCTCGGCGGACAGGGCATCTCGGTGGTCTCCTATTCCAAGAACCAGCCCGAGGCGCTGCAATACATCAAGTGGTTCTCCGGCGGCGACGTCCAGAAGAAGTGGTGGGCGCTCGGCGGCTATTCCTGCGCCAAGTCCGTGCTGAACGATCCGAGCTTCCCGACCAGCGCGCCATTCGCCAAGGAGTTCCTGCAGTCGATGGGAATGGTCGTCGACTTCTGGGCCGAGCCGTCCTACGCCCAGCTGCTGCAGGCCGAGCAGAAGCGCGTGCATGACTATGTGGTGGCCGACAAGGGCACTGCGCAGGAAGCGCTCGACGGTCTGGTGAAGGACTGGAAGGCGATCTTCAAGGAAGAAGGCAAGAAGTTCTAAGCCAAGCCGTCCGGAGCGCGTGCGCTCGCGCTCCGGACTTTCCTTCGCGATGACCGGAGCCGTCGTATCGTCGACGCCCCGGTGCCAGGATCGGTCGCTGCAATGAACGAATTGAGTGCCTCTTCGCGGATCACCTATCGGGCCGTCATGGTCCGGCCAGGCGTGGCGCGTCGTATCCGGGGCCTGTCGGACAAGACGCTCGCCTGGCTCTTCATCACGCCGACGATCGTGCTGCTGCTGGCGATCAATATCTTCCCGCTGCTGTGGACGATCTATCTCTCGTTCACGAACTACCGTGCCAATCGCGCCAATGTGCCGACGATCTGGCTGGGGGCCGACTGGTATCAGTCGATCCTGACCGATCCGGACATCTGGGCTGCGATGCAGGTGACGGCGCATTTCGTGATCTGGACCGTGGTGATCGAGACCGTGCTCGGATTTGGCCTTGCCTACCTCATCGACAAGAAATTCCGCGGCCACGGGATGTGGACCACGATCATCCTGCTGCCGATGATGCTGTCACCCGCCGTCGTCGGCAATTTCTGGACGTTCCTTTACCAGCCGCAGATCGGCTTGTTCAACTACGTCATCGCCTTCTTCACCGGACGCGCGGCCTCGTCGTTCCAGATGCTGGGCGACGTCACGCTGAGTCCCTGGGCCATCGTCATCGTCGATGCCTGGATGTGGACGCCCTATGTGATGCTGATTTGTCTCGCAGGCCTGCGCTCGATCCCGGACTACATCTATGAGGCGGCGGAGGTCGACCGCGCGTCGAAATGGCGGCAGTTCTGGTCAATCACGCTGCCGATGGCGCTGCCGTTCATCATGCTGGCGGTGCTCTTCCGCGGCATCGAGAATTTCAAGATGTTCGACATGGTCAATCTGCTCACCGGTGGCGGGCCGGGCTCGACCACTGAAGTCGCGTCGATCACGCTGAAGCGGGCGGCGTTCGAGAGCTGGCGCACCGGCTATTCCTCGGCCTTCGCGATCATCCTGTTCGTGACGGTGTTCGGCCTCGCCAACATCTACGTGAAGGCGCTGAACAGGGTGAAAAGCCGATGACCTCAGCCACCACAGCCCATTCCGTCGTCGAGCCGTCGACCGCGACGCGGCGCTTTGCCGGCTCGCTCGTCGTGCTCTATGCGATCGTCACCATGATCCCGCTGGTGTGGATCATGCTGACCGCATTCAAGTCGCCGGACGATGCGATCTCCTATCCGCCCAAGGTGATGTTCAAGCCGTCGCTCGAAGGCTTCTGCAATCTCTTCACGACGCGCTCGCGCCAGACCCCGGAGTTCATCCGTTCGCTGGGGCCGCCGCAGGGGCTTTGCGACAGCATCGCGCGCAGCCGCAACATGGTGGTCGCCGGTCCCTCGAACTACGTGCCGCGCTTCGTCAATTCGCTGATCATCGCCTTCGGCTCGACCGTGCTCGCCGTCGCGCTCGGCACCTTGTCGGCCTACGGCTTCTCGCGCTTCCGCGTGCCCCTGAAGGACGATTTGCTGTTCTTCATCCTGTCGACCAGGATGATGCCGCCGATTGCGGTCGCGATCCCAATCTATCTGATGTACCGCACCATCGGATTGTCGGACACAAGGCTCGGCATGATCCTGCTCTACACCTCGGTCAACGTCTCGCTCGCGGTCTGGCTGCTCAAGGGTTTCATCGACGAAATTCCACGCGAGTACGAGGAGGCGGCGATGATCGACGGCTACACCCGCTTCCAGGCCTTCGTGAAGGTGGTGCTGCCGCAGGCGACGACCGGAATTGCGGCGACCGCGATCTTCTGCCTGATCTTCGCCTGGAACGAATACGCCTTCGCGGTGCTTCTCACCTCGGGCAACGCACAGACGGCACCGCCCTTCATTCCGATCATCATCGGCGAGGGCGGGCAGGACTGGCCCGCAGTGGCCGCCGGCACGACGCTGTTCCTGGTGCCGATCGTGGTGTTCACGGTGCTGCTGCGCACGCATCTGCTGCGGGGCATCACTTTTGGAGCCGTCCGCAAATGAGTATCGATGCCACCCCGTCCCTCGCGCGTCGCGGTCTTGCTGATCGCGTACTGCGCCGTGGTCCGTTAGAGGCCGCAGCGACCGCGATCATCGCCGCCGGCGTCGTGATGCTGATGCAGCCATTCTCCCTGACGCTGTATTCCTGGTCGTTTGCGACGACCCTGTTCGGCACGGTGATGTTCACCATTGTGTCGAAGGTTCGGGAGTAGGGCGCGATGGCACAGATCAGGGTCGAGGCGCTCGACAAGTCCTTCGGGACGTTTCATGCGGTCAAGTCCGCCAGCTTCACGGTGGAAGACGGCCAGTTCCTTTGCCTGCTCGGACCGTCCGGCTGCGGCAAGACCACGACGCTCCGCATGATCGCCGGCCTGGAGCTGCCGACGTCAGGCACCATCCGGCTCGATGGCGAAGACGTGACGATGAACCGCGCATCGGCGCGCGACATTGCCTTCGTGTTCCAGCTGTTCGCGCTCTATCCGCACATGAATGTCCGGCGCAACATCGGCTTTCCCCTGAAATGCGAGGGGATCGGTGCGGCCGAGCGCGACCGGCGGGTCGTCGAGGCCGCGCGCATCCTGCGGATCTCGCACCTGCTCGACCGATCGGTGTCGGGCCTCGCCGGCGGCGACCGTCAGCGCGTCGCGCTGGGGCGGGCGATCGTGCGGAAGCCGAAATGTTTTCTGATGGACGAACCGCTCGGCGCGCTCGATACCGAGATGCGCGAGGCGATGATCCATGAGCTGCGGGCTCTGCATGACCGGCTGGGCGCGACGACCGTCTATGTCACGCATGACCAGCTCGAGGCCATGGCGATGGCGGACAGGATCGCAGTGATGAACAATGGCGTGGTCGAGCAGGTCGCAAGCCCGCGCGACATCTACGACCGGCCGGCTTCGCTGTTCGTCGCGGATTTCATCGGCTCGCCGCCCATGAACTTTCTGCCGTTCCGTAGTGGCCTGCAGACCGGCGCAGAGGCGATCCGGCTCGGCGAGCGCGACGTCGCGATTCCGGCTGCGCGCGAGGCGATGGCGGACAGCGAGCTCGTGCTCGGGGTACGGCCCGAGCATGTGCGGTTCACCGATCGCGGCATGGTTCGCGGCGAGGTCTATGGCACGGAATATCTGGGCACGACGCAGATCGTGACCGTGACGACGCACTACGGTGCACTGAAGGCCCGCGCATCCAGCAGCACATCCTTCCGCACGGGCGAGACCGTCGGGCTCGATTTCCGGCCGGATACGCTGTCGATCTTCGACAAGAGGTCGGGCCGGGCCATTCGCACCGCGCTGCATGAGGGGGCACGCATGGCTGAGGTCGAGATCAACGCCGTTTCCAAGACCTTCGGCAAGACGGAAGCCGTGAACAATCTGTCGCTGACAATTGGCGACGGCGAGTTCGTCGCATTGCTCGGGCCGACCGGTGCCGGCAAGACCACGGCGCTGCGTTTGATCGCCGGATTGGAGCAGCCGGACAGCGGTTTGATCTGCATCGACGGGCGCGACGTGACCGGCGATGCACCGGCAGACCGCGACGTCGCCTTTGTCTTCCAGCAATATTCGCTGTATCCGCACCTGACCGTGTTCGAGAACATGGCCTTCGCGCTGCGCGCGCCGACCCGCCGCGTGGCTGAAGTCGATATCCGCGCGAAGGTGCAGGAGGTGGCGCGTCTGCTTCATATCGAGACCAAGCTGGACAACAAGGCGACGCAGCTGTCGGGCGGGCAGATGCAGCGCGTCGCGATCGGGCGGGCTCTGGTCCGTTCGCCGTCGATCTACCTGATGGACGAACCGCTCTCCTCGCTGGATGCCAAGCTGCGCGGCGAACTGCGGCTCGAGCTCAAGCGCATCCAGGTCGATCTCGGCGCGACGATTCTCTATGTCACCCACGACCAGACCGAGGCGATGACGATGGCGTCGCGCATCGGCGTGATCGAAGGCGGGCGGCTGATGCAGATCGGATCGCCGCGCGAGATCTACGAGAACCCGATCAACGCGCATGTCGCGGCAAGGCTGGGCCAGCCGACGATCAATCTGCTGCCGGCGGCCCTGTTCGGCGGCGTGCCCGATGGCGCCGAGACAATTGGTGCGCGGACCGAGCACCTGACGATTGCGCGCGGCGGCGGCGACGTGTCGGCGACCGTCAAGCGGGTCGAGCATCTCGGCGACCAGAGCCATCTCCATCTCGACCTCGCCGGCCGGCCGGTTGTGACGCTGGCGGATCCCGAAGCCGGCTTCGGCGCCGGAGACGTGGTGTCGCTCCGTCTGAACAAGCCGCTGTTTTTCGATGCGAAGGGCTGGAGGGTAGCGGCATGAGCCTTGATCGGGCAGCCAGGGAAAAACTGGTGCGAGCGCTGGCGGGCTCGGTGATCGAGCACGCCGAGGAGTTGACGAGCCTCGACCAGGCGATCGGCGATGGGGATCACGGGCTGAACATGAAGCGGGGTTTCGAGGCGGTGCTCGCGGCGTTGCCGGGCCTTGCCGACAAATCGCTCCCGGAGATGCTGAAGGCGATCGGAATGACCCTGGTCATGAAGGTCGGCGGCGCTTCGGGGCCGCTGGTCGGCACATTCTTCATGGAATTGGGCAAGGCACTTCCGGAGCAGCCAAGCCGGGCCGATCTCGTCGCAGCGACGGAGAAGGCGATCGAAGCCGTCAAGGCGCGCGGCCGTTCTGAGGCGGGGCAGAAGACGCTGCTGGATGTCCTGGTGCCGGTTCACGCCGTGCTGGCGGGAGGCGGCGATGCCAAGGCAATTGCGGCCGAGGCTGTGCAAGCGGCCGATCGCACCACGCCGATGCAGGCGATTCGCGGCCGTGCGTCGTTTCTTGGGGAACGTTCCATCGGTCATATGGACCCGGGCTCGCGCTCGGCGTCCCTTCTGATCGGCGCAGCAGTTGAGACACTGGAGTTCGAGGTCAATACATGAGCAGTTCACGTCCCGGCAATGTCGGAATTGTCATCGTGTCGCATTCACCGAAGATCGCGGAAGGTGCGGCCGATATGGTGCGCCAGATGGTTGGAGACGCGGTGCCGCTGGCCTGGACCGGCGGCGATGTCGATGGCGGGCTCGGTACGAACGTTGCAGGAATCCTCGAGGCGATCGAGACAGCCTGGTCACCGGCAGGCGTCGCGATCCTTGTCGATCTCGGTGGTGCCGAGACCAATTCGGAGATGGCGGTGGAGATGCTCCCTGAGGATCGGCGTGCCCGCGTCCTGGTTTGCAATGCCCCGGTGGTTGAGGGAGCCGTGATTGCTGCGACCGAGTCTTCGGGCGGTTCGCCGCTGGCCGCCGTCAAGCGCAGCGCGGAGGAATTCTATGCATGATGCCAACGCCAACCGGGCGGCCCAGACGTTTGCGCAGCTGACCGCCTCGGCGGTCCTCGTCAATCCGGTCGGCCTGCACGCGCGACCATCGGTGAAGCTCACGCAATTGGCAAAGGGCTTTGCCGCAAAGATCGAAATTGCGCTTGCTGCCGACGGACCCTGGACGGACGCCAAGAGCCCGGTGAAGGTGATGCGCGTGAAGGCGCCGCAGGGCGCAACACTGCATTTCCGCGTCGCCGGTCCTGACGGCGAGGCGGCGCTCGCGGCCATGCTGGCGCTGGTGCATGACGGTTTCGGCGAGGCCTGAGATCGTGGGCGAGATCCATCTCACCGGCCATCCCGCCTCGCCAGGTCTCGCCATCGGCCCGGTCGCCATGCTTGCGACCGAAGTGGCGAGCAGAGCCGCGAAGGGTGATCCCGCTCACGAGGCCGCAGCGCTGAAGGCAGCGATCGAGGGGGCCTCGATGGATCTCGCCGAGCTGATCGCGACTGTTCATGGTGAAGCCGCGGAGATCCTGGAATTCCAGGTCGCGATGCTCGGTGACGATGCGCTTGCGGAGCGGGCTTACGAAGCTGTTGCGGCCGGTGCTGCTGCCGATGAGGCCTGGCGCGCAGCACTCGACGCGGAGATCGCAGGCTATCGCGCGGCGGATGAGGAATACTTCCGGGCCCGTGCCGCGGATCTGGTCGACATTCGTGATCGCGTGCTCGCAGGTCTGAATGGTGCGGATGCGGTCGCAAAGATCTCCGGTGCGTCCGTCGTCCTGGGTGAGGACATTTCGCCGTCGACGTTCCTGGCCGTCGACTGGACCCGTGGCGGCGCTATCGCGCTCGCTAGCGGATCGCCGTTCTCGCATGTCGCGATGCTCGCGCGGTCGCGCGGCGCACCCATGGTGGTCGGATTGGGGCCATTGCCGTGGAACGGGAAACCGCCGTCACTGGCGATGGTCGACGGCGACACCGGCACCGTGATCTTTGATCCCAAGCCGGAAACGCGTCGCCTGTTCGAGCACCGCATGGCGGCTGCCAACGTCGCACAGATCGCCGCCGACGCCGGCCGCCTCAAACCGGCGCTGACGGTCGATGGGCGGCGTATCGCCGTCCTGCTCAATGTTGCCGCGCCTGAAGATCTTGTGGGCCTTGATCCCGCGATTTGCGACGGCATCGGCCTCGTGCGGACGGAGTTTCTGTTCGAGGGATCGAGAGGCCTGCCCGACGAGGAAGCGCAATATGCGGTCTATCGGTGCATTCTCGAATGGGCCGCGGGGCGGCCGGTGACGATTCGCACCCTCGATGCCGGCGGTGACAAGCCCATCGCCGGCTTGACGGTCGATGGCGAGCGCAATCCATTCCTGGGCCAGCGCGGGATACGGCTCTCGCTTGCGCGGCCGGAGGTGTTTCGCGTGCAGTTGCGGGCGCTGTGCCGTGCGGCCGTCCATGGGGCGCTGAAGGTGATGTTGCCGATGATCGCGGTCCCCGTTGAGCTCGATCGTGCCAACGCCATGCTGGATGCGGAGGTTGTGGCGCTCAGGGCAGACGGCATCGCCTGCGCCCGGCCGCCGCTCGGCATTATGGTCGAGATTCCCGCGGCAGCGCTATGCGCGGAGGATTTTGGCGCGGCGTTCTATTCCATCGGGTCGAACGACCTCACCCAATATACGATGGCTGCGGCGCGCGATATCGGTGCTGTCGCCGACCTCAACGATGCCGGCCATCCGGCGGTGCTGGCGCTGATCGCGCGCACCGTCGCGGCCGGGCGCAAGCGCGGCGTCGAGGTCTCGCTCTGCGGTGATGCCGCGGCCGATACGCGCTTGACCAATGCGCTGCTGGCGGCGGGCCTGACGACCCTCTCGGTCTCGCCGATTGCGGTGGCGCGGCTCAAGGCCGCCATCGCCGGGGTGACCGCATGACCGACGATGCAGCCGAAGATACAAGCCGTCCCGGCGACAGCAATGTCGCAGACTACAAGCTCATCCTGCGGCGGGCCCTCGACAACCGGCCATCCGGGACGCGATTGAAGCTCGCGGCCGCGCTCGGCAAGAACCGCTCTTTCGTGAGCCAGATCACCAATCCAGCCTATCTCGTGCCGATCCCGGCGAAGCATGTCCCCATTATCTTCGAGGTCTGCCACCTCGCAGGTGCCGAGCGCGCGGCTTTCCTCAAGGCCTATGGGCGCGCGCATCCGGGGCGGCTGCGCGGCGCTCATCGCGAGGCGCGCACCCGTGTCGTTACCGTGACGGTGCCCGATCTCGGCGACGACAAGAAGAATCGCGCGCTCGAGCAGCTCATCGTCGATTTCGCTGCTCAGCTTGCGCGCTACGCCGAAAGCATCGGCTGACGAATTCGGACTGCAAAAAGACAACCGGGAGGACGCCATGAAAAAGCTGATCAACAGCGCCGACACGGTGCTCGAAGAGAGTCTCGACGGATTGGCGGCTGTACATTCCGATATCCTGGTGCTCGGCGCCGAGCGGAAGTTCGTGCGTCGCCGTACCCTGAAGCCGGGCAAGGTTGCGCTCATCTCGGGCGGCGGCTCGGGGCATGAACCGCTCCATGCGGGCTTCGTCGGCGTCGGCATGCTCGATGCCGCATGTCCCGGTCAGGTCTTCACGTCGCCGACACCGGATCAGATGATCGAGGCGGCCGAGGCCGTCGACACCGGGGCAGGTGTGCTCTTCATCGTCAAGAACTACGAAGGCGACGTGATGAATTTCACCATGGCCGCCGAGATGGCCGGGCGCGAGATCGCCAGCGTGGTGTCCAATGACGACGTCGCGGTCGAGAAATCGACCTACACCACCGGCCGTCGCGGCGTCGCAGGCACGCTGATCGTGGAAAAGATGGTGGGCGCCGCGGCCGAAAAGGGCATGTCGCTCGCGGCGCTCAAGACGCTCGGGGATGATGTCAATCGGCGCACACGCTCGATGGGGTGGCGCTGCTGCCGTGCACCGTTCCGGCGGCGGGACGGCCGAACTTCACCCTCGCTGACAACGAAATGGAAATGGGCGTCGGCATTCACGGCGAGCCGGGTCGCCGCAGGGTGCCGCTGGCATCTGCCGATGCGATTGCCGCCGAGATGCTCAACGCCATCCTGGGCGATCTCGCACCGGGCAAGGGCAGCGAAGTCCTGCTTCTGGTCAACGGGTTCGGAGCGACGCCGCTGATCGAGCTCTATCTGATGGCCAATAGTGCCAAGCGGATTCTCGACGGTGCCGGGGTCACGGCGACGCGTTTCCTGACCGGATCCTATGTGACATCCCTCGACATGGCCGGTGCCTCGATCACCGTCTCCGTACTCGACAGCCGGTCAAAGGAATTGTGGGACGCTCCCGTTCATACCGCGGCGCTCCGTTGGGGCATCTGATCGATCAGGCTCACGTGCGGATCACAAAGCCCTTGGCGAGATGATTCCGCACGAAATAGATCATCGCGATTCCCGGCACGAGCGCGAGCACGGTCATCGCCATGACGAGGCCGAAATCGGTTCGGAAGCCGAACAGCGCGTTGATGGCCATGGTGATCGGCTTGCCGCCGGTCGTCGTCAGGATGCGCGCCAAGACCACCTCCACCCAGGAGAAGATGAAGCAGAAGAACGCGGTGACGCCGATGCCCGGCGCAATCGCTGGAATGAGATGGCGGAAGAAGAAACTGACGAGCGAATGGCCATCCAGAAAGGCCGTCTCGTCGAACTCGCGCGGCACCGAGGCGATAAAGCCCTCCAGTATCCAGATCGAGATCGGGATGTTGAAGACGCAGTGCACCAGCGCGATGCCGAGCGGGGTATTCTCCAGGCCTACTTGCGCGAACAGCACGAAGATCGGTAACGATAGTACGACGGTCGGGGTGATGCGGAACACGAGCAGCAGGAAGAACAGCTGCCGGTCGCCGGCAAAGCTGTAGCGCGCGAACGCGTAGGCCGCAGGCAATCCGACACCGAGGCACAGTGCGACGTTCAGAACGACGTAGATGATGGAATTGAGGATCGCTTCCTTCAGAACCGGCGAATAAAGAATGTTCTGGTAATTGATGAGGCTGAAATGCCCTTCCGCGATCCCGGCTCTCGGCAGCGTCGAGACGAAGCTGGTGATGATGGTCTGCGCCAACGGCACCAGGACGAAGACGCCGACCATTGCGAACAGGACGATCCGCCCCGCCGATGACAGCGATTTCACCTGGTCGACTCCATGGCGACAGGCGCCCGGGGGCTCGTGGCCGCCTTGAAGGTCCACGCGACCGTCAGGACGATCAGGAAGTAGACGATCGAGCGGGCGGCGGACGGTCCGTAGTTGAAGGACCGGATTTCCTCGCTGAGCTCGAGGCTGAGGAATGCGGTGGCGCTGTCAGGGCCTCCGGCGTTGATGCGGAAGGCTTCGACATAGATCATGAAACTGTCCATGAAACGAAGCAGCACGGCCATCGACAACACGGCTTTCATTTTCGGCAGCTCAATGAAGCGAAACACCTGCCATGGCGATGCCGCGTCGATGGCCGCGGCCTGATAGTACGCAGGCGGAATGCTGGAGATGCCGGCATAGGCGAGCACGACGACGAGCCCCAGCCAATGCCAGGTGTCCATCACCACCAGCACGATCCAGGTGTGCAGGGCATTAAACTTGTAGTCAAAGCCCACGCCCAGCCAGGCCAGCAACCGGCCGGCGAGACCGATATTGGGATTGATGAAGTTGAGCCAGATCACCGGGATCATGTTCCAGGGCACCACGAGCGGCGCGGTGATCAGAACGAGGACGGTGCTGACGACGAAGCGGCGCGATCGTTGCAGCAAAAGCGCAATCCAGATGCCGAGCGGCAACTGGATCGACAGGACGATGAGCGAGAACAGAAAACTGCGGCCCAAGCTCGCGTAGAAGCGTTCGGAAGTGACGATGTTGCGGTATCAATCGACGCCGACCCAATAGGGATTGTCCAGGCTGAACAGGTCCTGGAAGGAGTAATTGGTGACGGCGACCAGAGGGAGGATTCCGACGAAGGTCACGATGACCAGTGCGGGAAGCACAAGGAACCAGGCTCTGTTGTCGTATGGCTTCATTTCAGACAATTGCAACGGGGGACACGGCCGGCACAAAAAAGGCCTCGATTGACACCGAGGCCTTCTCAGCATTCCAGATCGAGCCAGAATTAGCCTGTCAAACGACAGAAGTCCAAGACACAGCAGCGCAGCCCAGTTCCGCGCGGCGATCATGTGTCGTCGGTGCGGGCGGCCGTCGCGCTATGGCGCGGCGGCTTTGGTCGCGATCGCATGCAGCGCTCCCGTCATCGCGGTGACGGCCGCCTTGGCGGGTTCGCCAATGCCGTGACGGCCGGCGAGGTAGGCCGGATCGTTGTAGGACAGCCAGGTCGCGCCTCGCTCGTCCTGCCAGACCAGCACCTTCAGCGGCAGGTCGATGCCGACAGTCTGCGCCTGTTGCATCAACGGCGTGCCGCCCTTGGCATTGCCGAAGATGAGAAGGTCAGTCGGCCGCAGCTTCAGGTCGACCGCGATCGCACCGGCGGCATGATCGACGTGGGCAAACACGGTGAGGCCCTTGGCCTTCACCTCCGCCTCGAGCCGCTTCATGGTGTCCGCAGGTCCAAAACTGCTCTTGATCGTGATGAGTCCGTCCGTAGCCATGGCTTGGCCCTCCCATAAACATGTTGCTGCGACCAGAGCAAGGAATGGCCCGAAAACAGGACATTTACCGCACGCCGCGACGATTGCATGTTAGGTTGTGCTAGAAGGAGTGAGCGTTGACGCGCTCACTCCTGCCTTGGTTGCGCTGAGAATGGCGGAGCCGGTTGCTCGGGCGATGGCCGCCAGCTCCGATACCAGCTCGCCACATTCCACGTCGTGACATCCCACCCCGAGATGTCGGTCATGAGGTTGTTGACGGCGCCGCCGGTGATGTAGCGCGACAGCAGCGGCAGGAAGATGTTGGCCTCGCAGAAGATCTCATTGACCTTGATCAGCAGCGCGGCGCGCTTCACCGGATCGAGTTCCTGTTGCGCGGCCTTGTAGGCCTTGTCGGCCTCCGGATCGGACCAGCGCGAGACGTTGCGGCCGAGCCATTTGTTGTCCTTGTTGGCGATCTCCCAGGAGACGCACTGGTTCAGGAACCGCTCCGGATCGGGCTGCGGCATCGTCGTGTTGTACATCTCCATGTCGCAATAGAATTTCGAATAGGTGTCGGGGTTGCCGACGTCGGAGGAGAAGAACACCGATGCGGTGACCGATTTGAGCTCGATCTCGATTCCGGCCTTCTGGCAGGCCTGCTTGATGATGGCCTGCGTCTTCTGACGCGGGGCGTTGATCGAGGTCTGGAATACGTATTTGAGCTTCTTGCTGTCCTTCTCACGGATGCCGTCGGCACCCATCTTCCAGCCGGCCTCATCGAGGATCTTGTTCGCCTTGTCGACATTGAACTCGTAGACCAGCTTGCTCGACTTGAACTGGCGGGGCTGGTTGACGAAGCTTGCGGTTGCGACGGCGCCGCGGCCGTAGATGAATTTCTGGATCCCGTCGCGATCGATCAGCAGGTTGAGCGCCCGGCGCACGGCCGGGTCGGACAGCGTCGGGTGTTTCGCCTTGACGCTGGAACGTTCGCCGTTGACCTCGGTCCACGGGTCCGTGGTATTGAGGATCATGAACTCGACGCCGCCGGAGGTTGTGAACTCTACCTTGCCCTTGCCACCGGCCTCCATGCGCTTGAGGATCTCGTCCTCGACCAGCAGATTCCAGGCATAGTCGTATTCGCCGGTCTGCAGCACGGCGCGCGCCGCAGAGACCGCATCGCCGCCGCCCTTGATCTCGAACGTATCGAAATAGGGCTGGTTCTTGACGTGGTAGTCAGGATTGCGTTCGGCCCGGACCAGATCGCCCGGCTTGAACTCGACGAATTTGTAGGGACCAGTGCCGACCGGCTTCAGATTGCCGGGTGCGTCGCGCGATTTCGCACCAACATACTCGCCAAAATGGTGTTTCGGCAGAATCTGGCCGACCGCGCCGACGAACGGATCGGCCCAGAACGGGGTCGGGGCCTTGAAGGTCACCTTGACGGTGTGGTCGTCGATCTTCTCGACAATGATATCCTTGTAGGATCCCGTGGTGTAGGCCGCGGTGGCGAGATCAGCGGCGTAGGTCCAGGTGAAGACGACGTCGTCGGCGGTGAAGGGCTTGCCGTCATGCCATCGCACCCCCTGCTTCAGCTTCCAGATCACGGTGGTGCCGTCGGCGGAGAGACCGCCATTCGCCTTGGTCGGGACCTCGGCGGCGAGGCAAGGGATGAGATTGCCTTCCTTGTCCCAGCCGGCGAGCGGCTCGAAAAGACGCGCGAGGCGACCTGGTCCTTGGTGCCGAGCGCGAAATGCGGATTGAGCAGCGTCGGCGCCTGCCAGAGCAGAAGCTTGAGCGGACCGCCGCCGCCGGCCTTGGTCGGCTTGTAGGCGAGCGTAGCGTCCGCCATCGCCACGTCGTTCCAGAGCAGGATCTGGCTCGCGACTGGAGCTGCTATCCCGACCGCGGCCATTGTCTGGATGAACGCGCGTCGCGACAGCGTGCCTTGCTTCACCTCCGCGATGAAGCCGCGAATGTGGTTTTCGTCCATCAAATGACCTCCAACCGTCAAACAACAGTCGTCACCGGCGCCCCATCATGTTGCATCAGGGACAAGGCGGCAATGCCGGCAATTTCGGAAAGCCCTGCGGCGAAATAGCGAGCGGGGAACGCGCCGCAGGCCGCCATGCGATCTGCGGGATGCGGCCATGCGCGTGGTTCCAGACTTCGGTAATCCGTTGCCCTCTACCGCGCGCGCGTCACTATATTGGCTCCATAATTGCGACCGGAGCGGCCTGCGCGGCGCTCCGCGACGAGGGCTACGCGATGGACGATACGATTGGCTTCCCCGACCCCGGCCTCGATTTGTCGGATGGATTCAAGCCGCACACCTCGCACTGGGGCGTGTTTTCCGCACGCAACGGCGCTGCCGGGCTGGAGGTGAGGGCCTATGCGGGCGATCCCGATCCGAACGGCATCATCGACAATTTCCCCGGCGCATTGCGTCACCAGGCGCGTATCGCCCAGCCCGCTATCCGCCGCGGCTGGCTCGAGCGCGGGCCCGGTCCCGATAACAGGCGCGGCCGCGACGAATTCGTCTCCGTTAGCTGGGAGAAGGCGCTCGATCTGCTCGGCGATGAGCTGGCGCGCATACGCGATACGCGCGGCCCCGGCGCGGTGTTCGGCGGTTCCTATGGCTGGTCGAGCGCGGGCCGGCTGCATCACGCACAGAGCCAGGTGCATCGCTTTCTCAACATCGCGATGGGCGGCTATGTCCGTTCGGTGAATTCCTATTCCTCGGGCGCGTCCTCGGTGCTGCTGCCGCAGATCATGGCGGGCTACGAGGACATCACAAAGCGCAACGTCACCTGGGAGCAGATCGCGGCCGAGACGGAGATCGTGCTCGCCTTCGGCGGCATGGCGCTGAAGAACTCGATGGTGGCCGGCGGCTCGATCAGCAAGCATGTCGAACGCGGTGCGATGGAAGCGGCGCGGAAGCGCGGCTGCGAGTTCATCCTGATGAGCCCATTGCGGGATGATCTGCCTGTCGAGGCCGGCGCTGAATGGATGACATGCATCCCCGGCACCGACACCGCGCTGATGCTCGGCATGGTCCACACGCTGGTCAGCGAAGGTCTGCATGACCAGGCCTTCCTCGATCGCTACACCGAAGGATGGCCGGTGTTCTTGCGCTATCTCGGCGGCGAGAGTGATGGCCTGGCCAAGGACGCCGCATGGGCCGCCGCGATTTGCGGGGTCGACGCGGACACGATCCGAACGCTGGCGCGTCGGCTTGCCGACAAGCGCGCGCTCATCACCTTCTCGCATTCGCTGCAGCGTGCCGAACATGGCGAGCAGCCGGTTTGGATGGGCATGGTGTTGGCGGCAGCCCTCGGCCAGATCGGCCTTCCCGGCGGCGGCTACGCCTACTCACTGGGCGCGATCGGCTATTACGGCCGCCGCGTCAACGACGTGCCGGGGCCGACGCTCGGGCAGGGCCGCAACGGCGTCCGTGATTTCATTCCGGTGGCGCGCATCGCCGATATGCTGCTCAATCCCGGCAGCACCTATCGCTACAATGGCGAGACGCGCACCTATCCGGATATCCGCCTGGTCTATTGGGCAGGCGGCAATCCGTTCCATCATCACCAGGACATCAACCGCCTGCGCAAGGCGTTTGCAAAAGTCGACACGCTCGTCGTGCACGAGCTTGCCTGGACCGCGACCGCGCGCCACGCCGACATCGTGCTGCCCTCGACCATGACGCTGGAACGCGAGGATATCGGTTATTCCACCAACGATCCCTTGATGGTCGCGATGCACCGCATTGCCGAGCCGTATGGCCTTGCGCGCGACGATTACGATATCTTCGCCGATCTCGCCGATCGCCTCGGCGCCCGCGAGCCCTTCACCGAGGGACGCACGTCGCGAGAGTGGCTGGAGCATCTCTACGAGCCGACCCGCGCCTCGCTCGCCAAGCGCGGCTTGGAGGCGCCGAGCTTCGAGGAGTTCTGGCAGCGCGGCAGCCTGGTCGTGCCGCAGCAGCCCGACGATGGCGGCCGGCTGCGCAGTTTCCGCGAGGACCCGGTGGCACACGCGCTGCCGACGCCGAGCGGACGCATCGAGATTCACTCCGCGAAGATCGCCGGACATGGCGACGCGGATTGTCCGGGCCATCCGGTCTGGCTCGAGAAGAGCGACATGCCGAAACCCGGCGCACCGTGCTTCCTCGTCGCCAACCAGCCGGTGACGCGGCTGCACAGCCAGCTCGACTTCGGCGGCCATTCGCTGGCCGCCAAGCATCGCGGCCGCGAGGTCGCCCGCATGAATCCGCGCGACGCTGACGCGCGCGGCATCAAGGACGGCGACATCATCCGCCTGTTCAACGAACGCGGCGCCTGCCTGGCCGCGGTGCACGTCACCGACGGCATCGCGCCCGGTGTGGTGCAGCTGCCGACCGGCGCCTGGTACGACCCGATGGACCCTGAGGACGACGCGTCGCTCTGCGTCCACGGCAATCCGAACGTGCTGACCCGCGACATCGGTACCTCGTCCTTCGCGCAGGGCTGCACCGGTCAGCTCACGACCGTGGAGGTGGAGAAGTTCACCGGCAATCTGCCGCCGATCCGGGCGTTCGATCCGGTGTAGCTAACCGCGCGCGACCCGCGTCATCTCCGCGCGATACCAGTCGCCGATCTCGCTCGCGGTCATCAGCGCGACGCCGTCATGGCCGATGACGTAATCGAGCAGCTGTTCGAGGTATTTGATCCGGTGCGGAACGCCGGTGATGTAGGGATGGATCGAGATCGCCATCACCCGCGCGTTATCGGCGCCTTCGAGATACAGCCGGTCGAACTGGTCGATGCCGCGCTTCAAAAATTGGTCGGACGGCATATGCTGGAGCGCATGAACGACGATGTCGTTGGTCTCGACCGTATAGGGAATGGTCGTGATCGTGCCGTGCGGCGTTGCGATGTCCTGCGGCAGATCGTCGATCACCCAGTCCGCGACATATTCGATGCCGTTGAGGCGCAAGAGGTCGAGCGTTTCCTCGGTCTCGGTCAGGCCCGGGCTCTCCCATGAGCGGGGCGCGCGTCCGGTGAAGTTGGCGATGGTCTCGACCGAGCGCTTGATCGCATCGGCCTGATCGGGAAGCCTGTGCATAGGGCCTTGCATGAAGCCGTGGCCCATGAACTCGAATCCGGCCTCGCGCGCGGCGGAGGCGACGCGCGGATAGGCGTTGCAGACGTCGGCATTCGCGGCCAGCGTGACCTTCATGTTGCGATCCGTCAGGGCCTTGAATTGGCGCCAGAAGCCGGCGCGCATGCCGTACTCGTGCCACGACCAGTTCGGCACGTCGGGCAGCAGCGGCTGGCCCATCGGCGGGCTCAAGACGACGCGCGGCATCGCGTTCTCGATCCGCCATTCCTCGACGTTGAGGATCACCCACACCGCGAGGCGCTTGCCGTTCGGCAGCTGAAGCTTCGGCCGGTCGATCAGGGCCTGATAGGGAATGCGGTCACTGAGAGCCATCGTGAGCCTCCTGCCTTAAAAGCTGAAACTATTTTGTGCCGGCGGTGACGCGCGCCATCACCTGCTCGGCCATCAGGATCATCGAGCGGCGGCCGAGTTCGTGGTCGCGCCAGTCCTTGCCGGCATAGAGCAGCGTGCCGAACTCGCCGACCTCCTCCTGAAACGCCAGGATCTGGTCGGCGACGCTGTCGGGCGTGCCGTAGATGATCAGCTTGTCGCAGACGGATTCGAGCGTGACCTCGTCATCCGGCTGGTCGCGCCGTGTCTTGAACAGCTCGATGCGCCCGTTGCGCTTCAGCTTGGTGAAGAGCGAGCGGTAGTAATACACGTAAGGGCTGTCGGGATCGGTGGCGTAAGCCTTGGCGGTCGCCATGTCGTTCGCCACAAACACGCTCTTGGCCACGCGCCAATTGCCGGGATCGACCGTCCTGCCGACGCGCTCGCAGCCCTCGACATATTTCGGCCAGTGGCTCTTCACCCACCTCGGCATCAGAAAGTTGGCCGAGATCGGATCCCAGCCGCGCGCGGCCGCCTCGGTGACGCCTTTGGAGAACGGCGCGACGGCGGTGACGACGATCGGCGGATGCGGCCGCTGCAAGGGGCGGGCGATGAAACCCTGGCCGATGTCGGCCATCAGCGTCTTCTCGGTCGTGATGTTCCAGAACTTGCCCTCGATGTTGTAGGGCGGCTCGCTCGCCCAGATTTGCAGCACCTGGTTGATCGCCTCGAGGAACATGGCGTTGCGATCGCGTTCGAGGGTGCCGAACAGCTCGGCATCCGAGAGCAGGCCGCCCGGGCTGATTCCGAAGATCAGGCGGCCGTCAAGCATGTGGTCCAGCATCGCGATGGTGGCGGCGACGGTGGCCGGATGCACGTTCGGCATGTTGACGGTACCGGTCCCGAGCTTGATCTGTTTCGTCGCAGCCGCAATCCAGGCCAGGAATGCGACGCAGGAGGTGATGTTCTCGGCCTGGTCGGTGACGTGCTCGCCGACATAGGCCTCGCTGAAGCCGAGCTCGTCGGCGAGCAGGAATGCCTCACGATCCTCCTGCAGGGACTGTCGCCAGTCCTTGTCCAGCGGATGGATCGGCATCGTGAAGAAGCCCAGTTTCATGGCCGGCACCTTTATTGTTGTTGTGGAGAACTCAGGCCTGCGTTCCCATCAGCTTGTTCACGGTGGTTCGCAAATGCCTGCGCATCGCCTCCATCGCGCGCATGCGATCGCGCTGCTCGATCGCATCGATCAGTGCGTCGTGCTCGGCAAAGGAGGAATAGTCCTCCGGCGGACGCTCCGGCCTGGTATCGAGCCATCGCCACACCACCGCGCGCCGGACGTCGTCGACGGTCCGATGGATTGCCGACAGCAACGGATTTCCGGTCGCTTCCGCGATCAGCCGGTGCAGCCGCCCGTCCAGCGTCTCGTAGTCCTTCCACGTCTCGGCCTCCCGCATCTGCCGCGCCAGCGCGCGCATGCCCTCGATCTGCTTGAAAGTGGCGTTGACCGCGGCAAGGCTTGCGATCTCCGGCTCCAGCACGAGCCTTGCCTCCATCGCATTGCGCGGACTTGTGCTGTCGCGCAGCGCGTCGAGATTGGCGCTGCCGTTGTCCGTGGGCGCGCGGACGAATGTGCCGCGCCCGACCTCGCGCGAGAGGCGCCCGTCCAGCTCGAGACGCGCGAGCGCCTTGCGGATCTCGTTGCGCGAAACGCCGAACTGCGCCGCGAGTTGTCGCTCTGGAGGAAGGCGCGTGCCGGGTCCGCCTTCAGTCAATCGAGCCAACAAATCGAACACCGCTCAATCCCCTCGCAACCAATATCAACCAATCTCCATTTAACGCGCGCGGTGTTCACAAATGCAAGACCAAAACGATCAAGTCGAAAGTTTGGCGTTGACTTCCGTGCATTTGAGGGCGAGGCTTCAACCAATCAAAAAGCCAATTGTAAAATTGGTTAACCAATGGGCGAGGATCGTTGCGATGGTCGAGTCTGCCAGCGTTCGCACGTCAACCGACATGCCGATTCCCGACAGGATGAAGGCCTGGGTGCTGGGCGACCCCGGCCAGCTGCGTCTTGCCGAAAAGCCGGTGCCGATGCCGAAGCGCGCGGAGGTGCTGGTGCGCATCGATGCGGTCGCGATCTGCGCAACCGATCTGGAGATCATCGAGCACGGTACGCCGGCGCTGATCCAGGGCGGTCCGCCCTTCAACAAAAACTTCACGCCGGGTCACGAATACATGGGCACGGTCGCCGCGCTCGGTCCGGGCGTCGACGAATACAAAATTGGCGAGCGCGTCACGGTCGAGATCCATGCCGGCTGCGGCCAGTGCAAGCGGTGTCGGCAGGGCATGTACACCTCCTGCCACAACTACGGCCTGAACTACGGCGATGTCGACAAGGGCCATCGCGCCAACGGCTTCACCACCGACGGCGGCTTCGCCGAATATGCCGTCAACCACATCAATACGCTGTCGCGCGTGCCCGACGACATGAGCGACGAGGAGGCGACATTGGTCGTCACCGCCGGCACCTCGATGTACGGCCTCACCGAGCTCGGCGGCCTCGTCGCCGGCGAGAGCGTCATCGTGACTGGACCCGGCCCGATCGGCCTTCTCGCAGTGGCGGTTGCCAAGGCGCTCGGCGCGAGCCCGGTGATCCTGTCGGGCACCCGCGACGCCCGCCTTGCGATCGGCACCAGGCTCGGCGCCGATCGCGTCGTCAACGTGCGTAACGAGGATCTCGTCTCTGTCGTCAAGGAGATGACGGGCCGCGGCGCCGATTATGTCGTCGAATGCGCCGGCACCGACACGGCGATCAACGAAGCCGCCAAGATGGTCAATCGCGGCGGCAAGATCTGCCTCGCGGCATTTCCGCACGAGCCGGTGCTTGCCGACATCGGTGCTCTCGTGAAGAACAACATCTATGTCTACGGTATCCGCGGCGAAGGCAAGAGCGCCACCCATCGCGCCATGGCGCTGATGGCGGCCAAGCGGTTCGACGCCACGCTGATCCATACCCACACATTTCCGCTCGCGGATCTGCCGATGGCGCTGCACTACGCGCGCAATCGCATCGACGACGCCATCAAGGTCGTCGTCAAGACCCACGGTGCGGTGACCCAGACCAGGAAGGAAGTGGCGTGACGACGCCACCCTATGGCCACTGCTAGCATCTGGAAGGAAAACGCTCATGTCGGACTCAAATCCCCGCGCTCACTGGCCCGTCGAAGTGCAGCGCGAATACGAAGAGGGGCGTAACAGCGGCTGCGTCGGCAGCGTGCTGGTGTCGGAGACTGATCGCGTGCGCGTCTGGCACCTGTCGATTGCGCCGGGCAAGCGCTGCGGCTTCCATCGCCATGTGCTGACCTATTTCTGGACGGCGCACAATCCGGGCAAGGCGCGCGGCTATTTCGAGGACGGCCGCATCGTCGATGTCGAGCACTACAAGGGCGAGACCAGGCATCTCGCCTTCGGCGCCGGCGAATACATGGTGCATGCGGTCGAGAACATCGGCACCACGGAGCTGCTGTTCACGACCGTCGAGTTCCTCGACAGCGCCAACAAGCCGCTGACGGTGCCCGACAGCGTGCGGCTGGCGATACCGCAAGGCGCCGACATCAAGATGGCATCATAGCCGGGCAGGTTCGGCACACGGGAATTCGGTATGGGTACGAAAGCCAAGGCAATTCGCATGACCGCGCAGGGCGGTCCTGATGTCCTGAAGCTGGAGACGGTCGAGTTGACCGCGCCCGGCAAGGGCGAGGTCCTGATGCGGCAGACCGCAATCGGCCTCAATTTCATCGACGTCTATTTTCGCGACGGCTCCTACGCGCTGGATCTCCCGGCTGGGCTCGGCGCGGAAGCCGCGGGCGTGGTCGAGGCCATTGGCGAGGGTGTGACCGAGTTCAAGATCGGCGACCGCGTCGCTTATGGTGGCTCGGCGCCGGGCGCTTATGCGACCCACCGGCTGATGCCGGCTGCGCGGCTCGTTCCTATTCCGCAATCCGTGAGCGACGAAGCCGCCGCAGCCGTGCTGATGAAGGGCATGACGGCGGAATACCTGCTGAATCGGTGCGTTCCGGTCAAGCCGGGTCAGCAGGTGCTGTTCTACGCGGCCTCGGGCGGCGTCGGCCTGATCGCCGGCCAATGGGGCAAGCATCTCGGCGCCCGCATGATCGGCGTGACCAGCGGTGGAAAGAAAGCGGAACTCGCGCTCGCGCACGGCTACGATGCCGTGATCGATCGTAAGAGCGAACGGATTCCAGAGCGGGTAAAGGCGCTGACCGGCGGCAAGGGTGTCGCGATCGCCTATGATTCCGTCGGCAAGGACAGTTTTGAGGCCACGCTCGCCTCGCTCGCGCCGCGCGGGTTCTTCGTCACCTTCGGCGCCACCACAGGCGCGCCGCCGCCCCTCGAGGCGGTATTGCTCCAGAAGAACGGATCTCTATTACACGCGGCCGACGCTTGCGACCTACATCGCCGCACGCGAGGATCTGGTAGCATCGGCCGCTGCCGTGTTCGATCTGGTCGGAAGGGGCGTCATCAAGCCGATGATCGGGCATCGCTATGCACTGTCCGATGCGGCGACGGCGCACCGTGATCTCGAGGCCGGATCGACAAGGGGATCGTCGCTGCTGATACCCTGATTTTTCTGATGGAGGCGGAAAGCTGCCGCTTTCGTGCGACCTGCTAAAAACGAAGACAAGAATTTCGGTTGCGTGCGTAAACAGGAGGAGGGCCGGGAGCGGATGGGTCAAGTCGCAGGATTGTTGCTCGATTCCATCGTATCCGGCATTCTCGTCGGTGGCTTCTACGCTGCCATGGCGGTCGGCATCTCGATCGCCTTCGGCATGCTCGGGATCAGCAACATTGCGCATCCGGCCCTCATCCTGCTCGGATCGTTCATCGTCTATGTGCTGAATTCCCGGTTCGGCTGGGATCCGATCCTCGTGGGTGTGCTCGCGACCGTTCCGTTCTACGTCCTCGGCACGTTGCTCTACACCGCCTATGAGTTCGCCTTCGAGCGGCGCGGCACGCAATTGATCCGAGGCCTTGCGTTCTTCTTCGGCCTGCTCTTCATCACCGAGGTCGGCCTACAGCTGATCTTCGGTGTCGATTACCGTCTGGTCGAGGCGCCCTACATCGGGCCGTCCTACAATTTCGGGCCGGTCTCGCTGCCGGTCAGGATGCTGATTCCGTTCCTGGCGTCGGTCTTGCTCCTGATCGGCCTGCAGCTGTTCTTCACGCGGACCTTCACCGGGCGTGCCATCATGGCGGTGGCGCAGGACAAGTTCGCGCTGCAACTGATGGGCGCAGCCCCCGTTCGCATCAAGCGCATTGCCTTTGGCCTCTCGACGGCGACCGCGGCGATGGCCGGCTCCTTCCTCATCATTCTCCAGCCGGTCGAACCGTCGATGGGCCGCGATTATATCGGGAGAATTTTTGCGATCTGCGTTCTCGGCGGCATCGGCTCCTTGCCGGGCACTTTCATCGCGGCCGTGATCGTGGGCGTGGCGGAGAGCATCACCGCGACCTTCTACGGTCCGTCATGGTCGCCCGCGATCGCATTCGGCTTCCTGCTGATCGCGTTGGTGGTCAGGCCGGCCGGCCTGTTCGGGAGAGCTTGATGTCGAACGGGCGCTTCATCCTGCTCGCCTGCATGGTCGGCGTCGCGCTGGTCGCAGCCAGCACGTTCGTGACGAACGAATATTATGTGTTCGCCGCGTACTTCGTCCTTCAGTACGTCGTGCTGGCGACCGCCTGGAATATCCTCGGCGGCTATGTCGGTTACGTTAATTTCGGTACCACCGCGTTCCTCGCCATCGGCCTCTATAGCGCAGCCGCCTTGAACAAATGGCTCGACCTGCCGATTCCCATCCTCATTCCCATCGCAGGTGTGCTCTGCGGCGGCGTCGGCCTTGCCATGGGCTATCTCACGATCCGGCTGCGCGGCGTCTACTTCACCATCGCGACGCTGGCGCTCTCGGTCGTGGTCCAGACCTTCATCACCAACTGGGACTATGTCGGCGGCTCGCGCGGCATCTACATCATGAGGCCGACCGACCTTCCGGTGTTCGGCAATTATGTTGCTTATCTCTTCTTCCTGATGACGGTGCTCGCGGTCGCTTCCGTCGTCATCGCGCGGGTGATCGAACGCTCGACCTTCGGCTTCGGCCTTGCGGCCATACGCGACGATGAGACGGCGGCCGCCGCATCCGGCGTTCCGGTGCTGCGGCTGAAGCTGGTCGCTGCCGCCATCAGCGGCGCCCTGATGGGCATGGCCGGCGCGCCGCTGCCGTTCTATTTGACCTATGTCGAGCCGACCTCCTCGTTCAGTCTCGCCTATACCGTCAACAGCGTCGCGATGCCGCTGGTCGGCGGCACCACGAGCTGGCTCGGTCCCGTAATCGGCGCTGTCCTGCTCGGCACCATGCAGCAGGCCATGACGGTCTTGATTTCGTCGTCGGTCAATCTGCTCGTTGTCGGCGTGCTGCTCGTGATCTTCGTGATCGCCGCGCCGAACGGAATTCTGGGGCTGATCCGCTCCATGGGCGGCAAGAAGCCGGACCCCGAGACAAATCCTCTCGCCGCGATGCTTGTCACCGAGAAGCGGAGCAGCCAATGACGATCGACGCGAGCGCGACAACGAACGAGCTGATTTTGGATGCGCGGGGCATCACCAAGCGCTTCGGTGGCTTCGTCGCGCTCAACAATGTCGATCTCGCGGTGCGGCCCGGCGAGAGACTTGGGCTGATCGGACCCAATGGATCAGGGAAGAGCACGCTGACCAACTGTCTGTGCGGCGCGCTGAAGACGGACGGCGGCTCGATATCGTTCGCGGGCAGGGCGATCGACAATCTCTCGTCCTATCAGCGCGCACGGCTCGGACTTGGCCGCAGCTTTCAGCTGCCGCGGCCGTTTCACAGCCTGTCCCTGCTCGACAATCTCCGCATCCCGCTCGTCTATGCCGTCAATGCACGCGGCGGCGCGCATCTGACCGAGCAACAGATCCGCACGCGCAGCACGAACCTGCTCGGCGAGTTCGGCCTCGGCAGCAAGCTGCATCGGCTGCCGGGCGATTTGACCCAGGTCGAGATGCGCAAGCTCGAACTGGCGCGCGCCATGGCGACGGACCCGACACTGCTGGTGTCCGACGAGGCTCTGGCGGGCCTGTCGCATTCGGAGGTCGACGAGATCCTGGCGCTGCTGCGCGCGCTGAACAAGCGCGGCGTCGCCGTGATCTTCATCGAGCACATCATGCGCGCGGTGATGGCGTTCTCCGAGCGCCTGGTGGTGCTCGTGGCCGGCGAGAAAATCGCGGACGGTACGCCGAACGACGTGATCGCCGATGAACGGGTGATAGGGGCGTATCTTGGCCAGTAGCATTCGCATCGACAACATCAATGCCGGCTACGGAGCGGTCCGCGTCCTGCACAACGTGTCCATGAACGTCGCCCCGCGCGAGACGGTGACCCTGCTCGGCACCAACGGCAACGGCAAGAGCACGCTGATCAAGACCATCATGGGCGTGGTGCGGCCGAGCTCGGGACGCATCGTGGCGACCATCGACGGCAAGGACCACGACCTGATCGGCAAGGAGACCGAGGAGATCATCGACCTCGGCGTGGCGCTGGTGCCGGAGGGACGGCGGCTGTTTCCGCGCCTCACGGTCGAGGAGAATCTGCTGCTTGGTGCCTACCGTCCGACGGCGCGGGCACGGCTGAAGGACAACATGGCCTATTGCTATGAGGCCTTCCCGCGGCTTGCAGAGCGCCGCGCGCAGCTCGCCGGCACGATGAGCGGCGGCGAGCAGCAGATGTTGGCGCTGGCGCGGGCGCTGATGTCGGCGCCGAGCATTTTGATCGTCGACGAGCCGTCGGTTGGGCTCGCGCCGTTGTTCGTCAGCCGAACCATCGACATGATCGCGCAGCTGAAGGAGCGCTATCACCTGACTGTGCTGATGGCGGAGCAGAATTTCACGCAAGCGATGCGGATCGCCGACAAGGGCTATGTGATCGTTCACGGCGAGATCGCCTTCCGCGGCGAAAGCGCGGAGGAGATGCGGCAGAGCGACCTGATACGACAGCATTATCTCGGCATGTAGAACTCAAATATAAAGCAGGGAGGAAGACGTGAGGATGTTTCGGCTGAATGGTTCGAGGGGCGTCATGCTGGCGCTCTCGACAATAATTGCCGCGTGTGCGTTCACCGGCACCGCGCGCGCGGCGGATCCGATCAAGATCGGCTTCGGCATACAATTGACGGGACCGCTCGCCGGCAACGGCAAGGCCGCGCTGCTTGGTGCGCAAATCTGGGCCGACGAGGTCAACAAGGCCGGCGGTCTGATTGGCCGGCGGGTCGAGCTCGTGCCTTATGACGACCAGAGCAATCCCGGGCTCGTGCCCGGCATCTATTCCAAGCTGCTCGACGTCGACAAGGTCGACCTGCTGCTGTCGAACAACACCAACCAGACCGCACCGGCGATGCCGACGATCATCCAGCACAAGCGGCTGATCATGGGCATGTTCGCGCTCGCCATCAACGAGCAGTTCAAATATCCCGGCTATTTCCAGATCCAGCCCTATGGTCCGAACGGCAAGGACTCGCTGACCCGCGGCTTCTTCGAGAATGCGATCGCGATGGATCCGAAGCCGACCACGGTGGCGTTGGTCGGGGCGGATGCGGAATTCTCCAAAAATGCGCTGGAAGGCGCCCGCATGCAGGCCAAGCGGCTCGGCCTTACCGTCGTCTACGACAAGGTCTATCCGCCGACGACGGTGAATTTCACGCCGGTGCTGAAGGCGCTGCAGGCGACGTCGCCCGACCTGGTGTTCGTCGCGTCTTATCCGTCCGATACGGTCGGCATCATCCGCACGGCGCACGAGATCAATCTCGAGCCAAAGGTGTTCGGCGGCGCCATGGTCGGCACCCAATATGCCGCGATCAAGCAGCAGCTCGGCGAGGCGCTGAATGGCGTCGTCTCCTTCGAACAGTATATCCCCGAGCCGACCGTCAAATTCCCGGGAATCGAGGACATGCTGAAGAAGTACCAGGCCAAGGCGGCGGAGGTCGGCGTCGACGCGCTCGGCTATTACGTGCCGGCGTTCGTCTATTCAGCGCTCCAGGTCCTGGGCGAAGCCGTGACCAAGACCGGCGGCGTCGATCAGCAGAAGCTGATCAGCTACATCCACGGCAACACGTTCCAGACCGTGGTCGGCGATATCGCCTTCGGTCCTGACGGCGAGTGGGTCGAGCCGCGCATGTTCGCGGTGCAGTTCCGCAACATCAAGGGCAACGATATCCAGCAGTTCACCCAGGCCGGCAAGGAAGTGATCATCTTCCCGCCGAAGTACAAGTCCGGCGATCTGGTCTATCCCTTCGCCAATGCCCAGAAGGCCGCGCAGAACTGAAGCCGGGTTCCGCATCAAAACAAGAAACGAGACGTCATGACTGAAACGATCGGCATGCTCGGCATCGGAATCATGGGCTCCGCCATGGCGGGGAACCTGATAAGGGCCGGCTTTGCCGTGGTCGGCTACGATCCCGTGCCGGCGGCACGGGATCGTCTTTCCGACATGGGCGGCAAGGCGCTGTCGTCGCCGAAGGATGTGGTTGAGGCCGCCGCGATCAGCTTTGCTTCGCTGCCTGGCAGCGCTGCGCTCACGGAGGTCGCAGCCAGCGTCGCCGCTGCGAGTGGCTCTGGACAGATTGTGATTGAATGCTCGACGCTGCCGCTCTCCGCCAAGCGTGAGGCGTGCGCCGTGATGGAGAGCGCTGGCAAGATCTTGCTCGATTGCCCCGTCAGCGGCACCGGCGCGCAGGCCGCAACCGGGGATCTCGTGATCCTCGGCAGCGGCGACGAGCTGGCGTTCAAGCGCTGCGGGCCGGCCTTCGCCGGGATGTCGCGGCGGCAGGTTTATCTCGGCCGGTTCGGCACCGGCAGCATCATGAAATACATTGCCAATCATCTGGTGACGATCCACAACGCCGCGGCAGCGGAAGCGATGCTGCTCGGCATGAAGGCCGGGATCGATCCCGGCCTGGTCTACGATACGCTTGCCGACAGCGCCGGGACATCGCGCATGTTCCAGATGCGCGGGCCGCTGATGCGCGACGAGAACTACGACAATCCGACCGCGACCATTCGAACGCATCTAAAAGATCTCTCCATCATCTCAGGCTTCGCCACCGAGCTCGGATGCACGCTGCCGGTCTACGCAGCCGCTGTACAGCTCTATCACGCCGGCGAGGCGCTCGGCTTTGCGGCGCGCGATACGGCGTCGATCTGCGCGGTGCTGGAGCACATGAACGGTTTCGACCGTCACAGCGGCGCAGACGCGCCCACACTTTCGTCCTCCCAATCGTAAAGGAAGAGCCATGTCTGCCTATTGGTGCGCACGCGTTCACGTGACCGATCCCGAAACTTACGGGAAGTACGCCGCTCTCGCCGGGCCGGCGATCGAGAAGCATGGCGGCGTGTTTCTCGCGCGCGGCGGCAAGCAGGTGATCCTCGAGGGCGGCAATTACGAGCGCAGCATCGTCGCGCGCTTCCCGAGCCTCGATGCCGCCGTGAAATGCTACAACTCGCCCGAATATTCCGAGGCGCTCAAATACACCATTGGGACTGCAGAGCGCCACATGGTGGCGGTCGAGGGACTTGATTAGACCGTGTTGAAGGAAACTGGACCGTCGCCTGACAGCAGGTTCAGGCGACGGTCCAGTGCGAACTCAGCGAACTTGGGGAAGTTGCAAGGACGCGCGCAGACGCTAACCCGGCCGTCGAGGGCATATCAAGTTTCGCTGTGTTGCAACGGCGAGAGATTCATTGCCAAAGTTCACCCGCGCAAAATGCCGCCTGAGATTTGGGTGCTTCGCCGCGCCTCTCCGACTAGTAAAGTCAACGAAATTTGACAAATTGTTATCTCGCGGGAAAGGCTCATCGGCTGAGATGCCGATGCGCGCCAACCGTGAATTAAGTCGCGCCGGACCGGTTCCCGAGAAAGTGAACCGGCCCTTGAAACGGGAGCTTGGGCGCGCGAGCCCGTTTCCGACTATTGCGTCCCTGCCGGCGGTTTGCGAGCATGTCTCCCGGTTAGACCGGGAGTCACGGCGGCATGAGCACGAAGATGACGATCAATCGGGTTGCCGGTGCTGTCGTGATCGGAATGGCCTCGCTAGGTGTGCTCAGCCCGGCGAAGGCGCAGACGGGCCAAGCCGCGCCACCGGCGGTTGGCGTGATGGAAACGGTCAATCGGCCCGTTACCCAATCGAACGAGTTTTTGGGGCGCATCGAATCGCCAAATCGCGTCAGCGTGGTTGCCCGCGTGACCGCCTTCCTGGAGAAGCGCAATTTTGTCGAGGGCGCCGAGGTAAAGACCGGCGATTTGCTGTACGAACTTGAGCGTGGCCCGTTCGAGGCGGACCTTGCGGCCAAGAAGGCCCAAGTCGCCCAGTTGCAGGCGACGCTCGCCAACGCCAAGCTGACGACGGAACGTGCAAGGACATTGTTGGGCGGCCCGGCGGGCCAGCAGTCGACTTACGATGCTGCGGTCGCCAATCAGCAAAGCCTCGAAGCCCAGGTCCAGGGCGCACAGGCGCAGGTCGATCTGTCGCAAATCAACCTCGATTACACCCAGATCCGGTCGCCGGTTGACGGCATGATCGGCCGCACGGCGGTGACGCAGGGCAACGTCGTTTCGCCGAGTTCGGGCGTGCTGACCACAATCGTCAGTCAGGATCCGATGTACGTGGTCTTCCCGGTGTCCGTGCGCGAGGCCCTGACCTTGCGCGACCGCTATGTGACGCGCGGCGGGTTCAAGGCGGTTGTGATCCGGATCCGATTGTCGGACGGTCGCCTTTACGAGCAGACCGGCCAGCTCGATTTCGTCAACAACACCATCGCCCAGAATACCGATACAATCGCGCTGCGCGGCACGATTCCAAATCCGCCACTCTATGAGCGGTCTTCGACCCAGGGCTCCGTACGCGAACTGACCGATAATGAGTTTGTCACGGTCCTTCTGGAGGGCGTCGAACCGGTCGAGGTTTTGGCGATTCCCCGCGCGGCGGTGCTCTCCGACCAGCAGGGTGATTACGTCTACGTGGTCGGTGACGACAACAAGGCCGAGCAGCGGCGTGTTCAGCTTGGACAGTCCACCTCGACCGTCGCCTCGATTACGTCTGGCCTCAAGCTTGGTGAAAAAGTCATCGTCGAAGGTCTCCAGCGGGTGCGGGTAGGACAGCCTGTATCGCCCGGCCCGGCGAGCGCATTGTTGCAATCCAGCATGAAGGCGACTGCGGACGATGCCGGCGGCCAGAAGGCCAGCAACGGCATTGGGCCGAAGCCGAAGGGCAATGCCCCATGATCTCGTCCGTCTTCGTCGACCGCCCGCGGCTTGCGATCGTCATCGCGTTCGTGATCACGATTGCGGGCGCGCTCGCGCTGCTGCAGATTCCGGTGGCGCAATTCCCCGATATCGTGCCGCCGCAAGTGACCGTCAGCGCCAATTTCCCCGGCGCGTCGGCCGAGGTCGTGGAGTCCAGTGTCGCGCAGCCGCTCGAGGCGCAAGTCGTCGGCGTCGACAAGATGCTCTATATGAAGTCGACCAGCGGCAACGACGGCAGCTATACGCTGACCGTGTCGTTTGCGCTCGGCAGCAATCCAGACATCAATACGGTCAACGTCAACAACCGGGTGCAGAGCGCGCTTGCGCAGCTTCCGACGGAGGTCCAGGCACAGGGCCTGACCGTGCAGAAAAAATCCTCCGCGGTGCTTCAGTTCCTCGTGCTTTACAGCAACAACGGTGCGCAGGACCCGCTGTTCATCACCAATTATGCAATCATCAACGTGCTGGACGCGATCTCACGGACGCCGGGCGTCGGCCAGGCGACGCTGTTTGCCAGACTGAATTATTCGATGCGGATCTGGTTCGATACGCAACGCTTGACCAGCCTCAATCTCGCACCCTCCGACGTAGTTGCGGCAATCCGCGCGCAAAGCGTTCAGGCTCCGGTCGGCCGTATTGGCGCACGCCCGATCAGCGACGAGCAGCAATTCCAGTTCAACGTGCAGACGCAGGGGCGCCTCACGACCTCGACCCAGTTCGGCAACATCGTGCTGCGGGCCAACACGGACGGATCGGTGCTGCGCATTAAGGATGTTGCCCGGGTCGAGATCGGCGCCCAGAACATGGACAGCGAATCCCGCATCGACGGTAATCCCGGTGTGCCAATCGGCATCTATCTGGCGCCGGGCGCCAACGCGGTGACGACGGCGAAAGCGGTGCAGGATACCTTGACCAAGGCGTCGGCCCGCTTTCCGCCGGGCCTGAGCTATCTCGTCCAGTACGACTCCACGACCTTCGTGTCCGACACGGTCAAGGAGGTGCTGAAGACGCTCGGCGAGGCCTTCGTTCTCGTTGTGATCGTCGTGTTCCTGTTTCTCGGGAATTTGCGCGCGACGATCATTCCTGCGGTTGCGGTGCCGGTCAGCCTGATTGGCGCCTTTGCCGTGCTGCTTGCGCTCGGCTACTCCGCCAATACCGTATCTCTGCTCGCGATGGTGCTTGCGATCGGCATCGTGGTCGACGATGCAATCGTCGTGGTCGAGAACGTCGAACGGGTGATGGAGGAAGAGCCCGATCTCTCTCCCGCGGACGCAACCAAGAAGGCGATGAGCCAGATCACGGCTCCGATCATTGCGATCTCGCTCGTCCTGCTGTCGGTGTTCGTCCCGATCGCCTTTATTCCCGGCATCTCCGGAACGCTGTTCCGGCAATTCGCGGTGACGATCAGCGCGGCCATGGTCATCTCCGCCCTGAACGCATTGACCTTGTCGCCGGCGCTGTGCGCGGTGTTCCTGCGCCATACCGGGCCACGCCACGGCATCATGGGCCGCGTGCTTGGCGGCATCGACTGGGTTCGCGACCGCTATGCCGGCGTCGTGGGCCGGCTGCTGCGGGTGTCCGTGTTGTCGCTGGTTGCGGTGCTGGTGTTCGCCGGCGGCATTTTCGGCGTCGCGAAGATTACGCCGACGGGATTCCTGCCCGAGGAAGATCAGGGGGCGTTCTTCATCGCCGTGCAATTGCCCGACGGCGCCTCGGTGGCACGCACCAGCCAGGTCGCCAAGCAGGTTGAGGACCTGCTGAAAAAGATGCCCCAGATCGACCACGTGCTCGCGATCATCGGCTTCTCGTTGCTCGACGGCGGCAACGAGCCGAACGCAGCCTTCATCGTCGCGCGTATGAAGCCGTTCGCGGATCGTCAGGCGGCAACCGATACAGTGCAGGCCACGATCCGGCGGACATTCGTGGAGGGCGCGCAAATTCGTCAGGCCAACATCCTGCCGTTTAACCTGCCTCCGATCATAGGTCTGTCGACCTCGGGCGGATTCGAGTATCAGCTCGACGCGCTCGAAGGTCAGGATCCGGCCGCGCTCGGCAGTGCGATGGGCGGGCTGGTCGGCGCCGCCAACCGAGATCCGCGGCTGACCCGTGTGTTCTCGACCTTCACCGCGACCAACCCGTCGATCTTTCTCGACATCGATCGGGCCAAGGCCCAGGCCCTCGGCCTCAACATGAGCGACGTTTTCACGGCGCTTCAGGCCACGCTCGGCGGCATCTACGTCAACAACTTCAATTTGTTTGGCCGCACCTGGCAGGTCAACGTGCAGGGCGAGGCCGGCAATCGCGGCGACATTCCTGATATCTGGCAGATCTATGTGCGCAATGCGACCGGCGAGATGGTGCCTATCCGTTCAATCGCGAGCCTGAGGATCGTTACCGGACCGCAGGTCATCACCCGCTACAACAACTATCGCTCGGTGACGATCAATGGCGGGCCAGCGGCCGGCGTCTCCTCGGGAACGGCGATTGCGGCCATGGAGGAGTTGTCGAAATCGACCTTGCCGGCCGGCTACTCCTATGAGTGGACCGGGACGGCCTATCAGGAGCAGGCCGCCTCCGGGCAGACCGGGATCATCCTCGGCCTCGCGGTGCTGTTCGCCTATCTCTTCCTGGTGGCGCTGTACGAGAGTTGGACCATCCCGGTGCCGGTGCTGCTGGCGGTTACGGTCGGCGTGCTCGGCTCCTATCTCGCCATCAAGGTTGCCGGCCTCAATCTCGATCTCTACGGCCAGATCGGCCTCGTGGTGCTGATCGCCCTCGCGGCCAAGAACGGCATCCTGATCGTCGAGTTCGCCAAGGAGCAGCGCGAAGCCGGTCGGTCGGTGGTGGACGCGGCGGTGTTGGGCTCGCAGATGCGCTTTCGTGCCGTCATGATGACTTCGATCGCCTTCATCCTCGGTCTGGTGCCGTTGGTGGTCGCGACCGGCGCCGCCGAGATTAGCCGCAGGGCCGTCGGCACGGCGGTGTTCGGGGGCATGCTCGCGGCGAGTTCGATCGGCATTTTTCTGGTGCCGATGCTCTACGTGACATTCCAGAACTGGCGAGAAGCCGCAAAGCGGCTGTCGAGCAGGAAACAATCGTCGGAAAAAGCCTAGCGATCAGTCCGAACTATTGCCCATTGGCAATGGCGACCGCGGCCTCTACCGTATTGTCCAGGATCTCTTCGGACAATTGCTTGTCATTGACCGCCCGTGACAATTGCAATGCGCCGATCATGGTCGCATAGATCGTGGTCGCTTTGCGCCGACGCTCCTTCGCGGTGCCCTGCCTGATCTGCTCCGCCATCAGCACGATGATGTCGGCGACCTTGCCGGTGAAGGCATCGCGTGTCGCCTTTGGATGCCGCGCGATCTCGGCGACCAGCGCGGCGGCCGGGCAGCCGGTGGCGGCGCGGTCGCGGTGCCGTGCCGAGAGATAGTCGCGGATCGTGGTCTCGAGCGCGATGCCGTTTTCCAGATTGGCCTTGTGCCGCTCTTCGCGCCGGGTGAGCGCATCGGTCAGCACTTCCCGCACCAGATCCTCCTTGGAGGCGAAGTGCGAATAGAAGGCGCCGTTGGTGAGGCCCGCCTCTGACATGATGCCGGCGAGGCCGACTGCGGCTATTCCGCTCTCGCGGAACTGCGCCGAGGCGACATCGAGGATGTGCCGGCGGGTTTCGTCCTTGTGTCCCTTGTCATAGCGCATGGGCCTAACTCCTCCTGTCTGCCTGCCTGGAAGTACCGGCCACAGGATCGTGAGCGACTTGCTATTGCATTACGATCATAATAAAGAATTATAAGCGTAATGCAATGGGTGACGCGCCGGCGGCAGCCCCGAAAGACAACAGGACCTCAGGAATGTCAGTCGAGGACGTCGCCGCACCGTCTTTGCCCGCAATGGAAGCCCCGGGGCGCAGCGCGGTTGCGCCCCGCAGCGCGCCAACATCCGCCGATCAGCGGCGCGTCGCGCTCCTGACGGCACCGATCCTGCCGACGCTGCTCAAGCTCGCGCTGCCGACCGTGACCGTCCTGGTGGCGCAGACCGCGGTCAACATCGCCGAGGCCTATTGTGTCGGCTATCTCGGCACCGATGCGCTGGCCGGTGCGGCGCTGGTGTTTCCGATCTTCATGCTGATGACCATGATGTCGAACGGCGGATTCGGCTCCGGCGTCGCCTCGTCGGTGGCGCGCGCGGTCGGCGCAGGCCGCCGCGACGATGCGGATGCGGCACTGTTCCACGCCATCGTGCTTGCGATCATCGCAGGCGCGCTGTTCACGCTCGGCGTGCACTTCGGCGGCCCGGCGCTGTTCCACGCGCTCGGCGGCCGCGACGGCGCGCTCGACGCGGCCATCACCTATTCGAGTTATCTGTTTGCTGGCGCGATTCCGTCTGGATCGTCAACCTCCAGGCGGCCGCGCTGCGCGGCTCCGGCAACGTCAAGGTGCCGGCGCTGGTGACGCTAATCGGCGCGATCGTTACGATTCCGGTCTCGCCGCTGCTGATCTTCGGCTTCGGACCTGTCCCAAGTCTCGGCATCGGGGGCGCCGGCATTGCCTTCGGCCTCTATTACGGGGCGGCCATGCTGTTCCTGCTGCGCTATATGTCTTCGGGCGCATCAGGCCTGAGGCTCCATATCGTGCCGCTGCGCGCAAAGATCTTCGGCGACATGTTGAAGGTCGGCATCCCGACCGCGTTCAATGCCGTGCTGACCAACGTCACCGTCATCCTCGTCACCGGCGCGGTTGGCCTGTTCGGCACCTCCGCGCTCGCCGGCTACGGCATCGCCTCGCGGCTCGACTACATCATGATCCCGCTGCTGTTCGGCATCAGCACGGCCACCCTGACCATGGTGGGCGTCAACATGGGCGCAGGACAGACCGCGCGGGCGCAAAGGATCGGCTGGGTCAGCGGCGCCGCCGGCCTGATCATGACCGGCTCGATCGGTCTGCTGGTCGCGATCTTTCCGGCAGCCTGGCTATCTCTTTTCAGCCACGACGCCGACGTCGTGAACGAAGGCATGGCGTACCTGCGTATCGTGGCACCAGCCTATGCCGCGCTGGGCTTCGGCTTCGTCACGTCCTTCGCAGCGCAAGGCACGGGACGGGCGATGGGTCCGCTGCTGTCCGCGGTGGCGCGCATCCTGATCGCAGCAGGGGGCGGCTGGATTGCGGTTGCGTATTTCGGCGCGGGAATGACCGGGCTCGCCGTCATGGTAACGGCGTCGCTCGCCGCCTATGCCGTGATCTGCGTGCTGATCATGCTGTCGCCCTCGACCTGGCGCGCCGCGCCGCGCGGGTAACGCCGATCAGCGGATGCTGGTGGCGCCGGACTGCCATCACGGACGGTTCAGCGCGGCGAACTTCAGGGCGGCAAGGGCGGTCATGGCGGATCTCCTTGGGGATCGTGCCGCCATTCTCGCGTTCTCGACGCGAGTTTGCCGTGATACACCTTGCGCTTGTCGCCAAGGCAGTTCGTTTCTCATTTGCCGCCGAAATGGAGAAGCGTTGTTCGGCGCAGGCGGGAAATATGGATTTCCATTTCATTGATTTCGCTTGGCGGAGAAGCGAATACGGTTCCAATCATTGCCGCTGAGTTATGGAGACCAAGATGTCGCTTCGCCCCGCCCTGATCCTCGCAACCGTGCTCGCCGCTTGGTCGGCGGCAGCAGGTGCCGAGACCATCAAGATCGGCGTAACGCCGGGCCCGCACGCGCAGATCTTCGAGGCGGTGAAGCCGGTTGCCGCCAAGCAGGGGCTCGACATCCAGCTCATCGAGTTCTCCGACTATGTGGTGCCGAATGCGGCGCTCGATTCCGGCGACATCCAGGCCAATTCGTTCCAGAACCAGCTTTATCTCGACAACCAGAAGGCCGACCGCGGCTACAAGATCGAACAGGTCGGCCTCACCGTGAATTTCCCGATCGGCGTCTATTCGAAGAAGCACAAGGCCTTTGCCGACATTCCCGAGGGCGGCAAGATCTCGATTCCAACGATCCGACCAATGGGGGCCGCGTGCTGCTGCTGCTCCGCGACAAGGGTGTGATCAAGCTGAAGGAGGGCGTCGGCTTCAGGCCGACCGTGCTCGACATCACCGAGAATCCCAAGAAGCTGAAGTTTATCGAGGTCGATGCGGCGCAGGCGCCGCGCGCGCTCGACGACGTCGACGCGGCCGCGATCAACACCAATTATGCAACCCAGGCGGGCCTCGATCCCGTCAAGGATCCGATCCTGCGCGAGGACCCCAAGGGCCCCTATGTCAACCTGATCGCGGTGCGCAGCGCCGACAAGGACAAGCCCTGGGTCAAGACCCTGGTCGACAGCTATCACACGCCCGAGGTGAAGGAGTTCATCCTCACCAAGTTCAAGGGCGCGGTGCTGCCGAGCTGGTAGGCAATCTGCCTCGCCGAGGTCCAGCGCAGGAGACCGATCCCGGCGGGCAGCCTTGCGCATTGTCTGCTTGTCTCGGGCCACGGCAACCGACATCATCGGGGCCGTGGCCATCCTCGCCCGACAGGGGTCGTATGAAACGCTTTGCAAACCTGAAACGCCTGGGATTTTTCACGCGGCTGCTCGATGAAGCCCCGCCGGCGGAGCGGTATCGCTTCGCCGCCGAGCAGATCGTGCGGGCCGAGAAGGCCGGTCTCGATTCCGCGTGGATCGCGCAGCACCATTTTCACGAGCGCGAGGGCGGACTGCCGTCGCCCTTCACCTTCCTCGGCTATGTCGCGGCCCAAACCTCGCGCATTCGCCTCGGCACCGGCATCGTCACCCTGCCGCTGGAGAGCGCCGTGCGGGTGGCGGAAGACGCGGCGGTGCTTGATCTGCTCTGCAACGGCCGGTTCGAGCTCGGGGTCGGTACCGGCGGCAACCTGTCCGCCTTCGCGGCCTTTGGCCTCGACGGCACAGAGCGTAACGAGATCTTTGCGCGCAATCTGGAGATCGTCCGCAAGGCGCTCACCGGCAAGCCGCTCGACGGCGGCGACACGCTCTATCCGCAGCGGCCGCAATTGGACAAGCGCATCTGGCAGGCAACATTTTCGGTGGCAGGCGGCGCCCGCGCCGGCAAGGCTGGAGACGGCCTGCTGCTCTCGCGTACCCAGCCGCGGGCCAAGGACGCGCCAAAAGCCACGCTTGCCGAGATCCAGAACCCGATCATCGACGCCTATCTGGCGGCGCTGCCGTCGGGCGCCGAGCCGCGCATCATGGCGTCGCGCAGCGTGTTCGTTGCCGACGATCATCGCGAGGCCCTGCGGCTCGCCGATATCGGGCTGCGCCGTGCGCTGCCGCAGTTCATGAAGAGCGGTCACCTTCCTCCCGGCGAGACGCTGGACGAGATGATCACGGCGTTCGACACCCATGTCGGCGGCGCCGACGAGGTCATTGCCTCGCTGCGAACCGACGCCACGCTGGAGCGCGTGACCGATCTGGTGTTCCAGGTTCACTCGGTCGATGCGCCGCACCCCTATGTCCTGCGCTCGATCGAGCTGGTGGCCGACAAGGTCGCACCGGCGCTGGGGTGGAGCCGGACGGCGCCCGGCGTGGCGCTGGCAGGCTAGTTTTTGGATTGTACGAGGCCTTATGATGAGTACGCCTGACATCATCGATACGCTCGCCGGGATCAAGCCGGGATCGGCGCTTGACGCCATTCGCGCACGGCGCCTGCAGGCGCGCGAGAACGCGCAGAAGAGCTATCTCTCGCTGTTCGAGCCGATCGACGCCGGCGACGTCTCGCTGCTCGAACGCGCCGCGGTCGCGGCCTTCGTGACCGGGCTCCATGGCGAGTCCCCCGTTGCCACCTTCTATCGCGAGAAGCTTGCAGCGACCGCGGGTGGCGCGGACCTGCTTCAAGCGATCGATGCCGAGATCGCGCGGGGCAAGACCTCGGGTCCGTATGGCTCGTTTCCGGCGGGTCCACTGTCCGTCGAGAACACAGCCGGTCTCATTTACCGCGTGAGTGCAGCGAGCAAGTCCGTTCTCGGTACCAGGCTCGTCGCGGCGCTCGAGCACGCGCATCTCCTGGTGTTCCGGCCGCGCGATGCGGCGTCCACCGACATGAAGGCGTTGCTGGCCGCCGACTGGTCGAACACCGGCATCGTCACCTTCTCCCAACTCGTCGCGTTCCTGTCGTTTCAGGTGCGGGTCGTCAGCGGCTTGCGCACGCTCGCCGCGGCGAGCGCATAGGAGGAGACCGCATCATGAGCGCCACCGTCAATCCGCCCGTCGTTTTCACCCAGGATGAACTCGGCTGGGTCTCCTGGATCGAGCCGTTGCCCGAGGCCGAGCTCACCGAGCGGCATTTCGCCGGCCTTGTCGATCGCGCCCGCGCCAAGTCGGAATATTTCCGCCTGCTGGTGCGCGATCCCGAGGTGCTGGAAGCCCGCACCAAGACCGACAAGGACATCTTCTACAACACAACCGACGGCCTGCCGCGCGCCGAGCGTGAGCTCGCGGCGGCTGCGACCTCGCGCTACAATGGCTGCATCTATTGCGCCTCGGTGCATGCGCGCTTCGCCAGCACCTATTCCAAGCGCCGCGACGACGTGCAGAAGCTGCTCGACGAAGGCGTCAGCGCCGATCTCGGCGAGCGCTGGAATGCCGTGGTCAAGGCGTCGGTGGCGCTGGCATCGACGCCGATTGCGTTCGGTCCTGATAACATCGCGGAGCTGCGCCGCGCCGGTCTCGACGATGCCGAGATCGTCGACGTCATCAACGGCGCCTCGTTCTTCAACTGGGCGAACCGGCTGATGCTGTCGCTCGGCGAGCCCTCGAAATAGCCGGTCTCACCGGCACAAGAACTGCTGCTTGTTTGTAACACCTGACAGGATGGAGCCTCGCATGAGCAACATCAATCGCAGAACCCTGGTCAAGGGCTCGCTCGCCGCCGCAATCGCGGGAACGGCGCTTTCGCGCGCCGCCTTTGCCGACAGCGCCGAGCCGATCCTGCTCGGCGTCAGCGGTCCCCTCACGGGACCGAACGCGCAATATGGCGCGCAATGGAAGCAAGGCTTTGATCTCGCGCTCGACGAGATCCTGGCCGGCGGCGGCATCAACGGCCGCAAGCTCGCCTACAGCTTCGAGGACAGCCAGAGCGACCCGCGCCAGTCGGTGGCGATCGCGCAGAAATTCGTCTCCGATCCCCGCATCGTCATGGAGCTCGGCGATTTCTCCAGCCCCGCCTCGATGGCGGCCTCGCCGATCTATCAGCGTGGCGGCCTCGTGCAGTTCGGCTTCACCAATTCGCACCCCGATTTCACCAAGGGCGGTGACTTCATGTGGAGCACGTCGGTCAGCCAGGCCGACGAGCAGCCGCTGCTGGCGGCCTATGCCGTGAAGAAGCTTGGCCTGAAGAAGCTCGCTGTGCTGCACCTCAACACCGACTGGGGCCGCACCAGCCGCGATTACTTCAACAACGCCGCCAAGGAATATGGCGCGGAGATCGTCGTCACCGAAGGCTATATCGCCGAGGAGCGCGACTTCCGCTCCACGCTGGTCCGCGTGCGCGACGCCAATCCGGACGGCCTGATCCTGATCTCCTATTATTCGGACGGGGCGCTGATCGCGCGCCAGGCGCGCCAGGTCGGGTTGAAGCAGACGATCTGCGCCGCGAGCTCGGTCTACTCGCCGAAATTCCTCGAACTCGGCGGCGACGCCGTCGAGGACGTCCATGTCGGTACGCGCTACTTCCCTGAGGATCCGCGTCCCGAGGTGCAGAAATTCATCGCCGGCTTCAAGAAGAAGTACAATGGGGTCGAGCCCGATGCCTTCAACGCCTACGCCTATGACGCGATGAACATGGCGGCCGCCGTGGTGAAGATCGGCGGCACCGATCGCAAGGCCATCCGCGACGCCTTTGCCAAAGTGAAGGACGTCCCGAGCGTCATTTTCGGCACTGCGACGTTCGACGTCGCCAGCCGCCGCGTCAAGGGTGCGATGAATGCCGAACTCGTCGTGCGCAAGGGCCAGTTCGCGCTTTGGGACGGCAAGCCGACCTGACATGATGGCCGGGGCGCCAGCTTCGGCCGCTTTTCTCTCATTGGGACCTTCGCGTGTCTTCCTGGCTCGACTACACCATCAACGGGCTGATCGTCGGCAATGTCTACGCCCTCGTTGCGGTCGGGCTCGCGCTGATCTTCGGCGTCAGCCGGCTGATCAACTTTGCGCAGGGATCGATCTATCTCGTCGGCGCCTATATCGGCTGGGTCGCGGTTGTGCAGCTGCATACGCCGCTGCCGCTCACCATCATCTTCGTCGCGGTGGTGGCTGCGCTGGTCGGGCTGATCATCGAGCGGTTCGGCCTGCGGCCGCTGCAGAACTCGGTGCGCATCGCACCGTTGCTGGCGACGATCGGCATCAGCTTCGTGCTCGATCAGCTGGTGATGCTGACCTTTTCGCCCAATCCGCGCGCGCTGCCGAGCCAGTTGCCGGACGTGCGCTTCCAGGTCGGCGGCGGCACGATCGGGCCGCTTGATCTCCTCATCGCCGGTGTCGGCATCTCCAGCGCGCTCTCGCTGTTCGTGTTCCTGCGTTACAGCAAGCTCGGCTGGGCGGTGCGCGCGGCCTCGCAGGACCGCGACGCCGCGATGCAGATGGGCGTCGATGTCAACCGCGTCAATCAGGCGGTGTTCGGCATTGCGGCTGCGTTGGGCGGCGTCTCCGGCCTGCTGGTCGGCATGTATTACAACCAGATCGACACCGCGATGAGCCTGCAGGCGACGCTGAAGGGCGTCGTCGCCGAGGTGGTCGGCGGCGCCGGCAACGTGCCCGGTGCTGTTGTCGGCAGCATGCTGCTGGGACTGGTCGAAAGCTACGGCGTCGCCGTGTTCGGGACCAGCTACCGCAATCTGTTCGCGTTCCTGCTGCTGGTCGTCGTGCTGGTGCTGCGGCCGAACGGCCTGTTTGCCAGCGCCCGGCAAGCACCGCCCGAACCGCTCACCGGCACGTTCATCGCGCCGAGCCGGCCGGTGCGCATTCCGCGCTGGGCCTTGCTGGCCGCGCTCGCGGCGTTCGCGGTCCTGCCGGTGCTTCCGGTGTCCTTCTACGTGCTCCAGACCCTGATCAACGCCTGGCTGCTCGGCATGCTTGCGCTGAGTCTTACGCTGGTTGCCGGCACGATCGGACAGGTTTCGCTGGGGCACGCCGCGCTGCTCGCGATCGGCGCCTATACGTCGGCGCTGCTCTCGCTGACATTGGCCGTTCCCGTCGGCCTCGCGATCATCGCCGGCGGCCTGATGAGTGCCGCGCTCGGCACGATCCTGATCTCGCCGTCGTTCCGGCTGCGCGGGCATTACGTCTCGATCGCAACCCTCGCCATCGGCGAGATCGTGTCGCTGGTGATCTTGAACTGGGAAAGCGTCACCCGCGGCCCGATCGGCATCTCCGGCATCCCGCCGCTGTCGCTGTTCGGCTACGATCTGATCAGCCCCACGTCCGTGTACTGGTTCAGCTTTGCCGTGATGGTCGCGCTGGCGTTGCTCCAGACGCGTCTGCTCTCATCGCATCTTGGCCGCAGCTTCCGCGCCATCCGCGACGACGATATCGCCGCACGCGCCTATGGCCTCAGCCTGAACCGCTACAAGTCGCTGGCCTTCATCTTCGGCGGGTTCGCCGCCGGCATCAGCGGCGGTATCGCCGCGCATCTTTATTCCTACATCAACCACGAGACCTTCAACACCCAGCAGTCCATTCTGGCGCTGACCGTCGTGATCCTCGGCGGTCTCGGCAATGTCGTCGGAGCCATCGTTGGCGCGGTCGCGCTGGTCGGCCTGCCGGAGGTGTTCCGGATCGCGGCGGAGTATCGCATCCTGATCTACGGCATCGTGCTGCTGCTGCTGGTCCGGTTCAGGCCGCAGGGCCTGTTGGGGACGATCTGATGGCGGAGGCGCATGCACCGCTGTTGTCCCTGCGCGGCTTGACCCGCCGCTTCGGCGGACTGACAGCCGTGGACGGCATCGATCTCGATCTCGCCACGGGCGGGCTCGTCAGCATCATCGGCCCGAACGGCGCCGGCAAGACCACGCTGTTCAATCTCGTGACCGGGCTCGATCGGCCCGATGCGGGCGAGGTTCGGTTCGAGGGACAGGACATCACTGGCCTCTCGCCGGAACGGCTGGCCGCCCGCGGCATCGCGCGCACGTTCCAGCTTGGCCGCGTTTTCGGCAATCTCAGCGTGATGGACAATGTCCTGATCGGCGCGCACACTCGGCTGCGCGCGGTCAGGCCGGCTGTGCCCGTGATCGGCCCGTTGTTCGAATTGGGGCTCGCGCTGCTCCGTCCCTCCAGCGTCAAGGCCGAGGAAGAGTGGCTGCGCGAAGAGGTCAAAACCATTCTCGCCCGCTTCGGCGAGCGGCTGCTGCCGCGGATCGACCAGCCCGCCTACAGCCTGTCCTACGCCAACCGCCGCCGCGTTGAGATCGCGCGTGCGCTGGCGCTGAAGCCGCGCCTGCTGTTGCTGGACGAGCCGACCGCCGGCATGAATCCGAGCGAGACCGCGGAGATGCAGGGCCTCATCGCCGAATTGAAGGCGGAAGGGCTGACTATCCTTCTGATCGAGCACAAGCTGGAGATGGTGATGCGCCTGTCCGACCGCGTCATCGTCATGGACGAGGGCAAGAAGATCGCGGAAGGGCCCGGCGAAGATGTGCGCAACGATCCCAAGGTGATCGAGGCCTATCTCGGTCACGGCCTGTCGGGAACGGCGGAACAGGAGAGCGCGGCATGACCACGAGCGCACCCGAAACGCTGCTGGCGCTGACTGATGTCAACACCTTCTATGGCCAGGCCCAGGTGCATTTCGACCTGTCGATCAGGGTCGGCCGCGGCCACATCGCCTGCCTGCTCGGCGGCAATGCCAGCGGCAAATCGACGACGATGAAGATCATCCTGGGCCTTGTGAAGCCGCGCTCGGGCGAGGTGACGTTCGACGGCGCCTCGCTGATCGGGCTGACCACGCCGCAGATCGTCCGCCGCGGCATCGCCTCGGTGCCGGAGGCGCGGCGGTTGTTCGGGGATATGAGCGTCCGCGAGAACATTTTGATGGGCGCTTTCGTGCGCAATGATCGCGAGGCGATTGCGCAGGATCTCGATAAGATGCTGACGTTGTTCCCGAAGCTCGGGCAGCGGCTGTCGCAGCGCGCGGGCTCCTTGTCCGGCGGCGAGCAGCAGATGGTCGCGATGGCGCGCGCGCTGATGGGCCGTCCGCGCATGATCGTGATGGACGAGCCGACCATGGGCCTGTCGCCGCTCTATGTCGATCGCGTGCTGGAGCTGATCCGCACCATCAACCAGGAGGGCGTCTCGGTCTTCATGGTCGAGCAGAACGCCAGCCTCGCACTCGAGATCGCGCACGAAGCCTATGTGCTCCAGACCGGCAGGATCGTGCTGTCGGGATCAGCGCGCGTGCTGAAGGACGATCCCCGCGTGCGCGACGCCTATCTCGGCGGCTCGGAGGCGGCGTAGGCGGGCATGCACGAAAATCGTCCCGATCGCGCGGGATTGCACTGGTCCGTATGATCATTCTATGGAAAGATCATACCGTTGACGCAACGAGGCGCGCGGCGGGATGAGTTTCGTGACGAAGTCTTTGCGGGCGGCCCAGCCCGGATTGGTGCTGCTGTTCGGCGGGCTCGTCGCCGCAAATATTGCCGCATGGGCCTTGGCTTTTCTGGCGTTCGGCGACCGGCCCGCGGTGATGGCGACCGCGCTGCTGGCCTGGGTGTTCGGCCTGCGCCACGCCGTCGATGCTGATCACATCGCCGCGATCGACAATGTCGTGGGCAAGCTGATGCAGACAGGCGATACGCCGCGCAGTGTCGGCCTCTATTTCGCGCTCGGCCATTCCACTGTTGTTGTGATCGCGACCGTGCTGCTCGCGCTGGGCGTCGTCAGCCTTGGCGGCGACAGCCTGCTCAAGAATCTCGGCAGCCTGATCGGCACCTCGGTGTCGGCGCTGTTCCTGCTCGTCATTGCCGCCATCAACCTCGCCATCTTCGCCGGGCTGTGGCGAGCGTTTCGCGCGGCGCGCGAGCAGGGCGTTCATGACGCGGCCGGGCTCGACGCGCTGCTTGCCAATCGCGGATTTCTCGCCCGCCTGCTCGGCCCGATGTTCCGCCTGGTGACAAAACCCTGGCACATGTTCCCGCTCGGATTGCTGTTCGGGCTCGGCTTCGACACCGCGACCGAGATCGGCCTGCTCAGCATCTCCGCCACCGAAGCGGCGCGCGGCGCGTCGCTCGCCGATATCCTGGTCTTCCCTGCGCTGTTCGCATCGGGCATGGCGCTGGTCGACAGCGCCGATTCCGCGCTGATGGTGAGCGCCTATCGCTGGGCCTTCGTCGATCCCATGCGAAAGCTCTGGTACAACCTCACCATCACCGGCGCGTCAGTCGCGGTCGCGCTGTTCATCGGCGGCATCGAGGCGCTTGGCCTTCTCGCCGACCGGCTTTCGCTTTCCGGCGGCGTGTGGGCGCTGGTCGATGCCCTCAACGAGTCGCTCGCGAATGTCGGCTTCGCGGTGATCGCGCTGTTCGTGATTGCCTGGCTCGTCTCAAGCCTGCTCTACCGCCGCATGTTCGCAGATGCGCGCGCCGCGACGCCAGATGGTCTCGATGCGACCGAGGCGGCCTGAACCCGGCCGCGGTTGCGTCGTTCTCGCGGCGCTCCCGGCCTTCGTCTTTGTCGCCGCTGACCGCAATGCCTTCGCGCAGACCGAACTGCCGCCGATCCAAATTAGCGGCGGCGAGGCGCCGCATCGCAAGAAGTCGTCCACGCCGCGACCCACTGTCAGGCCCGCAGCGGCGCCCCGCCATGCCGTCGCCCCGCCGACGCCTGCTTCTGCAGGCATCGCCTCCGGCGCCAAAGGCGCACCAAGCATGGCGAGCGAGCTCACCATCTCCGGCGAGGCGCTCAATGCGCGCATCTTCACGCGGCCGGGCGAAGCTCTCGAAGCAGTTCCAGGCCTGATCGTCACCCAGCATTCCGGCGAGGGCAAAGCCAACCAGTATTTTCTGCGCGGCTACAATCTCGACCACGGCACCGATCTCGCCATCACCGTCGATGACGTTCCCGTCAACATGCGTACCCACGCGCATGGCCAGGGCTATGCGGACCTGAACTGGCTGATCCCGGAAACCATCGGCGCGATGGATGTGCGCAAGGGGCCATATTTTGCCGACGAAGGCGATTTCGCTTCGGTCGGCAGCATCCATATCGGCCTGGTTGACCGCACCGAAAGCGACCTGGCGCAGGTCACCGTTGGCAGTTTTGGCTATCGCCGGCTGCTCGGTATGGACTCCGCCAAAGTCGGCGGCGGTTCGCTGCTCGCGGCCGGCGAGATCGGCGCCTATAACGGCCCGTGGGACAATCCGGACAAGGTGCGGAAGCTCAACGGCCTCCTGCGCTACACCCGGGGCACCGCGATCGACGGCATTTCCGTCACCGGCATGGCCTATGCCAACAAATGGAATTCCACCGACCAGGTGCCGCAGCGCGCGATCACGAGCGGTTTGCTCGACCGCTTCGGCTCGGAGGATCCGAGCGACGGCGGCGACACCAACCGCTTCGCGCTGTCGGGCCGCGTCGCGCAGAGCGACGATCTCGGCTCCTGGAAGGCCAACGCTTACATCGTGAAGAGCCAACTCGACCTCTTCAACAACTTCACCTACTTTCTCGGCGATCCCGCACTCGGCGACCAGTTTCATCAGCACGACGACCGCCTGATGGCCGGCGCCAATATGTCGCGCACGCTGAACGGCTCGTTCGCGGGCCTGCCGATGCAGACCACCTTTGGCCTGCAATCGCGCTATGATGCGATCGATCTGGCGCTGACCAACACCTTCCAGCGCGGCTTCCTGTCCAATGTTCGCAGCGACAAGGCCGGCGAGGGCAGCGTTGGAATCTTTGCCGAAAACACCGTGCGCTGGACCGACTGGCTCCGGACCACGGTGGGCTGGCGCGGTGACTACTACGCGGCCGACGTGACCTCGCTGTTCAACGCGAGCAATTCCGGGCGCGTCGATGCCTCGCTCGGCAGCCCCAAATTCAGGATGGTGCTGGGCCCTTTCAACCAGACCGAATTCTTCCTCGGTGCAGGCTATGGCATGCATTCGAACGACGCCCGCGGCGCGACCACGACGGAAGACCCGAGCGATCCCGCCACAAAATCTCGCCGTCGCCGCTCTTGGCGCGCACGCGCGGCGCGGAGGTCGGCGTTCGCACCAAAGTTATTCCCGGCCTCGACTCGTCGTTCAGCGTCTTCATCCTCGACCAGGATTCCGAGATCCTGTTCTCCGGTGATGCCGGCGACACCGAGGCGACGCGGGCCAGCCGCCGCTATGGCTTCGAATGGACCAACCATTATCGCCCGAAATCCTGGATCGACATCGACGCCGATCTCGCGATGACGCATGCGCGGTTTCGCGGCACTGACGATGAGCAGGCCGCGGTCTACGCTTCGCTCGCCGGCTATCCGGAGGCGCAGATCGGCAACTCGCCCGGCAACTACATTCCGAATGCGCCGCCGATGGTCGCCTCCGCCGGTATCACGCTCGGCGAACAAACCGGTTGGTTCGGTGGTTTGCGCTGGCGTTATCTGGCGGCGAGCCCGCTGACCGAAGACAATGCGTTCCGCTCGTCAGCGACCAGCATCTTCAATGGCCGCCTCGGCTATCGCGCCGACAATGGCTGGCGCATCCAGCTCGACGTGCTCAATCTCTTCGACACGCATGCAAACCAGATCACCTACGCCTATGGTTCGCTGCTCAAGACCGATACGCTCACCAATCTCTGCATCGGCGGCGTGGCGCCTGCCGCTGTCTGCCAGAACGGCGTGATGGACTACGTGCTGCACCCGGTCGAGCCGTTGACGTTTCGTCTGACCGTGGCTGGGACGTTCTAGTGCCGCAGGCTCCGTAACCTCTCCCGCTTGCTTGCAGGAGAGGTCGCGCCGAAGGCGCGGGTGAGGGCTTTCTCCTCTTGGGGAGTCCCACTGTGGAGAGACCCTCTCCCCAACCCTCTCCCGCGAGCGGCAGGGCTGTCCGGGGAATGATTCACTGTGTCGCGGTGCATGCTCGGCAAAACCGAGGCAAATCGGTTTTTTCTGGTTGTCGAGACACAGAAGGCCGAGCTTGCGATTTCGTGATAGCATCTTTAGTAGGCTGCTTGAACCGATCGATCGGCGGCAGTTCCAGACGGCTGTGGATCGTCTGGACGGGGATGCCTATGACAAGTCGTTCAAGAGCTGGGATCACCTGGTGACGCTGATCTATGCGCAGTTGAGCGGGAACAACAGCCTGCGCGCCGTGGTGACCGGCTTCAACGCCAATCCCCAGCACCACTATCATCTGGGCACCGGCACGTTGTCGCGCTCGACGCTGTCGGATGCCAATGCCCGCCGCCCGCCCGGCGTTTTTACGCAAACTTTTGCCAGACTGTCGGCGATGGCGAGCCGGCAGTTGCGGAGCGAAGGCCAGGAGATGGTGCGACTGATCGACGCCAGTCCGATCCCGCTTGGCAAGGTTTGCACTTGGGCGACGTGGAACGGGCGCATCCGTGGCATGAAGCTGCACGTGGTCTACGATCCCAAAGGCGATGTCCCGAAGTGCGTCGAGGTGACAGATGCGAACGTCAATGACATCGAGATCGGTCGCCATGTCCCTATCCAGGCCGGCACAACGTACGTGTTCGACAAGGGATATTGCCGCTTCGACTGGTGGAAGAAGATCAATGACAACAAGGCCTTTTTCGTCACCCGGGCGAAGACGAGCATGCGTCTTCGCAAGATCAAGGGATGCACTAATCGCAAGTGCAAGGGCGACGGCTTCAAGGTCATCGCCGATGACGAGGTGAAGCTCACCAGCAAGGGCGACTCGCGGCTGCCAATACCGCTGCGGCGCATCAAGGTCAGGCCGGAGAACGGCGGCGTGATCACGCTTCTCACCAACGATATGACCCGAACGGCCGTCGAGATCGCCGGCCTCTACAAGTGCCGGTGGCAGATCGAACTCCTATTCCGCTGGATCAAGCAGCATCTCGACATCCGCAAGTTCCTCGGCACCAACGATAATGCGATCCGCCTGCAAGTGCTTGCTGCGATGATTGCCTACCTGCTGCTACGCATCGCTGCGCGGGCCAACTGCATCAAAATGCTTCCCCTCAGGCTGGCCCAACTTGTCGGCCAGTTCCTGTTTACCCGCCGATCCATCGCAACCATCGATAAGCCGCCTCCCATCAACCCCAGCCGTCGACAATCCAGAACATCACCCGACCAGATGGAGCTCTGCTATGCCTGAGTTTCCCCGGACAGCCCTGCGCGAGCGGGAGAGGAGCGCACCACCTTCGTGGTGCATAAATTTAAGCCGACGCCGCGCTCGGCACTGGCTCCACGGGCTGATCGTCGCCATTGGGATCGCCCGGGGCGGTCGCCCAGGCCAATTCCACCAGCGTCACGAACCTGCGTCCGCCGCCGTCGAGCTGGACGACGATCAGGCCCTGCTCCTCCATATAGCCGAGCAGGCGCTGGGCCCGGCGCAGCGAATGCGAGCCATAGGCGCGCGCGATCGCGGCATCGCCGGGGCAGGGCCAGCCTTCCTTGGCGGCGCGGGCGATCATCATGAATACGCCCTGCATGTCGTCGGGCAGGATCGAGGCGCGCAGCGTCACCTCCTGCCAGGCATCGTCCTCGGCGATATCAGCGCCGAGGCCGGCACGCGCATGTGTCAGCATGCGGCGGAATTCGCCGAGGTCGGGCACCGCCGCGCCAAGACCCTCGATGCGGCAGCGGACTACGAATTCCTGATAGAGCACGCCAATGGCGCGGAAGCCGGCATCGGGCGCAGCCAGCACGGCACGCAACGTCCGATCCACGCGCTCGCGCCGATCTGCGAGCTCTTCGGCACTGACCGGGACCTCGACCACCTCGAGGCTGACCTCGGGCGCCGCTGCCTTGGCCGCGCGGAGCTGCTCGAGCAGATCAGGCGCCGGCCGGCGCTGTGCGCGGGTTGTCTCCAGGGGCGGCGCGGCGAGGATCACGGCGCGGGCATCCTCCAGCGCCGCTTCCGGCATCGGCAGCAGCCGCGGCGTCGAATTGCGCGGGGAGGTCGCGGTCGGGCCGATGTTCAGCCGCAGCGGACGGCGTGACAGCGCAGGGCCCAGCGCCAGGAATTGTCCGCGTTCGAGATCGCGGAAGGCTTCAGCCTGCCGCCGCTCCATGCCGAGCAGATCGGCGGCGCGCGCCATGTCGATGTCGAGGAAGGTCCGGCCCATCAGGAAGTTCGAGGCCTCGGCCGCGACGTTCTTGGCGAGCTTTGCCAGGCGCTGGGTCGCGATGATGCCGGCGAGGCCGCGCTTGCGGCCGCGGCACATCAGATTGGTCATGGCGCCGAGCGAAAGTTTGCGCGCTTCGTCGGACACTTCGCCCGCGACCGCCGGCGCAAACAGCTGTGCCTCGTCGACCACCACCAGCATCGGGTACCAATGGTCGCGTTCCACGTCGAACAGGCCGCCGAGGAAGGCGGCCGCGCGCCGCATCTGGTTCTCGGCATCCAGCCCTTCGAGATTGAGCACGGTGGAGACCCGATGCAGCCGGACGCGTTCGCCTGCGACCTGAAGGCCGCGCTCGGTGTGATCCTCGGCCTCGATCACCAGATGGCCGAAGTGCTCGGCCAGCGTGACGAAATCGCCTTCGGGGTCGATGATGGCCTGCTGCACCCAGGGCGCGCTCTGCTCGAGCAGGCGCCGCAACAGATGCGACTTGCCGGAGCCGGAATTGCCCTGCACCAGGAGACGGGTCGCCAGGAGTTCCTCGAGGTCCATGGCCGCCGCGGCGCCCGCCGTGGTCAACCCCATCTCGATCGCAACCGTCATGTCCGACTCAGGCCCTTCCATTCGCGGACAGCGGCTTACCAATCGGATCGGGATGCGTCGAGCGAAACAGGACCCATCGCGCCGGATTGCCCACGGTGGATTTCAGTCGAGATCTGAAAGCCGTGGACGTGCATGCCGGCGCGTGGCCCGAATCGTCGAGGATTTCAAATTTCGGCAAAACAGCAGTCGCTTGAGAGCAACCCGGCCGTCGGACCTTCCGGGATGCGGAATATCCAGTGCGTCCTTGTATGCATTATCCCAGTTGCCATGCCTGGCGGGTTTGCCTTAGATGCGGCCGACACATCCGCGGATGTCGAGGGAACGAACATGGCGCGTAACGTTCTGATTCTGGGAGCTTCCTACGGCTCGCTGCTAGGCACCAAGCTGCTGATGGCCGGGCACAACGTGACCCTGGTCTGCCGCGCCAAGACCGCGGAGCTGATCAACCGCGACGGGACCGAGGTGCGCATCAAGCTGCGCGACGAGGCCGTGCACCGGGCGATCTCCTCGCGCGACCTGCCCGGCAAGCTCGACGCGGTCACGCCGCAGAATGTCGACGTCTCCCGTTACGATCTCGTCGGCCTTGCGATGCAGGAGCCGCAATACACCAACCACACGGTTCGCATGCTCATGGCCAAGATCGCCGCGGCGAAGCTGCCGTGCCTCTCGATCATGAACATGCCGCCGCTGCCTTATCTCAAGCGCATTCCGGCGCTCGCCGACATGGATCTCGAGGAGGCCTACACCAATGCGCAGGTGTGGGAGCGGTTCGAGCCGGGGCTGGTGACGCTGTGCTCGCCCGATCCGCAGGCCTTCCGTCCGCCGGAAGAGGCGGCGAACGTGCTGCATGTCGGCCTGCCCACGAATTTCAAGGCCTCGGCCTTCGCCGACGAGAAGCACAACAAGGTGCTGCGCGAGCTCGAGGCGGACATCGACGCGGTGACGCTCGCGGGCCAGGACGTGCCGGTAAAGCTCAAGGTGTTTGACTCGCTGTTCGTGCCGCTGGCGAAATGGTCGATGCTGCTCACCGGCAACTACCGCTGCATCACCCCGCACGAGCCGCAGTCGATCCGCGACGCCGTGCACGGCGATCTCGCGCGGTCGCAGACGATCTACGACCACGTCGATGCCATCGCCCGCCGCCTCGGCGCCGATCCGCAGGACCAGGTGCCGTTTGCGAAATACGCCAAGGCCGCCGAAAGCCTGCTCAAGCCGTCGTCCGCGGCGCGGGCCGTGGCCAGCGGTGCGCCGTTCATCGAGCGCGTCGACCTTCTGGTGAAGTTGATCTCGCATCAGATCGGCGCGCCCAATGCCGAGATCGACCGCACGGTCGATACCGTCGACCAGAAGCTGAACGAGAAGATCGTGCAGGGCGGATCTGGCGGGCAGTAGCGGCGCACGTCGCGTGATCAGGTCGGGATGCCCGGGCGACGGGCAAAACAGCTGCAAGGGCTGTCAACCCGCGTTGGCGAAAATATTCCACTTTACCGAAATTCGGAAATGGCGTATGTGTCGTCCATCCCGGCTCATCCTTGAGGGGCGATCGTACGTCGTCACTGATTGCGAGTCGGGCTTGCGGTGGACGCGGCAGCGTCGGCACGAGGGGTGCGGGCAGGGCGGGTAGTCCCTGTGAGTCCGAAACCGCGTGTGGATGAGCGGCGCTGTTAGTTCGTCTCGCCAACATTCTTGCGGCGCGTGTGCACACTGCTGCGAGACCCTGTGGCATCAGGCGAGCGTGCGTACGGCAAAACCGTGTGGTCTTGGCCGTCGTCGCTACGGTCAAGCCTTTGCGGAGGTGCAGGGAGCCCAAACGGGTGAAGTGCATCGTCAATTCGCAGGGCGAGGGAGGCCAGAAGGAACTCGGCTCCCGGGAGAGCACGGCATAAGCCGTCAACCCACTGCGCAGGGAAGGCCGAGTGATTGGCGCCACCTGTATGCTGCTGTGCGGTTTTCCTGTGCTACGTTTCGCGCAGCAGACCGCGGGTGCGAGGTCGGCACCCGGCCTTCCCTGCGCCCTCTTGGACAAGAGGGTGAGTGATCAAGCAAAGCTCGGGCGATTACGCCGCGAGGATGCGAAGGCGTGTCTGCAATTCAAAATGCAAACTGAAAGAGCGAGACTGCCGCCTCATACTCCGTCATTGCGAGCGCAGCGAAGCAATCCAGAGTCTTTCCGCGGAGGGATTCTGGATTGCTTCGCTGCGCTCGCAATGACGATGTGGAGACTGCGCGCCTGGCTTTTTTCGGTAAATGGATGTTGCGACGCAACGCAGTCATGCGGTTAAATCGGGCACGCAATCACCTGGGAATTCGAGAGTGTCGTCGGGAAACGAGCAGGCCAGGCCTTTTCAAGCTCAGCCTCTTCAGGCAGAGCCGTTCAGCGTCAAACGCGCAGCACTGGCCGCCACCGTCGGCAACATGCTCGAGTTCTACGACTTCATCACCTACAGCTTCTTTGCGATCCAGATCGGCCACACCTTCTTCCCGACCGGAAGCGAGTACGGCAGTCTGATGCTGTCCCTTGCGACCTTCGGCGCCGGGTTCGTGACGCGGCCGATCGGTGGCATCGTGCTCGGCATCTATTCCGACCGGATCGGGCGGCGGCCGGCCATGCTGCTGAGCTTCGCGCTGATGGGGGCGGCGATCCTGACCATCACGTTCACGCCGTCCTACAATACGATCGGCATCGCTGCGCCCGTCATCGTGATCGCGGCCCGCACGGCGCAGGGATTTGCACTCGGCGGCGAGGTCGGGCCGACCACCGCCTACCTGATCGAGATCGCCCCAATCGAGCATCGGGCGCTGGTGGTGGCATGGCAGCCGGCGAGCCAGGAGATCGCCGCAACGGCGGGGGCGCTCGTCGGCGTCATCCTCAGCAAGATGATGGCCCCGGAGATGCTGGATGCCTATGGCTGGCGAGTGGCGTTTCTGATCGGCGCGGTGTGCCTGCCGTTCGGCGTCTGGATGCGCAGGACGATGCCGGAGACGATCCCGCAGGCTGAAGCCGGTGTCGCGGCGAAAGAAGGCGCGGGCCATTTCTCGCAGGCCCGCAGTCACACCGGCCTGATCGTGCTGGCGCTGATGGTTCTGGCCAGCGGCACCATCTCGACCTATGTGACGCAATACATGACGACCTATGCGCAGAACACGCTGCATGTCTCGTCGACACTCGCCTTCGCTGTGTCGCTCGTCAGCAACGGAATTCAGTTTGCGGGTGCACTGGTCGGCGGCTGGCTCGCCGATCGTCTTGGCCGCAAGCCAGTCATGATCTGGCCGCAGCTCGCAACGCTGCTGCTGACCTATCCGGTCTTCCTGTGGATCGTCCATGCGCCCGGCACGCTGTCGCTGCTGGTCGGCTTCGGCGTGCTCTCCGTCATCGGCTCGCTGCCTTTCACTGCGTTCTATGCGACGTTCACCGAGGCGCTGCCCCAGAACATCCGCGGCGGCGTGTTCGCCACCGTCTACGCGGTCGCGATCGCGAGCTTTGGTGGCACGGCGCAGCTCGTGGTCACCTGGTTGCTCCATGTCACCGGCGATCCGCTGGCGCCGGCCTGGTACCTGCTGCTTGCCGCGATCATCGGACTTGTCGCGATGAGCCTGATGCCGGAGACTGCGCGTGTGACGCAGCGCGATCGGATCTGAAAGGTCCGGCGCTCGCAGCCTGGTGATTTGCGTTTCGCCGGCAGTTATTGGCGAATGCCTCGCCTGAAGGATCAGGGCAAGACACTGGGGCGAGACACTGGGGTAAGGCATCAGGAAGGATTAACCGATGAGCATTGAAACCACCATGACAGCCGACGTCGTCAGGCTGACGAAAGTCGCCCCGGTGTCGCGCCGCGGGTTCATGAGCGCCACGGCGGCCGTTGCTGCGGGCTACACGCTTGCGGCAGGGCCGGTCCGCGCCGAGGTGATTACGACCGACACCAGCGGCCTCCAGGCTGGTGATGCCAAGATCAAGGTCGGTTCCGAGGAGATGCCGGCTTATTTTGCCCGCCCCGCCGGTAACACCAAGGCGCCGGTGATCATCGTCGCGATGGAGATCTTTGGCTTGCACGAATACATCAAGGACGTGACGCGGCGCCTTGCCAAGCTCGGCGCCTTCGCAGTTGCGCCCGACTATTACTTCCGCAAGGGCACGGACCTCACCAAGATCACCGATATCAAGGACCTCTTGCCGATCGTCAACGCCAAGCCGGACGCCGAGCTGCTGTCCGATCTCGACGCGACGGTGGCCTGGGCGGGATCGCAGGGCGGCGACACCGCGAAGCTCGGCATCATCGGTTTCTGCCGCGGCGGCCGCACGGTCTGGGAATATGCCGCCCACAGCGGCACGCTCAAGGCCGGCGTCGCCTTCTACGGTCCGCCGGTCGATGCGCCCAATCCGCTGTGGCCGAAGAGCCCGCTGCAACTCGCGCCCGAGATGAAGGCGCCTGTGCTCGGCCTCTATGGCGGCGCCGACACCGGCATTCCCGTGGCCCAGGTCGAGCAGCTCAAGACGGCGCTCGAGCAGAACAAGAAGACGGCCGAATTCAAGATCTATCCCGAAGCGCCGCACGGTTTCCATGCCGACTATCGCGGTAGCTATCGCAAGGACGCGGCGGAGGATGCCTGGAAGCAGGCGCAGGCCTGGTTCAAGAAATGCGGCGTGTTGAGCTGACGCTGAACAGCAAGGGGCGGCCGATCGGCCGCCCTTTTTAAGCGGCCTGTCTCACTTCGTCATCGCGCCATAGACGATGTCCTGCACCTGTTCGCGATAGTATTTCCTGAGCTCGCCGGGCGCCGCCGTTCCCACCACCACGACAAGCCGTTCCTTCGGATCGCAGAAGAACTGCGTCCCGTAGGCACCATTCCAGGTGAACTCGCCGGGATTGCCGGGAACCGACGATAGTCCTTCGCTGGTGCGGACCGCGACCGCAAGGCCAAAACCGAAGCCCGCGCGATGCGGCTCGATATTGGCCACGTTGTTCTTGATCTCAGGGCCGAGATGGTTGCTCGTCATGTGGTGCACCGTCTTGGGCGAGAGGATGCGCTGGCCCTCGAGCTCGCCGCCATTGAGCAGCATCTGGCCGAAGCGGACGTAGTCGCCGACCGTCGCAAACGAACAGGCGCCGCCGCAATCGAACTTGGTCGGCGTGTCCAGCAGCTTGATGGCCTGCGGCTTGCCGCTCAGCGGGTCATTGGCAAAGGGACGAGCGAGGCGCGGGCGCTGTGCGTCGGTCGGGTGAAAGGTCGCGTCCTTCATGCCGAGTGGTTGCCAGACATTGGCGGCGAGATAGTCGCCGAGCCGCTGCTCGCTGACCTTCTCGACCACCGCGCCGAGGACGTCGATCGAAAAGCCGTATTCGAACTCGGTCGAGGGTTGATGCACCAGCGGCAGTTTTGTGATGCGCTCGATGAAGGCCTGCGTGTCGCCTTCGATCGCAGGTGCCGTGCCTTCGGGATATTCCCGTGCCAACACGCTGGAAGAGTCCGGGCGACCGCCATACATCAGGCCGGACGTGTGCCGATATAAATCGTGAATGAAGATCGGTGACGCCTGCTGTTCGAGCTTCAACGAACCGTCGGCCTGTTGAACGCCGACCTTCATGTCGGCAAACGCGGGATAGTAATCGGACAGCTTGGCCTGGAGCGGCAGCTTGCCCTGCTCCATCAGCGTCAGGCCTGCCACCGCCGCCATTGGCTTGGTCATCGAGGCCAGCGCAAACATCGCATCGATCGGCATCGGCGTGCCCTTCGCGGGATCGAGCATGCCGTAAGCCTTGTAGTGCACGAGCTTGCCGTCGCGTGCGATGGCGACGACCGCGCCGGGCACGCGCTTGGCAGCGATCTCACGGGCGAAGAAATCGTCGAGCCGTGCAAGACCTTGCTTCGAGAAGCCGACATCGTCGAGACTGGCCTCGGGCAACGGCGCGGCGCGCGCCGCTCCGAACGTGATGGTGGCAGCCGCCGCGATCATGACGATTGTCTTGTTCATTAAATCCTCCCAGGCCGCGAGCTCGCTATGCGAGTGGCTCGCTCGACGCCTAGATCACGACCGCGCCAGAGCCAAGTCAAGCGCGGGCAAGGCATGTCTGAGACGCGTCCGGAACCCTATAAGCCGTCCGTCGCCCGCCCGCCACAGCGCATCGAGACCGTGCCGATAGGTCGGATAGGCCAGCGCGACGCCGAGCTCGCGTTTCAGCCGCGCGTTGGAGACGCGGGCGCTGCTGGCATAGAAGCTGCGCGCCATCGCCGACATCTCGGCGGTCGCGAATGCTTCTTCGTCCGGCGGCGCGATGCCCATCAGCTGCGCGGCGTAGGCGATCACGTCCTGGGCCGGGGCGGGCTCGTCGTCGCAGACGTTCCAGGTGCCGCCGCTGCTGTGGTTGATCGCGGCCACGATGGCGCTGGCGATATCGTCGACATGAATGCGGTTGAAGATCTGGCCGGGCTTGATGATGCGGCGTGCCGTGCCGCTGCGCAGCGTCACCAGCGCGTTGCGGCCGGGGCCGTAGATGCCGGCAAGCCGCAGGATCGCGACGTCGCCGTGTGCCGTATCCGTCCAGGCCTGCTCCGCCGCGACCCGCATCCGCGCGCGGTCGAGACCCGACTGCGGCGGCGTGCTCTCGTCCACCCACCCGCCGGCGTGATCGCCGTAGACGCCGATGGTGGAGAGATAGACGACCTTGCGGCGGCCCGCCGCGAGCGCGTCACCGAGCGCCGCGAGCGCGGGGTCCCCGGTGCGGCCCGGCGGAATCGATATCAGAAGGACATCGGCATCGCTGATACGGTGGACGGTCGCGTCAGCCGGGCGGCTGCCGGAAAAGCCATGCACCTCGATCCCCGCAAGGTCGACCCGCGCGGCGGGATCGCGGACCGTGCCGGCCACATGCGAGAAGCCGCCGCCGAACTTGCGGACGAAGTGCCGGGCGCTGTAGCCGAGGCCGAGGATGAAGAGCCGCATGCGTCTCCCGTGAGTTCCCGTTCGCGCCGCAGCGCACCTCCGCTCATAAGAGATTTTTGGGTCCGGCAAAAGATAATGCGATTTTACTCGCCGGCCGCCTCGGGTGATGGTCGCTCGTGACAGGGAGGCGGCGACCATGCAGGCGGACGTGGCCATCATAGCGCCATCCGGCGCGGCGGAGCTGGTCCGGAACGCGGCCGCGCTGATCTTCGACGTCGACGGGACGCTGGCCGAGACGGAGGAGCTGCATCGGCGGGCCTTCAACCACGCCTTTGCGCGTCAAGGTCTCGACTGGCATTGGGACCGCGCCGCCTACAAGGATTTGCTGCGCGTGACCGGCGGCAAGGAACGCATCCGCGCCTTCCACACCAGGCAGTTGGTCGCGCCGCCGCTGTCGGATGCCGATATCGCCGAGCTCCATGGGATCAAGACCGCCCATTATGCCGAACTGGTCGAGACCGGTTGCTGCCCCTTGCGGCCCGGTGTGATGGACCTGCTCGCCGAGACCAAGGCGCGTGGCCAGCGGCTCGCGATTGCGACCACGACGTCGCACGGCAACATCGATGCGCTGCTGTCGCGGGCGCTGGGGACATGCTGGGCCGCGGGTTTTCATGCGATCGTTGCCGGTGACGATGTGAGGCACAAGAAGCCGGCGCCCGATGTCTATCTCGAAGTTCTGGCGCGGCTGAAGCTGGCGCCATCCGACTGCGTCGCGATCGAGGATTCCGCCAACGGGCTGATCGCGGCCTCGCGGGCCGACATTCCCGTGCTGATCACCCGCAGCACGTTTTTCCGGGATGATGATTTCAGCGCGGCGCGGGTGGTGCTGGACGATCTGTCGGAACTCGCCGCCAAACAAAAGACTGAAAAACAACCCCATGCACAGTAGAACGCTGCTGCGGTCAGTGCACCCGGTGGCTCGCTCTATCGTCCTCAGCCTGCTCGACAATCTGCGCGATCGGGCTCGACTGGTGATGCACCAGAAGCCAACCGTCGCCGACGCGCCGAAAATGATTGGCCGCGGCGAGCGCGGTGCCGTCGACGATCTCGATGCAGAGCACGCGCGCACTGTCGCCGTCGACGATCGCCTGCGGCTCGGCGCAGACGATCTGCGGACGTTCCGGATTCTGCAGGATGTCGCGCCAGCTTCCGATCACGGTGTCGTGGCCGACGATCGCAGGCCAGCCGGGATGAATGCAGGAAATGGCGTCATCATCCGCCCACATCCGTTTCATCTCGTCGAAATCGCCGGTCGAAAAGGCGGCGTAGAAAGCCGCGTTCGCGGCGATGACCTTGTTGTCCTTTGCCATGCCTCTCGGGTGCGGCAACGGCAGGCAAAAATCAAGCGCGACTTCAGTCCGACTTTGAACGCAGTGCAACATTGCTGCCCACTTTATGGTCACGCCGAAACGAGCGTCTCGACGGCGCGCCGCGCACCTTGCTTGTAGAGACGGCCCAGCGCCGCCGTCACGGCTTCACGCAGCCGCGGCTCGGCGCCAAGTGGCCCGAACACCTTTGTGACGCCGAGCAATGCGGGCGCCAGCCGTTCCGCGACGGGACCGGCCTCGCGTGCCAGCCCCGCGAGCTCGGCGGCGAGGGGATCGCGAACGTCGATGGCGCGGCCCTGCTCATCGCGCGCAGTGACGTAGCGCATCCAACCCGCCACGGCGAGCGCGTGCGTCGCGATCGGCAGGTTTTTGGCGAGGCGATCCTGCATGGCGCCGAGCAGGCGCTGTGGCAGCTTTTGCGAGCCGTCCATCGCGATCTGCCAGGTGCGGTGATGCAGCGCCGGATTGGCGAAACGCTTGAGCAGCGAGATGCGATAGGCGGCGAGATCGGTGCCCGCGGGCATCGTCAACGTCACCGCGGCCTCTTCCATCACTCGCGCGGCGAGGCGCGCGAAATGCGGATCCTGCATGGTGTCGGCGATGGTCTCGTAGCCGGCGAGATAGCCGAGATAAGCGAGCGCGGAATGGCTGGCATTGAGCAGCCGCAACTTCATCAGCTCAAACGGCTTGACGTCGGCGACGAGCTCGACGCCGGCAGCAGCGAGATCGGGCCTGCCCGCGGCAAAGCGATCCTCGACCACCCATTGCGTGAACGGCTCGGTCATAACAGGCCAGGCGTCACGCATCCCGAGGGCCGCGGCGACCGCATCGCGGTCGGCATCCGTCGTTTCCGGCACGATGCGATCGACCATGGTGCAGGGAAGGCAACGTTATCCGCGATCCATTTGCCGAGTTCCGTCGACCAGAGGGTCGCAAGCTGCGTCACGATCCGCTGCACGGTGCGGCCATTGGCGGCGAGGTTGTCGCAGCACAGGACGGTGAACGGCGAAAGTCCCTGCGCCCGTCGCCGCGCCAGCGCGGCCACGACGAAGCCGGGCGCCGAGCGTGGCGCGTCAAAATTGTCGAGATCGTGCACGACATCAGGATGCCCCTCGTCGAGATCGCCGGTCTGCGGCGTGTGGCAATAGCCCTTCTCGGTGACGGTGAGCGAGACGATGCGAATGGCGGGATCGGCCATCCGATCGACCAGCGCAGCCGGCTTCTCGCGCGCAACGACGCTGTCGAGCAGGGCGCCGATGACGCGATGCCCGGTGCCTTCGGCGGCGCGCTCGGCGATCGTGTAGAGATGATCCTGCGGGGCGAGGGCGTCGCGCGTCTCCGGACTGCGAAGGCTCGCGCCGATAATCCCCAGGCATTGGCGCCTGCGGCAAGACAATCGTCGATGACGACGGCCTGATGAGCGCGATGAAACGCCCCGAGGCCGAGATGCACGATCCCGGGCGTGATGCGCGAGCGGTCATAGGCCGGGCGGCGGACGCGAGGGGCCAGCCGGTCGAGATCTGAGCGGCCAAGGCGCGTTGAACTAAGCCGCATGGTCGTCTCTCCCTGTATTTGGCCGCTGCTTGACATGGTGGCTGTCCTCGGTCAATGCTCTGGTCAATTGGCAAGGCCAATTCTCCAAAATTGGCGAGCCGCCGGATCGGCCGGTGCGACCTATCGGGGAGGCCAGCGTGCCGCTGAAAGCTGTGGAGGCGAGACGGCTCTATCGCCAAATCGCCGATCAATTGCGAAGCCTGATCGACGGCGGCGAGTACGCCGTCGGCGGCCGCCTGCCGACCGAGCGCGAGCTCGCCGATCAGCTCAGGGTATCGCGGCCCACGGTGCGCGAAGCCCTGATCGCGCTCGAAGTGGAAGGACGCGTCCGCATTCGGGTCGGGTCCGGCATCTATGTGATCGAGCCTTCGGATGCCGCGCCGGCGCCGTCCGCCGTCATCGAGGGACCGTTCGAGCTGTTGCGCGCCCGCGAATTCCTCGAAAGCGCCATCGCCGAGCAGGCCGCGCGCGTCGCGACCAGGGACGATCTCGCACGCATCGATGCTGCTCTCGTCGCGATGGAGAACGTCGCGCACCCCGGCGAGGCCTCGATGGTTCATGACCGTGCCTTCCATATCGCGATCGCCGGATGCCTCGGCAACGCCGTGCTGGTGCGCGTGGTCGGCGAACTGTTCGACCAGCGCCTCAATCCCTATTTCGCGCAGCTTGCTCACTATTTCGAGAATCCCGGCACGTGGCGCACCGCGCTTAGCGAGCACCGGGCCGTGCGCGATGCCATTGCGGCGCGTCAGCCGACAGCGGCCCGCGACGCAATGCGCGATCACCTCGCGCACTCGCAGGAGCGCTTTGCGCAGAATTTTGGCGCCGAGACCGTCCCGGGATCGCCGGCGATGCGGAAACGGACCGCGCGATCCGCGGCAAGGCCGGCGAAACCAATACGACCGTCGAAGAAGCCGGCCCAAAGCGGCAGCGTGCGCGGGCGGTGAAGACAATGACGATACCTCTGACTGCCGAAATACATGGGACTTTCCAAATGACATCGACCTCTCTCGCCGCAACTCTGTTCGGCCCCGAAGACCTGCGCATGATCGAGCATCCGCTCGACAAGCTGGCCGACGGGATGGTGCGCATCCGTTTCGGGGCCGGCGGCATCTGCGGCTCGGACATGCATTATTTCCGCCACGCCCGGACCGGCGATTTCGTGGTGAAATCGCCGCTCGTGCTCGGTCACGAGATCTCGGGCCAGGTCGTGGAGATCGCGGGTGCGGCAGCCAACTTGAAGGTCGGCGACCGCGTTGCTGTCAACCCGTCGCGCTGGTGCGGCCATTGTGGCGCCTGCCGTGAGGGCCGCCAGAATCTCTGCGAAAATATCTACTTCATGGGTTCGGCGTCGAAGACTCCGCACATGCAGGGCGGGTTTGCCAATTATTTCGACGCGATCCCGGCGCAGTGCGTCAAGATCCCGGACCATGTGTCCTATCAGGCTGCGGCGCTGGCCGAGCCGCTCGCGGTCTGCCTGCACGCGGTCGCGCGCGCCGGCAACATCCAGGGCAAGCGTGGCATCATTTTTGGCGCCGGCCCGATCGGGCTTCTGACCATGCTCGCCGCACACCGCGCCGGCATGGCTGACGTCACCGTTGCCGACATCGCACCGGCCCCGCTCGCCTTCGCGACCCGGCTCGGCGCATCGCATGTCGAGAATGTCGCAAACGGTGAAGAGGGCCTGAAGGCGCAAGCGGCGTCGCGTCCCTACGACGTCGCGTTCGAGGTCTCGGGCACGGCCGCGGGGCTCGCAAGCGCGATAGGCATTGTCAGGCGCGGCGGCGTCGTGGTGCAGATCGGCAACCTGCCGGGCGGCCAAATTCCGACGCCTTCGAATGCCGTGATGGCAAAGGAAATCGACCTGCGCGGCTCGTTCCGTTTTGGGCTCGAATTCATGACGGCGGTTGAATTGATCGGTGCAGGCAGCGTCGACGTGCTGTCGCTGGTCACCGCGGAGCGACCGCTCTCGACCGCGCCCGACGCGCTGCGATTGGCGCTCGACCGCTCGCAGAGCGTCAAGGTCGTGCTGACCGCGAATTGATAGGAGGAAACGTACATGATGCTCGAGGGATGGCGCTGGTACGGGCCCAATGACCCCGTGTCCCTGGATGATGTCAGGCAGGCCGGGGCGAGCGATATCGTCTCGGCGCTGCATCAGGTGCCGATTGGCGAGGCCTGGACGCGCAAGGCGGTCGAGGAGCGCAAGAATTTTATCGAGAACGGCCAGCCCGGCCGCTCGCAGCTGACCTGGTCGGTGGTGGAATCGATTCCGATCCCCGACGACGTCAAGCGCCTCGGGGCCAAGGCCACGCAGTCGATCGAAGCGTGGATCGCAAGCCTGGAAGCGGTGGCCGCCTCCGGGATCAAGATCATCTGTTACAATTTCATGCCGGTGGTCGACTGGTGCCGGACCGATCTGGAATGGGAGCTGCCGAACGGCGCCCGCGCCATGCGCTTCGACCAGGACCGCTTTGCCGCGTTCGAGCTGCACATCCTGAAGCGGCCGGCGGCCGTGCAGGAATATTCGCGAGAGCAGCAGGCGCGCGCGAAAGCGCTGTTCGACAAGATGAGCCAGGCCGACATCGATTATCTCATCATGGCCATCGCCAGCGCGCTGCCGGGCTCGACCACCGAACCGTTGACCATCCCGCAATTTCGCGACCGGCTAGAGACCTATCGCGACATCACGCCAAAGATCCTGCGGCAGCATCTCGCCGAGTTCCTCGCGCGTGTCGCGCCGGTCGCCGAGCAACTCGGGGTGTCGCTGACCCTGCACCCGGATGATCCGCCGCGGCCGCTGTTCGGCCTGCCGCGCATCGCCTCGACGGCCGACGACTACCAGGCGCTGTTCGATGCCGTACCGTCCAAGGCCAACGGCATCTGCCTGTGCACCGGCTCGCTCGGCGTGCGCGCCGAGAACAATCTGCCTGCGATGGCAGAACGCTTCGGCCCGCGCATTGCTTTCGCCCATCTGCGCGCGACCAAGCGCGACGCCGATGGTCTGACGTTCTACGAGTCCGATCATCTCGACGGCGACGTCGACATGGTCGCGGTGCTGAAGGCGCTCTTGAAGGAGAATGCGCGCCGTTCGCCGGACAAGCGGATCGTCTTTCGCCCCGATCACGGCCACCGGATGCTGGACGATCTCGCCGCGACCAAGCGCACCAATCCCGGCTACACTGCAATCGGCCGCCTCCGCGGCCTCGCCGAGCTCCGCGGCGCGATCCGCGCGATCGAGCATAGATGATTGCGCGAAACTCGATCTACTCCGCAATGACGAATGTTGAGACGGCAAGCCCTCATCTATCACCGTCGCTCTTCGAGGCTCCCGGCGCGATTCTCTCCGTCATTGCGAGCCCCGGCCGCCAGCCACGCCAAGATCATCTCCACGATCTGGCTCCTGCTCTTTGCCAGCACCCTGGGCTCGCTGAGGTCGCGGTCGAACAGCGCGCCGAAGGTGTGGCGGTTGGCGACCCGGAAGAAGCAGTAGGAGGAGATGGCCAGATGCAAATCGATGGCGTCAACGTCGCCGCGGAAGGCGCCCTCGGCGCGACCGCGCTTCAAGATGCCGTCGAGCGTTGCGATCACGCTGGCGTTGAGCTGGCGCAGCTGCAGATTCTGCTTCAGGTGCTTGCCGTGGTGGATGTTCTCGATTGAGACGAGTCGGATGAAGTTCGGATTGCGCTCGTCGTGGTCGAAGGTGGCCTCGATCAGCCGGCGCAGGCCCTCGCGCGCGTCGCAGCTGGCGATGTCGAGCTGGTCCTCCAGCGCGCGGATGCTGCGATAGGCTTCTTCCAGCACGGCGAGATAGAGCTGCTCCTTGCCGCCGAAATAATAATAAATCATCCGCTTCGAGGTGCGGGTCCGCGCCGCGATCGCGTCGACGCGGGCGCCGGAATAGCCCTCGGAGGCGAATTCGGCCATCGCCACTTCGAGGATGTCGCGCTTGGTGCGCTCGGGGTCGTTGGTGCGCTTCGATGGGGGTGGCATGCGCTCGAGCATCACGGTTTCTCCCGGCCGTTTCTATGGATCACCTTGAAGGTGAAGGCAAATTTCGGCCAATCCGACTCGCCTGCTGCAGACTTGCGTAAACGTACTAGTTCGTACATTATGGATTGAAACGACGATTGCGGCAATCAAAAGCAAAAAAGCGCTCACGGCCGGACGGGCCAGAAGCGAGCCGCGACCGCCATCGCACACGGGGAGGAATTTTGATGAGCTCGACCTCAATTGCATCGCTGCATGCGGCATCCAGCGCGGAAACGCCGCAAAACAAGCTGCCGAAGCGCGCCGCGCTCGTCAGCTTCGTCGGCAGCATGCTCGAATACTACGACTTCTTCATCTACGGCACCGCGGCGGCGCTGATCTTTCCAAAAGTGTTCTTCGCCAATGTCGACCCGTCGACCGGGACGCTGCTCGCGCTGCTGTCGTTCGGCATCGGCTATATCGCGCGTCCCGTCGGCGCCGTCATCCTCGGTCATTTCGGCGACCGCATCGGCCGCAAGACGGTGCTGCTGTTCACGCTGGTGGTCATGGGTTGCTCGACGCTGGCGATCGGCCTGCTGCCGGATGCCAAGACGATCGGCAACGCCGCGCCCATCATCCTGACGCTGCTGCGCCTGTTGCAGGGCCTGTCGGCGGCGGGCGAGCAGAGCGGGGCGAACTCGCTGACGCTGGAGCATTCCGCCAATTCCAACCGCGCCTTCTTCACGAGCTGGACCCTGAGCGGCACCCAGGCCGGCGCGATCCTGGCGACGCTGGTGTTCATTCCCGTTGCCAGCATGCCGGAAGAGCAGTTGCTGAGCTGGGGCTGGCGCGTTCCGTTCCTGCTGTCCGCGCTGGTGCTGCTGGTCGCCTATCTGGTGCGGCGAACCATGCCGGAAACCCCCGTATTCGAGGACATCAAGGGCAAGGCGCAAGTGGCGCGCTTTCCCGTGGTCGCGCTGCTGCGAGACTACTGGCCGGACGTGCTGCGCGTCATCGTCTGCGCGCTGATCGCGACCGTCAGCACCATGACCGCAGTGTTTGCGCTCGGCTATGCCACCAGCAAGTTCGGCGTCGCGCGGCCGACCATGCTGTGGGCTGGCGTGCTCGGCAATGTCGTGGCGCTGTTCGCCCAGCCGCTCTGGGCCTTGCTCGCCGACAGGATCGGCCGCAAGCCGGTATTCATCGGCGGCGTGCTCGGCTGCGCCGTGCTGCTGTTCCCCTATTTCATGCTGGTGACGTCGGGCATCACGCCCGCGATCTTCGCCGCTTCGATCGGCCTGTACATCATCTACTCCGCGCCCAACGCGATCTGGCCGTCGTTCTATGCGGAGATGTTCGAGGCGCGCGTGCGCTATTCCGGCACCGCGATCGGCACTCAGCTCGGCTTCCTCGCCGCCGGATTCACGCCGCTGGTGAGCGCGAGCCTCGTCCGCGAAGGACCGAACGGCTGGATCCCGGTTGCGATTTTCGTCGCCGGTTGCTGCGTCGCCTCGGCCGCGGCGGCATCGACCGCGCGCGAAACCCACAAGGTCGACATCGCCGATCTCGGCAAGCGGCGCGCCTAGGTAAGAGACAGGACAACGATCGCATGCTGACCAACGCCGTTCCGACCACGCTCGGCCCGATCGTCGGGCTCGAGCAGGACGCCGCCCGTGCCTTCAAGGGCGTGCCGTTCGCGACTGCGCGACGCTTCGCCGAGGCGACGCCGCCGCCAGCGTGGACGGGGCCGCGCCAATGCACGGATTACGGCCCTTATGCGCCGCAGCCCGGGCATCTCGATCAGGCAGAAGAATGCTGTCTCAGCCTGAATATCTGGACGCCGACAGGGGTCGATCGCCCGCTGCCGGTGCTGTTCTTCATTCATGGCGGTGCCTTCGTCACCGGCGGCGGCGCCGATTATGACGGCGCATTCCTTGCTGCGCATGGCCCGGCCGTCATCGTCACCATCAACTATCGGCTCGGCCCGCTCGGCTTCCTGCAGCTGCATCGCCATGGATTGGGCGAAGCCAACAATCTCGCGATCTCGGATTCGCTTGCAGCACTCGACTGGGTCCATGCCAATATTGTGAATTTCGGCGGTGATCCGAACCGGTTGACGCTGTCGGGCCAGTCGGCCGGCGCCTCCATGGTGATTGCGCTCGCAACGCTGCCGCAGGCCAAGGGCAAGTTCGCCCGCGCGCTCGCGCTGAGTGCGCCGGGGCGCGACATCATGAGCGCCGATCATGCTGACGCTGTTGCGCGTCGCGTCATCGACGAGCTCGAGCTTGCGAGGACCCTGCCGCGATGGCCCCCGTGCCGCTGCCAAAACTCTTCGCCGCGGTGGAACGCGTCGGCCGCAGGATCGCCGATGAAACCACCTCAGGCACCATGTTCGGCCCGGTGCTCGACGGCACCGTGATCCCGCGCGAGCCGCGCGATGTCTTCGCCGCGGGAGGCTTGCGCGACATTCCGATCTGGCTCGGCTCCTGCCGCGACGAGATGGTGATGTTTTTGAAGAGCACGCCGCCGGCCGCGATGATCCGCACCACCGAGCGCAATGTGCGCGCCGCGTTCGGCGATGCCGGCTGGGAGCGCCTGCTGGCCTGTTATCGCGGCTCGGCGCGCGTCGACGAGGATCCGTACGAGGCGCTGCTGTCGGATGCGTTCTGGCATCGCCCGATGGCCGATCTTGCGCGAAGCCACGCCGCCGCAGGTGGCGCGGTGTGGCTGAGCCGGTTCGACCATCGCCCCGCGCTGCAGCCGTTCCTGTCGCAAGGACCGACCCACGGTGCCGACAATGCCTGTCTCTGGGCGCATCTGCCCAACTTCATCGATCGTTCGATCCTGAAGCGCAGGGGCGGCCCGATGACCCCGGCCGATATCGACGTCACCGCACGGTTTCAGACGAGCCTGCTGCGCTTCGTGACGTCAGGCGCGCCTGATGTCGCGGAAGCCTGGCCACGGTTTGAGCCGGCCAGCGAGCCACTCGCAATCTTCGGCCAGCCGTTTCATATTGTGCCTCTCAACGAAAACGTGCGCTCCCGCCTCTGGGCGGAACTGAGCACCGGCAGCAACGACAAAAACAACATGCGGGAGGCGGTATGAGCATCTTGAACAGGAAAGCCGCGTCGTCCGCTAAGTCGATCGTTTCGTTCCTTGTGATGCTGGCGGCTTCGTCCGCATCGGCGCAGATCGTCGCAACGCCTGTTCCCGGAGACCCCGTCAGCATCGATAGCGGCGCGGTCTCCGGCCAGGTGCTGCCGTCGAGCGTAAGAGCCTATTTCGGCATTCCCTTTGCCGCGCCGCCGCTCGGTGATTTCCGCTGGCGCGCGCCGCAGAAGGTCGAGGCGTGGCAGGGCGTCTATCACGCCGACCGGCTGGCGCCCGAATGCATCCAGGTGCTGCGCCGGCACAATCTCAATCATTATTTCGGCGAGGAGCCGACCAGCGAGAACTGCCTCTATCTGAATATCTGGGCGAGCGCCGATGCCAAGCCGGGCGCAAAGCTGCCGGTCGTGGTCTGGATCTACGGCGGCGGCTTCACGCTCGGCTCCAGCGGCATGGCGATGTATGACGGCGAGAACGTCGCGAAGAAAGGCACGATTTTCGTCAGCTTCAACTACCGCGTCGGCATTCTGGGCAATCTCGCCCATCCCGAGCTGACCGCGGAATCGCAAAACCACGCCTCTGGCAATTACGGCCTGATGGACCAGGTCGCGGCGCTGCAATGGGTCAAGCGCAACATCGCGCAATTCGGCGGCGATCCCGACAACGTCACCATCACCGGCCAGTCGGCCGGCGCGATGTCGGTGTCGGCGCTGGAAGCGAGCCCGCTCGCCAAGGGCCTGTTCGATCGCGGTTTCGCGATGAGTCTGAGCATGTTCGACAACCGCTTCAAATTCCCGGCGCTGCCGGCGGCCGAGAAGATCGGCCTCGAGGTGCAGTCGGCACTTGGCGCGTCATCATTGGCGGAGATGCGACAGATCCAGGCCGACAAGATTCTGGCAGTTCAGAAGGACTGCCAGCTCGGCTGCGCCGGCACGATCTCGGTCACGCCTGACATCGACGGCTATGTGCTGCCCGACACGGTCCCGAACATCTTTGCGGCCGGACAGCAGAACGATGTCGCCACCGTTGCCGGCTTCACCCGCGACGAAAGCTCGAACGACCTGCGCACCGCAGGAACGTTAGACGTCTATGTCGCGGCCGCGCGAAAACTCTATGGCGACCAGGCCGATCGCTTCCTTGCGCTCTATCCGGCCAAGACCGATGGTGAGGCAAAGTCCATGGGCCTGCTCGCCGCGCGCGAGGGGCTGGTCGAGATCGGCACGCGCAACTGGGCGGAAGCCCAGGCGAAGACCGGCAAGGCGCCGTTCTACATGTACATGTTCTCGCGGGTGCATCCGTTCGCGCCTGGTGTGGAATTCTTCGACAGCCCGCAGAAGATCGGCGCCTATCACACCTCCGATGTGCCTTACTGGTTCGGAACGCAGGACGCCTTCAACAAATTCCGCACCACCCGCAACTGGAGTTCGACCGCGCGCTGTCCGAACGCATGATGGACACGCTCGTCGCTTTCGCGCGTACCGGCAATCCCGCCACGCCGGCAACGCCGTGGCCGCAATGGAAGCAGGACGCGCAGGCCTATGTCGAGTTCGGCGACGAAACCGGCGTGCGCGAGGAGAACCGGGCACGGCTCGATTTCCACACGCCTGCCAACGTCACGCCCTCGACGCCGCGTGTCTCGCGCGACTAATTTACCGCAGGGCCTATCATCAGGCGCGCACCTGTAATCTGCTTCACACGCGGAAGCGCCGATATACGCTAGATAAAGTCAGGCCCCGCGACCGCAGGGCCGGCTTCGGAGCTGGCGATGATGGCTGCACTGGCAAAGGCAATATCCCGCGCGACGAGAACCAACGTCGACGTCGAAACCCTGAAGATCCTGGTGATCTTCTCGGGCGCGGGCCTGCTGGTCTCGCTCGTGGCTGCGATGATCTACGGACAGGCTTTCAACGCGGCTCTGTTCTGAGCGCGTTGCGATCGGTCAGGCCACCGGATCTTTGGAGCGATCCGAACGGGTTCGGTTCTCGGGCGCCAACGGCGGCGCGCGCCGCAGCGGTGCGTCCTGTCGTGGTGCGGCGTCGCTGGCCGAGATGTGCTCGACCGGCGCGGAGCCGCTGTCGCGATAGGCGACGATCCAGATCAGAAAGCCCAGGACTGCCAGCCCGGCGCCGACCGGACCGGTGGAGGTCCAGCCAAGTCCCTGGCGAATGGCGAGGCCGCCGAGAAATGGGCCGAGCGCATTGGCGGTGTTGAACGCCGAATGGTTGAGCGCGGCTGCGAGTGCCTGTGCGTCTCCTGCGACGTCCATCAACCGCGTCTGCAGCACGGCCCCGAGCGCGACGCTGGCGCCGATCGCGAAAATGTCGATCGCGAGCAGCCAGGGATTGCCGGCGGCAAGCGGAAACGCCAGCAGCGCGACGGCTGCAAACAGCAGGATGACGCCCGCCGTCGGCATCAGCGCGCGATCGGCGAAGCGCGGCACGAACAGATTGCCGAGCGTGGCGCCGATGCCGAAGATCGCGAGAAAGAACGGAATGACCTCGGTGCTGACCTTGGTGACCTCGATCAACGTCGTCGCCAGATAGGTGTAGACGGCAAACATGCCGCCAAAGCCGATGGCGCCGATCGCCAGCGTGATCCAGACGCGGCCGCTTCGGAGCGCGCCGAGCTCGCGCAGCGGATCCGACCGGCCGGCCTGGTCGCGGGGCGCGAACAGCGCGCACAGCAGCATGGTGAGCAGTGCCAGCACGGAGACCAGGCCAAAGCTCGCCCGCCAGCCCACCGCCTGGCCGATCAGATTGGCCAGGGGCACGCCGATGATGGTGGCACCGGTCAGGCCGAGCATCACCTGGCCGATCGCCCGCGAGCGACGGTCTTGCGGAACGAGCGAGGCCGCGACCAGCGCGGCGATGCCGAAATAGGCGCCGTGGGGCAGGCCAGAGAGAAAGCGGGCTGCGATCATCCAGCCAAAGCCCGGTGCAAGCGCGGTGAGGGCGTTGCCGACCGCGAACACGGCCATCAGCGCCAGCAATTGCGTGCGCCGGGCGAACCGCGCACCGAGCACGGCAATCAGCGGCGCACCGAGCACCACGCCGAGGGCATAGGCGCTGATGGCGTGTCCGGCGGTCGGCTCGTCGATATGAAGGTCGGCCGCGAAAAACGGCAGCAGGCTCATCGATGCGAACTCGGTGGTTCCGATCGCAAACCCGCCCATCGCGAGCGAGAACAGCACGATGGCGAGGTGAGGGGAGCGGAAGCCGAGTTCGATGTCGTGCTTGGCGAGGTCGCGTGAGGCGAGGTCGTCATGTGTCCTGCATTGGTGGCGTCGAGGGGAACCAGCCCGGCAAACGTCGCCACCCCTGCAGTGTTTGTTTGCTCTACTTAAACCCGCGGCAGTCCGCGTCAACACCGGAAGTGCCACGTAAGGCAGGGCGCATATCAGCGTCCCGGTCTGCTCAGGGCATCCGCGTCAATGTGTCTCGTGAAGCAGGCTCAAGACGCCTTGAGGCGTTCACCGCGCGGCCAAAGACGTCCCTCACATCATGATCGATCAGAACTGCACTTCGCCCGGAATGTCGTCAGCGCTGAGGCCGACGGTCTCATAGGCCTTCAGCAGCCATTCGCGGGTCTGGCCAAGCGAACGGTTGTAGTCAGCCCAGGCGCTGAGGAAATCTTTGTAGCGGCGATCGGCCTCGGCGCGGATGCCGAGATTGGTCGGCAGCGTCAGGATCGGCCGCGGGATCGCGAGCTCGCCAAGCGTCGGATTCTTCTTCAACGTGAAGATCGACAGCACCGCCAGCGAGACGTTGCAGTCGGCGCGGCCGGTCGACACTGCGAGGATCGCCTCGTCGCGCGTCTTGAAGCCGAGAATGTTCGCCTTCGGGCAGTAACGGCGCGCGATGGTCTCGTGCGTCGAGCCGATGTCGACGGCGATCTTGACCTCGGGCTTGTTGAGCTCGGACCATGTCTGCGGCTTGGCAAACCCCTTCTTGGTGATCACGGTGAAGGAGTGCACCAGGATCGGGGTCGAGAAGTCGATGACCAGCGAACGCTCCGGCGTCGGGTTCACGGCGAAGGCGAGGTCGATCTTGTCGGCCTGCAGGTCGAGGATCTGGTTGCCCCAGGTCGATTCCAGCATCTCGACCTTGGCCCCCAACTTGGCAGCGATGTCGGTCGCCATGTCGATGCAGGCGCCGGACCACTGATTGGTCGCGAGGTCCTTGTGGAAATAGGGATCCTGGCCGGCGATGACCGCGATGCGCAGCACGCCGCTCTTCTTGATGCGATCGAGGGTGGAGGCCGGCGCGGTGTCGGCCTTGGCCGAAGCGGTCGCGGCCATTGCGGCGCCCGCCAGCGCGACGGTGGTGAGTGCGTCCCTGCGGTTCATGGGCAGTGCTCCTGGGGAATGGGGATCATCAACTCCGGCCGTTCGATTATTTCTGTATTCAGGCTATAATGCAATATGGTATTGCAGCTCTGCCGGCGTTTTGATCGGCGAGGCAGATCTGAATCTAATCCGTTGGCAAAGCGAGAGAAAACGTCGTGGTGCCGCGCTGGACCAGGGTCGGTCCGCGGGTGCCGGGATTGAGAGGAGAATGTCAGTGCGTGCTGTTTTCGTCGATGCGAACGAGACCCTGGCGGCGGTGACCGACAAGCTGCTGCGCGTCGACGATCTGCCTGTCAGCATCAACCGCAATCCCTCGATCAAGCCCGACGATCTGCCCGGCCTGCTCGGCGATGCCGAGATCATGATCGTCGACCACACCGCGGTGCCGACGCCGATCGCCGCGACCTGCAAGGCGCTGAAGCACGTCGTCTTCCTCGGCACCGGCGCGCGCAGCTACATGAATCCGGACGAGCTTAGCCAGCGCGGTATCTCCGTGCACACCATCAAGGGCTATGGCGATACGGCCGTGGCCGAATGTGCGATCGCGCTGATGTGGGCCTCGGCCAAAAGCTTCGGCGAGATGGACCGCGGCATGCGCGAGGGCAATTGGTTGCGTCGGGATGCGGTGCAGCTCACCGGCAAGACGCTCGGCCTGATCGGCTTCGGCGGTATCGCGGCGGAAGCCGCGCGCCTGGCGGCGGGCTGCGGCATGAAGGTGATGGCCTGGAACAGGACCCCGAAGACGCATCCGGGCGTCGAATTCGTGCCGCTTGAGACGCTGCTCGCCGAGAGCCACGTCGTCTCGCTGCACCTTCTGCTCAACGACGAGACCAAAGGCTTTCTGTCGCGCGAGCGCATCGCCCAGATGCGCCCCGGCAGCATTTTGATCAACACCGCGCGCGGCGCTATCGTCGACGAGGACGCGATGCTCGAGGCGCTGCGCTCGGGCCACATTGCCCATGCCGGCCTTGACGTGTTCACCGTCGAGCCGCTGCCGTCAGGTCATGCCCTGACAAAACTGCCGAACGTGACGCTGTCGGCGCATTCGGCCTTCCGTACGCCGGAGGCAAGCGACAATCTCATCGGCGCGGCGCTCGATCACTGCCGCCGCATCGTCGTCACCGGCAAGTAAGAGGACATCCCATGTCGGATATCACCCGCATCGACCAGAACGCCCGCCGCAGCCGCGCTCCGTGTTCGGCGATCTCGTCTTCCTCGCCGGCCAAGTGGCGGACACCAGGACCGCCGACATCACCCAGCAAACGAAAGAGGCACTGGCGAAAGTCGACGACATGCTGGCGCGCGCCGGCACCGACAAGTCGCGCCTGCTCAGCGTGCAGGTCTGGCTCAGGACCATGGACGATTTCGACGCGATGAACGCGGTCTATGATGCCTGGGTCGTGCCGGGCAACGCGCCGACGCGGGCATGCGGCAAGGTCGAGCTCGCCGATCCCGCCTATCGCATCGAGGTGATCGCGATCGCCGCGCGCGGCTGACATGCGCATCGACACCCCTTGCATGGGCTGCATTGGCCTTGCACCTTATTTACGCCTGTCCTACGCCACCTCGGAATAAAATCTGCGCGAAGCCTTGAAGCGCATCGCCGAAGCCTGCAGGGAGCTGTCATGACCATTCGCAACACTCGCACCGGGGGCCAGATCCTGATCGACCAGCTGGTCGCCCAGGGCGTCGATCGCGTTACCTGCGTGCCGGGCGAGAGCTATCTCGCGGCGCTCGACGCGCTGCATGACAGCCCGATCGATGTCGTGATCTGCCGCGCCGAAGGTGGTGCTGCAATGATGGCGGAAGCCTATGGCAAGCTCACGGGACGGCCGGGCGTATGCTTCGTCACCCGCGGCCCCGGCGCGACCAATGCCAGCCATGGCGTCCATATCGCGATGCAGGACTCGACGCCGATGATCCTGTTCGTCGGCCAGGTCGACACCGGCATGCGCGAGCGCGAGGCGTTCCAGGAACTCGATTACAAGGCGGTGTTCGGCTCCATGGCGAAATGGGCGGTCGAGATCGATCGTCCCGATCGCATTCCGGAGCTGGTCGCGCGCGCCTTCCGCATCGCCATGCAGGGCCGTCCGGGTCCCGTGGTGATCGCGCTGCCGGAGAACATGCTGACCGAGACCGCAGCTGTTGCCGATGCGATGCGGATCGAGCCGGCGGTGAGCTGGCCCGCGCCCGCCGATATCGAGCAGGTCAGTGCGATGCTCGCCGGCGCCAAGGCGCCGCTCGTCATCCTCGGTGGCTCGCGCTGGACCGATGAAGCCACCAAAAGCATCGCGCGCTTTGCCGAACGGTTCGACCTGCCGGTCGCGACGTCGTTCCGCCGGGCCTCGCTGATCGACGCCGACCATTCGCACTATGCCGGCGATCTCGGCATCGGGCCGAGCCCGGGCCTGAAGGCGCGCATCGACAACGCCGATGTCATTCTGCTGATCGGCGGCCGCATGTCGGAGATGCCGTCCTCGTCCTACACGCTGCTCGACATTCCGACGCCGAAGCAGAAGCTGATCCATGTGCATCCGGGCTCGGAAGAGCTCGGCCGCATCTATCAGCCCGCGCTCGCGATCCAGGCGACGCCGGCCGCGTTCGCCGCCGCGGTCGAGACACTGAAGCCCGCAGGCTCAGTTGCCTGGAAGGGCGAGGCGGCCAAGGCGCACGCCGATTATCTCGCCTGGACCGACAAGGCGCGCGAGCTGCCGGGCACGTTCCAGTACGGTCAGGTCATGACCTGGCTGCGCGACCGCCTGCCGAAGGACGCGATCGTCTGCAACGGCGCCGGCAATTATGCCGGCTGGATCCATCGCCATCACCGCTTCCACAGTTTTGCCTCGCAGCTTGCACCGATCTCGGGCTCGATGGGCTATGGCGTGCCGGCGGGCGTGCTCGCGAAGCGGCAATATCCGGATCGCGTCGTCGTCGCCTTTGCCGGCGACGGTTGCTTCCTGATGAACGGCCAGGAATTCGCGACCGCCGTGCAATACGACGCGCAGCTGGTGGTCATCGTCGTCGACAATTCGCAATACGGCACCATCCGCATGCATCAGGAGCGCGACTATCCCGGCCGCGTCGTCGGCACCCAGCTCAAGAACCCTGATTTCGCGATGTACGCGAAGGCCTTCGGCGGCCACGGTGAGCGCGTCGAACGCACCGAAGAATTCGCGCCGGCATTCGAGCGGGCGCTCGCGTCGGGCAAGCCGTCGATCCTCCATTGCATCATCGATCCCCGCGCGATCTCGGTCGGCAAGGATTTCACGCCGGCGGTGAAGGCGTAAGCGATGTCGCAAGCCCGCCACGTCGCCATTATCGGAGCCGGCGCGGTCGGCGTGATCAGCGCCATCGAGGCGCTGCGCGAGGGTCATCGCGTCACGCTGATCGATCCCGGCGAGCCCGGTGGCGAACAGGCGGCGAGCTACGGCAATGCCGGCTGGCTGTCCTCGCATTCGGTGATCCCGCCGGCGGAGCCGGGAGTCTGGAAGAAGGTGCCTGGCTATCTCCTGGATCCGCTCGGCCCGCTCGCGATCCGCTGGTCGTATCTGCCGACGGCGCTGCCCTGGCTGATCAAGTACCTGCTGTCGGGCTGGACCGAGGCGCGCGTCGAGAAGACGGCCTTTGCGCTGCGCGACTTGTTGAAGGATGCGCCGCTGTTGCACCGCAAGCTTGCGGTGGAGGCGGGCGTTCCTGAATTGGTCGAGCGCAATGGCGTGATGCACGTGTTCAGGTCGCGCGGCAATTTTGACAACGATCTCGGCTGGCGCCTGCGCAAGAAGGTCGGCGTCAACTGGATGGAGCTGAACGCCGACGAAATGCGTCAGCGCGAACCGGATCTGCATCCGCGCTACACCTTCGGCGTGGTGGTGGAAGAGGCGGGCCGCTGCCGCGATCCCGGTGCTTACGTTGCAGCGCTGGCCCAGCACGCGCTGGCGAGCGGTGCCAAGCTCGTGCGCGCCAGGGCGACGGGTCTCAAGCTGAATGGCAACAAGCTCGTCGCGGTCCTCACCGAGACCGGCGAGATCCCTGCGATGCCGCAGTGGTCGCGGCCGGCGCGCATTCAAAACGGCTCACGGCGTCCGTCGGTGATCCGCTGCCGCTCGAGACCGAGCGCGGCTATCATGTCATGATCGAGAACCCGGAATCGGGTCCGCGCAGCTCGATGATGGCGTCCGACGCAAAAATGGTGGTGAACTGGACCGACAAGGGCCTGCGCGCCGCCGGCACGGTCGAGATCGCCGGCCTTGAGGCCGCGCCGAACTGGAAGCGCGCCGAGATTTTGCGCAACCACCTCCTCGGCATGTTCCCAAAATTGCCGAAGGACATTCCGGCCTCGCGCATCAAGACGTGGTTTGGGCATCGGCCGAGCATGCCGGACGGCATTCCCTGCATCGGCTATGCCCGCGCATCGCGCGACATCGTCTATGCCTTCGGCCACGGCCATATCGGCCTGGTCAGTTCGGCCCGCACCGGCCGCCTCGTCGCGCAGCTCCTGAGCGGCAAGCAGCCGGAAATTCCGCTCGCACCGTTCGCGCCCACCCGCTTCCTCTGAGATCGCATCCATGACCCCTGCAGCCAGCTCGCTTTCCCGCATCGCCCGTGGCGGCAAGGCCATCTACGGCGCGCCGCTCGGCATCTTGATGCTGGAGGCGCGCTTCCCCCGTATTCCCGGCGACATGGGCAATGGCACGACCTGGCCGTTTCCGGTGCTCTATCGTGTGGTGAGCGGCGCGTCGCCGGAGAAGGTGGTGCTGAAGGGCGCCGCCGGCCTGTTGCCTGATTTCATCGATGCGGCCAAGGATCTGGTGCGGCTCGGGGCCGAGGCCATCACCACCAATTGCGGCTTTCTCTCGCTGTTCCAGAAGGAGATCGCGGCCGCCGTCGGCGTTCCCGTTGCGACCTCGTCGCTGATGCAGGTGCCGTGGGTGCAGGCGACCTTGCCGCCCGGCAAGCGCGTCGGCCTCGTCACGGTGTCGGGCTCGACCCTGACGCCGGCCCATCTCGAAGGCGCCGGCGTGCCGCTCGATACGCCGCTGGTCGGCACCGAGCAGGGCAAGGAATTTTTCCGCGTGCTGATCAAGGCCGAGAAGGACGACATGGACATCGGCTTGGCCGAGCGTGACGTGGTCGAGGCCGGCAAGCAGCTGGTCGCCAAAAACCCTGACGTCGGCGCCATCGTGCTCGAATGCACCAACATGCCGCCCTATGCGGCCGCGTTGCAGGCGGAAGTGGGGCTGCCGGTCTACGACATCTATTCCATGATCACCTGGTTTCATGCTGGACTGCGCCCGCGCACGTTCGCCTGAGTCCGGCTGTCGCAAAGCTCTTCACAACCTCTGCTCTCCTTTGCATTGCAATCACGCCCGCAGCCCCGGTATATTGGGCTGTGCTCGGTGATGAATGCAGCTGATGAAGAGCAACGTGGAACTGGTCTCCGACAGTATCGTCGATCGCGTCTATGAACAGCTCAAGGCGATGGCCGTGAGCTATGAGTTCAAGCCGGGCGAGCGACTCAACGAAGGCGAGCTGGCGAAACGCCTCGGCGTCAGCCGCACGCCGCTGCGCGAAGCGCTCAACCGTCTCAACACCGAGGGCTTCCTGCGCTTCACGCCGGGCAAGGGCTTCTTCTGCCGCGAGCTCGACGCGCACGAGATCTTCGATCTCTACGAGTTGCGCAAGTCGATCGAGGTCGCCTCGGTCCGTCTCGCCATCAAGCGCGCCAGGGATGAGGACATCGACGCGCTGCTGAAATTTCTCGAAGCCACCGGCCCCGATCCCGGAGAGCGCACCTCGGTGGAGCTCGTCGAGCTCGACGAGACCTTTCACGAGCGGCTGATGGCGATGTCCAACAATGCCGAGATGCTGCGCGTGCTGCGCAACGTCAACGCCCGCATCCGCTTCGTGCGCTGGATCGACATGGACAGCATCAACCGCTCCAACACCCAGGCCGAGCACCGCGCGGTCGTCGAAGGATTGAAGGCGCGCAACGAAGAGGCTTGCGTCTCGGTGCTGGAGAAGCACATCGACCGCCGCCTCGATCGCATCACGTCCGCGATCAAGGAAGGCTACGCGCAGATCTACATGCCGGCTGCGGCGAGGTCCGCGGCGAACTGAGGTTCTCCTTCCTTCTCCCCTTGTGGGAGAAGGTGGCGCGAAGCGCCGGATGAGGGGTATCTCTCGGCGTGTACGGATGCGCATGAATGCGCGGAGGCAACCCTCACCCAAGTGAATTTGTGTCGACCTTCAGTGATGCCCTCTCCCACAAGGGGCCCACAAGGAGAGGGCGCAGCAATGCGCATCACGCTCTCGTCTCACAAGGACAGCGCAAAACAGCAGCTATACAATCCGTCATGCCAGACGGTCAGAGCTTTCGCGCCCGAATATCGCTAGCGTGCCGCTCTAACACGGAGACCCGCGGTGCATAGCCCCCAACCCGATCCCGGCTCGCGAAGCAGTGGCGACTGGCCGTCCCAGCTCTATCGCATCCTGAAAGCCGCCGACGTCAGGCAGATGTCGTATGTGCCGGATGCCGGCCACAGCCAGCTGATCCGCCTGTTGTCGGCCGACCGCGACGTCACCACCAACGTGCTGACCATGGAGGAGGAGGGCATCGCCATTGCCGCGGGCGCCTGGCTTGGCGGCCAGCGCAGCGTGCTGCTGATGCAGTCGAGCGGCGTCGGCAATTGCATCAACATGCTGTCGCTGTCGGCGATCGGCCGCTTTCCGCTGCTGATGCTGGTGACGATGCGCGGCGAATGGGCCGAGTTCAATCCCTGGCAAGTGCCGATGAGCCGGGCGACGCAGCCCTCGCTGGAGGCGATCGGCCTGAAGGTGATGCGGGCGGAGACGGCGGAGGATCTGGTCGAGACGGTCGAGTCGGCCGCTTCGCTCGCCTACTGGTCCGACCAGCAGATCGCGGTTCTGATCGGGCAGCGCCTGATCGGCAAGAAGAAGTGGTGATATCGATGTCCGTTCCATCCCAACTCGATCGCCGTGCCGCCGTCGCGGCCCTCCTGGAGGAATCGCGGGGATACGCTGGTGGTTTCCGGCCTCGGCTCTCCAACCTACGACCTGCATTCCGTCGGCGACCACGACGGCAATTTCTATCTGTGGGGCGCCATGGGCGGCGCCGCGCTCATCGCGCTTGGACTGGCGCAGGCGCAGCCGGCAAGCACGTTCTCGCCTTGACCGGCGACGGCGAACAGCTGATGGGCCTCGGCGGCATCGCCACCATCGGCGTTGCGCGCCCGCGCAATCTCGACATCGTCGTAATCGACAACCAGCATTTCGGCGAGACCGGAATGCAGGAGAGCCACACCCGGCGCGGCGTCGATCTCGCGGCGATCGCCGCCGCCTGCGGCTTTGCCGCGACCGGAACCGTGCGGACGCTCGAAGAGGTGCAACGCCTCGCGACGCAAATCGCCGAGCCGGCCGAGGGCCCGCGGCTTTTTGTCATCAAGGTATTGGCGGAAAATCCGCCGCGCTCGCTGCCCTCGCGCGATGCCGTCTTTATCAAGAACCGGTTCCGTGCTCATCTCGGCTTCGCGGCGGCTTGAACGGGAGTATTCTCCGGGATAGTTCGCTCGCGGCAGCTATCCTGGAGTGAGACCCATGAAACTATCCGGCAAGGTCGCCGCCATCACCGGCGCGGCACGTGGCATCGGCAAGGCCTGCGCCAAGCGATTCCTCGATGACGGCGTCAAGGTCGTGATCTCGGATGTCGATGCCCATGGTCTGGCTGCAACGGCCGCCGAACTCGGGCGGCCGGACGCCTTGCGGACCGTGGCCGCCAATGTCGCCAGGCGCGCCGACGTCGATCAGCTCGTCGCGACCGCTGCGAAGGAGTTCGGCCGGCTCGACATCATGGTCAACAATGCCGGCGTCGCCCGCAACCGGGACATCCTGGAGATCTCCGAACAGGAGTTCGACGAAATCATCGGCATCAATCTGAAAGGCGCGTTCTTCGGCGTGCAGGCCGCGGCAAGACAGATGATTGCGCAAGGTGGCGGCGGGGTCATCATCAACATGTCTTCGGTGAACGCGCTGCTGGCGATCCCGGCGCTCGCGACCTACGCGATGTCCAAGGGCGGCATGAAGCAGTTGACTTCGGTCGCCGCCGTTGCGCTCGCCCGCACAACATCCGCGTCGTCGCGGTCGGCCCCGGCACGATTTTGACCGACATGGTGGCGTCCTCCATCTACACCTCGGAGGATGCCCGCAAGACCGTGATGTCACGCACGCCGGCCGGCCGCGGCGGTGAGCCGAGCGAAGTCGCCTCCGTCGTTGCATTCCTCGCCAGCGACGATGCATCCTACATCACCGGGCAGACGATCTATCCCGATGGCGGGCGATTGATCCTGAACTATACGGTGCCGGTGAAGGAGAAGTAATCCGCTGAGGCAGTCTGGATTGCCTCGCTGCGCTCGCAAGGACGATGCCGTGGCACGTGCGCTCCTCACACTCGGTGTCATCGCCCGGCTTGACCGGGGCGATCCAGTATTTCCGTGACGCCTGTGGTTGAACCGAAACACCGCGGCGTACTGGATGCCCCGCTTTCGCGGAGCATTGCGTTGGCTGTGTGGGGCAGCTCGGGCAACGCGGAGCCTCACTCCGCGGCGATCGTCATGCCGTAGCCGAGCCGCTTCGAGATGTGGCCGGCGCAGTCGCGCAGGGCATGGGCAATCGGGCTGTCCCAGCGAGCATCGAAGGTGCCTTCGGGGCCCATCGCGGTGATCACCAGCGCGACATGGCCGGCATGGTCGAACACCGGCGCGGAGAACGCATTCACGCCGGGCAGGGGATCACCGAGGGCGCGGGCGAGCCCGTGCTTGCGGACTTCGCTCAGCATCTCGGCGACCTTGGCGCCTTTCACCGGCCGCTTCGGATTGTAGCCGACGCCCTGGCGATCGAGCCCGCTTTCGAGCGCGGCGTTGATCGTCTTCTCCGGGAGGAAGGCTGCAAAGGCGCGACCGGTCGCGGTTTCCAGCAGCGCCATCACCGAGCCGGCGCGCATCACGATGTGCACGGGCTGGCCGGGCTCCTCCAGCTGCACCACGGTCGGGCCATGCGTGCCCCAGACCGCAAGCGAGACCGCATGTCCGATCTGACTCGCGAGGCCTGCAATCTTCGGTTGGGCGATGCGCACACCTGACAGACGCCGCAGGCTGATCAGGCCGAGCTCGAGCGCGAGCGCGCCGATCTCGTAGCGGCCGGTCGTTTCATCCTGTTCGATCAAGCCGATGCGCGAGAAGCTGGCGAGATAAGGATGCGCCTTGGCCGGCGTCATGCCGGCCTCGCGCGAGATCGCGCAGCATCATCGGCTCGCCGCTTTTAGCGAGCGCGCGGAGTAATTCTCCGCCGACCTCGATCGACTGGATGCCGCGGCTTTCTCTCTTCATGCGCCTCCGATGCGCCTCGTTTCCGCCGCGTCGCGCTTGGCGGCGCTGTCGGCGAGATGGCGGCCGGCAATGTAGCCGAAGGTCAGCGCCGGCCCAAGCGTGATGCCGGCGCCGGGATAATTGCCGCCCATGATGCTCGCCATGTCGTTGCCGGCGGCATAGAGCCCGGGAATCACCCGGCCCTCGGCGTCGAGCGCGCGCGCGTTCTCGTCGGTGACAATGCCGGCATAAGTGCCGAGATCGCCGATCACCATCTTGATGGCGTAGAATGGCCCGTTCTCGATCGGCGCGATACAGGGATTGGGGCCGTGCATGGCGTCGCCCTGGTAGCGGTTATAGGCCTTCGAGCCTTTGCCGAAAGCTGCGTCATGCCCGAGCGGCGCGGTCGCATTGAATTGCCTGACCGTCTCGGTGAACGCCGTCGCGTCGATGCCGGCCTTCGCCGCCAGCGCTTCGAGCGTCTCCCCGCGCATGAGATAGCCGGTATTGAGATGATGACCCAGCGGCATCGGGAACGGCGGCACGCAGCCGAGGCCGTATTTGCGCAGCGTCGGATGATCGCAGACGAGATAGGCCGCGATCTCCTCGCCGGGCTTTGCGGCCTTGAGCATGGCCTGGACGAAGTCGTGATAGGAATTGCCCTCATTGGCAAAGCGCTTGCCGTCGCGCATCACCGCGATCACGCCGGGCTTCGCGCGATCGATGAAATGCGGCATCACGCCCTTCGAGCCGTCCTTGCGCGTGGTCAGCGACACCGGTACCCACGCTGCCGCGTTCGGCAGCCGGTCCTCGATATGTCCCCCGGCGCTTTCGGCGAGGCGCAGGCCGTCGCCGGTGTTGCCGGTCGGACCCGGCGAAAAATGCTCATGGCCGGTCGGCGTATGCGGAAACATCTTCTTGCGCCGTTCGACATCGTGCGGGAAGCCGCCGCAGGCGAGCACGACGCCTCGTCGCGCGCGAACGCGCACGTCACGTCCCTCGCGCGAAACGATCGCGCCGGTGACGGTGCCGTTCTCGACCGTCAGCTCGCGCACCGGCGAGGACAGCCACATCGGTACCTTCAGGTCCTGCGCGGATTTCGCGAGGCGGCCAGCCAGCGCGTTGCCGTTGGTCAGCGTCATGCCGCGGCCGTAGCGCAGCACGTCCATCAAATGCCGCGACAGGCGCTTTGCGACATAGACCGCCGAGTTCAGCGACTTCGTCACCCGCATGAAATGGATAATCTCCTTGCCGGATCCCAGCATCATGCCGAACACGGTGAGCTCGGGCAGCGGCATGCCGAGCGTCCTGATCTGGTCGCCGAGCTCGCGGCCGTCGAATGGCCGCGTCACCATGGAGCGGCCACCTTGCGCGCCGCCGGGCGCTTCGGCGTGATAGTCCGGAAACACCAGCGGCATGTCGAAGCGCAGCGCGGTCTTGGTGGTGAAGAAATCCACCGCCTCGGGGCCTGCACTGAGGAATGCATCGACGCGCGCGGCGTCGAAATTGTTGCCGGCTTCGTGCCGCAGGTAAGTGCGGGCCTGCTCCGGCGTCTCCTCGATACCATAGGCTTTCGCCAGCGACGTGCCGGGAATCCACAGCCAGCCGCCGGAGCGGGCGGTGGTGCCGCCGAAGCGCGGTTCCTTCTCGACGATCAGCACGTCGAGGCCGTGATAGCGTGCGGTAATCGCGGCCGACATGCCGGAGCAGCCCGATCCGGCCACGAGCACGTCGCACTCGTAAGTCTCAATTGCGTTGCGCTCGTTGCCGGTCATGTCTCACCTCACTTCTTCAAAAGCGGACATTTGGATTCGGAGACCGGGCGATAGGCGTCCTCGCCTTTCACGGTCTTGATGATCTCCAGGTAATCCCAAGGCTCCTTCGACTGCTCGGGCGACTTTACCCTGGCCAGATACATGTCGCGGATGACGCGGCCGTCCTCGCGCAACCTGCCGCCATGGACGAAAGTGTCCTCGATCGGCAGCTCGCGCATCTTGGCCATCACCTTGGCCGGATCGTCGGTACCGGCGGCCTTGATGCCCTTGAGATAATGCAGCACCGAGCCGTAGACGCCGGTCTGGATCATGGTCGGCATCACATTGGTGCGCGCGAAGAATTTTTTCGACCAGGCGCGGGTCTGATCGTCCATGTTCCAGTACGATGCCGTGGTCATGTAGGTGCCCTGCGCGGCCTTGAGCCCGATCGCGTGCACGTCGGTGTCGAACATCAAGAGGCCGACGAGCTTCTGGCCGCCCTGGACCAGGCCGAACTCGCCGGACTGCTTGATGGCGTTGTCGGTGTCCTGGCCCGCATTGGCGAAGGCGACCACGTCGGCCTTCGAGCTCTGCGCCTGCAGCGCAAAGGAGGAGAAGTCGGCCGTATTGGTCGGATGCTTGACGCCGCCCAGCACCTTGCCGCCCATCTCGTTGATGAAGCGGGTGGCGTCCTTCTCGAGTTGCTGGCCGAAGGCATAGTCGGCGGTGATGAAGTACCAGGATTTTCCGCCTTCCTTGATGACGGCGGAGGCCGTCACCTTCGACAGCGCGTAGGTGTCGTAGGTGAAGTGCACGGTATTCGGGCTGCACAGCTCATCGGTGAGCGAGCTCGCGCCGGGACCGGAGAGCAGGGCGATCTTGTTGCGCTCGCGCACCATGTTGTGCACGGCGATGGCAATGCCCGAATTGGGAATGTCGACGACGGCATCGACCTTGCCGTTGTCGAACCAGCCGCGCACGATATTGACGCCGACATCGGTCTTCATCTGGTGGTCGGCGCTGATGATCTCGATCGGCTTGCCGAGCACGGTCGGCCCGAACTCCTCCACCGCTATCTTGGCGGCCTCGACCGAACCCGGCCCGCTGTTGTCGCGGCCCCAGCTCGACAGATCCGTCAGCACCCCGATCCGCACCACGTCGTCGGAGACTTGCGCGCTCGCGGCTGTGGTCATCGCAGCCGAAGTCATGGCCGCGAGCATGGCGCAGGCCAAAAGCCCCTCATCGTCGTTCCTCTCTCTTATGGGCCGCTTGGCGCGACCGGTTGTTCTGGTAGGAAGTTAGATAATGGCGAATTAGTTTGTCAATGGCGAATAAACCGGCGGAGCGGGTTCCTGCCTCAACACCCGTCATTGCGAGCGCAGCGAAGCAATCCAGAATCTTTCCGCCGAAACAGTCTGGGTTGCTTCGTCGCAAGGGCTCCTCGCAATGACGGGGTGTGGGAACGGCGGCGCTAAAATCTCGCATTGTGATCTCGGCCGGAGGCAATGCCTCCGCAGGTTGCAAGCCTCGTCGCGATTGGCCATGATGTCCTCTGGAATTTTTGAGGCGCATGGCGATGACGGCAGCAGCGGGGGTCTCCGGCGCGGCGGAGAGGTCGACGACGGCGCATGTGGTGTGGGCGAGCGCGCTTGGCACTGCGATCGAGTGGTACGACTTCCTGATCTACGGCACCGCCGCAGCGCTCGTGCTCAACAAGCTGTTCTTCCCGAGCTTCGATCCCTTTGTCGGCACGCTGGCGGCGTTCTCGACTTATGCGGTCGGCTTCGTGGCGCGGCCGATCGGCGGCGCGATCATCGGGCATTATGGCGACCGGCTTGGGCGCAAGACAATGCTGGTCGCGACCATGATCGCGATGGGGCTCGGCACATTCCTGATCGGCTGCCTGCCGACCTACAGCCAGATCGGTGTCTGGGCGCCGATCTTCCTCGTCATCCTGCGTTTCATCCAGGGCATCGGGCTCGGCGGCGAGTGGAGTGGCGCGGTCGTCATGGTGGCCGAGCACGCCGGCAACCGGCGCGGCTTCTACGGTAGCCTGGTGCAGATCGGCTTTCCCGTCGGCGTTGCCGCCTCCACCGGCATCTTCGGGCTGGTGACGCAATTGCCCGAAGCCGACTTCTTGAGCTGGGGCTGGCGCGTGCCGTTCTTGATCAGCATTCTGCTGGTCGGCATCGGCTTCATCGTGCGGCTCAAGCTCGCCGAGACGCCGCACTTCAAGGACGTGGTCGAGCGCAAGGAGGTGCTGGCGCAGCCGGTTTGGGAGGTGCTTCGCCGTGACTGGCGCAGCTTTCTGCTGGCGATCGGCATCACGGTGTCGGAGGTCGGGCTCGCTTATCTGCTCACCGTTTTCACCGTGGTCTATGCCACGACAAAGCTCGGCCTGCCGCGTCAGGTGATCCTGAATGCGGTGGTCTATGCTGCGATCGTCGAATTCGCGACGCTGCCGCTCGCGGGATGGCTGTCCGATATCTTCGGCCGCAAGGCACTGTATCTGGCCGGCGGCGTGTTCTCGGTGGCGCTGGCGTTTCCGCTGTTCTGGTTCCTCGACACCAGGGATCCCGCCCTGATCACGCTCGCGCTCGTGGTCACGATGACGCTGACGCACGCGCTGCTGTTCGGGCCCAAAGCGGCATTCATGCCGGAGCTGTTCCGCACCCAGGTGCGCTACAGCGGCGCTTCGCTTGGTGCCAACGTTGCGGCCGCACTCAGCGGCGGCTTTTCCCGCTGATCGCGACCGCGCTGCTCGCCTGGGCAGGCTCGTACTGGCCGGTGTCGCTCTACATCATTGGGCTCTCGATCATCACGATCGTCGCGACCCTGATGGCGCCGGAGACGGCGCGCGACACGCTGAAATCCTGAGAGCGGCTAACGGCAGGCAGGATCCGCGGCTGCAGGAAATACCAGGAAGGTGATGGTCGCCGGCGCAAGCCGGATCGTGCCCGCCGATGCTGTGCGGAGCTCAATCCGGGGCAGTTCGTCATCGGCACTCAGCGCGAGCGTCCTGCCGTTCAGCTGCACGGTCGCGCCTTGCAGCTGCGTCGCATGCAACGTGTATCGCTCGGCGGGATGTGACAGCGTCAGGGCCGATGATGCATGCCGCGACGCGTTGATCGCGAGCACGGACACCACGCCCCGTAGGCCCGGATGGCAATGTGCGTAGAGATAGAGATCAGGCGCGGCGACTGAGCTCCCGTCGAGCACGACCGTTCCCATCAGCCGGTGCCAGAGCAGTGCAGCCCAGTAGTTCGGCCGGGGACGGAACGTCCTTCGTCGAGCAGGCCGTAGTCGCTTGCGGCCAGGGTGTTGTGCATCACCACTTTCACGCCCGCTCTTGCCAGCCGCCCGAGCTGGTCGAGATAGCGGAACGTGTCGAGAAAAGTCTTGTCCCAGCGATTGCCCCCGCAGGCGGCATCCGCGGTCTCCGTCAGCCATAACGGCTTGCCCGGCTCGAATCTGTCGCGCAGCGCGCTGTAGATCGCGAAGGTCGCATCGGTGCGCGCCAGCCATTGCGCCGAAAGTGCCCGCGCCGGATCGTCGCGGCCACCGCAGCGCGGCGAAAGCGCATTGTAGTGATGATAGGAGAAGCGATCGAGGCCGGGGCCGGACGCGGCAAGCAGGTCACGGGTGGTGAGGCCCGACCCGGATGGCGACGGCGTATCGCCGATCGAACCCGGACCGACGATCAGCGTCTCCGGCGCAGCGCGCCGCATCCATTCGCGAAAAATCTGAAGTCGCGGCCATAGGCCTTCGCATCATATCCAGGCGGTGCACCGTTCGTCGCGGCGAGTGTTGGCTCGTTCATGAATTCCACCGCAGCGATACGGCCACCGAACGAACGCGTCGCGTCGATCAGGCGCTCGGCCTGATCGGTCTTCCACGCCCCATCCGCATCGCGGCTGCCCGGACTGATCGCAAAGGAGGTCACGATTTCCGCATCGACCGCGCGCGCGAAGGCGATGACGCCGCGCCATTGGTTACGGCCGAGCACGGAATCGAATCCCGGCGGGGCTTGGCCGGCGCAGGGTCGACGTCGGCAAAGAACGTCGCGTTGGCCCAGGTGCCGCTCACGCGCAGATAGGCCGGTGCCAGGGCGGCGGCGAGCTTGCGCAGCCGCGCATTGGCAAGATCGATCGGCGGCCGCGTGCCGTAACGATGCCGCGCATCAAACGCGCGCATTGTTCGCGGGTAGGGCTTCCAGAATTGGCCGCCGGTCACTTCCGTCATTTCGATGTTGTAGGATTGAAAGCGCGGATCGACCGTGCCGATCGCTTTCAGCTTTGCCGGCGCGATGGACACAACACCGGCGCGCGCCGCGCACAACGTTGCGGCACTCAGCAGCGCCATCGTTGTCGTGCCTGCGGCGCGAACGAGCCCGCGCGATCGAAGCCATCGATTTGTATACACGTTCTGACGCCTTCTTATGCGCCGCTGCCAAAACCAAATGCAGCGGCCCGAACCATTAGCCGCGTTTATACGCCGAATTTTTACTTCAATTTTACTTCGCAAAGTTCCGCCTCTTGCCTTGCACGCAATGATCACATCCGCAGCCGATCAATGGCGATCGGTGCGAGCGTTCATCGTAACCAACGAGGGTTGCCATGCCTGATGGGACTAAGGGGACGTTCACTTCCGATCCGGCGGGAACGGGGGCCGGAACGGACGTCAAGTCGACGAGAAGGCTGAGCCGGCGCACACTCTTGAAGGGTGCGGCGGCCGTTGCGGGCGCAGCCGCAGGGTCGGACGCGATCCGCGGATTCCCGACCATCTGGGCGCAGGAGATCAAGGACATCGAGCTGCGCCATGTCGGCGTCTCCTATTCCGTGGTGAAGGCGATCGGCGACCAGGCCGCCAAGGATCTCGGCTTCAAGGTGACGATGCAGAGCCTCGATACCTCCGCTGTCGCCGACCTCGAGGGCTGGCAGGCCAAGCTCGCCGCCAAGCGCAGCGTGATCCAGGGCATCGAGGTCAAGAAGATCAAGGAGTTCGACAACATCCTGCCGATCTTCACCAAGGGCGAGATCGACGGCCACTCGCCGCCGGTTGCGGCCCGATCGCGATCGGCACCGGCGGCGTCGGTTCGATCCGCGTACCCGCGTCGTTCTGCGGCGTGTTCGGGCTGAAGCCGACCTTTGGCCTCGTGCCGCGCTCGCCCGGCTTCTCGCCGCCGTCCTGGGCCTCGCTCGCGCATACCGGGCCGATCACGCGCACGGTTGCGGATGCCGCGCTGGTGCTGGAGATCATCGCTGCTTACGATCCGCGCGATCCCGCGAGCCTGCCGGTGTCGCCGCGCCGCTTCGATACGAACGCGTCCTCATTGAATGGCGTTCGCATCGGTGCGAGCGCCGATCTCGGCTACGCTCGATCAGCGCTGACGTCCGCGCGGCGTTCAGCAAGGCGCTCGCCATTCTCGATTGCTGCGGCGCGCAGGTCACCATCGACGGGCCGGGCCTCGATCCCGGCATTCTCGAGCACACGCTGAAGCCGATCGCCTTCACCGAACAGGCGGCCGCGGTGGCGACCAAGAGCACGGCCGATCTCGCCAGTTCCGAAGCCGAGTATCGCGATCTCGTCAGGGCCGGCCGGCACTACAGCGGTACGGACTATATCGAAGCCGGCTATCGGCGCGGCCGGGCCCGTAGCGCATTCCTGAAATTGTTCGAGCGTGTCGATGCGCTGGTGACGCCGACGGTCGTGGTGACCGCATTCGAGGCCGGCCGGATCGGCGTCGACACGATCGACAGCAGCAAGGTCGATCCGCATCTCGGCTGGTCGCCCTTCACCTGGCCGATCAATCTCGCAGGTCTGCCCGCCGCGACGCTGCCGTGCGGCTTTGACCGTGACGGCATGCCGATCGGGCTTCAGATCGTCGCGCCCTGGCTCGACGAACCTATGATCTTCCGGATTGCAGCCGCGTTCGAGCAGGCCCAGCCCTGGTCGAAATTCTGGCCGCCGCTGGCCCTGCGCGAACCGGACCGTGCCCGCGCGAAGGCTTGAGGCAAATCCGGTCTGGAACTGACCGGCCGCCGTCTTGCCAGCAGGCTCCGCGCGCTCGAAAATTTTTTGACCGCCTCTTGAAACCGACATCCCTTCTTCTAAGTCATTTTTCGCCGCGAGAGCGGTGTGCCGGGCGCCCGAGTGGGCCCGGCACGGGCGCTGGACCGGTGTCTTCGGACCCCGTCTGAAAACCCTGTCCTGCGTTCCTTCGTATCCATCTTGCTCTTTGGAGGACTTGGTTATGAGGACCACATTCGACTTCGCGCCGCTGTGGCGCTCCACCATCGGTTTCGATCACCTGGCCGACCTCGTCGACAGCACGCTGCGCCAGGCGACGGAGGACAACTACCCCCTTATAACATCGAGCGGTCCGGCGAAGACCACTACCGGATCAGCCTCGCCGTGGCTGGCTTCGGCGTCAACGACATCACGGTGACGGCCGAACAGAACGCGCTCACAATCGAGGGTCGGAAGCCCGACGACGCGACGCGTGAATATCTCTATCACGGCATCGCTGCGCGTCCATTCCGGCGCGTATTCAATCTCGCCGACTATGTTCAGGTGAAGCAGGCGTCCTTCCAGGACGGCCTCTTGATCGTCGACCTCGTCCGAGAGGTCCCGGAAGCGATGAAACCGCGCCGGATCCAGATCGCGGGCGCGGCTTCACCTGCATCTCAGATCGAGCAGAAGAAAGCAGCCTGACGCGCGATCGATTGGCGGAACGCGGCGCTCAGATGCGCGCCGCGCTCCCGGATGCATGAAGGAGAAAACCATGGCTTTTCGTGATCTCATTCCCTGGTCAAGGAGCCAGGAGCTTGCGCCGGTTCGCGACAACTTCGATCCGTTCCTGACGCTTCATCGCGAAATGAACCGTCTGTTCGATGACGTGTTTCGCGGCGTCGCCGGAGCCAACCTTTCGCCGATGATGGAAGGCCGTTTCGGCTGGCCCAAGGTCGAACTGAGCGAGACCGACAAGATGCTGACCGTCACGGCCGAACTTCCGGGACTGACGGAGAAGGATGTCCAGGTCGAAATCGCTCACGGCGTCCTCACGCTCCGCGGCGAAAAAGAAGGCCGAGCGCAACGGCGAAGGCAGGTATTTCACCGAACGCTACTACGGCGCCTTCGAGCGGCAGGTCCCGCTCGATGACGTCGAGGAAGACAAGGCCGAGGCCTCGTTCAAGAACGGTGTTCTGACCGTGTCGCTGCCGAAATCCGAGAAGGCGCGGGAAGGCGTCAAGCGTATCGCGATCAACACGCACTGACTTGAAGGCGGATGGCGGCGGTGCTCGCCGCCACCGCATCATCAACCTACCATCCCTTCGAAAGGAGCGTCAGGGAGGCACAACCGATGACCAACGTGAACACGAATTCGGGCAATCTCGACCCGCTGTTTCATCCGGCGGCGCACTACGGCTCGCCCGCTGATGTCCTGAATGCAGAAGAGCTATCTGCGCCGGAGAAGCGGATCATCCTGTCGTCCTGGGCGTCCGATATGTACGCGGTCGAATCCTGCCCCGCCTTGCGTGAAATTCCCGGCGTGAGCCATACCGTCCGGCTCGCCGATATTCTCGCGGCCCTGCGCCGGCTCGACGGCGACAATGACGACGACGACCCGCCGCGCGGCGGCGGTGTCCCGATGCGTCTGCGGCGGCCTTGGGCCGCCGCAGAGCGGCGAGGCGCATGATGCTCACGCAGACTGTTCTCGCTCTTGTGCTGCTCGGCCAGGTCTCCGCGGCCTGGACCGTTCCGTTGCTGGCCTTGCAAGGCTGGATGGACACGCCGCGCGACGACGCGTGAAGCGGATCTCGAACCTCAACCACAGGCGATGCGAAGGGTCATGAAGACGTATACTGTGCGCTTGCTTTCACTTGTGTCGCTGGTGCTGACGCTCACGGCGTCACATCCTGCGGCAGGCCAGGTCCCCGACCTGAAGACGGGTGGCTCGGTGCCGACCCTGGCGCCGCTGGTCCGTCAGGTGACGCCGGCGGTGGTCAACATTTCCGTGCACGGCCGCGTGCGCGAGGACAATCCGCTCTATCGCGATCCGCTGTTCCGCCAGTTCTTCGACGTTCCGAAACAGATCGAGAAGGAAGTCAGCGCAACCGGCTCCGGCGTCATCGTCGATGCCCGGAGCGGCTACGTGCTGACCAACAACCACGTGGTCGAAGGCACGTTCGCCGTCCAGATCACGACCAAGGACGGCCGGCAGTTCTCCGCGAAGGTCGTCGGCCGCGATCCGCCCACCGACGTCGCGGTGCTCCAGATCCAGAACCCGGCCGGGCTCAAGGCGCTCCCGCTCGGCGACAGCGATGCGCTCGAGGTCGGCGACTTCGTGCTCGCGATCGGCAATCCCTTCGGCCTCGGCCAGACCGTGACGTCAGGCCTCGTCAGCGCCCTTGGCCGGACCGGCCTCGGCAAGCAGGGGTTTGAGGATTTCATCCAGACCGACGCCGCGATCAATCCCGGCAATTCCGGTGGAGCGCTGGTCAGCTTGCACGGCGAGCTGGTCGGTATCAATTCGGCCATCATCTCGCCCGCCGGCGGCAATGTCGGCATCGGCTTTGCCATCCCGGTCAACATGGCACAAGGTGATGGAGCAGATCATCGCGACCGGCCGGGTCGAGCGCGGCCGCATCGGCATTTCGCTGAAGGACCTGCATCCGTCCGTGAACAGCGGACGCAACGAAGGCGCTGCCATCGCCGAAATTGCCCCGGATTCGCCTGCGGAAAAGGCGGGCCTGCGCAAGGGCGACATCGTGACCGCGGCGGACGGCCGCCCGATCCGCACCGCCGCCCAACTCCGCAACACGATCGGACTTGCGCGGATCGGCGAGGACGTGAGGCTTGCGCTGCTGCGCAATGGCGCACCCTCAACGTGGTCGTGCGAGTGGCCCCGGCGCGCGAGCCAGGCAATGCGTTTGCAGGGGGCAACCGGCTCGTCCGCTAAGTCGATCGCAGGAGACCTGACCTCAGCAAACGCCGGCGGCCGCCCCCCAGCGAGCCCCGTCACCGGGCAGCTCATGCCGCCCGATCATCGAGCTCGCCCTGGAGATCCCTGATCAGCCGCCGCTCGCGCTCTATGCGTTGCCGATAGAGTTCGCGCTCTTGCTCGGTCCTGGCGCTGGCAAGAAGGAGTTCGTAGTGTCCGATCACCTTCTCGCTGCCTCGAATGAGCAGGTCGCGGGCGGCGTTCATTGCAACGCTCCCGTCGTATCGATCGGCGCCTTCGAGGCGAACAAGGAAACCGGGAAAGCCGCGGCGGCGAGGCCATCAAGGGCTGACTGCTCTTCTGCCAGGCGTCTCTCGATGTACTGGCGTTCTATCTCTGTCAGCCTGGTCTTCAGCAGCCGCCGATAACGGTGGATGTTATTCCTGTGCGCGCGAATTTGAGGCAGAGATTCGTTGAGCATCATCGTCTCCCGACGGTCGCGTTGGGTCCTTTGAGTTTGGAGAGTGAGAAAGAGATTTCTCGGCGCAAAAATATGCAGCTGAAAATCGCTGTCAAGATCTTCGAGATGTTGCTGCGCTTGCGAACTTCGCGCGGCGGTTCTCAAGACAGCTCGATCGGCACGCCCATGCCGCTGAGCTCTTCGTCCAGCCGCAGATAGTGAGCGAGGTAGTCATGTAGCGCGGTTGCCGCCTTCGAGGTGGCACCGCCGGATTTGTAGAGCAGCAACTCGATCTTCGGCAGCGGGGGCAGGCCCTCGTTCGGGCCGATCTCGCGCATCGCGGGCACCAGTGCGCTACGGCCGAGCACCGTGACCGCCATGCCGGCAAACGCCGCGGCCTGGAGGCCGCCAACGCTTTCGCTGACGCAGGCGACGCGCCAGCGCAAATTGGCGCGCTCCAGCGTATCGATGGCGTAATCGCGATAGATGTTGCCGGGCGGCAGGAGCGCGAGCGGGATCGGGCGCTCCTGATGCGCGGCGGATTGCTCGCCCGTCATCCAGACCAGCTGCTCGCACCGCACCACCTGGCCGCCGGTGAAGTCATTCATGCGGGTGACAAGCGCGATGTCGACGTCGCCGCGCTTGACGAGACCGACCAGCGGCGTCGACAGCGCGCAGTTGAGCTCGACCTGCACGCGCGGAAAGGATTTTCGGAACACGCTGAGGATCGAGGGCAGCATGAAGGCCGCGTAGAGGTCGGGTGTGCCGAGCACGACCTGGCCCTCGATCTCCTGTGATGCTAGCTGCGAAATAAGCTCGTCATGCAGCCGCAGGATGGATTTGGCGTAGGTGAGAACCGTGGTGCCGTCGTCGGTCAGCATCAGCCGCCGGCCCACATGCTCGAACAATTGCTTGCCGGTGAGCTCCTCCAGTCGCTGCAATTGCAACGTGATCGCCGGCTGGGTGCGGCCCAGCCGGCGCGCGGTCTCGGTGATGCTGCCGGTGTCGACCACCGAGATCAGCGACCGGAGCATGCGGATGTCGAGACTGATGAGGTTCATGCGGCGTCCATGTCGCCCAGAATTTATGCAAGTTCCATGCTACGGCCAGGCCGCGGGTTGGCCGCGGATTCGCAGCGGCGGGGCGCTCCGCCCTTCATGGCTGCCGCGTCCCGGCCGTCGAGCGTTGCTGGAATACGGAATATCGACTATCAGCCGTATCGGCGATGATGAGCCGCCCAAGAAATTCGAAAGGAACGAACAAGATGGAGAAGACGTCACCAACGCGACGTGAGTTGCTCGCAACCGCCGCGGCGGCCACCGCCGCTTCGATCGTGGAGGTTGCTCCTGCCGCAGCGCAGGCCGCGCCCAAGCCGATCTTCCCGGTGCCGATGGTCACGATTCCGATCGTCGGCGAGACCCAGGTGTTCCAGGTCCGCCGCATCTATTGCATCGGCCGCAACTATGCCGCGCACGCGATCGAGCGCGGTTCGGATCCGAACCGCGAGCCGCCGTTCTTCTTCCAGAAGCCGACGGACGCGATCCAGAACGTCGCGATCGGCGAGGTCGCCGACCATCCCTATCCGTCGCTGACCAAGAACTATCATCACGAGGTCGAGCTGGTCGCCGCGCTGAAATCCGGCGGCACCAATATTCCGGCCGAGAAGGCGCTCGATCACGTCTACGGCTACGCGCTCGGCCTCGATATGACCCGGCGCGATCTCCAGAACGGCATGGCCGCGGAGAAAAAGCCCTGGGAGATCGGCAAGAGCTTTGATCATGCCGCGGTGCTCGGCCCGATTCATCCCGCGAGCAAGACCGGCCATTTCGAGAAGGGCGCCATTTCGCTCGCGATCAACGGCACCGTGAAGCAGAGCTCGGATCTCGGCAAGATGATCTGGAGCGTGGCCGAACAGATCGCAAAGCTCTCGGAAGCGTTCGAGCTCAAGGCCGGCGACATCATCTATTCCGGAACGCCGGAGAATGTCGGACCGGTTGTGAAGGGTGACGTCTTGCTGTGCAAGCTCGAGGGCCTGCCGGATATGTCGATCAGGATCGTCTAGTCTAGGCTGCAGCCTTCGGCCGCAGCCGGTCGACTGTCCGCGCGATCAGCGACGCGACTTCTGCTATCTTCGGCCCAATCCGAAACTCCGGCCCGGCGACGACAACCGACAGGCGGCGGTCGCCGATCGGCAGCGGGATCGCGGCGCCGGCGAGGTCGCGGCTATAGTCGGCAAAGCTCTGACAGTAGCCGCGCTCGATTGAGTTGCGCAGCTCGGCCTCGACCGCCTCGATGCTGATCGGGGTCGAGGGGCCATATTGCTTGAACTCGATCTTGCGATAGACGGAGTCGCGCTCGTCCGGCGAATATTGCAGCAACAGCGCGCGGCCGCTCGCGGTGGCGTGGATCGGCACGCGGTGGCCGATGGTCGCAAAATAACGGATCGCCGCCCTGGACTCGACGACGTCGATGAACACCGCCATCACGCCCGCCGGCGCCACGATCGACGCGGTCTCGCCGGTTTCGGCGGAGAGGTCGGCGATCAGCGTATGCGTCCACGGCGGCAGCGGCTCGACCTCGGAAATCATCCGCGCCATCGCGAGCCATCGCGGCGTCGGATAGAATCCGGCACGCGGACGCGGTTCGTAGAGATAGCCCTTCTCCGACAGCGTCGCGAGCAGGTTGAAGGTCGACGAACGCGGCCAGCCGAAATGATCGGCGATCTCGGCAAGTGTCGCCGGCTTCCTCGTCTGCGCGAAGAATTCCATGATCTCCAGGACGTTTGCGGCTTGGCGAACGATCATGGCGGGGCTTTGCGTCCTGATCTAGGGCTGGCCGAGGATCTTCTTCGCGGCGCGAAGATGCGGCTTGTCGATCATCTGGCCGTCGAGCCGCAGCGTGCCGGAATTCGGATTGCTCGCGAATGCCGCGATCACCTTCTCCGCCCAGTTGCGCTCGGCGTCGGTCGGCGCGAACGCCGCGTTGACGACATCGACATGTTTCGGATGGATCAGCGCCTTCGCCGAAAACCCGTCGCGCCGCGCTGCGCGCGTTTCCTGCTCGAGGCCTGCGAGATTGTCGATGTCGGTGTAGACCGTGTCGATTGGCGCCACTTCCGCTGCGGCCGCTGCCATCAGGCAGAGATCGCGCGCGAGGCGATAGGGGCTGTGGAATACACCGCCCGATGCCTTCTCGGTCGCGCCGAGCGAAGCCGAGAGATCCTCCGCGCCCCACATCAATCCGGCGAGGCGAGGGGAGCAGCCCTTGTAGCTGCCGAGGCCGAAGATCGAGCCGGCGGTTTCCGTCGCGACGCAGACGATGCGCGTCGTGCCGACCGCGATGCCGGCCGCCGCTTCCAGGGCCTCGAGCCAGGTCGCGACTTGCCGTACGTCGTCGCCACCTTGCGATTTCGGCAGCACGATGCCATCGGGCTTGCCTGGCATCACCGCGGCGAGATCGGTCAGCGTCATGCCGGTGTCGAGCGCGTTGACGCGGACATAGAGCTGATGCGGGCCGCGAGAGCCCTTCAGCATCGCCAGCGTCAGCCCGCGTGCCTCCGGCTTCTTGTCGGCGACGACGGAATCCTCGAGATCGATGATCAGCACGTCGGCCTTGCCTTCGCTCGCCTTCTCGAATTTGCGCGGGGAATCGCCCGGCACGAACAGCATCGAACGCATCAGACCGGCCTCTTGTGCATCATCGCCATGCGGCGGCATTTGCCGACGATCTCGTCGTTCTGGTTCAGGGCGTGATGCTCGAATTCGACGATGCCCACTCTCGGGCGCGATTTGGATTCTCTCAACGAAAGCACCTTCGTCGTCGCCCGCAGCGTGTCGCCGTGGAAGACCGGTTTCGGAAAAGTCACGTCGGTCATGCCGAGATTGGCGACGGTGGTCCCCATGGTCGTATCATAGACCGTCATGCCGATCATGATGCCAAGGGTGTAAAGGCTGTTGAAAATGCGCTGGCCGAACTCGGTCTTTTCGGAGAAATGCGCGTCGATGTGCAGCGGCTGCGGGTTGAGCGTCAGCAGGCTGAACATGGTGTTGTCCATTTCCGTGACGGTCCGGGTCAGCGGATGCCTGAACTCCTGGCCCACGGAAAAGTCCTCGAAATAAAGTCCGGCCATCGCGGTTTCCTCCCTGTATCGCTGCGATTTGGCCAGCGCCTGCGTCTAGGGCGGCGCCGCCAGGTGAACTGCCTTCTGCTCTGCGAGCCGCTCGATCTCGCCGGCGGAGAAGCCGGCCTCGCGCAGAATGTCGCGGCCGTGCTGGCCGAGCATCGGTGCCGGGCCAGCAGCCTCCGGCTGGGTCACGCTCCAGGTCGAGGGTACGCGCATCTGGCGGATGCGGCCTTCCACGGGGTGATCGACCGTCTCGAAGAAGTCGATCGCCTTGAGGTGCGGATCCTCGAGAATCGTCTCCAGCGTGTGCATCGGCATCACCGGAATGTCCGCGTCCTCCAGCAGCTCGCGCCATTCGGCGCTGGTTCGCGTGAGGAAGATGTGACCGATCTCCTCGTAGATCTCGTCGATGTGTTTTGTGCGCGCCGCGTGGTTGGCAAAGCGCGGCTGATCGAGGAAATGCGGCTGCCCGATCGCCTCGAAGAAGCTGCGCCAGTGCTTGTCATTGTAGATGAGCACGCAGAGATAGCCGTCGCTGGTCCTGTAGGGACGGCGATAGCGCGACAGCAGGCGGGCATATCCGCCATGGTCGAGCGGCGGATCATAGGTGAGCCCGCCCAGATGGTCGACCAGCACGAACTCCGTCATCGACTCGAACATCGGCACGTCGATGCGCTGGCCCACACCGGTGCGCTGCTGGTGCATCAGCCCGCCCATGATGGCATTGACCATCATCAGCCCGACAATGCGGTCGGCGATGGTTACGGGCACGTAACGCGGCGTACCGTCGCCGGCGGTCGCGAGCAGGGTCGGAATCGTGGCGGCGCCCTGGATCAGATCGTCGTAGGCGGGCTTGGCGGCATAGGGGCCTGACTGGCCGTAGCCGAATGCCCCGACATAGACCAGCGACGGATTGATCGAGCGAAGCGTTTCGTAGTCGAGGCCGAGCCGCGCCATCGCCTGCGGGCGCACGTTATAGACGAGCGCGTTGGCGCTTTTCGCCAGCCGCAGCAGCGTATCGCGCCCTTCTTTCTTCTTGAGGTCGAGCACGATGCTGCGCTTGCCACGATTGGCATTGAGGAACATCCCGCCCATGCCGGGTGTGCGCCCGGGGCCGATCTGGCGCACGATGTCGCCCTCGGGGCTTTCGACCTTGATGATGTCAGCGCCCATGTCCGCCAGCACCTGGGTGCCATAAGGACCCATCAGCACGGAAGTGAGGTCGAGAATGGTGAAGCCGGCGAGCGGTCCCATAGGGGCCTCTTCTGAAATTCACATACGTGGAGTTAGAATTCATAAATCGGCGATGTCAATTCGGGCTGTCTGCCCAACGGTGCATAGCTCCATGCACAATTCATATACTTGACATATAAATTCACGTATATGTACATTTTCTTCAAGCAAAAATGGAGCGAGGCCGAACGGCTCGGCAGCAAGCGGCTGCCGTTTTCGGCGTGGGGACGCCTCAGGGAGAATGACATGACGAAGAATCTGGTCCGGGCTGCAGCCGTGTTCGCCTTGTCGCTGCCGGTCTCGACACTGCCGGCGCAGGCGCTTGAACTGAAAGTCGCCGACAGCTTCCCGGCCGGACATTATCTCGTCCGCCTGATGCTCAAGCCCTGGATGGACGACGTCACCAAGCGCACCAACGGCGCGGTGACGTTCACCTATTATCCGAACCAGCAGATCGGCAAAGCCGCCGACATGCTGCGGTTGACGCAATCGGGCGTGGTCGACATCGGCTACATCGGGCCGTCCTACGTCTCCGACAAGATGCCGCTGTCGGAGGTTGCGCAATTGCCGGGCGCGTTCTCAACCAGCTGCCAGGGCACACTCGCCTATTGGAAGTCCGCGCGCGAAGGCGTGCTGGCCAAGCAGGAATACGCGCCGAACAAGATCAAGCTGCTGATGGCGGTGGTGCTGCCGCCCTACCAGGTGTGGACCGTCAAGTCGAAGGTCGAGACCACCAAGGACATGCAGGGCCTGAAGTTGCGCACCACCGGCGGCGCGCAGGATCTCACGCTGCGCGCGCTCAATGCAGTGCCGGTGCGCATGGCCGCGCCCGATGCCTATGAGTCGCTGTCGCGCGGCACGATGGATGGTCTGCTGTTCCCACTGGACAGCGTCGTGGCCTACGGCCTCGACAAGCTGGTCAAGCACGCGACCGAAGGCGTCAGCTTCGGCAGCTTCATCGTCGCTTATTCCATCAACCAGTCGGTCTGGGACAAGCTGCCCGACGACGTGAAGACCGCGATGAACGAGGCTTCCGAAGCGATCACGCCGAAGGCTTGCGCCGACGTCGACAAGGAAGGCGAAGTCACCAAGAAGCACATGCAGGACGAAGGTGTCAGCTTCGATCCGCTGCCGGAAGCGACGGGCGCCGAGATGAAGGACAAGCTCAGGGGCGTCGGTCACGAATGGGCAGCCGGTCTCGACAGCCGTGGCAAGCAGGCGTCCGCCGCGCTCAAGGAGTTCGAAGATCTGCTGGCCGCCGGAAGCAAGTAATCCGAAAATCGAACAGGGAGGCGCGAAATGATCGAACGGGCGGGGCATGTGCTCGGCGTGCTGGAGCGCGCGCTGACGGTGATCGCGGTGCTGTTCATGTTCGTGATCATGGTGCTGGTCGTGACCGACGTGTTCATGCGCTATGCACTGAACAGCCCGTTCTCCTTCACCTATGATCTGATCGGACTTTATCTGCTCGCGGGCGTGTTCTTCTTCACGTTGTCGGATGCCTTGCGCGAGCATGTCCATGTCGGCGTCGACATCCTGTTGTCGCGCTTCTCGCCGGTGGGGCGGCGGCTGTCCGAGATCGTGACCGCGCTCGCGGGCCTGTTTGTGTTCGTCCTGATCTGCAAGGTCGGGTTCGAGCGCGCGCTGGAGAATTACGAGCAGCATGACGTCCTCTCGGGCGCCATTCCCTGGCCGACCTGGATTTCGGCGGCGCTGGTGCCGTTCGGCTGCGGCGTGCTGGTGCTGCGGCTGGCGCTCCAACTGGTCGGCAATGTGCTGAGCCTCGTCAGCGGGCGCGACCTCTATCCGCTGCCGCCGGTGACCGGTGTCGGCGAAGCGCGCGGCTTCGAGTAACGGCGGATATCCATGACACCTCTTATCGTTCTCGCTTTGCTGTTCGGCCTGCTTGCACTCGGCACGCCCGTCGGTTTTGCCATGGCCTTTTCCGGCTCGGTCGGCCTCGTGATGGTCGGCGGCTTTCCGACCCTATCAGGCATCCTGGAGACGGCGCCGCTCTCGACCGTTTCCTCCTACGAGTTGATCACCATTCCGATGTTCCTGCTGATGGCGGACCTCGTGCTGCTGTCCGGTGTTGCCGATGATCTGTTCAAGACAGCCTCGGCCTGGGTTGGCCGCGTGCCGGGTGGCCTCGGCATGGCGACCGCGCTCGCCGGCGCCGGCTTCGGCGCGATCTGTGGCACCTCGACGGCGTCGGCTGCGACGCTGTCCTCGACCAGCCTTCCCGCGATGATCCGCCAGGGTTATGAGCCGAAGATGGCCGCCGGCGTGGTCGCGATCTCGGGCACGCTCTCGATGTTGCTGCCGACCAGCGTCGCGCTCGTCATCTTCGGCCTGCTCGCCGAGGTGAACATCGGCAAACTCCTGATCAGCGGCATCATCCCCGCGATCCTCGTCACCTTCACCATCATGGCCACGATCTACTTCCTGGTCTGGCAGGATCCCTCGCGCGCGCCGGCCGCGAAATCGGTGCCGTGGCGGGAAAAATTCTCGCTGTTGTGGCAGGTCTCGCCGATGGTGGTGCTGTTCTCGATCGTTACGGGCACGATCTATCTCGGCGTCGCGACGCCGACGGAAGCCTCCGCCTTCGGTGCGTTCGGCGCCTTCCTGCTCGCGATCGTCAAGGGCAAGATCACGCCGACCTCGCTCTACAAAACGCTGCTGCGCGCCTGCCACGGCACCTGCATGATCATCATGATCCTGGTTGGTGCCTCGATCTTCGGCTATTTCTTCACGCTCACCCATGTGACGCAGGATCTCGTTGCGTGGATCGGCTCGTTGCCGGCCTCGCGGTGGGTGATCATCACGCTGATCCTGTGCGGCTATATCGTGCTCGGCTCGTTCATGGACCAGATCGCGATCCTGGTGCTGACCGTGCCGATCGTGCTGCCGCTGATCAAGACGCTCGGCTTCGACCCGATCTGGTTCGGCGTCATCAAGATCGTCACCGCCGAAGTCGGCATGATCACGCCGCCGGTTGGGCTGAACTGCTTCATCGTCGCCCGCTATGCCAAGCGGCCGGTCGCGGAGGTGTTCCACGGCACCTTCCCGCACTTCATCGCCCACCTCATTGCGATCGCGATTCTGGTGGCGTTCCCGTCTATCATCCTCTGGCTGCCCTCGCAGATGGGGCGCTAGGCATAACGAGCCTCCACAAGGAGACCATCATGGATTTCGCGCTCACCGATCAGCAGGAAGCCATTCGCGACGCCATCGCCAAGATCTGCGAAGGCTTTCCCGATGCCTATTGGCTTAAGAAGGATCACGACGGCGGCTTCCCGCATGACTTCCACAAGGCGCTGGCCGACGCCGGCTGGCTCGGCATCTGCGTGCCGGAAGCTTACGGCGGCTCGGGGCTCGGCATCACCGAAGCCGCGATCATGATGCGCACGATCGCTGAATCCGGCGCCGGCATGTCGGGCGCCTCCGCGGTGCATATCAACGTGTTCGGTCTCAATCCCGTCGTCGTGTTCGGCACCGAGGAGCAGCGCAAGCGCATGCTGCCGCCGATGGTCGAGGGCCGCGAAAAGGCGTGCTTCGCGGTCACCGAGCCCAACACCGGCCTCAACACCACCCAGCTCAAGACCCGCGCCGTCGCCAAGAACGATCGCTACATCGTCAACGGCCAAAAGGTCTGGATCTCGACCGCGCAGGTCGCGCACAAGATCCTGCTGTTGGCGCGCACCACGCCGCTGGAGGAGGTGCGCTCGCCGACGCATGGGCTCAGCCTGTTCTACACGGATTTCGACCGCAAGAAGATCAAGGTCCATGAGATCGAGAAGATGGGCCGCAAGGTCGTCGATTCCAACGAGCTGTTCTTCGAGGATTTCGAGATCCCGATGGAGGATCGCATCGGCGAAGAGGGCAAGGGTTTCCAGTACATTCTCGAAGGCATGAACCCCGAACGTATCCTGATCGCGGCGGAAGCCGTCGGCCTCGGCAAGCTCGCACTGTCGCGCGCGACCGAATACGCCAAGACGCGCGTCGTCTTCAATCGTCCGATCGGCAAAAATCAAGGCATTCAGCATCCGCTCGCAGTGAACTGGGTCGAGCTCGAAGCGGCCTGGCTGATGGTGATGCAGGCCGCCTGGCAATACGACAAGGGCTTGCCCTGCGGCGCCGGCGCGAATGCTGCGAAATACTTCGCAGGCGAAGCCGGTTACCATGCCTGCGAGCAAGCGGTGATGACACATGGCGGTTTCGGCTACGCCAAGGAATTCCATGTCGAGCGCTATTTGCGCGAGGTGCTGATCCCGCGCATTGCGCCGGTCAGCCCGCAACTCGCGCTCAGCTTTATTGCGGAGAAGGTGCTGGGCCTCGCGAAGTCATATTGAGGCGGCAATGCCCGGGGACACCGCGCCAATCGACTTCTCCGGCCTGATCCGTGAGGGCGATCTCGTGGTGTGCGGCCAGGCGACGGCAGAGCCGCTCACCCTGACCGAAGCGCTGATGGCGCAGGCGGGAGATCTGCCGGCATTCCGCATGATGGTCGGGCCGATCTTCTCGGAGACGTTCTCCGCGGCCTGCGCGCCCAACGTGTCGTTTACAAGTTATGGCGTGATCGGAAATGCGCGGCGGCTCGCCAGGGCCGGGCGGCTCGATGTGATCCCGAGCAACTACAGCGCCTTTTGTGCCGACTTCGCCTCGCGCCGCCATCAGGCCGATGTCGTCCTGGTGCAGCTTGCGGAGTCCCGGGAAAGACTCAGTGCCAGTCTCTCCAACGATTACGTCATCGATGCCGCGCGCGGCGCGCGTCTCGTGATCGCCGAGATCAACCCGGAGGCACCTTTCACGTTCGGGGCTGAATGGCCGAGCGACGTGCCGATCCACATCCATGTGGCGGCCCGACGCCCGCCGGTTGAATTGGCGTCGCCGCCGCTCGATGATATCTCACGACGCATCGCCGGGCACGCGGCGAGCCTGATCGCGGATGGCAGCACGCTCCAGTTCGGTGTGGGGCGCATTCCGGACGCGATCCTCTCGTCGCTCTCCCACGCACGCAATCTCGGCGTTCATTCCGGCCTGATCAACGATGCCGTGGTCGACCTTGTCGAGCGTGGCGTGGTCACGAATGCGGAGAAGGGAATCGATCCGGGGATCACGGTCACCAACCAGGTGATCGGCACCAAGCGACTCTATCGCTTCGTGCACGAGAACAAGGCGGTCGCAGTGCGGCCGACGTCCTACACGCACGGCCAGGACGTGCTGGCGCGGATCAACCGGCTGGTCGCGATCAATTCGGCGCTTCAGGTCGGGCTCGATGGCAGCGTGAACTCCGAGACGCTGAACGGCGTTGCGATCGGGGCCATCGGCGGGCAGCTCGATTTCGTGCGCGGGTCCAATGCGTCTCCCGGCGGACGGGCGATCATCGCACTGCCGGCGATCGCATCGGATGGCACCAGCCGGATCGTCGCCCATGTCGAGACGGTGACGACACCCCGCGCCGATGTGGACGCCATCGTCACCGAATGGGGCGTCGCCGAGTTGCGCGGCTGCGGTCTTGCCGAGCGCGCGCGGCGGATGATTGCGATCGCGGCACCGGAGCACCGCGACGCACTGTCGGCACAGCTTTGCGGCGTGGCGCGCTAGCTCAGTTCATGGGGCGCTGGCTGTCGTTCGGCCCGATGATCCCGGGGAGGCGGCATGAACCTCGCGAGCTTTCTGAAACAGGAGGCCTATTCGGCCGCGATCCGCTCCATCGCCATGCTGCGAAGCCGGGCACGCTGGATCTTCACGCCGTTGGCGCTGTCGGTCACGGGGAAAGCCTCCACGACATAGATCCGCGCCGGGACCTTGTAGCCGGCGAGCCGCTCGCGCAGACGGGCCGTCAGCACCTCCTGTTGCGGCGACGAAGTGCCGGCCGGAATGACAAAGGCGACGCAGCGCGCCTGGCCCTTCAGCTCGACCGCGACGACCTGGGCATCGGCGACGCCGGCACAGGACTTGAGCTCGTCCTCGACCTCGCCGGGCGCGACCAGGAAGCCGCCGAGCCGCATCGCGTCACCCGCGCGCGTCTCATAGACGAAGGCGCCGCCGCGAAGCCGGCCGATGTCGCCGGTGCGGAAGAAGCCGTCTGCGGTGATCGCATCGCGCGTCGCATCGGGGTTGTTGAAATAGCCAAGGAAGAGCGACGGCGCGCTGATCTCGATCTCGCCCGAGACGCCTTGCGCTGCAAGCTCGCCGGTCTCGGTGTCGCGCACGCGGACCTTGGCGTGGGGGGACATCGGCCAGCCGCCGCCCTCGATGCGATCGGCGAAGGCGTCGCCAGGGCGGGCGATCGAGAACAACGCCTGCACCTCGCTCGAGCCGTAGAGGCCGAATAGCGGCACGCCGCGCGCCTCGGCCTGCGCAGCCAGTTCGCGCCAGCCGGGCTGGAACGCTGCGAAGCCGCAGACTTCGAGATGCGGGAACGGACGTGGCTCATCGGTCAGCGCAAGGATGCGGCGGAACATCTCGTCGGAGCCGAAGGCGTGCGTGATCTTGCGCTCGCTGAGGATTTTCAGCGCCGGTGCCGCCTCGAAGGCGTCGAGCACATGGGCGGTCGCGCCGGCTGCGATGAAGCCTAGCAGGCTCGTCATGCCAAAGGTGCCGCAGAATGGCAGCATGGTCAGCAGCGAGTGACGTTCCGGCGAGAGCTGCAGCGCCCCGGCAACGGAGTTGGCGTGGCTCGCCAGCGTTCGCTGCGAGTGCGCGACGAGCTTGGGCCCTTTGGTGGTGCCGGATGTGGTGTAGAGCAGCACCGGCAGGTCGACGTCATCTCGCGGCGCCGGGGCGGGCGGGTACGGCTTGTCGAACGCATCGAAAGGAATGCAGGGCCATTGCGCGGGGAGGGCATCCGCGCCGACCACTGCGAGCTTTTGCAGCGCGGGCACCTCAGCCTTGGCGACATCAGCGAGGATCGCGGCAAAATCGATCGAGCGGAACGCCGCCTCGACGATCAGCAGCCTGGCGCCCGACAGTTTCAGGAGGTGCGCGACTTCCGCGCTGCGGTAGCGCGTGTTGATGGCGGCAACGACCGCACCCAGCCGGGCTGCGGCGAACAGCAGCGCGATCCATTCGACCCGGTTGACGAGCCAGACCGCGACCACGTCGCCCTTGCCGATACCCTGCGCGGCAAGCCAGGCGGCGGTCTGCGCGATCATCCCTGAAAATTCCGCGCGCGACACCGGCGTACCGTCGAACACGAAGGCGGGATCGGCGGCGGTCTCCGATCCGATCAGCGAATGCAGTGAAACATCGTCGGCTTTCATGGCGACCGGAGTAACCCGATCGCGCAAACCTGTCTACTTGGTGCCGAACATCCGGTCGCCGGCATCGCCGAGGCCCGGCACGATGTAGCCGTGGTCGTTGAGACGTTCATCGATGGCGGCGGTCCAGACCGGCACGTCCGGATGCTCGCTCTGGAACTTCGCGATGCCCTCGGGCGCGGCCAGGAGGCAGACGAAGCGGATGTCGCGGGCGCCGCGATCTTTCAACAGCGAGGCGCCGGCGCAGGCTGAATTGCCAGTTGCCAGCATCGGGTCCATCAGGATCACGGTGCGGTCCGACAGGTCCTGCGGGGCCTTGAAGTAATATTCCACGGCCTGCAATGTATCAGGGTCGCGGTAAAGCCCGATATGGGCGATGCGGGCCGAGGGCATCAGCGCCAGCATGCCGTCGAGGAAGCCGACGCCGGCGCGCAGGATCGGCGCCAGCGTGAGCTTCTTGCCGGCGATCTTCGGCGCCTGCATCGGCGAGATCGGTGTCTCGATCTCGACCAGCTCCAGCGGCAGGTCGCGCGTCACCTCGTAGCCGAGCAGCATCCCGATCTCGTTCAGGATTTCGCGAAAGCTCTTGGTCGAGCGGTCCTTCTCCCGCATCAGGGAAAGCTTGTGCTGGACCAGCGGGTGGGCGACGACATTGACGCTGCTTGTGCTCATGAAACCGATCTACACGGTTCCACGAAACTGCACCAGACCGACGGCGCGTTTTCCGCAAGGAGAGGCGGCGCAGGCGGGTGCGCGACCGCCGTTCGCGCCCGATTGCTTGCCTCGTAGGCAGCCATGGTCAATGCGCGGTCGACCCCGTGAAGTCTAGACCGAGCCCGCGGGCCGCGAGCGTGATCACGATCGTCAACACCGCACCCCAGACCAGGCTCAGCGTCATGGTCAGGATGGTCGTGGTGACCGCGTGTTCGAGATGTCCCCTAAAGAGCGGCATGCCAGTTCCTCAGCAAGCGCACCACCAGCACGATCAGAGGATTGCCGCAGTTCTCGAGGTCAAGCTCGAAACGCTCGGCGGGGAACACCAAGGCGCAGCGCGCCGGCGCGCTCTGACGGTTGGCGAAATCCACCGCGGAGCCCTTGAATATGAACAGGCCGCCGATGCGTCCATTCGCTTCGCGCGCGACCCAGAGGCCGGTGTTGTTGCGCCCGATGAAGAAGACGGGGATGGCGGCACTGACGACATCCGGATCGAGTGGCTTGAGTGCAGCCGCCTGCTTCGTGTCGGCTTGACGATGGGAGGCCTGAAGGGCAATTGCGGCCATGGCGGCCTCTTCACACATCTGCAAGGTCATGGGAGCCTCCCTGCTGTTCAGACGTTCAGGTGCCAGACATAGATTGCGGTCTTCAGCGCGATGAGCGCAGTGAGCACGCTGCCCATCGTAAGAACCGCCAGCGCGCGCAACGCAAGGCGCTTGAGTTGGGCCTTGCGTGCCGTCGATATCCGCGCCGCGCGTTGAGCCCGGTTGAACGGCCGTTCAAGGCCATGTGTCAGCGTCGACATCCCAGAAGTCCTTGTCCCGGGGGCGAAGAGACAGCCGCCCCAATCCGCTTCTCATGATGAGCATCGCAGCATAGGAATGCGAGACGGACGGCAGCATTGTCGTATAGGAACGCCATAGGGCCTCGTGCTCGATCAGCTGAAGTTCTCGCAAGCCGCCGGTTCATAGAGCGGATCCGGGGCGGGACGCACGTTGGGGACGCTTGGTCGCGATATCTCTACGGCCAATGCCTGAACTTCGACCAAAGCCGACAGCAGTGCGAGCGCGAGGTCGCCGTGGCATCCCTCGACAGCTGCGTCCAGCCAATCCGGCAGCTCGCGTTCACGCGAGAGCGCGCAATGCCATTCACCTTCGTCATAGGCGATCCGGCGGACGTGCCACAGCGGCAGTTCGAGCTCCATCAACGCCAGCGCCGCGTCGGCCCAGGCCTCCGCGTCGATCAGGCGCATGAGGCGGGCGGTGCGCTCGGTCTGTCCGAGCGAGGGAAAGCGGCGGCAGGACCTGTCGATGATCTCGAGCATCAACGGCCGCGTTAAGCCCTGCGCATTGCGCAGGCGGTCGCCGAGCGAGGGCAAATCGTAGTTTCGCAAAGCGACGGTCATCTCGGGCCTCCTGGAATTGGCGTCAGTCAGTCGGCCGCTTCAGGATGGCGGGAAGGGCATTGGAAAACGAGATGGGAAGGGGAGGCGAGATATAAGGATTTCATAAGTGTGGAGCTGAGGGATGCGCCACTTCCTCCTCCGTTGTCGTCCCGGCGAAGGCGGGACCCATAACCACAGGATGTGGTTTGGCGGAGGATCGCAGTTCGGTAATACGACCGACAACAATCGATAGATTCCGCGGTATGGGTCCCGGCCTTCGCCGGGACGACGGGCTGAATCGCCTAGCGGGCGTTGCCCGGCCGCGCCACCGGCGCCCGCCCTTTATGAGATTCCTATAACTTCGCCATAGCCCACGTCTCGAAAACCTATGGCTGCGGTGGCACTTCAGCACGGTCAAAAAGTCCCGCTTGGGGCCGTGGAAATGCGTTGCGCTTCTCTCCACGAGCTCCGCCGGGACCCCCAGAAAGTGTTGCTCCCGAGAGAGGGATGCAACGAGGAGCAATCCCATGATGGACATTCTGACGCTGGCGCTCGGCTTCGGCTTCTTTGCCCTTGCGATCGGCTACACCTACGCCTGCGAACGGCTGTGACGGAGCGAACCATGATCTTCGATTATGCGCTTGCCGGTGCCGTCTCGTTCGGCCTCCTGATGTACCTCACCTACGCGCTGCTGCGGCCGGAACGGTTCTGAGCCGTGCTGCTGCTTGTCGAATTGCTGCTGGCCGACGTTGCGCTCGCCGGCTGCCTGCTTGTGGTGCTCCTGCCGCTGCTGCGGCGGACACCAGGCCTGAAGGGTTGATGCCATGACTGTGATCGGTTGGTTCCAGATCATTCTTTTCTGCATTGTCATCATCGCGCTCACAAAGCCGCTTGGCTGGTACATGACGCGGGTGTTCAACGGCGAGCGGACGTTGCTCTCGCCGGTGCTGCGTCCGATCGAGGCCGGCATCTACTGGATCTCAGGCGTCGACGAGAAGCGCGAGCAGCATTGGCTGACCTACACGGTCGCGATGCTGCTGTTCCATGTCGGCGGCTTCCTCATGATCTACGGCGTGATGCGCCTGCAGGCCGTGCTGCCCTTCAATCCGGCGGGGCAGGGTGCGGTCGCCGAGGACCTCTCCTTCAATACGGCGATCTCCTTCATCACCAACACCAACTGGCAGAACTACGGCGGCGAGAGCACGCTCTCCTATCTAGCGCAGATGCTGGGCCTGACGCACCAGAATTTTCTGTCGGCGGCCACCGGGATTGCGCTCGCGGTCGCCCTGATCCGCGGCTTCTCGCGCGCGTCGGTGCGCACCGTCGGCAATTTCTGGGTCGACGTCACCCGCACCACGCTTTACGTGCTGCTGCCGATCTGCGTGGTCTACACGCTGTTCCTGGTCTCACAGGGCATGCCGCAGACGCTGGGCGACTATGTCGAGGCCACCACGCTAGAAGGCGCCAAGCAGACCATCGCCGTCGGCCCGGTGGCCTCTCAGGTCGCGATCAAGATGCTGGGCACCAATGGCGGCGGCTTCTTCAATGCCAACGCCGCGCACCCGTTCGAGAATCCGACCGCGCTGTCGAACTTCGTGCAGATGCTGTCGATCCTCGCGCTGGGCGCGGCGCTGACCAACGTGTTCGGCCGCATGGTCGGCAATCAGCGTCAGGGCTGGGCGATCCTGGCCGTGATGGGCGTGCTGTTCGTCGCGGGCGTCGCCGTCACCTATTGGGCGGAAGCCAATGGCACCTCGACGCTGCAGGCGCTCGGCCTCGCCGGCGGAAACATGGAGGGTAAGGAAGTCCGCTTCGGCATCGTCGCATCCTCATTGTTTGCGGTGATCACCACCGCCGCGTCCTGCGGCGCGGTCAACGCCATGCACGACAGCTTCACCGCGCTTGGCGGCATGATCCCGCTGATCAACATGCAGCTCGGTGAGATCATCATCGGCGGCGTCGGCGCCGGCCTCTATGGCATGCTGCTGTTCGTCGTGCTCGCGATCTTCGTCGCCGGCCTGATGGTCGGCCGCACGCCGGAATATGTCGGCAAGAAGATCGAGGCGCGCGAGGTCAAGATGGCCATGCTCGCGATCCTGGTGCTGCCGCTGATGTATCTCGGCTGGACCGCAGTCGGCGTGGTCTATCCGGCGGCCGTCGCCTCGATGGCGAATGCCGGTCCGCATGGCTTCACCGAGGTGCTCTACGCCTTCACCTCGGCGACCGGCAACAACGGCTCGGCCTTCGCAGGCCTCAGCGGCAACACCTTGTTCTACAACCTCACGCTTGCCAGCGCGATGTTCGTCGGCCGTTTCTTCATGATCATCCCGGCGATGGCGATCGCGGGCTCGCTGGCCGCGAAGAAATCCATTCCGCCGTCGGCGGGCACGTTCCCGACCACCGGCGGATTGTTCGTCGGCCTCGTCGTCGGCGTGATCCTGATCATCGGCGGCCTCACCTTCTTCCCGGCCCTCGCACTCGGCCCGATCGTCGAGCATCTCGCGACGAACGCCGGTCAAGTCTTCTAATCGACAGCCTTCTGATTGTTTGGAGTGACCTCCATGGACACCATGAAACTGCAAAAGCGCGCGTCCGTCTCGGCGATGCTCGATCCCAAGATCGTCGTGCCCGCGATCCGTGCATCCTTCACCAAGCTCAATCCGCGGCTGATGATCAAGAACCCCGTGATGTTCGTGGTCGAGATCGTGGCCGCGCTCACCACGGTGATTTTTCTGCGCGACCTCGTCACGGGTGGTGCGGATCTCGGCTTCACCTTCCAGATCATCCTCTGGCTCTGGTTCACGGTGCTGTTCGCCAATTTTGCTGAAGCCGTAGCCGAAGGCCGCGGCAAGGCGCAGGCCGATTCGCTGCGCAAGACCCGCACCGAAAGCCAGGCCAAGCTCCTGACCGGCGCCGGCCCGGCCTTCAGCCTCGTGCCGGGCACAAGCCTGAAGGTCGGCGATATCGTGCTGGTCGAGGCGGGCGACACCATCCCCTCCGACGGCGAGGTGATCGAGGGCGTCGCGTCCGTCAACGAAGCTGCCATCACCGGCGAATCCGCGCCCGTCATTCGCGAGTCCGGCGGCGACCGCTCGGCGGTGACCGGCGGCACGCAAGTGCTGTCCGACTGGATCCGCGTCCGCATCACGGCGGCGCAAGGCTCGACCTTCATCGATCGCATGATCAAGCTGGTCGAGGGCGCCGAGCGGGCAAAGACGCCGAACGAGATCGCGCTCAACATCCTGCTCGCCGGCCTCACCATCATCTTCGTGTTCGCCACCGTCACCATTCCGAGCTACGCGGCTTACGCCGGCGGCTCGATCTCGATCGTCGTGTTGGTCGCGCTGTTCGTGACGTTGATCCCGACCACGATCGGTGCGCTGCTCTCGGCGATCGGCATCGCCGGCATGGACCGCCTGGTGCGTTTCAACGTGCTGGCGATGTCCGGCCGCGCGGTCGAGGCCGCCGGTGACGTCGACACGCTGCTGCTGGACAAGACCGGCACCATCACCCTCGGCAATCGCCAGGCGACGGCGTTTCATCCGGTGCGGGGCGTCAGCGAGCAGGAATTGGCGGACGCTGCCCAACTCGCCTCGCTCGCCGACGAAACGCCGGAAGGCCGGTCCATCGTGGTGCTGGCCAAGGACAAGTACGGCATCCGCGGCCGCGACATGGCCGAGCTCGGTGCAACTTTCATCCCGTTCACGGCGCAGACCCGCATGAGCGGTGTCGATGCCGGCGGCTCGTCGGTGCGCAAGGGAGCCGTCGATGCCATGCTGAACTATGTCGGCGGCGGCGCCGCTGGCCGTCGCTTCCGGCAATACGGCGCGCGCGATTCAGCCCGCCGGGCTCTCGGATATCGGTCGTGAGGTGCAGACCATCGCGGACGAAATCTCGAAGGCCGGCGGCACGCCGCTTGCGGTCGCCAGGGACGGCAGGCTGCTCGGCGTCATCCAGCTCAAGGACATCGTCAAGGGCGCTATCCGCGAGCGATTTGCCGAGCTGCGCCGCATGGGTATCCGGACCGTCATGATCACCGGCGACAACCCGATGACGGCGGCCGCGATCGCGGCGGAGGCCGGTGTCGACGATTTCCTGGCGCAGGCGACGCCCGAGGACAAGCTCAAGCTGATCCGCGACGAGCAGGCCAAGGGCAAGCTGGTCGCGATGTGCGGCGACGGCACCAATGACGCGCCGGCGCTCGCGCAGGCCGACGTCGGCGTCGCCATGAACACCGGCACGCAGGCCGCGCGCGAGGCCGGCAACATGGTCGACCTCGATTCCAACCCGACCAAGCTGATCGAGGTGGTCGAAATCGGCAAGCAGCTGTTGATGACGCGCGGTGCGCTGACGACCTTCTCGATCGCCAACGACGTCGCAAAATACTTTGCGATCATCCCGGCGATGTTCCTGGCCTTCTACCCGCAGCTCAACGTGCTCAATGTGATGAACCTCTCGAGCCCGCAGAGCGCCATCCTGTCGGCGATCATCTTCAACGCGCTTGTCATCATCGGTTTGATCCCGCTGGCACTGAGAGGCGTCGCCTACCGCGCGGTCGGTGCCGGCGCGCTGCTTCGCCGCAACCTGCTGATCTACGGTCTCGGCGGCATCGTCATTCCCTTCATCGGCATCAAGGCGATCGACCTCGTCGTTGTCGCCTTGCACCTGGCCTAACGCCGTCAGTGCGAGGAGCGAAGCGACGAACCATTCCAGACTGCCTCTGTGGAAAGACTCTGGATTGCTTCGCTTCGCTCGCAATGACGAGAGAAAATTAGGAGATACATATGCTCAGAGAAATCCGCCCCGCCATCGTCCTCCTGCTGGTGCTGACCGCCATCACCGGCCTGGCCTATCCGCTCGCCATGACCGGCATTGCCGGCGCGGTCTTTCCGGCTCAGGCGCAAGGCAGCCTGATCGAGAAGGACGGCAAGGTGGTCGGCTCCGCCCTGATCGGCCAGGAGTTCAAGGACGACAAATATTTTCACGGCCGCCCCTCGGCGACGCTGGCGCCGGACCCGAATGATTCGACCAAGACGGTATCGGCGCCCTACAACGCCGCCAATTCCGGCGGCTCCAACCTTGGCCCGACCAGCAAGGCGCTGGCCGACCGGCTGAAGGAAGACGTGGACAAGCTCAAGGCCGAGAACCCGAACGCCGCCGTGCCGGTCGATCTGGTCACGACCTCGGCCAGCGGCCTCGACCCGGACATCTCGTCGGAAGCGGCGCAATTCCAGGTGCCACGCGTGGCCAAGGTGCGGAATATGCCGGAAGACGCGGTCAAGCAGCTCGTGGTTTCGAACACCCAGGGCCGTCTGCTCGGCCTGCTTGGCGAACCGCACGTTAACGTATTGGCACTGAACCTCGCGCTCGATCGCGCCGCCGCGAAGTAGCGGTCTAGGCTCGCGGCGCCCGGATGATTATATTGGCCTGATGGTCCGAGAGCGCCGCGATCCCGAACAACGTCCGTCTCCGGAGGCTCTGCTGGAAGCTGCGCGCCGGGAGGAGGGTGCGACCGGCAAGCTGAAGATCTTCGTCGGCGCCGCCCCCGGGGTCGGCAAGACCTACGAGATGCTGCAAAGCGCCCACGCCAGGTTCAAGGCAGGCATCGATGTCGTGGTCGGCTTCGTCGAGACCCATGACCGCGCCGAGACCGAGGCGCTGGTGCGGGGGCTTGAAGTGATCCGCGCAAGCGGCTCGACTACCGCGGCCAGATCGTCGAGGAGATGGACCTCGATGCGGTCATCGCGCGGCGCCCGAAGATCGCGTTGGTCGACGAGCTCGCCCACACCAATGCCATCGGCAGCCGTCACCCCAAGCGCTATCTTGACGTCGAGGAGCTGCTCTCCCACGGCATCGACGTCTACACCGCCGTCAACATCCAGCACATCGAGAGCCTGAACGACGTCGTCGCGCAGATCACCCATGTGCGGGTGCGCGAGACGGTGCCGGATTCGATCTTCGACCGCGCCGATGCGATCGAGCTGATCGACCTCACGCCCGACGATCTGATCCAGCGGCTGCGTGAGGGCAAGGTCTACGTCCCCAAGCAGGCCGAGCGAGCGCTGGAGCATTATTTCTCGCCGGGCAATCTGACCGCGCTGCGCGAGCTCGCACTACGGCGTACGGCGGAGCGGGTCGACGAGCAGCTGCTCACTCACATGCAGGCGAACGCCATTGCCGGTCCCTGGGCCGCGGGCGAGCGCTTCCTCGTCTGCGTCAGCGAGGACCCGCGTGCGGCCGGCCTCGTGCGCTACACCAAGCGGCTGGCCGACCGACTGCATGCGCCGTTCACCGCGATCTCGATCGAGACGCGACGCTCGCTTCAGCTCTCGGAGCAGGAGCGCGACCGGTTGGCCGATACGCTGCGGCTCGCGGAGTCGCTCGGCGGCGAGGCGCTGACCATTCCCGCCGTCGGCCGCCGTATCGCCGACGATGTCATCAATTTCGCGCAAGGCAACAACGTCACCCAGATCGTGATCGGAAAGTCGACGCGCTCGCGCTGGTTCGAGATGACGCGCGGCTCCGTCGTGCATGATCTGGTGCGCCGCGCCGGCAATATCAGCGTTCACGTCGTCCCCGGCGACGAGTTGCCGGACGAAGCGGCGCGCAAGACGGCGGTGCAGACCGCGGCGCGATCCGAACCGTTCGATCCGCTGCCGTACCTGAAGGCGCTCGGCATCGTGCTGGTCGGCCTCGGCGCGGCGGTGCTGCTGCAGCCGCGCTTCGGCATCGAGAACGTGGATCTCGTGCTGCTCACCGCCGTGGTGGCGGTCGCGGTGCGCTATGGCTTGTGGCCGTCGCTGCTCGCGAGCCTCGCAGCGTCGCTCGCCTATAATTTCTTCTTCCTGCCGCCGGTCTACACCTTCACCATCACGGATCCGACCAACGTCGCGGCGTTCTTCTTCTTCATGCTGATTGCGATCCTGGTGTCGAATGTCGCCGCGCGCGTACGCACGCAAGCCGACACCGCGATCGGCCGCATCCGGACCACCGAGCAGCTCTATGCCTTCAGCCGCAAGCTCGCCGGCACCGCCACGCTCGACGACGTGCTGTGGGCGTCAGCCTATCAGATCGCGCTGATGCTGAAGGTCCGGGTGGTCCTGCTGCTGCCGGAGGACGGGCTCCTGACGGTGAAATCCGGCTATCCGCCGGAGGACCAGCTCGACCAGGCCGATCTTGCCGCGGCCAACTGGGCCTGGAGCAATGATCGCTCCGCCGGCCGCGGGTCCGATACGCTGCCGGGCGCCAAGCGGCTGTTCCTGCCCATGCGCACCGGGCGCGGCCCGATCGGTGTCATCGGCATCGACAATGATCGCACCGGACCGCTGCTGACGCCGGACCAGCGCCGGCTGCTGGACGCGCTGGTGGATCAGGGCGCGCTCGCGGTCGAGCGCGTGCTGCTGGTCGAGGACATGGACCGGGTCAAGCGTACCGTCGAGTCCGAGCGGCTGCGCTCCGCGCTGTTGACGTCGATCTCGCACGATCTGAAAACGCCGCTCGCCTCCGTGCTGGGCGCGGCGTCAACCATGCGCGATCTCGCCGGCGCGCTGTCCGACACCGAGAAGCGCGATCTGCTCGCGACCGTGATCGACGAGTCCGAGCGGCTCAACCGCTTCATCGCCAATCTGCTCGACATGACCAAGCTCGAATCCGGCGCCATCGTGCCCAATACGGCGCTGCACGATCTCGGCGAGATCGTCGGCAGCGCGCTGCGGCGGGCATCAAAGATCCTGGGCGCGCACAAGGTCGAGCTGGTTCTGGCCGCCGATCTGCCGATGCTCGAGCTCGACGCCGTGCTGTTCGAGCAGGTGCTGTTCAACCTGCTCGACAATGCCGCCAAATATTCGCCACCCGAGACCACGGTGGCGATCAAGAGCCGGCGCGAGCGTGATCAGGTGCTGCTGGATATCGCCGACGAGGGCGCCGGCATCCCGCCCGACGAGCTCGAGAGCGTGTTCGACAAGTTCTATCGTGTGCAGAAGGGCGACCATGTCCGTCCCGGCACCGGGCTCGGGCTTGCCATCTCGCGCGGCTTTGTCGAGGCGATGGGCGGCACGGTCGCGGCTGCCAACCGCAGTGACCGGAGCGGCGCGGTCCTCACCATCCGTCTGCCCGTTCCGGCACAGACCCACGCATTGGATACCGCCGCATGAGTGCTGCTCCGATCAAGGTTCTGGTGATCGACGATGAGCCGCCGATCCGCAAATTGCTGCGGATGGGGCTTTCGACGCAGGGCTACGAGATACTGGAGGCGTCGAACGGCAAGATCGCGCTGGAGAAGCTTGCCGAGGATCCCGCGCTGATCATTCTCGATCTCGGCCTGCCCGACATTCAGGGTCACGAGCTGCTGCGCACCATCCGCGCCCGCAATGAAGCCGTGCCGATCGTGGTGTTGTCGAGCCGCGGCGACGAGGCGGGCAAGGTGCAGGCGCTCGATCTCGGTGCCGATGATTATCTGACAAAGCCGTTCGGCATGGACGAGCTTTTGGCGCGGCTCCGCGCGGCCTTGCGCCACCAGCTTCAGGTGCAGGGCGAGCGCCCGATCTTCCGCTCCGGCGATCTCTCCGTCGATCTCGTTCGCCGCATCGTCAAGCTTGGCGAGCGCGACGTCAAACTGTCGCCGAAGGAATACGACCTGCTGCGCGTTCTGGTGCAGCACGCCGGCAAGGTGCTGACCCATCGCTTTCTGCTGAAAGAGCTCTGGGACGAGCTCACCGACGCGCAATATCTGCGCGTCTATGTCCGCCAGCTTCGTCAGAAGATCGAGGCGGACCCGGAGCGTCCGCAATATGTGCTGACCGAGACGGGCATCGGCTATCGGCTGAAGGCGGGCGATTAGGCTCCGTCCGCCAGCTGCAACTCATGGTATGGCACGAGTCTGCATCAACACCGTCAATCCAGAGTCCCTCCGCGGAAAAGTTCTGGATTGCTTCGCTTGCGATCGCAATGACAGGATGAATTACCCCGCCTTCCTGTGCCGCGCCGTCGCCCGCTGCGTCTTCCTGGCAGCCCGCTGCCGTCCAGTCGCCCGCCGCGCATGCGACTTCGCCGTCGTCTTCTTCCCGCCGCGCCGTTTCAGGCTCTGCTTCAGCGCATCCATCAGGCTGACGACGTTGCTCGGCCGTTCCTCGCGCTCCGGCAGCTCGATGGTCTTGCCGCTGGCCTTGCGTTTCACCAGCGCTTTCAGCGCGGTCTCGTAGTCGTCCTTGAATTTGCTCGGGTCGAAATGCGCCGCCTTGGTGTGGAGGATGTGCCCGGCGAGCTCGACCATGTCCTTGGTGATCTTCGGGCTCTTGATGTCGTCGAAGAACTGGTCCTGATCGCGCAGCTCGTAAGGGAAGCGCAGCGTGGTGCCGAGCAGGCCCTTGCCAAGCGGTTTGATCGCGATGATGTGCTCGCGATTGGTGAGCACGATCTTGGCGAGCGCCACGCGGTCCTGGTCCTTCATGGCGTCGCGGATCACGGCAAACGCATCCACCGCAGCCTTGCCGTCGGGCGCGATGTAGTAGGGATGGTTGAGATAGCGCTGGTCGATCTCCTCGCTCGGCACGAAGCTTTCGATGTCGATGGTGTGATTGCTCTCGATCTGGACGGCCTCGAGCTCCTCCGGCTCGATCTCGACATATTTGCCCTTACGCAGCTCGTAGCCGCGGCCCTTCTGGTCGCTCTCGACGATGTCGCCGGTCTCGGAATCGACCATCTGCTGCTTCAGCCGGTTGCCGGTCTCGCGGTTGATCATGTGAAACCGGGTCTTCTCGGCCGCGGTCGCGGCCGGATAGAGCACGACCGGGCAGCTCACCAGCGAGAGCTTCAATGTCCCTTTCCAATAGGCGCGGGGAGCCATTCCATTCTCCAGCGTTTTCAAGGCGTTTCGGAACTCCAACCCGGGTTGGGGGTTTTGGTTCCGGGTGGGACTCTGGCCGTGATAGGCTTGGATATGCGTGCAAGAATGCAGGACCGGCAGTGCTGAGAAACCTCTCCACCTATCGCAAGAAGCGGGATTTCGAGATCACGCCCGAGCCTTCTGGGGCGACGGCGGTGGCCCCGTCGACGCAGCGGCGTTTTGTGATCCAGAAGCACGATGCGACGCGGCTCCATTACGATCTGCGGCTGGAGTTCGATGGTGTCTTCAAGTCATGGGCCGTGACAAAGGGACCCTCGCTCGACCCGCACGACAAGCGGCTGGCGGTCGAGGTCGAGGATCACCCGCTCGACTACGGTGATTTCGAAGGCACCATTCCGGAGGGCCAGTATGGCGGCGGCACGGTGATGCTGTGGGACCGCGGTTATTGGGAGGCGGAGGATCCCGAACGGGGCTTCAAGAAGGGCGACCTGAAGTTCACGCTGCACGGTGACAAGCTCCACGGCAGCTGGGTGCTGGTGCGGATGCGCAATGACCGTACCGGCGGCAAGCGAACCAACTGGCTCCTGATCAAGCATCGCGACGAATATGCGCGAGAGGGCAAGGACAACACCATTCTCGATGAAGACAAGTCGGTCGCCTCCGGGCGTGCGATGGAGCAGATCGCCGAGGGCAAGGGAAGGGCGCCAAAGCCTTTCATGCAGGCGAATAGCGCCAAGGGCAAAGCCGATGCGGTCTGGCAGTCCAATCGCGCCGAGGAGCCGAAAGGGCGTACTGTCAAGCCGGCGCCGCGCACGGCGTTGAAGAGCGGCAGGAAAGCAGCCAAGGCGGCGACCGCCAAGAAGGTCTCGGAGATGCCGGAGTTCGTGGCACCGCAGCTCTGCACCTCGGTCGAACGGCCGCCGGCGGGCGATGGCTGGTGTCACGAGATCAAGTTCGACGGCTATCGCGTGCAGCTTCGGGTCGAGGACGGCAAGGCGACGCTGAAGACCCGCAAGGGTCTCGACTGGACCGACAAGTTCGCTTCGATTGCGAAGGAGGCTGGCGCGCTGCCGGACGCGCTGATCGATGGCGAGATCGTCGCGCTCGACCACAACGGCGCGCCGAATTTTTCCTCGCTCCAGGCCGCGCTGTCGGACGGCAAGACCGAGGACCTGATCTTCTTCGCCTTCGACCTCCTGTTTGCCGAGGGCCTCGATTACCGCCCTCTGCCGCTCGGTGAACGCAAGGAGCGCCTCAAGGCGCTCCTCGAAACGCGCAAGAAGAAGACGAGCCAGGTCCGCTATGTCGAGCATTTCGAAAGCGGCGGAGATGCGGTGCTGCAATCGGCCTGCAAGCTCGAGCTCGAAGGAGTCGTGTCCAAGAAGCTCGATGCGCCCTATCGCTCTGGCCGGACCGAGAGCTGGACCAAGGCCAAATGCCGGGCCGGTCATGAGGTCGTGATCGGCGGCTACAAGACCACCAACGGCAAATTCCGTTCGCTGATGGCCGGCGTACATCGCGGCGATCATCTCGCCTTTGTCGGCATGGTCGGCACCGGCTTTGGCGCCGACAAGGTCAAGCGCATCATGCCGTTCCTGAAGCAGGCGGCGTCGAGCGAAAACCCGTTCGGCGGCAAAAATGCGCCGAAGAAGACGCGTGACGTGCACTGGGTCAAGCCGGAGCTGGTGGCCGAGATCGAATTTGCCGGGTTCACCGCCGATGGCAACATCCGCCAGGCCGCGTTCAAGGGCCTGCGGCAGGACAAGCCGGCCGAGGAGGTCGAGGCGGAAACACCTGCGGATACCAAGCTCACGCAGCCTTCCGCCCGCAAGCGCGCTGCAGCGAAGCCGGCCAAAGCGAAGGGCACCGCCGAGGTGATGGGCGCCATCATCTCGAAGCCGGAGAAAGAGTTATGGCCGGACGGCGGCGACGGCGAGGGCGTCACAAAGCTTGATCTTGCGCGCTATCTCGAGGCCGTCGGCGAATGGATGATCGTGCACCTCAAGGGCCGGCCATGCTCGCTGATACGCGCACCCGATGGCATCAAGGGCGAGTGTTTCTTCCAGCGCCACGCCACGCAGGGAACATCCAATCTTCTGGAACTCGCAAAGTCTCCGGCGATCGCAAGCCGTATTTGCAGGTCGACCGTGTCGAGGGGCTTGCGGCGGTCGCTCAGATCGGCGGCGTGGAGCTGCATCCCTGGAATTGCGCGCCTGACGCCTATGACACGCCGGGCCGGCTGGTGTTCGATCTCGATCCCGCGCCGGAGGTGAGGTTTGCCGATGTCGTCGAAGCGGCAAAGGAGATGCGCCAGCGGCTCACCGACCTCGGCATGGAGAGCTTTTGCAAGACGACGGGCGGCAAGGGCCTTCACGTCGTGGTGCCGCTGCTCCACGGCGCACGCGACAAGGTGAGCTGGAAGGAAGCCAAGGCGTTCGCGCAAGGCGTCTGCCAATGGATGGCAGATGAGGATCCCGAGCGCTATCTGCTCAATATGTCCAAGAAGCTGCGCAAGGGAAAGATCTTTCTGGACTATCTGCGCAACGATCGGATGTCGACGGCGGTCGCGCCGCTATCGCCGCGTGCCCGCGATGGCGCGACCGTGTCGATGCCGGTCACCTGGGCGCAGGTGAAGGGCGATCTCGATCCGAAGAAATTCACGGTGAGAACCGTGCCCGCGTTGTTGTCGCGTTCGAAAGCCTGGAGCGGCTACGACGAAGCGGCTACGTCGATCAAGGTGGCAATGAAGAAGCTGGCGGGGAAACGAAGTAGGGTGGGTTAGCGAAGCGTAACCCACCACTTCGTTGACGCGAAAAAAAAGAGGTGGGTTACGCCTTGCGGCTAACCCACCACCCTATGGAAGCTAACTAGATCCGTCCCATCAGCAGCAGGATCAGCAGGATGATGATCACGAGCCCGAGGCCGCCGCCGCCGTAATACCCGGTGCCGTAGAACGGGCCACCGCCAATGCCGCTGAAGCCGCCGAGCAGGGCGATGACCAGGATGATCAGAATGATCGTACCGATAGACATGCGAATCTCCTCCAGCCCTTTGTCAGAGGGTTGTGTTTGTACGTTGTGCCCACGGCAACTTGCCGCAGGTTTGAAAGTTCCGCATGTGAAACAGGATCGCAGGCGCGAACCGCATGGAACCTTTGACCATCCAGCCGGCATGACTATGTGAGGATCAATCAGTACAGGGCAGGGCCATGTCAGCACCGCTTGTCGTTTCAATTCCGCATCGCCTCGGCCGCGAAGAGGCGGTGCGCCGGCTCAAGACCGGGCTCGGCCGCGCCGCAGCAAGCATTCCCGTGGTGCAGGTCGAGGAGGAGCGCTGGAGCGGCGACACTCTGGCCTTTCGCATCCGCGCGCTCGGGCAGATCGCGACGGGCCAGGTCGATGTCGCCGACGATCGCGTCAAGGTCGAGGTGGTGCTGCCGTGGCTGCTGCAGCGCTTTGCCGAGATGGCGCAGGCGACCATCCGCAAGCGCGGACAATTGCTGCTGACCAAGGGCGAGGGAAAATAGCCGTCAGGCGCGCGCGGGTTTCCGCGCATGACGGATGGCGCTTGCCGCGCGGGCCTCGACGACCGCAGCAGGAAAGTCCCGAAACGCCTGCGCGAGCGCCAGCTCGTTGCCCGCAAAGCCCGGCGCGGTAAAGCCGCTGATGTCGACGGTTGCGTCAAACCCTTCCAGTGTGGGCCATTCCCGCCCCGCTTGCGTGAAGGGCGCGAACCGGCGTGCGACCACGACGACCGCGGCAGCGCGGCCGCGGCGACGGGCAAAGGCAATGACATGGTCCGCGTGTGCGCCACGGACGTTGAGCGGCTGATAGTCGCCCTGCGCGAAGACGTCGCCGAGTTCTTTACGCAGCCTGAGGAGATGCCGCGTCCAGGCGAGCTTGAGCTGTCCGTCCGGCCAGCTCTTGATCAGTCCATTCCAGTGCGGCGTTTCTAACGAACTCAAGGCCGCCTGGCGTCCGGCAAAATCCACGGGGCGGCGGTTGTCGGGATCGACCAGCGACAGGTCCCAGTATTCGGTGCCCTGGTAGAAATCGGGCACGCCCGGCAGCGTCGCCTTCAGCGTGAGTTGGCTCAGCGAATTCAGCGCACCGAGCAGCGCGACACGGCGTGCGAGGGTCTGTAGCGCCTCCAGGAATTCGCCTGACAGTGCGGGATCGAGGATTTTCTCGATGAAGTTCCGGACGCCGCTCTCATAGGCCTCATGTGGATTGAGCCAGCTCGTTTCTTCCTTGCCCTCGCGTGCGGCTTTCAACGCATAGGCCTGGATCCGCTCGACGAAACTGCCATCAATCCCCTCGAGCGGCCAGGCGCCGAGCAGGGTCTGGTAGAGCATATATTCGAATGTCGCCGATGGCGCGCGCAGATTGCCCTGGAGCGCGAGATGCGGCGCGTTCAGCACCTTCCAGCGCGAAACCGCGCTGGTCCATTCGCCCGGAATTTCGCTGAGCGCCGCGATCCGCGCACGGGCGTCCTCGCCGCGCTTGGTGTCGTGGGTGGCGGTCGCCGCCATCCCCTGCGGCCATTCCCTGGCGCGGGCCCGCATCGCCTCGTGGAAGGCGGGAATGCTGAGGCCCTTGCTTGCGGGATCGCCGCCGACCTCGTTCAGCGCCAGCAGCCGGTGGAATTGATAGAACGCGGTGTCCTCCAGCGATTTTGCCATCATCGGCCCGGTGAATTGCTGCACCTTCAGCGCAAAACGGCGCACGCGCGGAGCGCTGTGCGGCGGGCGGTCGGGCTTGAGCAGGTCCATGGTCAGCGCGTCGCGCAGGAAGTCGAAAATGCCCTCGTCGGCGGCGAACCATTCGGCGCGGGCGCGCTCGATGGTGTCGTCGATCAGTTTCCGGTCGAGCGCCGTCGGTCCGCTATGCGTCAAATAGGTGCGATAGACCGGGAAGTGCAGCACATACAATTCCAGTGCCTGCCGCAAACTGTCGGCGGAAAAATCGCGGGTCGAGTAGTGCCCGTTGGCGATGCGCGCGAGCAGCCGGGTCAGCACGGTAAATTCGCTGGTCAGCAGTGTCTCCAGCACGCGCCGCTTGGCGTCCTTGACGTAAGGCGCGAGTCGCGGCGGCCGGTTGCTGATCTGGCGCCAGGTCTCGTCCAGCGCCTCCAGCCCCTTGGCGTCGACCAGAACCTGGGTAATGGCGTTCATCCACTCATAGCCGGTGGTGCCCTGGACGCCGGCGAAATGCGGCAGTCGTTCGTGTTCGCACAGGATCTTTTCGATCACCGTGTAGAACGGCTTGGTGTTGCCTTGCGCGTCGCGCACCAGCCGGCGCAGCCGCTGGCAATATTGCGCGGGGTCGCGCAGGCCGTCGATATGGTCGAGGCGAATGCCCTGCAGCTTGCCGTCGGCAACGAGCTGCTTCACCAGCCGGTGCGTGGCCGCGAAGGTGCTCGCGTCCTCGACACGCAGGCCGGCGAGCCCGTTGACGTCGAAGAAGCGGCGATAATTGATGTCGCTGGAGGCGAGCCGCCAGTGCCCGAGCTTGTAGTTCTGCCGCTCCAGCAGATGATGCAGCGCCAGCGTTTGCGCCGGGCGATCTTTTCCCGCGCGGTAGGCGCCGAGGCCGTGCGCGATGATGTCGGCGGCGCCGGCGATCTCTTTCAGTTCGGTCTTGAAGCCGGGAGCTTCCTTGCGGTTCGGCCGGCGCAAGCCGGTATAGCGCGCGGCGAGCGAGAGCAGGCGTTTGCCCGCCGCGGTCTCGGCGGCGTCCGCCTCCTTCACGATCATCCGCAGCAACTCGCCATAGCGCTCCGGCGCGATCGGCAGGCGATGCTCAAAGTACCAGGCGGAAAAGCTGCCTTCGTCGCAATCGTAGCGGAGCGCGATGTCGCCGCGCTCCAGCGCCTCGCCATAGGAAGAGCCGAGGATCGGCAGCAGCACGCCGCCGCGGGCGCGGTAAGCCAATTGATCCCAGTCGATATCGAAGGACACCGCGTGTGGCGAGGCCTGGCCCCATTCCAGCACGTCCAGCCACCAGGGATTGTCGGCAAAATGCACGCCGACATGGTTCGGCACGAAGTCGATGATGAGACCGAGACCGTGCTGCGCGAGCGCGTCGCCGAGCCGCGCAAAGCCGGCCTCGCCACCAAGCTCCGGATTGAACTGGGTGTGATCGACGGTGTCGTAGCCGTGGGTCGAGCCCTTGCGCGCCTTCATCACCGGCGAGGCGTAGAGATGCGTGATCCCGAGCGCCTTCAGGTAAGGCACCGCCGCCGCGGCCTTGTCGAAGTCGAAATCCGCGGTGAGCTGGAGCCGGTAAGTTGCGAGGGGAATCGCGGAGGGCATTTCAACTTCCGAGATGCCAGATCACCGACCAGGGTGGAAGCCGATCGCCGCTTGCGCTGCCCCAGATCGGCGCGCCCGCATTGCTGATGGAATGTGCGATATCCTTGTCCGACAGATTGGCAGTCAGGCGCAGCGTGGCGCCGTCGCCCATCCGCCAATGCGCGACGAGCAAGCCGTTGTCGGAAGCTTCGGCGCCGCCGAAGCTCGCGTCTTTGAGCCGCGGGGCGATCTCCTTGCGACGAACCGCGAGCAGCTCTCGCACCAGCGCGAGCCGGGTGCCCTGCGCCGGCGTGCGCCCGGTCCAGTCCAGCACGGCCGATTGCAGCGTTGCCGGATCGAACGGATCCGGCACGTCGTCGCCATATTTCTCGTAGGCCCAGGCGTATTCCTGCCGGCGGCCTTTGCGGACAGCGTCGACAAGGCCGCCATGGAAATCACAGAAGAACGGAAAGGGGGCCGTCGAGCCCCATTCCTCACCCTGAAACAGCATCGGCACCATCGGTGCGAGCAACGTGACCGCAAGTGCAGCCTCGATCTGCTGCGGCGATGCCAAGCTTTCCAGGCGGTCGCCGAGCGGGCGATTACCGATCTGGTCGTGGTTCTGCAGGAAGTTGACGAAGCTTGTCGGCGGCAATTCGCCGCTCGCTTCGCCGCGCGGCTTCTTGCCCCAGAATTCCGAGATCTCGCCCTGGTAGACGAAACCCGAACCGAGTGCGCGTGCGAGATCCAGGCGGGGCGTCTGGTAGTCGGCGTAGTAACCGGCGAGTTCGCCGGTCAGCATCACATGCCAGACGTGGTGATAATCATCGTTCCACTGCGCGCGATATTTGCCGTTCGGCGGCTCCTGTGCGGCATCAAGCAGGCTCGCACGGTTGTCGCCGTTCTCCAGCACCAGATGAATGTGCCGCCCGGTGGCCTTGGCGAGCTCACCGGCGGCCGCGCTGAGGTCGTGCAGCACTGATTGTTCACCGGGGATCGCCATGATGTGGTTGGCGGCATCGAGCCTCAACCCGTCGAAACGGTAGTCGCTGAGCCAGGACAACGCATTCTCGACGGCGAAGGCCCGCACCTGCGGCACGCGATAATCGATGGTGCTGCCCCAAGGGGTGTGCGCGTCGGTGAAGAACGTCGGCGCGTAGCGGCCGAGGTAGTTTCCCTCGGGACCGAAGTGATTGTAGACGACGTCCAGGAACACCATCAGCCCGCGCAGATGGGCTTCGTCGATTAGCGTCTTCAGCTGTTCGGGGCGGCCATAGGCGCTGTCGGGCGCGTACCAGAGCACGCCGTCATAGCCCCAGCCGCGGCCGCCGGCGAAGTCGGCCAGCGGCATCAGCTCCAGCGCCGTGATGCCGGTCGCGACGAGATGATCGAGCTTGTCGATCATGGCGCGGTAGGTGCCTTCGCCCGTGAAGGTGCCGACATGGGTCTCGATCAGCACGGTCTCTTCCCAGGGGCGGCCGCGCCAATCCTTCGCGCGCCACGCAAACGCGTCGTGATCGATCACCTCGCTCGGGCCGAACACATCTTCCGGCTGAAAGGCCGATGCCGGATCGGGCACGTCGATCTCGTCGTCAATCCGAAACTTGTAGGTGCTGCCGACCGGCAGCCCGGCGATCTCGGCGACATACCAGCCATCCTGCCGGCGCTGCATCGCGTGCCGTGTTTCGAGCAGGAGATCGACGCGACGCGCACCAGGCGCCCACAAACGGAACGATATGCCGTCCTTGGTCGGCTTCGCCCCGAACGACGCCCTCATAGCGCCCCCGCGAAGGCGAGCACGGAGCGCGGCGGCGCCTTGCTGTCGCTTCCGGACAGGAAATCAACGCTGTTCAGCTTGGCATCCGTCGTGTTCAGGATCTGCTGCCAGCTCTTGTATTCGGGCATTCTGGGCAATTTGAATGCGATCTCTTCGGGGGCGGCGTTCAATACGATAAAGATCGCCGCGCTGCCCGGTTCCATCGGCCCCATCACATAGGCGAGGAACCGCCCCTCCGGGAACTTCCAGTCGTTTTCGGTCATCTCGTCGCCGGCGGGCGTCAGCCACAGCGCGCCGTAGGAGATGCCGTCCTTCGGGCGGCCGTCGAGCCAGCGATGGCTGCGAAGTTGCGAGAACCGGCGGCGGATGTCGGCGAGATCGGCGACGAAATCGACCATGTCGTCGCCGTCCTTGCCGAGATTGTCCCAGCCGACCCAGCCGACCTCGTTGTCCTGGCAGTAGGCGTTGTTGTTGCCAAACTGTGTGTTGCCGACCTCGTCGCCGGCGAGGATCAGCGGAATGCCTTGCGCCAGCATCAGGCAGGCCAGCACGTTCTTGCGCAGCTGCCGCCGCAGGCTGAGGATATTCGGATCGTCGGTCGGGCCCTCGACACCGCAATTGTTGCTGTGGTTGTCGCTGGAGCCATCGCGATTGTCTTCGCCGTTGGCCTCGTTGTGCTTCTCGTTATAGCTGAACAGGTCGGCGAGCGTGAAACCGTCATGCACGGTGATGTGGTTGATGCTGGCGCGCGGCCGCCGTCCGTCATGGTTGAACAGGTCGGAGGACGCCGTCATGCGGCTGGAGATGTCGCCGATCAGGCTGCCTTCCCCGCTCCAGTAGCGGCGCATGGCGCTGCGATAGCGGTCGTTCCACTCCGACCATTGCGAGGGGAATGCGCCGACCTGATAACCGCCGAGGCCAAGGTCCCAGGGTTCGGCAACGAGCTTGACAGTCGCGAGCACCGGGTCCTGCCGGACCGCGGTGAGAAAGGAGATGCCGCGATCATAGCCGTTCGGACCGCGTGCCAGCGTGGTGGCGAGGTCGAAGCGGAAACCGTCGACATGGCAGACCTCGACCCAGTAGCGCAGCGAATCCATCACCATCTGCAGCACGCGCGGATGGGTGAGGTTCACCGACGAGCCGCAGCCGGTGAAGTCGTCGTAGTAGCGCGGGTTATCGCGGTTCAGCCAGTAATAGGAGGCATTGTCGATGCCGCGGTAGCACAGCGTCGGCCCGAGATGATTGCCTTCGGCGGTATGGTTGTAGACGACGTCGAGCATCACCTCGATGCCGGCATCGTGCAGGCGCGCTACCGTGGTGCGGAAGGAATCGAGCGCGTTGTCCTGGGCATAGCGCTGCTCCGGCGCAAAGAAGGACAGCGTGTTGTAACCCCAGTAATTGACGAGCTTCTTCTCCACCAGCACGCGGTCGTCGACGAAGGCGTGGATCGGCAGGAGCTCGATCGTGGTGACGCCGAGCTTCTTCAGATGCTCGATCATCGCCGGCGACGACAGGCCGCCATAGGTGCCGCGCAAATTCGGCGGCACGTCGTCGCGCTTCTGCGTCAGGCCCTTGACATGGGCCTCGTAGATGATGGTGTCTTCCCAGGGGATGTTGGGGCGGATCTCGCGCCGGCCCCAGTTGAAGGTCTCGTCGACCACGACGGCCTTGGGCATGCCGCGCGCATTGTCGCGTCGGTCGAACGACAGATCCTCGCGCGCCGAGCCGGTGCGATAGGCGAAATGCGCGTCACTCCACACCAGCCGTCCGGCAAGCCGCTTGGCGTAGGGGTCGAGCAACAATTTGTTGGCGTTGAAGCGGTGGCCGTGCTCGGGCTCGTAGGGGCCGTGCACGCGGTAGCCGTAGAGCTGGCCCGGCGAGACGTCGTTGAGGTAGCCGTGCCAGACGTCTTCGGTACGCTCCGGTAATTCGATGCGCTCCAGCTCGCGCCGGCCCTGGGGGTCGAACAGGCAAAGCTCGACCTTCTGCGCGTTCGCTGAGAACAGCGCGAAATTGGTGCCGCGTCCGTCCCAGCTTGCGCCGAGGCGTGCGTGCGATCCAGCAGTCAGACGCATCGGTCAGCTTTCCGGAACGAGGAAGATCGCGGCGAGCGGCGGAATGGTGAGGCGGAGCTCGGGCGTCTTGCCGTCAACGGTGTGGACCTCGCCGATGTTCCCGACATTCGTGCCGCCATAATGGGCGGAGTCCGAATTGAACGCCTCTTTCCACTTGCCGGCAAACGGCACGCGAACGCGGTAGTTGCGGTAGACGTTCGGCGAGAAGTTGACGATCGCCAGGCAGCGCGCGTGCTCGTCAAATCCCTTGCGCATCCACGCGAACACGTTGCGGTTGGCGTCATCGGTGATCAGCCATTCGAATCCGGCCTGGTCGCAATCCATCTGGTGCAGCGCCGGCACCGCGCGGTAGAGCCGGTTGAGGTCGCGGATCAGTGCCTGGATGCCGGAATGATATTTGTATTCGAGCAGGTGCCAATCGAGCGACTGATCGTGATTCCATTCGCGGCTCTGCGCGATCTCCGCGCCCATGAACAAAAGCTTCTTGCCGGGGTGGCCGAACATGAAGCTGTAATAGGCGCGCAAGTTCGCAAAGCGCTGCCATTCGTCGCCGGGCATGCGACCCAGGAGCGAGCGCTTTCCGTGAACGACCTCGTCATGCGACAGCGGCAGGATGAAGTTTTCAGAGAACGCGTAGTGCAGACCGAACAGGATATCGCCGTGATGATGCTTGCGGTGGATTGGATCCTTGCTGATGTAGTTCAGCGTGTCGTGCATCCAGCCCATATTCCACTTGTAACCGAAGCCGAGCCCGCCGAATTCCACCGGGCGCGAGACCTGCGGCCATGCCGTGGATTCTTCGGCCGCGGTGGTCGCCTGCGGGAAGCGCGCGAACAGTTCGGTGTTGAAGCGGCGCAGAAAGTTGATGGCCTCGATGTTCTCGCGGCCGCCATACTGGTTCGGGATCCACGCGCCGGGCGGGCGGCTGTAATCGAGGTAGAGCATGGACGCGACCGCATCGACGCGCAGGCCGTCGATGGCGTAGCGCTCGAGCCAGAACAGTGCGTTCGACACCAGGAAGTTCGTGACTTCGGTGCGGCCGTAATTGTAGATCAGCGTGCCCCAATCGAGGTGGCGGCCCTGCAGCGGGTTGGCGTGCTCGTACAGCGAGGTGCCGTCAAAGCTGCCGAGCCCGTGCGGATCGTCCGGGAAATGACCGGGCACCCAGTCGAGCAGCACGCCGACGCCTTCGCGATGGCAGGCATCGACCAGCGCCGCGAAATCTTCCGGCGAGCCGAAGCGGCTGGTCGGTGCATAGAGACCGGTCGGCTGATAGCCCCAGGAGCCGTCGAACGGATGCTCGCTGACGGGCAGGAATTCGAGATGGGTAAAGCCCATGTCGCGCGCATAGGCCGGCAGCTGCTCGGCGAGCTCGCGATAGGTCAGCCACTCGTCGCCGTTCTTGCGTCGCCACGAGCCGAGATGGACCTCATAGATCGACATCGGCGCCGAGAGCGCGTTGATGCCGTCGGGCGCAGGACGCGGGCGTGGCAAATGCGCTTCGTCGAACACGATGGAGGCCGTCTTCGGCCGAACCTCACTGGCAAACGCCAGCGGATCGGATTTCAGCGGCAGCAGATGGCCGTGTGGGCCGATGATCTCGAACTTGTAGTGGTCGCCGGCCTTGGCGTGCGGAATGAACAATTCCCAATAGCCGGCGCCGCGCACCCGCATCGGGTGACGCCGCCCGTCCCAGAAATTGAAATCGCCGACCACGGAGACGCGTCGCGCATTCGGGGCCAGCACCACAAAGCCGATGCCGTCGATGCCCTCCAGCCGCATCGGATGCGCGCCGAGCTTGTCGTAGATCCGCTGATGGGTACCTTCGCCGAGCAGATAGAGGTCGAAATCGGTCAGGATCGGCGGGAAGCGATAGGCATCCTCGAACTCGACGACGTTGTCGCCGAATTTGGCGCGGAGCTGGTAATGCTTCGAGCCGTTGGGCAGGGCGCCGATGAACAGGCCGGACTCGTGGACGCGGTCAAGCTGGGCGACCTCGCCGTGCTCGCCGACGGCCTCGACGTTCGAGGCTTCGGGCAGGAAAGCGCGCACCACGCTCTTGCTCCCTTCGGGATGCAGTCCGAGGTAGTGGAAGGGGTCGGAGTGGCGGCCCTCGATAATCGCGTAGGCTTCGGCAGGCAGTTTAGGCATGGGCTTCGCTCTCGGCATTGGACAGAATGCGAAGCAGGGCGGTCAGCGGCGCATTGAGGCCCTCCGGCCGGTGGGACAGCTCGTACTCTACCTCGTCGAACACTTGATCAAGCAGGAAAAACCTTAACATGCTTTCCGCGGAATGGTTCTTCGCTGGCCAGAGCCGCCGATCGGTCATCGCCTCGCGATAGGCGGACAGGAAGGTTGCCGTGGCGCGTTCGCGCCATTCGTCCAGCGCGGCCGTGAGCCGGCCCTGCTCGTCGCTGCCTCCGGAGATCGCCCGGTTGAGTGCCGCGTTAACCGAAAGATCAATCGAGCGGACCAGACCCGCGACGTCGCGCGCGGCAGGCAGCTTGCGCCGCTTGTCGGCCAGCGCGAGACGCGGATCGCCGTCGAAATCGATGATGAAGATGTCGTCCTTCACGATCAGAGTTTGCCCGAGGCGGAAGTCGCCATGATGACGGATGTTCAACCCGCCGATGTCGGATGGCAAGAGCGCGTTGAGGTGGTCGGGCAGCGTCGCGCGCACCGCGACCAGCTGGTCGACCAGCGGACGATCGCCCTCGCGCAGGCCGTCCCGGCTCTCGGCCAGCAGGTCGAATAGCCGCTCCGCTCGTTGCTTAAGGTCGGACGCCCATTGCTTGACGTGCGCAGGAGTGATCGGCTCGGGGGCAAGATCGGCAGGTTTTGCGGCGGCGAGCGCCATGTGCAACTCGGCGAGCCGCCGGCCGGTCTGCGCCATGAAGTGCAGATAGGGGCCCTGCTCCTGGGTCTCGCGATGGATTTCATTCGGCGGCAGCACACGTTGCTCGTCGATATAGCGGTCGAGATAGCCCGTGGTGACGGCCCAGCCGTCGCCCTGGTTTTCGACAAAGGCGTGCAAGACACCGAGCGCGCTGCGGCTGTCGCCTTCGACCAGCTCGACGCTGCCAAGCAGTGCGGGTGTGTTGGGGAAGCGCACGACCTCCGTCAGATAGTGGCCGATCTCGATCTCCGGGTTGGCACCGCTTTCGAGCTGGCGATAGATCTTGGCGACGTATTGGTTGTCGACCAGCGCGGTGCTGTTCGACTGCTCGACCGCACGGATGCGCGCGGGCTCCTTCACGATATATTCGGAGAACAGGCTGGTCGGCTTGAACTCGAGCCGCAGATTGTTTTCTTCGACTACCAGGTTCTGCGACAGGTTGCGCAGGAACAGGCCGATGAAGATCTGGTCGGTCGCGACGTCAAGCAGCGTGCCTTCGCGCGCGCCCTGGCGCACGGCCGCGAGCGCCTTCGGGTTGAAGCGTTCGCGGTCGAAGCGTACCCACTCGATCTGCATCGGGACCACGTAGCGCGTGGCGACGCCACGCGGGGCCGCTTCGAAGAACGCGATCCAGGGCCGGTTGTCTCCGATGTCGCAGAACGGCACCGCCGAGGTCAGCGTCGTCTTGATGTGCTTGGGATTGTGCTCGGGGTACCATCGCGTTCGTGCCAAAAATCCCGGCAGGACGTCGCGTTCGAATACGCCGCGCTCGCGGGCGAGCGACACCCAGTTCGAATTCACCGGCACCACCAGCGTCTCGAACTCGGGCACCGCGCGCGGCGTCATCGGCTCGGACTTGTCGCGCTCCTGAAGCTGGAACCAGTAGAAGCCGTAAGGCCCCAGCGTGATCATGTAGGGCAGCTCCCCGATCGCGGGGAAGCGGGTGCGGCCGAGCATTTCCTGCGGGATGCGGTCCTTCCACGGCGACAGATCGAGCTCGGTCGCCTGCGCCGCGCGCGACAGATTCGCGACGCAGAGGATCACCTCGTCGCGATATTGCCGGACATAGGCGAGCACGGCGCGGTTGGCCGGACGGATGAAGGTCATGGTGCCGCGGCCAAAGGCCAGCGTCGACTTGCGCACCGAGATCAGCCGCTTGGTGGCGCTGAGCAGCGACGACAGACTGCGCGACTGCGCCTCCACGTTGACCGAGTCATAGCCGTAGACGGGATCCATGATCGGCGGCGCATAGAGACGGGCGGGATCGGCGCGCGAGAAGCCGCCATTGCGGTCCGGGCTCCACTGCATCGGCGTGCGCACGCCGTTGCGGTCGCCGAGATAGATATTGTCGCCCATCCCGATCTCGTCGCCGTAATAGATGATTGGCGTGCCGGGGAAGGACAGCAGCATCGAGTTCATCAGCTCGATCTTGCGCCGGTCATTGTCCATCAGCGGCGCAAGACGCCGGCGGATGCCGACATTGATGCGCGCGCGGGGATCGTTGGCGTAGGTGGTCCAGAGATAGTCGCGCTCGACGTCGGTGACCATCTCCAGCGTCAGCTCGTCGTGGTTGCGCAGGAACAGCGCCCATTGGCAGCTCGCGGGAATGTCCGGCGTCTGCCGCAGAATGTCGGTAATCGGGAAGCGGTCCTCCTGCGCGATCGCCATGTAGATGCGCGGCATCAGCGGGAAATGATAGGCCATGTGGCATTCGTCGCCACGGCCGAAATATTCCTGTACGTCCTCCGGCCATTGATTGGCCTCGGCCAGCAGCAGCTTTCCCTTGGAGTAGGCGTCCAGCTCCTGGCGCAGGCGCTTGATGATGGCGTGCGTCTCGGGCAGGTTCTCGTTCGAGGTGCCCTCGCGCTCGCAAAGATAGGGAATGGCGTCCAGCCGGAAGCCGTCGACACCGGCGTCGAGCCAACGCTTCATCACCTGGATGATGGCGCTGACGACGCGCGGATTGTCGAAATTGAGGTCGGGCTGGTGCGAGAAGAAGCGGTGCCAGTAGAACGCGCCAGCCTCGGGATCCCAGGTCCAGTTCGACTTCTCGGTGTCGGTGAAGATGATTCGCGTGCCCTGGTATTTCTGGTCGGTGTCGCTCCAGACATACCAGTTGCGGGCGCTCGAACCGGCAGGGCTGCGGCGCGCGCGCTTGAACCATTTGTGCTGGTCCGAGGTGTGGTTGACCACGAGCTCGGTGATGACGCGCAAGCCACGCTTCTGCGCCTCCTGGATGAAGCGCTTGAAGTCCTTCATCGTCCCGAAATCAGGATTGACCGCGCCGTAATCGCCGATGTCGTAGCCGTCGTCGCGGCCGGGCGAGGGGTAGAACGGCAGCAGCCACAGCGCGGTGACGCCGAGGTCCTGCAGATAGGGCAACTTCTCGGTCAGCCCCGCGAAATCGCCGATGCCGTCATTGTTGCTGTCGGCAAAGGCCTTGACGTGGAGCTGGTAGACGATGGCGTCCTTGTACCAGAGCTCATCCACGGCCTCGGCAGCCTCGGCCTTCTTGGTGTCGACGGAAGACAGTACATTCATGGCGTGATCCTTACGCCAGGCAGCGGAAGATGAGCGCCGGATCGCGGTCGGGATCGATACGCAACCTGATGCCGCCCCATTCGATGCGGGACTGTTCGCCTGTCATGAGATTTTCGAGGGCGGTGACGTGGCGGCGCTCGCCGCCGGCATCGATGGTGAGGCCGCCGAGCGGCAGCCAGAACTCGCGCAGGTGGCGCGAGAGGGCGACGGCGACGACAACAGTGTTGGCCGGTTCGCCCGCCTCCTTGGCAAAGGCAATGGTCTCGCCGTCATCGATGCCGAGGAAGCGCAGATTGGTGGTCTGCTGCAGCGCCGCGTTGTCGTTGCGGATGCGGTTGAGCGCGGTGATGTAGGGCTTGATGTTGCCGGGCCGGTCCCAGTCGCGCTGCCTGATCTGGTACTTCTCGGAATCCTGATATTCCTCGCGGCCGGGGATAGCCTCGTGCTCGAGCAGTTCGAACCCGCTATAGACGCCGTAATTGCCCGATAGCGTTGCGGCCAGCGCGAGCCGCGACTTGAACGCCCAGGCCTCACCGCTCTGGAGGTGATAGAGCAGCAGGTCCGGCGTGTTGACGAACAGGTTGGGCCGATAAAAGTCCCGCTCCGGGTAACGCGTCAGTTCGCCGAGAGATTGCTCCAGCTCCCACTTCCCGGTGCGCCATGGGAAATAGCTGAAGGATTGCGCGAAGCCGAGCTTGGCGAGGCCCTTCATCAGCTTCGGCCGCGCAAAGGTCTTGGAGAACAGGATCACCTCCGGATGGCGCTGACGAATGTCGCGGATCAGCCACTCCCAGAACGGCAGCGGCGCGGTGTCGTGATTGTCGATCGCGAAGATGGTCACACCATGGTCGATCCAGAACAGCATCGCGTCGCGAAACGCGTTCCAGAGCCCGACCCGGTCGACGGAGGCGAAATCGGGGATGACGATATCCGAATAGGGACCATCCGCCGTGCGCACCGAACGGTCCGGCCGCCATTTGAACCACTCCGGATGCTGCGTCAGCCAGGGATGGTCCGGCGAGCACTGCACGGCGAAATCGAGCGCGAGCTCGAGCCCGTATTCGAGGCAGGTCGCGACCAGCGCGCGGAAATCCTCGATGGTGCCGAGCTCGGGATGCAGCGCATCGTGGCCGCCCTCGGCCGCGCCGATCGCGTAGGGCGAGCCGGGCTCGCCCTCATTTGCCACCGGCGAATTGTTGCGGCCCTTGCGGCGGGTGCGGCCGATCGGGTGGATCGGCGTGAAGTACAACACGTCAAAACCCATCGCGGCGATGTCGGGCACCCGCGCGATGCAGTCGCGGAGCGTGCCGTGCTGGCCGGCGACCCGGCTCTGGCTGCGCGGCATCATCTGATACCAGGCGCCGAAGCGCGCTCTATCGCGGTCGATGATCAACGGAAACAGCGGCGAGCGGGTGAGGTCGGGTCGCGCCTGGCTCTCGGCCATGGCCTCCCTCAATTCGGTCGCAAGCAACGGCGCGACATCGCCGCTGTCGAGATAGTTTTCACATTGCCTGGCGATCACGGCCGCGGCGTCCTCTCGCGCGCCATGCGCCTTGGTCAGGAGGCCCGCGCCCTCGATCGCATCAAGGGTGACGTCGCCGCCGGACAGCTGCTTGCGCTCGAGCCCGTGACGCCAGGTGGCGAATTCGTCGGTCCAGGCCTCGATGGCGTAGACATATTGACCTGATACGACCGGTGTGAACGCACCGGACCAGCGGTCGTCGCCATGGTGGGTCATGATCTCGCGCCGCCATTCGCGGTCCTGCTCGCCGCGCCAGATCAGCGCGGCGCTGATTGTGGCGTCGCCGTCGCGATAGATGTCGGCCCACACCTCGACGCGATCGCCCGCGATCCGCTTCACGGCGAAGCGGCCGCCATCAATCAGGGGATAGACGTCTTCGATCAGGAAAGCGCTGCCGGCAGCGGCGCTCTCGACAGTTTGAATTGTCTTGTTCACGGTGATGCCATTGACAAGAGTGCAGGGGCCCGTTTCCCTTGTCGGGAACCTACGCTTGTTACTTATATAGAAAGCCGCTTGCGTGTCATTGGTTCCCTCGGGAACGGCAGGCGCGCTTTGCGAGTTAAGTGCGGCTAACTTCTTCCGCGACCACGTTAAAATCGATGCCCCCGGCCTGAGAATGGCCTGCAAACCGCGTGCCGAATGGACCTTTTAGCCCAAGCCCGGATCAAGGGCGTTCAATCCGAATTCGTCGATGCCCTCGGAAAGCTGCGGGTCACCGCGCCCGACGCGCTGAAATCGATCCTCGACGCCCTGCCGGAGAAGCGGATCTACCGCTTCGTCAGCGGGCCGGTCGTGGTTCGCGCTCTCGGCGGTGCCCGCACCGAACTGGCCGCCCTCGGCGCTGCGCCCTTGCAATGGCAAATCACCGGCAGCGGCAATGTGATCGCGCAAGGCGAGACGCGCGAACCCGTGATCGCCTGGCCCGACGGCCTGCCGCTTGGTTATCACCGGCTGACGCTGACCGACGCGGCAGGCGCAACGGAAGAGGTGCCGATGATCGTGGCACCCGAGCGCGCCTTCGGCGGCGATTTCGACCGCGGCTGGCTGGTCGCCGTGCAGCTCTACAGCGTCCGCTCGGACCGCAATTGGGGCATCGGCGATTTCACCGATCTGGCCGGCCTGGTCAGGCTCGCCAAACAGCTGGGCGCCGACGGCGTCGGGCTCAACCCGCTGCATGTCCTGTTCGACGATCATCCGGCCGATTGCAGCCCCTATTCGCCGAACAGCCGGTTGTTTCTCAATCCGCTCTATATCGACGTCGAGGCCATCCCGGAATTCTCGCCAGACCTCATCCCGGACGCGGCTGCGACCGCCGCGCGGCTGCGCGAGGGCGATCGTGTCCCGTACGCGGATATGGCGGCTCTCAAATGGCGGGGCCTGCGCGCCGCCTTTGACAGTTTCGTGAAAAGCGCGAGCGGCGTCCGCCGCAATCAGTTCGATGCCTTCCGCGCGGACCGGGGGCCGCTGCTGTCGCGCTTTGCCTGCTTCGAGGTTCTCAGGCATCGTTTCGGGAGGCCATGGTGGGACTGGCCGGTGGAATGGCAGCAACCCGATGATGCCAAATGCGCCGAGCTCCGCAAGGGGCCCGACAGCCGCGAGGTCGAGTTCGTCGAATTCGTGCAATGGACCGCCGACGCGCAATTGCACGCGGCCAAGGAGCTGTCGGCCCAACTCGGCATGCGCGTCGGGCTCTATCTCGACGTTGCCGTCGGCGTACAGTCCAACGGCTTCGATGCCTGGAATGAGCAGACGGCGATCTCCCGCCACCTTGCGGTCGGCGCGCCGCCCGACGTGCTCAATACCGTCGGGCAGGATTGGGGCCTCGCCGGCTTCAATGCCGGCGGCCTGGAGGCGCAATCCTTCGTGCCGTTCGCCAACATGGTGGCCGCCTCGATGCGCCATGCCGGCGCGATCCGGCTCGATCACGTGCTCGGCCTGAAGCGGTTGTACCTGGTGCCGCGCGGCTTCAAGCCCGACAACGGCGCCTATGTGCAGATGCCGCTGGAGGCGCTGCTGGCCGCAGTCGTGCGCGAGAGCGTCGCCCACAAATGTATCGTGATCGGCGAAGACCTTGGCACCGTGCCGGAAGGTTTTCGCGAGACCATGCAGGATTTCGGCATCTGGTCCTATCTCGTCATGATGTTCGAGCGCGACGATGCCGGCTATTTCCGCAATGTCGATCACTACCGGCCGAACGCGCTGGTCACGCTGAACACGCATGATCTCTGCACCTTTGCGGGTTGGCGCTCCTTCAGCGACCTCAGGATGAAGCGCTCGCTCGGGCTCGATCCCGGCGAGGACGACCAGGCGCGCTGGAATGCGCTTGGCGGGCTCGACCAGATCCTGCGTCAGAACGGCATCATGGCCAACGATCTCTATTCCGTGCTCAATTTCCTGTCGCGCACGCCGTCGCGGCTGCTCGCGGTGTCTATGGAAGACCTGCTCGGCGTGGTCGACCAGCCCAACATTCCCGGCACGATCGACGAGCATCCGAACTGGCGCCAGCGCCTGCCGGTTGCGCTCGACAAGGTCACCCCCAAGATCGATCTCGCGGCTTTGAAGGCCGCGACGCGGGAACGTTCGCTGACCGGCGGGAGTTGATACGCGGGTATTTTTCAGGCTCGCAAGACATTGTCAGAGAAGATCGAGGACTATGCGCTGATCGGCGACTGCGAGACCGCGGCGCTCGTCGGGCGCAACGGCTCGATCGACTGGCTGTGCTGGCCGGCGTTCGATTCCGATGCCTGCTTTGCCGCGATCCTCGGCACGCCGGAGAATGGCCGCTGGCTGATCGCTCCGGACGGGGATGGCACCAGGACGTCTCGCCGCTATCTCGGCGATACCCTCATTCTCGAAACGCGCTTTGAGACGGAAAGCGGCGCCGTCGCGCTGATCGACTTCATGCCGCCGCGGGGCAAGGCCTCCGACATCGTGCGGCTGGTGCGTGGCCTCACGGGCACCGTGAAGATGCGGATGGAACTCGTGATCCGCTTCGGCTTCGGCGTCGACATTCCCTGGGTGCGGCGGATCGACCATTCGCTGCTGGCGATCGCGGGTCAGGACATGACGGTGCTACGGACGCCGGCCAAGACCCGCGGCAAGGATTTCACGACGGTCTCCGAATTCGAGGTCAAGGCCGGCGAGACCGTGCCGTTCGTGCTGACCTATGGTCCCTCGCATCTCGATCCGCCCGAGCCGATCGACCCGGAGCTCGCTCTCGAGGAGACCGAAAAGTTCTGGAAGGACTGGTCCAGCCGCTCCACGCATGACGGCGAGTATCGTGACCTCGTCATGCGCTCGCTGATCACGCTGAAGGCGCTGACCTTCGGTCCGACCGGCGGCATCGTCGCCGCGCCGACCACGTCGCTGCCGGAAAAACTCGGCGGCGCCAGGAATTGGGACTACCGCTTCTGCTGGTTGCGCGATGCCACGTTCACGCTGCTGGCGCTGATGAACTCGGGCTACTCCGAGGAAGCCTCGGCCTGGCACAGTTGGCTGCTGCGCGCGGCCGCCGGCTCGCCCGCCAACATGCAGATCATGTACGGCATCTGGGGCCAGCGGCGGCTGCTGGAATGGGAGGCGGGCTGGCTCGATGGTTACGAGGGCGCCCAGCCGGTGCGCATTGGCAACGCCGCCCATGCCCAGCTCCAGCTCGACGTCTATGGCGAGCTGATCGACGCCTTCCACCAGTCGCGCATGGCCAAGCTCAAGCTCGACGATGAAGCGACCTGGGCGCTGGAATGCGCCGTGCTGCAGCATCTCGCCGAGGTCTGGGATCATCCCGACCACGGTATCTGGGAGCGCCGCGGCAAGCCGAAACACTACGTCTTCTCCAAGGTGATGACCTGGGTCGCATTCGATCGCGGCATCAAGAGCGCCGAGACCTTTGGCTTCAAGGCGCCGCTCTTGCATTGGCGCACCTTGCGGGAGGCCATTCACCGCGACGTCTGCAACAGGGGTTTTGACGCGGAGGAGAACGCCTTCGTCGAATCCTATGGCTCAAAACTGCTCGATGCCAGCGTGCTGCTGCTGCCGGGCGTGGGCTTCCTGCCCGCGGACGATCCGCGCATCCGCGGCACCATCGCCGCCATCGAAAAGCACATGATGCGCGACGGCTTCGTGCTCCGGCACGATCCGCGCGAGATCTCCGAAGAGAAGCAGCCGATCGAGGGCGCGTTCCTGGCCTGCACCCTGTGGCTGGCCGACGCCCATGTGCTCGCGGGCGATCTCGGCAAGGCGCAGGCGCTGTTCGACCGCGTCGCGGCCCTCGCGAACGATCTCGGGCTGCTGGCCGAGGAATATGATTCCGTCGCACGCCGCCAGACCGGCAACTTCCCGCAGGCGCTGACCCACATCGCGCTCGTCAACACTGCGCACAACCTCTCGGCGGCCCGGCACGCGAGCGAGAAGCCTGCGATGCAGCGATCGAAGTAGTGACTTAGCTAGCCGGCCGCGTTCCGCTTCAGGATCATCTCCATCGCTTCCGCAAAACCATCCTGTTCGTTGGTTGCGGTGACGTTGGTGGCCTGCTCCTTGACGTTGTCGGTGGCGTTGCCCATCGCGATCGAGACGCCGCTGACACGGAACATCGCAAGGTCGTTCTGCATGTCGCCGATGGTTGCGACCGCGTCGGTGGAGATGCCGAGGCGCTTGGCCATCGCTTGCACGAAGGTGCCCTTGTCGAAGCCGGGCGGGGTGATGTCGAGATAATAGGTCTGCGAGCGGACGGCAGTGGCCTCGCTGCCGAGCGCCTGCTGCATCGCCTTCTCGCAAGCTTCGAGGCCCGCCGCATCGGCGCTGGCGCCGACGATCTTGCAGGCGCTGGCGAGATAGGGTGAGAAATCCGTTACGATGGTCGGGTCGGAGCGGATCGTGTGCTGCTCGTGCGCGACATATTTGCCGGTCGGGTTGTCGATCAGCCATTTGTCGGAGGTGAACAACCAGACGTCGGCGCCGAATTCACGGAGGATCCGCAGTGACCGCTCGGCGGCGCCTTTCGGAATCAAATGCTGCTCGACCGGCTTCATCTCGGGGTCGACGATCGAGGAGCCGTTGAACGCGCCGACCGGCAGCCAGAGCGCCAGCGGCTCGATCAAAAAGCGCATACCGATGGTAGGCCGACTGGAGGTGATGGTGAAGCCGATGCCGGCCTGATGCAGCCGCTGCACCGCGGACCTCGCGCGCGCCGTCAGCGTTTTGTCTTTGGTTAGAAGCGTCCCGTCGACGTCGGAGACCACGAGTGAGATTTTCGTCATGGCAAGTCCTTACGGGTTCACGGCCTTACGGTTACACGGCCTCAGGGTTTCATGGCCTCAGCGTTTCCCGCCGTCGAATTTAGCTGCCGTATGATGCCGTCGACGATCGCCTCGACCGATTCGTCGATCGACGCCGTGATGACGTGCTCGCTCGCTGCGGGCGGCTCCAGCGTATTGAACTGGCTGGTGAGCAGCCCGGGCGGCATGAAATGACCCTTGCGGAGCGCGAGCCGGTCGGCGATCAGCTCCTGCGTGCCCTTCAGGAACACGAAGCGCACGTCGTCGCGTCCGCGCAGCAGCACGTCGCGATAAGTGTGCTTGAGCGCCGAACAGGCGATGATGACATGCTCGCCCTTGTTGCAGACCCGCGCGATCTCGTCGGCGATGGCGTTGAGCCAAGGCCAGCGATCCTCGTCGGTGAGCGGATGACCGGCTCGCATCTTCTCGACATTGCTCGCTGGGTGGAAGCTGTCGCCGTCCTCGAACCGCCAGCCGAGCCGCTTGCCGAGCAATTCCGCCACCGTGCTTTTGCCCGAGCCCGACACGCCCATCACGATCAACGCACAAGGTGCTTTAGCGCCCGCCACGAGATCCCCCGGAAGCGCGGCCTGGTCGACCAGCCAGACGGTCTCGCCATTCGAGCGCGCGCGTACGGCTGGCAGAGTCTCGCCATTGAGGAGGCGCGTCAAGATCGGCTGCTTGTCGTGCCCGGCAATCTCGAACAGCATCTCGCGGCAGGAGGCCAGCGCGGGAAGCGTCAGCGAGACCCGCGGCACGAAGGGCGCGACATTAGCCTTGGGGACGCCGACGACCCAGCATTCGGTCTCCTCGACGGCGGGATAGCCGGGAAACAGCGAGGCGGTGTGACCGTCAGGCCCCGCGCCCATCAGGACGAGATCGAACAGCGGCCGCGCCGGATCGAGGCTTTCAGAACCGTAAAAGGCCTGCAGCTCGCGCGCATAGGCTTCCGCACTCTTGTCGGGGGTCTCGGCCGTGGTCGGGATCGGATGGATATGGCCCGATGGCGCGTTGCGATCGAGGAAGGTTGCGCGGGCGATGCTCATGTTGTTGAGAGGATCGCTCTCGGGGACAAAACGCTCGTCGCCGATGAACCAGTGCACGCGATCCCACGGGATTTTGTCACGCCAGGCCTCGCTGCCGAGCAGCTGATAGAGCTTCTTCGGGCTGGAGCCGCCGGTGAGGCAGATCGCGATGCGGCCAGCATTTGTCGAAATCCGGGCCATCACCCGCTCGGCCGCCGCCTGAGCGAGCGCCTCGGGGTCGGCGACGACGATCAGCTTCGGCTCCCCGGCCGCCGCCATCATGAGAATTTCCGCCAGCTTCGGCCATCGCGCCGCAGCAGCTCATCGGCACAGGCCGGGCCGTCGCTGCCGGCGGGGTAGGTTTCGATGCCGTTGGTGCCTGCGTTCTTCCAGGCGTCGAGGAATGGCTGCACCGCCTGCCATCCGGCTTCGATGCCGTCGGCGCGCTGGAACAGGATGTTGTCGCCGATCATGCAGTCGTAGATCAGCGTCTCGTATCCGGTCGAGGGATCGGCCCGGAAATAGTCGCCGTAGCGGAACTTCATCTCGACGCCGTCGATAGTGATGCTCGGTCCCGGAATCTTGGCGTTGAACTGAAGCTCGATCGTCTCGGTCGGCGCAATGCCGATGGTGAGGAAATTTTGCGAGAGACGGTCGACCGCCGTGCCGGAGAACATCGAGAGCGGCGCCTGCTTGAACTTGATCGCGACTTCGGTGCGCTTGTGCCCCAGCGCCTTGCCCGTGCGCAGATAGAACGGCACGCCGGCCCAGCGCCAATTGTCGATCATCAGCTTCAGCGCGACAAAAGTCTCGGTGCTGCTGCCCGGCTTGACGTCGTCGGTCTTGCGGTAGTCCGGGATTTCGTCGTCGCCGATCCGGCCCGCGAGATATTGCGCGCGGACAGAATTCCTCAGCGCCTCCTCGTGACTCGGCTGCTGGATCGCGGTCAGCACCTCGGCCTTTTCGGAGCGCACGGAATGGGCGTCGAAACGGGCCGGCGGTTCCATTGCGACCAGCGACATCAGCTGGAACAGATGGTTCGGCACCATGTCGCGCAGCGCGCCGGTGGCATCGTAGAATCCGCCGCGATGGCCGACGCCGAGCTTCTCCTCGACCGTGATCTGAATATGGTCGATGTGGTTGCGATTCCAGATCGGCTCGAACATGCCGTTGGCAAAGCGCAGCACCAAAATGTTCTGCACCGTCTCCTTGCCGAGATAATGATCGATCCGGTAGATCTGGTGCTCGTCCATGATTTTCAGCAACTCGGCATTCAGCGCCCGCGCCGAGGCAAGATCGGTGCCGAACGGCTTTTCGATCACCAGCCGCCGCCAGGTGCCGCTCTCCTTCATCATGCCGGTGCGGCCGAGCTCGCGCGCGGTCGGCGCGAACGCAGCTGGCGGAGTCGCCAGATAGAACAGGCGATTGCCGCCGGTGTCCTGGGCGCATTCGAGCGTGTCGAGATGCGCGTGCAGTCGGTCGAATGACGGCGGGTCTTTCGCATCGGCTTCGACGAAGCTCACGCGCTCCAGGAGTTTCTTTGCGATGACGTCGTCCACAGGACGGGTTGCGAATTCGTGCAGCCCTTTCATCAGGCCCTCGCGGAGCTCGTCATCCGACATGGCGTTGCGGCCCACACCGACGACGCAAAATTTCTCCGGCAGCAAATGTTCTGCGGCAAGGTTGTAAAGCGACGGGATCACAAGGCGGTGCGTGAGGTCGCCGGTGGCACCAAAAATGACGAAGGCGCAATTTTCCGGCTTGCGCTTGGGCGGCTGGTCTTTTGTCACGAATGATCGGCCTTCGCTGTCTTGCTTGCTGCTTCGACTTCTTATTTGGGTTTCGAAGCGTCTGGCTGCTTCGGCTCCTTGTGGCCGCCGAACCCCGCACGCATTGCGGAGAGAATTTTTCGGCGAAGGTGTGTTCCTTGCGGGAACGGAAACGTGTGTAGAGCGCGGCCGTCAGGACTTCGGCCGGCACGGCCTCGTCGATCGCCGCATTCACGGTCCAGCGGCCCTCGCCGGAATCTTCCACAAAGCCGGAATATTCAGCCAGTGCAGGGCTGTCGGCGAGCGCGGTCGAGGTAAGGTCGAGCAGCCACGACGGGATCACGCTGCCGCGCCGCCAGACTTCGGCGATGTCTGCGAGATCGAAATCGTAACGATGATCGGCCGGCAGGGCGTCGATATTGGCGTTCTTGAGAATGTCGAAGCCTTCGGCATAGGCCTGCATCAGGCCGTATTCGATGCCGTTGTGGATCATCTTGACGAAATGGCCCGCGCCGACGGGACCGGCATGGATGTAGCCCTGCTCGATGCGCGGATCGCGTCCGTCACGTCCTTCGGTGCGCGGGATGTCGCCGGCGCCGGGCGCAAGGGCTGCAAAGATCGGATCGAGCCGGTCGACCACCGGCTTCTCGCCGCCGATCATCATGCAATAGCCGCGGTCGAGCCCCAGACGCCCCGGAGGTACCGACGTCGACATAGTGGATGCTGCGCGCCTTCAGCGCCTTGCCGCGGCGAACGTCGTCCTGCCAGAAGGTGTTGCCGCCATCGATGATGACGTCGCCTTCCTGCATCACGCCGGCAATCGTGTCGATCGTTTGCTCGGTGATGCGGCCCGCTGGCAGCATCACCCAGGCGGTGCGCGGCCGTTCCAGTTTCGCGATGAACTCCTCCAGCGTCGCCGAGCCGACTGCGCCATCCGCGGCGAGACCGGCGACGGCCTTGGCGTCCTTGTCATAGACCACGGTCGAATGGCCGTGGCGCATCAGCCGGCGAACGATGTTGCCGCCCATCCGGCCGAGGCCGATCATGCCGAGTTGCATTGAGATATTCCTCTTAGTTCAGCGCGTCAGTGAGCGCGGCGTTGAGCGCCGCGAGACCTTTCTTGAGCGCACCCTTCAGGTGCACCCGAAGCGCGCGCCGGCCGCGCTCGGTGAGCACGTCGAAATCGCCACGCGCCTGCGCCGCTTTGATCACGCCAAAACTTGCCTTCTGGCCCGGCACGGCCAGATCCTTGGCATCATCGGCGGTGATCTGGAGGAACACGCCGCTGTCGGGCCCGCCCTTGTAGGCTTGCCCGGTCGAGTGCAGGAACCGCGGTCCGAATTCGGCGGCGGTCGCGACATGCCGCTTTTCGCGTACTTCGAGGCGCATCGCCTGAAGCGCGTCGATCGTCGCCTTGTCGCGTGCGATGTAGCCGAGCAAGGCGACATAATCGCCATGGCCCGAACGCGACAGATGCGCCTTCAGCCAGGAGGTGAGATCGCCATTGGCACCGGCTGCGCGCAACGCCTTGGCGTTGGCCGCGTCGGTGTAGAGATCGGCTTCATCGGTGCTGACCACCGGCTCTTCGGCCGGCAGCGCCCCGGTCTTCTCGAATGATGCGGTGAGCTCGCGGGTCTTGATCTTGGCCGCCTCCACGTCGGGCTGGTCGAACGGGTTGATGCCGAGGATCGAGCCCGCCACCGCGGTCGCCATCTCGAAACGGAAGAACTCCTGCCCGAGATGGTCGATCGATTTCATCACGATGCGCACGACGGGATGACCGGCCGCCTCGATCCCGGCAAGCGCGGAATCGTGCGCCGCGTCTGTCTCGCCCTCGGTGCGGATGTCGATGAAGAAGCGATCGCTGCCGTAGAGCGAGGATTCGCCCAGCGGCTCGCCGGCAATCGGGATCAGGCCCTTGCCCTCCTTGCCGGTCGATTCCGCGATCAGCTGCTCGGCCCAGGCACCGAAATCGGCGATCTTCTTCGACGCCAGGATCGTCACCTTGTCGCGGCCTTCGAGGCCGGCAAGGCCCATGGCGAGGCCGAGCTGGACGCCCGGATTCTCGCTTGGCGGCACGTCCGGTCCGCAGGAGCGCGCCATCGAGAGCGCATGCTTGACCAAGGTCCTGACGTCGATGCCGGCCGTGGCCGCCGGCACCAGGCCGAATGGCGATAGCACCGAATAGCGGCCGCCGATCGATGGTTCGCCGTGGAAAATGCGGGCGTAGTCGAGCTTCTTCGCCGCCTTGTCCAGCGAGGAGCCCGGGTCGGTCACCGCGATGAAGCGGAAGCCGGTCTTGGCCTTCGGGCCGAGGGCCTGCGCGACGCGCTCATGGAAATAATCCTTCATCGCGTTCGGCTCGGTGGTGCCGCCGGATTTGCTGGAGACGATGAACACGGTCTTGGCGATGTCGATCTTGGCCTCCATCGCCCGCACCTGCCCCGGATCCGTGGAATCCAGCACGTGCAGCTTCGGGAAGCCCGCCTTCTTCGGAAAGGTCTCGGCCAGCACTTCCGGCCCGAGGCTCGATCCGCCCATGCCAAGCACGACGGCGTCGGAGAAGTTCTGGCCCTTCACGCGGTTGGCATAGTCCTCGTAGTCGGCGACATCGGCTTTCGCCGCGCTGTCGAGCCAGCCCAGCCATTTGTCCTCGTCCGTCCCGGTCCAGACCGACTTGTCGCGCTGCCACAGCTTGCGGATCTTGGCCGACGCGCGCCATTCCTCGGTGCTCTTGGCCATGGCCTTGCCGAGGCCGTCACCCAGCGAGAGCTGCTGGCGGTCGATTGCGGGTCCGAGCACGGTTGCGCGCTTGTGGGCAACGGCGCCGTAGAGCTTGTCGGCGGCGTCGGCGAACTGCTTGACGCCGTCCTTGACGAGCTCCTCGGTGATGGCATCGAGCGAGATGCCGGAGCGCTCCAGCTCTTCCAGCACGCGGCGGGCGTCGTCGACGTTCTCCTCCAGGCTGTCGCGCAGCTTGCCGTGGTCGCGGAATGCATCCAGCGTCGCCGGCGGCATGGTGTTGATGGTGTCGGGGCCGATCAGCTCCTCGACATAGAGCACGTCGCTGTAGTCCTTGTTCTTGGTGCCGGTCGAGGCCCACAGCATGCGCTGCGGCTTGGCGCCCTTGGCGGCGAGCTTGTCCCAGCGCGGGCCCGAGAACAGGCGCTTGTAATCCTGATAGGCAATCTTGGCGTTGGCGATCGCGACCTTGCCTTTCAGCGTGGCGAGGCGCTCCTTCTCGGATGGATCGTTGGCACGCGCGATCTTCTCGTCGAGTTGCTTGTCGACCATGGAATCGATGCGGCTGACGAAGAAGCTCGCCACGCTGGCGACATGCGAGGGGTCGCCGCCGCCGGCGACATACTTCTCGAGACCGGCGAGATAGGCCTCGGCGACCTCCAGATAGACAGCTTTCGAGAACAACAGCGTGATGTTGATGCTGACGCCGTCGCCGATCAGGGTTTCGATCGCCGGCAGGCCCTGCGGCGTCGCCGGCACCTTCACCATCAGGTTCTTGCGGTTGACGTCCTTCCAGAGCCGCCGTGCCTCGGCGACGGTACCGGCGGTGTCCATCGCCAAATAGGGCGAGACCTCGAGGCTGACATAGCCGTCATGGCCTTTGAGCCGGTCATAGACCGGCCGCAGCACGTCGGCGGCGTTCTGGATGTCCTCGACGGCGACCGCCTCGAACAGGTCGGCCACGGTCCGGTCGCCGCGCTTCAGCGCCTTGCCGATCGGGGCGTCGTATTCGTCCGAGCTGCCGATCGCCTTCTCGAAGATCGATGGATTGGAGGTGACGCCCTTGACGCCGTCGGTGTCGATCAGCCGCTTCAGGTCACCCTTGGCGATGAAGCCCCGGGCGAGGAAGTCGAGCCAGACGGCTTGTCCGTGCTTTTCCAGTTCTTTGACGGGATTCATGATGCTTATTGATCTCCAAGCCTGCGGGCAGAGGGGGTTTCCGCGCCGGTCCTGACGCGCTATCCTTTAGCTCACATGCTCCCGGGAGGGAACCAATCAAGGGCATTGGCGTCATTCTCTCAGTTTAACTCCGTCGCGATCATGGCGATCCAGGCGGGAGTCGTGCTTTTGCGTAATAAAAAGTTGGCCGGGATGGTTCGGCTGAGGTCTCGTTGCGTGAGGGCATCGGTCGCGTCGCGGAGTGTCGTCAGCGGTTATCGGTCCGTCTGATCGTCATCGGCTCGGTCGCGAATGGCCATGCTGGGGGAAGCATGCACGCACGTTCTGACGGCGTTGCCGTCGCCGATCGCCGGCCATCGATGGCGTCGGCCGTGTGCATCGGCGCATCTCATGAACTCGACATCGCTCAATGCGTGATGCGGCTCGTGCTCGCAGCCGCGGATTCAGCCCATGCGTCGCATCGCAGCAGGAAGATGAACGGGGCGCGCAAGGCATCGCCCTGCAAGCGTCATAAGTTTGCCGCTGGCAGCTTGTCATGTTGCAGTGCCGGAGGGAGTGGTCCCCGGTATTGCCCGGATGTGGCGAACGAGTGACATTTTTGGGAAATGAGCGAAGATGGACAGAGATTCGCACAAATTACAGGCAAGTGCCTGTTCGTAATTCAGCGAGTGCCTACCTTGTACGTTGCGTCGTCTCGGCACCCGGGTGTCCAATGATGGTCATGTGCTCACGCTGATTCGAGAAGCGGCCTGAGGAACGGTCCAGTAACTGCTTTCGTTTCAGCTTGTAGCGGAACTCACGCGGAGAGGGATCATGTACAACGATTCTCTATTCAACGCTTTCGCGAAGTCGTTCGAGGCGAGAAGCCAGCACGACATGTCGATGGCGGAATACCTGGAATCGTGTCGAAGCGATCCCATGAAATACGCGAACTCGGCCGAACGGTTACTGGCGGCGATCGGCGAGCCCCAGACGATTGACACGGCCAAGGACCCACGCCTTGGCCGTATTTTTTTGAACCGCACGATCCGCACCTATCCGGCCTTCGCGGGCTTCTACGGTATGGAAGAAACCATCGAGCGCATCGTCGGTTTCTTCCGACATGCGGCGCAGGGCCTGGAAGAACGCAAGCAGATCCTCTACCTGCTCGGACCGGTCGGCGGCGGTAAATCCTCGCTCGCCGAGCGGCTGAAGTCGCTGATGGAGGTGCATCCGATCTACGTGCTCAAGGCCGGCGATGAACTCTCGCCGGTGTTCGAGAGCCCGCTCAGCCTGTTCGATCCCGATCAGCTGGGGCCGATGCTGGAAGAGAAGTACGGCATTCCGCGCCGTCGTCTTACCGGCTTGATGAGCCCGTGGTGCTACAAGCGGCTGGAGGCCTTTGGCGGCGACATCTCGCAATTCCGCGTCGCCAAGATTCAGCCGTCGCGGCTGCGCCAGATCGGTATCGCCAAGACCGAGCCCGGTGACGAGAACAACCAGGACATCTCCTCGCTGGTCGGCAAGGTCGATATCCGCAAGCTCGAAACTTACGCGCAGAACGATCCCGACGCCTACAGCTATTCCGGCGGCCTCAACCGCGCCAATCAGGGCGTGCTCGAGTTCGTCGAGATGTTCAAGGCGCCGATCAAGATGCTGCATCCCTTGCTGACCGCAACGCAGGAGGGGAACTATATCGGCACCGAGAATATCGGCGCGATCCCGTTCACCGGCGTCATCCTCGCGCACTCCAACGAGGCGGAGTGGTCGAGCTTCAAGGCCAACAAGAACAACGAAGCCTTCATCGACCGTATCTGCGTCATCAAGGTGCCGTACTGCCTGCGGGTCACCGAGGAGCAGAAGATCTACGAGAAGCTGATTCAGGGCTCCGAGCTCGCGGCCGCACCTTGCGCGCCCTCGACGTTGGAAACGTTGGCGCGATTCTCGGTGATGTCGCGCCTGCGCAAGCACGAGAACTCGACGCTGTTCGGCAAGATGCGGGTCTACGACGGCGAGAGCCTGAAGGAATCCGATCCGAAGGCGCGCAGCGTCCAGGAATATCGCGATGCCGCAGGCGTCGACGAGGGCATGGACGGCGTCTCCACCCGCTTCGCCTTCAAGATATTGGCTGCGACCTTCAACCACGATCCGCAGGAGGTTGCCGCGGACGCCGTGCACCTGATGTACGCGCTGGAGCAGTCGATCCGCCGGGAGCAGCTGCCCGAGGAAGTCGAGAAGCGCTATCTCGAATTCATCAAGGCCGACCTCGCGCCGCGCTACGCCGAGTTCATCGGCAATGAGATCCAGAAGGCCTATCTGGAATCCTACTCCGACTATGGCCAGAACCTGTTCGACCGCTATGTCGATTATGCCGACGCCTGGATCGAGGACCAGGATTTCAAGGACCCCGACACCGGCCAGCTGCTTGATCGCGAATTGTTGAACCAGGAATTGACGAAAATCGAGAAGCCCGCGGGCATCGCCAATCCCAAGGACTTCCGGAACGAGGTCGTCAAATTCTCGTTACGATCCCGGGCCCAGAACGGCGGCAAGAATCCGACCTGGACCTCCTACGAGAAGATTCGCGATGTGATCGAAAAGCGGATATTCTCTCAGGTCGAGGATCTGCTTCCGGTGATCTCGTTCGGGTCGAAGAAGGACGGCGAGACGGAGAAGAAGCACGGCGAGTTCGTCGCACGCATGGTGGAGCGCGGCTACACCGAGCGTCAGGTTCGCCGACTGGTCGAATGGTACATGCGCGTGAAGCAAGCCGGTTGAGGCGGATGAGAAAGTGGCCATTCACATTATTGACAGGCGCCTGAATCCAGGCGGCAAGAGTCTTGAGAACCGGCAGCGGTTCTTGCGTCGGGCCAAATCCCTGGTGCAGGGCGCCGTCAAGAAGACCTCGCAGGAACGCGACATCAAGGACGTCCTGGAGGGTGGTGAGGTCACGATACCGCTCGACGGCATGCACGAGCCGCGTTTCCGCCGCGAAGGCGGAACGCGCGACATGGTGCTGCCCGGCAACAAGAAGTTCATCGAGGGCGACTACCTCCAGCGCTCCGGCCAGGGCAGCGCCAAGGATTCCGGTCCCGGCGAAGGCGACAGCGAGGACGCCTTCCGGTTCGTGCTGAGCCGCGACGAATTCGTCGATCTCTTCCTGGACGATCTCGAACTGCCGGATCTCGCCAAGCGCAAGATCGCTCAGACCGAGAGCGAAGGCATCCAGCGCGCCGGCTACACCACGTCGGGGTCGCCCGCAAACATCTCGGTCAGCCGCACCGTAAAGCTCGCACTGGCCCGCCGCATCGCGCTCAGGCGTCCCAGCAAGGACGAAGTCGAAGCGCTGGAAGCCGCGATCGCTGCCTGCACCGACCAGGACGAGCGCGCGGAGCTCATGGCCCGGCTCGAAAAGCTGAAGGCGAAGACCAAGCGCATTCCCTTCATCGATCCGCTCGACATCCGCTACCGCCGTTACGAGAAGGTGCCGCGGCCGGTAGCGCAGGCCGTGATGTTCTGCCTGATGGACGTCTCCGGCTCGATGTCCGAGCACATGAAGGATCTGGCAAAACGCTTCTACATGCTGCTCTACGTATTCCTGAAGCGGCGCTACAAGCATGTCGAGATCGTCTTCATCCGCCACACCGACCGCGCCGAGGAGGTCGACGAGCAGACCTTCTTCTACGGCCCGGCCTCCGGCGGCACGCTGGTCTCCAGCGCGCTGCAGGCGATGCACGAGATCGTGCGCGAGCGCTTCAATCCGGCGGACTGGAATATCTACGCGGCGCAAGCCTCCGACGGTGACAATTCCTATTCCGACGGCGAGCTCGCCAGCCTGCTGCTGACCGAAAAGATCCTGCCGGTCTGCCAGTTCTTCGCCTATCTCGAGGTCGAGGAATCCGGCGGCAGCGCCTTCGATCTCTCCGATTCCTCGCTCTGGACCCTTTACGAGCGCCTGCGCAACAGCGGCGCACCGCTCTCGATGCGCAAGGTCAGCGAGCGCAGCGAGATCTTCCCGGTGTTCCACGATCTGTTCCAGCGCCGCGAGACTTCTCAGGAGAAAGCCGCTCCATGACGGAACGCTTGTTCGAAGGCGCCGATTGGGATTTCCACACCTTGCAGCGCATCATCGATGCCTGCGAGGAGGTGGCGTTGAAGGATCTCGGGCTCGACGTCTACCCGAACCAGATCGAGGTGATCACCGCCGAGCAGATGCTCGACGCCTATTCGTCCGTCGGCATGCCGCTGTTCTACAAGCACTGGTCGTTCGGCAAGCATTTTGCGTATCACGAGGCGTCGTATCGCAAGGGCCTGATGGGCCTCGCCTATGAGATCGTGATCAACTCCTCGCCCTGCATCTCGTATCTGATGGAGGAGAACACGGCGACGATGCAGACGCTGGTGATCGCGCACGCCGCGTTCGGCCACAACCATTTCTTCAAGAACAATTACCTGTTCAAGCAGTGGACCGATGCGGAAGGGATTCTCGACTACCTGGATTTTGCCAAGAACTACGTCATGCAGTGCGAGGAGCGCTACGGCCGCACCGAGGTCGAGCGCACGCTCGACGCCGCGCATGCGCTGATGTCGCACGGCATCGACCGCTATCCCGGCAAGAAGAAGCTCGACCTGCGCGAGGAAGAGAAGCGGGCAGGGCGCCGCCGCCAGCACGAAGAGGAAGTCTTCAACGATCTCTGGCGCACCGTGCCCAAGGGCGCATCGAAGACCCGGGCCGCGATCTCCCTCGAGCGGCGCCGCAAGCTGCTCGGCCTGCCGCAGGAAAACCTGCTCTATTTCCTGGAGAAGAGTGCGCCGCGGCTCGCCCCTTGGCAGCGCGAGTTGCTGCGCATCGTCCGCCACATCGCGCAGTATTTCTATCCGCAGAGCCAGACCAAGGTGATGAACGAGGGGACGGCGACCTACGTCCACTACCGCATCATGACCCAGCTGCATCAGCAGGGCCGCATCACCGACGGCAACTTCCTCGAATTCCTGGGATCGCACACCAATGTGGTGTTCCAGCCCGAATTCGACGATCAGCGCTTCTCGGGCTTCAACCCCTATGCGCTGGGCTTCGCCATGATGCAGGACATCGAGCGCATCGTCGCCAGCCCGTCGGACGAGGACCGCGAGTGGTTCCCCGATATCGCCGGCAAGAACGACGTCATGGGCGTGCTGCGCGACGTCTGGGCCAATTACCGCGATGAAAGCTTCATCGCCCAGTTCCTGAGCCCGAAGCTGATGCGGCACTTCCGCATGTTCCATCTGCACGACGACCCCGAGGAGCGCGCCGGCATCCGGGTTGACGCCATTCACGACGACCGCGGTTTCCGCCGCGTCCGCCGCGAGCTGGCGCGGCAGCACGACGTCGGCTACATCGACGCCAATATCGAGGTGGTCGATGTCGATCTTTCCGGCGACCGCCGGCTGATCCTGCATCACCGCGTCATCAAGGGCTCCCAGCTCAACGAGACCGATGCCAAGCGGGTGCTCCAGCATCTCGCCGATCTCTGGACCTACGACGTCGCGCTGATCGAGGTCGACGGGAGCGACAAGGTGCTGCGCGAATACGTCGTGAGCCCGCGGCCGATCACGGCGGCGGCGTAACGGCGCTGACTGCGCTGAAGTGATAAGGCGAGATGCACGTCAATGTGCCCTCGCCCCTTGTGGGAGAGGGCAGCGACGCCGGCAGACACAAGCTCACTGGGTGAGGGGTATCTCTCCGCAGTTTCCCGTGTCGATGGAGACCCCTCATCCGGCGCTTCGCGCCACCTTCTCCCACAAGGGGAGAAGGAAGGGGTTCGTGGCTGCACAACAGTTGCTTTAGGCTAGCCCTTCTTCGCGGGCTTCTTCTTGACCTTGGACGCATTCAGCTCCACCGCCGCGCGGATCAGTGCCCTCAGCGCCTTTTCGTTGATCTTGGCGCCCTCGGGAATATCGATCGCGCGCCGCACATTGCCATCGAGGCTGGAATTGAACAGGCCGGCCGGGTCGTCCAGCGCCGCGCCCCTGGCAAAGGTCAGCTTGACGAGAGCCTTGTAGGTCTCGCCGGTGCAGATGATGCCGTCGTGCTCCCACACGGGAACGCCGCGCCATTTCCATTCCTCGACCACGTCAGGGTCGGCCTCCTTGATCAGCGCGCGGATTCGCTTCAGCGTCTCGCCGCGCCAGTCGCCGAGCTCCTTGATCCTGCCGTCGATCATCTTGGTAGGCGAAGCTCCGTCCGCGTCCTTCGCGCCGGTCTTGTTGGCGGTCACCGCTTTCTTCATGCTCTCGCCCCGTTCACGCGTTGCTACGACGACCAAGATAGGGCAGCGCGAACAGATACAGTCCGGTCGCGAGCAGCGGGAACAGCGGCACGAAGGTCAGCAACCCGATCCACGTCGCTTCAATCTGCATGATCAGCGCAACGATGTTGGCAATCACGGCAAGGGTGAAGGCAACCGACAGCCAGCGATGGATCTGTCGGATCCACATGTTCGAACTCATCTGGGTCTCCTGTGCGAATGTTCGGAATGGATGTCGGCGGCCGGGCTATTCGGCCCGCGCCAGCAGCTCGTCCAGCTTGGTGAAAAACTGCTTCCAGCCGGCATGCGCGCCGCCATAGGCCTGCTTCTGGCTGGGACGGAAGCCCGCCTGCTCGACGCGCAGATGCGTGCCTGATCCTTGCGGGGTGAGCGTGAACGTCACCACGCTCTTGAGGTCGTAGGCTGGATCCTCATGCGTGAAATTCCAGGTGTAGGCCAGCGTGCGCGGCGGCTCGATGGCGAGCACTTCGCAGTCGAGCACGCCGCCCCATTCGCCGCGCAGATTGAAGCGATGACCGACCGTCGGCTTGAAGTCGTTCTTCATCAGCCATTCCTCGATCAGATGCGGCTGTGTCAGCGCGCGCCACAGCCGCTCCGGCGGATAAGCAAATTCCCGCTCGATCACCACGGAACGTGTTTCGGTCGCAGCCTCAGTCATTGGTCCATCCTCTTCAGCAGATCGTCGAGCGCATCGAGCCGGTTCTGCCAGAAGCCCGCCATCTGGCTGGTCCAGTCGATCAGCGGATTGAGCGCGCCGGGCTGCGCGCTGTAATGGGTCTGGCGCCCTTCATGGCGGTCACGCACCAGGCCAGCCTGCCTCAGCGCACCCAGATGTTTTGACACCGCCGGCTGGGAAACACCGGATCGCGCGGTCAGTGCCCCGACCGTCTGCTCGCCCTCGCGACAAAGCCGCTCGAAGATTGCCCGCCGGGTTGGGTCGGCGAGCGTCCGAAACAGAAGATCGGCGGCGGACATGCGGAATCCATAACTCCAAGATTATGGATTAACTCATAACCATGGGGTTATAGGTATGTCAAGCGGGATGGAGCAATGACGGAGAATTCGCGGCGCCCTACGGCCGCAGATACAGATACCCCTGAGACTGCAGCTCGGCCAAACGCACCACGCCGCCCTTCTCCGCGCTCACGAACCCCGGCAGCAGATCCGTTAGCGTGATGTTCTGCGCCTTCATGGTGTTGCCGCAGGCGGCGAGCTCGACGCCATCCCTGGAGAAATCGCCGATCCGCTTGCTGACATCCGGGTTGGCCTGCGCCGAGTGGAACGCCTTCAGCGCCGGCCCGTGGATCACCAGCGCGATCGTGACATGGTCGGGGCCGCCGACGCCGTCGATGTGGTTCTGGATGTTGCCGAGCACGAAATTGACCTTGTCGGCATCGCTGAGGTGATAGACGACCTTCAGTCTGTCTGACTTCGCTTTCGTTGCCGCCTTGGCGCGCGAGGCTTCAAACGCCGCGCCCAGCGCCGAGACGGTGCTCCACAAGATGTTCCGGCGGTTCATGGCGATCTCCTCAAAGCATGATCCGGAAAAGTGCGAAGCGGTTTTCCGGAAAGATCATGCGCAAACAGTAACGGCGACCAGCTTTCGCCGGAGGCATATCACTTGTGGCGGAGCGCGGCGAGTTCCTTGCGGTCGGTCACGAGCGCGGCGCATTCGCCGGTATCGGTCCGGTCGAGCCTGAAAATCCCGTCGTCGTGGCCTGCAACCAGCGATCGCTCGGCCTCGTCGTCCGGCTTGTCGTGCAGCCAGACCCTGACGCTCGCGAGCCTCACGATGGCGGATTTGTCGTCCTTCGAGAGCGCGACGCCGATACCGCCGCCCTCGCAATCGACGCCGCAGCCGAGCCGGACCTCGCCGCCGTCCTTGGTGAGCACCACGTGGTCACAGGAGCCGCTGGAGTCGAAATCGCCGCTGCGGTGGCGATACCGGAAGCCGAGCCGGAACGAATTGTGGAGCTGCTTGTCCTCGCTGTCGGTCTCGGCCGAGACCAGCAGCTTCATCGAAGCGACCTTCTGGTTCGGATGCCGCGCCAGGTGCCCGGCATCGTAGCGGCGGACGAAGCAGGCATAAGCCGTCGTGCCCGCATACATGCGCGCGTTGAAGGTTTCGGCCTCGGTCGTGCTCGCCTCGCGGACGTCGTCGACGTCCTCGGCGCGGGCGAGGCCGATGAAGGCGACAATGGCAAGCGGAAGGATGAGGGCAAGCTTCATGGTCGCACCGGATACGTCAGCCAATGACGGCCCGCATCGGCAGGGTGGGGGCCAACTGGCCGTTAGTCGCGAGCCGGACACGGTGCGTTCAACTGCGCCTCCCGCGGGCAGCCTCGCGCAAGGCTCGAGGCTTAACCCCTTGGGAGCGTGGGGCGCGGATAGACCCCGGGTTGTTGCAAACGGCTGGAGGCGACCGAAAATGTCGAAAGTCAGAACTTGCCCAATCTTGCGATCGGCTATTCGCGAGCCCGGCTGCTGATGTTTTTCGGCGGCAGCCTGCTGCTGACGCTGCTCTGTGCCGGGCTCGCATTCAGCTGGCAGGACGGCAAGAGCATCACCACGTTCGAGGTCGCCGCCTGCTATGTCGGCGCGGTGTTTTTCGGCCTTGGCACCTGCAGGATGCTCTGGCGGCTGATCTCCGCCCGACAGCCGGTGGTCTTCATCAGCCGTGTCGGTATTCGCGACACCAGGCTCGCCGACGAGACCATCGCCTGGAGCGCCGTGCGAAAGATCATGCTGTGGGAGCGGCGCGCACAGAAATTCGTGGTGCTCAAGGTCGATCCCCTTGTCGCCAAGCGATTCTCCGGAGGATTTCTGACGCAGGCCTTGTCGATGATGAGCAAAGCGCTTGGCGCCGACGGCGTGATCGTCAATGCGGGCGGCCTGACCATGAACATCGAAACCTTGCTCGAGACCTGCAAGCTATATTGGGGCGTCGGACGACCGGCCCATTCGGACCACGCCGTGCCGGAGCCTCAGCCGGCGCCGGAGCCAGTCAGCTAGATTTCACCAAAGCGGGCCTCGCGATCATGCCGGCCGAACCCGCCCGGCACCCTGTCTCTCCCCTTCTACGGAGCCGCCATAGGCCCTCCGAGCGATGCCTTAGTCGCAGGTAGGGCCAGGAAGGTTCAGGCAATTGTAAGCCCTTGCTCCCCGGAACTCGTCTCGGCGATTCCTTCGACGTTGTCCCGGTTCGTTAATGTGATAGCGTTCACACGCGATTGTTTCTCGAAGTCGTAGGCTGGGGCCGCCTCTTGTAGGTTTTGTGGAGTCCCCCGCAATGGGCGAAATTCGCAACTTCAGATCCGGGAATCACAACGAGCCGCCTCCGCACGGCGGAATGCCTCGTCGTCTCGCCGCTATCATTGTCGGCGACATCGCATCCTACAGTCGCTTGATGCAGGCGGACGAGGAAGGCACGCATGTCCGCGTCAAGCGGATCGAGCGGGACCTCATCGAACCCAGCATCGTCGAGCATCATGGAAGTTTAGTGAAGACCACCGGCGATGGCTTCATCGCCATCTTCGATAGCCCCGTCGAGGCCGTTCGATGCAGTATTGTCATCCAGCAGAACCTCATCGGCCGCAATGCCTCGATACCGAGGGACTCCCGGATCGAATACCGGATTGGCGTCAATCTCGGTGATGTCATCGTTGAGCCGGACGACGTCTACGGCGATGGCGTCAATATTGCGACACGCATCGAAGGCATTGCCGAACCCGGTCAGGTCTACATCTCCGGCGCGATCTACGAGCAGATCAAGCACAAGGTGGTGTGCGGCTATGAATCGCTCGGGGATCGCAAGGTCAAGAACATCACGGATCCCGTGCGCATCTATCGTGTGCTGCCGGACGCAGATGCAGTCGGCAGGACGCGTGGCCGGCGCGAGAATACCCTGATCTTTCTCCTGGGCATCACCGTGCTGGTGATTGCCGCGGGCGTGCTCTGGTATTTGCTGGCGCAGCCGCAGGGCAGGGTGGGCCAGCAGGCCGCGACGCCGGCCGCTGCTCCGGCCGCATCACCGATCCCGCAGCCGTCGCCGCGCGAGGCGGCGACGCAGACACCGCAACCGTCTCCCTCATTGGCGTCGGCGCCTGCGTCGCCCACTCCGGAGCCCAGCCAACCGACAGCGGCACCCGTCCGTGAACCCGAGATGATCGCCGTTCGCGGCGGCAGCTTTGCGATGGGAAGCAACGATGATCCGACCGAACGTCCTGTCCACCAGGTCACGGTCAAGCCATTCTCGATCGGAAAATATCCGGTGACAGTGCAGGAATGGAACGAGTGCGCCGCCGCCAAGGCGTGCGGATTCACGGCCACCGGCAAGGACGATGCGCCGGTCACCAATGTGAGCTGGACCGACGCACAGCAATATGCCGCCTTCCTCGTGCAAGCGACGAAGAAGCCTTACCGGCTCCCAAGCGAAGCCGAATGGGAGTATGCGGCGCGCGGCGGGACGTCGACAAAGTATTGGTGGGGCGACAAGTCCCAGCAGGGCATGGCCGGGTGCAAGGACTGCGGGGATGCCGTGGCCGAGCAGCCGGCGAAAGTCGGCAGCTTCAAGCCCAATCCTTTCGGTCTCTACGATATGGGCGGCGGCGTCGATCAATGGGTCGAGGACTGCTGGCACAGGACCTATCAGGGCGCGCCCAATGACGGTTCGGCATGGAGCGGTGGGGACTGCAACTCGCACGTCCTGCGCTCGGGCTCCTGGAAGAACGACTCGAGATACGTACGGCCGTCCAACCGCGACGGTTACGATACCAATGTTCGTTACCCGACGCATGGATTCCGCGTCGCGCTCAGTCCTTAACTGCCGGAGTAGATTGATGCACATCCTTCGCTGCGTGGCGCTGTCAGCGGTGCTCGCATTGCTCCCGGGCATGGCCTTCTCGCAGGGCAAGACTGCTCCAAAGGACGCAAAGGTCTATTTTATCACGCCGTACGACGGGCAAAGGGTGCGCGGCGGGTTCCTGGTCCGGTTCGGCCTGCGCAACATGGGCGTGACGCATGCCGGCGACGACTATCAGAACGCCGGCCACCATCATTTGCTGATCGACGTCAACGATCCCATCGATCCGAAGGAGCCGATCCCGCAGGACAAGTCGCATCTGCATTTCGGGGCGGGGCAGACCGAGACATTTCTCGAGCTTCCGCCCGGGACCCACACGCTGCAACTGGTGTTGGGCGATGCGAAGCACTATCCGTTCGACCCGCCTGTCGTGTCGGACAAGATCACCGTGCGCGTCAGGCAGCCGCCTCGGCGCGGCAAATGATCAGCGCAGGCTGGCGTTGAACTTGTCCAGCGCCGCCGATCCCGGGCAGAGCGTGTCGGCTTCCAGCGAGTTGAGCGGCGTCTCGACCGTGTTGAGATGGCTGTGCAGATCTTCCGCATCGGGGTCGACGTAGAGCAGCCCGGTCACAATCTGGCCCTTGGCGGCATGCCTCGCGAGGAAGGTCTGGGCGCCGAGCCGGTCATGCGGATCGTAGTCGGCGTCGATCTTGCGCAGCGCGATCTTGCTGCCGTCATGCTGCTCGACCACCTGCACCGTACCCGGCGCATAGTCCACCGCGATGGGATCGCGGCCGACCAGCACGTCGAGCCGGTTCACGGCGTCGTTATGCTCGCGGACATAATCAAAACTCTTGGTCGAGCCGGCGTGGTTGTTGAAGGCGATGCACGGGCTGATGACGTCGATGAAGGACGCGCCCTTGTGGCCGATCGCAGCGGCGATCAGCGGCACGAGCTGGGCCTTGTCGCCGGAGAACGAGCGCGCCACGAAGGTCGCACCGAGCTGCAGCGCGATCGCGGCCAGGTCGATGGCGTTGTCGGTGTTGGTCACGCCCTTCTTCGACTTCGAGCCGCGGTCGGCGGTGGCCGAGAACTGCCCCTTGGTGAGGCCATAGACGCCGTTGTTCTCGACGATATAGGTCATGTTGACGCCGCGCCGGATCGAATGCGCGAACTGGCCGAAGCCGATCGAGGCGGAATCGCCGTCGCCGGAGACGCCGAGATAGATCAGATCGCGATTGGCGAGGTTGGCCCCGGTCAGCACGCTGGGCATGCGGCCGTGCACGGAGTTGAAGCCGTGCGAATTGCCGAGGAAGTAGTCCGGCGTCTTCGACGAGCAGCCGATGCCGGAGATTTTGGCCACCCGATGCGGCTCGATCGAGAGCTCGTAGCAGGCTTCGATGATCGAGGCCGTGATCAGATCATGGCCGCAGCCGGCGCACAGCGTCGAGATCTTTCCTTCGTAGTCGCGATGCGTGTAGCCGAGCTCGTTCTTCTTGAGGCCCGGGTGGTGAAATTTCGGCTTTGCAATGTAGGTCATGACACGGCCTTGCGGAGCGGGGTCACCTTGAGGTGATCCTGGTGGTCGCCAATGGCTTTTGCGATATAGCGGGCGGTAATCGGGGTGCCGTCATAATGCACGATCGGCACGAGGCGGACGGGATCGATGCCGTTCTCGTTGACGATGAGCTGACGCAGCTGGCTGTCGCGGTTCTGCTCGACGACATAGACGAAGTCGTGCTCGGCCAGGAAGCTCGCCACGCTCGAATGGAACGGGAAGGCGCGAATGCGCAGGCGGTCGAGCTGATGCCCGCGCGCCTCAAGTAATCCGATCGCCTCGTCCATCGCGGGCGAGGTCGAGCCGAAATAGATGACGCCATATTTGGTCGGCCGCTCCGCATTGGCCTGCAGCGGCCGCGGCACGAGGTCCTGCGCGGTCTCGAACTTGCGCACGAGACGCTGCATGTTGTCGGCATAGACCGAGCCTTCCTCGGAATAGCGCGCATAGCGATCACGCGACGTGCCGCGGGTGAAATAAGAGCCCTTGGTCGGGTGCGTGCCGGGATAGGTGCGGTAGGGAATGCCGTCGCCGTCGACATCGAGGTAGCGGCCGAAATCACGGCCTTCTTCCAGCATCTCCGCCGTCATCACCTTGCCGCGGTCATACTGCTTGGAATCGTCCCATTTCAGCGGACGGCAGAGCCGGTGATTCATGCCGATGTCGAGGTCGAGCATCAGGAAGATCGTGGTCTGCAGCCGCTCGGCGAGATCGAAGGCGGCGGCCGCGAACTCGAAGGCCTCGGCCGGATCCTCCGGGAACAGCAGCACATGCTTGGTGTCGCCGTGCGAGGCGTAGGCGCAGGCGATGATATCGCATTGCTGGGTGCGGGTCGGCATGCCCGTCGAGGGGCCGGCGCGCTGGATGTTCATGATCACGGCCGGGATCTCGGCAAAATAGGACAGGCCGATGAACTCGGTCATCAGCGAGATGCCGGGGCCGGATGTCGCGGTGAAGGCGCGGGCGCCGTTCCAGGACGCGCCGATGACGATGCCGATCGAGGCCAGCTCGTCCTCGCCCTGCACGATCGCGTATTTCGCCTTGCCCGTCTCGGGATCGTGCCGGTACTTCTTGCAATGGGCGGTGAAAGCCTCCGCCACCGACGACGACGGCGTGATCGGATACCACGCGCAGACCGTTGCGCCGCCATAGACGGCGCCGAGCGCAGCGGCGCTGTTGCCCTCGATGAAGATGCGGTCGCCGACCTTGTCGGACTTCTTCACTCGCAGCCCGATCGGGCATTTCAGGTTCTGCAGCGCCCAGTCGCGCCCCAAATGCAGCGCATGAACGTTGGAGGAGAGCAGCTTCTCCTTGCCCTTGTATTGCTCGCCGATCAGCTGCTCGATCAGCTTCGGGTCCATATCAAGCAGCGCCGAGAGCGCGCCCAAATAGATGATGTTCTTGAACAGCTGGCGCTGGCGCGGATCGGTGTAGGTCGAGTTGGTGATCGCGGTCAGCGGCACGCCGATCACGGTGATGTCGTCGCGGAATTTGGTCGACGGCATCGGCTTGGTGGAATCGTAGAACAGATAGCCGCCGGGCTCGATGCCGGCGACGTCCTTGTCCCAGGTTTGCGGGTTCATCGCCACCATCATGTCAACGCCGCCGCGGGCGCCGAGATGGCCGTCTTCCGTCACGCGCACCTCGTACCAGGTCGGCAGGCCCTGGATGTTGGAGGGGAAGATGTTGCGTGGGCTAACCGGCACGCCATGGCGCAGGATCGCGCGTGCGAACATTTCGTTGGCGCTGGCCGAGCCCGAGCCGTTGACGTTGGCGAAGCGGACGACGAAGTCGTTTACGCTGCTGATCGGCTTTTTGTCGGACATGTCGAACCTGCGTGGGTCATCTCGATGAAATATTTCTGCATGTCCCAGGCACCGGTGGGACAACGCTCGGCGCACAGCCCGCAATGCAGGCAGACGTCCTCGTCCTTGACCATCACGCGCCCGGTCTTGAGGTCTGAGGACACATACAGGTCCTGATCCGGATGCGGTGAGGGTGCCTTCAGGCGCTGGCGAAGATCGGTTTCGTCGCCATTCTCTGTGAAGGTGATGCAGTCCATCGGGCAGATGTCGACACAGGCATCGCATTCGATGCAGAGCGAAGTGGAGAACACCGTCTGGACGTCGCAGTTCAGGCAGCGATGGGCTTCGCCGAGCGCGAGCTTGACGTCGTAGCCGAGCTCGACCTCGGTGCGGATGTCCTTCAGCGCGACCACCTTGTCGCGATGCGGCACCTTGAAGCGCTTGTCATTGGAGATGTCGTTGTCATAGCTCCATTCGTGGATGCCCATCTTCTGCGAGGAGACATGCACTTCAGGCAGCTGCCGTTCGGTGATGTCCTCGCCCGACAGCAGCTTGTGGATCGACAGCGCGGCGTCGTGACCCTGCGCCACCGCCCAGATGATATTCTTCGGCCCGAACGCGGCGTCGCCGCCGAAAAACACTTTTGGATTGGTCGAGACGAACGTCTTCGGATCGACTTTCGGCATGTGCCATTTGTCGAACTCGATGCCGCAATCCTGCTCGATCCAGGGGAAGGCGTTCTCCTGGCCGACCGCGACCAGCACGTCGTCGCATTCGACGGTCTGGTCGGGCTCGCCCGACGGCACGAGATTGCGGCGGCCCTTGGCATCGTATTCGGCCTTCACCTTCTGGAAGGTGATGCCGGTGAGCTTGCCGTTGTCGTGGATGAAGGCGACCGGGACGAGGAAGTTGAGGATCGGAATGTCCTCGTGGATCGCGTCCTCCTTCTCCCAAGGCGAGGCCTTCATCTCCTCGAAGCCGGAGCGCACGATCACCTTGACGTCCTCGCCGCCGAGCCGGCGCGCGGTGCGGCAGCAATCCATCGCGGTGTTGCCACCGCCGAGCACGATCACGCGCTTGCCGATCTTGTCGGTGTGGCCGAACGACACGGACGAGAGCCAGTCGATGCCGATGTGGATATTGCCAGCCGCTTCCTTGCGTCCGGGAATGTCGAGCTCGCGGCCCCGCGGCGCGCCGGAGCCGACGAAGATTGCGTCGTACTTCTCCGCGAGCAGGGCTTTCATGCTCTCGATGCGTTGCCCGCCTCTAAACTCGACGCCGAGATTGAGGATATAGCCGGTCTCCTCGTCGATCACCGAATTGGGCAGGCGGAATTTCGGGATCTGCGTGCGCATCATGCCGCCGGCTTCGGGATCACCGTCGAACACGGTGCAGTGATAGCCGAGCGGCGCCAGATCGCGCGCCACCGTCAGCGAGGCGGGACCACCTCCGACGAATGCGACTCGCTTGCCGTTCCTGGCTGAAGGCTTCGGCAGGCGCTGCGTGATGTCGTCCTTGAAGTCGGCGGCGACGCGCTTGAGGCGGCAAATCGCCACCGGGGTTTCCTCGACGCGCCCGCGGCGACACGCCGGCTCGCAGGGACGATCGCAGGTGCGTCCCAGAATTCCGGGAAACACGTTCGATTTCCAATTGATCATGTAGGCGTCGCTGTAGCGGCCTTGTGCAATCAGTCGGATGTATTCGGGAACCGGGGTGTGCGCAGGACAGGCCCATTGGCAATCGACCACTTTGTGAAAGTAGTCGGGGGCCGCGATATCGGTCGGTTTCATTCCTACCCTGTCCGCACAGGCTCAAAGACCCGGCGGCCTTTTCTTGAGCTTGTCGAACGCTTAACGCGCCGCGATCTGGTTTCTGAATGACGTCATTGGGTTAGCTTATTAGAACCGGTCCGAAGTACAACGGCAAATTTGGGTGATCACCGGCTTTCATGGGAGCTGCGCGCGGACAGCATTAACCGCCGCGCGCACCAATGCGGCGGTGCAATATGTTGCGCTGCGTGTCAGAGCTTCAGCTGCGCGCGATCTCGCCCTTCGCGAGATCCCACATCAGCGCATAGGTGTCGACGGAGACGGGAAGCGGGAAGGGCGCGGCCGCCGGGCCGGTGAAGCGTTCGGCGATGACAGCGGAGACCGCGCCGACATGCGTGCCGTCGATCAGCACGAACCAGTCGCGTGCGCCTTCGTTGCGCACCGCTGGAATATCCGCCGTAGCGCCCGACAATTCCGGTTCGCTCTCGATCAGATGCATCGAGATGATGCCCTCGCGCTCTCCGGGCGCCAGCTTTTCTTGCAGTGCATCACGCCATGCGCCGGCATTGTCGGCGGTGGGGCGCAGCCGCACGAGGCCGAGCACGGCACCGCGGCCGGTGCCCTTGCTGATGGTGATGCGTGCGACCACCCGCAGCATGTTCTTGAAATGCGCCATGGTCCGCCGCGACCATTCGGTCTGATTGGCGAGCCGCACCCGGTAGGCGGGACTGTCGAGCACGTCGAGCGTCGCGGTCGAATACAGCGAGAGATATTTGGGATCGGCGGCATGCGCGACGTAGCGCCGCGCTTCCAGGAAACCCTCGATCGCGACGCGCTCTTCCAGATGCTCGCGATCGTACCAGCGGTTGAAATCGGCCTCATCGGCTGCATCGATATTCATCGACGTCAGCAGCATGCCTTTCCCGGCGAGCGGCATTTTCTTGTCCTTCTTGATAGACCCTCATGGTGAGGAGCCACGAAGTGGCGTCTCGAACCATGAAGGCCCCGCAGTAACATCTCGGCGCTTCATCCTTCGAGACGCGCTCTTCGAGCGCCCCTCAGGATGAGGGGATAGAGTTCATCGCGCGGTCTTCGATGCGAGGTCGGCGATCGACTTCATGACCGCGTCCCGCACGCCGGCATCATAGAGCGAATGTCCGGCTTCTTCCACGATCCGGATCTCGGAACCCGGCCAAACTTTCGCGAGCTGCGCAGATGTCTCAGGAGGGCACAGCAGGTCGTAGCGGCCCTGCACGATGATGCCGGGAATGCCGGCGAGCCGGGCTGCGTTTCGCAACAGCTGATTCTCGCTCATGAAGCTGTCGTGGATGAAGTAATGCGCCTCCATGAACGGCGTCGCCGGCAATGTGCGCCAGACATTCAGCGAGGCGAGGTCGATCCGCGTCTTTGCCGGCTTGTGCTCCGATAGAGCGCGCTCGGTGTCGTGCCAGGCGCGCGCGGCAGGTCCGTGCACGGCCGGATCGGCATCGAGGATGCGGCGATAATAGGCGTCCACCGGTTGCGCGCGTTCCTCCGGCGGCAGCACGCTCAGAAAATCGTCGTGCAGTCCGGGATAGAATTGCGGCAGGCGCAGCGTAAAACCGGCCTCGACTTCCGCTCGCGTGCCCAGAAATGTGGCGCGCAATGCGATGCCGGAGACGCGCTCGGGATGGGCTTGTGCAAAAGCCAGCGCCAGCGTCGCACCCCAGGAGCCGCCGACCACCATCCAGCGTTCGAAGCCGAATTTTTCTCGGATCTTTTCCATGTCCGCGATCAGATGCGCCGTCGTGTTGTGCGCGCGCGAGCCCTTGGGGCGGCTGCGGCCGCAGCCGCGCTGGTCGAACAACACGGCATGCATACGCTCGGGATCGAACAGGCGGCGATGATCCGGCTGGCAGCCGCTGCCGGGCCCACCATGCAGATAGATCGCGGGGATGCCGTCGGCGCGGCCGACGCTTTCGACGTAGAGTTCGTGGCCGTCGCCGACGTCGAGCATCTCGGAGGTCAGCGGCGCAAAGGGATCGGCACGTCTGGCCGATGCGGCCGCGTCGGCGTCAGGCATCATTCCCGGATTCCAGAGTGCCGCCGGCGAAGTTGCGATAGAGGAAGCGGTTGGTCTCGCCCTCGGCCTCGCGCTCGGCCTGCTTGAAGATGGTCTCGTGCAGCGGCGACAGCGCGCAGGCGGGGTCGGTGTTGGCGGCGTCACCCGTCAGTGCAAAGGCCTGGCAGCGGCAGCCGCCGAAATCGATCTCGCGGAACTCGCAAGACTTGCACGGCTCCTTCATCCAGCCGGTGCCGCGATAGCGGTTGAAGGCGTCCGAGTTCTGCCAGATCCACGCGATCGAATGGTTGGAGCGAACCGATTCGAAATCGAGCCCGGTGATGCTCTCGGCGGCGTGGCAGGGCAGCACCTTGCCGGCCGGCGAGATGTTGAAGAACTGCCGTGCCCAGCCGCCCATGCATTTTTTCGGCCGCAGCGCGCGCGTAGTCGGGCACGACGTAATCGATCGTCAGCCGGCCCTTCAGCCGCTCGCGCGCCTCCTCGACCAGGCGGGTGCACTCGTCGAGCTGCGCCACCGTCGGCATCAGCGCGGCGCGGTTCTTCAGCGCCCAGCCGTAGTACTGGACATTGGCGACCTCCAAGCGGTCGGCGTCGAGATCGATCGACATCTGGATGATGTCGGGGAGCTGATGCAGATTCTGCCGGTGCATCACCGCGTTCACGGTGAGCGGCAAATCGAGCTCGCGCGTCCACTTCGCGACCTCGAGCTTCTTGCGGTGGCCGTTCTTGTAGCCGGCGACGCGGTCGGCGAGGCCTTCTTCGACGCCCTGAAAACTGATCTGCACATGGCAGAGCCCGGCATCCGCAAGCTCGCTCAGCCGCTCGCGCGTCAGCAGCACGGCCGAAGTAATGAGGTTGGTATAGAGGCCGACGTCGCTGGCGTGCTTGACCAGCTCGACCAGATCTTTCCGCGCCGTCGGCTCGCCGCCGGAGAAATGCACCTGCAGCACGCCGATCTCGGCGAGCTCGCTCAGCACCTTCTTCCATTCGTCCGTCGTCAGCTCCTTGCCGGAGCGGTCGAGCTCGACCGGGTTGGAGCAGTACGGGCATTGCAGCGGGCAGCGGTGCGTGATCTCGAGCAGCACGGCGAGCGGAATGCCAAATGTCTCCGCCGTCGAACGGCTTTTCTCCAGCACCGCGAGGCTGTCGCTGGCGTCGGGGATGGTCGGGAGCACATCGCTCATGGCGTCTTCTCCCGGGCTTCGGTCAGAAAGCCCTTGTCGGCGAGATCCTGCAGCATGACGATGACGTCGGCGAGGATCGCCTCGCGCGGTGCGGCGTATTTCGCCGCCAGCTGGTCGGATACGTCGCCGACATTGCGCTTGCCGTCGCAGAGCTGCAAGACCTCGACCGCGATCTCGTCAGGCGCCAGCACGCGTTCCGGCGCCAGGATCACCCAGACTTTTCGCGTCTCGTCATATTTCAGCTTGGCATGCCGCGGCAGCACCGGGCGGCTTGCCTCGCTGACGCTGATGTTCCGCGGCCCGGCCATTGCGGTTCCTCTTTAACTCGCTTGGGGCACGAACGCGCCCGGCGGAATGTTGCCTTCGACATAGGCGTGCTGGAGCGCATCGAGCTGCACCCACAAGACGTTGGTCTTGAAGATCAGCGCGTTGCATACCTGCGCGCTGCTCCGGCGTCGTGGCGTGCGCCTTGACGTAGTCGAGCGCGAAGCCGGCATCGCGCGGTGCCTGCGCCAGCCGTCGCTTGAAGTAGCTCATGATGTCGGGATTGACGAAGTCGTAATGCTCCAGCATGCCGGAGATACGCTCCTCGTGCAGGTTCGGCGCGAACAGTTCGGTGAGCGAGGAAGCGATCGCCTCCAGCGGGCTCTTTTCGCGGCAGTAGTGCACGTAGGCCTCCACCGCGAAGCGCGTTGCCGGCAAGATGCCTTCGGTGGATTCCACGTAAGATGTGTCGAGCCCGAGGCCCTCAGTCAGCTTCAGCCAGCGCTCGATGCCGCCCTCGCTGCCGACGTCGCCGTCATGGTCCTCGATGCGGTGGCGCCATTCCAGCCGCGTAGCGCGGTCGCGAAAGCGCGAGATCACGACCGCGTCCTTGATCGGGATCGTGCTCTGGTAATAGTAGCGGTTCAGCGCCCAGGCCTGCACCTGGCCCTTGTTCAGCTTGCCGCCATGCAAAAGCTTATGAAACGGATGCAGGCTGTGATAGCGCGTCGCCCCGATGTGGCGCAGCGTCGCCTCCAGCTCCTCGGCAGAGTTGAGCCTGATGTCCTTGCCGACCGAGAGCGCAGTCATTCCAGTCATGGACGCGGCATTCACAGCACGATCTCCGTTCCGTCGGCGGGTATCTGCCAGCCCGCCGCCTCGGCCGTCTTGCGTTCAGGCGTGTCGGGCAGCAGCGCCGGGTTCGAGTTGTTGATATGGAGAAACATCTTCCTGTCGATATTGAGATCGGCCAGCCGCGCGATCGCACCATCGTGGCCGGACATCGCGACATGGCCCATGCTCTTGCCGGTCTTGTGGCCGAGGCCGGCTTTGATCATCTCGTCATCCTGCCAGACCGTGCCGTCGAAGAACACGAGCGCCGCGCCGTCGATCTCGGCCTTGAGCGCGTCGGTGATGTCGGCGCAGGCGGCGATGAAGTAGAAGCATTTTCCGGTCGACTTGTCCGTGATCTTCAGCCCCAGCGTATCGCCGTCGCCGCTCGCGCCGCCGGGATGCGCCTTGCCTTCGAGATACCAGGCCGATTTGCCCGGCACTGCGAAGGGCCGCACCTCCAGCCCAGAGCGCGCACCGTCGGTGAGCCGCGGCTCGAAGGGCTCGCCGATGCCGATCGGCTGGCGCTTCACGTGTGTCTCGTTCAGCACGCTGAAGATGCTGTTGCTCTTCAGGATCGCCAGCACCTTCTCGTGCGCATAGACCGTGAAGGGCGAACCCTCGCGCATCGACAGCAGGCCCGCGACCGCGTCGACTTCGCTGTTGGTCAGGATCACGCCTGCGATCGGCGTATGGCGCAGCGCGCCTGCCTTGGGATGCAGCTGCGGCGTGGCATTCAGTTGGTGGCGCAAATCAGGGGAGGCGTTGACCAGGAACCAGTGCTCGCCGTCGCCGCTGAAGGCAACCGAGGCCTGGGTCCGATAAAGCTCATGGCCGTCGAGACGGGCCGCCCGGCAACCCTCGCAGCCGCAATTCCATTGCGGGACTCCGCCGCCGGCCCCGGCGCCCAGGACGACGACGCGAAGCATGATCCGTCTCCTGGAAGCAACGTCGCCAGGTGGATCTTGAGGCCAACACAGTTTCCCTCAACCGGAAACCGATCGTGACCGGCAGACCCACCTGCGCAAAACGCGTACTCACCAACCGCTTACTTGCGGGTGGCGCTCACATACATGTTGATTTCCATGCCGCAGGGCACTTCAACGATCTTGGGGGCTTTCAGGCCATTTTGGCGCTCCATTCTTGAGATTTCGGACGTATCCGCCCGAGGGCTAAGTTACTGCGGACGCAAAAGTTCGCCAGTGAAATTTTCCCGAGAACGTCATGTTGCGCCGCGAAAAATGGTGGTGGAACATCACTTCTCGCGGCGCTGCCTTGCGCCGGGCGCATTCGGTCGCGAACCCTGCCCTGATAAAGCAGTTGTGAGTGCAGTGCAGCTTTCAATCCGGTACAGGCGCCCCAAGTGGAAATCGGTGATGCCCAAATACTTCTTCAACACCCGTATCGGCGATGAATTGATCGTGGATCCCGACGGCGAGGATCTCCGCAATCCCGATCGCGCCTGGGAGGTTGCCCGCCAGATGATCCTGGAGGTGGTGAAGTCCGAGGGCGCCCAGCCGGCGCTGATGGAGGCCGTGATCGAGGTCACCGACGTCGAAGGCGAGATCGTGCTGGAATTCCCCTTCACTGAGGCCCTGCTGGACATCCCGGACCAGTCCGTGACGCGGCATTAGGAGGCATGGCCGTACCCCGGCGGAAGCGAACACTCTCTCCTCTCGTCATTGCGAGTTGGGACCGGCTTGAGGAGCCGACGCGCGCTGAATGAAACTTTTCACGGGTGGGCGAAGGCGGTAGACTGGAGCGCCGTCGGCAAAGAGGTCGATTACTCTCTGGTGCGTGAGAGCCCGGTTGCGAGTTGGACCCGGGTTGCCTGGATGACCCACACTGGCGCGGAGGAGCCGCAAGGCTCTGGAGCACGCTTCCTAGCATTCTTTTCTGACAGGCGCCTATGCCGCCGGCGCCAAATGTTGAGGAGAGAAGCATGGATATTTTGTACGAGCGGGTGGCAGGCCTGGACGTGCACAGGGACACGGTCGTGGCCTGTGTGCGGATCATGGTCGATGGCAAGGCGCAGCGGGAGTGCCGGACCTTTTTGGCCACGACGGAGCAGCTTGTGGAACTGCGAAGGTGGCTGGAAGAATGCCGGTGCACGCATGTGGCGATGGAGGCGACGGGAGTCTACTGGATGCCGGTGTTCCGGATCCTGGGCGAAGGCGCCTTTGACCTGATCATCGCCAATGCAGCGCACATCAAGAACGTGCCGGGACGCAAGACCGACATGAACGATGCGATGTGGATTGCCGATCTGTTGGCCTGCGGGCTGATCAAGGGCAGCTTCATTCCGGAGGAGGAGGTGCAGGAGCTGCGCGCGCTGACGCGGACGCGCAAGCAACTGGTGCGCGAGCAGACGCGGCACGTGCAGCGGATCGACAAGACGCTGGCGGAAGCCAACATCAAGCTCGGCTCGGTAATCTCCGACATCATGGGCGCGAGCGGGCGGCGGATCATCCAGGCGATGATCGAGGGCGTGCGGCAGCCGAACAAGCTGGCCGAGCTTGCCGGCAAGCAGATCAAGGCGTCGCCAAAGGAGCTTTACGATGCGTTGCACGGGCGCCTGACGGATCACCACCGCTTCCTGCTCGCGCTTCATCTGCGCCAATGGGATGGTCTGGATGAAACGATTCGCAAGCTCGATGCCGAAATCGCTCAGCGGATCGAGGGCATGGAAGCGGAAATCGATGGCGGCAAAACCCCTTTCGCCACCTGATCGAATTGCTGACCACGATTCCGGGGTCAGCGCAGTGGCGGCGCCAGCCATTCTGTCCGAGATCGGCGCCGACATGAGCCGTTTCCAGACCGCCGGCCATCTCGTCGCCTGGGCCGGACTGTGTCCCGGGCAGAACGAGAGCGCCGGCAAGCGCAAGTCCTCGCGCCTGCGCAAGGGGCACCGTGGCTCAAGACCATGCTCGTTCAATGTGCCTGGGCCGCCAAGCGCGCAAAGAACAGCTACTACCGAGCCCAATTCTTCCGCTTGCAGGCCAAACGCGGGCCGCAAAAAGCCATCTGTGCCGTCGCCGCCTCGATCCTCACCGCCATCTATCACATCCTCAAGAACGGCACGGAGCACCATGACCTCGGCGCCGACTACTTCGACCGCCGGCCCACCGAGGTCAAAGCAAGCCGACTGGTCGCACGTCTCAAAAAGCTCGGCTTCGCCGTTCAACTCCAGCCCATAGCGGAGGCCGCCTGACGCCAAACGACCAACCGTTTCTTCCTAGCCCTTGCGACGAAGCAATCCAGACTGCCTCTGCGGAGGGATTCTGGATTGCTTCGCTTTGCTAGGAATGACGGGGTTTTCCCCGCGAAATCCGCATGGCTTTGCCGCGTTGCCGGCGCTAAAAGACGCCGGTCACACGGAGCACGTCATGCAAGATCTCTGGCGCCTGTCGGCCGCCGACCTCGCCACCCTCGTCAAGTCCAAGAAAGTGTCTGCCCGGGAGGCGGCCAAGGCCGGTCTCGACCGTCTGGATGCCGTCAATCCTCAACTCAATGCCGTGATCGACCACCGGCCCGAGGACGTGCTCAAGCAGGCAGATGCCGTCGATGCCGCCATCGCCAAGGGCGAGGACCCCGGCGTGCTCGCCGGCGTGCCCGTCACCATCAAGGCCAATGTCGACCAGGAGGGCTTTGCCACCACCAACGGCCTCAAGCTGCAGCGCGACCTGATCGCGCGCGAGGACAATCCGGTGGTCGCCAATTTCCGCAAAGCCGGCGCCGTCCTGCTCGGCCGCACCAATTGCCCGGCCTTCTCCTATCGCTGGTTCACCACCAATCTGGTCCATGGCGACACCAAGAACCCGCGCGACGCCGCGCTGACCCCGGGCGGCTCGTCCGGCGGCGCCGGCTCGGCGGTCGCGGCCGGCATCGGACACATCGCCCACGGCACCGACATTGCCGGCTCGATCCGCTATCCCGCCTATGCCTGCGGCGTGCACGGCCTGCGCCCGACCTTGGGCCGGATCCCCGCCTTCAACCCGGCGCTGCCGGAGCGCCCGATCGGGCCGCAGATCATGGCGGTGTCGGGACCCCGCGCGCACCGTCAACGACTTGCGGATTTCCTCGCTGCCATGTCGGCCCGCGACGCCCGCGATCCCTGGTATGTGCCGGCGCCGCTCGAGGGCCCGGCCGTGCCGAAGCGCGCCGCGCTCTGCCTCAACCCGGACGGCCTTGCGACCACGCCCGAGGTGAAGGCGGCCGTGACCGACGCCGGCAAGCGCCTCGAGCGCGCCGGCTGGACCGTCGATGTGATCGAAAACACCCCGCCGATGCGCGAAGCCGTCGACTGGCAGCGCAAGCTCTGGCTTGGCGACGCCTACGAGGCGCAGCTGGAAATGGCCGAGCGCGAGGGCGATCCCGGCGCACTGGCGTGCCTGCGCGGCAACCGCGCCAAGGTGACGCCGATGGATCAGGCCAACTACGCCCAGGCGCTGACCCGCCGCGCCACGCTGACCCGCGACTGGATGCTGTTCTTCGAAAAATATGCCGTCGTGCTGACGCCGGTCTCGGGCGAGCTGCCGTTCCCCGATCACCTCGACCGCAAGGACGCCGCTTCCTTCGAGCGCGTCTGGGAGGCGCAGCTGCCGCAGATCGCGATTCCGTTCATGGGATTGCCGGGCCTCGTGGTCTCGACCGGCCTCGTCGGCAAGACGCCGGTTGGCGTGCACATCGTCTCCGGCCGCTATCGCGAGGATCTGTGTCTGCTCGCCGGCGAAGCGATCGAGGCGGGCGGCGTGCCGCAATCGCCGATCGACCCCGCGGGTTAGCGATGTCCGCGATCTACGACTTCAAGGCCAATTCGCTTCTCGGCGACGAAGTCGCCCTGCGCCAGTTCGAGGGGCAGGTGCTCTTGATCGTCAACACCGCGAGCAAATGCGGCTTCACGCCGCAATATCGCGGACTGGAGGACCTGCACCGCGATCTGCGCCGCGCGGCTTCTCGGTGCTGGGCTTTCCCTGCAACCAGTTCGGCGCGCAGGAGCCGGGGCAGGCGGCCGAGATCCAGGCGTTCTGCTCGACCAATTACGACGTCACCTTTCCCTTGTTCGAGAAGGTCGACGTCAACGGCGCCCACGCGCATCCCCTGTATGAGTACCTGAAACGTCAGCAATCCGGCCTGCTCGGCGCCTCCATCAAATGGAATTTCACCAAATTCCTGGTGGACCGTGCCGGCCAGGTGATCGCGCGCTATGCGCCGACCGCGCGGCCGGAAGCATTGCGGCAGAAGATCGAGACCCTGTTATGAGCGAGACAATCATGAGCGACGAATTTCCGGACCGCCTCTCGGTCGACCCCAACAGTCCCTATTACAACGCCGACATCCTGTCGCGCGACGTCGGCATCCGCTTCAAGGGCATCGAGAAGACCAATGTCGAGGAGTACTGCATCAGCGAAGGCTGGGTCCGCGTCACCGCCGGCAATGCCAAGGACCGCTACGGCAACCCGCTGACCATCAAGGTGCATGGGTCGGTGGAGCCGTATTTCAGGGACAAGAAGTAAGCGCTCCCTCCTCGTCTCGCGAGGAGCGGACACTCTCTCCTCGTCATTGCGAGGAGTGCACTCTTCCTCCTCGTCATTGCGAGGGACGCATTCTCCTCCTCGTCATTGCGAGGAGCCCTTGCGACGAAGCAATCCGGGCTGCCCGTACGGAAAGAGTTCTGGATTGCTTCGCTGCGCTCGCAATGACGGAGGATGAGGAGACGCCTTGCGTCTCGCACTCACCGCCCTGAGACGCTCAGATCAGCGTCTCGTACAGATCCGTCCAGTCCGGATTGACGCTCTCGATCAATGCAAGCTTCTTTGCCCGGCTGCCGCCCTTGATCTGCTTCTCGCGCGCAAGCGCGTCGGTCATGGTCGCATGTAGCTCGAACCAGACGAGGAGTTTGCAATCGTACTTCGAGGAGAAGCCCTTCACGAGGCCCTCGCGATGCTCGAACGCGCGGCGCGGCGGATTCGAGGTTACGCCGACATAGATCGTCCCGTTGCGACGATTGGCGAACATGTAGACGCATGGCTGCTTCATGGTTGCGCTCGATACAACGAGAGCCTTCAGGATAACACAGCCTAGACGGAATTGCGAGCGACGCTTGTGATAGGAGCGATGAATCGTAGCGCTCCCTCCACGTCATTGCGAGCGCAGCGAAGCAATCCAGAATCTTTCCGCGGCGGCAGTCTGGATTGCTTCGTCGCAAGAGCTCCTCGCAATGACGGTGGAGAGAGCCGGGCCGTTTGCCGGCAGCCTTCATCTGCGACGCACGGTGATGCGGAATTGCGCGAGGTGCCGCCACATACTCCGTCATTGCGAGCGCAGCGAAGCAATCCAGAATCTTTCAGCGGCGGCAGTCTGGATTGCTTCGTCGCAAGAGCTCCTCGCAATGACGATGGAGGGAGCCGGGCCGTTTGCCGGCAGCCTTCGTCCGCGATGCGCCGTGGTGCGGAATTGCGCGAGGATGCCGCCACATTCTCCGTCATTGCGAGCGCAACGAAGCAACCCAGAATCTTTCCGCAGAGACAATCTGGATTGCTTCGTCGCAAGAGCTCCTCGCAATGACGAGGGAGGGAACCGGGCCGTTTGCCGGCAGCCTTCGTCCGCGATGCACGGTGGTGCGGAATTGCGCGAGATGCCGCCACTCACTCCGTCATTGCGAGCGCAGCGAAGCAATCCAGAATCTTTCCGCGGCGGCGGTCTGGATTGCCTCGTCGCACGCTCCTCGCAATGACGGTGGAGGGAGCCGGGCCATTTGCTGGCAGCCTTCGTCTGCGATGCGCCGTGGTGCGGAATTGCGCGAAGGCGCCGCCACATTCTCCGTCATTGCGAGCGCAGCGAAGCAATCCAGAATCATTCCGCAGAGACAGTCTGGATTGCTTCGTCACAAGAGCTCCTCGCAATGACGGTGGAGGGAGCCGGGCCGTTTGCCGTCAGCCTTCGTTTGCGATGCACGGTGGTGCGGAATTGCGCGAGGTGCCGCCACACACTCCGTCATTGCGAGCGCAGCGAAGCAATCCAGAATCTTTCCACAGCGGCGGTCTGGATTGCTTCGTCGCAAAGGCTCCTCGCAATGACGGTGGGGAGCGAGCGTGCGTCTCCGCTACGACAGCCGCATATCCAGCAGCCTGCGCCCTTCGCCCTTGAGCAGCTTCTTCACCGCGCTCGACGCCACGACCTCGCCGTCATTGGCGTAGGCTTCGTGGTTCTTCTCGATGTCGTCGAGGCGGTAGAGGTAGTTCACCATCACGCCGGCGGATCTGCGCATGCCCTTCGGCGAGAGGTCGCCGAGCCAGTTGATGCGCTCGAGGCGGGCGCCGTTGCCGAGGTGGAAGCGGGCGACGGAATCGATCAGGCGGCCCTTCGGCGTGCGCGCCTTCAGGAAGTAGTAGGCTGCCAGCGGCTCGATCACGCCGCGCAGCTGCGCGGTCGTCTCGGGGTTCTCGAACCATTTGGGATCGTCGAGGCGCTTCAGCACCTCGCGATCCTCCTCCGACAACGGCAAATCCTTGTCCTGCTTCAGCCATGGCATGAAGCCCGGGACCGGCGACAGCGTCACGAAGGTGTCGAGCTTCGGCGTCTCGCGGCGCAGCTCCTCGACCACCTGCTTGATCAGGAAGCTGCCGAAGGAGATGCCGCCAAGGCCGCGCTGGGTGTTGGAGATCGAGTAGAACACGGCGGTGCGCGCCTTCCCGATCGGAAGATACTGCCGATCGACGGCGAGCAGCGGCGCGATCGCGCCGGGAATGGTCTCCGTCAGCGCGACCTCGACGAAGATCAGGGGCTCGTCGACCATCGCGGGGTGGAAGAAGGCGTAGCAGCGGCGGTCGACCGGATCGATGCGGCGGCGCAGATCGTCCCAGTCGCTGATCTCGTGGACGGCTTCATAGCGAATGATCTTTTCGAGGATGTTGGCCGGGGTCGACCAGTCAATCCGGCGCAGCACGAGAAACCCCCTGTTGAACCACGAGAAGAGAAGATGCGAGATGTCGCGGTCGAGCGCGGCGAGATCGGTATGTCCGTTCATCATGCCGAGCAGATCGGCGCGCAGCGCGACGAGATCGCCGGTGCCGCCCGGCGCGCGGTTGAGACGGCGAATCAGCTCCTGCCGCCGCGGTTCGGAGGCGAAATGCAACGCGCTTGCGTCCTCGTCGTCCGGCTTGGCACGCCATTTCTCGATTGCCTGTGCCAGCCGTTCCCGGTCCGGGCCGAAATCGCGCACCAGCGCCTCGAAGAAGGCGCGGCGTCCTGCCGCATCCAACTCATGGTAGATGTCGAGCACTTCACGCGCCATGGCGGTGGCGGAGGCTTCGCCCCGGCCCGATAGCAGCGCGCCGCAGAGCTCGATCAGCCCGTCGGCGTTCTGTTTGGTATCGGCAGAATCGCGGCGCAGCAGCGTGCGGCCGCGCTCGGAGATGGTGGCGAGCAGATCGGAGAAGAAGGCGTTAGCCATCTGGGCCTTTCGAAACCGGGTTTGTGCGGTGCGGAAGCTTACACGGGATTTAGGCGGAAGCCGATCACAATCAAGCAGGCGAATTTGGCAACTTTAGCTGGGCCGTGCGTTTCGAGAAGGCGGTCATGCCCGGCGAGGAGCGTCATGTAGTGAGGCGTGCTAATCCCAAAATGCGCTGTCATGCCCCGGCTTGACCGGGGCATCCAGTACGGTGTGCCGAGTATGAACGACAGCTTGGAGGTGGAAGTCCTCTATCCAGCCTGATGACGGCGAAGGATTAGCGAAGCGCAAGGGCGTCATCGTGAGGTGGGGTCTGAAGACAGCGTGGAGCAAAGCCGCGGCTCGATGGACAAACACCGGATAACGAGGCCTACCCGGCCGGACGAGCGAGCCGTTGATCGCGAAGTCCACGGTCATCAAGGGCCGGGGTGGTAGATCCGGCGGGCGTGCGGCGAAGGCGGTCGGTCTTACCTCGGGAGGTCTGCACGGTGTCCCGGCAACGGGACTGAGGTCGCCGCAAGGCGGCCTGATCGCCGCGCAGAAGTCAGCAGAGGGCATAGTAGGCGGCGGCGCGCCGCCGAAGGCCTGAACGCTGGAAGTGGTCAGTAGAGCGGTCGATCTCGTGCGAGCCATGCGGCAGAAGAATCAGATTGAACTGAACTCGGGCACCGGAGCGAAGGGTGAAGCCCTGACCGCCGCCGCCCGAGAGACCGAAGCAAGTGCGGCGAAGGCCAGCCTCGAACACCCGGCGGTCGCAGGACCGTCGATGGAAGCAGTTGTCGAGCGTGAGAACCTGAAGAAAGCGTTGGCGCAAGTGACGCGCAACAAGGGCGCGGCAGGCGTCGATGGGATGACCGTCGGCGAACTGCCGGCCTATCTGAAGGAGCACTGGCTCGCGATCCGGACCCAGCTATTTGGCGGCACCTACAAGCCACAGCCGGTACGGCGGGTGGAGATACCGAAGGCGTCGGGTGGCCTGCGGCCGCTCGGCATCCCGACGGTGCTTGACCGCTTCATTCAGCAGGCGGTGTTGCAGGTGCTGCAGGCAGATTGGGACGGAACGTTCTCCGAGGCGAGCTTCGGCTTCCGGCCGAACCGCTCGGCGCATCAGGCGGTGGAACGGGCGCAGGCGTACATCGCGTCCGGGTACGCCTTCGTTGTGGACATCGACCTGGAAAAGTTCTTCGACCGGGTCAACCACGACATCCTGATGGGGCTCATTGCCAAACGGGTTGCTGACAAGCATCTCCTGAAGCTCATCCGCGCCTTCCTGAATGCGGGTGTGATGGAGGGAGGATTGGTCAGTCCGACGGAGGAGGGCACGCCGCAAGGTGGACCGCTCTCGCCACTGTTGTCGAACCTGATGCTGGATGTGCTGGACAAGGAACTGGAGAAGCGCGGCCATCGCTTCGTGCGCTACGCCGACGACTGCAACATCTATGTGCGCAGTCAGAAGGCGGGCGAACGGGTGCTGGCGGGCATCGAAAAGTTCCTCGAAACGCGTCTCAAGCTGAAGATCAACAGGGCCAAGAGTGCGGTCGCCAAACCGAGCGCCCGCAAGTTTTTGGGCTTTAGCTTCACCGGCGGGACAGCACCGCGGCGGCGCATTGCGCCGCAGGCGATCGCCCGCTTCAAGCGCGAGTTCGGGAGCTGACGCGGCGCACGGGCGGGCGAAGCCTCGTGCAGATCGTCAAGGAGCTGTCAATCTACCTGATCGGGTGGCGCGGCTACTTCGGCTTCTGCCAAACGCCGTCGGTGCTGCGCGCCCTTGATGAGTGGATCAGGCGACGGTTGCGCGCCATCGTCTGGAAACAGTGGAGATGCGGACGCACCCGCTTCGATGAGCTGCGACGCCGCGGCGTCGGCCGGGACCTAGCGGCGAAAACCGCCGGCAGCCCACGTGGCCCTTGGCGGCTCGCTCAAAGCCCCGCGCTCAACACTGCTTTGCCAAACGCCTTCTTGCGTTCACTCGGCCTACGCTCCATCGCAGCACTGCGACCCGCTTAATCCAGCGAACCGCCGGATACGGACCCGTACGTCCGGTGGTGTGGGAGGGGTGAAGCCGTGAGGCTTCCCCTATCCCGATCCGCGACCAATCGGTTCAATCACTGTTGTCTCGGAGTACTGGATCGCCCGGTCAAGCCGGGCGATGACACGGAATGTGTCGCAAACTCCGTCGGCGTCCGCCCGGTCACCTGACGGAACGCGGCCGAGAACGCCGGGACGCTGGCATAACCAAGTTGCGTCGCGAGCTGCTTCACCGAGACACTCGCATCCGTCGACAGCCGCTGGACCGCCGCCGCAATCCTCGCGCGCTGGCACCAGCTCTTGAAGCTCAGCTGCGTCTCCGTGGAGAACAGCCGCGACAGCGTGCGCGCGGAGGTGCCGACCTCGCGCGCCAACGTGTCGATGTCGTGCAGGCCGGTGGGATCATCGAGCACGATCATCGCGGCGCGCCGGCAGCGGGGCTCGCGCGGCAGCGGCACGAAGGTCGCGGAATCCTCGGCCTGATGCAACTCCAACATCACCAGATGCACCAGCAGCTCGGTGCGCTCCTCGGTGTTGCGCGGGTCGAACAGCGCGAGGATGGCCTGATTGAGCAGCGGCGACACCCGCACCACGAATTCCCGGGTTAATCCCTCATAGCGCTGCTCGCGCTTCAGCCAGGGCAGATCGAAATACAGCGTACGCATCTCGATGTCGGCGAGCACGTCGATGGCGTGCTCAAGCCCGGCCGGCACCCAGACCGCGCGGTCCGGCGGCACGAGCCAGCGTCCCCCGGGCGTCGTCACCTGCATCGTGCCCTTCGCGGCATAGACCAGTTGCGCCTCGCGGTGCATGTGCGGATCGAGCCGCAGGCCCTTGGGATAATCGCGCGCGACCAGGTGCACGCCCTCGGTGGAGCGATGGTTGCCCCGGACCTCCCTAAGGATTGGCGTTTCGACGACACTCATTGGCAGCATCTCGTCATGGTCCCGACATATAACTCATTTCCGAGCAGGAGAGGATCGTATGAACAGCCCGAGCCGGGTCATCAGTTTCGCCAACGCAGGTCATTTCATCGACCATTATGCGATGCTGATCTTTGCCGCCGCCGTGATCATCATGGGACCGGCGCTCGGCATGGCCTATTCGGAACTGCTGCCCTACGCCACGCCCGGCTTCATCGCCTTCGGCGCCGGCTCGCTGCTCACCGGCTGGCTCGGGGACCGCTGGAGCCGCCGCCACATGATGCTGATCTTCTTCGTCGGCATCGGCGCGTCCATGATCTCGGTCGGCTTCGTGCAGACGCCGGCACAACTCGGCGCGGCGCTGTTTGCGATCGGCGTGTTCGCCTCGATCTATCACCCCGTCGGCACCGCGATGATCGTGTCCTATGCCGACAGGCTCGGCCGCGAGATGGGGCTGAACGGCGTCTGGGGCAATCTCGGCGTGGCCTCGTCCGCGCTGGTTACCGGCGTGATCGGCCAGTATCTCGGCTGGCGTCTCGCGTTCATCGTGCCCGGCATCGTCACCATCCTGATCGGCGTGGCCTTTGCCATGATGGTCGTGCATGAGGACCGCAAGGGTTCGAAGCAGGCGGCGGCTCAAGCGCGTGTCGCCAAGCAGGACATGTGGCGCGTGGTGCTGTCGCTGCTGATCGTGGTGATCGCGATCTCCACGACCTTCAATGCCGTCACGGTGGCGCTGCCGAAGCTGTTTGCCGAGCGGCTCGCAGACCTGACCAGGAGCCCGGCGCTGCTCGGCGTCATCGCGGCCTGCGTCTATGTGTTCGGTGCGATGACGCAGTACACGATCGGCCGCCTGCTGGATCGCTATTCGCTGAAGACGGTGGCACTGCCGCTGTCCTTCATGCTGGCGCCGTTCCTCTATCTCGCCGCGAGCCTGTCCAACCTGCCGCTGATTCTGGTGTCGATCGGTATCGTCATGGGCGCGTTCGGACAGGTCACGGTGAACGACGCCATGGTCGGCAAATACACCAGCGAGGAATGGCGCTCGCGCGCCTATGCGGTGCGCTATTTCATCGGCTTCACCGCGGCGGGTGCGTCCGTGGGCCTGGTTGCCTGGCTCTACGAGCAGGGCGGCTTCGTCACCATGCTGCACGCGTTTGCCGCGCTCTGCCTGCTCGCGATCGCGGCGGCGATCATTCTCCCGCGCGAGATCCGGACGCCGGCGGCGGCGTGAAGTCTCGTGTCCCGGACAAGCTGCAACGCGTGAGCGTTGCGGCGCAGAGCCGGGACCCAGGAGCTACGATTTCCCGTGTCGCATGGGGCCCCGGCTCTGCAGCGCACCGCCGAAGTGGCGCTGCGCTGCGTCCGGGGCGCGAGCGGGGCGCTGTGACGGAGGAGGGGGACGCCGCGCACATCACCCACGATGCCATCATGCCGGTGTTTTGCCCGACGGAGCAAGTGATTTCGGCAGGGCCGAAATTCTTCAAGCTCTTTCAGCCCCGACTCTACTGTGCATGGGGTTGTTTTCGACTTTCGCCTCCAGCCCCCGCCGTGAGGGCTGCGGGAACCCGCTCCACCTCCCGCGGGTTCTATCCCGGTGGCTCCGGCACCTTGCCGGGGCGGGTGAAGGGGGAAGACATTTGCATGCAGTGGAGCCTGCTCCGGCCGGTCGGCCTTGCCCCCGCGGCGCTTGTCCTCACCGCCATCGCGGCGAGCGCCGAGGGCGGCAAATCGGCCGGTCCGTCCGAATTCCTGCTGGTGGCGCAGATCGTGCTGCTGATCGCGGTGGGGCGCGGCCTCGGCGAGATCATGCAGCGGATCGGCCAGCCCTCGGTGATCGGCGAATTGCTCGCCGGCATTTTGCTCGGGCCGTCGCTGTTCGGCTGGATCTGGCCTGAGGCGCAGCACGCGATCTTCCCTGCGGCGCCCGAGCAGAAGGCGATGATCGACGGCATCGCCCAGTTCGGCATTTTGCTGCTGCTCCTGCTCACCGGCATGGAGACCGACCTCAAGCTGGTCAAAAAGGTCGGCAAGGCCGCGATCTCGATCTCGATCGCCGGCATCCTGGTGCCCTTCGCCTGCGGCTTTGCGCTGGGCGAGTTCCTGCCCGATGCGCTGTTGCCCAAACCGGAGCAGCGCCTGGTGGCCTCGCTGTTCATGGGCACGGCGCTGTCGATCTCCTCGGTGAAGATCGTCGCTGTGGTCGTGCGCGAGATGAATTTCATGCGCCGCAATGTCGGCCAGATCATCGTCGCGACCGCCGTGATCGACGACACCATCGGCTGGATCATCATCGCCGTCATCTTCAGCCTGGCCTCGCAAGGCACGCTGGATATCGCCTCGGTGGCGAAGGCCGCGCTGGGCACGCTCGCCTTCCTGGCCATCAGCTTCACCAGCGGCCGGCGGCTGGTGTTTCAGCTGATCCGCTGGGCCAACGACAACCTCGTCAGCACGGCTGCGGTCATCACCGTGATCCTGCTGCTGATGGGCGCGATGGCGCTGATCACCCATGCGATCGGCGTCCACACCGTGCTCGGCGCCTTCGTCGCCGGCATCCTGGTCGGGGAATCGCCGATCCTGACGCGGCAGATCGACGAGCGTCTGCGCGGGCTGATCTCGAGCTTCTTCATGCCGGTGTTCTTCGGCCTTGCCGGCCTCAGCGCCGACCTCTCGGTGCTGCGCGATCCCCGCCTGCTGATGCTGACCGGCCTCCTCGTCGTGATCGCCAGCGTCGGCAAGTTCGGCGGCGCCTTTCTGGGCGGCACATTGGGCGGCCTGAGCACGCGCGAATCGCTGGCGCTCGCGAGCGGGATGAATGCGCGCGGCTCGACCGAGGTGATCATCGCCACCATCGGCCTGTCCATCGGCGTGCTCAGCCAGAACCTGTTCACGATGATCGTGACCATGGCGATCGTGACGACGATGGCGATGCCGCCGATGCTGCGTGCAACTCTCGCGAAGCTGCCGATGAACCGGGAGGAGAAGGAGCGGCTGGAACGGGAGGAATTCGAGAAGCGCGGCTTCATCGCCAATCTCGAACGTCCGCTGCTGGCGGTCGACGAGAGCCTTAACGCCACCTTTGCCTCGCACATCATGGGCCTGATGGCCGGCATGCGCGGCCTGCCCATCACCGTGCTGCATATCGGCAAGCGTGCCAAGGAGCAGGAGAAGGTTCGCGACGAGGAGGAGAGCCACGAGGCCGTGGTGAAGAAGGCGGCGGAGACAGTGTCTCAGCAACGGTGACGGCGACGCCGGCGGCGTCGATGTCGTCACCCGTGCCAGGCGCGCGGAACTCGGCGAGACCATCGCCAATGAAGCGCGCAAGGGCTTCGATCTCCTCGTCGTCGGCGTCGACAAGGTCACTGCCGGCAAGGACCGGTTCGATCGAAAGATCGAGGACATCGCCGCAAAGTTCGACGGACCGCTCGCGATCGTGGCGGCCAGGGGCAAGCATATGAAGCAGCCGATGCCGGATGCGCTCAACATCCTCGTTCCCGTCTCCGGCAGTGGCGTCTCCAAGCGCGGCGCGGAGGTCGCGGTCGCGCTGACGCAGGCCGGATCTGGCTCGCTGCGCGTGATCTATGTCGCGACGACGCGAGACAAGGGCGCGCAGCGCGGTGCCTCGCGCGGGCTGAACCAGGAGGCCGGCATCCTCAAGGACGCCAGCGATCTCGCCGCCCGCTACGACGTCGACATCACCACCACACTACGCGTGAACCGGGCGCCGGAAGCTGCGATCCTGCGCGAGATCGACACCACCGATGTCGATCTCGTCATCATGGGCGTCGACCGCATCCAGGCCGATCACCTCTCCTTCGGCGGCGTCGCGAACGCCGTGCTCAGGCAGTCGAAAGTGTCGGTCCTGCTGGTCTCGAGCGGCGAAGCGCGGCAGACGCCGAGCGAGGCCTAGGTCTTCATCTCAGCGACCGGCTGCGTCTTCGGCGCCTTCTTCGACGCGCGCCAGTTCTCGAACCGCTGCACCACCACGAAGAAAGCCGGCACGAATAGCACCGCGAGGCAGGTCGAGGCCAGCATGCCCGAGAAGACCGTGATGCCGATCGACTTGCGCGCGCTGGCACCGGCGCCGGTCGCGATCACCAGCGGCACCACGCCAAGGATGAAGGCGAACGAGGTCATCAGGATCGGCCGGAAGCGGGCGCGCGCCGCCTCGATCGCACTTTCCAGCACCGGCTTGCCGTCGCGCCCGTGCAGTTCGAGCCCGACCTCGACGATCAGGATCGCGTTCTTGGCCGAGAGCGCGATCAAGAGGATCAGGCCGATCTGGCAATACAGGTTGTTGTCGATCTTCAAGGCATTGAGGATCAACATGGGCCCGATCAGCGACAGCGGCACGGCGAGGATCACCGAGATCGGCGCGTACCAGCTCTCGTATTGGCCAGCGAGCACGAGATAGACCAGCAACATGGCAAGGCCGAACACCCAGTAGATCTGGTTCGAGACCGCCTTCTCCTGGTACGACATCGCAGTCCATTCGAATCCGGTGCCCGGCGGCAGCGTCTTGTTGCCGATCTCTTCCATCAGCTCCAGTGATTGGCCCGACGAATAGCCCTGCGCCGGCAGGCCGACGATGGTCGAGGACGGATAGAGATTGTAGAGGCTGATCAGCGACGGGCCGGTGACTGGCGTGATGGTGGCAACGGTGCCGATCGGGACCATGTCGCCGTTCTGGTTGCGCACCTGCATATTGGCGATGTCGCGCTCGGTGACGCGGAACGCGGGATCGGCTTGCGTGTAGACCTGGAACACGCGGCCGAACTTGTTGAACTGGTTGACATAGGACGAACCAAGATAGGTCGACAGCGCGGAGAACACCGCGTCCGTCGTGACGTGCAGCGTCTGGGTCTTGACGCGGTCGATCTCGACGTTGAATTGCGGCACCGCCGAGCGGAACGAGGACGAGACGCGCTGCAGCGCGCTCTGGCTCTGGGCGTTAGAGACCATCGCGCCGGTGATGGCCTGCAGCTTGGCGAAATCGCTGTTGCCGTCGCGCAGCTCGACCTGCATCGAGAAGCCGGCGGCGTTGCCGATGCCTTGAATCGGCGGCGGCGGCAGCACCAGCGTGCGCGCCTCCATGATGGTCGCGACCTTGTCGTTCAGGCCGTACACCAGCGAGCGCAGATCCTCACCCGGGCCTTTGCGCGCCTCCCAGTCCTTCAGGATGATGTAGGCGACGCCGGCATTGGCAAGGCTCGCGCTATTGTCGAGCGCGGAGATGCCCGCAATCGTGATCACCTGCTGAACGCCGGGCGTGTCCTTGATGATATCGGCGGCCCTGTCGAGCACCTTCTGGGTTCGCTCCAGCGAGGCGCCGTCGGGCAACTGAACCGCGGCGATCAGATAGCCCTGGTCCTCGATCGGGAGGAAGCCGGTCGGCACCCGGGACAGGCCGTAGCCGCCGATCCCGATCAGCACCAGTGCGATCGCAACCGAAATCGTACTGTTCCTGCACAGCACGCCAATCAGCCGAACGTAGCCGCGCTCGACGCGGTTATAGACGGCATTGAAGCCGCGGTAGAAGAAGTTGCGCTGCTCCGGCGGCACGGTCGGCCGCAGCCAGAGTGCGCACTGGGTCGGCTTCAGCGTCGCTGCGTTGATGGCGGACAGCAGTGCGGTCGCCGCGATCACCAGCGCGAATTGCGAGTAGATGCGGCCCGTCAGGCCGGCGAGAAACGACGCCGGCAGGAACACCGAGATCAGCACCAGCGTGATGCCGACGATCGGCGCGAACAGCTGGTCCATCGCCTTGATCGCGGCGTCGTGGCCGTTCATGCCCTGCTCGATGTTGTGGGCGGCGCCTTCCACGACGACGATGGCGTCGTCGACGACGATGCCGATCGCGAGCACGATCGCAAACAGCGTCGACATGTTGATGGTGAACCCGAGCGCCGCCATCGCGGCGAAGGCGCCGATGATGGTGACCGGCACGGTCGTCGCCGGCACCAGCATCGCGCGCCAGTCCTGCAGGAACACCAGGATCACGACAAGCACCAGCAGGCCGGCCTCGATCAGGGTCATGTAGACCTCGTGCACCGAGGCCTTCACGAACTTGGTGGTGTCGAACGGCGTGTCGTATTTGATGCCTTCCGGGAACCGCTTGGCGAGCTCCGTCATCTTTTTCTCGACGACCTGCTCGACCTCGAGCGCGTTGGCGCCGGGCGACTGGAACACGCCGATGCCGACCGAGGGCTGCTTGTTGAGTGAGAAAATCTGGCTGTAGGTCTGCGCACCCAATTCGACCCAGCCGACGTCGCGCACGCGGGTGACGTCGCCACTCGTGCCGGTCTTGACGATGATGTTCTCGAACTGCGTGGTGTCGTCGAGCCGTCCATTGACGTTGAGCGTGTACTGGAACGCCTGTCCCGGCGGGGTCGGCGGCGCGCCGACCTGGCCGGCCGAGACCTGCTGGCTCTGCTGCTGGATCGCCTGGATGACGTCCTGCGGCACCAATCCGCGCGCTTGCAGTTTGTTCGGATCGAGCCATATCCGCATCGAATACTGCCCGGCGCCGAATACCGTGACGTTGCCGACGCCGGGCAAACGTGAAAGCTCGTCGCGGAGATTGATCGTGGCGTAGTTGCTCAAGTAGAGGCTGTCGAACCGGGAGTCAGGCGAGGTCAGCGTTACGAACAGCAGGATCGAAGTCGATCTCTTCTGGACGGTGACGCCCTGGTTCTGCACGGACGACGGCAGCTGCGACAGCGCGCTGGAGACGCGGTTCTGCACCAGCACCTGCGCGAAGTTGAGATCGGTGCCGATCTTGAACGTCACCGTCAGCGTATAGGTGCCGTCGGAGCCGCTGTAGGACTGCATGTAGAGCATGTCCTCGACGCCGTTGACCTGCTGCTCGATCGGCAGCGCGACGGTGTCGATCACGGTCTTGGCGCTGGCGCCGGGATAGCGTGTCGTCACCTGCACCGTCGGCGGCACCACGTCGGGATATTGCGCGATCGCGAGGTTGAACAGCGCGACGCCGCCGATCAGGATCATCAGGAGCGCGATGACGTTCGAGAGCACCGGCCGCTCGATGAAGAATTTTGAGATCATGACCGGCGCTCCTACTTGGCAGACGCCTGCGGCTGCTCGATCTTGGTCTGCTGCGGGTCAATCTTCTGGCCTGGGATCACGCGCAGAAGTCCCGAAGTGACCACGCGGTCATCCGGCTTCAGGCCGCTCTCGATCACGCGCAGGCCGTTGTCGACGGCGCCGATCTGCACCTTGCGCTGCTCGACTACATTGTCCCTGTTGGCGACCAGGAGATAGCGACCGCCCTGATCGCTGCCGAGCGCGGTGTCGGGGACGAGGAGAGCGTTCTTGTCCTGGTCGAAGGGCACGCGGACGCGGACGAAATAGCCAGGCAACAGCACCCGCTTGTCGTTGGGCACGAGGCCGCGCACGGCAAGCGTGCCGGTTGATGAATTGATGGTCGGCGCGACGTAGTCGAGGTGGCCTTCATGCGGATAGCCGGTCTCGGTCTGGAGGCCGACTTCGATCGGGAATTGCTTGAGGTCGGCGGCGGTCAGCCCGCGGCGCTGAGCCTCTGCCCTGATACGCAGCACGTCCTGTTCGTTCACGGTGAAATTCACCCAGATCGGGTCCATGGCGACGATGGTGGCGAGCTGGGTCGGCGAAGCCACGCCGACAAGCTCGCCGATCGAGACCATATGCGCGCTGACGATGCCATCGAACGGCGCGCTTATCTTGGTATAACTATAATTGAGCTCGGCGATCCCGGTGTTGGCCTGGGCCTGCTGGAGATTGGCTTGGGCGTTGTCTCTGGTCGAGGTCGAGGTATCGAGCGTGGCCTGAGAAACCGCCTGGCGCTGAACCAGATCGACCTGCCGCTTGAAATCGGCTTCAGCTTGTTTGAGAGACGCCTGTGCGCCGGCCTCGGCCGCTTGCGCCTGCTCGAGCTTGAGCTTGTAGGTTTCGGGCTCGATCGTGAATAGCTGGGTGCCCTGCTTGACGAAGGTACCGTCGGTGTAGTCGATGGATTGCAGAAAACCCTGCACGCGAGCCACAAGATCGACGCTCTTGATCGGCGCGGTGTTGCCGGTGGCCTCGACATAGCGCGTGACGGGGCGCTGCACGGGTGTGGCGACGTCCACCTTGGGCGGCGGCGGTGCGACGAAGGTGTTCTTGTCCTCGCAGCCGGCCAGCGCAATCGCGGCCGCCGCGGCAGCCAGCGCCCGCCCGACATGCCTCCATGCGCCACGAGATTGTGCTGAATAGGCGGGATACGCTGAGGTCATTCGGTGGGCCCCGATGGCTGTGTGTCGGTGCGGCAGGCTAACAACAAATAGCCGGCCGCGATACACCATAGCCATGGCAGTCACAGAGCTTGCACTGCGAACAGTCGCGTGGCGTTTGACAGTTTTGTCATGACAAATCGCTTTTCACCGGGCGCATGATCGACCAGAATTGTTTTCAAAGGCAGCGCGACCGGCGCGAAGCTGGCGGACAGACTTCAGGCAAGCGGACAGCACAAGAATAAAAGTGAGGAGAACATGACATGCCAACGCCATTCCGGTCGGCCTGCGGCGGTCTCGCTCTCGCCGCAATGGTCGCCATGCCCGCGCTAGCCGATGGCCTGAAAGACGAGATCGCACCGACCGGCAAGCTGCGGGTCGCGATCGCGATCAGCCCGGCGGGCGGGGCGTTCTGGTCGACCAAGACCGAAGCCGGTTATGCCGGCGTCCCCGTCGATCTCGGCAAGGACATGGCGGCGCAAATCGGCATCCCTGTCGAGTATGTGGTGTACCAGAATTCCGGGCAGATCACCGACGCCGCCGGCGAGGGCAGTTGGGACGTCACCTGGTTGCCGAAAGATCCCGAACGCGAGACCAGGATGATGTTCGGCCCGATCTACGAGGTCGCGGATGCCACCTATATCGTCAAGGCGGGCTCGACCGTCACCGACTTCGCCACGCTCGACCAGCCCGGAATCAAGGTTGCCGCCGTCAACGCGACGACCACAATGCGCGGCGCCGTTGCGCATCTGAAGAATGCGAAGATCACGGGCTATCAGACCTACGACGAAATCTTTGGTCTGCTGAAAAGTGGCGAGATCGACGCCTTCGCGCTGTCGCGCGACCAGCTCAACAAGATGGCGCAGAAGATCCCCGGGACCAGGGTGCTGGATGAGACGTTCAAGAAGACGGTGACGGCCGTTGCAGTCCCGCCCGGCCACAGCCAGTCGCTGGCGTTCGTCACCAAATTCATGACCGAGGCCGTGACGAACGGTACCCTGCGCAAGGCCTATGATAATAACGGACTGAAGGACACGCCGATCCGCACCGAATAGGTTTATCCTTCCGGCCACATTGATTTCGACTGGGCGCACATGCTTGGACGTTGGATTGCAGCCGCGATGGTGTCGCTGGTCTTGATGATGCAGAGCGCTCAAATCCAACCGCTGACGGTCGATCCGGAGTTTGTCGTTCCATTGCCGCCCCGGTTCGACACGGAGCCGCCGGCATCCGACGTGCCGCCCGAGATCGCGCGCTTCCAGGGCGCATGGATCGGGACCTGGCAAGACGACAGGCACATCCTCGTGGTCGAGCGCGTAAGGCCTGACGGGCATGCGGACGTCGTCTTCGCCAGGTCGGACTCGGCCTTCAACGGCATGAATCGCGAATGGTGGCGCGACCAGGCAACGGTCGTGGACGGCGTCCTGACCATGACCGGGTTTCGCATCTTCCGTTATGCCTTTGATGGCCCGGACCGATTGTACATGACGGCCACGCTCAAGAATGGCGCCGTCACCTCCGGAGCGCTGGTCCGCGCGGATCCGAGCGCCTTGCTGCAGGCGACCGGCCGAACGACTGGCCTTGGCCTGGCGCGCGCGTCCGGATTCCGCATCTCAGGCTTCGCACGCCTGATGGCACACGGCCGATCACGCTCGAAGGCACGTTCTACCCGCCGTCGGGCCCGGGGCCGGCACCGCTCGCGATCCTCACTCATGGATCCGACGTCGGTCGGAATCAGCTCAGGTCCTGGTCGTTCTCGACCGAGGCGCATTGGCTGCGCGACAATGGATTCGCGGTGCTGGTGCTGATGCGCCGCGGACGCGGCAGCTCCGAGGGCATCAATGGTGAGGAAAATTTCGGACGCGATCACGACGGCAACCTGATCGACGTCTCCGCCGGTGTCGCCGAGGCCGTCGAGGATCTCGAGTCCGCGATCGCCTATGGCCGCACGCTGCCCGGCGTCAAGCCGGGCAAGGTGTTGCTCGCCGGACAGTCGCGCGGTGGCTTTCTCGCCATGCACTATGCCGGCCTCAAGCCCGGCGAGGTCTTGGGCGTGGTGAATTTCTGCGGCGGCTGGTATCCGTACGGACCGGTGACCACGCCATATTACGCGAATGCCGGTCGCGGCGCGGGCGCCAAAGTCAAGCAACTTTGGCTCTATGCCGACAACGACCGCCTCTACAAGGAAGAGCTGATCCGCGAATATCAGCAGGCGTTCGCCGCGGCTGGCGGCAACGCGCGCTTCGAACTGCTGCACGGCATTCCCGGCGACGGCCATTTGCTGCGGCTCTATCCTGAGCGCTGGCGTGCGGTTGCCGACCAGTACCTCGCCTCACTCGATCGATAGAGACGTCGCGGCTCGCGCGCGCTTGTAAAATTTTTTATTCCAACAGCCGCGCAAAGTGTCTCTTGCGTCAAACTGACACAGCTCTGTCAAATGTGATCGCTAGGGTTGCCCCGTCATTCCTTCAGGGCACACAAAATGAAATCCAGATTTTTGACGACGGCTGCGATTTTCGTGGCCGCGACGACCCTTGCGTGCAGCATTCCGGTGCTCGCAGACGATTTCGGCCGTGATCACGATCGCGGCGGTGACCAGGACGAGCATCATCGCCATCCGCATGACATTCATACGGAAACGCCGATCAAGCATCTCGTGATCATCTTCAACGAGAACCGCTCGTTCGACCATTATTTCGCGACCTATCCGAACGCGGCCAATCCCTCGGGATCGATCCCCTTCGTGCCGAAGCCGCATACGCCCCGGGTCAACAACCTCGCCAACGCCAATTTGCTGGTGAACAACCCGAACAACAATCCGGCCAATGGCACCGGTGCGACGGACCCGTTCCGCCTCGATCGCACCCAGGCCAATACGCGCTCGCAGAACCACTCCTACACGCCCGAGCAGCAGGCCGTCGACAACGGCAAGGAAGACCTGTTTCGAAATTCACCGGCCGCGGCACGGCCGGCGGCGCCGGTGCGTTCGGCACCAACGGTCAGGTCATGGGCTATTTCGATGGCAACACCGTTACGGCGCTTTGGAACTACTCCCAGCATTTCGCCATGAGCGACAACAACTGGACCGACACGTTCGGGCCGTCCACGCCGGGCGTGCTGGAACTCGTCGCCGGCCAGACCAACGGCGTGCGGCCCGTCATCGGCACCACGGCCTCGATCGCCGACGGCCAGGGGGGCCTAACGCTGACCGGCGACACCGATCCGGGCAACGACGCCTGCTCCAGCAAGACCAGCACCATGCTGATGGGCGGCAAGAACATCGGCGACCTGCTCACCGTCGAGCAGATCAGTTGGGGCAGCTTCATGGGTGGCTTCGACCTGACCCTCAAGAATGCCAACGGCACCACCGGTTGCGCCCGCAGCACGTTCTCGACCAACGTCAACGGCACCCTCGTCGATTACATCCCGCACCACGCCTTCTTCCAGTATCACGCCTCCACGGCCAACCCGACCCATGCGCGGCCGAGCTCGGTGCATGCGATCGGCCATACGCATGACCTCAGTGGCAAGGTCGATCCGGCCAACCACAATTACGACCTCGAAGACCTGTATGCCGCGATCAAGGCCGGTAATTTCCCGGCCGTGTCCTACGTCAAGATGCCCGCCTTCCAGGACGGTCATGCCGGCAACTCCGACCCGCTCGACGAGCAAGCCGGCAATGTCGAGCTGATCAACTTCCTCCAGAAGCAGCCGGAGTGGCGCGAGACCGCGGTCATCATCACCTACGACGACTCCGACGGCTGGTACGATCACCAGTACATTGCGCCGAAGAACGCCTCGTATGATGCGACCGCCGATCAGGTCAACGGTCCCGGCCTGTGCGGCCTCGGCCCGACCAAGCAGCCGGCGCCGAACGGTCTCGGCGGCAAGCCGGTCAACGGCCGCTGCGGTCCGGGCACCCGCGTGCCGCTGATCGTGGTCTCGCCCTACGCAAAGACCAACTATGTCAGCCACACCTATACGACCCAGGCTTCGGTGGTTCGCTTCATCGAGGACAACTGGCTGCATGGCCAGCGTCTCGGCGGCGGCTCGTTCGATGCCACCTCCGGATCGATCATGGACCTGTTCGACTTCGACCACGACCACAGCCATGACTTGCGCACCGACGCGCTGTTCCTTGATCCGACCACGGGCACAGCGATGGTCAGCCCGCCGGACGAGCACCACCACCACTAGTCCAACGGGACGTCATCATGAACAGCCGCACTTTGTGGCTCCTCGGCGCCGGCCTGCTCGCCCTGGCCGGCGCCGTCTTTGCAGCCGAGACACAAGGACTTGCAGAGGCGAACCCGGTGGGCACCAACCCGAACCCGGTTCGCCTCATGCGTCCGCCCGTTGCCCCGTTATCCGCGATGGCGCAGCTCGGTAAGGAGATTTTCTACGACGCCTCGCTGTCGTCGTCCGGGGCGCTGTCTTGCGCATCCTGTCATAGCCCGGATCACGCCTATGGTCCCCCCAACGATGGCCCGGTGGTGTTCGGCGGCGCCAATCTGTCGCGGCAAGGCGCACGCGCCGTGCGGTCGTTGACCTATCTCGATCGCCAGCCGAATTTCAGCATCGGTCCCGACAAGGGCGACGACGACAACATCATCGACCTCGCGCAGATGGCTGCGGTCGGCCAGCAGGCCGCACGCACGACCAAGACCGCTGGCGGCACCGGCGCCTCGGCCAACATCGTTCCGCAGGGCGGCCTGTTCTGGGACGGCCGCGCCGACACGCTTCAGGACCAGGCGCTGTTTCCGCTGCTCGACGCCAACGAGATGGACAGCGGCAGCGCGGAGATCGTGGCCGACAAGCTGCGCGGGGCATCTTATGTCAACCGCTTCGTCGAGCTGTTCGGCGCCGGCGTGCTGAGAAACCAGCAGTTGCTGATTGCGGAGGCGATGTTTGCGGTTGCGCGCTACCAGATCGAAGAGCCGAGCTTCCATCCCTACACCAGCAAGTACGATTACTGGCTCGAGGGCAAGGCGCGGTTGTCGGAGAGTGAATTGCGCGGCCTGCAACTGTTCAACGATCCCCAGAAGGCGAATTGCGCCGGCTGCCACACCTCGGCGCCGACCCGCGACGGCCTGCCGCCGATGTTTACCGACCACCAATATGAAGCGCTCGGCGCGCCACGGAATGCCGCGCTCGCGGGCAACAAGGATCCCGGCTATTTCGATCTCGGCGTCTGCGGCCCGCATCGGACCGACATTCCCGAGCAGACGCAATATTGCGGCATGTTCCTGACGCCGACGCTGCGCAACACCGCGACGCGTCACGCCTTCTTCCACAACGGCGTCTTCAGAACCCTCGAGCAGGTGCTCGACTTCTATAATTTCCGCGACACAGATCCGGAGAAGGTGTTTCCGCGCGCAGCCGACGGCACGGTATGGAAGTATGACGACCTGCCTGAAAAATATCACGTCAATGTCGACGTCACCGATCCGCCGTTCGATCGTCACCCCGGCGACAAGCCTGCGATGACCGATCAGGACGAGGCCGACATCATCGCCTTCCTGAAGACGCTGACGGACGGCTACAAGGCGGAGAACCAGGGCGCGTCCAACAGGGCTAGCGCGGTTTGATCTCCGCGTATTTCGCCATCGCCTTCTCGAACTTGCGCTTGAACAGCCACATCGCGCCGAGAATCTCGCGGAAGCTGGCCGAGCTTCGCGCCCGGTCAGTCTTGCCGAAGGCGAAGATGCTGTTGTTGCGTAAGTGCTTCATGATGGTGGAATCGGACACCCGGTAGTTCAGCAGGTCGCCCGACTTGAGTGCTGAGCGTGTTGGTGTCGGGATGATCTGGATCAGCTCGAACAGCTTCATCTGGTCGATCGGATCGGGCAGCGTCTTCACGATCGCCGGGATCTCGGCGAACAGCTCGGCATGCGCGTTCATCAGGCCGTCGCGCACATTGGTCCAGTGATTGAAGCGGCGATCGGTGCCGCGGGATCGCGCCTCCTCCTTGTCGTCACGTGCGTTCAGTGCGGGATCGGCGGCCGCGATCGCACCCTTGATCGCCTCCCATTTGCGCTGGCCGTTACGGTCCTCGGACGGGCCGGTCTGCAGGCTGCCCATATAGGTGTTCGAGCGCGCATTGCGGACGTTCTGCTTGCCGTTGGTTTCGGCAAAGAACAGCCCGAGGCTGATGCGGGCCGCCGCGTCGGCATGAACAGGCGCAAGCCCTTTGGCGCGCGCAATCGCTGCGGCGAGATCGACGACATCCTTGAACGGCGTCGCCGAATTCTGCGCGCTCGCCGGCGGCGCCTCCATGATCTCGAACAGATCAGCATATTCGTCGACCAGCGGCTCGATTGCGGCATCGAAATAGGCCGGCGGAATTTCGAACTTGTTCGGTTTGCCGATCCGCGACGGTACGGCGTCGGTGAGATCCTTGTACGTGCTGATCACCGCGACGCGGGCAAGGTAGAGCGCCTGGCCCGGCAGGTTGGGAAGCGGCTGCTTCGCCTCGATCTGGCGGCGGCGCTCCGCAAGGACCGATTTGAAATCGCCGAGCGCGCGATCGTAGGCGGCTTGCGCCTGCGATTGCGTTGCCGTGAGCGTTTGCGCCCGGCCCGCGGCGGGCGTTGTGACGAGCAACGCAAGCGCAGCGAGCGTGGCAGCAGCATGTCGACCTGGTTCCACGCGGGCTCCATCGCCTATCGATTCGGTATCTCAGGAGATCGTAGGCATCCGCATGCTCGTAGTCGAGAAAGCCTGGCCCCAGATCTCCGTAGAACAACGGATAGGCCGGTTGAGCTTACAGGAGGCTAACCAATCGCCTTTACCCTTCAGTAGGTTCGCATCGGCACTATGGCCGCACCTCACCCGGTAGCGACGCGGGTTCTTTTGCGCGAACTTCGCCCTCTCCGCTACTTCACGTAGTACCAGCAACCAGTTTCATCGCGTCTTTGCAGTTGGTCTCAGTCATTTCATAGCAGATCTTCAAGGGGGCTTGGGCATGCCAGATTTGGGAATCCTCCATTGCATTGGCGCGCTGGTCTCGCGGCTGAAGCGCGACTCCAGCGCCAACGTTGCCGCCCTTTTTGCGATCGCGCTGGTGCCGTTGATCGCCTCGATCGGATGCGCCATTGATTACAGCATGGCGACGCGCATCAAGGCCAAGCTGCAGGGGTCGGCGGATTCGGCGGGCGTGGCCTCGATCTCGGTCAACTCGGCCGGCTACAACGCGGCGATGACGATGACGTCGAACGGGTCCGTTAGCGCCGGCGTCACGGAAGCGAATAACATCTTCTACGGAAATGCTGCGACGTACTCCAGCAGCTACACCAATCTGAGTGTGACAAGCACGGTCACCAAGACCGGCAACAAGCTCGCGTCGAACGTGCAGTTCAGCGCGGACGTGCCTGTCACCTTCATGCAGATCCTCGGCTACAGGAAGTTGACCGTGACCGGCAGCTCGTCCTCGTCCACGACACTGCCGCTGTATCTCGATTTTTACCTGACGCTGGATGTCTCGGGCTCGATGGGTCTGCCCTCGACCACGGCGGAAGCCCAGCGCATGCAGTCGATCAGTCCGGACAATTACCGGCAATATCCGACAGGCTGCACGCTCGCCTGCCATTTCTCGCCGCAGAACAGCGCCTGCACGGATTCGGGAACGCAGGGCTATCCCACCAACAATTACTGCCTCGGCTATGCGATCTCGCGCGTCAGCCAGAGCGGGTACAAGGGCCTGCTCACCAAGAAGACGTCCAACCCCATGGGGGTTCAGTTGCCGTCGTCGATCGTCTCCGGACTTCCGAACTCGCTTTATTCCAATTTGGCGACGGTGGCGAACTGTCCGACGGATGGAACCGATTCCTGCATTCAGTTGCGGCTGGACGCGGTCGGCTATGCCGTGAACCAGCTGTTCGTCACGGCGAACAGCAGCCAGAAGGTGGCGAACCAATTCCGCATCGGTCTCTATCCCTTCATCCGCTACCTCTATTCGTACTTTCCGTTGACCAGCAGCATCAACGGGTCGACGACCAATCCTTCGACCATCAACTATGCGGCCGCAGATCTCGCGACCCTGCTCGATACCAATACCAATACAGATCTCGGTTCAGGCGGCACGCATATCGACAACGCGCTGTCCGGCGTGAATACGCTGATCACGAGCGTGGGTAACGGCAGCGCATGGAACAACACGCTTCCCTACGTCTTTCTCGTGACCGATGGCGCGCAGGACCCGCAGGTGAAGGGCGTTCCGAACGGATCCTGGTCGGGCAGCAATCATGCCACGACAATTGATCCGGCCACCTCATGTACGCCGCTGAAGAACCGCGGCATCATCATCTCGGTGCTCTATATTCCTTATCAGAAGATCAATCCGGTCAATACGTCCTTTGCCGGCGACGAGGATGACTACGCCAACTGGAACATCCCGAACATTCCGGCGAGCCTGCAGAACTGCGCTTCGCCGGGCTTCTTCTACACCGCCAACACGCCGGCCGACATCACGGCGGCGTTGAACGCGATGTTCAATCATGCGGTCTCCGAGGCCCGCATCACCAATTGATATCCCGGCCCTAGTCGTTGGCCTCGGGCGGCAGGAAGTCGACCTCGTGCTGGGCCGAGATACGCACGACCTCGGCGGGGTCAGTCAGGTTGTGGAGCTGATTGAACAGCGCCTCCAGCCTTTGCATCGGCGAGACCCAGAACAGCGCGCGGGCGGGCTTGTCGGATTTGTTGAAATAGCCGTGCGGAATGCCGCGCGGCAGACGCACGAGATCGCCGGCATGGGCCTTGACCCATTGACCGTCGAGCTTGAGGTCGAGCGTGCCTTCCTGCACCAGGATGAACTCGTCCTGGGTCGGATGGATGTGCACCGGCACGAACTGGCCGGGCTCGCTGTTGGTCTCGAACGCGAAGGTGGACTCGGTGACGGCCTTGGGGAAATAGACCTGGCCCAGGATGTTCCAGGTCTTGCCGCCAAAACCCGTGCCGTTCGCGGTAATGCCTTTTTCGAGTGACGTCATGGCTCGCCTCCATTGGGACTTCCGATTGTATCGGAGTGTTGCCCAGGCCCAGTGCGGAGTCCATCCGCGCCGGCGGTCGCGGTCGGATGCATTTTTCAGCAAGAGCTCTTCGATCTCGGCCTCTGCCGAATGGGAATCGGGTCGCCTGCCGCGTCGATGGCGGTGTCGAGCGAGCGGTGCACCTCACGAATTCACGTACACGAAATCGCGCAGCAGCGGATAGATCTCGTTATTCCAGCGTTTGCCCGAGAACACGCCGTAATGGCCGACGCCGGCCTGCATGTGATGCACCCGGCGATAGGCGCGCACGCCGGTGCAGAGGTCCTGGGCGGCGAGCGTCTGGCCGATCGAGCAGATGTCGTCCTTCTCGCCCTCGACCGTCATCAGCCCCATGCGGCCGACGGCCCTGGTGTCCACGGGACGGCCGCGATGCATCAGCTTGCCCTGCGGCAGCAGGTGCTCCTGGAACACGTCGCGCACGGTCTCGATGTAGAACTCGGCCGGCAGGTCCATCACCGCGAAGTATTCGTCGTAGAAGGTCTTGATGCTCGCCGCCTTCTCCTTCTCGCCCTTGGCGATGTGGTTGGCGAGATCCATGTGCTGCTTGATGTGACGCTCCAGGTTCATCGAGACGAAAGCGGTGAGCTGCACGAAGCCGGGATAGACTTTCCGGAGCGCCCCGCGGCACTGCACCGGCACGTAGTTGATCAGGTTCTGCTCGAACCATTCGATCGGCTTGCTCTTGGCGAAGTCGTTGACCTTGGTCGGCTGGATCCGCGTGTCGATCGGCCCGGCCATCAGCGTCAGCGTCGCAGGCCGTGACGGATGATTGCCCTCGCACATGATCGCGGCGGCCGCGAGCGCCGAGACCGACGGCTGGCAGATCGCGACCATATGCGGGCGCGGGCCCAATTGCCCCAGGAAATCGATCAGATGCTCGGTGTAGTCGTCGAACCCGAAGCGGCCCTCGCTGCGCGGAATGTCGCGCGGATTGTGCCAGTCGGTGATGTAGACGTCGTGGTCCTGCAGCAAAGTCTTCACGGTGCCGCGCAGCAGCGTGGCGAAATGGCCGGACATCGGCGCGACCAGCAGCATGCGCGGCTGCTCGGTCACCCCGTCCTTCCTGAAGTGCAGCAGCGAGCCGAACGGCGTCGCGTAGGCGATCTCCTCGGTGATGCCGACTTCGCGATTGCCGACCATCACGCGGTCGATGCCGTAGGCCGGGCGGTGATAGGTGAGGGTGGAGCGCGAGATCAGCTCCAGCGCTGCCGAGAGCCGGCCGACGACCTGATCGGACACGCCCTGCGGCACCAGATTGAGGAAGTTGAGCGCGGACGAGGCGCCCGCCCGCCACGGCGCCGTCAGGTCCATCTGGTTCTGAAAAGCCTGATAATATATCGACATCATACTGAAGCGCCCACCTGTCCGATGGTGCCATGCAATATCGGAGCCAGAAGCGCGTTGGGTCGCCCTTAAAACTGGCACGTCGCTTGCTGCTCATTTCGCAGGAAGCACAGGTGACGAGCACGCCCAGGCCGGGCGGCGTGCAAGTCACTGCAAGTCAAAGGCGTGAGGGAAGGGCCCCATGGCGAACGCGACACTGACCATCAGCAGCAAGAACTACTCGTCCTGGTCACTGCGTGGCTGGCTGCTGACGAAGTTTTCGGGGCTTGATTTCGAGGAGATCGTCACCGCGCCCGACGATGCATCGGCGCGCGCCGAAATCCTGCTGCTGTCGTCCTCGATTCTGGTGCCGTGCCTGCGCCACGACGGCGCAACCGTCTGGGATACGCTCGCGATTGCCGAATATCTCAACGAGGCGATGCCGGACGCCGGGCTCTTGCCCGCCGATCGCGTCCAGCGCGCGCATTGCCGCTCGATCTGCGGCGAAATCCATTCCGGCTTCACGACGCTGCGCGCGTCGCTGCCGGTCAATCTGAAGGGACACTTCCCCGGCTTCAAGATCTGGTCGCGCGCGCAGGCCGACATCGACCGGGTCTGGTTCATCTGGCGCGACTGCCTGGCGAAATCCGGCGGCCCGTTCCTGTTCGGCGAGACCCGCACCATGGCGGATGCGATGTACGCCCCCGTGGTGACGCGCTTCGTCACCTATGACGTCAAGCTCGAGCCGCGGCTGAAGGCCTATGCCGATACCATCATGGCGATGCCCGAGATGAAGGAATGGATCGCGGCAGCGAAGGAAGAGCCGGCGGAGATCGAGGAGCTCGAGGTCGAATATTAGGCAGGCGCCGCACCGCTCTGCCTGTTTCCGGGGCGGCGGCCGCCAACGTCCTCGCCGACCCCTATGCCTTTGCCATCATTAACCTTTGGCGCCGATAATGGGTGATCGGCAGCGGTCGCGTCGCGCAGATATTGTGCGTCCCGGGAAATTCGTGCCGACATCTAGCCGTGAACAGCCGCGTACGGCGCCAAACGGCTGATTCGGACGCCATTCGTTCGGGCCGCGTTCCGTTCGTTAAGGCTGAGCGCGGCCCCGTTGCATTTTGAGACAGACAGGCGCCGTCAGGCCACGCCCGAATGCTTCATGCGCGGCATGCGCCAGCCGATGACGGTGGCTTCTACCGGGACGCCGGCCGCGTCGTTCTGCCAGCGGCCCTCGACATAGCGGCAGGCGAACGGCAATTGATACGTTCCACTGTGGTCCTCACACAACACTTCGACCGGCAGGCCAGCCGGCGGCTCTCCGGCGCCATCGAATTCCGCGAGACGTCTATCGCGCGTTGCCATTCCGAAAATCTCCCTAATCAAAGCCGCGGAAAGAGCGCCCACTTCTTCCGCGCGCGGTTCACTGCTCCCCGCCCGAGGGAACAACCCAACCTCAACGCGAGAATGCGGTACGAGTGTGGTAGCTTCGGGAAGGCGCGCTCAATCGGCGCACTTTGCCGTGATTAATTTGGTGAGGAACCGGAATGCCGCGCACGCTCGCCGCCGCTTGTTTCGCCATGTTATCGCTCGTCGGACATACGCAGGCGCGGGCGCAGGACGTCCCCGGCATCGAGATCTGCACGGTCGAGAAGACCATGGAGCGGCGCACGAGCTGTCTCCAGAGCAATGTCGATTTTCTCCAGAAGACCATCACCAAGCTCAATCTCGATCATCAGCAAAAAATAGATGCCGCCAACCGCCAGATCGATGCGCTGAAGGTGACCCTCGCCGGCTTGCAGAAGACCATCGGCGATCTTCAGGCGGCCCAGGTGAAGCAGGCCGAGGATGTGAAGAAGAAGCAGGATGCGCCGGCAGCGAAGGATGCGAAGTAGGTGGTGTCGCGTCCCGGACGCGGCGCGGCATGAAATGACGCGACGCAGAGCCGGGACCCAGGGGCCACGAGATCGCGGCAAGATAGGCCCCGGCTTGGCAGCGCACCACGCCGCGAAGCGCGGCGCGTTGCACTGCATCCGGGGCACGAGAGCAATCCTGATCAAGCGCAGCGGAGACGGCTGACGCATCATCACCCCGCTTCGAACGAGAGTCGCAACCCATGAACCCAGCCCAGCGCGCGCTCTGGTACATCGAGAGCCATCTGGCCGAGCCGATGACGCTCGACGAGATCGCCGAAATGGCTGGCGTGTCGCGGTTCCACATGGTGCGTGCGTTTGCCGCAGCCACCGGTCTGCCGGTGATGCGCTACGTGCGCGCACGGCGGCTGAGTGAGGCGGCGCGCAGTCTTGCCAAGGGCGCGCCGGACATTCTGTCGCTGGCGCTGGAGGCGGATTACGGCTCGCACGAAGCATTCACCCGCGCGTTCCGCGACCAGTTCGGCACCACACCCGAAGCGGTGCGGGCGGCGACGTGCGTCAACCAGCTCAAGCTTCAGGAGCCGATCCTCATGGAGTCCACCATGCTCGACAACCTCACAGCCCCACGTTTCGAAACCGCAAAGGCCTTCCTCGTCGCCGGCCTCGCCGAGCGCATCACCTGCGACAACGGCGCCGTCATTCCTGGCCTGTGGCAGCGTTTCCATCAGGAGGTTGCCGGCATTCCCGCGCGCATCGGGAACGTCGCCTACGGCGTTTGCTGCAACGGCGACGATTCCGGCAATTTCGATTATATCGCCGGCGTCGAGGTTGCCGACTTCTCCGATCTGCCGCGCGGGCTTGGCCGCATCCGCATTCCCGAGCAGCGCTATGCCGTGTTCACCCACACCGACCACGTCGCCGCGATCCGCCGCACCGTCAACACGATCTGGAATCAATGGCTGCCGGCCTCGGGCCTGAAGGCCGCGGACGCGCCGAACTTCGAGCGCTACGACGAGAAGTTCGATCCCGTGACCGGTAACGGCGGCTTCGAGATCTGGGTGCCCGTAAGAGAGTAGCGCTGCAACGCTGGCATACCATCCCGCTTGCTTGGCAAGGGGAGCCTACTTTGTCATAACGGCCGGCAAATCTTGCGTGCGAGGCCCGTGCCGGACATCCCGCGCAAGCCATAACAAGCAGCCGGGAGGGTCTCCATGTCCAACGTCCGCGTTCTCGCCACCGACCTCGAATTTCCGGAAGGGCCGGTCGTGATGCCGGATGGTTCGGTGGTGCTGGTGGAAATCCGCGGCCAGCGCCTGACCCGGATTTATCCCGACGGGCGCAAGGAGATCGTTGCGAAAGTGCCGGGCGGGCCGAACGGCGCGGCGCTCGGCCCCGACGGCAAGATCTACATCTGCAACAATGGCGGCTTCTCCTGGATCCCGACCCGCAACATGATCATGCCGGGCCCGCAGCCGGACGATTACCTCGGCGGCTCGATCCAGCGCGTCGACCTGCAAACCGGCAAGATCGAAACCGTCGTGACCAAATGCGGCGAGCATGATCTGCGCGGGCCGAACGATCTCGTGTTCGACAAGCACGGCGGCCTGTGGTTCTCGGACCTCGGCAAGCGTCGCGCGCGCGAGATGGATGTCGGCGGCATGTATTACCTCAAGCCCGGCATGAAGGAGATCGTCGAGGTCGTGCACGGCGTGCTGCCCGCCAACGGCATCGGGCTGTCGCCGGACGAAAACACCGTCTACATCGCAGAAACGCCGACGGGCCGGCTCTGGGCCTATGAGCTCTCGGAGCCCGGCACGCTCAAGCCTCGCGACGTGATCTATCGCGGCGAGCGGGGCAAGCCGATCTGCGGCCTCGGCGGCTACCAGATGTTCGACTCGCTTGCGGTGGAAGCGGGCGGCAATGTCTGTGTCGCCACGCTTGTCTCCGGCTGCATTTCGGTGATCGCGCCTGACGGCACCCTGGTCGAGCAGGTCCCGACCGGCGATCGCGTCACCACCAACATCGCCTTCGGCGGCCCCGAGCTCAAGACCGCCTACATCACGCTTTCAGGCAAAGGCGAACTGGTTGCCATGGACTGGCCGCGCGGCGGTTTGCCGTTGAATTTTTTGAATAAGTGAGCCAAGCCGTTATTGCAGGCGAGGCAAAGCAATCAGCAGACCCTCACCCTGAGGAGCGCGCCCTTCGCGCGTCTCGAAGGGCGAGGCCACCAGCCGGGCCTTCATCCTTCGAGACGCGCGTTCCGCGCTCCTCAGGATGAGGGACTAACAGTCTGGAGTGCCTCGCTGCGCTCGCAATAGCAAAGGAGAAAGTCCCAATGCCCTGGCCTGATCCCATCACCCTGCGTGGACAGCACGCCCGTCTCGAGCCGCTGTCGAAAGAGCATCGCGAGGGGCTGGTCGAGGCCGTGAACGACGGCGAGCTCTACACGATCTGGTACACCGCGATCCCGACGCCGGAGAACGTGGCCAAGGAGATCGACCGCCGCTTGGGCCTGCAGGCCGCGGGCTCGATGCTGCCGTTCACGGTGTTCGACGCCGGCGGCAAGATCGTCGGCCAGACCACCTACATGAACATCGATGCCGCCAACCGCCGCGTCGAGATCGGCTCGACCTGGTATGGCAAGAGCGCGCAGCGCGGCCCGCTCAACACCCAGTGCAAACTGCTGCTGCTCAGCCACGCCTTCGAAACCCTGGACTGCATTGCGGTGGAATTCCGCACGCATTTCTTCAACCACCAGAGCCGCCGCGCCATCGAGCGGCTGGGCGCCAAGCAGGACGGCATTCTGCGCAGCCACCAGGTCGCGCCGAACGGCACGTTGCGCGACACCGTCGTGTACAGCATCACCGCGGCGGAATGGCCGACGGTGAAGGCGCATCTCGAATATCAACTGAACGACAAGCCGCGCTAAAGGCGGCCGAGGCACCATGGATAGATTTGACTATGTGATCATCGGCGCGGGCTCCGCCGGCTGCGTGCTCACCAGCCGGCTCAGCGAAGATCCCAACACCAGCGTCTGCGTACTCGAGGCAGGTCCGAGCGACTGGCATCCTTACATCCATCTGCCGGCGGGTTTCATCAAGACCTTCCACATGAAGAGCATCAACTGGGCCTACCAGCAGGAGGTCGGGCCCTACACTGGCGGGCGCAGCATCTACGCGCCGCGCGGCAAGACGCTCGGCGGCTCGTCCTCGATCAACGGCCATATCTACAATCGCGGCCAGCGGATGGATTTCGACACCTGGGCGCAGATGGGCAATCGCGGCTGGGGCTATGCCGACGTGCTGCCCTATTTCCGGCGGCTCGAAAAGCGGGTCGGCGAGGGCGAGGACACCTATCGCGGCCGTGAAGGTAACCTCATCGTCACGACGATGAACTGGCGCGATCCGCTCTGCGAATCGTTCATGGAGGGCGCGGTCTCGCTCGGCATCCCGCGCAACCCCGATTACAACGGCGCGAAGCAGGAAGGCGTCTCCTACTGCCAACGCACCATCGACAAGGGCCTGCGCGTCTCCGGCTCGACCGCCTTCCTCAAGCCGGCGATGAAGCGGCCCAACGTGCATGTGCGCACGCATGCGCACGCCACCGAGATCATCTTTGAAGGCAAGCGCGCCGTCGGCGTGCGCTACATCAAGGGCGGCCGTGGCGGCACGCCGGTCGAGGTGCGCGCCAACAAGGAAGTGATCCTGTCGGGCGGGACCTACAACTCCCCGCAACTGCTTCAGCTCTCCGGCATCGGTTCGCCGGACCTGTTGCAGGCCCATGGCATCCAGGTGCGTCACGCATTGCCGGTTGGCGAAGGGCTGCAAGATCACTACGCCCCGCGCACGGTAGCGCGCGTAAAAGACATCAAGACCATCAACGAGCTTCGCCGCGGCTTCTCGCTGTGGATCGAGGCGCTGAAATGGGCGACCGCGCGCCGCGGCCTGCTCTCGCTGTCGCCGACCATGGTCTATTGCTTCTGGCATTCCGGCGAGAGCGCCGATAGTTCCGACTTGCAGCTCACTTTCACGCCGGCGAGCTACAAGGAAGGCGTGCAGGGCCAGCTCGAGGACGAGCCCGGCATGACGGTGGCGTCATGGCAGCAGCGTCCCGAGAGCCGCGGCTATGTCCGCATCCGCTCGGCCGATCCGTTCGCGCCGCCGATCATCCAGACCAACTACCTCGATGCCGAACTCGACCGCCGCGTCATCGTCGGCGGCATGAAGCTCGCGCGGCGCCTTTGAAGTCCGCGCCGTTGTCGCCCTATTACGCCTACGAGGATTTCCCGGGCCCGAACATCAACACCGACGACGAGTTCCTGGCCGCCGCCACCGAACGCGGCACCACCACCTTCCACCCTGGCTGCACCTGCCGCATGGGCCCGGCGGATTCCACCTGGGCGGTGGTCGACGACCAGCTTCGTGTCCACGGGCTCCAGGGCTTGCGCGTGATCGACGCCTCGGTGATGCCGCGCATGATCTCGGCGAACTTAAATGCCTCGACCATGATGATCGCCGACCGCGCCTCCGACCTGATCCGCGGCAAGGCGCCCATGGAAGCTGCGCGCGTGCCGGATACGGCGGTGGCGTGAGAACACGTCCTCGTAGCGGCAGGTGGGCATAGGCGTAAAGCGCCGTGCCCACCGTCGCTCCGCACTTGGATTTAACCCGTCGGGCAAAACACCCGCTACCCCGTCAATCTCTCTCCATAAAAATATTCCACTTTACCGAAATTCGGAATTGCGGCATAAGTCGAAACAGCCCGGCCCGATGAAGAGGGGCGGTTCGCGAGTCGTTCGAAACGCGGGCCGGGTTGCGGTGGACGCGGCGGCGTCGTGCGCGAGAGGCTAGGGGCGGGGCGGATTGCTCTCCGTGAGCCCGAGACTTCGTGCGGACGAGCGGCGCTGTGTGCGTACGGCAAAACCGTGTGGTCCTGGCCGTCGTTGCCACGGTCAAGCCTTGGCGGATGCGGCATTGGCGTCAACCGGCGCGATGTCGGCGACGTCTGCGAGGGCGAGGGAGGCCAGAACGAACTCGGCTCCCGGGAGAGCACGGCATAGGCCGTCCAACCACTGCGCAGGGAAGGCCGTGTGTTTGGCTTCACCTGTATGCCGCTGTGCAATTTCCTATTGCGCTACATGCGCACAGCGGACCGTGGGTGCCAGCCGGCACCCGGCCTTCCCTGCGCCCTCTTTCTTTGCGGGGCGACGGAGACAGCAAAGCTCGGGCGAAATGCGTCGCGAGAATGCGAAGATGTGTCTGCGATTCAAAGTGCGAACCGGAACAGCGAAGCTGTTGCCTCATACTCCGTCATTGCGAGCGCAGCGAAGATTCCATGGGGAGTGGATAGCAGCCAAGTCTGAGGCCAGACTGAGGTTGCTGAAACACTCAACCTGGAGACAATGATGTTGCTCGATCATCCTTCCGACGGACTGGCCGCTATCCGCACGCAGTTTGGCGCAATTTTCGTGTCATTGGAACTGAGCCGCTCGACATGGCTGGTGACCTCGCTGTCGCCCGGCAAGGGCGAGAAGATGTCGAAGCGCAGCGTGGAGGCCGGCGATCTTGCGGAACTCTTGAAGCTGTTTGCGGAGCTGAAGCGCAAGGCACAGGCGCGAACGGGTGAGAGCTATCCGATCATCACGATCCAGGAGGCGGGGCTGGACGGGTTCTGGCTGCACCGCGCCTTGCAGCAGGAAGGCATCGAGAGCCACGTGGTCGATCCGGCCTCGATTGCGACGCCGCGCCGGCGCAGGCGGGCCAAGACGGATCGGCTCGATGGCGAGACGCTGTTGCGGGCGCTTCTGGCCTATAAGCGCGGCGAGCCGCGGGTCTGCGCGATGGTGGTGGCGCCCTCTCCGGAAGCGGAGGACCGCCGCAGGCTTTGCCGCGAGCGGCGGACATTGATCGCCGAGCGGATCGAGCATGTGAACCGGATCAAGGGCGTTCTGTTCGCGCAAGGGATATTCGGCGACGTGCCGCTGCGGCGCGATCGACGGGCACGGCTCGAAGCCTTGCGGACCGGAGATGGGCGCATGCTGCCGGCGCATCTGAAGGCCCAGATCAGCCGCGAGCTCGATCGTCTCGAACTGCTGCTCGACCAGATCGCGGCGGTGGAGCGCGAGCAGGAGGCGTTGCTGGTCGTGAGCAAGCCAGCCGGGGAGAAGGCGGATCCCGTCACGATGCTGCTCGCCCTGAAGAGCATGGGCCCGAACTTCGCGGCCGTTCTCTGGACGGAGGCGTTCTGGCGGCAATTCGCCAACCGCCGTCAGGTTGCGTCCTATGCCGGTCTTGCGGCCACGCCATGGCGGAGCGGCGGCATCGAGCGCGAACAAGGGGTGTCGAAGGCCGGCAATCCGCGGCTGAGGACCACGATGATCCAGCTCGCCTGGTTGTGGATACGCCACCAGCCTCAATCGGCGCTGACCCAGTGGTTCAAGGCCAACAGCCAGCGCGGCCGCAAGCGCACGATCGTGGCGCTGGCCCGCAAGCTGCTCGTGGCCTTGTGGAAGTACGTGACCGCCGGCGTCGTGATCGAGGGAGCCGTGATGAAGACCGTCGCCTGATGCAACGCTTCCCGCAGCCTTAAAACCAATCAGCCGAGGAACGATCAGCCTCGGCCGATCCGGGGTGGACGAACCGATGGATTGCATGGCTTCAAACGCCGCAACGAAGAATGGTCCCGCCCTCTCGAGCCTGCCCGCCGCAAGCGGAATGTTGGTGCAGTCGCTACCGCGCGACGACCGGATGTGAGTTTGATCTGGCACGCAAAACCAGATTGTCAAAACCGGCTCGACCCTGAGATCGCTGAACCATAAGGAGGAGTTCGCCCGCGGCCTCCCGACCACACAAGCCTGATGGCGTGCTCGATCACGTCAAGGTCAAGCCGCTGCGCGGCGGCTCTAACGAGCCGACCTTGACGCGATCTCCGCGCGCCATCCGAAACATCCCGCGGTCGGGACGAAGAGCTGGCCTGCAATCGAACAAAGAGCTGAACAACCGCCTTGACACACCTAATCCCCATGTGAGCAATCCAGAATCCGTCCGCGCAGAGATTCTGGATTGCTTCGCTGCGCTCGCAATGACGAGCTGAGAGAGCGGTGCGTCACACCTCGCTCTCGTGCCCCGGACGCAGCGCAGCGCTTCTTCAGCGGTGCTCTGCAGAGCCGGGGCCCATATCTCCGAGCAATCCGTGTCGTCTCCTGGCTCCCGGCTCTACGCAGCAACGCTTGGGCGTTGCAGCGCATCCGGGACACGAGAAACTCACACTTCCCGTCTGCTCAGAAACGCCAGCCGCTCGAACAGATGCACGTCCTGCTCGTTCTTCAGCAGCGCGCCGTGCAGCGGCGGAATCAGTTTGCGCGGGTCGCGCTCGCGCAGTTGCTCGACGCTCATGTCTTCGTTGAGCAGCAGCTTGAGCCAGTCGAGCAGCTCCGAGGTCGAGGGCTTCTTCTTCAGGCCGGGCACCTCGCGGACCTCGAAGAAGATGCGCAGCGCTTCCTCGACCAGGCGCTTCTTGATACCGGGAAAGTGGACGTCGACGATGCGGCCCATCGTGTCGGCGTCGGGGAACTTGATATAATGGAAGAAGCAGCGGCGCAGGAAAGCGTCGGGCAGCTCCTTCTCGTTGTTGGAGGTGATCATCATGATCGGTCGCTGCTTCGCCTTGATCGTCTCGCCGGTCTCGTAGACGTGGAATTCCATCCGGTCGAGCTCGAGCAGCAAATCGTTCGGGAATTCGATGTCGGCCTTGTCGATCTCGTCGATCAGCAGGACCGGGCGCTGCTCGGCCGCGAAGGCATCCCACAGCTTGCCGCGCTTGATGTAGTTCTTGATATCGGAGACTCTGCTACCGCCGAGCTGGCTGTCGCGCAGGCGCGACACCGCGTCGTATTCGTAGAGGCCCTGCTGCGCCTTGGTGGTGGACTTGATGTGCCAGGTCAGAAGCGGCGCGTTCAGCGCTTTCGCCACTTCCTCCGCCAGCACCGTCTTGCCGGTGCCGGGCTCGCCCTTGATGAGCAGCGGGCGCTCCAGCACGATCGAGGCATTGACGGCGACCTTGAGATCGTCGGTCGCAACATAGTCCTTGGTGCCGGTAAATTTCATCGCGCGTCCTTGTTGGTCGTCGTCCCAGGCATCGCCCTGGTCCAACAAACGGAACGGCCGCTCATGGCGGCCGTTCCTGGTTCGGTCAGGCTTTCAGACCCGTTTTATCAGCGAAAGGATGACGAGCACAATCACTGCGCCGACTGTGGCGTCAATGATGGCGCCCAGCGTGCCCGTGGCCAGCGCGATGCCGAGTTGGGGCAGCACCCAGCCCGCCACCAGCGCGCCGATGATGCCGACGACGATGTTGCCGATCAGCCCAAATCCCGCCCCGTGGACAATTTTTCCGGCAAGCCAGCCGGCGATCGCGCCAATGATGAGCGCTGCGAGAATACCCATTGCAAACGTCCCCAAAACAACCCTGAGAGGCGGTCAATTCTAGAGCAAAAAGCCCACCGGTCCAGCGTGCAGCGCCGGTCTCGGCCCCTTGACGTTCGCCCCCCGACGGGCAATCTGTCACCCATGTTCCTGCAATTCTTTACGTCTCTGCGCGATGCGCAGGTCCCCGTGACGCTGCGCGAATACCTCACGCTGATCGAGGCGCTCGACGCTGATCTGTCGGACTATTCGGTCGAGAATTTCTACTATCTGTCGCGCACCTCATTGGTGAAGGACGAGCGCAACCTCGACAAGTTCGACCGCGTCTTCGGCACGGTGTTCAAGGGGCTGGAGAGCCTGCTCGACGCCATGGAGAAGGCCGAGATCCCCGAGGAGTGGCTGAAGAAGCTTGCCGAGAAATACCTCTCCGAGGAAGAGAAGAAGCAGATTGAGGCCATGGGCTGGGACAAGCTCATGGAGACCTTGAAGAAGCGGCTCGAGGAGCAGAAGGGCCGGCACCAGGGCGGCTCGAAATGGATCGGCACCGCCGGCACCTCGCCTTTCGGCGCGCACGGTTACAATCCCGAGGGCGTTCGTATCGGCCAGGAGAAGAACCGCAACAACCGTGCCGTGAAGGTGTGGGACAAGCGCGAGTTCAAAGACCTCGACGGCAATGTCGAGCTCGGCATCCGCAACATCAAGGTGGCGCTGCGGCGCCTGCGCAAGTTCGCGCGCACCGGTGCGCCGGACGAACTCGATCTCGATACCACCATTCGCGAGACCGCCAATCACGGCTATCTCGACGTTCACATGCGCCCCGAGCGGCGCAATGCGGTGAAGCTCTTGGTGTTCTTCGATATCGGCGGCTCCATGGATCTGCATATCGAGCAGGTCGAGGAGCTGTTCTCGGCGGCGAAGAGCGAGTTCAAGCACATGGAGTATTTCTACTTCCACAACTGCCTCTATGAAGGCGTGTGGAAGCAGAACAAGCGCCGCTTCACCGACCGCACGCCGACCTGGGACGTGCTGCACAAATATCCGCACGACTACAAGGTCGTGTTCGTCGGCGACGCCTCGATGTCGCCTTACGAGATCATGGTGCCCGGCGGCTCGGTCGAGCACGTCAACGAGGAGCCCGGCTCGGTCTGGCTCGACCGCATCATCCGCACCTATCCGCACACGGTGTGGCTGAATCCGGTCGCGCAGAAGCACTGGGACTATTCGGAATCGACCACCATCATCAAACGCATCTTCGCCAACCGCATGTTCCCGATCACGATCGAAGGACTTGAAGGAGCGATGAAGGAATTGACGCACCAGTTGCACGCGCGGCCGACAAGAGGGAGAACCACATGCCCCAAAACATCACCCGCGGCATCAAGGCGCTGATCGACGAGGCCAATGCCGAGATCGAGACGCTCAACGCCAAGGACGCCATCGAGATCTCGAAGAACGGCGAGGTCGTCATCGTCGACATCCGCGACCCCCGCGAGATCGAGCGCGACGGCCGCATCCCCGGCGCGTTCTCCTGCACGCGCGGCATGCTCGAGTTCTGGATCGATCCGCAGAGCCCCTACGCAAAGCCGATCTTCCAGGAAGACAAGAAGTTCGTCTTCCACTGCGCCGGTGGCCTGCGCTCCGCCCTCGCGGCCAAGACCGCAAAGGACATGGGCCTGAAGCCGGTCGCCCACATCGCCGGCGGCTACGCCGCCTGGCGCGACGCCGGTGGCCCGACGGAGCAGTGGGAGCCGAAGAAGAAGGGTGTGAGGTGCTTCGCATGGTTCGGATCTCCGGCGTCATTCCCCACGAAGGCGGGGAATCCAGTACGCCGCGGCCTCTCGGCTCAATCACAACCGCCTCTGGAATACTCGATCGCCCGGTCAAGCCGGGCGATGACAGCGGAGTTTGACGCGCGCCGCTTCAATCTCGCTCGTGCTGCGCACGCCCCGGAATGACAAGGAAAATGCCGCATGACCACCGACCCCCTCGTCTCCACCGAATGGCTCGCCGTCCACATCAAGGACCCCAACGTCAAGGTGCTCGACGCCAGCTTCAAGCTGCCGGGCGTGCTGCCGCTGCCGAAGGATGACTATCTCGCCGCGCATCTGCCGGGGGCCGCGTTCTTCGACGTCGATGCGGTCTCGGATCATTCCAATCCACTGCCGCACATGTATCCGAGCGCCGAACAGTTCGGCCGTGATATCGGCAATCTCGGTATCTCCAATGCCGATACCGTCGTGCTCTACGATGCCGGCGGCTGGGTCGCCGCACCGCGCGCATGGTGGATGTTCCTGACTTTCGGCCACAGCAATGTCCGCATCCTCAATGGTGGTCTGAAGAAGTGGCGCGCCGAGGGGCGTCCGGTCGAGAGCGGCGAGGTGAAGCCGAAGCCGGCAAGCTTCAAGGCGAGTTACGATCCCAAGCGCGTGCGCAGCATGCAGCAGCTGATCGCCAATATCGAAAGCCGCACCGAGCAGGTGATCGACGCCCGTGCCGCCGATCGTTTCGAAGGCCGCGCCCCCGAACCGCGCGCGGGCATCCGCTCCGGTCATATTCCCGGTGCGCGCAACGTGCCTTACAATCAGCTGTTCGATGCCGCGACCGGCACGATGAAGCCGCTCGACGAGCTCCGCGCGGCCTTCAGGGGCGCCGGCGTCAAGCTCGATGCGCCGATCGTGACGAGCTGCGGCTCCGGCGTCTCGGCCGGCGTGCTGACGCTCGCGCTCTATCGCCTCGGGATTACCGACACCGCGCTCTATGACGGCTCATGGTCGGAATGGGGCCAGGAGAAAGGCCCGCCGATCGCGACGGGGCCGGCCTGAGGTCAGCGCGTGCGCGTTGCGGTCGTGGCGAGCGTCTGCGGCTGCTGGCCGAACGGATCGAGTGCCTGCTGCAGCTGCTGAGGCGGCGGGCGCCGCACGATGCGGTGACGCTTCTTCGGCTTGTGCGCACGCGGCTTGCTCGCTTGCGTCGCGCTGCCGGCCTTGGACTTCGCCGGCGCGAGCTCGTTCAGCGCCGCCATTCTGGCCGCTGCTATGTCGCTCACGCGCGATGCCAGCGCGGGCGTTGCGGTGCGCGGCACGTCGGTGGCGCTCATCGACGGGGCCGGCGACGTCGTGGCGATGGGAGCCGTCGTGTCGGCCAGCGAGAGTGTGTCGGCGGGCGCAGGAGCCGCGGCCTGGATCTCGGCTTGCTCAGGGGCTGGTACCTCGGTGGGCGGAGCCGGCTCTGCAGGCGGGGCGACGACGACCTGAGGCTCGAGCTGGGGCTCAGATTGGGCTTGGGCCTCGAGTGTCACTGCGGCCATCTGCTCAGGCGCGATCTCGACCGCGGGCAGACCGATGCTCGGAACCTGGTCCTGCATTGCGGGCGCCGCCTCGTTGGTGTCAGCCGCGACCGGCTCCACGCGGAGCGCCGCGAGCACCGGCTGGGCCGGCTCGGAGGCTTGCGCGAACACCTGCTCCTGCGGGCCATTCCGCCAGGACGGGTTGCTGACATACTGCTCATGGCTCGCCCGCAGCAGTGAGGCGGCTCCCAGGCCGAACACCAGGATAGAGGCAGACAGCAGGATCGCGGCGAGCAGGAAGCGAAGGCCGGGAAGCATTGACAGGTTACGAATTTCCGCCCCGGCGGCTGGCCAGGGCCCATGAGCCATCTGAACGCGGTGACGGTACTGATTGCCGCGCTCGCCACGCTGGATCCGAGCTCAAATCGGTGGCGAATCAGGCTGATTCGACCATATCGCAACGTCTCCGTGCCGTTCCGTAAAAATTGGAGCTGATGACTTCGCCGATCTACGGCGTGATGCGATTTCCATCCCCGTGATGCAACGGAGCAACTGTGTGCGATTGCATCACAAATCGCTTCATCAGGCACAAATCAGCCGGCTATGTCTTGAATGTGCCGCGATCTTCGGTCATGTGGCCGTTAACGGCTCGGATGGGGCCTGGGGGCTATACAAGAGCGATGATGATCAAGCATTTTCTGACGATATGCGCTGCCGCAACAGTCGCTGCGGCGGGAACCTCGTTCGCACAGGCCCAGAGCTACCCGGTTCAGCAGGCGCCGAGCTACGGCGCTCCGGCCGAATATCGGCCCGGCGACCGCACCCCCAGTTTCGACGCGCTGGAAGATGACGACGACGCGATGCCGCAGGCCTCGCTGCCGCCGCCGGGTCCGGCTGACGATCCGCGTTACGGCCGTCCGGCCGGCGCTCCCCGGTCTATTCGGCTGCTCCGCCGCAGGGTCCGGTGATGTCGCCGGATGATCCGCGTTACGGCCGTCCGGCTGGCGCTCCGCCGGTCTATTCCGCCGCCCCGCCGCAGGGCCCGGTGATGTCACCCGATGATCCCCGCTACGGCCGCCCCGCCGGTCCGCCCGCGGTGATTTATGCCGACCGTCCGGGCCAGGCGCCCGGCAATGATGGCATGCGTCCGCCGGAAGCTGTCGGTGGTCCGGCCGCGACCGGCGCGGTCTCGCCGCAGCCCGGTGCAGATGGCCGGCCGATGTCGGTGGCGTCACTGCCGCCCGAGGAGCAGCCTGATGCGGCACCGGCGCAGCTGGCGCCGAACCTGCGGCGCCAGGAAGTCGCGTTCCAGACCAAGGAGCCGGCTGGCACCATCGTGGTCGATACTCCGCACACCTACCTCTATTACGTCCTCGGCAATGGCCGCGCGATCCGCTACGGCGTCCGCGTCGGCCGCGACGGCTTCACCTGGACCGGCGTGCAGAAGATCACCCGCAAGGCGGAGTGGCCGGACTGGCATCCGCCGGCGGAGATGATCGAGCGCCAGCCCTATCTGCCGCGCTTCATGGCCGGCGGCGAAGGCAATCCGCTCGGCGCCCGCGCCATGTATCTCGGCTCGACCGTCTACCGCATCCACGGCACCAACCAGCCCTCGACGATCGGCAAGTTCGTCTCCTCCGGTTGTATCGGCATGCTGAACGAGGACGTCTCGGATCTGTTCGACCGCGCCAAGGTCGGCACCCGCGTGGTGGTGATGCCGGGTAGTCCGCCGGCCGGCACCGCGACCGCATCCGCCGCGCCTGCGCCCGGTCCCGCTCCGATGGCTGCTCAGGCCGGTCCGGTCCCGGGCACGCAGCCGACGGTGGTGCCGCCGCTGCCCGCGCCGGTCACCGTGCGCTAACTATCGGCCGCAAAATTGATCTGACTGCGGCGCGTGCACTTCGGTCACGCGCCGTAGTCATTTGTCGCGCGCTTCCTGCGCACTTGAACGGCTCCGCAGCTCGATTACGTCCCAATGGGATTGCAACGAATCGAGGAGCACACGATGCGCATCTTTGTTGCGGGCGCGACCGGCGCGGTCGGGCAGCACCTTGTTCCGGCGCTGGTCGCCGCGGGTCATTCCGTGACTGGCACGACACGCAGCGCGGCAAAAACAAACCTCGTGCGTCGATTGGGCGCGGAGCCCGTCGTCGCCGACGGTCTCGATGCCGACAGCATGCGCGCGGCGGTCATTGCGGCAAAGCCCGAAATGGTCATCCACCAGATGACGGAACTCGCGGCCGCCACGGATCTGCGCCATTTCGATCGGGCTTTCGCGCGAACCAACGAGCTCCGAACGCGCGGAATCGATATTCTGCTCGCCGCCGCGCGCGAGGCCGGCGCCAGGCGCTTCATCGCGCAAAGCTTCTGTGGCTGGACCTTCAGCCGCACCGGGGGAGCGGTGAAGGCCGAGACCGATGAACTCGACCCGAATCCACCGCAAGAGCTGCGACACACGCTTGAGGCAATCCAGTATCTGGAGCGAACCGTCACTGCGTCAACGGCGCCGGAAGGCATCGTGCTGCGCTATGGATTCTTCTATGGAGCTGGTACCGGCACGCTCTCGGCGGCGATGATCGACCAGTTGCGGCACCGGCGGGTGCCGGTGATCGGCCATGGCGCCGGCACGTGGTCGTTCATTCACACCGAGGATGCCGCCTCTGCCACGCTTGCCGCGGTCGAACGCGGACGTGCCGGCGAGATCTATAACATCGTCGACGACCATCCGGCGCAGGTGAAGGACTGGCTGCCCGCGCTGGCCGAACTGCTTGGTGCCAAGCCGCCCCTCCACATTCCTGCGTGGCTCGGGCGCCTGCTTGCCGGCGAGCATATGGTTGCGATGATGACAGAGGTGCGCGGGGCATCCAACGCCAAGGCGAAGCGCGAACTCGGCTGGCTGCCGGCGCATGCCTCCTGGCGCGACGGTTTTGCCGATGCGGCGTTACAGCCCACCAGGCATCGCTCGGCGGCCTGAGGCATCAGGCGGGCCGTCGCGGCGGCTCGCTGCCTCTCGTCCAGGCGTCGATCGCTTCGACCATCTGCCCGTAATGGATACGCAGGCCATCCTCGGTCGCGTAGCCGAGATGCGGCGTCAGCACGACATTGTCGAGCTTGCGGAAGGGGTGGTCGACCGGCAGCGGCTCGACCGAGAACACGTCGATGCCGGCGCCGGCGATCTTGCGCTGCTGCAAGGCCTCGAGCAGCGCCTGCTCGTCCACGATCGGCCCGCGCGCAGTGTTGACGAGAAAGGCGGTCGGCTTCATCCGGGCGAGGTCGGCGCGGCCGACGAGGCCGCGTGAGCGCTCGCTCAGCACCACGTGGATGGTGACGATATCGGCCCTGGCGAACAGTTCCTCCTTGGTGGCGTAGCCGACGCCGGCCGCCGCGCACTTCTCCGGCGTGAGGTTCGGGCTCCAGGCGATCACGTTCATGCCGAAGGCCTTGGCGATGCCGGCCATCTTGGTGCCGAGCTTGCCCAGTCCGACGACGCCGAGCGTGAGGCCCTCGATCTCGACGCCGGCAAAAGTCTGCCAGGGCTCGCCGGCATGCATGCGCGCATTCTCGCGGCCGATGCCGCGGGTCAGTTCCAGGATCAGGCCCATGGTGAGCGGCGCGGTCGGATCGCGGGAATATTGCGTGCCGCCGATGGCGACGCCGCGCGCCTTCGCGGCCTCCATGTCGATCGCGGCATTGCGCATGCCGGAGGTGAGCAGCAGCTTCAGCTTCGGCAGGCGCTCGAACAGGCTCTTCGGAAACGCAGTGCGCTCACGCATCGCGCAGACGATCTCGAAATCGGCCAGCGCGCTGGCTGCAGCCTGCTCCGAGGTGAAGGAATGGTTGAATACGGTGACGTCGACGCGGTCGGACAGTTTCGCCCAGTCGGCGACGTCGAGGGCGAGGTTGAAATAGTCGTCGAGAATTGCACAGCGCAGCTGTGTCATCAGCGTTCATCCATGGCGAGAGGTGGCGGCATCGCCACCGTCGGAACCGCGTCATGGTTGCGCGCAATCATGCCTGCGTGCAAGCAGTCCGGGACTTCAAAAATCCGTAGGCAAAATCCGAGCGGGAGCCGCGGCTCAGAGCTTGCGGGGCTTCAGCCGGATCGGCGCATCCATACCGTGCTTGGCACGCCAGGCGGGCCCAGGGCCGCGCATGTAGTGCAGTTCGGGCCGGTAGGGGTTGAACGCCGTCGCGAAAAAGCGCTTCCAGAAACCCTTGATCTCCGCGACGAGCGCGGAGGAGCGGCCGGCTTGTGCCGGAACAGGAAGGGAATGGGTCTCGATCAGAGCCATGATGGGCCTCGCTGTGCTCTCCGTTCATTCTGAGCGGGTGGCGCTGTTTCCGCGCGAAACCGAGCTTTGGCCTGATTGATTAAAAGATAGTTTCAATTGTCCGGAATGGGGCCGGATGGTGTCTGCCGAGTATTCATCCGTGGTGAACGGAGGGAAAACATTGCCCTTTGGGGGCGGGATCGCTACATCGGCAGCAAGCAAATATCCTCAAATTGAAGGTTTCACGGGACCGATGGCGCGCCAATTTGTCTACTTCATGGACGGCCTGACCAAGAGCTACCCGACCCGCAAGGTGCTCGACAACATCCGCCTGAGCTTTTACCCGGACGCCAAGATCGGCGTTCTCGGCGTCAACGGCTCCGGTAAGTCGACCCTGCTCAAGATCATGGCGGGCCTCGACAAGGAGTACACCGGCGAGGCCTGGGTCGCCGAGGGCGCGCGCGTCGGCTATCTCGAGCAGGAGCCGCAGCTCGATCCGAAGCTGTCCGTACGCGAGAACGTCATGCTGGGCGTCGCCAAGCAGAAGGCCATCCTCGATCGCTACAACGAGCTGGCGATGAATTATTCCGAGGAGACCGCCGACGAAATGACCAAGCTGCAGGACGAGATCGAGGCCCAGGGCCTCTGGGATCTCGACAGCAAGGTCGACCAGGCGATGGATGCGCTGCGCTGCCCGCCCGACGATGCCGATGTGACGAAGCTCTCGGGCGGTGAACGCCGCCGCGTTGCTTTGTGCCGCTTGCTGCTCGACCAGCCCGAGCTTTTGCTGCTGGACGAACCGACCAACCATCTGGACGCCGAGTCGGTGTCGTGGCTCGAAGGCCATCTGCGCAGCTATCCCGGCGCGATTCTGATCGTCACCCACGATCGCTACTTCCTCGACAACGTCACGAGCTGGATTCTCGAGCTCGACCGCGGCAAGGGCATTCCCTACGAGGGCAACTATTCGTCCTGGCTGGTGCAGAAGCAGAAGCGGCTCGAGCAGGAAGGCCGCGAGGATGCCGCGCACCAGAAGACGATTGCACGCGAGCAGGAATGGGTGGCCTCGTCGCCGAAGGCCCGCCAGGCCAAGTCTAAGGCCCGCTATCAGCGCTATGAGGATCTGCTCAAGCAGGCGAGCGAGAAGCAGACCCAGACCGCGCAGATCATCATCCCCGTCGCCGAACGCCTCGGTGCCAACGTGGTCGATTTCGAAGCTATCAGCAAAGGCTACGGCGATCGCCTGCTGATCGACGATCTCACCTTCAAGCTGCCGCCCGGCGGCATTGTCGGCGTGATCGGCGCCAACGGCGCCGGCAAGACCACGCTGTTCAGGATGATTACCAAGCAGGAGCAGCCGGACAAGGGCACTATCACGGTCGGCGAGACCGTGCACCTCGGTTATGTCGACCAGTCGCGCGACGCGCTCGATGGCAGCAAGAACGTGTGGGAGGAGATTTCCGGCGGCAACGAGCTGATCCTGCTCGGCAAGAAGGAAGTGAACTCGCGCGGCTATTGCTCGTCATTCAACTTCAAGGGCGCCGACCAGCAGAAGAAGGTCGGCGCGCTCTCGGGCGGTGAACGCAACCGCGTGCATCTCGCCAAGATGCTGAAGTCCGGCGCCAACGTGCTGCTGCTCGACGAACCGACCAACGACCTCGACGTCGACACGCTGCGCGCGCTCGAAGAGGCGCTGGAAGATTTTGCCGGCTGCGCCGTCATCATCAGCCATGATCGCTGGTTCCTCGACCGCATCGCGACCCACATCCTGGCCTTCGAAGGCGACAGCCACGTCGAATGGTTCGAAGGCAACTTCCAGGACTACGAGAAGGACAAGATGCGCCGGCTCGGCCAGGACAGCGTCATTCCGCACCGCGTGAAGTACAAGAAACTGACGCGGTGATGGCGTGATGATACGGCGGACGCTCATCGCTGCGGTGATTGTGGTCACCTGCGGCTGGTCGTCAGCCCACGCCGCCGACGCTGCCTTCACGCAGTTCATCGCCTCGCTCTGGCCGGAAGCGCAACAGGCCGGCATCTCGCGCGCGACGTTCGACGAGCAGACGCGCGGGCTCGAGCCGGATTACAAGCTGCCTGATCTGATCCTGCCCGGGCGGCCCGCGACCGGCGCGCCGTCGCAGGCCGAGTTCGTGCAGGTGCCGGCGGACTATGTCAGGGAAGGCTCGATTGCGAATCTCGCGGGCGAGGGGCAGCGGTTGCTGCAGAAATACAACGCCGCGCTGACGAAGATCGAGAAGAATTCCGGCGTGCCCGCCACCGTGATGCTCGCGATCTGGGGCCGCGAGACCGATTACGGCCGCTACACGCTGCCTTACGATCTCGTCCGCGTGCTGGCGACGCAGGCCTATGTCGGCCGACGCAAGGACACCTATCGCAACGAGTTCATCCTCTCGCTGAAGATCCTCGGCGAGGGCGTGGTAACGCGCAAGGACATGCGCTCGTCCTGGGCCGGCGCCACCGGGCTCACGCAGTTCCTGCCGTCCGAGTATTACAAGCACGGCGTCGATTTCGACGGCGACGGCCGCATCGATATCTGGCACTCGGTGCCGGACGCGCTGGCCTCGGCCGCGCAGCAGCTTGTCAACAAGGGCTGGCAAAACGGCGTGCGCTGGGCCTATGAGGTGAAGGCACCGGCGAAGGTCGACTGCACCATCGGCGTGCCCAAGGTGACGAAGCCGATCGGCCAATGGCTGCGTGAAGGCTTTGTGCCGGTGCGCGGCGAGGGGCTCAGCGAGGCCGAGCTGGCGCAGCCGGCATCACTGCTGCAGCCGGAAGGCATCTATGGTCCGGCGTTCCTGACCACGAAGAACTACTTCGTCATCAAGGAATACAATTTCTCCGACCTCTATGTGCTGTTCGTCGGTCATCTCAGCGACCGCATGACGAGCCCGCTCCCGTTCGCGACGCCATGGTCCGCGTCGAAGCAATTGCGCACCAAGGACGTCGAGACGATGCAGCGCGGGCTGACGCGCGCCGGGCTCTACAAGGACAAGATCGACGGCAAGGCCGGCATGCAGACGCGTGCAGCGCTTGGCGCCTATCAGAAGTCGGCCGGGCTCAAGGTCGATTGCTGGCCGAGCGAAGAGGTGCTGCGTTCGATCCAGGCGGCGCGCTAACAACGCCGCCAAATAAGAAAAAGCCCGGCCGTTGGTCTCGGCCGGGCTTCGATCGCGGCGCTTAAGCAGGCCTTGCGATCAGATCAGTAGCAGACGCGAACCGGGCGAACGGTCCAGCCGTAACCATCCCAATAGCGCTGCCGCTGCCAGTAGCAGGGCGGGGGCGGCGGGCCGGGCTCGGCCACGTACACCGGTCCGCCGTAAGCCGGACGGCTCGACGCGATGGCGCCGCCGATGATCGCCCCGCCGAGCAGGCCGGCCGCGATGCCGACACCGACGCCGTCATGGGCCTGCGCGGACGGAGCGGCGGTCACCAGCGAACCGGCGATCGTCGCAACCGTGAGGGCGGCAACAATAGTCTTCTTCATGCTCTTGGCTCTCCCGGGAGATGGACGCACCTAGTTAGGAGCGTCCGGGTTTGAAAGGTTCACGCACACTCTAATGGAATTGGCCTTGCAGCTAGGAAGCGCGCAAATGGTCAATCCACGGTAAACGCACACAGAGCTGTGACGAGAAAAAGCGGTCTTTTTCAGGCCCGGAGATGAACGGCGCATCCGTAGTGAACCGGCTCAACTCGGTCGACTGATTCGAACCGGCTCTAACGCGCCTCAGCCACAGACTCGGACGCGACGGACGCGCCAAGCGTAGCCGTCCCAGAAGCGCTGCTTCTGCCAGACACAGCCATCGCCGTAGTAGTCGTCGGCGACGTAGCCCGGGCCCGGCGCGTAGTAGTGGGGCGGATAGTAGCCGGGGCCGTAACCCGGGCCATACGCGTAGCCCGATCCTGGTCCATAATAATACGGGGAGGCCAGTGCGCCTCCGACGATGGCGCCGCCGATGATCCCGGCGGCGACGCCGGCAGCGACACCACGCTGGGCATGGGCCGGTGTCCCTGCAGCGAAAACCAGGGTGGCGGCGGCAGCTACTGCCAGAAGCGACTTCTTCATTGGGGTGACCTTTCACAGCGAACGCGGAACTCTTGCGGCCAAAGTTCCATATTTCGTTTGAACGATCAATGAACGGCGCATTGGCCGGGTGCGACCCAACGCCCTGATCGCCGTCGCGGCCGTCGGTGTGGTCGGTTATGCGAATGGGGCGCGTCTCGCTCGGAAGCTGGTTCTCCGGCGACAGTTCCGCAAGCTTAACGGACAGCGGTAGCTGCTCCGCGAGCGATAGCGGCGGGGGTGGAGATTGCGGAGGCGGGGGCGATGGTGGGGCAGGTGGGAGCAGCGACTAGGTCCTCTTCAGGCATCATCTTGATTCAGCGCAACTCTCTTATTTAGAGCCGTTCTAGGCTGTTTCGGGGCCAGTTTGGAATAGCTTGAAATACCGGCTTTTCCTTTTGCATCCGGACGGCTCCTTAAATATCGATGATGGCGCATCACCGAAGGGCCTACCGCTTCCATGATCGTTTGTTCCTGTAACGTGCTGAGCGATGACGACATCCGCGCCGCCGTCGCCGAGTCCGACGATGCCGTGCGTCATGCCAAGCAGGTCTATGGATGCCTCGGCTGCAGTGCAGAATGCGGCCGCTGCGCCCGCACCATCAAGACCATCATCGATGAAGCGCTGGGCCCCTGTGCCCAGTCCTGCTGCTCCGGTTGCCCGCACAGCCACACCGTGGCGGCCAATGACGAGACGGCTCAGCCCGCTGAGTTCGCTCTCGCAGCCTGCTGAAGACTTCCGCAAATTTGGCTGAGCTTTCCCCGGCCGGGTCTCAGTCGCCGGTTGCCCTTGTCCGTGAACTCATTTAGAAGCATTCTAAACTCGGTTTAGGACCGGTTTGGACTGCAAGAGCTGGAGTGAACCATGCAGGGCGACGCGAAAGTTATCGACTATCTCAACAAGGCGCTGCGTCACGAACTGACTGCGATCAACCAGTACTGGCTGCACTACCGCTTCCTCGACAATTGGGGCCTCCGCGACATGGCCAAGGTCTGGCGCAAGGAATCTATCGAGGAGATGGAGCACGCCGACAAGCTCACTGAGCGGATTCTGTTCTTCGACGGTTTCCCGAACATGCAGGTGCTCGATCCGCTGCGCATCGGTCAGAACGTCAAGGAGATCATCGAGTGCGATCTCGCCGCCGAGATGAGCGCGCGGGCGCTCTACCAGGAAGCGGCGACCTACTGCCACAGCGTCAAGGACTATGTCACGCGCGACCTGTTCGAGAAGCTGATGAGCGACGAGGAGCACCATATCGACTTCCTCGAAACCCAGCTCGACCTGATCGGCCGTATCGGCCTCGAACTCTATACCCAGAAGCACGTCGGCGGGCTCGAGGGCGAGGGGCACTAAGCTCCGGCGTCAGCCGCGCACTCCAGCGTCGTCTCGCCGAAGGCCGCGACGACGCTGTGATCTAGAGCTGCGTCTTGTAGCGCTCTTCCACGATCTCCTGGCTCTCCGGCTCGCCGAGGCTGGTCTGGTCGTGGATGACCTGGCTGATGCTGGGCATCACCGAACGCTGCACCTTCTCCGGTGCCCAGAGCTTTGAGCGCATCAGCGCCTTGCCGCAGTGGAAATAGACTTCGCTGACAGCGACGCTCAGCACCGCGCGCGGCGGTTTGCCGAACTCGACCATCGAAGCGAGCAGATCCGGGGCGGCTGACAGCGTGCCGCGTCCACCGACGCGCAGCGTCTCGTCGATCCCCGGCACGAAGAACAGCAGATGCACGAAGCCCGAGCCTTCGACGACATTGCGGAAACTGTCGATGCGGTTGTTGCCGGCACGGTCGGGCATCAGCAGTTGATTGGGGCCGGCGACGTGGACGAAGCCGATCCCGCCGCCGCGCGGCGAGGCGTCGACGCTGCCGTCGGTGCCTGATGTCGCGAGCACGCAGAACGGCGACATTTCGATGAACTTCTTCGCATGCACGTCGATCGCGGGACGCGCCTTCGCAATCACGCGTGGGGTCGGCTTCGCATAGATCGTGGCGAGGTCTTCGGCGCAGAGATCGGTCAACGGCATGCCTCCGGATGAGTTCGGCGTCAAACTACCCGATCGGGGCATGTCCGCCAACGATATCCATCTTAAGACGTTAAACCGCGTCGGCGGGCACGAAGCAACTGATGATAATGGTGCCGCGGTGGTGGACGTACCACACCACGGCCTGACCGACCCGATTGCCGCGATCACGGATGATGGCGCGGTCGGGCACCTCCATCCATTGTCCCTCGATAGGAACCCAATACGTGCCTTTGCGCACGTCGTAGTCGGTGCGATGGCCATCGGAGATGTCGCAGCAAGGTATGCCGTTCGGCGCGATTACACTCTTGAACCAAGCGCGGATGTCGGGCGAAACGTTGTCGTATTGGCCGTTATCGAACGCGAACGCGGCGCCCGTCATCGCGGCGAGCCAAACGCACAGCGCAAGCCTGTGCATGCGATCCTCCTTATCGCGTGTCGATTCGTATCGTTCACGCGATTAAGCCCGAGCCGTCAGGTCATTGCATGCTCAAATAACATGCGGCGCTGAGGCGCCGCATATGATGCGTTGCGATATCGAGGCAGATCTGACGATGCCTACATCGTGCGCTGCGGCGCGGTTTGCAACAATTGCCGAACCTGCTCGCTGTAGAATTTTGCGTTGCCGGTGGTGCCGTGGCCGCCGCCGAGGCCTTCGGTCACGAGGCGATGCTGCGCCTCGACCATGTCGTCGTAATTGTATTTCGGAAAGCTCGTCTTCATGCCGTCCGACGGCTTTGACGATTTGCCGTGCCCGATCGCGTCGGGAATGATGATGTAATATTTGGATGCATCGAGCGGCTGTCCGGCGCCGAACAGCTCGCCGGCGAAGGCGGGTGTCAGCATGCTCGCGCCCGAGCCGCCGGTGCCGTGCAGCACCAGAACCGGTTGTCCGGTCGGTTCACCGACGGTGGTGTAATGCAGCTTCAGCTCCGGCATGACCTCGCCGGTGTGGAACTTGAAAGCCTTGGCGATCCAATCGCCCTGTTTCGGCGCCGGATAGTCGGCGGCGAATGCCGATGTCGAGATGCACAGCAAAACGGCCGACAGCGCCGCGCAAGAAACTTTCATGTTTATATCCCATGTGCGGCTCATGGTTCGCGGCCGCGTTGGCATGGATCTTAGCAGAAGTGTCGGGAAAGATGTAGGATTTCGGCTCCGCCGATCGTCTTATGAGGAAATCATCAGGAGAGACTGCATGTGCCGCAACATCAAGACGCTGTTCAATTTCGAGCCGCCCGCGACCGAGGACGAGATCCATGCCAGCGCGCTTCAGTTCGTGCGAAAACTCTCCGGGTTCAACAAGCCGTCGCAGGCCAATGAGGCGGCATTCGACCGCGCGGTCGCCGAGGTCTCGGAGGCTGCGCGAAGACTGCTGACGTCGTTGCACACCCATGCACCGACGCGCGACCGAGAGGTCGAGGCGGAGAAAGCGAAGGAACGTTCGCGGCTGCGCTTCGGTTAGCGGTTCCGCCCAAGCACATGGGCATGCTACCGCGGCGTGAGGATCAGGCGAAGTAGGCGCCTGCTAGTCCTTGTGGCCGCGCTTCTTTCTTTTCTTCTTTTTCTTGTGGTCGTCGCCTTCGGCTTCGTCGCTCTCGGCCTCGTCATCGGAGGATGCATCGTCCGCCTCGTGCACGGCGGCCTCTAACGCGGCGCGCTCCGCGGCCTCCCGCTCGCGCTGGCGGCGACGTTCGTCCCAGGCGTCGAACAGTTGCTCCAGCCACGGCAGCACCTGCTCGATCGACGGCAATTGCCCGGGCGGACCGGCTTCGCCGCGCGGCCCTTGAGGGCCGGCGGGGCCTTGCGGACCCACGGCGCCCTGCGGTCCGGCTGCGCCCCGCGCGCCGGCTTCGCCCGGCAGACCGGCCTTGCCCTGCGCACCGGCCTTTCCGGCCAGTCCCGGCTTGCCCTGCGGTCCCGGCTTGCCGCGTGCGCCGTCGGGGCCCCGCTTGCCCGGATGACCCTGCGGCCCCGGCCGTCCCGGCTCGCCCTGCCGTCCGCGCGGACCCTGAGGTCCCTGCCGTCGCTGATCATCTGCCACGCCGCTGCTCCTTCTGCGCACGCAAGCTACTTAGCGGCGTTTGGCGACAGCAGCAATTGCGCCCGCGCAGCAATGCCGGGTTTGGTCAACATCAATCGGCGCAGCGGGGCGCGGCCTCGCGCGTCAATCGTGATACGCCGGCACCTCGATGCCGGAGGCCGCGTACAGCCTGATCTTGTTGCGCAGCGTGCGCACCGACAGGCCGAGCACGCGCGAGGCACGCGTGCGATTGCCGTCGCAGCGCGCGAGCGTCTGGAGCACGAGCTCGCGCTCGACTTCTCCCACGGTCGAGCCGATCAGCAGTGGAACGATCTCGTTGGGTGCAAGGAATTGCGCGCCCTGCTCGGGCGCCGCGACATGAACAGTGGTCATCAACACACTCCCCGATCAACGCCCGCTTCCATCGTTGGAAGCGGATCGAGAACAAACGACCCCCAAGCCGTAGATCTACGGTGGGCGGGTTTGGTTAATGAAGGGTTAATTGCTAAACGGGCGCATCAATTGACCTTGGGAATGCCGCCGTGCCGCCGCGATTGGCACGAGATGCATAGCGATGCGGACCGACTTCGTATCTCACACCGCGCGATATCCGCCGTCGACCATTACGATCGTTCCCGTGACGTAGGATGACAGGTCCGAGGCGAGGAAGATCGCGGGGCCGACGATGTCCTCGGGCTTGCCGGTGCGGGCGAGCGGAGTGTGGTCGACGAAGGCCTGCACCAATGCGGGATTGGTCGCGCGCACATTGGCGTTGATGTTGGTCTCGATGAAACCCGGGCCGATCGCGTTGACGCGCACGCCTTCCTTGCCGAGCTCGACCGCGAGCGCCTTGGTGAAGCCGAGCACGCCGTGCTTCGAGGTGGTGTACGCCGCCGAGCTCGGCGTGCGCAGATGCACGAAAGACTGGATCGAGCCGATATTGACGATGCGGCCCTTGCTGGCGCGCAACGGCGTGAGGAAGGCCTGCGTCGTGTTGAAGACGCCGTTGAGGTTGAGCGAAATGATGTCGTTCCAGTCCTTTGCGACCGTCTCGGGCTCCGCGGTGAAGGCATTGCGGCGGGTGATGCCGGCATTGTTGACGAGGATCGTGACCTGTCCGACCTTGTCGGCGACGGTCTTTGCCAGCGCGAAGCAATCCTCGCGCCTGGTCACGTCGAGCGCAAAGCTCTCGGCCTTGCCGCCGGCCGTGCGGATCTCCTGGGCGGCCTCCGCGATCGTGTCGGCATTCACGTCGAGAAGCACGACCTGCGCGCCCTCGCGCGCATAGCCGGCGGCAATCGCCCGGCCGATGCCGGAACCGGCACCCGTGACGACAGCGATGTGGTTTGCAAGCAATGCCATGACATTTTCCTCCCGGATTCGTTTCTAAGTTTCATGAAAGGCTAACTCGAAATTAAGGGGTCGGAAACGGCCGCCTTGGCATACTCGTCTCCATTGCTAAACGTTGCGCGCATGATGGAACGACTCGAATCCTGGAAATTGGCGCTCGAGCGCCTGCGGTCGGCAGAATTCGCCGACTGGGCCGAGGCGGGGCGGCTGGTGGCCGAGATCGTGCGGATGAGCAGCGATGCCACGCTGCGGCAGGCCGCCGAGCAGGCGCTGCCCGTGCTGCGCCAGGCCGCGGACAATGACGATCACGGCATCACGCTGGCCGCCCGGCGCCGCGTCGGCGTGATCATCGATGTCGTCCATGATCTGACCGCACCGCGCTTCGGCCGCCGCAATGCCGCGCCGAAGAAATTGTCCAGCGAGGATCGCGCCCGCAAGATGCTGGGTCTGCCGCTGGCCGTGCAGCTCACTTGCGACGACATCAACCAGGCCTATCGCCGCGCCGCCAAGGGCATGCATCCCGACCAGGGCGGCAGCGCGCAGGCCTTCATCGATCTCAGCTCCGCGCGCGACATTCTCATTCATCCCGGTGCGCACAAGGACGCGTGAGGGCGCTCAGCTCTTATTGACGCAGCTCGGATAGGGCGCGGCTTCGCCCGGCATGATCGGGCAGAGATCGATCGGGCTCAGATCGCGCAGGCGGGCCCCCAGCGGTCGTCGTTGACCGGCGGCTCGATCGCGGCGAGCAGCAGCGAAGCGGTGACAGCAGCAAGCGTCGTCGTCCGTGCGCGCATCGACCTGCTCCAATAATCCGGGTTAAAAAAAGACCGGGCAAGGATGCTGGCATCGCATCCTTGCCCGGCCCTGTCGTCCGCAGATCGAATTCTTACCAGCTGCAGCGACCGGCCTTCAACGCGTGATCCTTCAGGGCGAGCGCGTCGAGGAGGGTCGGCACGGACGCACTGGCGCGATGATAGCCGGCCGGCCACGGGGTGGTCGGAAGGCTCTCGTCCCAGATCTGACACATGCCGCTGTCTTGCCAGCGGATCAGATGATAGCCGGCTTCGGCCGGGCTCGCGGCGACGAAGGCGGCAGCGGCGAGACCGGCGGCAGCGCACAGCATGGAAATACGACGCATGGATCAGCTCCTCAAATTGAAAGATGTGATGCGCCTCCCGACAATGACGGGGAGGGGTGCGGGGCGCTTCTCAGCCTGCGCCACGAACAAGATGTGAGTAGTTCCGTGTGCTGATCAGGTTCAAAGCGCGCGCGCCGGAAATGGCGGCAATCGCCAGCCAAAAAAGAAGAGGGCGGGCTGCTCGCGCAACCCGCCCTCGAACTGGATCGGCCGATCGGCTCAGAGCGTGCAGCGGCGCTCGGCGCGCAGCTTGATCTGGAGCTCGGAGGCCTGCGTGAAGGTCGGGACCGGTTTGCTGACGGCCTTGTAGGTCGACGCGCCCCACTGGAACGGCTTGTAGCGGAGATCCTCGTTCCAGACCTGGCAGATGCCGGTGTTGTCCCAGCGGATCACGTAATAGCCAGCGGCTGCCGAGGCCGGCACGGCGAACACGGACGAGGCGATGCCGGCAATTGCACAAAGGGCGAAAACGCGACGCATGAAAAATCTCCTGATGGGAACGTGACCGGAGACTGGTGCGGCAAAACTGCGCAGCTTGCAAGCCGCAGCGCGGCCGATCACGGATATGTCAGGCCGCTCCCGGTTAACTCAGCGTCGGACTATCCCTTCGCCAGCGAGGCCACCGCCTCGATCTCGATCAGCATCTTCGGATCGGGCAGCGCCTGCACCACGCAGGTGGTGCGTGCAGGAAAGGGCGGCGGGCCGAACGCGCCGGCATAGAGCGCATTCATCGCGGCAACATCCGAGGCGCGGGTCAGGAGCACGTTGACCTTGACGAGGTCGCGCATCGTGGCGCCGGCCTCGTCGAGCACGCGCTTCATGTTGACGACGACATTGGCGAACTGCGCCTCGAAGCCGTCAGGCAATGCACCGTTCGCGTCGAAGCCGGGAATGCCGGAGACGAACAAGAGGTCGCCGACGCGGGTCGCGAAGGAGAGCGGCGGCGCCTTGATATGCGGCGGGGGCGCGAAATGCTGGATCGGCATGAGGACCTCGGATGCAATGGTGATGGCTTTCGCAGGAAGCGTGGCCGTTGTTCAGAGTGTGCTCCAACAGAAAGCGCGAAAACAACCCCATGCACAGTAGAAATCATTGGATTTCGGGAATGCAGAAAATATCGCTTGACCCGTCGGGCAAAACACCGGCAGGATGGCAGGGTGGAAATGGCGTCGGTGCGCGCGCCCTCGAGCGTCAAACTCCGCTGTCATGCTCCGGCTTGACCGGGGCATCCAGGACGCCGCGGCTTCTCGGCTCAATCACAACGGCCTCTGGACTACTGGATCGCCCGGTCGAGTGCCGGGCGATGACAGCTTAATTCATCGCGGCACCTCGCACGTCACGCACCATCCCATCATGTTGCCGCCGCGATCAATCGGGTAGATTGCAGCATCTGATTCGTATTCCCCTTGAAAAATAGCCCCCGGAGACGCCCCATGAAGATTGCTTCCACTTTGCGTGCCGCGCTCGTCGCCATTGCCGCGCTGGCCGGCCTCTCGACCGCGGCGCAGGCCGATGGCGGCACCGTGGTGCTGACGATCTACAAGGCGGGCTGGATCATCGGTGGTTCGGGCGGCTCGGGCGTGCTGAACTTCCGCGGCCGCTCCTATTCGCTCTCGACCGGCGGGCTCGATTACGGGCTCGTCTTCGGCGGCTCCAAGACCGTGCTGCGCGGCCGCGTCTCCAACATCAACCGGCCCTCCGATGTCGCCGGCGTCTACGGTGCTGCCGGTGCCGGCCTCGCGGTGGGCCGCGGCGCCCGCGCCATCGTGCTCACCAACCAGAAGGGTGCGGTGCTGGAGCTGTCGGGTTACCAGACCGGCCTGATGGCGAATGCGGATCTGAGCGGGCTCGCGATCACGATGCGGTAGGGCGGGCTGCATCAACATCGTCATTGCGAGCGCAGCGAAGCGGTCCAGAATCCCACCGTGGAAGACTCTGGATTGCTTCGCTGCGCTCGCAATGACGGAACGGATTACGCGCTCACCATCGCATGAACCCGTTCGCAATGCGCGACGAGATTCTTCTGCGCATCGACGAACGCCTTCAGCGGCGTCGGAATTGGATAATAATAGATATTCGCGATAAAGCCGTAGATGCCGGCATCTACGCTGGTCGGCCGCTCGCCATCCACAAAACCGTTAGCGGGCACGATCTCGGCCAGCACCTGCAAGTCAGCTAACCCGCGCGCGTAAGCTTGCTCGGGCGCGTAGCGGCCGATGCCCTGGTAGTGGTAGCGCTGCGCATTATAGGCCTTTGCCTTCTCGAAGCCGGCGGTGTCGATCTGCGGATGCTGGGCGATGAAGCCGTCGCGAAACGCGGGATAATAACGCTCGTCCTTCCAGCGCGAATAGGACATCACCCAGTAGAGATCGTCGAGCATGCGCGTGACGAAATGATGGGTGCGGCGCTGCGCAGGCGACAGCGCGGCATCGATGGTCAGGTGATACTTTGCGATAGCGTGCGCGATGATCGTCTCGCTGTCGCCGATGGTCTCGCCGTCGTCGAGGACGTAAGGCAGCTGCCCGCGCGGTGCGGTGGAGGCGTCAAACACGTGCTCGTGCACGAACGGAACGCCGGCGAGCTTCAGGAAGGAATAGACCTTGAGCCCATAGCCGTTGTTGTCGGCGACGCCGAACAATTGCGGGTAGGAGTAGAGGGTCAGCATGCTAGGTCCCTTATTCGCGGGCAGGTGTCCTGGCCCGTTTGCCGGCGGTGGCCGCCTGCGCGCGCTTGCCGGCGCGGATCATCAGGAACGACCCGGATGTGCCCGGCAGTCGCCAGCGGCCGTCGATCTCGGTCGCCTCTCCGTTCATGATGCCGTCGTACTGGACAATGTCGAAGCCATAACCCCGCGGCTCGTAGCGTTTGACAAAGGACACGACGCTGCCGGCGCGATGGCCCGTGATCGAGGCATTGTGGGTTCGCAACGGGCAGCGCGGATTCGAGCAGGGCTCGGTGACGTGGCCTTCGAGCGCGCCGCCGGCCTCGACCAGCGTCGCGGTGAACGTGACCATTCCCGTGCCGGGTTGGATGTAAGTGCCGTCCCAGACACCGGAGAGATCGTCGCTCATGGTGGCGGCTTCCTCGATATGACCTGCGCCGGTTGCGGCTCGGCTGTTCCGTCCCACGTTCTTCCACCCCAAGTCGTATCGCCGCCGTTCCCCCTTGCAATAGTCCGCACGCGACGTCGATCGATCGGAGGATGTCCGGCCTCAACGGTGCCGTAGGGTGGGGCGAAGGCGCGCTCTTCGCGCGCCGTGCCCATCGTTTTGCCGGACTCGCGGGGACATGGTGGGCACGGCGCAAGGGCGCCTTTGCCCACCCTACGAAGCTACACAGCAGTTTACTTCGCGGCCTCGCCTCGCTTCGCTATACTACCGACCATCAGCTGGATGGTGATCTCATGAGCAACGAATTGGCGGGCAAGATTGCCGCCGTGACCGGGGCGGCGTCGGGCATCGGGTTGGCGAGTGCCGAGGCGATGGTGGCCGCGGGCGCGCGGGTGGTGATGGTCGATCGTGACGAGGCCGCGCTGAAGGCGCTCGGCGACAAGCATGGCGACGCGGTGATCCCGCTGGTCGTCGACCTCCTGGATCCCGGGGATTGTGCAACGCTGCTGCCGCGCGTCCTGGAGAAGGCAGGCCAACTCGACATTCTGCATGCCAATGCGGGCACCTATGTCGGTGGTGATCTCATCGATGCCGACAATATGGCGATCGACCGGATGCTGAATCTCAATGTCAACGTCGTAATGAAAAACGTGCACGACGCGCTGCCGCACATGATCGCGCGCGGGAGCGGCGACATCATCGTCACGAGTTCGCTTGCCGCGCATTTTCCGACGCCGTGGGAGCCGGTCTATGCGTCGTCGAAATGGGCGATCAACTGCTTTGTCCAGACGGTCCGGCGCCAGGTCTTCAAGCACGGCATTCGCGTCGGCTCGATCTCGCCCGGCCCGGTCGTCACCTCGCTGCTCGCGGACTGGCCGCCTGAGAAGCTGGCGGAAGCCAGGCAGTCGGGAAGCCTGCTCGAGGCCAGCGAAGTCGCTGACGTGGTGATGTTCATGCTGACCCGGCCGCGCGGCATGACCATTCGCGACGTGGTGATGCTGCCGACCAATTTCGATCTTTAGGGCGTGTGGGCGGAGTTACCATATCCATTCCTCATGGTGAGGAGGCGCGAAGCGCCGTCTCGAACCATGAAGGCCCGTATCCCGCCCGCGGCCATCCTTCGAGACGACCGCTTCGCGGTCTCCTCAGGATGAGGTCGGTGTATGTGGCGCGTTCAACGAGGCGACCCACTTCGCCAATTCCCGCCACGGCTCCAGCGTCCAGTGCCCGGACGCCGCACCTGAGGGCGACGGCAACACGAAGATCTCAGGCAAGCTGTCGTCGCGCGGCTGCCGCCCCAGCGCAATCCCGCTCGATGGCCGGCCATAAAACAAGCTCGCCGCCTTCTTGCTCGTGAACGCGATCGTCCGCGGCCGGTATGTTTCGATCTTGGCCCTGAAGCCGGGCACGTCGATCGTTTCAGCCGCGATCTGATGATCCATCCCGGCGCCCGACTTGGAGAGATCGGTGAAGCCGATCCCGAGTTCGAGCAGCGCCGCAAACTCGCCCGGCTGATACCGCCGCGGCGTGATGCCGGCCTCATGGATCGCGCGCCAGAACCGGTTGCCGGGATGGGCGTAGTAGTGACCAAGCTCGGCCGAACGCGTGCTGGCGGCGGTGCCGACAAAGACGAGGCGGAGGTTGGGACGGAGCTGGTCGGGGAGGCGGTGGAGAGAGACGTCGGGCAAATTGTCTATCCGCAGAGTTGTAGCTCGCATGAGCGTGAGCGACATGGGATCGGCCGCCAAATCCCGGATGTCGTTTCGCTCATCCGGGCTAGGCTAATGCGCTCCGCGCTCTTTAAGTCTATCGATCCACTCGCCGTTTAGGCCATAGAGAGCATCTTCAATCGGCCAGCCAGGAGATGTCTCGATCAAGTGAAGCAGCGACCAAGCAAGGCCGAGACAATCATCTGGCCCGAACAGCCGCACCAAAACCCTTGCCTCGTTGTCGGTAATCGGTATTTGCACTTCGCCGAGCAGAACTTCCAGCTCCCGCAATTCCGGCACAGTAGCAATACTTGAACTCGGCAACGGACCGATTTGAGCGAGCCGCTCAACGGCTGGCTGCATTATTGCTTTCTCCTCTCGTCTTCCCATCGGCTCGGAAAGGCTCGCGTCGATCGGTGCTCAAGGTTACGAAGCTCCGTTGTAGTTTCAAGTATCGTGCGGGTTCGACCTAAATTCGTAAGATCTCGATGAATGCCATCCAAAAACGAAGCCAAGCTCTCGCCCGGCTTCGTTTCTGATGGGTGCCCGGGTCAAGCGCGGGCTTGACGAGGAAGATGTTCTTCACAACACCCGATTACTCTCCTTCACCTTCTCCGCATCCAGATACACGCTCGAGCCCATCTCCTTGAACTTCGCGCTCATCTTGGCCATGCCGTCCTCGGCCGTGCCGCTCAGCGACATGCCCACGCTGTTCGGGTCATTCAGCGTCGCCGCGTAGTCCCGCACGTCCTGGGTGATCTTCATCGAGCAGAATTTCGGGCCGCACATCGAGCAGAAATGCGCGACCTTGTGGGCTTCCTTCGGCAGGGTCTCGTCGTGGAAGTTCTTGGCGGTATCGGGATCGAGGCCGAGGTTGAACTGGTCGCTCCAGCGGAAATCGAAACGGGCACGTGACAGCGCGTCATCGCGGAGTTGCGCCGCCGGGTGGCCCTTGGCGAGATCGGAGGCGTGGGCGGCGATCTTGTAGGTGATGACGCCGACCTTGACGTCGTTACGATCAGGCAGGCCGAGATGCTCCTTCGGCGTGACGTAGCAGAGCATGGCGCAGCCGAACCAGCCAATCATGGCCGCACCGATGCCCGAGGTGATATGGTCGTAGCCCGGCGCGATGTCGGTGGTCAGGGGCCCGAGCGTGTAGAACGGCGCCTCGCCGCACTCCTTGAGCTGTTTGTCCATGTTGATCTTGATCTTGTGCATCGGCACGTGGCCGGGGCCTTCGATCATGACCTGGCAGCCCTTGTCCCACGCAATCTTCGTGAGCTCGCCGAGCGTCTCCAGTTCGGCGAACTGGGCGCGGTCGTTGGCGTCGGCGATCGAGCCCGGGCGCAGGCCGTCGCCGAGCGAGAACGAGACGTCATACTTGCGCATGAGGTCGCAGATCTCGTCGAAATGGGTGTAGAGGAAGCTCTCCTTGTGATGCGCCAGGCACCACTTCGCCATGATCGAGCCGCCGCGCGACACGATGCCGGTGACGCGGTTGGCGGTGAGGTGGATGTATTGCAAGCGCACGCCGGCGTGGATGGTGAAATAGTCGACGCCCTGCTCGCACTGCTCGATCAGCGTGTCCTTGTAGAGTTCCCAGGTCAGCTGCACCGGATCGCCGTTGCACTTCTCCAGCGCCTGATAAATCGGAACGGTGCCGATCGGCACGGGCGAATTGCGCAAAATCCACTCACGCGTGGTGTGGATGTTGCGGCCGGTGGAGAGGTCCATCACGGTATCGGCGCCCCAGCGGATCGCCCACACCATCTTCTCGACCTCTTCCTCGACGGAAGATGTCACCGCCGAATTGCCGATATTGGCGTTGATCTTGGTCAGGAAGTTGCGGCCGATGATCATCGGCTCGAGCTCTGAGTGGTTGATGTTGCAGGGAATGATGGCGCGGCCGCGCGCGATCTCGGAGCGGACGAACTCCGGGGTGATAAAGGCGGGGACCGAGGCGCCAAAGCTCTCGCCATCGGCGAGGGCGGCTTCCGCGCGATCGAGTTGTTCCTTGCGGCCGAGATTTTCGCGCGCGGCGACGTAGATCATCTCCTTGGTGATGATGCCGGCACGGGCGAATTCGAGCTGGGTGATCTTGTGGCCGTCGAGGCCGCGCAGCGGCTGGTGATAGGCCGAGAAGGCGCGCGCGGCCTTGTCGGCGGAGACGCTGCCATTGTCCTCCGGCTTGATCTGGCGGCCCTGATATTCCTCGACGCCGCCGCGCTCCAGCACCCATTGCTTGCGGTTGCGGGCGAGGCCGGCGTTGACGTCGATGGTGACGGACGGATCGGTGTAGGGGCCCGAGGTGTCGTACACCGGCAGGTTCGGCTCGCCGGCGCCTTCGGACAGGATGATCTCGCGCAAGGGAACGCGCAGATCGGGCGCTGCGTCGGGCGCGGCGAAGATCTTTCGCGAAGACGGCAGCGGGCCGGTGGTGACGGCGGGGACGGTCTTGTCGGGATTGGAGCGGATGTTCATGGGATCCTCCGGTTTAATTCGTTGATGTCGCTGTGCGAGAGGCAAATTCCGCCGTCATCCCCGCGAAAGCGGGGATCCAGTACTCCGAGGCGGTGCGGTTAGAGCCGACGGGCTGCGGCGTACTGGATCGCCCGGTCAAGCCGGGCAATGACAGTGGGGCGTGGGGTGAGAGCGGAGCATGCATCACGCAGCCTCCTTCGATTGGCCGAGCCATTGGCGCACCCTTGCATCCGGGTCGGCGTTTTGGGTGACGTCGCTGACCACGGCGATGGAATCCGCACCTGCGGCAAAGATCTCCGCGGCGTGCTCGAACTTGATGCCGCCGATCGCGACCAGCGGGATGTGGCCTAAGCGCTTCTTCCATTCCGTGATCTTTGGAATGCCCTGCGGCGCGAAGCGCATCGATTTGAGCGTGGTGAAAAAGATCGGACCGAGCGCGACGTAGTCGGGCTTTGCCGCGAGCGCGGCTTCAAGCTCGGCGTCGTCATGCGTGGAGACACCGAGCGACAGGCCGGCCTCGCGGATCGCCTTGAGGTCGGCGTCCACCAGATCCTCCTGGCCGAGATGCAGGTACTTTGCGCCGGCGACGACCGCGGCACGCCAATAATCGTTCACGACGAGTTTTGCTTGCGTGCCCTTGGTGATGGCCAGCGCATCGGTGACGATCTGCAGCGCCTCGGCATCGTCGAGGTCTTTCGCGCGCAATTGAATGGTGCCGACGCCGAGTTTTGTGAGGCGCTCGACCCATTTGAGGCTGTCGACGACGGGATAAAAACGATCAGGATACGGCATGCCAGAACGGGGTCCCAACGACAGGGGTGGAGGGGGAGGCGAAATCGCGGGCGTTCATCAGCCCGGCTTCAAATGCGGTGCGGCCGGCCTCGATGCCGAGGCGGAAGGCCCTGGCCATGGCGACGGGATCGGCGGCCTTTGCGATCGCGGTGTTGAGCAGCACGGCATCATAGCCGAGCTCGAGCGCCTCGGCCGCGTGCGAGGGCGCGCCGATGCCGGCGTCCACGACCAGCGTGATGTCGGGCAGCCGCTCGCGCATCAGTTTCAGCGCGTCGCGATTGATGATTCCCTTGGCGCTGCCGATCGGCGCGGCCCACGGCATCACCACCTTGCAGCCGGCATCGACGAGACGATTGGCGACCGAGAGATCTTCGGTGCAATAGGGGAACACCTCAAAGCCGTCCCTGATCAGGATGGTGGCGGCCTCGACCAGGCCGACGACTTCGGGCTGCAGCGTGTCGTTGTCGGCGATGACTTCGAGCTTGATCCAGCTCGTGCCGAACAATTCGCGCGCGAGCTTTGCGGTGGTCACGGCTTCGCGGACGCTGCGGCAGCCGGCGGTGTTCGGCAGGACGGTGACGTCGAGCTCGCGGATCAGCTTCCAGAACGCATCGCCGGTCTTGCCGCCGGCGGATTCGCGCCGCAGCGACACCGTGACGATGTTCGAGCCGGAGGCGCGGATCGCGTCCTGCATGATGGCGGGCGAGGGATAGAGCGCGCTGCCGATGAGGAGGCGGGAGGGGAATTGTTTGCCGTAGAAGGTCACCATGTGGGAGGCGTCTCCATGATTGACGCTGTCATCTCCGCGAAGGCGGGGATCCAGAACGCCGCGGCCGCGCGGCTGGAACCGAGAAGCCGCGGCGTACTGGATCGCCCGGTCAAGCCGGGCGATGACAGCGGAGTGTGTGGCGCACGCCGAGGCGATAGATGGAGTGACATCACTTCACCCTCCCTGCCGAGGCGTGATGATCTCGATCTCGTCGCCGGCTTTCAGCGCGGTCTCGGCCCAGCGGCTCTTCGGCACCACGTCGTAGTTCAGCGCGACGGCGAAATGGGTGCCCTCGTAGTCGAGCTCGCTGAGCAGCGCATCGACGCTGGCCGCATTGATCTCGCGCTGTTCGCCGTTTACGATCACAAGCATTGGACGATCACGCGCATTGCATCACCTCATTGTCGATCTGGCCGCGCTCGACATAGCCGAGCGTCAGCTCGGCGAGCGCCGGCGCGAGCAGGAAGCCGTGGCGGTAGAGCCCGTTGACGCTGATGTTGCCGCCGCGCACGCCGATGCGCGGCAGATTGTCGGGATACGCAGGGCGCAGGCCCGAGCCGAATTCGACGATGCGGGCCTCGCCAAAGGCCGGATGGACGGCATAGGCCGCGCCCAAGAGCTCCAGCGCCGAGCGGACGCTGACGCCGGTGTCCTCGGCCTCGATCGAGGTCGCGCCCAGCATGAACAGATTGTCCTCGCGGGGGATCACGTAGAGCGGCCAGCGCGGATGGATCAGCCGCACCGGGCGCGAAAGCCTGACCTCGCCGGTCTCGATCAGGATCATCTCTCCCTTGACGCCGCGCAGCTCGGGTTGGTCCTCGCGCGCCGACAGGCCGCGGCAGTCGATCACGATGCTTTTGGGATTGAGGTTTGCGAGATCGGCGGCGCTGACATCGCTTCCGAACCTGATGGTGCCGCCGGCGGCAACGATGCGTTCGTGCAGCTTCGGCAGCACGCGGCGCGGCTCGACATGGCCTTCGGTCGGGAAGAACAGCGCATCGCGGAAGCGGCCCTCCAGCGACGGCTCGAGCGCGGCGAGGCCTGCGGCATCGAGCCGGCGGTGGCCCTCGGTCATCCGGGCAAAGCGCTCAAAATCATTGCGCTCGCGCGGATGGGCGACGACGAGCGAGCCGTTGAAGGGCGTGTCCGGCAGCTCGCGGCGCCAGATGTCGAGCGAGCGCAGGCCAAGCCGGCTGATGACGGGTTCGGCGACCTCCGCCTCGCAATAAGGCGCGAGCATGCCGCCGGCCCAATGGCTGGTGGCATCGGTCATGGCGCCGTCACTGCGCTCGTGGAGCGTCACGGCATGGCCAGCCTGTGCGAACAACAGCGCCTGCCAGGCTCCCGCGATGCCTGCACCGATGATGGATACCGGAGACTCCGGTCGCTTGGTCGTCTGCAACATCCCTGTCCCTTCGCCGGCATGACCCGGATCAGGTTCAAGGGTCACCGCGGTCCTGGGCGTTCCGGCCCATTTAGCGGTATCTCAGCTCCTCCTCGGAGCACCCCTCGGAACGGGTCTAATGTAGGCCAGCGGGGCGGGGTGGTCAACGCGTTTGGCCTGGAACAGGCGATTACTCGAGTGCCTGCGCCCGCGCGCTGCGGACGTGGTGGGCGAGCTTGCGATCGGGGAAGGGGCCGAACAGCGGCTGCGGATTGCCGTTGGGCTCCAGCTGAGGCTGGTCACTCGCGACGAAATTCGCCTGTTGCACGGCCTGCTGGCGCTGCCGCTTTGCGGCATAGTAATAGCCGCCCGCGAAATAACGCACGGCGCGGTCGTGGTCGCCATTGGCGGCGTGATAGGCGCCGGCGAGGTACTTCACGGCATAGGTGAGATTGGTGTTGGGGTCGCGCAGGCCGGCGGCGTCGCCGGTGTAGCCGAGGCCGCGGGCGGTCGCGAGCTTGATCTGCATCAGCCCGATCGTGCCGCCATGGCCGACCAGGCCGGGCTGATAGCGGCTCTCGCGCATGATGACCCGATGCACCAGCGCCTCCGGCACGCCGTTGGCGCGCGCATGCATGGCGACCATCTCGGCATATTCGGCCTGGCCTGCGAACGCGGCCTGCGGCGACACCAGTCCGGCCGCGACGAACGCGGCGACGCGTAAAATCTTCATCGGATACCCCGGAATGTCTGAGTGGCAATTTTCAAGTAGCCTGCGCCCGGCTGCCGTTAGGCCTCCCGAACGCGGCGATGATGTGACCAAGCCCCACCGCTCACGATTCCGCGGGCGCGAGCCGTCGATGCCGGCGGTCGGGTTCCCCGGGCGGGGCAAGTCGCGACAGCAAGCCTGTCTATTCGCGCGGGGCCGCGAAAGCGAGTATGAAGCCGTTGCGAAACAGGAGAGGTGCCATGACAAAAACAACCATGGTCAACACCTACGGTGGCGACATTTCAAACCACGCTATTCCAAGACAGAACCCCTGCGCCCAGTGCGGCACGCCGATCGCGCAGCCCGACTGGATCGAGCCGGGCGAGGGACGCGTCTCCTATCTCTGGAATTGCCACGCCTGCGGCTATCGCTTCGAGGCGATCGCGATCTTCGACCAGCCCGCCGCAGAGTATCCGCCGCTCGCAGCCTGAGGTTACGCAGCCAGCCGCGGCTGCTGCCATACCGGCAATTGCATCCGCACGATCAACCCGTGCGGCTGGCGGTCGTGCAGCGACAGCTCGCCGCCATGGGCGATCGCGATCGCGCGCGCGATCGACAGGCCGAGGCCGAAGCCGGTGGAATCGTCCATGGTGCGCGCATCGTCGCCGCGCACGAACGGCTCCAGCATCTCCTGCTTGCGCGTGTCCGAAATGCCGGGACCGTCATCCTCGACATCGATGACGAGCTTTGTGCCTGAGACATCGAGGCGGATCGTCACCTCGGCGCCGAAGCGGACCGCGTTCTCGACGAGGTTGGTGACGCCGCGATGCAGATCGTCGGGACGCGCCGCGGCGGTTGCCGATGCCGGGCCTTCATAGTGCACGACGTGTCCCATGTCGCCGAACTGGTCGGCGATCAGCTGCAGCGTGCTGGCGATGTCGACCAGCGTGATCGCCTCGATCTTGCGGTCGTTCCGCAGCAGCGACAGCACGCTTTCCAGCATCGAGCGCATCTGGTCGAGGTCGATCAGCATGCGCTTGCGGTTGCCCTCGTCCTCGATGAACTCGGCGCGCAGCCGCAGCCGCGTGATCGGGGTGCGCAGGTCGTGGCTGATTGCGGCGAGCATGCGGGTGCGATCCGACATCAGCCGCCCGATCCGCTCCTGCATCCGGTTGAGCGCGCGGGCGACCAGACGGATCTCCTCCGGGCCGCGCTCGGGCAGCGGCTCGGAGGTGCCGTCGAGGCTGAAATCCTCGGCGGCCTTGGCAAAGGACGACAACGGCGTGGCCAGCGCGCGCGCCGCCCACAGGCCGAGCACGCTGATGGAAATGAAGGCAGTCATCAGCGTCACCAGCCACGGCGCGCCCCAGAACCAGGGACGCGGACCGGTCTCGACATGGCCCGCGATCATGGTGCCGTCAGGCAGGACCACGCCGATGCGGCGGGCGTCGCCCTCCGGCGCGAGCTGTACCACCTTGTAGCCGCGGCCGAGATGGCGGCGGAGCCCGTGCAGGTGCTGGCTTTCGCTGTCCTCGATCGCCGTCGCCGCGGTGCCCGGCGCTGATGTCTCGATGTTGAGCTTCGGGAAGGCGCGGGCGAGATCTGCGATCAGGCGCGGACGGTCGTCCGGCTTTGCCGAGCCGAGCAGCAGCGCTGCATCCATCAATTGGGGCGCGCCGTCCGGCGGCTGGTCCGGGCGGTCGGGCCGGCTGATCAGGAACGCGGTGGTGACGACGAGATGCAGCGCGACGGTCGAGGCCAGCACCAGCGCGGCGATCTGTCCGCCGATGCCCTTGAGGTGGAAGAACCCGAACGACCTCATCGTCTCAACGTCCCGTCAGTTGCTCAGGGGCGTCGTAACCGCTTCCGTTCTGGGCGTAAACAGGTAACCGCCGGAGCGCACCGTCTTGATGATGGTGGGATCGGCCGGATTGGGCTCGATCTTGCGGCGGATGCGGCTGACCAGCACGTCGATCGAGCGTTCGAACGAGCCGGTGTTGCGGCCCTGGGTGAGGTCGAGCAGGCTGTCGCGCGAGAGCACGCGGCCGGGACGCTCGCAGAACGTCCGGAGCAGGTCGAACTCGGCGCTGGTCACCGCGACGCGCGCGCCTTCCGGATTGCGCAGCTCGCGCAGCCGCAGGTCGATGCGCCAGCCTTCGAAGGCGAGCGTGGAGGCGCCCTCGATCGAGCTTGCGGCCTGTGCCGAAGCCTGACGCCGCAGCACCGCGTTGATGCGGGCGAGCAGCTCGCGCGGATTGAACGGCTTCGGCAGATAATCGTCCGCGCCCATCTCGAGGCCGACGATGCGGTCGACGTCCTCGCCGCGCGCCGTCAGCATGATGATCGGCGTCTGTGCTTCCGCGCGCACCTTGCGGCAGAGGCTGAGACCGTCCTCGCCCGGCAGCATGACATCGAGAATGATGAGGTCGACGCGGTGGTCGGCCATGGCACGCGACATCTCGCGGCCGTCGCTCACAGCGGTAACGTTGCAGGAGTTGTTGCGGAGATATTTCGCAATCAACGTCCGGGTTTCGCGGTCGTCCTCGACGACCAGGATGTTGGGGGAAGGAATGGCCATGAGCCTTGTTTGTCCAAGATTCGGGCCAAAAGGCGAGGATTTTTGTTTCATATTGTTTCCGGACGTATGTCCGCAACACCGGGCAACGACCGCGTCCTCGTACGGCAAGGTCTCGTTAAGCCCGTTAACCATACCGTGGCGTGATCAAGCAAGAAACCCCGCAAATCCACTGGAGCCATCATGACCTCGATTTCGGCGGCCTCCGCCGGCAGTTACCAGTCGCCGCTGCAGAAGCTGCAGCAGGAATTGCAATCGGAAGTGTCGGACGGGACGATCTCGTCGTCGGACCAGTCCGCGCTCACGACCGCCCTGCAGGACATCGACACGGCGCTTCAGCAGAGCAAATCCAGCGATCAATCCAGCGGCACCAAGCCGTCGAAGGACGGCCTGAAATCGAAGATCGACGATCTCATCTCCAACGAGGTCTCGAACGGAACGCTGACGTCGGACCAGGCGGATGAACTGAAGGGCGTGTTTCAGTCCGCCTTCGCGAAGGGGCCGGGCGGTGCTCATGGTGCAGGTGGACCGCCGCCCGGTCCGCCGCCGTCGGATGACGGCTCGTCCTCGGATTCGTCGTCGACGGATTCGACGAGCAGCAGCTCGACCGACGGCAGCACGGCCAAGATCCTCGAGCAGTTCCTCCAGGCGCTGCAGCAGTCGCAGTCCTCGAACTCGTCCTACGGTGCCAATGGCGCGACGAGCTCCCCGAGCAGCACGGACATCTCCGCGCTCTTGATCGACTACAAGAGCTGACCTGAGCGACGCAGGTCGGCGCGTTCCTCGCCGCGATCGTGCTACATCCCAGGGCGCAAGATCGTCGGCGGGGAACCGCACAACGTTCCTGTGTGACGCAGGAACCTTCGTCGCAACGCAGCGCAACGCGCAACGAAATTGCCGCAGCTCAGGAACTGCGGGTGATCATGGCTGTTCTCCCCGCATAAGTTTTCTGCTGAAGGAGAGGACAACCATGTTGATGAAATCGATCGCCGCCGGTCTTGCCGGCACGGCACTGCTTGCGACCGTCGCGTTTGCGCAAAACCCGACGTCCACCACGGACAAGTCGCCAACCGCGGCAAACACCGCGACCACGACAACCACAAGCGCGTCGGGCGAATGGCGCGCATCGAAGATGGCGGGCCTGAAGATCTACAATGACGCCAACGAGAACATCGGCTCGATCAATGACCTGCTGATGGACAAGAGCGGCGCCGTCAAGATTGCCGTGATCGGCGTCGGCGGCTTCCTCGGCATGGGCGAGCATCTCGTCGCCGTTCCCTACGAGAAGCTGAAATTCGTCAATGAGGCCGTGGCCTATTCCGGCACCGGTGCGGCTCCGGGCGCCAAGCCCGCCGGCACCACGACAACGGGCGCTGCGACCGGCACCGACAAGACCACGACGGCTTCGTCGAGCTCGAAGTGGTATCCGGACCACGCCGTGTTCAACGCGACCAAGGACGACCTGAAGAAGATGCCGGAGTTCAAGTACTCGGAGTAATGGGCTTCTGAACTCCGGAACGAGGCGCGCCCGGCTTTCACCGGGCGCGCCGTCGTGTCTTTTGTCATTGTGAGAAGCGACGCTCTACTTCACCAGCGGGCAGCCGCCCTTGTCGAGCGGGCGGAAGGCTTCGTCGCCGGGCACCGTGGCGATCAGCTTGTAGAGGTCCCACTCGCCCTTGGACTCTTCCGGCTTCTTCACCTCGAACAGATACATGTCGTGAACCATGCGGCCGTCGATGCGGATCTTGCCGTTCTTGGCGAAGAAGTCGTTGACGGGCGTCTTGCGCATCTGCTCCATCACCTTGGGCGCCTCATCGGTCTTGATGGCCTCGATCGCCTTCAGGTAATGCATGGTCGCCGAATAGAGGCCGGCCTGGATCATGGTCGGCATGTGGCCGACCTTCTGGTTGAAGCGGTTCGAGAAGGCGCGGGTTTCGTCGTTCGTGTCCCAATAGAACGCATCGGTGATGATCAGGCCCTGTGTCGCCTTGATGCCGAGCGAATGAACGTCGGTGATCTCCATGAGCAGCGCGATCATCTTCTGCCCGCCTTGAGTCAGCCCGAACTCTGCCGCCTGCTTCAGCGCATTGGTGGTGTCGCCGCCGGCGTTGGCCAGCGCGACCACCTTGGCCTTCGAGGCCTGGGCCTGGAGCAAGAAGGACGAGAAATCCGATGAGTTGAGCGGATGCCGGACCTCGCCGAGAACCTTGCCGCCGCTCTCCTTGACGACATTGGCGGCGTCGCGCTGCAGCGCCATGCCGAAGGCGTAGTCTGCCGTGATGAAGAACCAGGTGTCCTCGCCGCGCTTCACCATTGCCTTGCCGGCGACGTTCGACAGTGCGTAGGTGTCGTAGGTCCAGTGCACCGTGTTGGGCGAGCAGGCGACGCCGGTGATGTCGGAGGAGCCGCCGCCGGAATTGATGTGGATCTTGTTCTTCTCGCGCGTCAGCGCCGAGATCGGCAGCGCGACCGAGGAGGTCGGGACGTCGAGGACCGCGTCCACCTTCTCGTTGTCGTACCAGTTGCGGGCGATATTGACGCCGACGTCGGGCTTGTTCTGGTGGTCGGCGGAAACGATCTGGATCGGAACGCCTGCGACCTTGCCGCCGTAATCGGCGAGCGCCATCTCGACGGCGGCGAGCGAGCCCTTGCCGGTCGCGTCGGCATAAAGGCTCGACATGTCCGTGAGCACGCCGAGCTTGACGACATTGTCGGAAATCTGCGCCTGCGCCGTCCCGCAGCTCGCGGCGATGGCAAAGCCGGCCGCGACGGCGGCGATAAGCTTCTGCATATGTTTCTCCCTGAGTCTTGTTGTTTGGGTTTTGTTGCGGAGACTGTTCTAGCGACAAACCGTCGCGGGGGCAAAGCCGAGGACAGGTGAAGAGGGGTGAGAAATAAGTAGGGGCCCTCTGTCATTCCGGGGCGCGCAATAGCGCGAGCCCGGAATCCATTCATCCACGGTCGCTGCGGCACAATGGATTCCGGGCTCGCGCTGCGCGCGCCCCGGAATGACGAGACATCTTTCTACCGGAGGTATGACGCCATTGGACTCTTGGCGCCGCTCACGCGCTACTGCCCTTGAGCCGCGTTCGTTGCGGCGGCGCAGGCCTTCCAGGGTGGCGAGGAGGATGACCGAGACGGTCGTCAGGATCACCGCGGCTGCGGTGATGGTCGGGCTGATGTTCTCGCGGATGCCGCTGAACATCTCGCGCGGCAGGGTGCGCTGTTCCGGCCCCGCCATGAACAGCACGATCACCACTTCGTCGAAGCTGGTCGCGAAGGCGAACAGCGCGCCCGACGCCAACCCCGGCAGGATCAGCGGCAGGATCACGCGGCGGAACGCTTGAAGCGGCGAGGCGCCGAGCGAGGCGGCAGCGCGCGCCAGATTGGCGTCGAAGCTTTGTAGCGTCGCGCCGACCGTGATCACCACGAAGGGCGTCGCCAGCGCGGTGTGAGCCAGGATCAAGCCGAGATAGCTGCCGGTCAGTCCGATCGGAGCGAAGAAGAAATAGAGGCCGACCGCGGTGATGACACCCGGCACGACGACCGGCGACAGCACGAAAGCCAGCACCAGCGGCTTGAACCGGCTCTTCCATTGCGCGAGCCCCAGCGCCGCCAGCGTGCCCAAAACCATCGACAGCACGGTTGAGGCGACGCCGATGATCATGCTGTTCTTCAGCGAATTCATCCAGCGCGGCGAATTGATGAAGTCGTCATACCAGCGCAAGGAGAGGCCCGGCAGCGGATAGGTGAGGTACGAGCCCGAGCTGAACGACAGCGGCATGATGGCGAGAATCGGCGCGATCAGGAAGATGAACACCAGCGTCGAGATGACGATGGTCGCGGTCCACGCGATGCGCTGGCTCGGCGTGCGGAGGGAAGCATTGTCACTCAATTCTTCATCCCTCCCGTGACCTGCTGGCCCTGCACCAGCTTGCCGTAGACGAGAGCGAGCAGAATGGTGGCCAGCAGCAGCACCGCCCCCAGCGCCGACGCGAGGCCCCAATTGGCCGTCTCGGTCGTGTAGAGCGCGATGAAGTAGCTGATCATCTGATCGGCGGCGCCGCCGACCAGTGCCGGCGTGATGTAGTAGCCGAGCGCCAGGATGAAGACGAGCAGGCTTCCCGCCCCGATGCCGGGCAAGGTTTGCGGCAGGTAGATCCGCAGGAAGGCGGTGAGGGGTGGCGCGCCGAGCGAGGCGGCGGCACGCATGTAGGCGGGCGAGATCGCCTTCATGCTGCTGTACAGCGGCAGGATCATGAACGGCAGCAGCATGTGGGTCATGGCCACGCAGACACCGAAACGGTTGTAGATCAGGCGCAACGGCTCGTCGATGATGCCGAGCCAGTGCAGGCTGTCGTTCACGACGCCGTTGCTCTGCAGCAGCACGATCCAGGCGCAGGTGCGCACCAGAAGCGAGGTCCAGAACGGCAGCAGCACGAAGATCATCAGCAGGTTCGACCGGCCGGGCGGCAGGGTTGCCAACAGATACGCGACCGGGAAGCCAAGGATCAGGCAGAGTGCGGTGACACCGAGGCTGATGAGGAACGTGCGGCCGAAAACATCGCGGTAGATGGCCTGATCCGGCGGGGCCGCGACGATCGCGCCGTCCACGTTCCGCGTCAGGTCGAGTGCTGCCAGAAGATAGAAGCCGGTGACCGGGCCACCGGCATCCTTGATCGTCGTCCAGGTGGTGCGATCGCGCCAGGCCGGGTTGATCTTGCCCAGCGTCTCCCTGGCCGTGCCGGGCTCCGGCATCGCCTTCAGATTGCGCGCGGTGCTGCTCAGGATCGTGCGAAAGCCGTTCAGGGCGTAGTTCAGCCGCTTGGCCGCGATGGCGATGGTGCCGGAGGCGCGCGCCGCCAGGACGTCGCTGGCCAGCGCCGCGTAGGCCTTTTCATCCGGCAGGTCCTTGCCATCCCAATTGGCGAGAGCCGCGACGGTTTGAGGCAACGCCTGACGCACCTCGCGGTCATCGACAGCGCGCCACAGCATGCCGGCGATCGGGCCTGCGAAGGTGAAGAGCAGAAACAGCAGCAACGGCACAACCAGTGCCAGCGCCTTGATCTGGCGCGCGCGCTCCGCTCGCTTGAGGCGACGCTTGAGCGGCACCTCACTCTGCGCATCGACGCCGGTCAGGGAAACTGCTGTCATCGGGTGAGTCTCTTTGACCGGACTTCCCCCGCCTTTTCGGGGAGCCCCATCGCATATGGCCTTTTGGAGCGGCCTGAGTGCGCGCCTCGTCCTTCGAGACGACCGCTTTGCGGTCTCCTCAGGATGAGGCTCATCGACGTCGACGCCTGTGAAATGGCTGCCGCACACTCCGTCCTCATCCTGAGGAGCCCGCCTAAAGCGGGCGTCTCGAAGGATGGCCGCAACGAAACTGCTCTCAAATGCGGTCGCCCTTCCATCTTAGGTAGGGAGTGATGCGCAGGCGAGGAGGCATTGCCACTCCGCCTGCGCCGCGCACGCCGGCGCGCTATTTCGCGGCCCATTTGTTGAAGCGCTCGGTCAGGCGGTCGATGTTCTCGAGCCAGAAGGCAACGTTGATCTCGACCGCGTTCTTGATGTTGTCGGGCGCGGTCGGCAGATCCTTCAGGACGGCCGGCTGGATCAGGGCGGCGGCGTCCTTGTTCGAAGTGCCGTAGGCAATATTCCCCGACAGTTTTGACTGGTTCTCCGCCTTGCCGGCGAAGTCCAGGAACTTGTAGGCGGCGTCCTTGTTCGGGCTGCCCTTCAATATGACCCAACTGTCGAGGGTGAAGAGCGCGCCATCCCACACCATGCCAAAGTTCTTCTTCTCGTTCTTGTTCGCGGTGTCGATGCGGCCATTGTAGACCGAGGTCATCGCCACCTCGCCGGAGGCGAGCAATTGCGGCGGCTGGGCGCCGGCCTTCCACCAGACGAGGTCGCCCTTGATGGTGTCCAGCTTCTTGAATGCACGATCGACGCCCTCGTCGGTCGCCAGCACCTTGTAGACATCCTTCGGTGCGACGCCGTCGGCCATGAGGGCGATCTCGAGCGTGGTCTTTGGGCCCTGACGCAGGGCGCGCTTGCCCGGAATCTTCTTGGTGTCGAAGAAGTCGGCCCAGCCCTTGGGCGCATCCTTCAGCTTGTCCTTGTCGTAGCCGAGCACGAAATCGTAGAGGATGGCGCCGACGCCGCAGGGATTGACTGACGGCGCTATGTAAGCGGCCTCGCCGCCGATCTTGGAATAGTCGAGCTTCTCGAACAGGCCTTCCTCGCAGCCGACCGCGAGTTCGTCGCTCTCGACCTGGACGAGGTCCCAGGTGGCGGCGCCACCCTGGACCTTGGCGCGCAACACGCCGACGCCGCCGTCCCAGGACTCGTCGTTCATGGCAATGCCGGTCGCCTTCTTGAACGGCTCGAAATAGACCTTCTTCTGGGCATCCTGATATGCGCCGCCCCATGACACGACGGTGAGGTCGCGCGCCTGCGCGACCGTGGCCAGCGCGGCGCTGGCACTGAACGCCGCGGCGAATCCCAGAGCAATCTTGCCAATCTTGCGCTTCAGCATGGTGCTTGTTCCTTCTTCATCTGCGTTTGCATTGAGGTCGATCGATCGCGGTGCATTTGTTGGATCAGACGGGATCGAGGGCGAGGCAGTCCTCGGGGCGGAAAGTGATGAATACGCTTTCGCCAGGTCTCAGGCTATCATGCGCCCCCGGCTGCAGCTTGACCATGAACTCGGCATTCCCCGAGACATCGAGCACGGCCAGCGCATGGTCGCCGAGATAGATCGTGCTCTGCACTTTGGCCGGCAGCCGGTTCGGTCCGTCGCTGGAGCTGCCATCCGGGATAAAGGCGATCCGCTCCGGCCGCACCGACAAAGAGGTCGATGCGCCTGCGCCAGACACGTTGACCGCGCGGGCCATGACGGAGCCGCCGGCCGCCAGCGCGACGCGGCAATAATCCTGCTCGATCGTCTCCACAGTGCCGGCCAGCACGTTGCTCTCGCCGACGAAGTTGGCGACGAAGCTGTTGACCGGATGCTCGTACAGCGCGTCGGGCCGGTCGATCTGCTGCACGATGCCGTCGTTGAACACCGCAATGCGGTCCGACATGGTGAGCGCTTCGCTCTGGTCGTGGGTGACGTAGACGACGGTGATGCCCATCGTCTCATGCAGCTGCTTGATCTCCAACTGCATCTGCTCGCGCAGGCGCTTGTCGAGGGCGCCGAGGGGCTCGTCCATTAGCACGATCTGCGGGTTGAAGACCAGCGCGCGGGCCAGCGCCACGCGCTGCTGCTGGCCGCCGGACAGCTGCCCGGGCCGCCGCTGCGCCAGGGTTTCCATCTTGATCATGCGCAGCGCCGCTTTGACGCGCGCCTGCGCTTCCGCCTTGTTGACCTTGCGCACGGACAGCGGAAAGGCGACGTTCTCCTCGATCGTCAGGTGCGGAAACAAGGCATAGTTCTGGAATACCATGCCGATGTCGCGCTGGTGCGGCGGCATGTTCTTGATCGGGCGGTCCGCGAGGTAGATCTCGCCCTGGGTCGGAACCTCGAAGCCGGCCAGCATCATCAGCGTGGTCGTCTTGCCCGACCCCGAGGGGCCGAGCAGGGTGATGAACTCGCCCTTCCTGATATCGAGGTCGAGGTTCTTCACCACGAGGTGCTCGCCATCATAGGTCTTCTGAATGCCGGAAAAGCGCACCAGTACCGGCGCAGGCGTGACCAGGCCGGCTTCCATGTTGTCCTCGCGTATCCCCTACAATGCCGTCGAGAAACAGCTTAGCACCCTGCGACGAGAATGCCAGCGGCTCGCGGGAGCAGGCGCGCATGGGAGCGATTCCCCTGTGGCCATCCTTCGAGACGCCCGCCGTCGGCGGCCCTCAGGATGAGGATCGAGTGTGCGGCTGTCGTTTTGACGAGCACCGATGCCGCTTGACCCTCATCCCTGAGGAGACCGCGAAGCGGTCGTCTGCGCGAAGACGCGCTACATCCCCGACAGCTTGGTCACGTACACATTGAGTGTACCGCCGGCTTCCGCGACCACGCGCAGCGTCCTGGAATCGAAGGCGATGTCGGCCAGCGTGAGGCTGCTGATATTGGCCTCGACCTTGACGCCGTCCTCGCTCTTCTGGAAGTCGGCAATAACGGCTGCGATCTTCTCGCGCGCGTTGGCGGCGATCGGCTTCAGGTCGAGTGTCGCTTTTTGCACCAGCGCCTGCTGCATTTGCGGCACCACCGCGCGGGCCGCCGCGCCGAGCAGGCCGAAGGCCGCCTCGGACTCCACCGCGAGCTGGATGTCGGCGAGCCGCAGCGTCTGCTGCGCCTGGTCGAGCATCGGCCGGCCCCAGATGTGCACGGTTGCCTCGGCGCCGAGCCCGAGCCAGCTCTTCTTCTCCTTGGCGCGCACCAGCAGCGAGATCAGAAGCCGCTCGCCGGAGGGGACGACGTTGACGCTCTTCACCGTGACCTCGACCGGACCGGAGCCGTCCTCGGGATAGGTGTGGCCGACCATCTGGGCTGAGATCAGCTTGTTGATCTCGGTGAAGGGCACGTCGATGGGAACGCCGATGTTCACGCCGGTGCCGGTCGGTGGCACGATCGAGATCTTGTCGGGGAACGGGCAGTCGGGCTTGGTCTGCATCGACGTCACGCGCGTCTCGGCCTCGAGACCGAGCAGCAGCGTCACGTTCTGCGCGTCGACGCGCGGCTGCGCCGCGATCGCACGGGTCGGCTTCATCTCGAGCCAGAGCGGCGGCAGCGCGGCCGAGGAACCGCTGCCTTGCAGCGGGATCGAGCGGCAGGCCTTGGCCCATTGCACCTTCGCGTTCTCGCGCAGGCTGGGGTCGTTGCGGATGCGCTCCGAGACGACGTTGAGCTGATCGCCGACCGTCTTGTCGATCATCGGCTTCACCTGCGCGGGAACGTTGACCTTGGCGCCGGCGACGTTGAGGTTGGTGTCGCCGAGATTGACCTGTGCGCCGAGATTGGGCTCGAGATGCCAGGCGGCCGCGAGCTTCGGGCGCGAGGTGACCACCACATTACCCTTGATCTCGGCGCTGGCGTTCAAATTCTTGATGTTGACCGCGCCGATCCGCTTCGCCGCGTCGCCCCCGAGCACGCTGCCCAGCGCATCGCCGAGCGCGCCGGTAGCCTTCGCCGACAGCGACCCCGTCACATTCAGCTTGCCGCTGATCGGCGTCGACAGCGTGAGCACGTCCTTGTCGCCGGTCGCCGACATCGGTCCGCGGACGGCGGTCCAGCCGATCTCGGCGTCCTGCAGGATCTGCGAGATCGGATTCTCCGCCTTGCCGGCGAAATTGCGCGGTGAAGCCTTCTCGGCCTGGTCCCGGATCGCCGACAGCGCGATTGCGACGGGCGCCACCACGATCGAGCTTTTCGAGACTGGCGGCAGCGGCGGCAGTTGCGCGACCGGCGGCGCCGAATTGGTCGCGCGCGGCGACAGCAAGTCCATCGCTTTCAGGCTGATGAAAAACGACGCGGCGAGCACCGCAAGGGCGATCAGGACAGTCTTCAAATTCAAGGTTAGTCGCATCAATCCCCCAAGCCGCCCCGACGGGGATTTTACAGGGCAGGCGAGCAGGGCGCTAGAGCGCACCGATGGGGTGGAATTGCGGCAAATGTGTTAACGGCTGCAGCCGTGAGGTTACCGTCTGTTCGGACCGCCCAGCGCAGCGCGGCTAGCCGCGCTTGGGACGGCGGACCGCTCACCTTGCCGGCGGCGCCGCCGCCGCAGAACAGGCGATCGCCGCCGTCGGATTCCAGACCTGAAACCATCGTCCCGGCCGGCAGGTCGAGCTGCTCGAGCACCTTGCCGGTGTCAGGATCGATCCGCCTGATGTCGCTGTCCTCACCTTCCCAGGTGCCATGCCAGAGCTCGCCGTCGACCCAGGTGACGCCGGTGACGAAGCGCTTGCTTTCGATGGTACGAAGCACCGTGCCCGTGTCCGGGTCGATCTGATGGATCTTGCGCTCGCGATATTGCCCGACCCACAGCGAGCCTTCGGCCCAGGCCAATCCGGAATCGCCACCACCGCCGGGCGCGGGGATCGTGGCGAGCAGCTTGCCTGTCGCGGCGTCGATCTTCTGGATGCGATCCTCCGCGATCTGAAACAGGTGGCGGCCGTCGAACGCCGTGCCTGCATGTGCGGCGACATCGAGCGATCGCGCGATCTTGCCGGTGGCCGGATCGAGGCCATTCAATTTGTCGCCCGATGCGAACCAGACATGGGTGCCGTCATAAGTGACGCCATGCACGGCCTCGACGTCCGGAAACGGCCCGTACTCCCTGACGATCTCTGCGGCGGAACGCTTCATTCTGCTCGATCCCTCTGAGGCGACTACCCTATGCCTTTAACAGCGGTCCGGGGAGTAACAAGCCTGTCGGGAATCCGGGGACGGGCGGGGTCATCCAGCGCCGCGCCCGTCCGTGTCCGAACGACTGCACCTTATCCGATCGCGCCAGCTCCTCGAGCGCCCGTTGCACCGTGCGCGCGCTCATGCCGAGCGCGAGCGCGAGCGCCGAGCTCGACCACGGCTCGCCATCGGCGAGAATGGCAAGGACCGCGGCGTGCTTCTCCTCGACAGGCCGGGCCAGCACGATGACGTCGCGCGTCTTCCGCGGGGCCAGCTCGAAACCCTGCTTGGTCGCGCTGATTTCGGCCAGCGGCTTGAGCTGGGTGCGCAGCCGCCCGATCTCGACGCGCAATCGCGCGCGGTGCGACTCGTCGACGTGCCTGGCCTGGAACGCGCCTGATATCAACGCCTCGCGCGAGACATCCGCGGGCCATGCCTGCGCCAGCAAACGGGCGAGTGCGAACAGCACGGGCCGCGTTCCGAGCGACACGGCGGTGCCTTGCCTGCGCACGACATGATGGAAGGTGTCGACGACGAGCGCCGTCGAGGTCGCCAGCCTCTCGACCTCGCCGAGCAGCAGCGGGTGCTCGCTGCCGCCCGCGATCAGGCGCGCGGCCGGCGTGTTCAGGATCAGGCTTGCGCTGTCGACCTCGGCGACGAGCGCCGGGATTTTGGCCAGCCGCGCTGCCTTGCCTGCGCGGTCGAGTGCTGCGCGCGCATCCCTTGTTTTCAGCCGCCTGATGGCGATGCCGGCCACCACCAGCTCGCGAACGACGAGAGAGGCGGGCGGGAGCGGGGAGACGCCGATCTCGGCCAGCGTGCGCTCGGCCTCGTCGACGCGTCCGAGCAGGAGAAGACGGCGGGCCTCGATATGGCCGGCATGGGCGGCATTGGCGAGATCGCCATGGCTTGCGAGCGTCGCCCGCGCGCTTGCGAGCGTGCGTGTCGGCCAGTTCAGGTCGCGCGAGACCAGCGCGATCTCGGCCTCGGCCACCACGCATCTGGCGCGCGCGACCGCCTCTCTCGGCCCGAATGCGCGCGCCGCGCTGCGCAGCAGTGTCTTGGCTTTCGCGAGATCGCCGAGCTGGGCCATCGCGATGCCGCGCAGCGCCAGCGACGGCGCATCGTTGCGCAGCGCGGCGCGGTTCAGCGCGCCGAGCGGATCGCCGGCTTCGAGCGCGCGGGCGGCGGCCGTGATCAGCGACTCCATGAAAATCCCGCCACACTTGTTACTCCCACTCGGCCCTCGTCCGGTGCCAGAAATCGTTGACGGCCGACAATGTGCGGTGAGCAAGAAGTTTGGAGAGCCATGATGACATCAGCTGAGAAAGCAGGAACTAACGGACAGCCCGCCATGCAAACACCGCCAGTGGTGTCGGCGCAAGACTGGGAGGCAGCCCGTCAGCAACTGCTCGTGAAGGAAAAGGCACATACCCGCGCCCGCGATGCACTCGCTGCCGAGCGCCGGCGCATGCCGTGGATGGAAGTCGACAAAACCTACGCATTCGAGACGCCGTCGGGCAAGGCCACCCTGCTCGATCTGTTCCAGGGCCGGCGGCAACTGATCCTGTACCGGGCCTTCTTCGAGCCGGGCGTGTTCGGCTGGCCCGACCATGCCTGCCGCGGCTGCTCCATGGTGGCCGACCAGGTCGCCCATGTCGCCCATTTGAACGCCCGCGACACCACGCTGGTGTTCGCCTCGCGCGCGCCGCAGGCGGATATTGCGCGGCTGAAGGCGCGGATGGGCTGGAACATCCCGTGGGTCACCATCACCGACAGCTTTGACGCCGATTTCGGCGTCGGCGAATGGCACGGCACCAACGTGTTCTACCGCGACGGGACGCGCATCTTCCGCACCTATCTGATCAAGAGCCGCGGCGACGAGCAGATGGGCGGCACCTGGAACTACCTCGACATCACCCCGCTCGGCCGCCAGGAGGTCTGGGAGGACTCGCCGGCCGGCTATCCGCAGACGGCCACCTACAAATGGTGGAATTGGCACGATAGCTACGAAGCGGGCGCGGCGCCCGACAAGAAATGGGTTGAGGTGTCCGATGCCGGAGAGATCGCGCTCCGTTCGGCGGGCGCGCAGTGACCGAGGCCCATGCCGCCGACGGCAGCCGTGACGGCAGGGAGGTCGCATCCCAACTCGTCCGATGGCTGGGTCTTGCGGCCTCACCGACGTTCGCGATCATGGCCGTGCTGACGGCCGTGCTCGGCGGCGGACCGGCGGACATGCTCTGCTCCGCCGGGCACGGGCTGTCGCCGGGCGGGATGGTGCCGATGTATTTGCTGATGAGCGCCTTTCACGCAGCGGCGTGGCTGAGACTGATCTCGGGGCGGCGGTGAGCGCCCACTGGCATCGGCCCAAACGAAAGCAGCCCCGGCATCGCCGGGGCTGTTCGCTTTTCAATTCTGCTCGCAGCCGACCGCCTGCGCTAGCGGAGTTCGGCGCGGCGCTCGGTCATCGGCAGCACGATCACCTTGGTGCCGACGTTGACGCGGGAGTAGAGGTCGGAGACGTCGTTGTTGGTCAGGCGGATGCAGCCGGAGGAGACGTGTTTGCCGATCGTGTCGGGGGCGTTGGTGCCGTGGATGCGGTAGACGGTGCCGCCGAGATACATGGCGCGGGCGCCAAGCGGGTTGCCGGGGCCGCCGGCCATGTGGCGTGGCAGATAGGGCTGGCGCTGAATCATTTCCGGCGGCGGGGTCCAGTCCGGCCATTCGGCCTTCTTGGTCACCGACTGCGTGCCGGACCAGGTGAAACCGTCGCGACCGACGCCGATGCCGTAGCGGATCGCCTGGCCGTTGCCCAGCACATAATAGAGATAGGTGTTGGGCGTATCGATGATGATCGTGCCCGGGGCTTCACGCGTCGCGTAGCTCACGGTCTGGCGGCGGAAGCGGGCCGGCGTCTCGACGAGGTCCTGATCCTCGGACGGGGCGGTCTGATAGCTCGGCGCCTGATAGGGCTGGTACGGTTGAAGCGGCTGCGGCGCGGTCATCGCCGGCAGCGGCTGGAAGAACGGAAACAGTTGCACGGGCGCAGCCTTGACCGGGCCGGCAAATGCGATTGCGATCACAGCCACTGCACCGACGGCAACGGCGCGCGAAAATGTCTTGAACGTGTCCAGATTGAACATTGGTCGCCCCTGTTTGCGTGGTGTTTTTCGGTCACCCCGGCACCGTTTCGGTGCTCCGTTGCGTCAACCAGTAACGACAAGACGTTTCGGGACGTTTGCACGTAAAACCGAAAACGGTTTCGTCGTGGCAAGGATTGTTTCATGACCGTTTCGTGGCCCGGCCACGCCGTTAACGATCAAAACAGCGCGCCGACACTTATGTGACGTCACACGCCTGAAATATCCGTGGTTGATGGTCCTAAGCCGAGAATCATCAAACTCTCGGGATTTCCCCATGCGGGTATTAATCGCGACTGACGCCTGGCATCCGCAGGTCAACGGTGTGGTCCGGACGCTGACCTCGCTGGCGGCCGCCGCCAAGGCCCTCGATGTCGAGATCGACTTCCTGACGCCGGACGGCTTCCGGTCCTGGCCGTTGCCGACCTATCCGGGCCTGCGCATCGCGCTGCCTGCGGGTAAGGAGATCGCACGGCGGATCGAGAAGGCCGCGCCCGAAGCGCTGCATATCGCAACCGAAGGCCCGATCGGGTGGGCCGCGCGCGCCTATTGCCGCCGCAACGGTCTCGCCTTCACCACCTCCTACACGACGCGCTTTCCGGAATACGTCTCGGTGCGGACCGGCATCCCCGATGCCGTAGGCTACGCCGTGCTGCGCCACTTCCACGATGCCGCCGCCATGACCATGGTGGCGACGCCGTCGCTGCGGCAGGAGCTGTCGGGGCGCGGCTTCAAGCGGCTCGGCTTCTGGGGGCGCGGCGTCAACACCGAGCTGTTCCATCCTGATTCTCCGGCCAAGCTCGACCTGCCTGGCCCGATCTTCATGACCATGGGCCGCGTCGCGGTGGAGAAGAATCTCGAGGCGTTCCTTTCGCTCGATCTGCCCGGCACCAAGGTCGTCGTCGGTGACGGCCCGCAGAAGGCCGCGCTCGAGAAGAAATATCCCGACGCCGTCTTCCTCGGCGAGAAAAAGGGCGCGGATCTGACCGCGCATCTCGCCGCCGCCGACGTTTTCGTGTTCCCGAGCCTCACCGACACGTTCGGCGTGGTGCAACTCGAAGCGCTCGCCTGCGGCACGCCGGTTGCGGCGTTTCCGGTGACCGGACCGAAGGACGTCATCGCCGATCACCCGATCGGCGCGATCGATAACGATCTGCGCGCCGCCTGTCTGCGCGCACTCACCATGTCGCGCGAGACCTGCCGCAATTTCGCGCTGGAGCGCTCCTGGGAGAACAGCGCGCGCCAGTTCGTCGGCAATCTCACCTCACTCCAGCCCAGCCGCATCCTGCGCGCCTCGCCTCGCATGGCGCGGCGGCCGGTGCGCGGCTGATCCATATTTTGACCCACAGCGAGAACCTCATCGATGGCTAAGATCATGAACCTTGACGGCGCCCAGCAGCTCGATCTCACCCGCGGCACGGTCGAGCAGGCCTATGATCGCTGGGCGCCGGTCTACGATCTCGTGTTCGGCGGTGTGTTCGCCAAGGGCCGTCAGGCCGCGATCGCAGCCACCAACAAGATCGGCGGCCGCGTGCTCGAGGTCGGTGTCGGCACCGGCATCTCGCTGCCGCTTTATGCCCCGAACTTGCGTATCTTCGGCACCGACATTTCGGAAGCGATGCTCGACAAGGCGCGCCAGCGCGTCACCGAAGGCAAGCTGAAGAACGTCGAGGGCCTCGCGGTCATGGACGCCGAGAATCTCGAATTCCCCGACAATTCCTTCGACGTCGTGATGGCGCAGTATGTCGTCACCGCCGTGCCGAATCCGGAAGTCGCGCTCGACGAATTCGCCCGCGTGCTGCGCCCGGGCGGCGAGCTCATCATCCTCACCCGCGTCAGCGCCGATACCGGCATGCGCCGCTTCATCGAGCAGAAGCTCCAGCCGGTGGTGCGCCCGCTCGGCTTCCGCACCGCCGAGTTCGCCTGGTCGCGCTATGCCAAATGGCTCGCCGGCGCCAAGGGTATCGAGCTTGCCGAGCGCCGCCTGATTCCGCCGCTGGGCCATTTCTCGCTGGTGCGCTTCCGCAAGGTCGGCGTCGCCAAGGCGGCCTGAATTGTTGTTGCCCCTCATGGTGAGGAGCGCGCCCTTGCGCGCGTCCCATGGAGGCCCGGCTGTCAGCGGGGCTCGCCCAGACGCTTGCTTCGCAAGCTCCTCAGGGTGAGGGGAGAAGGTAACCCGTGCGTCATCGTGTCGCTGCACACATCGTTACATGACAAAATGATGATGTCACACGACCTACATCGAATCCCTGTAAATCCTGAACCCGAAAGCATTTTGGGGGAGAGCATGATCAAGAATTATCTCGAGCAGCTGCGGATCCAGCGCTGGGACGACCATCGCTACTATCACCACAGCCGTATCAATCAGAGCCTGCACTTCGTCAGCGCGCTGAGCTTTCTCTTTGCCTATCTCTGGCTGTTCGTCGATCCCATGATCTCGGCGCTGGTCGGCTGGATGGTCTCGATGACCTCGCGCCAGGCCGGTCATTTCTTCTTCGAGCCGCACGATTACGACCACATCAACCAGGCGACGCACGAGTACAAGGAAGACATCAAGGTCGGCTACAACCTGCAGCGCAAGGTGGTGCTGATGGCGATCTGGGCGCTGTCGCCGCTGGTGCTGGTTGTCGATCCGACGCTGTTCGGCCTATTCACGCCGTGGGCTTCCGCGGCCGATTTCATGCGGCAGGTCGCCAAGATCTGGCTCGTGATCGGCGGCGGCGGTCTCCTGTTCCGCACCGTGCACCTGTTCTTCATCCGCGACGTCGAGACCGGTCTCGTCTGGATGACCAAGATCCTGACGGACCCCTTCCACGATCTGATGCTCTATCGCAGCGCTCCGCTCGCCTTGATGCGCGGCGAGCTGATGGATCCCGGCCTGCACCTCAACCCCGAGCACACGCTGGGCCTCATCTCCGAGCCGGCGCTCGAAGAGCAGCACGCCTGAGCGCGCCGCGCACACCGACCACTCCGATGTCTGATGGTTACGTCATGCCCGGGCCTGTCCCGGGCATCCACGTCTTGAGGGCGGTTTCTTCACCTCCCCGCGTGCGGGAGAGGTCGAATTTGCGCGCAGCGCAAATTCGGGTGAGGGGGCTCTCCACAGGGGCGTTGCCAGCAGGGTGTCCACGAACTCTAACCGCGCGCGCGGAGAGTCCCCCTCACCCGAACCCTCTCCCCGCAAGCGGGGCGAGGGAGAAGCGCGTGCGGTGTTCGGGGAGAAGGCGGCGACCTCAGCGCCCGAAGCGCTTGGCCAGCATCTCTTTCAGGATCTGCCGCTTGATGTTCTTGTTGGTGAGCGCGCCGTCGTGCCACCAGAAGCCGCCTGCCTTCATCTTTCTGGCGGCGCGGACGAAGCGGTCGGCGACCTCAGTGAAGTCGGCATCGGTGTAGTTGAGGCTGAAGATCAGCCGTCCGGTGCCGACCCAGCTCAGCGACAGGCCTTCGGCGCGCAAGTAATATTGCAGCATCCAGTTGTAGCGGGACGGCGTGGTGTATTTCACCGTCCAGATCGACGAGAAGTTGGCGAACCGGACCGGCAGGTCGGCGTCGCTCATCATCTGGTTGAGCTTTTGCGCGCGGCCGTTCCAGGTCGCATCCAGGCCATCGTAGATCGCGCGGAAGTTCGGGCTGGCGAGCCGGCTCAAGAACTCGTCCATCGCCGTCATGACGTAGGGATGCGAGTTGAAGGTGCCGCGCGCGAAGCAGATGTCGGCGGGACGATCATCGCGGAAGCGGCGCATCAACTCGCGTTTGCCGCAGACGACGCCGACCGGCAGGCCGCCGGCGAGGCTCTTGCCGTAGGTCACCATGTCGGCCTTGACGCCGAAATATTCCTGGGCGCCGCCGGCGGCGAGACGAAAGCCGACGAAGACCTCGTCGAAGATCAGCACGATGCCACGCTCGGTGCAGACCTCGCGGAGCTGCTTCAGCCATTCGGTGTAGGCCACGCGGTCGAAATTGCTGCCGCGGGAGCTGTCGACCAGCGAGGAATCGCCGGGCGCGTTGACGTTCGGGTGCAGCCCCTGCAGCGGATTGACCAGCACGCAGGCAATGTCCTTGCGCGTGCGCAGCACATGCAGCGTCTTCTCCGACATCTCGGCGAGGGTGTAGGTTTCGTGCGCGGGAATGGGATTGCCGACGCCGGGCTGCACGTCGCCCCACCAGCCGTGATAGGCGCCTGCGAAGCGAACGAGATGCGAACGCCTGGTGTGGTAGCGCGCGAGCCGCACCGTCTGCATCACCGCTTCGGTGCCGGACATGTGGAAGGAGACTTCGTCGAGACCCGAGATTCGGCAGAGCCGCTGCACGTTGTCGAGGATGACGGGATGATAGGGGCCCAGCACCGGGCCGAGCGCGTGCGCCCGCTTCTCGGAGCCTTCGATGCACTCCTTGTAGAAGTCATTGCCAAAGATGTTGACGCCGTAGGACCCGGTGAGGTCGTACGAGGTGTTGCCGTCGACATCCGTGACGGTGACGCCGCTCGAGGACTCCATGAAGGTCGAGGTGCCCAGATGTTCCCGGACGAGACGCGAGAACTGGAACGGCACGCGATAGGTCTCGGTGAAGTTGAGGTCGGAGATCGTCTCGGCCGCTTCCTTCGTCATCGCGCGGCCCTTGGGATACCGCTCGGCATAGAGCGCCGCGAGGCGGAAGAAGGCCTCCTTGCGCTGCATCACCACGTTGTCAGGCGCGCCGTCGCAGCCGAAATATTTGTCGCCTTCGAACTCGTAGAACGGCAGCAGCTTTGCCACCCGGCGCGACATCTTGGAGTGCCCGGCGAGCGAGCGGTGCTTGGCGCGGGACAATGCGATCCGCGCCGTGAGCTTCGGGAAGGCGGCGGCAGCGGAGGCTGCGGCGGCCACGGAAAATGAGAGAATCGGGAGTGTCGTTTCCATGACAACAAGCGCTAATACTGCGAGCTGACAGATTCATGACAGTCAAAGCCCTCATCGCCTCCTTCACCCAGCAGGAAGACCTCAACTTCCTGTTGACCAACCGCATCCCGCGCGCAGGCTTGACCCGCTTCATGGGCTGGTTCTCCAAGATCGAGAACCCGCTTGTCAGGGATTTCTCGATCGCGCTGTGGAAGCTGTTTTCCGACCTTGATCTGTCCGAGGCAAAGAAGGACCATTTCAGGAGTCTGCACGATTGCTTCACCCGTGAGCTCAAGCCGGGTCTGCGGCCGTTTGATCCGGATCCGTCGGTGGTCGCCAGTCCCTCGGACGGCATCGTCGGCGCCCACGGCCGGATTGCCGACACCGAACTGTTCCAGGTCAAGGGCGCGCCCTATTCGCTGCTCGACCTGCTTGGCGACCCCGCGCTGGTCGAGCAGCACCGCAACGGAAGCTTCGTCACGCTGCGGTTGACCTCGAGCATGTATCACCGCTTCCACGCACCGTTCGATGCGCATATCGAGCGCGTCACGCTGATCCATGGCGACGTCTGGAACGTCAATCCGATCGCGCTGAAGCGGGTCGAGCGTCTGTTCTGCAAGAACGAGCGTGCGGTGATCCGCACGCATCTCGCGACCGGCGAGGCGGTGACGCTGGTGCCGGTCGCCGCGATCCTGGTCGCGAGTATCCGCCTGCACTTCCTCGACATGGTGCTGAATGCGCAGACCAAGGGGCCGATCAATTTCCCCTGCGACGTCAACGTGACCAAAGGCGAGGAGCTCGGCTGGTTCGAGCACGGGTCGACCATCATCATCCTCGCGCCCGGCGATTTTACCTTTGCGACGGCATTGGCGAGGGCACGCGCATCCGTGCCGGTCAAGCGCTGCTGAGGAAAAACTAGCCTTCAATCCGCCGTCTCGGCCGCCTATATCCTCCGCCGGGACAATTCGATCGACACGGATTTTGGCATGGCACGGGCGCCGGTGATGGCGGCGGGTGGTATTGTGCTGCGGCGTGGCGACACGCCGCTGATCGCGGTCGTGCGCCAGCGCAAGCGCAATGAATGGGTGTTGCCCAAGGGCAAGCTCGACGATAGCGAGACGCCGAAGCAAGCCGCGCACCGCGAGGTGCTGGAGGAGACCGGCCATGACGTGGTCGTGCACGAGTTTCTGGGCACGATCGCCTACCAGTCCGGCGGCCCCATCAAGATCGTGCATTTCTGGCGGATGGAGGCCGGTGGCGGTCCCGTCCGCAAGCTCATGAACGACATCAAGGCGGTCGACTGGCTGACGCTGGACGACGCGCTCGCGCGCCTCGCGTGAATATGAGCGCGCGTTCCTCACCCAGGTCGGCCCGATCGCGATCGCCGCGGCCGGGCTTGCATCGTCATCCGCGCCGGAGCCGACGCCGACGCTGGCCGCCGACGAGATCGATGCGGCCTTGCAGACGCTGACGCCGGCCGAGGCTGCCTCCGTCGACGAGCTGCGGCACGGCCTGCTGCAGAAGGTGCGGGCCTGGTTGCGCGGCGAGGCGTGAGATTGCTTCGCCTCTGCCTGTAGGTGAAGGCGCGTATCCGCAAGTCAGCATGATCGTATTCGCGTCAGCTCCCACCAAGTCGTCATTGCGAGCGCAGCGAAGCAATCCAGAATCTTTTCTGCGGAGGGACTCTGGATTGCTCACATGGGGATTAGGTGTGTCAAGGCGGTTGTTCAGCTCTTTGTTCGATTGCAGGCCAGCTCTTCGTCCCGACCGCGGGATGTTTCGGATGGCGCGCGGAGATCGCGTCAAGGTCGGCTCGTTAGAGCCGCCGCGCAGCGGCTTGACCTTGACGTGATCGAGCACGCCATCAGGCTTGTGTGGTCGGGAGGCCGCGGGCGAACTCCTCCTTATGGTTCAGCGATCTCAGGGTCGAGCCGGTTTTGACAATCTGGTTTTGCGTGCCAGATCAAACTCACATCCGGTCGTCGCGCGGTAGCGACTGCACCAACATTCCGCTTGCGGCGGGCAGGCTCGAGAGGACGGGACCATTCTTCGTTGCGGCGTTTGAAGCCATGCAATCCATCGGTTCGTCCACCCCGGATCGGCCGAGGCTGATCGTTCCTCGGCTGATTGGTTTTAAGGCTGCGGGAAGCGTTGCATCAGGCGACGGTCTTCATCACGGCTCCCTCGATCACGACGCCGGCGGTCACGTACTTCCACAAGGCCACGAGCAGCTTGCGGGCCAGCGCCACGATCGTGCGCTTGCGGCCGCGCTGGCTGTTGGCCTTGAACCACTGGGTCAGCGCCGATTGAGGCTGGTGGCGTATCCACAACCAGGCGAGCTGGATCATCGTGGTCCTCAGCCGCGGATTGCCGGCCTTCGACACCCCTTGTTCGCGCTCGATGCCGCCGCTCCGCCATGGCGTGGCCGCAAGACCGGCATAGGACGCAACCTGACGGCGGTTGGCGAATTGCCGCCAGAACGCCTCCGTCCAGAGAACGGCCGCGAAGTTCGGGCCCATGCTCTTCAGGGCGAGCAGCATCGTGACGGGATCCGCCTTCTCCCCGGCTGGCTTGCTCACGACCAGCAACGCCTCCTGCTCGCGCTCCACCGCCGCGATCTGGTCGAGCAGCAGTTCGAGACGATCGAGCTCGCGGCTGATCTGGGCCTTCAGATGCGCCGGCAGCATGCGCCCATCTCCGGTCCGCAAGGCTTCGAGCCGTGCCCGTCGATCGCGCCGCAGCGGCACGTAGCCGAATATCCCTTGCGCGAACAGAACGCCCTTGATCCGGTTCACATGCTCGATCCGCTCGGCGATCAATGTCCGCCGCTCGCGGCAAAGCCTGCGGCGGTCCTCCGCTTCCGGAGAGGGCGCCACCACCATCGCGCAGACCCGCGGCTCGCCGCGCTTATAGGCCAGAAGCGCCCGCAACAGCGTCTCGCCATCGAGCCGATCCGTCTTGGCCCGCCTGCGCCGGCGCGGCGTCGCAATCGAGGCCGGATCGACCACGTGGCTCTCGATGCCTTCCTGCTGCAAAGCGCGGTGCAGCCAGAACCCGTCCAGCCCCGCCTCCTGGATCGTGATGATCGGATAGCTCTCACCCGTTCGCGCCTGTGCCTTGCGCTTCAGCTCCGCAAACAGCTTCAAGAGTTCCGCAAGATCGCCGGCCTCCACGCTGCGCTTCGACATCTTCTCGCCCTTGCCGGGCGACAGCGAGGTCACCAGCCATGTCGAGCGGCTCAGTTCCAATGACACGAAAATTGCGCCAAACTGCGTGCGGATAGCGGCCAGTCCGTCGGAAGGATGATCGAGCAACATCATTGTCTCCAGGTTGAGTGTTTCAGCAACCTCAGTCTGGCCTCAGACTTGGCTGCTATCCACTCCCCATGGAATCTTCGCTACGCTCGCAATGACGGGGAGGCACGCTCGCCAATCTATCGCTTCTTCTTTTCCCTCGGCGCCGGCGGGGCTTGCGGGGCGCGGCGGGGAGGTGCTGCTGCAAGCCGGGCTGGCGTGGCGCTGCGCCTTGTTGCGGCTGTGTTGCGGGTTGCAATCCGGTGCGCGGCGTTTGCGGCTGTGGCGTCGTGCCGGGCTGAGGCGTGACTGCTCCGGGCGCTTGCGGAGATTGTCCGCTTTGCTGTCGCTGCCTCTGCGTGCGTTGTCCGGTACGTGGCTGGGCAGCCGGCTGTCCAGTGCCCTGCTGCTGCTGACCTTGGCCTGCGCGCGGCGTGCCTGGCCGTGTCGCGCCGCGTTGCCCCTGGCGCTGCGGCTGCTGCACGCCCGGACGGTTGTTCTGACCCGGCTGGCCATTCGGCCGCTGCGGCTGCTGGTTCGGACGCAATTGCTGTTGCTGCGGCGGCTGCGCCGGTCGCGGAATGCGGCTGATCGCGGCCGGATTGGCGCGGCGGAAGTCGCGCTGCTCGGTGACGATCTGGCGACCGGTGGTCTGCGCCGCGTGCACCTGGCTGACGAAACCGCGGTCGCGCGCGATCTGCTGCGGCGGAATCGTGATCGGCACCGCGGCAAAGCGCATGCCGCCCGGGCCGGCCGCACCGGGCCGGATCGCAAAGCCGCTCGAGGCTTGCGTCAGCGCGCCGAGCCGCGTGCCGCTGGCACGGTCATTGACGTCGATATGGCCGACCCGGCCGTCGGCGTCGGGATAGAGTTTGATGTTGACGTTATTCGCGGTGTTCGCGGTCGCGTTCTCAGGCACGTCGACGACGCCGGTGGTGCCGCGAATGCCGAGCGTTGCGGTCGGGGTTGCGATCTTCATGTCGCCGGTCTTCGCTACCGCCGCCGCGACGAATGCGACCGTGCCCTTGCCGATGTCGTAGATCGCCGAGTTCTGCTTGCCGCCGTCCTCATAGACGTAATTGTCGATGGTGATCTTGGAGCCGGCGGAGAGATTGAACGTGGTGGCGTCGTTGAAGGTGATGCCGAGCGAGGAGCTCGAGGATGTCTGCACGACGTCGTTGAGATAGATGTCGTCGCGCACCTTCAGCGGGTAGGAGTTCTTGTCGCGGATCACGGTCGCGATCCCCGTCACCGTCGCGACGTTGCCGATCGGCTCGACGGCGGTGGGCTGCGCATCGGTCGCGGGCGCAGGCGAGGCGGATGGCGCGGGCGTCGGTTGTGCCTGCGGCTGCGCTTGCGCCTGGGCTTGCGCGAACTCGATTGCGTCGGACGCGCATGCCCTGTCCGCGCCGGCCAGCGGCAGCGCCAGCAGCGGCAAAGCAAATACGACGCGGCGCCAAGCCACCATCAAAGTCACAAGTGAGGTTCCGGTGAGAACACGAGGCGAGATCGGCCGATATCAGCCGGAGCTGGCTGAATGGCGGATGAACGTCTGTCGCACGGGACGGGCGAACGTTCGAACGCCAACGTATGCCGTTGCGACCGCGTCAGTTTTAGCCCACCCGCTTCCAGGTCCGACCGCCGCAGAACATGCCGCCGAAGGCGCAGCCCTGCACGCGCATCGCGTTCGGGCCCTTCATCGCGATCGTCGAGTCGTAGTTGCGGCCGGAATCGGGATCGTGGATGCGGCCGCTCCACTTGGCGCCGTCGAGCTTCATGTTGATCAGGATCCGCTCGTTGGATTTCTCGGCATAGCCGCAGAGATTGGTGCCGCACTGTTCAAGGCGGACGTTGCCCTTGTTCTCTTCGGTCGCCCACACGCCGATCGGCGCCGCCTCGCGCGCGAGCGTCATGGTTAACAGAAACTCACGGTTGGAAAAGTCAGCCCTCTGTCGTTCACCCGCGGCCGCGGACGCGTCATGGTAAAGGAAGGTTGAAATCGACACGTTGAAGAGTCTTTAAGTAAATTCACCGAACCTGCGCGCATGACGCGCGGAGTTCGTTTGTATCTCGTCGGCTCCATCGTCCTTGTTTCGCTCGCGGGTTGCGGACGCGGCTTGTTCCAGGCCGAACGTGAACCGTGGCGGGCCGAGGCCGAAGCGGCGTGCCTGAAATCGGGCGCCGTGAAGGAGAGCCCTGACATCGTCCGGATTGAGCCGATCTCCGGCCCCGGCATGTGCGGCGCCGAGTTTCCGCTGAAGGTCGCAGCGATCGGCGAGGGATCGAGCAGCTACGGTTTCGCCGATGAGGAACTGCGCCCGCCTGGCAGTATCGGCAACCAGCCGCGCTGGCCGGTGACGCAGCCGCAATCGAATTATCCGGCGTCCAGCTATCCGCAGCGGTCGAACTATCCCGAGAGCGCGGTGCGCCAGCCGTCCGGCTATGGCGCCTCGTCCGGCCCGGTGTCGCTCAGCGCGCCCGGCGTGGCCCCGCGGGACGACGAAATCGACCTGCCGCCCGAAGGCGCCGACGCCGCGGGCGCCGCGCGCTACATGAATGCGCCGAGCTATCCGGCGCGGCAGCCGGGGCCGGCACCCTATTCGCAGGCCCCGCGCAGCAGCAGCCGCCCCGGCTCGGTCCGGCGCAGGGCAATCCCGTCACCGCTGTCGGTCCCGTCGCGGTGAAGCCGACGGCGACGCTGGCCTGTCCGATCGTCTCCGAACTCGACCGCTGGTTCGCCGACAGCGTGCAACCTTCGGCGATGCGCTGGTTCGGCGCCCGCGTGGTCGAAATCAAGCAGATCTCCGCCTATTCCTGCCGCGGCATGAATGGCAATCCGCATGCCCATATTTCGGAGCACGCCTTCGGCAACGCGCTCGATGTCGCCGCCTTCGTGCTCGCCGACGGGCGCCGCATCACCGTAAAGGACGGCTGGCGCGGAATGCCGGAAGAGCAGGGATTTCTGCGCGACGTCCAGTCGGGCGCGTGCGCGCATTTCACCACCGTGCTCGCGCCGGGCTCGAACGTCTATCACTACGATCACATTCACGTCGACCTGATGCGCCGCGCCAGCCGCCGCCTGATCTGCCAGCCGGCCGCAGTCTCCGGCGAAGAGGTCGCCGCGCGCGGCGCAGCAGCGCAATCCCTATGCGAACAATCGCGATCCGTCCGTGACCGGCGCGCTCGGTGCGCGCAGGAGCAAGCACGAGAAGATCAACGAGGAAGACGAGTTCGCGGACGATTAGTCCGACACATTTCAGGCGCCCGATATCTTCCCCTATCTCACGCATCCGCAGGTGCAAATCGATCTCGCCTGGGCGCAACGCTGCACCGGGCGCCGCCACAGCTTGGATCAGAACACGTCGATTGTGGGGAAGCGCGGCTCCCCGGTGATGCAGTCCCAGAGATAGATTGCGAGCCCGACGTCGCCGGTCCAAAGCGAATAGCGTCCGCGGCCAACGACCGTCTTGGCACCGCGATACTGGACAATGGCCGTCATGGCGAATTGGCGCGCACGGTCGAGCCAGACCGGATCCTTGGTGCGGCGGTACAGCTTGAGGAATGCGTAGCCGTTCCCGCCGGTGCCGTGGCACAGGTTCGAACCCTTGGTCAGCGGTCCGGCGGCCCAGGTGAAGCGGCCGGCATCCAGCAGAAGCTCGTCAAAGTCCGGCGTCGCGAACGGCGCGTCGGCAAATGTCGTCACCATGCCGGGGGCGCCGTGGCAGTGCTGACACAAGCTCGGGGGCGTTTCGCGCTTGCTTCTCGCACCCCAATTGGTTCCGAGCTCGGACGACCACGCATTCGCGGCCAAGGTCTGCGGCACAACATCGGCCAATTGCGCCTGCTGTGCCGGCGTCAACCAGTCCCATCCACGCAGCAACGGAATGATGTTGCCGGCGAAGCCATGCACAGGTCCGAGCCAGCGGTCCTTGGCGCCGTACAGATCCTGGGTCCAGAGCCGGCCTTGCGGCGTTTCCTCCAGTTCATCCAGCAGCCGGGCGGCTTGCGTTTCGAACAGGCCACGCCATCGCGGCTCCCTTGTCATCTCGGCCATGCGGATCGCAGCCAGCATCGATCCGGGCATGCCCCACATCAGTTCACGGATCGGAAGTTCGGTATTGGCTTCGGCGCGCGCATGGACGAGATCGGCCAAGCCAGGCGTGGGATCAAGGCGCATGGCGAGAAGTGCGGCTCCCATGTCGCCAAATAGCAGCGAGCCGTGCTTGGCATAGCCGGCCGGCGAAACCCGCTCAAACCCAGCGGTTGTCCGTTCGAGAAGTTTCGGCAGCACCGCGCGAAAGTCTTTTGCGGCAGGGCTGGCGCCGACACGATGCAAATAATCGAGCGCCCAGATGACGCCGGCCGCGCCATAGTAGAAGCTGGGATTGCCGTCTCCCACCCCGTCGTCGCCGGGGTGACCGGGCCAAAATGCCTCGGGATCGAAATCAGCGCTGGCGTCGGCAACGATGTCTGCAATTGCGGTGCGGACTGCCAACTCGCTCCAGGCGTCGTGCACACGTGCGCGGTGGCGACCGGGGGTGATCATGACCTGCGTTTTCCGACGTCCGTCGACGGTGCCAGCCCCATGCATCGCTGCACCTCGGCCGGGACGTTGTAGGTCCGCATGATATGGCGGCTGTCGCGCAGGCCGGTCGCCTCGCGTTGCACCACGAACATCCAGAGCGCCTGGCCGGCGGCCATTACCAGCTTGCGCCGGGCCGGTTGCAGCGAGGCCGGTAACTCGGCGCGCGCATGCGTGGCGTCGAACGCGCGCAATTCCGCGAGGGCCTGTTCGAGCGCGCGGCCCATTCGTCCAAGCGCTGAGGCCTGTTCCTGGACTATCTCATAGTGGAGGATATCGACCGGCGGGCGAAGATCACGGGACATGGCGCTCAATATAATGCGGGGCGAACCGCATGCGCAACGCGTGGCCCGCCGCCGTTACTTCGCCTTGTACGCGGCCAGGAACATCCGCGTCGCGCTGTCGATCACGTCCATCATGCGCGCTTCCGACGGTGGCGGCGCGGCCTGGAAGACGAAAGGCAGAAAGAGCGAGGCCTTGCACAGTTCCATGAACTGCGAGGCGGCAAGGTCGCAATCGTCGATCGCGAGATCACCGGGGGCGACATGGGCTTTGAGATATTCGGAGAGCCGGCTGATGGTTTTGTCCAGCACACGGAAATAATAGCGTCGGCCGACGTCGGGCATGCGCTCGGCGATCGCCATCACGGTGCGGATCGCCGATCCGCCGCCGGGCCGGCAGAGCAGATGAAGATAGGCCGCGCCGAAATCCCTCAGCGTTGTCTCGGCGTCGCGGGCGGGGTCGAAATTGAACACGACCTGGCCGTGCTGGAGCGCTTCCTCCTCGAGGATCGCTTCGAACAGTGCGCTCTTGTCGGCGAAGTAGACGTAGAGCGTGCCCTTGGAGACGCCGGCCGCGCGCGCGATCTCACCCATGCTGGCCCCGTCAAAGCCCAAATCCATGAACACCTTGCGGGCGCCGGCAAGGATCTGGCGCCGCTTGGAGCTGTCCTCGTCCGGGAGGGCGTGCAGTTGTTCGCGCTTTGCTGCAACCATTGGTTTAGGGTCTCGAAAGGTTTTGGGTCGGCGGTCGGTCCAGGAAATGCAAATAGAGGATTCGGCCAGTAGGGTCAGCACGGGAACATTAAGTATATTGACCGAACCGTTCGGTCAATGCTATTCTGGATGGGCGAGCGGGACGGCGGCCGTGGGACGGCTGCGCCCGATCGCGTTTTTATTGGGGAGGCCTTTATGGCCACATCGAGAGACCAGGCTGCGCGCGTCCTTCGCCAGGAAGCGGTGGGTGACGACGGCGGACGGTGAAGCTGCGACCGGGACATCCGCCGAGCAGGTACGGTCTCATGTGGCTGAAGAAACCAAGCGCCGCACCAGCGAGGCGCCGGAGAAGCCCGTGACCGACAAGCCGGCCCCGACCGCACCCGCCGCTGCCGCGCCGAAATCCGGCAAGCGCAAATTCGTCATGATGGGCATCGGCCTCGTGCTGGCGCTCGCGGCGGCAGGCTATGCCGGCTATTACACGCTGGTCGGCCGCTTCTACGTGTCCACCGACGACGCTTATGTTCGCGCCAACAACACCATGCTGGGCGCGCGCGTGGCGGGCCATATCTCCTCGATCCTGGCCCGAGACAACACGCTGGTGCATGCCGGCGACACCGTGCTGCGCATCGACGATGGCGACTACAAGATCGCGGTCGACGCGGCTGCGACCCGGATCGCGACACAGCAGGCCACCATCGACCGCATCGGCCGCCAGATCGCGGCGCTCGACAGCCAGGTCGCGCAGGCCAAGGCGCAGCTCGTCTCTGCCGAGGCGGGCCTCAAGCGCGCCGATCTCGACTATGAGCGCCAGCAGGCGCTGAGCAACAAGGGCTTTGCCTCGCGCGCGACCTTCGAAACGTCGGAAGCCGGTCGCGACCAGGGCGCCGCCGCGGTCAAGGCCGCGCAGGCCGCCTACGACGTCGCGGTGAGCAATGTCGATGTCGCCAAGGCACAGCAGGCCGAAGCCCAGGCGCAGCTCGCCGAGCTCAAGACCACCCTCGCCAAGGCAGAGCGCGACCTCGCCTTCGCGGCGGTGCGCGCGCCCGTCGACGGCATCTTCTCCAACCGTCTCGTCAACGCCGGCGACTTCGTTGCCGTCGGCCAGCGCCTCGGCAATGTCGTGCCGCTCGACGACGTCTATATCGACGCCAATTTCAAGGAAACCCAGCTCAAGCGCATCCGTCCAGGCCAGCCGGTGACGATCAAGGTCGATGCCTACGGCATGCGCAAGTTCTCCGGCGTCGTCGATAGCATCGCGGCGGGCTCCGGCTCGGTGTTCACGCTGCTGCCGCCTGACAACGCCACCGGCAACTTCACCAAGATCGTGCAGCGCGTGCCGGTCCGCATCCGCGTGCCGAAGGCGGTTGCCAAGCAGAACCTGCTCCGCGCCGGCATGTCCGTCTACGCGACGGTCGACACCAACAAGGGTGCCGCCGACGCCGACAGCGAGATCGATCTCGACGATCCCACCATGGTCCATCCGCAGTAAGCGCGCGACGAGGCGCTGCGAGGTCAGACCATGGCGAATGCCACGACTGCTTCACCTGCCATGATGGCGGCCGCCGGATCGGAGCGTATCGCGCCGAAGCGGCTGATCGCTTTCATCATCATGGTGTTCGGGATGTTCATGTCGATCCTGGACATCCAGATCGTCTCGGCGTCCCTGAGCGAAATCCAGGCTGGCCTGTCGGCGAGCTCGAGCGAGGTCTCCTGGGTTCAGACCGCCTATCTGATCGCCGAAGTGATCGCGATCCCGCTGTCGGGATTCCTGTCGCGCGCTTTCGGCACGCGGCTGCTGTTCGCGATTTCGGCGGCCGGCTTCACGATTTCGAGCCTGCTCTGCGGTTTCGCCACCAGCATCGAGGAAATGATCCTCTGGCGCGCGCTCCAGGGCTTTCTCGGCGCCGGCATGATCCCGACGGTGTTCGCCTCGGCCTACACCGTGTTCCCGCGTTCGAAATTCCACATCGTCGGTCCCATCATCGGGCTTGTTGCGACCCTGGCTCCCACGATCGGCCCGACGGTCGGCGGCTACATCACCGATTTGATGTCGTGGAACTGGCTGTTCTTCATCAACGTCGTGCCGGGCATCGGCATCACCCTGGGCGTGCTGGCGCTGGTCGATTTCGACGAGCCGCATCTCGAATTGCTCGACCGCTTCGACTGGTGGGGCCTGATCTTCATGGCCGGCTTCCTCGGCACGCTGGAATACGTGCTGGAAGAAGGTCCGCAATATGAATGGCTGCAGGACACCTCGGTGGCGATCTGCGCCTGGATCGGCGCCGTCTCGGCGATTGCCTTCTTCGTGCGCGTCTTCACGGCGGCCGAGCCGATCGTCAATCTGCGCGCCTTCACCAACCGCAATTTCGCGGTCGGCTCGACGCTGCAATTCTGCATCGGCATCGGCCTCTACGGCCTGACCTACATCTATCCGCGCTATCTCGCCGAGGTGCGCGGCTACAGCGCGCTGATGATCGGCGAGACCATGTTCGTCTCGGGCATCACCATGTTCCTGGTGGCGCCGCTGGTCGGCCGGCTGATGGCGAGCCTCGACATGCGCTACATGATCGCGTTCGGCCTGATCGTGTTCGCGATCGGCTCCTACCAGATGACCTGGATCACGCGCGACTTCGATTTCTACGAGCTCTTGATCCCGCAGATCCTGCGCGGCGTCGGCATGATGTTCGCGATGGTGCCGACCAACAACATCGCGCTCGGCACGCTGCCGCCCGACAAGGTGAAGAATGCCAGCGGCCTGTTCAATTTGATGCGCAATCTCGGCGGTGCGGTCGGGCTCGCCGTGATCAACACCGTGCTCAACGCTCGCGCCGACCTGCACATCACGCGTCTGCAGGAGCGGGTGACCTGGGGCAATGCGACCGCGACCGAAACCCTGACCATGCTCCAGCAGAAGTTTCAGGGGCTTGGGGACTCGACGCTGATGGCGATGAAGCAGCTCAGCCAGATCGTGCACCGCCAGGCCGTGGTGATGAGCTTTGGCGACGCGTTCTTGATTCTGACCTTGTTCTATCTGAGCCTCAGCGTCCTGGTCACGCTGTTGAACAGGCCGGCCTCGCCATTCGGTGCCGGCGGCGACGCGCATTGAGCGAGCCACAGCCTAGCTGTCATCGCCCGGCTTGACCGGGCCGTGATTGAACCGAGACGTCGCGGCGTACTGGATGCCCCGGTCAAGCCGGGGCATGACAGTCGAGCGTGAGGCGGTCGCCGCGCCCGAAATGCAACACTCGTGCGTGATCTCGCGCGGGGCCCGTTGCAAATTGCGAATCACACATCTATAAAGCGCGCCTCATTCATTCGAACCGGGGAGAGATTTGCATGATTTCGTCGCATTCGCAGATCGCGTTTCCGCGCTCGATGGTGATCTGGCTCGGTACATATTCGGCCTGCTAGAGGCCATTTCCGCCAGCTTCGATTGGGCCAGGGTTTCGACCAAACGCCCCGATCGCTCCGCTTCCCAAGTCAAATTCAGCTTTAAGTGACGCCGTCCCGGCCCTCGCGGCCGGCCTGCGTCCATCGATGGAGCCGGCCCGCGGCAATGCGGCCGGATGACGCCATGACCGCTTTGTCAAAAAAGCCCGCGGCTATCCGCGTGGTCCTGCCCTTCGTGTTCCGGCACTGGCTGAATCAGCCGGGGCGCACGCTCGCGATTACCGTCGGTCTGCTCGGTGCGACCGTCGCCGATTTGTTCATGCCGGTGTTTTCAGGACATCTGGTCGACGCGCTGACGCGTGGCCCGACCGATCCTGCTGCCCGCCAAGCCGCGCTGGTGGCGCTGGGCGGCATCGTGGTGTTGGGCGCGGTGTCGATGGTGTTGCGCCTGACCGGGCTGCAAGTGATCGTGCCGTTCACGCTGAAGATCATGTCCGACGTGGCGCAGGACGCATTTCTGCGCGTGCAGCGCTTCTCGACCGACTGGCACGCCAACTCCTTCGCGGGTTCGACCGTGCGCAAGATCACGCGCGGCATGTGGGCGCTCGATCTGTTGAACGACACCATCCTGCTGGCACTACTGCCGTCGCTGGCCGTGCTGATCGGATCGATGATCCTGCTCGGCGCGCACTGGGCCTCACTCGGCGCGGTGATCGCGCTCGGTGCGGCTATCTATGTCACGATGACGGTGCTGTTCTCGACGCGCTACATCGCGCCGGCTGCGCGTGTGTCCAATGCCTGGGACACCAAGCTCGGCGGCACGCTGGCGGATGCGCTGACATGCAATGCGGTGGTGAAATCGTTCGGCGCGGAAGCGCGCGAGGATGCGCGGCTTGGGCGCGTCATCAAGCGCTGGCGCGTGCGGGTGCGGCGTACCTGGTTCCGCTACAACTACACCGCCATGGCGCAGCTCTCGCTACTGCTATGCCTGCGGGGCTCGGTGATCGGCGGTTCGGTGCTGCTGTGGATGTACGGGCATGCCTCGCCCGGCGACGTCACCTATGTGCTGACGAGCTACTACGTCATCCACGCTTATCTGCGTGATGTCGGCATGCACATCAACAACCTCCAGCGCTCGGTCAACGACATGGAGGAGCTGGTGGCGATCCATGACGAGCCGATCGGCATCGCCGATGCCGCCGAAGCGCGGCCGATCGCGATCGAGGGCGGCGAGATCGTGTTCGACGACGTCACGTTCCACTATGGCGGCCATCGCGCGCCGCTGTATGACGGGCTGTCGGTCAGGATCCGCGCCGGCGAGCGTGTCGGTCTCGTCGGCCGCTCCGGCTCCGGCAAGACGACGTTCGTCAAGCTGGTGCAGCGGCTCTACGACGTCACCGGCGGCCGCGTGCTGATCGACGGGCAGGATATCGCGCTGGCCACGCAGCAATCGCTGCGCAGCCAGATCGCGATCGTGCAGCAGGATCCGATCCTGTTTCACCGCTCGCTCGCCGAGAACATCGCCTATGGCCGGCCCGGTGCCAGCCTCGAGGCGATCGAGCAGGCGGCGCGGCTGGCGAACGCGCACGACTTCATCCTGCGCCTGCCGAAGGGCTACGGCACGCTGGTCGGCGAGCGTGGCGTCAAGCTGTCGGGCGGCGAGCGGCAGCGCGTGGCGCTGGCGCGCGCCTTCCTGGCCGATGCGCCGGTGCTGATCCTGGACGAGGCGACGTCGAGCCTCGATTCGGAATCAGAGGCGCTGATCCAGCAGGCGATGGAGCGGCTGATGAAAGGCCGCACCTCGATCGTGATCGCGCACCGGCTGTCGACGGTGCGCAGCCTCGATCGCATCCTGGTGTTCGACCGCGGCGAGATCGCCGAGCAGGGCACGCATGCCGTGCTCGCGGGCAAGCCTGGCGGAATCTATCGCAGCCTGTTCGAGCGCCAGGTGGTGGAGCTCGGGCATATCGCAGCAGCGGAATGACGCGTGACGGTAGGGCGAGACTCCCACCGTCACGTCGCCAAAGGTAGAATGAGATGAAGGACCTGACGCGCGGCTCCATCGTGAGCCACATCCTGAGCATGGCGCCACCGATCGTGGTCGGCATGATCACGATCATGATCTGCCAGCTGGTCGACCTGTACTTCGTGTCCGGGCTCGGCGATGCCGCTGTTGCCGGCGTCGCTGCGGCCGGCAATGCCGGCTTCCTCGTCAACGCGCTGATGCAGATGCTCGGCGTCGGCACGGTGGCGCTGGTCGCGCACGCCGTGGGCCGCAGGGATCGCGACGACGCCAATCTCGTGTTCAACCAGGCAGTCGTCCTGTCGGTGCTGTTCGGGCTATTGACGCTGCTCGCCGGCTTTGTGCTGGCGCGCCCCTATATGCGCGCGATTGCCGCCGATGAGGCCACCATCGACGCCGGCACCACCTATTTTCTCTGGTTCATGCCGGCGCTGGCGTTGCAATTCGTCACGCAGGTGATGGCGGCCGCGCTGCGGGCCACCGGCATCGTGCGGCCGAGCATGCTGGTGCAGGTGCTTGCCGTCATCATCAATATCGCGCTGGCGCCGGTCCTGATCACGGGCTGGGGCACCGGATACGCGCTCGGTGTCGCCGGAGCGGGCCTGGCAAGCACGATGGCGGTGTTCATCGCCGTGCTGATGCTGCTCTACTATTTTCGCAGGCTGGAGCGCTACGTCGCCTTCGATCCGGCGCAATGGCGTCCGCAGCTGCGACAGTGGAGGAGGATCCTCAATGTTGGCCTGCCTGCCGGCGGCGAGTTCGTGATGATCTTCATCTTCATGGCGGCGATCTATTACGTGCTGCGCGATCTCGGTCCGGCGGCCCAGGCGGGCTTTGGCATCGGGACGCGTGTCGTGGGCTTGATCCAGATGCCGGCTCTTGCCGTCTCGCTCGCGGCGGGGCCGATCGTCGGCCAGAATTTCGGTGCGGGCAATTACGAGCGGGTGCGGGAGACCTTCGTCAAGGCGGCGCTGATCGCGACCGTCGTGATGATCGCGCTGACGATCCTCGTGCAGCTCAAGCCCGGATTGCTGCTCGCCGGCTTCTCGAATGATCCGGAGACGATGCGCGTCGCGCTGCTGTTTCTGAAGATGATCTCGCTGAACATGGTGGCGCAGGGATTGATCTTCACCTGCTCCAGCATGTTCCAGGGCCTCGGCAACACCAAGCCGGTGTTGTGGAGCTCGGCGACGCGCGTCCTCACCTATTCCGTGCCGGCGATTTTTCTGTCGACGCGGCCGGGCTTTCGGATCGAGTACGTCTGGTATCTGTCGAACGCGGCGACAACGCTGCAGGCGGTCCAGAGCCTGTGGCTGCTGCGCCGTGAGTTCAGGAAGCGGCTGGTGCGTCCGAGCGAAAAAGTTGCAGAACCGGCGAGCCCTGAGCCCGTCGTGCCGCTCGCACGCGAGCCCGCGTAACGACGGCATGCTTCATCATGCAGCTCCGGCTCATTTGCCGGGCTGTCAGGCAGCTAAAGCGAGCTGATGCTGTTCCAGACGAGGGTGGCGCCCGACAGAAACAGCAGGCCGAGCACGACATCGCCGAAATGCTTGTCGCTCAGCGCGTGATAGACGCGCGCGCCGGCCCAGGCGCCGATCAGCGTGCCCGGGAATGCGACCATGGCGAGCCAGACCACCTTGAATGCGACCAGCCCTGAGGCCGTCTGCAACACCAGCGCGGCGGCGAGCACCGTGAAATTGAAGAGCTGGAAGATGCCGCGCCGCTCGTGCTTGTTCCAGCCGCGGATGTTGGCCCACAGGATCGGTAGCGGCCCCGACAGTCCGGCGAGCCCGCCCAGAATGCCGCCGGCAAAGCCGATCGCACCGTCGGCGATGCGGCCGCCGAACGCGATGGCGAATTGCTTCTTGTTGAGGTACAGCGCGCTCGAGAAGATCAGCAGCAGCACGCCGACACTGAGCTTGAACACTTTTGGATCGGCGGAGGCGACCAGCATGGTCCCGAGCGGTACCCCGATCAGTCCGCCGATCAGAAACGGCCACACCAGCGAGAGGTCGAAGCTCTTCCACATGGAGGGCAGCGTCGAGGTCTGCGCGATCACCGAGCAGATCAGCACCAGCGGCACCGCGAGCGAGGGCGGCAGCACGTAAAGCCAGATGCCGAGCGCCATCAGCGCCGTGCCGAATCCGGCCAGTCCCGAGACGAAGCCGCCGGCCAGCGCGCCGAACAGGAGCAGCGCGTAAGTGAGCGTTTCCACCAACAAATTCCTGTCGTTACCGGCGATCCCAAAGCCGCAATCGCCTCATGGCGCATAGCACAGATGCGGCGCGCGAGGTCAATTTCAAAACCGTATGCAACGTGATTCTCCGGCCTGCTAGACGATCTGCCTGATGTCGGCGGGCTTTTGCAGCGCGCGGACAAGGATGCGCACCGCCTCGGTCAATTCCGATCTGTTGCGCGCTGCGCCGAGTGAAACGCGCGCCGCGTGCGGCGACGTGCCATCGACGGTGAAGGCGTCGCCGGCAACGATGGCGAGCCCGTTGCGCAGCAGATGCGCGGCGACGTCCGGTCGCCCCTCCGGCAAGTGTAGCCACAGATGATGTGCGGCGGGCTTCGCCTGGAACTGAAAACCCCTCAACGCGCGCTGGGCCAGTTGCTGGCGGCCCACGGCCTCATTGCGGATCGCGGTGATGATGCGGTCGGCGACGCCAGTCTCGAGCCAGTGCGTTACCAGCGCCACCATCAGCGGCGCCGGCATCTGGACGGTCGCCTGGAGGTGGCCGCGCATCTGAAGCTGCGCGCCGCTGTCGGGCGAGAGCAGATAAGCCACGCGTAGCGCCGGCGCGATGCATTTTGACAGCGTGGTCGCGAGATATGTCCGCTCGGGGATGAGGTTTGCGATCGGCGATGCCGAACGATCGAGCAGCCCGTAGGCGTCGTCCTCGATCAGCACCGTATCGGCGTCGCGGACGATCTTGGCGATCGCGCTGCGCCGCTCGGGGGCAAGAGTCGCCGTGGTCGGATTGTGCAGCGTCGGGATGAGATAGACGGCCTTCGGCCCGTGCGTGCGGCAGGCCTTCGCCAGCGCATCGGGCAAAATGCCGCCGTCATCCATGGCGACGCCGACGAACTTGACGCCGAGCTGTGCCGCCGCGGCCTTGATGCCGGGAAAGGTGAGGGCCTCGGTCAGTATGACCTCGCCCGGCCGCGCGAGATGGGCGAGCAGGTTGAACAGGATCGTCTGCGCGCCGGGAAAGATCACGAGCTTGTCGGCACGCGCATGCGGGACGCGTGTGCGCATCCAGCGCGCGGCGACCTCGCGCTCATGCGCGCTGCCGCCGGGCGGCTGGTAGTTCAGGAATGCGGTCAGGCCCGATTGCGCGCGAATGGCCTCCAGGCCAGCGATGATGCGCTCGTCGAGCTGCGCTTCGAGGGGATGCGGCGGCACGTTCATCGAAAGGTCGATCGCCACCGGATGCGGCAGGTCGACCGCGCGGCGCGCGCTGGTCTCCGACACGAACGATCCCTGGCCGACGCGGGCCTCCATGATGCCGCGGCGCCGCGCCTCGGTGTAGGCGCGCGTCACCGTGGTCAAATCGACGCCAAGCGCCCTGGCAAGCGCGCGCTGTGTCGGCAATTGCTGTCCGCGCACCAGCCGGCCGGCAGCGATGTCGGCCTCCATGGCCTCGACGATGCGCTGGTAGCGCGGCCCGCTCAGCTCCGAGATTGTCGGGGTCCAATCCATGCAATTTCGGCCCGTATCCTTTGAATGTATGGATGCAAGATATTATTGTATGGATCAGCAAAACGGAAGAGGTGTCGTGATGGCGGCCGGTTCAGTTTCTGGGGCGAAGGCGATGTGGCGCGGTTTTCGCGGCAAGTGCCCGAACTGCGGCGAAGGGCATCTGTTCGGCCGCTTCCTGAAAGTGGCGGATAGCTGCGAACATTGCGGCGAGGAGTTGCTTCACCAACGCGCCGATGATTTCCCGGCCTATCTGGTGATGGTCGTGGTCGGCCATCTCGTGGTGCCGGCGATCCTCGCAGTCGAGACCGCTTATGCCCCGCCGGTCTGGCTCCAGCTCGCGGTGTGGCTCCCCGTGACGCTGTTTGCCTCGCTCGCTTTGCTGCAGCCGACCAAGGGCGCCATCGTCGGCCTGCAATGGCAGATCGGCATGCACGGCTTTGAGGCGAGCAAGTTGCGGCGGGATGCCGGTCAGCTTGCGCCCGCGCTGGTGAAAGCGCCACGCGCGGCTTGACGCCCGGCGGCGTTTACATGGCGTGGCTGCCCGCTACACTCCATCGCATCAAAACAAGAACCGATGGAAACGCCGATGGCCCCGCGCGCAAAGACCTTCCTGCTCTGTCATGGCGCGTGGTCCGGCGGATGGGCCTGGAAGAAGATGCATCCGCTGATGGCGCAGGCCGGCCACCGTCTGGTCGCGCCGACCTACACCGGACTCGGCGAGCGCTCGCATCTCGCCAGTCCCGCGATCGATCTCGAGACACATATCCAGGATATCCTCAACGTCATCAGGTTCGAAGATCTCAGTGACATCGTGCTGCTGGGCCACAGCTATGGCGGCGTGGTTGCAACGGGCGTTGCCGATCGCGCAAGAGAGCGCGTGACGCAATTGATCTATCTCGACGCCTTCGTGCCGCGCGATGGCCAGTCGCTGTTCGATCTCAACGAGGCCGGGCGCGAACCGATGCGCAAGGCGGCTAGCTCGGGCGACGGCTACCGCATCCCGCCGAACCCGCCGCCGCCGGATACGCCGCAGGCCGATCTCGACTGGCTCAACGCGCGCCGCATCAATATGCCGATCAAATGTTTTGAAACGAAGCTGAAGCTTCAAGACGGCGAACCCGCGATGCCGCGCAGCTACATCTACTGCAAGCGCATTCCGCCGGGCGATGTGTTCGGGCAATTCGCAAGACGCACGAAGAGCGAGGAGGGCTGGCGCTATTTCGAGTCGACGCGAGCCATGCACCGAATGTCACGGCACCCGAGGCGCTGATGCGTGTGTTGGAGAAGATAGTCGCCTAATTCTCTGTCGTCATTCCGGGGCTCGCGAAGCGAGAGCCCGGAATCCATTCATCCACCGACTCTGCCGCTTGATGGATTCCGGGTTCGTGCTGCGCACGCCCCGGAATGACGGCCGTTGAAAATGGTGAGGGGTCCGATGTGCTAACATCGAACCCCTCGTCGCTGCTAGTTAAGACGCGCTTTCCTGACGCGAACCGGAACTCCACTTCGCTCGAAAGCGCTTTAGAATATCAGCCGGCCTGTAAGCCGGGTTCTGTAGGGCACCGCCCGCTTGCGCGAACGATGCGTGACGGCCATTCCTCTGGGACCATGTTTGCACATGGCCTCGAGCAACCTACCCGGACGGCGGGCCTGACATCGCCCCGCGGCGTTATCGCTTGCGCGAACAGCCCGCTACGCCGTCCCTATTCGGTTTTGCTCCCGGTGGGGTTTACCATGCCGGCTCCGTTGCCGGACCCGCGGTGCGCTCTTACCGCACCTTTTCACCCTTACCCGTCTACGCAGCTTTCGCTGCTACGATGTGGCAAGCCCGGCGGGCCTGCCTCGCCGCAGCCCAAAGGGCGAAGGCGGGCGGTTCGTTCTCTGTGGCACTTTCCCTGGGGTTGCCCCCGCCGGACGTTATCCGGCACCGTATGTCAAGGGAGCCCGGACTTTCCTCCCCGGCGGCCTTTCGGCACTTGCCGGAGCGGCCGTCCGGCCGACTGACGGCTTACGCAATGGGCATTTGTGGCGGTTTCGTCAAGCGGAGATCGTCGCGCACGCGGCAGCGCAAATAATTTATCCTGAAGATGTCGTTGGGTGCGGCCCCCGTTCGACTGGATGTCGGCGATACGGCCGAACAACAGGAGTGAAGCGATGCAATATCTGCTGCTGATCTACCGGAACGAACAGAAATTGATCAATATGGACTCGACCGAGCGTCAGAAGGTGACGGCGGAGTACGGCGCTTATACGCAGTCCATTATCCAGAGCGGCCATTTCAAGGCCGGCGACGGGCTTCAGCCGACTACGACGGCGACCACTGTGCGCGTGCGCGAGGGCAAGACCCTGACGACCGACGGTCCTTTCGCGGAGACCCGCGAGCAGCTCGGCGGCTACTATCTGGTCGAGGCCAAGGATCTCGATACCGCCATTGCGCTGGCTGCGCGGATCCCCGAAGCCAGGGAAGGATCGATCGAAGTCAGGCCGGTGATGATCTATAACAAGTGATCTCCTCCTCGGACATCGACAGGATCTTTCGCGACGAGGCGGGGCGGGCGCTGGCCACCCTCATCCGCCTCGTTGGCGATTTCGATCTCGCCGAGGATGCGCTCCAGGATGCTTTCGCGGTCGCGCTGGAGCGCTGGGCGGCGGGCGGGGTTCCTGACAATCCGCGCGCCTGGCTGGTCAATGTCGGCCGCAACAAGGCAATCGACCGCGTCCGGCGGCAGGCTGTCTTCCGCGGCAAGCAGCAGGCGCTCGTGCACGAGTTCGAGCTCAACGCGCAAGCGCCCGCCGAGCCGCCGGCGACGCTCGACGACGACATGCTGCGGCTGATCTTCACCTGTTGCCATCGGGCATTCGCCGCCGAAGTCCAGGTGGCGCTGACGCTGCGCACAGTCTGCGGGCTTTCCATGGCCCAGGTCGCGCGTGCCTTCCTCATCGGCGAGGATGCGATGGCGCAGCGCCTGGTTCGCGCCAAGCAGAAGATCAGGCTCGCCGGCATTCCCTATGAAGTGCCCGAGCGCGAGGCGCTGGCGCCGCGGCTCGATGGCGTGCTCGCCGTGATCTATCTCGTCTTCACCGAAGGCTATGTCGCGACCTCCGGTGCGGACCTGATGCGGCCTGACCTTGCGATCGAGGCGATCAGGCTCGCCCGCTTGCTCGACCGGCTCATGCCGGACCGCGCGGGAATCAAGGGGCTGCTGGCGTTGATGCTGCTTCATGATGCGCGCCGTGCCGGTCGCGAGACCGCGGCGGGCGACATCGTTCTCCTGGAAGAGCAGGAACGCTCGCTGTGGGATCGCGCGCAGATCGAGGAAGGCCTGGGTCTCGTCGATGACGCGCTGCGCGTGCCGGGCCGGCCGCAGCCTTATGCGGTGCAGGCCGCGATCGCAGCGCTGCATGCCCGCGCACCGAGCTTTGAAGAGACCGACTGGCCGCAGATCGCCGGCCTCTACGGGGTGCTGCTGCGCATCACCCCGTCTCCGGTGATCGAGCTCAACCATGCCGCCGCCGTCTCGATGGTCGACGGTCCGGCGCGCGCGCTCGATCTCGTCGACGCGATCACCGCGCGCGGCGGGCTGGACGGCTATGAGATGTTGCCGGCGGTGCGTGCCGATCTGCTGCGGCGGCTCGGCCGCAAGGACGAAGCGCGCAAGGCCTACGCGGCAGCGACGGAGGCGACGCAGCTCGAGCCGTTGCGGCGGCTCTATGCGCGGCGGGTGCGGGAGCTGGGGTAGCGGCCACACACTCCGTCATTGCGAGTTGGGACCGGCTTGAGGAGCCGACGCGCGCTGAATGAAACTTTTCACGGGTGGGCGAAGGCGGTAGACTGGAGCGCCGTCGGCAAAGAGGTCGATTACTCTCTGGTGCGTGAGAGCCCGGTTGCGAGTTGGACCCGGGTTGCCTGGATGACCCACACTGGCGCGGAGGAGCCGCAAGGCTCTGGAGCACGCTTCCTAGCATTCTTTTCTGACAGGCGCCTATGCCGCCGGCGCCAAATGTTGAGGAGAGAAGCATGGATATTTTGTACGAGCGGGTGGCAGGCCTGGACGTGCACAGGGACACGGTCGTGGCCTGTGTGCGGATCATGGTCGATGGCAAGGCGCAGCGGGAGTGCCGGACCTTTTTGGCCACGACGGAGCAGCTTGTGGAACTGCGAAGGTGGCTGGAAGAATGCCGGTGCACGCATGTGGCGATGGAGGCGACGGGAGTCTACTGGATGCCGGTGTTCCGGATCCTGGGCGAAGGCGCCTTTGACCTGATCATCGCCAATGCAGCGCACATCAAGAACGTGCCGGGACGCAAGACCGACATGAACGATGCGATGTGGATTGCCGATCTGTTGGCCTGCGGGCTGATCAAGGGCAGCTTCATTCCGGAGGAGGAGGTGCAGGAGCTGCGCGCGCTGACGCGGACGCGCAAGCAACTGGTGCGCGAGCAGACGCGGCACGTGCAGCGGATCGACAAGACGCTGGCGGAAGCCAACATCAAGCTCGGCTCGGTAATCTCCGACATCATGGGCGCGAGCGGGCGGCGGATCATCCAGGCGATGATCGAGGGCGTGCGGCAGCCGAACAAGCTGGCCGAGCTTGCCGGCAAGCAGATCAAGGCGTCGCCAAAGGAGCTTTACGATGCGTTGCACGGGCGCCTGACGGATCACCACCGCTTCCTGCTCGCGCTTCATCTGCGCCAATGGGATGGTCTGGATGAAACGATTCGCAAGCTCGATGCCGAAATCGCTCAGCGGATCGAGGGCATGGAAGCGGAAATCGATGGCGGCAAAACCCCCTTTCGCCACCTGATCGAATTGCTGACCACGATTCCCGGGGTCAGCGCAGTGGCGGCGCCAGCCATTCTGTCCGAGATCGGCGCCGACATGAGCCGTTTCCAGACCGCCGGCCATCTCGTCGCCTGGGCCGGACTGTGTCCCGGGCAGAACGAGAGCGCCGGCAAGCGCAAGTCCTCGCGCCTGCGCAAGGGGCACCGTGGCTCAAGACCATGCTCGTTCAATGTGCCTGGGCCGCCAAGCGCGCAAAGAACAGCTACTACCGAGCCCAATTCTTCCGCTTGCAGGCCAAACGCGGGCCGCAAAAAGCCATCTGTGCCGTCGCCGCCTCGATCCTCACCGCCATCTATCACATCCTCAAGAACGGCACGGAGCACCATGACCTCGGCGCCGACTACTTCGACCGCCGGCCCACCGAGGTCAAAGCAAGCCGACTGGTCGCACGTCTCAAAAAGCTCGGCTTCGCCGTTCAACTCCAGCCCATAGCGGAGGCCGCCTGACGCCAAACGACCAACCGTTTCTTCCTAGCGAAGCGAAGCAATCCAGGCTGTCTCGGCGAAGACAGTCTCGACTGCTTCGTCGCATCAGCGCAAAATTGCTTTGCAGTTTTGTCGCGAGCTCCTCGCAATGACGGAGTGTGCGGCGAACGGCGTCATTTCGACGCGACGGTCGTCCCGTCCGCCGGCAGGGTCGCCAGCAGCGCCTGCAATGTCGACAGCGTCGAATGATCGGCAACACCATCCAGGCGTGCGGGGCGGAAGTGGCGCTGGAATGCGGTGATGACCTCCATCGTCGACGCATCGTATTTGCCGGTCAGCGGCACGCCATAGCCATAGCGCGCCAGCGCCTGCTGCAGGCTCAGCACCTCGTCGCTGATGGTGCCAAGCATCAGGCTTTCGCCGCGCACGACCGGCGCCGGCGTCACCCAGTGACCGACACCGGAATTGGCCAGCGAATGCCAGGGAAATTTTTCGCCGGGATCCTTCTTGCGCGCGGGCGCGACATCGGAATGACCGAGCACCCGGTGCGGCGCGACCTTGCGGCGGAGCATGATGCCGCGGCACAGTGCGATCACGGCGGCGATCTGGCGCAGCGGATATTCCGGATAGCCCCAATCATGGCCGCGATTGATGATCTCGATCCCGATCGAGCATGAATTGATATCGTCCTCGCCGGCCCAGGACGAGACGCCGGCGTGCCAGGCGCGCCGCGCTTCGGGCACGCATTGCACAATGCGGCCGTCTTCGAGCACGACATAATGGGCGGACACCTCGGTGCCGGCCGTGCACAGCCGCGCCAGCGCGCCCTCGACGTCAGGCATGCCAGTGTAGTGCAGCACGATCATGTCGGGCTGCCGTCCCTTGGCGCGCTCGCCATGATTGGCCGAGGGGATGATGTCGGAGACGATCGACGAATCCGGCTCGAACGTCCGCATGTTCGCCGCGGCCTTGGGAACCGGGAGAACGCGCTGACGCTTCGAATCAGTTCCAGACGGCGTTGACGGACCGGACGACATAAACAGCTCAAGTCGGACAGGAGAGCGGGCCAAGCCCTTCTCTTTACTATTTCTTTACTGTCCGGTCCGCGCAATCGCGCGGTGCGGTTAACGGGTGCATTTTGGGACCAGTGTGTGGATGACGCATCACCGACAGGCCGCCTTTTCGACTTATAACGAGGCGATCAACGCTTTCTTAACGCTAAGGGCCGTTACTGAGGGGTGAAGAGCCGACCCGCGTCCGGAGGCGGCCAAAAGCGTTTTTGGCTCGAAATCCCATGGCTGCCCGACATATTCCACTGGGAACACCGGGTCTGCCGCCTGGGACGACCGGGCTCGGTACGCGCGCTGGAAAGTGTGCTCGAGAAGGGTTGGGTCGTGGAACCGCCGCGACGCGGAATTATTCGAGGCGTGATGGGCTGCTTCGCCCCCGATTTCGTTTGGCCATTCACCTGGCCGTTCGCCTGCGCACCCGGCAGGCACGACGCATGAGCGACGTGCCGCACATTCCTGTGCTTGGCCGCGAGGCGATCGAGCATCTCGCGCCGCGCGAAGGCGGCATCTATGTCGATGCCACCTTCGGGGCCGGCGGCTACAGCCGCGCCATCCTGGACGTGGCGGGAACTCGCGTCATCGCGATCGACCGCGACCGCACGGCGATTGCCGGCGGCGCGGAGCTGGTTGAGCGCGCTGCGGGCCGGTTGACGCTGGTTGAAGACCGCTTCTCGAATCTCGCCGAGGTCTGCGCGGCGCAAGGCATCGATGCGGTCGACGGCGTCGTGATGGATGTCGGGGTGTCCTCGATGCAACTCGACCAGGCCGGTCGCGGCTTCTCGTTCCGCCTCGACGGTCCGCTCGACATGCGGATGGGGCAAGTCGGGCCGACGGCCGCCGATGTTGTCGCGCGCGCCTCGGAAAGCGATCTCGCCGACATCATCTATCTCTTCGGCGAGGAGCGGCATTCGCGCCGTGTCGCCCGCGCCATCGTGGCTGACCGGCAGGAAACACCGTTCACTACCACGCGCGCGCTCGCCGATCTCGTTGGCCGGGTGGTTCGCTCGAAGCCCGGCGATATTCATCCGGCGACGCGGACGTTCCAGGCGCTGCGCATCTTCGTCAATGAGGAGCTCGAGGAGCTTCAGACTGCGCTGGCCGCGGCCGAGCGCGTGCTCAAGCCCGGCGGCCGTCTGGTCGTGGTCTCGTTCCATTCGCTGGAAGACCGCATCGTCAAGAATTTCCTGAGCCTACGCGCCAAGACCGGCGGCGGCTCGCGGCATCTGCCGGAAGTGGCGCAAGGCGCGCCGAGCTTCCAGCTCTTGACGCGGCGGCCCGTGGTCGCCGGCGAGGCGGAAGTTGCGCATAATCCGCGCGCCCGTTCCGCAAAATTGCGCGCCGCCGAACGCACCTCGGCACCGGCGCGTGACGATGTCGAGCCATCGTCCTGGCCAAAACTCTCCGACGTGATGAGGGGCGGCTAGCACATGCGCTTCATCCACCTTCTCGTCATCGGCGCGCTGATCTTCGCGGCCGCCTATGTCTACCGGATCAAGATGGATTCCACCGCCCGCACCGAGACGGTGCTGCGGCTGCACGCGGAGATCCGCGAGCAGCGCGACGCGATCGCGCAGCTGCGCTCCGAATGGGCCAAGCTCGATGCGCCCCTGCGCCTGCAAGGCCTCGCCGAGCGACACCTGCCGCTCAAGCCCGTCAATGGCACGCAATATGACTCACTGAAGAACCTGCCGGACCGTCCGCCGCGGATGTTCAGGCCGGGCGAACCCGATCCGATCGGGTCCATGATCAACACCATCGAAGCCGCGAGCGATCCGGATAGCGTGACCGGCTCCGTGCCTCAGCCCGAGGACAAGCAATGAGCGCTGTTCCGGCCAAACCCACCGAGCGGCCAATTGAACCTTGGCGGCAGCGTCTGATCCGCAGCATGCTGTACGGGCGCAATGTCGATCGCGCCGCGAAGGCGCGCGCGCGCGTCGGGCTCGCAATGCTCGCCTTTGCCCTGGTCTATGCCCTGATCGGCAGCCGGCTCGTGATGTTCGCGATCGGTGCCGACGCCCACAGTGCGCGTCGTGCCGCCTCGCAGGAAGTGGTCGCGACCGCGCGGCCCGACATCGTCGACCGCAACGGCGCGATCCTGGCGACCGACGTGAAGGCGGCCAGCATGTTCGGCGAGCCGCGCCGCATCATCGACAAGGACGAGGCGATCGAGCTTCTGACCGCGACCGTACCCGACCTCGACGAGGCCGAGGTGCGCGAGCGCCTGTCGACGCGCAAGGGGTTCGTCTGGTTGAAGCGCGAGATCACGGCGAAGCAACAGCAAGACATCCACAAGCTCGGCATTCCCGGTATCGGGTTCCTGCGCGAGAACAAGCGCGTCTACCCGACCGGCAACGAAGTCGCCCACCTCATCGGCCTGGTCAACATCGACAACCAGGGCATCGCCGGCATGGAGAAGTGGCTCGACAACCAAGGGCTCGCCGATCTCCACCGCGCAGGCTTTGCCACCGACCGGCTGCAGAAGCCGGTCGAGCTGTCGGTCGATTTGCGCGTCGAGCACGCGCTGCGCGACGAGCTGCTCAAGGCCAAGGAGAAGTTCCACACCAAGGCGGCCTCCGGGCTTGTTACCAACGTCAACACCGGCGAAATCATCGCGATGGTCTCGGTGCCGGATTTCGATCCGAACAATCCGAAGGAAGCGCACGACCCCGACCGCATCAACCGCCTGACCACCGGCGTCTACGAGATGGGCTCGACCTTCAAGGCATTCACCCTCGCGATGGCGCTCGACACCGGCAAGTACGGTCTCGACTCGCTGTGGGACGCGCGCGGGCCGCTGCACTACGGCAAGTTCGCGATCCATGACGACGAGCCGAAAGGCCGTTTCCTGAACATGAAGGAGGTGTTCACGTTCTCCTCCAACGTCGGCGCGGCGCGGATTGCGTTGTCGCAGGGAGTGGAGGCGCACAAGGCGTTCCTGCGCAAGATGGGGCAGCTCGACCGGCTGCGCACCGAGCTGCCGGAGAGCGCCTCGCCGATCCTGCCGCGGCGCTGGAGCGAGCTGAACACCATCACCATCGCGTTCGGCCACGGCATGGCGGTCGCGCCGCTGCAGGCCGTGATGGGCGTCAGCGCGCTCGCGAATGGCGGCCTGCTGATTCCCCCGACCTTCCTCAAGCGCTCCGAGGAGGAGGCGCGGGCGATCGCAAAGCGCGTGATCAAGCCCGAGACCTCGGACAAGATGCGCTTCCTGATGCGGCTGAACGCCGAGATCGGCACGGCGCGCAAGGCGGATGTGAAGGGCTATTATATCGGCGGCAAGACCGGCACCGCGGAAAAGGTCGTCAACGGCCGCTACGCCAAGAAGCGGGTGCTGACCGCGTTCACCGCGATCCTGCCGGCGGACAAGCCGAAATACCAGCTCCTGATCATGCTCGACGAGCCGCAGGCCCTGAAGGAAACCTACGGCTTCATCACGTCGGGCTGGAACGCCGTTCCCACGGCAGGCAACGTCATTGCCCGCATCGGACCGCTGCTCGGCATCGAGCCCCGCTACGACCTGCCGCCCGCGGACCGCCTTATTCTTGCAGCATCCAGGACAACCCAGTAATCAACTGGGGTGGCCATCGCCGGTGCTGAGTCGGCTTTTCCTGACGATTCGGCTTTCCGGCGCGGCATGTCGACTGGAAGACCATGAAGCTGCGTGAACTCTTGGGTCAGGATGTCCTGGGCAACGATGCCGCGATCGCGCCTGCTGTCGCGGCGCTCGAGCTGAGCGGCGTTGCGCTCGACAGCCGCGTGGTCAAACCCGGCGATCTCTTCTTCGCGCTCGCCGGCAGCAAGACCGACGGCACGCGCTTCATCGATGCGGCGATTGCGGCCGGCGCCGTGGCCGTGGTCGGCGATCATGCGCCCGAAGGCTGCAAGGTGCCGTTCGTCTCTGTCGCCAATCCGCGCCGCGCGCTGGCGCTTGCTGCGGCGAGAGTCTTCCCGGCGCAGCCCGCGACAATTGCGGCGGTGACCGGAACCAGCGGCAAGACCTCGGTTGCCGCGTTCACGCGCCAGATCTGGGAGCGGCTGGGCCATGCCTCGGCCAGCATCGGCACCATCGGCCTCGTCTCGCCGAAACGCACGGTTTACGGTTCGCTGACGACGCCGGATCCGATCGCGTCGCACCGGCAGCTCGATGAGATCGCGCGCGAGGGCGTGACGCATCTCGCCTTCGAAGCATCGTCACACGGCCTCGATCAGTATCGTCTCGACGGCGTGCGCGTCTCCGCCGCAGGCTTCACCAATCTCTCGCGCGATCACATGGATTATCACCCCTCAGTCGCGCATTATCTCGCGGCAAAGCTCAGGCTGTTTCGCGAACTCGTGCCGCCCGGTGGCGCGGCGGTGATCTCGGCCGATCATGATTGCTCGGCGGAGGCGATCGATGCCGCGAGGGCGCGCGGTCTGCGTGTGATGGCGGTGGGCAGTCGCGGCGACGGGGCAGGTGAAGGCATTCGCCTCACCGACGCCGTGGTCGAAGGTTTTTCGCAAAGGCTTACGCTCGAGCATCGTGGCAAGCGCTACGCGATCCGGTTGCCGCTGGTCGGCGAATTCCAGATCGAGAATGCGCTGGTATCGGCCGGACTCGCGATCGGCACCGGCAGCGATGTGGCCCGTGTGTTTGCGAGCCTCGAACATCTCGAAGGCGCCAAGGGCCGGCTCGAGCGCGTCGGCGAGCGCAACGGCGCGCCGATCTTCGTCGACTACGCGCACAAGCCCGATGCGCTGGCGAAGGCATTGCAGGCGCTGCGGCCCTACGCCAGGCGCAGGCTTATCGTCGTGTTCGGCGCCGGCGGCGATCGCGACGCCGGCAAGCGACCGATCATGGGCGAGATCGCCGCCGAGCATGCCGATCGCGTCATCGTCACCGACGACAATCCGCGTAGCGAGAAGCCGGAAGCCATTCGCGCCGCGATTCTGGCGACCGCGAAGGGCGCGCGCGAAATCGGCGACCGCGCCGCCGCAATCCGCGCCGCGATCGAGGAACTGGAAGATGGTGACGCGCTGCTCGTCGCCGGGAAAGGCCACGAGACCGGACAGATCGTCGGCGCTGAGGTGCTGCCGTTCAGTGATCACGAAGCGGTTGCCGCCGCACTAGCATCGAGGGTCGCATGAGCGCGCCAATATGGACGGTTGCCGAGGTGGCGCGTGCGCTGGGCGTGAACGGTTCATTCCCCGATACGCCGATCGATTTCGTCACCCAGGACAGTCGCCTGGTGAAGCCGGGCAGCCTGTTCGTCGCGCTGAGCGGCACGCCGAGCGGCGGCTTCATCTCGGCCTTCGCCAGCGCGCGCGACGGCTGGGAGTTCGCGGACAAGGCGGAAGCGTCGGGCGCGGTCGCGATGATCGTGCCGCATGAGATCGCGGGCATTGGCATTCCGCAGATCGTCGTGAAGGACACGCTGATCGACGGCCTTTGGGGCCTCGCGCGCGCCGCACGCGCGCGCTTCAACCGGCCGGTGATCGGGCTGACCGGCAGTGCCGGCAAGACCAGCACCAAGGAGTTTTTGGCGGCCTATCCCAATGCCTATGCGAGCCCGTCGAGCTTCAACAATTTCTGGGGCGTGCCGCTGACGCTGTGCAACGCCCGGCCCGATGCCAGCCTCTGGGTCGTCGAGATGGGCATGAATCAGACGGGTGAGATTGCGCGCCTCAGCGAATTGACGCGGCCGACCGTCGCGCTCGTCGTCAACGTCCAACCGGTGCATCTGGAAAAGCTCGGCTCGCTCGACGCGATCCGCCGCGAGAAGGTATCGATCGCGCTCGGACTTCCGGAGAATGGCGTGCTGGTGCTGCCGGCCGGGATCAAGGCGCCCGATTGGAAGGGCAAGGTGGTACGCTTCGGCGAGAAGGCCGAGGTGCACGAAGTCGCACACGCTCCGCATGGCGAGAGCTGGCAGGTCGTGGCTGCGATCGGCAAGAAGGAGATCGCCTTCAGCCTCACGCCGGGTGCACCGCACCGCGTGCAGAATGCGCTCGCCGCCCTCGCCTCGATTCATGCCGCGCATCTCGATGTCGCGACGCTTGCGATCAAGCTCGACCGTGTCGGCATCATGACCGGCCGCGGCGTAGAGCAGGCGGTCGGAGGCATCACCGTGATCGACGACAGCTTCAATGGCAATCCGGCGAGCATCGCCGCTGCGCTCCAAAGCCTGCAAGCGCGCAATGTCACCGGCGGCCGCCGCATTGCGGTGCTCGGCGACATGCTGGAACTCGGCGACGACGCAGCAAGCTACCACACCGCGCTGGCTACACATCTCGACGGTATCGACGGCATCTATTGCGTCGGGCCGCTGATGCGGCACCTCTATGACGCGCTTCCCGCCGGCAAGGGGCTTGGTTGGCACGACGATCCCGCCACGCTGAAGCCGGGCGAGGTCGCGGGCCTGCTGAAGGCAGGCGATGTCGTGGTTGTCAAGGGCAGCAAGAAGATGTTCTGGGTCAACAAGTTTGTGCCGGGCCTAGTGGTCGCCTTGCAGGCAAAGGCGTAAACTGCTTGGAAGGCGCTGTTCCCGAATCCCACCGTTTTGCGGCGCCGAGGTGTCTTGCCTGCAGGTTTCTTGCCGGCAGGTTTCATAGAGGTCGCCCGGCCGATGATGAAGAGCCGCGAATGCGCGTGAGGCGAAATCTGCGTCTGAAAAAGCCTGCGTGCGAAAGGCGCCATAGGACCGTCTGAATGTTTTACTGGCTGATCGACCTCTCCAACACATTTCCGGGCTTCGGTGCAGTGCGCACCGTTCTGAATGTCTTTCGCTACATCACCTTCCGCACCGGCGGCGCCGTCGTCACCGGCGCGCTGTTCGTGTTCCTGTTCGGGCCCTGGATCATCGATCATCTGCGCATCCGCCAGGGCAAGGGCCAGCCGATCCGCACTGACGGTCCGCAATCGCATCTGGCCAAGAAGGGCACGCCCACCATGGGCGGGCTGATGATCCTGTCCGGCCTCACGGTCGGCACGGTGCTGTGGGCCAACCCGCTCAATCCCTATGTCTGGATCGTGCTGGCGGTGACGCTCGGGTTCGGGTTCGTCGGCTTCTATGACGATTACCTCAAGGTGACCAAGCAGACCACCAGCGGGTTCGGCGGCAAGTTGCGCCTGCTGATCGAGGCGGTCATCGCGCTGGTCGCCTGCTATGCGCTGGTGCGGTTGAACCGCGATCCGCCTCGACCGCGCTGACGATTCCTTCCTGAAGGACACGGTGCTGCATTTCGGCTGGTTCTTCGTCGTGTTCGGCGCCTTCGTCATCGTCGGCGCCGGCAATGCGGTGAACCTCACCGACGGTCTCGACGGCCTCGCCATCGTGCCCGTGATGATCGCGACCGCGAGCTTTGCGATGATCGCCTATCTCGCCGGCAACGCCGTGTTCGCAGACTATCTCCAGATCAAATATGTCGCGGGGACCGGCGAGCTCGCGGTGCTCTGCGGCGCGCTTTTGGGCGCCGGCCTCGGTTTCCTCTGGTTCAACGCGCCGCCGGCTTCCATCTTCATGGGCGACACCGGCTCGCTCGCGCTCGGCGGCATGCTGGGCGCGATTGCGGTGGCGGTGAAGCACGAGATCGTGCTCGCGGTGATCGGCGGCCTGTTCGTGCTGGAGGCGGTCTCCGTCATCGTGCAGGTGGTGTCGTTCAAGCTCACGGGCAAGCGCATCTTCCGGATGGCGCCGATCCACCACCATTTCGAGCAGCTCGGCTGGACCGAGCCGCAGATCGTGATCCGCTTCTGGATCATCTCGGTGATGCTGGCGCTTGCCGGCCTCTCCACGCTGAAGCTGCGCTGACGGTACCACGATGATCCCGGTTACATCCTTCGCCGGCAAGACGGTCGCGGTGTTCGGCCTCGGCGGCTCGGGGCTCGCCTCCTGCCACGCGCTGAAGGCCGGCGGAGCCGAGGTGATCGCCGCCGACGACAATGCCGAGAACGTCGCCAAGGCCGCGCAGGCCGGTTTCATCACCGCAGATTTGCGCAAGGTTTCCTGGGGCAATTTCGCAGCACTCGTGCTCGCGCCCGGCGTGCCGCTGACCCACCCGGTGCCGCACTGGAGCGTGCTGCAGGCGCGCGAGGCGGGCGTCGAGGTGATCGGCGACGTCGAGCTGTTCTGCCGCGAGCGCCGCCGGCATGCGCCGAACGCGCCGTTTGTCGCCATCACCGGCACCAACGGCAAGTCGACCACGACGGCGCTGATCGCGCATCTCACGAAGGTTGCGGGCTACGACACGCAGATGGGCGGCAATATCGGCACCGCGATCCTGTCGCTGGAGCCGCCGCGCATGGGCCGCGTCCACGTCATCGAGATGTCGTCCTACCAGATCGACCTCACGCCCTCGCTCGATCCCTCCGTCGGCATTCTGCTCAACGTCAGCGAGGATCACATCGATCGTCACGGCACCATCGCACACTACGCTGCGGTGAAGGAGCGCCTGGTTGCAGGCGTGCAGGCAGGCGGCACCTCGATCGTCGGCGTCGATGACGGCTATTGCCGCGACATCGCCGACCGGCTCGACCGCGCCGGCAAGAGCGTGGTGCGCATCTCCGTCAAAAATCCGCTGGCGAGCGGCATTTATGTCGAGCACGGCACGATAGTTCGTACCTCGGGCGGCGCGCGCAGCGAAATCGCGAGGCTCGGCGGCATCGGCTCGTTGCGCGGCCAGCACAATGCGCAGAACGCGGCGTGCGCGGCCGCTGCCGCGCTCGCGATGGGCATTAGCCTGGATGTGCTGCAGAACGGCCTGCGCAGCTTTCCGGGCCTGGCGCACCGCATGGAGCAGGTCGGCCGCCGCGGCAATGTGCTGTTCGTCAACGACTCCAAGGGCACCAACGCCGACGCCACCGCGCATGCGCTGTCGTCCTTTGCCGACATCTTCTGGATCGCGGGCGGCAAGCCGAAGGCGGGCGGCATCACCGGCCTCGCCGGCTTCTTCCCGCGCATCCGCAAGGCCTATCTGATCGGCGAGGCCGCGCAGGAATTTTCCGGCACGCTGGGCTCGGTCGGGCACGAGATCAGCGAGACGCTCGACGTTGCGGTCGAGCACGCGGCGCGTGACGCGGAAGCATCGGGCCTGACCGAGGCGGTCGTGCTGCTGTCGCCGGCCTGCGCCTCCTTCGACCAGTATCGCAACTTCGAAATTCGGGGCACGAAATTCCGCGAACTGGTGCAGGCGCTGCCGGGTGTGAAGCCGGTCGTCTGAGAATGTCGCGGCGACGCTGGATCGGACTTGCCGTCGCTGCTCTTGCTGTTCCGGTCGGTTTCTTCTGTGTTGTCCTCATTGACAACGTCATGCATGAATTCGGTGCTTGCCGCGTCGTTCGCCAGAGGTCGTTCGCCTCCCCAAGCGGCAGCAAGCTGGTTGTCGTGGTCTGGAAGTCTTGCGGAGCGTCGGTACCCGACAGCACCCAGGCCAGTATCGTGGCGCGGGGACGGACATTCTCGCCCGAGAACACGCCGGCTTTTCTCAGCGTGCGCGGGCATCCTGATGTCGTCGTCGCCTGGAGCAGCGAACGGGTCGTCAGGATCGGTTTCATTCCCGAGGCAGGCCAGGTCTACAAGCGCGATCATCGCTCGGGGGATATCGCGATCGAATACGAGTGAGGGCATTGGTGTGGACCGAAGCTTGCCTCCACCGTTTCCGCTGTCGTCACCCGGCTTGAACGGGCGATCCAGTAGTGTGCCGAGTATGAACGACAGCTTGGAGGTGGAAGTCCTCTATCCAGCCTGATGACGGCGAAGGATTAGCAAAGCGCAAGGGCGTCATCGCGAGGTGGGGTCTGAAGACAGCGTGGAGCAAAGCCGCGGCCCGATGAACAAACACCGGATAACGAGGCCTACCCGACCGGACGAGCGAGCTACTGATCGCGAAGTCCATAGTCATCAAGGGCCGGGGTGGTAGATCCGGCGGGCGTGCGGCGAAGGCGGTCGATCTTACCTCGGGAGGTCTGCACGGTGTCCCGGCAACGGGACTGAGGTCGCCGCAAGGCGGCCTGACCGCAGTGCAGAAGTCAGCAGAGGGCATAGTAGGCGGCGGCGCGCCGCCGAAGGCCTGAACGGTGGAAGAGGCCAGTAGAGCGGCGATCTCGTGCGAGCCATGCGGCAGAAGAATCAGGTCGAGCTGAACTTGGGCACCGGGGCGGAGGGTGAAGCCCGAAGCGCTGCCGCCCGAGAGCCTGAAGCCTGCCCGGCGGAAGCCTGTCTCGAACGCCCGGCGGTCGCGGGACCGTCGATGGAAGACGTTGTCGGGCGTGAGAACCTGAAGGCAGCGTTGGCGCGAGTGAAGCGCAATAAGGGTGCGGCAGGCGTTGACGGGATGACCGTCGGCGAACTGCCGGCCTATCTGAAGGAGCACTGGCTCACGATCCGCGTCCAGTTGCTTGACGGCACCTACAAACCGCAGCCGGTGCGGCGGGCGGAGATACCGAAGGCGTCGGGTGGCCTGCGGCCGCTCGGCATTCCGACGGTGCTCGACCGCTTCATTCAGCAGGCGGTGATGCAGGTGCTGCAGGCGGATTGGGACGGAACGTTCTCCGAGACGAGCTTCGGCTTTCGGCCGGGCCGCTCGGCGCATCAGGCGGTGGAACGAGCGCAGGCGTATATTGCGTCCGGGCACACTGTCGTCGTGGACATCGACCTGGAGAAGTTCTTCGACCGGGTCAACCACGACATCCTGATGGGGCTCATTGCCAAACGGGTTGCTGACAAGCGTCTCCTGAAGCTCATCCGCAGCTTCTTGAATGCGGGTGTGCTGGAGGGAGGATTGGTCAGTTCGACGGAAGAGGGCACGCCGCAAGGTGGACCGCTCTCGCCGCTGTTGTCGAACCTGATGCTGGATGTGCTGGACAAGGAGCTGGAGAAGCGCGGCCATCGCTTCGTGCGCTACGCCGACGACTGCAACATCTATGTGCGCAGTCAGAAGGCGGGTGAGCGGGTGCTGGCGGGCATCGAACGTTTCCTCGAAAAGCGCCTCAAGCTGAAGGTCAACAGGGCCAAGAGTGCGGTGGCCAAGCCGAGCATCCGCAAGTTCCTGGGCTTCAGCTTTACCCGCGAGCCGCTGCCACGACGGCGCATTGCGCCGCAGGCGATCGCCCGCTTCAAGGCGAGAGTTCGGGAGCTGACGCGACGCACGTGTGGCCAAAGCCTTGCGCAGACTGTCAAGGAGCTGTCACGCTATCTGATCGGATGGCGTGGCTACTTTGGCTTCTGCCAGACGCCGTCGGTGATGCGCGCACTTGACGAATGGATCAGGCGGCGGTTGCGCGCCATCGCCTGGAAGCAGTGGAAGCGTGGACCGGCTCGCTTCGCCGAGCTGCGACGCCGCGGCGTCGGCCGGGTTCTGGCGGCAAAGACCGCCGGCAGCCCACGTGGCCCTTGGCGGCTCAGCAACAGCCCCGCGCTCAACATTGCCGTGCCAAAGCTCTCTTCGGTTCGCTCGGTCTGGCTTCCATCGCGGCACAGCGGCCCGCATAATCCATCGAACCGCCGTATACGAGACCCGTACGTACGGTGGTGTGGGAGGAGGAGTCGCGAGACTCCCCTATCCCGATTTCCAGAGACCGTGCTTGAGCCGACGAACCGCGGCGTACTGGATGCCCCAGTCAAGCCGGGGCATGACAGTGAGTTGTGTGGCGGCAGTGGAGATCATCTTCAGATCATCCGCATTTCATTAACTCCCCGGTAACCAACCTCGGCGACCAATGGACCGACCTCTGTCCGAAAGCGGCCGCCCATGCTCTCCCGTGAAGAACGCACCCCCTTTACCGAGTGGTGGTGGACCGTCGACAAGCCGCTGCTCGGCGCGATCCTGGTTCTGATGCTGACCGGCGTCATCCTGTCGCTGGCGGCGAGCCTGCCGGTCGCGACCCGTATCGGGCTCGATCCCTTCCACTTCTTCAGCCGGCACGTGATGTTCCTGGCACCGTCCTTCATGGTGCTGGTCGGCGTCTCCTTCCTGTCGCCGCGCTCGATCCGGCGAAGCGCGCTGATCATCTTCACGATCAGCATCATCCTGATCGTGGTGACGCTCGCGATCGGCCCCGAGGTGAAGGGCTCGCGGCGCTGGATCACGCTGCTCGGCGTCAACATCCAGGCCTCCGAAATCGCAAAGCCGTCGTTCGTCGTCATCGCGGCCTGGCTGTTCGCGGAATCGACCAAGCGGCCGGAGATGCCGGCGACCTCGATGGCGCTGGTGCTGCTCCTGATGCTGGTGTCGCTACTGGTGATGGAGCCCGACTTCGGCCAGACCATGCTGATCCTGATGGTGTGGGGCTCGCTGTTCTTCATCGCGGGCATGCGCATGATTTGGGTGTTCGGCCTTGCCGGCGCCGCCGCCGCCGGTCTGTTCAGCGCATACCTTTTTGTTCCCCACGTTGCCGGACGCATCAAGCGCTTCATGAACCCGGCCTCCGGCGACACCTTCCAGGTCGATACCGCGATGGAAGCCTTCTACAACGGTGGCTGGTTCGGCCTCGGACCGGGCGAGGGTATCGCAAAACGCAGCCTGCCGGACAGCCATACCGACTTCGTGTTCGCGGTTGCCGCCGAAGAGTTCGGCATCATCCTGTGCCTGGCAATGCTGATGCTGTTCGCCTTCGTCGTCATTCGTACGCTGTCGCGCGCCTACGCCAATGAGGACATGTTCTCGCGCTTTGCGGCGTCCGGCCTTGCGATCCTGTTCGGCGTGCAGGCGGCGATCAACATGTCGGTCAACCTCCAGCTCATCCCTGCGAAGGGTATGACGCTGCCGTTCATTTCCTATGGCGGTTCCTCGATCGTGTCGCTGTCCTATGGCGTCGGCATGATGCTGGCGCTGACGCGGCTGCGCCCGCGCACCGAGGTCGAGGCCAGCGGCCATGCCGAGGCTATGCGCAGTTACGCGTGACAGGTCTCGTGTCCCGGACAAGCGAAGCGCAGATCCGGGACCCAGAATGCCGCGCCCATGCGCCCCGGTTCAGCAGCGCAGTACGCCGCGAAGGGCGGCGTACTGCGCTGCGCCCGGGGCACGAGCATCGTGCGGACGGCTCGCAATGATCGAGAACTACCGGTAAAAGTTCCCGCCATGGACAATTCCCCCTTGATTCTTCTCGCCGCGGGCGGGACCGGCGGCCATCTGTTTCCGGCCGAGGCGCTCGGTGTCGAACTGATCCGGCGCGGCTTTCGTGTGCGCCTCGTCACGGATGAGCGCGCGCTGCGCTATGGCGGGCTGTTCAGCAAGGATATGATCGACGTCGTCGCGAGCGAGACCGCGCGCGGCCGCAATCCCATCCAGCTCGCTTATGCAGGCGTTACGCTCGCCACCGGCACGCTGTCCGCTTACCGCCTGATCAAGCGATTGAAGCCCGCGGCCGTCATCGGCTTCGGGGGCTATCCGACATTGCCGCCGCTGGTTGCGGCGAAATTCGCCGGCGTTCCCGGTATCATCCATGAAGCCAATGCGGTGCTCGGCCGCGCCAACCGGTTTCTGTCGAGGCGCGTCCGCGCCATCGCGACGTCGTTGCCGGGCGTGCTCGATCGCGATCCGGCGCTGGCAGCCAAGACCACGACGGTCGGCACGCCGATGCGGCCGGCGGTTCTCGCCGCTGCGGCCGTGCCGTATGGCGCACCCGAACTGAATGGTCCGCTGCGCCTGCTCGTCGTCGGCGGCAGTCAGGGCGCCCGGATCATGGCTGACATCCTGCCGGGCGCGATCGAGCGACTCGAGCCCGCGTTGTGGGGTCGGCTCATCCTCACCCAACAGGTCCGCGACGAAGACATGACGCGCGTGCGTGCGGTCTACGACAAGCTCAAGATCAATGCCGAGCTCGCGCCGTTCTTCACGGATTTGCCGGCGCGGCTCGCCTCCAACCATCTCGTGGTATCGCGCTCCGGCGCCGGTACGGTGGCCGAGCTCGCCGCGATCGGCCGCCCCTCGATCCTGGTGCCGCTGCCGGGCGCGATCGATCAGGATCAGTTCGCCAATGCCGGCGTGCTGGCCAATGTCGACGGCGCCGTTCGCATCCCGCAGACCGAGTTCACCTCGGATCGTCTCGCCGCAGAGATCTCCGGTTTCGCGGCCGAGCCGGCGCGCCTTGCCACCATGGCTGCCGCGGCGAAGGGGGCGGGCCGGCTCGACGCCGCCGAACGGCTGGCCGATCTGGTGGTCAAAGTCGCGGGAATCTGACGCGAAAAAGCCCTTGTCTTCGCCTTCTAAAGCGGGGCATCCAGTAAGAGGCGCGGCTGATTTGGCCGTGAGCTTTGCCAGATGCCGCCTGCGCAAGGTGGCGAGGTCGGGGAACAGAGCATGAGACTGCCGCGCGAGATCGGACCCATCCACTTCGTCGGGATCGGCGGGATCGGCATGAGCGGGATCGCCGAGGTGCTGGTCAATCTCGGCTATGCCGTGCAGGGTTCGGACGCCTCCGACAATTACAATCTCGACCGTCTGCGCAAAAAGGGTGCAAAGGTCTCGGTCGGCCACAAGGCCGAGAATGTCGACGGCGCCAAGGTCGTCGTCGTGTCCACCGCGATCAAGCGCGACAATCCGGAACTGATGGCGGCGCGTGAGCGGCGCATTCCCGTGGTGCGCCGTGCCGAGATGCTGGCCGAGCTGATGCGGCTGAAGAGCTGTGTCGCCATTGCCGGCACGCACGGCAAGACCACCACGACCACGATGGTCGCAACGCTGCTCGACGCCGGCGGGCTCGATCCCACTGTGATCAACGGCGGCATCATCAATGCCTATGGCTCCAACGCGCGTCTCGGTGCCGGCGACTGGATGGTGGTGGAAGCCGACGAGAGCGATGGAACCTTCCTGAAGCTGCCGACCGATGTCGCGATCGTCACCAATGTCGATCCCGAGCATCTCGACCACTTCAAGACCTTCGAGGCCGTACAGGACGCCTTCCGGCATTTCGTCGAGAACCTGCCGTTCTACGGCTTTGCCGTCATGTGCATCGATCATCCCGTCGTGCAGACCCTCGTCGGCAAGATCGAGGACCGTCGCATCATCACTTATGGTGAAAATCCGCAGGCCGACGTGCGATTCTTCGACCTGACGCCGATGGGTGGCGGATCGAAATTCAAGGTCGCGTTCCGCGATCGCAAAACCGGTGTCGTGCACGAGATCGCCGATCTCATGCTGCCGATGCCGGGGCGCCACAACGCCTCCAACGCGACGGCTGCGATCGCGGTCGCGCGCGAACTCGGCCTTTCCGATGACGCGATCCGCAAGGCGATCGCCGGCTTCGGCGGCGTCAAGCGCCGCTTCACCAAGACCGGCGAGTGGAACGGCATTACCGTGATCGACGATTACGGCCATCATCCGGTCGAGATCGCGGCGGTGCTGAAGGCTGCGCGGGAATCCACCAACGGCAAGATCATCGCCGTGGTGCAGCCGCATCGCTACACCCGCCTGCAATCGCTGTTCGAGGAATTCTGCACCTGCTTCAACGATGCCGATGCGGTTGTTGTCGCCGATGTCTATGCCGCGGGCGAGACGCCGATCGACGGTATCGACCGCGAGCATTTCGTTGCGGGTCTGCGTGCGCATGGCCACCGCGAGGTGATCCCGCTGCCGGCAGCCTCCGAGCTTGCCGGCATCGTCAAAGGCGCGGCGAAGTCGGGCGATCTCGTCGTGTGTCTTGGTGCTGGCAACATCACGCAATGGGCGTACGCATTGCCCGGCGAATTGAAGGCGCTGGGGTGAATGCTGATGTCGCATTCGCTGTTCACCAAGCGGCACACTGCGCTCCCTTCCCCCTTGTGGGGGAGGGCGGGGGAGAGGGGTGGCCACACACGCCGATCTCGCTTGGGGCTACCCCCTCCCTGCCCGTGCCCCACAAGCGGGCAGGGAACGGAGAAAGCCTGCCCGCCTCCCTCGAGGATGCGGCATGAGCTTCCCCGACATCACGCCGAAACTCAAAGCCGCGATGCCGGATCTTCGCGGCCGGTTGCTGGCCAACCAGTCGCTGGCCGAGCTGACCTGGTTTCGCGTCGGCGGGCCGGCGCAGGTGCTGTTCACGCCGGCGGACGAGGATGATCTCGCTTACTTCCTCGCGCATCTCGCCAAGGACATCCCGGTCTATGTCGTCGGTGTTGGCTCCAACCTCATCGTGCGCGACGGCGGCATTGCCGGCGTGGTGATCCGGCTGGCGCCGCGCGCTTTTGGTGAAGTCACTGCGAACGGTGACGTCGTCACAGCGGGTGCGGCTGTGCTCGACAAACGCGTCGCGGAGGTCGCGGCCTCTGCCAATATCGGCGGGCTCGAATTCTATTTCGGCATTCCCGGCACGATCGGCGGCGCGCTGCGCATGAATGCGGGCGCCAATGGCGGCGAGACCAAGGACGTGCTGATCGAAGCGCGCGGCGTCGGGCGCGACGGCACCAAGCACGTCTTCTCCAACGTCGGCATGAAATTCGTCTACCGCAACAGCGGTGTCGACCCCTCCATCATCTTCACCTTCGCCCGCTTTCGCGGCGAGATCAGGGACACCGATGCGATCCGCGCGCGGATGGCGGAGGTGCAGACCCATCGCGAGACCGCGCAGCCGATCCGCGAAAAGACCGGCGGCTCGACCTTCAAGAATCCGCCCGGCCATTCCGCCTGGAAGCTGGTCGATGCCGCCGGCTGCCGGGGCCTGCGCGTCGGCGGCGCGCAGGTCTCGAAGATGCACTGCAATTTCCTGATCAACACGGGCGATGCCACCGCGCACGACATCGAGACGCTGGGCGAGACCGTACGCGAACGGGTCAAGGCGAATTCCGGAATTGAGCTGCACTGGGAAATCAAGCGGATCGGAGTTTCCGCTTGAAGGACGAGGCAAACAGGCGACGAGAGAACATGCGCACCACGATCCTTTTTGGCGGCTCCAATCGAGAGCGTCTGGTTTCCGTCGCTTCAGCCCAGGCGCTGCATCAGGCGCTGCCCGAGGCCGATCTCTGGTGGTGGGACGTCGAGGACAAGGTGCACGTCGTGCAGACCAAGCAGCTGCTCGAACATTCCCGGCCCTTCGAGGACGAGTTCAAGCCTGGCACGCGTGGCATTCCGCTGGCGCAGGCGCTCGACAAGGCCAGGACTGAAGTTCGCGTCCTCGTGCTCAGCCTGCACGGCGGCAGCGCCGAGAACGGCGAATTGCAGGTGATGTGTGAAGCGCGCGGCGTGCCGTTCACAGGCTCCGGCTCGGCCTCCTCGCATCTCTCCTTCGACAAGATCGCGGCCAAGCGCTTTGCCGCGCTTGGTGGCGTGACCCCGCCCGAGAATATCGCGCTCGAGAATATCGATGATGCCTTCGCCGAATACGGAAGGCTGATCGCAAAGCCGGCGCGCGATGGCTCCAGCTATGGCCTGATCTTCGTCAACGCCAGGCAGGATCTCGTTGCCGTCCGCAACGCGGCCAGGCAGGAGGAATATGTGATCGAGCCCTACATCGCCGGCGTCGAGGCGACCTGCGGCGTGCTGGAGCGCACCGATGGGTCGATCATCTCGCTGCCGCCGATCGAGATCATTCCGGGCGAGGGTAATTTCGACTACGCCGCAAAATATCTTTTGAAGTCGACCCAGGAAATCTGCCCGGGCCGCTTCACCCCCGAGGTCACCGCCGCGCTCAAGACCCAGGCGATGCTGGCGCATCGTGCGATGTCCTGCACCGGCTATTCCCGCTCCGACTTCATCGTCTCGGAAAAGGGGCTGGTCTATCTCGAAACCAACACGCTGCCCGGGCTGACCAAGTCCTCGCTCTACCCCAAGGCGCTGAAAGCCGAGGGGATCGCATTTGTCGACTTCCTCCGCGACCTGATCGAGCTGGCGGTGCGCCGGGTGCGGAAATAGTTAGGATTGGTTAATGGCCGAGAGGGCGAAAACGGCCGGTTTGGTGCCCAAAACCGGTAAAATGCCGGATATCGTGGCATAACCGCCTCACAGAGCTGGGCAAAAAGCATTCTCCGTTAACGAACTTTACCTTTTGTTTACCAGGAAGTCCGAAGGTTAACGCTGGCGGCGCATATGGCGTTTTGGCTGCCGGTGCGTGAGCCGTTTCGGATTGTATCCGGCCGGCGAACGCTTTGAAGGGGAGCGGTTTCTTCTGCCGAAGACCCTCATCCGGCCCGGCAGACCGAGACGTCACATTCGCCAGGACCCGCGCGGTGTCGTGGGCAAACTGTTGACGAGCTCGTGCAATGGATGGTGCAGGAAGCCTCACCCGGTCGTTTGTGAGATCGCTGAGGCCCCAAGCTGACCTGAAGGCGGCCGCGATCGGAGCGGTCGTGCTTCTGCGCGAGTGGGTCCAGGACAAGCGCCAGGAAAGACTTGAACAGACGCGCGCTGCAGCCAAGCAAAGGATCAAGGCCCGGGCTGTGGTCGAGCGCGAGCCGCCACCGCGCCTGGTCGCGCTGGTCGAGCGTTATCTGCCGCGCCGCGTCGGGATCAGCTTGACCGTGCTGCTGCTGATCGGCAGTTGCGGCCTCGGCATCGTCAAGGGCGGCCATCTCCAGGATTTCATCACGGCGGTCAGCGACACGCGCAACGCCATGGCCAATTCGGCCGGCTTCCGCATCACTTCTGTCGTGATCAACGGCCGCAAGCAGCTCAGCCAGGACGAGATCCTCGCGATCGGCGGCGTCAGCGGCCGCTCCTCGCTGCTGTTCCTCGCTGCCGACGACGTTCGCGACAAGCTCAAGGCCAATCCCTGGATTGCGGACGCGACCGTGCTGAAGCTCTATCCGGGCCAGCTCATGATCGAGATCACCGAGCGCAAGCCGTTCGCGCTGTGGCAGGAGGCCGGCCGGCTCTCGGTTATCGCTGACGACGGCGCGCTGCTCGAACCCTATGTCTCGCGCCGGTTCCTGTCGCTGCCGCTCGTGGTCGGCAAGGGCGCCGACACGCAGGCCCGCGACTTCCTCGCGCTGCTGGCCCGTTATCCGCAGGTGAACTCGGTGACGAAAGCCGCGATCTATGTCGGTGAGCGGCGCTGGAACCTGAGGCTGAAGGACGGCCTCGACGTTCGCCTTCCGGAGCAGGACGTCGGCAACGCACTGGCCGCGCTCTCCAAGCTCGATAAGGACGGCAGGCTGTTCTCGAAGGACATCGTCGCGATCGACATGCGCCTACCCGACCGTCTGGTGGTGCAGCTGTCCGACGACGCCGCCAAGGCGCGCGACGACCTGTTCAAGGACAAGAAGAAAAAGAAGGCCGGGGACGCCGCATGACCGGTCTTGATCGCACCCAGACGCCGAAGACGCGCCCGATGCCGCACAAGCGCGGCGGTCTCGTCGCCTGCCTCGACATCGGCACCAGCAAGATCGCCTGCATGATCGCGCGGTTGAAGCCGTCGGCGCCGAGCGAGGCCCTGGGCGGCCGTACCCACGCGGTCGAACTGATCGGTTACAGCCAGATCCAGTCGCGCGGCATGAAGGCCGGCGCGGTGGTCGATCTCGCCGAATGCGAGCAGGCGGTGCGCCAGGCCGTCGGGCTTGCGGAGAAAATGGCCAAGGTCCGGGTCGAGTCCGTTCTGCTGTCGGTCTCCGGCGGTCGTCTCGCGGGCCAGCTGGTCGAGGCCGCGGCCGATATCCGCGGCGGCGCGGTGACGCCGGCCGATGTCAGCCGCGTCACCTCCACCGGCATGCGCCACGCCACCGGCGAGGGCCGCACCGTGCTGCATGCGCTGCCGGTCGGCTACACGCTCGATGGCGTCAAGGGCATCCGCGATCCGCGCGGCATGGTTGCGCATCAATTCGGCGTCGACATGAATGTCGTCACCTGCGATGCCACTGTGGCACGAAACCTGATGCTGGCGGTGGAACGCTGCCATCTCAACGTCGAAGCCATGGCGGCGAGCCCCTATGTGGCCGGCCTGTCGGTGCTGACCGACGACGAGGCCGATCTCGGCGCTGCCGTGGTCGAGATGGGCGCGGGCACCACCACCATCGCGGTTTATTCCGGCGGACGTTTCGTGCACGCGGCCGGATTTGCGGTCGGCGGGCAACACATCACGATGGATCTCGCGCGCGGACTCTCGGCGACCATTGCCGATGCCGAGCGAATCAAGACGTTATACGGCACCGTCATCACCGGCGGATCGGACTCGCGTGAGCTGATGTCTGTACCGACAGCCGGTGACGACCAGGATCTGCCGCAGATCGTTTCGCGCGCCACCATCGCCACCATCGTCAAGCATCGTGCCGAGGAAGTCTTCGAAATGGTTCGGGACAAGCTGAAGGATTCGCCCTTCGCGGCAGAGCCCAAGGGCCGCGTCGTGCTCTCCGGCGGCGCCTCGCAGCTCACCGGCCTCGTCGAGCTCGGAACCCAGATTCTCGGCCGGCCCGTGCGGGTCGGACGTCCGCTCGGTTTCGGCCGTCTGCCCAACGAGGCGAAGAACGCCGCGTTCGCGGTGCCGGCCGGACTTCTCGTCTACCCGCAATATGTTCACCACGAACATGTCGAACCGCGGCATACGCGGCAGCAGGTCAGGACAGGAACGGGCGGTTATTTCGGAAAGGTCGGACGATGGCTACGCGAGGGCTTCTGATGACCGCTTCCCGCAATTGTCGATTTTCACCAACTGCCGCGGCCGCAGGCCGGGGCGAACCCACGCGCGCGTGATCGAGAGGCAAACATGACCATCAGCATCAACGTTCCTGATATTCACGAGTTGAAGCCCCGCATCACCGTGTTCGGCGTCGGCGGCGCCGGCGGCAACGCCGTCAACAACATGATCACGGCCGGCCTCCAGGGCGTCGATTTCGTGGTCGCCAACACCGACGCGCAGGCGCTGACGATGTCGAAGGCGCAGCGCATCGTGCAGATGGGCACCGCGGTGACGCAGGGCCTCGGTGCCGGCTCGCAGCCGAACGTCGGCGCTGCTGCCGCGGAAGAAGTCATCGACGAGCTCCGCGATCATCTCTCGGGCGCCAACATGGTGTTCGTCACCGCCGGCATGGGCGGCGGCACCGGGACTGGCGCTGCTCCCGTCATCGCCAAGACCGCCCGCGACATGGGCATCCTCACCGTCGGCGTCGTGACCAAGCCGTTCCACTTCGAAGGCGGCCGCCGCATGCGCACCGCCGAAGCCGGCATCAACGAGCTTCACAAAGTCGTCGACACGCTCCTGATCATTCCGAACCAGAACCTGTTCCGGGTTGCCAACGAGAAGACCACGTTTGCCGACGCCTTCGCGATGGCCGACCAGGTGCTCTACTCGGGCGTGGCCTGCATCACCGATTTGATGGTCAAGGAAGGCCTGATCAACCTCGACTTCGCAGACGTGAGAGCGGTGATGAGGGAAATGGGCAAGGCGATGATGGGCACCGGCGAAGCCTCCGGCGACAAGCGCGCGCTGACCGCCGCCGAGGCCGCGATCGCCAACCCGCTGATCGACGACAGCTCGATGAAGGGTGCCAAGGGCCTCCTTATCTCCATCACCGGCGGCAAGGACCTCACCCTGTTCGAGGTCGACGAAGCCGCGACCCGCATCCGCGAGGAAGTCGACCAGGATGCCAACATCATCGTCGGCGCAACTTTCGACGAAGCGCTCGACGGCCTGATCCGGGTCTCGGTCGTCGCCACCGGCATCGAGCAGGCCGCGATCGCCCGCACCACCCAGGGCACCAGCGCGCCGGTCGCGAACGCGGCACCTCAGGTCCAGCAGGCTCCCGCGGCTCCGGCCGTAGCTGCCGAGAGCCGTCTCGCCGATCTGACCGCGCGGCTGCGCGCCGACAACCAGCGCATGGCCGAGCGCGCTCAGAAGCTGGAATCGCAGATCCCGGGTACCACGTCGGTCGCTGCTGCCCCGATGGCGCCGCGTCCCAATGTCGAGCGTGCGGCGCTTGCGGCCATCGCGGCTGCCGTTTCCGACGTCCCGCAGGCGCCCGCGCCGATGCAGACCTATGGCGACGTCACCGTGCGCCCGATCGCGCAGAAGCCCACGCTGTTCCCGGAGCCCGAGCAGGCGCCGCTTGCCATGCATGAGCCGATGACGCCGGAAACCTTCATCCCGCCGCAGGCCGAGCGTGCCCCGGCGCGCGCACCGCGGATGCCGCGCCTCGAGGAGCTGCCGATGCCGGCTCAAGCCGAACTGCGTCAGGCCCGTGGCGAGGTTGAGGAGGAAACGCCGCAAAAGACCCGTCTGTCGCTGCTCCAGCGCCTCGCCAATGTCGGCCTCGGCCGTCGCGACGAGGAGAGCGAGGCCCCGATCGCCGCCCGCACCGCCGGTCCCGCCATGCCGGCGCTGCCCGAGCGCAAGCCGCAGCGGTCCGTGCAGCAGCAGATCGCCGCCAGTGAGCCGGTATCGGAATATGCCCGCCGGCCCGCGCCGCAGGGTCTCGACGCCCATGGCCGCCCTGCGCCTGTTGCGCCGGCGCCACAGGGAGACGACCATCTTGATATTCCGGCCTTCCTGCGGCGGCAGGCGACCTGAGGATTGTTACAATAAGGCAGACGCAGAAAGGCCCCGGCGGGAAGCTTGCCGGGGCCTTTCCTTTGGTCCCGTGCATATCCGGATTACTCCTTCAAGCAACTGATTTTAAATCATTAATTACCGGTTCGGTGCTTTAGTAAAGCCGCCGACACCGGCCCGAAATCCCGGCGCAATTTGGTTAAGCCTTGGCGCGAATACGGCCGGTTTGGGGTAACAATCGGTAAAAAAGCGTGAGTTGGCGCTGTTTGAGGCAGTGACTATGGTTCGGCGTGACTTGGGGATACGGAGATTCGGACGGTCGATCTCGATCGATCAGTCGAGTTCAGTATAAGTCGCGATGGGTTGTGGTGGGGCGGTTCCTGATGAAATTTAGCCGGCAAACAACGCTTCGTGCGCAAGCCAGTGTGGCCGGCGTCGGCGTTCATTCCGGTCTTCCCGTCACCCTTACGCTTGGACCTGCACCTGTCGATGCGGGTTTTGTTTTTGTCCGCACCGGACTCGAAGGACGTGACCGTGAGATCCAGGCGACCGCGGAGCAGGTGATCGCGACCGACTTCGCAACCGTCCTCGGCGATCGCAGCGGTCCGCTGGTTTCCACCGCGGAGCACGTGCTGGCGGCGCTGCGGGGCATGGGTGTCGACAACGCCACCATCGAGATCGATGGTCCCGAAGTACCGATCATGGACGGCAGCGCCGCTGCCTTCATCGCGGCGATCGATCAGGCCGGCATCGTCAGCCAGCCGGCGCAGCGTCGGTTGATCCAGGTTCTGAAGCCGGTCTCGGTCAAGGTCGGCAGTTCCTTCGGCGAGATCCGGCCCTACGCCAACGGCTTCCGCGCCGAGGTCGAGATTGACTTCACCAATCCCGTCATCGGCCAGCAGAGCTACTGCTTCGACCTCAGCTCCGAGCGCTTCCGTCGTGAAGTCGGACGCGCCCGGACCTTCGGCCTGATGGGCGATGTTGCACGGCTCTGGAGCGCGGGCTATGCGCTTGGCGCCTCCTTTGAAAATACCGTCGTGTTCGACGACGAGCGGCTGCTCAACACCGAGGGCCTGCGCTACGCCGACGAATGCGCCCGCCACAAGGTGCTGGACGTGATCGGCGATCTCGCGCTGGCCGGCCTGCCGCTGCTCGGCGCCTATCGCTCGGTGCGTGGCGGGCACAAGCTCAACCACGCCGTCCTGACCGCACTGCTCGCCGACCGTACCGCATGGCGGGTGGTCGAGGGCGAGGCGGCCCGCCGCACCACGCGGCCTGTGGTCGAAGCCGGCAGCGGTATCGTTGGTGGCCGGATCGCTGCGGCCTATGGGCCGGACGTGTCCTGAAGCCTGTTGCGGCTGGCGTTTTATCCGGGAAACTCCTGGTAACCATGATCGACTAGCATTGCGGCGTTTTCGCCTTAATCCGGGCGGAATGCCTGCCTATCCGATGGGTTAACAATCGTTTTTCGGTTACACCGACGTGGTCGCATGGCAGGCGCCACGGTTAAATTTCGCGCCCGTGACGGGGATCACGGGCTGGCGGGCACCGCATCACAGGGCGTCAGGTCTCAAATTCATGTCGGCACAGCGTATGGCGCGCGGATATCTCTTGGTCTCTCCAAAGGCTCCGATCGGGATTCGTCGGCTGGTTCAGGCCGCGACCCTTTTCGTGCTCGCGTTGCCGTTGGCCGGTTGCGGCACCGGCGCGCTCTGGGACAAGTTCACGGCCAAGGACGACACCTTCGCCGAGGAGCCTGCCGACAAGATCTACAATGAGGGCTTGTACCTCATGAACGAAAAGAAGGATATGAAGGCGGCGAACAAGAAGTTCGAAGAGGTGGACCGCCAGCATCCCTATTCCGACTGGGCGCGCAAATCGCTGCTGATGTCGGCTTACGCGTCCTACCAGGGCGGCGACTATGACAGCTGCATCGGCGCAGCCACCCGCTACGTCACCCTGCATCCCGGCAGCCCGGACGCCGCTTACGCCCAATATCTGATCGCTGCCTCGCATTACGACCAGATCCCGGACATCAACCGCGACCAGGGCCGCACCGAGAAGGCGATCGCCGCGCTGGAAGAGGTGGTGCGCAAATATCCGACCTCCGAATATGCGACCTCGGCCAAGGCCAAGATCGAGGGCGCGCGCGATCAGCTCGCCGGCAAGGAAATGAATGTCGGCCGCTACTACATGCAGAAGCGCGACTACACGGCCGCGATCAACCGCTACAAGGCCGTGGTGACGCAGTACCAGACCACGCGCCACGTCGAGGAGGCACTCTACCGCCTCACCGAGGCCTACATGTCGATCGGCATCGTCGGGGAGGCCCAGACCGCCGCCGCCGTGCTCGGGCATAATTTTCCCGACAGCCGGTGGTACAAGGACGCCTATAATCTTGTAAAATCCGGCGGTCTCGAGCCGAGCGAGAATCAGGGGTCCTGGATCAGCCGGACCTTCAAGGGGATAGGCCTCTAGGTCTCGGCTAGGAAATCTGGTTCCATGCTGGCGCGTCTGTCGATCCGTGACATCGTCCTGATCGAACGGCTCGATATCGAATTCGCCACCGGACTTGCGGTTTTGACCGGCGAGACCGGTGCGGGCAAATCCATCCTGCTCGATGCCTTTGCATTGGCGCTCGGCGGCCGCGGCGACGCCGGCCTCGTGCGCCATGGCGCGGAGCAGGGGCAGGTGACGGCCGTCTTCGATATCCCGAAGAATCATCCTGCGACGAAGATCCTCGCCGAGAACGGGCTCGACGATACCGGCGAGATGATTCTCCGTCGCGTGCAACTCGCGGACGGCCGCACCCGCGCTTTCATCAACGACCAGACGATCAGCGTGCAGACCCTGAAGGCGGTCGGTGCCGCGCTCGTCGAGATCCACGGCCAGCATGACGAGCGCGCGCTGGTGGATGCCGCCACTCATCGCCGCCTGCTCGATGCCTTTGCCGGTCTCGAAAAGGACGTCGCGGCGGTCGAAGCGCTCTGGGACGCGCGCCGCACCGCCAACACCGAGCTGGAGCAGCATCGCGCCGGCATGGAGCGCGCCGCGCGCGAGGCCGACTATCTGCGCCACGCCTCCGACGAGCTGAAGCGGCTCGCACCGAAGGACGGCGAGGAGACCTCGCTCGCCTCGCGCCGCACCACCATGATGCAGGGCGAGAAGATCGCCTCCGATTTGCGCGAGGCGCAGGAGGTCGTGGGCGGCCATCATTCGCCGGTCGCGGCCCTTTCGGCGGCCGTGCGCCGGCTCGAGCGCCGCGGTGTCAATTCGCCGGCGCTGGTCGAGCCCGCGGTGAAGGCGATCGATATCGCGATCAACGCGCTGGAGGAGGCCGACCAGCATCTCCAGGCCGCGCTGGCCGCGACCGATTTCGACCCGGCCGAACTCGAACGCATCGAGGAGCGGTTGTTCGCGCTACGCGCCGCGTCGCGCAAATATTCGACGCCGGTCGATGGCCTGGCGGCACTTGCCGCCAAATACGCCGCCGATGTCGTGCTGATCGATGCCGGCGCCACGCGCCTGAAGAAGCTGGAGCTGGCCGCGATCGAGGCCGATGCGCGCTATGCGGCGGCTGCGAAAAAGCTCTCGGCAGCGCGGCAGAAATCGGCCGAGAAGCTCAACAAGGCCGTCAACGCCGAGCTCGCTCCGCTCAAGCTCGAGCGCGCGAAATTCATGACCCAGGTCGCGACCGACGAGACCGCGCCGGGGCCGCAAGGCTTCGATCGCGTCGAGTTCTGGGTGCAGACCAATCCGGGCACCAAGGCCGGGCCGATGATGAAGGTCGCCTCCGGCGGCGAGCTTTCGCGCTTCCTCCTGGCCCTCAAGGTCGTGCTGTCCGATCGCGGCTCGGCGCCAACCCTGGTGTTCGACGAAATCGACACCGGCGTCGGCGGCGCGGTGGCCGATGCCATCGGCGCGCGGCTGGCGCGGCTCGCCGGCAAGGTTCAGGTGATGGCCGTGACCCACGCCCCGCAGGTCGCCGCCCGTGCCGACCAGCATCTCCTGATCTCCAAGGATGCGCTGGACAAGGGCAAGCGCGTCGCCACCCGCGTCAATGCGCTCGCCGCGGACCACCGCCGCGAGGAGATCGCCCGCATGCTCGCCGGAGCAGAAATCACGGCCGAGGCGAGAGCGGCCGCGGACCGGCTGCTCAAGGCGGCGAGTTAGGCTTCGACACCCGGACGCGCGTAGCGAGCCGGGACCGAGACTGCCGCCCTATGGGCCCGGCTCTGCAGCGCACCGCCAAAGAGGCGCTGCGCAGCGTCCCGGGCATGAGATTTCCACACGCTTTACCGTCCTACCCGCTCCATCGTATCCATGCATCCATGGCAAGAGCAGCAAAATCCAAGACGCTTCGTGACGTCGCCGACCTTACCAAGGCGCAGGCCAAGGTCGAGCACATGCGGCTGTCGCTCGAGATCGAGGGGCACAACGAACGCTACTATCAGGACGACGCGCCGACGGTGACCGACGCCGACTACGACGCCCTGCGCCAGCGCCTCGATGCGATCGAAAAGCGCTTTCCGGAATTCGTCAGTGGCGATTCGCCCTCGCAGAAGGTCGGCGCGGCGCCATCCGGACGCTTCAGGAAAGTCCGGCATTCCGTTCCGATGCTGTCGCTCGACAACGCCTTTGCCGAGGAGGACGTCCGCGACTTCGTCGGCCGCATCGTTCGCTTCCTCAAGCTCGACGACGACAAGATCAAATTCTCCGCCGAGCCGAAGATCGACGGCCTGTCGATGTCGCTGCGCTACGAGGGCCGCGAACTCGTCACCGCGGCAACCCGCGGCGACGGCGCGGTCGGCGAGGACGTCACCGCCAACATTCGCACGCTCGAAGACGTGCCCCACAAGCTGAAGGGCCGGAATATTCCTGATATCTGCGAGGTCCGCGGCGAGGTCTACATGACCAAACGGGCCTTCCTCGCGCTGAACGAGCGGCAGAAAGCGGCGGGCGACACCATCTTCGCCAATCCGCGCAATTCGGCCGCGGGCTCGTTGCGGCAGAAGGATCCGACCATCACCGCATCGCGCCCGCTCGGCTTCTTCGCCTATGCCTGGGGCGAGATGAGCGCGATGCCCGAGGATACGCAGAGCGGCATGATCCATTGGTTCGAGCGCTGCGGCTTCAAGACCAATCCGCTGACGAAACTCTGTCACTCGGTCGAGGAGCTGATCGCGTTCCATCAGAGCATCGAGGAGGAGCGCGCCAAGCTCGATTACGATATCGATGGCGTCGTCTACAAGGTCGACCGCATCGACTGGCAGGAGCGGCTCGGTTTCGTCTCGCGCACGCCGCGCTGGGCGATCGCGCATAAATTCCCGGCTGAGCAGGCGACGACGGTGCTGCGCGACATCGAGATCCAGGTCGGCCGCACCGGCTCGTTCACGCCGGTCGGCAAGCTCGAACCGGTCGGCGTCGGCGGCGTGATCGTGCAGAATGTCACGCTGCACAACGAGGACTACATCAAGGGCATCGGCAGCAAAGGCGAGCTGCTGCGCGAGGGGCGCGACATCCGGATCGGCGATACCGTCGTGGTCCAGCGTGCCGGCGACGTGATCCCGCAGATCGTGGACGTCGTCCTCGACAAGCGGCCGAACAGCGCCAGGGAATACCATTTTCCGAAGAAGTGCCCGTGTCCGCTGCACACCGACGTCGTGCGCGGGGAGACGGCCGCCGGCGAGGAAGAGTCACGCGCCCGCTGCACCGGCGAGTTCGCCTGCCCCTATCAGAAGATCGAGCATCTCAAGCTGTTCGTGTCGCGGCGCGCCTTCGACATCGACGGTCTCGGCGAGAAGCAGCTGCAGCATTTCTTCGACGAGGGATGGGTGAAGGAGCCCTCCGACATCTTCACGCTGGAGCAGCGCAATTCGAAGCTCAAGCTCGAGGAAATCGAGGGTTACGGCGCGACCTCGGTGCGGAATCTGTTCGGCGCCATCGAGAGCCGGCGCAAAATCGCGCTGGAGCGGTTCATCTATGCGCTCGGCATGCGCCATGTCGGCGAGACCACGGCGCTGGCGCTGGCACGCGGCTACGGCTCCTGGGATGCCTTCCACGATGCCTGCCTCAAGGTCGCCAAGGGCGACGAGGAGGCGATGGCGGAGATGGATGCGCTCGACCAGATCGGCGACACCGTAATCAAGAGCATCGCCGATTATTTCGGCGAGAGCCACAATCGCGGCATCGTCGAGCGGCTGACCGAGGAGGTCGAGATCGTCGACGCCGAGAAGCCGAAGAGCAATTCCTGCCGTGGCCGGCAAGACGGTGGTGTTCACCGGCTCGCTGGAGAAGATGACGCGCGACGAAGCCAAGGCGACCGCGGAGCGATTGGGCGCCAAGGTCTCGGGCTCGGTGTCGAAGAAGACCGATTTCGTCGTGGCCGGCCCCGGCGCGGGCTCGAAGCTCGCGGACGCCAACAAGCACGGCGTCAAGGTGCTGACCGAGGACGAGTGGCTGAAGCTGATCGGGGAGTGAGGTGTTCTTTCGTCATTGCGAGCGCAGCGAAGCAATCCAGAATCTTTCAGCGGTGACAGTCTGGATTGCTTTGCTGCGCTCGCAATGACGGGGAGAGGGCGCGCCGCTGCTCACATCATTCCCGTCTCTTCCTCTTCCGCCTGTTCGATCAATTCCTCGCCCACCACCATCTCCCGGCGGGGGACGATGAAGAGCATTGTCGAGGCGCAGAGCAGCGAGATCGCGAGCACCGCAGAGGTCAGCGGCAGCGTCGTTGCGGAGTGGCCGCCGAGATAGGCGCCGAATTGCGACATCAGCGCGCCGATGCCTTGCTGGAGGAAGCCCATCGCGCCTGATGCGGTGCCGGCGGCCTCGGGACGGATGCTGATGGCGCCGGCCGCGGAATTCGCCATCACGAAGGCATTGCCGACCATCACAATCATCTGCGTGCCGAACAGCCAGGCCGGCGCCTCGTTCCAGCCGGTCAGGCTCCAGAGCAGGTTCAACAGGCTACCGCAGAGTTGCAGGCCGAGCCCGAACCAGATCAGCTTCTCCAGCGAATGCCGCGGCGCAAAGCGCACGCAGAGCAGGTTGCCGACCAGATACGCAAACCCCGTCGTGGCGAACCACGCGCCGTATTCGGCGCTGGTCCGCCCCATCTGCGTGACGACGATGTAGGGGCCGCCGCCGGCGAAGGTGAAGATGATCTGGGACGCCAGCACCTGGCACATCACATAGCCGATGAAGGCGCGGCTCTTGATCAGGGTGCCGACGTCGCCGCGAAAACCGCCGCTGCCGACCGCACGGTCGCGGCGCGTCTCGGGCAACGCGATCGCGATGCCGATTGCGACTGCAAGCGCGCCGATCGTGACGGCGTAGAAAATCGCCCGCCAGCCGAACGCGGTCTCGATCAGGCCGCCGGTGAGCGGTGAGACCATCTGGCCGATCATCAGGGCGGCGACCACCAGGCTGATCATGGAGGCGACCCGGTCGCGCTCGTAGATGTCGCGGATGATGGCCCGGCTCACCACCATGCCGGAGGCGCCGCCGAGCGCCTGGAAGAAACGCGCTGCAATCAGCTGCGGCAGGGTCTCGGCAAAGATGCAGGCGACGCTCGCCGCGACCATCAGCGCGAGGCCGCCAAGCAGTACCGGGCGGCGTCCCAACTTGTCCGACAGCGGCCCCATGATCAGCTGCGACAGCGCGATGCCCACCATGTAGAGCGACACCGTCATCTGCGCGATCGAGATGTCGCGGCCGAACGTCGTCGCCAGCACGGGCAGCGCCGGAACCAGGATGTAGAGGGAGATCGGCGCGATCCCGGTCATCACGACCAGCAGCAGCAACACCACGCGCGACGTCGCGATGTTCTTCGTCGCCGCCTCCGGCGGTCCGCTGATCATGCCGTGCATGCTTGTCCGTCTTTCAAAGTCGAATCGGACTGTAGCGTGCTTGCACAAGACGAAAATCGGCGTTTCGGAATGCGGCTATACCGATTCCGGGACTGTTATAATAACAACGTGCAGGAGGCCGTTGTTTTACGGGCAAACTGCGTCAGGAGCGTGCAAAGCCCATCGTGAGTGCGGGCGAAAGCAGCCAAGCCTTCGAAAGCAGACAAGCCTTGCGCTGGTTGCGTAGCGCCATGCGCGCTACGTCAGCTCCGCCGTGGCCTGATCGAGCCACGCTTTCGTCGCTTCATCGAGCGCCGGCCCCACCTCGGCGCGGACGCGCGCGTGGTAGGCATTGAGCCAGGCGAGCTCTTCCTTGTTCAGCATCGCCGTGTCGATGAGCCGCCGCTCGATCGGCGCCAGCGTCAGCGTCTCGAAGGCGTTCATCGATTTTTCGGCACCCTCGATCTCGGCGGCGACCACCAGCTCAAGGTTCTCGATGCGGATGCCAAAACCGTCGGTCTTGTAATAACCGGGCTCGTTGGAGAGGATCATGCCGCGCTTCAGCGGCGTGGTGCCGAGTTTTGAGATCCGCGCCGGGCCTTCGTGCACACTGAGATAGCTGCCGACGCCGTGGCCGGTGCCGTGCTCGTAATCGATGCCGGCGGCCCAGAGATATTGCCGCGCCAGCGTGTCGAGCTGCGCGCCGGTGATGCCGTCGGGAAACACCGCGCGCGCAATCGCGATATGGCCGCGCAGCACGCGGGTGAAGCGGTCGCGCATCTCCTCGGTGGGCTCGCCCACGGCCATGGTGCGGGTGACGTCGGTGGTGCCGTCTTCATACTGAGCGCCGGAATCGATCAGCAGCAGGTCGCCGGGCGCGATCCGCCGGTTGCTCTTGCGGGTGACGCGGTAGTGCACGATGGCGCCGTTCGGACCGGTGCCGGAGATGGTCGGGAACGACACGTCCTTCAGAGCGCCGGTGTCGCGGCGGAACGTCTCCAGCGCCTCGACCGCGTCGATCTCGGTGAGCTTGCCGCTTCCTGCCTCGCGATCGATGAAGGCGAGGAAACGCGCCAGTGCAACTGCGTCGCGCCGGTGCGCCGTCTGCGTCCCCTTGATCTCGGTCGCGTTCTTGACGGCCTTCAGCAGCGCAATCGGATCGCTGCCGCGCACCGGCTTGCCGCCGCCGCCCGCGATCAACCGGCTCAGTGCGTCGGCCGCGGTGGCATTATCGAGCGCAATCGCTGCGCCGCTCTTGGCGAGCGCCATCAGCGTCGGCGTCAGCGCATCTGGTTCGCGGACGTCGGCCGACTGCTCGAGATGATCACGCGAGAGGTTGGAGAGCTTGCGGTGGTCGATGAACACGGTCGGCCGGCCGACCTTGGGCACGACTGCGTAGGAGAGCGGCAGCGGCGTATGCGCGACGTCGGCGCCGCGGATGTTGAAGGTCCAGGCGACCGCGTGGCTATCTGACAGCACCAGCGCGTCGGCCCCCAATTTCTCGATCTCGCCCTTGATCTGGGCCAGCTTCTCGGCCTCGGCGACGCCGGCATATTGCAGGCCGTGGATCGCGACCGGCGCGACTGGCGGCTGTGGCCGATCCTGCCAGATCGCGTCGACCGGATTGCTGTCGACCGCCACCAGTTCGGCACCGGCCTTGGCACAGGCGGCCGAGAGGCGCTCGGCTGCCGCAAAAGTGTGCAGCCACGGGTCAAATCCTAGGCGATCGCCGGATTTGAGATGCGCCGAGACCCAGCTCTCCGGCGGCGGATCGATCAGCGACTCCACTGCCCACGCCTTGGCGTCGACCTGTTTGGCCGCCTGGATCGTATAACGGCCATCGACGAACACTGCAGCTTCCTGGCTCAGCACCACGGCGAGCCCCGCCGAGCCGGTAAAGCCGGTCAGCCAGGCGAGCCGCTCTTCAGAGGGCGCCACATACTCATTCTGCTGCTGATCGGCGCGCGGAATGACGAAGCCGGTCAGCTTGCGGCGGGCGAGTTCTTCACGGAGTGCGGCGAGTCGCGCCGTCAATGCGACGCCGGCCTCGGGCTCCTCGAATGTCTGGAAGTGTGCTTCGAACATGGCTCAGTTTAGGATCATGAGGATCAGTCCGCAATGTAGACGCATTTGAGGTCGCATCTGGCATGGACTGTGCTTGAAATAGTTCCATTCGAATTGAGTGGAGTAAAGGATGCAGCAGTTGCGCGTCATCCGAATAACAGGGAAATTCGAGCAAGTGGTTCATCTCAAGGGCGAGGGGACACACGATGCCAGCGTTCACGTTTGAGAAGATTTCGCCGCCGGTGCGCCACGCACCCGCAGCAACGACACCGCAGAAGCCGCGCGGCCTCATCAGCCAGGTGATGGATCGCGTCGCCGAGCGTCGTGCGAGGCGGGCGTTACGCCCAGCCAAAGGCTCTGACGAGAAGCCGGTGAAGTAGCGTCGCGCTCATTCACCTCGCCGCGCTTGCGGGGACAGTGCGAAGCAATCCGGGCGAGGGGACTCTCCGCGACGTCAACTCTCACCGCCTTTGCCGAAGCAGCCCCTCGCCCGAACCCTCTCCCGTAAGAACGGGGCGAGGGAGTGCACCACGGCCGCGAACGCAGCTCACCCTATCTTCCGCAGCAACAAACTGCTCCACCCCTCGATCCGCAGATGCCGCAACGGCACGAGGCCGCGCGCGCGATAGGCGGCGATCACGGCGGGGGCCTGGTGGGTCAACAGGCCGGAGAGAATGACGCGTGCGCCCGGCGCAAGATGCCGGACCATCGGGCCTGCCAGTTGACGTAACGGATTGGCAAGGATGTTGGCCAGCACCAGGTCGAACGGGCCGCCTTTGGCAAAGTCCGGCGCAGCGAAGCCGGTGGCCCGGATCACCCGCACATATTGACCAGCTTCGTTCAGGGCCGCGTTCTCGGCCGCGACCCGCACGGAAGGCGGGTCGATGTCGGAGGCCAGCACCGCGCGATGCAGCGCTTTGGCTGCCGCGATCCCCAACACGCCGGTGCCGGTGCCGAGGTCGAGTACGCGCTTCGGCCGCGCGTGTTTCAGGACATGGTCAAGCAGAAGTAAACAGCCGCGGGTGGTGCCGTGGTGGCCGGTTCCGAACGCGAGCGCCGCCTCGATCTCGATGGCAAGCTTGTTTGGCGCCACGCGGTCGCGGTCGTGGCTGCCATGGACGACGAATCGTCCGGCAGGCACCGGGACGAGGTCCTCCAGGCTCGCCTTGACCCAGTCCCTGGCCTCAATCGTGTCGAACACAAGCGTGGCGGCGATGTCATTTCCTGCTGAAGTTGCAACGCGTTCGCGGAGCAATGCCTGATCCGGCGCCTCGGCAAAATGCACCGTGACATCCCATTGTCCGTCGGACCGTTCGAAAGCGGCGACGGCTGCATCGCCCTCGAAAAACACCTCCGTGAGGAGGTCGACGACACGCTTGGCGGCAGCCTCGCTAGGAAGCGAAAAGCTGGCGCGATGGGTAGAGGAAGGCTGCATAGAAGGGTTCCGTGAGTTCAATTTTTAGAACTTTTGTTCCGAGTTTTTCCTGCAACTTGCAATTCCAGTATTAACCCGACCGAAGGTTGTAAGTAGTAGTTTCCCGGATGTCGGAACCAACCGACACACCCTTGAATGGAATGGAGGCGAGTCTTGAAGCGCATGGTTTCGAAGTTCTGGTCCGATGAGTCGGGTGCGACAGCGATCGAATATGGCCTGATCGCAGCCGGTATCGCGCTGGCGATCATCACCGTCGTGAACAGCCTGGGCACCACCCTGAACGACAAGTTCGGTTCGATTAGCAGCTCCTTGAAGTAATTTCTGCCTCCCATTTCCCAGTGGGGCCACTTTCTTCATAGACGGCTTTTCGACGAGCGCCCGCTGGGGAATTGCCCTCTGGCGGGCGATGTCGTTTCTGAACTCCTCACAGGCGCTCCACAAGTTGTCCGCTCATAGATCAGGCCGCGCCCACCGGCTTATACGCGGCTTATCAAGTCCCTTCTCCACAGCTTGATCCCGACTTGTACCAAGCTGTCGCGCCTCGGTATCCACGGCTTCTCCACAGCCCTGCCAACAGGCTGTCCACAGACCTATCCACGGCTTGCGAACAGGCTGCGATGATCTCTGAGAATCGCCTGTGCGGCATTGTGGCCGGGCGCACCGGTGACGCCGCCGCCGGGATGTGCGCCGGAGCCGCAATGGTAGAGGCCCTTCAGGGGCCCGCGATAATCGGCGTGGCCCAGCATCGGGCGCGCAGAGAACAGCTGGTTCAAGGTCAGTGCGCCGTGGAAGATGTCGCCGCCGAGCAGCCCGAACTGCCGCTCGAGATCGAGCGGGAAAGGATCTGGCGCCCGAGCACGCTTGTCCCAAAGCCCGGCGCGTAGCTGTCCACCGTCGCGATCATGAGATCGGCGACCTCGTCCCGATGGTCGTCCCAGGACTTGCCGTCCGGCAACTCCGGCGCGACGTGCTGGCAGAACAGGCTGGCAACGTGTTGTCCTGCGGGTGCGAGCGTGTCGTCGAGCGTCGAGGGGATCAGCATCTCGACGATCGGCTGACGGCTCCAGCCCTGCGCCCGTGCATCGAGATAGGCGCGGTCCATATAGCGGAGATCAGGCCCCAGGATGATGCCGGAGGTGAGATGATCGCCATTGCCCGGTAACGCGGTGAAGGAGGGCAGGCGATCCAGCGCCACGTTCATGCGGAAGGTGCCTGAGCCGTTCTTCCAGTGGCGGACGCGGGCGAGAAAATCCGCGGGCAGGGCATCGGCCGCGATCAGTCGCGTATAGAGCAGCTTTGGATTGACGTTGGCCGCGACATATTTGGCGCGGATCGTCGTTCCGTTCTCCAGCACCACACCGGCGGCGCGGTCACGCTCGACAATCACCTCGCGCACGCCGGCATCGGTGTCGATCGTGACGCCGCGCCCGCGCGCGGCGCGCGCCATCGCCTGCGTGATCGCGCCCATGCCGCCGATGGCGTGGCCCCAGACGCCCTTCTTGCCGTTCACCTCGCCGAAGGCGTGATGCAGCATCACATAGGCGGAGCCGGCGGCGTAAGGGCTCGCATAATTGCCGACGATGGCATCGAAGCCGAACAGCGCCTTGACGAGGTCATGTTCGAACCGCTCGTCCAGCATCTCGCCGGCCGAGCGGGTGAAGAGATCGAGCAGGCTGCGGCTTTGCTCCAGCGTCAATCCGCGCAGGATGTTGGCCGACGACAGCGCGTTAGCAGCCTCGCGGATCGCGCCGATGCCAAAACTGCCGAGCAGGTTCGGCGGCGCCCGCAGCACGAATTGCCGCAGCACGTCGGCGATGTCCTCGAGCTCGCGCGAAAACCCGTCGAGCGCATCGGCATCGCGCGCACTGAGCCGCGCGACGGACGCCCTGGTCCGGCCCTCGCCGGTGAGGAGATAGTTGCCGTCAGGCGCGGGCAGAAAATTTTGCGCACGGCGTTCGACCACGCGCAGGCCCTGCTCGGCAAGGCCCAGATCGCGCACGACCTGCGGGTTGAGCAGGCTCACGGTGTAGGCCGCGACCGAGTTGCGGAAGCCCGGATGAAACTCCTCCGTGACCGCCGCTCCGCCGACCACCTTGCGGCGCTCCACCACGTGCACGCGCAGCCCCGCCGCGGCGAGATAGGCCGCGCAGGTGAGGCCGTTATGGCCTGCGCCGATGATGACGACGTCGGTATCGGTCATGAATGATTTCAGAATGTTCCGTGGTCGTTCCGGGATCGCCCGAAGGACCGTCATGACGTTCTATATCAGGCGTTTCTCGACGCAACATCACCCGGCCATTTATTGCCCGTTCAGGCGCGGTGTGCTCCATTGCGCGCGCCCGGCGACCGCCGGGGGCTTTGTTCGACGCGTTTTCTCGCGCGAACCGGTGCCCACTTCGCTGGAAAACGCTTTTGCCGGAGCTCCCATGGATTCGATCGTGCAACCCGCCGCCACGGAGCAGCCGTCCTCGTCGCGCAACCGGCTGCTGCTGACGGTCTATACCGCGGCGATCTTCGTCAGCGCGCTGCTGCTGTTCTCGGTGCAGCCGCTGTTCACCAAAATGGTGCTGCCGCGGCTCGGCGGCTCGCCGGCGGTCTGGTCGGTGGCGATGGTGTTCTTTCAATCGCTGCTGCTGGCGGGCTATGCCTATGCGCATCTGCTCATGCAGATCAGGAATCGCGTCGTTCCCGTGGTGGTGCATCTCGCGCTGCTGGTCGTTGCGTTCGTCACGCTGCCGCTTGGCATCGCCACTGCCTACGGCGAGCCGCCAGCGTCCGGCTATGCGTTCTGGTTGCTCGGCCTCTTCGTGATGTCGATTGGCCTGCCGTTCTTCGCGCTCGCCGCCAACAATCCGCTGCTGCAGGCCTGGTTCGTCCGCACAGGCCATCCTGATGGCCGCGACCCCTATTTCCTCTATGCCTCCTCCAACATCGGCAGCTTCCTCGCGCTGTTATCCTATCCATTCCTGCTGGAGCCGATGTATACGCTGCACACCCAGAACCGGCTCTGGACCGGCGGCTATGGCGTTTTGATCCTGCTGATCGCCGCCTGCGGCGTGCTGTTGCTGCGCTCGCCGAAGCTCGCGATGGCCGATGCCCGAACCGAGGACCTAAATGCGCCGGCACCGGGCGTCGTGACGCGGCTGCGCTGGATCTTCCTCGCCGCGGTACCGTCAGGCCTGCTGATCGCAGTCACCGCGCATATCTCGACCGACGTCGCGGCAGCGCCGCTGTTGTGGGTGCTGCCGCTGTCGCTGTACCTCCTCACCTGGGTCGTGGTGTTCCAGTCGCGGCCACTGTTGCCGCACAAATGGATGCTGATGCTCCAGCCGGTCGCGATCGCGGGCGTCATCGTCCTGCTCGCCTTCGGCGGCGAGCAGAATTTGCTGCTCACGCTCGGCGGCCATCAATTGTGTTTCTTCATCATCGCCATGGCCTGTCATGGCGAACTGGCGCGCACCCGCCCCGCAGCCAAATATCTCACCGGCTTCTATGTCGCGCTGTCGTTCGGCGGCATGGTCGGCGGCCTCTTTGCCGGCCTCGTTGCTCCCTTCACCTTCTCGTGGATCGCTGAATATCCAATCCTGGTCGCGCTCGCCGCGCTGTGCAGGCCCTCGGCGAACGAGCGTCTTGTTGGCGTCGTGAGATGGTACTGGCTGGCGCTTGCCGTGCTCGCGGCGGCGCTGGTTGCGCCGACGTACATAACAGGGGAGCTTTCGACCTGGTTCGAGGATCACCGCGTCTGGGTTGCCGGCGCGGTCGGCGTGCTGGCAGCGCTTCTGGCGCTCGCGGTCAACGCCGATCGCTGGAAGATCTTTGCCACGGTCGCGCTCGCGCTCGCATTGATCCGGTTCTATCCGGCGGACGAAGGGCGCGTCACGACCGTGCGCAGCTTCTTCGGTGTCCACAAGATCGTGGTGACGCCCGGCGGCTATTTCCACGTGCTGATGCACGGCACCACGATTCATGGCGCCGAGCGCTTCCGCAACAATGACGGTACGCCGGTCACCGGCCGGCCCGAGCCGATCACCTATTACCACAAGGATGGCGGCATCGGTCAGGCCATCACCGCGATCCGCGAGCGCAAGGGCGCGCCGTTGAAGGTCGCGGCGATCGGCGTCGGATCAGGCACGCTCGCCTGCGCCGCGGAGCCCGGCGAGGACTGGAAATTCTTCGAGATCGACCAGTCCATGGTCGATGCCGCGCGCGACCCGAAAAACTTCCGCTACATCTCGAGCTGCCTGCCGGACCTGAAGCCGGTGATCGGGGATGCGCGTCTCACCTTCGCCAGGGAGCCCGACGACGCCTATGACCTCATCATCGTCGATGCCTATTCGTCGGATGCGATCCCGATCCATCTCGCGACCGAGGAGGCGATGAAGATCTACAAGGACAAGCTCGCCCCGCATGGCGCCGTGGTGATGCACGTCTCCAATCGGCATCTCGATCTCGAGCCCGTCGTGGTCGGCATCGCCGATGCCAACGATCTGAAGAGCTGGGTCTACGACGAGGATTCGGGCCGCGATGCCGACTACATCTTCTCCACCGACGTCGTCATCTCCGCGCGCGAAGCTGATGATGTCGGCAAGCTGGCCTCCTCCAAGCAATGGGAGGAGACCGACGCGGACGAGAAGGTGCGGGTCTGGACCGACGACTATTCCAACATCCTGGGCGCGCTTTACCGTCGCTTGCGGTACGGAGAGCAGTAACGCTTCGTGCCCTGGACGCAGCGCAGCGCTTCTCAGCGGTGCGCTGCAGAGCCGGGGCCCATGTCCGCTGGGGCCCGGCTCTGCGTCGCGTCATTTCATGCCGCGCCGCGTCCGGGACACGAGATGGTTTGGCGCTACGGCTCGACCGGCGTCCCCTGCGGCAGCGCAATCCCCTTCTCGCCTGCGACCTGCCGCAACAGGTCGGGCCGGTCGGAGATGATACCGTCGACGCCGATCTCGATCATCCGCGCCATGTCGTCGGGCTTGTTGACGGTCCAGACCACCACGCGCAACCCTAGCGTATGGGCTTCAGTGACAAGCGCCGCGGTCACATCGCCGAAATAGGGCGACCAGATCGCGCCGCCTGCGGCCTTGATCGTGCGTGGCAGCGAGCCGCCGTGATCGACCGGGCTGTAACCCGCCGTCCAACTGGTGGCCTTGTCGAGGGCGATGGTCGGTGCCGATCCGCGCTGCAGCGTCAGATACACGGTCGGAATCATCGGGGCCTGCTGCTGGACCAGCAGCAGGGTCCGCCAGTCGAACGACTGGATCATGACGCGGTCGGAAAAATTCTCGTCTGCGATCACACCGAGCAGCTTTGCGACGAAGGCTTCCGGCAAAAGCGATTCATCCGGATGGTCCGGATCGATCTTGGTCTCGATATTGAAACGTACCCGTTCGTTGCCGGATTTGCGCACCAGCGCGAACAGCTCCCTCAGCGTGGGAATGCGGGTCCCGGGCACGGCGCGCTGGTCGGGAAATTGCTTCGCATAGGCGCTGTCCGGTCGAATTTGGCCGACGTCGTAGGCCCTGGCATCGGCGAACCGCAGCTTCACGAAAGGCGTGCCGGGCGCCGTGACATAGGCGCCGTTCGCATCCCGCGCCAGATCAGGATTGAGCCCGCGCTCATGCGACACAACGACCTCGCCGTCGGCGGTCACGCCGACGTCGAGCTCCAGCGTGTCCACGCCCATCGAGAGGGCATTGGCAAAGGCCGGCAGGGTGTTTTCCGGCATCAGCGCCCGCCCGCCGCGATGCGCCTCGAGATCGAAAGCCATGGCTTTTCCCGAAATGAGAAGTGACAGCACTGTCAAGATTGTCGTAGTACGTGATGTCATCACACTTCCGGTGGCAAATGAAAGAGCAATGCTTGAACGCGGCTGAGCGCGTCCGGCCTGATTTATAGCCTTTTGCGCCTGTTGAAACCTGGGGGCGGCGCTTGCGGTTGCGTCCGCTCTGGCGGTATGTACTCATAGACGTCGCCTTGGAATCCCGACCGTGCAACAGAAACGCGATCACCGCATCATTCGCAGTCGGCATTTTCACAAGATGCAGCGGCGGCATTTCATCATATTCGACGTTTTGCCCTTCGTCGGTACGCTGATCGCGCTAGGCCTCCTATTCTACCGTCCGATCGGCATCATTGAGCTCAGCCTGTTCTTCGGCTTCTGGCTGATCACCGGGGTTGGGCTCACCGTCGGCTATCACCGCCTGTTCACCCATCGCGCCTTTGCCGTCTCGACCCCGATGAGCGCGATCCTGATCCTGATGGGATCGATGGCCGGGCGAGGCCCAATGCTGTCCTGGGCGGCGATGCACCGGCGGCACCACGAATTGTCCGACCACGACGGCGATCTGCATTCGCCGCGCCTGCATGGCGGCGGCGTGCTGGGCCGCCTGCGCGGCTTCCTGCACGCGCATTTGACCTGGATGGTCGCACACGACTATCCCAACGTCGCCCATTACGTGCCGGATCTGATGGCCAACCGCACCCTGGTTGCGGTCAACAGCAGATATTACAGCTGGGTCGCGCTCGGCCTGTTGCTTCCGGCCGCGATCGGCGGCTTCGCCACCATGAGCCTGTGGGGCGCGCTGACAGGCCTGCTCTGGGGCGGCGTGGTGCGCATGTGCGTGGTCGAGCAGACCATGTCCGCCATCAACTCCATCATGCACACGTTTGGCGCGCAGCCTTTCGTCACCCGTGACGACAATAGCCGCAATCTCGGCGTGATGGCCTGGCTCGCCTGGGGCGAGGGCTGGCACAACAACCACCACGCCTTCCCGTATTCGGCGGCATTCGGCCTGCGCTGGTTCGAGTTCGATCCAGGCTTCATCTTCATCCGCGCGCTGGAGGCGCTCGGGCTCGCCTGGGACGTCAAGGTGCCGAGCGAGGAGAAGATCGCGCGGCGCATGCTCCGGCAGCCGGGCGATGCCGCGCCCGATCTGGAAACGGGCTAAGGATCGGGATCCGGCGATGACGGCGCAGCGCTGAACCAATGCTGTTCAACGACTACCCCTTCCTCCTGGTGTTCCTTCCGGCGGCACTGCTGATCTACCGCCTGTTCGATCCCTATCCGCGCTTGCGCATCGTCGTGCAGGTGGCGCTGTCGCTGATCTTCTACGCCTGGGGGAGTCCGTCCTTCGTCGCGCTCTTGATTGTGTCGATCCTCATCAACTGGTTCGCCTCGGTCGCCTATGGGCGGGTGAAGTGGAAGGCGATACTGACGCTCGTCATCGTGCTCGATATCGGCGTGCTGGCGCTGTTCAAATACGCCAACTTCATCCTCGCCAATCTCGGGCATGTGCTGGGTGCCACGTTGCCGACGCTCGACATCGGGTTGCCGCTCGGCATCTCCTTCTTCACCTTCCATCACATCATGTATCTGGTCGATCTGCGGCGCGGCAAGGCGCCGCTCTACGCGATCGATCGCTATGCGCTCTACATCGCCTTCTTCCCGCAGGCGATCGCAGGCCCGCTCGCGCGCTGGTCGGAGGTGATGCATCAATTCGGCAGGCAGGTCTACGTCCCGGGCTGGCAGCGTCAGTTCTGCATCGCGATCTGCTTCATCGCGCTCGGACTGTTCCAGAAGGTCGTGATCGCCGACGGCATCGCGAACCTGCTTGATCCCATTTACACGCAGGCGGTGGCTGGACCGCTTGCAAGCGGCGACGGCTGGCTTGCCTTCTGCTTTTCGTTTCAGATCCTGTTCGACTTTTCCGGCTATTCCGACATCGCGATCGGCCTTGGTCTGTTGTTCGGCGTGCAGCTACCCTACAATTTCAATGCGCCGCTGCGCTCGACCAACATCCAGGATTTCTGGCAGCGCTGGCACATCACGCTGATGCTGTTCCTGCGCGATTACGTGTTCTACCCTCTGGTCAATCTACGTATCCTGCCGCGGCGCCTTCTGCCGGTGCAGTTCTTCGGCGCAATGCTGATTACCATGGCGCTGTGCGGCTTGTGGCATGGCGCGAGCTGGACGTTTGTGCTCTGGGGCATCCTGCACGGTGTTGCGCAGGTGGTTTGTTCGCTGTGGCGGCGCTATGGCCCGCACGTCCCGTCATGGCTCGACTGGGCGCTCACCGTGCTGTTCGTGCTGGCCACCGGCGTGATCTTTCGTGCCGGCTCGGTCGAGGCGGCCTGGCATGTCTTCGCCGGGCTCATCCAGCCATTGCCGCTCGCGCGCGGGCAGCACCTTTGGCCGTTGATCGTGGCGCCGTTGTTCGCCTTCCTGTTGCCGGCGAGCCAGGACATCGTCGCGTTCTTCACGCGCCGCCCGAGCCCCTGGCTTGCGGGCGTGCTCGGGATCTGCCTTTTCGCTTTGCTGCTCCACATGGGTGGTCGGGATCTCCATGAATTCGTCTACTTCAAGTTCTGAGACCGATCCCGGTTGGGGGAGGAGCATCACGGCCTGCCTGGGCACGCTGTTCGGCGCGGCCGTGCTGGTGTTGGCGCTGATGGTGGTCGTCGATCCCTATGACAGCGGCAAGCTCGGCCTGCTGGGCATCGACGGCGTCGACAATCGTCTTACCCAGATCACGGCCGCGAGCCGCGCCAGAGACCCGAACTTCAACGCGGCCATCCTCGGCAATTCGACAGCGCAGATGATCGAGCCGGCGGAATTATCGCGCGCGACAGGCCTGCGCTTCGTGCAGCTCTATACCACCGGCTCGGTTCCGCGCGAGCAGCTCGCGGTGCTCGACTTTTTCCTGCGCAATCACAAGCAGGTCGGCGCGCTGGTGATCGCGGCCGATCCCGGCTGGTGCGTGCATGCGCGGCCGAAGGAGGAGGGCGCTCCGTTCCCCTATTGGCTCTACGACAGAAGTGTCGTCACCTACGCGGTGCGGCTGATCTCGTGGCAGGCGATCGAGCAGGCGTTTCAGCGGCTCGCCATCGGGCTCGGCTGGCGGCAGCGGATGAACCCGGACGGCTTTGTCAGCTATGAGGACATCTGGCCGCCCGGCCAATTCAGGGAGGTCGGCTGGCCCAGGGATCCTGCGCCGGCTGCATCCGCCGAGACGCGGGCGACATTTCCCGAGATCGCTGCGCTGGCAGAGATTGTCAGGAAGCTGCCGGCCGATCTGCCCATCATCATCATCGTGCCGCCGACCTTGGCGGCCACCGTGCCGAAGCCCGGTACGGCTGTGGCGCTGGACCGCGTCGCTTGCAATGCCGCGCTGAAAACCGTCATCGCGGGACGTCCGCGCAGCAATTTCATCAGCTATCGCGTCGACAACGAGTTGACCCGCGACCGCGACAACTTCGCGGACTTCATCCACTATCGCCCGAAACTCGCGCGCCGGATCGAGCAAGGCATCATCTCCAGCCTGCGCGATGGCGAGAGCGCGACGATCGATTTCTGAGCCGGCTCAGCCGATCTCCTCGAAGCCGCTGTCGAGCCAGAGCCTGCGCGCAAGCTTGCGCTGGATCTTGCCGCTGGTGGTTTTTGGCAGCGCGCCGGGACGGATCAGCGCGACATGTCGGGCGGAGAGCTCGTGGCTGTCGGCGATGGCCTCGCGGATCCGGCCCTTGATCTCGGCGGTATCGATCGCGTGCCGTGCGGTGCGCTCGACCTCCTGGACGATGACGAGACTTTCCTCGCCATGTTCGTCCGGCACGGAAAAGGCGGCGCCGCAGTTCTCGCGCAATGCGTTGTCCAGCGACTGCGCGGTGTGCTCGATGTCCTGCGGATAGTGGTTGATGCCACGGATGATGATGAGATCCTTGATCCGGCCGGTGACGAACAATTCGCCTGCGGAATCGAGGAAGCCGAGGTCGCCGGTGCGCAGCCATCGGCCATCCTCGCCTGCGATCTCAGCGTTGAGCTCTTCGCGCGTCGCCGCATCGTTGCACCAGTAGGCGCGGGCGACATTGGCGCCGCTGACCCAGATTTCGCCGACGCGGTCGGCCCGAAGCCGCCCGCGGTACTCGGGATCGACAATGGCAATCTGCTCGCCGATCAGCGCGCGGCCGCAACCGACGACGAGTTGGGCATCGCCGGGATCCGCCGGCGCCTTGGCTGCATGGGCCTGAAGCGCGGCGCGGCTGACGTCGCGCGTGACGTGGCCGCCGCCACTCGTCCCGCCGGAGATCAGGAGCGTCGCTTCCGCCATGCCATAGGCGGGATACATCGCGCGCGGATCGAGGCCGTGCGGCGCAAATGTTTCGATGAAACGCGCGATGGTATCGGCGCGCACCGGCTCGGCGCCGTTGAGCGCGATCCGGAGCGAGGACAGGTCCACGCCCTCCATCTGATCGGCCCGATAGCGGCTGACGCAGAGGTCGAAGCCGAAATTGGGCCCGCAGGCGACCTGCGCACGATAGTGCGAGATTGCGCGCAGCCAGCCGAGCGGCCGCTGCATGAATGCGTTCGGCGCCATCAGCACGCAGGTCGCGCCGACATAGAGGGCCTGCAGCGCGTTCAGGATCAGTCCCATGTCGTGATAGAGCGGCACCCAGTTGACGTAGGTCGATTGCCTGGTGTTGCCGAGCGCGATCCGGATCATCTCGAGATTGGCGAGCAGATTGGCGTGGCTCACCATCACGCCCTTCGGCTCGGAGGTCGAACCGGAGGTATATTGCAGCAATGCGATGTCGTCGGGCGCTGGCTCCGGAAGATCGGTGGTCTCGCCGGCCGCTGCGGTGAGATCGACTTCGATCCACCGGATCGTTTCCTGCGCGAACCGCGCCTGCAGGTCACCACGCAATGCGAATGCAGTGGTCGTCAGCGCCAGCGCCGGCGTGCAATTGGCCAGGATTGCGGCGCTGGAATCGCGCGCGCTGTTTCGCCGCGGCATCATCATCGGCACGGCGATCACGCCTGCTATCAGGCAGCCGAAGAACGCCACCACGAATTCGATGCCCGGCGGAAACACCAGGATCACGCGGTCGCCGGGCCGTGCGGCCGCGCTCAGGCGCGTGGCGAGGGCGCGCGCAGCATCATGCAATTGACGGAAGGTGAGAGCTGCTTCCTCCACCCCGCGATCGGAGACGAAGACATAGGCGCGATCGTCGGCCTGCTCCGCCGCACGCCGGGCCAGTAGCGCCACCAGCGAGCGGAGATTGTCCATCTGGGTACGCCGCTTCAGCCGCCCTCAGGCGGCGGAGCGGAGCGCGCGCTTGTCCGCGAGAAATCGCGACAGCGCCTCAACCGTAGGGTGGTCGTAGAAGTCGTCCGTCGACAGTTCGAGGTCGAGCTTCTCCTCGAGCTCCATCATGAGGTAGACGAGCATCGCCGAATCGAGGCCGAGGCGGCTGAATTTAGTGCCGGTGTCGACGCGGTCCTTCGAAATTCGCAGGGTATTGGCTAGCGCCGTAACGCAGAAATCGAAATCTGCTCGCGTGTCATGTCATTTCCCAGAAACAGTGGGAACGACAATACGTGCGACCTTAAGGTTGTCAATTTGGCCTTAACGCCGCGGCGTTGAAGGTTGGGGACTGTTGCTTTCCTGCGCCGCCCGGCTGCTCATTTCGTGCCCAGGTTGGCGCGATTCCCCGATCGACAGGGGCAACGGCGCCCTTATCTCCCCAAAATTGCAGTTTGACGCGCGTGACGGGATTTTTGCAGGAACCGTGCCCGCTAAACCGTGCCCGCTAATTCGCCGCCCTTTTCCTCGCGGCCCTGACCGTATCGAAGCCCGCCGCTGCCCAGCGCGGCAACCATTTTGATTCGCTGCTGGCGCAGAAGAAACGAAAGGTCGTCGAACGCGGCGACGCCGCGTTCGAATAGCGTCAGCTACTAGTAGTAGCCGCGCGGCTGATAATACTGGCGGGGTTGCTGCTGCTGATAGTAGTAGCCCTGCTGGCCATAGCCCTGGTCGTAAGTCGGCTGCGGTTGCGGCAGCTGCTGGTAGGCCTGCGCACCATAGGGACGGTTGATCGGGCGCGGCGCCGGATAGCGCGCGCCAGTGTCGCTGCCGTCGGCGGGATAGATGTAGTTATCGTCCTGCGGCAGGTAGCGGCGGGCCGGCTGCATCGGCGGCGCCAGATTTACCGGATCGCCTGACGTCGCGTACTGCTCCTCAGCCGGTTGCTGGGCGCGCGCCACCGCATTGTTGGTGCGACCGCGCGGATTGCGGGCCAGCGCCACTTGCGCCGAGCCGGTCAGCGTCACCGTGGTGTTGAGCACGCCCTGCTCCTGCACTAGCGCGTAGAGCGTCGAAGCGTTCTGGCGCGACAGCCGCACGCAGCCATGCGAGGCGGGCGTGCCCAATCGTGCGACCGAGTCGGTGCCGTGGATGGCGTGCCCGACCTTCGTGAAGAAGATCGAGTGCGGCATCGGCGCGTCGTCAAATTCCTTGGAGTAGTGATCCTCTTCCATGCGGAAGGCGCGGAAGGCGCCGCTCGGCGTCTCGCGCGAGGGAATGCCGGTCGACACCGGCCAATGATAGCGCGTGACGCCGTCGACCACGACGGTCATCTGCTGATTGTCCTTGTCGATCGTAATGTCGACCTTGGCCTGCGCCGTGCCTGCGCTCAAAAGCATCAGGGACATGAACGCAATGAAAAAGGAACGCATTTGAATTCTGGCCTCCGGCCTGTTCACGCTAGGCGCCGCGGCTCTCCGTCCCCGGCGTGCACTATGCCTGCAATCCGGCTTTCGTTCCAGCGGCCTGCCCGCCCATCGTTAACGTGATGCCGGGCGTAAGCAAGGCCGCTTTGTGCCGCGCCGGCGCCGGCGATGCTGACATTTTCGCGAGCGGGAGCTGCGTTCACAACGCCGACAATTCGTCACAAAGGCGCAACCATTTGGCTGCTTGCAGCGTTGAATACGGCTTACCAATTGGCGGCTGCTGCCGGCGCCGTCGTATTCTTCCGGGGACTCAAGATGAACAAAGCTCGTATTGCCGCCGCGCAGTTGCCGACGGCTCGATCCGTCCGCCTGCTCTTCGCGGGCGCCGCCGTCCTTCTTGCCCTGGCTTGCGTACCGCAAGCCAGCCACGCCCAAGGCATCGTTCGCGGCGCCCAGGAAGGTTCTTACGAGGGTAACCGCATTGCGGGTCCCGTGGGCGGCGCCGTCGGCGGTGTCGTTGGCGCCGGAGTCGGTGGTGCTGTTGGTGCGGTCGACGGTATTTTGGGAATTCCCTATCACGGCCACCGCCACTGCCGCGGCTATTATGACGGGTATCACCATTTCCGTTGCTACAGGTAACAGGCCATCATTCCGGGTGCGCGGAGCGCGCCCGGAATGACGATCAATTCTTGAGCCGATAGCCGGTCCGGAAAATCCACCAGATGGTGGCGAGGCAAATCACCAGGAACGCCGCCGTCATGCCGATGCTGACGGCGACGCTGACATCGGCGATCTCGTAGAAGCTCCAGCGGAAGCCCGAGATCAGATAGACGACCGGGTTGATGAGCGCGACGGTGCGCCAGGTGGGCGGCAGCATGTCGATGGAATAGAAGCTGCCGCCGAGGAAGGTCAGCGGCGTCACCACCAGCATCGGGATCATCTGGAGCTTTTCGAACCCGTCGGCCCAGATGCCGATGACGAAGCCGAACAGGCTAAACGTTACCGCCGTCAGCACCAGGAAGGTCAGCATCCAGACCGGATGATGGATGTGCAACGGCACGAACAAGCCAGCCGTGGCGAGAATGATCAGGCCGAGGATGATTGACTTGGTCGCGGCCGCGCCGACATAGCCAAGCACGATCTCGAAGTAAGAAATCGGCGCCGACAGGATCTCGTAGATGGTGCCGGTGAATTTCGGGAAGTAGATGCCGAACGAGGCGTTGGCGATGCTTTGCGTCAGCACCGAGAGCATGATGAGACCCGGCACGATGAAGGTGCCGTAGCTCACGCCCTCGACCTGGCTGATGCGCGAGCCGATCGCAGCACCAAACACCACGAAATAGAGCGAGGTCGAAACCACCGGCGAAACGATGCTTTGCAGCAGCGTGCGCCAGGTGCGCGCCATTTCGAACAGATAGATGGCGCGAACGGCGCGATAATTCATGACGCCCTCACGAGGTCGACGAAGATGTCCTCGAGCGACGATTGGGTCGTGTCAAGATCGTTGAAACGGATGCCGGCGGTGCGGAGGTCGCTGAGCAGGCTGGTGATCCCGGTGCGATCGCCCTTGGTGTCGTAATCGTAGACCAGCGTCGCGCCGCTGTCGCAGAGGTCGAGCTCGTAGTGAGCGAGGCTCTCCGGCAGCGCAGCGAGCTTGTTCTGCAGATGCAGCGTCAGCCGCTTCTTGCCGAGCTTCTGCATCAGGGTCGCCTTGTCCTCGACCAGCACGATCTCGCCTTTGTTGATGATGCCGATGCGGTCGGCCATCTCCTCGGCTTCCTCGATGTAATGCGTGGTGAGGATGATGGTGACGCCGGACTGCTGAAGCGTGCGCACGACCTCCCACATCCCCTTGCGCAGTTCGACGTCAACGCCGGCGGTCGGCTCGTCCAGGAACAGGATCTGCGGCTCGTGCGACAGCGCCTTCGCAATCATCACCCGGCGCTTCATGCCGCCGGAGAGGGTGATGATCTTGTTGTCCTTCTTGTCCCAGAGCGAGAGGTCCTTCAGCACCTTCTCGATATGCGCAGGATTCTTCGGCTTGCCGAACAGGCCGCGGGAGAAGCTCACGGTCGCCCATACGCTCTCGAACGCGTCGGTGTGGAGTTCCTGCGGCACCAGGCCGATCAGCGAGCGCGCCTTGCGGTAGGAGGTCTGGATGTCCTCGCCGCCGACGCTGACCTTGCCCTCACTGGGGTTGGCGATGCCGCAGATGATGGAGATCAGCGTGGTCTTGCCGGCGCCGTTGGGGCCGAGCAGCGCAAAGATCTCGCCGCGCTTGATGTCGAGATTGACGTTCTTGAGCGCCTTGAAGCCGGACCCATAGGTCTTCGACAAACTGGCAACGGAAATGATGGAGGACATGAGGGCCGGTCGGGGATGGGGGGAGGATGTGCCGGAACCCGCACCCTGGCGGGCGGAACACCGGCGGAGCCCTGAAATAGGAATGGCCTTGCCCTCCCGCAATTGCCCGGAGAAAAATGGTCTCAAAACAGGCGCTTCGGTGGCAGGTTTCAGGCAAGTGTTGCGCGATGGTCACGGATTGCGGCTAAGATCGCCGTTCACGCGGCTCTTTGTTGCGTCTGCTAGCAGGCCGTGGCTACGATTCCGGCCAATCGCGAAGCGTATGTCCCCAGGGAAAACATCGATGAGACCGAACGGCCGTCACACCGCCGGCGTCAGCCAGTTGTCCACTCTCCGCATGTGGGCGATCTGCCTGCTTCTGCTGTCAGCTGTTGCCATCAGCCCGACCACCGCCAAGGCGGCGCCGAGCCAGGCCGCGGCGACGACGCATGTCTATTTGCTCCGCGGCGTGCTCAACATCTTCTCGCTGGGGCTCGACACGATCGGCGCCCGCCTCCAGGCGCAGGGCATCCCGGTGACCGTCGCGAACTTCGTGTCCTGGTCCTCGCTCGCCGATGAGGCCGCGGCGAACTACAAGGCGGGCCGGCTCAAGACCATCGTGCTGGTCGGGCATTCATCGGGCGCGACCGCGCTGCCGGACATGATCGCCAAGCTCAACCAGCTCGGCGTTCCCGTGAAGCTCGCGATCGGCCTCGACTCGGTGTTCAAGACAAAACTGTCGACCGGCGCCGAGCGCTACATCAACATCTATATCGGCGACGGCCCCGGCGAGCCGGTACGTGCCGGGTCCGGCTTCCGCGGCAAGCTCGATAATGTCGACGTGCGCGGCAGCGGCGTCGGCCACATCACCATCGACAAGAACGAGGCAATCCAGCGCCGCGTCATCGCCGAGATTGATGCCGCGATCGCCCGCTCGCGCGGTCCGGCCGGACCGGTCGCCGAACCCGGCGCTCCGCGGGCTGCGCACTCGGCCGCCGCTGTGGCGCCGGCGAGGAACTGAAGCTTTTCGCCTGTAGCGGCTGAAATCATCACGCCGCCGTCGACATCCATGTCGGCGGCGGCATTGTGTTGGGTGCACGGCGAATCAGTGCGAGTGAAGCCGACCTCGCATACGTTCCGATCGCGTATTCATGTCGTGATCCCTTGAGACCTTGAGCCGAATACCCCTGCGGGCAGCGGCGGCTGGTGGTATCCCCGGGACGGCGCCGAAAGCGTGACGTCGCTTCAGATCTGCTTAAATGATACTTGCTCACGGGGCTTTGATGGGTAGGCGAGGCGACAGGCCCCGGTTCCGTGCCCCAAAAACCACCCAATCAGTGGTCACTAAGCCGTCTGGGGGAGGCCTGCGCCTCCTGTGGTGGGACTGCGGCACTTGATGATTGATCCAAGGCGACTTGTGGTGTTGGCAGCGGTTGCGCTGCTCGCCTTGACCCCCGGCTTGGCTGCTGGCTCGCCCGCCAAGTCGAAGCCGGCTGCGATCCCGGCCGCCCCGCCTCCACCTCCGCCTGCAGAACCCCTGCCGCCGCCGAAAATCTACCTGTTCCGCGGCGCGATGGGGCCAATCTTCTCGACCGGCATGGACCGGCTTGCCGAGAAGCTGACCAAGGCCGGCTTCTCGGCCGACGTCTACGAATTCACGATCTGCCGATGGATCGGCGATCGCGCCATCGCCAGCTACAAGGAAAGCCCGGCACCGATCGTGCTGATCGGCCACTCCATGGGCGGGCTGTGCTCGGTCATCATCTCCGAGATGGCGGCCAAGGAGAACATCCCGATCAGCCTCGTCATCACCATCGATCCCGCCCATGCAACCGATGATGTGCCGCTCAATGTCGAGCGCTTCATCAACATCTTTCTCTCCGACAGCGTGCTCGGCGGCGGCAATGTGGTGGCGGTGCCGGGCTTCCGCGGCCATTATGCGAGCTACGATCTGAAGGAGAACAGCCGCGTCTCGCATATCAATATCGAGAAGTCGGATGACATCCATCGCCAGATCGTCGACATGGTGACGCAGTTGCCGCGCATCCAGGCGCAGACCCAGGCCGATGCGGTGCCGCTGCGCTATCTCGTGCCCGCCGACACGCTGGTCGAGTTGTGGGACAGCGGGGTGCGTTTGCCGGTCCGCCGTGGCGACACCATGGAGAGCATTGCGGCCGCCCATCGCGTGCCGCTTTGGACGCTCGCGCAGAGCAACTCGCTGCCGGAGAATGCGACGCTCACGCCCGGCCAGTCGATCATCGTCCCGCGCCATTTGACGCCGCCGGACGCCGCGGCCGCAATGGCGGCGCCGGCGGCACCGGTGCGGCGGTAGGTGCTTACGCGCGGAGCCTCGACCCGTTATCCACGGGTGTGGTGTCGAGGCAGCCATTTCGATATCGAAGTTGCCAACGACGATCGCGCCGTGGTGGAAGTTCGGTTCACCGTTCGATAGGGCGCGGCGAGAAGCATCAGAAACAGCGCCCTTTCGGCCGCATATTTGGCAGCGGGTCGGCGCTTCTCCGACCCGTGCGCGACAAGGCGCCCTTCCGTCGTGCATACGCGCCAACGCCAGGTCTTTCGGCCGCTTCTCTTCAAGAACATTTCGAAAGTCGGGAATTGATCGGGCATTGGATCAACTGTGGTTGCTGGTTGCCTCTAGCGTTGTTGCGTTCATGACCGAGCCCATCGGAAACGTCAGGGGGAATGTGGCGGCGCCGATCTTCTCGGCGGCGGACCGTTCCTCGAGAGGCGCCGCTCAATGAAGCGCCGCTCGAATTCCGTGAGCTCGGTCTGTAGAAGCCGGTGGTAGCGGCTGATGTTGTTGCGGTGCGCGCGCAACAGGGCCAACTTCTCGTCCGTCATCTTCATCATCCGTTTGAACAGTCGGTTGCTAGGCTGCGAGGCTGGTCCGCGAGGCGGATCTGGTGCGAACAGGCTTGCCGCCGGGAGGCCCCTTCGGATGGTGGTCCAGCGTGGAGAGGGCTTCCAAAATCTCGTCGATCGTCACGATTCCGTTCGTGCCGGGCAGTGCTCTCAGCGGCGGGCTTGAGGCGACGCTGGCCGCGTCCGACGCCCATGATGCGAGGATTGCCCGCTTCTCGCTGATCGATATCGTCCGATCTTGGACCACGTCACGGGGATGATCGTAGACGGAGGCGGGATGCAATATCGCGTTCAGGTCGATAAGGTTATCAGCATCGTCGATCATGCGAGGTTCTCCTTCTCCTCTCGTTAGAAACCTCTGGTTTGCGTTCCGGGCCGCGATCGAAGGCAATGGTCGCTCCCGCCCGGCGCCGGACGGGAGCAAACAAATCTCCGACGGAGCAAAAATTCAGGCAGCTTTGCTTTCGATCTGATGCACGTTGCCAGTCGGCGCGCCGTTGATGGCAATTCGCCGCGGTTTCATGGCTTCCGGGATTTCCCGGGTCAGCTCGATTTTCAGCAGGCCGTTCTCGTACGCGGCGCTCTTCACCTGAACGTAGTCGGCGAGGTTGAACTGCCGCTTGAACGGCCGCGCGGAGATCCCGCGGTAGAGATATTCGCGTTCGGCCTTGTCCGCCTTGTTGCCTTCGACGATGACCGCGTTCTGGTCCGCAGTAACCGAAACCTCGTCAGGCGAAAAGCCGGCAATCGCAAGCGAGATCTGGTAGCGATCTTCGCCGAGCCGTTCGATGTTGTAGGGCGGATAATTGTCCTCGCCGGCACGCTGCGCCGTTTCAACGAGATCAAACAGGCGGTCGAAGCCGATGGTCGAGCGCCAAAGGGGAGAGAAGTCGTAAGTGCGCATAGCCAGATCCTCCAAAGAGCAAAATGGATACGAGCGGCACCGGACACGACCGGTGCCCGTCTCAGCCCCCGACCCGTCAGGCGTCGGGGACGCCACCTCTCGGCAGCGAGGCAAAAATAAAAAAACACCGTTTTGGTTTCAAGGGGGAGGCTCAAAATTTTCCAGGCTTTCGCGCCTCTCGGACAGGCCGGACAATCGCTTCCCGGCCCCCGACAGCGTGCCGGGGGCTCCCTGAAATCGCAGGCCCCGAATTTGTCGATCTGCTAGATATTCGAGCCGTGGATCGCGTCGATCACGGCATCCGTCACCTCCTTCGTCGTCGCCTTGCCGCCGACATCAGGCGTCAGCACGCCGGCGGCGCAGACCTGCTCGACGGCCTTCATCAGCCGTGCGGCTGCGTCCTTCTCGCCGAGATGCTCGAGCATCTGCGCGCCGGTCCAGAACGTCGCCACCGGATTGGCGATGCCTTTGCCGGTGATGTCGAAGGCGGAGCCGTGGATTGGCTCGAACATCGAGGGGAAGCGGCGCTGCGGATCGATGTTGCCGGTCGGCGCCACGCCGAGGCTTCCCGCCAGCGCGCCGGCGAGATCGGAGAGAATGTCGGCGTGGAGGTTGGTCGCCACGATGGTGTCGAGGCTCTTCGGATGCAGCGTCATGCGCACCGTCATGGCGTCGACCAGCATCTTGTCCCAGGTGACGTCGGGGAATTCGGTCGCGACTTCGGCCGCGATCTCGTCCCACATCACCATGCCGTGGCGCTGCGCGTTCGACTTGGTCACCACGGTCAGGAATTTGCGCGGACGCGATTGCGCGAGCTGGAATGCGTAGCGCATGATCCGGGTGACGCCGACGCGGGTGAACACCGCCACTTCGGTGCCGACCTCTTCCGGCAGGCCGCGATGTGCGCGGCCGCCCATGCCGGCATATTCGCCCTCCGAATTCTCGCGCACGATCACCCAGTCGAGATCGCCGATTCCGACATTGCGCAGCGGTGAGGCGACGCCGGGCAAAATCTTGGTCGGCCGCACGTTGGCGTATTGGTCAAAGCCCTGGCAGATCGGCAGGCGCAGGCCCCACAGGGTGATGTGGTCGGGCACGTCGGGCGCGCCGACCGCGCCGAAATAGATTGCGTCGAATTTCTTCAGCTCGCTGAGACCATCGGCCGGCATCATCACGCCGTGTTTCTTGTAATAGTCCGAGCCCCAGTCGAACGTCTTGATGGTGAAGGCGATGTCGGCGCTGCGCTTCGCCAGCGCCTCCAGCACGCGGATTCCGGCCGAGATCACCTCGGGTCCGATGCCGTCGGCGGGAATGGCTGCGATCGAATGGGTGCGCATGAGAAGGCTCCGTTGGAGAGATCAGTGGGATTGCGGGATGGGTTCGACGGGCGCGGTCTGCGCGCGCGACAATAGCAGCGTCAGGACCGCCGAGAGAATGAGCAGGCCGGCGACGAAATAGAGCCCGCCGACAAAACTGCCGGTCTGGTCCTTGATCCAGCCGATCATCGCGGGGCCGACGAAGCCGCCGAGATTGCCAATCGAATTGATGGTGGCGATGCCGGCGGCAGCCGCGGGACCGGAGAGGAACAGCGTCGGCATGCTCCAGAGCGGCGGCTTGGCCGAGGAGATACCGATATTGACCAGCGCCAGTGCCACCACAACCGCGACCACTCCGGCCGCAAGACCGGCATAGGCAAGCCCGGCCGCGGCGATCAGGCAGGCCCACACGACGTGCCAGGTACGCTCGCCGGTGCGATCCGAATGCCGCGCCCACAGCACCATGGCGACGACAGCGGCCGTGGCCGGCAGCGCGTTGAGGAAGCCGACCTGGAGCGAGGACAGGCCGAATTGCTTGATGATCTGCGGCGCCCAGACGCCCAGCGTATAGAGGCCGGCCGACGTGCCGAAATAGATCAGCGACAGCGCCAGCACGCGCGGATCGGCGAGCCCGCGCCAGATGCTGTGGCTCGCGGTCGCGGCCTTGCTGGTGGTCTCCTCATTCATGGTCTCGACCAGCCAGCGGCGCTCGTCATCGGCGAGCCATTTTGCCTTCTCCGGCCGATCGGTCAGGAAGGCCAGTACGACGAAGCCGAGCAGCACGGCTGGTATTGCCTCGAGCACGAACAGCCACTGCCAGCCCTTGAAGCCGAACAGTCCATCCATTTCGAGCAGCGCGCCGGAGACCGGCGAGCCCAGCACGGTCGAAAGTGGTGCTGCCGCCATGAACAATGCGGTCACCGCCGCGCGCTGGCGGGCCGGAAACCAGTAGGAGAGATAGAGGATGATACCGGGAAAGAAGCCGGCTTCTGCGACGCCGAGCAGGAAGCGCAGGATGTAGAAGCTGGTCGCACCCTGCACGAACGCCATCGCTGCCGAGACCAGACCCCAGGTGATCATCACCCGCGCGATCCAGATCCGCGCGCCGACCTTGTGCAAGATGATGTTTGAGGGCACCTCGAACAGAAAGTAGCCCCAGAAGAAGATGCCGGCGCCAAATCCGTAGACGGTTGGCGACAGGCCGATGTCCTTGTTCATCGTCAGCGAGGCGAAACCGATATTGACGCGGTCGATGAAGGCCACGAAGTAGAGCAGCATAATGAAGGGGACGATGCGCCAGGTGATCTTGCGCAGCACACGCGCCTGAATCTCGCTCGCCACTCTCGCCTCCCTCAAGTTCCGGTTTTGGTTGTCGTTGTGTGGCGGCGAGCCTAGGCGTGCGGGCAGGTCAACTCAATTGGCGCTGGTTTATACAAAAAAATGATATAATCATCTCGCGGCGGGACGAGAGGATCCGGGATGGAATTGCATCAGCTCCGATGCTTCGTGGCGGCGGCCGAGCAGCTGCATTTCGGCCGCGCCGCGCAGCATCTCCAGATGCTGCCGTCCGCGCTTGGGCGCCAGATCAGGCTGTTGGAAGAGGATCTGGGAACGCGGCTGTTCGCGCGCACGACCCGCGCGGTCTCGCTCACCGACGACGGCGCCATGCTGCTGCGCGATGCCCGCGCCATCCTCGCCCGGGTCGAAGCCGTGCAAAGCAACTTGCGCAACCGTTCGCGCGCAGGCGCCGCGCGGCGGCTGCGGGTCGGCGCCATCGACAGCGCCGCGGCCGGGCTGTTGCCGCCGCTGCTGCGTGACTTCCGTGCGGGGCATCCCGAGGTCGCGGTGCAATTGCTGGAGGACAAGACCGTCCGGCTGTTGCCGAAGATCCTGACCGGCGCGCTTGATCTCGCCTTCGTTCGTCCTCCCGACCGGCCGGACAAGCGGCTGGAGTTCCGGCCCCTGCTTCAGGAGACCGCGATCGTGGCGTTTCCGCAGCGCCACGCGCTCGCTAAGCGCAAGTCGATCAAGCTGGCCGACATCGCCGACGAACCAATGCTGGTGCCGGACCGCCGCTCGCGGCCGCACAGCTACGACCTCACGATGAAATTGTTCGAGCAGGCCGGATTGACGCCGCGTATCGTGCAGGTGGCCGACGAGAAGCAGACCATTATCCATCTGGTGGCGACAAAGCTTGGCGTTGCGATCGTGCCGCGCTGGACCACGCGGATGGCGGTCTCCGGCGTGCGCTTCGTGCCGCTCCGGCCGAAGCAGGACGGCCCTGTCGGCCGGCTGCCGCTGGCCGCGGCCTGGTTACGCGGCTCGCGCGATCCGGCCCGCGATGCGATGCTGTCGGTGTTGGAGACGCGCCTGCGCAGCTATGCGCGGGAAGCGTGAGTGAGCGGCTATGAGAGCGGCCTGGAGAAACGGTGGATATCATGGCGGATCAGAAGGCTGAGAGCGAATTGCGGGTCGCGATTGCAGGCCTGGGCTCGATCGGCAGCAAGATTGCAACTGCGCTCGATCAGGGCATTGAGGGGCTGACGCTCTCCGCCGTGGCGGTACGCGATCCCGCGAAACACCAGAGCTTTCTGAGCAGCCTCTGCCGCCCGCCGCAGGTTTTGCCGATCGACCAGCTCGGCGATGCCGCCGACGTCGTGGTCGAATGCGCGCCGAGCCGTCAGCTGCGCGCGATCGTCGAGCCGGCGGTGACGCGCGGCAGGTCCGCAGTCGTGGTCAGCGTTGGCGGATTGCTCGACAATTTTGATCTCGTCGATCTCGCCCGCACCAATGGCGGTCGCATTCTCGTCCCGACCGGCGCGCTGATCGGGCTCGACGCCGTCAACGCAGCCGCAATCGGCACCATTCATTCGGTGAAGATGGTGACGCGCAAGCCGATCGACGGGTTGAAGGGCGCGCCGTTCATCGTCCAGAACAATATCGATCTCGACAATTTGCGCGAGCCGCTCAAGCTGTTCGAGGGCAGCGCGCGCGACGCGGCGAAGGGCTTTCCAGCGAACGTCAATGTCGCCGTTGCGCTGTCGCTGGCGGGCATCGGGCCCGATCGCACCCGAATGCAGGTTTGGGCCGACCCCACTGTGACGCGAAATGTTCATCGCATCGAGGTCGAGGCGGATTCGGCGCGGTTCTCGATGAGTATCGAGAACATCCCATCCGAAAATCCAAAGACCGGGATGATCACCGCGCTATCCGTGATCGCGCTGCTGCGCAAGCAGCGCGCCACGCTTTGCGTCGGGACGTAACTCTTCAAGGGCCCGTCACACGCCAGATCACGTTGCCGACGTCGTCGGCCATCAGCAGCGACTTCTTGTCGGGGCCGATCACGACCCCAACCGGGCGGCCGTAGGATTCCTTCTCGTCCGAGGACAGGAAGCCCGACAGGATGTCGCGAGCGGCGCCGGAGGGTTTTCCGTTCTCGAACGGGATGAACACCAGCTTGTAGCCGGACAGCGTGCTGCGATTCCACGAGCCGTGCTGGCCGATCACCATGCCGTCCGGGAAGCCGGGCAGGGTGCCGGCAGGCATCCAGCACAGGCCGAGCGAAGCGGTGTGGCCACCGAGTGCGTAGTCTGGCGTGAGCGCCTTGGCGACCATCGCCGGATCCTGCGGCACGCGGTCGTCCACCGTCTTGCCCCAGTAGCAATACGGCCAGCCGTAGAAGCCGCCGTCGCGCACCGAAGTCAGATAGTCCGGCGGCGTCTCGTCGCCGAGCCCGTCACGCTCGTTGACGACCGTCCAGAGCACGTTCGTGTTGGGCTCCCACGCGAGTCCAACCGGGTTGCGCAGGCCGGCGCCAAAAATGCGATGCGTGCCGGCAGCGAGATCGAGCTCGTAAATCGCGGCGCGGCCTTCCTCGACCTCCATGCCCATCTCGCCGATGTTGCTGAGCGAGCCGACGCCGGCATAGAGCTTCTTGCCGTCGGGGCTGGCGAGCAGACTGCGCGTCCAGTGGCCGCTCGGCTTGAAGGTGGTGAGCCGCTTGCCCGGCGCGGTGATGCGGTCGGCATTGGCGACGTAAGGAAAGGCCATCACGCCGTCGGTGTTGCCGACATAGAAGGTGTCGCCGACCAGCGCCATGCCGAACGGCTGGCTGAGGTTCTCCATGAAGGCGCCGCGATATTCGGCGACACCGTCGCCGTCCTTGTCGCGCAGGAGCGTGATGCGGTTGGCGGACTCGCCCAGCGCCGCGGCGCGCCGCATCGTCGCCTGCATCGCGTAGTGGAACACCGACCTCGGGGCGCCCGCGATCTGCGTCGCTTCCGCGATCAGCACGTCGCCATTGGGCAGCACCTCGATCCAGCGCGGATGGTCGAGGCCGGTCGCAAACGCGTTGACCTTGAGCCCGGGGGCGACCGTCGGCTTCTGCCCTTCGCTCCAGCCCTTGGCGGTCGGCATCTTCAGCGTCGGCAGTGCGCCTTGCGGCTTCGCTTCGGGAATCGACGGGGCCTGACCCCAGGCGGGCGCGGGTGTGGTGCCCGACAGCTTTCGCCATTGCAACGCGATGCCGCCCACGAATGCGACGAACTGCGCAAAGATGCTGGAAAATGTCATGAAAATCCCCTGTCGAACCCTGCGGCACTGTCCAACGCGGATCGCCCAAAGCCCCGCGCGGGCCAGGACCTGATCTCTGCCTGATCGTCGACCTCTCCAGATCGACGACGAAATGTCGTCGTGCCGTTTTGCGCGCGCATCCAACTGGGTAGCGGTCAAAAGGTCAACCGGCGCGGAACTCCGCGGAGGTCTATTGCCGTGGAATGGCTGCTGATCGAATTTGCATGGGCGAGGGGATTAGCGGCGGACCTGCAGCTCCAGCCGTCGCGCCGCACGGAAATCATCGAGATGACGAATGTTCGGTGCGAGTGCGGCTTCCCTGGAGAGGAGGTGATAGACGCGCGCGACGGTGCGCTGCTTCAGCTTCGGCCGCCCCGGCGGCAACGCCCGCGCCTTGCGGACCGCCGCGATCGCGTGCGCGCGAAAATAATCGTAGGCGTCCGACATGGCTCGATGCTCTGCGGTCGTTGCATGCGTCGAGCCGTAAACGGACGAGCGAAGGGTCGGTTCCGGCCTCAGCGCGGCGATAGGAACGGGATGATCATCGGCACGCGGCGGCAATAGGCGCCGTAGGCGTCCTCGCCGAGTTCCTTCGACAGAAACACCTCTTCCATCCGGCCCTTCTGCCACATGCCGAGCGAAATCAGGATCGCGCCGAGGATCGCCGTCACGGTGCCGACCGCGATGCCGGTGACCAGCATGCCAAGGATCAAGCCGGTGTAGATCGGGTGCCGCACGATGCCGTAGGGACCGGTGTCGACGACGCGGTGGTCTTCCTTGTGGGTGATGGTGTTCGACCAGAACTGGCCGAGATGCAGCCGGCCCCACCAGGTGAACGAGATCCCGGCGAGCACGATCAGGGCTGTGATGTAGACGCCGGTATTGCCGAACACCCAGAGCGGCTTCTCGCCCAGGATTTCTGCAGTCCAGGGCGTGAACAGGATGCCGCCGACCAGGATCGGGATGCGATAGCGGCCGGACTCGAGCGTCATCACCTGCTTCTGGGTGCGGCCCTGCCAGAACGAGGCACCGACCCAGCTGGCGAGCCAGGCGAGCCAGATCAGCGCGAGCAACTGCGTCGGCCAGGTCGTGGTCCAGCCGCCCCAGGCGACAGAGAGAAGCTTGCTGAAATCGAAGGACATGCGGAAAGGTTCTTTGGGTTGGGGAGCAGATCAGCTCGCGCGCGAGGACAGCGCGTGATGCTCGATGGCATTGGACGCGGCCTGGCCGCCGCGGGCGAGCAGATGGGTGATGGTTTCGCGCAGCACCGGCTCGATCGGGCGCGGCGCATAGCCGAGCTCGTGACGGGCCTTGCCGATTGAAAGGTCGCTCGCGGCCAGCGCAATGCGCACGCCCTCGGCGGTGCCGTTGGGCGGACGGCGCGTGATGCGATCGGAGATCGATTCCAGCATGGTGGCGGAGAGCTCGGCGATCTTGCCGGGAACGACCATCGGATATTGCCGCCGTCCGCTCATCGCCGACATCATCCGCAGGATCTGGCCGAGCCTGACGCAGTCGCCGCCAAGGATGTAGCGCTGGCCGTTGCGACCGCGCTCCATCGTCAGCACCAGGCCCATGGCGACGTCGCGAACGTCGACGAGGTTGACCAGGAAGTCGAGATGCGGCTGCACCTTCTTTTGCAGGAAGTACCACAGCATTGCGGTGGGTGGCGTCAGATTGTGGTCGGCGGGGCCGATCGGCATGGTCGGCGTGCCGATCACGAGCGGGAAGCCGGTGGCAGCGACTTTGGCTGCGTGGTGCTCGGCGAGCGACTTCGATCGCGTATAGGCACCAGGCATCGCGTCGGCCGGCTGCAGCGCCTCCTCTGCGGCAATGCCGTTGAGGTCCGCATAAGGAAACAGGATCGATTCCGTCGAGCAGTGCAGGAAGCGCGACACACCGCGCTTCATCGCAGCCGCAAGCACGACCTCGGTGCCGCGGAAATTGACATCGTGGAAATCGCGTTTGTTGGCGACCCACATGCCGGGGAGGCCGGCGAGGTGATAGACCTGATCGATCCCGGAAAGCGCAGCATCGACCGCGGCACCGTCCAGCACCGAGCCCTGCACATATTCAACGTCCGCGTTTGCCGCCGCCGGCGGCCGTACGTCGAGAACACGTACCCGCTGCCCACGGGCGCGGAGCGCTTCGACGAGATGCTGTCCGATGAAACCGCTGCCACCGGTAACCAGTACGAGAGTCATGAAGTAGGTTTTGCTGTTCCGCTTCGAGAAAGCTATCGGGTTGAAAGGGAGTTGCTCGGAAGAGGCGCGAGAATCGCGGCGAGGTCGCGACGAAAACCCAGTGCGATGTAAAACTTTGCCATCACGAACATCGGTCCAAGCAGAAAATGCGTGGGGTGGTCGACCATCGACGGCTGCCGCTCCTCGAACACCCTGTGGCCGACGATCTGCGATGCGACGCCGAGCACGATCAGCACCGCAAAAATCGACCACATCATGGCAAGCGAGACCTGACTGCCGATCGCGGTTGCGACCGAAAGCAGCACGATCATCGACACGAGGATGCCGAGCCCGACGCCGGCGTCCAGCAACAGCCAGTAGACCAGCACGGGCAGGGCCAAAATCACCGCAAGGCTGACCTCGGCCCCGAACACGGAGAAATGGACCAGCGTCAGCGGCAGCGTCGCGCCGGTGAAGAGCAGGAGAATGCCGACCACATGCATCGCGCAATTCCAGGGATCGCGATGGTATTCGACATAGTCGGCCAGTTGGCGTTGAAAATAGCCAGCCATCTCAGTCTCGTGCGGCACGGGGTCGGGAAAGGGCGAAAACAGCCTATAGCACCTGATAGGGCAGTGCACAAACTGGGGCGATTGTCGCGCAGGACCGTGCTGTCGCGCTGTGAGACAGGTCACAAATCTGTCAAGACTTCAACGGGTTCCGCCAAGCGCGAAGGCCGTGCGCTCAATGCTTCCTGGCGGGCTTTTTCGCCGCAGGTGCAGGCGTTGCTACGGCATGCGCCGGCGCATCTTCGGGCACTTTGGCAAAGGTCAGGATTTGCAACTGGCCGTTGACTGCCGAGGTCGGCTTAGCGCGGTCGAGGAACTGCTCCTCGCCCAGGCCGATCGGCTGGAGCCGCTTGGTCGAAATCTTGAATGTGTTCACCAGCACATCGCGGATCGCATCCGCCCGGCGCTGGCTCAGGATGGCGTTGGCTTCCCGCGTCTTCTGATTGGACTCGACATGGCCGACGATCAGGAACGTGTAGGGCAGCAGCGAGGCGTGAACCATTGCGTCGGCGATCCGTCCGACGGTACGGTACGAATCCGGCTGGATGATCGGCGTGTCGGCGTCGAATTGAATCTGGGCGTTGAAGGCGGGCAGCTTGGCCAGATCGGGCGCGATCAGCGGCCGGTTCACCGGACCCGGATCGTTCTTGATCCTGGCCTTGGCCCGCTCCATCACCTGCTGCTTCAGCGCGGGGAGGTCGACCTCGGCGGCCTCCTCGAAATGATTGAGCTTGCCGATGATGTCGTCACGGGTCGGCGCGGTCTGTGCACCGGCTGCGCCCGCGAGCAGAGCGAAGCCCAATGCGAAGCCGAGTCCGGCGGATGTGCCCGGCTGCGCGCATCATCGATACCCCGCGTCGTCGATGGCCTTCAGGCAGTTGTTGCTGATGCCCCTGGGCGTCGAGACCAGGCAGGGGACTGACTTGCTGGTCTCCTTGGTCGAGCCGCCGCAGACCTTGACGATCTCGCGCTGGCAGGCGTTCGCGACCGTGATGCGGGCGGCGACGCGCTTCTGGATGGCATCGAACGCGGTGAGATAGTCGCTCTGGCACTGCTGTGAGAGCACGTCCCGGTTGCGGGACAGGCACTCCTTCAGGCGGGTCGAATCCGGATTGACGCCGCGGCAATTGGCGACGATTTCCGCGCCGCAACTTTTTGCCAGCAGACCGATCGAATCGCCAAAGCTCATCGTCTCCGCCGTCGCGAGCGACGGCATCCCCAATGCAAGCACGATCAATGTGATGCAGCCCCGGACCATGGCGATATCTGATACGGGGAAGTTCGCCATGGTCAAGGGCTGTTCGCCCCGGAATTGTCGAGAGTTCGGCCAGTGCGGCGAACAGTCCTCACTCCCCGGTGTCGGCGAGGGGTGGCCATGCGACTAGGACGGTCGTGTGGTTCCGGATGTCGCCGGAAAATTCGGGATCGGCCTTGAGCTCGTCCAATGTCCTGGGTGGGGGAAGCGCGCGGCCGTCCTCTATCAGCTCCTGCGCATAGAGCGCGAGCGCCTCGGGCGCATTCTCCAGGGCCTCTTCGACATCGTCGCCGCCGGACATGCAGCCGGGCAGGTCCGGAAACCACATGCCAACGGCTTCGTCCGAGCCATTGTCTTCGATGACCGCGACGTAATGAGGCATGTCGGCCTCACGCCCGCTGCACGAAGCTGTCCACGACCTTCTTCTCGCCGGCCTTGTCGAAGGCGATGGTGAGCTTGTTGCCGTCGATCTTGGTGACGCGGCCGTAGCCGAATTTCTGGTGGAAGACGCGGTCGGAGAGCGAAAATTCGGACGTGGTGCCGGTCGATTTGGCGACCAGTTCGCCTTCGATCGTCAGCGGCCCGCGGCGGCGCGAGGAGAAGCTGCCGAAGTCGGGTCCGGATGACGAAGACGACGAGAAATTTGCGGCCTCTTCCTCGAAGCCGCCACGTCCGCCGCCACCATTGCGGCCTTGTCCATTGGCTTGGCCCCGGTTGCGGTTGGCCTGGGCGCGCTGCCAACCCGGCGTCGAATAGGTCGAGCCGAACGCCTCCATGTCGTCGAAGCGGGAGGCGCCGTAGCCTCCGGTGCCGCCCCAGGCCGAGCCGCCCTTGGATTCGGTGATCTCGACATTGGCCGCCGGCAATTCGTCGAGGAAGCGCGACGGGATCGTGGTCGACCAGGTGCCATGGATCCGGCGGTTGGTCGCAAAATAGATTTTCGCGCGCCGCCTGGCGCGCGTCAGGCCGACATGGCCGAGCCGGCGCTCCTCCTCGAGCCCCGCGCGGCCCTGTTCGTCCAGCGTGCGCTGGCTCGGGAACAGGCCTTCCTCCCAACCGGGCAGAAACACGTTGTCGAATTCGAGACCCTTGGCCGAATGCAGCGTCATCAAGGACACCGCGTCTTCCTCGGCGCCGCCGTCGCGGTCCATCACCAGCGAGATGTGCTCCAAAAACCCCTGCAGGTTCTCGAACTCCTCCATCGAGCGCACCAGCTCTTTCAGGTTCTCCAGCCGGCCCGCGGCGTCCGCCGAACGGTCCTTCTGCCACATCTCGGTGTAGCCGCTCTCGTCGAGCACGATCTGGGCGAGATCCGTGTGCGCGGTGACCTCGCGCTGGCCGCGCCAGCGGTCGAACTGGGCGATGACGTCGCGCAGACTGCCGCGCGCCTTCGGCTTCAGCTCGTCGGTCTCGACAACGGCCCGCGCCGCCTCGAACAGCGGGATGCGGCGCTTGCGGGCGTGGTCGTGCAGCATCTGGACGGTGGCATCGCCAAGCCCGCGCTTGGGCACGTTGACGATGCGCTCGAAGGCGAGATCGTCGGCGGGCGAATTGATGACGCGCAGGTAAGCCAGCGCATCGCGGATTTCGGCGCGCTCGTAGAAGCGTGGGCCGCCGATGACCCGATAGGGCAGGCCGAGCGTGACGAAACGGTCTTCGAATTCGCGCATCTGGTAGGACGCGCGCACGAGAATGGCGACCTCGTTGAGCTTCTCGCCCTTGCGCTGAATCTGCTCGATCTCCTCGCCGATGCCGCGGGCTTCCTCTTCCGAATCCCAGGAGCCGGTCACCGTGACCTTCTCGCCGTCCTGGTCTTCGGTGCGCAGCGTCTTGCCGAGCCGGCCTTCGTTATGCGCGATCAGATGCGAGGCGGCCGCGAGGATGTGGCCGGTCGAACGGTAGTTGCGCTCGAGGCGGATCACCTTGGCGCCGGGAAAGTCGTGCTCGAAGCGCAGGATGTTGTCGACCTCCGCGCCGCGCCAGCCATAGATCGACTGGTCGTCGTCGCCGACGCAGCAGATGTTCTTGGTCTTCTCCTTCTCCCCGCTTGCGGGGTCGTGACGAGCTTCGCTCGCACTGAGAGGGCGGGATGAGGGGGAGTCTCCATGAGCGCGGTGCTTGGAGAGTCCCCTCACCCGCCGCGCTTTGCGCGTCGGCCTTTCCCTGCACGCGGGGAGAGGCGAGAGAAGAAGGCGCCTGCGATAGCAGCCGCAGCCACAGATATTGTGCGACGTTGGTGTCCTGATATTCGTCCACCAGGATGAATTTGAAGCGCTGCTGGTATTGCCGGAGGATATCGGGGTGCTCGCGGAAGATGCGGATGTCCTCGAGCAGCAGGTCGCCGAAATCGGCGGCATTCAGGATCTTCAGTCGCTCCTGGTAGCTCGCATAGAGCTTGCCGCCCTTGCCGTTGGCGAACACGGCGGCTTCGCCTGCCGGCACCTGCGACGGCGTCAGGCCGCGGTTCTTCCAGCCGTCGATCAGACCGGCCAGCATGCGCGCCGGCCAGCGCTTGTCGTCGATGTTGTCGGCCTGCAGGAGCTGCTTCAGCAGCCGCACCTGGTCGTCGGTGTCGAGCACGGTGAAGTTCGACTTGAGCTGCGCCAGCTCTGCATGGGTCCGCAAAATGCGGCCGCCGATGGAGTGGAAGGTGCCGAGCCACGGCATGCCCTCGACGGCCTGGCCGAGCATCTGGCCGAGCCGGTGCTTCATCTCGCGCGCAGCCTTGTTGGTGAAGGTCACCGACAGGATCTCGGCGGGGCGGGCGCGGCCCTGGCTCAGGATGTGGGCAATGCGGGTGGTCAGCACACGGGTCTTGCCGGTGCCGGCGCCGGCCAGCACCAGGACCGGTCCGTCCAGCGTCTCGACCGCGTCGCGCTGCTCGGGATTGAGCCCGGTCAGGTATTTTGGACCCACGGAGGGCGCGCGCGCGCGGCAATGCCGCCGGCTGCGGGCTGGTGGTCGGGGACGCCTGTGGTCTTGCTCGGCTCGGTCATGCGAATCATTGGCCCCACGATGGCACCGCGGGGTTGCGGAAGGGAGCCTTCATAACAGGGATTGCTGCCTATATGGGGCGGCCGGAACAGGTTTTCCACGTGCGCGGCGGGCTGATTTTGTTCCTGCGTGCCGGGCGAATTTCCGGCTCCCGTGGGCCGGAACCAATGTTCCGAGCTGGAGATTGTTTCTGCAAGTGGGGCGCGTCAGCCGCGCCGATCGCAGACAGACATCAAAACAGAGGTTAAGGCCATGCTGAGCTGGGTTGTGACGTTTCTGGTTATCGCACTAATCGCCGGTATCCTGGGCTTTGGAGGCCTCGCCGGCGCGTCGATCGAAATCGCCAAGATCATCTTCTTCGTCGCGGTCGTGCTGTTCCTGGTCTCGGCGGTGGTCGGCCTCGCCCGCGGCCGCAGGATCTAGCGATGTGATCCAGCCCTACCGCTTCGAGGGCATCGCCACGTTCCGGCCGATGCCCTCGGGCCGCGGCACGGCACGGTGAGCCTCGACGACGGTCGCGATGCGCTCGCGGATGTCAGGCGGAAAGGCCGCCACCTTGCGCGAGCCCATGTCGATATGCAGCGACATGTTTTCGGAGGTCGCCGACAGCCAGCCCTCGGCCGCGTGGCGCAACTCCTGGAAGGTGTGCAGGCGCTTGTCGTCGGCTTCCAGCAGCCAGACCGACACTTGCACGGGATCGCCGAGGTGGATCTCACGCAGATACCGCACGTGGCATTCGGCGGTGAAGGTCGAGCCGTTGCGCTCCTTCATGTAGGTAGGCCCGATCCCGAGCTGCAGCCACATCTGGTCGATCGCCCGGTCGAACATCACGTTGTAATAGGCCATGTTGAGATGACCGTTATAGTCGATCCATTGCGGCTCGATCTGCATGATCGAGCTGCGGAACGGCTCAGGCCTAGGGGCGGTGGCGGCACTCTCGGGCATGTCTCATTCCCTGGCTATGCGTCCGGTCGCTTGACTTGACCGGTGAGATGTCCTTTGCCACGGTTTCTTCTGTCGGGAGAAATGTCCGTGGGTACGACCATCACCAATAATCCGCCGCGGCCGGCGCCGAAAGCCCTCGCGAGCGCGCTGGAGCAGCTTGCCGCACGCTTCGGCAACCGCCTCATCACCTCGCAGGCCGTTCGCGAGCAGCACGGCCATACCACGACATGGATCGTCAACCAGCCGCCGGATGGCGTGGTGATGGCGCAGGAGACCGCCGACATCCAGGACGTGGTGCGGATCTGCGCCAGGAATGGCGTCCCCGTCATCGCCTTTGGCACCGGCACCTCGCTCGAGGGCCAGGTCAACGCACCCGCCGGCGGCATCTCGATCGACTTGCGCGACATGAACAAGGTGCTCGCGGTGCATGCCGAGGATCTCGACTGTGTGATCCAGCCCGGCGTCACCCGCAAGGCGCTCAACGAGCATCTGCGCGACCAGGGCCTGTTCTTCCCGATCGATCCCGGCGCGGACGCCTCGCTCGGCGGTATGGCCTCGACGCGCGCCTCCGGCACCAATGCGGTGCGCTACGGCACCATGCGCGACAGCGTGCTGGCGCTGAAGGTCGTGCGCGGCGACGGCGAGATCATCACCACAGGCACGCGCGCCAAAAAATCGTCCGCCGGCTACGACCTGACGCATCTGTTCGTCGGCGCCGAAGGCACACTCGGCATCATCTCCGAACTGACCATTCGGCTGCGTGGCATCCCCGAGACGATCGCGGCGGCCGCGGTGTCGTTCGAGACTGTGCATGGGGCGTGTCAGGCCGTGATCATGGCGATCCAGACCGGCATTCCCGTGGCGCGCATCGAGTTGCTCAATGCCGCGCAGGTGAAGGCCTGCAATGCCTATTCGAAGCTGACGCTGCCGGAGACGCCGCTGCTGCTGATGGAATTCCACGGCAGCGAGATCGAGGTCGATGCGCAGTCGAAGGCGTTCGGCGAGATCGCCAGGGATTGCGGCGGCGGTGATTTCTCCTGGACCACTAAGCCCGAGGATCGCACAAAACTGTGGCAGGCGCGGCACGATGCCTATTGGTCGGTCAAGGCGCTGCGGCCCGGAGACAGCATCGGCGTGGTCGCAACCGACGTCTGCGTGCCGATCTCGCGGCTTGCCGATTGCGTCAGCGAGACCGAGGAAGATCTCAAGCGACTCAACCTGTTGTCGCCGATCGTCGGCCATGTCGGCGACGGCAATTTCCACTGCTCGCTGGTGTGTGACACCAACGACGCGGCCGAAATGGCGCGCGGCGAGGAGTTCATGCATCGCCTCGTCGAGCGCGCGCAGGCGATGGACGGAACCTGCACCGGCGAGCACGGCATCGGCCAGGGCAAGCAGAAATACCTCAAGGCCGAGCTCGGCCCCGAGGCGCTGGATGCGATGCGTGCGCTGAAAAAGGCACTCGATCCGCAAAACATCTTCAACCCCGGCAAGATCGTGCCGGAAGCGTAGCGCGCGGCATTGCCTTTCGTTTATGCTCCTTCCGTCACGGCGGAGCGAGGCAATGCAGTGGTTCGCGCGCAAGACGCGAAAAGACATCTGGGACGAAGCGATCGAATGGCCGCTCGGCGACATCGAGGCCGCCGAGCGCATCCGCGCCATCTGTGACGCCGCGGCCCAGAGCGCCGCTGGCTCTGCGCAAAACGACAAGCAGGACAGCGCACGTTATGAGCGCGCGGCAAAGGTCGCGATGGAAATCGCGATGAAGATCTCCGACGGCCTGATGCGCGACGATGCGGTACATCGCATCGTCGATCTCTGCATGAGGGCGAACGACATCAAGACGGCGCAGATCCTGTTCCGCGCGATCCACGCCGGCTGGATCCGCGAGGCGGTGCAGCGGGACTATCCGGCGCTGGTGCAATAGGCTCTATTTCGCCAGTCTGTGCACGGCCTCGTCGACGCTGTGGAAGACGTGCTCCTTCGGCAGCACATCGAACAGCTTGAAGCGCTCGAATGCGTCCTGGGCGCGCACCGATTCCAGTCGCGCCAGCGCGACCGTGACGCCTTGTTCACTGCACGCCTTGAAGACCTCGAGCAGGATCTGCGCGGCGGTGAAGTCGATCTCGACGATGCCACTCGCCTCCAACACCAGCAATTGCGGCGTCGCCGTGCCCAGGACTTTCGTCACGTCGCTGCGGAAACCCGGTGCGTTGAGGAAGGACAGCGGCGCCTGAAGCCCGATCACCGCGACACCCGCGACGCGCTCGCCGGCGATGTGCGGATGTGCCGGCCACCAGATCGTGGTGCCCGGCACCCGCTCGAACTCGACGAGCCTTGCGCGCGTCGTGCTCCAGATACCGTGCAGCAGCGACAGCACGATGCCGAGGAAGGCGCCTTGCTGGATCGGCAGCACGATGATCAGCGCGGCGGTGGCGACGATCAGCAGGAATTCGCTGAAGGACTGGCGATAGATCGTCGCGATCTGCTTGATGCGGATGATGCGCAGCGCCACGAACAGCAGGATGCCGCCAAGGGCTGCATCCGGAACGTGCTGCAGCAGCCCGGTTCCGAACGCGAGCAACAACAATACGATCACTGCAGCCGCAAGGCCCGCAAGCTGTGATTGCCCGCCGGTCTCAGCGACGATGCCCGTGCGCGGCGGACTGGCATTGACCGGAAACGCGCCGAACAGGCCGGATAGCACGCTGCCGGCGCCGGCGCCGAGGAAGTCGCGATCGACATCGGCGGGCTTGTCGGGATCGGACGGGAAGGACCGCGTCGTGGCCGCGGTCTGCACCATTATGACAACTGTGATGACGAAGGCGAGTGGCACGAGGTGCACCCATTGCTCCGGCGCAAGCTCGTGGAGGGTCGGCCGCGGCAGCGTGCCCGGCACGCTGCCGACGACGTTGACGCCCTTGCCCTCGAGGCCGAGTGCGATCGTGGCCAGCGTCGCCGCGACAAGCCCGATCAGCGCGCCGGGAATTTTTGCGCTGATTTTTTCCGAGATGACGACCACGGCGAGCACGCCGAAACCGATGCAGAGCGTCACGGGATTGGTGCGGCCGAGCTCGGTCGCGAGCACGCCGATGCGCTCAAGTGTCGGCCCGCCCGGCGATTCCAGTCCCAGCACGCCCGGCAATTGCGACACGATGATGTGGACGGAGATGCCGGCGAGGAAGCCGACCATCACCGGCATCGACAGCAGGTTGGCGATACCGCCGAGCCGAAACGCGCCGCCGGCGAGCATCATCGCGCCGACCATCAGTGCCAGTGCGATCGCAAGCCCCTGATAGTCCGGCGAGCCCGCAGCTGCGAGCGCGGCAAGTCCGCCGGCGAAGATCGGTGTGATCGTGGAATCGGCGCCGCAGGACAGGAATCGGTTGCCGCCGAGCAGTGCAAAGCCGAGCGAGCCCGCCATGAAGGCGAAGAAGCCGATTTGCGGCGCGAAGCCGCCGAGCCGCGCGGTCGCCATCTGCTCGGGGATCGCGATCGCCGCCAGCGTCAGCCCCGCCATGAGATCGCCCGGCAGGGAATAGGAGGCGAGCGAGCCAAACAGCGGCCATGCTTTCTTGGCGTGAGTGTCTTGCGGCATCGATGCGGTGACCCCGGAAGCGTGCGTCGTCCGATCAGACTACAGCATTTCCGGAAAGTGACTGGTGGGGAATATCGCTGCTCTCGTGTCCCGGACGCGCTGGAGCGCGTAGCGTTGCTGGACCCATTTCTCTGCGCAGTTGCTACCACATGGGCCCCGGCTCTGCGGTGCATCGCTGCGCGCTGCGCCGCGTCCGGGGCACGACAGGTGAGCGTATGGCCGCCTCAGTATCTGCCGCGATTGTAGTCGCCGCCGCTTCCCATGCCTCCACCATGGCCGCCCATGCCGAGACCAATTCCGAGGCCGATCCCGACGCCGACGGCTTCAGGCGACGGCCCCGGCGGCGTGCGTTCGACGACTTCGTCAGGCGGCGGCCGGCGCGGTTTCGGCGGCGTGTCGACGACCTTGCGCTTGGACGGCGTGTCATCGACGCGCTTCTTGATCACGGGCGCAACCGTCGGATTGATCGGCATCGCCGGCGGCGCCGGTGTCGAGCAAGGGCAGGTTGGCGCCATTGCGACGGCGACCGGCACCGCGGCGGCCGCAACCGGCAAGGCATAGTTGCGGTTCTGCACGCGGAGGAGCAGGCGGCGCGCGGTCGCGGCGAGATCGCTGTTGTCCCAATTCGCCAGATAGGCCTCGAACGAGGCGCGAGTGTTGATCGCTACCGCGCGGTCCCACGCCAGCATCTGGCGCCGCCGCTCCAGCACCGTGCGCAGACGCGGCGTATAGGAGGCTTGTGCGTAAAGCTCGACATACGCCTGATAGGCTTCCACTGTGTCGTCGGCAATCACGAGGTCATAGGCGAGCTTGGCATCCTTGCCCTGCAAATCCTTGCGCCAGTCCGCGACGCTGCGCGCGGCGCTGGCGAGCGCCATCGCGTTTGCGGCGGGAGCAGCAGGTTGGCCGCTGCTATCGCCGAAGAACTTGAAGTCGGTCGTCAGCGATGAGCTTTCCCAGGGGATCTGCCGCCCGTCGGTCGATTGCGCAACCGCGATGCGGATGCGCTTGAACACTTCCTCGATCGGGATGTTCGGTTGCTTGGCGACGGTGAGCGCTGCCGTGGTGTAAGGACTGTCGGCACCGGAGCCGTCCTCGGCCTCTGCACCGGGCGAGGTCGAATATGAAATGAACGAGCCCGGCGCGCCTGCTTTGGTGTCGACGATGGCCAGCCCGTGGCCGGCGCCGCTCAGCGCCGGGAACGGATTGTTGCGGCAGGCATCGAGCATGAAGATGCGCGCCCGCGTCGGCAACGCGCCGAGCGTGTTGAGCAGATCGTTCAGCCGCACGCCCTGCAGCGGAATGTCGGCCTCGCGCTTGGGATCGAGATCAACAGGCACGAGATAGTTCTCGCCGTCGATCTGCAAGCCGTGGCCGGCATAGAACACCAGGGCGATAGTGTCGGCGCCGCTGGCGCTGACCTTGCCGGCGAAATCGGAGATCGCCTGGCGCATCTCGCTCTGCGCGAGGTTCGGCGCCGCGGTGACGGTGAAGCCCGCATTGCCGAGCAACTCGGCCATGCCCTTGGCGTCATTGGCGGCGTTGGGCAGCTCCGGAACCGTGCGATAGGCGGATTGGCCGATCACCAGCGCAAGCCGCGCTTCGGCCGCGGCCCCTGTCGGCATCATTAATTGCGTGAGCGCAAAGAGACCGAAAGCAAGAACTAGATTGCAAAGGACTGGACGGCGCATGGTGTCACCTCCATCGGCAATAGGTGCGAGGATGTCACCTTTTCTAGTCGTCCGTCATTGCTCCGTCTGTGCGCTATCTCACGCTCTCGCGTGCGGCAAAATGGGCAGGGGATCTACCAGAGCCGACACGCTGTGCCGTGCTTTCAGGACAATCCACGGTCCCAGGGTGTAACGGGCGCAAAGCGTGCGGCGAGGAAATCGATAAAGGCGCGCACCTTCGCCGGCGGCCGGCGATCGGGCAGGTAGACCGCATGCACCGCCGAGGACTGGATCTCCGGCTGATCGAGCGGAAGCGCGACCAGCGTGCCGGCGCGTAAATCGTCAGCGATGATGAAGGTCGGCTGCCGGGCGAGGCCGAGGCCGGCCAGCGTCGCCGCGCGCAACGCGTCGCCATTGTTGGCGCGCAAGGTGCCGCTGATCTGGATGCGGATCTCGCCATCGACGCCGAACGCCCATTCCGCGGCGCTGCCCTGTTGCGTGAGGGTGTAGCCGAGGCAATTATGCGCTGAGAGGTCGGCGACGGTGCGCGGCGTTCCGTGCTTTGCCAGATAGGACGGGGCGGCACAGACCACCAGGCGGTTCGGCGCGAGCTTTCGCGCCACCATGCTGGAGTCGCGCAAGCGTCCGATGCGAATCGCGAGGTCCCAGCCTTCCTCGGCGAGGTCGACGAGGCGATCGTTGAGGCCGAGCTCGATGATGAGCTCGGGGTAGCGTTCCGAGAAGTCTGCCATGAGGGGCGCGACCTGCCGCGTGCCGAACACGACGGGCACGTTGACCCGCAACAATCCGCGCGGCTCGGCGCGCTCCCGCGCGACCGCGGCATCGGCCGTCTCCATGTCGGCAAGGATCCGCTCGGAGGATTCCAGATAGAGGCGGCCGGCTTCGGTGATCGACAGCCGCCGCGTGGTGCGGTGGAATAGCTTGATGCCGAGCCGCGCCTCCAGTGAGGCCACGTGCTTGGTGACCATGGTCTGCGACAGGCCCATCGCCCGGGCCGCACCGGACAGGCTGCCGTTGGCCGCCACCTTGGCGAAAACTTCCAGGCTGGTCAGCCGGTCGAGCATCTATCTCACTCTATTGGTATGAAGTATTTTTCCAGAATAGCCGATTATCGTTCTAACAAGAATAGATCATAGCTGCGCCCAACAATGGAGACCGCCATGATCGATTCCCGTACCGCTCCCTATGCCGCGCTGGTGCTGCGCGTGACGCTGGGCGCGCTGTTCCTGGCCCATGCCAGCCTGAAATTGTTCGTTTTCACCCCGGCCGGAACGGCAAAGTTCTTCGGCAGCCTCGGCTTCCCGCCCGAGCTGGCCTACCTCGTGATGACCGTGGAGGTGCTGAGCGGCACTGCCCTGATTCTCGGCGTCTGGACCCGCCATGCGGCGCTGGCCGGCATCCCGATCCTGCTCGGCGCGATTTTCACCGTGCACGGTGCCGCCGGCTTCTTCTTCACCAATCCGAAGGGCGGCTGGGAATACCCCGCGTTCTGGGCGATCGCGCTGGTCGCGCAGGCCCTGCTCGGCGATGGCGCTTTCGCGCTGCGGCGCTCACGCGATGTCGAGGCGGCGAATGGACAGTTGAGCGTCGCGTCGTCGCGCTGACATCGTCGCACCATCGAAACGCGAGAGCTGCGGGATCACGGTCCCGCAGCTTTTTGTCGCGCGCCAACGCGCCTGCAGGAGCAAAAGCCATCAATCTGCGTTCGGCATTGATCCATACCTGAATTGGATCGATCTGCGTCAATCTTGCTAGGCCGCCGTTCGGTCGCGATGCGGCATGATCCAAAGCGTCGGCAAATGTAGGCATTCCGCTGCAGTCTCTGCCGGCGCGCCTTGTGCTTCTCCCGTCTCGGTCGAGCTGGTCGCAACCCTTGCCTGCTCCGTCGCTTTGGCCATACAGTCCGCGCAACAGGCCGTGGCTATGACCATGGCCGCGAACAAAAAATATCGGGGAGAGACACCATGACTATCGTGCCCGTCAACCGTCGCACGTTCATCAAGTCGTCGACGGCAGTGTCCGCCGGCCTCGTGCTCTCTCCCGCCATCATCGGCCGCGCCGAAGCCGCGACGCTGAAGCTGAAATGCTCCTCCTCGCTGCCGAACGATCCAAAATTCGCCAACGGCCGCGTCTATTACGACAACCTCGTCAAGAATTTGAAGGGCAACGGCCTCGGCGAGCAGGTTGAGGTCGCCTTCTTTCCGGACAATCAGCTCGGTCAGGAGATCGACGTCATCAATTCGGTGAAGCTCGGCGTCATCGACCTCATGGTGTCGGGCTCGTCGATCTCAGCCAATCTGGTGCCGCTGGTCGGCACCTATGACCTCGGCTTTCTGTTCTCGAGCTTCCCGCAGCAGACCAAGGCGTTCGACGCCGGCGCCGCCAAGCCGATCGAGGACGCGCTACTCAAGGGCAGCAACATCCGCATCATCGCCTGGGCCTATAATTTCGGCTCCCGGAGCGTCTTTGCGAAGAAACCGGTGAAGACGCCGGAGGATCTCGCCGGTCTCAAGATCAGGACGCTGCCCAATCCCGTGATCACGGAATGCCTGCGGCTGATGGGCGCGGCCGCGACGCCGCTGGCGTTCGGCGAAATCTACACCGCGTTGCAGGCCGGCGTGCTCGATGGCCTCGAGCACGATCCGCCGACGATCCTCGCCAGCAAGTTCTTCGAAACGGCGAAGTTCTATGCGCTGACGCAGCACAATTTCTCGCCGCTCGCGGTGTACTTCAGCGATATGACCTTCAACCGCATGGATCCGAAGCTGCGCGAGGGCTTTCTCGACGCCGCGAAGAAGGCCGCGATCGACACGCGGGCCCATGGGCTTGCCGTCGAGAAGGAAGCGTTGACGGCTCTGACCGAGAAGGGCGTGACGGTGGCCGAATGCGACCGCGAGGCGTTCAAGAAGCGCGTGGCGCCGCAGATCGAGAACTTCATCAAGGCGCGCCCGGAGTCGAAGCCCGTCATCGACATCATTCGTTCGACTCAAGCCTGAGATGGCAGTGACAGAAGCCGTGCCGCTCTCGGGCGCTCGCCACGGAAGCATCGCCCTTCTGCTTCGCCTGAGCGACGCGATCGCGGCGATTCTTTTGGCCGCCGATCTCGCCGTCGTCTGCGGATCGGTGCTACTGCGCTTCTGCTTCAACGCGCCGGTCGAATGGTCGGATGACGTCGCGCGCGGCTTGATGGTCGGATCGGCCTTCTTCGGCGCAGCAAGTGCGCTGGCGCGCGGCGAGAATGTCGGCGTGTCCTTCTTCCGCGATCTGCTGGCGCTGCGGCTGCGCAGCCTGGTCGACGCCGCCAGCGCCGTGCTCGTCGTGCTGATCTCCGGCTACGTCGCCTATAACGCCATCAAGCTGGGCTCGCTGACGGCAGGCCAGACCACCGGCTCCGGCCTGCCCCTGGAGCTGACCTTCTATCCGATGGGCGTCGGCGCGCTGTTCATGACGGTGTTCGCGATCGACCATCTCTGCGCGCGACCGCTGCCTGACATCATGAGAGGCCTTGTTGCGGTCGTCGTCGTGACCGTCCTCTATCTCGCCTGGGATTATCTGTCGCCGTCTTCGGTGCCGTCGGCAGGCGTGCTGATGCTGATCGGCTTCTTTGCCACGCTGTTCGGCGGCTTGCCGATCGGTTTTGCGCTGGCGCTGGCCGCGCTGATCTTCATCTGGGTCGAGGGCGCGCTGCCCGGCGTCATTTTCGCCCAGCAGATGGCGCGTGGCATCGACAATTTCGTGCTGCTCGCGATTCCGTTCTTCATCCTCGTCGGCTACCTCATGGAAGCCAATGGCATGTCGGTGCGCCTGATCGAGCTGCTGCAGCGCGGCGTCGGCCGCATGCGCGGCGGGCTCAACGTCGTGATGGTGGCCTCGATGGTGCTGTTCTCCGGCATCTCGGGCTCGAAGATGGCCGACGTCGCGGCCGTCGGCTCGGTGCTGATCCCGGCGGCGCGCCGCTCGAAGCAGAATCCGGGCAGCGCGGTGGCGCTGCTCGCGGCGTCCGCGGTGATGGCGGAGACGATTCCGCCCTGCATCAACCTGATCATTTTGGGTTTCGTCGCGAACCTGTCGATCGGCGGCCTGTTCATGGCGGGGCTGCTGCCGGCGGCGCTGATGGCGGCGGTGCTGATCGCCTTCTCGATCATCTTCGGCAAGACGCCGGCGGACGCCGAGGAGGTCGAGCCGCAAGTGCCCGTGTCGGGATTGTGGAGCGGCGCGATCGCCTCGTTCGGCCTGATCTTCATGATCTTCTTCGGCTTCAAGAGCGGCTTTGCGACGGCGACCGAGATCTCGGCCTTCGCGGTCGCCTACGCGCTCATCGTCGGCAGCGTCGTGTTCCGCGAGCTCAGCTTCAGATCGGCGACGCATAGTTTCGTCCAGGCGGCGACCCGCGCGGGGCTGGTGCTGTTCATCGTCGCCGCTGCGCAATCGCTGGCGTTCACGCTGACCTTGCAGCAGGTGCCGCATGCGGTCGGCGACTTCATGCTGGGACTGTCCAAAACGAGCGGCACCTGGCTGTTCATTCTGCTCGCGATCGCCGTGCTGATCGTGATGGGCTCGGTGCTGGAAGGCGCGGCTGCGCTCATCATCTTCGGGCCGCTGCTTCTTCCCGTGGCGGTGCAGCTCGGGATCGATCCCCTGCATTTCGGCGTGGTGCTTGTGATCGCGATGGGCGTCGGCCTGTTCGCGCCGCCGCTCGGGCTTGGGCTCTACGGCGCCTGCCTGATCGGCAACGTGCCGATCGAGCAGACGGTGAAGCCGATCCTGGGCTATCTCGGCCTGTTGTTCCTCTGCCTGCTCGTCATCGCCTTCGTGCCATGGCTCTCGACCGCGTTGCCGCGCGCATTCGGCTACTGAAGGAGTGTCACCGTGAAAGTCCTGCTGGCCCATACGCCGGAGATGCGCCGCAACTACTACGGTGACCGGAGCCTGAACGGCCTGCGGGCGATTGCCGACGTGATCCTGCACGAGGGCGACCGGGCGCTCGATGCGGCAAGCCTCGTGAATGCGGCAAAGGACGCCGACATCATCGTCGCCGATCGCATGACGGAAGGGCGCGGCGAGATCTTTGCGCAGTTGCCGCGCCTGCGCGCCTTCGTTCGCTGCGCCGTCGACATCCGCAACGTCGACGTCGATGCCGCCTCGCAAGCCGGCGTACTGGTGACGCGCGCCGGTCCGGGCTTCGTGCAGGCGGTCGCTGAGCTCGCGGTCGGCTTCATGGTCGACCTGTCGCGCGGCGTATCGCGGGCCACCGCCGACTACCATGCCGGCCGCAAGCCGGAGGCGCGGATGGGCCGTCAGCTCGCCGGCAGCACAATCGGCATTATCGGTTATGGCAGCATCGGTCGTTACCTCGCCGAGATCGCCAAGGTGATGCGCATGGAGGTGCTGGTCTCCGATCCCTTCGCGACCGTCGGCGACGGCGCGATCAAGCAGCTCGGCCTCGACGAACTCCTGGCGGCTTCCGACTACGTCGTCTGTCTCGCAATTGCCAACGAGCAGACCGAGAAGCTGATCGGGGAGGCGGCGCTGGCGCGCATGCGGAAGCATGCCTTCTTCATCAATCTCTCGCGCGGCAATCTCGTCGACGAGGCCGCGCTCGCAAGGGCGCTGCTGGAGAGCCGCATCGCTGGCGCTGCGATGGATGTCGGCCGCGCACCCGACCAGATGCCGACGCCCGAGCTGGCGAAGCTCCCCAACGTGGTGGCGACGCCGCATGTCGGCGGGCTGACGCCGCAGGCGATCGAATATCAGTCGTTGGAAACGGTGCGGCAGGTCGACGCCATCATCAAGGGCGAGGTCCCGCAGGGGGCCGTCAACGCCGACCGCTGGACGCGCCGGCCTTGAACGCCGCTAGAGCAAAGATGCGGCTTCCGTTCTTCTACGGCTGGGTCGTGGTTGCGGTGACCTTTGTCACCATGGCCATCGGGGTCAACGCGCGCACCGCCTTTTCATTGTTCTATCCGCCTATTCTTTCTGAATTCGGCTGGGAACGCGGCGTCACCGCGGGAGCTTTCTCGTTCGGGTTCGTCGCGTCCGGCGTGGCAAGTCCGTTGATCGGACGGCTGATGGATCGCGCGGGACCGCGCGCCGTGATGGAGCTTGGCGTGTTGCTGATGGCCGGCGCGCTGCTGCTCGCGCCGCTCACCAGTCAGCCCTGGCATCTCTACCTCACCATCGGTGTGATGGTCGGCGCCGGCTCGGTGTGTCTCGGCTATTCCGGCCAATCGCTGTTCCTGCCGAACTGGTTCATCCGCAAGCGCGGCTTTGCGATCGGCATCGCCTTTGCAGGCGTCGGCATCGGTTCGATGACGTTGCTGCCATGGGTGCAGCACTTGATCGAGCAGACCGGCTGGCGCACGGCCTGCACCGCGATGGGCCTGATGATCCTGATTGTGCTGGCGCCGATCAATCTGCTGCTGCACAAGCGCCCGGAAGACATCGGCCTTCAGCCGGACGGCGACGCGGCGCCGGCCGCAGGGACCGCAAAGGCGGTCTCCAACATCGTCGATCCCGTCTGGGCCGCCACCGACTGGACGCTGAGGCGGGCGGTTGCGACGGCGCGGTTCTGGTGGATCGCGCTCGGCTATTTCTGCGGACTCTACATCTGGTATGCGGTGCAGGTGCACCAAACGAAGTTCCTGCTCGACATCGGCTTCAGCCCGAGCGTTGCGGTCTGGGCGCTCGGCGCCGTCAGCCTGCTCGGCATCCCCGGCCAGATTTTCCTCGGCCATGTCTCCGACCGGATCGGGCGCGAATGGGTGTGGGCGATCAGCTGCGCCGGGTTTGCGATCTGCTTCGCGGCGCTGATGGCGCTGAAGTTCCTACCCGCATTGTGGCTGGTCTGGCTGATGGTGTTCACGCAAGGCGCGCTCGGTTACGGCCTCACCTCGATCATGGGCGCGGTGGTGTTCGAGATTTTTCAGGGCCGGCACCAGGGCAGCATTTTCGGCATGATCATGCTCGCGGCATTGGCGGGTGGCGCGGCCGGGCCGTGGGTGACCGGCATGATCTACGATCGCGCCGGCGACTACACGCTCGCCTTCGGCATCGCCATCCTCGTCAGCCTGCTGTCGGCGTTGTCGGTCTGGCAGGCCTCGCCGGGCAAGGTGCGAGCCGTGGCCGGGCGGCTGCACAAGCTCCAGGCTGCAAAGTAGGTTCCGTACGCATCGCATGACCGGCACCGCTTTCGCGGAATGTTAAGCATGTCGTGGCTTGGCGGAGCGTGAGCCGGTTGCAAAAACGTCTTGGACACCATCGGCGCATTAGCTTGGGGCCGATTGCCGCATTTTCCTGATGCTGCCGAGCCCAACGATGTCTGCCTCAGACTGCCCAGTGACGGAAATGCCGGACGTGCTGCGCGCAGCGCTCGAATGCGCCGACGACGGCATCGTCATTGTCGATGACGCACGTCGCATCAGGCTTTTCAACGCCGGTGCGGAGCGGATATGGAATCTTGCGCGCGCTGACGTGCTCGGTCGCGATGCCGAAATCCTCTCGCTGAGATGCCTGCAGGCCGATCCGGTCGCGGATTTTCGCGACGAGATCAGCCTGGTGCGGCGCGACGGCAGCCGGATCAAGGCGACGATCGCGCTATCAACGGCGACGATCGACGGCGCGGCCCATCACATCGTGTTTGCGCGCGATGTCACCGCCGACGCCGAGCGCCGCGTCAGGATCGGGCTGCTCAACGCGGTCTCCGACCAGACCAATCGCGCGGTGCTCATCACCGATGTCGAGCAGAACATCCGCTACGTCAATTCGTCCTTCACGACGCTGTTCGGATACACCAGCGAGGAAGCGGAAGGTCGGCGCGCCGGCGAACTCATCGCCGGTTGCCATACCAATCGCGCCGCCATTGCGAAGCTGGTCAAGCGGCTCCTCGACGGCGGCCGGCGCGGCGAGGTCGAGACGCTGGTCTACACCAGGGATGGTGAGGAGATCTGGGTCTGCGCCCGGGTCGACGCCTTCCGCGACAAGAAGGGCCGCGTCAGGCACATCTTCGCGCTGCTCGAGGACATCACCGAGTCCCGGCAGCTGCGCTCGCTCCAGCAACTCATCACGAGTGCGCTGGCCGACGAGGTGCCGATCACCGAGATCGCGGACCGGCTGTGCCGCCGCGTCGAACAGATCGCGCCCGATGTCGTGTGCTCGCTGCTCCATGTCGATTCCGCCGGACTGATCCATCCGCTCGGCGGCCCGAGCCTGCCCGAGGATTATTCCCGTGCGCTGGAGGGCATCGCGATCGGCCCCAATGTCGGCTCCTGCGGCACCGCCGCCTTTTACGGCGAGCCGGTGCTGGCTGAGGATCTCGATACCGATCCGCGCTGGCAGCCCTACAAGGCCATGCCGCTCGCAGTCGGCTTGCGTGCCTGCTGGTCGACGCCGGTCAAGGCCAAGGACGGCCGCGTCATCGCCACCTTCGCCTTCTACTTCCGCGAGCCGCGGGCGCCGAGCAATTGGCACCGTCGCATCGTCGATGCCTGCGTCAACCTCGGCGCTTTCGCGATCGAGCGCAAGGAAGCGCGCGCCGAAATTGCGCGGCTCGCCTATCACGACATCCTCACCGGGCTGCCCAACCGCGCGCAATTGCGGCACCTGATCACCACCGCGATCGATGCCTGCCCGACCGGCAGCCATGTCGCGCTGGCCTTCCTCGACGTCGATCATTTCAAGGACGTCAACGACACCCTCGGTCACGCCGCGGGCGACGAGCTGCTGATTCAGCTCGCGGAGCGTCTGCGCGAGCAGATCGGGCCCGAAGACATGCTGGGCCGGCTCGGCGGCGACGAATTCGTCATCCTGCTGCCGAACCGGAACGCCGAGAGCGCCGCGCGCGTCGCGGCCGACGTTACTCAAGCGCTGGCCGTGCCGTTGCGGCTCGGATCCAAGCTGATGCCGATGTCGGCCAGCATCGGCATCAGCCTCTATCCCGACCACGCTACCGACATCGACACGCTGATGCAGCAGGCCGACGCCGCCATGTACATGGCCAAGCAGGCGGGCCGATCGACCCACCGCATGTTCAGCGCCGAGATGAACGGGTTGGCCGAGCAGCGGCTGGCGATGATCGCCGCACTCCGCCGCGCCATCGCCGACAATGCGCTGAGCCTCAGTTATCAACCTCAGATCCGCAGTTGCGACGGCGCCATTCACGGCGTCGAGGCGCTGGCGCGCTGGCGCGATGCCGAGCTCGGCGATGTCTCGCCGGCTAAATTCATTCCGCTCGCCGACGAATGCGGCCTGATCGAGCAGATCAGCCTGTGGTCGGTGCGTGAGGCCTGCCGGCAGATGGCGAGCTGGCGCCGCGCCGGGGTCAACATTCCCTCCGTCTCGGTGAATCTGTCGCCGCTCAATTTCCGCAACGTCACGCTCGCCGCGCGGCTTGCGGACGTTCTCGCCGAATACCAGCTGCCGCCGGATGCCCTGATGCTGGAGATTACCGAAGGCACCTTCATGCAGGACGGCGCCACCGCGCTCGAGACGATGCACGCGATCCGCGCGCTCGGCGTCGGCCTGTCCGTGGATGATTTCGGCACCGGCTATTCGAGCCTCAGCCGGCTCGCGCAGCTGCCGATCCGCGAGTTGAAGATCGACCGCAGTTTCATGCGCGACATCGAGAAAGACGCCGGCGCACTCGCCATCGCCACCGCAGTGGTGCGCGTCGGCCAGGGCCTCGGCATGACCGTCGTCGCCGAAGGCGTGGAAACCGAAGGCCAGCGCAAGATGCTGGCCGAGCTCGGCTGCGACGTCGTGCAGGGCTTCCTCTATGCCCCCGCGCTCGCCCCGGTCGCCTTCGAGCGCTGGCTGATCGAGCACTGCGCCGAGCAGGCCAAGGCGATGCTCGGCCGGCTCGACCTCAAGCCGGCGGGGCCGGCCGCGGTGAAGCGGCTGGCTTAATCGCCTCTCGCCGCTCCGGACCGAATGAAAAAAGCTGCCCGCGGGCTGCGGGCAGCAGGTCGTGAGGATTTTTCGGTGAAGGTTCGTGAGAGAGCCCCGCCAGAGGCGGGGCCCCAAGCGCGTTGACGGCCGGATTATTTCTTGGCCGGCTGCCCGGACGTCGAGGGCGGCGGCGCATTGTTCTGGTTGGTTTGTCCAGTCGTGTTCTGGTTGGCGCTGGGCTCACTGGTGGACTGATTGTCGCTCTGGTTGTTGCTCTGGGCCGGAGCCTGGCCGGTGGTCTGGCCCGGCGGGTGGTTCGTGTTGGCCTGGCCCGAGTTTGCCGGTTCGTTCTGCTGAGCCTGCCCGGTTGTGGACGGCTGGTTTTGCGGAGCCTGACCCGTGGTCTGGTTCTGCTGCGCCGGCGCGTTGCTCTCGCGGGTGCCTTGCCCGGTGGTCGTGTTCTGCGGCGCCGACTGGTTGTTTCCGCCCTGGCCAACGGTCGTCGACTGGCCCTGGGTAGCGCTGATCTGGTTGGATACGCCAAGCGCGGCGACGGTGCGGGTATCGATCGAGCCGGTGGCCTGGAAACCTTCCTGTCTCTGGAAGCTCATCAGCGCACGGCGCGTATCGGGTCCGAGGACGCCGTCAGCTTCGCCGGACAGCATGCCGCGTTCGATCAACACACGCTGAACGACGCGGATCTCGTCGGGGCTGAGATCCAGTGCGGCGACGCTGCTGCTGCCGTTCGAGCTGCCGCGCTGGGCATAGTGCGTCCGCGGGCCGGCGGGAATGACGTCGACGATCCGGCGGCTGCGGTCGGTGACGACGATCTCGTCATCGACGACGAAAAAGCTGTCGTCGCGGTAGTCCTGATAGACGTCGATCAGCGCGGGATAGTCCGAGACGGAAACCACGGAAATGTTCCGCGGCACGACCACGCCGGCATTGACGCGGAAGTTAATCGCATTGTCGTTGACCCGCACGCGCTCGACATTGCGCGAGCTCAGCACCGACTGTTGCAGCCGCGTCTGCTGCCGCGCGTTCACCTGCACGCGGCCGGACATGCTCTGCGTGGCTCCGCCCTGGGTCTGCGCCTGGGCGTTGGCCTGTCCTTGCGTATTGGCGCCGGTCGTTGTGCCCTGAGCATTCTGGCTCTGGGCGTTGCTGCCAGTGTTCGCGCCGGTGGTCGCCTTGCTCGGATCCTGCGCGTTCTTGTTCTCGGCGTCGCTCCTGGTGTTCGCGCCTGTCGTGGTGGTGTTCTGACCCTGCGCGTTCTTGCCTTGGGCTTCCTTGTCTCGTGCGTTCTTGTTCTGCGCGTTCTTGTCTTGCGCATTCCTGTTTTGCGCACTCTTATCCTGCGCGTTGTCCCGGGCATTGGCGCCCGTGGTCGTGCTCTTGTTCTGCTCTGCGCCTTGCGACTGACGTGCGTGGTCGCGGTCGCTGCGGCTCTGTCCGACGGTCTGGTCCTTCTGCCCGCTCTTCTCGCTCTCGGACCTGGACTGATACGCGCGGTCGCTGTGCGACTGGCCGACCGTCCGCTCCTTGCCTTGCTTCTGGTGCTCGGATTGCGACTGGCGCAAATTGTCGCGGTCGCGGCCCATGGTCTGCTTGTCGCCCTTGTCGGAAGCCCGGCTGCTTTCTTGCGCCGCAGATGAACCCTCGGCCCGACCGCCGGCGCGGCCCTGCGTCATTCCTTCGTTGCGCGGGCCTTCATTGTGCAACGCGCCACCTGCACCGCGCGACGTCGCGCCGCTGGAGTGTTCCGCAGCACCACCGCTGGCCCCGCCTGCGCCGCCGCCGGCTCCTCCGCCGGTGCTCATTCCGCCGCCGGCTCCTTCACGCATGCCTTGCGCCGATCCTTGCACCGAGGCTAGGCTGACGCCGGCGAGCAGCACCGCTGTGGTCAGCAGGAACTTGTTCTTTCCAATGGTCATCTCAATCTCCTGGGGTTTGCCTGGTTGCTGTTGCGCGTCCTCGCCGCGATGCGACCGCGCGTGATCTCCCGGTCGAAGCCCGGAGGCATCGACCTGCTATTTGATGTCGGGGGCTCAGCGGTCCGCGCCGGCCCGATCTTGCCGCTTCACATCACCAGTGATGGTGCCAGCGATAGAAGGGCCGCCGTGGGAATGGTGCGCCGTAATAGGCGAAGGCCGGACGCACGACGCGGCGATAGCGGTAACCGTAATAGGCCGGGGCATAACCAGTGCTGTAGTAGGTCGTGGTGTAGCCGCCCCAGCGATACGGTCCATACCCGCCGTAATACGCCGGTGCGTAACCGCCGCCGTAATAGCCGGGGTACCCGTAGTAGCCGTAATCCGGACCATACGCGTAGGCGGAAGAGGCCAGGCCGCCGAATATGGCGCCTGCTATCAATCCGCCGGCCAGCGCTGGACCGAAGCCGCCATACCAGCGGGCTTCCGCGGGCGTTGGCGCTGCCACGGCGCTCACGCCGAGCGTGCCGACGGTTGCCAGAACCAGCGCGGTCTTCTTCATGTGCTTTCCTCCTGTTTGGGTGGTGTGATCTCGGGCCAACATCAACGGCAGGCAAAAGTTGCAAGCGCAGGTTCGGGAGAGACAAAGTGTCATGAAGATAAATGCGCGTTCATTTCGGTGACTGCGCGTCTCCGGATGGCGACTTTGCAGGTGTCCCGACGGTTTGCGCGCGTTCCGCTGTTCCGCGCGCGCGGATCGCGTCGCGCTGTTCCCGGACTGCGACGGTTTAGCGCACGCCGGGGAGACCCGCAGCGTCGCATTGCGCTGACCGCCGGGGTTCAGCGATGGGCCGGTTCGGCCGTCGTACCCTGCTGGCGCTCGCCCTTCAGGACCTGTCCGTGCTGCCTAAGCGTCAATGCCACGATCTTGCCTCCGGCATCGCGTGCGAAATCGAGCTCTGCGCCGACCGATTCGGCGACGAAGATATCCGGCTCGACCGGCGCGAGCTTGAGTGGCCGCTGGTTGGTCCCCTGCAGAGAGAGCTGTGCATCGGCGACGAAGATGCGCAGCCCGAATTTCGGCGTTAGCGGATAAAGCCCGATATAGTCCTGGAGTTGCACGTCGCTCGGCGTCCACTTGCTCGCCGCTGTCGGAGGCGGACCAATGCGACTGGCCTCGAGTGCGGCCCCGCCCTGAAACCAGGTGAACCCATAGCTACCGTCCGCCTTGCGCGCCGGCCGGAGCACGGCGTCAAACAGAAGCGGATAGAAATCGCCTGCGTTGTCATAGCCCATCTCGAATTCGCTCTGATCGTCGGCTTGGATGGTCAGGCCGCTGTCCTTGTGCCGCAATTCGATGCCGAGGCCGCCCGGCAGGCGATACTTGCCCAGCAGCCCGTCGATCAGCTTGGCATCGGCGGCCATCGCGATGTGCGGCACGCCGGCGGGCCGTGCGGTATCGAGCAGGTGAAATCCAAATTGTCCGAGGCCGCCGAGCGTGACCAGGGACGTATCGCTCAGCAGGACCACGGCGCGCTTCGTCTCACGATCGAACGCCACGAAGGACGAGTAACCGCCGGTCGCGCCTTCATGGGCGGCGATGGTGTGCCCGTTCACCACCGACAGATTCCAGTTCATGCCCATCCGGTGCCCGTCGACACGCGCAACCTCTTGCTGCGTGAGCGCCAGCGCGGGCGTGATCGCACTGTCGCGGGTGCCGAGTCCGCCTTCCATGTAGCGCAACATATCCGCGAGCGTCGCGCGCACCCCTCCCACGCCGGCCATGTCAGGATGAAAATCCCAGGGGTTCGCGGGCTTGCCGTTCGGGTAATGGCCTTGCGCCAGATGCACCTGCGGCGGGCGCGTGGCCACATAGGTCTCGTTCATGCCGAGCGGCCCAAGCAGGCGTTCGCGAAGCAGCGTCTCGTAATCCTTGCCCTCGCGTTTGGCGAGCGCATAGGACAGAACGATCATCGCGGGATTCGAATATTCCCATTTCGAGCCCGGTTCGCGCGTCAGCTTGATCGCGGCCAGAGTGTCGAGCAGGTCACGCTCGGTTGCGCCGGCATAGGGATTGCTGGGGTCCGGGGGCTGATAGTCGGGGAGGTTCGCAGGAATGCCCGACGTGTGCGTCACGATTTCGCCGACGGTGATCTCGTGGCCGTTGACGGACGGCACGCTTGTGCCCGGAGGCAAAAGCTTCGCGATGGGATCGTCGAGCGCGATGTCATGCGTTGCGATCAGTTCGGCGAGCAGCGCCGCGGTCATGGTCTTGGTGACGGAGCCGATTTCGAAGGCGGTGTGTTCGTCATAGGGGCGCGCGGATTTCGGATCGGCGCAGACATAGGCCGTCGCGACCGTCCCGTTCTCGATCACGCCGGCCGCGACACAGGCGCGGGTACGATCGCCGCTGAAGCGCTGCGACAGCGCAGACTTCAGATCGCTATCGCCGATCGCAAACGCGGGCGACGTGCCGAGCACGACCGCCAAGGCAAGCCAGAACCGGGCTTTCATGGTCTTTCGCGACCTCGACTTGCCGGCATATGCCGCCCTCCGGCCTAATGCGACCGATTGTAACGCTACAGATATGCCTTTTAAGCGTCAAGCTGTCCGCACCGCTATGGCATCCCGTTGCTGTGACAGGAGAGCTCGCTCGGAAGCCGGCCTCTCTTTTTATTCATGAGCTGCTGCCCGACGCCAATCCCGTCCTGCGCCGCAAATCCGTGATCGCGCGCAAGAAGCTGTCGGCCGGCGTCGTCTCCGGATCGATCAGCCGGTGCAGGCGAAAACCGTCCTCGAGTGCCAGCACGACGGAGGCCATCCAGGGTGGGTTCAGCGTCTCGCCCGTGGCGCCGTTCTTCAAGGTCGCCTCGATGATGTCGGCGATCAGCTTGCGCCGGGCGCGCAGGCGCTTGGCGAGATCCGGCCGGCGCTTCTCGGCGCGCGCGACGAACAGGATCATCTCCATGTGCAGCAGCGGCGAGCGGCCGAGCGGATCCTGTCGGCTGCGATCCATTGCCTTCAGCGCTGCAATGAAGTCGTCGAGATTCCTGTGTTGCGCGAGGATCTCCATGTTGCGCCGGATCGATTGCTCGACATGGTCCTCGAGCATGGCGATGATCAATTCGTCCTTGCTTTTGAAGTTCGAATAGAACGCGCCACGGGTGAAGCCGGCCTCCGCCGCGATCGCCTCGATGCTGGCGCCGCCGATGCCGTCTTGCTCGAACACCCGCGCTGCCGCCTCGAACAGCTTGTCGCGCGTGTCGTCCCTGGTCGGCCTGGTTCTCACCCTTGACATCGCGCCAGTTTAGGGCAGAATGCAACTCGATACAACAATGTATCGAGTTGATAATTCACAGGGATGGTTACGCAAGGCTCCGGGGCGGCCTCGCGTATCGTGTCATGCGGCAACCGATTTCGAGGTCACCATGAACGAGCAAGTGCAACCCGCAGGCGATCCGCTGTTCAATCCGCTGGCGCCGGACTTCATCCGCAATCCCTATCCGTATTACGACCGGCTGCGCACCATCGATCCGATCCACGAGACGCCGTTCGGCCAGTTCGTCGCCAGCCGTCACGCCGACGTTAGCCTGGTGATGCGCGACAAGCGTTTCGGCAAGGATTTCGTCGAGCGCACGACGCGCCGCTACGGCCCCGAGATCATGAACGAGCCGGTGTTCCGCAGCATGAGCTGCTGGATGCTGCAGGCCGATCCGCCCGACCACACGCGCCTGCGCGGCCTGGTCGTGAAGGCGTTCACCGCCCGCCGCGTCGAGGACATGCGGCCTCGCATTCAGGAGATCGTCGACCGGACCATCGACGCGGTGATCGACCGCGGCCACATGGACCTGATCGAGGATTTCGCCTTTCGCCTGCCCGTGACCATCATCTGCGACATGCTCGGCATCCCCGAAGAGCACCGCGAGGTCTTCTACAAGAGCTCGCGAGACGGCGGGCGGCTGCTCGATCCGGTGCCGATGACGCCCGAGGAGATCGCGAAGGGCAACGCCGCCAATATGATGGCGCAAATGTATTTCCAGCAGCTGTTCGAGTTGCGCCGCCGCAGTCCCGCCGACGATCTCACCACCCAGCTGGTGCAGGCCGAGGAAGACGGCAACAAGCTCACCAACGAGGAACTGACGGCCAATATCATCCTGCTGTTCGGCGCAGGCCACGAGACCACCGTCAATCTGATCGGCAACGGCCTGTTGGCGCTCCATCGCAATCCGGACCAGCTCGCGCTGTTGAAGGCGCGGCCGGACCTGATCACCAACGCGATCGAGGAATTCCTGCGCTACGATTCGTCGGTGCAGATGACCGGACGCGTCACGCTGGAGGAGATCGAGGATCTCGGCGGCAAGCGGATCCCCAAGGGGGAGAGCGTGCTCTGCCTGCTCGGCTCGGCCAATCACGATCCGGAGGTCTATCCCGATCGGCCTGACAGGCTCGACATCACCCGGCCGAACGTTCGGCCGCTGTCGTTCGGCGGCGGCATCCATTTCTGCCTGGGGGCCCAATTGGCGCGCATCGAAGCCGAGATCGCCATTGCGACACTGCTGCGCCGGTTGCCCGATCTGCGCATCGACGACGTCGAAAACCCGGCGTGGCGGCCGACCTTCGTGCTGCGGGGCCTGAAGCAGCTGCCGGCGAGCTGGTGATAGCCGTTACGTTGGTTCAACGAGCACTCTTTTTCATCCTGGGAAGACCGCCAGAGGCGGGCGTCCGAAGGATGGCTGCGGGCGGGAGCGGGGCCTCTATGGTTCGAGACGGCGCTTGCGCGCCTCCTCACCGATGAGGATCTCGCATCGGCATTAAGCTCCGCGCGGAACAGTCGCTGTGACTTCGCCACACTTCCCCTTATATAGGGGAAGGTCCGGCGCGCCTGAAGCTTGCTTGTAGGCTTGGGTTTGGCCCCGGGGTGCCGGTTTGGCCGAGAGGAGACCCGTGCAGACGACGCTGCTCGGATTGGCGATTGCCTTTATCTTAGCGCTGCTGGCCGCGCTGATCGGGCCTTATTTCGTCGACTGGAACCAGTTTCGGCCCCAGTTCGAGGCGGAAGCGACCCGGATTATCGGGGTGCCGGTGCGCGTGGCGGGCGAACTCGATGCGCGGCTGTTGCCGGCGCCGACGCTGCGGCTGCGCTCGATCACCTTCGGCGGCAACAACGACCTCGGAAGGCTGCGTGCCGACAAGCTCGACGTCGAGTTCAGCCTGAGCTCGCTGATGCGCGGCGAATGGCGCGCCACCGAGCTTTCGATCGGCGGCATGGCCGTGGATCTCGGCCTCGACGCCAGGGGCAAGGTCGATTTGCCGTCCACCGCGAGCGGCGCCTTCAACCTGGCTTCGCTTGCCATCGAGCGGCTGAACCTCACGGGCCGCATCGCGCTGCATGACGCCGCCAGCCATTCCACGTTCGAGCTCAACGACATCGTCTTCTCCGGCGACGTGCGCTCGCTCGCTGGCTCGGTGCGGGGCGACGGCAATTTCACCGCCGCAGGCGTGCGCTATCCGTTCCGGGTCTCCTCCGGCCCGAGTCCCGATGGCAGCGCCACCCGTCTCCATCTCAACATCGATCCCGGCGAGCGCGCCATCCTGGCCGATCTCGAAGGCGTGCTTGCCTTCGACAACCGCCAGCCGAAATTCGAGGGCGCGCTGACGCTGGCTGTGCCGCCGATGAAGAAGCCGGGCGAGGCGGGACCTATGCCCTGGAAGCTCACGGCAAAACTCAAGGCCGATCCGGCCGGCGCCAGGTTCGACCAGGTCGATGCGAGCTTTGGCCCCGAGGATACCGCGCTGAAGCTCGGCGGCGTCGGCGACCTCAGGTTTGGCGCCTCGCCGCTGCTGCGCGCTGTGCTGTCGGCGCGGCAGGTCGATGCCGACAAGCTTGCCGGCCGGGACGACGCCGAGCCGCTGCGCATCCTGCCGAGCTTGCGCGCCGCTCTCGCCGCGATCCCGCAGGCGCCGATCCGGGCGCAGATCGAGTTCAATTCCGACCAGATCATGCTGGGCGGACGTCCGCTCCAGAACATCACGGCCGAGCTGCAGACCGACGGCCGCTCCTGGACCTTCCAGCGGCTCGAGCTGCGCGCACCCGGCATGACGCAGTTGTCGCTCAATGGCGCCACGCCCGGTGCCGACAGTTTCAGCGGCCGCCTCAGCGTCGAGTCCTCCGATCCCGATACGCTGGTCGCCTGGCTCCAGGGCCGCAGTGAGGTCAACCGTCGCAGCACGCGGCCGCTGCGCCTTGCCGGTGACTTGACGATCGCCGCCAACCATCTCGCCATCGACAAATTGAAAGCCGACATCGAAGGCGGCACCGTGGAGGGCCGCATTGCGTTCGTGCAGACCGGCGCCAGCAAGGGCTCGCGGATCGATGCCGAGCTGAAAGCCGACCGTCTCGATCTCGATGCCGCCGCGAGTTTTGTCCGCGCGCTCGCCGGACCGCAGGGCGAATGGCCGGAGGAGGCAAAGCTCTCGCTCGACATCGCCCGCGCGATTTCGGCCGGACAGGAGCTGCGGCCGTTTGCGGCCAGGCTCGGCTACGGTCCGACCTCGCTGTCGCTGGAGCAATTGCGGTTCGGCCAGGCCAGCGGCGTGACCATGGAGGCCAGCGGCAGTTTTGATCGCACCAGGGCCACCGGCAAGCTCGCCCTGAAATCCTCCGCCAATTCGCTGAGCGACCTCACGGCGCTGCTGGAGCCGATCGCGCCTGCGCTGCGCGCACGCTTCGATGCGATCGCGCCGTTGCCGGGCATAACACGCCTGAAGCTCGAACTCAGCCTCGACAAGAACGCCGAACATGCCGATCGCAGCGAGGCCCGCGCCGTGCTCGACCTCGATGCGCCGCAGCTCAAGGCCACTGCGACGCTCGCCGCACAGCCCCTGGTGGCCGCGGTCAACGGCATCGACATCGAAAAATTGCGCGACAGCGACTTCACGCTGGAGTCGAAATTGTCGTCGCCGCGGGCCGCTTCGCTGACGGCGCTGCTTGGCCTCGATCGGATTGTCGCCGCGGGCGAGGGCGCCTCGGAGCTCGAAGGCAGACTGAGCGGCGCGTGGCGCCGGCCGTTGCAACTGAACGCCAAGCTCGGCGGCGGCGGGCTGGATGCGGATGCGCAAGGCAGCGCCGACCTGTCGGCGCCGGAGCCGAAGGCCAGCGTCAATCTGCGCGTCCGCAACGCCAATCTGGCGCCGCTGTTCGGGACCAGCCCGGCCGATAAATCGGCGCAGAATGTGAGCCTGTCCTCGCGCGTCGGGTTATCCGGCAATCGCCTGACTTTCGACGATCTTGACGGCACGGCTTCCGGGTCGCACCTGCGCGGCCATCTCGCCATGACGCTCGATCAGGAGAAGAGCGTTGACGGCGAGGTCGGCTTGGACTCGCTCAATCTGATGCCTACGCTTGCACTTGCCATCGGCGCCGCCGGACGTGACGCCGGTGAGCCGCTGAGTGCGGGTCTCGTCAGCGGCTGGCGTGGCCGCATCGTGTTCCAGGCATTGCGCGGCAATCTGCCTGGCGGAATCGAGCTGCGTCCGTTCAGCGGCACGATCAGGGGCGATGGTCAGTCGCTTGCGCTCGATGCGCTCAAGGGCGGCGTTGGCGGCGGCGAGATGACCGCAAGCCTCGATGCGCGCAACGGCGCCAACGGGCTGGCGCTGAACGCGCATCTCGATCTCACCAATGTCGACGCGGCGTCGCTGCGCTACCGCGATCTCGCGCTGCCTAAGGGACGCGCCTCGGTGCAGATGACGCTGACGAGCCAGGGCCGCAGCGTCTCGGCGCTGACCGGCGGGCTCGCCGGCAACGGTACGGTGACGCTGGACGCCGCCGAGATCAGCGGGCTCAATCCGCGCGCCTTCGAGATCGCCATCCGCGCCAGCGACGGCGGCCAGGTCTCCGACGACAACCGCTTGCGTCAGCTCGTCGAGCCCGCATTGTCGGCCGCTCCCATCGCTGTCGCCTCGGCGCAGATCGCGTTCACGATCCGCGACGGCCGCCTGCGCGTCGGCCCAACTCCGCTCGAGGCGAAGAACGCGCGCGCCATCGTCTCCGGTGGTTACGACATTCCCGCCGATCAGGCCGACATCCGCGCCAGCCTGACGCCGATCATGACCGGTCTCTCCGGCGCGCCGCCGGAGATCCAGCTGTTCGCGGCCGGCCCACCCGACAAGCTTAGTCGCACGGTCGATCTCACGCCGCTGTCGTCATGGCTTGCGGTTCGCACGATCGATCGCGAGACGCGCAGGCTCGATGCCATCGAGCGCGGCGAGCCGCCGCCGGCGACCGCTGCCCTGCCGACGCTGGTCTCGCCCGAGCCCGAGCCGTCGCAGACCGATGTGCCAATGCCCGGCCGCGATCCGCGCCGCCCGCCGCCGAAGGCAAAAGTTGAACCAAGAGTCGAGCCCAGGGCCGCAACGACGCCCGCACCGATGCCGAAGCCGCCGCTTGCAGGGCCAGCCGTGCCGGGCCCGCCGCTGGCGAGCCAGCAGGTCGCGCCCTTGCCGCCGCCGATCGACGTGCGGCCCGCCCCCGGCCCGCCGCCCGCAAAACCCCGGCCGAAGCCGCCGCTGGTCCTGACGCCGTCCAATCCCTGAAAAAAGGCTCGGTTAGCCCGCATTTCTCACAGTGTTGAGGCGCATCGGGGCGCGAATCAGCGAAAGTTCTTTTGCGAGAAGGACTTCGCGGTGATTCAAGGAATGCCCCGATGCCGGCACAGTGTAGCGCAGAACGGTTTGATTTTGGAGAGGTGGAAGGCCGCATCGTGGAAGCGGCTTTTGATGGTGGCCTGGTGACGTCGGATGCGGGCGCGCTGCTGCTGGGCGCGTCTGATCGGGCGATTGATCTGGTGGGGCGCTTTGCCGATTGCTTTCGCGATCATCGCCGGGTGGACTTGATCGAGCACGCAGTCGGAACGTTGGTCGGACAGCGGGTCTTTGGCATCGCACTTGGCTACGAAGACATCAACGATCACGACGAGTTGCGGCACGACCCGCTGATGGCGGTGCTGGCGGGCAAGCTTGTTGCCAGGCGCGAGGACTGCGCACCGGTGGCCGGCAAGTCGACGCTGAACCGGCTGGAACTGGGCCGGGAGGAACCTTCGCGCTATCACAAGATCGCCTACGACGCGGCGGCGATCGAGGCGTTGCCGGTGACGCTGTTCCTGGAGGCGCACAAGCGACCGCCGCCGCAGATCATCCTCGATCTCGACGCCACCGACGATCCTCTGCACGGGCATCAGGAGGGGCGCTTCTTCCACGGCTATTACGACTGCTACTGCTATCTGCCGCTGTACGTGTTCTGCGGCCGGCATCTGCTGGCGGCCAAGCTGCGGCGCGCCGACATCGATGCCAGCGCAGGCAGTGTCGCGGAGATCGCGCGGATTGTCCGGCAAATCCGCGCCCGCTGGCCGTTCGTGCGCATCGTGCTGCGCGCCGACAGTGGCTTTGCGCGCGAGGCGCTGATGGCGTGGTGTGAGCAAAACCGCGTGGATTATCTGTTCGGGCTCGCCCGCAACACGCGCCTGGTCGCCATGATCGAGGAGGAGCTCGCCGCGGCGAGAGCCACAGCCGAGACGACCGGCCAACCGGCACGCCGCTTCAAGGACTTCCAATGGCGTACGCGCGACACCTGGAGCCAGGAGCGCCGCGTCGTCGCCAAGGCGGAGTGGACGCAAGGCGAGGCCAATCCGCGCTTCGTCGTCACCTCGCTCAAGCGCAGCGCGGCGGGCGTGCGGCAGCTCTATGAGGACATCTACTGCGCCCGCGGCGACATGGAGAACCGCATCAAGGAGTGCCAGCTCGATCTCTACGCCGACCGCACCTCGGCCGCCACCATGCGCGCCAACCAGCTGCGGCTGTGGTTCGCCTCGATGGCCTATGTGCTGATCTGTGCCCTGCGGCGCATCGGCCTTGCCGAAACCACCTTTGCGGACGCCACCTGCGGCACCATCCGCCTCAAGCTCCTCAAGATCGGCGCACTGGTGCGCATCAGCGTCCGCCGCATCAGGATCGCCATGGCCTCGGCCTGCCCAGCCGCTCAGCCGTGGTGACACGCGGCTCGTCGCCTGGCCGAAGCCGCCAAGGCTCGCGCCTCGCCGGCCTGACACGCGACGCTGCGAGGCGCTCAATCGGCGGCATCACCAACAGGCCCAACGGAGACATTCAAAACCAAATCGCCGGCTGCGCCTTCAGCGCCACGGCTCCCCGTTGCCTTGCCAAATCCTCCTATCCTCCGTCGCTGAGCAATCGGTCGTGTGAGAAATGCGGGTTAGCTGACGCCGTTGCGCAGGCCTTGCGCGGCGGTAAACGCATTCGCTTGCATTTGAATGAGTTTTGCCCGGCAAAACTGATCTGCCGACTTTACTGGATTCTCGCGTTTGATCCCTAATGTTGGTTCCCATGGGAATTCGGAGTCCTGCCCGCACAAGCAGGACGGCTCGCCAAAGAACGTACCAAGAACTGGGGTTATCGAGATGAACGGGGCAACATCGCTTCTACAGGATCTGGACGACGCGATCGCGCGCGGCACCGACGAAAGCCGGGCGAAGGCGTTGTGGCATGCGACCGATCTTTTGATCACCGGTCGCTACGTCGACGACGAGATCAGCATGTTCGGCGAGGTCATCGGCCGGCTTGCCGACGAGATCGAGGTCGCCGCGCGCGCGCAGCTCTCCGAACTGATGGCGGGCTGCGATCATGCGCCGCTCAACGTCATCGAGAAGCTCGCCCTGGACGACGAGATCGAGGTCGCGGGTCCCGTGCTGCGCGGTTCGACCCGGATCGGCGAGAAGGTGCTGATCGAGAGCGCCATGACCAAGGGCCAGGCGCATCTGCTCGCGATCGCCCAGCGCGATGCGCTCGGCGAGGCCGTGACCGACGTGCTCGTCAAGCGCGGTAACCAGGAGGTTGTCACCTCGATCGCAAAGAACGAGGGCGCGCGCTTCTCCGGCTCGGGCCTGCTGCACATGGTCCGCCGCGCCGAGGGAGATTCGATCCTTGCTGAACAGCTCGGCCTGCGCAAGGACGTGCCCCGCCACATCTTCCAGCAGCTCATCTCCAAGGCGTCGGAAGACGTCCGCCGTCGGCTCGAGACCGAGCGCCCCGAGATGATGTCGCAGATCCAGAGCTCGGTGACCGGGGTCACCGGCGATTTGCAGTCCAAGTTCGGTCCATCCTCGCGCAGCTATTTCGTCGCCAAGCGCGTGGTGACGACGCAGTACCGGCAGGGCAATCTCAACCAGGTCTCGATCTCGAACTATGCGCGCCAGCACCGCTTCGACGAGGTGCAGATCGGCCTCTCGCTGCTGTCGTCGCTGCCGGTCGACGTGATCGAGCGCGCGCTGATGGACCGCAACCGCGAGATGATCCTGGTGCTGTGCAAGGCGCTCGACTTCTCCTGGGACACGACGATGTCGCTGTTGTTCCTCGGCGCCAAGGATCATCTGATCACGGCGCGCGAGCTCCACGACAACGAGCGCGATTTCGGCCGCCTCAAGGTCGAGACCTCACGCAGCATTCTGAAATTCTACCAGTCGCGCAAGAACAGCGCCGGCACCGATCCCGCGACGGGTCGTCAGCCCGAGCTTCAGGTTCACTGAACGGGACATCGAGGGAGTATTTGCAATGTTGCCTCAATTCGGCACCGCAGTTCGCAAGAACAAGAGCCTCACCACGAACCTCGCCGCCGAGACCGGCGGAGCGGCCCCGGAGAAGGCCACGGTCGACGCCGCATGGCTCGTGCTGGAAGCCGCCAACGATCTCGGCGACCACGCCGCGATCGAAGCCTGCCGCCGCGTCATCGATGCCGAGCTGAACGGCACGGTCGCCGCCAGCGCGGATACCGATCTCGTGCTGGGGTATTTCAGGTAGCGACGCGGAAACCGCAGTACCCGCGCAGCGGGTCTCAATGCCCCCCATCTCTACCTTTGCGCTTATATCCGACATGATGTAGCCTACGCTTGCGGACGCCGAAGTGCGGCCGCAGGCAATGGGGTTCGAGCGGTCGCTATGGGGCGGCGTGTCGTCCTTGCTGGTGGTTCGGCACGCGCGCATGCGCTCGCTGCGCATTGTCATTTGCACGAAAATACCTACTGCACGAAAATATCTGGAAGGCCTCCGGTGCTCGCGCGGCGCCACCGGTGGTGCACGATTAGTGATTGCCATGTAGCGACGGCATTGACGCCGTCATGATTGAGAGCTTCACACTGATTGGAGCCGAAGATGAAATTTGATGTGCGCGTACCGTTGATTGCCGTCGTCACCCTTCTTGCCGCCTTCATGCCCGCATCAGCCGAAGACAAGCCCGCGCCGGCTGGTCCCGTCCATCTGCAACAGGGCTGGAGCGACGAGACCGCCGATCGCTGGCACTTCATCTCGCAGGGAACTGCGCTGATCCCCTATGAATGGTTCGTCGCGCTGGAGCAGCCGGGGCAACCTTCCGGGCAAACCGCACTGATCAAGGAGCCCGAGAATTTGCAGCGTCTGGGTTTCCTCCCCGACCCCGTCAGCCCGACCAACAATCCGGACGGTCTCGCGATCGGTCTTTACAGCACCCCGGTCGACCTTCCCGACGGCAGGCACGCATGCTGGAAAGGCAAGTGGCTGGGCCTCGGCTGCGCCGGCTGTCATACGGGGCAAGTCAGCTACCGTGGCCAGCGGATCCGGATCGAGGGCGGGCCTTCGCACATCGATATTGATGCGTTCGTCGGACAGCTGGTCGGATCCATCACGGCGGTCCTGCAGAATCAGGACGGGGCCGGACAGCGCTTCATGGCGCGGGTGAAGGCGCCGCCTGCCGACGTGCAGAGCGGACTGCAATGCTTCGGCGGCGTCCTGCAGGCGGCCGCCAAGTTCAACCAGGCCGTCGGCGGAAACTCCGGCGATGCGGCGGGCGGGGCGGGCAGGCTGGACGCGCACGGTGCCGGCTTGAACCAGCTTCTGGCCGGCCCATTCAGGCTGATGACCGATCCGTCGGACATCGGCGAGACCAGGAATTTTGCGCACCTGACCGCGCCGGTGCGATACCCGGCGCTGTGGGACACGCCGCGCTTCAACTGGGTGCTGTACAACGCCTCGATCCGTCAGCCGCTGACGCGCAACATCGTCGAGGCGCTCGGTGTGCTCGCGCCAATCAAGCATGACGCGACGATGCTCACGCCCGACGTCATGCATGCGGTCCAGATGGAGAATGTCGTGTGGGGGCAGCGGCAGCTGATGGATCTGCGGTCTCCGCGCTGGCCGGAAGCCATTCTCGGCGGACTTGACCAGAAACGGGCGCTGCGCGGCCAGCTCGTCTATGTCAGCGCGTGCGCCAATTGCCATGATGCGGCGCCTGTCGAAGCGGCTTCGGGGGCCTGCAGCGAGATCCAGGTCCCGCTGGTCGATCTCCGCAAGATCGGCACCGATCCCGAGCAGGCGACGACGTTCAACAGCCGCAAGATCGCGCTGTCGAAGATCGGTGGTCCGGACGCGATGTCCAACTACAAGGCCGCCGAGGTTCTCACCGGAAACATCGCCGCGCAGTGGATCGGTCGGTCCAGGGACAACGCGGCCAGCGCCGCCGAGATCAATTGCGGCCGTCCAAACCAGTTCAGAGCGCCGCTTGCGTACCGGGCAAGGCCGCTCAACGGCATCTGGGCGATGGCGCCCTATCTGCACAACGGCTCGGTGCCGTCGCTCAATGACCTCCTGCAGCCGCCAGCCCAGCGGCCGAAGACCTTCTATGTCGGCACTTGGGAGTTCAATCCGGATATCGTGGGATATGACATGAAGGCCGAGACGCCGGGCGCATTCCTGTTCGATACGACCATGCGCGGCAACTCGAATGCCGGGCACGTCTACGGAACTGATCTGACCGAGGACGATCGCAAGGCGCTGATCGAATATCTCAAGACGCTCTGAGCGTCCGCTTTAGTCCTTGCGGCAGGTGAAGCAATAATAAGGACAAGTGCCCTCGGCGAAGGACGCATGCAGCTGCGTGCCCGGAATGCCGGCGAATTCGTGGGACACGCCGAGCAGCACCCGCGGCACGATCTCGTCCGCCAGCGCCGTTCGCCGCGCGCCATCGAGCTCCAGCGCGCGCGCCACATTCGCGGTGATGTCGTCCTCCCGAACGAGACGCAAGCGCGACCGGGCCAGGGACTCGCGCGGATACACGTCCTTCGAGCGGTCTTCGAAGCACGCCATCAGGAAAGCCCCGCCCGGCCTGAGCACGCGATGGACCTCCTCCAGAAAGCGCGCCATGTCGCCATAATGCTGCGCGCTCTCGACGTTGACCACGACGTCGAAACTCGCGTCCGCGAACGGCAGGCTCAGCGCATTGCCGACGCGGAATGCGAGATTGTGCTGGCCGGCATAGCGCGCCGTGCTGAAGCGGATCGCCGGCTTGCAGATGTCGAGCCCGGTGTAGCTCTTCGGGTTGAGATACCGCGCGATGTAGGAAGCGCCGCCGCCGCGGCCGCTCCCGACCTCCAGCACATCCTTGCCCGCGATTGCGGCGCCCGACGCGACATGATGATAGAGCTGGATCGCGTAGCGATCGGGCTCGTCGGCGGGTTGCAGCGCGACCTGCTCGCCGTTCAGCGAAGCATAGCCGTAGTTGAGGAATCGGATCGCGGCGTCCCTGTCGAGGTTGCTCAGCAGCGAGTACCAGGCGTTGGTGAAAAGCTGGCGCGCCGCGCGCGAATAAAACAGTTTTACGACGGCCGAATGGATCGGATTTGCCGCTGTCGGATACGGATCCTGCTTCACGGATCAATACTCTCGCGCGAAAATGGGGAACGCTTCCACCATAAAGCATGAGCCAAGGCCCTTGATGCGTCAACAATGGCGACGCTTGCCTGCCACGATTGACTTCATTCCGAGGCGGGGATATACTTTAGGTTTAGTGCACTTGATGCTGGACTCCGCGTGATGACTGGGCAGGTTGCCGCCTGGTTGGAGAAGGTCGGCCTCCCTCAATACCTGAAGTCCTTTTCCGACCACGGCATTGATTTCGACATCCTTTCCGAGATTACGGATCGCGATCTCGCGACCATGGGTGTCGTGCTGGGGCACCGGCGCAGGCTGTTGCGTTCGATTGCCGAGCTCGACGTTCCGAAGGCGCGTCTGCTCGCACCGAACATCGACGCGGGCGCGGAGCGCCGGCAACTCACGATCATGTTCTGCGACCTCGTCGGCTCGACTGCACTGTCGCAGCAGTTCGATCCCGAGGAGATGCGCGAGATCCTGCAGGCCTATCGCGAGGCCGCGACCGCGATCATCGGGAGCTATGACGGCATCGTCTCGCGACTGGTGGGTGACGGCATCCTGTCCTATTTCGGCTATCCGTCGGCCCATGAGGACGACGCCGAGCGCGCGGTCCGCGCCGGGCTCGAGATCACCGCCGCGGTCCGGGGCATCGACGTGCAGCCGGGCTTGCGGCTGGAGGTGAGGATCGGTATCGCCACCGGACTGGTCGTCGTCGGCGATCTCTTCGCAAAGGGCGCCTCGAGCCGGCTGGAGGTGATCGGCGAGACACCCAACCTCGCGGCGCGGATGCAGGCCTTCGCCGAACCCGGCACCGTCATCGTCGCGTCCTCGACGCGCCGGCTGCTCGGCAATCTGTTCGAGTTGCGCGCACTCGGCACCTGCGTGATCAAGGGATTCAGCGAGGCGATCGAAGTCTGGGCGGTGGACCGTCCATCGCCGCTCGGGAGTCGCTTCGAAGCCTATCGCTCCGCGGGCCTCGCCGGTTTCGTCGGCCGCGAGCACGAGCTCGACCGGCTGGCCGAGTGCAAGCAGCGGGCCTGGCGCGGCCAGGGTCAGGTCGTGCTGATTTCCGGCGAGCCCGGCATCGGCAAATCGCGGCTCGCGGCGCATTTCCTCAATGAGCGGATCGCGGCGGAGCCGCACATCCGGTTGCGCTATCAATGCTCGCCGCATCATCGCGCCAGCGCGCTCTATCCTGTCATCACGCAGCTGCAGCGGGCGGCGAAACTCGGCGCCGGCGACGGCAACGCACAACGGCTGCGCAAGCTCGAAGCGCTGCTCGGGCGCAGCGATCTGAAGACGCCGACGCTGGTGCCGCTGTTTGCGGATCTGCTCTCGATTGCCACCGACGAACGCTATCCGCCGCTCGACTGGACGCCGCAGCAGCTGCGGCGCAACACGCTTGCCGCGCTGATCCAGCGCTTGCAGCGCCTGTGCGCCGAGGCGCCGGTGGTCTGCATCGTCGAGGATTTGCATTGGGCCGATGCGACCTCGCTCGAGCTGCTCGGGCTCGCGGTCAGGCTGGCCGACCAGCTTCGCCTGCTGCTCGTCCTGACATTCCGCGACGAGTTCAGGCTGCCGTGGATGGGCCCGGCGAATTTGACGACGCTGGAGCTCGGACGCCTCAAAGAGACCGACGTCCAGCGCATGATCGCCGAGGTGATCGGAAGCCGCGCGGTCCCGTCCGAGCTGGTCACGCAGATCGCCACCCGGACCGACGGCGTCCCGCTGTTCGTCGAGGAGCTGACGCGCACGGTGCTTGAGATGGGCGTGCTCGAAAAGGGGGCGGGGGGCCGCTACAGGATCGCCGGCAGCCTGCCGCGCCTGTCGATCCCCACGACGCTCCAGGATCTGCTGATGGCGCGGCTCGACCGGCTCGGGCCGGCGAAGGAGATCGCACAAGTGTGCGCCGTCATCGGCCGTGAATTCTCCGACGTGCTGCTGCGTGCGATCTCGGACAAGGACGATGTGGAGCTCGACGCCCGGCTCGCCCAGCTCGAAGCCGCCGAGTTGATTTTCCGCAGCGGGGCCGCTCCCGAAGCGGTCTATACGTTCAAGCATGCGCTGGTGCAGGACACCGCCTATGAAAGCCTGCTCAGGAGCAGCCGGCGGCGATTGCACGAGCGGATCGCGGCCGTGCTCCAGGAAAAATTCCCGGACGCCGCCGCGGCAGCGCCCGAAATTGCCGCGCACCATCTCACGCAGGCCGGCCTCGTCGAGGACGCCGTCGAGTGGTGGGGCAAGGCGGGCGATCGCGCGCTGCGCAGCTCGGCCTATCCCGAGGCGATCGCGCATCTGACCAAGGCCATCGGGCTTGCCGAAGGCTTGAGCGAAAGCCCGGCCGGACAAAGCCGGCGGCTGCAATTGCAGATCGCCTATGGCAACGCGCTGATCGCAACGCGCGGCTATGGCGCGCCGGAAACGTCGGTCGCGTTCGCACGCGCCCGCGAGCTCGCTTCCAGCCTCAAGGGCGCGCCCGAGCGCTTCGCCGCCACCTACGGCCTGTGGGTCGGAAGCCTCGTTCGCAGCGAGCTCGGATCGATGCAGGAGCTCGCGCAGGCATTCTTGCAGGATACCGCCGACCGCCCCGATGCGCCGGAGGCGGGGTCGCGCATCGCGTCTGCGGCATGACGCGCTGGTTCGAGGGCAATTTCGTCGATGCCAAGCAGCATCTCGAGCAGGCGCTCACGATCTATCGCGACGAGCACGATCGCGATCTCGCCTTCCTGTACGGCCACGATTGCGGGATCGCTGCGGCGATCTACCTTGCGCTGGTGCTGTGGCCGCTCGGCGAAGTCGATCGCGCCGAACAGCTGGCGCAGCATGCGATCCGCCGCGCGGCCGACAGCGGCCATGTCGCGACGATGGTCTACACGCATTTCCACAAGATCGTGCTCGAGGCGATGCGCGGCAACCCTGAAGGCGCCAGGCCGCATGTCGATGCCGTGATCGAGCTCAGCCGCGAGCACGGGCTTCTGCTTTACACGCGGGCCGGCAAATTCTGGAATGGCTGGATCCGTTGCGGTCTCGGCGAGCGCGCGGCCGGGCTCCAGGGGATGGAAGATTCCATCGCGCTGCCGCTGGTCGGAAAAATGGCGACCGGGCTGTACGTGCCTTTGACGTGGACGCTGCTCGCGGAAGCCAAGGCCGGCGAAGGGCAGTTCGACGAGGCGCTCGCGATCCTGGATGAACAGCTCGTCGAGGTGGAGCGGACCGGACAGGAATGGTTCACCCCGGAGATCCAGCGCCGGCGCGGCGAGCTGCTGCTGCGCAAAGATCCCATCGATATCGTCGCCGCGGAGGCGGCGTTCACTGGCGCTATCGAAGCCGCGCGGGCGCAGCAGACCGCGACGTACGAGCTGCGCGCAGCCCTTTCGCTTGCCAGATTGTATCAGGCGAGCGGAACGGATGCGCAGGCGCGGAGCGTGCTCGGTCCGGTGATCGGGATATTCGCCAACGCACGGGAGTTGCCGGAGATTTTCGAAGCACGGGCGGCCATGGAGCGTTCCAGCAAGACCAGCCCATGCGCAAACCCATGCGACTGAAAAAGTTCTTGTACTTTGCCGATTTCGTGTTCTATCCGCTGGCAAGTGCCGCGCTGGTCGCGGTCGCTTTTCTCCTGAACGAGCCTCTGCGCTGGGACGAAGCGGCGATCGGCTTCGCAAGCGGGCTGTTGCTGTGGAGCCTCGCCGAATACGTCATTCACCGGTTCGCCTTGCATGGTCCGGCCTATCTGGCCGCCTTGCACGACATGCACCATTCCGATCCGCGCGCATTGGTCGGCTCGCCGCTGTGGCTGAGCCTGGGATCGATCTGTTGCGGATCGCTGCTGCCGGTCTGGCTGCTGGTCGGATTTGGCAGCGCCTGCACCGTCACGGCGGGACTCATGCTGGGCTACATCTATTTCGGTGCGCTTCATCACATCATTCATCATCATCCCGTGAAGCGCGGCGGCTATCTCTGGCGCCTGAAGCGCCGCCATACGCGCCATCACTACGGCAAGCGGCCGTGCAATTTCGGCGTGGTCACCAGCATGTGGGATCGCGTCTTCGGAACGTTTTGTTCCGAATGACTGCTCGGTTCACCTCTCCCGAAGGGAGAGGTCGGAACGCATCGAAGATGCGATCCGGGTGAGGGGTTACAGTCTCACGAGATGCTGCGGCCCCTCACCCGGATTGCACTGGACGATGCTCTGCATCGCCAGATGCAATCCGACCTCTCCCCCTGTGGGCCCACAAGGGAAGAGGGGAAGCGATCAGCCGCAATTCCAGATCGCGCCGATCGGCGTCCGGGTCCAGCACGGACCGAAGCTGCCGCCATTGTAGCGGGAGCCGCCGAAGCCGGGCCGGCCGAAATAGTGCCATTCGCCGTCAATGTAGCGGTAATAGCTCGGCACGGGATCGATATACCAGGGGCGCTGGTTCTCGCGCGCGTAGCGACGAAAGCCGTTCTTCTGCATGAAGATCGGCTGGCTGTTGCTGAGCGGTTGGCGATAGCCCGGCAGGAAGCCGTAACCATGCCAGCTTTGCCTAGGCTTTTTGGCGGCCGACGCTGCGGGCGCTACGACCGGCAGCAGCGACAGGATGGCAGCAACGAACAGACATATGAGGCGCGACATGGCGAGAACCATAGACAGCCGGTTGCGGAAACGCCATTCAAATTCGAGTGGACCGTCCCTGTCACGCAGGCGGAGCTGGGAGCTATTCCCTGTGGCCATCCTTCGAGACGCTCGCCGTTGGCGGGCCCTCAGGATGAGGACCGAGCATGGAGCCGTCGCTTTGACGAGCTCCGATGCCGCGTAACCTCATCCTGAGGAGACCGCGAAGCGGGGCGTCTCGAAGGACGAGGCGCGCACTCAGGTCGTGCAAAACCGACGGGCGCTCCGCATCGGATACAAAAAGGCCTCGCCGAAGCGAGGCCTCCTTGCTTCGCCGGGTTGGCGTGAATTAATCGTCATCCCAGTGATGGCGACGGATCACGACGCCGCGGTCGTAGTCGCGATCGTGGTGGTACCAGCCGTGGTGCCATCCGCGGTCATGCTCGTAGATGCGCACGCGCGGGCCATAATCATCACGGTCGCCGCCGACATAGAAGCCGACGCCGCCCGCATTGGCGAGGGTGGGGGCACCGATTGCAAGCGTTGCGACTGCCGCAAGAGCGTAAGTCAACTTCCTCATCTGTTCCTCCTCCTTCTGCATCGTCGAGAGGTCAACTTCTGCCGCCATCGCCTGTTGCAGGAACTGGCAAGAAACTTTCTTGAATAGCTGTTCAGGTTTCATGAGGTCTACCGCGAGAAAGCCAAAAACGCGTGCTGGATTGCGCGCGAACTGGAACATGCGTCGCGTCTGATAGCCGGCCAGCCAAAGGCAAACATGTCGGAACAGCCTTCGATCCTGATCGTCGAGGACGAATATCTGCTCCAGGGCGTGCTTGAAATGGCGCTGGCGGAGGCTGGCTTTATGTCCGATATCCTCGCCTCCGGCGAGGAGGCGATCACGGTGTTCATAGCGCGCGGGAAAAATCACAAGGCGCTCGTGACCGACGTCCATCTGGGCGGCAAGCTGAACGGCTGGGATCTGGCCCGGCGAATGCGAGAGAAGGATCCAAACCTTCCGGTCGTGTACATCACGGGCAGCGCTGGTGCCGGATTGTGGAAGTCACAGGGCGTGCCCGACAGTGTGCTGCTCGAAAAGCCGTTTCAGCCCGAGCGGCTCGTGGCGGCCCTCATGAAGCTGCGAGCTGGCGGCGATACGAGTATCACCGCCTGATACGGTAAACCACGACGTCCTCGCCATGATGCGTCGTGTGCTTCTCGAACAGGTAGTTCGATTTCTCCAGCACGCGCCGCGATGCGCCATGTGCGACAACGACGAGGCCGATGAGTGACGGCAGTTTCAGCCGTGACAGCCCGATCTCGGTCAGCGCGGGCGCGATCTCGCTCGCAAGTCCCCGGCCCCAGAATTCGCGCCGGAACGTGTAGGCGATCTCGAGCTCGTTCACGTCGTCGATGAGAATGTGCCGGATCCCCGCCCGCCCGGCGAAGGCGCCATCTTTCGTTCGCAACGCCCACAGCCCAAAACCGTGCTGGTCCCAATGCGCCATGTTGGTCGCGAGATAGGTCTCCGTCACCTCGGCCGAGCGCACGCCGCCGAGATAGCGGGAGACCTCGGGATCGAGGTGCAGTGCGACGAGGTCGGCGAGGTGATCCTTGCGTAGCCGCTCGGCGCTCAATCTCGCGGTGCTGAATTGCTCCATCGAGACAGATAACAGCTTCCGGAGGGGATCGTCGACGAAATTGGCGCCCTGCTTTGTAGCATCAGCATCGGTTGGGGCGCCTGGACGCCGCTTCGAATTCAGGATTTGACTTTGTCGCGTTGAGGGCGGCCGCCAGTTCGTCGATTTGATAGGGTTTCGGCAGGATCTGAATCCCCGCCAATGCCGCGTCATGGACTGCGGCTTCCGAGTATCCGCTGGTCAGGAGCACCGGTATGTCGCTTCGCCTTCTCTTGATCTCACGCGCCAATTCGACCCCATTCATGCCACCCGGCATCATGATGTCGGAAAAGATGAGATCGACCGCGCGGCCGTCGGCCAGAGCTCCGAGGGCCGCGGCGGCGCTCGCGGCGCGCGTCACTTCGTAGCCAAGTTGGTCGAGCATCTCGCCGACCAGTGCGGCAACTTCGTCGTCGTCCTCGACCAGCAGGATTCGGCCATGATTGCTCCTCTTCGGCCGCACCCGTGTGAGGTCGACGAGATGGCGCTCCTTGGAAGGAACGTCGAACGATCGCGGCAGATAGAGCTCGATGCTGGTGCCGCGGCCGACCTGCGATTGAATTCGTACGGTGCCTCGTGACTGCGTCGCAAATCCATGGACCTGTGCGAGGCCTAGTCCCGAGCCCTTTCCGACGTCCTTGGTCGTGAAGAACGGTTCGAACACGCGCGACAGAATCTCCGGCCTCATGCCGACACCGGTATCGACGACGGACAGACGCACATAGTCGCCCGCGATCTGCTCGTCGTTCCGATCCGGCAGGTTTTCCCCGCGTACGACGATCGTGCCGCCATTGGGCATGGCATCGCGGGCGTTGACGGCGAGATTGAGAATCACCAGTTCGAGCTCCCCGGGATCGACTTCCACCGGCCACAGCGAATCCGGAAAATCGAACTCGACGTGGACGTCGCCTCTCAGGCTCCGATCGAGCAGTTCGCGCATGCCGCCGATCTGCGCAGCGACGTCGACGGGCTCCGGCCGAAGCTTCTGCCGACGCGAGAACGCAAGAAGCTGCTTCGTCAGGCTCGCCCCGCGCTGTGCCGCCTGGACCATCCCATCCATCAGCCGGCGCCGGCGGTTCGGGTCCGCCTGGCGGTCGAGCATGTCGAGGCCGCCCGAGATGACCATCAGCAGATTGTTGAAATCATGAGCCACTCCGCCGGTCAGCTGGCCGATGGCCTCGATCTTCTGCGCCTGGCGAAGCGTCTCCTCGATCTGGGTACGTTGCTTCATTTCGAGGCGCAACTGCTCGTTGGCGTCCGCCAGGGCGCGCGTGCGTTCGACCACCAGCTTTTCGAGTTGCTGCGCGGTCTGCTCACGTGCCTGGAGCAGGGTCCGGATTTCATATTGACGCCGGCGCGCCCGCATTGCCGATTGAATGGCGCTGGTCAGCGTCATCGGCTGGACAGGGCGCTCGAGCAGCGAAACATTGCGAAGCAGCGCGACGATGTCCCGACGCCAGGCGACCACGGCCGGCAACTCGCGGTGGCTGGTGAGGACGACAAAAGGCAGGTCGGACCATGGCGGCTGGCTTTCGATCCACTGTCCCAGCTGCGTCGTGTCTTGCCCGAAGAGACCTTCCTCGGCGAGAAAAACCGAGCCCACCCCTTGGTCATCTCGCCGACGAGTTCGGGAAGGTTTCGGCAGTTGATCGCCTCGAGGCCGGCGCTCCGAAAAAGCTCTGTGGACGTCTGTCCGTCTCGGCCGATCGGGGCGAGTACGAGAACCTGTTGATCCCGCTCGCCGCTCATCCGGCCGGTCCTTCTGGTACTTCTTTGCCGGTATAATGCGGATTGCCGGAGAAGATGCCGCTGAATTCCGTGAGCGGTGGACCGAGCTTGATGCCGGTGCCGCCGAGACGAAACTCACGAATGGTGTGCTCGTGGTTGCCGCTGCGCTTCTTCACGACGGACAAGGCGCGGCGCACAGTTCCGGCCACCTCGAAGTAGCGCAGCATGAGGACCGCGTCGCTCAAATAGCTGATGTCGAGCGGCGTATCCATCGGACCGACCAGTCCGTGTTGGGCCAGAACCAGAATGGTCAGGACGCCTTGCTGTGCGAGGTAGGTCAGGAGCTCATGCATTTGCAGGATGAGAAACCGCTCGTCGGGCATCGCATTCAGGTAGCCGTTCAGGCTGTCGATGATGACAACCCGCGCGTTGTCGATTTCGACGCTCCTCCTCACATGTGCGGCGAACTCGCCCGGCGACAGCTCCGCCGGATCGACCTGTTCAAATCGGATGTGACCGGAGTCAACGTGCTTTTCGAGCGGCAGGCCGAGCGTCCGCGCGCGCGCTTCGACCGTGCCGCGCCCTTCGTCGAACGCGAAGAATGCGGCTCGCTCCCCGCGTTCAGCCGCAGCTGTCGCATAAGTCAGCGCGACGGAGGACTTGCCCACTCCGGCAGCCCCGATGAGCAGCGCGTTGGTACCGCGCTCGAGCCCGCCTCCGAGGAGCTTGTCGAGTTCGGCGTTGCCACTGGGGGTGAACTCGCCGGCAAACGGCTTGTGGTGTTCGGCCGCTATCAGGCGGGGGAATATCCGCAAGCCTCCCCGTTCGATGGTGAAATCGTGGAAGCCGCCGCGAAATCGAATGCCGCGCATCTTGATCACGCGAAGCCGCCGCCGCTCCGCGCCATAGTCGATGGCGAGCTGTTCGAGCATCACCACACCGTGCGCGATCGAATGCAGCTGCAAATCGTCCTGGGACGACGAGAGATCGTCGAGCAGGACGACCGTGCAATTGCGTTTGGTGAAAAAATGCTTCAAGGCGAGAACCTGGCGCCTGTAGCGAAGCGGGTTCTGGGCAAGCAGGCGCAACTCGGACAGGCTGTCGAGCACCACGCGTGCGGGATTGATCCGCTCGACCTCCTTGAAAATCAGACCGGTCGTTTCGCTCAGCTCCATTTCCGCGGGATGGAACACCGTGAGCTCGCGATCAGGATCGAGCGTCGTCTCCGGCGGGACCAACTCGAAGATGTCGACGCCCTCCAGCGACCAGCCGTGCCGCCGCGCGACGAGATTCAGCTCGCGCCTGGTCTCGGATAGGGAGATGTAGAGCACGCGTTCGCCGCCGCGGACGCCCTTGAGGAGAAATTGGAGCGCTATGGTGGTCTTGCCGGTGCCGGGCCTGCCCTCGTAGAGATACATGCGGTTGGCATCGAAGCCCCCTCCGAGGATGTCATCCAGTCCGTCGCTGCCCGTCGAAATCCTCGGCAGATCGCTGGGCTCGCTGTCTCCGGCAGCGCTGATTGTACCGATCATTGGTCTTCCTGACGCTTTTCACCCCGCGAAAGGGCGTCATGGGCTGGCCCATAAAAACGTCCGGCAGGGCTTCGGGTTCCACAGCTCTCCGGCGGCTGAACCGTTGCCGGCTCCGAGAACGCGCGCATGGCGGTATTTGCGCCGAACCGACGATGGAGGCTGGTGAAATGATCGCAGGAAGAGCGTGCCGGCCGGCCGGGACGTGAGAGGCCAGCCCAAGCCCGTTTGCGCGAGGCCTTGCGGACGACGTGGGCCGATGATGCCATCGTGCTCCTGTTTTGCCCGACGCGTCAACCGGAGCGTGTCATCCACCGTCCCGATTGTGCTGCCATGCACGCCAGGATTTGCGCCTGCGCAGGGGCCGGCGGGCAAGCCAGTCTACTGTGCATGGGGTTGTTTTCGCGGTTTTGAATTTGAGTGAGGCTAGCCCGCCCCGAACGCGACCGCGACGTTGTACGTCAGCAGGCTCGCGGCATAAGCCAGCACCAGCATGTAGGCGAAGGTCGCCGCCATCCAGCCCCAGCTTCCGGTCTCGCGCCGGATCACGGCGAGCGTGGAGGCGCATTGCGGGGCGAAGATGTACCAGGCCAGCATCGACAGCGCGGTCGCGAGCGACCATTTCGTCGCCAGCACCTGACCGATCTGCTCGGCCGCTTCCTTGCCGCCTTCGATCGCATAGACGGTGCCGAGCGCCGCGACCGCGACCTCGCGCGCCGCCATGCCCGGGATCAGCGCCACCGCGATCTGCCAGTTGAAGCCGACCGGCGCGAGCAGCGGCGCGAGCGCCTTGCCGATAATCGCTGCGAGGCTGAAGTCGATCGCGGGCTCGGTCGCGCCCGCCGGCGGTTGCGGGAACGAGGCCAGAAACCAGATCAGCACCATCATCGAGAAGATCGTGGTGCCGGCGCGCTGCAGGAACATCTTCGCGCGGGTGAAGATGCCGATCGCGATCGATTTCAATCTCGGCATCTTGTAGTCGGGCAGCTCGAGCATGAACGGCGCCGGCGCATAGTCGCGCAGCATGAAGAATTTGATCACGAACGAGACGATCAGCGCGCTGGTGATGCCGGCCGCATAGAGCCCGAACATCACGAGCCCCTGCAGGTTGACGAAGCCCCAGATGTCCTTGGCCGGAATGAAGGCCGAGATGATCAACGTGTAGACCGGGATGCGCGCCGAGCAGGTCATCAGCGGCGCGATCAGAATCGTGGTCAGCCGGTCGCGCTTGTCGTCGATCACGCGCGTCGCCATGATGCCGGGGATCGCGCAGGCAAAGCTCGACAGCAGCGGAATGAAGGCGCGGCCGTGCAGCCCGGCCCCGCCCATGATGCGGTCCATCAGGAACGCCGCGCGCGCCATGTAGCCGAAATCTTCCAGGAGCAGGATGAACAGGAAGATAATGATGATCTGCGGCAGGAACACGATGACGCTGCCGACGCCCGAGATCACGCCGTTCTGCAAGAAGCTCTGCAGCAGGCCGCCGGGCAGGGTGGCGTGGACGAAGTCGCCGAGCGCGTCGAAGCCCGATTGCAGCAGCTCCATCAGCGGCTGCGCCCAGGCGAACACCGCCTGGAACATCACGAACAGGATGAGCGCGAGCACGATGAGGCCGCCGACCGGATGCAGCACGATCGCATCGATGCGCGCGGTCCAGGTGTCCGGCCGGCTGCGGCAGGCTGACGCAGTCGGAGATGATGCGGTCGGCCTCGCGCTGCGTGGCGCGCAATTCGGCGACGCTGAGCGCGCGCCAGCTGTTCTCGGCAGGTTCAGCCGCGAGCTTCGCCGAGATCTCGTCGGTCAGCGCCAGGAGGTCGGCCGTGCCGCCCTTGCGCACCGCGATCGAGGTGACCACGGGCACGCCGAGCTCCTTGGCAAGCCGTTCGACGTCGACCGAGATGCCGCGGCGGCTCGCGATGTCGAACATGTTGAGCACGAGGATCATCGGGCGTCCGGTGCGCTTCAGCTCGAGCAGCAGGCGGATGGTCAGGCGCAGATTGGTCGAGTCGGCCACGCACAGCACGAGATCGGGCAAGGTCTCGCCGGACGCCTTGCCGAGCACGAAGTCACGGGTAATCTCCTCGTCCGGGCTGCGGCCGCGCAGCGAATAGGTGCCGGGCAGGTCGACCACGGAAACCTGGCGCCCCTGCGGGGTGACGAAAAAACCTTCCTTGCGCTCGACGGTGACGCCCGGATAGTTCGCCACCTTCTGCCGGCTGCCGGTCAGGGCATTGAACAGCGAGGTCTTGCCGCTGTTTGGCGTGCCGACCAGGGCGAGATGCAGAAGGGGTAATTCCATGGAATCGGTGTCCGGTCGCGATCTCAGGCGACGATGATGGCCATGGCTTCGCGGCGGCGCACCGCAATGGTGATGTTGTCGACACGAACCGCGATCGGGTCGCGCCCGACCAGCCCCTCGTGCAGGACCTCGACCCGGGCGCCCTCGACGAAGCCGAGCTCGATCAGCCGGCTCTCGAGCTCGATGTCGGAGAGAGCCGAGCCGGCGTCCTTGGCGGAGAGGTGCTGAATGACGCCGGTATAGCCGCGCTGGGCCAGGCCCAGCGGCATCTCGCGGCGCGTATCATGGGTGTCGGTCATGCCCTGTATTTTCAACGCGGGGCATGGAGGTCAAGCGCGCACGCTCGCCGAAGCCGCACCTTAGAGGGATTTTAAAGTGCAGATCACGAAGCCGTGGGCGGAGCGCCCCGGCGCTACTGCGCCGCGACCTTTTCCGACTGAATGGCGGCCATGGCGCGGCTCTTGAAGTAGTCCAGCACGAACAGGCGGATCGCCGAGGACAGATTGCCCTGCTGACGGGCGCCGTCGATTTCGCCGACCAGCTCGGACAGCGTCATGTTGCGCAGGCCCGAGATCTCCTTCATGCCGTTCCAGAACGCCTCTTCCAGGCTGACACTGGTCTTGTGGCCGGCGACCACGATCGAACGCTTCACGACGGGCGACTTCATGGCTGCTCCTCGCGATCGATCCGATGCTGGTCCAGACGCGCTTTCGCCTGGTCCGCCTGCTTCTCCTCCGCCGATCGCTCGGCCTTCGTGCGGCCGAACTTCGTTCGGTTGGCGTCCGCCTGCTTCGCCGAGGCTTCCCGCCCGGCGCGCTTCCTGAAGCGATTCAGGTTGATGACGTTCCCCATGGCGCGTCTCCATCATCCGCTCCTCTTCAGACTGGATGAACCTTCCAGAAACAGGGCGCCCCGTCGCGCCCCGCAAGACTTGATCGTCATTCGCTCGTCCTCGTCAATCGGCCTCAGGGCCATCAAACGATGAATTTCGCTACCGTCAGGAGGCAGAGGAGCTTTGCGTAGCACACGCCTCCACGGCCACATTGACGGTAATCAAATCCTGTCCTTTAAGCCTTATAATTATGAGCCTTGAGGCTCCGTATCATTACGGATGACTATCGGAATTCGGAATTCATCCGGGACGCGTCATCTTCTCCGGCTGCACCAGGCGGTCGAATTCGTCGGCCGAGACGAAGCCGAGCCGCAGCGCTTCCTCCTTCAGCGTGGTGCCGTTGACATGCGCGGTCTTCGCGACCTTGGCCGCATTGTCGTAGCCGATCTTCGGCGCCAGTGCAGTCACCAGCATCAGCGAACGCTCCATCAACTCCTTGATGTGCTTCTGATCGGCGCGGATGCCGCTGACGCAATGCTCGGTGAATGAGCGCGCGGCGTCCGCCATCAGGCGAATCGAGTGCAGCATGTTGTAGGCGAGCACCGGCTTGTAGACGTTGAGCTCGAAATGGCCCTGGCTGCCGGCGATCGTGATCGCGGTGTGATTGCCGAACACCTGGCAGCACACCATGGTCATCGCCTCGCACTGTGTCGGATTGACCTTGCCCGGCATGATCGATGAGCCCGGCTCGTTCTCCGGCAGGATCAATTCACCCAGGCCCGAGCGCGGGCCAGATCCGAGCAGGCGGATGTCATTTGCGATCTTGAACAGGCCTGTCGCGACGGAATTGATGGCGCCGTGCGCCAGCACATAGGCATCGTTCGAAGCCAGCGCCTCGAATTTGTTGGCCGCGCTGGTGAAGGGCAGTTTCGTGATCCCGGCGACATGCTTTGCAAACAGCTTTGCGAAACGCGGCTTGGAGTTGAGGCCGGTGCCGACGGCGGTGCCGCCCTGCGCCAACGGATAGAGGTCCTTCACCGCGATCTTGAGCCGCGCGATGCCGCTCTCGACCTGCGCGGCGTAGCCCGAAAATTCCTGGCCGAGCGTGAGTGGCGTTGCATCCTGGGTGTGGGTGCGGCCGATCTTCACGATCTTGGCGAACTCCTTCTCCTTCTTGCGCAGTGCGCGGTGCAGCTCGCCGAGGGCGGGGACGAGATCGGCGGTGACGCGGCTTGCGGCCGCGATGTGCATCGCGGTCGGGAAAGAGTCATTCGACGACTGGCTCATATTGACGTGGTCGTTGGGATGCACCGGCTTCTTGCTGCCGAGCTCGCCGCCGAGCAGTTCGTTGGCGCGGTTGGCGATGACCTCGTTGAGGTTCATGTTGCTCTGGGTGCCCGAGCCGGTCTGCCACACGACCAGCGGGAAATGATCGTCGAGCTTGCCCTCGATCACCTCGTGCGCGGCGCGGATGATGGCATTGGCGCGGCGCTTGTCGAGCAGGCCGAGCTCGAGATTCGACTGCGCGGCCGCAAGCTTGACGATGCCGAGCGCATGCACGAGCGAAATCGGCATGCGGTCGATGCCGATGCGAAAATTCTGGCGCGAGCGTTCGGTTTGCGCCCCCCAATAACGATCGGCGCGGACCTCGATCGGACCGAAACTGTCGGTCTCGATGCGGGTCGCGGGGCGGGCGATCTCAGCGCGGGCAGTCTTCGAGCGGGCAGTCGTGGCCATGAGCACATCCATTCTGCCGTGCGAACGCCGCGCGGCCTCTTCATGTGCCCATTTATATAGTGAGTTTAGCCGGGCGCGACGGTCTCGCGGCCAACCTGAATCATTTCTTGCGGAAACGATCGAGCCGCACGACCTCCGCACCGCCCTGGTTCAGCGGGGTCGGCTCTTCCGCGGTCTCTGCCGTCTCAGTGGCTGGCACGGGCACGGCTGCTGATGCGGCCGGGGTCGCCGGCAAATTCTCGCCCGCCACCTCGGCGACGTCCGAGGTGTCGAACTGGAGGCCGAATTTCACGGACGGATCGAGGAAGCTCTTGATGGCGCTGAACGGCACGATCAGCCGCTCCGGGATGCCGCCAAAGGACAGGCCGACCTCGAAGCGGTCCTCGAGCACGGTCAGGTCCCAGAACTGGTGCTGGAGGATGATCGTCATCTCTTCCGGGTATTGTGCAAGCAACCGGCTCGACAGCTTTACGCCCTCGGCCTTCGATAGGAAGGTGATGAAGAAATGATGCTCGCCCGGCAGACCATGGGCCGCGGCGTCGGTCAGTACCTTGCGCAGCACGCCGCGCAGCGCGTCGCGGGCCAGCACATCGTAACGGATATGATCGGTCGCCATGGTCGTCCTGTTGCATTCCAGGAGACGGGCCCTGCCGGCCCGACTCGCCAAGCCGCGATAGTACCGCGCCTGACGGGTCAGCAGGAGTCCCCGCCGGGAAGGAAATCAGAGGTAAGTGGAGGCTTCTGTTGCCAGGTGCCTCCGAACCCCGCCTAACGGAGCTTAACCCGTTAGGACTTTAAGATGGTCTTTCAAACTGCGTTACGCAGCCTGAGCAACCGGAGCAAAGTTGTCGTTGGCAACTATTGCATTAGCCCGATAACGGCGGAACAATACCGGGAAAAAGTTCGCCCTTTACGCCCTCGTCGATCCTATTTCGCCCCCGCCAAAACCCGCCTCTCGGCAGGCTGAAGCCCGAAAATCGGTGGGCTTTGGTGGAGGCGCCGGGTACCGCCCCCGGGTCCGAATGGTTTATTGCGACGACCGTTTATTTCCATAGCCGGCGAACCGGCACCCCCAATATAGGGGGCAAAGGTTTCGAAAGACAGGGGTTTGGCGCCGCCATGGCGATGTTCCCTCTGGATAGGTTCCGGACGGACTTGGCCGCAAGGAGGTCTGCGTTCTAAGCTCCCGACATGCCCCCGGATTCAGCACCGGCCGCGCAAGAGCCGGATATTCCTGCCGCCGTTCATGGCCTTCCGCCCAGCCTGTGGGCGCTGTTTGCGGCTTTTGCCAGGATGTCGCTGGCGGGCTTCGGTGGGGTCCTGGTGTTTGCCCGGCGGGCTATCGTCGAGCAGCACCGCTGGATGACGGCGGATGAATTCAACGAGACCTTTGCGCTCTGCCACTTCCTGCCCGGACCCAACATCGTCAATTTGTCGATGGTGTTCGGCTCGCGCCTGCGCGGGATCGCCGGCGGCGTTGCCGCATTCGCCGGGCTGCTGCTGCCGCCGACCCTGATCATGACCATGCTCGCGATCATCTACGCCCGATTCGGCGATGTGGACGTGCTGCGCCGCAGCCTTGCCGGTATCTCCTGCGCGGCCGTCGGCCTCCTCATCGCGGTGGTCTTCCGGATGATGACGCCGCTGCTTAAGCGGATGGACGTCATCGTGCTCATCCTGATGCTCGGCGTATTCACAGCAATCGGTGTGCTTCGCTGGCCGCTGCAGGCGGTGCTGCTGGTCGCGATCCCGCTCAGCATCGGCGTCACCTATCTGATGCGACGGAAGGTAGCAGCATGACCAGCGAGAACCCGATCTGGGCGCTGATCTCCACCTTTGGTCTGATGTCGCTGTTCGCGGTTGGCGGCGCAGCAGCTGCGGTACCCGAAATGCACCGCATCGCCGTCGATGTTCATCATTGGATGACCGACAAGCAGTTCGCGGATGCCTATGCGATCGCGCAGCTCTCGCCTGGTCCCAACGTGCTTATCGTCACGTTGATCGGCTATGCCGTTGCTGGAATTCCGGGCGCGCTGGCCGCGACGCTGGCGATGTGCCTGCCGACGGCGCTGCTTGCCTATTATGTCAGCCAGCTCCTGAGCCGGCCGAGCCAATCGCGCTGGCCCGGCCTGATCCAGGCTGCACTGGTTCCGCTGTCGATCGGATTGATGGCGGCGAGTGCCCTGATCCTGGCACAGTCGACCGATCGCAGCATTGCCGCACTGCTTCTGACCGCGACGGTCGCGCTGATCGCCTCCGTCTCGCGCGTCAATCCGCTGTGGCTTCTGCTCGCAGGCGGCCTGTTGGGTTTTGCTGGCATTGTGTGATGAAAATCGCTAGGCAATGATCTGGGCCGGGGATCCCTTCCAGCCGATTAGAACAACAGTGCTCGTGACTTAGGAGTCGCGGAGGAGACAGGCATGGCCGACACAATGGGCCACTCGGCGACAGCCACAAAAAACACCTCGGTGGCGATCGGCTTCTGTCTGCTGGCCGTCGCGCCGCAGATTTTCGAATTGATCTGGTCGATCGGGATGATCTTCGGCTGGGGCGCCGGGCGGGGTCCGCTGCAGGTCGTGGCCGCACACGCGACGGCGCTGGTCGCGGGCGCCCCCGCTGCGTTGCTCGGCGCCGCCGGCGGTGAGACCAAGAAGGCGTCATCGGATGTGCTGCTGGCGCTGATCTATTCCTATCCGCTGTTTGCGGTGGCGATCCTGACGATCTTCATGACCATCCGGTCGGCACAGGATTACGTCGGCGGAATCGTTCTGATGGCGCTCGCCTTGTTCGCGCTGTGGGCCTCGAGCGATTTGCAGGGCATGCGCGGCTTCTCGTTCGGCGCGGGCACGGCACCGCGGATGTTCGGCGGGCTTCTCGTCGCGCTTGGCGCCGGCATCGCACTGACCGGACTGTTGGCCGATGGACCCGCGATGGCGCATTACTCCTGGCGCGGACCGCTGTTCGTGATGGTCTCGATCGTCTTCTTTGCGTTGGCGATCCGTCCGCTTGGGGTGGTGGTTTCGGCGTTCGTGAGCTTCCTGATCGCGGCGATGGGCACGCACGAGACCCGCTGGGTCGAAACGATCATCGTGGGCGCCTGCCTGACACTCGGCTGCGCACTGCTGTTCCCCTACGTGCTCGGGCTTCCGATGCCGATGTTCCCGCGCTTCCTGGTCCAGTGAGGGTGTAATGGATCTTTTCGCCAACCTCGCTCACGGTTTCGCCGTCGCGTTCTCTCCGATCAATCTTCTGATGTGCCTGATCGGCGCGCTGGTCGGCACGCTGGTCGGCGTGCTGCCGGGCATCGGCACCATCGCAACGGTCGCAATGCTGCTACCGATCACCTTCGGACTGCCGCCGGTCGGCGCGCTGATCATGCTCGCCGGCATCTATTATGGCGCCCAGTATGGCGGCTCGACCACGTCGATCCTGGTCAACATCCCCGGTGAGGCGACATCGGTCGTCACCGCCATCGACGGCCACGCGATGGCCAAGCAGGGCCGCGCCGGCCCGGCGCTGGCGATCGCCGCCATTGGCTCGTTCTTCGCCGGCTGCGTCGCGACCGTGCTTATTGCCGTGCTCGGCGCGCCCTTGACCAAGCTCGCGCTGGCGTTCGGGCCGGCCGAATATTTCTCGCTGATGGTGCTCGGCCTGATTTTTGCGGTCGTGCTGGCCAAGGGCTCGGTGCTGAAGGCGATCGCGATGATCGTGTTCGGCCTGTTGCTGTCGATGGTCGGCTCGGATATCGAGACCGGCGCCTCGCGCATGGCCTTCAACATTCCGGAGCTTGCCGACGGCCTCGGCTTTGCGACGGTGGCGATGGGCGTGTTCGGCTTTGCCGAGATCATCCGCAATCTCGACGCCGGTGCCGAGATGAACCGCGATCTCGTGCAGCAGAAGATCACCGGCCTGATGCCGACCAAGAAGGATCTGGTCGACTCGGCGCCGGCGATCCTGCGCGGCACCATGCTCGGCTCGATCCTCGGCATTTTGCCCGGTGGCGGCGCGGTGATCGCGTCGTTCGCGGCCTACACGCTGGAGAAGAAGCTTGCGAAGGATCCGAAGCGGTTCGGCCGCGGCGCGATCGAGGGCGTGGCGGCGCCGGAAAGCGCCAACAATGCAGCCGCGCAGACGTCCTTCATCCCGCTGCTCACCCTCGGCATCCCGCCGAACGCGGTGATGGCGCTGATGGTGGGCGCGATGACCATTCACGGCATCGTACCGGGTCCGCAGGTGATGCAGAAGCAGCCCGATCTGGTCTGGGGTATGATCGCCTCGATGTGGATCGGCAATCTGATGCTGATCATCATCAACCTGCCGCTGGTCGGCATCTGGGTGCGGTTATTGCGCGTTCCCTACCGGCTGATGTTCCCTTCGATCGTCATCTTCTGCGCGATCGGCATCTACTCGGTGAACAACGCGCCGGTCGACGTCATCCTCGCAGGCGTGTTCGGTCTCGTCGGCTATTGGCTGATCAAGCACGATTTCGAGCCGGCGCCGCTGCTGCTCGGAATGGTGCTTGGACCGCTGATGGAAGAGAACCTGCGCCGCGCGCTCCTGATCTCGCGGGGCGACTGGAGCGTATTCCTGACGCGTCCGCTGTCGGCTGTGCTGCTCGCGATCGCGGCCTTCCTGCTGGTGCTCACGCTGTTGCCCATGCTGCGCGCCAAGCGCGACGAGGTGTTCACCGAATCCGAGAACTGATCTCGCCGCGCGCAGGTCGGCGCCGCGCCTGCGTCGGCGTGTCCTGCGTCGGCGTGCCGCATTCGGAAGTCCAATCGACTCGCGTGACAGCTTCGTGAAAATGAGAATGCCGGCCTTGTGGCCGGCATTTTTCTTGATGTCGGAGAAGTTCGAGATGACCTCCGTTCGCGCGCTCACGGGCGCAACTGCAGCCGTGCTCGCATCGCTGTGCGGCTTTGTCGCACCAGGCGAAGCGCAGACCTATCCGACGCGCAGCATCACCACCATCGTGCCGTTCGCGGCGGGCGGTCCCACCGATGTCGTCGCGCGCATCGTCACCTCGCACATGGCGCAGACGCTCGGTCAGAGCATCATCATCGAGAACGTGGTCGGCGCCGGCGGCACCACCGCGACCACGCGCGCCGCGCGCGCAGCCAATGACGGCTACACGCTGATCACCGGGCATATGGGCACGCACGCCGCCTCCGTGCCGCTCTATCCGAAGCTCGCCTATCACCCGGAAAGGGATTTTGAGCCGATCGCTCTGCTCGCAGGCACGCCGATCCTGATCCTCGCGCGCAAGGATTTCCCGCCGAAGGACCTCAAGGAGTTCGTCGCTTACGTGAAGGCCAATTCCGAGAAGGTGAACGCCGCGCATGCCGGCATCGGCTCGGTCTCGCACGTGTCCTGCGAGCTCCTGCATGCCATCCTCGACATCAAGCCGGTCGGGGTGCCCTTCAACGGCACCGGTCCTGCGATGAACGCGCTGGTGGCGGGCCAGGTCGATTACATGTGCGACCAGATCGTCAATGCCGTGCCGCAGATCAATGCCGGCACCATCAAGGCGTATGCGATCGCAACGCCGGAGCGCAATCCATCGCTGCCGAACGTGCCGACAACGGCGGAAGCGGGCCTGCCCACATTCCAGGCGCAGGCCTGGAACGCGATGTTCGCGCCGAAGGGAACCTCGCCCGCGATCCTGGCGAGCCTGAATGCGGCAGCCGTCAAGGCGCTCGACGACGAGACCGTGACGAAGCGCCTGCTCAAGCTCGGTAGTGTCGTCCCCACCCCTGCGGAACGGACGCCGGAGGCGCTGGCCACCCTCGTGAAAAGCGAGATCGCGAAGTGGACTCCGGTGCTCAAGCCGGCAAGCTAAGCCAGCACAATCAAGCCGATAGGCGAGGGGCGGACGCGAGTTCCGCCCCTTGTCGTTTGCCTCGGGAGCACTCACTTTTCGGGGTATAATCGGTGAGACGAGCGAATCGCCGCTGTCGCAGCACGGGGCTGGCCGTTAAGTTCGCCGCCTCCCCAAAGGCTCATTGGCACATGCACCAGTATCAGGACCTGCTCGAGCGGATTCTTTCAGACGGCGCCGAGAAGACTGATCGGACCGGTACCGGCACGCTGTCGGTGTTCGGCCATCAGATGCGCTTCAATCTGTCCGCCGGCTTCCCGATGCTGACCACCAAACGGCTGCCGCTGAAGGCGATCGTGCACGAGCTGTTGTGGTTCCTGAAGGGCGACACCAACGTCAAATATCTGCGCGACAATGGCGTCACCATCTGGGACGAGTGGGCGGACGCCAATGGCGATCTTGGCCCGGTCTACGGCCATCAGTGGCGCTCCTGGCCCGCTCCGGACGGACGCAGCATCGACCAGATCGCCAACGTCGTCGACATGATCAAGCGCAACCCGGACTCGCGCCGCCTGATCGTCTCGGCCTGGAATCCGGCCGAGGTCGACAAGATGGCCCTGCCGCCGTGCCATTGCCTGTTCCAGTTCTATGTCGCGAACGGCAAGCTGTCCTGCCAGCTTTATCAGCGCTCCGCCGACGTGTTCCTCGGCGTGCCCTTCAACATCGCTTCCTATGCGCTGCTCACCATGATGATGGCACAGGTCACCGGCCTGAAGCCCGGCGACTTCGTGCACTCGTTCGGCGACACCCATCTCTATTCCAACCATCTGGAACAGGCGCGGCTGCAGCTCACCCGCGCGCCGCGGGCGCTGCCGGTGATGCGGATCAATCCCGACGTGAAGGACATCTTCTCCTTCCGCTACGAGGATTTCGAACTCGTCGGCTACGATCCACATCCGCATATCAAGGCGGAAGTCGCGGTCTAGCGCCGATGTCGCTCAACATCCGCCGCGCGCGTCCCGGCGAAGCCGGACTCGTCCTCGATTTCGTCTGCGAGCTCGCCGAGTACGAGAAGCTTTCTCATGAGGTCGAGGCGACCGAGGCGATGATTGCGGGCGCGCTGTTCGGCAGCGATCCGCGGCTGTCTTGTGTGATCGCCGAGTGGAATGGCGAGCCCGTCGGCTTCGCGGTGTGGTTCCTGAATTTCTCCACCTTCAGCGGCCGCCACGGCATCTATCTCGAAGATTTGTATGTGCGACCCTCGCATCGGGGCAGGGGCCTCGGCAAGGCGCTGCTGGTCTATCTGGCGAAGGAATGTGTCGACAATGGCTGGTCGCGCCTGCAATGGGCGGTGCTCGACTGGAACGCGCCGTCGATCGCGTTCTATAAATCGCTCGGCGCCGCAATGCTGGACGACTGGACGCTGTGCCGCGTCTCCGGTCCTGCGCTGACGCGACTTGCAGGGAGCGGGAGCTGATGGAGATCGTCTTCGTCGTTGCGGTTGCGGAAAACGGCGTCATCGGTGCCGGCAATGCGATCCCGTGGCGATTGAAATCCGACATGGCGCGCTTCAAGGCGCTCACCATCGGCAAGCCCGTGATCATGGGCCGCAAGACGTTCGAATCCCTACCTGGGCCGGCCGCTTCCGAACCGTACGAACATCGTGATCACACGCGATCCGGTCTATCGCGCCGCCGGCGCTGTCGTCACGACATCGGCGGCGGATGCGGGCGCGGTGGCGCTTGGTGATGCCCTGCGGCGTTCAGTCGCCGAAATCGCCGTGATCGGCGGCGCCGAAATCTACCGGCAATGGCTCGACCGCGCCGATCGCCTCGAGATCACGGAGGTGCATGCGCGGCCCGAGGGCGACACGCATTTCGACATCGACAGGACGCAGTGGGATGAGACCGAACGCGTCCGCCATTCCGCCGGCCCCGACGACAGCGCCGACTTCTCCTATGTGACATATCGTCGGCGGCCGCCCCATTAACTGCATTCGCCAATGTTTACATTGACTTTTCCGCCCCCGAGCATAGCTCGTGGGTCGGTCAGGCTTGCGTTGTAAGGGTCCTTTCGGTCCCCTATAAAGCCGGACCGGACAATGCGGGCCGGCTTAAGTTCTAGTCCCGGTCTGCCGAGGAGAGCGTCGAATGCCGTGGAAGAATCAGGGCGGTGGCCCATGGGGCTCGGGTCCGAAAGGACCGTGGGGCTCAGGCCCGCAACCGGTGGGGCCGAGGCCGCCGGATCTGGAGGACCTTCTGCGGCGCGGCCAGGACCGACTGCAGCAGATCATGCCCGGTGGCTATTTCTCCGGCATCGGCATCACGCTGATCCTGCTCATCATCATCGCGCTCTGGCTGTTGTCGGGCTTCTTCCGGGTGCAGTCCGAAGAGCAAGGCGTCGTGCTGCGCTTCGGCAAGCATGTGCGCACGGTTGACCCGGGCCTGAACTATCATCTGCCCTATCCGATCGAGACGGTGCTGCTGCCGAAGGCGCTGCGCGTGTCGACCATTTCCATCGGCATGACGCTGATCGACGACCCGGCCCGCCGCGGCCGCTCGATCCGTGACGTGCCGGAAGAGAGCCTGATGCTGACCGGCGACGAGAACATCGTCGATGTCGACTTCACCGTGCTGTGGCGGATCAAGCCCAACGGCGTCGGCGATTTCCTGTTCAACATCCAGAATCCCGAGGGCACCGTGAAGGCGGTCGCCGAAAGCGCGATGCGCGAGGTGATCGGCCGCTCCAACATCCAGCCGATCCTGACCGGCGCGCGGACCCAGACCGAGACCACCGTGCAGGATTTGATGCAGAAGACGCTCGACAGCTACGGCGCCGGCATCCAGATCGCCCAGGTACAGATGCAGAAGGTCGATCCGCCGGCGCAGGTGATCGACGCATTCCGCGACGTGCAGGCGGCGCGCGCCAATCTCGAGCAGTTGCAGAACGAAGCCCAGACCTACGCCAACAAGGTCGTGCCGGACGCGCGCGGCCGTGCAGCATCGATCCTGCAGGCCGCCGAAGGCTACAAGGAGCAGGCGGTCGCCGAAGCCAAGGGCCAGAGCTCCCGCTTCCTGAAGGTCTACGAGGAATACAAGAAGGCACCCGACGTGACGCGTGAACGGATCTATCTGGAGACGATGGAGCGCGTGCTCGGCGGCTCGGACAAGCTGATTTATGACGGAGGCTCCTCGGGCCAGGGCATCGTGCCTTATCTGCCGCTCAACGAATTGTCGGCCAAGAAGCCCACGACGACCGGCCAGCAGCCGAGCGGAGGCACACGATGAGGTCTCCCGTTACAGGCATTGTCGCGCTGCTTGCGGCGCTTCTGGTCGTGATTGTCGGCTACATGTCGCTGTTCACGGTGCAGCAGACCGAGCAGACCATCGTGCTGCAATTCGGCAAGCCGGTGGACGTCGTCACCGACCCCGGGCTGCACTTCAAGGCGCCCTGGAACTCCGTGATCAACATCGACAAGCGGATCCTCGACCTCGAGAACCCTCGCAGGAGGTTATTGCCTCCGACCAGAAGCGGCTCGTGGTCGACGCTTTCGCGCGCTACCGCATCAAGGACGCGCTGCGCTTCTATCAGAGCGTCGGCTCGATCCAGGCCGCGAACCTCCAGCTCACTTCGCTCTTGAACGCGGCGCTGCGCCGGGTGCTCGGTGAGGTCAACTTCATCACCGTGGTGCGTGATGAGCGCGAGAAGCTGATGGGTCGCATCCGCGAGCAGCTCGACCACGAGGCCGACGGTTATGGCATCGAGGTCGTCGACGTCCGGATCCGTCGTGCCGATCTGCCGGAGCAGAACAGCCAGGCGGTCTATCAGCGCATGCAGACCGAACGCCAGCGCGAAGCGGCCGAGTTCCGCGCGCAGGGCGGCCAGAAGGCGCTGGAGATTCGCTCCAAGGCCGATCGCGAAGCGACCGTCATCATTGCCGAGGCCAACTCGCAGGCCGAGCAGACGCGCGGCATCGGCGACGCCGAGCGCAACCGCCTGTTCGCCGAAGCCTATGGCAAGGATCCTGACTTCTTCGCTTTCTACCGGTCGATGACGGCCTACGAGAACGGATTGAAGAAGGACGACACCCGCTTCCTGCTGCGGCCGGACTCGGATTTCTTCCGGTATTTTGGTAACCCGTCCGGCAAGACGGCGACCGAGACGCCGGCGAAACCGTAAGCTAGACAAGGGCGGCAGGTTTGGCCGCCCTTCGTCCAGACAAGAACAGCACCACGGGAGGTTCCAATCCGATGAGGTCCATTGCGTTCGCCGACTTCCTCATCGGCTTAGGCATCTTGTTCGTGCTGGAAGGCTTGATGTTCGCGGCCAGTCCGAACTGGATGCGCAAGGCCATGAAGAGCGCCATTGCCACGCCGGACAATATCCTGCGGGCCGTCGGGATCGGCTCGGCCGTGGCCGGCCTGATCCTGATCTGGGTGATGCGACGGCCGATCTAGCCGCACAGCCAACGCCAAAGTGAAGGCGGGAGGCGGGTTTTCGCCGTATTATTCGGGTCGTGAGGCCCGTTAAGCTCCGCTTGCGCCATGCCCCCGTTCGAGCGCAGTCTTGAGGCCGAATCCTTATTCTCTGGAGACCACAATGACCGCTGCCACCATTGTCACGACCCGCTTGCGCCAACATGCGCGGTTTGGGCTGGCCGCGCTCGCCGTCGGCGCTTTCAGCGTGTTCGGCTCGCCGGCACAGGCGCGCGGACCGGACGGCATCGCCGACGTCGCCGAGAAGGTGATCGACGCGGTCGTCAACATCTCGACCTCGCAGACGGTCGAGGCCAAGGGCGGCGGCAGCAACACCATGCCGCAACTGCCGCCGGGCTCGCCCTTCGAGGAATTCTTCGACGACTTCTTCAAGAATCGCAAAGGCCCGGGCGGCGGCAGCAAGGGCGGCGATAACGGCAGCGGCCCGCCGCGCAAGACCAACTCGCTCGGAAGCGGCTTCATCATCGACACCTCCGGTGTCGTCGTCACCAACAACCACGTCATCGCCGATGCCGACGAGATCAACGTCATTCTCAACGACGGCACCAAGATCAAGGCTGACCTCGTCGGTGTCGACAAGAAGACCGATCTTGCCGTCTTGAAGTTCAAGCCGCCGAAGCCGCTTGTCGCGGTGAAGTTCGGCGACTCCGACAAGCTGCGTCTGGGTGACTGGGTGGTTGCGATCGGCAACCCGTTCAGCCTCGGCGGTACGGTGACCGCGGGCATCGTCTCGGCCAAGAATCGCGACATCTCCTCCGGGCCCTATGACAGCTACATCCAGACCGACGCCGCGATCAATCGCGGCAATTCCGGCGGCCCGCTGTTCAACCTCGAAGGCGACGTCATTGGCGTCAACACCCTGATCATCTCGCCCTCCGGCGGCTCGATCGGCATCGGCTTCGCCGTGCCGTCGAAAACCGTCGCGGGTGTGGTCGACCAGCTCCGCCAGTTCGGCGAATTGCGTCGCGGCTGGCTTGGCGTCCGCATCCAGAGCGTCACCGACGAGATTGCCGAGAGCCTCAACATCAAGCCGGCGCGCGGCGCGCTGGTGGCCGGCATCGACGACAAGGGCCCGGCCAAGCCGGCCGGCATCGAGCCGGGTGACGTCGTCGTCAAGTTCGACGGCAAGGACGTCAAGGACCCGAAGGACCTGTCTCGCGTCGTCGCCGACACCGCGGTCGGCAAGGAGGTCGACGTCGTCATCATCCGCAAGGGCGAGGAGCAGACCAAGAAAGTCACGCTCGGTCGCTTGCAGGATCCCGACAAGGTGCAGGCCGCTGTGAAGACCGACGAACCGCCGCCGGAGAAGCTGGTGACGCAGAAGGCGCTCGGCCTCGATCTCGCCGTGCTGAACAAGGATTTGCGCACCCGCTACAAGATCAAGGACACCGTCAAGGGCGTGGTCGTCACCAATGTCGATGCCAATTCGGACGCTGCCGAGAAGCGGCTCTCCGCCGGCGACGTCATTGTCGAAGTCGCGCAGGAAGCGGTCGCGAGCGGCGCCGACATCCAGAAGCGGATCGACCAGCTCAAGAAGGACGGCAAGAAGTCCGCGCTGCTGCTGGTCTCGAATGGCGACGGCGAATTGCGGTTTGTGGCGCTGAGCCTGCAGTAGTCGAGGCACAATCTCGTAGGGTGGGCAAAGTGAAACGTGCCCACCATCTCTCCACCGTCGCAGCAAGCGTGGTGGGCACGGCGCAAGCGCGCCTTTGCCCACCCTGTACCCTTTGGGGTTCGCAGCCAGTCTAACGGTGTAGACTGGGAGTGCGGGCCGATCCGCCGGGAGCAGCCTTGCCCACCTGTGTCTTGAACACCGACGTAGGAGCCGCGCCCCGGCGGAGCGGCCGCGGTCGATATCCAGTAGGAGGTTTGCGCCGAGAGCGCCAGTACAGGGATTGATCGAGATCGCGGTGGCCCGCTTTTGAGAGCAAGGAGGTCCCAAAATGATCGAAGATGCACACTGGTTCGCCGGGATCGATTGGGCAACGCAGAGCCATAGCGTTTGCCTGCTGGATGCCGAAGGAAGACAGGTTGCTCGGCGCGAGTTCGCCCATGACGGCGCTGGGCTGACGGAGCTGCGTGACTGGCTGCTTGAGAAGACCAAGGCCGCACCGGGACAGATCGCCGTGGCGATCGAGATGCCGCACGGCCCGGTGGTGGAGATGTTGCTCGAACACGGGTTTGCGGTGTTTGCCATCAATCCCAAGCAGCTCGACCGCTTCCGTGATCGTTTCACGGCAGCTGGTGCCAAGGACGACCGCCGCGATGCCCATGTGCTCGCAGGCTCGCTGCGCACGGATCGCGCGGCCTTCCGCCGGCTTGTGGTTGATGATCCCACGATGATCGAGTTGCGTGAGTGGTCGCGCTTGGCCGACGAACTGCAGCAGGAGCGCACGCGTCTCGCCAACCGTCTTCGCCAGCAGTTGTGGCGCTATTATCCCCAAGCCACCAAGTTGACCGACGATGTCGCCGACGAATGGTTCCTGGCCCTTTGGCAGAAGGTGCCGACCCCGGACAGGGCGGCCAAGGCCAGCGAGAAGGCCATCGCGCGCATCCTGAGTGCATATCGTATCCGCCGTTTCGATGCGGCGGCGGCGCTCAAGATCTTGCGTGAGACCCCGCTGTTCGTGGCGTCGGGCACGACCGAGGCCGCCTGCGCCCACATCCGCAGCCTGGCGGCGCGCCTGCATCTGGTCAATCGGCAGATCAAGGAGGCTCATCAGAGCCTGGACCGTCTCTGTGCCGAGCTCGAAGCAGAGGAGAGCGCCTCGGGGCAGAGCCCGGCGCAGTGCGACGTGACGATCCTACGCTCCTGGCCAGGTATCGGCAGGATCAATCTCGCCACACTGCTCGCCGAGGCCGCAGAGCCCCTGCGCAGACGAGATTACCATGCTCTGCGCGCTTTGGCAGGAGCTGCCCCGGTGACGCGGCAAAGCGGCAAGCAGCGCTTCGTGGTCCGCCGCCTCGCCTGCAACAGGCGGCTGCAGAGCGCGGTCCATCACTGGTCTCGTGTCGCCATGCAACACGATGCGGCCACCCGGAAACGGTATGATGCCTTGCGGGCGCGGGGACATGGCCACGCGCGCGCCCTGCGCAGCGTCGGGGATCGTTTGCTCTTTGCCCTCTGCACGACACTCAGGCGGCAGACCCCTTACGATGCGGACTACAACAGCGAAAACATCACCGCGACAGCGTAATCTCATTCCTTTGTTCGGCCGGGCGCGGACCATTCCTTCGTCCCGACCTGACGATCGCCAAGCGTCGCGCGCAGACGATGTCCAGGATGCCGAAGGCACCGGCAAAGCCGGCGCGCAGCGTCCTGGACTGCGTCGAGCACGGCGCTATGCTGGGTTCAGCAAGGACACTTCCCCTTGACGGACGGTAGGAGGTCCTACGGCGGCAGAGCTTGTAGCAACGATCGAGGAGGCTGCGCCTCCACGAACTCGTCCCGCCGATAGCCCTGCGCATACAGCAGCGCGGTGAGATCGCCGTGGTCGATCCGCGCCGCCGCAGCGGCCGCGACCGCCGGCTTGGCGTGATACGCCACGCCCAGCCCCGCCGCCTGGACCATCGCCAGATCGTTGGCGCCGTCGCCGACCACGAGCGAGTCGATGTCGTCGAGATCGAACGACTCCATCAGATCCACCAGCGTCGCGAGCTTGGCGGCGCGACCCAAAATCGGCTCCTTCACTTCGCCGGTGAACTTGCCGTCGCGCATGACGAGCTCGTTGGCGCGGTTCTCCTGGAAGCCGAGCTTTGCGGCGACCGCGCTCGTGAACAGGGTGAAGCCGCCAGAGACGAGGCAGGTATAAGCGCCGTGGGCTCGCATGGTCGCGACCAGTTCGCGGCCGCCCGAAGTCAGGGTGATGCGTTCGGCCAGCACCTTGTCGACGACGCCGGCGGGGAGATCCTTCAGCAGCGCGACGCGCTCGCGCAGTGCCGGCTCGAATTCGATCTCGCCGCGCATCGCGCGTTCGGTGATGGCGGCCACGTGAGCCTTCATCCCGACGAGATCGGCGAGCTCGTCGATGCATTCCTGGCCGATCATGGTGGAATCCATGTCGGCGAGAAAAAGCTTCTTGCGCCGGACGCCGGCAGGCTGCACCACGATGTCGATGGGCAGGTCGCCGCGAAGCTCGCGCAACCGCTCTTCGATGGCGTGACGGTCGCCTTCGAGGTTACTGTCGGCGCCGAAGGGGATGTCGACCGCAACCCCGTCGAACAGCCAGTGCGCGGGTGCCGCTTGCAGCAGCACGGCGCGGGCGCCGTCGACGATGGTCGAGTCGAGGGCGGGATTGTTTGGGTTGCAGATCAGCGTGGCGACGAGGGACATTTGAGGTTTTCGTGAGCGAGAGGCATTCGAGCAAGGCCGTGCTTATCGCAGGCCCGACCGCCAGCGGCAAGTCGGCGCTGGCGCTGGAGCTTGCGCTTGCGACGGGCGGAATCGTCATCAATGCCGATTCCATGCAGGTCTATCGCGACCTCCGCGTCATCACTGCGCGTCCCACGCAGGACGAGGAGGCGCGCGTTCCCCATCATCTCTATGGCCATGTCGATGCAGCCGTGAATTTCTCGACGGGGGCCTGGGTGGCTGATGCCGCGAGGGCGCTGGACGAGGCAAGTGCCGAGGGCCGCCTGCCGATCTTCATCGGCGGTACCGGGCTGTATTTCAAGGCGCTGACGGCAGGTCTCTCGCTGGTGCCGCCGATCCCCGCCGAAGTGCGCGAAAACGTCCGCGCGCGGCTGGAGCGGAACGGCGTCGAGGCGTTGCACGCGGATCTCGCGCGCCGCGATCCGCGCGCCGCCGAGCGACTCAATCTGCGCGACCGGACGCGGATCGCGCGTGCGCTCGAGGTGATCGAGGCGACCGGCCGTTCGCTGCTCGACTGGCATCATGAGGGCCAGCCGCCGCTGCTGCCGAAGGACAGTTTTCGCGCGGTGTTTCTCGCGCCCGAGCGCGATGAGCTCTATGCCCGCATCGACGCCCGGTTCGAGGCCATGCTTGCCGCCGGTGCCCTGACCGAGGTCGAGCGGCTCGCAGCCCGCGGTCTCGACCCGCTGCTGCCAGCCATGAAGGCCCATGGCGTGCCGGCGCTGATCCGGCAACTGCGCGGTGAGCTCAGTCTCGAAGAGGCTGCCACCATCGGTCGGGCCGACACCCGCCACTATGCCAAGCGGCAATTTACCTGGTTCCGGCACCAGCTTCCCGAATTTGAATGGGTGAGGCCAGAGGAGGCGAGGGGATGGCTCGCGGGCGCCGCCAACGCAGCCCTGGCCTCCCGCTAAACGCGCTTTTGTGCTCGAGTTCCCGATTTTACCTCTCGCCGAACTCCGGGAACAAGGCTACATTGCCAAAATCGCGCAGGAATGGCCGCATTGCCTTGACATCCGGGCTTTGGCCGCTATGTTTCGCGCAACCTTTGGGAAGCTGAGCGCCTGCCATGCGTAACATTATTACCAAACTCCTTATCGCCGTCGTACCCAGGCACACCGCCGGGGGTGGCTAGCTGCCATCCACATGACAGGCGGTGTGCAGGGTCCCTCTTCGGGGCCTTTTTTATTTCCCGAACCCGACACGAACGAAGCCGCTGACAACAGCGCATCCGGAGCAAGCCAATGAGCGACAAGAGCCACGATCCGAACCAGATGACCGGCGCCGCGATGATCGTCCGCGCGCTCATCGATCACGGCGTGACCGACATTTTCGGCTATCCCGGCGGCGCGGTGCTCCCGATCTACGACGAGATCTTCCAGCAGAGCGAAGTCCAGCACATCCTGGTCCGCCACGAGCAGGGCGCAGGCCATGCCGCCGAGGGCTATGCGCGCTCGACCGGCAAGCCAGGCGTTGCACTGGTGACCTCCGGCCCCGGCGCCACCAACATGGTGACGCCGCTGACCGACGCGCTGATGGATTCGATCCCGCTGGTCTGCATCTCCGGCCAGGTGCCGACGCACCTGATCGGTAACGACGCGTTCCAGGAATGCGACACCGTCGGCATCACGCGCCCCTGCACCAAGCACAATTGGCTGGTGCGCGACGTCAACGATCTCGCAAAAGTGCTGCACGAGGCGTTCTACGTTGCGACCACGGGCCGTCCGGGCCCGGTGCTCGTCGACGTGCCCAAGGACGTGCAGTTCGCGACCGGCACCTATCATCCGCCGCGCAAGTCCGACGTGCACCGCTCCTATGCGCCGCGCGTGAAGGGCGATGCGACGCAGATACGCAAGGCCGTTTCACTGCTCGCGGGCGCCAAGCGTCCCGTGATCTACACCGGCGGCGGCGTGATCAATTCTGGTCCCGAGGCAACGAAGCTGCTGCGCGAGCTGGTCGAGGTCACGGGCTTCCCGATCACCTCGACGCTGATGGGCCTGGGTGCTTATCCGGCGTCGGGCAAGAACTGGCTCGGCATGCTCGGCATGCACGGCACCTACGAAGCCAACATGACCATGCATGATTGCGACGTCATGCTGTGCGTCGGCGCGCGCTTCGACGACCGCATCACCGGCCGTGTCGATGCGTTCTCGCCGAACTCGAAGAAGATCCACATCGACATCGATCCGTCCTCGATCAACAAGAACATCCGCGTCGACGTGCCGATCATCGGCGATTGCGGCAACATCCTCGGCGACGTCCTGCAGGTGTTCAAGGCCGAGGCGAAGAAGCCCGACATCAAGACCTGGTGGCAGCAGATCGCGCAGTGGCGCGCCCGCAACTCGCTCTATTACAAGAAGAGCAACGACGTCATCCTGCCGCAACACGCGATCCAGAGCCTGTTCGAGGCGACGCGCGGCAAGGACACCTACATCACGACCGAGGTCGGCCAGCACCAGATGTGGGCAGCGCAGTTCTTCGGCTTCGAGGAGCCGCATCGCTGGATGACGTCGGGCGGTCTCGGCACCATGGGCTACGGCCTGCCGGCCGCGGTCGGCGTGCAGGTCGCCCATCCCGACAGCCTCGTCATCGACATCGCGGGCGACGCTTCGGTGCAGATGACCATGCAGGAGATGTCGACGGCGGTTCAGTACGAGCTGCCGATCAAGATCTTCATCCTGAACAACCAGTACATGGGCATGGTGCGGCAGTGGCAGCAGTTGCTCCACGGCAACCGGCTGTCGCATTCCTACTCGGAGGCGTTGCCGGATTTTGTCAAGCTCGCGGAAGCCTATGGCGGCGTCGGTCTCCAGGTCACCAAGCCCGGCGATCTCGATGGCGCGATCCAGGAGATGATCTCGGTCAAGCGTCCGGTGCTGTTCGACTGCCGCGTCGCCGCGCTCGAAAACTGCTTCCCGATGATCCCCTCCGGCAAGGCACACAACGAGATGCTGCTGCCGGAGCAGGCTAACGACGAAGCCACAGCCAAGGCGTTCGCCGGCGGCAAGGCGCTGGTGTGAGCGCGAGAGACATTTGAGGGGAACGACCATGAACCAGCCCGCATCCGCCTACTTCATCGAGGAGCGTCACGATCCCGACGAGACGCACACGCTTGCAGTGCTCGTGCAGAACGAGCCCGGCGTGCTCGCCCGCGTCATCGGGCTGTTCTCGGGCCGCGGCTACAACATCGAGAGCCTCACGGTCTCGGAGACCGAGAGCCAGAAGCATCTGTCGCGCATCACCATCGTCACCACTGGCACGCCGATGGTGATCCAGCAGATCAAGCACCAGCTCGACCGCATGATCCCGGTCTACCAGGTCGTTGACATGACCCAGACCAAGCGCTCGATCGAACGAGAGCTGGCGATGGTGAAGGTGCGCGGGCAGGGCGAGCATCGCGTCGAGGCGCTGCGGCTGGCGGATGCCTTCCGCGCCCGCGTGATCGACGCCACCACCGAGAGCTTCGTGTTCGAGATCACAGGCAATACGGACAAGATCAACCAGTTTATCGACCTGATGCGCCCGCTCGGCCTTGTCGAGGTGTCGCGCACCGGCGTTGCCGCGATCGGCCGCGGGCCCGAGGGGATGTGAACCATGCTGGCGCGCGACTGGTACTACAACGAACGCAACCGGATGGGCATCGGGCCCGCGGTCGCCTCGATCTATGACAGTCACGATGACGCTGATCTGCGGGCGCGCGCCGCGCTGAAAATGCTCGGGGTCCAGCGCGGCTGGCGCATCGCCGATATCGGCTGCGGCAACGGCGTGCTGGCGACCGAAGCCGCGCTGATGGGAGCGGAGGTCGACGCCATCGACATCTCGCCGGCGATGCTGGCACTTGCCGAGATCTACGCGCGCGACCGCAAGGCGCCTGTGCGCACCCAGTCGGCCGGCCTGCTTTCCTTCGCCTACCGGCCGGAATCTTATGATTTGATCGTCAGCGAATTCACGCTGCATCATCTGCCGGATTTCTGGAAAGCGGTGGCGATGTCGCGGATCTTTCGTGCGCTCAAGCCCGGCGCGACCTTTTACCTGCGCGACATCGTTTACGCCTCGATGCCTGATGCCATCGAGCGCGATGTCGAGCAATGGGCCGATTTCCATATCAAGAACCACGATTTTTCGTGTGAGAGCGTGGTGACGCATATGCGCGACGAATATTCGACGTTCGGCTGGGTGATGGAGCGGATGCTGACCGATATCGGCTTCACGCTGGCCTCGGCCGACTACCACGCACCGATGCACGGCACTTATCTCCTGCGCAAACCGAAAGCCGGCGAGCAAAGCTAGAAACAAGAAGCAGGGCTGCACGACAGGGCAGAACCGGAAACAACAATGAAGCCGGCCGACATCCTCATCGCCCTCACGGTGGCGATCATCTGGGGGCTTGCCTTTGTGGCGAGCCGGATCGCGCTCGACGAGTTTTCGCCGGAGCTGATGACGGCGATGCGCTTTTCCATCGCCGCGGTGCCCTGCCTGTTCATACCCAGGCCGAAGGTCGCCTGGTCGCTGCTGATCGCGATCAGTTTTACGCTGTTTCTGGGGCAGTTCCTGAGCCAGGCCTACGGCATCGCCCATGGTGTGCCGGTGGGGCTGACCAGCGTCGTGGTGCAGAGCCAGGCGCTGTTCACGATCGGCTTCGCAGCGGTCGCCTTCGGCGAGCGGCCGACGCCGGTGCAGACGCTGGGAATTGTCATTGCGGCCATCGGACTGCTGATGATCTGCGGCACCGTCGGCTATGATTTCAGCGTCGGCGCCTTCGCGGTGCTGATGATCGCCCCAATCTGCTTTGCTGTCGGCAATCTCCTGCTGCGCGGTGCTCGCGGTGCGCCGATGTTCGATCTGTTCGCGTGGCTGTGCCTCACCGCGGCGGTGCCGCTGTTCGCACTCGCGCTCGTCGTGAACGGACCGGTGCCAACCTTCCAATCGCTGATCCACATGTCGCTGACTGGCCTCATCTGCCTGCTGGTGATCGGCGCTATCTCGACCAGCATTGCTTATTGGCTGTGGGGCCGGCTGCTGCGTGACTATCCGGCCGCGCAAGTGGTGCCGTTCGCGCTGCTGGTGCCGTTCGTCGGTTCGGCTGCATCCAGCATCGTGTTCGGCGAGCGGTTCGGGCCGCTACGCCTCGCCGGCATGCTGACCGTGATCGGCGGCATCGCGGTGATGGTGTTGGTCAAGCGGCCGCAGCCGCTTGCGAAGACCGCGTGAGGTGGATATGGCCAACTCGCTCTTTTACGCTTTCCTCGCCTTTATGGTGGTGATGTACTTCACCCCCGGGCCGAACAACATCATGCTGCTGGCCTCGGGCCTGACCTACGGCTTCCGGCGCACCATCCCCCACATCGCGGGCATCGTCATCGGCTTCGCCTTCATGGTCGGCGCCGTCGGCCTCGGGCTCGGCACCGTATTCCTGGCGTACCCGATCCTCGAGACAATCCTGAAATATGCCGGCGCCGCCTACCTAATTTACCTGGCCGCCGTGATCGCCATGTCCGGCCCGACCACGCCGGGCAGCGAGGACGGCCGCGGCCCGATGACGTTCTGGGGCGCCGCCATGTTCCAGTGGATCAATGCCAAGGGCTGGGTCATCGTGATCGGCACCATCACGGCCTACGCGGCCATCGCCCAGTTCCCGATCAACATCGCGATCCAGACCCTGATCAGCCTGCTGGTCGGCACGGTCTCGACGGTGGTCTGGGCTTTCTTCGGCACTGCACTAAGACCTGTGCTGACCTCGGAGCGGCTGGTCCGCGCCTTCAATATCCTGATGGCGCTCCTGCTGCTCGCCTCGCTCTATCCTGTCTTCATGGATGCATGATGCCGCAGATTTCCATGCAGAAACGGATTTCCCAGGGGCTGAAAATGCTTTAGACAGCCCCCGAAATCCGCAAATCTCACCGTCCGAGACCTGACCCACGGCCGATTCTGGCCATCTCTGAGGAAACGACTATGCGTGTTTATTACGATCGCGACGCCGACCTGAACCTGATCAAGGGCAAGAAGGTCGCCATCGTCGGCTATGGCAGCCAGGGCCACGCCCATGCGCTCAACCTCAAGGACTCCGGCGTCAAGGACGTCGCGATCGCGCTGCGCAAGGACTCGGGCTCGGTCAAGAAGGCGGAAGCCGCGGGCTTCAAGGTGATGGAAGTCGCCGAAGCCGCCAAATGGGCCGACCTTGTCATGATGCTGACCCCGGACGAGCTTCAGGGCGACATCTATCGCGAGCACCTGCACGACAATATGAAGAAGGGCGCTGCCCTCGTGTTCGCGCACGGCCTCAATGTCCACTTCAACCTGCTCGACCCGCGCGCCGACCTCGACGTGCTGATGATCGCGCCGAAGGGCCCCGGCCATACCGTGCGCTCGGAATATCAACGCGGCGGCGGCGTGCCCTGCCTGATCGCGATCGCCAAGGACGTCTCGGGCAACGCCCACGACCTTGGCCTGTCCTACGCCTCCGCTGTCGGCGGTGGCCGCGCCGGCATCATCGAGACCACCTTCAAGGAAGAGTGCGAGACCGATCTGTTCGGCGAGCAGGTCGTGCTCTGCGGCGGCCTGGTCGAGTTGATCAAGGGCGGCTACGAGACCCTCGTCGAAGCCGGCTATGCGCCCGAGATGGCCTATTTCGAGTGCCTGCACGAAGTGAAGCTGATCGTCGACCTGATCTATGAAGGCGGCATCGCCAACATGAACTACTCGATCTCCAACACCGCGGAGTACGGCGAGTACGTCACCGGTCCGCGCATCGTCACCGCGGAGACCAGGGCCGAGATGAAGCGCGTTCTCGCCGACATCCAGGGCGGCAAGTTCGCCCGCGACTGGATGCTCGAGAACAAGGTCAACCAGACCTCGTTCAAGGCCACCCGCGCCAAGCTCGCCCAGCACCCGATCGAGGAAGTCGGCGCCAAGCTGCGCGACATGATGCCCTGGATCAAGAAGGGCGCGCTGGTCGACAAGTCGAAGAACTAAGCTTTGCGTTCCCCGGACGCAGCGCATCTCGTCAGTGGTGCGCTGCAGAGCCAGCGGCTCCTGGGTCCCGGCTTTGCGGCGCGTCGCTTTCGCGTCACGCCTTGTCCGGGACACGTGCGAAAACAACAAGCTTCGTTCGTCAAACTAAATCTTAAATCTTCGCGATTATATCTGAGCGAGATTGCAAACAGCGGTCTCGCTCTTTTCTTCTCTTCTCGCGCGAAGCATTGCTGCTTCATCCAAATTCTTCGCGAGTTGATGTGCTCTCAGAATTCAAGAACTGACGCTTAAACCACATTCTTGAGATCGCGTCGTTCTTCAGAACTTTTCGGAAGTTGCGATCGCACAAAAGCGCTGTGTCCTCAAAGGCTAGGATTCGGCTCTTCATCCGCACTCTCAGCACGCAATCAATCGCAATTTGCGATGTTCGCGCACTGCTTCATCTTAAGAACCGACACCCGCCGCGCCCGCTTGCATCGTGGCGCGGCCTCGAAATAGATCATCGGTGCGCGGCTTGAGAACCTGACGGCATTGCGCTGGCGCAGCCTCCCCTACAATGATCGCGGGGCACTATAGGGGGAAGGACTATGCGATCTGTCGTCGTCACCGGCGCATCCACCGGCATCGGCTGGGCCATTGCGAAGTTTCTCATTGGGCGCGGCTATCGCGTCTTCGGCAGCGTCCGCAAGCAAACCGACGCCGACCGGCTCACGGGTGAGTTTGGCGCCAATTTCACGCCGCTGCTGTTCGACGTCACCGACGAGGCCGCCGTACTGGCGGCCGCGCGCCAGGTGCGCGAGGCGCTGGGCGGCGAGACGCTGGCAGGCCTCGTCAACAATGCCGGTGTTGCCGTCGCTGGCCCGGTGCTCGAATTGTCGGCGGATGATTTCCGCCGCCAGATGGACATCAACGTCCTCGGCCCTGTGATCGCGACGCAGGCGTTCGGGCCGCTGCTCGGCGCAGATCCATCGCTGAACGGGCCGAAAGGGCGGATCGTCATGATCAGCTCGGTCGCGGGCAAGAACGGCAATCCGCTGTCGGCGCCTTACTGCACCTCCAAGCATGCGCTCGAGGGCCTGTCGGAGAGCCTGCGCCGCGAACTGATGCTGTTCGGCATCGACGTCATCATCGTCGCTCCCGGCGCAGTGAAGACGCCGATCTGGAGCAAGGCCGAGCAGTTCGATATGTCGGTCTACCAGAACTCGCCCTATCTCCCCGCGCTCAACAAGGTCATGGCGTTCATGATGAAACTCGGCGAGACCGGGCTGCCGGCCGAACGTATCGCCGAGGTCGTCTTCGAGGCGCTCACGGCCGCGAGGCCCAAGGTTCGCTATCAGATCACACCGGACCGGATGCGGCACTTCATTGCAGCCACTCTGCCCAAGCGGACGGTCGACCGCATCATCGCCAAGCGGCTCGGGCTGCTGCCGCAGGGCTGAAGCGGCCGCTCAACCTGCCGCGGCCGTCCGTCCGCACGGATGGTCGGCCATCACGATGCCAGCAGCGGAATGACGAGCGCGGCATAGAGCGCCGTCGCCGAAAATGTAGGAGGCGGGCGAGGTCGCCTCCGCGAGCCGGTCGGGTCCATTTCCGCGAATGCGACGATCGCGACCGCACTGACGGACGCGCCGATGGCCGACCCGCCCGGGATTGCCAACCCTGGCGTGCTTCGCGTGCGGCCTTTCGCCCCCCGCTAACATTAAGCGAAGGTCGGATCGCCGCTCGCGTTGCTTGTCCGTGACCCTTCCATTACAGTTTTATGACACGGCGCAGGCTTCCGGCTGCGCCGAACCCCGCAGGCCGGCCAAACGGCCTGGCATCACCCGCCGGACCAGAAGTTGCGTGTCGTCGATGGCGTCCGCGCCCAATTCAGGTCCTTCCGCCACCACCTCCGTCCTGGCGGGCGTCGCCGCGCTCGGCATCTGGCGGCTGCTCGCGGTTGCGGCGCCACATCTTGCCGCCCTCGCTCTCATGTACGAGACCGAGACCGATTTCGGCTCGCGGCTTTCGTTCTTGCTCGCCTGGGGCATCCTCAACTTCTTCTGGATCACGCTGTTGCGCCGGCCGGCGCTGTCGGGCGCGCTGTCGCTGACCATGCTCGTGGTGCTGGTGCTGCTGTCGCGGCTCAAGCACGACGTCGTGCAGATGACGGTCAACTTCATCGACCTGATGATGATCGACCGCGACACGGTCGCGTTCCTGTTCACGATCTTCCCGAATTTGCGCTGGTCGGTGATCGGGGCCGGGCTGGTCACGCTGCCGCTGATGTACGCGCTGTGGTGGCTCGATCCGTTCCGCATTCGGCGCCTGCCGGCGTTCGCTGCCATGCTCGCCTGTCTGGCGGGGGTGGTCGGATATTCCGTCTATCATCCGGATGAAGCTTGGCGCGGCTATTACGACGACGGCTATCTCTCAAAGTTCTTCCGCTCCGGCGTGACCGCGGTCTCCGATTTCGTGCAGTACGGCTTTATGGAGTCGGGCGCCTCGACCAACGAGCGGCTGAACATCCCGCTGGTCGATTCCTGCCATCCGGCCGGCCGGCGGCCGAACATCATCATGATCCATGATGAATCGAGTTTTGACATCCGCGCCGCACGGGGCATCAAGGTGCCGCCGGGTTACGGCAGTCACTTCAAGTCCTGGGATGGCAAGGAGCGCACATTCCTGGCCGAGAGCAATGGCGGGCCGAGCTGGTTCACCGAGTACAATGTGCTTGCGGGTCTTTCCTCGCGCTCGTTCGGCCGCTTCGCCTATTTCGTGACCCGTATTGCGTCGGGCCGCGTCGAGCGCGGCCTGCCGCTGGCACTGCGCCGTTGCGGCTACGACACCATGTCGCTCTATCCCGCCTATGGCGGTTTCATGGGTGCGCGCAGCTTTCAGGTGACGACCGGCGTCGAGCGTTTCCTCGACTCCAGGGATCTCGGCGCCAAGGACGTCGAGCCTGACAGCTTCTTCTACGACAAAGCGTTGCAGCTGATGGGCGAGCGGACGCCCAACAAGCCGCTGTTCAGCTTCATCTATCTCGGCGCCAATCATTTCCCCTGGGAAACGCGCTTCCGCCCCGATCTCGTGCCGAACTGGCGCGCGCCGGGCAACGCACCGTCGATCGACGAATATCTGCGCCGGCAGGCGATGAGCGCCGAGCAATACAACGCCTTCATTGCGGGCTTGAAGAAGAATTTCCCGGGCGAGCCTTTCCTGATCGTGCGCTATGGCGATCACCAGCCCGAGTTCGCGCCGAACCTCCTCGAGCCCGGGCTCGACCAAGGCGCGATCGGCAAGAAGCTCGACGCTTATGATCCGCGTCTCTACGCGACCTACTACGCGATCGATGCCGTCAATTTCGAGCCGGTGAAAAGCGACACGGTGATGGACACGGTCGATGGTCCTTATCTGCCGCTGGTGATCCAGGAAGCCGCAGGCATTCCGCTCGACCCGTCCTTCGCCGAGCAGAAGGAGATCATGCTTCGCTGCAAGGGCATCTTCTACGACTGCAAGGACGGCGCCGAGGCGCGGCGGCTGAACCGGCTGCTCATCGACGCCGGGATGATCCGTGGGCTCTAGCGATTTTGAATCCGCTAGTCCGGACGTTTGCCCAGATATATCGTATTACGATATATTAATCTTCAGGCTTTTGGTGCGATTTTCAAACTAAAGTCTGAGCCGAAAACGCCCGAGATCACCAACTTGTAATTGGAGCGGCGTTCCGCTTCCCAAACTTTGTCACGATTACTCCCATCATCCGACACGCCGCCACCATCGTCTCTGAAGCGGCACGATGCCGATCTCTGGTCCACCCTTCCATGCAGGAGTATCGTCCATGCGAGCGCTTGATGTTGCGCGTCTTGCATTTGCCCTCACACTGGTCAGTCCCGTCGTCCATGCCGCTGAACCGTCGCATGAGATCAAGGGTCTCTATCTCATGACCGATTATCCGGCGATCACGGTGCGGCCCGGCACCACGACCAATGTTGGGCTGCGCTTGCAGGATTACGGCCTGTCGCCGGAGCGCTATCAGCTCTCGGTCGCAGGCGTTCCCAGCGGCTGGACGGCGACGCTGCTCGGCGGTGGACAGCCGGTGGGCGCGGCGATGCCGGGGCCCGATAGCAGCGTCGCGTTGCAGCTCAGGCTCGACGTTCCCGCCGGCAACGATCTCAGCGACACACGCTCACGGTCAAGGCCGAAGGGCAGGGCACCAATGCCGAGCTGCCGATCGCGGTATCTCTTGCCAGGGAGCTTCCCGCCAAGCTCAGCGTGAAGTCCAGCCTGCCGTCGCTGCGCGGCAGTCCGAAATCCAACTTCGACTATACGCTCTCGATCAAGAACGATTCGGGCCGCAATCTCGTCGCAAGCTTCGCTGCAGAAGCGCCGGCCAATTTCGAGACCTCGTTCACCGAAGCCTATGGCACGCAGGAGCTGTCCTCCATCCCGATCGACGCCGGCCAGTCCAAGGACGTCAAGCTGAAGGTGCGTCCTCCCAGCACGATCGGTGCCGGTCATTTCCCGGTCAAGGTCACGGTCAAGGCGGAGGACGCTTCGGCGTCCACCGAACTTGCGCTCGACGTGGTCGGCCAGCCGCAGCTCCAGATCTCCGGCCGCGACGGTCTGTTGAGCGCGCGTGCGGTGGCCGGGCAGCAAAGCTCGATCCCGGTCGTCGTGACCAACACCGGCACGGCGCCAGCCGAGAACATCGCACTCGCCGGGACCGCGCCGACTGGTTGGAAGGTGACGTTCGAGCCGGCAACGATCGAGCGCCTCGTGCCCGGCAAGGACGCCGAGGTCCAGGCACTGGTGACGCCGAGCGACAAGTCGCTGGCCGGCGATTACCAGGCCACGCTCCGCGCCACCTCTCGCGGTGAGAGCGCTTCGAGCCAGTTCCGCGTCACCGTCGGCACCTCGACGGTATGGGGCATGGCCGGCGCGGGCGTCATCGGGGTCGCGCTGCTGTTGATGCTGGGCGCAGTTGCGAGGTTTGGACGGCGATGAGCGATCAACAGAACGAAGCCCCAAGGACCGCCCCGGACCCAGTCATCACCGCGCGCGGGCTGACGAGGCGCTACGGCAATATTGAGGTCGTGGATGCCATCGACTTCGACATTGGGCGTGGTGAAGTGTTCGGCCTGCTCGGTCCGAACGGCGCCGGCAAGACCACGACCATCCTGATGATGCTCGGCTTGACCGAGATCTCGTCCGGCGAAGTCAGCGTGCTCGGTTTCAACCCGGCGCGCGAGCCGCTGAAGGTCAAGCGGCGCGTCGGCTATTTGCCGGACGCCGTCGGTTTCTACGATCAGCTCACCGCGATTGAAAACCTGGCCTATACCGCCAAGCTGATGGGTCTGGCGCGCGCCGAGCGCGCGTCGCGAATCGAGGCGGCCTTGGTGCGGGTCGGACTGGCCGACGTCGCCTCGCGCCGCGTCGCCACCTTCTCGCGCGGCATGCGCCAGAGGCTGGGCCTTGCCGAGATCATCGTCAAGCGCGCCGAGATCGCGATCCTCGATGAGCCGACCTCCGGGCTCGATCCGCAGGCGACCCAGGAATTCCTCGCATTGATCGGGGAGCTGAAGGCCGGGGGCGTCACGGTGCTGTTGTCCTCCCATATGCTCGACCAGGTTCAGCGCATCTGCGATCGCGTTGCGCTGTTCCAGGCCGGTCGCATCGTGCTGATGGGGGCGGTGCCGGAGTTGGCGGTCAAGGTGCTTGGCGCGGGCTTCGTCGTGGAAGTCGAGGCCGAGGGGCTCGGCATCGCGCGGCGGCTCGCGATGATCCCGGGCGTGACCCAGGTCGAGACGCTTGCCGCCGATCGCTTCCGCATGACGGCGGAACGCGACGTTCGGCCGGATGCGGCGCGCGCCGTCGTCGCGGTCGATGGATCGCTGCGAAAATTGTCGGTCGACGAGCCGAGCCTGGAGACGATCTATGCGCGGTATTTCCAGGCCCAGCCCACGGGAGACGTTCGTCATGCGGCGTGAGGGGTCACCGTTCCAGGGCCTGTCCACGGTCTTCGTCAAGGAGCTCGCGGATCACATCTCCAGCGTCCGCATGCTGATGCTGGAACTGCTGATCGTGTTCACTGCGCTCGCCGCGCTCTACGAGGCAATCAACAGCTTGCGGCAGAACACCGCCGAGGATCCATTCCTGCTCCTGCGCCTCTTCACCATCGACCAGGCGCCGTTGCCGTCGTTTGTCGCGATACTCGGATTCCTCATTCCGCTGATGGCAATCGGGCTTGGCTTCGACGCCGTCAACAGCGAGCATAATCGGCGGACGCTGTCTCGTATCCTGGCACAGCCGATCTATCGCGATGCGCTGCTGATGGGGAAATTTCTTGCCGCCCTCGCCACCATCGGCATTAGCCTCGCCGCCTTGTGGCTCCTGGTGATCGGCCTCGGCCTGATCTTCCTCGGCGTGCCGCCAGGCGGGGAAGAGATCGCGCGTTCGCTGGTGTTTCTGGTCGTAGCGATCTTCTATGCGGGCGTCTGGCTGTCGCTGGCGATGCTGCTCTCGATCGTGTTCCGCTCGCCTGCGACCGCCGCGCTGGTCTCGCTCGGCATCTGGCTGTTCCTGACCGTGCTCTGGCCGATGCTGGCCCCAGCCATCGCGCAGGCGATCGCGCCGGCCGATCCGCGCTATGCACTGCTCGGACTGAACGATCCCGCGACCGCGGTTTGGGCCCAGCAACTGCTGCGGCTGTCGCCCAATGACCTGTTCGGCGAGGCGATGCTCGCCGTACTGTCGCCGACCACGCGCGCGCTCGGTCCGGTCTTCCTCGACCAGCTCCGCGGCGCCGTCATGGGCGCGCCGCTTCCGTTCCGCGAAAGCGTCATGATCGCATGGCCGCAGACCGTTGGCCTGGTTGCGGGCACCATCGTGCTGTTCGCGTTCGGCTACGTGCTGTTCCAGCGGCAGGAGGTGCGGGCGTGAACTGATTGCGGTTTGCCCTCTCTTCCTCCAGAGACGGGCGAGAGGGGTGGTCGTAGCCTCCATCGCGGCCACCCCTCAATTTTGCTCTACCGTCGCCCGACCTTCGCCCACAGCCATTTCGCCACCGCATCCGGCGATGAATTCGCATCATTGCCGCTGGCGCGCAGATTGGCCTCGCGCATGGTGGCGATGTCGATCTTGCCGAGGAGCGGGCTCAGCGCCGCTGTGAGCCGCTCGTCACCGGCACGCTTCGGGGCCAGCAGCAGGATGGCATCGTAGGGCGGGATGGCGTGCCTGGGATCGTCAAGCGCCACCAGATCGTATTTCGCGATCAGCCCGTCGCTGGTGTAGCCGGCGATCACGTCTATCTCGCCGCTCGCCACCGCCGCATACATGAAATCCGGCTGCATCTGGCGCTGCGCGCTGAACTGAAGGCCGTAGGCCTTCTGCAGCGCCGCCCATTCGGGGCGCGAGAAGAATTCATAATCGCCGGCAATCGACATCGCTGAAGCGTGTGCGGCGAGATCGGCGATGGTGTGGATGCCGAGCGCGTCGGCGCGCTTCTTCGGCATCACCAGCGCATAGGCATTCTCGAAACCGAGTTCGCCGAGCAGCGTGATCTTGTCCTTCGCCAGCGCCATCTTCAAATCTGCCACCAGCTCCGCGCGCGGCTTGATGTCGGTGCGGTGCAGCTGGTTGGCCCAGAGTGTGCCGGAATAGTCGACATAGAGATCGATGTCGCCCGCCTTCAGCGCCCCAAAGATCACGCTCGAGCCGAGACCGGACCGCGCCGTGGCGGAAAGGCCGGCTGCCTGGAGGCGGTCCCTCAGCAGGGCCGAGAGCACATATTGCTCGGCGAAGGTCTTGGCACCGACCACATAGCCGGACGACGAACGTCCCATGGTCGGCACCAGCGTCGCCGCAAGCAGCGCCGCGATGCCGATCGCGCCGAGCCCGGCGCCCAGGCGGCTGCGATGGCGCAGCCCGCTCTCGATGAGGCCAAGCAGCTGATCGACGGCAAGCGCGAGCAGGGCCGAGGCCAAGCAGCCGAACAACACGAACACCCAGTTCTGGGTCTGTAGCCCCGCGAAAATGTAATTGCCGAGGCTGGTCTGACCGATCGGCGTCGACAGGGTCGCGGTGCCGATCACCCACACGGCGGCGGTGCGGATGCCGGCCATCATCACCGGCAACGCCAGCGGTAGCTCGACCATGACGAGCGACTGCCGCGCCGTCATGCCGACGCCTTTGGCGGCTTCGATCAGTGCGGGGTCGATGCCATTGAGCCCGGTGATGCCGTTGCGCAGCACCGGCAGCATCGAATAGAGCGCCAGCGCCAGCATCGCCGGCAGGAATCCGAATGCGGAGAAGGAGACGCCGAACCATTTCAGCGTCACGGACGCCGCGAGCAGCAGCAGCGGATAGAACAGCGCGAGCAGCGCCAGCCCCGGCACGGTCTGCACGATGCTGGCGAGCGCGAGCAGAATAGCGCGTGGCGCCGGGCGGTTACGTGTGAGGATCGCGAGCGGCAGGCTGACGATCAGGCCGAGCGCAAGCGCGGCGAGGCTCACCCGCACATGATTGCCGAGATAATCGGGCAAATGCGACAGTGCCTCGCCCCAGCGCGGATCATTGAGGAAGCTCATGCCGCACCGTCCTGTGGCAGCAGCGCGTTCAGGCGCTCGACCTGGCGCCGCGGCGTGCGCAGCAGCTCCAGCACATAGGCATCGCTGCTCGTCGAGAGCTCCGATGGCGTGCCCTGCGCGAGCAGCTTGCCGCCGCGCATGACCGCGATGCGGTCGGCGAGCAAAATCGCCTCCGTCATGTCGTGCGTGATCATCAGGGTCGTCAGGCCGAGCTTGCGGTGCAGCTCGCGAAAATCCTCGCCGAGCGCATCGCGGGTGAGGGGATCGAGCGCCCCGAACGGCTCGTCCATCAGCAAGATGCGAGGCTTTGCTGCCAGCGCCCGCGCTACGCCGACGCGCTGGCGCTGCCCGCCCGAGAGTGCCTCCGGCAGCCGGTTGCGATGCGCGGCACGGTCGAGCTGGACGAGCTCCAGCAACTCGTCGACGCGCGTCGCGATCGCCGCCGCCGGCTCGCCCAGCAGCTTTGGCGTGATCCCGACATTGTCGGAGACATTTAGATGCGGAAACAGCCCGCCGCTCTGGAAGACGTAACCGATCCGCCGCCGCAGCGCGACCGGATCGACGTTCCGCACATCCTCGCCCTCGACCGTGATCGTGCCGCCATCGGCCTCGATCAGCCGGTTGGCAAGCCGCAGCAACGTCGTTTTGCCCGAGCCCGAGCCGCCGACGATGGCCAGAAACTCACCCTCGGCGATGTCGAGCGACACATCGTCCACGGCCCTGAGGGAGCCGAAGATCTTGGTAACGCGGGCATAGCCAATCATCGGTCTAGACGGCATCGGGCGGGGGCTCACTTCGCTGACCCGCCCGTCGAGGGAGGGGATGACGAGGTCCATGCGTAGCACGCTTGGCGCATTGATTGAACTTGGTCGCACGAGCGGCTAAGGCATCAAGCCAAGTTCGGAGGAAACACATGACAAGGCCCACGGCAGTGGCGCTGGAAGATGCCAAGGTTGCGTTCCAGCTGGGGGATGGGCGGGTCTATACGGCGGTGGAGAAGGCTCATCTCGCGGTCGCGCAGGGCGAGTTCGTCGCCATTGTCGGCCCGACCGGCTGCGGAAAATCCACGCTGCTCAATGTCGCCGCCGGGCTGCTCAAGCCGGCCGCCGGCAGCGTCAGGATTTTTGATCGGCCGCTCGCCGGGCTGAACCGGGATGCCGGCTATCTGTTCCAGGCCGATGCGCTGTTCCCCTGGAAGACGGCGCTCGATAATGTCGCGATCGGGCTCGAGATCAGGGGTACGCCGCGCGCCGAGGCACTGCCGCTGGGGCAGAAATGGCTCACGTCGGTCGGCCTCGGTGCATTCGCCAACCGCTATCCGCACATGCTCTCCGGCGGCCAGCGTAAGCGCGTGGCCTTGGCGCAGGTCCTGATCCGCGCCCCGAAGATCCTGCTGATGGACGAGCCGTTCGGGCCGCTCGATGCGCAGACGCGCCAGGTGATGGGCAATCTTTTGCTCGACCTCTGGAACGCCGACCGCAAGGCCGTGCTGTTCGTAACCCACGATCTCGAAGAGGCGATTGCGCTTGCGGATCGCGTCGTGATCATGTCGGCGGGACCGTCCTCGCGCATTATCGGCGACTGGCGCGTGCAGCTCGCCCGCCCGCGCGACATCTTCGAGGTGCGGATGGACAAGGATTTCCATGCGCTGCATCGAGAAATCTGGAGTGTCCTCAAGGACGAGGTGATGAAGGGCTACGCGCAATCCACCCTTGCGGCGGAGACGGTCTGATGTCGCGCGTCACGCTGCTTGCATTGCAAGTCCTGGTCGCGATCGTCTGCATCGTGCTGTGGCAGTTGCTGTCGACCGTGCCGGTGTTCGGCAAGGTCCTGCTGCCGCCATTCTTCTTCTCCAACCCGGCCGACGTGTTCGAGCAGATCGTCAAATGGTTCGTCTCCGGCGTGATCTGGAAGCATCTCTGGATCACGCTGGTGGAATCAATCCTCGCCTTCGTGATCGGCTCGCTCGGCGGCGTGCTCATCGGCTTCTGGTTTGCGCGCCAGCCGCTGGTCGCCGCGGTGTTCGACCCCTACGTCAAAATGGTCAACGCGCTGCCGCGCGTGGTGCTGGCGCCGATCTTCGCGCTGTGGCTGGGGCTTGGCATCTGGTCCAAGGTCGCGCTCGGCGTGACGCTGGTGTTCTTCATCGTGTTCTTCAATGTCTACCAGGGCGTCAAGGAAGTCAGCCGCACCGTGCTCGACAATGGCCGCATGCTCGGCATGAGCGAGGGGCAGCTGATGCGGCACGTCTACTGGCCGTCGGCGCTGTCGTGGATGTTCTCGTCGCTGCACACCTCGGTCGGCTTCGCTGTGGTCGGCGCCGTCGTCGGCGAATATCTGGGATCGGCGGCAGGCCTCGGTTATCTGATCCAGCAGGCCGAAGGCGTGTTCGACGTCGCCGGCGTGTTCGCCGGCATGTTTGTGCTGTCGGCCTTCGTCATCCTGATCGATTTTGGCGTCACGCTGGTCGAGCGACGGTTACTGGTCTGGCGGCCCACCGTGGACGGTCGCGGCTAGCGGCAAAGGGCCCGCGCACCCGCGCGAGCCCTTTGGCAAATGCTCAATCCAGCAGCTTGACGTCGTCGGGGGCCTGCGGCGGCGTCTTGATCGCGATCGCCTTGACCTGGCCGCTGATCGGTTTGGTGCCGCCATGCGGCGTGCCCTTCGGGATGATGACGAGGTCGCCGGGCTTCACCGTCACTTCCTTGTCGCCGAGCCAGATCGTCCCGGTGCCATCCAGGATGTATTGGATCTCGTTGGTGTTGGGATGCAGGTGCTTTGGCACATTGCCGACCTGGATCGAGACGGTCGACCCATCAGCGGTCATGAATGTCTTCGAACGGTATCCGACTTGGTTGGCGGGGCCGAGTGCGTCGCCTTCCATTTCGCCGGTATGGATGATCTGCGCGGTGATATTTTCGGCGGCGAGCGCCGGCCCGAGCAGGTAGGTCGCGCCGCATCCGGCGACAAAGGCAGCGGAGATCGACAGCCCGGCAGCAAGGCGATTCATGGATGATCCTCCCCTCAAAGATTATTGTTGTGGGCGCATGCTATTGCGCCGAAAGGCCAATGGCCAGTGCCAGTTAAGCGGTGCTTCTCAAGCCAGTCCCGCTGCTCTATGGTGCCGCCAGCCGAACGGAGGAAACCAATGAAGAACACGATTGCCAGGCTCGCCGGCGCGCTACTCGCGCTGATGCTCACCACCGGTCTTGCCGCAGCGCAAAGCAAGGTGACGATCGCGATCGGTGGCGGCGCCTGCCTGTGCTATTTGCCGACGGTGCTGGCCAAGCAGCTCGGCGAATACGAGAAGGCCGGCCTCAATGTCGACCTTGTCGACCTCAAGGGCGGCTCGGACGCACTCAAGGCCGTGCTCGGCGGCAGCGCCGACGTGGTTTCCGGCTATTTCGACCATTGCGTCAACCTGGCGGCCAAAAAGCAGGAGCTGCAGGCGTTCGTGGTCTATGACCGCTATCCCGGCCTCGTGCTGGTCGTCGCACCGTCGCACACGGCTGACATCAAATCGGTCAAGGATCTGGCCGGCAAGAAGGTCGGTGTCAGCGCGCCCGGCTCCTCCACCGACTTCTTCCTGAAATATCTTCTGAAGAAGAACGGACTTGATCCGGCCGGCACCGCCGTGATCGGCGTCGGCCTCGGCGCCACCGCCGTCGCCGCGATGGAGCAGGGGCAGATCGATGCCGCCGTCATGCTCGATCCCTCCGTCACCGTGCTCCAGGGCACCCACAAGGACTTGCGCATTCTCAGCGACACCCGCACGCAAAAGGACACGCTCGAGACCTTCGGCGGCGAATACCCGGGCGGCGCGCTATACTCGACCGTGGCCTGGATCAATGGACACGAGAAGGAGACGCAGGCGCTGACCAACGCAATGCTGGCCACGATCGCCTGGATCCATTCGCATTCGCCCGAAGAGATCATGGCCAAGATGCCGGACGAGATGGTCGGCAAGAACAAGGACCTTTATCTCGCCGCGCTCAAGAACACGATCCCGATGTTCTCCGAGACGGGCAAGATGGATCCGAAGGGCGCCGACGCCGTGCTGGCGGTGTTCAGCGTCGGTTCGCCCGAGGTGGCCAACGCCAAAATCGACGTCAGCAAGACTTTTACCAACAAGTTCGTCGACCAGGCCAAGAAGACCTCGGGGAGCGCCAAATAGCTGACGCGACGGCTTGGCAATCAGGCGGCATGACGTCACTCATCATTCATCGCGTCTCGACGCTTGAGCTTGCCGTGCGCTCCGTCGCCTGGCCGTTCGCCGAGGAGCGGCGCGCGGCGATCGAGACGCATTTCGCCGAGCAGCAACGCGCGCGGCCGAAACTCTGGAACGGCCGGGTGCTGCTCGGGCGCGATGCCGTATTCACCGACGGCCATCTCGCCGCGACCTATTTCGAGACGGATTTCGCCAGCTTCCTGGCTTGGCGCGACTGGGGCTTTCCCGATGCGGCCGTGTTCAACGGGTTTGGCATGGGCGCGCTGCGCACCTCCGATGGCGCCTTCGTGATGGGCGAGATGGCACATCACACCGCCAATGCGGGACGCATCTATTTCGCGTCAGGCACGCCCGATCTCGATGATGTCAGGGACGGCACGCTCGACATTCCCGGCAGCGTCGTCCGCGAGCTCGAGGAGGAGACCGGCCTTTCGCCTGCCGATTATTCCGCCGAGGCGGACTGGCACTGTGTCGTCACCGGCCGCGCCCTTGCAATGATTCAGATTCTCAACCTGGATATGCCGGGTGAGGCCGCTCGGGCGCGGATCGAAGCCAATCTGGCTCGCCAGCACGAACCGGAGCTTTCGGCCATCCATCTCGTGCGCGGGATGGATGATCTCACGCCGACCATGCCGCGATTTGTCACGGCTTTCATGGCGCAGCAGTTCGCGTTGCGCTGATGCGCGAGGCTTGACATCGCCCGCCCCAGCCCGTGTGATGGGCGCAAAAGCAATACAAAAGATTGCGATGCACAATCGTCCAAGGAGGTTTAGATGCGCCTCCTACAGCAACCAGTAGCGGCGGAGCGGGGCGGTGCTGGAGGTCAGCGGGCTGGTGAAGCGGTTTGGCGGCTTCACTGCCGTCAACAGCGTGTCGTTTAGAGTCGAGCGGGGCGAGATCCTCGGTCTGATCGGCCCCAACGGCTCGGGCAAGAGCACGATCTTCAACATGCTCTCCGGCACGTTGGCGCCAAGCTCCGGGTCGATCCTGTTCGATGGTTCGGAGATCGCGGGGCTGGCGCCGCACCGGATCATCAACCGGGGTATCGGCCGCACCTTCCAGATTCCGCGACCGTTTCGCCGCCTCACCATTTTCGAGAACGTCGCGCTTGCCGGCTTCTATGGCCAGGGCCGCCATAGCCGCGCCAAGGCCGAGGAGGCGGCGGAGAGGTCACTCGCGATGGTCGGCTTGCCGACGGATCGCCACGCCAGCGTTGACGGCCTCGGCGCGGCGGGGCTGAAGAAGCTCGAACTCGCGAAAACGCTCGCCACCGCGCCAAAACTGCTGCTCGCGGATGAAAGCCTCGGCGGCCTCGACGAGGCCGAGATGGACCAGGCCGCCGACATGCTGCGCAACATCCGCGACGAGCTCGGCATCACCGTCATCTGGGTCGAGCACATCATGGGCGTCTTGATGCGCGTCGTCGACCGCGTCATGGTGCTCGACCACGGCGAAAAGATCTCGGAGGGCTTGCCGAGCGCGGTTGCCGGTGATCCGCGCGTCGTCGAGGTCTATCTCGGCACCGATGCCGAGACCACGCAGGCTGCGGCCGCAGAAGCGCGCCGCCGCGCGGGAGGCCAATGATGCTGGAGCTCCGCGGCGTCAGTGCCGGCTATGGCACGTTCCAGGCGCTGTTCGACGTCAATCTCGATGTGAAGGCCGGTGAGGCCGTGGGCGTGATCGGCCCGAACGGCGCGGGCAAGACCACGCTGATGCGGGTCATCTCCGGCCTGATCCGTCCCTCGCGCGGGTCGATCGCGATGGAGGGCGTCGATCTCATCGCGACGCCAGCGCACAGGATCGTCAGCCTCGGGATCGCGCATGTGCCGGAGAACCGGCGGCTGTTTCCGCAGCTCTCGGTCGACGATAATCTCAAGATGGGCGCCTTCATTAAGGAGGCGCGCGGTCACTATGCCGAGCGGCTGGACGTCGTGTTCGACCTGTTTCCGCGGCTGAAGGAGCGCCGTCATCAGATGGCCGGCACCATGTCCGGCGGCGAGCAGCAGATGTGCGCGATCGGCCGCGCGCTGATGTCGAACCCAAAGCTCCTGCTGCTCGACGAGCCGTCGGCCGGCCTGGCGCCGGTGGTGGTGCAGCAGGTGTTTGAGCTCGTAAAGCGGATTCGCGCGCGCGGACTGACGGTGCTGATCGTCGAGCAGAACGTGCAGCAGGTGCTGCGCGTGGTCGACCGGGCCTATCTGATCGAGGCCGGGACGATCCGGGCCTCAGGCACCTCGGCGGAGATGCTGGCGAGCGACACGGTCAAGGAAGCTTATCTCGGGGTGTGAGGGGCATGCAGGCGGTCCTGGACATTTTCGACATCTATCTGTTGGAGGCCGTGATCAACGGCATCCTGCTCGGCGGCGTGCTGGCGCTGCTCGCGCTCGGGCTGAACCTGATCTTCGGCGTCATCGACGTGACCTGGATCTGCTACGCCGAACTCGTGATGATCGGCATGTACGCGATGTACTTCATGGTGCAGTATTACGGCATCAGCTATTTCATCGCAGCGCCACTAACCATTCTGCTGATCGCGATCCTCGGCGCCTTGCTGCATTTTCTCGTGATCGCGCCGCTGTTGACGGCGCCGCCGATCAATCAGCTGCTCGCGACCGGCGGCGTGCTATTCGTGTTGCAGAGCTTTGCCACCGTCGCCTTCGGCATCGACTTCCGCAACCTCGGCATCCGCCTGCCGGTGCTCGCCTTCGGCGAAATGAACTTCAGCTACGCACGACTTCTGTCGTTTCTGGCGGCGCTGGTCGGCATGGTTGCGGTCTATCTGTTCATGACCCGCACCTTCACCGGCACGGCGATCCGCGCCATCTCGCAGGACCGCCAAATCATGGCGCTGATGGGTGTCGACACCAAACGCATCTATCTCATCACGTCGGCGATCGGCGGCGGGCTGGCCGGGCTCGCCGCCTGCCTCCTTGTGCTGCAATATGACGTGCATCCCTTCGTCGGCCTCTCGTTCGGGCCGATCACCTTTTTGATCTGCGTGCTCGGGGGCTTGGGCAATTTCATCGGCGGCTTCATTGCGGCGTTCGTGTTCGCCGAGATCATCTCGCTGGGCGGCCTGTTCTCCGATCTCGAATGGGGCTACGTGCTCGCCTTCGCCTTCTTCATCGTCATGATGTTCATCCGGCCCGCGGGCCTGCTTGCGAGGCGCCGATGATGGGGCGGGGCCGGCTTGTCGCATGGGGTGTAGGACTGGCCGCGCTGGTCGCGCTGCCTTTCGTTTATCGCGACCCCTATCACCTGCACATTCTGGTTCTGATCCTGATCTGGTCGTTCGCCTACACGTCGTGGTCGATGATGGGGCGGTTCGGCCTGGTCTCGCTCGGCCATGGCGGCTTCATGGGGATCGGCGCCTATGTCACCGCGCTACTGTGGAATCATCTCGGCCTGTCGCCGTGGATCGGCATTCCCGTCGGCATGGTCGCGGCCGGCGCGCTGGCCTTGATCGTCGGCTATCCCTGCTTCCGCTTCCGCATCACCGGGCATTACTTCGTGCTGGTGACGCTCGCGCTCTCCGGCATCGTGCTCCAGATCATCACGGCCACCCGCGACTATACCGGCGGCTCGCTTGGCTACACGCCGAACCGCGCCTCGGGCAACAAGCTGGTGGCGCTGCAATTCGACGACAAGACCACCTGGTATCTGATCGCGCTCGGGGTGTGGCTCGTCGGCATTGTCGTCTGGCACCTGATTGATCGCAGCATGAGCCGCTACGCGCTCGAGGCGATCTCGGAGGACGAGGACGCGGCTGCGGCGGCCGGTGTCGACGTCACCGCGGAGAAACTGAAGATCACCTTGATCAGCGCTGTGATGACGGCACTGTCGGGCGCGATCTATTGCCAGTACCAGATGTTCATCACGCCCGACACCGTCTCCGGCATCGCGGTGTCGCTCCAGATGGTGTTCGCGGCCATCGTCGGCGGCCTGTTCGTCTCGCTCGGTCCGACTGTCGGCGCCGTCATCACCATCCTGCTCGCGGAAACCCTGCGCATCGGCTTCGGCACCAGGGCGGTCGGCTGGGACAATCTCGTCTACGGCGTGCTGCTGGTGCTCTTCATCATATTCCTTCCGAAGGGTATCCTTGGGAGCCTGCTCGACCGGTTCAAGTCGCAACGCAAGCTCGAATGGGAGGGCAAGAAGCCAGGGTGACAACGGGCGGGAAAAGAGCCGCGCGCTCGCAGTCACCGCAAGAGTTCTCGAAAACAACCCCATGCACAGTAGCCGATGATCGTGAAATCAACGGCTTGGCCTTCGGGCGCAAATGGTATTCGGATTTTGAGAATTTCATTTGACCCGTCGGGCAAAACAGGCGCATGATGTCACCGTTGCGCTGCTGATCCTCAGTGTGCGGAACCCGCGTGCAAATGTGATTTCTCAGGCCATTGATCCTGCTTGACAGTTTTATGTCAGGGGAGGACCATGCCGATGGTCGCAAACAAGCGACGCGTAACGTCCACCTCATGAGCAAGGGGAGGTCTATGACTCCACCTCCGCAAATCCAGCCGCGTTAAGTGCGATGGAGCTCGTTCGGACTATCGCATAGCGGCAGAAACCGCGAACGGCACGCCGGGTAAAGGTTTAGTGGGCTGCAGTCAGTAAGGCATAGCCCCTACCTGCCCGGCGCTGTGCGTTTTGCGCATCAACTGCATCGCAGGAAATGCCAAAGGAAATGCCAAGAGATCGTCGCCTTCTCGGCAAAGTTCCGACACACGCTCGGGGCGAATAGCAGCACTCGACATGACGCATGCGCTGGGTGCGGTGACGATTCGACCGCTGCAAGCGCATTTCATTTTTCAAGGAATCCGCGTGTCGCATAAGCTCGCCTCGGCGCTTGTCGCTGTGTTCTTTCTCGCCCTCTCGTCTTTCTCCCCAGCCCACGCAGAGCCGCCTGCGCCGGCCGCCAACGGCACGGCCGCACTGTCGCCCGACGCGGCGAGGCGCGCGCTGGAGACGCTCCAGGATGACAAGAAGCGCGCGCAAATGATCGATACGCTGCGCGCGATCGCGAATGCGTCCGGTCCGCAGCAGCCGGCAGCCGCGCCCGAGCAGAAGTCACCGATCCCGCTATCGGCTGACGGCCTCGGCGCGCAGCTTTTGCTCACCGTGTCGGAGGAGATCGGCGAGATCTCGCGCGATGTCGCCGACATGGCGCGGACGCTCACGCATTTTCCGGCGTTCTATTACTGGATCGTGCGGACCGCGAATGATCCCGACGCCTATAACCTCCTGATCGAGATCGCCTGGAAGCTGGCGCCGGTGTTCGGCTGCGCGCTTGCCGCCGAATGGGTGATGGTCCGCCTGATCCGGCGTCCGGTCGCCTTTCTCGAAGCTCGCGTGCCGCAGACCGCGCGCCTGTCGGCGCAGGCGCTGCCCCTTGCCGATCCACCGTCATCGGTCGCCGACGTCACTCCCGAGCCGGAATTGCACAAGCGCAGGCACAGCCTCGCGCGGGTCTGGCAACTGCTGCTGCGGCTGCCCTTCGTGCTGGGGCGGCTGTTGCTCGAACTGCTGCCGGTGGTCATTTTCGTTGGCATCGCGACCGCACTGCTCGGAACGGAGATCGGCGAGCCCGCGACCGTCCGCCTCGTGATCCTTGCAGTCGTCAACGCCTATGCGTTCTCGCGCGTGCTCATTTGCGTCGTCCGTGCCTTGGCCGGCCCGTTCGGCCTGTTTCCGGTGCGTGCAGAGACGGCGGCCTATATCGAGATCTGGGCGCGCCGCATCGTCGGCGTTGGCGTAACCGGCATTGCGTTCGCCAACGTGGCGCTGTTGCTCGGCCTGCATCGCGCCGGCTATGCTGCGCTCATTCGCATGGTGATGCTGGTCGTGCATCTCTTCGTCGCCGTCATCATCCTGCAATGCCGCCGCCAGGTTGCCGACGCCATCCGCGCACCCGCGGACCGGCAGGGGATCGCCGCGCGCCTGCGCAACCGCATCGCCGGCGGCTGGCATTATCTGGCCATCGCGCTCGATCTGGCGCTGTGGGCGGTCTGGGCGCTGAACATCCGCAACGGCTATTCGCTGCTGCTGCAATATTTCGTCGGCACCGTCGCGGTGGTGCTGATCACGCGGGTCGCGATCGTGGTGACGCTAAGCCTGATCGATCGCGGCTTCCGCATCCAGCCGGAGATCCTGCAGCGCTTTCCGGGGCTGGAGATCCGCGCCAACCGCTATCTGCCGCTGCTGCGCCGGATCGTCTCCAGCGTGATCGCCTTCATCGGCTTCGTCGCCGTGCTCGAGGTCTGGGGCGTCGATGCCGTCGTCTGGTTCTATGGCGGCCAGATCGGCAGCCGGCTGCTCTCGGCGGTGGCGACGATCGGCATCGCCGTCATCATTGCCGCGGCGATCTGGGAAGCCAGCAATGCGCTGCTGGACCGGCAGATCAATACGCTGTCGCGCGACGGACATTATGCCCGCGCGGCACGGCTGCGCACCTTCCAGCCGATGCTGCGCACGGCGTTGCTGTGCCTGATCGCCACCATCGTCGGCCTCACGGCGCTGAGCGAAATCGGCGTCAACGTCGCGCCGCTGCTCGCGGGTGCCGGCATCGTCGGCATTGCGATCGGCTTCGGTTCGCAAAAGCTGGTGCAGGATCTCATCACCGGCCTGTTCCTGCTGCTGGAGAACACGGTCCAGGTCGGCGACACCGTCAGTGTGTCGGGGCTGTCGGGCGTGGTCGAGAACGTCTCGATCCGCACCATCCGCTTGCGCGCCGGCGACGGGGCCGTGCACATCGTGCCGTTCAGCGCGGTGACGACCATCACCAATGCCAGCCGCGGCGCCGGCAATGCCTCCGTCAGTGTCAATGTCGCCTACAAGGAAGACACCGACCGCGCCGGCCAGATTCTCAAGGACATCGTCGAGGAGATGCGCCGCGAGCAGGAATTCCGCGCGTTGATCCGCGGCGATCTCGAGCTCTGGGGCATCGACAAGGTCGATGGTGCCATGGTTTCAATTGTCGGTCAGATCCGCTGCACCGAGGCCGGCCGCTGGCCGGTCCAGCGCGAATTCAACCGGCGCATGAAACAGCGCTTCCAGCAGAACGGCATCGAGGTGGCATCCGCCACCCAGACGATCTGATGCAGATTGCGCCGCCGGCCGATGTCACCGCCAATCTGACGCCGCGACGGGCGGCCGGATAGCCGCTCGTCAGATTTTCCGGCTTGCCGCCGCTCACGCGGCAGCGTTCACTCGCCCTCCAGTCCGCTGATGACATGCGGGCCACAAGAAGTTTGGGAGAAGGTGATGCGGGGGCTGTGGGCCGGATTGCGCGGTCATGTGATCGTCATTTGTGCGTTGATCGGATATGCGGCGTGGAGCGCACCCGGCCACGCCCAACCGTTTCCGTCTCGTCCGATCACGCTCGTGGTCCCGTTCGCGGCCGGCGGGCCGACCGATACGCTGGCGCGGATCCTGTCGGAACGGATCGCGGCCGAGTTGCATGCGACCATCGTGGTCGAAAATGTCGCCGGCGCCTCGGGCAGCATCGCCGGTGCCCGCGTCGCGCGCGCGGCCGCTGACGGCACGACCATCACCATTGGCCATTGGGGCACGCATGTGCTCAACGGCGCGATCTTCAAGCTGCCTTATGACGTAGTCGCCGATTTCGAGCCGATCGCGCTGGTCGCGATGGGCACGCAGCTGATCGTCGGCCGAAAGTCGCTCGAGGCCAACAATCTCAAAGAGATGATCGCCTGGCTGAAGGCCAATCCCGGCAAGGCCACCGCGGGGACCGCCGGCGCCGGCACCGGCGCGCATGTCGCCGGTGTCTTCTTCAAGGAGAAGACCGGCACCGACTTCCAGTTCGTGCCCTATCGCGGTGCGGGGCCCGCCATGATCGATCTCGTCGCCGGACAGATCGACATCATGTTCGACCAGGCCTCGAACTCGCTGCCGCAATACAGAAACGGTGCGATCAAGGCGTTCGCGGTGACATCACCGACGCGGCTCGCGTCCGCGCCCGACATTCCGAGCGTCGACGAGGCGGGGCTGCCTGGCCTGTACATCTCCTATTGGCACGGCATCTGGGCACCGAAGAACACGCCGAAGGAAATCGTGGCAAAGCTCAACGCCGCCATTGTCGCGGCGCTCGCCGACGCTTCCGTCAAGCAGCGCTTTGCCGAACTGGGCCAGGAGATCCCGCCGGCGGACCAGCAATCACCCGCAGCCCTCGGCACCTTTCAGAAGGCCGAGACCGAGAAATGGTGGCCGATCGTGAAGGCGGCAGACATCAAGGCGGAATAGGCTTGCTGTCTCAGAGGCACTCCTCCTCATCCTGAGGGGCGCATTGGCGCCGTCTCGAAGGATGGCCGCAAGCGAGATCGGGGGCTATCGCGTGTGGGAGCATTCCCTGTGGCCGTCCTTCGAGACGCCCGCCGTTGGCGGGCCCTCAGGACGAGGTCCGAGTGTGCGGCAGCAGTTTCAACGGGCACGGATGCCGCTTAGCTTCATCCTGAGGAGACCGCGAAGCGGCCGTCTCGAAGGACGAGGCGCGCGTTCAGACTGCCGAAACTGCCATGTGCGATTGCCCTGCCCGCGGGGAGAGGGAGCTTAGTGCCGATGTCGCCGCAGGGATGCGCAACATCGTCCGGCGACGCGCGAAGACGTGCTCCTCACCATGAGGCGAGAGACCCTCGGCGCGGCACTGACCGTTGCGCCGCGTGCAACTGCGGTGTCTCGCGAAATTCTCGCTGCGGTGCGAGATCACAATCGCGGCCCGGAGGGTAACGTCCTTGATCTCGGTGGAACGCTGGCCGACAATGTTTGCCCTTCACTAAGAAACTCCCTGGGGGAATCGTGAATAGACCTGCTCGGGTCAGCGCCCATTCGACGTCGTCCGATTCCGCGCACGGCATGACGCTGCTGCGCGACCCCCTGCTCAACAAGGGCACCGCCTTCACGGAAATGGAGCGTGCCGCGCTCGGTCTGCGCGGCCTGCTGCCGCCTTGCGTGCTGACGATCGAGACGCAGATCGAGCGCGTGCTGACCAATCTGCGCGCGCTGCCGACCGATCTCGAGAAATATGTCGCCCTGAATGCGCTGCATGACCGCAACGAGGCGCTGTTCTTCCGCGTCGTGGTCGACAATATCGACGAGATCCAGCCGATCATCTACACGCCGACGGTCGGACTCGCCTGCCAGAAATACGGTCTGATCTTCCAGCGTCCGCGCGGGATGTTCATCTCCTCGCGCGATCGCGGCCAGATCGCCGAGATCCTGAAGAACTGGCCCTATCCGGCCAAGCTGATCGTCGTCACGGACGGCGAACGCATTTTGGGACTTGGCGATCTCGGCGCCAACGGAATGGGGATCCCCGTCGGCAAGCTCTCGCTCTACTCGGCATGTGCCGGCGTGCATCCCGAGCATTGCCTTCCGATCCTGCTCGACGTCGGCACCAACAACGAGGAGCTCCTGAGCGATCCCTATTATCTCGGTCTGCGCGAGCGTCGGCTTACCGGAGAGGCCTATGACAGCTTCGTTGACGAGTTCATGACGGCCGCGCGAAAGACGTTTCCCGATGTGCTGATCCAGTTCGAGGACTTCGCCAACCACTCGGCGTTCAAGCTGCTGCACAAATACCGGGACGAAACCTGCGTATTCAATGACGACATCCAGGGCACCGCTGCGGTCGCGCTCGCCGGCCTGTTCTCGGCGCTGCGGGTGAGCGGCGGCAAGTTGAGGATCAGCGCATTCTGTTCCTGGGCGCCGGCGAGGCGGCGACCGGCATCGCCGATCTCGTGGTCTCCGCGATGATGGCAGAGGGTGCAACGGAAGCCGATGCGCTCCGGCGCAACTGGCTGGTGGATTCCGCGGCCTCGTCGTCAGCGGACGTGACGGGCTGCACGGCCATAAACTGCGCTATGCCCACACCGATCAGGCGCCGATCGCCGACTTCCTCACCGCGATCAAGACGCTGAAGCCGACGGCGATCATCGGCGTCGCCGCAGTGGGTGGCGCCTTCACGCCCGAGGTGCTCAAGGCGATGGCCGAACTCAATGAGCAGCCGATCGTGTTCGCGCTGTCCAACCCGACCTCGAAGGCGGAGTGTTCGGCGGAGGATGCCTATCGCTACACCGCGGGCCGCGCGCTGTTCGCCTGCGGTAGCCCCTATGATCCGGTCAAGCTCAATGGCCGCACCTTCGTGCCGCGCCAGGGCAACAACTCCTACATCTTCCCCGGCGTCGGCCTCGGCGTCATCGCCAGCCGCTCGCGGCTCGTGACCGACGAGATGTTCATGGCGGCGGCCCACACGCTCGCCAATTGCGTCGGCAAGGAGGACCTGGATCAGGGCAGCCTCTATCCCGCGCTGCCCCGCATCCGCGAGGTCTCGGCCCGCATCGCGGTGGCCGTCGCTGATGTGGCCTATCAGCGCGGACTCGCCGACGGACCCGCGCCCAATGACGTCAAGGCCCTGGTCCAGTCGCAGATGTACGAGCCGAAGTATTGACGCTCACGATGCCGGGCGAATCCGCGGAGGCTGCCCCTCACCCCACCCTCTCCCCGTAAGAACGGGGCGAGGGAGTGAGGGAGTGGTGCGCGCCTTACTGGAAGAGCCTAATTGATGTGCTCAACCTCTCCCTGCTCTTTGCGGGGAGAGGTCGGATTGCCTCGGCGATGCGAAGCATCGTCCGGGGCGATCCGGGTGAGGGGCGAGGCACCCTGCCTCTCAGATCAAAAGCTATTCCGACTGGGAAGCACCTCTCCCCGCCGTCAGGTCAGCACGGCGAACCCGGCTCAGCCGGAATCGTCGTTGTCTGCCCGTGCCTTATGTGCGACGCTCCGTAGCGTTACAAGAATCTCAAGCTGTTAGGTAAGCCACATGGACGATCGTTTGCCCGACCTGGGCGATCTCGAGCACGAGGTCATGCAATTGGTATGGGCCCATGGACCGGTCACGGCCGAAATCGTGCGCGAGCGGCTATCGCGACGCCTGAAGGAATCGACGGTGCGGACGGTGCTGCGCCGGTTGGAAGAAAAGGGCTATGCTCGTCACACGGTGGACGGGCGCACCTACGTCTACCACGCCGCCGAAGAGCGAGCCCGCGTCGCGGCCAAGGCGGTGCAGCGCATCGTCGATTGGTTCTGCAACGGCTCGATGGAGGAGGTCCTCGTCGGCATGGTGGACAATGCGATGCTCGACCAGCAGCAATTGCGCGCGCTGGCCGACCAGGTGGCCAAGGCGAAGAAGGCGAGGGGAGTGAAAAAAGAATGATCGCAGTTCTGGCTGAGGCGGCGTTACGCTCCTTCGCGCTGGGAGGCGTCGTCTGGATCGGTCTCATCCTGTTTCGTGTGCGTAATCCGCACATCCACATGACGGCGTGGGTGGTTGTGCTGCTGGCGTCGCTGGCGATGCCGTTCGTGATGGATTGGCCGACGCTCACCATCGACCGGATGCCTTTGTCGGTTTCGGTGCCGGACGAAGCGTGGCCGGCCGACTTCTCGATGCTGGAGCGAGCGCAGCCCTCGCTGCCGATCGCGCCCGCTGCGGCGATCGCGCCGATGGTGACGCGAAGTGTCTCGATCGACTGGTGGATGGTCGCCACCACCGTCTATGCCTGCGTCGCCGGGCTGTTGCTGCTGCGGCTGGCCATCGGCCTCTGCCTGACCTGGCGTCTGGCGCGCGCGGCCAAGCCGGTGAAAAGCCGTGAGATGATCGATGCCGATCTGCGCGTCAGCCGCGACGTCGGCGGCCCCGTCACCTTCGGCTCGACCATCCTGGTGCCGCCGCAGTTTTTCGGCTGGGACGCGAAGAAGCGCCTCGCGGTGCTCGCGCACGAGGGCGCGCATGTCGCCAATGGCGATTTCTACGTCCTCTTGCTCGCCTCGCTCAACGGCGCGGTGTTCTGGTTCAGCCCGTTCTCGTGGTGGCAGCTGGCGCGGCTTGCCGAGCTTGCCGAGATCATCAGCGATGCCCGGGCGATCGAGATGATCGACGACCGGCTGTCCTATGCCCAAATCCTGCTCGACGTCGCGACCTCCGTGAAGCCGCGGCCGGTGGAGCTCGCGATGGCGCGGGCTTCGACCGTGCGCGCGCGGGTCGAACGCATTATCGCAGCCGCTGCCATGCCCGCAGCGGTCGGTTGGCGCAAGCGGCTGTGGATCGCCGGCGCGATCGTGCCTGTCGTGATAGTGTCGGCCGGCATGATCGCGTATCGCACGCCGGATCCGGTGCCCGCCGGCGCGGATCTCGGCGATGTGCCGGCTCAGCATTACCGTCCGTTCGTCAATTTCTACGCCATGGGCCCCGCCTCGGTGTTCGCCATCTTCCGCGAGGGCGACGAAATCTACGGGCAGCTCACCGGGCAACGCAGGCTGCGCCTGACCGTCGCCAACGACGGCTCGGCGTCCTATGCGGCGTCGTTCGGAGAGATCACGTTCCCTGTCGATGCGGAGCGTCGCTCGTCCGAGTTGACGCTGCGCATGAATGGCCGCGACGTGCGCGCCGTTCGCGTTGCCGAGCTGCCGGCGCCGGCTACGAGTCCGGTGCCGCTCGATCAATATGTCGGCTGGTACAGGATCGCGCCGAACCGCGTGCTCACCGTGCGGCGCGATGGCGTTCGTCTGCAAGTGCAGGAGACCGGGCAGAGCCGATCGCCGGTTCTCGCCGAGGGCGCCGATGCCTTCTCCGTCCACGGCGATCATCTACTGATCTTCCTGCGCGATGAGACGGCCGGCGTCTCGCGCGTGCTGGTCCAGAACGCCACCTCCGGCGCCCGTCTCGCGCAGCGGATCGATGCGGCAGTAGCTCAGGCGATCGAGGCCGACTTCGCGCGCCGCCTGGCGGAAGTCCCTGACAGATTCCGGGAGCAGGTTCCGGCTGCGCGCAGCAAGGAGGTGATCCTCACGGGGATCGAGGATTTGCGCCGCGGCACGCCGAACTACGATCGCATGAGCGCGCCGCTCGCCGCCACCATCCATCGTCGGCTCGACGAATTGCGCGCGACCTTCGCGGCGCTCGGTGCGATCGAGACGATCTTCTTTCGCGGCGTCGGGCCCGGCGGCTACGACATCTATGGTGCCAAGTTCGAGAACGGTACGGCGGAATTCCGCGTGCTGCTCGAGCCGGACGGCAAGGCCGGCGACGTGATCTTCCGGCCCGACGGCAATGACGAACTTGGCGGCATCGTCTCCTGCTCGGAAGAGGCGAATTTGCGCGGCAGCGCCGGCACCTCGCCGATCAGGATCATGCTCTACAACGAGACTGACGACGATATTGAAGTCTTCAATCTCGGCGCGGACGGCGAGCGCAAGGCGCAGAGCGTTGTCAGGTCGGACATGACCTGGGCCGCGCTGACCACGGTGAACAGCCCTTGGGTCATTGCCGACAAGTCAGGGAAGTGCATGGAGATCCTGGTGCCGGGCCGGCAGACGCGCTTCCATAATGTCGAGGCCTCGAATGTCGCGGCACGGCCGGGGCGCGCGTCGCGTCGCGCCGTCCCGATCGCCAATGGCGAGGCGATGTTGCGGCAATATATCGAGGGCATCGGCAAGGGGCAGCCCGACTACGACCATATGACGACCGAGGTCGCCAACATCACCCGTCAGCAGCTTCCGTTCGACCAGGCGATCGTGGCGCGGCTCGGGGCGTTGCGCGCAGTCTCGTTCCGCGGCGTCACTGCGCTCGACAGCGACATCTATGTCGCCCAGTTCGCCAACGGCTCGGCGGAATGGCGCATCGGCGTCAGGAACGGAACGATCACCAAGATCGCGCTGGGGCCGAATTTCTAGCTGTCGTCAGGACCGTGTCGCGATTGCGCCATCGTGACTTGCGCGCGCGTGCTGCGAGCGTTACGATTTGTAACACTATGTTAGGTAGCCAGCCGCGGGCCCCGCGAATTCGGCGCGGCCGTCGCAAGCTGACCGGGTTCATGATGTGCATGCTGACGCAACGAGAGCTCGACTTTCTCGCCAGCCTGAAAACGGGGTGGCGGCTGCTCTACCGGCGCGAACTGATGCGACTCATCAGCGGCGACCTTGAGAGCGGTGAAACGCGGCCGGAGACGCGCCCGATCACCTGGCGCCCTATATCGGGGTGAATCTTTCGCGAGCCTGTTTCGATTCAGGACAGCTAGGTGTGGTGGATTCATCACAGCCGGCGCGAAACGCCGGCGGTCGCAAGGCCGCTTTTGTTCAGCCAAGGTTCTGCCCTCATTGCCCACCGAAACTTGGGGTTGTTCGGAGGGCGCATCATGTCTTGCTTTGCACGTGCCGAAACTGCTGCCGAAACGACCCGGATTTCGCTGGCAACCACGAGCCGGTTGCTGCTCGCCATCATCGGCGCCGCCTCGCTCGCCGCGTGCGCGCAATCACCGGTTGGCCGGCAAAAGGCCGATCTTGCACCGACCACAAGGCAGACCGCGATCGAGCGTCCGCACAGGGTTGCAGCGCTGCATCCGCGTCCGATCTACAGGCCGCGTCGGTCCAGCGACATAGCGAACGCCAAGACGACCGCCTCGCATGGCGTCGCCAGCTTCTACTCGGACACGGAAACCGCGAGCGGCGAGAAGTTCGACAAGAACGAATTGACCGCGGCCCATCCGAGCCTGCCGTTCGGCACCAGGCTGCGCGTCACCGACGTCTCCTCCGGCCGCTTCGTGACCGTCAGGGTCAACGATCGCGGGCCCTTCGTTCGCGGCCGCGTGGTCGACATCTCGCCGTCCGCGGCCGAGGCGCTCGGCATGGTCGACAAGGGCGTCGCCAATGTCCGGCTCGACGTCGTGCAATAGAGCGTTGTTGATCGGCGTCGGCGTATCGCGCTTAACCGGCTGTTAGCTGCTCTCCCGCACCATGAGTGCCCGGCAATTCGGGGCTTTGGGGGAGACGGGGCTTTGAACACGATCCAGTATCTCGAAGATCAGGCGGCGCGCGCCGAGCGACTTGCCAACCGGATCACGGATACGCCGACGGTCGAAAAGCTCCTGAGCTTCGCCGGCGAACGCCGCCGCGAGATCGAGGTCATCGCCGCCAGGCGGCGCGGCTGACGCCGTGAGGCCGATAACTCTCCGCAATCCATGCTGCGTTCAGCTATGGCTCTCGACGAAATCGCTGAGATAATCGGGCAACGTCACGCCATCGATATCGCAGCGCGCCTGGATCTCATCGGCAACATCGTTCGAGATGTCCTTCATCCAGTGCTCGAGCGTGTTGAACGAGATCACCTGGATCGGATCATGGAAGCAGCCGGCCACGAGTTCGCCGATCGTGGCGTCGAGGTCGTTTCGCTCGACGCGAATTTCTTTTCCTTCGTCGAGACGATCGATCACGACGAACAGGGTCTGATCTGCGCCATAGGGCACGGTTGGACCGGGTATCGCTTCAAGCATCTCAGGCACTCACGCCTTGGCTTCTTGGCTTTTCGATCCCGGATAACGGGAACGGCCGGACGAAGGTTCCTGGCTTTCTGAGAAGCTCGTCTCTCCGACGCTGTCAGAGATACTCCCGCAGGCGCCACAGCTCCGCGATGTGCTCTGGCGAGAGGATGTCCGTGACCAACGGCGGCTGCGGCGCGGTGCGGATCTCGTAGAGATGCCGGGTCGGCGCGGGCTTTTTCACGAAGGCCGAGATGCACTCGTCGAGCGTGCCTTCGCTCACCTGGTACGACGCGCGGTCCGGCCGGCGCTGGTTTCCGAGTGATGGCCATTTGTGCAGTACGGCGCGCGCGCTGAAATCGACTTTTGAATCAACCGATATGCCACCCATCGTCCCCGCCTCACGCAAGAAGAACCCCAGCACGCGATCTGGCGTGCCGGGGCCCATACCCATCGCTGCACAACGCGGCGGCCGGGAAAAGGTTCCCGGTCGATAGCGGCTCAGCTTGCCGCGGCTGCGATCTTGTGCCCCGGGCTTTCACGGCCGTGGCCGGTCTCGTCGTTGCGGCTGACCTCCGGCGGCAGCCCGGCAAAGCGCCGCAGGGCTTGCGCCATCTGCACCCGGCCCTGGACGCCGGTGATCACCACGTCGACCATCGGAAAGGACGAGTGGAAATGGCCACGGGCTTTTAGCTGTTCGACCGGGACGGCGGCGGCCGCCATTGCCTCCGCATAGGCGATCCCCTCGTCGCGCAAAGGATCGAACTCGCAGGTGACGACAAAGGCCGGCGGCAGGCCGGCGAGCTTGCCGCGCAGCGGCGAGACACGCGGATCGGTGCGGTCGGCCGGTGAGCAGTAGAGGTCCCAGAACCAGTCCATCAGCGATCGCGTCAGGAAGTAGCCGGTCGCATTGTCCTTGTAGGAGGGCCGGTCGAAGCTGCAGTCGGTGACCGGACACACCAGCAGCTGGCCGGCGATATCGGGTCCGCCGCGGTCGCGCGCGAGCTGGCAGGTGACGGCAGCGATGTTGCCGCCGGCGCTCCAGCCGACCACCAGCACCGGGTCCGGCTTGCCGCCCAGCTCTGCCAGATGCCCGGCGATCCAGCGCGTCGCCGCATAGCCGTCCTCGGCCGCCGCTGGGAAACGGTGCTCCGGCGCGTGGCGATAGCCGACGCTGACAAAAGCCATGCCGGTTCGCCGCACCATATCGCGGCAGAACGGTTCGTCCGACTGCTCGTCGCCGAGCACCCAGCCGCCGCCGTGGAAATAGACCACGACCTGATGCGGGCCCGGCGTGGCCGGCTTGTAGACGCGATAAGGCAGCGGGCCATCCGCGCCGGGCAGGGTGCCATCGACGATCTCGCCGATCGGCCGTCCCGCGGGGCGGCCCTTGTTGAACTCGTTGACGAAGGCGCGTGCGCCGATTGCGCCCATCGACTCGATCGGCGGCAGGTTCAGCGACGCCAGCAGGTTCAGCACCAGCCGCACGTCGGGCTGCAGCCGCACCACCTCGCCGTCGTTGCATTGCGCGGCGACGTTGGGGCCGGTGAGCCTGAAGCCGAGCATGCCGCGGCTCGTGACCTCGTCGCAGATGCTGCGATAGGGGCCGACACCGCCGGTGTAGGGCATCAGGCCCTGCACCTTGCCGGGCACGTTGGCGCCCGTGTACCAGGTGTTGGCGAGCCGGTGCAGCGTCACCATCGAGCAGTCGGCCATGTGCCGGCCCCAGCCGGCCTGCGCCGTCTCGGTCGGCTCGATCGTGGTGGAGCCGGCATCGCGCAGCTCGGCGAGGCGGTCGACGACCCAGTCGACATGCTGCTCGATCGACACCGCCATGTTCGACAGCACCGAGGGGCTGCCGGGTCCCGTGATCATGAAGAAGTTCGGGAAGCCCGCGACCGTGAGACCGAGATAGCTCTGCGGTCCCTGCGCCCAGACATCGGTGAGCGACTTGCCGCCCCGTCCCGTGATCGGATGCACGGCGCGGATCGCGCCGGTCATGGCGTCGAAGCCGGTCGCGAACACGATGACGTCGACGTCGACGTTGCGTTTGCCGGTGGTGATGCCGCCTGCGGTGATCGCCTTGATCGGTTCCTGGCGCAGATTGACCAGCGTGACGTTCGGCCGGTTGTAGGTCGCGTAGTAATTGGTATCGAGGCAGGGCCGTTTGGCGCCGAAGGGATGATCGTGCGGCATCAGCGCCGCCGCCGTCTCCGGATCCTTTACGGCCGCCGAGATCTTCTCGCGGATCAGATCCTGGACGATCTTGTTGCCGTCGAGGTCGACGCCCTGATCGGCCCAGAGCTGCGTCAAGATGTGGACGAGGTCGCCGGCTGCCCAAGCACGTTCGAATCGCTCACGACGCTCGGCATCGCTCAATTGCCAGCTCACGACGGTCTGCTGCGGGTAGGGCACGCCGGTCATCGACTGCCGCGCCTGCTCGCGATAGGCGGCACGGTCGCTCTGGAACAGGTCCCTGCGATCGGCCGGCGAGGGGCCGTTATGGGCGGGCAGCGCGAAATTCGGCGTGCGCTGGAACACGGTCAGATGCGCGGCCTGTTCGGCAATCAGCGGGATCGACTGGATGGCGGACGATCCGGTGCCGATCACGGCGACGCGTTTTCCGGCGAGATTGACGTCGTCATGCGGCCAGCGTCCGGTGAAATAGACCTCGCCCTTGAAATCCTTGACGCCGTCGATCTCCGGCGGTTTCGGCGCGGAGAGGCAGCCGGTGGCCATGATGTAATGACGGCAGGAGACCGGTGCGCCATTGTCGGTGGTGAGCTGCCAGCGCTCGGCTGCCTCATCCCATTTCGCTTCGGTGACCTTGGTCTTGAAGCGGATGTCGCGGCGCAGATCGTAGCGGTCCGCGACGAAGCCGAGATAGCGCAGGATCTCGGGCTGGGCGGCGTATTTCTCCGACCAGGTCCAGGCCTTGTCGAGTTCCGGATCGAATGTGTAGCTGTAGTCGATGGTCTGGATATCGCAGCGCGCACCGGGGTAGCGGTTCCAGTACCAGGTGCCGCCGACGTCGCCGGCTTCGTCGAGACCGACGGCCGAGAGGCCGGCCTTGCGCAGGCGATGGAGCAGATAGAGGCCGGCAAATCCGGCGCCGACCACGGCAACATCGACCTGTTGGGCTGTTCCACTTGCCGCCTTGGACTCACGCGCGGCGACCACTGCTTCCGGCATGGCATTCCTCCCGTGTATTTTGTTTTGCCGGCAGGCTAGTCCTGCAGGCCCGGCTTGTCATCAAGACAGGTGCAATCTTCGGTAGTCCCGTTTGCGGCGTCATCGTGGCGGCGCGAAGCTTGCGTCAATGCACGCATCGCGATGCACCATGGCCGTGATTGCCCGGATAATCATGCACGATCCGTCTGTGTATGCTTGCGGTTACAAGCCACGCGTACCGGACGTCATGACAGAGTTGAGTGAGCGAACCAAAGCCAACATGGACGTCGTCCTGGAGGAGACGTGCCGCCAATTGCCGCATGGCGGCGATCACGACAGCCGAAGGTTCATCGCCGAGCGCCTGATCGAGGCGGCGCAATCCGGCCACTCGACGCTCGGCGAACTCGGCATCATCGCGCGACGTGCGCTGGCGGAGATTCTTGCCAAGGGCGACTAGCTTCCGCCACGGCGCTTGCCTCGCAGCGGGGCTCGGACGTAACCTGCCGGGGAACATTTCCGCGCATCGAGATCCCCTGAAGATGCGGTCCCTGCTTGCGTTCATTGCAGCCTTCGCATTGCTCTGCACCGGCGGGGCCGTGGCCCAGCCGGTTGGGCAATTTCCGTTTGCATTGACGCGCGAAGGCCAGATGCTCGGCGCCGTCGAAGGCGAGGTCGCGTCGTTCAAGGGGCTTGCCTATGCAGCGCCGCCGGTCGGCAGTCTGCGCTGGCGTCCACCGCAGGCATTGCCCGAGAGTTCCGAGATGAGCATGGCCTACGCCTACGGCGCGCCCTGTCTCCAGCCATCGATGCCAGCCGCGCGCGAGGATTGCCTCACGCTCAACGTGTTTCGTCCGTTCGGCGTCGACGGGCCGCTGCCGGTGATGGTGTTCATCCATGGTGGTGGTTTCGTGACGGGCACCGCCAATGATCTACTGTTCGACGGCGCGAGGCTCGCGCAGGCCGGGCTCATCGTGGTCACCGTGAATTATCGTCTCGGCGCGCTCGGCTGGCTGACGCATCCCGCGCTGTCGGACGGCGGCTCCGGCAATTTCGGCTTGATGGACCAGATCGCGGCGCTGCACTGGGTGCACGACAACATCGCGGCCTTTGGTGGCGATGCGAACAACGTCACTCTGTTCGGCAACGGCGCCGGCGCAACGTCGGTCGCACTGCTGATGCTCTGCGCGCAATCGCGCGATCTCTTCCAGAAAGCCATTCTGCAATCGGTGCCCGGCCGCATGCGTCTGCCGTCGCCGCAGGAGGCCGAGGCCGCCGGCCGGCGATTTGTCGCCGCGCTCGGGCAGCAGGCGGATCTGCGCGCCGCCGAACCGGCGCGTCTGCTTGCTGCTGAGAAGCGTCTGCTGGAGAAATCGCCAGGCAGCTTTGCACCGGCGATGGATGGGCATCTGGTGACGGAAGACGTCGCCGCGGGATTTGCGGCAGGACGTGAGAGCCATATTCCCCTGATCGTTGGTTCGAACGACGATGAAACGCGTTACGACAGCGAGCTGGAGGTCAAACAGATGCTGTCCGCTTCCGGCGAGAGCACCGATGAGCTGCGCAAGCTCTATTCCGATGCAGCAAGGCCGTCAGACGTTGCGGCGAGCTTCTACACCGACAAGGTCTTCTCCGAGCCGGTGCGAATGCTCGCCCGGTTTCATGCCGCGACCGGCGCGCCGACCTTCCGCTATCGCTTTGCCTATGTGCCGGAAGCACGCCGCGGCAATCCCGACGAAGGCCACGGGCGGGAATTGCAGTTCATCTTCGGCGTGGAGGGCGTGCCCGGTGCGGGCATCTTCTCGCGACGGGACCGCGAAGTCGCAAACCGCATGCGGGCCTACTGGATCAACTTCGCCAGGAGCGGCGACCCCAACGGCGCAGAGCTGCCGCATTGGGATGCGGCCGCGGACCGCGACCATCTGTTGCTGATCGCGAATGATCGCACCGCGAGCGGCGACGACCCTTTGGGAGAGCGTCTGGACCGGCTCGCAGGCGAAAGCAGGAAATGAGTTGGACTTAGGCCGCGAGCTCGACGCGCGGCGCCGGGCTCAGCCGGTGTTCTTCCAGATAGTCCATCGCGCCGTCCTTCTCGACGGCATAGAACTGCTGGCCTTCCCTGGACCGGTAGGCGGCGCGAACGACGCCGCGGCGGCCCTTGTCACTGTTGACGACGTCCCCCAGCGCAAACTTCCTCATCTCACGTCTCGCTTGTCTTCTGGCCGTTCCTTCGGCCACGGCTGGATTGTGGGCGGTAAATCGTTAACGGCTTGCTAACCATACCGGTTTGCCTATGCTCGCCGCCGTTCGCGCGGGCAGGCACGCGCATGTTGCTGATGAGACGAGTCCGATGACGCGATTACCGACCTTCTTTCTGTCCCACGGCGGCGGCCCTTGGCCCTTCATGGAGGACAGGCGGGTGCAGTACGCAAAAACCGCCGCAGAGTTCGGCCGCCTGCCGCAGCTTCTTCCCGAGCGGCCAAAAGCGGTGCTCGTCATCACCGGTCATTGGGAGGCAGACGCCTTCACCGTGTCGACCTCGGCGCATCCGCAGATGGTGTACGACTATTACGGTTTCCCCGAGCACACCTACCACATCACATATCCGGCGCCGGGCCAGCCCGAACTCGCTGCTGAAGTGAGCGCGCTGCTCGCGCGCGCGGGCCTCGATTGCCGGGAAGATCCCAATCAGGGTTTTGACCATGGCACCTTCGTGCCGCTCGGCCTGATGTATCCAAACGCCGACATGCCGATCGTGCTGCTGTCGCTGAAGTCGAGCTACGATGCGGCCGAGCACATCAAGGTCGGGCAGGCGATTGCTTCACTGCGCGACGAGGCAATTCTGATCGTCGGCAGCGGGCTCACCTATCATAACATGCGCGGTTTTGGCCGCGCGGAGTCCAAGCCCGTCTCGTACGATTTCGAAGCCTATCTGAACGAGGCGATCAGCAACCCGAATGCGGCGCGCCGCAATGCGATGCTGGTCGACTGGGAGAGTGCGCCGAGCGCGCGTCTCGCCCATCCGCGCGAGGACCATCTGCTGCCGCTGATGGTCGCGGCAGGCGCCGCTGGCACCGACGTGGGCAAGCGTGTCTTCGTCGACGAGGTCGCAAGCGTCGCGATGGCGTCATACGTGTTCGGATGAATCCGGCCTACGTGCGGCGGGATGCCATCAGGCCGCGATAGAGCGCGGCGTATTCGCCGGCGCGGTTGCGCCAGGAGACGTCGGTCGCAAGGCCGCTCAATTGCAGCCGTCGCCAGCTCGGCTTGTCGTGGAAGGCGGCATTCGCCTTGCGCAGCGTGCCGGCGAGGGCCTCGGCGGTCACGGGGCCGAACTTGAATCCGGTGGCATTTTGTCCGGTCTCGCCGATGTCGACGATGGTGTCCTCGAGGCCGCCGACGCGGGAGACGATGGGGACGGCGCCGTAGCGCAGCGCACAGAGCTGGGTGAGCCCGCACGGCTCGAACCGCGACGGCACGAGCAGCGCGTCCGAGCCGGCCTGGATCAGATGCGCCAGTATCTCGTCGTAGCCGATCATGACTCGATCCGGCCGGGATTGGCTCGCGCGACGGCCTGATAGCGATCCTGGAGATCGCGGTCGCCGCTGCCGAGCAGCGCGAGCTGCATGCCCTGGTCCAGGATCGTCGGGATCGCCTCGAGCAGCAGGTCTAGCCCCTTCTGCCACGACAGCCGGCTGATGACGCCGAGCAGCGGCGCTTCGTCGGAGGAATCGAGATTGAATTGCTGCTGAAGCACCGCCTTGTTCGCGGCCCTGAAGGTGAGATCCTGCGCGCCGAACCGATAGGCGATATGCGGATCGGTTTGCGGATCCCACACTTCGGTGTCGATGCCGTTGAGAATGCCGCTCAGCACGCTGGCGCGCTCGCGAAGCAGACCGCCGAGCCCCATGCCGCCTTCGTCGCTCTGGATTTCCTGCGCGTAGGTCGGCGACACCGTGGTGATGCGATCAGCGAGTTGCAGGCCGGCCTTCAGAAAGCTGATGCCGCCGAAATATTCGAGGCCGTGGACGTCGAACGATGCGTCCCAGGGCAAGCCGATCGCGCCCGCGAGCGTGCGGTCGAACTTGCCTTGATAGGCCATGTTGTGAATGGTCATCACGGTGCCCGGCCGCGCCCCGCCGTCATAGTGCAGATAGGCCGGTACGAGCCCGGCCTGCCAGTCATGAGCGTGCACGATGTCGGGCACGAAGGCCGCGACGAGACCGTGGCCGATATCGGCCGCGACGCGCGACAGCGCAGCGAAGCGTACGCCGTTGTCCGGCCAGTCGGTGCCCTCGGCGGTGACGTAGGGGTTGCCAGGCCGGGCATAGAGATGGGGCACGTCGAGCACGAACAGGTCGAGCCCATCGTGCGAGCCGGCAAGCAGCCGGCCCGGCCCGCCGAAATAATCCGGCCAGCGCCGGATTTCATCCGCGCCCGACAACAGCCGCATCACATCCGGGTAGCCCGGCATCAGCGTACCCATCTCGACGCCGTGCCCCTTCAGCGCAATCGGCAGCGCACCGGCGACATCCGCGAGGCCGCCGGTCTTGACGATGGGGTAGACTTCAGAAGCGACCGCGAGGACGCGAACAGGCGTCATGTATTGAGCCTGTCGATCATCGTCTGGGTGATCAGCGTGATGCCCTGCTCGGTGGTCCGGAAGCGCTTGGCGTCGAGTTCGGGATCCTCGCCGACGACAAGTCCTTCCGGAATCTCGATGCCGCGGTCGATCACGACGTTCTTCAGCCGCGCGCCGCGCCCGACATTGACGTAAGGCATGATCACGGCGTTCTCGACATTTGCATAGGAGTTGATACGCACGCCGGTGAAAAGCAGCGAGCGGCGCAGCGAGGCGCCCGAGATGATGCAGCCGCCAGAGACCAGCGAACTGACGGCGTAGCCGCGCCGGCTCTCCTCGTCGTGGACGAATTTCGCGGGCGGCGTAATCTCCGAATAGGACCAGATCGGCCACGCGCCGTCGAACAGATCGAGCTCCGGCACCACGTCTGTGAGGTCGATATTGGCGGCCCAGTACGCGTCGACCGTTCCGACGTCGCGCCAGTAGGACCGCGGCTCGGTGCCGGTGCGCACGCAGGAGGTCGAGAACTGGTGCGCCATGGCGCGGCCGTTCTTGACGATGTAGGGAATGATGTCCTTGCCGAAATCATGGTTCGAGTTCGGGTCCGCGGCGTCGCGCTTGAGTTCCTCGAACAGGAATTTCGCGTCGAACACGTAGATGCCCATGCTGGCGAGCGAGACGTCCGGCTTGCCAGGCATCGGCGGCGGATCCTTGGGCTTCTCGAGGAATTCCTGGATCCAGCCGTTCTCGTCGATATGCATGATGCCGAAGCCCGAGGATTCCGCGCGCGGCATTTCGAGGCAGCCGACCGTCACGTCGGCGCCGCTCTCGACATGCTGGCGCAGCATCACCTCGTAATCCATCTTGTAGATGTGGTCGCCGGCGAGCACGACGATGAAGCGGCAGGCGTGGGATTCGATGATGTCGATGTTCTGGTAGACCGCATCCGCCGTGCCGACATACCACATGCTCTCCGAGACGCGCTGGCTCGCAGGAAGAATGTCGAAGCTCTCGTTGCGCTCCGGGCGGAAGAAGTTCCAGCCCATCTGAAGATGCCGGATCAGGCTATGCGCCTTGTACTGGGTGGCGACGGCGATACGGCGGATGCCCGAGTTCACCGCGTTCGATAGCGCAAAATCGATGATGCGGGACTTGCCGCCGAAATAGACCGCGGGCTTGGCGCGTCGGTCAGTCAACTCCAGCAGCCGGCTGCCGCGCCCGCCGGCCAGGACGAACGCCAGCGCCTGACGGGCAAGCGGCTCGGGTCTCGCGGCACTCATATCATCCTCCCACTCGTCTGGCGCAAGCTTCGCCTGGCGCAAAGTGCCTTCTGGCCGCGCACCACAGGAACCGATAGTAACGGTACCAATAGTAAATCGGGAAGGCGCTTGTTAGTTGCGAACGCATGGAAAGCTTAACGCTTTGCCGTCGTTCTCAGACTTCCGGCGGCGTTGTCCCGGTGTGATATCGGCGCGCCTGGTGCGCCGGTGTCGTGATCACATTTGAGGCATGTCTCGGCGTCTTGTGCGGTGCACGCGCATTCGAGACTTAGACGGCGATGCGCCTGTCTATGATGGCTACGGACCGGCCTACGCCTATCCGCGATATGATCGGCCCTATCGTCCCTATTACGGCCACTACCGGCCGCGCCCGTATTACGGCGGCCATTGGTGATCTCGCGCGTCGCGCGCCGCTAAAGTGACATCCACACGATCAGGCTCATGCAGGCGAAATGCGCGAGCACGATCGCGGCGAGATGCAACGGGCCGGCCTTGAGGCGAAGCCTGCGCATCTCGCCGCCTCCGCCCTAGTTCGATCCCGCGGCCGCGGCGGTGAAGCTGCGGTCTACGGCTTTGCTGACGTCGAGGGTCTTCGGCAGGATGCCATAGCGCGTCGAGCGGTCGGAGGCTTCCTGCACCTCCTTCACCACGTTCTCGTCGATCAGAACCGGGCTGGTGCGCTGCGCGGTGTAAGCCGAGAGCAGCACGTCCTCGGGCAGCTTGGTCAGCTCGGCCGTGCTCCTGGCATATTCGCCGAGGTGATCCAGCGACCACAGTCGGGCCTTGTTCAGCCGCTCTACGAAATCCTGCACCGCCGCGCGCTTGTTGGCGATGGCGCTGTCGGAGGCGACGATGAAGGTGATGGTCGGCGTCAGGCCTTCGCCGTTAGCGATCACGCGGGCCTTGTCTTTCAAGGTCGCGAACGAGACGTAGGGCTCCCACACCGCCCAGGCGTCGATCGAGCCGGCCACCAGCGCGACCTTGGCATCGACGGGGCCGAGCGGCGCGAAGGTCGCGTCCTCGAGCTTGATCTGTGCTTTCTCCAGCGTCGCGTCGATCAGGAACTGTCCCCAGCCGCCGCGCGTGCCGGCGAGGCGTTTTCCCTTGAGCTCGGCGGCCGACTTGATCGGCGAATCCTGCCGCACCAGGATCGCTTGTGTCCTCGCGTCCGACTTCGTGCCGCCGATCGCCTTGATCGGGGCACCGGCGGCATAGACCGACAGGAACGAGAGATCGCCGGTGTAGCCGACGTCGAGCGCGCCGGCGTTGAGCGCTTCCAGAATCGGCGCGGCGGCGGGGAATTCCGACCATTCGATCTTGTAGGGCAAGTCCTTCGCGTAGCCGGAGATTTCGAGCAGCGAGCGGTTGCCGCCCTTCTGGTCGCCGACGCGGAGCACGACCGTGTCGGCGGCGAGCGACGCCGCCGCCGTCGACAAGGTGACGGCGGCAGCAAACAGCGAGGCTGCCAACCGGCGCGTGATGGAATGATCGTGGGAATTGATGCTCATGTAGCCTGTCTTGTTGCTTGCTTGTTACCTTGGCTCACGACACGTGAGCGAGTGATGCAGCGAGACCATCGAGTCTATGACTACGCCGTGCGCCGTCAATGAAATGGCTATCCGTATTGCGGATGCGTCGGGCAATGACGTTCCAGCGCGGTGTCGCTTTCGAGAATGGGCGGCGTGCGCGGCCCAAGATGCGCAAGAATCCAGCAGGCGGCGGAGCAGCAGCGCATCATTGCGGCATGATGTATCCACGAAAATCGTTTCATCGTTGTGCCGCGCACTGATGGTGAGAATGACCTCGCATCGCGCCACATTCGAAATTCCATTTCATTGACGATGCAGCACGCGCGCCGCATGATTGCGCATCGCATCAAAGCGGCGCCGGAAGCGTCGGCGAAAAATTCTCTCAACGCAGCTCCGTACGGAACATGCGCAACGCGAAGCGCTGCGCGAATGCGGAGCCGTGCCAATGCAGGAGCGGGGACTGATGGGTAACGACAACAAGCGCGGCGGATCGGGCCTCGACCGGCGCCATCTGCTCCAGGCGGGATTGGCGGCAGCCTTCGCGGCGCCGCTCGGCGCGCTGGGCGCGCAGGCGTTTGTGCCGCAAGCGCCCGCAGCCGGCATCGACTTCTCGGAATTCCCGCTGTGCCGCACGGCTGCGGATGGCCCGGTGCTGACAGGCGCGCCGCGCAAGCTCAAGCTGTCGTGGAATGCCGGCGCGGTCTGCCTCGCGCCCTTGCCGGTCGCGATCGAGCACGGCTTCTTCCAGAAGCAGAATCTCGACGTGGAGCTCGTCAACTATTCCGGCTCGACCGATCAGTTGCTCGAGGCGATCGCCACCGGCAAGAGCGACGCCGGTCTCGGCATGGCGCTGCGCTGGCTCAAACCGCTGGAGCAGGGCTTTGACGTCAAGATCGCCGCCGGCACCCACGGCGGCTGCATGCGCGTGCTGAGCCGCGCCGATTCCGGCGTGACCAGGCTCGCCGATCTCAAGGGCAAGGTCGTCGCGGTCGGCGATCTCGCCGGGCCCGACAAGAATTTCTTTTCGATCCAGCTTGCAAAACTCGGCATTGATCCGAACAAGGATGTCGACTGGCGCGCTTATCCCGGCAACCTCCTCAACGTCGCGGTCGAGAAGGGCGAGGTGCAGGCCTTCCTGTCAGGCGATCCGCTCGCCTATCTCTGGCTGAAGGACACCCAGTACAAGGAGGTCGCCTCCAATCTCGACGGCGACTATCGCGACAAGAGCTGCTGCATCGTCGGCTTGCGCGGCAGCCTGGTGCGCGAGGAGCCGCAGGTCGCCCGCGCCATCACCCAGGCGCTGCTCGATGCCGCGATGTTCACCTCACAGAATCCGGCTATCGCGGCCAAGTCGTTCCAGCCCTACGCACCGAAGGCCGCAACGCTCGCCGATATCGAGGGCATGGTGCGCTACCATACGCATCATCATCACCCCACGGGAGAGGTGCTGAAGCGCGAGCTCAAGGCCTATGCCGACGATCTCAAGAACGTACAGGTCTTCAAGCAGAGCACCGACACGACGAAATTCGCGGAGCGCATCTATGTCGACGTATTCGCTGTCTGACGGGCTCGCGCCCGGCGCGCCGCGCCTGTCGCGTGCGCCGCTGCTTGCGACCTGGGTTAGGGAATCCGGTGCAGGCGTGGCTGCCAGCGCCGCCTGGATCGCCTTCGGGCTCTCCTGCCTGTGGTGGGAGGACGTCGGCGACTGGTCGCGCACGCATTCGCTCGGCATTGCCGCGTTCGTCGTCGCCGCCATCGCCCTGTTCGGGACCGTCGGCGCGGACTATCTCGGCTCGGCCGGACGGGCCCTGCGCCAGCGCGCGCCCTGGCTCATCGCGATCGGAGCTTTCCTGACCTTGTGGGAGGTCGCGACCGCCAAATTCGCCTGGCTGCCGCTGCCGTTCTTTCCGCCGCCGCAATCGATCATCGAGGTCTATACCGACGACCTCCCAAAGTTGCTCGACAGTGTATTCGCCTCGGTCAAGCTTCAACTCGGCGGCTATCTCATCGGCGCGACGGTCGGCTTCCTGACCGGCGTTTCGATCGGCTGGTCGCGCGCAGTCGGATACTGGGTGCATCCGGTGCTACGCTTCATCGGCCCGCTGCCGGCGACCGCGTGGCTGCCGATTGCCTTCTTCACCTTTCCGTCGAGCTGGAGTGCTTCGACCTTCCTGATCGCGCTGGCCACCGGCTTTCCGGTCACGGTCCTGACCTGGTCGGGCGTCGCGAGCGTCAGCACCGCCTACTACGATGTCGCGCGCACGCTCGGCGCAAAGCCGTCCTTCCTGGTGCTGAAGGTCGCGATTCCCGCCGCACTCCCGCATGTCTTCGTCGGCCTGTTCATGGGGCTCGGCTCGTCCTTTGCCGTGCTGGTCGTCGCCGAGATGATCGGCGTCAAGGCCGGGCTCGGCTGGTACCTGCAATGGGCGCAGGGCTGGGCCGCCTATGCCAACATGTATGCGGCGCTGATCGTGATGTCGCTGCTCTGCTCGGGGGCGATCACGCTGCTGTTTGCGATCCGCGACCGCCTGCTGGTCTGGCAGAAGGGGACCGTGAAATGGTAGAAGCAGCTCTCGCCGAAGCGATCACCCATCCTGCCGCCGGCGCCGCGCTCGACATCGAGCAGGTCAGCCATGCCTTCGATATCGACGGCGCCGAGCTGCCGGTGCTCACTGAGGTCAGCATCGCCGTGGAGCCGGGCGAGTTTGTCGCGCTGCTCGGCCCGTCGGGCTGCGGCAAGTCGACCTTGCTGCGGCTCGTCGCGGGCCTCGAGAAGCCCAAGGCGGGAAGTCTGCGTGAAGACGAAGTTCGCATCACGCGGCCGCATCCGTCACGGGTCGTCGTGTTCCAGGACCCGACGCTGTTTCCCTGGCGCACGGTCTGGGACAATGTCGCGCTGGGGCTGGAAGCCCAGGGCGTCCTCAAGAGCCAGCGCCACCGCGTCGATGCCGCGCTCGATCTCGTTGGGCTGTCGGACTTCCGCACCGCCTATCCGCACCAGCTTTCCGGCGGCATGGCGCAGCGCGTGGCGCTGGCGCGTGCGCTGGTCAACGATCCCAAAATCCTGATCCTGGACGAGCCGCTGGGAAAACTGGACTCGCTGACCCGCATCACCATGCAGGCCGAGCTGGTGTCGCTGTGGCAGCGCAAGGGTTTTACCACGCTCCTCGTCACGCATGATGCCGAGGAGGCGCTGGTGCTCGCCAATCGCGTCATCGTCTTCAGCGAGCGTCCCGCGCGCGTGAAGGCCGACATCCGCGTCGACCGGCCCTATCCGCGTCATCGCGGCGACCCCTACCTGGCCGACCTGCGCCGTCAGATTCTCAACCTCCTGGGATTGGATGCAACGTGGTGACGTCCGCAGCCAAAGGGCGCGCGGCCTACAGCGAACCCGACTACATCGCGCGTGCGGAAGCCTTGGCCGAAGGCTTTGCTTTGCGTGCGGCCGAACATGACCGCACCGGCAGCTTTCCCTTCGAGAACTTTCGCGAGCTCTCGGAAGCAGGCCTGCTGTCGCTGACCGTGCCTGCGGCGTTCGGCGGTGCCGGCGCGGGCGCACGATATGCCGCGCGCGTCCTCGGTATCGTCGGCAAAGCCTGTTCGTCGACGGCGCTGGTGCTGTCGATGCATTACATCAATCATCTGGTGATGGCGCGAAGCCCGACCTGGCCGATACGGCTGTCGCGCAAGCTCGCACAGGAAACCGTCGAAGGGCTAGCGCTCGTCAATGCGCTCCGGGTCGAGCCCGAGCTCGGCTCACCCGCGCGCGGCGGCTTGCCGGCGACGATCGCGCGACGCACCGAGACCGGCTGGCACCTTTCCGGCCACAAGATCTATTCGACGGGCTTGCCGATCCTGAAATGGTATCTGGTGTGGGCCCGCACAGACGAGGCCGAGCCGCGCGTCGGCCAGTTCCTGGTGCCGGCGGGCCTGCCGGGCACACGTATCGTCGAGACCTGGGATCACCACGGGCTGCGCGCCAGCGGAAGCCATGACGTTATCTTCGACGAAGTCGTCATCCCGCTCGATGCCGAGATCGATGTCCGCAGACCTGCGGACTGGCGTGCGCCCGACATCGCGCAGGCGACCGTCCACACCATCTTCGTCGCCGCTATCTATGACGGCATCACCCGCGCCGCGCGCGACTGGCTGGTGAGCTTCCTGAAGACGCGGGCGCCGGCCAGTCTCGGCGCACCGCTGGCGACCTTGCCGCGCGCCCAGGAGATCCTCGGCGGCATCGAGGCGCGGCTCGCGGTCAACGCACGTTTGATCGGGAGCTTCGCTTCCGATTTCGACGACGGCTTGCAGGTGAGTGCGATCGAGTCCAACATCATCAAGCTGACGGTGACCAACAACGCCGTGGCCGCCGTGGAGGACGCGTTGTCGCTGACCAGCAATCATGGCCTGTCGCGCAAGAATCCGCTGGAGCGGCATTACCGCGACGTGCTCTGTGGCCGCGTCCACACGCCACAGGACGACAGCACGAAAATCGCCGCCGGACGCATCGCGCTCGGCGTCTGATCAATCAACCTGTTCAATCAACCCATGGAGTTCCCTGATGTCGGTCGAGTTCATCGGCTTTATCGCGAACAGCAATGCTTCCGAGACCATCGTGCGCCAGGGGCCGGTGCTCGATCCCAACTATATCGAGACGGTGGCGAAGGCGCATGAGCTTGCCGGATTCGACCGCGCGCTGCTGGCGTTCCATTCGACCACGCCCGACGCGCTCCAGATCGCCCAGCATGTCCTGACCATCACCAGGCAGCTCAAGGTGATGATCGCGCAGCGGCCCGGCTTTACCGCGCCGACGCTCCTGGCACGACAGCTCGCGACGCTCGACCAGCTCTATGGCGGCCGCGTCTCCCTGCACGTCATCACCGGCGGCAACGCCATCGAGCTCAGGCAGGACGGCAACACGCTCGACGACAAGGACGAGCGCTATGCCCGCACCAGCGAATTCCTCGACATCGTGCGGCTGGAATGGACCAGCGAGAAGCCGTTCAACTACAGCGGCAAGTACTACGCCGTCGAGAACGGCTTTTCGCAGGTGAAGCCGCTGCAGAAGGGCGGCATCTACACCTTCGTCGGCGGCGGCTCCGATGCCGCGATCGAGGTCTCGGGCAAGCATGCGGACACTTTTGCGCTGTGGGGTGAATCCTATGCGCAGGTGCGCGACGTCACCGCGCGCGTGCGCGCGGCGGCCGCGAAGCACGGGCGGCCAAGCCCGCGCTTCAGCCTGTCGGTGCGGCCGATCCTGGCCGATACCGAGGAGAAAGCCTGGAAGAAGGCCGAAGGGATCCTCGAGCGCGCCACCGCGCTGCAGGACCAGACCGGCTATCGCCGGCCCAATCATGCCACCGAGGGCGCCAAGCGGTTGCTGGCGGCGGCCGACCAGGGCGCGCGCGTCGACAAGCGGCTATGGACCGAGATCGCAAATCTCACCGGCGCCAACAGCAACACTACCGCGCTGGTCGGCACGCCCGAGCAGGTCGCCGAGGTCTTCGCCGACTACTACGATCTCGGCGTCAGCCACTTCCTGATCCGCGGCTTCGATCCGCTTCCCGATGCCATCGACTATGGCCGCGAGCTGATCCCGCTGACGCGCAAGCTGATCGCCGAACGCGACCAGCAGCGGGGGATCGCGGCGGAATGATCCGGTTCATTGTTGCTGCAGCGCTCGCATTTGCGGGCGCCGATCTCGCAGCTGCGCAGACCACGCTGCGTGTCGGCGACCAGAAGGGCAATTCGCAGGCCGCCGCGACCTGGGGCAAGCTGATGAACATCCCGACCGCCATGCCGCAGAAGCCATTTGGCCTACTCTCGCGTGCCATCACAAGGCTCTCAAGCATCCGTGAACCGGCTAGAAGCCATTCCAACTCGGTCGGCTTCCTCGAAACATCCTTCTGCATTTCGCACTGACGGCAACAGCCCCGTTGCTATTTGCATCCCCTCCCTTGCGCCGCGCTCCACTCCGTCAAAAATCATCCGGACGACCACATCGGGAGACCGGCCATGGGCCTGCAAGAAACAAAAATCGAATCGCTTCCCTTCGTCACTGCTGAACTCAACTACCTCGCGCCGGTGTCCGGCAAGCCGCGCACTTATGCCTTCGATCCGCCGCCGGGCGAGCCGAAAAGCACCTCGCTGCCGGAGCCGCATCAGGTCCCGATCTTCGATGCGCGGTTGATCGCGAACAATATCTCGCTCGATCGCGAAGGTTTCGCGCTGGTGCGCCATCCGAACCAGGTGAAGGACTTCTACAACGACGAGGAAATCCGCAGCGTGTACTACCCCGCCGTCGAGGCCTTCCTCCGCGCGACGCTGAAGGCCGATCGCGTTTTCATCTTCGACCACACCGTGCGCAGGCGCGTCGAGGGCGCCCCCGATATTCGCGACGGCGGCCCGCGCCAGCCCGCGACGCGCGTCCATGTCGACCAGACCGCCGTCTCCGGTGCCAATCGCGTGCGCGAGCATCTGCCCGATGAGGCCGAGGAGCTGCTCAAGGGCCGGGTGCAGGTGATCAACCTCTGGCGGCCGATCCGCGGTCCCTTACGCGATTCACCGCTCGCGATGGCCGATGGCACCACGGTCTCTCCCGACGATCTCGTCGCCTCCGACCTGATCTATCCCAATCGCCGCGGCGAGACCTATTCCGTGAAATACAATCCGAACCACCGCTGGTTCTATTTCCCGGAGATGACAGCGGACGAGGCGCTATTGCTCAAATGCTATGATTCAGCAACGGACGGTCGCACCCGTTTCGGGCCGCACACCGCTTTCGTCGATCCGACCACGCCGGCCGATGCTGCCCCGCGCGAGAGCATCGAGGTGCGCACGCTTGTCTTTCACAAACAGTAACAATGTGTGATGGCATCGCCGGGCCATGCCCGGCGGTGTTCCGGGAACCAAATGGAACCGGACGACGTTGCAGCGCGGGCAGGCCAACCGGGAGCAGTGCCGTGCGAGCGCAGCCGACCCTCTTGTTTTGTCTGATCCCTTTTTCGCTTTCTGCATTTTCCATCGCCCACGCCGAAAGCGGACTTGCTTCATACTATGGATACGGGAAGGCCGCGAAGAACGGCGAGCTGACCTGCGCGCACCGGACGCGTCCGTTCGGCAGCGTGCTCAAAGTGTCCTACAGCGGGCGCACCATCCAATGCCGCGTCAATGATCGCGGCCCCTTCATCCGCGGCCGCATCGTCGATCTCTCGGTGCCTGCCGCCCGCGCCCTCGGCATGATGAGCGCGGGCGTGGTGCGGGTCTCGGTGCAATAGGCTTGTAAGCGCGCTATAGTGCCGTCCAAAGCGAGGGGCTGGGAGCGCTATGGCACGGATAAGGATCGGACTCGTCGGCTGCGGCTTCGTGTCGGAGCTGCATGTGTATGCGTTCCGGCGCGTCTACGGCGTCGACGTCGAGGTTGCGGCGGTCGCTGCGCGCGGCGATCACGTCGTCGAATTTGCCCGTCGTCATGACATCCCGCGGGTCTACCGCAGTTTTGCGGAATTGATCGCAGACCGCGCCCTCGATGTCATCGACATCTGCACGCCACCCAATCTTCATGCCGAGATGATCGTCGCCAGCATGCAAGCCGGCAAGCACGTCATCTGCGAAAAGCCGTTTGCCGGCTATTTCGGCCGTAGCGGTGACAAGCAGCCCATCGGCAAGCACGTGCCGAAGGCGCTGATGTATGAACGCGTGCTGGAGGAGATGGACGCAACGCGTGCCGCGATCGAGCGCACCGGAAAACTCTTCATGTATGCCGAGGACTGGATCTATGCGCCAGCCGTGACCAAGACCGCCGAGATCCTCAAGGCGACAAAGGACAAGATCCTGTTCATGAAGGGCGAGGAGAGCCATTCCGGCTCGCACGCGGCGCATGCCGCGCAATGGGCGATGACCGGCGGCGGCTCGCTGATCCGGATGGGCTGCCATCCGCTCTCGGCCGTGCTCTATCTCAAGCAGGTCGAGGCGAAGGCGCGTGGCGAGACCATCAAGGTTGCCAGCGTCACCGGCGATGTCGGCAACGTCACGGCCGGTCTCAAGCCGGAGGAGCGGACCTACCTTAAGGCCAATCCCGTCGATGTCGAGGATTGGGGCACGCTGACGGCGACCTTCTCCGACGGGACCAAGGCCACCGTGTTCTCCGGCGACATGATCATGGGCGGCGTGCGCAATCTGATCGAAACCTACACCAGCGGCGGTTCGCTGTTCGCCAACATCACTCCGAACACGCATCTGATGAGCTACCAGACGTCCGAGGAGAAACTCGCAAGCGTCTACATTACCGAGAAGGTCGACCGCAAAACCGGCTGGCAATATGTCTGCCTCGAGGAGGAATGGACACGCGGCTATCTCCAGGAGATCCAGGATTTCATGGAATGCGCCGCCACGGGGCGCCAGCCGCTGTCGGATCTCGCGCTGGCCTACGAGACGATCAAGGTGAACTATGCCGGCTATTGGGCGGCGGAAGAGGGACGGCGGGTGGTGTTGTGAAGCCCCTGGCCGCGCCGCATGTCACCTCGCCCCGCTTGCGGGGAGGTCGGAATTCAAGCGCAGCTTGAATTCCGGGTGAGGGGGACTCTCCGCGAATCCGTCTCTCATGGTATGCGCGGAGACAGCCCCTCACTCCAGCCCTCTCCCCGCGACAGCAGGGCGAGGGAGCACAGCCCCGCCGTCGCTCGTGCAAGTCCTACGTGCCGTAGGTCGAGCCCTTCGGCAGCGGAAATACCGGATCCTGGGTGCGGATGTTGGTCGGCCACACCACCGAAATGTGCTCGCCGGCATTCTGCATCACCACCGGCGTCGAGCGTTCGTTCTGGCCGGAGAGCGGCGTGCCCGGTGGGAAGAACTTGACACCATAGCCCTGGATGGTGCCGCCGGGAGGATGTCGACATCGAGCGCGGCTTTGCGAACGGCCTCCGGCTCGAAGCTGCCGTATTTCTCTTTCGCGACCGGCAGCACGTTGTTGAGCAGCACCCAAGTCTGGTTAAAACCCATCGAGCAGTGCGGCGGCACGTCGGTGGCGCCGGTCTTGGCCTGGTAGCGCGTGACCATGGTCTTGATCAGATCGCCCATGCCGGGCGCAAGCTTCGACGGATCGAGCAACTGGGCCGGCACCGGATCGATGTTGCAGAAATTGTCGATGTCGGGGCCGAAGGTCGTGCGCAGCTTGTCGAGCTGGCTGTAACCGGCGCCGGCGCCGAACAGCATCTTGAAGCGCAGGCCGCTCTCGCGCGCCTGGCGCAGGAACAGGGTGATATCGGGATTGTAGCCGGCGTGCGAGATCACATCGACCTTGGCGCGCTTGAGTTTGGTGACGAGTACCGAGAGATCGGGCGCGGAAGCCGAATAGCCCTCGCGCAGCACCACCTGGATGCCGGCGTCCTTGGCATAGGCCTCGTCGGCGGCGGCGACGCCGACGCCGTAGGGGCCGTCCTCGTGGATCAGCGCAACCTTGACCTCCTTCGGGTCCATGCCGAGTTTTGCTTTCGCATGCTCGGCGATGAAGCCGGCGAACGCCTGGCCGTATTGATCCGAGTGGATCTGCGCGCGAAAGACGTATTGCAGGTTCTTGTCCTTGAACACGGCGGTCGACACGGCGGTCGTGATCCAGAGGATCTTCTTCTGCTGCTCGACCTTCGCCGCCATCGGCACGGCATGCGCGCTGGAGAAGACGCCGTCGATGATGTCGACCTTCTCCTGGCTGATCAGCCGCTCGGCCTCGTTGATGGCCACATCGGCCTTGCTCTGGGAGTCGGCGGCGACCGGAGCGACCTTGGTCTTGCCGCCGATGCCACCCTTCTCGTTGACGAGATCGATAGCGATTTGCGTTCCGACGGACGAGGCGACCGAGCCCCCGCGGCGAACGGGCCGGTGAGATCGTAGATCACGCCCATGCGTAACGTCTCGGCTTGCGCCTGGGCCCGGGTCCAATCGAGGCTGAGTGTGGCGGCGGCAGCCGCCGTACCCTTCAGCAGCTGCCTGCGTGAAGTCGGCATCCTATCCCTCCCTCCGAACCGTCGTTTGCGACCGGTTTTATGTTTTTTGCGAGTATTTGGAGGGCGCTTGTGAAAGTCAACATGCACCGCACCAGGCAAATCGCGGCCGTCCGTGATCAGATAAGCATTTTTCCCTGAGTATCATTCTTTTTGTGGAGCGCTCAGCAAGAGACCGGTCAGCGGCCCCTCACCACGGATCGTTCGATTGCTCCGCATCATGCCGGGCACAAACATCCGCTTGTCGTGCGTGTGCTTTCGGCTTCGCCCGGATACGACATCGTCTCCCGCAATCGTGATGGTCTCGCTCTTGCGCGCTGGCCGCAGGCCGGGCTGACGACCGGCATTCGGCTTGTGCGCATCGGAGATTGCGTGCCATCCTAGCGGGGTAAATTGCACGGGAAGCCCAATTCCCGGCCTGGCCATCGCGCCGCGTTAGGGTGGAAAACAAAAGCTTAGGGAGAAGAGACATGGTGTGGACGCTTCGTTTTGCGGGGCTCGCTTGCGTTGGCCTGTTGCTGTCCCCGGTCAGTGCCTTGGCGGGGCCGAAGGTCGTATCCGGTCCGGGCGCCGATCCCGGATGCTTCAAGCCCTGGTCTGCCCAAACCAAGTTCTTCCAATGGGACAAGAAGCCTGGTCCCTACAAGATCGCGCTCGTCAACGGCTTCGTCGGCAACACCTGGCGCATCCAGATGGTGAAGACTGCAAAGGCCTTCGCCGCGCAGCCGGGCATCAAGGAGAACATCAAGGAGTTCAAGGTCGTCTCGACCGGCACCGATGTTGCAGCGCAACTCGGCGCGATGGAGGACTTCATCAACCAGGGCTTCGACGCCATCGTCACCATCGCGGTGGCCCCCGACGGCTTCGACCGCATCATCCGCCTCGCCGACAAGAACAATGTGGTCGTGGTGCCCTTCGACAACGTCCTCGACACCGACAAGGTGATGATGGTCAACGAGGACCAGAAGGAAATGGGCCGCATGTCGGCGAAGTGGCTGATCGATGAGAGCGGCAAGAAGGCGGGCGACATCCTCGAGGTCCGCGGTCTTCCGGGCAATTCGGTTGACCGGGACCGCCATCTCGGCTTCCGCGAAGTCATGGAAGCACCGGGCAACAGCTTCAAGATCACCGAAGTGGTCGGCAACTGGGATACCGGCACCTCGCAGAAGGTGACGGCGGACGCGCTCGCGGTGCACGGTCATTTCGACGGCGTGTTCACGCAAGGCGGCTCCGACGGTACCGTGCAAGCGATGATGTCGGCGAAGCATCCCTTCGTGCCGATGTCGGGCGAGGGTGAGAACGAGTACCGCAAGCAGATCGCCGATCACGCCAAGGACGGGCTCAAGGGCATGTCCTACGGCCAGTCTCCGGCGCTGGTCGCCATCGCCACCAAGGCGGCGATCTCCGCGCTGCAGGGCAATGTGATGCCGCAGCTGATCTCGATCCCGATCCCGGTCGCGACCTACAAGGATCTGAAGCCCGGCATCAACTACTGGCCGGACCTCAACGCAAACTTCTTTGCGCCGAACCAGTTCGCGCCGTGCGGCGTCAATTTCACCGCGCCGGAGATCATGTCGCAGAGCGAGAAGAACACCCAGTGAGCGCACCGGAGATATCCCGGTTGCGGCCCGGCCTTGGCCGGGCCGCCGCTGCGTGAGGCTGCCATGCCGGACGCCGGCCTGAGCCAATCGGCCTTCCTCGCCCTGTCCGGAATCTCCAAGCGCTACGCTGGCGTGCGGGCGCTCGAGGGCGTCGACTTCGCGTGCGAGCGCGGCAAGATTCACGCGGTGCTGGGCGAGAACGGCGCCGGCAAGTCGACGCTGATCAAGATCATCGCCGGCGTCGTCCAGCCCGATACCGGCACCATGCGGCTCGGCAGATCCGATGTGAGGTTCGCGACACCGTCCGCGGCCAATGCCGCCGGCGTCGTCTGCATCTTCCAGGAATTGTCGCTGATGCCCGACCTTTCGGTCGCGGACAACATCTCCATCGCGTCGCCGCCGCGCCGCTTCGGCCTCATCGACGCGCGGGCGCAGCGCCGCCGTGCCGAGGAGCTCCTGGCCGAGATCGGATGCGAGGACGTCAATCCCCTGATGCGCGTGCGCGATCTGCCGCTGTCGCGCCGCCAGGTGGTGGAGATCGCCAAGGCGCTCGGCAAGAAGCCGCAGCTCCTGATCCTCGACGAAGCCACATCGGCCCTCACCAGTGCCGACGTCGAGAAGGTCTATGCCATGCTGGCACGGCTCAAGGCCGAGGGTGTTGCCATTCTCTACATCTCGCACCGGATGCACGAGGTCGAGGCGCTGGCCGACCGCGCGTCCGTGTTCCGCAACGGGCGCCATATTGAGACCTTCGACAAGGGCAGGCGCTCGACCGCTGACATCGTTCAGCTCATGATCGGGCGCGACATCGCCACCCAGTATCCGCCCAAGCCCGCGCGCGCATCGCTGAAGCCGGTGCTGGCCGTCGAGCACCTGAGCTGGGACAAGAGCCTGGATCGCATTTCGCTCCGCGTCGGCGCCGGCGAGATCGTCGGTCTCGGCGGGCTGGATGGCCAAGGCCAGAAGTCCCTGCTGCTGGCGCTGTTCGGCGTGCTGCGTGGCGTTTCCGGGCGGGTCACCGTCGAAGGCCGCGAAGTGCGTCCGGGATCTCCGGCGGCAGCGAAGTCGGTCGGCATCGCGCTCGTGCCGGAGGATCGCAAGACCGAAGGCCTGATGCTGCCGATGTCGATATCAGACAATCTGGTGATCGCCTCGCTCGACGCGATCTCGACCGGACCTCTGGTCGACCGCGCGCGCGAGACCGATGCAATCAAACGCGCCATCGCGCGGCTACAGATCAAGATCGGCGCGCCCGGCGACGCCGTCGCCACGCTCTCCGGCGGCAACCAGCAGAAGGTCGTTCTTGCCAAATGGCTGATGACAGAACCCAAGCTCATCCTGCTCAACGATCCCACGCGCGGCATCGATGTCGGCACCAAGCAGGAGCTTTACCGGCTGATGCGCGAACTCGCCGACCAGGGCGCCGCCATCCTGTTCTACTCCACCGACTATGACGAGCTCATCGGCTGCTGCGATAGGGTGGCGATCATGTATGACGGGCGCATCGTGCGCGAGCTGCAGGGTGACGAACTCACCGAGACCAACATCATCGCCAGCGCGCTGAACATCGACGCCGCGGCGCCGGACACTTCCGGAGCCGCCCATGCTTGACGATGTCGCCATCCGGATTCGCCAGAACATCGGCATCGTCACCGCCGTCCTGTTGTTCTCCATTCTCTATCTCCTCTACAATCTCGCCCATCCCAAGGGCTTCTCGTCGGCGGTTCTGGTGCAGAACGGCGACGAGATCTTTGCCCTCGCCATGCTGGCGATGGCCCAGACCGTGCCGGTGCTGGCGTCAGGGCTCGATCTCTCCGTGGGCGCCGTCATGACCATGGTGGGGTGTTTCGCGAGCTATCTGCTCACGGGAGCGGGCGGGCAGCCCGTTGCACCTCGAGATATTCGGTCTGCATCTCGGCCTCGGCACCTTTCCCGGCGGCGTGAGCGGCATCCTGCTCGGGATCGTCGTGTGTCTTGCGACCGGCGCACTGGCGGGTTTCGTCAATGGCTGCATCGTCGTCTATGGACGCATCCAGCCGATCATCGCGACGCTCGCGACCGGCGCGGTCTATATCGGCATCGCGCTGTTCCTGCGGCCGACGCCGGGCGGCAAGATCGACGAGGATCTCAACTGGGCGCTGACCAATTCGCTCGGGGATTTCGCCGCGACCGTCCATGTTTTCGATGATGGCGCAGCTAGCTGGTTTGCGCCGGTGGCCTGGATCCCGGTGCCGTTCGTGCTGCTCGTCCTGATCGCGCTCCTGGTGTGGGTGCCGTTCCGCCGCTCCGTGCTTGGCCGGGCTGTCTATGCGGTCGGCTCGGCCGAAGGCGCAGCCTACATGTCCGGCCTTCCGATCGAGCGTGCCAAGATCGCGGCCTTCACGCTCGCCGGCTTCTTCGCCGGCTGTGGCGGCCTGTTCCTCGCGATCCAGACATCCTCGGGCAATGCCGACATCCCGCAGGCCGGCGCCTACACGCTCAATTCCATCGCGTCCGTCGTCATCGGCGGGACCTCGCTGCTTGGCGGGACCGGCAGTGCGATCGGCTCGATCTTCGGTGCCATGGTACTGCGAGTCATCTCGTTCTTCTTCCGCATCTTCGACATCGCCCCGCTGTTGCAGCCGCTGTTCGAGGGTCTGATCTTGCTGGCTGCGGTCAGCATTGGCGCGCTCGGCGTGCTGCGCGTCAAGAACACGCTGGAGCTGTTCCGATGAGTTCGGCCTCCCTCAGTCTCTCGCGCGATGACCGCCCGATCCTGATCGCGGCCCTGTTCATCCTCGTCATCCTGGTGGCGGGCACGATCTATACTTTTGCGCGCTTCGGCAGCGCGCCGCTGCTCTCACCGGCCTATCTGTTGCAGCAACTTCAGATCGGCGCCTTCCTCGGCATCGTATCCGCCGGGATGATGATGGTGATCCTGATCGCCCAGATCGACCTGTCGGTGCCGTGGACGCTTGCCGCGGCCGCGATGATGGCGACATCGATCGGCGGTCCGCTTGCAATTCCGGTCGGGCTCGGGGTCGGGCTTCTGGTCGGTCTCATCAACGGCATCGGCGTTGCGTATCTGCGCGTGCCCTCGATGATCTTCACGCTTGGCGTCAACGCGGTGATGCGCGGGCTGATGGTTGCCCACACCGGCGGCTACGCGCCGCAGACCACTGCCACCGACCTGATGCGGATGCTCGCGGCCGACCGCACGCTCGGCATTCCCAACGCCCTGTTTGTCTGGATCGCCGTGTCGGTACTCGTCACGATTGTTCTGCAGCGCATGAGGCTCGGCCGATACGTCTATGCCATCGGCAACAAGGAGGCAGCCGCGTATCTGGCCGGTGTCGATACCCGCCGCATCACCGTGATCTGCTTCGTCCTGTGCGGTGTCGCGGCCGCGCTCGCCGGTGTGCTGCTCGCCGGCTACTCCACCAAGGCGTATCAGGGCATGGGGGATGCCTATCTGCTGCCATCGATCGCGGCGGTCGTGATCGGCGGCACCAACATCCTCGGCGGCCGTGGCCGCTATCTCGGGACGCTGATCGGCGTCGTGCTGATCGTGCTTCTCAACAGCGTGCTGTCGATCATGGACATGCCCGAGGCCGGCCGCCAGGTGATCTACGGCCTTGTCATCATCTTCATGCTGTTGGTCTATGGGCGCGGTGAACGCGTCACGAGTTGACGCGACACGTCTGCTCTGGTTGCGATCGCTCCCCTAAACCGCTGCCCGTGTGTTGAGGTAGATCGAATACAGCGAGGTCTGTCCGCAGATGTAGAGGCGGTTGCGGCGCGGGCCGCCGAAGCAGACATTGGCGACGATCTCGCCGATCGGGATCGTACCGAGATGCGTTCCGTCGGGGGCGTAGCAGAACACGCTCCGGCCCGCCGACGTCCAGATGTTACCATGGATGTCGCAGCGGAAGCCGTCATAGAGCCCGTCCGGGCAGGTGGCAAACAGCGAGGCCTCTCCGACGGTCGGCCCCTTGACCTCATAGGACCAGATCGTTGGCGGCAGCCCGCGGACATGGGTCGCGCCGGTGTCGGCGATATAGAGCCGGCTCTCATCCGGCGAGAAGGCCAGCCCGTTAGGCTGCACCCGGTCGGACACGACGCGCGTGATGGCGCCAGAGCTACCGTCGATCCGGTAGACGTTGGAGGCGCCGATCTCGGATGGACTTTGCTGGCCTTCATAGTCGCTGTCGATGCCGTAAGTCGGATCGGAGAACCAAGTCGAATTGTCAGACTTGACCACGACGTCGTTGGGCGAATTCAACCGGCGGCCCTCGAACGCATCCGCCAGCACCGTGATTGAGCCATCGTGCTCGGTGCGGGTGACGCGCCGCATGAAATGCTCGCAACTGACCAGCCGCCCCTGGCGATCGGTGGTGTTGCCGTTGGAATTGAAGCTCGGCGCGCGGAACACCGACACCGATCCGTCGGTCTCGTCGAAGCGCATCATCCGGTTGTTCGGAATGTCGGACCAGATCAGGTAACGCCCGGCGGGAAAATAGGCGGGGCCTTCGGCCCAGCGGCAACCGCTGGTGAGTTTCTCGAGATTGACATGGCCGATCACCAGCCGCTCGAAGCGAGGGTCGTGCGCGACATAAGGGAGCATGCGTCCTCCTTGATGGCCGCAGATTCTTGGAGCTGCCTGCGTACCCCCTTACTGTGATCGACCCTGCCGAATTTGCAAGCGGGCTTCACTTCAAGGGCACATCGAGCGAGAGATGAAATGCCCGGGACATCTAGCGCGAGGACGCGCTTCTGCCCGGGCATCACATCGTTGCGGTGGCCTTGTTCCGCTTTCTTACTGCGACAGCTTCACGAAATTCGGAAACTTCAGCTTGCCTTCCGCGATCTTCTCCGGCCAGACCACGACCTGCTTCTGGTCCTGCCACTGGAAGACGAGGCCGGTCACCGCGCCCGGACCGGACTTGACGCCGTGGGTGAACTCGTCGTCCTTGCCGTAAAACTTGATCTGGCCGATCGTGCCTTCGAAGTCGGTCTTTTCCATCTCGGCGACCATCTTGTCGGGATCGGTCGAGCCGGCGCGCTTGATCGCGTCGGTGATGATGTAGACGTCGTCATAGGCGGTGTAGCCGGTATAGGCGGGCGGCGTGCCGAACTTGGCCGTGAAGGCGGCCGCGAACGGCTTTGTCTTGGAGGTGACGGCAACATCAGGCGTCGCGACGGCCAGCGACGGCACGCCATCGGCGGCGCCATTGGTGTCCTTCCAGAAGGTCGGGCTGAGCGCCTGCGCGCTGATGCCGAACATCGGGATGGGCACCTGCTGGTTCTTCCACTGCACCGTCGGCTGCACGCCGACATGCGAGATACCGGTGACGATCACATCGGGCTTCTTGCCTTCGATGTTGTTGAAGATCGGCGTGAAGTCGGTGGTATCGGGCGAGAAGCGCACATGCTCGACCACCTTCAGTCCGGCCTTGGGCAGGCAGGCCTCGTAGCCAACATCGAGCGGCTTGGTCCAGGCGGCGTCCTCGCTCATGATCGCGACCGTCTTCATGTGCATCTTGTCGACCAGGAGATCCTTGGCCGCATCGCAGACGATCTGCGCTTGCGCGGCCGAGGTCAGGTAGCCGTGGAAGGTGTACTTATTCTTCTCGTAGTCGTTGTGGATCGCCTTGGTGATCTCGTTCGAGGCGGCGCCGGGCGTGATCAGCGGCATCTTCAGGCGCGCTGCCCAGGGCTCGAGCGCGAGCACGACCTCGCTGATATAGCTCGCGATCACCGCGGAGACCTTGTCCTCGCTCACCGCGCGCTGGAAGGCGCGCACCGAGTCGGCCGAGGAGCTCTTGTTGTCATAGGTAACGATCTCGATCTTGCGGCCGAGGATGCCGCCCTTGGCATTGATCTCGTCGGCGGCAATCTGCGCGCCGCCGGGTGTGGCAGCACCCGCGATCGACTGCACTTCGGCGATGACGCCGATCTTGATGGGGGCGCCCGATTGCGCATAGGCGGGGGCGGCGAGGCACAGCGCCAGCGCGGAGGTGAGGAGGCCAGAGCTCAAAATGCTCGATGATCGCATGGTCGTTTCCCTTTCCTTGTTTTGTTGTTGGTATGCGCGAATTAGAGAAAGTCGGCGCCGGCCTCCGCGGCGAAGCGGCCGGGATCGCCCTCCCAGACGATCCTTGCATGCTCGAGAACATAGACGCGGTCGGCATGCGGCAGCGCGAAGGTCACATTCTGCTCGCCGAGCAGCACCGTGATCGACGTGGTCTGCCGCAGCTTCTCCAGCGCCTTGGACAACAGTTCGAGGATGACCGGCGCGAGGCCCAGCGTCGGCTCGTCCAGGATCAGGATCTGCGGCTGCATCATCAGCGCGCGGCCGATCGCCAGCATCTGCTGCTCGCCGCCGGACAGTGTCTGCGCCAGCTGTCCCTGACGCTCCTTCAGGATCGGGAACAGCTCGAACAGCCAGGCGAGCTGGGCGGCCCGCTTGTCGTCGGTGAGATGTTGCCCGCCGAGATCGAGGTTCTCGCGCACACTCATCTCGCCGAAAAGTTCCCGCGATTCCGGGCACTGCACGAGGCCGCTGCGGGCGATCTTCGCCGGGCTGGTGCCGCGCAGCTTTTCGCCGCCGCGGATGATCTCGCCGGTATAAGGCAAGAAGCCGGAGATGGTGTTGAACAGCGTGGTCTTGCCGGCGCCGTTGAGGCCGACGACGGAGACGAACTCGCCCTCGTGGATGTGGATCGAGACGTTCTCCAGCGCCTGCGCCTTGCCGTAATAGACGCTGACATTCTCGACCTGGAGCAGCGGCACCTTGTCCTTGAAGCCGGTCTCGGGCCGTGCATGGGTCTCGATGGCGCCGCCGAGATAGACCCTGCGCACGGTCTCGTTCTTCATGACGTCGTCGGCCTTGCCGGTGACGATCTCCTCGCCGAGATACATCGCGAGCACGCGGTCGACCAGCGCTGCGACGCTCTTGACGTTGTGGTCGACCAGCATCACCGCGCGGCCTTCGTCGCGAAAGCTGCGGATCAGGTCGGAGAATACGTCGACCTCGGCGCGGGTGAGGCCGGCAAACGGCTCGTCGACCAGCACCACTTTTGGGTCACGTGCGATCGCTTTTGCGAGTTCGAGCCGGCGCAAATCGGCGAAGGGCAGCGTCGGCGGGCGGCGGTTCATCACGCTGCCCAACCCGACACGATCGGCGATCCATTTGGCGCGCTCGACCAGCGCCTTGTCCGGAAACAGCATGAACAGGCTGTCCGGCAGCAGCGCCACCATGATGTTCTCCAGCACGGTCTGCCGGTTCAGCGGCCGCGAGTGCTGGAACACCATGCCAAAGCCCTTGCGCGCGATCTTGTGCGCGGGCAGGCCGGCGACGTTCTCGCCTTCGAAAATCACTTCGCCTGCGGTCGGGCGCTCGATGCCCATCACGCTCTTCATCGCGGTGGACTTACCCGAGCCGTTCGGTCCGATCAGGCCGAAGATCTCGCCGCTATTGACCTCGAAGCCGAGGTTCTTCACCGCGGTCAATCCGCCGAAGCGTTTGGTCAGGCCGCGGACTTCGAGCACGGGGCGGTTTGAAAGCCTCTGGTCCATTACGAGCGAGCCTCGCGCGAGAGGGCCGCTCCGAGGAAGCCGCCGGGGAAGAACAGCACGACGAGAAGCGCGACCGCCGAGACGATGAAGGTCGCAAGCTCGCCCGTCGGGCGCAGGAATTCGCCGGCGACGATCAGGAAGATCGCGCCGAGCGCAGCGCCGAGCACGGTGCGGCGGCCGCCGAGCACGGCCGAGACGATGACGTTGACGCCGACCGCGACGTCGACGACGGTGCCGACCGACGCGGTACCGAAGTAGAACACCAGCAGCGCGCCGGACAATCCAGAGAAGAACGCGCTGACGATGAAGGCGGCAAGCTTGTGCTTGACGATGTTGAAGCCGAGCGCGCCGGCCTGCACCGGATCCTGGCCGCTGGCTTGCAGCACCAGCCCGACCGGCGATTGCGACAGGCCGTAGAGAATGGCTGCCGAGATCGTCATGAAGCCGAGCGCGATCCAGTAATTGGCGCCGGCGCTGATGGTGATGACGTCAGGAATGGTGAGGCCGATCTCGCCGCCGGTGAGATCGGCGAACACCACGATGAAGTTCTGCAGCATCAGGACCGCGACCAGTGTGGTCAGGCCGAAATACGGCCCGCGCACGCGCAGCGCCGGCAGTGCCAGCACCAGCCCTGCGACGACGGAGGCGAGCGCACCGAGCACGATGCAGAGATAGACCGACCAGCCGAACTGGGCATTGAGGATGCCGGCCGTGTAGGCGCCGACGCCGATCAGGAAGGTCGGCCCGAAATTGACCTCGCCGGCGAAGCCGAACAGCAGGTCCCAGGCCATCGCGAACACGCCGAAATAAAATGCGACGGTGAGGAGCCCGAGCACGTAGCCCGAGACGTAGAGCGGCAGCGTGGCTGCGATGATCACGAGCGCCAGTGAGACGAAGAACAGGCGCGAGGTAAAGAAGCCGGCCATCTCAGCGCCTCCCCAGCAGGCCCTGGGGCCGGATGTACATCACGAACACGAGCAGCAGCAGCGCCGGAATGGTGCGGTAGGCCGGCGAGACCAGATAGGCCGTCAGCGTTTCGAGATAGCCGACCACGAAGGCCGCGATCAGCGAGCCGGAGACGCTGCCGAGACCGCCGAGCACCACGATCGAGAATGCGCTCGCGGTCAGCGGCCCCACGCTGTAGGAGCTGACGCCGAGAAACATGCCGAGCAGCACGCCGGCGATGCCGGCGAGGATGCCGTAGATCCCCCACACCACGATGTAGATGTTGGTGAGCTCGAGCCCGAGCAGGGTGACGCCGCGCGGGTTCATCGAGGCCGCCAGCACCGCCTTGCCGGTGCGGGTGCGATTTACCAGCAGCCATAGCAGCGCGATGACGAGGCAGCACACGATCGCGGTGAAAATCTCGTTCTTGGGCGTGCGGACGCCGAGGATCTCGACGACGCCCTCGACGATCGGCAGCACGGTCTTCGCGTTATTGGTGAAGAAATAGGCGATCAGCTCCTGGATCATGATGCCCCAGAGCAGCGTTCCCGTGAGGACGAAGATCTCCTTCTCCTCGTTCGGGATGCGCCGGGAATCCTGGATCGGCTTCACCACCGCGAAGTAGGTGGCGAACGCCGCGAGAAGGGCGACGCCGACCCCGATCAGCGCGCCGGCATAGGTCCCCACATCCAGCACGCTGGCGGCGGCCCAGGCCGCCACCGCTGCCGCCACCATGATGGCACCGTGGGAGAGGTTGAGCACGCCGGAGACGCCGAAGATCAGTGTGAAGCCGGTGGCACCGAGAGCGTAGAGGGCGCTGATGGCAAAGCCATCGATCAGAATCTGGAAAGCTCGCATCTATGATCGGCCAACGTCTTACTGGAGGAAAAGTGCTGCGGGATACCGCAAATGGAAGCTCCCGGGAGGTGGTCCCGGGAGCATGTCCGATCAGTTGCTGAGCTTGATGAAGCTCGGGAACTTGATGTCGACCTTGGCAACGTCCTTGGGCCAGACGGCGCTCTGCTTGCCGTCCTGCCATTGCAGCATCAAGCCGGTGATGAGGCCCTTGCCGTATTTGATCGAGTGCGTAAACGGATCGTCCTTGCCGTAAAACTGGACGCGGCCGATCGTGCCTTCCCAGTCGGTCTTCTCCAGCGCGTCGACCAGCTTGTCCGCATCGGTCGAGCCCGCGCGCTTCACGGCGTCGGCGATGTAGTAGACCTCGTCATAGGCGGTGTAGCCGGCATAGGACGGGTAGTTGCCGAACTTCTTCTTGAAATTTTCGGCAAAGGGCACCGACTTCGGCGTCACCGCGACGCCGGGCCCGGAGACGCCCTGATAGAGCACGCCTTCGGCGGCCTGATTGGTGTCCTTGCCGAACGTCTCGTTGGTCGCCTGCGAGGAGATGCCGAACATCGGGATCGGCACTTGCTGGTTCTTCCACTGCACCGTCGGCTGCACGCCGACATGGGAGATGCCGGTGATGATCACGTCGGGTTTCGAGCCCTCGATCTTGTTGAAGATCGGCGTGAAGTCGGTGGTATCAGGCGAGAAGCGAATGTGGTCGAGCACCTTCAGCCCGATCTTGGGCAGGCACTCCTCGTAGCCGACATCGAGCGGCTTGGTCCAGGCGGCGTCCTCGCTCATGATGACCGCCGTCTTCATGTGCAATTTGTCGACGAGCAGGTCCTTGGCGCCGTCACAGACGGAGAGTGCCAGTGCGGCCGACGTCAGATAACCGTGGAAGGTGTACTTGTTCTTTTCGTAGTCGGCGTGGACGCTCTTGCTGATCTCGTTGGAGGCAGCACCGGGCGTCACGAACGGCGTCTTCAGCCGCGAAGCCCAGGGCTCCAGCGCCAGCACCACTTCGCTGATGTAGCTGGCGATGACGGCGTTGACCTTGTCCTCGTTCACCGCGCGCTGGAAGGCGCGGACCGAGTCGGCCGAGGAGGAGTGATTGTCGTAACCGATGATCTCGATCTTGCGGCCGTCGACGCCGCCATTGGCGTTGATCTCGTCGGCGGCGAGCTGCGCCGCCTGCGGGATCGATGCGCCGGCAATCGCCTGCGCCTCGGCGATCACGCCGATCTTGATCGGATCGGCCGCAAAGGCCGCGCTTGACGCAGCCAGCAATGCGCCGGTCGCGGCCGCACCAAGCACACTTCGCAATGCACCAGAGACTGCGTAATTCATGTTGTTCTCTCCCTTGAACCAAGCTTCTTTGAGCTATTGGCGGGACTATAGCGACGAGAGAATCCGCGGCAAGTGAAACTGTATTCAGGACTGTACGTTGAGGACTAAAGTCTAGCGTTTGCGCAAATATCGGGCAAAGCGGATCAGTATTCCGCACGTAGCCATGCGGATTTTGGCGGCGGGCATGCACGAGCATTCGAGGCCACAAGAAAGGGGTTGCTGAGCTGCTCAGCGCGCTTGAAGCAGCGATGGATCGAGCGGTGCGAGCCGAGCGGGATCGAACGGCGTGAGATCCACCTGGCGCGTTCCGCCTTCGGCGATGAGCTGCGCCATTGCCTCGCCGGTCGCGGGCGCATTCAGGATGCCCCACACATTATGTCCGGTTGCGACATAGAGACCGTCGCTCTGCGGCACCCGGCCGATCAGCGGCAGGCCGTCCTCGGTCACGGGACGGAAGCAGGCCTGCTGCGCGATGACCTTGTCGGGGCGAAACAGTGGCGACAGCCGCTCCGACATGGCTTGCAGGCGCGCAATCGCATCGCGGTCCGGCGTCACGGCCGCCGGATCGAGCGGCAGCGGCGCGACGTCGGACAGCGCCGTGATATGCGTGCTGCCGTCGGCGCGTGGAAAGACCTCGATCGACACGCCGCCGCCATCCGTCTCGCATTCCAGGAACAACGCATTGGCCGGCACGTTGGGGCCGATGTCGTAGACGATACTCGGGCTGCGCTGGCCGTAGACAGCGGGCAGGCTCATCCATTGCGCCGCGAGCAGCGACCATGGTCCCATCGCGATCACGATGGCATCCGCTTCGATGGTGCTGCCGTCGACCGCGATGCCCTTTGCACGCGTCGCATCGCGGACGATGCCGGTGACGCGGCTAAGGCGAAGTTCGGCGCCTTGCGCGAGCGCTGCGTTCATCACGGCGGAAGTGAATTTTTTCGGATGAACGATCGCAGTCGTCTCGATCGTGCCGATGCGCTGTGCGATGACGACGCCGTCGCTGAGCCAGCCGAGCGCGGATGGCGTATTCCGGCGCGGATCGCCATCGGGCGCCACGTAGCCGCCATACGTGCTCATCGGGCGGTAGCCCCAATCGCCCGCGATTTCTTCCGGTAGTCGTGCGTGAAGCGCAAAACTGCGTCGCGCCAGCGCATCGAGCGGCGTGCCCGCACACCAGTCGCGCGCGAGGAAGCCGCCGGCCTTGCCGGAGGCCGCGGCCGCCACTTGCGTTCGTTCGACGACGATGACATCGACGCCGTGCCTGCGGAGGAAGTAAGCGGTGCAGGCTCCGATCACGCCGCCGCCGCAGATCACAACGCGCATGGTTGGTTTCCTGACCCGAGCCTATCGTTGCGGGGACAACCTAGCCCGCATTTCTCACAGTGTTGAGGCGCATCGGGGCGCGAATCAGCGAAAGTTCTTTTGCGAGAAGGACTTCGCGGTGATTCAAGGAATGCCCCGATGCCGGCACAGTGTAGCGCAGAACGGTTTGATTTTGGAGAGGTGGAAGGCCGCATCGTGGAAGCGGCTTTTGATGGTGGCCTGGTGACGTCGGATGCGGGCGCGCTGCTGCTGGGCGCGTCTGATCGGGCGATTGATCTGGTGGGGCGCTTTGCCGATTGCTTTCGCGATCATCGCCGGGTGGACTTGATCGAGCACGCAGTCGGAACGTTGGTCGGACAGCGGGTCTTTGGCATCGCACTTGGCTACGAAGACATCAACGATCACGACGAGTTGCGGCACGACCCGCTGATGGCGGTGCTGGCGGGCAAGCTTGTTGCCAGGCGCGAGGACTGCGCACCGGTGGCCGGCAAGTCGACGCTGAACCGGCTGGAACTGGGCCGGGAGGAACCTTCGCGCTATCACAAGATCGCCTACGACGCGGCGGCGATCGAGGCGTTGCCGGTGACGCTGTTCCTGGAGGCGCACAAGCGACCGCCGCCGCAGATCATCCTCGATCTCGACGCCACCGACGATCCTCTGCACGGGCATCAGGAGGGGCGCTTCTTCCACGGCTATTACGACTGCTACTGCTATCTGCCGCTGTACGTGTTCTGCGGCCGGCATCTGCTGGCGGCCAAGCTGCGGCGCGCCGACATCGATGCCAGCGCAGGCAGTGTCGCGGAGATCGCGCGGATTGTCCGGCAAATCCGCGCCCGCTGGCCGTTCGTGCGCATCGTGCTGCGCGCCGACAGTGGCTTTGCGCGCGAGGCGCTGATGGCGTGGTGTGAGCAAAACCGCGTGGATTATCTGTTCGGGCTCGCCCGCAACACGCGCCTGGTCGCCATGATCGAGGAGGAGCTCGCCGCGGCGAGAGCCACAGCCGAGACGACCGGCCAACCGGCACGCCGCTTCAAGGACTTCCAATGGCGTACGCGCGACACCTGGAGCCAGGAGCGCCGCGTCGTCGCCAAGGCGGAGTGGACGCAAGGCGAGGCCAATCCGCGCTTCGTCGTCACCTCGCTCAAGCGCAGCGCGGCGGGCGTGCGGCAGCTCTATGAGGACATCTACTGCGCCCGCGGCGACATGGAGAACCGCATCAAGGAGTGCCAGCTCGATCTCTACGCCGACCGCACCTCGGCCGCCACCATGCGCGCCAACCAGCTGCGGCTGTGGTTCGCCTCGATGGCCTATGTGCTGATCTGTGCCCTGCGGCGCATCGGCCTTGCCGAAACCACCTTTGCGGACGCCACCTGCGGCACCATCCGCCTCAAGCTCCTCAAGATCGGCGCACTGGTGCGCATCAGCGTCCGCCGCATCAGGATCGCCATGGCCTCGGCCTGCCCAGCCGCTCAGCCGTGGGGACACGCGGCTCGTCGCCTGGCCGAAGCCGCCAAGGCTCGCGCCTCGCCGGCCTGACACGCGACGCTGCGACGCGCTCAATCGGCGGCATCACCAACAGGCCCAACGGAGACATTCAAAACCAAATCGCCGGCTGCGCCTTCAGCGCCACGGCTCCCCGTTGCCTTGCCAAATCCTCCTATCCTCCGTCGCTGAGCAATCGGTCGTGTGAGAAATGCGGGCTAGCCCGAATAGCCACGTTCCAGGACGTAACAGCAAATGCCGACAGGCCGATATCGGCCTGGAGACCTCTTCGCCAGACGGGCGACGTCGCACGCATGTTCGAGGCGCCGGCGGAGCACGCTGGCGCCTCGTCGCAATTCGGCTCACGCCTGCTCAGCCCGGCCCTGCACCTTGCGTCGCGGTGAACACCGCGTAGAGCGACTGGCTCGCGGCCATGAACAGGCGGTTGCGCTTCGGTCCGCCGAAGCAGATGTTGCCGCAGACTTCCGGCAGGCGAATGCGGCCGAGCAGCTTGCCGTCCGGCGACCACACCGTCGCGCCGTTATAGCCGACCGCACGACCGGCGTTGCTGGAGGCCCAGACATTGCCGTTGACGTCGCAGCGCACGCCGTCCGGCCCGCACTTGACGCCGTCGATCACGCAATCGGAGAAACTCTTCAGGTTGGACAGCTTGTTGTCGCTACCGAGGTCGAACACGAAAATCTCGCCCTTGCCGCCGGGGCCGGTGTCGCCCGGTCCCTTGCCGGTCGAGACGACATAGAGATTCTTGAAATCGGGCGAGAAGCACAGCCCGTTCGGATCAGGCACCTGCTCCTCGCTGACGACGAGATCGACGCGCCCTGAGGGATCGATGCGATAGCAATTGGTCGGCAGCTCGCGCTTGCCCGGCGTAAAGCCGGCCGGCTGTCCGATCCGCGGATTGAGCTTGCCGGGCGCATTGGTCGGTCCGCCCGCCGTATCGGGCTCGCCTTCATAGAGCTGGCCGCCATAGGGTGGGTCGGTGAACCAATAGCTGCCGTCGGGATGCGCGACGACGTCGTTCGGCGAGTTCAGCTTCTTGCCGTTGTAATTGTCGCATAGCACGGTGGCGGTGCCGTCATGCTCGTAGCGCGTCACCCGCCGGGTCAGATGCTCGCAGGAGAGCTGGCGTCCCTGGAAGTCGAACGAGTTGCCGTTGGAGTTGTTGGAGGGCGCGCGGAACACGCTGACGCGGCCGTCGTCCTCGCTCCAGCGCATCTGCCTGTTGTTGGGAATGTCGCTCCACAACAGATAGCGGCCTTGGGCGCTCCATGCCGGACCTTCAGCCCAGAGCACGCCGGTGTAGAGCCGCTTGATCGCGGTGTTGGGTTGCGCCAGATCGTTGAAGGACGGATCGACCGCGATGACGTCGGGATCCCAGAAATAGGTGGTGGGTGCGCCGTTGGGGCCGAAATCGCGCGGCGGGGTGGTGATTGTCGTCGGCGGCGCCGCAGGGCCGGTCTGGGCCAGCGCGGCGCCTGTTCCTGCCATCGTGGCCGCGGCGCCGAGCGCAAGCCCTTGCACCAGGGTTCGTCGTGAAAACGCAGCATCCTGCTCACGCTGCTGTTGGCGTGTCATTCGCGTCCTCCCAGGTTGTGGTCAGCTGGCCGGTTGATCAGGCCGAGCAAGTGCAAGGTTAGCCCCATTCATCCCCGGTTGCGAGGGCGGCCGGGAATAGAACCGCTATTCGGCACGGTCTGACGCGATAATTCGCGCGGTCGTGGGGGATTGGCGGAGCCCCAGTTTGGACCCGGTCGAGCCTTGACGTCGCCCCTATTGCTGCGCAGAAAACCGCGAGAGAAAGGCCGCAGCCAATGGTGCAGGGTGTCATCACATTGATCGTGTTGCTCGGGATCGCGTATGCGGCCGGCTATTTCACGCGCGATTTGCAGTCCCGCAAACGGCGCGCCGCGGCTCGCCGTTCGCACAGCTACACGCAGCCGGATTGGCTTGGTCCCGTCGTTCCCGCCAACACCAACGAAACTCCGTCCCCTGCCATCGGTGAACTCGGCCAGATGCTGGATCGCTGGGAAAGCAGAGCCCGCTCGCGCCGCGCGGGCTAGCCAGAGACCACCAGTTCGACCTTCGTCCCGGCCTGGCGCGCCCCGAAGGATGGCGGCGAGCGTTGCGCATTGACAGAAGCGGCTTCGCGGTTGGTCCTGCTTTCGCCAGGACCGCACCGTGAAGGGCGGGTCACCCATGCTGACCATCTTTTGGCGTTGCAGTTGCGGCCATTTCTCGTCTAAAAACGACGTACTGAGCCTCCCGGCAACCAAGCGTCAACGGTTTTGCCCGAGGATTTGGGGCTCAAAAGGGTCTGGCAATGCTGATTCGCGGCCAAATTGATGGGATTTCGGGGGAGGTGGCTCTGGCCGCCGCCACGATCCCGGCCGCGCTGCTGCCCACCCTCCTCATTGGCGGGCTTCTTCTTACTTGCCCCTGAGGGCCGGCTGGGCGCCACGCGCCTGGGCGCTCAGGGGTTGGTCGAGATCACCGGACACCTCAAGCGCCCAGCAGACTGACGGCGCGAACGCTCAAAAGGAAATTCGACAATGGCCCTCGTGAACAAGTCCGATAAGGACCGCGTCATCATTTTCGACACCACACTGCGCGACGGCGAGCAGTGCCCCGGCGCCACCATGACCTTCGAGGAGAAGCTCGAGGTTGCCGAACTGTTGGACGATATGGGCGTCGACGTCATCGAGGCCGGCTTCCCCATCACTTCCGAAGGCGACTTCCAGGCGGTGAGCGAGATCGCCCGCCGCTCCAAGAACGCCGTCATCGCCGGCCTGTCGCGGGCGCATCCGGCCGACATCGACCGCTGCGCCGAAGCCGTGAAATTCGCAAAGCGCGGTCGCGTCCATACCGTGATCGCGACCTCGCCGCTGCATATGCGGGTGAAGCTGAACAAGACGCCGGAGCAGGTGATCGAGACCTCGGTCGCGATGGTCGCGCGCGCCCGTAACCAGATCGACGACGTCGAATGGTCGGCCGAGGACGGCACCCGCAGCGAGATGGACTATCTGTGCCGCATCGTCGAGGCCGTGATCAAGGCCGGCGCGACCACGGTGAACATCCCCGACACCGTCGGTTACACCACGCCCGACGAATACACCCAGTTCATGAAGACGCTGATCGAGCGGGTGCCGAACTCCGACAAGGCGGTTTTCTCCGTGCACTGCCATAACGATCTCGGCATGGCCGTGGCGAACTCGCTGGCCGGCGTGGTCGGCGGCGCGCGTCAGGTCGAGTGCACCATCAACGGCATCGGCGAGCGCGCCGGCAATGCCGCGCTCGAAGAGATCGTGATGGCGATCAACGTGCGCAACGACAAATTCCCGTTCTGGAACAAGGTCGACACCACGCAGCTCACCCGCGCCTCGAAGGTCGTCTCTGCGGCGACCTCGTTCCCGGTGCAGTACAACAAGGCGATCGTGGGCCGGAACGCGTTTGCGCATGAGAGCGGCATCCATCAGGACGGCGTGCTGAAGGATGCCTCCACCTACGAGATCATGCGGCCCGAAATGGTCGGCCTGAAGCAGTCCTCGCTGGTGCTGGGCAAGCATTCCGGACGTCATGCTTTCGTGCACAAGCTGGAAGAGATGGGCTACAAGCTCGGCCCGAACCAGCTGGAAGATGCGTTCACGCGGATGAAGGCGCTCGCCGACCGCAAGAAGGACATCTACGACGAGGACATCGAGGCGCTGGTCGACGAGGAGATGGCGGCGTCGCACGATCGAATCAAGCTGACCTCGCTGACCGTGATCGCCGGCACCCATGGCCCCCAGCGCGCGACCATGAAGCTCGACGTCGACGGCCAGATCAAGATCGAGGAAGCCGAAGGCAACGGCCCCGTCGATGCCGTGTTCAACTGCATCAAGCGCCTGGTGCCGCACGAGGCCAAGCTCGAACTGTATCAGGTCCACGCGGTGACCGAAGGCACCGACGCGCAGGCGGAAGTCTCCGTGCGCCTGTCGCATGAGGGACGTGCGATGACGGCGCGCGCGGCGGATCCGGATACGCTGGTCGCCTCGGCCAAGGCTTATCTCGGCGCGCTCAACAAGATCGTCATGAAGCGCCAGCGCGACACCGTGACGACGGCTGCGGCGAGCTGAGGCTGCCGACTTCGCCTCTCCCGCGTGCGGGAGAGGCCGACACGCGAAGCGTGGCGGGTGAGGGCTCTATCTTCTTGGCGTCTCGCTCGCGGAGATACCCTCTCCCCAACCCTCTCGCTCCGGGAGAGGTCGCGCAGCGGCGCTTGCGGCGTTCTCCATGAATAGCAGCCCTGCTAACTGCCAATAGCACGCTTGGACGCCGGCCTGTATTGAAGTGCGTGGCATGAGGATAGGCCGTCCGCGCGCCGGACGGCCCAAGAACAACAGGGAGAGATTATGCGCACCTTCGCGATCGCGGCATCCGTCGCGGCATTGGCCTTGAGCCTTGCCGGCCCCGCCAGCGCCGACCCGATCATCATCAAGTTCAGCCATGTCGTCGCGACCGACACCCCGAAGGGCAAGGCGTCCGAGAAATTCAAGGAACTCGCCGAGAAGTACACCGGCGGCAAGGTCAAGATCGAGGTCTATCCGAACTCGTCGCTCTACAAGGACAAGGAAGAACTCGAGGCGCTTCAGCTCGGCAGCGTGCAGATGCTGGCGCCGTCCAACTCCAAGTTCGGCCCGCTCGGCATCCGCGAGTTCGAGGTGTTCGATCTGCCCTATATCCTCCCCGACCTGAAGACGCTGCGGAAGGTGACGGAAGGCCCGCTCGGCGCGCGGCTGCTCAAGCTGCTCGAACCGAAGGGCATCACCGGCCTTGCCTATTGGGACAACGGCTTCAAGCAGATGAGCGCCAACAAGAAGCTAGTGACCCCGGCCGACTATCAGGGTGTCAAGTTCCGCATCCAGTCCTCGCGCGTGCTGCAGGCCCAGTTCAAGGCGCTCGGTTCGCTTCCGCAGGTGATGGCGTTCTCGGAAGTCTACCAGGCGCTGCAGACCGGCGTCGTCGACGGCCAGGAGAACACCTGGTCGAACATCTATACCCAGAAGATGCACGAGGTGCAGAAGTACATCACGGAGACCAATCACGGCTACATCGGCTACGTCGTGATCGTGAACAAGAAGTTCTGGGACGATCTGCCGGCCGACATCCGCGACCAGCTCTCGAAGGCGATGAAGGAAGCGACCGACTTCAACAACGCGCAGTCGCAGAAGGAAAACGACGACGCGCTCGCCGAGATCAAGAAGAGCGGCAAGAGCGAGATCATCAAGCTCACGCCGGAGCAGGACGAGGCGATGCGCAAGGCGATGGAGCCGATCTACAAGGATGCGGCGAGCCGCGTCGGCCAGCCGCTGATCGACGAGTTCCTGAAGGAAGCCAAAAGCACGACGAACTGATCTAGATGAAATGTGAAGGAGAGCTTCCGTGCAGGCTGCATGGAAGCTCTCTTTGTTACGAATCATGTCCGCCGGTAGCTGAACGGACGTTCAACTGAATGACATCTCTGAAAGAACGCCCTCTCTGTCCAAGTTGTAAGTTGCACACCGGCCTCGCGACCCTCATCTTCAGGGCATCCTTCCAGAGGAGGTTCGTATGAGGAAGTTCACCATCGCTGCCATCGCCGTGCTCAGCATTGCCGGCTCGGGCGCGGTCTATGCCCAATATCATCGCCCGTGGATGGAGCACTTTCGCCACATCCGCATGAACCCCGAAGACCGCGCCGCCTTCGTCGACGCGCGGATCGCCGCGGTCCATGCCGGGCTGAAGCTCAACGCCGACCAGGAGAAGCTGTGGCCGCCGGTCGAGGCCGCCGTGCGCGACCTGGCCAAGCTGCGTATCGACCGCGCCAATGCGCGGATGAACGCAGGCTCGGGTGACGCTGGCAGGAACGGTGACAAGCCGGACGATCCGGTCGCCCGCCTGCGCCAGCGCGCTGACGACATGGGCGCGACCTCGGCCGCGCTGAAGAAGATCGCCGATGCCGCCGATCCGCTCTACAAGAGTCTCGATGACGGCCAGAAGCGCCGCCTTGCCATGCTGACCCGCCACCGCGGCCCGTTCGGCGGCGGCGAGGACGGCCCGCGCCGCCACTTCATGGAGCGCCACATGGACCGCATGATGGAGCGTGGCATGGACCACTTCCGCGGTGGCGACCGTGACGACGGCCCGGATCGGGAAGGGCGTCTTTGAGCGCTCCGGGATTTCCCGGATATTCACCCTGGAAAAGCCGCTGGAATCCAGCGGCTTTTCGCATTTCCGGGGTTGTTGAAGAACCTTGGAAAACATGCCCCACATCGCTTGCCAGACCCGGATCGCTTTGCTAAACGACCGGCCTCGCAAGGCACTGACCGCCTTTCGGGCGCATAGCTCAGTTGGTAGAGCAGCTGACTCTTAATCAGCGGGTCCCAGGTTCGAGCCCTGGTGCGCCCACCATAAATCCCCTCACAAAATCAAGCATCTAACGTCCTACTCACGAAGTACGGAGTGTGAACGTTTAGACGCATTTTGGAGCCATTTAGACGCTCTCGTGCGACAAACGTTCTCACGAACGGTCAATGTCCGAGCCTGAGCCGTTGCTCATCGTGCTCACTCGGCGGGCCCATTCAAGCGATGGTCTAAGTCGCCACGAAAGCCGTCGAACCAGATAGACCTTCGTCGATAAAAAGACCGACGGCTTGACAGGCCGGTCATTAGGCCGCTTCGTCGAACAGTTTACCGCAGCGCAAGAGCTGTGTCGTAAGAGTTCTCGAGAGGGGCCTCCACGCCTCAGGGAATTCTGTCGAAAAGCGGGACTTGCCAACCTCGTCCGATGCACGCAAAGGCAATACTCTATACATTCGCAGTATCGACGACAGGGGGAGCGGATGAGTCCGAAGCAAGTCGCTTCGTTAGAGGAAGGTTCGCCGTCGACCTTGGGTCTTACTCTTATTCGGCGGATGGAGCGGTTAGATCCTAAGAAGACTCATCTCCTAATTTCTTGCAGCAAGACCAAGGGAGACTACAGGGCGCCCGCCGGCGATCTCTATACTTCGGCCTTGTTCGTGAAATCCCGGCGATTGGCCGACGCTTACCATCTTCCATTCGGCATACTATCGGCCAAACATGGCCTGATCGCTCCGGACACCGTCATCGATCCATATGACGTGACGCTGAAGGGAGCCGATCGTGCATTTCGCGACGAATGGGGGCGCCGCACCGCCGAGCAGATCAATGAAGCTTTTCCGAGCGGCAAGCGCCTGATGTTGCTTGCGGGGAACGACTATGTAGAGCCACTTCGTCAAAATCTGCCGCGTTTCGCCCGGCGTGTCGATTTGCCGTTAGAAGGACTATCTCTCGGTATGCGTCTGAGCGTCCTTGATGGCGCCTATCGTATTCGACAGCGACAGATGGCGATAGAAAGGTTCTATCGCATCTTGGAAGGGTTGGCGGAGTCACTGGGAAGCCGCACTCTTGCCGAGGTTGTCTCCGGCGGTCTGCCCCCGAAGGGCGTGTACTTCTTCTTCGATCCAACAGAGCCGACTTCGTTCTCCAAGAAGTTGCCCCGACTTGTGCGTATTGGAACGCATGCCGTCTCGATCGGATCCAAGGCCACGCTGCGCAATCGTCTTAGAACACACTTCGGGACGCGCGACGGTGCAGGTAACCACCGAGCTTCAGTATTTAGATTGCACGTCGGGCAGTCAATGCTCGCACGCGACGGCCGGAACGAGGATTTTCCCAATTGGGGTAAAGGGCAAAGTGCGAACAAATTGATTACGCAGCACGAGTACTCCTTCGAGCGCCAAGTGTCGGCCTATTTGGCGCGCTTACTAGTGCTGCACGTTCCTATCGACGATGATGCTGGCAAGTCGAGCATGCGGGCGGTCATGGAGCATCACCTGATCGCCCTCATGACGGAAGATCGAGCGTTTCTGGAAACTTCCTCGGAGGCCTGGCTAGGCCGGTGGTCCAGCCGACCCGAGATCTCCTCGTCCGGCCTTTGGAACGTTCGTAGTGTTGGCGAACGGGTCGACTTGAAGATAGTTGAATTACTAGAGCGACTCATCGAAAAGTTGCCTTCATTTCAGAAAACTTAGAGCAAGCAATGCCCCGTATTTCTGACTCATTGAAGAGGGCGGTGAAGAGACACGAGAACCTTCCGATTTGGTTGACGCACATGTGGCAGCGACAGCATGAGCATCATCAGCTCTCGCTGTTGCTCGGAGCTGGAGTGTCGATCGACGCCGGTTGTCCTGGGTGGAAAGAACTCGTCAATCGCTTGGCTGCCGAGGAAGGGGTCAAGACTCGAGAACTTAAGCTCCATCGCGAGGACGGTTTTCAAGAGTCCTATCTCACCGAAATGCTATTTCAAACTCACTCGGTAAAAGAAAAATCGCGGCAGCGATCAATGGAGAAGCGGATACTGAAGTTCCAGATATCATCGGCTTGGTATGCGAAGATTCACAAATGTCTCTACGCAGATATAAAGAATGCCAATTTCGATGATCTATTGCAACGTCATACCTATCTTTCTGATCTTGGCGAGCTTGTCTACAAGACGTCGTTTACGGTGAATTTCAATTTCGATGACGTGGTGGACGAAGCAACCTATCTCTACGCCCGCGATAACAAGAAGCCGAGTCCGGAAATCCTGATGGAGCCTCGCTCTGAAACGCGACGCTCCGTCCCCGCAGTCTACCACATCAATGGATACATTCCGCGCGAGGAAATCCGACGACGAAGTGAAACGGTGACGCTCACGGAGGATGCTTTCGCGGATGTCATGCTTTCCACAAATACGATCGCCTCTGAGTTCATCAATGCAAAATTCGCAACTAATACATTTTTGATCCTGGGGTCATCGCTGTCCGATGGTTCACTAAAGAACATGCTTCGTGGTGGCGCCAAAAGAAACGCCGCAAGCCATCACTATATTGTCTACTGGGAAGATCCGAGCAAGCCGCGAACACAGAGACAGCGCGACGATATCTCCGCCGTGAATTTGAACGTCTACAATCTGATTTCAATCTTCCTCAGCTCTGCGGAGCTGAAATGCATGATCAAGATCCTGAACATCTCTGATGCAGACCAATTCGCCGACGAGATTGCAGGTCTTTCTGAAGGCAAGATCTCTCGCCGGTACTATTTGGTTGGACCGGTCGCTGGGGGTAAGTCGTCGACTTTGGCCGCCCTGCGCTGCTTCAGCACTCACGAGGAGTGGTCGGGGCGGCCGCCGGCCGTGATGTACCGCAAGGAAAGCTTACTTACAAAGAAGCAGCAGCAAGAGGTTGACGATTTTCTCTTTCCTCAGCTCGCATCAAAAAACAACAGAATGTCGGGGGCTGGGCCGGGCATACATGTCATGGATCGGGCTTACTTTGATCTGTTCGCATTCTCACAGAACAATCCCAAGGAAGTGCTACGCAAGGCCGAAGAACTCAGGCAGCGCATTACGGGTCCAAGCAGTGGCGGGTTCGCGGACGGTCACATCCTTTTTTCTAGAAGCAGAGAAGAGCGAGCTTAGTCAGCGCATCGCAAGGCGTGGGAAGCCGAAGGGGCGCCTTGGTCGGATTGCGTACGATGCAACGAGCCTGGTGAAACAGTCGGCACATCTAAAGAAGATTTATCGACCCGCCAAGGGCTCTGTTTTCGACACTACGCACGATGACTGTGCATCGGTGGCACAAAAAATTGCCCGATGGATTCTGCTTGGAAAGTATGTTCCTTATGATTTTAACAGACGATTGAAGCAAGTCATCGTTGCGCGCGGTAGCATATGATCTCTAATCGGCCATCCGTTTATCTTGCTGCGCCGCTCTTTTCGGATAGTGAGCGCGCGAGCAATCGTGAAATTGCAAGGCGCTTATCGGGGAGTGCGGACGTCTTCGTTCCTCAGGACGATGGTCTGCTCCTTGTCGACCTCGTTAGTGCAGGCGTGCCCATCGAAGAAGCGAAACGTCGAATTTTTCAGGGCGACATCGCCGCGATCTCCCGTTGTGACATTCTTGTCATCGTGATGGATGGGCGCTCGATAGACGAGGGAGCCTGTTTCGAGCTCGGATATGCGTATGCATTGGGGAAGGTCTGCGTGGGACTAAAGACCGACATTCGATCTCTCCTCCCTATTGGCGACAATCCGATGATCGAGTGCGCAGTGCGCCGTGTGTTTCGTCGATTGGATGAACTTGCCGAATGGCTCTCGGGGGCCTCATGGAAGCCATCTTAAAGCGGTCAGCCTTGGTGCTATTTTCTGGTGGTCAGGATTCGACCACTTGTCTCGCTTGGGCTCTGTCCAGATTTGATCGCGTTGGAACGGTCGGGTTCGACTACGGGCAGCGTCACGCGGTTGAGCTTGAGGCTCGGCAGGCCTTGCTGCGGCGTATTCACTCCGAGTTTCTCGACTGGCGGCCTAGATTGGACTTCGATCATGTTGTTCGACTAGACCTTCTCCGTGAGCTAGGCCGTGAGAGGTTTGGTTCAGGTCCCGTGTCGGTCGCAAATTTTGAGGCCGGCAAGCGATACATTCCAGGGCGTAATCTGCTGTTTGTAACGATGGCTGCGGTAATCGCATTCAGGACCGGCATATCCGAATTGGTATGTGGCGTTAGCGAGACAGAGTACTCAGGATATCCCGATTGTACGGAGAACGCGGTGGCGGCGATGCAGGCAGCTATAAGCGCGAGCACAGGACGGGAGATGATCGTGCATGCGCCGCTCATGCAAAAGACAAAAGCTGGCGTCTGGGGTTTGGCCGCGGAACTTGGTGGGGAAACATTCGTAGATCTAGTTCGGAAGGAGACCCACACTTGCTATGCTGGGTGCCGAGATATCGAGCACGAATGGGGCTTCGGATGCGGTGATTGCGATGCGTGCCGCTTGCGATCGAGAGGGTATTATGAGTTCATCGGGGAATGAGCTGAACCCATCAAATTTGTATCGTATTGATGATCGAAGAGAGGAGTTCGTAACTTTCACAACGCTGGCATCGCCTTTGCGAAGGTTTTGGTGGCCAGAAGAAAGTCAAAATAATTAAGGGAATCAATGCGGCCGAGCAACACGGGTGGCGTTGCACGGATCACCGATCTTGACTGTTGCGGAGCAGTCCAACCGGCGCGTGATCCGGACGAGCGGCAGGATGTTGTCGCCTGGTTTCTGGACCATCCCAAGCGCCGTGAGACATCAAGATCCATCTCATGGGCCCCGGGAGTATTCACTCATGAGCTCACCATGGATTGTTTACGGATCACACGAAAGTCGGGGAAGATGACTTCAGCCGATTGCACAACATCCAATTGAGCTATACGTTAGGGCTATTGGTAACCGTTTCTAACCTCGAACGACCTCCTAGACGTGATTTGTCAGGAGCCGAGCGCGTCGCGCAATAGCGCGCCAGCCGCAAAGCTCCAACAGCCAGAAGATCGGTCTCGGACCATCGGTTGGCGCCGCAAATCAACGGAGGGTCCAATGCCTGCGGTGCATAAGACGAAGAGCCAGGCTAAGGACTTTAACTACGGAGCCGGCAGAGGTCGGGCGCGGCGCGCCAATGCCAAATGTTCACGATTTGTTCTGATCGGCTTGCCGTTCTTGTTTGCCGTGAACTTCGCCGTCGGGCTTTCTCTTGAAATCCAAACGGCAACGTGTCAGGTGCCGAGCGCGTCGCGCAATAGCGCGCCAGCCGCAAAGCTCCAACAGCCAGAAGATCGGTCTCGGACCATCGGTTGGCGCCCGTTCAATCAGGCCTAGGTGCACCCGTTGCTCGACCCTACGCCTGAGCGAACTGCCCCCTTTCCGAAGCCGGTTAAAATACTTTCAAAGAAGAATCTCTTCATAGCTTGGAAAGAATCGCGCGATGCGTCGTCCGATCCAGGCCGGCCAGGACTTGATGGATTGACTGCAGAGCAGTTCGCTTTGCGGGTTGATGAGCGTCTCGCGGCACTCGCCAAGGAACTCCGCACGGGTAAATATTACCCTTCACGATTGAAGTCGGTGTTCATACCCAAACCGAATTCTACAAAAGAACGACTGATCTGCATTCCGGTCATCCGTGATCGCATCGTTCAAAGAGCGATTGTGAACTATTTGGTCGTGAAGGATCGGTTCCCGATAGAAAACGAGTTCTCATTCGGTTTTGTCAAAGGACGTGGTACCAATCAGGCTGTGACGCGAGCGCTTGAGCTTCGACAAAGATACGAATGGTGTTTGAAAACCGACATCGAGTCGTTTTTCGACAAGATAGCAAGAGCTGACGCAAAGCAGCGGGTCAGCAAGGTCCTCAAAGGCAGTAGTATCACGCCGCTAATACATTCCTTTATCGATTGCGAGATAAGGGCCACCTCTCACGCGCGCCAAAGGCTTAGGAAGCAAGGAATAGTGCCCGGGATTGGGTTACGGCAAGGCATGCCGCTTTCTCCCATCCTTGCCAACCTTGTCCTCGCGGATTTCGACTCGTCGTTTAGGAGAGCAGGGATCGAAATGGTTCGCTACGCGGATGACCTGCTGCTCTTCTTTCACTCGAAGGCGGCGGCCGTAGATGGTTTCACGTTTGTGAAATCCCAACTCGGTGCCCAAGGGCTAACGATTCCTGACTTGGGTGGTGAGGACTCAAAATCCCAGATCGTCGCCCCGAAACATCCCGTTTATTTCCTTGGCCTTGAATTGGTTCACCTGGAATCAACGGGCGGCTACGTAAAGCGGGTTGGTCGAAAGCAACTCGCAAAAATTGAACAACGATTGGAGGAAGAGTACAGTTATGACAACTTGCGGAAGGAGAGGATCAACTTTCAGCAAGCTGTAGCTGACCTAGGTCGATCGATTGCTTCTTACATGCGGCTCTATCGCGGGGTGTACGATTATCCTCGTCTCGACAGCGAGCTGAGGCGTATCGCCCGAAAGGTATTGAGCGGAATATTCGAAGACGTCTTCGGCGTGGGTGCCTTGAAGGGGGTGACTGATGATGGGAAGGACTTTTTGGGACTTGGTGCACTAGAATTTCCTGAAGGTGAAGAATTCGAACCTTAGCAGAAGAGCTACGCGGTCGGAAAAAAGGACAGCGCTCGCCCAGCTCGCCAAACGCTGTGCTATCGAACCCTTAGACTTCCGACCCGACGCCGACATTCACGACGTCCGCCAAGAACAGTGCCTCAAGCTTGCGCGCAGCGCTCTCAGCCAACCTCACATCGCGGCCAAGGTAGTGCTTGTCCAGGATGCTTTCGACGTCCTTCAAGCTATGGCCCGTGAACGTCGCGATCTCCGGCACTGTTGAACCAGCCAGCGCCAATCGGATCACTGCCGAACCTCGCAAATCGTGGAACGTCAGATCCTCGTTGATGTTGGCGCTGGCGAACGCTTTGCCCCAAGACGAGCGGAAGCCGTCCTCAGTCCAAGGCTGATCGCGGGTATTCATGAGCATGTAGATGCCGCGCTTCTTGCTGGCATCGAGGTGCGCCCTGAGCGGACCGCTGACCGGGATGGTTACGCGCTTTGCCTTGCTCCTCTTGCCATGACGGATAGTCTTGGACTGGATCAGGCGGATGTATTTGCCGTCGTAATCCGACCACTTCAGCTTGAGCAGATCGCCTTCGCGTTGGCCGGTCCAGAGCGCCAGCATCATTGCGTCGACCAGCGGGGCGGACGAGGTTTCGATCATCCGTTGGATCGCGCTCTCGCCCCAGACCTTCTCCAGACGATCGCCGCTCTCATATAGTCGCCCGCCGCGCTCGCACGGATTGATGCTGATCCGTCCGCGATCCTTCGCGACGGAGAAGATGCGAGCGAGGACAGTCCAAGCATAGTCGGCCTTGCGCGGATTCTCGGCCATGCCGTCGCGCCACTCCTTGAATTCGCCGCGTGCGCCAGGCTCTTCGAGGGCTCCAATAGGCATGTCCCCGAACTCTTCCTCGATCAGCTTGACGTAGCGGAGGTAGTCTTTCTTGGTCTTATCGCCGAGCTGCCTGAACTCAGTGGAGGACTTGAATTCCGCGATCAAAGAAAAGACTACGCCCTTGGGCGGGACCTTTCGCGTGGCTATCTTCTCGTTGAATTCACGGACGAAGGCCTGAGTGCCGTACTGCGCCTTAATCCGGGGGCCGCCCTTCCAGGCGTAATAATATTTAACGACCCGACCGCTCTTCAGCGTCGCCTGTGTCCAATAAAGACCTGCGAGGTTCACCCGCATAGCAACCTTTCCTTATCCGTCATTAGCGCATTCGCGCAGCTTTCTTAGCTTTCCAATCCGCAAGTAGATTGCCCGATACTCCCGCGGAATCGATGCCAGAAGCCTTATCGAGCGCAACATCGATAGCCTTCCGGTCCCATTTGCTCGTGCCAGGGATTGGACCTGGCACGATACCCCGTTGAATCCAAGTATCGAACGCGGAAGTAGTGGCGCAACCGCAGTATCTTGCCGCTTCGGACTTGGACAGTCCCCGTGGTGCTATTTGGAATGCGCTCTCAGCACAGTTGTCGTTCGCGAATTTCATCGGGCGCCGCTGATTGAGATGATTTTGTCGGTCGTTGGACTTGGAGGTTGCCGTCTTGGTCCTCGCAGTAGGTGACGAGCCTGCGCCCTCTGAGAGTTACCTGGTCGGGGCTCGCACCTTCAGCAGATCCACGATGGAGATGCTGATTCAATAGTGCGTCGTCGAGCTGTGGAACGAGTTGTGTGGCCCGGATCCCCAATTCTTGCTCGAGTTTCGAGGGCCGGATTGCTCGGAAGTAGCCTCCGCCACACAGTTTGCACAGTGCCCGAGCGGCATCCTCCGGCATGACTCCGGTCATGGCACAGATATCTTCAACGTTCGCAAAAACGCTCCGGAGCTGGTTATCCGCGAGTACATCGAGCAAAAAGTCAGCCACCACGCAATCTGCACTGTCCATACACGGATCATTCTCGATTTCGCCACGCAAGCCATCATGAGCGATGCGCAGGCACGCTGCGTACGATTCATCGCTTTCCGGCGAGGGGAATGCATCAGCTTCAATCAGAGATGCGAGACATCGCACAGCAGTTCCTGCCGCGCTGCGGGATGGCGCCGCAGCCTCTAAGTAGAGCAACGTCGGCAGCAGTTCTTTGGCGAGAGCAGCAGGATAATAACTCATCGAAGTCTCCATGGTTACGCAGCGAAATCTTGTCATTTGCGTATAACAGCATTGCAAATAAAATGCAAATCGGCCGGCGCATGGATCGTCAGAGAGCCATCGCGGAGACGGTATTGACAAATTTGCGAGCTTTGGCTAAATGCAAATCGTGCAAATCAAGCGAAAGGACAATGCATGTCGCGAGGCCGGAGCCCTCGTTCTGCTCGTGACCCCTTCGTGGCCTGGATCAGGGGAATAATGCTAAGGAGAGATTGGACGGCCACCGATTTGGCTCGTCGCTCAGGATTAGCTCCATCAACCCTGCTAAGAGCGCTAAACGATCCTGCGCATCGGTTTAGCTTTACAAAAAAAACGCTCCAAAAAATTGCTGACGGAGCAGAAGAGCCGATCCCGCCAAGTCTCGGGGGAACGCCAAGCTCGGAAGCAACGGCAACAAATGTTGCCGGCCAGCGAATGCTGGGGGTACGAAATGTTTCTGCGTTGCCGGCCAAAGCGCAGTCCGCCGCTAAGGCCGGAAAGACGGAAATCGTTGAGGCGCCACCTCGTCTTCGAGACGATGAGACTGCATTTGCACTTCGCAATCCAGACGAAAGTCTCGGCGCATGGTTTAAACCGAGGTGCCTCATGTTTGCGACCAAAGCACGCGATCCGGCTGGAGGAGATCTCATCATGCTGACCGCGAAGGACGGCCGGACGAGAGTAAGACTTCTCTTAGGAATTGATGCGTCGGGAATGCGACTATCAAAATCGATGCCGCCTCGTGAAGATGAATTGATAGAGTTCGATGATCTGGGAGAGGTCGCCATCATCGTCGAAGTTGTCGTGGACTAGAATGTGTGACAGCGAGGCTCCGGCAGCAGTTAGATGTAGAGTAAGGCGTTTCCAACTCAACTTCCCGACGTCTTGTTCTTGGAGCTGACGCCTGCGACGGCACTCTTCATGAAATCCGGATGGTGGTGACCGTAGACGTTGCGCAGCACGTCCACCGACATTCCGAGATAGCCCGCTGCGTCCCACTCTTTGACGCCAGCTTGCATTAACCAGGTCGCTGCCGTGTGCCTCAGAGTGTGCGGCGTCGCCTTAATGTCGAGCTTGGCAAGGCGGACGGCGCTGGCGAATCCCTTCTTTACGCTCTGGACCGGTCGTCCGCGATACTCGACGAAGTTCTCTTTTACGATGCCAAGTCGAACCCATCGGCGCATGTGGTGGAGAAGCCGAGGAGGGAGCGGCACGACTGTTTGGAGCTTTTTCGTTCGGCGCCTCCCAATAGGCTGGCGATAATATAGACCAGCGTCCAAGTCGACGTACGACTTGCCAGCATCTTGCTTTATCGATGCTGAAGCTATCGCCCCAGCACGGGTGCCTGTGTAACAGCCGATCAGTAAAAATCGCGCAACATGCTGCAGTGGTCGTCTATCCGTTGCAATACGCTTGCCTTTGTCTCTGCCACAATGAATTGTTTGGACTTCGCGGTAGCGCCAGGCGGCCCAAATGATCGCGGCAACCTGCCCGCGCGTGAGCCATTGCTGACGAGCCTCTCCCTTCGGCGGTAACGTGACGTTGACAGTCCCGAAATGAAGATTTTGTTGAGCATGGTTGTTGATGGCTGCACGAAGAACCTCAAGGTCACGGCGAGCGCCGCCCGGGCCAGGACGGCTCGAAACATAGTCGCGGCAAGTCGTAGGATTGATTTGAGCTAGACCTCGACTGCCCCAGAAGGCGTTGAGGCGATTGATATGGCCGAGGAGATTCTTGTCGACGTCGGTTGGGCGGCACTTGTCCTGACGATAGCTCGCGAGGACGTCGCTGATCATAATCTCATCGATACCCTGCGCTCGCCCTGCAGGGGCGTGTAGCCCAAAGGTAGAGCCGCTGGAGCGCCGCTCGGGGCGGAGAGGTTGGTTCTGTATCGATAGGACGTGCGAGGATTGTCCATTGATTGCATCGAATGTCTTTGGCTGCGTGCTTGGCCTTGGGTCCTGCGCAGGGCGACGAAAGCCCGACGTGCGAGTACTCGCAGCTTCTACACGACAGGCTTCTCTCATGAAGCCGATGTCGGTAAGCGTAGTGTAAAGCTTGCCGTCGATCGATTCATAGGCCAGTCGTCCGCGTCCAATCTCGCGGCGCAGCCCGGCGGGGGTCATAGATCCGTCGGGGAAGGCGATCTTGGCGGCGGCGCCAAGGAGAAGAGGCGTTGTAGGAGTGATAACACCTTCACACTCATCTTCGTCTCGTCCGTCCTCAAGCATGATGTTCTCTTTCGCAAGCGCGCCAATGAATGGTCGCTACTGGCTCAGTGTTGGAGGATCGTCGATTGCATACAAGGCTGTTGCATTCGCACTAATGCAAATGGAGAGTTATCAAAGCGAGGGTACATCCGCCTCAACAACGATGACTCTTCAACCTGGCGCGGATCAGGTGTACTCAGACTCACTGTCGTGAGCCCGCCAGTTCATGGACTCATCCACGCGGCGCTGGACCAGTGTGGCGAGCGCTTCCGGGTCGTGGCTGCTGCCGTTGATGTGGATCGCGACGCTGCCGCCGGCACCGCCACCAAAGCCACCCCTCATTGGAACGCCAGACTGCGGGGCAGCAGGAACGTTCCTGACCGCGTCCACCGGGGACGGGACCTGACCGATAGGATTGCCGCGACGAACCATCAGGTTCTTGTCGGCGTCAATCCAGTGTTCCCGAACTGCGTCACCGTCATTACCGGCCAGCATCTTGATTTGCAGCCGGCCGTTCTGCATCCGCGTCTCGCCTGTCGCCAGGCCGACGTGACCACCGGGCTGATTGTAACCGAGGCCGTGCGTCTGAAGCAGAACGTCATTACGTTTGACGTCAGGTGGGTTGATCGCGGTGCCGTAGCGCTGGAAGCTGTTTGCTACCGCGCTGCCGGTACCCTGACCCCCGGCTGCTTTGATCGAGGCGTTGACGAAACGAGCGCACCAGGCATTGGACTTGCCTCGAACGTCTGCGCCGACGTAGGACGCAAGCGCCCGGTAGTCGACGTTTTCATTCATGCCCAAGAGCCGTTCACCAGCGCTGACAGCGTCGCCACTGCCGGCATTACCGATGCCGCCCGACAGAGCATTCATCTGTTTCGAGACACCTGACTGCCAACCGCCGTTCAACCCACGCGGATCATTCGGGGCACCGGGTGGCGCATAGCGCTCCCCATCTTGCCGAGGTCTCCGCCGGCCACGCGGTAATTCTTGGCGACGGTCCGCCCCGCAGCATCAATGCCAGCGTCGATGCTTGGAAATGCCAGCTTGGTTCGCGAGCCGGTCTCCGGGTTCATGAGACCGGCGACGTTGTTATAACGGACGTTAGATCCATTGCGAGTTTCGTGCGCGATTACACCCGCGAGCAATGCAGGCGGGATTCCGTTCGCGTCGGCGGCTGAGACAATTTGATCATACTTTCTGGCAAGCGCCGTGCCGGCAAATTTCCGATCAAATGACGCTCTGTCGAGCCTGCCGGCCGCTCCACCGCCTCCGTTGAAGTTCGGAACACTGTTCGTGAAGGAGGAGCGAACTTTCTTCGCGGTGGACTCCCATGAGGCCGTAGCGCCACCGCCAGATGCTCCATCGCTCCATGATCCGGAAGCGCCATATCCGCCGCCCGTACCTTCTACGCCGATAGGAGAAAGCCCGATCCAACCACGAACCTTGTTGATCATGGACAACGCGACATTTTTGACCGCATCGACGATGGAAACGAACGCGGTGAACATCTTTTCCGCGACCCAATCGAGCGCCTTCTTCAAGGCAATGACAGAGGCGATGAAGAGGGCGAATGGACTGCTCAGCAGCGCCATCGCTCCGGCGAGCAGCAACAGCAGGGGATTGATGACGATCAGCGACGTTGCGAGCACAGCGAAATTGGCGACAAGCTTACCCGTGCTCTCCGGATCGTTGCCAGTCAGGCGCCGGACGATGCTGAATGCGGATATGAGGCCTTCGCCCCAAGACTTGATGCCGGCAGCGAATCCCCGTCCCCAAGCCTTCCATGATGCAACCGTGCTAGGGCTGAACTGAGCGACGAGCCAGTCGACGGCCTGCCCCCAGTTCTTCAAACCAAAGCCTTGCAGCAGTCCAACAGTCAGTGCTTCGAAGTGATCCTTGATCGCATCGAAGTTGAAGGTGTCAGCGTGCCGCAGGATTGCGTCGGCAATTTGCGTGAACGCCTTATCGAAACCACCGCCGATCTTCTCTTGTGCCAGCTTCGCTGCGGCCACAACACTTGCATATGCGCCGGACATGGACCTGACCGCCTTAAGCGCGGCCTTGTCCAGGAATCCCTTGTCGGTCTCGATATCTTTTTCGATCTGCTTCAGCTTGTCTTTGGCGAGGACCATCTGCAATATCTCGTCGAACCACTGCTCGCCACCAAGGTCTTTTGCTACACGAATGCGCAGCTTCTCCGGCAGCTTCGCGAGGTGGTCGAGGAGCTGATAAACGGACGCCAATGGGTTGTTACGCATGGCCTGCGCCATCTCATAGCGACCACCGAAACCGAGGTAGCCTGCGGCCTCCTGCATGTCCTTCGCCTTCTGCCCATGCATCGTGTCCGCCGATCCAACAGCACCGATCAGATGGCTGATGAAGTTGCCGGACTTCCCCGGTTGAATGCCAACGTCAATCGCCGTACCGACAAGGCCGGCCAGTTGCTCGGGAGTCAGCTTCCCGCCGGTCGTTGCGAGAGCGGACAAGCCGCGCTTCATGCCCTCAACGATCTGAGTGCCGCTCGCCTTTGAATCCTTGTTCGCGATTGCGATCGAATTGGAGATTAAGGCGTAGCGGTTCTTGTCGAACGCGATGAACGAAGCAAGGCCGCCGAACAGCTCTGCGGTTTCCTTTTCGCTGATGTCCATTGCCGTTTTGGCTTTCAGCGCAAGCTCGGTCGCATCCCCCAGGACTTTCTTGCCGATGCCGGCCTTGCTCAGTTCGGTCGCCACGCCAAGGGTTCCTTCGGCGCCGACGCCGAACTTGATGCCGAGCCGGTCAAGGGATTCCTTCCTCAACTTGCGTACTCCCTCGCTAGAAAGATCGCCAAACATCTCGGCTTGGGTTTCGCTCCTGGAGATTTTGAGCCGCTCCCGGAATGCCGACGCGATGCCGCGGCCGATGCTTCGCTCCGCCGCAACAACATCGTTGCTGAGTTGGCGCACTGCCGATGCTGCGCCGACGCCGAGGAACGTCCCGCCCGCGATCTTGCCTACGCTGGTACCGCTTCCACGCGACAGGGACGCAATGGCAGGACGCTTCGCGAGGAGCGCCTGGTACTGGCGTTCATCCCGCATCAGCGCGCCGTACATGCGGCTTGCGGACTTCTCCCGGTCCTGATCGGCTTTGGTCCAGGCGCTCCGGTATGACGCCGCTGCTCGCTCTGCGACGTTGGTTAGTCCGCGCATTGAATCGGCTGCCGACTTGCTGGCGCGAGTCACGCCGTCGAGTGATTGGAAGGCCGTCTTGCCGAGGCTGGAGAACTCAGCGTTGAAACGCCTTGCGGAGGCTCTGAGCGCATCTATGTTTTTCATGAGTCCCCGGAGGACCGAGGATGCGCTCTCGCTTGCGCTCAGCGTGACTTGAAGGTGGAGACTTTCGGACACGATTTTCCTTCTGGGATATGTTGGGTTTCGTTGATGGCCGTGAAATCGGCCTTTTGGAAAGTTCGCTGAAGAAACGGATTCGAATGTGCCGTCAGATATTTTTGCCGGGTGGGGTGTAGAAACCGAAATAGATGAGACGCTTCGTAGTCGAAGCTGGCTGGTCGATCAGGGGGCCATGCGCAACAAAAACGGGACCCTTCACCCCTCCCGCACTCGCGAGCGCTGTGAAACCTCACTAGGTCCGTGCAAGGGCGAGGACGATGATGGTCGGTGGTGGCTCCCGCAGACAGTGAGGCGAGGCAGGCCCGGTCATTGTCGCGTTGTCCGTCACTGGATGGGACGATCCAGCACGGTTGAAAGATCAGCGATGGGGCGCACCCGTCGAGCGGATGGCAGCTACTGGCCAGCCGTAAGCCAGGCAGATGGTGCCACCCACGCGCGTGAGTCCATGATCTGGACACTACGCCGGACTCTACGGCTGGCGACCAAGCGCGGCGCGGCGTTCTCTGTGGCTGTGGCTTTCTCGGCAGCCTCGCCATGGCGCGTGCCAGTACAGGGTGCGGCAGGACCACCGCGCAGCCGGGACCAAGGCAAAGATTCTCATTGACGAAGGCCAATGACCAAATTTACAAAACGGACTAACGGTCATTAGGCGGTTTTGTAATCGGGGATCGGCAATGAAGATCGTCACCTATCGGCGCGTTTCGACACAGAAGCAGGGTAGGAGCGGGCTTGGCCTCGATGCTCAAGATGCAGCCATCCAAGAGTTTGCCCGAACAAGGTCCGCTCGGATCATTGGTCAATACAAGGAAATCGAGAGCGGCAAGATGAACGATAGACCGGAGCTTGCGGCTGCGCTGCACCATGCCAGGGTCACGGGGGCCACGCTGGTCATAGCCAAGCTGGACCGGCTCTCTCGCTCAGCATCGTTCACCCTTACTCTGCGGGATAGCGGCGTGAAATTCGTTTGCTGCGACATGCCGGAGGCGAATGATCTGACCATTGGCGTTCTGGCGGTTGTCGCTCAGGCAGAAGCCGCCGCTATCTCAAAACGAACCAAGGACGCACTCCAAATGGCCCGCAAACGCATTGCGGAGGCAGGCCAGCGCAATCATCGGAGGATCAAGCGCCTCGGGAACCCCAACGGTGCAGATGCCCTGAGGCGTGCCGGCAAAGGCAACGGAGCCGCTATCGCTCAGGTAATGGCCAAAGCGGATCGGCGTGCCAGTGATCTTACGGTTGTGGTGCAGGACATTAAGGCCGGTGGCGCGGTGACGTTGCAATCCATCGCGGATGAGTTGAATAATCGAGAGATGATGACGCCGCGCGGCGGAAAGTGGCATCCGTCATCTGTTGCTAACCTCCTGCGGCGCATCGAGACGCGCGCCGCATAGAGCAGGATCACCGGAACGCCACGCAATACTCGCCGGCGCTGGTGAATGTCCCGGCCGGACACGATCGGCCAGGCAGACGGGCAAAGGCCCGTGGTGAATCGGGATGGAGCGCGATGCAGCACCATCCCGAGGCCAGATAATTCACTGGACATGCGCTGCCCGTCTTGGCGATCTGATCCCGGCCGCGGACGGGTATGCAGTAGGGTCTGGCAAGGGCGGGAGGCGCGACAACGGCGAGAGCCATCGCAAGGGCGTGCAGTTTCGAAAGCCTTAACATCGCTTGTGTCGCGCCTCCCTATGAGAACGGCAGCCTCTGGAGAGAGTGAGCTGAACCGCCGTCCGAACTAATATAGCAAACCCGCCTGTCAGGCTGCTACGTCATCCCCGGCACGCCCCGTCAACGCGGCAATCTGCTGGGTGATCATTTCCTGCTCCGCCAATGCGTCGGCTAATTCGACTTCCAGCGCTGAAACGTCGATGCGCTGGAGCCTGTCTCGGACTGCCGCCACTCTCTGGTTTGCAACGTCCTGACGTTTCCGCAGGTCGAAAAGTTCCAAGGCAGTGCTGCGGGCGGCTCGGACCTGATCATCAACGGTGTACCGCTCAGCTTTCACCTTCGCTGCGGTCTGGCGAGCTAGGATTCCCGGTCGTGTCATCTGTCGTATCCTTACTTTTTTTGAGCAGCGCGCTGGCGTTCTTGGATGTGCTCGCGAGTGACGCCCGTGTATCGAACGAGATCAGCATCCGTGATGCGGGCCTGCTTCCGGCTTGCGGCGATCTCTGCGCGGTAGCGTTCGGTCAGCGTGCTGGGCTTGTCGGCCGTGACTGGCTTGGAGAAGAACCGTGCGTTCTTCGGATCACTGGCGAGTGCCCGCAGTTCATCGATCAGGGGCTTACCATCGTGCGAGACGACCCCGTGACCGAGCACGAGGCCGGTTGAGAACCGCGCAGCCAGAGCGTCAATTCCCTCCCGGCTGAGGTCCGGCAAGCCATGCTGTTGAAGCAGGCCCTTGAGGACGACGGCAGCATTTGCTTGGCCATTTACTATAACGGCGGTCATCACGCTGCCTCCCGCTTAAGGCCGGCGATCAAAAATCGACGCATCAGGCTCGACCGGTTCGGGGCAGAGGGATCATCGGCTTGTGCCGCTTCGTCGATCTTGTCGATCAGAATTTTTGGCAGCTTGATCCCGACGTGAATCATCGGTGATGCGATAAGTTCGTCCGCGCTGAAGGCGGATTTCTTCATGGTCTTCTCCAAACAAAAACCCGCCGCGCCAGTGAAGGCGACAGCGGGTCGGCAGAAATGACAATGGACCCGCTTGGGGTCCATGTGGTGGATGCTGGGTGCCGTTTAATCCGGTGGCATCGTGCCAAACTCTGTACACCCATATTTTGATTTTGTCCAGTCCTCGAGCCTCGGAATGCAAACTGCGTCCGAGAATGCATCTCGCTTTTTCATGTGGTGTAGGTGAGCGAGTCGGCGGACTTTCGATAGCCTAGGATCGATTGCACTAGATGGCGTACAACGGAGCCCGTAGAGCGCCCGTCACGTTGAGAGCTGGTATGGTAGCCGTCGTCTCCGAAAACGCACCAGCGGTCGATACCCGCTACGTCTGGCTACGGTCTTGCGGTGGTGGTCGCCACCTGCAGAAGCGCGGGCCGTTCGTCTGATCCTCGCGAACGTCGAGCTTTGCGAGCACGCCGACTTTGCCAAATGCGGCGACGGTATCAGACCGGCCGGCGTAACGCATCTCGAGAACGGCGGAAGGGTCCGCACCTTCTCCGAGTAAGAAGCGGGCGGCGGATAGGAGTGGCGTTCGACTAGCCGGAAGCGTTGCGCCGTCAGCCATTTCTATTTGGAACCGGCCATGACGATCGTCTGTTTCCTGGATGTTGATGCGGTGGCGGCTGGTCGTCGCGACGTTGTAGCTAGTGATGGTGCGCGTGTTCATAGTTGCTGTTGCTTTCGGCCGGCGCATGGATGGAAGCGCCGGCATTGATGGTGATGTCCGCTCGATCGATTCCGCTGAAGAGGGACCGGCTCTGATTGGGATAATCGAAAGGCATGGGAGGGGCGGCGCTGAGGCCGGCGGGTCGGGCGCGACGGCGAAGATCCTCGGACATCTGCCTCAACGTTGGCTCTGCGACCGATCGAAAGACGTTTCGAACTCGGTTCTCTTTCGGTTCATTGATAGGTTCAGTGTTGGTTCATTGATAGATTAGGCGGCACGTCGTTCCGGTGGTACCGGCACGTCGTTCCGGTGGTACCGGCACCACGTTCCGGTGGTACCGGAAAGAGATTCCGGTGGTACCGGTACCTGATTCCGGTGGGGTACCGGCACGACGTTCCGCAGGTCCGCAAATCGTCTGTAGTGGTCACCAGTGCGTTTTGCGTCGTGTCCGCTGGTTATTGATGGCTACCTTACGGCAGCGCATGCACGGCTCTGTGAGTTGCTCGCAGGTGCGTTCAATGTTGGGTGCGAACGCCCATCTGTTTGAGTTACGGTCACTCGCTCGATCGGCAGCTACAGCGCGGATCATCCAAGCGATCGAGCGCTGAACGCTTTCGGGCAGTGATGTCCTCTCGTGGCCCTCGGTGAAGCAGAGCCTCTGCCTGAGGGATGACGGAGGGGACGAACAGCCGTGGCGCTGCGCCCAGAAGTGCCGGCTAGATAGCCATCGCTGGCTTCGACCTTGGCCGGTTGTCTCGCTGATAGCCCTCCCAGAGCCGTTCCTTCACGAAGTTCTCCGGGTTCTTGAGGTACTGTGGTTCAACACCGGACTTCTCTGCCGAGTAGTTTCTGACTCCTCGCAGAATGTGCCACGGTTCAGTCTCACCTTCTCGCCTGACCTCTTCAAGAGCGTCGGCGATTTTCTTACGGTCACCTCCCTTGGGATACAGGTTCATGAATTGATCCAAGAAATCATCCGGCCACGGCTCGACACTAGCCGGGATGGGTCGTGGGCGATCATCGACCGAACCAACCGCCGGCCCTCGCTCACCGAACGCAGGACGACGGTGCTCTCTTGATGCAGCCTTCTTCTTTTGATCCTCTTCGAAGGCCGTCTTCACAGAGCCTTCTTCGTCGGGTTCTGAACCTGGCGTCTTTGGTTGAGAACCCGAGTTGTTTGGTTGAGAACCCGGGTTGTTGGGTTCTGAACCCGAGTTGTCTTGCTCAGAGCCCGACCTCGTCTCGTGTTGGGAGCCTGAGTTTTCTTCCTCAAGATCATCTTGGTCCCGGATATCTGCGAACTCATCCTCTTTGACCCTGCCACACTTCCGCAGGCGTTCGTACTCAGCCCTGAACCAAGCCATGTTCGGGCAGATGTGATGCGTGTTCTTTGCTCCAGTGCGACGCACCACTTTGAACGCGCCTGTTTTTTCAATTTCAATCAGGCCCCTGTTGAGTGTCTGGGTAGAAGACGGTGCATATCCAGCCTCGATGGTCATCTTCGGTACGGACGCATAGGCATAACCGACTCGGGAGTCATAGTGAGCCAGAGCGTTTGCAGCCACCGCCTTTCCGACGAGTGTCAGTTTGTCGGTGAGCGCGATCACAACGTACGCGCGTTTCTCATCTTGCAGTTTGATCTCGTATCTGGACTTTTTACGTTTTTCAGGCATAGTGTTTTTAGTTCGATCTCAGCGGGTTGAACAATAGAATGAAGCCCATGGCGCAGCGAACGCCGTGGGCTTTCTCGTTGATGGTTGTGTCTTGGCGCGTTGGTGTCTACGTCACTTCGCGGACAGCCCTCTCTAAAACTTGTCGGGCGAAGTCACTGCGAGATCGTCCCTGGCTTTTTGAGACGCGATCGATCTCGCACTTGAGCGCCTCCGGCATCACGAAGCTGGTGGTGATGCCATTCTCCAGTACCGGCGGCCGGCCACCCTTCTTTCTCTCCATTCGATTTTCTCCATGATTTCGACGCAAAAAAACCGCCGGGCGGATTGCCGGGCGGCTTGTACACGTCGGTGAGGTTGCCTTCTTCAATAGGCCCATATGGCCAGAACGTCAATAGGAGTCCGGGCGACGCCAGACAACCGCGCCCGGTACTCCTAGTCGCTAAGCGCAGACGTTCTGCCAACAACCACCGTTGCGACGCTAGTCCGCCGATGGATCTTCTGTTCATAAGAGCTGCGGACTGACGCTCGTGTACCCTTACTGCATTCCCTTTAGACCTTATCGAGATCGTCCAGAAACTCGGAAACGGGCGTCACACCACTGACCAGCAGATGGTCCCGGGCCCGCGTGCAGGCGACGTAGAGCAAATGACGCTCAGTCTCGTACACCTCCTGCAGATCGGCTTCGTCGCCTACATGCTCGATGCGGTCCTGGAGCGGGATCACCTCGTCGTCGCAGGACATCACGACGACGGCGCGGAACTCCAGGCCCTTGGCCAGATGCATGGTGGCAATTGAGGCCTGTCCGCTTGCCGTTTCGACCCGATCGTCCAGAACCCTAAACTCGAGCCCGGATTCCTTAACCGCAGCGCGGGCTCGGTCGAGTTGCGCTTCGGAGCGCACGAATACTCCGAATTCGTGCGGAAGCAGGCCGGCCGCGGTCAGTTCGGCGATCCAGCGTCCAACCGCTTTGCATTCGTCGCGTTCATCCTGCAGCGCAAGAATCTTCGGCTCTGGACCATTGAAGACCGAGATTGCATCGTCCCGCTTCTCCATGTTGCCATCGGCGTCCGTGACCGAAGGACCGAGCAGGCGGTCGGCCTGACTGCGAATCTGGTGTGACGTCCGATAGTTGACACGCAGAGTTCGCGAGCGCCCCCTAATATCGATACCCAGCGACTTCCAGGAAAAAGGCTGCTGGAAAATGCGCTGCCCCAAGTCGCCCGCAAAGAACACGGCGTTCGCACGGTCGCCGCCGATCGCTGCCAAAAATCTCAGATGGGCGGGATTGACGTCCTGTGCTTCATCGACGACCGCAAAGTCGAATACGATCCGCTTGTCGCGGCCGATCGCGTTAGCGAGCGAGTTGAACAGCTCCGGCCATGTGATCAACTGCATCGATCGCAGCTCTGCCTGAACGCGCTCGAAGATCGACCATAGTACCTTGCGCTGTGGCTCCGGCAGGCGCGTCTTGCGACCGAGTCTGGCAACGTCGCGGTAGGCCTCCCACGATCTTAGCTGCCAGGCATCAACAACCTGGTCCCATTCGGCGATGAGAAACCGCGAGCTGAACTTGTGGTCAGTCGCCGCAGCTACTCTGATGATCAGATCCCGAACGATCTCCGTAGCCGCAATCGCGGCCGGCCCGGCATGGGATTTGTGCAAACGAAGTCCGATGCTGCTGAGCGAGTGCACGTCGATCCGCTCGCCGAGGCGGGGTTCACTTGCCAACAGACGACGTAGTTTCGCCTGGAGGGCGTGGGCGAGCGTGTCGGAAAAGGTGGTCAGAAGCACCCGGGCCTGCGGATGGGTCCGGGCCAGATGTACTGCCCGGTGCAAAGCCACGATCGTCTTTCCGGTGCCTGCCGAACCCGACACGCGGGCAGGTCCGGAATAGTCGCGTTCGACCATGTCGCGCTGTTCCGGATGCAGGAAGACAGTCCACTTCTCCCAAGGAAATTCGAGCGCGCGCTCCAGCTCCTCGACGTTGGTCATCATTCGGAAGCGGCGCTGCGCATCCGGGTGCTCGAACGGGCTGGTCAGCTCCTTTGGAGCGGCTGTCGGGCGAGGCTTGCCGCCGGTTGCCAATTCAAGCAGAGCTTCGGCTGCCTCGGCTGGCAGATGATCTGCCACGACCAGAAGCGTGTCCTCGGTCGCCTTCTTGACATCTGCGAGCCACTCAGTCGGCACCCCATAGCCCAGTAACTCGTCGTCAGAGATATTCACGAAAAGCGCCAGCTTCTCCGGCGCCGGCCTTTGCACCAATGGCAACTCGGTCTGCACATAAATCGGTACAAGCACTTCCTTCACGGTCTCGCGAATTTCGACGAGCTGGGCCGCACCCGTCTTCGGATGGGTCTCCAGCTTGCGTCTTTCCGCCCAATCGTAAGCCTTGTCGTGATGATCGACGTAACAGAGCAACAGGCTTTGGTCGCTCCTATGGACGATCAGCCGGATGTCGCTGTTCACCCGAACTGACCAAAAATTCTTGTCCCTGGCCTTATCAAGCTTATGGAAGCTCATGCCGGGACTGGCAGGATTGAGCTGCAGGTCGAACGCTGTGGTCTTGACAGCCTTCTGCTCGTCGCCAGTCAGTCGGGCAAGGCTGTCGGTGAAAGTGTCGGCGATGCGGAAATCCATGACGTTGCCCTAAAGCTCAATACCACGAGATCCCAGTGATCAATCGGCGCGTGAGTCGAGACCGGAGATCGTTTCGATTTTCGACGCCGCAATCAGGTTCACCTGGCCACTTTTTTCTCCACGCATGCGCAACAAAAACCCTCTTCGCAAATAGTCACCGATCTGCTCGGCCGTTATCGCGATCTGGTTGGCGGAATGATGCTTCGTTCTACCAAGTGCAGGATCGGCGACCCTATATAGCCCATCCGGAAAGCGATGAGGAATATACCGTTCTCCATCCGGGGCACGCCGCTCGAATCGCGGCAACCGTGGTGAGCATGTTGGCGCTTCCCGTTGATCGGCTGTTTCCGAAGCGGTGGCGCCATCCTCACTGTTGACGCCACCGCCTCTCAGTTTCCCAGTGCGCCTACCTCGTTCTGCGGCAATGCTGATGAGCCTCCTGAAGCTGTGGGGTCGAAATTCAGCCGCCGCAACCGCTGGCTGATCAGCCGCTCGCGAGCTGCGACAAACTCCGGCAACGCGGTGACGTCCCAAAGATCCGGGTCGTTCGGGATGAAATGTCGTTGGAGAAAATCCCGGTCGCGCGTTCGGATCCAGTGAGAGAAGGGCGCATTATTTTTCTCCAAATTCTCTCGCCCGAGCAGAAGTTGAAGGTTGCCGAGCTTGTCCACGCTCTCGACGATCTGCTGAATGCGCGTCTCCGGCAGGTTTCGCGCCATCAGGGCTTTCCGATCCGCAAGAGACCGAGGGATGATGTGGTCGATGTGATACTGCGTCGAGCCCCAATTGACGTTGTCGTAGAGCAGTGAAGCCGCCAGGAAGCAGTTTCGCTTACCGTAGGCGATCTCCAAAACTCCATCGATATTGTTGTCATCGAACCCGGTGATCCGGCCGCGCGATGCCAATCTGCTGACCAGTGCGCCATTGGGAAACTGCCTGCTGGCCTGGAGCGATTCCTGAAGGACGGCCCGTGCTGTCCCGATCGTCTGATCAGAGCTGCCACCAAACACTCCGTTCAGCAGACTGCCCAGGAGCCACTGATGAATACGCCTCGCGTTCTCGGCCTCGAAGGGGGTTGAACCATCCAGACTGCCGCAGTTGGTTCGATAGATATAGTATGCGATCGGCAGCAGCGCGTTAACCGAGGTTAGGTTCTCGCGGTCGATACCAAACCGATTCACGAGCCGGAGCGTTGCCTCAAGACTCGCCTTGATTGCGCGCCAGTTCTTCTCGATCAATTTCAAATTTGCAGTGGTGAAGTTGCCGACCTTGTATCGTTGATCGAGATCGGAAAGAACCAGACATGACTTCATGACGAAGTCCTTGTCGATCTCGTTCCTCGCATCCAGGCCGGAATTGAGGTGATCGACGAAGTCATAGATCTCCTGACGCGCGCTGACGCCCTCCCATTTGGAGGTGATCATCGAAAGCAGGAGGTCAGACTTGCTCAGCTTCGTCCCGCCGTCGTTCGCTCGGATAAATATGTCCAACACCCGGTCGTACGACTGATCCTTCTCTGTGTAGTAGGCGATAACTCCGTCCTTCCAGACGGTGCGGTACAGCCGATCCAGATTTTTCTCCGCAACCCGTCGCATGGAGCGGGGGGCGTCGGCCGGCAGCCGCGCCAACACTTCGTCTGCCAGACGGTCCAACGCATCGTCGCTGGTGCAATCGAGAATGCTGCCGACCTTCATCCAGAGGTGGTCCCCGTCGCTTTTCGGCTCTTCTTCCGCAAACCGAAGGCCGTAGGTGATGCCGAGATCCTCTGCGTCCGGGTCTTCAGCGTCGGCAACGGCGGGATCTTTCAGCAGGTCGATGTACAGCCGCTGCCTGCTCCAGGCATCCGGATTGTTCCGGCGGCCGTATTTCGAGCGGACGGTGAAAGTGCCACGCAAGCCGATAAGGAGAGATGTAAGCCGTTGCTGGCCATCCAGTACAAGGACCACATCCCGACCATCTGGTTCGGCCATTTCGTTGTGGGTATCGCCGAACCGGAAGTTTTCGATGAACTTGTATATTTCCCAGTCTGAACGGTGCTCTGGCCTGATTTCCCAGAAGAGAAAGGAGCTGATCGGGTATCCCTTCAGCAGCGAGTCGAAGAGCGCGACAATCTGATCCGGCTGCCAAACGTACGGACGCTGAATGGCGGGCAGAAAATACGAACGATTTATCTGGTCGATGACGCGGGCAACAGTCGATGAAACGTAAGACATGTCTAGTTCCGGTTTACAGGAGTTGTTTTTGTCGTTGATGAGTCATTGCGCCTGTCACGCTCGGCGTGCTTGAGGGCATTCCGACGTCTCGCCAGTTCTTCTTCGGTGAGCGTGGCGGGGGAGTCTCTGCCAGGGGACGTTCGCTTCCGTGGGTCATCGCTCCTCTTGTGCTGCTCCTTCGCGGTCGCGCGCAACTCGCGAGCTCGTGCAGCGACGTTGTCATCGTTGAATACGCGGCTGAGCAAAATGTATGTCAGGCGCGGTGTCCACTTTTCACCACATACCGTTCGGCAGCCCTTGTGGTTCAGTCCAACCGCAACATCCTGCGGCTTCCGCTTACCTTCGCGGGCGAGAGCTTTCACGATCGGCGATAACGTTGCGCAAAACTGCTCAACAGATGTCCGCTTGGATTGGAAATGCCTCAGCTCGTGGGGCTTGATTTCGCTGCCGTCCCTCGACGGACTGGGACGAGGAAATTGCATCCCGCCCGAGCGCAACGACACGGACTGCCTTATGAGTTGTGGATTGCGAGAGAATAAGGGGGACGGCTTGGATTCAGGCGATGTTGTTGTCACCGGTGGTTCGCCGAGAGGAACGGTCCCGCCGAAGACGAACTGAACCGGGGTCATCAGCTCCTTATAGAAAAAGGAAACCTCCTTTCCTCTTATGCTCATGTAGTCGCCGACCTCGAAAATCGGCCGTACGGACTTGCAACTAAATCGCGCGAGCACGCCATCAGACGACTCAAGGCATTCCGCTTCCAGATCGTTTTGGTCTCCGCGTCGATCAACCGAGGTGACGACGTGTAAGGTCCACGTATGCGGCTTCCTCGTGCCGAAAACCTTTCCGCGAAAAATCCCGGCGACATTTGCAGCATCGATCAACTCGCGTGTCAGTCCCCTGGCTCGACGGACGGGCAGGGCGGTGGCCGCTTCGAAAGAGGAAACCTCCGGTCGACGCGAGTTGTCCGTGCATGGATGCTTGGGCCAGGGAGGCCCCAAATCATCGAAGAAGACTCGGCTGCCGAACTCGTTTGCATAGAAGAAGACCGGAGCCCTGCAGACGGGGCATCTGGCGTTTGGGTTTACAAAGCATGCTGCGATTGAACGAACCGCATTCCTTGCAAGTAAATTCCAGGCGTCAAGTCTGCGGACGCTGACTGTAACTTCTCCACTGCCGTAGTTCACACACCAGCCACATGTACAATCTGAATAGTGATTATACCCAGTCACTCGACGGCCCCGATCACGATCTCAGTTCAACTTGAATACCTTCATCACCTCGTCACCAAGGTGATTGATGACCTTCACCGCGATGCGGCCACTCTTGGGCTTGTCGAATGGGCGCGACGTGTCGCTGTTCAGAGTCGCCCAGGCTTCCGGATCGATCTCAGCCTTGAGCGTGGTCTTGAGCGCGCCGTAAGGATCGTTTGCGCCGAGGAAGTAGGCATGACGGACGAAGAAGCTTTCCTCGTTGTAGTCCGTGTCGACAAACCAGCACGCAATGCCATCGGCGTTGTCGCTGATGACCTCACCGGTCTGCGGCTTGAACACGTCGACGCCGTTGACCTTCACGCGCAGTCGGCCGTCCTCTTCGTGGATGAGGTCAATGTCTGGCTCGCCGAAGATGACGAACAAATTTCCCTTACCGGTATTCTTGAGATCGTCGGCCATGTGCAGGTCGGCGTTCATACGCGCCTTCAGCACTGGAATGCGGCCAAGCCTGTTGAACTCGGTGGTGTGCGCTTCATAATTGAACGCGCAAGCGATCAACACGTCGAACGAGGCATCGCCGGCCTCTCGGGCCGCAGCGACCAGATCCGCGCGCAGCACGGTGCCGAACTCCGGGCCGATGAAGATGGCTGCGCGCCGCTCAGTGTCGCCTTCCATGTAGCGGCCTTCCGCGCAGACGAGTTCGCCCGGCCAAGCCGCGAGGGCGGTAAAGTTGATCCGATCGTCCTTATTCGCCTGCTGGACGCCGGCGATCTTGAGGTTTTCGAGGATCATTTCTGGGAAGGAGTTCTTAACCCCGTATTCAGCGCCATTGTCCTTGAGGCCATCAATCAATTCGTCATTCTCGTCCACACCCAGGATGCGATGCGGGCTGAGGCTTTCCACGGTGAAGGGCCCCGCGACCCGGACCTTTTTGGTGTCGGTGTAAGGCTTGTCGTGGAGATATTCGAACTCGGCTTTGGCGGAGATAGAAGCATCGATCTCTTTTTGTCGCGCGATGCGCGCCTCCCACCAATCTGCATGGACCTTTTTCGTGGCTTCAGGCCACGACTTTTCGGCTTCGCGCGGAATTTCCCATTCCTGCCATTTCTTCTTGAGTGCAGCGTTTAACTTGTCGCGTAGTGGCGCCAGCGTGCCCTGCCATTGGTCCCAGACGACATCGATCTCAGCATTGTTTGCGATGGATTTCAGCGTGATGTGCGGCACCCGTTCGTAGACAAAGCCATGGCGGATATCATCACGCACCGGCTTCGAGCTAGGCGCCGCGCGGGTGACCTCGCCCTCCTTGATCTGTCCTTCGCGAGAGTCGGCAAGCAGATAGAAAGGATAGCGCGCACCCATGATCCGCGCGCGAGCCAGAGCAAGAGCGACGCGAGAAGTATCAATGGTGATCCAGCGGCGGCCCCATTGCTCCGAAACCGTCGCTGTAGTTCCTGATCCGCAGGTTGGATCAAGTACTAAGTCACCGGGATCGCTAGCCATCAGCAGGCAGCGTTGAATTACTTTGGTATTCGTCTGCACTACGTAGAGTTTCGGATCGCCGTAACCTGCTGTTGTAGTGTCATCCCATTGGTTATTGAATGGAAAGACCCGAAAGTCTTCAAAGAATCGAACATACCGAAGCGTGTTTCCCAAGGCGATCAGCCGATCTGCCTTTTGAACTCTACTCATTCCGACATGATTGGTCTTCCAACCGCCCTTGTTTGGCATGAAAGTCTTTCCATCAAGCTGAACGGGAAAAACAGTCGTTTGGCCAATGCGTGTTGTTTGGGAGGTCAGATTGTCCGCTCCAAATATGCGGCAGCCATTAGGCAGACTGGCTATTTCGTCGTCTGTTGCAGTCCTGCGGAGACCGTTCGGCTCTTGAATCCGCGTATAGGCGTTGCCTCCAGGCCCCTCGAGAAACTTTGCTTGATACAACTGCCGATATTTTATTCTCTGCTTGTCGCGGGCATACCACAAAATGTGGTTGACCACGTTTGCAAGGACGTCGGTGCCCCCGGCGAAACTGCCTGCGCCGGTTGTTGTCTTAAAAGCTATTTGGCCGGCGAAATTTGAATCTCCAAACACTTCGTCCATTACGACTCGAACGCGATGAACGTTTTCATCGCCGATCTGCACGAAGATGGAACCGGAATCCGACAGAAGATCGCGTGCAACCGTAAGCCGATCACGCAAGTAAGTTAGATAGCTATGAACCTCATCGCGCCACGTATCACGAAATGCCTTAACCTGCTCCGGCTCGCGGGTGATGTGCGCCGCGTTCCCATCTTTCACGTCGCGAGTTGTCGTCGACCACTGGAAATTGCTGTTGAACTTGATGCCGTAGGGCGGATCGAAGTAAATGCACTGCACTTTGCCCCGAAGACCTTCGCGTTCGGCAAGGCTTGCCATAACCTGAAGCGCGTCGCCAGAATCATCCGGTTCGACCAGTTCTGTTCGTGCTGGTAGAACTCGGTCTTATCGACTCCTTTGGGAATGCCATTGAAATCGGCGAAGAGGTCCGGGGTGATTTCTCCGCTCTCATGCTTGCGCTCTTTCGTGGCGCGCAACAGGTCGTCGATCAGCACCTTGGGGTGCACTTTCTCCTGGATGTAGAGCGGCGGCGCGGGGACGACGAGATCGCTCCAGTCCTGCTCGTCCTTGCCGCGCCAGACAAGCTGCGGGTCGAGGTCGCGATTGCGAGGGTAGAAAACCTTCTTTGGATTCTGCTGCTCCGTCTCAAGAACGGACTGGTATTCCGCCGTCGGAATGTTCTTCCGCCTCGCTTCATCGTGCTTGAGCGTCTCAACCGACTTTACAGCCTGCGTCTTTCCGTTCTTTGCCATGCAATCCTCTCGGCCTGTCGTCCTGATAAATCTCAGGCCGGTTCCTTGATGCGGTGCTTGTCGATCAACTTGTCGAATTCGGCCTTTACCCTCGTTTCGAAGTCCGTGCCGATCTGATAGATCTCGCCGAACTCGGCGAAGGCCCATCGCCCGAAGGTGCCGAGATGGTTCACGCCGGGCACCCAATAGGTCTCCATCGTGGCTTTCTTCTCCTTTGCATCCTCGCGCCGATAGCCTTTAATCTCGACGATCAGATTGAGTGGATCGTCCGGACCGTGGCCATCATTGACCTTCACGATGAAGTCGGGCCAATATTTCCGGTTCTCTGAGCCGTAACGGTAGGGCACTTCAGATCCGAGATTGTGGTTCTTGGTATAGGCGATGACGCGCGGGTGGGACTCCGCCACGCGGCAGAACTCGGCCTCCCAGTCCGAATCCAGGATGACCCAGTTCAGGTGATTTTTCGGCGGCGGTCCGTTCGTGTCCCATCGTTCGGCTCGCGAGGTGTTGAAGCGGACGCGACTGGTCGATCCAACTTGATTGTACGGGTTGAGCAGAGCCTTGATCGGCCGTTCGCCAATGAAATGTCGGGTGATGGCAGCTGTAATGCGGTTGCAGGCCATGTCGGCCAGCTCCTGATACATGAGCTGCGCCGGATAGGTGCCGCCTTTGCAGACCAGGCACGTATCGAGCCACTGCTTCACGATGCGTTTGAGCTGACCGAACAAGGTCAGGTTCGGCTCCTCGCCGGGTTCGCGCCACTTGGTGGTTATCAGGCGATGAGTGAGGTTGTAGACGAGAGATGAAGGCCTCATGTCGCCGAGGTGTTCGAGGCTCATGTCGACACCTTGGCCAATGATGCCCGAATTCCGGGTGATCGAGGGGCCGACGAGATCCGGGCTGAGTTCGAGCACGGAGTCGTCGTTGAAATCCGCTGTAAGCCGTTCTTCGGGCAGCTCGACGCGATAGCCCTCGACACGCGGAAAGCGGATCTCCAGGGCATCCCGATCCGGGCTGATGGCCTTGACCTGAATGGTTTCGCGCGGCGGCTGCGGCGGAGCGATGACCGGCTTGGCCGTGAAGTCGAAAGGATGCCGAACACATCGGCGTATTCGACGTTGAACAGCCCCTCTTCATTGAGTTGATAGGACTGTCGGCGCAGCGCGCGGCCGATGACCTGCTCACAGAGCAATTGCGTCCCGAAGGCGCGAATGCCCAGAACATGGGTGACCGTATTGGCATCCCACCCCTCGGTCAGCATCGAGACAGAGACGACGCATCGGATCGAGCCGCCGAGTTGCCCGTGTTTGCCGACGGTGTTCATCACTTCACGAAGCAGATCCAGATCACTAATGTTGTCGGCAGCGTGAGCGTCCTTGGTACGCTCGATGATGTCGCGCTTGAACCGGTGGATTTCGTCGGCGGCCATGGCGCGGAAATTGTCGTCCAGCGCATTGCCGGCTTCGAGCTGCTCGCTGTCGATCAAGAGCGTGTTTGGCCGCGGCAACGGATTGCCCGTGACGTCATCGAAGTTCCGGAACAATGCGAAGCGACTGTTCTGAAGTGTCGTCGAGCCATCCGAGTTCTTCCGGTGGAAGCCGGAGATGAAGTCATAGACCAGCTTCGAGATGGCCGTGTTCTGACAGACGATGATGAAGCAGGGAGGGACTTTGATCCCCTTCTCCTCCCACAGCTTGAACGTCTTCTCGTAGTGGCCGTAGAGCGCCTCGATCGCGGTCTGCAGGCGGGTCGGAAGGCGGAGCGGGTCAAGCTCTTCGCCCTGGCCGCGGCCCTTCTTGGGCATGTCCTTGCGGATATTCTCCCAGAGATCGCGGAACATCGGCATTTCATTGCCAGGAATGTTTTCGGCCACGGGAACGCGCGGCAGCTTGACGATGCCGCATTCGATCGCGTCCATCAGCGAAAAGTCACTCATGGTCCAGGGGAAGAGGGTGCCTTCCGCGTATCCTGAGCCACGGAGGAAGAACGGCGTCGCCGAGAGATCGATGACGCGGGCCACACCGAGCTTACGGTTCACCGCCTCGATGCCGGAAATCCAGAGCCGGGCGGCCTCATTGTTTTTTTCCGCCTCCTTCCTCTCGTCGCCCTTCAGATCCTCATCGTCGGGTTCCTTGGGTTTCTCGCGGTAGCAGTGGTGCGCCTCGTCGTTGATGACCAGGATGTTTTTGAGGCCCATCAGCTCGCCCATGACGCGCTGAATCATCTGGCCTTCGGTCTCCTGCGTGTTCAGCTCTTCGCCAGTCCGTCCTTGCAGGAGTTGACGACCGCCTTTTGACAGCTCAACGCGCTCGCGGAGCCTGAAGGCGTGATAGTTGGTGATGACGATCTTTGCCCGGTGCAGATCGTCCAGCATGTCGGTGGGGACGATCGCGCGCTCTGAGTAGTAGTTCTCGGGGTCATTGGGCTGCAGAACACGTAGCCTATCCTTGATGGTCAGGCCGGGGGCGCAGATCAGGAACCCGCGAGTGAAATTCTTGCTGCCTTCGTGCCGGCAGGCGTTGATAGTCTGCCATGCGATCAGCATAGACATGACCGTCGTCTTGCCGGCACCGGTCGCGAGCTTCAGTGCCAGGCGCATCAGCTCGGGATTGGCATCCTTGTTCGCAGCCGCGAGGTGATCGAGCAGCCGCTTGCCTTGCCGAGTGCCCGGCGCAACCTCGGTCAGCCAGATCGCCGTTTCAACCGCTTCGATCTGGCAGAAGAACGGACGCACGCCCCCAGAGTCGTGATGGCGCCAATGCTGGAGGAGGCGAGCGGTCTCAGGTGTGACTTGCCATTGGTTTGGGTTGGGTAATGCACGCCAGGAGTCGACGTGGCTCCGCACCTCGTTGATAATCGAGGTGATGTCGTACTGTTGTTCGGCCGTGGAAAGACCCTTGCCCTCCTCGAAAACGAACCCTTTCTGGGACGCAGGCTTTTTCTTCTTCGGCTTTGGGATTGGGGTGACGAACTTGGCGCTCCGGCGGCTTTCTATGATCCTTTGGGTTGGCTGCCCCGTCTCGTCGAGTTCCCAGTGCCTGACCGGGTACTCGTAAGGCGAATTGAGGATAGGGTGGTCAAAGAAAGGATCAGACATCACGCCCCCAACGCAAGCATCATCCCCGTGCCAAGTCCCGTACTTCTACGGGATGCAGATCCGCGAAAGTCCGTAGCGATCGGTAGGAATCGAGACCATTGAGTCTCCAGGAGAGACATATCGCTCTCCTCGCGGTTAGCGCAACCATTTCGATCAGATACGAAAAATGCAATTAAACGATAGGCGAATTTAGGAGCCGGTCACAGCAGAATAAGGATGTCTTGACGACCTTTCCCCACATCCATGAGTGTGTGTTCTTCTAAGGGGATTGGGTACGGTGAAGGATCTTGTAAATGCGAGACGAAGGCTTTTGGTCGCCTACGGATCCCGTGAGGGCGCAGGGAGCTGGAGCCGCGTCCGAAACTCTTGCAGCGTCATCATGCAAGCATCATGCATGCTGTATCCGGCAAATGCGGCAGAGAAGAAACGGAGATCAAAGCTCTTCGGCTCTTCGATCGACTGAACGATATTGAGTAGTTTCCTGCTCCTGGGATTATGATTGGCAAGCAGAAAGACGACCTCAGGTCGGCCAGAGACCGAAATGGTTTCTACGGCAGCGCTGCGATTGAAGCTAATTAGACTCAACTCCGAAAGCTGATTGAACTGGTCCGCTATCGTCTGGCTCAGTTCGTGAACCTTCGCCGGATCACTTAGTATCGATTGCAGATCCTGGATGTGCTTTTTGATCCCGGCGTCTCCGTCGTAGGCGTCAATGCCATACTTCATCTCGATAAAGACCGGAGTGCACTTGGAGCCATCCTTTCGATTTTTGCTGAGCCATTTGACCCCCAACATGTCCAACCGCGCGCTTTGGCTCACGTCCGCGTATTCGATATCGGTAATGAAGTACTCGCTCGAGTTGGCTACCGGAGATCGATTGTTTTCCCATGCGACGAGTTGCTGAAATTCCCGTTCTGATTTTGCGTGCACCGAGAAAAAGCGATTCATCAGCTCCTTGAGGGCGGGGAGGGCACCGATCCACTTTTCGCAGTCCTCGGGCGTAGAAATCACGGGCGGTAAAGCGGGGATGGGCTTGCTCTTCGCGTAATTGGGGTCGAACCAAGCGCTATAGTCAGAGCCATTCTGCCTGAGACGTAGAACGCTTCCGCCACGATAGTAAAGATTGATGGATGCGCCGCGAAGCGCGAGCATCAACGTGTCGTCGCTGCGCACCTGCTCCACGAGCGCCGCCAGCTTCCCTTGCTGAAGGTCATTTAAGAACTGCGGGCCAAGTTTGCGAGTCATGCTGTTGCTCCTGGGAAATTCAAAGCCGCCGATACTGTGAGATCTAGACTTGCCACCATTCGCCGTCGGTTCGGCGGATCACGTTTGGAAACAGATCGGTAAACCTGCTGGCTTCGAACGTATGGATCGGGACGAGTGCGCCTGGTGCGATGGCATTCGCGAGCCGCTGCAAATCCTTGATACTCGCGTGCCCCGATGTATGAATGTTCTCTAGACCCACATTGCGGTCGGTAAGGTCGGATTTAAGCTTCGCGCCCGTCCCGGCCGCCAGATAGCCGTCCCACTGGGACCAAATTGCCCGGGCGTTGCGCCATAGGTTGGCTTCGTCAACATCAGGCATCATCGCCGGTCGAAACAGCATTACGGTGCTATCGGCGATCTCGGCGATGTGCTCGCGGAAAACGCGGGCAGCCTTGTAGGGCTCAAGCAGATCGAAACGCCGGCTTCTTGCGATCTGGCGCCTTTGATATTCCGGTACGTAGACGGAGAGGTTTGGCCACCCGGGCGCCGGGAGGTTTTCGTTGCCGGTCGCTCTGAGAATCTCCATCGCGTAAAGGTCGAGCAGCAGGGTTCGTCCGGTTCGCTTGCATGCACGATAGATGCTCACAATGCGATCGATGTTCTGTGCTGAGGCGGATATCGCGACGAAGCCGGGGAGGCCAAACCGGTCGGCAAGGAGCGCTTCGACATCCGCTTCTGATGGAAAGGTTTTGTCCTCGTCCAAGCGGCCGAGACTTGATCCTTCCATCAGTAGCGTGTTCACGGCTTGTGGCGGTTGCTGGATCAGGCGGTCGAACAAGGCAGCCTTGCGACCGTGTGCGCGAATATCGCCCGAATAGAGCAGGCGGCGGCCTCCAGCTTCGACCAGAAGCGCGTAGGCATCAAAGGCTGAATGGTCGACCAAATAAGGCGTGATTGCGAATGGGCCGATGGTAATTCGCTTACGGTCGGCAAGCTCAATCGTTTCGCCGGGAGTGAACGGATTAGGCACGAACGGGGCCGCCGCGTGCAGGATGCGGCGGGTCGCCGCTCCCATTGCGGTGGGAATGCTTGTGTGCGCGAGCGGAACGAGGCCCCAATGGTCGATGTGCCCATGAGAGATCACGATAGCACGAAGGCGGGCATCGGCGCCGTCTTCAAGCCCAGGAACCGGCGGGAGAAGCGCGCGATCGGCTCCTTCCGCATCCAAGGGCTTGCCGAGATCCAAAAGGATGCGCTCGTGGTCGCAGGACAGCTCGATGCAGGAGCCTCCGATCTCGTTGGAACCCCTGCGGATGCAAGCCCAGAAGCCGGAGCCCTCTGGTCCTCCACTATTGTTATTGGCCGTGTTTGTCAGCGTAAGCTCTCTTTGTTCGGCGACACAGGGATACCTGATTCGGATAGACGCTGATCCATCATGCCCACTCAAATTTTAGTCTTTGGCTTCACCTGCCGGCCTGAGTGGTGCAGCACCCGAGCGACCGTCCAATCTTCTAGATTCAATTTAGCCCCGACGAAGTTTACGCATTATGGAACATTTACAGAAAATATTTGCCTGGGACTGCATGAACTGCCGTGCCATTTGCCGACGATCACGATGAGATAGCTGAATGACCGACGCGATTACTTTCGCAATTGGCGACGTTCACGGTTGCTCGCACAAGCTGGAATCGCTGCTCGCAGCCTGTGAGAGCGTGAGCGCTGGGCGGCAGGCGCGCCTCATTCTGGTCGGCGATTACGTTGACCGGGGACCGGATGCAAAAGGAGTTATCGATCTTCTGATGGAGAAGCAGCTCCGGGATCCCGAACGCTTCGTTTGCCTGCGTGGCAATCATGATCAGATGCTCATCGCTGCTGCCGATAAGGGTAGGTCCGACAGCGATCTCATGAATTGGTGGGCCAACGGCGGCGAGCAAACATTGGACAGCTACGGAGTTGGCGACCCAAGCGAAATACCTGAAGAGCACCTGGCATGGATCAGAAATCTTCCGCTCGAAATGTCCGATGGCAAACGGCTGTACGTCCACGCGGGTGTCCGTCCTGGCATTCCTGTGGCGGAGCAGAATGAGCATGACCTGCTCTGGATACGTGAGCCATTCCTCTCATCCCAGAGCGATCATGGTGTATTCGTCGTGCACGGTCACACGCCAACGAAAACCGGATTACCGGACCTTCGGCCCAATCGCCTCAACGTTGACACCGGTGCGTGTTTTGGCAGGCGGTTAACTGCAGCCATGTTCTCAGATCGTCAGCATGGACCGGTGATGTTTCTGAACGATCTTGGACAGGCTTGGCGGCCTCGGACGAAGAGCTAGGCACCATTCGTGCGCCGCTCTCAGCTTCTGCGTGGCGCGTCGCTGCTCGGTTGCCGATCAGACCGCGCGAATGGCTGGTTCATGCGAGGATGAGATAGCGCCGACCAGCGCGGCTAAATGCCTGTGAGTTTCCCTATTCCTCCGCCTCTGCACCGTCGTCGTCTAAGTCTTCGATCCGAACCAGAATTGCTGGATCGCCGCCGCCATCGAGGAGATCGCGGATGCTTGAGATCAAGCCAAGCTTCTCGTCAATGCGCAAGAGCTTGCCCCGCTGAGGCCCCAGGATATGCGCGGTTCGGTCCAAACTATCACGAAGCCTTTGCGCGGTAGGGTCTCGCCCGGCGAGAAGGGCATAGGGTTCAACTTCACGATACCTGAAGAGGCCGGCTATGGCTGACAGCGCATACTTGAACCGAATGTTGAATGAGAGCTTCTCTGTCAGAGCTACGAGTTCGCTGGACGCCAAGCGAACGATGTCTTCGACGAGGCGCCCTGTTAGTGCGTTCGGGGCTTCGGCCCGGCGCGATAAGATCATCGCAAATGCATTCATTGTATCTGCATTAGCCGGGCGTGATACGAGCGAGAGCAACACACGATGAATGCGCCGATCGCCTGTCACCGATCGACCTGCACCCTGGATTAGCACCTTCCGGGCCGCACGAGGAGCCAGAAGAGGGTGTTTGCTTCCGGTGAGGTCGGCATCCAATGCATCCACGATCATGTCCTGAATGCTTTCCGGACATCGGGTGAATGTCCAGGTCAGGCAGCGAGCCGGTCCGTTAACTTTGAGAGGTTGGCGAGGAGCCGTGGAAATCAGCCTGGAAGCTTCATCGAGCGCTGATGTAAGGTCGGCTATGACTTGTTCTGGTAGGTCTTCAGGCAATTCGCCGTCGGTCCCGACAGGTCGAAGGAGCCGCTGGGTCGCGGGATCTCGTTGCGATCGGGACAGCATAGCGGCCAGAGCGTCAAGGTCATAACGTCCGGTACGTCGCATCTGGGCCAGCTGGCTATTCAAGCCTTTGATGCGGTCGGTTCCAACCCAGAAGTCGATCCAGGGCGCTTCGACAATCCGTGTCGGTACTGTGGGCGGTGGCATCCTGAGTTTCTCGAGTATCGCATCAGGCGAAGCATCGAGCGGAGCAAGCGTGGTCCAATCGAGCAATATCGGCGACCGCTGAAGTGGCTCCCACTCAGGTGATGCGAGGGACAATTTTGCCCAGCTTTGCCCCGGGGTTTGCCGAAGCCGCAATTCGACCTCGACATCGGTCTTAGGAGCATCGCTCAGTGCTACCTTCCAGAACCGGACCTCCTTGTCTCCCTTGAGAACATAAAATTCGATCTCCCTCTTTCCGGCCAGCCACTTCAGGTCTCGATAGGGAGGAGAGACGTACTCTTTATTTGCTGGCAAAGTGGCGTCGCTGCCAATCAGGTCATCAAATTGTGGCTCATCCCGCCTCATGACGGCAAGGCTGATCGGGGTCAGCCGATCATAATAATGCGGCAGGCCCCTTTCGATCAGGCGGCCAGCCTTGAGCGTGCCGCGCGCCACAGCGTCCCAACTAAGACGCACAACGTTTGGAAAAAAGCCTGCAGTCGCCTGGCGAGAGCTGAGGCAAACGGCTCAGCCAGAGGGGTCAGCAGAAATGTGCCAGTGATCGCATGTGATGTTCCGAAGTCGATGCCCGACTGGAAGTCGGTGCGCGAAAATACGTCGTCCTCAGTCAAGGAAGGCGGAAAAACTTCGATCCAGTTGCCATTGTTCAGTCGCAAGATCTCCGCCGTCACCGGACCAATCCCAAGAAGTAGCTGAAGCCCGAGCGTGCTTTTCTCACAGGAGCTTTCCTTCAACACCGGATTGGCCTTCAGCACGCTCTCATCGGCCCTGTTCAAAAGGCTCTTTAGTCCGACCTCAGGAAGAAACTGCTTTCCGTAATCGTCGCGCTCTGGAGCAAAATGGTTCGGATGTTCGGCATCACGACGAAGGCGAAGTGTCTGAAGCTGGAGCCCGTCGGTGGAATGAATTAAAAAACAGAAAAGGGCGCCTTCGGTGTCTGGCGAGATCTCTCGGCGTTCCAGAGCGTGCAGGAAAGCGGCGACTGGCCTCCAGAGAAGTCGAACCTTTCTCGTATCTCGATGAAAGATCGAAAGCTTGCGAAACTGTGCCGCTTCATCGAACTGCGGGATATCGGGAACGCTGAGGATAATGTCCTCCGCACCCCGAGCGAGGGCTCCTACCGCAGCGCGATAGATCTGCTTGCCCTCCGGGGTGTATTCCGCGCGCGGATCATCAAGAAGTGGAGCAAGCGCAACTCTGCGCGCCGGATCTCCCAGCTCGCCCCAGCCTTGGCCCCGACCGTGAGGCGCGATGGAGGCCTGAGGCCCGGCGATCCAATCGCCCGAGTTAAGCCTAACAGCAACTGTCCCAATGCCGCCTTCGATGATCTTCGCGATGTGCAGCCGAACCTCTGGCTCTTCGGAGTTCCAGTCGCGTACGGCGATATCCTTCCACCCATTGATGTCGATCCCCGAAATTCGTCTCATCGACGATCCTCGGCCGTCAAGATCGAGGTAAACAACTGCGTCAACTCTTTAAGCGCATTCCATAGGCCAGTGCGTTGCGTGCCGATCGTGAGACAAATAGCCGACGTACCCCGCTGACATTCGTGGCTTTCATCGTCAGCGGTCGGACGAAGAACCGCGGCAGCAACAATCTTAGCCTTCGGCCCGATCGCGAGAATGCGCTCGATCTCCGCCAGTTCTCCCTCGACCAACCCGCCATGAACCGCCCAGATCGGCCAAACGACGGCGTTCCCCAGGAAGCCAACGACTTCACCGAGACGTCCGAACCGGATCAATATAGGCGCGGCGAAATCAGAAATAGCTTTGTCGGGCCTGCGCATTCTATAGCGGACTTCAACGGTCAGCTTCTGTTGAGGCAGATGGAATGTGGCAAGCGGATTGTCGTGACTGATCCAGGATCCGCGGCTTTGTTCGTCGAGAAATTCAAGAGGTGCCGCAGCGATGAGCCTAGCGCCGGGGACGTCTGACAGCGCGACAACGACAGCAAGGGTACAGAACTCTTCCCAAGAGCGGGCTTGCCAGCGCCAGAGCTCGTCGAGAATTCGATCGCGATCGAGCAGTTCTTGCCAGCTGGTCCAAGCTCGATGATAGTTGATGTTGTGCTGAAGAACAAAATTTGGCGTAACACCGGGATCCACCGACCTGACTCCGTGGTCGGCTAGGTGGCGTGCAAGTCGACGGCTGGCGCGGCCGAAGGCATCCACCTTGCGGGCGCGCGTGCTCAAGCGCTTCGCCTTGTTGAGTTCGAGATAGTCGCGAGCGGCGTGTGATGCCAGTTCGCAGTAAGAGCGAAGAACCCGATTTTCCAAGGTGTCGAAGTTCTCTTCGCGAGCAACCGCAAGGAGTCGCTGTCGGTCACCCGCTCGTTCGGCCAGAGTCTCTCCTGGCTGCCGTACCAGCCAGGTCATGGCTCGTCGATCTAGCTCCTGAACCCTGGATAGTGGAATCTGGCGGTGAGTACGCCGCAGGATCCGGCGAGGAGATCGAGCAAGCTCATCGATGGTCCGCCATAATGCAAAGGCATGTTTGACGATGATGTCCATGCTCGGTGGGGTGTCGGCATCTTCCTCCGTCCAGCGGTGGCGCAGTTCTTGCCATATCCGTGCCGGATCTCCGAGCGCTGAATCCACGTCTCTCAGGCGAGCCCATACTGCCTGGGCTCTCAACATCAACCTGTGCGCCTCATGTTCTTGCTCGGTCTGAGGCTCCTGCTTTGCAGGCGGGCGTTCGGGGATGCCGTGCCAACGGAGGCTGACGTTCTGACTACCCGTCGAGATGCTGATGCCCGGCGCATTTCGGAGCGGGAATGGAATGATGGAAAGACGCCGCCCATCATCCCCCGCTTCGAAACCAGGAACGCGCTCGGCTGTGTCCGGCTTACCATTTACCTGGGCGCGTAGATTGTCGGTCTCATAGAGCCAAATTGAAGCGGCGTGATTGGCTCCGATTTCAATATCCTGATTTCGCACCGGCAGTCGGTGGATTCGTTCGAACTGAAGAAGGGCCCATGGCCTGAGCCAGATCTCGAACACGGATCTCACCTACCGCGTTAGACCGCGCCACACGAACAAACCTGTGCCGCCAGCCTGCCGGGTCTGCAGGTCGGCGATTCGGTCCGCCATTAGCGAATCATTCAGTTCGTCCCGAAGCAATCGATCGAGATCATCGAACGCCGCTCGGTGGCTTTCGATCTCAAGCCTCTAAGTTTGGGCAGAATACGAAGTTCGATCTGATCAACTAGTGGTGCGCGGTAGTCATGTCCCCGAACTGCTGGATAATTTGCAACATATGCGATGATTGCATCGCGCAAGCGATGACCAAATGGGCGACCGCAGTCCTCCATGATCTTGGCGAGTTTTTCAATGACAGCATCGACGGCGGTACGCACCCCACCCTGCAGATTCGATGCCGGCTTTATCCAGGTGCGCCATGACTTGAATGACTGTGCTTCCCGCGGGCGATCGCTGCCTCGATCGTGTATCTGATCAGGAAAGTTAGTGGGGGCTGCAAACTGCAGGATGTTGCTTCTGTCGAGAACCTTGTCCGAGAGCGACTGCGTACTTTCGTCATCGTTCATGGTCCCCACAAAGAGCACATTGTGGGACGGAAACAGGGTTATCGGCTTCTCCAGGCCCCTGATGTCGATCGGGATCATGGCGTCCGAGCGCTTACGGGCGTCCGAAGCCTCGTCGTATCGAGGCCTCGCTTCCAGGCGGCTGAGGAACTCCGAAAAATAATACTCGACGCGAGCGAGATTCATTTCATCGAGAAGGACCAACGCGATGTGATCGGATCGATCGGAGTCCGGTGCACAGGGAGATTCGTATGGATTCATGTGGATCAGCAGCCTAGCGAGATCAGTAGCCCGATAGTTCTTTTCGATGTAGTTGTAGAAACCAAGGAGATCCTGCGGACTATCCCAACGAGGTTCCACTGCGACCTGAAGGAAATGAATGCCCATGGCTTCGGCGTAGCGCCTTGGCAGCAGGCTCTTGCCTGTTCCAGAGACGCCTGCGAGCACGGTGAGCTGAGAGAAATCGTTGATCTTGAGCGCCGTGTGGAAGGCGTGAACGGTCCGGTCGCTGTATCTTAGATTGTAGGAACTGAGGTATTGGCCAACATTGTGTAGCGCTTCCGCTTCGCTCCACGGAGCTTGTCGCCTGACCGCTGGGAATTCCAGGACGGATGGCACTTTGATGAGGTCGTCGAGCAGGCGTTCCTGTTCGGCTTCCGTGACCTCAGCTCCAGTCTCTCGGTCCAGTATCGCCTTCCGGACCTCCAGTTGCGTCACGTCGTCCCTAAGTGTCTGAACTTTCGCCTTGATGGCCTCCCTTTCCTGCAGGAGGGTCTCAAGAGGCTGCTGCTGGCGCTCGAGCTCTTCGATATCCTTTAGAAGGTTTTCAAATTGAATCTTCCTTGCAGCTTCGAGCGCGGCAATCGTTTTTGCCTCTTCGATCAGCTTGAGAGCGTTATCACGTTCTGCACGAAGCGGCTGTATTTGAGAGGAAATCTCGTCACGCTCGGTCTTGACTAACTCCAGCTCCCTCCGCGTACGTTCGACCATTTCTGGGCTGAACTTCTCCATAATATCCTGTAGCTCGGCGCGCTTCTTGTTCAACTCCTGGGACACCGTCGCCAGAGGCTCTTTCCGGCGCTCGAGCTCTTCGATTTCCTTTGAGAGATTATCGAGCTGGACCTTCCGTGCAGCTTCCAGTGCGGCAACCGTTTTCGCCTCTTCGATCAACTTGACAGAGTTGTCACGTTCTGCACGAAGCGGCTGTAGTTGAGACGAAATCTCGGCGCGCTCGGTGGTGATCTGGTCGAGCTCCCTCCGTGCTCGTTCAAGTCTGTCAGGGCTAAACTTCTCCATAATATCCTGCAGCTCGGCGCGCTTCTCGTTCAGCTGTTGCGAAATCGTGGCCAGCTCGCCCGCGGCCTCTGCCGCCTGCGCTTTGACTTCTTCGATTTCATGCCTTGCATCCTCAAGGGTCGCAAGTTCGGCCTTTATCACGGCGAAGCGCTCTTCCATGCTGGCGACTTCGGCTATGAGCCGGTCTCGCTGCTGGATTTTCTGTTCGACAACGCTCAACTCCTGCCGCCTGTCCGCAAGCAGACCTTCTTCCTGCGCCCTTAGCTCTTTGATGTTCTCGTAGCGTGTAGCGTCCGGAAGTCGATCGCGACGGATCTGAAAAGCGATCGCGATTCCGCTCATCATGAGAGCTAAAGCCGTAAGCAGGATGACGGCAGGCAGAACGAGCTGGGTGGCGTCCACGATTTTTCTCTTCTTACGGCTGTGACGAGGCTCTTGGTGCCTGATTGTTCGGTTGCGGAAGGAGCCGGGTTGGGCCGGACAAGGGCCTCGGCGCGGTGGCTGGAGCGGTTGCCCTAGGGGATTGGGCCGGCGGCGCTAAAGCAGCGGCAGGCGGTTTGCTGCTGGCGATGCATTGCTCCTGGAGACGCGCGGTGTCGTCGTTCAGTTTCTTTCTCAAATCATCCAACTGGTTCAGTAAACTTGCGCGTCGCTGTTCCATATCTGAAATGCCCGCCTGCACCTCGGCGAGAGCCGTTTCAGATTCCGACCGAGCTTGCTGGGCACGAGCGACCGCCATCTCGTCGGTCGCCATTTGCCGCCTTTTCTGTTCCAGGGTCGCAACTTCCGTACGAAGGGCAGCCGCCCTTTTCTCGGAGGTGGCAGCCTCATCGCGAATGGTCGCCAGGGCCGTCTCTGCGACCGCCCGCTGGGATGCGGCTCGTTGGGCAGCTTGCTCGTCGACGGCAAGACTGGTCCGAAGTAGCGTGAGGCGTCCGATATCAGCTCGGAGCTTCGCCAATTCCTGCTCCACGGCCTGGCGGTCCACTTCGGCCTTAGCGGCGGCTTTCTCCGCAGCTGATCGCGACTCCTCAGCTTTCTTCGCCACCGCATCACTAGCCGCAATGCTGCTCTGGATCGCCTTGTATCGGTCTGTTTCTATTCTCAATTTGTCGCGCTCTGCCGACAGGTCTTGCCATTCCTTGTTGACCCTATCGCGATCGGCCTTCAGTTTGGCCGCATCCGCTGCGGCCTTGGCGGCGAGCTCGGTGTCGCGTTCAAGAGCGCTTTTCCGATCTTCAAGCTTCTTTATGTCGGCATCTAGTGCATCCCGCCGGTCTCCGACCGCTTTGAGTTCGTCGGTCCGTCCAGCTATGGTTTTGCCTACCGACGCGCTCTCTGACTTGAGGATGTCCAACTGGCGTGTCTGGCTTTCCATCCTAGTCTTCAGCTGCGATAGTTCAGCTTCTGATGCGCGTTGTTCGGTAAACAGCCGATCGCGTTCTTTCTTTACTTGCTCGATGTCCGTAGCCGCCTTTTCGGCGTCGTTCTTGCGGCGGTCTGCGGCCGTTCGGGTATCTTCGAGAGATTTGATTTCTTGCCTTAGCACCGGAAGCTGGGCTTGCAGCGCCAATACCTCAACCTTGCCACGCTCGACATCATTCTCGCGCGTCGCAATGGACCGCTCATGCTGTTGCACGAGAAAGAACAGCGCGGAGTTGAGGCAGATGACGAAAAAGGTAAGGCCGGCGATTAGGGCTATCCACTTCCATGACGCTGTAGCTGATGGAAGCGTTGGCCCGCTATCAATTGAATTCGCGTTCAATACGGTCAAGACATCCCTCCATGTCGTCTGCAAGCTGGTGGACCCAGAAGCGCAGCACCGTAAATCCACGGGCAGTGACTTCATTGTCTCTCAGCCGATCGGAAGTCTTTCGATTCCCAGCCACGTCTGTGTGCCAGCGAACACCATCAACCTCAATGTCGAGTTTTGTGCCACCTTTGCAAAGCGCGAAATCGAGGAAGCGGGTCCCAAGCGGATATTGAGGATGTGGGTCCAGTCCGCGCAGTTTCATCGCGGTGTATAGCCGGCGCTCCCAGCTGCTGTCGAACTGCGTTGGCTTCGGTGGGGACCAAGGGCGACTAGCACGGTCGGCGAGAAACTCGATGTGGCGTATTCCGCATTTCTTGGCGTGAGCGAGATCACCCACGGTGATGCAGAGCGCGCGGGCGCGACTGACGGCGACATTCAAACGGCGTCGTTCCTTGCGCAGAAAGGCCCGGGTCGACTGTTGCGAGTTCGCGGCCATTACGAGAGATAGCAGGATGATGTCGGCCTCACCGCCCTGAAATTTGTCGACAGTCGAAATCCGTAGCGAGAGTCGTTCGCGTTCAGGATCTGTCAGGTGTGACTGCACGATCTTCTGGATTTCAGCGACTTGAGCGTTGAAGGGTGCGATGACACCAACCGACCCATGGAAGCTGGTCTCTCCGGCAAATTTCTTGAGCAAGCGGGCAATTTGCTCAGCCTCAGCCTTGTTGATTGGGCCGCCGTTCTGTCTGGTTTCGGAGCCGGTGACATCCTCCCAGGCAAGGCCCGGACGATAGTCCTTTGGCGGGTGAAATTGCTCGTCCCACCGACGGCCAATGAGCTGATCGCTGTAAAAGTCGGCATTGAGATAATCAACGATCGCCGGCGCCGATCGAAACTGGTCGGCCAGCAGAAAGCGCTTGGCGGCAGGACGGGTGGAGCAGAAATCAAACAGTGAATTGATGCTCTGAGCGTAGCGCGATCGTCCGTGCTTTGGAAGTCCAGCGGCATCCATCAATGCGTGCTCGGCACCCGTGCCTAGCGGCCGAATGAAATTGAGCTGCATTGGGTCTCCCACTACGACGGCTTTTTTAGCTCGCGCCAGGAGAGGGAGTGCCGAGGCAATATCGCTCTGGCTGGTTTCATCGAAGATGACATAATCGAAGAGACCGGGCGCAAGCGGGACCCGTGATGGTACGGAGAGAGTGCTCACCGCCCAGATCGGACGCCTACGCAGGACCGTCTGCGCGTCTTCATGGATTAGTTGTTTGGCAGATCTGACGTTGGTGAAAGCGAGCTCCTTTGTCCTGGCTGCGATCTGGCTCCGTTCTTCCTCCGTGGGCTTGGTCACACCATCGGCCAACTTCGGCAGGAAGGATCTGATATCGTTGGCGAGCTCCACATGGTCGATATCGCTGGGCTCCAACGAGTCCGAAGCTCTAGCCTTGACGAGAGCGGCGCGCACATCAGCAACCCGGCTGTTGATCTGTCGAAGTGAGGCGTTCTCGGGGAGGGGATTCAATAAGGGGACCCGATGCCGTCGTAGCCGCCTTAGTGCAAGAAGCAATCGCGTCAGCAGGCTCGGGAGCTTTTTGGCTTGGATTGTCGAGGGCTTCGCCTTGCCGAGAAGCTCGCGTCGCTCAACCAGCGCCGAAAGCGCGAGATGAAGGGCAGATTCGTCCCGGCGCTTGCGACGTCTGTCGTGCCATTCGGCGGCGCGCGTTTGCAGTATGCCTGTTGCCGCGTCCAGCTCGTCGTGCTGGCTCGCGCTGATTGTATCCTCGTGCGAGAGTGCATTGAGCGCATCCAGAAAGCTGATGTCACGCTCGCCTTCGGCATCGCGCGCTCGCGTCATTAGCGGATGGTCAGGAACGACTGCCTTCAGGCGTCTCTCGACCTCGTCAACCGCTTGATGATTGCGGGCGGAGAAAAGGACGGTTTTACCTGCCATCACGGCTGAAATGAGGAGCGTGAAGATGAGTTCGCTCTTGCCGGACCCTGGTGGGCCCTGGATCACAGTCAGGCCGTGCTCCAGTGCGGCCTCGGCGGCACTGAGCTGATGATCGGTTAGTGCCTTTTGTTCACCGACGGGCAGGACATTGATCCCATCGAGTGAACGCGGAGGGGGCAAAGAAGCTGCGAGCAGCGTCGACAGTGCCGTATTCGCCAATTTTTCCTCCGGCCACCCGCGGATCTGCTCGAGATCTTCAGCAGCAGCTTTAGTAAAGTTCCCCTCCTCGGGGAGGAAAAGCGCAGCTGCGTTTCGGAGACCTTTGCCCAGCGTCGATATTTCGGGAGCAAGCTCGCCGGGCCTCAGGTTCATGCCTCCGATTGTTGCGAAGGAGCGTCTGAGACGGTCGCTGATACCGCCAATGGTGTTGTCTTCGCCTTCCGCAAAGAGTTGCTCGGGTATTTCGCTAGGCTTCCGAGGCGTGTGGCGACAGACTTCGTGCACCCATGCGGGGTTGAGTGTCGGCTGGGGATCTTCAATGTTGAGAACGACGTCCTTCCCTTCGATCCGAAAATCGACCGGCAGGATCAGGGCGGGGACGAATAGAGGTCCCTGAGGCGAGGGGAACACAGAGACGGGCCAGCCGATGGCTGGCGACGAAAGATTTTGTTTCGATAGCGCTTCGACTAGCGCCTCAGGGAGGCGCTCGGTGCTGATGCGAATGCTGGCATAGGCCCACCATGTCCCACTAAGTCGCAGCAATTGCCACAACGAGCCATGACGATCCGCAAAGGCCTCTATCTTTCCGCGCGGATCCTTGCGTTGTGTCGCCGCATAGTACCCGAGCAGTGATCGCCAATCCGGCAGGGAACCTTCGTTTTCCGATCTGTCCGAAGCGATATCTTCGGAAGGCCGCAGCGGATACCATGTCGCATCAACCGCAGTGAGGGAGTTGGCGGGAGCTGCGCCCGGGGGCGCCGCCTTACCCTCGGCTGAGGGGGGGCCATCTTTACGGTTGGTTTGCAGACGTGCGACCTGCCACCGACCGGCCGGATTCCGAATGACTTCGCCGCGCTGGGCCAGAGCGCCGAGACCAGCCATCAATTCCGAGGCGCTCAGCCGGATGCCTGATGCGCTCAGTCGCCAGATGAGCTGATCGTCCGTCGCGCCACGCGGAAAAAGCGAGAGGAGCTGACGAATGGTCTGATCGAACACTATTGTCTCTCGCCTAGCATTCGCGAACCAATCGTCGGAAAAGTCGCAAGGTCTTCGAACGTCCGGAGCCTCATCCCCAAGTTCGACGAACACGGTTCCAACAGTCCTCGCAATCGTAAGTGTAAGAGTCCATTACGCAATTGCAGGCTGTCTGTAAACGAGCCCCGCCTTTGTCGGCCATGTATTCTGTTGAGTAGGGCTTTTTCTGCGCCAGCTGTCCGATCATCCCTGACGCAGCGCGCTGCTGATCCGGAAGGACTCGAACCTGCAGCATGATTATTGTGAGCGATCTGGTCTAGCTGTGGAGCACGCGAGGTTGTGAGGACATTTTCATTTAAGACTAAAGTTGAGGCGCTCATTTAGAAATCAGCGTCTAAGTCATTGATGTTCCTTCAGCCCTCTATATGACTTTTAGAAACTAAGTGGCTGAAAACATTGGGGTTGCGATCGGACTCTTAATCAGCGGGTCCCAGGTTCGAGCCCTGGTGCGCCCACCAAGCTTTTCAATAGCTTAGATACCTTGCGAGCCGGCCATTCCGACAGGCGGTCAGCGGCTATTCCGACAAACCGGCTGCTTTTGTTCGCTCGTCGCGGCGCTTCTTGGTGCCCGAGATGAGCTGCTTGCGCGTGCGTTTCGCATAGGTCGGCAACTGCCGCGACGAACGGTGTCGACCAGCTGCGCGCAGTTCGGCGTCCGTTAGGTCGCTGTCTGCTCCCTCGGTGAAGCCGCCATGCCGGAACGAGGTAAACGACAATTCCTCCCTCAGGCCGGCGGCTCGGATGATCTCCTTCGACATCGCGGAGGTAGCGGAGATCTTTCTTTTCGGTGATCCATGGCAGCGGGGTGCGGGACCTACGATGCGCGTGGTCCCGCCGAAAGACGAGGCCGGAGATTGTTGTCTTTTTAATCTCGTCGAGTTCGGCCATCAGTTCGGGAAACAGCGCCTCGCCCGCCTCGTCGAAGAGCGGCCACCAAGCTTCCTCTCCATTCTTGGGGTGTACGATCTTGACGCTATTCGGACGCTCCTTCGGGCGGTAGTGCCCGATCTCGAAGGCGCCGAAGACGTGCTCTTCCCGTTGCAGCCATTCCCAGGTTACGAGTGCTGCGGTCGCGACAGAGCGATATCCTCGATCGATCGCGGCAGCACGGAAGGCGACGAGTTCGTCCCATGTCGCTGTCGGCGTCTCCCGTACGGCCTGGCCTGGCGCGCGAGCCTTGAGCCCCATTCGAGAGAACGGATTGATGGCAGGGACTTTCTTCTCTTCCGCACGCTGGCCGACAAACCATGCGCGCCGGCACCCAACCATTGCAGCGTTGGCAAAGCGCCGACGCTCACGCTTCACGATGCTGCCGTCAGGTTTCTTTTCCTCGACGACCAGCAGCTTCGCGTAGACAGCGTCTACGAATCCTTTTGTGAAATCTGAGATCAGCTTTGAGCCGGCTCGGGTGCCATCCTTCAGCCTATGGTTGGCGAATAACGACAAGCCTTGCTCGTAAAGACGCTGTGTCTTGTGATCGATCTCCTTCCACTTCTGGTGCGCCTTGAACACGCCCACTAGCCAGTCAAACGATCCCGGCGTGACGGCTGCCGGCACCATGTCCGTCAGGCCGCGAGATCGCCAGCTATCGAAGGCCGGCAAGAGGACGTTCTCCGCCCGATCGACGGCGGCCCCGTAATCCTGCCCCAATGCTTCGGCTTCAATTTGGCATCCCTGTGCGCGGGCCCAGGTCGGCGGCTCAAAAAAATAGGCCCATCGACCATTCTTCAACGGCTTTCGCCGGCAGTACCGCGGAAGCTTCAATGATGTGCGAGGCGGTTTCATACAAGCGACGCCAAGTCTTGTTTTGCGGGACTATCCGAATCTGGCTCGAGGAAATTGTCAATGGCCGCCTTCGACCAGATCGGTTCTTTGGCCCGTCCAATCCCGTGATAGCCGATCGGTGGAGGCGCCTCACCCCAGCTCACCCCCGCGCCAGCTCGCTTGTATCGCGATAATCAAGATATGCGGCTGCCATATCGGCACGCATAACCGTGGGCCATGCGCCGGTCGGAGGATAGCGGGCGGGAAGGGGAGAGCGTGGCGACATCGCGCTTCCTCGAGCCTCTCACCTGCAAATCGAACCCGAGTTACACAATTGCGCTTTTGACGGCTTCCCTCCAAAAGGTTGGGGCACCTTTTGCCTCCGCGCTTTATCGACTCGATCAACAGGGACAGACAACAGCGACCATGAAAAGCCACCGCGGCAAGCGTGCGGGTATTCGGCTAGCTTTGAGTGCGAATAGGACGGTTGCTCGAGCAGTGACGCGTCATCCCTTTGCGGTCGACGACTTGGGTCCTCGCCGATGCGTCTGGTGCGGAAACTGGTGCAGCTTGATAATCTCTGCCTCGCTGACCGCGGTCATCGCTGCAAGCGGACCGTCATGAGCGGCAGACTATCGATCAACTTCGTTGATTTTGCTGTATTTTCGTTTGAGGTTGATCGCGTTCATCGTGGTTTGTTCACGTCGTTTCTGGTGCGAAACAGGTGCCGTCAGTGAGCTTCAGTGGGCAATTCACACCGCTGGCAACACAGTCTGTTCCATGATGGATTGGACCGGGACATCTCAAAAAGCGAAGCGCGATCAGCACTTAAGCGCGGTCCTCGGACCCCATGCTGTACCAAATGCTGTGCGGTCCGACCGGCGATTTCCATCCCGCGAGCAAGAATGGTTAGCGGCGACGGTGAGCCGGATTGTCATGCGACCTAGCCGCGGTCCTTGCAGAGGGCTACATGCGCGCGTGCCGTTCACCGGGAATACAACAGGCCCACGCTCGCACAGACGGCACATCCTGCAGGAACATCATCCCGCAGGATGCGGCCTTCAAACCGGCAACAGCGGCTATCAGCGGCAGACATAGCTTCCGTTGACAAGAACGCGGACGCAGCCCGTGCCGACCGCGGCCGCGCCGACGGCCGCACCGCCAACGACGGCGCGCCTGGTGGTGCGGCGTGCGACGCCGGCAACTGATACGGGGGTCAGGGGCCGTCCAACCCGTGCTTCTGCCCGGCCAAGCGACAGCGAAATGCCTTCGTCAGCTGACCAGCCTAGCGAACCAGACACGCCGAAGGCGACTACGGCAGCGGCGAGTGAAATGTTCCTGAGGATGCCACGCTTCATGATGATCTCCGTGCTGTGAGTAAGGTTGGATGCTCCATGGGCTGGTTCTCGGACCATTGATCGAGATCAAGGAACCGCAGAAAATCGTGCGGACGAGAAGCGCGCCTGAACCGGAAAGGGGCGTTCACTGAAATCGGGATGCAGACAAAGCGGAATCCAGAAATTGTCGTCCCACGAGGCTTTTCGAGTTTAACCGATGACCTGCGGACCCCCTGCAGCAAGGGTAATGCTGCTCTTTTTCAGATCAAGGTCGACTGCTATCATTGTGTCGCTGACGATCTAAAATCTGTTCGGGGAAGCACTATGCCTGACGCAGCGCACACGGATGTCCATACGGATTACTCGGCGCTCGTCGTTGCCAAGACGCAAGCGAATTCTCGCGATGAACGAATAGCAATCGCTCTTGTGCTCAGCATAGTCGCCTCCGTGGCGGCCGTCGCTCCTTTTGCACATATGCCGCTCGCGCGTGTAGATGCGTTCCTGCCTGCAATACAAACAACATTGAGCGCGGCCGATCTGCTGACAGCCTCTCTTTTGTTGGCGCAGTATCTCGTCCAGCCACAGCGCGGCCTTCTCGCGCTAGGATGTGGATACATCTGCAGCGGATTGTTCGCGTTCTTGCAAACTCTGGCCTTTCCCGGCGCTTACGCTCCCCTTGGATTGATAGGCGACGGCTTCAACACTGCGCCGTGGCTATTCGTTCTCTGGCACACCAGCTTCCCTCTTGGAATTCTGATCTATGCCTTCCTGAAGAATGGAACCGAAAACAAGATCGCGTTCGGACTCTCTGCCGTACAAACTCTGGTCTTGGCAGTTGGAACAGTGCTGCTCCTGGCCGCTCTGCTATCCTGGTTCGCGGTGTCGGGCACCGCCTATCTGCCTGACATGTATTCTTCGAGTGTGACCGTGCAAACTCAATTCGGGGTGCACGCTAATGAGGCGTTATCGGCCTGGTGTACGGCCGTGATGGTAACTATGATCTTGCGCAGACGCACGGTTCTCGACCTCTGGCTGATTGTTGTTCTTGCTGCATGGCTTCCAAGTTTCCTGATTGGCGCAGTCACCGCTGCTGCTCGCTTTAGCTTGGGCTGGTACGTTGCCCGCGGCTTCACTCTCCTGGCAAGTTGTGTCTTGCTTGCGGTGCTGCTTGCCGAAATGTTGGTGCTTTACTCTCGTTTGGCCAACGCCATCACCCTGCTGCGCCGCGAGCGAGCGAACAGGCTAATGAGCCTGGACGCGGCGACTGCTGCAATAGCTCATGAAGTCCGGACCCCGTTGGGAGCGATTGCTCTCAACGCAAATTCTGCAATGGGAGAGCTCGACAATAGAGAACCGAATTTTGCTGAGGTGCGACAAATTCTGCGCGATATTGAATCCGATAGTTACCGCGTCGAAGCCACTATTTCGAGCACGAGAGCTCTGTTCAAGGATGACGTCAGTATAAGGTCTCCAACCCACCTTCCAGACCTCGTCCGCCAGGCGCTGGCTCTGATTCAGCACGATCTTGAGACGAATCACATAATGCTGGAAACGGAATTTGAGGATCGCATTCCGCTCGTGTTGATTGACAGGATGCAGATCCAGCAGGTCTTGCTCAACTTGCTTCGTAATTCCGTTGACGCTCTCGGTAAAAGAAGGGGCTATACGCGAGTTTTATGCGTGGCAACGAAAGTTGATGGCAATTTAGCTGTTCGAGTATCAGTAGAAGACAATGGAGCAGGAATTTCCCCGGCAGATCAGGAGCGGATTTTCGATGCCTTCTTTACAACGAAAGCTAGCGGAATGGGTCTGGGACTGTCCATTTGCCGAACGATCATCGAGAGGCATGCTGGAAAACTGGAGCTGGTAAGGTCGGGCTCGTTTGGCTCTCTGTTTGAAATCTCGTTGCCTCTTGGGCCTCATCCCTGAGCGAGAGCCGCACAGGCCGGCAGCCAAACAGGAGAACGCGGGCCTTATTCCCCATTGATCATGGATGTCGATGCGAGTGTTGGAGGCACAGCGGGTCTTTCTCAAAGACCAGAATCTGAGTCTCGCCATGTGTACCAAAGAACAATGTCCTTAGAACGAATTGCGCGCACCTAGCACGCTCAAAGCGTGGTGGCTGACAAGGGGATGATCTTGTCAGATGATGGGTTCGCAATTCACTGGTCACCAGTCGCGGCTCAAAATGTTGGTGAGATCTGATCGCGCTCAAAATTCGTTGGCCCGGGCAATGGCTACTCCCACTTCGTCTCGAATGGATCGTGACATCCAACCGGTGATCGACGGGCTCCTTCGCGATTGCTTCGCGCAAAGGCCGTGGGTACGGCGGTGCGTGTTCAAGCGTAGCTCGCTTACTTCCAGGCGCAGTAAGGGCCCGGCATTTTCGTTCCGACCCAAAGGATGGATTCCAACGCAGTAGTTCCGACGCAGATGGCGTCGCAAGGAGGCCTACGGCTGCCGAGCGGCAGCATCTAGTCGGCGCCGGCGGCGCAAATGCGACCCTTCTGCTTCAATGGCAATATGCCAATTCCGGAGGCGAAGCTCGTCAGAGCGGTGATAGCGGCCTTGAAGCGGGTCTCGCACTGAAAGGTCTGTTGCGAGAGACGCGACCAGCTTTCTGCTTCCGCCATCCAGACATGCCGGTTGACCGAATCCTCGCTTGCAAGCCGGCGGCAGAGCGCTGCACAGCGATTGAGTTCGAACCGACCCATCATCATCTTCCCTGCCCGAGGTTCGATGTATGCGAGTTGAGCCTACGACGCGGCGCCGTGCGGGCATATTGCTCTTCTGGTCATTGTCCCAAGGGACAAGTCGCGGCCTTCGGTGTTGCAGGAAAATCGCGCGAGCCAGGCGGCCAAAAAACAGATTTCGTTGATTTGGCTCAACGGAGGTCGGGAGGAAAAGTAACAACCATGTCGCACTTCACGTGTGGGCTTTCAATCGGAGAACAACATCATGAGACAGAACTTAGCAAAGCCGGCTCTGGCCGCTTCCGTCTTCGTATTCTCTTCAATGTTATCGTTCGGTTGGTCCGGGCAGAGCGGACCGTCCCTGTCGGTTGAAAAGGCCGAGGCGCGCGTGGGTCGCCCGCTCACGCCGGTCAGTGTCGCGGGCGTTGCGCGGCGACAATATCGGCGCGCTGCGGTCGGTACCGCGGCTGCCGTCGGCGCTGCGGGCGCGTACTATGCCGGAGTCGGTTATCATGGTCCTGCGGTTCGGGCGGCAAGGGCCGCTTATTACGGGGATGGTGGGTCGGCAGCCGGCATTTCGGAGGGACCTCACTATGCCGTGCGCGCTTACTACGCAGGGGGCCCTGGTACGGCTATAGCGGATGGTACGACTACGCTGGACGCAATGGGATCAAATGCACGCCAGGCGGCACGGTCAAGCTCGACGATGGCCTGATGTATCATTGCCAATAGAAGTTGTCGAGAGGAGCGAGGCGAGGATTGCGCCTCGCTCCCGCGCACGGGATACCGGCCTTACGGCAGATGCAACTCCGGCAGTGTTCAGGCGACTACAGTTATGCCGTCAATTGTATTCCACTGGTGTCGTCCTCGTCCATTGCTTGCCGAACGAAAGTCTTCGCGGGCAACGGAGGGATCCATGCCGGTGTCAGGATATCTGTTCTATGTCGGCGGCTCGTTACTCGCGCTGCTTTTTGTGGCGAATGCCTGTCTTCCGGATCGGCCCGGCATACACGGCGGAGCGGGTGCGTCGGCCACCATCCGCATCCATTCCGATTGGAAATTACCTGAGCGGGTTGTTCTCGACACCACCCAGCCCACGATCGTTGCGGGTCGCCTCGCTAAAGTCGAGCTTGTTGCCCCGCCGGGTACCGACTTCGCCCAAAAGAGCGTGCGCGAGGCATTTGCTCAGTTTGGACCGCTCGATGCCGAACGACTGCAAACACGTCAGTCGACAAAGGCTGAAGCGAAGCCGCAGCGTCAAAACAAAATTGCGAGGAGGCACATTGAAAGACGTATCCGGCTTGTCGCGCGGCCGCCGCAGTACGGCTGGTTCGGCAACCAGGTTTGGTGAGCGTCTCCGTTCGTTGCGCCTGCAGAGTGGGACGCCCACCGTTGACATTGATCAACGAATGCACGTCGAGGCATTGGCTACTGAAACGTCCTCAAGATCGGGAGTAACTGACATGAGTGAAACGTCAAGGTTCGAGCGACTTGGTCGTCGCGAGGCTCTTTCGTTGCTGGGATGGGCCGCTGCGCTCGGGCTGGCGGCATCCGGCACGATCCTGTTCGGAACCCAAGCGCCGGCGCAGACAGTCGGAATGGAACGCCGCCAGGAGAGGCGGGGAGCGCGCCACGAGCGCCGCCAGGAGCGACGTATGGGACGTACCGAACGACGCGTAGAGAGGCGTGAAGGACGCACGGAGCGCCGCGAAGAGCGACGCAACTAGGACGTCAACATGATCTCACCAGTCATTGTTCGCCGACAGATGTCCGCTTGATCGCGATTCGGAAGCTGGCAGATGCCGCAGACCTGGTACGTCACGTTTGAGGTACACAAGCGCGGGACCTTGCCGAAGCGGCGAAGTCCCCGGGAGACACGCACGTTCGAGAGCGAAGCCGACGCGAGGACTTTCGCGCGAGAGAAGTTCAATGAGGGATTGGTCGTGTTCGCAGGCACGCTGAATCCCTTTTGCCGCGACAGCTGATTCCCTCGAGCGACATTCCGTCCTGGATCGAGCAAGGCCGAGGCGACGAGGTCGCCGGCCAGGAGGACAAGCGCGACGCGGAAAAAGGGTCGTGATTGCGACCTATTGTTGCCGATGCCAAGAAGCGAACTCCGGCGGCCGACGGCTTTCCTCCATTCGGAGACCAGGCGAAATCACTGAGGGCTGGCCAGCGAGAAATGATCAGCTCGAGTGCAAAATGTCCTGGGTGTTGCCATTATGGCACGCGGAGATTGCGCCCTCGCCCGTAGAGTTCAGCCGGAAGTTGGGGAATCATTGCATTGCAACAAACCCGCCGTTTCGACCGATCAGAGATGGCCGGCAAGGAGAAAGCACGATGAAAAGGCTTCTGCTAGCAACCGTTTGTCTGGTGGCATTGGGCGCCGTGGGGCCCGCCATGGCTGCCGATATGGCGGTGAAGGCGCCGCCGCCGGCGCCGATTATTCCGATCTACAATTGGACCGGCTTCTATATTGGCGGCAATGGTGGCTGGGCGCAGAACCACAACTGCGTGGATTTCCTGAACGCGGCTGGCGTAGCCGTCGCTTCCGGCTGCCGCGATCGGTCCGGTGGCGTCATCGGTGGCCAGCTCGGTTATCGCTGGCAAGCCAGCCAGTGGGTGTTTGGTCTGGAAGCTCAGGGCGATTGGGCGGATCTCAGCAACCAGCGCGTCAGCTTGATCGATCCGACGTTCTCCACGCGCGCCAAAACGAGTGCCATCGGTCTCTTTACCGGCCAGATCGGCTACGCCTGGAATGCCTCACTGTTCTACGTGAAGGGCGGCGCGGCGGTGACAGATAACCGCTTGAGCGTTCTTGATACCGCGTCCGGCGTCGAACTCGCCGCGCAAAGTGCAACGCGCTGGGGTGGTGTCATTGGTGTTGGATATGAGTATGGCTTCACCCCGAATTGGTCGGTGGGTGTCGAATACGACCATTTGTTCATGGGGCACCGGAATAATTCGTTCACGGTCGCCGATCCGCGACTTGCCGCTTTTGTGAACGACCGGATCACGCAGGACGTAGACATGGTCACGCTGCGCTTTAACTACCGCTTCGGTTGGGGCAACCAGGTCGTCGCAAAGTACTGATCTCTCCCGGGTCTGCGTCTTCAGGGGCCGACAGCAATGCCGGCCCTCACTTTTTGCGGCTTTGTTGCGGCATATGGTCAGCGCCTGCCGACGCGGTCGACCGGACCGCCGCGGTTTGTTGGAGTGCCGGGCCGCACCGCTTCACGTGCGGCAGCGCGCGCGACAGGACGCACTCCCAAGACGACGCCCGGTCTCGCGACGCAGTGCGCGGGATAGTCCACGTATTGGCAATATACGACAGCGTTGGCGCTTTCGGGGCTCGCGAAGACGAGCCCGGTCCTCAATGCAGCTGCCAGTCCGATGGGTGACTTCATTTAGGCCTCCTCTGTTTGGAGCCGCAGTCGATGTCAGCGCTCTGCCTGCGAGTTGATCCAGATCAATGGAGGTATCGCGCTCGCGCAGCCGTTGCGCGGTGTGAGCGACGGCGACACCAAGAGCGCGTGCTCAGGAGAATCCGAGGTAGATCTACCAGCCGGAATAGTAGCTCCGCCTCGCGTAGTAGCCGCCATAGCTACCATAGGCGCTGTAGGCACTGGGCGGACAATAGTCATAGCCGTATCCTCCGCCGTAAGAGGAGTATCCGCCGCCGTAGGAGGGATATGCACCATAGTAGCCGGAACTTGTGATCCCGCCGCCGACGACAGCGTCCGCGACGACTGCGCCGGCGCCCCAGCCGCGGTAGCCTCTATATCCGTAACCTCTGTAGCCATATCCGGCACCGCGATACCCCAGACCACGATAGCCCACTCCCGCTCCGCGGTAGCCTCCACCCCATCCGCCGCGATATCCCCAGCCGCCGTAGCGCACTTCTACCATGTCATTATTGAGCGTGGCTCTCATCGCGCCGACGTTGGTGGGTAAAGGCGCTGCTTCGCTCCTGGGCACAGAAATCATGGCGCTCGCGACAGTAAGAATTGCTGCAAATGCCCCCTTGATGAACCTCATGATGTCCTCCACTTGGTTGAAATCTCGACTGACCGGCGAGGGAAGGATTCCGTCGCGCTAGCGGCATGACCATGCACATGCAATTGTTTGCGTCGTAACCGGCTTGGCCTTGATTTGAATCAACGAGCGGGGTTGGAGGCCGTGAGCGGCTCCGGCCGGTCACGGGGCCGCTTGTCGGAGGCGCTGCACCAGATGGATCGTCTGTGGGTCGCAGAGTGCGGCCGGCTCGAAGCCGAACCTGCCGAAGACCGCCAGCATTGATCGCAGAGAGGCATGGCTTGATCTGCATCGTCGACCATACAATATGGGAGATACCTGATGATCACAGTTCCGGAACTGGTGTCGCAAGCTCTGGGCGCGTTTTTGACGACGGAAACCAAAGACCGGTTCGGGGCGTCGTATGCCGGCCTGACCGAACTTCTTCCGTTTGCAGCCAAGCTCACGATGGAGTGCATCGGCAACAGCGATGCTCTATATCACAATATCGAGCATACGTTGCTCGTGACCCTCGCGGGGCACGATATCCTGACAGGCCGCGCGCTGCTCCGGCCCACCACGGCAAACGACTATGCGAATTTCATTCTGGCGTGCCTTGCTCACGACATTGGATACGTGCGCGGCGTCGTTCAGGGCGATGAGGACGATCGGTTCATTGCGGACGTGACCGGCAACACCGTTCGTCTGCCGCGAGGATCGTCCGACGCAGCTCTCGCGCCATACCATGTCGATCGGTCGAAACTGTTCGTGCTGGAGCGGCTGGATTCAGTCGAGCAGCTGGATGCCGACCGGGTTGCTCGGGCAATCGAATATACCCGGTTTCCTTATACGATGTCCTCCAATGACAGCCTCATCGAAGAGGAGGGATTGCTCTTGCGGGCCGCAGATCTCATCGGTCAGCTCGGGGATCCCAACTATCTGAAGAAGTCGAACGCGCTGTTCTACGAGTTCGAGGAGATCGGACTCAGCAAGACCCTGGGCTACGCGACGCCGGCGGACATCGTTTACAAATATCCCCAATTCTATTGGGGCAACGTCGCTCCTCAGATCCAGCAGGCGATACGTTATCTCAATGTGACCTCGCGTGGCCGGCAATGGATCGCGAGTCTATACGGCAACGTGTTTCGGGCGGAGCGTGAGATGAACCTGTCTGGACCACAGCTCTAGAAGAGGCTCGCCGCTTGATCTGGATCAAGCGGGCGGCGCGAGAGCGGGCGCTAGTTGGTTGCAGTATGCACGAGGCGACTGAGGCGCGTCCGTGAAAACACTTCGCCAGATATTCTCTGAAGACGAGATCATCCAGCTGGTAATTCGGCTCGGACTGCTGGCACTCCTGCTCGTCTGGGCCTTGCTCCTGGTTCGTCCATTTGTGCCTATATTGGCCTGGAGCGTCGTGCTTGCGGCTGCGCTGAATCCGGTGTTCCGGCGCCTGAGTTCTATCCTCGGTGGAAGGCCGAAGCTTGCGGCAACGATCCTCACGCTCGTCAACCTCGCAGTGGTGATCGGACCCGCGACCTGGCTGGGCATGGGCGCCGTCGACGGGATCACCGATCTCGCCGCCCAGATGACCGCTGGTGAACTGCATGTTCCGTCCCCGCCGCAGTCTCTTAAGGAGTGGCCCATCGTCGGGCCTCAGCTGTTCGATCTCTGGGATCAGGCGACGACCAATCTCCGGTCGCTCTTGCGCGCTGTGGTGCCTTACTTGAAGCCATTCGCGGCCACCTTGCTCGGGTTCGCCGGCAATGCCGGTGTGGGAACCGTCAAGTTTCTGCTGTCGGTTGCCGTGGCCGGGGTGCTGCTACCGTATGGACCTCAGCTCGTGGCCGCGGGGCGCAGCTTTCTCTCACGCATCGTGCCGGACCAGAGCGAGCACTTTCTGGACCTGGCGGGGGCCACGATCCGCGCGGTGGCTCAAGGTGTGATCGGTGTTGCCATCATCCAATCCTTGCTGGCCGGAGTCGGGTTCAAGCTGGCCGGCATTGCCGCCGCGGGACTGCTGGCGTTCCTGGTACTATTGCTGTCGATCGTGCAGATAGGCGGAACGATCGTCATCCTTCCGGTCATCATCTGGATTTGGACCGACAAGGAATTTCCGATCGCGCTGCTGCTGACCGTGTTTCTCGTCATCGTGTCGGTGCTCGACAACATCCTGAAACCGCTCGTCATGGGCCGCGGCCTGACCACGCCAGCGCTCGTCATTCTGATCGGGGTGATCGGCGGAACTCTCTTCCACGGGATAATCGGCCTCTTCATCGGACCTATCATTCTGTCGGTGGTCTGGGAGCTGACGGTGGCCTGGATCCGCGCCGAACGTACTGCGCCGGCGAAACTGGCGATCGAGCGTTGACCTATATCAACGCGGCCAAGTGCAGCGGGCTTCGGATGAATCGATACGACGAAGAAGTCGGAGAACGCCGATGGAAATGCCTGTATTGCCTGGTGGTCCAATATCCGGACTCGTCGCTTCGGCGGTCGAATACATGATCGATACGGGACAACGGAGCATCCTGTTCCTCGACGTGATGCGCCGGCGCGGCGATCAGTATCGGGAGCACGTCGCCCAAGCCGCTCCTCACGTCTTGCAATATGCCGCCGAGTTGATCATCGACGGTCGCCAGCTGAACGAACCCGTCAACTATGCGCTTGTCCGCGTCATCCCGCCAGCAGGCGTCGATATCGATCCTGGGCGGCGGCCGTTCGTCGTGATCGATCCGCGCGCCGGACACGGTCCGGGCATCGGAGGATTCAAGGCTGACAGCGAGATCGGCGTCGCCATGAAGGCGGGGCATCCGTGCTACTTCATCGGTTTTCTGCCGCAGCCGATGCCGGGACAGACGATCGAGCGCATTGCGCGAGCCGAAGCCAAGTTCATCGAGAAGGTCATCAGCCGCCATCCGGACGCCGATGGCAAGCCCTGCGTGATCGGCAATTGCCAAGCGGGCTGGGCCGTCATGATTCTGGCGTCACTGCGGCCCGAGCTGTTCGGGCCGCTGATCATCGCCGGCGCGCCACTCGCTTATTGGGCGGGCGTACACGGCAAAAATCCGATGCGCTATTCGGGCGGCCTATTGGGCGGCAGTTGGCTGACGGCGCTTGTCAGCGATCTCGGCGCCGGCAAGTTCGACGGCGTCTGGCTGGTGCAGAACTTCGAGGGCCAAAATCCGTCGAACACGCTCTGGAGCAAGCAGTATAACGTCTATTCGAAGGTTGACACAGAAGCGGAACGTTACCTCGAGTTCGAGCGCTGGTGGGGCGGACACGTAAACCTTAACGCCGAGGAGATCCAGTTCATCGTCGACGAGCTCTTTGTCGGCAATAATCTTGCCTCCGGCAACATCAAGATGTCTGACGGCCAGCAGGTGGACTTGCGCAACATCAGGTCGCCGATCGTGGTGTTCTGTTCTAAGGGCGACAATATCACCCCGCCGCAGCAGGCGCTGGGCTGGATCCTAGAATGCTACGCCGATGTTGATGACATCCGGGCCTATGGGCAGACAATCGTCTATACTGTTCACGAGAGCGTCGGCCATCTCGGTATCTTTGTCTCCGGCGGCATCGCCAAGAAGGAGCACGCCGAGTTTTCAAGCAATATCGATCTAATCGACGTGCTGCCGCCCGGCCTGTACGAAGCGACGTTCGAGGCCAAGGGCGAGGAGACCACGAGTTCCGATCTCGTTATCGGCCAGTGGGTGATGCGCTGCGAGGCCCGGACGCTCGACGATATCCGCGCCATGGGCTGCAATTCGCCCGAGGACGAGCGGCGCTTCGCCGCGGCCAAGCGCGTTTCGAGCTCAATCTGGCCGCTTATCGACGGTTCGTGCAGCCCTGGATCAAAGGCATGGTGGCGCCGCAGACGGCGGAGTTGATGCGCAATCTGCACCCGTTGCGGACGCAGTATGAGGCGTTCAGCAGTCAGAATCCATGGATGACGGCGGTGAAGTCGGTGGCGGACGGGTTGGAAGAGAATCGCAAGCCGGTTTCGAAGCACAATCCCCTCCTGGCAATACAGGAGCAGCTCTCCAAACAAATCGTTAATGTCCTCGACAGCTGGCGCGATTCGCAGGAGGCGCTGAGCGAGGCGATCTTCCTCAACGTCTATGGCTCGCCAGCGCTCCAGGCCGCGGTCGGTATAGATCCCAAGGCCGAACCTTTGCGTCCGCGCGAGATGCCCGCCCAGCATCGTGCCATGCTCAAGAGGCGGATCGGCGAACTCAAATCCCGGATCGATAAGGGCGGACTGCGTGAAGCGGCGCTTCGCGCCTTGCTCTATGTCGGCTCGGCGAGAGGAATGGTCGACGAGCGAAGCATTGAGGCGCTACGTCTGGTCCGCCGCGAGTACGCCGGAGCGCGATTGACGCTGCCCGAGTTCAAGATGCTGGTGCGCGAGCAGTTCTTCATGCTGCTGCTCGATCGCGAGGCGGCCCTGGCCGCGATCCCGAGGCTGCTGCCTGACGATGCCAATCAACGCCGCGCGGCCTTCGCGGCGGTGGGCGAGGTGTTGTCGGCCAGCGAGGAAATCACGGGCGAGCGCGCGAACCGCCTGCAACATATCGCAGCATTGTTCGGCCTTGAAGCTGGCGAGCAGCCGGGGAGGGCGTCGAATATCGCCCCTTTCGATCCCAAAGCGAAGGCGTCGTAATATTGGTTGGAAGGAGCGGCCTCATGACAGCCGATGCCACGCAGACACAGCCCTTGAGCAAATACGACCGCCTGATCGCGGCCGCCAGGGCGGTGTCGCCCCTCCGACCGTCGTCGTGCATCCTTGTGACGAGACATCCCTGCGCGGTGCCGTCGAAAGCGCACAGGCTGGCATTATCCGTCCGATCCTGGTCGGGGCCGACAAGAAGATCCGTGATACGGCCGCCAGGCACGGTCTTGACGTCGGCCCGTTCGAGATCGTCGATACCGCTCATAGCGACGAATCTGCGACTCGGGGCGTCGAACTGATCCATGCAGGCAAGGGCGAACTGCTGATGAAGGGCAGCCTGCACACGGACGAGCTGATGCGCGCTGTCACTGCCAAGACCGGCGGCCTGCGCACGGCCCGTCGCATCAGCCATGTCTTCGTGATGGACGTGCCGGCCTATGCCGAAACCATCTTCGTGACGGATGCGGCCATCAACATCTTCCCGGATCTCGACGCCAAACGCGACATCATCCAGAACGCGATCGATCTCTATGTACAAGCCCGCTTCGGTAAATCGCCGCGGGTGGCGATTCTGTCGGCAGTCGAAACAGTGACCTCCAAGATTCCGTCGACGATCGAGGCCGCGGCACTCTGCAAGATGGCGGACCGGGGCCAGATCACCGGCGGTGTGCTCGATGGGCCGCTCGCGTTCGACAACGCCATCGACGAGAAGGCGGCGCGGATCAAGGGGATCAAGTCCGAAGTCGCCGGCCGGGCGCAGATCCTTGTCGTTCCCGACCTCGAATCCGGCAATATGCTGGCGAAGAATCTCGCATATTTCGCCAAAGCTGACGGCGCGGGCGTCGTGCTCGGCGCCCGGGTGCCGGTCGTTCTGACGTCGCGTGCGGATTCGCCGCGCGCACGGATGGCTTCCTGTGCGGTTGCAGCCCTGTATGCCCACGCACGGCGCCAGCATGCTCCCACGATCGCTGCGTGAGTGCCATGGATACGATCCTTGTGGTCAATGCCGGCTCCTCCAGCGTCAAGTTCCGGATCTATTCGATCGAGAACGAAGGAATGCTGCGGCAGCAGCTCAAGGGGCAGATCGAGGGCATCGGTAACCGTCCCCGCCTGCGGGCGAGCGACGTCGAGAGCAATCCTCTTGCCGATCGCGCCTATCCGATCGATGCCGTACCGGACGTTCCGGCTGCGATGGAGATCGCCGGCGCGTGGCTGCGGGACGAGCTTCGCATCCACCCTATCGCAGTCGGTCACCGCGTCGTTCATGGCGGGCCGGACTATGACCGCCCGATCCAGATCGATCATGGTGTCGTGACCCGGCTGGAGCGGTTTATCGCACTGGCACCGCTGCATCAGCCATACAATCTGGCGCCGATCCGCTCGATCCTCGCCAATTTCCCGACGCTGCCGCAGGTCGCCTGTTTCGACACCGCCTTTCACCGCACACACAGTGTGGTCGCCGACCACTACGCGATCCCGCATGGACTTTATGCCGAAGGCGTGCGTCGCTATGGGTTTCACGGGCTGTCGTACGAATACATCGCGAAGACGTTGCCAAAGATTGCGCCGAAGATTGCGAAGGGACGAGTCATCGTCGCTCATCTCGGGAGCGGCGCCTCGATGTGCGCGCTCAGCGGCGGGCGAAGCATCGAAAGCACGATGGGCTTCACCGCTCTCGACGGGCTTCCCATGGGAACGCGCCCTGGTCAGATCGACCCGGGCGTCGTGCTCTACCTGATCTCAGAGAAAGGCATGTCGGCATCCAACGTTCAGAATTTCCTTTACCGCCATTGCGGCCTGAAGGGACTTTCCGGCGTCAGCAACGACATGCGCGAGCTCGAGGCCAGCGACAGTCCCAACGCAAAACTGGCGATCGACTATTTCGTTTACAGAACCGGGCTCAACGCCGGGATGCTCGCAGCGGCATTGCAAGGCCTTGATGCGTTCGTCTTCACAGCCGGCATTGGCGAGAACTCCGCCGCGCTCCGTGCACGCGTAGCGGAGCAACTCAGATGGTTCGGCGTTTTCCTCGATCAGGCCGAGAATGCTCGTCATTCGCGGATGATATCGGCTTCAAACAGCCTGATTCCGGTTTATGTCGTGCCGACGGACGAGGAATTGATGATCGCGCAGCATACGCTGTCGCTGCTGATGAAAAGGCCAACGACCGATGCGAGACAAGAGAGGGCGTCATGATTCCCGTGTTTCCTGATGCCAACGTTGCCCTGAAGGAAAAAAAAGGCCTTGTCGTAGGCATCGCCAATGACCAGTCGATCGCATGGGGCTGCGCTAAAGCCTTTCGCGCCCTCGGAGCAGATCTCGCCGTCACATACCTGAACGAGCGTGCGAAGAAGCACGTCGAGCCGCTCGCGCAGGCGCTTAAGGCTCCCATTTTCATGCCGCTCGACGTCATGATAGAGGGGCAGACCGAAGAAGCGTTTGCACGGATCGAGAAGGAGTGGGGACAGCTCGACTTCCTGCTGCACTCGATCGCCTTCTCTCCGAAGGAAGCCTTGCACGGGCGCGTGGTGGACGTCGGCCGCGATGGCTTCCTGAAGACGATGGAGGTGTCCTGCTGGTCGTTCATGCGCATGGCGCATCTGGCCGAGCCGCTGATGAAGAACGGCGGCACCATGTTTACCATGACCTATTACGGCAGCCAGATGGTGGTCGAGAATTACAACGTGATGGGCGTGGCGAAGGCCGCGCTCGAAGCGTCGGTGCGCTACATCGCGGCCGAGCTGGGGCCGAAAGGCATCCGCGTGCATGCGATCTCGCCTGGTCCGCTCGCCACACGCGCGGCCTCAGGCATTCCGGAGTTCGACGAGCTGATGGACAGGGCGCAATCGAAGGCACCGTCGCGCAGCCTCGTCAGCATCGACGATGTCGGTAACGCCACTGCGTTCCTGGCGCTCGACGGCGCCAAGCTCATCACGGGCAGCGTTCTCTACGTCGACGGCGGTTATCACATCATCGATTGAGGAGAGACCGGCGCGTTGCTCAGCGATAGTGCAGGGCGATCAGCTCGGCGATGCAAGCCGGCCGTTTGCCGCCTTCGATCTCGATCACGAGATGGTAATTCACGCGCAGGCCGTCAGGAGGCACGTCCTCCGTCTCGGCAATGGTGACGCGGCCGCGCAGCTTCGAACCCGCCGGGACCGGCGAAAGGTACCTGATCCTGTCCGCGCCGTAGTTCAGGGTGTTACGCAGGCCATTCAGCCCGACCACCGAGCGGATGAACATCGGCGCAAGCGCCAGCGACAGCAGCCCGTGGGCGATGGTGGTGCCTCCGGGCATCTCTTTCCTTGCACGCTCCTGGTCGACATGGATCCATTGCTCATCGCAGGTTGCTTCCGCGAACCTGTTGATCCGATCCTGCGTGACTTCGATCCAGTCGCTGGCACCGATCTCGGTGCCGACGGCGGATCTGATCTCGTTGAAATCGCCAAAAATCCGCATGTCCATCACCTGGTCAGATCATCATTTCCGGGACATAGTCAGGAATGACGAGGTCGGCGTCCGTCACCGCCATGACTTCGCCGATCGTGACGCCCGGCGCGGTCTCAAGCAGCGTCGCCTTGCCCCCGGCAAAGCCGATCACTGCCATGTCGGTGACGACCAGGTTCACAGGGCGCGCCGAGGTTAGCGGCAAGGTGCATTTCGCGACGATCTTCGACTTGCCCTTTGCCGCGTGCTGCATGGCGACGATGACGCGCTTGGCGCCGCTGACGAGGTCCATTGCGCCGCCCATGCCTGGCACCATCTTGCCCGGAATTGTCCAGTTGGCGAGATGGCCGTATGCATCGACCTGGAGACCTCCAAGCACGGTAACATCGACATGGCCGCCGCGGATCAATCCGAACGACATCGCGCTATCGAAGGTGCTTGCGCCGGGTAGCGCACTAATCGGGCGTCCGCCTGCGTCCGTTAGCGTCGGATGTGCCAAGCCCTGCTCGGGGATCGGCCCGGTGCCGATCAGGCCGTTTTCCGACTGGAAGAACACCTTCAGGTCGGCCGGAACGTAGTTTGCGACGAGCGTAGGGATACCGATGCCGAGATTGACGAGGTCGCCGCTCCGGAGCTCCTTGGCCACGCGCCGAGCGATCAGGGTCTGCGGATCCATGACGTCACCAGTTCGTAATGAGGTAGTCGACGAGCGGTGCCGGCGTTATGACGTGATCCGGCGCGATAACGCCGACAGGCACGATGTTCTCCGCTGTGACGATCACGGTATCGGCGGCCATCGCCATGGCGGGATTGAAGTTCCGCGAAGTCAGTGCGTAGGCGAGGTTACCGAAGTAGTCGGCCAGGAAGGCGTGCACCAGCGCGAACTGCGCGCGCAGGGCCGTCTCCAGCAGGAAGGACCTGCCGTCGACTTCGATCTCACGCTTACCTTCCGCAACCAGCGTACCGACGCCGGTCGGGGTCAGAACGCCGCCCAGGCCGCATCCGCCGGCGCGAATGCGCTCGACGAATGTTCCCTGAGGAATGAGATCGACGGCGACCGTGTTGGCCAGCATCTGCTGCTGTGCCGTTGGGTTGAGGCCGATATGCGTTGCGGTCAACCGCGAGACCTGCCCGGTGTCGAACAGCTTGCCGACGCCTTTGCCGGGGATAGCTGCGTCATTACAGATCAACGACAGGCCCGTCTTCTTCTGCCGCACCAGTTCGTCGAGCAGGCGCTCCGGTGTCCCGACGCCCATGAACCCGCCGACCATAATGCTCGCGCCTGAGGGAATCATCGCGATGGCTTCTTCGACGGAGATAGCTCTCATGATTGCAGTTCCGGTAGGCGGATAAACGGCGAAGGATCTCAGCGGAGCGATGTTGAGGGTAGGCTGCCATGCTCGCTTGATCTGCATCAAGGCGCCACATCATCCCCTTCGCTGGATGGCAAGGCTGGCCGACCAAACCAACGGTATGGGCGAGTCCACAGTGAGTGCACGCGATGGCGGTTCAATTCCTGCTCGGCACCTTTATCAGCGTGATCAACATCATGATTCACGCGCTGGTGACTGTTGCGGCGATCGACATCGCCCGCACTGCTGGATTGAAGCACACAGCGCGGCCCCGATCGCACTTGATGGCGGTGATGGTCACGACTGCTGTCATTTTGATGGTTGCGCACACTGTCGAGGTTCTCATCTGGGCGCTGGCCTATGCCATGGTCGGCGCGGCGCCTCCGGGAAGCGATCTGCTATATTTCACCTTCGTGAACTACACCACGCTGGGCTATGGCGACATCACTCCGGTGGAGGGGTGGCGGCTGACGGGGCCTATGACAGCGATGAACGGAATCCTGATGTTCGGCTGGTCGACCGCGGTTCTGTTCGAGGTGCTGCGCAAGACGGTCGAACATCTCGCCGCGATTGCGGCGCATGGGTCTAGTTTTGGAGATCGAGGCTAGCGAGCTGCGGCCTGTCCAGCAGCACAATCTGGCGCTGGTTGTTTCCGATGAAGCCGAGGATGCCGAGCTCATGCAACCGCGACAGTGCGCGCGAGACGGTTTCCAGCGTCAATCCGAGATAGTCGGCGATATCACGCCGCGACATCGGCAGCGCCATGATGCCGGCAGCCGTCAGCCGCTTGTCCATCTCGATCAGGAAGGCTGCGACCCGCTCCAGCGAGGTCTTGCGGCCGAGCAGCAGCATGTGGTCTTCCGCATGCTGAAGGTTGCTGGTGGTCATGCAGAGCAGGTTTCGGGCAACCATGGCATCGCCTTCTGCGACGAGTTCGAGGCTCTGCCGCTTGACCAGGCGCACGGTCGTGTCGACGATCGCTTCCGTGGTGAATCTATGCTCGCTGCCGTTTTCAAGCCCGAAGATGTCGCCAACCAGGTGAAAGGCGCCAATCTGGCGACGCCCATCCGACAAGAGCTTGTAGCTTCGCACGGCTCCTGATTTGATCTGATAGACGTACTCGGCCGGCTCTTTCTCGCCGTAGATTTCCGTGGCTTTTTTATAGGTAAATTCGTTCAAACTGATGATCGGATTTGAACTGGTATTCAGGCCAAGCTCGCGGAGTGAATGATGCCGCGAGGAAGCGTCGGCAGCGTTGCGAACCAGCATGGCCAACTCCCGAACTCGTGCTGACGCGACAACCGCGAGCAGCTATTTTCATCACCGGGAATAAGGAGCCGCCGATAAATCACCCCTCCCGCGAAGGTTGTTTAGGCTAAAAGCAGGCTTTGCAACTATTGTCTGTAGGTGCATTGTACCATGGTACAGGGAAGGCGATCGTGCGCTGAATGAGAAACCTGTCAGAACGTCTGTCGGATTGCGCGGGCATCGGATTGAGTCGTGCGTTCCACTGAGGTCGTACCACTGCGGGCGGGCTGCTTTCTTAATGTGACCGCGGGGTACGAGGCGCCTCGAATTGCTTCTAAGGCTTGCGCGGGCAGTTGAGCTTTCTGCTTGCACGAACAGGTCGGGAGGAAATATTGCCTGGCTTCGTCTATGTGGTCGACGACGACCTATCGTTTCGCACCGCCATCCAGCGTCGGCTCAAGCTTGCGGGCTATGAGGTTGTGACCTACGCGTCGGCGCAGCAATTGCTCGAGGACCCCCGGGCTCCGAACATCCGGGCTGTATCCTGCTGGACGTGCAGATTCCGGGCCTGAGCGGACCCGAGTTGCAAGCATGCCTCGCCCAACGACCTTCGCCGTTGCCGATCGTATTCCTGACAGGACATGCTGATACCGCAACAACTGTTCGCGCGATCAAGGCCGGCGCAGAAGATTTTCTGACCAAACCAGTATCTCCGCAAGAGTTGATCGGAGCGATCGAGCGCGCACTGGCTCGGCAGGAAGTGGTGCGCGGCCAACAGAGCAAACTGGATTCACTTCGTGCTCGTTTGACGTCTCTGACACGGCGCGAACGGCAGGTCTTCGATCTGATCGTGCGCGGGAAGATCAACAAGCAAATCGCGTGCGAGCTTGGAAACACCGAGCGCACCGTAAAGGCGCATCGGCACCAGGTCATGACAAAGATGCAGGTGCCATCCCTGGCCGAGCTGGTCTCCGTCGCCGAGCAGCTCGGACTTCTGAGCTCGTAGCCGATCTGAACCGTCGGACTGTTTGGTTGGATGGCGTCAATCTCACCATGAGACCTGTACGATAGGACAATATGAAATGTTATTGACAGATTCTGGGAACGACTGCCAAGTTGGCGCTTGGATTTGCGCAGGAACATTTGCGGCGACTCGCCGTTGCCAGGCGAGTGCAGCGTTTCCGATGAGAAAGCTCACCCATTGTTTGCACGCAGATCAATATACGTTGTGGATGACGATTCATCGATGCTGCGAAGCATGGACCGCCTGCTGCGGAACCACGGCTTTACCGCGGTTGTTTTCGAGTCCGCCGGTGCATTGCTTCGTCATGGCCGTCTCGAAGACGCGTGTTGCCTCGTGCTGGACATCAACCTGAACGGCGAGTCGGGTATCGCCCTGCGGCGCAAGCTGGCAAGTGAGGGCGCTACAGTGCCCGTCATCTACATCACTGGCAACGATAGCCAAGCAAACCAAGCGGCCGCGATCCAGTCCGGGTGTACGGCCTATTTGAGCAAGCCCTTCGCGGCGAGCGAGCTGATCGAAACGGTTGAACGCGCCTGCGGCAAGAGCGCCTGATCCGCTGTCGCGTGCTCATTCGTCGATGTCCTGATCAAGCGTCTGTGCGGGCGCGCCGTTGTGAATGGAGGCGAACTGCGCAAGCGGCAACGATGTCGTCAAAGACAGAAGGTTGGAATCGGTGAGTTCGAGCACGAGGGCCTTGCCGCCATCCATGTCCTTCACGAACTTGGGATCCGCGGCATCGGCGGCAATGCAGGCATTGGTAAGGCACCAGGTGTAAGGCAATGACTGGACGTTTGCCCCATCGATCGTCAGCTTGGCGGGCCTTTGCAGATACATGCCGACGGGAACAAACACTTGCAGGCGCGCAATGGGATCACCGTCACGCTCGATCAGGTCCACGCGGATTGCCATCTGCCCCGTAGAAAACCTGCCCGTGATCGAGGTCCGGCACAGCATCGGCGTCCCTCCAGGCTTCACGCAAAGTTTTTTCCAGTCGCTATAGGTGATGTCCTTGGCTTCGCGCTGCCCGCGAGGTGCGATTTCGGCGGACTTTGCCTCTGGGGTCGGCTTTGGCGCGGCTGTATTCTGCGCCGAAGCTGGTCCGGCAAGAGCCGCCGCGAACAATATCGACACGGAGGCGAGCGCACGCCCAGGCGAAGGCACTGAAGTTGCGTCAATCATGTTCTGCCTCCACGCCAGCCTCTGCGGCTATTTCTGCACGTCAAGAAATCGTTCGACGAGTGGTGACCACATCGGGATCGTGTCGGGCGAGCCGATGAAGAAATGTCCTTCGCTGCCAAAGGGCGGCATCAGATGGTATTCGGCCCTGCCGCCGGCCCCTGTGAAGGCCTCATGCATGCGCTTCGACAGGGCAGGGCCGAAGAACGTGTCGTTCTCGATATAGAACCACAGCATTGGCACCCGCGAGGTCCGGCCGAAATCGGCAGTCGCTTCAACCAGCTTGTCCGGGGCGCAATTGTTGTTGGGTTTGCCCTCGACTCGGCCGCCGCGTCCTGCTGCAAAGGTAATAATCGCTTTCACCTGCGGAGGGTTCACGCTGGAGAGCGCAATGGAGGCCCAGCCGCCGGCGGACTGTCCGATGACAATGACATCCCTTGGGAGAACGCGTTTCTCAGCGACCATGTTGTCGATGATCCACAGATCAACCTGCGCCACGGCACGTCCGGCATCGTGGAAGTTCGGATTGGTGCAGTTTCCGACCTTGGAGAAGAATGGCCCGTAGAGACCGTGCTCGGGAATGTCGATTGCGGCTGCGCCATAGCCGGTGCCGACCGGTGCAACCACCAGGTAGCCACGTTTGGCGAACCACTTCGCGGCGTCGCGGAACTCCACCAGCGGGAAGAAGCTGCGGTCAACCGGTTTGAGTGAGACGCCGTGGTTCATGATCGCCAGCGGGAACGGGCCGTCGCCGATGGGCCGAACCACATATGCGAACATTGGCAGGGGTAGCGGGAGCGCCCAGACCTCCTCCTGGATGCGGGCGTTCTCTTCGGCGCGTGTAGGAGCAAGAAGGCAGGCCAGGATGCCCAACGCCGTCCATATCCCTTTTAGGCCCAAATCGTGCCGGGAGTTCACGTACGCCTCCTTCAATTGCCGAAAGTGCTGGCCACGATGATCGGGCCGAGCACGGTCAAGACGACGTTGCCAACGGCGTAAGGCACGGCAACGCCGAGCACCGGCGTCTGACTCTCCGCAACCTCACAGGCACCCGTCACGGCAGCGTCGACCGTCATGGCGCCGGCCAGCGCACCGCAGATGATGACGGGATTCATGCGGAGCACGCGATGAGCAAACAGGGTGGTCACGACTAGCGGCACCAGAGTGACGACCAAGCCCATGCCCACCAGTAACATGCCGTGCGACTGGATTGCGACCCACGCCGCGTGGCCGTTGCCGAGCCCTATCGCCGCGATAAAGCCGCCGAGCCCGAGGTCACTCAGCGTTTGCTGCGCTGCAGGCGGCATTGCGCCCATGGTCGGCCGCCGCGAACGCAGCCAGCCGCAGAAAAGTCCCGCTATCAAGGCACCGCCGCCGCCACCCAGAGTCAGAGGCACCGACCCGATCTTGACGCTCGCGAGACCGGCGAGCAGACCCGCGGCGAGGCCTGCGGCAAGGAATGCGATGTCGGTTCGGTTCTCGGAGCTCAGGATCTGTCCAACCTGCGAGGCGGCGCGCTCGATGTTGCGGGTGCTGCCGACCAGCGTCATGACATCACCGACATAGACGCGGGTGTCCGCACTCAAGGGGACCTGGCGTCCCATCCGCGTCAAGGTGCGCAGGAACACGCCGCGCGCAGCGTCGCCGACGCGTTCGGCCACCTCCTTAACTGAGCGGCCATGGAGCTTGCGATTGTCGACGAGGACGTCGACCACGTTGCCTGGAAGAGCCTTCAGGATCTCGTCGGCGTCGATCTCGGTGCCAACTATCGGCTTGGCGGCGACAATGGCCGCCGTACGACCTGCGATGACGATGTCGTCGTTCGCTTCAAGAACGGCGTCGCGATGCGGTTCGACGTCAGCGCCCTGGCGCACGATCCGCTCGATCACGCTGCGGCTGCCGATCTCGTCTTCGAGGGCGCCGACTGTCCGTCCCGCCGCTGCCGACACCCGGTACGCACGCGCCTGGAATTTTCGATAATGCAGATTCTCAGTTTGTGGCGGGTTGCCACCCGAAAGCTCCGCCTCGAGCTTTGCAGCTTCCGTTTTCAGATCGATCCGCATCAATTTCGGCGCGACGAACGGCACGTACAGGAGCGTGAGGATATAGCCGAGCACGTAGGTGACGGCGTAGCCGGCCGCGATATTAGCGTCCTGTTGCTGCAGCACCTCTTTCGGCAGTCCGAGCTGGGCTAGTGCGCCAGACGCGGTACCAATGACCGACGACTGTGTCAGGGCTCCCGCAGCAAGTCCGGACGCGGTGCCGGGACCGAGCGCGAACACATGGGCAAACAGGAGAACGATGATGAGACCGGTGCCACCGAGCACGAGCGCGAGCGCGACTTGAGCCAGGGTCCGGATGCTCAGCGAGGCAAAGAACTCGGGTCCGGACCGATAGCCTATCGTGAACACGAACAGGCTGAAGAGAATGACCCTGAGCAGGAGGGAAACGTGAAGGTGCCGAGCTGCCCGATCAAGACGGCCACGATGAGCGTGCACGCCGTGGTGCCAATCGAAAAGCCGCGGATCCGGACGCGGCCAAGAATGGAGCCGAGCGCGACCGACAGCAGCAAGAAGATTTCCGGCGCGGCCGAGATTATCCACCTGACCGTGATCATGGCGCATTCCCTCCAGCAGTTTGGGCCAAATCTGGTTACCGAAAGCCGACGCCACTTGATCCAGATCAATTCTGGTCGGCGGTAAGCGTTGCCCTGTGGAGCCTCAGGACTCAAAGCCGACCTTCGGACATGAGCACGATGGATACTGCCGCTGCTTCGTCGATCCGCCGCGGCGAAACGGTGCTGATTGCGCTGCTGCTTGCGTTCGCCGGCGGCTATATCGACACCTATACGTGGATCATGCACGGCGTGATGGCTAATGCCCAGACCGCAAATCTTGTGCTGCCGTGGGTCTATGGCTCGATCGGAAACTGGACGAAGGCGCTGCACTTCGTTCCGCCGATCCTTGCGCTCGCGGCCGGAATCCTGGTCGCGGCATGGCTGCGCCGGGCAACCGGAGCGCGCGCCAGCGCGATCGGTACGCTGATCGAAATCCTGCTGCTGATCACTATCGCCATTCTGCACAACGGCCTGCCGGAGCTCGCGGGAACGCTTGGCATTTCCTTCGTCGCCGCCGTGCAGAGTGCCGTCTTTACGAGGGGCGAGGGCGTGCTCTACAGCTCCGTCATGATCACGGGCAACATGCGGCAGGCGATTGAAGGCCTGTTCGCTGCGGCCTCCGGCGCTGGGGCGCTCCGTCCCCCGGCATTTTCGCCACCTTGTGCGTCACCTTCGGTCTCAGGGCGGCTGTGGCCGCTTTCGCGACGAAGCAAATCCCGAATCTGGCGCTCGGTTTCCCCGTGGTCGCACTGCTGGTCGTGCTGTTGCTCCGCGAAGTCTCAAGCGAGGAGGGCAGGCTCTGATGTCTTCTGGGCGGAAATGGAGCTGGATCGTCCTGTTTCCGCCTACAAGCTGGTTGGCGCAGTATCACAGCGCTTGGATGCGTTCGGACGCCATCGCCGGCATCACGCTCGCGGCTTACGCCATTCCGGTGTCGCTGGCCTATGCCACCCTGGCGGGCCTGCCGCCCCAGATCGGCATCTACGGTTACATGCTCGGCGGCATCGGTTATGCGCTGCTGGGGTCGTCCCGCCAGCTTGCGATCGGTCCGACCTCCGCGATCTCGCTGATGATTGCGGCGACCGTCGGGACGCTGGCCGGCGGAGACCCGGTGAAATACGCCGAGATCGCGAGCTTGGCCGCATGCGCAGTGGCGCTGCTTTGTCTGATCGCATGGTTGTTCAAGCTCAGCGTTCTCGTCCGTCTGGTGAGCGACAGTATTCTGGTCGGTTTCAAGGCAGGCGCCGGACTCACCATCATGATGAGCCAGTTGCCGAGCCTGTTCGGCGTCACCGGAGGCGGTCACAATTTTTTCGATCGCGCCGTCAAGCTCGCGGCCCAGCTCGGCGACATCAATTGGCTGGTTCTCGCGATCGGAGCCATCGCCCTGCTGTCGCTACTGGGGGAGAGCGGCGTCTGCCGGGACGGCCGGTCGGACTCACGATCATGGCGCTGTCGATCGTCGTGGCGACGTTGCTTGGGCTTCCGTCGCGCGGCGTGCCGGTCACCGGCAAAATTCCCGACGGATTGCCGGCGATCGGATTACCGAGCTTGGGTCTATTGGAGCCGGACGAACTTTTCCCGTTGGCCGCGGGATGCGTGCTGCTGGCCTACATAGAAGGTGTCTCTGCCGCCCGCAGCTTTGCTGCCAAGCATGGCTATGCCCTTGATGTCCGGCAGGAGTTTTTGGGGCTCGGCGCGGCAAACCTGGTCACCGCATTCGGCCACGGCTACCCCGTGGCCGGCGGACTGTCGCAATCTGCGGTCAACGATAATGCCGGGGCGCGCACGCCGCTGGCGCTGGTCGTCTGTTCGACGACGCTGGCGCTGTGCCTGCTCTTCTTCACGGGAGCCCTGACGAATCTGCCCAAGACGGTGCTGGCGGCGATCGTCTTTTCTGCCGTCTACAGACTGGTGGATATCCGCGCGCTGTTGCGGATGTGGCAAGTCAGCCGCATTGACTTTTACGCTGCGGCGATTGCGCTGGTGTCCGTGTTGCTCTAAAGGAATCTTGCAAGGCGTCCTGCTGGCGGCGATTGCTTCGATTGTCCTGCTCCTGGCGCGGGCCTCACGTCCGAATGTGGCCTTCCTCGGTCGGCTCCGGGGTACCGGTCGCTACTCCGATGATGCGAGGCACGAAGGCGTCGAGCCATTGGTCGGCATCATCGCCTTCCGACCGGAAGCCTCGCTGCTTTACATCAATGCCGAAACAATCCTGCAGGCAGTTTCGGATGCCTTGCTGAGGTCAGCCGATATCAGGCTTGTGGTCTGCGATCTCTCCGCATCGCCCTACATCGATTTGGCTGGGACACGTATGTTGCACGACCTCCACGACAAACTCGCCTCCGCGCATGTCGCCTTCTGCATCGTCGGCGCGCACGCACAATTGCGCGATCTGCTGCGGGCTGAGGGACTGGCGGAAAAAGACGGACAGTGCGGCTTGGCTTCGCTCGTGTCGACAGCGTGCTCGGTGAAAGCAAGCAATCGTCTGATCCCATACTCGAGAAACCGGCCGGCTTATTGCCCGGCCAGCTCTGATCCGATCTCCCCGCCCGCAATCGGCCGCGGGCAACCGGTTCGGACGATATTGCATCGCGGCATGTTTCGGGCCTCTTCAAGATGCGCGCGTCCGTTGACTTGGATCAACAGACCGAGGTGAGCGGGCATTACGATCCGGCTGCGATCTCGCAAAGATCCGGAGAGAGCCATGTCCAAGGACGCCAAGTCTTCAGAAAAGCGCATCGATCAGTTCATTTCCGGGCCCGGCGGACGGGCGGATGACTGGCGCGATCTGGTCGAAGCAGCCAAGGCATGGGCGCGCGGCGGCGACCGTGCGAAGCTTGACGCCGCGCTGACCGATCTCTCCGTGATAGAGGAGTTTCACGGCTATCCGGGGCTGCAGTTGATGGCGGCTTTGCGGGAAGCGGCGTCGGTCGGAGATGCGGCGGGTACACTTGGTCTTGCGACACGCATCACCCAGGCCCTGATGACGAGATCCTTTCGCCAGCATGCCGGCGATTGGAATCCCGAGGATGACGGCAATGGTGATGCCCCCGAGCTCGTGTTCTCGACTTTCGGATCGCATGAGAGCCATCGGCCGTATTTCGAAACACTGATCGTCACCGGCGTCGCCTCCAGCCAGTGGCCGGCGCTCGCCGCCGAATGGCGCAAGCTGCGACGGCCAATCGATTCCTTCGTCTATGAGCCGGTGATCGTCGGCAGCCTCGAAGACGCCTTCTGCGCGACGATGCTCAACCCCAACATCGCGGCCGTGGTCATCAACGAAGGGTTCGGCCTGCGCTCGCGTCACGACGCCCCGATATTGCGCACGATGACCGCCGCGGCGGGCATCAATGACGAGTCGGACGCGTCTGCGCTCCGGCTCGCGCACATCATCAAGCGGGTACGTCCCGAACTGGACGTCTATCTGATGTCGAATCGCGACGTCGAGAAAATGGCGGGGAACCCCGAGGCGAACGTGGTCCGGCGGATATTCTACTCCATCGAAGAGCTCCTCGAGCTCCATCTTTCCATTCTCGAAGGCATCCAGGATCGCTTCGACACACCTTTCTTCGACAATCTCAAGAAATACGCGCAACGCCCGATCGGGACGTTCCATGCGCTGCCGATCGCGCGCGGCAAGTCTGTGTTCAGGTCCGACTGGATCCGCGACATGGGCGAATTCTACGGCTTGAACCTGTTCTTGGCCGAGAGCAGCGCGACTACCGGCGGCCTCGACAGCCTGCTGGAGCCGACCGGCACTATCAAGAAGGCGCAGGATAAGGCGGCACGCGCGCTCGGCGCCGATCGCGTGTTCTTCGTGACCAACGGCACCTCGACCTCGAACAAGATGGCGGTCCAGGCGCTGCTCGGGCCAGGCGATATCGCGATCGTGGATCGTAACTGCCACAAGTCGCACCATTACGGCATGGTTTTGGCCGGCGCCCAGCCGATCTACGTCGAAGCGTTCCCAATGACCGAATATTCGATGTACGGCGCGGTGCCGCTGAAGACCATCAAGCAGGCCCTGCTGAATGCCAGGGCCGACGGCCGGCTCGACCGGGTCAAGATGCTTGACCTGACCAACTGTACCTTTGACGGCCACATCTACAACACCCGCCGGGTGATGGAGGAATGCCTAGCGATCAAGCCCGATCTGATCTTCCTGTGGGACGAAGCCTGGTTCGGCTTTGCACGCTTCTCGCCGTTCTTGCGGCGGCGGACCGCGATGGGAGCCGCGAACGAGATCGAGACCTGGATGCACGATCCGCGGTCGGTCGCGGCTTACGAGAAGCAACAGGCCGAACTCGGCAAGGCCCCTTCGGACGAGGTGCTGCTCAGGACTCGCTTGATCCCGGACCCGGGCCAGATCCGATTGCGTGTCTACCAGACCAACTCGACCCACAAGTCGATGTCTGCGATCCGGCAGGGCTCGATGTTGTCGGTCAAGGACGTCGAATTCCACAGCGTCGAGCAGCAGTTCAAGGAAGCGGTGTTCACGCACGCATCGACCAGCCCGAACCAGCAGCTCATCGCAAGCCTTGATGTCTCGCGGCGCCAGATGGAGCTCGAAGGCTATGGTCTCGTGGCCAATGCGATCGAAATCGCATTCGCCATCCGCCAGGCGGTCAACAACAATCCGCTGATTTCCAAATATTTCCGGATTCTCGGCGCGGATGCGATGGTGCCGGCGCAATACCGCCAGACCGGCTTCACCGACTATCTGGCCCCTGGCGTGAATTGGGCGAACCTCTTGAAGAGCCTGGACGACGACGAGTTCTGCCTCGATCCGACTCGCATGACCTTGGTGTGCGGTACCGCCGGCTACGATGGCACGCAGTTCAAGGGCATCCTGGCCAACGACTACAACATCCAGATCAACAAGACTTCACGCAACTCGGTATTGTTCCAGTCCAACATTAACAACACCCGCAGCGACGTCGCGCATCTCGTGAGGGTGCTGGCGGAGATCGCGGGTGAGGTCGACCGCGGGCTGGTTCAGGGCGGCGCCAATGCGAAGAAGACCTTCGATGCGCGGGTCAAGAGCTTGATGACCGACGTGCCGGACCTGCCGAATTTCTCGTATTTCCACGACAGTTTCCGTGGCGATGCCGGCACCAAGACCAACGAGGGCGATATTCGCAGCGGCTTCTACTCGGCCTATGACGCGGCGGGATGCGAATATATCCGGCTCGCCGACCCCGAGATCGACCGTCGCCTCAAGGCCGGTCCCGACCTCGTCTCCGCCAGTTTCGTGATCCCGTATCCGCCGGGCTTCCCGATCATGGTGCCGGGTCAGGTCATCACCCAGGAAACCATCGACTTCATGCGCAAGCTCGATGTGAAGGAAATCCATGGCTACGACGCCAAAGAAGGCTTGAAGCTGGTGCGTCCGGAAGCCCTGGCAAAGATGGGAGAGCGGCATTCGGCCACGCATCAGATAAAGGCCGCCGCGGAATAGTAGCACAGCCACAGGAGGGACATGATGATTGACTGGTTTGTGCAGACGCTTCGCAATTACCCGGAGATAGCCATCTTCCTGTCGCTCGCACTTGGCTACTACTTCGGCTCGTTCACCTACAAGGGCCTTGGTCTGGGAGCCGTAACCGCGACGCTGATTGCGGCTGTGATCATTGGCCAGCTTGAAATCAAGATAGGCAGTCCACTCAAGCCGACGTTCTTCCTGATGTTCCTCTTTGCGATCGGCTATGGCGTCGGACCACAATTCGTGCGTGGGATAGCGAGGGACGGAATTCCGCAGGCGCTGTTTGCCGTAGTGGTCTGCTTCTTCTGTCTTGGAGCCGCGTACCTCGGTGCAAAGCTGGCGGGTTATGACGTCGGGTCGGCTGCCGGGCTCTATGCTGGCTCGCAGACGATTTCGGCATCGATGGGTTTGGCCTCCGATGCCATCAACCGCCTCGGCTTGTCGCCTGAGGAAGCCAAAAAGCTGCTGGATGCGATGCCGGTTGCCTATGCGGTTACGTATATTTTCGGAACGATCGGGTCGGCAATTGTTCTTGCCTTGGTTGGCCCAGCGCTGCTGGGCATCGATCTGGAGGCGGCTTGCAAACGCTATGAGATGCGGTACGGAGGCAAGCAGGAGGCTGGCGGCGCCGGCACAGCATGGCACCAGTTCGAGTTGCGTGCGTTTCGCGTCAAGGAGCGCGGGCCGGTTGTCGGCAAGACGGTACAGCAAGTGGAGGCGCTGCTTCCGGAGCATCGTGTGTTTGCGGAACGCATCCGGCGGGACGGACATATCCTGGAGGCCACGGCAGACACGGTAGTACACGCAGGGGATATCGTTGCGGTAGCCGGCCGCCGCGACGTGCTGGTGAGTCTGCTTGGTGAAGGCGCCGAAGAAGTCGATGACCGGGGGCTGCTGGCGGTCCCGATCGAAGGTGTCGACGTCTATGTGAGCAGCAAGGAGGTCGACGGGAAGACGCTGGCAGAGCTGGCGAACATGCCGGCCGCCCGTGGCGTTTTTCTGCGACGGATCGTCCGCGGTGCGACCGCGACTGAAATTCCAATTCTGGCCGGTACGCAGTTGAACCGGGGCGACATCCTCACCATCGTCGGACGGACGCCGGACGTGGCGACCGCGACCAAGATGCTGGGCTACGCAGATCGAGCGACCGACGTGGCGGACGTGGCATTCATTGGAGCGGCCATCACGATCGGGGCACTGCTTGGCGCGCTGGTCTACAAGGCCGGCAGCGTGCCCTCACACTATCGACGTCCGGCGGCGTGTTAATCGCTGGCCTGTTCTTTGGATGGCTGCGCTCCGTGTACCCGTCCTTCGGACGAATTCCTTCACCTACCGTCTGGTTCATGAACTCAGTCGGTCTGAACGTGTTCATCGCGGTGGTCGGTATCTCGTCCGGACCGGGATTCGTAGCTGGGCTGCAGCAGCTTGGGTTCAGCCTGTTTCTCTGGGGCGTGGCTGTGACCACAGTGCCGTTGATACTGGCCATGTACGTCGGCAAGTACCTGTTTCGCTTCGACGACGCCATCGTGCTGGGGTGCTGCTCGGGCGCGCGCACCACGACGGCCTCGCTCGGCATGATCAACGACCGGGCCAAGAGCCAGATTCCCGGCTTGGGCTACACCGTCACCTACGCCGTCGGAAACACGCTGCTGACCGTCTGGGGCATGGTGCTCGTGATGCTGCTGACGTAGCGGGAACGCGGACCAAACTGCTCAACCTGTCGCAATAGCCTAGCGCCTCTCTCTCTGGACAAAAGGAACTAGTGATGGCTGACATTATGACGCTGAAGAAATTCGAGGCTCTGAGCCCCTTCGAGATCAAGGACGAGCTGATCAATCTCGCGAAGGAAACGTCCAAGACGACTCAAGCAGCTTTCCTGAACGCTGGCCGCGGGAATCCCAACTGGATCGCGACTACGCCACGCGAAGGCTTTTTCCTGCTTGGCCAGTTTGCGATTGGCGAGAGCAAACGCGTGATGGAGCATCCCGCCGGGATCGGCGGAATGCCGCAGGCCGGCGGCATTGCGGGCCGTTTCGAGGCCTGGCTCGGCAAGCATTCGGATATGCCGGGCGCCTCCTTTCTCTCCGAGATGACGAAGTTCGCCGTCAAGATGTTTGGGTTTAACGCCGATGCTTTCGTTCACGAACTCGTAGATTTGATTATCGGAGACAATTACCCGGTCCCCGATCGCATGCTGGTTCACAATGAACGGATCGTGCACGAGTATCTCATGTGGGCCATGTGCGGCCAGCCGCGACCATCCGGCAAGTTCGATCTTTATGCGGTCGAGGGCGGAACGGCCGCGATGTGCTATATCTTCAAATCGCTGAAAGCCAACCGGCTTTTGCTGCCTGGCGACACGATTGCGCTGGGTACGCCGATCTTCACGCCCTATCTTGAGATGACACACCTCGAGGACTACGACCTCAAGGTCGTGCATGTCAGAGCCCCGCAGGAAAATCGATTCCAGTACACCGACGAGGAAATCAAGAAGCTGGAGGATCCCAAGATCAAGGCCTTCTTCATCGTCAATCCCGGCAATCCGACCGGGATGGCAATGAGCCATGAAACCATCGGCAAAATCACGAACCTGGTGAAGACGAAGCGTCCGGATCTGATGCTGCTGACCGACGACGTCTACGGCACTTTCGTCGATGACTTTCGTTCCCTGCTCGGCGAATTGCCGCACAACACGATCGGTGTCTATTCCTATTCAAAATACTTTGGCTGCACCGGTTGGCGGCTCGGGGCGATCGCGATTCACGAGGACAACATCTTCGATAAGATGATTGCCAAGCTGCCGGACGCAGAGCTGAAGGCGCTCGACAAGCGGTATGGCGCGCTGACACTCGAGCCGCGCAAGGTCAAAATGATCGACCGCATCGTCGCCGACAGCCGCGATGTGGCACTCAACCACACGGCGGGACTGTCGCTGCCGCAGCAAGTGATGATGAGTCTGTTCTCTCTCGCCGAGATGATGGACACCGAGAAGCAGTACCAGAAGGCCTGCAAGGAAATCGTTCATCGGCGAGCGCAGACACTGATCGACAGCATTGGCCTTCATTTGGCCGGAAATCCGAACTTCGACGCCTACTATGGCCTGATCGATTTCGAGTTCTGGGCACGAAAGAACATCGGTGACGATGCGGTCGAGTACCTGAAGAAGAACATTCACCCGCTCGATCTGGCCTTCCGTCTCGCCGAAGCGTACGGAATCGTTCTGTTGAACGGCGGCGGATTCGAAGCGCCCAACTGGTCCCTTCGCGTGTCCCTGGCAAATCTGCCTGACGAGGCCTATGAGCAAATCGGACGCGGCGTACGACTGATCGCTCGCGGCTATCGAGACGTGTATGAAGCGTCGGGGTCGGCGACGAGGAGGTAAATCAATTGCCGAGGGATCGGGGCGCCGGATCGCGTTCCCGTCGGTCAAGCCAGATATTGGCCGGTGTCCGGTAGATGCAGCAGTTTCGCCGCCAAGCGGCGCCATAGGTCAACAAGTCTTTAGCATCAGGAGATGTCATGAGAAGGTCTGCCACGTATGCAATCTCGCCGCCTTGCTCGCAGGGATCACGTGCTCCAGCACGCCATCGCGGGCAGACACGGGCCAGGTCGCAGTTGTCTTTACCAAAGGCGGTTTCATCGTCGGCGTCGGTGGCGGCGAAGGCGTTCTGCTGCTGCGCGGCCACAAATATCCCTTCACCGTCTCGGGCATGAGCGTCGGCTTCACGATCGGGGCATCGACCACCAAGCTGGTCGGTCGCGCGCTCAACCTGAGGGGGCCGGAGTCGATCGAAGGCTCCTACGCTGTGGGCGGTGCGGGCGGTGCCATCGCCGCCGGCGCAGGTGCCGTCCAGCTGCAAAACGGCAACGGTGTGATTCTGCAGCTCAGCGGCCCGAAAGTCGGAGCCGAGCTGTCAGCTGCTGTGGGGGGCGTGACGATAAGTTTGAAGCGGTAGAGCCGCAGTCGCGCCGCTTCGGCGGTCGCGGCGCCGAGCTTGAATGGCGGCTGCTTCTCTCATGCACGTAAGCCAGGGAAGCGGCCCCAAATCAGCGGCAGGTTCGGGTGCCAATCGCATTTCGCGCCGTCGAAAGCGGATCACGGCACCCATATCGAGGGAGGACATGTCATGCTTCGTTGTCTTCCAGTCCCTTGCTGCGGCCTTCGTTTCTAGCCGCAACACTCATTCCCGATGATGCCTATGCCCGCCGGGACGGCGGTGGCGGCTATCGCGGCGGTGGAGCGGGCAAGGCGCCGGAGGTTTCCGTGGCGGCGCCGTTCACGCCGTACGGATTCATGGCAGGGGCGAACGCCATTACGCAGGACGTCCGCGGCCGAGCCATCCAATCGCCGGTCGCCCGGGTCGTCCCGGTTACCCCGTTGCAGATCGTCCTGGCCGTCCGATTGCTGGCTATGCCGGAGGCCATCCGCCATATGGCTACCGAGGCGCGGCTTACGGGGCTGCCGCCGTCGGTGCGGCCGCCGCGGGCGCCTATACGGGTCCTACAATAACAACTACGACAATTTCAGCAGCATCGATCTGACGGAGGGATCGGACCGCACCGCGAGCGCGGCCCGATCGTCTGGTCAATACTGCTCCGCGACGAAGTTCATCCCGCGCAGGCTGGCCTGGTCATTGTAGCGCCCCTTGTCGGAGCGCTTCGGTAGTCTCACCTTGTCCTTCTTAATCGGGTTGTGGGGGATAGCTTTCAGGATGTGCGCGATGCAGTTCAGCCGCGCCCGCCGCTTGTCGTCGGAGCGTATGATGTACCAAGGCGCGTACTTCGTGCTCGTCTTCTTGAGCATCAGGTCGCGTGCCCGCGAATAATCATACCAGCGCTTGAAAGATTCGAGGTCCATCGGGCTCAGTTTCCATTGCCGCACCGGATCGTCGATGCGGGCGTTGAAGCGGCGCTCCTGCTCGTCCATGCCGACCTCGAGCCAGATCTTGATCAGGATGATGCCGCCGTCGATGGCGTACTTTTCCATCTGCGGGCAGAGCGCTAGGAAACGATCGTGCTCGGCTGGCGAGCAGAACCCCATCACATATTCGACGCCGGCGCGATTGTACCAGCTCCGATCGAAGATCACGATCTCGCCGCCGGCCGGAAACTGCTTCATGTAGCGCTGAAAGAAAAGCTGCGTCTTTTCGCGGTCCGATGGCGCCGGCAGCGCCACCACCCGGAATACGCGCGGGCTGACCTTTTCTGTGATCGCCTTGATCGTGCCGCCCTTGCCGGCCGCGTCGCGGCCTTCGAACAGGACGATGACCCGAAGCTTGTTTTCCTTCACATAATCCTGGAGATGGCAAAGTGCGACCTGGAGCTTTTCGAGCTCTTTTTCGTAATCCTTGCGTTTCATCCGCTCTGCGACTTGGTCCTTTGCCATGCTCCGCCTTCCGCTGCTTCAACTCGGCCGAAACCGTGATCAGTCTCCCCAGGAAATGGTCACGCCGATGTCGCCGGGCACCCCGCCGGGGAAGTCGATGACCTGATAGCCGATGCGATAGCCGCGCGGCTTGAGATATTCGGTCCAGAGCTCGAAGATCTCCTTTGGAACTCCCATCAGCGTTTTCTCCCAGCCCGCCTCCATCTGATTGATGGCGCGGCCTTTGTCGGTGCACAGGATATTCGGGAAGCGATAGACCTGCACTTCGCTCAGGCCATTGCGAACCGCACGCTGAATGATGGTCGCAGCGAGCTTGATCTTCTCGTCCTCCGACTTGCCGGACGGCTTGCTCAGCCGCTCGATCAGAGCGCGTTTCTCGGCTTCGGCCGCAGCGGCGAGACGCACATATTCTTCGGCCTTTCTGGCCTCCTCGAGCGCCGCTTCCTTGCGGATTTGCGTTGCGTTTGGGATGAGATCATCGATGCCGGGCATGGCTGACAGGCTCCTGGCTTGCTGTTAGGGCAGAGTCAGGCCTAGGTTAGGTTTGGCGTCGTCTGGTCCTTTGATTCATATCAACCAATTTCTCGCCTGCGCGGTCACTTTGGCTGTCTGGAACGCAAACTGCCTCATCCCCTTTTGTGGAGAGATACCATTGAGCGAGCAAATGCATTCGATGGCCCCTCATCATTTGCCGTTCTATCTCGCGCCGGGAAGCGGGACGGACGTGCTATTGGTGGTGATGGGTATCTTCCTGATCGGAACCGTGTTCTGGGTTGGCACGCTCTACTGGAAGCTGCACAGCCTGCCCGAGCGGATGGCTCACAAGTCACAAAAGCTGCAATTTGAGTTCGTGGCCGTGCTCGGTCTGATCTCCCTGTTTACCCACATGCACATCTTCTGGGTGGCGGGACTGTTGTTGGCCTTGCTCGACCTTCCGGATTTCGGCACTCCGCTGCGCAGCATCGCCAGTTCCGTCGAGAAGATCGCAGACGCAACGCCGGGAGAGCAAAGCGAGGTTGCCGAACCCGGACCGCAGCCACCTGGAAGACCCGGGCCGGCGCCGACGGCTGTCAAACCCGACCCGCCGCCGCCCGAGAAACCCGGCGCACCGAAAGCGAAGGAGCGCAGCCATGTTTGAGCTCATGTTCTGCTCCCTGCTGACGATCCTGCCGGACTACCTCTACCGCCGCTACGCCCAAGGGAAGCGCTTCGGCAAGGAGATCACGTTCTTTTCCATCTGGTACGAACTGCGATGGGGTATCACCGGCTGCTTGATGCTCACAGTCTCGCTGATCACCATGATCTTCTATTTTCACCCGTCAACGACCTCGGCCACGCTCTATTTCCGCACGGTGCCGATCCTGCCCGAGGGCTCCGGCCGCGTCGCGGAAGTCAATGTAGGCTACAGCGAGGCAGTGAAGAAAGGCGACGTGCTGTTCAGGCTGGACAGTTCGAAGCAGAAGGCTGCTTTGGAAACAGCCACGCGCAAGATCGCTGAGGTCGATGCTGCGATGACAAGCGCGAAAAACGACGTGGTCAAGGCCGAAGCCCAGATCCAGGAAGCCAAAGCCAGCCTTCAGCAGGCTCAGGACGAACTGGACGTCAAGACAGAGTTGCAGCGACGCAACCCCGGCATCGTCCCGCAACGCGACATCGAGAAACTACAGGTCGTGGTCAACCAGCGGCAGGCTGGTGTGGACGCGGCCACGGCGTCCAAGACGTCGGCGACGTTGCGGCTTTCGTCGTTGCTGCCGGCGGAGAAGGCGAGCGCCGAGGCGGCGTTGGCCGAAGCGCAGGTCGATCTAGACAAGACTTTCGTTCGCGCCGGCGTCGACGGTCGTGTGGAGCAATTCCTGGTCCGCACCGGAGACGTCGTCAATCAGCTGATGCGGCCGGCAGGCGTGCTGGTTCCTGAGGGCGCCGGCCGACGCGTCTTGCAAGCTGGTTTTGGTCAGATCGAGGCACAGGTGATGAAGGTCGGCATGGTGGCGGAAGCAACCTGCGTCTCGAAGCCATGGGTGATCATTCCCATGGTGGTCACCAACGTCCAGGACTACATCGCGGCCGGGCAGTTCCGAAGCGGCGAGCAACTGATCGAGGCGCAGAATGTCGGGCGACCCGGTACGATCCTGGCGTTCCTGGAGCCGCTCTACAAGGGCGGACTTGAAGGCGTGACGCCGGGCAGCAGCTGCATCGTCAATGCCTATACCAGCAATCACGAGGAGATCTCGGCCAAGGAGACCGGTACAGGCCGGGCAATTGCCTTGCATGTCGTCGATGGGGTTGGCCTCGTACACGCCATGCTGTTGCGAATTCAGGCGCTGTTGCTGCCGATCAAGACGCTGGTGCTGAGCGGGCACTGACCGGGTCGCTTTTGTTTAATCGCACTTCGGTTCAGCGATGCGCCACAAATGAGCCGGTCTGGCATCATAAGCCAGTCCGACCGCCGAGCGCATATTCACTGTGAGCGCCACATGGTCCCTGCGAAAATCCCGGTTTGGCTTCGTTCCGTCATTGTCGCCAGCGCTGTTGTGCTCGCGCTTGGAGCTGGCTGGTTCGGCTACAGGTGGTATTCTCGCCCCACGACGCTGACCATCGCGGTCGGATCGCTGGACGGTGAGGCCGCGCGTCTGGTCTCGGCCCTGGCGAGCCGGCTTGCCGTGGTGAACGCCCCGGTCCGGCTCAGATTGGTGGAAACGACCAACGCGGTTGATGCTGCCGAGCAGTTTGCGGCGCAAAAGGTCGAGCTTGCTGTCGTCCGCGGTGACGTCGGCGACCTATCGCACGCGCAGGCCATCGTGGTTCTCGCCCATGCCGTTGTCCTCTTGGTTGCGCCGCCGGGCTCGGCAATTACCGATATCGCCGGGTTGAAACGCATCAGTGTCGGCGTGATCGGCGGCGAGATAAATCGCAACATCGTCAACGTCCTCAACGACGAATACGGCCTGGGACGAGCGAACGTGACATTTCGCAATCTCCAGCCGGCAGACGCGCGGCGTGCACTCGACACCAAGGAGGTGCGCGCGGTTCTGATCGTCGTTCCCCTTGTCGAAAAATATTTGGCTCTGTTGCGTGGTCTCTTTCTACAGTCCCCAAAGACCGCGCCGATCCTCCTTCCCATCGAAGCCGCAGGCGCAATCGCGGAAAAACAGCGCGCCTATGAAAGCTTCGATGTCCCGAAGGGCACGTTGCGCGGTTCGCCGCCTGTCCCGAGCGAGGATATCACCACGCTGCGGCTCTCGTTCTATGTGGTCGCGCAAAAGCAGCTCAGCGCAGAGGTGGCGGGCAGCCTCGCCGACACGCTGATGAAGGCGCGCAGGGACCTGCTCGGCGAATTGCCCATCCTCTCGCAAATGACCGCGCCGAGCACGGATTCGGACGCCTTCCTCCCGGTGCATCCTGGCGCCGCAGCATTCTACAACGGGACGCAGCAGAGCTTTCTAGACGAATGGGGAAACGCGATCTTCCTCGCGCCCATGATTTTCGGCGGCCTCATCTCTGTGTTGGCGGCGGCTTGGAAATTTCTTCAGGTACGTGATCCCTCTAAAGACGAACGGGGCCTGGACTCTCTGTATGCGCTGGGCGCGCGGATACGCAGGACCGAGGCGGAGGCCGAATTGTCCGATATCGAGGTCGAGATCGACCGGGTGCTCCAGAGCCAGCGCGCCAAAGCCGCGGCAGGAGACGAGAATGCGCTCGATGTCACGACCTTGAATGTCGCTGCGCATCGCCTTCAGAGCCTGATTCATGACCGTCGGATCCTGCTGTCCGCGCACGGACATGAGCAAGCGCGAGGTCAGCCGCTTGGCCGCACGTGACGGTGGTCACTTCAAGTCAAGTCGTATCACGGCCGAACCCAAGCTCAGCTACCTTGATCTTGATCAAAACCCTCCGGCCGCCAACGTCGTTCCCTTCAGTAATCGCATCATCCGATGTCCGCAGTCCGGTGCAATTTGCCACAAGGTTCGATGCCCTTATCAACATGAGAGCCGTCCACGCGTTTGGGCTGGCGATTACAGAACGATTGCTGATGGAGGTCGAGCTGATCGACCGGTTGTTCGGCGCGTTGCGGGAGATGAGACAGCGTTTCGTTGATCTCGATCAACAAATGCCAGCTCTCGGGTCTAATGATCGCCGAGATATGTGCATGGAGGATCTGATGTTTCGCTGCGGCAGGACCTTGATGGCGCTTGCGCTCGTCGCAATCCCGCTAGCTGCGGCGGCGCAGACAGCAGATAAGGCGCCAACCCCAAGCGTGCAGCCGGCGAATGCCCCCGCGCAAGCCGCAGAGCTTCTGAAACCGGAGCAGCTCGAAGCTCTGGTCGCACCGATCTCGCTCTATCCAGACGAGCTACTTGCCAATGTGCTGGCGGCATCCACCTATCCTCTGGAGGTCGTTCAGGCCGATCGCTGGCTGAAAGAGCGCAAGACTCTGAAGGGCGATGCCCTGAAGACGGAAGTCGAGAAGCAGCCTTGGGATGACAGCATCAAGGCGCTGGCCTCGACCGCTGAGGTCCTGGCCATGATGAGCGATAAGCTGGACTGGACCAAGGCGCTGGGCGACGCCGTGCTGGCGCAGCAGCCGGATGTGATGGATGCGGTCCAGCGGCTGCGGACCAAGGCCTATGACAACAAGAAGCTGGTGACCACCAAGCAGCAGAAGGTGAGCATCAAGACCGAGGACAGCAGGCAGGTGGTCGTGATCGAGCCGGCTGTGCCCGATACATTGTACGTGCCGTACTACGATCCTGCGACAGTCTACGGCGCATGGCCCTACACGGAGTATCCACCATATTACTTCGGCTACCCGTCCTACATCGGCGCCGGCGTTGTTGCGGCGGGTCTCGCTTTCGGCACGGCCTGGGCCATTGGTCGTTGGGGCAATTATTGGGGCGGCGGCTGCAACTGGGGCAACCGCAACGTCTATATCAATCACCGGACCACAAATATCGGAAACGGCTGGCAGCACAATCCCTCGCATCGCCAAGGGGTGCGGTACAACAACGCCAACGTTCAGCAGCGCTTCGGCAACAGCAATCTCAAGGCCGGCGCCGCCGACCGGATGGATTTCCGCGGCCGCGACGGACAGCAGGTCTTGAAGCCGGGACAGGACCGGCCCGGTGCGGCTGATCGCGCCGGCGGTCGTGCAGCAGACCGCACGGGCGATCGAGGTGGCGATCGTCAAGGCGCGGGCGATCGCGCCAAGGGTGGAGGCGATCGTGCCAAAAGTGGAGGCGATCGTGCTGGCAAGGGTGGTGGTGCCAAGAATGCGGGTGCCAAGAGTGCCGGTCCGAAGGGCGGCGGCGCCAAGAGCGGCGGAGCCAAGGCCGCGCACCGAGGCGGTGGCGGCGGAGCATTGAACGTTTCAACGGGCCGCTCGGCGGCCGCAGCATCGGCCCGCGGTCACGCCAGCATGGCGAGCATGGGCCCGCGCGGCGGTGGAGGTGCGAGCTTCGCCGGACGCGGCGGCGGTGGCATGTCGGCGGGCGGTGGTGGCTTTCGCGGCGGAGGCGGTGGAGGCGGGCGCGGCGGTGGTGGCGGCGGGCGGCGCTCCGATATCGCGCTGAAGCACGATGTCGTTCTGCTCGGTCATCTCGCAAATGGCCTTGGGTACTACCGCTTCAGTTATGTCGGCAGCGCCAAAGCCTATGTCGGTGTGATTGCGCAGGAGGTGGCAGACGTAATGCCGAAAGCGGTCGTCCGCGATGCCGATGGTTATCTGAGGGTCTATTACGAAAAGCTCGGTCTGAAATTCCGATCGTATCGAGATTGGCTTGCTGGCGGCGCGACGATTCCTGCGAAGGTGATGCCATGATGAGCTTTAAGTCGCTTCATCGCGCTGCTCTGCCGGCCATCATGGCGCTCGCGATCATGAGTTCGCCATCCCAGGCGCAGCAATCCTATCCGACACCGGAGGATGCGGCGGCCGCGCTCGCCTCGGCCGTCAAGAGCGGACCGGAACGGGCTATCCTGAAAGTGCTCAGCACCGCCGCGGAGGACATCGTTTCCTCCGGCGACGAGGTCGCCGACGTCGACATCCGGCAACGCTTCACCTCGATGTATGATGCCAAGCATTCGATCAAGGCGGAGGGCAACAAGAAGGCGACGCTGATGCTGGGCCCGGACGACTTTCCGTTCCCGATACCGCTCGTCAACACCAGGACCGGCTGGGAATTCGATACCGCCGAAGGCCGCATTGAGGTGCTGTATCGTCGCATCGGCCGCAATGAGCTCGACGCAATCCAGACCAGTCTCGCCTTTGTCGATGCCGAGAACGAATATGCCGACAAGGATCGCGGCGAGGGGGCTGGCGTGTACGCCCAGCGTATCGTTAGCAGTGCGGGCAAGAAGGATGGTCTGTTCTGGCGCGACGACAACGACCAGAGCCCGCTTGGCGCACTGGCGGCGCAGGCTTCGTCCGAAGGCTACAAGGCCGAGGAGGGCCCGGCGCCATATCACGGCTACTATTTCCGCATCTTGAAGGCGCAGGGGGCGAACGCGCCAGGCGGCGCTCTGAACTATGTCGTCAACGGCAAGATGATCGGGGGCTTTGCGCTCATAGCCTGGCCTGCCGAGTACGGCAATTCCGGCGTGATGACTTTCCTGGTCAACCACAGTGGCGTCGTCTACCAGAAGGATCTCGGGCCTCGGACCAAGGCCCTCGCTGCGCGCATCACCGCCTTTGATCCGGATCAAACGTGGAAGAAGGTCGATGTGGCCAAGCCCTGAACGGCGGACCGATCTGTTGGGCCTTTGGCGTCTCGCAACGCTTGCGCTGCTCGCATTCCTCGTTCCGGCTACGCCCTCTTTTGCGCAGGCCTCCGGTCAGGTCCGCCTGAAGATCATCAAGGCGGGACTGCTGGTGGGTGGCGGCGCCGGGAACGGCGTGCTAACTTATCGCGGCCGCGACTACCCGTTTCGCGTCAGCGGATTGAGCTTGGGCGTCACTGCCGGTGCGACGTTCAGCCGACTCCAAGGCTGGGCCTCGGGCATTCGTGAGGTCAGCGACTTCGCTGGTATGTACAGTTCCGTCGGCGGCGGAGCTGCCTTGGTCGGCGGCATCAGCGGCGTTCAGTTGCGCAACGACAAGGGCGTCACGATGGTGTTGCAGGGGCCAAAAGCTGGGCTCGAATTCGCCGCTAATCTCAGCCAGATCATGATCTCTCTGAGATGAGCGTGTATCCCTCGGCCCGCCCACTATCGTGGCTTCTTGGACGTCCTGGTCTCGTGCTGGCGCTGGTCGTCCAAAGCGGAATTGGAGCCTCACATGCAGGACCGCTGACGCCATTTCGCAACGAGGCACAGGCGCAGCGCCACTGCCCTGGAGACGAAGTGGTCTGGCTCGATTTCCGGCTGGGCCGGTACTATTCCCAGAGGCAAAAGCGCTACGGTTCAGGCTTTAACGGCAGCTATGTGTGCCGGAAAGAGGCAAAGTCGAGTGGCTTTAGGCGGTCGCTGCTTGGGCTGCGGTAGCAACTGTGCACGTCCCAATCGCTCTGGTCGGTCGAACGGCGAGAAGTGCTCTGTTGCGGCGATTTCTTGCCGAATCACCCCTATCATCGCCGAAACTGCGATTGCCCCTATCAAGCACTAGATAGGGGAGATCAGAGCGTTACGTTGCGCCTGAATTTAGCAGCGACCTAGAAGGAACCTGCACACGTGTTCTGGGCGATTAGCGGTACTGCACGGCCTCACCCAGTACTGCAATGCTGTACCGGACGAGGTGCGGCACCATCGAAGGACGGCCATGCCGTCGACCGTACGCACTTGAAAAGAAAGGAAAATGCCGCAGCTCTCAACCTGAGATTCCGGTCGGGCTAAAAGCCAGCCATTCCAGACGAGAAGATAGAGCGAAACAACATCAATATGTTAGCGCGCCGATTTTGCATTGCGCCCATGATGGATTGGACCGACACTTCCAAGAAAGCAAAGCTCAATCAGTAGCTAAGCATCATTCGCAACACTCGTGCAGTACCGCCATCTCGCCATAGTCCAATTGGCCCGATCGAGCACGTACCCCTATAGTGGCGGGCGCGGCCCCTCGATTCCTGTCCACTAGGGATGATTGTTCGTCAGTCAGCGAGCGGCAACGAGCCGTTATATGACTTCGACAATCTTTACTCCGGCGTCTAGCAAGAGCTGATACAGGATGCGATTGCGCGGCGCGTTCCGCGCTGGGTGCAGCAGGTAAACACGACACCTTGCTTCGCTCGCGTAAAGGCGACAAAGAACCCGGAAGTTGCCTCGACCCGATCCTCCTCAAAACTCCGGCGCCATGCATCATCGTCGAGCCCGACAAAGACGACAGTGTGGTACTCGAGCCCCTTGCTCTTGTGGATCGTCATCAGCGGGACGGCATGTAGGCCCTCATAAGTGTCGAGAGCATCGATCCAGTCCTTTGCCGATCCGGTAGATGCCTGTAGGTGAAGCGTCGTCGCCTTGACGATCTTCTCCAGCCAGCCGCCTTGCGCGTAGGCCGGATGGGCTGCCAGCAGCTGATCCCGACCTATAAAGTCGAGAATTTCGGCGGTCAGCGTCTCCGCCGCTGTGAGCGTGCTGGGCGGAGCTGGGTATCGCACACGAAGCTCAGCAACGAAGCGATCAAGTGTAGCTGAAAAGCGGGCCTGGGCGGGACCATCGTCTGGATTGATCCCCTCGGCGCGCCGATTGCTTCCTGGCCGTCTGTCCAAAATCGGCCTGCGCGCGCGGTCATAGCGAGGCGCAGAATGCAGACCAGCAGCGTCGACACTTCGTCCGGAAGCAGCTCTTGAAGCGTGATGTCCCCAACGGTCGCTGCTTAGTTGCATAGCGCGATCCCTGCTGCACGAAACTGGGGCTCCAAAACGGCCGTGTACCGGTCGGCGCGCTGACGAACGAGCAGGACGAAATCGCGAGGGCCAACCCATGGCTCTTCATTTCTGACGCAGTGACGGCCGCTAGCCGAGCAGCCTCGATGTCCGGCGTCGGAAAGTCGCAGATCGCACAAGCATCGCCGGAAATCGTTGCCTTGGCCTTTGACACAGGCTCAACGGCATCTTGATCGAAAGCTCGCGCGAGCCGATGCTGTATCCGCACAAGCTCGGGAGAGGATCGGTAGTTGGAATTCGCCCATGAACAGATGGGAAAAGGTCAGCCGAAGGAATCGCGGGCCATGGGATTGAGACGAAGTAAAAGCTCCGCCAGCCGACCAGTCATTGGAAACGACAGTCGGCTCTTTTGCCCTCCGCGCAGCGCTCCCTTGCCAAAATTTGTCAGCTGCCCACTGGCCAACCGTTGGATTTGTCCAGCCGTCGACCGGCAACGGCGACCCGAGAAGATGATGCCGTTCGAAATCCTTGACCGAAATTGCCTGAACATTGGCCGCGGTGCCATGGGGATGTCCGACCGAGCGCCCGCGCCGCAGCCCCCGATCTTCAGCCTGCAGGCCTTCAGCCCGGCCGAGATCAAAGAGGCCGTCGAGAAGGTCGGGGTCAAGAAGGCGCACCTGTCACTCGCGGCATCCCTGATGCTGGCGGTGGTCGCCGGCGGCGGGGTAGGCTTCGGCGCGCTCTACTACACCATCATCGCCTCCGATCCTACGCTGGGCTTTGCCGCGACGCGGCTGCTCGGCGGCTCGCGTTCACGCTCGGTCTGGTGCTCGTGCTGATCGGCGGCGCCGAACTGTTCACCGGCAACAACGTGATCGTGATGGCTTGGGCCAGCGGCAAGGTCTCGACCGCGACGATGCTGCGCAACTGGACCGTCGTCTTTATCGGCAACTTCGTCGGCGCGCTCGGCCTAGTCGTCTTGGTTTTCCTGTCTCACCACCTCGACATGAACGACGGGCGCGTCGGCCTCTCGGTGCTAAACACGGCCGCCGGCAAGATCCGGCCCGACGTCGTGTCGCTGTTCGTCAAGGGCATCCTGTGCAACGTGCTGCTCTGCGCGGCTGTCTGGCTCACCTATGCCGGACGGTCGGTCACCGACAAGGTCGTGGCGAGGTGCTGCCGGTCTCCGCCTTCATCGCGGCTGGCTTCGAGCAGTGCGTCGCCAACATGTACTTCCTACCGCTCGCATGGCTGCAGGTAAGCACGGGGCACGCGCCGGAGGGGTTCGACAGCTCGGCGATCACCGCTACCGGGATTCTCCACAACCTCGTTCCGGTGACGCTCGGCAATGTCGTTGGCGGGGCCGGCCTGGTCGGCATCGCGTACTGGACGATCTACCGTGCGGCATTCGGCAAGGAGCGCCTTGGCGGCAGGTAGACACCGGACATCGAAGACCTCGAGCAAAAGGATCATGGTTATGCCGCTGCGGAATGCCGACTAGGAGCCGAACCGAGAGATACCCGTAGGCAAGGGCGCCACTCTCCAGCAGTTCTTCGCCATTTCCGGCAAAGACCGCTTCGAGATCAGCGTCGCGCCCTGGGGCGAGGGGCAGCTCAAGGTGAACGGCGAGGAGATCGCCAGAACCGCCGAGGCCAAAGACCGGAGCCAAGCCTTCGCGACGCTGAAGGAGGCGGCGCAGCGCTATGCGCGCGGCGAGTCCCTGGAGCAACCGAAGAACGGAAAGGCCCGCTTGATGCCTGCGGTCAAGGCCAAGCTGCTGGAGGGTAAGAAGGGGCTGGTCGTGGGCATAGCGAACGATAAGTCAATCGCGTGGGGCTGCGCCGCGCCGTTCCGCGCCTTCGGCGCCGAACTCGCCGTCACCTACCTGAACGACAAGGCCAGGAAGCACGTCGAACCGCTGGCGCAGGTGCTCGAAGCTCCGATCATCATGCCGCTCGATGCGCAGGTCCCCGGCCAGATTGATGCGGTCTTTGAGCGCATCGGCAAAGAGGGGCGGTCTGGATTTCGTAGTGCACTCGGTCGCCTTCGCGCCCAAGGAGGCGCTGCACGGACCGGTCATCGATGTGCCACTGGACGGCTTCCTCACTACAATGCACGTGTCCTGCTGGACGTTCCTGCGCATGGCCAAGCTCGCCGAACCTCTTATGAAGAAGGACCCGCGCCGCATCTGGGATTCCGGAATTTGACAAGCTGCTCGAGAAGGCCAAGGCGCCGGCGCGCAGCCTCGTGAGCATCGAGGACGTCGGTGCAGCAACCGCGTTTCTGGCCCGCGACGTGGCCAGACTGATAACTGGCGACACCATCTATGTGGACGGAGGATATCACCTCGTCGACTGACTGGCCGCACTCAAGCTCGCAGGGGAGAAAACGAGACCTGACCTAAGGCTAGGTCGTTCTTCAGCCGAATACGGGCTTGTGGCTCCGGAGATGGCGACGCCGTTGACTGTGGGCGCCCCGCCGCCGCCTGTTTTGCCGATTAGGGTCTTCCTTTCTCAGGATTCACATACTGATCCACAATCTTCGCGGACAGCAGGGAGATAATCAATGCCTGGTAGCTATCGCGCCACCGAACATCTCCGCGATGGGCGTCCGGTCGAAATCCGGGCGCTTCGGCCGGACGATGAGGATGACATACTCGCTGCAATTGGGCGCACGAGCACGGAGGCGCTGAGGCGGCGTTTCTTCGTGGCGAAGCGCGGCTTCTCGCAGAAGGAAATCGATTTCTTTATGAGGATCGACTTCCGCAATCACGTCGCCCTGATTGCTCTGGCTGACGAGGATGGCCGTCCCACCATCGTTGGCGGTGGGCGCTACATCGTTGTTGAACCCCGCAGAGCTGAGGTGGCTTTCATGGTCATGGACGGTTATCAGGGTCAAGGGGTCGGGTCGCATCTGATGCGGCATCTGGCGGGCATTGCGCGCGAAGCCGGGTTAAGGGAATTGATCGCGGAAGTGCTGCCGGAGAACACCGCCATGCGGAAGGTGTTTAGCAAGTTCGGGTTCGAGCCTGCTCTCAGTCGGGAGCCGCAGGTCATTCACCTCGTGATGCAGCTAACCTAGGTCAGCATTTTCGTGGTTGGAATAGTGTCAAGCTGCCTCAGCGAGCTCGTAGGCCCAAGTGTGGATGACCGGATGCTTACTAATATCTTCGATGCCGGCCATGATGCGCTCCTTGAGCTCGTGCTTTGATGTCGCCCGAATGTGACGCAGGACAGAGCGGACGAATTGGAGAAGAAGCCCTCAATGAGGTTTAGCCAGCAGCACCTGTAGACACCGGGATAACGCAAGGAGACAAGATCACCTTCCCGTCCATCGCAAGATCAAGTGAAGCGAACGAAGAGAATGCGGACGGACCGCTCCCGGCGAGCGAACGTATCGGCTTCGCGGTCGTCGCTTTGGTCGTGTCTCTGTCGAGCAAGTATTCGCCTTCGGCCAAGCGAAGAAAAGCTGACTGGCCGCGCTTGTTTCGGGGTCCCCGGACAAGCTGACGCACTTGAGGGCAGTACGCCGTTCGACGGGAAGCTCTGCTCGCTTATGAGGAACTCGAGCGACTCCGCGAGATGGAAGACGTTAAGGTTGTCTACATCGTCCTGCCGAACTCGATGCACAAAGAATAAGTTCCTCGATCGGCGGCGATCGGTAAGCATGTGCTGTGCGAGAAGCCGATGGCGACGACTTCAGAGGATGCGGATGTGTTTCTATATCGGGGGCGCCTTGATCGACGTCCGCTATGCTGTGCCCCCGGTCGCGACCAATTCCCCTTCGCAACGAACCGTCGCAATGGGCCAACAACGGACGTGCTGCCCGGCTCGATCACTTCGCCCCTAGAGAAGCGCTGCCCGCGCTTGTTTCGACGTTCGGCTTGCGTCGCGCGGCACGCCACCGCGTTGCGGGAACGACTAATTCGAAGGGCAGCATCTATCGCGACATCGGTCGTGGACGCCCGAACTGATTTTTGCGGGAAGGTCGCCATTCCATCGGACAGGCAGGCCTGCGCATTTCCCTTTTTAAGCCGTAAACATTGCGATCGAGTGTTGCCATAATGGTACATGGACCCCAGTTTCACGCACTTAAGTTGATTTCGGAAACGACGATAGCGATCACACCCGTGCGAAATCCAGCAGTGCGCTAGTCAGGGGAAGGTAGGTCTAATATGGGCAACTACCTCGACAACTTTTTACAGTTCGGTGTCCCGGCTTCAACAAATGCGCGTCGAAGCGAACTTGCCAGAAAATCTATGGTTGCGGGCTGGATCGTAACTGGCGTGGTATCGTTTGGTGCGGCGACACAATCCCAGGCGCAGCAACTGCTTCCGGCTGACCGCCAGGAGATCGCAGATCAGGAGCGCCTGTCTTGGACCCTGCAAAAATTTCCTCCGCAACCTTACATGAACGAGATCTATTGGCAGTATTCCAAGGATACGCCGGCATTCTTCCGCGATTCCCTTCTGCAATTCGTAGCGCGAACCTATTATTTGACCCGCGACAACGCTGATGGATCGAGGTCGCAGGCCTGGGCCGGCGGAGGCTGGCTCGCATTTAGGTCTGGTCTGATCGGCGACGTGTTCGGCGTGCATCTCGCCGGCTATACTTCGCAACCGATCTTCGCTCCGTTCGATGAAGGCGGCACAAAGCTCCTGGCTCCGCCGCAGAATTCAATCGGCGTGCTCGGACAGGTCTATGGGCGTGTGCAACTCGGCGATCAGGAAGTTCGAGGTGGTCGTCAATTGGTGGATACGCCCCTAATCAATCCACAAGATAATCGCATGGTGCCCAATACGTTTGAAGGCGCCACGATGGTTTCGCTACCGGACAGGGACCGAAACTACGATTACTCGGTCGGGTACCTCTGGACCATAAAACAGCGAGACTCCAACGACTTCATTCAGATGTCGGATGCCCTGACGGGCACGGATGTCGCCAACCACGGCGCGGCGTACGGCATGATCAAATACCGGCCGATTCCTGGGCTCTCGCTTACCGCCATGGACTACAACGTCCAGGACATCGTCAACACGGCCTTCGGCCAGGCCGAATACGATTTCAAGCGGCCGAAAGGAGTGCCAAATTGGATCCTTGGGGCGAACGTCATCGGGCAACGAAGCATCGGAGCCGATCTTCTCACCGGAACTCCCTTCGAAACCTATCAAGCTTCCGCGAAGGGGCAAATGACTTATGCCGGATGGACTTTGTTCGTCGCAGCTTCGATTACCGGCAGTGAATCCAAGATATTTTCGCCATACGGCACCAAGCCGAACTACACCGACATGCAGCAAGTGTCATTCGACAACGCCAACGAAAAGGCTGTCGGCGCCAGCATAGCCTACGATTTCGGATCGGTAGGTCTTTCGGGGCTTAGCACAGGAGCGTGGTATACGCAGGGCTGGGACGCCATCAACACCAGCACCAACTTGGCAATCCCGGATCGCAGGGAGCTGGACGTTTGGATACAATATCGTCCCACCGAAGGTCCGCTGAAAGGTTTTCGTCTCAAGACGCAATATTCCAGTCTTTGGCAACAAGGCAACGTGCGCGATCCGCAATCGGAATTTCGCTTCATCGTTGACTACACCGTGCTCTTCCGTCCGCCACCGTTCGTGGATAAGCCATCGTTCATGACAAAATAGCTTCTTCAGCGGGGCCAGGTAAATCGCTGAGACGGTGGCACGTATTGGCCGTTAGGCTTGCGGTGGTCGGAGGCGAGCTTCGCCAGAAACTTGCTGTAGGAAATGCCGGCCGAAGCGTTGAGGCCGGTTACCTCCTTGATTTTCGCACGGATCGCGAGCGCGACGTCTCGGGCCAGTGAAATCCCCTGCAGGTTTTCCGTGACATCGAGATAGGCTTCGTCCAGCGACAGCGGCTCGATGATCGGGGTGTGCTCGGCGAAGATTTCACTGATTTGCAGGGAGACCGCCTTGTAGACCTCGAAGCGGGGCTTGACGAAGATCAGATCGGGGCATTGCCGCTTCGCGGTAACCGACGGCATGGCCGACCTGACGCCGAACTTGCGCGCTTCGTAGCTGGCCGCCGCTACGACGCCGCGCTCCCGGGATCCGCCGACGGCGACCGGCTTGCCGCGAAGATCCGGATTGTCTCGCTGCTCGACGGGCGCATAGAAGGCGTCCATGTCGATGTGGATGATCTTGCGTTGGCGGCCCGGGGTAGCTGGCTGGTCGTCATTGTCCTCGATGGTCACGTCGCTAGCCCGGCCGTATCTTCGTGGCATCCATCAGCGCCTTTGACGACGACGGCGTTCCCCATCGCGCCGTAGCGAGCTCGCGGCCCTCGACCCCGTTGCGCACGATCGGTGCCCTATAGTCGGGAAAAACCCCGGGCATGGGCGCCAGATTTCCAACACATCGGTTCACGACGCGGAACAGCGCGCTGATCGCGGCTTGGTTGGTCGTGATCGGATAAAGATTGCACATCGGTCAGGATTCGGTTGGAGGATGGCGCGGCTGCCACGTCAACTGTAGCAGAGTCGCGGATGGACGCCGGCCCGCCTTGGCGCATTTACGGCAGCGCAGCCGGCTGGCGAGATCGTGCACGAAGGTGGTCGGCGGGTGCTTCATCGCCGCGAGGTCGACATCGCTCGGCGTCTTGCAGCGCGCGCACCTGATCTCCAGCCAGGGGAAGCCTCCGTTCACAGCCTGATCGATGGTCGGCGACGGATCGATCGGTTCGCCGTCACTCCACATCCGCTCGTTCCAGCTTTCGCAAAGCAGCCTGTCGGCTTGCTGGATCATCGCCTCGCCTTTGGCCCGCATCTCCGCCGATTGGGTTGCCAGGATGCTAGCCATCGCGCGTGCCTTGCCGAGCTCTTTTGCCAGAGCCTTGCGATCGCCGCCCGATAGGGGCGTAGGGTGATACTTCGGGGCCATCCGGACATCCAGGCGCAAAGAGATCGGATCGGCAAATCCTGAGCGACTACGGCGTCTCGAACGCTGGCCAGCACCCGTCTTCTTCATGTCTGCCGGTGCGCTGCTGGCAGGTGTTGTCGAGCAACCGCTGCGCCACGTCCTTCCAGACCGCGTTGCCGCCATACAATCGGTCTGCATCGACGGTCTGGATTTCCACGGTCCGCTCGCAGCGCCGGCAGGAGATGCGCAGCACATGACGCTGAATCTCGGAAAGACGTCGCTGCCGCATCTGGGCGCCGGTCGCATCGGCGCGAGGGTCTTTGAGGACGGATTCCCAATATTCCGCCGGGAGGGGAGCATCCGGAGCCGCAGTGGAGGGGCCCGACATGCGGGCGGCTTCAGCGGCGAGCTTTTCCATCTGTTTCGGGGTCGGCATGCGCCAGCTCGCGGGTCGGTCGGACATTCCGAATTAGAACATAAAGAGAACAAAAGTCGAGTCCGCTACGGCCCGCGTCGAGAAAAATCATCGTGGGGGAAGGGGCGCGGTGTCGGAACCAAGCTGGGTGGATCGTCTTGATTCCGGCATCAGTATCGGAGTTCCCCGCAATGGCCCCCCGCGCTAACTGGAAAGGCTTCCTGCGTCTTTCCCTCGTCACCTGTCCGGTCGCGCTCTATCCGGCCACATCGGAATCCGAAAAAGTCTCCTTCAACCAGCTCAACCGAAAGACCGGCCACCGGATCAAATACGCCAAGGTCGACGCCGATACCGGCGAGGAGGTCGACAACGAGGATATCGTCAAGGGCTACAAGGTCGACACCGACACCTTCATCGAAGTGACGAAGGAGGAGCTCGAGAACGTCGCGCTGGAATCGACGCGAACCATCGAGATCGACGAGTTCGTCGACCGCAGCGAGATCGATCCGCGATATCTCATCCGTCCTTATTATCTGCGCCCTGACGGCAAAGTTGGGCACGATGCCTTCGCGGTCATTCGCGAAACGATCCGCGAGATGAACAAGGTCGCGATCGGTCGGGTAGTGCTGACCAATCGCGAACACATCATCGCGCTCGAGCCGCTCGACAAAGGGCTGATGGGGACGCTGCTGCGTTATCCCTACGAAGTCCGTTCCGCGGATGAGTATTTCGACGACATCCAGGACGTCAAAGTCACCAAGGACATGCTCGATCTCGCCAGGCATATCGTCAACCAGAAGGCGGGACATTTCGAGCCGGACAAGTTCGAAGACCAGTACGAAACCGCTCTCATCGAGCTCATCAACCAGAAGCGCGCCGGCAAACCCATCACCGCGAAAGCGCGACCCCGCGGCGAGAACGTGGTCGATCTGATGGAAGCACTGCGCAAGAGCATCGGACGAGAGGGGGCCGCGGCAGAGGCATCCAAGAAATCAGGAAAAAAGCCGCGCAAGGCGGCCGCCGGGCAGAAGGAAATGCTGATGCCGATCGCAGGCAAAAAGCCGGCGAAAGAGGCCGCGGCGAAGAAGCCGGCGGCCAAGCCGCAGCGGAAGTCGGCTTAGGTTTCTCGTGAGGCATTCGGTGACGCCGGTTGTTCGCGGCAGGCTCTGGCGGAGGGCAAATCACACTCTCGAGATGTCACGCGAGATCATTTCGTCGACAGGCTAATGGTGGCCCGGCGGGCGGTGCGCGACGCCAGGAAAGGCGACAGAGGGCGAAGCCGAAGCAACGGGGCATAGGGCCGTGGACGAGGTTAAGCGGGCGCTCGGCTAGCGCGGCTAGCATGCCATCGCCATTTCTCTGTCGCCGGCATGACGTATTGGCCTTGCTCGGGATGAACACACCCGTTGGTTCCCTCTGAGGCAGATGGACGCGGTGTCAGTGGCGACGCGGAAGTGAAAGCGGGCCAGTTCCTTCGAGAGGGCGTTGCGCAGCCGATGAGGCGGTATAGGTACTTCAGACAATCGCCACAAAATTCACCGACACGCTTCCCTACAGACAGTCTTCACGAAGGGCGTTATGTCCCAGTATTCACTAGACGTATTGCGTCAGCGCTACATCGTCGAGAAAAAGACCGCTCGAGGCCAGCGTGGAGCAGATCTTGCGGGCCGACAGCCGCGCGGGAGCGCGTGCCATCCTGGCTGCAATCGATAAACGTCGCTTCGAAAATCGGTCCGAAGGGCAGCGCCTCCGCAAGATGCTCCGCTTCGAGACCTCGCTCTGGGAGAGCGGCCATTTTGCCGTGGCAGGTGTGGACGAGGCCGGAATGAGCCCTCTCGCCGGGCCCGTGTCCGCTGGAGCCGTGATCCTTAAACCAGGCACGCGGATAGTCGGGATCGACGACTCGAAAAAACTCGACGCCGCGGCTCGCGAAGAACTCGCGAAGGAAATCAAAGAAAAGGCAGAGAGTTGGTGCGTAGCATTCGTCGAGGTCGAGGAGATCGACGCAATCAACATCTATTGGGCAGGCATCCAGGCGATGCAGCAGGCGGTCCGGGGGCTAGGGTTGACGCCGCAGCACTTGCTGATCGATGCGAAGCGGTTGAAGGAAATCGACATCCCTCAGCAGGCAATTATTAAGGGCGATGCCAAGTCCGCCAGCATCGCGGCCGCCTCCATCCTCGCGAAAGTCGAGCGCGACAGGGTCATGCGGGCGCTTGACGTGCGTCACCCCGGCTACGGATTCGCTGATCACAAGGGCTACCCGGTGCCGGCTCATTATGAGGCTCTCGCCAGCCTTGGCGCATGCGCAGCTCACCGGCGATCGTTCGGACCGGTACGCAAGGCTCTCGGGTTGCCGCCCCTGCCGCCGTGGCCTTCGACATCCGAGCGCGAAGCCGGCTGAATTCTAAGTCGTATGCTTCGTCACAAGCGCATTATTTTCGCGAACGGCTCCTTTCGCGAACAACGTCCTTCGCGTTTTTGTCAGACCGCAGCCCGAGATAGACCGGCTGGCGCAGCTCGCCCTTGCTGGTCCACTCCGCGAACTTCACTTCTGCGACCAACGCAGGACGCACCCAGGTCGTGACCTGCTCATCCTTCACCTTGGCAGGGAACGGCGACTTGGCGGTCTTGAGCTTCACGAGCTTGCCGTGAAGCTCTTCGAGAGCCTGCTGGCTGAAGCCGGTGCCGACGTGGCCGATGTACTGCCAGGCGTCATCTTCGCGCACCGCTAACACAAGAGCGCCAAAGAACGGCCGGGTTCGCCTCGGCGCTGTGAAGCCGGCAATCACGACCTCCTGCCGCTGCGTGGTCTTCACCTTCAGCCAGTCCGCGGTCCGGCGTCCGGACGCGTAGGGGCTGTCGGCGCGCTTGGCCATAATGCCTTCGAGATGTCTCCGTTCGGCTTCTGCGAAGAACTTTGTGCCATTGCCTTTGCGATGGTTGCTGAACGCGATCAGCTTGTGACGGGGCAGGATGGCCTTGAGCCGCTTCTTGCGCTCGAGGAGCGGCAGCGCACGCAGATCCTCCCCGCCTGTGAACATGAGGTCGAACGCACAGTATAAGAGCTTAGCCTCATGGCGCAGGGCGTTCTGAAGCAACTGGAAATGGGATACGCCGTCCTTTCCGATCGCAACCAGCTCGCCATCGATGACAGCGTCCGCCTTCACGCCTTCAAGTGCTTTCGCGACCTCGACATAGGAGTGGCTGATGATCTTCCCGTTGCGACTGTAGAGTGCGACCCGACCACCCCGGATTTCCGCGACCATGCGAAAACCATCGAATTTGTCCTCGAAGACCCAATTGGGATCGTCGAAGGCCGAATCTGTCAGCGTGGCCAGCATGGGCTGCAGGCGGCGAGGCACAGTTGATTTTCGAGCCATGGCTGGACGACGGGAAGAGAGATGGGCGGGAACGAGTGGAATGTATCGTGAGTTCCGTGCGACACTTGAAGAAGATGGCCCGGCCCAGGTCAAAAAGCCAGGGCGTGCAACGTCACCGGGTGCGTTGCCTGCGCTCTGAGCGGCCTTTGTGACAATTCTGCTCGCCAATTCGATGCTGTACTTGGGGCGAAGTTTAACATTCCTGAATCCACAAGTCGGCAAGACCGGTTAGGATGGGGTTTTCCCTCTTGGGGGCACCTCATGTTCGACACGGCAACCACCGCGCTTTTGCGCGCGGTCCTTGATGAAGTCTGCGAATGTGTCTCGCAGCGCGAGATCGGCGCACGGACCCACGTCGCCTCGAAAATTCTGGAGGCCGCTACCAGGGGCGAGATTTCTCCGGAGGCTCTTAAGCAGGTCGGTCGCAATGCCCTCTCGCACGCGCCCACGATGTGGCGCTGATCGGGAGGAGCGGGCGTGAACCTCCAGGTGACCGTCCTCAAGATCCTGGTGGCATATCCGGATGGGTTTGCCGTGATGGAGGACCTCAAGAGGGACATGGCGATCCTGGCGACCAGCGGTCGCGATTGGGCGGATCGAACCAGGCGCCTCGCGGCGCGGGTTCCGGATCTCGACATCTGGTCACAAGGGCTGGCCGAACGCACCAGCGGCGGTTGGAAGATCACGTCCAAAGGACGGGTGGCGCTTGAGTTCATGGAAGCCCGCCCTGCTGCACCCGAGCCGAGCCAGGCGTCGGTGGTCGAGGAGACTACAGCTGCAATGGAGGTCGCGACGGACGTTCCTCCTCTGCGGCAGGCCGCCGATCGTGCCAAGCGTCGCCGCGAGCGCCGGGAGCGTCGCCGTGAGGCCCGTGAACGAGCGAGGGCGAATGCCTCTTGAGGGACGGTCGAGCCAAAGAAAAAGCCGCCAGCGAAGCTGGGCGGCTTGATAGTCCCGGACCGTCGATCGATTCCCCAGCCCCACGCGTACCGCCGTTACCTTGTTTGCGGCCATGCCAGCCCAATCTACCGAGCGCTTTTCGATTCGGCCATCGATCGGCCGAGTTGTACGCCGGGCTCTTACAGCGCCGGCAACGTTTCAAAGGAGGTGGACGGTAGGCGCACCCGCGCGGTGTCGCCGGCCGCTACCGCTCCACCGGCCCGAACCACTCCCAGCACCCCGCATTTGAATGGAGGCCCCGTTTCCGCCGATGACAGCACGTGCCTTTTCAGGCCGGCTCGGAAACGGTCGATCAGGACACAGGGCGTCCGGAGGCCGGTCAACTCGATGATCGCCGTGGGCCCGAGCTCGATCAGCGTCCCGAGCGGCATCAGTTTGAGGTCCGGTCCAGCCGTGGTGATGTTCTCACCGAGGTCTCCCGCTGCGACCGCGAACCCAGCTTCCCGGAGGTGCGCCAATCGCTCCGATGCGATCAGGTGGACCTGCCGCAAATTGGGAAGCCGGGGGCGACGACGGGCGAGGTATCGGTGCCTGACAAACGGACCGGCGTGGGCGTCACCTTCGACACCATGGCCTTCCACCAGAACGATCTGATCCCGTGGCGGCTTGCTGAAGTGGTGCCCGCGATCGGCAGTAACCGAAATCACCCTTCCCTCAAGCGAAAGGTCGAGCGGGTGCGACATCAGGCAGCGCGGGCAAGCGAACGCCGCCTTTGGCGCAGGTAGCGTGCGATTTCGGGAAGCGGCATCGCGTTCAGGACCCGGTCGGCGGGTACGCCGCCCTTGCGAGCCATCTCGACGCCCCAGTGCATGTGGTCGAGCTCGGGAATCGAGTGCGCGTCCGGATTGATGCTCAGCATGCAGCCGAACTCGAGCGCAGCCCGGTGCCAGCGCCAATCCAGGTCGAGGCGCCATGGATGCGCGTTGATCTCGACAACTACGTCATGCTTTGCACATGCCCGAAGCACCTTCTCGATGTCGATCTCATAGCCCGGCCGCCGCTGCAGCTGCCGCCCGGTCATGTGGCCGATGATGGTAGTGTGAGGATCGGAAATGGCCCGAAGCAGGCGCTGGGTCTGCGCCTTGCGGTCCAGCTTGAAACGGCCGTGGATGCTGGCGACGACGAAGTCGAAACGTTCAAGCACCTCGTCGTCGTAGTCGAGCGACCCGTCAGCCAGAATGTCCGACTCGATGCCCTTGAGGATCCGAAAGTCCTTGCCGAAGCGCTCGTTCAGGCGGTCGGCTTCCCGGTGCTGCTGCGCGATCTCTTCGAGGGAGAGACCGCCGGCGTAATGGGCGGACTTGGAATGGTCGGCGACGCCAAAATACTCGAAGCCGCGCTGACGGGTCGCCTTCGCCATGGTCTCCAGGGTCTCTGTCCCATCGGAAGCATCGGTGTGGCAGTGCAGGATTCCGCGCAGGTCCTTGTCGGTCACAAGCTTCGGCAACTTGCCCTTCAAGGCCAGCTCGACCTCGCCGCGGCCCTCCCTGAGCTCGGGATCGATGAAGGGCAGCCCGAGAGCCTGGTAGATGTCAGCCTCCTCGCCGGCGATCAGTGTGCGGCCCTTGTGCAGACCGTGAGCGTCCAACCGCATGCCCTTCTCGGCGGCCAAGGCTTGGAGCTGCTCGATGTGAGCGGCGGAGCCGGTGGCGAAGAGAAGGGCGGCGCCGAAATGTTTGCGGTCGGACACCCGGACTTGCAGTCCTTCGGACGATGGCATCGCTGTCTCGTCCGACTTGGCAGCCTCCGCAACGATGGCGAGGTCGGCGACGAGTTCGCAGCCTCGACGGAAATCGCCAGCGATCGTCACGCGCTTGAGTTCGGGGCGTGCCTTGCGAATGGATTCCTTCGCGTGCGCTAGCAAGGCGGCGGCTCGGTGCAGGTGAAGGCGGCCTTCTCCGCTCTTGGCGATTGCGAGATTTTGCAGGATCTTGGTCTGCAGCGCGGCACCGAGTCCTTTCGCCTTCTTGATGCGATCGTCCTTGGCGGCGGCCTCCAATTCCGCGAGGGAGGTGATACCGAGATACTGGTAGAGCCGCAGCACCTTCTCCGGACGCAAACCCGGTACAGCCAGCAGCTCAAGCACGCCCCCGGGGATCTCCTTCCGCAGCTTTTCGAGGCTGGGATGATTGCCCGTCTTGTGAAGCTTGGTGATGATGTCGCCTATCGCGTCGCCGACGCCCGGGATCTCCGTAAGACGGTCTTCGGCGATGAGCACGTCCAGAGGAACGGCAAGGGTCGCCAGGCTGTCTGCGGCTCGCGAGTAGGCTTTCGCCCTGTAGGGATTGCCGCCTCGCAGGGCGGTACGCTGCGCGTACTCTCGCAGGAGACTTGCTACACCGCGAGTGTCGAGCGAAGGCATCAGCGAGCCTCCCGGTCGACGCTTTGCGGCGCCGCCGAAGTAAGGCGACCGCCGGAGCGGCCACTTGGCTGGCGATTGAGAGAGCTCTCAAGCTCCTGGGCTGCGCGGAAATCGTTCAGGTGCTGGATATTGGGGCCGTAGGCAGCTTCCTTCTTGAGGAGATTGTAAATCCGCCCGGCCACCAGCTGCATGTGCTTCATCCTGCCTCTCGGCATGGATCTCGCTTTGCAGAGAGCTCGCACCGCGTAGGCCCGAAAGTAATCGAATGCGTCTGACATGCAAGGTAAACGCCCGCTATCGACCGGAGTTCGATGCGACAGGGATTGGCCTTTTTGGCACTGCACTAAACGCGGGCCGGGTCGCTCATATTCGAAAGCTTGAGAACCAGCGAGGTCGTAGGAACTCCTCGCCACCTTCGAAGTTGCGAGACTCGTTGAGTAAGGTAGGTAAACTGCCCGCCACCGGCCCCAACCCGGCGGCGGGTTTTTTGTGAGTTGCGTAGCGTGGCGAAGCGTACAAGAGCGGCGCCTCCGGCCGAGAAGCCAGAAGCTCCTCAGATGCCGGGGTTCATCAGCCCCCAACTGGCGACCCTGAAGCTGAAGGCACCTTCGGGATCCCAATGGATTCACGAAATCAAATACGATGGGTACCGCATCCAGCTCCGAATCGACGGCGACGATCGCCGGGCCTACACCCGCAACGGCTATAACTGGGTCAGCAAGTTTTCGAGAATAGCTGCCGCCTTCGATATCGAGGGGCAGGCCATTGTCGACGGCGAAGTCGTCGTCATCCATGAGGGTCGCACCAATTTCTCCGAGCTGCAGGCGGACCTCGGCAGAGGCGACCAGGACCGCCTGATCTTGTTCGCGTTCGATCTGCTGTGGCTCGATGGCAAGGATTTGCGCAAGGAGCCGCAGCTTGAGCGGAAAAGGCTGCTCAAGGAGTTGATCGAGGAGCACAGGCTCCAGGAGCCCATCTTCTTTAGTGAACACCATGAAGGGGACGGGCAGGCGCTGTTCGTTGCCGCCAGCAAGTTGAACTATGAGGGCATCATCTCAAAGCGCGTGGATGCGCCGTACCGATCGGAGCGGGTCGAAGCCTGGCAGAAGATCAAGGTCGTTCAGAAGGGCAAGTTTCCCGTGGTCGGTTTCATCAAGGACCCATCTGGCGTGGCCGCACTCTATCTGGGCAAGAAGGAAGGCAAGGATCTCGTCTACATGGGGAAGGTCGGCACGGGATGGAGCCGGACCACTTCGGCGCATATCCGCAAGGCGCTCGATACCGTAGTCAGCCCGAAGCAGAGGCTGACGAAAACCATAAGGAAGCCGAAGGCGACGTGGGTCGAACCCAAGTTCTATGCCGACATCGAGTACCGCGACATCACCTCCGAAGGGCTCCTTCGAGCCAGCTCGTTCAAGGGACTGAGCAAAGGAACGGGCCGACCATAGCGGCGTTTTCCCGTGAGTATGTGGAGTACCGGTCATGGATCCGGAACGGCGAGTTGCGAAGGCCCTGGAAGACGCTCAGGGCATCCTGGCCCAATATGTCGAGCCTGGCCCCAGAGATTGCGAGCAAACCATAAACCAGCTGCTGGATGTGCTTGACGACGAGGCCGTCGTGCAGGCGCTCAAGGATCTGAAGATGGAAAAACCAACTGCAAAACAACTCGCCGAGCTCAAGAGGCTCAGCGCGATCGCTCGGGTGCCGGATGAATCGGAGATCGTCACTTCGAAGGAGGAAGCCGAGATCCGGATCCGCGACCTGAAAGACAAGGCTCGGATGGAATGATGCCTGAGAAGCCCGCGAATGGCGTGGAGCCCAACGCTCCGAGGACGACATTCAGAGCGATCAGCTGGGTCCGCGCGGCGTAACCGGCAAGGAAAGTCCGACGAGGATGACACCTCAGCTGGAAAAGAAGACGCCCGAGGACGTCGATCCCGGACATCCGGCATGAACTCGATGGACACGTTCGATCCCGATATGACGTGTCGCGTGCACGATGGTCTCAACGACCAGATCATCGAATGGAGCCCTCATTGGGCTTCGATGTACTGCGAGCATGCGTCGAGATGGGATGACGGCGTCATTTCCTGGGACGGTCTGCTGCTCGATGGATGGGCGCCAATCGTCCATGGTCATCCTTGTGGCCACTGAGATGCGGCCTACAAGGAACGGAACCCGTGAATCCTTGCTGCGTTGCATTGCCATCACTTCTAAAGAGGAGGAGCCGATGGCCGCAGCGAAGAAGAAGACCGCGCGTGGACGCAAACAGGATCGCGCCCGGGTCGCGAAAGGGCAGGACCACGAAGTCCGGTATGAAGCACAGAAGACTGGCCGCTCGGCCTCTGCGGTGAAGAAGGCCGTCAAGAAGGTCGGTAATTCCCGCAAGCGCGTGGAGAAAAGGCTGGCCCGCTGATATGGAAAGCCGGGCTGGCATTTTTGGGTCGAGCACCAGCCCTTCTAATCTGGAGGGCACTCCGGGCAGGTGTCGCCAATCGAGTCGAGCAAGTCGCGAACCTCGGCCACCGCTGCATCGGGGGAGACGCCTGCCGGCGGGGCGCCGCGGGCGATGTCAAAGGCCCGTTCCCGTGCATGGGGATCGGCGCGATCCTGCATCCAACCGTGCTCCTCGCACTCGCGGATAGCGCCCGCTTCCTGAAGCACGTGGACCGCCCAACCGCGCAGGGTGCGGATCGGCGGCCGTCTCTGCTTGGTCATCAGCATTCAAAGGTTCTCCCACGCTGAGACGAATCGTTTAGTCCCGCAGACGTTCCCCATCGCTATGGCCGGGTGCTCGGGTGGGCAAGAACGAACTGAAAAAGCCGTTTTCCCGATGCTTCAGACGTCCGAGCTCAGGTGGTCGCTCCTTGTCCGTTTTGCGCGTGCGGCTGTCGCCGCACCGGGCTCTCGTGAACCGAGCCGCGCAGCGTCTCGGCCTTGCGGCTTCGATCCCTCGCGCACGAGCAGATCACGCTTTGCGGGCAGAAACGAAAAACCGGACCTTTATGCAGCAGCCACCTGCACAAAGGTCCGGCCTTATCTTAGCGTGCCGCGATACCGAACGGCTGCAAAGGACGCTTCATGTCCTTTGGAAGGTCTCGCTTTTCATCCGGGTTGCGACCCGGAGGCGGCACTAGATCAGTAGCCGATACGACTACTTCTTTTTCTTTGAAGTCTTCTTTGCCACCTTCTTGGTAGCTGCCTTCGCGGTCTTCTTTGCCTTCTTCGCTTTCTTGGCCATGTCGTCCTCTGTAAGAATTGGCTCTAGTGAACATGCTCACGCTGTGCATAGACATGCGCACGAGTGAGACGGTATCACAAAAGCAAAATTGATACCAAGGAGACGTGAAGCCGTATTGAGTCGCTCGCCGGAGGCACTCGCTCTCGGGTCGCGCCGTCATTGCATTCCGGCGTCGCTATCACTGCCCGAGCTCGGGCGTCCTTTTAACCGGTCTCACGACTGCACTCGGTCCCGGGTCCCGCCGCTACGCGTCGGCGCTATGCTGACCCTCCTGCGGGTGCCTCTTTCGCCGCGTCCGGGAGTGATCTTCGCTTTCGCTCGGCCCATAGGCCTCCCTTCCATAATTGTGAGATTCCTGTGAGAATGCCGGGCGGTTCTCGTATCATTGCCTGCATCACGTTCGCTCAGGTTTTGGCGCGCGCGGCCGGGGCCGCACCGGGCTCTCGTGAACCGAGCCGCGTAGCGTCTCGGCCTTGCGGCTTCGATCCCTCGCGCTAGGCCTTTGGTGCTCCTCGCCGGGGGCACTCGGGAAAGGGGCCCGCCTGCGGCGATCGCTATCACTGCCCCGTTCCCGGGTGCCCTTTTAACCGGTCTCGTCGCTGCACTCGGACCCGCGTGCCCCTTCGGGTCGCTATGCTCACGCTCTCCGGGTGCCATTTTCGGTTGAGGCGATGCGCCCCTGGGCGCACGCCTGGTCGGGCCCGAGCCCCAGATAGATGGCGCTCGAGGCCCAGAGTAAGAGTGCAGGCTGGGTTTTTTCGTGACGGGTTGCAAGCTGCGAGAGAGGCTCGTGGCGCCCGTCGCGGAGACCCGCGATGTCAAACCTTACTGCTTGCGCGCGCGTCGGCCAGGACCGGTCGAACCTCTATAACGAGATCACCGACAAGATCATTGCCGAGCTTGAGGCCGGACGCGTCCCCTGGGTTCAGCCCTGGGGAGGGCGGCGGCGAAAGCGCCGCTGGCCATGCCGAAAAATGCGTCGACAAACCGGCAATACAGTGGCGTTAACATCCTCATCCTCTGGGGAGTCGTGATCGAACGCAGATTTACCGGGCAAAGTTGGCTCACATTTCGTCAGGCGCTCTCGCTTGGCGGCCACGTTCGCAAGGGAGAGCGAGGCACCACAGTCGTCTACGCTGATCGTTTCGTGCCGGATGACGAAAAACGGCGCGCTGCGGAGACCGGCGAAGACGCGCAGGCGATTCCATTCCTCAAACGATTTACCGTATTCAACACCAATCAGTGCGAAGATCTGCCCGATGGTATTGCCACCGCTGTGCCGCCACCGCCGGCTGGCCTCATCGAACCCACGGTCGACGCCCTGATCAAGGCCAGTGGAATTCCATTTCGGATCGGTGGAGATCGCGCATTCTATGCAACAGCCGAAGACTATGTTCAGGTCCCGCCGCCGCAGGCCTATTTCGAACCCATCAACTGGCACCGCACAGCATTGCATGAGCTCGGTCATGCGACCGGGCATCCCTCGCGGCTCAACCGCGACCAGAGCGGATCCTACGGTACCAAGAAATATGCCTTCGAAGAGCTGGTCGCCGAATTGAGTTCCGCGTTCAGCTGCGCGTCGCTCGGGATCGTCCCCACCGTGCGTCATGCCGACTATATCGGCTCCTGGCTTGAAGTCCTGCGCGAAGACAATCGCGCCATCGTGCGGGCCGCCTCGCAGGCGAGCAAGGCCGCGGACTATTTGCTCGGCTTCGTTCCCGGGTCCATTGAGCCCGCGTCGCTGGATTCGGCTGTCGCCGATCAGGAGGCTGCGTGATGCTTGGCCTCGTGCGAGAGTGAGAGGAGGGAAGGCTGTTCGCGACGGGTTGGAAGCCGAGAGAGAGTCTCACGGCCCCCGTTGTGGAGAGCCAAAATGACGAAAGCCGTACAAAAGATCACGCTGTCGCCTTCCCGGGATATTCCTTTCAACAAGCTCGTGCTCAGCCAGTCGAACGTTCGCCGCGTCAAGGCCGGTGTCTCGATCGAACAGCTGGCCGAGAGCATCGCGCAGCGTACGCTTCTGCAAAGTCTGAGTGTCCGGGCCGTCGTTGATGCAGATGGGAACGAGACTGGCATGTTCCAGGTGCCGGCGGGCGGCAGGCGCTATCGCGCTCTCGAACTCCTGGTGAAACAGAAGCGGATGTCCAAGACGCAGGCGGTGCCGTGCGTCGTTCGCGAAGGGGGCATCGCCGAGGACGATTCAGTGGCGGAGAACGACGAGCGGATCGGCCTGCATCCGCTTGATCAGTTTCGGGCCTTCCAAACTCTCCGCGATCTCGGCATGACCGAGGAAGACATCGGCGCGCGCCATTTCGTGAACCCGGCGATCGTCAAGCAGCGCCTTCGCCTGGCGTCGGTCTCGCCGAAGCTGCATGAGGTCTATGCCGAAGACGGCATGACGCTCGAACAGCTCATGGCGTTCTCGGTCACTGCCGATCACGCCCGTCAGGAGCAAGTCTGGGAGAATGTCAGCCGTTCGGGTTATGACGAGCCATACCAGATCCGCCGTATGCTCACCGAGAACACCGTGCGCGGGTCCGATCGCCGGGCGCAATTTGTGGGTCTTGATGCCTATCAGCACGCTGGTGGCGGCGTTCTGCGGGATCTGTTCGAGCACAACGAGGGCGGCTGGCTTCAGGACGTCGCCTTGCTTGATCGTCTCGTCACGGAAAAGCTCAAAGCCGAAGCCGAGACGATTGCAGCCGAAGGCTGGAAGTGGATTTCGCTCGCCGTCGAATTTCCCTACGGCCACACGGAGGGCCTGCGCGAAATCGACGGCAAACCTGTCGATCTTTCCCCGGAGGATCAGGCCACCATCGACGCCCTCAACGCGGAGCAAGCCAAGTTTGAATCCGATTATCAGGATGCCGACGAGTTGCCCGAAGAGGTGGATCAGCGTCTCGGCGAAATCGAGACGGCACTGTTGGCGTTCGAAGACCGGCCGATGATCTACGATCCGGCCGAGATCGCCCGGGCCGGCGTCTTCGTCAGCATCGATTCCGAAGGGCGCCTCTCGGTGGATAGGGGTTACGTCCGGCCGGAGGACGATTTGTCGGCAGACGATCCTGAGGTCGGACATGCCGACGACACCCAGTCGATCGAGGGGAAGGCGGCTGGTACTTCCGTCGAACGCGCGATCATCGCGGTGGCTGGCGGCGCTGCTGACGCGGAAGAAGACGATGAGGACGACACGAAACCGTTGCCGGATTGGCTGATCACCGAGCTGACGGCGCATCGGACGCTGGCGTTGCGGGATGCGCTGGCGGAAAATCCTGCGATCGCGTTCCAGGCGGTGCTGCACAACTTCGTGCTGACGGCCTTTTACCGGTTCGCATCGTCCGGGAGCTGCCTTGAGATCGGCCTTCGGACGCCGGCCCTTCCGGCTCAAGCGCCTGGCTTGAGGGAAAGCGCGTCGGCGAAGGCCGTCGAGGCGCGGCATGAGTCCTGGAAAGCACGTTTGCCGAAGGGCGAGAACGATCTCTGGGATGCGCTCACGGCCCTCGATGACGCCGCACGGGCGTGTCTCTTCGCGCACTGTGCGTCATTTGCGGTCAACGCGCTCTATGAGCCGGCCAACCGGTACAATCAGGGCCGCGTCTCCGCCCATGGCGTCCGCACCCGGCTCGACCAAGCGGATGTGCTCGCACGTGCCGTCGGCCTCGACATGGTTCAAGCGGGGTGGAAGCCCTCCGTCGACAACTATCTCGGCCGGGTCACCAAGCCTCGCATCCTGGCGGCGGTGCGGGAAGCAAGAGGCGAGTCTTCCGCGCAATTGATCGACCACCTGAAGAAGGCCGACATGGCCAAAGAGGCGGAGCGTCTTCTCGATGGTTCGGGCTGGTTGCCGGAGCCCCTGCGTCTCGTCGATCCCAATGCGGCGTCAGGGGAGCAGGAGAGTGAAACGGGCCCGCTGCCCGAATTCCTCGGCGATGACGAGGATCGGGAGAACGCAAGCGACGATGTTCCGCAACAGCTCGATGCGGCTGAGTGAGGTCTAGAACGGGATGGCAGTGGCCGTCCGGCAATTGGTTGGGGGCCGGTGTGCCGCGCCGGTCCCCATTCTTATGGGCGAGGAATGAGAATGGGGCTTTGGCCGCAAGCGCGACCTTGGCCTCTAGCATTCTCTCCAATGCAGTTGAGCAAAGGACTTTTCCAGATGTCCGGAACGAAGATCCTCTGGGGACAGGTGATCGTTGTCGGCCTGATCGTCTTGCTGGCCATTTGGGGCGCGACCGAGTGGACGGCTTGGCGGCTCGCCTGGCAACCAGAGCTTGGGCGGCCCTGGTTCGAACTGGCGGGCTTCAAGATCTATTACCCGCCGGTCTTCTTCTGGTGGTGGTTCGTCTTCGATGCCTATGCGCCTCGGGTCTTTGTCGAGGGCGCCTTCATCACGGCATCAGGGACCCTGGTTTCCATCGCGGCGGCGATCGGGATGTCGGTCTGGCGCGCCCGCGAGGCCAGGAACGTCGAGACCTATGGTTCGGCGCGCTGGGCTGATGCGGAAGAGGTTCGTGCGGCCGGACTTTTCGGTCCGGATGGCGTGATATTGGGCAAGCTCGATCGCGACTACCTCCGCCACGACGGACCGGAGCACGTGTTGTGTTTCGCACCAACCCGGTCCGGCAAAGGCGTCGGTCTTGTCGTGCCTTCGTTGTTGGCCTGGCCGGGCTCGGCCATCGTGCACGACATCAAGGGCGAGAACTGGCAACTGACCGCCGGCTTCCGCTCGCGATACGGCCGCGTCCTGTTGTTTGACCCCACCAACCCAAAGTCCTCAGCCTACAATCCGCTGCTCGAGGTCCGGCGCGGGGAATGGGAGGTTCGCGACGTCCAGAACGTGGCCGATGTCCTGGTCGACCCCGAAGGCTCGCTCGATAAGCGAAACCATTGGGAGAAGACCAGTCATTCGCTCCTGGTCGGCGCCATACTCCACGTTCTCTATGCCGAGGCGGATAAGACCTTGGCAGGCGTCGCCGCTTTCCTGTCCGACCCGAAGCGGCCGATCGAAGCGACGCTGAAGGCGATGATGACCACCGCGCATCTTGGCGACCAGGGTGCCCATCCCGTGGTCGCCTCGACCGCCCGCGAACTCCTCAACAAATCCGAGAACGAACGTTCTGGCGTCCTGTCCACCGCGATGTCGTTCCTTGGGCTTTACCGCGATCCGGTCGTGGCGCAGGTGACTTGCCGTTGCGACTGGCGGATCACCGATCTGATTGCAGATGGCCGCCCTACGACGCTTTACCTGGTGGTGCCGCCCTCCGATATCTCGCGGACCAAGCCATTGATCCGCCTGGTGCTGAACCAGATCGGTCGACGGCTGACCGAGGACCTGCATGCCCGCGACCGCCGGCATCGCGTCCTGATGATGCTCGACGAGTTCCCGGCACTTGGGCGGCTCGATTTCTTCGAGTCCGCCCTCGCTTTCATGGCGGGGTACGGCATCAAGAGTTTCTTGATCGCGCAGTCGCTCAATCAGATCGAGAAGGCCTACGGGCCTAACAATGCGATCCTCGATAACTGCCACGTCCGCGTCAGCTTTGCGACCAATGATGAGCGGACCGCGAAGCGCGTGTCCGATGCGCTCGGTACGGCGACCGAGATGAGGGCCATGAAGAACTATGCCGGTCACAGATTGAATCCCTGGCTGGGGCACCTGATGGTCTCCCGTCAGGAGACTGCAAGGCCGCTGCTGACCCCAGGCGAGGTCATGCAGCTTCCGCCAATGGACGAGATCGTCATGGTGGCAGGGACTGCCCCGATCCGGGCGAAGAAGGTGCGCTACTACGAGGATCGGCGATTCACGGAGCGGGTTCTGCCGCCGCCTGATCCGGCGACGGTCGGCCGATCATCGCGAACGGACGGATGGTCAGCGCTCGGGACGTTGAAGCTGACGGGAGGTCCAACTGACAAGGCCGCGGAGGCCGAAGAAGACACGGCGAACAGCGGGCTCCGTCGTGAGCCCGAACTCCCCGATCACGTCGCGATCGCTAAGGAAACAACCGAGCCGACGCCGGCAGAGGAATTTGCCGCCGTTCTTGACGACGACGAGGATGCGGTCCGCCAGTCCCGGCTCATACGCCAACAGATGCGTGGTGTCGCGCGTCAAGTCGCCATGGACCCGAATGACGGTATGGAGCTCTGAGGCAATATGCGCGACCGGATGAACGTCTATTTCCCGCCAGAGCTTCTGAAACAGATCTCGGAGCTCGCCGACCGCAAGAAGCTTTCCCGGTCCGCGATCGTGGAAACGGCTGTCGCTTCGTTTCTCTCGCCCGACGGAGAGGACAGGCGGGAAGCCGCATTTGCCCGTCGTCTGGACCGGCTATCGCGTCAGATGCAGCGGCTGGAGCGTGACGTCGGCCTGACGGCCGAGACCCTTGCCCTGTTCATCCGCTTCTGGCTGACGATTACGCCACCGTTGCCCAACGATGCGCAGGCGGCCGCGCAGGCAAAGGGCAGGGAGCGCTTTGAAGGATTTGTCGAGGCGCTTGGACGCCGGCTGCAGAAAGGGCAGAGCTTTCTGCGGGAGATTCCGGAAGATATCCGCCGTCAGGAACCGGCCGAAGAAACCTGAATCGAACCATGTAGACCGGTCATTTTGCCGGCTTTTCCTTTTTCTACGCCAGCCCACCTGTGTTTCGGCATGGAATAAGGACCCCGTTTTCGGGGTGATCGGCATCCAATCGGGACCCCGGGATAAGGGTCCACAGTGGCTTCCATCGAGTCATGGAAGCCGAGGTTGGGATGCTGGTGGTGGAGACGATTGGTAAGATCCGTCGCGCCTACTTTGTTGATGGTCGTCCGATCAAGGCGATCTGCCGAGAACTTGGCGTATCGCGGAAGGTGGTTCGCAAGGTCATTCGTTCTCAAGCGACGGAGTTCCGGTATGAGCGCGAGACGCAGCCGCTCCCGAAGATGGGTGCCTGGAGTGCCGAGCTTGACCGGTTGCTGGCAGGGAATGAGAGCAAGGCGGCGCGGGAACGGCTGACGCTGATCCGGCTATTCGAAGAGCTTCGCGGCCTGGGTTACGCCGGCGGCTATGATGCGGTTCGTCGATACGCACGACGGTGGAGCAAGGAACGCGGCAGCTCGACAGCGTCGGCCTATGTGCCGCTCAGCTTTGCACCAGGTGAAGCCTACCAGTTCGACTGGAGCCACGAGGTCGTCCTGCTGAGCGGCACCACGGTGATGGTGAAGGCTGCTCATGTCCGGCTCTGTCACAGCCGCATGCTGTTCGTGCGGGCCTATCCGCGGGAGACGCAGGAGATGGTGTTCGACGCCCACGACCGGGCGTTCGCCCTGTTCAAAGGCACCTGCACCCGCGGCATCTACGACAACATGAAGACCGCCGTAGAGACGATCTTCGTCGGTAAAGGCCGTCTCTACAATCGCCGCTTCCTGCAGATGTGCAGCCACTATCTGGTCGATCCGGTCGCCTGTACGCCAGCGTCGGGGTGGGAGAAGGGGCAGGTCGAGAACCAGGTCGGGCTGGTCCGGGAACGCTTCTTCACGCCGCGGCTGCGGTTCAAAAACCTCGACGAGTTAAACGCCTGGCTGCTCGACAAATGCATCGCCTACGCCAAGGCTCATCGTCATCCGGAGCTGGCCGATCAGACGATCTGGGACGTGTTCGAAGCCGAACGCCCCAAACTCGTTCCCTATGCCGGCCGTTTCGACGGCTTCCATGCAGTGACAGCATCTGTCTCGAAGACCTGCCTGGTGCGCTTCGACAACAACAAGTACTCGGTCGCAGCCAGCGCAGTCGGACGACCGGTCGAGGTTCAAGCCTATGCCGATCGCATCGTGATCCGTCAGGACGGCCGGATCGTTGCCGAGCATCCGCGATCCTTTGGCCGCGGCGATACCGTCTACGACCCCTGGCATTATGTGCCGGTGCTCGCTCGCAAACCCGGCGCCTTGCGCAACGGTGCTCCCTTCAAAGACTGGGTGCTGCCGGCCGCGATCGAGCGGGTCCGGCGCAAGCTGGCCAGCACCGACGATGGCAATCGGCAGATGGTCGACATCCTCAACGCGGTGCTGACTGACGGTCTGTCCGCGGTGGAAGCGGCCTGTGCCGAAGCGCTCAGTCACAGCGTCCATTCCGCCGATGTCGTGCTCAATATCCTGGCCCGTCAACGTGAACCCGCCCCACCGGCCAACATCATGACGCCGGCCGCACTGACGCTGCGCCATGCACCGATCGCCGATTGTGCCCGCTACGACAACCTCCGGAGGACCATCTGATGGAACGAACCCAAATCTTTGACCTCATGGGCGAGCTCAAGCTCTACGGCATGAAGGCCGCCTTCGATGAGATCATGGCAACTGCGGTCAAGCGCCAGCACGAACCCCAGCGCATTGTCGGCGACCTGCTCAACGCCGAGATCAACGAGAAGCAGGCCCGCTCGATCAAGTACCAGCTCACCATCGCCAAGCTGCCGCTTGCCAAGGACATCGCCGACTTCCAGTTCGACGGGACGCCGATCAATCAGACTCTCGTCAATGATCTCGCTGGCGGCGGCTTCATCGCCCAGCAACGCAACGTCGTCCTGGTCGGCGGAACCGAGCCCGCTTCATAATGCTCACCTTTCTATCTCGTTAGAGTTCCAGTTCTTTTTGTAGCGGAGTGCCGGACGGCGGACGTCTCGAGGCGCCGCGCGGTGGCGGCTCGTTTGACGTCAGCACGCTCAAGATCGGCTGCTTTGATGATCCAAGGTGCCCCTTTGCAAAGCTGGCCCGCCGCGAGCTGGTCGTCCTTGATCAGACGTCGCACGGTTGATGGGCTGACGGAGAGGGCCGCGGCCGCCTCGTCCAGAGTGACCTCGCCGCGGTCGTGGCGCTCGCCTTCACGATAGGCTGCGACGTCGTTGTGGCTGCGCAAGCTGCACACTCGCGACTTGGTCCAGCCATTGCCGCGCCCCGTGGTCTTGCCGGAGCGGTTTAGCACCGACGCGATCGCTTTGTCCGGCATCTGCCGCGCCAGCACGCGCACGAGATCGACTGTCTCTCCCGCTGCGCTCCAGCGGTGCTGGCCGGAGCGATTCTTCTTGACCTTGAGAGCGGAGTGGTCACCGCCGTGCCAGCGGATCACCAGATCGAGCGTGGTGTCCTCGACGCGGACGACGATCTCGTCGATCAGCGTTCGCACGATCCGCTTGCGCGTCTCGGGGGCCACGCTGGCACTCGACCAAGCACGCTCCAGGTCGGCGCCTAGCGTCATCAGCCGCTCCCGGTCGGCAGGTGTGAGATCAACAGCGGGCGAAGCCGTCAGTGCGTCCAGCTCGGTCTCCAGATTGCGCGCGACCGCCAGCCGGTCATTCCATCGCTTTTCCAGCTCGGCGGCGACGAGACGATTGGCGGGATCGACGGCATCGTATTGGCGGCGCGCCCGCCCGACCTCATAGCGAGCCTGCTCCAGCGCCAGTTCGACTTGGCCGCGTTTGTCTTCGTTCGCACGGCTGCGCGCAGCCTGCGCGGCGAGTGCCGCCTCGATACCGAGCGGCTGCAGGCGCTCGACCACCTCGGCGGCCACGTCACGATCGATCCGCATGCCGCCGAACGAGATGCAAGGGTCACCGCCATGATTGTTGGCGCCGCCCCGACAATGGTAGCGACCGGTGTTGCCGTCCTTGCCGGAGTAGGCGACGTGAAGTTTGCGCCCACAATGGCCACAGCGCAGCAGGCCGGCGAGCAGAGCCTCACCTCGGCGCAGGGCACCGCGGCTCATCGGGTTCTTGCCGTTGGCGTTATCCGCAATCAGGCCGAGGTTCCTCTCATGGTCCGCCCAGCTCAGATAACCCTCATGATGGTTCGGAATCAACACCTCCCAATCCTTGCGCTCCCTCTTGAAGCCGCGAACCACCTTCTTGCGGCCGGCCTCGATGCTGATGCGGCTGCCAGTGCGCCCGAATGCATACGCGCCCGCATAGATTGGGTTGGTCAGAATGTGCAGGATCGTGTTGTAGACCGGCAGCTTCCACTCGACCAGGCGGCCTTCGGCGCCATAGGTGACGGCCGGCAGCGGAACGCGCTCGTGTCTGAACCAGAGGTGCACCTGACGCACCGACTGCATCTCGGTGAACTTGGCAAAGACGAGCGCAATCGCCTCGCCGACGCGCCGATCCGGGTCCTTCTCGATACGGTTGTGGCCGACCCGCACGTAGCCGACGGCGACCGTCATGAACAGCTCGCCCCGGCGCGCCTTCTGCTTCAGCGCTTCGAGCGAACGCTGGCGCAGTACCGACAACTCCATCTCGCTCATGGTACCCTTCATGCCGAGCAGTAGGCGATCGTTGGGCTGTCGCGGATCGTAGACGCCGTCCTCGTCGGCGATCAGTGTGCCGACGAGACCGCAGAACTCGAGCAGGGTGTGCCAGTCGCGACCGTTGCGTGCGAGCCGCGACGCTTCGATCGAGACCACGACTCCGACGCGCACCTCACAGATGGCGGCCAGCAGCTTCTCGAAGCCGGGCCTCGCGACGCCACCACCGGAGCGACCGAGATCGTCATCAATGACGGCAACATCGCTCCAGCCCAGCTGTCGCGCGCGCTCCGGCAAATTGTACTGACGGCGCTTACTTTCCAGGTTGTGGGCGACCTGATCAGGCGTCGACTGACGGATGTAGACGACGGCCTGACGGGCGAGGTGCTCAGGCGTGACCTTGCTCATGAGCGGCCTCCTCGTCTCTGCGGTTGGCGTGCCCGTCTCGATATTGGCGCCGTCGGCGAGGGCCTCGACCAGCAGCCTCTCGATCAGGCGGACGAGAGTGCTTCTCTGCGACGCCGGAATCGCGGGCGTCTGGCGATCCTCCTCGAACAGGCTTCGTTGCAAGTAGCGTCTTGGTTGCATGATCCCCTCCTTCACGCAGGGGCCGCGCCCCGCCTCGAGAGGCGATAAGCACATCGATCTGCGCCCGCAGCTCGACGAGCCTTTCGACAGCCAACCGAGGGCTTGCTGTGAGCGTTGCAGAGCGAGCAATATCCTCGCTCATCCAGGCCGGGATTAGGGCGAGTGTCCCGTCGGGCTGCACCACGACCAAATGGTCCTCGCCGGCGAAGCGCTTGCGGTGCTCGACCTGCACCATCTGCCCGGCCCGAGGATGGAACGGATAGAGGATCAAAACCTCGAACGCCAGACACCCGGCATTGTGACGCTGTCTCGACGGGCACCGGCAAGACCCATCTGGCCATCGCTATCGCGCGAAGCTGCATCCGATCCGGCGCCCGTGGCCGCTTCTATAACGTCGTCGACCTCGTCAACCGGCTCGAGACCGAGACCCGCAACGGTCGGCAGGGACGGCTCGCCGAGCATCTGACCCGCATGGACTTCATCGTTCTCGACGAGCTGGGCTATCTGCCGTTCGCGCAATCCGGCGGTCAGCTCCTGTTCCATCTCATCAGCCGGCTCTACGAGCGCACCTCGATCATTGTCACCACCAATCTTGCGTTCGGCGAATGGCCGAGCGTGTTCGGCGATGCCAAAATGACCACCGCGCTACTCGACCGATTGACCCATCACTGCGACATCGTCGAGACCGGCAACGACAGCTGGCGATTCAAAAGCCGCGACGATGTTCAAACAACCCGCGCTCGCGCCGTCTCCGCAACCCCGACCAGCTCCGACGACCCGAGCGCTACCAGCAGAGCACGCCGCTCAAAGGGGTCCCTTTGATGCCGATAGGGGGTCCCAGTCGAACGCCGATTGACACCACCCAATGAGCTGAGGAGCAGGAACGGCCAGCATGCAAATTTCCGGGGAATGGCGTCTCACCGCGCGCGTATTTCTTCCTTTTGCTGCCGGATCACTATCTTTCGTATCTGTTTCGAACGATCAATGACTTGATCGCCAGTGATCTCAGCCTGGATACAGGATTTGGGAGTGCAGGCTTGGGGTTGCTGTCGTCGGTCTATTTCCTCGTGTTCGCGGCAGCCCAGATTCCGGTTGGCATCCTGCTGGACTGCTTTGGCCCGCGGCGCGTCCAAAGTGTTCTGCTCTTGCTCGCAGCGGCGGGCGCCGGAATCTTCGCAGTATCGACAGGTTTCGCGTCGCTCCTGATCGCGCGCGCGATGATCGGGCTTGGCGTGGCGGCGGCGCTGACGGCCAGCCTGAAATCCATCGTCCTGTGGTTTCCCAGGGAACGGGTTGCCCTGCTTAACGGCTATATGGTCATGCTGGGCTCGCTGGGGGCGGTGACCGCTACGCCTCCTGTCGAGCACCTGCTCGCCTGGATGGGCTGGTGGCAGCTCTTTGGAATTCTGGCGGCTGCTACCGCCGGGGCAGCTATTCTCATTTACGTCGTGGTGCTCGAACAAGGCATTGTCCCTTCCAATGCGCTTGCCACCCTTGGCACTGTCTTTCGCGATCGGCGCTTCTGGCGAGTAGCCCCGTTGTCGGCGACGTGCGTCGGAACGTCCTGGTCGCTGCAGGGGTTGTGGGCATCGCCGTGGCTGACCGACGTCGAAGGGCTCGATCGCGCTGGTCTCGTCAGACAGCTCTTCGTGATGTCGATCGTACTGAGCGGCGGTGCTTGGTGGTTCGGGATGGCGGTCCATCATGTCAAACGAAGAGGCATCGGGGCGGAGAAGATATTAGGGCTAGTTGCGGTGCTGTTCATCGCAGCAGAGTCTGCCTTGATCCTGCGAGCGCCCCTACCCGCTGCCCTCCGCACTTTGGTCCATTTTTCTATCTGTTTCGGCGTGGGATCCGCCAGCTTGCAGGTCGATCGCTCATGCCGAAACTAGAACATATCAAGAACAAAAAGAATGCAGCAATTCCCGAACGAAAGCTGTTCTCGCCTAAAGAGCGGGTATCGCCTTCAGGATCTGAACCTCGCCAGGGGGTCGAACAAGGGGTGGTTTTCGGCAGCACATAAAGATGCTGCAGAGCTAGCCGGCTCGCCAATAACAAAACAGGGCTCGGGATTGTGGTTTCGCGATGCAGCAAACCTCCGCCACCGCGCCGAGCGCTCACGCCGGGCACGACAGCCCGCGGGACGCTGGGTTCGCAGCGTGCACCGGGCCATGGCGGTGACGGACTTCGCGTTGGCCCTTGGTCCCCTTCAAATATTCGAAATCCAGTTGCGGATCGGTATCGCTCCGACTTGGAGGAACGACAGCGATACGCCTAGGAGGTGCACTGCTTTCGGAAGAGGCATGTTGTCCTCCCGGAGACGATCGCCAACTCTGCGAGATCTGGCTGCTCGCGACAGTCAAGAGACGAACCAACTGCACGGGATGATCTCGAAGTCGGCGAACTTCACTTGTCGTCCTCGAGTGGCTGCCGATTGGCAGCACCCTTCTCGGCTTAGGTGCTGAACACTTGTCTCGGGCAAAACCGATCCTAGACTGCTTGCATGCGATCTTTAACGAGATGGACCGCAGACACAAGCGTGCCAGGGAGCGCCCATTGCACCCAGCCTTTCCGAGCGGCAGCCTTCAGGTCTTATGGCAAGATAGCGAGGTCGCGTTCTGCAGAGGAACGAATCAGACCGACATCAATCGGACAGTGCTGGCTGTCGTCCCGATGGCGGAGCAGCCGTCGCCTGCAAATCTTGACCGTCTCGTCCGTGAATTTCTTTTGAAGGAACGGCTTGAGCCAGACTGGGCAATACGACCGCTGGAGTTAAAGCACGACCGCGGGCGAACTATGCTGATCCTTGAGGATCCAGGCGGCCAGCCGCTCATCAGGCTGCTGGGCTCCCCGCTGGAAATAGAAGATTTCTTGTCCATCGCGACTAGCGCGGCGGCGGCTCTGGGCAAAATGCACAACAGCGGCCTGATACACAAAGACATCAAGCCAAGCAACATCGTGGTGGGATGCGCAGACGGGCGCGTGCGGCTCACCGGATTCTCTATTGCATCGCGCCTGCTTCGCGAACGTCAGGCTCCCCATCCGCCTGAGACTATTGCCGGTACGTTCGCCTACATGGCTCCTGAGCAAACTGGCCGTATGAATCGCTCGATTGACATTCGTAGCGATCTCTATTCGTTCGGGATCACGCTCTATCAAATGTTGACTGGCGTGCAGCCCTTTACGGCATCGGATCCGATGGGGTGGATCCACTGTCATGTCGCGCGGCAGCCAGTGCCGCCTGCGGAGCGAGTAACCGGAATCCCTCATGTCGTCTCTGCGATCGTAATGAAGCTCTTGGCGAAGGCTGCCGAGAACCGATACCAGAGTGCGGTCGGTCTCGAGTCCGACCTTCGCCGCTGTATGACTGAATGGGAGGCAAGCAAGCGCATTCTGCCGTTTGGACTCGGTTCTCACGATGCGCCCAGCCAGCTTCAGTTCCGGGAAGAGCTCTATGGCCGAGAAGTCGAGATCGAGCGTCTGCTTGCCGCGTTCGATCGCGTCGTGATGCACAGCGCGTCCGAGCTCGTGCTGGTGTCAGGCTATTCCGGCATTGGCAAGTCATCGATCGTCAACGAATTGCAGGCCGCATTGGTGTCGGTACGCGGCCTCTTTGCTGTTGGAAAATTTGATCAATACAAGCGCGGAATTCCGTATGCCACACTCGCGCAAGCGTCTCAGGGCCTCGTCCGTCAATTACTATGCAAGGGTGATGACGAGCTTGCTCGCTGGCGCAACGAGCTAACACAGGCTCTAGGCATGAACGGCCAACTCATGGTCAATCTTGTTCCTGATCTCGCACTCATCATTGGAGAGCAGCCGCCGGTGCCTGATCTATCAGGGCCGGAGACACTGAATCGCTTCCTTCTGGCCTTTCGGCAGTTTCTGCGGGTGTTTGCGCGCAAACAACATCCCCTGGTGCTGTTCCTCGACGATTTGCAATGGCTGGACTCTGCGACCCTCGACGTTTTCGAACATCTCGCTACTCAATCGGACCTAGGACACCTTCTACTGGTGGGAGCATACCGGGAAAACGAAGTGGGACCTGAACATCCGCTGACGCGGAGGTTGAAGATCATTCGGGGAGCGGGTCGTCCGATCCAGGAGATCGTGCTGCGCGGCCTTCGGCCTGAAGACGTGACCCGGATGATTGCCGATGCGCTCGAGGCAAAGCCCGGGCGAGTCGATCTGCTTGCAAGGACCGTCCATGCAAAGACCGAGGGAAATCCCTTCTTCACGGTCCAGTTCGTGTCCGCACTCGCGGACGAGGGTCTGCTAACTTACGATCCTCCGGTTTCAACATGGCGGTGGCAGATCGATCGCATCAGCGCCAAGAGCGTCAGCGACAATGTAATCGATTTGATGATCGAACGGTTGAGGCGCCTGCCGGATCACTCTTTCCAAATCATCAAACAGTTGGCTTGCGTAGGAAGCAGTGTCAGCATTGCCAAGTCTCAGCAAATTACTGGGATTTCAGAACACGAGGCGGAGAACCGGTTGCACGATGCTGTTCGTGCCGGTCTTCTGTTTCGAACAGATGGCAATTACGCGTTTGCCCACGACCGAGTTCGCGAAGCGGCTTATGAAATGCTCACCCGGTCCGAGCGAGCGGAAATCCATCAGCGCATTGCGTTGCGCCTCATGTCAACGCTTTCCGATCCGAAATAGATGCCGACATCTTTGAAATCGTCAGCCAGCTCAATCGCTGCGAAAATCCCTATTCTGATCCGGCGGAAAGGGTGAGGGCGGCATCTCTGAACTTGCGTGCGGCTCGAAGGGCGAAAGCCTCTGCTGCCTACATGGCCGCATGCGGCTATCTCGCGGAAGGTCGGGCGCAGCTTGCCGAAGACGGTTGGGGGACTCATTACGACCTCGCATTTGCTCTGGCGCTGGAACATGCAGAATGCACGTTCCTCAGCGGCGATTTCGATGCGTCCAACAGGTTGATCTCAAACGTTCTGGCCCATGCGAGCACTGATATCGATAAGGCTGCTGTTTATAGACTGGAGATTGAGCTCCATGTGGTGAAATCGGAGAATGAAAGCGCCATAGAGAGTGGGTTGGTCGCCCTGCAGTTACTCGGTATCCAGTACTCGCCACATCCGAACTGGAGCGAAGTACAACGAGAATTTGACGACATCTGGAAGAACTTAAATGGTCGCCCTCTAGAGTGCTTTGCCGACCTGCCTGCGATGACCAATCCGCAGACGCTGGCCACAATACGCATTTTGGCCGAGCTGTTTCCTCCTGCCTATTTTACTGACTTCAATCTGACAAGCCTGATTGTCTGTCGAATGGTCAACCTCAGTGTAGTGCATGGTGTCGCTGATGCATCAAACCAAGGCCTTGCATTGCTCGGTTGCTATCTCATGGGTCCGGCCTTTGGGCGGTACCAGGAAGGACATAGCATCGGTGAACTGGCATGTGAGCTGGCGTCGAAGCGGAATGCCCCTCTTGATATGGCCAGGGTCAAATGCACGATGGGGTTGACATCTTCGTGGACGCGGCCGCTTACGGACTCGATTAATTGGTTTCGTTCTGCGTACCGAATTGGGATCGATGCCGGTGACCTGTATTTCGCCTGTTATTCCTCCTCACTTGCGGCAGTTGGCCTCCTACTGCGCGGCCATAACCTACAGGAAGAAGCCGAGGAATGCGGGCGCTACCTGGAATTTGCGCGCAACATCGGATTCCGTGATGGCGCTGATCTTATCGTGAGCACCGAGCGCACGATCGCAAGTTTGCGCGGACTCACGCACGGTCTCTCGGAGTTCCGCGATTCAAAATTCGATGAAGTTGCTTTCGAAGCAGCTCTGACGAAGACACGAATGAATGTGGTGGTCTTGTGGTACTGGACCAGAAAGCTCATGCTGCACTTTCTATCAGGAAATTATCCAGCAGCTTTGGAGGCTTCGGACAAAGTGGAGCCGGGTCCTTGGGTCAGAATCATCCAAATCCAGCATCTAGACTACCACTACTACACGGCGCTTGCTCTCGCGGCGATCATCAATCAGGCGGGGACTGAGGAACGAGACGCGCTGGGAGGGCGTCTGGCATCACACTACGAACAACTCAAGACCTGGGCCGAGGAGACGAGTTCTCCGACTTTTGCTGACAAGCACGTTTTGATCGCAGCCGAGATGGCGCGTCTGGACGGGCGAGAGCTAGAAGCAGAACGCCTGTACGAGGACAGCATCAGCCTAGCGCGCCAGAACGGATTTCTGCAAAATGAAGCTGTCGCCAGCGAGGTTGCGGCGCGGTTCTACGCGGACCGCGGCTTTGGGAAAATCGAACGGGCTTATCTGCGGGACGCGCGGTACTGCTATTTGCGTTGGGGCGCCCACGGCAAGGTGCATCAAATCGATGAAATGCATCCGTCTCTCTGCGAGGAGCAGCGGGCACCCAGCTCGACTAGCACGACTATCGCGCCGCTAGAGCAGATTGATCTCGCGACTGTCATCAAAGTCTCCCACGCTATATGTGGGGAGATCGTTCTCGACACGCTGATCGATACGCTCATGCGCTCGGCTATCCAGCACGCTGGCGCCCGGAGGGCTGTGCTGCTTCTCATGCAAGGTGTGGAGCAACAGGTCGAGGCTGAAGCCACGACGAGCGCTGACGGCCTAGTCGTGCGGCTGAGAAGGGACGCTGGATCCGAAATAGCTCTACCTGAATCGATCGTCCACTATGTCGCTCGTAAACGAGAGAGTATTGTCATCGATGATGCCCTGGTCGTGAACTCGTTCTCAGGTGATGCATACATCCTGGAGCACCGCGCCCGCTCGCTCCTTTGCCTGCCATTAACCGACCAAACAAAACTTATAGGTGTGATGTATCTCGAGAACAATCTCGCTCCCGGAGTCTTTACGGCCGCGCGGCTTGTGGTGTTGAAACTGCTTGTCGCCCAGGCGGCTATCTCACTGGAGAATATTCGCTTGTATCGAGATCTCGCTGAGAGGGAAGCCAGAATTCGGCGCCTGGTTGATGCCGATGTCATCGGGATCTTTATTTGGGATTTGGACGGGCGGATCATCGACGCCAACGACGCGTTCCTCCGTATGGTTCGGTACACGCGAGTGGATCTGGTCGCAGGGCTACGATGGTTCGACATGACGCCTCCTGAATGGCAAAAAGTGCACCTTCTCCAAGAGACTGAAGAGCTGAAGGAGACAGGCACTATGCAAGCCCGCGAAAAGGAATTTTTTAGGAAGGACGGCAGCCGCGTTCCGGTTCTGATTGGCGCAGCGGCATTTGAGGGGCAGCCGAGCCAGGGTGTGGCCTACATTCTGGATCTGACTGAACGTAAGCGCGCGGAAGCGGCGGTCCGTGAGAGCGAACAGCGTTACCGCCAAGTGCAAATGGAATTGGCGCACGCGACACGCGTCGCCACTATGGGTCAGCTCGCGGGCTCAATTGCTCATGAGGTTAACCAGCCTATCACAGCGATGGTCATCAGCGCGCAGACAGCGCTGCGAAGACTTGACCGTCAAGCGCCGGATCCGGAACAGGTGCGCCAGTCGTTCAGTCAGATCATCAAGTACGGCACGCGAGCGGGCGAGGTTGTTGGCCGAATCCGTGATCTCATCAGGAAGGCGCCCTCGCGTGAGGATCTGCTGGAGATCAATGGTGCGATCCGCGAAGTCGTTGAGCTTACGCACGGCGAGACGACGAAGAGCCGCGTCACGGTTCGGGTTGAACTTGCTGAAGGCTTGCCGCTCATTTGCGGAGATCGAGTGCAGCTCCAACAAGTAATGCTCAACTTGATCGTCAACGCCATCGAGGCAATGAGCATGATCAACGACCGTGCGCGAGAATTGTTGATCAGGACAGACAAAGCCGAAACTGGGGACGTGCTCGTGGTAGTTAGGGACTCGGGCCCAGGCCTGGATACTGCGGCTCCTGACCGCCTCTTCGAGACGTTCTACACGACCAAGGCGACAGGTTTGGGTCTGGGTCTGTCAATCTGCCGTTCAATCATCGAGGCGCACCGCGGGCGATTGTGGGCAAGCGCGAGCGAACCTTTTGGCGTCACCTTTCAGTTCACTCTACCTCCACGGGAGACCAAAAGCGATTGTCTGCACAATTGACGATCAGTGTTCCCTGAGAAAGCTGTGCGAGCTTAAGTAGTCGTAGTGATTACTCGCGCGCGCCGGGCGCAATGGCAGGGTGTACGGCTCGATCGTAGCGCAGATTGGATCACCATCGCAATCACCTGAACTGGCAGCGGTTTGCTTGGTGTGGAAATTTCGATCCGTCCTTCGCATTTAAGATCAGCGCGGAGACGCTGTTGGTGGCGACGATTTCCGAATTCGTGTGCTGAACATCGTGGCGAGAAGATCGCAATCTGCCTCGTCGCATATCAATCGGCGGGACGCGCCGAAGGGCTCGAAGCGAGCCACGAAAAATGCGTCGTTAGGTATGATGCGTGACTTGGAGAAGGAATAGAAGAGAGACCCTCATGCAGGCGCGTCAGCTTCTCCAATTTGAACATCCTGCTTGTGCCGCGGTAGGGCGCATGGATGATGTTTTCCTTGAATGAGAGATGACAGCCCTGCTGAGCACCGGAGCGGGTAGATGCCATGACGTGCGGTCGGCACCTGAGCGCTGACGAACTGCGTGGGACATATAAGTACGCCATAAGCGTGCTTTCAACGACAATGGGCGCTGTCACTCAGTGAGGTGCCAGCGATAGGCACGCCGTCGGAGCACTTAATTGAGGCCGCCCTAGCGTTCTAGCTGATGCCGACCAGCTCTTCAATTGTCTTTCCCATGATACCTAGCTTAGCTAGTGGCTAGGCTCGACGTGAGCCGCGTGTCGAGCTTGCCCGAACGTTCGTGAGACGTTCAAAATGCACGTGGCTCATGCGCCACCTGAAATCAGTTCATTTCCGCGGCGGAGCGCAATTGTGCAATTGAGTAAGCTATCAGGTCGTGGGAAGGGTGGAGCGGCGCCTCGATTCCTCTCGCGAGTCCAAAAGCGAGCGGATCACATGTTTCGATTGTCTTCAATATCCATAGCGATCGCCACAATACTGATGTGGACGCCGTCGGCCGCGCGCGTAGTCCCATATCCCGCCAGTTTCCAATCGAAGCATGTCCCGACGAATGGCACGACGCTGTACGTCCGGGTTGGTGGAGCGGGTCCTGCGGTGGTTCTTCTCCACGGGTACGCCGAAACCGGAGATATGTGGGAGCCGCTCGCCGTCGAGCTTGCCAAAGATCATACCGTGATAGTGCCCGATCTGCGGGGTATGGGGCGCTCGGAGCGGCCCGCCGGAGGGTATGACAAGAAGACACAGGGGCGCGACATCGCCGGCCTGCTCGATGCGTTGAAGATAGATCGTGCCGATCTTGTCACGCATGATATCGGAAACATGGTCGGGTACGCATTTGCTGCGCAATATCCGATGCGTGTCACCCGCTTCGCGCTTATCGATGCGCCGCTGCCAGGTGTCGGTCCATGGGAGGACATCATCCGAAGTCATGCGTTGTGGCACTTCTCATTCTACGGTCCCGATGCCGAGCGGCTGGTCAAGGGTCGCGAGAGAATCTACCTTGATCGTTTCTGGAACGAATTCGCAGCCCATCCGCAGAAAGTCGATGAGGATTCTCGCATACACTACGCCGCATTGTACGCGCAGCCTGGCGCAATGCATGCCGGGTTCGAACAGTTCAAAGCGTTTGACCAGGATGCGGAGGACGATAAGGTCTTTGTTGCGCGGGGCAAGTTATCCATGCCCGTTCTCGCCGCCGGAGGCGAAAAGTCGTTCGGTCCCATGATGGCCACCGTCATGCGTTATGCTGCCAGCGATGTAACGGAGGCGATTGTCCCAAACTCCGGGCATTGGGTGATGGAGGAAAATCCTGCCGACACAATCAAGCTGATTACGGGGTTCTTAGCACATTGAATTTCGTCCATTACCAAAGATCGGCTGGATCAAGCAGGGAACGTCCGTGGGGCGCGAACCAGAGTCGCACGCTCTGTTTCTGATCCGGAGGTCGCCACGCAGGCGTGATTGCCCGTCTTCGGAAAACCAGTGATTGCTCCAACTAGGCATTTGCCGCGCACCTCGCTCATCGTAACGCCCTAAGCGAGTTTGATCTTTCCTGAAAGGCTGGTGGCAGGCTGCTCGAATGAGCCCTCTCTAAACCAATACTAAAGTATCTGTCACGGCGCTCATTCCTGCGACTGCCGGGCTCCGAGCGCAATACAGCGGGCGCTCCCGCGTAGTTTTGTAAGCTGCCTACAGGCAACATTCGGGAGGGCGATCGCCTCATTGCTGCATTTCTGCGGCCAAGGGCCTTGTGCCGGGGCTAGCCGCACTGGAATTGTACACACCAAGGTGCAATTGAGCCGGTATTCCCGGGTGCTCTACCCTTATGTCGTCACGACCGCAGGCAGCGAGAAGAGCATATTCATGATCTTGGCCCAGGAGATCGACGTTTCATCGGAAAAGCATGGTGGCAGAAGCGTCCTCGGAGCCGTTGCCTACGCTCCAAACCCAGGGAAACGACCGGAATTCGCCGAGAGTGAGCCGCGGCCCAACCTCCGCAATGAAGCGATCCTCCGTCGTAGTTGAGTATTACCATGTCTTTCAACAGATTTGATTTGAACCTTTTTGCGCGCTTTCGACGCAGTCATGGAGGAACGAAGTGTATTGAGGGCAGGTCAGCGGATCTGTCTCAGCCCCACCGCCGTCAGTCACGCTCTCGCTCGGCTGAGAGAGTTGCTCGATGATGACCTGTTCATCCGCACCCCCACGGGTATGCGGCCGACCGCACGCGCGCTTGCCATGGCCCCGTTGATACGCGAGGCATGGAAATCATTGGAGGCAGCAATCGAACCTCCCAAATTCGATCCCCGCAACTCGGCGAGGCGGTTCACCATCGCGGTAAGCGATTTCATCGCCACGGTGATAATGTCTGATGTCCTGACGTTGCTAAGGAGAGAGGCGCCGCTTGTCGACCTCGTAGTCCGTCCGGATAGCTCGATCGACTTAGCTGAAGAGATGGATCTGGGGCGGATTGATGCGGCAATCGGCATTTTCTCGGACGTGCCTACCCGTTTCGGGTCAAGCCCCCTCTTCGCATACGACGATGTTCTCATCGCTAGTTCTTCACGTCAGGTTGAAGGCTGTCGCTTGAAGGGCTCTCGGACCTTTCGATCGTGGTGGTCACGCTGAACGGTGACCGTGAGGGAATCGTCGACCGCTTCGTCTCTGAACATGGACTGGCGCGGCGGTCGGAGATGTTTGACCGGGCCGCTTTCGAACAAACCTTTTCAGGATCGAAGAAGAGGCCGCGGCTGGTCGTATCATTGCCGCACTTTCTTCCGCTCCCGACGCTGCTCGAGAACACGGAGCTGGCGGCTTTCGTACCACGGCCCCTCGCTAAATTGTGGGTCCGTAGGCACCCGCTCTCGATGTACGAGCTGCCATACCAAACCGCTTTGGAGCAGGTCAGCGTTTTATGGTCCGAGCGTAACGCGGGTAATGCATCGCAGGAGTGGTTACGCGCCATGTTGGCCCGAGGTGCTGAGCCTCTCCGTGCTCATTTGCTTGATTTCGTGCGCCCTGAACGACCCTTGTCGTCTGCCTCACAACGAAAGATTGTAGCAGAAGCATGAACCGCCGCTTTGTTGCGTGAGCTGGGAATGAACGCCCGGGCAGGACGTTCACTTTTATGATAAACCAACACCAAGGTACGATAGCTTCGGCTTGAACAGGTGCTATGTTGCTTGTTGTTTGCCTTGTGTGTCATTGATCGCTGATCTGCGCGCGCGTTGTTCAGCGAGTAAAAACCGTCCGTCAGTTTCGCCCTTCGTCTAAGCGCGGCAGCGGACTTGCTGTAGGTGCTCGTCAACTCATTCCTTCGTTTGGGTCCTCGTGAGTACTCTTGTTGGCCCAGGAATCGACCGCTGCCGGTCAGGAGGATTGGCGAGCCGATTTAACGACAGCAAATCCCGGCATCGCGGTGACTGCCTTGGTCCCGGGCAATCCGGGTGCCAACTGCGAGCTATTATCTGGTGGCTGAATGTCATATTTTAAGACGTGCAGTCATCTTCGTATGCAACCTTGCGGGGGCGGAGAGTAGCGTGATACTTTATATCATGCGAATGCGCTCAGGCGTTGTCGATGGTCTCCAAAGCAACAACTCGGATTACCGGCCGTCGGCATGCGGTAGATGTATGCTGCGCCGAGTGTCAGCCAGGCGCGTCCGATCCCGGGCAGCGGTCTAGAATGATGGTCAACAGCAAACATTCTGCTGACGAAGGCGGGCTCCTTCGGCGCTGTATTGAAGATCTCAACCGGATCCTTGCGCACGCTCCGATCTGGAGCGATGTCTCCTTGTCACGATTACTTCCTGATTTGCTCTACATGTTGGTAGACATGTTAGAACTGGACTTTGCTTATGTTCATTTCAAAGATCCGGTGAGTACCGAGCCTTTCGAAATGGCGCGCACCAGCCAATCGCTGGAGGGAGCCATTCAGCCGCGAGAAATAGGTCAAATCTTAAAGGATTCATTGGGCCAAAATCCGCAGAGCTGGCCAACACAACAGCGAATTTGGATCGGCAAAAGAGCAGTTTCGACCCTATCGCTAAGATGGGGGATCGAGGATGAAAGCGTAACCTTGGTTGCCGGATCACGGCGAGCCGAGTTTCCTGAAGAAACAGAGAGCCTTCGTGTCAGGCTCGTAGTCGTTCAAATAGCGAACTGGCTGCGAGAGGCACGGCTTTTTGAATGAACGGAAACGCATTTCCGAAGCGATAGATCAACAGGTGGTGCGACGAACAAAGGAAGTGTGCGCCGTCAGCGAGGAGCGAAGACAGGAGATTGTCGAACTGAGGCGGGTGGTGGAAGCGCTGCGCGTCCGAGAAATTGATATTCAGCTGGTAGTGGACGCTATTCCGGCGCCTCTAGCCATTATGACCGCAGAAGGTCAAGTCGAGGCAGTCAATCGGCCCGTTCTCGACTACTTCGGGAAGTCGGTCGAGGAACTCAAGCGCTGGAGCACAATTGACGCTGTTCATCCCGATGATCTTCAATCGACAATCAGCGCATGGACACGAGCCGTCGAATATGGACAGCCGTATGAAATCGAAAGCCGCCATCGCCGCAGCGATGGAGTCTATCGATGGTTCCACGTCCGTGGATTTCCTCTGCGGGACGTCGACGGAGATATCGTGCGCTGGTGCGTGCTGCAGATTGACATCGAGGACCGCAAGTGCGCCGAGAATGCGTTGCGGACGAGCGAGGGCAACCTCAATCTGATTATCAATACCATTCCGGCGCTCGTGTGGTCCGCACGACCGGACGGCTCCGCCGAATTTTTCAATCAGCACTATTTAGAGTATATGGGTGTCAGTTCGGAGCAGGCTCAAGATTGGGGGTGGACCAAAGTAGTTCACCCCGACGATCTGAACGGTCTTACGAGTGCATGGCAATCGATCAGGACCTCTCGCGAGGCGGGAGAGAAAGAAGCGCGGTTGCGTCGTTTCGATGGGACGTACCGTTGGTTTCTTTTTCGCGCGCACCCACTGCGCGATGAAGCGGGGAACGTTACCAGATGGTTTGGTCTAAACACCGATATAGAAGACCGCAAGCGGGCCGAGGAGGAGCTACGCGACACCCAGGCAAAATTGGCGCACATGGCGCGCGTGATGACCATGGGCGAGCTTACGGCGTCCATTGCCCACGAGATCAGTCAACCGCTATCGGGTATCGTCACCAATGCCAGCACCGGCCTCCGAATGCTTGCTGCGGACCCTCCGAACGTTATTGGAGCACGGGAAACCGTGCGACGCACGATCCGCGACGGCAACCGTGCGTCCGAAATCATCGGGCGGTTGCGAGCGCTCTTCAATCGGAAAGCGCCTGAGACTCGGCCGGTTGATCTCAATGAGGCAACGCGTGAGGTCATTGCCTTGTCGCTAGACAGGCTTCGGCGTGATGGCGTCCGGCTACGGACCGAATTGATGGGAGACCTACCGCTTGTCGCGGGCGATCGGGTGCAGCTTCAGCAGGTCATCTTGAATTTTGTTCAAAACGCCCTGGATGCGATGAGCATGATGGGCGATCAGACGAGAGAACTGACAATCAGGACAGAGAGCGAAGATCTCGATCGTATCCGTCTGAGCGTACTGGATTCTGGACCAGGATTTGACCCCGCAGCTACGGAGAGACTCTTCGACGCGTTCTATACGACGAAGGCCGAAGGGATGGGTATCGGGCTATCGGTAAGTCGCTCAATCATCGAAAGTCATCATGGTCGCCTATGGGCCGCCCCAAATGACAGTCGAGGAGCCACATTTTCGTTTTCTATTCCTCGGACGACCTCTGAAGGGACCGCCGACGTTCACAAGCGTGCCAGCGGGACGCTTGCCCGGAGCGAGATCGCGAGGAATTCATGATGGCCACAGCTTCACTCGTATCGGTTGTCGATGACGATGAGTCGGTGCGGGAGTCGTTGCCCGATCTCCTGCGGGAGTTGGGTTATGCGGCTCAGGCGTTTTCGTCCGCTGAAGAGTTCCTAGCATCTGAATATCTGGGTCAGACAGGCTGTCTCATTCTCGACATGGCGATGCCGGGAATGACGGGTCCCGAGCTTCAAAATGAGCTGACACGTCTCCGCCACAAAATCCCGATTGTCTTCATTACGGCACACGGAGATGAGTCAACGCGTCCGCGAATGCTCGAGCAAGGAGCTACAGAGTGCCTTTCCAAGCCGTTCAGCGATTCGGCTTTGCTGAAGGCGCTCAATGAAGCCTTCGAGGCGAGTTGGGCTAGAGGCTCGTAGCGTCTGAGGAACGGAGCATTGACGATGAAATCTTTGGCGGAAGGGCTGCCCGGCAAGCCGCACGGCGAAGCGATCGTATTCGTTATCGATGATGACGTCTCTGTGCGTGAGTCCCTCGAACTGCTGATCCGCAACGCTGGCTGGCAGCCGGAGATATTCGAGACTGCTCAGGAATTCCTCTCTTACCCGCACATAGTTGTTCCCAATTGTCTGGTTTTGGATGTTCGTCTTCCTGGGCTCAACGGCCTCGAATTGCAGAGACGGGTGGCTGTTGATCGGCCGGGTATGCCCATTATCTTCATCACTGGTTACGGCGATGTGCCGATAACAGTGCAGGCCATGAAGGCAGGAGCCATTGAATTTCTGACCAAGCCGTTCAATGACGTCACGCTACTGAATGCTATCCAAAATGCCATTGATCGAAGTGATGCCGCGCTTCGCTTAGAAGCCGAGATGCAGGCTTTGCGGGATCGATATGCCTTGCTCAGTCGACGCGAGCGGGAGGTCATGTGCCTGATCGTTCGCGGTATACTGAACAAGCAGGTGGCCCATGAACTCGGCATCAGCGAGATAACAGTGAAGGCGCATCGGGGCCAGGTGATGCGGAAGATGAGGGTTACCTCCTTCGCAGAGCTGGTTAATATCGCGGGAAAGCTCAAGCTTTCGCGTTAATCCTCTTCACATGTAATTGCCTGTGCGATTCGCGTCACTCGCCAGACGCCGTCGCCAAGGCCGTGCCGTGATGGCCAGGCCTGATCGGCCAAATGCATTTTGCTCATTTGCAGGCTGAAATCGTTTCACTTTCGCGCGTCAGCGAAAATGCGCAACATGCCGATGGACGCTGCGACGGTTCGGTAGAGGCGTCGAGCGATTAGCTCAAGGCATGTGGTTGGCTCAGCTCAGCAGACAACAGCGCGGGGTGCATAGCGATGGTGAAAGCTCAGATGATTAGCAAGCGCGCACTGGTGAATGGCGTGACACTCCATTATGTGACGGTCGGGGCGCCGGGCCTGCGGTGCTGTGTTTCCACGGTTGGCCACAGAATCATCGCGAGTTCGTGCCAATTTTTGAGGCCTTTGCTGACCGATACCGGTTCATCGCGCCTGACCTGCGCGGCTATGCCGACAGCGACAAGCCATATGCGGACTATATGCCGGCAACCATCGCCCAAGACTTGCTCGAACTCGCTGACGTTGAAAACGTCGATCGTTTCCATATTCTCAGTCACGATCTTGGAGGCCCGCCCTCCGTCGCCCTTGCCTACATGGCAGGCAAGCGCGCACTGTCCCTCGCGACGATCGAGACGCCGTTCTTTGGACTCGACTATGACGCGTACGTCGATCCGCGCGTGCCATATTGGCACCTGTCGATGCACGCGAACATGGATCTCGCCCGGTTCCTGATCGAAGGTAGGGAGGAGCAGTATCTCCGTCATTTTTTCCGGGACTTTGCCTACAGTCCAAATGCGATCAGCGAAGAGGAGCTCCAGAGCTACGTCATGCAGATGAAGCAGCCCGGAAATCTGCGGGCGAGCCTCAACCATTACGCCTTTATTGACGAGAAGGCGGCGCAGCTCGCCGAGTTTGCAAAAAAGAAGCTTTCGATTCCCACCATGGGCTGGGGAGGGCGGCGCTCCTTTGGATCGCACTGTTTTGACAGCGCCAAGGCACTTTCGGACCGCGCGGCGGGCGGCGTGATCGAGGAATGCGGTCATTGGGTGTTTGAGGAAAAGACCGACTTCATTTGCGAGCAACTCGGCCAATTTTGGGACAAGAGCGCCAGGACGTGACCGTCATGGTTGGCGCAGGCACTTCATTTCGTATCGAGAGCGCGGACCATACCGGCATCACGGTATCCTCGCTTGACGACGCGCTGTCGTTCTGGAGCGACGTGATGGGCTTCGAGCACCTGTACACCTGGGACTTCGAACGCAGTGTCTTCCTGGAGGAACTGCTCGGCGTCAAGGCGGCAGCAGTGCGCATCGCGATGGTAAGGGCGCCCGGGCATTTGATCGAACTTCTGGAATACACTTCTCCGAACGATCGGGAAATTATGAAGCCCCGATCCTGTGATGTTGGTTCAGTGCACGTCGCTTTCCGCGTTGAGAACCTTGATGCACTGCTGCTGCGGATCGCCGCTATGGGATGGTGCGCCCTCGGCAAGGTACAGAGGGTCGAATCCGGCGAGCGCACTGGGCTTCGCCTCGTCTACGTGCGCGGACCAGATGGTGTAACGCTGGAGTTTCTTGAGCACCCAAAGGATCCGCCTGTGGCGGCGCCCTGAACTCAAAGGCCCAGTACTGCAAAAGAAGGTGAAGCCATGTCCCGAAACCATATGATTTTGATCCTTGCCACCGTCATGCTTGTTGGCCCTGCCATTGCGCAGTCGTCCACGTCGGTGCTTCCGAAGTACTCTAAGACGCCTGCAGAATTGGCGGCTACTTCGCCGACCGGCGGTGCCGGCGGGTCCGGGAACGCCAAGGTCGAGGTCGTTACCATTCTGGGCGATCCATCCAAGCCGGGGCCGTACAGCCAGCTGCTGAAAGTCGCACCCCGTGCGAAGATTGCGGCCCATCATCACGCAGGCGATCGGGTCGGCACTGTGCTTCAGGGGACCTGGATGTTCGGCTATGGCCCGAGCTTCACGCAGGAAGCGCTGCGAACGCTTCCGGTTGGGTCGGTTTACACCGAGCCCTCGGGTGCTGCGCACTTCGCGATGACCGGCGACGAGGCAGTGACGGTGCTGATCACGGGCCTGGGACCCACGGATACTGTCTACGAGAACCCTGCCGACGATCCTGCCAAGAAGCCCTGAGATGCCTAGGCGGGTTCCGTTCTCCGGGATGTCTATCAGCTCTCTACGGCGACGCCGAGCGAATATCAGGCCGGGGAGGAACGCGCCAGCCTGAGCCCGCCGGCGAACTCTTGGACTGAGGTCAAGCGCGATGCCCCTTGCTCTCTATGCTCTTGCAATTGCGACCTTCGCAATCGGTACGACTGAGTTTGTCATTGTGGGTCTTATTCCTGAAATCGCGGCCGATTTCGGCGTGTCGGTTCCAACAGCCGGCCTCCTCGTCAGCCTTTATGCGCTGTCGATCACGCTTGGCACGCCAATTGTTTCCGCCCTGACTGGGGCTCTTCCGCGCCGAGGGTTGGCCATCGGACTCATGGCGCTTTTCACGATCTGCAATTTGTCTGCCGCCATCTCTCCGAGCTACCCGACACTGCTGCTCTCACGCATTGTCATGGCGGTCGCACATGGGGTCTTCTTCGGTGTCGGCGCAGCGTGTGCCAGTTCCTTAGTTGTCAAATCGAAGGCCGGAAGCGCGATTGCTGTTATGATGGGAGGTCTCACCGTCGCCATGGTAGTGGGTGTTCCGATTGGTTCGTGGATCGGCCAACTGTTTAGCTGGCGCACTCCCTTTGTTATTGTTACGGGTATGGGCACGGTCGCGGTACTTGGTCTGACGTGGCTCTTGCCCCGCGAAATCTCAACCCAGCAGCCGGGCTCCTTTGCTGCCCAACTCACCCTTCTCGGGAATCGACAGCTCGCGACCATGTACCTGCTGACAGCGGTGGGGTTCGGCGGCACGTTTGTAGTTTTCACTTTCCTGTCGCCGTTGCTGACCGACATCACAGGCGTGCCGAAAGAGGGTGTCAATATCGCACTCTTGCTATTTGGTGCGACCACTGTCGTTGGAAATCTCGCGGGTGGAAGATTGAGTGATATCGCTGGTACGCGCAGGGCAATGATAATCCTCCTATCTGGACTGATCGTCTCTTTCATCTCGATCCGATTGGCCATCCACAACGAGGTCGCGACGTTTGCGGTTATCGCGGTCTGGGGAGCATTTGCTTTCGCCATCCCGCCGGTTATGCAGGCCGGAGTTGTTGCTGCGGCCAAGCTCGTGGCTCCTGATGCGCTTGGAACGGCCTCCGGCTTCAATATAGCCGCCTTCAATCTCGGAATTTCGAGTGGGTCTTTCATCGGTGGCCAGCTCTTGAAAGGGCCCGGGCTGCTCGCCACTCCCTACGCTTCGATCGCGATGGCGAGTGTTGCTTTGCTGATCGCGATCGTCGCGCTGCGTCCCGGTCGCGCGATCGTTGACGCGAATGCTGCGTGAGATCGGGCGCGATTGACCGCACCCGCGTCCTGAGGCAGGGTCCGCTGGCCGAGGTTCTGAAGCGTAGCTTACCCCTCAGGCCAACCGAGCAAGAACGTGCGCACAATTTGCCGAAGCTGGTTCCTCGTCGCGCCGCCCTTCGCCTCGACTGCCATTCCTTGAATGGTCAACACAACAAGCCGCGCGGCATCGGCCGCTGTCACGCCAGCAGGCAGCGGCCCGGCGACCGCAGCTTCTTCGAGGCGGTCACGTAGAATCTGAGCAAATTCATTTCGACTGCGGACGAGATACTGCCGAACTGGCTCTGATTGCGGTGAACATGCGAGTGCTGCGCCCGTGATGAGGCAGCCTGGTGGCGTTCGCGATCCGGCGTGCAGATCTGCCATACCGTACAGCAGACGCTCGACGATACGACGTGGGGTTGGCTCAGCCAGCGCGCATGCCTGACGAAATTCGACGTGTTTAGACAAGTAGCGCTCTACGATCGATGGAACAAATCCTCCTTGCTGCCGAAGGCGGCGTACAAGCTTGATTTCGTGAGCCCCGTTGCATCAAGAAGATCATTCAACGAGGTTCCCTCGTAGCCTTGGCGCCAGAATAACTCGAGCGCTTTATCCATGACCTCAGTCTCATCAAACTCTCGGGGGCGGGACATGTCGCTTACCTCAACCAAACTGACAAGATTGCGGACCGATTGGTCCATTATACCAGCCGGAGGCGAAAGCTTCAAGTGCGATGGGGACAGCCATCAAGCAAAAGAGCACGGGGAGCACTTTCTATCGCCAGCTTCCATTTTGCATCTTCTTAACTGTGCATCAGCTGCGTCTTACACGCGATCAGGCATAAGGGCTGGACCATACATGTCGATCAATCAGGGTTTAGCAGTCTGCTGAAGAACCCTCGCCACGGAGGAGGCTTGATGATTCACTTATCATCTCGATTCGGCGGAGGCGATCATGCGCGGCAGGTTTACGGATCAGGGCGGCCTGTTTTCGTACATCGCGCCGGATAAGCGTGTGCCAGCGAACCACCCGCTGCGGAAGGTCCGGGAACTTGTCCGGGATGTTTTGAGTGATTTGAACCGCAGCCTTGGGAGGCTCTACGCCAGCGAGGGACGTCCTTCGATCCCTCCGGAGCAATTGCTGAGTGCGCTGCTGCTGCAGGTGTTCTACGGCATCCGCTCGGAACGTCAGTTGATGGAGCAACTGGACTACAATCTCTTGTATCGGTGGTTTGTGGGACTGTCGCCGGACGATCCGGTCTGGGACCCGACCACCTTCACCAAGAACCGGGAGCGGCTGCAGAACGGCGATGTATTCACGAAGTTCATGACCAGGCTTCTCAACCATCCACAGGTCAAGCCGCTGCTGTCGGACGAGCACTTCTCGGTGGATGGAACGCTGATCGAAGCCTGGGCTTCACAGAAGAGCTTTCGTCCCAAGGACGGCAGCGGCGACGATGATGACGGCGCGAACTTCCATGGCCAGAAGCGCAAGAACGACACCCACGCGAGCACCAGTGACCCCGACAGCCGGCTTTATCGCAAGGCGGCCGGACGGGAGGCCAAGCTTTGCTATATGGGCCACGCCACCATGGAGAACCGGCATGGGCTGGCGGTGGCCGGCAGGGTCACGCATGCCAATGGCACCGCCGAACGCCGGGCTTCGGAGACCATGCTGAAGGCGAGACGCAAAGCCGCAGGCCGCCGCATCACGGCCGGTGAGGACAAGGCGTACGATACCGCCGATCATGTCGCCAATCTTCGCGCCATCGGCGTGACGCCGCATGTGACACAGAACCAGGCCGTCACCAAAACCGGCAAGACCCGCAACAGCGCCATCGACGAACGAACCACGCGGCATCCAGGGTACGGCATGTCGCAATCGCGCCGGGCGATGGTCGAGTGCATTTTCGGATGGGGCAAGCAACACGGCACCATGCGCAAGACCAAACATCGCGGCATCGCTCGCGTCGCCGCCGACTTCCTGCTCAATCTGATCGCCTACAACCTGATCCGCATTCCAAAACTGCTTGCCCCTTAGCCACCCAGCGTCAGGGTGCCCCCAACACCAGGCTAGAAAATCACATCCAACTCCGCCACGCCGCCCCAACAACGACCGGACAGAATAAGAAAACTCTCCATTTCAAGGTTTTTCAGCAAACTGTTAGACCGCTTCAGAGTCATCTTTCGGCTGATTCATCTCACGTCCGCTTCCCCTTTAGTCGATCACTCTGGAAGATTCCATAAGCGGGCGATTAAAAAGGTTGTCGGAGTTCGCTAGCGGCTCTTTCGCACAGGCGACAATTTCATTCGTAGCCCGCTTTTCCTCGTTGCGCGTCGAAGCGCCGACGGGCTCCTTCGACCTGATCTTGGTATGCGACGGCCCACCGGTACAGAGCGGAGAACGGCCCGGCGAGCGTACGGCCGAGTGGGCTGATGGCGTATTCGACCGCCACTGGAGAGGTATCAAGCACCGTTCGAGAAACCATCCCACTTCGCTCGAGCCTTCGGAGCGTCTGCGTCAATGATTTCTGAGTGACCGGATCTAGTGCGTGTTTGAGCTGATTGAAGCGCGTCGGGCCTTGCGAGAGGGCCGCAACGACAAGGATCGTCCATTTGTCGCCGATCTCTTCGATCAGCACACGATTCGGACAATCCGCTGGGAACGGCCAAATTTCCAGTTCTGGCGGGTAGATGAGTTCTGGGCGAGGAGCTTCATTTTGCATGGCGCAGTATCCGATCAGAAACCTAGTAGCGGGCTGGTGCCTAATTTACACGAGCGCGGTGCCGATACTATAGCCCCGTTCCGATGACGTGACGGGAAGTGGTTGAGATGAATAGACAGGGCCGCCAATCGCATCAGGTGTGTGCTTTACAGTTTGAAACGATGCCGCTGACTATCATCAGTCCAATATCGCCCGGGCGCACGATCTCTGGCCACCATTGGCAGAGGAAAGTCGAGGATTTCCAAACCTTCGAAGCCGCGGGAGCGTTCCGTTTGCTACCGCCGTGTCGATACAACGCCCTCAAGGACAGAGATGCAGCTGGTTCATCGACTAGCTGAAATCATTTCACTTCCGATGACGGCGCGGACACCGTCAATTACGAGCTGAATAAACCGCATCCACCAAACTCTGGAGATATCGAATGTCCAAGCTTGATATGCTTACACCGCAAAACAGCGCCATCGCCCTGATCGACTATCAGCCGGCAATGTACCAAGGCGTGCAGTCGCACGACCGCCTGGTGGTGTTCAATAATATCCAAATCTTGGCCAAGACCGCGAAGCTGTTCAAGATCCCGACCGTAATCTCCACGGTTGCAAAAGACTCCTTCTCCGGTCCGTTCATGCCGGAGGTGACAGATCTGTTCCCGAGCCACGAAGTCATTGATCGGACGTCCATGAATTCGTGGCTCAATGCGAACTTCCGCAACGCCGTCGCCGCTACTGGGAAAAAGAAATTCGTCATCGCCGGTCTGTGGACGGAAGCATGCGTGATGTTTCCGAGCCTCGACATGCTCAAGGAGGACTACGAAATTTACGTTGCTGCGGATGCTTGCGGTGATCTGTCGATCGAAGCGCACAACCGCTCCATGGAGCGTTTGGTACAGGCTGGCGCCATCCCGATCACCTCGTGCCAATACGTTTTCGAACTGCAGCAGGACTGGGCACGCACCGAGACCTACGAGGGCGTCATGGATATCCTCCGTGCCCACACGCCTTACGGCATCCAGGTCCGTTTCTCGAAGTGGGCGCTCGGCGAACACGCATCCGAGGCAGGCGCGCGGTAACTCCTCAGAAACGCTGGAGATAGGAGGAGTGTCATGAAGGTCTATGTATTGTCGTTGGCTGCAGGCCTCCTCGTCGGGGTGATCTACAATCTCCTCAATGTACGCTCGCCAGCGCCGCCTCTGGTGGCGCTCGTTGGGCTGCTGGGAATCCTGGTTGGAGAGCAGATCATACCGGTGACCAAACTCCTCATAGGAGGCTCTAGCTTTTCCGAGGCATTCCATCTTTCGAGCTGCGATTCCCATATTTTCGGCATGCTGCCTGGTCGACGCATGGTCGGTCCAATTGATGGCCTCAAGAATCAGGGGAAGCAAGCATGAGCAATCACGGCCCCGACCTGATCCTGCATCATGGTCTGTTCACAACACTTGATCGCTCAAATCCCGCGGCAACCGCCGTGGCCATCAAAGACGGGCTGTTTACGGCTGTGGGACACGTCGGGGATGTGATGAAGCTCGCCGATTCCTCGACAAAGATCGTCGACCTGAAAGGGCGGCGCGTGCTGCCGGGTCTCATCGATAATCATCTCCACATCATTCGCGGAGGGCTCAACTATAATATGGAGCTGCGGTGGGACGGCATCTGGTCACTCGCCGACGCCATGGCGATGTTGAAGAAGCAGGTTGCGATCACGCCGCCTCCGCAGTGGGTGCGAGTCGTCGGCGGATTCACGGAGCATCAGTTCGCGGAGAAGCGACTGCCGACAATCGACGAGCTAAACGCAATCGCGCCCGACACCCCGGTCTTCATCCTACATCTCTACGATCGCGCCATGCTGAACGGCGCCGCGTTGCGCGTCATTGGATACACAAAGGAAACGCCAGAGCCGCCCGGCGGCGAGATCGTGCGCGATGCGAATGGCAATCCGACGGGGCTGCTGCTGGCCAAACCGAATGCCAACATCCTCTACGCGACACTTGCAAAGGGACCAAGGCTTCCCTTGGAATACCAGGTCAACTCGACCCGTCATTTTATGCGGGAGTTGAACCGTCTCGGCGTCACCGGAGCGATCGATGCCGGCGGTGGCTTCCAGAATTATCCAGAGGACTACGCGGTCATTCAGAAGCTGTCGGATGAAGGGCAGCTCACCGTCCGTTTGGCGTACAACCTGTTCACCCAGAAACCGAAAGGAGAGAAGCAGGACTTCCTGAACTGGACCAAGACGTCGAAGTACAAGCAGGGAACCGACTATTTTCGCCACAACGGCGCGGGAGAGATGCTGGTGTTCTCGGCAGCTGACTTCGAGGATTTCCGCGTGCCTCGTCCGGATATGCCGCCGGAAATGGAAGGTGAACTCGAAGACGTTGTCCGCATCCTGGCCCAGAACAAATGGCCATGGCGCCTGCACGCGACCTACGACGAGACGATCTCGCGCGCGCTCGACGTATTCGAGAAGGTCAATCTGGACACACCGCTTGACGGTCTACACTGGTTCTTTGACCACGCCGAGACCATCTCCGACCAGTCCATCGACCGCATCGCCGCGCTTGGCGGCGGCATCGCCGTGCAGCACCGCATGGCCTATCAGGGGGAGTATTTCGTCGAGCGCTACGGTTTTGGCGCGGCCGAAATGACGCCGCCCGTCAGGAAGATCATTGACAAGGGCGTCAAGATCTCCGCCGGTACGGATGCAACCAGGGTTGCCTCCTACAATCCCTGGGTCTCGCTGGCGTGGCTCGTGACCGGCGTGACCGTGGGCGGTCTGCGGATATATCCACAACGCAACTGCCTCGATCGCGAAACCGCACTGCGGATGTGGACCGAAAACGTCACCTGGTTCTCCAACGAGGAGGGGAAAAAAGGGCGCATCCAAGTCGGTCAGCTCGCTGACCTGATCGTGCCCGATCGCGACTTCTTCTCCTGTGCCGACAACGAGATCGCCGACATCACAAGCGATCTCACTGTGGTCGGCGGGCGCGTCGTTTACGGGGCGCGAGATTTCAAAGCTCTCGACGATACCGCGCCGCCTGCGGCGATGCCCGACTGGTCGCCGGTGCGCAGTTTCGGAGGGTACGGCAACTGGGCAGAACAGGACGGCAAGGCACAGGCCGTTCGCGCCAACGCGATGCAGATGTGCGGCTGCGCCAATTCCTGCGGCGTGCACGGCCATGATCACGCGCGCGCATGGTCTGGAAGGCTGCCGGTTTCGGATCTCAAGAGCTTCTGGGGCGCGCTCGGTTGCGCTTGCTGGGCGGTGTGAGATGTTCGCTAGGTCGGATACGCCGAGCTGGGTCGCGACAGTCCTGTCGTGGTCCTGGCTTGCGGTGGCAGCTAGAGTAGCGCTGGTTTCGGCGTTCTTGATCGGCGGAGTTCAGAAAGCGCTCGATTTTCCGGGGGCCGTTGCGGAGCAGGCGCATTTCGGTCTCCAGCCGGCATGGCTTTGGGCCACGGCCGCCATCATCGTCGAACTCGGCGGTTCCGTGCTCGTCATTCTTGGACGCTGGATCTGGCTGGGAGCCGGCGGGCTCGGCGTGCTGACTGCGGTCGCCATGCTCACGGCGAACGATTTCTGGATAAAAGCCGGCCACGAACGCTTCCTGGCGGTGAATGCCTTCTTTGAGCATTTGGGGCTGATCGCCGGCTTGGTGCTCGTGTCTATGCTGTCCTTGCGCTCGAAATGAGCGTTCAATTCCGTGTTCGAGGTGTTCCATGATCGGCAAACGTCGTCTGATTGAAGTCCTCCTGGCTTGGTCACTGCTATTCCCATCGGTGGCAATCGCGCGGGATCAAGAAGCCCATACTGCGCAACAGGTCGGTGTCGGCGCGCAATACGACACCACGCATGTCTATGTGGCCCCCGAGGATGTGGACAAGTTCGCGGCCAGTTTTCTCGCTACCTTCGGAGGCCAGAGCACGAAACAGGTCGTTGCCACGGTAACACCGACGCCAAGCAGCACGACTTCCCAGCTTCTTCAGACGCCCGTTGGTACCGTCTCGCTGTTCGGCTTCAAAACGCCCATTCCTTATCCATTCGGCGCCGAGCGAACGGGCTATCTCGTTACAGACCTTGACGAAGCGATCAATGCAGCCCGGGACTCGGGCGCGGACGTGCTCGTGGCAGCCTTTCCGGATCCTATCGGACGGGATGCGGTGATCCAGTGGCCGGGCGGCGTGAATATGCAGCTGTATTGGCATACGACAAAGCCTTCCTATGCGGCATTCGAGACCATCCCTGAGAACCGCGTTTACCTCTCCGGACCGGGCGGATGCCTTTACCCGCAGCTTCCTGCGGTTTTCGCACGGGAAGGTTGTTTCCGACGATCAGCATGCCGCCGGGATCGAGATCGGCCGAGCGAAGGATACGTTCAGGCGCATCCGCATCGAATCGATGTTCGGAAAGATGACAGTGTTCGTTACTGACGGCCACCTGCCTTATCCCTACGGGCGGGAGCTGACCGGTTACGAGGTGAAGGATCTGCAAGGAACTTTGACGAAAGCTAAGGCCTCGGGTGCTATCGTGCTTGTCGATCCCTATAGCTCTGACGGGCGGTCCGAAGCCATGGTACAATTTCCCGGCGGATATATTGCGGAGATTCACGCGACCGTACCGAAGTGAGGGGACGCGATGGCATTGCTGCTGGGACGATCGCTTTTGCGGACGGTATGGGCGGCGGGCGTACTGTGCGCGGCGGCGCCACAGATGGCGTCGGCGGATGATCAGTCAAAGCATCAACGCCGCAACGACCGGCTATCATGTTCAATCGCTGGCAGGAGGACTGGTCGGTGCTCGCGGATCCTCGCGTGCCGCGTGAGCCACTTGATGAACTCAAATACATTCCGCTAACCGGCTTCGATCCGCGCACCTATCTCTCGTTCGGTGCAAACACCCGCGAGCGCTTCGAGTCAAATAATGCGCCAAGCTTCGGCACTGGCTCGAACCGCAGCCAGAATTACGTTATCAGCCGCAACGAATTCCATGCCGATCTGCGCGTTGCCGATCAAGTGCAGGCATTCGTGCAGTTTCAAGCCGACTATGCTCCGTGGAAGACTATGTTGACGCCTGTCGATCGGAACCCGCTCGATCTGGAGCAGGCTTGGGTTGCTCTGACCGAGCCGGTGGGTGGCGGAACGCTGAAACTGAGGGCCGGTCGTCAGCAATTTGGCTTCGATCTGCAGCGCTTTGTGGCCGTACGCGACGGTCCCAACGTTCGCCAATCCTTTGACGCTGCCTGGGCAGATTATGAGAATGGACCGTGGCGGTTCATCACCTTTTACAGCCTACCGGTGCAGGTTCGCGACAATACCATATTCGATGACTACAGCAGTGTCACCGTGCAGACCTTCGGGATGGCCCGGGCAGAGTATAAATTTTCCGAGTCCCTGTTTATCGCCGGCTACTATGCCAATTTTACACAGGCGAATGCGCGGTTTGCAAATGCGTCCGGCGATGAGCGAAGAGACATTCTAGATGTTCATCTGAACGGAAATGCCAATCATTTCGATTTTGACCTCGAAGTGATGGGACAGACCGGACGGATTGGTGCCGAGCCGATCAAGGCCTGGGCTATCGGCTCACTCGCTGGCTACACCTTTGCCGACGTGAATTTGAGCCCAAGGGTAGGCATTCAAGTAGACGCGGCGTCCGGTGATGGCAACAGCGCAGGAAGCTTTGGGACATTTAATCCGCTGTTTCCCAACGGTTACTATTTTACGCTTGCGAGTTACACCGGCTACACAAACCTCATTCACGTCAAGCCTTCCCTGACGTTGACTTTGAGTCCGTCACTGAAGCTTATGTTCGCAGCTGCGGCTCAATGGCGCCAAAACACTGCGGATGCGATCTACACCCAACCCGATATACCGGTCCCGAACACTGCCGGGCGGCCGGGCGCCTATACCGGAAGCTATGGCCAGATTCGTCTCGATTGGAATATAGACCGGGCGACTTCCTTCGCGGTCGAGGCGGTGCACTTCGCGGTCGGCGACACTTTGCGCAACGCCGGCGCCCACGACTCAACTATGTCGGCGTCGAGATCAAACGGGGATGGTAGTGCAGCCGGAGCCGAGCGGAAGTCCAATGATCGTGCCGTTTCTCTTGAGTCTAACCGCGGGCTACATCGACACGGCGGGCTTTCTTGCATTGCAAGGCCTCTTCACAGCTCATGTGACCGGAAATTTCGTTACCTTTGGTGCATCGCTTGTTCTTGGCACCTCCGGAGCCGTTGCGAAACTCCTCGCGCTCCCGATCTTCTGCGCTGTCGTGATGGCTGTTCGCCTGCTTAGCTCCGCGCTAACGCCGCGCTGGCGCTTCGTCTTTGAAGCCATGCTAGGTCTTAAGGTCCTCCTGTTGATCGTCGGTGCCGCGCTCGCGATCAAGTTCGGCCCTTTCCAGAATGGCGACAGCTTGCAGGCTGTGACTACCGGGATGGTGCTCGTCGCGGCCATGGCCATCCAGAACGCGGCGCATCGGGTCTATCTTGGAAGCGTACCTCCTTCGACCCTGATGACAGGCACGACGACGCAGATCATGATCGATCTTGCGGACGTAATCTACGCACGGGGCAAGGCGCCAACTGGCCAAATCAGGTCGCGGATGGCGATGATGTCAAAGAACGTCATCATTTTCGCTGTCGGTTGCGCCGCCGCAGCCCTCTCGTACGCGCACTACAACGTTTGGTGCTTCGTGGTGCCCCCGCTGTTAGGCGGACTTTCGCTACTTGTTCGACTATGGGAGTCGACGAAGAAGGAAGCACCAACAATCTGACGTTCAGCTCGATGCTTTTAGAGACGTTTGTTGTTCGAGATGTTTCGGAGGCCGAAAATTCGTCCTGAGCCACCCGGCGCGGCCTCAGCGGAAACACCTGCCAGCGTCCTATCAGCGGAAGTCATTCTACGCGAAGCGCAGGTAAGCTTGTGAGGAGAGCCAAACAAATGGGCATAATACTAAGGATCGTGTTGGCAGCGCAGTTGATTATCGTGCCGAGTCTTTCTCTCGCCGCACCGGAGACGAAAGATAGGGGCGATAGTGAAATCCGTGTCGGCAACATCATGCCCTATAGCGGTCCCTTGACGGAATTTTCCTCGATCGGAAAGACAGAATCCGCCTTCTTCGACATGATCAATGATCGCGGAGGCATCAATGGCCGGAAGGTGAGGTTCATTTCGCGTGATGACGGTTCAGATCCAAGGACGGCGTTGGACGAGACCCGCCGGTTAGTCGACGACGACAACGTGCAACTCATTTTTGGCTCGTTCGGGACACCGGGCAACTTGGCGGTGCGCTCCTACCTTAACGATAACAAGATACCGCAGCTCTTCGCCGCTTCCGGTGACGAAGAATGGAATAAGCCGACTGCGTTTCCCTGGACAATGGGCTGGCAGCCTTCGTTTCGCACGGAGGGACGCATTTACGCGAATTTTGTGCAGGCGTTTTACCCAGACCGCAAGGTTGCCGTGCTCTGGCAGAACGATCAGTTCGGGCGCGATCTGTTGATCGGCCTGCAGGAGGGCATGGCGGAGTGGGCGCGTATGATCGTGGCCGACAGTACGTTTGACATGTCGGATAGATCGGTCGATGGACAGATCGATCTTCTAAGGGCGTCGGGAGCAGGTATCTTCGTCTTCGCGGGTTCACCGAGGACGGCTGAACTCGCTATGAGGAGGTTGGCGGATATTGATTGGCACCCGCTCATTATCGTCACCAACGTGGCCGCGCCTGCCTTGCGCGCTCTGACGCAAGCTGGCGTGCAGAACACGGCGGGAGTCGTCTCTACATCGTTCTTGAAAGATGATTCCGATCCGGTCTGGAAAAACGACGAGGGAATGAAGCGTTTCGCGACGTTCATGGACGAGTATTATGCCAACGGCGACAAGCAAGATAGTAATGTTGTCTTTGGGTATGGTGCTGCCGAGACGCTATCGCTGGTGCTCAAACAATGCGGCGATGATTTCTCGCGCGAGAACATCATGCGGCAGGCAACTTCGTTGAAGGAGTTTCAGAGTTCAGTCACGCTCCCGGGAATTAAGATAAGTACCGGTCCAAACGATTTTCGTCCGATCAAGCAGGTGCGCCTTGTGCAGTTCGACGGCAGCTTGTGGCAGCCAATTGGTGACGTGATCGATAGCGCATTTCTCGGTCAGACCAAGCACTAATCGAGCGATGAGAGCGACAACTCAGTCGCCATTTTCCGTGAAAGTCTGATTGTGCAGCCCGGTGATCGAGCTCCTTGGCTCGGAGGAGGGGCGTTTGCAGTCGATCGGCAGCTGGCGTCGGCGCGGGACTCTTACACCTGAATCTTATTGGAGCGAACGACGATGGCGACCGATCAGCAATCAACACAGTCTCCGAACCCGCCGAGCACATTGTCCTGGAACGCATTTCGCCACACGTCGTTCACCGTGGTTTGGCTGGCTACCGTGGTTTCCAACGTCGGTACTTGGATGTACAATGCGGCGTCGGGTTGGCTGATGACAAGCCTGGATGCTGATCCGCTTAGTGTCTCTTTGGTCCAGGTCGCAACCAGCCTTCCCATGTTTCTCTTTGCGCTTCCGGCTGGCGCGATGGCGGACATCGTCGACAAGCGGCGTTTTCTGATTGTTACGGAAATCGTGGTGACGTTGGTTGCAGCGGCGAGCGCTGTGCTCGTCTGGCTTGGCTTCGTTAATCCGCCCATCCTGCTCTTGTTCACCTTCCTGCTCGGTGTGGGTGCAGCTTTTACCGCGCCAGCGTGGCAATCGGTGGTGCCCAGCCTTGTGCCGAGGCAGGACCTGGCTGCAGCAGTGGCGAGCAACGGCGTGGGTGTCAACATCAGCCGGGCGATTGGACCCGCACTGGGCGGTGTGATCATCGGAGGATTGGGAATTGCCGCGCCGTTCTGGTTGAACGCGCTGAGCAATCTTGGCGTTATCGGCGCCCTGTGGTGGTGGCGGCCGTCAACTTCCGGCGGCCATGCACTTCCTGCAGAACGTCTAACAAGCGCGTTGGTCGTCGGACTCCGGCATGCCCGGTATAATCCCCATCTGCGGGCAACGCTGATAAGAGCCGCCGTCTTCTTCTTCTTTGCGAGCACCTATTGGGGGCTGCTTCCGCTTGTCGCGCGCAACCAGATCGCCGGGGGCCAGCGCTTTACGGCATATTGCTGGGCGCAATTGGAGCGGGCGCGGTCGGTGGAGCATTTGGTCTACCCTGGATGAAAGCGACCTTTGGGCCCGACCGGATCGTTGCCCTCGGCACCGCTGGCACAGCCATCAGCTTGATCCTGTTCGGCTTCGCACGCAGCCCCGCGGTTGCGCTACTTGCTTCCATCGTCGCTGGTATTTCCTGGATCGCGGTCCTGGCGACCCTCAATGTCTCGGCGCAGCTCTCGCTGCCGGATTGGGTACGTGGCCGAGGACTTGCCATGTTCGTAACGGTCTTTTTTGGTGCTATGACTGCGGGCAGCGTGTTTTCGGGACAAGTTGCCGCGATGCTGGGTCTGCCGGCCGCTCACTTCATTGCGGCGGTCGGTGCCTTAATTGGAATTGTATTGAGCTGGTCGTGGAAGCTGCAAAGCAGCGCTGAAATCGATCTAACCCCCTCCATGCATTGGCCTGTCCCGGTGCTGACTATCAACGCCGAGGTAGATCGCGGACCAGTGCTGATAACTGTTGAATACCACATCAACCCTGAGCGACGGATGGCCTTTCTCACGGCCCTCCAGAAGCTTGGCCAGCAGCGGCGACGGGATGGCGCGTACGCCTGGGATATCTTTGAAGACTCGGCCCAGGAGGGGCGCTTCATGGAAACATTCCTCGTTGCGTCTTGGCTTGAGCATTTGCGGCAGCACCAGCGTGTTACGAATGCAGATCGCATCGTTCAAGATCTCGTGCGCCAATACGATGCCAAGGCTGAGCCGAAGGTAACGCATTTCGTTGCTGCGGCCTGTGATTCTGAGAGCTTGGGCGGATGAGCTGATTTGCCAGCCGCAACGAAAAGCGCACTCGCCATTCCCGGGACGATGGGCCAAGATGATTATCAAGATCACGCTGCTCCAAGGCGTGATAGCAACTATTCGAGCTCAGATGTGGCGCTTCTTGCTACCGTTGAGCTGGACCTTAGCGTCACCGGCGTGCGCATCGGGGAGTCCGATGACAGGTGATCTCGCCGGCGCCTCCCGAGCCAGATTGAGACCAGACGGAAGTCGAAGCCACGTTCGGTTGAGATCTGCGAAGCCGCATGCCAATTTCGAATGCAGAGGGTTCATCAGGCGACTGAAGACATTTCACTTCCGCACGGACTTCGAGTTGTTAAGAGACTGTTCCGAAGGCGTTCTCGGAAGTACACAGGAGTTCCGTTAGTGCGATCAGCATTGTTCGTTGCGGTAATTGTCGCGGCAGGTACAGCCGCAGCCACTCACGCGAAAGCGGCCGATATCAAGTCGATCTCTCGGATCGAATTTGGACCCGCAAACATTCTATTCGTAGCCGATTGGCAAGCGTCGGCGATCGATGCTCTAACTCTGCCGGCTATGGCGCCGGCAGAAGCGCGAACGTTCAACATCCGAGATCTGGGCTCCCTCCTTGAAAAACAGAGCGACGGTGGACCGGCTCATGTGACTGACATGAAGGTACGTCCCGGTACGGGAGTCGCGTATGTTGCCTACGAATTCGGACGCGCGCGCAGTCCCGGACTGGCGTGGATAACCCCAGATGGGCAAGTGCATAAGGTCGATCTAGAAACGACCAAGGCAGCTGAGACAAAGCTCAAGGACGCAACCGATTCAGATAACTCCTTCTGGGGGCGTATTCCCGAGCGAAGTCTGACCGTGACCACTATGAAGTGGCATGACCGAGAGCTTTTCGTTGCCGGTCTTTCTAATCAGACGTTCGCATCTTCCCTCTGGCGGCTGCGCTTCCCGTTCGACTCCCAGATCAGCCCGACTTCGATAGAGATTTACCATACATCGCACGATCAATGGGAAACGCGAGCCCCGATCCGTGAGATGGCTTTCGCCGATCTGGACGCGAAAAGCTATCTGGTGGCGGCCTACATGTGCACACCGCTCGTCACGATACCGTTAGACGAGATTAGGAGTGGTGCACATATTCGGGGGAAGACGATTGCCGAATTGGGCTATGGCAACACTCCATCAGACATGGTTTCGTACGTTGGGACAGAGCAGGGCAAAAAGGTACCCTACGTTCTGCTGACGAATTACGAGCGTAGCGCTGATTTGATACCGGTGAGTTCGATTGCTGAATCGAACAAAAAAGCTGGTTTTGAGAAGCCAGTGCCCTGGGGAAATATAACCGGAGTGGATCTAACTTATTTGCCGCTCTCGGGCGTGACCCGGATAGACAACCTCGACGATAAATACCTTATCGTCGTCCGACAGGATCCGGAGCAAGACAAGACGCAACTTGTAACGTTCAACAAGGACATTCGGTTGCGTGTCACTGATTTTGTGTCGGAGTACGATTTTCCTGACTACAAATACCCGAAAGGATACCAGTCAACTTTTATAAAGCCCATCGAAGATACTCTCATTCGTGAGGAGGGTGTCCAGAGTCCAAGCGAGCCGTGACCCGTACCACCCTGCAAACGCTGGCGATCATCGCGCTCCTCAACTCGCCAGCGGCCCTTGCTCAATCAGTGGTTGCGGTCAGACCGTCCGGTGCGACGGTGCCCGCGAACCTGTTGCGGTTTTCGATCGCGTTCTCTCCGGCGCCTTCGAATGTCAGTGTTCAGGATTTCGCTCTCCGACAGGCGAGCGGCTCTCAAATCTTGGCGCCTTTCGATCCAGTAGAGCTTTGGTCGCCTGATCGTCGCGTCCTCACAATCTTGTTCCAACCGGGAAGAGTTAAGACTGGCCTTATCGCTCACAATACCCTCGGTTGGGCTCTAGCTCCCGGCACGGAAGTTGCGTTGCTGTTTCGCGGTCGTGCCATCATCTCGTGGCGTGTGACTGCTCCGATCAACACCCCGCCTGATCCGACAGATTGGCACGTCAACGGGCCACGATCGGGTACGATCGATCCTGTCACGGTTCATCTTGGCGCTGCCATAGATGCGCTCGACAAAGATCTCGTGGCTGTTGCCGATGCTGGCGGCCGCCGCGTTCCTGGTTACGCGACGCTCGCCCAGGGCGAAACCGTTTGGCGCTTTGCGCCAAGCCGCCCGTGGCAGCCGGGCTTCTACTCAATCAAGATCAATCCTGGTCTGGAAGATCCTGCCGGCAATCGGGTACGACAGAGTTTCGAGCATCGACCCAAGCCCAACGTCACCATGGATAACCCGCACCTCCAATTTCATATTCAATGAACTGTTCACGAGCGTGAGATCGTTATGGCCGCCGAGTCGGATGTGCCACGCCAGCATTGCTCAGGCCCTCGACTGGTTGGCCAGACTGGTAGGCCAGCGCCTCGGCCGCAAACGACAAAGTCACCGATGTCGCTTATGGCCAGTCCTGCGGCGATTCGCGCGTTTCGCATGCAATTTGCTCAGCGCAAGCCTGAAAGAAATTCACTTGCCGGAGTCTGCGTTCCGCGTGCGCCTACCCAAAGGCGACTTGCAGGACCTCGCTGAGTGTTTCTGACGCCTGCCGCTGATGGAGGATGCCGATGAAGGTTGCGATCCTCGATGATTACCAAAACGTCGCGCTTGAACTGGCTGATTGGTCGGACGTGCGACGCCAGGCTGAACTCACGGTATTCAATGATCATGTCACCGAGTCCTCCGCAGTGGTTGCACGGTTGCGGCAGTTCGACGTTGTATGCGTGATGCGCGAACGCACACCTCTCACAAGGGAGATCCTGCAGCAACTGCCGATGCTCAAGCTTATTGCCTCGACAGGATCTGTAAACTCATCCATCGACAGGAAAGCCGCAGCCGATCTCGACATCGCGGTCACTGAGACGGGGTACGACTCCACGCCAACGATTGAGCTCGCCTGGTCACTGATCCTGGCGAGCATGCGGCGCATCGATCGGGAGGCCGCTTCACTTTAGGGCCGGTAGGTGGCAAACGGGTCTCGGTTCTAACCTGCGAGGTAAATGTCTCGGGATACTCGGGTTGGGCAACATCGGAAGTGAGGTTGCACGTATCGGGCTGGCTTTCGGGATGAAGGTGATCGCCTGGAGCCAAAATCTGACCGATGAGAGAGCACGGGCAGCCGGCGCGACCTTCGTGGATAAGCCGTCGCTGTTTCGGGAAGCGGATGTCATCACGGTACATCTCGTTCTGAGCCGCCGCACCAGAGGCCTGATCGGCGCGCCCGAGTTCGCCTTGATGAAGCGGTCAGCACGATTTATCAATACATCGCGGGGTCCGATAGTCGATGAAGCCGCCTTAATTGAAGCTCTGGAGGCGCGAAGGATCGCGGGAGCGGCAATTGACGTATTCGATACCGAACCGTTGCGAACTGACCATCCATTCCGCAAACTCGATGATGTCCTTGCTACGCCTCACATTGGCTACGTCACCGAGGAACTCTATCGCGTGTTTTATGGCGACGCCGCAGCGAATATTGCACGATGGCTTGAGAACAACGCGCCAAGGTTCCAAGCGAAGGCCTAGCAAGCATCCGCGACCGTTGAGTGATGAGGGGCGACCAACATGCCCAAGAGCGCGCAACCCCGCTCGGCGAAGGCATACAGCCCGTTAGCGAAGCAGCGGTCGCTCGGCACCAGCCTCGGGAGAATGAGCCCGACCACTTCGTGCATGAGATCGCCGCTGGCCAACACAAGTCGCTCAAGTGGGCTGACAACCCGGGGTATGAAACCACCCTGCTTCGGCGAGAGCCTCTTGAACAAAGGATCACCTTCTTGCGCCAAAAGACGCTCTTTGCTCGAGCTTGTTGATGCGTCACGCCACCAGCCCATCACCAGGTCTCAGCCGGTCTGTGCGTCGTGGTCCGGCCCACGGTATGCTCCCAGTTGTTTGCCCACTGGCTCGCTCCATTCTTTCCACGCTGATGCTCCTGCAGTGTCTGAGACAGTTTATCCCGCGGCCCGAGTGTCGAGCAGGCGACCGGGAAGGGTCCTAGGACATGCTCTGGGATTACGGCTGGCGCGGCCGATGGCCGACAGAGACTCAGGCAATTCGTCGGCACGACGTCGAAGCAGGGACTGGGGCCGTCTCCGCCGGTAATCCAGGTCCCGCCTAGCGTGTCGATGCTCCTCATACGATTGGATCATCACTCGGCAATTGCAGAGCGTCCGCGCGCAGAAAAGCCGGCTTTGATGCGTACCGATAGGTAGTCCGATAATGCTCGATCTTATCCGTCCCCCTTTCTAGTCGCCGCGGCCGTGCTTGCCAGCGTCATCTTTCTCATTGATACCTTATCGTCGCTGCATTTTGCCGTGGCATCACTGTATGTTATCGTTGTTTTGATCGCCGCCCATGATCTTCATCGGCGAGGCGTTTTCATAACGGGCGCCGCCTGCTCATTGCTCACGGTCGCCAGCTATGTGTTCGTGCACGGATTTGTGCTGGATAGAGCCGCCCCGTTGCGCTCTGCAGTTAGCCTAGTTTCGATTCTGATCACCACGGCTCTAGTCCTGCGGAGCATTTCCGCAAATGAGCGCGTAAAGAAGGTCGAGCGCGAGCGCGCAAACCTCGCTCGTTTTGTCTCGCCGGCAATTGTAGATCAGCTTGTCGGTATTCATGTCCCATTCTCCTTCGCGCGAAGCCAGCCGGCGGCGGTACTGTTTGCCGACATGATCGGATTTACGGCGTTTTCCTCGGGCAAGTCTCCAGCTCTTGTCATCGGCCTGCTACGCGATCTGCTGCGCGTTCTCAGCGAAGCGGTCTTTCTGCATCACGGATCAATAGACAAATTTCTGGGCGACGGTCTCATGGCATTTTTCGGCCCGCCCTTGACGAGCCTGCGCGATGCTACGAACGCCGCGGCGTGCGCCCTGGAAATCGTCAATTCAATCGAACATTGGAACCACCGCCATGCCGATTGTACCGAGGAGGCCCTACGCGTTGCCGTCGGCATACACTATGGCGAGGTCGTACAGGGAGACGTAGGCAGCGAAAAGCAGCTTGAGCTTACCTTGGTCGGAGATACCGTAAACATCGCAAGCCGTGTTGAAGCCTATTGCCGCACTCTAGGTGCCGCGGTGCTGGTCACCGACGCATTCGTGCAGGCACTGCGCGCTGAAGGCAGTCTTGAGCTTGCCAAAGCCTTCGCAGACGAAGGATTGCACATGCTGCGGGGCCGAAAAGAGCCTATTCGTCTTTTTAGCCTGCGAAGAGAGCCAAGCCTCGGGAAGCCGCCGGTTGAACCAGCTGGTTCGCAATCTTCTGCGGACAGATCCCCATAAGATGACAAAGGGACATCACAAATTGGAGCGGCCTCTCCCGTCGCCAAAGCTCTGAATGCGATCGGTGACACTGCGGATTGTGCAGGAGGCGTTGGAGGGTAGAAGAAGGTTCGGAAAATTTCAAAGGAGTCTCGGGCTCGCCAAGTGCATCTTGTCCGCCAAGACTGAAAACGTTGGTTGAGTTCGAAATCCTCAGAATCTCACCAGCTTCTGACGGAAGCGCATATCGCGAGTACAATTTAGCTGAAGGGCCGAACGCTCTGTAGCGATCTACACCGCGACCAGGTAGCGATTCAGCGACACCTGCGCGGGGGCACCGAACCAATCCGTTGTTCGCCATTCAGTCGCTCGTCATGGTGTCTTGTCCTCGTCATTCACTGTGGGGCTGGCTGCCCCAGACAACACACAGGTGGGGTCGACACGAGCGCCGGTTTGAACGCCATTAGGCCTGATGCTGCGGCTCCAACCCTCTCATGAAGCGATCGAGTTCCGACTTCCGGACAACGTCCGTCCTCCGTATTTCACGCTCTGGAGCGCTCCGTCGTTGAAGGCGTCGTAGATCCAGCTGCGCGCGATTCCGCTCTCCCTCACGACGTCCGGGATTGAGAGCATCTGTGTATCGTCCTGATCGACCAGACGGATCGCCGGACGATCGATCTCGGCCTTCTCCGACCTGGCCAACCAGCGATCCTGCCCTGGTTTGTTATTGCAATTGTCGGAACGGCGACCGTGGTCAGCTTCGCGGTGATAGCCGATTACTTTCCGCCAGAGCTTGCCGGTCGTGTCAACAGCGCCTTGAACGTCTTCCACTTTAGCTGGGCATTTCGGCACAGTACGCGACGGGCCTGATCCTGGAGCAGTGGTCTGCGGATAATGGCCATAGGCCCGCGATAGCTTATCAGGTCGCGTTCGGCGTTGATATACCTATGCAGATCGCGGCGCTTTTCTGGTTCGCGCTGCCCAGGTGCACATCCGTCGCTTTATGGTTCGTTGCGGGTCCCGTCTTCATGCCGGCCGATGTTTCCAATGCTGTCGAGTCAGTTGGCTTGTATGAGAGTTCAGCCGTGCTGGTGCCCGCGGACAACAGCGAATGGTGAGCTGCAACTCGCCATCAGGAATTGAGCAGCATCAGTCAAGAGCTCCTCCGGGTCTTTCCTTTTTTGCGCCAGCCTACGATCACGAAAAGCGCGTGTTGCGCCAAAGCGACTGATGCCATTTCTAATTGTCCCCATCCGGGGACGCTGTGGACGTCCTCATCGGTGGGGGCGAACGGTGGCAATCGGATCCATTCAATCGCAAGCGAGTTTACGTGGTGCGCGAATGCTGCGCAGCGCGCTTGGCACAGCGATAGCCGGCTACCTCGAAGACGAAGCGATCATCGAGGTAATGCTCAACCCGGATGGGCGGCTCTGGATTGACCGGCTATCCAGTGGCCTGGCCGACACCGGCGAAACCCTGACGGCAGAAGACGGTGAGCGCATCATTCGCCTGGTCGCCCATCACGTAGGCGCCGAGGTGCATGTCGGGGCCCCAAGGGTTTCGGCTGAACTTCCCGGGACCGGAGAGCGCTTTGAAGGTCTCTTGCCTCCGGTCGTTGCAGCACCGGCCTTTGCTATCCGCAAGCCCGCGGCCGCCGTGTTTACGCTCGACGACTATGTCGCCAGCGGGATCATGACCCCGGCGCAGGCCAGAATCCTGAAGAACGCGGTCGCTGAACGTAAGAACATCCTCGTTGCCGGCGGGACATCGACCGGCAAGACCACGTTGACCAACGCGCTTCTGGCCGAGGTAGCGAAGACCGCTGACCGCGTCGTCCTGATCGAAGATACGCGCGAACTTCAATGCAAGGCGCCCAATCTCGTAGCGCTACGGACCAAGGACGGCGTAGCCACTTTATCTGACCTTGTCCGCTCCTCGCTTCGACTGCGCCCTGACCGCATTCCGATCGGCGAGGTCCGCGGGGCCGAAGCGCTCGATCTCCTCAAGGCTTGGGGTACCGGCCATCCCGGCGGGATCGGGACCATTCATGCGGGCAGCGCGCTCGGCGCGCTGCGGCGTCTTGAGCAGCTGATCCAGGAAGCGGTCATCACGGTTCCGCGCGCCCTGATCGCCGAGACCATCAACTTCGTCGCCGTGCTCGCGGGGCGCGGCGCCGATCGTCGCCTCGCAGAACTCGCTCTCGTGACGGGGCTCGGGTCGGCCGGCGACTACAGCCTTTCACCAGCAGGAGACTGACATGCGTCCACGATTTCGTTTGGTTCGGGATACCACTTCACTAGCAACGTCCGGGATGGTTCTTTTGTCGTCAGCACCGGCGTGGGCGGCCGGCTCGAACATGCCCTGGGAGCAGCCGCTCGATCAGATTCTGCAGTCGGTCGAAGGTCCCGTCGCCAAGATCATCGCCGTCATCATCATCGTCGTGACTGGGCTCACGCTCGCGTTCGGGGATTCGTCGGGCGGTTTTCGCAGGCTGATCCAGATCGTGTTCGGTCTGTCGATCGCCTTTGCGGCCTCGAGCTTCTTCCTGTCGTTCTTCTCGTTCGGCGGCGGCGTGGTGGTTTGATGAATGAGGCGGTCGCAGGTTTTGTCGTGCCCGTTCACCGTGCGCTCACCGAGCCGATCCTGATGGGCGGTGCCCCGCGGGCGGTCGCGATTGTCAACGGCACGTTGGCGGCGGCGCTAGGACTTGGACTGCGGCTGTGGATCGCGGGTCTGGTCCTCTGGTTCATCGGTCACATGGCCGCCGTCTGGGCCGCCAAACGCGATCCTGCCTTCGTCGATGTAGTGCGCCGACATTTGCGCATTCCCGGTCATCTCAACATCTGAGCGCTCGCGATGATGAACCTTGCCGAATATCGCCATTCCAATACGCGCCTTGCGGATTTCCTGCCCTGGGCAGCCCTCGTCGACGAGGGCATCATCCTGAACAAGGATGGTTCGTTCCAGCGGACAGCGAAGTTCCGTGGGCCGGACCTCGACAGTGCGGTGCCGGCGGAGCTTGTTGCCGTCGCCGGTCGTTTGAACAACGCACTTCGCCGCCTGGGATCCGGTTGGGCCGTGTTCGTTGAGGCGCAGTGCCATTTTGCCGGTAGCTATCCTCCGAGCACGTTTCCGGATGTCGCATCCGCGCTGGTCGACGCCGAGCGCAGGGCTCAATTTGAGGAGGCCGGCGCGCACTATGAGTCCAGCTATTTTCTGACTTTCCTCTATCTTCCACCGGAGGAGGGCGCAGCCAAGGCAGAGCGACTGCTCTATGAAGGGCGCGATCGGACCGTTGGAGCCGATGCTCGCGAGGTACTTCGCGGCTTTGTCGATCAAACCAGCCGCGTGCTCGGGCTTCTTGAAGGGTTCATGCTAGAATGCGCCTGGCTCGATGATCAGGCCACGCTGACCTATCTACACTCGACGATTTCGACCAAGCGTCATCGGGTTCGGGTGCCCGAAATTCCAATGTACATCGATGCGCTATTGGCCGACCAGCCGCTGACCGGCGGGCTCGAGCCGATGCTGGGCTCGACCAATTTGCGAGTTCTCACGATCGTCGGTTTTCCGGGCGCGACGACGCCGGGAATTCTGTATGACCTCAATCGCCTGCCATTTTCTTACCGCTGGTCGACCCGGGCGATCATGCTCGACAAGATGGATGCCACCAAGCTCTTGACCAAAATCCGCCGGCAGTGGTTCGCCAAGCGGAAGTCGATCGGGGCCATTCTCAAGGAGGTCATGACCAATGAGGCCTCGACGCTGCTCGATACCGACGCCCACAACAAGGCGCTTGATGTCGACGCGGCGCTACAGGAACTGGGTTCGGACCAGATCGGACAGGCCTTTGTCACCGCGACCATCACGGTGTGGGACTCCGATCCCGGTGCGGCCGATGAAAAGCTCCGCTTCGTCGAGAAGGTCGTCCAGGGCCGCGATTTCACCTGCATGATCGAGACGGTGAACGCCGTGGAAGCCTGGCTCGGCAGTCTGCCCGGGCACGTTTATGCCAATGTGCGGCAGCCGCCGGTCTCGACCCTCAACCTCGCCCATATGATTCCGATGTCGGCGGTGTGGGCGGGTGAGGCGAGGATCTGCATTTTGGCGGTCCGCCGCTCCTGTTCGGCAAGACCGAGGGATCGACCCCGTTCCGTTTCTCGCTCCACGTCGGCGACGTCGGCCATACCTTGGTGGTGGGACCGACAGGTGCGGGCAAGTCGGTGCTGCTCGCCCTCATGGCAATGCAATTCCGCCGTTACCCGAACTCCCAGGTGTTTGCGTTCGATTTCGGCGGTTCGATCCGGGCGGCCGCACTTGCCATGGGTGGCGACTGGCATGATCTCGGTGGTGCCTTGTCTGACGGAGGCGATCAGCCCGTCGCGTTGCAGCCGCTGGCCTGGATCGACGATGCTTCGGAGCGCGGATGGGCTACCGAATGGATTGGTGCGATCCTGGCACGGGAAAAGGTCGAGATCACCTCGGAGGTCAAGGACCATCTGTGGTCGGCCCTGACGTCTCTCGCTTCCGCGCCGATGCAGGAACGCACCCTGACCGGCCTATCAGTCCTCTTGCAATCGAACGCCCTGAAACGAGCCCTGCAACCCTATTGCTTGGGTGGTTCCTCCGGGCGCTTGCTCGACGCCGAATTCGAGCGCCTTGGCGAGTCCTCCGTCCAGGCGTTCGAGACCGAAGGGTTGATCGGAACGAGCGCGGCCCCGGCCGTGCTGGCCTACCTGTTTCATCGGATTGGGGACCGTCTCGACGGCCGTCCTACGCTTCTCGTCGTCGATGAAGGCTGGCTTGCCCTTGACGATGAGGATTTCGCCGGCCAACTCCGGGAATGGCTAAAGACGCTTCGCAAGAAGAATGCGTCGGTCATCTTCGCTACCCAGTCGCTGTCGGATATCGATGGTTCGGCGATCGCCCCGGCGATCATCGAAAGCTGCCCAACACGCCTGTTGCTGCCGAACGAACGCGCGATCGAGCCGCAGATTACGGCCATCTATCGCCGCTTCGGGCTCAATGATCCTCAAATCGAGCTTCTGAGTCGGGCGACGCCCAAGCGCGACTATTACTGCCAGTCCCGTCGCGGCAACCGGATGTTTGAACTTGGGCTTGGCGAAGTTGCGCTCGCATTCACCACAGCCTCATCCAAGACAGACCAGGCCGCCATCGCGCAGCTCCTCGCCGAACACGGACCTGACGGCTTCGTGCCGGCTTGGCTTCAGCACCGCGGCGTTGCCTGGGCCACGGACCTGATTCCCAGCCTCGTCAATCTGGAGAAGTCACAATGAGGCGCCTCGGTCTATTCGGTGCCGCTGGCACGATCGCCGTCACGCTTTGCGTCACGGCACCCGCACGAGCGCAGTGGATCGTCTTTGATCCCAACAATTACGTCCAGAACGTGCTGACCGCCGCGCGAGCTGCAGCAGATCAGCAATCAGATCACCTCATTGCAGAACGAAGCGCAGATGCTGATCAACCAGGCCAGGAATCTGGCCAGCCTGCCATATTCCTGCTTCAGCAACTGCAATCCTCAATCCAGCGGACCCAGCAACTGCTGGCCCAGGCTCAGCGGATCGCCTACGATGTCCAGCAGATCGACCGCGCGTTCTCGACCAGCTATGCGCCGGCGAGCGGCAGCCAGTCCAGCCAGCTGCTGATGACCAATGCTCAATCGCGCTGGCAGAATTCGGTCGCCGCGTTGCAGGACGCGCTCCGGGTCCAGGCCGGCGTCGTAGGCAACCTCGACACCAACCGCATCCAGACATCGGCGCTCGTGACCTCGAGCCAGGGTGCGAGCGGCGCCCTGCAGGCGACCCAGGCCGGCAACCAGATTCTCGCGCTTCAGGCGCAGCAGCTTGCAGATCTCACCGCCACTGTCGCGGCACAGGGCAGGGCGCAGAGCCTTGAAGCGGCGCAGCGCGCTGCAGCCCAGGACCAGGGCCGTGAACAGCTCCGGCGATTTCTGACCCCGGGTCAGGGCTATCAATCCCAGGACGTGCGGATGTTCCACTGATGACTGAGACAGGCCCATTCAAGGCGCTATCGCTACTCATGTCGGTCGGGGTGCTGGTCGTCGCAGGCTGCGCGATCCAGCTTCGTGGCGGAGGAGATACATCTCCGCCCCAGATCGAGCAGACCAAAGACGTTGACCATTCCGAGCTTGCGCGCTGCCGCAGCCTCTCTTCCGAAGATGCAGCCGACTATCGGCATTGCCAGAAGGTCTGGGCCGAAAACCGCCGTCGCTTCTTTGGCAGGCGGGACGGTGCTGCCGCTGCGGTAACCGGCCCGACAGCGGTGCCAAAGGATCAGAGCCGGATGCCGCAAGGATATCTGTCCGTCGGGGTGCCCGAGGAAGCTAAGCCATGACCGGCACAGGCATCATCGACCAGTTCCTTGAGACCTTCACCCGCTACATCGACAACGGCTTCGGGCTCTTGGGTGGCGAGGTCGGGTATCTCGCAACTACGCTTGCCGCCATCGACATCACGCTTGCCGCGCTATTCTGGAGTTGGGGCACGGACGAGGACATCGTCGCGCGTCTGGTCAAGAAAACGCTGTTCGTCGGGGTCTCTGCCTATCTGATCGGTAATTGGAACAACCTCGCACGGATCGTCTTCGAGAGCTTTGCCGGTCTGGGACTGAAGGCATCTGGATCAAGTATTTCAGCGTCAGACTTTCTTCGACCGGGAAAGATCGCCCAAGTCGGGCTCGATGCCGGCCGGCCGATGCTCGATTCGATCTCGAACCTGATGGGCTACATCAGCTTCTTCGAGAACTTTGTCCAAATCGTCGTCCTCCTGTTCGCCTGGATCGTGGTTCTGCTCGCCTTCTTCATTTTGGCGATCCAGCTCTTCGTCACGCTGATCGAGTTCAAGCTCACGACGCTGGCCGGCTTCGTGCTGATACCCTTTGGCTTGTTTGGCAAGACGGCCTTCGCGGCGGAGCGGGTCCTCGGCAACGTCATGTCGTCCGGGATAAAGGTTTTGGTCCTGGCCGTCATCGTCGGCATTGGCTCAACGTTGTTTTCACAGTTCACGGCCGGTTTTGGCGGCGCGCAGCCAACAATCGAAGATGCGATGACCCTGGTGCTGGCGGCCCTGTCCTTGCTCGGTCTCGGTATCTTCGGTCCGGGAATCGCAAATGGCCTGGTGTCAGGCGGACCGCAACTCGGCGCTGGCGCCGCGATTGGGACGGGCCTTGCTGCCGGCGGCGTTGTTGCGGCGGGTGCCGGCCTTGCCGCCGGTGGCGCTGGTCTTGCTGGTGGTGCGCTCGCCGGTGCGGGGCGTGGTGGGGCTGCCATGGTGAGTGGCGCATCCGCCGCTTATCGGAGCGGCGGCCTTGCTGGCGTCGCGAAGGCCGGTGGCTCGGCTGTGATGAGTCCCTTACGTCGAGCCGCGGCCGCATTCGCCGGCAGCGGTCAGGCGTGTGAGCCGGCTGCGAGCACGTCCACGGAGGCGCAACCCGAGTGGGCGCGGCGCATGAAGCGGGCCCAGGCCGTTCGGCATGGCGCGTCGGCGGCCGGACACGCGGTGCGCTCCGGCGATCATGGCGGTAGCGGCTCTTCTGTCGATCTCTCGGAAGGAGAGCGCTGACAGGCAGCCCAACCTGCTGGTTCGCCGGGCCAGCAACGGCGTCAAACGGCACACCGCACACTCGCAACCAATCACTCGATCTCAGGGGCAACTATCCATGTTCAGACGACCTTCCGTTCACTACGGGCGCATGCCCGAGCCGGTCACGCCGTACCAAAAAGCAGCGCAAGTCTGGGACGAACGCATTGGATCTGCGCGCGTGCAGGCCAAGAATTGGCGCTTGATGGCTTTTGGTTGCCTCATGCTCTCGGGCGGCCTGGCTGGCGGACTTGTTTGGCAATCGACACAGGGTTCGATCACGCCTTGGGTGGTCGAGGTCGATCGTCTCGGACAGGCCCAACGGGTTGCGCCAGCCAACATGGACTATCAGCCCACAGACGCTCAGATCGCCTACCATTTGGCGCGTTTTATCGAGGACGTCAGAAGCCTGCCGGCTGACGGCATCGTTCTGCGTCAGAACTGGCTTAGGGCGTATGACTTTACGACCGATCGTGGTGCGGCCGCGCTCAACGACTTCGCGCGCAACAATGACCCCTTTGCCAAGCTGGGCAAGGCGCAGATCTCCGTCGAAGTGTCGAGCGTCATCCGTGCGTCTTCAGAGAGCTTCCGGGTCGCCTGGACGCAACGCATCTACGAGAATGGCTCGCTGAGTGCGACCGAGCGCTGGACCGCGATTCTCACGGTGGCAATCGAGACGCCGCGCGATGCTGAGCGCCTGCGCAAGAATCCCCTTGGCGTCTACGTCCGCGCCATCAACTGGTCGAAGGAGTTGGGTCAGTGATCAAGACGACGCGTGACATGTGTTCAAATGGTCCAATCCAATACCGCAGGTTCAGCTCGAGCAGGTGCAAGCTCGCCGCTTTGAGGCGAGCCCTTTTACCAGCTCTGCTGCTTGGCACATCCGCCCTAGCTGGATGCGCCACCTACGTTCCGCCGGAAATCAGCTATGACGCCGCGGTCCCGCCGTTGCCAGCGCCTCCAGTGGCGCTCGACGACCGACCTCGCCCGCTTCACGTTCCACCGCTCTGGAAACCCGTTCTCGGCGGCAAGTCGGAGGCCAAGGAAGAGGCTGAACCCGTGAGCCGGGTTGAGACCGCAAATAGCGCGGCGCGAGTCGAGCCGCGCAAAAGGGGATACTTTAACGCGGCGCAGATTTACGCCTTCAGCCCCGGGGCGCTCTATCAGGTCTACGCCGCTCCCGGACAGATCACGGACATCGCGCTGGAAGAGGGAGAGCAATTGACGGGATCTGGACCGATCGCGGCAGGAGACACCGTGCGCTGGGTGGTGGGCGATACTGAGAGCGGGAGCGGGGATACGCGTCGCGTCCACATCCTGGTCAAGCCGACGCGGGCCTCGATCGAGACCAATCTTGTCGTCAACACCGACCGGCGCACCTACCTGATCGAGCTCCGCTCCCGCGAGCGGCCGTACATGCCGTCCGTTGCCTGGTACTATCCGGAAACCGTTCGCGAACGAACGCGCTCAGTCGCCCTCAGACCCGTCATTCCAGATCCAGCGCAGCGTGTCTTTCGTTACGCGATCGACGGCGACAGTCCACCTTGGCGGCCGCTCGCAGCGTATGACGACGGCCGAAAGGTCTATATCGAATTCCCTCAAGGGATCGTCCAGGGCGAGATGCCACCGCTCTTCGTCATCGGACCCGACGGCAAGACTGAACTCGTCAACTATCGCGCCTTCGGCAACGTGCTGATCGTGGACCGGCTGTTTGCAGCCGCAGAACTGCGGCTTGGCGGTGAGCATCAGCAGAAGGTCAGAATCGTCCGGACTGACGGGAGGCCGTCGTCATGAACACGAAGAACGAAAACAGCTCTGACGGGGTCATTCCGCCGCAAACGCCGGAGCAGCATTCCAGGAGCTTCCGACTACGAGCCGAACCCCCGCGGGTCACCCGATTGTCGCGCAAGGTACTGGCGGGAGGGAGCGCGGTTGCCCTGCTGGTTATCGGCGGAGCCGTATTGTGGTCATTGCAAAGCAATCGCCCTCGCAATCAGACGACCGACGAGCTCTATAGCACCGATCATCACAATCTCGCTGACGGGATCGAGGCGCTGCCGAAGGACTATACTGGCGTTTCGCGCCAAACCGTGCCGCAACTTGGCCCGCCGCTCCCAGGCGACCTCGGTCGACCGATCCTGGCCGCTCAAGGCCAGTCGCCGACCACCGGCGGAGATCCGGAACAGCAACGCCGGGATCAAGAGAGCGAGGCGGCCCGTATCAGCCATCTGTTCGCGTCGAGCATTGGGAGAGAAGCGCGTCCGCCCGGCGCTACGGCAGCTGGAGGCGAGCACTTCGTGCCGCCGAACGCAACGAGCACCGGCGAGGATGGATCTGCAAAAAACGCGCAGGACAGAAAACTTGCCTTTGTGAACGCTTCTGTGGATCGCCGCACGGTAAGCCCTGACCGCGTCAGCAGGCCCGCTTCACCGTACGTTGTGCAGGCTGGGACGGTTATTCCAGGAGCGCTGATCACCGGGATCAGATCAGATCTTCCCGGCCAAGTCACGGCCCAGGTGACAGAGAACTTATACGACACTCCGACAGGTCGCTTTTTGCTCGTACCTCAGGGTACGCGTCTGATCGGCATGTACGATAGTCAGGTCACCTTCGGACAGTCCCGCGTGCTGCTCGTCTGGACGCGGTTGATCATGCCGAATGGACGTTCAATCGTTCTCGAGCGGCAGCCTGGCGCTGACACCGCGGGATATGCGGGTCTCGAAGATCAGGTTGACAGTCATTGGGGCGAACTCTTCAAGGCTACGGCACTATCGACGTTTTTGGCTGTCGGGACTGAACTCGGCGCCGGGTCGGACACCAACAGCAACGACAGCGCAATCATCCAAGCATTGCGGCACGGCGCCTCGGACTCACTGAACCAGACCGGACAGCAGGTAGTTCGGCGCAGTCTCAACATCCAGCCCACGTTGACCGTGCGACCAGGTTTCCCGGTTCGCGTTGTCGTCAATCGCGACCTCATACTTGCGCCGTACGGAGGATAGGGGATGTCCAAGCTTAGAATAGGAGCGCTGCCCGACGACAAGCCCGTCAAGGTCGCCATTGAGCTTCCGGCATCAGTGCATCGAGATCTCGTCGCCTATGCGGAGGCCCTGGCACGCGAAAGTGGGCAGCGCATCGACCCGGCAAAGCTGATCGCGCCCATGCTGGCGCGCTTTATGGCCACGGACCGCGGATTTGCAAAGGCGAGACGGGCCGGTCACGCCCAGGCAGTCGGTGGCGGCGAGGGATAGCGTTCTGCCAACAGATCGAGGAAACGCTTCAGAGCCGGATTCTCATTGTCATCGCGCCAATGGGCATAAAAGTCCACCCGGCTTGGTCCCGCTCCGTCTTGCAACTCCCTGTACACGAGGCCTGCAAAACTTGCACCAATATCCGATTCCATCACCAGGCTGAGCCCCATGCCCATACTCGTCAGACTCTTGATAATGCCGCGGCTTACGTCATGGCGCTGCACCCTGGGTCGGTCGTCGGGTAGTAGGAGTTTCGAGATCAGCAGATCCTCAAGTTCTCGTCCGGGATCATACTCGCTTACAAGAATCGTCTGGTCACGCAAATCGGTCCAATAGATGATCTCACGTGACGCGAGGCAGTGATCCTGAGGCAGCGAGATCAGGATGCGTTCGCTCCAGAGCAATAGTGATCTGGTGCCCCTTGAAGGCAGACGTCCAGGGCTAACGACAACGTCGACGGTTCCGCTACTTAGCGCAGTCATCAGACGGAAGCGAGAGCGCTCCATCGTTGCCAATTCGAGCTGTGGGAGCAGCTTCTTAAGCTCACCTATCGTCGCTCGCAAATTGCCGGTGGACATGGAGGTGAAGAAGCCGATCACAAGATGGCCAGTCTCTCCACGACCACCGGACCTCCCGGTGTCAACGAGCATGTCGACTTGTTCCAGAATCAACCGTGCGATCCGCAGAATGGCCTGTCCAGCCTGAGTAGGCTTAATTCCTCCGCTTGAACGCTCAAACAGTGAAGTACCCACGAGGTGCTCAAGTTGACCGATAGAGCGGCTGAAGGTGGTATGTTTGATTGCAAGCGCCTCCGCGGCTCGTCGAAAGCTTCCGCAATCACAAGCGACAACTGCCAGTCGAAGCTGTTGCAGGTCAATAGCTCTGGCTGCGTTCCGCCGATGATTCCTGATCTCAATATCCGTCATGTTCATAGCTCGCCAGGCAAAGCGCAAGATACGGCGTCCCCGCTCTAGGCGGGGACGCGCATATCGTTTGTTGACATGGACCGTTCTAGGCGGCCGCGAAGATTACTGGCGTCCAAAGGGCCGGTGCCGAAAGACCGCCGGCTTTACGAAGGCTGGCCAGAATATCGCGCGAAATCTCCAGGTAACCCGCCACGGCTAAGGTGTTGCCAATTGCGGAAGGATTGCCAATGCGCCGTAGGGGCCAGCCGGCTCGCCGAAGGATTCTCTCCATACGGACGTCCGTTACGGTGACGATGTCAGTGAGTTGTCGTGAGAGCCCGAACTCGACCATTCCCGCAAACAGCTCGTACGCAGCACGAGTGATACCGTGGTCCCCTTTCGGGGCATCGGCAGCAACATCGATTGCGAATCTACTACTTTCCCAAACGAGAGGAGTTGACGGCGCCAGTCGGCCTTCAAGAAGCGCGGGGAAGGTGTCGCAAAGCATGGTCGGGCCAAGTGTGGGGAGGAGGCGTACGGAACCTTGCACCTGCCCGTTGTCACATAGCTGGGTTAGGTAAGCGGGATGCAATGCATCAAAATCGTCGATCTCCATGTCGCCACTGGTTTGAACGTCCCATGCCATGCGAAGCTTGAAAACGCGATACCGTAGCCGATGCATTTCGACGAGAGTTTCGGCGAACTGGCCAGACAAGGGTGGTGTGATAAGCTGAATCATAGTCCCTCCAGGGGTGTGTACATCGCCACCTTTGGAGCGGATCACGGATCTTAAGTCATTACCTGTAGTTGTAGGGGGGCTGCGTCCCTAATTTTGCTCTTTTCTTTTCACGGCGGCTAAGCGGGCTACCGCTTGTACAATCGTCCGAACACCGAGTTTTTTCTTCGCGCCTTCTAGGTAGAAGGCAACCGTGTTGCGCGAGATGCCGAGAATGCATCCAATCTCCCAAGCGCTCTTGCCCCGAGCTGCCCACTCCAAGCATTCGAACTCGCGCGGGGATAGGCATGCCCCCTCTATTTCGTGTGCATTTGCTAGCTTTCGCCGGGTATGAGCATGGAAATACATCGCTATTAGCTGAAGAACGCGTCCATGCGATTCAATGAACCGTTCGAATTGTGGGCGGCTCTGGTCAACGGCAAAGGTCAATGCAGCGATGGGGCCGTGGCCATCGTGAATGGGCATCGTAAAGCCAAACCGAACTCCGAATTCCGCGGCCTCTTCGAAAAGCCGATGCTGTGTTTTCGATGTGAACTTCGAGTTGAAATTAACCCCCCATCGAAAGGGCTCGGGGTTTCGAAGAGCTTCTCCGATGACGGGATCAAGCACTTGATAATTGTTTCGTAGATAGTGTGCTACCCACCGCGATGGATATGTAGAGATTAGGCGCGGTTTGCCTTTGCTTGAGTGCTGGAGGGCTAGATAGGCAAAACACGATAGGTCCAAAGCGGTCGCTGTGTCCGCCATGGCTTTGGAGAAGTCTTGAAGATCTTCTGCGGTCGCTAGGAGATCAATGAAATTTTGAAAGATGCGGTGCATCGCTGCCAAGCAAGCCGTGCATGGTGCGAGAGCAGAGATCTCGCCCAATTCGTTGATTGTGCCTACAACAAGTGACCAAAGAGCCGCGCTTCGCGGCCGGTGAAGTCAAGGCAAGACCCTCTTGTACCAAACACCACAACGTCGTGCCTCGTACAGTTTGTCTTTGCCTATTCTCATAACGCCCCCGGCATTTTGTGCCGAAATCGCAGCCGTCACCCCCAAAGCGCCGAATGTGATGCGGCTATGCAACTGGCCAGGGGCCTGCATGTGCCGGGACTCTGCGTTGACCGGCCAGGAAGGCCAGTTTGCCGACCAATCTGATCATCGACCAAGAGACTCACCGGATCATCGGCGGTGTGATCGTTGGCCCGCAGGCTGGCGACATGATCGGAGAACCTGCCCGGCGATCGAGATGGGCGCCGATGCAATTGATATCAGCAAAACCATTCATCCGCATTCGACGTTCGGAGAAACAATAGGCCTGGCTGCCGAAGTACGAAGGTGTTTGCACGGATGTGTTGCCGGGTGCGAAGAGGTCGACCAAGCGCGCGAGCCACTAGAAATTCAAAACATGAGCCTGCATCAGGTGTCTCGCTGCCGATCGTTCATATGGGACCCGAATATGGCGGGAACTTCTCGGAGGGAGGTCAAGGTACCTTTGAGCGTTCAGGAGGAGGAATTTGCCGCGGCATGTCGATACGTCGTTTTGGAGAGAAGACCTGATCTAGCAGCATCCATCGTCATTGTAGACAGCCAGCTCAGGATTGGGAATGATCCGCATGTTCGGTCGCATTTGTAGAACTCGGTCTTGCCAGATTGGTGCGAGTTCTACATCTCGCAATCGAAGGCAAGGCGATGGCGCTGGAAAAAGTGCCTAGGCTCCTGTTCGACCTGTCGAGCTTCAGAAGAAAGACGCTCCACGCGCTAGGTAGAGACGATCGAGGACAGCACCTCGTGAAATAGGCGCGATTTCGTCAGCGCGCGATTTAAAGGAATGGACACTCATCATCGCAACGCGAACCCAGGCAGTCATCCTCGGCAGAACCCTCGGCGATTGGGAGCTCTGAATTGCAAAAGCAGGTATGGCGGCGCGGGCATTGCGAGATCTGAGCCGGGCGATGAAATGAGCTGTTCTGGACGTGCGGAGCCTGGTGATCGGGACCCTTCAAGTTTCGCGCGCGCTTTTTGGTGCAGTCGAAATCGTACCTCGCGTCAAATGCCGAAAATGGCGCTGAGAGCTGCGGACTTCAGCACAAAATGCGGTCTGATGTGCACGACAGTATTGCTGCTGAATGTCGTTCGTTAGATTTCCGCAATCGAATTCCGCATTCGGCGTTTGCGAAAGATATCCGATCTTTCGTTTCCTCCCTCTACTTGGCCCGGCGCGATCGGCGGGCCCTTTCTCAAGGTCTGGCTACATCTGGTGACGCGGCGAAACGGCGCTATTTCGCGATTCTTGCTTGCGCTTACGGTAACAAACGCTAGTTGTTTCAATGCTCCGGACCAGACTACGAATCTGAGGGTCGGACGTTCAGATCGTTCCGGGCGCGCCATTCGGCTTTGTTTTCATTAGATTTTCTTGGCGCCGGCTGAGCGCGTTACCGAGCGTTACCGTAAAACGCCCATGGTGTTTGGCGGTGCGTTGCGGTTTCCAACATTGACTTGCACCGTCGCAGTCGTTCCGACGATCAGGCGATCGACATCTTTGCGCGGGATGCGGACCCGAACCGGAATGCGCTGGGCGAGCCTGACCCAGGAGAACGATGGATTGACGCTGGCGAGCAGGCTGGACCCCAAACTTCGATCGCGGTCCTCGATTCCGCCAGCGATACTCTCGACCCGACCGCTCAGCGTCGCTCCGCTCATCAGCTTCACGTCAACGGCGTCACCGAGGTGGATCCGCGGGATCTTGGTCTCCTCGAAATAGCCTTCGACACGCACGGTGTCGATGTCGATCAGCGCCATGATGCCGCGCCCCGCGGCGAGATAGGTGCCGGGCCGTAAATCGAAATTGGTCACGCGGCCGTTCGCGGGTGCCCGGATTTCGGATCGATCGAGATCGAGCTGCGCGATCTGAAGGTCGGCCACGGCCTGACCATAAAGCGCCTTGGCTTGCAAATCCGTAGCGCGGATCGTCTCGCGCTGTTGCTGCGACACGACACCTTCGCTCAGCTTCTCGTATCGTACGCGGTCGCTCGCCGCCTTCTCCGCGGCGGCTTCGCGGTTGGCCAGAGACGCCTCTGCTTGTTGGACGGCGAGGCGGAAACGGTCGGGATTCAGCCGCAGCAAAATATCGCCCTTGCGGACGACCTGATTGTCCCGGACCAGCACCTCGTCGACCAGCCCGGAGACATCGGCGGCAACGGCGATGATGTCGGCGCGGACGCGGCCGTCCCGTGTCCATGGCGCCGCCTCATAATGCTCCCACATGCCGATGCCGACCGGTGCCGCGACGCTCACCATCAGGACAGTGAGCATCATGCGGGGAAACATCGAACTCATCGTTGTCATAGCGGCAGCTTTCCCAGAACAGCGTAGAAGATCTTGGTCAGAATGACGAAGACGGCGAAGTCGAGCAGCGCGGGGTGCCACGCATACCTTCGAATATCGACGCCGATGAATTTGCGGTTGGCCGCGGAGGCGATAAAGCAGGCCGCGAGCGCACAAGCACAGGCCAGCACAAACGTCGGAACGTAGACGCCGGCAATGGCGATTTCTTCGTTCATGGCATGGCCTTGCTGGACAAAGCAGGAGCATCCGGAAACATCGTCCGACGCAGGCCGATCAGCGCGAGCGTTCGCTGCTGGCAGGCGGTCGTGTCTTTGCGCGTGTCGCACAGCGCGTTGTCGATCGCGGCCAGAAGGGCGCGCGCAACGTCAGGCTTCAGTTTCGCGTTGCCGCGGGCCAGCCAGCGGAATGCCTGCGACAGCATCGGCAGAAGCTGCTGGAGGCCAGGGTCGCTGCGCGCGTCCTCGTGCACTGCGGCTTGCCTGAGCGCGAGCAGATCGAGGCCGATTTGCAGCGCGGCCAAAGGACGGGCTTCCACCGCGATGTCCGTCGTCGCGCCAGCCAGCCGAGGGATCACCAGGCCGAATCGATCAAGCATGATGCTGGTCCATCTGGCGCGGCTCATCGGCCGCCGTGCAGCAGCCAGCCTCGCCAGATCGGACCAGCCGTGGCGCAGCAGACGCTGCGCCGCTCCCGATGCTGACAGTGAACGCAGCAATCGAATTGCGATGAACGCTGTGAGAAGTCCGATCATGGCAGCCGCATTTCTATTGATGAATAGAGCGAAGTCGGCGCTGAATTTGTTCTGGAGGTCGAGCGCGCTGATCAGTCCGAGACCGAGCGCCAGCGCCTTGATGAAATGCCGGGGATTGGCCTGCAGATAGCCGATCACCAGAAAGGTCGGCGCCAGCGAGAACACCAGCATCGGAAAGCCGGTGATGGCCGGGAAGATCACGAACAGGTAGATCGCGGCGATCGGCAGGCAGGCCAGCGTCCAGAGCGCGTAGGAAATCAGCGTTGGCGCGGGATCGTCGAGGCTGCTGTAGAGCGCCGCGGCGATGGCGGCGATTTGCGTGGCGACGCCGCCTTCCGGCCAGGCCGTCGTGATCCAGACCGTGCAGCAGCCGAGCACGGCGACGCCAAGAGCCACGACCGACAGAACGGCAAGGCCGGGATCGCTGTGCAGGCGTCGCCTCACGTGTCGATCCCGCAGGCCAGCTTGGCTCCAAATGGCAGGGTGAGCACCGCTGTGCAATGCGCGCGACAGGTTTCGCGCGGCAGCCAGCGCTTCGATCAGCGTGGCCAATCTGGTCGCGGTTCCGGCCTCGATCAGCCGATCCCATTCGCTGCGATCGTTGCAACAGGTCGCTTCGAACGATGTGCACTTTCTGATCAGTTCGTCGGAAGTGGCCGGTGATCGCTCCGGCGCACGTGTCCAGTCGGCGAGTTCAGACAGCAGGTGGTTCAACTCGGCCGAGCGCCGCTCTCCCAAGGCGGCGAGTCCGTCCTCCACCGGCAGCAGCATCGGCAAGACCAATGCGAGCTGGTCCTGCACGGCACCGATGGCGCGCAGGTCCGGCTTGCTCGCGGCGGTGTCGTAGCGCAGGTGCGTCGACAGGATCTCGATTTGCGTGATGTCCGCAGCGAGCTTCCAGCGCCCCGTATTCGGTGCCTTGTCGACGCGCGCGCAGAGCACGTCGGTGGTCCGGGCGAAGGCGTCCGACAATGCGGCGCAGAGGGATTTCAGCACAGGAGTAGTGACGTCGCGCGGGAACAGCAGGGTGTGCACCAGGGTCGCACAGCCGATGCCGAGCAGGATCTCCTCGACACGCGACAGCGCGGTCACAAATACCATCGCCGGAACGTTGACGCTCGAGAACGCGATTGTCGTCGCGGTGTAGCCTGCCAGCAGGAAAGCATAGCTGCGCGGCGTGCGGTCCTGCAAGGAGATATAGAGGCAGAGTCCGGCCCATGCGGTAACGGCAACCGACAATAACGCGGGTTGATCGACCAGGATCGGGACCAGCGCCAGCGCCGCGCAGGCGCCCAGCAATGTCCCGACAAAGCGGTAGACGGCGCGTGACCGAACCGCGCCGGCGAACGGCTGTGCGGTCAGATAGACCGTGAGCATCGCCCAATACGGCCGCTCCAATCCGAGCCGGAAGGCAAAATAGATCGCGAGCATTGCCGCGATGAAGGAGTTCGCCGAGAACAGCGCCCATTTCGGATCGAGCCGGCCGGGCGCTGCTGCTGCGAGAAGCCGAGACAGAAATGGTGAAGGCATGATGTGATCGTCCGTGAAGCACGGAGACCATAGGCGTTGCTGCGTCGAGAGAATTTCGTTATTCTGCCAATTAATTGCTAAAGGATGACAATGCGCGGCACGCTCTATCAGCACTATCGGCGGTTCGATCCTGACATTTTGGACCGTCCGATCGTGGCCGGCATGGTGGATACCCGGGAGCAGGAGGACGAACTGCCGGTTCATATCCATCGCAAGGGACAGCTCGTCCTCGCCCAGCGCGGCGGTGTGACGTGCGAAGTGCCGAGCGGCCTGTGGATGGTCCCGCCGCGCTGCGGCGTCTGGATTCCCGGCGGTATGCCCCACAGCAATCGCGTCAGCGGCAACGCCAGCCTGCTGTTTCTCTATGTGGACATGGATGCGGCGAGCGTGCCGCAGGAATGCTGCACGCTGTCGATCTCACCGCTGTTGCACGAGCTGATCCATCGGATGGCGACGCTGCCCCCGCTCTACGATCCCGACGGCCCGCCCGCGCAGATCGCCGCGGTGCTCCTCAACGAGTTGATCGCCATGCCGACCGAACGGCTGCATCTTCCGATCACGCGGAGTTCGAAACTGCGTATGATCGCCGATGCCTTGATGGACAATCCGGCCGACCGTAGGACCGTGGCGGAGTGGGCGCAAGCCGTCGCGCTCGGCGAGCGGACGCTGATGCGCATTGTGCTCGCCGAGACCGGCATGACCTTCAGTCGCTGGCGTCAGCAGCTTCAGATCATCGTCGCCATCCAGAAATTGTCTGCTGGCAACACGGTTCAGTCCGTGTCCGAGGCGCTCGGCTACGAGTCGGTGAGTGCGTTCATCACCATGTTCAAGAAGGCGCTTGGCAAATCGCCGGCGCGCTACTTCTCCGAGCGCGAGGCCGGCCAAGCTGGCCCGGGGGAGACCTGCCGCGAGACGAACTGCAAGCTTCGCCGGATGCCTGAGGTGCGGGACGCGCTCAATGGACTTTCGCAACGCGGATGGCTGGAGTTAGAGCGCTTCGTTTCGGACGATCTCGATGCCGAAGCCTGACAGTCCCTTGAAGTGATGCGTCGACGACGTGAGGTGACGGATGGAGCTGATCTTGAGATCCCGCAGGATCTGGGCGCCGACGCCGATCTCGCGCCATTGCCGATTACGGTCGTCTTCGCGCGAACTGATCGGGCCTAGCGGCGCAGGCGGAACGCCCGCCGCGCCGTCGCGCAGATAGACGAGCACGCCGCTGCCGTTATCCTTGAAGCGTTGCAGAATGACGTTCATCTTGGCCTGTTCCTGACCCGAGAACAAATCGCGCAGGATGTTGGGTTTGTAGAAGCGCGTAAGGACGTTGGTGCCGTCGCCCAGTTCTCCGTAGATATAGGCGACGTGATGAATGGGGTCGAACGGCGAGCGATACGAATAGCCCTGGAGCGGGCCGATCGGGCTCTCCGCCGTGACGCTCGAGACGCGCTCGATCAGCGTCTCGCGGGCCTGCCGGAAGCTGATGAGGTCTGCGATGGTGACCTGTTTCAGCTTGTGCTTGTCGGCGAACGCCGCGACTTGCGGACCCTTCATCACCGAGCCATCGTCGTTCATCAGTTCGCTGATGACGCCGACCGGCTCGAGACCTGCCAGTCTGCACAGGTCGACGGCGGCCTCGGTGTGACCCGAGCGCATGAGTACGCCCCCTTCTTTTGCGATCAGCGGGAAGACGTGTCCCGGCCGGCAAAAATCGCCGGCGCCAGCGTTGGGGTTGGCGAGTGCACGGCAGCACGAGGCCCGCTCTTCGGCCGAGATGCCCGTACCGTTATCCGGCCGGTAGTCCACTGACACGGTGAACGCCGTGGTGTGAGCCGAGTCGTTGTCGACAACCATCGGGTCAAGCCGCAGGCGTCTCGCGTCTTCGAGGGTAATCGGAGCGCAGACGATTCCCGATGTATGGCGAATGATGAAGGCCATCTTCTCAGCGGTACACCGCGAGGCGGCAACGACGAGGTCCCCTTCGCCCTCCCGATCGTCGTCGTCGGTGACCACGACGATTTCGCCGTCGGCGAACGCCTGCAGGGCCGCTTCGATCAATCCCGTCATCTCGGTCGCTCTGCTCGCTAGAACCGACGGGTGCTCGCGTTGGGTCTTGTGCGGATTGTCAGGCTCGCAGCGCCGCTCGAGCACTCTGCCGATCTTAACTTCACCATTATTGTCAACTGGCCGGAGCCCATGGCGGGGCGCCTCATAGTCTTTCCACGCTGTAGCTGGGACGATTGGTGTCGAGCCCGATCGGCGCATCGGACAGCAAAGGACCAGTTGGGTCGTATCGGGGTCTTGGTGAGCGCTCCAGAGGGCGCGAGGGGGTGGCGCAAGCCTTGACGGTGACCGGCCGATTGGCGTCGATCGGCAGCACGGTCTTGTACGAAATGCGCTTGAGGGCCAGATTTGATCGAATGCTGCTGACGCCGGGGATGCGGGATAGTTTGTTGACAATCAGGTCTTCGAGATCTTCGATGTCGGCCGCCATGACGCGGAGCATGTAGTCGCTCTCACCGGTCATGAGATAGCATTCCATTACCTGGGCCAGCCGGTCGATGGATCGGGTGAAATTCTCCAGGGACGTCTGGACCTGCTTTTCCAGCTTGATCTGGATGAAAGCCGTTACACCAATGCCGAGCACGGCGGGATCGAGAAGGGCGATCCGTCGATCGATCACGCCGAGTTTTTCGAGTGTTCTGACGCGTGCCAGACACGGCGACGGCGAGAGATTGACGCGTGATGCGAGCTCGACATTGGTCAAGCTCGCATTCTGCTGGAGCTCGTTGAGGATCCTGATATCTATTCTGTCGAGAGAGGTCGTTGACATCGCGTATCTCCCAAGTATGGCAGTCTTCTGCGGCGCGTATCACCGTCGTTTGCGGGGTGATGACAATCGCGTGGTAAAAGCTAACCGCAATTGCGCTTGTGGGATTTCGACAAATCATCGACTTGTATCGAAAAACCGTCAACCTTCGCATTGTGCATTGCGATCAGGAGGTTAGTTGCCTACTTCCGATACATTTTTTGCCTATGCGATATGCAGGCCGACGTTGATCCACGGATTCGGTCAAGATGTAATGCCCGCCGCTCCATCGATTGGCTCCCCATGTCATTTGACGGGATGTGCAGCAGAGCTCGATGTCGAGAGCTGCCCTGTTTCGTACAACCGCCTGTCGTCGCGTGTGGCCCTGGTCCCACGTCGCTGACCACGCCGCGGGCGTTGCGCGAGACAAAAGGTTCGGCAGCAACGACGCCCACCCTCGTCAACCAGAAAATGGCAAAGATCGGCCGGATGCAGAGTTGGATCTAGCGACTCGACAAGTCGTTACAGCATAAAATGCTGATGAAGCTTCTGTGACAGGCGTTGTTCAAGCAGTAATGCTGAGAGGCTCGGGCGACTATCCACCCACGATCGCACTTGGGTAGCGACGGTTTGGATGTCGAGCGTGAAACTGAAGCAAGTCTATTTGACGGCGAACGATCCTGGACGCCTGGCCGAGTTCTACGAAGGCCTGGGTCTGAAGGTGCGCTTCGCTGATCCCGGCAAGTGGATCCAGTTCGTGAGCGATGCGGCTGCGTTCTGCGTCGCCGGACCGACGGAGTCGATCTCGGACCAGCTGCAAGATGCTGTTCTTGTCTTCGATGTCGATGACCTCGAGGCCGCCATGGAGCGTGCCGCAGCCATGGGGGCGCAGGTCGGCGCGGTCCGGGACATGGCCAGTCACGGCCGTGCGGTGAAGGTGCGGGATCCGGGCGGCAACGTCATCCAGTTCTATCAAGCAGCCGGATAGCTCAGACGTTCACCGGGGCAGCGCTGCATGCCCGGAATCACAACCAGACAAAGAGGGCGCATCCATCCCATGAATCCAAGGGTCGTAGCCATGCCGTCCGCAACACCGCCGCTGTCCGAAACGAGCCCACTCGATGCCGCAGCATTCCGCGCTGCAATGCGCAGCGTGCCGGGCACCGTGTCGATCGTCACGACAGGCCGGGCGCCGAACCGCCATGGTCTGACACTGACGGCGGGCTGCTCACTGTCGGCGGCTCCGCCCAGCGTGCTGGTTTGCGTCAATCGATCTGCCGGTGCGCACGACACCATTCTCAGCAGTCGGTCGTTCTGCTGGAATATTCTGGGGGTCGAGCATCGCGATCTGGCGCTCAAGTTTTCCGGGCAGGACGGCAGCAAGGGCGATATCCGCTTCGGCGACGGTTTGTGGTGCGATCTCAAAACCGGAGCACCGAGTCTGGTCGGCGCGGTCTGCAGCTTCGATTGCCGCGTGGTGAATGCTTACAGCGACAGTAGTCACACCATTTTCACCGGAGAGGTGGTGGCTCAGACCACGAGAGCCGGATGTGAGTCGCTCGTCTACATCGACGGATGTTTCGCCGCGCCAAAGGCGGTCTGAAACACAGGACGACGTCAGGCGCCGCTACGTTTCCGCTACAGCCAAGATGGAACCGATCAGCATGCAAGAAAGACGAAGACTTTCCATCGCGCATCCATCAGCGGTCGGTCGCTGATGCTGTCGCTCTGGCTCAATGTCATCGCCGGCGGGGTGCTCATCGGACTGGTTTACGGGCTCGTCGCGCTCGGTCTCACGATCATCTTCGGCGTCATGCGCGTGGTCAATTTCGCTCATGGCGAGATGGTCGTGTTCGGGATCTACATCGGATACTGGACCGTTCGAATTTGGGACGTCCCGATCTTTCTAGCCGCTGCGGTCGCCGCGGTCGTCATGTTCGTGTTCGGCTATCTGCTGGAGACGCTCGTCGTGAAGCGGTTCGTCAATCGGCCGCATCATTATCAGTTTATCGTCTTCATCGGCCTCTCACTGCTTTTCAGCGGCGTATTGCTGATGTCGTTCGGTCCGGATCCGCGGCCGACGGCGTCTCAGCTGTCCTTCCAGACCGTGAGCGTGGGACCGCTCACCTTGGATTGGGCCCGCATCCAGGCGGCCGCTACGGCCGGCCTGCTAATCGCCGCACTGGGAGCCTATCTGAAGTACTCTGCATTCGGCCGATCGCTGCGGGGCGCCGCCAATAATCGACTCGGCGGACTGGTGGTCGGGCTTAATATCCCTCGGGTCTATGCGGTGACCTTCGGCATCGGAGCCGCCTGCGCTGGCGTCGCCGGCGCATTGATCTCGCCGCTGTTCGATGCGCAACCCTATCTCGCCGTCGACTTCACGCTGCTGGCCTTCGTGACGGTGATCGTCGGCGGTCTCGGCAGCTTCGGCGGCGCTCTTCTGGGCGGCCTGACGATCGGAGTCGCCGAAGCGATCGCGGCCTTGATGTTCACGCCGTCGATGAAAACTGCACTCCCTTACGCGCTCCTGATAATCATCCTGATTTTACGTCCGAGGGGGTTTTTCGGTGCAAAGGACATCTGATCAAGCCAGCGACACCAAGCGTTGGGGCGCCGGCGCTCTGGTCTTCGCCGCCCTGGCCATGGTGGGTGGCATGTCCAACGCCTACGTCATCTCGCTTCTGACGATCGTCCTGTTGTTCACCTTCCTGGGACAATCGTGGAACCTGATGCTCGGGATCGGCGGGCAGCTATCCATCGGTCACGCGCTGTTCGTTGGAATCGGTGCGTATGCGGTGGCGATCCTGAACATCAAATACGGCGTCACCCCGTGGATCGGTCTGCTGCTGGGCGCGGTGATTGCGGGCTTCGTCGGCGCGGTGCTGGCGTGGCTGAGCTTCCGCTTCGAGGTCCGTGGCATCTATTTCGCGCTGCTCACGATCGCAGCCGCCGAATTCGCCCGGATCATGTTCGGCGGGTGGGACTATGTCGGCGGCATGCAGGGCCTGTTCTATCAGGCGCCGAGCGGCACGATGGACCTCGGGATGCTGCGCGGTGACGCGCGGTTTTACTACTTCGTCGCGCTCGCGCTTGCGGCCATCGGCGTCGCGGGAACGGAGCTGATCTCGCGGTCCTATTGGGGCTATGTCTGGCGGGCGATGCGGGACGACGACGAGGCCGCCCGCGCGCTGGGGGTGCGGACGTTTCGCCACAAGGTGCTGGTGGTCTCGATATCGGCCGCGACGGCCGCGATCGGCGGCGGCGTCCTGGGCCTGGTGCAGGGCGCGATCTTTCCGGATTCGATCATGGGCATGGCGATCTCGGTCGATGTCCTGATCGGCCCCGTGGTTGGCGGATTGGGCACTGCATTCGGCCCGCTGGTCGGCTCGATGGCCGCGATCCCGCTGCATCACGCCATGGGGGCGCTCGGCGACAGCCTGGGGCTCCCCGGACTGAACAGCGTCGCCTACGGGGCGGTGCTGATCCTGGTCGTGTGGTTTCTGCCCGACGGCATCTGGCCGGCGATCGTCCGGCTCTACGGGGCGATCCAGCTGCCGGCGCGCGGCCGGATCTCACAACTGCGGAAGGCCGAGGAATGACCGCGCTGCTCGAAGTGAAGAACTTGACCAAAGCGTTCGTTGGATTGGTCGCGGTCAATGACGTCAGCTTCTCACTGCAGGCAGGCCGCATCACCGCCCTGATCGGGCCGAACGGCGCCGGCAAGACCACCTGCTTCAATCTCGTCGCCGGGGCGCTGAGACCGACCGCCGGGCAGGTGTTGTTCGAGGGGTGTTCGCTCGAGCGCGAGCCGCCCGAAGCGGTGTGCCGCAAGGGCATTGCGCGCACCTTCCAGATCGTCCGGCCGATGAAAGATATGTCGGTGCTCGAGAATGCCATGGTGGGCGCCTTCAGTTGGACGACGAACGTCAAGGAGGCGCGGGACAAGGCGTATGAGTCGCTCGAAAATGTCGGGCTCGCCGGCAAGGCGAATGCCCGGACGGATCAGTTGACGTTGCCCGATCGCAAGATGCTCGAGATGGCGAAGGCGCTCTCGACTCGCCCTAAGTTGCTGCTGCTCGACGAAGTGATGGCGGGGCTGCGTCCGACCGAAGCGGCCGGCGTCGTCGGCGTGCTGCACCGGCTCGCCGAGGGTGGACTGACGATCCTACTGGTCGAGCACGTGATGCGGATCGTGATGGACGTGGCGTCGACCGTGGTGGTGCTTCACCACGGCGCCAAGATCGCCGAGGGCAAGCCGTCAGAGGTGGTAGCGGATCCTGCGGTGCTGGAAAGTTATCTGGGAGCCGGTTTCCATGCCTGACGACGCGCTTCTCGAAATCGACGACCTGTGCGTGGCCTATGACGGCTCCAATGCGCTGAACGGCGTGTCGCTCCGCATCGGCAAGGGTGAACTGATCTGCGTGGTCGGCGCCAACGGCGCCGGCAAGACCTCTCTGATCCGATCAATCGCGGGGATCGTGCCGTCGTCGCGCGGTTCCGTCAGGATCAACGGAGTCGAAATCTCGCGGCGACCGCCGTGGGACATCTGCGAAATGGGCATCGCTCAGGTCGCCGAGGGCCGCCAGATCTTCAGTGCGCTTTCCGTCGAGGACAATCTGCTGATCGGCGGCTCGCTGAAGCGGGCCAGGCACGACCTGGCAAATACGCTTGATTCCGTCTATCAGCTGTTCGGGCGACTTCGCGAGCGCCGCGACCAGCTCGCCGGCACGCTGTCCGGCGGCGAGCAACAGATGCTGGCGATCGGTCGGGCGATCATGTCGAAGCCAGAAATCGTGATGTTCGACGAGCCGTCGATCGGACTGTCGCCGGCGCTGACCGATGTGATGTTCGGCGTCGTCAAATCCCTTAACGAGCAGGGCATCACGGTCCTTCTCGTCGAGCAGAATGTCGCCAAGTCGCTCGCGATGAGCAGCCGCGGCTATGTGCTCGAGAACGGCTCCGTGGTGTTGCATGGATCTAGCCGCGATCTGCTCGAGAACCCCGATGTCCAGCGCGCCTATCTGGGATTGTGAGGCGCGCCGTCTCGGCGAGGCGTCGGGAGTTGCGGCTCTCGTCGCGCCGCCGTTCGGTCCACCGCTCCCCGGCTGTTGCAGCCGCCTCTCGCTTGGGTCTCATTGATGAACACTGCCACTTCTCTCCTGATCGAGCGTGATCAAGACCTGGTCACGATCACGATGAACCGGCCGCCGGCCAATGCGCTGAATGCGCAACTCATCGTCGAGTTGCTGGAGGCGATCCGGCGCCTTGCCGACGACGAGAATCCGCCCGGCATCGTGCTCACCGGAAGCGGCGACCGCTTCTTCAGCGCAGGCGGCGACATCAAGGAAGTCGTCGGGATCGACGTCGCGAGGCCGCGCATCCGGTTCTTCCACGAACTCCTCGTGGCGATGGAGAACTATCCGGGCCCGATCGTCTGCGCCGTCCGCGGCTATGCGGTCGGAGGCGCCCTGGAGTTTCTGCTGCATGCGGACTATGTTGTGGCCGATGCGGTGTGCAAGATTGGATTTCCGGAAATCAACCATGGCCTGCTGCCGGTGACCAAAGGCATGCGCCGGGCCGTCGAGAAGCTCGGCGTGCGGGCGGCGCAAGAGCTGCTCTACTGGGGCGAGCTCGTCGGCGCGGAGCGCGCCGTGGCGATCGGCGCCGTGAATGAGATCGTCCCGACCGAGGAGGTCGCGTCCCGTGCGCGAGACGTGTGCGGCGTGTTGCGGCAGAAAGACCGCAAGCTGTTCCATGCCATCAAGCGATCGCTCAACCTCACCGCGCAAATGAGCGATCAGGCGCTCGAAAAAATGACCGTGGCCGACCTCGATGCCTATGTCACAGCCGAGAGCTCAACCAACGCGCGTGCGAGATTTTTGTCGAAGAACAGTAAGGGCTGAGCCGATGACGCGCGGATATCCCGATCAGATCTATCTGGAGCAGATGAGCCACGAGGAAGTCGCCGCGGCGCTGGCCGATGGGTGCACGACGGTAGTGATCCCGCTGGGGGCCGTCGAGCAGCATGGGCCGCATTTGTCTTTGGGCATGGATGCGGATCATGCCGATGCTCTGGCCGAGCGGATCGCGCGCAGCCGCGGCAACACGCTGGTGGCGCCGACCATCACGGTCGGCTGCTCGTCTCACCATCTGCCATTCGCGGGTACGATCTCGCTACGGCCGGAGACGCTGGAAGCGATTTGTGTCGATTATTGCACAAGCCTGGCGCGGCACGGCTTCAAGCGTATCCTGATTCACTCGGGTCACATCGGCAATTTTCCGGTCCTGAAGGACATGCTCGGTCGCTTGCGCGAGGCCGTCCCCTCGGATGTCGAGATCCTGGCGTTCTTCGACTCGACGAAATGGATCGACACGTGGCGCGATGCGGTGCGCGAAGCCGGAGGAGACGTGTCGGCCGTCGGCGGGCACGCCGACATCGCCGAGACGTCGCTGATGATGGTCATTAGGCCCGACAGCGTCAGACCGGACCGCTTCGAGGTGGGTCATCTTGGCGGCTTGTCGGAGGCTGATCTCGAGCTGATGTGGAAGAACGGCATCCGATCGGTTTCGCAGAACGGCGTGATCGGAAGTCCGATCGGCTCGAGCTACGCCATCGGCGAAGCGTGCCTCGCGGCGGTCGCCGAGTTGCTGATCAAGACCTTCGATAGCGAGGCCGGAGCCGCCAGCGCCCGCCGTTGACGGTCAGCCCGTCCGCTGCGTGGCGAAGCTTCCCGGGGCGTCTGCCATGTTGCGAATGCTGACAGCATAAAATTCGGAAAGCGTTACTACGCAACGCGGCTTTCGGGCGAAAATATCGCCACGCCTATGAAACCCTGTGCCATCTCGCAAGCTAAAAGGATTGAGACATGGCACTTACGTTTGGGTTCTGGTCTGAACAGGAAACCCAGGTCGGCCACAGTTACTCGCGCAGGCTTCACGAACTGGTCGACGAAGTCCGTCTGGCCGAGAAGGTCGGCTTCGACTGCGTCGCGCTCTCCGAGCAGCACGTGGCACTGGGCGGGATCTCGAGCTCGGCGCCCGAAGTGGTGTTCGGCTATCTGGCCGCGGTGACGTCGCGCGTCAAGCTGCGCGCGGCGGTGACGCTGATGCCGCAGCGCATCAATCACGCCTTGCGTTCGGCCGAGCGGCTTGCCGTGACCGACATCCTGTCCAACGGCCGCATGGAATTCTACGGCGGCCGCGCCAACACCACCATCGCGATGCGGGCGTTCAACGTCGATCCGAACGAAACGCTGGCGCAGATGGAAGAAGGACTGGCGCTGCTGAAAACGGCGATGCGCCAGGACATTTTCACGTTTGACGGCAAGTACTACCAGATCCCTCCGCGCCAGCTGGTTCCGAAGCCGCTGCAGAAGCCGCATCCGGTGATCGGGATCGCGGCGACCAGCGAGCGCAGTCATCTCTGGGCGGCCTCGCAGGGCTTCGCCGTGATGAGCAGCAACATCTATCAGGGCTGGGAAGCTCAGCAGAAGCTGATCGACGCCTATCAAAAGAACTGGAAGTGCGACGCGGAGGGACCGCTGCAGCGTCCGCGTATCGGCATTCCGCTGTTCATCGGCATCGGGAAAACGGACGAGCAGGCCAAGGCAGATTATGCCGGCCCGCTAATGCACTATGCCAAGATCTCGACCGATGCCTATCCGCGTCTCGCGGCGATTGCCGACGACTACAAATACATGGGGGAGAGCGTGCCGTCGATGGAGCGCGCCGCCAACGACTGGGACTATCTGGTCAACGAGTCGGCCACGACGGTGTGCGGCAGCCCCGATACGGTCATTCGTCAGATCGAGAAGTTCGAGGCCATGGGTATCGACGAGGTGCTGCTGCACATGGACTCCGTCCCGCACGAAAAGATCAAGGAGGCGATCGACATGGTCGGTCGCTACGTCATCCCGCATTTCAACGACGGGAACAATGTCGTGCGGCCGACCGAGGAGATCCTCGGGCAGATCCGGCTGATGCGGACCCAGAAGCAGTAATCGAACGGTGAGATCAATGTCGCAATACGGCTACAAGTACCTGATCGTCGAGCAGCGCGCCACTGGCGTCGCGATCGTCACGATGAACCGCCCGGAGATCCTCAACGCGATCAACTGGGAGATGCACGAGGAGCTCGAAGACGTCTTCGTCAAGCTGGATCACGACAGTTCTGTCAACGCGATCGTTCTCACCGGTGCGGGCCGCGGATTTTGCTCTGGTGGCGATCAGAAGTCGCTGGATAAAGGAACGCTGCCGTCCCCGACGCGCAGCGGTCGCCACCTCATCCGCAACATGCTGGAAGTCGAAGTGCCGATCGTCGCGGCCGTCAACGGTGTCGCGGTCGGCCTGGGTGCCACGCTCGCGCTGTTCTGCGACGTGATCTATGCGAGCTCGACAGCCCGTTTCGCCGACACGCACGTCAATGCCGGCGTCGTCGCGGGCGATGGCGGCGCGGTGATCTGGCCGCTGCTGATGGGGCCGGTACGCGCGAAGCACTATCTGATGACCGGCGAATTCATCTCCGCCGAGAAAGCGGCTGCTATCGGCATGATCAACGAGGTGATCGCAGACGGCAACGTTCTCGATGCCGCGATCGAATACGCCGAACTGCTGGCAAGCGGGCCGAAGGAATCGATCGTGTGGACCAAGTACAGCGTCAACAAGATCATCAAGCAGTACGCCCACCTGCTGCTCGACACCTCTGCGGCGCTGGAGATGTTGACGTTCAAGTCGCCCGAGCGGGCCGAGGCGGTTGCCGCATTCGCAGCCAAGCGCAAGCGTTTCGCGGAGCGCTGAGATGAACGTCGCTGAGATGACATCCGGCGCCCAGTTGGCGGATACGACCGTCGTGCAGCTTTTGGCCGCGCGACTCGCGGAGCGGCCCGACAAGATCGCCTTGCAACAAAAGCGTCACGGCGCCTGGACCGCCATGACGTGGGGCGCCTATGCGCAGCGTGTCGTGAACCTGGCCAGCGCGCTGCGGCGTGCTGGTCTCGAGCGCGGCGATCGGGTCGCGATCATGGGCGATTCGTCCGAGGAATGGCTGATCGCGGACATGGCCACGATGTGCGCCGGCGGCGTCATGGTGGGCGTGTACTTCACCTCGTCACCCGAAGAAGTGGCTTACTGCTTCACGGATTCAGGCGCGAAGTTCGCGTTCGTCGGCGGGGAGCCGCAGCTTCGCATCGTGCTCGCCTCCGGTCGGGCCGAGCAGCTCCGCGGCATCATCGTGCTCGACCTGGATTGGACCGGCGAGGCCTCGGCGTCGATCAAGTCGCTGGCCGACTTTGTTGGAGCACTCGATGTCGATGCGCATGACTATCTGCAGAAGGAGAGCGCGACAGCAAAGGCGTCCGATGTCGTCAGCATCGGCTATACGTCCGGGACGACCGGAAACCCCAAAGGCGCCATGCTGACGCACCTTTCCATTCTCGCCGGCGTTCATTGCATCACCCTGTTCGGCCCCAGCATGCGCGAACAGGAGCACCGGGTGGTCGTGCATTTGCCGATGTCGCACACCGTGGCGCGCGGGCAGGCGACCACGTTGCCGCTGATCGCCGACGCAGTTCCATATTTCGGCGAGACGACCGCGGATTTCGCCCAGACGATCAAAGAGGTGAAGCCGACCTACTATATGGCGCCGCCGCGGTTCTACCAGCGCTTTGCGACACAGATCCTCAGCAAGGTGCATCCCGCCGGGGAAGCGGGAGATCAGAACTACACGCTCGCCATGACGATCGCGCGCAGGGCCCTCGAAGACCGTCAGCGCGGCCACGAGGATGCCTTCGTCTCGAAACTGTTCGCGGCCTGCCGCGAGCAAGTGTTCCTGCCGCTGCTCGCGGAGGTCGGTTTCGACGAGCTGAAGATCGCGTTCACCTCGTCGGCGGCGATGCCGTCCGAGCTGATGTCGCTGTGGCAGTTGTGGGGCTTGCAGCTCAAGGAGTGCTACGGCCAGACCGAACTGGTCGGTGCCAATCTGGTGCAGATGGCGGAGTGGCCGAAGGCCGGCAACGTCGGGGTCCCGCTGCCGGATCCGGCCTGGGAAACCGCCGTGCTCCAGGACGGCGAGATGATCGTCCGTGGACCGGGATTGTTCGCGGGCTATTGGAACAAGCCGGACGAGACGAAAGCGGCGCTTCGCGACGGCTGGCTCTACACCGGCGACATCGTCGAAGTGTCGCCGGAAGGAACCTTCAAGCTTGTCGACCGGAAGAAGGAGATCATCAACACGTCGAACGGCAAATCGATCAGCCCGACTCAGATCGAAAACGAGCTGAGGCACAGCCCGTTCATCTCCGAGGCGGCTGTGATCGGCGAGGGGCGAAAATATCTCACCGCCCTGATCGAAGTGGATGCCACCGCCACAATGGACTGGGCGAAGTCGCGCGACGACAAGATCGCGAGTTACGCGGACCTGGCAGGCTCCGAGATCGTCAACCGGCTGATCGAGGCGGAGATCGGCAAGGCCAACGGAAGGCTGGCGCGAGCCGAGCAGATCAAGGCGTTCCGCATTCTGCCGGAGGAGCTGTCGCTCGAGAACGGCGTGATGACGCCGACGCGGAAGAAGCGTCGCAAGCAGATCAACGAGCGCTATCAGTCGCTGATCGCGTCGCTCTACGACGAATCCGAGGAGAAATTGATCAAGGCCGAGATGGGCCTTTGAAGTCGGCGGTCGCTCCTCAAACGTACGAAATCACTAGTCGAGAACGATTTCACCCCTTAGCAACAGGACATTGAGATGACCAAGCGAAGCGGAATCACGCGGCGGACGATTGTAGGAAGCGGATTGGGAATTGCGGCAGGCCTGGTATCTAGGCCATCGTTTGCGGCGAACACGAAGGTGAAGGTGGGAGCGATCATGCCCAGCAGCGGCGTGCTGGCGTTTCCCGGTCAAGCCTGCGTGCGCGGCATCGATCTCGGCGTCAAATTCGCGCGTGAGAAGTTCGGCCTCGACATCGAGATCGTTCACGCCGACACGCAAAGCCGTCCGGAGAACGGTCGGATTGCCGCCGAGAGCCTGATCCGGCAGGGCTGCGCCGTGCTGATCGGCGCGTGGGATTCCGGCGCCACCATTTCGGCGTTGCAGGCCTGCGAGGCCGCCAAGGTGCCCATGGTGGTCCACATCGCGAGCGCTACCCAGGTGACTTCGCAGGGCTTCACCCAGGTGTTCCGCTATTATCCCACGTCGCTGACCATCGTGCGGCAATCGCTGACCGAGCTGAAGTCCGTGCTCGGCACGCTGAAGGATCCGCCGAGCAGCGCGGTCGTTCTCCATCTCAATAACACGATGGGGCAGTCGACGGCGGCCAGCATCGATCAGGCGTGGAAGGAAGTGGATGTTCCGCTCAAGATCGCGCAGTACATTGCCTATGACGAGAAAGCGAAGGATCTGTCGGTAGAGGTCGCCAAGGCGAAAGCGTCGGGTGCCGATGCTTTGATCTCGGTCACGCGCGTCAACGACGCGATCATGATCGCGCGCGAATGCATCAAGCAGGGCTGGGATCCAAAGATGGTGTTTTCGCCCAACTCCAACGGCGTGTCGGACAAGGCGTATCACGACGCGCTCGGAAAGTATGGTGACGGTCCGATTCTGTCGGCGTTGTGGCTCAATCCCAAGGGCGCCGAGACCGACAAGATCGTGAAGATGTTCGCGGCCGACTACCCGAATGACTGGTTCGATGCCAATGCGGGCTGCGCGTTCGAGGCGGTGCAGATCGTCGCAGACGCCGTGACGCGGGCGGCGTCGCCGGAGTCGGCGGCGATTCACGGCGCGCTCAAGAAGACCGACATGAAGCCGATCCTGATGTACGGCGACAACACCAAGTTCGACGAGACCGGCCAGAACATCCACTGTTCGATGGTGATGCTGCAGGGTTTGAAAGGCAGGCCGCGGGTGGTGGCTCCAAAGGCCATTGCGGAAGCGTCGCTCGAGTATCCGCTTGCGCCTTACAGCAAACGCTGACGTCGTTACGGGCGGCCCCACGAAAGCGTCGTGGGGTCGCGGTAGTCAAAGGCTCAGGCAGGGACGTGCGAACTAGGGCAAACCGTCCGAATTGATCAGGCGCGACCGCTCGGCAAGGAAGCGGCGGGGGCTCTTTCCCATCGTCTTCTTGAACATCGTGATGAACGCGCTGGGCGTTTCGTAGCCCAGTTCCAGCGACACAGCCTGGACCGAAGTGCCCGCCGTGAGGCGCTGCATGGCGATCAGAATGTGGAGACGCTGGCGCCAGCGCCCGAAGGTCATCCCTGTTTCCTTGGCGATGAAGCGTGCGAACGTACTCTCGCTCATCGCGTAGCGCGAGGCGACTTCGTCCATCGTGCTGCGGTCGCCCGGATTATTCAACAAGGAGGTCGCGAGGTGTTGAAGACGGGCGTCGGGGGAGATCGGCAGATACATTTCATCCGTTGTCGACATCTGCACGAGTTCGTCGAGCAAAACGCGGCCGAGACGGCTGGTTGGTCCTTCCAGCGGATAGAGCGGTGGGAACACCGAGAGACGGTGGATCAATTCGCGCACCAGCGACGTGATCATCAGCGTGCAGCAGGTCCGCGGCAGCATGCTGACCTGCGGATCGATGAACACGGTGTAGAGTTTGCCGAAATCGGCCACGCAATTGCTGTGCTGCACGCCGGCCGGGATCCATACCGCGCCTTGCGGAGGCACGATCCACAAGCCGCCAGGCGCCCGGCACATCACCGAGCCATGAGATGCGACGACCAATTGGCCTTTGCGGTGTGAGTGCAGCGGCAGATCGTCGTTGTCTTTGCTGGTTTCGAGACAGAATGAAGTGACGGGACGATCGAACTGATCCGGATCGACAGGATCATAGTTGATCCGAAGATCGGGCAGATCCATTCGCGCAAATTCGCGATCGAGCTCGGTCTCCGGCGGCATTTCAATCCTGCCAATTCGTCAAGTCGGTCAAGCTTTGATGCAGATCCTGCTGCTAGCCGAGGTTAGCTGTTTTGAAAGGTCAGGTCACTAGTCGCGGCGAGCCGTCGAGTTCGCTGATCTGCGACAAGATGCCCGCTACTGCGGCGTGGGCGCTGAGCGATGCGGCATGCTGCGCCCTGACCAAGCGGGAGCACCTGTCAGGCGGCCGACGGCTCGATCACTCGCCCGATTAAACCAACAGCAGAGAATGCTGCAATGCGAGCCTCGGCGTCCCGCCGGAGCCGGGCAATCCGTCGGAACGCGGCCGTATTCAGCAGCACGTGCCATAGCACCCGATGCTACCAAGTGCGGGCTTTCTCGGAGCCCGACGCATGACTGCACACATCGATCCGCCACGCAAGGCCGTCAACGCCGATCAGGATGCGGTCGAAACCGCCGATTGGCTCGCCTCGCTTGGATCGCTCTACCACAGCGCCGGTGCCGAGCGCGTGCGATATATCCTGGCTGCGCTCGATCGGCGCGCGGAGGAGCTCGGCGTTCCGCCGGACTCTCCGCCGTTTTCGCCCTATCGCAATTCTATTCCGCTCGAGCAGCAGAAGCCCTACCCCGGCGACATCGCGATCGAGACCCGCCTGACGGCGATCATTCGCTGGAACGCGCTCGCGATGGTGGTCCGTGCCAACAAGGCCTATGGGGAGCTCGGCGGGCACGTCGCCAGCTACACCTCGGCCGCGGAGATTTTCGAAGTCGGTTTCAATCATTTCTTTCGCGCGTCAAGCTCCGAGTCGGAGGGCGACTTGGTGTACTTCCAGCCGCATTCGTCCCCCGGAGTCTATGCACGAGCGTATCTCGAAGGCCGACTGTCGGACGAAAATCTGAAGCTGTATCGCCAGGAACTGAGCGGCCCCGGTCTGTCGTCCTATCCGCATCCCTGGCTGATGCCGGAGTTCTGGCAGGTGCCGTCGGCGTCGATGGGCCTTGGGCCGATCAGCGCGATCTACCAGGCGCGGTTCATGAAGTATCTGGAGCATCGCGGCCTAGTGCAGACGGCTGGTCGCCACGTCTGGGGTGTGTTCGGCGACGGCGAGATGGACGAGCCGGAATCGATCGCCGGGCTCGCCCTGGCGGCGCGGGAAAATCTCGACAACCTCACCTTCGTCGTCAATTGCAACCTGCAGCGCCTGGATGGGCCGGTCCGAGGCAACGGGCAGGTGATTCAGGAACTCGAATCACTTTTCCAGGGCGCCGGCTGGAACGTCATCAAGGTGCTGTGGGGATCGGACTGGGACGATATCTTCGCGCGCGATAGCAAGCATGCGCTGCTGCGCAAATTCGCTGACACCGTCGATGGCAAATATCAGACGCTCGGCGCCAAGGATGGGGCCTACAACCTCGCCCACTTCTTCAGCGAGGATCCCGAGGTCCGGGCGCTAGTTGCGCACATGTCGGACGCGGATATCGACGGCCTGAAGCGCGGTGGCCACGACTTCAAGAAGCTGTTCGCGGCCTTTGCCGCCGCGAAGGACATTAAGGGTCGGCCGACCGTCATTCTGGCGAAGACCAAGAAGGGCTACGGCATGGGCGGCGCCGGCGAGTCGCGCATGACGTCGCACCAGGCCAAGAAGCTCGACGTCGACGCGCTGTATGCGTTCCGCGACCGGTTCGCCCTGCCTCTCAGCAACGAGCAAGTCGAGGATCTGGAATTCTTCAGGCCTGCGGAAGACAGCGCGGAAATTCAGTACCTGCGCGCCCGTCGCGCGGCACTCGGTGGCTACATGCCGGCGCGGCGACGCGCTTCGGCGGCGCTGCCGGTGCCGCCGCTGCAATCCTACGCGAAGTTCGCGCTGCGCGGCGACGGCAAGGAGACGTCGACCACGATGGCGATCGTGCGGCTGTTCACCAATTTGCTCAAGGATAAAACGCTCGGCCCGCGCATCGTTCCGATCGTCGCCGACGAAGCCCGCACCTTCGGAATGGCGAACCTATTCAGACAGGTCGGCATCTACTCGCCGACGGGACAGCTCTACGAGCCGGAAGATGCCGGTTCGATGCTGTACTACAAGGAAGCGATCGACGGTCAATTGCTGGAGGAGGGGATCACCGAGGCGGGGGCGATTTCGTCATGGACCGCGGCGGCGACCTCCTATAGCATCCATAACTTCCCGTTGCTGCCGTTCTATATCTACTATTCGATGTTCGGCTTTCAGCGGGTCGGCGATCTGATCTGGGCGGCGGCGGACCAGCGCGCGCGTGGCTTTTTGATCGGGGCGACGGCCGGCCGGACGACGCTCGGCGGCGAAGGCTTGCAGCATCAGGACGGGTCCAGCCATCTGATGGCGGCGACCGTTCCGAACTGCCGGGCCTACGATCCGGCATTCTCCTACGAGGTGGCCGTCATCGTCGATCACGGCATGCGGTCGATGCTCGAGCAGGGCAACGACGAGTTCTATTACCTCACGGCGATGAACGAGAACTATGCGCAGCCCTCGATGCCCGACGATGCACGCGACGGCATCATCAAGGGTCTCTATCGGGTTCTGCCGAGCGCTGACGGGCCGGCGAAGATCAGGCTGGTCGGCTCGGGCGCCATTCTCCCGGAGGCGCTCGCCGCCGCAGCGATGCTGCAAAGCGAATGGAAAGTGGCCTGTGAAGTCTGGTCGGCAACGAGCTTTTCCGAGCTGGCGCGGGAGGCGCGCGATGTGGAGCGAACTAATCGGCTCTCGCCACTGTCGACCCCGGTCGAGAGCCACGTCGTACAATGCCTCGGCGGCAAGGTGCCGATCGTCGCGGCATCGGATTATGTCCGGGCGTATCCGCAACTGATCGGTTCTTACATCGAGGCGCCCTATACGGTGCTGGGCACCGACGGCTTCGGGCGCAGCGATACACGCGCCGCGCTGAGATCGTTCTTCGAGGTCGATCGCAAGCAGATCGTCGTTGCGGCGCTGTCGGCACTGGCAAAATTGGGTCAAGTGGCGCGTGAGCAGGTCGCCGAAGCCATCGCCAGCTACGAATTGCCGACCGGCGTTGCATCGCCTTGGTCGCGCTGAGAGAGGGCGAAGCGCGCATGTCTCGTTCAATTGAAGTCGTTCTGCCAGATATTGGGGACTACAAGGATGTCCCGGTAGTCGAAATCAATGTGTCGGTCGGCGACGAGGTCACGATCGACATGCCGTTGCTGTCGATCGAGTCCGACAAGGCGACGATGGAGGTGCCATCCCCAGCCGCAGGCACGGTGGCCAAACTGATGATCGACGTCGGGGTGCGGGTTTCTCAAGGTTCGGTTCTGATGGTCCTCGAAGGTCGCGGCGAATCCACCGCGCCTCCGCCGGCGACTGCGTCGGCACCGCTGGTGGAGCAACGGATCTCGCAGCAGGAGGCGCTGTCACGGCCGGCGCCCGCGGCTCCAGTCGATGACTCGCGAGCACGTGCACAGCAGCCGCAGCCTAGCGGGGCGGCGCATGCATCGCCGTCGGTCCGCGCTTTGGCGCGTGAGCTCGGCGTGACGCTGGACTCTGTCGTGCCCACAGGCCCCAAGGGCCGGATTTTGCGCGAGGATGTGGCGGCCTTCGTCAACGGACTGGTGCGATCGAGACCGGCGATGGCGCCTGAGCCCGGCGCCCCGGTCGATTGGCCCAAGGTGGATTTCGAGAGGTACGGCGCGGTCGAGCGCCTGCCGCTGACACGGCTCCAGAAGCTGACCGGTACGAACCTCTCGCGCAACTGGAGCGTCATTCCCCATGTAACGAATTTCGACAGAGCGGATGTGACCGACGCCGAAGCCTTTCGTCAGCTCGCCAATGCCGAGGCCGCGAAGGACACGGCGAAGCTCACCATGGTGTCGCTGCTGATCAAGGCCGCGGCCTTGGCGCTGCAGAAATACCCGCGCTTCAATTCGTCGCTCGATGGCGATGAGTTGATCCTCAAGCACTACGTCCACATCGGCGTCGCTGTCGACACGCCGAGAGGTCTGGTCGTGCCGGTGATCCGGGACTGCGATAAGAAGGGCCTTCGGCAGATTGCCGCGGAGATGCGCTCGCTCGCCGACAAGGCGCACGCGGGGCAGCTCGCGTCGGGCGACATGCAGGGCGGCTGTTTCTCGGTGTCGTCTCTCGGCGGCATCGGCGGTCAGGGATTTACGCCCATCATCAACGCGCCCGAGGTGGCGATCCTCGGCGCCGGGCGGGCCGCCACCGAGGCGGTCTTGAACGGCCGCGAGTTTGAACCGCGCCTCATCCTTCCGATGAGTCTGTCGTGGGATCACCGGGTCGTCGACGGCGTGGCTGGGGCCCGGTTCCTGGGCTTCGTCGCGTCGGTGCTCTCCGATCTGCGGCGCTTCGCATTGTGAGGACGCAGATGCGGACAGAGGAAATCCGGGTCCCCGACATCGGGGATTTCCGAGACGTCGAAGTCGTCGAGGTCCACGTCAGGGCGGGCGACGTCGTCGTGCGGGAACAGGCGTTGATCACAGTGGAATCCGACAAGGCCACGCTGGAGATTCCGTCGCCGATCGCAGGGGTGATCACGAGCATGCCGCTGCGTGTTGGAGACAAGGTGTCTCAAGGCTCCATGATTGGCACGGCGTCGGCGTCGGACGAAGCGGGCGCGCAAGGCGAGACGATCTCGGCGGATCAGGATGTTGGCCAGCGCGCAACAGATTATACGCGCTACGATCTTGTCGTGATCGGAGGCGGGCCGGGCGGCTATTCAGCAGCGTTTCGGGCCGCAGACCTTGGACTGAACACCGCGATCGTCGAACGATACGGCACCTTGGGCGGAGTTTGCCTGAACGTTGGATGTATCCCGTCGAAGGCGCTGCTTCATGTTGCGGCCGTCAAGGAGGAAGCCGAACGGATCGCGGACAAGGGCATTCGCTTCGCCGCGCCGCAGATCGATCTGCAGGAGCTGCGCGCCTTCAAGCACGGCACCGTCAAGAAGCTGACGGATGGGCTGAGCCAGATGGCGGCAGCGCGCCGCGTCACGGTGATCCGCGGCATCGCGAAATTCGCCTCCGCCATGCGGCTCGAGATTGTCGGTGAGGGGGCAGGCTCGCAGCAAATTGAATTTGGTCAATGCATCATCGCCACGGGCTCGCGCGCGGTGCAGCTGGCGGTGCTTCCCAAGGACGACCGGGTCGTGACCTCGACCGGCGCGCTCGCGCTGCGAAGCATTCCGGGCCGCATGCTCGTGATCGGAGCGGGGATCATCGGGCTGGAGATGGCGACCGTCTACAGCTCGCTCGGCGCCAAGATCAATCTTGTCGAAAGGCTTCCCGATATCCTGGCGGGCGTGGATGCCGACGCGGTGAAGATCTGGCGTTCGCGCAACGCGCATCGCTTCGAGCATATCGACGTCGCAAGCAGCGTATCAACCGCCGAAATCACGCCGGACGGCGTGAGGGTCGGTACCACAGGCGCATCGGTACGGACACGATCGTACGATTTGGTGTTGCAATCGGCCGGCCGTGTTCCCAACAGTAGCGACCTCGGCCTCGAACGGATCGACGTTGCCATCGATTCGAACGGCTTCATTCAGGTCGACGAGCAGATGAGAACGACGGCGCGCAACGTCTTCGCCATCGGCGACGTCGTCGGCGGTTCGATGCTGGCGCACAAGGCAGTTCACGAGGGGCACGTCGCCGCGGAAGTAGCTGCCGGGAAGCCGGCGGCCTTTGCCGCGAAGATCGTCCCCAATGTCGCCTACACCGATCCTGAGATCGCCTGGGTCGGCAAGTCCGAGCGTGATGTCGCCGAATCCGGACGGAAGATCCGTTCGGCAAAATTCCCATGGGCCGCGTCCGGCCGGGCCATCGCGTCGGGCGCGTCCTATGGCATGACGAAGCTGCTGTTCGACGCCGAAACCGGTCGCATCGTCGGGGGCGTGATCGTCGGACCGCATGCCGGCGATATGATCGGGGAAATCTGTCTCGCTATCGAAATGGGGGCTGACGCGATCGATATCGGAAAGACCATTCACCCGCATCCGACCCTCGGCGAGACGATCGGCATGGCTGCCGAAGTCCATGAGGGCATTTGCACCGACCTGCCTCCAATCGCCAGAAAGCGGTAGATCAGTTGGCCCAATCGATGTCCGTTATCGAGGCCCTTGAACAACGTCGCGCCGGCGCCAAGCTCGGCGGCGGCGAGAAGCGCATCGACGCGCAGCATGCGCGCGGCCGCCTCACCGCGCGGGAGCGGATCGATCTGCTGCTCGACAAGCATTCGTTCGAGGAGATGGACATGTTCGTCCAGCACCGCTCGACCGAATTCGGGATGGAGAAGACCAAGATTCCGGGAGACGGCGTGGTCACCGGCTGGGGCACCGTCAACGGCCGCAAAACCTTTGTCTTCGCCAAAGACTTCACGGTGTTCGGCGGTTCGCTGTCGGAGACCCACGCTCTGAAAATTACAAAATTGCAGGACATGGCGATGAAGGCGCGCGCGCCCATCATCGGCCTCTACGACGCGGGCGGCGCCCGCATCCAGGAAGGTGTGGCCGCGCTCGCCGGCTATTCCTACGTGTTCCGCCGCAACGTGCTCGCCTCGGGCGTGATCCCGCAGATATCGGCGATCATGGGCCCCTGTGCCGGCGGCGACGTCTATTCGCCAGCGATGACCGACTTCATCTTCATGGTGAAGAATACCAGTTACATGTTCGTCACCGGCCCCGACGTCGTGAAGACCGTGACCAACGAGGTGGTTACGGCGGAAGAACTCGGCGGCGCCTCGGTGCACGCCACGCGCTCCTCGATCGCGGACGGTGCGTTCGAGAACGACGTCGAGACGCTGTTGCAGATGCGGCGGCTGATCGACTTCCTGCCGTCCAACAACACAGACGGCGTGCCGGAATGGCCGAGCTTCGACGACATCGAGCGGGTCGACATGTCCCTGGACACGTTGATCCCCGACAATCCGAACAAGCCCTACGACATGAAGGAGCTGATCCTGAAAGTCGTGGACGAAGGCGATTTCTTCGAGATCGCGGAGAGCTTTGCCAAGAACATCGTCACGGGTTTCGGCCGTATCGCCGGCCGCACCGTCGGCTTCGTCGCCAACCAGCCGATGGTGCTGGCCGGCGTGCTCGACAGCGACGCATCGCGCAAGGCGGCGCGCTTCGTTCGTTTCTGCGACGCCTTCAACATCCCGATCGTGACCTTCGTCGACGTGCCGGGCTTCCTGCCGGGCACCGCGCAGGAATATGGCGGCCTGATCAAGCACGGCGCGAAACTCCTGTTCGCCTATTCGCAATGCACCGTGCCGCTCGTGACCATCATCACGCGCAAGGCCTATGGCGGCGCCTTCGACGTCATGGCCTCCAAGGAGATCGGCGCCGACATGAACTACGCCTGGCCGACCGCGCAGATCGCGGTGATGGGTGCCAAGGGTGCGGTCGAGATCATCTTCCGCAGCGACATCGGCGACCCCGACAAGATCGCGGCCCGCACCAAGGAATACGAAGATCGCTTCCTGTCACCCTTCATCGCCGCCGAGCGCGGCTATATCGACGATGTCATCATGCCGCATGCAACGAGGCGCCGCATCGCACGGGCGCTGGCCATGCTGGGTGACAAGAAGATGGAAATTCCGGCCAAGAAGCACGACAACATTCCGTTGTAGGAAGAGCTGTGTTCAAGAAGATTCTGATCGCCAATCGCGGCGAAATCGCCTGCCGGGTCATCAAGACCGCTCGCCGCATGGGAATTCAGACGGTTGCAGTCTATTCCGAGGCCGACCGCGACGCTCTCCATGTCGAGATGGCCGACGAGGCCGTGCTGATCGGGCCGCCCGCCGCGGCCGAGAGCTATCTGGTGATCGAGAAGATCGTCGAGGCCTGCCGCAAGACGGGCGCCGAGGCCGTGCATCCCGGTTACGGCTTCCTGTCCGAGCGTGAGGCGTTTCCGCGCGCGCTGGAAGCCGCCGGCATCGTCTTCATCGGCCCGAACCCCGGCGCGATCGCCGCAATGGGCGACAAGATCGAATCCAAGAAGGCGGCTGCGAAAGCCAAGGTCTCGACCGTGCCGGGCTATCTCGGCGTGATCGAGGACGACAAGCACGCGGTCAAGATCTCCGACGAGATCGGCTATCCCGTGATGATCAAGGCCTCCGCCGGCGGTGGCGGCAAGGGCATGCGCATCGCGCATTCCAAAGCCGAAGTGTCCGAGGGCTTCAATCTCGCCAAGGCCGAGGCCAAGGCCTCGTTCGGCGACGACCGCGTCTTCGTCGAAAAGTTCATCGTCAATCCCCGCCACATCGAGATCCAGGTGCTGGGCGACAAGCACGGCAACGTCATCTATCTCGGCGAGCGCGAATGCTCGATCCAGCGCCGCAACCAGAAGGTCATCGAGGAGGCGCCGTCGCCGCTGCTCGACGAAGCCACCCGCCGCAAGATGGGTGAGCAGGCCGTCGCGCTCGCCAAGGCCGTGAACTACGATTCCGCCGGTACCGTCGAATTCGTCGCGGGGCAGGACAAGAGCTTCTTCTTCCTGGAGATGAACACCCGCCTTCAGGTCGAGCATCCCGTCACCGAGCTTGTGACCGGCGTTGACCTCGTCGAGCAGATGCTCCGCGTCGCCGCCGGCGAGAAGCTCGCGATGACGCAGAAGGACGTCACGCTGACCGGCTGGGCGGTGGAATCGCGCCTCTATGCCGAAGATCCGTTCCGCGGCTTCCTGCCCTCGATCGGGCGTCTGGTGAAATACCGTCCGCCGGCAGAAGTCAGCAAGGACGGCATCACCGTGCGCAACGACACCGGCGTGCAGGAAGGCGGCGAGATCTCGATCCATTACGATCCGATGATCGCAAAGCTGGTCACGCATGCGCCCTCGCGCGCGGCCGCCATCGAGGCGCAGGCCGTCGCGCTGGATTCGTTCTACGTCGACGGCATCCGTCACAACATCCCGTTCCTGTCCGCGCTGATGCACCATCCGCGCTGGCGCGAGGGCAATCTGTCGACCGGCTTCATCGCCGAGGAATTCCCCAAGGGTTTTGCGGTGCGCGTGCCCGAAGGCGAGGTCGCGCGTCGGATCGCCGCGGTCGGCGCTGCCGTCGACCACGTGTTAGGGGAGCGCAAGCGGCAGATCTCGGGCCAGATGGGCGGTCGCATCGTGCAACGCGAGCGCCGCCGCGCGGTCTGGCTCGACCGCCAGGAGATTCTGCTCGAGGTCGCGCGCGAAGGCGAGGCGATCGCGGTGCGCTTCGTCGATGCCGAGGGCAAGGCCGGCAACGCGCATCTGCTGCAGTCCGCATGGAAGCCGGGCGATCCGGTCTGGCAAGGTACCATCGACGGCCATGTCGTTGCGGTGCAGACACGCCCGATCGCCAACGGCATCCGCGTCGCGCATCAGGGCGTCGAGGTGCCGGTCTATGTCTGGACGGAAGCGGAAGCGGCATCGGCGAAGCTGATGCCGGTGGCGACGGCCGCCGACACCGGCAAGAAGCTGCTTTGTCCGATGCCCGGGCTCATCGTCTCGATCGCCGTGACGGAAGGCCAGGAGGTCAAGGCCGGCGAGACGCTGGCTGTAGTCGAGGCCATGAAGATGCAGAACGTGCTCCGCGCCGAGCAGGACGGCACCGTGAAGAAGATCCACGCCAGTGCCGGTGCGACGCTCGCGGTCGACGCGCTGATTTTGGAGTTTTCCTGAATACCGCAAGAGGCGACCTGAGATGGGCAGCCTGACTGCAGGAATTCCGGTTACTTCCAGGCAGAAGTCATGTTGGGCAGCTCGGCGTCACTTGGGATTAGGTGGACTTGATGAAAACCGAACGGTTGGCATTGGCATCGGGCTTTGCGCCTGCTTCACGCCAAGACTGGCACAAGCTGGTTGATGGCGTGCTAAAGGGAGCGCCGTTCGAAAAGCTGATTGGTAGGACGTACGACGACTTGAGAATCGAGCCGATTTATCTCCGCGCGAAAGATATTGCACTAGTCGACGGGCGGGCACCCGCGGCGCCTTGGCAGATCATGCAGCGCATCGATCATCCAGACGCGGTGACGGCCAATAGGCAGGCCCTTCACGATCTGGAGAATGGGGCGACGGGCCTGGCGCTCGTCTTTGCCGGCGCCAACAGCAGCCGCGGGTTCGGTCTCGATCAAACGGCAGGTACCGTCGCCAAAGCTTTAAAGGACGTCCACCTTGATGCCGGCATCGGGATTGAACTCCAAATTGGTACAGACGGGCGTAAGACCGCGATCCATGTTGCGGAATATGTGAAGTCGGTCGGTCTCGATCCTGCCGTCTGCGACATTCGATTTGGGCTCGATCCGCTGGGCGCGTGCGCCCTAAGCGGACGTAGTCCATACACTTGGGAAGAAATCGCACGGAACGTTGCCAGCACGATCAAAGGGCTTGTAACGCTGGGGTTCAAGGGGCCGTTTGCCGCGAGCGACGGGCGTATCGTTCATGACGCCGGCGGCTCAGAAGTGCAGGAGCTTGCCTTTGTGCTCGCCTGCGGCGTGGCATATCTGCACGCTATGGAGGCAGCGCGCATTCCGCTGGATCAAGCGCGAAGTATGATCTATGCGCGACTCACTGCTGACGCCGACCAGTTTTTGACTATGGCTAAATTCCGCGCGTTGCGACTCCTCTGGGCGCGCATCGGATCGGTGTGCGGTGTGGCGCCGAGGCCGCTGTTCATTGCGGCTGACACGTCCTGGCGCATGTTGACCCGGCGCGATCCCTACGTAAACATGTTGCGCGCTACCTTGGCTACATTCTCTGCGGGAATCGCCGGTGCCAATGCGATCACAGTCCTGCCGCACACGTTGGCGCTCGGCCTTCCAGACTCGTTTGCCCGGCGCGTGGCCCGCAACACGCAGCTTCTGCTGCTGGAGGAAAGCAATCTTGCCAAGGTTAGCGATCCTGCCGCAGGTGCTGGCGGCATTGAGGCGCTAACAACGGAGCTTTGCGACGCGGCCTGGAGGAGTTTTCAAGAGACTGAAAATGCGGGCGGCATTTTTGCCGCTCTACAGCAAGGAACGCTTCAGGCGAAGATCACAGCTACACGCACAGCGCGCTGTGCAAATCTCGCGAAACGCAGCGACCCGCTGACCGGAGTGAGCGAGTTCGCAAACCTTGGCGAAGGCGCAGCGGCGGTACTAAGCGTAAGACCGATGGCTCTTCCGCCTAGCTTTGATCAGAAATTCGTATTCGACCCACTGCCGCCGATCCGGCTTGCGGAACCGTTCGAATCGCTCCGCGATAAGTCCGATGCGATATTGAAGCTACTCGGCGCGCGGCCGCGAGTGTTTCTTGCTAATCTCGGCACACCGACCGACTTTACGGCCCGCGCGACATTCGCCAAGAGCTTCTTCGAAGCGGGAGGAATTGAGGCTATCGACGGCGCCGGCTTCGCCGACCCAGCCGAGCTTGCCCTCGCATTCACGGGCTCTGGTGCCGAACTTGCTTGCCTTTGCTCCAGCGATAAGATCTATGCGGAGTGCGCCGAAATCTCCGCCCACGCGCTTCAGCAAGTCGGAGCTAGGCACATCTATTTGGCGGGACTTCCCTCTCTATCCGAGCCCGCGTTTCGGCGGGCTGGCATCTGCAGCTTTATTCACGTCAGTTGCGACGCCTTGGCAACGCTAAATGCCGCTTACAACCGGATCCAAAACCCGAAGGTTTCTGGATAATCGACAATCGAACGCGAACACTCAGATGTCATCCATCAGCGTTATCCCGAATTTTGCAAGTATTGCTTTCGAAAGGTGCTCGGTCGCCGCTTCTTCCGTTTCCGTCGATCCGTGGGTGACTCCGGAGGGCATTCCGGTCAAGTCGGCATACGGAGAAGCAGATATCGCCGGGCTCGATTTCCTTGAGACCTGGCCAGGCATCGCGCCGTTCCTGCGCGGTCCCTACCCGACCATGTATGTCAACCAGCCCTGGACGGTCCGGCAATATGCCGGCTTCTCCACGGCGGAGGATTCCAACGCGTTCTACCGCCGTAACCTCGCGGCCGGACAGAAGGGCCTCTCGGTCGCCTTCGATCTCGCCACCCACCGCGGCTATGACCTCGATCATCCGCGCGTCGGCGGCGACGTCGGCATGGCCGGCGTCGCCATCGATTCCATCTACGACATGCGCACGCTGTTCGCAGGGATTCCGCTCGACCAGATGAGCGTGTCCATGACCATGAACGGCGCGGTGCTGCCGATCCTGGCGCTCTATGTCGCCGCGGCGAGCGAACAGGGCGTGCCGCCGGAAAAACTGTCGGGCACCATTCAGAACGACATTCTGAAAGAGTTCATGGTGCGCAACACCTATATCTATCCGCCCGCGCCCTCGATGCGGATCATCTCGGACATCTTCGCCTATACCTCGCAGAAGATGCCGAAATACAATTCGATCTCGATCTCCGGCTATCACATGCAGGAGGCCGGCGCGACGCAGGACCTCGAGCTCGCCTATACGCTCGCCGACGGCGTCGAATACTTACGCGCCGGCATTGCCGCGGGTCTCGACGTCGATCGCTTCGCACCACGTCTGTCGTTCTTCTGGGCGATCGGCATGAACTTCTTCATGGAAGTCGCCAAGCTGCGTGCCGCGCGCCTCTTGTGGGCGAAGCTGCTGAAGCCGTTCAATCCGAAGGACCCACGCTCGCTGTCGCTGCGCACGCATAGCCAGACCTCGGGGTGGTCGCTGACCGCGCAGGACGTCTTCAACAACGTGATGCGCACGACGGTCGAGGCGATGGCAGCAACGCAAGGCCATACCCAGTCGCTGCACACCAATGCGCTCGACGAAGCGCTGGCGCTGCCGACTGATTTCTCGGCCCGCATCGCCCGCAATACCCAGCTGTTCCTGCAGCAGGAGAGCGGCACCACCCGCATCATCGATCCCTGGGGCGGCTCGTATTACGTCGAGCGCCTGACAGGCGATCTCGCCGCCAAGGCGTGGGGCCACATCCAGGAGGTCGAGGAGCTCGGCGGCATGGCGAAGGCCATCGAGGCCGGCGTGCCGAAGCTGCGCATCGAGGAGGCCTCGGCCAAGACCCAGGCCCGCATCGATGCCGGCAAGCAGGCGGTGATCGGCGTCAACAAGTACAAGCCGACCGACGAGGCGCCGATCGACATCCTCAAGGTCGACAACACCAATGTGCGGCGCCTGCAGATCGACAAGCTGGCGCGGCTGAAGGCCGAACGCAGCCAGAAGGACGTCGACGCCGCGCTCGCTGCGCTGACGCGCTCGGCCGGCGAAGGCAACGGCAATCTGCTCGCGCTCGCGATCGACGCGGCGCGGGCGAAAGCAACCGTCGGCGAGATTTCGGACGCGATGGAAAAGGTGTTCGGCCGGCACCGCGCCGAGATCAAATCCATCACCGGCGTCTACAAGCGGGAGGCGTCCAGCATGGGCAACCGGGTCGAGAAGGTTCAGGCGCTGATCGACGCCTTCGAGGAGGCCGAGGGCCGCCGTCCGCGCATCCTGGTCGCCAAGATCGGCCAGGACGGCCACGACCGGGGCCAGAAAGTGATTGCGTCCGCGTTCGCCGACATCGGCTTCGACGTCGACATCGGGCCGCTGTTCGCGACCGCCGATGAAGCCGCGCGACAGGCGGTCGAGAACGACGTCCACATCCTCGGCGTCTCCTCGCTCGCTGCCGCCCATCTCACCGCGGTGCCGGAGCTGAAGGCCGCGCTGAAGAAGCAAGGCCGCGAGGACATCATGATCATCATCGGCGGCGTGGTGCCGCCGCAGGACTATGATGAGCTCTACGCCGCCGGTGCCGAAGCCATCTTCCCGCCCGGTACCGTGATCGCAGACGCCGCGGATCAGCTGATCCAGAAGCTCAATGCTCGGCTCGGGCACAGTGAGGCGGCATATAGTAAGCGCCACGGCAGATAGTAACGGCGTATCGGTCCAGATTGAAAGCTCAAAGCCGGGGCGTCGAACGTACGATTTGATCCTGCAGTCCGCAGGCAAAGCGCCTAACAGCGCAAATCTGGGCTTGGAGAAGATTGGTGTAAGATGCGACGCAAAGGTTTCATTGCAGTCAATAGGCAAATGCGGACGAATTTGCCTCATATTTTCGCGATCGGCGATGTCGCGGGTAACCCGATGCTCGCCCATAAGGCGGTTCACGAGGGGCATGTCGCGGCAGAAGCGGCTGCCGGGCTCAAGAGCTTCTTTGACGCGAAGATCGTTCCGAACGTCGCCTACACTGATCCTGAGGTGGCCTGGGTTGGCATCATGGAACATGAAGCGGCCTCCTCGGGCAGGCACGTTAGATCCGCGAAGTTTCCGTGGGCTGCCTCGGGCAGAGCGATCGCCTCGGGCGCATCTTATGGCATGAACAAGCTGATCATCGACCAAGAGACGCACCGCATCATCGGCGGTGTGAACGTTGGCCCGCACGCTGGCGACATGATTGGAGAAATCTGCCTGGCGATCGAGATGGGCGCCGATGCAATTGATCTCAGCAAGACCATCCATCCGCATCCGACGTTCGGAGAGACAATAGGCCTGGCTGGCGAAGTGTATGAAGGTGTTTGCACGGATGTGTTGCCGGGTCCGAAGAGATCGACCAAGCGCGCGAGCCACTAGAAATCCAAAAACCTGAGCCGGCTCAGGTGCCTCGCTGCCGCTCGTTCATAGGGGACCCGAATATGGCGGGGAGTTCTCGCAGGGAAATAAAGGTACCTTTGAGCGTTCAAGAGGAGGAATTTGCCGCGGCATGTCGAGACTTCGTTCTGGAGACGAAACCTGATCTCGCGGCATCCATCGTCATTGTAGACAACCAGCTCAGGATTGTGAACGATCCGCATGTTCGGCTCGCGTTTGTAGAACTTGGTCTTGCCAGATTGGTACGAGTTCTACATCTCGCAATCGAGGGCAAGGCGATTGCGCTCAAAAGAGTGCCAAGACTCCTGTTCGACCTGGCGAGCTATAGAAGGAAGATACTCCGCGCGCTAGGTAGGGACGATTGAGGACAGCCCCTCGGGTCACTAGCACGATTCATTCAGCGCGCAGAGTCAAGGAATAGATACTCATCGACGCAACGGGGACCGGCAGTCATCCCTTGGCAGGAGATTCGGATCTCTGAATTGCAAAGGCGGGTACGGCGGTGCGGGCATTGCGAGATCGGAGCCGGGCGATGAAATGAACTACCGGACGCGTGGAGCCTGGTGATCGGGACCTTCCAAGTCTCGCGCGCGCTCTTTGTCGTGCTGTCGAAATCGTACGACCCGTCAAATGCCGGAAACGGTGCGGAGAGATGCCGACTTCAGCACAAAATGCGGTCTGACATGTACGATAGTATTGCTGCTGGAGGTCGTTCGTTGGGTTTCTACGATCGAATTCCGCATTCGGCGTCTGCGAAAGATTTGCGATCTTTCGTTTTCCTCCCTCTACTCGGCCCGGCGCGATCGCCGGGCCCTTTTTCTCGGCTGCTGACGATATCTAGTGCCGCTCGAAGCCGGTTGATCAGCGTCGTATGATCTTCTTCAAGATTTCGGTGAGCGCTCGAAATTCATCTTGGGTCAGCGGAGCGAATGTCTCGCCGGAAATCTCGCCAATAGTTTCAATCGCTGCGTCCGCTATCCGTCTTCCCTTCTCGGTCAAATCTATCTCGCGTCGCCGCGGATCCAGAGGGTCTTTGGAGCTCTTGATGAGGCCGCGAGATTTCAGGCGATTGATAACGCCGGTGATGGTCGCCGAATCATAATGAATTAGCCGTCCTAAGTGGTTTTGCGAGCAAGGGCCTACCTCCTTCAATTTCGCTAGCGTCGAGAATTGGGGCCCCGTTAATTCTTCAATCATCTTAGCGGCAAAGATGGACGTGTGAGTACGGAGCGCGACTCGCAACAAAAAGCCCGGTGCGTCATCCAGCCGGTACGAATCTATAGCTTCTTTCACTTTCCCGGCCGCGCGCGGCTTTGTCTTGGGTTGCACCACTTTTTGCTTCCTTGCCGTAGGTTGCCTCAGTTCAAGAAATACAGGCCTCAAGCTCCGAAGGTCTCCGGTGCCGGCCGATTGTCTACATTTCCCGACCTAGGAAATCCATCTTTGTTCGACTTCATTCTGTTTAATGCGATTTGCTTCGTTGAGAGCCCCGGAAGTGGCTCGCTTCGATGCGTCCGTCGTTCGCATATCGAAATCCGCTCCGCCTAAGAGGCAAACCCATTCTCGCACGCGCTGGGCTAGACCGATTCGCTCCTGGCTTGCCTCCGATCACGGGAAGAGAACATCTAATAACTTGCAAGCAAGTGCAGCACTTGCATACAAGTGATAAATGTTGTAGTGTCCTAAGATTGCTCCCCGGACCTTGGCTACACGCCTTACGGACCGGCGCACCAAAGTACCATCGGATTTGCGTATGTCGGCGATTGACAACATGAGTTCCGTTCGGCCCGACCTGATCGAAAAGGTTACGGGCCGCGCCGAGTACGTTACCGACCTGACGGTTCCGGGGATGCTGCATGGGTTTGTGGTTCGCTCGCCAGCCATTCATGCCCGCATCGCTTCTATCGATTCGAGCGTTGCACGGGCCATGGACGGCGTTGTGGACGTGCTGATCGGCGAAGACGTCGCCTCGTTCGGTAACTGGGGCGTTGTGCTTAAAGACCGGCCGATCATTGCGACCGACCGCGTGAGATATGTGGGCGAACCCGTCGCCGTGGTGATCGCGGAGACAATCGAGATCGCAGAAAACGCCGCAGAACTAGTCGATGTGGGATACGATGACCTTCCGCGCGCAACGACCATCCAGGAAGCCCTGGCGGAAGAAGCGCCGCTCATCCACGAGCGCCATGAAAATCTGGAAGACTTTTATTTCAAGGGCGGCGCCCGGCCGACCCAGAACACCAACATTTTCCACACTTACCGGAACAACGTCGGAGACGTTGACGCGGCGGAGGCGACCGCAGCGTATATCCACGAAGATCGCTTCACCTTCCCGGCCATTTCTCACTTCGCAATGGAGCCGCATGCGGTCATTGCGGATTTCCAGCGGGACTCTCTGACGGTTTGGGCAGGTGCACAAACGCCGACCGCTGTTCAGAAAGTGCTATCGCGCCTCTTCGGGCTGCAACTGGCCAAGGTCCGGGTGATCGTTCCGTTTGTCGGCGGAGGGTTTGGCGGCAAGGCCTCGGTGAAGATTGAGCCTTTGGTCGCCGCTGCTTCGTGGAAGGTGCAACGCCCGGTCCGGATTGCCCAATCCATAGCTGAATCGATGCTCACGTGCAGAAGGTTGGGCGCCGACATCGCGATCTGAACGGCTGTGGACGCCAACGGACGGATCCTCGCCAAGAGCGCCAAACTGCTGCTCGATGGCGGGGCATATTCCGACACAGGCTCGGCCGTCGCCACTAAAGCGGCAAATCGCATCATGGGCCCCTACGCGGTGCCCAATCTGCGTCTTGAGGCCTGCGCGGTCTACACGAACACCGTTCCAGGTGCGGCGTTCCGCTCGATCGGGGGGCCGCAAGCTGTTTGGGCCAAAGAATCGCACATGGATAATGTCGCGGCGGCAATCGGCATGGATCCGTCCGAGTTTCGGTTGCGGAATTTGGCGTCCCGCGGTGAGCGCATCCGCCCCGATTTGCGGGCGCTCGATATGGATATGAGTGAGCTGATGGGCCGAGTGACCCAGTCGTTCGCATCGGAGGTGAAGGCCTCCAACCGGCAGGCGCGCGGATTGGCAGTCGCCGCGACCGATCCGGCCAATACGCCGATTAGTAACGCGATCGTACGTCTCAAGATCGACGGGTCGATCCTCGTTTCGGTCTCCAGCATTGAAGTCGGCCAGGGCGCGCACGCGACCATGGCGCGCATCGCATCGCAGACCTTGAAGCAGCCAGCCTCCGCGGTAACCGTCTTGCGCACCGATACGGCCGTCGCCCCTTACGACTGGGGCACAGGCGCAAGCCGATCGACCGTGGTCGTCGGCCTTTCCGTCGAGAATGCCGCACTCGACGCAGCCGATCAGATACTCGAAATGGTTGCTGATGTTTGGGAGCTTCCCCGGGAGAACCTCTCGCTTGTTGAGGGCGGTGTCACGACCGGATCCGAGGTTCTCACTTTCCACCAGATTTTTCACCGCACGCTGGGTGTCGATTCGGGAGAGGTCATCGGCCGCGGCGCGATTACGCCACGCTCGAAGAAGGGCACCCTGGTTGAGTCCCCTCTGTTCTGGGAGACTTCCGCGGGCCTCGCTGAAATCATTGTCGATGAAGACACCGGCGAGATCCATGTCACCCGATATGCCAGCGCCGCTGACGTCGGCCGCGTGATCAATCGCGTTGCGGCGGAAGGGCAGGACGAGGGGGCTGCAATCATGGGCCTCGGACACGCACTTTATGAAGTGCTGGAGTTCGAGGATGGCCAGCCGGTCAATGCGACGCCGATCGATTATTCGATACCGCGCATCTCCGACGTTCCCCCCGTGTTTGACACCATCCTTGTCGAAAACGGCGACGGTCCCGGTCCAGGCGGCGCCAAGGGAATGGGCGAGGGAGCGATCCTTCCGGTCGCGCCCGCGATCGCCAATGCGCTGTTCTCCGCCTACGGCATTCGGATCACCGAGCTGCCAATGACGCCCGAAAAGGTATGGCGCGCCCTGCAGAAGAGGAACTGAATTCATGGAATTCAATATGTCGATGGTGGTGCCCGCGACGCCGGCGGAGCTTTGGAGCACGCTGATCGACGTCCCTCGCATATCGGGTTGCATCCCCGGCTGCGAAAACGTCGAGGAAATCGAGCGGCTTGCAACCTACAAAGCGACCGTCAAACAGAAGATCGGCCCGTTCAAGGTCGAGGTCCCGGCCGACATCATCGTTGAATCGATAACGGAGCCGTCTCACGTCCGCACGCGCGCCACGGGCCGCGACAAGATCACCGGGACGAGGCTGGCGGTTGTTCTCGACGTGACTGTGACGCCGGAAGGGGCGGGGTCCACATTCGCCGTGGACGCGAAGGTCGACGTGCAAGGTCGGCTCGCGACTATGGGGTTCGGCGTCATCAAGCGTCGCGTCGATCAGAACTTCGAGGAGTTCGAGAAGCGGCTCAAAGAAATGTTGGGCGCGACCTGATCATGCTGCCTTCACCCTTCGCATTCGAGAGGCCTTCGACGATTGCCGGCGCCGTACGTGCGGTCGGAAAGTCCGGTGACGGCATGTTCTACTCCGGCGGAACCGAATTGCTACTGGCGTTGAAGTTGCGCGTCATCCATACGGACCGGCTCATCAACATTAAGGGAATCAACGGACTTGACCGCATTGCTCTGAACGATGCGAATGACATCGAACTCGGTGCGCGCTGTACGCACAACAAGATCGCCAATGATCCTGTTATTCGCGCGCATGTGCCGGCGCTGTCCTCGCTCTGTGCCAACGTTGCGAACATCAGGATCCGCAGCGTTGGAACGATCGGAGGCAATTTGTGCTTCGGAGAGCCCCACGCCGATCCGCTGACTATGCTCGCGGCCTTGGACGCACGGCTGGTGCTTATTGGCCCCAGCGGTACGCGTGTCGTTCACGCTGACGATTTCATCCGAAGTGAGCTGGAAACGGTGCGGGAGCCGGATGAGCTTCTGACAGTCATTGCGTTTTCGCGCCCTACCGGACCGGTGACCTATCGGCGGTTCAAGCATGGTGAGAGGCCCTCGGTGAATGTCGCGATGGCTTGGTCGCTGGGCCCCAGCGGAAGGACGATCAGAAGCGCCCGCGTGCGGGTCGGAGCGCTCGGTTCGCGACCTCAGCCTTTGAAGGCCATCGAAGATGTCCTCCAGGGCATATCCGTCGCTGAAGTCCGCCCGGCGATCGAGGCGGTGCTCCCGACGGCGCTGGGCGAGTTGGAAGTCAACGAGGATCGGCATGGCGGCGCCGAATATAAGCGGCACCTTGCAGGTGTCTTGCTTCTGCGAAACGCGGACGAGGCGATCGCCGCAGCCGGGAGCGCGTGAAATGACACATGTGCTGCCCATTTCGTTCTCGCTGAACGGCCAGGCGATCGCGATCGACGTTCCTGCCCATACGCTATTGATCGACCTGATCCGGGATCGCCTTGGCCTGAAGGGGACGAAGCGCTCCTGTGACATGGAGGTGTGCGGCGCCTGCACCGTTCTGCTCGACGGTGAGCCGATCTCGAGTTGCACCACGCTCGCCGTCGATGTCGATCAGCGGGAGGTCACGACGATCGAGGGCGTAACGCCGCCCGAGGGCCTATCGCGGATTCAGAAGGCGTTCGTGCTTCACGGCGGCCTTCAGTGCGGCTTCTGCACGCCGGGCTTCATTATGGCTGTGACAGCGTTGCTGAAGGCGACGCCGCACCCGACTGACGAAGAAATCCGTCACTACCTGCACGGCAACCTCTGCCGCTGCACCGGATACACCAAGATTTTCGAGGCCGTAAGGAGCCTTGCCGCCGAGCAAGTCTCCGAAGACGCCGCCTAGCCCGTCGCAAGATAGCGCAATCTCGTTTGGAGATATCATGATTCTTGAACAGGTCAGTAAATCGAGTGTCCTCATTGCCGGCGCCGGCATCGGCGGCTTGGCGATGGCGCTTTCGCTGCTTCGTCGCGGCATCGATTGTGACGTATTTGAGCAAGCGTCCGAGTTGCGCGAGGTCGGAGCCGGCCTTTGGATCTCCATGAACGGCGTGCGCGTTCTTCGGGATCTCGGCCTCACCGAACAGGTCGAGCAGAACTGCATCGCGGCCGAGCGACGCTCGATCCGGCTCTGGAACACCGGTGATAGGTGGCCCCTCTACAACCGCAGCTCCGACGCGGCGCGCAATCAGCCCTATCTGCTGCTCCGTGCTCACCTGCTGAAGATCCTCGTCGACGGCGTGCGCGAGTTGAAGCCGGGCGCCATTCATCTGAGCGCCCACGTTGTCGGGTTCAGTCAAGACGACGAAGGGGTTCGGGCCAAGCTTGCTGATGGCTCCGAAGTCGAAGGACGCGCGCTGATCGGCGCTGACGGTGCGCATTCGAAGGTCCGCCTTGGCCTCATCGGCAACATCGAGAGCGAGTACACGAAGGCCATCGCCTGGCGTGGTCTCGTGCCCGTCGACCGCCTTGCGCGGCATCAGCGCGAACCCGAGGTGGCAACCTGGATCGGACCCACCGCTCATGTCACTGCCTATCCGGTCCGTTGGCAGAACACCGTCATGATGACCTTTTCGGGCCAGGTCGACCATGACGACTGGCTCCTCGAATCCTGGTCGGAGAAGGGTTCTGTCGAGGAATGCCTGAAGGACTTCGAGGGCTGGCATCCGGACATCATCGAACTGGTCGGGAATGTGGATACCCTGAACAAGTGGGGACTGTTCGTGCGCCCGTCGCTGGGTACGTGGTCGAAGGGATGCGTCACCCTGCTCGGCGACGCCTGCCATTCGATGCTGCCGTACCTCGGGCAGGGCGTGAACATGGCCCTGGAGGATGCATCCGTCCTCGCCCGTTGCTTCGAGGAGAATCCCGATGACATCGCGGCGGTATTCAAGACGTATCAGGGCCTGCGGCTCGATCGCACCACCAAGGTCGCAAAGTCGGCGGCCGGCATGCTGCCGATCTTTCATAACCAGGCGCTGTGCAAGCCGGAGACAGCGGGTGACTACATCAAGACCCAGTGGGCACCGGACGCGACGGCTGCGCGATACGATTGGATCTACCAGTACGACGCGGCCACCGCGCCGCTTCACTGACATGCTCACGATTGTGACCTCTGGAGCGCAACCGTGACTGGCACCAGGCACCCCTGGGACGACGTGATACCGCTGGACGAGCGCGAAACCTATGCCCTCGCAGGGCTGGGTGGTGCGGCGGGATTCGGCAGACGACCGGCGTTGCTGGTCATCGACGTGCAGTATCGTTCGGTCGGCGACCGGCCGATGCCGATCCGCGACGCGATCAAGCAATACCCCACCAGCTGCGGCGAGGCCGGTTGGCATGCGATCGCACACATCGCCGAATTGGTGCTGCTGTTTCGCGAGAAAGAACGGCCGGTGATTTTCCCGCATGTCGCGCGGAAGGTAGGCCAGGACCAGGGCGCGTTCTCCGCGAAGATCCCGGGTATCATGCGGATCCCGTCCGAGGGCTACGACTTCGTCCGAGAGGTGGCTCCGGAGCCCGGCGAGTTGCTGCTGCCGAAAACTCAGGCAAGCGCGTTCTTCGGCACTCCGCTTGCGACCTATCTGATCGGTGCCGGCGTCGACTCGCTGGTGGTGACGGGCTGCACGACCAGCGGCTGCGTGCGGGCTTCGGTTGTGGATGCGTGCGCGCTGAACTTCAAGTCAATTGTGCCGAGCGATGCGGTCTACGACCGCTCGCCCACGTCTCACGCCGTCAACCTGTTCGATATCGCCAGCAAATACGCGGATGTCATGCCGACGCAGGTCGCCATCGAGCGGCTTCGCGCGCTGTCGGATGACCACACAAAGGATCAGCAGACGTGAGCGGCGCCGCGGCATCCGGATTGCTTTACGGCGCCAATGTGCACGCCAACGGCATTCGGCAGCATTATTTGCGGTTCGGCGGGGCCGGGCCGGAGATCATCATTGTCCCTGGCATCTCGACGACTGCGGCGCAATGGGCCTTCATCGCAGAACGCCTGTGCTCCGGACACGACGTTTTCGTGCTCGATGTCCGCGGTCGCGGCCTTTCCGAAAGCGGCCCGCATCTCAATTATTCGCTCGACGCATGCGCATCCGACCTCATCGGGTTCGCTGAAGCGCTTGGAATGGGCCCTTATACGCTGCTGGGCCACTCGATGGGCGGCCGCATCGGGATCCGCGCCGCGCGTTGGCGGCCATCGTCCATGGACCAACTGATACTAGTCGATCCGCCGGTCTCCGGTCCCGGACGCCGCGCCTATCCGATTCCGGTCGAACCGCTTCTCAAATTGCTTCAAAGCGCGAAGCGCGGAGAAGCCGACGCGGCGCTGCGAAGCCCCTCTGCTCCGTGGTGGCCCGAGCTGCACATCCGCACTCGGGCCGAGTGGATGCATACCTGCGACGAGCGTGCTCTCATCGAGAGCCATAACGGCTTTCATGAAGATGATATCCACCGCGACCTCGCCCATCTCGGCGTTCCCACCGCATTGATCGTCGCCGGGCGGGGAGGGGTCATTCGACCCGAAGATGAAGCGGAAATTCGCGGATTGCTGCCGTCGATCGCGATCAGGACGCTGGAAAGCGCGGGTCACCAAATGCAGATCGACGATACCGAGGGCTTCCTTTCGATCGTCGAAGAGCTTCTAGCGCGACCACGCGATCGGTTCGACGGCCGCGTGTCTACGTTCGGCAAACAGGAGATCAGTGAAGATGTCCCGACAAATCGTTGATGTTGAAATGCTCGAGCTCTTCAAGGCCGAGCTGACACTCTGCAAGGTGAAGAAGGGCGAAGTCGTTGCGGTCCTGAGCGGCGGCGAGGATCAGCAGGAATACGCCCAGGCCTTCATGCTGGCCGCGCAGAGCCTCGGCGCAACGACCTTTCATCTCAACGTGCCCAAATACGGCCAGGGCAAGGTCGCAGGCCTGCAGGGCCGGCATGCGCTCACGGGCAACCAGCCGGCGATCGATACGCTCAAGCGCGTGGACATGGTGATCGATCTCCTGGGGTTGCTGTTCTCTCGCGAGCAAGCCGAAATTCAGGAAACGGGCACGCGCATCTTGCGCGTGATGGAGCCGTTCCACATCCTCAAGAAGATGTTCCCGACCGAAGATCTGCGCCGGCGAACGGAGCTTTCTCGAACCCTCCTCCAGTCGGCCAGCAAAATGCGGATCACGTCGCCCGGCGGAACGGACGTAACTTATGGCCTGAAGCAATACCCGGTCATTTCCGAATACGGATACACGGATGAGCCCGGGCGCTGGGATCATTTCCCGTCAGGCTTTGCCTTCACTCAGGCGACCGATGGCGACGTCAACGGCACGGTCGTGCTGATGCCCGGTGACATCCTCTGCGCGTTCAAGCGTTACATCCAGTCGCCGGTCACGCTGACCGTGAAGGGCGGTTATATCGTCGACCTCAAGGGCGAGGGCACCGACGCGCTCCTCATCAAAAACTATATCGACAGTTTCGGCGATCCGCGCGGCTGGGCGATCTCGCATATCGGCTGGGGATCGAACGAGCGTGCTACCTGGCACCACATCGCGGCCTCCCAGGTAGTCGCGTCGGAGCACATCATGAATGCGCTTTCCTTCTACGGGAACGTCCTGTTCTCGACGGGTCCGAACACGGAACTCGGCGGTACGAATGACACGCCGTGTCATTTGGACATCCCGCTTCGCGGCTGCAGCCTGTGGCTCGACGATATCCACATCCTCGACAAGGGCGACTTTGCTTATCCGGAATTGAGAGCGCCGGGCCGCTAGGCCCCCGCGCATCAAAATCGGTGCCCGGAGCCGCATTTGCGACTCCCAACGACGCGGAAAGCGTTTCGATAACGACCATCAATTGTCCAGTTCTCTCAACGGGAAGCGCACCACATGTCTACGGCGATCGGAACTTCGGAAGATTACACGGCGAGGCAACGGTATTCGATTATGATCTCGGCGATGCTGGGCTACATTCTCGACTTCTACGACGTTCTGATCTTTCCGTTTCTTTTGCCCGCGATCCAACGGTCGATGTCGCTATCGTTGGCCGAGGTCGGTTCACTGCAAGCTCTGACATTGTTCGGATCGGCCATTGGCGGCGCGCTGTTTGGCATCGTTGGTGATCGACTTGGCCGAAAGACCTCGCTTCAACTCACAATCGCGCTGTTCTCGGTTGCCGCGATCATTTCGGCCTTCGCATGGAATTACTGGTCGCTTGCCGTGCTGCGGTTGATCACCGGCATCGGTCTTGGCGGCGAGTATGGCGTAGGCATGGTGCTCTTCAACGAGGCCTGGAAAAAGAGCAGCCGAGGTTTGGGCGCGGCCGCGCTCCAAGGCTGTGCCGTGATCGCGTCATCCACGGCTTCAATCGTTGGCATCTGGCTGATTGCGACGTTCAGCGACGAGTGGAGCTGGCGCATCGGCCTACTGAGTGGCGGTGTGCCCATCCTGCTGATCATCTTCATTCGTTTCTTTATGCCTGAATCCAAGATCTGGCTGGAGTATGAGGCGCAACGCAAGGCCAGTCAGGTCACCGCAGAAGCCCGCACACTTCCCCTTGCGGATCTCTTCCGCAATGGGCTGGCACGGCAGACCGTCATCGCCTTCGTATGGCTGATGAGCTACATGCTCTGCTACTACAGCGTCGTCTCCTTTATTCCGACACTGCTGCTGCGCGATATGCATACGCCAGGTGATGTCGTTCGCACGACAGCCGTTCTGCTCTCGGTGGTCAGCGGCATTTGCTACCTCGCGAACGGCTTTTTCAATGACAGGGCTGGCCGCCGCTTCGGAGCCCTCGTGCCCGCGCTGTTCTGGGTCGGGTCTTTGGTCGGTATGGCTGTGTGGGGGAGCCAGCTCTACGTGGGATCGAAGACTGAGTGGCCGATGTTCTGGCTCTACATCGGCTTCGGCATTGGCAACGTCGCGCTGGGTGTGACGGGCGTCTGGATCTCGGAACTCTATCCGGTCAACCTGCGTGCGACAGCGGTGTCTACATTCTATATGGGAGGTCGCGGGCTCGGCAGCATAGCCCCTGTGATCGTGCCACTTGCGGCCGCCCATTTCGGCGGAAGCCTTCTCAACGGCATGGTTGCGGTGGCCCTTCCCGCTGCGGCCGTCTTCATTCTCGCCTCTCTTTTGCTGCCCGAGACCCTCGGCCGGGATTTGTCCGCGAAGGGCTTCAAGGTCGACACGGAAACGGAGGCCACGATGAAGGCTGCGTCGGTGTCGAGCGTTTGACGCTGGTGGAAGGGCTTGACCGGCGAGATGAGGGTTGTCGACCTGCTCATCTCGTCGATGCATGCGCAGTGGAAAGGAGCTGGCACTCCGTCGTCCGATCCTGGTCAACATGGCGCAAGTGTTGGCCGACTTGTAGCGGCCGTAACGAAACCTAAACCGATCACTTGTATACAAGCAATAATCTATGCGCCTGAGCCCGCCGGGCAGTTGCCTTGGAGACGTTCCTTGAAATCACTCAATAACATGCCGATCACTCCCAAGATCAGCATTATAGTTGCGATCTCGATGCTGGGCCTCTTCTCAGCTGGATTGCTTGCGGGCTATTTGATGCAGAAGGAAATGATCAATTCGCGTGTCGAACAGACCCGCGCCATCGTCGAGATCGCCAAGAACTTTGCATTAGGCTTGCAGAAGCAAGTCGAGGCAGGCCAACTCACCAAAGAGGCTGCAATTGCTGAATTTTCCCGCCGTGCTCAGACGATGACGTATGACAAGGGCGCGGGCTATATTTTTGCAAGTACGATGGAAGGTGTCGCGGTCGCCTCTCAGGATCCAAAGACAATTGGGGTCAATCGTCTTGACGGCAAGACCAACGGACGTGCGCTGATCCGCGAACTGCGGGACGGCGTGGCGGCGAACGGCGATGTCGTGCTGCGTTACGAGTTTATGAGGCCCGGCGAAAAGGAGCCGATCAGGAAGCTGTCCTACGCGGTAGGCATTCCCGGATGGGACATGTTCGTCGGTTCCGGCGCGTATCTGGATGATCTTGATGCCAAGCTGCAACCGATCATGTGGTCGCTCGGGGGTGCCATCATCGTGATCGGACTGGTCTCGGGTGTCATCGCCTGGTTCCTCGGCCGCAGCATCACTAAACCGTTGGCAGCACTTGGCACGTGCATGAGGCGGCTCGCTGACGGCGAACTCGAACAGGACATTCCAGGTGTAGGTCGGAAAGATGAGATCGGCGCAATGGCCGCGACCGTCCAAGTGTTCAAGGACAACACGATTCGTATTCGGGGGCTGGAGCTGGTCGAGGCCGAAGCTCAACGTCGCACGGCTGCCGAGCGCCGTGCCACCTTGGAGAGCATTGCGAATGATTTTGAGCAAAGCGTCGATGGCATCGTTCGTGCGGTCGCCGCTTCAGCCGCCGATATGCAGGGCACAGCGGATATTATGACCACGACCGCCAGCGATGCCGGTCTGCGCGCGTCCACCGTCGACGCTGCGTCAGAAAAAGCGTCCGGGAACGTCGAAATGGTAGCCGCCGCCGCCGAGGAATTATCTGCGTCGGTAAGGGAGATATCGCAACAGGTGTTGCAGTCGACCGAGGTCGCGCGCCAAGCTGTTGGTGACGCTGAGCGCACAAACGCTACGGTGCAGGTCCTGGCAAGCGGAGCCGAAAAGATCGGCGAAGTTGTCCAACTCATCCATAGTATCGCCACGCAGACCAATCTCCTTGCCCTCAACGCGACGATCGAAGCGGCACGTGCCGGCGACGCCGGACGCGGATTTGCTGTCGTGGCAGCCGAGGTTAAAGCGCTTGCCAATCAGACGGCAAAGGCAACGGAGGAGATCTCCACGCAGGTCGAGACCATGCAGGCAACTACAAACGACGCAGTTCTCGCCATCAACGGAATTACGCAAACGATCGTCAGGATGAGTGACATCACGCTGAGCATTTCCTCCGCGGTCGAAGAGCAGAGTGCTATGACAAGCGAAATTGCGCGCAACATCCAGTCCGTCGCCGCGGGTTCCAACGAAATCAGAGTGCATATAGGCAACGTCAGCACCGCAGCGGCCGCCACCGGTACAGCAGCCGGCGAGGTTCTCACTAATGCGCGTGGGTTGGAGAATCAGTCGGATATGCTGCGTACGGCGGTAGACCAATTTCTGACCAAAATGCGAGCCGCCTGACCGGACGTTCCTGCCAGCGGCGCATCGCTCGCGGGTACTTGAGACGTCGGCGCCCAGCTCGAGGCAACTCCGCCTTTCACATGGCGATTGGGTGGGAAGTTCTTACGTGATGATCGCGCGACCATTGGACGTTTTTATGCGTTGGGTCGCCATTTTTGAGAGATATGTTTCATTTTGCTCATCGAGGTTGACAGTTTTATCTCGTGCTCCGTAGGAATGCCCGGCTTTGGGGATGCGTGCGAGGTTCGACGGGACTTTCAGATGAAAAAGGTGCTTGCCGCCAAACTTCACGGCATCCATGTCACGGAGGCCAATCTTCACTATCACGGCTCGATTACGCTCGATCCGGATCAGTGCCATGAGGCGGGGATTCTGCCGATGGAATTCGTGGAGATCTGGAACAAGAATTCCGGCGCGCGAATTTCGACCTATGTCATCTTTGGCGAACCCGGCTCACGTTGTTGTGTCCTCAATGGTGCCGCCGCGCGCACCTGCCACGTCGGCGACCAGATCATCGTCTGCAGTTCGACGTACGTGGATGGGGCGGAAATCGTTCGGCTGAAACCAAGAATTCTCGCCTTCGATCGCGACAACCACATTACCGATCGCATGACCTATTCCGTCACTCGGGATGGTGCCAAGCGCTATTGCTTCGAAATCCTGGGCGAGGCAGGCGACGCCAAGACCATACCACTTCGTGCCGCAGAATCGAACTGATGTCAGTCTTACGGTAGGAGTGGATATGAGCCACAGGTCCGAAACGGCGTTCGAGCGGGTCACGCTTCCAAGGCTGCAGCTGTGGAAGGAGGAGGGGCGGCGCCTCGTGATGACGACCGCCTATGATGCGGTCACCGCACGCATCGCGGATCCCATCGTGGATATGATCCTTGTCGGAGACAGCGTCGGCAACGTCTGCCTCGGATTCGACAATACGCTGCCGGTCAGCATGGCGATGATGAATCACCATCTTGAGGCGGTTGCGCGTGCGAAGCCTCGAGCCTTGCTCGTGGCCGATATGCCATTTCTGAGCTTTCACCTCAGTCCCGAGGACACGATACGTAACGCCGGAGGTTTCCTGCAGCGTGGCGCTGACGCCGTGAAGCTCGAGGGCGGATTCAAACGCGTCGCAATGATACGTGCCCTGGTCGAGTGCGAGATTCCCGTGATGGGTCATCTCGGCCTGACCCCGCAGAGCGTCAATGCAATGGGCGGATTCAAGGTGCAGGGCCGCAAGGCCGATGACGCCTTGCGCCTGCTCGACGACGCCCATCGCCTGCAGGAGGCCGGCTGCTTCGCTCTGGTCCTGGAAGGCATCCCGACCGAGCTCGCTGCGCGAGCGACGGAAACGCTGACGATACCGACCATCGGGATTGGCGCAGGTCCTGGTTGTTCGGGGCAGGTGCTGGTGTTCCACGACGTGCTCGGCTTGATTGAAGGCCATGTCCCGAGATTCGTTCGGACCTACGCCGACGGCTTTCGGGTGTTGCAGGAGGCGCTGTCGCGTTGGGTTGCCGATGTCCGCAACGGTACATTTCCGGCACCGCAAGAATCCTATCGGCTTCCCGAAGGCATAGGTGAGACGATCGCAAACTGGGCGCCTTCCAACCGAACCCGATGTGAAGCGTAGAAATGCAGACAATCACGATGGTCGTCGAGCTTCGCCGCGCGCTCGCGGACGCTCACAGAGCCGACAAACGTGTCGGACTTGTACCGACAATGGGCTATCTGCACGACGGCCATTTGGCGCTGATCGAGGCCAGCCGGGCGCAATGCGACGTCACCGTGGTCAGCATCTTCGTCAATCCCACCCAGTTCGGGCCACGCGAGGATCTAAGTACGTATCCGCGCGACTTCCAGCGCGATGAGAAGCTATGCCGCGATGCCGGTGTTACGATCGTCTTCGCGCCGGTTTCACAAGAAATCTATCCTGCTCAATTCGAGACCTTCGTCGAACCGGGCGAGCTCGCGAAACTGCTTTGCGGCGCTTTCAGACCGGGACATTTTCGTGGGGTCGCGACGGTTGTATGCAAGCTGTTCAATATGGTGCAGCCGGACGTCGCGTTCTTCGGGCAAAAGGATTTTCAGCAGTGTGCGGTCGTGCGTCGGATGGCCATCGATCTGAATCTGCCGATCGAGATCGTGACCGTCGGGAGGCGGACCGTCTCGCAATGAGCAGCCGTAACCGGTATCTCAGCGAGGAAGATCGGGGGCAGGCCCTCGCCATCAGTCGTGGACTGTTCGCCGCAGCGGAGGCGTTCGGCTTGGGAGAGCGGAACGTGGACAAGCTGGTTGCAATCGCCAAGAGGCATTTGGAAACGGTCGATCAGCTGCAATACCTCGAGCTCGTCGACGGCGACACGCTCAAGCCCGCGTCAAGTCCGCTGCACCGCCCCGCGGCGCTGTGCGTGGCCGCCTATGTCGGCTCGACGCGGCTTATCGACAACGTGATACTTCAGCCAACTCCATAGTGCGACAGAGGCGAAAGAATCGTTTTGATTGAAGCTGTCCGACGCGAAGCGCCTCAGGCAGGCCGTCCTCACTTTCGTAGGGCGGCTGAACGGATCATCTTCGAAGAAGTGCAGTTTCGGCGCGCGGACCGTCAGGTTCTTGCCATTCCCGAGCTTCGCCTGGACGAGCGCCGGATCGGCCTGGTTGGTGACAATGAGAAGGGGCGCGCGGTGCTCGAGCTCATGGAAGCTCGGCCTTCTGAAGCCGAGGCCGGAAGGCAGGCAGCTGGAGCCGAGCCGCCGCCACCACACCCGCGGCTCGTCTTCCTGCCTCGACCCGGCTCGGCCGGGATCAACGCCGCCGAGCCGCCCGCGAACGGGCGCGCGCGAAGGCTCCCTGACTCCTCCTGAGCGGCTTCCGTCGAGCCTCTGGTCATCCCGGAAAACCGAAAATCGTTTGCCCAAGGCTCGAATCGCAATGCTCCCTTGGCGAGCTGATGCTACGGTACGTCCAGCAGGGGGACTAACGCTGGGCCATCTACCGAATATTTCAAAACTCACCTCTTGGGCCTGAATAGATAACGCGGCTTTCCAGCGCTTACGAGAAGGCCCTCCGTACGATTGGCGTACAGGATCGAAACGATCCGCTCACCGAAGTGATACCGCCGGGAAGATCATTGAGATCGGGCAGACGGGCCTCAAGGACCCCGCCAAGATCTGCCTCCGGGCCATCGAGGAGTTAGGCCTACCGAAAGGATAATTGCGAATAAAAAGGTCCGAGGTTCCCGCTGCATGTCAGGGCGCGGACAGGTACTCAGACACATCGCCGAATTACAGATCAGCTCGGCGTCGCCGAATTCACCGGTTCCGGATCGCCCGTGGCTGAACGCGACCGCCTGCGCAGCCGGGTTTTCGCGAGAGCGCTTCGGCTCGCATGACGGCGACATCCGCTCGCGGGTGGCTCGCTCATCCCGTCATGAAACGAGTTCGAGTCTTTCCCGGGGGCCTTTTCCGCCTCATGCGACCGGAGAAGCGCCCTTCGCGCAGAGAAATCGGACGAGGTTTGTAGCTGTTCTCGCGGTAAACGCCCGCAACGAAATCGCAATGAATTGGGTGAAACGACAGTGAACAAAACGGGACGGGAACGACTGCCACACCAAGAAATATCAATAACTTAAAAGATACTCACTGCGTTCGGGACGCAGGTCATGGGGCGCGGTGCAATTTCGGCGGAGAAATGCCGAGACACGGAAAGAGCTAAGGGAGCCGCGTGTGCTGGTGGAAGTAGCCGGTGCCGTTCAGAAGGTAGACGGCTCGTTGAAGGCGGAGAACATTTCGCGGACGCCGACGACGCGACCGTCCCGGGTGTAGTCGAACTTGACCATGCCGAGCTCGATGATCTCGTCCTCGGCATGATCGAGGCAGATCGTCTCGGTGTCCAGCAGGATGCCGGTCCGGGTCTCCTGTCCTGGGCCGGCATGGAACATCGGCCGCGGCGCGAGATGCCGCAGCACCCGGTAATCCGTCGATGGCTCAAGGCCTCGCCCATCGCCGCCAGATCCTATAGGTTTTGAAACATCTCTTCTCGTGGTGTCCCCAACCGATTGGCCGTGAGGCCCACGATACCGGAGGCGCCGGTCGGGAGGTATCCGAAAGACAGGCAATTCACCGCCTAGTGTCGTGCAATTCCAACCTGTTGGGGATGAGCTCCTAGAGCGCGGCGCTCCTGCGGCGGTCCGAGTTGTCTTGCCACCTGTTCTTGCTTGCCAGGCGTGCCCTGATCGGTCCTCCGTTGGATCGCCTCTCGGGCGATCTCGGAGCCCGGCGTGTCGAAACCTATTGCGATGAACTCTCCGGCGGCCGTTTGTCGAAAGGACGTTCGACTGTCCTGATCCGTAGGATCTTGTTCGTTGTCCAAAGCAGGGCTCCATGGCGACATACGGACGATCCCGGCCGGCCGAGGAGACAACCGGCGAAACTGCAGCAAGGCTCCTGACAGTGGTCGGCGTTACTCGCGACGAGCTGAGCGCAAGGAGAGTGAGATGACCTCGGGTAGGGAAGCGCGGACAGAATCGACGATGATGGCGTGGCGCGTGCATGAGTTCGGGCCGCCACAGGTCATGCAGTTCGAGGCCCTTTCCCGTCCGGAGCCCGGGCCCGGCGAGGTCCTGGTCAAAGTTGCAGCTGCCGGAGTAGGGCCATGGGACGGCTGGATCAGAGCCGGCAAGAGCGCTTTGCCGCAGCCGCTCCCGCTCACTCTGGGGTCGGATCTTTCCGGTGAAATCGTGGCTGTTGGGCCCGGGTCTCGCAACGCTGTGCGGGAGAGCAGGTCTACGGTGTTACCAATCCGCGGTTTATCGGGGCTTACGCCGAGTACGCCTTGGCTTCCGCGGAGATGGTGTCCGGCAAGCCGACGTCGCTAACGCACGTTGAAACCGCCTCCGTTCCGGTCATTGCCGTCACTGCATGGCAGGCGCTGTTTGATCATGCCCAACTCAAAGCAGGTCAATCGGTGGTCATTCACGGGGCGGCCGGTAACGTGGGAGCCTACGCCGTTCAGTTGGCCCATCATGCGGGTGTGCAAACCATCGCAACAGTATCGACGGCCGACGCTTCCTTCGTGCGCAACCTTCGCGCAAACACGGTGGTCGACTATCGGAGCCAGCGCTTCGAGGAGGAAGTGCGGGATGCGGACGCCGTCATCGATCTCGTCGGCGGCGAGACGCAAAGCCGCTCGTTCCAGGTCCTTCGTCGCGGCGGCAAGCTCATCTCGGCAGTATCCCGCCCGGATCAGGATCTCGCAAAACAGCACGGCGTGGAAGCCACCTTCTTTTTGGTCGACGTCACGAGCCGGTATTTGACGGAAATCGCTCGCCTCCTCGATGGTGGAGAACTGCGGACAAACGTCGGCGTGGTCTTGCCTCTCGCGGATGCGCGCGAGGCTCACTTGATGCTGGAGGGCGCGCGGCCCCGGCCAAAAGGAAAGATCGTGCTTGCGGTCGGTGCGAACTGACCGATCTCGGGCCTGCTCTTGCGCTCTCAGGCGCCTGAATGCGCCAGCCAAGCCCATCGTATTTCGTTGAAAGGACAAAAAATGTGCCCCCGAACTCCCGCCCAAGCCCTCGTCATTCCCGATTCTTTGCTGGCGAAAGAGGCGACAGACGTCCTGCGCGAGCATTCCACCGATCTGCTCTTCAACCACTCGATCCGCGTCTTCCTGTTCGCGGCGGAGCAGGGCCGTCGGAGGAAGCTGCGTTTCGATACCGAGCTTCTGTACGTGGCCGCCGCGTTCCACGATCTCGGTCTCATCAAGAAGTTCTCCAGCCCGGACGAACGCTTCGAGGTCGACGGTGCAAACGCCGCTCGACAGTTTCTGATCGCACACAACATTTCTGAAGACCAGGTGCAGACGGTCTGGGAAGCGATTGCGCTGCACACCACACCCGGCATCCCGAAGTACATGGGTTCCGAGGTCGCGCTCCTCAATTCAGGGGTTCTGCTCGATGTGATCGGGGTAGGGTTCGATCAGTTTCCTGCGGAGCTTCGCGAGGAGATCGTGGCCAAATATCCGCGCACAGATTTCAAGGAAGGCTTTGTTCGGGAGTATTTCGCCGGCTTTGCCCACAAGCCGGCGACCACGTACGGCACCGTCAACGCCGCAGTCTGCGAACGCTTCATGCCGGAGTTCAAGAGCCCGAACGCCTGCGACATGATCGCGGGTTCGCCCTGGTCTCATTAGAAGAGGAGGTCATGATGTCGATCAGTGCATTCACCAATCGGATAGCCGCGCTGTCACGCCGTTCAGCAATCACGCCCAGACAGGGAATAGAACTGCTACGAAGGACGTTCTTGGCGATCGTAGCAGCAGCCATTGCGGTAGCTTCGCCCGCGATCGCTCAGGATCGGGAGCAAGTCAAGCTCGTCTTCGAGCACGCACTGCCGAACGTCGAAGGAAAGAGAATAGCTGCCGTCCTGGTGAGTTATCCTCCCGGCAGCAAGTCGCTGCCTCATCGCCACGCAGCGTCGGCCTTTATCTATGCCTATGTCCTGTCCGGGGCCATCCGCAGCCAGGTCGGCAATGACCCTGCGCAGGTCTATCACGCAGGCGAGGGCTTTTACGAAACGCCAGGCTCGCATCACAGGGTCAGCGAGAACGCGAGCGACACCGAGCCGGCCAGCTTGCTCGCGGTCTTCGTGGTCGATTCCAAAGACGGGGCATTGACGATCCCCGACAAGAACGCAGCACCGAAATGATGGCGCGACAGGCTCGCCTGTCCAGACAGCGCCCGGCCTTTGCACTGTGTGAACGACATGCATAATAAGGCGCCTGACTGGAGAGGCAGCAAAGGTGCCGGTACAAGCTGTCGCGATCGTCGTCTACGAGGGGGTCCAGGCCTTGGACGTGGCCGGGCCGATGGACGTGTTCAGCGAGGCGAACACTTTTCTCGACAGTGCCGACCGCTATGAACCCGTACTGGTTGCTGCTCACCACAATCCGCTGCGCGCCTCGAACGGCATACGGCTTATTGCGGATCTAACGCTTGAGCAGGCGACGGGTGGGTTCGACATCGTTCTGGTGGCCGGCACGCCCACCCCACCTGAAACGGAGCCCGAACCGCACTTGCTTCAGTGGGTCAAGGAGCTGCCGTGGCGGTCGAGCCTCTATGGATCGATCTGCACCGGGGCTTTTGTCCTTGGCTACGCCGGTCTGCTGGACGATCGGCGTGTCACGACCCATTGGCAGGATGCACAGGCGCTGGCGGCCAGGTTCCCCAGAGCAAAAGTCGAGCCGGATTTGATCTATGTCCGCGATGGGCGGCTGATCACCGCCGCGGGTGTGACGGCGGGAATAGATCTCGGTTTGGCGCTGGTCGGGCAGCGTCACGGCGCGGAAACGGCGCTCAAGGTGGCCAAGCGGCTGGTCGTGGTCGCCCAGCGCCAGGGTGGACAGTCACAGTTCAGCCCCTATCTCACGGCGCCTGCCGATCCGGAATCGCCGATCGCCCGTATCCAGGACCATGTGATGGCGAACGTCGGGGATCGCCACTCGCTTGACTCCCTTGCCGCTGTCGTCGGGATGAGCGCCCGAAATCTTGCCCGCCATTTCGTGCAGGCGACTGGGATCACACCGCACGAATTCATCGAGCGCGCCCGCATCGATGCGGCTCGCATGATGCTGGAGGGAAGCGACCGGCCGCTGAAGGCGGTTGCATTCGACTGCGGCTTCGGTTCGGCGGATCGGATGAGGATCGTGTTCACCGCCCGTCTTGGCGTGAGCCCCATCCAATATCGCGCGAGCTTCCGGCGGGCGACACCGGAATAGATCGCGCGCTCCCCAGCAAGACAACGCTCACGATCCTGCTTTCGATACGAACCGTCATGTCAGGAAAAGACGTACGGCTGTCCTGATCCGCGGGATGCCCTTCCTTGTGCGGAGCGGTGCTCGGTTGGCAAATAGGGACAAGCAACCAGCCCGCTACGCAAACAAGGAGTTTGCTCCATGTCCGAGATCATCGCCGGCATCCGCCTGCCCGACAGTGCCATCGCCCGCGCCGCCACGCAGCTCGTGCGCGATACCGAGGACGACCTGCTCTACAACCACAGTCGCCGCGTCTTCCTTTGGGGCGCGCTCACCGCCGAGCGCCACGGCCTTAAGTACGAGCCGGAGCTGCTTTACCTCGGCGCCATGTTCCACGACATGGGCCTCACAGAGAAGTATTCCAGTCCCGACCTGCGCTTCGAGGTCGATGGTGCCAATGCTGCGCGCGATTTCATGAGAAGCTACGGCCTGCCGGAGCGTGAAATCGAGGACGTCTGGACCGCGATCGCGCTCCACACCACCCCCGGTATCCCTGAGCATATGCGCCCCACCATCGCGCTGGTGACCGCGGGTGTCGAAATGGATGTGCTTGGGATCGCCTATCACGACTTCACGCATGAGCAGCGCGACCATGTCTGCGTCCATCATCCCCGCGAGACGAACTTCAAGGAGAACATCATAGATCACTTCGCCAAAGGCATCATCAAGAAGCCGCTGACCACGTTCGGGAACGTGAAGGCTGATGTCCTGGCGCTGAAAGACATGACCTATGTCCGCCAGAACTTCTGCTCGATCATCCTCGGTTCGGCCTGGCCGAACTGACCTTCGTTGCTGCGAAGCGGAGTAAAATCGAGATGAGCGCCAAGAAGCCGGACGACGCCTGTTCGATCAACAGCATCACCGGAAGAAGGGTGCGGACGGTTCGGTCGCCATCCAATTCGGCGGTTGCGACGGTAAGATTCGAATTGCCTGCCGACCACGAAAGGCTGGAACCATACGGTTCGGCTATACCGGCCGCAGCCCGAAATCCTGAACGGCGATTGAAAGTTCGCAGAGCCGCAGCTGGCGAGCTGAAGTGGAGTGCACGAGGGCGCTTGTCCACGGTAGGCGCCGACTAATGCACCTGCCCAGCAAGGGATCGCCATGAGCGGCTTCGACGTTTTCGCTTGGATCGTACTCGTCATCCTCCTCAGCAGTGCGTTCGAGAGCCAGCAGAATGGACATGACGCGATCTGGCTGGAGCAGCTGGTCAATCAGAGCCTCCACCACGAGCTGCTCGATTCACCGGACGGGAATCTTGCGGTTGACGCACTCTGCGTCTCTGTCTCGCAGGCGCCCTGCTTGGCCGACTGGATGCACTTATAGTACAGGTGATTTCGCCAACCCCGCGAGGTGCCGGTGGCGATCCTCAAATCGCACGAGGTCTTACGTCGCAGCGCACCAGCCCGCCCATAGTGACGGCATGAGAGCCTGAACTTCCTCGAAGCTGCACACGCTCGATGTTCGCCGAAATCTCATAAATCGCTCACGACCCGTCAGTACGAGACTACTGCCACGCGAGCAGGCTCCGCTCTAGCCTGCTCATGAGGGCTGACGCTCCGAGGCCAAGAACGGCTAGCAGGATCAGGATTGCCATCACGCCATCCACGTTGAACGTGGCCTGAAGATAAGCCACGGTCTGACCCAGGCCATGCTCAGCGGCGATCAATTCCGCGCCGACGACCCCAAGTAAGGCGAAAATCGAGCCTAGCCGTATGCCTGACGAAATAATCGGTACTGCGGCCGGGAGCGTCACCTTGAAGAATATCTGGCTCGGATTCGCGCCAAGTGCCCGCGACAAAAGAACGTGGTCCCGATCCACGCTTCGCATTCCGGCAATTGTCGCCGACAGCACGATGAAGAAGGTGAGACTGAAGCCAACCGCGATCTTGGAGCCGATGCCGAGACCGAACCATAACAGGAACAGCGGGACCAGTGCGATCCTGGGCATCGCATTTAGCAAGGTTATATAGGGCTCTGTTGCGCGATGTATTCGCGGAAAGTTCCCAAAGACCAAGCCGACGGCAATGGCACATAAGCTCCCGCCGACGAATGATATGCCCGCGCCAAGCACGGTGTAGCCGAGCTCCACCCAGAGCTGGCCTCCGGTGACGAATCCCTTCCAAAGATAACGAGCCATGCCCGATGGGCGACCAAAGAAGGTCGGATCAAGCATCCCCCTGGCGGCGGCTTGTTCCCAGACCAGAACGAAGGCCGCAACGAAAAGCGCATGGCGCAACAAGCGCGGCACTCTGGCGCGTTCAACTGCCATTGGCCTTCGTCTCCCGTTCGAGTAGACCCCAAAGCCTCGCGCAAAGCGAGTGGAAATGGGGTTGTGTCTGGAGCGCGCGTACGCTTCGCCGTCGTGGCAGATCGATCGCAACGTCGGCGACGATCCGGCCTGGACGCTGCGTCAGAACGACGACCCTATCCGCCAGCGCCACTGCCTCGGCGAGATCGTGGGTTACGAACAAGACGGTTCTTTGCTCGGCCGACCAGAGCTCCAGCAGCAGCTCCTCAAGTTGAAGTTTGGTCTGAGCATCGAGCGCACCGAAGGGCTCGTCCATGAGGAGAAGTCGGCTCTCAAGCGCAAACGTCCGTGCCAAGGCGCAGCGTTGGCGCATTCCGTGCGACAGTGCCTTTGGATATTGGTGGACGAATTCGCCGAGCCCAACGCGCCGCAGAAAGCCCGCTGCGCGTTCCTCTCGCTCGCTTTTGCCGACATTGCGAAGCTCCATTCCATAGGCGGCGTTGCCCAGTGCGGTGCGCCACGGCAGCAAGCTGTCTCGCGCCAGCATGTAGGCAATATCGGTATTCCCGGCGAACGGCTTCTTGCCGAAGACACTGACCTCACCCAGGGTGGGCGCGGACAGCAGTCCCGCAAGCAAATTCAGAATGGTGGTTTTGCCGCAGCCGCTTGGACCGACGATGGAAACGAACTCGCCCGGCGAGATGGCGAGCGATACTCCGTCGAGCGCAAGCACCGTATTGGCGGTCGCAGCCTCGAACTGAACCTTCAGGTCTCGCAATTCGATTGCAGGGAAACCCTCGCAGCTCCCCAACAAGGGTTTACCCGGAAGCAGCGCATCCATTTCCGATCCCTGCTGAAGCTCCGTGGCGGGGAGCGACGGTATTCGCAATTCGTTTCAAATCTGGGCTGTTGCCCCGATCGCACAGCAAGAGCACAATACTTCTGGTTGCGCCGACAAACAAGCCGGCAGGCGTTTTGCGCTGGTCTGAAATATTTCAGAGTTGTGACGGTGTTTTCTCGCCCCGCGCACCAAACAGACCTCCTCGCCTCCGCGGTTGTGCTGCGATCGTACGAAAACATAATAACGCGCTCGTGCGTCGTCCTGACCGTTCAACTCACTTTGCAACTTGCGGAGTTTTGATAAACTCCAGCAGGCAATTTCTCGATCTTTTGCCGGTATTTCCCGGTTCGGCCTCCGATGAGGCATGCTCTCCCCACGATGAGCGCACAGAAAAAACGCCGCCTGACGGAGACTGGAAGTGGTTTTCACGAGAGCGCTTACCTTCACCGATTCATTTCAATTTCAGAGCGCCATTCGCGCTGCCGAGATTGAAATAATCCCCACCGCGAAGGGACAATTTCGGGCTGAGCTGATACAGGCTACTTTGAACAGGCTGTGGATGCAGCGTCTCAGCGAAGAGCTGCCGCGCGTCCACAAGGGTTCGATAAAGCGCGGACGCAAAATATTCAACTTCCTCACGGAAGAGCAGCCCGAAGTGTATCACTGCGCCAGGCTGTTCGAGCGGGGTGAATTGATCGCAGACGACTTCGACATGCAGCATGCAATAACGGCGGGAAAGTACCGCCTTGGATCGGTGTCTCTGACCCCTGAAGATTTGGTTTCCGCGTGCTACGCCATCACCGGTCGCGAGTTCGATCCAGAGCGCAGCAAGCTCTTCATTCGACCAGACCCGCAGCTTATGGGCCGGTTCATGGAGCTGCATGCGATGACCGGAGAGATCGTCAAGAAGACGCCCGAACTGTTTGAAATACCGGAGGTCGTCCGCGCACTCGAGCAGCAGCTCATCCATGCGTTGATCAGATGTCTGACGGAAGGGGCCGCTTCGCCAGTAAGCAGGAGTGCTCTTCACACCGGGACTATCGTCGCGCGCTTCGAAGAATTTTTGGAAGCAGATCCAAATACGCCGCTGTATCTGGCTGAAGTTTGCGCAGCCGTCGGTGCGGCCGAGCGAACTCTCCGGGCTGCCTGCGAGCAACACCTTGGAATAGGACCGATCCGTTATCTCACCTTGAGACGAATGCATTTGGTCCGCCGTGCGCTGCTGCGGGCGACATCTTCGACCGCAACGGTAACGCAGATTGCAACCGACCATGGTTTCTGGGAACTGGGCCGCTTCGCGGCGGCCTATCGAGCTCTTTTCGGTGAGACGCCTTCGGTCACCCTGAAGAGACCGCCCGAGGATGTTCGAGCGGCCTCCAACCGTCCATCGTCACTTGAAGGCACAGTGCGGTACATGGCCCGATAGGGCGCCAGCCCGTGTATTCGATCCTCTCCGGCCATCAGACCACGACACACGCATATCCTCTCGTCGGAGCCGTTAGGGCGCCTTGGTATAGACAAGTCGCGTGGCGTCAAACGGAGCATCGATCTGCTTCATCGTCAGCATGTTAGTGGCGATCTGGCTGAGCGCGGACCGGTCGATGGACGTTCTGAGAGTCGGGAGGGTCCGCCTGAATGATGCCTCCATGATCTCGTCTCCTCTCGGAAGATCAAACCTGAAGAACGTTTTTGCTATCTGGAGCGCTTCATTGAAATTCGCCGGATCTTGCAGGAAGAGTTCAGCCTCCTTTGCCGCTGCGATCGAGGCGTCGACGACTTGTGGCCTTTGCTCGGTCATCTCCTCTGTCACCACCGCGTTCGTCACGCCTCCATTGGTGCGGGCAATCTCGGGAGGATCGCTGGCCTGGCTGAGGTCGAATAGCACGGCACAGGTGCGGAGAACCTCACAGATCGAGCCAGACGGCTCGTATGCCATGCTGGCATCGATCTGCTTGGAGATGAGCGCGCCATAGGAGGTGTCCGGTGCGCCGACCGCGACGTAGGTAAAGTCCGCCGGCGCAAGGCCGGCCTTGTTCGCGAGCAACCCGAACTGAAGCTCCGCGCTTCCTCCTCGGGAGGGTACGCCAATCGTTCGTCCCTTGAGGTTCGCCATAATGTCCGGGAATTGCTTGCCGGCAAGGTGGATATCGAGGTCTTTGCGAACGACGATCGCGAAGGGGTTAAGTCTCGCTCCGCTCAAGATCGCCTTGAGCTTCGCGCCGGCGATCATGGCGCTAATTTGCACTTCGGCCGGAAAGAAGCCGACATCGATGCTCCTCGAGAGCAGGGCTGACGCTCCCAGCGGGCCCGAGGAGATCATCTTGAGTTCGCATGTTATCCCATGTTTTTCGCAGAACCCTTTTGATGCGGCAATCCGAAACAGCATATTTCCCGTACCGGGATAGTCCTGAATTCTGACTTTGGTCGGCGCTGCTTGAGCAAACGCAGGAACTGATGAAAGCATGCTCGAAACAAGAACGATGACTAGTGGGGTCTGCATTCGTACCATGGTGACCGAAAAGCTCCCTTGGAGAAGCCCCGCTCGTGGGGATTATGTGCACTACTCGCGTCAGCAGTGCATCTCATAGCGGGATTTCTACCTGCAATCAGGAGTGGTGCATAGAGTCCGAAGTAGGGCCTGGAATGCGTGGGCCCTTTGTCGCAGAGGTGTAAGACCAAACTTTCTTAAAGATCTCGACATGCCGTCGCTGGCTCCGCCCGTCGACTCGAGCAACCCATCAATTCAGCTTGCGCGCTATCATGCTCTTCATCGCTGCAAGCAGACGATAGTTCTGTGCCAGCCTCAACAGGTCGTCCTTCTTCGGACCCGGCGGCAGCAGTGATGCGTCCTCAGCCAAGGCGGCCGCCAGTTCCTCGCATTGCTCGACCGTCAGATCCGACGATTCGTTGTCTTCAAAGTTCATAGATCGGTCTCGCCATAGGGTCGCTCTCGTGCTCACTCCGATGGCGCTGAACTGGTTGAGTGTTTTGATGATGTCCGTATTGGACGTGAGTTGAGGCGGCCCGGTACGTCACGTGCGGCCATTCCCAGCCGCGGCCTGCACTCGCATGCGGGCGTGCGCGTGTAAAATTACATTTTGTGCATGTCTGGCGAGTTTGCGTGATTGCTAGATCGCTCTCGGGCCAGGCGCGGCGAGTCAACGCGTCGCGCGGGTGGCTCAGTGGGGGATCACTGGCGGCAAGCGACGCGCCAAATGCATCGTGTGCAAGCCTATCCGCGCACTCTTCGCGTGGCCGGGGACTTCCGCTCCACCCGATCAGTTTGTGTCAGCGAGCGAACGGCGCGAGCTACGTCAAACGGCAATATCTATGCGCTGCCGCTGCTATTGAGCGGCCATCGCTGGATCTTCTGAATGGCATCAACGCAACCTGCCGAGGCCGTCGATTTGTTTGACAGCAGGCAAGCCGCGATTCGGCCCTGGCCCGGGAGCACCTTTCCGCATGCGCCGCTTATCTCGGCCTTGCATGCAATCACTGCATCTTTCAGGGCGTCAGCCGCGGTTTGCGCACCCGTTGCGGCTTCCTCGAGCTCGAACGCGCATTTGGGACTGATCTTGTCCTCGTGGGCCTGCATGCAGTAGATCATGCGCCCTTCGCCCGGCGTCACCGTTTTACAATACTTCTTGATGTCGCCGGCGCAAGCGCTTTCGAGCTTGGCCACCCTGGCGGTCAGCTTCTCCAGAAGCGCCTTCCCGAGGTCCGCCTGTGCGGAAGCGGCGCTCGCCAACAAGATGGCGAGCACGGGCAACACTCCAAGCGTAACCAGCGATTTCACTGTGATTCTCATCGAAACGTCCTCTGATGACTGGTTCCGAACCAGGCGGCTTCGTTGAAGTGGCCGCAGGTCCGCGGTGGAAGCTGGGGATGCACTTCGCTAGACCTTCATTGTGCCAAAGCAAGCGTAAGACTCGAAACTCCGAGAGACAGATTGACCCCGACCGAACCTTCGAGCGAAATCGGCTGCAACGCAATCGAACGGCCCGATCCGCCGAACAGCAAATTGGCACCGACGCCCACACCTACGCCAACCGCGCCGCTCGCGCCTACGTAAGTGCCCGAAAACGCTCCGCGCCGCCGTCCTGCCGTCGGTGCAAAGACGCTCCACGCCATGGCCCCGCCTGCCGTGATCCCGATATCGAGACCGAGCGTGCCCATCACGCCGACATATGCTTCCGGCGGATATGGACCGTTGGGTGTGAAACGACAGGCCATGCGCTGGCGGGACCCGAAGATCAAGCCGATCGAAGGCGCCATTTTGCAAGTCAGGGTGCCGACGCTAACTCCGGGGGGCGGTTGCTGGGCAACCGCGGGCGATACGAACGCGGTGGCGAGCGCAACGAACGACAGCTTAAGGAGATGTTTGAGCATGACGAAAAGTCCCGCTTTCTGGAAATATTCCTGTTGGCTCGGCCATACGATCCGGTGTCGAAACGGTTCAGCACTTGTAGCAAATGCGTGCCGTGACCTAATTTTTGCTCAGTTCCTGCTTGAGACCGACGATGCCGAGATTGAGGACCGGTATGGGATAGACGAAGGATTGGGATTGATACTGCGAGTAGCGGTATTCGAGCCCTGTGAACCAGTTGCCCGTGAAGGCGTAGTCCACGCCGGCTCCAGCCGTCCAACCCACGCGCGTGCCGTCCCAGCCGACCGAGATGCCAGTAAAGAGAATCGAAGTCTCGATCGATGCGAACGCCGCCCCACCCGTGACATAGAGCAGGGCACGATCGGCGGCGTAGCCGAGCCGCGCGCTTATCGAGCTGCCCCATTTGCTGTGCGCGGTGCGGGAAATCCCCGGTGATTGCCGTGGAGCGGATTTCGCCGACCGTCGATCCCTGGAAATCGACTTCGACGCCCAGCACGAGCTGGCCCGCCTGGTAATTGTAGCCGGTCAGAATTCCGTACGTCACGCCGTCCTTGCGGGATCCAGACGTTCCGAGGAAGGGTGCCCCAAACAACAGCGCACCCGTCGTGTATTTCGGGTTCGTCTGTATCCAGCCAAGCTCTCCTCCGAGGTAGAATCCTGTCCATGAAAACGCCGGCACGTAAGCGACCGGCGCAACTGGCTCCATTCGGGCCGGGACGTCGGTAGCCGACGCCGCAACGCTGACGGCGGACGCGGCAGTGGCGAGCAGAGTGATACGCGCGTGGCGCCACATGAGCTGGTCTCCTGTCGGTTGAAGCGCCGCTTTTTCGGGAGCTGGATTCGGGAGAGCGCGGATTTTTGACACTTGCCGCTTCGAAAGCGGATCTGGGCACGTGACGTCCAGATCCAACGTGGGGCGTGCCGCTTTCGCGACTCGGGTCTTCAGTAGCAAGGCGGGTAGGGATAGTAGCCGCAGGCCGGCGGCGCATAGGGATGATAGTAGGGAGCGGCATAGGCGGCAGCTCCATATGCAGCGGCCCCGACGGCGCCGGCGTACATCGCGCCGCGGAACGCGGAGCGGCGAGCAACGCCTGCAAACGATAGCGGCGTCAGCGGCCGCCCGATGATGTCGATGAACACGGCTGTCGGTCCGTCGGCGCCAGTGAGATCGCCTTCCAGGACCTGCACGGCGAAAGTCAGCTTGTCGCCCTCGAGCTTCGGGTTCTTCAGAACAAGGACCGCATCCTTCACCGAGCCGTCCTTGCCCAGGACCGACACGGTCGCGTTGGGCGGGTTCTTGGCGAAGCTGTCCTCCCCGGAGCCCCATTCAGCGATCACATCGGCGGTGGACTGATGGCCGGCGGCTCGTACCGGACGATCGGCGAAGATGATCGAGCTCGGCGTGACACCGGTCAGAACGAGGGTCTCGCCCTGCAGCGTCGCGCCGCGGGAATTTATCACGAAGAGTGACGGGACGATTTCGGGTTTGGCAGCCGCGCTAGGCGTGCCGATCGTCTTCATCGACGGCGACGTCGCGGCGCCCTGGCCAAACGCGCCGGTGACGCCGGCCAATGCAATGGAGGCAACGATAATACCTGCAAGCGCGACAGCGTTGGTCTTGCTCGTCATGTTTGTCCTCTCCTTCGTGTTCGGCGGCGTTGTTGCCCGAGATTTGGCCAAGAGGTCTCGCTTACCCCGTGACCATGAAAGAGCATTGCGGGTTTGACTATGCAATTTCGGCGGTCGAGCGGATTCTCTGCGCCGCCGCCGCCACGCGTCGTGACGAAGGTTCGCATTCAAGAGCGGCGTCATTTGAACCCGCCCGAGAACCTTTCCTGCTTGAGTATGACGTCGATCGCTTCAATGATGCGAATTTGCGGATTTGTCTTGCAATGGACGATCACCTCATGCTCGAGCTCTTTCGCCCTGGCGATGTTAAAGAAATGCTTCTTGGCGAGGCCGTTGTACCAACCGCTGTACCAGGTGGTCAGCCGGTCGGCGTCGCCCTGCCAGGTGCCCGCAAGCGCGCTACAGCTCAGTGTCTGCACATCGACGTACCCGTTGGCGTCTGCGTATGCGGTGAGGTCTGTTTGCGCCCGAACGTGCGAGCTTGCAGTCAAAAGCAGGATCGTCGTCAGAACAGGCAATGTTGTGCGCATCTGACTCTGCAAGAACGTGATGAAGCGGCATCGCTCGATCTCGAGATCACGACAAACTGGGGCTCTGCGCTATGCACTTTCGGCTGGTCGGCCTTCTATCCGCGCGGCCTGTGCGGCGCACCGTCTTCTCTTGCCGTGAGAGTCCGCTTCCCCCACCCTGGCCATGCGAAGTCTGCCGAAATCGCATAGACGGTGATCGTCCTCTTCGTCCAAATTTGGTGCTCAGCGCGCGTGATTTCGCATCGAATGCAGCTGGAGTTGAGAAATATGAAGCGCAAATCTCTGGGTATGATCCTCGGGCTCGCGTTAGGTTTGGGCTGGTCGCTGCCGGCGTTTGCTCAAGTCGATCCATTACCCTCGTGGAATGCCACCCCGACGAAGCAAGCCATTATCGAATTCGTCGGTCGGGTGACCAGAGCCGGCGGTCCTGATTTTGTGGCGCCCGCCGAGCGTGCCGCGACCTTCGACAATGACGGCACGCTTTGGGTCGAGCAGCCGATGTATGTCCAACTGGCATTTGCGCTCGATCGCGTCAGGGTGATGGCCCCCAGCATCCCGAGTGGAAGCACACTCAGCCGTATCAATCCGTGCTGGAGGAGACCTCGAAGCACTGGCCAAAATGGACGAACACGATCTCGTTGAATTGGTCATGGTGACCCACGCTGGCATGACCACCGATGAGTTCTCAAAGATCGTGACAGACTGGCTCGCCACGGCGCGCGACCCGCGCTTCAAGCGGCCCTATACCGAACTGGTCTATCAACCGATGCTCGAATTACTGGCCTATTTGCGGGCAAACGGCTTCAAAACCTTCATCGTGTCGGGTGGCGGTGTCGAGTTCATGCGTCCATGGACGGAGAAAGTGTACGGCGTTACTCCTGAACAGGTGATCGGATCTTCGATCAAGACCAAATTCCAGATGCGCGACGGCATCCCCACGCTGTTCCGCTTGCCGGAATTGAATTTCGTCGACGATAAAGCGGGCAAGCCGGTCGGCATCAACGAGGCTCTTGGCCGCCGCCCGATTGCAGCGTTCGGTAACTCGGACGGCGATCTCGAGATGCTCCAGTGGACGACGATCAGTGACGGTGTGCGCTTCGGGGCCATCGTTCATCACACCGACGCCGTACGCGAATATGCCTATGATCGGCGATCGCATTTCGGACATCTCGACGTTGCTCTGGATGCGGCCGCTGCCAACAAGTGGACCTTGATCGACATGAAAAACGATTGGAAAGTGATTTTTCCATTCGATGCGCGCTGAATCGCCAGGCGATAGTTTTGGGCCGATTTGCGAAAGTGATGGCGCGCCGCAGCTTGTTACTCTGCTGGCGCGTCATGCGCGTTTCCGAGGAAAGTATCCATCGCGTCGGTCCGAAGACGTGAAGTGAAGTCCGAACCTTCAAACAAATCACATCGGGCAACGCGAATAGCTCAGCGTGAATTCCGGCATTCCCGGAAAAACTCGTGCGATGGTGTTGTTGTCGATGATCTTTGCGCTGAATTGAACATTCGATGTCATGATGTCGTCCGCACACTTGGCGATCATATGGATGACATCGCCGTCCTCTTTCCGCCTGCTGATCGTGCAGGTTTGCATCTGACCCTGAATCTTGTCTCCCTCCAGGATGAACCCGCCGCCGTACTGGTCGGAATCCTGCCGAAAGGAAACCGCGCCATTCTTCTTGATGAAAACCTGACCACAGGAGGATGGGGAGGTGGCCCACGAGCCGTCTACTTCGAGCGCATGCGCTGGACTCCCAAAGGCAATCCAGCCGGCCGCCAGCATCGGAACGAGGACCTGTGCTCTGGGCTTCATCTGTTTCTCCGGGGTTGGCAGAGGTACCCGCCATTCGGCAGCGGATTGCTATGATGATAGAATAAGGATGACCGCTGCACCCCGCTATGCAATTTCGGCAAAACAGAGGGGCAAGCAGAGAAATAGAGTTCATCCGGCTCCGGGGCGTTCCGCTTCCGAAGTTGCATAGGCGGATCGCGGTCGATCTCTCATGCTGCGCGCCTGCGCCGGACAGAAGGCGACGGCGCATGCCTCGAACGAGACAAATCGGATGGCAGAGAACGGCACGGCCACATTTGCCAGCCCCGACGAATACTGCGCGGCAATCGGAGCAGCGAATGTCGACCTCTTTGTCACGGCAGGCGGTGAGTTCAACGCACGCCTGACTTGGCTGCATCTAGGCGGCCTGCACGTGCTGAGGGGGCGAGAGAACCTCCCCCGCATCGCGTTCGTCGCATTATCTCCTGCTCAGGTGCACATCTCGATTCGGTGAGGGGGCATTCCGGTTTGACGTATTGCGGGCTTGCTTTGAATCCGGGTGACCTGGTTCTCCACTCCCTCGGTGAGCGGGCGCATCAGCGGACAGCCGGAAAAGGGGACTGGTGTTTCATGTCGCTGGCGGCAGAGGACCTCGCGCGATGCAGCAGGAGTTTGACCGGTGAAAGTATCAGTGCGCCATCGGAAGGCCGCGCGATAGTACCTGCGCGCGCCGCCGCCAGATCAATGTTATCTCTGCTTTCTAAGGCCTGTCGGCTCGCTGAAACCAGACAAGAACTGATTGCGATCCCCGAAGTTGCTCGATCCCTCGAGCAGGAATTGTTGCATGCGCTCGTGAATTGCTTGTCTACCGAACAGACCGACAAGCTTTTGACGGGGAGAAGACGCCACGCCGACATCATGGTTCGCTTCGAGGAGGCCCTGGCGGCACGACGGGAGGCACATCTGAACCTGTCTGAGCTTTGCACCACGATCGGCGTGCCGGAGCGGACCTTACGACTTTGCTGCGTTGAATTTCTGGGGGTTAGCCCAGGCCGGTACCACCTATTGCGGCGATTGAATCGGGCGCGATCGGCGTTGAGACGCGCTAACCCGGAAACGACAAGTGTTTCGGAGATTGCCCGAGATCATCAATTTACCGAACTCGGACGCTTCGCCGTGGCTTACCGCGCCATTTTTAATGAAAGCCCATCATCAACACTACGCCGCGTTTCAAACAAACAGGATGGTTGAGAGATGCTCTGCCGAATTCGCATAGCGCTCTCAAAGCAAGCTTGGGAAGGTTGGCCTCGAAGGGAGCGTCGACCCGGGCGCGTGCCGCCAGCCGATGACATCCTTTTGCAGCAGCCTGCCGGGCTTCGAAAGCCTGCCTGTTCACCCGTCACGGTTTTGAAGATAGGAGCTGAAGCGATGAAGATCAGTAAAAATCTAAGAAAAAAGCTGTTTTCAACCGCCGCGCTGGTCGCGGCCAGCTTGCCGGCGATCACGTTGCCGGCCGTTGCACAAGGATCATCTGGCAAGCCCAATATCCTCTTCATCATGGGCGACGACATCGGCATCATGCAGCCGAGCATCTACCATCGCGGTTTGATGGTCGGAGAAACGCCAAACATCGATCGTATCGGAAACGACGGTGCGCTCTTCATGACATATTATGCCGAGCAGAGTTGCACCGCCGGACGAAACGCCTTCTTCACCGGCATGCATCCGCTGCGCACGGGCATGATACCGCCGCAGCTGCCGGGCAGCCCGTCCTGGCTGCGACCCGGTACCCCCGCCGTGGCCAAGTTCCTGCTCGACCTCGGTTACAATACCGGCGAGTTCGGCAAGAATCACCTTGGCGACAATCCCGAGGCGCTACCGACTGCGCATGGTTTCCAGGAGTTCTGGGGTTATTTGTATCACCTCGACGCGATGCAGGGGTGAGCTTCCCGGACATCAACAAGAGCCCGACCGTGCAAGGCATTGCGCCGCCTTGCAAGGCAACGCCCGTCCGGGACTCGCGGATGTCCCAGGTGCCGTTGATCCTCGAACAACGACGTGCCTGACGCCGCCGCGGCCGGTCATTGCGTGCAAGTCGTCGGACGGCTCGCAAGCAAACCAGACCTGCAAGGACGAAGGTCCCTTGACGCTCGACCGATCGCGAGGCGTGGACGAAGAAATCTCGGCCAAGGTGATCGACTATCTTGATCGCAACGATCCCAAGAAGACCAACAAGCCGTTCTTCGTCTGGTACAACCCGGCGCGCATGCACATCACGACCGTGCTGCCGCCGAAATACGAGGCGATGATCGGCGAGCCGGGCGGCAAGGACTGGGGCCTCAACGAGGCCGGCATGAAGCAGATGGACGACAATATCGGCTATGTCCTCAAAAAGCTCGAGGACATGGGCCAGCTCGACAATACCATCATCGTCTTCACGACCGACAACGGTGCCGAGAACATCACGTTTCCTGACGGTGGCACCACCCCCTTCAAGGGCGGCAAGCTGACCACCTGGGAAGGCGGCATGCGCGCCCCGCTGGTCGTTCGCTGGCCGGGCCACATCAAGCCGGGCACGGTCAAGAACGAGATGATGTCGGCACTTGATTGGCTGCCGACGCTCGTCGACATCGCCGGCGGGCCGAAGGGCGACGCTTTGAAGAAACAGATCGAGGCTGGAAGCTATCCCGGCATCGTCAAGACGACGCTCGACGGCGTCGATCAGCGCGCCTATCTCGAAGGCACGGACAAGTCAGCGCGCGACGTCTTCTTCTACTACACCGGCGCACAGCCGTCGGCGGTACGCTACAAGAACTGGAAGATGTACTACACGATGGTGCCGGACACCGGGACCGGCGGATTGTTCGGAGCGCAGAGCTTCCATTGGACGCAGGTCGCCAACATCAAGCGCGACCCATTCGAGCAGACGGTCGGCTCCGATGCCAAATCCTTGCTGGGCTATGCCGGTTCGATCGGCTCGCCGAGCACGGCCTACCTGTATGACTGGAATATCCTGCCCCTCGGTCAGCTGCTCTGGGAAAAGGAGCTCTTCTCGTACAAGGACTTCCCTCCGATGCAGGCGCCGGAGACCTATAATCTCGACGGCATCCTCGCAGAAATGAAGAAGTCCGGTCATCAGAGCGAGTAACTGAGAGCGCTGCGGCGTCCAACATCGATGGCCGGCCCAAAGGCCGGCCACTTTCAGCAAGATCTGACCGGCGGGATATACGGGTCGGGCTGCGCGCGACCAGAAGGTAGCCCCTCGTTCGAACACAATCCCGTCCGATGAAGAAGTAGGGAAAATACTCGATGACCTTTGCAAGCAAGCTTCGATCGACACTGCTCAGTCTGACCGCACTGACCGCGATCGGGTCAACGACCGGGGGCTATGTTCTGGCTCAACAGCCGCAAAAGCCGAACATTCTCGTCATCATGGCGGACGACATAGGCTACTGGAACATCAGTGCCTACAACCGCGGGATGATGGGGTACCGGACGCCTAACATCGACCGCATTGCCAACGAAGGTGCGATTTTCACCGATTATTATGGACAGCAATCTTGCACCGCCGGCCGGGCTGCTTTCATTACCGGCCAAAGCCCGTTGCGGACGGGGCTTCTGAAAGTCGGCCTCCCTGGAGCAAAGGAAGGATTGTCGGGCAAAGATCCGACCATAGCCGAGCTGCTCAAGCCGCAGGGATATGCGACTGCTCAGTTCGGCAAGAACCATCTCGGCGACCGAAACGAATTTCTGCCGACCGTCCATGGCTTCGATGAGTTCTTCGGCAACCTCTATCATTTGAATGCCGAGGATGAGCCGGAACACCCGGATTATCCGAAGAACCCAAGCTTCAAAGCGATGTTTGGTCCGCGCGGGGTGTTGAAATGCATCGCGACCACCACCGATACGCCCGGTGACGACGCTCGATTTGGCGCGTGGGGAAAGCAGAAGTGCGACGACACCGGACCACTCACCAAAAAGCGGATGGAAACGATTGATGAAGAGTTTCTGACGGCTTCAACCGATTTCATCGACCGGGCCAACCGCGACAAGAAGCCCTTTTTCGTCTGGTTCAATCCAAGCCGGATGCACATCTGGACCCGGCTCAAGGCGGAGTCCCAGGGCAAGACAGGTTTGGGCATCTATCCTGACGGCATGGTGGAACATGATGGACAAGTTGGACAACTGCTCAAGAAACTCGACGATCTCGGGATCGCGAACAACACGATCGTAATCTACACGACCGATAACGGTGCGGAGACTTTCACTTGGCCGGACGGCGGTACCACCCCGTTTCGGGGCGAGAAAAACACGAACTGGGAGGGCGGATATCGCGTCCCTGCGATGATACGCTGGCCCGGGCTGGTGCCGGCGCGCACCGAGATCAACGACGTCTTCTCCGCGGAGGACTGGGCAACGACACTAGTCGCGGCGGCCGGCGAGCCAGCTGTCAAGGAGAAGCTTCTGCAGGGCTATGATGCAGCCGGGCAAACTTTCAAGGTTCACCTCGACGGATATGACCAGCGCGATCTTCTCAGTCACAAGGGACCGGATAAGCGCCGCGAATTCTTCTACTGGACCGACGACGGCAATCTCGCTGGCCTGCGCTATGATCAGTGGAAGGCAGTGTTCCTGGAGCAAAAGGCTGAGGGTTTGAGTGTCTGGCAGCAGCCGATGATTCAGCTCCGCTTGCCTATCCTGTATAATCTGAAGTCCGATCCGTTTGAACGCGCCCAGCATGAGTCCGGCGACTACGTCCGATGGTTCATTGAACATGCCTTCGTCGTCGTTCCCGCGCAGGCGATCGTGGGCCAGCACCTTGCGAGTTTCGTGCAATTTCCGCCGCGGCAAAGACCGGGCTCGTTCTCGGTCGAACAGGCGATGGAACAACTGCGAGTGCCGCCGGCCAACAATTAGCGGTAGGAGCTCTCGTCATGACCAACACCGCGTTGCTGCCTCAGCAGTCAAATATCTGGTGGGTTCTTCTGCAAGGTTTGCCGGAGTGATCCCGGCTCTGATGCTCGTGACCCAGCCCAACGCCACACTCGTGGCGCTGACGTACTTCCTCGGATCTTAATGGCTCACTACGGGCCTGCTCGGGCTGGTCCAGGCCGTCGTCGACCGCTCAACTCCATGGATATGTTCGCTGCTTAGCGGTATCGTGGGCATCCTCGCAGGCTTGTTCGTTTTGAGACATCCGCTCGTGCCCGCCCTCACGGGGCCTACCATGTTGTGCTTATCCTGGGCATTCAGGTTCGCGATGGGCGCGTTGCAGATCGTCGGGGGAAGGGGGTGGCATCGGGCCGGTCAGCTTGGGCGCGATCAACGTTCTGGTTGGGCTATTGCTTTTCGGATCACCAATCGCGGCAGCGTTGGCTGTGCCGGTTGTATTTGGCGTGCTGCTCCGGAGATGGGACTCGTTAAGTTGGCATTTCGGGTCCGCACCTGAGCCGCTTGCTGTGAGGGGTCTAACCCAGTTAATCTTCGGCCAAAGGCACGCGAAGCGATTGTGATAGAGCCGCATCGGCGTTTCTGCCGAACTCGCATAGTGGCAAGGGGCCGAGCTCGGGCAGTGGACCATCGAAATCATAGGCACTGATTGAAGACAGCCGGAGTTTGCAATGAATTTCACCGATACGAAATTCCATCCAGCTCAATCGCTCACGCATCCCGCGGATGCGGGATGGTGTACGTGCCAGGCGGCACGTTTCGCATGGGGTCGGACAAGCACTACCCGGAGGAAGCGCCGGTCCACCGAGTGAAGGTAGATGGCTTCTGGATGGACCGGACGCCCGTCACCAATCGCCAATTTCGCGAGTTCATCAACGCGACCGGCTACGTCACCTTCGCCGAGCTGACGCCCGCCGCGAAGGATTATCCCAACGCCTTACCCCACATGCTCAAGGCCGGTTCGCTGGTCTTCACTCCGCCCAAGAAGGCTGTTGATCTGCGTTACTGGGGCGAATGGTGGACGTTCGCATTCGGCGCCAACTGGCGCCGGCCTTATGGCCGCCACAGCAACATCCGCGGGCTTGACGACCATCCCGTCATTCACGTCGCTTACCGTGACGTCGAAGCTTATGCCAAATGGGCCGGCAAGGAATTGCCGACCGAAGCGGAATGGGAGTTCGCTGCGCGTGGCGGATTGAACGACGCTGAATTCGCGTGGGGCGACGAACTAACACCTGCTGGCAAGCACATGGCAAACACCTGGCAGGGCAATTTCCCGCATGAGAATCTCGCAACCGACGGTTTCGAACGAACCTCGCCGGTCACTGCATTTCCGGCCAATGGCCACGACCTGTACGATATGATTGGCAACGTCTGGGAGTGGACGACCGATTGGTATTCGCCGAAGCATGAAGCGGATGCGCCGAAGGCCTGTTGCATTCCGCAGAACCCCCGCGGCGGCCCGGAAAACGCGAGCTATGATCCGCGTGACCCGAAGATCAAGATTCCTCGCAAGGTGCTCAAGGGCGGCTCGCACCTGTGCGCACCGAACTATTGCCGCCGTTACCGGCCGGCGGCGCGCCATGCCGAGCCGATCGACACATCGGCCAGCCATGTAGGGTTCAGGTGCATCTCCAGGCGAGCATCGTCCTGAGCATAGGCGACATCGGTTTATCTGGCTCTCGCCGGGCGATGCTCGCGACTGAGCCTGGTCGCCGCATGGAGGTTGGTCAATTTCCGGAAGTCTATGCACGACACGGATCGCTTGCCCGTAAGCTAGGTGCGATCCGCCAATGATAAGAGAGAATTCGGCACCGCTGGCCGATCGTCTGAAGAGTGTCGCAAGGAATCCGATGGCGACTCGCCGAACAGGGCGCGGTATGCGACCGAAAAGCGACCGAGCTCCCAGAATCCATGATCGGTTGCAATTCGGGTAGCAGAGGCTTTCAAGGGATTGGCAAGCAAGAGTGTACGACGTGCCAGATGCATTCTTCGCAAAGCCAGATAGCGGATCGGACCCATCCCGATATGCTCCTCGCAGCCGCCCCGAAGAGTACGCTCAGCAACTCCGATTGCCGCGCAAATTTCTGCCAGATACGGCGGCTGATCAGGGTTTGCTTCCAGGAATTCTTCAAATTGCGCAACGATATGACCGTGGCGCCGATTTCCGAGCCTCGTCGTCGTCGAGGACATGCTGTCAGTCAGGCAGCGAATCATCAGGTGAATTAATTAACTGGCGCTCCAGCGAACGACCTACCTCTGGCAGCGCCAACATATCGGGTCGCCAGCATTCCGACAGTCTCATGCACCTGGAGTAAGCGCGCAGAGTAGCGCGGTGTTCGGGCTGTTAAATCCCTGTGGAAACACCGGAATAGTGCCTGATTGGCGGCTGATGATCGTACAACCGATCGAAATCGCTGCAGGCGTCATCTTGATCGCCCTCGCCGGCGGAGCGACAAGCGAGATCGAAGGCGTCCTCGCGGGCGCTGCGGGTCCGCTCGGGACCTGCACCGATTGTGTCCTCATTTGCGGATCGCGGCGGATCGTGCAGCACGGAGATAGCCCAGCGGCGCAGGGTCGGATGGCCGGCCTTCTTGAACGTATCGACCAGAACCGCTCTTCACATGGCTTGAAGAGGCATGGAGAAAGTGAAGCGGGTCTCCTCCGAACTTGAGGTCACGGTCAATTTGCCCTTGTGAGCTTCTGCGATCTGGGACGCGATATAGAGACCCAACCCGAGACCCTGACGGCCAGGGCGGGCCTTTCCGCGAAAGAACGGCTCGAACAGCTTGTCCATAGCCTCGGGCGGAATGGGGTCTCCGCGTTGGACACGCAGAGTTCGAACGTGATCGCGGTCGTCTCGGCATGGACCACAACTGGTTTGTTCGACGAGCCATGCGTCAGCGCGTTGCCTACCAGGTTCGATAGAAGCTGACCTATCCTGGTGCGATCGCAATTCACCGGGCGATCGATCTCGAATTCGGCTTCGATCATCCGGCCGGGCGTGGCCAATCTGAGCTCATCGACCACCTGGGCGAGAGTCCGCTCCAGCGGTTCGGACACGTTGCGGTCGAGAGAAATCCCACCGCCGAGCCGGCCGCGCGCGAAGTCGAGCACGTCGTCGATCAGCGCGGACATCCGCATGACCGTCGTCTGCATCATCGCGATGATCTGGCGCTCCTTCTCGCTCTGGACGGTGCGGTCCAGTATGCGGGCACCGGCGCTAATGGAGGCGAGGGGATTGCGAAGGTCATGGCCCAATACCGCGATGAACTGCTCGCGCAACTCGGAGGCCCTCGTTCTCGCGCTGCAGGCGCTCCTCGATAGCCTTTTCGGCTGCCTTCGCCAGTTCGCGCGCCGCAAGCAGCTCCTGTTCGTACCGCCGCCGATCGGTCGCCTTGATCAGCGCAAGGCGTATCAGCAGCAGCTTGCCATCCGCATCCCGACGCTCGTTTGCGTTCGCGATCATCTGCAGCGGAGTGTCGTCCGCAGCCAGCATGTCGATGGCGAATTCCTGGAAGGATCCCTGCATACGCAAGAGGGCGCGATGTGGGTCTCGTAGTAGATGCGGCCCGGCATTGTCAGGAAATCGCTAAAACGCTTGCCGATCATCTGCTCCGCCGAACGTCCGCTCCAGTCCAGGAAGGTCCGGTTCACCTGATCGACGCGACCGTTCGCCTGCAGGGTGATGTACCCGCACGGTGCGTTCTCGACCAGATCCTGGAAGTCGGGGCGGGAGACGTCCACTAGACGAATGTCCGCATCGCCTCAACCACTTCATCGGGCGCGCTGAGGTTGGGACAGTGGCCGGTCGCCTTCAGGACGATCATCCGGCTCTTGGGAATGTTGCGGTTCACGTAGTCGCCGACCTCTTGGGACGCGATGATGTCTTCGCTGCACTGCAGGACCAAGGTCGGGACGCCGACGCCCGGCAGATCCTTGCGATTATCGGATGTGAAGGTCACCCGCGCGAACGCTTTTGCGATCTCGGGGTCCGTTCGGCAGAAGCTGTTCGTAAGCTCCTCACCAAGCTCAGGCCGATCCGGATTGCCCATGATGGCCGGCGCCATCTGGGCCGACCAGCCCATGTGGTTGGATTCCAAAAACTGGAGCAGTTCCTCGATCTGCTTGGCGCTAAAGCCGCCCACGTAGTCCTCGTCGTCGATGTATCGGGCCGAAGGACCGATCAGCACCAGCTTTCCGAACATGCCAGTCGACTTTTGCTCGGCGAGCACGCCGATCATGCTGCTGACAGAGTGCCCCACGAAGACCGCGTCCTTGAGATCCAATTCGCGGCCAATCTCCATCACGTCGTCCGCATAGCCGCCGAGGCTGGAATATTTGGCTCGATCGTAAGCCGACAAATCTGATCCGCCTGCGCCGACGTGATCGAACAAGACGGTCCTGAATTCCTTCTCGAATGCGGGCGCAACGAAGCGCCACATGTTCTGGTCGCAGCCGAAACCGTGGGCGAAGACCATGACCCGATCGCCCTCGCCACGGACATGTACGTTGTTGCGTTCGATAACGCCTGACATGTGCACTCCTGACTTGTTTTGGGCTGCGGTCGCACCTTAGCCATGCTCTTTGCAGAATTGCGAGTGCCGAGGGCGCAAAAGGAGATGTCCAAATTGGCTGATCTAGCGCGAGATGTCTCGGGTTCCCGTCGCCATCTCTAACCGCGCTGACGATCGCGCCGGGATGGTACGGCTTCTGCAAGCATCGGCTGCCCGGGACTGGACGGGCCGCAAAACCCGTTTTCTCATCCAAGGGCACCTCAAGCTGGACCATGACGCCTTTTGGCGAGTTGGAGGTCACTGCAATGCGTCCCTCAAGTTGGGCGATCAGGCTTTTGATCACCTTGAAGCCAAGACTCGCCCGTGGCTGGTCGATATCGAACTCCGTCGGCAGGCCGACACCCTGATCTGATATTTCCACCCGCAAGTCGGTGCCGTGCCGGGCGCCCGAAACGCGGATATCACCGGATCCGTCCGGGTAAGCATGCTTGGCGGAGTTCGTCACGATCTCGTTGATCAGAAGACCCAGCGGAATGGCTTTGTCGGCTGAAATCATCAGAGGATCGAAAGCACAGCTTACCTTGTGCGCCATGGTTTCTTGAAGCTTCCGGCAAAGCTCGCCCGCGAAGTCCGCGATGTCGACAAACCCGATCCGCGTGCTGCGCCATAAATGGTCGTGGACCTGGGCGATCGTGGTGATGCGCGAAGCTGCATCCTTCAGGGCATTCCGGACGTCTTCCGACTCCGCGTTGCGACCCTGCACGTGGAGGAGGCCCACGACCGACGCCAGGCTGTTCTTGACGCGGTGGCTCATTTCGCGCGTCAGCATAGCCTGGTGGTCGAGCGCTTCCTTGAGGTCGGCGTCGGCATGCTGCCGCTCGATGGCGATGCCGAGCAAGCCGGCAAAACCGGCCAGGAAATCGGCATCCGCGCGATCGAACTGTCCGGGATCCGGGCTGTCGGCCTCGAGCACGCCGAAGGGCAGATGGCCTTCGCCGCCCCTTGCGATCAGGACATTGATCGCCCGCTTGATCCCGTGATCCGACAGCAGCTTTGGCGCCCGGAATCGCGTTTCCTCCTGCAAGTGATTGGAAAGTACCATTTGGCCAGTATGGAAGGCGTAGCCGGCCGGGGATTCCATATCGATCCCGAGCGACACCTCGCCGACCGTGCCGGGCCCCCAACCGACGCCGGCCCGCACCAGCAGCCGCTTGTCCTCGGGCATGTACTCCAGCACCTTGGCAAATGGTGTTTCGAGGCCCTCGGCGCAGAGCTCGGTCGCGCGCTGTAGGATGTGTCCGATGTCGCGGGTCTGCATGGCGGAGCGGCCGAACTCGCCCAGCAGCGACTGCTGTCGCAGTCGGTACGGCAGCTCCTGTCTGATGACCTCGGTGGCGGGGCTGGGAGCCGATACCGACTCCTTCCCCGGTGCGATGGGCATTGCCAACTCCTGTCAAATGAGATGGCGGCGCAGGCCGCTCGGAAACCTAGCATGCCGCCGCCGGCAGGACAGCGATTTCAAGCAAAGGTTCTTGGACGATGAAAAGGTTCTTGGACGATGAAGAAGTCCCGTTCGCCGTTGGGACGGTTCGCGTTTCGATGCCGCTCCGGCAACAATATCGGCCGCCGTGCATTGGACGTTGGCAATGAATCGAAAAGATGAGCCATGCCCAGCGGTAAGCAGTTCGTGATCGAGCAGATCGCCCGTGCGCAACACTTCGCGCACGCAGTGAACAGCAGTACCGACCGGGAGCGCTTCGAGAAGATGGCGAGGGACTATCGAAGCGAACTGCAGGCCGCCGAAGCGGCGGAAGGTCTGTCGGCTCGGACCCCCATCGAGGGACGCGGCCGCGCCGGGTGATGCCGCGGCGGCTCAGCAGCTGGGCGAGCCCTAATGTGACCGCGCCCGCAACCAGTTCGACAGATGAGCAGTCGCCGATGACGGACTGACGTCCATTGCGGCCAATGCTGGGGCTAAGCCTCCGTGCAGGCCGGCGGCTCCAACGCATCGTGGGGAAGCCGGGCGGCAGCAGATCGCATCGATTTCGAAGTCCCCAGCGGCGGCTAGGCAGGTTTGCCGCCGGCCTTGAAAAGGCACGACTCGCACCCATTTACCATCTTTGTACCATCCAGCCGGATGGTAGAATGGATATGCCCATGGTCGATAATGTCCGCGAATTGCGATCCCGAGCCCCTGATACCGAGAAGATCACGATCAATCTGGGTTATGTCGACCTCGGCCAAGTCGATCTCATGGTGCAGGAAGGGTTCTACTCGAACCGCACCGATTTCATCCGGACGGCGATCCGCAACCAGCTCGAGCGACACGCGGATGTGGTCAAACAGTCGACGGTCCGGAAGAGCCTGGACCTCGGGCTGCGGAATTATACCCGCGTCGATCTCGAAAGGGCGCGGCGCGCCGGCGAGATGCTGCACATCAACGTTCTCGGCCTGGCGAGCATCGACCAAGACGTCACGCCCGAGTTGGCCTGCGCCACAATTGCCTCGGTCTCAGTGCTCGGAGCCCTTCATGCCACTCCCGCGGTCAAGGCCGCTCTCGCCGACAGAACGAGGTGAAACGATGCTGAATCCCGACGTGGTCCGCGAAGCGACCCGCCTCACGCGTGCCGGCCAACTCGTCGAGGCCACGGCCCTCCTGCAGCGGATGCTGCGCGGCAATGGCGCCCCCGCACCGATTAGGGGCGGTGCTGTGTGTGTCAAGCCCGCGAAGCTCGAGCCGCCGACACTCGACCTGAAGGCCAATGTCGTCGAGGAGAGGGAGAGCAGCCCGTCCACGCAAGCGACGTCTGTCAAACGGCGCAAAGGCCTGGCGCCATTCGCCGGCATGAAAGATCTTTCCCGATTCAGCCTGCCAGGTCCGGTCGGACGCGCTCCGCCGTCCAAGGCGGATATCGCACCTGACGGTACAAGGTTCGTCACTGCCACCTTCACCAACGCGGCGGGAAGCCGAACGTACAAGCTGTTCATCCCGAGCCGCGCTGATGGAGGACCGCGTCCCCTTATCGTCATGCTTCACGGCTGCACCCAGTCACCGGACGATTTCGCCGCCGGCACCCGAATGAATTTTTTGGCGGAGGAGCGGAATTGCTTCGCGGTCTATCCGGAGCAGCCGCGCGGAGCCAACCAGTCAAAATGCTGGAATTGGTTTCGCACGGGGGACCAGCAGCGGGATAGCGGCGAGCCTTCGCTGATCGCGGGCATCACTCGCAAGATCATGCGGGAACACCCTATCGACCCCAAGCGCGTCTACGTCGCAGGCCTGTCCGCCGGCGGGGCCGCCGCCGCCATCATGGGCGCGACGTACTCCGACCTCTATGCCGCCGTCGGCGTCCACTCGGGCCTGCCCTGCGGGGCTGCCAGCGACCTTCCGTCCGCCTTGGCCGTTATGCGGCAGGGCAACGCTGGAGCAATCCGGACGGCCGGCGCGCCGGTGCCGACCATTGTCTTCCACGGCGATCGCGATACGACTGTGCATCCGGACAACGGTGAACGGGTTCTCGATGGGCCCGGCGAAGCTCAGGGCAAGAAAGCCAGTGTGGTTCGCGGGCGAGTACCTGAGGGGCATGCGTACACCCGCACCATCCTCGCCGATGGAGGCGGCTGGGCGACGTCCGAGCACTGGAGCGTCCACGGCGCCGGCCATGCCTGGTCAGGAGGCAGTCCCGCCGGGTCCTACACCGATCCGCGCGGGCCGGACGCGACCAGGGAGATGCTGCGTTTCTTCCTCGAGCGTTCGCTTGCTGGTTAGGCGAGCTTCACCGTGGAAACCGGGAATTCGGCGTTCGCCGGATCTTCGGTTTGACTGAAGGCGGCGGAGCGGTCCGCCGCTCGGAGACCTGCGCTCATCGTGGCTTCCGCCGCCTGGCCCTCAGGCCTCGCCCGATCCGGAAAAGATGGAAGCCGGCGGCGTGGTGCGCGGGACCGGCAGCGGTCGTTCGGTTGCTCCGGATCGCCCGGTGCCGCCCTTGGCGTCGTACCGCTTGGCGAGATCCAGCAGACGACGTCGGGTGAACGGATCGGCCCTCTCGGCAATGGCCCGGACCCGCTGCGCGAGACCTCGGTAGAACTCCTGCTCCACTACGCCTGCAACAACATCACATGCCCAGAGTTGAGTAGCCCAAGCTCTCGGGTCAAGAAGCGCCGGCACGCACATGCATTTCCCGCAGGGTCTTGAGATCGCGAGATCGGCAGGAGTAGACTGGCTATCGCAGGGGAAATCAGATGGCAGTTCAATCCGGCCGCCGCGTGCGGCAGGCCGATGAACGCTATGCCCGACGAAGCTCGGGAGGGGCCGCCGCGGTACGTCTGCACCGATTGCGACGATGACCCGCTGTACCTGACTGCGCGGAAGTGGGCCGAAAGCCCGTTGCGTCCGCCGGCGAAATGAGCGGACGCCTTTCCGCCGCGCCGCACCTGGTTGCACGGCTACGTCCGCGTGCCGAGCGGCGCCGCTGCGCGATCGGCAATCGCCTCCGCCTTGGGCCACTCCAGCCTTAGGAGCCGGAATGCCCCGGTAGTAGTCGTCCACCGTGCGGGTGACCGAAGGGTCTGATCAATTCCAGCTACTCTCGTCGCTGTACTTTGGCGCGCCTCTCAGCTGATTATCGCTGATCCCAGTCACGTAGCCGCGAAGGTTGGTGTCGTATTTCAGCGATTGCCACGGAAGCGGGTAATGGTCGTCTCCGATTCGAGGAAGCCGCCAAAACCCAGCACCGCGTAAGCGACTTTGCCGTTGATCTTGTCGATCATCACCCGTTCGATCGATCCGATGCGCTGACTGTCGGCACCATAGACTGCGGTCCCTTCGACCTTGTCACTGCCGATCAGATTTCCGGCTTCCCGTTCTTCGTAGGCCATGCGAGATCTGCTCTCATGAGTGGGATCAACCGGGGGCAGTCTCGCTCGTTCCTAGCCGAGCCTGTGTGTCGTCGGGCGCTGCTGCAGGATGCCTACATGCGATCGGGCGCGGTCTGCACGCCGATTGGCAACCTGGCGATTGATGGATCTTGAAACTTAGATGGTCACACTTGGTCTTGGATCGTTCTTTTCGCTCGTGGTTGGCTGCGGACTGATGGACCTGTGTATCGCGATGTTTCTACGCCTAATCTTCGGCAGTTTGCCCTTTGCCGTCGCGCAGAGCAATTCGGGAGGGTCAGCAGCGGGACAAACGACGACCAATTCTTCGAGCGTGCAGGGTACCGCCGGCACAAACGCCAGCGGCACCGTCAATACGAATGAGGGCAACAGCTACGGCAACAACGCGACGGGCGGGGTCAGTCCCGGCAGCGGCCGGACGGGCCAGCCCGCGACCAGCAAGGCCACGACGGGCTCATCGGGGCAGGGCAGCGACAAGTAGTTCTTGGCGAAGTCGAATGAGAACGCGGCTGAATGTGCGTCCTGCTCTTAGATTGGATACCGGCTCTCCCGCTTCCAGGTCGTGACGTCCGACAGAAGTATCCTTGGTCGGAAAAGGAGTGAACGACATGAAATTCTCCCGCATTGCTCTCGTCTTGGCCGTCCTTGTTCCCTACGTCGCGTTCGCCCAGGCGGAGGCGGCGGTGGAGCCGGGGGCGGATTCGCCAGCGGCGGCACGGGTGGCGCTGCCTCTTCAGGTGCTGCAGGCACAGCTTCGACATCCCCAGGAGCAGGAGGAATTGGCAACTCTGCTACCGGAGCGAACGGAAGTGGGGCGACCGGGGCAGCGACTACAGGAAACACCGGACTAAATGGAAGCACGGCGACCGGCAACACCAACAGGCCGGCGACCGGCCGGCTTCCAAACCAGCAGACCGGTAGCGGCAATGGGCTCAGCACGGGATCGACGCCGGGCACCAATACGGCTGGTACTGCGGCTCCGTCAGGCTCCGCGGGTGCCAACGCGCAGAATACCGCCGCTGCGGGCGGCATCGGTAAACCGACGACCACGAACGAACAGGACAGCGACGCCAAAATCAATCAGGAGAACAACAAGGCCGTTAAGACGGTGGGGAAGATTTGCAAAAATTGCTGAACACTCTCGCGTCGATATCGATCACCTTCGCCGCAACTCTGGCGACAGTTCACCCGGTGCAGGCTACGGGCAAGCCGCATAACCATCGTCGAGCCCAGTACCAGTGGAGCCGTGCGTGGATCGCGTAAGAACGGCGTCTTCTAGCGGGCTATCAAGGCGCGAGATCGGGAGTTAAGCTGCCCTCCGGTAAGAAAACAGCGCCTCCAGGGTAGTGGGCTTAAACATGTAGCGGTCTCCCGACTGGACCCCCCGGCGAGGACGATGGGCTTTCTCCTGTCCGGTCAAATTGAGACAACAAGTCATTCCGACACGGCGAAAACGTACTGAAAGTTCAACGCAGGTCTAGCGGTCCAGTTGCCGGAATGGGCATTGATTTTCTTGGCAAATCATACGCCTCTTAATCAGCGGGTCCCAGGTTCGAGCCCTGGTGCGCCCACCATCATTCCATCAGCGAAATCAAGTAGCTAGCCTCCCAGGCTCCAAGCACAGAGTGAGAACGTCTAGCTAGCAGTCTGCTGAAGAACCCCTCGCCACGGAGAGGGCTTGATGATTCACTTATCATCTCGAATCGGCGGAGGCGATCATGCGCGGCAGGTTTACGGATCAGGGCGGCCTGTTTTCGTACATCGCGCCGGATAAGCGTGTGCCAGCGAACCACCCGCTGCGGAAGGTCCGGGAACTTGTCCGGGATGTTTTGAGTGATTTGAACCGCAGCCTTGGGAGGCTCTACGCCAGCGAGGGACGTCCTTCGATCCCTCCGGAGCAATTGCTAAGTGCGCTGCTGCTGCAGGTGTTCTACGGCATCCGCTCGGAACGTCAGTTGATGGAGCAACTGGACTACAATCTTTTGTATCGGTGGTTTGTGGGACTGTCGCCGGACGATCCGGTTTGGGACCCGACCACCTTCACCAAGAACCGGGAGCGGCTGCAGAACGGCGATGTATTCACGAAGTTCATGACCAGGCTTCTCAACCATCCACAGGTCAAGCCGCTGCTGTCGGACGAGCACTTCTCGGTGGATGGAACGCTGATCGAAGCCTGGGCTTCACAGAAGAGCTTTCGTCCCAAGGACGGCAGCGGCGACGATGATGACGGCGCGAACTTCCATGGCCAGAAGCGCAAGAACGACACCCATCGCGAGCACCAGTGACCCCGACAGCCGGCTTTATCGCAAGGCGGCCGGACGGGAGGCCAAGCTTTGCTATATGGGCCACGCCACCATGGAGAACCGGCATGGGCTGGCGGTGGCCGGCAGGGTCACGCATGCCAATGGCACCGCCGAACGCCGGGCTTCGGAGACCATGCTGAAGGCGAGACGCAAAGCCGCAGGCCGCCGCATCACGGCCGGTGAGGACAAGGCGTACGATACCGCCGATCATGTCGCCAATCTTCGCGCCATCGGCGTGACGCCGCATGTGACACAGAACCAGGCCGTCACCAAAAAGACCCGCAACAGCGCCATCGACGAACGAACCACGCGGCATCCAGGGTACGGCATGTCGCAATCGCGCCGGGCGATGGTCGAGTGCATTTTCGGATGGGGCAAGCAACACGGCACCATGCGCAAGACCAAACATCGCGGCATCGCTCGCGTCGCCGCCGACTTCCTGCTCAATCTGATCGCCTACAACCTGATCCGCATTCCAAAACTGCTTGCCCCTTAGCCACCCAGCGTCAGGGTGCCCCCAACACCAGGCTAGAAATCACATCCAACTCCGCCACGCCGCCCCAACAACGACCGGACAGAAGAAAACTCTCCATTTCAAGATTTTTCAGCAAACTGCTAGACGCGTTTTGACGTCATTTTGACGCTCTCGTGCGACAAATGTCCCGCTCAGTAATCGATCCCGTTTTGTGCGGCGTCGCTTCCGGCGTGCCCTGCGTCCAACTAGCTTTGTGTCCGGCACTACATGAGTGGCGACAAACGCTCCTCATGGCGAGAATGCGTGTTCAGGGCAGCCTATGGATGCTCAACGTTCCGTCCATTCACCTCTTTGAAGAGCGCAAGCACCTGTGGCCCGTTCAACAACTCGTTGCTCCAACTCAGAGGCCTCAAGTCGATGTCTTCCCAATCGAATGAAATGAAATCGAGTTCGAACTCTTGCCTTGATAAAGATTGACAGAAGCGCCTGAGAGGGAGAAAGCCAGAGCGAATTGCGCAAGCTGCCACGGCCTCATCGACCGCCTTTCGTTGTCTTGGCGAACGTAACGCTTGCCGCTGGCCTCGCAGACTGCAGGCCATCGTTGCTCCCGGCCGTGCGAGCCACTGACCGGATGGAAGTTTTCGATCGGGCATTTTGAAATTGGTCTTGAAGCCGCCAGCCCTCATGGACGATAGGACCAGGAACTTGACCGGCGAACTCACCCGTCTGTGCCAGGGTGATTGTGCTTGAGGCCAACAGCAAAAATATGAGTATCGCCGAATGTGCAATTAGGGTTCGCATGTCCGCATCTCCTGATTGTCCGAGAGATTTTCAAGGAGGCCGGACTTCCTTGTCTATGCAAATTCGACCCCCGCCGCCCGTTGCTCTTTGACAAACGTCGAGCGTCGACCTGTCGGATTTTGCATAGACGAAAGCCCACGACTGGATACAGGCTGCGCAAGGAGCTGTTGAGAGAGCGACCTCAAACAGGCAGGGTGCCATCATGCCAATCTCGATCTCGATGATGATTCTGGGTTCCCAATTGCTCATGCCAGTAGCCGATAGCGTGCCGAAGTTCGACGTGGGCCGGAGTTGCAAGCTCGATCTTGCAGCTACGGCCGGGCTCACGGTCGATCAGTCTCTCAAGAATTGCATCAATGATGAGCAAAGGGCGCGGCGCCAGCTTGGTGCGCTGTGGTCGAAAATGTCGGTCGCGCAGAAAGAGAGCTGCACCGGCATGGAGACCGTCGGTGGTACGCCAAGCTACCTTAGTCTGCTGACGTGCCTCCAGATGGATCAGTGGGTCCGCAAACCCTGATCTTCACGTCGGCCTGGCAGCCGGGTGGTCCTAACCACCTGCATCAACCGTAATGATCGAATTCGCTCAGCGCAATCCGCACCTCGCGCGCAAAATCGACCAACGCTATGGCGAATGCGGCCAGAGCGACTATAAAAAGAATGGCCACACCGTGCTCGTGCCGTATCTGAAGCAAGGCGCTTGCGAACGCGACCATCACAAGCGCTGTCACTGCTATACTGCCGATGACCGCCCAGAATATTGCCCGGTTCAGCATCACCGCGCGGCGCATGAGGCGCGGAAGATCGAGTTTTAGCCTGGACCTTACCTGGTCTTGCTCGTCTATCCCGTTCAGGACGATCGTCCTGTCGATGATCCTGTTCAGGCGGGAAATCAGGACAGCAATGAAAGCTGCCAAAGCTCCCAGGAGAAACGCTGGAGCCGCCGACTGAGAGATCACATGCGATAGCTGGATGACGGTTGGCGTATCTTGATACATTGCACTCAGTCTTTTGCGTGCGCGAGAGACATCTGAACGCTGTCAACCCGTGAAGGGGCCGCATCGTCCGAGCCCGAGGAGATATTCCATGCTCAGTTGACGAGTTCGATCTCGCCGGGCCGCCAGGTCTTGTTGAACCATGGTTCCAGCGGGCCATAGAGGCGCAGCAACATGAACCAGCCCTTGCCCGGAATCGTCTGTACCCAATTGTTCTCCATTCCCGCGGGAGCCTTCGGTCCGAAGTAGACGTCCACCGAGCCATCCGCATTGGTCTTGACGTCCTTACTCTGGCTGCTGACGCTGGGAGCCTGTTGGTCGGTTTGCACCATCGAGCGGGTCTGGTTGTCGTAAACGATGACCGACCAGAAATCCTTGACCGGGACGTTGCGCGGCAGCCGCAGCTTGTAGTTCTTGCCGTCATCGAAGGGACTGCCCTTCGCGTCCTGCACCGACCAAGGGTACTGAGACCCGCGGCCCACCATCTTTTTCTTCCATTGCAGGCGTCACGGCGATGGCAAAGTAATAGTAGAAGACTGCGCCGTCGAGATTGCTGACGCCCGGCGCCGTCTCGAACTTGTACCCGCCCAAAAACGGCAGGCGCCATGCACTGTCTGGATAGAAATACGCATCCTTCGGACGAATTTTGAAAGCGATTGTGCGTGCCGTCACGGCGCCGATGTTGGCGGCATCAGTGAGGATCTTCTTCATCCTTTCGTCAGGGTTGAAGGGCTTTCCCTTCACGATGCCGATCGAGGCAAACAGGCCCAAGGTGGTAGGATCGGAACCCTCCGCAGGCTCCTCCTGGATGACCTGGTTCAACAGAGCCCAGAACGAGTAGTTGCCCGGTGAGACAAAGTTCGACGGAATTCCGGAGGCATTGACAAATCTCATGGGCGGCGGGCTGGCGGCCTCGGCCAACGGATAAATAAGCAGGTCTTTCTTGACCGAATCGACCGCCGGCTTGGTGGAGCCGTCCACAACGAAAGCGCGAAAGACAAAGTAGCTGCCGAAAGTGCTCGGCCGCAAAACGTGATAACCCGGCGGGATGTCACCGTTGAATCCGGGCGGCAACAGGAGGTACTTGCCGCCTTGGCCCTTGTCGGCCCCGGTGAAGCCGATGTCGCCCACCCACTTGTACCAGAAGTCGTCCACTGTCCCGAGCACCTTGGGAGGGATCTCGGCCACGACCGGACCCTTGCTCGTGTCGACCCAACTGAAATTGTAGACCGTGTTGTCGTTGCCAGTGAGCGCAACGGTCTTCGAATCCATCAAGCCTTCCCAAATCACGTTGGTCTGGTTATCAGGTCCGAACTTGCGCAGCGATTCGCGCATGCCGGCCTGATTTACGATTGGGATCGCGAGTAGATAAGCCTGAAGGGCGCGCGAGCGGTCCAGGTTATCGTAGATCTTTTCAACGGTGTGGGCTGACGGGTAGCCGTAATTGAGATTCAGCGTCCCGATCGAGGACTCGATGTTGTCCGGCACGGCGACGCCTGGTGCGAAAGGCGTCGTCATCTTGTAGGTCTGCGCGGATGCAGCCCCCGCACCGATCATGAGCACCGCGACCGTAGTGCAAAGCAGTCTCGTCGTGCGCATCATCATTCTCTCCTTGTCAGCAGCCGACAATCGCATCAGCACACGACCGAAATAGATTCTTACGCCAACGTGATGCCGGGCGGCTGCCAGGTGCCTGAGCCTGGTGGCAGGATCGATGGGGCTTCGGTCTTGGGCCAATAGAGCCGCATGACCAGGTAGATTTCGCCATTCGGCGCTGGCAACCAATTGGATTCCTTGTCGGCGCCAGGCGACTCCTTTTGGAGGTGCAGTGTGAGAGACCCATCTGCATTCTTCTTCATACCGGGCAGCATTGGCGAGTTGATCAGATATCGGTTGATTGGATTTTCGATGAGCAGTTGTGTCTTGCCGTCATACATGGTCACCGACCAGAAGGCTTCCACCGGCGGATATTGCCCGGCGGCGAACGTGATCGAGTAATTGTGCTTTGAGCAATCGAGAACCTCGCCGTTGGCAAGCGTTCTGGTGAGCGGGTAGACGGCCTCAACGGCGTCGTTGCCATATATGCCGCCCTTGGCTGCGGCAGCCCGTTTCAGCCAGTCACCGCTATAGAACAATCGGTCGCCGAACAGCGAGCCGACTTTCCAGCCGTTGATGTTCTTGCTGCCCGTTGCGAGATACTTCTCGACCTTCTCCTCGCCGTCCTTCATTCCGATGCCGATTTCAAATTTGTGGGTGAGCGGAAGCTCCTTGAAGGCGAACGTCTTGCCCGCGCCGACACCGATCCGCGCCAGTTTCTCGCGGATAGTGCGTTCTTCCGGCCCTGCCGGCGCGAATTGGAGCGCGAAGTCCAGATACTCGAAGAAATTCTTTTTCACGAGATCCGCGTCGACTTTGGGAAAATCGATCGTGGGTGCAGTTGGTGGCGCGGGCTGTTTGAGATAGGTCGAAAGCGGCTGCGCCTTGTAGCCGGCCTGAACCTTCTCGACGTTCGGCATGTCTGCCGGGTTGAATAGTTGGGTGCGAATGGCAGCGAAAGCAAACTGGGTCGAGGATTGGAACACTTTCTTGATTCCGGGCGGATTAGCTCCCTGCCAGTTCGGCCCGACGACCATGTAGTCGCCGGGATCGTTCCCGGTCGCGCGGCTGCCGATATAGCCAAAATTGAAGGTATTGCCGTCGATCAACTGGACCGTATAGTAGCGAGTTTTCTCCACGGCCGGAACGGAAACGACGAGCGGCTCGGCGCGCAGATCGAACCAGAGAGTGGAATATGGCGTGTCGCTGTTGGGCGTCACGACAGCGGTGTCCTTGTAGGTCGCGACGTGCGCCAGGTTCTTGATCTGATTGAACGGCGCCTTGAACTGGCTGTTCGTGCTGTCCACGGAGAACTCGTACATGACCGCGTAGTTCATCACGATGGGTAGGCCGTAGATAAATCCTTCCTCGGCGATGGCTTTGGCCTCTCGGATGTCAGGCCATTCGGGCTTGCTCTGCGCACTCACGGGGGCAGACTTCACCATTGGCACGGTAATCACGGCTACCGCAGCGGAGCGAAGCAGATCGCGTTTTGTCAACATGTGAATATCCTTCTCAAATGTATTCGGGGCTGCCGTGCCAGCTTGAGCAACTTGACGCCAAGCCTACCGGGCGCATACCTGCGACGGCTATGCAAAAACGGTCGTCGTGTAACGCGTGAGCGCGCGGGCGCCGATCGGCTCAAAGCCCGAGAACGACTGCGGAAACCCCTTCACAACTCAAGGCATGTCTCACGTCCGATTTTGCATAGACGGACAGTCCAGCGTGTTCGTATGAAGGGTGTGGCCGTAGCTCGTTGGGCATGAGGCCTGTTGCGCGTCTCCTAAGGGACGTCGGTCACGCGGGGCATGCTATGGCGAAGCTCGTCACCAACCTGCCGCGATGGCTGCGGATCGTGCTTGTCGGGGTTGCAACTGCCGCCGTCCTTGGCGGTGGCTGGTTCGTTTATCGCCATTTTGCCAAACCCGTTTTTCTAACAGTTGCCACAGGATCGTCTGATGGCGAAGCCCAGTTGCTGATCTCGGCGATCTCGGCCCGCCTCACGGCATCGGGCGCTCATGTCCGACTGAAGGTCGTCAATGCGGGCACGTCGGCGGGGGCGTCCGAGATGCTGGTGGGGGGCAGAGCCGATCTTGCCGTAGTTCGTGGCGATACCGGCGGTCTTTCAGACGCGCGAAGCGTGCTTCTTCTGACCCACGGCGTAGTTCTGATCATGGCTCCGTCGGCCGGGAGCGCCGACAGCCTGGGCGATCTGCGCAACACAACCATCGGCGTCATCAGTGGGGACGCTAATGGGGAAGTCGTCGAAGCCTTGAAGCAAGTCTATCCGTTCGATCGCGCCAAGGTCAGCTTCCAGAACGTTGCCATTGGGGAGGCGGCGGCCGCGCTGTCGTCGAGAAAGGTTCACGCCCTGCTTGCTGTTGTTCCTCTTACCGAGAAATACCTGGCGAAAGTCCGCGAATTTTTTCAGCAGAATGGCGGAAAGGGGTCGGCTCCGAAGCTCATCGAAATCGAGTCGGCCGGGGCGGTTGCCAATGTCGCGCAATCCTATGAGAGTTACGACATTCAAAGGGAACTTTGCGCGGAGCGCCGCCGGTGCCGTCAGATGATCTTACGTCGCTGCGAGTCCTTTTTATCTTGTCGCCAACAAATCGGTCGATGCCGACACGATCACAGACCTGACGCAATCGCTGGTCGACGTTCGCAGGGATTTGCTGTCCCAGTATCCGATTTTGGCGCAAGCCGGCGCTCCCAGCACGGATGCCGATGCGCTCATACCGATCCATCCGGGAGCCGCCGTGTACTACAACGGCAACCAGCAAAGCTTCCTCGATAAATATGACGACAAGCTCTATTATGGTTCGCTGCTGCTCGGCTCTCTGATCTCGATTGTCGTAGCAGCCTGGCGCTTCGCCGGCTCGGACGTTGCAACCAAGAGCATGCTTGAACCGCTGTACGAACTCGGCCGTGAGATCAAGGGTGCCGAGAGCGAAGCCGAATTGCAGGAGATCGAGAAGAAGATTGACGACATACTGAAAGTTGAGCTTGCCAGGAACGCGAACGGCGAGGGTACCGACAACGCCGACGTTGCCGCTCTGAGCCTCGCCGCTCACAGACTGCAATATCTGATGGGCCACCGCCGAACGCTGCTTCGCAAGGCACCAGCCGTTGAAGAGTTTGCGAAGGCCAAATAGGCGCGCGGGCGCTCGGCTGGGGATCGTACCCGGAGTTGTGTTCTCGTGGGGCGGCATTGGACAGGGGTCTGCAAGACAGATATCCCCACTGGCAAGCTATAGGTCGAAGTCGCATATTCATGGCTACACCGAAGGCGCCGTCATCCCGGTGCTGTTTACTTGGCCTTCCCGCGGCGAACTGCGGTTGCGGGCCTATACGTATGACCGGGAAAGTGCGAATTACTCACGCGACGCTCTTGAAGAGTTGCTCGGCTCGTTGACGGGCTACCCCTCCGTCTCGGAAGGTTCCCTGTTGGCCCACTCGATGGGAAACTGGGTGGCTTTGGAAGCTTTGCGCGGGCGATCGATACGTGGCGAACTGGCCGCTGCTCGTTTGAAGCCGGACAAGTTGAAGAGTGTCCTGCTTGTGGCCCCGGACGTCGATGTCGACGTCTTTCGCGCACAAATCCAACGCATGGGATCTGCGCGACCGCGGATTGCCTTGTTCGTGTCCCAGGATGACGAGGCACTTGGTCTCTCCAAGACAAATTTGGGGAGATGTGCCGCGACTGGGGACATTGATCCGAAGCTGGAGCCATATCGAAGTGAGCTTGCTCGAGATGGAATAGCTATCTTCGACCTGACAACTCTTGCGAAGGCTGGAGACGATGCTCACGATAGGGCGTTCGAGGATGTCACTTCGGTGATGGGAATGATCAAACAGCGTTTCGCTGACGAACCAGCGTTCTGGGGCCGCCAACTCATTGGGCCTCACAACCGATCAGGCAGGTGCCCCGGGCAAATAGCCGAGGCGAGACGTGACAGTTCACCGCCGGGCTGATCAATTGTCTCAGCCGCCTGCGAGATACGAGAACAATGCGTCCTTCGTCTGGATCAACACGGGCGGCGGCGCCATTGTGGCAAGCTTCTCGGCCTTGTCTCCGTTGCGAACAAGCGTGGCTACCCATATCTCTCCATCTGTGTAGTAGGGGTCACCTTCACCATTCCGGCCATTCAGAGTGGGACCAATTCCTTTCATTTGGTAAATGGCAGTGAGCATAAGAGCATTGTTGAGTGAGCCGATCAGCCGGCCTCGCTCCTTGTCAATGTCTGGAGCGATGCGGTGCGTCACTTGGCCAGTATCGCGGCTGAGAGTGACTCCGTTGTCGAACGTGACCGCCCCGAGCCAAACTGGCCTCCCATCGGTTCCAACGTCGAGTATAGCCCATAAGCGGATATGTTGGCGGCGATCCGCGCTGACACCGTCGGGCTTTTCAAACGCCAGATCCTGTTGGCGTCCTTCGAAGAACAGCGGACTAACAGGCGCATCTCTATAAGGCAGATCGAGTAACACGCTGCCTATGATGTCAAGCTGCTCCGCAAAGTGATGGAATCTGCAGGATTCCAGCCAGCAGCGTGAAAGGCGCGGATTACGTCTTGATGACTTCCGATGAAGCCTACGTTGATCGGACCTCCAGGTATTCCTTGTGCCGTCGACGTCAACATTGCTCGTTTTGCGAGTCCAGGCTCGTGCTCGATCCGCGACCATGTCGCGGGCAAAATCAGGTAGCTGAGCGTGACGTAACAAATGATCAGTGCAGCCAGAAGCAGCACGATTGGACTTCCACGGCGCCTAAAGCCAACATTCATTGGATATGTCCTGCACCACCAAGTCCTGTCGCGACAGTATACGGCAATTTCGGGCGAGCCCGGTAGGATCGCCCAAGAGCCTCATTTCGTCGCCATTCGCCGGGTCGGCGCCACGGTGCTGACAGGCGCCATGGGCGAGATCGAGAACGTCAGCCAGGTATTCCAACCCGCCGGCCGGTTCTCCGCTGCGAATTCGCCGTATCCCTTCAAATTGAGGTAGCCCTGCAGGTCTCCCACGGGGAATAGATATCCGATCTGTGGGCCAATTGCGACGACGCGAGAGCGGAAGCCACCGAGGATAGGATGTTGGCCCGAATCGTCCGTGATCTGTTGATATGCATATCCGACAAGGCCGACAAAGACCTGCTTCGACAGAAACTGGGATGCACCCCAATCGACGTGGAAATCGATCCCGTTCTGGTATTGGGGTCCTGGTTCTTGAAATTGTAAGTCAACCCAGCGACCGCCGAAAATTCGTGGCCGGTTGCCGGATTGAAATAGGTGTAGCCGCCGCCGCCATCGATGGCGCCATGACCGATGCCGAGGTTGGTGAGGCGGCTGAGATCGTAAGCCCCGACCGGAATGTCTCCAGTCACATACGTCATGAAATTATGCACGCCGGCATTCCATTTCAGTGTCGCTTGCGGATACAGGTCTCCCACCGATGTAAGCAGATCTGAGATGCTTCCCGTGCGGGTCGTGACGAGCGGACCGATAGCTGTGGTGAGCGTCCCGTCCAGACTGGTGCTGGCTCGCCCGAAGATGCCCGTGACACCGACCGCCAGTTGCCCACCCAGAACGGGCGTTGCGAGTGTGTAGGTCGGGTTGAGCAGTACCAGGTCGGCCTGCGCGTTCAGATGCAGATTCAGATTGGCGTTCACCGCCCGGGGGAAATCGACCGATCTGAATCTCCCTGGCCGCGGCTGCGGCACCGAACGCCGATACCGACGTATGATAATAGACCTCCGCCATGGACCATCCGGGCACCTGAGGCGTGGCCGCGAGGCTGCTGAACCGACCCGGGAGCCAGTATGAAACTCCACTTTCGTCAGCGTAGGCTGCCACGTACGCAGATCCGAACATCGTCACAGCAAGTGAGCAAGATGCTACGACTGATTTTTTGTTCGGATACCTTACGTGTCATTTCATGCCCCCGAGAACTGGACTGTGTCGGTCCAGGGATTGAATGTCTCGCCACAATCGCCGCTGTGCAAAATCGGCCCAAACTGATGCTCGAAAATTACGCCGGCCTACACTCCAAATGGAAGACCGGATCTGTGGTCAGCAGCGCCATTGACTGCAAACGTCATATCCGGCGATGCGCGTGCAGTGTCTTCGAGGGACTTTCGCCGAATAGTTTCCGGTATTCGACTGAAAAGCGTCCCAACTCCACAAAACCGAAGCTCGTCGCTATTTCCGTTACGGTGGCGAGTTGGCTATCTGCGGATAAAAGGGCAAGGCGAGCCTCGGACAATCGCAACATTCTGAGGTGCCGGCACGGCGGGATGCCATGGACCTTGTGAAACGCCTTGCGTAGCGTTCGTTCGCTGACTGCAAGACCTCGACAAAGCGCCGCAATGTGAAGCGGTTCATCCAGGTCGGAGAGCGCCAGCGCCTCCGCCTGCCTCACAAGATCATGGCAGGGCCGATTTGTCCTATCGGATGACATCTCCAGCACAGTCGTGACCCACTGATGCATGATCATCGAAGCCCTCGCGTAACGACTGTGGCAACCCGCTCTTCCGGGACAGAAAACAGCACACCGGGGAGCTGGGTGATATTGTCCTTTGGGGCAGACCGTGGGTTGCGGCGCCCGCCGGACGCCGTCAGCGAAAGGTGAGTCTGTTGATATGAGCCTTACGTGCCGGTGCCGGCTGAAGGTGCCGTCAGCAATCCGACGCGCTCCGCAATAGAGACAACTTCGGCGAAGGATTGAACCTGCAACTTCTGCATTACCGCGTGCCGATGCGCCTTGACAGTTCGCTCGGATGTACCCAGCGCGTGAGCAATTTGCTTGTTCAATCTGCCGCGGACCATCAGTGAAAACACCTCGCTTTCCCGGGGCGTTAGTGTCTCGACAAGCGATCTGAGAGAGTGCAGCTGGTCCCTGCTCTCGCGCATCCCTGCATAGCGAACCAGCGCCCGCTCGATCGCGGGTAACAAGGTGTCCTTGGACACCGGTTTGGAGAGAAAGTCTTCGGCGCCGGCCTTGATGGCACGTACGCTGGTGGGGATATCTCCATGCGCGGTCATGAAGATAATCGGCCAGTCCGGCGATAGCTTGGCGAGCTCTTCCTGTAACTGCAATCCGCCGAAAGATGGCATCTGGACATCGAGCAGCAGGCAGCCCGGTTTGGCGTCTTTGATGCTTCGCAGGAAGTAAGCTGCGGATTCGTAATCCGCGACTTGGTAGCCCGAGATCTTTAGCAAACGGGAAATTGCCGTTCGAAACGATGGGTCGTCATCTACAACGTGAATCACCGGAGCGCCGGTCATAAGTTTTCGCCTTCGTCAGGGACTGCCGGACAAATCCGAAAAGTCTTCGATGCGGCGGGGCGTCAAACTGCCATTTGCGGCCGCTGAACCTTGAAAAGTTAAGAAACACGACAATAGCTCGGCGCGGCCCGAGTGGTCAACTCAGCGTTGTGCATTGCGTCAGCGGGCGCTTTGCCGCAGGTCCGCGTAACGACGACACCGCGCTCCTATAGATAGGCGGTATAGGCACTGACCCGGACAAGAATAGAGGCGAGAAGATCAATCACGCCCGCTTTCGAACACGATATCCACTTGAGTGCCGGGCTTAATCGTCTGGAAGCCATTCTGCGAAAACCTTCCAACACTTGTAATCTCATTCTCGACGATGAACGACATCGCGGATTGCAACGGCTTGGCCTGATCGCGCCAATCTCGGAGTCCGTCGCGAGCTTGGCAGTCCGCTGCGTTGCTTTGGCGGCATTGAGTTGCGCGCTTACCGTTTCAAACTGGACCTCGATGTCCTGCTCCATGAGCGCGGTGTTTGCCCCTCCGTCGATAGCGTCTGGGTGTCGGCGAGGCGCTTCGTGTTGTACGTCAGCTGGGCTGCAAGACCGGCAATGTTCGCTGTCGCCTGCTCATAGTTCGATTCCAAGGACCGGATCTTCTGGCGCGCGGCGGCGAGCGACGCCTGCAGCTGCATCACGGTGGACTGGAACGGTGTCGGATCGATTTGAAACAGCACATCTCCTGCCTTCACCAGCACGTTCGGCGTGACCGGAATGGCGATGATGGCGAACGTCTATTCTGCAGAACGCTCATTGGCTGGACTATGCAAAAACGGCGCGGCAGCGTTCTCTCGTCTTGCCGAGCGCTCCGCGGCATTTTCATGTCGGGTCGTTTTTGCATAGCGGATGGTGCCTGGGCTTTCCATACTTGGCAATGAGCGTGATGCCAAGCGACGATGTCGCGACACGTCGCCCGAAATGCAACAGGAGAGACGGACATGATGCGCGCGAGACTGACACAGATCGCAGGACTGCTGGCAGCAGCGATGGTGATAAGGGGGCGCGGAGACAAGCTTCGCTCAAGGTGCCCCGGCACCGTCTGTCATGAAGACGATCGGCACTCCTTCCGCTGCCGCCAAGCCTGAGATCGTGCCGTCATTGTTCGTGCTCAACTCGCGCGGCGCGACACTGCAGGGGGACACGCTAGTTCTGTCGGGAGTAGCCATGAGTTCGATCATCTTTGCGGATCGTCCGGTGCGGTCCGCGGGGCACCAACCGACCTCAGAGGTCATTGCGGAATGGGGATCGGGCGAGGACAGCTTTGCCAAGAACCCGCCCAACGCCACGGTTTCGGTGCTGAGCAAGGACGGTGCAGTAAAGGACGCCGTTGTTGTGCTCAAGAACCCGAAGCTTGAAGGCGACAAACTGACCTTCAATGTGCAAACCCTTGAAGGCGACCTAGCCAATGCGGAGGGAGCGGCAGCGCTGTTCATCGATATCATCGGCCGGCCGTTCACGCCGCTGTCGTTTGCCGGTGTCGCGCGGCGTTCAGCCTATCGCGGCGCTATGTATGCCGGAGCGGTCGGAGCAGCAGCGTATGCTGCGCCCTATGCGTATGCCTACGCTCGGCCGGTCTGCGGCTATTATCCGTATCCCCCTGTTATTGAGACGAGCAGGGGAAAGGGGAAGGCAAAGGTTTTTCTTGCGCGCCGGACAGCCCATAGTTGTCCGGTGCCGGGGGAATGGTGAGGCGGCGAACGGGACGGATGGAGAAGAAGAAATGTATAGATCCTTGATTCTGGCGACAATACTTTACGCGGCAATGGTCCCAACGGCTGATGCCCAGGTGGATCTCAGCACGTACGCCGACGCAAACGGCTTCATAAACGTCCAAAAGCTGACTTGCGCTCAACTTGCGGGGACGTGGCAAGGCGACGCCGACATGCTGACCACCTGGTACAGCGGTTGGTACAATGGGCTTGCTCGGAAACACTATCTCGACTTCAAAAAGGGAAAAGAAGCGGAGCACGAGGTGATCGTCTATTGCAAAGCCAATCCCGATCAACTGATCATTGAGGCGATCGCGGTCGTGTTCAAGGACATGCGGGCTCGCCTTGGGATTGAAATGAAGCCGTAAATGGATTTCTCCAGCTTGGTGCAGTCTGATGCACCACGCAGGATCAGGATTTCCCCTCTCGGGGGCTTCCCTGGCTAACGGTTGCTTATCATGCGGACCATAGCCGTCATCGATGACAACGCGAGCATGCTACAAGGTCTCAATCGACTCTTGTTAGCCCATGGCTTCCGTGTCCTGACGTTTGCATCCGCGGAGTCGTTTTTGGGCGCCTATCCGGACTGCGAAGCGGATTGTTTGCTCCTGGACATTCACCTTGGCGGTATCTCAGGCATAGACCTGCAGCGGCAATTAATCTCGTCAGGCAGAGAATTGCCGGTCATTATAATGACGGCGATCGATAGTGAAGTCATCCGGCAAGAAGCCTTCGACGCGGGCTGCGTTGCGTATTTGAAGAAGCCGTTTCTGTCAAAACTGCTCATCGATGCCATCGGCAGGATTCCTGATGAACGCAGCCCAATTTCTTGAAGATTGCGGGGACTTGTCGTGGAAGTTGATGTTCATAATTGCTTTCCCACGCCCTGACCAAATCGCATAGAATTGGGGTTCTGGGTCACATTGTGACATCCCGCGTCAATGGCTGCCCTCTCGCATGAAAACTCGAATACTTTTCGGTTCGATCATTCTGCTCCTCGCGATGACCGGTGCGGCTTTTTCCCAGCCAAAGCGGGTGCTGATCGTTCATTCCGTTGGCCGCGATTTTTCGCCCTGGGATGATTACGGCAGACAGATACGCGAAGAGTTGAGGGTCCAGTCGAAAGATCCGGTCGACATCTTTGAGGTGTCGCTGTCGACGGCCCGCTTCCCCGACGGAAATGAAGACGCTCTTGTCAGCTATTTGAACGCAGTGTTTTCGGAGCGCAAGCTCGACCTGATCATGACGATCGGCGGTCCCGCGGCACGCTTTTTTCAGCAGAACCGGCAGCGGATTTTTCCTTCGGTCCCAACCTTGTACGCTGCCCTCGCGCAGCAGATGTCTGCTAACGCACCAGCGACCGATGCAATGGTTTCGGTTGATGTCGATGTGCTAAGCACTCTCCACCAGATCTTGAACCTGGTTCCGGAGACGAACGAGGTCTTCGTCGTGATGGGAAATTCTCCCATCGAGAAGCTATGGTTGGAGGAAATGCGCAAGCTATTCCAGCCGTTGGCAGGCCGGGTCGAAATCACTTATTCCAACGAACTGTCGCTGGAGCAGATCCTCAGGCAAGTCGCTATCTTGCCACCCCGGACTTTTATCGTCTACGGGCAGATGTTGGTGGATGCGGCCGGCGTCGTGCACGAAGGCAAGCGAGCCATAGATCGGATTCACGCAGTTGCCAATGCGCCGATCTTTTCGGAACAAGACGCGTTCTTCGGCCGGGGTATCGTCGGCGGCCGGATGACGAACATATCCGACGTCAGCCGCCAGACCGCCGCAGTTGCCGTCCGCATTCTAGGAGGCGAGTCGCCGGGCAGCATCAAGGCGCCTCCAATTCCTGCTGCATCTCCTAGATTCGACTGGAGGGAGCTGAGGCGCTGGAGCATCAGCGAAAGCCAATTGCCGCCGGGCAGCGAAGTGTTCTTTCGCGTGCCCGGCCTCTGGGAGCAGTATCGACCGCAACTGACGGCGATTATGGCAGCCATCTTGCTGCAAGCGGGCATCATTGCATTGCTGCTCGTCGAGCGACGGCGACGCCTTGTCGCTCAGGCGGAGGCGACAAGTCGCCGGCATGAGGTCGTCCGTCTGAACAGGATCACGACCGCCAGCGTTCTCTCGTCCTCCATTGCCCATGAACTCTATCAACCTCTCGGTGCGATCTTGAGCAACACCGAAGCCGCGCAGATGCTGCTCAAGGCTGATCCACTAGATCTGGCTCAGCTTGGAGAAATCCTTTCCGATATTGTCCGTGACGAGCAACGGGCGAGCGAAATCATCAAGGGACTGCGGAATTTGCTCAATAACAGAACGGGAGCGGATCTGCAGCCTTTCGACTTGAACGCCACCGTCCGCGACGTTGTCAGGATCGTATCTCCTGAAGTCACAAGGCGGGGAGCGGTTTTGCGCACCATTCTTGCAACGGAGCCATTATGGGTGCGCTGCGATCCCATTCATCTGCAGCAGGTCATCATCAACCTCGTGATGAATGGCGTTGACGCGATGGAGGAGACCGCCAACCCACACGACCTGACGATACGTACCAATCTGGCAGGTACTGACAACATCGAGGCCCGAATATCCGATTCGGGCCCGGGTGTTTCCGAGGATCAGCTGACCAAGATCTTTGATGCGTTCGTTACGACGAAACCGCAAGGGACCGGGCTGGGGCTCCCCATCGCGCGAACCATTATCGAAAGCTATGGCGGTGAACTCTGGGCTGAGAACCGGACGCGCGGAGCCGTGTTTTCCTTTAGGCTGCCGCGGGCCAAAGAGGGTATGGGCTAGACATCCAGACATGATCGATCAGGCGCGCTGGAGAGGTCCATACCGTCCTGCAGGGTGATCGCACGCCCGCCGGGTTTTCGCCTTGAGATCGCTGCCATTGGGGCGGCTTGAGGCGTTACGATTTTGCCGCCGTCTGCCATGCGAGCAGCCGTTGCTCCAACGCCGACATGGCGAGCGTGGTGACATATCCGGTGGCGCCGAGCAGGATCACGCCGGCGAAGAGGTCGGCCGATCGGAACGCGCGGCCCGACAGCAACACCCAGTGGCCGAGCCCATCGAGACCGGCGAGGATTTCGCATACGACCGACAGGATCAGCGCGACCGTGAGGCTCAGCCGCATGCCTGCCAGGATGTCTGGAAGCGCGGAAGGCAGCGCGATCTTGCCAATGACCGAGCTGCGCGACATCTGCAGCGCACTCGCAACCTCATAGAGGCGAGGCTCGACCGCTGCGAAACCGTGGATCGTCGCAAGCATGATCGGCCAGATGGCGCCGAAGGCGATCACGAACAGCGCCATGCCCTGCGTGAGACCCAACAGCGCGATCGCGACCGGAATGATTGCCGAGACAGGCAGGGGACGCAGGAATTCCAGCGAAGGTGCCACGTAAGTGCGCATCGTCGTCAGGGACGATCCGATCAGCGCCCCGAGAGCGACGCCGGTGATCGAGGCCGCGAGCCAGCCATAGGCCATGTGTTCGACCGTGCCGACAAGCTTGCTCCCGAGGTCGCCGTTTGCAAAGCCGCGCACCAGGGCAGTCCACGCCCGGTCCGGCCCGGGCAGGAACACGGGGGTGACCAGTTTCAGGTCCGCGATGAGCTGCCAGAGCGCGACGAAGCCGGCAGCGACGGCAATGCTCGCGATGCGCCAAAGGATTGCGTCGCGGTTCATCACGATGCCCCGGCAAGCGCGGCGCGCCCGAACAGGCGCTGCTGGGCTGCAACGAGCGCGATGTTGAGCCCATAACCGATCCCGCCCATCCAGACGAGATAAGCGAGCATCAGATCTGGCCGCAGCGCCTGTTGCGCCAGCATGATGCCGGCACCAAGTCCGATCGGATTGATCGCGATCTCGACCGTGACGGCGACGATCACGGCGATGCCGGTGGCAAGGCGGAGCGCGACGAAGATCCGCGGCAACGCCGCGGGGACGATGATCTTGATGATCCGCTGCGATCGCGTCAGCCGCAGCGCGCGCGAGACCTCCATCAAGCGCGGCTCGATGCTGCGAACCGCGCTGCGCGTCAAGATCAGCATCGGCCAGACGCAGGCGAACGCCACGATCACGATCTCCATGCGGTAACCGAAGCCAAGCGCGATCAGCGCAATCGGCAGCAGCGCGATCGAGGGGATCGGGCGGATCGCCTCGACGGTCACGTCCATCAGCCGGTCGAGCCATCGTGCGACGCCGAAGGCGATGCCGAGGCTGAGTCCGATGGCGCCCCCGACTGCAAGCCCCGTGAAGGTTGCGAACAGCGTATCGCGCGTCGCGATCGGGATCGAAAGATCGGCAAGCCCGCCGGCCAGCGCGACGATAATCGCACTCGGCGGAGCGAGGCTGTCGCTCTGCAGATGGGTGAGGCGCGCCCATACTTCTAACGCCACCAGGGCAGCCAGCGGCAAGAGCAGGGGCTTGGCGCGTACGAAGGTCAATGTTCGCTCGCCTTGATGAAGTCGAACAATTGCCGGCGCAGCCGCAGAAACTCGGGATGCTCGCGGGTGGCAAGCTGGTGGCGCGGGCGGGGGAGGTTGACCTCGAGTTCGATCCCGATCCGGCCCGGATGCGGCAGCAGGCCGACGACGCGGTCGCCGAGATAGATTGCCTCGTCCAGATCATGGGTCACGAAGATCACGGTGGCGTTGCTCGCTTGCGTCAGGGAGAGCACCTCGTCCTGCAGGCTTTGCCGCGTCATTGCATCCAATGCGCCGAACGGCTCGTCCATCAGCAGCGCCGTCGGCTCCTGCGCGAGGCAACGGGCGATCTGCAGCCGCTGCTGCATGCCGCCTGACATCTCCGACGGATACTTGGCGCCCTGGCCGGGCAGGCCGACCTTGGCCAGCAGGGCATCGATGCGGGCGGTGCGCTCGCGGGGCGGCACGCGGCTGGCTTCCAGCGCCAGCAAGACGTTGCCGGCAGCCCTGCGCCACGGCAGCAGCGCCTTGCCGTAATCCTGGAACACGATCGCGATCTCGCGGCGCGGCTCCTCATCGGCTTGCCCTCGAACGTCACGGCGCCCTCGCTCGGACGATACAGGCCTGCGGCAAGGCGCAGCGCCGTCGTCTTGCCGCAGCCGGAGGCACCGACGATGCAGAGGAATTCGCCCGGCCGCACCTCGAGGTCGAGCTTCTCGATGATGGTCTTGCCGCCGAGCCGTAGCGTTGCGCCTTCGAACGTGATCAACGCTTTCTCAGGCCGTGATGCTCGCGCAGCGTCGAGCCTTGCAGCGATGCTCATGAATGTTTCTCGGTGCCCGGTGGATACACGAAGTTGATGGTCGAGCGCAGATGCGCCTCCAGCATCGCCTGCGCGCCAGCAGCATCGCGCGCGAGCACGCGGTCGGCGAGCGTCTGGTGACTGCGGATGAAATCCTCCCCGCTTGCGATCGCGCGCACCATCACCCGGCGGTAGCGATAGGCCTGGTCGTAGAGGTCGGAATGGGCGGCGAGCATCCGCCGCGAGCCGCAGGCCGCGAGCAGCGAGGTGTGGAAGCCTTTGTGCAGCCGGTCGAAATCTGCGGCGCCCTCGCGGAATTCGTTGCCGGTCCGCTCGATATGGCGGCGCATCTGGTGCAGGGCGCTCAGGATGCCGGCCTCCCAGGCGTCGTCGCCCTGCATGATGGCAAGCCGCACGGCCGCGACCTCGACCGCGGTGCGCATGCAGGTGATGTCGGCGAGATCGTCGCGGCTGACCTCGGCGACGCGAAATCCACGCTGGCCGACGCCGATGATCAATCCGCGCGAAGTGAGCCGCGACAGGCCTTCGCGCAGCGGCGTGGCGCCGATCTCGTAGCGTTGCGCGAGCCCGACGATGCCAAGACGCGACCCCGGCGCGAGATGCCCCGCGAGGATGTCCTGCTCGATGAGGCAGGCTGCGCGCTCGCTCAAGGTGCCGCCTTCAGCCGCAAGACGTTCGAGAGGGCGTTCGGGGTCCGGCATCGCAGCAGCCCTCAGTTCAGCACCAGTTTGGCGACGTCGAGCTTCGATTGGAGCATCTTTTGCGAAGACATGATCTCGATCCACCAGGCGAGATTGTCCGGCTTGAGGTTGGGTTCGGAGTGGTTGGGCGGCGTCGCCTTGACGAGATCGAGCGGCTGCTTGGTGAATCTGGCAATCGACGCGGAGGCCTTCTCGCGGTCGCTGTTGACCATTGCGGCGGCTTCGGCGATCGCTTCACGGAACTGCTTGACGGTGGCGGCATTCTTCTCCGCCCATTCGCGCGATGCCGCATAGAAGATGATCGGGTCGGTTCGGGCGAGATCGAGCGCGTAGCGGGCGCCGACCGAGCCGAGCCCGGCATTGAGCATGCGGGTGACGAACGGCTCGGCCGTGAGCACCGCGTCGACGCCGCCGGATTTGATGATGTCGGCCATGGTCGGAAAGGTGACCTCGACGAAGTTCACGCTCTTCGGATCGAAGCCTTTCTCCACCAGCCATTTCACAAACAGCACGTGCAAGAAGGCATTGAGGCCGGGGGCACCGACCTTCTTGCCGGCGAAATCCTTCGGCTCCCCAATGGTGATGCCGTTGCGGACGAAGGCGGTGATGGCCGCGTTCGAAGTCGGGCTCATCACCGATGCGCCGGCGATTGCGACGAGGTCGAGGCCGCCGTCGGCGGCCTGCAGGAATACGGTGGCGGTGGGGCCGCCGACCTGGATCGAGTTCGACAGGATGGCCGCCGGAATGTTCGAGTTGATTGCGATCGGCGTCATCTCGACGTTCAGCCCGTGCTTTTTGAAGATGCCCTCGTCAACCGCGACCATGGCGGATGCGCAGTCGGAAGTCGCCGTGCAGCCGATCTGGATCTTGGCCTGCGCCACAGCCGTCTCGGTGAACGCGCCGGAGGCACCGAGCGAGGTGCCCAAGCCAAGCGCGGCACCCATTAAAATCCGGCTCACTTGGCTCCGCCGCATCGCGCTCTCCCGGAGTTCAAATCTTTTAGCTTGTTTATCGATATCTTCTTTGATCATATATTTTTACGAATAACAAGAGGTGTCCCAAGGTGAAGCTCGCCACATTCCGATCAGCCGGCCTGGACAAGGTCGGTCTCGTCCACGCCGGCGACGGCCAGTTGTTCGATCTCGCCGCGGCCGCCCTGAGGGAGGGGCAGCGCGAGAATGCGTTCGCCTCGATGCTGGCGCTGATCGATGCGGGTCCGGGCGCGCTCGATCGCGCCACGATGCTGTTCGAGAAGCACGGCACCGATCCGGCGCTGTCGGCAGCAGTCGGGGCCGTCGATATTCTCGCTCCGGTGCCGGAGCCGCGACAGATGCGTGACGGCATGTCGTTTCCCCTGCACATCCTCCAGGCGCCACGCGGCCAGCGCATTCTTGCGGCTCGCGCCAGCGGCGACATTGCCGAGCTCGCCCGCATCGATGCCGAGCCGCTCGGCGAATTGCCCGAGGTCTATCGCAGGCAGCCGATCTTCTACATCACCAATCGCTTCAGCGTCCGTGGCACCAACACCACGGTAAAGTGGCCGCGCTACAGCAGGGTGATGGACTACGAACTCGAATTCGGAATCATCACCAAGAACAAGGGCGCGAATATCCCGGCGGGCAAGGCGAAGGATCACATTTTCGGCTATACCATCTTCAACGATTTCTCCGCGCGCGACGCCCAGCGCATCGAGATGGAGGGACGGCTCGGTCCGGCCAAGGGCAAGAGCTTCGATGGCGGCAACGTGATCGGACCGTGGATCGTGACGCCGGACGAGATCGGGGATCCCTATCGGCTCAAGATGGAAGCCCGCGTCAACGGCGAGACCCGCTCCACGGGCATGAGCGATGGCATGCTGTTCTCGTTCGAGGAGATCATCGCCCACGTCACGCAGGACGAGACGCTGATGCCCGGCGAGTTCATTGGCTCCGGCACCGTCGGCAATGGCTGCGGGCTCGAGCTCGGCTGGTACCTCGACCATGGCGACACGATCGAGCTCGAGGTCGAGAAGATCGGCATCCTGAACAACAGGGTGGAGCGGCAGGACATCTAACGCTGCTCAAACACGAGGAAACCCCATGGCGCGCAAACTGATCGACATCTCCGTTCCCCTGCAAAACGACGTTCCGGCCGATCCGCCCGGCAATCACCCGACCATCCAGTATATCGATCACCAGCAAGGCCTGCCCCGCATGCTGCAGTTCTTCGATGGGCTGAAGGCACATGACCTGCCGGACGGGCAGGGCTGGGCGGTCGAGCTGGTCAATCTCTCGACCCACAATGGCACGCATCTCGATGCGCCCTGGCACTTTCACCCGACGATGAACCGTGGCGAGCGAGCCTGGACTATCGACGAGGTCCCTTTGGACTGGTGTTTGCAGCCCGGCGTGAAGCTCGACTTCCGACACCTGCCGGACGGCTATGTCGCAACCGCGAAGGACGTCGAAGCCGAACTCGAGCGCATCGGACATCAGTTGAAGCCGCTTGAGATTGTCGTCGTCAACACCAGCGCCGGCGCAAAATTCGGCCGGCAGGACTACGTCACCTCCGGCTGCGGCATCGGCTACGAGGCCACCATGTATCTGCTCGAGCGCGGCGTGCGGCTGACGGGCACCGACGGCTGGAGCTGGGACGCACCCTTTGTGCATACCGCGAAGAAATATGCGGAGACCAAGAATGCCGCTCTCATCTGGGAAGGCCACAAGGCCGGTCGCCATATCGGCTATTGCCATCTCGAGAAGCTGCACAATCTGGAGCTGCTGCCGTCGACCGGCTTCATGGTCTCGTGCTTTCCGGTGAAGATCGAACGGGCCTCGGCGGGCTGGACGCGCGCAGTCGCGATTGTCGAGGGATAATCGTCCGGGCAAGGGCGAGAAGGGCAGTTGTCGTCGAGCGCGCAGCAGGGTTCCGGGTCGCGCCCCAGGTCTTTGCTTGCGCTAGGCGGCCATGCGCCTGCCGGATGCAAATCAGCCCCAGGATCCAAGATCGCGGTGGCTGATGCGTCGGCCCGCTCTGAGCGAGTGCGCTATCAGCTGTTATCAAGTCCACCGCCAATGTGCTGCCGGCTTCGACTCACACAGGGCGCGGAACATCGCCGACACCGTCAAGGTCAGGCGCGTGGCCGTATCCCATGCGTTTCATCTGCTCATGTACCTGCGCCATTTCGGCGTCGCTGAGGCGCGGCGGCTCGCCGATGGCCAACGCATGGACATACATCTTCGCCAGCGTCTCCACCTCCACGGCAAGCCAAAGCGCCTTTTCAAAGGTCTGGGCCGTCACGATCAAGCCATGGTGACCGAGCAGACAGGCATTGCGATCTTCGAGGGCCTTGAGGGCGTAGTCCGATAGCGCCTGCGTCCCGAAACAAGCATAGGGCGCACAGCGGACATCGTTGCCCCCAGCAACTGCGACCATATAGTGGAAGCAGGGAATGCCACGCTCGTGCACGGCGAGAATCGTGCTGAAGGTCGAATGCGTATGGAGCACGACGTTCGCGTCTCCGCGTGCTCGCAGAATATCGCGATGGAAGCGCCATTCGGATGAAGGCCGATGGTTGCCCTGGTAATTCGCGGCAAAATCCATCGCGACAATGTCCGCTGGCTGCATCTGATCATAGGGCAGACTGGTCGGCGTGATCAGCATGCCGTTTGGAATCCGGTGCGAAAGATTGCCGGATGTACCTTGATTAAGTCCGTTTCGATTCATCTCCCTGCAGGTATCGACAATGCCTTGGCGGAGATAGGCATGATTGTTGTCTGTCATGTGGCGCGCTCCGAGAAAGCAATCCAGGACTGGTAGGCGGCGGAGAGGTCGCTTGATTCGACCCCATCCCTGCTGAGCGGTGTAACGGCTTCAAGCGCCACGCTCGAAACCGGCTGCGTGCGCGAGAATCGCCGCCACAGCAGCGCGGCGCCAAGGGCCGTTCCGTCCCGCGATCGACTCACCCAAACGCTCTGCGAGGATCGCAGGGTTGCAAGGCAGCGGGCAAAGGGCAGATTTGCGGCAAAGCCACCATCGATGACTATGCGTTCGGAGCTCTCAAGCGCATCAAGGCAGCGGTTTGCGCTGAATGCCGCGTAGAGCACCGCCAATGCCTGCCGTTCGGCAGGCGTTTCGGGGGCGGTCCGATGATCCGGCCGCGGCGAGCGGCGCCCGGAAACAATCCATCATCGCCGACGAATGAGGGGAGCGCCAGGGTGCCCTTGGACAGCAGGACTGGCAATGCGGCAAGGACCGCTGGGTCAGAAGCGCAAGTTTCTCCGCGGATCAGGTCGTATTCGCGGCCGGTCGCGATCAATGTCGAGGGTACATTCTCGCCATCGACATCGATATTGAGGACCATCGCACGTGCGCAATCGAGTTTGTTCGGCGAGAGGCCGCGCTGAAAGCCGATCATCCAGGTGCCGGTCGATAGAATCGAGGCATCGGCCATGCCGGCGGCTTTGTAGCGAAACAGGTTGGCGTTGGAATCATGTACGCCACAGAGGACTTCGGTCGATTGCGCCAGGCCGGTGCGTTTGGCCACCGATTCCGAAACCGTCCCCAGCACCGCCCCGGCTGGTACGCGTTCGGGCAGCAGATGGCTCCAGCCACGCTTGCGCATAAGGGAAGAAGGCTGATGGTGGACGAGGTCCCAGACATGGCTCTGAGCCGCGAGCTGCGAGATTTCACTGGCCGCACGTCCGCCAAGCCGCAAGGCAAAAAACTGTGCGGTGGTCAGATAGGCTTTTGCGCGGGCGAATTCGACGGGATGTGCGCTTTCCTGCCACAGCAGCTGCTTTCCCAGCCGCATCGCACCTCCGATCCCGCAAAACACCTCATCGTAGCCGGGCGCGATCCGGGCATAGGCTTCATCGATTGCCGGCGGAGAGACGGCATCATAGTCCATCATCGGCAGCACTGGCATGTCACCGTCGACCAGAACCGCGCCGCATCCATGCGCCGTCACGATCAGGGCGGCAATGGGATGGCGTTGAGATACGACGGCAAGGGTATCGAGAAACCACTCCTCTAACCCGCCAAGATCATAGGCGAGATACGAGCCCCGAGTCATCGGCACGTTCGGAATCGCATGTGTTTCGAGCGGCCACCCATCCTCGCTCGCCACCAGCAGTTTGAGATTGGTCTTGCCAATGTCGAGAACAGCGATAGATGGCGAGACGATCGAGCGCATCATCGCTGGTTACCGCGGCGCCTTGCCGGCGAAATGAGGAACCGCCGCGACGGCAATCAAGATTCCACCCCAGATCGCCAGCGTGAGGAATTGGCTGAGGTTCAGAAGATTGAATGCCGAGGAGATCACCTGAAGGATGATCAGCGCAAGCAACAGCCCGCCGACTTTTCCGAAGCCGCCAAACGGATCGATGCCGCCGAGGACGGCGGCCAGAATGGTGACCAGCAGATAGCTCTCGCCGTATGCCGCGTTGGCCGAATTGAAACGGGCCAACATGACCACCGCTGCCACGCCCGCGAGCAGACTGGAAAGCACATAGAGCTTGAGGATGACGGCGCGGGCATTGACGCCGGAGTAGCGGGTCGCCTTCTCGTTCGATCCGATCATGTAAACCTTTGCCCCGAACGGTGTCGCGTTCAGCACGAGCGCGACGGGCAAGGCGCAGAAGGCCAGTACGATCAGAGCAAAGGGGACCCCGAAAACCGTTCCGTTGCCGATAAATACAATGGGCTCCGGAAATCCGGAGATGACGTTACCGCGCGACAGGCCGATCGCGATGCCCTTGCACAGCGTCATCGTTCCGAGCGTGGCCAGAATCGGCGAAACGCCGAGATAGGCGATGACAAAGCCGTTGAGGAGGCCCACCAATGCGGCCACCGCAAATCCTGCAGCAATCGCCAGCACCTGAATGCCGACCCAGGCAAGGCCCTGGGTCCCGGGGATGTAGTGCGTCAGCAGGAAGGCGATGGTCAGCCCGGACAGGTTGGCGGTCGCGATGATGGACAGGTTGAGTCCGCCGGATAGCAAGGCCAGCATCATCGCAAGCGAAAGGATGCCGAGTTCTGGCATCTGGAAAGCCATGGATTGCAGCGTGTTGACCGAGAAGAACCGGTCGCCGATCGTGATCGCGAACACGATCCAGAGCGCGAGCAACAGCAGGATGAGGGTGGCGACCGTGCCGCTGCCGGCGAGGCCGACCATACGGCGGCGGAGTGAGAGAGCAGGCGCATCGCTCATCGGCGCGCACTCCCTGTTCGCCGCTCTCGCTGCGACCAGGCAGTCGCCGAGACCGAAATGAGAATAACCAGGCCGACGAAGAACGGCGACCAGTAGGACGAAACGCCCAGCAAAACGATGCCATTCTGGAGCACCGCGAGCAGTGTCAGGCCCAAAAACGTACCGAGGACGGTGCCGACGCCGCCCATCAGGCTGGCGCCGCCGAGCACCACGGCGGCGACCACATCGAGTTCCTTGCCCACCAGCACTGTCGGGGCAACGGACTGCGCGAGTTGTGCCTGGATCAGGGAGGCGATTCCGGCCATGACGCCCATGTAGCAGTAGACCAGTATGTTAAGGCCGAAAATGTGGAAGCCGAGCCGCTGCGCGGCATCGGCATTGCCTCCCATGGCATAGATTTGCCGGCCAATATTGGTTCGGTTAAGCAGGATCCAGGTGACGAGAAACGCCAGCGCAAGCGCGAGGATCTGCAGGTTGACACCGTACGAGCTATCCTTGCCCCATTCGAATTCGAACCAGAATATTCCGGTCGCAAACCAGTCGGGCAGCGAATAGATGTATTTGCCGCCGGTGAAGAAGATCAGAAGCCCATAGAAAATGTTCAGCGTTGCGACCGAAACGATGATCGATGGTATTCGAAGTTTCTGGATGAAGACCGCGTTGAGGGCACCGAGCGCACCGCCAATCCCAATCGCGATGGCGAAGACGCTGATCCAGTTCGCGCCATAAGCGTTGGCAAGCGAGAGTGTGACATATTGCGCCACCGACGCGGTCGCGGTGAATGAAATGTCGATTCCGCCGGCGATCAGCACGACCAGTAGTCCGAGCGCCAGGATGCCGACGAATGCGTAGGAGGTCAGCAGGTCAAACAAGTTCTGCATGGTCAGGAACTGGGCATTCGCGAAGCCCAAAGCGGCGCAGAGCCCGAGGATTACCATCAGCAGCCAGAACTCATGGCTGCGACGAAACCTGCCGAATGATGCAATGTGCGAGTTAGGCATTGACGGCCTGCCGAAGCGCATCTTCGGAAGTGGCTGCGGCAGTCACTTCAGTTGCCAAACGACCTTCCCGCATCACCAGAACGCGATGACTATGATAGAGGACCTCGGGGATTTCGTCCGATATCATCAGCACCGCGACGCCGTCGCGGGCCAACCGCCGGATGATCTCATAAATTCCGTCCTTGGCGCTGATATCGACGCCCACCGTGGGACTATCGAGGATAAGCACCCGCGGGTTGGTCGCCATCCATTTGGCGAGCACGACCCGCTGCTGGTTGCCTCCGGAGAGCGTCTTCACCGCGTTGGCCGGGTTGGAGACCTTGATCCCGAGTTCAGCGACCCACCGAGCGACATGGGTCTGTCGCGCGCGTGCGGCAATCAGGCCGAACGCGCCAGCCAGACGTTCCAGCACCGTGAGCGTGACGTTTGCAATGACGGACTGATTCAGGATGAGACCAAGCGTAAGCCTATCCTCGGATACATAGGCGATCCCTCGATCGATCGCCTCTGCATTTGTGCGGAGCGCGATCGGATGCCCGTCGAGCATGATGGTGCCGCGATCGGGCGGCTTCATGCCGAACAGCGATAGCGCGAGTTCGGTTCGACCGGAGCCGAGCAGACCGGTGAGACCCACCACTTCCCCTGCGCGCAACTGCAGGCTTATATCCTCATACTCGCCGTCGCGGCCCAGGCCCTTGACTTCCAGGACGACCGGACCGGCGGCAAGCTCAGGCGCCTGGACCTGATACTCGAAGGACTTACCGGTCATCAGGTGGCTGAGTTTCCGCCCGTCGATTGTGTCTGCAGCAAAAGTACCGACTTTGGCGCCATCCCGCAGTACCGTTACGCGTTCGGCGATCTCAAGTACCTCGTCAAGACGGTGGCTGACGAAAACGACACAGATGCCGGCACGCTTCAGCTCGCTCACGAGTTCGATCAGGGCGTTCACCTCGTGCCGGGTCAACGATGCCGTCGGCTCATCCATGATCAGGAGTTTGGCGTCCGCAGCCAAGGCCCGGCAGATAGCGACCAGCTGGCGTCCGGCAATGCTGAGCTCCGAGACTTTTGCGTCCGGGTCGAACTCAACGCCGATCTTGGCCATCGTGGCCTTCGCGGTGGCGCGCATTGAGACCCAGTCGACCGAATGGAGGCCGCCAAGATGGTGCGCCATCGCGATATTCTCGGCGACGGTAAGGTTGGGGAATAGCGAAAGATCCTGATAGATGACCTGAATGCCGCAATGCGTGGAGTAGACCGGATTCAGTTTGGGATACTCCTTGCCGCAAATTGCGATGCGGCCGCCAGGCTCCGCTGCCTCGACGCCCGAAATGATCTTGATCAGGGTGGACTTGCCCGAGCCGTTTTCACCGACCAGGCAATGCACCTCGCCGACTTCCAGAGTCAGATCGACATCGCGGAGCGCGTGCACGCCGCCGAAGCGCTTCGATATGCCGGACATCTCCAGGAAAGTCGCCAAAGGTTCGCCTGCAATGGACTTCGATCGTGCGATCATCCGGGGGACCGCATTCCCGACCGGAAAGGCCGGGAATGCGGCGCGATGAGGCGGCTAAGCGGGTGTAGACCTAGAGCCCTCCGGCGATCAGCCCGTCGATGGTCTCCTTGTTGATCCGCATGATCTTGTCGACCTTGATCTGCTTTCCGGGGACGTCGACGGCAGCCTTGCCGAGGCCGGGTACATCGACGCCATCCGTGATTGGCTTGCCGTCGAGCACGAGTTTGGCAACTGCGACCATGGCATAACCGGCATCGGTGGGATTCCACAGGAAGCCTTCGCGGATCGTATCATCGGCGATCAGCGATTTCGCCTGGCTCGGCAGCACGGTGCCGACCACGGCGATCTTCTTGGCAAGGCGCTGCTGACGCACCGCATTGCCGGCCCCGATCGGTCCGTTCGAGCCGAAGCCGAGAATCCCACGCAGGTTCGGGTAGGCCTTGATCACGTCGAGGGTCGTGCGTTGGCTGGTGTCGATCTCGTCGGCACCCGGGAAGCGGTCGGCGACGAGCTTCATCTTGGGAAAATTCTTCTGCTGGTAGGCAATCGCGGCATCGGCCCACTTATTGTGAAGCGGCGTCGTGAGCGTCCCGACATAGACGACGTAGTCACCTTCGCCGCCCATGTCCTTGGCGAGACGTTCCATCTGCACCTCGCCGAAGCGAACGGAGTCGATCAATTCCACATTCCAGTCACGGCCTTCCTGTTCCGGACCTTCATGCGTGATGACCTTGATTCCGGCAGCCTGGGCGCGCTTCAGCACCGGTTCGCAGACTTTCACGTCAAGCGGCACCAAGCCGATGACGTCGACCTTCTTGGCAATCAGATCCTCAAGGAGCTTTACTTGTTGTGCCGGATCGACGTTCGCCGGGCCAACCATAGTGGCGTTAATGCTGAAATCCTTGGCACCCTTCTGGATTCCCTTTTCAAGTGCATTGAACCACGGAATTCCCGCAATCTTCACGACCGTGACCATTTCCTTTGCGCTTGCGCAAAGGCAAAGCCCGGAAAGCCGGCACCGGCCAATACGGCCGTACCACCGATCAGCTTGAGCGTTTGGCGTCTGTCCATTGTTCCCTCCCAGGAGACTATCTTTAGATTCCGCACCCCTGACCGGGCACTCGCCGGCCTGGAGTAGTCGAGCCTGTTCTTGCTTGGGGGCAGAAAGCTTTGCCTGTCCAGCCGCAGGACCTTGAACGAGATTAGAGACCAGCGCTCCAGAGCGTGTCAAGCAAGTGACGGGTTCGCCGGCGCCCATCGCAGTGCGATACCTGATCTTGCCCTTCGAGCTCGCGACGCGTGAAGTGGTCGGAAGTGACGAACCGCTCCTCGTGATTTGCGCAGCGGGCTCATTCTTCGCGTTGACACGTGGCGGCAAATACATACGCTGCGCATCACTACTCATGAGACTTGCGCGTCATTGAGGCCGCGGAGAAGGGCAGCAATCCATCATGGTTTCGCAATCGGCATTGCCGCGTCGCACCCTTGGCCGGACCGGGCTCGAAGCATCCATCCTCGGATTCGGCACCGCGCCGCTCGGCGATCTCTTTCTCGAGCTCGACGACCAGACTGCGATTGCTGCCGCAAGCCGCGCCTTCGAGCTCGGCATCAATCTGCTTGACACATCGCCGCACTATGGCAATGGCCTGTCGGAGCATCGCTGCGGAACGGCGCTCCGGCGCGTGCCACGCAAGGACGTGGTGCTTTGCACCAAGATCGGTCGCTGGATGGATCCGTTTCACCAGCCGGAAACTCGGTCCGGATTTGTCGGCGGACAGCCGCACCGGGCCGTCGTCGACTATTCCTATGACGGCACCATGCGTTCGGTCGAGCAGTCGCTGTTGCGGCTTGGCACCGACCATATCGACCTGCTGCTCATCCATGATGTCGATGTGTGGACCCACGGCAAGGACGCGATCGAGGACCGGTTTCGCGAAGCGATGTCCGGGGCCTATGTCGCGCTCGACAAGCTTCGTTCCGAAGGCGTGGTCGCCGGCATCGGAATCGGTGTCAATGAAGCCGAGATGTGCGTGCGCTTTGCGCAGGCCGGGTCCTTCGAGGTGATGCTGCTCGCCGGGCGCTATTCGCTGCTGGAGCAGCCGGCACTTGCGGAGTTCATGCCGCTGGCGCTGAAGCAGGGCATCGCGGTGCTGCTCGGCGGCGTGTTCAATTCGGGGATTCTGGCGACGGGCGCCACCAAGGGCGCCAAGTACAATTATCAGGATGCGCCGCCGCATATCCTTTCGAAGGTCGCCGAAATCGAGCGTATCTGCGCAGCTCATGCAGTACCGCTGCCGACGGCCGCTCTCCATTTCGCGCTTGGTCATCCCGCCGTCGCGAGCGTGGTGCTCGGGGCGCATGATGCGCGGGAGGTCGAGCGCAACGTGGCAGCGCTGACCGCGGCGGTGCCAGCCGCGCTCTGGAGCGATCTCAAGGCAGCGCGCCTGCTGGACGCGGAAGCGCCTGTTCCGGGCTAGAGCGGGCGAATATGCTTGAAGGGTAGAAGCCGACAAATCGGATCATCTCGCTCCGCGCGGGGAGATGCAACGACCGACCGTAGTTGATCTCAATCAAGTGGCTCGCCGCCACTTCGGCATCGCCCGTCAAGCGCAGACATTTCGTTTGCTGAGATAATTGCGCTCGGCGGTCAGGTGCTGCTGGAGCGTCCAGGAAGAAGGAAGGGCGAGATGAAGATGATCAAGGGACCGGCGATATTCCTCGCTCAGTTCACGGCCGATGCGGCGCCATTCAACTCCTTGAACGCGATCTGCGAATGGGCTGCCTCGCTCGGTTACGAGGGGATTCAGATCCCGAGCTGGGACGGGCGGCTCTTCGACCTCAAGAAGGCGTCGGAGTCCCAGGACTATGCCGATGAGGTGAAGGCGATAACGGCCGAACACGGCCTTTCCATCACCGAACTCTCGACCCATCTTCAGGGTCAGCTCGTCGCCGTGCATCCGGCTTATGACGCAGCATTCGATGGCTTCGCCGTGCCGGAGGTGCGCGGCAATCCCGGGGCACGCACCGAGTGGGCTGTCGACCAGGTCAAGCGCGCAATTCGCGCGTCGGGACGCCTGGGGCTCACGGTCCAGGCGACCTTCTCCGGCGCGCTGGCCTGGCCCTATGTCTATCCCTGGCCGCAGCGTCCGGCCGGCCTCATCGAGGCTGCCTTCGACGAGCTCGCAAAGCGCTGGCTGCCGATCCTCGACTATGCGGACGAGCACGGTGTTGATCTCGCCTATGAGATCCATCCCGGCGAGGACCTTCACGACGGTGTCTCCTACGAGATGTTTCTCGACCGGGTGAAGGGCCACAAGCGCGCCAACTTGCTCTATGACCCCTCGCACTTCGTGCTGCAGCAGCTCGACTATCTCGACTACATCGACATCTACCACGAACGCATCAAAGCCTTCCATGTCAAGGACGCCGAGTTCAACCCGACGGGCCGCCAAGGCGTCTATGGCGGATTCCAGAGCTGGGTCGATCGTGCCGGCCGCTTTCGCTCGCCGGGCGATGGACAGATCGATTTCGGCGCGATCTTCTCCAAGCTCACACAGTACGGCTACGACAGCTGGGCGGTGCTGGAATGGGAATGCGCGCTGAAGCATCCTGAGCAGGGTGCGCGCGAGGGCGCCGAATTCATCAAAAGGCATCTCATTCGGATGACCGAGAAGCCGTTCGACGATTTCGCAGGCTCCGGCGCCGACGACGAGATGAACCGCAAGATGCTCGGCATCTCCTGAGCGAGGAACAGCAAATGGCTATTGAGGCAAGGGGCGGGGGCGACGGTCATGCTCGTATCCGGCTCGGCATGGTCGGCGGTGGTCAAGGGGCGTTTATCGGCGCCGTGCATCGTACTGCCGCGCGTATCGACGACCAGTTTGTCTTGACGGCCGGTGCGTTGGCGTCGGATGCGGCGCGCGCAAAAGCTTCGGCGCGGGAGCTCGGTATTGCCGACGACCGCGCCTATACCTCGTTCGAAGAGATGGCGAAGGCGGAGGCCGCGCGCCCGGACGGCATCGAGGCGGTCTCGATCGTGACACCTAACCACCTGCACGCCCCGGTCGCCAAGGCGTTCCTTGAAGCCGGCATCCACGTCATCTGCGACAAACCGCTCACGACGAGTGTCGCCGAGGCAGAGGAACTCGTTGAGCTGGTCAGGAAGACGGGCAAGGTCTTCGTCGTGACGCACAACTACACGGGCTATCCGATGATCCGACAGGCCCGCGCCATGGTGGCGAACGGCGATCTCGGCGAGACGCGGCTCGTTCAAGCCGAATATCTGCAGGATTGGCTAACGGAGCCACTGGAAGCAAGCGGCCACAAGCAGGCCGCGTGGCGCACGGACCCGGCCCGTTCTGGCGCCGGTGGTTGCATTGGCGATATCGGTACTCACGCCTACAATCTCGCCTGCTTCGTCACTGGCCTCGAGCTTGAGCAATTGCTCGCCCAACTTTCAACCTTCGTCGGCGGACGGCGTCTCGACGACGATGTCCAGATCCTCCTCAAGTGGAAGGGCGGTGCCAACGGGATGCTCTGGGCCAGCCAGGTCGCGGTCGGCAATGAGAACGGCCTGACGCTGCGCGTCTATGGGACCAAGGGCGGGCTCGAATGGGCACAGGAGAATCCGAACTATCTCTGGTTCACGCGTTACGGGCAGCCGAAGCAGCTCCTGACCCGCGGCGGTGCGGGGGCCTTGGTCGAGGCGGGTCGCGTCACCCGCGTGCCATCGGGGCACCCCGAAGGGTATCTCGAGGGGTTTGCAACGATCTATGCTGAGGCAGCGCGCGCCATTCGTGCGGCGCAGGCCGGCAAAGCCCCGGATCCGGCGGTGATTTTCCCGACGGTCGAGGATGGCCTCGCCGGCGTGAAGTTCATCGATGCTGCGGTGAATTCGTCTGCAAGCAATGGCGCCTGGGTTCGAATGACGTAGGTGCCGGCAGTTCTGTTGAGCTGGCTTAGCCGGGGACAGGCAATCGCTTCATGACGGAACCATCCGCTTTCGCTCTGCACACGTGGCGGCCGTCAACGGGAAACAACGACGCATCATGGTCCCATCGGCAACTTTGGTGCTCCTTGAGATCGTCTGGTCTGACGCCAGCACGACCTGATAGCGAGTGCGCCACGCGTGTCAAAAAAGTACCATGATTGGCCAGCAAATGTGGTGGCAAGCGTCCAAATCGTCACCTACCGTTACGCTCAAGCAAGAGCCGAGAGAAAAATGGCCGGCTGGAACGAGGTCGTTGCGGGTGCGTGCATACGACTGGGAGGAAGGACATGGAGCCGGATCTTGAGTTGGTCCAGATAAGGCCAGGCGAGTCCTTCGCCGCCTGGTCCCATGGTTATCCTTTCCGCACCGTACGATGGCATTTTCACCCGGAGTATGAGCTGCACATGGTGGCGGCGACGACCGGCCGCTATTTCGTCGGCGATTTCATCGGCGATTTCGCGCCCGGGAACCTGGTGTTGACCGGGCCCAACCTGCCGCACAATTGGGTCAGCGACATTCCGCCGGGGACCAGCATTCCGCTGCGCTGCCGCATTGTTCAGTTCAGCGAGGAGTTCATCGACGGCGCCATCAAGGCCCTGCCGGAACTTGCAGCGCTGCAGCCGGTGCTGGAATCGTCCCGGCGAGGTGTGCTGTTCAGTAGCGAGACCAGCCGGCGGGTGTCGCCACTGCTCGAAGAGACGATGCATGCCAATGGCATCCGCCGCATCGAGTTGTTCATGCTCATCGCGGGCGTTTTGAGCCGGGCACGGGGATCGCGCATGCTGGCCAGCGCCAGCTATCTGCCCGATCCCTCCGGCTATATGTCCGCAGGCATCAACAAGGCGCTCGCTTATCTCCGCAAGCATCTGACCAGGCCGTTCAGCGAAATGGATCTCGCCGAGATCGCAGGCCAGAGCGCGAGCGCCTTCTCGCGCGCCTTCCGCCAGCACACGGGCATGTCGCTGATGCAATATGTAAAGCGGCTGCGCATCAATCTTGCCTGCCAGATTCTGATGAGCGATGAGCAAGCCTCGATCGCGAGCATCTGTTACGAGGTCGGCTACAACAACATGTCGAATTTCAATCGACAATTTCTCGCCGAGAAGGGAATGACGCCATCACAATTCCGGCGATTGCTGCTCGACAACGTCAACGCACCCAAAGCTGCATGACGAGGCTCCACGGCATGGTCGCGTAGCTGCAAGCACGGGAGAGATCGCAATATCGACAAATCACGGCCGACCGGCTTCCACCGGTTGCGCCAACGAAGACTGTTGTGTTCAGCGATAGACAAAAAGAAGCGGGATTGTCCGGGATCGCCGGCGCCAACCCTACGCATTCAAAAGGCAACCGGAAAGGTTGCTCTTACACCAGGGAGAAGACCATATGACACAATCATCATTGAACGCTGTCGGGATGGCGGCGCTAGCCTTGGGCGTCCTGACCGGCGGCTCCGCTTTCGGTCAGAATGCCAAGGTGTCAGGAGCGACCGTCGCCTTTCTGATGCCGGACCAGGCATCGACCCGTTACGAAGAACACGATCACCCCGGTTTCGTGGCTGAGATGAGCAAGCAGTGTCCGACCTGCAAGGTGCTCTACCAGAATGCCGATGCCAATGCGTCGCGCCAGCAGCAGCAGTTCAATTCCGTCATTTCGCAGGGCGCCAAGGTGATCGTGATCGATCCCGTCGATTCCACCGCCGCGGCGTCGCTGGTGAAGCAGGCCCAAGGCCAGGGCGTGAAGGTCATCGCCTATGACCGGCCGATCCCGTCCACGCCGGCGGACTTTTACGTGTCTTTCGACAACAAGGCGATCGGCAAGGCGATCTCCAAATCGCTGGTCGAGCATCTGAAAGCGACCAACGTGCCGACCAACGATGTCGGCGTGCTGGAGATCAACGGCTCACCTACCGATGCGGCGGCCGGGCTGATCAGGGACGGCATCCACGAGGGTCTGGCTGACAGCGGGTACAAGACGCTCGCCGAGTACGACACGCCGGATTGGGCGCCGCCGAAGGCGCAGCAGTGGGCCAGCGGCCAGATCACCCGTTTCGGAAAGAAGATCGTCGGCGTCGTTGCCGCAAATGACGGCACGGCCGGTGGCGCGATCGCCGCGTTCAAGGCGGCCGGTGTCAATCCGGTGCCGCCGGTCACCGGCAACGACGCCACGATCGCCGGCCTTCAACTCATCATCGCGGGCGACCAATACAACACCATCAATAAGCCGAGCGAGATCGTCGCCGCCGCGGCGGCCAATGTGGCCGTCCAATTGCTCGCAGGGGAGAAGCCAAAATCGGAAACGACGCTGTTCAACACGCCCTCGCAGCTGTTCACGCCGACGCTTGTCACGGCCGGCAATCTCAAGGCGGAGATCGTCGACAAGCGGATCAACGGTAAGCCGATCCAGACTGCCGAAGTCCTCTGTGCAGGCCGCTATGCCGAGGGCTGCAAGAAGCTAGACATTACCAAATAGAGTCTCGTTGAGTTATCATTTGGCTCGGTGATGCGGCTCGGTTCGCCGCATCGCCGGCCCGATCATGGAGCGCCCGGCATGACCGACCAGGTATCCCAATCCAATTCGCAGAACGACCTGGTGCTCAGCCTGCGCGGCATCTCGAAAAATTTCGGCGCCGTCTCCGCCTTGACCAATATCGATCTGGATGTGCATGCCGGCGAGGTCGTCGCCCTGGTCGGCGACAATGGCGCCGGCAAGTCGACGCTGGTGAAGATCCTTGCCGGCGTTCATCCGCCGGACTCGGGAACGATCACGTTCTGCGGCGACACTGTCATCCTCGACGATCCGGCCACGGCGCTGCGGCTCGGTATCGCCACGGTATTCCAGGACCTTGCTCTCTGCGAGAATCTCGACGTCGTCGCCAACATTTTCCTCGGCCGGGAACTCGATCCATGGCGCCTCGATGAGGTGGCGATGGAAAATCGGGCCTGGACGCTGTTGAACGAGTTGTCGGCGCGCATACCCAGCGTTCGCGAGCCGGTGGCGTCGCTTTCGGGCGGCCAGCGTCAGACCGTTGCGATCGCGCGTTCGCTGCTGCTCGAACCGAAACTGATCCTGCTCGACGAGCCTACGGCTGCGCTTGGCGTGGCGCAGACTGCCGAGGTGCTCGATCTGATCGAGCGCGTTCGTGATCGTGGTCTCGCGGTCGTCATGATCAGCCACAACATGGAAGACGTTCGCGCGGTCGCGGACCGGATCGTCGTGCTGCGGCTCGGACGCAACAACGGCAATTTTCATCCAGATGCATCCAACCAGGAACTCGTGAGCGCCATCACCGGAGCCTCGAACAACGCCGTGTCCCGCCGCGCAGAGCGGCGACAGGCCTCGCGTGAGCATCCAGAGGAGCCGCGGCCGTGAACGGGGACAGGGACCCTCGGGCGACGTCCGCGCCACTCGATCGCAGCGACGAACGGCTTCGCCACGATGCGGGTCTTGCCGGTGCGCTGCGCGCGTTCCTGGACCGGGTCCGTGCCGGCGATCTCGGCGCGCTTCCAGTCGTCATCGGGCTCGCGATCATCTGCGCGGCGTTCCAGAGCCTCAATCCAGTTTTCCTGTCGAGCAACAATCTCGTCAACCTGTTGTTCGATTGTTCGACGGTGGGGGTGATCGCGCTTGGGATCGTCTGCATCCTGATGGTCGGCGAAATCGATCTGTCAGTGGGATCGGTCAGCGGCTTCGCTTCGGCGATGGTTGGCGTGCTCTGGGTCAACATGGAATGGCCGGCCTGGCTCGCGATTATCGCAGCGCTCGTTGTCGGCGGAGCCGTCGGCGCGCTCTACGCGGCGTTGTTCAACCGCTTCGGGATGCCGAGCTTCGTCTCGACACTGGCTGGCCTGCTCGCGGTTCTGGGCCTGCAGCTCTATCTTCTGGGCTCGACTGGATCGATCAACCTGCCATACGGCTCGCCGCTGGTGAATTTCGGCCAGACGCTTGTCATGCCGCCTGCGGTCGCTTACGCGCTGGCTGCGGTGACCGGCGTCGTGATGTTCGCAACGGCCTTTCGAACCGCCACCCGCCGCAAGCACGCCGGTCTCTCCGCGCGATCGCCGGGCAGCCTGTTGCTCCGCGCCCTCGTGATCACAATTGTTCTCGAGATCGTTGTCTACTATCTCAACCAGGACCGCGGCGTGCCCTGGATGTTCGGTCTGTTCGTCGCGCTGGTCGTCGCGATGAACTATGCGTTGACGCGGACCAAGTGGGGGCGCTCGATGAATGCCGTCGGGGGCAACCGGGAGGCGGCGCGCCGTGCCGGCATCAACGTGCGTCGGACCTACATGACGGCCTTCGTGCTGTGCTCAACGTTCGCGGCGGCGGGCGGCATCCTTTCGGCGGCGCGTCTGGCGTCCGCGAGCCAGCAGGCCGGCACTGGTGACGTTAATCTCAACGCCATCGCAGCGGCCGTTATCGGCGGAACCAGCCTGTTCGGCGGTCGTGCCAGCGCTTATTCCGCGCTGCTTGGCATCATCGTGATCCAGTCGATCGCCAGCGGTCTGACGCTGCTCGATCTCTCATCTTCGCTCCGGTACATGATCACCGGCGCCGTGCTGGCCGTCGCTGTCATCGTCGATTCGCTGGCCCGCCGCTCGCGCATGTCCCATGGCCGGGCCTGAAATCCTCCCAAGCAACAGGAACGCCATGACTCTCACGCTGTCCGGAAAAGTCGCCGCCGTTACGGGAGCGGCTTCGGGGATCGGTCTGGAATGCTCCAGGATTTTGTTGCGCGAGGGCGCGCGCGTCGTCCTGGTCGATCGTGACGAGGATGCCCTGAAGTCGGCGTGCGCAATCCTCGGCCCGGGGGCAATCCCGTTGACGATCGACCTCACCAAGCCTGAAAGCGTCAGCCGCATGATGCCGGCGATACTGGACCTCGCGGGCCAACTCGATATCTTTCACGCCAACGCCGGAACCTACGTCGGCGGCGATATTGTGGACGGGGACCCCGATATCTGGGACCGCGTGCTGAACCTCAACGTGAATGCTACCTTCCGTTCGGTCCATGCCGTCCTGCCGCACATGGTCGCGCGTCGGACCGGCGACATCATCGTGACAAGCTCGGTTGCCGGTCTGGTGCCGGTGGTTTGGGAGCCGATCTACACCGCTTCCAAGCACGCGGTTCAGGCCTTCGTGCATACGGTCAGGCGGCAGGTTGCCAAGCACGGGCTGCGCGTCGGCGCCGTCGCTCCAGGTCCCGTGGTCACGGCCCTGATCAAGGATTGGCCCAAGGACAAGCTCGACGACGAATTGGCGGCCGGAGGCTTGATGCAGCCAGCCGAAGTGGCGGAGGCCGTGCTGTTCATGCTCACGCGGCCGAGGAACGTCACTATTCGCGATCTCGTCATTTTGCCGCAGAGCAACGACTTGTAGACGCGCTATCGCGCGAGGCAGCCCTTGGGCTGCGCGCAGCAGGAATTCGGCCGGAGCGATCGTCAGGTGGCCTTGATGGCGACAGGGCGACCAGTGCGGGCCGATTCTGTGGCCGCGTCGGCGAGCATCTGGGCGCGCAGCCCGTCGAGACCGGTCGGGGAGGGCGCAGCCTTGCCGACACACGCATCGATGAAGGCAGCGAGTTCGGCGCGATAAGCGGCGGCATAGCGCTCGAGGAAGAAGTTCTGCACCGGATCGGCACGGAAGCCCTGGCCGGTCGCGATCTCGACGGTCGTCTCGTGGATGTTGCCGGCCCTTAGCATTCCATTCGAGCCATGCACCTCGATGCGCTGGTCGTAGCCATAAGTGGCACGGCGCGAATTTGAAATCTGTGCGATGCGCCCGCTCGCCGTCTTCATCAGCACGGCGGCGGTATCGACGTCGCCGGCTTCGCCGATGGCCTTGTCCACCAGCGCCGAGCCGAGCGCGAAGACCTCGACCGGTTCCTCCGCCAGCAGGAAGCGCGCCATGTCGAAATCATGGATCATCATGTCGCGGAAGAGACCGCCCGAGCGTTTCACATAGTCGACCGGCGGTGGTCCGGGATCGCGCGAGATGACGCTGATGATCTCGATCTCGCCGGCCTCGCCGCTGCGCAGCCGCTTTTCGAGCGCCGCGAAGTTCGGATCGAAGCGGCGGTTGAAGCCGATCATCAGGGGCTTGCCCGCTTTCTCGACCGTGGCCAGGCAGCGGCGAATGCGGCCCGAATCGAGATCGAGCGGCTTCTCGCAGAACACCGCCTTGCCGGCCGAGACGGCGGCCTCGATCAGGTCGGCATGGGTATCGGTCGGCGTGCAGATCAGGATGGCATCGATTCCGGAATCGCTCATGATCGCATCCGGGTCGGCCACTTTCGCGCCTGCGACTTGGGCTAGCGAGGACGCGGCCTCGCTCGAGGCGTCGGCCACCGCGACGAGCCGTGCATCGCCGCGCGCCGCGACATTGAGACCGTGAATGCGCCCGATCCTGCCGGCGCCAAGAAGTCCAAACCGCGTTGTCATCTCATGTCCGTCTAAGACATCCCGGTACACATCAGTGATGGGCTCCGCGGAGGTGTGTGCCGCCGGTGGCGATGGCGATCGTGCCATCGGGATCGTGATTGTAGGCGAGCCAGTTCGAGGCACTCCTGGATGGCATATTTTCTTCGTCTTGCTTGACTATTGGAATAAGCATTCCATTCTCTGCGCCGCCTAGTCAAGGTCGGAGCGATGATGAAACCTTTCGGCCGGCTGATCCAGGCCGGGCGGCGCGGTTGAGCGGGAGCGAGTGATGGCGACGATCAGGCTCACCATGGCGCAGGCGCTCGTGGCCGCGATGGCCGCGCAGAGGACGGTCATCGGCGGAGAGGAGCAGCCGCTCTTCGCCGGTGTCTGGGCAATCTTCGGGCATGGCAATGTCGCAGGTCTCGGCGAAGCGCTGTATGCCGCTCGCCATCGTCTGCCAACCTTGCGCGCGCATAATGAGCAGGCGATGGCACATGCCGCAATCGCCTTCGCCAAGGCCTCGCGCCGCAGGCGCATGATGGCGGTGACGAGCTCGATCGGCCCCGGTGCGACCAATATGGTGACGGCCGCTGCGGTCGCTCACGTCAATCGCCTGCCGGTGCTGCTGTTGCCTGGTGATGTCTTCGCCGGACGCCGCCCGGATCCGGTGCTGCAGCAGATCGAGGATTTCGGCGACGGTACTGTCTCGGCCAATGACTGCTTCCGGCCTGTCTCGCGCTATTTCGACCGCATTACCCGGCCCGAGCAGATCATGCCCGCCTTCGAGCGTGCGATGCAGGTTCTGACGGATGCGGCCGAATGCGGACCCGTGACGCTCGCGCTCTGCCAGGATGTGCAGACGGAAGCCTTCGGATATCCAGACTGGTTCTTCGCCGAGCGCATCTGGCACCCGCGCCGGCCGCGGGCCGACGAGACGCAGCTGGCTCAGGCTGTCGCACTGCTCAAGGGGGCCAAGCGTCCGGTCGTCGTCGCCGGCGGTGGCGTCCTCTATAGCGAGGCAGAACGTGATCTCGCAATGTTTTGCACGGCGCATGGAATGCCGGTGGCCGAAACGCAAGCCGGCAAGAGCGCGCTGCCTCACGACCATCCGCTGAATCTCGGTGCGATCGGCGTCACCGGCACGGGCGCGGCCAACGATGCGGCGCGGCAGGCCGATCTCGTTCTTGCGATCGGCACCCGGCTGCAGGATTTCACCACTGGCTCGCGCTCGCTCTTCGTCGATCCCGCTTGCAGGATCGTCGGGCTCAATACGCAGAGCTTCGATGCCGGCAAGCACCGTGCGCAGCCGCTCGTGGGCGATGCCAAGGTCGTTCTGGCGGAACTCGGCGCCTCACTTCGGGGCTGGGCGGCACCTGCCGCCTGGACCGAGCAGGCAAGGACTGGCCGCACCGCCTGGCTGGAAACGGCTGCGCGCTACACCGCGGCCGGCAACGAAACCTTGCCGAGCGATGCTCAGGTCATCGGCGCCGTTCAGCGCCGCAGCCTAGCGAGCGATGTCGTGCTTTGCGCGGCCGGCGGCTTGCCCGGCGAGCTGCACAAGCTCTGGCAACCGGGGGCGCCCGGCGGCTACCACATGGAATACGGCTATTCATGCATGGGCTACGAGATCGCCGGCGGGCTGGGCGTCAAGCTCGCCGATCCCGCGCGCGAAGTCGTCGTGATGGTCGGCGACGGGTCCTATTTGATGATGAATTCCGAGATCGCAACGTCGGTGATGCTCGGTGCCAAGCTCATCATCGTCGTGCTCGACAATCGCGGTTTCGGCTGCATCAACCGGCTCCAGAACGCGACCGGCGGCGCCTCCTTCAACAACCTCCTGCGCGACGCCCGTCACGAGATGCTGCCCGAGGTCGACTTTGCAGCCCACGCCGCCGCGATGGGAGCGATCGCACGCAAGGTCGCTGATATCACTGAGCTGGAAGCCGCACTCGACGAGGCGCGACGCCACGATCGGACGAGCGTCGTCGTGATCGACACCGATCCGCTCCGCTCTACCGATATCGGCGGCCATTGGTGGGATGTGGCGGTGCCGGAGGTCTCGGGGCGTGCCGAGGTCGAGGCCGCAAGGCGCAGTTATGTCGAGGCGCTCGTGCGCCGCAATTACTGATCGAGCGAGGACGACATGCCCATCCGTATCGGCGCCAACCCCATCGGCTGGTCGAACGACGATCTCCAGGAGATTGGCGGCGAGACACCGCTCGAGACCTGCCTGGCCGAGGCGCGCGAGGTGGGCTTCGAAGGCATGGAGCTGGGCCACAAATTTCCGCGCGAGCCGCAGGCGCTGAAGGCTGCGCTCGCACCGTTCGGTATGGCCTGCATCTCCGGCTGGTATTCGGCGGAGCTTCTGCGGCGCGATGCCGATGAGGAGATGCGGCATCTGCGCCCGCATCTTGATCTCTTGAAGGCGATGGGATCGACCGTGCTGGTGTTCGCCGAGACCTCGAATGCGATCCATGGCGATCGCAGCAAGCCGCTATCGCAGCGGCCGGTCATGAGGGCCGGCGACTGGGCGGAGTTCGGCCGCCGCATCACAGAGGTCGCGGAGCGTACGCTCGCCGAGGGCGTGAGGCTGGTCTACCATCATCACATCGGCACCATCGTGGAAAGCGCGGCGGATATCGACGCCTTCATGGCGGCGAGCGGCGAGGCTGCTCATCTCCTGCTCGATACCGGCCACGCTACGTGGGGCGGCGCCGATCCTGCTGCGCTGGCCCGACATTATCGCTCCCGCATCAGCCATGTCCACGCCAAGGACGTGCGTCCGGCGGTGATGGAGCAGGCGCGCCGTGAGGATTGGAGCTTCCTCGATGCGGTGTTGGGGCAGGGCAGCGAGCTCGGTGTCTACACCGTGCCCGGCGACGGCATGGTCGATTATCCGGATGTCTTCCGCGAGCTTCCGGGCTATTCCGGCTGGATTGTGGTCGAGGCGGAGCAGGACCCGCACAAGGCGCACCCGCTGACCTATGCGAAGAAGGGTATGGCCCATCTGAAGCAGAGCCTGAAGGAGGCTCGGCTTGGCTAGCGCTTGCGCCGCTCGATGGTTCCGGACAGCCGAGAGCTGGTGCACCGAGCATATTCAAGCATCACACCCAGCCACCATCGACGATGTAGTGCTGGGAGGTGCAGGCAGAGGCCTCGTCGGAGGCGAGGAAGACGGTGAATTTCGCGACCTCGTCCGGTACCAGCCTGCGCTTCAGGCATTGCCGCTGCTGAAGTTCGATCTCGCCCGCCGGCGTCATCCATTTCTCGAGCTGGCGCTCGGTCATGATCCAGCCCGGCGCGATCGCGTTCACGCGGATATTGTAGGGGCCGTAGTCGCGCGCCAGCGAGCGCGTCAGACCGATCACCCCTGATTTGCTGGCAGTGTAGGCGGCCATGCCGCCTTGTCCGGCGATCCATGACACCGAGCCGAAATTGATGATGGCCCCGGCATTCGCAGCCTTCATGTCCGGCAGCACGGCTTGCGACGCAAAGAACTGGTGCTTGAGATTCACAGCAATGCGGTCGTCCCAATATTCCGGCGTCATCTCCTCCGTCTTGTGCCGTTCGTCATGCGCAGCGTTGTTGATCAGGATGTTGATCGCGCCGTGTGCCTTGCGTGCCTCTTCCACGCCGGTGCGCAGTGCGGGGATGTCGGTCAGATCGACGCGCTGGAAATGCGCAGCCAGTCCCTGATCGGATAGCTCGCGCGCCAGGCGTTGACCCTCCTCGACCTTGATGTCGAAGAACACGACTTTGGATTTCTGCTCCGCGAAGCGCCGCACGATCGCAGCGCCAATTCCCGCTGCACCTCCGGTGACGAGCACGACCTTGTCGCCGAGGTCGGAATAGATGGCAGCCATGGGCACCTCTCAGTTTGTTGGGGGCGACCCGACGGCCGCCTCGACTGTTTTCCAGACCTTAGCCATGACTTCTGTGAGGTGCATAGGTCAGAATTCTAGTTGCGCACCTCAAAAACTGAAGGCAGGATTGCCGCCAAAGAATAAAAGCCGGTTGGGAGGATGTGATGAGACTGCTCGGGAAGCTGGGACTCGCCGCGGCCGCATGCCTGCTTGGCGCCAACATCGCTCGGCCACCGCGCCTACGAGTTCGACGTGCCTGAGATTCGGACGCTGATGACCCGCGGCATGCTGTGGGCAGCGCGCGAATGACAGCTGGCGCGACGCAGCCGGCGGTTCGCGCCACGCTGGAGGACGTCGCGCGTGCGGCGGGCGTTTCGCTTGCCACCGTCGATCGCGTCGTCAACCGGCGCGAGGGCGTGCGGGCCAAGACCGTCGCGCGTGTCGAGGCTGCCATCGCCAAGCTCGGCTATCGCGCGGACGTGGCGGCCGCACGGCTCGCACGGGGGCAGAGTTTTCGCTTCGCCTTCGTGCTGCCGTCCGGCAGCAACAGCTTCATGACCAGCCTGACCGAGCAGGTCCAGCGCACCGCGGACTGGCTCGCCGGCCAGCGCGGCTTCATCGATATCCTCCATGTCGACGTGTTCAATCCGGATGTGCTGGCCGGGGCGCTGGAGAATCTGTCGCCGGCCTATCAAGGCGTCGCCGTCATCGCGCTCGATCATCCCAAGGTGCGCGCCGCGATCGACGAGCTCACCGCGCGCGGGGGCGCCGTGGTGACCCTTGTGTCGGACGCGCCGAGTTCGCGGCGCCTGCATTATGTCGGCATCGATAACCCGGCCGCGGGGCGGACCGCATCGACGCTGATGGGACGTTTTCTGGCGGGGCGCGAGGGGACGGTCGCCGTGATCGCGGGATCGTTGTCGCTGCGCGATCACACCGAGCGGCAGTTCGGCTTCCACCAGATCCTGTCCAGCGAGTATCCGAACCTGCGCGCGCTACCGGTCATCGAGGGTCGCGACGACAGCGAGCGCACACGGGAGTTCACCGCCGCGCTGCTCGCGCGCCATCCCGATCTCCGCGGCATCTATTGCTGCGGCGCTGGAAACCGTGGCATCGCCGATGCGCTCGAGGCCTCCGGCCGCGCCCGCGAGGTGGTCTGGATCACCCATGAGCTGACGCAATACACGCGGCGTTTCCTGGTCCGCGGCACACTCGATGCCATCATCAATCAGGACCCGGGCCATGAGGCGCGATCTGCGGCGCGCGTCCTGCTTGCGCATTGTTCCGGCGAGCCGATCAGCCCCGACCAGGAGCGCATCCGCATCGACATTTTTCTGCGGGATAATCTGCCGTAACTTCGGGCGTCGTAGCGGCAGCCTTCGTCTTACCCTCAGCGCCCCGTATAAGTTCGCCGCCTTGTTTCGCGCTTTCCTCGGCGAGGCGACTGCCGGTCGGCGCCGTTGGCGGCTCAATCAAACTCAATCCGCAGAAACAGTACAGCAACGTGAAAGCCACACCGTGGCCACAGCTTTCCCGTTTCAGAGCAGGTCAGGTGCTCTTGAGGTGTTGAATGTCGTTTTTGCGGGCCTGGCTTGTCGCGGCGGTCGTGGGTGGCGTGTCGATTGCAACCTCACTTCCGCTGGTGCTGTTGCCGCAGCCAGCCGCGGCAGCGCAGGCCACGGACGCGATCGTGGTCGAAGGCAATCGCCGCGTCGAGGCCGAGACGGTTCGCTCCTACTTCAAGGCCGGCCCCAACGGGCAGTTCGACCAGGCCGCGCTCGACGATGGCCTCAAGGCGTTGATCGAGACCGGCCTGTTTCAGGATGTGAAGGTCAACCGGGCCGGCGGCCATGTCGTCGTGTCGGTGGTGGAGAACGCCGTGATCGGCCGCGTTGCGTTTGAGGGCAACAAGAAGATCAAGGACGAGCAGCTTTCGGCCGAGATCCAGTCCAAGCCGCGTGGCACCTTCTCACGCGCGATGGTGCAGTCGGACACGCTGCGGATCGCCGAGATCTATCGCCGCTCGGGCCGCTACGACGTCTGTGTCACCCCTGAAATCATTGAGCAGCCGAACAACCGCGTCGATCTCGTCTTCACGGTCGAGGAGGGCGTCAAGACCTCAGTCAAATCGATCGAGTTCATCGGTAATACCGCGTTCTCGTCCTACCGCCTCAGGGACGTGATCAAGACGCATGAATCGAATCTGCTGAGCTTCCTCAGCAGCGGTGACGTCTACGATCCGGACCGGGTCGAAGCCGACCGTGACCTGATCCGCCGCTTCTATCTCAAGAACGGTTTTGCAGACGCGCAGGTCGTGGCGGCGATGACCGAATATGATCCGGACAAGAAGGGCTTCCTGGTCAGCTTCAAGATCGAGGAGGGCCAGCAATATCGCGTCGGCACGGTCGACTTCCGCTCCAGCATCGCCAATTTCGACGCGAGCTCGCTGCGTGGCTTTTCGCGCGTCAATGTCGGCTCGCTGTACAACGTCGAATCGGTCGAGAAGTCGGTCGAGGAGATGCAGATCGAGGCCTCGCGCCGCGGCTATGCGTTCGCCGTGGTGCGGCCGAGCGGTGACCGCAATTTTGAATCACGCACCGTCTCGGTGGTGTTCAACATCGACGAAGGGCCGCGCACCTATATCGAGCGCATCAATTTGCGGGGCAATACCCGCACGCGCGACTACGTGATCCGGCGCGAATTCGACCTCTCCGAGGGCGATGCCTACAACCGCGCCCTGGTCGACCGCGCCGAGCGCCGGTTGAAGAACCTCGATTATTTCAAGAGCGTCAAAATTACCACGGAGCCCGGCTCGTCCAGCGACCGTGTGGTCCTGATCGTCGAGATGGAGGAGAAGTCGACCGGCGATTTCTCGGTGTCGGGCGGCTACTCCACAACCGACGGCGCGCTTGCCGAAGTCTCGGTTTCCGAGCGCAACCTGTTCGGCAAGGGGCTCTTTGGCAAGGCGTCGGTGACCTACGGTCAATATGCCCGCGGGGTATCGCTGTCCTTTGTCGAGCCGTATTTGCTCGACTACCGGATCGCGCTCGGATTCGACACCTACTGGCGTCAGCAATTGTCGAACAGCTATACGAGCTATGGAGTGACGACGCTGGGCTTCTCGCCGCGTCTGGGCTTCGCGTTGCGCGAGGACCTGTCGCTCCAGCTCCGCTACTCGCTCTATCAGCAGAGCATCACGCTCGCCAGCGCCTATAACGATTGCAACAACAACGCAGCCAACACGTCGCTGGCCTTCAACCCGACGCCGGCCTACATCCAGAATGTCCTGGGCGGGGTTGATCCGACCAATTCCACGAGCTCGGGCCTCTACGGCTACGGTTGCTATGGCGACGGCGAATCCAGCCTGCCGGTCCGAAAAGAGCTTGCGAACGGCCCGACCTGGACCTCGGCGCTGGGCTACACGCTGACCTACAACACGCTGGACAACACCAAGAGCCCGACCGACGGCCTGCTCGTCGACTTCAAGCAGGATTTTGCCGGCGTCGGCGGCGACGTCACCTATCTCAAGACGGCGCTGGACACCAAATACTACACGCCGCTGGTCTCGGAGATCGTCAGTGTAATCCATCTCCAGGGGGCGTCCTCGGCAAGATCGGCAACAACGATCTGCGCATGCTGGATCACTTCCAGATGGGCCCGAACCTCGTGCGCGGCTTCGCCTCCAATGGTATCGGTCCACGCGACATTACCTATGCCAGCTACGGCGCTACGGGCGATGCGCTTGGCGGCACGAAGTACTGGGGCGCGTCCATGGAGTTGCAGATGCCGTTCTGGTTCCTGCCCAAGGAGGTCGGCCTGAAGGGCGCGGTCTATGCCGATGCCGGCTCGCTCTGGGGTTACCAGGGGCCGACCTCGTGGGCGGCCACGGGCGAGGTCAATACCAAGACCTGTCCGACCTGCGGACTGCAATATGACGACAGCAGCGTGGTGCGCTCGTCGGTCGGCGTCGGCCTGATCTGGGCCTCGCCGTTTGGACCGCTGCGCTTCGACTATGCCGTGCCGCTCACGAAGGGCAAATACGACGTGGTGCAGGAGTTCAGGTTCGGCGGCGGCACGTCGTTCTAACCCGCCAGTATCCGCCGGCAGGCGTCGACGAACACCTGCGCGCCCGTGACGATGTCCGCATCGGCGGTGTTCTCGGTCCAGTGATGGCTGATGCCGCCGATCGAGGGCACGAACAGTATGCCGGCCGGCATGATGGTCGCGAGCATCTGCGCGTCGTGGCCGGCGCCGCTCGGCATGCGCAGCGATCGTCCGTCCGCCACGGCCTTGCTCGCCGCCTCGATCGCATCCTGGAATCGGGAGTCCATCATGGCGGGTGCGCCCACGCGGATCCGCTCCAGGGTCACCGCGCAGGGGCCTTTGGCATTGGCCTCGTCCGCCATCGTGCGCAGCAATTCTTCCAGCCGCGCGATTATGGCCGGGTTGTCGTCGCGGATCTGGAACAGCATCTCGGCGCCGCCGGGAATGATACTCGGCGCGCCCGGATCGAGCGTGATGCGGCCGGTGGTCCAGACCGTACGTGGTCCGCATGCAGCCGGGAAACGCTGGTCGACCTCCACGCAGAATTTGGCCAGCGCGAGGCCTGCGTCCTTGCGTACGGCCATGCGCGTGGTGCCGGCGTGGTTCTGCTCACCGGCGAAATTGATGCGGTACTGCCAGATCCCGACGATGGAGGTCACGACGCCGATCGCGAGCCTGCCGCTCTCGAGCGTGTCGCCCTGCTCGATATGCGCCTCGAGATAACCGACGTGCCGTCCCGGCTCGGCGGCGATGCGCGCGCGTCCGGCGAGCCCCATGTTGGTCAGCGCGTCTCGCATGGGGCGGCCATTGGTGCGGTCGCGTGCGGCGTCGATCTCCGCCTCGGTCACCTGTCCGACATAGGAGCGCGAGCCGAGGAAGCTGCCGAAATGACCTTCCTCGTCACACCACGCGACGACTTCGACCGCCCCTTTAACGGCGGGATCCGTGTTGAGCACGCGCGCCGCCTCGAGCGCATAGACGACGCCGAGCGGGCCATCGAGCCAGCCGGCATAGTTCTGGCTTTCCAGATGCGAGCCCGCCAGCAGTTTCGGTCCAGGCTTCGCGCTGGTACCGAGGACATTGCCGATGCCGTCGATCGCACCAGTGAGGCCGGCCTCGGGCAGCTTCTGCATCAGCCAGTCCAGCGATTGCTTGTGCGGCTCGGAGAAGGTCGGCTTGTGCACGCCGGTTTTGTAGGCGCCCAGGGCACGCAGCGCATTGAGATCGGCGAGGACGCGCTCGCCGTTGGCGAGGGGCTTGGTGTCAGGCATGTTCGGCAACCTTCAGCGCCTCGGTGCGGATCTCCTCGACCAGCCGTTCCTTGAGCTGGACGAATTCCGGCGTGGTCTTGATCTTGTAGGAGCGCGGATGCGGCAGGTCCACATTGATCTCGGCCTTGATCCGGCCGGGACGCGCACTCATGACGACGACACGGCTGCCGAGGAAGATCGCCTCCTCGATGTCGTGGGTGACGAACAGAACGGTCTTCTGGTCGCGCTCCCAGATGCCGAGCAGCATTTCCTGCATCAAGGCGCGGGTCTGGTTGTCCAGCGCACCGAATGGTTCGTCGAGCAGCAGGATTTTTGGGTCATTGGCTAGCGCGCGTGCGATCGCCGTGCGCTGCTGCATGCCGCCCGAGAGCTGCTTCGGCCAATGGTTCTCGAAGCCGGATAGTCCGACCTGGCGGATGAAGGCGTCGGCGATCTTGTTGCGCTCCGCCTCGGATACGCCCCGCTCGCGCAGGCCGAAGGCGATGTTCTCGCGCACGGTGAGCCAGGGAAACAGCGTGTAGGACTGGAACACCATGCCGCGATCGGCGCCGGGGCCGGTGACCTCGCGCCCGTCGAGCGTGACGCGCCCGCTGGTCGGGCGGTCGAGGCCGGCGACGATGCGCAGCAGCGTGGACTTGCCGCAACCGGAGGGCCCGAGAATCGTGACGAAGTCGTTATTGCCGATGATGAGGTCGGTCGGCTCCAGCGCTCTGGTCGGCGCGTTGCCGTGGCGCGCGGGGAAGGTGCGCGAGACCTGCTCGATCTTCAGCGTGGTCATGCGAGCCTCCATGGAAACAGCCAGGCGTTGAACGCCTTGAACATGAAGTCCGAGAGGAGACCGATCAGCCCGATGACGATGATGCCGAAGATGATCTGGCCGGTGTTGAGCAGCGCCTGGCTGTCGGTGATCATGTGGCCGATGCCGGAGGACGAACCGATCAGTTCGGCGACGATAACGTAGGTCCAGGCCCAACCCAGCACCAGCCGCAGGATCTCGGCGATCTCCGGTGCGGAGGAGGGGAGCAGCACGCGGCGGATGATGCCGCGGTCGCTGGCGCCCAGCGTATAGGCGGCTTCGACGAGATCGCGTCGTGTCGCGCCGACGGTCACCGCGACCATCAGGATGACCTGGAATACCGAGCCGATGAAGATGACCAGCAGCTTCTGCAATTCGCCGATGCCGGCCCACAGGATCAGCAGCGGAATGAAAGCCGAGGCGGGCAGATAGCGTGCAAACGATACGAACGGCTCGAGGAACGCTTCGACAGGCTTGTACGCGCCCATCAACACGCCGAGCGGCACCGCGATGATCGCGGCCAGCGCAAAGCCGCCGACAACGCGCCAGATCGTCATGCCGATGTCGAACAGGAAGGCCTGCTTGGTCAGCAGGTCATAACCTTCCTGCATCATGGTCAGCGGGTTGGCGAGGAAGGTTTTTGACACATGGCCGCCGAAGGTTGCCCAGGACCAGAGGGCGACGAACAGCACGAAGAACGCGAGGCCGTAAGCCACGCGTTGCCTCGATGTCACGGAATCCAGGGGACGCATCAACTATCTATCCGAATGGTCGATCTACCCTTGGTCCCGCCTGGCGGCGGGACCAAGGGTTATCGGGCTTACTTGATGAAGCTCGCGTCGTAGAGGTCCTCGACCTTCGGCGCGGTCTTGATGATGCCGATCTCGAGCAGGAGTTCGGCGGCATCCTTGTTGAAGGCGAGGAAGTCGCCCGCGAAGAACTTCTGGTTCGCAGCCTTATCCTGCCAGCGCAGATATTTGGCCGAATTGCCGAACGCCTCGCCGGTCTGCTTCACGTCGGCGCTCATGATCTCATAGGCCTTGGCCTGGTCCTTGGCGATCATGTCGAGCGACTCGAAATAGCTGTCTGCCAGCGCCTGCGCCGCCTTCGGGTTCTCGCTGAGGAATTTCGGCGTGCAGCCGAACGTGTCCATCACGATCGGGTAGTCGAGCGTGGTCGCGATGATCTTGCCCTTGTCGGGCGCGGCGCGCACGGTCGACAGATACGGCTCGTAGGTCATCGCGGCATCGTTCTGGCCGGAGACGAAGGCCTGCGCGGCCGCGGCCGGCTCGAGGTTCACGACGGTGACGTCCTTCACCGTGAGACCGTTCTTCTTCAGCATCCAGGCCAGCGCGAAATAGGGCGAGGTGCCGGGCGCGGAAGCCGCAACCGTCTTGCCCTTCAGCTCCTTGATCGACGTGACGTCGTTGCGCACGGCCATGCCGTCGGCGCCAAAGCTCTTGTCGAGCTGGAAGATCTGCTTGGTCGCGACGCCGTTGGCGTTCCAGGAGATCCAGGTCTCGACCGTGGTCGCCGCGCACTGGACATCGCCGGAGGCGATAGCGAGGTGGCGGTCCTTCTGCGGGATCTTCTTGATGGTGACCTCGAGGCCGTTCTTCTTGAAGATGCCGGCTTCCTTCGCCAGTGTCAGCGGCGCGAATCCTGTCCATCCGGAGATGCCGATGCCGACCTTGACGTCGTCGGCAAGCACGGGCGTGGCGGCTGCGAGAGCAATGATTGTCGCAAAAACTGTCGAACTACGCATGATTGTCGTCCTCCTGCCGATCGATGGTTTAACGTTCTGTTGATCTCTGTCGGTCTGTGGGGGCTGTTGCCCGAAGCGTTGCACAATTTGTGCCGATATCGTTCTCTCAGCCTCCCTTGAATCGGGCGACAAGGCGGTGAGAGTCACCGGGATAGAGCAGCCGCACCGCGGTGATCGTGCGCGCGCTACGCCAGGTGTAGCGGTCGATCACGAGGCAGGGCGCGCCGACGGAAATGTCGAGCGCTTTCGCCGTGCGATCATCCGCGATAATGGCGCTGATCGTATGCTCGGCCTCTGTCCATGGGACATGATGAAGCAGCCATGAGCCCGGCGGCTCGCGCGAGAAATCCGCCGTCGCAGCATTTGGCACGGACGCGAGATCGATCAGCCGGTCCTCGATCGCAAAGGGCACATTGTCGGCGCTGTGACGGCAGGCGATCGCGACCACCTTGCCGGCCTTCTTGACGCCAAGACGCTCGCGGTCGGCAGCGGTCGCGGCGCGCAGCTTGCGGCTGATCAACTCGTAGCCGTAGCCGCGGCCAAGGGCGGTGATCTCGGCGCGCATGTCGGCAATCTTGAGCACCGCAGACTGGTGCTGCGGCCGCCGCACGAAAGAGCCGGCACGGCGCCGCCGCTCGATCAGGTCGGCCTGCGCGAGCTCCGACAGCGCCTTGTTCACCGTCATGCGCGAGCAGCCGTAACGTGCGACCAGTTCGTGCTCGAATGGAATGCGATGGCCCGGCGGCCATTCGCCGGTCAGGATCCGCTTTTCGATGTCGGCGCGGATCCGCTTGTAGAGCGTCGGCTGGTCGGCGGCATCAGTCGCGAGGCTCATGCGACGAGCCTCCGCACCGATGCGTTGAAGCGTTCGCGCGCGGACCGGCGCAATCGATGCTGCCCGCCTTCAACGACCTTGTTGCCGCCGGCCCAGACGCAATCAATCGCGCCGTGGCCTGCTGCAAAGATCCAGCCGTCGATCACCGAGTCGCGCGCACGGCCCGCCAGCGACGGATGCGCGGCGTCTAGCGTGACGATGTCGGCACGCGCGCCCGGCGTGAGGCCCGCAATCGGCTGCGCCAGCGCCCGAGCGCCGCCCGCAAGGGCATCGTCGAATAGTGTGCGCCCCGTCGAGCGGCCGGCGCCGCCGGACAGCACGTTGCGCGCGCGATGCTTGAGCCGTTGGCCATATTCAAGCTGACGCAGCTCGTCGGTGACGCCGACCAGCACGTTGGAATCGGTGCCGACACCAAACGCGCCACCGGCATCGAGGAACTCGCGCGCCGGAAAGATGCCGTCGCCGAGGCTCGCTTCGGTGACAGGGCAGAGACCCGCGACCGCGCCGGTCTTCGCGAATGCACTGACTTCCTCGTCCGTCATGTGGGTCGCGTGAATGAGGCACCAACGTTGATCGACCGGCGCATATTCAAGAAGCCATTGCACCGGGCGCCGGCCCGACCACGCCAGGCAATCCTCGACTTCCTTCACCTGCTCAGCGGCATGAATGTGCACCGGCCCGCCTACGGCGAGCGGAATGATTGCCGCGAGCTCGTCCGGCGCCACCGCGCGCAGACTGTGCGGCGCGATGCCGATATTGGCGCCCGGCAATGCCGCGATGGTCTTGCGCGAGGCAGCCATCAGCGTGGCGAACTGATCGACCGAGCAGATGAAGCGGCGCTGGCCTTCATGCGGCGCGATGCCGCCGAAGGAGCCGTGCGCATAAAAACTCGGCAGCAGCGTCAGGCCGATGCTAGAGGCTTCAGCAGCTTGCGCGATGCGTGCGGCCATCTCGGCCGGATCGGCGTAGGGCGAGCCGTCACGATCGTGATGCAGATAATGGAATTCGCCGACGCGGGTAAAACCCTGCTCAAGCATCTCGACATAAAGCAGCGTCGCAACAGCCGTGACATCGTCCGGCGTCATCGCCAGGGCGAAGCGATACATCGCCTCGCGCCAGGTCCAGAATGTATCGGTCGAGTTGCCGCGCAGTTCGGCAAGTCCCGCCATGCCGCGCTGGAAAGCGTGGCAGTGCAGGCTCGCAAGTCCCGGAAGCGCGATGACGTGGCGCTCGTCGCCCGCGGCCGGCGCTACGCCCGGCGTCACCTCCGCGATCGCGCCGGCGGTGATGACCACCTGCACGTCATTGGCCCAGCCCGAGGGCAGGAGCGCGGAGGCGAAATGCAGTCGGGACATGATGACACGCCGGCTGGACAGAACCGCCTTACGATTATATGGGCAGACATATAAGTCAAGCATCCCGGGGCGCAGGCACCTCGCGAAGGACACTGGCATGGCAGAGCGCTTCGACCGGATCTGGCACAACGCCCGGCTCGCCACGATGCGGGCCAACCGTCCCGATCTCGGCGAGATCGAGCATGGCGTGATCGCCGAACGCGGCGGCCATATCGTCTATGCCGGTACAGCTGCGGATTTCCCGGCGGATGCGGACGCTATCCAGCGGATCGACTGCGAAGACCGCTGGATCACGCCGGGCCTCGTCGACTGCCACACCCATCTCGTCTATGGCGGCAACCGCGCGCACGAATTCGAGCTGCGCCTGAAAGGCGCGAGCTATGAGGAGATCGCGCGCGCCGGCGGCGGTATCGTCTCCACGGTGGCCGCGACGCGCAAAGCGAGCGAAGCCGGGCTGGTCGCGAACGCATTGCCACGGCTCGACGCGCTGATCGGCGAAGGCGCCACCACGATCGAGATCAAGTCCGGCTATGGCCTCGACGCCGAAACCGAGATGCGCCAGCTGGCGGCCGCGCGCGGTCTCGGCCGCCAGCGGAAAATTGCGGTCCGCACGTCATTCCTCGGTGCGCACGCGCTGCCGATTGAGGCCGACGGCGACAAGGATCGCTATATCGATCTCGTCTGCAACGAGATGCTGTCGGCCGTCGCAAAAGCGGGCCTTGCTGATGCCGTTGATGCCTTTATGGAAGGCATCGCGTTCTCGGCCGAGCAGACGGCGCGGGTGTTCGAGGCGGCGAGGGCGCTTGGGCTGCCGGTCAAGCTCCATGCCGATCAGCTCTCGAACCTCGGCGGCGCGGCACTCGCGGCAAAATTCTCCGCGCTCTCCGCCGATCATTTAGAGCATACCGACGAAGCCGGCGCTGCCGCGATGGCGCAGGCCGGAACGGTGGCTGTGCTGCTGCCCGGCGCGTTCTACTTCATCCGTGAGACGCAGAAGCCCCGGTCGAGGCCTTTCGCAGGCACGGCGTCGCCATGGCGCTCGCGACGGACTGCAATCCCGGCAGCTCGCCGCTGACCTCGCTGCTGCTCGCCGTGAACATGGGTGCGACGCTATTCCGGATGACTGTCGCCGAATGCCTGGCTGGCATCACCCGTGAAGGCGCGCGGGCGCTCGGCGTGCTCGATGAGACCGGCACGCTCGAAGCCGGCAAGTGGTGCGATCTCGCGATCTGGGACATCGAGCGTCCCGCCGAACTCGTCTACCGCATCGGCTTTAACCCGCTGTATCGCCGGGTGTGGAGGGGCGAATGACCGGGCAGGGCGCAGCGATCGTCGTCAAGCCGGGAGCGGCCAGCCTCGACGACCTCGCGCGCGTGCTGGCAGGTGCGCCCGTGATACTCGATGCCGGGTTCTGGCCGCGCGTCGAGGCGGCCGCGGAGATCGTTGCGGAGGCCGCGCAGGCCGCAGCGCCCGTCTATGGCATCAACACCGGCTTCGGGAAGCTGGCGTCGAAGCGAATTCCGCCGGACCAGACCGCGGTGCTCCAGCGCAACCTCATCGTGTCGCATTGCTGCGGTGTCGGTCCGGCCACGCCGGAGCCGATCGTGCGCCTGATGATGGCGCTGAAGATCGTCTCGCTTGGCCGCGGCGCCTCCGGCGTACGCCGCGAGGTGATCGAGCAGCTTCAGGACATGCTGGCACGGGTGTGTATCCGCTGGTGCCCCAGCAGGGCTCGGTCGGCGCCTCCGGCGATCTCGCGCCGCTTGCGCATATGACGGCGGTGATGATCGGCGATGGGCAGGCAATCGTCGACGGCAAGACTGTGTCGGGCAGTGAGGCCCTCGCTGCGGCCGGTCTCGCGCCGCTGACGCTCGGCCCCAAGGAGGGCCTCGCGCTGATTAACGGCACGCAGTTCTCGACGGCCTATGCCATTGCCGGTGTGCTGCGCGCATTTGGCCTGCTGCGCGCAGCCCTTGTCACCGGCGCCTTGTCGGTCGATGCGGCGATGGCCTCGACGGCGCCGTTCCGCCCCGAGATCCAGGCGCTCCGCGGTCATCCCGGGCAGATCGCCGCGGCTGCGGCTCTGACTGCGCTGCTCGACGGCAGCGACATCCGCCTGTCCCATCTCGAGGGCGACGAGCGCGTGCAGGATCCTTATTGCCTGCGCTGCCAGCCGCAAGTCGCGGGCGCCGCGCTCGACCTGATCACGCAGGCCGCGCGCACGCTGATCACCGAGGCCAACGCTGTCACCGACAATCCGCTGGTGCTGGTCGACACCGGCGAGATCGTCTCCGGCGGCAATTTCCACGCCGAGCCGGTCGCCTTTGCCGCCGATACGATCGCGCTGGCGCTGTCGGAAATCGGAGCGATCAGCGAGCGGCGCATCGCGACGCTGGTTGATCCCGCGCTCAATTTTGGCCTGCCGCCGTTCCTCACCCCCGATCCCGGTATCAATTCCGGCTTCATGATTGCCGAGGTGACGGCCGCCGCACTCTACGCCGAGAACAAGCAGCGTGCGGCGGCCTGCTCGATCGATTCGACGCCGACCAGCGCCAACCAGGAAGACCACGTCTCGATGGCCGCGCATGCCGCGCGGCGGCTCTCTGATATGGCCGACAATCTCGCCGCCATCCTGGGCATCGAGCTTCTGGTCGCCGCGCAAGGCATCACGCTGCGCGCACCGCATGCGACCAGCGCGCCGCTCGTCGCTGTCATCGCGGCGCTGCGTGAGCAGGTGCCCGCGCTCGCCGCCGACCGCTACATGGCCGGCGATCTCGCCAAGGCCGCCGCGCTGATCGAAGCCGATGCGCTGCCGGCCGCGGCGCTCACGGCACTTCCAACCGATCCGTTTCCGAGACTTGACTAAGGGGTGTTCCGCATGAACCGCCGACTGGACAATGACCGCACCATCCGTGCCCCCTCGCGGCAGCGACATCAGCGCCAAGAGCTGGCTGACGGAAGCACCGCTGCGCATGCTGATGAACAATCTCGATCCTGATGTCGCGGAGCGCCCGAGCGAGCTCGTCGTCTATGGCGGCATCGGCCGCGCCGCGCGCGACTGGGAGAGCTTTGACCGGATCATAGCCGCGTTGCGCAAGCTTGAGAATGACCAAACGCTGCTGGTTCAGTCCGGCAAGCCGGTCGGCGTATTCCGTACCCATGCCGATGCCCCGCGCGTGCTGATCGCGAACTCCAACATCGTGCCGCATTGGGCGACGCTTGATCATTTCAACGAGCTCGATCGCCTGGGCCTGATGATGTACGGCCAGATGACCGCGGGTTCCTGGATCTATATCGGCAGCCAGGGCATCGTGCAGGGCACCTACGAGACCTTCGTCGAGGTCGGCCGCCGCCACTATGGCGGCAGTCTTGCCGGCAAATGGATCCTCACCGCTGGCCTCGGCGGCATGGGCGGCGCGCAACCGCTGGCCGCGACCATGGCCGGCGCCTCGATGCTCGCGGTCGAATGCCAGCCGAGCCGCATCGAGATGCGGCTGCGCACCGGCTATCTCGATCGTCAGGCCGCAACGCTCGATGAAGCGCTGGCGATCATGGCGGAGGCGGAGAAAACGAAGAAGGCGGTCTCGGTCGGCTTGCTCGGAAATGCCGCGGAGATTTTTCCGGAGCTGGTGCGCCGCGGCGTCAAGCCCGACATCGTCACCGACCAGACCAGCGCGCATGATCCGATCAACGGCTACTTGCCGAAGGACTGGACACTGGCCGATTGGGAAGCCAAGCGGGCGTCCGATCCGAAGGCGGTGGAGCGTGCGTCGAAGACATCGATGGTCGAGCACGTTCAGGCCATGCTGGATTTCCACGCGCTGGGAATCCCGACGCTCGACTATGGCAACAACATCCGCCAGATGGCGCAGGACATGGGCCTGAAGAACGCCTTCGATTTCCCCGGCTTCGTGCCCGCCTATATCCGTCCCCTGTTCTGCCGCGGTGTCGGGCCGTTCCGCTGGGCCGCGCTGTCAGGCGATCCCGAGGACATCTTCAGGACCGACGCCAAGGTCAAGGAGCTGATGCCTGACGACAAGCATCTGCACAATTGGCTCGACATGGCACGGGAGCGCATCAAGTTCCAGGGCCTGCCGGCGCGGATATGCTGGGTCGGTCTTGGTGATCGTCATCGCCTTGGCCTTGCTTTCAACGAGATGGTCGCGCGCGGCGAGTTGAAGGCGCCGATCGTGATCGGCCGCGATCATCTCGACAGCGGCTCGGTGGCAAGCCCGAACCGCGAGACCGAGGCGATGAAGGACGGATCGGATGCGGTGTCCGACTGGCCCTTGCTCAACGCGCTGCTCAACTGCGCCAGCGGTGCGACCTGGGTCTCGCTGCATCACGGCGGCGGCGTCGGCATCGGCTATTCGCAGCACGCCGGCATGGTGATCGTCGCCGACGGCACGCCGGAGGCCGCCAGGCGCATCGAGCGCGTGCTCTGGAACGATCCGGCCAGCGGCGTCATGCGCCATGCCGATGCGGGGTACGACATCGCGATCGACTGCGCCCGTGCCAAGGGGTTGGAGCTGCCGAGCCTGCCGAAGTAGCGGCAGCCGTCACTTCGCCGGTTGAAGCGCGGCTGTCTGCTTGGCGAGCTGCTTGTCGAAATCCTCCGACAGGCCTGTGGCGTAGGTCACGAGTTCACCGGGCTTCACGAAGGGATTCGGCGTCTCGCTCTTGATCTGCTGCGCGCGCTTGTCCTGCATGCCGTAGACCTCGGGATGCGGCCCGAGCAGTACGTCGACCTTCATCGCCTTGGCCTTGGCGAAGGTCGCGCGGTAGTCGTCGACGATGCCGGGATAGGTCGGCTGGCCGACCAGCCGGTTCAACGCCACGGTGCCGCTGCAGAAGAACAGCACCTGGCGGTCCTGGCCGCCGTCCTTGACCGTCATCTCCCAGCTGGTGCAGCCCGGCGAATGGCCGGGTGTCTCATGCGCCGTCAGCGTGGTGTCGCCGAGCGTAACCTTGTCGCCTTCTTTCACCGTGCGATCGACCTTCACCGGGGCAAAGCCGAGGTCCGCGTTCTTCTCGTCCCCCGGATAGTAGCCACCTTCGAGCAGCGGCTTGTCGCGCTCGCCCGCGACAAGCTGCGCGCCGCTGTCCTTCTTGATCTCGGCAAAGCCGCCGGTGTGATCGAGATGGGCGTGGCTGTTGAGGATGTATTTGATGTCGGCGACCTTGAAGCCGAGCTTGGCGATGTGGTCCTTGATCATGCCGGTCGACTGCGGCATCGCAGTGTCCATCAGGATCAGGCCCTGCGACGTCTTGATGACATAGACGGCGATGCCGTCGGTGCCGACATAATAGATGTTGTCGATGAGCTGGAATGGCTCGAACGGCGCCGTCCACTTCACCATCACTGCCGCCAGGAAGTCTTTGATGGTCTGGGCCTGCGCGGCAGGTGCGAAGAATGCCAGGGCGCACAGCGCGGCCGTGAGCTTTCTCATGGATTGTCCTCCCGATTTTTGTTGTCGTTGCGACCGCAGGTGACACCCGCGGATCGACCAGCCGCACGCTAAATGCTGCGCGACGGAGCAGCAACGGTCTGATGCTCGAAAAATTGCGCGTCATGCCCGGAATAACGGTCGATGTCCGATTTGAGCATGGCGGCGATCGCTGCACTGTGCCCATCGGGTTTGACCGCGTGCGAGCTGGTCGCCATACTTTGCGTCAAGACGACCAGCAAGGACTCGTCAGCACCGGGAGCTGAAATGACCAAATCATTGTCCGTCCTCACGGGGACGCTGATGTCCCTTGTCTCCTTGACTTCGACAGCCTTCGCGCAACCGGCCTGCGTCACCCAGAACATGGCCGTGCCGCCGGGCGCCAACACCACCGACAAGGCGGCGCCGTTCTTCATCGACACCACCGGCCTCGACTTCAAGACGGCGCCGCCGACGCGCGATCCCTCCAATCCCAACTATCCCCGCGCGACCGAGCTGCCTGATGGCACGCTGCCGCCGCCAGGCGCCGAGGGCAATTTCATCATCGGCCCCACCCATAATCCGGCGCCCGAGACCATCGCAAAAGAGAGCGTGCCGCGCGGCACGACAAAATCCTTCACGCTCTCGTCGAAGGACAGCACGATCTACAATCCCGGCCTGATCCGCGACGACGTCGCCGGCTGCACCAATTCCTCGATCATGACGACCGTGACCGCGCCGGACGACAAGTCGCACATGATCGTCACCACCAGTCATCCCGGCATCTGGTCGCGCACGATCGACGTCTATGTGCCGGCGCAATACGTCCCCGGTACCGAGGCGCCTTTCATCGTGATCGGCGACGGCGGCTCTGCCGCGTACAAGGATCTCCCGACCACGCTCGACAATCTGATTGCGCAGCGCCGTGTGCCGCCGATGGTCGCGATCCAGATCGGCAATGGCGGGCAGGACGCGCAGGGCAGCCAGCGCGGCCGCGAATATGACGCGGTGTCGGGCGCCTATGCGCAGTTCGTCGAGCGCGAGGTGCTGCCGCTTGTCGAGCAGAACGCCGGCGTCAAGCTCACCAGGAACCCCGAAGGACGCGCGACCATGGGGCTAAGCTCGAGCGGTGTGGCAGCCTTCACCATGGCCTGGTTCTATCCCGATCTCTATCACCGCGTGCTGGCGTTCTCGCCGACCATGGTCAACCAGCAATGGCCACACGATCCATCACTGCGTGGCGGCGCGTGGGAATATCACAGCGCCTGGACGGGGCCGACGGGTCCGAACCTGATCTCGAAGGCGGGCGTGCTGACGCCGGCCGAGCCGCCCGGTGTGCCGCTGATCGTCGCCGCGCCGACCAAGCCGATCCGCTTCTGGTATTTTGGCGGCGATCAGGACCTGTTCTATCCCAACCCCACCATTCCCGACGGCATGCATGACTGGACGTTGTCGAATGCACTGATGGCGAAGGTGCTGGCGGCGAAGGGCTATCATTACCAGTTTCTGTTCGTGCGCAACGCCAAGCACGTCGATCGTCCCACGATCGCGCAAACGCTGCCTTCGGCGCTGGAATGGGTCTGGAAGGGCTATCCGATCCCTTGAGTGGTCGCAGAAAGATCAGGCGAGGGCGGCCTGACGTTGTCGCACCGGCTCGCGGGCGCGATCGGCCCCACGCGGCTCGGCGAGCCGGGTGAAGCTGCGCTGGCTCGCATGCACGGGTGCCTCGACGATCACGCCTTCGCAGACGATCTGGCCGCCGAGCATCCTGAATTCGAGCTTGTCGTAGCGCGGCATCGTCTCGCCGGGCTCGGGCGGCAGCAGTCCGATGCGCCCCTGGATATTCAGCGCGGCATCGCCGGTGCCGTGAAGCCGCGGATTCCACATCCTGATCCCGGTCTCGGCCCAGCGTTGCCGGATCAGTGCGGCGCGATCGGCGGGCTCCACGACCTTTGCACGGGGCTTCGGCGCGTCGGCGATCGTCTCTTCTGCGACAACGGCTGCGACGGACGGAAGATCGTTGGCGACGACCGGCTCGATCTCTGCGGCGACGCTGGGAGCGGTCTCGCTATCGATGCTGGTCTCGGCGACGACAGGCGCGGGGACCTCGGCGTCGGCTACGACAACGCGCGTCTCATCGACGGCAACCGGTTCGATCTCCACGGAAGCGACGAATGCGGGTTCGTCAGTGACGAACTCGGAGGGCTCGACCGAAACCGTCTTCGCGGCAGGCGCAATGAAGACCAGCTCATCAAGGACTGGCTCGACATCGGCCGGAAGTTCCGGAGATGAATCGCTGATGCTTGGGGGCTCAGGCGCCGCGACGGCTTCGAGGGTCGAGATCGGGGCCTCTTCGACGACGTCGGGTTCAACATCGGTCGGGAGTTCCGCAGGCGGATCACCGCTGATGACTTCGGGCGCGTCGACCGTCTCGCTCGCAACACCAACCGAAGAGGTCGAAACTTCTTCCTCGATGACCGGCTCTTCATCCGCGGGGATCGGCGCCACGTCGAGACTACCGCTGTGCGGCAGGGGCCGAAGCCGGTTGAACGCCCATTTCACCGCGGGAATGCGGCTCAGCAACGATATCAGTCTCGAAAGCACTGGGAGTTGTCCAAGAGGTACTCAGGCCGTAGGCAACCGCTGATTCGTCAGCAATGTGAAAAACTGCCCCGGCCGTCACACCGCTGTCAATCTTGACGGGACCAATTGCAGAACATCTGCGCATCGTCGCGTGCCACAGCCTTCATTCGAAATGCATCGATGCGAGTGGATCTTCGATGCGATCGGGCTGGTGCGTTGGTGCAAGCGGGATGGCTGCGCGGTCGGTCTTGCGGATGTGCGGACGCGCGAGGGCGTGCTTTTGGACCAGCGCCATGGTGAGCGCTTCGCATTCCGCCTGCTCGCCGCCCCACGTGCAGTGGATGCTTGACGACTGCCCGGGCCAGGCCTGCGCCGGGCCGGCGATCGCAAGCGACAAAATGATCCGCAAGGCCGCGACGATGCTTGTCTTTGTCATGGGACGCTCCAAACCGTTCTATCGAATGGATCGGGCGAAGCGGGCGATATTCCGCGCCGCTCCATGATCGTGCGGCAACTCACGCGAGGTTCAACGGCCGTGAGGCAGGCGTGAGGACGCTCCCTTCGAACCCAGGCCCCTGATCCTGCGCCGAACGTCGAGCTTTCCTGCGTCATCCTTCCCGACTAACTTGCAACGTCTAGGGGCGTAAGGACGACGCAATGAAAAAGCTTGCCGCCATCGCAGCGATTCTGGTCTGGTCGACAAGTGCACTGGCGCAAGACCGCAGCATTACCGTGGCCTCGACGACATCGACGGAACAGTCGGGCCTGTTCGGCTATCTGCTGCCGCTGTTCTCGAAGGCCGAAGGCATCGAGGTGAAGGTCGTGGCCGTCGGCACCGGCCAGGCGCTGGACATCGGACGGCGCGGCGATGCCGATGTGGTGTTCGTCCATGATAGGGCCGCCGAAGACAAGTTCATGTCCGAGGGGCGGGGCGTAAAGCGTTTTGATGTCATGTACAACGATTTCATCATCGTCGGCCCGAAGAGCGATCCCGCAAAAATCGCCGGCGACAAGGACGTCGCTGACGCCCTGCGCAGAATCGCGGCGTCAAAGGCGCCGTTCATTTCGCGCGGCGACAAGTCCGGCACGCATGCGGCCGAGCTGAGATTGTGGAAGGAGGCCGGCGTCGATGTCGCGATCGGCAAGGACAGCTGGTACCGCGAGATCGGCCAGGGCATGGGCCCGGCACTCAACATGGCGTCGTCGTCGAACGCCTACCTTCTGTCAGACCGCGGCACCTGGCTGGCATTCAAGAACCGCGGCGAGCTCGCGATCCTGACTGAGGGCGACAAGCGGCTGTTCAATCAGTACGGCGTCATGCTGGTCAATCCGGACAAGCATCCGAACGTGAAGGCGAAGGACGGGCAAGCCTTCATCGACTGGCTGATTTCGCCCAGGGGGCAGGACGCGATCGCCGGCTACAAGGTCGGTGGCGAGCAGCTATTTTTCCCCAACGCGTCCCACTAGCAGGAAGGCGAGGGTCGAGACCGCCACGCTGAGCGCGAGCAGGATCAGCCCGAGCCCGAGCGCCAGCGGCAGGTCGCCCTTGCTGGTCTCCAGCGCGATCGCGGTGGTCATCGTGCGGGTAAAGCCACGAATGTTGCCGCCGACAATGATGATGGCGCCGACTTCGGCGATGGCGCGCCCGAACGCCGCGAGAAAGGCCGTCAGCAGCGAGGTCCGGCCGAGTGCGAACAGCAGGCCGATGCTGCGCAGCGTCGATAGTCCGTCGATCCGCGCGAGGTCGCCATATTCCGCCCACAGCAGGCTCGCCGGCCGGTGCACCAGCGCGACCACGATCGGCGTCGCCAGCAGCGTCTGTGCGATCACCATCGCCGTCGGCGTGAACAGCAGCCCGGCGGCGCCGAACGGACCGGACCGCGACAGCAGAAGATAGAGCGCCAGTCCGACCACGACCGGCGGCAGGCCAAGCAGCGCATTGGTCAGCACGATGACGACCTGTCGTCCCCGGAAGCGGATGATCGCAAGCAAGGCTCCGAACGGCGCGCCGATCAGCAGTGCGACGACGCCGGCCGTCAGGCTGACACGCACCGACAGGGCGACAATGCCGAGCAGCTCGGGATCGGCTTCGCCAATCAGCGTAAAGGCAGCCACGATGGATCGTGCGAAGTCGTTCATCCGGCTTGACGCCCCGGTGCAGGGTCGAATGTCCTGGAATGATCGATGTCGTGGCTGCGAAGTTGTTTCACACTGGTTCCCGCCGTTCGTGCGAAGCACTCTAGTTATCGCGAGCTCCCGATTGTCAAGCCGTCATCATCAAAATATTCCACTTTACCGAAATTCGGAATCGGCGTATGTGTTGTTTCATCTTACCCGGCACGAGGGACGGATCGCGAGTCGTCCGGTACGTGGGTGAGTTGCGGCGAACGCGGGCGCGTCGGCACGCAAAGGGCCAACCGGCTCCTCGTCGCCATCTTTTCGCAAGGCGACGGAGGCCAAAGGAATTCGGCTCCGGGGAGGGCACGGCGTAGTCAAACCACTCGCGCGGGGAAGGTCGGGATCGCACAGCGGACCGCGGGTGCCAGCCGGCGCCCGGCCTTCCCTTCGCCCTCGGCAATCCCGGGGGCGAAACGAGCCGCAAAACTCGGGCCAAAACGGTCGCGAGACCGCGAAATCATGCCCTTTGCCAGCGGAATGGCGACTTTATTCTCGCCACGGATGCTTTAAGGAAGAGCCTGGATGCGGCGCAGCGCTCTGGCGTCCGCGGATCGAAATTCAGTTCAAACCGGGCACGCTGCCGCAGAGGCCGGGCTCGCCCAGCGAGAAGGACGTCAGGCTATGATCAATACCGTTGGCATCATCGGAGCAGGCACCATGGGCAACGGCATCGCCCAGATCTGCGCCGCGGCCGGGCTTTCGGTCGTGATGGTCGACATCTCCGATGCGGCGGTGAATCGCGGCATTTCGACCGTCGGCGGCAGCCTCGAGCGTCTGGTCAAGAAGGAGAAGATGTCGGCGGCCGATCGCGAGGCGACCCTCAAGCGCATCACCGGCACCACCGACCGCGCCAAACTTTCCGATTGCGATCTCGTCATCGAGGCCGCGACCGAGAACGAGGAGCTCAAGGTCAAGATCCTGAAGGACCTCTGCGCCACGCTGTCGCCGCGCACGCTGGTTGCGACCAACACCTCGTCGATCTCGATCACCAAGCTTGCCGCCGCGACCGATCGCCCCGATCGCTTCATCGGCATGCACTTCTTCAATCCGGTTCCGGTGATGGCGCTGCTAGAACTGATCCGCGGCCTGCAGACTTCGGACGACACCCACGCCCAAGCGCTCGATTTCGCACAGCGCGTTGGCAAGGTGGCGATCACGGCCAAGAACAGCCCTGGCTTCGCCGTCAACCGTATCCTGTGCCCGATGATCAACGAGGCAATTTTCGCGCTCCAGGAGGGCATTGCGACCGCGGAGGAAATCGACGCCGGCATGAAGCTCGGCTGCAACCATCCGATCGGGCCGCTCGCGCTGGCCGATCTCGTCGGTCTCGACACCATGTTGTCGGTGATGGAGGTCTTTTATAAGGGCTTTAATGACCCTAAATACCGTCCGGCCCCCTTGCTCAAGGAAATGGTCGATGCCGGCCATCTCGGCCGCAAGACCGGGCAGGGCTTTTACACTTACGGCGCCTGATCTGGCGCGGGCGGCGGGCTTGAGCGCCCGCTGCCCAATCCCGCAATTTGCGCTGCGACAAAGCCGTCGCGTGCAATTGGTCCGACAGTGTCGAACGGGCGGCTCGCGGGAACAACGAAACGGAAAGCAAAGGACATGTCGGATCGACTCAAGGCCGAGCGGGAAGCTGCGGCCGAACGGCGGAACCTGCTGACCCGGGACGCGATCGAGCGCACCGGGATCACCGAGGAGATGATTGGGGAACTCGTCACCCGTTTCTATGGGCGCGTCCGTGAGGACGCGCTGCTCGGACCGGTGTTCGCGATCGTGCAGAACTGGGACGAGCATCTCGAGAAGCTCAAGGGGTTCTGGTCGTCGGTGGTGCTGATGAGCGGCCGTTATCATGGCTCGCCGATGCGGGCGCATATGCCGTTGAGCCTGGTCGGTGATCATTTCGACCGCTGGCTCGATTTGTTCGAGCAGACCGCGCGCGAAGTTTGCCCGCCGTCGGCGGCAGCCCTCTTCATCGACAGGGCGCGACGCATCGCCGACAGTTTCGAGATGGCGTCGGCCACCGTCGCTGGCCGCATCGCGGCGCCGCGTCACGTGCTGAGGTCATGACAACCGCCGAGCGGCCTGCAAAGCATGCAGCTGAATTGCTTCCAGCTTGCGCGGCAATAAAGGGCATTGCACCATTCCAACATCATTGGTCTGATCTGCAAAATCATCATGCCGATCGCGCGACGTGACGTTGAAATGTCAAAACCCATTTGAATGCGCTCAATCGTGCTCAATCAAAGCGGGCAAAGCCATATTGATGCACTGCGGCGCCAATTCTTCGCCTTCATTTCGGCAGAGTTCCAGCGCCTGCTACTGGAATGTCGCGCGTAGCATTCAGTGTCACTTCATCATCCCTCGACAGCACCGCGGAACCTGAAGCCGATGCAGGCACAGAGCAAACGCGGCGAACGCTGCTGCTCGGTGCGCTCGTCACCACCGCTTGTCTCGGCTGTTCCGCGCCCGTGCGGGCGGGCGAAGATCCGCCCGGGTCCGACGAGCGGCCGCAGAAGGGGGACGTGCTCGTGTTCTCTGAGGGAGACAGTGAAGGAAAGCTCATCAAAGCGGCTGATCTGAGGAGGGCGGCCCGCCGGTGCATGCCTGGCCGCAGGATCCCAAGACGTCTGTGGTGCGCAATGCCTCGCGGCTCAACGAGCTTCTGATCATCCGGCTCGATCCGGCCGAGCTCGACGAGCAGACGCGCGCGCGTGCCGTCGACGGCATCCTCGCCTATTCGGCGATCTGCGCTCATGCCGGCTGTCCCGTCACCGCCTGGGTCAAGAGCGATGTCGGCGACAAGGAGGTGTTCAAGTGCATGTGCCACAACTCCGAATACGATCCCCGCGCGGGCGCACAGGTGGTGTTCGGACCGGCGCCGCGGCGGCTCGCTGCGCTGCCGCTGGCGCTCGCCGACGGTTCGCTCAGCGTTGCGGGTAGCTTCATCGGAAAGGTAGGTGGCGCGCAGCCGGGATGACGGACGTGCGGGTCGTGCCCGCGTCACGAGAGGCCGCATCCGCCGAGGGGCGGACGTCGGGACGAACGACAAGAATTCAGAACAAGAATTCAAACGGATGAAAAAGGGGAACGTCCATGAAAACGTCCATGACCAGGAAGCAACTACTGCTGTCCAGCTTCGTCGCCTTCACGTGCTTTGTCTCGAGCGCTGCAATCGCCGGACCGATCGAGAGCTACGCGCCGGTTACCCAGCAGCGCCTGGAGAATCCGGAACCAGGCAACTGGATGCTCTATCGGCGCACCTATGACGGGCAGGGCTATAGTCCGCTCGACCAGATCAACACCTCCAATGTCAAGGATCTCACGCCGGTCTGGACGTTTGCCACCGGCGTGGTCGAAGGCCATGAGGCGCCACCGATCGTCAACAATGGCGTGATGTTCGTGGCAACGCCGATGGGGCAGGTGATCGCACTGAACGCGAAAACCGGCGATGAATATTGGCGCTACAAGCGGCAGCTCCCCGACGATCTGTTCCAGTTGCATCCGACCAGCCGCGGCGTCGGCCTGTGGGAGGACAAGCTCTATCTCGCCACGACCGACGACCATGTCGTCGCGCTTGACGCCAAGACCGGCAAGGTGGTGTGGGACACCAAGGTGCAGGATTACAAGAAGGGTCAATACATGACCCTGATGCCGCTGATCGTCGATGGCAAGGTCATCGTCGGCGGCTCCGGCGGCGAGTTCGGCGTGCGCGGCTATGTCGCCGCATTCGACGCCAAGGACGGCAAGGAGCTGTGGCGGACCTTCACCATTCCCGGCGAAGGCGAGCCCGGTCACGACACCTGGCAGGGCGACGACTGGAAGAACGGCGGCGGCTCGGCCTGGATGACCGGGACCTACGATAAGGAGACCAAGACGGTCTATTGGGGCGTCGGCAACGCTGCGCCATGGCCCGGCGAGATGCATCCCGGCGACAATCTCTATACGTCATCGGTGCTTGCGCTCGATCCCGGCAACGGGAAGATCAAGACCTATCATCAGTACCACCAGAACGATTCCTGGGACTGGGACGAGGTCGATGCGCCAATGCTGATCGACCTGCAGCGTGACGGCCGCAATATTAAGAGCCTGGTCCATCCGGGCCGCGACGCAATCTTCTGGGTGCTCGAACGCACACCGACCAAGATCAACTACATCGCCGGCTGGCCGTTCGTCTCGACCGATGTCTGGAAGGGAATCGACGAGAACGGCAAGCCGATCCTCGATCCCGCGCACAAGCCGGTGGTCGGAAAGCGGGTCGAGTTCTGTCCGTCACTGTGGGGCGGCAAGGACTGGCCGTCGGCGGCCTATAGCCAGAGGACCGGCCTCGTCTATGTTCCCGCCAACGAGAATTTCTGCGGTGGCTTCACCGGCGAGAAGATCGCGCTCAAGCCCGGCGAGCTCTGGCTCGGTACCAAGCCGGAGGATATCGGCCTGAAGACCAAGCCCGGCGCCGATCACTTCGGCGAGATCCAGGCTTGGGATCCCACGACCGGCAAGAAGGTGTGGCAGCACAACTTCCCCAAATCGCAGATGTTCGGCTCGGTCACGGCGACCGCGGGCGATCTCGTCTTTGCCGGCGGTACCAACGACCGCAACTTCCGCGCCTTCAACGCCAAGACCGGCGAGCTGTTGTGGGAGCAGAAGACCAACTCCGGAATCATGGGCATGCCGATGTCCTATGAGATCGACGGCACGCAATATATCGCGATCCAGTCGGGCTGGGGCGTGGACGCGCAGCGCATCCAGGACGCGCTCGCGACCAACAATATCGGCATCGAGTCCAACGTGCCGCAAGGCGGCGTGATCTGGGTGTTCGCGCTGAAGAAATAAGCTCCGCAGGCGGATCGAAGACGGCGGAGCGCGTGGGGGCAAATGCGGCGGACGGCAACGTCCGCCGCATTTTGCGTGGGCGCAGCGTAGCTACTTCCCTCGCGCTCGACCTTGTCCTTCTCCTTCTGGTTCATCTCCCGAACCTTCGGATCCGGATTGTGCTGCCCCGTGGTCTGGGTGGTCGAGGCGGGCGGGGCGGTGGCGTTCGGAAGCGAATTCTGGTCCGGCGCTGTGGGGCGCGTGGCCGTGGTCGGTGGCGTCGTGTTGCTCTGGGCGAACACGCTGCCGGTCGTCAAAGAAAGGCGCTCGACAGCAGAGACTGCGAGCGCCTTTGAGGTGTTGGTCATCGATCTGCTCCTGTCAGATCGATGGAAACGGCGCGAGGCCGCGTCTGTTCCGTCAAGCCTCCAATTGCTTGCCGATGGGCAGCGCGCGGATGCGCTTGCCGGTCGCGGCGAAGATCGCGTTCATCAGCGCCGGCGCGAAGGGCGGAACGCCGGGCTCGCCTACGCCGCTCGGCGGCGTGTCAGGTCCGGGCGGCACGATGTAGACATTGGTCACAACGGGAGATTCGTCGATCCTGATGACCTGGAAGTCGTCAAAGTTCTTCTGCTCCACCTTGCCGTCCTTGAATGTGACCGCGCCGTATTTGGCGAGGCTCAGGCCCATGATTGCCGCGCCTTCGATCTGCGAGGCGATGCGCTCGGGATTGACATAGGTGCCGCAATCGATGGCGGTGTCGACCCGTGGCACTGTCAGCTTGCCCTTGTCGTCGACGGCCACCTCGACGATGGTCGCGATGTAGCTGACGAAGCTGCGGTGCACGGCGATGCCGAGGCCGTGGCCCTTCGGGACCTGACGGCCCCATTCACCCTTCTCGGCGACCAGCTCGACCACCTTGCGCAGGCGCGCGGTGTCGATCGGGTAGCTGTCATAGGGCTCGCCGTAGTTCCACAAGTCCTTGACGGCGGGCTTGACGATCCGCGGCGTGCCGATCAACGCGAGCAGCGTCTCCTTCTGATCGCGCCCGGTCGCATTCGCGATCTCGCCGACCATCGATTGCACCGCGAACGCGCGCGGGATATTCGAGACCGAACGGAACCAGCCGATGCGGGTGAATGCCGCGGCTTCCGGATTCTCGCAACTGATATTGGCGATCTCGAACGGCATGTCGACGAGACCCATGCCGAGTTCGAAGGGCGCCGCATGCTTGGCACCGGCTGCGAAGGTCGAGGCGATGGTCGGCGCCACGCTGCGATGGCGCCACGCGATCACCTTGCCGTCCTTGTCCAGACCCGCCTCGATCCGCTCCACCGAGACGGTGTGCAGGAAATCGTGGTGGAGGTCGTCCTCGCGCGTCCATTGCACCTTGACCGGCGTGCCGAGCTCCTTCGACAACAGCGCGGCCTCAAGCGCGAAATCGCATTTCGACTTGCGACCGAAACCGCCGCCGAGCAGCGTGACGTTGACCGTGACATTGTCCTCGGGAATGCCGAGCGTCTTGGCGACGTCCTCGCGGGTGCCGCCGGGGCTCTGCACCGGCGCCCAGATCTCCGCTTTGTCGCCCTTAACGTCGGCAACTGCGACCGGCGGCTCCATGCTGACATGGGCGAGATGGGGCAGATAATATTCGCCGACCACGACCTTGTCCGCCGCCTTCAGCGCGGCGTCCGCGTCACCCTCCTGGCGCACGACGAGGCCCGGCTTGCGCGAGGCGTCCTCGAGCTCCTTGCGATAGGCAACGGAGTCGTATTTGCCGTTGGCGCCGTCGTCCCAGACCAGTTTCAGCGCGTCGCGGCCCTTGATCGCTGCGCCGGTGTTGCGCGCGATCACTGCGACGCCGCCGAGCGGCTGGAACTTCGACGGCCACGGCCATCCGCGGACCTGCATCACTTTCTCGACGCCGGGCACTTTCAGGGCAGCGTCCGGATCAAACGAAGTGAGCTTGCCGCCCGTCACCGGCGGGCGGGCGATCACGGCGTATTTCATCCCGGGCAGTCGCACGTCGGCGCCATAGCGCGCCTTGCCGGTGGTAATGTCGTGGAGATCGACGATGCTGACCTGGCCCTTGCCGAGATAGCGGAAATCCTTGGGGTCTTTCAGCTTGAGACCTTCGATGCTCGGCACCGATTCCTTGGCGGCGTCGGCTGCGAGTTCGCCGAAGCCGAGCTTGCGGCCGCTGGCGCTGTGGATCACCTCGTGATTGACCGCCTTGACCTCGGTCGCCGGCACGCCCCAGCGCTTTGCTGCGGCCTGTTCCAGCATGATACGGGCCGAGGCGCCGATCTGGCGCATCGGAATCAGGTAGTGTCGCGTGCTGCGCGAACCGTCGGTGTCCTGGTTGCCGAACTTGACCTCGTCACCATGGGCTTGCTGCACCTTGACCCTGGACCAGTCGGCCTCCATCTCCTCGGCCACGATCAGCGGCAGGCTGGTGCGCACGCCCGTGCCCATCTCGGCGCGGTGGGCGAGAATGGTGACGGTGCCATCAGGCGCGACCGCGACGAACACGCGCGGATCGACCACGACGCCATGCGGCATCTTGTCGGCGCCGGTCTCATAGGCGAAGGCCTGGCGCGTCATCACGGGTGCGGCGAGCACGAAGCCGCCGGTGACGCCGAGCCCCTTCAGGATGCTGCGGCGCGAGACCTTCTCGACCTTCAGATTCTTTTCGAAGCCACGAAGCTTCCGCGGATTGTCGATGAAATTCATATCACACTCCCGTCGATGCGAGGTGGACGGCGTTCTCGATGCGCTGGTAGCAGCCGCAGCGGCAGATGTTGCCGGACATCGCCTCGCGGATCTGGTCATGCGACGGCTTGGGATTCTCCATCAGCAGCGCAGCCGCCTGCATGATCTGGCCGGCCTGGCAGAAGCCGCATTGGGGAACATTGACCTGGCGCCAGGCCTTCTGGACGGGATGATCGCCATCGGGATGCAGCCCCTCGATCGTCGTGACCTCGCGCCCCGCTACGTCGTTGATCGACGTAATGCAGGAGCGGACTGCCTCCTTGTCCACGATGACGGTGCAGGCGCCGCACAGGGCCTGGCCACAGCCGAATTTGGTGCCGGTCAGCCCGGCTTCGTCGCGCAGGAACCAGAGTAGCGGGAGATCCGGGTCGCCGTCCCAGCTCTGTTCCTGGCCGTTGATTTTCACCTTGATCATGATCATCCCTCGCTCTTCATAAGCTTTGCCAATGTTGGAATAGCCGATTTCGCTCGGCACAATGGTCCGCGCGTCGTCGCAACCGCACTCCAGCCTGCTGCCCTGCACGGGCAAATCCCGGCAGGAAGCTGGAACAGGAATCGCAATGTCCGGATGTGCTCGATACCTCCCGTTTTGTTCTTGATTGTTTGAACTCGCGCGGCATCGTGACGGCGCGAACCTAGCAGAGATCGCGCCGGACCGGCATTCACAGCCGGGTGTTCTCGACGTGAACAGATTGCATCCGGGGTTTGTCAAAAGCAGGGCGCGGCAACAGGTCGCGCGTTGCACAATTATAGAATCTGAGGCGCGGTGAAAAAAGCTTCGTCCGCCAGAGGGACTGCGCGGACGAAGCAGTATTCCTCAGTCGAGGGAGGGAGAATCGCAGCGACGCTGACTTCAAGCAGGAAGAGGGCGGCACTGGGAAGTCATTCAGAGACCAGGACTGAGGGAGCGGAACGCGCTCGCATACGCAAGGTGCACAGGCGGCAAACTCGCCGCAAATCATTCGAGAGCTGTCCGTCCCCTGTCTGGTGACCAGCGAGGGGACGGACAAGTTTCTGGCGGCCTTGTCAGGCGGCCTTGGCCTTCGCCACGTGGGTCGCGATAGCGTCCATCAGCGCCGGTGACAGGCAGTCATAGGGCTCGAGCCCGATTTCTTTCAGCCGCGACCGGATGCCGGCCATCTGCTCGGGCTTGACGCCGGATTCGATCACCGAGGAAACGAAGGCGGCGAATTGCGGTGCCTGCGAGCCCTGCTCCTGGAACAGTTCCGGATGGACGAAATCGAGCCCGTAGAACGGATGGTTCTTGTTCTCGATGCGGCCGAACATGTGGGTGCCGCAAGCCTTGCAGGCGTGACGCTGGATCACCGCCGAGGCGTCGACGATCTGGAGCTTGTCACCGTTCTCGAGCACGGTGACGTTCTGGCGCGGCACGACGGCCACGACCGAGAAGGTCGCACCCTCCGGCTTCCAGCACTTGGTGCAGCCGCAGGCGTGGTTGTGTGCGACGTCGCCCTTGATGCCGACCTTGACCTGATGGTCCTTGCATTTGCAGGCGAGCGTGCCGCCGGCGAAGTGGCCTGTGCCTTGTTTGAGACCGTTGTCGATCGAGGGGTGGAGTGCAGTCATGGGTCGATCCTCCTTGGGGGTGACGCTTGCGAGTTAGAACACGACGACTGAACGAATCGATTTACCCTCGTGCATCAGGTCGAAGCCCTTGTTGATGTCTTCGAGCTTGAGCGTGTGGGTGATCATTGGATCGATCTGGATCTTTCCGTTCATGTACCAGTCGACGATCTTCGGCACGTCGGTGCGGCCGCGGGCGCCGCCGAAGGCGGTGCCGCGCCAGTTGCGGCCGGTGACGAGCTGGAATGGACGGGTTGCGATCTCCTTGCCGGCTTCGGCGACGCCGATGATGATCGAGGTGCCCCAGCCGCGATGGCAGGCTTCCAGCGCCTGGCGCATCACCGTGGTGTTGCCGGTGCAGTCGAAGGTGTAGTCGGCGCCGCCATCGGTCAGGGTCACCAGATGCGGGACGATGTCGCCGGTGATCTTCTTCGGATTGACGAAATCAGTCATGCCAAACCGGCGGCCCCATTCCTCCTTGGAGTCGTTGACGTCGACGCCGATGATCTTGTCGGCGCCGGCCATCTTGGCGCCCTGGATCACGTTCAACCCGATTCCGCCGAGGCCGAACACGACGACGTTGGAGCCCGGCTCGACCTTCGCGGTGTTGACGACGGCGCCGACGCCGGTGGTGACGCCGCAGCCGATATAACAGCTCTTGTCGAACGGGGCGTCCTCGCGGATCTTCGCTACCGCGATCTCGGGCAGCACCGTGAAGTTCGAGAAGGTCGAGCAGCCCATATAGTGGTAGATAGGCTTGCTCTTGTAAGAGAAGCGGCTGGTGCCGTCAGGCATCACGCCCTTGCCCTGCGTCGCGCGGATCGCGGTGCAGAGATTGGTCTTCTGGCTCAGACAGCTTTTGCACTGACGGCATTCCGGCGTGTAGAGCGGAATGACGTGATCGCCGGGTTTCACCGAGGTCACGCCCGCGCCGATCTCGCGGATGATGCCGGCGCCCTCGTGACCGAGGATCGACGGGAAGATTCCTTCGCTGTCAAAACCGTCGAGCGTGTAGGCGTCGGTGTGGCAGATGCCCGTGGCCTTGATCTCGACCAGGACCTCGCCGGCCTTCGGCCCTTCCAGATCGACTTCGACGATTTCGAGCGGTTTTTGGCTTCGAAAGCGACGGCGGCACGTGTCTTCATCGGTAACTCCTCGAATTCTCGCAGGATGCCAAGACTTAAGTCTCGGCCGGGCTGCAAACGTTCACTTCTTGCCCATGCATGAGTCTTCATTTTTGGTATAGGCGTCGTTCTTGTCCTCATGCTTGCCGGGACGGGCGCGGCCCCAGGCCTCGTTGGAGCGGGCGCGCAGATAGACGTAGAGATCGTCCATGTAGCAGGCGACGTTCGGGTTATCTCCGAAGGCCGGCATCACGTTCTCTGAGGCGGTGGAGATATTCTTGCGGCCCGAGGCGACGACGCCGAGAAAATCGGCATAGCTCATCGTCTTGAGCGAATCCTTCAGTGCGGGCGCATAGGTCGAGCCCATGCCATCCGGGCCATGACACACATGGCAGTCCGAGTGATAGCGGCGGTATCCGGAATAGGTGTACCAGTCGACGGAATCGCCGTTGATCTTGTAAGTCGGGTTACCTTCCTTATCGAGCCATTCGCCAGTTTCGTTCTGCTTGACGGCGGTCGGGTCGCCCGAGCCGTCCGCGACAGCAATTCCTCCGGACGCAATGAAGATCATCGCAGCAATGACAGAGCAGATTTTACGCAAGAGGTGTTCCTCGAAGGCGTTCGGTGGAGACGAGCCGGCGCGTGGAGTTGATCCACGCGCCGGAGCGATACGAAGGTAAGGCTAGTTCGCGGGCAGCGAGAACACGGTCAGCGTGCCGCCGAGTGCCGTGTAGTTGCTGAGCGCGGCGTAGCCACCAACTGCACCGAGACCTGCGGTCGGATCGGTCAGGCCTGCTGCCAGACCGATGCCGGCCCAGCCGCCCACGCCGGAGAGCACTGCGACATACTGCTTGCCGCCATTCTCGTACGTGGTGACGTTCCCGATGATGCCGGAGGGAGTCTTGAACTTGTAGAGCTCCTTGCCGGTCTTGGCGTCGACCGCCTTGAGGTAGCCTTCGAGCGTGCCGTAGAACACGACACCGCCTGCGGTTGCGAGCGCACCCGACCAGACCGAGAACTGCTCCTTGTTCGACCAAACGATCTTGCCGGTCTTGCCGTCCCAGGCGATGAAGTTGCCCATATTGGTATCGCCCTGCGGCGGATACATCGAGAGCGTCGCACCCACATAGGGCTGGCCCGCGGTGTAGCTCACCTTGAACGGCTCGTAGTCCATGCAGACGTGGTTGGTCGGAACGTAGAACAGCTGCGTGTCGGGCGAGTAGGCTGCCGGCTGCTCGTCCTTGGTGCCGAGCGCCGCCGGGCAGATGCCCTTCACGTTGTGATCTTCGCCGGCCTTGTCGGTCGAAGCCGCGTCGAGCACCTTCGGACGACCATAGGTGGCGGAGTTCTTGTCCATGTCGACGCCGGAGGTCCAGTTCACCTTCGGATCGTACTTCTCGGCGACCAGCAGTTCGCCGTTGGTGCGATCGAGGGTGTAGCCGAGACCGTTACGATCGAAATGCGTCAGCAGCTTGCGCGGCTGGCCGTTGATCGACTGATCCGAGAGGATCATCTCGTTGACGCCGTCATAGTCCCATTCGTCATGGGGCGTCATCTGATAGACCCACTTGGCCACACCGGTGTCCGGGTTACGTGCCCAGATCGTCATCGACCACTTGTTGTCACCGGGACGCTGCTTCGGATTCCAGGTCGAGGGATTGCCCGATCCGTAATAGATGAGGTTCAGTTCGGGATCGTAGGAGATCCAGCCCCAGGTCGCGCCGCCGCCGATCTTCCACTGATCGCCTTGCCACGTCTTCAGGCTGGAGTCCTTGCCGACCGGCTTGCCGAGTGCGGTGGTCTTGTCGTCAACCAGAATCTGGTCGTCCGGCCCTTCCGAATAGCCGCGCCAAGCGACCTTGCCGGTCTTGATGTCGTAGGCGGTCATGTGGGCCTGAACGCCAAACTCACCACCGGAGATGCCGACCAGCACCTTGTCTTTGACGACCATCGGCGCCGAGGTGCCGGTCTCGCCCTTGCTGGGATCGCCGTTCTTGGCCGTCCATGCAACCTGACCGGTCTTGGCGTCGAGTGCGACGAGGGTCGTGTCGGCCTGATGCAGGAAGATCTTGCCGTCACCGAAAGCGAGGCCGCGGTTAACCGTGTCGCAGCACATCACCGGGATGACGTTCGGATCCTGCTTCGGCTCATACTTCCAGACGATCTTGTTCTCCTGCGAAAGGTCAATGGCGTAGACCTTGTTCGGGAACGGCGTATGGACGTACATCATGTTGCCGATGATCAGCGGGCCGCCTTCGTGGCCGCGCAGCACGCCGGTCGAGAAGGTCCAGGCGACCTGGAGCTTGCCGACATTTTGTGCGTTGATCTGGTTCAGCTTGGAATAGCGGGTATTGGCGTAGTCACCTGTCGGCATCACCCAGTCTTTCGGGTTCTGCGACATCTTGATCAGCTCGTCGTTGGCTGACGCGCTGCCGACGGCGAGAGCCGCCGCGGAGCCAAGAAAGGTCGCCAGTAGTACCTTGCGCATAGTCATTCCTCCGTTTGGTCTCGTTTATTATGTCCGAAGCATTGCTCAATCACCGGGCTTCTCGTCCGGCGTCTGCTCGTGCAGGGCGGTCGCGTTGGGGACCAGAAACGATGCTGTGCTGTTTCCTCCTCCGATGAGAGCTACGGGTCCACGTGCAGGAGCGGCCCGTTCTTTTTGTTCCTGCCGCAATCCGTAACGACTTCGCCAACGGGAAACTTGCCCAAGAGTGAACCCGCTTTGCTTGACAGCGCACGGAGGCAAAGTTTTTGATTTTGCACTAGCGAATTCAGCGGCTTCCGCGCGGCTTGGCGGCGCGGACCGACGGTCAGGTTCCGCTTGACGGCGCTGCAACTAAGGCGGAGGATTAAGTTTCAAGAGCGGCGAAGGAACGATGGCGCTCGTTTCAAAGACCGCTCACATTTGAGGTAAACGTCACGCAATCATGGCTGAGGGCTCCAGCAGGCGCTGGCCGCGATTTGCGTCGGATCTCCGGGTATCACCAGTGGCTGGATTAATGTCCGACACAATTCACACGCTCTCGACGACCGGGCTGACGCCGAAGCGACAGATCCAGAGCTGGATCGATGGGCTGACGAGTCTGTGCGGGCACTTCGATGTCGATCCGCTGGAAGCATCCTCGCTCGAGGGACGCATCGACTACACCAGCGTCTCGCGCCTGAAGCTCTGTCAGATCGAGGTCAGCCAGCATCGCATCGCGCACACGCTGGCGCGCGCCAAGGCCAATGAACACCCGTACATCAAAATTCACTTCCAGACATATGGCGTGTCCTATTTCGAGCAGGAGGGCCGCCACATCGAGCTGAACCCTGGTGACATCATCGCCTATGACGTCTCATGTCCGCATCTGATCGTCAGTCCCGCCTTCACGCGCCACGACGTGGTGATCGTGCCGAAGGCGCTGCTGCGCGATCGCGGCTTCCCGTCGCAGCGTATGCCGGCCTGCAAGCTGTCGGCGAAAACGGGAACGGGACGGATCGCCCATGATTTCGTCCATGCCACGTTCGACGAGGCGGCGAAGCTGTCGGCCAACAGCGCGGTCGGCGTTGCCGATTCGCTGATCGACCTGTTGCTGCTGCCGCTGCGTGAAGCCGACACGATGTTCGATCGGGGCGGGCCCGAGGCGATGTATGTGCGTGCCCAATTTTTCATCCGCGAGCACCTGCGCGACCCCGATCTGTGCATCGACCAGATCTCCGCCGAGCTCGGCTGCTCCAAGCGCTATCTGCACATGCTGTTCTCAGAACGCGGCACCACGGTGAGCGATTACATCTGGCAGGCGCGTCTCCAGAACTGCCGCCAGGAGCTCGAGGCGCACGGCGGCAAGACCATCACCGACGTCGCGTTCTCGTGGGGCTTCTCCAGCTCATCGCATTTCAGCCGCGTGTTCCGGAAATATTTCGGTGTGGTGCCGTCTTCGATCCACAAAGCGCAACAGGGTGCTGCCGCCTCGAACGAGCATTAGGCGCGGTTCCTTGCGTAAGGAGCGCCTTGCGACGGTGTGGTCGCTTACCGCATCAAGCGCTGCCAGACAATCTCCGTCAGGGCCACCGCGATGAGGCCGAACGCGCTGGCGGCATGTGCGGCCACCTCACCGCTGAATGATCTGCTTCCAGACATCGCCAAGGATTGCGGGCTCCCGCGGCGGCAGATAGGTCAGGCCGGCCTGCTTGCCGAATTTGGCGATCTTGCCCTCGGCTGCAAGATCCGTCAGCGCCTCGTTGACGGCCTCGATCAAGGCAGAATCGCTGCCAAGCCCGACATAGCCGCGATTGGCCCCGATCGGATAATAATAGCCGGAGGCTGATATCGCGGTGTCGGGATGCGCGTCGCGGTGGGCGTCGTAGCGCGCCAGATCGATCAGGGTCGCATCATAATCGCCGCGATCGAGCGCGCCCAGGAGGTCGTCGCGGGCGGGCACGAGATGGGTGATGTTGTCGATCAGCCGCCCCCTGTCGAAGGTCATCAGGATGGCGTCGCCCAGAGATCCGCTTTCGATCGCGAGGCGCAGGCCGGCGAGGTCGCCGATATCGCTGATCTTGCGGCCGCGCGCCTTCGGCCCGAGCACCACCGTCAGCGGCGAATAGACGTAAGGCCGGCTCGGGGCGAGCACGCCGAGCGCAACGCGGCGGCGCCGGTCATCGCGCGTGGCGCCGGCGAAATCCGGCAAGCGCGCCGTCTTCAGGCCGGGCTTGACGAGGGAATCCGTCGTCAGCGCGTAGCCGCCGACCAGCGCGCAGCGGCCGTCGGAGAGCAGCGCATTGGCCTCGAGCTGCGGGCTCGAATCCTCGTCGAGTTTGCTCTCGAACCACTGGATCCGAGCGGTCGCCCGAGCCGGTCGGCGACGGCCTGTCCGAGCAACACGTCGAAGCCCGTGTCCGCCTTGCCGCGATGATGCACCGAGAGCGGCGGCCGGTCCTCGTCCAGACAGATGCTCAAGGGATCGGCCGCCCAAGCCGTCGCCGTCGGGGCCGCAAGCATCGCAGCAAGCCCCAACGTTGCGAGCCAACCCTTCATGGCTTCCTCCGGCTCGAGATGAAGGCCCAGAGATTTCCGATCTCGTCGTCGCTTAAAATGTCACCCCAAGGCGGCATCTTGTTGTTCTTGCCGTTCTTCACGGTCGTGACGAAGCGCGTCCGGTCGTCGGGAAAGGCGCGCAGGTCCGGCGTGATGGTGCCGGAATTCATCATGTTGGGGCCGTGGCAGTGCGAGCATTTTTCGGCATAGGTCGACTTGCCGTGCTCGATCTGTGCCTGCAGCGGATTGCCATTTGAATCATCCGCGGCGCGACCGGTCGCCGCAAGCGCGACCGTCAGCACCGCGACGGTGGCGAGGATCGCCACCGTCTTGTGAGCCATGTCTCTCAACGTGTCTTGCCGTTACTGCTTCACCGCAAAGACCCACAGCGAGCCACCGGGCGGCACCTTGGCCAGCCGCTCGTCGCCGGAGAACAGCGAGTAGACGCCGCCATAGCCGCTCGTGACGGCGATGTACTGCACGCCATCTTGCTGCCAGGTCACCGGCTGTCCCTCGATGCCGGAGCCGGTCTGGAACTGCCAGAGCTTCTTGCCGGTCTCGGCGTCGAAGGCCTCGAACTCGCCGGTCAGCGCGCCCGTGAACACAACACCGCCCGCGGTCGACAGCACGCCGGAGAAGCGCGGGATGTCGCTTGCCGCCTCCCACTTCGCCTTGCCGGTCATCGGATCGATCGCCTTCAGATGACCGCGCGCGCCGTCACCCCATTCCCAGGGATCGGTCAGGTCCATGCCGAGATACCATTCACCCTGCTTGAAGGTGGCCGGCTCCGATTTGTACCTGCCTCCGAAGGCGAGCGTGTTGGCGTAGGCGAGGCCGGTCTGCGGGTTGAACGACATCGGCTCCCAGTTCTTGCCGCCGAGGATCGACGGATAGACGGTGACCTTCTTGCCCTCGCGCGCATCCTTGACGACGTCGGTCTCGATCGGACGGCCGCTCTTCAGGTCGACGCCGGTTGCCCAATTCACCTTCACGTAAGGATTGGCTGCAAGCAGCTTGCCGTTGGTGCGGTCGAGCACGTAGAAGAAGCCGTTGCGGTTGGCATCCATCAGCACCTTGGTCGGCTTGCCCTCGACGTTCATATCCGCGAGAACCATCTCGGCCACCGAGTCATAGTCGAACGGATTGTTCGGCGAGAATTGGTAATGCCACTTGATCTTGCCGGTCTTGGGATCCATCGCCAGCACGGAGCAGGTGTAGAGATTGTCGCCGGGGCGCACGGCCGCGTTGAACGGCCCGGGATTGCCGATGCCCCAATAGACCGTGTTCAGCTCGGGATCATAGGAGCCCGTGATCCAGGTCGAGCCGCCGCCGAGCTTCCAGGTGTCGCCCTTCCAGGTGTCGCCGCCGGGCTCGTCCGGCGAGGGAACCGAATGGGTGCGCCAGAGATGCTTGCCCGTTGCCGGATCCCAGCCATCGATGAAGCCGCGGGTGCCGAACTCGGCGCCGGAGATGCCGGTGATAACCACGCCGTCGGCGACCAGCGGGGCCACCGTCATTGAATAGCCTTCCTTGATGTCGGCCGCCTTCTGTCGCCACAGCTCCTTGCCGTCCTTGGCGTCGATCGCGATCACGTTGGCGTCGAGCGTGGTACGGAACAGCTTGCCGTCGAACAGTGCGGCACCGCGGTTGATGATGCCGCAGCAGACGATGCGCGGTGTCTCGGCCGGATATTCGATCTTGGATTTCCAGATCTGCTTGCCGGTCTTGGCGTCGACCGCCATGGTCGCGTTGTGAGAGGTCACGTAGATCACGCCCTGGTACACCAGCGGCTGCGATTCCTCGCTGCGATCGTCGTTGAAGGAATAATTCCAGACCGGGACGAGGTTCTTGACGGTGTCCTTGTTGATCTGGTTCAGCGTCGAAAAGCGCTGGAGATTGTAGCCCATCCCGTAATTGAGAACGTTCGACGTATCGGTTGCGCCTTTGACCAGTTGATCGGTCGTCTGTGCGCTCGCAACCGAGCATGCGGATATGACGAGGCTCGCGGCCATCGCAAAGCGTTTCATCCGTTCCTCCCAATATGCGCGCCTTTTGACGCTGCGATCGCAACACTCCGCCCGAAAGCAAAACCCGTCAATACGAAAGTCGAAAGCGCCTTGCCGAAATGTTGGACGACAGATGCCAGGCTCGGTGCTGTAATCCTCGAAGAACTCTGCTCGTCTTGCGCCGATGCGCTGCACCAATTTCCACGGCGCGAAGATTGGCGCCGCGAGAATTTTGGCCCAACCCGGATCCGTCGCGGGCGAAGTATCGCAATTCGGCTTGAACGGCGGCCGGCTTGCGGCCTTATGTTGTCGCGATCCCCGGCGAATCGGGGCTCATGGTCAGGGAGGTCAAAATGATTTCGCGTCGCTCAGTTGCGCTTGCGCTTACGCTTTCTGTGCTCTCCGGTCCGGCCTGGTCGGCTTCCGGCGCGGTCAAAATGTTCGACAGTGATAATGATGGCACGCTCGATCTGGCCGAGGTGAAGAAAGCAGCCTCCGCGCTGTTCGCAAAGCTTGATCCCGACCATGATGGGACGCTCGACGTGCGTGAATTGCGCGGACGGTTAACGGCAAAAGAACTCGCCGCCGCCGATCCTGATCACGATGGGACGCTGACGCTCGACGAATATCTTGCCGTGGTGGAGCAGCGCTTCAACGCGGCGAATCCTGACAAGGATGGAACGCTGGATGCGAAGGAGCTGAACTCGCGCGCGGGCCGCGCACTGCTGCGGCTGCTGCGTTGAGAACAGAAGCGCTTGACTGGGAGCGAAGGCGGTTTGCCCGAGAGTGAACTGTATGCGTGTGACGCGACAGTTCGCTGTGTTCGTTGTCCGATTCCAGACTTGCGCAGCTGCTGACGCAGCCCTAGGTTTTGCCCGGCGCGATATCGCGCTCAATACTTGGGGAGACCCCGAATGGCTTGGAAAGCTCCGAAGATCGTGGAAGTGCCGGTCGGCATGGAAATCAACATGTACGCCTGCGCTGCACGCAAGTAAGACTGACGACCTGCCGCGGCTTTGATGGCGAATGCCGTCGAAGCCGTGGTAGTGTTCGTGATGCGCATTGGAGCCCACATAATCTGGACGGCGATCGCGTGCACGCTCACGCTCGTGCCAATGTCCGCCGGCGCCGAAGAGGGCTTCGACACCGAGCATATCTTCGGCTTCATGATCGGCAGCGATGTCGGCAACCCCGGCGACCGCGAATTTCAGACGGAGACGACGGGACGCTTCGGCAAGGGCGGCGGCACCTATCGCGCCCTTGGCCAGGAGGTCGAGATCGAGATCGTGCCGCTGCCGAATTTTCGCATCGAGGTCGGCAGCACCGCCACGCTGCACGACATCACCGGCGTCCCTGATATCGATGACCGCCGCCAGTTCAATTTCCAGGGCCTCTCGCTCGACCTGCGGTATCGCTTGCTCGACCGTGAGAACTCCCGTTCGGGATGACGATCGCCGCCGACACCCATGGCGATCGCATCGACGAGGTCAGTGGCGCGAAGGGACGGATGTATGGCACCGAGTTCACGCTCGCCGTCGATCGCGAGCTGATTCCGAATTTTGCGATCGGCGCGGTCAATTTGATCTACCAGCCGGAATGGACGCGCTTCGAGGTGAACGGGCTGTCCGAGAAGAGCTCCACCATTGGCGCTGCCTTCGCCGGCATGGTGCGTGTGAGCCCAAACGTGCTGCTCGGCGGCGAGATGCGCTACTTCCGCCAGTATGAAGGCATCGGCCTCGGCGAGTTCTCCGGCCAGGCCCTGTACGTCGGACCGACCGCCTATTTCCAGCTCTCCGCGCAATCGCGGCTCACCCTGAGCTGGAGCATGCAGGCTTGGGGCCGCCCGGCCGGATCAGGCGCCAATCTCGACCTGGTCAATTTCGAGCGGCATCAGGCAAGGCTGGTGTTCGGGATTAACTTCTAGCTGCAAGGTGGGTTCCCCGCCTCCGTCTCACGCGGATTGAAACTTCCGGCTCCTCGGGACGTATCCCGTTGTGCTAGCCTGAACCGCTTCCGCGCGAGGATCCCGGCATGAATCCGATCGATCTGGTGGTGACTGTGTGTGCGGTGCTCTCGCCTGCGACCTGCGAGGAGCAGCACCTGGTGTTCAATTATGCGGGGTCGCCGACGCAATGCGCGATGGCCGCGCCGCCCTATATCGCGCAATGGGTCGGCGAGCATCCGAAGTGGCAGGCGGTGCGCTGGCGCTGCGAATATCCGCACCCGAACGACAAGGCGTGATGCGATGTAAGACCCTCATGGTGAGGAGCGCGGAACGCGCGTCTCGAACCATGAAGGCCCTGCTCGCCTGTGGCCATCCTTCGAGACGCCCGCTGCGCGGGCTCCTCAGGATGAGGATAAGGATGAGGTCAATCTACTTCGTGCAGTCCTTCAAATCCTTGTCGGCAATCGAGAACACTGCGTCGGCCTTGATCTCGATGTCGCGGACGAGGCATTGCCGTGAATTGGGGTAGCTGACCTTGGCGTCGTAGCGGCCGGGCTCGATGCCGGTGATGCGCAGCCGCTCGTCGTGGTCGACCTCCTTGTCCTTGTCGTTCAGGCACTGGTTCGGACCCCAGTCGGTCTTGCCAACAGGCGCGAGCTGGAAGCCGGAGATCGTCTCGCTGGTCAAATTCCAGAGCCGGATGCCCTTGCCCTTGGTCTGCGCGAGCGTCGCGCCCGGCATCGCAACCAATAGGATGCCGATCGCAATCAGCTGACGGCGCATGGTGACCTCCTCGACGATCTCGTTTGAGACAGTTGACCACGAGTTCTTATTTCGATTCAAGCTGCAGCGTCGCGAGCTCCGCCCGGATCCTGGCAAGCTCAGCCTCACGGCGCGCGGCGCGCGGAATCGGGATCGGCACCTCCTGCACGATGCGCGCCGGACGCGGGGACAGGAAGAACAGGCGGTCGCCGAGACGGATCGCATCGTCGAGGCTGTGGGTGACGAGCAGCGTCATCACCGCTCGGTTTGCCACTAGCGTCGCGATCTCGTCGCGCAGGCGGCCGGCGAGCGCATCGTCGAGCGAGGCGAGGGGCTCGTCGAGCACGAGCAGGTCGGGCTCGACTGCGAAGGCGCGGGCGAGCGCGACGCGCCGGGCGAGGCCCAACGACAGTTCGCCCGGGAAGTGGCTCCGGTGCGCCTCCAGCTCTAAAATCCTGAAAAGCTCGGCGAGCTTGGCATCGCTCGCAGCAGGCGCAGCCAACCGCACGTTCTGCTCGACCGAGCGCCACGGCAGCAGCCGCGGCTCCTGGAACACCATGCCGATCCGCGCCTCCGGTGGGCGCGCGACATGGCCGTCGAAATCGCAGTCGAGCCCAAGGATGATGCGCAGCATCGTGCTTTTACCGCAGCCGGACGGGCCGATCAGGACTCCGACCTCGCCGGACTGCAGCGCGAATTTCATCGGCGCCAGTACCGCCTGCGTTCCGCCCGCAGCGCTTTTGAACGTCTTGCCTGTGATCTCGACCTCAAGCCGCACGGGGGCGCCACCGCATTGCGCGGGCCTCGAACGGCTGCACCAGCGCCGTCTCGATCACGAGCACGACTGCGGCAAATGTCAGGGAATAGGCGAGCAGCCTCGGCGTATCGAACAGCTGGAAGGCAACACCGATCTCGAAGCCGACGCCGTTCGGCCGTCCCAGCAACTCGGCGACCAGCACGATCTTCCACACTAGCGACAGGCCGGAGCGGGCGGAGGCCGCAATATAGGGCGCAAGCTGCGGCAGCACGACATGGCGGAACGCGCGCCAGCGCGGCATCGCGAACACAGTCGCCATCTCGTCGAGCGAACGGTCGAGCGCGCGCGTGCCCTCGCGCAAGGTGACGACCGCAGTCGGCAGCTTGTTGATGGCGATGGCCGCGATCGCCGCGGCCTCGGTGAGCCCGGCCCAGATATACGCCAGCACGATCACCACCAACGCCGGCAGGTTCAACAGCAGGATCAGCCAGGGATCGCCGAACCGGTCGGCGAGCTTGACCCGTCCCATGAGATAGCCGATGGCGCTGCCAAGCGACATCGCCAGTACGAAAGCCAGCGCGACGCGTGCCAGCGTCGCACCGAGATGCAGGAACAGTGCACCGCTTGACGCTTCCGCGATAATGACATCGAGCACGGCGGGCGGGGAGGGCAGCTTCGCGCCACCGACGAACAGCGCGGCGGTCCACCAGATCGCGAGAAACAGGGCGAACGAGAAAAGGCGCAGCACCTCAGTCTCCGGGCACTGCGTGATAGAACGTGCCGGGATCGAGCTCGGCCGCCGGACCGACCAGGTCGCGGCCGCCGGTCTCGGCCAGCACACGATAGAGCACGCGCGCATCCGCTTCCTCATCGTCGATGTTCCGACGTGGAATGCCGTCACGATAGCGGTCGCGGTAGGTTTTGAGCATGGCCGGATCGGTCGCACCGGTAAGCGAGGCGATCTTGTCCCAGGCCTCATCCGAGGTGACCAGCAGCTGTTTGGCCTTGCGGGTCATGGCGATGAAACGTGTCACGGCGTCGCGATGGCTCGCGGCCCAGCTCTCGTCGAAGACGTACCCGACGGCGGATACTGCGCCCTTGGCGCCGAGCTTCGGCAAAATGTCCTCGATGCCGGCGAGGCGCCGAAAACCCTTGGCCTCGAGCTGGGCGCAGAAATTCCAGAAATTCAGGCTTGCGTCCATTTCGCCGTCGAGCGCCTTGGCGGCAATCAGGGGCGGCGCGCCATAGACGATGGTTGCATCCGATTTGAGATCGATGCCTTCCTGCTTCATCCGTGCCTGCAGCAGCAACCAGCTCTTGTCGATGGGACCTCCGCCGACGGCAAGCTTGCGGCCCTTCAGATCGGCAAGCGTCTTGATCGGCGAGGCCGCGGGCACCATCACGGCGCCGAGCGCGCTGGAATAGGGATAGAAGGTGAGCTTGGCGCCGAGCGCGCGCTCGCGCGACACCCAGAGCCAGTCCGACAACATGATGTCGGCATTGCCGGCGCGCAGCGCGATCTTGCCGGCCTCGGGGCTCGCAAGTTCGGTGACTTCCAGCGCCAGATTCGCTTCCTTGTCGAGCCCTGCGTCGCGAATTGTTGCCAGTTCCCAGGAGAATGTTCCGGTCTTCTGCACCGTCAGGCGGATGGTGTCCGCGGCACGGGCCGCCGTACCCAGCGTCAGCGCCAGGATCATCGCGAGCGCCAATGTTCGTGCCAATACTCTCATCACCTTGTGAGCCATTTCCTCGAAGGGAGTGCTTTTCAGGACAATAGGCATAGCATAGCTTCCATCGCAACCAGCGGGAGGACGCTCATGAGTTTTGCGGGACAGGTACGACCGATTGTCGCCGCCATGGTCGTGCTCGCGGCGACCGTCTGCGCGGCGTGGGCCGAGGAGGCCAATGATTATCCGACGTCGGCGCGCGCGGAATATGTCTATGGCTGCATGAAGGCCAATGGCGAGACGCGGCAGGCGATGGAGCAATGCTCCTGCTCGATCGACGTGGTCGCCTCGATTGTGAGCTACGAGCGCTACGTCACCGCCGAGACCGCGCTCAGCATGTCCCAGGTCCGCGGCAATCTCGGCACCCAGTTCCGGACATCAGAGCTGGCGAATTCGGCTGTGAATGATTTGCGGCGGGCGCAGGCGGAAGCCGAAGTCAGGTGTTTCTAGTTTAGCCGCGTCAGCTGTGCCTTCTTCCTTGTCCCCTTGCGGGAGAAGGTGGCGCGAAGCGCCGGATGAGGGGTATGTCTCCTCACAGATAGTATCGCGGGGGAGACAGACCCTCACCCGGCTCGCCGCTATGGCGGCGAGCCACCCTCTCCCACAAGGGAAGAGGGGAAGCCAGCGAAAGTCTCACTCACGTCCCCGGCTTCTCGACGTCCCACTCATTCCGGAACACGTGGCCATCCGTGTCCTTGGCTTCCGCCCGGAATCGCTTCGCGCCGTTGGACACGTAAGTGAAGCGCAGGTTGGGATTTTCCGAGATCGAGATGCCGCCTTCCATGGACAGCACCGGGCTGTCGTCCTGCGTCAGCTTCAGCTGGTTGACGAAGAAGGCGGGAATATAAAGCTGCGTGACCTGATCCATCTGCAGGCCGGAATTGTTGGGATGGCCGATCATGATCTGCGCTTCGCGGATGCGGCTCGCCGGCGCCTCCTCGTGCGCGAATTGCCGGAAGCGCATCTGCCCGAGTCGGTTTTGCGCCTCTTCGGCGTTCTTACCCGCCGGCGCCGAGCAGCCGCCTGAGGCTTTTACATAGGTCTTTGAGACGTAGAGCTGGCCGTCGCTGAGCTCCGCCACCGCATGAACGTCGGTGTAATTGTTGACACGCACGCGCGTGGAGATCTCGGTGACATTGGCATCCGCGCCAAGCTCGAATTTCGCCGCCATCGGCGCCGGGTTGCGATCGATCACCAGCGTGATCGACCGAATGCGTCGCGCATCGCCTGGTGACAGCTTGCTGCGCAGGGTCACCGGCACGATTGCCGCGTCCTCGGCGCGATAGGGCATCTCGATGGCGATGACATTGTTGCCATCGTTCATCGGACGATTGCTGAAGATATCCTGCACCAGGCCCGGCCAGGGATCGTAAGCCTCCTCGGCGCTCGCCGGCAGCGCAAAGGCGATGCCGAGCAATGCAGCGATCAGAAGGGGGCGGCGTGTGCATCCCATCATGGTCAAGGGCCTGTCCGGACGACGCAGTATCGGACGAGGGTAGCGCGTCCGCTACTCCCATTCAATTTCAGAAAATGCTGCGGTTGCGTTGCGGGCGTTGTAGTCGTCGAACAGTTCCCACCGCGGCCGTTCCGTGGCTGCTGCCTTCTCGGCCGCAGTCCGGATCGGCTCGCCCTTCTTGTTCGAGGCACGGACGTCCGAGAGCAGCGTCGACAGATAACGCCGTTCATCGGCGAGCGCGACAGGCCAGTCGCTCACAGGGCCGTGACCGGGAACGACGCGAACCGCCGGAATGGCCTCCAGCTCCTTCAGCAGGGCAAGCCAGCCGCGAATGCTGCCATCGACCACCGGAATATGGCGGAGAAAGACCAGATCGCCTGCGAACAGCGTCTTGGTCGTCTCGTCGAATACCGTCAGGTCATTGTCGCTGTGCGCGGCCGGCCATGCCCGCAAGGTCAGCCGGCGTGATCCGAGGTCGAGCATCATGACGTCCTTGACCAGCACAGTGGGCGGTACGATCTTCACGGGATCAATCAGTTCACCGCCCATGATGCGCCGGAAGTTATCGAGATAATACGGTCCGCGCGTCGCGAGCGCTTGCGGCAGTCGGCTGTGCCCGACGAAACGAGTTCCGTCCGCGATAAAGGCCGCATTGCCGAAGACATGGTCGGGATGGCCGTGGGTGTTGATGACGTAGCGGATCGGCTTGCCGGTATGGGCCCGCACTGCGGCCCGCAGCGCCTCGCCTTCACGAAGGCTGCCGCCGGTATCGATCACGGCCACCGCATCCTCGCCGACGATGAAGCCAATATTGGCAATGTCGCCCTCGTTCTCGCGGCTCATCAGGGCGATGGTCCCGGAGTGCACGAAGATTCCCGGTGCGACTTCGCTCACAGGCAATTCGGTCGCCCCGGTGCGTGCTAGCGTCGCGAGGCCCAGCAGGGATAGGGCTGCGATCTTTGATGTGAGATGCGACACTTTTCCGCCTCAGTTGAAGACTTGCCGCATTGCACTGCAGCACAACAAAGCCAACGCAAAGTTTGGCAAAACATGGTGCGTCCTGCGTTGCACGGATAGCATTCGAATGAAATGAGGAGGAAGCGCGATGCAGGCCGGACGACATCGTCGCTGGTTGTTTTCACTGTGTCTGATGGCGGCGTCTTGTGCGATCGGCGACATCGCCCGCGCTCAGACGACCGATGGTGGTGACCTCTCGTTCGAGTTGGTCGACCCCAAGGTGCTGCGCGTCTGCGCCGATCCGCGCAATCTGCCGTTCTCCAACGAGAAAGGCGAGGGGATCGAGAACAAGCTCGCCGAGTTGTTCGCGGACAAGCTGCAGAAGAAGCTCGACTATGTCTTCTTCCCGCAGGCCACGGGCTTCGTGCGCATGACGCTGGGTGCGCATCGCTGCGACGTCATCATGGGCTTCCCGCAAGGCGACGATCTCGTCCAGGGGACCAATCCGTATTATCGCACATCGTACGCGCTGGTTGCGAAAGCGGGCAGCGGGCTGGAGGAGGACGTCGACACGCTCGAAGACCCGAAGTTGAAGGGCAAGCATGTCGGTATCGTCGCCGGCACGCCACCGGCAACCAACATGGCCATCGCGGGCTTGATGGGCAATGCAAAACCCTATCCGTTGATGATCGACACGCGCTACGACAATTCGGCGCAGGCCATGATCGACGACCTCGCTGCCGGAAAGATCGACGCCGGCGTGCTGTGGGGACCGATGGCGGGATACTACGCCAAGAAGGCCGGCTCGCTGCACGTGAGGCCGTTGGTGAAGGAAACCACCGGTCCAAAACTGGTCTATCGCATCGGCATGGGTGTGCGCGCCGCCGACCAGAACTGGAAGCGGCAGCTCAACAAGCTGATTCAGGAGAACCAGGGCGAGATCAACAAGATCCTGCTCGACTTCGGCGTGCCGCTGCTGGATGAAAACGACCGGCCGCTCGGAGCGGAGACGGCCAAGAAAGCGCCATGAGGCGGCCTCTTGCCGCTGCGCTCGTCGCCGCCGCCCTGGCGGGACCGGCTTTGGCGCAGCAGCAGGAGCCGTTCGAGCCCGAGGTCTATCGCACCGACAATTACCGCGCGCCGGTGCCGGCGACGCTGGAAGGCGCGCGCGTGCTGACGACGGGGGAGGCCGAGGGGATCTGGCGCGCGAAGAGCGGCGCTTTCATCGACGTGCTGCCGCGCGCTCGAAGCCGAAGAACCTTCCCGCAGGCACGGTCTGGCGAGATGCGCCCCGGAGAAATATTCCCGGCAGCATCTGGTTGCCGGACACCGGCTACGGCGCGTTGCCACCGGCGGTGGATGATTATCTCCAGCGCGGTCTCGCGCAAGCATCGCATGGCGACAAGGCCGCGCTGCTCGTGATCTATTGCCTTGCCGATTGCTGGATGTCCTGGAACGCCGCAAAGCGCGCACTTTCTTACGGCTATTCCAACGTCGCCTGGTATCCCGATGGGACCGACGGCTGGGAGCATGCAAAGCTCCCGACCGAGGACGCACAGCCGGAGCCGCGGCCTGAGCAGTGAGCGGCTCGATTGCTCCGCCACCACGGTGTTGCACGGAGTGCGCAGCTCTCTCCTCGTCTTTGCGAGCGCAGCGAAGCAATCCAGAGTCCCTCTTCGGAAAGATTCTGGATTGCTTCGCTGCGCTTGCGACGACGACGTGGAGGCCGTATTGCATCCGTCAACCGGATCGACTCGCGGCGAGCAATTTCCCCGGCAAAAACCCAGAACTACTGCTTCTGCAACTTCGTCAGTGTGCCCGAACCATCCGCGTCGGTCGCGGAATACGTCACGCGATCGCCGGCATGGACGGCATCCAGCATCGCGGCGTCCTTGGCCTTGTACTGTTGCAGCGCGCCGGCGCCGCCGGCACTGCCGCCGACCGTGCCTTTCTGCGTCTGCTGGATCGAGATGGTGTTGTTGAGTCGATTGATGCTGGTGACCAGCCCGGTCATGTCGTCAGCAAAGGCGGGGGATGCGATTATTGTGATGGCTGCAGCGCCTGCGAGGATGAATCTTGCTGTTCCCATCGAGGCCTCCCGGCATTGGATATTCACATCGACAAGCCATCCTAGATCGATTTGGTTCCGGCAGATAGCGCTGCAAACATTAATCATCGCGTTGATAGCGCGGGAACTTTATGAAGGCTGTCAGCAGGACTGACGCTATTCCATTTCCTGCTGGATGACGCGGCCAAGCACGAACAGGCGTTGGTCGATCGTGGTCGGAACCTCGCAGACGAAGCGCACCACCTTGCGGCGATCTTCGAAGATGCGGGTCTCCCAGATCAGGTGGTTGCTCATGGCATCGATCTTGGTGTCGTCGCGCGGCGTTGCGTCCTGGAGCGCCTGGAGTTGGATGGTGTCCTCGCGGATCTTGTCGGCGGCCTCGCGCTGCTTGCGGCTGACGCGTTCGAGCCCGCTCATGACTTGCGAGCGCTGGGCGTTGAGCGTGTCGAACAGGCCGGCGAACAGCAATTTTGCGTTGGCGGTCTTGTCAGCCGCGGAGCCGCTCAAAAATTCCTTCACCGACTTCTCGGCCTCCTCCAGCGGCGTCTTGCGCGCGGCCAGCCTCGCGACCAGCGCGCTGACCTTGCTGTCGTCCTTCCATTTGCTTTCGGCGTCGTCGAGCGCAGGACCGGCCCAGACCGCGGCGAGCGAGATGTCCGGAACCTTGGCCTGCGAACAGGGCCAGTCGGGATAGCGCGGATCGGCTGCGCGTGCGGCGGCGGTCGAGACCGCAAACCCAAGCACTGCCATGGCGAGTGTCCGAACCATCATGCTTCGCCTCCCGCAGGCCCGCGTCGCGCCAGCCCGCGCGAGGGATCATAGGCATAGATCGCGGCGATCATGAAGACCATTGTGCAAGCTCCGACCACCGCCAACGAGATCCAGTTGATCTGTCCATACAGCGCGAAGCGGATCAGCTCGACCGCATGGGTGAATGGATTAGCCTGGCAGACGTAATAGAGATAAGGGCTGCCCTCCTGCACGCGCCAGAGCGGGTAGAGCGCAGAGGAGGCAAAGAACATGGGGAAGATCACGAAGTTCATGACACCGGCAAAATTTTCCAGCTGCTTGATGCCGGAGGAGATCAGCATGCCGAGCGAGCCCAGCATCAGCCCGGACAGGATCAGCGCCGGCAGCACGGTGAGATAACCGATCGTGGGAGGGGTGATGTCCCAGAACCAGGCGATGATCAGGAACGCATAAACCTGGAGCAGCGATACTGCGGTGCCCGCCAGCAGCTTGCAGAACAGTAGGAAGCCGCGTGGCAACGGACTCACCAGCAGCGTGCGCATATTGCCCATCTCACGGTCATAGACCATCGAGAGCGAGGACTGCATGCCGTTGAAGAGCTGGATCATCGCCATCAGCCCCGGCGCGATAAAGACCTCGTAGAGGATGTAGGTCTCGTAAGGCGGGATGATGGAGATGCCGAGCACCTGGCGGAAGCCGGCGGCAAAAATGAACAGCCACACCAGCGGCCGCACCAGCGCCGAGACGAAACGCTCGCGCTGATGCAGGAAGCGCAGCCCCTCGCGCCAGACGATGCCGGTCAGGCAGGTCATGTACTCGGACGCCGAGAAGCCGCGCGGCGCGTCGCGCGTGGTGATGCTGCTCATGCGCCGCCTCCGGGCATCACTTGCGCGCCGGTCAGCCGCATGAAGGCGGTGTTGACGTCCTGCGCGCCGGCCTCGGTGATGACGCGGCCCATCGGGCCCTGGGCCAGCACCTTGCCCTGGTGCAGCACCACCAGGTCGTCACTGGGCATGATCTCGTCAAACAGATGCGTGGCCCACAGCACGCCGATGCCTTGCTCCGTCACGAGCTGGCGGACATGGCTGATGATGTCTGCGCGCGCCTTGACGTCGAGCCCGACGGTCGGCTCGTCCAGCAGCAAGAGCTGCGGCCGGTGCAGCAGCGCGCGGGCGATCTCCAGCCGCCGCATTTGGCCCCGGAGAGATCGCGCACCTTGCTGCCGGAACGATCGGAGAGCCCGATGCGGCCGAGCAGCTCGGCGCTGCGTGCAGCCGCCTCGCGACGGCTGATGCCATGGAGTGCGGCGTGATAGAGCAGGTTCTGCGTCAGCGACAGATCGAGATCGAGCGTGCGCGGCTGGAATACGACGCCGAGCAGCCGCAACGCCTCGCCGGGTGAGCGGCTGACGTCATGGCCGAAAATGCCGACGCGGCCGGTCTGGATGCCGAACAGCCGCGTGATCAGCGAGAACAGCGTACTCTTGCCCGCGCCGTTGAGGCCAAGCAAGGCGGTGAAGCTCGCAGGTCTCACGTTGAAGGAGACGTCGATCAGCGCCCGGCGCGGGCCATAGGAATGGCTGACCCCGTCGATCGACAGCGCCGGCACCGCGGCGGGCTCAGGCTGTGGCGTCTCGCGACCTTCGGCGATGGGAGCGGGGCTGGTCATGGCGCGATCGTGATGCCCCAGGGCAGCTCGCCCACCTGAATGGTCTTGATCACCTTTTGCGCGGCGACGTCAATGACGGAAACGTCGTTGGACACGCCATTGGTGGTGAGCAGGTATTTTTCATCCGGCGTGAACGCCATGTGCCAGACGCGCTGACCGACCAGGAGATATTTCGTCACCTTGCGCGTGGCAGTGTCGACGACGGCGACGCGGTTGGCGGGGCCGAGCGCGACAAAAGCGGTTTTATCATCCTTGGTCATGCCGATACCGACCGGCTGGATCGCCTCTTTCCTCAAGCCGGGAATCTCGAAATTGACCTTGCCGATCACCTCGTGCTTCTGCGGATCGACGATCGACACGGTCCCGCCGATCTCGGAGGACACCCACAATTCGGAGGCGTCGTGCTTGAACTCGGCAAAGCGCGGCCGGGCATCGACCAGCACATTCGCAACAATCTGGCGCGACGTGGTGTCGATGAAATGCGCCATGTTGGTCGTCTCGGACGTGTTGATCAGAATCTTCCCGTCCGGGCTGATGGTCATGCCCTCGGGCTCCACGCCGACCTGGATGTCGCCGAGGCGTGCGCGCTTCTCCAGATCGATCACCGTCACCGTGTTGTCGTTCTCGTTGGCGACATAGAGCGTCTTGCCCGCAGCATCCTGCGTGAACAGTTCCGGGTCGGGCCCGGAGGGCAGGATGTCGACAACGGCTTGCGTCTTGGCGTCGATCACCTGGATGGTGTCGTCGTCGCCGACCGCGACCATCACGAATTTTCCATCGCGGGTGAATTCGATACCGCGCGGCCGCTGGCCGACCTTGATGGTCTTGGTCACCGTCCAGCTCTCGGTGTCGATCACCGACACCGTGTTGCTCTTTTCGTTCGAGACATAGGCGATGAAGGCATGCGCGGGCGTCGCGACGAGCACCAGTCCGGACAGCAATCCCGCACGCAACATCTGTGTCATCACTTCAGCTTGCATTTGCTCTCCGGACGATCATAGCCGAGCGTGTCGAGCTCGGAGACCTGGTGCAGAAACCCTTCCTGCGGCGACACCGAGACCACCATGCGGCCGTCGACCAGCAGGATCGGTTGGCGGAGCTGGAGATTCCAGTCGCGCAGCGTCAGCTTGGTGCCCTTGAAGGCGGCGACGGAGAAGTCCGGTCCCTTGATGAAATCGGTGACCTTCTTGACGTCCCCGGAATTGGTGCGCGAGGTGGCCTCGCCGATCATGCGCACGGCAGTCCAGGCCTGCATGTCGAGCGCGGTCATGCGCCGCGAATTGAGCTTCATGAAGCGATTCTGCATCTGCGTCGCGCCCCACTGGTCCTGCGCGGCGTCCCAGCTGCGCGGCACCAGGCCGGCCGAGCCCGCCACGGGGCGAGGATCCCAGGTGCGGTAAGGCAGATAGGCCGCGAACACCTCGCTCTCGTCGGCGGCGACCAGCACGTCGTAGGCGGGCGCCTGCTGCGTGAACACGGGCATCTGCCGCTGGATCAGCGTAACGCCGGAGTCCGTGCGGCGCGCGCCGCCGGTGTCCTCGAAGGTCCGCTCCTGCACGATCTTGGCGCCGAACCGCGTGGCGGCGCGACGGAGTGCATCGGCGAACAGTTTGTCCTCGTCATGCGAGCCGACCACCAGCAGCCAGCGCGGCCATCGCTTCCACACCAGGTACTGGCCGAGCGCATCGGCCAGCATTGAGCGCGTCGGCGCGGCGTGGATCACATTGGCGCGGCAATCGGCCTCGCGCAGCCGCTCGTCGGTTGCGCCGGCGTTGAACAGAAGCGTGCCGCGGTCTCGCAAGGCGTCGGAGGCCTTCAACAGTGCATCGGCCGGCAGGTCGGTGATGATGAAGCCGTTGTGCTCGGCGAGCGCGGTCGCGGCCTGGACTACGTCCTCACCTTCCCTAATGCGGCGCTCCTCCAGCACGAAGCGCTGGTTGAGGAATTTTCCGGTGGTGTTGTTGTCCTCGATCGCGAGCTTCGCGCCGGCGACGCCGTCATTGTCCGCGGGCTGCTCGACCAGCGAGAGCGTCGATCTGGTGCCGGCTACGCCGAGATAGCCGACGCCGATCGTGACCGGGTCGGCCGCGAGCGCTTGCACCGCTGCCAGACACAGGCCGATCGGGCCGAGCAACCATCGGATCATGCTTCCTCCTGACATTCTCCCCGGCTTGACCGTCGGTGGAGAATTGTCTCTGCTAAAGCATGACCGATTTGTCAGGGCATGCAACCCCGCATTTCGTCCTCACGCGGGCGCGCCGGGAATCACGATCATGCGAGCGCTGATATGCTTCGCGGCTTTGCTGCTGATGGGTTCGGCGGCGCTCGCCGATCCGCCAAAGCTTGCCGTGTTCGATTTCGAGCTGATCGACACCAGCCTGCCCGGGGAGTTCTACGGCTCGAAGCCGGAGGAAGCGCGGCTCGCGCATATCAGCGACCAGCTCCGCAAGGAACTGGCCGACTCAGGCCGGTTCCAGCTGCTCGACATCGCGCCGGTGAGGGACGCCGCCCGTCACGCCAATCTGCAGGCCTGCGGCGGTTGCGACCTCAAGCTTGCCGGACAGCTCGGTGCCGACCTTGAGATCACCGGCATGGTGCAGAAGGTTTCGAACCTGATCATCAATTTGAACATCTATTTGCGCGACGTGAAGACCGGCAACATGATCACCGCGGCAAGCGCCGACATGCGCGGCAACACCGATGAGTCCTGGACGCGCACGATGAGCTATCTGATCCGCAACCGACTGCTGGCTCCGAACTACGGGAAGCCATAGATGCCACAGCTTTGGCTGCGTCGCATGGGAGCCATTCCCGTTTTGATGGAATCGGAGCGGGGTCTAGGTTCTAGTGTGGTGAAACGCTGACGGCGGCGCTGCCGATACCGCCGAGCCCGGAGCCGCCAAGCAGGCCGGGCCTTCCACCTATTGGGCCACGGAAGGGCGTAGGGAAGATGGTGCCTGAATTGCTAGCGAGAGGGTGGTTGAACGGCGACGTGGGGCCGCCGCCACCGCCACCTCCGCCCGCACCTCCGATGCTGCCGGTGGTCAGGGAGTTCTCCGCTTCGGCAAAGCTCATCGGGCTGCACATGCCGTTGCATGCGGCGTCGAATGACCAGGTCGTTGAGGGCTGGAACTCGATGTTGATACGAGTCCCGGTTGCAGTGATGACGGCCGCCCCGCCGACCTTGGTCAGCTCGACGCAGTTGCCGCCCGCACAGACGCGCGAGGCGCCGTCCTTCAGCACGACAGTGTTCTTGAGGAGTTCGAGGTTCAGATCGAGGGTCGTTCCCCGGACGCCCAGGGTCGCAAGCGGCGTCGTGATGGCATAGGATTCCTTTGCGGAGAGTCCCGTGATGAAGCGGAACGAGCCAAGTGTGAGCTTTATTGCGATATCGCCGACCCCTTGCTGATCGGAGAAGACCGCGTGATCGAGCTTCATCCTGGAGTTGGGACCGAGCATCAGATTTGTGCTATCCTTGAGGACGAATTTGGCATTGCTGTCCGCAGATGTCGCCACAACCTCGTCGCGAATGACATCGTCGCCCTTCACGATCTTCGCCGATGAGGGCTCGATTTGAGACACGTCGTTCCGCACGATGGCGGCAAGCCCGATCCGTTCTGCCGCGGCCAGCGCCGGAGACGGGGGCGAGATCGCCAAGGTGATCAATGATCCAGACATGAAAACTGCAAGGTTACGCACTGCAGCTGCTCCGAAATGCGTAAAGCTATCACGATTTTGGAGAGCTAATGGTGCGACGCAACTAGCGCATTCCGCCTAGTCGGGCGCCGGGCTGTTACAACCAACGCGCGGGGGCAGCAATAGCGATGCGGACAATGCCCGCCGTCATTGGGTGGGGCTTCGTACCAAGCCTTCATGCAGATGAGGCAGTAGAAGAGAGCCTTACCCCTTCAATCTTTCCGCGTGCCAGTGCAAATGGTCGCTCATGAAGGTCGAGATGAAATAATAGCTGTGGTCATAGCCCGGCTGACGCCGCAGCGTCAGCGGGATGTTAGCCTTGTTGCAGGCGGCCTGCAGCAGCTCCGGCTTGAGCTGCTCCTTGAGGAAGTTATCGGCCTCGCCGACGTCGACCAGGAAGCCTGGATATTTTGCGCCATCCTCGATCAGTGCCACCGTGTCGTGGCTGCGCCAGGCATCCTTGTTCGGCCCGAGATAGCCGGTCAGCGCCTTGATGCCCCAGGGCACCTGTGACGGCGCCACGATCGGCGCGAACGCGCTTGCGGCGCGATAACGGTGCGGGTTGCGCAGCGCGACCGTCAGCGCGCCGTGGCCGCCCATCGAATGGCCCACCACCGATTGCCGCTTGGCATCGACGGGAAAATTTTCCGCCACCAGCTTCGGCAACTCGTCGGTGACATAGCTCCACATGCGATAATTGCGCGCGAACGGCGCCGCGGTGGCATCGACATAAAAGCCGGCGCCAAGGCCGAAATCATAGGCATTGTTGGCGTCGCCCGGTACGTCAGGCCCGCGCGGTGAGGTGTCGGGCGCGACGAAGATCAGGCCAAGCTCGGCGCAGGCTTTGCGGAATTCGCCCTTCTCGGTGACGTTGGCATGGGTGCAGGTGAGGCCGGAGAGGTACCAGACCACGGGCAGCTTTGCGCCGTCGGCGTGCGGGGGAACATAGACCGAGAACACCATGTCGGTGCCGGTCGCCTGGCTGGCATGGCGATACACGCCCTGCACGCCGCCATAGGAAGTGTTGGTCGAAATAGTCTGGATCGTCATGCCGATTTGCTCCGTGGCATCTCACCACATCAAGAATGCAATGCCTGTGTGACCGAATTGGCGCGGGAACGCAAAGGCTGACCCAGGGTCAGGCGACGCCGCTGTCGATCGCCAGTCGCACCAGCTCGACCGAAGTCTTCACCCCGAGCTTCTGGCGCATGATCGAGGAGGTGTTGGCGACCGTCTTGTAGGACGATTGCACCAGCCAGGCGATCTCGGACAGGCTCTTTCCCGCGCTGAGCAGCCGCAAAATCTCGATCTCGCGCGCATTCAACTTCGACAGCGGGCTTTGTGCCAGCGTCGGCCCTGCGAAGGCGATGCTGCGCGCGATCGCGCTCGGAAGATAAGTGCCACCGCCGCCGACGGTGCGGATCGCCTCGACGAGATCATCGGGGTCGCCGGTCTTGGAGACGTAGCCCTTGGCACCGCACTCGATCGCGCGTGCGGCAAAGGCCGGATCATCGTTCATGCTGAACATGATGATGCGTGCCTCCGGCGAGCGTTCGAGGATGCGGCGCGCGAGCTCGAAGCCGGAGACGGTCGGCAGGTTGATATCGATGACGCAGAGGTCGGGGCGCTCGACAATGAACACACATTCGCCGTCCTCGGCGTCGGCCGCCTCCAGAATGTCGATCTCGCCTTCGTCGGCCAGGACGGCGCGGCAGCCGGAGGCGACAATGGGATGATCGTCGACGATCAGAATGCGCATAGGCGTTCCCCGCGACAGCGCTTCCCCGTGAAAGAATTTGCCTGATCTCGCGCCGCATGATTCCGGACGAGACGGACGCGCGTCTGATGTCGGGTCATGCAACCCGGCCGGGATTGCTGTACGCTTCCGATTAGATATCGGGCGCTTCGTCCCTGTCAACGCTATCGGACAGGCGCGAGCGATCCTTCGTGGGGCAGGCGAGAGCAATGTGGCAAAATCTATCCTTGCGCGGGCGCATCAACCTCCTGTTGGCGTTGCTGCTTGCGCTCGGGCTCGCCGTCAACATCGCCCGGCAGGTCGCGGAGGCCGGTCCCCGCGTGCAGGCCGAGGACCAGAGCGTGATCCGGCTGGCGCGCGAGTTCATAGAGATGATCGTTGCCGATCTCAACGAGGCGCCGGATCCCGACGCCAGGCTGAACCAGATCGCGCGTGACCTCAATCGGCTCCGCCATGTCAGCATCGCGCTCCGGGACGCCGGCGGGAACCCGCTGACGCTGCCGCGCGCCGAGGCCGATGACGACACGTCCGGGCCACCCGCCTGGTTCGTCAGCCTGGTTCATCCCGAGCAGACCGCCGTCAGCGTGCCGGTATCGATCCATGGCAAGCCCGGCTCGCTGGTGATTACTTCGCATCCCAATGACGAGATCGCTGAGATCTGGGACGCCATCGTCACGCAGCTCGAGGTCGGTTCAGTCATCGCGCTGGCGCTGTTCCTGGTGATGATGAACGTCGTCGGCCGGGCGCTCGCGCCGCTCAATCATTGACGCAGACGATGACCGAGCTCGAGGGCGGCCGTTACGACGCGCGTGCGGTGCCCGGCGGTGCGCCCGAGCTCGCTGCGATCTGCACCAAGCTCAATCATCTCGCAGCGACGCTTGGGGAAGCAGTCGAGGACAAGCGGCGGCTTGCCGAGCGCGCGGTGTCGCTCCAGGACGTCGAGCGTAAGGAGATCGCACGCGAGCTGCATGACGAATTCGGGCCATATCTGTTCTCGCTGCGCGCGCATGCGAGCGCTCTCGCAAAGCTCGCCGACGGACGGGCGCCGAGTGCAGTCGCCGTGCGGAAACACGGCGGAGCCCTGCTGGAGCAGATCAACGCGCTGCAGCAGTTCACCCGTCGCGTGCTGGAGCGGCTGCGGCCGGTGGGCCTTGCCGAACTCGGCCTTGGCAAGGCGCTGGAATCGCTGTCGCGGCTGTGGCGGGAATCGCATCCCGACGTGACCATCGAGACCACGATCTCGCCGGCACTGGGGGTTACGGGCGAGACCGCGGACCTGACGATTTATCGCGTCGTGCAGGAGGCGCTCACCAATGCGTTCCGCCACGCCGGCGCGACCGCGATCAATGTCGTGATCGAGCCGGCGGAGCAGCCGGGCCGCGACGGCCGCTGCTGTGCCCGGGTGCGGGTCAGCGACAACGGTCGCGGCATGGAGCCGGGCCAGAAACTCGGCTTCGGCCTCGTCGGCATGCGCGAGCGTATTCTGGCGCTGGGCGGTACGCTCAACGTGGCGTCAGGCGAAGGCGGCGTCACCGTAGAGGCGCTGGTTCCGACCACTGCCGCCTGATCGCGCCCGGTTCGATCGGGAAAAATTCCCGATTTCGTCGGGAAAACGGGCGCGGATCGTGCCCGAGCTTTTGCGGCTGGTGCATGAGCCGCCTCCGAATACACTCGTCATAGCCAATGGCGAGAACCAAAACAGCCGAAGGTCACGGGTGGGACAATGGGAATGCGCAAGCTGGGACACACGCGGCGTCTGCTGATGGCCTCGGTCTCGACCGGGGTGGTGTCCGGACTCTGTTTCGGGACCAACGCCCGCGCTGCCCAGGACGAAGAGACCAACGTGCAGAACCTGCCGGCGGTCGAGGTGGTGGCGCCGCAGCCAACCGCACGGCGTGCACCGTCACTGCCGGTTGCGCGGACGGCTGCGAACTCCGGCAAGCCCAGAGCCGGCAGGATTTACGTCTATCCGACCGCGCCCGGCACCGGCAGGGGTCTCGATGTCGACAAAGTTCCGTCGGCGATCAACGCCGTTGACGCCAACCAGATCAAGCGCACCGGCTCGCTCAATGTCACGGATGCGCTGCGCGACAACATTGCCGGGGTCAGCATCAGCGAGGTCACCGGCAACCCGTTCCAGCCGAACGTCGAGTTTCGCGGCTTTGTCGCCTCACCCGTGACCGGCACGCCGCAAGGACTGGCGGTGTACCAGAACGGCGTGCGGATCAACGAAGCGTTCTCGGACGCCGTCAACTGGGACCTGATCCCGACCGCGGCGATCAGGTCGGTGACGCTCGTGACCAACAACCCGGTCTTCGGTCTCAACGCGCTCGGGGGCGCGATCAATCTGCAAATGAAGGATGGCTTCACCTATCAAGGCGCAGAGCTCGATGTCACGGGCGGCTCGTTCGGCCGCATCCAGGGCTCGGCGCAATGGGGCAAGGTGGTCGACCAGAACTACGGCATCTACGCCGCGCTCGAAGGCCTGCACGACAACGGTTTCCGCAACTTCTCCCAATCGGACGTGCGGCGCTTCTACAGTGACGTCGGCTATAAGGCCGGCGACAGCGAAATTCACGTCAATATGGGGGCCGCCAAGAACGATTTCGGCGCCAGCGCTACCGTCCCGGCCGAGCTTCTGGATAATTATTGGGGCGCAACCTACACGACGCCGCAGACCACCTCCAACCGCGTCGGCTATCTCAACCTGACCGCCAGGGCCGACGCGACGCCGACCTGGACGCTCGAAGGCACCGCACATGTGCGCAGGTACGAGCAGAAGCTCGTCGACGGCAATCCAACCGATGTCGACGTGTGTACGGCGGACGCGACGTTGCTGTGCTTCGGCGACGGTGCGACGCCCGCGAACGGCCCGAATGGCGTGCAGCTTGCCAATCCCTTTGCGCCGGGAACGATCCTCGGCGAGATCGACCGGAGCTCGATACGGTCGACCAGCTTCGGGGTATCGGGGCAGGCCACCAACACCGATCAGTTGTTTGGGCACGACAACCGCTTCGTGATGGGCACAAGCTATGATGCCAGCGTCACCCGCTACCATGCCACCGCCGAGATCGGTTCGATTGGAGAGAATTATGTCGTCAGTGGCGGCGGTATTTACCTGGGGCCGACCGGCACGATCGATACCGGGTTTGCCGGTCCCGTCTCGCTGCGGACCATCAATCAATATAACGGCTTGTATGCGATGGACACGTTCAACGTCACGGATGCCTTCGCGATCACCGGCGGAGGCCGCTTCAACGTGGCGCGCATCTCGCTGGAGGACCAGCTCGGCACCGCCTTGAACGGCGACTACACCTACACCCGGTTCAATCCGGTGATCGGCGGGACCTACAAGATCACGCCGGAGCTGACCGCCTATGCCGGTTACTCCGAGGCCAACCGCGCGCCGACACCGCTCGAGCTCGGCTGCGCCGATCCGAACAATCCCTGTCTCATCGCGGCATTTCTGGTCTCCGACCCACCCCTGAAGCAGGTCGTGTCCAAAACCGTGGAGGCGGGCCTGCGCGGTACCAGGGAGCTGAACATCGGCACGCTCGGATGGAAGATCGGCGGCTTCCGCGCCACCAACTATGACGACATCCTGGCGGTCCCCGTTCCGGATCGGACCGGCTTCGGCTATTTCACCAACGTCGGCAGGACACGGCGGCAGGGGCTCGAGGCCGAGGTCAACGTCAAATCACCGACGCTTCAGTTCCAGGCCAGCTACACCTTCGTCGATGCCCGCTTCCTCGATGCATTGACGCTCGCCTCGAACAGCCCGTTCGCCGATGCCGACGGCAACATCCAGGTCTTGCCCGGCGACCAGATACCGGCGGTCCCGCGTCATCGCGTCAAGGTCGGTGTCGACTACGCCGTTACCGATGACTGGAAGGTTGGCGGCAATGCGCTGTTTGTCTCCAGCCAATACCTCGTCGGCGACGAATCCAACCAGTATTCGAAGCTGCCATCCTACACGGTCTTCAATCTGCACACGTCTTACCAGGTCACCAAAAGTTTCCAGATCTACGGCAAGATCGACAACGTCCTCGACAATCGCTACGCGACCTACGGACAGTTCTTCGATACCGGCGCTCTGCCGAACTTCACCAATGGCGGAAACCCCTTCACCGATCCGCGCTCGCTGAGCCCGGCAAGGCCGCGCGCGTTCTACGCGGGGGCGCGGGTGACGTTCTGAGGCGGGTTGGAGGAGCGGACCCGCTCAACGTCTGCGCCGCCCTTGCTGGAACCCGGAATGACACGGGCCGCGCGATTAACCGTTCCTTAGTGCTGAGCGTGCGGATGATCAGTATGGCAAGACCAGGGAGACTGCTCCCATGCTGAAGGACGGGACCTACGCGGCGTGGTACCAGACGCCACTCGACCAGGGCACCGGCATCGTCCATGTCGCAGACGGCCAGATTTGGGGCCGCGACAGCCTGATGACGTATCACGGTTCCTGCAAGGTCGACGGCGATCGCTTCACCGCGACCGTGTCGACGAAGCGTCATACCGACGGACGTATCACAGTCTTCGGCGTCTATGATGAATTGACGCTGGACATCGAGGGCACGTGCCCGGGCAAGATCGCGACCTACACGGCGAGGGCCGGGCAGGCGCAGGGAGTCGTCCTCCAGGGAACGCTCATTCGGACAGAACAGCCGGCGCCGGCACCTGAACGAACCGGGCACGGCCCGGGGTTCAATCCGGGCAAGCTTCCAAAGCTGCCGAAACGTTCGCGCTGATCCCATCGCAGCCGACCGCTTCGCCTGCATCGACCTGTCGCGCCCCAAGCCGCGCAATTCTGCATCCTCAAACTTCGGGACCGGCGCTTTTCAAACTGCCTGCGCCCCGTCATTGTGCCGCCGCATCAATCGTCTCGGGGCAGCATCAATGTCGGACAAGGTCTCGCGTCGCCAATTCGCGAAAATCGCGGGCTTGTCGGCAGCCGGAATCACGGCCCCCCTGGAGCTCGCCGACGCCATGCCGGCCGCGGTGCCGCATTGTGCTGGCGGCTTTCCGCAAAATTTCCTCTGGGGCACGGCGACCTCGTCCTATCAGGTCGAGGGCGCGGTCGATGAGGACGGGCGAGGGGCCTCGATCTGGGACAAGTTCGTCCGAATCCCCGGCAAGATCGAGGACGCTACCACCGGCGACCGTGCCAACGAGCACTATCACCGCTACAAGGAGGATATCGCGCTCATCAAGGAGCTCGGCTGCAAGGCCTATCGCTTCTCGGTAGCCTGGCCGCGGGTGTTTCCGGACGGCGACGGCAAGCCGAACCCGAAAGGGCTCGACTTCTACAATCGGTTGGTCGACGAACTCCTGAAGAACGGCATCGAGCCGTGGCTGACGCTCTATCATTGGGACCTGCCGCAATCGCTGCAGGACCGGTTTGGCGGCTGGCGCTCGACCGAGACCTGCAAGATCTTTGGCGGCTACGCGGCCTATGTCGCCCAGCACCTGACCGATCGCGTCAGGAACGTGTTCACGCTGAACGAGAGCGGCCGCTTCGTCTATTTCGGCTACGGCATCGGCATCGATGCGCCGGGCCTGACCTTGCCGCAAGCTGAAGTGAACCAGATCCGGCACAACAGCGCGCTCGCGCATGGGCTTGCGGTGCAGGCGGTGCGCGCTCACGGCCGACGCGGCACGCGCGTCGGACCGGCCGAGAATATCGATGCCTGCATTCCCGCGATCGACACGCCCGAGAACGTCCGCGCCGCCGAGATCGCGCTCCGCGAGATGAACGCCGGCTATCTCAACGTCATCATGACCGGCCGCTACACCGACGCATTCCTGAAATATGCCGGCGCCGATGCGCCGAAATATACCGAAGCGGAACTGAAGATCATCTCCTCGCCGATCGATTTCCTCGGCCTCAACATCTACGCGCCGCAGCACTACATCGTTGCGTCCGACCAGGGCGCGGGCTTCATGCCGCTGCCGATCCCGAAGGCGTTTCCGCACATGAATTCGGACTGGCTCCGCGTCGGCCCCGAGACGATCTACTGGGTGCCGAAGCTCGCTGCAAATATCTGGAAGACGGATGCGATCTATATCAGCGAGAATGGCACGTCCGGCGACGACCAGGTGATGCAGGACGGCAAGATCTACGACACCGACCGGATCATGTATTTGCGCAATTATCTCGCCCAGCTCCAGCGTGCCACGACTGAGGGCGTGCCGGTGCGCGGCTACTTCCTCTGGAGCCTGATGGACAATTTCGAATGGGTGTTCGGGCTCAACAAGCGCTTTGGGCTCTATCACGTCAATTTCGATACCCAGGTGCGTACGCCAAAACTCAGCGCGAGCTTTTACCGCAACGTGATCGCAAACAACGCGGCGGGGGCGTAAGCGCCGCGCATTGACTCCGCTCTCCCCGTGATTCAAAACCGCTCTCAATATTCATAACAAGAGGACAACGCCATGACCGACGCGCTGATCATCGATGCCTGCCGCACCCCGCGGGGCGTCGGCAAGGCGGGCAAGGGAGCACTCTCCGGCATTCATCCGCAGCAGCTCGGCGCCACCGTGCTGCGCGCGCTGGCCGATCGCACCGGCATCAACACCGCCGATGTCGATGACATCGTCTGGGGCTGTAGCGCCCAGGTCGCAACGCAGGGCGGCGATCTCGGGCGGATGTCGGCGCTCGATGCCGGCTATGACGTGCGTGCCAGCGCCGTGACGCTCGATCGTTTTTGCGGGTCCGGCGTCACCAGCGTCAACATGGCGGCATCCTCGATCATGGCGGGCGCTGAAGATCTCGTCATCGCCGGCGGATGCGAGATGATGTCGATGGAGGGGCGTCGCGGCGGCGGTCCGATGATGATGGACAGCGGCAATCTGCGCCTGCGCGCACGGCACCCGCAGTCGCATCAGGGCGTCTGTGCCGATGCAATAGCGACGCTGGAGGGCATCACGCGGCAGGACGTCGATGCGCTCGGGCTCGAAAGCCAGAAGCGGGCGACCCAGGCGATTGCCGGTGGCCACTTCAAGAAGAGCCTCGTGCCCGTTCATCGCGAGGACGGCAGCCTCGCACTCGACCACGAAGAATATCCGCGGCCGCAGACCACGCTGGAAGGGCTTGCTGCGCTGAAGCCCGCGTTTCCCGCGATCGCCGACTATGCGCTCGACGACAAGGGCACGACCTATCGTGGCCTGATCCTGCAGAAATATCCCGATCTCACCATCGATTTCATGCACCACGCCGGCAACTCGTCGGGCGTCGTCGATGGTGCCGCTGCGATCCTGTTGGCGTCGCCGTCCTACGCCAAGGCGCATGGTCTCAAGCCGCGTGCCCGCGTGGTGGCGATGGCGAACATGGGGGATTCGCCGACCCTGATGCTGAACGCGCCGGTGCCGGCGACGCGCAAGGTGCTGGCGAAGGCCGGGTTCACCATCGATGACATCGATCTGTTCGAGATCAACGAGGCCTTTGCGGTCGTTGCGGAGAAATATATCCGCGATCTCAAGCTCGACCGCGCCAAGGTCAACGTCAATGGCGGCTCGATCGCGCTCGGCCATCCCATCGGCGCGACCGGCTCGATCCTGATCGGCACCGTGCTCGACGAGCTCGAACGGCGCGACCTCAAGCGTGGTCTCGTCACCATGTGCGCGGCCGGCGGCATGGCTCCGGCGGTCATCATCGAGCGCATTTAGCCTTATTTTCTAGGGTGAAACGCGCTCCTCCTCGCACAAAGAGGCCGGTCGTCGCTTGTCGAAAGCATCGAATCAGCTTTAGCAAGGCTGCTTGCGGGCCTTTGAAACAAGGCAAAAACCGCTGCCCGAGGTACCTTCCGCTCAGGAAGTAGCTAAAAAGCAGGGGTTTTTGCCTCAGAGGGCCAAAAAAGCCCGTAAAACCGCGACAAAACTGTGCAGAAGGCTATAGGCCTTCGCCGGTTGGTCTAATATGCAACCGGCAACGAATCAGAGGAGACACGATGCCAACCCAACTTTCCAAATCGCAGCTGATCGAAAAGATCGCGACCAGCACCGAGCTTTCCAAGCGCGACGTCAAGAGCGTGATCGAGACGCTGACCGATGTCGGCCACAAGGAGCTGAAGAAGAACGGCCTGTTCCTGGTGCCGGGCTTCGCCAAGTTCGTGGTCATCAAAAAGCCCGCGACCAAGGCGCGCAAGGGCACCAACCCGTTCACGGGTGAAGAGATGATGTTCAAGGCCAAGCCGGCCCGGAAGATCGTCCGCGCCCGCCCGGTCAAGGCTGCCAAGGACGCCGTGGCCTGATAACGCAAAGGCCCCCTCGACGCGAGGGGGCCTTTTGTACTGAGTATGTGACCGCGAGGGCTGAAACGGAGGGGTTCAGCCCTTGCGGGGCTTCACCCGAACCGGGATCGGCTGAAGCCGCGGCTCGGGTCCTGCGAGCGCATCGCGCACCCGGTCGATGGCACGATCGAGCAGCTGACGCAGCTGCTGCGCCTTCCGCGATCTCTTCGCTTCTTCCAGCAGTTTCTTCATCATATCACTCCGCCGCTTCGACCTTGGCCTCAGCCGGCTCGAGCGCCGCCGCGATGGCCTCGTCGACCCGCTCCAGCCAGATGAATTCGAGGTTGTCCCGCGCGCTCTTCGGGATGTCGTCGTAGTCCCGCTTGTTGCGTGCCGGCAGCATCACCCGCTTCAATCCGGCGGCGGCCGCAGCCACCACCTTCTCCTTGATGCCGCCAACCGGCAGCACCAGGCCGCGTAGCGAGATCTCGCCGGTCATCGCGGTGTCGCTCCTTACCGTGCGATTGGTGAGCAGTGACGTCAGCGCGGTGAACATCGCCACGCCCGCGCTGGGTCCGTCCTTCGGGGTTGCACCCGCCGGCACGTGAACGTGGATGTCGTTCTTCTCGAACACCTGAGGATCGATGCCGAGCTGGGTGGCTCTGCTCTTCACCAGCGTCATCGCCGCCTGCACGCTCTCGCGCATGACGTCGCCGAGCTGGCCGGTCAGGATCATCCCGCCCTTGCCGGGGACGCGCGAGGCCTCGATGAACAGGATGTCGCCGCCGACCGGCGTCCAGGCAAGGCCGGTGGCCACGCCCGGAATGCTGGTGCGCTGCGCGATCTCGCCTTCGAAGCGCGGCTGGCCGAGCACGGTGCCGATGTCGTTCGGCGTCACCACGACCTTCGCAGCCGTGCCTTCGGCGACCTGCACCGCGGCGTGGCGGAACAGCTTGCCGATCTCGCGCTCGAGGTTACGCACGCCGGCCTCGCGGGTGTAGCCTTTGACGACCAGCTTCAGCGCGTCCGGCTCAATCTCGGCCTGCTCGGCCGTCAGGCCGTTGGCTTCCAGCTGCCGCCGCACCAGATAGCGCTTCGCGATCTCCAGCTTCTCCTCCTCGGTGTAGCCGGCAAGGCTGATCAGCTCCATGCGGTCCAAGAGCGGACCCGGAATCTGGTCCAGCATATTCGCGGTCGCGATGAACACCACGCGCGACAGGTCGAAGGGCACGCCCAGATAATTGTCCCGGAACGTCCCGTTCTGCTCGGGGTCGAGCACCTCCAGCATGGCGGCCGAGGGATCGCCCTGCACGCCGCGGCCCATCTTGTCGATCTCGTCCAGCATCATGACGCAGTTGCGCGCGCCCGCCTTCTTGATGCCCTGGATGATGTTGCCGGGCAGCGCGCCAATATAGGTGCGCCGGTGGCCGCGGATCTCCGCCTCGTCATGGACGCCGCCCAGGCTGACGCGCACGAAGGGGCGATCCATCGCGCGCGCGATGGATTGGCCGAGCGAGGTCTTGCCGACGCCGGGCGGGCCGACGAAACACAGGATCGGGGCCTTGCTCTGCGGCGCGAGCTTGCGCACCGCCAGATATTCGATGATCCGGCTCTTGATCTTCTCCAGGCCGAAATGATCCGCATCCAGGATGCGGCGCGCTTCCTTGATGTCGATCGGCTTCTCCGCGGGCAGCGCCCACGGCAGCTCGATCAGCCAGTCGAGATAGGTGCGGACCATGCCGGATTCACCGGCGGCCTCGGGCATGCGCTCGTAGCGGCGCAGCTCCTTCTTGGCATGCGCATCCGCTTCCGGCGGCATGTTGGCCTTGGCGATGGCAGCCGTCAGCTCGGCGACTTCGGCGGCCTTACCGTCGCCTTCACCCAGCTGGCGCTGGATGGTCGCCATCTGCTCGCGCAGGATCGCCTCGCGCTGCCGCTCGTCGAAAGACGCCTTGGTCTTCTGGCCGATTTCGTTGCTGATGCGCAGCACCTCCAGCCGCTCGGCCAGGTGCTTCGACACCTTCTCGACGCGCAAGACGAGGTCGATGGTCTCCAGCACCTCCTGCTTGTCCTGCGGCTTGATGTCCATGAACGACGTCGCCAGATCCGCCAGCGCGCCGGGCGCGGTGGTGCTCTGGAACATCGCGACCAGCTCGGGCGGCGCCTGCGGCAGCAGCTCGATCGCCTCGATGGCCTGGCGCTGCAGGTTGAGCGCCCGTGCCTCGATCTCGGGCGAATTCGTTGTCGGCTCGGGGATCTGCTGGATCCGCGCGGCGGGAAACGGTGTCCCCGGCAGGAAGTCCAGGAGGCGCGCGCGCTGCACGCCCTGGCAGACGATGTGATGGGTGCCGTCGGGCGCGGTGATGTAGCGGACGATGTTGGCGATGGTCGCGACGCGATACAGATCGTCCGGGCCGGGCTCCTCGGTCTCGGGGCTGCGCTGCAGGACGATGCCGATCGGCCGCTGCTCGCGCAGGGCCTGCTGCGCGGCGGCGACGGACTTCGGCCGCGCGATCGCGATCGGCGCGATGGCGCCGGGGAACAGCACCATCTCGCGCACGGGGATGATGATCAGTGCGTCTTCGGGGATCTTCACGTCAGCATTGGCTTGTGCGGTATTCATCTGTTCGGTGGCCATGATCGACCTCAGGATTTGGCGAGGCGCAGTGCGACGCAGCCGTCCATCACGAAGCGGCTGATGGCGTAGCGGCCAAGGGGAAGCGCGATGCGCCGCTCGAAGCGGCCCTGCGGCAGCTCGAGCCGGTGGATGCGGGCGTTGCGAAGCTCCGGCGGAAGCGTGCGCTGGCCGGAGATGACGAGCACGCCGTCATGGATGACGGTCTCGACATTGTCCGGATTGACGCCGGGAAGCGCGACCAGAATCAGGAGCTCATGCTCGGTCTCGAGCACGTCGATCGGCGGCTCCCAACAGGCTTCCTGACGGCCGAACTGCTGGCGCAGCCGTTCGCCGCGGGTCAGCTGGTCCAGGGCTTCGGACAGCATCCAGTCAAAGGGATTTTTGGGTTGCATGGTACGGGCTCGGGGCTGGGAAGGTGTTCATATGGTGCCGGTTCCCGTGAATTCCAGCCCGGCATCGCGGGCGTGCCATGCGCCATCATGCGATCGTCGGAATGCAAACGCCGCGGCTGGTGCCGCGGCGTCCCGTCTTGGAAGCGGGCGCGGATCAGGCCGCTTGACGCTGCTCTTCCTCGGCTTCGAGGTTGATCACGGAGGTCGCGAGCTCGGTCAGCGCGTGGTCGGTCGCCTCCTCCTCGTCCAGCGTGGCCTGGAGCAGCCTTGCCGCGTCCTGCATCCCGAGCTCCTCGGCCCAGGTGCGCAGTGTGCCGTAGCGGGAGATCTCGTAATGCTCGACCGCCTGGGCGGCCGCAAGCAGTCCCGCATCCAGCGCCGGGGCGCCCTTGAACTCCTTCATGATCTCGGCGCCCTCGTCGGCGATGCCGTTGATGGCTTCGCAGGGTTTGCCGCGTGCGGGCTTGCCCAGCATCTTGAAGATCTGGTCCAGCCGTTTGACCTGTCCTTGGGTCTCGCGCAAATGCTTGTTGAACGCGGCGGCCAGATCCTTTGATTGTGCAGCCTTCGCCATCTTGGGCAGGGTCTTGATGATCTTGTTCTCGGCGAAATAGATGTCCTTCAGTGTTTCCACAAAAAGGTCGTTCAGCGTTTTCTGGGGTTGGCGCGACCGCGCGCCGCGCGACGACGATTTCTTGGTTGCGCGCTTCTTCGCTTTCTTGGCCATAAATCCTCCTGTCGAGGTGAACGGGAAGGCACCTCCTTCCTCTATCCTCGCGCGATCAAGACGCGGGGAGGCCAAAGGTTCCCATTTTCCGGCGCCCGTCCGCTTCTACGCCCGGCCAGGCCGCGCGCGCTGCCCGCGCGAGGGGGCCTCAGACCAGACCGGGCACGGATTGCCGCACCGCGTGCTTGCCCGGTAGTCCGGATGGAAAAGCGTGCCGAGCGCAAAGGCGCTCGCACCTTCGACGCTGAGAGCCTCTATCGCGCCGTCTTCGGCTACCGCCTCGGCGATCAGGTTTGGTGCAAGATCAGCGATGAGGAAGCTGTGCAGCGAATTCACCGTGATGGCCTCCGCACCGCAGATCTGTTGCAACACGCCTCCGGCGCGTAGCGTCAGCTTCCGCCGCAGTCGATAGCGGGCATCCTCATTGCCGGCCTTGGGCGTGCCGTGACGTTTCTCTTCCGGCAAATCGTCCGGCTCTTTCGCGAGCGTCCCGCCGAAGGCAACATTCAACTCCTGGATTCCACGGCAGACGAAAAGTGCGGGGATGCCGCGCGCCAGCGCGCGCGGGATCAGATGGAGCGCGACCTCGTCGCGGAATTCATCGAACGGACCGTCGCGTGCTTCGTCCGCCGTTTGTCCATAGCGGGAGGGATGGACGTCGGTCTGCCCTCCGCCGACGAAGAGGCCATCTGAGCTCTTGAGCAGCATCGCCTTTTCCGTTCGTGGGCGGTTAATTTTGTTGTGGCGCTGGGTTTGCGGACTTGCACCAGGAGACGCGTGCATGATCAATTTCGCCCTCTCTGCGTTCGTGACGCGTCTGCTGGTCATCGATCCGGTTGGCTCGTGCCGGCATTCCTGGCCGCGACCGGTGGCATGCCCGACAAGATCAAGCACACGGTCGCGCTGCGTGCCCTTTCATCGCGGCCTCGATCCTGATCGTGATCGCGGTCTGCCTGCTCTGCATCGCCTGTTTCGTTTCGGCGAGCCTGATCGTGCGGACGCTGGGGCGCACCGGAAATGCCGTGCTGTCGCGCGTCCTCGGCATGCTGCTCGCGGCCTATTCGGTGCAGTTCGTGATCAACGGGATTGCGGCCGTCCGGGACAGCCTGGCCTGGTGTCTCGTTGGGGCTGCGGCAATCTGTTAATCTATTGATTTTACAAGGCAATTCGTGGCTTGGCGGGCCCGCGGGCACGACGGTGCTTGAACAGGTCCGCTTTCGCTTGCGCTGCCATATTGCTTTGACGTACTTCGGGTCTAACAAACGCCCGTCGCCGAGAAGGTCGAGATGAAATCGAGAGGTCGATGATTGCGGACGAACTCGACAAGGGACAGGCCATCATCGACGCCTGCCGCTGCATGAAAGCGCTCGGCATCAACCAGGGCACTTCGGGCACCAGGCCGTATCAGGGCTGCCTCCAGGTCGGCGAACCGCCGCTGCTGTCGAGCGCCGAACAGGTTCGCCAGCGCATGGCCGGCTACGGCATGTCGGAGGGTTAGGGCAGGCGGTGTTCGCGCGGATCAGATATCTCGTCGACGGCAAGGGCACGAACCGCACCATGGTCCGGCTGCGCGCACTCCTGCGCAGCAACGAGTTCTACCTGATCCCGCTGGCGCTCGTGATCGGCACGCTGGCCGGCGCGATCGTGACGTTGATGGCCGAGATCGCGCAGATCGCCCATGTCGTGATCTACGGCATCCCGATCGACGTGCGCCTCTCCGCCAACACCCATATCAATCCCTGGGCGGCAATGATCGCACCGGCGCTCGGCGGCCTGGTGCTCGGCATCATGGAATGGTGGCGCCGACGGCTGAAGATTTCCAGCGCGGTCGACCCGATCGAGGCCAACGCGCTGCGCGGTGGCAATCTGTCGATGCGCGACAGCGTGGTGGTGTCGAGCCAGACCCTGATCTCGAACGGCTGCGGCGCCTCGGTCGGCCTCGAGGCCGGCTACACCCAGATCGGCTCCGGCATCGCCTCGCTGTTCGGAAAATTCTTCAATCTCCGCCGCAACGACCTCCGCTTGATCGTCGGCTGCGGCGCTGCGGCGGCGATCGCAGCGGCCTTCGGCGCGCCGATCACCGGCGCGTTCTACGCTTGCGAGCTGATCGTCGGCGTCTATTCGGTCGGCAGCGCGGCGCCGATCCTGGCGGCCTCGCTCGCAGGCGCGCTGACCGCGCAATGGCTCGGCGGCGCGCCTTACTCGCTCGAAATCCCCAAGGTCAGTGCGGTCGGCATCGAGCAATATCTCGCATTGATCGGGCTCGCGCTCGTCACCAGCGGCGTCGGCATCGCGGTGATGCGCTCGTCCTCGATGTTCGAGCGGCTATTCAAATGGTTGCCGGTCTGGCTGCGCCCCGTGATCGGCGGCCTCATCGTAGGCGGTTTCGCCATCGTGACGCCGCAGGTGCTCGCGGCGGGCCACGGCGCCATGGTGCTCGATCTCTTCCACGACATGACCATCGGCCTGATCGCGATCATCATCGCGCTGAAAGTGACGGCCTGCCTGATCTCGCTGGCATCCGGTTTCCGCGGCGGTCTCTTTTTCGCCTCGCTGTTCGTCGGCAGCCTGATCGGAAAGTTCTTCTCCGCGGTGCTGTTGCTGATTAGCCCGAACTTCGTGATCGATCCGCTGGTGGCAATGCTGACCGGCATGGCGACTTTGGGCGTCGCCATCGTCGGCGGTCCCCTGACCATGTCGTTTCTCGTGCTCGAGATGACGCGCAATGTCGACGTCACCGCTGTGGTGCTGGCCGGCTGCATCGTCACCTCGATCTGCGTCCGCTTCATGTTCGGTCACTCCTTCTCGACCTGGCGCCTGCATCTGCGCGGCGAGACCATCCGCAGCGCCAACGACGTCGGCTGGCTGCGCAACCTCACCGTCGAGCGCCTGATGCGCTCCGACGTCGCCAAGGTGCCGTCGAGCACGACGATCGCTGCGACCCGAAGCGAATTTCCACTGGGATCTCGGCCAGGCATCGTCATCGTCAACAATACTGACGAATATGTCGGCCTCGTCCTGCTGCCCGATTTGTTCTCCAGCGACCTCGACGCCATCGCCGACGATATCCAGATCGTCGAGCTCGCGCGCCTGACCGAGATCGTTCTGATCCCGGAAATGAACGTGAAGAGCGCGATGGCGGTGTTCGACGAGGCCGAGGCCGAAATGCTGGCGGTGGTCGATTCCACCGACAGCCGCAAGGTCGTCGGCTTCCTCACCGAGACCTTTGCCCGCCGCCGCTATGTCGAGGAAATCGACAAGGCCACGCGCGGCGTGCTGGGCGCGTTGTCGTAGAGCACGTGCCGCCGCGGGCAAGTTGACGCTGGCACGCAAAGCGGACTTGCCAGATCGTTCACAACCTCTAGGCTAGAAACGGGCGGCAGGGCTGGTGTCTTGACCGCATTCAGCGACGAGGGACGTGCGATGCCGGACACGCTTCGCTTGTTGCTTGCCTTGCTCGAACTCGGGCCCCGTTTGAAGGATCTGCTGGGCGACAAATGGCCGCCTTTCGGCGAGGAGTTGCAGGAGCTCGCCGCGCGCGCCGGCCGCGGCGAAGATCCGGACAAGCTTCGCCGGTCGCTCGACCTGCTGGTCGTACGGCTGCTGGCGGAGCCGCCGGCCATGGAGCTTGTCCAACGCGTGATGGCAGACCTGGCAGCGCCAGTGGCCACCAGGGAGACCGTGACCCGCCGCGGCCGGGTGTCGCCGCCCGTCGTCCCGGATACAGCCCGGCCGACCATGGATGAGACGACCGGCGTTATCACTATCCCAATCTTCTACGGCACCGACCGCGCCCGGGGCGACGACACGCCGGCGCATTACTTTGGCGGCACGCGCGGCGCGCTGTCCCTGGGAATCGCGGAGGTCAGCGTGCCCACGCGCGGCCGCGACCTCGGCGCACTCACCGGTCCGAGCTGGTGGCATCTCGAATTCTCGGCCAATCCGGAAAAGCATGTGATCCTTAAAAGCGTCGGCGCGCTTGGCCGGGACGCTTTCGTCACCAGCCTGAAGGACTCGCTTGCCGCGGCGGACGAGCATGATGTCCTGATCTTCGTGCACGGTTACAACGTGACGTTCGAGGACGCGGCGCGGCGGGCCGGGCAGCTTGCGGTGGATCTGAAATTCGCAGGGCGGACGCTGCTGTATAGCTGGGCGTCGGCGGCGGACACCAGGAAGTACACGGTAGACGAGAGCACGATCGACTGGTCGCGCGATCATTTCGAGGCGTTTCTCCAGCTCGCGGTCGGCGAAATCGCGGCCGGCAGAGTTCACATCATCGCCCACAGCATGGGCAATCGCGCGGTGATCAACACGCTCGAACGCGCCACCTCCTGGCAGCTGCCGGCCGGCGCCGCAAAACTCGGTCAGATTATCTTTGCCGCGCCCGATATCGATCGCGACCGCTTCGTCCAGCTCGCCGCGAAGTTCAAGGGTTGCGCCGCACGCGTCACGCTCTATGCCTCGTCGCGCGACGTCGCGCTGTTGGCCTCGAAATTCGTGCACGGCTATCCCCGGGCGGGCGAGGCCGGCGATGCCCTGACAATCGTCGACGGCATCGATGCGATCGATGCATCGCTGGTCGACACCAGCCTGGTCGGCTTGCACCATTCCTATTTCGGCGAGAAGCGCTCGATCCTGAACGACATGTTCAATTTGATCGTGCAGCAACTCGCCCCCGACCAGCGCTTCGACCTCCAGGCCGCAGGCGATGCGCTCCGGAAATACTGGAGCTATCGGTCCTAGAGGTCGTGCGTGGTGTCACGCGAGTTGATGTCTCGTGAGGAAAAGGACGCGTCAGTCGCGTTGAATCCCAAGAGTGGTATCGATCCCGGCGTCGTCGGTCGATGCGTTGGCTCACGTGCCCGCGCTATGATGGTCCCGGCTACGGCTACTATGGCGGCCCGCGTTACTACAATCCGTACTGAGGATCGACGGCGACGGGCAAAACACCTGCACGCCTGTCAATCCCTCCCGGCAAAAACATTCTTCTTTACCGAAATTCGGAAATGGCGTACATGTCGCTCATCCCGGCTCGACCTTGAGGGGCGATCGTACGTCGTCACTGATCGAGAGCCGGGTTGCGGTGGACGCGGCAGCGTCGGCACGAGAGGTGCGGGCAGGGCGGGTAGTCCCTGTGAGTCCGCGGCCGCGTGTAGACGGACGGCGCTGAGCGCGTACGGCAAAACCGTGTGGTCCTGGCCGTCGTCGCTACGGTCAAGCTTTCGCGGAGGTGCGGAGCGCCCAACCGGGTTAACCGCATCGCTAATCTGCGAGGCGAGGGAGGCCAGAACGAACTCGGCTCCCGGGAGAGCACGGCATAAACCGTCAACCCACTGCGCAGGAAGGCCGTGTGTTCGGCTTCACCTGTATGCCGCTGTGCAATTTCCTATTGCGCTACACGCGCACAGCGGACCGTGGGTGCCAGCCGGCACCCGGCCTTCCCTGCGCCCTCTTGGATAAAGAGGGTGGAGAGATCAAGCAAAGCTCGGGCGAAATGCGCCGCGAGGGCGAGAAGGCGCGTCTGCGATTCAAAATACAAACCGAAAGAACAAAGCCGTCGCCTCACACGGCGTCATTGCGAGCACAGCGAAGCATCCAGTCTCTCTCCGCGGAAGGACTCTGGATTGCTTGGCTGCGCAATGACGAGTTGGCGCAACCGCGCTCTATTCTCCAACATCATCTCCCCGCAGGCGCCGACATCGCGCCGTTGGCATAGCGCGACCAATCGGGGATGGTCGGCTGCGATGGCCACATGGCTGCATTGGAGTCGCGCACCGATTGGGTGATGGGAGCAGGCTGGGCCCTGCGGGCGTGATGGCGGTCGCTCGCTGCGGCGGTCTGGATGGTGATTGCGGCGATCAGCGCGGCGCCAAGAATGGCAAGAGTCTTCTGCATGGTTGTTTCTCCCGTGACGACGCTTCCCGCTGAGGACGATCTCTTCTGCGCGTCGCTGACGCTCACATGGCGATGCGTCCGGCCGAGTGTCACTGTCGCCGGCTTCACGATGAGGCGAGCAATTTTTTTGGTCCCGGCTAAATATTCGGCAATCGCCGGGCCGGACCCGATGGACTTGACCGGCGCATTCCGGTTGAATGGAGCCAATGAAGGTTTCAGGCGCGACAACGATGTCGAAACTTCTGCTGGTCCTGCTTTTGATCGCCTCGCCGGCTGTGGCACAGGTGAAACCTGCTCCCAAGACCTCGGCGGCGCATCCCGACCCCTGCGCGCCGATCGGACGCACGGCGGACGGCAAGCTGGTCTATTCCATGAAGTGCGAGAACCTGCCGGCGCCGCCTCCACCCTCGCCGCAGGCGGAACTGAAGGAGGCGCCCGCACCGGCTGCAGAGCCCGAGCCGGAGGTGCGGCGGAGCGGCCTGTTCGGCTGGTCTTACGACCGGAGGTGAGGGGACGGGCGCCACTTGCGCGAACCCCATTGGAATGCTCTTTGCTTGCAAGTTCCCCGTGGGGCCACCGTCCCCGATCCAGAGAGATGAGATGAGCAAACTCGTTATCCGCGCCGGCGATTTCACCTTCGACGCCCGCTTCGAGGAGCAGGCGGCGCCCAAGACCGTCGCGGCGTTCCGCAAGGCGTTGCCGTTCGAGAGCCACATCATCCATGTGCGCTGGAGCGGCGAAGGCGTCTGGATGCCGCTCGGCGATCTCGACTTCGGCGTCGGCTACGAGAACCACACAAGCTATCCCGCGCCCGGGCAGATCATCCTCTATCCCGGCGGCATCAGCGAGACCGAGATCCTGATGGCCTATGGCGGCGTGCATTTCGCCAGCAAGATGGGCCAACTCGCCGGCAATCATTTCATCACGGTAACCTCGGGCCTTGAGAATCTCGCGACGCTGGGCAAGAGCGTGCTGTGGAAGGGCGCTCTGCCGATCCGCTTCGAGGAAGTCTGAGTGACCGACGCCCGCTACCCGCGCGATCTCCGCGGTTACGGCCGCAATCCGCCGCATCCGCAATGGCCTGGCAACGCGCGGGTCGCGGTGCAGTTCGTCGTCAATTTCGAGGAGGGCGGCGAGAACAACATTTTGCACGGTGACCGCGCGTCGGAAGCGTTCCTGTCCGACGTGCTGGGCGCACAGCCCTGGCCCGGCCAGCGTCACGCCAATATCGAATCGATGTTCGAATATGGCTCGCGCGCCGGCTTCTGGCGGCTGTGGCGGATGTTCGACGCGCGGAAGTGGCCGATCACCGTGTTCGGCGTCGCCACCGCGCTGAAGCGCAATCCGGATATTGTCGCTGCGATGAAGGAGTCCGGCTGGGACATAGCGAGCCACAGCCTGAAATGGATCGAGCACAAGGACATGACGGAGGCGCAGGAGCGGGCCGAGATTGCCGAGTCGATCCGCGTCCATACCGAGGCGACCGGTTCGCGGCCGCTCGGCTGGTACACCGGGCGCTCCTCGATCAACACCAACCGTCTGCTGATGGAGGAGGGCGGCTTCCTCTATCTCTGCGATTCCTATGCCGACGATCTGCCCTATTGGATCAAGGGCGCGAAGGGCAAGCAGCTCATCATTCCCTACACGTTAGACGCCAACGACATGCGCTTCATCAATCCGCAGGGCTTTGCCGAGGGCGAGCAGTTCTACACCTATCTGAAGGATGCGTTCGACGTGCTCTATGCCGAAGGCGAGAGCGCGCCGAAGATGATGTCGGTGGGGCTGCACTGCCGTCTCGCCGGCCGGCCCGGCCGCGCCGCGGGCCTGATCCGCTTTCTCGATTACATCGGCAAGCACGAGCGCGTCTGGGTGCCGACGCGGCTGCAGATCGCGCAGCATTGGCACGACAGGCACGCGCATCTTGCTGTCGATGCGTTCGAGATCGGATAAAGTCAAGATGACGCAGATCCCGCTCGCCGAGCTCAACGCTGCAAGCAAGGCCGACTTCGTCGCCGCGCTCGCCAATGTCGTCGAATATTCGCCGTGGATCGCCGAGCAGCTCGCGGCGCAGCGGCCGTTTGCCGGCGTCAACCAGCTGCATGCCGCGCTGATGGCGGCGATACAGGCTGCCGAGCCCGATGTCCAGCTGGCGCTGATCCGGGCGCATCCCGATCTCGCCAACAAAACCCAGCGCGCGGCGGGCCTGACGGCGGAATCGACCGACGAGCAGAACAGCGCCGGCCTCGACCGGCTGTCGGACGCCGAATATTCGGCGTTCGAACGCGTCAACAACGCCTATCGCGAAAAGTTCGGCTTCCCCTACATCGTCTGCGTGCGCCGTCACACCAGGGATTCCGTGCTGAGCGACATCGAGAAGCGCCTGGGCAATATTGCGAAGACCGAGACGCGCCGCGCGATCGAGGAGATCGGCCGCATCTCGGCGCTGCGGCTCGATCAGCTCGTCATCGCCGACGACAGGCTGAAAGTGCACGGCCGGCTCTCGACCCATGTGCTGGACAATCATGCCGGCAAGCCTGCGTCTGGAATTGCAGTGGAACTGGTCGAGCTCGCAGATCTCGGCGAGAGCCGCGTGATCGCGCGCGCAGTGACCAACACTGACGGCCGCACCGACCAGCCGCTGATCGGCGGACGTCCGCTGCCGATCGGCCGCTACGAGCTCCGCTTCAGCGTCGCCAAATACTACGCCGAGCGCAACGTGCAGCTTCCCGACCCGCCATTCCTCGACGAGATCCCGCTGCGGTTTGCGATCGGCGAGCCGGAAGGGCACTACCACGTACCGCTGCTGGTCACGCCCTGGAGCTATTCGACGTACCGCGGCAGTTAGTCGCCGAACTTGTCGAGCAGCGCCGGAAACAACCGGTCCGGCTTGAACGGCGTTGCGGTGAAGCGGATGCCGGTGGCGTCGGCAATCGCATTGCCGAGCGCGGCGGCGACCGGGTTGTACGGGCTCTCGCTCATCGACTTCGCCCCCAACGGCCCGATCGTGTCGGATGTCTCGGCGAACAACACTTCCGTGCGCGGCACATCCGCGAAGGACGGCAGATGGTAATCGCGGAATTTGGGATTGGTGATGCGGCCACTCGCATCGATCACCATCTCCTCGTAGAGCGCCGCACCGAGGGCCTGCGCAACGCCGCCCTCGACCTGGCCGCGGCACTGCATGGGATTGGCGACGACGCCCGCATCCGCCGCCTGCACGCTCCTGACAATCCTGATCTCACCGGTGCCCTTGTTCACGGCGACGCGAAAGCCCTGCACGTTGAAGCCGACGGATCTCGGCGTTCCCTCGGAACTGCCGTGCGCCGCGAGCGGACGACCCGTCTCGCGCGCGAGCTTCGCCAGCTCGGTAAAGGACATTCGCCGCACGCCGCTGACCACGAACTCGCCTTCGAGCGTGCAAGTCCCGGCATCGCAAAGCCATGCGCTGGCGGCGGCCGCCTTCAATTCGGTCGCAAGCTGCACGGCCGCGGCGTGCGTTGCCTTGCCGGCAACGAAAATGCCCGTGCTGCCATAGGCGCCGGTGTCGTGGCCGCTATGGGCGGTGTCGGATTGGCGCAGGCGGATCCTGTCGACGGTGGTCGCGAGAACGGTCGCGGCGATCTGCCGGTGCACGGTGCTGGTGCCGTTGCCGAACTCGGCGGTGCCGACGGTGAGATCGAAGCCGCCATCGTCGTTGAGCGCGATCATCGCATCGGCGATGTGGCCGGCGGGCGGCACGGTGTCGATCATGGTCAGCGCGACGCCGTCGCCGGTCAGCCATTCGCCCGACAGCTCGGGCTGCGGGCCATCCGCCTGCATCGCGCGCTCGACGAGGTCCAGGCACTGGTCGAGGCCGTAGGAGCCATAGAGCACGTCGTGGTATTCGGATTCAGGCGGCGACAGCATGGGATCGCCTTGCCTGATGATGTTGCGGCGGCGCATCTCATAGGGACTCATGCCGAGCTGTCTCGCCAGCTCGTCGATCGCAGCTTCCACCGCGATCAATGCCTGCGGCAAGCCGTAACCGCGAAACGCACCGGCCGGCACCGTGTTGGTGTAGACGACGAAGCCGTCGACGCGCTTGTTCGGGCAGTTATAGACGGCGATGGATTCGGAGACCGCGTGGAACATCACGGAGCCGCCATGATTGCCGTAGGCGCCCGTATTGGAGAGCACGTCGAGCTGCAGCGCGGTGAGCCTGCCATCGGCATCGGCGCCGGCCTTGATGTGGACTCGCATCGGGTGCCGCGTCGACGTCGCGATGAACTGCTCCTCGCGGGTGAGCTCGAGCTTGACCGGCCGACCGATCTTCAGCGCGGCGAGCGCCAGAATATCCTCGACGAACATCTCCTGCTTGCCGCCAAAGCCGCCGCCGACGCGCTCACAGAACACACGGACCTTGTCCATGGGAAGCTCAAAGATGTCCGAGAGCGCACGCCGGGTCAGGAACGGCACTTGCGTCGAGGTGCGGACGTTGAGCACGCCTGCATCGTCGAGCCAGGCAAGGCCGCCATGGGTCTCCAGCGCGGCGTGCTGCACACGGTGGCTGTGGAAGGTAGCCTCGTAGGTGACGGCGGATGTGGCGAGCGGCGAGGCGACATCGCCGAACTCGCCATGCGTCTCCGCGACGAGATTGCGCCGCGCGTCGGCAACGCGGTTCGCGCTGGTCCGATCTGGATGCACGAGCGGCGCGCCCGGCATCATTGCCTGTTCGGGATCGATCAGCGCAGGCAAGATCTCGTAGCTGACCTTCAGCCGTCGGCACGCCTCCTCGGCCGCGCCTTCACTTTCGGCGACGACGGCGGCGACCTTCTGGCCGATGAAGCGGACGACGTCGTCGAGGATGCGGGTATCCTCGGGGTCCATCCAGTCCTTCTCGTGCCGCGCCGTCGAGAACAGCACCGATGGCGCGTCCTCGTGCGTCAGGACCGCGTGCACGCCAGGCACCGTCATCGCCGCCGATCTGTCGATCGCGACAATTCTTGCGTGCGCATGCGGCGAGCGCAGCAGCTTGATGTGCAACAGGCCGTCGATTTCCGTGTCAAACGTGTAGCGCGCCGTGCCGCGGACGACGTCCGGCCCTGCGGGGGCCGGCAGGCTGCGCCGAACGCGCCGCCGGCTTCGACGCTCGCCTCGACATTGGTCTTGCCGTGGATCGCATCCTCGATCGCGCGATAGCCGGTGCAGCGGCAGATGTTGCCCTTCAGCGCGGCGCCGAGATCGGTGCGCTGCGCCTGGTTCAGCGAGGCGCAGGTGAGGATCATGCCGGCGGTGCAGAAGCCGCACTGGAATCCCTGCGCGTCGAGGAAGGCTTGCTGCATCGGGTGCGCGCCATGCTCGCCGCCGAGACCTTCGATCGTGGTGACAACGCGCCCCTCCGCGCGAAAGGCCGGGATCAGGCAGCTATGCACAGGCTCGCCGTCGAGCAGCACGGTGCAGGCGCCGCAATCGCCGGCGTCGCAGCCTTTCTTCACCCCGAAATGGCCAAGCTCGCGCAGGAACGTGCGCAAGCACTGGCCGGCACGTGGCGTTTGCGGAAATGTCGTGCCATTGACCTCGAAACTCATGGCGACGTTGTACCCAGGAGCTCGGCGCGTATCTCCTCTGCGAGCCGCAGCGTCATGTGCTTGCGCCAGAGCGGCTTGCCATGAATGTCGGTGTGATAGAGATCATCCGTGATCTCCTCGGCTATTGCCGTGCGGAGCGCGTTCGCATCGGGCGGCTTTGGAAACGACAATTGGATGGGGCGCACGGTCGATGCGGTCACGGTCAGCTTCAGCGCGCCAGCGCTGTCAAAGCTCCCGATCAGAAGGGCCGCGGAGCGGCCGACCGGCGCGAGCGAGATCTGGCGAAACGCGGAGCGTCGCTTCAGTGCGGCAAGTGGAATGTCGATCCGCCGCAGCAGATCGCCAGGCAACAGGCGGTTGCGCTGGTTGCCCGTGACGAATTCGACGACGAGAATCTTCTGCTCGCCACCGCCGGCTTTCCAGATCGTGCAGACGCCGTCCAGCGCGGCGGTAAGCGAGATCATCGGTCCTGCCGGCAGCGACATGCAGACATTGCCGCCCACCGTCGCCGTCTTCCAGATTTTGAAGGAGGCGAGAAAAGCGCGGCAGCATTGGCTGATCAGCGGTGCCGCGAGCCAGTCGGTGGGGCAGGTGAGCGCATCGAGTTGCGAGATCGTGCAGGTGGCGGCGATGCCGAGATGGCTCTCGGTGATCGTCAACGCCGGCCATTTCAGATCGGTGAGATCGATCAGCCGCGTGAGGTGGACTTGCGGCTCCGAGAACAGCCACGTGCCGCCCGCAAGCCAAGCATCACCTGGCGTCCAAGCGGGCAATTGCGCTCGCGTTTGCGGATGGGCGACCGCTGTGATGGTATTCAAGTCCATGGCTGCGCCAACGCCTCCACTGAACGCATTATTCTCTCGGAAAGTCTTGCAAGACCAGCGCCAACTGGCAACAACAAGTCGCAGCAATAACGTTCTCGGGGTGGCCTCTGCCTTGCAGGCCATTCGTTAACGAGGCGAGGAGAAACAGGATCATGAGCGACGCAAAGCCGATCTGGATCAGGGATCCCCTGGCCATTCTCGCCGATGGTGCCGGGCGCGGAATCGTCGTGAGAGATGGTCGCATCATCGAGCTCGTGGCGGCGGGCGGCACGCCTGCGACCGCAGATGTCACGGTGTTCGATGCAAGCGAACATGTCGTGCTGCCGGGTCTCATCAACACCCATCACCACTTTTATCAGACGCTGACGCGGGCGCTGCCGGCGGCCATGGACCGCGAACTGTTCCCCTGGCTGCAGGCACTCTATCCGGTATGGGCGAGGATGACGCCGGAATCCTTGGAGCTCGGCGTTACCTTGGCGATGTCCGAGCTGCTGCTGTCGGGCTGCTCCACCACGACCGATCATCATTACGTCTTCCCGGCGGGGCTCGAAGAGTCCGTCGACATCGAGGTTGGCGTCGCAAAACGACTTGGCGTGCGCGTGCTGCTGACGCGCGGCTCGATGAACCTGTCGCAGCGCGACGGCGGCCTGCCGCCGGATAGCGTCGTGCAGGACGAGGATACGATCCTCGCCGATAGCGCGCGTGTTGTGGCAAAATATCACCAGCGTGGTGCGGAGGCGATGGTGCAGATCGCGCTTGCGCCCTGTTCGCCGTTCTCGGTAACGACCTCGCTGATGCGCGCCACCGCCGATCTTGCCGACAAGCTCGACGTGCGCCTGCACACGCATCTCGCCGAGACCGAGGATGAGAACAAGTTCTGCCAGCAGATGTATGGCTGCCGTCCGCTTGACTATCTCGAGCAATGCGGCTGGCTCAATGCGCGAACCTGGCTCGCTCACGGTATTTTTTTCGACGCCGACGAGATGAAGCGACTCGGCAAGGCCAAGACCACAATCAGTCATTGTGCATGCAGCAATCAGTTGCTGGCCTCCGGCTGCTGTCCGGTGTGCGAGATGGAAGAAGCCGGCGTCGGCATCGGCATCGGGGTCGACGGCTCGGCCTCCAACGATGGATCGAACCTGATGCAGGAGGTGCGGGCCGCGTTCCTGCTGCAGCGGGCGCGCTACGGCGTGACCAGGGTCAGCCACAAGGATGCGCTGCGCTGGGCTACCAAGGGCTCGGCAGCGTGTGTTGGTCGGCCGGACCTCGGCGAGATCGCCGTCGGCAAGGCCGCCGACCTCGCGCTGTTCAGGCTGGACGAGCTGCGCTTCTCCGGCCACGGCGATCCCCTGGCTGCACTGGTGTTGTGCGGGGCGCATCGGGCCGATCGGGTGATGGTGGCGGGGAGTTGGGCCGTGGTCGATGGCGCGATTCCGGGACTGGACGCGCCGGACCTTATCCGCCGGCACAGTTCCGCGGCGCGGAGGATGCAGGCGGGGTAAAATAGAAGGAGGGAGCGACCACAAGTGCCGGGTGCTTCTGGCCACCCCCTCCGAACCTCCTCCGGGAGGAGCAGGTGATTTAGGTGATGCAAGAAGCGTGCTACTTGCCCGGCAGCTTATCGTCGATGCCCTTCACGTAGAAATTCATGCCGAGGATCTGGCCGTCGGCGAGATTGGCGCCGCCCTTGCACTCGATCTCCTTGCCGTCCTGCCCAATCACCGGGCATTTGAACGGGTGCAGCTTGCCCGCGGCGATTGCCGCCTGGGTATCCTCGGCGATCTTCTTCACGTCGTCAGGCATATTGGTATAGGGCGCCATCGCGAACATGTGGCTGTCGAGACCGCCCCAGGTGTCTTCCGACTTCCAGGTGCCGTCGAGTTCGGCCTTGACGCGTTCGATGTAGTAGGAGCCCCAGGTATCGAGGATCGAGGTCAACTGGGTCTTGGGTCCGAACTTGATCATCTCGGAGTCCTGGCCGAAAGCGAGCTTGCCGCGTTCGCTGGCGATCTGCATCGCGGCGGGCGAATCGGTGTGCTGCATGATGATATCGGCGCCCTGGTCGATCAGCGCCTTGGCGGCGTCGGCCTCCTTGCCCGGATCGAACCAGGTGTTGGCCCAGATGATCTTGACCTTGATGTTCGGGTTGATGGTCTGCGCCGCGAGGATCGTCGCGTTGATGCCGGAGACGACCTCGGGAATGGGGAACGAGCCGATATAGCCGAGCACGCCGGACTTCGACATCTTGGCCGCGATCAGGCCTTGAATGTAGCGGCCCTGATACCATTTGGCCGAATAGGTCGACATGTTCTTGTCGCGCTTGTAGCCGGTGGCGTGCTCGAAATGCACGTTAGGATATTTCTTGGCGACCTTCAGCGTCGGGTCCATGTAGCCGAACGACGTCGTGAAGATCAGCTTGTTGCCGGCGCGGACCAACTGCTCGATGGCGCGTTCGGCGTCGGGTCCTTCCGGCACGTTTTCGAGATAGGTGGTCTCGACCTTGTCGCCGAGTTCTTTCACCAGCGCCTGGCGGGCGAGTTCATGCTGATAGGTCCAGCCGAGATCGCCGATCGGGCCGAGGTAAATGAAGCCGACCTTCAGCTTGTCGGCAGCGGAGGCTGCACCGATGCTCCCGGCAAGCAGAAGGCCGGCAGCCAGCGCAAGAAGTGATTTCCTCATCATCAATCTCCAAACATCTGGGGAAAGCCACGATCCGCCACGTGTGCGCCCCATCGCGCACGCCGCGGACATCAAAACTCTAGCGGTCAGGCACGAACACGGTGCCGAGCGCGGCCGGGGCAGTCGAGCCGCCGGTGCGCGCGCGGGAGAGCAGAACCAGCACGATGACGGTCGCGAGATAAGGCAGTGCCGACATGAATTGCGAGGGAATGCCGACGCCCCAGCCTTGCGCATGCAGTTGCAGGATCGTCACCGCGCCGAACAGATAAGCGCCGACCACCAGCCGGCCCGGGCGCCAGGATGCGAACACGACCAGCGCCAGCGCGATCCAGCCGCGGCCCGCGGTCATGCCGGGAATGAAGAAGGGCGTGTAGGCGAGCGGCAGGTAGGCGCCCGCAAGCCCGGCGCAGGCGCCGCCGAACATGACGGCGAGGGTGCGAATGCGCAGCACGGGATAACCGAGCGCATGCGCGGAGATATGATTGTCGCCGCAGGCGCGCAGGATCAATCCCGCGCGTGTGCGGTACAGGAACCACCAGACGCCGATGATGAGTGCGATGGAGAAATAGACGAAGGCGTCTTCGCCGAACAGCACGCGCCCGACCAGCGGAATGCCGGTGAGGCCGGGAATGGCGAGATGCGCCGCCGGCGTAATGCGTTCGCCGACGAAGCCGGCACCGATCAGGCCGGACAGGCCGACGCCGAGAATGGTTAGCGCCAACCCGGTCGCAACCTGGTTGACGGCGAGCCCGAGCGCCATCAGCGCGAAGATCAGCGACATCAGCGTGCCCGCGACGATGCCGAACAGCGCGCCGACGAAGATCGAGCCCGTCAGCCACGCGCCGCCAAAGCCGCAGGCTGCGCCGACGATCATCATCCCCTCGACGCCGAGGTTGAGTACGCCGGAGCGTTCGGTCACGAGCTCGCCGGTTGCGGCGATCAGCAGCGGTGTCGATGCGGCGAGCACCGACAGGATGATGGCTTCAACCAGCTCCACGGGCCACCTGACGGTTCGGGAAGACCAGCTTGAAGCGGTAGAGAATGAGGGAATCGCAGGCGAGCACGTAGAACAGCAGGATGCCTTGGAAAACCTTGGTGACGTCCAACGGTATCTTCATCGCGATCTGCGCCTGCTCGCCACCGATAAAGGTCAATGCGAGAAAAAGGCCTGCAATTAATATTCCAACCGGGTTCAACCGGCCGAGGAACGCGACGATGATCGCCGTGAAACCGTAGCCGGGCGAAATGCCGGGCTGGAGATGGCCGACAGGACCGGCGACCTCGATGATACCGGCAACGCCAGCCAGCGCGCCCGACAGCGCGAAGGTCAGGATGATCAGCTGGTTGGCGTTGAAGCCGCCGAACCGTGCGGCGCGCGGCGCGGCACCGACGACGCGAATCTCGAATCCCTTGATGGTGCGTCCGAGCAGGATCGCAGCCGCCGCAACCACCAGCAGCGCGATGATCGAGCCGAGATGCAGCCGGCCGCCTTCGATCAGCAGCGGCACAGTCGCCACCGGATCGAACTCGGCCGTCGTCGGGAAGTTGAATCCGTTCGGATCGCGCCAGGGACCGCGCACGAGATAGTCGAGCAGGAGGTCGGCGACATAGACCAGCATCAGGCTGGTGAGGATTTCGCTGGCGCCGAACTTCACCTTGCAGATGGCCGGGATCAGCGCATACAGCGCACCTGCGGCGGCTGCGAGCACCAGCATCGCCGGCAGCACCCAGGCGCCGACGTCGGTGCCTTGCGTCTTCACCGCGATCCAGCTTCCGGCGACGGCGCCGATCAGGAATTGCCCTTCTGCACCGATGTTCCAGGCATTGGCGAGATAGCAGAGCGACAGCCCGATCGCGATCATCACCAGCGGTGTCGCCTTGACCGCGATCTCCTGCAGCGAATAGCCGTCAGTCAGGGGCGCGATGAAATAGGCCTGCAGGGCGAGCAGCGGATTCTTGCCGAGGATCGCGAACAGGATGGTCATGGTCACGATCGTCAAGCCGATCGCGATCAGCGGCGAGATCAGCGCGATCGTGTTGGAGCGCTCGGTGCGCTTCTCAAGCACCAGCTGCATGCGCGGTCTCCTTCGGCTCCAGGCTGCTGCCGCCCATGAGAAGCCCGAGCTTTTCGCGTGTGGCGTCGCGTGTCGCGAGCGGCTCCGACAGGCGGCCGTGGAACATCACGGCGATGCGGTCGGCGATTTCGGCGAGTTCGTCGAGATCCTGGCTGGTCACCAGCACCGCGGCGCCTGCGGTGGCGAGATCAAGCAACGCCTGGCGAATGACGGCGGCGGCACCGGCATCGACGCCCCAAGTCGGCTGGCTCACCACCAGCACGGCGGGATTACGCAGGATCTCGCGGCCGACGATGAATTTCTGCAAGTTTCCGCCGGAGAGAGATGCCGCTTCCGGATCGCGCCTGGCCTTGCGCACGTCGAAAGTTTCGGTCGCCTTGTCCACGGTCTTCAGCGTGGCGGCAGTGTCGATGAAGCCGTGATTGACCATGCCGCTGGCGGCGTGTCCGGTGAGCAGCGCATTCTCCGACAGCTTCATGCGCGGTGCGGTGCCGTGGCCGAGCCGCTCCTCCGGCACGAAGGCGGCGCCGAGCTTCCGCCGCTTGGTGATCGAGAGGTGGCCGGCGGCGATACCTTCGATCACCACTGTTCCCGGATCCTTCGACAGCCGTTCGCCGGACAGTGCTGCGAACAGCTCGTCCTGGCCGTTGCCGGCCACGCCGGCGATGCCGAGGATTTCGCCGCCCTTCAGCTCGAACGAGATGTGTTCGAGCCGCACGCCGTGCGCCTCCTCCGGCGCGAGCGAGAGATCGTTGACGACCAGCCGCGGTATCGTGGTCTGTCGACCTGCGGCCGCCTTCACGTCCTTGATCTCGCCGCCGACCATCATGCGCGCGAGCGAGGCGGCGGTCTCGAGCCGGGGATTGCAGGTCTGGATTTTCTTGCCGCCGCGCAGGATCGTGGCGGTATCGCAGAGCCGCTTCACCTCCTCGAGCTTGTGGCTGATGTAAAGAATGGCCCGGCCTTCGGCCTTGAGCCGCTCCAGCACGATGAAGAGCTGGTCGGCCTCCTGCGGCGTCAGCACCGCGGTCGGCTCGTCCAGAATCAGGAATTTCGGGTCCTGTATCAGCGCGCGGACGATCTCGATGCGCTGGCGTTCGCCGACGGACAGCTGCCAGACCTCGCGCTTGGGGTCGAGCGGCAGGCCATAGGTCTGCGACACCTGCTCCAGCCGCGCCGACATATCCTTGAAGGATTCCGTGCCGTCGAGCCCAAGCGCGACGTTCTCGGCGACGGTGAGATTGTCGAACAGCGAAAAGTGCTGGAACACCATGCCGATGCCGAGGCCGCGCGCTTCCGACGGGCCGGACAGCACGATTCGATCGTCCTGCCAGCGGATCTCGCCGGCAGAGGGCTGGATCAGCCCATAGATCGCCTTCACCAGTGTCGACTTGCCGGCGCCGTTCTCGCCGAGCAAGGCGTGGATTTCCTTGGGCCAGATCTCGATATCGATGGAATCGTTGGCAAGGAAATCCCCATAGCGTTTGGTGAGGCCCACCGTCCTGAGCAACGGGGACTCGCCGGAATGCAGGCCGTTAGGCGTCGGATCTAACATTCGCTGATGCGCTTGCATGGGATGAAGTGCCTCAATAGTGGGCTAGTTTGAACCGCTGCGTAAGGTGTGAAAAAGCGTCATCCCTTGCTTAACGCTTCGGCAGAAGGTCGGTCGCGCGAGTCGCGACCGTTTCCGGACACCACGCGTCTCCAACGGCCGTCTTGCATGGCTCTTGCGGTCGCGCGACGCCCGTGGCGGCTGTTGCAAATTTGTGACGGTTCAAGCCAAATCGGAACCCGCGGTGCAGGCTTGACGAGAAGTTGAGCAAAGTCGCGCCATCGCTCTTATGCATTTCGCCGCGACCACGATTGCCGTATTCGACGGTTGCGCTTGGGCTGTCGCGTCGATGCAAAAGCCAAACAGAATCAAACGGGAATGTTCGGCAATGGCGTGTTCGGCGTTGTCGATCGGCCGCCGATGGTGCGGCACCAACCTTCTCAAATTCCGCAGTGAAGCGCGGCGCGCTGCCGAAACAAGCGGCATGCCTTGAAAGAAGTTGAGGCTTCTCACTTTGGGACTTCGGCGCAAGTGTCGCGCCAAGGGGACATTCATTTTTACGTGTCCAAATTTGGGGGTATTCAGGATGTCGTTTCGTTTCAAAGCAATTGCAGCTGCGGTGCTGTCACTTGCTACGCTCACCACCGGTGGCCTGGCGCAGGCTGCGGATCTGCCGGTCAAGGCCGCCAAGAAGGCGCCTGATCTCCCGTTCTTTCTGGTGATCGACGACCGCGTGTCTTTCTCCTGGATGCCCAAGGGCACCGACCCCGGCATGTGGAGCACCGGTCCGGGCGGCAGCATCAACGGCACCACCCCCAAGCAGGTCTATTCGTTCACGCACTTCGACCTCTGGGCCTATGGCACTAATTTCTTCACGATCTCGCTGTTCAAGTCGGGTCATAACGATCCCGCTTCGCCCTGTACTGCACCCGGCGTGACCATCACCGGCGGCGTCGGCGACTGCGCCGGCGCGACCGAGATCTATGGCCTGTTCCGTTCGACCTTCGGCTGGAACGAGCTGTTCAACACCAAGGCCTTCACGATGGGGCCGCTGCACAACATCTCGTTCGAAGTCGGTATGGACGCCAACACCGAGAACAACTTCCTCGCGCCCGCCAAGCGCGACGTTGTCGCCGGTCTGCAGTTCGCCTTCGACCTTCCCTACAAGGGCTATATCAACGTCGCTCCGTTGATGTACTGGGAGTTCCTGAACCACAACGCCTTCACCCAGTGCGGCCTGTTCGGTGCAGGCGTCGCGGGCGTGACCTGTAATTCCGACGGCAATGTCAGCTACAACCCGACCTGGGCCCTCGAAATCAACTACTACATGGACCTCGGCTTCCTGCCGCCCAACATGCAGTTCTGGTCGATCAGCGGCCGCGCCGGCTGGTATGGACCGAAAGGCGACTCGAACGGCCTTCCTGCGCTTTCGGGCCCTGGCATTTTCAGCACCAAGTCCAAGACCGAGTTGAACAGCGAGCCGATCCGCCTGACCTTCGATGCCTCGAAGGCGGCGTGGGGTGACAAGTATTCGCACTTCGTCGACCTCTGGGTCGCCTACCGCTACTGGCAGAACAAGTTCGGCCTCGACCACAACGCCATGGCCGGCGTCTGCACGGTCGCGGCGACCGGCCAGAGCACCAACAGCTGCACCGAGTCCACGGTTTACGGTGGCATCACTGTGAAGTTCTGATCGGCTGAAGGCGAAGCTACAATAATGGCGCCGCGCAGAGATGTGCGGCGTCATTCGTGTTGGAGAGACGCTGCCGCAGGGTAGGCAAAGCGAAGCGTGCCCATCACTCCGCCTACTTGCATTCCGATGGTGGGCACGGCGCGAGCGCGCCCTTGGCCACCCTACGGAAGCGATTGCTGGGCCGCCTACTTCGTCCAAACGCCGTCGTGCAGCGCTTCGGCTTCGTTCTCGAGCAACGGCCCGACGACCTCCGTCGGCCGCTGGCCGCTCGCAAACACCTCGCGACAGGGCAGGTCGAGCGTCGGGTTTTCCGGGTGATTGCCGGTGACGCCGCGCAGGCGGTGCTCGCTGAGGCCATAGACCACACGGCCGATGCCGGCCCAGTAGATCGCACCGGCGCACATCGCGCAGGGTTCAGCGGAGGAATAGAGCGTCGCCGTCGCCAGAACGTCGCGGCTGAGCGTGCGGCAGGCTTCCGTGGCCGCGAGGCGCTCGGCATGTGCGGTGCCGTCGTGATCCGGCATATAGCCGTTCTCGACCTCGATCAGCACCTTGCCGTCGGCATGGACGACGACGCAGCCGAAGGGATGGTTGCCATGGATAAGGGAACGGCGAGCAACCGCGAACGATAAACGCAAAAAGTGCTCGTCGCGTTCGCCTGCGTCGTCCATCGATGCTCCCAGAGCATGATCCCGAAAGCTGTGCAGCGGCTTTCCGAAAGGATCACGCTCAAACGATTAGTCAGTGTCCCGCCATGTGCCGGCCGACCACGGTGAGATCGGCCTCGCTGGTTCGTGCTTCATACACGAATTCGCCGTGGAACATCACCACCAGCCTGTCGGACAGTTCGAGCAATTCGTCGAGATCCTCGCTGACCAGGAGCACCGCGGCGCCCCGGTTGCGCGCAGCCATGATCTCGGCGTGGATCTGCGCCACGGCTGCGAAATCGAGGCCGAAGCAGGGATTAGCCGCGATCAGCACTTCGACGTCGCTGCCGAGCTCGCGAGCGAGCACAGCGCGCTGGACATTGCCGCCGGACAGCGCCGACATCGGCGTGTCCGGGGTGCGGGTCTTGATCTTGTATTGGCCAATCTTCTTCTCCGCGTCGTCGCGAAAAGCGCGGCGGTTGAGCCACCAGCCGCCGCTGGCGAAGGGGGCGCGGTCGAACTCGCGGAAGGCGATGTTGTCGGCGACGCTCATGCCGCCCACGCAGGCGTTCTTCAGGGGCTCCTCGGGCAGGAGCGACATCTTGTGGCGCCGCATCTCTTCGCGGCTGGCGTGATAGGGATCGCCGGCGACGCGGATTTCGCCATCCTCCGCTTCGCGCTGGCCGGCCAGGACTTCGACCAGCTGGCGCTGGCCGTTGCCGGAGACGCCGGCGATGCCGACGATCTCGCCGGCACGCACGGTGAGGGAGACGTCATGCACGGCGATGGCGCCGGCATCGTCGAGCGCGCGGATCTTCGCCAGCTCCAGCCGCGCCTGTCCGGCTTCGCCGGTCCGCGGCGGCTGCACGGTCAGCTCCTCGGCGCCTATCATGGTGCGCGCCATCGCGTCCGGCGTCAGCTCCGCAACCTTGCCGGCACCGGCGAGCTTGCCCCGGCGCAGGATCGTGACCTCGTCGGCGAAGGCCATAACCTCGCGGAACTTGTGCGTGATCATCAGGATGGTCAGCTCGCCCTTGACCACCATGTCGCGGAGCATGCCAAGCACCTCATCGGCTTCGGCCGGCGTCAGCACGGAGGTCGGCTCATCCAGGATCAGGAAGCGGCGCTTCAGATAGAGCTGCTTCAGGATCTCGCATTTCTGCCGCTCGCCGGCCGAGATGTCGGAGACGTTTGCCGAGAGCGGCACCTTGAACGGCATTCGCGCCAGGAAGGTCTCGAGCTCCTTCATCTCCTTCGGCCAGTTCACCATGGCCGGCACGTCGTCGCGCGCCAGCACGAGGTTTTCGGCGACCGTCATGGCCGGCACCAGCGTAAAGTGCTGGTACACCATGCCGAGGCCGAGCGCATGCGCGTCCTTCGGATTGGCGATCGCCTGCTCGCGGCCGCCGACGAGGATGTCGCCTTCGGTCGCGTGGTAATAGCCCATGATGCATTTGACGAGGGTTGACTTGCCGGCGCCGTTCTCGCCGAGCAACGCATGGAACGAGCCGGGCCGGACCTTCAGCTCGACATTGTCCAGCGCCAGGAAATCGCCGAAGCGCATGGTCATGGCGATGGCATCGACGCCGAAGGCGCCTGAGGGCGGAGGCGGTTCGCCGATGATCACGAAATGGCTCCGATGAAGGCATCCGACGTCGAGACGGCGCCGAACACGCCGCCCTGCATCTTGATCATCTTCAGCGCATGGTCGTGGTTGCTCTTGTCGGTCGCGCCGCAGCAATCGTGCAACAACACGCATTCGAAGCCGCGGTCGTTGGCCTCACGCATGGTTGTGTGGACGCAGACGTCGGTCGTGATGCCGGTCAGCACGATGTTCTCGATGCCGCGCACGCGCAGGATCAGCTCGAGATCGGTGGCGCAGAACGAGCCCTTGCCGGGCTTGTCGATGATCGGTTCGCCCGGCAGGGGGCTAAGCTCCTCGATGATGTCCCAGCCGGGTTCACCGCGCACCAAGATGCGGCCGCACGGGCCGGGATCGCCGATCCCGGCGCCGATCTGGCGCGAGCGCCAGCGCTTGTTGGCGGGAAGATCGGAGAGATCGGGGCGGTGGCCTTCGCGGGTATGGATGATATGAAAGCCTTGCTTGCGCATGGCGGCGAGCAGTTTCTTGATCGGCTCGATGGGTGCTCGCGTCAACGACAGATCATAGCCCATCTTGTCGACATAGCCGCCGATGCCACAGAAATCAGTCTGCATGTCGATAATGATGAGCGCGGTGTTTTGCGGGCGCAGATCGCCGTTGTAAGGCCAGGCGTAAGGCTCGGATTTGATATAGCGCTCGGGCATGATTTCGCTCTCTAGCGGGTGATCGACAATTCGGCCGGGGCTCCGGTCAGCGTGCGTTTCGGCGAGCAGGTGATGATCATGATCGCCAGCGTCAGGATGTAGGGCGCGGCGTTGAAGAGGTGATAGCCGGAGGTAACTCCGACCGATTGCAGTGCCGGTCCGAGCGCCGCGGCGCCGCCGAAGGCGAGCGAGGCCCAGAGGCAGAGCAGAGGATCCCAGCGCGCGAAGATCACGAGCGCCACCGCCGTGATGCCCTGGCCCGAGGACAGGCCCTCGTTCCAGCTCCCGGGATAGAACAGCGACAGGAAGGAGCCGCCGATGCCGGCGAGGAAGCCGCCGACCATGGTCGCGCGCAGGCGGATCAGCAGCACGGAGTGGCCCATTGCACGCGCGGCGTCTGAGCTCTCGCCCGCGGTGCGGATGAGCAATCCCCAGCGCGTGGTGCGGAAGGCCCAATAGAGGATCGGTGCCAGCGCGACGCCGATCAGGAACAACACGTTGACGCGTAGCGCGGCGCGGAACTGCGGGATGTCGCTCCACCAGCCGAAATCGATCGCGGGCAGCCGCGGCGCGGTCGGTTCGATCAGAGGCTTGCCGAGATAGAAGGCGAGGCCGGTGCCGAACAGCATCAGGGCGATGCCGACCGCGACGTCGTTGACGCGCGGCAGCGAGCAGATACCGGCGTGCAGCGCGCCCAAAAGGGCGCCGGTGACGCCGGCGGCAAGCACGCCCAGCCACGGCGATCCCGTGAGGTAGGAGATCCCGTAGGCGCTCATCGCGCCCATCACCAGCGTGCCTTCGAGGCCGAGATTGATGCGCCCCGAGCGCTCGGTGATGCACTCGCCCAGGCTCACGAACAGGAAGGGCGTGGAGACGCGGATGGCGCCGCCGAGCACGGCGAGCGGGACGGTCCAGAGTCCGATCGATCCGTCTGCCATCTCAGGACTTTCCCTTCAGGAAACCGATGCGGCCGTAAAGCGCATCACTGGCGAGCACGAAGACGAAGATGATGCCCTGGAGCACCAGGACGGACGCGTCGGGCAGTCCCAGGCGGCGCTGCAACAGGCCGCCGCTGGCGCTGATACCGCCGAGCAGGATCGCGACGGGGATAATTGCGAGGGGATTCTGCCGCGCCAGGAAGGCGACGAGAATGCCGGTGAAGCCATAGCCGGCCGCGAGATTGGCGTTGGTACGGCCCTGCACCGCAGCGACCTCGACCATGCCGGCAAGTCCCGCGGCACCGCCGGCGAGGAAGCAGATGGTCAGGATGAGCTTGCTGACATCGAGGCCGACGATCTTGGCGGCGCGGATGTTGCCGCCTGCCACGCGCGCGGCGAAGCCAAACACGGTGTGATAGATCAGGATGTAGGCCGCGATCGCGGCGATCAGGCCGAAGATAAGGCCCCAATGCACATCGGTACCGGGAATGCTGCCGATCATGTTGGCGGCGCCGATCTCGCGGGTCGACGGCTTGTTGAGGCTCGCGGGATCCCGCATCATGCCTTCAACGAGGTGATTGAGAATCGCGAGCGCGATGTAGACGAGCAGCAGGCTCGAGATCGTCTCGTTGACGCCGCGATACTGCCGCAGCGCGCCTGCCAGCATGATCCACAAGCCGCCGCCGATGATGCCGGTGATGATCATGGCGATCTGTACGACGAGCGGCGGCATGCCCTGAAATAACAGTGCGGCGCTCGTCGCCGATAGCGCGCCGATTAGCAATGCGCCTTCGCCGCCGATGATGACCATGCCGAGTTGCGCCGGCAGCGCCGTGCAGAGCGCGGTGAGGATGAGGGGCGCGGCACGCGTCAGCGTATTCTGCCAGGAGAACCAGGTGCCGAAGGCGCCGTAGTACATGTAGAAATAGAGGTCGAGCGGGTTCTTGCCGAACAGCGTGACGAAGATGCCGAAGACCACGAGCGCGCCGGCAAGCGCCGCGCCCGGGATCAGGACATATTCGATCGTGCCGCCGTGGCGTTGGAGAAGGCCGGGGTCGGCGGCCGGGGCAACTGTCCCGACCGCCTCGACAGAATCCGCCGCTTCCGATGTCACGAAGTCGCTCCGATCACGCCCTCGACGAGGTAGTCCATCTTCTCGAGTTCGGGATCCTTCTGCCCGCGATCGGTGCCGGCGGCGATCACCATCTTGCCCTTGTTGTCGACCAGCCCGCCCTTGAAGATGGCGTAGCCTTCGGCCGAGAGGAATTTTGCCTTGACCTCGTCGGCGTGCTTGCGCGCCTCGGCCGAGACGGCTTCGCCATAGGGCGAGGTCTTGACGATCTCCTCCTTGAGGCCGCCGCGATAGAAGTTCGGGATGCTTTCGCCGGCGGCGATCATCTTGACGAACTTCGGATAGAGCGCTTCCCAATTCCATTCCGCGCCGGTGAGATACGCCTTGGGCGCGAGCGGCGACTGGTTGGTGTGATAGCCACAGACGAAGGCGCCGCGGCGGGCGGCGTTCTCGACCATGGTCTTGGGGCCGTCGACGTGGCAGGTGAGCACATCGACGCCCTGGTCGATCAGGCTGTTGGTGGCCTCGGCTTCCTTGACCGGCATCGACCAGTCGCCGGTGAAGATCACCTGGGTGGTGGCCTTGGGATTGGCGAGCTTGGCGCCGAGGGCGAAGGCGTTGATGTTGCGCAGTACCTGCGGGATCGGCTTAGCCGCGACGAAGCCGAGTTTGCCGCTCTTGGAGGTGTAGCCGGCGACAATGCCCGAGATGTACTGGGCTTCGTCGATATACCCGAAATAGCTGCCGGCGTTCTTCGGATCCTTGTCGGTCCAGAGGCCGCCGCAGTGCTCGAAGCGCAGCTTCGGGAACTTGTTGGCCATCTTGATCATGTGCGGATTGTAGTAACCGAACGAGGTCGGGAAGAGCAGGGTGGCGCCGTCGAGGTTGATCATGGACTCGATCGTCTTCTCGACCGCGTCGGTCTCGGGCACCTTCTCTTCCTCGACGACCTTCAGTCCGGGAATCTTCTTCAGCGCCGCCGCACCCTGCGCGTGTGCCTGGTTGTAGCCGTAGTCGTCGCGCGAGCCGACATAGATGAAGCCGATGGTCGTGTCTGCCGCGAAGGCCGAGCGGGCGCCGGCCGCCGCACCGAGGGTGAGGGCGGCACCGCCCTGCAACAAGTGACGTCGTGAAATCCTGCCAATATCCATTGCTTGCTCCCCTTGGCGGCTGGGCCGCCTCAATCTCGCGGCTGCGCCGGTCTGGCAGAGCCTGGAACTGGATGTCGCAAGCTTCATGCCAGAGGCGCTGGAACGGGCATTTCGGGATAGTAGATTGAAAAATATGAGATATATCTGCTGCTGAAATCCTGATCAGAAAATCTGACGATTAAATTATGAGCAGTATTGTGGAATTGTATGCAAGGTAGTTAAGCAGCCTTAACCAGCTCTCACGTGTGCACGAGGAGACGAGGGCGGTCGGCCGACCACACGCATTCATGCTAACCACGCGCTGAGTTGAAGCGGCGCCGGCGGCCTGAATTCGCTGGCACCGAACTTGTATCGATTGGGGATACGACCGCGGCGCGGTCTCCGGATGGAAAGCTTGAGCGAGATGGTTGCCGTGACTGCCGTTGAACATGCATCGCTCGGTGAGGAGATCGTGCGTCGGATCAACGAGCTCGCGGCGATCTCGGAAGAAGACGGCAAGCTCACGCGTATCTACCTCACCAAGGAACTGCGCATGGCCTCGGAGCTCATCCTCGGCTGGATGCGTGAGGCCGGCATGAGCGCGCATCTCGATGCGATCGGCAATGTCTGCGGCCGCTACGAAGGCGAGCGTCCGGGGGCACCCGTCCTGATGCTCGGCTCGCATTACGACACGGTGCGTGACGCCGGCAAATGGGATGGGCCGCTGGGCGTGATCACGGCGATCGCCTGCGTCGCCGATCTCAACCGCCGCGGCAAGCGCCTGCCGTTTGCGGTCGAGGTGGTCGGCTTTGCCGACGAGGAAGGCGTGCGCTTCGCCTCGACCCTGCTCGGCAGCCGCGCGGTCGCCGGCACCTTTGACGAGAGCGTCTTGAACACGCGCGACCGCGACGGCGTATCGATGCGCGATGCGCTTATCAAATTCGGCCTCGACCCCGATCACATCGGCGCGGCCGCGCGTGCGCGGCGCGAACTGCTGGCCTATCTTGAATTGCACATCGAGCAGGGGCCGGTGCTGGAAGCCCGGAATCTCCCTGTCGGCGTCGTGACTGCGATCGCGGGTGCGACGCGGCTGGCGGCGCAGCTCACCGGCATGGCGGGGCACGCCGGCACCGTGCCGATGGCGCTGCGCCGTGACGCGCTCAGCGGTGCTGCCGAATGCATTGGCGCGATCGAGCAATTTTGCCGGACCGACGAGGGCGGCCTGGTTGGCACCGTCGGTTATATCCAGGCGAGGCCCGGCGCGACCAATGTCATTCCGGGCGAAGTATCCTTCACCATCGACATGCGCGCGCCGACCGATATGCATCGCAAGCGCGCGGTCGCCGACGTCGTCCGCCAGATCGAAGCCATCGCGAAGCGCCGCCAACTGGCGCTTCAGCTCGATGTCACCCATGAGAATCGCACCGCACCTTGCGCGCCCTGGCTGAAGGATCAGATCGCAGAAGCGATCGCCGCCGAAGGCTTTTTCGCCTTCGAATTGCCGAGCGGAGCAGGGCACGACGGCATGGCGATGATCGATATCGCCGATGTCGGCATGATCTTCGTCCGCTGCCGCGGCGGTATCAGCCATCATCCCGATGAGCATGTCGAACTGGCCGATGCCGGCGCCGGCGCGCGGGTGCTGCTGCGGGTGATCGAGAATTTCAGGCCGCGGGATCGCGCCGGCGCGGAGTGACGATCGGGAGCCTGCATGTCATCGGGGCGAGACACGAATCAGTCATCCTGAGATTGGTGACCGGCCATCGCCGGAATCATGAGACATCAGGCGCGAATGAATAGCGATACTGCCTTGCCGTCACATCGCGGAAATCGATTTTACCAGGGCGCCGCGGCGACTTTTGTCGCCAACGCTCTTCAGGCGGTCAATTTTCTCGGTGATCGGTTCCTGAGGAAGTCGCATCATTCCTTGTCGGGCATCGAGGACCTCTATCGGCACGCGATGGACAGCGCCTTCTCGGCGACCGAGCCGTTCCTCGTCACGGGCGCACCGCACGCCTCAGCCTATTACCCGCGCGACTTTGCCTGGTTCTATCCCGACGTCCTCGATCCCGAGACCATCATGGATGCGCAGGACGCGGTGCGCCGGGCGCGCCTGCTCGAAAAGAGCGTGCGCCTGTTGCTGGAGGCAGTTCGCGCTGACGTCGTCACCACAACCATCGTTCCGGCGGGACGAGGCCGGTATCTCGGCGTCAACTATTTCTCGCTGCCTTCGGATACGCTGCTCGGCATTTTCGCCGGCCTCCGGCAGATGCTCTCCGCCGAGGAGCGGGCGTCGTCCTATCTGGCGGTGTCGCAATGCGCGCATGCCGGTCGTTTGTTGCTGGCCGAATACGCTGGCGATCTGAAGCGCGCGATCCTGAAGCTCGCGAGCGAGCTCGAGCCGTTCGAAGCTGACGGCGCCGGATATTTGCTGTGCGATGCCGCCAGGCCGCGCTCTGCGGCGACGGACACCCGCGCCGAGCGCCGGCGTTTTGTCACCAATGCCTGCGTCTACACGACTTTTATGTGGGCCGTGCAGCTCGGTGTGGTCGACGAAAACGAGCTGAAGCGGCTGCTCGGGCGCGATCTTGGACAGTACAAGCGGGACCTGCTCCGCCTGTTCGGCAAGGATGGCTATATCAGGCATTCGCTGGACGGACCGGCTGGCCCGCCGGTGTCCCTGGTCGCGCTGGATTTCGTCAGCGTGCATCGCGGCTTCTGGAATATGAACGATGCCAGCGAGCGTGCGTTGTTTGCGGCCACGACGGATTTGATCATTGCCGAGCCGCGTTTCCGCATCCCCACCACGTTCCACTTCCTGGTGTCTGCGGATAATCCGCGCAACAAGATGATCCACAAGATGGCGGCGCCGGCCTATCAGGGGCGCTCGTCCTGGCCGACGTTTAACGTCGAGTTCGCGGACCGCATGCTGGACTTTGAGGAGTTCGCGGGGAGCGATACCTACCGCGCCTGCGCGCAAGGGATATTGAAGGACATTCGCACCGCGACCGAAGTCCACGGCGGCTATCAGGAGCTGATCTCCGAGCACGGCCTGAAATATCGCACCTGGGCCTACAAGGGCGCGGTGGCCCATTCCTGGTTTCCGCGCTTCCTGTCGGTCTGGAGGAGGGCGTATGGAACGCCGCTCCTGCCGTGGAATGACTGATCCGCGGGCGCTATCCCTCAGTCACATCCACGAGTTCGCCGCCCCCGAGAACCTTGGTTGCCTTGGCGCGGTCGAGGTCGCCTTCCCAGGCAGCCACGACGACCGTGGCAACGCAATTGCCGATGAGGTTGCCGACGGCGCGGGCCATGCCGATGAACCAGTCGACCGACAGCACCAGCACGAGGCCGATCGCCGGAATGCTCGGCACTGCGTTCAGCGTCGCGGCCAGGATCACGATCGCCGATCCCGGTACGCCGTGCGCGCCTTTTGACGTGATCAGGGAGACGCCGAGTACCAGCAGAAGATCGCCGAAGGACAGCGGCGTGTTGGTGGCCTGCGCGATGAAGACGACGGCAAGCGTCAGATAGATCGAGAAGGCGTCGAGGTTGAAGGAATAGCCGGTCGGGATGACGAGCCCGACGACGGAATCCTTCACACCCATGCGCTCCAGCTTCTTCATGATCTGAGGAAGGACCGCGTCGGAGGAGGCGGTCGCAAGCACGATGGTCAGCTCCTCGCGGAGGTAGGAGAGGAACTTGAGGATATTGATGCCGGCGAGTGCCATCACGCTGCCGAGCACGCCGAGCACGAAGATGCCGACCGAGACGTAGAACAGCATCACCAGCGAGACGAGCTGCTTCAGCGAGCCGACGCCATATTTGCCGACGGTGTAGGCGACCGCGCCGAGCACGCCAAGTGGGGCAACCCGAACAATGAGCCCCATGACGCGGAACAGCACGGTCGAGGCCGCATCGATGATCGAGGTGACGAGCTTGCCCTTCTCGCCGCCGACCAGTGCGAGACCGACGCCGAACAGCACGGCGAAGAAGAGCACCTGGAGCACGTCATTGCGTGACAGCGCGTCGAACGAAGTGCTGGGGATCACGTTGAGCAGGAAGGAGCCGATGCCGGCGCCTTGCAGCTTGTGGGCATTGTCGGCGTATGTATTGAGTGCCTTGGCATCGAGCGTCGAGGGGTCGATGTTCATGCCGTGGCCAGGGCCGAAGAGGTAGGCGAGGATGAGCCCGACCACGAGCGCCACGGTGGTCATGACCTCGAAATAGAGCAACGCCTTGACGCCGACCCGGCCGACTTTCTTGAGATCTCCGGCGCCGGCAATGCCGTGCACGACGACGCAGAACACGATTGGCGCCACGATCATCGAGATCAGCTTCAGGAAGGCGTCGCTGAGGATCTTGAGGCTGATGGCGAAGTCCGGGGCGACCACGCCGAGGATGATGCCTAGGATCAGCGCCGCCAGGACCTGGACGAACAGCGAGGCGTAAAGTGGTTTGGGCTCTGCGGCCGGCTCGGCGGCAATGGTCGACATGACAAATCCCCGATTCTGACGACGTTTCATCCCCAAAAGGAGCAACTAACGTGCCAGATTGTCGCGGACTATCCAGGAAAACGGCTCGTTCTCCGGCCTGGTACGGCGCCGATCGCTACGCCATGTCGGAGCCTGCGGCTCTCACTCCGCCGCCTTCGCAGTCTTGCCGAACATGCGAGCCGGTGCCGGGAAGCCGCAGGAGGTGCCGTCGGTGACCTTGACCTGGTCTTCCCATGGCAGCCGGTAGGTGCCCGCGACCATGTCCTGCATGAAGGTGTAGGGGCAGTCCATCGCGCCGCCCTTCACCGCGACATAGCCGCGGTGCCAGATCTGATAGATGTTGTTCTCGACGCCCCAGTTGATGCGGGCCTCGCGCACGAGGTCGGGCCGGACCTCGGCGGTGATGATCTCATCGGCGCGGCCATTAGTGCCGTGCGCCAGCACGGTGCCGTCGAAATTGACGATCATGCCTTCGCCCATGGAATCGAACGAGCCATCGCTGCCGCACATGCAGACGTTGGCCGTGACCATCAGGTTCTGGAATGAATTGGCCTGGTTGGTGAAGCGCCAGGCCTCGCGGATCGGCGCGGTGTAGCCCGCGGTCCGGATCATGATTTCCGCGCCCTTGTAGGCGCATTCGCGCGCCATTTCCGGGAACATGCCGTCATGGCAGATGATGAGCGCGATCTTCGCGCCGTTCGGTCCCTCGGCCACGGGAATGCCGAGATCGCCCGGCTCCCACGGCTCGACCGGAATCCAGGGATGGAGTTTTCGGTAATAGAGCTTGATCTCGCCGTGATCGTCGATGATCAGGCCGGAATTGTAGGGATTGCCATGCGGGTTGAACTCCATGATGGAGAAGCAGCCCCAGATCTTGTTGTCGATGCAGGCGTTCTTGAACGCCGCGACCTCGGGTCCGTCGAGCCGGCACATGATCTCGGGATTGGTGTCCATCGAGAGGCCGTGCAGCGAGTATTCGGGGAAAACCACCAGATCCATGGTGGAGAGATTGCGGCGTGCCTTCCCGACCATCCAGACGATACGCTCGGTCTGCTTCGCCAGATCGGCCCGGGTCACGACGACGGGCAACTGCAATTGAACCAGCCCGATGACCACGCCCTCAGGCGATTTGTTCAACCCGCCAAGCCCGTTCATGATCAGCTCCCTCCGTCGGCTTCCTTGCCGTCTGCGCGACGCCGTTGCGCGCAATTCTCGGCAGATCAAATCCGATTTTGGCAACGCGCAAAAGTCCATTTTTCAGGCGGCAGGCATAGCCGCGCGCGCATGGGACGCCCGGCCCCAGAGCATGCCGACGCCCATTGTCGCGGCGGGGTGTGCCTCAAGTCTCGGCTTGACCCTCCAATCCGGCTGATGTCAGACTTATGACATGAGTACAGCAAAGCGACACGGCGCCAGCCTTCGCGACGAATATGCCGGGATGACGCGGCAGCGCATCGTCGCGGCTTTTGTCGAGGCGCTGGAGGACGAGGCCGCCGACGACATTTCCATGGCTGCGGTCGCGAAGCGCGCAAAAGTTGCCGAGCGAACCATCTATCGGCACTTCAAGACCCGCGCTGAGCTGTTTGCGGCGGCCGGCGAGTGGATCGAGGACAACGTCTTCAGCTATATTCCCTTCACCTCGCCCGACGAACTGCCGGAGATTTTCCGCAAGCTGTGCAAACGGTTCGACCGTCATCCGCATCTGGCGCGTGCGATTGCGATGACGCGCGCCGGCCGCCGAGTCCGAGCCGGCTTCCGGCGGCACTTGATCGATCAGCATCGTAAGGCGATGGCGCCGCTGGCGCGGCATCTCCCCGCAAAAGAGGTCCGCCAGGCGGAGGCGGTCGCCTCCTATCTCAACAACGTGCTGGCCTGGAATGCGATGCGTGAGGACTTCGGCATGTCCAGCGCCGAGATCGCCGCCACGGTCGAGTGGGCGCTCACGACCCTTTTGAACGATGTCCGTCAGCGCGATGCCGCTGCGGCGCGCAACGGCAAGGCTGGCAGGTTGCCGCGCAGGCGAACCACTGCGCGCGAAAGCACCGGCGCAGAGTGAGGCAGGCCATGAATACAATTCCCGACGATCTCCTGATCAACGCGCCCGACGAGGTTCGCATCCGCCAGGACCTGGTGCTGACGGCGCTCGGCCGCCGCCCGGCCGATCGCTGCTTGCGGGTCGGCAGATTGCTCGATGTGCACAGCCGCAGCTGGAGCGAGGATCAGGAGATCGTCTTCAAGGGCCGGCGCATCGCCTGGGTCGGGCCAGCCGGCAGCTATCCCGGCGAGGTCGCGAGAGCGTGCATCGGCCGGATCTGGCGGCCGTCCCCGGATTCGGCGAGGTGCACAAGCACATCGAAAGCTCGCATCTGACGCCGGAATGGGAGGCGGCGCTGGTGCTGCCGCATGGCAATACCTGGACCTGCGAAGCGAGCCACGAGTTCTCCAACGTCAACGGTGCGCGCAATCTCGAATTCTGGTTCGAGGCACGCCGCCGCGGCTCGCCGCTCAAGATCTTTCCTCAGCCGGGATCGGCGGTGCCGCCGACCGCCTATGAATGGGGTGGCGGCTGGTATGGCCACGACGAGCAGGCTCGCTTCATGGGCGAGAGCCTGATGGTCACGGGGCTCGACGAAGTCATGGATTGGCCGGCGGTGTGGAATCCCGACAATCCGTCCTACAACCGGCTCTGGGGCATGATCGAGGCGACGTTCGCAGCGCGCGGCGTCGTCGAAGGCCACGCCTCCGGCCTACGAGATTTGCCCTCCATCAACGCCTTTGCCGCGGCGGGGCTCGCCTCCGACCACGAAGTGCAAACGCCGGAGGAGACCTGGGACAAGCTCACCCGCGGCCTGTTCGTGGAGCTGCGTGTCTACGCGATGGATGAGATCGTGAAATGGCTGCTCGCGAAGGGCCTGCAGGACTGGTCGCAGATCGCATTCACGACGGATGACCGCAGTGCCAGCCACACGCTCGAGCTCGGTGCCAGTGATCACAATGCGCGGGTCGCGATCGAGGCCGGTCTTGCGCCTGAAATTGCAATCCAGTGTCTCACGATCAACCCGGCGCGGCATATGCGCCTCACACCGTTCGTCGGGAGCCTGGCTCCAGGTCGTTTCGGCGACGTCGTGCTGCTCTCGGACGTCAACAAGCTTGCGATCGCCGAGGTGTGGGCCGATGGCGCGCAGGTCTCCAAGGGCAAGCGCTATCTTGGTCAGGTGCCTGAAATCCAGTGGCCGGATTGGGCAACGAAGACGATCAACATCAAGCGCTCGATCAAGCCTCAGGATTTCGAACTGCCGGCCGAGCCTGGCCGTACCACGATGAAGGCGGCGGTGATCCGTCCCTTCCATTGGCATCCGGAATTCTACACCCTCGAGCTGCCGGTACGTGACGGTGCCGTGCAGCGAGACGAGAGCGAGGCCATCACCAAATTCGCCATCGTCGATCGCTTTTCCGGCGATGGGCGCATCGCAAAGATGTTTTGGCGGGGCTGTGGTCCGCGCACGCCGGAGACGGCTGTCGCCTGCTCGGTGGCGCACGACAAGCACAACATCTGGGTGGTCGGCTCGTCCGACGCGGCGATGGCAAAGGCGGTCAACGCGCTGATCGAGATTCAGGGCGGCTGGGCGCTGGTGCGCGAGGGCGAGCTCGTCGCCACCGTGCGTTTCGAGGTCGGCGGGCTGATGAGCTGTCGTTCGGCGCAGGCGCTCGATGCCGAGATGCAGGCGCTCTATGCGGAAGGTCGCAAGGTCGACTGGATGTACGAGCCGACGTTCCGGCCGCGCTGGTATCCGGGATTTCCAGAGAGGCTCATGTTTGCGACGCTGACCTGTGCGCCCTGGAGCTGGGTGCTGGTAGCGCCGTGCGAGCAGGCGCCGCTCGGCTTCATCAATGTGCAGACCGGCGAAGCGCACCCTGTGGTCTGGTAGGGGAGAACTGGGATGAACGAGATGACGAAGCCGCAAGCCGCTCCCGCCGACCCGGCACCGGGCGCAGCCGCGGGACTGCTTGATCGCACCTTTGGCCTCACCGAGCGTGACACCAGCATCGGCCGCGAGGTGATGGCCGGCGCGACGACGTTCGCGGCGATGGCCTATATCATCGCCGTCAACCCTGCCATCATGTCCAACGCCGGGATGGACCGTGCCGATCTCGTCAGCGCCACGGCGCTCGCCGCGATCGTCGGCTCGGTGATGATGGGGCTGTGGGCCAATCTGCCGCTTGCGGTGGCGCCGGCGATGGGCTCGAACGTCATCTTCACCTATGTCATCGTCAAGCAGATGGGCATGCCCTGGCAGGGCGCGCTCGCAATGGTCGCTTTGACAGGCGTGCTGTTCCTGATCCTCAGCCTGTCGAAGCTGCGCGAGAAAGTCGCAAAGGACGTGCCGGAAGCGCTGAAGATCGGCATCCAGGCGGCGGTCGGCACCCTCATCGTCTTCATCGCGCTCCGGGGTGCCGGATTCGTGGTCCAGAACCCGTCGACCTACATCGCCATGGGCTCCCTGCGCAGCCCGCCGGTGCTGCTGACGCTGTTCGGCCTCGTGCTCACGCCGGTGTTGGTCGCGCGCCGGGTGCCGGCGGCGCTGATCTTGTCGATCGCGGTGCTCACGCTGATCGGCTTCTTCATCCCGGGCACAAACGGCAGGATGGTGACGTCGGTGCCATCAGCCATCATGGCGTGGCCGCGCTGGCCGACCAGCACCTTCATGGCGCTCGACATCGGCTATCTCTTCAGCCATTTCGTCGTTGCGCTGCCGCTGCTGTTCTATTTCCTGTGCGCCGAATTCTTCTCGACGCTGGGCACGCTGATCGGCGTGACGGGGGCCGCCAATTTGCGCAAGCCGGACGGCTCAATCCCGAATGCCACCGCCGCATTTGCGACCGATGCAACGGCTTCAATCGTCGGGCCGCTGCTCGGAACCTCCGTCGTCACCGCCTATATCGAATCCATCACCGGCGTACAGGCCGGCGGTCGCACCGGCCTGACTTCGTTGACCGTCGCGGGGTTCTTCTTCCTTGCGCTGTTCTTCTGGCCGATCTTCGTCATCATCCCGCCGCAAGCGACCGCGCCCGCACTGGTGCTCGTCGGTGTACTCATGATGCAAGGACTTGCCCGCATCGACATGACCGATCTCGTCAATGCGGTTCCGATCGTGCTGACGCTGCTCGTCACCGTGCTGACCAACAACCTCATCAACGGAATGGCGCTGGGCACGTTGAGCTACATGTCCCTGGAAGTGGCGGTCGGCCGGGGGTCGCAGATTCCGGCGATGGTGTGGGGACTCGGAGTCGTGTTCATCGCTTACGCGATCGTGATCGCACAGATCTTTTGAGCGCGCGTCAAGCCGCGAGGTCGAGCAGCCGACACGATCCGCGCACCAGCACCTTGCGTCCAACGGCGGTCATCGCGGGCACGCCATCATCAATGACAACGAGACCAAGCTTGACGAGGCTGTCGACGAGATAGGCCTTCGAGAGGCGATTGTTCGCTAGGGGGTTACGAAGTGTGCGCAGGGCTGCCCATTGATCCGGCGAAAGATCGAAGTCGAAATCGTCGTTCATGTTGCCTCAAGCGATAGTCACGTTCGCAGGCCCCTGTTAGCGGCGCTGCATGAAGACCATGCGACGACAATGAGTCGGGAATTCGGTGAGCTGCTTAGAACTTCTCTTCACGAATTGCCGCAGTCTGTTGCGCCACAATGGTTAAGATCTCCCGGACGCGATGATCGTCCCGATCATCGATCACTAATTGATGATCTTTATTTGATGTTGCGCTGCGACAGCCGCAGTGCACGGCAAGCGCTGCTGTCTCATTCTGCGTCGCGATATGCACAGCAATGATGAGACGCCGGGTTCGTGGTTCTGCTACGCTGATTCGCGGGGAATGGCTTCACACGACAAGGAGTGTGAGTGCATGAACAGGCTGGTGGAAATTCGCAGTCAGGAATCCCTTTGCCGTGAACGTGCGGCGCTCGATTTTGAGCGTCGGGTTTTTTGGCTTACCCAAGCCCAGGAATGGGAGCAGCGCGCGCTCGACGAAATTGCTACTCACTTTCGCGAGTGCAATCTCGCTCACTTGGAGCTTGCGCGAAGCTGACGTGGGCCGTCGGCTTGAGGACTTACTGGTAAGTCGCAACGATATCGGAGACCGCGCGCTCGAGCTGCTGCGCGGTGGCGCATTGCCGCACCACGCTGCAAAAGGTCGCATAGCGCGGCATCTCGGAATCGCCAAAGCCCCAGGCGAGCCGTCCTTCAGGGTTGAGCCAGACCAGTCGCTTCGATCGTTCTGAGACGCGGCGGAGAATGTCCGCACGCGGATCGAGATTGTTGCTGCGGGCATCGCCGAGCACGATCACCGTGGTCTGCGGCGTTAGCGCGCTCATGAAGTCTTTTTCGAAATCGACCAGCGAAGAGCCGTAGTCGGACGAGCCGAAGCCGACCTTGGCCATGATCTCGGCCATCGCCTCTTCGGGCGACTTCTTCTCCAGGATCTCGCTGACCTCGATCAGATGGGACGAGAACGCGAACGAGCGGACGTCGTCGACCACCTCGTGCAGCGAGTGGATGAGGAGCAGGAAGAAGTCGGAGACCTGTGCGACCGAGCCGGAGACGTCGCAGATGGCCACGATCTTCGGCCGGTCGCGGTGCTTGCGCTTCCACGCGGTGAGGAAGGGGACGCCGCCCCAGGCGGCGTTACGGCGCAGCGTGCGGCGGACGTCGAGATGACCGCGGCGCTGGCGCTTGCGCGGCTTCGAATAGCGCTCGCGCAACCGCCGCGCGATCTGGCGGATCAGCGCGCGCATCTCCGCAACCTGACGCCGCTCGATGCGCGCGAGCGGCGCATTGCGCAGGATCTCGTTGCGAAGGTTCTCGGCCTCTTCGCGAGCGTAGAGCGCAAGCCCTTGCGAGACGGTGTCGCGCACGCCCTCGCGCAGGGCGTCGAGCGCGGCCCTAAGGCGCTCGGCCAGCGCGGGATTAGTTGATGTCAGCTGGTCGAGATCGTCGCGCAGGCGCTGGAGGCCCATGGCATCGAGGATGCGGCTCGAGAAGATGCCGCGCTGGGTGGAGTAACGAATGTCGGAGAGCGAAGCTGCGCCGGAGGCGCTGGCGATGGCGGCCGAGATCGCATTACGATTCTGCGACATCAGCATTTGTGCAAGCGGTCCCAATCCTTCGGGAGGCTGACCTTCGCCCGCTTCGCCGGCCGAGCTGGCGGAGGGCGATTGGTCCGAGTCCTCAGAGGCGTCATCTGCGTTGTCGGCTTCAGGCTGATCTTGTCGCGGCTCGGGCTGGCTGAAGAACAGGTCAAAGCAGTCGCCGAGCGCGAGCTTCTCGTCCTGCGACTTGGCTAACGTCAGAAGCAGTGCATCGCGCAGGACGGCGCGGTCGGTGAGACCGACCTGCGCGACGGCGCGCATCGCGTCGATGCTTTCGGCGGGCGAGACATGGACGCCTGCTCCCCGCGCAGCTCGAAAGAAACGATGAAGGTTCTCGCGCATCGGACGTCAACCGAAGACGTTGGACCGGGCCGCCTTGGCAATGAAGGTCGTGATCTGCGGGTGAGCTGCCTCGATGTCGGCCTCGTATTTCAGGAGCACGTTGAGCGTGTCCTTGACGATCTCGGTGTCGAGCTCGGAAGCCTGAAGCAGCACCAGCACACGCGCCCAGTCGATGGTCTCACTGACCGAGGGCAGCTTTTTCAAGTCGAGCGAGCGGATCTCGTGGATGAAGCCGACCATGTGCCGGCGCAGCGTCTGCGAGATGTTCGGCACGCGGCTCTCGACGATGCGCTCCTCCAGCCGCTGCTCGGGAAAGCCGATATGCAGATGCAGGCAGCGCCGCTTCAAGGCGTCGCCGAGATCGCGCTCGCTGTTGGAGGTCAGGATCACGGTCGGCGGCGTGATTGCCGAGACGGTGCCGAGCTCGGGGATCGTCACCTGGAAGTCGGAGAGGATTTCCAGCAGCAGGGATTCGAATTCGGCATCCGACTTGTCGATCTCGTCGATCAGGAGCACGCAGCCGCCCGGCTGCTCCAGCGCCTGGAGCAGGGGGCGCGGCTCGACGAATTCCTTGGAGAAGAACACGTCGCCGAAATCATGAAGCTGTTCGAGCGCAGCGTGCAGTGTCTGCGCGCCGCCAAGAACTTCGCCGAGCTTATCCTTGAGGATTTGCGTGTAGAGCAGCTGCTTGGCATATTTCCACTCATAGAGTGCCTTGGCCTCGTCGAGGCCTTCGTAGCACTGAAGGCGGATCATCTTCATTCCGCGCCAGGCGGCAATCGCCTTGGCAAGCTCGGTCTTGCCGACGCCGGCCGGGCCCTCGACCAGGATCGGCTTTTCGATCTGTTGCGACAAATAGACGGCGGTCGCGATCTGGCGGCTCGCGATATAGCCTTGCGCGGCGAGGCCGCTCTCCACTGCCTCGATCGAGGTCGAGGCCTTCTGTTCAGCCACGAAAGGGCGCTCCCAAAGGTCTTGCTTGAGGCTTGTTCTGCCTGCGTTCCCGGCAAAGAACAAGCCTCGTTTGGGACGGCCTGATCCGCGCTGACGGTGTTTTTTTCCGTTCAGCGCAAATACTTAACAGGCGACCTATGGCGCGTTCAGTGCCGCAGCAGCTCGGGCTTGCGGATGGTCTGCCTGACCTCGGCGCCGCAATCGGCGCATTCGTAGACGAAGTCGATTTTGGCAAGGCTCCAGTGCGGCTCGACATCACGCACATACATCGGCAGGAACCCCATGCATGCCGGGCAAATCACAGGCGCGATTTCGATATCCTGATGATGCTGTACATAAGCTGGCATCTCGGCTCTCCTTCGCAGGCGGCCACCAAACCCCGCGCAAAAGCTACTGCCGCCCGCGTCGATGCCGTCATCAACTCTTTCGAACAGAGGCGGAACGGTGAGGGTTTGTCGTTCGCTGTGACATTCTTGTTACGTCTTTGGACTGTAACGGGCGGCTCGAATGCCTATTTCTCCGGCCGATCCGCTTTTCTCGGACCATCAACTCAACAATAAGGGAGCAACGCCCATGACCCATGCCATTCGTTTTCACAAGACCGGCGGTCCGGAAGTCCTGCTCTGGGAGGAAGTCGATGTCGGCAAGCCGGGGAAGGGCGAGGCGCGCATCCGCCACACTGCCGTCGGTCTCAACTTCGTCGACATCTACAATCGCTCGGGTGTGTATCCCGCGCCATTGCCGAGCGGGCTCGGCAGCGAGGCCGCGGGCGTCGTCGAGGAGGTCGGGCCCGATGTCACCGATCTGAAGCCGGGCGATCGCGTCGCCTATGGTGCATCTCCACTCGGCGCCTATTCCGAGGCGCGGCTGATCCCCGCCGACCGGCTGTTGAAGTTGCCCGACGGCGTCGACGACAAGACCGCGGCAGCAATGATGCTGAAGGGGCTGACCACGCAATACCTGATCCGGCAGACCTATCGCGTGAAGGCCGGCGATACCATTCTGCTGCATGCGGCGGCCGGCGGCGTCGGCCTGATCCTGAGCCAGTGGGCAAAACATCTCGGCGCGACCGTGATCGGTACGGTGAGCAGCGATGAGAAGGCAAAACTTGCCAAGGCGCATGGCTGCGACCATGTCATCATCTACACGCGTGAGGATTTCGTGAAGCGCGTCGACGAGATCACCGGCGGCAAGAAGGTGCCGGTGGTCTATGATTCCGTCGGCAAGGACACGTTCCTGAAGTCGCTGGACTGCCTCGCGCCGCTCGGCGTCGCCGCGCTGTTCGGCGCGTCCTCGGGCGCGGTCGAGCCGCTCAATCTCGGTCTGCTCGCCCAGAAGGGCTCGCTCTACGTTACCCGTCCGACGCTGTTCACTTACGCTGCCAAGCGCGAGAACCTGGTCGCGATGGCGAACGAGCTGTTCGACGTCGTCAAGTCCGGCGCGGTCAAGATCGAGGTCCATCAGACCTACGCGCTGAAGGATGCTGCGAAGGCGCATGCCGATCTCGCCGCACGCAAGACCACGGGATCGACCGTTCTGACGGTGTGATCCCGGATGGAGCGGTCGCGCAGGCTGCCTGCTTGCGTCACGCCTTCTCGTGCTTGCGCAGGTCGCGGGCGTGATCGAGGCGGACCGCCTGGAGGTCGACATCTTCAGGCGGGACCTGGGGAAGGGCGGCCTCGGCCAGGATGGCCTCGGTCACGTCCTCGACCGAATTCTCCATAATTTCGTGGATGAACGAGATGTTCTGGTACTCGCCCGAGGTGACGCGGGAGATAACTCCGCGCCTTGTGATCTCGGGGTCGACGACCGCCTCGCGGCCGCGCCGGCCGTAGTCGATCATCACGACGAAATACTGCATGAAACGATCCTGCCGCGCGTCCAAGGCCGGGCGCGCGGCAGAGTATTTCCGAAAAACGGAATTATGTCAAGGTCGATTTCCAAAATCGGAAATCGACGCCTATCGGCCCTTCTTGCGGGGGCGTGCCGACTTGGCGCGCAATCGCTCGAGCTGGCCCCTGGGCATCGAGAGGCAGATCTCTCCGACCCAGTCGAGCTTGACGCCGACGATCGGCTTGGCGTTGAAGCTGTTGAGATTGACGACGGAGGGCGTTTTCCCGCGCTCGATGGTCTTCAAATAGCGTTCACCGGTCTTGAGCCGGACCACGGCCTCTTCACCGTAGAAGGTCGAGAGCGGATGACGCTGGTCCTTGTAGACCACGATCACGTCGCCGCTTTCGTATTTGGGCAGCATCGAATCGCCGACGATCTCGAAGGCGACGGTCTCTTCCATGATCGGGAAGGGCAGCACGATGTCGCCGAGCCCCTCCGGCGGAACCTGCTCGAAATCCGGCTCGATCACGGCGCCGGCACCGACGCGGCCCATGATCGGCGCGAGGTTCAGCTCGAGATATTCCATGATCGGAATGATTTCCGACGCCTTCACTAGGCGTTCGCCCCCGAGGATCTCCGATACCGCGCCCGGGCGAACGCCCATGGCCGCGGCCAGCCCGCCCTTGCTCTTGCCCGTCTTCTCCAGGCCCCGCTCGATCATCGCAACGTCCAACATGCTGATTCCCTCGATTGCCCAACGGCTCCGCCTCTTGTAATCCGAAATTCGGAATTGATGCAATTATGAATATCAGAATTCCCGCTTGACTTTGTCTTCGGAATAACGGAATGTGTGTTCCGCCTCCGGATCGTGCATCGGGGCGCATCACAGGACAGCAGCATGGAACCGGGCCATTGGTCGTCGGAGCATTCCGACGCGCTTCGCGAGTATTTTTTCAAGGGATTGTCATATGCGGAGATCGGAAGCGAGATTAACGCAAGGTTTGAAACGGCTTACACGCGCAATGCGGTGGTCGGCCGCGCCAAGCGGCTCGGGCTTGCTGCGCCCGACCGGATGACGAGTCCATCGATCGTGCCGTCCTTGCCGGGCGAGCCGGGCCCGCTCTCGCCGCCTCGTGTTGCGATACCCGGCCTGAACCTGCCGCCGCCATCGGCCCTGAGGCCGGCGAATCCGGTCAAATTGCGTTGCGTCGGTATCCGGCCGCGCCTGATCCCGCTGCTCGAGCTCGAGCGAGGCGATTGCCGCTATCCCTATGGCGGTGACAAGGAGGAAGAGGAGATCCGCTTCTGCGGTCACCCGCGTCAGCCCGGCTCGAGCTATTGCGCGCCGCATGCGCATCTGACCCGCGGTCCCGGAGCAGTGTCCGGCCGTACCGCCAGTGCCGCCGTGCTGAGGCTGGTCTCCGCCGCCTGACCTTCCCACCAGTTTGCAAGGAGTTTTCGAGTGGCACGCGCCAGACGCAACATGTCCTACAAATTGACCAGGCTCCACGACCGCAGATCGTGCGATTTGCCGTTCAATGCAGATTTGGTGGAGGTCGAGGTCGACAATCCGCTGGCGCTCGATCCGGACGACAAGATCGTGGCGATGCGGTCGATCCGCAACGATCCGCTCGGCCGGCTGCACTCGCACCATCAGATCGACGAGGCGCAATATCGGGGTGGCCGCGCCTACCAGCGCGATTGGGAGCGGGCGGAGCGGGGCCCTCAGGCCATGGATCCGACCCGCGAATATGTCGACGGCGCGCGCTCGCGCGAGCCCGTCACCGAGAGCCAGCGCCAGGCCGTATTGCGGCTGAACCGGGTCGAGCGCGAGCTCGGCACCGACGGCGCGGCGCTGGTTCATGACGTATTGGTGCTCGGCCTGACCATGGACCAGATCGGGGAGCGACGCGCCGTGCGCACCCAGCGCTGGAACGACTATTTCGCCCGGCGCTTTCGCGAATGCCTCGACCGGTTGGCGCTGGTCTACGGCTTTGCGACCGATGCGCGGGCGCGGCGCCGCTGAATGTGGCTGCCGGCTCGCTCCTCACGGATGCGGCATGATCTGATAGGGCGTGGTGTAGGGTTCGACGCGGAGCGAGGCGTTGGCCAGCAGCCCGATCTTGGCAGTCGGTGCCTGCTGCTTCTCACCGTTCTGCCCGCGATGCACGTTGTATTGCCAGGAGCGCGGCCCCTTGATGGTCGTCCTTTGGTGCCGAGGCGCGCCCCGAATCAAACGTTCCATCAGCCATGGCGCCTGTGATCTGCGTGGCCGTTTCGCAACCGCTTGGTCGCGCGATCTTGAACAACGGTTCATTGAGCGGGAAATATCGGGTGGACTCCGACGAGATACCGCTCGTGGACGACGCAACCGCCGAAATCGGGCTCAACGATTGCATGTATCCGCTGAAGAAGCTGAGGCCGCGGCTGCCAATCTCCGTTCACACGGGAAACAAGCTGAAACTCAGGTCTAGTTGACGGCGATGGGACCGTGTGGTGACTGATTGCTGCTTGTTGACGCAGGTTGGTGACGGCAGCGCGTATTCCTGTTATCCGGAATTGCCGGAGCACGATGCCGACGAAGCATCGCCCGGTCTTACGGTTTGGCTTGCTCGATGGGTTGTTCCTTGCCATAATTGCAACCTATCGGGTCGGACCGAGCCTCTTCAGATTTGCAGCTCCGGATGCTGTCATAGGTGCGAGATGAAAAACCTCAATTTCGCGGCTGAACTGCATCTTAAGCTCGGCGCGCCCGCGAACGGTACCGTCGAAAGTCTCCGCCTGCTGCGCGCCTTTCTCAAGCTCGCTCCCCGGGAGCGCTTTGAGGTCATCAAGCTCGTCGAAGACCTCGTCACCGACGAGACCATCCCCGAACACCCGCTGTCTTGAGCCCGGCCACGGGCCGACATTGCACTTTGTCCATCTTTTCAGACCGGCAAGGGACCGCCAGCTAACGGCCTAGCTGGCGTCTGGCCGCTGGAAGGCGGTGCGACAAATGTGGTAGTCAGTCAGGAAAAAGAGGGAGGAGTGCGACCATGATCGAACCGAAGCTCGAAGTTCCGGCCGAACTGCGCGACCTGGCTGAAAAGACCATCGACCAAGCCGAGAGGGCATTCGGAATGTTTTTCGATGCCGCCACCAAATCGATGTCGTCCGTTCCGGGTGCGGGTGCGGACGTATCCAAGCAGGCGCTCGCCTTTACCGAGCAGAATATGAAGGCGGCGTTCGAACACGCTCGCAAGCTGGTTCACGCAACTGATCTTCAGGAAGCGATGCAAATCCAGTCCGAGTTCCTGCGAAGCCAGTTCACCAACGCCGGCGATCACATGCGCCAGATGACCGGCAACTTCATGCAGCCGGGCAAGGGCAAATCCTGACAAGGGAAAATTGTGGTTTCCCGGACCAGCGAGTGTGCTTACAAATTGATCTTGCCTTGTGACGCGTTGCGCACTTCAATTCCTCTGCAGGTCCATGACGGGCCACCGAATGAACCTCATTCGCCGTCCGTCATCCTTTCTGCTGATCCCTGTCGGTTCACCCGGCAGGGATTTGCATTCTGAGGCCTCGTTTGCGTGCTTGGCGCGAAGCTCAGCCGCAGCACGATGCCGGAAATTGCGACAGGCCGATGCGGGCGACGATCGATTGCAGGAGCTTGCGGGCCGAACGACAGAAATGGCGTACGAGCCCGGGCACCCGCGCCGGGGGCATTGATCTGCCGCAAAGGCTCCCGGCTAGTAGTCGCCGGGATTCATGATCATCGGGGTGGTCGTATCGGCCGGCGCGAGTGCGCTGCTGGCGCTGTCGCGCAGGAAGCGGTCAAGTGTCGCCTGGATCTTCTCCTTGACCGAGTCGGGCCCGCGATCGCTCATATCGGTATGTTGCGCAGCGGTATGGATAATATCGATGCCGAGCGCCTTGGCTTCCTCGGGCGTCGGCAGCACGCCGGGGTCAGTCTGGAAGTGCGGGTCCTTGGAGCGGAACGACAGGATCTTCATACGGTCGTTGAGCACGAAGGGCACCCTGAGATTGTCCAGCGTGATCACCTTCGACACGAGCTCGGGATGCTGCTGGGCGACATACATCGAGACGTCGCCACCATTGGAATGACCGACCAGCGTGATGTGATCGTAGTCCGCGTTCTCCTGCCGCCCCTTCAACGTGTTCAGCACGTAGAGGATGTTGGCTTCGCAACGCATATAGACCTGGCGCCGGCCCACATATCTCTGGCCGACACGGGTCATCAGCGGCGGATCGCTCGGCAGATCCTGCTGAATGCTGGCAACGAGATAGCCCCGGGCCGCAAGCACGTTGGCGAGGAAGGAATATTCGGTCGCCTTGACCGTGTTGCCATTGCTGATGATAGCGATCGGAAGCTTCCACAGGCCGAGATTGGCCTTGGTCTCGTAGTCGCGCCGCACCGCAATTTCGACCGAGATCGGCCGCTGTCGTGCGGCGTCGAACAGGGACAGCATCTCGTGACGGATCGCGAATTTGCTGACGACGAAATACTCTCCCGCCGCGAGGACGCAGAGAAAGGCCAGGATTGCAAACACCCTCTTCATGGTTCCGTCTCAATCACTTTTGACTGAACATGGCTATAGAAAACCCCCGGATCGAGCGATCGTGAGCACGTTACGGGATTAAATTTAGGCAAGTCTGTGAGAAGTGCCCTCCAAAAGGGGCGTATCCCGGCGAAGCCCGCCCGGCTAGAGGCAGTCCCTTCTGCCGCGTTCGGGGCAAAGCCGGAACGCGCTCGACAGGGTGAAGAGGAACCGAGGACTGCGGCGCTCATTGTCCGGCGACCGGTAGCTCAACGGCACGGCGATGCCGAAATCCGCCTGGAAATCGTGCGGCAGGAAGAACCGCACGCCGGCACCGGCCGACGTCAGCGCCAGGCCGTCACCGAGACGATAGCCGTCGTTCCAGACTGCGCCGGCGTCACTGAAAGCGTAGAGCTGGTAGCCGCTCCAGTAACGGAAATTGAGGCTCTGGTCGAAGCGCAGCTCGAGCGAGCCGGCAAGACCATTGTCGCCGCTGATCTCGGCCGCGCCATAGCCGCGGCCGAACGCTGCGCCACCGAGATAGAATTGCTGCGAGGTGAACAGCGGCCGCCATGCGGTCTGGCTCGCAGCGGAGAGCTTGAGCGACCAGTTGTCGTTGAGGGCCTGGTAGCGCGTGAACCAGAAATTCAGCACTGAAAAATTCGAGGACGCGCCATCGCGCGACAACAGATCATCGTCGAAATGCGACGCGCCGAAGACGTCGAGGCCCTGGCGATAGGTGAGCGTTGCGTAGTTGGTGCCGCCAAAATTGTCCTGGAGGCGATAGTCGGCGGTCAGGCTCGCGGTCCTGATATGGTCGTTGTAGTACGGGCCGAACAGATCGTGCTCCGACACGTTGCTGAAGGTTCCGGCCATGGTGAGTGTCAGTCCGGAAGATTGCGACATGAAGGGTATGGTGCTTGCCCGCACCTCGAAAGCCTCGGTCGTGGTGATGTCGCTGTCGAGGCGGCGCGCGTCACCCGGCCGGACTGCGCTGTAGAGGGCGGAGGCGCCGAGGCGTACGCCGTCGACACCGACCGGTGCGTCATAGGACAGCCGCGCGAAGCCGAGCTCGCGCGGATCGTTGGCAATGGTCGACAGGTTCACCGCGAGCGTGTCGCCGGGCGTGAGGTACGAGTTGAAAGCGCCCGTGGCATAGGTCTGCCACGGGCCGACCGACGACGAGCCGAGATTGTCCAGGCCGAACGACGTGAAGACGTGCCAGGTCTTCAGATAGACGGTGAGGCGGAAGCGACCGGTCGCACCGCCGATCTCCTCCAGCGCGGTATCGGTGATGCGAACGCCCGGCCTGCCGTTGATGAGGAAGAGCTGACGTCCGAGCGTTGCCAGACGTGACGGCTGCTCGGCCAGAACCGGTCCGAGCATCGGCCTCACGCCGAACTGCTCGGCGCCGTCGCCCTGCAGATCGGCTTGGACGATCGCGCCTTCGATCACCTGGATCCGGACACGGCCGTCGGCGATGTCCTGCGGCGGCACGATTGCCCGGCTCAGATGGAAACCCTGCGCGCGGTAGAGGTCGCCGATCGCACCGGCGATCGCAGCAAGGTCGGCTTGCGAGACCTTCTTGCCGAGATAGGGTTGATAGAGGGCGGAGATGCGATCGCGGGAGATGACGTGGGCACCGCTGATGTTGATGCCGCGGAGGACAAATTGTGGCGTGGGATCGCGGCTGGCGTTCGGCTGGCCAAGCGAGGGTAATTTCACCGGGTGTCGGCTCAGAGATTCCTGCTCGGTTTGGTTTTCAAAATATTTCTCCGGCTGGCGCGGATTGAACCCCGGCTGGTTCGCCTGCTGCGCCAACACCTGCGGAGTTCCCGCAAGTATCGGTCCAAGCAGCACCAGCGCAGCAGCGAGATACCGTCCGACCGCGTCACGCGCTGACCGTTCTCCGTACTTCGACGGAGATGTCTCCAGGCGCCGGTAAGGATTCGGTAGGCACATGATTTTTCATAGTTTTTTATGGTCAACGATTGGTTAATGCGGCCGCCGGACTGCTGGGCTCCTGCTAAGCCAATCTTGAGTGATTTCGGATACGCATCAGGCTCGCAGCAACTCAGACTGAGGGTCATCATGCTTGTTCGAATTGGAATGCGGTGCGCCGTGATGGCAGCGCTGATCCTGGGAACGGCATCGGGTGCATCCGCTGCGGATGACGGCGTCTGGTCGGTCAGCAAGTCATCGGGCGAAGTCTGGCTCGCGACCAATGGCGCCCAGCAGGTGTCGTTGAATCAGCAGGAGATGCTGAAGCCGGGGGATACGATCCGGACCGGACGGAACGGGCGCGTGCTGCTCGTTCGCGGCGAAGAGACGATCTTGATCTCTCCCAATTCAGTGGTCGGTGTGCCCACCGAGAAGAAGGAGGGGCTCTCGACCACCATCATCCAGCAGGCCGGCTCGATCCTGCTCGAGGTCGAGAAGCGCAAGGTCAAGCATTTCGAGGTCGAGACGCCGTATCTCGCCGCCGTGGTCAAGGGCACGCATTTCAGCGTCACGGTGGGTGCGGGCAGCACCAAGGTCGGCGTACTCCGCGGCCAGGTTGAAGTCTCCGATTTCAGGACGGGTCAGATTGCCCAGGTCATGCCGGGGCAGGTGGCCACCGCGTTCGAGCACGGCACGCCGGGTCTCAGCCTGAGCGGCGCCGGCACGTTCAATCCGATCGAGCAGGGCAGGCCGCGTGCGTCGACGATCGAGCGTGTGCCCGTGCCTAAGTCGGGACTGTCGGTGCCGCGCAATGCGGGAAGCGGCCATGCGATCCACGCGCTCGGCCCGACCGACAAGGGCGCCAGGACAGCAGGCGCGCCGACGCATCAGCGCCAGGCAACCGGAGTTCACACGCCCAAGGCCGTGATCCACATCTCGAGTTCTCTTGGCGAGGTCAAGCTGAACTTCCACAAAGTCACGCATGGACTTGCCCACGACTCCGTCGCGCCAGGACGGGTGCGCAATGCGAATGCCAGCACCGACACGGTTTGGAGCGATAGCAAGTCGAGCACGACCACCACAGCGACAAACGCCTCGACCGTTACAGCGGCGACCGTGAGCGGCAGCGGATCCGCGGCCAGCGCCTCATCGACATCATCGAGTGCAAACACCAGTGTTGCGACCACCGTCGGGTCGACCAGCGATAATCCCGGCGGCAGTAGCGGGAACAATGGCAACGGCAATAAGGGAAACAACGGCAACGGAAACGGCAATAGTGCCAATAAGGGTGCCACCGGCAACGGCAAAGGCAACAACGGTAACGGCAACGGGAATGGCGGCGGTAATGGCAGCAACGGCAACGGAAGTGGCCACGGCCACGGCCACTAGGGGCTGAGGGGGCGTATCCGCAGAAAAGAGCGGTTGCGCGGGGAGGATCGGGTGAAACGCTATCGGCCGCATATTCTTGTCGTGATCGCGCTGGCGGTCGTGCTGTCCACGGGATGGCACGGCTCGCTTCGCAATGCGCTCACCGACCTGCGCTTTGCCTGGGAGTCGCGCTCCGCCAGCGGCAAGGTCGTCGTCGTGGCGATCGACGCGCTCTCGATCGACCAGATCGGCGTGTGGCCCTGGCCGCGCAGCCTGCACGCCGGCCTCCTGCACAGGCTGGAGGCCGCCGGTGCGCAGGATGTTGCATTCGACATCGATTTTAGCACGCCGTCGGATGCGGCCTCCGACGAGGCCTTGCTCACAGCGCTTCGAGAGGTCGGCGGCTCGACGATCCTGCCGTCCTTCAAGCAGCCGACGCCAAATGGCGGTGCGGCTCACGTCAATCGTCCGCTGAAGCCGTTCGGCAACCAGTCATGGCCGGCCGTGGTCAATGTCGCGATCGAATCCGACGGGCTCGTTCGCCGCTATCCGGTCGGGGAGAAGCTCGGCGATGCGCAGATGCCGTCGATGGCCGTCGTGCTGGCCGGTCAGGACGCCAATCGGCGGCCGCCGTTCCTGATCGACTTCAGCATTCGTGCGTCCTCTATCCCGAGTGTTTCCTACGTCGATGTGCTGCGCGGCGACGCCGCGACCCTGGAGAGGCTGAGGGACAAGAAGGTCATCGTCGGTGCTACGGCACTCGAACTGGGAGACCGGTTCAGCGTTCCGAATGGCCGTATCGTCCCGGGACCCGTACTCCAGGCGTTGGCGACAGAATCGGTCCTGCAGAACCGCATGCTGCGCTGGACGTCCGATGCCGGCATGATTGCTGGTCTTGGCGCGATCTGCCTGCTGATGATGTATTCATGGCGCCGCGTCGCACCGGGTGTCCGCGTCGTGATGCTGCTCGCTGCCGGAGCAGGCATCGAACTGACTGCGGTGCTTGTGCAGGCGCGTTGGCCGCTTGTCATCGACACCTCGTTGTTCCACATCGCGATCGTCGCCTATCTGACGGCAATCGCGCTGGACGAGATCGATTTCCGCGGTCTGCTGGGGCGTATCGCCGAAAGCCGCTTTCATCGCATCGCGATGTCGCTCGGCGATGGTCTGGTCTGCACCGACGAAGATCACCGGATCACGGTCTGGAATCCCGGCGCGAGCGCGATCTTTGGCTACATGCCGACCGAGGTCATCGGGCGCCCGTTCGAAACGCTTTGCGCAGTGCCGGCGGAGGCAGGCACAAGGACCTTCGCCATGCGCGACGCCGCGCGCCAGGCGCTGCTGGTCCCCGGCGGGGCCGTGGTCGTCGAGTTCGAAGGCCGGCGCAAGGATGGCGAAACCTTCGCGGTCGAGGCGAGTTTCTCGAGCTGGCAGGGGACGGAAGGCTTCCAATATGGCGCGATCCTGCGCGACATCTCCGTGCGCAAGCGCGAGGCTGAACGCGTCAGATACCTCGCCGAGTATGATGCGCTCACCGGTCTCGCTAACCGCAACACGCTGCATGCGGGGCTCGCCAGCATGATCGCTGCAGCGGAGCGGCGGTCGTCCGAATTCGCGCTGCTCGTGCTGGGACTCGACGGCTTTCAGCAGATCAACGATATGCTTGGACACTCGATCGGCGATCTCGTGCTGCGGGCGGTTGCCGAACGCCTGCGGACCGAGGTCGATGGCAAGGCGGTGGTCGCCCGGCTGGGCGGCGACGAGTTTGCGATTGCGGTGGATTGCGCACAGAGCGACGAGCCGATTGCTGCGTTCGCTGAGCGGATTGCGCGTGCATTCGAGGCGCCGCTGGTGACCGGCACGCGCCAGCACCGCGTCAGGATCAGCGCCGGCGTCGCCGTCTATCCGGAAGGTGGACAGAGTGCGGATGATCTCCTGAGCAACGGCCATCTGGCGCTGAGCCGCGCCAAGGCGACCCGGCGTGGCAGCCATGTGATGTTCGAGGGCGCGATCAGGCGGGAGCTGGAGAACCGGTTGACTCTGGAGAGCGAACTGGCGCTTGCCGCCGACCGCGGCGAGTTCGAGCTGTTCTACCAGCCTCAGGTTCGCCTGCTCGATGGCAGCCTGGTTGGCGCCGAAGCACTCATCCGCTGGCGGCACCCGGTGCGCGGCTATGTCTCGCCCGGAGAGTTCATGCCGGTGGTCAACACCTCGGCCCTGTCCGAGCGGATCGCGAACTGGGTGATGGAGACCGCCGGCCGGCAGGCGCGCGCGTGGGAGCTGTCGGGCAACGCTGTGCGCGTCGCAATCAACCTCTCGCCGTCGCAGCTCCACTCCGGCGATCTCGCGCATTCGGTTGCAGAATTGCTGAGTACGACGGGGCTAACCCCCTCGCTGCTCGAGATCGAAGTCACCGAAGACATCCTGCTGCACGATGAGGCCCGGGTGCTCGACATGTTCAAGCGGATCCAGCAGCTCGGGGTCCGTATCGCGTTCGACGATTTCGGAACGGGCTATGCAAGCCTGAGCTACCTGAAGAAGTTTCCACTCGACGGGCTCAAGATCGATCGCTCGTTTGTGCTCGATCTCCTCGCAGATCTGGACGACGCAGCGATCGTCGGCTCGACCATCGGCCTCAGCAAACAGCTCGGTCTTACGGTCGTTGCCGAAGGCATTGAGAATCGCGCCACGGCGGATTTCCTCATCCGCATGGGCTGCGAGGAAGGGCAGGGCTACTTTTTCGGCCGACCGATACCTGCCGACGCATTCGAGAAACAATTTTTGGCGACCGAGCTGGAAGCCGTCAGCGCTGCCTAAGCGCGCTTGTTTGGGTGCTAGCGCCTGCGCGCGACCGCGACGCCAAAGAGGAAGGCGACGAACAGGCTGGCCAAGGGCGCTTCGCGCGTGATCGCCGCCACTGTCGAGAGCGGCCGTCCGGGCTTTCGTGCTTCATCGACCGCATAGGTGAGGCGATCGACGGCGGCACGCAAACCGCCTGCGACTTCGCCGATGGTGTGGGACACGTCGGTCGCCGCATCGATGGCGCGCTCGGCGATGCCGGGCTGAGGATTGGGCTGCGGTGTGTCCGTGCTCAAGCGCGACCTCCAGACCTGGACTGAGCTGAGGCCGGCACCTTTGGCTATCCGCGCGTGCGCTCGTTTTGAACAGCGGGTCAAACGACCTTTGGCTATCCGCGACAGGCGCCGTTTTGAACGGCGGGTACCGGCCTTGCCACAGAAAATGCGGCGTGCGGGATTTGGTTCCAGGTCTCCGTGAAACGACGGATGCGAATCTCTGTTACGCTGGTGCAGCCTTGCTGACCTCAGGAACTGCTGACCTCAGGAGATTGCCGTGACCGATCGAACCATTGAGGATCGAGCGCGGCGCATCGCGTTGCTGGGCGCGCCCATCGATATGGGCGCTTCCCAGCGCGGCACCTTGATGGGCCCCGCGGCGCTGCGGACCGCCGGCCTTGCTACGCTGCTCGAAAGCCTGGATTTCGAAGTCGTCGACTACGGCGATCTCTCCGTGGCCGAGGTCAGGGATCTCGCCGACAGGCCGCCGGAGAAGGCCAATCATTACCGCGAAATCCAGCGCTGGACGCGCATGCTTAGCCGTCGCGGCTATGAGATCGCCCAAACCGGCGCCCTGCCGATCTTCCTCGGGGGCGATCACACGCTGTCGATGGGTTCGGTCAATGCGATGGCGCGGCATTGGCGGGAGCGTGGACGCGAGCTGTTCGTGCTCTGGCTCGACGCCCATGCCGACTACAATACGCCCGAGACGACGATCACAGCCAATATGCATGGCATGTCGGCGGCGTTCTTGTGCGGCGAGGCCGGCCTTGATGCCCTCCTGGGCGACGATCCGCGCGCCTCGATTGATCCGGACAAGCTCGACCTGTTCGGTGCCCGTTCAATCGACAAGCTCGAGAAGGAGCTGATGCGCGCACGCCGCATCAGGGTTATCGATATGCGCCAGATCGACGAGTTCGGCGTCGCGGTGCTGATCCGGCGCGTCATCGAGCGCGTCAAGGCTAGCAACGGCGTGCTGCATGTCAGCTTCGATGTCGATTTTCTCGATCCTAGCGTCGCGCCGGGTGTCGGTACCACAGTGCCGGGAGGGGCGACCTATCGCGAGGCGCATCTGATCATGGAGTTGCTGCACGATTCCGGCGCGGTTGGGTCGGTGGACATCGTCGAGCTCAATCCGTTCCTGGACGAGCGCGGCCGCACCGCACGCACCGCGGTCGAGCTGATCGGCAGCCTGTTCGGCCAGCAGATCACAGATCGGCCGACACCCAGCAATGCAATCGCGCCGGGTGAGTGACACGCGACCCGTTTGTGCAGCGCAAAGAATGGAACTGCTGTCGCTGCCGCCGGATTTAGGTCAGTCCTGATCGAAATCGCCTGCTTTTGAAACGCCCGCGAATTGCAAATGCGCTTCGCAGAAGGTTTCATGCGGGCCGAGCTTCATCCGAGGGTCCGCTATGAGCAGCACGATCGACACCTCCGACAAATCCGCAACGACAACACGTCGCCGCTTCCTGAAAGGAAGCGGCGCCGTGGCAGGTGGCGTCGTCCTGGGAGCTGGTGGCTCAGCCGCCACGGAGACCGAAAATCTTCCGCCCAACATTCCGGATTGGATGAAAGCGCCGGGCGATCCGATGGGAAGCCAGCCTTACGGCGCGCCCTCGCCGTTCGAGAAGGGCGTCGTCAAGAACATCTCGAAGAACCTCAAACAGTACATTTCCGCGTCCGGCCGGACGCCATTGCAGGAGCTCGACGGCATCATCACGCCGAATGGCCTGTTCTACGAGCGGCATCACGGCGGCGTCCCGACGATCGACCCGGCGCAGCACCGGCTGATGCTTCACGGCCTTGTCGAACGGCCTCTGATCTTCACCATGGACGATCTGCGACGCTTCCCTTCGGAGTCGCGCATCCACTTTCTCGAATGTTCCGGCAACCCCGGTTACACCAAGCCGTATGGCAAGACTGCGTCGGACCTCGTCGGCCTGCTGAGCTGCGCCGAATGGACCGGCGTCAGCCTGAAGCTGGTGCTCCAGGAGGCCGGGCTGAAGCCGGAAGCGAAATGGATCGTCGCTGAAGGCGCCGACGCGGCAGCGCTGACCCGAAGTATCCCCCTCGAGAAATGCCTCGAGGATGCCATGCTCGTCTATAGCCAAAACGGCGAGCGGCTTCGTCCGCAGCAGGGCTATCCGTTGCGGCTGCTCCTGCCCGGGTTCGAAGGCAATATGAACGTGAAGTGGCTGCGGCGCCTGCATGTCACCGCCGAGCCCGCTTACTCGCGGGAGGAGACCTCGAAATACACCGACCTCCTGCCGGACGGTACGGCCCGAGAGTTCTCTTTCTACATGGAAGCGAAGTCGATCATCACGCGTCCCTCGGGCGGCCAGCATCTCGATGCACCCGGCTTCCATGAAATCACCGGCATCGCCTGGAGTGGCCATGGCAAGGTCAAGCGGGTCGAGGTGTCCCTCGATGACGGCAAGAGCTGGCAGGAAGCGCAATTGCAAGAGCCGGTGCTGACCCGCGCCCTCACGCGATTCCGCCTGCCCTGGCAATGGGACGGCAAGCCCGCGGTGATCCAGAGCCGCGCGATCGACGAGACAGGTTATGTGCAGCCGACGCTCGCCGAGCTGCTCGCGGTGCGCGGCGAGAATTATTTCTACCACAACAATGCGATCTGGCCCTGGCGTGTGGCCGCCGACGGGGAGGTCACCAATGCGCTGGCGTGAGATCTGCGGCGTCTTTCTCGCGATCTTGCTCTGCGCTTCAGCGAGCGCCGTGCGGGCGCAAAGTCCCTATGGCATCGGTCGGCCCGCGACGGCGGCCGAGATCGCGGGCTGGAATATCGATGTCGGGCACGATGGCAGCAATCTGCCGAAAGGGAGCGGCTCAGTGCGTCATGGACGCGAGGTGTTCGCCCAGCAATGCGCGTCGTGTCATGGCGACAACGGCGAGGGCGGATTAGGTGATCGTCTCGTCGGCGGCCAGGGCACGATCGCGACCGCCAAGCCGGTCCGCACCGTCGGAAGCTACTGGCCTTATGCGCCGACGTTGTTCGACTACATCCGTCGCGCGATGCCGCAGAACGCGCCGCAGTCGCTGAGCAATGAAGATGTGTACGCGGTGTCGGCCTACATCCTGAACTTGAATGGACTGCTCGGAGCGGATGCGACGCTTGATGCGACATCGCTCGCGGCCATTAAAATGCCGAACCGCGACAAATTCGTTGGTGACGCGCGCCCCGACGTCAAGTGAACGAATGGAAATGGCCAAACTTCTGGCACTGACTTGGAACTTGCCAAAGCTTGGAACTTGCTAAAACTCGGAACTTGCCGAAGTCCGGCGGGGAACTCGTGGGCCGCGTTCGAATTAACCTGCGAGAGGAAACTATGGCTTTTTCGATGGCAACCGACCGGTTTGCACACTCCATGTCCTCAGCGCTTCGCCATCCTGGCGTGATCGCCTTGATTGTGGCCGGCGTGACGATTGCAGCGATGTTGATCGTCGATCACGGGCCGTGGAATCGTGCCAAGACCCAGCCGGCTCACGTTGCGATGTATGCGACCACCGGCGAAGCCGCCCGGGCGGCAGGCGCCAAGGTGCTTCCGACCGAATCAAAATCGCCGATCGAGCCGGAGCGGCCGGGTCCGAAGACGTCCCCGACCATCAATCCGGTGACGCCGTAACGCTCAGCTCTTGCGGCCGTAATTGAGGAATCCGCCGGTGGTCTTCGGCGGATGGGCGCGAAGGGCCTCCTCGTTCGGCTCGGTACCCCAGCCCGGACGGTCCGGAATGATCAGATGGCCGTTCTGGATCTCCGGCTCATGCGTGAACAGCTCGCGGTCCCAGGCAAGGCGGTCGACGTCGATCTCCATGATGCGCAGGTTCGGCACCGCCGCGCAGAAATGCGCGTTCATCATCGAGCAGAGATGGCCGTAGAAATTATGCGGCGCGACGTTGACCTCGAAGGCTTCGGCGGCCGAGGCGATTTTCATCGACTGCCACACGCCGTTCCAGGGTGTGTCGATAATCGCCACGTCCATCGCCTGCTCGTGGAAATAGGGCAGGAATTCGCGCAGGCCCAACAGCGTTTCGCAAGACGAGATCGGATGCGGACTCTGCCTCCGGATATAGCCGAGGGCTTGGGGGTTGAAGCTGTCGATCTCGATCCAGAACATGTCGAGATCGGCGATCTCGCGCAGGATCTTCAAATAGCCTTCGGTCTTGGCGTTGAAGTTGCAGTCGAGCAGGATGTCGACGTCGGGGCCCGCGCCGTCGCGGATCGCCTCCAGATGCATGCGCAGGTCGCGCAGGATCTTGCGGTCGACATTGATCTCGGGCGCAAAGGGCGAGCCGAAGCCCGGCCGCCAGCCGGTCGGCTTGCCGTCGTCATAGGAGAAGATGTTGGTCTTGAGCGCGGTGAACTTCTTCTCGCGCACCTCGCGCCCGATCGCCTTGACGCCATCGAGGTTTTCGATCGGCGGCCTGTACCAGGACGGATGATTGATCCGCCAGGTCGCGCAATGCGACCAGTAGACCCGGGCGCGATCGCGGATCTTGCCGCCGAGCAGTTCGTAGCAGGGTACGCCCAGGCATTTCGCCTTGGCATCGAGCAACGCGTTCTCGATCGCGCCGAGCGCCTGCGCAACGACGCCGCCGGCGGCGGGACGCGTGGCGGCGAACAGCTCAGCATGGATGCGCTCGTGCTGGAAGACGTTCTGACCGATGACGCGGGCGGAGAGGCGCTGGATCGCGGCGCCGACGCCGGGCGAGCCGAAGCCTTCATCGAACTCGCTCCAGCCGACGACGCCGTCCGCCGTCGTCACCTTGACGAAGTAGTAATTTCTCCAGCCGGCGTCGCAGGCGAGAATCTCGAGACTTGTTGCTTTTGATGATGTTGTCATGTCGCTTCCTGTCGCCCGGCCGGGTCTTATTGGTTTTGTGCCGCGGTCGCAGGCCCGGGGCCAGCCACAAGGCTAACGACCTGCCGTGAAGCCCGCAAGCACTCGGCCGGGCGCCGCTCTAGCCGATCACGAACGAGCCGAACAGAGCGAGCACGGCCAGCGCCATCAGTGCGGTGCCGAGCCAGCCCAGCATGACGAGCCATGACCGGGCCTTGAAGCGCCCCATGATCTTCTCGTTCGAGACGATCAGCATCATCATCGCCATGATCGGAACGGCGACGATGCCGTTGAGCACAGCGCTCCACACCAGCATGTGGATCGCGCTGATGCCGGTGAAGCCGAGGCCGAAGCCGATCACGGTCGCGGCTGCGATGATGGTGTAGAAGCCGACCGCCTTCTCCGGCTTTGCCTCCAGCGTGCCGCGCCAGCCGAAAGTTTCCGCAACGCCGTAGGCCGCCGAACCCGCCAGCACCGGGATCGCCAACAGGCCCGTGCCGATGATGCCGAGCGCGAACAGCGCGAAGGTGAAGTCGCCGGCGAGCGGCCGCAGCGCCTCCGCCGCCTCCGTCGCGGAATTGATGTGGGTGACGCCGTTGGCGTTCAACACCGAGGCCGTGGTCAGGATGATGAAGAAGGCGATGCCGTTCGACAGCAGCATGCCGACGGTGGTGTCGGCCTTGATGCGCGCGATCTCGGGATCGCCGCCGCGTCGCGCAACGGCTTGTCGCGCTTGCCCTGGTTCATCTCCTCGACCTCCTGGGAGGCTTGCCAGAAGAACAGATAGGGGCTGATGGTGGTGCCGAGGACCGCGACCACCATCATGAAATAATCGGCGTTGACGGTCGCCTTCGGCAATACCGTGGCAAGCAGCGCCGTGCTCCACGGGATCTTGACGGTGAAGGCGGTCGCGACATAGGCGAACAAGGTCAGCGTCAAGAATTTCAGCACCGGCGAGTAGCGTCGATAGGGCACGAACACCTGGAGCAGGGTCGATCCGGCCGCGAAGATCAGCGCGTGCTCGTGATCGAGTCCGCCGATGACCAGCGAGAGCGCCTCCGCCATCGCCGCGATGTCGGCGGCGATGTTGAAGGTGTTGGCGACGACGAGCAGCGCCACAAGCCCCATCACGATCCAGCTCGGCGCGAGCCGCATCACGTTGGCCGCAAGACCCTTGCCGGTGACGCGACCGATCTGCGCGCTCACGAGCTGAATGGCGATCATGAACGGGGTGGTGAGAAAGACCGTCCAGAGCAGCCCGTAGCCGAATTGCGCGCCGGCCTGCGAATAGGTGGCGATGCCCGACGGATCGTCGTCGGCCGCCCCGGTGATCAGGCCGGGGCCGAGCCGGCGCAGCAGCATCGGAGCGGACTTCGTCGGCGGCTCGGCGCGGCCGTGCCCGGTGGGGCGATGTTGCGATCGATTCGACAGGGCTCACCTTCCGGAATTGCGAATTCAGGGCTAAGCCCATCATAGCCGGAAAGTTCCCCGGCCGGCCAGCAGGCGGGATGCGCTGCTCCCCGGCGCATGTGCGGAACACCCGCCCGCAATGCATGTTGTGTCTGCGGAGACGGAATCTTCGAGGAGCGGGACAGTCACCATTGCGTCCCGTTTCAGCAGACGAGGAATTGGCTGATGGACAATCTGACCAAGCGCGAGCAGCCCGACCGCAGCAAGATCAACATGCACGAGGCTTACGAGGTCAAATACTGGACCCACGCGCTCGGCGTCACCAGGGAGCAGCTGCAACGGGCCGTCGACAAGGTCGGCAATTCGGCCGCCGCCGTCCGCAAGGAGCTCGCGAGGTAGCCGCCCCGCTCGGTGCGCCAGTCAGGCAGCACATTCGATTATTAAGCCCGGCTCCCAAGCGGCGCCGGGCTCTCGTTTTATTTGATGCTGACGAACATGCCCCAGGCGGCGGCGAGCGCAGCGCCGGCAAAGACGACCACCGGATTCTCGCAGAAGGTGCTGCCGTAGCTGCACACGTTCGAGCCGAGCTGGCCGAGCTCGTGATGGCTCGCGGAATAGAACAGTCCTGACAATCCCAGCAATGCGGCGGCGACGTAGTACATCGCGCATCTCTCCTCGGAACGCGTGTGTGCCAGCATGGCGCGGAGAGATTGCATTCCGCCGAATCCGCTTTGTTGCATTTGAATAAAGTTTGACCTGTTGGGTAAACCTATGCCCGATCGCGGCTGCGCTTGAACCTGTATCGTCCCCCGGCGACGCCAAGACGGGCAGAGCTGCTTGCATGCCGCACGAAACAGGATTGAAACACTCCTGAAACCAGATCGTCCTGAACGCCTTCGCCGCTCGCCCCGACCAACGGAGCGAAAAGGGGAAGCCACGATGCAGGTCGGTTCGAAGGAAGAAGTCGCGTTCTTGCTGGCGCTGTTCGGGACCCATAGCCAACCCGTCACGAAGCCGAAGCCGAAATCGCCGCAGCGCTGAGATCGCGAACCCATGCCGGGTCCGGCCGATTGCCTGAGCTTTCTGGCGAGCGCGCCATCGACGATTATCTGGCGATGGCGCCGGTCAGCGCACGCAACCGCGGTCTGCGCGTGCTCCAGCAGGGGGCGCTCGAACTGCATGTGGCCTCGGTCGGCGTGCAGCGCTCGTTCGCCGAGACGGTGGATGCTTATATCGAGCGGAAGCTGGCGGAGGAGTGAGGGCGCGGGCTCCTGCCCGGGTTGCAGCCAAGCTGGCATCGCTCTTGCTACATGAGGTCTTGATCCCGACCCGGCCGATCGGGCCGTTTCAGATTGAGGCGATCACATGCAGACAACGTCCCGTTACGAAGCGAACATGCTCCACGCTCTAATCTCCGACCTGCGCTGGCGGATCCAGATGCTGGACAGCGACATTGCCGAGGAGGAGCGCAATTCCGGCAATGCCGACCCCGGCAGTCCCACCTATTCGATGCTAGCCCTGGCCTTGCGGTCGCGCAGGGAGAATCTGCGGGCGACGATCGCCTTGCTGCAGGGACGCCAGGAGCGTGCGGCGGACTTGTCGCGCGCCGCGTGAGCGGCTTTCGCGTCCTTCAGGCCGAACGAGCGCCACTGGTATCCCGCCGCCGCACCCGCGACCGGTCCCCGCGACAGTGCTGCGCCGGCGCAGCCTGACCATTGGCGGCTCCCATAGGAACTTCCGGGCCCGGCCCAGAATTGAGCGGGTGGCCGGTCTCGCCGCCGATTGACCGGCCTGGAATGGCGGCTCCGGCGCCCAAGCCCCCGTCAGCGCCGGGGCCGCTTTCCGCCTTTGGCACGTCGGGCAAAACGCCGGCTCCAAAACACTGGCACCAAAACACCTGCACCAAAGCACCTGCATAACGGCTTCAGCGAAAGGTTCGGTTCAGCTCGCGCGGGACGCATCCGCCGCGGGCTTCCCTTCTTTATAAATGCGTTGTTGAAATTGCCGGTTATCTTGCCGGCTCGATGAGGAGTGCACGAATGAGCCCTGCCGGAGCCTTGATCGCCGTCCTGCCGTGTAATGACCTTGATGCGTCGGAGCGGTTCTATAATCGGCTGGGTTTTGCGCGCCCGGCCAGCGAAAGGCCTGCTCCGGGAGAGCTCGACACCTATCGCATGCTGTCGAACGGGATGGGCGGACATCTCCATCTGACGGACGCGGTCGAGGGGTGGCTCACGCGGGGCAGAAACCCGTTTGGGCTCTATCTCTACCTCGAGGATGTTGACGCCGCGGCGCGGGAATTTCAGCAATCACCTGGGGACAAGCCGTGGGGGATGTACGAGTTTGCGATCTCCGATCCGGATGAGACGTTGGTTCGCGTCGGTTGGCCAACCCGTCTCCGCGCCGGAGCGCGGACAGAGGCGAAACGTTAGTCGTCTCGCGAGAGATCACCGGGCTTGGTCGGCATGTCGAGGGTGCCGCCCTCGCCGTGAACGAGATCGCGGCCTCTGTCTTCGGTCTTGTCGGCGTCCGCGATGACCCCTCTCGCGCGTCGCGTCCGCTGTCCTTGCGCGGCTCGGGTCCAGGCAGATTGCGCGAGGTTTTTTGTGTCACTTCGGGTGTCATGGCCAATCCTCCCGATCGGTCAACGCCCGCTTGGCGGCTTCGTTCGTTTGACACGTCGGACAATGGCAAGATGAGCCAACTCCCCCAATTTAGCGGAACCAACCTCGATTCAAAGCCTTAGGTGAACGGCGTCCGGGCCTGTAAGACATGATGATGGCTGTTGGCTATCCTGCCAGTTAGGGCTGCACGCAGCCGGAAGGATGCACCGTGAGTGATGGAATTCTTGTTCTTGTCATTGAAGACGAGACGTTGCTTCAGACCATCGTGGAAGAGTCGCTGAAGGAGGGCGGGTACGGCGTGAAAGTCGCTGCGACCGGCGAAGAGGCCATCGGTCTGCTGGACGCGGGTGAGCTGAATTATCGAGCGCTGGTGACCGACGTGAATCTTGGGCGCAACCGGGTCGATGGATGGGAAGTTGCCCGACACGCGCGCGAGCTCAACGCTGATATTCCGATCGTCTACATGACGGGCGACAGCGGTGGTGACTGGGCTTCGAAGGGCGTACCCAAAAGCGTTCTGCTGGCGAAGCCCTTTGCCCCGGCGCAGCTTGTCACCGCTGTCTCGCAGCTGCTGAATGCGAGTTCCGCCTCGTCCGACGGTTGAAGTCCGCGTCGGTGGCGGCCGTTTTCAGCGACTGAGTCCAGGCCGCTTGTTGGCCCATGGCGGATGAACGGCGGGTCGAGTTTCGCCGTTCGGTCTATCAGCCCGCCAACCGGCTCGCGTTGCGCGAAAGCAAAAGCTGCCGGCGCGATCGCAGCTAGCGGCGACGCGGACCGAGGTCCGGACGCGCCGGCTGCTGCACATAAGGGTTCAGCAGGCACATGGCGGGAAGGCCCACAGCGGACGCTCTGCATTCCTCCCACGAACCATAGTCGCAGGAAATATGGTTGGAGCCGCCCCACTCCCACCTCTGCAGGCACACCGGAGCATTGCCGGCGAACCGTTGGGCTGCGGCGGGAGCGGCCGTAGCCATCATGATCCAGACGATGAGGAGACAGGGAAGCGCGCGCATAATGAGACTCCGAGGATTTGCGGACCCTGCTTGGTCGACGCTACGGATGCGCAGTCCCTGCAGGCAGGCAAGAATAGCAGCCGCGCCGACGGAGCAAAGGTCGTGCGAACAGGTGCACTCCGCGGCGGGCGCTTCGTTTCAATATAGGCTTTGACACGTCGGGCAAAACACCGGCATAGTGGTATCATCGAAAAAGTTCGGTTCAGCCCGCGCGGGACGCATCCGCAGCGGGTTTTTTGATGCCTGCGCGCGAGCCCATCTGGCCCGATGGAACAGCCTGCGGCCCAGGAACTTGTACCGTCGGAGGAGTCCATGTTGACAGACGCGCAGATCGCATTGCTCCGCGACATCGGCCAGTCCATCGCCTTCAGCGATGAGAACAGGGAAGAGCTGTTCGAGCTCATCACCGCGGGCTACGTGCAGAAGGTCGGCGACACCTACGAGCTCACCGCCAAGGGAGAGGGGGCCGTGCTGGATCACGGTGCCGGATTGAACGAGGCGTGATGGCGGTTTGGTCGCATAGCAATCGCTAAGGCGTTTGACGCGTCCGGGCAAAACACTGGCAGAATGGCATCATCGGAAAAGTCCGGCCGCGCGGAGCAATCCGCAGCGGGCTTTTTGCGCGGACGGCGACCGCGCCGCCGCTCAATCATCTCGCGACAGATCCCCGGGCTTCGTCGGCATGTCGAGCGTGCCGCCGTCGCCGTGAACGAGATCGCGGTCGTCGGTCTTGTCGGCGTCGGCGATGATCGCCTCTCGCGTGTCGCGTTCGCTGTCCTTGCGCGGCTCGGGCTCCGGCAGATTGCGCGAGGTTTTTTTGTGTCATGGGTTTTTGTGTCATGGTCGATCCCTCGCGGAAATGGCCCTAGGGGACGGCGGCCCTATCAGGGCTCCCGGTTGCGCGCTTTCCAACTAATAAGGGTTGAGCACACTCTCGAGAAATTGCTCCTTTTCGCCAGGCGCATAACCCTGACAGGAGCCGTAATACGCTTCCGGCCTGCTACAGGGGTCGGCGGACCGGTTGTATTGCCGCGGCGCATAGGCAAAGCCCGAGGCTCGAGCTGATGGGTACATGTGGTGATGGGGGCGAAGCACCGCGTGCCGGTGCCCATGATGCACACTTGCCGCGTTCGCGACCCCGCACAGGCTTATCAAAACGCTCAAGGCCAGAATCGAACGCATCGCCTTTTCCTCAGGGAGTTTCGCCCCGCCGGCTCAATGATTGCCGTGATGCAGCGTTCCAAAGAAACCCGGTTTCTTGCGCCTATGCCTCCTCAACCGATCGTGACGTTGTCCGTATCCGCCGGAATTTGTCCGGCGGCCGCCGCAGCGCGCCTATCGGAATCGCGGACTGCGGTCCGGATGAGCCGGCTGTTGCACATAGGGGTTCGACAGGCACATGGCGGAAAGGCCCGCAGCGGTGGCTCTGCATTGGTCCCACGAAGCAAACTGGCAGGTGATATAGCTGGAGCCGCCCCACTGCCACTTCTGCATGCACACGGGAGCATTGCCGGCGAACCGTTGGGCTGTGGCCGGAGCAGCCATAGCCATTGTAATGCCGACCAGGAGGAGAGTGGGAAGTGCGCGCATGATGGTACTCCGGGGTTCGCGAATTCGTTTTCAGTATACGCTTTGACACGTCGGGCAAAACACCTGCACAATCACATCATCGACAAGTCTAGTTCAGCCCGCGCGGGACGCATCCGCCGCGGGCTTTTTGATTCCGCGGTCTGGGCGTCCCCGGAGAAACGAGTCGACTGCCGGGGCTCTTGTACGCGCAGGAGGACTCCATGCTGACAGATGCCCAGATCACCGTGCTCTGCGACATCGGCCAGTCCATCGCCTTCAGCGATGACAAGCGGGACGAACTGTTCCGGCTCATCACGGACGGCTACGTGCAGAAGGATGGTGACACCCTCGAGCTCACGGCCAAGGGAGAAGCGGCCGCGGTGGATCGCGGCGCCGGATTGAACGAGGCGTGATCTCGAGCGCGTCGCAGGTAATTGCAATAAAAGTTTGTCACTTCGGGCAACACTAGCGGAATGACATCATCTAGATGGGCTAATTGGCCCGATGTGAGTTGTCGCCGCGGCTTTTTGTTTGAAGAAGTGGCCCTGCTTAACGGCGCTAATAAACGAATATTCAAGCGAGAAATGGCTCAGGTTAGCCCCGTAGACTCGAGCCGAATTCCGTCATCCATCGCTCTTGTCTTACTAGGAAAGCCGACTACCCCTGACATGGTGCTGGTCGTCAAGGCTCTTCGCGCGAGGCATCCCGAACTGGCGGCTCAAATAGTGGATGGTCGCGGTGCCGAGGACATTCGGCAGCCTTCCGCGAACTCGCCGCTCATCTGATGTGGCGGGGAAATGGTCGCCGTGATGTCGGTGCCTGCGCCAATTCCGCCAGATCCCGGCTTGTGGTCACGCGCGGCTACCACGTGGCCAGAAGCCAAGACGGTGGCAGCGCGTCATCGAGGTCATCTGATCGTCTCGGTGCTGGGACAGAATCTGCAATCACTGCCCGTCGCCCGTCTCATGACGGCCGTCATCGGTGCATTGATTGCCACGATCCGGAGTGCTGTGCGGTGGTCTGGGACACCAAAGTCGCGCGACCCGCCAAGCTTTGGATGGAGATGTCGCGTCAATCCTTTGCGCAATTTTCCGACTATCCCTTTACCCTCTGGATCGACATCATGCCATTCCGTTCGGAGGCGAAGATCGGCGCCGTGACAATGGGATTGTCGGCATTTGCGGGGCGCGAGATTGAATTCGAGACCGACAAGCTTGCGCTTCCGGTTATGATCGACAGAGTGGCAGGCCTTGCAGTCTATCTGATTGAGCATGGTGCGGTGATTAAAGACGGCGACACCTTTGGCAGGGATGAGCACGAGCGCATTACGGCCCGCTTTGGGCTATCCGAGCGATTTTTGGAATGCGGATCAGGTTATAGGCGATCAGATTGAGCAGGAAGTCGGCGGCGACGCGAGCGATGCCGCGATGTTTGGTCTTGCGCATGGTGCCGTGTTGCTTGCCCCATCCGAAAATGCACTCGACCATCGCCCGGCGCGATTGCGACATGCCGTACCCTGGATGCCGCGTGGTTCGTTCGTCGATGGCGCTGTTGCGGGTCTTGCCGGTTTTGGTGACGGCCTGGTTCTGTGTCACATGCGGCGTCACGCCGATGGCGCGAAGATTGGCGACATGATCGGCGGTATCGTACGCCTTGTCCTCACCGGCCGTGATGCGGCGGCCTGCGGCTTTGCGTCTCGCCTTCAGCATGGTCTCCGAAGCCCGGCGTTCGGCGGTGCCATTGGCATGCGTGACCCTGCCGGCCACCGCCAGCCCATGCCGGTTCTCCATGGTGGCGTGGCCCATATAGCAAAGCTTGGCCTCCCGTCCGGCCGCCTTGCGATAAAGCCGGCTGTCGGGGTCACTGGTGCTCGCGTGGGTGTCGTTCTTGCGCTTCTGGCCATGGAAGTTCGCGCCGTCATCATCGTCGCCGCTGCCGTCCTTGGGACGAAAGCTCTTCTGTGAAGCCCAGGCTTCGATCAGCGTTCCATCCACCGAGAAGTGCTCGTCCGACAGCAGCGGCTTGACCTGTGGATGGTTGAGAAGCCTGGTCATGAACTTCGTGAATACATCGCCGTTCTGCAGCCGCTCCCGGTTCTTGGTGAAGGTGGTCGGGTCCCAAACCGGATCGTCCGGCGACAGTCCCACAAACCACCGATACAAAAGATTGTAGTCCAGTTGCTCCATCAACTGACGTTCCGAGCGGATGCCGTAGAACACCTGCAGCAGCAGCGCACTTAGCAATTGCTCCGGAGGGATCGAAGGACGTCCCTCGCTGGAGTAGAGCCTCCCAAGGCTGCGGTTCAAATCACTCAAAACATCCCGGACAAGTTCCCGGACCTTCCGCAGCGGGTGGTTCGCTGGCACACGCTTATCCGGCGCGATGTACGAAAACAGGCCGCCCTGATCCGTAAACCTGCCGCGCATGATCGCCTCCGCCGATTCGAGATGATAAAGTGAATCATCAAGCCCTCTCCGTGGCGAGGGGGTTCTTCAGCAGACTGCTAGAGGCTGATTCCGCGCGCCGCGGCGGCACTAGACTGGACCTCAACGGAACGATCGATTAGCCAGCACGCGGTTACCAGGGGCGAGCAGACCGATTGGCGCGTTTGCCCCGAGTTATGTCGTCCCTCCGCCAATCTGGGATCCGGCCAATCCGCGAGACGACGCGGGCGAATGGTTCTCTCGCTGGATACAGCCGCTGTTTCGTCAGGAGCAATAACTCGACGCCGGTTTCCATGAATTTGGCTCGATGTCGTTTGACACGTCGGGCAAAACACTGGCAGAGTGGCATCATCGAGAGAAGTTGGTCGAGCCCGCGCGGAATGATCCGGAGCGGGTTTTTTCGTATCGATTTATGGGGTTGCAATCTTCGCAATCGCGACGGCCGCGATTCAATAGAAAATGGAGTTTGACACGTCGGGCAAAACACCGGCAGAATGGCATCATCGAAACGAGTTTGTGGCCCGCGCGGAAGCTTCCGCTGCGGGCTTTTTCGTTTCGGTTGTAGGAATCGGAGGGCGTCCCGCGCATCGCGCTTCGCCCTCGTGGAAACGCGTTCATGGAGCGCCGACAAGCGCGCCGCCGTCCGAATCACATCTATTGGCCGTGCACGCGCGAACGTGCCGGCCCGCGGCGCGAGCCTTTGCTTGCGCTTCCGCGGTCCCCGGAGACGGGGATAAGGTTCGCGCCGAAACGATCGCGCGTCGTCTCGCGATCTGCCGCACTGTTGTTTTCTTGGAGGAACGATGACGGTCTATTTGATATCGCTCGCGCTTGCGGGGCCTGGTCGCGATTGTCGTGTGGGAGATTTTTGCTTGAGTGACGGAATGGAATACGAGGTGAAGGTCGCGGACGTCTACCGGCCGGTCACCAGGAGGGCCTCGAAAGCACGAACGCTTACCGAGATCTCGCTCGCTGGCGCGCAGTCATACCAGGACGGCGATCAGGGTTCTCGTCGGGATCATGCGCAGCGACGAGGCGACGCCGGCGGCTCGCGTCTCGGCCGCCAACGCGATTCTTGATCGCGGCTGGGGCAAGGCGGCGCAACCGATCGAGAACGGCGAAGACGGTGTGCTCGAATTGATCCACCGGATCGAACGCATCATCGTGCATCCGGAAAAGTCGGACGGCGGAGAGTCTTAGCGCCATCGCTGGAGAAGAGGCGCTCGCAACGTCCATCCTGAAAATCCCGACGGCCAAGATCTTCGCGCCGCTGCTCAAACCTGCGCGCTACAAGGGCGTCTACGGCGGGCGCGGATCCGGCAAGCTCCTTGTCTGGGACAGGGTTCTCGGCCTCGGATCCACCGATCCCCTGGCGGGGTTCGCGGCGATCACCGCTAATCTCGTCGTTTCCTTCTACTTCGCCAAGCGCGGCTTTGAGAATGTTGCAAGGATCATCAAACGGTGGAGAAGCCAGACGACGAAATCAGGGCCATCGTCGCCGAGACGCTGGTCGAGCAGCAGAAGCTCCAGCAGGACAGCATCGATGCCATCATATTGAAGGCGGTGGCGTCGGTGCTGGCTTCCTTTGGCATCGAAGATGATGATCGCAAGGAGGTGAGGGCAGATTTCCAGCACCTGCGCCGGTGGCGAAAGAGCGTGGAGCAGGCGCAGAGCTACACTTTCAAGGCCGTCATTACGGTGATTGCGACCGGCCTGATGGGGGCCGTCTGGCTCGGCGTGAAGGTCGTGTTAAGCAAGTGAGTTTTCCTTGGCGCTGATGTCGCCGCATAGCCGCTCGAGGTCGTTCAACCCTATCCTATGGGTCTTGCCATGTACAGAATTCGTATGGTCGATGCGTCTGATGATGACGTTGCCGACACCCTGGCTGATCCGCATCGGCTGACGTTCTTCGATGCCGCGGCGGTGCCGCAATTCGACATCGGAGCTTGGTGGCTGGCCTATCATGGCGATGATCCCGTCCCCTTCGCAGGCCTAGTGCCGTCCACCCATGCCCGAAATAGCGGCTACTTCTCCAGAGTCGGAGTCTTGCAGCGACACTGGGGAAGGGGACTGCAGCGCAGGATGATGCGCGCCGTCGAAGCGCGGGGCCGGCGCATCGGATGGGACAGCATCGTTTCGGATACAACGGACAATCGCTTCTCCGCGAATAATTTCATCCAGGCAGGCTATCGGCTCTACGAACCCGAGGTGCCCTGGGCCTGGTCGCATACGCTCTATTGGCGGAGGTCGCTTCATTGAGCCAGGTTTCCCGTGACACGGAAGTTGGTTTTCGCAACGTCAAAAACGGCGCGCGCTGATGCAGGCGCGGCTTGTTCAGTAGGAATGCTTAAGGACCCGGCAGCTTGACTGCTGCCCGGTCCTTTTTGCGTATGAAGCGTTGCTGCTGAAGCACTTGCGCAGGCGGCTTCGCCGGGCTTTAAGTTTGCTTGCAGGAAATTCGGCGAGCACAAGCCGATGTAAGGGAGCCCCTGGGATGTCCACCAAGCCTCAACTGCCGGAACGTCCGTCGCGGGCGGCGGGAGGGCCAACCGCACTTGATGGTCTGCTGGTCGTCGATTTCACGCGCGTAGTCGCGGGTCCCGCCTGCACACAGACGCTTGCCGATTTCGGTGCGCGCGTCATCAAGATCGAGAACCCCGATGGCGGTGATGACACGCGCGCCTATGAGCATGCCGAGATTGGTGGCGAAAGCGCGGCCTATCTCAGCCTGAACCGCAACAAGAGCGGCATCGCGCTCGATCTCGCCGTGCCGGAGGCGCGCGAGATCGCGCTGGATCTCATCCGCAGGGCGGACGTCGTCGTGGAGAATTTTTCCAGCGGGGTCATGAAGAAGTTCGGCCTCGACTACGAGGCCGTTGCGCCGCTCAACCCGCGGCTGGTCTATTGCTCGATCTCCGCCTACGGACGCACCGGACCGTTCGCCTCGCGTCCCGGCTTCGATCCCATCACACAAGCCGAGAGCGGCTTCATGTCGCTCAACGGGTTCGCCGATGGTCCGCCGGTCCGGACCGGCCCGCCGATTGTCGACATGGCGACGGGAATGTCGGCCTGTAATGCCATCCTGCTGGCGCTATTGGCGCGGGATCGGCTCGGCCGCGGACAGCATGTCGAGGTCGCCCTGTTCGACGTCGCTATGGGAATGACCGGCTTCTATGGCATGGCCTATCTCATCAACGGCAAGAACCCCGGGCGGTTCGGAAATTCGCCGAACGGGTCTCCTACCGTCGGCGTCTACGAGGCATCCGACGGTCCGCTCTACATGGCCTGCGCCAATGACCGGTTGTACCGACGGCTGGTGGTCGAGGTGATGAACCGCCCGGATCTCATCAACGAGCCGCAGTTCGCGACGCGTAAGGCGCGGTCCGAGAACAAGGAGCTCCTGCGTGCAGCTATCGCGGAGGTGTTCGCGAGCGACACGCTCGAGAACTGGATGGCAAAGATGAAGCTGGCCAATATTCCAGTCGGTTATCTCCGGACCGTCGAAGAGGGGTTCAATGCGCCCGAAGCACGCAAGCGCGCACGCTTGAGCCGAATCCCGCATCGCACGGCGCAGTGGGTGCCGAACATCGAGCCGCCGATCACCATGAGCCTGACGGCGGCAATTGATCCCGTGGCTGCACCGGTGCTGGGCGAGCATACCGAGAGCGTCATGCGCGAGACGCTTGGTTACGACAAAGAGCGGATTGCGGCTTTGGCGGAAAAAGGGGCCTTTGGGTTGCCCAAGGCCTCGACGTGGGACTGAACGCTGCTCCGGCTTGATTTGGCACGGTTCCCACCGCATAAATACACAAGAGCGAGGGACACGAATGGCGCCTGGTCAAGAGCCGAGCATGGGGCAGTCGGTGGTGACAGACCCCGGCGAACGAGCCTACGCGACAATGATTGCCAAGGCCCGGTCGCTCGTGCCGCAATTGCGGGAGCGCGCGGCTCGCACCGAAGAGCTGCGCCACCTGCCACCCGAAACCGAGCAAGACCTGCACGATGCCGGCCTGTTCCGGATACTTCAACCGAAGCGCATCGGCGGCGCCGAGCTCGACTACGTCGCCCTGATCGATTGCGCCGAGTTGCTGGGGCGGGCCGACGCGTCGGTGGCATGGAATCTGGCCAATCTGGCGAGCCACCACTGGATGCTCGCCATGTTCGAGCAGAGCGCGCAGGATCTGGTCTGGGACAAGGACCCGGACGTGCTGATCGCGTCATCGTTCATCTTCCCCGCGGGCCGCGCCAGGAAGGTCGAGGGCGGATACCGGCTGCACGGAAGCTGGCCGTTCTCGTCCGGTGTAGGCTCCTGCGCGTGGAACATGCTCGCAAGCGTCGTCTCGTCCGACGACGAGGCTGACGGTATCGAATACCGCATCTTTCTGCTGCCCAGGGCGGACTACAAGATCCTGGACACCTGGAACGTCGCCGGACTACGCGGCACCGGGTCGTCGGATGTCGAAGTCAGCGACGCCTTTGTGCCCGAGCATATGACGGTCGCCGTCGGTGATCTGGCAGGAGGCGCAACGCCCGGAAGCAAGGTGAACCCCAATCCGCTCTACGCGCTGCCGGTGTTCTCGCTGTTTCCTTACGTTCTCTCCGGCGTCGCGCTCGGGAATGCGCAGGCCTGCCTGGATGACTATGCGGAAGTCGCGCGTCACCGCATATCGACATACAACCGCGCCAAGCTGAGTGACTTCCAGAGCACACAAATCAAGATCGCGGACGCTTCCGCGAAGATCGATGCTGCACGCCTTGTCATGCGCTCGGCCTGTATCGAGGCGATGGAGCACGCACGGAGTAGGCGCACGCCCGATATGGCGATCAAGACCAGGTATCGGCGCGACGGGGCGTTCTCGGTCAATTTGTGCACGGATGCCGTCTCGATGCTGTTCGCGGCGAGCGGCGCGCGCGGCCTGTTCACGACGGGCGTGTTGCAGCGGCAGTTCCGCGATGCGCACGCGATCAACTCGCACCTCGCATTCAATTTCGATGCGGCCGGAACCAATTATGGACGTGTGGCGCTCGGCCTGCCGTCCGAGAATCTCACCTTGTGAGGTCGGCCGATGAATGATCTGCCAAAGCAGCCGGCCGTTTCCGATCCAGCCAACGAGTTCGCAAGCGACAGCTCGCAAATTGATCCGCGTGATTTCCGCAGCGCGCTCGGCACCTACGGAACAGGCGTAACGATCATTACAGCCACGGCCGTTGATGGAAAGCCGTATGGCATTACCTGCAACTCGTTTGCGTCAGTCTCCTTGAATCCTCCGCTGGTGCTCTGGAGCCTCGGAGTTCTATTCATCGAGCTTGACTGTGTTTCAGAGCGCCAGCCATTTCACCGTGCACGTTCTGGGCACCTCGCAGCAGGCGCTGGCAAACAAATTCGCAAGATCGTCAGAGGACAAGTTCGCCGGCGTGGACTGGACGCCGGGCCTCGGTGACGCGCCGGTGCTTGCCGAGAGCGTGGCCAATTTTCAGTGCCGATCCGTCAATCGCTATTATGGCGGTGATCATGTGATCTTTCTCGGTGCGGTCGAGGCCTATGCCTACAACGCAAAAGAGCCGCTGCTGTTTGCGCGGGGCGCGTATGGCCGGTTTTTGGCCGATGACGAGCGCAAGAAGTCGCCGTAGGACATCCAGGGAAGCCGGTCGGTTCAACGGTCCGTGGCCGAGAGCTTGTAGATTTCCAGAGCGTCCGCGTCTGCGCCGCGCGCAGCCTTGGCCAGCCTGAAGATCTGTCCCGCGAGCTTTGCCATCGGCACCGGCGTTGACGTTGCCTGGGCGACATCGGCCACAGTGTCGAGATCCTTTAGCATCGTCGCGATGTGGCCGAGCGGTGGCGAGTGGATCCCCTGGACCATGCGTGGCACGAAGAGCTGGAGCGGGATCGAATCCGCAAAGCCGCCCGCGAGCGCCTCGGGCAATCGACTTGCGTCAATTCCGGCATTCGAGGCAAGGCGCGTCGCCTCCGCGAGCACGGCCATTGCGCATCCGACGATGACCTGATTGCAAAGCTTTGTGGTCTGGCCAGCGCCGATGGGACCCATGTGGGTGAACCTCTGCGCCATGGCTAGGACATAGGGCCGCGCCCGCGCGATATCAGAGGCCGCTCCGCCTGCCATGATGGCAAGCGTGCCTTCTTCGGCACCCTTCGTGCCGCCGGACACCGGTGCGTCGATCCAGCCTGCGCCATTCGCAGCTTTCAAACGCGCCGCAAGCCCACGAGCGGCCTCGGGATGGATCGATGAGAAGTCGACCACGAGCTTGCCTGCGCCGGGAGCGGCCGCAAAACCTTCCGGTCCGAAGATTACCTCTTCGACGGCAGCGGCATCTGTCACGCACATGAACACGATGTCGGAGTTCGCCAGCAGGTCGCGCGGCGTGTCCGCGCGCTCGGCGCCGGCGTCGACGAGCGGAGCGACCTTGCCTTCCGAGCGATTCCAGACGCTGACGTGATAGCCGGCCTTGAGCAGGCGCCGGACCATTGGCGTCCCCATCAGTCCGAGGCCGAGATAGCCGAGCTTCTCGACGCTTTGCGGGTTTGCCTTGCTCGCATCAGCCATAGGTTGCCTCCATGTGTCGCGGCGCAACGCCGCGCGACCGCTGCGCACCATACATAACGGATCCCGCCGCGAAACCGGCCGCCTTGCATGGCTTGCCTGATTGTTTGAACCATGAAACATTTGGAGCGGTCGGGTCGGGTGGCGTCGGTCGGCGCCCGGAGCAACGGAGTGGGCACGATGCGGGCAGTTTCGACGTGGATGCTGGCAATAGGGGCCGTGGCGGCCATGATCGCGGGCGCAAGTCCCTCGCGGGCGCAGCAGACGATCCGGGTCGGCTGGACCATCCCGGCCGAGGAATCCAAATACTGGATGATGCGCAGGCCGGCCGAATTTCCCGATATCGGCAAGACCTACAACATCGAATGGACCCAGTTTCAGGGCACCGCGCCGATGACGCAGGCCTTGGCGGCCGGCGCACTGGATTGCGCGACGCAGGCGCCACTCTCGCTTGCCAACGGCGTGGTCGGCGGCAATCTCAAGGCCTACATCGTGGCGCAGCATGTCTTCGAGAAGCCCGGTGGCTTCTCGGTCTACTGGGCGGTCATGGATGACTCGCCGATCAAGACCATTGCGGATCTCAAGGGCAAGACAGTCGGAATTTCCGTGATCGGCGGCGGCACGCAAGGCCCGTTCAACCTGCTGCTGAAGCAGAACGGCGTCGATCCGGCCAAGGACATCAAGCTGGTCGAGGTGGGCTTTGCCGTGTCCGAAGATGCCCTGCGTCAGGGTCGGGTCGACGCGGTCAACATGAACCAGCCGTTCGCGGCGCGAGCAGAGGCTAAGGGCGGCACAAGAAAACTGTTCTCGCTGTCGCAGGCCATGCCGAATATCGTGCACATCCTGGAAGCCTGCCGTGCCGATTTCGTCGACAAGAATCCTGAGCTGGTCAAGGCCTATGTCCGTGATATCACGTCGGGCATGAAGAAGGCACTCGCGAACCGCGAGGAGACGTTGAAAGTGGTCAATGAAGTCTTGAAAGCGCCCATCCCGGTGCTCGACACTTATCTGCTCAAGGATAACGATTTCGGTCGCGACCCCGGTGCGGCGCCGAATTTCCCGGCGATCCAGAAGATGCTCGACATCTATGCGGAAACCGGAATGCTGCCGAAGCTGGATGTCGCGCAGTTCAAACACCCGACGATTGTCGCCCCACTGCAATAGGCGATCGGGCGGTTTGCTGGATCAATGAGGTCGCAATGTCCCGCCGCGCAGGACATTGCATGAAGATGATGCAGGCATGAAGAAGTTGCGATCACGGATAACGACTGACGGCCTCGACCGGGCTCCGCACCGTGCCTTCATGCGCGCGATGGGGCTGGACGACGCGGCCATTGCCAAGCCGATGGTCGGCATCGTCAGCATGAAGGGCGAGCAGACGCCCTGCAACATGACCCACGACTTCCAGGTCGCTGCGGCCAAGACCGGGATCGAGGAGGCCGGCGGTACGCCGCGCGAATTCTCAACCATCTCGGTGTCCGACGGGATCAGCATGAATCACGAGGGGATGAAGTTCTCGCTGTTCTCGCGTGAGCTGATCGCCGATTCCATCGAGGCGGTCGTCCACGGCCTCGCCTACGACGCGCTGATCGGATACGGCGGATGCGACAAGACGCTTCCGGGCGTGATGATGGGCATGGTTCGTTGCAACGTGCCTGCCATCTTCATCTATGGCGGCAGCTCGCTGCCGGGCCGCGTGGATGGACGCACGCTGACTGTCCTCGACTCTTACGAGGCCGTGGGCAGCTACATGACTGGAGAGATCGACGCTGCGACGCTCGAGCGGATCGAGCGTGCCTGCCTGCCGACCATTGGGGCCTGCGCCGGTCAGTTCACTGCCAACACCATGGGAATGGTATCGGAGGCGATGGGCCTGACCATCCCCAATGTGTCGATGGTGCCCGGCGTCTATGCCGAGCGAGCGCAGATCTCGCGCCGTGCCGGACGCCTGATCATGGAGATGCTCGAACGAGGCGGGCCGGTGCCGCGTGACATCGTAACGCGGAGATCTCTGGAGAATGGTGCCGCGATTGTTGCCGCCACGGGCGGGTCCACCAACGCCGCGCTGCATCTGCCGGCGATTGCGAACGAGGCCGGCATTGCGCTTACGATCGATGATGTTGGCGAGGTCTTTGCCAGGACGCCGCTGATCGGAAACCTGCGGCCGGGCGGCAAGTACACGGCAAAGGACGTCTACGACATCGGCGGCGCGGCCGTTGTGATCCGCGAGTTGATTCGAAGTGGGCATATCGATGGCGGCTGCCTAACCATCACGGGCCGTACGCTTGCGGAAGAATATGGCGCCGCCAATGCGCCCGATGGTGAGGTGGTTTACGCGGCCGGCGCCCCCATCATGCCTGATGGTGGGGTGGCGGTTCTGAAGGGCAATCTCTGTCCCGATGGCGCCGTCATCAAGGTCGCGGGCCTGAAGAGCCAATTCTTCGAGGGTGTGGCGCGCGTCTTCGAGGATGAAGAGGGTTGCATCGCGGCTGTTCGCGACCGCAGCTACAAGGCTGGCGAGGTTTTGGTGATCCGCAATGAAGGACCGGTGGGTGGTCCTGGCATGCGCGAGATGCTCGGCGTCACCGCGCTGATTTACGGCCAGGGCATGGGCGAGAAGGTGGCCCTGGTTACGGATGGGCGGTTCTCCGGCGCCACGCGCGGCATGTGTATCGGCTATATATCTCCGGAGGCGTTTGTTGGCGGCCCGCTGGCGATTGTCCGAGATGGCGACAAGATCCGGATTGATGCCGCCCGCCGCCGCATGGACTTGCTGGTCGACGAGCAGGAACTCGCTGCCCGCCGCCGCGATTGGAAGCAACGACCGCCGCGTCATCGCGCAGGTGCGCTGGCGAAATATGCGCGTCTGGTCGGCCAGGCACCAGGTGGAGCGGTCACGCATCAGGGACCGGCGGAGTGGCCGTGGTTCGACTGAAAAGTCGCGCACGTGCGAAATAGCGATCCGTCTGGCAAGTTTCTTGCTAAGCTCGTTCCGCTGATGCAGGACATTCCGCAGGTCGGTTGCGTGACGTTCGCGCGCGAGTGAAGCGAGAGACGGGATGAAGGTAGTGCCTTCGAGATCGAGCGAATGGGTGAGACCGGTGACGTCACAAAAGCCGGCTTCTGCTATCATCGAGATCGACCGCGTCTCGCAGGTCTTCCAGACCTCGGCGCGCAAGGATCATTTGGCACTATCGGATATTTCCTTGACGATCGAGGAGAGGGCGTTCGTTTCGATTCTCGGTCCTTCCGGCTGTGGCAAATCGACATTGCTTTACATTGTCGGCGGCTTCGTCAATCCGACCAGCGGCGCCGCAAAGATGAAAGGACAGGCGATCACGGGGCCGGGTCCGGATCGCGGACCGGTGTTCCAGGAGTTCGCGCTGTTCCCATGGAAGACCGTGCTGGGCAACGTGATGTATGGCCCGCGCCAGCAAGGCGTGAGAGCCAACGAGGCAGAAGCACAGAGCCGTGCTCTGATCGAGATGGTCGGCCTGAAGGGCTACGAGAGCTTCTATCCGAAAGAGTTGTCGGGCGGCATGAAGCAGCGCGTCGCGTTGGCCCGGACGCTGGCCTACCACCCCGAAGTGTTGTTGATGGACGAGCCGTTCGGTGCGCTCGATGCGCACACCCGGACGCGCTTGCAGAATGATCTTCTGAACATCTGGGAGCGTGACCGTAAGACAGTGCTGTTCGTCACCCACTCGGTCGACGAAGCCGTCTTCCTCTCGGACAAGGTCGTGATGATGTCGAAGTCTCCCGGGCGTATCCGGCAGGTCATCGACATCGATCTGCCCCGGCCGCGTCGCCGCAACGAGCTGTTGCTCGATCCGCGCTACCAGAAGTACGTCGTCGACATCGAGCGCATGTTCGATGAAAGCGACGATGCCGGTTCGCTCTCGTGATATCGCCGGCAGCCATTGCGAGACGTGTTGCGCCGGTGCTGGCTTGCATCGGACTGTTGGCGGTATGGCAGGTCGCGTCGCTTGCGCTGAAGAACGACAGCTTTCCAACGGCTATCGAAGCGATCCGCGCGATCCCGGATATCCTGGGCGACCAGGAATCTCTGATCAACATTCTGGCGTCGCTCCGCCGCATGGCGATCGGGTTCGGCATTGCAGTGCTGGTTTCGATTCCGCTAGGCCTGTTGATGGGTCGTAGCCGGGCAGTCGCGGCATTCTTCAATCCGCTGCTGATGGTGATCTATCCGGTGCCGAAGGCGGCCCTGATGCCGATCATCATGCTATGGCTCGGCGTCGGTGACATCACCAAGACACTGGTGATCTTTCTCGGCGTAAGCCTTCCGGTGATCTATCATAGTTTTGAGGGCGCCAAGGCGGTCGAGGAGAAAATGCTGTGGTCCGGCGCAGCGATGGGGCTTTCGCCCTTGCAGCGCCTGGTCCGGATCGTGTTGCCGGCCGCGCTCCCGGAGATCCTGACCGGGTGCCGCACCGGCCTGGTGCTGGCGCTGATCACGATGATCACCAGCGAGATGATCGCGCGGCAATCGGGAGCAGGGAACATCCTGTTCAACGCGCTCGATATGGGCCAATACGACACGGTGTACGCGATGATCATCATCGTCGGCGCGATGGGCATCTGTCTCGATGCGGTCTTCGAGCGCGTCCGCGCAAGGCTGGTGCGCTGGTCCGAGCCTCGGTTTGACATACCGTTGAGCTTCTCATGATGTCGCGTTTCCTCTCGGCCAACGTCATGTTTGGACTCGCGCCGATCGTACTGGTGATCGTGCTGTGGCAAGTGTTGGTGTCATTCGGCTTCGCGCCTGTGGTTTTGTTGCCGGCGCCGGGGGTCGTCTTCAGCCGACTGCTCCAGCAACTCGCGACGTGGACGTTTCAGCAGGAAATCGCGGCAACCCTGATCCGGCTCTTCGCCGGCTTCGCGATTGCGGTCGTCCTCGGCGTCAGTATCGGTATCGCGGCCGCTGCCAGTCCGGCGATCAACGCCATAGTTCGGCCGATCGTGCGGGTGCTGGCGCCATTGCCGAAGGTCGCGCTCTATCCGGCTTTGCTGCTGTTACTTGGCTTCGGTCACGGATCGAAGATCACGCTGGTGGCGGCGGACGCACTCTTCCCTATTCTCCTGTCGACCTATTACGGTGCTTCGACGGTGGAGCAAAAGCTGATCTGGTCGGCGATGGCAGCGGGAACGCCGCGCTATGAAATCCTCTTCAGGGTCGTCTTGCCGGCGGCGATGCCGTCGATCCTGACCGGATGTCGGATCGGCCTTGTCATTTCCTGTATCGTGGTGTTTCTGGCCGAGATGATCACGTCGACCGACGGATTGGGGCACGCGCTCGTGACCGCGGCCCGAACCTTCCAGGCCGTCGATATGTTCGTGCCGCTCATCACGATCTCGCTGCTAGGGTTGATTCTCAACGGCCTGTTGGGCGCCGTGCGATCGTATCTCTTGCGGGGCTTCCCCGAGGCGTGACCTGACGAACAAGAAACCAGAAGACCGGGAGCAAACCATGCTGGCTGATCGCATCGAGGCAAAATGGATCGACGCGTTTTGCGAGATCTTTGAGCGTTGCGCCATCAAATCCGGCGATACCGCGGCGATCCTCTCGGAGACGCAGTCGCGTGCGTTGAATGTACACCTTGCAGAGCTTGCGCTGTTGCGTATGGGGGCGAAGCCTTTTCATGTCGTCATGCCGACGCCACGCAATCGGAATATAGTTCCGGTCCGCTCGACCGGCGCCAGCGAAGCGATCCAGAAGCTTGGGCCGGTCATCACGGCGCTTCAGCAAGCGGGCTTCGTGGTGGATTGCACGATCGAAGGCCTGATGCATGCGGTGGAGACGCCTGAGATACTGAAGGCCGGCGCGCGGATCCTGGTGATCTCCAACGAGCATCCCGAGGCGCTGGAGCGGATGGTGCCGGATCCGGCGCTGGAGAAGCGGGTTCGCGCCGCGGCAAAGATGTTGCGTGGGACGAAGCAGATGCGGATCACCTCGAAGGCCGGCACGGCGCTCGACGTCGACATGGTCGGAGCATCCACGGTCGGCGTGTGGGGCTGGACCGACAAGCCCGGCACGCTGGCGCATTGGCCGGGCGGCATCGTCGTCAGCTTTCCCAAGAGCGGGACGATCAATGGCACGCTGGTGATGGCCCCGGGCGACATCAATCTCACGTTCAAGCGGTATTTGACGTCGCCGGTGAAGATGACGTTGAAGAACGATTACGTCGTCGAGCTGGAAGGCGAGGGCACGGATGCCGCAATGATGCGCGCCTATCTCGCCGCCTGGGGCGATCGGGAGGCTTATGCCGTGTCGCACGTCGGTTTCGGCATGAACCCGGGTGCGCGCTACGAGGCGCTCTCGATGTATGACCAGCGCGACACTAACGGCACCGAGATCCGCGCCGTCTCCGGCAATTTTCTGTTCTCGACCGGTGCCAATGAGTTTGCCGGCCGTTATACCGCAGGCCATTTCGACCTGCCGATGATGGGAACGACCATCGAGCTCGACGGTGTTGCGGTGGTGCGGGAAGGCGTGCTTCAGGACGTTTTTGGCTAACTGCGGTCGAGTACCGGCGGGCGAGCAAGATCGAAGTGCCGGAGCAGGTCGACCATGGCCTGGAGGCGCTTTGCGCGATAGGCGTCAACGTCCATGCCGGAATAGTCGAGGAAGCCGGCCCCCGTGCGCAGGCCGATCCGGCCCTCGTGCATGTTGCGTGAAATCACGTCCGGTGCGCGATAGCGGTCGCTGCCGAGCGCGCCCTCCAGATACCGGCTGGCGTAGTAAAGTATGTCACCGCCGCCCCAGTCGATGAATTCGAGCAGCCCGAGCACGGCATAGCGGAAGCCGAAACCGTAGCGGATCGCCTTGTCGATCTCCTCCGCGCTGGCGACGCCTTCCTCGACCATGCGCGCGGCCTCATTCATCGCCAGCGCCTGGATGCGCGGAACGATGAAGCCAGGTGTCGCCGCGCAGACCACCGGGACCTTGCCGATGCCTTCGAGCAGGGCCTTGACCTCGTCGATGATGGCAGGATCGGTGGCTTTGCCGGGCGAAACCTCGACCAGCGGGATCAGATAGGCCGGGTTGAGCCAGTGCACGTTGAGGAAGCGGCGGGGATTCACGATCGCGCCCGAGAGATCATCAACGAGGATGGTCGAAGTGGTCGATGCAATGATCGTGTCGGGGCCGACCTGTTTTGAAGCCGCCCCCAGCACCTCGCGCTTGAGCTCGACGACCTCGGGAATGCCCTCGAACACCATTCCGGCTTCCGACAACGCAGCGCCGCTCTGGCTGGCCGGCACCACCGAAACTCGCCCGATCAGCGGATCAACGTCGGTCTCGGTCAGCAATCCCAGCTTCGAGAGGCTAGCGAAGGTCTTCCTGACCTCGCCGAGCGCGTCTGCCTCCAGCCTGGCGAACTCCTCCGCTGAACGGGCCTTGATGTCGATCATCGTGACCATGTGGCCCGCATAGGCGAATGCGACGGCGATGCCGCGTCCCATGCGTCCGGCCCCGAGACAGGCAATGTTGGCGCGACGGGTCATCGGTCAGTACCCCCCATGAAGCAGTATCTGCAATTCGGCCTTGTGAAGCTTGCCAAGTCCCAGCGTCTCCAAGGTTCGGCCGCTCTGCGCAAAATCCTCGCCGCAGATCGCGCCGCCAATGGCCAGGAAAGCCTTGGCGAGCGGTGTGGCCACGCCCGCCAATTCGGCGACCGAGACCAGCAAGGATAACCCAAGCCGCAGATCCTCCCGCATGTAGCGGTGCTCGGTCAGCACGATCCGCTCGCGCCAGTCGCCGGAATCCGTCAGGCGATCATGTGAGCCACGGCCATACATCCAGATCTCGCCTTCCTTGGCGTAGTGATGGGCGAGCGGAAAATGCGGTGCGCCATATCCAAGCGCCTCGCGCACGGCGATCCTTTCGGCATCGAGTGCGTCGGTCACCCGTCGGATCGCGGTCTGCGTGCCCTCCTTGTGGATATCCCACCGCTCGAAATGCTCGATGGGGCCCGCATTCATCACGATCAGCGGCGGATGAATGATGCAGCCCGCATTCATCAGCGCGCCGGATAGTGCGTCACCGCACGGCTCGATCACATCGGGGAAGGCGCGTCCAATCACTTCAAGCGCGTGTGGCGCCTGATCGAGCGGGAATACGCCGACCGGCAGCCGCTTGGCCCGGATGGTGATCGCGACCTCGAATGGCCCGTGCTTGCGGGTGAGCCATGGCAGCGTGCCGGTTTCAGCGAAGCTCGCTTTGGCACGATTGCCGGCGTCGCGCGCAGCCTGGGCAAAGATCATCGAGCCGAATGTCGCGGGCGGCAGAAACACGACCTGACCGTCCTGCAGATGCGGAGCGAGAAGCCGGGCGATGTCCTGCTGAGCGAAGGCAGGGGCAGGGCACAGGATCAGCTCGGTATCGCCAACGGCTTCGGCGAGGTCGGTGGTCACCAGCGCCAGCTTCACGTCGTGCTGGCCATTATGGTCCTTTACGAGGATGCGGGAGCCGGCGGCACGGTGTGCTTTGACCTGTTCTGCGTCACGGCGCCATAGCCGGACCTCTTGCCCCGATAGCGCAAAATCGCCTGCGGCCGCGAAAGAGCCGTTCCCCCACCCAGAACCGCAATCTTCAAGATGTCTCTCCTTGCGCGCGTGACTGCGCATCAAGCTGCTTCAGCAGGAAATGCTGAACCTTGCCAAGCGCCGTGCGCGGCATGTCGGCGACGAAAACGATGTCGCGCGGAACCTTGTAGCGGGCGAGCTGAGCCTGAACGTGTGCTCGCAACTCATCTGCTTCAGGTCGGCAGCCCGATCGTGGGATGACATAAGCGATGGGCACTTCGTCCCAGCGCGGGTCCGGCCGGCCGATCACGGCGCATTCGCTGACGTCTGGATGTTCGAGCAGCACCCTTTCGACCTCGGCCGGATAGACGTTCTCGCCGCCGGAAATGATCATGTTCTTCTTGCGGTCGCGCACCCAGAAGTAGCCGTCCGAGTCACACAGCCCTATATCGCCGGTGCGATACCAGCCGTCGTGCAGCGCATCGCGTGTGGCGTCCGCATTGCCCCAATATTCGAAGAAGACGTTGGGGCCGCGCACCGCGATCTCGCCTGGCGCGCCCGCCGGCACCTCGTTGCCGGCCTGATCGATCACTTTTGCTTCGCAGCACAGGCCGGCAAGCCCGGTCGATCCCGTGCGCGACAGGTCGCCGCCGAGGCGAGTATAGACTGCGATGGGGCAGGTTTCCGTCGAGCCATAAACCTGGAGCACCGGCACGCCGCGCGCGACGAAGCGATCGATCAGGTGTGGCGGCACGATGGTCGAGCCAGTGGCGACGGCCTTCAGCGATGAGAGATCGGTCGCGGCCCAGGCGGGGTGCTCGCTGACGGCCTGGATGATCGCCGGCACCATGACCGTCAGGGTCGGCCGATCCCGTTCGATGGCCGCAAGCGCCGTATCCGGGGTAAAGCGAGCGTGGATTAAGACGGTCGCGCCAAGCTGGAGCGCCGCAGTCGTCTGGATGTTGAGCCCGCCGACATGGAAGAATGGTAACACCGTCAGCACATGATCGTCCGACGTCATATTGTGCATGTGCTGGCTCATGACGCCATTCCAGAACAGCGCCTCCTGGCGCAGCACAGCACCTTTCGGCCGCCCTGTCGTTCCTGACGTATAGACGATGAGCAGCGGGCAGGAGAGATCGGCGTGCGGATTGCGTCCGCTGCCTCCTTACGCGCCAGCAGGCTTTCGAACGTCATTCCGCGCGGTGGCACAAAATCGAGGCCGATGACGGTGGTCCCCGGTGCGAGTTCGGCAAGAACTCCATCAAATGCCTGCTCGAGCACCAACACCTTGGCTCCGGCGTCCTTGAGGATGAAGAGTTGCTCGGCGACAGCCAACCGCCAGTTCAGCGGCACCAGCATCGCTCCGAGCCGCGCGCATGCATAGAGCAGGACCAGATAGTCCGGCCGATTCAGGCTCAAGATCGCGATGCGGTCGCCGCGGCCGACACCGAATTCCTTCTTCAAGCCTGCTGCAGTCCGATCGATACGATCGGCGAACGTCGCGTAGCTCAGCCGCTCCCCCTCGAAGACGATGGCGGTCTTGTCTGGCGAAAACGCCGCATTGCGATCGATCAGACTGCAGAGGTCCACCGTCAGTCGTCCGTTTCGCCTGCCTCGTACAGCGCCTCGCGACCGATTCGGTCGAGGCAGAGCTCGGCCGTCCAGGGTAGCATCAGCGAGCCGCAGCGGCTATCGCGATAGATGCGCTCCAGGGGTAGCGAGCGGAGCATCGCCTGCCCCCCGCAGGTACGGATCGCAAGCGCGGCGAGCTCGTTGGCGCCTTCCATCACCGAATATTGCGCGGCATAGGCCCGCAGCACCTGCTCCTTGCTCGGGTTGGCACGCGCTTCGGTAACGGCCTGGAACCAGATCGCCTTGATCTGCTCGAGCTTGATCTGCATCTGCGCGACCGCGATCTGCTTCGTCGGGTACATCCGGCGCTTGACCGGAGGCGTGCCCTGCACCTCGCCGCGCAGATAGCGCACCGTGAAATCGTACGAGGCTTGCGCGAGGCCCATATAGGTGGGCGACAGCGTCAGGAACATATGCGGCCAGCGCATCGCCGCCTGAAAGTAAACGCCGCGCGGCATCAGCGCAGAATCGACCGGCACGAAGACGTCTTTGAACAGCAGCGTTCGCGAGACTGTGCCGCGCATACCGAGCGGATCCCAGTCGCCGACGACGGAAACGCCTTGCGACTTCGCAGAAATCGCAAGGTAAAGGGTGTTGCGGCGCGAGGCCTTTTCACCTTCCTCGATCTCCGTGCAGAGCACGCCGTAATAGTCGGCGTGGCCGGAGAGCGAAGCGAAGATCTTCTTGCCGTTGACGATCCAGCCGCCTTCGACAGGCTTTGCTTCCGTGCCGAAGGCAACGCCGCCTGCGGCCGCCGCGCCACCTTCGGAGAAGGGCTGCGAATAGATCGCTCCGTCCTCGACGATGCGCTTGTAGTGGACGGCCCGCCGCTTTTCGTGTTCGGCGCGGGTCTCCGCATCCATGTCTAGATCATCGGCCAAAGGCCCCGACCACAGCGTCGAACAGACGTGCATGTTCCAGGTCAGCGCGGTCGCGCCGCAATAGCGGCCGATCTCCGCCGCTGCCAGGGCGTAGGTCTGGTAGTTCGCTCCCAGCCCGCCGTGCTTCTTCGGCACGGCGATGCCGAGCAAGCCGACGCGGTGCAGATCGCGATAATTCTCGGTCGGGAACACCGCCTCGCGATCGTAGGCGGCGGCACGACCTGCGAACACGGTTTGGCCGATCTCGCGCGCCCGCGCGATAATCCGGGCTTGTTCGTCGCTCAAGCGGAATGCGACGGGATCGAAGATCGGCGCATCCAGCGCGACGTTGTCGCTCGTGCCAATGGTCTTGCTGACTTGCATGGTCATGGCGCAGTCACCCGTGTTTTGCAGCGACGGAATCGACGAAGCTGCCGAGGGCCTTGTCGAAGGCATCAGGCCGCTCAAGGTTGGCGAGATGGCCAATGCCGGGGAGTTCGACATATTCGGCGGCGGGAATGTAGGTCGCCGTTTCCGCCATCATTGGTGCAGGCGCGTTGTTATCTTTGGAACCAGACAACAGCAGCGTCGGCACGGAAATGTCCTTCAGCGTGCTGCGTTGGTCGAACCCGATCAACGCCAGCATCATGGCGCGATAGCTCGCTTCGGGCACACTCCCCATGCACTCGCGCGCAAGCTCCATTCCCCCGGAATCAGGATCGTCGCCGACGAGCTCCTTCACCAGGGAAGGTGCCAGCGATTTCATGGTCTCGCCGCGATCGAGCGGATCCAGGCGTGCCGCGATGAACGTCTTCTGCCAGTCGCCGTCGGCCTTGCCAAAGGCCGGGCTGGTTTGCGCGAGGACGACCGCGCGCGCCAGTTTCGGCGATTGCACTAGCCATTTCTGGACGATCATGCCGCCGATCGAATGGCCGACCAGAATAGGGCTCGTCGCCCCGATCTGCTCGATGAATTGCTGGAGCGCATCGGCCAGGCCAGCGATGCTGACGCTGGCGAGTGGCGCCGAGCCGCCATAGCCCGGCATGTCCCACGCGATCGCGCGGAAACGATTGCCGAATGTGGTAAGCTGCTGCCGCCAGGCCCGCGCTGCACCGCCAATGCCATGCAGGAAAATCAGGGGTATCGCATCCGGATCGCCCGCCGCTTCATAGGCGAAGCGTCCGTCCTTGTTATCATTGGCGCAGGCTGCGACACGCGACATCCTTTTTGCTTGCCCCCGGCGATGCTAACAGGCCTGTGGGGGATGGGAAGCGATAATTTTATACTTAAAGCAATTTTCAGGCCGATCGCTCCTGCGTGGGGTTTGCGGGCGTCAATCCGCGCTTTCGTTGCAATAATTTGAAGGTTAAAATATATCGGAGGAACGATCAGCAGATATTGAGGGAGCCCGCGTATGTCCGCATTGCCGCATTCGCCGCACGCGCTGGTGACCGGTGGAGGTCGCGGCATCGGCCGCGCGATCGCGGCGTCCTTCTCGACGCTGGCGCCACCGTGACGGTGCTCGGGCGGAACGCGGCTACTCTCGAAGAGGCGGTGAACGCAGGCGTTGCACATTATGCCGCCGTTGCCGATGTCTCGGACGAAGCTGCACTAAAGGCAGCAATCGCCGCGGCGCATGCGCGAAAGCCGATCGATATCCTGATCGCCAATGCCGGCAGCGCCGAATCCGCGCCGTTCGCAAAATCGGACAGCGCCCTTTTTGCGCGCATGATGGACGTCAATTTCATGGGGGTTGTCCATGCTATCAGCGCAGTGTTGCCGGGGATGAAGAACCGCCCCTACGGCCGCATCGTCGCGATTGCATCGACGGCCGGGCTCAAGGGCTACGCTTACGTGAGCGCGTACACGGCGGCGAAGCACGCCGTGGTCGGTCTCGTGCGTTCGCTTGCGCTGGAGATGGCCGGCAGCAACGTGACCGTGAATGCGGTCTGCCCCGGCTTCACCGACACCGATCTGGTCGCGGGCAGCATCGATAACATCATGAAGAAGACCGCGCGAAGCCGCGAACAGGCGATTGCCGAACTCGCCAAGTATAATCCGCAGGGACGCCTGATCAGGCCTCAAGAAGTGGCAAATGCCGTACTGTGGTTGTGCAGTGAGAACGCTGGTGCGATCACCGGGCAGGCGATAGCGGTCGCCGGTGGCGAAATCTAGCGTACGTGGCCGAGGTGCGGAACAAGGAAGCTAAGGAGATCGCATGAGCAGACCAGCCAATCCCGTCACCGTGCCGCTTGCGGACTATTCGCCGCGACACTTCCTGCTGGCCGTGGTCGACGCCGTTGCCACTGTGACGCTCAATCGTCCGGAACGAAAAAATCCGCTGACCTTCGAGAGCTACCGCGAATTGACGGATTTCTTCCGTGCCTGCGCGTTCGACGACGCGGTGAAGTCCATCGTCGTCACCGGTGCCGGCGGCAATTTCTCGTCCGGCGGTGACGTGTTCGAGATCATCGGCCCGCTGGTGAAGATGGACACCAAGGGGCTGACGGCGTTCACGCGGATGACCGGCGATCTCGTCAAGGCGATGCGGGCGTGCCCGCAGCCGATCGTGGCCGCGGTCGAGGGCATCTGCGCCGGTGCCGGCGCGATCATCGCCATGGCGTCCGACATGCGGCTTGCCGCGAGTGGGGCCAAGGTCGCGTTCCTGTTCAACAAGGTGGGTCTCGGCGGCTGCGACATGGGCGCCTGCGCGATCCTGCCGCGGATCATCGGCCAGTCCCGCGCTTCGGAGTTGCTATACACGGGCCGATTCATGACCGCCGAGGAGGGCGAGCGCTGGGGCTTCTTTAGCCGCATCGTCACACCGGAGCAGGTGCTGCCCCAGGCGGAGTTGCTGGCCAAGCAGGTCGCGGAAGGGCCGACCTTCGGCAACACCATGACCAAGCGGATGCTGGCAATGGAATGGGCAATGTCGGTGGAGGAAGCGATCGAAGCAGAGGCCATCGCCCAAGCCCTGTGCATGACGACGGCCGATTTCGAGCGCGCCTTCGAGGCCTTTGCCAAAAAGGCCAAACCGGTTTTCAGAGGCGACTGAGCGGCCTTTTCCTGCGGACGGCCTGGAAGGGGACTTGCCAGAAATTATTTTAGGCTTAAAATAGTTTTCATGGCCGGGTGAATTGGCGAGGCTCCCATGAAAGTCGCGATCATCGGTGGCGGACCTGCAGGTCTTTACGCTGCAATCCTGCTCAAGAAGCAGCGCCCGAACGCCGACATCGCAGTGTATGAGCGTAACCGCGCCGACGACACGTTCGGCTTCGGCGTGGTGTTCTCGGATGCCACGCTCGACAATTTTGAAAAGCACGATCTTCCGAGCTACCGCCGCATTACCCAGGAGTTCGCCTATTGGGACGATATCGCCGTGCATTTTCGTGGCACGGTGCATCGGGTCGGTGGTAACGGATTTTGCGGCTGCTCGCGGCAAAAATTGCTGCTGATCCTGCAAGAGCGCGCGCGCGAACTCGGTGTCAGCCTCAATTTCGAGGTGGAGATCGATGACGAGTCGCGCTTCGCGGATGCCGACCTCGTCTTGCTCGCCGACGGCATCAACAGCCGCTTTCGCGAGAAACATGTCGAGCACTTCCAACCGGAAGTCGATCTCCGGACCAACAAATTCGCCTGGATGGGCTCCACCAGGCCGCTCGATGCCTTCACCTTCATCTTCCAGGAGACGGAGTGGGGGCCCTTTATCGCCCATGCCTACCAGTACGAAGCCGGTCACTCGACCTGGATTTTCGAGACCGATCCGGAGACGTTCGAGCGCGCGGGCCTGGCAGGGCTGAATGAGACCCAGTCCGCTGCACGAATGGCCGATATCTTCGGCTGGTTCCTCGATGGGCACAAGCTGCTCACCAACCGGTCGACGTGGCGAAACTTCCCAATGGTCCGCAGCAAGCGCTGGGTCAAGGACAACATGGTGCTACTCGGCGACGCCAAGGCGACCGCGCATTTCTCGATCGGCTCGGGAACCAAGCTCGCGATGGAAGATGCGATTGCGCTGGCCGACGCCATGGCAAAGGCACCCGACATCAAAGCTGCACTGGATGTCTATGAGCACGGCCGGCGCGAAGAAGTCGAGAAGACCCAGCACGCGGCCGACGTCTCGCTGGTCTGGTTCGAGCATGTCGACCGCTTCTGGGATTTCGATCCCGTGCAGTTCGCCTTCGGCGTGATGACGCGCTCGAAGGCGATCACCTATGACAATCTAAAGCTCCGTGCGCCCGATTTCGTCGCTGAAGTCGAGAAGTCATTCGCCAAGCAGGTGCGCAGCAAAGGCTTTGACGTCAACACCGACAAGCCGATGGTGCCGCTATTCCAGCCGTTCCGACTTCGCGAGATGGAGATCGCCAATCGTGCCGTGGTGTCGCCGATGTGCATGTATTCGGCGAAGGAGGGTGTTCCCGGCGATTTCCACCTCGTGCACTACGGCTCGCGCGCCATCGGCGGCGCCGGCCTGATCTTCACCGAGATGACCTGTGTCAGCCGCGATGCGCGGATCACACCCGGCTGCGCCGGATTGTGGAATGACGAGCAGGAGGCCGCGTGGCGGCGCATCGTGGATTTCGTCCACGGCAACTCCGCTGCGAAAATCTGCCTGCAACTCGGGCACGCTGGCCGCAAGGGCGCGACCAAGTTGATGTGGGATGGCATTGACCGCCCGCTGGACGAAGGCGGCTGGGACGTGGTCTCGGCATCGCCGCTGCCTTACTTCCCCGACAGCAAGGTGCCGCGCGAACTTGACCGGGCCGGCATGAACGCGGTGCGAGCTTCGTTTGTCGCGGCGGCCGAGCGCGGCGAGCGCTGTGGCTTCGATATGCTGGAATTGCACTGCGCCCACGGCTATCTGCTCGCGAGCTTCATCTCGCCCCTGACGAACACGCGCGCCGACCAATATGGCGGCTCGCTTGAAAACCGGCTGCGCTTCCCGCTCGAGATATTTGAGGCTCTGCGGGGTGTGTGGCCGAAGCACAAGCCGATGTCGGTGCGCATCTCCGCGACTGATTGGGCGGATGGCGGCATCACCGGCGATGATGCGGTGGCCATTGCGCGTTCGTTCGCCGAGGCCGGTGTCGATCTCGTCGACGTCTCGACAGGGCAGACCGTGCGCGATGCACAGCCAATCTATGGCCGCATGTTCCAGACGCCATTCTCTGATCAGGTCCGCAACGAGGCGCGCGTGGCCACCATGTGTGTCGGCAACATCACGACCGCGGACCAAGCCAACACCATTTTGGCCGCCGGCCGGGCCGACCTCGTCGCGCTCGGGCGGCCGCATCTGGTCGACCCCTTCTTCACCATGAAGGCGGCGGCCTGGTACGGCGCAAACGACGCGTTCTGCCCGCCGCAATATCTGCCCGGGAAAGACCAGATTTTCCGCAATAGCGTGCGCGACCGGCTGGATATCGAGGAGCTGAGAATTAAGGCTAAGCCAAAGACCCGGGCCGAGCTCAAGGCGGAAGCGACAAAGCCGCTTGCGGCGGAGTGACCGCCCGTGCGACTTTAACTCCGTTGCCTGCGTAGCGAGTGGAGTTAAGGGCGATGAAGGCGATTATCGTCGGCGGCGGTATCGGTGGTCTCACCACGGCGTTGATGCTGCGGGCCCGCGGCATCGGTTGCGAGATTTTCGAGCAGTCCGATACGATCCGCGAACTCGGCGTCGGTATTAATACGCTGCCGCACGCCATGCGAGAGCTTGCCAGCCTCGGCCTGCTGCAGAAGCTCGATGACGTCGCGATCCGCACCGACCAGCTCTACTACCTCAACCGCCATGGCCAGGAGGTCTGGCGCGAAGCCCGCGGGGTGGACGCCGGCCACGACGTGCCGCAGTTCTCGATCCACCGAGGCCGCCTCCAGAGTGTCATCCACCGCGCCGTCGAAGAGCGGCTTGGGACGGAGGCGATCCACACCGGCCGCCGGCTGGGCGCTTTCACGCAGGACGAGGGCGGCGTCACCGCTTACTTCTTCGATCGCACGGGTTCGCATGTCCATACCGCGCGCGGCGATATTCTGATCGGCGCCGATGGCATCCACTCACGCGTGCGCGACACGCTGTTTCCAAACGAAGGGCCGCCGTGCTGGAACGGCCTGATGCTGTGGCGCGGCGCGCGCGATTGGCCGCTGTTCCTCACCGGCAAGTCAATGATCGTCGCCGGTGGCCTCAACGCCAAGGTGGTGATCTATCCGATCGCAGAAGGATCGAGCCCGGCGAGCCGTCTGACCAATTGGGCGGTGCTGGTGAAGGTGGGCGAGGGGAACGCGCCGCCACCACGGAAGGAGGACTGGTCACGCCCGGGCCGGCGCGAGGAGTTGATGCCGCATGTCGCGCGCTTCTCCGTGCCCTATATCGACGTGAAGAGCCTGATTTCGGCGACGCCGGAGTTTTACGAGTATCCCACCTGCGACCGCGATCCGCTGCCCTACTGGTCATCCGGGCGCGTCACGCTGCTCGGCGATGCCGCGCATCCGATGTATCCGGTCGGCTCCAATGGCGCCTCGCAGGCGATCCTAGATGCGCGCTGTCTTGCGGACGCGCTTGTGCGCGCCGAGCATCCGCGTCAGGCCTTGATGGAATATGAGAAGAAGCGTTTGCCGATGACGGCGGATATCGTTCGCTCCAACCGCCGCGGCGGTCCCGAGGGCGTCATCGACGCCGTCGAGCAGCTCGCGCCCGACGGTTTCGACAATGTCGACAACGTGCTGAGCTATTCCCAGCGCGAGGCGATCGTGCGTGGCTACGCCACCAAGGCCGGCTTCGCCGCCGTGCCGGGACTTGCGGCGGTGCGCGCTTAAACCGCGCCGCTAGCCGGCGCCGGGAGGCGGCGGCAAGAAGTGGATGTTGAATTCGGCGGCCATCGCCACCACGTCCTCCGGCTTCTGTTCCTTCATGTTGTGAAGGCCCCAGAACAGGTCGAACAGCTTTTTGGTCGGCGAGACCCAGAACAGCACTTTTGCGGTCTGGTCCGATTTGTTGAAGATGCCGTGCGGCACGCCCATGCCGAGGCGGATCAGATCGCCAGGCGTTGCCTGCGCCTCCGAATTGCCGAGCATGAAGTCGAGCTTGCCCTCCAGCATATAGAGATATTCGTCCTGGTCGGGATGGATGTGCGGCGGCACGAACGTGCCCGGCGGCAGCGTGGCGTGCCAGGAGAAGCTGTTCTCGGTGTTGCTCTTCGGCACATAGGTCTGGCCGAGGATGTTCCAGGAGATGCCCTGGATCCCCTCATTGGCCCGCGTGATGCCGGTGATTTCGCTCTTCATTGCAGTCCTCCCTTAACGCGACGCATATTCTTAGTTGCGCTTTGCAATCCTTGGCATAGCGGTCGCCGTAGTTCTCGAAAACCTTCTGGACGATCTCGGTCTGGAATTTGCCATCGGGACGCTTGGCGACCTTGGTGAGGTAAAAATCCTGGATCGGATAGCCGTTGGTGTTGAACTTGAACGAACCACGCAACGAGGTGAAGTCCGCCCTCTTCAGGGCTGCCGCAACCGCGTCCTTATTGGAGAGATCGCCCTTCACGCCCTTGACCGCACTGTCAATCAGCATTGCGGCGTCATAGGCCTGGAAGGCGTAGGTGCCGGGCACGCCGTTATAGGCGGCCTCATAGGCGGCAACGAACTTCTTGTTCTGGGGATTGTCGAGATTGGGCGCCCAGTTCGCGCCGCCGAACATGCCGACGGCCGCATCTTGCTGTGCCGGCAGGGTCGATTCATCTACCGTGAAGGCTGAGAGCACCGGAATGCCGTCGGCGAGACCGGCCTGCTTGTACTGCTTGACGAGATTGACGCCGAGGCCACCCGGCATGAACGTGAAGAGAGCATCGGGCTTCTGCGACGCAATCTTGGAAAGCTCCGGCTGGAAGTCCAGCGTGTTGAGTGGCATGTAGGACTCTTCGACGATCTCGCCCTTGTAGTCGAGCTTGAAGCCGGCGACCGAGTCCTTGCCGGCCTGATAGTTCGGCACCATGAGATACATACGCTTGTAGCCGCGATCCTGCGCCACCTTGCCGAGGATCTCGTGGACCTGATCGTTCTGGTACGACGTCACATAGAAGAACGGATTGCAGTCCTTGCCGGCAAATGTCGACGGGCCTGCATTGGGGCTGATCAGGAAGGTCTTCGATTCCGTGACCGGCCGGTGGATCGCCTGCAGGATGTTGGAGAAGATCGGCCCGACCACGAAATCGACCTTCTCGCGCTCCAGAAGGCCCTTGACCTTCGTCACCGCCGCATCGGGCTTCAACTCGTCGTCGACCACGACGACCTCGACATCGCGGCCGCTCATCTTGCCCTCAAGATCCTTCACCGCCAGGGCAAAGCCATCGCGAACCTGCTGGCCGAGCGCGGCGCCGGGGCCCGACAGTGTCACCATGATGCCCAGCTTGAGCTTCTCCTGGGCGAGGGCGGGACTCATCGCGGTGCCGAGCAGCAGCGCGGCCGCAGCCAAGGTCATTTGCGTCTTCATGATCTGTCCCCCTGACGGTCGGGCCTGCAGTGCAAGCCGCGTACTCCGATCCAAGCTTATGCCGATGACGGCGCTCGCGGCAAGCCAAGCTCTACGCGCCTCCATCGTGCGGGCACCAGCGCATGCAAGCGTCGCGCCAATTATTTGAAGCCTAAAGAAATTCGCGTGCGGTCGATTGTTGCAGCTTTGGGCTTGCGGCCGGCGTTGATTTATTTGAAGCTCAAAACGTTGTGAATCCGTGGCGGCGCCAATGCCGGCCGTGAGTGACTGCACGAGATGCTCGATTCCGAGACGAAGGCCGTCGAAACGCCGGAGGACCATGCCGAAGAGCTTCGGCTGTGGTTGCGCCTGCTCACCTGCACGACCCTGATCGAGGGCGAGGTCCGCGGCCGGCTGCGGCAACGCTTTGATGTCACGCTGCCGCGTTTTGATCTGATGGCGCAGCTCGACAAGGCACCCGACGGCATGACGCTGTCGGATGTCTCCAAGCGCATGATGGTATCCAACGGCAACGTCACTGGCCTCGTCGAGCGCCTCGTGGAATCCGGCCATCTCGACCGCCGCACCTCGGAGACCGACCGCCGCGTCCAGGTGATCCGTCTCACGAAACTCGGCCGTGCCGAGTTTCGCAGAATGGCCTCGGAACACGAAACCTGGATCGCCGATCTGTTTGCCGATCTGACGCCGAAGGATGTGCGCGAGTTGATGCGGTTGCTGGCCAAGACCAAGGCGTCTGCGCAGAAATCGGCCGCGCGCCGCCGGCCCTAAGGGCGGGCCGACGCGCGCACCTGATCCGTTATGCCGCACGAAAATCCATGGGATGCCCAAAATCCGCTATTGCACCAAATTGTTTTAAGCCTAAAATGTTTCCCGAGTTAGTGCTGCCGGGTGCTTTCCATGCGCAAAGGAGCGTGCGATGGCCAACGCCGCCAAGGTTCAAGTCTCGGGCTCGCATGACGCAAACGCTGCGACGGCCCATGTCGACACATTCGCGCGGCAGCATCTGCCGCCGCCTGAGCTCTGGCCGGAGTTCATCTTCACGCGGCCGGAGCTGCGCTATCCGTCACGATTGAATTGCGTCAGCTATTTCCTCGATCGCTGGGTCGAGCAGGGGCACGGTGACGCGCCTTGCGTCATCAGTCCCGCTGTCAGCTACACCTATCGCGAGCTGCAGGCGCTCGTGAACCGCATTGCCAATGTGCTGGTCGGCAAGCTCGGTCTCGTCACCGGCGGTCGCGTGATGCTGCGTTCCGCCAACAGCCCGATGATGGTCGCAACCTATCTTGCGGTGATCAAAGCCGGCGGCATTTGCGTTGCGACGATGCCGTTGCTGCGCGCCAAGGAGCTGTCCTATCCGATCCAGAAGGCGGAGATCACGCTCGCGCTCTGCGACGGAAAACTGTCCGATGAGATGGAGAAGGCGAAGCTGGCTGCGCCGGGTCTCAAGCGCGTGGTCTATTGGGGCAATGGCGCGTCCGACTCGCTCGAGACGCTGATTGCGGATGCGAGTCCGGAGTTCAGGGCGGTCGACACCGCCGCTGACGACATCTGCCTGATCGCGTTCACGTCGGGCACCACTGGCGATCCCAAGGGCACCATGCATTTCCACCGGGACATGCTGGCGGTGTGCGACGGCTATGCCCGCAACATCTTGCGGGCCGAGCAGAGCGACCGTTTCGTCGGCTCCGCACCGCTTGCCTTCACCTTCGGCTTCGGTGGCGTGCTGTTCCCCATGCACATCGGCGCTTCCTTCGTCGTGCTGGAGAAGACGACGCCCGATGATATCCTTTCAGCGATCGAGCAGTACAAGACCACGGTCTGCTTTACGGCGCCGACCGCATATCGCGCCATGATCGGCAAGCTTCCGGGCCGCGACATCTCCTCCCTGCGAAAATGCGTCTCCGCGGGCGAGACGCTGCCCAAGCCGACATTCGATGCCTGGCTGAAGGCCACTGGTATCAAGCTGATGGACGGGATTGGCTCGACCGAGCTGCTGCACATCTTCATCAGCGCGACCGAGGGCGAAATTCGTCCCGGCGCGACCGGCAAGCCCGTGCCCGGCTATGAGGCGAAGATCGTCGATGATGACGGCAATGATTTGCCGCCGGGCACGATGGGAAAGCTCGCGGTGCGCGGGCCGACCGGCTGCCGTTATCTTGCCGACGAGCGGCAGCGGAAATACGTCCAGAACGGCTGGAACATCACCGGCGACACCTATCTGATGGATACCGACGGCTACTTCTGGTACCAGTCGCGCTCCGACGACATGATCGTGTCATCCGGGTACAATATCGCAGGCACGGATGTGGAAGCAGCGCTGCTCACGCATCCCTCGGTTGCCGAGTGTGGCGTCGTCGGTGCGCCGGACGAGTCGCGCGGGATGATTGTAAAGGCCTATGTCGTTGCCGCACCCGGCGTGACGCCGGATGCAAAGCTCGCGGCCGAGTTGCAGGAGCATGTCAAGCGCGAGATTGCGCCGTACAAATATCCGCGCGCAATCGAGTTCGTGACGCAATTACCGAAGACCGAGACCGGAAAATTGAAGCGCTTCGCCTTGCGGCAATTGGCGCAGGCGGCGGCGAGGTCTTCGGGCGTCGCGGCAGAGTGAGATGAGGATCAGGAATTGTCCGTGATGACGCCGAAAGGCCCACAGCTCGCGGTGCTACCAGATGCAGCCGAGGATGGCGCTAGCTCCAGGGCACAGGTGCTACAGCCGTCAGGCTGGCCGATGCCGAAGGGCTATGCCAACGGCATGGCTGCCGAAGGGCGCATCGTCGTCACGGGAGGCGTGATCGGCTGGGACGCCGAGGAGCGTCTCGCGGACGGCTTTGTCGCGCAGGTGCGCCAGACCCTGAGCAACATCGCGGAAATCCTTGCCGAGGCCGGCGCGCGGCCGGAGCACCTCGTGCGATTGACCTGGTACGTCGTCGATATGGACGAATACCTGGCGAACCTGAAGGAGCTCGGCAGGATCTACCGTACCGTCCTCGGCGCGCACTATCCCGCGATGGCGCTTGTCCAGGTGGTGCGCCTTGTCGAGACGGCGGCGCGCGTCGAGATCGAAGCCACCGCCGTCATTCCACGCTGAATCACGCTCAGGCCGCCTTGGCGGGATTCTCGTCCTAGGGTGAGTTCAGACAGACGCCGGAGATGGCGTCGACCGCGTGTAGAGCTAGTCCTTCGGCCCCGAGTCCGGCGTCAGGTCGGAGGTGCGGAAGGGCTTGGCCTTGTCGAGCTTGCGATAGGCCGTCGAAGCCCTTCGCAATAGCTGCTTTTCTCGCTTGCGATCGGGAAAGCGAATGCCGGCCTCGGGAACGGCCTCGTTCAACGACGCAGCCAGCGCTTGACCGCGCGCATCATCATTCAACTGTCCAAGGGATTTTTGCGCCCTGCGCAATTGCTTAAGGATCGAATTCTGCTTCGTCGTCGAATCGCCGGCAAACAAGTCCTGCAGCGATTCGATCGAATAGGTCAGCCGCTTGTTGAGAATCCGCAGTTTGTGCCGTTTCTCGACGTCGATCTTGCGCAGCTTCTTGGCCTTCCTGAGCAGCATCTTCTCCCATTCGGCCAGTTGCGCCGCCGCGTGGTCGGCGAGCGAGCAGCGGCGCAGCCTGACGGCCTCCTTGCTGCGCCTGGTCGACCAGGGTCCGCTCTCGATCCAGCTCGAGGTCTGCTCGACCAGGTGGCGATATCGTGCCGATTGCAGCGCGCGCGCCAGGAGGCGGTGGCTTTCGGCCCGCTTCTCGTCCCAATGCTGGAGCTCCGCGATCACCGCGAGCTCCTCGCCGCTCTCGGCGACGACCCGTTCAATGGCGACATCGAGGTCCCGCACCATGCCGAGCTGGTTGTTCAGCCATTTCAACTCGGCCCAGACTTTGGGGCGCAAGGCATCGTCGACCATGGGCGAAAAGAAGCGAATGGCGGTCCGTAGATGGGTCAGCGCGATTCGGATCTGATGCAGAGCCTCCGGATCGCCACGACAGGTCCCTTCATGCTGGGCGATGACGGCGGCGAGATGACGCCGGGCGATGATCCGAAAGGCGGTATCGCAGGCCATGCCGGGGCCAAGGCGGGCGGGCAGCGCATTACGGCTCGGGGCCGGCCTGGCGCGGGCCGTCGCCGTCGAACTCGTGGTGGGTCGTGCCATCCTAGCCCGCGCCACTCAGATTGCCTTACCTGCTCTCGGCGATCGCGTCCTGGCAGCTCTGGAGCGTCTGCGCTGGTGTCCCCGATACATCGATGGTCGTCCAACCGATATGGCCGATCCTATAGTGCTCCTGCAATGCGGCAACCTCTTGCGTCGCATCGGATGCGTCGCCGCGGCGACCGCCGATGCGGGCCTGCCGCGTCGCCAGATCCGCGACCAGGAAGAGGCCGGTGAGAGGTACGTTGCAATCCCGGGCCAGTGTAGCGAAGGCGTCTCGCTCGACATCGCGGGCAAACACGCCATCGACGATCGCGGAATGGCCTTGGGTCAGCACACGCCGGGCGTGCTCGGCCAGCGTCGTGTAGACCCGCTCTGCGAGCTCGGGCGTGTATGCGGATGGCGGCAGCCGGTCCGTGTCGGCGACACCGAACATTTGCTTGCGAACGACGTCGCTGCGCAGAACGACGGCGCCCGGCTGCGGAGCGACGGCCGGCGCGAGCGCGCGTGCCAAAACCGTCTTGCCGGTACCGGATAGTCCGCCTACCGCGATCAGACGGGGCGCGGGAGGCCGGATCAGCGCCCGGGCAAGATCGAAATAGCGGCGCGCCTCATCGAAAATGCCGGGATCGCCGGAATGCGAAGGCTTCAGCCGCGCCAGCGCCACCTGGGCCCGGACCGCGGCGCGTATCGACATGAACAGCGGCAGCGCGCCGAGGGCGTCGAGGTTCTCCAGCGGTGTCGCGGCAAGATACCGGTTCAGAACGGTGTTGGCTGCCAGCGGCTGATCGTGGCGCAGCAGATCCATCAGGGTGAAGGCGAGGTCGTAGAGCACGTCGACAGTCGCCATCTTCGCGTCGAACTCGATGGCGTCGAACAGCACGGGCCGCTGCCCGATCAGCACGATATTCGCAAGATGCAGATCGCCGTGGCAGCGGCGCACAAAACCCTGGCGGCTGCGTTCTTCAAGCAAGGGACGGGCGCGCGTGAATGCCGCGTGCGAGGCTTGTGCAAGCTGCTCTATCTCCGCGGTCGGGAGATGATTGCAGCTCCGCAGGCCATTGCTGTTGCCGTCGATCAGAGCGGGGATCGAGGACGTCCAGGCCTTGCCATCAGCGCGCGTCGCCGCGGCATGCGAAGCTGCGATCGCGTCGGCGACGGCCGACGCAAAGTCAGCATCGAACTGTCCGGCCCTCGCCAGATGATCCAACGTCCGGCTCTCGTCGAAACGTGACATCTCGACGGCATATTCGATCGGCCGACCGCGGCCGTCCACCTTCACCGATCCGTCCGGCTCTTCTGTGATGTGCACCACGCGATGATAGATCTGTGGCGCATGCGGCCGGTTGATCCTGACCTCCTCCTCGCAGGCTGCCTTGCGCTTCTCGAGTGTCGAATAATCGAGAAAGGGATATTTGACCGCCCGCTTGATCTTCAGCGCGCGCGTCCCGTCGAGGAAAACCGAAGCCGCATGCGTGTCGATCCGCTTCACGGCGGGATCCGCGGTCAGTGCCGCGAAGATCTCGTTCCTGGGTCGCAGAATTGTCTGTCATACCTGCCGGCATATTGTCAGATGAGGGCGCCAACCGGCCGCAAAGAAGGGTAACGCGACCAGTCCTTGACTTCCGTCAACGCCTGTCGTCGGTTGGGGTGCCGAGTTTTCTCGGCTTGAGGAGGATCAAGCGCCCGCACCGAAGGCGGCCTATTCCGGCCGGCAAGGAGAATCCATGCCCTTCAAGGACGCCTTTCTGCCGCTCATTGGCGAGCCGCGTGCCCCCACGCTGGCTGCGATCGAGAAGTGCGTAGCCGTTGCCGCCGGCCTCGGCGCCAGGGTGACCGGGCTCGCGCTCGAGGATGACGCTTTCGTCCGGCCGAAAGTGGTATTCCCTGATGACCCGGAGTCGACCGAACCCGGCGCTGTGTGCGAGGTCGGTGACATGCAGCAACTCCTGAACGCATTCACCAATGCGGCCTCCCGTATTGGCGCTCGCGCCCAAAGCCGATCGGGCAGGGTGCCGGCGGATCAGATCGCATCGACCCTGGCCGAGCATGCGCGCTTCAGCGACCTCACCCTGGTTCTGGTGAAGCCGCACGACAGTCGCGCGGAGAATATCGTTGAGATCTTCCTGTTCGAATCCGGCCGACCGCTGCTGCTCTGTCCGGAGCAGCACGTGGAGTTGCTACGGGCGGACATCGAGAACGTCATGATTGCCTGGGCGCCCTCGGCCGGCGCGGCACGTGCGATCGCTGACGCGCTGCCGATCCTACAGGCCGCCAATGCGGTGCGCGTGGTCACCGCCACGGACGACAAGACCGACGAGGTCATGCAGTCCGGAACGAACCTTGTCGATCATCTGAGAGAGCAGGGAGTCTACGCAACCGTGAAGGGCAGCGGCAGCTCGATCGGCAAGGTGCTGGGGAGCTGGGCGCAGTCTCACGCGATCGACGCCATCGTCATGGGCGCTTACCACCATTCGCGGCTGAATGAGATTGTCTGGGGTGGCGTGACCAAGACCGTCATCGGCCAGCCACCGTGCTGGGTGATGATGTCGCACTAGCGTCCTGAACCGGAAGTTCGCAACATCGCGTCGTGTTCTGCTGGGGCATTGTATCGGCAGAAGGCCTCGATGGAAGGCTGTCATCGGCGGACTAGGTCCATCGGAGCGGTTTGGCATCCGCGTTGTGTCGGTCCATGAACGATGTGATGTCAGTCCTGAGGGCAGCGACGCTGCACCTGATCTTCTTATCGGTAAGCAGCGCGAAGAAGTGCTCGAGTTGGTTGAGCCATGACGAAACCAGCGGAGTTTGGAAGAGCAACAGTTTCACCTGGTTCTAGACGCTGTCGCGGAGCTTTGAGACCATGCCCTCGAGCCCCGCCGCAAGCCTCTTATTGAGCTAGGGTCCGAGCTACGGCCTGCGACAAGGGGGCACTGGTCACATCCAATTCTCCAAAGCGCGTCACAAGTGATTATCTCCGGGGTCGGGTCGCAGCCGTCGGTTGCCGGTGAGGTGGTCGGCATACGCAGCCGGGATGAGACGTTTCTGCGACGATGAGGGCGCCGGATATTGTAGTCGGCGACAGATCGTGCCGATGGCCTGCTGGTATTTTCTCTCAGCATCTTTCTGGGGCGCTCGATCGGGTGGACGTCAACACTTGGCGCCTACGCCGTCCTTTCCCCGGGCCCCGCGTTCGATTGCGCGCAGGATCATGGAATGCTTCTGCACGATTGCGAGCTGGATCGCTTTCTTTGTTGCAGCTACAAGCTTCGTCGTTGGCCTCAAGCAGACCTTTGGTGAGCGCTGATGATCGAAAGGGTTATTGGGTTCTGAACAAGTCGGGCCCTCATGTATTTGAATGAGGTACCTCCTCCGAGCCATTGGCTGGATAGGTGAACTCAGCGAGTATCGAGGCAAATCGCAGTTCGTCGCGTCTCGCATTCAGCGAGTCGGGGGTCTGTCGTCAGCTGTTTTGAAGAGGCCGAGCGGACCGCGGCAGCGGCGCGCCTAAATCTCTATTGCCGCACTCCGGAGGGGAATTCATGCGGACGCCGAGTAGCCCTCGTTCCGAGACTGTAGCAGCGGTCGTCTTGGAACCTGCTCTCCCGACCGACAGGGCACCGCGATCTTCCACGCTGCGTCTGTCTCATCCACCTTCTGGGGTCGTCGCAGACACGACCGCAAAGAGCAGCGCACCTTGATGAAAAAGGGTGCGCGCATCGAACCGCAATGGAGGACTGACGATCATGACCACGACTCCGAGCCACATTGTCGTCCTTTCCCTGGAAAACGAGAACTACTCCGACATCATAGGTAATCCCCAGGCGCCTTACCTGAACTCGCTGGTCGCTCAGGGGATGCTGCTCACCAACGACTACGGTGTGACCCATCCGAGCCAGCCCAATTACATTGCCCTGTTTTCCGGCTCGACGCAGGGCGTCACCACTAACGGCGCCGTTACCCAGCTTCCGGCCAGCGTACCGACGCTGGCGAGCACGCTCGCCGCCAGCGGTCACACCTTCGGCGGTTACGCCGAAACCACGGCGGCCCCCGAACGCCAACCGTGGATCCACTTCGCCAATTCGGCCAACGACGGCCACGATTTCAGCACTTTTCCTCAGACCGCGGCCGGCTTCGCCAACCTTCCGACGGTCTCCTTTGTTTCCCCCAACGACGCCGACAACATGACGCCGACGAGCGACAATGGCGGCGGGATTCCGGCGGGCGATGCCTGGGTCCAGGCCAATCTCTCGGCCTACGTTGCCTGGGCCGAGGCCAACAATTCGCTGCTGATCGTCACCTTCGACGAAAACAACACCAATCCAGCGGTGACCTACCCCGATCACGTTGCGGCGATCGTCGTCGGCGCGGGAGTCCCGGCCGGGGTCGTCAACGACTCGCCGGCTGGTCCGTATTCCTTGCTCGCCACGATCGAAAGCCTTTACGGCGCTGCGCCGATCGGCGCCAGCGCCGGCGTACCGGCGCTCAACTTCTATTCGGCGACGCCACCGACGTCGTCCACCTCGGTCGATCATTCATTTTCCGGATTGTCCGATCCGACCAACACTCCGCCCCAAAATGCGCTGGCGGTAGGGCCGAGTTACATTTTCACCGCGGAGACCACGCACTACGAGATAACCGACCTTAGCGGCCATATAATCGTATCCAACGGATCATTGTACAGCTTGTTCTCGCCGCTTGGCGCCACGCTTGACAACAACCTTCTCGACGCGCGCGCCACCTATGACAGCTCGACCGGCCACTACGTGGTCATCGCGGATAATTTTCAACCGGGAACCGGGAACTTCGCCACCAATATCGATATCGCCGTGTCGGTGGATAGTAATCCGAACGACGGCTGGTATTTGGCTTCGATCGACACGTCCAACGGCAGCACGACCCAGTCGGACATGCCCTATCTGTCGGTCAGCAACGGCAAGATCTACATCTCCACGCCCGAATTTATCGACGCGGGAGGCGGCTACAACAATGGCGAATTCGTCGTCAACGAAAGCAGCGTAATAGCCGCCGCAAACACCGCGATCACGCCTGACGCCAGCACTAACGTGTCAGGGACCGGCGGCATCATGCGCAATATCGCCGGCGACAACGGGGTGACCTACTATTTGAGCGCCCATTCGACCGCCAGGGAGACCGCGCTCACATATCAAACGTACGATCCGACGCATGGCTTCAGCGGGACCCAAACGCTCTACCTCGGTGACGCCGATATAGGCGGAAGCAACAACACCGCCGCGCAATTGGGCACGACCAAGACGCTCGGCATTGGCGACGGGCGCATCCAAGGCCTTGCCTACAGTTCCTCGGGAGGACACAATTACGTCTACGGCGTGAGCGAAGCCATGCCGAGTGCGGGGGGGCTCGCGCAAATCGAGTGGTTCAAGCTCGATGTCACCGATCCCGCGAATCCGCAATATGTCATCGGGAACGTCATTTCTGGCGCGTCCATCGGCACGGGTGTGGCCGTGTTCACGCCTTCGATTGCGGTCGACCAGAACGGCGACGTGCTCATCAATTTCTCGGCCTCCGGGCCGAACATGTATCCTTCCGACTATTATACGGTGCTCGGCGCCGGCGCTTCCGCCTTCACCGCGCCGACGCTTTATCAGGCGAGCACCACGTTTTTCGATTCAGGCGCTCTGAACGACCAGCGCTGGGGCACCTATTCGAGCGCTATCGCCGATCCGAACAACCCGAACGGGTTCTGGATATCGAATGAATATATCGCAAACGGATGGTGGCAAACCGCAGTAGCTCAGGTCAGCGTCCATCCGGATACGACGGCGCCGGTCCCGCCGACCGGTCTGTCCCTCGACGCGACGGCGGACAGCGGTACGATCGGCGATCGCACTACCAACTTTGCGCACGTCAAGCTCGACGGCACGGCCGAGGCGGGTAGCACGGTGACAGTATATGACAGCAACGGTACCACAGTGCTTGGCACGGGCACCGCGGACCTGAGGACCGGTGCGTTCAATATTACGACATCGGCGCTAACCGAGGGGACGCACAATATCACCGCGAAAGCGACCGATGCGTGGGGGAATACGAGCACTGCGTCCGCCGTCCTTGCCGTGACGGAGGACAGCACGGCGCCGGTCCCGCCGACCGGCTTGACCCTCGACGCGACGACGGATAGCGGTACGATCGGCGATCGCATCACAAATGTCGCGCAGGTCAAGATCAACGGCACGGCCGAGCACGGCAGCACGGTGACGCTATATGACACCAACGGCACTACAGTGCTCGGCACGGGGACTGCGGACCCGACGACCGGCGCGTTCAGTATCACGACATCGGCGCTGGCTCAGGGGACGCACAATATCACCGCGAAAGCGACCGATGCGGCGGGGAATACCGGCGCGGCATCTGCCGTCCTTGCGGTGACGGAGGACACCACGGCGCCGGTCCCACCGACCGGCCTGTCCCTCGACGCGACGACGGACAGCGGTACGATCGGCGATCGCATCACCAGCTTTGCGCACGTCAAGATCGACGGCACGGCCGAGCGCGGAAGCGCGGTGACGCTGTATGATAGCAACGGGACCACAGTGCTTGGTACGGGCGCCGCGGACCTGACGACTGGCGCGTTCAGCATTACGACAGCGGCGCTCGCCGAGGGGACGCACAATATCACCGCGAAAGCGACCGATACGGCGGCGAATACCGGCGCGGCATCTGCCGTCCTTGTCGTGACGGAGGACACCACGCAGCCGGTCCCGCCGACCGGCCTGTTCCTCGACGCGACGACGGACAGCGGCATCAAAGGCGACCACATCACCAGCTTCACTCAGGTGTTGATCGATGGAACGGCTGAGGCTGGTAGCACGGTGACGCTTTACGACACGAACGGCACGACGGTGCTCGGCACAGGCACTGCGGACCTGACGACTGGCTTGTTCAGCATTGCGACATCGACGTTGGCAGAGGGAGCCCATAGCATCATTGCAAAAGCAACTGACGCCGCGGGGAACACCAGCAACGCGTCGAACGCACTTGCAGTGACCACCCTCGACCTGACTGCCAATTTCGATTTCAGCGGCGATGGCCATAGCGATATTCTCTGGCACGATGACAATGGCGCAATGTCGATATGGAACAATGGCGACATCAACCAGGCTCATATCATTGCCCAAGCGGGCGTCGTGCCCGATAGCTGGCATTTCGCCGCGACCGGCGATTTTGACGGCAATGGCCGAAGCGACGTTCTCTGGCGCAACGACAACGGTGCAGTGTCGATCTGGGATAACGGGGACATCAGTAAGGCCCATATCGTGGCCGCGGCGGGCGTCGTCCCCGATAGCTGGCATATCGCCGGCAAGGGCGACTTCGACGGTAATGGCCAGAGCGACATCCTCTGGCGCAACGACAATGGCGCAGTGTCGATCTGGGACAACGGCGACATCAGCAAGGCCCATATCGTGGCCGCAGCGGGCGTCGTCCCCGATAGCTGGCATTTCGCCGGCACGGGCGACTTCGACGGCAATGGAAAGAGCGACATCCTCTGGCGCAACGACAATGGCGCAGTGTCGATCTGGGATAATGGAGACATCAGGAAGGCCCATATCGTGGCCGCGGCGGGCGTCGTCCCCAATAGCTGGCATATAGCCGGCACAGGCGACTTTGACGGCAATGGCCAGAGCGACATCCTCTGGCGTAGCGACAATGGCGCAGTGTCGATCTGGGATAACGGCGACATCAGCAAAGCCCATATCGTGGCCGCGGCGGGCGTCGTCCCCAATAGCTGGCATATCGCCGGCACAGGCGACTTCGACGGCAATGGCCACAGCGACATCCTCTGGCGCAACGACAATGGAGCGGTGTCGATTTGGGATAATGGGCAGATTGGCGCCGCGCATCAAATCGCCAATGCGAACTTGATCCCTAACGATTGGCACATTGCGTAAGCAAAGCCGGGTACGCGCACTGCGGACCTAACTACTGGTGCGTTCAGTATTACGACATCGGCGCTGGCCGAGGGGACGTACAATATCGCGGCGAAAACGACCGATGCGTTAAGAACGCGAGCACCCCGAAGCGGCGGCCAAGCCTGGGCGTGGACCGGCGACCGTCAATAACTGGCGGCAACCGTTTGTGGAATGGCGGGTGGACGGGCTACATGACGAGCTGCGCACCGGAGTACCGCGCGCGAAGCGCTCAAGACCATCTCGGGCGACGTGCTCAAGGAGAACGTCGTGATGCTTGAGATCTGCCGGCAGCTCGGCTTCGAGATCAAGCCGGATCCGACGGAGCCTGATATCTGCGACGTCGGCTGAAGCTTTGATGCGTGCTCTATGTCCGACAGAATTGATCTGGCTCAATCGACTTTGGCGCAGCGTGGACTCTGCCTGTTACGGAGGATAGCCGGCGCCTGGTGCGGTGAATAAGGCTTCCGTGGGGACGATCGAGCCGAATGATCCATTTCTACATCGGGTCTGCGGTCCGCGGCTTCGCGGTTTGTTCGTCGCTGGACCCGGCGATTCTCGCCAGGTCGAAGTGCCACGCGTTGAGCTGCGATTTTGCTGTCTCTGCAACTCTGCGTGGTCGAAAATGCATCCACACACTCTGCGGATGCGCTGTGATGACGCGACCGCGGCATTTCAAGGGCATTTGACTGAACCTGTGTCTGTGCTTTCCGGTTGAAAACCCCCGCAACACTGACTACGCAGGAACTCCAGTGTCTCGCAGTCTTAGAGTCCCGGTGTGCCTCAGGACAAGACCGGCGACCCCCGACAGTCGTCGGGTAACAAACTGTCGGTTCTGCGCAAGCATCCGATCTTCGCAGATCTGGATCCAGAGGCGCTCGATCAGCTGTGCCGCTATGCCAAGCACACCACGGTCAAGCGTGGTGCGACGATCGCCGCCAAGGGCGACCCCGGCAACAACCTGTTCGCGGTGGTCTCCGGGAAAGTGAAAATTTCCTCCTCGTCGCCCGACGGTCGGAACGCCATTCTCAATCTGATCGGACCCGGCGAGATATTCGGCGAGATCGCCGTGCTCGATGGTGCGCCGCGGTCGGCGGACGCGACCGCCAACACCAATTGCGAACTCTACATCATCGACCGCCGCGACTTCCTGCCATTCGTGAAGAGCCAGCCGGCGCTCGCGATGAAATTCATCGAACTGCTCTGCGCTCGGCTGCGGTGGACCAGCCAGCAGGTCGAGCAGGTGATCTTGCAGAATCTACCGGGCCGATTGGCGAGCGCGCTGCTCGGTCTGACCGAGGAGCGCAAGTTCGACTCCGGCAGCGGCACGCTTGCGATCACCCAGCAGGAGATCAGCGAGATGGTGGGGATGACGCGCGAGAGCATCAACAAGCAACTGCGCGCCTGGGCCGGACGGAACTGGGTGCGCCTCGAGCACGGCGCCATCGTCGTGCTAGATATCGATGCGCTGCGCGAGCTTGCGGAAACCGGCCTCGACGGCGAGTGATCTTGCCGGTCTAGCCGTCGATGAAGGCGACGGTGCGGGTTCGGCCCGCGGAGGCGCGTTCGATCTTCACCGGAAAACATGAGACCGTGAATCCGGTCGGCGGCAATTGCTCGAGATTGTGCAGCTTTTCGAGATGGCAGTAGCCGATGTGCCGCCCTGCCTTTTGGCCTTCCCAGACCAGGCTCGCATCTTCTGTTTCTGCATATTTCTTTGCCGTGAGGACGAACGGCGCATCCCAGCTCCAGCCGTCCGTCCCGGTCAGCCGCACCCCGCGGTCGAGCAGGTACATGGTGGCGTCATAGCCCATGCCGCAGCCTGAGTTGACGTAGTCCGCCTGGCCGAATCTTGCACCGGCGCTGGTGTTGACGACGACGATCTCCAGTGGTGAAGCGTGTGGCCGATGCGCTTGAGCTCCTTCTCGACGTCGCCGGCGGTTGCGACAAAGCCATCCGGCAGATGCCGGAAGTCGAGCTTCACACCGGGCTCCAAGCGCCACTCCAGCGGAACCTTTTCGATGGTCCATGAACGCTCGCCGCGATTCCTAGCCGGATGAAAGTGCAATGGCGCATCAAGGTGCGTGCCGTTGTGCGCGGACAGCGAGACCTGCTCGACGGCCCAGCCCTCGCCGTCCGGCAGGGTCCTGGGCCTTGAGCCTTCAAAAACCGCACCATGCGCGGCAGTCCTTGCGGGCGATCGATGTATTGGATCGTCAGGTGATTGCGCGCCGGATCGGCCGGCGCGTCGTTCTGCGCGACACGGAACTGTCGATCAGCTTCCGCAGCATGGACATCTGTTTCGAGATGTTGTTGAGCGACATCCTGCGCGCGGTGCGCCGGCGACGTCAAGTGATGCGCCGGCGCGGTCAGATTCACCGCAGGACGTGACGCGGTAGCCAGAGCGAGATCTCCGGCAGGTAGGTGACGAGCATCAGCACGAACAGCATGACCCCATAGAAGGGCCAGATCTTGCGCATGACCTCTTCGAGCGAGACCTTGCCCACCGCGCAACCGACGAACAGGATCGCGCCGACTGGCGGATGGCATAGGCCGATGCCGAGGTTGAGCAGCATGATCATGCCGAAGTGCACGGGATCGACGCCGAAATTCTGCATCACCGGCAGCAGGATCGGCGTGGCGATCAGGATCGACGGCGCCATGTCCAACAGCGTGCCGAGCAGCAGCAAGAGCACGTTGAGCAGCAGAAGGATCACGTATTTGTTGCTGGAAATCGACAGGAAGAACGCTGTCATCTTTGCCGGCATCTGCGTCAGCGCCATGATATAACCGACGGCGGAGGCGCAGGCGATCAGCGTCATCACCATCGCGACGGTGCGCAAGGTCCGATGCAGCAGCACCGGCAGGTCGCGCCATTTGTAGTCACGATAGATGAACATCGTGACGAAGAACGCCCAGATGCACGCCACTGCGCCGGCTTCGATCGCGGTGAAGATGCCGCCCAGAATGCCGCCGAGGATGATCACGAGCGTGATCAGGCCCCACGCCGCGTCGATCGTGATCTTGATGGCATCCTTGGCTGGCACGGTGCGGCCGTGTGGGTGGCCTTCGCGATAGGCGATCACCAGGCACAGGATGATCAGCGAGAATCCGATCAACAGTCCGGGGAAAACACCGGCCATGAACAGCGCGCTGATCGAGATGGTGCCGCCGGTCGCGAGCGAATAGAGGACGGCGTTGTGGCTCGGCGGCACCAGCAACGCTTGCACCGAGGACGAGATCGTGAGGTTCGTGGCGAACACGCGCGGATAGCCATTCTTCTCCATCTCCGGGATCATCACCGAGCCGATCGCCGACGTGTCGGCCACGGCAGAGCCGGAGATGCCGCTGAGGAAGGTCGTCGCCAGCACGTTGACGATCGAAAGGCCGCCGCGCAGCCGGGTCAAGCCGACCAGCACGTCGGCAAAGGCGACCAGCCGCCGCGCCATGCCGCCTTCGGCCATAATGGCCCCGGCGAGCACGAAGAACGGGATCGTCAGCATGGCAACCTTACTGACTCCGTCCGAGATCTTCAGCATCAGGGCTTCCAGCGGAATGCCGACCGACAGCGCGCCGGCGATCGCTGCCATAGCCAGCGAATAGGCGATCGGCATGCCGATCAAGAAGCACACGATCATCGTGCCGAGGAGGATAAAAATGTCCATTGCGATAACTCCCGGCTCACTCGAAGGGGGCGGTTTCGGAATGCTTGCCGATCGGGTCGGGCGGTACGCCGAGGAAAATCCGTTCGATCACGAACAGGAGCAAACAGGCGCCGCCGATCGGAATCGGCAAATAGGTGACGCCGACCGACAGCGACGGGAAATCGGGGATGGTGTTGTACCAGGTGACCTCGACAAGACGCTCGCCCCAGATCAGCATAAACAGCGCGATCAGCGCCATCAGCAGCTGAACCAGTATCTCCGTCGCCCGTTGCAACGGCGCAGGCAGCTTATTGGCGAAATAGGCGACGCTCATGTGCAGGTTGAGCCGGTAGCCGGCGGCGGCGCCGATGAACGTCAGCACGATCGTCAGCAGCACCGCCGTTGGCTCCGGCCAGGAAGCCGCACTGTTGAGCACGTAGCGCGTAAACACGGCCCACGGGATCACCGCGGAGATCGCGACCAGCGCGGTGCAGCCGACGATCACGCACGACAAGTAGAGAAAGTCCATCGCTCGGCGAAACAATGCGGCCATCCGCGTTTCCTGCTCTGTCAGTGGTTCCGTTTGTCGAGGCCAAGGCGCGATGAGCCGTCATTGCGCCTTGACATTTCGGTCGAGCATGAGCATTCCGGAGGAACGATGGACGCTCATCCGGATCATGCTCAGAGCGCCTGAATGCGCTGGATCATGGCCTGGTATTTCGGGCCATACTTGTCCCACACGGGCTTGACCGCATCCTGGAATGGCTTCTTGTCCGCGATCTCCACGATTTCGCAGCCGGCAGCCTTGGCTTTCTCCATCGCCGTCGTTTCGTACTTCTTCCAGAGCTCGCGCTCCTCGAGCTGGGCTTCGCGCGCGAACTTCCTGATCAGCGCCTGGTCGTCGGCAGACAGCGCCGTCCAGGACCGCTTGGAGAAGCAGAGGATCTCGGGAATGATCAGGTGCTCGGTCAGCGAGTAGTATTTCGCAGCAGTGTAGTGGTTGCTGAACACATAGCTCGGCGGATTGTTCTCGGCGCCGTCGATCACGCCGGTCTGGAGCGAGGAGAATACCTGGTCGTAGCCCATGGCGATGCCGTTGCCGCCGAGCGCGTTGACCATGTCGATGAAGATCGGATTGCCGATCACGCGAAGCTTTAGCCCCTTGATCTCGGCGATCGACTTGATCGGATGCTTGGTGTTGTAGAAGCTGCGCGCGCCGGAATCCATCCAGCAGAGAGCGACCAGATTGGCATTGGGGCTCGCAGTGATCTTGTCGAGGAGCTCCTGGCCGACGTCGCCGTCCATCATCTTCCAGGATTGCGCCACGTTCTTGAACAGGAACGGCATGTTGACGACATTGATGTCATCGACGATCGGACCGACTGCGCCGGCGCTGACGCGCAGCATCTGGATGGCGCCGATCTGGGTCTGTTCGATCGTTTCCTTCTCGGCGCCAAGCTGCGCAGAAGGATAGGTCTGGATCGAGAGGCGGCCTTGGGTCGCTTCGGCGAGCTTCTTGCCCATGCTCTCCACGGCGGCAACCGTCGGATAGCCGACCGGCTGCACGTCGGCGGCCTTGAACACGGCCTTGGTTTGGGCGCGGCCCGACGAGATCGGAGCGATCGTGGCAGCTCTAATCCGGCGCTCAATTTGATGAAATCACGGCGTCTCATGGTAGTCCTCCCTCAGTGCTTGTTTGGTGTGCGTCGTTGTTGACCGGAGATACGGTCATTCCGTGCCGGCGAAAAACTCCGGATTGATGTGTTGGGTCTCGGAGATGTCGCGTAGCAGCAGGTTGAGATGCTGCTCCATCGCAATCCGCGCGCGTTGTGGATCGTGCGCCTCGATCGCGGCGAGGATCGGTTCGTGCTCGGCTATCACCTGCCTCATGCGCCCGGCGACCGGCAGCGTCAGTTGGCGATAGCGGTCGACATGCACTTTCACATGCAGGATCAGCGTCCAGATTCCCGGATATCTCGCGACATCGGCGACGGTGGCGTGGAACAGCTCGTCGGCGTGGTGAAAGGCGACGCGGTCACCGGCTTCATCGGCCTCGCGCTGGCGCTCAACGATCGACCGCAATTGCAGAATCTGGCTTGTGGTGGCGCGTTCCGCCGCGAGCCGCGCAGTGGTCTCTTCCAACGCCTTGCGGATGATGATGGCCTCGGGCAGGGCGGCGAGGGGGATGCGGGAGACGAAGATCCGGATTGTGGGAACACGTCGAGCAGGCCCTCGTCGGAGAGTTTGAGGATCGCCTCGCGCACCGGGGTCCGGCTGACGCCGTAGGTGAGCGCGATGTCGGCCTCCGAGATCACGTCACCGGGCTGACGGCGCATCGAGACCAGTTCGCCGCGCAATTCGCTATAGATGCGCGACGACGCCGTCGCCCGCTGCGGCGGCTTACCGCGGCGCGGGCTGATGCCGGCCGCAGTGGGAGCGGGAGCGGCCAGGGTTTCCTCGTTGTGCGCGTGGGCATGCTTATCGTTGTGGTTGAAACTGATATATTAGTATACGAGGAGATCTGGGAGAAGATCAATTCAACAGATCGGCCGGATGTTGCGTTGCGGTAGGACCCGCAAGGCGCGGCGAGCGGTGAGACGCCGGCTTTCGTCGGGTTCAGCGAATAGCTCCGCGCTCATGTGTCCCTCCTTGAATTCATTCCCCAAGTCTTCCTAGGGTCGTGCGGAGCGGAGAGTCCAAGTTGAAGGGAGTATCGATCGATACCGATTTTGGATTGATGCGGCGACCACGAAGTCGCCAACACTCCAATCGCTTTGTCTTCGCAGGCAGGGATGAGTGCGCTACGACCCGATTTCGAAAACATTGAAGGATAGGTCCGTGACTGACTATCGCAAGCTCTTTGATCTCACCGGAAAGACGGCCGTGGTGCTCGGCGCCGCACCGGGCATCGGCAAATCGTCGGCCGAGGCGCTGGCCGGACTCGGCGCCCGCGTCGTCTGCGCCGATCGCGCGCTTGACGCGGCAGAGGCGACGGCTGCGGGCATTCGCGACAAGGGCGGCTGGGCCGAGGCGGCCGCATGCGATGCTGCGAGCGCTGCCGACGTCAACACGCTCGCCAAAACCGTGATGCGGAAGTTTTCGCGGCTCGACATCGCCGTGACCACGCCCGGGCTCAACATTCGCAAGACCATCCTCGACTACACCGAGGAGGATCTCGACCGCGTCCTGAATCTCAACGTCAAGGGCACGGTCTGGTTCTTCCAGGCCTTTGGCCGCATCATGGTCGAGCAGAAGGGCGGCAGCATCATCGCCTGCTCGTCGGTGCGTGCGGTGACGATCGAGCCGGGCCTCGGCGTCTATGGATCGACCAAGGCAGCGATCGGACTCCTGGTGAAGGGCTTTGCCTCTGAAGTCGGCCGCTCCGGCGTGCGCGTCAACGCGATCGCGCCGAGCATCGCCGAGACCGCGCTGACCAGCCCGTTCAAGCAGCGGCCCGACATCTACAATCTCTACGCGAGCCACACCGTGTTCAACCGCTGGAGCAGCGCCGACGAGGTCGCGACGGCGGTGGCCTATCTCGCCTCGGACGCCGCGAGCTATGTGAGCGGCAGCACGCTGTTCGTCGATGGCGGCTGGACCGGGGTCGACGGTCCGCCGACCGGTCTCACCCAGCTGCACACTTGAGGTTCGCGATCTTAGCCGGCAAAGCCCACGCGCTGGCGCAAGTCCCTGTGATCTGCCGCCGTCAGCAGTGCGATCAGCGCGGCGGCTTCGTTCGGATGCGCTGCTTGCGTGGTCACGCCGGCCGTATACATCGTCACCAGCTCGCAGCCCGGCGGCAGCGAACCTGATAGCGCGATGCCGTCGGTTGCGATGATCTCGGTCGCCTGCGTGCATCCGATCGGCCGCGTCGCGGTGGACGACGCCAGCTCGCGCATGGCTGTTGCGCCGTTCGGAAAGATCTTCAGCCGCGACGTGACCTCATAGGCGATGCCGAGCTGATTCAGCACTTTTGCGACGTGCTGGCCTGCGGTCGAGGCCTTGGTGTCGGGGACGTAAATGGCGTCCGCTGACCGCAGGATTTCGCGGAGATCGGCCTCCGTTTTCACGATCGCCCTGGGATCGCGGTTGCGGACCGCAAGCGCGGTCTCGACCCGGCCGACATCTGCGATCGAGGAGGCGATGACCAGCTTCTCCGCGGCAAGCTTTGCAAGCAGGGTCTGGGTCAGGATCACGAGATCCGCTGGCGTGGCAGCCCGCAGCTTGTCCGCCATCACACCGACCGCGCCGAATTCGCCGTCGATGCCGAAGCCGGTCTGCGTCTTGAAGGGCTCGCTGAGGCCACGTACCAGGCCCTGCGCGGCGCCCCCGCTCAAGAGGTTCACTGTCGTCACGATGCAAGCTCGATGGCAACGATGATTTTGTCGCGTGTGATCGGCAGGTCGCGCACGCGTACGCCAAGGCAATCATGCACCGCATTCCCGATGGCCGCTGTAACCGGGCCGTGCGCCGCTTCGCCGGCGCCGACCGGCTCGGTCTCCGGCCGCCGGATGATTTCGACATCGACCATTGGCACCTCGCTGAAGGTCAGGATCGGATAATCCGTCCACGACGTCGATGTGATGCGCGCCCGATCGAAGCGAATGCGCTCCTTCAACACCCAGCTAGTCGCCTGGATTGCGCCGCCCTCGATCTGGTTAATGACGCCGTCCGGATTGATGGCCTCGCCGACGTCGACCGCAAGCGTCAGCCGCCTCACGCGGATCTCGTCGGCGCCCTCGACTTCGGCGATAGCGGCGCAATAGGCCCCAGTGTTCTTGTAGCGCGCAAAGCCGAAGCCGTGGCCGATGCCGGATCGCCTTTCGGGCTTCCAGGCCGCGCGTCGCGCCGCTGCACGGATGACCTCGCGTGCCCGCTCGTCGCGGAGGTGCCGCAGGCGAAACGCGATCGGGTCCTCGCCGCGCAGGGCGGCGATCTCGTCGAGCAGGGATTCGATCGCGAACACGTTGCCCTGCGCGCCGAGGGTCCGCAGCGCCGACGTACGCACCGGCATTGTCAGCAGGCGATGGCTCGTGATCGTCCAGGCCGGGAAATCGTAGAGCGGAACAGAATTGCGGTCGCCGCCGCCGCCATTGGCAGCGGGCGGGTTCGTCGAGATCATGCGCAGATGGGGATTTGCGATCTCGCTCGCCGCGAGCAATGCGGGCTGCGCCGCACGCCCGGGCCGCGCCGCGTGGCCGTTGCTCCAGATCGCATGACGCCAGCCGACGATCTCGTTGTCCGCATCGAGATCGGCCTCGACCTCGATGGCCATCGCGGCGCCAAACGGCGCGTGGGACATCTCGTCGTGGCGCGACCATTGCACCCGCACCGGGCGGCCGCCGGTCGATTTCGCCAGCAGCACGGCATCGAGCGCGACATCGTCAGCCGCATTGTGCCCGTAGCAGCCCGCGCCCTCCATATGCTCGACGACGATATTTTCGGCCGGCAGCTTGAGCACGAACGCGAGATCGGCGCGGAGCAGATAGACGCCTTGGCTGTGCGTCCAGACATGGACACGGTCACCTTGCCATTGCGCCATCGCGCAGGACGGCGCGATCGAGGCATGGGCGATATAGGGGCGGATATATTGCCGGCGGAGCGTGCGCGTTGCCTTTGCTGTCGCGGCTGCCGTCCTGGTGTCGATGATGGTCGTCTCGACTGGTTGGCTTCTCAGAAAGCCGGCCAGATCGTTTTCGTTGGGAAGCGGCTCGCCGAGCGACCAGGTCGCACCTTTGTGTAGGACCTTCAACGCCGCTTCCGCCGCGACCTCACTGTCGGCCACGACGCCTGCAAAGGCTCCGTCGCGGACGATGCCGATGAGACCGGAAACGCGGCGTGCGGGCGCTTCGTCGAGCCCGATCAGCTTCGCGCCGGAGACGTCCGGCCGCAGCACGCGTCCGTGCAGCAATCCCGGCAGCGCATGATCATGGATGAACCGCGGCCGCGCGAACACCTTGTCGGGAATGTCGATCCGCTGGATCGCATGCCCGGCGACGACGCGTTTGGCGGCCGTCTTCGCCGAAGCGCCAGCGGTCGCATCGTGATCCAACGAGACGTCGCCAGCCAGCTCCCAATAGCTGGTCCTGATATTGCCGGGCCCCGAGATCATGCCGTCCTCGACATCGAGCAGCGCCGCGTCGACGCCAAGACGTTCGGATGCTGCCGCGAGGAAGCGCTGGCGCACCTCAGAGCAGACGTGGCGCAGTGCGCGGCCGGATTGCTGAATCGACAAGCTACCGGAGGTGACACCCTCATTCGGGCTCGCAGCCGTAGAGGCGCGGATCATGTCGATGCGGCCGAACTCCACATCGAGCTCGTCCGCCGCGATCTGCGCCAATGCCGTGACGATGCCCTGGCCGATCTCGACCTTCCCGGGCGAGATCGCCACGCGGCCTTCGCCGGTGAGCCTCACCCAGGATGACAATCTAGGATTGGCTGCGAGGCTGACAGGCAGTTTCGGGGCAGGGGGCGGCGCACTCATGATGTTGCGATCTCCGAAGCCGCCCGGAGCACGGCGCGGACCATGCGGTTGTGCGATCCACAGCGGCACAGATTGCGATCGAGCGCCGCTCTGACCTCGGCTTCCGATGGCGATGGACTGCGTTTCAGCAGCGCTGCCGCGCTGATCAGGATCCCCGAGACGCAGTAGCCACATTGCATCGCCTGTTCGGAGATGAAGGCGCGTTGCAGCGGATGCGGTTGCTCGGCCGTGCCGAGGCCCTCCAATGTGACGATTTGCTTGTCCGCCACCGACCACATCGGCATGGCGCAGGAGGCCACCGCGCGGTTGTCGACCATCACGTAACAGGCGCCGCATTCGCCGGCCCCGCAGCCGAAATGCGGACCAGTGGTGCCGAGCCGGCCACGCAGCACATCGAGCAGCATTTGATCGGGATCGGCATCCACCGCCACTGTCGCGCCGTTGAGCTCGAATTGAATGGTGGGCATGAGCGGCGCGGCCTCAGGATTTGTCGAACTTCTTGACGATTTCGGCCCACTTCGCGATGTCGCCCCGCAGGAACTTGTCGAACTCCTCCGGCGTCATCGACATGGGCACGGCACCCTGCTCGGTCCAGAGTTTGACGATGTCGGGCCGCCTCACCATTGCGTTCACGGCTGAATTGAGCTTGTCGATGATAGGTTTTGGAGTGCCCATCGGGGCCATCAGGCCGAGCCAGATCGTCGCCTCGTAGCCGGGAACGCCGGCCTCGCCGGCAGTCGGCACATTGGGCAGCACCGCGGAACGCTGCTGGCCAGTGGTCGCGAGTGCGCGGACCTGGTTTTCTCCGATGTTCGGCGCCATCGTCGGCACCGCGTCGATCATCATCTGCACCTGGCCGCCGATCACGCCGCTGCGCGCCTCGCCGCTGTTGCGGTAGGGGACGTGGACGATCTCGATGCCGGCCATCGCTTTGAACAGTTCGCCAGCCATGTGATAGGGCGTGCCCTGGCCGGAAGAGGCGTAGTTCAACTTGCCCGGCTTCGCCTTGGCGAGCGCGATGAACTCCTGCAGCGTCTTCGCCGGAACTTGCGGGCTCACCACGATGACGAGATCGGAATAATTTACCGGCGCAATCGGTGCGAGGTCGCGCATCAGTTCGTATTTGCGCTGCTCCGGCGTCAGCAGCGATTCATTTGCGGTCTGGGTGTTGGACATCATCAGCAAGGTGTAGCCGTCGGCCGGCGACTTCGCCGCCTCGACCGTGCCGATGACGCCGCCTGCACCGCTGCGGTTCTCGACCACGAAGGGCTGGCCAAAGCGCTCCTGGAGTGCGTTGCCGATCAGTCGCGCCGCGACATCGGCCGGCCCGCCGGCGCCGAAGGGGACGACGATGCGAACCGCGTGCGCGGGATAGCCTTGCGCCAGGGACGGAGTCGCCGGGAAAGCGGTGAGGAGGCCGGCGGCCAGCGCCAGCATTATTTGTCGGGCCGTCACACCCACCTCCCTGAGTTCGTTTTTGTTGGCCGGCACTGTAGCGGCTACGGGCGCAGACTGTCGACGCCTCACAAAGTTGATTTCAGCTGGAATATCGGGCCGTTTTCGGTGTGGCGGCGGGGCATTCGCCGTCGCGGGGAGGAACAGGCCACGCGCGTGGTTTGAGCATCTTGCATGGGCATTGCCGGATAAATGCCCTCGGCTGTCCAGTATTTTGGTGTTACCAAATTGGGTATGAACCAGCACGCCAAGATCGAGATCCGTCACTCCACCTGTCCGCACGATTGCCCGTCGGCCTGTGCGCTCGATGTTGAGGTGGTCGAAGGTCGCAGCATCGGCCGCGTCCGGGGTCGAAAAAGCAGACCTACACGGCAGGCGTGGTCTGCGCCAAGGTCGCGCGGTACGCCGAGCGTATCCATCATCCGGAGCGGGTGACGTTTCCGATGCGCCGCACGGGTGCGAAAGGCTCCGGCCAGTTTGCGCGGATTTCCTGGGACGAGGCGCTGGACGAGATCGCCGATCGCTTCAACCGGGCCGAGCGCGAGTTCGGTGCGGAATCGATCTGGCCGTACTACTACGCCGGCACGATGGGGCTGGTGATGCGCGACGGCCTCAACCGTCTGACGCATGTGAAAAAATACTCGCGCTTCTACCAGACCATCTGCGCCAATGTCGGGCGTATCGGCTTTGCGATCGGAACCGGCAAGATCGCCGGCGCCGATCCGCGCGAGATGGCGCTATCCGATCTCGTCGTGATCTGGGGTACCAATCCCGTCAATACTCAGGTCAACGTGATGACGCATGCCGCGCGTGCGCGGAAGGAGCGCGGCGCGAAAATCGCAGCGATCGACATCTACGACAACGATACCATGAAGCAGGCTGATATCAAGATCCTCCTGCGGCCCGGCACCGACGGGGCGTTTGCCTGCGGCGTGATGCACGTTCTGCTCCGCGACGGCTATGCCGACCGCGCCTATATGGACAAATACACCGATTGTCCCGCCGAGCTCGAGGCGCATCTGCAGGCTCGCACGCCGGAATGGGCCTCTGCGATTTGCGGTGTGCCGGTGGCGGAGATCGAGGCCTTCGCCAAAGCCGTCGGCGAGACCAAGCGGACCTTCTTCCGGCTTGGCTATGGTTTCACGCGTTCGCGCAACGGCGCGACGCAAATGCATGCAGCGAATTGCATTCCCGCAGTGACCGGTGCCTGGCAGTACGAGGGCGGCGGCGCCTTCTTCAACAATTACGCGCTGTGGCATTTCAATGAAGCCGTCATAGAAGGTCATGATGCACTCGACAAATCGATCCGCGCGCTCGACCAGTCGCAGATCGGCCGCATCCTCACTGGAGATTCCGACGCTCTGCTCGGCAGGGGCCCGGTCAAGGCGATGTTGATCCAGAACACCAACCCGATGACGGTCGCGCCGGAGCAGGCGCTGGTGCGGCAGGGCTTTGCGCGCGAGGATCTGTTCGTTGCGGTGCACGAGCAGTTCATGACCGAGACGGCGCAGATGGCGGACGTCGTGCTGCCGGCGACCATGTTCATGGAGCACGACGATCTCTATTACGGCGGCGGTCACCAGCACATCTCGGTCGGCCCCAAGCTGATCGATCCGCCCGGGGAATGCCGCTCTAATCATCAGGTGCTGCAGGCGCTGGCGCCGCGGCTTGGCGCGGAGCATCGGGGTTTCGACATGACGCCGCGCCAGTTGATCGACGCGACGCTGAAGCTCAGCGACCACGGGGACATCGCCGGCCTCGAAGCCGATATCTGGCGCGATCTGCAGCCGGACTTCAGCACCTCGCATTATCTCGATGGCTTCGCTCATCCCGACAAAAAATTCCATTTCAAGGCTGATTGGGCACATCCGCCATTCGGCCAGACCATGGGCGATTTCGACAAGATGCCCTCGCTGCCGGACCATTGGGCTGTGATCGAGCACACCGACCAGGCTCACCCGTTCCGGCTCGCGACGAGCCCTTCGCGCAGCTTCCTCAACACGACTTTCAACGAGACCCCGTCCTCGCAGGCGCGCGAAGGCAAGGCGAGCGTGATGATCCATCCGTTGGATGCGGCCGCGCTCGACATCGCCGACGGCGATGCGGTGACGCTCGGCAACACCCGCGGCGAGACCTCGTTGATTGCCGTACTGTTCGACGGCGTACGGCGTGGCGTCCTGATCGCGGAATCCGTGCATCCGAACAAGAATCACATCGGCGGCCGCGGCATCAACATGCTGACCGGTGCGGACACCATCGCCCCGATCGGCGGCGCTGCGTTCCACGACAACAAGGTCTGGATCAGGAAAGCGGCCGCGGCCTGAGCTGCGCTCGCACTGATCGCGCGCAGATTTGCGTGGAGGCGCTAAAGCCGCGCCTCGTGGCAGATTGCCCTTGCACCGCGCACCCGAGCTGCCGCAAATGGCTGCAAAACGGGAGCAAGGATATAGCGTCATGACCGACACCGCAGGCGTCATCACCGAGAAGCGCGGGCAGGCGTTCTGGATCACCATCAATCGGCCGGAGAAGCGCAACGCGCTGAACGGCGATGTGATCGCGGGCATCGCACGCGGCTACCGCGATGCGCATGAGGATAAGGATGTCTGCGTCATCGTGCTGACCGGTGCGGGTGACAAGGCATTCTGCGCCGGCGCCGATTTACAGAATTCCGGTGCGGCCTTCGCGATGGATCATTCCAAACCGAATGTCGATTATGCCGATCTGTTGCGCCTGTCGCAGAACGCCACCAAGCCTGCGATTGCGCGCGTCGGCGGCGTCTGCATGGCCGGCGGCATGGGGCTTCTTTCCATGACCGACATGGCGGTTGCGGCGGATCATGTTATCTTCGGCCTGCCGGAGGTGAAGGTCGGCGTATTTCCGATGCAGGTGCTGAGCCTGTTGCAGGAGATCGCACCGCGACGCCTCGTCAACGAATGGGCCCTCACCGGCGAGCCGTTCGATGCGAAATCCGCGCAAGCTGCGGGCCTGCTCAATTACGTCGTGCCCACGGCCGAGCTTGATGCCAAGGTCGACTGGCTGATCGGCCGCATCGTCGACAAATCCCCCACCGCGATCCGCCGCGGCAAATACGCCATGCGCGCCATCGCCTCAATGTCGTTCGACGAGAGCATCGCCTACACCGAAAGCCAGATCGCGCTGCTGGCGATGACCGAGGACGCCAAGGAAGGGCTGAAGGCGTTCGGCGATAAGAGGAAGCCGGTCTGGACGGGGCGCTGAGAGAAGAGGCACGCGCCTCCGGGATATTCGGTAATTGCAGGCTACTGCTGGGACCACGCAAGGTAGACTGCGGTTGTGCTCCGTGTGGCTGAGTTGGCTACCGAGCGCTTGAGCTTTGCTTTGCGGCACGATGGGAGAGGCATCTCAATATCCGAGGTTTCGCAGTCGGGTTAGTCGATCTGCGGACCGGCAAGGTGCCTGTCTTGAAAAATTTGGTGTGGAAAAGGTCGTCTACGGGAAGCTAACTCTCCTTAGCTTCCCTCTCGCGTTTGAGGTGCGCGGTACCGACACATATCGTCGAGGCCTAGTCCTGTGCCACGGACTGGACGAATGTACAACAGGAAGAAGGAGAGATCAAATGTCGACCAGCGCGCTCATCCAGGCGGACGTCAGTAAGTTTCTGAAAGGTTTGTCCCGCAGTATCGAACTCGATCAGATCTACGTCGATTCTTTGCCTCGAGAGCAGTTTCTGGACATGTATGACGACAGCCTGTGGCGTGATTGGCGTCGCGATCATCGCGTGTTCATCGACAAGTTGCTCGCGTCCGCCGATGGCATGACCGCCTCGGCTCTGGAGCGTTTGACCGAGATCGCCCTGAGCTTCGACCCCGTGGTCGTCGGACGCATCATGCAGGAGACCTTCGCCGAGATCGTAAGTGGGAGCTCCGCGGAAGGCTGCGAGACGGCGCAGCACTTCTTCGAGTGGGTGGCCGGCGAAGTCGCGCGGCAGGGCCGTGGTAAGCGCCTCAACCGGATCGCCCGGAAGGCGATGTCGCAGTGGTTGCCTGCGATCGACCCCCTCGGCATCGCGCGGGATCCCGAGTGCGGATATCCCGAGCTCGGCGCGCGTGCCCGTGCTCACCGCATCAACCGCCCGCTGGCCTGAACAGTCGGTCGGTGGGCTGTCCGTCAAAGCAAGCGCCTCGACGACTCGCGGTCAAGTTGGGAGCCGCGCGAGGCGCGCGCGTAAGCAGCCGCCTTATCGTCCGACGCGAACGTCTCATGCGGATCGTCCTGGTATCTGCGCATCTCGAGCCTTTCGTCGTCGCCTCGTCTCGCGAACAACCAGACTCCGCGCGCGCTCACGTCTTCCTGATCGACGTAGTCCTCGACCGGAGCGCAATCGACCTGCAGTAATTCTTGAACGCTCCGAAACTACCCATTCCGCGACCTGGTCTAGCATCTCTCGCAGCTTCGGCGTCGGCGTCGACGCGCTCAGCAACTCGGCTTCGCACTCGAAGCTTCAGCACAGTCGGCGTGATCGCACCGAGCACGCACGCCGCGATGGCCAAGTAGACGCCCGCGAGCCGCAATGCGGGGACACCTACGAGCAATCCAGGGGAAGGGCGACAAGCACGGATACGCTCCGGCGGCGAAGAAAACACCGTGACGGAGCGGGAACTGGCGTCCAACACGAGCAGATGGAGGCCAACTACGACGATGCCGAGCGTCATGATCTGCGAGACTTGAAACAGGGCGAAATCGAGCGCCCATGAAGGGGGCGGTATACCGAGCGCCAAGAGGGCGAGATCGATAGCACGGACTATCGAGAACCTGTGCATGATCAGAACCGCTTCGCTACTTGCCGGCCGAACAGTGCTCCCCTGGAGACCAGCCATCCAGGCTGTGCGAGAAGTCGCATGGTTTGCTTCGGGCCGCTGAGGATTAGGCGGGAAGCAAAAATTTCTTGTCAGGCCGCGGATGGTGCCATCGCTTCCAGCAGGGCCGGCACTGCGAGGATGCTGATCAGCCGCTTGAGATTGTAGCAGAGAACGCCGAGGGCGAGCTCGGCCTTTGCCTTTTTCAGCCCCTTGACCAGGAAGCGGGGACCGGCCATCAGCCATTTCATGGTTCCGAATGGGTGTTCGACGCTCGCTCGTCGGCGGGTCATCCAGATCGGGTCAGCGATGGCCCGCCGGTGCATCGCTTCACGCTCATTCTCGTAAAAATGACGCACGATCACCCGTCGCGCGGCGTTCGTGCATTGCGCCTTGAGCGCGCAGGCCCCGCACGCCCGGTGTATTCCTTCTGCTGGGTCTGCGACGTCTTGAACAAGCTCAGCGTCTCCCCGGCCGGGCAGCGCCAGCTATCGCTCTCACGGTCGTAGCTGAACCGATCCCGGCTGAAGTATTGGGAGCGCTTCGGATTGACTGTCTCCGGCCGCGGCACGATCGCCGTGATCTTGTCCTGCTCGCAAAGTGCTGCGTGCTCGCCGTTCGAATAGCCGGTGTCGGCCACGACCGTGACCTCGCCGGCTTCGACCGCAGCCCTGCCCTGCACCGCCATCGGATGCAGCTGCTGCAGGTCGTTGCCCTCGTTCGTCAGATCGAACGCCACGATCAGCTTGTGCTCGGCATCGACCACCGTCTGCGCATTATAGGCGACCGCATGGCCATGTGGCGTGCGCATCAGCCGCGCTTCCGGCTCGGTCACGACCAACTGGTTGAGCCCGCGTGCCGCCAGATCCGGTGCCTGAGCTTGCAGTTGCTGCTTCTGCGCCTTGAGAGCTTCGATCGCAGCCGCGACATCGACAGGCTTGCCTGCCGAGCCCGCTTCCGTCCGGTCGGCTTCGTCCATCGACGCCAGATAGTCCGCAATCTTACGATCGATCGCCGCGTTCATCTTCGCGATCCGCTGCGGCGTCATCACCTGCTTGCCGCTCGCCACCGCCGCGATCTTGGTCCCGTCAATCGCCAGCAACTCCGCCCCGAACAGCGACTGCTCCCAGCAGAACCGGATGAAGGCACGGTAGACCTTCACGATCGCAGCCGCTTGGTCCTTGCGGAAGCCCGCAATCGTCTTGAACGACGGCGTCAGACGGTTCAGCAGCCACATCACCTGAACGTTGCGCTGCGTCTCCGCCTCCGGTCGGCGGCTCGCCCGCACCCGGTGCAAGTACCGATAAATATACAGCTTCAAGAGGTCGCCCGGTGCGTAGGGCGGCCGTCCCATCTCCTCCGCAACAGTCTTGGAAAATCCGAGCTTTTCCAAGTCCAGCCCCGCGACAAATGCATCAATTACCCGAACCGGATCGTCGCCGCCCACAACTTCGTCCAGAACTTCCGGAAAAAGCGTCGCCTGGTATCGCGATTGACCCGTCACGTGCGCCATCATCGCCTCGAATCAAGCCAAACCCAAAACACTATAACGCGCTGGTTTTCACGCAGCCTGCATCGCTACCACGACGACCAGAAGCGGATCACCGATTTCGACCCACGACCGGCACGTATGTGCCTGACCAGATTTTCCACAATGGCGACTGCGAATCGGCCAGGTACGGCGCCGACTGGATTCGTCAACGCACCGAGCAAGGCACTGGCAAACGCCGACAGGACCGCCGAAAGCATCATGTTCGGCTCGAGATAGATGACTGGGGCTATGAGAGCTCCTGCGATCGATCCGATTGCCGCCGAAACACCCCAAGCCAATGCGTTGACGAAGCGGACAGAAATGCCGACCGCGTGAGATGCCGCACGGCTATCGGCCGCAGCCCTTATCTTCAATCCGATACGGGCTCCGCGGGAAGACGCGAGGAGGGCCCCAAGACGCAGCCGGTCACGGTCAGCATTCCGATCTGATGATCGGAGACGCCACGAAGGCCAGCGCACCCTGAGGCCCCGAAAGATGAAGGGAAGCCCTTGACGGCTGATCCCCAAAGAAGAGCGGCAGCGCCGGATGGCAGCCCCGACCAAAAATGAACCGCAGGCGACGCGACCTTCGGCGTCCGATTCCAGCACGATCTCGGCGAACTGTTCCGGCGTCGACAGTCGGCTAAAAGTCTCGACGCCGATCTGGAAGGGTTCGTGCGAAGGAATCGGCGACTGGGCGCTCAGGCAGATGAGTCCCGATGCGGGGGCATTTGTTTTGAGACGGAGCGAGGAAGGCCTGCTCGATGGTGCTCAGGCAGATGAGTCCGGATGCGAGCGCATTCGTTCTGACACGGAGCGGGTAGGGTTCGCTCGATGGCGCTCTGGCAGACGAGTCCGGATGCGGGCGCATTTGTTTTGACACGGAGCGAGGAAGGCCTGCTCGATGGTGCTCAGGCAGATGAGTCCGGATGCGAGCGCATTCGTTTTGACACGGAGCGGGTAGGGTTCGCTCGATGGCGCTCTGGCAGACGAGTCCGGATGCGGGCGCATTTGTTTTGACACGGAGCGAGGAAGGCCTGCTCGATGGTGCGCAGGCAGATGAGTCCGGATGCGAGCGCATTCGTTTTGACACGGAGCGAGGAAGGCACGCACGATCGATAGTTCTGGAGGATGCGTCTGTGGAGGGAACGATCGAGAGAAGTCTGTGGAGCGTTTGGACGCCTCTCGCTCAATGAATGCTCGTTGCTAGATCAGCGGCTACGCTAGGTCATTCGACAGAGATCAAGCTGGTAGTCTTTGACGGGGAGCAGTTTTCACCAATTGTCCCCGCTATCCACTGCAACTATTGATCGAGTGGACCGTCACGCGATTGATGGACGATCGCGCGGCCAGTATGTGACGAGAAGGTGAACAACTGGCGGAGGTAGCATGAGCGGTCACGTGGCAAACGACTTGATTTTTTCGGAGCCTCTCGACGTTGATTACGACGACGTCGCGGATGATGACGCGGTCGTCATCTACACCGGTACTCCGGACGGCACGACCATCTTCTCCGAGCCGCTTGACGACTACTATGATGAAACCTCCGATTTGTCGGAGGCTGAGATCGCCGCGGGGATCACCTCGGCAGATTATGCCGATGCCGCGCCCTTCCTTGCTGATAGCGACGATTCACGGACGCCCAAGGAGCGCTTCTTCGCCATGGTGGAGCTGTCGTACGGACCGCGTTGGCAGAGGCCCTTATCCAGGAGCCAAAAATACACGCAGGGCCACCTGGGAGCTATCAGGGCCGGCTCCCGCGCCTTGACGCTTGAAGTGAAACGGAAGGTCCTCTCCGCTTGCCTTGCTCAGATCAGGCGAGATGAGGAGCGACTGGCTCGGGCGAAAGCGGCCATCATCGACGCTTTGAGCCGGTAACGGTATTGCCCTTCGGCGGTGCGGTCGGCATCGCCGGCTCGGTCCGTGAGGGAAACTTTGCCAAATCTGAGGGAAAGTCGAAAATGATATTCGAGAATCATCCTCATTTTCAGGAGCTTGCGACGCTCGACGAATCTTATGAATATATGAATACACGGCTCTGCCTTAGATAGCGAGTTTCCCTCAAAGTGGATCGCAGCAGTTGAGGGAAAGTCGGCCAAATCTGAGGGAAGCTCGGACTCGTGTTTCCCAGGCGCCGCCCCACTACTTCAGCGAAGCGGTGATTGAAGTCTCACCGCGGATGAGACAGCGCCAACACGTTTCCGGTCGAGAAGAACGCTCCGCAGAAACGTCTCCATAAAAAAGCCCGGCGAATTAGGACATTGGAGGCGACCGCGTCTGGAAGGCATGTGCCTGTCGTCGACAGGGGCATTTCGCGGTTGACCACGGTGCGCTCGACGGTGCTCGTCGTGGGCACGGTCTCGCTTGGTTGCCTTTGCCTCATGCTGCCGTCACGGACATAGTCCGGATGTGAAGAACTTCCGTCACCGGCATCCCAAAGCTTGTGCTGTGAAGTGGTGATGGAGTCTCGACGAGGATGAAACAACGTCCGTGCCCCTCGGGTCGATAAAAATCGTTCCCGGAGCGCCCCACCAGCAACGTCAGGCGCGGGCCTAAGACATTGGAGACTGTCACCTCTAGAAGGTATGCCTCCGCCGACGACAAGCACATCCGCCCGGTTGACTGCAGCGCCCTGGTCGGGTGGGCACGCCTGTCGCCTCGGATTGACGCGCCTTCGGCCGAATAGCGAAGACGACGCAGCGTCACCGTGTTCGCCAGCCGCGGGTCATAGATCGAGCTGAGAGGATCTGATCCTTGCTCCGTTTCGAAACGACTCCCTCGAGTCGGACGCATCTGCCGGAGCGCCGCCGGGCGGGCTTGCACTTCGCTTCGTTTCAAAATGAATGCTCTCGGGTACGGACTCATCTGCCGAAGCGCCGCCGGCCGGGACCCACTTCGCTCCGTTTCAAAATGAATGCGTCCGGATGCGGACGCATCTGCCGAAGCGCCGCCGGCCGGGATTCACCTCGCTCCGTTTCAAATTGAATGCGTCCGGATGCGGACGCATCTGCCGAAGCGCCGCCGGCCGGGACCCACCTCGCTCCGTTTCAAAATGAATGCGCCCGGATACAGACGCATCTGCCGAAGCGCCGCCGGCCTGGATCGATCTCTTTCCGCTTCAAATGAATACGCCCGGGTACGGGCGCATCTACCCCTGGCGATTGCTCTCTCGCCACGGCCGCCGGCCTTCCGTTCCCGACGGGGAGCCGCTCTTCATGTGGGGCAAGAGGGTGCGGCGCAGGCCAGGTCTGCGAGGCCGCGTGCAACATCGATTGGTTGCTTTGGAGCGTCGCGACCACCGGCACATGCATCCTACAGTCGCCGCGCATTTTCGCGGTTGAATACGGTGCTGTCGACGGTGCTCGTGGTGGGCAGGGGTCTTGTCGCCGGCGAGATCAATCACAGCTACACAGTCAGTCTTGCGGGGATTCCCGGAACTTGCTCGGAACCAAGGGCGAGGCTAGATTTGTGCCTCGTCGGTCGGTTTCCGGCGTGGCTCCGTCTGTTGGCGGTGGTCTTTCCGCGTTCTCGCGGGTCTGCCAATTTCCGCGTTTTTTTAGCGGCTCCGAACCCGGGCATTGCTGTGCCTGGGCGGCAGGCGTCGTCGTAATTTTCACGACGGCTCGATCACCCTTGGTCTATCCCAACTGAACGGAGCTTTCCATGTACATCAAGATCGCCGGTCCTACTGCGTCCGATACGCCGACCTATTCGAGCGGCATTCACGCCGAGCGTCCCGCGGGCCTGCAGCTCGATCTGCGGCGCGGGGACGCGAATCTCGTCCAAACCCATAGCATCGCACTCGTGGTCAGAGGCTGAGAGCGATGATCATTTACACCGTGGATGCAAAGATCAAGGCGGCGCTCGTCGCAAGCCTGACGGCGCACGGTACCGATCGCCTGGTGCTGGCGGGCTTGGGCCGCGTGTCGCGTGAGAACAGCGCCGCCGCAACAGCCTCCATCATCGCGGTCTGGCCGGCGGAGCCTGAAGGTAGCTATCGCATCGCGCTCAGCGACGTGGCCGGCTACATCGTCTGGCGCGCTTACATCTGCGCTGAGATCGGTGCCGGCCGCGGCAGGCGCGAAGACATCGCCAAGTACCAGGCGGCCCTCGGGGTCCAGACCAAGGCCGCCTACAGCTACGTCGCCGCCATAGCAAAGGGCAGCAGCATGCGGCCGTGCTGCGGCTCGGCCTGGTCCGACAATACGCGGTGGGTGGTCTGTAGCGGCGATGCAGAGGAGCCGCGCAGGCGTTGGGCGCGCTCGGCCTGGGCAGCGCGGGCTCGCGCGCACAGGATCCTCACGGAGTTCGGCCTGTCGTTGCCCAGGCAGTCCACCTGGCGACCGATCGCAACGGCGTTGTTCGACGAACCGGTGTGCGTCGTGCCGCTCGCGCCGGAGGACGATGCGGCACTCTCGCTTCTCGCCTGAGGCCCGCGCCCGCGCGCTGCGGCTCCTCCTGACCCCGGCCGCCGGCACCGCCTGATCGTGCCGACATCGACCTCATGCCCGGCGCCGCAAGGCTACCGGGCTCGGGGCATCAGAGGGCGTCGCCGGTGCGGCGTCGAGAGGAGGATTAGATGACAACGTGGGGCGAGCGGAAAGTGTCTTTTGGCATCACCGACCTGGACGGCAGGGAATGCGGCTGCATGTACGAAGTCATGACGTTGTCGCATGACAACAAGCTCTATCTCGAGTGGATCCCGACCAGCAACGGACAAATGAATTGTCAGAAGGGTCACCTCAAGCAGGTCGACAGAGCTATCGCCAAATTTTGGTGACGGCCGGGGCCGGTCAGGCGGCTTCGGTTGTGGGCTGACGGTCGGTCGGCTTTGCGATGACCTCGATCCCGTTGTTGAATGTCACACCGAGAACGAGTTTTGGCAACTGGTTGTGGCGATCGAGACGACGCCAATTTTTCTGGGCGCCCTCGACCAGTTTGAAGACCATCGCGAGCGCGGTCTTGTTGGATAGACAGCCCTTCGATCGGATCGTGCGGTGGCGCACGGTGGCGAAGGTGCTTTCGATGGGGTTGGTCGTGCGCAGGTGTTTCCAATGCTCGGCCGGGAAGTCGTAGAAAGCCAGCAGCGTGTCTCGATCTTTGCGCAGGCAGTCGGCCGCCTTCTCGTATTTCAGCGTGTAGCTCTCGATGAAGGCGTCGAACGCCAGCTCGGCTGTGGCCTTGGTTTCGGCCATCCAGATCTCCTGCAGCGCGCGTTTGGCTTTCGGGTGCTGGCTCTTCGGCAGCTTGGCAAGTACGTTGGCGGTCTTGTGCACCCGGCAGCGCTGCTCGCGCGTTTTCGGCCAGACCTCACCGGCGGCCTTCCAGAACCCGAGTGCGCCATCGGCGATGACGAGCCGCGGGGAAGCATCGAGCCCGCGCCGCTTCAGATCGAGCAGCAGATCGCGCCAGTCGTGCGCGCTCTCGCGGGCGCCATCGGTGAAGCCGACCAGTTCCTTGCGGCCTTCCGGCGTCGCGCCGATCAGCACCAGGATGCACTGCTTTTCGTCCTCGAGGCGGGCTTCGAGATGGATGCCGTCGGCCCAGATGTAGACGTAGCGTTTCGCCGACAGATCGCGCTTCTGCCACGCGGCGTGCTCGTCGAACCAGCCGTCCTTCAGGCGGCCGATGGCGGATGCCGACAACCCGGCAGCATCCTTGCCGAGCAGCGCCGCCAGCGCCTCGGAGAAATCGCCGGTCGAGATACCCTTCAGATAAAGGATCGGCAGCAGCGTCTCGATCGACTTCGACCGGCGCATGTAGGGCGGCAGGATCGACGGTGAGAACCGGATGCGGCCGGGATCGCCGGCGGCGGCCGTGCGGTCGCGCACACGCGGCTGGTGAACGGTGACCGGACCGATACCGGTCATCACCTCGCGTTCCGGCAGGTGACCGTGGCGGACGACGCGCTGCTGACCGTCCTGGGTCTTTAAATCGGCATGCTTGTCGAGGAAGTACGCGACCTCGGCCTCGACCGCCTTGGCAAGCAGCGCACGGGCTCCATTGCGTAAGATTTCGGTGAGTTGATCGTCGAAGAATCCTGGCTGAATCAGTCTGGTGACGTTATCGTTGGGCACGGCATATCGCTCCTTTGGTGGAGAAGTGGAGGCGTCAAGCACCCCCACGATATGCCGCCTTCCCGATTCCCGCCGTCACCAACTTTCGGCGATAGCTCCAGGTCGACTCCGTCGAATCCGGTATGGCGCTCGGCGCTGAGTTGACCGAGAAACACCGCGAGCAGTGCGCGAAGCTGACCTCCGCCCGCAAGGCGACTGCTGACGATGTCCGCGACCACTACAACCGTCGCGGATGCGAGGTCCTCATCTCGGCCAAAGGCAAGGTCAACTATCGCCCGCACGTCTACGACTTCGGCCGCAACACCGTCGGTTGGAAAGCCGGGAAGTTCGTATCGGACTACCTGGTTGACGATGCTGGCATCGTTCACCTGACGTGAGCAGATCGAAGATGACGAAGCTGCCGCCCCGCGCCGCCCGCGTGAAGGCGCCGGACCCGATGCAGCTTCGGCGCCTGACGTAGCGCCGGGATGTCGATGCGCGGATATTTCTCAATCTCGCTGGACATCGTCGCGATCCAGCGGTCGCCGTAGTCGTGGACGGCGTTCGAGTCCTTCGGACGGTGACCGCTGATGAAGCCCTCAATTTCGCGATCCATCTTCACGTGGCGCGCCATCGATTTGAACAAATGCCTCCACGCATGATTGGGCTGAACGTTCCGGATCCCGAGCCCACGGACCTAGTCCGCCACACGCGCGGCTGTCTTTTTTGAACTGGGGATTCGCCGGCTTGCCGCCGCGCGCGCGCCGGGTCCTAGAATAAAGGCTTGCCGAGCTTCTCGCGCTCCGCGACGTAGTCCAGGAATCCTAGCGTTTTCTCGCATGATCAAAGTACACCCAGGTTTAATCGCGCTCAGTTGCGTCACCGAACTAACAAATATCACTTGTTTCAAAATCACCTTGCGAACGTCCGGTTGGTTGTCACCCCAAATGCGATCACGGTCGGATGGGGCAATCTCGCTCCACAGGGCAACTAAACGGAGCGACAGAATGTCAAAACCGAAAGATATGCAGCGCATCATCCGATCTTATAAGGATGAGACCGGAAGCCAGACAATCGACATGAAGAAAGTTGCGGCGTGCGCTAACCCTAAGGGCCGCTGCCTAAGCCGCAGGACCCACTGGACTTGCTCGCCAAGCAATTCACCGAGGCGGCGCGCGAAGGAGTCAGCCACGACAAGGAAACCGGAAAGCCGTTCTGGGTCCCCGCGCAGCAAACGACGCGGCCGCGCGCAAATCGCACGCTCGCCGAGCTCAGTCGCCTGAGCTTCGCGTCCGAATGCATGAAGTGCTTCCGGACGGTCTCGTTGACGCGCGAGGAGGCGCGGGCGCGCTACGATCCCGGATCACTGTGGAAGCCCGTCGCGTTGCGGCTGCTCGCCGACGGCTGCATGCACCGGACCGAGCGTCACGAGGAGGACGGTTGCGGGCCTGACTTGCGGTCGTCAGGCAAGGTCTCAAATTCTTCTCCTAGGTCCCAAATCGTTCTTTTTCGAGCGCCCAGGTCTCATATTCTTCCCCAGTCAGATCGCATCGTATCTCACCCGCATCATATGGTGCGATAGCTCTGCTGGGGCTCCGAGCGCGCCGCAGCCTGTAGTGCGTGAGCTATGTATACCTAAGCCGAATTAGCTTCCCCAAAAATCAGGAATCTTAGTCATTCCAATGGTTCCGCGCATATCCGCGCCAGACGAAATGCTCGATGTCGACGGCGTGCCAATGCTCCGCGTTTGCCTGGTCGGCGTAGCAGTCGAGCGCCACCGAACGCCGCTTTGGCGGCGGCATCGTCGGCGTTCTCGATTTTCATCGCCAGGTCGTACCTCGGGATGTGCCGGCCGGCGCGGGGCGTCACGCTCTGGATCTGGCCGATGCAGTGCGGGTTCGTCGTCGTCGGCATGGCCACGAGCAGACGCTCGCCGAGCCGGTGGGACACCGTTCGTGGAGAGGATTGCGTGCCAGTCCGAGTGAACAACTTTCACCATCGCACCTACTGCACCCTCTCCCGGTGGTGCTTGACGAGCATGCCGAGCAGCAGTGCGCGCTCGTATTCCGTCAGATCTGCGACCCGCACAGTCTCGACGCCGTTCGGCCCGGACCGCTCGACCGTCTCCATCTTGGCCATCGTCTGCATGGCGGATTTGACAGCCGGCGACTTGGCGACTTCTTCAGTCATCATGACAAAATCAGGAACTTGTCCGTCATCTGCGTAGCCTCACATATTGAACCGGCGCCGGCATCCGCGAACGCCCGGCATCGCCCACACGCCGGCGCGGCCGGAGGTCGCGGGCCTCGCCGGCGACGACAGCGAGCAGCGCCATGACGGCGAATCCGATCAGCGCGACCGCATCAGAGGTTCCCTGCGTCGATCCCGATCTCGTCGCCGGCGTGCTCGCCCAGGCGGTAGACCCGCTGCGCCGTCCGGATCCAGCGGCACTTGCGGTCGAACCAGATCACCGCGGCGGTGCATATGTCGTCGCCGTCCTGGAAGGCCGGGTCCGGGTGTCCCTTCACCTTGCCGCTCACGACCATTTTGAATTCATTGCCGACCGCCTCCACCTCGCTCTGCCACTGCTCGATGGTCGGCGCGTGCAGCATCAGCCGCGGCGAGGGATCGCGGTCCCACGTGTAGTCGGCCATGTCCCGCGCGAGGGTCTCCTTGAATCCTGTGTTCGACATCAGTGCCTCATTGCGTGTGCGTCGCGGGCTTCAAGCGTGGCTCGGACGATCTTCTGCAGCTTGCGCATGGAGAACTTCGCTTTTTCCCAGGCCTTCGCCATGACCTGCAGCTCGTCCGGGGCGAACGGCGCCACGAACCCGCCCCACTCATCTTCCTTCAGCATGTCGTCGACGATGCTTCCGGCCAGCAGCGGCAAATCCACGAGCCGCGGCGCCGGCACCTTCAGGATCCTGAATCGATCGCGCAGGAAATCCGGCAGCGCGCTGACGTCGTTGGCAGTGCAAAGGTACAGGCATCCCGAAAGATCCAGCTCGGCATCGAGGCTGGGATCGCGAAAGCGTGCCGCCGTCTCTGCTTCGGTGAGGCCCGCGAGAGCTTCCCATAGTGTACCGTTCAACCCACCACGCGGCGAACCCTTGTCGAGCTCGTCGACCAAGATCAGCGGGTTGCCCGTGCGCGACGCCAGCACCGCGCGCGCCGGAACGCTCGGCTCGGTCGTCGACCAAGATTTTGAAACGCCGCCGAAATGGTTGTCGCCGGATGCGCCGCCGTCCACTCGGTGCACATGCTGCACCCCGATTGCCGCCGCGAACTTGCGCACGAGCCGACTCTTGGAGCAGCCCGGCGGTCCCACGAGGATCGTCGGCCGCAGGCGCGCGGGCTTGCCCTCGCGCAGGTCGCGAAACAGAGCGCTCAGCGCCGCTGAGCAGTGCGGAAACTGGTAGCCTAGCTTGCGCTGCGCCTCGGTGAGGTTTCGTGCGACGGCCAGCGGCAGCGGCTTGTCGAGGATGGACTCGAACGCTCTGGTGTTGGGACCGAGCTTCGTCGCCTTCGCCCTCGGCATGACGACCAAGGTCGGGCCCGGGTAGGGCGCCGAGAACCATCGCGGCGGCGCGTGCGCGAGCTGTGGCTTCTGCATTTCGGTCAACTCGGTCTCGGCGAGGCTGTGCATGGACAGCTGCTGCGGCCGGTCGGCGAAATCCCCGCGCGCCGCCCGCCACCAGATGCGGAGGCGGTCGCGTAGGTCGGAGTGGTCGTCGGAATCCATGTCCGAGCAATCGAGCGCGGCCTGCAGCTGCGGCAGGATGCCTCGAAAGCTTGCCGGGCGGCTCGGGCTGCACCTCAGCATCGACCAGGCCAGCGCCAGCTCGCCCGCGGCGACCGTACCCCTCGCGTAGAGGGACTCGATCAGCTCCGGGATCGCTTGGGTGATCAGCGCGCGATCGCCGACGAGCGTACGCAGGTCGTCGGCGGCCCCGGCGCCGATGGACGGGTGGCTCTGCTCGAGCAGAGCGCGGAACGCTGCGTCCCATGTGGGCCGCCGCAGCGTAGCGAATGCGGGATGTGTCATGGGCGTCTCCTTCGCGGGCACCGGCGCGCTCTCGGCCCGGTCCTCTTCGATCAGGCGGAGCAACTCGGCCCGAGCGGCGGCGGGGCGACTGGACGAATCCTTCGGACGAGCGTATGCCAATGGTGCACCAAGTTGCCATCACTAGAGACACCGTAGTGGCACATCAGGTGTGACGAAGCAAGGATGAGCTACCGACATGGTTAAGGATTTGAAACCGAAACCGACTTCATTTCCAAGACCCGTCCCGAAGAAGGACGACCCCGCGGACGGGAAGGGCAATCGACTGACCCTGCGCATGCATCCGGACATCATGGAGTTGCTGTCGGCGCGCGCGCACGAGCAGGGCGTGTCCAGGTCTCACCTGGTCGAGCAGATCCTGGTCGGCTTCATGCGCCTCGACCCCCGCAACCCGAAAATGGACGCCGTCGGCCGGATAATCGACGGGGCCGAGACGCCTTTGGCGCTCTACGATAAGCCGCTCCAGCTCGCTGCCCGCTGGCAGAAATTCACCGAGGCGCACACCTTGGTCATCGGTACCCGCCCCGTTCCGACCTCATGGAAGACCGGTCGGGGTACTGGGACGCGCCGTCGCATGCCGCTCGAGAGCCCGACGAGGAGGAGGCCATCCAGGAGAGAGCGCAACGCGGCCGATGGGCGCGGCGCCGCCTGCGGAACCCGTGACGATACAACTCTTGGAACGTCGTTCTGAGTTGAATCAATAGGTTGGGTTTTTTTGCTCGCCGTTCCCAGCGATTACCCACTAGCGAGCGTTTGTGGGTAATCACGTCCTTGCCGCCTGTACACTTACGGTCTATGCTCCGGGGCGGATCGACCGCATGCACCCAGCTCAGAGCACCAGCACCGAAGGATCTGCGCGCCGGGCTTCCCATCCGATGGCGACGCGCGTCGTCGAGCCGCGCATCGACCATGCCATGCTCGAGGCCCTGCCTGAGACCGAGCGCGCGTCCTACTGGAAGGCACGCCAGAAGGTCCGGATACTCGAGAAGGCACGGGATAAGGCGGCCGAGCGCCGCGTACGGGACGATCTCTGGATCGAGGACTTAGCCAACAGTTTTCTCGACATCGGCGATATGGATCCTTTGAGGTTCGAGCGCATCTCCGATGCTCAGCTGGCCGTCGGTGCCGAGGTCCAACTCAGCCAGGCCAGGCGCTTGCGTAAAGATGCCCTCTGGCTGGCGCGCGATCAGGCCGAGACCGATCGGCTGCGCGGCCTGAACGACCGGACGCCGGACCAGGAACGCGAACTGGCGAAGCGGCAGGCTGAGACCGCCTGTGAGCGCGATCTCCGGATCGCCTACGACGCTTTAGCCTCCGGGACCGTCAAAACGAAGAATCTTAAGCCCGCGGAGAAGCACTACAGCCCGCGGCAGCGCCAGCTCGTCCGGGCGGATACCAACCGAAGGAGTATCTACGCCGCATGGCCGACGAGCCGCGCGACCAGTCCCACATCATCGAGCGCCGCGAGGCGGACGGGGTCGTCGTCACCCGCCATCAGAGCGCCAGCGACCGCTTCGACCCCGGCGGGCGCGGCTTCGTCGGCCAGCCCGGCTATGTCGGCGGATCGTCGACACAGGAAAATGGCGGCAGCTGCTGGCAGAACGCGTTCGTCGAGAAGGGCAAGCGTTCGGAGACGAGCGTCCTGGACCAGCGTTACCTCGCGGCGACCCCGAAGGCGCCCGGCAAGCGGCGGAAGGTTATCTCCAAGGACAAGGTTCTCCAGCGCATCGCGTACCTGGACGGGATCGGCAGAACTCCGAGGAGATAGCCGCCGACGATCTCGTCAATGAGACCGTGAGCCGCATCAAGGGCGCGCTGTACATCCTGCAAAACGACACCCGCCACTGGACCGGCGACAACAACGACCGCCGCCACGTCCACCAGGCGAAATGGGTGTCTCTCGACCAGATCCACGGCAACACGCGCACCGACTGCCGCGAGATCATCCGCGTGGACAAGGACTACGTCTTCGAGTCCTGGGATGAGTGCAATGCCTACCTGAACACGCTCAAGGTCAGGCCTCAGAAGGTCAACTACGTCCGCGACGACGAGTTTCCGGAGCGCGTGACCAAGCCGCACTGGATGTACTTCCTGCCTGCGGGGAGCGGCGTTTGGTACGACGAGCCGACTGGGATGGCCATGCTCGAGGCCGTCGCGGCCGCTCTGACGATCGATGCCGGTGGCGACATCGGCGGTCTGGCGAACATCGGCGACTGCAAGCAGCCGACCTCGCCGCGCGTCGTGAGCATCGAAGTCGAGACGCGCCCCTCTATGACCTCTCCGAGCTCTGCAAGATCCTGAACGTCGACCTGAAGGCGAATTTGGCCGTCACGATGCGGCAGCAGAGCGTCGCGCACATGGAAGCCGCTGGCATCTCGAAAACGCAGTCCGGCCTCATCTATTCGCTGGCGTGGAAGCGCGGCATCGAGCTTTGCATGCTGTGGGAGAGCACGAAGCAACTCCGCGTCGACGCCGATCTCGACCGCCGGATCCTGGGCGAGCAGATCGCCGAGGCCGTGCGTGAAGACCGTTGCATGGCCGACCAGCTCGGTCAACTATGCGCCTCCGCCCGCGATGCCGCCGAGAACAGCATCCGCGTCGCGGCAAAGAAGGCCGCCGAATCCTATGGCAAGGGTCCCCGCGCTTCGAGCCGGGGTATGACCTGCGCGCCGCCGAGGCTGAGGTCGCCGAGAAGGTCGCCGAGGTCCGCGCGAACGCGCCCGCCGACCTGACCCCTGCCGAACTCAAGAAGCTGGAGATCCGCGCCGCCCAGGTCGCCGGCCGGGTCTACTGCAATCGCACGCAGGTCCAGCGTAGCGTGCGCCGGATCGCCGACGCCATGCTCGAGATCTCCAAGACTGCGGTGCCGGACCGAAAGTCCGTCAAGACGCTGACCGGCATGGATATCCGCACCGTGGGCACCCACTGGGACGCCGCCGTCGCCCTGAACGCGGCGAATGCGATCGTTGCGGTCGTGCTCGACGCTCCGCCGACCGTTGCCGCGCCCGAAAACGAGGCCGTCACGACCCCTGCGACCGCGGATGCAAAATGCTCCGATGTACGGGGGTAACTGGAACAGGCCGCAGGGAGGAGCAGCCCGATCAGCCCGCCGACGAGACCAACGGGCGGGCCGGAAGCCCACCTGTCGAGACGCTGACCCTCGAAACCATCATCCCGGGGACCATCCTGCCCCTCGTCAACGCGCTCCGGCCCCGGAATACGGCCTCCGGCACCCCGCCGATCGGCGCGGTGCTCCTCAATTTCTGCCGACCCGGGGTCCGGGTGTACCGCTCCAAGCTGGGAATCCGGAAGCAAGAACGCCTCCGCTCGAAGGGCCGGCCGGCCCACGATAAATACCGACAATCGATCATCGATGACATCGACGCATGGCCGGAGGCGCTGCCGGCCTGACGGCCACAGACCTTCGGGTCTCGGTCGTGCAGCAACAGCGACCTTGGGACAGTCGCATTGTCCAGGCATGCTGAGGAGATCGACGACATCGTCGCGTGGAGCCGACCAACAGCAACGCCGGACACACCTCATCATTCGAGCGCCGCAGGCTCGTTGGCTCGATCGCAACGCGCGCGGCGCCGTCGAGGGCAAAGCCTCCGGCCGCAGCGTCTGTTGTCTTGGGCTTTGCCGACGCCTCCTCTAGAATCCTGGATCAGGATGGCGGGTCACCGGCACTGACGAGAGGCAAACCAGCAGATGAGCCAAAAGTTGAGAGACGAAGACGTCGACCGGATCCGTGAGATGGACTCCGTGCGCGGCACGCATTTTTTCCGTGATCCGGATCGCGCGGACGCATCGTTCGTGAAGGTGCGTCGCCGTGTGCCACCGGAGGTCCGGAGAGCCCAAGGCCGCATGCGGACGGCGCGCTGGCGCAGCGCCATGGACTCGCGCAAGGCGCCGACGGCAGAACAGATCGGCATGGCCATGGTCATGGCGTTGGCGACGACGAGCCGTCGGTCGGACCTGACCGTAGACGACCGGCAGCTGGTCCAGGCCGCGCTTCACTACCTCGGAGGAACGGATTCTCGATCGACGAAGCGAAGTCCACAATGCGCCGCCTGCGCAACAAGCTGCTCGATCCGGCCGGCCACGAGGGCGAGTCATCGCCATAACCGCCGCCGAACGCCAGCGCCGCTGCCGCGCCCACAGGCCGAGCGTGGAGAGCCCGCCGTCGCCGCGTTCGACGCGGCGCTGCGTGAGCACGTCCTTCGAACTCCACCACGACGGCCAGTTCTCGATCGACATTCCTGGCGTTCGTGCAGGCCGTCGTCGACCGCCTCAGCGCCGCAGGCGCTGCCTCCGAGCGCGGATGCCGCGATAAGGTGCGCACGCTCCTGGCCAAGGCGAAGCAGCTGGAGGCCGGCCATGCCGCAGTTTGATCCGAACCAAATCAACCGGAATCCCGTGCCATCGCCTCCGCCAGAGGCCGCTTGCGGCCGGTCCGTCAAGGCCATGGCCTGAACAACAAGCGCTCGGTCGCTCGGAGCGCTGGAAGTACGTCAACCGGCCCTCGCCGTTCATCCTGCGCAAGAGCGCGTCCACTATGGAGTCGCGAAGTCCGAGAAACACTTCCGGACCGGGCGAGGCCTGACGCCGAGGTCGCCAAGGCTCGATGACCGGATGCAGGTGAAGCCCGAACTTCGTCGTCCTCGAACAGCGGATTGCTCAGGCCGTCGCCTTCTGAAGCCGATTTCCTAAGGCCTTTTCTGGCGGCGTCATGGATTTTGCGCGCCGGCGGCCGGGGTCTCCTCACCGGGCGTAGCGCGGCGGTTCGGCAGCGAACGCTGCGCCGGCTGCCGGGCAGGGAACTCACCCTTAAATTAGCTTCCCATCCATCATCGACCTCAGGCAGCGATGCAACATTATCACACAGTAACTTACGGTATCTTGCCGTATCTTACCGTGCGATCGCTCGGCTGCGTCACGCGTGACGCCGTCACCGGTGATGGCTCAAACCTCGACACCCCCCGTTACTACCCAGGTAGCGTCACTATTGATTTTTACTACCCAGGTAGCGTCACTATTGATTTTTGGGTTTGTCTGATTTCGCCGCAATTCCGCTCGCCGCCAGCCAGGCGAACCCAGCGGCAGACGCGCGCCAGTCGAACCGGTCGATGGGCTCGACGAACCCGAGCCGGATCAACGTGCGCGGGGCTCGCGCATGAACGCTTTCGTAGGATCTCGAATTCGTCGGATGCACCTGGCGGCCGGATCAGACAGAACGAGGAGTTGCGGTCGTAGCGGCGGAGCACCGCTCCACGCGCGATGGAGACCAGCAGATGCAACGGCGCTGACGTCAGGCGAGGGATGTCAGGCTGGGACATCGGCGGTTTCGCGCAAACCGCGCTTGCCGAACACCACCACGTGCTGCCGACCCTGACCGAGCGGAATGCGTAGAGCGAGTCCGGCGTCGAGGAGGAGGGAGAGACAACGTCGTTGAGAGTCTCGGCGGATTCGGCGTGGCGCGGGTGCGGCTGACCCGGAACGCGCGCCCGTTCCGGTGAGTGGTAAACGCCGCACGATGTGAGCGAGCAGTGCGGCGTGCCGTTGTGGACGTTGGCTGGGTCCAGGAGCGACATGTAAATTGGGTCGTGGACACAGCGGATGCCGCGTTTGCCAAGCGGCTTGTAGCGCTCGCCCAGCGCGGTCATGAAATCCCCGGCTGGGTGGCAGCCCGGAGTGAAGTAGGCGAACACGCTCGCCGCAGTCGTCGATCGTCGGCGGCAGCGGGTCAGGCATCTTCCATTTCGACTGGCCGCGATGCCTTCCAGGAAGTCTCGCTGTGCCTTCGAGAGCGCGCCGGTGTTTTCGAGGTGCATGGCGATGGAAATGACGAATCCTGCGGTGCCAATCTGCATCGGCCTCGACCGCAGGTACCCGACGGCTACCGCATTGCGCGGGTCCATCGTGTAGTCCGTTGTGTTCATGCTCGGCTCTTCAAATGCTGCCGGCTTCGACGGCATCGTCGGCCGACGCGGACTCACGTTCGGACTGATCAGCCCGGCGGCCTGGGGGATCGGCTTCGCTGCCCCCGCCTCGATCTCCGGCGTCAATGCAGTCGGCGCCGGGCGCGGACCCGGTTGCACCGGCCGCCGGATCAACAATCGTCCATCTTCGTCGTGCGTATCCTCGTCATCGACGGCAGGATCCGCCATCGGCTGAGCGACGGTGCCGACCGAGGGCGTTGTCGGACGAAGATCCCGCTGCGCCGACTCTGTCAGGCGCCGCGCGGTCTCCGCCGCGTGCGCTTTCGCCGACCGAGCACCAGAATAGCGAGCACCTCTGGAGGCGCCGGCAACGGTCGCGGCGGAGGAGATTCTGCCGAGCCCATTCATCGCGTTGCCGAGGGCCGTCCGCGATGCGCTGCCACATCTCCGCGATCATCTTTGGGCGATCGAGGGCCCACGCAGCGCTCTCCTCGGGAGTCCGCATCGGCGGAGCCTTCGGCCGAGGGAGTGCCGACGTGGACGGCGCCGTGACCACGGGCGCCGGCGCCGGCTCGGCGGGCTTCGGTTGGGGGCGGGGCGTGAATCCTTTGATCAGCAAGGCGTTGCATCCAGTCGGTTATTGCGCTCGGTCAGGTCGAGCATGCCCGTGATGATTGCGTCGCACTCCGCGAGGTGCTTCTCGCGCTTGGCCTGCCGGATTTCGAACCTGCGATTCTCGACGCGAGCCTGAGCGTCTCGGCAGCGTCTCGGAGTGCGATCAGATTCATCTCGCGTTCAACGATCTTCAGGCGCATGTCACCGAGGATGCGATCCTCGATGTCGGAGAGCCTGTCGTTGGCGGCATCGACGTGCGGCCCGCAGGCCGCCGTACTCGACCCTCAGCAGGCGCCTGCCGCCAGGGAGAAATGACCTGCGGTAGAACTTCCGAATGCCGGCCTTGATGTATTTCCAGCGGCGGTCCTTCTCCTTTCGCTCGCTCACAGCGGGTCTCCTCCGGTGGACTGCGGACGGGGATTGGCGAGTGCGTCACGGCGGCCGACGTAGGCGCCGTCCAACCAGGCCATGATAAGGTCGCCAATGCGCTCTTGCGGGAAATCGGCCATCCGCAGGAACATGATGGAGCCGGCGGCATCCGCACGGTGAACCAGCCGCGGCCGGTCCGGGCGCAGACGGTGCGCCGGACCGTGAAATCGCGGCCGAGCACCGTCAATGGCGTCTCGGTCGTCACGACCACGGCCTCCGGCTGGCGGCGGATTTCGTCGAGAAGCACGTTGTTCATTAGGTGCACTCCTTGAACTCGGGGGTTGTTTGCACTGCCGACACCGACGGACCCGGCGGCGGTGCGCCGACCAGAAATCGTCGCGACACCGGAGGCAGCGCTTGCAGCGCGGCGTTCGGCCCGCCATTCTCGAACGAGGAGGCCGATGGGCGAGACCTGTGAATACGTTTTGCCCGTAGCTTTTGTGACAGCGACACGTCGGGGCGAGCGCTCACGACGGAGAGAGGAACATCCACAATACGTCAGCCTTCGGCCAAACGACGGACCACAGCCGTCGGCGCCGGACCAGAGAGGCTGGCGTGACGTGAAATTGAAGGCAAGCTCCATCGGCCAAGCGGCGGCGGCAGGCATAGCCGTAGAGGCCCGATGCCGGTCGTCTGGATCCGGTCCGACAAGGTCGAACTGTGTCACTTCAGACTTCCTAGTTACATCACTACGCACACCATATGTTCAGTTACTGAAGCGGTCAAGCGACCCCAAAGTGCTTGGGGCGGGGCTTTGGTTTTGCTGGCCGGCGTGAGAGGGTGCCCGCAATCAAGAGGAGGCTGCTCATGAAGATGATTTTCGCTGCCATCGGTGCCGCGCTGCGGGCCGTCATCTCGTGCATGAAGTTCGTGCTCTCGATGCCCGGAAAGTTGCTCGGCACGGCGTTCGGTGGGCCGCTCGCGGGACCGCCTGCCGGCGACTCTCCGGTCGTCGAAGACCTTGCTAGGCGCGTCGCCGAGGAGGACGCGAGGACCCGCGAGAATTGCAGGAAAATCGCGGAGGCGATCTGGTATTGGGCGATGGATTCCTTGATCGCCGGCGACCCCATTGCTGTCCCGACGTGGCTCCCGCGAGACGTCCAGGCGTGGTTACCAGGCGTGACCGCGGCGGAGGCTGAAAGGCTGGTTGCTGCTGATAACGCTGCAGTTCAAGCGCATTTTCGCGGTCTGTACGGCCTGCCGGGTGTTCGCAAGGTGCAGAAGCTGGTTCCCGTCAAGTGGCCGCCGGGGCCTCTCTACGTCGAGCCGACCCCGGGGTGGGCGTCACAGTTCGCTATGCCCGTGCCCGGCCGCGCGCCCGCTTGAGAGCGAGCATCTTGATCTTGCGGAGCTTACCCTCGGCCTTCTCGGCACGGTGCACCGCGTGCTTGCGGAGCGCCTCCGACAGGTCAAGGGTCTTCTCGAGCTGCTCGCGGTTGTAGTTCGCCCATGCGCTGGCGTTGGCCTGGGCAGCGTTCTGCATGCCGGAGACGAGCGCGCCGGCGATCGTCATGGCACCACCGACGGCGGCTCCAGTGAAACTCGGGGCGTGGAAGGCGGTGTGGCTGTCGCTCATGATGCGACTCCTCGTATGGTTGAACATGTCGTATCTACTGATATTGACATTAGTGGCACATAAGCATTAACGTTGCGCGCGGTCAACGGATCCTATTTTACGGATCGCGCTGATTTCGAGTCCTGCAGGAGGCACCGAATGAGCGACGCAAAGGCCACCACGACCGCCGCGCTCGCGGCGTCTCCGTTCTCTAAACATCACCGCAGCCTGCTCACCGAGCTGCTCGCCGGCGCTCAGGAGTTGACCGCCAAGATCGAGAGCGCCGCTTCGGTGACCGAGCTCTCTACTAACCTCGAGAGCGCCAAAGCCGCGCTCCTCAACTGCGCGCGGCACATCTATGAGCACTTCGAGACACTGGAAGCTAAGGTGAAGGCCGAAACGGACGCCAACTGGATGAGCATCAACACCGCTTTGGGGAGGATGAAGTGACGACTTGGTTCATTTCGGACCCGCATTTCTTCCACGCGTCCCCGGATAAGCCCGACGGTATCATTCGGATGTGCGCATCGACACGGCCGTTTGCCAACGGGCGAGAGATGAATTCTGCTCTTGCAGATGCCTGGCGATATCGTGTCGCGAACAATGACGACGTGATCTGCCTCGGCGACTTTGCGCACCGCGCCGATCCGACGGCACTCAAGAAGCTTTTCGAATCTTTGCCGGGACGGAAGCACTTGGTCGTCGGCAATCACGACGATGATGTCACCAAGAGCCTCGGTTGGCAGTGGGTAAAGGACATCGCGTTTGTGACAGTCGAATCCACGAAGTTGGTCCTCTGCCACTACCCGATGCTGAGCTGGCCCGGCTCTCGCAAACCGACAACACTCCAACTCTGGGGTCATCATCACGGCAAGCTGCGCGGCAACAACCAGTCGTGCGACATCGGCGTCGACGTGCTGGGATTTGCGCCGGTGAGGTTGTCGCAGATCAAGGCCCATATGGCGATGCTGCCGCCGCGCGTGGATCCCGAGGCGGGCGACGACTTCGAGGCCGTAGGAGTGAAGCCGTGAGCGTCATCCGCATGCATGTCGCCAGTGATTTTCACCACGACCACGCCGGCAACCGGATCACGAAGCGTCCGTACGTCCAGGCCGACGTGATCGTCGTTCCCGGCGATGCCATGGAGCCCGGATCGCACGCGCTGCGGCTGGTGCGGTGGATGTACCCCGACTTGTCGATTCCGGTGATTTACGTCCCCGGGAATCACGATTTCTACAGCGAGTCCAATCCGAAGCAGGTCCGCTTGGACCCGACGACGCGGACGACGTGGGAGGCCGAACGCGCCACTATGCGCGAGGTTGCCGCCGAGCTAGGGATCCTCTACGGGGACGACGACGTCATCCCATTGGAGATCAACGACGAGCCTCTGCGTTTCATCTGTAGCACGGGATGGAGCTCGTTCGCGGCGCGGCCGCCCTACATGATGTTCGGCGAGGCGGTGATGGAAGCCAAGAAGTGGATGCGCGACTACAGGGCGATCAAGGTCGGGCGGGGCCGCTCGAAGGACCGGCTGACGCCGGGCATGACGATTGATGCGCACAAAAAGTCCGTCGCTTTCATCGAGCAAACTTTGGCTGAACCCTTCGACGGCGAGACCGTGGTCGTGACTCACATGTGCCCTTCGTACCGATCGCTCGCAAAGTGGGATCCCGAGAAGCCGCGCGAATTCCAGCATCTCGACTGGTGCTACGCGTCTGATTTGGAGAAATTAATGCGCGGCGACAGCGCCCCGGCAATTTGGTGCCACGGTCACGTTCACGAGAACCGCGACTACGTGTGCGGCGACACGCGCGTTGTCAGCAACCCGCGCGGATATCCGGACCCGCGTGGCCCCGGCGGCCGCGAGAACCCACACTTCGATCCGTTGTTCGTGGTCGAGCTCGAGCCGAAGCCGAAGTTGGAATGGAAACCGTGAGCGCGATGCGTGGCATCCCGCGGGGCTACGTCTGGATCCGCCCCTTCGACAGCACGGCACTGCAGATCGTGCAGGTCGGCGGGTGCGCCTGGCAGGGCGGGATGACGCACTCGACAATGATGGAGAAGGCCTGATGCAGTCACAAATGTTCGACCCCCGGATTACGCCGACGGCTACGGCCGAGATGCTGGCAGACGGCGATCTGCACGACGCCATCAACGCTATGCGCCGCGGCGTGGTCCGCCAGTGGCCGTATGTCGAGCGATTGTGCAAAATCGATGATGCCCTCGTGTGGGCCGTCGACGACGAGGGCGAACGCTACGTGGTTGTCCGCGGCCTGGTCTGGACGATCCCGGATCTGGTGCTGGCGGAGCGTAAGATCCGCAACGCGGCGCTCGAGGCGTTCGCTCGGTTGGATGACTGCTGGAGCGCGGCCTGATACTGGAAAAAAGTCCGGGAATTAGTTTTTAGCTTACTCGGTGTCGAAAGCGGTTCTACGCACCTAGGAGCATGTGGTCGATACGGCTGGCGTCGGCGCTGAGGGGGCAAAGAACCGTGGTCTCCACCAAGACGAACTTGCTGAATCTGCATCAAATGTTCCTGAGGGCCATTCCGCCGACGAGAAGGACGTCGCATCTTGAAAGCACCAAAATATTGCTCGCGAGGTCTCTCGATCGCGCTCCTGCGGATGCGCTTTACCCAATCTCGCCACTTACGAGTTTATCGTCGGTAACGTGCGCAGCTTCATACACTGTCACTAACCTGACAATGTCAGGTCTGATTGCTAGAGCGCACAGTCAAACTCCAAAACGTTAGAGTTCTCGACGATTAACGACGGATCGCGCAGTGCAGTTTCGGATTGAACAGAGCCGCACCCTGTTGAAATCGTGGAGAGCGATCTGGTTTTTCAGCCCGCAGTAGCTTGCCAAAACTTCAATTTTGGTTGGTTTTGCAGGGAAATTTCCGTCGGTGGGAAGCTAAACTCTCAGACGTCAACAAAACATCGGATTGACCTCGGACCTCTTTTGCAACTTTTCCTACTCGTGACGGAGCACAATGGCGCTGCTGTCCCGAAGGAGAAGATCAGATGCCTGACTGGATTGTGATGACCGCAAGTGGCCAGATGCCAGCAAGATGCAAAGGCCGGTACCGCCGCGTGGTCGTCGTCGAGGTCGAGCAGGTCGGTTTCGCTCCGAGGATGATCAGCGAGCGCGCGAAGGGCGTCCGCCGCATCGTCAGGGACTTTGGCCCGTGCAGCGTCGGAAAAACGGAGGCCTGCGCCTACCGGCGCGCCCTCGACGCCGCCAACGCTCTCGCCGAGCGGCTCCGCGGCGAGCACGCCGCGGCAATCGCCCGCATCGCCGATGCTCTGAATGGCGGCACGCCGCTCTCGGCAGCGGAGATGGCGATGCTCGACTGACGCTACCGACTTTGCGTCTCGCCCGGCGCAGGCCCGCCTGCTTTGGGCCGTAGAGGCAACGCCTCGCAACAGCAAGGATCCGCCAATGCCTACCTTCTACGTCATCAAGTCCCTCAACGACCTCGGCGAGTCCGTCATGCTCGCCAATTTCCTCGGAGACGACCCCGCCGACGCTTGGAACGCGGACAACACCTCCGCGATGCGCCACACGCACCATGATGAAGCCAAGGCCGCGCTCGCCTGGTTCTACAAGCGCTGCCTCGAACTCGGCGCGAAGAACTTGGCCGGCACCTTCGAGCGCGCGGTCGTGTGCCGCGACACGAACCCGCCGTCCGAGAATCCGCGCAAGCGCGGCCTCGGCTCGACACCGAACAATGGCGAGGAGGGCGTCGACGCCGAGGGCCGCCGGTACGTCGTGTGCGGCATCCACGCGCCCTCGCTCGTCGAATGGTGCATGGCCGGCGGCGGCTACCATCTCCGCGCCGGGCTGCCGGCGATGGCTAACTTGCTGGCGGCGACGTGGCAGCTTCCTGCCTGGGTCGCGAACGCGATGTTGACCCGCCGCATGCCCTACGCGATCGACGGCGACACGGTCGTCATCGAATACTAGTCGCCACGCATCGACTTCACGCCCGGCGCCGCAAGGCCACCGGGCTCGGAGCGTCAGAGGTGCCGCAGTCGCGGCGCCGAGAGGAGAGGCCACAATGACCATCAAGCACGTCGTTGAACTCAACGTCGGCGGCCACGCTTTTTCGCGCCGCTACGATCCGAGGCGGTCGCTCGCGCCGTGGTGGATTGGGTGACCCAGTATGGTATGGGCATCAGGGACGCGCGCTACCTGCGCGATGGCGCCTTCGTTATGTCGTCGGACGATGTCGAGCTCGGACCCGAGCGCGCGGAGTGCGAAGAAGAGCTGGGCGAATTCGTCGACTGGTTCACCGCGAGCCAGAAACAGGCGAATGCGAGCCGCTAATCGCAACCTACCGAACGAGATGGCGAACCGCATGCTTGTCGAACTGGAGGAGTGACGAAAATGCCCCACTTCGTACTCCTGGAGGCGACGTTCATTGAACGCCGTTCAAACGCGAGCGGTGATGCCGAGTGGTATGAAGTCGACGGCAAGACATGCGGCATCAACCGCTGGCGCGCGATCAGCGACACCGCTGCTTAGTGCCTTCAGGTCCGGATCCAAATTCGACATGTCTGCGTTCGCACGGGTCGACTGATCCATTGGCGTCAGGGGATCCTTCAGAGCCAATTCCTTCGCAGGCGCAATCGCGGTAAGGCGCCCAAAACCCTGGCCTCACGGTCGGGTTTGCTTTGCTGGCGAGCGGCTCGGGCAACACGCCTTCCTGGTCCAGGTACGCCTTGATCAGAGCCTCGGATCACACCTTCATGCCGGCCGTCTTCTCGCGCATTCTTTGGCCGGTCAGATATCATTTGCGCGTCGTCGCTGCCGCTTCTTCGCCGTCGTTCTTCACTTTGTGAGACAGATCAGCGACGACGGCCACGCCGCTGACGTGCTCTTCGATGAGGTCGCCGACGGGAGAGCGGACGAGGCGCGGATTGAACAACGCTATGCCGTCAAGAGCGCCGTCGGCGCGCATGCGCTGCAAGTGTCGGTTTAGACTTTCGGATAAACGCGCAGGTCCTTGATCTCGAGACCGATGCCGCCCGGCTTGGCGCGTTGCTGCGTGGCGAACACCCACTCCGTCTTCGTTCCCGCGGTGCCAGCGCCGTGGTTGTAGTTGATGGCCTTCTGCCAGTCGGCCATGGCGCCCCGGCGACGCCGTAGACGACCGGCGGCAGCGGCAGCCAGAAACCCTCTTTCCCCGTCATCTGCGCGGCCGTCCACTCGGCGCGGCCCGAACCTGGCTCGCCGAATTCCGTCCTGCTCCTTCAGATTGTCGCGCAGCAGTTCGACGGTAGACAGACGACGCTTGCCGGTGAACGCCACCCACCAGAGACCCACCTGATCCCGGCAGTAACTGCGGGGAAGCCCGGTACGCGCTCGTGCGCTGCGCAGTATTTCTCGTGAGCGAGCAGTATTTCTCGTGAGCGATCAGGGTGGCCGCAACCGCGTCGACGTCGAGGTTGGCCTTGGCCTGGCGATGCGTCTTCCGGCGCTGCTCGATCTCCTGCATCGCCGTGGGATCCGGCTTTCCGGCGTTCACGTTCTCCCACCACGGCGACATCTTCTCGGTCAGCCCGCTCTCGTCGGGATGCTCGGCGGCGGCCCAGCTGATGGCGGCCTTGACGTACTCTGTGCATTTTCTGGCGCTGACGGTAAGACGAGACCCATCTCGCGCGGCGTTCAGCTGCACGCGGTCGAGCTGGAGGACCGGGGCGATCCCGAGATACTGATAGCTGGCCTGGCCGAACGCGCGCCTCACATCGTCGTTCGTGGCTTCGCTCGGCGGCTTGGTGCGGTCGTTGATCCAGCGGTCGTGAGCCAGGAACCCCTGATACCCGACGCAGACCTGTCCGAGCGTCCAGCCGGCGGGCGTCTCTTCGGCCGGCGTCTCGTCGGCGGAAACGGGGGTGTCGGTCTTGGCGTAGCGCAGTTCGGTATAGACGTCGGTGGCCCTCTTCCGGGCGGCCGCTACCGACAGATAGTCGGGGCCGCGCTCGCGGATGCCGCCGACGTGCGCAGCTTCTTTTTGGTGCACACCATCCATTTGACCGAGCCGCCCCGGCGTCGAAGCTGCAGCTATGGCAGCGTGGTGTCTGCCCAGATGTCGTTGACCTTCTGGTTCTCGCCGACCCCGATCGCCTTGCCGTCGTCACGGTCGAGGCACTCGCCCCTGGCCGCCTGAAGAGCGTCACGGACGTGCCTGGACGAGATTTCGACGCGGGAAACTCATCTATAACGTACTCACCCTTTGTACCCGCGCATCGCCCAGAATCTCGGCGGCGGAAGGTGATCAGGAGCAGTTTGCCACCATTCTTTTGCGGCTAAATCTTGGAAATAGCTGACCTCGCTCGCCCTGGAATGTGGGGCACGGGAATCATGATCCTGGAGTAGAGGGCTCGAGTTCCTTCGGGAACTAAAATCCATGACAATCCCGCGGCGGCCCCATCTGTGACCTATTACAGTGTGCAGCCCTCCAGTGAGCGACGCGGCTAACCCGCGTTGGCTTTCAAACCTGCCGCCTGGATCCCCGCGACCGCACAGGTCTCGTCATTGTCGGAGGTGTCTCCGGAGACGCCTACCGCGCCAAGCAGTGTGGTGCCGTCCATGATCAGTACGCCGCCGGGGACCGGCACCAGCGCGCCCTTGGCGATCGTGTTCATGGCATCGATGAAATAGGGCTGTTCCTGCGCCCGCTGCAACAGCGCGCGCGAGCCCAGGCCCATGGCGAGCGCGCCATAGGCTTTGCCGTGGGCGATCTCGGCGCGCATCAGGCTGGTGCCGTCCTGCGCGGCGGCGATCTTGAGCACGCCGCGGGCGTCAAGGACGGTGACGACGAGCGGCTTGAGCTTCAACTCAGCCGCCTTCGCTAATGCGGCGTCGAGGATCTTTCGGGCGGTGTCGAGCGTGAGGTCAGCCATGGCTGGGTTCCTTTGCGATGGGAGTGGAATTGGTTGTGGCGCGATCGAGGCTCATCGCCAGCACGCGCGCGACGTGAAGCGCCTCTCGCTGGGTGCCGTCGCGAATCTGGTGGCGGCAGGAGGTGCCGTCGGCGACGACCAACGTCGCCTGATCAGCCCTCCGCACAGCGGGCAGCAATGACAGCTCCGCCATCTCGATCGAGGCATCATAGGTATCGGCGCCGTATCCGAACGCGCCGGCCATGCCGCAGCAGCTCGACTCGATGGTCTCGACCTCGAGGCCGGGAACGAGCCGCAGCACCTGCTCGACCGCCTTGAAGGCGCCGAAGGATTTTTGATGGCAATGGCCGTGGACGACGGCTTTGTCGGCGAGGGTGCCGAGCAGCAGTTGCAGGCTTCCGGCCTCGGCCTCGCGCACCAGAAACTCCTCGAACGTCAGCGCGTGGGCGCCGACGGCCCTGGCGTCGTCGTCCTTGCGCAGCGAGGCGAGTTCGTCACGCAGCGTCAGCAGGCAGCTCGGCTCGAGGCCTATGATCGGCACGCCGCGCGCGGCAAAGGGCGCGAAAGCCGCGACGAGACGATCGAGCTCGGATCTGGCTTCATCGACCAGCCCGGCGGATAAGAATGTGCGGCCGCAGCACAGCGGGCGCTTGCCGCTGGCGGGCTTCGGCATATGCACGCGATAGCCGCCGGCCGCGAGCACGCGCAGCGCGGCCTCAAGATTTTCGCGCTCGTAGATGCGACTAAAAGTGTCGGCGAAGAGAACGACTTCGCGGCCGGTCTCCGGGCCGACGCTGTCGGCAGGCGGCACAAACAAGTCGCTGCGGAAGGCGGGCAGGGCGCGGCGCCCGCTGATCCCGGCAAAGCGCTCGAACAGCTTTCGCAAGAGCGGGCTTCGGTTGCGCAAGTTCGCGAGCGGCGCAAAACGCGACGCGAGGCCGGCGTAACGCGGGAGGTAGCCGACCAGCCGATCGCGCAGCGTCAGACCATGCGAGGCAGCCCGTGCGGCCAGCACCTCGATCTTCATCTTGGCCATGTCGACGCCGGTTGGGCATTCATGGCGGCAGGCCTTGCAGGAGACGCAGAGTTTCAGGGTCTCCATCATCTCGTCGGAGGACAACGCGTCGGGGCCGAGCTGGCCGGAGATCGCGAGCCGCAAAGTGTTCGCACGGCCTCGCGTGACATCCTTCTCGTTGCGCGTGGCGCGATAGGACGGGCACATCACACCGCCCTCGAGCTTGCGGCAGGCGCCGTTATTGTTGCACATCTCGACCGCGCCCTGGAAGCCGCCGCCAGCGCCGGGATAAGCGGACCAGTCGAGCTTTGTCTTGAGCTCCGCGACGCGATAGTCCGGCTTGAAACGGAACAGCGAGCGGTCGTCCATCTTCGGCGCGTCGACGATCTTGCCGGGATTGAGCACACCGTCGGGATCGAACCGGTGCTTGACCTCCCTGAAGTCGGCGACGAGGCGCTCGCCGAACATGGTCTCGTGGAATTCGGAGCGCACCAGACCGTCGCCATGTTCGCCGGAATGCGAGCCCTTGTACTCGCGCACCAGCGCGAACGTCTCTTCGGCGATGGCGCGCATCGCCTTGACGTCCCTCTCCAGCTTCAAATTCAGCACGGGCCGCACATGCAGGCAGCCTTCGGAGGCGTGCGCGTACATCGTACCGCTGGTGCCGTGCCTGGCAAACACCTCGTTCAGCCGCGCCGTGTAGTCGGCGAGATGCGGCAGCGGCACGGCACAGTCCTCGACGAAGGAAACCGGCTTGCCCTCCTGCTTCATCGACATCATGACGTTGAGGCCGGCGGCGCGGAAATCGGCAATGCCGCTCTGCAGTGCCGGCTTGGTGATCTCGACCACGCCGCCCCATTTGCGCCTGTCGTTATTCCAGCCGAAGCCGAGATCGCCCATCAACTCGCCGAGTTGCTTGAGACGCGCGAGATTGTCGGCCTGGTCCTCCTCGGCGAACTCGACCACCAGCACGGCATCCGGATCGCCCTTGATCGCAGCGGAGATGATCGACTGGAACATCGCAATGTCGCGGCCGAGCGCGATCATGGTGCGGTCGACCAGTTCGACCGAGATCGGCTTGAGCTTGACCAGATGCTGGGCCGCGTCCATCGCCTCGTAGAAGCTGCCGAAATGGCACACGCCGAGTGCCTTGTTGCGGATGACAGGCCACAGCTTCAGCTCGACCTTGGTCGTGAAAGCGAGTGTGCCTTCGGAGCCGACCAGGAGATGCGCCATGTTGTTGCGAGCATTGCGCGGCGTAAGCGCATCGAGATTGTAACCACCGACGCGGCGCTGCACTTTTGGGAAGCGCATCGCGATCTCGTCGGCCTCGCGTGAGCCGAGATCAAGCATGTCGCGAAACAGGGCGCGCATGCTGTCGCCGGCGTCGAGATCGGCGAGATCGCGCGAGACCTCGCCGAAGCGGCTCAGCTTGCCGTCGGCGAGCGAGGCCTCCAGCGACAGCGTGTTGTCGCGCATGGTGCCGTAGCGGAGCGAGCGGCCGCCGCAGGAATTGTTGCCCGCCATGCCACCGATGGTGGCGCGGGACGCCGTAGAGACGTCGACCGGAAACCAGAGGCCGTGCTTCTTGAGCTGGCGGTTGAGGTCGTCGAGCACGATGCCGGGTTCGACCACACAGGTCCGGCCCTCGACGTCGAGCGACAGGATGCGGTTGAGGTGTTTCGAGAGATCGACGACGAGGCCATCGTTGACGGTCTGGCCGCATTGCGAGGTGCCGCCGCCGCGCGGGGTGACCTTCACGCCTTCGTCACGGGCGATCGCCAAGGCCCGCAGCGCCTCGTCCATGGTCTTCGGGACGACGACGCCTGATGGCACGATCTGGTAGAACGAGGCATCTGTGGCGTAGCGGCCGCGGCTGAAGCCGTCGAACAGGACATCGCCTGTCATGTCCGCGCGCAGGCGCCGTTCGAGCGAGGAGGCGTTGGTCATCCCTGATCCCGGATTGATCCGACAAGGCCCCCGGCCCCGTCGGATTATTCATTCTTGTTTCTGACCGATTATATTATGAATTCAAAATGAGCAAGCCGGCCACCCTCTAGGACGAGGCTGGCGCCTCACCCTGGTACTCGGTCAGATGCTCGATCGCGGCCGTCCGCTTGTTGCGCAAATGCTGGAACAGGATGTCGCTGAGCTCGCTCGCGGCGCGGCGGCGCAGCGCGTCAAGGATCGCCTCGTGCTCGCGCATCGCCTCCGCCCAGCGCTGCCGCTTGCGGGCGAAATTGGCGGAGTAGCGGACGCGGCGGATCCGTCCGGCAAAGTTGGCGTAAGCGGTCTTCAGCGTCTCGTTGCGCGCGGCCGCGACGATGCTCTCGTGGATGCGTTGGTTGGCCTGGAAATAGCCGTGCATGTCGCGATGCAGATAGTGGCCGTACATCTCGTAATGCAGCTGCTCGATCGCGCTGATCTCTTCGTCCGTAATGGCCTCGCAGGCGAGGCGCCCGGCGAGGCTTTCCAGCCCCGCCATGACGTCGAACAGCTCTTCCAGGTCACGCTGGCTGAGCTGGCGGATCCGGGCGCCACGGTTGGGCAGAAGCTCGATCAGGCCCTCGGCCGCGAGCACCTTTAATGCCTCGCGCAGGGGCGTGCGGGAGATGCCGAACATCTCGCAGAGCTGGCGCTCGGGAACGCGGGCGCCGTCGGGAATGTTGCCTTCCACGACGTAGTCGCGGAGCCGCAGCAGGATCTCGCCATGGAGCGAGGCCTCGTGACGGTTTTCTTGGCGGTCGCCGCCATTTGTGGCGGGCGGGGTGATCGGAACCCCGGTGTCGGGAATCGTGGATTTCATTTGCAGCACAGTAGTTTGCTCGATTAACCGCGTCGACGGCCGTAATCGAATACCAAATTTCGATTGAAATGACAAAAAATGAATGCAAAATGGCCAACAGAGCCGGCCAGAATCCGCCGTCAGGGAGGTTTTCATGCATCAGGGACGCCATTTCCTTCAAATTCCGGGCCCGAGCCCGGTCCCCGAGCGCGTTCTTCGCGCCATGGACATGCCTGTCATCGACCACCGGAGCGCGGAATTCGGCGAGCTCGGCCGCACCGTGCTCGAAGGCAGCCAGAAGATTTTCCAAACCGCGGGCCCCGTCGTGATCTTCCCTTCCTCGGGGACCGGCGCCTGGGAGGCCGCGATCGTCAACACCCTGTCGCCGGGCGACAAGGTGCTGATGGTCGAGACCGGCCATTTCGCCACGCTGTGGCGGCAGATGGCGGGCCGCTTCGGCATCGAGGTCGATTTCGTGCCCGGCGACTGGCGCCGCGGCGCCGATCCGGCCGTGATCGAAGCCAAACTCACCGAGGACAAGGCGCGCGCGATCAAGGCGGTGATGGTCGTGCACAACGAGACCTCGACCGGTGCGACCAGCCGCATCGCCGAGATCCGTGCCGCGATCGACCGCACGGGCCATCCGGCGCTGCTGATGGTCGACACCATCTCCTCGCTCGGCTCGGTCGACTACCGCCACGACGAATGGAAGGTCGATGTCAGCGTCAGCTGCTCGCAGAAGGGGTTCATGCTGCCGCCCGGCCTTGGCTTCAACGCGATCTCGGAGAAGGCCCGCGCGGCTGCGAAGACCAACAAGATGCCGCGCTCCTATTTCGACTGGGAGGAGATGCTCAAGCCGAACGCCAACGGCTTCTTCCCCTACACGCCCGCGACCAACCTGCTTTACGGCCTGCGCGAGGCGATCGCGATGCTGCTCGAAGAGGGGCTCGACAACGTGTTCGCGCGTCATCAGCGGCTCGCCGCCGCAACGCGCGCCGCCGTCAATCATTGGGGGCTCGAAGTGCTGTGCCAGGAGCCGGCCGAGTTCTCGCCGGTGCTGACCGCGGTGCTGATGCCGCCCGGCCATGACGCCGGCCAGCTCCGCAAGATCGTGCTTGACAATTACAACATGTCGCTGGGCTCGGGCCTGTCGAAGGTTGCCGGAAAGGTTTTCCGCATCGGCCATCTCGGTGAATGCAATGCGCTGACGCTGCTCGGCGCGCTCACCGGCGTGGAGATGGGCCTGTCGGTTGCCGGCGTGCCGCACCGCTCCGGCGGCGTCGACGTCGCGATGAAGCTCCTGGAGCAGCGCCCGCAGGGCAATGCATCGCCACATCTGAAAGTGGTCAGCACTTAATTGCGCAGGGACACGCAAGGCCAATCATAAAACGCGATCAGGAGGGGTGGAGATGCGAATTCGGTTCAAGGCCACGCATGTCGTGCTGGCGATGCTCTGCGCGATGTATTTCATCACCTATGTCGACCGGGTGAACATCGGTACCGCCGCGGGCGAGATCCAGAAAGAGCTCGCTCTCTCGAACACGCAGCTCGGTCTCGTCTTCTCCGCCTTCGCCTATCCCTATCTGCTGTTCCAGGTGATCGGTGGCTGGATCGGTGATCGCCTCGGACCGCGCAAGACGCTGTTCTGGTGCGGCATGATCTGGGCGGTCGCCACCATCTCGACCGGCTTCGTCAACGGACTTGCCGCACTGTTCGTCGCGCGCTTCGCGCTCGGCTTCGGCGAGGGCGCGACGTTCCCGACCGCGACGCGCGCGATGCAGTACTGGACACCGGCAAACCGCCGTGGTTTTGCGCAAGGCCTGACCCATTCCTTCGCCCGGCTCGGCAATGCCGTGACGCCGCCGGTGGTGGCGCTCCTGATCCTGTGGCTGACCTGGCGCGGCGCGTTCGTCGTGCTCGGCTTCGTCAGCCTCGTCTGGGGCGTGATCTGGGTCTGGTACTTCCGCAACGAGCCGAAAGACCACGCTGCCATCACGGAAGCCGAGCTCGCCGCGCTGCCGCCGCGCCCGACCGGCGAGCGTCCGCGCGTGCCCTGGGGCCCGCTGTTGGGGCGGATGTGGCCGGTGACGCTGACCTATTTCTGCTACGGCTGGTGCCTGTGGCTCTATCTCAACTGGCTGCCGCTGTTCTTCAAGAACAACTATAATCTCGACATCAAGAACTCGGCGTTGTTCGCCTCCGGCGTCTTCTTCGCCGGTGTGATCGGCGACAGCGTCGGCGGCGTGATCTCGGACAAGATCCTCGACCGCACCGGCAATGTCCGGCTGGCGCGGCTCAGCGTCACCGTCACGGGATTTGCGGGGGCGCTGCTCTCGCTGTTCCCCATCCTGTTCGTCCACGACATCACGATCGTCGCGCTGTGCCTGTCGGCCGGCTTCTTCTGCGCCGAGCTCGTGATCGGCCCGATGTGGTCGATCCCGATGGACATTGCCCCAAAATATTCGGGGACCGCGTCGGGACTCATGAACACCGGCTCAGCCTTTGCAGCCATCGTCTCCCCGCTGGTCGCGGGCTTCGTGATCGATGCGACCGGAAACTGGTACCTGCCGTTCCTGATGTCGATGGGGCTGTTGCTGCTCGGCGGCCTCTCGGCCTTCCTGATGCACCCGGAGCGCCCGTTTACGGAGGCCGAGGGGAGCCTGCCGTCCGGCAAGGTGGTGGCCGCGGAGTAGGGGCGTCGGGACTCCGCCCCTGATGCATGGGAGTCGCCCTTTGGAGAGGGGACAAGCCGGTCAAATGGTGCTATTCGGCGGCCATCAAAACAAGGCTAGATCGGGAAGGACGCCTATGACCGTGCATACTGGAAGGCATTTTCTCCAGATTCCAGGACCGACCAACGTGCCCGACCGCGTGCTGCGGGCGATGGACATGCCGACGCTGGATCATCGCGGTGCGGAGTTCGCCGAGCTTGGTTTTGCCGCGCTTGCGGCGATGCAGCGCGTGTTCCGCACCAAGCAGCCCGTGATCATCTTCCCGTCGTCCGGCACCGGCGCCTGGGAAGCGGCGATGGTGAACGTGCTCGCGCCCGGCGACAAGGTTTTGATGTGCGAGACCGGCCAGTTCGCCGTGTTGTGGCGCGGCATCGCCGACAAGTTCAAGCTCGACGTCGACTTCATCCCGAGCGACTGGCGCCGCGGCGCTGACCTCGCCGAGATCGAGAAGCGCCTCGTCGCCGACAAGCAGCACGCGATCAAGGCGGTCTGCGTCGTCCACAACGAGACCTCGACCGGCTGCGTGACGCCGCCGCTCGAAGTGCGCAAGCTGCTCGACCGCACAAAACATCCGGCGCTGCTGATGGTCGACACCATCTCCGGCCTCGGCTCGATGGAATACGAGCACGATGCCTGGGGCATCGACGTCTCGGTCGCCGGCTCGCAGAAGGGCCTGATGCTGCCGCCCGGTCTCGGCTTCAACGCCGTCTCGGTGAAGGCGCTCAACGTCGCCAAAGCCAATCCCGGCATGCGCTCCTATTGGGACTGGCAGGAAGTGATCTCCTTCAATAAGCTCGGCACCTTCCCCTACACGCCTGCGACCAATCTGCTCTATGGCCTGCGCGAAGCGGTCAAGATGCTGGAAGAGGAGGGGCTGGAGAACGTCTGGTCCCGCCACAAGCGTCACAGCGCGGCGACGCGCGCGGCGGCCAAGGTCTGGGGCCTCGAGACGCAGTGCGCCGATCCCGCCGCGCATTCGCCGGCGCTGACCGGCGTGCGCGTGCCTGACGGCCACGACGCTGACGCCTTCCGCAAGATGGTGCTGGAGAATTTCGACATGTCGCTCGGCACCGGCCTGAACAAGGTCAAGGGCAAGGTGTTCCGCATCGGCCATATCGGCCATTTCAACGATCTGATGCTGATGGGTACGCTCGCCGGCGTCGAGATGGGCCTGGATCTTGCAAAGATTCCGCACCGGAGCGGCGGCGTGCTGGCGGCCATGGACGTCCTGAAGGGACGCGACGCGGTGCCGATGGCCAAGGCGCAGGTAGCTTAGGGTCCAACTAATCTGGAGAGTGAGCGCGCGATGAACGCACCGACGACTGCTAACGAAGACCTGCTCTACTCCGTCACGGACGGCATCGCGCGGATCACCTTCAACCGCCCGCAGGCGCGCAACGCCATGACCTTCGCCATGTATGACCGCATGGCGGAGATCTGCCTGGAGATCAACGCCGACCGCTCGATCAAGGTGCTGATCCTCACCGGCGCCGGCGACAAGGCGTTTGCCTCCGGCACCGACATCTCGCAATTCCGCGCGTTCAAGACGGCGCAGGATGCGCTCGACTACGAGGCGCGGATCGACCGCGTGCTCGGGACGCTCGAGCAGTGCCGCGTGCCCGTGATCGCGGCCATTGCGGGGGCCTGCACCGGTGGCGGCGCCGGCATCGCCGCCTGCTGCGATCTCCGGATCGGCACCGAGACGACGCGCATGGGTTTCCCGATCGCGCGCACGCTCGGCAACTGCCTGTCGATGTCCAATATCAGCCGCGTCGTTTCGCTGGTGGGTCCCGCACGCACCAAGGATCTGATCTTCAGGGCGCGGCTGGTCGAGGCGCAGGAAGCGCTGTCGCTCGGGCTGCTCACCGAAATCGTCCCTGATGTCGAGACGCTGCAGCGCCGCGCCGACGAGACCGCAAAGCTCGTCGCGAGCCATGCTCCGCTAACCCTCGAAACGACCAAGGAAGCGGTGCGCCGCATCCGCCCCACGCTGTCGCGCGAACAGGGCGAGGACCTGATCCTCAAGGCCTATATGAGCGAAGATTTCCGCGAAGGCATGGACGCCTTCCTCAACAAGCGCACGCCGAACTGGAAGGGCAAGTAGGGGCAAGTAGCGCGCGCTTCGTCAGCCGAAAGTCATATGCGGCCGAATGTCCGCCTGCTTGAACTCGCGATCTTTAGTCCGCACAATGCATCGATAGATTTCCCGGCGTCACAAAGCCAATAAGAACCAGGGGACGAAACTCGTGCGAATTCCAGTGAAAGCCGTCGGAGCTGCGACGGCCTTGTTGTTGAGCGCGCCAGCCTTTGCCGGCTGGGAGCCCACCAAGCCGGTCGAGATCGTCGTGGCCGCGGGCGCGGGCGGCGCCTCCGACCAGATGGCGCGGATGATGCAGGCCGCGATCCAGAAGAACAATCTGATGAAGCAGCCGATGGTGGTCTCGCTCAAGGGCGGCGCGTCGGGTGCGGAAGCGCTGATGTACATGAAGTCCAGCGAGGGCGATCCGAACAAGGTGCTGATCGCCTATTCGCTGATCTACATGCTGCCGCTGTCGGCCAAGATCCCGTTCAACTGGCGCGAGCTGACCCCGGTCTCGGTGATCGCGCTCGACCAGTTCGTGCTGTGGGACAACAGCGCCGGCCCCAAGACGGTGAAGGAATTCGTCGACGCCGCGAAGGCGGCGAGCGCCCCGTTCAAGATGGGCGGCACCGGCTCCAAGCGCGAGGATCACGTGCTGACCGTTTTCCTCGAGCAGAAGACCGGTGCGAAATTCTCCTACCTGCCCTACAAGTCCGGCGGCGAGGCCGCGACCCAGCTCGTCGGCAACCACACCGAATCCAACGTCAATAACCCTAGCGAAAATCTCGAAGTCTGGCGCGCCGGCCAGGTGCGACCGCTCTGCGTGTTCGACAAGGAGCGCATCGCCTACACCAGCAAGGTGACCGACACGCAGTCCTGGGCCGACATCCCGACCTGCAAGGAGGAGGGCATCGACGTCCAGTATCTGATGCTGCGCGCGATGTTCCTGCCCGGCAAGGTCACGCCGGAGCAGCAGGCGTTCTATGTCGAGCTGTTCCACAAGGTGACTCAGACCGCCGAATACAAGGACTACATGGAAAAGCAGGCATTGAAGCCGATCTTCCTCACCGGCAAGGACATGGTGCAATTCCTCGAGGAGGACGATGCCACCAACAAGTCGCTGATGACGGAAGCCGGATTCGTCGCGAAGTGATCCCACCTCCACGTCATGCCCCGCGAAGGCGGGGCATCCAGTACGCCGAAGCTTATCCGTACTCCTCGCCGCAGCTGGAATACTGGATCATCCGCCTTCGCGGATGATGACAGCGCATTTTGATTTGGCAGAGCATGTCCCAAACCGATCTCGAAATCGTCGTCGACGATCCGACCGCGCCTGAGGAAAACTCGCCTTCCGTCACGAGCTCGGGCACGGTCGAAATTATCGTCTGCCTGCTGCTGCTCGCGCTGGCAGCGATTCTCGGCTACGACAATTGGCGGACCGGGGCATCCTGGGATTCGACCGGGCCTGAGCCCGGCTATTTCCCGTTCTATCTCTGCCTCGTCCTCGGCGGCGGCAGCCTCTATGGCCTGATCGCCGCGCTCCTCGCGCGCCGCGGGGCCGCCGAAACCTTCGTCACGCGCGCGCAGGCCCCCCGCGTGCTGGCGGTGTTCGTGCCGACGCTGCTGTTCTGCCTGGTGACGCAGTTCCTCGGTCTCTACGTCGCGAGCTTCCTGCTGATCGCGGGCTTCATGCGGGCGATCGGCAAGATCGCGCTGTGGAAGTCGCTGCTCACCGCCTTCCTGTTCACGGCGATCATGTTCGTCACCTTCGACATCGCCTTTGACGTCATCATGCCGAAGGGCCCGCTCGAAGCGGCCTTCGGCTACTAGGCGGACCCGCGATGGAAGCTTTCGGTCTCCTGCTTCACGGCTTCGCCGTCCTGCTCACGTGGAAGACGCTCGCGCTGATGATGGTCGGGCTCGTGCTCGGCATCTTCGTCGGCGTGCTGCCGGGTCTCGGTGGCCCCAACGGCGTTGCGATCCTGCTGCCGCTCACCTTCACGATGGATCCGACCTCGGCGGTCGTGATGCTGTCCTGCATCTACTGGGGCGCGCTGTTCGGCGGCGCGATCACCTCGATCCTGTTCAACATCCCCGGTGAAGCCTGGTCGGTCGCCACCACCTTCGACGGCTATCCGATGGCGCAGCAGGGCAGGGCGGCGGAGGCGCTGACCGCGGCGTTCACGTCGTCCTTCATCGGCTCGCTGGTCGCGGTGCTGCTCATCACCTTCCTCGCGCCGATGATCTCGTCCTTTGCGCTGAAGTTCGGCCCGCCCGAGTTCTTCGCGGTGTATCTCTTGACCTTCTGCTCCTTCGTCGGCCTCGGGCGCGAGGCCAAGCACAAGACGGTCATCTCGATGTCGCTCGGGCTGTTGCTCGCAGGCATAGGCATGGACACGGTGTCGGGCCAGCTGCGCATGACTTTCGGCTCGTCCGAGCTCTTGCGCGGCATCAACTTTCTCGTCGCCGTCATCGGCCTGTTCGGCATCAGCGAGATCCTGCTGACGATGGAGGAGCGGCTGGCGCTGCGTGGCCACGCGGCGAGCATTTCGCTGCGCGTGGTGCTGAGCGTGTGGAAGGACCTGCCGAAATACTGGGTGACGCTGCTGCGCTCCTCCTTCATCGGCTGCTGGCTCGGCATCACACCGGGCGGCGCGATTGCGGCGTCCTTCATGGGCTACAATCTCGCCAAGCGCTTTTCCAAGGATCCCGAGAGCTTCGGCAAAGGCCGCATCGAAGGCGTGTTCGCGCCGGAGACCGCCGCGCACGCGTCCGGCACCGCGGCATTGCTGCCGATGCTGGCGCTCGGCATTCCCGGCTCCGGCACGGCTGCGATCCTGCTCGGCGGGTTGATGGTGTGGGGGCTCAATCCCGGACCGCTGCTGTTCATCGAGCACAAGGATTTCGTCTGGGGCCTGATCGCCTCGATGTATCTCGGCAATGTCGTGGGCCTCGTGCTGGTGCTGACCACGGTGCCGATCTTCGCCTCGATCCTGCGCGTGCCGTTCGCGGCGGTGGCGCCGATGATCGTGGTGTCCTGCGCGATCGGCGCCTATGCGATCCAGAATGCGATGTTCGACATCTGGCTGATGCTCGGCTTCGGTGTCGTCGGCTACGTCTTCAAGAAGATCGGCATTCCCTTGGCGCCGTTCACGCTGGCACTCGTGCTCGGCAGCCGCGCCGAGGATGCCTTCCGGCTGTCCATGATCGGCGCCGGTGGCGACCTCAAGGTGTTCTGGTCGAACGGCTTGGTCGGCTCGATCACGACGCTCGCGATCGTGTTGCTGTTCTGGCCGGCGATCGATGGGCTGCTCGCCCGCATCGGATGGATGCAGCGGAGCAGGACGATATCGCGCTAGGCCTGCGGGACAATGTTCTTTGATATCAATTATATATCGTTCGACTTGAATGGCGCCGTCGCGGGCGGCCAGGCCGCTACAACTGGCAGAGTTCGCACTGGGTGTTCGATATCGCGCCGATCACCGCGTCGACTGACCATCAGCAAAAATCGATGCAGAATTCCGGCGCGGATTTTTGCAGTATAATTATACCGCTCTTTCGATTGACCCACGGTGAAATCTGCCCGCGGGGCAACGCGAGGAATTGTGTGTGGCGGGGCCGAATGTGGCCCCTACGACCGCGGCGTTTCAATGCCCATCGTAGGGCGTCGGGTCGTCGTGCATTTCCCTGATCATGGTTTGCCAGTCGGATGCACGGAATCCGGTTCGCTTGGCGAAGTTGCTGCCGTCAAGCCTGCGATCGCAGAAAAACTTTTCGTCGCGCTCGAGGGCCACGCCGAGCCCGTATTGAGCGTTCACGATCTGCAAAAGCTCGTATTTGCTGATCGGCTCCGAGGCAACATGCCAGACGCCATCGACGTCCGGATGCTCTCTAATCAATTTGCCGACCAGATCCGACATGGCGTTGGTCGTAAGACCGGTATAGAGAGCGCCGGCGAATCCCTTCGCGTGCCCGCCGCGTTGCGACAGGAACCATTCGATCAGACTGGAGCGTCCGCGCAGTTCCCTGCCGACGATGGACGACCGAATGGTCAGGCAGTCTGGCCCCGAAACTTCGCCCAGCAGCTTGCTGCGTCCGTACAGATCCTCGGCATCGGTAGGCGAGTTTTCCGCGAATGGACCCTTCCGGCCAGCGAACACGCAATCCGTGCTGAACTGGATCAGGCGGGCGCCTCGCTTCCTGCAAAGTGCTGCGGCTCTGTGCGGAAGCATCGCGTTGGTCGCGATCGATGTAATGGCGTCCTTGGCCAGATCAATCTGCTTGATGACGCCGACCGCATTGATCACGACATCAGGATTTGCCGCCTCGATCGCGGCCTGGAGCGCCGTGTCCTGCAGAACATCTACATTCGGCTGGATCTGGTGTGCGCCAGCCAGGGCCAATCGGGCCGCGGGCGTATCGGGAATCGAAGACGAACGGATCGTTCCGGAAACCTGCAAGCCCTGCGCCGCCAGCCTGTGGACAAGCTTGTGCCCAAGCATACCCGTCGCCCCGAGCACGAGCACGTGCGGGGCGCGGCGAGCCGTGCGTGGATCAGGCGGCAATTCCGACGACATTCTTCATTTCCACTCACGATTGACGTGGCCGAATATCTCAGCGGATGGCATCTATCTCACCGGTCTGTCAAGAAAATCCGGACTTCATGGCAAACGCAGGCAGGATTTTTCATGACCAATCACACCAGGTTTTCACCTCCTCGTCCGCAACGGGCAGCTTCCGAGACACCAGTTCCCGCCGATTGCGCGCAGGCTCCGCGAGGGACCCGCGCCTTTTTGCGGGTTGGCCGCGCAGACGCCTACACCACCTTGGCCTGTCTTAGCTTCGCGATCTCCTCGGCATTGAAGCCGAACTCGGTGAGCACCTCGTCAGTCTGCTCGCCGAATTCCGGCGGCCGCGCCGCCATCTTACTGGGCGTGCGCGATAGCGTGACGGGCTGGCCGACCAGGCGGATATGGCGGTCTTCTTTGTTCGGCACGTCCTGGGCGATGCCGAGATGCCTGACCTGGGCGTCCTCGAACACCTGGTCGATGGCGTAGATCGGCCCGCAGGGCACGCCGGCCTCGTTGAATTCGCGTACCCAGGTCTCGGTCGACTTCGTCAATGTGCGCTTCTCGATCTCGGCGTTGAGCGCATCGCGGTTCTTGGAACGGGCGGGGGCCGTCGCATAATCGGGATGGCTGTAGAGTTCCGGCGCGCCGATCGCCCGCGCACAGCGCTCCCAGATCCGCCCGCCCGTCGTGGCGATGTTGATGTAGCCGTCCGTGGTCTTGAACACGCCGGTCGGGATGCTGGTCGGATGGTTGTTGCCGGCCTGCCTGGCAACTTCCTTCTCCATCAGCCAGCGCGCGGCTTGGAAGTCCAGCATAAAGATCTGGGCCTGGAGTAGCGACGTCTGCACCCACTGGCCCATGCCGGAAACCTCGCGCTCGAGCAGCGCGGTGAGGATGCCCATGGCGCAGAACAGGCCGGCGGTGAGGTCGGCAACGGGAATGCCGACCCGCATCGGGCCTTCGCCCGGCGCGCCGGTGATCGACATCAGCCCGCCCATGCCCTGCGCGATCTGATCGAAGCCCGGCCGCTTGTGATAGGGGCCGTCCTGGCCGAAGCCGGAAATGCTGCCATAGACGATGCGCGGGTTGATCTCGCGCAGGCTCTCGTAATCGATGCCGAGCTTCTTCTTCACGTCGGGCCGGAAATTCTCGACCACGACGTCGGCCTTGGCGGCGAGACGCGTGAACACGGCGAGGCCGCGCTCGTCCTTCAGGTTCAGCGTCACCGCCCGCTTGTTGCGGTGCAAATTCTGGAAGTCGGCCCCTAGCCTCGGCCCGCCCGGCTGCTCGCCGCCGGCATCCTCGGTGAGCGCGTCGATCTTGATGACATTGGCGCCCCAGTCCGCGAGCTGTCGCACGCAGGTGGGGCCGGACCGCACGCGGGTCAGATCGAGCACGGTGAAGCGCGACAGGGCCTGGGAGGCATGCGGGACTGGCATTTTCGGGAGTCTCCGGGAGGGGCTGGCGGAATTGCAATCTTTTGATCGAGCAAATCTAGCAGAAGTTCAATGGCGTCCTCGCGGGAGACGCTGGCAAGGCTGCCCGCGCGCAGCAATGAGGGTTTCCGCCGGAACCCTTAACGCACGGCAGCTGCCCTCGATTTGGTGCATGGCACATGGTAAATAAAGTGGCTGCTCCGTCGGTCGCCTCTACCGGTTCCGTTGAAACCGGAATTTAACGCCGCCGGGGCAATCCTTTAGGCTCCAGGCACGATATCGTCGCTGTCGAGCGTGGCGATCTGTATCTGGCCAGGCTTTCGCGCCGCCTCCGAGGGCCACGAACCGAACGAGATGAGACGATGAGAAGGGCATCTACCCAGGACAATCTGCTTTCCGACGATCCCTTCTACACGGTTGTCGGCAACAGCATTCAGGGGAGCTACATCCCCGCCGATGCGGGAGGCTCGACATCGGGCAGCTCCACATCCGGCTCGGTCATGTCGGTCACCGCGGGTGGCATCACCATCAACCTGATCCTCGATGCGGCGGCACAGGCGGCGCCAGCCAGCTTCAAGAACGGCCTACAGCAGGCAGTTGCGATCCTGGCTGCCAATATCACCGACAAGATCACCGTCAACATCAATATTGACTATAGCGGCACGGGCGGCGGCGCCGCGGCCGGCCCCGACAGCGGCTATTATGAAACCTATGCGTGGACCCGCTCGGAGTTGATCAACAACGCGAGCGTCGGCGACACCACGTTCAACAAGTTGTCGAACGGCTCGACGATTCAGGGACAGTCGAACGTCGCGATCTGGAATGCGCAGCTCAAGCTCTGGGGCGTCATTGGCGCCAACGACACCACGACCGACGATGCCAGCGCGAACTTTTCCACCGACATCAATTCCAACCTGCTGGTGGGCGTTGCGCTGCACGAGCTGACCCACGCAATGGGCCGCGTGCCCTATGGTTCGGCGCCCGACGTCTTCGACTTCTACCGGTTCACGAGCCCCGGCGCACGTCTGTTCCAGGGCAGCGCGACCGCGCCTGCGGCATATTTCTCGCTGGACGGCGGCGTTACCAAGATCGCCGATTACGGCCAGAACTCCGACCCGAGCGACTTCCTCAACAGTGGCGTGCAGGGGCCCAACGATCCCTTCAACGAATACTACACCAGCACCACCATTCAGGGCTTGACGACGATCGACCTGAAGCAACTCGACGCGCTCGGATTTCATCTCGCGATCGACTCGCCGACGACGATCGAGGCGTATGGCTCGACGAGCCTGCTGCAGGCCGGCAGCAATTACTTTATGAACCCGGTCGCCGGAGGGGCTGGGCCTGAACTTAAATACAGCGGCTCGGGGGTGGTTGTCGGACAGTTCGGCGGCTATACGCCGATCGGCGTAGAAGCTGTCACGAACGGCTATGAGGTCGCTTGGAAGAACACTTCGACGGGCCAATATTCGGTCTGGAGCACGGACACGAGCGGCAACTACACCGGCAATTTCTACATGCCGGGTCCGGGCAACTCTGCTGCGTTCGAAACGCTGGAAACCAGCTTCCACCAGGATCTGAACGGTGATGGCATAATCGGGCTTGCCAGATCGGCGATGATCTCCTCGATCGAAGCGATTGGAACGACCGCGTTAGACCTTGTGGGAGGTAACTACTCCCTCGATCCGGTCGCCGGCGGCACAGGGCCAACTGTCAAATATCAGGGGGCCCCTGTTACGGTAGGTCAGTTCGGCGCCTATGTGCCGCTTGGCGCCGAGCAGATTTCGAACGGCTACGAGGTCGCGTGGAAGAATGCGACCATCGGCCAATATTCGGTCTGGTCCACCGACAGCAATGGCAACTATACCGGCAACCTCTATATGCCCGGTCCGGGCAATGCGACGGCATTCGAGGCGCTGGAAACCAGCTTCCATCAGGACCTGAACGGCGATGGGACCATTGGAGTCCGTTCGTCTGTGATCGAGGCGATCGGTGCAACCGCACTGGTCTCTTCGGCGAACAATTACCTTCTCAATCCAGTCGGCGGAGGCACTGGACCGGCACTGAAATATCAGGGCGCCGTGGTGAACGCCGGCCAGTTCGGCAGTTATGTTCCGATCGGCGCTGAGGCGGTTTCGAACGGCTACGAGGTGGCGTGGAAAAACGCGGCCACGGGCCGGTATTCGGTCTGGAGTACAGATAGCGACGGCAACTACACGGGCAATTTCTACATGCCTGGGCCGGGTAATACCAACGCGTTCCAAAGTCTGGAGATCAGCTTCCAGCAGGACTTGAACGGCGATGGGACGATCGGCACTCCCAGCCTTTCGAACACCGTGGCGGCCGTTGCCCGCGATGGTTTTACTTTCGCGGTTGACGCCAATGGGCCATCGAGCCCAGGTACCGTCGGCGCCTCGCAACTACAAATCCGGACGACTGATGCGGGGGACGTGATCGGCCAATTGGAAGCCGGCATTGGATCGGGTCTCGGCGAACCCATCGTCGGTGACGGTGGACACCACTTCACGTTCCATCAAGATCTGCTTGGCGCCTTTATCCTGTACCACTGAAGCGCCTGATGTTGCGTCGGCGCGCCGGCTCCGACCGACGGCCAGTCTCTCACGAAACGGATTGGACGCGGCGGATTGCTTCGGAGTAGGATGCCGACGCAAATTCCCCGGTGCCGACGCCGCTGTGGTCGGGCGTGGTAGCATCGATGATCAGGTGCTTCACGATTGAGATGTGCGGCAAATCGCGATGGGAAATTTCACTGGGAGTTGTCGTGCAGAAGCAGCCTATTGTCGTGTTCGGAACGGGTGAAATCGCCGAGTTGGCGGATTTCTATTTTACGCATGATTCGAACTACGAGGTCGCCGCATTCACGGTCGATGCTGCCTTTGTGAAGCAGCTTGAGTTTCGCGGGCGGCCGGTCGTCGCCTTTGAGGATATTGCCGAAAGGTTCCCGCCGGAGCGTTTTGACTGCTTTGTGGCCGTCAGCTACGCCAAGATCAACGCGGTACGGACCGAGAAGGTCGCAGCCGCGCGGGCAAAGGGCTATCGACTCGCGAGCTACCTGAGCAGCAATGCGACCGTCTTCCCCGGCTTCGAGCTCAAGGAAAACTGCTTCATCCTCGAAGACAACACGATCCAGCCGTTCGCGACGGTTGGTGCCAACGTGACCTTGTGGAGCGGCAACCATATCGGTCATCATTCGACGATCGAGGATGACGTGTTCATCGCTTCGCACATCGTGGTGTCCGGTGGCGTGCGGATCGGGCAGGGGAGTTTCGTGGGCGTCAACGTGACGATCCGCGATCATGTCACGATCGGCAACAAATGTGTCCTCGGCGCCGGCGCTCTAGTGCTGGAGAGTCAGCCGGATTTCTCGGTCGTTGCGCCGCGCGGATCCGAGCGCTCGCCGGTGCCGAGCAATCGCCTTAGAAACCTCTGAGATACGCGATGTCGTGGCGGCGCCTCGGTCTGGTCCATGCTTCGAGAGGAATGCTGCCTTGGGCGCGTAGCCATGCGGCGCTGCCTACGCCGGTCCATCTGGCGGGCGACACCTTTCGCTTCTTCTTCAGTTCACGGGATGCGGACAAGCGCTCGCATGTCGGATGGGCGGATGTAGAGATATGCGAGACACCTCGTGTCCACGAGGTGGCGCAAATGCCCGTCCTTGCACCGGGACCCGACGGCGCGTTCGACGATAGCGGGGTTGGCATCGGGAGCGTAGTCGTGACGGAAGACGGGGTTTCGCTCTACTATATGGGCTGGAATCTCGGAATTCGCTCACCTTGGCGAAATGCCATCGGGCTTGCACGGTCCTCATCGCCGAACGGCACATTCACGCGGTACTCGCCCGGTCCAATTCTGGACCGCTCGCCGGAAGATCCTTACACGTTGTCCTATCCTCATGTGCTGCTGTTCGGTCCCGATGACTGGCGGATGTGGTACGGTTCAAATGTCGCGCCTGCGGTCGGCAATGCCGACATGCAGCACGTGATCAAGCAGGCTCGATCGGCCGATGGGATCGACTGGACCAGGGACGGCAAGACGGTGATTGGGTTCGCCAACGAAGCCGAGTACGCGCTGGCGCGTCCGAGCGTGGCGAAGATCGGTGACAATCTCCTGATGTGCTTCGCCTGCCGCGGTGCGACCTACCGCATCGGCGCCGCCATATCCCGCGACGGCGGATTGAGTTGGAAGCGGTACGATGTCGAGATGGGACTTGGTGTTTCGGAGGGCGGATGGGATAGCGAGATGACCTGCTACCCCGCACTGTTCTGGCACAAGACGCGCCTATGGCTGGCCCACAACGGCAATGGATACGGGGCGACCGGCTTTGGCCTGGCGGTATGGGAAGGTTTGTTGCCCCTCTGAGAATGTCAGGACTTTTGCGGGCGTGCGGCGAGGTACTCGGCGACAGATTCAGGCTGACGCACGTCGTAGCCGAGCAATCGGCGCAGCTTGCTGTCGCTGGTGAAATCATCTCCCAGCGCGCGCGGCAGGTCAATCTGCTGGCGGATCAACGGAATGGTGTAAACGTGATTGACGGCGCGCCGCGGTCTCACCGTCGTGTTGACGCCACCGCTATGGAATACCATGCAGTCGAGCACAATAAACGAGCCCGCAGGCGCGGCGACAGGCAGGGCTTGCGTGCTCACGAAATGATCCGACGGAAAGGCTTCCTGACTGTGCGACGCAGGCAGCACCATCGTGGCCCCATTTTCCAACGTGAACGCGTCGAGGCAGAACAGCGCATTGATGGCCAGCTGGCGCGAAGCAACGAAATGCTGATACGGCAGATCCCTGTGCCATGCCCCCTGGTTGTATGGCTTTCCGTTCGGCGGATTGATGATGCCGTTCTGCTGGTTGAGCACCGCGTAACCGGAGATCAGGCGGCTGCATATCTCCAGGACTCTGGCGTTGGTTGCCAGTTCGAGAAAGACTGGATTGTGGGCCAGAGGCAACCTGATCGTGTTGTGCTCGTCGATCGATCTCAGCGCATCGGCGCCGTGACGGATGGTATAATCCTTCTGCATCCGGTCAAAAGCATCGGCCAGCGCTGCCAACTGTTCGGGGCCATAGCCGCCATCGATCACGCCATATCCCAACTGGCGAATGGACTCGCACGTCCGCTCGACCTCGGTGGTCGATTGAGCTTGCTCCAGGACGCCGTAGCGCGTGGGGGCTTCGTCTTGGGAAATATTCATCTGGGGATCAATTCGTTCCAGGTGACAGGGTGAAAGCCATCGCGTTTCAGACGCTTGGCGACAGCTTGCTGAACGTGAGGCGTGGTCGCGATCAGCGCGGACCCGCCGGGATTCTGAACTGCATCCCGATAGGATGCAACAGGCCGCCCAAGATTCCAGGCCTCGGTCGGATCGTCGAGCACGAGCGAGGCGACCCGCGCCCAGGTTTGCGGCGCATAAGCCCGCAGCAGGGCCGCCGTCTGGCCGGCACCGAAGCTCAGCAGGTCCACAGCGGATCGCGACCTTTCGAGGAGAAACTGGTCTAGCATTCGCCAGCTCTCCAGATAGGACCGCCGCTCGGAACGAAGCCGTGCTGGATCGGTGTCATTCGCTGGAGGCGTGTCGCGATCATCGGTCTGCCCAGTGAAGACCAACATTTGGAAATCGCCGATGTTGCTCGGTGCCGACATCTGCCTTTCCGCTTGCAGCCCCGCGCGTCTGCCGCAGATCCGAAGACCCTCTCGCGTCAGGCTGTAGAGATGGTCGAAGAACAGCAACTCCACGTTCGGCGAATGTCCCTCCGGACATATGATGACGATGCGTCCGTTCGGGGCAAGATGATCACGGAGCGACCGAAGGAATGCGCTCGGGTCGATCGTATGTTCGATGACATTCACTGCGACGATTAGATCGAAGGGACCGGCGCCGGAGGGGACATCATCGACAAACCCGCGAACAAGCCTGATGTTCTGCTGTGATCCGGCCGTCGTCGGCAAGGCAGGATCCAAGCCGCAGGCATGCGTATCGGGCCAGATTCGTAGGAGCTCGGACAGCAGAGCTCCCGAGCCGCAGCCGATTTCTAGAACGGCCTTCGCTGGATTGAATTCAGTGCGGATCCAGTCGCCGTACGCCCGCGCCCGGGCGGCATCCGACTTCGGGGCAGTCGAGGCGAGTGTGTAGCCATCGTCGTAGATGGCGCGAATGTCGGCTTCTGCCGTACTCGACGCGTGGAAAGTCGAGCCGCAGGTCAGGCAAGACATTTTGGCCAGTGCGCGGGGTATCACCCTTCCGTCGCTCAGCATCGATCGGCTCGGATGCGGGAGCGTCAGTGCGACAGCGCCGCCCGCGCAAAGCGGGCAGTCCGTCGATGAGGATCCGTCGATCAAGGCTTCACCTCTGGATGCCGCACCAGAACGGTGAATTCGTATAGTCCGTAGTCCTGCAAGAGCGCGACAGACCGGCCATACCGTGAAAGGCAGTAGCCGAGCATCTCCGTCGGGTCGGCATAGTACAGGTTCGGTCTTCGCCGGTCAGGGTCGCTCGACAGGCTCAGGACATTGAAGCCAAACCCTTTGCGTCCGGCGCGGGCGAGCACGTCCAGAGTTTCGCAAATATAGCCGAGCCATATGTCGTCCCCGACCTCCCCCCTGACATTGAATATCCCGCTGGCGATGGCGAAGTCGGCCGTTGCTTCCGGAGAAGCGCCGACATGCCAGCACCGGTCGTTGCCTTCTCCGTGAAGCTTGCGAGCCGTCTCGATCATGCTGGGGGCGACATCGTACCCCCTGAAATGTCCACGATGGCCCACGCTTCTGAGAAATCCTAGAAAATCTCCAAAACCGCAGCCGAGATCGATGACCGATCCGTCTAGTTCGTGCTCGATTAGCCGGAGAAACTGGCGGTGGCGAATCTGATGCGATTCGGCTCCGTTCCAATCGACGCCGCGCGACGTCGCGCCGTGCGCCTTGAGCCTGGCGGCATAGTACGCGGCGGCCTCGGACAGGATCTGTTCTTGTCTCGCGTCTGTCACTCCGAGCCTTCGGCATCAAGGATGGAAACCGGCTGCATTAGCTTCCCGGCGGGCGGGTTGGATGAGCGGTGGACGGAGCGCACGATGGTGTAGGGCCTCCGCTTGGTTTCGGCCAGGATGCTAGCCATGTAGATACCCAAAATGCCGAGGATCAGTGTGATGAGTCCTCCGAGAAACCACAGAGAAATGATCTGCGAGGTAAACCCACTCACCCCGATTCCATTCGTGAGGTAACGCAACAGAAAGTAGATCACGACGCCTATCGAGGTGATGAAAATCGACAGCCCAGTATAAAAGACAAGATACAGCAGTCGGGTTGACGAGGTCGTCAGGTGCTTCACCGCAAGATCGATCCGCCGCCAGATCGAGTAGGTCGACGGCGAGCTCGAGAGCTTTGCGACGATCATCGGGATCTGACGAAAACCGGTGATCTCCCAGAGATCGGACATGACGAACTCCCGGTCGCGATGGCGGACCAACGCCTTGACATAGGCGGCCGTCATCAATCGCGAGGTCACGAGGTTACGCGGCAGCGGGCGGTCGCCAAGCGCATCGACCAGTGCGAAAAACACCGCGCCTCCGGTGCGCTCCAGAAAACCGCCGCGTCGGGTCTGCTGTATACCGTACACGACGTCGCAATCGCCCCGGCGAAAGCGTTCGTAGAACGAGGCAAGATCTTCCGGCTGCTCCTCAAGGTCGCTGTCGATCAGGAATACGAGCTCGCCCGAAGCGTGGGCTAGGCCAGTCATCATCGCCTTGTAATGTCCGAAGTTGCGGGAAAGATCGACGATGACGACGCGTGGGTCCGATCTCTGCACCTGCAATGCAATCTCCAGGCTGTCGTCCGGGGACCCGTCATTCACCATGATCAGTTCGACGTCTTCGGTGATCTTGCGCGCCGCCTCAATCGCGCGCCGATGGAATTCCTTGACATAGGAGGCGGACCGATAGAGCGTGCTGACAATCGAGATCTTCATTTCCAGAGCTCCCGCTCAGGGAAATCCGTTGGACGCGAGGGATTCCTGCTCCCCCGGCGGTTCACCGCAGTAATTGCCATTTGCAACCCGGGCCGAGGCAGTCCGGTTGCGCGGAACGACGGTGTTGCGTCGCTGTATCCAGTCAACTCTGCAGTCTGCATCAGCTTCTCTATGGGAACCGCGACGGTTAGTAAACCCCGTGGACTTGCAACATCTTGCGGGCATGCGGAGTGACCGCGGAGCCTACCTTTCATACGGCAAGTGTGCCGGGGGCGCAAACGCGCCGTGATCGGAATCAACCCCAGGGGGATGTGCGATAAAAGTGCACCAGCATTGAACCGCTGTCGCATTTTGGGGACATAGTAGCAGGGTGCGGTGCCGTCATTCGGCGAAGACCTGCGACCTCGGCTTGATCTATTCCTGAAATTTTGTTGTTTGCTTAACCTTTCCACCCCATCGACCCGTTGGGCTGCAATCTGTGGAGCGATTGTCGTGCCTGTTCCTTTCCCGAAAATGCCGCGCTACACAATGCCGGTGGGCAGTTCCGGATTCGACGAATATTGCATTCATTTCAGCAGGCTGGAAGGAAGTTCCGGTCAACAAGGAGGGTTCATTATGCGCCGCTTAGCCTTTCTCGCATTCGCCATCGGTCTATTTCTACCATTGCTTGCGTCGGCTCCGGCCCATGCCCAGGCGTCACGCACTTGGGTGTCTGGCGTGGGTGACGACGCCAATCCTTGTAGCCGTACCGCTCCGTGCAAGACGTTCGCAGGCGCGATCTCCAAGACCGCAGCCTTCGGAGAGATCAATTGCTTCGATCCGGGCGGATTCGGCGCGCTGACGATCACCAAGTCGATCACGCTGAACTGCAGCTCCACCATCGGATCGGTGCTGGTCGCAGGCACGAACGGCATCGTCATCAATGCGGCTACGACCGACAAGGTCACCCTTCGCAGCATCCAGGTTCAAGGTCTCGCAGGCACGGCTTCCCCTGGTCTCAACGGCGTCAGGATCCTCTCCGCGGCATCGGTCTCGATCGAGAATTGCGTGATCACCCAGTTCTCGCAAGCCGGCATCAGCGACGCGCGAACCGCGGGCAATACCCAGCTCTACATTCGCAATACCATCGTCAGCAACAATACCGGCAGCGGAATAGCTCTCGGCGCGACCGGCCCGAACAACGCCATCGTTGATGGCACCGAGTCAGTCGGAAACCTATTCGGCATCGCGGCGGGTAGCGGCAACAGTGCGATGGTCGCGCGCTCGGTATTTTCCGGCAACACCAATGGCGTGGAGGCGGACGCCGGCGGCGCGGTCAATGTCGACAGCAGTTCCATCACCGGCAACGGCACCGGTGTGCAGTCCGCCAGCAACATCCGTCTGTCGAACTCCGACGTGTCGTTCAACACGACGGGATTTAGCGGTGTGTCCATCACCTACGGCAACAATCGGATGCAGGGGAATACGGCGCTCGGAACGTCGCCTTCGGCGGCCGGCGGCGCTGTCAGCAATCTCGGCGAGCAATAGACGCCGTCTCCGTCGATTGACCGTCCATGCGGTGAATCGCGGCGCCTGATGACAAATCCCGGGACCTGGTCCGGGAGTTTTTATTCACCGCAGCTCGGCGTCAGGCCGTGACCTCACGGCGAGCAAACAGAGGTGCTTCGGGACCGGTGTGGAATAGCAAGTCGAGCACGCTGACGGCGTGTTCGAATCCGCCGTGAAGCTGCGGATATTGCGGATAGCCGTCGTAGCGCATCCACTCCGCGGTGACCCCGCCCGCGGCGAGAAGCGGTTCGTCGAGATAGGCGCGTGCGGAAGGGCCGCTGAGATAGGAATCGGCGCCCGCGGCCTGCGCGATCGCGAGAAGCCGCGCAGTCTTTGCGCCGTCTACCGGATAGGCGGTATCCCTGACGATCCGAGTCCTCAGGCTGAGCAGTCCTGCGATCTCACGCGTGAACAGCTCGTTGATGTCGGTTAGACGCCTCTCCTTGTCGGCCCTCTCGTACCAAGCTTGCACGCGGGGTGCCAGAGCGTCAAAGAACGGTGCGTGACGGTACGCAAGTTCCAGCGCCCGCCAGTGCTTTTCTGCCCAGGGCTTCTCGATCAAGACCTCGTCGATCGGCTGACTAAAGCGCCCCTTGGTGATGACGGGGATCGTGAGCCACTCGATGCCATTGGCGGTCTTGATCCGGTTCCGATTGTGCCAGTGACGCTTCACGAATTGCATACGATCGTAGATGACGTACTCGTCGCACTGCCCGATCAGGTCGAAAAAACCCTTCCACGGAATGTAGCAGGACTGGATGATCGAGATGCGCACTTTCGGTATCCTGTCAGAAGTCACGTTGTCAAACGTTCAAGAATGCGTCGCTTGGCTTCGCCGCTCGCACCGGTTCGGACGGCGAGGCCTTCCGAGCCCGCACCCCTCACGTCGGCTGCCGGCAGGGCCCGGTACACCTATTGAGCCGAACTTGCACAGCTTGCATTCTTTATCGTCCACAGTGGAGTTCGCGTTGCAACCGACGTCTTGAGCGGCGCCCCGTAGTGCTCCACACAATAGGTGTTTAGAAGAGATTCCTCGTAAGCGTTGGCGATCAGGGGAATGCCGGCCTGAGAGCGCAATCGTATGAGAAACCCTTGACCTCTCGCCTCGTCTGCGGTGGGTACGGAGTAGGGCGCGAGGGTCAGTACGCCCAGCCCGTAGATCCGGGTGGAATGAACGTCCCGCTCACGTGTAAACAAGGGAAACACCAATTCATAGGGCAGCGAGGCGCCCCAAACGAATATTGATTCCGGCGAGACAAATCTGTTTTGACGGGCCTGCGCGACGGCTCTATCGCTTGCCATGGCCTCGCCAACCAGATTCCAGGTATTGACGAGAGCGCCGGCGAGCAGCGTGACGAACAGGATGAGGCGTCTCCATCGCGGCACTCGAATATCCATCGTAACCGCGGCGATGGTTAGAAGAGCCAAGAGCGGGAGGCAGACGCGAACCGGGGGGCTGCGTCCGGCCGCCGTAAAGGCAAGAAAGGCTGCGAGGCAGATGAACCAGGCGACAAACAGGCGCGGTTGCAGCAAGATCATCAGCAGCGCGGCCCCGAGCAGCGTCAATGTTAGCAGCTGGGGCCCGAGCAGCAAGGAAAGGTCAGAAACGCTGGATGTGAGGTTCTTCTCAAGGGCCGTCCGCGGCGGGATCTCCCTCATGAGTGCCCACAGTAACTCCGGATTGGAGAGATGCGGGTCGACGAAGAACCAGCGGCTCACCAGCACAATGTCGTTTGGGGACAGGCCATGACGTTGCATCAGGTCCGGTCGCTCCAGGATGAACTTGGCAGCACCGAAATCGGTGAGCGGGGCCCGCGCGAGGTTCTGTTGGCGGAATGTCTGCCATTCAGGCGACGAGTATGCACGGACGTTGGCGACGGTCGCGGCGAGCATGCAAATCGCAAGCCCCGCTGCCGCAATGCGTGCGGCGCGGGACGCGGCCAGTTTCCGCCACGGCACCAGAGGCAGGGCCACGGTGACCACCAGAGCCAGCTCCTGGTCGCGGACGAGATAGGCGAGGAACGCCAGACAGCAGGCGAGCACGAGATCGAAAGCCGATCTGTGGCGATCATAGGCCAGCAGCCCTAGCACCCCCGCGATAGCCAGCAGTCCAGCTGTCTCCGTGAATTGCGGGAACAGGATCGGACGCGTGAAAGCGACCGTCAGGATCAAACCGGCGACGATCGGCCTGACGCTGACGCGGAGCAGGAAATAGACGACTGCGGATCCTGCCAACGTCAACGCCAGCAACGTTGCGATGGAATAGCCGAGTATATCATCGATCGAGGGAAGACTACGGACGATGAAACCCCACACTACATTAGAAAAGAGCAGGAGATCGGAGCCGTAGTCGACACTCCCGTAGCCGTGCGCAATCATCGACATCCCGACGTCGTCGTTGGTATCCCATTTCGGATCGAAGGTTGCGCAGAGCAGGACCACCCAGGCGATCGAGATCGCGGCAGCCATGAGCAGATGGCGGACCAACCGCGCGTCGCCATGTCGGCGCGCTGCCGCCGGCATCAATTGGCTGGTCGAAACGTTCGTATCCATTGATCGGATCGGAGCAATTTCCGCTGTCTCGGCCGCCCATCACGACCGATTGGCAGATCGCCGGTTCGCGCCGATGGATATCCGGGTCATAGTAGAATGAACAATCGTTGGCAATGCTGACTGGCGCGGATGACTCGAGCGAAGGCATGGATTCCGTTAAGGGACCAGAATAGTCTGCCGGGCGTTACCGACGAGAAGGCTGGATGATGAGCATGATTAGTCCCGATCAGAGCGGGCGCGGCCGCGTTCTGAGGCTTCGAGGTTCGCTTTTGGCGTTTGGCGTCGCTGGGCTGATGGTCGTATGCGTCGCTGGGCTGATGGTCGTATGCGTCGCTGGCGCAAAGGCCCAATCCCTCGGTCAGGGCATCTCGGCGTTCCATCGCCAGGACTATGTGACGGCTGTACGCGTCTTCATTCCGCTGGCTGAGCGCGGCAACGTGGCGGCGCAGTCCTATCTCGGCTTCCTGTTCGAGACCGGCCGCGGCGTGCCGCAGAACTACACGGAAGCTGCGATGTGGTACCGGCGGGCGGCGGAGCAGGGCGACAGCCGCGCGCAATACTCGCTGGGGCTGCTCTACGATCGCGGCCAGGGCGTGCCGCAGGACATCGTCGAAGCCTCCAAATGGCTGAACCTGTCGACCGCCGCGTCGCCGCCGCGGATGCGCGAGTCCCGGGCCCGGATCCGCGACGCCGTCACCACCAAGATGACGCGCGGGGAGATCGCCCAAGCCCGCCTGCGGGCGCTGCAATGGGCGCCGAGCCGCGAACCGTGACGCCGGGCGCCTGGGGTTCCACGACCCCTCCGACCAAAAAGTCGAAAACAACCCCATGCATAGTAGGCGATGGCAGCCGGCGGGATGTCCCGCGCCTGCGCCACGATGAGGATTCACCCTGAGAGCGCGTCAGGCTTTAGTTAGCCGAGCCAGCCGCCGAGCCAGTTCAGATACCAGGTCTCGCCCAGCCAGCCGATCCAGATGGACGGCGCCAGGAACAGGCCGAACGGGAGGAAGGCGGTCCCGCGCAGCGGTTTCCTGTGCAATGCAGCATTGGCGACATAGACACCGATCGCAAGGAGCGCCGCGAGCTCGATCACCGCAGCCACCGTTGCGAGGTCGAGCCAGGCCCCGCTGATGGCGGCGAGCTTGACGTCGCCGAGCCCGAGCCCGTCGCGGCCGCGCCAGTACCGGTAGGCCAGCATCAGCAGCAGCAGCGGAAGCGCCACGGCCAAGGCGCGGGCGACCGGCCAGAGCAGCGCCTCGGCACCGACATCGGGCACGAAGGCGGCAGCGCGGAGCAGGGCGAGCGCGAAGGCGGCCCCGGTCAGCTCGTTCGGGATCAGATAATGGCGGGCATCGTTCGCCGCGATGGCGAGCATGAGAGCGGCCAGGAACGCGCCATAGAGGCCTTCCGCGGCGGGGGCCGTGACGAGGCTTGCGAACACGGCGACGAGCAGCGCGAGGCTGACGACGAGCGGGGCGCGTATCCCGTCATGCGCATCTTCCCCGGTCACGCCGTCAGCGCGCGGCCTTGGGCGGGCTGACGGTGACCACGGGATTGCTGGTCCCGACCAGGCGGCTGTTCATTTTGCTGCGCATCTCCTCGGCGATGACATGCGCATCGACGCCGTCCTTGATGACGGTCGGGCGGATGAACAGGATCAGCTCGGTGCGGGCGCGCGCAGTGGTCTGGTGCGAGAAGGCGTCGCCCATGCCGGGAATGGAATCCAGGATCGGCAGGCCCTGGCGTTGCTTGTTTTCGGTCTCGCTGATCAGGCCGGCGAGCAGCACGGTCTGTCCGCTCGTCACCGCGATCGAGCTCTTGACACGGCGCTGCGAGATCGTCGGCGTCAGCGAGTTGGCACTGCCGGCGGCCACGCTCGAGATTTCCTGCTCGATATCGAGCACGACATTGCCGTTGGCATTGGCGCGCGGCAGCACGCGCAGGATGATGCCCGTGTTCTTGTAGTCGATGGTGTTGACCACGGTGTTGTTGGCGGTCAGCACCGTTGCGGTGCCGGTCGAGAACGGCACCTGGTCGCCGACCTGCAACGTCGCCGGCTGGTTGTCGAGCACCACCAGCGACGGGTTCGACAACACCTTGACATTGGTGACGCCGTGCAGCGCGTCGAGAATGACACGCGGCGAGTTTTCCGAGCCGATCAGGAAGTTGAAGCCCGGCAAGACACGTCCGAGCAGCGCGCCGGACGCGGCGTTGACGGCGTTGGACGCCGCTTCGACGGCACCGCTGCCAACAGTCGCGGCATTGCTGACGCCGGAGATGGTGTTGGAGATCGAACCTTTCTGACTCGCCAGGAAGAACTGCACGCCGTAATTCAACTGGTCGTTCAGCGTCACCTCGGCGATCGTCGCCTCGATCGCGATCTGGCGCTGCGGCCGGTCGATCTGGCGTATCGTCTGCTCGACGACGCGCTGTGCGTCCTGGTTGGCATAGACGAGAACGGCATTGTTGGTGACGTCGGCGGTGATCCGCACGTTCTGCAGGATGCCGTTGATGCCGGACTTCGCACCGTTGCCGTTGCCCGACATTCCACCGGCGCTGTTGTCCAGCGCAGGTGTTGCGGCCGCGGCAGGCGCGGGGCGGGCGCCGAATGACGATCCCGGAGCTCCGGTGACCGGGGTCGCGGCGCCGGACGCAGCCGTCGGCAGAGCGCTCAGTGAGGCGACAGGATTAGTTGAGGTCGACGTCGCGATGCCCGCACCGGGCGCGACCTGGCTCGACCCGCTGTCGAGCGTCGAGCTGCTCGTCGCGCTCTGGTTGAACAGCATGTCGTTCAGCATCGCCACGACCAGCTTGGAATTGCCGTAGCGCAACGGATAGGATTTCAGGTTCACGCCGTCGGTATCGGAACGGTCGAGTCGCGCAATCCAGGCCTGCGCGCGCTTCAGATATTCCGGCTTCTGGCTCACCACGAGGATCGAGTTGAGCCGTGCGATCGGCTGGAGCTTGATGACGTTCTGGCCCATGCCGCCTTCGCCGGAGTCCATGATCTTCTCGATCTCGGCGATGACAGGCTCGGGCGAGGAATTGCGCACAGGGAAGATGCCGACCGATTGTCCACGCATCCAGTCGGCGTCGAATGACAGAATTGTGTCGACCGCAGTCGCCCGGTCCGTTCCGCTGCCGCTGACGATCAGGGTGTTGCGGGAATTGTCGGGGCGCATGGTCGAGGCTTTCACGCCGAAAGCATCGAGCAGCTTGAAGATGTTCTGTGCCGACGTGTAGCGCAGCGGCACAACGGTGATGCCCTGGCCGGCTTCGGTGCTTGCCGAGCGGTCGATGCCGCCGGGCCCGGCCTCCGGCGCCGGTAGCAGGCGATAACCGGTGCGGTCGCGCACCAGCGCCACGCCGGACATGCGCAGTGCATTCTCCAGCACATAGACCGCATCCGCCTTGGGCACCGGACGCACCGAGGCGAGCGTCACGGTCCCCTGCACGCGGGGATCGATGGTGTAGCCGACGTTGAGTACGTCACCGAGAATGACCTTTGCGACGGTCGCCACTGGGGCGTTCTCGAAATTGAGATCATAGCCACTGCCGGCGCCATCGTCGCGCTCGACAAGCCCGCCGCCCTGCGGCGATGCACCATCGCTGAGATAGATCGCAGGTTTGGACGATTTCGCCTGACCTATGCCGCTGGCCCCTGCATCCGCAGGTTGCCGCGGCTGGAGATCGAGGGCGCGGATCTTGTCGACAAGATCCTGGGCGCGCGGATCCTTGGGGTCCGCTTCGACGGATTGGTCGGCTGTGACGATGCAGGCGGTGAGCAGGAACGCGGACGACAAAAGGACAAGCGTACCAGTCAACGCTGAGCGCAGGCGCAAAAGCGGCTGGACCACTTCAAACAAGATACGCCTACCAACGCTGCGAGAATAAAGCATCCGATCCCCCTTGGCTCGGACGCGCAATAATTTGCCGCACGATTATGTTTTTGCTAAGAAATAAGTCAAGGGCAAAGGACCTTCCGTGCTCCGCCAAAGCTGTTGTATTCAAGTAACAAGGTCAACGCCGTGAATGCGATGCGCGACCGTTCCGCCGATAGCTTCAGGCAGCACCTCCTGGAAAAATATTCGCTGCCGCCGCGAGCGCATGTCCGTGTCGAACGGTCAGCCAATCCGGCACTGATGCGTCGACTGCGCGAATTTTGGGAGGCCACTGATCTGTCGGCGGCGGAATTCGCCGACGAGCTGTCGGATTATTTTGCTCTGCCGCGGATTAGCCTTCCACAACTGCTCACGACCACGCCCCGCCTCGAGGGTTTTTCGCGGCGATTCCTGCGAGAATCCACCATCTTTCCCTTTGGCGCGCCGGATGGTGGATTTCGCCTGGCTGTTGCCGATCCCTCCGACACGGCGGCCGTTCGTGCCGCCGAAATCGTGTTCGGAACGCTGGTCGATGTCGTGGTAGCGTCTTATGAGGACATTACGACAGTCCTGGACCAACGAGCCGATGCCGACGATGCAAATGCAGACCAAAGCACCGGCCGCACGGTGCAGTCCGACGACGACATCGAGAGCCTGCGCGATCTCGCCAGCGGCGCGCCGGTGGTGCGCGCGCTCAACGATCTCCTGGAGCGCGCGGTCGATCTGCGTGCCAGCGACATCCACGTCGAGCCGTTCCGCGCTGGTCTCGTAGTGCGCATGCGCGTCGACGGCTTGTTGCGCGCGCTACCGTCGCCGCACGGCATCCCGCCGCAGGCGCTGATCTCGCGCATCAAGATCCTCGCCAGCCTCAATATCGCTGAGCGGCGATTGCCGCAGGACGGCGCGGCGCGTGTTCGCGTCGGACGCAGCGAGCTCGACGTCCGTGTCGCCACCATGCCAACGCAGCATGGCGAGAGCGCCGTCATCCGCCTGCTGCCACGAGACCGCGGCCTGCTGGAGATGAGCAAGCTCGGGCTCGGCGCGCGCGACGAGAACGTGATGACGCGGCTGCTCGCGATGCCGCATGGCATGATCGTGATCACCGGGCCGACAGGCAGCGGCAAGACCACGACGCTTGCCACCATGCTGTCGATCCTCAACGAGCCGACCCGCAAGATCCTCACCATCGAGGATCCCGTCGAGTACGAGATTCCTGGCATCAACCAGTCCCAGGTCAAGCCGTCGATCGGCCTGACTTTCGCCTCCGCCATGCGCGCCTTCGTGCGTCAGGATCCCGACGTGATCATGGTTGGCGAGGTCCGCGACGCCGAGACTGCGCATATTGCAATCCATGCCGCGCTAACCGGCCATCTCGTGCTGACGACGCTGCATACCGAGACGGCAGCCGCCGCCGTACCGCGTCTGATCGATCTCGGCATCGAGGGGTTCCTGCTCAAGTCGACGCTGCGCGCGGTGGTGGCGCAGCGGCTGGTTCGAATGCTGTGCGACCGTTGCAAGGTGCCGCACGCGCTGACCGAGGCCGATCTCGCCAAGGATCCGCGCTTTGCCGTGATCGGCTTCAAGTGCGGCGAGGTCGTGCACGAGGCCGGCGGCTGCGAACGCTGCGGCGGCACCGGCTATCGCGGCCGTAACGGCGTGTTCGAAATCCTGGAAATGTCCGACGAGGTCCGTACGCTGATCGGGCCGCAGACTGACTCCCACTCCATCGACGCCGCCGCGATGCGGAGCGGCATGACGACGATGCTCGAGGATGCTGTCGCCAAATGCCGAGCCGGGTTGACGACGGTGCCTGAGGTCTTCCGCGTCACGACGGTGCGGTAGAACCATGCCGAACTATCGCTATCGCGCGCTCAATGCCAATGGCGAACTGGTCTCCGGGGCCATCGCCGCGCCTGCGCCTGGCGACGTGGCGCAGCGGATCGAGCGGCTCGGCCTGGTGCTGGTCGACAATGTCACGCCGGAAGAGGGCGGCGCGACGCGTGGCGCGCTCAGCCTCATTAACAGGCCGAAGGCCGAGGACGTCACCATCTTCACCCGCGACCTCGCGCTGCTGCTGCGCGCCGGCGCCCGCATCAATGACGGGCTGGAGCTGCTCGCCGCCGATCCGGATTTCGGACGGCTGAGGTCCGTCGTCGCCGACATCCGCGCGCACGTCGTCTCCGGCGAGAGCTTTGGCGAGGCGCTGGCGCGACATGAGGGGCTGTTTCCACCGATGTACATCGCGCTGGTGCGGGTCGGCGAAGCATCGGGATCGTTGGACCAGGTGCTGGAGGTACTGGCCGGCGAACGCGCGCGCGGCGAGGCGCTGAAGCGGCGCCTGACGGATGCGATCCGCTATCCCATCTTCGTGCTCGGCGCGGCTGGCTGCGTGCTGCTGTTCTTCCTCACTTTCGTGCTGCCGCAATTTGCCAGCGTCTTGCAGGATTTCGGCGCCAAGGTCGATCCGATCGTCGGCGTGTTTCTGAACATCTCGACGTTTTTGCGCGGCAATTCAGAGGCGGTGCTGGCCGGGCTTGCTGCCACGATCCTCGCCGCTTGGTTGCTGTTGCGTCAGGAGCGCGTCCGCAGCGGCATGACCAATGCGATCACGCGGCTGCCGGCGATCCGCAACGTGATGCGCTCGTACCGCACGGCGCTGTTCTGCCGCAATCTCGGCTTGCTGCTCGGTAGCGGCGTCAACCTCACCACCACGCTGCGCATCCTGATCGACATGATGGCAACGACGGGCCCGTCCGCGGTCTGGAGCGATGCTGCCGACCGAGTCCGCCATGGTTCAAAGCTCTCCGACGCGCTCGCCGAAACGGACGCGCTGCCGACGATGGCGGTGCGCATGCTGAGGCTCGGCGACGAGACGGGGCAGTTGCCGATGCTGTCCGGCCGGGTCGCCGAGTTTTATGAGGTGAAGCTGCAGCGTACGCTCGACCGCGCGGTCGGCATTGCGGGGCCTGCGGCGATCATCGCGATCTCGCTCGTTGTCGCCGGCCTGATCACATCGGTGATGACGGCGCTGATGTCGGTGAGCCAGATTGTCGGCTAGACGGATGTAATGGGAGGGGCATGAAGTGACCAGATATCCATCGTCAAGGCGACGCCTGCGGCGCGCCCCCTGCGGAGAGGCCGGCTTCACCCTGGTCGAGATGCTCGTCGTCATCACCATCATCGGCATGATCATGGCGCTGGTCGGCCCGCGGGTGCTGAACTATCTCAGCGAGTCCAAGGCCAAGGCGGCGAAAATCCAGATCGAGAGCTTCTCCAGCGCGCTCGACCTCTACTATCTCGATCTCGGCCGCTACCCGACGTCGAATGAGGGCCTCACCGGGCTGACGCGCAGCAACAACCAGACCGGCTGGAACGGGCCTTACTTGCGCGGCGGCGTGGTGCCTAACGATCCCTGGGGCCACGTCTATGTCTATCGGTCGCCGGGCGCCAGCGGTCCCTATGACATCATCTCGCTCGGATCAGACGGTCAGGAAGGCGGCAGTGGAACGGCAGCCGACATTGTCAGCGGTGCACGCTGAGCCACTTCGCGATGTGCAAGCCTTCGATGCAGAAGGCTTCGCGCTGATCGAGATCCTGTGCGTGCTCGCGATCATCGGACTGCTTGCAGCGATCATTCTGCCGGCGATCCCACGCTCGACGACGCGGGCGAAGCTCGAGAGTTACGCGGTCGAGACCGCGGCTTTGCTGAAATCCGATCGCAACAGCGCGCTGCGCCGTCAGGTCAGGGTCGCAACCCAGGTCGATGCGGAGGCGCGCGCGATCCGCTCCGGTGTCACTGGGCAGACCATCCGCCTGCCGCGCGACGTGGTCATGGAGGCGACGCTGGCTTCGCGCTGCGCCGATCGCGCCACGGGGCGGTCGATCGATTTCTTTCCGTCGGGCATGTCGTGCGGCGGGACGATCGCGCTGGCGCGGCCCGGCATGGGTTATGAGGTGCGCGTCAACTGGCTGACCGGAGGCGTCGAGATTGTCCCGCAGAAGCTGCTCTGACGGCGCCGCCGGCTTCACGTTGATCGAGGCACTGGTCGCGCTCGCGATCATCGCCATCGTGCTCGGAACCATCGGCTCGGTCATATCAGTCACGACCAAGGGCACGCGCTCGATCGACCAGCACCTGGCGCTGGCCAGCACGGCCGAGACCTTGCTTGCGGATTTGCCGGCGCGTGGACTGCTGAAACCCGGCCGGCAGAGCGGGCAGCTCGCCGGCAGCCGCTGGCGCGTCGATATTGCGCCGATGAATGTTGCCGGCGGCAATCCCGCCACCGATCGCTTCGTGCCACTCGCAGTCAATTTGCGGCTCCAGCGCGCCGACGGTAGCGCGATCCAGGTTACGACGGTGAAGCTGGTGCCGAGGTCGACGCAATGATCCGCGCCAAGAAACGCGTCATGAAACGTGTCAGGAAACGCCTGCACCGCGCGTGCGCTTCCGAGGCGGGCTTCACTCTGCTCGAAGTGCTGCTGGCGACGCTGCTGATGACCGTGATCCTGGCCGCGCTCGCGACGGTGACAGCACAGTGGCTGCCGAACTGGAATCGCGGTATTGCGCGGGTGCAGCGCGCGGAGCGTCTCGCCACCGGGCTCGACCGCATCGTCGCCGATCTCTCCGTCGCGGAGCAGATGACCGTGAACGGCGACGCCAGGGTGCCGCTGTTCGACGGTGCCGAATTGTCGGTGACCTTCCTGCGCACCGCGCTCGGCCCGAGCGCGCGACCCGGCCTGGAATTCATCCGCCTGATCGAGAAGGCCGACGCGCGGGGGTTGGCATTGGTGCGTGAGCGGGCGCCGTTTCAGCCGATGCCGACCGACGGACGGATCCGTTTCGTCGACCAGGTGGTGCTGATCCGCGCGCCCTTCCGCGTCAGTTTTGCCTATGCCGGGCCCGACAGGCAGTGGCAGCCGACCTGGCAGGGGCAGTCGCAACTGCCGGATCGCATCCGCATCACGGTGCGCGACGGCGCCACTGGTCAGGTGCTGGCGGTTTCGGCCGCCGTGTTGCCGCATATCACGGCGCCGGCCGAATGCGCGCGGGCCAAGAATCCGACGACCTGTGTGGCGGGCACAAGGCCGCAACAGGCGGAGAAAAAAGAGGAGCAGCAGCTGTGAATGGCGCGGCGCAGGGTCGGGGAACACTTGGCCAGGAAATACTTGGCGAAGACCGCGGCTTCATCGTCATCGTGGTGCTCTGGATGCTGGCTGCGCTGGCCACGCTCGCGCTGATCTATCTGACCTATGTCACCAACACCGCGGTCACGGTCGCCGTTAACACCGACCGCTTGCAGGCCGATGCATTGATGAATGCGGGGCTCGAGCTCGCGGCCTACCGGCTGACGGCGCAAGGCGAGGCAACGCGCCCCACCAGCGGCACCTTCAATGCCCGCGTCGGGGCGGGCCGGGTGGCCGTGACGTTCCGCTCGGAGGCCGCGCGCATCGATCTCAACATGGCGCCGAAAGCCGTCCTCGCAGGCCTGATGACGGGGCTCGGCGTCTTTGCGTCGGACGCGCCTGACTACGCCGACCGGATCCTGGCGTGGCGGTCGTCGACGGAGACCGGCCAGGACAATCCGGAGGATTCCTACTACCGCACGCTCGGCGCGCCCTACCTGCCGCGCCACGCGCCGTTTCCGCACAGCGACGAGCTGTGGCTGGTGCGCGGCATCCCGTCAGCGGTGATCGAGCGCGTGCTGCCCTTCGTCACCGTGTTCAGCAACATGCGCACCGTGAATGTGCTGGATGCCGCGCCGCAGGTGGTGGCGGCGCTGCCGAATATGACGCCGGAGACCCTGCAACGCCTGCTGCGCGACCGTGCCGATCCCAACGTGGACCCGCGGTCCCTGATTGGGCTCGCCAGCAGCGCCAGCGCGACGATCGAGGGCTCGAAGGCCTACCGCGTGACGGTTGCCGCCGAGGCGCCATCGCACCGGCAGAGCTCGGCCGAGATCGTCATCCTGCTTCTCGAAAGCGGCGATGAGCCTTATCGTGTATTGTCGTGGCACAATGCCTTCGACGGCTCCGCCGGAAAGCCTCTGTGAGATGAGCTCGCTCAATTCTATCCGTACCATTGTCGACGCCTGGACGGGCACGGTGGCCGGTGCCATCGTCGCCGGACTGGAGCGGATGGTGTCGCCGCGCCTGGTGCGGCTGATCGAGGACGAGAGCGGCACCTTCGCGCTGGAGGCTGCGAAGCTGGAGAACGCGGCGAAGGAGATCGCGTTCGAGGACGGCAAGTTTGCGGCCGCCAATCTGGCGCAGATCGTCCGCGGCAGCCGCGTCGAGATCGTGCTGCGGCCGGCGCGCTTCCTGTTCCGTCCGCTGGAGCTGCCGGCGCGTGCGGCCGATTTCCTCGACGGCATCGTGCGCGCGCAGATCGATCGGCTGACGCCGTGGAGCGCGGGCGACGCCGTGTTCGGTTGCAGCGCGCCGGTGGCGCAGGGCAGCGAGGGCATCACCACGATGATCGCGGCCGCACCGCGCCGGCTGGCGATGGGCTATGTCGAGGCGGTGTCCGGATTTCATCCGTCCGCGATCGCGGTTCTGACCGAGCCGGCCGAGGGCGGGCGCATCAAGGTGTTCGAGCAGAAGTCGCGCGGCGCGATCGACCCGGTGCGGTTGAGCCGGACGCTGCAGGCGGTGCTGGCCATCGCCGCGATCGCCGCCGTACTCGGTTCGATCTTCGCGGGCTATCTGGCCGACAGTTTGAGCGCGCAGGAGAGCGAGCTCGAGCGACAGATCACCCAGCGCCGCGCCGCGATCCGCGGTGCCAACGGCGGCGAGCGATCGCCGCTGGCGCTGCTGGAGCGGCGCAAGTACGACACGCCGGCGAGCGTGATCGTGCTGGAATCGCTGAGCCGTCTGCTGCCGGACCACACCTATGTCACCGAGATGCATCTCGTCGGCAACAAGCTCCAGATTGCCGGCATCACCCGCGATGCGCCCTCGCTGATCCCGCTGATCGAGCAGTCCCAGCATTTCACCCGCGCGACATTCTATGCCCCGACTACGCGCAGCTCGACCGATCCCGGCGAGCGCTTTCATATCGAGGCGCAGATCGAGCCGAGGAACGCGCCATGAAAAGCGGCATGAGCAGCGGCGGTCTGACAAGCGGAAATGCGGTCGCGCGGTGGCTGAGCGGCTCGCGGCTGATTGCCGTCACGCTCTATATCGCGGTAACGGCCGGGTTGTTGCTGATGGCGGGGCTGTCGATCGCCGACGTCATCGCCCACCGCCAGGCTCTCGCCCAGACGTCCGATCTGCTCGATCAGCTGCGCGGCCGCAAGGGCGCCGCCAAGAATGCCGCGGCCATCTCGGCCGAACATCCCGGTACGCCGTTCCTGGAGGGACCAACGGTCACGGTCGCAGGCGCCAACCTGCTGCAGCGGGTTGCGGCCGCGGTCGGCAATGTCGGCGGCTCGGTGCAATCCTCCCAGGTCGACGTCTCGGGCGCGCAACTGAAGGACGGCTTCGTCGGCCTCGTTGTCAGCTGCGAGCTGGAGCAGCCCGCGCTGCAGAAGGTGCTCTATGATCTCGAGGCCGGCATGCCGTTCCTGTTTGTCGACCAACTCGACGTCCAGGTGCCGCAAAGCACAGCGGTGAACGAGGCCAGCACCGGCCGTGTCAGGGTGATCTTGGGTGTTTCCGGCCAGTGGCAGGCAGGCAAGTAGGGCGGCGGCTCACCAGCTGTATTTGAACACGCCCTTGCCGGAATAGCTGGTGACGTTGCCGGAGAACTCGCCGTCGAAGGTGCCGGCGATCGAGAAGCCGCTCAGCCATTTCATTTCGGCGCTGGCGCTGACCAAGGCGGAATCGGCATCGACCCCGGCGCCGTTCACGACGAAGCTTGCGCCCGGCAAGGTCTGGAACAGCGCGGTGACGGCGCGGCTCGGATTGTAGTCGTGTGCCCAGGCGGCGCGGCCGCGCAGGGTCAGCACGCCGTTCTGCATCGCGTAGGATTTGTCGGTGCGCAGGCCGAGTTCGGAGCGGGTGTCGGTCAGCGACTGCGCGGCATAGTTCAGTGCGAACAGGCCGCCGCCATTGAGGCTGACTTCTGAATAGTTGGGCAGGTTAAAATTCGTCACCTGCGCGGCTGCGTAGGGCGTGATGCCGATCAGCGGCGTCGTGAAGCGATAGCCGCCCTCGAAGCGGGCCGAGAAGGTATCGGCCTTGAACCGGCCCTGGAGCTGGTCGGCGCCGGTCAGCGCGACGGTGCGGTTGGTGGTGACGTCGTGCCAGCCATAGGCCAGCGCAGCGGCGATATAGGCCGGGCCGAAATTGTGCCGGCCATAGACACCTGCCTGGAACAGGTCGGCGGAGCCTGCGCCCATCGCGTTGGCAAGCGAGTAGTTCAGCCCGCCGCCGCCGAGCGAGAAACCGACGAGCGTGTCCAGCGAAATCCGGTAGTCGACGCCGGCCGCGCCGCCCCAGACCCGCGCGGTGAGGTCCTGCGAGCCGGCCGCGGCATTGCCGCCGACCTGCGCCGAGCCGCCATAACCGGCTGCCCAGACGCTCCAGCGATTGATCGGTTGCGACGACAGCAGCGGCGCCTTGGTCGCCATCGCAAAGGCCTCGCGCTCCCGCGCGGTGGCCGGGCGCATCGACGCATAGGCCGATGCGTCATCGCTCTCGGCGTATTGGGCGACGCTGCCGGCCTTGGCGAAGCCTGCCGAGCGGCCCGCGACCGTCGGATCGAGCATCAAATTGAGGAACTGGCCGTCGGCGTTGATCGCGGACTGGATGATGCCGGTGCCGAGCTCGCCCGAGGCGGTGGTCAGCCCCGCGGGCATCAGCGCGGCGAAGGCGGCGGGAATGCCGCCGGTCGAATTGAAGAAATTGGTCAGCGTGTTGGCGACGTTCTGCTGGTTGACGGTGAGGCCGCCGCCACTCGGCGTGAAGTTGATGCCGATGTTGAGGAACACGTCGTTGATGCCGTAGCTCAGCGTCGCGTTGATCGTCGGCATGTTGGACACGACGGCGGAATTGAAACTGGTGCCGCCGAAGCCGCCGGTCGCAGACAGGATCTTGTACTGCTTCTGAACTGTACCCGAGATGAAGTTCGCACTCACCGTCGCGTTGCCGAGCGTGGCTGCGCCAAGGACGTTGGCGAGGCTGGCAGTGGTCGAGGAGACCTGCACCAGATAAGTCGAGGCCGACGTGAAGCTCAGGCTGCCATTGATCGTCAGCGGCGCGAACGGGTTCGCCGTGCTGCCCGGCGCGAGCGCGCCGCCATTGACGGCGACATTGCCAACCGTGCCGCTGCCGGGGATCGTGCTGCCGCCGGCGAGCGTGCCGCCGGCATTGACAGTGGTCGCGCCGACGATCGAGCCGTCGACCTCCAGCGTGCCGCCGTTCACTGTCGTGGCACCTATATAGGTGTTGGCGCCGGACAGGATTTCCTTGCCGCCAGTCATGGTGAGGCCGCCACCGGCACCGCCATCGCCGATGACACCGGCGAAGGTGCCGTTGCCGTTGGTGATGGTCAGCGTGTTGGCGCCGAGATTGACGTTGCCGGATCCCGACAGCGACTTGATGGAGGTGCCGGCGCTCAGTGCCGTGATATCGAAGATGCCGTTGGCGATGACGTTACTCGATGTCGCGATGCTGCCATTGCCGCCGAAATTGATAAGATCCAGCTCGCCGCCGCTCGCGATCGTCGTGGTGCCGGTATAGGTGTTCGTGCCGTAAAGCTGTTGCGTGGCGCCGTTGGCGATTGCAAGGTTGCCGCCGGCGCCGCCGGCGATGCCGCCATCCTGGATCACGCCACCGAAAAAGCTGCCGTTGGTGATCGTCAGCGTCTTCGATCCCAACGCGACGATTCCCTCACGCGCCAGGGAAAAGAGCCCTGTCACCGATGTGCCGGACGTGGTCTGGGAAATATCGAGCGTTGCTCCTAGATTGGCGAAGCCGACGAACGCGGAGCTCGCGATCGATCCGCTACCCTTTAGCGCCAGCGTCGCGCCCGCGTCGATCTGGGTGGCGTTCGTATAGGTGTTCACGCCCGACAGCGTCTGACTTCCGTTGGAGACGTCGATTCCGCCGGTGCCTTGAATGATGCCCGCGAACTCGGTCGAGGCGTTGAGGACGACGAGCGCCTTGCTGCCGAGGCTCACGACGCCGCTGGAATTGCCGGCCAGCGTCGAGACGGCGGCAAAACTAGAGGAGACCGCGGAGATGTCGAGCGTCGCGTTCACGGTCACGAGCCTGGAGCTCTGGATGCTAGCGAAGCCGGACAGCGCCAGCGTTCCGGCCGAGACCGTCGTGGCGCCCGTATAGGTGTTGATGCCGGTCAGCGTCAGCGTGCCGGTGCCGACCTTGGTCAGTCCGCCGCCGCTGCCGGAGATCACGCCGTCGACCTGGGTCGAGGTGTTGAGGCTGCCTGTGGTGAGCGTGTTGGCACCGAGTACGTAATTGCCCGCGCCTTCGATCGAGCCGGACGTCATGCCGCCGCTGGTCAGGCCGGATATATCGAGCGTGCCGCCGGCATTGGTAACGAAGCGGGCGCTGCCGCCGGTGCTCGTGCCGGTGAAGCTCGTCGTGGCAAGGTTGTTGGTCGTGATGGTGGAGCTGCCGGCGCTAGACGAGGTGTTGAAGGTCACGAGCCCATTGTTTGTGATGCTGGACCCGCCCGCCGAACTGGTGTCGTTGAAATTGATCACCGCGTTATTGACGATGGTCGCGGTGCCGGCGTTGCTGCTGTTGTTGAATTCGATGTCGCCGCCACCGATCGCGCCGTTGGTAATGTTGGCGGTGCCGGCGGTGCTGGTGTCGTTGAAGCTCATCGCGCCGCCGCTGACGCTGTACGTCACGAAATTGCTGCCGCTGCTCGCGCTGCTCGAATTCAGGAACACCATGGTGGAGCCGACGCTGAACGTCTGCGTGTTGGTCGAATTGTTGGCGACGCCCGTGCCGTTCACCACGAAGATGTCGCCGGTGGTGATCGTATAGGCCTGGGCGTTCGGGGTGGTGGAGAAGATCACGCTGCCGATATTGACGAGGCCGCTGGTGGTGACGCTGTTCGGGCCGGTGTTGGTGAAGGTCGCCGTCACGTCCGGGACGGCCGGCGTCGAGCTCCAATTCGTGCCATCCGTCCACTCGTTGGACGAGGAGCCGACCCAGTCGCCGTCCAGGGCGTGCGCGGCGACGACGCCGAGCGCCGTGGTCGCGAGCAGGGTCGCCAGTGAATGGCGGATCACGGAGCGCAGCCGGCGATCCATCCTTCCACGCGCTATGATCGATCTTGCCATCGGCCCTTCGCAAATCGCCAAAATAAATTCAACGCAATCGAGCAAGCGGCAACAGCGTGTCCCGGCGCCATGATCTCATGGCGCCGCAACCGGCCGCAATGAACCGCCATCAATTTGCATAGCGTTCCCGGCCGTTTCGTCTGCAATTTCAGTGATCGTGGCCATTGGGCAACAATTTCATGCGTCGCAACATGCCGGCAGCGCAGCCGTTCCAGCCAAGTCTAAAGGGATGGCGGCGGGTTGATCGCGAGGCCTATCAGAACTAGTTTGCTGCCTCAGGCTTGCCGCGCGCCGGCCGATCGCAGGGGAGTTCGATGTCGGGGTGGCTGAGATCGGTCGGATTGGCCGTGTTGTGCGTGGTCCCCGGCATCACCGAAAGCCTGGCGGCGACCTCTTCGCGCATGGACATCCTGTCTCGACGATGCCGTGGGTAGTCCCGGCGAGAGCGTCGATGTCGGCGCGGTGAGGCCGATCGCCCGGCCGGCGCAGGCCGCGAGCCAACCGATTCCCCGCGGCAATCCGCTGTGGTCGGTGCCGCTGTCGGCGCTAACCGTGACCCAGGAGCGCCCGATCTTCTCGGCCATGCGCCGGCCGCCGCCGCCGCGCGGTCGCCGCCGCCCCGGTCGAAGAGACGCACCCGCAACCGCCGAAGCCGGCCGATGCGCCACCGCCGCTGATGCTGGTCGGAGCAGTGGTGGGCGAGGGTGATGCGATCGCGATCCTCGTTAACCGCACTGACCAGAAGATCGTGCGGCTGCGGCAGGGCGAATCGCTGGACGGCTGGTCGCTGGCCTCGGTCCAGCCGCGCGAGGTGACACTCAAGCAGGGCGATCGCAGCGAGGTGCTGGCGCTGCAGCGGCCGGAGGCCGCATCCGCTCCGACCAGCGCGCCCGGGATGGCAGCCGCTTCCGCGGTGAATGGTCAACTGACGACGCCGGCCCCGGGCGGCCCGTCGTTCGCGCCCTTCGTGCCGCGCTCGAAACCCAAGAATGGCGAACCGGACGGGCTCTAACAGATTTCGTTTTGAGACGTTCCCTGACGCGAACCGGTGTCCTCTTTACTGGAAGGCGCCCTACCGTCCCAGGATCGTCCCAAGCGCATCGCAGATCCGCTCCTGCTGGACCTCCTGCAGCCCCATCCACATCGGCAGCCGGATCAGACGTTCCGAGAGTTCGGTTGTTATCGCCAGATCGCCGTTCGTCCGTCCGAACCGCTGCCCCGCGGGTGAGGAATGCAGTGGGACGTAATGGAAGACTGCGGAGATGTCCTCGTCTCTGAGCTTGCCCAGCACCATGGACCGGTCGATCTCCGGTGGCAGCAGCACATAGTAGAGATGTCCATTATGGCGGCAATGGCCTGGCACGATGGGGCGGCGCAGGAGCCCGCGCTGCTCCATCGGCGCCAGCTTGTCGTGATACCTGTTCCAGATCGTCAGCCGCTCGCGCGTGATGCGCTCGGCCTCCTCGAGCTGGGCCCATAGGAAGGCGGCGGTGATGTCGCTCGGCAGATAGGAGGAGCCGATATCCTGCCAAGTGTATTTGTCGACCTCGCGTCTGAAGAACCGGCTGCGATCGGTACCCTTCTCGCGCATGATTTCGGCGCGCTGCGCAAGCTCGGGGGCGTTCACCAGCAGGCAGCCGCCTTCGCCCGAGATGATATTCTTGGTTTCGTGGAAGCTGAAGCTGCCGAGATCGCCAATGGTGCCGAGCGCCGAGCCCTTATAACTCGCCTCGACCCCCTGCGCGGCATCCTCGACGATCCGCAGATCGTGACGCCGGGCGATCTCGACGATCGCGTCCATCTCGCAGCCGACGCCGGCATAATGCACCGGTGCAATCGCGCGCGTGCGCGGCGTGATCGCGGCCTCGATCTGCCGTTCGTCGAGATTGAGGGTGTCTTCGCGGATGTCGACGAAGACCGGGACCGCACCACGTAGCACGAACGCGTTCGCGGTCGAGACAAAGGTGAACGAGGGCATGATTACCTCGTCGCCGTTCTTGAGGTTGAGCAGCATCGCGGCAAGGTCGAGGGCAGAGGTGCAGGAGTGTGTCAGCAACGCTCGCGCACATCCGGTGCGCTGCTCGATCCATTTATGGCAAAGCTTGCTGAAGCGACCGTCGCCGGACACGTGAAGGCTGTCCAGCGCATTCTGGATGTAGCCGTGCTCTTTTCCGGTCGCGTAGGGCCGATTGAAAGGGATGAACTTGGATGCCATTGCCTAAGCCGTTGAACCACCTTAAGACGCGCGCTAATGCTCTGTTTCGAATCCACACTGACGTTTCCCGTTGCGGAAATCAACGGGTGATCGGGTGCAGTCCGGTGGAACGGCGCAACCCCATCGCGAGCACTCGCGACGGATCGGGGCGTGTTTTCACGGGGAAGGATGCGGCTTGACGGACACGCAAGTTGACGCGCCAGGGAGGACGGGCGGCCCCAAAAGCGAAGAGGGCGGCGGCCGCCTTCACCGGCTCGTTCGCGGCTGGTCGGCGAATCTGGTCCAGATGCTGTTGGGCCTGACCCAGCAGTTGCTGCTGATCCCCGCATTCCTGCACGTCTGGAGCGGCGACGTGCTCGCGGCGTGGCTTGCGATCTACGCCGCCGGCAGTCTCGTCGTCGCGGCAGATGCAGGATTGCAGCTTCGCGCCATCAATCGCTTTCTCGCCTTCAAGTCCTGCGTCGATTGCGACGGTCGCACGGCGAGCGTCTACCACGGGATGCTGCGGATCTATCTTGCCATCGTCGCCGGGCTCGGCGTCCTGCTCTGCGCGGCCGAATATCTCGCGCCGCCGTCTGCCGTGCTCGGTTTTCACGCGATGCCGACATTCGACACGGCGATGCTGGTGATGACGCTGGGAATGCTTCTGAGCTTGCCCGCCAACCTCTGCTCCGGCCTCTATCGCGTCCGCGGCCTGTATGGCCGGGCCGTGTGGCTGCAAAACGCCGCGCTGCTGCTCGGCCAGATCGCGCAACTCGTCGCGCTCGCCACGTTCGGAAGCCTGCTCGCGGTGGCGACCGCCTTCGTGTCGACGCAGCTCCTCTTCACGATCTTCATGGTCGGCTTCGACGCGCCGCGCCGTTTTCCGTTTCTGCGCCGTGCCGCAAGGCCGCCGTTCATCTCGCCCTCCTGGCGCTGGAGCGTCGGGCAGTTCGGCCGCGCGCTGCCCTTCGCGATCGCCAACATCACCGAGCTTGCGCTCGTCAACGTTCCCGTCCTGCTCGTCTCCGCGCTCGTCACTGATCGCGTCGCTGTGGTGCAATGGGGGCTGACGCGCGTGATCGCGAGCCTGGTGCGCGGGCTATGTCTCCAGACCGCCTTGCCGCTCGGTGCCGAGCTCGGGCACGATCATGCAATTGGCGACAAGGAGCGGCTCCGCCGCCTTTACGCTCATGGATCGGCGCTCGTCACCGGGCTTGCGTGTCTGGTCGTCGCGGGCTTTCTGCCGTTCTGGCCCGATTTCTTCGCGCTGTGGACCCATGCCAGCATACCCTACGACCCGCTGCTTGCGGTGACGCTGCTGCTCGGCGCGGCCGCTGGCGCGCCCTCGCTGATGGCGCTGGTCTTTGCCAATCACAGCGATCGCGGCGCGCTTCTGATCCGGACCAAGGGGCTCCAATTCGTCGTATTCCTGCTTGTGGCCTTCTTGCTGATTCCGAGGCTTGGACCGCTTGGCGCGGCGCTCGCGGTGGTCGCGAGTGACATTCTCGTTCAGTTCGGGCTGCTCACGCTGGTGATCATATGGCAGACCTTGCGTCACCCGCTCAGGCACGTCGCGTTCCTGATGCTCACGGCGGCGGGGATCGTGGCGCCGGGCTGGCTGATCGGGTTTTCGATCACCGCGCTCCTGCCGGGGAGCGGGCTCGTGCATTTTGTCCTGGAATGCGCGATCTGGCTGGCGGTGGTCGGCGGGCTCGCGAGCCCGCTCTTGAACGCGGCCCTGCGCGAGCGACTGCGGACGCTGGTTCCGGCGTAGCCGTTGATCTCACCGAGGTCAGCGCCAGCCGGTGTGCTCGTTGCCGATCGCGCGAGCTCGTTTGTCCCGGGCTGGCGAGCCTTGCTTTTGGTCTGATTGAGTGGCATTGCCAGCGATTATTCCCAGCCTATCAAAGGGCCGAGCCGATGGTATCGCGTGTTCCGCTGAATGATCTCGTGCGGCAGAATCTCAAGATCCGTGATGATCTCATCGCCTCGGCCAGCCGAGTGATCGATCGCGGCTGGTTTGTGCTGGGATCGGAAGGGTCGCAGTTCGAAACAGCGTTCGCCGGCTATTGCGGCGCGGCGCACGCCATCGGGCTCGCGAACGGGACCGATGCGATCGAAATTGCGTTGCGCGCCGTCGGCGTCGAGGCGGGCGATGCCGTAGTGACGGTCGCAAATGCCGGCTTCTATAGCAGCACGGCAATACATGCGATAGGAGCGCTGCCGGTCTATGTCGACGTCGACGCGACGACGCACCTCATGGACGTTGAAGCGCTTCGGCGCGTCCTTGCGACGCAGTGGATATCAGCAGTAGTCGTGACCCATCTTTACGGCCGACTTGCGGACGTCGAAGCCATTATTGCTCTCTGCGATACCAAGGGCATTGCGGTTATCGAGGATTGCGCTCAGGCGCATGGGGCTCAACGCAACGGCAGGCGTGCAGGCAGTTTCGCCAAGGCCGGCTGCTTCAGCTTCTATCCGACCAAGAACCTTGGCGCCCTCGGCGACGGCGGCGCGATAACGACAAACGACGCCGCCATTGCCGCTGATCTTCGTGAACTGCGGCAGTATGGCTGGGATCGAAAATACCGTGTAAATCGGGCAGGTGGATGCAACAGCCGACTTGATGAGATGCAGGCGGCGCTATTGTTGACCAAGCTTCCCCATCTCGACGCGTGGAACGAAGAGCGTCGGAACATTGCTCGTCGATATGCGAGCGGCGTCACTCATCCTGCGATCCAATGTCCGCGGCACTTCGGCCTCGACAACGTGGTTCATCTCTTTGTCATGCGCTGCAAGGACCGGGATCGTTTTCGACAGCACCTGGATGCGAATGGAATTGCATCCGACATACACTATCCGATACCGGATCATCGCCAGCCTGCCTATGTGGCGCGGCACAATGATTCGAGTGAGATGCTGACGGAAACGGAGAGTCTGGCTGGTGAAATTGTGACCATACCCTGCTTCAATGGTATGGAGGAGGGCGAGATCGAGCGGGTCATCGCCGTTGCAAATAGCTGGTGACGCGACGTTAAAGCGCAGAAATTCAGGACGGGTTGCTTGTATTGCCGAGTAGCAATTTGGGCGCGCGGTCAGGACCAGGAATGTTGGAGCAGAAGTTGATCAGATTTGACGCACAGCCTGGTAAGAAGTCCGTCCAAGTCATGCCGACGGATCTGCGTGGGGTGACGGTATTTCACTTTCCGTGGGTGAGCGACCCGCGCGGCGACCTCACCGTAGGCGAATTTGGCAAGGACTTTCCGTTCGTGCCCAAGCGCTACTTCATCGTATTCGGCGTATCGCCAGAGACGCTGAGAGGCGAACACGCCCACAAGCAATGCCACCAGTTCCTGATCTGCGCTCAGGGAAGCTGCAACGCGATTGTTGACGATGGTGTTGTTCGCCGTGAATTCGTTTTGGATAATCCAAGCGTCGGCATCTACGTCCCACCGATGATATGGGGTACGCAGTACAATTACAGCAAGGATGGTGCCTTGCTGGTCTTTGCCTCCGACTATTACGATCCGGGCGACTACATTCGCGATTACGACGAATTTCTGGACGCCACGCGAGCGCGCGACGGGTAACGGCCATTATGACAGAGCGCGTCTACTGTACCTACTTCGACCACAATTATCTGTCGCGCGGGGTGGCGCTGTATCATTCGATGCAGCGTCATGCTCCGGGATCTCGGCTGTGGGTGTTGTGCCTGAGCGACGAGGCTTGCAAAATTCTGGCAGCTCTCAACCTGCCTGGCATTGTTGCGGTGTCATTGGGTGACTTCGAAGCTGCGGATCAAGAACTTGCCGCGACACGGTCCAGCCGGAGTATCGTCGAGTATTACTTCACATGCACGGCGGCGTGGATGCTGTACGTTCTTAAGAAAGAGCCGCACGCTGAATGGATCACCTATCTCGACGGCGATCTGTATTTCTATCAGTCGCCCGAGGTCGTGTTCGATGAACTGAAGGACGCTTCAATTGCGATTATCGCTCACCGCTTCGCTCCGAATCTCGAGCAGCGGCGAAGCTTCGGGACCTACAATGTCGGGTGGGTCGGAATGCGCAACGATGCGGATGGAAAGGCTGTCGTGCAATGGTGGCGGGCGAAATGCATCGAGTGGTGCTACGATCATGTCGACGGTAGCCGTTACGCGGATCAAGGCTACCTCGACTCGTTCTCTGCGCTGTCACCGCGTGTGAAGAGCATAGAGAACATTGGCGCAAACCTGGCGCCATGGAATATAGCCAACTACCGGATCGATTTTCGTGGCGGGCGGGTCATGGTTGATCAAACGCCGCTGGTATTTTTCCATTTTCAAGGGCTGCGAGCTGCTGGCCGCTGGTTCATATTCAACAGCCATCGTGTTTTTGGCGCACCTTTATCCCGCCTGACACGCAACTACATCTACCGCCCCTATGTGACCGATTTGATCGCCGTGGAACAAACCGTCCGCCCAATATTGAAATTGATGAAGTGAGACCCCAGGCTCGTTCTCACACTGAAGGGTAGGCTGCGAAGCGTGGGTCTGTTTGGATATCGGTTGCTCGATGTCGTGACCGGACGTGCCTTCCTTGTGATCGGGAGCAAGGTATTCTGAGGCCGTCGACTTTATGCGGGATGAGAAAGCCGCCGCACCTTCCGATCAAGTGACGGATAACAGATAGGTTTCAGTCCACGACGGATCTCCTGTCACTGCAGAGACGTCATAGGGAATGCTGCGCCATTGCCGATCCAAGCGCAATCCTGCAGCCTCGCAGAGTGAGATCAGTTCGTCTCTGTTAAAGACGATCTCAACGACCGGTGAGCCGTATGCGTATTTTTGCAGACATGTGGTCTCACGCTTGCCGAATACCGGCACGCTATGCAGGATGCAATAGCGCTTGGCAACGCGCGCCGCTTCGCGGATCGCGCGTTCGTAGTCGACGATATGCATGAGAGACACGCCGTTGAAGACGATGTCGAAGGCATCATCGTCATAAGGCAGCCGCGTCGCGTCCGCGATCCGGAACGAGCCGGACGGGTACCGCTGCCTTGCGCGCGCGATCATGGCCTCGGAATAGTCGATACCGGTATATCGCAGCCCTACGGGCGCCAGTTCGGCAAACACATCGGAATAGTATCCGCTGCCGCATCCGACCTCGATCAGGCTTGGATTGTCCAGTTGTGTCGCAACGACCGCTTCGGCTGCAATCCTGAGATCGAGCCGCGGCTCTCCCCGCTTCATGGCCTTAAGCAGGCTCAGATAGGCCCGCTCTTGCCGAGTGACCGTTCTGCCGGCGAGCCATCCCGACGATGCGGCCTGAAGTCGGCGTGCTTCATCGATCCCGCTCAGAACACGATAGTCGGTCGAAACCAGGATCTGGCGGCGCAAGACGGGAATCGCGCGGATGATGCGAGCAGCGATTCGTCTGGCAAGCGGGCGGGGCGTCATCGGTGCGAAGGCATCGCGGCGGCCAGTTGGAGAAGAGATTGTACGCGTTCGCGATAGGTATGCTGGGCGAGTTCGAGCCTGGCCGGCCTGTGCGACGGATTGCCGCCAGTCTTCATCGTCGAGCGCGCGCTTGATCTCGGACAGGCAATCGTCAACGGAGGTCCACACTGCGACTTCGCGGTCACGCTCGAACAGGCTGGGCATGTTGTCCTTATCGTCAGTCAACAGGAACGAGCCCGCGCCGGTTGCCTCGAACAGCCGCATGTTGCCTGCTTCGCGGCCTGCCATGTCAATGTGCGAGTTCAGAGTGATCCGAGACGTTCTGAGTACCTGATACATCTCCACACCCCACACCTCGCCCTGGTAGCAGCGGTGGAGCGGCGAGGACGCGGGCAGGGTATGCAGGCCGCTGCCGTACAACTTCAAGTCATAGTGACGGGCCACCAATTCGAGCTGCGCGACCCGCTGCTGGTGATCCACCGACACGGCGCCAACGAACGAGACGTCAATGCTGCGCTCGGGCGCGGGCGGAAGAACGTCGAGAATATCAGGCTCGAAGGCGAGATGGAGCACTTCGCGCGCGCGCCCTTGGCGCGGAAGAAGTTCACGACCTGAGCCAGCTGCGAAATTATCAAATCATAAACGGTCCAGTCCTCGCCGCGTGGTGGTGAGACGCCGATCTGGCCGACCATGATCGGCCTGCCTATCTGTTTGATCCGGCGTGCCAGGCTCGTGTCGACATGAAACAAATCCTGATTGAGCACAAGGTCCGGTTTGAACTCCTCGATCTGCGCAAGGAGGATCCTCTCCGATTGCTCGTCAAGTCGTGGGCTCAGTCCGACTTTGCGCGCCAGCGGCCTCAGAACCGGCTTGAACGGCGCGACCGCGCGGTGCAGCCATCCCGGCACAGCATCGCGTGCGATGGCAGCAGATCGAGACGGCGGCTCGACAGCGATGCCGTGTTCACGCGCCCAGGCCGTTTGCATCCAGGCGTTGTTGACGTGGATGTCGGCGGCGACGTGTCCAAGCTTGGCAAAATTTCGGGAATAGAAATCGGCGACGCCGAACAGGCTGGCGTTGCGGGCCGCAATCTGCGTCGCATACTCAGCGTCCGCAAGGCCTGGATGGCGCCGGTACTGCCAGGCCAGGAAGCGCGCATAGTCGGCATTGAGGATGAGGACGCGCACGAAAATCCGTTGCCGTTCCAGAACAAGCCCAAATCACCGGCTTGGAAGTTTCGAACACCTGCGGCATCGGCGCCGTCTCCGGCCTCGTTATCACCGGCATGGGCGACTTCAAAGCGGAAATTCCCCTGTCCGGGATCGAAGCATCTGGATATCACCGATGAGCCTCCGCTTGAAAGCGGAACATCGTCTCGACGGAGCCTCGCCGGCGGCGGGTAGCTCGGTTTCGATTTTCTCGCACGTCGAACTTGAGGATTTGGCTCGCGAAAAGTGTGATGGGAGATTGGGCGGCCACCTGGACTTTGGAGCGATGCGCGAGAAGCGGGTCCAACGCCGGTCTAAAGCCTTGATTTGCTCCGCCTTTTGCTAATATAGCTCATCCCGGCGAGGCGCGTGGCGCCGCTGTTTCGGTGCCCATTGAAGACCGAGGTCCCATGATCAGATTTGGCCTGCTCGGCTGCGGGCGTATCGCCAAGCGCCACTCCGACCTGCTTGGTGGCAATCACATCGCAGGTGCAACGCTCGTTGCCGTCTGCGATTCCCAGCGCGCCCGCGCGGATGCGATCGCGGCCAAATTCGGAGTCGACGCTTACGACGACATCGACGCGATGCTCGCGCGCGAGGATATCGATGCGGTCGCGGTGCTGACCCCGAGCGGGCAGCATCCGCAGCATGCGATCGCCTGCGCCCGCGCCGGCAAGCATGTGATCGTCGAGAAGCCGATGGCGTTGCGTCTCCAGGACGCCGACGACATGATCCGCGCCTGTGACGAGGCCGGCGTCAAGCTGTTCGTCGTCAAGCAGAACCGTTTCAATGTGCCCATCGTCAAGGCGCGCGAGGCGCTCGATGCCGGCCGCTTCGGCAAGCTCGTGCTCGGCACCGTGCGGGTACGCTGGTGCCGGGACCAGGGCTATTACGATCAGGACTCATGGCGCGGCACCTGGGCTCAGGACGGTGGCGTGCTCACCAACCAGGCCAGCCACCATGTCGACATGCTCGAGTGGTTCTTCGGCGACGTCGTCAGTGTCCATGCGCGCAGCACGACCGCGCTGGTGAAGATCGAGACCGAGGACACCGCGGTCGCGACGCTGAAGTTCCGCAACGGCGCGCTGGGCATCATCGAGGCGACCACCGCGGCGCGCCCGGCCGATCTCGAGGGATCGCTGTCGATTCTCGGCGAAAAGGGAACCGTCGAGGTCGGCGGCTTCGCCATGAACCAGATCCGGCACTGGCGCTTCGTCGACGAGCGTCCGTCGGACAAGGAGGTCATCGAGAAATTCTCGGTCAATCCGCCGAACGTCTACGGCTTCGGCCACCAAGCCTATTACCAGCACGTCGTCGAATGCCTTGCCGATCGCGGCGCCGCCCTCGTCGATGGATTGCAGGGCCGCAAGAGCCTGGAACTGATCTCGGCGCTCTATGAATCGATCGAGACCGGGGAGGAGGTGCCGCTGCACTTCATGCCACGTCGCAGCCGGCTCGGCGTCGCCTCGTGAGCAAGCCCGAACTTGATCGAGCCGCCATTCGCGACGTCGTGTTCGGCAGCGGCGTCAGGGTGGTCGAACCCTGCAATCTCTACGGCTGCACGATCGGCGACGATTGCTTCATCGGTCCGTTCACCGAGATTCAGAAGGGCGTCGCCGTCGGCGCCCGCACGCGCGTGCAGTCGCACAGCTTCGTCTGCGAGCTCGTCACCATCGGCGAGGATTGCTTCATCGGCCATGGCGTGATGTTCATCAACGACACGTTCGCAACCGGCGGGCCGGCGCGCGGCCGCAAGGAATTGTGGCGCGAGACCCGGATCGGCAACCGCGTGTCGATAGGCTCAAACGCGACGATCATGCCGGTGCGGATTGCAGACGATGTCGTGATCGGCGCCGGTGCGGTCGTGACCAAAGACATCACGATCGCCGGCACCTATGCCGGTAATCCGGCGCGGCTCGTGCCACGGAGATAGAGGCGCATGCCAGTCCCTTTCGCTGATCTTCAGCTTCAGTATCAGAACATCAAGAGCGAGATCGACGCGGCGATGGCCGGCGTGATCCGCGACAATGCCTTCATTCGCGGTCCCTTTGTCGATGCTTTCGAGCGCGACTTCGCGACCGCCGCGTCCGTCAAGCATTGCGTCTCCTGCGCCAATGGCACCGACGCGCTCTACCTCGCCATGGCGGCGCTGAAAGTGAAGCCGGGCGACGAGGTGATCACGACCGCGCATTCGTGGATCTCGACCTCGGCGATGATCACGCATGCCGGCGCAACCGTCAGGTTCTGCGACACCGACGGCGCGACCTTCACCATCGATCCCGCGGCGATCGAAGCGGCGATCACGCCGCGGACCGTTGGCATCATTCCGGTGCATCTGTACGGGCAGCCGGCCGACATGGACGCGATCATGGCAATCGCGAACAGGCACGGCCTGTGGGTGATTGAGGATTGTGCGCAGGCGCATCTGGCGCGCTACAAGGGCCGGATGGTCGGAACCTTCGGCGTGGCCGCGACCTATTCCTTCTATCCCGGCAAGAATCTCGGCGCGATGGGGGATGCGGGTGCCGTCGTCAGCAACGACGACGCTCTCGCCGAGCGGATGACCATGCTGGCGCGTCACGGCGGCCTCGTGAAGCATCAGCACCAGATAGAAGGCATCAACAGCCGGCTCGACGGCATGCAGGCGGCGGTCCTGTCGGCCAAGCTCCCGCATCTGGCGGATTGGACCAAGGCCCGCCAGGATGCCGCCGCGTTCTATGACGCGGCGCTGAAGCAGGTGGAGGACGTCGAGCTGCCGCAGGTCGCTGCGGGACGGCAGCATGTTTATCACCTCTACACGATCAAGCATGCAAGGCGCGATGCGCTCGCAAAGCACTTGAGCGCGAAGGGAATCCAGACGGCGATCAATTATCCGACGGCGTTGCCGCTGATGCCGGCCTATCGCCGTTTCGGGCACACGGCCGAACAGTTTCCGCATGCTACGGCCGATCAGGCCAGCATCCTGTCACTGCCGATGTTCGCCGAGATCACGCGCGCGCAGCAGGACGAAGTCGTGCGCGCGATCCGCGAGTTCTAGCGCTCGTCCGCGATCACCTTGCCGTCGTTCGGCAGCGCGCCGGGGCTGACAAGCTCGACTGCGCCCCCGAGCTTGGTCACAGCCCGCAGGCTGGCCGCGATCTCCTCGCGCAGTGCATCGCCCGATGTGCCCGCTTCGGCCTTCAGCGTCATCGCATCGGCCTCGCCCTGGCGGGTGACGACCAGGCGCAGGCGTCCGAGCGCGGGATGGCGCTTGCCGATCTCGGCGACCTGCTCGGGACGGACGAACATGCCCTTGACCTTGGTGGTCTGGTCGGCGCGGCCCATCCAGCCCTTGATGCGCATGTTGGTGCGACCGCATTTGCCTGGGCCCGGAAACGCCGCCGTGAGGTCGCCGAGTGCAAGCCGGATCCAGGGATGGTGCGGATCGAGCGAGGTCACCACGATCTCGCCGACATCGCCGGGGAGACGGGATCGCCGGTGCCGGGCTTGACGATCTCCATGATCAGATCCTCGTTCACGACCATGCCGTCGCGCGCCTCGGTCTCGAAGGCGATGAGGCCGAGATCGGCGGTGCCGAAGGCCTGGTAGGCGTCGATGCCGCGCGCCTTGATCTCGGCCTGGAGCGAGGGCGGAAACGCCGCGCCCGACACCACGCGCGCTTGATCGAGGAGACGTCGCGGCCCGCAGTTGCCGCGGCATCAAGCAGGATCTTCAGGAAGTCCGGGGTGCCATTGTAGCCGACCGGACGGTAGGCCTCGATCAGCTCAAACTGCTGCTCGGTGTTACCTGGGCCGGCGGGGATCACCGCGCAGCCCAAGGTGCGCGCCGAGGCGTCGAAGATGAAGCCGCCGGGGGTGAGGTGATAGCTGAAGGTGTTGAGCACGACGTCGCCCGGTCGAAACCCCGCGGCAAACAGCGCCCGCGCTCCGCGCCAGGGATCGGTCTGGGTGCCCTCCGGCTCGAAGATCGGGCCCGGGGAGGTGAAGAGGCGGGCGAACGACCCCGGGGCCGCCGCCACGAAGCCACCGAAGGGCTGTGAGGCCTTGTGCAGGGCTGGCAGTTCCGACTTGCGCAGCACGGGAAGGCCCGCCAGCGCCGTCCTGGAGGCCACCGAGGCGGGATCGATGCCCTTCAGCCGCTCGGCATAGGCGGGTGCGGTCATCGCGCTGCGCAGGACACCCGGCAGGCGGGCGAACAGCTCGGCCTCGCGTGCCGCTGGCTCGCGCGTCTCGAGGGCGTCGTAATGGGCGGTCATGGCAGGTCTTTCCGGGTTGGCATCCATTGCACGCCGCCGCTCGCATGGGTAACAGACGGCCATTGATGGGGTGTGGAGAGCGCGATGGCGGAGGAGAGCATCATTCCGGCGGAAGAGGCGGCCGATGTCGTCGCGCGCCTGAAGCGCCGCATGGTCGAAGATGCGATCCCGCTGTGGTCGACCATCGGCTGGGACGCCGCCGCCGGCGGTTTCGTCGACCGGCTGCATCCGGACGGTGCGGCGGACGCAGCCGCGCCGCGGCGCGTGTTCGTGCAGGCGCGCCAGATCTGGTGCTATGCCAAGGCGGCCCATATGGGCTGGTACCCCGAGGACGCGCCATCGCGTTGAAGGGGCTCGAGCACCTGCTGGCCAAAGCGAAGGCGCCCGACGGCCGGCCCGGCTACGTGCACCGGCTCGCGCCGGACGGTTCCGTGCTGGACGCCCGGCGCGATGCCTATGACCACGCCTTCATCCTGGTTACGCTGGCGGCCGTTTATGCGCTCGACAATGACGCGCAAGTGCGCGCCGAGATCGACGCGCTGCTCGCCTTCCTCGACGGCCATCTGCGCTCGCCGCATGGCGGCGTCCACGAAGGCCTCCCGGTGTCGCTGCCGCGCCGGCAGAACCCGCACATGCATCTGTTCGAGGCGATGATCGCGTGCTTCGACGCCACCCACGATCTGTCGTTCCAGAATCGCGCCGGTGAGTTCTTCGCGTTGTTCCTCGCCAATCTCTACGACAAGCGGACGTGTGCGCTCGGCGAATATTTCGAGGAGGACTGGTCGAAGATCGAGCCGGTCAGCGTCGAGGCCGGCCACCAGGCGGAATGGGTTTGGCTGCTGAAGGGGTTTGAGCGCATCACGGGGTGCCCGACCGGACAGCGGCGCGCAGAACTGCTGGCGACCGCGTTGCGCTATCGCGACACGGCCACCGGCTGCCTCGTCGACGAGGGCGACGACACCGGCAACATCCGTCGCTCGACGCGCCGGCTGTGGCCACAGACCGAGATCGCGAAGGCGTGGATTGCGCAGGCCGAGTCCGGCGAGGCGCGCGCGGCCCTGGTGCGGCTCGAACGGCATTACCTCAGCCATCCCGTGCGGGGCGGCTGGTATGACCAGTTCGACAGCGACGGCAAATCGCTGATCGACACCATTCCTGCGTCGTCGTTCTATCATGTTCTCTGCGCAGTCACGGAAGCGGAGCAGGTGCTGGAAGGTTAAAGCTCTTTTGTTTTGAGGCGTTTTCTTCACGCGAACCGGTTCCCACTTCGCTCGAAAACGCTATAGCCATCGCTTGCGGCGCTTGAAGCTCTTCAGGTTCTTGAAGCTCTTGCGCTGGTCGCCGGCGCCTCCGAGATAGAACTCCTTGACGTCCTCGTTGTCGCGGAGTTCGTCAGCGGTGCCGTCGAGCACGACCTTGCCCTGCTCCATGATGTAGCCATGGCTCGCCACCGACAGTGCGGCGCGCGCATTCTGTTCGACTAGCAGGATGGTGACGCCGAGGTCGCGGTTGATCTTCTGGATGATGGAAAACACCTCTTTCACCAGCAGCGGCGACAGACCCATCGACGGCTCGTCCATCAAGATCATCTTCGGGCGCGCCATCAGCGCGCGGCCGATCGCGAGCATCTGTTGCTCGCCGCCGGAGAGATAGCCGGCCAACCCCGTGCGCTCCTTCAGGCGCGGGAAATAGTTGAAGACCATGTCGAGGTCGGCATCGACCTCGCGGTCCCTGCGGGTGAAGGCGCCGAGTCGAGGTTTTCCAGCGAGGTCATGTCGGCGACGATGCGTCGGCCCTCCATGACCTGGAAGATGCCGCGGCGGACGATCTTGTCGGGATCGATGCCGGCGATGGGCTCGCCCTCGAACAGGATCTCGCCGCGCGTGACCTCGCCGTCCTCGGTCTTGAGCAGTCCCGAGATCGCTTTCAGCGTGGTCGACTTGCCGGCACCATTGGCCCCCAGCAGCGCCACGATCGCGCCCTTGGGCACGTCGAGGCTGAGGCCGCGGAGCACCAGGATGACGTCGTCATAGACGACCTCGATGTTGCGCACGGCGAGGAGGGGCGGTGCGGGGACGACGCTGGGGGTGGGACGAGGAGCTTCGATGATTTCGGTCATTCTTTATAACTCCGCTGTCGTCGCCCGGCTTGACCGGGCGACCCAGTATTCCACAGACGCCCGACATTCCTTGAGAAGCCGCGGCATACTGGATCCCCGCTTTCGCGGGGATGACAGTGTGTGTGGTGAAAGCCAGGCTCACCAGCCCAGCAGTTCCGGCTTGCGCGGCAGCTCGACGGTCTTGACCTTCTCGAGCTTGATCGTGCCCTTGGCCATGAGGTCGTTGAGGTCGCCGTCAGTCGCGCCCGAGATCTTGGTGCGATAGAGCTCGACCTTCAGCGTGCCGCGATGGTCCTTGTCGGTCCAGGTCGAAGGCGCGCAGACGCCTTCCAGGCCCGACGGCACCCAATCCTTCTTCTGGTAGAATCCCTTCACGACGTTGTCGCCGGTGGCGCCGCCGTTCTTGACGGCCCAGTCGAGCGCCTCCTTCATGTACATCGCCGAGCAGACCGCGGCGACGTAGTGCACGGGGCGATAGACCTTGCCGGTGGGGTCGGACATCCTGGATATCTCCATCACCGTCTTCATGCCGGGCGCATCGCCGCCCCAGCTCACCGCGGTGCGCAGCGGGAAGATCACACCGTCAGCGGCGTCGCCCGCGGTCTTGGCGGCGTTTTCGTCCATGCCCCAGACATTGCCGAGAAATTGCACCTCGGCGCCGGCGGTCTTGCAGGCCTTCATCACCGAGATGTTGGAGGCCGCCGTGTTGCCGAGATAGGCGTAGTTGGCGCCCGAGGATTTCAGGCTCAGGCACTGCGCGCTGTAGTCACCCGGCGCAAGCGCGAACACCAGCGGAGGCAGCACCTCGAAGCCGAGCTCCTGCGCCATGGCTTCGCCGGCGGCCTTCGGCGCGTTCGGGTAAGGGTGGTTGGCGCCCATGTGCACGAATTTCGGCTTGCCGGTCTTGCCCTTGGCCTTCCAGTCCTCGGCCGCCCAGATCAGCATCGCGCGCAGCGAGTCCGAATAGCTCGGGCCGTAGAAGAAATTGTAGGGCGCGGGCTTGGCCTTGCCGCTGGTACCTTCAGGATCGGTCAGGGCCGCGGCATAGGAGCCGGAGAGGTCGGGGATCTTGTCCTGGGCCAGGAAGCCGGTCAGCGCCTCGGTGTCCGCAGTGCCCCAACCCATGATCGCGGCAACCTTGCTGTCCGGCGCCGACCATTTCTTGTATAGCGCGATCGCGCGCGGCACCTGGTAGCCGTAATCGTTGGTGTCGACGCTGAGCTGCTTGCCGCCGATGCCGCCGTTCTTGTTGACCCAGGCAAAGGTGTCTGCGACGGCCTGGCCGTAGGGCGTGCCGACGTCGGAGGTGCCGCCGGAATAATCGGCGAGATGCCCGATCGCGATCTGCGCCTGCGCGCCGGCGGAGAATGCCGCGATCACAAGCGCGAGCGATGCGGTGCTCAAAAGGGACTTCATCGTCATGGGTCGGTTCCTCCGGTTTTTTGTTTAAGTGAAGTTTCCGCGCTCAATGCGAGAACGGGTAGAGTTTCCAGTACGCCTTGATCTGCCGCCAGCGATGCGCGAGCCCGTCCGGCTCGAACATCAAAAACGCGATGATGATCACCCCGATCGCGATCTCGCGCAGGAACGTGATGTTGTTGTTGAGCGACAGCGCCTTGTCGATCGCACCGCCTTTCAGGGAGATGCTGATGAACTCCATGGACTCCGGCAGCAGCACCACGAAGGCCGTGCCCATCAGCGTGCCCGTGATCGAGCCGGTGCCGCCGATGATGATCATGGCGAGGAACAGGATCGAGCGCTCGATGCCGAAACCCTCCTGCGAGACCACTAGCTGGTAATGCGCGTAGAGCGCACCGGCGATGCCGGCGAAGAAGGCGGCGAGCCCGAACGACAGCGTTCGGTATTTCGTGAGGTTGATGCCCATGATCTCCGCGGAGAGATAATGGTCGCGGATCGCGACCAGGGCGCGGCCATCGCGCGTGCGCATCAGATTGGTGACGAGGATGTAGCTCGCCAGCACATAAGCCAGAACGACATAGAAATATTGCCGGTCGCCGCGGAGCGTATAGCCGAAGATCGAGAACGGCTCGGCGCTCGCCGGCACGGAGCCGCCGGAAAACCATTCGGCGCGGGAGAAGAAGTCGAGCAGGATATATTGGGCGGCCAGCGTCGCAATGACGAGGTAAAGGCCCTTCAGCCGCGCCGCCGGAATGCCGAAGATCAGCCCGACCAGAGCGGTGACGACACCCGCGAGCGGAATCGCGAAGAACACCGGGATCGGTGCGTTGTTGGAGATGTAGGCCGAGGTGAACGCGCCGAGCAGGAAGAAGGCGGCGTGGCCGATCGAGATCTGGCCGGTGAAGCCGACCAGGATGTTGAGGCCGAGCGCCGCAATCGAGAAGATGCCGATCTGAATGAGAATGCTGAGCCAATAGCCGCCGAGAAATTGCGGCAGGAGACAGAGCAGCAGCACGCCGAAAATCGCAAAGTTGCGGCTGGTCGTTGTCGGGAAGATCGTGGTGTCGGCCGCGTAAGAGGTGCGGAAATCACCAGCAGGGATGAGGGCAGGGCCGGCCATGGGTCAGATCCGCTCGATGTCGTGGGTGCCGAACAGGCCGTAAGGCTTGATCATCAGCACGATGATGAGGACGTAGAACGGCGCGATCTCATAGAGATTGCCCCAGTGCAGGTACTGGCTGTCGACATATTGCGCGATGTTTTCCAGGAGCCCGATGATGATGCCGCCAAGCACCGCGCCGCCGACGGAATCCAGCCCGCCGAGGATCGCCGCCGGAAACACCTTGATGCCGTAGCCGGCAAGACCCGAGGACACGCCGTTCACCACGGCGACGACGACGCCCGCGACAGCGGAGACGGTGGCCGAGATCGCCCAGGCCATCGCAAACACGCTCTTGACGGAAATGCCGAGCGACTGCGCCACCTGCTGGTTGAACGCAGTGGCGCGCATCGCAAGGCCGTATTTCGAGGCGCGGAAGAACCAGGCCATGCCGATCATCATCGCCACCGAGACGACCAGGCTCATGACATAGACGGTCTGGATCTGGAGGCCGAACAGGCCGACCGACTGGCTCTCGAACACGCGCGGGAACGGCTGCGGGTTGACGCCGAACGTCCATTTCAGCGTCGCCTGCAGCACGGTGGAGAGGCCGATCGTCACCATGATCACGGAGATGATGGGCTCGCCGATCATCGGCCTGAGGATCAGGACCTGGATCGCGATGCCGAACACGAACATGAACACCAGCGTCATCGGCATGCCGATCCAGAACGGCACCTGGTATTTGGCGAGCAGGGTCCAGCACACCCAGGCGCCGACCAGCAGCAATTCACCTTGCGCGAAATTGACGACCTGCGTCGCCTTGTAGATCAGCACAAACGACATCGCGACCACGCCATAGAGCGTGCCGACCACGAGACCGTTGACCAGGAGCTGAATGAGGAAGGCGGTGTTCATGTCGATTCCGTGTTATCTTCGTCTCTCCCCGCAAGCGGGGAGAGGCGAAGGGCGGCAGTGTTTGCAATAGTCTGATTCACTCTGCAGCCTCCGCCAAAGGGCCGTGTCCGCCGAGATCCACCACCCGCAGTGTGGTTCGCACGCGCTGGGTGGTACCGTCCTGGAAGCGGATCACGGTGTCGACGGGGATGTCGGCGATGCCGCGGTAGATGGCGTCGATGATGCCTTCGTATTTCTCGTTGATGACGCTGCGGCGCACCTTTCGCGTACGGGTGAGCTCGCCATCGTCGGCGTCGAGCTCCTTGTAGAGCAGCAGGAAGCGCGAGATGCGTTGCGCCGGGGGCAGCGTCGCGTTGACGGTCTCGACCTCCTTCTGCAGCAGCGCATAGACTTCGGGGCGCGAGGCGAGGTCGCTGTAGGTCGTGAATGAGAGCCGCTTCTTCTCCGCCCATTTCGAGATGATGGAGTAGCGGATGCAGATCATCGCCGCGAGGGCGTCGCGACCGGCGCCAAGCACGACCGCTTCGGCGATGTAGGGCGAAAACTTCAGCTTGTTCTCGATGAACTGTGGCGAGAAGCGTTCGCCGCGCGAGGTCTCGGCGAGATCCTTGATTCGGTCGATGACGATGAGTTGCTTGTTGTCGTTGAAATAACCGGCATCGCCCGACAGCATCCAGCCGTCCCTGATGTCTGCGACGCTCGCCTCGGGGTTCTTGTAGTAGCCGAGAAACATGTTGGGATGCCGCACCACAATCTCGCCGACGCCGTGAACGTCGGCATTGTCGATGCGGATCTCGACGCTGTCCGCCATCGGAACGCCCGTCGTGTCGGGGTCGACCTTGCTCTCGGGGTGCAGGGTGTAGGCCCCGAGCAATTCCGTCTGGCCGTAGAGCGTGCGCAGCGGTACACCCATGGCCTGGAAGAATTTGAAGGTGTCCGGCCCGAGCGCTGCGCCGCCCGTCGCAGCCGAACGCAGCCGCGTGAAGCCGAGCCGGTCGCGCAATGCGCGGAACAGGATGGCGTCGGCGTAGCCCGAGCGCTTGCCCTGCTCGAGCGCAGCGAGACCAGTCTTCATACCGACGTCGAACAGGCGCTGCTTGAAGGGTGTGGCGTCCATCACCCTGGCGCGGACGTCGGCGGCGATGGATTCCCAGACGCGGGGGCAAAGAGAACGAACGTCGGCGCAATCTCGCGCAGATCGTTCATCATGGTGTCCGGCTCTTCGACGAAGTTGATCTTCATCCGACAGAGCAGGCCTTTGCCGAGCACATAGACCTGCTCCATGATCCACGGCAACGGCAGCACCGAAACGTATTCGTCGTCGGGGCCCTTCGGGTCGAAGGCGAGATAGGTCGCGCAATGGCCGAGCACACGGCCAGCGGCGAGCATTGCGAGCTTCGGATGCGACGTTGTACCCGACGTGGTGCAGAGGATCGCGACGTCATCGCCCTTGGTGGCGTCGACGAGCTTGTCGTAAAGCTCCGGCTCGCGGGTCGCGCGGGCACGTCCGAGCTCGGCGAATTTCTCCGCCGACATCAGCCTGGGGTCGTCATATTTCCGCATCCCGCGCGGATCGGAATAGATGATGTGCTTCAGTCGCGGCACGCGCTCGGCCAGAGCCAGCAGCTTGTCCACCTGCTCCTCGTCCTCGGCGAAGACGAGCTGGGCGTCGCCGTAATTGAGTAGATAGGAGGCCTCCTCGTCCAGCACGTCGCGATAAAGCCCGAGGCTCAATCCGCCGATCGCGTGGGCCGCGACTTCCGCCGCAACCCAGTCCGGGCGGTTGTCGCCGATGATGCCGATGACGTCGGCGCGGCCAAGGCCCAGTTCGACCAGTCCGAGCGCGAAATCGCGCACGCGGGCCTGGTAGTCGTTCCAGGTGAAGGGGCGCCAGAGGCCGAGATCCTTTTCACGCAGCGCGATCTCGTTGCCATGCTCCCTCGCATTGAGCCGGAGCATCTTTGGATAGGTGTCGGCCCGGGCGACGCGGCCTGCATAATCCATCATGCCGGGCTCTCCTGCGCCGGCGGCGAATCGTCGGGATCGACCAGAACCTCGTCCTCCTCGCCGAGATAGGCGCGCCTGACGTGGGGATCGGCGAGCACGGCGGCAGGATCGCCCTCGGCGATCTTCCGGCCGAAATCCAGCACCATGACGCGATGAGAGATGTCCATCACCACGCCCATGTCGTGCTCGATCATCACCACCGTCATCCCGAACTCCTCGTTGAGATCGACAATGTAGCGGGCCATGTCCTCCTTCTCCTCGAAGTTCATGCCGGCCATCGGCTCGTCGAGGAGAATGAGGCGCGGCTCCAGCGCCATGGCACGGGCAAGCTCGACGCGCTTGCGCAGGCCGTAGGAGAGGGTGCCGGCGGGCGATTTTCGCACCGACTGGAGGTCGAGGAAGTCGATGATCTCTTCCACCTTGCGGCGGTGCTCGAGCTCTTCCTTGCGCGCGCCGGTGAGCCAGTACAGCGAGCCCGTGAGGAAATTGTTCTTGAGGAGGTGATGGCGGCCGACCATGATGTTGTCGAGCACGCTCATGTGGTGGAACAGCGCGAGATTCTGGAAGGTGCGGCCGATGCCGAGCGTGGGACGCGCATTCGGCGTCAGGCCGGTGATGTCGCGGCCCTGGTAGAACAGCTGGCCTTCAGTCGGCTTGTAACGGCCGGAAATGCAGTTCACGATCGAAGTCTTGCCGGCGCCGTTCGGGCCGATGATCGAGAACAGCTCGCCCTCGTTGATGGCGAAGCTGACGTCGGTCAGCGCGCGAACGCCGCCGAACCGCAAAGACACGCCGCGCACTTCGAGACTGGTAGCCACCAAACGAATCCTTCCCGGTGATGGCGCGTTCAGCGGCGCTCTTCGTCCGTTCCTCCCGGGCAATCCTAGTACGGTCGTGCCGGGGAGGCCATGCAGCACATGGTCCCGACCGGAGCCGCGCCACTTTCGCACCCGTTTGGGGTCAAAAGCCGCATCAACCGAGATGGCTCTCAATAGGGGAAAGCGCTATTTTGAAATGTCTCCGGCCTGACAATTCGGCGACAAAGTTTTTGGGGCGGCAGCGGCTTACACCTTTCGTCGGATGGATGGCCCGGAATACACGTGTTGCAGTGCACAAAGAATGGGTGACGAAACGGTGCGGCTGGCCTCTCGATCATGATTTCAGAGGATCAACTGAAGCGCGTCGCCGCTTGGTCGCGCGAGCTCACGGCGGCGGAGATCGAGGTGGCCCGCGCCGGGATCACGGAGCGGTCCTACGGCCCCGGCGAGACCGTGTTCATGCGTGGCGATAAATTCGATTATTGGGCAGGCATGGTGAGTGGCCTCGCCCGGATGGGCGGGGTCTCGCGCGACGGCAAGGAGACGAGCCTTGCGGGGCTCACGGCAGGCGCCTGGTTCGGCGAGGGCAGCGTGCTGAAGAACGAGGCGCGCCGTTACGACGTGGTCGCGTTGCGCGACAGTCGCGTTGCGTTGATGGAGCGCTCCGCCTTCATGTGGCTGTTCGAGAACAGCGTCGGCTTCAACCGCTTCCTGGTGCGCCAGCTCAACGAGCGGCTCGGACAGTTCATCGGCATGCTCGAGGTCAACCGCACGCTCGATGCCACCTCACGCCTCGCCCGCGGTATCGCCTCGCTGTTCAACCCGATCCTCTATCCGGAATCGACCGCGCATCTGGAGATCACCCAGGAGGAGATCGGTGCGCTCTCCGGCATGTCGCGCCAGAACGCCAATCGGGCGCTGAACCGGCTGGAGAAGGAGGGACTGCTGCGGCTGGAATACGGCGGCGTCACCATTCTCGATATCGAGCGGCTGCGCGGGTATGGCGATTAAGGCGCGACGGCGCCGGTCCGTCAGCCTGCATTGGCCGGGGCGTGCGCCGGCCACAGATCCTCGCGCCAGCGCACCGCGATCGCTGACATCGCGATGATGCCCGCGACCGCATAGACCGAGCCCATCGCGGAATAGCCGATCAGGTCGATCAGGCTGCCTGCCGCAAGCAGGCCGATCGGCAGGCCATAGATCACCATCATCCGCACGCCCATGACGCGGCCGCGCAGATGGGCGCTCGCCGTGCGCATCAGGATCACGGCCGCCGAGATCATCGACATGCTTTGGGCAATGCCGGCGAGCACGAGGCAGGCCGTGGCGACCGGCACGGTCCTGACCTCGACGAACACCAGCAGCATCGCGTACCAGGCCAGTGTCGCGCCGATCAAAAGCCGGGCGATCCGGACCCCGCTGACGAGGCTCAGCGTGATGGAGCCCATCAGCGAGCCGACGGCAAAGCTCGCCGAGAGATAGCCGAGACCGGTCTGGTCGGTGTGGAAGATGTCGCGCGCGACAAAAGGCAGCAATCCGTTGGTGATCGGAAAGGCCGTGAGGTTGGCCAGGAAGGCGACGCACAGCGCCGCGCGCATGCCAGGACCGTTCCAAGCGTAGACGATGCCTTCCTTCAGGTCGCCCAGCAATCGCGAGACCGCATGGCTGTTTGCAGGGAGATCCGTCGTCGTGAGCGACTTTTCCGGCCGGCTCATGCAGAACATCAGAATCGCTGCGATGAGATAGAAGGTCGCGATCGCGGCATAGACGAGGCCGATGCCGAGGAGGGCGAACAAGCCCGCGCCGGTCAACGCGCCGGCAATCCGCGCGCTGTCCTGGGTCGTGCGCGCGAGGCTGATGGCGCCGACAAGTTGCTCGGCCGGCATGATGTCGGCAAGCAGTGCCCCGCGCACGCCCAGATCGGACGGGCGGATCAGGCCCATGATCGCCACGATGATCATGACGTTGAGCGGGGCGAGATGGTGGGTCAGCGCCAGCACCATGATGATCGAAGCGAGCACGGTGTAGGTGAGGCGCAGCACGACCAGGAGGTCGCGATGACCGATGCGGTCGCCGATCATCCCGAGTACGGGCGCGATCAGCGTCCCCACATATTGCAGCGAGGCCATGACGGTCAGCAGCAAGACCGAGCCGGTCTCGACCATGACATACCAGCCGAGCACGAGCGTCTCGACTTCGAACGCCCATGAGGTGAGAAGGTCGGACGGCCACTGGAAGCGGTAGTTGCGGATGCGGAATGGTGCGAGCGCCGAACGCCGCGCGGTTGTGCTCACAACGCGATGACTCGTGTCACGGCGATCTCCTGCCATTGTTGTTTCTTCTTGCTGTTCGGCAAGGTAGCGCCGACGATCCGCGTGTCAATCGCAGCCGCCGCGGGCCGCCCCTGCGTCCGGCTCTTACCTCGCCGGAGCTCTCGGCTTCCGCTCTGCGAGCTCCGCAGCCATCGCCGAGATCAGTGGACGCATGAAATAGGCGTCGTCCGCAGGCGAGATGTCGGTGCGCAGGCCGTGCGCGGCAAGCTCACCTGAGACTGCCGGTCCGACCGAGGCGATCAGCGTGCGCTCGAATCCTGCGCGCAACTTCGCCTCGCTGCCATGGGCCTTGGCGGCCTCGATCAGGCGGCGGACCTGGCCGAGATTGGTCAACGCGATGGCATCGATCCGTCCCTGCGCCATGTCATCGATGGCGGTGACGATATTGGCGTCCGCGGCTTTGGAATCGTAGACGTAAGGTAAGACGGTATCGACCTGGGCACCTTGCGCGGCCAACGCACCGGTCAGTGTGCTGTGATCCTTGTCGGGATAAAGCTGAAGCCCGAGGCGGCGTCTCCTGAGGTCGAGCTTGCTCAACATCTCGATCACGCCCTCGGTGGTCGGCTTCTCAGTGGTCTGCTGCGCCTCAAGCCCGTTCTCGCGCAGCGCCTTGCCGGGCTTCGGGCCGCGCGCGAATTTGCGCGATCTGGCGAGCGAGGCGACGAAAGCCTGGTCTATCTGGCGCGCGCGCGCCAGCTTCATGGTCCGCCGCAGGCCCTCGCCGGTCATCAGCACGAGGTCATCAAGCGGCTTGTCGATGGCGCGGCGGATCCAGGCTTCCACCGGAGCAGGGTCCGGCGCATCCTGGATGGTGAACATCGGGCACTGCACGACCTCGGCGCCTTGCTCGGCCAGAAGTTTTGAGAACTGCGCCTCCTCGCGCGTCTCCAGGATCAGGATGCGGGTGCCGGTCAAACGGTCGGCCATGGGCGTGCTCCGGTCAGCAAAATCGCAGGCGTCCGTTCACCTTGACACCGTCGTCGGGATTGGCGCAAGGGTCTCGTCGGTGCTAGAGCAGGACGCAAATCGCGGGTCGTCCGCGGCCTCTGCGGAAACCGTCATCAAGAGCCATGCCCGATCATCAATATGTACTGACGCTGTCCTGTCCGGATCGCCCCGGAATCGTGTCGGCGGTGTCGACGTTCCTCGCCCATAACGGGCAGAACATTCTCGATGCCCAGCAGTTCGACGACGTCGAGACCAAGAAGTTCTTCATGCGGGTGGTTTTCACCGCGGCAGACCTCGCCGTCGAGCTCGCCGCGCTCCAGACCGGCTTTGCCGCGATCGCGGAACGCTTCGGCATGGAGTGGCGGATGCGCGACCGCGGGGCGCATCTAAAGGTCATGCTGCTGGTGTCAAAATCCGACCACTGCCTGGTCGACATCCTCTACCGCTGGCGCACCGGTGAGTTGCCGATGACCTTGGCTGCGATCGTCTCCAACCATCCGCGTGAGGTTTATGCCGGACTCGATTTCGCCGGGGTCCAGTTCCATTATCTGCCAGTCACCAAGGAGACCAGGAGCGAGCAGGAGGCGCAGATCCTCGATCTCGTCGCCAAGACCGGGACCGAACTCGTGGTGCTCGCCCGCTACATGCAGATCCTGTCGGATGACCTCTCGGCCAAGCTCTCCGGCCGCTGCATCAACATCCATCACTCGTTCCTGCCGGGCTTCAAGGGCGCAAAGCCCTATCACCAGGCTCATGAGCGCGGTGTGAAGCTGATCGGCGCCACGGCCCACTATGTCACGCGCGACCTCGACGAAGGCCCGATCATCGATCAGGACGTCGAACGCATCAGCCACCGCGACACGCCGGAAGATCTCGTCCGCAAGGGCCGCGACATCGAGCGCCGCGTGCTGGCACGGGCGATCCGCTATCACCTCGACGATCGCGTTATTCTGAACGGTCGCAAGACCGTCGTATTTGTGGACTAGGCACGTATCCCAGCACCGATCGGCCAATCCGGCAGGACCGCCGAGGCGGCCCGACCACTGTCGAGCTGCTCGTCGAAATCCGGAAAGCACTTCGCCGGCAACAGCGCTCACCGCGCTCTTGCAATCGTGGACGGCGCCGCCGCTGACGTCGACGCAGCCAAAAGCGTGACGTGGCCGTCGTCGGACGCCGCGTGATGGCACCTGCTCCAGCTTAGATCCGGCCGGGTTCGCCTTCAGTTCGACGGCTGCACGCCGCTTCGGCTGAACATCGCGCGCGGCGTCACGTACCAGAGCAGGAAGAGTAGCCCGGCCCCATGCGTCAGAAGCGCGGTCGCTAGAGGAACGTTGAGCAAGACCTGCGGCAGGATCGCGCTGGAAATCAAGACAAAGCTGGGCGGCAGATCCGCAGACAGCCGATTGCCGAATGCGAAGATCAGCCCGCATGCAAACGCCGCGATCGGTGCAAACAGGGGGCCGACAGAGGCGACCCCTTCCGTCGCAAAAAGCGACGCATTCAAATATCCGAGTTCATAGACCCGGTTCATCACGATCGACAGCGGCTCGTTGTAGGCGCATGGAACGAACGACTTCAGGAATCCGATCTGACAGAAATAAGTCAGCTCGTGCCTGGAGAAATAATCATTGTAGATATCGAGAGCGTTCGACGGGATGGTCATCATCCGAAAATTGACTATGTAAAAGAGGATTGGCAGCATCACGAAAGGAGGTCAGGAGCCCTGCAAGCATCGGCAGCAACAGGGAGAGAATGACTGCCGTCCTGGATCCGAAATATCTGGTGAGAAAGGCAACAAAGACCAGCCAGACCGGCGTAAAAATAGCGAACTTGGTCAGCGTAACCGGATAAAACAGTAGGGAGAGAACCAACGCCGCGCCCGCGCGCCAAACGTTTCTTCGCGCAACGAAACACGCAAAAGCAAAGGGCAGCAAGGTGCTGGAGGTGATCCCGATCGCGTACCTAAGCCCGGCGGGGAAATCGAGCTTGTCACGGTAGCTATAGATGTCCCCTATGGCCACAATTCTGAAATTGTAAACCGCGCCCGCTGTGATCGTCGCCAGAGACAACAGCAGGATGAGCGTCAGCAAGTGCTCGAACATTCTGGCGGGCAGTTCGTAGGCTCTGCCAACGGGTGAGACGATCAGTGCGGCGGGGACAAGGAACGCGGCAGCCGAAAATGCCGCAGACCATCCAGCCAATCTGTGATCATAGTTGAAGTCGCTGAAGCGGTTTAGCCAGAGATAGCCGAGGATCATCGAATAAAGATAGAATCCGACCAGATACCCGAAGCTGAAACGAGCTACCAAGAAGATCATTCCGACCAAGGCGAAGACCGCGACCACCGCGGCTGCCATCGGCAGGCGAGCCGGGTCGTAGAAGATATGGAACGCAGCGGCGCTGAAATAGCGCGGGCTGAAAATTGTGATGGCCCTCAAAGAGAAGCAGGCGGTGACAATGTACAGGCAGATCATGACGCCGATTCCGCCTGGAGCTTCGACGAGAGCGGCTATTGGCCGCCATCTATCCTTTAAAGTCATTCACCGGGATTCCTTTAGGGATCAACGATCTCAATACGGGCGAGGGGAGCGCCTGGCAACCGGGCGGAGCCGGGATCGCCGGCGGGCCGCCATGCCCTGCATCTTCGGGGATGTCATTGCACCCTGCATGCTCTCGATCGCATTGCGCGGGTCAGAACGCAGCACGTTCCGAACGGGTCTTCGCCCAGGCCGGAAAATCTTCGAGCCGCCAGACACCGATAATCCTGCTGACGCTGACGGAGTCATCCGCAATCTCCATGATCGGCGGCCCAAAATTGTATGGAGATATCTGCAGATTGAGAATGCGGAAGTCTCCGCTGTCAATGTCGGAGTTGTACCCGGTCGCTCGTTCTGTCGTCGTCAGAAAGAACCTGCTTCCTGATTTGTAGACGTTTCTGATCAGGCTCATGCTATCCGCAAAGCTCAGGTGGAAAAGCACCTCCCGGCACAGCACCGCATCCGCAGCCGGAATAGTTTCGGCGATGGCGTCCAGGCAAATGAAATTCCGCCGCGGCGTCGAAAACTCCTTCTGGTTGTGCGCAATGACGGATGGAACGATATCGATGCCGGTGTATGAGCAAGGCAGCTCTATCTTCTTCATCCAGGTGAAGTCTCCGCAGCCGATGTCAAGCAGCGACGATATACCGAGCTCCGATATGACTTTTGGAAGAGTCGCGATAACGTTCTGCGCCGAGCGCTCGCTTGATCCGGCTCCCGAAGAGGGCTGGCCCTCATTTATCTTCCACAGATCGTTCCGATAGATTGCAGCAAAGCGATCCCGAACGGGGGCGCGTTTGTCGATGGTGAATCTGTTTCCCCTCGCCTGGCGCAGCCAGTCGATGATTCCGTCAGGCCAAGACGATGAAGTGTTCCTCGCAAGAACTCGCGCGCCGTGACCCTAAGCGTCATTTGCAACTCCAGCCGGGATGTCAGGAATAGAAGACCCAACAGTACTTGAAAGCCAGTCGCTGTAGAAGGGGAGGCGACGCTGGTTTTCGGGGACTGCGAGGCGGCGAATTCGCCGACGTCCATGTCGAAGCGCGGATGCTGCGGAGAGCGCGGCTTGCTCACTTGTCGATGCCCCGATTGATGTATAAACGATCGGCTCTAGCCGCGAATTTGCGCCCGTGTTGCCGCCGAACCGTTCCGGAGGTCGGACCCAGATAGCCCCGATTGTGAGTCTCCTTATAATGCCGAGAAAATTCGTGACGATGCCTGACCGCCACGACTGGGTCCTTGGGGTCGGTTTCGCCTTGTTAGGTGCGGTGCTGGGGGCCGCCGTGCTTCACCAATCGACCATGTTGTACTTCTATCAGGCGTTCATGCCGGAGATGGTCTATTCGGCGTGTGGCCACGGCTTCGTGCGTTCCCCGGTCACTCCCCGATCAATGGTTGATTTCCTGTTCGGGCGCACTGCCGTGTTCGACTGCGCGACGATCGGGATCGCTCCGGAAGAGCCAGCCGGCATTTTCTTTCGTTCGCAACTTTATCTGGCTTGGACGGTGTCTGCCTTGTGGCGCGTGACGTCGATTCGCTACTCGAATCTTTGGCCGCTGGTCTCGACGCTGGTGGGTGCCTATGCGTGTGGTTGCTTCGTTTTAGTTCGTCTTTTTTCGCGAGATGGCCGGCTGCGGCAGGGGCAATTATCCTGGCTCTGTCGCCGGTCATGCTGTCGATGGTTCCGTATTTTCGGGACTTCTCCAAGGCGCCGTTCTTCATCTGGGCTCTCGTGTTTCTGATTTTGACCATTCGCGCCGAGTTGCCGCGCATGGCTTTGTTGTGGGCGGCGCTTTCCGGCGCGGCGGTCGGCTTGGGAGTAGGCTTTCGCTCCGACGTTTTCATCCTATTGCCGATCGGAATCATCGGATTGGTGGTCGGTTCGAGACCGAAGAGATGGAAAGTCGGTGTCGCAACGATCGCCATTTTCGTCGCGTCATCATTGCTGTCCGCGGCCCCGCTGTTGGGGGTCGGAAAGGCCGGAGCATCCGGCACGTTGCTGATGCAGGGCTTGTCCGATCCGTTCCAGAATTACCTGGATTTGGGACCTGTGCCATATTCGCTTGGAGCGCGCTATTCAGACGAGATCGTGCTGTCGTCCGTCGCCGCAGACTTGCGTCCAACTGACCCGGGTTGGGATGCGAGGGAAGGCAACCTTGGCCACACGGTTTCCCAGGCTGCGACACGATCTGGTTCTTACGTGCTCAACTGGCTTCCTTATTTCGCCGGGGACTTAACGACGCAAGCGCTGAAATCCGCCGCCTGGGTGATCCTGTTTCCGGAACTCGTCGCGCCCGGGCGTGTCAATCTGGATCCAGGTGTTCCGGTGCGCGCGGCGCCGTGGATCGCGCGCTTGCTGAATCGGCTCTATGACCGGCTGGCGAACTCATGGGTTGCGATCATATGTGCGGCAGGATTTGTGGCGCTCTTCTGGCGGAGGCGGCAGTCAGGCCGCGTGAAGCGTTCGCTCTGTTTCTGATGTTCGGCGCGCTTTTGACATATCCGGTGTTGCAGTTTTCGGTTCGGCACGTCTTTCATCTCGAGTTCTTCTGGATCCTGTCAGTTCTCTCGTTCTTCAGCGTCCCATTTGAGTGGTCGCGGCTTCGTGGCGTTTTGCCTCGCTTCTTGAGCGTTGCGGCGATCGTGTCGGTCGGACTGTTTTCATTATACGCTGGCATGACGACGTATCAGGATCGCGCCCTGCGACATCAATTCGAAGCGTTGCTGGCTGAGCCGAGAGAGCCAATTGCCCTCGTCGCAAAACCCTCCACAAGCGAGACGACGGTCTTCAGTCTGCCGCTGCCCGACAGATATCGCGCACTTGTCGAGAGCGCCCCGGACAGTATGACCCCAAACTTGGCGAACAAGGCCTGCAATGGGACGTGCGGGCTGCCGGAGATCGTATCCTGCTAACTCTCGGCGGAGAAAACTGCCGACAGGGCATGGTGACGGTTTCATTCCGATACGCGAAGCGCGAGGGCATATGGCAGCCCCTCGATCACAGCATCTCGGTGGACCTTCCGCAGGATCGGGCCTCGTTCAGCACGGTGCTGGTGCCGGCGTTCTATCGTCCCACCCAATATCTGGCCGATATCCAACTGCCGGACGAATATTCGGCCTGTCTTGTCAAGGCTGAGAGAGTGACCGGGCCAACAAAACTTCCGATTCTTCTGGATGCCGCGCTTGCCCCTGGATGGCAGAACCGGCCCCTGCATCGTGCCTTTGGGGGATTCTCCACATTCGGGATCAAATGAGAGGTCGGATCCGCTCAAACCAAGCCTTTGGCTGCCAAATTTTGCGTTTTACCCCGTATCAGCCTGATATGCGGGCAATCGGCGGTTGCGGAAGCGCGGGGCGTTCTGTAGCACTTTTCGGAAGGCTGGGGCGCGCTGGACTGCAGGCTGCTCGCAGCGGCGCCAACTTTTGATAGATCGCTTAGGAACGTCGATGTTCGAAGACAAATGCTTGCTCATCACGGGTGGCACCGGGTCTTTTGGCAATGCAGTATTGCGTCGCTTTCTCTCGTCGGAAATCCGCGAAATTCGCATTTTCAGCCGTGACGAGAAGAAGCAGGACGATCAGCGCAAATTTTACAATTCCGACAAGCTCAAGTTCTATCTTGGCGATGTCCGTGACTACTCGAGTCTTCTCGGCCCGATGCGCGGCGCTGATTTCGTGTTCCATGCTGCCGCGCTGAAGCAAGTGCCATCCTGCGAGTTCCATCCCATGGAGGCGGTCAAGACCAATGTCGTGGGAACGGAAAATGTGCTCGAGGCGGCGATTGCCTCCCAGGTCAAGCGTATCGTCTGCCTCTCGACCGACAAGGCCGTGTACCCGATCAATGCGATGGGAATATCCAAAGCGCTGATGGAAAAGGTCATGGTCGCCAAGTCGCGCAATCTCGATGCGCGATCGACCGTGATTTGCGGAACGCGCTACGGCAACGTCATGGCCTCGCGCGGTTCGGTCATTCCGTTGTTCGTTGATCAAATCCTCGCCGGCAAGCCTATCACCATCACTGATCCGAACATGACGCGCTTCATGATGTCGCTGGGCGACGCAGTGGATCTCGTGCTCTATGCGTTCGAACATGGCGACAACGGCGACATCTTTGTCCAGAAAGCCCCGGCCGCGACGATCGAAGTTCTCGCCAAGGCGATGGTGAAGGTTCTTAGCCGTCCCGATCATCCGATCCAGATCATTGGCACCCGTCACGGGGAGAAACTGTACGAAACGCTGCTCTCCAGGGAGGAGCGCGCCAGCGCGCAGGATCTCGATCTCTACTTCCGTGTTCCGCCCGATCTGCGCGACCTGAACTACACAAAATTCTACGAAGAGGGCGAAACACAGATCTCGATCAGCGAGGATTACAATTCTCACAACACCGAACGCCTTGACGTCGCCGGCATGATCAGGTTGCTCAATAGCCTTGATTACATCCGCACCGTCGTTGCAGGCCGCACACCCGTCAACGAAGGATGACGAAGCGGCGTGGTAAATCCAACGGGACCGGGCCCGCCCATGCTGCTCGCAACCGATGGGTGGTCAAGAGGTTGAGACGGATGATATGCAAGGTATCGGGTTCATGACTGCTGGCAGGCTTAAGGTAGTTACCGTAATCGGCACCAGACCCGAGATCATCCGGCTGTCGCGCGTCATAGCCAAGCTCGATCAGTTCTGCGATCACACGCTGGTTCATACCGGACAGAATTACGATTACGAGCTGAATCAGATCTTCTTCGACGATCTTGGTATCCGAAAGCCGGATGTTTTTCTTGGGGCTGCGGGTGCAACGGCAGCCGAGACGATCGGCAACGTCATCATTGCAGCGGACCGGGTCTTGGCCGAGCGGGGTCCCGAGGCTCTGCTTATCCTCGGCGACACGAACAGCAGCCTCGCGGTGATCGCTGCCAAGCGTCGTAGGATTCCGATCTTTCACATGGAGGCCGGCAACCGCAGCTTCGACGACCGCGTTCCCGAAGAGATCAATCGACGAATTGTCGACCACACCGCGGATATCAATCTCACCTATTCGACCATCGCGCGCGACTACCTGCTCCGCGAGGGATTGGCGCCCGACCGCGTCATCAAGACCGGGAGTCCAATGTTCGAGGTGCTGGAGCACTACCGTCCGCAGATCGATGCTTCCGGTGTACGGGCGCGGCTCGGGCTGGAGACCGGTCGCTATTTCGTCGTCAGCGCGCACCGGGAGGAGAACGTCGATTCAGAGACGAATTTCACCAAGCTCCAGGAGATGCTCAATGCTGTGGCCGCGCAGTTCAACCTGCCGGTTATCGTCTCGACCCATCCGCGCACCCAGAAGCGCATCGACGCGAGGGGCATGTCGTTCCGGCCGGAAGTCCAACTGCTGAAGCCGCTTGGCTTCAGCGATTATGTTAATCTGCAGATCGGAGCCCGCGCCGTACTTTCAGACAGCGGCACCATCACGGAGGAGGCGTCGATTCTTGATCTCCCGGCGCTGAATATTCGAGAGGCGCACGAGCGTCCCGAAGGTATGGAGGAGGGAGCCGTGATGATGGTCGGCCTCGACGTCGATCGCGTCATGCAGGGGATTGCGATTCTCGATGCGCGAGAGCGCGGCAGCGGTCGAGCCCTCCAGATCGTATCCGACTATGCGACGCCTAATGTGTCCGACAAGGTCGTTCGCATCATCCATAGCTATGCCGATTACGTCAAAAGGGTTGTCTGGAGAACGGATCGTTAGAGGATATAGCGCCGGACGCCGCTGGTCGTCCGTACCGTAAGATAGCCTGGATTGGTGCTCCTTGAAGTTGCTTGTCGTCAGCCAGTACTTTTGGCCGGAAAATTTCAAGATCAACGATCTCGTGGAAGATCTCGCGGCTCGAGGTCACGAGGTCACGATCTTGACCGGGACGCCCAGCTATCCCAATCGCAGCGGATTCGGCGGCTTCTACGCTGCGCCCGAACGGTACGAACGGTACAAGGGCGCGCGGATCGTGCGCGTGCCTCTGCTGGCGCGATCTGCCGGGCCCGGGCTCTTGCTGAACTATCTGAGCTTCGTCGTGACTGCGGCTGTTCTTGGTCCTATCAAGCTCCGATCGACGCCGTTCGATTGCATCTTTGTCTTCGAGCCGTCTCCGGTCACGGTCGGCATTCCGGCGATGCTGCTGCGTCGGCTGCGCCGGGTGCCGATGGCCTTCTGGGTGCAGGACCTGTGGCCTGAAACGCTCTCCGCCATCGGCGCGGTGACGTCGCCCCGATTGCTAGCGCTGATCGGTCGTTTGGTCCGGCTCATATACAATCGCTGCGACTTGATCCTGGCGCAGTCGCGCAGCTTTGTTCCGCGGATCGCCGGCAATTGCGATCATCCGGAACGCATCGTCTATTTTCCAAACTGGGCCGAACTGATCTATGAGACGCGCGATCAGGCCGCCGCGCCCGAGGTTCCGCCGGCGAACGGCAAGTTCACCGTCATGTTCGCTGGCAACATCGGTGACGCGCAAGACTTTCCTGCGATTCTCGATGCCGCTGAGCAGTTGCGCGGCCGCCCGGATTTGCGCTGGGTCCTCGTTGGCGACGGCCGCGCGTCCGATTGGGTTGCTTCCGAAATCAGTCGTCGTGGCCTCGGTGACGTGGTTTTGATGCTTGGACGATTTGCAGTCGAGCGGATGCCGTCATTTTTTCACTGCGCCAATGCGTTGCTTGTCTCATTGAAGCCGGACCCGGTGTTGTCCTCAACCATTCCGGCCAAGCTGCAGACCTACCTCGCCGCTGGTATCCCAGTTCTCGCCATGATGGACGGCGAGGGCGCGGCGCTGATCCGGCATTCAGGAGCCGGTCTCGTCTGCTCCGCCGGTGATGCGAAAGGACTCGCCCATGCGGCCGTGCAGCTTGCGAGTTTGACGCCGAATGAGAGGCGCGCGATGGGGGCGCGCGGACGCGATCTTGCAACTGCCGAATTCGATCGCAAGAAGCAGATCGACAAGCTCGTAGGCTGGTTGTCCGAATTGCGTTACTCGGGTGACGGGAACCGGGAGGCGCGTTGATAGGAGCGGCTAACTCAAAAGCGGGCTAACGAAGTAAGAGATTGAAGTACGGGACCTTTGTGCGAAGCACTTGACGTCGAACCGCATTTTAGGTTGAGTCGCGGCGGGGTTGCTGATGGAATTTTCGTGCAACCTGGGAGTGGGTGAAGGATATGTCATCATTGGAGGAACAGCTTCCACTCGACAAGATGGAAGTCTATGCGGGCAAGACTGGCGAGTACAACGGCGCCAAGCCGTTTCCGCATATTGCGATCGATAATTTTCTCCGCCCTGACGTGCTGCGCCGGCTGATCAGCGAGTTCCCGACTCCGAGCGACCCGAACTGGCTGAAGTACAGGGCACCTGCGGAAAAAGACAAACTGCAAAGCACCAGCGAATTGACGATGCCGCCGGCCGTGCGCGATGTCATCGGCGCTCTCAATTCGTCTACGTTCGTTAAATTTCTGGAGCGACTGACCGGAATTGATGGCATCATTCCGGATCCGCATCTGCACGGAGGCGGAATGCACCAGACGATGACCGGTGGTCATCTCAAAATGCATGTCGACTACAACATCCACCAGGAATGGAAGCTGGACCGTCGGCTCAACGTTATCCTGTACCTCAACGAGCACTGGGAAGATCAGTGGGGAGGAGCGCTGGAGCTCTGGGATTCCGACGCGGATAACAACATGACAGCTTGCGTCCAGAAGTTTTTTCCGATCGCCAACCGAATGGTGATCTTCTCGACAACCGAACGATCATGGCACGGCCATCCAGACGCGCTGACATGCCCTCCGGATCAAACTCGAAAATCGATCGCGCTTTACTACTATACCAACGGGCGTCCAAAGGAGGAGTTGCCGGAGTTTCACAATACGATATTTTTGGAGCGCCCTGGCGAGGTATTCAGCTATGTTGGAATTAAGGATCTGATCCGGGACGTTACGCCGCCGATTCTGGCAAAGGCGCTAAGAAGGATGAAGTCGCGTGCGAGAGCTAGTTAAGTCGGCGGCGATCGCTATCTTCCAACGCGCTCTGTTCGATGATCGAATCACCAACTTTGCCCTGAACGGCAGCTTGGCGCGAAGATTTATCGCGAGCGAAGCCGGTGCAAGCTTCGGTGTTTCGGCAGCGGTTCGGTCCGAACTGCTCCGCAGATTCAGGATTATCAATCGAAACGTCCGATCGGCAACGCAATGGCCATCTTACCTAGTGATGGCCGACATTCTGCTGAACATTCCGTCTTCGCTGAAGGGCGATGTCGTTGAGTGCGGCTGCTATAAGGGGGCCAGCACGGCAGCGCTCTCGCTACTTTGCGCAAAAGTCGGCCGAAAGCTGATCGTCTGCGACTCTTTCGAAGGCCTGCCCGCTGACTCGGCCGACGCCCAGCATCGCTATCCGCATCTCGGCGCAACCACGACATACAACGTCGGGGACTTCGCCGGCCGGCTCGATGAAGTAAAGCAGAATATCGCCACGTACGGCGACCTCTCGGTTTGCGAATTTGTACCGGGGTTCTACTCGGAATCGCTAACGGGATTCAGTCGCGATCTGGTCTTCGGATTTTTCGATGTTGACCTGCTCTCATCGATGCAAGACTGTATCCGCTATCTGTGGCCGTGCTTCCGCGATGGCGGTGTCATCTTCACAGACGACTCCTGCGACATGGAAGTCGTCAAGATCTGGTTCGACAGGCAATTCTGGCAAGCCAATCTCGATTGCGAGCCGCCGGGCTATATCGGTTCCGGCTGTGGCCTGCCGTCGATCTCACCTGCGTATTCATCACTGGGCTATACCTTCAAGGGCGTCGGCAAACTGTCTACTGTGAGCTTTACCTAGCTGGCGCTGGCCTGTTGCGATGTGATCTCACTGCGGCCGAACGATGGTATGCTGCCTGCCGTTTGTGTTCGGGTTGGTGGCGTCGCTGGACGAGAAAATAATACCGAGTCCTCGCCAGTGCGAAAATTGTCCGAAGCCGTTCTTGTAGATATCATCGTGCGAGCTGTGCGCGGGTCCGAGCGGCTTGTTGTTTTCGTAGATCACGATCGGAGACCTGGCGCGGTCGTCTGCGGAGTCTGCGAACTCATCAAGCGATGAGATGCATTCCGTGGATGCCCGATACGCCCGCTCGTCGCCGTCAAACTTTGCGAACGGCGCGAGCATGAAGCTCCGGATCACTGGCGGATCCGGCTGCGGGGCGTAGGAATATTCTAGGTAGATCGCGGCCGGAAAATACGGTTGCCAGCAGCCCAGGCACTAGCGTTGCAGTCCTCGAGAACGTCCTGGACTGCATGGGCGCGAGACTACCAGAAACAGCGGATGGCGCAATCGGCCGATCATCGCTGGTGCATCCCGCGTCTCACATGCGACAGGATTGCCGTGGCCTTCTACGACGCTCTGAATCCCGCGGTGATTCCGTAATATGTTTCGCAAACTTTTCGGCGTGTGAGACAACAGCCGACCCACGCGCAATGGATTTATCAGCCTTGCATTCGCAGTGAGTCCGAAGAAGTTCCGGACCAGAACGACATTTACGAGGGCTTGCGTAGTCGAACTCGCGGCATATACGGTCGCGACGCCTAAAATCCCGAATTTGAACATGGCCCAAACAGCCAGCAGCAACGTCACGCTCGCGACGATCAGCGTGCTCACCATTGCGACTTTTTGTTTGCCCAGGAGAATGAGCGCGTAACCGGCGAGGCCGCCTGCCGAAAACATGACCTGGCCAAGCCCCAGGATGAGCGCGGCGCCGAACGCCCGCGAATACGCCTCTCCCCAGATCATCAATATCAAGCTTCGTCCGAAGCCCGCGAACAGCACAACTCCAACAAGTGCTGCGAAGGTCGCGCCGGTGGCCGAGAGAGTTAGCAGCCATTGCAAATACAAGCGGCGGTGACGCGCCCAGTTGGTTACGATGTGAGGCAGGATCGTGAGCGATACGATCGTGAGCGGGACCGCAAACATGCTTCCGATTCTCAGAGCCAATCCGTAACACGCGATGTCTGCAGGGTGGCCGCCGAGCCCCACGACCCAAATGTCGAGCTGGGACACGGCAACGAAGCTCAGAGCCGTTATGAGATTTGGCCAGCTTTCGGCGAAAATGTTCGATGGGGGCGCCGGCGTGACCGGTACCCGCTGCCAGGGGCGCATCATTCGTGCCAATTGCGCCAATCCGAGCACGATCCCGGCTATGGCCGCGAGCACGCTGGCGATAAGTAGGTGCGAGACGTATAAGGGGACTTTGAACGCGAGCGCAGATACGAGATAGGCGCTGACGATCAGCCCCTGAAGGGCGGGCAGGAACGAAGCGGCCATCATGCCGTAGAGTGCGCGATGGATTTCGGCGAGCACGCCGAGCAGAGCGCCGGCTGCAATCATTGGAATTATGAGCGGAACGAGACTCGAGATTTCTGCGCTCAATGCGTTCGCGCCCGGGCCGAAAGCGAACGCACAAATTCCAACCAGGCATCCGACGGCCAAGCCGGAGATGATGGATATCTTTGTCGTTGCGATGGCGGCGGCCCGAGCTCGCCCCGTGTCTCCAACCGCAATCGCATGTGAGATGATCCCGGGGATCGTGACGGGCAGCCCCAGTTGAGCAATGACAACGCTCACGCTGACGATGGCTTGGACGAAAAAGAACACGCCGACGTCGTGCAAACCCAGGCCCAGCGGAAGCAGCAGGCCGATCCCGACGCCAGTCACGAGTTGGAGGACCTTGCCGGCCATGGCTATACCGCCCGATCGGCCCGGATTTCCGCCGCTCGAAGGTCCGTCCGTCGGACGCTTGCGCAAGAAGGTCACGGCCGCATCCCTATGATCCGTTGCCCATGCTGTCGACCTCTTACCCTGACGTGGCGCGAAGGCCGGCTAAAACCGATCCTTGGAAAGGTGATCAAAAGCGTCAGGCGCTGAGGGCGATGTTCTCACGAGATCCAGCTTGAAAAAACCGGCAACGAAAATCAGGGATAGAGCCAGGAAGCCGAAAAGCGTGTCGGCTGACTGCAATAGTTGATTGTTGGCCGGAAAATAAAAGACCATCGTGTTCAGCAGATAGAACATGGATAGAGCAATGACGGACCCTGTCATCAAAAGGCTGCGCCATACCAGGCCATAGAGGGCGCCGATCATCAGAACGACGATCAACGAACCGGATACGCCGAAGTCCGAGATGAACCATGTGAACGCGGAATGCCAGGTTGTCCAGAGACTCCAATCGTATTTCTGTTCGATTACCGGAAGAAGTGTATGGAAGTACCAGCTGTCGCCAAGGAGGAACTTGGCCTTCCTCAAGACGACCAGGGAGTTGGTGAGCCCCCACCCCAGTCCATAGTCGGTTTCTGCCAGCGCGAGGGAAAGTCCATAGTAACCGACGCCGAGGTATCGCGTGACTGTCTCATAGCCCGGGAACAGCGCTGATGGGAGGATTGCATAGACCGCGCCGGATCTCTGCGCGTCAAGATTCAGTGGCGTGAAGTGGCCGACGTTGGAGGCTGGATCGCGGAACGAGATGAAGAAAACGAAGATCCACAAGAACAATGCGGTGCCAACGACTGCCGAGGAGATCAAGATCCAGATGGTGCGGCGCGAGGTCAGTCCTGAAAAGACGTAGTATAACCCCAAGGTCAGCGGTAGCAGCACCGACAATTGGAATAAGCCGCGATTGACGCCAATATGAGTGTAGATCAGCAGAAAAATAAGGCAGGCGAAGATGTACGCAAGCCGGTAGAGCCAACCTAGCCGACGCCAATGTTGTATTGCTCCAGTCAGCGCAACAAAGAAAAACGGGCTGAGCAAGGCGAACGCGTACTCGAAATAGGTCCACCATCCACGCGTGAAGTTCCTCGCAACGAAGATATCGTAGTTGTAGTTCGCGCGCGATAGTTGAAGCGAAACCGGTGGTAGGGGCGAGTCGGTTCGCGCTACCGACAAGATGAGCACACTGAGAACCATGAGCAGAATCGCAACTTTGATCGTTGCAGTTTCGCGATGGCTTGCGATAGGCGACCGCCACGGCGGGGATACGAAGGCCCCACCGATCGCCCCAACGAAGAACAGGGCTATGGCCGCCGTGAGATAGAGGTAAAGGTATTCCGGCTGTTGCACTGGCCAGGGCCACGGGCCGAAACGAAAAGCGAGCACGGTCAGTGCAAGATAGATCGTCATAGCCACTGGAGCGCCGGTCAACCGAAGGGCGCTGATACGCTCGGGAGTCTTAAGAACCATGTGCGCAAAGCCCTGTGACGATTGGAATCATGACGGCATCAGCTGCTGCGTCGAAAGCGTCCAACCAGGCGCGCGATCGGTTGCTTTAGCTGAGGGGGGATCACCGCGCGAACGAGTCTCGACATCGATTTCAGGTTGAGGCTTGCAGGGTCGTATGTGTGGGCGGTCAGGATTGACTGGGCAAATCGGGTCAGGTGACCGTTGCGCAGATGCCCGCGAGCGGCGACGAGGTGGGCGTTGGCTAGCGCGAGGTTCTTGCCTGCCCGCAGGGAGCTGGGACAAAACGGGCCATCGAAGAATTTGTCAGCAACGTAGATGAACTCATCGACCAACTTGTCCGACACGATTCCGCTGATTGAAAGTGATCCGGAATGGACCCTATAGAGCGCCAGCACTTCCGGATTGAAATCAATGCGGCCAAGACATCCCACCCGCATCCAGAATTCGCGATCTGGTCCGAGCCTGCAGCGAGGGTCCCATCCGCCGACCGCGTCATATACGCTCCGACGAAAGATGGCGCCTGGGCCAATGTAGCACTCTTGTTCGATCACGAGCTCTGCCAGAGAAAATGGCCGCCCCCCGTGCTCCCTGACAATCCTGCCGTTCTGATCGATCAGATTCGTGTTTGGGAACGTTGCTACCGCCCCAGGTTCTCCTTCGAGATGCTTGACTAGGGTAGCGATCGCGTCAGGTAGCAGGATGTCGTCGTCGCTCAGGTAACCGAGATATGTTCCGGTCGATGCGCCCCAACCTGCCGTCAACGCTGCGACTTGTCCGGCGTTCGATTGCCGCAAGACCTTGACTCCCGGTGGAAGTGTCGCGAGATACTCTTCGGTCGAGTCGGTCGAGCCATCGTCGACGATGATGAATTCAATGTTGCGATAGCTTTGATTAAGTACCGAGTTCACCGTCTCCGGCAGATATTTGGAGCGGTTGTAGGTGGGCGTCACCAAGCTTATCAGTGGCAGTTCCGTCAACGTATAACTCCAACTTTATCCCTGCCACGCCCGAGAGTTGCCGATGATCCGTGATTACTACAGGCTGGCCATCTGGCGCAATTCCCAGTAAATGAATCAATTCCATCTTGCGACTTTCGGCGCGGGGTAGCCGTTTTGCCTTCGCGACCCTCGTAGTTGCAAATTATTGGTCGGTGACGGTCTGCGTCGTGCGATTGACACATTCGCCCGGAATCTCGATTGCCTTCCTTTTGGAAGGGATACTCAGCGCCTTACGTTGCCAATCATCGATATTGTCGCGACAGTGTCGTTCCCTTCCAGCGCGCGAAACCAGATCATGATGAAAGTCTTGGGATTTACCAGGCACTATCTGCCGGGATTTAAAGCGGGCGGTCCGATCAGGTCGCTGGCGAACATGGCGGAAGCGCTCGGCGACGAGATCAGATTTTTCATCGGGACACTTGATCGCGATCTGGGCGACGCCGAACCTTATCCGGAGCTTGATGCGAATGCCTGGATCAAAATGGGCAAGGCCGAGGTTCGATATTTTGGGTCCGAAAATATCTCCATCCGGGCCATCCGCGCCTTGATTGAAGAGGTTCGGCCTGACTGCATTTACCTCAACAGTTTTTTCGATCCGGTCTTTAGCTTGCGTGTCCTGATCGCTCGGCGAGCAGGTCTTATTCCACGCATACCATTGCTTCTTGCTCCGCGTGGAGAGTTCTCGCCTGGAGCCCTGACGCTAAAGAGCCTGAGGAAATCAGCATATATCAAGGGCGCCTCAATGTCTCGGTTGACCCGGGACGTCATGTGGCATGCTTCGACGGAAATCGAGGCTGAAGATATTTGCCGAGCTATGTCGATCGGCTCGTCTTCGATTGCAATCGGATCTGATCTGGCCACCGCGCCGCCGGCAAACGCAGCTTCAACGTGGGAGCCACGTGAGAGTGGTAGTCCATTTCGTCTTTGTTTCCTGTCGCGCATATCGCCCAAGAAGAACCTGACCGGCGCGTTGCGGGCTGTTAGCCTCGCAAAGGCGCGAGTAGTTTTCGATATCTACGGGCCGAAAGAGGACGAGACCTATTGGGCGGAATGCCAGAAGCTCATCGACGAGTTGCCGCCACATGTCAGCGTCGCCTATCGCGGTGAAGTTGCGCACCAGGATATCGCATCGGTCTTTGCTTGCTATGACCTGTTCTTGTTTCCGACTTTAGGCGAGAACTACGGGCACGTCATTTTCGAGGCAATGAGCGTAGGGCTCCCTGTGCTCACCAGCGACCAGACCCCGTGGAACGATCTGCGTGAATCGGGCGCAGGATGGGCGATCGCGCCAGATCCCGGCTCCGTCGCGGCTTGCATCGATGAGGCGTCGCGTTGGACGTTGGCCGAACAGTCCACAGCGAGAACTGCGTGCATGCAATATGCTGAACGTATCTTGCAGGATTCGCAAAGCATCGAGCAGAATCGCCAGTTGCTTTTTGCCGCCGCGGGGATTGCCGTCCGGTGATCGACCTCCATGCCAGATCTCCTGTGAGTTCCACTGCGATGGGGTGCGCCGCAGGGGCATTCCATCCTGCAAAATTATATGGGAGACAGGCTGGCCGGAGGACCGCCGGGCCGGGAGAGGAGGGCTCCTCGTCCGGTGATCGTCGCTCCAGGCGGGCAAGGCCGATGTTCGGATGCGTTGCCAGCTATCTTGGCGTTTGGGCCAGGCTGGCTGTCAGGTTCATGGCGATGGAACATATCTCGAGGATTTTGAGTGCCTACCGTGATTCTCGGCTCAAACGCTCACGATGCTTCGGCTGATTCGAGGCAGGCTGCAGGCGGGCTCGTCAATGGCGTTGAGCCACGATCAATCCAGTCGAGGGTGCGGACATTTGGTCGTATCGGACCTTTACCGTGGGTTGCATATCCGGTTTAAGACATTCTGCAGAAGCTGTGAGCGGTTCAGGACGATAGGATGGCATTTCGAATACTGGTCACCGGCTCTTCAGGCTTCATTGGCGAAGCGGTTTGTTCCGTCTTGGCGTCCGCCGGGCATCATGTGAGGGCGGCTTCGCGCCAGCCGGGCAGGGCGGGGAACAACCTGGAATGTGTGAAATTGCCCGATCTCGAATCCCAGGTGGACTGGCATCCGCTCCTTGAGGGCATAGACATCGTCGTGCACTTGGCAGCAATTGCCCACCGCAGCCGCGTCGATAGCGGCAATTACACGCGAGCCAATCGTGTCGCGACAAAAGGCTTGGCAGAGGCCTGTCGGCATCACGGGATCAAACGCTTGATTTTCATGTCGTCTATTGGTGCCCAGGCGGGCTCGGCGGCGGATGGCGTCGTTACGGAACATGACAAAGCGTGCCCGGTCACGGCTTACGATCGAGCGAAGCTTGAGGCGGAAGAGGAAATTAAACGCTCTGGCGTGCCGTATACGATTCTCCGGCCCGTGATCGTCTACGGGCCGGGAGCCAAGGCCAATATCGCGTTGATCATACGAATTGCGGCGCTGCCCATTCCGCTACCCTTTGGTGCGTTCCGCAATCGACGCTCTCTTCTATCAATCGGGAATCTATCAGAAGCAGTCTTGTTCTGTCTCGATGGATCCGCCACGTTGAACCAGACCTTCGTCGTTTCCGATCCGGAGCCTGTCACTATCGCTGAAATCTTTGCCGCGCTACGAGAGGGAATGGGACGTTCGCCAGGACTTGTTTCCATACCGCCGCTGACACTCAAGGTCATGATGATTGCAACTGGGCGCCGGTCGCTTTGGGACCGGATCGGACGGGAGCTGGTTGTAAGCTCGGCTAGCTTGCAGAAGGCTGGATGGTGTCCTCGAGTTGAGACCAAAGCGGGCCTCCGTGCGATAGTCGAGCCGCGGTCGGGATCGTTGGAGTGATTGATCAATGAAGCGGGCGTTCGATTTTGCAGCCTGCGCGCTGTTTCTTTTGATTTCCTGGCCGGTGCTTCTCGCAATCGTGGTCGCCATTCGGCTCCAGAGTCCGGGTGGAGCGATCTTTGCGCAGGTTCGCGTCGGAAGAGGCGGGCATCCATTTACCTGTTACAAGTTTCGAACGATGCATACGGGAACCGCGAATGTTCCTACGCATCAGGTCGAGGCCTCGTCGGTCACCGCGCTCGGTGAGTATCTTCGGCGTTTCAAGGTCGATGAAATCCCACAGCTCTATAACGTGTTGGCCGGTGATATGAGCCTTGTCGGACCTCGGCCTTGCTTGCCGTCCCAAGCGGCTCTGGTTGAGGCGCGCAAGCGATTAGGGGTCTTGACGGTCCTGCCTGGTATTACGGGCCTTGCGCAAAGCCGAGGTATCGATATGTCTGACCCCAAGCGTCTGGCCGAAGTGGATGCCGAATATATCCACAGCCAGAGCTTTGCCGGAGATCTGAAGCTGATCTGGTCGACCCTTCGCGGGCACGGCGTGGAGTCGATCGTGTTGTCCGGGACAAGACCTATGGCTAGCAACCCACAATCGGACCCTGCATTCAAGTGACGATCAAGATGGCTTCTTGACGGGCGGTTGATCAAACAACGGATGAAAGGTCCGGGGTGTCCAGCCGAAGTCCTGTGACGCAGGTTTCGAATCGAAAATCATGTCCTTCGACATGCGAGTGCCCATCGCTACGTTCGCACCTGGAAAGAGTGGTTTCGCGAAAACAAAGGCGGCCTTCCAGAGGGAAGCAGGAATCGGAATGGTTCGTTGGGGTAACCCCATTCCTTCAAAAATCCGACCGATCATTTCACGATAGGTCAGCGTCTCGCCGCCGGGGAGAGAATAGAACTTGTTCGCAGCGGACGCGGTTGATGCGGCCGCGATGGCTCCGATGGCCAGATCCTCCGCATGTACCGGCTGTCGGAGACCGAGCCGCCGCCGACCAGGGCATGAAGCCAAATCGCCGGATGAGGCGCGAGAGCGGCGTAATGTTTGTGTCGCGGCCGGGATCGTAGATCAATGTCGGACGCAAGATCGTCCATTCGACAGCGTTCCGTGCGCAAGCCAGCACGATCCTGTCTTCAGCCTCGGCGAGCCTTCCAAGCAACTCTCGCTCTTCAGCGACCTCGCTGTCTCGCTTGGTCATGACGCTGGTAGAGCTGAATACGACGATCCGCTTCAGCGAAGGACTGAAGATATGGGGAAGCGCGTCCGCCAACAGAATGGCATCGGCGGTACAGTAGAGGGTCGTGAATGCCGGGAAATTCAGGGCGTCAGGCTTTGCCAGGTCACCGCAAAACCAGTCAACATTTGCAGCGCTCTTTCGTGATCTGGAGAGGGCGAGCGGTCGCTGTCCGCTCTGCAGCAGCAGCCGGAGAATATGGCCGCCGACCAGCCCCGTGGCGCCAATGACCAGGCATCTTTTTTCGTCCGCCGAACTCATTTGGTCGATCATTTCTTGAGTGATCCAGATTCGCACGCTCAAAGGGCAGCGTCCAGTGGCGCGCTTCGGAACTTGACGGACGCCGTGTTGCTTCAACGTCGTCAGGCAGTCAATCCGCGCGCGATGGAGTCCGGCCGCGAACTCCTCCTTCCTCCGCTTTGCAACTGCTCTAGCTCGACTTCGCCGGCGCTGCTCTAGCGAACCCCGTCCTTGCGATTAGTCGCTCCGGTCGATTGTTCGGCCTGCTCCGCCTTCTCGCGTTCGGCAGCCGGGACCTGGCGCAGGCGTTGGCGTTCCTTCATCCATGCCTCGTATTGCGGCGTCCCCGGTCGCGGTGGGGCATCCGCGGGCAGGCCGCCGGCCCATTGCGGGACATAGTCGCCCATGCCTGCTGACAGCTTCTCGTTGACGGTGCCGCAGCCGGACAGGCCCGCCGCAAGCCCGACGAGAAGCAGGAGAGAATGGAAACGCGTGGACATTGTACTGCGCCGGGTTCGGAACTGGGAGGTCAGACGCCGGAAAACCAGCGGGTCAGGAAGCTAGTCTTCAACAAGATAAAATTGGCTTATTCGAGGTGGGTATCTAAACACCGAATAAGACGAGCGCCTCGGTCGCCAATGTTCAAATTCGGCAAACGAAAGACGAAATCCTTCATCCATCCGCCAAGTCGCACTTCTAGACTGCGGCCATCTGCTCGCGACAATCTGGCTTGGTCGGCGACTGGGCTTTTCGTTGACAAGTCCATTTCATTTGTACAATCGTCCAAATGATAGCAGCCAGGCTCGGGTGCTCGGGCTACCCGGCGTGACCGCGACGTGGTTCTCGACGATAGGTCATTGTGACGGGTGGCTTGCGCCGAATGGTCGCCAAACGTCCGATTGACAATGAGGGCGCGAAAGACACCTTGTGACGCGCGACATCGCTCGCGCGTGGATTAAGGTGAGGCAAGGACCGGGCACTCGGTCCGGCGCACAAGAGGTCAGGAATAAAGGGAGGGACATCTGATGTTCGAACGCAAACAGTTTACGCAAACGGTCTCTTGGGTCGCCGCGGCTGCCGCCATCGCGGGCCTTGCGGCTGTCGTACCGGCCAAGGCGGATGACACCGTCAAGGTCGGCCTGATCCTGCCGATGACCGGCGGCCAGGCCTCGACCGGGAAGCAGATCGAGAACGCGATCAAGCTCTACATGCAGCAGAAGGGCGACACCGTCGCCGGCAAGAAGATCGAGATCATCGTCAAGGATGACGCGGCAATCCCGGACAAGACCAAGACCGCCGCGCAGGAGCTCATCGTCAACGACAAGGTCAATTTCATCGGCGGCTTCGGCGTGACGCCGGCGGCGCTCGCCGCCGCGCCGCTGGCGACCCAGGCCAAGATTCCGGAAGTCGTGATGGCGGCCGGCACATCCATCATCACCGAGCGCTCGCCGTACATCGTGCGCACCAGCTTCACGCTCGCGCAGTCCTCGACCATCATCGGCGACTGGGCAGTGAAGAACGGCATCAAAAAGGTGGCGACGTTGACCTCGGACTACGCGCCGGGCAATGACGCGCTCAACTTCTTCAAGGCGCACTTTACCGCTGGCGGCGGCGAGGTGGTCGAAGAGGTCAAGACGCCGCTCGCCAACCCCGATTTCGCGCCGTTCCTGCAGCGCATGAAGGATGCCAAGCCCGACGCGATCTTCGTGTTCGTGCCGGCGGGCCAGGGCGGCAATTTCATGAAGCAATATGCCGAGCGCGGCCTCGACAAGGCCGGTATCAAGGTGATCGGACCGGGCGACGTCACTGACGACGACCTGCTCAACAACATGGGCGACGCCGTGCTCGGAACCGTGACCGCGCATATCTACTCGGCCGCGCATCCTTCGCAAATGAATAAAGACTTCGTCGCCGCCTACAAGAAGGCGTTCGGTACGCGTCCCGGCTTCATGGCGGTGAGCGGCTATGACGGCATCCACCTGATCTACGAGGCGCTGAAGAAGACCAATGGCGACACCGACGGCACCAAGCTGGTCGAAGCCATGAAGAGTCAGAAATGGGAGAGCCCGCGCGGCCCGATCTCGATCGATCCGGAGACGCGCGACATCATCCAGAACGTCTACATCCGCAAGGTCGAGAAGGTCGACGGCGAGCTCTACAACGTCGAGTTCGCGACCTTCGAGGCGGTCAAGGATCTCGGCAAGACCAAGAAATAAGGACGTATTGTTTGCGTAGCGCGTGCCGCGTACTCGCTGCACCTCGCCCGCAAGCGCTTGCGGGAGGGGTCGGCGCAAAGCGCCGGGCGAGGGTTCCCTCCACGTTGGGAGCGTTCATTGCGGAGGCACCCCCACCCCAGCCCTCCCCGCAAGCGGAAGAGGGAGTGCAGCATCGTACGCGGCTAGACCTCATATGATCTCGACGGCGATCGATCCACGATGACCTCAATCCTCACCAACCTGTTCGATGGCGTCGCCTACGGCATGCTGCTGTTTGTGCTCGCCTGCGGGCTCGCGGTCACGCTCGGCCTGATGAACTTCGTCAACCTCGCCCATGGCGCCTTCGCCATGGCGGGCGGCTATGTCTGCATGGTGCTGGTCAACAGGATGGGATGGCCGTTCTTCGCCGCGCTGCCGCTCGCTTTTGTCTCCGCGGCCGCGATCGGAATTGCGCTGGAGCGTACGCTCTATCGCCACCTTTATGCGCGCAGCCATCTCGACCAGGTGCTGTTCACGATCGGCCTGACCTTCATGTCGGTCGCGGCCGTCGACTACATCCAGGGCTCGTCGCGGGTCTTCATCAACCTGCCGGCCGCGCTGCAGGGCCAGTTCGACGTGTTCGGCGTCGGCATCGGCCGCTATCGGCTGATGATCATCGTGATCTGCGGCCTGCTCACCATTGGTCTCCAGATGGTGCTGGCCAAGACCCGCTTCGGCAGCCGTCTTCGCGCCGCCGTCGATGATCCCCGCGCCGCGAGCGGCCTCGGCATCAACGTGCCGCAGGTGTTCGCCTTCACCTTTGCTTTTGGATGCGGGCTTGCGGGTCTCGGTGGTGCGCTGAGCGCCGAGATCCTCGGCCTCGATCCGTATTTCCCGCTGAAGTTCATGATCTACTTCCTGATCGTGGTCACCGTCGGCGGCTCGTCCTCGATCACCGGACCGTTTCTGGCCTCGCTCCTGCTCGGCATCGGCGACGTCGCCGGCAAATATTACGTGCCGAAGATGGGACCGTTCGTGATCTACACCATGATGATCGTGATCCTGATCTGGCGCCCGAACGGCCTGTTCGGCCGCACGGCTGCGCGTTGAGTTTGCCGATGAACGCTTCTTCCGACGTCGGTCATCACGCCCAGCGGCGGGCACGCTGGCATTATGGCGAGGCCGCCTTCTGGCTCGTCTTGCTCGCTTGCGGCTTTCTGTTTCCCACGCGCTATCTGATCATGACCGACATCCTGCGGCTGGCGCTGTTTGCGATGTCGCTCGATCTCGTCCTTGGCTATGCCGGCATCGTCTCGCTCGGCCACGCCGCCTTTTTCGGCGTCGGCGCCTATGCCGCGGGGTTGCTGGCGCTGCACGGCTTCATCAACGAACCGGTGCTGGCGCTGATTGCCGCAGGTCTTGCCGCGATGGTGCTCGGCTTCGCCACCAGCTTCCTGGTGATCCGCGGCGTCGACCTGACGCGGCTGATGGTGACGCTCGGCATTGCGTTGCTGCTGGAAGCGCTCGCCGAGCGCTTCTCCAACGTCACCGGCGGCACCGACGGCCTGCAGGGCATCGAGATGCAGCCGATCCTCGGTGAGATCCCGTTCGATATGTTCGGCAAGGCCGGCTTCTTCTATTCACTGGCTGTGCTGTTCGTACTGTTCCTGCTCGCCCGCCGCATCGTGCATTCGCCGTTTGGCCTGTCGCTGCGCGCGATCAAGAACAATCCGCTTCGCGCCGCTGCCATTGGCATTCCCGTCAACCGCCGCCTGATCGCGATCTATACGCTCGCGGCGTTCTATGCCGGCATCGCAGGCGCGCTGTTCACCCAGACCACGGCGATCGCTTCGCTCGATGTGTTCGCCTTCGACCGCTCCGCCGATCTGATGCTGGTGCTCGTGATCGGCGGCACCGGCTATCTCTATGGCGGGCTGATCGGCGCGGTGATCTTCCGCATGCTCCAGGAAGTGTTTTCCACGATCACCCCGCAATATTGGCAGTTCTGGATCGGTCTCGTGCTGGTCGTGATCGTGCTGGTCGGCCGCCAGCGCCTGCATCGCTGGGTGCTTTATATGCCGAACCTGATCGTCAAGCAGGTCGCCGGACGCAAGGCCGTTGTCGCCGTGCCGGAGAACGACGCATGACCATCGCGCTCGAAACCCAGAATCTCGAGAAGACATTTGGCGGCCTGCGCGTCACCCGCGACCTGTCGCTGAGGATCGAGCAGGGCGCCCGCCATGCACTGATCGGTCCGAACGGCGCCGGCAAGACCACTGTCATTAACCAGCTCACCGGCGTGCTCAAGCCGAACTCGGGCCGCATTCTGCTCGAAGGCCAGGACATTACCGATCTCCCGGTGCACAGGCGCGTGCTGCGCGGCCTGTCGCGCACCTTCCAGATCAACCAGCTCTATCCTGATCTCACCCCGCTCGAGACCATCGGCCTTGCCGTTTCCGAACGCCTCGGGCATGGCGGCGACTGGTGGCGGCGGATGGGCACGCGCAACGATGTCAATGACGAGATCGCCGATCTGTTGACGCGCTTCCATCTGCTCGATGTCATGAACGAAGAGACCGTGACGCTGCCTTACGGCAAGCAGCGCCTGCTCGAGATCGCGGTCGCGATCGCCGCCAAGCCGCGCGTGCTGCTGCTGGACGAGCCCGCCGCCGGCGTGCCGGAGAGCGAGCGCCACGACATTCTCGCTGTCGTAGGCAGCCTGCCGCGCGACGTGACCGTTCTGCTGATCGAGCACGACATGGACCTCGTGTTCTCCTTTGCCGACCGCATCTCGGTGCTGGTGTCCGGCGCGCTGCTGACCGAAGGTGCGCCAGACCAGGTCGCGCGCGATCCGCAGGTGAAGGCGGTCTATCTCGGCGAGGAGGCGGTCAATGTCTGACCTGCTCGCAATCGATTCACTTCGCGCCGGCTATGGCGAGGCGGTGGTGCTGCCCAACATGTCCCTGCGCCTTGCCGAAGGGCAGGTGCTGGCGCTGCTCGGGCGCAACGGCACCGGCAAGACCACACTGATCAACTCCATCGTCGGCGTCACCCGCCGGTTCTCCGGCAACGTCACCCTCGGCGGAGCCGATGTCACGACCATGCGGCCGGACCAGCGGGCGCGCGCCGGCATTGGCTGGGTGCCGCAGGAGCGCAACATCTTCCGCTCGCTGACGGTGGAGGAGAACATGACCGCGGTGGCGCAGCCCGGTCCCTGGACTGTCGGGAAAGTCTACGAGATGTTCCCGCGGCTGAAGGAGCGGCGGAGCAACTTCGGCAACCAGCTCTCCGGCGGTGAGCAGCAGATGCTGGCGATCGGCCGTGCGCTGATCCTCAACCCCAAAGTCCTGCTGCTGGACGAGCCGACCGAGGGTCTGGCCCCCATCATCGTCGAGGAGCTTCTGAAGGCGATCGGGACCATCACCCGGTCCGGCGGCATCTGTTCGATCATCGTCGAGCAAAACGCCCAAAAGATTCTGGGGCTCGCCGACCGTGTTGTGATATTGGAGCGCGGAACGATCGTCCACGACGCCCCGAGCGCCGCGCTGAAGGCCGACCCGTCGGTCCTGGAGCGCCACCTCGGCGTCGCAGGGGCGGCGGCCCACTAAAAAATCCTCGGGAGTTCAAGAATGCAGCGAACCAAAGCCCCCTTCCGCGCCGACGAGGTCGGCAGCCTCCTTCGTCCCGCAAAGATCAAGGAAGCCCGCGCGAGGCTCGAGAAGGGCGAGATTTCGGCCGACGATCTGCGCAAGATCGAGGACATGGAGATCGAGAAGGTCGTGCACAAGCAGGCCTCGCTCGGCCTGAAGCTCGCGACCGACGGCGAATTCCGCCGCTCCTGGTGGCATTTCGATTTCCTGGCCAAGCTCACCGGCTGCGAAATGTTTCATCCAGACACTGGCATCCAGTTCGCAGGCGTCGAGACGCGGCATGACGCGGTCCGCGTGATCGGTAAGCTCGATTTCCCCGACCACCATCCCATGCTGGATCACTTCCGCTTCCTGAAGAAGTCCGCCGACCAGGCCCACGTCACCGCCAAGATGACGATCCCCTCGCCAGCCGTGCTGCACTTCCGTGGCGGCCGCAAGGCGATCTCCAAGGACGTCTATCCGGATCTCGATGCCTTCTACGAAGATCTCGGCAAGACCTACCGCAAGGCCGTGAAGGCGTTCTACGACGCCGGCTGCCGTTATCTGCAGTTCGACGACACCGTGTGGGCCTATCTCTGCTCGCCCGACGAATTGCAGAAGGCGCGCGAGCGCGGCGACAATCCGGAAGGCCTGCAGCAGATCTACGCGCGCATCATCAACTACGCGCTGGCCGAGAAGCCCGCCGACATGGTGGTGACCACGCATGTCTGCCGCGGCAATTTCCGCTCGACCTGGATTTCATCGGGCGGCTACGAGCCGGTTGCGGAGACCATGCTGGCCGGCACCAACTACGACGGCTACTTCCTGGAATACGACAGCGATCGTGCCGGCGGATTCGAGCCGCTGCGCTTCCTGCCCAAGGGCAACAAGGTCGTCGTGGTCGGCGTCATCACCTCGAAGTTCGGCGAGCTCGAGAAGAAGGACGACATCAAGCGCCGCCTCGAAGAAGCCTCCAAGTTCGCTCCGCTGGAGCAGCTCGCGCTGTCGCCGCAGTGCGGCTTTGCCTCGACCGAGGAAGGCAACATCCTCTCCGAGGAGGAGCAGTGGGCCAAGCTCAGCCTCGCGGTGGAGATCGCCAAGGAAGTGTGGGGCAACTGAGGCGCGACTAGTCTTGCTCTTGTCCCGAACGCGCTGCAACGCTCTTGCGTTGCTGCGCAGAGCCGGGACCCAGGCAGCGGGCAGTAGCGCGGAGAAATGGGCCCCGGCTCTGCGGCGCATCGCTGAAGCAGCGCTGCGCCGCGTCCGGGGCAAGAGAGTGCCTCACTTCTCCGCCAGATAGATCTCGCCCAGCAGCGACGAGTTCGACCACGGCACCTGCTTGTTCTTCGTGTCCGAGACCACCTCGGCCCGCACCCGCGTCAGCATCTGCTGCACTTCCAGCCCCGGCGTGCCGATGTGGCGGCGCCGCGGAGAACGGCGAATTGGCGCCTTCGCCATCGAGCGCCACCTGGCCCGGTGCGGTCGCGAATGCGATCAGCGTGCCGGCCCCTAACGTCGCGCCGGACCCGAGGCTCGACGGAGGCGAGGCCTGGCGCGCCCTCGATGCCGCGACTGCTGCCGGCGCTTGCGACCTGCTGCGCCATCGGATTGTTGCGGCAGGCATCGAAGATCAGGATATTAGTACGGACCTGGTCGTCGAGGCCGGCCTTGATCGTGTCCATGTCGATCATCGCTCGGTCATGCTCTCGCCCGGCTTGAGTTCGACATCGAGGGAATGAGGTAGTTACGGCCGTCGACCTGCACGCCGCGGCCGGCATAGTAAACGATTGCGACCTGCGCCCGCGCCGCATCACGCAAAAACGCGCGTGTCATCCTCTGAGATCGTTCTTCGCGCGCCAGATCGCAGTGCGGCATTGCCGCGGTTGTGGAAGATGATGCCATCAGGCGGCCCGAGCTTCAGTGCGTCGTCGAAATCCGCGATCGCGAGGTCGTAGGCGCCGTTGTCGTAACAGGCCGAGCCCCGCAAATTGTAGGCCGCCTGGCTCGGCTGCAGCCGGATAGCTTCGGTGGTATCGGCAATGACAGGGGCGTAATCGCCCTTCTTATTCCAGCCCACCGCGCCAGAAATAGACCATCGCGAGCTGCTCGCCCTTGAACACCTTCAGCGCGATGATCTTGCTGCAGGCGTCGACCATCTGGTCCGCCGGCGTGGTCTCGGTGGTGCAGAGCGGGCCGAGCTGGCTGCGCGATTGCCCGGATGCCGGCGCCGAACAGAGTGTTGAAGCGAGCAGGCGGAGCGCGACAAGCAGGCGGCGCATGGCGATGGTCCCGGACTTCAGGAGAGGCGCTCGTTTGTCGCCCGGCGGCGGGCCGGGGTTGATCGCTCCCACCATCACCAACCTCGCGGGCGGCTGCTTCATTCGGGTATTCCCAGAGTGGGCAGAATTTGCTAGGAGGCAAGTCCCAACTTCTCTGCCCACTGCCATCCCACTTATGAAAAACGACGAAATCCTGAGCCAAATCACCGAGTTCTGCCGTAAGGCGGACATGGCGGAATCGACGTTTGGCCGACGTGCAGTGAACGATGGGAAGCTCGTGCAGCGGCTGCGGGAGGGCAAGCGCATCACCATCGACACGCTGGAGCGAATCCAGGCCTATATCGCCGCGTCCACGACGGGCGGCCTGCCGCCACCGCGGGGGCTCCAGGTACCCCCGGAAAAGCGCGATCCGCGCGGTAATTTCCGCTTCTTCGAGAACCGGCAGAAATATCTCTTGTTCGTCCACACCTGCAGTGAGAAGCGGGTGGTTGCGGAGCGCGTCTCGCTGGAACTCGCCAGCATCCATCCTCGGCCGCCTGCCCTGCGCATCTTCGACGCCGGCGTCGGCGACGGCACGGTGCTGGCGCGGGTGCTGCGCGCCACGCATCAGCGCTACCCGCACATGCCGTTCTACGTTGCCGGCAAGGAGCTCAGTCTCGAGGATTTGCGCCTGACGCTGGAGAAGGTGCCGGATCGAATTTTCGAACATCCTGCGTCGGTTTTCGTCTTCACCAACATGTTCTACTCGGAGGCGCCCTGGCTGACGCCGGCCTCGCCTGCGGCCGCCGCTGCCACCGTCTGGCACGAGGTCCCCCTGCGGGGCGCCTCATCAGGCGAGTTCGAGCAGCAGATCGCCGAGCTTCGGCCGTTCCTGGAGCAGAACTGGCGTGCCGCGATCAGCCCGCGCACGGCGATGCCGCTATATGAACGCCCGGTCGTGCTGGTGCTCTACCGCGAGGACCACCGATTCCTGCTGGATTCGACTATTCCGCGACCGGGCCAGACCGAGGCCAATTTCGACCTCGTCATTGCATCCCAGCCATACCGGGCCCTGTCCTCGGTCAATTTCCGGGCCAAGCGGATCATCGCACCGCTGGCGCGGGCGTTGCGGCCGGGCGGCCGCCTGATCGGTATTCACTCCCATGGTCACGATCCGGGCATGGAAATGATCCAGGCGATCTGGCCTGGAGAAAATCCTTTCTCGGTGAGCCGTCATGAGCTATTGCGCGCCGTTAAGTATGAGCTTGGATCGTTGGGCCGCGACTTAAATTTTAATGCATATGCGGATAACCGTTCGATCTTCAGGTATGATATGGAAGCGCTGCCCAACGAGGTGACGGGTACCATCGGAACCTCGACGGCCTTTGCAGCGTGGAATGCGGCGGTGTATGTCGCTCAGATTGAGGACGACCGGTTGACAGATATGACTCAAAACGGTCGCACTCTGGATGCCGCCAGGGATGTGCTGCGAAAGTACAACGGGCTCTGGTTTCTCGACGAATCCTACGTCATCTCGCGCCGGCGTGATTGACATAATCCAAGGGTAAACATCGCAAACGTCCGCCCGAAGCGGCGGAACAAGGGGTTACTGATGCGCGCGTCCTATCTTTTCACCAGCGAGTCCGTGTCCGAAGGCCATCCGGACAAGGTCTGCGACCGGATTTCCGATGAAATCGTCGACCTGTTTTACCGGGAAGGGCCCAAGGCCGGCATCGATCCCTGGCAGATCCGCGCGGCCTGCGAGACGCTGGCCACCACCAACAAGGTCGTGATCGCCGGTGAGACCCGTGGTCCGAAGTCCGTCACCAACGAGCAGATCGAAAGCGTCGTGCGCGACGCGATCAAGGACATCGGTTACGAGCAGGACGGCTTCCACTGGCAGAAGGCGGACATCGAGATCTTGCTGCACCCGCAATCGGCCGACATCGCGCAGGGCGTCGACGCGCTGCAGCCGGGCGAAGTCAAGGAAGAGGGCGCGGGCGACCAGGGCATCATGTTCGGTTACGCCACCAACGAGACGCCCGATCTGATGCCGGCGCCGATCTTCTACGCCCACAAGATCCTCCGCCTCATTTCCGAAGCGCGTCACTCCGGCCGCGAGAAAGTGCTGGGCCCGGATTCCAAGAGCCAGGTCACCGTGCAGTACGAGAACGGCAAGCCGGTCGGCGTGCGCGAGATCGTGGTGTCGCATCAGCATCTGGTCGAGGACATCTCGTCGAAGCAGATCCGCGACATCGTCGAGCCCTATGTGCGCGAGGCGCTGCCGAAGGACTGGATCACGCCGAAGACCATCTGGCACATCAATCCCACCGGCAAGTTCTACATCGGCGGTCCCGATGGCGACTCCGGCCTGACCGGCCGCAAGATCATCGTCGACACCTATGGCGGTGCGGCCCCGCATGGCGGCGGCGCGTTCTCCGGCAAGGATCCGACCAAGGTCGATCGCTCCGCGGCTTACGCGGCCCGCTACGTCGCCAAGAACATCGTCGCCGCCGGCCTTGCCGACCGCTGCACGCTGCAGCTCGCCTACGCCATCGGCGTCGCGCGGCCGCTGTCGATCTACATCGACACCCACGGCACCGGTAAGGTGTCCGAGGATCAGCTCGAGAAGGCCGCTGCCAAGGCGATGGACCTCACCCCGCGCGGCATCCGCAGCCATCTCGATCTCAACCGCCCGATCTACGCGCGCACCTCGGCCTATGGCCATTTCGGCCGCACGCCGGACAACGAGGGCGGCTTCTCCTGGGAGAAGACCGATCTCGTCGAGGCGCTCAAGCGCGCGGTCTGACGCTCTTACCTCGCCCCGCTTGCGGGAGAGCATAGGCCGCCTTCGGCGGCCGTCTCTTAGAGACGCCGAAGCAAAGCTTCGGCTATGCGCGAAGCGGCGGGTGAGGGGGACTCTCCGCGAAGGCAGTGCGCCGATAGAGCCCCTCACCCCAGCCCTCTCCCCGTAAGAATGGGGGAGAGGGAGAAACTCTGCCACAAAGCCCTCAGCTTGCTTTGTTACTGACACGCCAGCCCCATCGATTAGGAAACAGACATGAACGCGAAGCCCGGCTTCACCGATTACATCGTCAAGGACATCTCGCTCGCCGATTTCGGCCGCAAGGAGCTCTCACTCGCCGAGACCGAGATGCCGGGCCTGATGGCCACCCGCGAAGAGTACGGCCCGAAGCAGCCGTTGAAGGGCGCGCGTATCGCGGGCTCCCTGCATATGACGATCCAGACCGGCGTGCTGATCGAGACGTTGGCAGCCCTCGGCGCTGACATTCGCTGGGTCTCCTGCAACATCTATTCGACGCAGGACCACGCCGCAGCGGCGATCGCAGCCGCCGGCATTCCGGTGTTCGCGGTCAAGGGTGAGACGCTGACCGAATATTGGGACTACACCGCAAAACTGTTCGACTGGCACGGCGGCGGTCACCCGAACATGATCCTCGACGACGGCGGCGACGCCACCATGTATGTCCATCTCGGTCTGCGCGCCGAGAACGGCGACACCGCGTTCCTGGACAAGCCGGCTTCGGAAGAAGAGGAAGTCTTCTTCGCGCTTTTGAAGAAGCAGCTCAAGGAAAAGCCGAAGGGCTACTTCGCCGGGATCGCCAACAGCATCAAGGGCGTTTCCGAAGAGACCACCACGGGCGTGCATCGTCTCTATGACATGCAGAAGGCGGGCACGCTGCTGTGGCCTGCCATTAACGTCAACGACAGCGTCACCAAGTCGAAGTTCGACAACCTCTATGGCTGCCGTGAATCGCTGGTCGATGGCATCCGCCGTGGCACCGACGTGATGATGTCGGGCAAGGTCGCGATGGTCGCGGGTTTCGGCGACGTCGGCAAGGGTTCGGCGGCTTCGCTGCGGCAGGCCGGCTGCCGCGTGATGGTGTCGGAAGTCGATCCGATCTGCGCGCTGCAGGCGTCGATGGAGGGTTATGAAGTCACCACGATGGAAGACGCCGCGCCCCGCGCCGACATCTTCGTCACCGCGACCGGCAACAAGGACATCATCACCATCGAGCACATGCGTGCGATGAAGGATCGTGCCATCGTGTGCAACATCGGTCACTTCGACAACGAGATCCAGATCGCGTCTCTGCGCAATCTGAAGTGGACCAACATCAAGCCGCAGGTCGACGAGATCGAGTTCCCCGACAAGCACCGCATCATCTTGCTGTCGGAAGGCCGGCTCGTGAACCTCGGCAATGCGATGGGCCATCCGTCCTTCGTGATGTCGGCGTCCTTCACCAACCAGACGCTGGCGCAGATCGAGCTGTTCGCCAACAACAAGGACGGCAAGTACAAGAAGGAAGTCTACGTGCTGCCGAAGACGCTCGACGAGAAGGTTGCGCGCCTGCATCTGGCCAAGATCGGCGTCAAGCTCACCGAGCTCCGCAAGGACCAGGCCGACTATATCGGTGTGAAGCAGGAAGGTCCGTACAAGTCGGACCATTATCGCTACTGAGCCGCTGATCACATCGATCATCGATGCAAAGCCCCGGAGCGATCCGGGGCTTTGTTGCTTCGGCCTATGGAATTCAACTCGCTTTGCAGTTGCTGCACGGCTGTTTGCCGATTGACGGCTAGCAGCGACGGGCGGACAATCGCTCCCGGCGGAGGAAACGATGCAACAAGAGCATTTCGACGTGCTGATCGTCGGTGCCGGCCTGTCCGGTGTCGGCGCGGGCTATCATCTTCAGAGCAAGTGTCCGGGCAAGAGCTACGTCATCCTGGAGGGGCGCGACTGCATCGGCGGCACCTGGGACCTGTTTCGCTATCCCGGCATCCGCTCCGACAGCGACATGTTCACGCTCGGCTATTCCTTCAAGCCGTGGACCGACCCGAAGGCGATCGCCGACGGGCCGCAGATCCTGAACTATGTGCGCGAGACCGCCGCCGAGAACGGCATCGAGAAGCACATCCGCTTCCGTCATCGCGCCACGCGCGCGGCGTGGTCGACGCCGGACGCGCGCTGGACCGTCGAGGTCGAACGCGCCGCAGGCGACGGCGCGACCGAGCTCGTGCGCTTCACCTGCAATTTCCTGTTCATGTGCTCGGGCTATTACAAATACGAAGCGGGCTATACGCCGGAGTTCAATGGCGTTGCCGATTTCGCCGGCCGCATCGTGCATCCGCAGAAATGGACTGAGGACATCGACTATGCGGGCAAACGCGTCGTCGTAATCGGTTCGGGCGCGACGGCGGTGACGCTGGTGCCGGAACTCGCCAAGAAAGCTGCACAAGTCACCATGCTGCAGCGCTCGCCGACTTACGTGGTGTCGCGCCCGGCGCAGGATCCCGTCGCCAACAAATTGCGCCGCAATCTGCCGACGCGGCTGGCTTATCACGTCATCCGCTGGCGCAACGTGATGTGGGGGATGTTCTTCTTCCAGCTCAGCCGGCGGCGGCCGGACAAGGTGAAGAACCTGATCCTGGGCGGCGTGCGGATGGCGCTCGGGCCGGACTACGACATCGCCACGCATTTCACGCCGCGCTACAACCCCTGGGACCAACGGCTGTGTCTCGTACCCGATGGCGATCTGTTCAGGGCGATCCGCGAAAAGCGCGCCGCCGTCGTCACGAACGAGATCGACACCTTTACCCGCGATGGCATCCGCCTGAAGGACGGCAGCGAGCTTGCCGCCGATATCATCGTGACGGCGACGGGCCTGGTGCTCCAGGTCGTCGGCGCGTTAGAGGTCAGCGTCGACGGCCGCACCGTCGATTTCGCCAGCACGCTGACCTACAAGGGCATGATGTATGCCGACGTGCCGAACATGGCTTCGGCCTTCGGCTACACCAACGCGTCCTGGACGCTGAAATGCGATCTCACCTGCGAATATGTCTGCCGTCTCATCAACTACATGGACCGGCACAATTTCCGCCAGGCCATGCCGCACAATGACGACCCCGAGATCACTGCGCAGCCGTCGCTCGATTTCACCTCGGGCTATGTGCAGCGCTCGGTCGCGAAGATGCCGAAGCAAGGCTCGAAACAGCCGTGGCGGCTGTACCAGAACTACGCCCTCGACATCGTCTCGTTGCGCTTCGGCCGGATCGACGACGGCGTGATGCGATATTCCTGATCCCGCCGCCGCTCTATGCGGCTGCCAATGCGTTGTTTTGCGTATACGGCCGCCCCCGCTGAATCAGGGATGGTTCCGAACGGTTAACGCCGGATTAACGGATGAGTCCTAGCCTGTCCCGGCCGGGGTTACTCGCGAGGCCGAGGTGAGCCCAATGGAAGCCCAGAAGATCGCGGTCGATGCCGTCGTGGCGCTGACCGATTGCGACCGCGATGCGGTCATCGCCTTTATCCGCCGGCTCTATCTCGCCGGCGTCACCGACCCCAAGCGCCTGACCTTTAAGGGCCTTCAGGCGCTGTCGCGCTCGTGATTCGGCTCGTTTCGGCCCCGTGCCCCCAAGATTGACCGCAACCCACCGGTGAATATCTTGCCGCTTGGGCCGGACGGGGGTAGATCACGTCCCCGGTTGGGTTCACTCGGGAACTTGGGGAATGCTAAAGCAGCTTTTTGCGCCGCAACTTGTCGTTTTGTATGTGCTTGCGGCCTCGACGATTTACGTTCATTTCCGCGGCAAGCAGCGGCTGCGCTTCGCGCGCCAGCTCGGCGATCACTCGACCTATCTCGCTCCCTACAATGTGCTGATGTATGCGGGCTCGGCCGTGCCGAACAAGCCCGTCATCGCCGTCGAGCAGTTTCCCGAACTGAAGCCGCTCAGCGAGAACTGGGAGTCCATCCGCGACGAGGCGGTCCGCCTATTCGACGAAGGCTTTATCCGCGCGGCAGCGAAGAACAACGATTGGGGCTTCTACTCGTTCTTCAAGAGCGGCTGGAAACGCTTCTACCTGAAATGGTACGACGACTTCCTGCCCTCGGCGCGCTCGCTGTGCCCGAAGACGGTGGAGCTGCTCAATTCGATTCCGAGCGTGCATGGAGCGATGTTCGCGATGCTGCCGCCGGGCGGCAAGCTCGGCGCGCACCGCGATCCGTTCGCGGGCTCGCTGCGCTATCATCTCGGCCTGGTGACGCCGAACTCGAACAAGTGCCGCATCCTGGTCGACAGCGTCGAATGCGTCTGGCGTGACGGGGAGGCCTTCATGTTCGACGAGACTTTCATTCACAGCGCGGAGAATGCGACCGGCGTCAACCGCATCATCCTGTTCTGCGATGTCGAGCGCCCGATGAAGTTCGGCTTCATGACCGCGATCAACCGCTGGGTCAGCCATCACATCGTCAAGGCGTCGGCGACCCAGAACGTCGACGGCGAGAGCGTCGGCGTGCTCAATAAGGTCTTCGGCAAGCTCTACGAGGTCCATCTCGGCAGCCGCAGGGTCAAGGAGTGGAATCGTAACGTCTACTACACGCTGAAATACTCGATGACGGCCCTGATCCTCGGCCTGATCGTGCTGTCGGCGCTGCGGTGAATGGGGCAGGCCGTGGAGCTCTTGCCGGTCGCGAACGCGGATGTCGTGGAGTTCTTCCACCGCTGGCTCGAAACCTTCGCGGGTTATGTCCGCGAAGTCGACTATGCTTCGGCGCGGCCGCTCTTCCATCCTGATGTGTTGGCCTTCGGCACGCATAACGATGTCATTCCGGGCCTCGATCAGTGGGTCTCGTCCCAATGGAATAACGTCTGGCCGAAGACGACCGACTTTCGGTTCGTGCTCGAGCAGGCCGCGATCCTGGCGTCATCCGATGGCACGATGGCGACCGTGATCGCGCCCTGGACCAGCGCAGGCTATCATCCCGATGGCAGCGCGTTTCCGCGGCCGGGCCGGGCAACGATGGTGTTTTCGAGGGATGGCGATGGTTGGCTGTGCGTGCATTCGCACATGTCGCTCAATCGCGGCGTTCCGCAGGCGAGTCATGCCAATCGGCCGGTGAAGGCCTGGTAAAGGGCAGTCACCGCGGGCCCGATCGGCGACTAAAGTTTTAGCCTCTCGTTCCGGCCGGTTGGAACCATCGGAACCTGATATCGTTCGTTCTACAACGAACAATCGATGAAAACGCGCAAGCGGGGGTCTGTCGGAGGGAGCATTCCGATGGCAACACTTGACCTTGATGTCACCCAACTCACTACATCCGAGCATCAGCGCCAGCTTCGTCGCGCCGTGATCGCCTCCACGATCGGGACTGCGATCGAATGGTATGATTTTTTCCTCTACAGCACTGTCACAGGTCTGGTTTTCGCAAAGCTGTTCTTTCCGCACTCCGATCCCTGGGTCGGCACGCTGGAAGCGTTTGCGATCTACGCGGTCGGCTTCGTCGCGCGCCCGATCGGCGCGGCCATCTTTGGGCACTATGGCGACCGCATCGGACGCAAATCCACACTGATCGCGACCCTGCTCTTGATGGGATTGGCGACTGCAGCGGTGGCCGTGGTGCCGACCTATGCAAGCGTCGGCATCTGGGGTGCCGTGATCCTGACCGTACTGCGATTCATTCAGGGCGTCGGCGTCGGCGGCGAATGGGGCGGCTCCGTGCTGATGTCGATGGAATGGGCCCGCAACGATCACTCCCGAGGATTGATCGCATCATGGCCGCAATTCGGCGTGCCATGCGGCCTGTTTCTCGCCAATCTCGCCGTGCTGGCGTTCAGCCAGATGGCGGGCGATCAGTTCCTGGCGTGGGGCTGGCGCATTCCGTTCGCGCTCAGCATCATCCTGGTCGGTGTCGGCCTCTACATCCGGCTCGGCATTCTCGAAACGCCCGTGTTCTCAAAGCTCGTGGCCGAACGTCAGGTCGACCGCACGCCGATGCTGACCGTGATCCGGGAATATCCGAAGGAAATTCTGCTGTCCGCCTTCGCGCGCATGTCGGAGCAGGCGCCGTTCTACATCTTCACTGCCTTCGTGTTCTCATATGGCATCGGCACCCTGCACGTGTCGCGCGACTTCCTGCTGACCGCGGTGCTCTCGGCCTCGGTGCTGTCCTTTGTCTCGATCCCGCTCTGCGGGCACATCTCAGATCAGATCGGCCGCAAGAAAATGTACATGCTCGGCGCTGCCGCGACCGGCATCTTCGGCTTCATCTATTTCGCGATGCTCAATACCGGATCGCTGACCATCATCTTCCTGGCGATCATCCTCTCGCTGATTCCGCATGACATGCAGTACGGGCCGCAAGCCGCCTTGATCGCCGAGAGCTTTACCGGGCGCCTGCGCTACAGCGGCTCCTCGCTAGGCTATCAGCTCGCATCCGTGATCGCCGGCGGCCCCGCGCCGCTGATCGCCGCCTGGCTGTTCGGCACATTCCACTCGGCGACCGCCATTGCGGTTTATATCGCGATCTGCGCAATCATCACGCTGGCCGCAACCGCGATGATGACCGACTACACCGGGAAGGACATCAACGCGGCGGGAGCGCACGAGCGGCGAATTTGAGACCACAAAAAGCCTCGGACGCAATGTCCGGGGCTTTGCTCTTCCCGCCATATAAAATCAGCCTTACTCCGGCTGGCCGATGCTCACCTTCAGCGTGCCGACGCCGTCGACGCCGCATTCGAGCTTGTCGCCGGGCTGGAGCTGCGACACGCCGGCGGGCGTGCCCGTCATGATGATGTCTCCGGCGGCGAGCTTCACCTGCTGCGACAGCTGCCAGATCGTCTCCGGCACGTTCCAGATCATCTGCTCGGAGATCGCCCGTCTGCGCTTCCTTGCCGTTGACCGTGAGCCAGATCTTGCCCTTGGAGGGATGGCCGATCTTTGAAGCCGGCTGCACCGCGGAGGCGGGCGCCGAGCCGTCGAATGACTTGCCGATCTCCCACGGACGCTCCTTCTTGCGCGAGGCGATCTGAAGGTCGCGGCGGGTAAGGTCGATGCCGACGGCGTAGCCGTAGACATGGTCGAGCGCCTTGTCGGCGGGGATGTTGAGGCCGCCGCTCTTCAGCGCCACGATCAACTCGACCTCGTGATGCAGATCCTTGGTCAGCGGCGGATAGGGAATGGTGGCGCCGTCCGGCACCAGCATGTCGGCGTGCTTGGCGAAGAAGAACGGCGGCGCGCGCTCGTCATTGCCCATCTCGCGAATGTGCTCGAGATAGTTGCGACCGACGCACCAGATGCGGCGCACCGGGTAACGGCCGGACTCGCCGACGACGGGAAGCGAAGCCTGCGGCGGAAGCGGGATGACGTAGGAGGCGGCGTTCATGAAGCGATCTCGCTGCTCTTGAGGTGGACGGAACTTTATGCGGTGGCGCTGATCGGCGCCCGAGCGCCGCTGTCGCGATGTTGCAGGCGGAAGAACGAGGCGTAGCGGCCGGAGCGGCGGAGCAGCTCCTCATGCCGGCCCTGCTCGACGATCTCGCCGGCCTCGACCACCAGGATCGCATCCGCATGCATGATGGTGTGCAGGCGGTGCGCGATCACCAGGGTGGTGCGGTTCTGGCAGAGATGCTCGATCGCCTCCTGCACCTGCCGCTCGGACTCGGAATCGAGCGCGGCAGTGGCCTCATCCAGCAGGATGATCGGGGCGTTCTTGATCAGCGCGCGCGCCACCGCTATGCGCTGGCGCTGGCCGCCCGAGAGTTGCGTGCCGTGCTCGCCGACCGGCGTGTCGTAGCCGAGCGGGAAGCTCATGATGAAATCATGCGCGCAGGCGGCCTTCGCGGCCTCCATGATCTCGCTCTCGCTCGCGCCTGGTTTCCCGAAGGCGATGTTGTTGCGGATGGTGTCGCGGAACAGATAGACGTCCTGGCCGACATAGGCGGTCTGCGCCCGCAGCGATTTGCGCGACGCCGCACCGATCGACTGGCCATCGATCACGATGTCGCCTTGCGTCACCTCGTAGAAGCGCAACAGCAGCGCCAGCACGGTCGACTTGCCGCCGCCGGAGGGGCCGACCAGCGCGGTGACCTTGCCGGGTTCGGCGACAAAACTCATTCGGTTGAGCACGGTCTCATTGGCGCGATAGGAGAAGCTGACGTCGCGCAGCTCGATCCGCGCATCGGAGAGTTTGAGCGCCGGCTTGTCGTCGTCGGAATGCTCGCTGGCCGGGCTGTCGACAACTTCGAGCAGCATGCGCGCGCCGACGAGCTGGCTGTTGAGGTCGATGTTGAGCCGCGCCAGCCGCTTGGCCGGCTCGGTCGCCATCAGGAAGGCGGTCATGAAGGAGAAGAAAGCGCCGGGCGTGGCGTTGAGCGCGACCACGCTGTAGCCGCCATAGAGCAAGCAGCCGGCGACCGCGAAACCGCCGAGCATTTCCATCAGTGGGTTGGAGCGGTTGGCGACGCGGGCCATCTTGTTGGCGTTGCGCTCGACGATTCCGATGTTCTCGTCGATGCGCTTCTGCATTGTCTCTTCGAGCGTGAACGCCTTCACGGTGCGGATGCCTTGCAGCGACTCCTGCATCGTTTCCATGATGTCGGCGGTGCCGGTGAACTGGTTGAAGGCGAGACCCTTGATGCGCTTGACCAGCTTGCGCAGCACCAGCATCGCCGGCGGCACCGCGACGAGGCCGATCAGCGACATCAGCGGATCCTGCCACACCATCACGCCGATCATGGCGAGCAGCATCAGCAGGTCGCGCCCGATGGCGTTGACCAGCATGTTGAGCACATCTGTGATCGATTTGGCGCCGGCCGTCAGCCGCGCCAGGAATTCGGACGAATGCCGCTCCGAGAAGAAGCCGACGCTCTCGCGCATCAGCTTGGTAAACAGCTGGCGCTGGTTGGTGGCGAGGATGGCGTTACTGATCTTGGTCAGGATCACCATGTGGCCGTAGGTCGCCACGCCCTTGATGAACAGCAGGATCACGGTGATGCCCGAGAACATCGCGATGCCCGGAATGTTCTTGTCGACATAGGCCTGGTTGATGACCTGACCGAGCACGTAGGTTGCGCCTGCTGTGGCGCCGGCGGCCGCCGCCATCAGCGCAAAGGCGACGAGATAGCGCCGCCAGTAGACGACCCCCTGTTCCGTGACCAGGCGGCGGATCAGGACCATCGCCTCATAGGGATCGTCGGTAATTTTCTTTGGAAACTGGGCCATGCGTAGTCCATTGACGGCCAAGGCGAAAAGCCTGCCCGCGCGTCAGGGATCGAATGGCCTCTGTGCCCGCTAAAGCTACGCTTTTCAAGCCCAATTAAGGGCTTGCGCCTGGAGGGTTTTAGGCCGACACGGCGTGACGGAGCTCGCCGTGGCGCTCGCGGAACAGCTTGTCCTCCCAGGCCAGCGCGTGTGCCGCAATGGTCTCGAGGTCGTCATATTGTGGCTTCCAGTCGAGCAGGCCGCGAATGCGGCTGGTGTCGGCCACCATGGTCATGATGTCGCCGGGCCGGCGCGGGGCGTATTGCACGGCGAAGCTGCGGCCCGACACCCGCCGCACGGCGTCGATGGTTTCGAGCACCGAATAGCCGCGGCCATAGCCGCAGTTCAGCGTGGTCGAGGCGCCGCCATTGCGCAAATAAGCCAGCGCCGAGCGATGCGCCTGCGAAAGATCCGTCACGTGGATGAAGTCGCGGATGCAGCTGCCGTCCTGGGTCGGGTAGTCGGTGCCGAACACGTCGATCTTGGCGCGTTGGCCGGTCGCGGCTTCCACCGCGATCTTGAGCAGATGCGTGGCGCCGATGGTGGCAAGGCCGATGCGGGCCTGCGGGTCGGCACCGGCGACATTGAAATAGCGCAGGGTCACGTACTGCATGCCGTAGGCGGCGGCGACGTCGTGCAGCATGATCTCGGTCATCAGCTTCGACGAGCCGTAGGGCGACAGCGGCCGCGTCGCCGCGTGTTCTGGCACCGGCACCTGGTCCGGATCGCCGTAGACGGCCGCGGTCGAGGAGAAGATGAAGCGGCCGATGCCGCGCTTGACCGCGACATTGAGCAGGTTGCGCGCGGTCATGAAGTTGTTGCGGTAGTAGCCGAGGGGATCGCGCATCGACTCGGGCACGACCACCGAGCCGGCGAAATGGATGATGCTCTCGATGTTGTGCTGGGCGATCACGCCCTCGAGCAAATTCTCGTCGCCGGCATCGCCGATGAACAGCGGCACGCCTTCCGGCAAGTAAGCGGAGAAGCCGGTGGAGAGATCGTCGATCACGACGACGTCCTCGCCGGCTCCCGCCAGCGCGAGGACCGTGTGACTTCCGATATAGCCGGCGCCGCCGGTGACTAGCACAGTCATGATCTCACCCGTCTTCGATCAACGCACTAAGTTAACGTTTGCGCGGTGAAGAGGGGGTTTCGGCGCGGCTGAACTGGTCACTATGCTTAATGTTGCGTATAGGGGGCGCACCAGACGGAGCATGACGTGGCGAATTTCCCGGACGATCTGCAGGTGATCGTGCCAAATCTGCACAGGCGCTATTCCGGGGTCACCGCGACGAACCGGATGGTGGCGCCGCGGCTGGCAAAACTCTATCGCGCCGCATGGTTCGGATCGGACGCGCCGGAGGGGATTGCGCGGCTGGGCGCCGCCGGTGTCCTGAAACTGTGGCGCCGCAAGTCGCCGCTGATCTGGCATGCGCGCCGCAACAACGAGATGATCGCTGGCGTCGTGCTGCGCGCGCTCGGCTGGCCGCTCAAGCTCGTCTTCACCTCGGCGGCGCAGCGGCATCACAGCTGGATCACGCGCTGGCTGATCCGGCAGATGGACGCGATCATCGCGACGTCAGACATCTCGGCCTCGTTTCTCAAAGTGCAGTCGACCGTGATCCCGCATGGCGTCGACACTGAAATCTATGTGCCGCCAGCAGATCGCGCCGCGACGTTCGCGGAAAGCGGCTTGCCGGGCCGTTACGCCATCGGCTGCTTCGGCCGCGTGCGCGCGCAGAAGGGCACCGATGTGTTCGTGGATGCGATGTGCCGATTGCTGCCGCGCTATCCTGAGTTCACGGCCGTGATCGTCGGACAAGTCACGGCCGAGCAGACGCCGTTCGCGAACGATCTGAAGAAGCGCATCGAAGCAGCCAATCTTCAAGCGCGCATCGTCATCACCGGCGAATTGCCAATCGAACAAGTGCAGCGCTGGTATCAGCGGCTGACCATCTACGCCTTCACCTCGCGGAACGAAGGCTTTGGCCTCACGCTGATCGAGGCGATGGCAACCGGCAGCGCGCTGGTTGCCGCGCGCGCCGGTGCGGCCGAACTCGTGGTCGAGGATGGCGTGAGCGGCGTGCTGATCCCGACCGGTGATGCGGAGGCGCTGGCGGCTGCGCTCGAGCCGCTGATGCGCGACGTGGCTCTCGCGACCGCGATGGGCGAGCGCGGTCGCGCGCGCGTGCTCGAAAAGTTCAGCCTCGACGCCGAGGCGGCGCGGATCGGCGAGATCTATCGTCCGCTGCTCTGAGCGACCGCAGACAAAAGCGCGAAAACAACCCCATGCACAGTAGCCCGAGGCAACAAAATCAACGGCTTGCCGGGCAGGCACGAGGGCGGTGCGGATTTTACGAATTTCATTTGACTCGTCGGGCAAAACAAGGGCACGATGTCATGATCGGCGTAGCTTCGATGGCTACCTGAGTCAAAATGCCGCTTTCGCAAGTGTCAGCGACGCTGCCCTTTCTCCGCGAATGAACCGACCACGTCACTAAAGCAGGCAGGCGGAAATCAAGACCTTCTGCTGGATCACGGCCATGCCCTCGCGGCTGTTGATCTTGTCAACCCTTGGATGCTATTCAGATATTATGCAATTGGGCCTCTCACAAAGGCCCTTTGTCCGCGAGGTGCCTAAAAGGCGGCTGGCATCTTTGCCCTCCCGATTGATAGCCGCCGAGAACACCCCGGCCGCGCGCAATGCCGAGCCGGGTCGACACTTCTGCAAGCCATGTCGGCTTCAGGTGCATGCCAGGACGAGGATCATGTCATGAGTAACGATAGGATTCCGGCAAATCCCGAGACAAGCTCACGGCCAACGGGTCCAGAATTGAAGCGCCGCGATCTCTTGTTGAGCGGTAGCTCTCTCACTGCGGCTTTGGCACTCTCCGCCGTCGGTCCGATAAGTTTCGCGCAAGCGCAGCAGCCAACAGCGGCCCAGGCCACAGCCCCGGCCGGGCAACGGCCCAACATCGTCGTCATCATGGGCGACGATATCGGCATCTGGAATATCGGTGCTTACCATCGCGGGATGATGGCTGGCCGGACGCCGAACCTCGATAAGATTGCGGCCGAGGGCATGCTCTTTACCGATTACTACGCCGAGGCGAGTTGCACCGCGGGCCGCGCCAACTTCATCACTGGCGAGCTCCCGATCCGCACCGGCATGACGACAGTCGGTCAAGCAGGCGCCCCCACAGGCTTGCCCGCGGAGGCCGTGACGATTGCGACCGCGCTAAAAGGGATGGGCTATGCCACTGGCCAGTTCGGCAAGAACCACCTTGGGGACAAGAACGAGTTTTTGCCAACAGTGCACGGCTTCGACGAATTCTTTGGCTATCTGTATCACCTCGATGCGATGGAAGACCCGGCCCACCCGGCCTATCCGCAAGAGCTGCTGAATAAAGTCGGTCCGCGCAACATGGTCCATTCGTGGGCGACCACTGTGGACGATGCCACCGTCGATCCGCGCTGGGGCAAGGTCGGCAAGCAGAGGATCGAGGATGCCGGAACGCTCTATCCCAAGCGGATGGAAACCGTGGACGATGAGATCCGCGACTTAGCGCTGGGGTTCGTTGAAAGGGCAAAGGCGGAGAACAAGCCGTTCTTCTTGTGGCTCAATCCAACCCGCATGCACATCGTCACGCACCTGTCGCCGAAGTACCAAGCGATGCGCAACTCCAAGAACGGCTGGTCGATTCATGAAGCCGGCATGGCGCAGCTCGACGACGATGTCGGCATCGTGATGCAAAAGCTCAAGGACATGGGCGTGGATGACAACACCATCGTCATCTTCACCACCGATAACGGCACCGAGGTCTTCACCTGGCCGGATGGCGGACAGACGCCGTTCGCGCAGAGCAAAGGTACGGTCATGGAAGGCGGCTTTCGCGCGCCGGCGATGATCCGCTGGCCGGGCAAGGTGCCGGCCGGCAAGGTCGAGAATGGTATCATCTCCGGGCTGGACTGGTTTCCGACCTTGCTGGCCGCTGCCGGCAATCCGAACATTGCCAACGAATTGAAGAACGGCAAGCTCATCGGTGACCGCAGCTACAAATGCCATCTGGACGGCTACAATCAGATGGACATGATCACCGGCAAGGGACCGTCGAACCGGCACGAAATCTGGTACTTCGGCGAAAGCGAGCTGGGGGCCGTGCGCATCGACGACTACAAATATCGTTTCATCGACCAGCCCGGGGGATGGCTCGGCGAAAAGAGCAAGGTCGACGTGCCGTACCTGATCAACCTTCGCCTCGATCCGTTCGAGCGAACGGGCTGGCCCGACAGTGGGACCAAATACGGCGCGCAAGAATACTTCGACTGGTTCAAATATGAGTTCTGGCGATTCGTGTTTGTCCAGCAGGAGGTCGAGAAACTGGCCATGACCGCCGTCGAGTTTCCGCCAATGCAGAAGGGCGCGAGCTTCAACCTCGATGCCGTGAAGGCGAAAATCGAGGCTGCAAGGACGGCGATGGGAAAATAAGCTGCGTCTATGATCATCATGATGGGACGGCCCGCATCCGGGCCGCCCCACGCCCCAGGCGACATGCATCAACGTTGGTGATAGTCGCTTTGCGGGAGTCGAGCGGACCGGCCGTCTAAGCCCGCCTGTTCCGCGCCAGCACCCCCGCCACGAAGGCGTCGAGGTCGCCGCCTGGGAAGAGGAAGCCCGGCAGTCCGAGAGCCTTGCCGGCCTCGATGTCCCGGGCCTGGTCTCCGATCACGAAGCTGCCATCGAGTTGCACGGGCCAGTGCTGGACGAGATCGCGCAACATGCCGGGCGCGGGCTTGCGCCAATCATGCTCGCCGATGTAGCCTGGGACACTTCCCTGCGGATGATGAGGACAAAAGCGGATGTCGTCGATACGAGCGCCTTCGCGGGCGAGCTCGTCGCGCATCCAGCCGTGTAGTGTGTTCACATCCTCTTCGGTGAAGAGGCCGCGCGCGACGCCGGACTGGTTGGTGAAGACGAATACCCAATAGCCGGCCTCGTTGAGACGGCGGATGGCTCTCGCGACGCTGGGCATCCAGCGGATGCGGTCTCGCGTGCCGATATAGCTATCGTCATGGTTGATGACGCCGTCGCGATCGAGGAATGCGGCGGGCTTCGCGGCGCGGCCGTCAGACATTTGCAAGTCCCTGAGTCCTGGCAAGCACGTCTGTTGCGATCTCGACCACGTCCTGTGCCGTGATGTCACGCATGCAGCGGTGGTCGTTCATCCGGCAGATCGTGCTCTGGCAAGGCTGGCAGGCGAGCACGCTTTTATTCTGGACCACGGTCGCGGCGAGGCCGTTGAGGGGCGCCCAGAGATAGGGACTGGTCGGGCCGAAGATGCCCATGGTGGGCGTGTCGAGCGCGGCCGCGATATGCATCAGGCCTGAGTCGTTGGAAATCGCGACGCCGGCCGCGGCCATGGCAAGGACGCCGTTGCGCAGATCGTTGCCGGTGAGGTCCCGCACCGCCCGGGCCACCGGCTGTAACGATCTCCTGGGCGAGACCCTTTTCCGCGGGGCCGCCGACCACCCAGACCTCGAGCCCGCGCGCGACCAGCAGGCGGGCGGCCTCCGGATAGGAGGTCCAGCGTTTTGACGCCCCGACCGAGCCGGGGGCGAGCGCGACGGCGGCCGCGGTGCCGAGGCCATTGGCCTGCCGCCAGCGGGCGATCTCTTCGGGCGGCACCCGCAATTGCGGCACCGGCCATTCCGGCGGCAGGGGCGCGCCGTCGGGTTGAGCGAGGGCGGCATTCTTGTCGATAAAGCGGGGCAGCTTCTTCTCGCCCCAGCGCCAGCGGTTGAGCAGGCCGAACCTGAATTCGCCGACGAAGCCGACCCTTTCAGGTATGCCGGCCAGCGCCGGTGCAATGGCCGCCTTCCAGGTCCGCGGCAGCACTAGGGCGGTGCCGTAGTTCCGCTCGCGCAGGAGCCGCGCCAGGCCGAGCTGGCGGCCCACGGCGAGGCGGCTGCGGGGCAGGTCCCAGACGATCCCGGCGCGTACGCCGGGCATGTAGTCGACCAGGGGAGCGCACAGGGACGTGGTCAGGAGATCGACCGGCCGGTTCGGCCATCGCTCCTTCAGCACCCGGACAACGGTGTGATTCCGGACGAAATCGCCGATCCACATGTAGGGCACGATCAGGATCGGGCGGGTGTCGCTCCGATCCTCACTTCCGTCAAATTGCGAATCATCGTTCATTCGTTGGTTGGGCCACGCGCGCTCTCGCGCTCTGATGTGACGGTTCGGTTAGCCGCTCCCGGCCCACAGGTAAAGCCGGCGGAAGCGGCGGTCCCAAAACCGCTTACACTTTGGCGGATCATGCGCTAGGGCAGGATCGGACCGTAGGCAGATCGGGCAGGGTGATTGGAATGTTGCTGGTGACCGGCGGGGCCGGTTTTATCGGATCGAATGTCGTCGCAGCGCTGAACGACGCCGGCCGCAGCGACATCGTGGTCTGCGATCTCCTCGGCAGCGACGGCAAATGGCGCAATCTCGCCAAGCGGCAGCTTGCGGATATCGTTCCCCCGGCCGAACTGCCTGACTGGCTCAAGGGTCGCAAGCTCGACGCCGTGATCCATCTCGGGGCGATTTCCGAGACCACCGCGACCGACGGCGATCTCGTGATCGAGACCAATTTCCGCTTCTCGATGCGCCTGCTCGACTGGTGTACGGCCAATGCGGTGCCGCTGATCTACGCGTCGTCGGCTGCGACCTATGGTGACGGCGCGGAAGGTTTTGACGACGATGCCTCGCTGCCGGCGCTGAAGAAGCTGCGGCCGATGAATCTCTACGGCTGGAGCAAGCAGCTGTTCGATCTCGCGGTCGCCGAGCGCGTCGCGCGCGGCGAGAGGCTGCCGCCGCAATGGTCGGGCCTGAAATTCTTCAATGTGTTCGGCCCGAACGAATACCACAAGGGCACGATGATGAGCGTGCTGGCGCGCCGCTTCGACGACGTCAAGGCGGGCCGCGTCGTGCAGCTGTTCAAGTCGCATCGCGACGGCATCGCCGACGGCGACCAGCGCCGCGATTTCATCTATGTCGACGACGTCGTGCGCGTGATCCTGTGGCTGCTGGCAACGCCATCGGTGTCGGGGCTGTTCAATGTCGGCACCGGAAAGGCGCGCAGCTTCCGGGAGCTGATGCTGGCTGCCTATGCCGCGCTCGGCACGAGGCCCAACATCGACTATGTCGACATGCCCGAGCAGATCCGCGGCAGCTATCAGTATTTCACCGAGAGCAAGGTCGATCGTCTCCACCGCGCCGGCTATAACGGCGGCTTCACGACGCTCGAGGACGCGGTGAAGGCCTATGTCGCCGATTATCTCGACCAGCCCGACCGTTTCCGCTAAGGCCCCAAGGATCTGAGGCCCAATCACCATGCCGACGCCCATTCTCGATTTCGATGCCCTCGCGCAAGCCATCTCCGGCCGCACGGTGCTCTGCATCGGCGACATCATGCTGGACGAGTTCGTCTATGGCGAGGTGTCGCGGATTTCGCCGGAAGCGCCGGCGCCCGTCATCGCGGCCCAGCGCAGCGAGATCCATATCGGCGGCGCCGGCAACGTCGCGCGCAATATCGCCTCGCTCGGGGCCCGCTGCGTCTTCGTCGGCCTCGTCGGCGAGGACGATGCAGGGGCGCGGCTCAAGGCCGCGCTGGCGGACCATGCCGGCATCGAGAACGTGCTGGTGTGCGACCCGTCGCGGCCGACCACGCGAAAAGTCCGCTTCGTCTCCGAGCATTTTTCCACGCATATGCTGCGCGCGGATTGGGAGCAGGCGATAGCGGCCTCCGACGAGGTCGAGACCAGGCTGATCGAGGCGATCCTGCCGCAGATCGCGCGCGCCGACATCGTGCTGCTGTCCGACTACGCCAAGGGCGTGCTGACCGCGCGCGTGATCCGCCACACCATCGACGCCGCGCGAAAGCTCGGCAAGCCCGTGATCGTCGATCCCAAGAGCCTGAACTGGGCGATCTATCGCGGCGCCACGCTGCTCACGCCCAACCGCAAGGAATTTTCGGAAGCCACCCGCAGCCGCGCCGACACGGTGCAGAGCATCGTCGATGCCTCGGAAGACGTGATGCGGCTGGCTGATTGCGAAGCGATCCTGGTCACCCAGGGCGAGCACGGCATGACGTTGGTGCCGCGCAAGGGTGAAGCCGTCCATGTTCCGGCTTTTCCGGTGAAGGTGCGCGACGTCTCCGGCGCCGGCGACACCGTGGCCGCCGCGCTCGCGGTCTCGATCGCGGCGGGCGCGGATTGGGACACGGCGCTGCGCGTTGCGAGTGCGGCCGCCGCCGTCGCGGTCGGCAAGCAGGGCACCGCCAGCGTGAGCGCCGACGAGCTGCGGCGAAAGATCCTGCCGCATGCCACTCTCGCGGCCGAGGAGAAGGTCGTGAGCGCGCCTGATACGCTCGAGGCCCAGCTCGCCGAATGGAAGGGGCAGGGGCTGCGCGTCGGCTTCACCAATGGCTGCTTCGACATCCTGCATCCCGGCCACGTCAAGGTGCTGACCGCGGCGCGCGCCGCCTGCGACCGCCTGATCGTCGGGCTGAACAGCGACGCCTCGGTGCGGCGGCTGAAGGGCGCGGATCGCCCGGTCCAGGACGAGCGGGCGCGTGCCGAAGTGCTGGCCGCGCTCGAAGCCGTCGATCTCGTCGTGATCTTCGAGCAGGACACGCCGATCGACCTGATCGCGCGCATCACGCCGAGTGTGCTGGTCAAAGGCGGCGATTACACCCGCGAGCAGGTGGTCGGCCACGAGGTCGTCGAGGCCGCGGGCGGCACGGTCGTGCTGGTCGACATCCTCAAGGGCTTCAGCACGACGGCGCTGGTCCATCGCGCGCGCGGAGAGACGAAGTGACGGAGCTCGTGCGGGAGTCGATGTGGGGGACGACGCTGCGGCGCTTGCGCAGTCCGGCGGCATGGTCGGAGACGGTCGACCTGTTTGCCATCCTGACCGCGGCCTCGCTGCCGTGGTCGACGTCGCTGGCGGCCATCTTCAACGTCACGATGCTGATTTGCATGGTGCCGTTTCTCGACGTCAGGGACTTCCTTCAGTCGCTGAAGCGACCGATCTGCGCGCTGCCGATCGCGCTGTTCCTGCTCGCGCTCGTCGGCACGCTGTGGTCGGGGGCGGCCTGGGGCGCGCGGCTCTACGCCGTGAACCCGACGACGAAGCTGCTCGTGCTCCCGGTCCTGATCTATCATTTCGAACGCTCGTCGCGCGGGCACCTTGTGTTTATCGCATTTCTGGTGTCCTGCGCGCTGTTGTCTGTGATGTCCTGGCTGGTGTTTTTCCATCCCACGCTCTCGCTGAAGCCGCCTGATGAACCCAACTCGCGCGGCATCTTCGTGAAGAACTACATCGACCAGAGCCAGGAATTCACTTTGTGTGCGGTCGCGCTCGCGTTTCCGATCGTGAAGCTGCTGCAGAAGAACAGGGTCTGGCTTGCCGCGCTGCTGACGGCGGTCGCGCTCAGCTTCTTCGTCAACATGGCCTTTGTGGTGATCTCGCGTACCGCCCTCGTGACCATACCGATCATGCTGGCGGTGTTCGGGCTGCTGCATTTGAAATGGCGCAGCGTCCTGATCATCTTCGCTGTTCTCGCGGCCTTCGCCGCGCTCACATGGAAGACCTCGTCGACGCTGCACAACACGATTGAAACATTCTCCGTGCAGTACAAGCTCTACAGGGACGAGGGCATTCCAACATCGATCGGGCTTCGCCTCGAGTTCTGGCGCAAATCGCTGGGTTTCTTTGCTGAGGCGCCGGTCGTCGGTCATGGAACCGGCTCGACGCGCGGCCTGTTCGAGCTGGCTGCGACCGGCGGCCCCTATCAGGCCTCAAGCGAGGTGATCGGCAATCCCCATAACCAGACGCTGAACGTGGCCGTGCAATGGGGCGTTGTCGGCATCATCATCCTGTATGCGATGTGGGCGGTGCATCTCCTCCTGTTCCGCGGCGACGCGCTCGCCAGCTGGATCGGCTTGCTGGTCGTTGTCCAAAACGTATTCACCTCGCTCTTCAATTCCCATCTTTTCGACTTCCATGAAGGGTGGATGTACGTGCTCGGCGTCGGTGTGGCCGGCGGCATGGTGCTCAATTCGCGCCGGAACGGCCGGAGCCCGGGAGGAGCCCGCGCCTGAGCTTCGGAGCGCTGGCAAGTCCCGGCGAGATGCGCTATCAGCGCGGTCAGTTTGTATGCAGCATTGGAGATATTCGGCCGCAGATGACGCGTCTTTCGCATCTTACCTTGCGTAACTTCCTGATCGCGCTTCACGACCTGGTGGCGACGGCCGCGGCCCTGTTCGTTGCGTTCTATCTGCGCTTCGAGGGCGGCGAGGGCTTCACGGCCCGCTTGCCGCTGCTGCTGCAGATCCTGCCCTATTTCCTCGCCTTCAGCGTGGTCGTCTTCTACGTCTTCAACCTGACGACCACGAAGTGGCGCTTCATCTCGCTGCCTGATGCGCTCAACATCATCCGCGTCGCCACGGTGCTCACCGTCGCTCTCCTCGTGCTCGACTACATCTTCGTCGCGCCGAATGTGCACGGCACCTTCTTTCTCGGCAAGATCACCATCGTCCTTTACTGGTTCCTGGAAATCTCCGCGCTGAGCGCGTTGCGGCTAACCTACCGCTATTTCCGCTATACCCGCGTGATGCATCACGTCAGGACCGAGAATGCCGCGACGACGCTCCTGATCGGGCGCGCCGCCGATGCCGAGGTCGTGCTGCGCGGCGTCGAGAGCGGTGCCATCAAGCACCTCCGTCCGGTCGGGGTGCTGTCGCCGTCCCGGGCCGATCTCGGTCAGCTCATCCGCAACGTGCCGGTCGTCGGCGCGCTCGACGATATCGAGCACGTCATCGCCAGCTTCGCCAAGCGCAACAAATCGATCGCCCGGGTGGTGATGACGCCCTCCGCCTTCGAGCCGGAATCGCATCCCGAATCCGTGCTGATGCGGTCGCGGCGGCTTGGCCTGATCGTCAGCCGCCTGCCGTCACTCGAGCAGGGGGATATGCCGCGGCTCACCTCGGTTGCGGTTGAGGACCTGCTGCTGCGGCCGAGCGAGACGATCGACTACGTGCGTCTCGAGGCCCTGATCAATGGCAAGAGCGTCATCGTCACGGGCGGTGGAGGCTCGATCGGCTCGGAGATCTGCGAGCGCGTGGTTGCCTTCGGCGCGGCGCGTCTCCTGATCGTCGAGAATTCGGAGCCGGCCCTTTATGCGGTCACCGAGGCGCTCGCCGCGCGCGGTTCCGGCGCCGAGATCGAAGGCCGGATCGCCGATATCCGCGACCGCGAGCGCATCGCGCGTCTGATGGCAGAGTTCAAGCCGGACATCGTGTTCCATGCCGCCGCGCTCAAGCACGTTCCTATCTTGGAGCGGGACTGGAGCGAGGGCGTCAAGACCAATATCTTCGGTTCGATCAACGTGGCCGATGCCGCGCTTGCGGCAGGCGCCGAGGCCATGGTAATGATCTCGACCGACAAGGCGATCGAGCCGGTCTCGATGCTCGGCCTAACCAAGCGGTTCGCGGAGATGTATTGCCAGGCGCTCGACCACGACCTCGTGGCGCAGGCCGGCGGCAGCAAGCCGGCGATGCGCTTCATCTCGGTCCGGTTCGGCAATGTGCTGGCTTCGAACGGGTCGGTCGTGCCGAAGTTCAAGGCGCAGATCGAGGCCGGCGGTCCAGTTACCGTGACGCATCCCGACATGGTCCGCTATTTCATGACGATCCGCGAGGCCTGCGATCTCGTCATCACGGCCGCCACCCACGCGCTCGGCGCCAAGCGTTTCGACGTTTCGGTCTACGTGCTGAACATGGGCCAGCCGGTGAAGATCGTTGATCTGGCGGAACGGATGATCCGGCTCTCGGGTCTGCAGCCCGGCCACGACGTCGAGATCGTGTTCAGCGGCATGAGGCCGGGCGAGCGGCTGAACGAGATCCTGTTCGCCTCCGAGGAGCCGACCGTCGATATCGGGGTCGCAGGCGTCATGGCGGCGAAGCCGAACGAGCCGCCGATGCAGACGTTGCGCAAATGGATCTCCGCGCTCGAGCTCGCCATCGCGCACGATGATCGCGCCACCATCAGGACCATCCTGAAGGATGCCGTTCCGGAGTTCGGCGTCAACGCGAGCGCTGCATCCTGAGGAACGCCGGCGAGCGGAGTTGAAAGATCCGCCGGGCAAAGCGCAGGAAGAACGCGGCATCGACGACCGGCGCGTTCAGATGCTGCCGGCGCGACCGCAGGCACTCCAGATTGGCGCGCAATGTCACGCGCCAGCCGCTGGTGCTGATGCCGCCCATCTGGAAATCGGCGATGACGCGCTGGAGGTAGGCGACCCTGTAGTCGTTCAGCGCCAGCGCACGCAACATGTAATCGTAATCGGCGGTCGTGACGTAGCTGAGATCATAGTCGCCGACCGTCTCGGCGACCTGCCGACGCATGTAAAAGGTCGGATGCGGCGGAACCCAGCCGAGCTGAAACGAGTAGCGACCGTAGTGTCCGCCACGCCAGGCGCGCACGAGGGCCTTGGATTGGTGATCGGTGACCATGTCGAGGTCGCCATAGACGACATCGGCCTGTTCCAGCGCCGCCGCGATCGCCGCCAGCGCGCTGTCGTTGTGGAAGGTGTCGTCCGAATTGAGGAAGCCGATCGCGTCGCCCTTGAACAGATGCAGCCCCTTGTTCATGGCGTCGTAGACACCCTTGTCGGGCTCGGAGATCACGCGGATATCGCTGGAGCCGAACGACTCCACGATCTTCAGCGTCGCATCCTTGGAGGCACCGTCGACCACCAGCATCTCCTTGTCGGGATGTGTCTGGGCGAGGAAGGATTCGATGGTGGCGCCGATCGTCGCCTGGGAGTTGTAGCTGGCAGTGATGACGCTGATCTTCATTCCGGGTCCGTATTCCGGGTCCGTGATGCTACACGCCGGAGGATTATAGGAAACAACCCCTACGGTTGATAGGTAATTGCAGCAGTCGCGGTGCTTCTGTGCCGACCTTGTTATCCGTTATTCACGCGCCCCGATCGGCGCCGAGCCCTGCGCGGCTTTTTCCGCACTGAGGATCCAGACCAGGCCGCCGAACGCGCCGACGATGAAGGAGACCGCGCCGAGCAGCAGCGAGACGTTGACGCCTTCATTGGCTGCCAGCCCGGCGAAGCCGAAGGCCAGCCCCATGCTGGCCTCGCGCACGCCCCAGCCGGCGATCGAGATCGGCATCAGTGTGATCAGCATCACCGGCGGCACCAGCAGGAAGACCTGCGCGAAGCTGACCGGCGCTGCGATCGACTGCACCACACACCAGGCGATGACCACGGCAAGCACGTGAACCAGCAGCGACAGGATCGCGATCATTGGTCCGCGCGTGCGGTTGAAGATCACGCTGTTGGCGATCACGGCGCAGGCGTGAAGGTGGTGGGTGGCCCACCAGGTCTTCAGCCACGGCCATTTCAGCGCGCCGAAGATCAGGAAGCCGATGCCGCCGGCAAGTGCCGCGAAGTCGACGAGCAGCAGTGCCGAGCGGCCGTGCGGATCGCTGATGAGCGTGTAGCTCCAGGGCAGGCTCGCGACGATGAGGATCGCCAGCGCAACTAGGCCGATCGCGCGGTCGACGAAGATCGAATAGGTCGCTGCGCGCCATCCGGCGCCGGCGCGCGCCACCAGCCATAGCCGGACGGCATCGCCGCCGATCGCGGACGGCAGGGTCTGGTTGAAGAACGAACCGATCACGTTGTAGCGCATCGCGCGGCCGAGCTCGAGCGGCGCACCGCATGCGTCGCTGACCTCGCGCCAGCGCAGTACGCCGACGAAGATTTGCAAGAATGTGACCGCGATCGCCATGCCGATCCAGAACAGGCTGGTCGCGGTGAAGCGCGAGACCAGCTCGGTCAGGTCGACCTTGCGCAGCGCCAGGTAGAGCAGCGCCGCGGAGATCAGGATTTTGGCCGTCGACAGCAGGATTCGGCGCATCTCGCCCGCTTGAACAGGGTTTCGGGGCAACCCGACGCGAGGCGCCGAATTCGGCCGCTTTGGTATGGTTTTGGCGCCGATCTTGCAATAGCCGTCACAGAGGAGCTGTCACGGATGGGCTGTAAAGGGGACAGCGGCCTATTGCGGCCTCGTCGGTGTCGGCTAGAGAGGTGCCGCGGGCCCACTTCAAGGATTACTTGGGAACAGGATGACGGATCAGACGATTTTGGTCACGGGTGCCGCCGGTTTCATCGGCTTTCACGTCGCCCGGCAGCTCCTGGCCGAGGGCCGGTCCGTGGTCGGGCTCGACAATCTCAACAACTATTACGATCCGGCGTTGAAACGGGCACGGCTTTCGCTGCTCGGCAACGAGTCCCGTTTCTCCTTTGTCCAGACCGATCTGGCCGATCGCGAGGCGATGGCGGCGCTGTTTGCGCTGCATCGCTTTTCAGAGGTCGTGCATCTCGCCGCCCAGGCCGGCGTGCGCTACTCGATCGAGCAGCCGCAGAGTTACGTCGATTCCAATCTGCAGGGCTTTCTCAACGTGCTCGAGGGCTGCCGGACGAGCGGTTGTCGTCATCTCGTCTACGCCTCGTCATCTTCCGTTTATGGCGCCAACACCAAACTGCCATTTTCCGTGCAGGACCGGACCGATCATCCCGTGAGCTTCTACGCAGCGACCAAGAAGGCCAACGAGGTGATGGCGCAGTCCTACAGTCATCTCTACCGGCTGCCGGTCACTGGCTTGCGCTTTTTCACCATCTACGGTCCGTGGGGACGGCCTGACATGGCCATGTTTCTGTTTGTCAACGCCATCATGGCGGGCCAGCCGATCCGGCTCTTTAACCATGGCAAGATGCGCCGCGACTTCACCTATGTCGACGACGTGACCCGTGTAGTATCCAAGCTGATCGATTTTGTGCCTGCGGACAATCCCGCTGCCGCAAATGCGCCGTCGCGGGTCTACAATGTCGGAAATCACCGCCCCGAAGAACTGATGCATGTCGTCGGAGTTCTGGAGCGGGAGCTGGGTCGGACGGCGGTCAAAGAATTGCTGCCGATGCAGCCGGGAGACGTGGTGGAAACGTTCGCGGATGTCGAGGACTTGATGCGCGACACCGGCTTTGCACCATCAACGCCGATCGAGCACGGGGTCCACAAATTTGTCACCTGGTATCGCGACCACTTCAAGGTTTGAAATGACGATGGACAAACGCATTATCCCCCTGATCATGTGCGGCGGCGCCGGCACGCGGCTGTGGCCCGCATCACGCGAGGTGCGCCCGAAGCAGTTCCTGCCGCTGTTCGGCGCGCGCTCGACCTTCCAGGACACGCTGCTGCGTGTTTCGGATGCCTCGCTGTTCGACCGCCCGATCGTCATCACCAACGCCTCCTATCGCTTCATGGTGCTGGAGCAGCTCGCCGAGATCGGCATTGAGGCCGACGTGATCCTCGAGCCGATGCGGCGCGACTCCGGTCCCGCGATCGCCGCCGGCGCGGCCTTCGCGCAGAACCGCACCAGTGAAGCGATCGTGCTCGCGCTCGCCGCCGACCATGTGGTGCGGGACAACGCCGCCTTCGTCGCGGCGTGCCGCGAGGGCCTCGCTGCCGCGAGCACCGGGCGCATCGTCACCTTCGGCGTCAAGCCGGAGCGGCCGGCGACCGAATACGGCTATATCAGCCCGGGTGAGGTGATCTCCGGCGAGGTGCACGCGGTCGCCCGCTTCGTCGAGAAGCCGGACGCCGTGAAGGCCGCCGACTACGTCAATTCGGGCTATCTCTGGAACAGCGGCAACTTCATGTTTCCCGCCGCCCTGCTGCTCGACGAATATCGGAGGATCGATGCGGCAAGCGTCGAGGCGGTGTCCAGCGCGGTTGCCAATGCCGGCCGCGATCTCGGCTTCGTGACGCTGGAGCCGCAGGCCTTCGGCGCGGCCAAGGCGATCTCAATCGACTATGCGGTGATGGAGAAGACCTCGCGCGCAGCGGTGGTGCCGGTGTCCTGCGGCTGGTCCGACGTCGGCTCCTGGCACGCGGTGTGGGAATTGTCGGACAAGGACGCGCAGGGCAACGCCTCGCATGGCGCTGCGGTGTTCGAAGACTCGCGCAACTGCAACGTCACGACGGATTCCGCACTCGTCGCGCTCGAAGGCGTCGATGATCTCGTCGTGGTCGCGACGGCGGACGCGGTGCTGGTCTCGCGCCAGCAGGATGCCAACGGGCTCAAGCGGTTGGTCACAAAACTCAAGGCGGTCGCGCCGAAGGTCACCGAGGAGCATCTCAAGGTGCATCGGCCCTGGGGCAGCTACCAGTCGGTCGACAATGGCGAGCGCCATCAGGTCAAGCGCATCGTGGTGAAGCCGGGCGGGCGGCTGTCGCTGCAGAAGCATCATCACCGCGCCGAGCACTGGATCGTGGTCCGTGGTGCCGCCCGCGTCACCGTGAACGAGACCGTGAAGACGGTGCACGAGAACGAGTCGATCTACATCCCGATGGGCGCGGTCCACCGGATGGAGAATCCCGGCAAGATCATGCTGGAACTGATCGAGGTCCAGACCGGCTCCTATCTCGGGGAAGACGACATCATCCGGATTGAAGACGACTATCAAAGGTCGTAACCAGCAAGCTCCGAATCACGGAATCCGGGCCTGAAACATCCGCTTCATGCGGCTTAAGACCCGGAGAACGTGTAATTTTTTGAATCAAATCGTGTCCGGGCCATTTTGCCGGCATTCGCCACAAATGTGGCGCCCGTGCTAGAAGCGGCCCGGGGATTTGCGGTGAATCGGGGTTCGATCAGATGAGTTCCAAAGGGTCACAACCGGCAAAGGCCGGTTTGCGCGTCGGCGTCATCGGCGCGGGTGTGATGGGCAGCAACCATGCGCGCGTGCTGAGCGGTCTGCCCGGCGTCGGCCTGGTCGGCGTGGTCGATCCTTCGCTATCGCACCGCGCGCGCACCACAGAACTGGCCGGCTGCCAGGGGTTCGAGACCATCGAGCAGCTCTTCGCCGAAGGCGTCGATGCCGTCACCATCGCGGCGCCGACCCATCTGCATCACGAGGTCGCGCTCGCCTGCATCGCCAAGAACATCCACGTGCTGGTCGAGAAGCCGATTGCGTCCACGGTCGCCGAAGGCCGCGAGATCGTCGCCGCCGCGCAAAAGGCCGGCGTCACGCTGATGGTCGGCCATGTCGAGCGCTTCAATCCGGCGGTCGCCGCCGTCAAGCAGGCGATTGCGGGCGAGGACATTCTCTCGATCGCGATCACCCGCGTCGGTCCGTTCCCGCCGCGCATGTCCAATGTCGGCGTCGTCATCGATCTCGCCGTGCACGACATCGATCTGATCCGCTGGTTCACCGAATCCGACATCGTCGAGGTGCAGCCGCAGCTGTCGAGCGCGGTCGCCGAGCGCGAGGACATCGCGCTGCTCCAGTTCCGCACCGCCAACGGCGTGCTCGCGCACATCAACACCAACTGGCTGACGCCGTTCAAGGCGCGCAGCGTCACGGTCGCGACTCGCGGCAAATACGTGATGGGCGATCTCCTGACGCGCCAGGTCACCGAATGCTTCGGCTTCAGGCCTGACGGCAGCTACTCGATGCGGCATCTGCCGGTCGGCCATGACGAGCCGCTCCGCGCCGAGCTGATCGCCTTCCTCAAGGCCGTGCGTCACGGCGAGACGCCGGCGGTCACCGGCGACGAGGGCGTCGCCAGCCTCGAGATCGCGACGCAGTGCCTCGAGACGCCGTCGCGGCCCGCAGCCACGTCGCCCGCCCGCAAGGGCCCGCGCCGCGTCGCCGGCTAAAACGCTTTCCATGTCGACCATTCAAGAAGGCGCCAAGGACCAGGTCATGAACCAGCATTTGCGTTCCGAACCCATTCCCTTCATCGACGTGGCCTCGCAGCGCCGCCGGCTCGGCGCATCGCTCGATGAAGCGGTCAAGCGGGTTCTCGACCATTGCCAGTTCGTCAATGGTCCCGAGGTCACTGAGCTCGAAAAGCAGCTCGCGGCCTATTGCGGCGCCAGGCACGTCATCGGCTGCGCCAGCGGCACCGATGCGCTGCTCATGGTGTTGATGGCGAAGAACGTGGGTCCCGGCGATGCCGTCCTGTGTCCATCGTTCACCTTCATCGCGACCGCGTCGCCGGCGGCGCGGATGGGCGCGACGCCGGTCTACGTCGACGTCGACGAAGCGACCTTCAACATGAGCCCGGACTCGCTCAAGCGCGGCATTGCGACGGCGCGCAAGGCCGGCCTGAAGCCTGTCGCGGTCATTCCCGTCGATCTGTTCGGACAGCCTGCCGACCACGACGCCATCGCCGAAATCGCCAAGGCCGAGGGCCTGTTCGTGATCGATGACGCCGCGCAAGGTTTTGGTGCAAGCTACAAGGGTCGCAAGCTCGGCACCTTCGGGCTTGCCACCACGACCAGCTTCTTTCCGGCAAAGCCGCTCGGCTGCTTCGGCGACGGCGGCGCGATCTTCACCGACGACGACGAGCTCGCGGCGACGCTGCGCAGCATCCGCGTGCACGGGCAGGGCGTCGACAAATACGACAACGTCCGCCTCGGCCTGACCGGCCGGCTCGACACCATGCAGGCCGCGATCCTGATCGAGAAGCTGAAGATCTTTGATGACGAGATCGCCGCCCGCAATAAGGTCGCCGAGCGCTACGCACGCGGCCTCTCCAACGTCGTCACCGTGCCGCGTCTGGCGCCGGGCAATACCTCAGTGTGGGCGCAGTACACGATCCGTCTCCCTGAGGGGACCGACCGGGATGGCTTCGCCGCCGCGCTGAAAGCCCAGGGCGTGCCGACCGCGATCTATTATGGCAAGTCGATGCATCAGCAAACCGCCTACAGGCAGTATCCGGTCGCCGACGGCGGGCTGCCTGCTTGCGAGCGCCTGTCGCAGGACGTCATCAGCCTGCCGATGCACGCCTATCTGACCGAAGCCGATCAGGAGCGAATCATCGCGGTCGTACGCGGCGCGCTTTCGGCCTGATCTCGCCGCTTTGCCCTCTTCCCCTCTCCCCCTGTGGCAGAGGGTGGCTCGCCGCGATAGCGGCGAGACGGTGAGGGGTCTCTCTCCGCAAGGAATGCGCGGAGAGAGACCCCTCACTCCAGTGAGCTTGTGTCTACTCGCGGCGCTGCCCTCTCCCACAAGGGGAGAGGGCGCAGCAATGCGCATCGCAAGATGCGGTCGATCTCTGTCCGATAAGTATTTAAAACAATCGCATGCTCGGACGCATCTTCACGGTCGGTGGTTATACGCTGCTCTCGCGGCTGACGGGATTTGCCCGCGACATCATGCTCGCGGCGATCCTCGGCGCCGGCCCCGTGGCCGACGCCTTTTTCGTGGCGCTGCGGCTGCCCAATCATTTCCGCGCGATCTTCGCCGAAGGCGCCTTCAACGCCGCCTGGGTGCCGGCCTATGCCCATGTCCATGGCGAGCGCGGGGAGGGGGCGGCTCGATTGTTCGCCGACCGCATCTTCACGCTGCTGCTGGGATCGCAGGTCGTGCTGCTGATCGTCGCGTGGCTGTTCATGCCGCAGGCCATGAGCATTCTGGCGCCGGGCTTCAGTGAGGACGCCGAGCAGCGCAGGCTCGCGATCGAGCTGACCCGGATCACGTTCCCCTATCTGCTGCTGATCACGCTGGTGACGCTCTATGGCGGCATGCTCAACGTGATGCAGCGCTTTGCCAGCGCCGCGGCCGCGTCGATCTTCCTTAACGTCGCGATGATGATGACGCTGGCGCTCGCTGCCTGGTTTCCGACCGCGGGCCACGCCGCCGCCTGGGGTGTCCTGATCTCGGGCTTCCTGCAATATTTCCTGCTCGCAGGCGATCTCGCCCGGCATGGCGGCCTGCCGCGCTTTGCGCCGCTCAAGCTCGACGAGGACGTCCGCGGCTTCTTCAGGGCGCTGGGACCAGCGACGCTGGGCTCGATGGGCACGCAGGTCGCGCTGTTCGCCGATACCATCATCGCGACCTTCCTGCCGGCGGGCGCGCTCTCGGCGCTCTATTACGCCGACCGGCTCAATCAATTACCGATCGGCGTCATCGGCATCGCGATCGGCACGGTGCTGCTGCCGGAGATGTCGCGGCGGATCACGGCCAACGACCACGATGGTGCGATGAAGGCACAGCGCCGCGCCTTCGACTTCACGCTGCTGTTCTCGGTGCCCTTCGTCGCCGCCTTCCTGACCGTGCCCGACGAGATCATGCGCGCGCTGTTCGCCCGCGGCGCGTTCTCCAGGGACGATGCGGTTGCCGCAGGCAGCACGCTCGCGGCCTATGCCATCGGCCTGATCCCCTTCGTCCTGATCCGCAGCGCGGTCGCGACTTTCTATGCGCGCAAGGATACCGCGACGCCGGTTCGCGCCTCGTTGTCGGGTATCGCGGTCAATGTCGCGCTGAAACTCGCCTTGATGGGATCGTTCGCCCAGATCGGCCTGGCGCTGGCAACCGCCGTCGGCGTCTGGACCAATCTGCTGCTGGTGCTGTTCTTCGCCGTGCGCCGCGGCTTTCTCGTGCCGGACCGCGCCTGGCTGCTGTCGCTCGCCAAATTCCTGCTGAGCGGGCTGATCCTCGCCGCCGCCTTCTGGCTGATCGCGCACTTTGGGGGTTCTGCGCTGGGCGCCATGCACTTCCGGGACGAAGTGATGCTGGTCCTGTTGGCCGCCGGCGGCACCATCGTCTATGCGCTCGCGATCCTCGTATTGTTCGGTCGCAACTGGCTGGTCGCGCTGGTGCGTGGTTAGAGCAGATATCAGCCGGCGCTGTGTGAAACTGCCCCGCTCCTCCACATCTCCGCGAGGAAGCGTGCCGCGAACGCGCCTGCTCGAATCGAAGAGGCTTCGATGAATCGATACGCCAGTGCTGCGATGCCGATCGCTGCGACAAGTGACGTCACCATCACGAACAGGTTGCCCCAGGCCTGCGTCGGCACGATCGAGCCACAATCGACCGCGATGAGGGCGCAGACATAAAAGATCGGCCAGTGCACGAGGTAGAGGCTGAACGAGATTCGTCCAAGAAACCGGAGCGGCGCGCTCGTCGTCCACCGCAGCATGTCGCGTGACGACACCACCGCACCCATCATCAGCGCGGCTGCGGTGGCCGAAACCAGCACAATGCCCGTCGTATAGAACTCATCGTAGGAGCCGGCTATTTCCAATCCGACCAGACCGGAGACGAACGCAACTGTGGCAAGCTGCCTTCGACCCGCGAGCAGCGCGGCAAACTCCTTGACGAGAAAACAGCCGAAATAGAACCACAGCAGCGTTCGGTAAGGGCCGCTCGCGAGCAGGATCGTGACCGCGGCAAACAATGCCCAGCGCCATCGTGGTTCAATCCTGCCGTGCGCAGCGACCGCGAAGGGCAACATCACGGATCCCAACAATTCGGGAAAGAGCGTCCAGGTCGGTCCGTTCACCCGATTGGAGCCGAGCAGCAGATTGTCCCACAGATCGTGCCAGGTCGGTTGCGGCCAGAACAGCTGCCGGAAGCCGGATGTGAGCCCGTTCGGGGCCGGATCAAGGCGCAACAGGCGCTCGCAGGCGAAGGCGAACACGACCGCTGCCGCAAACGGCGGTATCAGCCGGAACAGCCGTCTTGCCAGGTAAGGCGCGATTGTAAGGTCGCGCTCCAGCGAGGCCCCGAGCACATAGCCGCTCAGCACGAAGAAGAACATCACGGCCGCGGCCGGATTGGCGGCCAGCAGCAGCGTGTCGAGGAAAGCCGATTGCGGATTGCTTTCGAAGACGTGCGTTGCGTGGAATACGCATACGGTCAGGCAGGCGAGGCCACGCAGCGATTCCAGCCGAGGGTCAAATGGTGAGGCGGGCAGCGCGTCAGCGAGACGATGCTCTCGTGGGTTCGATTCCGCGACCCCGAATCGTTGGAGACTGCTGACGCCCGGCCTTGCAGCCGCAGAGTGAGAAACATCCCCGGTCATACGAAGTCCTCAATTCCAACGCGACTTATTAAATCGCAGGGCGTATCGCCGGAGTTAAATTAAACGTCCAACTTGAACAAATCGTCGCTCACCGGTGCGCGAGCATTTCAGGGAGCTGCCTGCGGCAGCTGATGCGGCCTCGACCAGGACGCGCAAGATCAACCCGATGGCTTGGGAAGAGCGCCGAAATGAGGCTCGCCTCCAGGGTGTGGGCTCAGTCCGCACATCTATTGATTTTGTGCGGTTGCCGTGCTATTCGAGCGCCCATGATCAAATGGTCGCGCAACGTTAACTTCTCGCACATGACCCGCTTCGGCTGGGCCGTGGAAGGAGTCGCGCGCTAGGTTCGTCGACGACATCTTTTCCACCAGGCCCCGCCGGCATCGGACGGGGCCTTTTGTTTGGCCACGCTCCCTGCCGGCACAACAGCAGGAGCATCCGATGCCACCCCAACTGACGAACATCTCACCTGAAATTGAGGGCGATGCCGCAAGGCGCGGCCTCGCCCTGTCCATCGTGCAGGCCAAGAGTGCGGTCGACCAGGCGTTGGCAGCGCGCCTCAAGGCTTCCGCGGCAGCGCTGGAGAACGTTTTCCCGGACAAGGATGCCGCCCGACCAGCGGTCGCACCGGCGCGAAGCGTCCTCGGCCTGCTCGGGCAATATTGGCGTGCGTTTCGGCAGCGGCGCCAGAACCCGCCGCTCTCATTGCAGGACCTGAGTGACAGGGAACTCAAGGACATCGGCCTGACGCGCACCGAGATCGACCACTTCTCGCCGCAGCGATCGATCGATAGACTGAGAGACAGCACGCGGTATCTGTCGAGCCGTGGTGGGATGTAAATGATGAACTGCGTGAGGCTGATATGCCCTCCGAGAGCAAGCGGCAGTCGATAAAGCCGCTTGCTCTCAGGCGCGTCTTTGCAGGCCGTGCCTGCTATTCGAGAATTGTCTCGGAGCTTCTCGTCGGGAAGCTTTCACAATCAGGATTTGTTCCTGCCTCACGAGCCGCGGCCGTGCGGCAGAGGTCGCCGCGCCCGGGATTGAGGTCCGGTCCTGACAAAGCCGTTTGCCTTGCCAATTTTTCCACGGCAATATGCCGGCAAAACAACCATAGGACGGGACAAGACAATGGCGGCTCCCATCAAGTTCGGCGTTGGCCAAAGCGTGCTGCGCAAGGAGGACGACGCGTTGATTCGCGGCAAGGGCCGCTATACCGACGATTACGCGCCGCAGGCTGCGCTTCGCTGCCTGGTGCTGCGCTCGCCGCATGCGCAGGCGAAGTTCACCATCGACGCGAACCGTGCCCGCAGCCTTCCCGGGGTGGCGCTGATTCTGACCGCGGCCGAGGTTGCGGATCTCGGCGATCTGCCCTGCCTGTTCAACCTCGAGACCGATCCGTTCACCGGCCCGCCTTACCCGATCCTCGCCAAGGACGAGGTGCGCCATGTCGGCGATTCCGTCGCCTTCATCGTCGCCGAGACCATCGATCAGGCCCGCGACGCGATCGAGGCGATCGAGGTCAAATGGTCGCCGCTGCCGTCGGTGACCGGCCTCGTCAACGCCGTTAAAAAGGGCGCGCCGCAGGTCTGGCCGGACAAGCCCGGCAATGTGCTGTTCGACGTCTCGGTCGGCGACAAGGCCGCGACTGAAGCTGCGTTTGCCAAGGCGCATACGGTCGCCGAGATCTCCATCGTCAATCCGCGCGTGGTCGCGAGCTTCATGGAGACGCGCGCGGCGGTCTGCGAGTACGACGCCAAGAACGATCATCTCACGCTGACAATCGGCAGCCAGGGCAGCCACCGCCTGCGCGACATCCTGTGTCAGAACGTGCTGAAGATCCCGACCGAGAAGATGCGCGTGATCTGTCCCGATGTCGGCGGCGGCTTCGGCACCAAGCTGTTTCCCTATCGTGAATACGCCCTGGTGGCGGTCGCGGCGCGCAAGCTCAAGAAGGCGGTGAAATGGGCGGCCGACCGCTCCGAGCATTTCATGGGCGACGCGCAGGGCCGCGACAACGTCACCACCGCGAAGATGGCGCTGACGGAGGACGGCAAGTTCCTTGCGATGGATTGCGACCTGATGGGCGACATGGGCGCCTATCTCTCGACCTTCGGCCCCTACATTCCGCATGGCGGCGCCGGCATGCTGCCCGGCCTCTACGACATCCAGGCCTTCCACTGCCGGGTGCGCACCATCTTCACCAACAGCGTGCCGGTCGATGCCTATCGCGGCGCGGGCCGCCCTGAAGCGGCCTATGTGATCGAGCGCCTGGTTGACGCCTGCGCGCGAAAACTCGACATGACGCCGGACGCGATCCGCCGCAAGAATTTCATCCAGCCGAAGGCGCTGCCCTACAAGACCGCGACCGGCAAGGTCTACGATTCCGGCGACTTCGCCGCGCATCTGAAGCGCGCGATGGAGATCGCCGACTGGAAGGAGTTTTCCAAGCGTGCCAAGGCGGCCAAGAAGAATGGCCTGATCCGCGGCATCGGGCTTGCGAGCTATGTCGAGGTTTGCGGCACCATGGGCGAGGAGACCGCCAATGTGCGGATGGACCCCAATGGCGACATCACCGTGCTGATCGGCACGCAGTCGAGCGGCCAGGGCCACCAGACCGCTTATGCGCAGATCGTCGCGGAGCAGTTCGGCGTCGCGCCGGAGCGCGTGCACGTCCACCAGGGCGACACCGCGATGATCGCCACCGGCCTCGGCACCGGCGGCTCGGCCTCGATCCCCTCCGGCGGCGTCAGTGTCGAGCGCGCCACGCGCGAGCTCGGCCAGAAGTTGCAAGAGATCGCGGCGCAGGCGCTGGAAGCCAGCGCGGGCGATCTCGAGATTTCGGAAGGCGTGGTGCGCATCGCCGGCACCGACCGTTCGATCTCGTTCGCCGATCTCGCCAAGCGCGCGGGCGCCGATCCGTCGAAGCTGAACGCGAGCGCGACCTTTGCCAGCGCCGACGGCACCTATCCGAACGGCACGCATGTCGCGGAAGTCGAGATCGATCCGGCGACCGGCATCATCAAGGTCGTCAATTATGTGATCGTCGACGATTTCGGCAAGACGCTCAATCCGCTACTGTTGGCGGGCCAGGTGCATGGCGGCGCCATGCAAGGCATCGGCCAGGCTTTGATGGAACAGGTGGTCTATGGCGCGGGCGACGGCCAGCTCATCACCGCGACTTTCATGGACTACGCGCTGCCGCGCGCGGCCGACGGTCCGTCCTTCGTGTTCGAGACCAACAACATTCCCTGCACCACCAATCCGATGGGCGTGAAGGGCGCGGGCGAGGCCGGCGCGATCGGTTCCTGTCCGGCCGTCGTCAACGCCATCGTCGACGGGCTCTGGCGCGAATACAAGATCGACCACATCGACATGCCGGCGACACCGGAACGTGTTTGGATCGCGATCAACGAGCATCATCGCCGCCACAGCTTGTAAAGCGTGGCGCCGGCGGCGGGAATAATCGCCCGCCGCCGGGTTCTAAATGAATGATCTTCCCCCAAGCCGCCGTGTGAGCCGGAGAAACAGGCCGATGAAGCGAATTCTGATTGTCGCGGGCACCCTGGTGCTGGGCGCGGGCGCCGTGATGGCGCAGCAGGAGATTGCCGTCCAGCAGGACAATCTGATGCGCTCGCAGGCCAAGAGCATGTACGGCGTGATCCTCAAGATGACGAAGGGCGAAATCCCGTACGATCAGAAGGCCGTCGACGCGGCGATCTCCAGTCTCGAGGCCGACGTCGCCAAGATCGCAAAAACCTTCGAGGTCAATCCCAAGCAGAACGTGGTGAACGCGACTTATGGTTCCTCGCCAAAGGTCTGGCAGAACAAGGCCGATTTCGACTCCAAGATCCCGCCGGTGCAAAAGGCGATCGCTGAGGTCAAGGGCAAGATCACCGATCTGGCGAGCCTGAAGGCCGCCTATACCGCGATGAACGATCGCTGCACCGACTGCCACGAGACCTATCGGCTGAAGCTGAAGTAGGCGGCGCGGGCGCATCACTACAGCTCGGTGTCATCGCCCGCCTTGTGCGCTCTTGCTGGGGCGGGCGATCCAGTACACCGAGGCGATTCGGGGAACGTTTGATGTCTCTGGAATACTGGATTCCCCGCTTTCGCGGGGAATGACAGCAGTGGGCGAGGCTTCGCAATCGCGGTCATGCTGCTCATGACCGGCGCGCAGCTCATCAGCAAATTCTGCTCGCATGGCCTGACGGATCGACGTCAGAGTAGTTATCTTTGCTCGCGCCGTCGCGGCGTTGATGCCTCACGACGTCTGGGGTTCCGACGCGCGGCGGTGGTCCCAGGCAACAGCGAGACAGGCCATGGTCAAACCGTTCCCGTCGAAAACCCATATCGGCAACCATATGCTGCATCCGGAAACGTTGATGCTGACCTATGGCTATGATCCGCAGCTGTCGGAAGGCGCCATCAAGCCGCCGGTGTTCTTGACCTCGACGTTCGTGTTCAGGACGGCCGAAGACGGGGAGGACTTCTTCGATTTCGTCGCGGGCCGGCGCGAGCCGCCGGAGGGCATGGGCGCGGGCCTGGTCTATTCGCGCTTCAATCATCCCAACAGCGAGATCGTCGAGGACAGGCTCGCGGTCTACGAGCGCACCGAGAGCTGCGCGCTGTTCTCATCCGGGATGGCGGCGATCTCGACGACGATTTTGGCATTCATCCGGCCTGGCGACGTCATCCTGCACTCGCAGCCGCTTTATGGCGGAACGGAAACGCTGCTGACCAACACGCTGGCGCGGCTCTCGATCGGCGCGGTCGGCTTTGCCGACGGCATCGATGAAGCGGCGGTCAATCAGGCCGCCGAGGAGGCGATGCGCAAGGGCCGGGTGTCGATGATCCTGATCGAAACCCCGGCCAACCCGACCAACGGTCTGGTCGACGTCGCGCTGATGCGCCGCGTCGCCGACGCCATCGGCAAGGCCCAGGGCCACACGCCGATCATCGCCTGCGACAACACGCTGCTCGGGCCGGTGTTTCAGCGGCCGATCGAGCATGGCGCCGACCTCTCGCTGTACTCGCTGACCAAATATGTCGGCGGTCATTCCGACCTGATCGCAGGCGCAGCGCTCGGCAGCAAGGCGATCATGAAGGGCATCAAGGCGCTGCGCGGCGCCATCGGCACCCAGCTCGATCCGCATTCCTGCTGGATGATCAATCGCTCGCTCGAGACCTTGAGCCTTCGCATGGAGAAGGCCAATAGCAACGCGCGCCTCGTCGCGGATTATCTGCGCAACCACGCCAAGGTGGCCAAGGTGCACTATCTCGGTCATCACGAGGAGACCTCGCCGGCCGGACGCGTGTTCGCGCGGCAATGTCTCGGGGCGGGATCGACATTCTCGTTCGACATCGTCGGCGGCCAGGCGGCGGCGGAGAAATTTCTCAACGGCTTGCAGATCTTCAAGCTCGCGGTCAGCCTTGGCGGAACGGAGTCGCTGGCGAGCCTGCCGGCGACGATGACTCATTCCGGCGTTCCCGCCGACATCCGCCGCAAGATCGGCGTGCTCGATTGCACCATCCGGCTGTCGATCGGCATTGAAAATCCGTCGGACCTGGTCGCGGATCTTGAGCATGCGCTGAGCGCTGCGTAGCGACAGGCATACTGCGCGCAAGCGTTCGGCCTGACGCGCTCAGCCGGAATCGAAAAGGCCGGACGCGTTACTCGCGCCCGGCCTTCTCGGCAACAATTGCAATAAAGCTTACTTGGTCACCTGGCCGCGGATTTCGCCGCCCGGATTGGCCGCAGTGTGAATGTTGACGTAGAGCTTGCCGGCGAGGAGATCGGAGGCCTGCGCATCGGTCAGCGTCGCCGAGCCCTCGACAGGGCTGTTGGCAGCACCCGGGATCGGCACCGCGACGCCGGCATTCTTGCCGGCCTCGGCGGGGCCATGGAAATGGGCGGCGGTGGCGGGGCCGGAGAGGCCGGAATAGGTCAGCTTCCAGGACAGCTTCTTGGTGGCGGCGTCATAGTCGAGATCGGCGGTGCCGGTGCCGCTGCTGGTGGTGGCGGGCACTTCGGACTTGCCGTCCAGCGTCGCCTTCAGTTTCTCCGCGCTGGCCGAGCCTGCAAATGCAACGGCGGCTCCGAGCGCCAGCGTGGCAAAAAGCGCTTTGTTCATGGGTCTCTCCCTGTTGACGTCTGATTGCGGTCAACTTGCAAACAGTGCGGCTCCGACTTTATTCCCGGATTCCGATCAAACCATCTAAATTATTCGTGGCTGGAGCGGTTGCGGGATGATCCGTAAATTCGCCGGAGCTCGATGGGATTCTCCATGCTGCGACGAACAATTTCTGTCATCCTGATCGCCGCTGTCGCAGCCGTTGCCGTCTACTGGTGGCTGACCGCGCCGACCGCTTTGGCCTTGCCGGCGCCGACGCGCGGGCCCGATCTCGCCAATGGGCAGGAGTTGTTCAATGCCGGCGGCTGCTCGTCCTGCCATGCGGTGCCCAACCAGCCCGATCGTCTCAGGCTCGGCGGCGGCCTGGCGCTCGGCTCGCCATTCGGAACGTTCTACGCCCCGAACATTTCGCCTGATCCCACCGACGGCATCGGCCGCTGGAGCGAGGCCGATTTCGTCAACGCGGTGATGCGCGGCCTCTCGCCCGAGGGCGCGCACTATTATCCGGCGTTTCCCTACACCTCCTATCATATCGCCAAGGTCGACGACGTTCGCGATCTCTTTGCTTATCTGAAGACGCTGCCGCCGATATCCGGCCGCGTGCGCGACCACGATTTGCCGTTTCCCTTCAACATCCGCCGCAATGTCGGCATCTGGAAATTGCTGTTCATGGACGTCAGGCCGTTCATGCCGGATGCAACGCGGTCGGCGCAATGGAATCGCGGCGCCTATCTCGTGAACGGATTTGGCCATTGCGCCGAGTGCCACAGCCCGCGCAATTTTCTCGGCGGCGTCATCACTTCGCAGCGCTTTGCCGGCGGTCCCAATCCCGAAGGCGAGGGCTGGGTGCCGAACATCACGCAGAAGGGTGTTGGTGACTGGAGCGAGAAAGATATCGCCGACTTCCTCGAGACCGGCGACATGCCCGAAGGCGACACCGCATCGGGCTCGATGCGGCCGGTGATCAAGAACCTCGCGCGGTTGACAGCGGAGGATCGCGCCGCGATGGCCGCCTATCTGAAGTCGCTGCCGCCGGTCGACGGCCCGACTCCGCCCAAACGCAAAGAGGGTGGCGGCTGACACAGGTCGTTGGGATTGAAGTGAGTACTGGGAGTCATGGCCGTGACCACGACGGCCCCCGGCTACGCAACACGGCGGCTTGCGCCGATTGCAGGAGCTAGCTGGTACCGAACGCCTTGAAGGTGATGATGGTGAGCGTGTCCTGGATGCCGGGCAGCACCTGCACCTTCTCGTTGATGAAGTGGCCGATGTCGGTGTCGTTATCGACATAGAACTTCACCAGCAAATCGTAATGGCCGGCCGTGGAGTAGATCTCGGAGGCGATCTCGGCTTCGGCAAGCGCATTGGCGACCGTATAGGACTGGCCGAGCTTGCATTTGATCTGGACGAAAAAGGGAACCATTGCACTCACTCCGAAGGCGTATTCTTCCAGCTAATAGGCCAAAACCGGCCGGATTTAGCAAGCGGACTTGCGGCCCGCGGGGATAGGCCGCCCGCGCACAAACACCGGCTTTACCCTACGAGATCACCGCTGCGGCGGCAAAGGCGTCCCTGAGCCGCTGGGCGAGTTCGGCCCTGCGATAGGGCTTGGTCAGCACGACGGCCTGCGGCGGCGCGCGGCCCTGCTCGACCAGGGTCTCCAGCGCATAGCCGGAGGTGAACAGCACCGGCAGGCCGGCCGGATCCGCCGGGCCTGGTCGGCGAGCTCCCAGCCGCTCATTCCGGCGGGCATGACGATGTCGGTGAACAGCATGTCGATGTCGGGATCGGTGCGCAGCCGTTGCAATGCCTCCTGGCCGTTGACGGCGGCGACGACACGATAGCCGAGCGCCTCCACCCGCTGGATCACCGAGGAGCGCACGAACGGATCGTCCTCTGCAATCAGGATGGTTTCGTGGCCGCGCGGTGCGGCGTCCTCGCTGTCCAGCACATCCGTCGGCGCTTCTCCGCCGCCCGGACGCGGCAGGTAGATCCGGACCGTCGTCCCAAGGCCCTGTTCGCTATAGATCGACACGTGGCCGTCGGATTGCTTTGCGAACCCATAGACCATGCTCAGCCCGAGGCCCGAGCCTTTGCCGACCTCCTTGGTGGTGAAGAATGGTTCGAAGGCGCGCTCGATGACCTCGGGCGTCATGCCTTCGCCGTCATCAGTCACGGAAATCAGCGCGTAGGCGCCGGACGCCACTTCCGGGTGCAGGGCGCGATAGTCCTCATCGATTGCGGCCAGCTCCGTGCTCAGCGTCAGATGTCCGCCTGACGGCATCGCGTCCTGCGCGTTGAGCGCAAGGTTCAGCACGGCGGATTCGAGCTGGGCGCGGTCCGCAAAGGCCTGGACGGCGCCAGGACCGAACGCCGTCTTGATCTCGATGTTTTCGCGCAAGGTGCGCTTGAGCAGCTTGAGCATGGACCCGAGCAGCTCGCGGCAATCGACCGTCCGCGGCTGGAGCAATTGGCGGCGACTGAACGCGAGCAGCCGCTGCGTCAGCTCCGCGCCGCGTTCGCCGGACTCGCAGATGTCGTCGGCAAATTGCCGCAAATCGGGCTGCGTCTTGAGCTGCTCGGCGAGATGCTCGGCGTTGCCAATGATCACAGTCAGGAGATTGTTGAAGTCGTGCGCGATGCCGCCGGAAAGCTGGCCGACCGTCTCCATCTTCTGGGCCTGCTGGAGCTGTAGTTCGGTCAGCTTGCGCGCGGTCAAATCGCGGATGATGCCGACGTAGATCAGTTCGCCGTCCTCCCAAGCCTGGCCGACCGACAGATCCATCGGAAAGCTCGATCCGTCCTTGCGCAGGCCGACGGCTTCCCGGTCGCCAAGCGCCGCGCGTGACCGGTGGAGAGGCGCCTCTCCTGGTGGGACATCAGCATGCCGATGTCGCGATTCATGACCTCGGCGGCGTGATAGCCGAACAGCCGTTCGCAGGCGGGATTGAACAGGAGAATGCGGGCTTGCGCGTCGAACAGGATGACACCGTCGACGGCGGTCTCGACGACCGCGGTGAGACGCGTCATGCTTTCGCGCATCGCGCGCTGGGCGTCCCCGACCTGCCGCAGCAGCAGCGTCGCGTCGCGGCTCTTGATCTCTTCCTCCTCGAGCGCAGCCCGAACCTTCTGCAGCTCGAACGGGGAAGGGATGGACAGGATTTTCGGCAAGAGCGGCCAAAGTGCACCGGCGGTGACGATGGAGGCCACAGCCGTGACCGCCTTGACCAGGCCCTCGATGCCGTAGATCGGGACCCAGAGCGTGTAGATCGACAGCAGATGGGTCAGGCCGCAGGCAATGATGAAGATGGCGAACGCCCAATAGACCCGGCCGAATTGGAGGTCGTGCCGCTTGGTGACGAGAATGGTGAGAGCGAACGGGATTGAGAAATAGGCGGCGGCTATGATGGCATCGGAGGTGACGTGGAGCCACATCAGCTCAGGCTGCCACAGCAGGCAGATGCCGTGCGGTGAGAACATCGAGGAGTCGAGGATGCGTTCGAAGTAGGCCCACATGATTCCACTCCGATAGACTTGCGGGCCAGGGGCGGGCCCGCGACCTTGGTCGGTTCCACCAACTAACGTCTCACTCCTGCGCGTCGCCGCCAAGGGCCAAGGCGATATCGGGCTGAATTTTGCAGCCTGTGCACGAATACGGGTCGACAGCGCCTCGCCGGATCACGGTTGGCTGATTCGCCGGTGCCGCGAATCGCAGCCGGTCCGGCTTGCTGGGGCTCCGCGCGCGCGCTAGGACAAGCCATGGCTGTGTCCCTATCAAGCAAGCGTTTTCCTGCGATGACCACGCCCGTGGCGCTCACCATCGCAGGGTCCGATTCGAGCGGCGGCGCGGGCATCCAGGCCGACCTCAAGACTTTTGCAGCGCTCGGCGTCTACGGCGCGTCCGCCATCACGGCGCTGACGGCGCAGAACACCAAAAGCGTCAGCGGCATTCACACGGTGCCCGCCGCGTTCGTCACCGCACAGATCGATGCGGTGTTCTCCGATCTCGAGGTCGGCGCGGTGAAGGTCGGCATGGTGGCGCAGGCCGAGAGTATCGATGCGATCGCCGCTGCGGTGGCGCGCTGGAAACCTCGCCATGTCGTGCTCGATCCCGTGATGGTCGCAACGTCGGGCGATCGCCTGCTGGCTGCAGACGCCGTCGAGGCCCTGCGCACGAAGCTGATGCGGCTGGCGTCTGTCATCACGCCAAATCTGCCGGAGGCGGCCGCGCTGCTGGACGAGCCGATTGCGCGAAGCGAGGCCGAGATCGTGAGCCAGGGGCGTCGTATACTCGGGCTCGGCTGCCGCGCGGTGCTGATCAAGGGCGGGCATGGCGAGGGCGTCGAGAGTACCGACTATCTCGTCGAGGCCGAAACTATGATCGCACTTGCCGCGCCGCGCGTCGCCACCAAGAACACCCATGGCACCGGCTGCTCGCTGTCAGCGGCGATCGCGGCAGGTCTCGCCAAAGGCGAGGATCTTGAGACGGCCGTGCGCAACGCCAAGAGCTGGATCAGCGCTGCGATTGAAGCTGCCGACCGCTTCAGCGTCGGTCACGGCCACGGGCCGATCCATCATTTCCACAAGTTTTACTGACGCGCTTCGTGCGGCCCGCCCGCCCGGCGTTAACCGGCAGGCCATGGAATTCCGGACTTTTGCGGACAACCCATGTCGCCTGATTGTCGCATGCGACTGATATTCGCGGGGAGGGCGAGGCGAGGTTTGATTCGTACCTGAGGGTGCCTCAAAGGTTCGATCGGTCATCCACCTGTCACGGGACATTGTTACAGGCTGTCGCATGGGAAGCTATGATGTGAGTGACGAGAGCCCTGAAAGGCGCTTTCGCACCTTGTTCATTTCCGATGTCCATCTCGGAGCCCGCGGCTCGCAAGCCGACCTTCTGCTGGACTTCCTGCGCTACCACGATGCCGACACCATCTATCTCGTCGGCGACATCGTCGACGGCTGGGCGCTGAAATCGAGTTGGCACTGGCCGCAATCGCATAACGACCTGGTGCAGAAGCTGCTGCGCAAGGCGCGTAAGGGCGCCAAGGTCATCTATGTGCCCGGCAATCACGACGAGTTCCTGCGCAACTATTACGGCACGCATTTCGGCGGCATCGACGTCGTCGAGAACACCGTTCACACCGGCGCGGACGGCAAGCGCTATCTCGTCATCCACGGCGACATCTTCGACCTCGTGGTGCAGAATGCGCGATGGCTCGCCCATCTCGGCGACAAGGCCTATGACTTCGCGATCCAGATGAATCGCTTCGTCAACTTCTTCCGCCGCATGTTCAAGGTGCCCTACTGGTCGCTGTCGCAATGGGCCAAGCAGAAGGTCAAGAACGCGGTCAACTATATCGGCGCGTTCGAGCAGGCGCTCTCCGCCGAAGCACGGCGCCATGACGCCGACGGCGTGATCTGCGGCCACATCCACTACGCCGTGATCCGCGACGAGAACGGCATCCGCTACATGAATTGCGGCGATTGGGTCGAGAGCTGCACTGCGCTGGTCGAACACGATGACGGCCGTTTCGAGATCATCACCTGGGCGGACCACGCGCAAAAGCCTGCAGCCGTACCGCAGGTGGCGGCAAGGGCGGCTTGATGCGCATCCTGGTCGCGACCGACGCCTGGCACCCGCAAGTCAACGGTGTGGTTCGGACGCTGACCAAGCTCGCTGACGCCACCAAGACGCTCGGTACCGAGATTACATTCCTGACGCCGCAATCGTTCCGCACCTTTGCGATGCCGAGCTATCGCGACGTGCGGCTCGCGATGCCGCGCCCCGCGCGCATCGCCAGACTGATTGAGGAAGCGCGGCCCGACAGCATCCACATCGCGACGGAAGGGCCGATCGGCCTGATGGTCCGCCGCTATTGCCGGCAGCGCAAGCTGCCGTTCACGACCAGCTTTCACACCCGCTTTCCCGAATATGTCCGCGCCCGGGTGCCGGTTCCGGAATCCCTGATCTGGCGGGCGTTGCGGCGTTTCCACGGCGCCAGCCGCGCCGTGATGGCGGCGACGCCTGCGCTGGCTCGCGAGCTTAGCGAGCGCGGTTTCGACAACGTCGTGCTGTGGCCGCGCGGCGTCGACACCCATCTGTTCTACCCCGCGCCATCGACCTGTGCCTACCGGCACCGGTGTTCCTCTCGGTCGGCCGTGTCGCGGTGGAGAAGAATCTCGAGGCGTTCCTCGATCTCGATCTGCCCGGCACCAAGGTGATCGTCGGCGATGGCCCGGCGCGCAACGCGCTGGAACAGGCCTATCCCGAGGCGATTTTCTTGGGCGAAAAACACGGCGAGGAGCTGGCCGACATCTATGCGGCGGCCGATGTCTTCGTGTTTCCGAGCAGGACCGACACGTTCGGCCTGGTCCTGCTCGAGGCGCTCGCGAGCGGCCTGCCGGTTGCGGCCTTCCCCGTGAAGGGGCCGCGCGACATAATCGGCGATGCGCCGGTCGGCGCGCTGGACAATGACCTGCGCAACGCCTGTTTCGCGGCGCTCGACATCTCCAGGCCAGCCTGCGTCCAATTCGCCGCCAATTACACCTGGGAAGCCTCGGCAAGGGCGTTTGTGGACAGCATTTTGGCGGTCGGTGCCGTGCTGCCCGGCCGGAACGGAGCGGACCCGGACCGGTTTGCCGCCTGATCGCGAAGATCCTCTCGCGGAGGTGTCTTGCCCGCGCCGCGTCTGCCGCGATAACATCACCCCCATGTCCGAACAGCCCCTTCCGATCGGCCCTGCCGATATCGATGCCGCAGCGCGCGTGCTCGCCCCTTTCGCCGTCCGCACCCCGCTGTTGTCGTTTCCCGTGCTCAACGAGCGCGTTGGCGCGAAGGTCTTCCTGAAGCCGGAGATGCTCCAGCGCACCGGCTCCTTCAAATTCCGCGGCGCCTTCAACAAGGTGTTCTCGATCCCGCAGGACAAGCGCGCCGGCGGCGTCGTCGCGTTCTCCTCCGGCAACCACGCCCAGGGCGTGGCGGCGGCGGCCAAGATCCTGGACATGCAGGCGACCATCGTGATGCCGACAGACGCGCCGCTGTCGAAGCGCGAGCGTACCAAATCCTATGGCGCCGAGGTCGTGCTGTACGATCGCGACCGCGACGATCGCGAGGCGATCTCGCGCGGCATCGCCGAGAAGCGCGGCGCGACGCTGGTCAGGCCCTATGACGATCCCTTCGTGATCGCGGGACAGGGCACCGCCGGCCGCGAGATCGCGGAGGACATGGCCACGCTCGGCCTCTCACCCGACATCGTGGTGGCGCCGGCCTCCGGCGGCGGCCTGATCGCGGGCGTCGCGACGGCCGTGAAGGCGCGCTATCCGCAAGCCCAGATCGTGGTGGCCGAGCCCGAGGCGTTTGACGATCACGGCCTGTCGCTGACCGCAGGTCATCGCGAGCCGCACGCGCCGGCTGGCCGCACCATCTGCGACGCGCTGATGGCGCTGATCCCCGGCGAGATGACCTTTGCGATCAACAGCAAGCTTCTGGCGCGCGGCGTGACCGCGTCGGACAAGGAAGTCGGCGCGGCCGTCGCCTTCGCCTATCGCGAGCTGAAGCTCGTGGTCGAACCCGGCGGCGCGGTGGGCCTCGCCGCACTGCTTGCGGGGCGTCTCGACGTTGCCGGCAAGAACGTGGTCATCGTGCTCTCCGGCGGCAACGTCGATGCGGATCTGTTCGCCGAGCTGGTGGCCTGAGTTTTGGGCTTCTGACAAATCACGCGTAAGGGCGTGGGGCGTTTGCCTCACACTCCGTCATTGCGAGTTGGGACCGGCTTGAGGAGCCGACGCGCGCTGAATGAAACGTTGTTTGGCGACGCAAATGGAATCAATGGGTTAGCTCGACGTTTCTTCCTAGCGCAGCGAAGCAATCCAGAATCTTTCCCGCGGCGGCAGTCTGGATTGCTTCGCTGCGCTCGCGATGACGATGGCGAGAGTGCGCAGCGTTACGAGAAGAACGCGATCTTCTCGGCCTGGGTCATGCGGCGGATCGGCGCCAGCGCGTCGTTGGCCGCGGGGCGGGGCTTTGCACGATGCCGCTGGCGAGGACCGTGGCGCCGAGCGAGAGCTCGGGCAGGGGGACGACGGCACCGGAAGTGACGCGGTCGGTGCTGCGCCGAAATTCGCCACGGCCGCCATGGCGGGGCTGGCTGCTCCATCACTTCGGCGGCGGCTTCGGCGATGGCATCGGTCAGACGCGCGAGCGATTCCATGGCGATCGGCGCTTCGATGATCGGCTCCTCAACAACCCGCTCCTCGACAAGGGTCTCCTCAACTTGCGGTGCGATTGGCGCCGCCATGGCGACCGGCTCCGCGATCTCCGCAGCCATCGGCTCCGGCATCGGCTCGGGCATCGGCTCGGGAATGGCCGCTTCCATCTCCATGGGCTCGACGATCTCGTCGAACTCCGGATCGGGCGCGGCCATTTCCATCGCGATCCGCGCCAGCACGGCGTCGTCTTCGGCCTCCGCGGCGGCATCGAGCGAGAACTCGTCCGCGATCTCGGCGACGGAGGCGGGATCGGCCAGGCTGTCCTCGACCGCAGCAGAACGCTCTTCGACAGCGGTGTGGCTTTCGGCGATCTCGGGCGCGATCGCGAGGTCCATCGTCGCGTCCTCGGCGCTGCCGCTCGCGTGAGCGGCCGCCGCGATCTCCTGCGGCGCCTCCGTAAAAGCGACGGGTGCTTCGCTCACGGTCGCGGCGGGCGCTTCGGCAACCGGCGGTTCTGCAGGGCGCGGCTGCACCGAGCCTTGCGGCGCTTCGACGCCGCCAAGATCGGTCTGCTCGACCCGGTCCTTGAGCAGATCGAAGGCGGCCTTGAGGTCGGCGCGCGGGTCGATGGTCGACACTTGGGCGCAGGCTGCTTCGATCGAGGCGAGCTGCGAATCAATCAGGTCGCAGATTCGCCCATCCGCGCCGATCTCGCGCCACCGCCAGGAGATCTCCTTGATGATGCGCACGCCGCGCGGGATCGGTGCGAGGCTCGCCTCGAGCACAGCCGGATCGAACGCCTTGCCGGCGGCGCTTTCTGCGTCCTCGACGGCGCGGCGGATCGCGACCAGCGCTTCGGGCAGGCGGTCCTCGACGATTGGTTGCCGCTGTGCCGCAAGGGTTTCTTCGATTTTGGCGACCGCGTCGAGCACCATGCTCGTGTCTGCATTGCGGTTGCGCTTGGCGTATTCGCCGAGGAACCAGCGGCCGCGCGCGGTCTCCATGAAGGCTTCGCGGATCGCGTCGTAATCCTGCTCGTTCGGGTCGGCCGCGCGGGCCGACATGGGCGAGAGGGCGAATGCTTCGTTGGCCATGACAATCTCGTCGCGCAAATCACCGCGCGTTACTGTAACGATCACCACGATATCGACCGAATCGCAATTGGTTTGATGGCAGGCGAATCACAAATTCCCATCGCGACATCCGTCAAGCGGCGATTCGCCGTGCGTCTCGCGCTGTTCTATTCGGCCGTGTTCGCGGTCTCGGGCACGCATCTGCCGTTCTTCCCGGTCTGGCTCAAGGCGATCGGCGTCGATGCGGCCTGGATCGGGATCATCAACGCGCTGCCGGGGATTACGCGCTTCACCACGCTGCCCTACGCAACCGCCTTTGCCGAAAAGCGCCACGCGATTCGTGCCGGCATGGTGGTTTCGGTCTTCGCGACGGCGGTCGGATTTGCGCTGGTCGGCTTGCAGCACCAGCCGCTGGCACTTCTGCTGGTCTATGCGCTCACCTGCATCATGTGGACGCCGGTCGTGCCGCTCACGGACGCTTATGCATTGCGCGGCGTCATTCGCTACGGTTTCGACTATGGGCCGGTTCGGCTGTGGGGCTCGGCAGCCTTCGCTGCCGGCGCACTCGCCTGCGGCTATCTCCTCGACAGCATCGACACGCGCGAGCTGATCTGGGTCATCGTCGCATGGGCGCTCGTTGCGGCCATCGCAGGCCTGTTGCTTCAGCCGCTCGACGACGTCAGGCGAAGGACGGCGGAAAAGCATGCCGGCAATGCGCTGCTGCGCGACGCCGGCTTCTGGTCGGTCATCATTTCGGCCGCGCTGATCCAGGGCAGTCATGCCGCCTATTACTCATTTTCGGCGATCAGCTGGCAGGCGCATGGGCTCGGCGGGTTCACAATCGCAGGACTCTGGACTCTGGGCGTGATCGCCGAGATCGTCGTCTTCGCCCTGTCGCCGCGCTTCTCGCTGCATCCGTCATCGCTGATGGCGATCGGCGGCGTCAGCGCGGTGCTGCGCTGGATCGTTACGGCGCAGGAGCCGCCGCTGGCGCTGCTCGCGGTCGCGCAGCTCGGTCACGGCCTCACCTTCGGCATGACCATCGTCGGCACCATGAACTTGCTGGTGCAGCGCGTGCCGTCGCATCAGATTGCGCGGGGGCAGGGCTACTATGCTGCGTGCAGCGGATTGCTGGGCGCGACAAGCTCGATCGCCTCGGGCGCGATCTACGCCCGCATCGGCGACAGCCTCTATTACGTCATGGCCGGGATGGCGGCTGCGGGCGCGATTGTCATCTGGTCGGCGCGGCATCGGCTCAAGGCTCAGCCCCAGAGCGAAGCGTCCGGCGGATAGACCAGGCTCTCGTCGTAACGCAATCCATGATCGCGATCGCGCGCCAGCAACAAGGGGCCGTCGAGATCGATGAAGCGCGCCTGCGGGGTCACCAGCATGGCGGGCGCCATCGACAGCGAGGTTGCGACCATGCAGCCGATCATGATCTCGAATCCGAGTGCCTGCGCTGCATCGGCCATGGCCAGCGCCTCGGTGAGACCGCCGGTCTTGTCGAGCTTGATGTTCACGGCGTCGTAGCGCGCCCGCAAGGGTGCCAGCGAGTTGCGATCATGTACGCTCTCGTCGGCGCAGACCGCGAGCGGCCGCTTGATCCGCGCCAGCGCGTCGTCCTGGCCGGCCGGCAGCGGCTGCTCCACCAATGTGACGCCGACGGCGTCGCAGGCGCTGAGGTTGGCTTCCAGATTGGCCTCGGTCCAGGCCTCGTTGGCATCCACGATCAACTCGGACTCGGGGGCCGCCTTGCGCACGGCCGCGATCCGCTCCGGATCGCCGTCGCCGCCGAGCTTGATCTTGAGCAGCGGCCGGTGCGCCGCATTGGCCGTCGCCGCCGCCATGGCCTCAGGCGTGCCCAGCGAGATCGTATAGGCGGTGGTGCGCTCGCCGGGCTCGGGGCGGTCCAGCAGGTTCCAGGCTCGCAGGCCCGCGGCCTTGGCTTCCAGGTCGATCAGGGCGCAATCCAGCGCATTGCGGGCCGCCCCAGGCGGCATGGCGGCCTGGAGCGCCTGCCGCGTCAGCCCGCCCGCCACGGCCGCCCGCATGGCCTGGATCGCGGCCAGCGTTGCCTCGGGCGTCTCGCCATAGCGGGGATAGGGGACGCATTCGCCGCGGCCGATCAGGCCGTTTTGGCTCACTTCGGCCACAACGGTCACGGCTTCCGTCTTGGCGCCCCGGCTGATGGTGAAACTGCCGGCGATGGGAAACCGCTCGATTCGCGCGACAAGGAGAGGAACTTTGCTGGAAGTCATTTTGAACTCTGGCGAAATCTGAACCTGCTGGTTACCTCTAGCAACTAACATTAACCAGTTGGGGATACCTTTTCTGGGTAAGGGCGCGTGCGCAACGATCCGATTTCTCCCGCCCTGGTACAGGAGCGGACATCTTGAGCGGCGATCCGAAGCTGGAACGGATTGCCAAAGGCAACGCGCTGGCCCTCTGCGCCACCGGAACCTGGACTGCGAGCTTCGCGCCGGTGCTGGAGCGGATGGTGGCCGAGGCCGAGAAACTCGCCGGCGGCCCCCAAAGTATCTTCATTGACGTCTCCGAGGTCGCCAAGCTCGACACCTTTGGTGCCTGGCTGATCGAACGGTTGCGCCGCAGCCTGACCCAAGGCGCCGTCGAGGCGCAGATCGCGGGGCTGTCGGCCAACTATTCGAGCCTCGTCGACGAGGTGCGCCGGGTGCGGGCGACGGCGGTGGTTGAGACCTCCGCGATCACCCTCACCGGCATGCTGGAGCAGATCGGCCGCGCCGTGGCGGGCATCGGCGGCACCATTGCGAGCGTGATCGACATGCTCGGCGCGGTGCTCGCGGCGGGCGGGCGCGTGCTGATCCATCCGCGCTCGCTCCGCCTGACCTCGACCGTGCATCATCTGGAGCAGGTCTGCTGGCGCGCGGTGCCGATCATCGTGCTGATCACCTTCCTGATCGGCTGCATCATCGCCCAGCAAGGCATTTTTCATTTCCGCCGCTTCGGCGCCGACATCTTCGTCGTCGACATGCTCGGCGTGCTGGTGCTGCGCGAGATCGGCGTGCTCTTGGTCGCGATCATGGTCGCGGGCCGCTCGGGCAGCGCTTACACCGCCGAGCTCGGCTCGATGAAGATGCGCGAGGAGATCGACGCGCTGCGCACCATGGGCTTCGACCCGATCGAGGTCCTGGTATTGCCGCGCATGCTGGCACTGGTGCTGGCGCTGCCGATCCTGGCCTTTCTCGGCGCCATGGCTGCGCTCTATGGCGGCGGGCTCGTTGCCTGGCTTTATGGCGGCGTCGATCCAGAATCGTTTCTGCTGCGGCTACGCGACGCCATCTCGATCGACCATTTCATCGTCGGCATGGTGAAAGCGCCCGTCATGGCCGCGGTGATCGGCATCGTCGCCTGCGTCGAGGGCCTCGCCGTGCAGGGCAGCGCGGAATCGCTCGGACAGCACACGACTGCGTCGGTGGTGAAGGGCATCTTCTTCGTCATCGTCATGGACGGCGTGTTCGCCATCTTCTTCGCCTCGATCGGGATGTGACGATGGCGCAGGAAACTCAAGACGCGATTCAAAACCCCATCATCCGAGTCCGCGACATCACCGTGCAGTTCGGCGCGACGCGCGTGCTCGACGGCCTCAACCTCGACGTCAAGCGCGGCGAGATTTTGGGATTTGTCGGCCCGTCGGGGGCGGGCAAGTCGGTGCTGACGCGGACTATCATCGGCCTTGTCCCCAAGGTGGCCGGATCCATCGAGGTGTTCGGCGTCGATCTGGATTCCTCCAACACATCGCAGCGCCGCAATGTCGAGCGGCGCTGGGGCGTGCTGTTCCAGCAGGGCGCGCTGTTCTCCTCGCTCACGGTGCGGCAGAACATCCAGTTTCCGATGCGCGAATATCTGCGGGTTTCGCAGCGGCTGATGGACGAGATCACCATGGCCAAGCTCGCCATGGTCGGCCTCAAGCCGGAAGTGGCGGAGCGCTTCCCGTCGGAACTCTCCGGCGGCATGATCAAGCGCGTCGCGCTGGCCCGCGCGCTGTCGCTCGATCCTGACCTCGTCTTCCTGGACGAGCCGACCTCCGGCCTCGATCCGATCGGTGCCGGCGACTTCGACGATCTGGTCAGGACGCTGCAGCGTACTTTGGGGCTGACCGTTTTCATGGTAACCCACGACCTCGACAGTCTCTACACGGCCTGCGACCGGATCGCCGTTTTAGGGAACGGTAAGATCATTGCGGCAGGGTCGATCGCCGACATGCAGGCCTCGCAGCATCCCTGGCTGAGGCAGTATTTCCATGGCAAGCGCGCCCGCGCGGTCGTGACTTGAGTAGCCGGAGCAGCTGATGGAAACGCGGGCGAACTACGTACTGATTGGATCCTTCACGCTGGCCGTGCTCGCGGCTGCGATCGGCTTCGTGCTGTGGTTCCAGTCGCTGCACACCACCAAGCAGCGCAGCCCCTTCCGCGTCGTGTTCGAGGGCCCGGCCGCCGGCCTGCGCAACGGCGGCAGCGTCAACTTCAATGGTATCCGGGTCGGCGAGGTGGTCTCGGTGAAGCTCGACAACCCGCGGCGGGTTGTCGCACTCGCCATGATCGAGAACAACACGCCGCTCCGCAAGGACACCCTGGTCGGCCTCGAATTCCAGGGCCTGACGGGTGTGGCCGCAATCTCGCTCAAGGGCGGCGAGGAGGCGGCTCCGCCGCCGCCGCTCGACGAGGACGGCATCCCGACGCTGACGGCCGACCCGAACAAGCTCCAGGACGTCACCGAGGCGATCCGCGGCACGCTGCAGAACATCAACAAGATCGTCGCCGACAATCAGGAATCGGTGAAGAACTCGCTGAAGAATCTGGAGACGTTCACCAACTCGCTCGCCCGCAATTCCGAGAAGATCGACGGCGTGATGGCCAAGGTCGATGGCGTCATGCTGAAGGCCGACAACCTCATGCTCGGCCTCAACACGCTCGCCGGCGGCAAGGACGGTGGCGAGCTGTTCCTGACGGTCAAATCGATCCGCGAACTCGCCGAGGATTTCGACAAGCGCTCGGGTGCGCTGATGACCGACGGCCGCCGCACCCTCGGCGACATCAGCCGCGCCGTGAACAACTTCGACCGCAACCCGACCCGCGTGCTGTTCGGCGCCAGCAACAGCGCACCGGCCGCCGCCCCGCCTCCGGCAGAGGCGCCCAAGCCCGCGCCCGCGAACGAGCGCAAGCGGCAGTAGGGCCTCTCTCCTCCGTCATTGCGAGCGAAGCGAAGCAATCCAGACTGTCCCTATGGGTAGCCTGGATTGCTTCGTCGCAAGAGCTCCTCGCAATGACGGAGCTTGTGGGGGCGTCGTAATTTCCTAACGGTGAACTGTTGGCGCAACATCGGCCAAAACAAAACGGAGCCCGACAGGGCTCCGTTTTCTCATTCGCTATTCGCGACTCGCGAGCTTTGTTTACCCCAACCGGCCCGCCGCATGAGCGAGCAGCGTGTACACCAGGCCCGTCTCCGACGTGAGGTGGCTGCGCAGCTCCTGCGGGCCGCGGCCGTCGCGGGCGACTTCGTCGAGCAGGCGCTCGAACTCGCCGATGTAGCGGTCGACCGTGCCCTTGAAGTTGCGGTCGGCGCGGTACTTGCGGGCGACCTCGTCAAAGGCCTTCTGGCCGGCGGGCGTGTACAGGCGTTTGGTGAAGGCCTTGTTCTCGCCGCGCTGGTAGCGGTCCCACATCTCGCTGGCGAGATTGCGGTCCATCAGCCGGCCGATGTCGAGCGACAGCGATTCCAGCGGATTGCCGCCATTCTGCGGGGCCTGCGGCTGCGGAGCGGGAGCAGCCTGGCGGCCGCGCGGGACCTCGCGCCCGTTCGGGGCAGCCTGGTTGGCGTCGGTGCGGTTCAACAGATCCGACAGCCAGCCGTCGCGGCCGGGATCGTTGGCGCCCGGTGCGACCGGCGGCGCTTCGGTGCGCCGTGAGGCGGCGGGCATGCCGAGGTCGGGCGGCGGCAGCGTGGAAGCGCTGCCCGTGTCGCGCATGCGGGTCTCGGTACCCCGAACGCCCGCACTTGCCATCACCGGCTCTTCCTGGCGCTGGACGGCGACGGAAGCGCGGCCCGTCGTGGTGACGTCGAGGCCGCGGCCGTGCTGGGCCACGATGCGGTTGAGCTCGGCGAGCGCCTCGATCTGGTCGACGATCACCTTGCGCATCTGCGCAGTGCTCTCGGCGGCCTCCTGCGGCATTTCGAGCACGCCGCGGCGCAGCTCGTTGCGGGTGGCTTCGAGCTCGTTGTGCATCTCGAACGCCATCTGCTTCATGCTGGAGACGAGGTTGCCGAACTTCTCGGCCGACTGCTTGAACATCGCATCCGCCTCGTCGGTGGTCTGGCGGTAGATGTCGTGCATGGCATCGATGGTCTGGCGATGCTCCTCTTCGGACGCCGACCGCACCGCCTCGAACTGGCGGGTGATCGCGGCCGAACCTGCGCCGGCGGTCTCCGCGACCACGCGGGCGATGTCGCGGGCACGCTCTTCGGCCGCAGCGAGCGACTCATCGAGCAGCCCGGTGAAGCGCGACAGCCGCTGGTCGAGATCGGCGGTGCGCAGGTCGATGGTGGTGACGAGCGATTCCAGCGCCTGCTTGCGCTCGGCGAGCGAGGCGGTGGTGTTCTTGTTGCTCTGCTCGACGACCTGCGCGGCATCGACGAGCGCCTTGCCGTGGGCGTCGAACTGGGTCGACAGTTCGCCGAGGTCCTGGAGTGCGCGCGTGGTCTTGGTGTTGAAGACGTTGAGCTGGTCTTCCAGGTTCTGCGTCGCAGCGCCGTTGCGCGAGGTGACGTCGTTCATCGCCGAGACGAAGTCGGCGACGCGTGTCACCAGCGCCCGCTCGAGCGAGTTGAGGTTGTCGTGTGCACCGGTCAGCACCTCCTGAAGGAGGATGTTGCCCTCGCGCAGACGCTCGAACAGCGCGACCGTGTCGGTGCGCAGGATCTTGCTGGTCTCCTGCATCTCGGTGACGGCCGCAATCGAGACCTGGCGTGACTGGTCGATGGCCGCACGCGAGGCCTGTTCGAGGTCCTTGAGCGACTTGCCCACCGCACTGGTCGCGATCTCGCTCGCCGCGTTGATGGTGCGGGCGACTTCGTTGCCGTTGCCCATCATGGTCTGCGAGAAGGCCGTGCCGCGCGTCTCGATCGACTTCAGCGCGTCGGAGGTGACGCGGTCGATATCGAGCGTGAGCTGGCTGGTCTTGGAGCCGATCGCGTCCACGAGCGAGCCGCGCTTGGCATCGATCATGTTCGCGAGGCGGTCGGCCTGCTGCTGCACATAGGTGACGATCTCGTCGGTCTTGCCGGTCATGGCCTGCCCGAAGCTGCTCGAGGCGGAGAGCACCGAGCGCTCGACGTCGGCCGAGCTCGACTTGACCCGCGAGCTCGCCTCGTTGGAGGCGTTGATCAGCGCATTCTGGGCGTTGAGCGCGCTGGTCTGGATGTCGTTGGTCGCGTTCGCCGTGGCCGTGCTCAGCGTGCGCTCGATCTCGGTCGAGATCGTGCGGATCTGGCTTGCGGCGTCCGCCGAGCTCGCGGTCAGCGAGGTCTGGGCCTCACGTGCGCTGCTGAGAATGGTCGAGGCGGTGTCGGCGCCGACCGCGGTCAGCGTGCGCTCGATGTCGGTCGTCAGCGACTTGATCTGGCTCGCCGCATCGGTCGACGCCGATATCAGCGTGCCCTGGGCCTCGCGCACGCCGCTGGTCAGTGCCTCGATGGTGGCGCCGCCGGCAGTCGCCAGCGCGCGCTGCATCTCGGCTGCGAGCGAACGGACCTGGCCGGTCTGTTCGGCCGAGACCGCGAGTAGGGTGCTCTGGGCGTCGCGGGCGCTGGCCGTGATCGTCTCGGCAGTGCTCTGGCCGACCTGCGAGAGCGAGCGGTGCACTTCGGCCGCGAGCGATTTGACCTGGCTCGCCGCATCCGAGGAGGCGTTGACCAGCGTGCTCTGGGCTTCGCGCGCACCGCTCATGATGGTCTCGGCGGTCGAGGTGCCGGCCATCGAGAGCGAACGCTGCACGTCGGAGGACAGCGTCTTGATCTGGTTGGCGGTCTCGGTCGACGCCGCGATCAGCGTGCCCTGCGCGTCGCGAGCGCCGGCGGTGATCGATTCCGCCGTGCTGGTGCCGGCGAGCGACAGCGAACGCTGCACGTCGGCGGTGAGCGTCTTGACGTGGTTGGCCGCGTCCGACGAGGCCGTGACGAGCGTGGTCTGCACCTCGCGGGCGCCGGCCAGGATCGAGGCCGCGGTGGCCGCGCCGGCTGCGGACAGCGTGCGTTCGACGTCGGCGGCGAGGCCCTTGATCTGGTTGGAGGCATCGCCCGACGCCGCGACCAGGGACGACTGCGCCTCGCGGGCGCTGGTCAGGATCGAGTTCGCAGCACCGGTGCCGACCGTGGTCAGGGCGCGCTCGACCTCGGCGGAGGTCATCTTGAGCTGGGCGTTGACGTCGGAGGAGACCGTCATCAGCGACTGCTGCGCAGTGCGCGCACCGGTCTGGATCGTCTCGCTGGTGTTGACGACGAGGTTGGTGAGCGAGCGCTCGGCGTCCTCGACGTGCGAGCGGATCGCGGTCGAGATCATCTCGGCGCGGGACATCATGTCCTCGCTGGCCTGGCGGCCGCTGCTTTCGATGCGGCCGGCGACGGCCTCGACACGCGAGCCGAGCAGGTCTTCGAACTGCGCCACGCGCACGTCGATGTCGCTGGCAACCGAACCGACCTTGGTCTCGATCGCCTGGTGGATGTCCTGGAAGCGCGCCGTGACCGTGTCGGTCAGGTACGTGCTGCGACCATCGATCAAATCGGCGACGCTGGTGATGCGGCGGTCGACCGCCTCGATTGCCTGCGCCGTGCCGTCCGTGAGCGTCGAGGTCAGCAGGCTGAGACGGGTGTCGATCGACTGCACGGCCTGCGAGGCGCCGTTGGTCAGCGCGGTCGTCAGATAGGTGAGGCGGCTGTCGACGGACTCCAGCGCCTGCGATGCGCCGCTGTTGAACGTCGTCGTTAGGTACGTCAGCCGCGTATCGATCGCCTGGATCGTCTGCGAGGCGCCGTCGGTCAGCGTCGTCGTGAGGTGGGTGAGACGGGAGTCGATGGACTCGAGCGCCTGCGATGCGCCACCGGTGAGTGTCGTCGTGAGGTGCGTCAACCGCGTGTCGACCGACTGGATCGCCTGGGCGGCACCATCGGTCAGCGTCATGGACAACGTGTTGAGACGTTCGTCGACGGTCTCGGTGACGGACCTGGCGCGGGTGTCGAACGACTGCTCGAGCGCGGCGACGCGGCCAACGAGCTGCTCGTCGAAGGTCTTGATGTGGCCTTCGATGGTGCTGTCGAGGCTGGCGATCTTTCCGTTCAGCGAGGCGTCGAAATTGGTGACGCGTTCGCCGATCGTGGTTTCGAACTCCACCAGGCGCTGGTCGAGCACGGCCGTGATGGCACCGCCATTCGAGGTGAAGCGGGTGTCGAAATTGTCGACATAGGTCTTCAGCGACTCGTGGATGTCGTGGGTGCGCTGGCCCATGCGCTCGACGATCTCGCCGCCGAACGTCTTCACGGTGCGGTCGAACTCGGAGATGTGGCGCGTGATCAGGGCACCCAGCGTGCCGGAATCGCGGGCGAACTTCTCGACCAGCTCGGAACCCTGGTTCTTCACCAGCTCGTCGAACGCACTCATCTGCAGCGACAGCGAATCGTGCGCGGTCTCGGTCTGGCTCACGACCTTGGCGACGAGGGTGTTCACCGTGGCGTCGAGCGCTTCGCTCGCCTTGTCGCCGGAGGTCATGATCTGGCCGGCGAGGCGGCTGCCGGCGTCGTCGATCTTGGCGGAGAGGTCGTTGGAGCGCAGCTCGAGCTCGAGCAGCAGCGAGTCCGACGAGTTCTTCAGGCTGTCATGCACCTGCTCGGTACGCTCGGAGATGCCGTCGACGATCGCGGCGGAACGCTGCTCGAACTCGCCGGTGATGCGGTCGATGCGCTCGTTCAGCATCTCGTGGACGCGGTCGGCGAGGTCGACGAACTCGTCGTGGACGTGGCCGGTCTTGAAATTGAGGCTGGTGGTCAGCCGCTCGCTGGCATCGAGCACCGCGCGGGTGGTCTCGGCGCTGGCCTCCTCGAGGCGGTCGAGCAGGTCGCCGCCGCGCTCGCCGAGCGCCAGGATCATGTTGTCGCCGGCCTGGCTCAGCGCGCCGGTGATGTGGGCGCCGCGCTCTTCCAGCGCGCCGGTGATGGATTTCGCGACCTCGTCGACGCGCGAGGCGATCGCGTCCGAGATCAGCGCGATATCGTGGCGGAGGTCGATCTGCACGCCGGAAATGGCGCTGCGGACCTGCTCGGCCTGGCCGACCAGGTTGTCGCGCTGATGCGCAATGTCCTGGAGCAGGGCGCGGATGCGGACTTCGTTGTCGGAATAGGCGCGCTCAAGCGCGGCGACTTCGTTGGCGACCAGCGTCTCGAGCTCGCCGGCGCGCGCGATCGCGCGCTCGATGCCGTCACCCATCGCCGCGACCTCGCGGCGGATGGCCTGGCCGACGGTGACCATGGAATCGGACGCCGAGCCTTCCGGCTCGGAGAAGCGGATCGCGACCTGCGCCATCGCCTGTGCGACCTGGCTCATCTGCTGGCCGCGCCAGACCAGGCTGGCGAGGAAATAGAACAGCATGATCGGCGCAAAAAACATCGTGGCGAGGCCGGCGATCGCCAGCACGCCGCCGCTCTCGCCCATCGCAGCCCGGATCGAGGGCAGGAAGCCGACCGTCAGCGCGGCGCAGGCCGCAAGCCAGACGACGGTGAAGATGGTTGCGCCGGTGTAGATGTTGCGGGCAGGGCGGCCCGTCTGCAGCGACTGGAGCAGCTGGCCGATTGTCTCGCGGTCGTCATTGGCGGCGCGGCGCGAGGTGCGCGGCTCCTCGATTGGATCGAACACCGCGCGCTCGTTGGCGGCGGGGCGCGGCTCGAACGTCGGCTCGTCGAACACGGGAGGTGTGGGCGGCGTCACCGGAGGCGCCGTTTCGTTGCGCATCGATGCGTTACGGCTGGTGTCGGCAGCCGTGTCGCTTATGTTGAGGGCTTCCTGGATCGCAGAAAGCGCAACTTCTGTGGGGTCTTTGACCTTTTTGGGAGTGTTGGCCATGTTCAGTCGAGCCCTCGTTACTGGTACGCGTCCCCCCGCGAGCCCTGCGCGCTCCGCAAGCCCACAGACCGGATCATGCCGCTTGCGCGGATCTCCGAGCCATCCCCACCCGGACGGCTTGTCCGCTAATTTCCGCAACATCCTATTGGCAGAGCGTCGCGAATGAAATGCCTGCGGTTAAGACAATCTTAATCATCGTTAACAGGATCGCGCCGTAACACCTTAGGGCTAAATGAAATTCTCCACGGAACTTGGTGGATTGCGGCAACTTTTCGTCAACAAACGGGCAGATTTGCGTAAAACGGCCCAAACACTTCGTTAACCATTTCCATGCTTCGGTGGGGCGAACCGCCGGACCGGCGGACCGTCGCGCGATGCCGGGGCCTGCGCCATGATGCCTGAACTGCAACGGATGGACTGGATGCCCTCGCCCCCGCTTGCGCCCATCGACAGCCCCCTCGACCTCGACCACCTCTCGCGGATGACGCTCGGCGACGCGGAGCTGGAACAGGAAGTGCTTGCGATGTTCGCCGAGCAGGCGATTCGGCTGATCGCGACGATGACGGCGCTGCCGGCCGAGACCGGTGCGCTCGCGCATAAGCTTAAAGGCTCGGCGCGCGGGATCGGCGCTTTTGCGGTCGCCGATGCGGCCGCCGGGCTCGAGACCGCTGTCAGGACCGGCAACAACCCACCCCGGGCTTTTGCGGATCTGAAAGAGGCGGTTGCCGAGGTCCGCGCCGCCATCGCCGCGATCCTGAAGCATTAGGCCGCGCTCCCGCAAAGGCGGGTGGACTGCGCACTAGCGCTGCCCTGACCGACCCGTTATAGGACAGCCCGGACCCTCCTTTTTCCCCAGATCCCGGCAGCACGAGTACTCATGGCCAAAATTCACTTTGTCGACCACAAGGGCGAAACCCGTACGGTGGATGTCGAGAACGGCGCAACCGTGATGGAAGCTGCCATCCGCAACAGCATTCCCGGCATCGAGGCCGAGTGCGGCGGCGCCTGCGCCTGCGCGACCTGCCATGTCTATGTCGACGAAGCCTGGCGCGAGAAGGTCGGCAGCCCGACGCCGATGGAAGAGGACATGCTCGACTTCGGTTTCGACGTGCGCCCGAACTCGCGCCTGTCCTGCCAGATCAAGGTCTCCGACGAGCTCGACGGGCTCGTGGTGTCGACGCCGGAACGTCAGGCCTGATCCTTCTTACGATATGCTCGGCTGCGCGACCTCGATGCCGCGCTTGTGCCAGGGTTTGAATTTCTCGATCACCTCTGCAGTCAGCGGCGCCGGTCGCCGCGTCGTCTCGTCGAGCAAGACGCCGACGGATGTCGCGGAGGCGATGCATTTTCCCTGCGAGAAGATGACCTGCTCGAAGGTCACTGACGTCCGTCCCAGCTTCACGACGCCAAGGCCGAGCTCGATCGTGTTCGGCCAATGCAGCTCGGCGCGGAAATGCATGTCGAGCCGCACCATGATCCAGGCGAGGCCCGGCGGGGTCAGCCCGTATTCCGGGAGCTTCATCAGCGTGACGCGGCCGGTCTCGAAATAGGTGGCGTAGACCGCATTGTTGACGTGCTGGTTCGGGTCGAGATCGCCGAAGCGCACGTTGTCGCTGAGGCGAAAGGGGAAGTCCTCCAGGCGCGGCGTCGTATCGAGGCGGCTTGGTGCGTTCACCGATTGATCTCCGTCATGTCCAACCTCGTTACAGCCCAGTTATTTTGACCCGGCAAGTGGGCGCGGCTGCGGGGCGCTCCCGCTTTTATGCCTTCCCTGATCCATTCCCGTTGGCTAGACAGGCAGGGTCACCTCTGCCCGCCGGGCGCCGTCCAACCGATAACGACCGATAAAGAGACGACATGAGCGACGTGATCAAAACCGATGTGCTGATTATTGGCGCCGGCCCTTGCGGTCTGTTCGCCGCTTTCGAACTCGGCCTTCTCGACATGAAGGCGCATTTCGTCGACATCCTCGACAAGGTCGGCGGGCAGTGTGCCGAGCTTTATCCGGAAAAGCCGATCTACGACATTCCCGGCATTCCGAAGGTTTCGGGGCAAGGCCTCACCGAAGCGCTGATGGAGCAGATCAAGCCGTTCCACCCGACCTTCCATCTCGGCGAGATGATCGAGACCGTGGAGAAGATCGGCGATCCCCTGTTTCGCTGCACTACTGACGCCGGCAAGGTGTTCGAATGCAAGGTGGTGGTGATCGCGGCCGGCGGCGGCTCGTTCCAGCCTAAGCGTCCGCCGGTGCCGGGCATCGAAGCCTATGAAGGCACCTCGGTGCACTACGCCGTGCGCAAGATGGAAAATTTCCGCGACAAGAACGTGCTGGTCGTCGGCGGCGGCGATTCCGCACTCGACTGGACGCTCAATCTGCATCCGATCGCAAAGCGCATCACGCTGCTGCACCGGCGCGACGATTTTCGTGCCGCGCCTCACAGCGTCGAGCAGATGCGCGCGCTGGTGGCCGACGGCAGGATGGATCTGCGGCTCGGCCAGGTCACCGCGCTCTCGGGCGCCGGTGGCCTGCTGACCGGCGCCACGGTCAAGGGCAACGACAACAACATCAGCGATATTGCTTGCGATACCATGCTGCCGTTCTTCGGACTGACCATGAAGCTCGGTCCCGTCGCGAACTGGGGCATCGCGCTGGAGAACAATCTGGTGCCGGTCGAGACCTCAGCGTTTGAGACCAACGTATCAGGCATCTTCGCCATCGGTGACATCAATACTTATCCCGGCAAGATCAAGCTGATCCTGTGCGGCTTCCACGAAGGTGCACTGATGTCGCAAAAAGCCCACCGCTACGTCTATCCGGAGAAGCGGCTGGTGTTCCAGTACACGACCTCGTCCTCCAGCCTGCAAAAGAAGCTTGGTGTCAACTGATCGCGAGGGAGCGGAGGGGCGATGCCCCATGTTTCTGGTGCTGGAATCGTTCGCGAAATCGCCGTAGTCTGCGGCCATTGCAGCGGCGGCTTAGCAGGATGATCATGATGCGGAATCTCTTTACCGGCTTTCGACTGCTCCCGTTTCTCGCGCTCGCGACGTCGCTCAGTGCGGTGAGCCCGGCTGCGGCGCAAGCGCAGCAGCCAACTGCTGCGGGCCTCTGGCAGAAGGTCGAAGACGGCAAGACCGTGGGGTGGTTCCTCTTCATCGACCACAACGGCATCTTCGAAGGTGTCATCGCCAAGACCTTTCCGCGCCCCGGCGACGACCCGAACGAGGCCTGCACGAAGTGCACGGACGATCGCAAGAACCAGCCGGTGCTCGGGCTCTCCTTCATCCGCGACATGAAACGTGACGGGCTGAAGTATGAGGGCGGCAACGTGGTCAATCCGCGCGACGGCAACATCTGGAAGGCCAAGATGACGGTGAGCCCGGACGGTCAGGTCCTGACCATGCGCGGCTTTCTCGGCATTTCCCTGTTCGGCAAGGACGAGACCTGGCAGCGTTTGCCGGATGCAAGCATCGCGGAAGTCGATCCCGCCATCATCGCCAAATATCTCCCCGCACAGGCCGTCGCGACCAAGCCGGCGCCCGCACCGGCGACCAAAAAAGGCGGCGCGATGATGATGGCGCCGGCAGCGAAGAAGTAGGCTGCTTTCACGCCGACCGTCTGCCAATCTCAATACGTCCGCACCTTCGTGCAAGGCGCATAAAACCTGCCGTTGCCGGCGACGACCCGCTCAAGGCATTGCCGGATCGGTGATCTCGTCTTCGACCCGAAAATAGTAAGCCTGCGGTCCAAGGACGTTCCAGGCCGATCAAGCGGGGCTGTTGCGCCAGTAGTTCCCCGGAATGCGCGCTGGCGCTGAATTTGCATAGCTGTCGGTAAATCTGCCCGGAGGAGCGAGTCGTCGCTGCCGCGCCTGCTCGGGGGCGTGAGCGACGTCGCCTGTTCCTCGCGGCGCTGACTTCGATCCGTGAGATGACGCGATGAGATTTGCAAGACGATGTGCCGCGACGCTGACGGGACTGACGTTGCTGCTGGTGACATCGGCGATGGCGCGCGACGACGGACGCTATGCCAACTCGCCGCTCAAACCCTGGTTCGAGAGTCTGCGCAGCGAGTACGGACAGTGCTGCTCGGATGCCGACGGCTATGTCGTCGCAGATGTCGACTGGGAGTCCGATAAGGGGCACTACCGCGTGCTTCTCGACGACGAATGGGTGGTCGTGCCCGACGGCGCCGTGGTCACCGAACCGAACAAGATCGGCCGCACCATGGTTTGGAAGCACTATGTAGACGGCCACCCGCGCGTGCGGTGCTTCATGCCGGGCAGCATGACGTGAGAATGCTCCTGGAATTTATGTCGAGCAGGTTGTTGACATCGCGCTGAAGCCGGCCTCGGGCGGGTTTTTCGGTTGCGTGAGACGACGGTACGAAACGAGGAGGAGTTCTCCGCGTCAATATCTCCGGACGGTTTCGCGAAAAACCGGCGATCGTGCTTTACGCGCCGAGTTTGGTCTCTCGCACCACTGCGTCGGCGCGTCGGCGCAGATCCGGATTGAGCGCGAGTCCGAGCCCGGGGGCAGTCGGTGCCAACACGATGCCGTTGTTCACGACGGGCAGCGCGGTGACGAGGTCGCGGTACCAGGTCGACAGCGTCGCGCGCACGACCTCCTGGAAGATCGCGGTTGGCGCATGCAGCGCCAGATGCAGCCCCGCCATCAGCGCGACGGGGCCGGTGCAGTCATGCGGAGCAAGCGGCTTGTTGTAGGCCTCGCCCAGTGCGGCGATCTTGCGCGCCTCGCTCAGGCCGCCGCACCAGCCGATGTCGAGCATCACGACGTCGACGGCATCGGCCGCGAGCAGATTGCGGAAGCTCGCCGCCCCCGCCAGCGTCTCGCTCCCGCAGATCGGCGTCTTCACGCGTCGCCTGAGATCGGCAAGCCCCTGTACGTCGTCCATCTTGTTGAGGGGGTCCTCGACCCAGAACACGCCGTAGTCCTCGAGCGCGCGGCAGATGCGCTCGGCGGTGTGCATGCCCCACAGGCTGTGCAGCTCACACATGATCTCGATGCGGTCGCCCACCGCGTGACGGATTTTGCGGAACGGCTCCAGTCCGGTCTTGAGGTCGGTGAGCGAGATCGCATGGCCGCCATTCGCGGCAAAGGATCGAACGGCCAGATCTTCATCGCGCCGTAGCCTTCGCTCAGAAGGCTTTCGGCAAGCGCTCCGGCATCGCGCATGAAGGCGATCTGGTCGTCATAGGGGCCGCGCGCGGCGTCGTCAGTGCCGATCTCGCGGCGCCCGGCGCTCTTCGTGTTGTAGGCATAGCCGGCGCAGGTGTTGTAGGCGCGGATCTCGAGCCGGCTCGCGCCGCCGAGTGCCTCGTGCACGGGAATGCCGTGACGCTGGCCCTTGAGGTCCCACAGCGCTATATCGATCGCGCTGGCCGCGCGCACCTCGGCGCTGACGCTATGGAAGCCGAGATAGGGCGTCAGCAACTGGCGAGAGATCGCCTCGATGCGGCGGGAGTCCTGGCCGAGCACCAGCGGCGCAGCGAGTTCGTGCACCGTGGCTTCGACCGCCTGCGCGCCGCGAAAGCTCTCGCCGAGGCCGGTCAGTCCCTCGTCGGTTTCGATCTCGACCCAGATCAGGTTCGGCCGCTCGTCGATGCGGACCGTGCGCAGGGTCGTGATGCCCGACATCGAGCTCCTCTTGGACCAGTTGCCGGCGCTCAGGTCACCGGTGCCGGATTGAACAGCGTGAGGTCGTTGTGGATACCCCAGCGATCCGACCACGGCTTGATGCGGCCGGAGGCGACGTCGAGGATCAGGTGGAACAGGTCCCAGCCCGTTTCCTCGATGGTCTTTTCACCGGTGGCGATGCCGCCCGCGTCGAAATCGATCAGGTCCTTCCAGCGCCGCGCCAGTTCGGTGCGGGTCGCGACCTTGATCACGGGCGCAGCGGCAAGGCCGTAGGCGTGCCGCGGCCGGTGGTGAACACCTGCAAGGTCATGCCGGAGGCAAGCTGGAGCGTGCCGCAGATGAAGTCGGAAGCCGGCGTCGCTGCAAACAGCATGCCCTTCTGCGTCGCCTTCTGGCCGGGCGACAGCACGCCGGTGATGGCGCTCGAGCCGGACTTGACGATCGAGCCGAGAGATTTCTCGACGATGTTGGCGAGGCCGCCCTTCTTGTTGCCGGGCGTGGTGTTGGCACTGCGATCGGCGCCGCCACGGGCGAGATAAGAGTCGTACCAGGCCATCTCGCGCACCAGCGCGCGGCCGACCTCCTCGTTGATGGCGCGTCGCGTGAGCAGCTGGATGGCGTCGCGCACTTCGGTCACTTCCGACAACATCACGGTGGCGCCGGCGCTCACCAGAAGGTCGGCGGCGAAGCCGAGGGCGGGGTTCGCAGTGACGCCGGAGAAGGCGTCGCTGCCGCCGCATTGCAGGCCGATCACCAGATCGGCGGCCGGGCAGGTCTCGCGTGTGCGTCTGTTCAGGATTTTCAGGCGGGCTTCCGCCTGGGTCATGATCGCGTCGACGATCGCGCCAAAGCCGTCGAAAGCTTCGTCCTGCATGCGCACGATGGCATCGCTGACGCCTTCGGGGACCAGCCGCTCGGGCGCAAGCTTCTCGCAGCCGAGACTGATGACCAAAATCTCGCCGCCGAAATTCGGATTGAGCGCGATGTTCTGCAGCGTGCGGATCGGCACCACAGCATCGGGCGCATTGATGGCGACGCCGCAGCCATAGGCGTGCGTCAGCGGCACGACGTCATCGACGTTCGGGTATTTCGGCAAGAGCTCGGCGCGGATGCGCTTCACCGCATATTCCATCGTGCCCTTGACGCATTGCACGGAGGAGGAAATGCCGAGGATGTTCTTGGTGCCGACCGAGCCGTCGGAATTGCGAAAGCCTTCGAAGGTAAAGCCTTCGAGCGGCGGCAGCGGCGCGGGCACGGCGGTGGAGATTTCCAGCTTGTCCAGCGCTGGCGCCTCCGGCATGCGGATGCGCGCCTCATCGACCCATTCGCCGGCCAGGATCGGAGAGAGCGCATAGCCGATCACCTCGCCATAGCGGATAATCGGCGCGTCCTGCGCGATGTCGACCAGGGCGGTCTTGTGCCCCTGCGGCACGAAGGCGCGCAGCGTCAGCCCGCACGCAAAGCGGGAGCCGGCGGGAAGCCCGAAATCATTGACCACGATCGCGACGTTGTCGCGCGCGTTGAGCTTGATGTAGCGGGGTTGTTCTTTCGCCGCGACGTCCTGGTCCATGCGCTTTTGCCTCAGAAGCTCATCGTAGGGTGGGCAAAGGCACAACGCGCCGTGCCCACCATGTGCCTCACGCCGAACGTAAGCGGTGGGCATGCTTCGCTTTGCCCACCCTACGATATCTTCCCCGTGGTTAGCCGGGATACGTATAGGCCGTCTTCACCGTGGTGTAGAACTCGCGCGCATAGGAGCCCTGCTCGCGGGCGCCGTAGCTCGAGCCCTTCCGGCCGCCGAACGGCACGTGATAATCGACGCCGGCGGTCGGCAGATTGACCATGACCATGCCGGACTCGCTGTTGCGCTTGTAGTGCGAGGCGTATTTCAGGCTGGTGGTGCAGATGCCCGAGGCGAGGCCGAATTCGGTGTCGTTGGAGATCGCAAGCGCTTCCTCGTAATTCTTCGCGCGGATGACGGTCGCGACCGGGCCAAAAATCTCCTCACGCGCGATGCGCATGTTGTTGTTGGCTTCGGTGAACAGCGCCGGCTGAAGGTAGTGGCCGGGCGTCTCGCGCTTGAGCAACTCGCCACCGAAAGCGAGCTTGGCGCCTTCGTCCTGGCCGATCTTGATGTAGCGCAGGTCCTGGTCGAGCTGGCTCTGATCGACCACGGGTCCGATATGGACACCGGCCTTGAGCGCGTCGTCGACCGACAGGCCGTTCAGACGCTCGGCCATCGCCGCGACGAAGCGGTCGTGGATGCCCTCGGTGACGATCAGGCGGGACGACGCCGTGCAGCGCTGCCCGGTCGAGAAATAGGCGCCGTTGACGGCGACTTCGACGGCGGTCTTGAGGTCGGCGTCGTCGAGCACGACCAGCGGATTCTTGCCGCCCATCTCGAGCTGGAACTTTTTCATGTTGCTCGAGGTCACGCAGGCCTGCGCGATCTTGCGGCCGGTCTGCACCGAGCCGGTGAACGAGATCGCCGCGACATCGGGGTGCTCGAGCATGGTCTGGCCAACCACCGAGCCGGATCCGACCACGAGGTTGAAGACGCCGGCGGGCATGCCGGAGCGGGCGATGATCTCCGAGAGCGCATGCGCCGAGCCAGGCACCAGCTCGGCCGGCTTGAACACGACCGCATTGCCGTAGCAGAGCGCGGGCGCGATCTTCCAGGCCGGGATCGCGATCGGGAAATTCCAGGGCGTGATCATGCCGACGACGCCCATCGGCTCGCGGGTGAGCTCGACGTCGAGGCCCGGGCGGACGGACGCGCCTTTCTCGCCGATCAGGCGCAGCGCCTCGCCGGCGAAGAACGCAAAGATCTGGCCGGCGCGGGCGACCTCGCCGATGCCCTCGGGCAGAGTCTTGCCTTCCTCGCGGGCAAGCAGGCGGCCGAGCTCTTCCTTGCGGGCGAGGATTTCGAGAGAAATCTTGTTCAGCGCGTCATAGCGCACCTGCGGCGTCGACTGGGCCCAGGCGGGGAAGGCGGCTTTCGCGGCCGCGATCGCCTTCTCGGTCTGCGCCTTGTCGGCCTTGGCGTATTCGCCGACCAGATCGTTGGTGTTGGAGGGATTGATGTTCCTGGTGATGCCGGAGCCGTCGACCCATTCACCGCCGATAAAGTTCTTCAGCATCGCAGTCATAGATTCCTCCAGAGTTTCTTAGCGCACGAGGCACGGACGCTTGTCGTCAAAGGTCCAGCCGGGGATCAAGTCCTGCATGGCTGTAGCGTCATCGCGGGCGCCGAGTCCATGCTGCTTATAGAGCTCATGCGCGGCCTCGATGGCCGCACGGTCGATCTCAATGCCGAGGCCCGGACGATCCGGGACCGCGATCTTGCCGCCCTTGATCCGGAGCGGTTCCCTGGTGAGCGCCTGGCCATCCTGCCAGATCCAGTGCGTATCGATCGCGGTGACCTTGCCGGGGGCCGCGGCGCCGACATGGGTGAACATGGCGAGCGAAATGTCAAAATGGTTGTTGGAGTGCGAGCCCCAGGTCAGGCCGTTGTCACGGCAGGTCTGGGCGACGCGGACCGAGCCTTGCATGGTCCAGAAATGGGGGTCGGCCAGCGGAATGTCCACTGCACCCAGGCGCAGCGCGTGGCTGAGTTGGCGCCAGTCGGTCGCGATCATGTTGGTCGCGGTCGGCAGGCCCGTGGCACGGCGGAACTCGGCCATGATCTCGCGACCGGAGAAACCGGCCTCGGCGCCGCAGGGATCCTCGGCATAGGCGAGGATGCCATGCATGTTCTTGCAGAGGCGGATTGCCTCATCAAGCGACCAGGCGCCGTTCGGATCGAGTGTGACGCGCGCATTCGGAAAGCGCTTTGCGATGGCCGTGACCGCCTCGATCTCCTGCTGGCCGTGGAGCACGCCGCCCTTGAGCTTGAAGTCGGCGAAGCCGTAATGGTCCTGGGTCGCTTCCGCCAGCCGCACCACCGTCTCCGGCGTCATCGCCTCCTGATGGCGGAGGTTGAACCAGTCGGGTTTGCCGGTTTCGCCCTTGACGTAATCGAGCCTGGATTTGCGGATGTCGCCGACGAAGAAGAGATAGCCGAGCGTTTCGACGCTCTTGCGCTGCTGGCCTTCGCCGAGCAGCGCCGCGACGGGAAGATTGAGGTGCTGGCCGAGAAGGTCGAGCAGGGCGGATTCGATCGCGGTAACCGCGTGAATCATCACGCGAAGGTCAAACGTCTGCTTGCCGCGGCCACCGGCATCGCGGTCGGCGAAGGCCGTACGGACATCGGCGAGGATGTTGTTCATCGCGCCGACGGTCTTGCCGATCACGAGATCGCGGGCGTCCTGGAGCGTCTGCCAGATCTTTTGCCCGCCCGGCACCTCGCCGACCCCGGTGTGACCGGCATTGTCGGTGAGGATGACGATGTTGCGGGTGAAGAACGGCGCATGCGCGCCGCTCAGATTGAGGAGCATGCTGTCGCGGCCTGCGACCGGCATCACCTGCATCGCTGTGACGACCGGTGCGCCGGAGACTGCCGCGCCGGAGATGTCAGTCTGGGCCATCGCACGCTCCTCCCTGTCGTTTGTTATTCTGCAGCCTGTTGTGACGATCGAATGGCGGGCAGGTTCTTCACCAGCGCGGTCAGCTCCGCAATCTCCTGCTCGTTGAGATCGGTCAGCGGCGGACGGACCGGGCCGGAATCGCGGCCGATGACCTTCATGCCGGCCTTGATGATCGAGACCGCATAACCCTTCTTGCGGTTGCGGATCGCGATCAGCGGCAGGATGAAATCCTTCAGGCCGGCGTGGATCGTCGCATGGTCGCGCTTGCGCACAGCGGCGTAGAAGTTGGTGGCGAATTCCGGCACGAAGTTGAACACGGCCGACGAGTAGGTCGTCACGCCCATGTCAAGATAGGGCAGCGCAAACGTCTCGGCGGTCGGCAGGCCGCCGACATAGGTCAGACGGTCGCCGAGCTTGGTGTAGACGCGAGTCATCAGCTCGATATCGCCGATGCCGTCCTTGTAGCCGACGAGGTTGGGGCAGCGCTCGGCGAGCCGGGCGACCGTGTCGGGCTGGAGGATGGCGTTGTCGCGATTATAGACGATGACGCCGATCTTCACGGCGGCGCAGACGGCCTCGACGTGGGCGGCAAGGCCTTCCTGCTCGGAATGGGTGAGGTAGGGCGGCAGCAGCAACAGGCCGTCAGCGCCGGCCTTCTCGGCGCCGATCGCGATCTCGCGGGCGATTGCGGTGCCATACCCGGTGCCGGCGAGCACGGGCACGCGGCCCTTGGTCTCCTCGACGGCGACCTTGACGACGTGGGGGACTTCGCTCGGGGTCAGCGAGAAGAACTCGCCGGTGCCGCCGGCCGCGAACAGACCTGCGACATCATAGCCGCACAGCCAATCCATGTTGGCGCGGTAGGTCGCCTCGTCGAACGAATAGTCCGCCTTGAATGGCGTGACGGGGAAGGACAGGAGCCCGGATCCGATCTTCTGGGCCATTTCCTGCGGGGTCATCTTGCTCATGGGCGCTGCTCCCTGTTTCTCGTGTTGTGGCGGCCGCAACAAGGCCGCGCGTCCATGTGTCGTTGTGTAGGAGACCGTTCGATGCGGGTCCAAGCCAAAGCCTATATCGACCGATGCGGATTGAGCATCAATCTTCCAGCACCTCGGCCGACGATAATTCGCTGGCGATCTTGACCAGCGCGGACAGCAGCGGATTCTCGTCGTCTCGGCGCCAGACCATGAAGAGCTCGACCGGAACGCGGTTGCGCAACTTCAGAGGGCGCAGCCGAACGTCGGAGATTTTCAGGCCGGCGGCCGCAGCCGGCACGATGGCGAGGCCAAGGCCCGCGCGCACCATCGCGAGGATCGAGTGGATCTGGCTCAGGTGCTGGACGTAACGTGGCAATATGTCGGCGCGGGTGAACAGCGCCACCAGGAGATCGTGGAAGTAGCGGCTCTCATAGGGCGAATACATCACGAAGGGCTGGCCGTCGAAGTCCTTGATGGTGATGCTGTCGGCATTCGCGAGCGGGTGCTTCTTCGGAATCGCGGCGAGCAGGGGCTCGGCGACGACGCGGCGGCTGGCAAGCTCGGGCCGCGCGATCGGCGGCCGCAGCAGGCCGGCATCGATCTGGCCCGAGGTGAGCGCCTCGAACTGGTCGCCGGAGACCATCTCCTTCAGCGAGAAATCGACCTCCGGCAGCTTGGCGCGGCAGGCTGCGACCAACTCGGGGAGAAAGCCGTAGGCAGCCGCGGCCGTAAAGCCGATCTTGAGCGAGCCGATTTTGCCGAGCGCGATGCGGCGGGCAACCTGCGAGGCGCTTTCCGCAAGCTTCAGGATGCGGCGGGCCTCGGGCAAAAAGCTGCGCCCGGCCGGCGTCAGGCGCACCGAACGGCTGGTGCGCTCCAGCAGCGGCGCGTCGATGATGTGCTCCAGCACCTGGATCTGCCGGGACAGCGGCGGCTGGGTCATGTTCAGCCGCGCTGCGGCACGGCCGAAGTGCAGTTCTTCGGCCACCGTGACGAAACAGCGGAGCTGGTTGAGGTCGAACATCGATACATGCCTTAGATGAATAAGGCGTTTCCCCGGCACTTCTAGCATCGATCATCACCAAAACAAAGACGGCGGCCTTGTGAGCCGCCGTTGAGTTGCCTGTCCCACTCCGATCACTCGGAGCGCTCAGGAGGAACGTTTGAGCACCACCCGCTCGATCTTGCCGACCACCACGAGATAGGCGACCGCGGCGACCAGCGCGTTGATGCCGACGAACACCAAGGCACCATTGAAGGATCCGGTCGCGGCCACGATGTAGCCGATCACGATGGGCGTGGTGATCGAGGAGAGGTTGCCGAAGGAGTTGAACAGGCCGCCGGAGACGCCGCCCGCCTCCTTGGGGGAGGTGTCGGAGACAACCGCCCAGCCGAGCGCGCCGATGCCCTTGCCGAAGAACGCGAGCGCCATGAATCCGACCACCAGCGCCTGGCCGTCGACATAGTTGCAGGCAATGATCGACATCGACAGCAGCATGCCGCCGACGATCGGGATCTTGCGCGCCATGGTCAGCGATCCGGTCCTGCGCAGGATGGCATCGGAGATGATGCCGCCGAGCACGCCGCCGATGAAGCCGCAGAGTGCGGGCAGCGTCGCGACGAAGCCGGCCTGCAGGATCGACAAGCCGCGCTCCTTGACCAAATACACCGGGAACCAGGTCAGGAAGAAATAGGTCAGCGTGTTGATGCAGTATTGGCCGAGATAGACGCCGAGCATCATGCGATTGGAGAGCAGCTGGCGGATATGGTCCCATTTCGGGCCGGAATCCGGCGCACGCTCGTCTTTGGGCGCGTCGATATCAACCAGCGCGCCGCCTTCCTTGATGTAGTCGAACTCGGCCTCGTTGACCGAAGGATGCTCCTTCGGTCCGTAAACGGTCTTGATCCAGGCAAGGCCCATGATGACTTCGAGGCCGCCCATCACGAAGAACACGCAGCGCCAGCCGTAATCATGGGCGATCCAGCCCATCAGCGGCGCGAAGATCACGGTGGCGAAATACTGGCCGGAATTGAAGAAAGCAGAGGCGGTGCCGCGCTCATTGCCGGGAAACCAGGCCGCGACGATGCGGGCATTGGCGGGGAAAGACGGCGCTTCCGCGACGCCGACCAGGAGGCGAAGCCCGAACAGCACGACGATCGCAGTGCCGGCGCTGAAGAAGCCGACCCAGCCTTGCAGCATCGTGAACAGCGACCAGACGATGATGCTGAAGGCATAGACGAGGCGCGAGCCATAGCGATCGAGCAGCCAGCCGCCCGGCACCTGCGCGGCGACATAGGACCAGCCGAACGCAGAGAAGATCCAGCCCATCGCGACGGGATCGAGATGAAGTTCCTTCGAGAGCGCGGGACCCGCGATCGAGAGCGTGGCGCGATCTGCGTAATTGACGGTCGTGACCAGGAACAGCATGGTCACGATGAACAGCCTGACGCGAGACCTCCTCACGTCCGTTGCGGACACCACTGCGCTCATCAGGCGCCTCCTTAGAACTCGAAATGTTTCCTCACTGCGACTCCTAGAGGCGCGCGCAGGAAAGTGTCCAAGTTCAAGGGAGTATCGATTGATGCCGTTTTTGAATTGATGGAACGGCAAGTCGCGGGAACGACGGGGAGCGAGCTCGCTTTTGTCTCTACTGCTGCACGCCCGGCAGGAGCGGCGCCAGCAGTCCGCGCGTGACGCCTGGCGGCACGGCGTCAAGGCCGAGCACCGCGCTCGCGGCCGGCAGTGTCGCGTCCGCCATCGCCGCGTGGCCTTCGGCGCTCGGATGCACGGCGCCGCCATAGACGGCCGAGAGCACGCCCCAGGTCGCGTCGTGGATGTCGTTCGGCTGGCTCGCCGCTGGCAACCCTTGCGGATAGGTCATCGCCGCAAAATAACTGTCATTGGCATCGCGGATCCAGCGCGCGCGCGGCAGGTAGGCGCGATATTCCGAGGCGCCGCGGCCGCACAGCATCGGCTGGCTCGCCGCGCTGACGATGTCCGGATTGAAGCTCTGGCCGTTCTCGGCGAAGCAGGTGCGATCGAATTCGGGATCATTGCCGGAATGAGCGCAAAATCCATGATCGGCGAACGCCTCCTGATGCGCGTCGACGAAGGTCATGCGGTCAGCCTCGGGATCGCGGCACAGCGCGCCGTGCGTGCAGGTGGCGAGCCCCTTCAGTTGTGGCAGGAACTCGGTGTCGACGAAGGTCGAGACATGGGCGAGACGTTGCGGATCGGCGCTGAAGGCAGGATGGATGTCGAAGCCGGCGCGGCCGCCGCGGCAGGGCACGCCGCCGTCGGCCAGCGCCGGATTGGCGTAGGAGACGTAGACCACGTGCGAGAGATCGCCGCCGAGCAGCGGCTTCAGCTCTTCGCGCAGCTTGACGAAATTTTGGGGCAGCTCGCGCTGGAGCGCATCGCGGGACTCCTCGACGCTCGCCATCACGCCGGAGCGGCGGAACAGTGCACGTTCGGTTGCGGTATCGACGATGACGTCGGCGACGAGACCGGAGAAGTAGACGTCGTTGGCGCCGATCGAGAGCAGCACCAGATCGAGATTGCGATCCGGCTGGCGTTTCCTGGCCGCGGTGAGCGCCTCGCGCAACTCCGCGACTTGGGCATTCACGCTGGTGTTGCAGACGCCGGACTTGCCGGGCGGGCATTCGCGGGCGCGCTGTGAGCCGAGCAGCCCGTCGCTGATGCTGGCGCCGGTGCAGGCGAGCGGCAGATAGGTGACGGCGATATGGGTGTAGCGCACCGCGAGCGCGAGCGCGGTGCGGGCCTGGTAGCTGTAGAGCGAGCGGTGGCAAGGTGAGTTGAACCAGAGCGCACCGTAGCGCTGCCAGTTGGCGAGCGTATCCGGCGCTTCGCAGGCGCGACCGCCCTTGAAGCCGGCGCGGCTCGGCCGGTAATACTGTCCACCGGCGGTGCCGAGATAGGAGCGGAAGCAAAAGCCGTCGTCCGACAGCGCCAGCGGCCGGTCCGGATTGCCTTCGCCGGAGGCGATGCTGTCGCCAAGGCCGGCGATGAAGATGTCGCGGACCTGGATCTCGGTCTGGACGCGCTGGCTTGGATCGGAGCCGGAGGAGACGTCGACGCTCGCGACCGTCTGCTTGCCGTAGCGGACCCGCAGATTGACCGGCTCGGCGCAGTCGAAGGTCGAGGTCTGTGGTCCGTCGCCATCGTCGAACGACCATGCGCAAGTGGCGCCGACCGGCACGGTGCCGGTCAGGCGCACGGTGACGGGGTGGTCGATCGGGGTGATGTAGTTCTCTTTGACGTTGTCGCGGGTGCAGGGCTGGTTGATCCGGCCCTGGAGGTCAATGCAGAGCCGGTTGACCATGTTGCGGGCCCAGCCGCGGCCTTCGCTCTGCAGCTCCAGTGACTGTTCGGCGGCGAGGATGCTGCGGTTACGCGCATTCTCGACATGCAGCAGGAAGTCGCGCTCCTCGCGGAACAGGCGGAAGCGGTTGCGGACCTCCCAACTGATCTGCATGGCGCCGGCATCCTGAGCGACTGCGCGCTGAAGCGGCAAAACGGCAAGCAGCCCGGCCAGCAGCAGGGCGCCCGAGAGAAAACAGCGAAGGGAAACAGGGATCATGGCCCGCGTCTTCAACGGCAAAGTTGAGGCGGAAATAAGAGAGCATAGCTCTCCGCACCGCAACCTTTGTCTGCCGGACTGCCGGCGTGACCGCTGGCTGGGCGTTATCGTTTGCTGGCCTGGCGCACCAGCCGCTCGCGCTCCATCGGCGTCACCTGCTTGGGCAGGTTGGCCTGGGCGCAGGCTTCCGCCAGCCGCCGCCGCTCCTGCCAGGGCTGGACGACGTTCATCCAGAGCTCGCGGGTACCCATGATGGAAATGGCGAGGCCGAACGGGATCACGAAATAGAGGATGCGGAAGACGAGCAGGGTCGCCAGCAACTGCTCGCGGCCGAATTCGGGCAGCGCCACCAGCATGGCGGCGTCGAACACGCCGATGGAGCCCGGCGCATGGCTGGCGAAGCCCAGCAGAGTCGCCAGGATGAACACCACTGCGAGCGACAGGAAGTCGATCGGCGGATTGGCTGGCATCAGCAGGTACATCGCCAGAGCGCAGAAGCCGAGATCAACCACGCCGATCAGGATCTGCACCAAGGTCAGCGGCGCCGACGGCAGCACGACCTTCCAGCCCTTCTGACCGAGTTCGCGGCGTTTGTCGCCCATGCAGAGCCAGACCAGATAGGCGGCGATCGAGGCGAGGCCGCCGAGCGCGATCAGCCGATTGATCGACGACGGCAGCTGATCCATGTAGGAGGCCGCATCCGGGTGGATGGTCATGCCGATCGAGAGCACGAAGATGTTACCGAGCCAGAAGGTCAGGCCGGAGAGGAAACAGATCTTGGCGACGTCGATCGCATTCAGCCCGTAATCCGAGTAAATCCGGAAACGGATCGCACCGCCCGTGAACACGGTGGCACCGATGTTGTGGCCGATCGAGTAGGATGTGAAGCTCGACAGCGCTGCGATGCGGTAAGGCACGTGCTTCTTGCCGATCGTTCGCAGTGCAAAAAAGTCGTAGAAGGTCAGCGTACAGAACGCGAAGAACACGCAGATCGCGGCGAGCCCGATATGCCCCCGGGGAATATCGGTCAGTGCGGTCAGGATGACGCCGGTATCGATGCCCTTGAGGGTCCGCAGCAGCGTGGTGACCGCGAAGGCGATAATCATCACGCTCGCGGCAACACCGAGCCGTCGCCAGCCGATCCATCTCTTGAAGCCGCGTTTCAGCGCGGGCAGCAGTCCGTGCATTCATCCTCCCGGCGGGGGGCAAAACCGACCGGGCCAGGTATTGGCCGCTCGGTTGCGATCACTGCCCGAAACGGGCGTCGATCGCTAGGCATGATGTAGCTCATTTAAGGCAAAAACAGCGGCTTGTGCAGCCCTTGACAACGACACCTTCTGCGCCGGACCGCCTGTTTTTGTCATAAGTGGTTCACATGCCGCGCGCGTTAAGCATATGAGTCGAGGGACCGACTTGCATCATGCCCCCGATGTTCAGATGGTCTCAAATCTTGCGGCCGCAAGCATGGTTCCGGTGCAAAACGCTGCCGGCTTTCTTTGGAACGACGGCGCGGTGGGCAGGTTAGCGCCCCATCAGCAATCGAACACGACGAAACAACCGGCTTCGTACAAGCCGGTGCCGTCGTGTTCCCGAAACCCAGGAGGATCGGAACGATGGGACTGTTCACAAAAGACATCAAGACCATGAACGACCTGTTCGTGCATCAGCTGCAGGACGTCTATTACGCTGAGCAGCAGCTCACCAAGGCGCTGCCGAAAATGGCAGATAAGGCGACGGATCCGCAGCTGAAGCAGGGCTTTTTGACGCACCTTGAAGAAACCAAGCAGCACGTCACGCGGCTCGAGGAAGTGTTCAACATGCACGGTGTCCAGGTGAAGGCGGTCGACTGCCCGGCGATCGACGGCATCATCGAGGAGGCCGACGAGACCGCGGGCGAAGTCGCGGACAAGGCGGTGCTCGATGCGGCTCTGATCAACGCGGCGCAGGCCGCCGAGCATTACGAGATCGTCCGCTACGGCAGTCTGATTGCCTGGGCCAAGCAGCTCGGCCGCAACGACTGTGCCGCCGTGCTGGCGAAAACGCTCGAGGAAGAGAAGGCGACGGACAAGAAGCTGACCTCGCTTGCCGAGAGCAAGGTGAACCTGCGGGCGGCGAGCTGACGGCAAGATACACTTGCCAAGATACTTGCCGAGATAACTTGCCGAGATAACTTGCCGAGATAACTTGCCAAGATAACTTGCCAGGAGACGCCGTGCATCCGCGCGGCGTCTCTTTTTCGGGCTTCGTCTCTAGCTGGCTTGGTATTTCAGGCCGAACACCAGGGCAAGCACCGCAAAGACCGCAATGGTCGTGGCGAAGACCAGGCTCGCCACACTCGAGCTGATCAGGGTCGAGAGGACGCCGATTCCGATCACCGGAAGCGCATTGCCGAGGAAGCAGCAGATAAAATAGGCCGAGACCACTTCGGCGCGGCGATCATCGGGTGCGATCTGGTTCACCACCTGCAGGCTACCGCGATAGCCGAGGCCCGCCGCTATGCCGCAGGTTGCGGTTGCCGCGATCATGACGCCGAGCGATGCTGCGAACTGTGCAGTCACGAGCAGGGCAAGGCTCGGCAGCATCAGGCCGAGCGACCAGAGCATCGCAGCGCGGCTCGACAGCGACCGCGTCAGAGCAATGACGAGTGCGACGGCAGCGGCAAGCTCGAGGAAGATCGCGCCGGCGACCGCGTGGCTGGTGACATGCAGTTCGGTGGCGAGCACGCTCGGCTCAAGTGCGGCAAAGAAAGCAACGAGGGCCATGGCGCCGAAGCCGGTAACCGCCGGCGCCACGAAGCGTGGCCGGATCGACGACGGAACGCCGGCGCGCGGCTGCACCGATAGCCGGGCGAAGGCGGCCAAAGGACGATTCACTGTCTCGCGGGCGAAGCCGAGAAGGGCCGCGACCACGACCAGTGTCGTGAGATAGGCGATGAACGGCGTCCGCAGCGGAAGCGCGACATACTCGGCGAGCAGGCCGGCGATCAATGCGCCGAGACCGAGGCCGGTGAAGTTCGCGATCGTCGCAATCACGGTGGCGCGGGAGCGATCCCGTTCGGCAATCAGTTCCGCCAGCCACGCGGTTCCGGTTCCCGCGCCGATCCCGATCGCAAGGCCGCTCAACACCCGTGCGATGTAGAGCGAGCCGACCCCATGTGCAAAGAGGAACACGAGCGCGCCGATGATGGCAATGCCGATGGCAATGACCGCGGTACGCCGCCGCCCGACTTGATCGGACATCCGGCCGAATATCAGGAGTGCGGTCAGGTTTCCGATAACGTAGACGGCGTAGATCAGGGTCAACGTGATCTGGGAGAATCCCAGCTGCTGCTTGTAAATCACGTAGAGCGGGGTTGCGACCGTGCTGCCGGCGAACAGCGCGCCGATCATGCATCCGACAGCAACAATGGTTGCGGTCTTGCCGAACTCAGAACTCGCGCCCGACGGAGCCGAGGTGTTGCCAACTCTTGCCATGACTTTTTGCCTTGCAGGTTTGGGCTCAACACGAAGCAATCTGGTGCTGTTCCCATGCCTCCGTGCGGACGGGACTTGCATGGCGAGCAGGGCGCGAGACCAAGACGTCTTCCGCCGAAGGATATGGTTCATCTCGCGATGATGCTTCGATCATAACCGAAGCATGGTCACGCAACGAAAGCCTAATGGTAGCGTTCACCTGCAAACATCGAGGTGGATCATGCCGGTAGAATCTCTTCAGCTGCATTCGTTTCCGAAAGCGTGGAAGGCGCAAGGCGCGCAAGTGGCGTCAGCTCTGACGCTGGCCGCGATGAGCCTGGGCTATGGCGTGGTGCAGCTCGACGTCACCATCGTCAACACCGCACTCGACGCGATGGGCAAGTCGCTCGGCGGCGGCGTTGCCGAACTGCAATGGGTGGTCAGCGCCTATACCATTGCCTTTGCCGCCTTCATCCTGACGGCCGGTGCACTCGGCGATCGGATCGGCGCCAAACGCGTCTTCATGGCGGGGTTCGCGATCTTCACAGCGGCCTCGTTGGCCTGCGCGCTATCTCCCAACGCCGTCGTGCTGATCGGCGCACGGCTGGTCCAGGGGCTGGCTGCTGCGATCCTGGTGCCGAATTCGCTGGCGCTGCTCAATCATGCCTACACGGACGAGCGCGCGCGCGGCCGTGCCGTCGCGGTCTGGGCCGCAGGCGCGAGTCTGGCGCTGACCGCCGGTCCGTTCGTCGGCGGCGCGCTGATCACGCTGGTCGGCTGGCGCGCGATCTTCCTCGTCAATCTGCCGATCGGCCTCGCCGGTCTGTGGTTGAGTTGGCGTTTTGCGACCGAGACCACGCGCGCGCGCTCGCGCGAGATCGATCTGCCCGGCCAATTCGCGGCGATCGGCGCGCTTGGGGCTCTCGCGGGTGCAATCATCGAAGGCGGCGCGCTCGGCTGGCAGGATCCGCTCGTGCTTTCGGCTTTCGCGGCGGCCGCGGTCCTCGCCACGCTGTTTGTCTGGCGCGAGAGCCGCACGGCGCAGCCGATGCTGCCGCTGTCTCTGTTCGGTCACCGGCTGTTTACTTTGACCACGGTCGTCGGCCTCCTCGTCAACATCGCAATCTACGGCCTGATCTTCGTGCTCAGCCTCTACTTCCAGCGGATCAACGGCTTGTCGGCGTGGTGGACCGGGCTTGCCTTCGTGCCCATGATGGGCGCGGTGTTGCCGGTCAATCTGCTGGCGCCGCGCCTTGCCGAGCGTATCGGCGCGTGCTCGACCATCGTCGTCGGCGCCTGTATCTCGGCGCTCGGCTGTCTTGGTCTGGTCTGGATCGAGGCCGGGACAAGCTATTGGGCGATCTTCGCGCAGTTGATCGCAGTCAGCGCGGGACTTGGTCTCCTGGTGCCGCCACTCACCTCGACCTTGCTCGGCAGCGTCGAGAAGGCGCGCTCCGGTATCGCTGCGGGTGTGCTCAATGCAACCAGACAGACCGGAAGCGTCCTTGGCGTCGCGCTGTTCGGTTCGCTGGTGGCTTCGGACAGCGACTTTATGATTGGCCTTCACCAGTCGCTAATCATATCGGCGGCCGTGCTGCTGCTGGCCGCCGGCGTGATCGGCCTCGGTGCAAAAGCGCACGGGCGAACAATGTGAGCAGCCGCGCAAATTGCCTGTTCACCATTCCGGTAACCGGCTGATGGCCGGTTACCGACTGTCCATCTCTGCCGGTTCTAGTGCCCGACGGAATAGGGACCGGCAATGTATCAAGTTCTGTTTTGTCTGACGCACCAGCATGATTGGCGCTTGGTCGTGCTCGGGGGAGCGGTATGTCTGCTCGCAAGCGCGGCGGCAATCAGCCTGTTTCATCGCGCGCGTGCGGCGAGTGGGTCGGCACGTCTGGTGTGGATCGGGCTCGATGCCATCGTCGCCGGCTGCGGCATCTGGGCAACCCATTTCATCGCCATGCAGGCCTACGGGCCGGGTGCCGGTGGCGCCTACAACGTCCCCCTGACCGTCCTGTCGCTGCTCTTTGCGATCGCGGTCACCTTCATCGGCCTCAGCATCTCGGTTTCGACGACGCGCGGAGTTCTGGTCGCTGTCGGCGGCGCCGTCGTTGGCGCGGGTGTGGCCGCGATGCATTACACCGGCATGATGGCGTTCGAGATTCCTGCCCATGTTGGCTGGACCACCGGGACCGTGACGGTGTCGGTCTTGCTCGGCATCGTCTTTGGATCGTTCGCCCTGCACGTCGCGGGACGAGGCGATAGTCTCTCCAACGCGCTTGCCGCAACGATCCTATTGACGGTCGCCATCGTCTCTCACCATTTCACCGCGATGGGCGCGCTGGAATTGACGCCAGATCCTACGCTTGTGATCAGCGGTCTTGCGATTCCGCCGGCGTCGTTGTCCATGCTCACCGCCAGCGCGGCCGCTGCCATTCTCGTCATTGCGCTCTCGGCGGCGGTGCTCGATCGTCGCGCCAAGGGCGAGATCGGACGCCAGCAGGTCGTGCTCGACACCGCGCTCGAGAACATGTCGCAGGGCCTGTGCATGTTCGATGCGGACGGCAAGATCCAGCTGTTTAATGAGCGCTACGCCGCGATGCTCGGCCGCACCGGCATTCCGCTCACCGGTCGACTGCTGGTCGATGTGCTGCGGGAAGAGCAGGCCAAGGGCCAGTGGCAGGGAGATGCGGGTGAATTTTTCGCGCGGCTCGTCGCCGATGCGCGCGACTCTGCGCAGCTTCCCCTTCGACAAGATCAAGATCGATCGTTCGTTCGTGTCGGAGCTTGCCACGCGCGAGGATTCGGTGGCGATCATCCGCGCCGTGACGGGCCTTGGCCGCAGTCTCGGCATCGTAACCACGGCGGAGGGCGTCGAGAACGACGCGCAGCTCGAGCTGCTCCGCCGTGAAGGCTGCACCCAGGCGCAGGGCTTTCTGTTCAGCAAGCCCAGGCCCGCATCCGAAGTGGGTTTGATGCTGGAACGCCCGCGGCTGCTTGCCTCGGCCTGAGAGGGCTTAGCCGCGGCGCAGTGCGAAATGCGCGCCGCAGAACGCCATGACCGCCCCGAGACACAGCGCCGCGAGGCCTGCGAGCACGCCGGAAATGGTCGGGATCGGGCTCGGCGCCGAGGCCGCTTGTCCGGCGCCGGCGAGCAGGAGCACGCCGACCGCGATAAGGAACTGGCGCATCCGTTGCGGGATCTGGCCGGAGACGGCGCTTTGCATCAATGACGCGGTGAAATAGCCGCCGGAGAATCCGACGGTCGCAATCAGCCACCAGGCGATCGCCGCACCCGTCGGCATGAACTCATGCGTGTCCGAACGCCAGAGGCCGCCGAGGTCGAGCCCGTAGCGCGCGCCGAGCATGTGCACCGCGAGCGCGAGCAGCACGCCCGAGATCATGGCGGCACCGAGAATCAGCCGGCGCGGAAAATAGATCGTCTCAGCCATGTCCCGCTTGTAGGATGGAGGAGGGCGATCGCGCAAGCGGATCGCAGACGGGATTGACAGATGCAGGTTTCGGACGGTCAGGGCCGGTCGGTTACGAGCTATGCCTACAAGGCGTCGCTGATCGGATCGGCGCATCGCTTCGAGCTGACCGATGACGGATTGTCCTGGCACGTCGCCGGCCGCTCGGGCGTCTGGCGCTATGATGAAATCAGTGCGGTCAGGCTGTCGTTCCGCCCGGTCTCGATGCAGCAGCACCGCTTTCGCGCCGACGTCAGCCGTAGCAGTGGCGGCCGCATCGCGATCCTGTCGACGAGCTGGCAGACCGCGGCGCTGATGGCGCCGCAGGACAGCGGCTTTCGCGATTTTCTGGTGGAATTGCACGCGCGGATGGCGAAGGCCGGCAGCCGGGCGGAGTTGACCGCCGGCCTCGGCCGCAACACCTATGCGGCGGTGCTGGCGTTCCTCGCGGTGCTGGCCGTGGCGATGACGGGGTTGTTGATCCGCGCGCTCATGATCGGCGAATTCGCCGGCGTCCTGTTCATCCTCGGGTTCGCCGCGCTGTTCGCCTGGCAGGTCGGCGGCTTTGTCCGGCGCAACCGGCCGCGCAGCTACAGTTTCGATCGGCTGCCGGCCGGCTTGCTGCCGTAGCGCTTGCAATCGGCCGCAATCAAAATTGACTTCGCAGCCGCGCGCCGGTCCCGCATCGTGCCGCGATGACAGTCAGGGATCGCAGCACGCGCCTGCCGACGGCGGACGAGATCGCCGAGATCAATCGCACCCATCTCATCGATACGCCGCTCCGGCCCGCCGACCTGCTGTTGCTGTTCGGCACCCGCGAGGACGTAGCGCTCCGCGTCGAGACGGCCGCGCGGCTGTGGCGCGAGGGCTTGTTCCGCTGGTCGATTGTCAGCGGCGGCGTGACGCCCGGCTCGGAGCAATCCGAGTGCATGGTCATCAAGGCGGCGATGGTCGATGCCGGCATTCCGGCGGATCGGATCCTCGAGGAGCATCGCGCGAAAAACACCGGCGAGAACGTGATCTTCTCGCTGCCGATCATCGATGCGGCGCTGGGATTGCACAACATCCGCAGCGTGATCTGCCTCGGCAACACCTGGACCGCGCGGCGCTATCCAATGACGCTGCACCGGCACTGGCCCGAGGTGGCGAAGCTGCTGGTCACCGTCGACAGTCTTGCGACGCCACGCTCGCTCTGGCATACCGACGCCGAATTTCGCCGTCGTGTCCTGCACGAGTGGGACAAGATCGAGCCGTACCGGGCGAAGGGTTTTATCGCGGAGTGGCCGGAGCGCTGACCGGCGAGGGGCTACTCCGTCGAATCGAAATCTTCCTCCTTGGTGCCGAGCAGCGAGACGATCGTGCGCAGTCCGGAATCGAGCTGCTCGAACGAGGGCGGCGCGAGCGCCAGCCGCACCGCGTTCGGAGCATGGCCATGCGCGACCGCGAAGGTCGAAGACGGCGTCAGCGCGATGCCGCGCCGGGCCGCCGCGGCCACGAACGTCTGCGAGCGCCATTGCGGCGGCAGCGTCAGCCAGAGATGATAGGAGCGCGCATCGGCGGCGATCTGGTAACCGGCGAGCAGTCGTGCCGCGGTCTGCTGGCGGCGTGCGGCGTCGATGCGCTTGAGCCGTGTCAATTCGGCGACAGTGCCGTCGGCCATCAATCGCTGACCGGACGCGAGCGCGTGACCCGACGCGATCCAGCCGCCGGTCCGGACCGCGCTCATCACGCTCTCGCGCAAGCGAGGGGGCACGACGAGGATGCCGAGCGCGAGACCGGGCGCAACCTTCTTGGACAGGCTGTCGAGCACGATGCAGCGGTCGGGTCCGAGCGCGGCCAGCGGCGTGTCGTCGGCGAGGAAGCCGTAGACGGTGTCCTCGATAATGGTGAGGTCGAGCTTCTCGGCGACGCGCATGATGTCGGCGCGCCGCGCCGCGTTCATGGTGACGCCGAGCGGATTCTGGATGATGGGCTGCAGATACAGCGCCGACAGATGCGCCTCGCGATGCGCCTTCTGGATCGCGTCCGGCCGCGCGCCAAATTCGTCCATCGGGATCGGCACCAGCGTGATGCCGAGCCGGGTGGCGATGCTCTTGACGTAGGGATAGGTGAGCGCCTCGACGCCGCAGCGCCCGCCGGTCGGTACGAGCGCGGCGAGTGCGGCCGCGAGCGATTGCTTGCCGTTGGCGGTGAACACGATCTGCTCGGCCTGCGGCGTGAAATCCTTGCGCCCGAGATAGGCGGCGGCCGCATTGCGCACGCTCTTGGTACCGGTGCTGGTCGAGGCGCGCAGCGCGGCTTCGAGCGCGTCAACCCGTTCGAGCCCGGCGAGGCTCTTGGCGATCATCGCCCATTGCTGCGGCAACAGCGGATAATTGACCTCGAAATCGATGCGCGCATCACGCGGCTCGGTGATGGTCTCAACCTCGCGCCTGATGTCGCCGGAGATGAAGGTGCCGCGGCCGACCTCGCCGACCACGAGGCCGCGGCGCAACAGCTCCGTGTAGACGCGACTCGCGGTCGAGACCGCAATGCCACGGTCATAGGCAAAATTGCGCTGCGGTGGCAGCCGGTCGCCGGCCCTTAACCTGCCGTTAGAGATATCCGCGGCAATGGCATCCGCAAGCTTCACGTACTCGAACTTGGACATATTGCACCGAGAGCAATGTTTTCCTTGCTCCGAGCAATGTACCGGAGCATTTAGGTTCCATCAAGGTCCGCGATTGAGCCGAGGAGAGCGAGAGCAATCCGACGGCAAATGAGGTGCAGGCGCTCAGGCGTTTGCGCCAACGGCATCGGCTTCGCCGCGCAGGACCAAAGGCCGGAGAAGAAACATGACCACGATCTCGCAAACTGCCGGGCGGAGCTTGCGCCCATCCTCGTCGAGCGGATTTTTTGGCACGCTCGTCACCGCCGCCTATGAGCTGTTCGATCGGCTGGAGCGCCGCTCCGCCGTCAAGACGCTGAACGAGCTCGACGACCGCGCTCTGCGCGACATCGGCATCCACCGCAGCCAGATCGAGGACGCCGTCTACGGGCAGTTCAAAGCCGAGCTGACGCGGTATCTGTGAGCGACTGTCGCGACGCCCAGCAGATCTGGGCGTAGTGATGTACAGTGTTGCGGCATCGTCATTGCGAGCGTAGCGAAGCAATCCAGAGTCCCTCCGCGGAGGCAGTCTGGATTGCTTCGTCGCAAGGGCTCCTCGCAATGACGGAGTGACAAGTGAGGGCGTCGCTCTTTCAATTCGCATCATCATCACAGACACGCCTTCGCCCTCTCGGCTCATTTCGCCCGAGTCTTGCTTCGTCGCCTTGCCCTCAATCGAAAGAGGGCGCAGGGAAGACCGGGTGCCGGCTGGCACCCGCGGTCCACTGTGCGAATTTGCGCTACGAAAAAGCTGCACAGCGGCATACAGGTGAAGCCAAACAACCGGCCTTCCCTGCGCAGTGGTTTTACGGTTTATGTCGCGCTCTCCCCGGGGAGCGATGCACTATTGCCCCCGTCGCCTTGCGGATGACTGATACGCATATCCGGTTGGACACAACGCATCACCGCAAGCCTTGGCGCACAGACCCCGGGCGCGAGGACCACACGATTTCACCGTACGCAGGTCACCCCAGTCGTGTGCGCGACGCTTTTGCTCACGGTTGCCCGCCCTGCAAAACCCTTCGCGCCGACGTGACCCGCGTCCACCGCCATCCGGCCCGCGTTCGTGACGATCGCGATACGCCCTCTTCCTTGGGCCGGGTTGTGCGACACATACGCTGTTTCCGAATTTCGGTAAAGCGGAATATTTTTGACGGCGCGGATGACCGAGAGTTTGGGTGTTTTGCCCGTCAGGCAGCGCTAGACCTTGCAGCCGGAATCAGGCCAAGGCGACGTGGTCCCACATCCCGCCATGAGCTCGATCATCCTCGGGTTGATCAGGCTTGCGGCGAGGCCGCGTCGGGCCACCCCGCTGGCGCCGGTGCCGGACATCGAGACGCTGCAATTGTGTGACAACGCCGCCGGTGAGCAACGCAATGCGCGCCGCCGCTTGTTTGACGACGAACAAGATCGTCGTGATGCGACCCAGCACGCCGAGCAGCAACAGCACCGAGAAGATATCGATATAGGCCAGGAAATCGCCGATCAACATTAGTTCCGGCGGAATGGGAATGCTGTGATAGTAGGCGGCTATGAGGATGATTACGGGGATGAAGGCAATGACCTTCCGCACCGTCAGCCGGTCGAGCAGCACGGCCAGTTGAACGACCAGCACCTCCCATAATGCATCTCCGATTGCGAGCGGGACCTCGTGGGTCCATCTCCGCCACCATTGCTTCACGACATTGCTCCGCGTTTAGTGTCTCACCACCAGCACCGAACACTTGGCATAACGCACCACATGCCCGGCGTTCGAGCCGAGGAAATAGGTGCGCATCGCAGGCCGGTGCGAGGTCATGACGATCAGATCGGCCTTCATGTGCACGGCTTCCTCCAAGATCTCGTGATAGATGCCGCCCTGGCGCACCACGCTGGAGATGTGAGAGGCGTCGATCCCGGATTCGCGGGCGACGATGGCGAGCGCTTCTTCCGAGGTCTGGCGCTGCTGTTCGTCGAAATCGGCCGGGACGTATTCGGCCAGCATCACCGGCGTCATCGGCAGCACATTGAGCAGCCGGATCGATCCGCCCCAGTTCTGGGACAGCGTCGCCGCGGTCGCGATCGCCGGCTTTGCCAGATCGGTGTCGGCGAGGTCGATGGGTACGAGGATGGACTTGAACATCTGCGCCTCCAAATCTTCCAGTCAAGATCTTGGGACCAAGCTGGTCAACCGGTCGAGACGGCGTCCGCGCGTCTCATCCCAATCGAAGCAACTTGGGGCTGACGAACAGCACCAGTTTGCCGCGGCGGTAGGCCACGTCATTCCAATCCTTGACGTCAAAGTCGAGGACCGCAAGCCCCGCGGTCGGAAGATTGTCGGCAAGCGCCTTGGCGCCGGCCGGATCGCCGCTGCCCATCAGCATCAGGCCGGCCTCGTGCATGCCCGGATTGTGCCCGACCAGCAGCAATTGCTTGGAATTGGCGGCGACGGTTGCAGTGCGAATGGTTGCAAGAATCTGCGCGGGATCAGCGCCGTAGAGTTCCGGTAGGATCTCGACCTGCGGCGCTGCGACCCGGTCCTTCATCGCCTGCCAGGCGATGTCCCAGGTCTGCCGGGCGCGGACGGCGTGCGACACCAGCACGAGTTCGGGCACGGGCGGGTGGGCGGCCATCCAGTCGCCCATCTCGGCGGCATCCCGCTGGCCGCGGTCGTCGAGCCGGCGGTCCTGGTCGCGGCCGCTCGGCGCGTCGGTCTCGGTCTTGGCGTGACGCAGCAGCATCAAACGGCGCATGGCATTCTCGAATCGTTCCACGTTCAGGATAGTCTCAAGGGATAATCTACGGGCGCCGGTTGAGGAGAAGGTGACAAGCGCCCGATTGGTCCTTTAAGAAGATTGCTCCCTTAACAAAAACGACATGAGCGAGACTTTCACAAGCGTGTCCCAGGAAGAAGCCGGCTTTCGTGAACGTGCGCGGCTGTCGTTCGATCTCGACGCCGACATTTGCGTGATCGGGGCGGGGCTTGCCGGCCTCTCCATTGCGCTTGAAGCGGCCCGGCTCGGGGCCAGCGTCGCGGTGCTCGAGGGCCGCCATATCGGCTGGAATGCCTCCGGCAACCAGCTCGGCGCCGTGACGCCGGGCTTCGCGCTGCCGCTCGCGGAGCTGATCGAGCGCATCGGCTTCGAGGACGCCAGCGAATTGTGGACGCTCTCGAAGGAGGGCGCCGAGTTCGTCCGGGCCAACGCCACCGAAGAGAACATGCCGGGCATCGGTCTCACCGACGGGGTGCTGGAAGTCTCGAACGTCGATGCCGGCGACCGGCTGATCAGCCGGCTCCAGATGCTGAACGAGGATTTCGACACCGAGGCCGAGGGCTGGCAGGTCGATCGCGTCCACGAGGCGCTCAAGACCGATCGCTACTTCCACGGCATCTATTACCCCAAAGCGTTCCAGGTCGACGGCCGCAAATATGTGCACGGCCTGGCCGCGCTGGCGCGGCGCGCCGGAGCCCGCATCTTCGAGGATACGCCGGTCGTCAGCATCGATCATTCCGGCATCCGCAAGCGCATTGTCACGCCGTCGGCGCGGCTGCGCGCCACGCACATTGTGCTCGCCGGCAACATCCATCTCGGCGCGCCGTTGCGGCGGTTGTCGGAGACGCTGCTGCCGGTCTGGCGTTATGCCGGAATTACCGCGCCGCTCGGCGAACGGGTGCACGAGATCATCGGCTTCAAGGGATCGGTGATGGATTCCGACGGCGTCGATCATTTTCGCATCGTCGACGGCGACCGGCTGATGTGGGAGAGCCCGGAGACCACCTGGGCCGCGCGGCCGCAGCGCTTTGCAGGTCCCGTCAGGCGGCGGATCCGCACGATCTTCCCCCGGCTCGGCGATGTCGAGATCACCGAGATGTTCGGCGGGGTCACCGGCCAGACCGTACATGGCATGCCGCAGATCGGGCAGCTGCGCAAAGGCCTGTGGGTGGCGAGCGGGTTCGGCCGCCACGGCATGAACACCTCCGCCATGGCGGGGCAGCTGATCGCGCGCAGCATCCTGTGGGGCGACGAGCGTTGGAAACTGTTCTCGCCGTTCGAGCTGGTCTGGGCCGGCGGCACCGCCGGGCGGGTCGCGGGCCAATTGGTCGGCATCTGGGGCAGGGCGAGTTCGGCCGCCGCGGGATCGCTGGCCCGCTACCGCGAGCGGACACGGGTCAAGGACAGGGAACGCGAGGCGCGGCTGGCCGAGGCCAACCGGGCCGCCGGCACCGGTCCGCGCCGTCCGCCGCACGATATTCGACCGCGGATGGGCCCGCCGCCGCAGCCGGTTGCCACGGAGGAGGCGGAACCGGTTTCCGACGAGCAGGGCGTCTCGCAATAAGTTGAGAAAAATCCCGCCCGGAAGTGTAACGTCCGCCGTTAGAACCCGTATGTCAGGGCGTGGACTTCCTGCGCACGGAGAAAGACATGTTTGACCGCCGCATCCTGTTGACGACCGTCGCCGGCCTGTTCGGCCTTTCGGCCTTCCGCTGGCTGAGAGCAACCCCGGCCCAGGCTGGTGAGAAGGCCGCCGAGAAGTTCGAGATCGAGAAGACCGATGCCGAGTGGCGGGCCCAGCTCACCCCGCAGCAATACGAGATCCTCCGCAAGGAAGGCACCGAACGGCCGGGCTCCAGCCCGCTGCTCAAGGAGCATCGCAAAGGCGTCTTCGCCTGCGCCGGCTGCGATTTGCCGGTGTTCGCCTCGGAGACCAAGTTCGAGAGCGGTACGGGGTGGCCGAGCTTCTATCAGCCGATCGAGGGCAATGTCGGCAAGACCGAGGATCGCACCTTCGGCATGGTGCGTACCGAGGTGCATTGCCGGCGTTGCGGCGGCCATCTCGGCCACGTCTTCGACGACGGTCCGAAGCCGACCGGTTTGCGCTACTGCATCGACGGTTTCGGGCTGGTCTTTCACTCGGCGTCGCCATCTGCCACGTGAGCTTTGCGTGACGTTTAATCCCGGCAATTGTTGCCGGCCCGGCAATTGTGCCCCGGTCATCAGACCGGGGCATGTCTATTTAAGTCATTGATTTCCTGAGAATACCCGCATTGGCATAGGCCTTGCGACGTCTCCACCGAATGCGGCCATTGGTCTGCCGGCCGCCGAGATCGGATCTGGAGACAAAGTTATGGGTATCTTCGATGCAATGAACACCTCGGTAGGTGGCCTGCAGGCGCAGTCCTACGCGCTGCAGAACATTTCCGGCAACATCGCGAATTCATCCACCACCGGTTACAAGGGCATCGGGACCTCATTCGAGGATCTCATCCCCGACGCCTCCGTACCGAGCAAGCAGGTCGCCGGCGGCGTGACCGCGCACGCACAGGCGACCATCACCACTCAGGGCACGATCTCGGCCTCCAGCGTCGCAACCAACATGGCGATCACCGGCGACGGCTTCTTCTCGGTGCAGAAGGCGACCGGCACCGTCGACAACGTGCCGGTGTTCGACGGCGTCACCTATTACAGCCGCCGCGGCGACTTCCAGGTCAATGCCAACGGCAATCTCGTCAACGGCGCTGGCTACTACCTGATGGGTGTCACGGTCGACCCGAAGACCGGCAACCCGACCGGCAGCGTGCCGACGGTGCTGCAATTCCAGAACAACTTCGTCCCGGCGCAGGCGACCACCTCGATCCAGTATGCGGCGAACCTGCCGTCGCAGCCCAACACCGTGTCGAGCTCCACGGCGCAGAGCGGAACACTGCTGGCTGCTGGTGGACTCAATCCGTCGGACTATGCCTCGAACCCGCTGACGGTGGGCACGCCGCCCGCGCCGTATACAAGTGCGGCGGCTTCCGGCGCTGCCGCCACCGGCAATACGCGCTCGGCCTACACGTCGACGATTGCGACGGGTTCGGTTGCGCTGCAGGACAATGCCTCGGCAGCGGCAGGCACGGGTACGTCTCTCGACAGTATCCAAGGTTCGCACCTCAATCAGGCCATGCTCACTGCGCTTGACGGCACATTCATGACTATCAACGGCACCAAGATCGCCTTCGACAGCAGCGCCTCAGGCGTGACGAACGTGGCGGGTCCCCCCGCGGTCACCACGATCGGTATGGCGGCGGGCTCCGGTACGACCGTTAACAGCATCCTGACCGCAATCAAGAGCGCCGGTGGCTCTGGCGTCAACGCTACTCTGACCGCCAGTGGCAACATCCAGATATCAAGCGGCACGAGTGTCGACGTGGCGATCAGCGGCGCCGCGGCCACCACGCTCGGCATCAGCTCTGTGACACGCGGCGGCAATGTGCTGTCCACGCCCGCGATCACCGGCTCAACCGTGCTGAGCGGCGCTGCGACAGCCGGCGGTACGGAGGTCCTCTCATCGGCCTTCGCCAACAACGATACCATCACCGTCAACGGCCAGACTTTGACCTTCGTTGCCCCGCCCGCGACCGCGTCGGGCGCCAACCAGATCAGCACTACCGACAATATCTCGAACTTGCTCCTCAAGATCGACGGACTCACCGGCGCGACTGGGTCCTCGATCTCCAACGGCGTCATCACGCTGAACACCGGTACGGTCAAAGACTTGTCGGTGACCAGCTCCAACGCCAGCGCCTTCGCCGCGCTCGGCTTTACATCGACCATCACCAAGAGCCGCGGCGGCGGCGGTACCGCCGGCACGGGCACTGTGGTCGGCAACGACATTGCGACCTTCACCAAGGAATCGATCAGCGGTGGCGCGGTGACCGCATACAACGCAGCGGGCACGCCGGTGAATCTGCAATTGCGCTGGGCCAAGACGGACAGCGCATCGCTGGGCGCCGGCCATACCGATAGCTGGAACCTGTTTTATCAGACCGATCCGAATGCGACCGGCACGACGGTCGGCTGGATGAATACCGGGCAGACCTTCACCTTCGCGAGTGATGGTTCGCTCACCTCGCCGAGCGGTTCGGGCATCACCATTCCCAACGTCACCGTCAGCGGTCAATCGCTCGGCTCGGTCGCCTTGAACATCTCCTCGGGCGGTCTGACGCAATATGCGAGCACCAGCGGCGCGGTCACCATCAACACCATCACGCAGAACGGCTACGCCGCCGGTCAGCTCCGCTCGGTCGCCGTCAACAACAATGGCCTCGTGGTCGGCACCTTCTCCAACGGCCAGAATCTCGACCTCGCCTCGGTGACGCTGTCGCACTTCAACGGCACCAACTATCTGAAGGCGATGGACGGCGGCGCCTATGCCGTGACCGATCAGTCGGGTCCGGCGATCGCGGGCGCCTCGGGCACCATCAGCGGTTCGTCGCTGGAGGGATCCAACACCGACATCGCCGACGAATTCACCAAGCTGATCGTGACCCAGCAGGCCTATTCGGCCAACACCAAGGTGATCACGACGGCGAATTCGATGGTCCAGGATCTCCTGAACGTGTTGCGCTGATCGGCGCGTAACGTAACCAAAGGCGGCTAGTCAACATGGGTTTGAGTTCAGCCCTTGCCAGTGCGATGAGCGGTCTGCGCGCCAACCAGGCGGCGTTGTCGATCGTCTCGTCGAACGTCGCAAACTCGCAGACGCCGGGTTACGTCGCCCAGACGCCGAACCAGATCGAAGTCACCACCGGTGATTTCGGCTCGACGGCGAAGACCACCGGCGTCAGCCGCGACATCGACAGCTATGTGCAGAACCAGCTGCGCACCGAGACCGGCGGCAGCGGCTACGCGGACCAGATGGCCAACATTCTGAAGCAGCTTCAGAATGTCTACGGCACACCCGGCAACAGCGGCACGCTCGAAACCGCACTGAACAATTTCACCAGCTCGCTCCAGGCGCTGTCGACCAGCGCAGGCTCGTCGTCGGCGCAGACGGTTGCGGTCGGTGCGGCGCAGGCGCTGGCAACCCAGCTCAACGTCACCACCAAGGGCATCCAGTCGCTGCGCTCAAACGTCGAGCAGGATCTCGGCACTTCGGCGCAGCAGGCCAACGCGGCGCTGAACCAGATTGCAGACATCAACACCAAGCTGCAGGGCCTGGCCTCGACCGATCCGTCAGCGGCGACCCTGATGGACCAGCGCGATCAGGCCATCAACTCGCTGTCGAAATATGTCGACGTCCGCGTCACCACTGATGGATCGAACCAGGCCAATATCTACACGACCACCGGCATCCAGCTGGTCGGAGCGGGACTGGCCTCGCAATTCTCGTTCGCATCTGCTGGCGCGTTGGGTGCGACATCGCTCTACAACATCGATCCGGCCAAATCCGGGGTCGGCGCGCTCACCATCAAGCTGCCGAATGGCGCGTCCATCGACGTCGCCGGCAACAACGTCGTCTCCTCCGGCCAGATCGCGGCCGACCTGAAGCTGCGCGACCAGACACTGGTGCAGGCGCAGAACCAGGTCGACCAGCTCGCCGCGACGATGTCGAGCGCGCTGTCGGACAAGACCACGCCGGGCAGTGCCGTGTCCGGTCCGCCCGCCGGCTTCGACATCGACCTCGCCGGCGCGCAGCCGGGTAACACCGTCAACATCACCTATACCGACTCCACCAACACGCAGCGCCAGATCACGCTGGTGAACGTGACCGATCCGGCGGCGCTGCCGCTTCAGAACGCCACGAACGCGAACCCGATGCAGATCGGCGTCAATTTCTCCGGCGGCAGGGGCGCGATTGCCTCGGCGCTCAACACTGCGCTGCCTGGCTCGCACCTGACCTTCTCCGCGGCGCCGTCGCCGGCGACCGCGACGACGCTGCGCGTCACCGACGACAACTCCGGCCTTGCCAAGATCACTTCGGCGTCGAGCACCAAGACGATCTCCTCGCTGACCTCAGGCAGTCCGCAATTGCCTCTGTTCACCGACGGCGGCACGGCGCTCTACACCGGCGCCATCACGGCATCGGGTTCGCAGATGACCGGCCTTGCCGGCCGCATCGCCGTGAACACGGCGTTGTCCACCGACCCGACCAGGCTGTCGGTCTACAGCACCTCGCCGGTGACGCCCACCGGCGACACCACGCGCTCGGACTATTTCTACTCGCAGCTCACCAACACGGTGTTTTCCTATTCGCCACAGACCGGTCTCGGTTCTGCCAGCCAGCCGTTCAGCGGCAGCGTCTCGAACTATCTGCAGCAGTTCCTGAGCGTGCAGGCCAACGCCTCAACCCAGGCGACCGCGCTCCAGCAGGGCCAGAGCGTCGTGGTCTCGACGCTGCAAGCCAAGTTCAACTCGACCTCCAGCGTCAATCTGGACTCGGAGATGTCGAACCTGATCCAGCTTCAGAATGCCTATGCCGCCAACGCGCATGTGATGTCGGTGGTGCAGAGCATGATGAACACGTTGATCCAGGCTCAAGGGTAATCAGTAGGGCTCTGAAACATGTCGATCAGCAGCATCAATTATGGTTCGTCCGTTCTCGGCGCGCAGGTCCGGAACATCAACCAGCAGCTCACCGACCTGTCGACACAGCTCTCGACCGGCAAGCTGTCGCAGAACTATTCCGGCATGGGCACCAACGAAGGCTTCGCGATCGCCTCGCGCGCCCAGCTTTCGAACATCGCCGCCTATACCGACACGATGACCAACGTCAACGTCAACATCAACCTCGCCAACACGGCGCTGCAGTCGCTGACGACGATCCGCAACACGGTGCAGACGGGCTCGGCCACCAGCTCACAGGATCTCAACGTCAACGGCCAGACGGTGGCGCAGAACACCGCGGCCGCGCAGTTCGGCTCGATGGTTGGCGTTCTCAACACGCAGTCGGGCAACCGCTATTTGTTCTCCGGAACCGCCTACAACACCCAATCCGTCGCGAACGCCGGCGACATCATCAACGGCACCACCACGCAGGCGGGCCTGAAGACCGTCATGGCCGAGCGTCAGGCCGCCGATCTCGGCGCCAACGGCATGGGGCGGCTGGTGCTGACGACGCCACAGCCGACGCCGAGCTCGGTGCAAGTGTCCGAGGACGTTGCGGGATCGCCGTTCGGCCTGAAGATCGCCGCCGTGTCCTCGACCCTGACGGGTGCGACGGTCACCGGTCCCAGTGGTTCGCCGGTGTCGTTCTCGGTCGATCTCAACGGCGTCAACCCGAAGAACGGCGACAAGCTCAGCGTGCAGTTCACGCTGCCTGATGGTTCGACCGAGCAGATCGACCTGACCGCCTCGACCGTGACGCCGACGCCGGTCGGCAGCTTTGCGATCGATCCCGGCAACGCCAATGTCGTTCCGGTGGTGCCACCCGACCCGAACATCACGGCATCGAACCTCGACACCGCGCTGAACACCGCGATCACGAAGCTCGCCAACACGTCGCTTGTGGCGGCGTCGGCCGTGGCCGCCGGCGACAATTTCTTCAACACGGATAGCTCGGCGATCGGCGCCGCCAAGACCAACCAGGCGACGCCTGCAGTGCCGATCAGCGGCACCACCGCGCTATCGGGCGCTGCACCGTCGAACTCGATTGCGCCGGGCTTCTCTGCCGGCGACAGCATCACCGTCAACGGCACCACGCTGAGCTTCGTGGCCTCGGGCGCGACCGGCAACCAACTCAATGTTGCCGACAGCATCCAGGCCCTGATGAGCAAGATCGACGCCATCACGGGCACCTCGCGGCCGTCGACCATCCATGGCGGCTCGATCACGATCAACACCGACGATGCGGCGAGCCTGAGCATCTCGGGCTCGACCCCAGGTGCGACCGCCGCGCTCGGCGCGCTCGGTTTCAGCTCGACGCCGATCACGGCCACGCAGCCGCCGTTGCGGGTCGGCTCGTCGCCGGCAAGCTCGGCGACGACGCTCGTGAACGGCTCGGCCACGACAGTGAAATGGTACACCGGCAATGACGGGCCGGGCTCGGCGCGCTCGACCGCGGTGGCGCGGGTCGACGATTCCGTCACGGTGCAATACGGCGCCCAGGCCGACGAGGACGCGATCCGCAAGCAACTGCAGGCCGTCGCCGTGTATGGGACGTTCTCGACCTCGCCGACCGGACAATATTCAGGCGCGCAGGTCGCGGCGCTGAGCCTGCGCACGACGCAGGCGCTGACGCCGCAGGCGGGGCAGCAGAAGATCGAGGACATCCAGACCGACATCGCGATGGCCCAGAACACGATGAAGGACGCGAGCACGCGCCAGACCCAGGCCAAGGCGCAGCTGCAGAATATCGTCGATCAGGCGGAGTCGGCTTCGCCCGACCAGGTCGCCAGCGAAATCCTGTCGCTCCAGAATGCACTGCAGGCCTCCTACCAGACTACCGCCAATCTCGCGCAGCTCTCCTCGTCAAGTTCCTGTAGGCGCGCATTAAGGCGCCGTTAACCATGCCTGTTTACCTCTTGGTGAGGATTTGAGCGGGGGCGGGGCCGTCGATGTCGGACAAGGTGCAACTGGTGGTGGCTACGCCGTGCTTCGGCGGGCAGGTGTCGAGCATCTACGCGAGCTCGATCTTCGCGCTCCAGCGTGCCGTGCACGGCATGTCCAATCTCGGGCTCAAGGTGCACTTGCGCGACAGCGACGCGCTGATCACGCGTGCACGGGCCAATCTGGTTGCGATGTTCCTGGACGACCCCGATGCGACGCATTTCCTGTTCGTCGATGCCGATATCGGCTTCATGCCGGAGCAGGTGTTCCGGCTCATCGGATCCGGCGCCGACGTCGTCGCCGGGTGCTATCCGATCAAGCGCGTCAACTGGGACAAGGCGACGCGCGCGATCAAGGCGGGACGGACCGATGTGACGGCGGCCTCGCTCGACTACGTGCTCGAGATCGAGGATCCCGACCGCATCGTGGTGGTCAACGGCTTTACCCGCGTGCGCTATGCTGGCACCGGTTTCCTGATGATCCGCCGCCAGGCGCTGGAGGCGATGTGCCGCCATCCGGACTATGCCAATCTGCAATTCTTCCGCGAGCATTCGCATGACTCGCTGGTCGCGAGCCAGAACAGGTTCGCGCTGTTCGAATGCATGATCGATCCGGCGACCGGGACCTACCTCTCGGAAGACTTCGCCTTCTGCAAGCGCTGGACCGATATCGGTGGCGAGATTTGGGCCGACATCCAGAGCTCGCTCGACCACGTCGGCCCCTCGGTGTTCCACGGCGACATCGCCTCGCAATTCGCGCCGGCCCCCGCCGCTGCGGCCGACGCGGCGTGAGCCTGTCGGGATGAGCATCGGCGCATCCGCCTGTCAGACATCGAACGAGCGTCCGAGGGCGGCTCGCGCTATCGCCTGCGCGATCTCTTCACGCCGCTGGACACGTTGCTCACATCCGGCGGAGACCAGCGGCTGGCGCTCGATCCGAAAGAGCGCGTCAATGCCTATGGCTGCGCGCCGTCTCCCGAACCCGAGATCTGGAATTTCGCCTCGTCGACCGCATCGCCGATCTCGCAGGCGGCCTATGGCCGTGCCGCGCTGGCGCGCGAGGACCTGGTCCACAAATCGCTGTTCGACGAGGTCGAGATCGCCTTCGACCGCCGCTGCGAGAACATGCGCGACGAATTGCGCGGTCACTTCCAGCTCCGCCGCGCGTCGATGTCGTGTTCTCGGCATCAGGTACCGATTCCCAGCTCCATGCCTTGTTCCTTGCGCACGCGGTGCTCGGCGGACCGCCGGTGTCCATCGTGGTCGGGGCCGACCAGACCGGCAGCGGAACGGCGCATACCGCGCGCGGGCACCATTTCAGCACGATGACGGCGAGCGGCGTTGCGGTGCGCAAGGACGCTGCGATTGCCGGTCTCGCCGGCGACAGCATCGCGGTGCCGCTGCTCGACGCCAATTCGGGCCTCGCGATGCGCACCGACGCTGATGCCGAGGTCATGCGTGTCATCGAGGACAGCCTCGCGCAAGGCCGGCGCGTTTTGTTGCACATCATGGATTCGTCAAAGCTCGGCTGGCGCGCGCCGAGTGCCGCCTGCCTCGATGAGATCGCGCGGCGCTGGCCCCGCAAGGTTCAGGTCGTCGTCGATGCCTGCCAGGCGCGGCTCGGCCGCCGGCGGCTGCGCTCCTATCTCGATCGCGGCTACATGGTGCTGATCACCGGTTCGAAGTTCTTTGGCGGGCCTGCCTTCAGCGGTGCGCTCCTGGTGCCGAAGGGCCTGTCGCGCACGCTCGACCGGATTGAAGGGATCGCGCCGGGCTTCTTCGATTATGTCGGCCGCTGCGATTGGCCGATGAATTGGACGGCGCTGCGCTCGCGCTTTGAACGCCGTCCGAATTTCGGCCAATGGTTGCGCTGGGAAGCGGCGCTGGCCGAGATCGGCAATTACTATGCGGTGCCCGGGGCGTTCCGCGCCAAGGTCCTGGCCGAGCTCGCGGCCGGCATCGACAGCATGATTGCGCTGTCGCCATCGCTGCGCGCCGTACCGGCAGCCTTCGACAACGCCGATGCGGACGACGAGGAATTCGCGCAGCGCACGATCTTTCCATTCACCCTGCTACGTAACGGCAAGCCCGTGTCCATCGCCTACGCTGGCACCGTTCATCGCGCGCTGGCGCGCGACATGAACGATGACATCGTCGGGAGCGCGGCGGACCGGCAGGTTGCCGCGCAGCGCTGTCTCGTCGGCCAACCGGTGCGGCTGGAGCAGCGGGACGGCGTGCCGCAGGCTGCGCTGCGCCTGTGCATCGGTGCGCGGCTCGTCACCGACGCCTGGTCGGCCGACAGCGCGCAAGCGCAACGCAATGTGCAGCGAATCCTCGATCGCATCGCCCACGTCCTGGTGAAGACCGAGCTGCTGCTTGACCATACCGCCGATGTGCCGGCGTAGCCTTCATAGGTGTGAGATGTTGCATCCGCTTGCCGCGCCGAACTTTGCCGACCGCATCGGCTTTGCGCATTTGACGCGCCAGGCCTTCGAGGGCGTCGATCTGCATCCGTTGCGCGAGCGGCTGCTGGCGCGGATCGCGGAGGGGACGGCGCAGGCGGGCGAGGGCCTCGATCTGTCGCTGATTGCGCAGCTGATGGGCGAGAAGGAAGCCGGGCTCGTGATCCAGTCCGAGGTGCTCTCGTTCCACCAACTGTTTCGCACGCCCTCCGCGGCGCCGAAGCCGGGCTTGCGCGTGCTTGCGCTTGCGGCCGATATTGACATGGGCGGCAACACGCCGATCGAATTTCTGCTCGAAGGCTCCGACATCGAGCTCCTGACGCTCTACGTGACCAAAACAAATGGCCTGCCGGAAACGTTGCCCGATCACGACGTTGCCATCGTGGTCGCATCCGATTCCGAGGAATGCCGCGAGGCGCTGGCACTGATCGAAAAGGCCGCGCCGCGCTGGCCTCGGCCGCTGCTCAATCGCCCCGAGCTGGTCGGCAATCTCGACCGCGACAAGCTCTATCGGTTGCTGGCCGATATCCCCGGTCTCGATATTCCCGTGACCGCCAACGCGACGCGTGCGCAATTGGCGGCTCTCTCGGAAGGGCGGATCGCTTGCGCGGAGATCTCGGGCGAATTGCACTTTCCGATGATCACACGGCCGCGCGGCACGCACGCCGGCGTCGGGCTTGCGAAGATCGACGATGCTTCCGCGCTCGCGGCCTATCTTGCCGAACGGCAGGAGCAGGACTTTTTCGTCGCGCGTTTCGTCAACTATGCGAGCCCCGACGGGCTGTTTCGCAAGATCCGGCTCGCCATGGTCGACGGCAAGCCTTATGCCTGCCACATGGCGATCGCCGATCGCTGGGACATCTGGTATCTCAACGCCTACATGGCTTTCAGCGACGAGAAGCGCGCTGAAGAAGCCATCTTCATGCAAGACTTCGACAGCGCTTTCGCAGCGCGTCACAAGAATGCGCTCGACGAAATGAGCAGGCGCATCGGCCTCGATTACTTCATTGTCGATTGCGCCGAGAACCAGAACGGCGAGCTTCTGGTGTTCGAGGCCGACAACACCGCCGTCGTGCACAACATGGATTCGCCGGTGGTGTTTCCGTACAAGCCGCCGCAGATGCGCAAGATCTTTACTGCGTTCACGTCGATGCTGTCGCGGCATGCCAAGGCCAGCGCGGGACGTGCAGCATGAACGAGATCATCCGCAACACGCAAAGCTCCGTCACGCACACCTCGCTCGATCCGCAGGACTGGAGCGAGTTTCGTGCACTCGCCCATCGCATGCTGGACGAGGCGATCGACGGCATCGCCAATGTCCGCGCGCGCCCGGTCTGGCAGCCGATCCCGAGGAGGTTCGCGCGGCAATCCGGACCGGCGTGCCGCGCGAAGCGACGTCTCTCGCGGACGTGTATCGCGAATTCGCCGAACACGTCGCGCCTTACGCGACGGGCAATGTTCATCCCGGCTTCATGGGCTGGGTGCATGGCGGCGGCACCGCCGTCGGCATGGTCGCGGAGATGCTCGCGGCCGGCCTCAATGCCAATCTCGGCGGCCGCGATCACATGCCGATCGAGGTCGAGCGCCAGATCGTCGAGTGGATGCGCGGCCTGTTCGGCTTGCCGGAGGGCGCGAGCGGTATCTTCGTCACCGGCACGTCGATGGCCAATCTGATGGCGGTGCTGGTTGCGCGCACGAGCGCGCTCGGCGCGCTTGCGCGGCAGCACGGCATCGGCAATGACGGCGCGCTGCTCACGGCCTACGCCTCGAAGGCCGCGCATGGCTGCATCTCCCGTGCGATGGACATCGCCGGGTTCGGCACCGATGCGCTGCGGAAGATCGACATCGATGGCGATCACCGCATCGATGTCGCTGCGCTGCGCGCGCAGATTGCGGTCGATCGCGAGGCTGGCTTCAGGCCGTTCCTGGTCACGGCGTCCGCCGGCACCGTCGACATCGGCGCGATCGACGATCTCAGGTCGCTGGCGGATCTGTGCCGCGAAGAAGGTATCTGGTTTCACGTCGACGGCGCCTTCGGAGCGCTCGCGATCCTCTCGCCCGAGCTTGCGCCGTTGCTCGAGGGCATCGAGCTCGCGGATTCGATCGCGCTCGACTTCCACAAATGGGGGCAGGTGCCCTACGATGCCGGCTTCCTGCTGGTGCGTGATGGCGAACGGCATCGGCAGGCCTTTGCGCAGCCGGCGGCCTATCTGAGTCATGAGGCGAGGGGCTTGCGGCCGGTGCTGTCTGGCCGTGCGATCTCGGTCCGGATCTGTCGCGCGGTTTCCGCGCGCTGAAGACGTGGTTCACGCTGAAGACGTTCGGCACGGACCGGCTGGGTGCGGTCATCGCGCGCAGCTGCGCGCTCGCAAGGTATCTCGAGACGCGCGTGCTCGCCGAACCGCGACTCGAACTGCTCGCGCCCGTCAATCTCAACATCGTCTGCTTCCGCTATCGCGCCGACGATGCGGTCAATCGCGAGATCGTCGCCGATATCCAGGTATCAGGCATTGCCGCGCCGTCTGGCACGACGCTGGACGGTAAGTTCGCGATCCGCGCGGCGATCGTCAATCATCGCACGGCGGAGCCGGATATCGACGCGCTGGTGTCGGCCGTGATCAGGTTCGGTATGCGGCGGACGGGCGGATTGATCGAGGTGGACGCGCCGCCGCTCGCCGCGCAGTAAGAGCGACCCGTTGAAACGACAACGGCCCCGGAGACGATCCGGGGCCGTTGTCGTTTGCGCGGGTCTCTAGCTTAGGTCTTAAGATCCTGGATCAGGCGGCCGTGCTGACGTCGCTTTCGGAATGCGCTGCGTTGTACTGGTCGCGCAGCTTCTCTTCATAGGCGATCAGCTTGCGGGCATCCTTCAGCGCCCGGTAGAGGTCGCCGTTCAGGATGTTGTTGTTGATGCCCTCGATGATCGGCCAGGAGCTCGGCACGGCGGTGACGATGTCGCGCACCAGGTTGAAATAGGTGCCGTGCTGGGTCTGCGGGTCCGGCGAGATGTACATGAGCTGGACCGCCAGATAGACGAGCTTGGCGGGCGTATCCGCGGTCTCGGGCGTGAGGATATCGCGCTCGCGCAGGATCGGCACGTTGTCGCCATCGATCAGGAGGCGAGCCCGCTGGTCGGTGTTGGTGATGACGCAGTTACCGACAATGATGCGTTCGTGCGGCCTGAGCTCGACCTTGAGGGCCATTGCCTGTTCTCCATCAACGCTTTCGTAACCGAGCGCGTGTTGCGGCGGGTCAGGGTGTAATAGTCCATCAAGACTAGTTAACGAGTTGTAAATCTCGGGCCTCTGTGCAGAAAAGTTCAACAATTTCAATGACGAAACAACGCGGCGGTGGAGCGGCTCGCACGGCTAGATTGGCCGAATCAGGCCGCGACTCGGCGAAAGCGCCATTTTCATTTCATGCTTCGTTAGATTCTCGGAGCCACGGTCCGCCGGTCGCTGGGTCGATCAAGATCCCAGGAGACGCGTAACAGTAAGCGTCGTTTACCAGAAAGGTAACACAGCATGTCCGGTATCGTTCTCTCCGCATCGGTTCGTCAGAACCTGCTCTCCCTCCAGTCCACCGCTGATCTTCTCGCCACCACCCAGAACCGTCTGGCCACCGGCAAGAGCGTCAACTCGGCTCTGGACAACCCGACCAACTTCTTCACCGCCCAGTCGCTCGACAACCGCGCCAGCGACATCAACAACCTGCTCGACAACATCGGTAACGGCGTGCAGGTGCTGCAGGCTGCCAACACCGGCATCACCTCGCTGCAGAAGCTCGTCGACTCCGCGAAGTCGATCGCCAACCAGGCGCTGCAGACCACGGTCGGCTACTCCACCAAGTCCAACGTCTCGACCACGATCTCGGGTGCGACGTCGTCGGATCTGCGCGGCACCACCAGCTACACCAGCGCGGACGCGCTGAGCAACGTGCTGTACAAGGGCGCTGCCGGCGGCACGACCGCTGCTGCCTCCACCACCACGCTGGGCGGCGTTGCTGGCGCCTTCACGGGTACGGTGATCAACGCGGCGACCACCGCGACGAGCCTGCTCAACGGTACGGCCACGGCGGGTGACGCCAACGCCGGTATCGCGGCTGGCGACACGCTCTCCGTCAACGGCAAGACCGTCACCTTCGCTGCGGGCGACCAGCCGGCCACGGTCCCGAGCGGCCTGACTCAGGTTGCGGCGGTTGCCAACACGACGACGGGCAACGTCTATACCGACACCAGCGGCAACGTCACCGTCTATCTCGGCTCGACCACCAAGGCTTCGGTGGGTGACTTGCTGACCGCCGTCGATCTCGCAAGCGGCGTGCAGAGCAACGTCGCCGGCACTCTCACGTCGAACACCGGCCAGACCCCCTCGACGGTCAGCGCCGGTGGCGCGCTCGTGCTGCAGAGCTCGACCGGTGCCGACCTGAGCATCAGCGGCAAGGCCGACATCCTGAAGGCCCTCAAGCTGACCACCGCGACCGGCGCCGGCAACGTCACCGTCTCCGCGACCCGCACCACGAGCACGGCGACGTTGTCGTCGTTCATCTCGTCGGGGTCGACGCTGAACGTCGACGGCCACGTCATCAGCTTCAAGGATGGCCCGACGCCTGGTGCTTCCTCGCTGGGATCGACCCAGGGTGTGTCCGGCAACGTCGTCACCGACGGCAACGGCAACTCGACGGTTTACCTGCAGGGCGCCACGATCGCCGACGCGCTGAAGGCTGTCGACTTCGCCACGGGTGTGCAGACCTTCACGCTCAATGGCAGTGGCGGCGGCACGCTCGCAACCGCCTCGGGTCAGACGGCTTCGTCGATCAACGCCTCCGGCCAGCTCAATCTCTCGACCGGCGTCAATGCCGATCTGTCGATCACCGGCACCGGCAACGCGCTGCAGACGCTCGGTCTCGCCGGCAACACCGGCACGTCCTCGGCGTTCACCGCAGCTCGTACCTCCGGCACCGGCGGCATCAACGGCAAGACCCTGACCTTCACCTCCTTCAACGGCGGTGCGGCGGTCAACGTCACCTTCGGCGACGGCACCAACGGCACGGTCAAGACGCTCGATCAGCTCAACACCGCGCTTCAGGCCAACAACCTGTCCGCGACGATTGACGCCAACGGTCTGCTGACGATCTCGACCACCAATGACTACGCGTCCTCGACGATCGGGTCGAACGCCGCGGGTGGTGCGATCGGTGGCACGCTGACCTCGTCGCTGACGTTCTCGACGGCCTCCAGCCCCGTCCAGGACTCTGTTGCGCAGACGGCGCGTGCCAATCTGGTTTCGCAGTACAACAACATCCTGAGCCAGATCGACTCGACCTCGCAGGACTCCTCGTTCAATGGCGTCAACCTGCTGAACGGCGATCAGCTCAAGCTGGTGTTCGACGAGACCGGCAAGTCGAGCCTGAACATCACCGGCGTGACCTACAACTCCAAGGGTCTGGGCCTCGCCGCGCTGACTCAAGGAGCGGACTTCATCGACAACGCCGCGACCAACAAGGTGCTGACCAATCTGAACTCGGCTTCGAGCACGCTGCGTTCGGAAGCATCGAGCCTCGGTTCGAACCTCTCGGTCGTGCAGGTGCGTCAGGATTTCAACAAGAACCTGATCAACGTGCTGCAGACCGGCTCGTCGAACCTGACGCTGGCTGACACCAACGTCGAAGCGGCCAACAGCCAGGCGCTGTCGACCCGCCAGTCGATCGCGGTCTCCGCGCTGTCGCTGGCCAACCAGTCGCAGCAGAGCGTGCTCCAGCTGCTCCGCTAACAAGCGGACAACATCGCAAGACATTAGAGCGGCGGGGCTTCGGCTCCGCCGCTTTCTTTTGACGCAAGTGTTTGAGGGCATCGTGTAGCGACGCGAAGACGATGCATTCAGATGCAGCCGTTCGCTGACTCTGAGTTATGGTTGACAAGTGGCAAACGTGTTGCGGTTGCACGAAAAAGCATCATCCGATCATGACGATACGTGTGAGCTCGATTTTGCTTCGAGCGCGCATATGGTGAATCAGCGCAAGGACTGGCGCGACACGCTTCATGCTTTGTTAGCCACCTACGTTCACCGTCCCGGCATCGATTAATCCTAATCGAAGTTTGTTGCGTTGCGTACCAGAAGGGTAACACTCAATGTCCGGTATCGTTCTCTCTTCGTCGGTTCGTCAGAACCTGCTCTCCCTCCAGTCCACCGCTGATCTTCTCGCCACCACCCAGAGCCGCCTGTCGACCGGCAAGAGCGTCAACTCGGCCCTGGACAACCCGACCAACTTCTTCACCGCCCAGTCGCTCGACAACCGCGCCAGCGACATCAACAACCTGCTCGATGGCATCGCCAATGGCGTGCAGGTGCTGCAGGCTGCCAACACCGGCATCACCTCGCTGCAGAAGCTGATCGACTCTGCGAAGTCGATCGCCAACCAGGCGCTGCAGACCACGGTCGGCTACTCCTCCAAGTCCAACGTCTCGACCACGATCTCGGGTGCGACGTCGTCGGATCTGCGCGGCACCACCAGCTACACCAGCGCGGACGCGCTGAGCAACGTGCTGTACAAGGGCGCTGCCGGCGGCACGACCGCTGCTGCCTCCACCACCACGCTGGGCGGCGTTGCTGGCGCCTTCACGGGTACGGTGATCAACGCGGCGACCACCGCGACGAGCCTGCTCAACGGTACGGCCACGGCGGGTGACGCCAACGCCGGTATCGCGGCTGGCGACACGCTTACGGTCAACGGCAAGACCGTCACCTTCGCTGCGGGCGACCAGCCGGCCACGGTCCCGAGCGGCCTGACTCAGGTTGCGGCGGTTGCCAACACGACGACGGGCAACGTCTATACCGACACCAGCGGCAACGTCACCGTCTATCTCGGCTCGACCACCAAGGCTTCGGTGGGTGACTTGCTGACCGCCGTCGATCTCGCAAGCGGCGTGCAGAGCAACGTCGCCGGCACTCTCACGTCGAACACCGGCCAGACCCCTCGACGGTCAGCGCCGGTGGCGCGCTCGTGCTGCAGAGCTCGACCGGTGCCGACCTGAGCATCAGCGGCAAGGCCGACATCCTGAAGGCCCTCAAGCTGACCACCGCGACCGGCGCCGGCAACGTCACCGTCTCCGCGACCCGCACCACGAGCACGGCGACGTTGTCGTCGTTCATCTCGTCGGGGTCGACGCTGAACGTCGACGGCCACGTCATCAGCTTCAAGGATGGCCCGACGCCTGGTGCTTCCTCGCTGGGATCGACCCAGGGTGTGTCCGGCAACGTCGTCACCGACGGCAACGGCAACTCGACGGTCTACCTGCAGGGCGCCACGATCGCCGACGCGCTGAAGGCTGTCGACTTCGCCACGGGTGTGCAGACCTTCACGCTCAATGGCAGTGGCGGCGGCACGCTCGCAACCGCCTCGGGTCAGACGGCTTCGTCGATCAACGCCTCCGGCCAGCTCAATCTCTCGACCGGCGTCAATGCCGATCTGTCGATCACCGGCACCGGCAACGCGCTGCAGACGCTCGGTCTCGCCGGCAACACCGGCACGTCGACGGCGTTCACCGCAGCTCGTACCTCCGGCACCGGCGGCATCAACGGCAAGACCCTGACCTTCACCTCCTTCAACGGCGGTGCGGCGGTCAACGTCACCTTCGGCGACGGCACCAACGGCACGGTCAAGACGCTCGATCAGCTCAACACGCAGCTCCAGGCCAACAACCTGTCCGCGACGATCGACGCCAACGGTCTGCTCACCATCACCGCGACCAACGACTACGCGTCCTCGACGCTTGGTTCGGCGGTCGCGGGTGGTGCGATCGGTGGCACGCTGACGACCTCGCTGACGTTCTCGACCGCTTCGACCCCGGTCGCTGACAGCGTTGCCCAGACGTCTCGCTCGAACCTCGTCAACCAGTACAACAACATCCTCCAGCAGATCGACTCGACCTCGCAGGACTCCTCGTTCAACGGTGTCAACCTGCTGAATGGCGACCAACTCAAGCTGGTGTTCGACGAGACCGGCAAGTCGAGCCTGAACATCACCGGCGTGACCTACAACTCCAAGGGTCTGGGCCTCGCCGCGCTGACTCAAGGAGCGGACTTCATCGACAACGCCGCGACCAACAAGGTGCTGACGAATCTGAACTCGGCCTCGAGCACGCTGCGTTCGGAAGCCTCGGCACTCGGTTCGAACCTCACGATCGTGCAGGTGCGTCAGGACTTCAACAAGAACCTGATCAACGTGCTGCAGACCGGCTCGTCGAACCTGACGCTGGCCGATACCAATGTCGAAGCGGCCAACAGCCAGGCGCTCTCGACCCGCCAGTCGATCGCGGTCTCCGCGCTGTCGCTGGCCAACCAGTCGCAGCAGAGCGTGCTCCAGCTGCTCCGCTAACAAGCGGACAACATCGCAAGACAGGTTAGAGCGGCGGGGCTTCGGCCCCGCCGCTTTTTTGCACCAGTGCGGCGGCCTCGATGAAGCTCCGAAAAGTAACCAGCGGTTATGGTTAATGAAGCGTAAGCGCAAAAATCGTCAATAAATTCAGTCGGATTTCAGACGCTTCCAGCGTTCGCCGCCGGTTTATGGTGAACCGGCGCTTAGGATGGCGCAGCACGTTTCACCCTTTGTTAGCCATGTCGCGGCACGCTGTCCCCGTCACTCGATCCGAAGCGATCGAACAAAGACGCGTAAACCAGAAGGGTCAGAGTTATGTCCGGTATTGTTCTCTCTGCGTCGGTTCGCCAGAACCTGCTCTCCCTCCAGTCCACCGCTGATCTTCTCGCCACCACCCAGAGCCGCCTGTCGACCGGCAAGAGCGTCAACTCGGCCCTGGACAATCCCACCAACTTCTTCACTGCACAGTCGCTCGACAACCGTGCCAGCGACATCAACAACCTGCTCGATAGCATCGGTAACGGCGTGCAGGTGCTGCAGGCTGCCAACACCGGTCTGACCTCGCTGCAAAAGCTGATCGACAGCGCGAAGTCGATCGCCAACCAGGCGCTGCAGACCACCGTCGGCTATTCCTCCAAATCGAGTGTCTCGACCACGATCGCCGGCGCGACGGCGGCTGATCTGCGCGGCACCACCAGCTTCTCCAGCGCAGTCGCAAACAGCAACGTGCTCTACAGCGGTGCTTCCGGCGGCGTAACCGCCGCAACTTCCGGCGCAACACTGGGCGGCATTGCGGGGACCGACACGGGCACCGTCATCAACGCCGCAACGACCGCCGCCAAGCTCTTGAATGGTGCAGCCGCGGGCGACGCGAATGCCGGCGTTGCGGCGGGCGACACGCTTACGGTCAACGGCAAGACCGTCACCTTCGCTGCGGGCGACCAGCCGGCCACGGTCCCGACCGGCCTGACTCAGGTTGCGGCATCTGCAGGCGTGACCACGGGCAACGTCTACACTGATGCCAGCGGCAACGTCACTGTCTACCTCGGCTCCACCACGAAAGCCTCGATTGGCGACGTGCTGACCGCTGTTGATCTTGCGAGTGGTGTGCAGAGCAACGTCGCCGGCACTCACCCCGAACGCCGGCCAGACCCCCTCGACAGTCAACGGCAGCGGCGCACTGGTGCTGAAGAGCACGACCGGTTCCGACCTAAGCATAACCGGCAAGGCTGATATCCTGAAGGCGCTTGGCCTCACGTCCGCGACCGGCGCCGGCAATGTGACCGCCACCGCTGCTCGCACCACGAGCTCAACCACGCTGTCATCGCTGCCTTCGTCAGGTTCGACCCTGAATGTCGATGGCCATGTCATCACCTTCAAGGACGCGCCGACGCCGACTGCCGCCTCGCTTCCGGCTACTCAGGGCGTGTCGGGCAACGTCGTTACCGATGGCAACGGCAACTCGACCGTCTATCTGCAAGCCGGCTCGGTCGCCGACGTCCTCAAGGCGATCGATTTTGCCACGGGCGTGCAGACCTTTACGCTGAACGGCAGTGGTAGTGGCACGCTGGCGACAGCGTCGGGTCAGACGGCTTCGACGATCAACACCTCCGGTCAGCTCAAGATCTCCACCGGCGTCAACGCCGATCTGTCGATCACCGGCACTGGCAACGCGCTGCAGGTGTTCGGTCTCGCCGGCAACACTGGCACTGCTTCGGCGTTCACCGCGGCGCGTGCCTCCGGCAACGGCGGTATCGCTGGCAAGACCTTGACCTTCACCTCCTTCAACGGCGGTGCGGCAGTCAACGTCACCTTCGGCGACGGCACCAACGGAACTGTCAAGACGCTCGATCAGCTCAACTCGCAGCTCCAGGCCAACAACCTGGCCGCGACCATCGACGCCAACGGTCAGCTCACCATCACCGCCTCCAACGACTATGCGTCCTCGACGATCGGCTCCACGGCCGCGGGTGGTGCTATCGGTGGCACGCTGACCTCGTCGCTGACGTTCACGACCGCCTCCACTCCGATCCAGGACGTGGTGGCCCAGTCGGCTCGTGCAGATCTGGTCTCGCAGTACAACAACATCCTGAACCAGATCGACACGACCTCGGTCGACTCTTCGTTCAACGGCGTGAACTTGTTGAACGGCGACCAGCTCAAGCTGGTGTTCGACGAGACCGGCAAGTCGAGCCTGAACATCACGGGTGTGACGTACAACTCCAAGGGTCTGGGCCTGGCGTCGCTGACCGTCGGCCTGGACTTCATCGACAACGCCGCGACCAACAAGGTGCTGACCAATTTGAACTCGGCGTCGAGCACGCTGCGTTCGGAGGCCTCGGCGCTCGGTTCAGATCTCTCGGTCGTGCAGATCCGTCAGGACTTCAACAAGAACCTGATCAACGTGCTGCAGACCGGCTCGTCGAACCTGACGCTGGCTGACACCAATGTCGAAGCGGCGAACAGCCAGGCGCTGTCGACCCGCCAGTCCATCGCGGTCTCGGCGCTGTCGCTGGCCAACACCTCGCAGCAGAGCGTGCTTCAGCTGCTTCGCTAATAAGCAACTGAAACTACTCAATAAAGCAGGGCGGCGGGGCTTTTGTCCCGCCGCCTTTTTTTGCGTTTTGAGGCGGGACAAAGCGTATACCAGCCATTAACCGTGTCCCTTAAACCGGCGTTAACCATACTTTAAAGGACAGCCCCTAAAACTGGACAAAAGCCCGCTTCCAGACCCGCGCGGCCGATTCGTATCCGGTTGAAGAGGAAGACCTGCCAATGTCCAACATCGTTCTCTCGGCGTCCGTTCGCCAGAACCTGTTGTCGCTGCAGTCGACGGCCGACTTGCTGGCCACCACGCAGGAGCGGCTGTCGACCGGCAAGAAGGTGAACACCGCGCTCGACAATCCCACCAACTTCTTCACGGCGCAGGGATTGGACAATCGGGCGAGCGACATCAGCAACCTTCTGGACGGCATCAACAACGGTGTGCAGGTGCTCCAGGCGGCCAATACCGGCATCACTTCGCTGCAGAAGCTGATCGATAGCGCCAAGTCGATCGCCAACCAGGCGCTCCAGACCACGGTCGGCTACTCCACCAAGTCCAACGTCTCCACCACGATCCCGGGTGCGACGCCGGCGGATCTGCGCGGCACGACCTCGTATGCGAGCGCGACCGCCAACAGCAACGTGCTTTATACCGGTGCGGCCGGTGGCGTCACGCCGGTGACGGCGGCGGCCGCGCTCGGTGCATCGCTCGGTTCGAGCGCCGGCACCCTGGTCGGTGGCACGACGCTCGCAGCCGATAATACCACCGCGCTCGCCGGCACGGACACGCTGCTCGGCACTACGACATCCACCACGTTCAGCACGCCACCCGCGGACGGCGACACCATTACGGTCAACGGCAAAACCATCACTTTCCGCAGCGGTCCCGCGCCGACGACGCAGCCGACGGGCTGGGGCCTGAACGCCAGCGGAAGCATTGCCACCGACGGCAACGGCAACTCGATCGTCTATGAGGGCACGGCGGCGGCGCCGAAGGCGACGGTCGACGACGTGCTCAGCGCGATCGACCTCGCCAGCGGGGTCAAGACCGCGACGATCAGCGCCGGTGCGGCCACGATCGCAACCAGCGGCACGACTGTCGGTACGGTCCAGACGCCGTCCTCCATCGGTGCGGGTGGCGTAGTCACGCTGAAGAGCTCGACCGGCGCCGATCTGAGCGTCGCGGGCAAGGCCGACTTCCTCCACGCCCTCGGCCTGACCGCTGCGACCGGCGCAGGCAATGCCAGCGTGAGTGCAAACCGGTCGACGACGACGGGCTCGCTGGGGTCGCTGGTCCAGGACGGTTCGACGCTGAATGTGGACGGCCACACCATCACCTTCAAGAACGCGCAGACGCCGCAATCGGCGGCAAGCGTGGCCACCGGCTATGGTGTCAGCGGCAACATCGTCACTGACGGCAACGGCAACTCGACGGTTTATCTGCAGAGCGCAGATCTGACCGACCTGCTGAATTCGATCGACCTCGCGACCGGCGTAAAGACCGCGAGCCTCTTCAACGGTGCTGCGACGCTCAATCCCACCTCGGGGCAGATCCCGTCGTCGGTGAACTCGAGCGGCCAGCTGTCGATCTCGACCGGCATCAACGCCGACCTCTCGATCACCGGTACCGGGAATGCACTCAGCGCCTTCGGTCTCAGCGGCAACACCGGAACGGCCACGGCGTTCAGCGCGGACCGCAAGTCTGGTGTCGGCGGCGTCAGCGGCAAGACCCTGACCTTCACCTCCTTCAACGGCGGCACGCCGGTCTCCGTGACCTTCGGCGACGGCACCAACGGCACGGTGAAGACGCTCGACCAGCTCAACGTCCAGCTTCAGGCCAACCACCTGACCGCAACGATCGATGCCAACGGCGTGCTGACGGTGACCACCGTCAACGAATACGCATCCTCGACGCTCGGTTCGTCGACGGCGGGCGGCGCGGTCGGTGGCACGCTCACCAGTGTGCTGGCCTTCACCACCGCGCAGCCGCCGGTCCAGGATCCGGTCGCACAGACCGCGCGTTCCGGTCTGGTCAGCCAGTTCAACAACATTCTCGCGCAGATCGACACCACCTCGCAGGACTCGTCCTTCAACGGCGTCAACCTGCTGAACGGCGATACGCTGAAGCTGGTCTTCAACGAGACCGGCAGCTCCACGCTCGGCATCAACGGCGTGGTGTTCAACGCGGCGGGCCTCGGCCTCAGCAATCTGGTGCCGGGCACGGACTTCATCGACAACGGCGCCACCAACAAGGTGCTGACCAGCCTGAACGCGGCCTCGAGCACGCTGCGCTCGGAAGGTTCTTCGCTCGGTTCGAACCTGTCGATCGTGCAGGTGCGCCAGGACTTCTCCAAGAATCTGATCAACGTGCTGCAGACCGGCTCGTCGAACCTGACGCTCGCCGACACCAACGAGGAAGCGGCCAACAGCCAGGCGCTGTCGACCCGCCAGTCGATCGCGGTCTCCGCTCTGTCGCTGGCCAACCAGTCGCAGCAGAGCGTGCTGCAGCTGCTCCGCTAATTCGCAAACGCAGAATCGAATCTCGAGACGGCGCGGCGAGGCTAAAGCCCCGCCGTTCTTTTGAGGGAGTTCGCTAAGACGAGATTAGCTGAGATCGACGTGCATGATGCAGTGCAAGTTTACAGCTTGTGTCTGCGCATCTAGCCTCGCGCTACAAGGACTCCGCGACCCGTAATAATCCGGAGTGCTTCCAAGCGCTCACGTAAGCAAATCTTAAGCGCTACTGCATAGGGTTGGGAAAGAAATCCTTAAGCCCGTTCAACGGGCTAGGAAGCTTCCAAGGTGTGATTGATGTCGAATTCTGCTGCCTCGGCCTACGCGCGTGTTGCAACGACCACCGCATCTCCTCGTGACATCGAGGCGCAGACCCTGCTGAAGGCAGCCAACAAGCTCCAGGACGCGATCAACGCCGCTGATCCCTTCAGCGAGCAGACCACGCAGGCGCTGATGTTCAACCGCAAGCTCTGGACGATCTTCCTGAGCGAGGCGATGCGCGAGAACAACCCGCAGCCGCTCGATGTCCGGCAGAAGATCGCCAACATCAGCGTGTTCGTGCTGAGCCAGACCGCGGCGCTGCAGATGAGCCCGCAATTCGATCACTTCCGCCCGCTGATCGAGATCAACCGCAACATCGCCGCCGGTCTGTCCGGCCGGCCCTGACGGAGACTCGTGATGTCGGACATCATGAGCATCCTGTCGACCGCGTATAAGGCGAGTACGCTTTCGAGCACGACGGGCTCGTCCAAATACGTTGCGGTCGACTCGTCGCAGTACCAGGGCAACTGGACCGGCAGCTATGCCGACGGCAAGAAATTTTCGCTCAACATCTCGCAGGTCAACGGCTTTCGCGCGCAGATTCACTATCAGAGCGATGGAAACTCGCAATACCAGCAGGTGCTGATCAAGGACTCGTCGTTCCGCTTCGGCAACACGAAGTTCACGCTGACCGACACCGGCACGGCGCAGATCAAGAACGTCGTCACCGACCCCGCGACCGGCTCGAGCTATCTCGACACCGCCCAGGCCACGGTCGACAGCTGATCGGCAGGCGTTCTCTAAGCGCTGAGATCCGTGTTGAGCGGGCGCGAGGGCTCCGACTTCAAATCCAGTGCATGGAAATAGGCTCGCCGGCGCAGCATCGCCTCGTCGGGGAACTGATTGACCACGGCATCGGTCCGGTCGTTGACGACCTGGAAGACCATGGATGCGGACGCCTGGTCGAACACGACCTGGCGCGAGATGTTCGCGTTGCTCTGCAGATCATTGCCCGCAGCCGCGGTCGTGTCGCTCGCGGCCACCGTCTGGCTCACCGGTAAATCGGTTCGCACGGCATCGTTCGCCGCCGAATTCGACGTCGTGACGATCTGTACGGGGGCCGGTATCCCCACCGGCCTGATGCTGAAATCTGTACTCATGGCAGCCTCCTGGTTGCCTTGTGCGAGTCAAATCCCAACCCCTCTCAATACGCAACCATGGAACACCAGGATTGAACATCGAGTAAGCAAACGTGACTAACCGCGCGACGCTTTCGCCGCGCGGTTTTTCGTAAAATTGGATAGGGTTCTTTGTCTGCGCTCAGAGCGTGCGGCTGACCGCGAGCGGCGTGATGTGACGCGGGCCAGGCATGGCACGGCGCCCCGCCGCCGTATAGGTGTTCGGCACGTTGCGCTTCTGGATCTCGGCATTGACGCCGCGCACGACGCTCTCGGAGACCGCATGCGCTGTCGCAAGCACGGTGAGATTGACCTGAAGCATGGCGCGGAAGGCGTCGTGGTGGCGGTGCAGCGTCGAGAGCAGCTCGGGCGCGGATTTCGAAAGCTGGGCCTGGTTCGCCTTCAACTGGCCGACGGCGCCGACGTAGCGCCGCGACAGCTCCTGCTTCTGGCTCTCCATCGTCATCGCTTCGCGGACCTTGCCGGCACGGACCAGCTCGGTCTCGCGCTCGATCAGGCCGAGCAGGGCGCTCATCGCGTCCATCAGGTCCTCCGCGAGCTTGCGCGCCGCGGCGCTCTCGGGCGGGTTGTCCGGACGCTGCGCTGGCACCGGCCGACGGGACGCGTTGAAGTGGTTCATCTCGTTTGACCTTATGCCGTACGAAGAGTGGTTTTGGCCTGCTGCATGATCAGGGTACGGTAGACGTCGCGGGCGACACCGACGCCGCCGGCATTGGCGAAGTTCTTGGAATATTGCTCGGTCAGCATCGAGCGCCAGACGCCGGTGCCCAGCGTGTCCCCGAACGGGCCTTCGCCCTTCAGCCCCGAAGTCATCTGCGCGAACATGCTGTTGAGGAACATGCCCTCGAAGTCGGTGGCGGTCTTCTGCGTCTTCGCCTGCTGCTGCGGCGAGACCTTTTGCAACGCTGCGGCAAGCTCGAAATCGGGACGGCCGTTGCGGCTTTCCACGGAGAAGGCGGGGTTCGAGAGCGCGGCGGTGACGACGTGCGCGGTGTTGAGCATGCCGGTCTGCATCACATCACCTCGATATCGGCTTCGATCGCACCCGCGGCCTTGATCGCCTGGAGGATGCTGATGAGGTCGCGCGGGCCGATGCCGAGGCCATTGAGGCCGTCGACGAGCTGCTGCAGCGAAACGCCGTCCTTGACGACGGCGAACTTCTTGCCGTCCTCGGTGACGCCGACGCTCGATCGCGGCGTGACCACGGTGCGGCCCCGCGACAGCGGATTGGGCTGGCTTACCTGCGGGCTCTCGGAGATCGTGACCGTGAGATTGCCTTGCGCAACCGCGACGGTGGCGACGCGGACGTCGCGGCCCATCACGATGATGCCCGAGCGCTCGTCGATGACGATCTTGGCGGCGAGATCCGGATCGACCTGAAGCTGCTCGATCTCGGTCAGGAAGGCGACCACGTTGCCCTTGAATTCCGGCGGGATGGTCAGCTGCACTGTCGAGGGATCGATCGGCTCGGCGCTCTTGACACCGAGATAGTCGTTAATCGCTGCCGCAATGCGCTTGGCGGTGGTGAAATCGGCGTTGCGCAACGCGAGCCGCACGTTGGGCAGCCGGTTCAGCGCGAACTCGATCTCGCGCTCGATGATGGCGCCGTTGGCGATGCGCCCCACGGTCGGAACGCCGCGCACGATTTTCGCCGCTTCACCCTCGGCCTGGAAGCCGGAGATCGCAAGCGAGCCCTGCGCCACCGCATAGACGTTGCCGTCGGCGCCGAGGAGCGGGGTGACGAGCAGGGTGCCGCCGCGCAAATCCTTGGCATCGCCAAGCGCGGAGACGGTGACGTCCATGCGCGTGCCCTGCGTTGCGAAGGCCGGCAGATTGCCGGTCACCATGACGGCGGCGACGTTGCCGGTGCGGATGGTGGCGCCGCGGATGTTGACGCCCATGCGCTCGAGCATCGCTTGCAGCGACTGCTTGGTGAAGGGGATGTTGTTGAGGGTGTCGCCGGTGCCGTTGAGGCCGACGACGAGGCCGTAGCCGATGAGCTGGTTCTGCCGCACGCCTTCGATATTGGCGAGATCCTTGATGCGCGAGGTCGCACTCGCAGGCGCGACCGAGAGCACCAGCGCTGACAGCGCGGCGCAGGCCACCCCAAACACCCCGCTAAGAATCCTCACCCAACGTACGCCTGGCATCCTCTGCTCCCCGAGGCTCCTCACATCGCGGACCATCTGCGACACTCCCATGACGAGCTGGTCCGACGCTTTCCTTGCGAGCGCTGTGCCAACACGGGGCAGAGGGGTTAGTCGACTGAATAGGTTGAATTAATCTCTTCGGATGGATGCCGGTTGGCATTCGCCCCAAGGAGCGAAACTGCCGCATGCCGGCAGATTTTGCCGGGCCGTTTACGTCCCGTTAACCATAAGGCGGCGAATGTGGCGCATCGATCACCCGGATTGCTTCGATGCGCATCTACGGACCGAATGGCACCACGCTTGGAACGCCGGCCAGCCAGGCCAGGCGAACGAGCTCCGGCACCTTCGTGCTGCCCGACACGAATTCGGCGCAGGAGACGCGCAGCGCCGCCGCACCGAAGGCCTCCGCCAACATCGATGCGCTGCTCGCGCTGCAAGGCATCGAGGAAGATCCGGTCGAGCGGCGCAAGCGCTCGGTCGTCCGCGGCAAGACCGCGCTCGATGTGCTCGACGACCTCAAGATGGGACTCTTGTCCGGCAATCTCGACGCGTCGACGGTGATGCGGCTGCGCGATGCGGCTGCCAACCTGAAATCGTCCTCCGGCGATCCCGGTCTCGATTCCGTGCTGTCCGAGATCGAGCTGCGCGTCGAGGTCGAGCTGGCCAAGGCCGGGCAGGCGTAATCGTCCAGCGGATCATTTGAGGCGCTTACAGATCGGCTCTACGCCGCTTCCTCCTTCTGCTGCGAATCGTAGCGGCGCTGTGCGGCGAGCACGTCTTTCAGATTCTCCTCCGCCCAATCGCGCAACGGATCGACCGCGGCGGCGAGTGTCAGGCCGAGCTGCGTAATCGAATATTCAACCGTCACCGGCACGGTCGCGATGGCGTGGCGCTTGATCAAGCCGTCGCGCTCGAGCGACTTGAGAACCTGGCTCAGCATCTTCTGCGAGATACCTTCAATCGTGCGGCGTAACTGATTGAAGCGCATCGGCTCCCTGCGCAGCAGCAACAGGATCAGCACGGCCCATTTGTCGCCGATGCGATCGAGGATCTGGCGCGTCGGACAATCGGCGGCATAGACGTCGGGTTTCATCTCATTCCTCGCGCTTGGCTCAGCTTGCCGGTTACTTCTGCGTAATCAGGTAAGCACAAAGTGCTCTCTTAACACCAGCATTCCCCGCGATATCTAGTCACCATTGGTTACTACAAAAGCGAAGGAGCCTTCCATGAAAATCGCAGTTGCCGGCGCCTCGGGCCGGGCGGGTTCGGAGATCACCAAGGAACTATCCAACCGCGGCCATGGCGTCACCGCCATCGCACGCAACCCGGAGAAGATTGCAATCCTGCCGAACGTCACGCCGATCAAGGGCGACGTGCTCGACCAGGCCGGGCTGACCAAGCTCTGGGCCGGGCACGATGTGGCCATCAGTTCCGTCCACTTCCTGGCGAGCGACCCGCATAAGCTGATCGGCGCGGCCAAGGACTCCAAGGTCGGGCGCTATCTAGTCGTCGGCGGCGCCGGCAGCCTGGAGGTCGCGCCCGGCGTCAAACTGGTTACAACCCCCGGTTTTCCGGTCCAATACAAGGCCGAAGCAGAGGCGGGTGGGGTCTTTCTCGACCTGCTGCGCCAGGAAAAGGAGCTGAATTGGACTTTCATCTCGCCCTCGGCGCTGTTCATCGAGGGGGAGCGGACCACCAAGTTCCGGCTCGGCACCGATCAGCTTCTCGCAGATGCGAACGGCAAAAGCTGGATCAGCTTTGCCGACTACGCCATCGCGCTCGCCGACGAGGTCGAGAAGCCGGCCCATGTGAGGCAGCGTTTTACGGTCGGTTACTAGGCTTTTGGCCGCCCCCGGGCCCTTGCGGATAGACCTTCCTGTGCAAGGGCTTGGGGGCGGCAACTTCGCTATTAAGGAAATATTGTCTGTCACATGGGGTAGCTATATAAGCCCCGGCTCAACGGACCCCGTTCCGTTCACGAGTCGTTGCTTAAGAAGATAGGCCGCCCTTGGAAAAGTTGAAAAACTACCGACCGACCGAAAAAGAGCCTTTCATGAACGACCGGCAGAAGGAGTACTTCCGTATGAAGCTCCTCGCCTGGAAGGATGAGATCCTCAAAGAGTCCAAACTCACCCTGCAGGCTCTGCAGGAGGAGAACGTGAACCACCCCGATCTCGCCGATCGGGCATCGTCCGAAACCGACCGCGCTATCGAACTCCGCGCCCGCGACCGCCAGCGCAAGTTGATCGCCAAGATCGACGCCGCGCTTCAGCGCATCGAGGACAACACCTACGGCTATTGCGAGGATACCGGCGAGCCGATCTCTTTGAAACGGCTCGAAGCCCGGCCCATCGCGACGCTCTCCGTGGAAGCGCAGGAGCGCCACGAGAAACGCGAGAAGGTCTATCGCGACGAATAGAGTCCGGGCCGCAGCGATGCGGCTCTTTTTTTTTAGGCTCACGGCGCCATTTCGCGCCGCAATCGGTATTTTTGCCTGACGTTTGCCGCCGCGCGCTTCGACGCGCGAACGCAACGCGAAAACTGAATCGCGATCAAGGAGGTAGAGTCGATTCCTGCAGCCTCACGTGAGTTCACATGAGAGACAGCCTTCACTTCAGATGCGGGAGGTTTTGCGAGTCGCATCAACGAGATCGGCTCGGATGCTGAGAGGCTGATCCAGCTGCTTCACGCTTCGCTGCAATCAGGTTTCATGCGACGCCGCCAGGCGCGCATGCCGATAAAGCCTGGACCAGCTCAATATTTCCTTAAGCGCCGGCAACAGGCCGTAGGCCGCGTTCGTCAGCTCGTGCTGACCTGCAAGGGGTTCGCGACGACCGCGAGCCTGACCCGGCTGGCCCGTCAAGGCATGAGGCCGCCGGCCGCACGCGGCTTGTCAGGCCCGAGCGGGGGTGCTGAAGTGCTGCCCTCGATTGCGTAGCGTGGGAGGCGGCGCCGATGGACAAAATTCTAGAAGCCGCAAAGGCGATCGCGCTGGCGCGCCGCAATCGTGCGCCGCTCGCGGCACTTCAGGTTCCCCCGGATGACGAGGCCGAGGGCTATCAGGTTCAGCGCACGCTGCATGATCTCCTGCTGAAGAACGCCGGCCCGCTCGTCGGCTACAAGATCGGCTGCACCAGCCAGGTGATGCAGGACTATATCGGCATCCCATACCCCTGCGGCGGCGGCGTGTTCCAGAAGGGCGTACACGACAGCGGCGTCAAGCTCGCGGCCTCCGACTATGTCCGTGTCGGCGTCGAGTGCGAGATCGCCGTGCGCCTGAAGCGCAACCTGGCCGCCGGCGAGGCGCCGTTCACCGCCGAATGGGTTGGCGAAGCGGTCGAGGCCTATCATCCCGCGATCGAGATCGTCGACGACCGCTACGTGAAATGGGAGACGATGGGCGCGCCGACGCTGATTGCGGACGATTTCTTTGCCGCCGGCTGCGTGCTGGGTGCCTCCGTTCCGCGCTCGTCGGTGCCGGACCTGAAGGCGGTCAAGGGCCGCGCCCTCGTCAATGGCGAGGAGGTCGGCCACGGCACCGGCGCCGACGTGCTCGGCCATCCCCACAACGCACTCGCCTGGCTCGCCAACCACCTCGCCGCCGAAGGCAAGGGCCTGCACGCGGGACAGCTCGTGCTGACCGGCAGCCTGGTGAAGACACTTTGGCTGAAAGCCGGCGACAAGGTCCGGATGGAGCTGGACGGGCTCGGCGAGGTGGAGGCGGAGTTTACGTGAGGCGTTGCCACTCTCTCCGATGTCATTCCCGCGAGGGCGGCGGATCCAGCACAGTGTGCTGTATCGGTTCAGCAATGAAGGCCTCGGAGTACGGGATCGTCCGCCTTCGCGGGACGATGACAGCTGAACCGCCAAAATACATGCGGCCCTCGCCAGGGGAGCTAGCGAGGGCCGCGTCGTACATCGTCGTTCGCGCCTAGGTTCGCGAACACGATGTGGGAGCTCTGCAGAGACTTAGAAGGGCAGCAGCACGTCCATGACTTGCTGGCCGTAGCGTGGCTGCTGCACATCCGTGATCTGGCCGCGGCCGCCATAGGCGATGCGGGCCTGCGCGATCTTGCTGGAATCGATGGTGTTGTCGCTCTGGATGTCTTCGGGGCGGACGATGCCGGCGACCACGAGCTCGCGGATCTCGAAGTTGACGCGGATCTCCTGCTTGCCTTCGACGACGAGGTTGCCGTTCGGCAGCACCTGGGTCACGACTGCCGCGACGTTGGTCTGCAAGGCTTCCGTGCGCTGCACGCTGCCCTTGCCGTCGCTGGAGGCGGTGGAGTCGGCGGTGAGGATGCGGCCGGGCAGCACCTTCTGCGCCTGGACGCCGAGTGTCTTCGAGCCGATGAAATCGGTGATGCCCGAATCTTCCGAATTGGTGCGGCTGCGCTGGGTCTCGTTGGAGAGGTTGGCCTTGTCGGTGATGTTCACGGTCACGGTCAGGAGGTCGCCGACATGCGTTGCGCGCTGATCCTTGAAGAAGGCGCGGCTGCCGTTCCGCCACAGCGAGTTCGGATTGTAGGAGGCGACTTCCGGCTTGGGCATCGGCATCTGCACCGGCTTGTAGCCGGGCTGCGTCGTCGGATTGTCGATCGCCGACAGCCTTGGTTGTTCGCCGATCTGCGAGAGGCGGTCGATCGAGGAGCAGCCGCTTGCGAGCGCGCAAGTGGCGAGCAGCAGGGCAGAGATCGCGATGCGACGGAGACGGGAAGCCGAACTGAACGAGGACATGACTTACTCTGACTTGGCTGGAGCTTGCTTGGCTGGAGCTTGCGAGATGCGAACTTGCGGGATCTGGGCTTGTGCGATCTGCGCCGGCGACGCAGGGGCCTGGACCAGGTTCCGGAGGAGGGCTGCAGTGTCGACCGGGGCGGGCGCTTCGTCACGCCTAAGCGAGGAGGTCTGCTCCACCGTAGTCTCCATCGGAGCGGACTGGCTGGCGCCGAGCACGGTCACCTGGCCGCGGCCGGTGACGACGCCGGTCAGCGTACGCTTGGTCTGCAAATTGAGGACGCTCACGGTGTCGCCCTCGGCGCCACTCTCGATCGCCTTGCCGCGGGTGGTGAGATAGATCCCGGGGACCTGGTAGATGACGGTGACGCTCTGGTCGCGCGACACGAATTCGGGCTTGGCGATGTCGGCGGCGCGGATTGGCGTGCCCGCGCGCATCGGCCGGCGCAACTGCATGCCGACAGCGCGTTCGCGCAGCGCGGGTTCGCCCGTCACTTCGGCTTTCGGCCGGCGCTCCTGTGCGACGTCGGAAGATTTCAGCATCTCGCTGCGGTCGATGTCGCGGGTCAGGACCGCGACCTCCACGGTCTCGATCGCAGTGCCGGTGAAGCGCAGCTTGGTCGGCGCCGGGTTGCTGTCGTTGTTGATCTCGAAGGCGATGTCGAAGCGGCCGCTGCGGGCGTCGTAGCGGGTCGAAACCGGCTGCAGCGCGCCGCTGTTGGAGGCATCGAGCCGCATGTCGGACACGCCGCGGTCGAAGGTCACGTTGATGTTGGCGGCCTCGCCAAGGCCGAAGCGGCGTTCGAGCGCGGAGGCAACCGCGTTTTCGAGGTCCTTGTTGGCAAAGGTGCGGGCAAGCCGCGTGACCTGGACTTCCCTGATGTCGCCGGTCATCACGCCGATCACCTGCTTGGCGCGGAGCACGCTCAGGACCTGGGCAACAGGCAGCGCGCCGGTGGTGCCGAGATCGGGCGAGCGATAGACCGCAATCAGCGCGGCCGAGCCGGCGTTGTCGATGAGGTCGCCGACCCGCACCACGTCGGAAGTGACGGTGACGCTGGCGCGCAACGTCGGCACGGCGATGCCGTCGTCGGCGGCCTGCGCCGGCAGCGCCAGCACGAGCAGGGCGGAGAGAGTGGCGAGCGTGATGCGGATCATGGTCATCACCTCAGCGGAACAGCGCCGTGGTCGATTGCATCATCTGGTCGGCGGCGCTGATCACCTTGGCGTTCATCTCATAGGCGCGCTGCGCGGCGATCAGATCGCTCATCTCCGACACGACGTCGACATTGGCCTGTTCCAGGCTTCCTTGCGTGATCTTGCCGTAGCCTTCGGAATTCGCGGTGCCGTCCTGCGGCGGTCCCGACGACGTCGTCTCGGTGAACTGGTTGCTGCCGACCGGCTGCAGACCCGCCTTGTTGATGAATCGGGTCACGCCGATCTGGCCGAGAATGGTGTTGCTCGACGAGCCCGGAAGCGTCACGGAAACCTGGCCCTGCTCGTTGACCGTGATCCCCGAGGCGTTGTTCGGGATCGTGATGGTCGGCTGCACCGGGTTGCCCTGCGCAGTGACGACGCGGCCCTGGTTGTCCATCTGGAACGTGCCGTCGCGGGTGTACTGGTAGGTGCCGTCGGGCATCAGGATCTTGAAGAAGCCTTCGCCGGACATCGCGAGATCGAGGTCGTTGCCGGTCTGCGACAGCGTGCCCTGCGTCATGCTGCGCGGGGTGCCGACGGTCTTGACGCCGCCGCCGATGTCGACGCCGACCGGCAGGATGGTGCCCTGGTCCGAGGCCTGCGCGCCGACGCGGCGGACGTGTTCGTAGATCAGGTCCTGGAACGCCGCGGTCTGCTTCTTGAAGCCGGTGGTGCGCAGGTTGGCGATGTTGTTGGAGATCACCTGAACGTTCAGTTCCTGTGCCGCCATTCCGGTCGCAGCGGTGTGGAGCGCTTGCATGTCAGTGGTCCCCTAATCAGGCCGGAACGTCGGCGAGCTTTTCGATCGCAGATTTGTGGAGGTCGCTCTGCTGCTGGAGCAGGTTGGCGATCGCGGTGTAGCTGCGCATGACCTCGACCATGCGGCTCATCTCGCCGACCGAATTCACGTTGGACTTCTCGATGTAGCCCTGCTGCAGGGTGGATTTGGAATCAGTCTGCTGGTTGGCGGAGCCGACGTCGTAGAGATTGGCGCCAAGCTTGATCAGCTTGGCCGGATCGTCGAACGACACCATGCGGATCTTGCCGCGGATCGAGTCGGTCTTCGCTGTGCCTTCGAGCACCGTGATGGTGCCGTCAGGGGCGACGTTGATGTCGTGGTCGGTCGGCTGGAAGACGATCGGGCCGCCGGTGCCGAGCACGAGGTTGCCGTCGGAGGTCATGAGCTGGCCGGTGCTGCTGAGCGCGAACTTGCCGTCGCGAGTGTAGCGCTCGGCGCCACTGGCCTGCACGGCGAAAAAGGCGTTGCCGCTGATCGCCATGTCGAGCGGGTTGTTGGTCGCCTCCATCGGCCCCTGGCCGACGTCGCGGTAAGTGCCGCGGTCCTGCACATAGGAGACGCGACGGTCGGAGCCGACGAAATTGTCCTCATGCGCGTTCGAGTTGAGGTACTCCTCGAACAGCGAATGGTCGGCTTTGAAGCCGTTGGTATTGGCATTGGCGACGTTGTTGGCGATGACATCCATCTGCCGTTCCAACGTCATCTGCCGTGACAAGCCGATCAGAAGCGCATTCTGCATCGGTAGATCTCCCCTGCGTGAGATCCGCCATTTCGCTCTCCCAAGCGCCTTGGCCGATCCCGTGAACGAGACCGTCGGGTTCTCCCAAACCGTTCAGTCCCGCCCCTCTCCCAGCGAAAGCCGTGCCAACTTGAAATGATTTGGAATTACAATGTCTTGGCTGTTTTCCGGCGACGCCAATGGGGGGCAGAAAGGTTCTGTTAGCCATGTTTGCCCGGCAGATTTTTCCTAGCGGAGGCCCAATCGAAAGGTTCCGTTAACCATTATTACCGTAGCGTTTGCAGGTAAGAGGAGCGCTTTGCGCTGGGGCATTTGTATCGCGTCACTGTCTGCCAGGAGGCTTCGCTCTTTCGAGCTTTTTTTGAGATGAGCGAGCCCGGACGATCATGGCAGAGAACGAAGCGGAAGGCGGCGCAGCCGTCGAAGGCGCGGAAGCCGCTGCCCCCAAAAGCAAGTTCAAGCTGATCCTGATCGTCGTCGGCGCGCTGGTCCTGCTCGGCGGCGGTGCCGCGACCTGGTTCCTGTTCTTCCGACATGGCGAAGACGAGCATCACGCCGAGGTTGCCCCCCGCCGAAACCGCCGGTCTTCGTCGAAGTGCCCGACATGATGGTCAACCTCGCCGGTGCCCCCGGCGAACGCGTGCAATATCTGAAGCTCAAGATCGTGCTCGAGCTGAAGGAAGAGAAGCAGGTCGAGGCGATCAAGCCGACGATGCCGCGCGTCACCGACATCTTCCAGACCTATGTGCGCGAGCTTCGCTCCTCCGACCTCAACGGCTCCGCCGGCATCTTCCGTCTCAAGGAAGAGCTGACCAAGCGCGTCAACGCCGCGGTCGCACCGGTGCAGGTCAGCGCGGTGCTGTTCAAGGAAGTCGTGCTCCAGTGACCGCTCAGGGAAGGGTACGGGCTAGCGTCATGGCCGGCAACGAGCAGATGGACCAGGATGCGATTGCCGCCCAGTGGGAGGCGTCGCTCGATTCCGAGGATCCCGCGGAGGCCGCGAAGGCTGCTGCCGAAAACGAACTCTCGGAGACCATGGCCCTGCAATGGGCGGCGATGGTCGAGGACGGCAGTCGCGATCTCGGCACCGGCAAGAACTCCGGCGAGCGGGTGCTGTCGCAGGAGGAGATCGATAATCTCCTCGGCTTCACCGTCGGCGACGTCACGCTTGACGACCATTCCGGCATCCGAGCGATCATCGATTCGGCGATGGTCTCCTACGAGCGTCTGCCGATGCTCGAAATCGTCTTCGACCGCCTGGTGCGGTTGCTGACGACGTCCTTGCGTAATTTCACCTCCGACAATGTCGAAGTCTCGCTCGACCGCATCACTTCGGTGCGCTTCGGCGACTACATGAACTCGATCCCGCTGCCTGCCGTGCTCTCGGTGTTCAAGGCCGAGGAGTGGGACAATTTCGGCATGGCAACGGTCGATTCCAACCTGATCTACTCGATGATCGACGTGCTGCTCGGCGGCCGTCGCGGCTCGAGCCAGCTCCGCATCGAGGGCCGGCCCTACACCACCATCGAGACCGAGCTGGTCAAGCGGCTGGTCGAGGTGGTGCTGGCCGATGCCGAGCAGGCGTTCCGGCCGCTGTCGCCGGTGACCTTCACGATCGACCGGCTCGAGACCAATCCGCGCTTCGCCGCGATCAGCCGTCCCGCCAACGCCGCGATCCTGGTGCGCCTGCGCATCGACATGGAAGACCGCGGCGGCAACATCGAACTGCTGCTGCCTTACGCGACCATCGAGCCGATCCGGGCCGTGCTGCTCCAGATGTTCATGGGCGAAAAGTTCGGCCGCGACCCGATCTGGGAAGGCCATTTCGCCACCGAGATCGCGCAGGCCGAGATTTCCGTCGACGCCGTGCTCTACGAGGCCGACATTCCGCTCAAGCAGCTGATGCGGCTGAAGGTCGGCGATACGCTGCCGCTGGACATGCGCGCCGATGCCAACGTCACCGTACGCTGCGGCGACGTCACGATCACCGAAGGACGCATGGGCCGGGTCGGGGAGCGCGTTGCGATCCGCGTGACGAAACCCTTGCGCAAGCCAAGTACGACACTTGCGATGTTCGAGAAGGTGGACGAACAGAACAAGCTGATGGAGGCCCCATGAACCACTCCCTAGGAATGGCAATCGAGACGCTGGTGGCCATCCTGCTGATGCTCACGATCGGCTACTGCATCCTGCTCAACAAGCGGCTGATGCGGCTGAAGGCGGACGAGCATTCGCTGAAGGCTGTCATCGGCGAGCTGATCACTGCGACCGAGATCGCCGAGCGCGCGATCGGCGGGCTCAAGCTCGCGGTGCGCGACGTCAACGAGAATCTCGGCAGCCAGCTTGCTGCCGCGACGCAGATGTCCGGCCAGCTGCACAAACAGCTCGGAGAAGCCGACAACGTGGTGCGCCGCCTCTCCAAGATCGCGATCGCGGCGCGTCCCGTCACGAATCCGGAAGCCGCAGCCACGCCCGTCGCCAAGCCGTCGCCGGCGAAAGCGGTGGCCGCTGCCGCCGAAGCCTTCTCGGAGCGCCGAAGGTCCAACGGTCTCGCCGCATAAAGTCAGGGTATGAAGTCCTTTCGTAACATCCGCGTCATTCCGGTCGTCCTGGTTGCGGTCGCAGGTCTCGCCACGCTGAAAGTGGCGGGCCTCGTGATCAACGGCGGCTATGTCTTCGACTACCAGCCGAACCATGTGAAGAAGTCCTGGGCGCAGGAGAATCTGAATTTTCCAGGGGGCGAGGACCCTGACATCACCGGCTCGACGCATGGAGCACCGAAGGAAGCGCCGAAGCCGGCCGCGCCCGAGACCAAGCCCGAGGGGACTCCGATCAATATGGACGAGGCCCAGCCGCAGGTCTCGGCTTCGGAGCGCGCGGTTCTTGAGCGGTTGCAGGCGCGCCGTCAGGAGATCGAGTCCCGCCAGCGCGAGATCGACATCCGCGAGAGCCTCTTGAAGTCGGCCGAGAAGCGCATCGAGGGCAAGGTCGAGGAGATGAAGGCGGTGGAATCCCGCATCAACGCGACTCAGGCCGAGCAGAAGGCCGCCGAGGCCCAGCGCTTGAAGGGCCTCGTGACCATGTATGAGGGCATGAAGCCCAAGGACGCGGCGCGGGTGTTCGACCGGCTCGAAATGGGCGTGCTGATCGAGATCGCCTCGGCGATCGCTCCGCGCAAGATGTCGGACATCCTGGGCCTGATGTCGTCGGAAGCCGCCGAGCGGCTGACCGTCGAAATGGCCCGCCGCGCCAATGGGGGCGGGGACCAGGCTGCTTCCGCCGGTGATCTCCCCAAGATCGACGGCAAGCCGACGCAAAAGCCGAATTGAGGGCTCATACTTAAGAAGTCCTTAATTGGCAAAACCTACATTCGAGGGCATGGGCCGGCACCCGCGCCGGCGTGGACCCGTCGAACCGGAAGAATGCCGCCAATGGCGCGAGAGGCTGCCGCTGGATTTGTGTCGCGAGCCCGCGGTTTGGCGGTGGGACTGTCGCGTCATGTCCGCAAGGCGGTCGTGTTGGCGGGCTGCGTGCTGATCGGCCTGACGAGCGGTGCCCGCGCGGCTGACCCGGTCCGGGGCGAGGCGAGCTTTTCGGCTGGCGGCGGCTTTGCCCGTCTCATCATCAAGCTCGGCGAGGACATTCCGTCCGAGGTCACGACCGCCGGCTCAATACTCATCATCCGTTTTGACCGTCCCGTCGACGTTCCCGTCGACCGCGTGCCGGAAGGCGCGCCCGATTACGTCAACTCCGCCCGCCGAGACCCCGATGGCAGCGCGATCCGGCTGTCGCTGGCGCGGCGCGTCACCGTCAACACCATGAATGCTGGCGAGCGTACCTTCGTCGATCTGATGCCGGAGGGCTGGAAGGGGCCGCCACCGAGCCTGCCGCAGGAGGTGGTCAAGGAACTCGCCGAACGCGCGCGCGCCGCCGAGCGGGCGCTGCGCGCCCAGCGCGCTGCGGCCGAGAGCAAGAAGCGGCCACCCATCCGCGTGCGCGCCTCGGTGCAGCCGACCTTCGTGCGCTTCGTGTTCGAGATGCCCGACGGCGTCGGCGTCTCCTCCGTGCTCAACGAGCAGAAGCTGACGCTCGCCTTCAACGCCAATCTCAGTTTCGACCTCGCCGATGCCGTCGTCGCCGCGCCGCCGAATGTCGCGTCGATCAAGCAGAAGTCCGACATCGACCAGACCAGCGTCGAGATCGCGCTGATCGGCGATTCCGACGTGCACTCCTTCCGCGACGACAAGAACTACGTCGTCGACATCGCATTCCAGCCCGACAAGGGCAAGGCGGCCGCGACGCCTGAGGCCACGATCGCAAAGGCCGAATCCGGCGGTCACGGACCGGCGCCGGCCGCTGAAAAGCCGGCGGGCGCAAAGCCGAAGGACGCACATAGCGAGGTCAAGCCGCCGACCTCGGAGGCGATCGCGCGCGAAGCCAGGATTGAGGCGAAGCCCGAGACGAAATCGGAGGCGAAGCCGGAAGCGCCCGCTGCGATGCCGTCCACCGAGGCGCCAAAGCCGGCACCGGCAATAAACTCGACCGAAGCTCCGCACGTCGCGGAAGCACCCAAGCCCGCGCCGCCCACGATGGAAGCCGCCGTGCCTGCCGCTCCTGCAATGCCGGTGGTAACCGAAGCCCCCAAAGAGGCCGTGAAGGAAGCTGCGAAGGACCCGGTCAGGAAGAGCCCAAGGAAGCGATCAATGAAGCGCCCAAGCTTGCGCCCGCCGAGGCTCAGGCCGCGCCGCCGCCTCCCGTTGCCAGCGTCGATGCGCGCCGCGACAGCGACGGCCTGCGTGTGACATTCCCGCTTCCCGTCGCAACGCCGGCGGCCGCGTTCCGGCGCGGCGACACGGTATGGCTGGTGTTCGACTCGTCAAAGCCGATCGACATCGAGGCGATCCGCACCCGGGGTGGTGCGATGATCGGGGAGGTCAGCCGCATGCCGCTCGAGAAGGGGCAGGCGGTACGCATCCGTCTCACCCGGCCGCTGGTCTATTCGCTGAGCAGCGAGGAGGTCGGCAAGGAGACCAATTGGCTGCTGACGCTCGCCGACAAGATCCAGGCAACGCCGCTGCCGCTGCTGATCTCGCGCAACATCACCGATCCCGCGCTCGCCAACATCGCCATCCCCTTTGCCAATCCGGGTCTGCTGCACAAGCTCACAGATCCCGATGCGGGCGACGTGCTGTACGTTGTCACCGCGCAACGGCCGGTCCGTGGCTTCATCAAACGGCAGGATCTGGTCGATGTCTCGCTGCTGGAATCCGCGCATGGCATCGCGATCCGGCCGAACTCCGACGAGGTCGGCATCGAGGTCGGATCGGACAAGGTCATCCTCGGCAAGAAGGGCGGCCTGACGCTGTCGCCGGTCGATGTTTCGGCCGAGCGGGCACCGACTGCGGTGCGGCCGGTGTTCAGTCCCGAGGGCTGGCGCAGGGGCCAGGCGGAAGATTTCTGGACCCGCCAAAGCGATCTGATCACGGCGATCTCGGCCGTCGAACCGGCGCAGCGTTCGCTGCCTCGGCTCGATCTCGCCCAGTTCTACATGTCGCGCGCGATGTATCACGAAGCCAAATCCGTGACCGAATTGATGCTGAGCGATCCTCTCAACAAGGAGGAGAGCAGCGCGCTGATCATCCATGCGATCGCGAGCATCTTGATCGGCCGGCCGGCGCAGGGCCTGAAGGATCTCGCCAATCCCGTGATCGGCAATAGCCACGATTCACAGCTCTGGAAGGCGCTCGCCTATGCGCGCCAGGGCAAATGGGCGGACGCCCGCGAAAAGTTCAAGAACGTTGAATTCGCCATCGCCTCGCTGCCGCTCGACATCCAGCGCATCGTGACGATGGATGCGATGCGGGCTTCGCTCGAGGTGAAGGACTATGCCGGCGCCTCGAAGCGCCGCAGCGAGATGGAGGTGGTCGGCGTCTCGCCGGAGGCTGGGCCGGGCTTTGCCGTACTGCGCGGCCGGCTTGCCGAGGCGCTCGGCCACGACAGGGATGCGCTCGACGACTATAAATTCGCGGTCGCCTCGAATGACCGGCCGGCCGCCGCCGAAGCCAAGCAGCTCGAAATCGCGCTGCGGCAGAAGCGTGACGAGATCAGCAAGGAAGACGCGCTGAAGGAACTCGAGACGCTGTCGATGACCTGGCGCGGCGACGCGATCGAGGTCAAGACGCTGCAGATGCTATCGCAGCTTTATTCCGAGAACGGACGCTATCGCGACGCGCTCACCGCGGCGCGTACCGCGACCAAGCTGCAGCCCAACGCGGAAGCCTCGCGCCAGGCGCAGGATCTGGCGTCCGATCTGTTTACGCAGATCTTCCTGGGGCCGAAGGGCGACGAACTGCCGCCGGTCGAGGCGCTGGGGATGTTTTACGAGTTCCGCGAGCTGACGCCGATCGGCCGGCGCGGTGACGAGCTGATCCGCCGCCTGGCCGATCGTCTCGCCTCGATCGATCTGCTCGACCAGGCCGCCGAGCTCTTGCAATACCAGGTCGACCATCGCCTTGAAGGCGCCGCGCGCGCGCAGGTCGCCGCGCGCCTTGCTATGATCTACCTCGCCAACCGCAAGCCCGACATGGCGATCACGGCGCTGCGCGCCAGCCGCATCAGCGATCTCTCCGGCGAGTTGCGGCAGCAGCGCCTGCTGCTGGAAGCGCGCGCGCAGAGCGACGTCGGGCGCCATGATCTCGCGCTCGACATCGTCTCCAACGTCAGTGGGCGTGAGGTGCTGCGGCTGCGGTCCGACATCTTCTGGGCGGGACGTCGCTGGCGCGAGTCCGCCGAGCAGATCGAGCTTTATTACGGCGACCGCTTCCGCGACTTCAAGCCGCTCAATGCGGTGGAGAAGAGCGACATCATCCGCGCCGCCGTCGGCTACGCGCTCGCCGACGACTCGATCGGGCTGTCGCGGTTCCGCGAGAAATATGCGCCGCTGATGAGCGAGAGCGCCGATCGGCTCGCCTTCGACATCGCCAGCAAGCCGGCGGGCGCCTCCAGCGCCGAATTCGCCGACATTGCCAAGCTCGCCGCAAGCGTCGACACGCTCGACGGCTTCCTCCGCGAAATGAAGCAGCGTTTCCCCGACGCCACCGCACGTGCGCCCGCCGCCCCGCAGGCCAAGGACGAGACCGATCACACCGGCTCGCTGCCGACGATCCCCGTCGTGCGGCAGATCAAGATGACGCGGTAGGACCCGAGCTATTTCTGGCCTCTCGACAGGTCCCGCGCGAGACGGCAACCTGTGCACCTTCATGCCGGGAGAGCGACGATATGAGCAAGCCTGCCAAGACCGAAGCCGAACTCATCGCCATGGCGCGGGCCGAGTTGAAGGTCCATGCCGACGGCCCCGAGGGCATGTCCATCTCGATCGTTCGCGACGGTGACAGCTGGGAGTTTCGCGCCGATGCCGACCAGGCGACACGCGAGAAGCCGGGTTTCCCCGAAAGCGTCGCGATGCTGGTGCAGATCGGCGATCACCTCGGCAAGCAGTATGACGTGAAGGGGTAGGGGCGGCCACTACCCGCCGTAACTCTGCACCAGGCTTCCCGCCACCAGCGACCAGCCGTCGACCAGCACGAAAAAGATCAGCTTGAACGGCAGCGAGATCGTCGCGGGCGGCAGCATCATCATGCCCATCGACATCAGCACGGAGGCGACGACGAGGTCGATGATCAGGAAGGGAGGAACAGCAGGAACCCGATCTCGAAGGCGCGCTTCAGCTCGGAGATCATGAACGCAGGGACGAGGATGCGCAGCGCGAGTTCGTCGGGCGTCGCCGGCGGCGGCTCGCCGGAGAGATCGAGAAACAGCTTCAGGTCCTTCTCGCGCACGTTCTTCTGCATGAAGCCGCGCAAGGGAACGGAGGCGCGCTGGAGCGCGTCCTCGACGCCGATCTGGTTGGCGACGAGCGGGCGGATGCCGTCGTCATAGGATTTTTGCAGCACCGGCCCCATCACGAAGAAGGTGAGGAACATGGCCAGCGCCAGGATCACCGAGTTGGGCGGCGCGGTCGCCGTGCCCATCGCGGTGCGCAGCAGCGACAGCACGACTACGATGCGCGTAAACGACGTCATCATGATCAGGATCGACGGTGCGATCGACAGCACGGTGAGCAGCGCGATCAGCTGGATAGCGCGCTCGGTGACCCCGCCGCCGCCCTGACCGCCGAGATTGATGCTGATGTCCTGCGCGTGCGCAGGGGTGGCGAGCAAGGCCGCGGCGATCAGGACAGAAGGGACAAGAACTCTACGCGGGAAGGACGGCAGCCTCACGAAGACGGCTTCGGACGGCCGAGCAGCGAGGCCATCTCGTCTTCGAGATTTTCAAAGCTGGTCTTTTCCGGAGCCGGCTTGGCCGCCGGCGCCGGAGGCTCGACCCGTGCGGCGCGCGGCGGAGCGGCGGGCGGATCCGGCGCAACCGGCGGGGCGATAGTCTCGCCGGCCGGGCGACGGAGCGCCGCCTCGAGGCGCTGGGCCATCTCGGCGAGATTTTGCTCGGCACTCGACGGCGCTGCAGCTGCGGCCGGCGGCGGAACGGGCGGAGCCTGCGGCACCGGCGGAGGAGGCGGCGGTGCGGCTGCGCGCTCGGCACGCACCGGCGGCACCTTCGCCGGCTCGTTCTGGCGCGGCGGCCGCGGCATCAGCGGCGGTTCGCCACGCGCAATGCGCGGCGGCATCGGCTCGGGGCGGGGCTCACGATCGAGACGCGGCGGCATCGGTTCGGGCGAAAAGCCGCCGACCGCCGGTTCACTGCGGCGTTCGGCCAGAGCGGGCGCCGGCCGACGGACTTCGTCGGCGAAGGACGGACGTCCGGGCCGCGGCGACGGCTCGGGCATTTGTGGCTGGGGATGGTCGAGCACCTCGGGTCGCGGCGCTTCGTCGGCCCAGCTGCTGGCATCCGGCATCGGGGCGAGGCGCGGCGGCTCGGCTGCGCTGGAGCGTTGCGGAATCTGGTCGCGGCCGGCTGCGGCGCGCACGATATTCGGTTCGACGACGATGTCGGTCGGGCCGCCGATCATCAGGAGATGTTCGACATTGTCACGGCGCACCAGCACCAGGCGCCGGCGGCCATCGACCGCGGCCGCGTCGATCACCGCAAGCCGGGGCATCCTGCCGCGCTGGGTGTTGGCGCCGAGCCGCGTGGTCGCGAATCGGCGGACCAGCCACGCCGCGACGCCGATCAACGCCAGAACGACGATGAACGCGACGATGAAGGTGATAGGGCTACCGTTCATACCTGTCCCCGGTAAATGGCGCTTCTCTCGTGCCTATGGTCGGATGCGCCGACCACCGGCGTGCGATGCCCCAAAACTGTGATCTCTTAACGTCCCACGGCAAGTTTTGCCGTCCCCATGTCTTAATAACCCATGAATCGCCCGATCCAAAACGACTTCTTGGCCTGTGCAGGGCCGCCAGGCGGTTGGGTTAATGCAGCTTTTGGAATGGGTAGAATCACGGGGGGAGCGTGGCATGTCTCAATCAGAAACATGCATTCGCCCCGCCTTAACCACCTGTTAACCATACACGCGGCAAATTCTGCCTAGCTTCGGACCTCAGGGTCTGCAAGAGGCGCAAGGAGCCGCAACGATGTCCATCAACGATCTTCCGGTGCTGTCGGCGCTTCGCACCAAGATGCAGTGGCACCAGGAACGCCAGCGCGTCCTGTCCGAGAACGTCTCCAATTCCGACACCCCCAATTTCCGGCCGCGCGAACTGGTCGAGCCGAAATTCGACAAGACCGGCGCCCCTGCGGGCTCGATGGGGCCGTTGGCCATGGCCGTCACCAGCGCCTCGCACATGACGCCATCAGGCGCGGCCTCGAGCTTCGACCAGAACAAGAATGCGGGTTTCGAGACCCGTCCTGCGGGCAATGCCGTCAATCTCGAAGAGGAGATGATGAAGTCCGCCAACAACCAGATGGACTATGCGGCGGTCACCTCGCTCTATTCGAAGAGCCTGCATCTTCTGAAGACCGCGATCGGCAAGGGCTAGAGCTCGGGGACATAGATCATGGCGAATGACAGCAGCGACTTTGCCCGCTCGATGGCGATCGCGACCTCCGGATTGCGGGCGCAGGCGGGGCGCATGCGGGTGATCTCGGAAAACATCGCGAATGCGGACTCGACCGCGCCGACCGCAGGCGGCGATCCCTATCGGCGCAAGGTGCCGACGTTCTCCGCGGCGCTTGACCGCACGCTCGACGCGCAGGTCGTCACGCTCGGCAAGATCAAGCCCGACCAGTCCAACTTCCGCGTCAAATACGAGCCGAGCAATCCGGCGGCGGATGCCACCGGCAACGTCAAATATCCCAACGTGAATTCGGTGGTCGAGATGACCGACATGCGCGATGCGCAGCGGTCCTACGAGGCCAATGTCAACATCATCAGTGCAACGCGCCGGATGATCCAGCGCACGCTCGACATCCTCAAGAGCTGAACAGGAAACCTTGGGCCATGGCAACACCGACAATCGCGGCCAATGCTTATGCCAACCTTGCCCGCGTGCTGGAAAACACCGGCGCCGGCAAGGGCAGCGAGGCGAGTGGGCAGTCCTTTGCCTCGCTGCTGAAAGACGCCGTTGGCAGCGTCATGGAATCCGGCCGCAAATCGGACGCGCAGACGGTGGCTATGGCCGCCGGCAAGGCCAACGTGATGGACGTGGTGACGGCGGTCGCCGACACCGACGTTGCGGTGTCCACGCTGGTCTCGGTCCGCGACCGCGTCATCGCGGCGTACGAAGACATCATGAAGATGCCGATTTGATTTCGGCGCCGTCATTCCGGGGCGCGACGAAGTCGCGAGCCCGGAATCCATGGCGCGACCAACGCTGCGGCCCGATGGATTCCGGGTTCTCGCTTCGCGAGCCCCGGAATGACGAAAAGCAATTCACAGTGAGAAATCGAAAATGACCGGACCCGAGACCCTCGACGTCGCCCGCGACGCGATCTGGACCATCGTCATCGTGTCCTCGCCGCTGATGGTGGTGGGGCTCGTGGTCGGCGTGATCGTGTCGCTGTTCCAGGCGCTGACGCAGATTCAGGAACAGACGCTGGTCTACGTGCCGAAGATCCTGGCCATCTTTGCCACGATGCTACTGGCGTTACCGTTCATGGCCGACGCGCTGCATTCCCACATGCTGCGGATCTCGTCGCGAATCATCGGCGGCTGAGGCACTATGCGCCCACCATGCGCATCGACGTCTCGTTGCTGCCGGCGCTTGCCGCGGCCTTCATGCTCGCCTTCGCCCGGATCGGCGCGATGGTGATGCTGCTGCCGGGGCTCGGCGAGACCAATATCCCGACGCGGGTGAAGCTGTCGATCGCGCTTGTGCTGACGCTGATCATCCTGCCGCTGCATCGCAGCGCCTATCAAGTCGACATGGGCTCGCTTGCGCCGATGCTGGTGTTGATGCTGCATGAGATTGTGATCGGCATCGTGCTGGGCGCAACCGCGCGCGTGACACTGTCGGCGCTCCAGGTCGCAGGCGCCGTGATCGCGCAGCAGATGGGACTCGGCTTCGTCACTTCGGTCGATCCGACGCAGGGGCAGCAGGGCGTTCTGGTCGGCAACTTCCTGACCATGCTGGGTGTCACGCTCCTGTTCGCCACCGACAGCCATCATCTGGTGATCGCTGCGCTGAACGACAGCTACGCAATCTTCGCGCCGGGCGAGACCGTATCGAGCGGCGACATCGCTTCGCTTGCCACCCGGGCGTTTTCCGCCGCGTTCCTGCTCGGCCTGCAGCTTTCCGGGCCGTTCCTGGTGTTCGGCCTCGTCTTCAATATCGGGCTTGGCGTGCTGGCGCGGCTGATGCCGCAGATGCAGGTCTATTTCGTCGGCGTACCGCTATCGATCTTCGCGGGCTTCATGGTGCTGGCCGTGGTGCTCACGGCGATGATGGGCACTTACCTCGACTACTTCATTGGTGTCATGCACCAGATGCTGCCGCTCAAGTAGGTGATCGATGGCGGAAGACAATGATCCAGAGAGCCAAACAGAAGACCCGACGCAAAAACGTCTCGAAGAGGCGCTCGAACGCGGCGACGTCGCGAAAAGCCAGGAGATCAACACCTGGTTCATGATCGCCGGCGGCACGCTCGTGGTCTCGACCTTCTCCGGCTCGGTCGGCAGCGGGCTGCTGACGCCGATGCGCAATCTGCTTGCCAATTCCTGGATGATCAAAACCGACCCAGGGAACCTGCTCGTGCTGATGCAGCAGGTCGAAGGGGCGGTGTTCGCGGCGGTCGGCGTGCCCTTGCTGATGCTGGTGCTCGCTGCGATTGCCGGAAACATGCTCCAGCACCGGCTGGTGTGGTCGGCCGAATCCCTCACGCCCAAATTCAGCAAGCTCTCGCCGGCAGCCGGCTTCAAGCGCATCTTCGGCAAGCAGGCGGGGGCCAATTTTCTCAAGGGCATCGGCAAGCTCGTCGTGCTCGGTGCGGTCATGACCACGATCCTGTGGCCGGAGCGGCACCGCATGGAGGCGATGGTCAAGCTCGATCCGATGGCCATGCTCGGCGCCACCACCAGCCTGACGGTCCATCTGCTCGGTGCAGTGGTCGCCGCGCTCGCGATCATCGCCATTGGCGACTATTTGTTCCAGTACCGCAGCTGGTTCCAGCGACAGAAGATGTCGCTCCAGGAGATCAAGGAAGAGTTCAAGCAGTCCGAAGGCGACCCGCATATCAAAGGCAAGCTCAGGCAGTTGCGCCAGCAGCGCTCCAAGAAGCGCATGATGGCTGCGGTTCCCAAGGCTTCCGTGATCATCACCAACCCGACCCACTATTCGGTGGCGCTGTCTTATGAGCGTGGCATGTCGGCGCCGATCTGCGTCGCCAAGGGCGTCGACAACCTCGCTTTCAAGATCCGGGAGATCGCGCGTGAACACGATATCCCGATCGTCGAGAACGTGCCCCTGGCCCGAGCGCTTTACGCGACCGCCGACATCGACAAGGAAATCCCTGTCGAGCACTACCATGCGGTCGCCGAAGTCATCGGCTATGTCATCCGGCTGAAGCGCGGTTTCAGCGCCGGCCGGCAATAAAGCCCCGAAAAGTACCGGAAATGGCTGTAAACTGGGAATCAGCGTACGTTTCGCCTCTGCCGCCCTTGCGTCCGCGGGTCCGATTCAGGCAGGGAGGACCCCACGTGCCCCGTGGCGCGTTGATTCTCTGCCGACAGGCCATGCCAGCGTGAAATGACTGCCGAGACCGACCACGATCTGTCACGCGAGCCCGTTGCGGCGCATGAGCCGTCGCCGCGCTCGGGCAGCATTGCGCTGGTGCTCCTGGTAGCCACCGCTCTGGTCGCGGTCGCCATCGGGCTGATGACGCTCGGGCGCGCGCAGGCGCAGCCCTATATCCTCGGCATTCTCGCCGTGCTGGCGATGATCGGTCTGTTCAATCTGTTCGCCTTCGCCGCCGGCATCATCCGCTTCGTCGACCGCAATCTCGACGATCCCGTGATGGGGCGCATCGCCGATCACGCCTTCGACGGCCTCGCGGTGACCGATCCGCGCGGCCATGTGGTCTATTCCAACGCGGCCTATCTGACGCTGACCGGCGCGTCCGGCCCGCAGGACGTGCGGCCGGTCGAGCGGGTCTTCATCGGCAACCCCGACGTCTCGGAAGCCGTGTTCCGCCTGCTGAAGGCCGCGCGGGAAGGCAAGCGACAGCAGGAAGAGGTGCGCATCTCCGGCCAGGACGGCAGCCACGGGCGCTGGCTGCGCATGCGCGTGCGTCCGCTCGGCACCGGAAAGCGCGAGGCCAAATATGCGGTGTGGTCGATCGCCGACATCACCCGCGACCGCGAGCGCCAGGAGGACGTGTTCCAGGAGCTCCAGCACGCGATCGAATATCTCGATCACGCGCCATGCGGCTTCTTCTCGGTCAATCCCGCCGGCGAGCTCGCTTATGTCAATGCGACGCTGGCAAATTGGCTCGACTATGATCTCGCCGAGATCGGCTCGGGCGGCCTGAGGCTCGCCGACATCGTCTCGGGCGACGGCGCTTCGCTGCTCAGCTCGATCGTGGCGGTGCCGGGCGAAGTGAAAACCGAAATCTTCGACATCGATCTGCGCATGCGCACCGGCAAGACCATGCCGGTCCGGCTCTATCACAAGCTCGCGTTCGGCGCCGACGGCGCGCCAGGGCCCTCGCGCACGCTCGTCATCAGCCGTGCCCGCGACGAGCGCAGTGATCCCGACCGTGCCGCCGAAGTGCGCTTCATGCGCTTCTTCGATCACACGCCGATGGCGATCGCCACCGTCGACCGCGGCGGCAACGTCGTCCGCGCCAATGCGCGCTATGCCAAGCTTGCGCAGGGCCTCGGGCTCGACAGCGCCAGCAAGTCGATCTTCCGCGCGGTCAATGCGCGCGATCGCCACCTTTTGATTGCAGCCATCAACCACGCCGCCGAAAACCAGGCCGACATCGCGCCGGTCGAAGTGGCGCTGGAGGGGGCCAAGGATCGCTGGGGCCAGTTCTTCGTGACGCCGGTGGATGCGGCCGAGAACGACGCGGAAGCCGCCATCGTGCACATGCTCGAGACCACCGAGCGGCGCGCGCTGGAGAACCAGATCAACCAGTCGCAGAAAATGGAGACGGTCGGCCAGCTCGCCGGCGGCATCGCTCACGACTTCAACAACGTGCTCTCCGCCATCATGATGGCGAACGACTTCCTGCTGAACGCGCACAAGCCGACCGATCCGTCGTTCCAGGACATCATGCAGATCAAGCAGAACGCCACGCGTGCTGCGACGCTTGTGCGGCAGCTGCTCGCGTTCTCGCGGCGGCAGACGCTGCGGCCGCAGGTGCTCGATCTCGGCGATGCGCTGTCCGATCTCACCATGCTGCTGCGCCGGCTGATCGGCGAGAAGGTCAAGCTGGACCTGATCCACGGCCGCGATCTCTGGCCGGTCAAGGTCGACGTCTCCCAGTTCGAGCAGGTCATCGTCAATCTCGCGGTGAACGCGCGCGACGCCATGCCCGACGGCGGCAAGCTGATCATCCGCACCGCCAATATCGCGACCGGCGAGGCGGGCAAGCTCGCCTACAAGGGCATGCCGGCGGCGGACTACGTACGGATTGAGGTCGCGGACACCGGCACCGGCATCCCCGCCGACATCCGCGACAAGATTTTTGAGCCGTTCTTCTCGACCAAGGAAGTCGGCAAGGGCACCGGCCTCGGGCTGTCCACCGTCTACGGTATCGTCAAGCAGACCGGCGGGTTCATCTATGTCGATTCCGAGCCGGGGCAGGGCACCTCGTTTCACATCTTCCTGCCGCGCCATCACGCCGAGCCGGAAGTGCAGGTCGAGCAGCCGGCGGCCGCGACCGCGGCGATTGGCGGCGCGAAGGACGCCGCGCCCGCGACCACGGAGACGAAGCCCCGCACCGATCTCACCGGGCAGGGCACCATCCTGCTGGTCGAAGACGAGGAGGGCCTGCGTGCATTGAACGCCCGCGGGCTGCGCTCGCGCGGCTATACCGTGGTCGAAGCCGAGAACGGCGTCGAGGCGATGGAGATGCTGGAGGAGCAAAGCGGCGGCATCGATCTCGTCGTCTCCGACGTCGTGATGCCGGAGATGGACGGGCCGACGCTGCTCAAGGCGATGCGGGAGAAGAACCCCGATATCCGCTTCATCTTCGTCTCCGGCTACGCCGAAGATGCCTTCGAGAAGAGCCTGCCCGAGGGGCAGCAGTTCGATTTCCTGCCAAAACCATTCACGCTCAGCCAGCTCGTGGCGGCGGTGAAGGAGACGATGACGAAGCAGGGGTGAGGAGGCGCGCTCGCCACGGAGAGGGCGGAATTCTCGTCGGGAAACCGCCGGTACCCCGCGACCGCAGTTCCCGCCCACATCCGGCCAAACCCCAGGCAAATATGGGCTTTCGCCACATCCCCGCGACTGAGGGCCGCAGCGGGGGTTCCGAAACCGGCTTCCCTTTTGCTAAAGGCTGCCCATCTTACTGGCACGTCCCCATGCCGGGGATTTGGGAAACGCACATGAATTTCTCGCAATGGTCCCGCACTCTCGTGAAGACGATTGCCGTCGTTCTGGCGCTCGCGCTGCCGACGGCGCTTGCGATCTCCTCCGCTGACGCTCGCGTCGGCGGCGGCTTCTCGTCGGGTTCGCGCGGTTCGCGGACCTTCTCGGCCCCGCCGTCGACCACGACCGCTCCGGGTTCGACCTCGCAGTTCAACCGCACCTACAGCCAGCCCGGCGCCGGCATGAACACGGCTGCGCCCGCCCGCGGCGGCCTATTCGGCCGCGGCGGCGGCTTCCTGGGTGGTCTTGCGGCCGGGTTCCTCGGCGCAGGCCTGCTGGGCATGCTGTTCGGCGGTGGCCTGTTCGGCGGCCTCGGCGGGCTGTCGTCGATCCTGGGCCTGATCATCCAGATCGTGCTCGTCGTGTTCGTGGTGCGGCTGGCGATGTCCTGGTGGCAGCGCCGTAACGCGCCGCAGGCGGCCTATGCCGGCGCTGACACCGGTCCGGGATCGCAGACGAGCCATCGCAGTGGCCTCGGCGGCGGCGGCTTCGGCTTCGGCGCCAACAATGCGCCGCTCGAGATCAAGCCGGACGACTACGAAGCATTCGAGCGTCTGCTCGGCGATATCCAGGCCGCCTGGTCGAACGAGGACGTTGCGAAACTTCACACGCTCGCGACGCCGGAGATGGTCTCCTATTTCGAGCGGGATCTCGCCGAGAACCGCGCGCGCAACGCCATCAACAAGGTGACCAACGTGAAGCTGTTGCAAGGCGATCTCGCGGAAGCCTGGCGCGAAGGCGAGACCGACTACGCGACCGTGGCGATGCGCTTTGCGCTCACCGACAAGACGGTCGACCGCAACACCGGCGCGCTCGTCGCCGGCAGCGAGCAGCCGGGCGAAGTCACCGAAGTCTGGACGTTTGCTCGCCGCCCCGGCAGCGCCTGGGAATTGTCGGCGATCCAGCAGACCAACTGATCGCGCGCAACATCGGAAACCAGGGCGTCGTGCTTTTTGCACGGCGCCTTTTTCATATGCGGAGAGCTCTTTCAGCCCGGCAGTGTGGCGCGAGCATCTGGTTCCCGCTCCGACGGAACCTTCCGCTGCGTGTTACATTGGTTCCGTCGCCTCCACGCTCACGGACCCTCTCATGAAATACGAGCTCTACTACTGGCCCGAGATCCAGGGCCGCGGTGAATATGTCCGGTTGGCGCTGGAGGAAGCGGGGGCGGCTTACGACGATGTCGCACGCGGCCCGCGCGGCAGCGGCGCCATGATGAAGATGATGGAGGCCCACCAGGGCACGCCACCCTTTGCGCCGCCGTTCCTGAAAGCGGGCAAGCTCGTCATCGGCCAGACCGCCAACATCCTGCTGTATGTCGGGGCCCGTCACGCCCTCGCGCCAAACACCGAAGCCGGAAAACTCTGGGTGCACCAGCTTCAATTGACCATCACCGACTTCGTGGTCGAGATCCACGACACCCATCACCCGCTCGGGCCTTCGATGTACTACGAAGATCAGAAGCCGCCGGCCAAGAAGCGCACCGCCGAATTCTGGGACGAGCGCGTGCCGAAATATCTCGGCTATTTCGAGCAGCTTCTCGACGCCCATGGCGGAGCCTATGTCACCGGTAGGCGGTTGACTTACGTCGATCTCTCGCTGTTCCAGATTGTCGAGGGCCTGCGCTATGGCTTCCCGAAGCGGATGAAGGCGTTCGAGAAAAACATTCCCGGGCTCGTCGGGCTGCACGAGCGTGTCGCGGCCCGGCCGAACATCAAGGCCTATCTTGCAAGCGAGCGGCGTATTCCCTTCAACGAGCAGGGCATCTTCCGCCGTTACAAGGAGCTGGATGCGTAAATCACCACAGTCCGGGCAGCAGGCGGTAGCGCACCCGCGCTGCATAATCGGCATAGCCGGGCAGGCCTGCGATCAGCGTGCGCTCCTCGATGCGGATGCGGGCCGCAAGCAGCACCAGGAAGAGCGGTGCAATTGCTAGTCCCCACCACGAGCCGAGGATCAGCGGCACGCTGGCGAAGAACAGGATCATGCCGCTGTACATGGGATGGCGGACATGGGCGTAGGGCCCGGTCGAGATCACGCGCTGCGCGCGCTCGGCCTGCAGCTTCACCACGGGTGCTGCGAACGAATTCTCGCGAAAGACCCACAGCGTGAACAGCGTCGAGGCGAGGAACAACACCAAGCCAAGCACCTGCCATGCGATGTTCATGTGGGACGCAAGATGACGCCGGTCGAGCCCAATCGCGACGAGCCAGCCCAGCATCGCCACGACGAACACGACCATGAAGATCTTGTCCGCGGCCGGCTGATCTTTCTGAAGAACAGGCCGCAGACGTTCGGCCAGAAGCGCCGGGTCGATCCGATAGAGCCACCAGCCGCAGAGCGGGCCGAGCAGGACGGAGGTGACGAGAAACACCCACGCGCCAGGCCAATGCAGCGTGCCGGCGGCCGCGAACAGCAGGGCCCCCATTCCGGCGGTGAGAACGGTGTTCTGCAACAGCAGGCGTGCGATCATGCTCGGCTCCGTCACGCGACCGGGCCATTGATAGCATTCTTCGGCCAGCATGGCAGCGCGACAGGGTTGGCCTCAGATCTTGATAGGCGGTGTAAAGGCCGCGACGAGCCGCACCAGATCCGCCTGCCGCTTGGTTCCGGTCTTCGTAAAGATCCTGGCGAGATGGGTCTTGATCGTTGTTTCGGCGACGCCCAAGCGTTTGGCCACATCAGGAACCCCGCCGACTTCGACAATGGACAGGAACACGCGCAGTTCGGCCGGCGTCAGCTTGAAGAGCTTGCGGATGAACTCGGGAGCGGCGATCGTATCGATCGCTGCCTTGCAGACGAACAGGACGGCGCAAGCCTCATAGCCGGCGCCGAGCGTTTTGCGGCGCCCGGCGGTCAGCGGCACGAGATGCCCCACATAATGCGACCCGTCGCGGGCCGCCAGATGCAGCGAGATGCCCGTCGTCGCTCGGTCGCCGAGAACCGTGCCCGCCAATACCTGCCGCAGCATGCGATCCGCATTCAGGTCGGAGGTCACGAGCCGGCCATGGAGCGAACGGAGGACGTCGGCTTCGTCCAGGATCTCCCGCGCGCTCGCGTTGGCGTGCGTGATATGAGCGTTGACATCAAGCAGCAGGGTGGCGGCGCGCAGGGGTCGAGCACGCGCGCCGAGGTCATCTCCAAAGCGTTCTGCTGCTGCAGCTTCTGGCGGATATGCATGGCGCGCTGCATGTGCGGCGTGATGTACGAGATCACCTGATACATCTTGCGATCGACGGGACCGCCGGCCTTCATGATCGAGAGGCGGGATATGCCGTCAGCGGATTTCTCGAGCAGGATATTGGCGGCGTCCTCGAGACCCTGCGGCCGCGTCCATTCGTTGTAGAACATGGTGGTCCGGAATTCGTCGACGTCGATCCAGTCTCCGATTGTCTGGATCTGACCGACCGGCGCGTGGAGCACCGCGCGCGACGGATCGAATGGCTCGTAGGTTTCGATATAGGACTGAACGCAAGCAGGATCGACGCCGACGGCATGCGAGATCACGGCCTCCCCGCGAGCCCCGATCCGGACCAGACCGCCGCCCTGACCGCCCGCGAGATCGACGAGGTCGGCAAGCGTCGTCGTCCATCGCAGAATCGTCGAGCGCGGCATCGTAGATGTCCCCACCAGCGCCGGCAGCTCTTCGTTCGGTTCCATCAGCTTGTCCATGAACGCGGTGGGGGCTCGTTCGGCCTCGCACATGAGCACGCCGGATGTGGAAATTTGATGAGGCGGATCACACTTCAGGGGCACTGAACAATCAGCCCGAAGGCCAACGGCGAGGCCCGGCGGACGCGAACGGCAAGGCGCGCGCGTCGCGATGGCGGCAACATGATGCAATAGGAGGCGTGCGATTAAGCGCGGTTCGTCGTCGTCCCCGCACGAATTTGGCCGCGCTATCCGGCAAATCGGACGCGCGAAAAGCCCGGTCAACCGGACCGGGCGATCCATCGCAGGCAAGCCGGATCAGGCGAGCTGATCGATCCGCGTGCCCTGGCCCGGCGGCAGCGGCGCAGGCGGCGTCGGCTGATAGGTCGGGTCGTTGTCCTTGGTCCTGGTCTGGTCGTCCGCCTGCTTGGTCGTGTCGTAGCTCGGGACCACGACCGTCACAGGCGGCGGCGCAACGCTGGAAACGCTCATCCACAAATCCTCACAGATTGAAACAATTGATCCTGCCCCGGAGGGAACGAAAGCTCCCTCAAGCCAATCGTTAAAATGCGAGGGATCAGATGCGAAAAGACGCGCTGTTTCGTGCCTGACATTGTGCTGTGTTAGGGAGAGCTCCGATTTCTCGCCGTCATTGCGAGCGCAGCGAAGCAATCCAGAATCCCGCGGAAAGACTCTGGATTGCTTCGCTGCGCTCGCAATGACGGAATATGTGGCGGGCGGCGTTGTAACGCGGACGTATTGCGCTCGCGGTTGGCGGGCGCTCGACCTACTCGTCCTTCGGTCGTGTGATCGCGATCGCGGCATCCGTCTTGGTACGCGTGCATTCCATGTTGAGGCGCTTGTAGCGCATCGTCACCTTGTCACCGCGCAACAGGCCCATGCGCTTGAGGCAGCGCGTCGCGCCGGTCGTGGTGTCGTCCTTCGTCACTGTGAAGATGATCGCGGCCGCGGAGGCGACCAGCTCGTAGAACTGCGGCGTCGGCTTGCGGTCGCCCTTGGCGTAGAGCTCGTTGGAATAGGTCTGTCCCTGGGCACGGCAGCCGAGCGACAGCTCCTTCGCCGCCGGATGGGTCAGGTAGATGATATTGGCGGCCTTGAAGTTGACCTTCAGCCCGTCGACCCCGCCGGCGAGCTGCTTGGCGATGTCGTCGCACTGATCCGCGCGCGCAGGCAGAGCGTGGGTCACAAGACCGATGATTGCGGCGGCGACAACGATCGCGCCGCGGAGGTGCAGTTTGAAAAACATGATGAAAGGCCCCTTAGAACGCGTATTCAACCGTCGCCGCGCGTGAAGCGCAAGGGGTGCAACCGGGCTTGATGGCAAAACCACGAGCGTCCGCTGATCGAAGGAGGGGACCGCAAAAAATGGCTGACATGGCACCGAATCGGGATGCCCCGGCCGCGCCAGAACGCCTTCCCTTTGCAGCAAAAAAGCTTAGAACGCTTCCATGCTTAGAGGCCCGCGAGGGCTCCAAAACCCGAGATTCTCCCCATGAACGCTCCCACCGCCTTCCCCGACGCCTCAAAACCCGTCCCACCTTATAAGCACACCCCGCTGTTCCCGCTGGGCAAGGACGAGACGCCCTACAAGAGGATCACGTCCGAGGGCGTCAGGGTCGAGAAGGTCCTGGGCAAAGACATGCTGGTGGTGTCGCGCGAGGCGCTGCGGGCGTTGTCGGAAGCGGCCTTCGGCGACATCAACCATTATCTGCGGCCCGGCCATCTGAAGCAGCTCCGCGCGATCCTGGAGGACGGCGAGGCGAGCCCGAACGACAAGTTCGTGGCGCTGGATTTTCTCAAGAATGCCAACATCGCGGCCGGCGGCGTGCTGCCGATGTGCCAGGACACCGGCACCGCGATCATCATGGGCAAGAAGGGCTGCAACGTCATCACCGACGGTGACGACGAGGCGGCGCTGTCGGAAGGCGCGCGCGATGCTTACCTGCGCCGCAATCTGCGCTACTCGCAGGTCGCGCCGCTCTCGATGTACGAGGAGAAGAACACCGCCAACAACATGCCGGCGCAGTGCGAGATCTACGCCGAAGGCGCTCTCCAGAAGTAGATTCGGCCTACAAGTTCATGTTCATGGCGAAGGGCGGCGGCTCCGCCAACAAGAGCTTTCTGTTCCAGGCCACGCCCTCGGTGCTGACCAAGGACCGGCTGCTCGCCTTCCTGAAGAAGAAGATTCTCACGCTGGGCACCGCGGCGTGCCCGCCTTATCACCTTGCCATCGTGATCGGCGGCACCTCGGCTGAGCTTTGCATGAAGACGGTGAAGCTGGCGTCGGCCCGTTATCTCGATGCGCTGCCGACCCACGGCTCGCCTGACGGCAACGCCTTCCGCGACCTCGAGATGGAGAAGGAAATCCATGAGATGACGCAGTCGCTCGGCGTGGGCGCGCAGTTCGGCGGCAAATATTTCTGCCACGACGTGCGCGTGATCCGCATGCCGCGCCATGGTGCTTCGCTCCCGATCGGGCTCGGCGTGTCGTGCTCCGCGGACCGCCAGGTGCTCGGCAAGATCACCAAGGACGGCGTCTATCTCGAGGAGCTCGAGCACAACCCCGCGCAGTACCTGCCGCAGGTGGAGGAGTCGCTCGGCGGCGAGGTCGTCAAGATCGATCTCAACCAGCCGATGAAGGACATCCTTGCGACGTTCTCGAAGTACCCGACAAAAACGCGGGTCTCGATGACCGGCACCATGATCGTTGCGCGCGATAGCGCGCATGCCAAGCTGCGCGAGCGGCTGGAGAAGGGCGAGCCGCTGCCGGACTATTTCAAGAATCATCCGGTCTACTACGCCGGCCCGGCCAAGACGCCCGAAGGCTACGCCTCAGGGGCGTTCGGCCCGACCACTGCGGGCCGCATGGACTCCTTCGTCGACCAGTTCCAGGCCGCCGGCGGCTCAATGGTGATGGTGGCGAAGGGCAACCGCGCGCCTGCGGTGCGCGAGGCCTGCAAGAAATATGGCGGCTTCTATCTTGGCTCGATCGGCGGTGCCGCGGCAAATCTCGCCGAGCACTGCATCAAGAAGGTCGAAGTGCTCGAATATCCCGAACTCGGCATGGAAGCGATCTGGCGCATCGAAGTCGTCGACTTTCCCGCGTTCATCATCATCGATGACAAGGGGAACGACTTCTTCAAGGAGTTGAACCTGGGCTGAGGAGGCATGCTAGCGCCGTTATTCCGGGGCGCGCCTCTTGGCGCGAACCCGGAATCCATAGGCCTCAGTGCTTGCGGAAAAATGGATTCGGGCCTGCGTGCTGCGCACGCATCCCGGAATGACAGTGAGGCGGGTAGCCTTAAGCCTTCGTGCCCGTGAACGGAAAACTGCCCATCGGGCCGATGCCCATCTCGCCGCTCATGCTGTCGCCCGAGACTGTTCCGATGAACTCGAGCGTCAGCGGCATCGGGTTGGTGATGGAGACCTTCCAGTTGACAGCGTCACCGCTGGCGGCGCCGTCAAAAATCTCGGCGGTATTGCCTTCCGCGCTCTGCGTGCCCGTGAGCGTGCCGCCCGCTTGCTTCAGGTTCAGCGTCGCCTGGCGTTCGCCCATCGGCGTCGTCATGGTCAGATTCCAATTGCCGTCCAGGGCCATGCGCGTCTCCCGAACAATGTCCCGGCGGGCTGCGATGATCCGCAATCCGTCCTGGACCGAGTCTATAGCGCAACTTGAAGCCGCTGCCTAACGGCCCCTTGGGCGGCATTCAGGCGCGGGCGGCGGCGCGCCTGCGGCTGGTGACGACGAGCCTGAACACCACGTATTGCACGGCAAAGGCGAGGGCCTTGGCGCCGCCCGCGACCGCAGAGATATAGAACGCCCAAAGCTTCAGATCGCCGGTGGCGGCGACCGCGATCGTGCCGGCGCCGAGGACGAACATCAGCGCGGCCCACGCATAGCCCGCGGCTGTGACATATTCCGGTGCGGTCTCGACCACGATCGGCGGCATGTAGCGCAGCATCCAGCCGCGTTTGAGCATGATCGCGCCGATCGCGAAATGCGCGATCGCAGGCTTGGCCAGCATGAAGCGGGGATCGTTGGTCAGCAGCGTGACCGTGCCGAGAACGATCACGAGCGCGACGCTCGCATAGGTCATGTAGCCGAGCTCGCGACCCTTGACGCGGGCGTAAATCACCTGCGCGATCGCGCCGGCAATTGCCACCGAGGTCGCCAGGATGACGTTGTCGGTGACCAGATAGATCACCAGGAAGACGATGGCCGACAGGAAATCGGAGGCGAGGCGGGCGAATACGTCCTTCATTGTCGGTCCTGTCTCACTGGGCTTCGGGCAGCGCGCCGGCGGGCGCACCATACTTGATCTGGCGATATTCGGGATACCACTTGGTGAAATAGATCGCGCTGTTGCGGGCGGCGAAGGCGACCGCGAGGCCGAGCCAGACCGGCAGGCCCGGAAAGTAGAGCAGCACGATGTTGGCGGCCATCATCAGCAGAGCGGCCATGGTCCATGCGCCGGTGATGACGTAGTTGGCGGTGAGGAAGCCGGGCATCGCTGCGGTCTCGGCCGGCACGGATTCAACCGCGTATTGCAGCGTGAAGGGCCGGCGCGCCAGCATCGAGCCTAACGAGATGACGAAGATGCCGATATCGACCGAGAGTTTGACGCCGAGGCTGCCGAGCTTCGGATCGAACAGCACAAGGGTGAGGCCGATGCCTGCGAACAGGATCGCCGAGCCCGCGGCCAAAATCTTCACCGACCGGCCGCAGGCGACGTCGATCGCGATGGTGGCGAGGCAGATCGCGGAGGCCACGAATACGCTGATCGTGGCCGACGTCAGCATCATCAGGACAGTGTAGACGCCGTAGGGGACAAGGATCAGGAAGATCGTCATGGTCGCCTCGGTCCAACCTATCTTTACGATGTCAAGATTGATACTTCAGGACCGGTGCCGGGTCAATCAAAATCTTTACAGTGTCAAAATGACGTGAATGACCTGTAAAAATTCAATTGTTGCAAATGCTTGATCCGATATTTCGTCGGCGACGGCCGCCCAGGGCAGGCGCGACAGGACGGTCAGCGCGGTGCTGATCAGCAGGCCGATGGTGAGGAAGATGCTGCCGCTGCGGCAGATCAGGAATTTGAGCGAGCCCGGCATCGCGGACATGCCGAGCGGATGCAACAGCCGCGACAACACGAGCGCACCCATCAGCAGGTGAATGCGCGCGGGCGATGCGCCCGACATTTCGAGAAGCGCGACCATCAGCGCGATGATGGGGACGTATTCCATGAAATTGCCATGGGCGCGGATCGCACTGCGCAGGCCGTCATTGCCGCCGTCGCTGAACGGGGCGCTGCTGTTCCGCCGCAGCCGGATGACTTGCAACGCCAGCGCCGCGTAGATCAGCGCGAGGATCGCGAGATAGTTCGCCGTAATGGCGGGGATGTGCATGCGAAGTCTCCTGGATGACGTCCGCAACGGAGTGGCGAGGGGGCTACTGCGCTCCCACCCAATTGCCGTGAAAGCCGTCGGGCACGCGATGGCCGAGCTGCACCAGCGCGGCGGGACCGGCCTCGATGTCGGTGGCGTTGAACACGGCGAGGTCGCTGCGGTTCTCCCGCGCACGCCAGACCACCGCCAGCAGCCAGCCGTGGCCTTCCGCAGCATCTTTCGATCGCTCGACGAACACAGGCTCAGAGATGGTGTCGCCCGCCGGCAGCAGATACTGGCCGAGCCGCTTGCCGGTGCCGTCGACATGGACGATGCCTGACAGCGCGCCGAACATCGGCAGCCGCGGATTGGCGCAGGCGTACCAGCCATGACGGCTCTTCAGCCCGGCGCGGCGATCATCGATGCGCGGGAATTCGCCGATGAGGTCGTCGAGATAGGTCTGCTGGAAACGGTCGGTATTGCCCGCGAGATCGAAGGTCCAGCGGCAATGGCGTGCAAAGGATTTCTCGGGATTCGTCGGCCGGCCGTCCGGATGCGGAAACAGCGGCGCCTCCTCGAACTGCATGACGTCCGCGATGATGCGGTCGCCGTCCTCCCATGCATTCATGACGTGGAAGACGTAGCAGGCCTCCGCGCGGAACCAGACAATGTCCTTTGCCGTACCGCTGCGCTTTATCACGCCGACATAAGCGCCTTTCTCCGGCTCCCAGGCATAAGGCGGCCGGCCCGCCATCGCGCGCTCCACGCTGCCGGTAAGGGGAAGGATCGGAAACAGCACGTGATTTTCGGTGACGATGAAGTCGTGCACCATGCTGGCATAAGGCGCCTCGAACCGCTCGAAGCGCGTCGCTTTGCCTGATGCATCGATCGATCCGTAGGAGAGGGCGCGCGTCAGCGGTCCCGCGGCATTGTAGCCGAAGAACACCATCTCGCCGGTGATCGGATCGATCTTCGGGTGCGCGGTGAAGGTGCCGGCGATGCGGCCTTGATAGTTATGATAGCCGCGGGTCTGAAGCGTGCCCGGCTCGATCTCGGTCGGCAGATGCGCTTCTTCCAGCGCGAGCAGCTTGCCGGCGTGGAAGATGATGTTGGTGTTGGCGACGCCGCCGTCAGTCACATGAGCAGGTGCGTCCGGCAATTTGCGGCCGAAGCCGTTGCCGAAGAACGCGCGGCCGGCATCGTGCTCGGCAAGCCATTTTGGCGTGCGGACCCAACGGTTGCGGTAACTGGCGCCGCCGTTTTCGAGGTGAAAGGCATGCAGCATGCCGTCGCCCACGAACCAATGTGCGCCGGGGGATCGAATTGCGGATTGGGGCCGTTGCGGTAGAGCGTGCCATTCAGCTCGCGCGGCAATTCGCCGACGATCCTGAGGAAAGGCGCGTCCGCCTCGAACGGAATCGGCGCGATATTGTTGCGGCGCTCGGTGATGGCGTCCTGCTGCACGGCGTATCGCTCCCTATCTTTACATCGTAAAGATGGAATAGGGCAAGTGTAGCTTGCGTCAAGCGAAATCTTTACACTGTCAATATTGCGTCATATAGCTTGCGGATGGCCAAGAGCGATACCAACAGCGAAACAGCGCGCGGCCCCCGTGCTTCCCGACGAACATCGTCGGCATCACGTCCGGGGCGCCGCCCGGCGAGCACGAAGACCGAGACGCCCTATCATCACGGCGCCTTGCGCGAGGCGTTGCTGCAAGCGGCCGAACGGGTGCTGGAGCGCGACGGGCTCGGCGGCCTGACGCTGCGCGCGGTGGCGCGCGAGGCGGGGGTGTCACACGCCGCACCGACCCATCATTTCGGCGATCTCACAGGGCTCGTCAGCGAGCTCGCCGCGATCGGCTTTCGCCAATTCAATGCGGCGATGGCGTCTGCCTGCGACGCGGCCACCTCGCCGCTGGAGCGGGCACTGGCGCGGCCTAAAGCCTATGTCGCCTATGCCCAGGCCCATCCCGGCATGTACGGTCTGATGTTCCGCACCGAGCGGCTCGATTATTCCAGGCCCTCACTGCACGAGGCCGCAGAATCCTCGTTTGCCGGACTTGCCAATGCGATCGGCGCGATGCGGCAGGAGCCGATCAGCGGCGACAAGCTGACCATCGAGCAGGGCGCAGCAATCGCGCGGGCCTGGTCTATGGTGCATGGCTTCACCATGCTGCTGCTCGACGGACGGCTCGAGGACATTTTGGAGCGGCTGCCTGATGGCACGACGGCCGAGCAGCTTCTGGAAGCGATCCTGAAGTCGACGGTGGCGGGAAAGCTGCCAACCACCTGATCGACCCAAACGTCGATGCGGAACTCGCGGCTTCCGGCACTTTCACTGTGGGCAAGGTTAAACGCGCTTCCGATAGTCCTGACAGCGGCGCGGAATCGTTCTAGAAGAGCGGCTTCGCTTGGGCTCATGCAGCCTCGTTCGCGTCCTCTTTACACTTGATCATGCCAGCCATCTCGTCGAACAAACCTTATCGCGTCGGCCGCTCCAAGACCGGGCTTGGCCTCTTCGCCACCAAACCGATCAAGAAGGGCACCCGGATCATCCGCTATTTCGGACCGATTCTGGACTGCCGAATCCCTGCGCAGGACGAGATCGAGAACAAATATCTGTTCGAGCTCAACGGCCGCTGGACTATCGACGGCTCGGTGCGCAAGAATGTCGCCCGCTACATCAACCATTCCTGCCGGCCCAACGCGGAGTCTGACGTCCGTCCGCGCGAACGCAAGGTGTTCATCCGCGCCATCAAGGACATCGAGCCGGGCGACGAGATCAATTACGATTACGGGACCGATTATTTCAAAGCCTATCTGAAGCCGATCGGCTGCAAGTGCCCCTCCTGCGAAGCCAAGCGCAAGAAGCAACGCGCGGAGGCCCGTGCCGAACGCGCCAAGGTAAAGGCGCGCGCCGAGCGCAAGGCGCAGAAGGCGGGCGCGACAACCACGACGGCCAAAAAGAAGAAGCTGAACGGCAAGCACTTCGCCGGCAAGGTCGGTCGCGCGAAGGCGTAGCTTCAGTCGGCCGCGCTACATCAGTCCGCTACGTCGATCCTGTGCTTCGTCTCGAGTCCGGCAGGTTCTTGAACTGCCCGGGGCCTTGAAGCTGCTGATGGCTGTGTTCACTTCTGGACATTCGAAGTTCGAAAGAGCGGGCATATTTAGCTATGCCTGTCAGGTGAGATCAGGCTCGCTTCACGGAACAGAACCCGCGCCTTGTGCATATTAGTTTCGCCGGAACTCAAAACCCCACGGTTAGGACCCGTCAGACGAGGTTGTATCATGCAGCGCCGACGCCGCTTCAAACAGACCGTTCCTCTTGAAGAACGACTTGCCGAAGAGGCGCAACGCCTCCGGGACGAAGCCAGATCCTTTCCCCCGGTCCGCAACGCGAGGACGCCCTCCGAAGAGCAAGGCAAGCCGAGACAGGCTCGCATATGAGCGAGTGGCTGCGAACGCCTCGGGCTTCAGCCACCTGAGTAGATCCTCGCGAGCTCGCAACGACGATCTGAAGAGAGCGCACACCTCGCTCACGTCTCGTGCCCCCGGACGTAGCGCAGCGCCAGTTCGGCGGTGCGCTGCTGAGCCGGGGCCCATGTCTCCGAGAGCAATCCTTCCCGCGCGGATCCCGGCTGCGCAGCAACACCAAAAGCGTTGCAGCGCGTCCGGGACACAAGACATTACGCTGCCACCACGCTGCCGCTTCTCCGCAGCCCCACATATTGCAGCTCGGCGAATACACCGGTCGCGATCGCCTGCGCCACGACCATGAGCTCGCCGGCGAGGTTCGGCGACACCGCGCCCGAGAACAGCAGCGCGATGCTGCCGACCGTCCAGGCGGCGTTGCCGACCACAACCAGCAACACGAGCGGCTTCAGCACCGCTGCGCGGAGGCGAGCCATCCGACAAGCGCGGTATAGGCGATCAGGAACAGCCCGGTTTCACGCAGCAACGCCTCGGGCAGGTTGAACAGCGTCGCGAACGCGCCGGCGCCGAAAGTGAAGCCGAGCGCGGCGAGGCCGCTGAACACAGTATCGGCGAGCAGGGCGCGGCGCAGGAAGGTGGATGCATCAATCATCAGAGGTCTCCATGGTTGGGTTGGCTTGGGGTGAACTCAACGCAAGCCGCGCCACCAGGCGCGGAGCAGGCGGGCGAGGCGGAACGGGCAAAGGCTTCTGCCGACGCTGTGCTCGAAGGCGGTGACGTGCGCGACGACGTAGTCGCCGGTTGAATGCACCAGCGGCTCGGGCATGTTGAGGCTGCGTGCCAGCATCCGGGTCGCGAACGCCATGGCCCAGGGAAGAAGGTGGTCTGCAAGGATGCGGTAGAGCAGCAGCGCGATCATGGTCATCTCCTGTGTCCGGGAAGATGCGCCACGGTGGGACCCAATTCGATTACCTCGGGGGTAATGGAAGGGCCGAAATCTGCGTGATAGGTTTTCGACCATGAACGCACATGCATCCACGGCACGCGCCGAACCCAGCCAGCCGGTCCATATCGGCGACCATTTGCGCGAATGGCGGCAGCGCCGCCGCATGAGCCAGCTCGATCTCGCGGGCGAAGCGGAGATTTCCGCGCGGCATCTGAGCTTCGTCGAGACCGGGCGCGCCGCGCCCTCGCGCGATATGGTGCTGCGGCTCGCCGAGCGTCTCGACGTGCCCTTGCGCGAACGCAACGTGCTGCTGGTCGCCGCCGGCTACGCGCCGGCGTTTCCGCAGCGTCCGTTGGAGGATCCTGCCTTGACATCAGCCCGTCAGGCGATCGATCTCGTGCTCAGAGCACATGAACCCAATCCGGCGCTGGCCTATGACCGGCGCTGGAATCTGGTGACCGCCAATCGCATGGTGGCGCCGCTGCTTGCCGGCATCCCGGAGCGGCTGCTCGGCCAGCCCTTGAACGTGCTGCGGCTCGCCTTCCATCCAGAGGGGCTGGCGCCGCGCACGGTCAATCTCGCGGAGTGGTGCGCGCATCTGCTCGAGCGCCTGCATCGGCAATGTGAGGCGACGGCCGATCCGGCGCTGATCAAGCTCTACCACGACCTCAAGAGCTATCCGATCCCGGCGCGCTCGGCGCCGCTGTCGAGCGACAATGTCGCAATCCCATTCAAGCTGCGCCATGACGGCGGGATACTAAGTTTCTTCTCCACCACCATGGTGTTCGGCACACCGGTCGACATCACCCTGTCGGAGCTGGCACTGGAGACGTTCTTTCCGGCGGACGAACGCACCGCCGCCTGGCTGAGACAGACGGCCGCAAATGTGGCCTAGCACCCTTGCCCCGGGCGGCGTTCGGCTTATCTACCGACGAAATCGCACCGCCCGAAGGAGGCGCTCATGAGCACGCTGAAACCGCTCCAGATCGATGTCGTCTCCGACGTGGTGTGCCCGTGGTGCTATATCGGCAAGCACCGGATCGAAAGCGCGCTGGCGCTCGTGCCCGACGTTCCGGTCAAGCTGAATTTCCGACCCTTCTTCCTCAATCCCTGGGTGCCGCGCGACGGCATCAGCCGCGAGGATTATCTCACCACCAAGTTTGGCTCGGTCGAGGCCTATAAGGGCATTGCCGGCCGCGTGGTCGCGGCCGCCGGCGAGGAAGGCCTCGTCTACAAACCCGAGCTGGTCGCGCGCCAGCCCAACACCACCGACTGCCACCGCCTGATCCTCTGGGCCGAGGCGATCGGCAAGGCACCCGAGATGAAGCAGCGCCTGATGGAGCTGTATTTCCGTGACGGCGGCGATCTCACCGACGCCAACGTGCTGGTGCAGGCGGCCGCCGATGTCGGCCTCGATGCCGAGGACGTGCGCAAGCGCCTTGCCACCGACGAGGATGTCGCGCGCGTGTCGGCCGACGCGCAGGAGGCCGCCGAAAAGGGCATCTCCGGCGTGCCGACCTACGTGTTCGCGCAGAAATACGCCGTCTCCGGCGCACAGGATCCGAATCTGCTCGCCCGCGCCATCCGCCAGGTCTCGGCGGAGATCAACGCGCAGGCGGCGGAGTAGGGACGGCTTATTTGCGGAGCAGGCGGATCGCGCGGCGCGCTGTTTCGCGTGCGAAGCCACGGGCAATCAGCGTCGTGTGAATCAGGGCTGTCATCGGATCGTTGCGCCGCAGCGGGATCAGCACGTCGCCGATTGCAAAGCGGCCGCGCCAGATCGGGTTGATCATGGGATGATCGGCGCTCGCGGTGGAATCCGCGCTCGCAATGGACGGGTCGGCGCAGAGATGGCGCGTCAGATCGAGCGTGAGTTGCACGCCCGGCGAATGCTTTGCAAAACGCTCGTCGATGCCGAGCTTGAAGAAGAAGGCGCGGTCCTGGTGGCGCAGCACGATGCCGGCGGCAACCGGCGTCGCGCCGGCGCGCAGGGTGACAATCTCGCATTGCGCGGTCTCGGCGAGTGCGGAGACGGCGCGGCGAATGAAGGTCGCATCGCCCGGGTCCTGAATCAGTGCAGTGCCGCGCTCGCCCTTCCAGCCGCTGGCTTCGAGCTGCAGGAAGGTTTCGAGCGCGGGCCTGACCTCGTCGGGCTTGCGCGCGATGTCGAAGCTGATCGCGCCGTGTTCCTCCAGGCGATGGCGCTGCCGTCGCAATTCCTTGAGCTTCTTGGCGCCAAGAGCCTCGTGCAGCAGCCTGTCGCCGTCCTGTCTCGCATCGAGGCCGGCGCGGACATAGGAGCCGAGCACGCGTGGCTTCAGGCCGAGCTGGCCGAGCGCTTCCCTGAGCGATGCCATCGCAGCGCCGTCCAGCGCGACGTCACGCAGGATCAGCGCATGCGCGCCGGCGTCGCGCGCGGTGCAGCAGGCCTGTCGCGGCGTCGATTGGCCCGTCACGGTCAATCAACGGGCTGCACAGCGTGCCGTAGGGATGCGCGCTTACCAGCGCCGGCAAGGGAATCTTCCAGGCCTGCCAGAGCGAGACCACCGGCATCAGGCCGATCAGCCGCGTCGCGGAGCCGCCGCATACGGACAGGGCCGAGGCACCGACACGATCGCGCGCGGTTGCGCTGACGGCGAGCTCCCAGCCGGGCAGATAATAGCCGTTCGGCTCGACCGTCCGCTGCGCCAGTGCGCGCCATTGACCGGGCTCGATCGCCGTAAGCGGGACGAGCGCGGGCGCGGCATCCGTCGCCGATGCCGGATTGATCGCAGCCTGATGCGCGATGTCGACCACGTCCCGTCGTCCCCGTTCACACCAGGCAGCCGCCGGCGCTATGCCGACATGCTTAGCGCAAAGATTGGAAAATCCGGTTGGGACGCCGCTTCAATTCGGGTGATATTGTTAACGTCTCATTGAGCATCAGGCCGGCCCGCTGGCGGATGCCGTCTCGATTCGGAGGATCAAAATGGTCGTCACGCCTTTCACGCCGATTGCCTCGCTGCTCGGGGGCACGCTGATCGGCCTGTCCGCCGTACTGCTGATGTGGACGACGGGACGGATCGCCGGCATCAGCGGCATCGCGGCACGGTTGTTTCCACCTTACGAGGACGGTGAGTTTGCCGGCCGTCTCGCCTTCGTCACCGGCCTCATTGCCGCACCCGTGCTGGTGCGGCTTGTGACGGGAACCCTGCCGGCGCAGACGATCGCGGCGGGAACGCCGGTGCTGATCGCCGCAGGGCTGCTCACCGGTTTCGGCACAGTATGGGGCAGCGGTTGCACGTCAGGCCATGGCGTCTGCGGTCTGTCGCGATTGTCGGTGCGCTCACTGGTCGCGACCATCACCTTCATGGCGACGGGCGTCGCCACCGTCTTCGTGATGCGGCACTGGAGCTGACGGCAATGACCATTCTCGTTCAATTCGCAATCGGGTTGCTGTTCGGCCTCGGGCTTATTGGCTCCGGCATGTCAAATCCCGCAAAGGTGCTGAACTTCCTCGACCTCGGCGGCATCCCGGCGGGGACATGGGACGCGAGCCTCGCCTTCGTGATGGTCGGCGCCATCGCCGTGACCTTCGTCGGCTTCAGGCATGTCCTGAAGCGTGCACATCCCGTCTTCGCCGGACGCTTCTACGTGCCGACGCGCAGCGACATCGATCCCAAGATCGTTGTTGGGCCCGCGATCTTCGGCATCGGTTGGGGCTTGGCAGGCTTCTGTCCAGGACCGGCACTGACTGCACTGGGCTTTGGTTCGACCTCAGCCGTCATCTTCGTCGCCGCGATGTGCGCCGGCATGGTAATTGCCCGCTTCATCGCGCAGCTGCAATCATCGGCACGGATCGCGGCACCGGTTGATCCGCTCGAGACGTGACGCAAGTACAGGACCGGACGAGCTGTCTCGTCCGGTCCTTTCAGTCATGCCGTGTTGCTTACCAGCGGTCCCCGCCGACGCCGACGCCCACGCTGACGCCGGGCGCGCGAATGCCGACGCCGCCGCGCGGACCGTCGTCCCAGTCGCGATCGCGATAGGTGCGGCGCTCGTAATAGCGCTCGCGCGGCATTGCATCATAGGAGTCGCGCACGATCACGCGTGCGCCGCCGCGGGTGCGATAGCAATTGCCGGCGTCATCGCAGACGAGCCGGACCTCCTGAATCAGATTGGGGCTGGTGTATTCGCTGCTCGTGTACAGATCCGCAGCCTTCGTGCTGCTCGCCGCAGCGAGAGCCCCGACGCCGGCCAGCAGTGCAATCGTGAACGTCCTCATCCTGTCCTCCTCCGAAACTGCCCTTGGCGGTAACAAGAATGGGAGGGGACGATCGTTCCGGGCGAATTACAGGTTTTTCCCGGAACCGGAGGCGTGGTGAGATCGATTGCTAGATCGGCTCGTAGGCTTCCGACCCGCAGATGTCGTCGGCTTCCGCGCGCCGCCTGTCGACGACGTTTCCGCCGTTGATCGTCACGATGTAGGTCTGGGTGCCCAACGCCGAGCCGGTGGCCGAGGTGAGTTGCGCCCGGACACAGGCCGTCCAGCCCGGTCCGCGGACCTCGTGATGGGGCAGGGCGACTTGTACTTCGCGGGGATTGGAGGTGTTGAGGAAGACCACTTCGATCTGCTCGCGGACCACGCGCTTGATGTCAGGCGGCGGTTCGGGCGGCGGCTGGTCGGCTTCCTTGAGACGCATGAATTCGGGTACGGGCGCGCGGCTGTCGGCAAAGCCGCATGCGCCGAGCGCGAGCGCGCTGGCGAGCAGCGCCACATGAGCAACAATCCGCAACATTCGTGAAGGTCCCCTGCGGGCCAACAGATAGGTGCGAATTCGACGGGACGAAGTCCCGGCCGATCAAAATTTGCTGAAGGGCTGAACCCAGCGCATTTGCTATTAGAGGATTGCAGGCTAGTTTGTACCCCGGATAAGGCGGATCGCACCAATGAGAATCTTGGTCATAGCGGCTGCGGTGGCGGCGCTGATGGTTGCTTCCGCGCAGGCGCAGATGGGCGGCGGCCGGCGCCAGCACGATGGCGGCCAGAAGGCGGACAACAAGCCCAAGGTCGACGAGAAGGCCTATAAGGCCGCGCTCGATCGCATTCCGGAGTCCAAGGAAAAGTATGATCCGTGGGGCGGGGCGCGTCCGAGCGAGCCCGCCAAGAAGCCGAAATAGAGCGAGGGCGCGGGGTGGCGGGCCAGCTGCGACATCTGATTGGCCTCGTCATTCTGCTTGCTGCGCGGCCGTGCCTCGCCTGGGAGAGCTGGGGTGGCGATCCCGGCGGTTCGCGCTTCTCGCCATTGCGCGAGATCACGTCCGACAATGTCGGCCAGCTCGTCCGCGCTTTCGAATTTCACACCGGCGATATTACGGCGCGTCCGCCTGAGGTGATGCGGCGAACCAAGTTCGAGGCGACACCGCTGTTCGTCGAGGACAGCCTGATCTTCTGCTCGCCTTTCAACGAGGTGATCGCACTCGATCCCGGCACGGGCACGCAAAAGTGGCGCTACGATCCGAAGATCGCCATCAACCAGCGTCCGGCCAATCGCTATGTCTGCCGTGGCGTCACCCACTGGGTTGACGACACCGCGCCTCGAGGCGCCGCCTGCCGATCGCGCATCTTCATGGGAACGAACGATGTTCGCCTGATCGCACTCGATGCCAAGACGGGTCTTCCCTGCGCGGATTTCGGCAAGGGTGGCGAGATCAAGCTCGATACCGGCATGCCGCTGGAGTGGCCCGGCGAATTCCAGATCACGTCGCCGCCGGCGGTCGGCCGCGGTGTTGTCGTGGTCGGCTCCTCGATCGGCGACAACCGCCGCGTCGATGCGCCGAGCGGCGTGGTGCGCGCGTTCGACGCGCGCAGTGGCGAGCCGCGCTGGACCTTCGAGCCGCTCAAGCGCGACGGCATCGAGGCCGGCCACGCCAACGTCTGGGCCGCAATGTCGGTCGATGCGGCGCGTGGGCTCGTCTTCCTGCCGACGTCTTCGCCCTCGCCGGATTTTTGGGGCGGCAAACGGCCGGGCAATAACGAGCACGCCGATTCGGTTGTCGCGCTGCGCATCGAGACCGGCGAACTGGTATGGGCATTTCAGACCGTTCATCACGATGTCTGGGATTACGATCTGGCGGCGCAGCCGACGCTGGTGCGCATCGACACGGGTGAGGGCTCGCGCGATGTCGTCATCCAGCCGACCAAGCAAGGTTTTGTGTTCGTGCTCGACCGCGACACCGGCAGGCCGGTGTGGCCGGTCGAGGAACGAGCGGTGCCGCAAGGCGGCGCCGAGGGTGAACGACTCGCCGACGCAGCCGTTCCCGACACATGTCCCGGCGCTGACGTCGCAGACGATCTCGACCAGCGATGCACTCTCGCTGTTGCCTGGCCTGCGCCGCTCGTCTTGTGAACGTCAGTTCGCAGAAGCGCGCAACGAAGGTCTCTTCACGCCGCCTTCGACGCAAGGCACACTGGTGTTTCCCTTCACCGGCGGAGGGGTGAACTGGGGCAGTGCGGCGTTCGATCCCGTCAATCAGATCCTCTATGCCAACACCAGCCGTGCCGTCCATCTCGTCAAGTTGATCCCGCGCGCGGACGCGGCGGATTCAATCCGCCACCGGGTCATGATTTCGGCCAGCAAAAAGGCGCGCCCTATGCGATGTCGCGTGCCGTGGTGACGTCGCCGCTCGGGTTGCTCTGCAACAAGCCGCCCTGGGGCGAAATGGTCGCGGTTGATCTCAAGGCCGGCAAGATCCTCTGGCGTTCGACCGTCGGCACCACCGAGGATCTGGCGCCGCTCGGGGTGCCGCTGCCCTTCGGCGCGCCGCTGGTGAACGGGCTCGCGGTGACTGCAGGCGGTGTCGTCTTCACCGGCGCGATGGATGCTTACTTGCGTGCCTTCGATGCGCGAAGCGGACGAGAGCTGTGGCAGGGGCGGCTGCCGGTGCCCGGCGTCGCCAATCCCATGACTTATCTCTGGAAGGGCGAGCAATATGTCGCGATCGGCGCCGGCGGTCATTCCGAAGCCGGCACCTCGATTGGCGACAGCCTCGTCGCGTTTCGTCTCGCGCGCCCGGGCGAAGCGCCGTCATTGTGGTCGCGCACGATCGATCGCCCCGGCGGACGATTCTTTGCGGCATCGTCGGCCATCGCGCTCACGATTGTCGCGCTGATCATCGCGGGGCTGCGCTGGCGTCGCCGACGTCGTCGTATCAGGTCGACATGATGTTTGCGTGCGTGCGATGCGAACAGGCATTCACATTGTACGCGCTATCGCACGAAGGCGAGGCCGATGCGCTTGTCATTGCGCCACACCGTGCGGCAATTCCGCACGAAATTGTCGCGTGAAATCGACAACGTGAACGATTGTGGCAACATGACAGGGTTTTCGAGATCGATCGCGGCGCCGCTGTCGGACATATTGCGTACGGTGCACGCGATACCGCTATTTTCAAAGGTAACCGTGCCACCCTTGAAAACCCGGTAACGTTGCGCTGCACGCTTCTCGATCATCGGCGTCAATCCAGAATGATGATTGTGAAACAGTGCATAGAAATTACGTTGAACTAAACTCAATACTGGCGCTACTTGCACAGCGCTTCAGACTTCGTTTACGACGTTGAAGCGGCGAGTCACTTCCCGCCGAGTTTACCCCGCAAGCCTTTCCTTTATGGCGTTACGCGCCGATGGAGATTTCGATGAAGACCACGCTTTCGCTTCTGTTCGCCGCAGCGCTCTCGCTGTCATCCATGCCCGCCCATGCCGCCAAGCTTGATCTCGCGACCATGAGCTGCAAGCAGTTCCTCGAGAGCGGCGACGACACCATCAAGATGGTGCTGACCTGGATGGACGGCTGGTACAAGGGTGACGAGGACAACGCGATCATCGACACCAACGTGTTCGTCGAGAACGCCAAGAAGTTCGGCACCTATTGCGGCACCAATCCGAACGTCAGCATCGTCACCGCCGCCGACGAAGTGCTCGGCAAGTAATTTTGGCAGCGTCGCCACGGACGCGTGATTGCATCGTGCTTGCGTCTCTTGCGTCGTTATGATCGTCATCGAGAGCCGCGGAACGCGTTTGCGCTCACGCGGCTCTCTTCGTTCGGATGAGGCTCAGCCCGGCAGCATCGCGAACGCGCTCGACACCATCGCGACCTGCTTGTTGTCGGTGGCGGAGAGCAGGGTGACACGGCCAAAGCTCATGGTGCGCCCGAGCCGCACCACGCGCGCATCCGCCAGCACGTCGGACGAGGAGACCGCGCGCATGAAATGCGTGGTCTGGTCCACCGTCGTCATCGGACGATAGCCGCGATTGGCGGCGAGATTCGCGATCACCATCGCGGTGTCCGCAAGCGCCATCAGCGCCTGGCCGCAGACCACGCCGCCGTTGCGGCACAGCCGCTCCGAGAACGGCATGCGGAGCAGCGCGCCCGGCTGCCAGTCCGGCTCGTCAGCGGGTGGGGTGTGCTCGATGCGCTCGACGGAGAGGTTGAGATCCTGTACCCAGGGCGCAAAGACCTCGCCGAGGATGCGTCTGGCCTCAATGATGCCGAACTCGGCGTCTGGCTGCGGTGGCATGACTGTCGTCCCCTCCTGTGTTGCCGGATATTTCGCTCATTCTGCCCGGTCGGGCGCGGCAAAGTCACCGGGTCGCTCGGCTTGAAAATGCCCGACTTCGCCCGATATGATGCCACGCTTGGGAGCGTGGTGGACGATGTTGCGTCGATGTGTCCTTGTCATTTGCCTGGCCGTGCTTGGTTTGGCGCTGAATGGTTGCACCAGGTGCGGCCCGATCTGGGACGACTGGCTCCACGGGCCGAAATCGTGCAAATCGGATCGGCTCTAGTGAATTGAAGCGGCGCTCGGAGCCGTGAAGAAGGTCAGGGTGCGGCATCCGCCCCTGTAGCGATGATCAAGGAGTGAGTGATGAAGCTTTTCCGTATGGCGGCGGTGCTGGCGCTGGTGGCTGGACCGGCCTTGGCGCAGGAGGCGCCCCACATCAATCTGATGGCGGACGGCCCCTCCAAGACCGACGACGAGAAGGCCGCGGATGTCGCGCGCGACAAGGCCTACAAGGAGACGTTGAAGAAGATTCCGGATGCCAAGACGTCCAACGATCCCTGGGGCGGAATGCGTGCCGACCCGCCGAAGCAGCCTGCGCCGAAGGCCGCAGCGGCCACCAGCGCGCCCAAGAAGACCAAGGCCGGCACGGCCGCCAATTGACTGTAGGGGCCTCGGGGGCTGGCGACGCCTCTTTCCGGGACTCCCTTGGCTCGGCCCTGATCCTACATTCTCTCGTAGTGTTGCGTTGAGGAGGAGGATATGGCGGATCGCCCGCGGGACCTCGCCGAGCGGATGGCGCGTCGGCGCAAGCCGGCCGCTGGATCGGGCGACAAGGCCGGTGACGGCTATCTGCGCGAGAGCTTTACTCTGCCGCGCGCGGCCGCACGGGCGAGGGCGCAGGCGTTCTTCGCGCGCTATCCGAAGGCTGGCTACATGAGCGAAGTCGAGACCTGGCGCGAATTGCCCGGCGGCGACATCGAATTCACCATGCGGCGGCTGCCCAGCGCCGACTAGCCCTCTCAACCTGCCGGTTCAGGCGGTCTTGTTCAGGCCGTCTTGCCGCCGATCGCCTTCAGCTCCCGGTCGATGCGCAGCTGCACGCGACGGATCGCCAGCAGATCGATCTTGGTCTCGGTCTTGCCGGTCTTGGTCTCGTCGCCGATCCGGAACTGCCACTGCCAGACACCGGGGATCGCCGTCTTTGCAACCGTGAACTCAACGCCCCTGTGATTCATGGTCAGCTCCACGATTCACCTCGCCATGTCAGGTAACATGTTGGCCGTCGCAATATTCCAGCGACAAGCAAAGTTTGCCGTCAAGTGGCGGACAGCTCATCGGATTTCAGCAAGCGCGCGCAGCTCCCCAGCCCACCCGGCCAGGAACTCTGTTCATGGTCGGAGAACCACGGAGGCATACGCGGAGCACGCACGACGGGTCCGTACTCGCGCAAGAAAAACCCCGCCAGGGGAGAGCCGGGCGGGGTAGAAGGTTGTTGGAGGCTGAGGTGCTGGGCTGCAACACCATAGCCGGACGACCGTAGCCCGTTCAGCTTACGACAGCCTGACAGACCGGGGCGCTTGCGGCCAGGTTGAGAGCCGCTCTCACGTCCCAATTCAGACATCCCCCCGCACAACTTCAGACACATCCGTTGGCGACACTTTGCGGGCACGGCGAAGCCATGGGGAAACGTGGCGCGCCGCTAGCGGGGTGGCATCATGGACAAGGTAGAGCGGTCATTCGCCGCCGCGACGGCGGCTGGCTTCGTGGTGTTGGTCATCGGCATCGTGCTGCTGGCGCTGATGTGAGAGGCGGCTTTGGCGGCACACGCCAAGCAAAGCGCGAAAACAACCCCATGCACAGTAGGCTACAGCCGGTTTCGCCTGGCGTTTGCCGGATCGCCGCCGCGGTCGGCCCCCTCGCGCCTCTGGCGCTGCTGATTCTTGGGGACGCGAAGCGGCCGGCCTCTGCCAATTGAGGAGGCTTTCAGGGCGCTGCGAAATGAAGGGCAACGGCGGCCCCGACGCACAGGCCAATGGAAATGGCGGCTCCATAGCGAGGATCTGGCCAAACCCCGCCTGTGACGAGCACAAGCCCCGCCGAGGCGACCAGCTTGAGGACATTGATGACCATGCATCGAGCATGGGCCTTCCGGCGCTCTGGGCACACTCACAAATTCGAAATGGGAGACCTCCGGGGACAAAATCGGCCCACTCTCCAAAAGAACATATTGCGAACCGAGAACAAATAGAGTACATTGTTTTTATCGACGACCCGCTGCGCCAATCATTTGTCCCGCACCCGAATCCTCGCCATAAGGAGCACGACCCGATGTCCACCACTGCCCTGCGTATCGTCGAAGGATCTTCCATGGACAAGAGTAAAGCTCTCGCCGCCGCGCTCTCGCAGATCGAGCGCCAGTTCGGCAAGGGCTCGGTGATGAAGCTCGGCAAGAACGATCGCTCGATGGATGTCGAGGCAGTGTCGTCCGGCTCCCTCGGGCTCGACATTGCGCTCGGGATCGGCGGCCTGCCCAAGGGGCGCGTCGTCGAGATCTACGGGCCGGAATCCTCGGGCAAGACGACGCTGGCGCTGCACACGGTGGCGGAAGCCCAGAAGAAGGGTGGTATCTGCGCCTTCATCGACGCCGAGCACGCGCTCGACCCGGTCTATGCGCGCAAGCTGGGCGTCAATATCGACGAGCTTCTGATCTCGCAGCCGGACACCGGCGAGCAGGCGCTGGAAATCTGCGACACGCTGGTGCGCTCGGGTGCGGTGGACGTGCTGGTGGTCGATTCGGTCGCAGCGCTGGTGCCGAAGGCCGAGCTCGAGGGCGAAATGGGCGATGCGCTGCCGGGACTTCAGGCGCGGTTGATGAGCCAGGCGCTGCGCAAGCTCACGGCCTCGATCAACAAGTCCAACACCATGGTGATCTTCATCAACCAGATCCGCATGAAGATCGGTGTGATGTATGGCTCGCCGGAAACCACGACCGGCGGCAATGCGCTGAAATTCTATGCCTCCGTCCGCCTCGACATCCGCCGCATCGGCGCGATCAAGGAGCGCGACGAAGTGGTCGGCAACACCACCCGCGTCAAGGTGGTGAAGAACAAGCTGGCACCGCCCTTCAAGCAGGTCGAATTCGACATCATGTACGGCGAGGGCGTCTCCAAGATGGGCGAGATCCTCGATCTCGGCGTCAAGGCCGGCATCGTGGAAAAGTCCGGCGCATGGTTCTCCTATGACAGCCAGCGCCTCGGCCAGGGCCGCGAGAACTCGAAAGCGTTCCTGAAGGCCAATCCCGATATCACCAGCAAGATCGAGACCTCGATCCGCCAGAACTCCGGCCTGATCGCCGAGCAGATTCTCGCCGGCGCCCCCGAGCGCGATGCCGACGGCGAGGAGCCGGCGGACGAGTAAACCTTAGCTTGTTGTTGAGCGTGATCTTTTCGGAAAACCGCTGCACACTTTTCCGGATCATGCTCTAGAGTTTTTCGCGAGGAGCGGGCGCTGAGGACGTTGAGTTGCCGACGTCGTCAGCGCCCGTTTCATTTTTACGCGTGGGGGACGAACGTTGAGTATGGGACCACCGGCCGCCCACCAAATCTTCTTGATATATTCCGAACACGGACACTCCGCTGTTCCTCACGGCGATGGCCGAGCTACGGCTTGTTTGCTCCGCGCACGATGGACATGATGGAGTAGCAGCGAATGGACGTTTTGGAATATTGGCATCCGACAATTGATTGGACGCGCTTTGATCAAGCCGGCGTCTCGGATCAGATGTGGACAGCCTTTAGGCAACTTGTCCAACTTTGCCATCGCGTCGAACATTGGCGCGAGAGCCATCGTGCGCTAAGCCTGACTAGGCCGCCTGCGCCGTTATACACGCCAGAGAAAGTCGTCACTATCGAAAAAAGCGACTGGATGAATGGAAGCGGCCTAGCCAAGCGGCTGAGAATCACATGCATCGCGCAGCGCACCTTGCAGACGACAAAGTGGCGGAAATGTCATGGCTTATCGGCCCAAATGATCAGGGCAAGCCAGATTGGAAGCTGTATTTTGCTTCCGCCCAATCAATAGGTAGATCACTCGGGCATCTGCGAGCACGTTACAAGTCCGGTGCATTCGACCAATTCGCCTCGGATGCACTTTCTGATTCCGATCCATGTCGGACTGCAAGTGAATGGCTAGAGCGAGCAGGCGTCGCCGAGCAACGACCAATGCTGTAGCGACTGAGCGGGACTAGGGACGATTAAAAAGATGCGGCGCGTCATCGATCAGGATACCGGCAGGCCTTACTATCTCGATTACACGGACGAACTGCTCACCGAGATCGAGGTGCACGGTCGAGCAAATTGCAATCATGCGCAAACAGAGATTCGACGGCGCAAGAACCGAGGCGGCGCGTTTCTCCTCCAACGACAATGTAGTGCGTGCGGAACGTCAGTCGGTTCGGCGATAAAGCAAACGCCTGATCTAAAAGATTGCCCGGCTTGGACGGAAGGGCAAGAAGATCGTTACGTCGCAAGCCGGAGTGCGGCGCTTGAAGCGATCTATCAAAAACATGTTCGCAAACAGAAAGAGCACGAAGGGATATTCGGGCGAAAGTACGACGCCTATTTAAATTCGCCGGAATGGCAAGCCAAGCGTGCGAAGGTGATGAGGCGAGCTAATGGCTTCTGTGAAGGGTGCTTAGAGCGCAAGGCAACACAGGTCCACCATCAGACCTACGAGCACATTTTCGAAGAGTTTATGTTTGAGCTTGTCGCCGTTTGCGACGAATGCCACGTGCGCTTACATCCTGAAAGGGAAGGCAACGGGGCAACCTTCGATTTCGAAGCAGAGTGGCACGACGGTCATCCCTGTGACGGCTGCCGGCACGGCGGCGAAGAAAAAAATAGGCGATGGTGTTTCATCTTGGATAAGTTTGCCGCCGACGCCCTGGTCGAGGGCGGCGGTTGCGGGTCAAACCACGATAACTTCGAAGAGTTGCGCTAGCTGCTCTGGAACAAGCCGCGAGCCAATTCCGGGACTTTCGGTTCCCTACCTTCATCTAGGAGCGTAGGGTGGGCAAAGGCGCGGAAGCGCCGTGCCCACCATATCTCAACGTGCACGGAGGTGGTGGGCACGCTTTCGCTTTGCCCACCCTACGACACCTCCGTCGCGTCTTACTCCGCGGCTTCCGCGTAATCGCTCACCGGCGGGCACGAGCACATCAGATTGCGGTCGCCGTAGACGTTGTCGACGCGTCCGACCGGGCACCAGTATTTGTCGGTGCGCGAGGAGCCCGCGGGGAAGCAGCCCTCGGAGCGGGTGTAGGCGCGCTTCCAATCGTCGTCGGCGATGTCGTGCACGGTGTGCGGAGCGTGACGCAAGGGCGACGCTTCGATCTTGAAACGGCCGGCTTCGACCTCGGCGATCTCCTTTCGGATCGCGATCATGGCATCGCAGAAGCGATCCAGCTCGGCCCTGGATTCCGACTCGGTCGGCTCGATCATCAGCGTACCCGGCACCGGAAAGCTCATGGTGGGCGCATGGAAGCCGTGGTCGATCAGGCGCTTTGCGATGTCATCGACGGTGACGCCGGACGTCGTCTTCAACGGCCGGGGATCGACGATGCACTCATGGGCGACGCGGCCCTTCTCGTTCTTGTAGAGCACCGGGAAGTGCGCATCGAGGCACGCTGCGATGTAGTTGGCGTTGAGGATCGCGATCTCGGTGGCGCGCTTCAGGCCTTCGCCGCCCATCATCAAAATGTAGACGTAGGAGATGGTGAGGATCGAGGCCGAGCCGAACGGTGCGGCCGACACTGGACCAACCGGTGCATCGGCGCTTGTCGCGGGATGACCAGGCAGGAACGGCTTGAGATGTGCCTTGACGCCGATCGGGCCCATGCCGGGGCCGCCGCCGCCATGCGGGATGCAGAAGGTCTTGTGCAGATTGAGATGGCTGACATCGGCGCCGTAGTCGCCGGGCCTGGACAGGCCGACCTGCGCGTTGAGATTGGCGCCGTCGAGATACACCTGGCCGCCATGGCCATGCACGATGTCGCAGATCTCGCGAATGTGCTCCTCGAACACGCCATGGGTCGAGGGATAGGTGATCATGACCGCGGCAAGCTCGTTCGCATGCTTCTCCGCCTTGGCGCGGAGATCATTCACGTCGACGTCGCCGTTGGCCTCACAGGCGACCACCACCACGTCCATGCCGACCATCGCGGCGGAGGCCGGATTGGTGCCGTGGGCGGAGGAGGGGATCAGGCAGATCTTGCGATGCGTCTCGCCGCGCGCGGCGTGATAGCCACGGATCGCGAGCAGGCCGGCATATTCGCCCTGCGCGCCCGAGTTCGGCTGCAGCGAGATCGCGTCATAGCCGGTGATGTCGCACAGCCACCTCTCCAGCCGCGCGAACAGGGCGTGATAGCCGGCGGCCTGCTCGCGCGGGGCGAACGGGTGCAAGGAAGCGAATTCCGGCCAGGTCAGCGGCATCATCTCGGTGGTCGCGTTCAGCTTCATGGTGCAGGATCCGAGCGGGATCATCGCGCGGTCGAGCGCGAGGTCGCGATCGCTGAGCTTGCGCATGTAGCGCAGCATCTCGGTTTCCGAGCGATGGGCGTGGAACACCGGGTGGGTGAGGAACGCAGTGGTGCGCTTCAGCGCCTCCGGCAGCGCTTCGCGCGTGGCGGCGTCGATCTCGGCGTAGGAAAGCTGACCGCCGAAGGCGCGCCAGACCGCTTCGACGGTGGCGGGCGTGGTGGTCTCGTCGAGCGCAATGCGCAACGCGCTCTCGCCGACGCCGAAATTGATCTTCTCTGCGGCCGCGCGTGCGATGATCTCGGCGCGCCTAGCGCCGGCTTCGACGCTGAGCGTGTCAAAGAAGGCGTCGCTGGTCGGAGCAAAGCCGAGCTTGCGCAGGCCGCTCGCGAGCACGGCGGCACGGCGATGCAGATTGCGCGCGATCTGGATCAGCCCTTCGGGGCCGTGATAGACCGCATACATCGCGGCGATCACGGCGAGCAGCACCTGCGCGGTGCAGATGTTGGAGGTCGCCTTCTCGCGGCGAATGTGCTGCTCGCGGGTCTGCAGCGCGAGCCGATAGGCGGGCGCGCCGCGCGAGTCCACGGAGAGGCCGACGATGCGGCCGGGCAGCGAGCGCTTCAGCGCATCGCGCACCGCCATGTAGGCGGCGTGCGGGCCGCCATAGCCCATCGGCACGCCAAAGCGTTGTGCCGAGCCGATCGCGATGTCGGCGCCGAGTTCGCCGGGCGAGGCCAGCAGCGTCAGCGCCAGCAGATCGGCGGCAACGATTGCAAGCGCGCCCCTGGCCTTCAGCGCGGCGATCGCGGGCCTGAGGTCGCGCACCGCGCCCGATGTTCCCGGATATTGCAGCAGTGCACCGAGCACGTCGGCCTCGTCCAGATCGGTGAGGGTCGCCGACCACCAGCGACCAGCCGAGCGGCTCGGCACGGGTGCGCATCACCGCCAAGGTCTGCGGGTGGACGTCCTTGTCAACGAAGAAGGCTTTCGCCTCGACCCGCGAGTGCCGCTCCGCGAGCGCCATGGCTTCGGCCGCGGCAGTGGCCTCGTCGAGCAGCGAGGCGTTGGCGACGTCGAGCCCGGTAAGGTCGCAGATCATGGTCTGGAAGTTGAACAGCGCTTCCAGCCGGCCCTGGCTGATTTCGGGCTGATAAGGCGTGTACGCGGTGTACCAGGCCGGATTCTCCAGGATGTTGCGCTGGATCACCGCGGGCAGGATCGTGCCGGAATAGCCCTGGCCGATCAGCGAGGTGAAGACCTGGTTCTGACGCGCGAGCTCGGCCATATGCGCGATGGCCTCGGTCTCGCTCAACGGCTTGCCGAGATCGAGCGGGGCGGCCTGCCGGATCGAGGCGGGCAGCGTCTCCGCGATCAGCGCGTCGATGCTTTTTGCGCCGACCGTTTCGAGCATTGCGCTGACATCGCGCGCCGACGGGCCGATGTGGCGGCGTACGAAAGTGGCGGTGTCGCCATTGGATTTGCGGTGCGCGGTCATCATGGGTCCTCGCTAGATTTCGCTGTCGCCGTCATGCCCCGCGAAGGCGGGGCATCCAGTAAACGCAGCCAGTAGTGCTTGAACCGAGAAGCCGCGGCGTACTGGATCACCCGCCTTCGCGGGTGATGACACTGTGTATGGAGCGGCTGTCCTCATCATCTCACGCCGTATGTGCCTTGTAGGCGGCTTCATCCATCAGGCCGCCGAGCTCGCTCTTGTCGGCAATCTTGATCTTGAAGAACCAGGCTTTGCCTTGCGCATCCGAGTTGACCAGCGCCGGCTCGCTCGCGAGATCCGGGTTGGTCTCCAGCACCTCACCGGTCACGGGCGCGTAGACGTCGGAGGCGGCCTTCACCGATTCCACGACGGCGGCGGCTTCCGCCTTCTTGAGGACGCGGCCGAGCTTGGGCAGTTCGACGAACACGACGTCGCCGAGCTGCGACTGCGCGTAATCGGTGATGCCGACGGTCGCGACATCGCCGTCGATCGCGAGCCATTCGTGGTCGGTGGTGTACAGCGTCGTGGTCATTTTCTGAAGTCCTCAGCGTTTGTAGGTGTTTTTCACGAAGGGCATCGCGGCAACGGTGAGGGGCAGAAATTGCCCGCGCACCTCGGCAAAGAGTCTTGTGTCGAGCGCGCTCAGGCCTGTGGGCACATAGCCCATCGCGACCGGCGCATTCAGGCTCGGGCCGAAACCGCCCGAGGTGACCTTTCCGATCGGCTCGCCGCCTGCGCTATCGGTAAATAGCAGCGCGCCTTCGCGCACCGGCGCGCGACCCTCAGTGCGCAAGCCGACGCGGCGGCGGCTCGCGCCATGATCGAAATGAGCGAGGATCTTTTCGGCGCCGGGAAAGCCGCCGGCGCGGGCGCCACCGCTGCGGCGGCTTTTTCTGCACCGACCATTCCAGCGCAGCCTCGACCGGCGTGGTCGCGGTGTCGATGTCGTGGCCATAGAGGCAGAGCCCGGCTTCCAGCCGCAGGCTGTCGCGGGCGCCGAGGCCGATCGGCATCACATCGGGATTTTCCAGCAGCGTCTTGGCGAGCCGTTCGGCATCTGCAGCGGGCACCGAAATCTCAAAACCGTCCTCGCCGGTGTAGCCCGAGCGCGAGACGAAACAGGCAAGCCCGGCGACTTCATGCGGACCGGCATCCATGAACTTAATAGCGGGGGCCTCTGCACACAATTTCGCCAGTGCGGCTTCGGCCTTCGGGCCCTGCAATGCGATCAGCGCGCGATCGGCGAGCGCATCGATGATGCAGGCGTCCGAAAGATTGGCGCGCAGATGCGCCTCGTCCTCGGCCTTGCAGGCGGCGTTGACGACCAGGAACAGGTGGTCGCCGAAATTGGCGACCATCAGATCGTCGAGAAGGCCGCCATCCGTATTGGTGAACTGGGCGTAGCGCTGCCGGCCCGGTGCAATCGCCAAAATATCCTGCGGCACCAGCCGCTCCAGCGCGCGGGCGGCGTCCTCGATCCTGCCGGATTTCGGCCGAAGCGCGATCTGGCCCATGTGGGAGACGTCGAACAGGCCAGCGGAATTGCGGGTATGGAGGTGCTCTTTGAGGACGCCCGCGGGGTACTGCACGGGCATGTCATAACCCGCGAACGGCACCATCTTGCCGCCAAGCGACACATGCAGGTCGTAAAGAGGGGTACGTCTAAGGGACTCTCGGTCGTCGCGCACTGGCATCACAGGGGCCCTCGGCGGTTCCCCGGAGATGATTCCCCGGCGGACACCAGTCGAAGCCCCATCTGTCGCTGTGCCTGAGAGTATTATCCCGTCGGCGGACGCAGTCCGGGCCTTAAGCCCGCCGGCGCCTCTTTCCAGATGTCGTCAAAGCCACGCGGTCCTTTTGCCTGAGAGTTTCCGGGGCGGTTGCTCCTTCGGCGCCGGCAGTGAAGCCGGTCTCTCCCGACGTGGCCGTACGATACAGATGGGTAGAGACCACAGCCCGGCCAAGCCTGTCAACGCGCCCTTTGCGGCTTTCAACGGGATTGCAACGGGGATTGCGCGGCTGCGGCAAGCCTCTGATCTGTCTGCACAGTTTCTGGACAGCGAAGCTGGCCTTGTCTAAAAGCGCTTTGGCCCGCAGATATCAGCCCAAATCACCGGTTTGGATGGCAAGTCAGCGGGTCCAAGCACACCCGATTGGATGAACATGAGCGGCGTCAACGAGATCAGGTCGACCTTTCTGAACTTCTTTGCCGAGAACGGCCACGAGATCGTGTCGTCCTCGCCATTGGTGCCGCGCAACGATCCGACGTTGATGTTCACCAATGCCGGCATGGTGCAGTTCAAGAACGTCTTCACCGGCGTCGAGAAGCGGCCCTATCAGCGCGCCACCACGTCGCAGAAATGCGTGCGCGCCGGCGGCAAGCACAACGACCTCGACAATGTCGGCTACACCGCGCGCCATCTCACCTTCTTCGAGATGCTCGGCAATTTCTCGTTCGGCGACTATTTCAAGGAGCGCGCGATCGAGCTGGCCTGGAAGCTCATCACGACCGAGTTTGGGCTGAAGAAGGACAAGCTGCTCGTCACCGTCTACCACACCGACGACGAGGCGCACGGGCTCTGGAAGAAGATCGCCGGGTTCAGCGACGACCGCATCATCCGCATTCCGACCTCGGACAATTTCTGGGCGATGGGCGACACCGGTCCGTGCGGCCCGTGCTCGGAGATATTCATCGACCGCGGCGACCACATCTGGGGCGGCCCTCCGGGCTCTCCCGAGGAGGACGGCGATCGCTTCCTCGAATTCTGGAACCTCGTCTTCATGCAATACGAGCAAGTGACGAAAGAGGAGCGCGTGGATCTGCCGCGGCCCTCGATCGACACCGGCATGGGCCTGGAGCGCATGGCCTGCATCATGCAGGGCGTCGACAGCGTGTTCGAGACCGATTTGTTCCGTCACCTGATCGATGCGACGTCGTCCGCGCTCGGCAGCGGACCGAACGAGCAGACGGTCGCCTCGTTCCGCGTCATCGCCGACCATTTGCGTTCCTCGGCCTTCCTCGTTGCGGATGGCGTGCTGCCCTCGAACGAGGGCCGCGGCTATGTGCTGCGCCGGATCATGCGCCGCGCGATGCGCCATGCGCAGCTGCTCGGTGCGCAAGAGCCGCTGATGCACCGCCTGGTCTGGGCGCTGGTCCGCGAGATGGGCCAGGCCTATCCCGACCTGATGCGCGCGGAAAATCTGATCGAGGAAACGCTGCGGCTGGAAGAGACCCGCTTCCGCAAGACGCTGGTGCGTGGCCTCGCCATCCTCGACGAGAAGAGCGCGTCCCTGAAGAAGGGCGACATGTTCGACGGCGACGTCGCCTTCACGCTGTACGATACCTACGGCTTCCCGCTGGACCTGACGCAGGACGCGCTGAAGTCGCGCGGCATCGGCGTCGACCAGTCCGCCTTCACCGACGCGATGGAGCGCCAGAAGGCCAAAGCGCGCGAGTCCTGGAAGGGGTCCGGTGAAGCGGCCTCCGAGGCGATCTGGTTCCCGCTGCGCGAAAAACTCGGGGCCACCGAATTTCTGGGTTACGAGACCGAGAGCGCCGAAGGCGTGGTGTCGGCGCTGGTCAAGGACGGCCGGGAAGTCGCGAGCCTCAAGGCCGGCGACACCGGCGCGCTGCTGCTCAACCAGACGCCGTTCTATGCGGAGTCGGGCGGCCAGGTTGGCGACACCGGCGTGCTGACAGGTGAGGGCGGCATCAAGTTCCGCGTCACCGATACGCAGAAGAAGCTCGGCGATTTCTTCGTTCACGTCGGCACATTGGAAAGTGGCGAGCTGAAGGTCGGCACCGCGCTGCAGCTCGAGGTCGATCACGGCCGACGCTCCTCGATCCGCGCGCATCACTCGGCGACGCATCTCATTCACGAGGCGCTGCGCCAGGTGCTCGGCGATCACATCGCCCAGCGCGGCTCGATGGTCGCGCCGGATCGTCTGCGCTTCGACTTCGTGCATCCGAAGCCGATCACGGCGGAGGAGCTCGCCCGCGTCGAGGACATCGCCAACGACGTGGTGCTGGAGAACGACGAGGTCACCACCCGCGTCATGGGCGTCGACGAAGCGCGCGAGGCCGGCGCGCGCGCCCTGTTCGGCGAGAAATATGGCGACGAGGTTCGCGTCGTCTCGATGGGCAAGACCGCGCGCGAGCGCGGCGCCAACGCGCTCGGCTGGTCGGTCGAGCTCTGCGGCGGCACGCATGTGCGGCGCACCGGCGATATCGGCTTGATCACGCTGACGGGCGAGAGCGCGGTGGCCTCGGGCGTGCGCCGCATCGAGGCGCTGACCGGCAATTACGCGCGAAAACATGCGAACGAGAGCATGGCGCTGGCGAAGACTGCGGCCAACGAGCTGCGCACCTCCATTGACGACGTCCCGGCGCGCATCGCCGCGCTGATGGAGGAGCGCAAGAAGCTCGAGCGCGAGCTCTCCGACGCCCGCAAGAAGCTCGCGATGGGCGGCGGCGCGGCCGCCGGCAGCAATGGCGCAGCCAGCGGCGTGCGCGAGGTCGGCAACGTCAAGCTGATGGCGCGTGCGGTCGAGGGCATCGAGATGAAGGATCTCAAGAGCCTGGCGGACGACGGCAAGAAGCAGATCGGCTCCGGCGTGGTCGCTATCGTCGGTGTCACCGAGGACGGCAAGGCCGGCATCGTGGTCGGCGTCACCGCCGACCTGACCGCGCGCTTCAACGCCGTGAACCTGGTGCGCGTCGCCTCCGAGGCGCTGGGCGGCAAGGGCGGCGGCGGCCGGCCCGACATGGCGCAGGCCGGCGGTCCAGACGGTGCCAAGGCGACCGAGGCGCTCGCCGCGATCGAAAAAGCGATGGCGGGCGCTTAAAGCCCCGCGCCTCGTTCCTCAGCGCTTCTTCAGGAAGACGTACTCGGCCGAATAGGGCGCGCTCTTGAACTCGCCCGCCTTGTCGCAAGCGCCATCGAGCTTGCCGCCGTGGGTGTTGATGCGCTGGACCGTGGTGACCGGCGTCAGCACGCCGCTGCCGCGGCGGGCGGTGACCTCCAGCTTCAGCCAGGGGATATCGGCAGTGGTGGCGCCCGGCGCGTTGCCGATCGCCTTGCCGGCGACGGCGCTACCGTCGGCATGCTCCCAGTTCGGCCCGGCATAGTGGCGGCCGACGGTCTTGCCATCGGCAAGCAGCGTCGCGATCGGCTCGCGAAACGCCCAGGCGAGCTTGCCGTCGGCGCCGGCCTTGCACTCATACACCTGCGCGCCCTCGGCGTGGACGCTGAGCACGACGCTCTCGCCGGCTGCGGCGATGGCCTCGGGGAGGGCGTCGGCGGCGAACGCGGAAGTGCTTGTCAGCGCGAAGATCGCAAGCGCTAGGCTCTTGAGTGCCGGCATGATGTGTTCCCGAGCATAGGTCTCGTCATTGCGAGGAGCCCGCGACAAAATTGCGAAGCAATTTTGCGCTGGTGCGACGGAGCAATCCAGACTGTGCCCGCGGCGGGATTCTGGATTGCTTCGCTGCGCTAGGAAGAAACGGTTGGTCGTTTGGCGTCAGGCGGCCTCCGCTATGGGCTGGAGTTGAACGGCGAAGCCGAGCTTTTGAGACGTGCGACCAGTCGGCTTGCTTTGACCTCGGTGGGCCGGCGGTCGAAGTAGTCGGCGCCGAGGTCATGGTGCTCCGTGCCGTTCTTGAGGATGTGATAGATGGCGGTGAGGATCGAGGCGGCGACGGCACAGATGGCTTTTTGCGGCCCGCGTTTGGCCTGCAAGCGGAAGAATTGGGCTCGGTAGTAGCTGTTCTTTGCGCGCTTGGCGGCCCAGGCACATTGAACGAGCATGGTCTTGAGCCACGGTGCCCCTTGCGCAGGCGCGAGGACTTGCGCTTGCCGGCGCTCTCGTTCTGCCCGGGACACAGTCCGGCCCAGGCGACGAGATGGCCGGCGGTCTGGAAACGGCTCATGTCGGCGCCGATCTCGGACAGAATGGCTGGCGCCGCCACTGCGCTGACCCCGGGAATCGTGGTCAGCAATTCGATCAGGTGGCGAAAGGGGGTTTTGCCGCCATCGATTTCCGCTTCCATGCCCTCGATCCGCTGAGCGATTTCGGCATCGAGCTTGCGAATCGTTTCATCCAGACCATCCCATTGGCGCAGATGAAGCGCGAGCAGGAAGCGGTGGTGATCCGTCAGGCGCCCGTGCAACGCATCGTAAAGCTCCTTTGGCGACGCCTTGATCTGCTTGCCGGCAAGCTCGGCCAGCTTGTTCGGCTGCCGCACGCCCTCGATCATCGCCTGGATGATCCGCCGCCCGCTCGCGCCCATGATGTCGGAGATTACCGAGCCGAGCTTGATGTTGGCTTCCGCCAGCGTCTTGTCGATCCGCTGCACGTGCCGCGTCTGCTCGCGCACCAGTTGCTTGCGCGTCCGCGTCAGCGCGCGCAGCTCCTGCACCTCCTCCTCCGGAATGAAGCTGCCCTTGATCAGCCCGCAGGCCAACAGATCGGCAATCCACATCGCATCGTTCATGTCGGTCTTGCGTCCCGGCACGTTCTTGATGTGCGCTGCATTGGCGATGATCAGGTCAAAGGCGCCTTCGCCCAGGATCCGGAACACCGGCATCCAGTAGACTCCCGTCGCCTCCATCGCCACATGCGTGCACCGGCATTCTTCCAGCCACCTTCGCAGTTCCACAAGCTGCTCCGTCGTGGCCAAAAAGGTCCGGCACTCCCGCTGCGCCTTGCCATCGACCATGATCCGCACACAGGCCACGACCGTGTCCCTGTGCACGTCCAGGCCTGCCACCCGCTCGTACAAAATATCCATGCTTCTCTCCTCAACATTTGGCGCCGGCGGCACAGGCGCCTGTCAGAAAAGAATGCTAGGAAGCGTGCTCCAGAGCCTTGCGGCTCCTCCGCGCCAGTGTGGGTCATCCAGGCAACCCGGGTCCAACTCGCAACCGGGCTCTCACGCACCAGAGAGTAATCGACCTCTTTGCCGACGGCGCTCCAGTCTACCGCCTTCGCCCACCCGTGAAAAGTTTCATTCAGCGCGCGTCGGCTCCTCAAGCCGGTCCCAACTCGCAATGACGAGGAGAAAGTCGGCCTACGCCGCCAACGCTTTCGTGAGATTCTCGGCGACCTTATCGAGGAAGCCGGTGGTCGACAGCCAGCGCTGGTCGGCGCCGACCAGCAGCGCGAGGTCCTTGGTCATGTAGCCTTCCTCGACGGTGTCGACGCAGACCTTCTCCAGCGTGTTCGCGAACTTGGCCAGCTCGGCGTTGTTGTCGAGCTTGGCGCGATGCGACAGGCCGCGGGTCCAGGCGAAGATCGATGCGATCGAGTTGGTCGAAGTCTCCTTGCCCTTCTGGTGCTCGCGGTAGTGACGGGTCACCGTGCCGTGGGCGGCTTCGGCCTCGACCGTCTTGCCGTCGGGGGTGAGCAGCACCGAGGTCATCAGGCCGAGCGAGCCGTAGCCCTGCGCGACCGTGTCGGACTGCACGTCGCCGTCGTAGTTCTTGCAGGCCCAGACATAGCCGCCGGACCATTTCAGCGCCGAGGCCACCATGTCGTCGATCAGGCGATGCTCGTAGGTCAGGCCCTTGGCCTCGAATTCCTTTTTGAACTCGCGGTCGTAGATGTCCTGGAAGATGTCCTTGAAGCGGCCGTCATAGACCTTGAGGATCGTGTTCTTGGTCGAGAGATAGACCGGGTAGTTGCGCAGCAGGCCGTAATTGAGCGAGGCGCGGGCGAAGTCGATGATGGAATCGTCGAGATTGTACATCTCCATGGCGACGCCGGCGCCGGGCGCCTTGAACACTTCCTTCTCGATCACGGTGCCGTCCTCGCCGACGAACTTCATCGACAGGGTGCCCTTGCCCGGGAACTTGATGTCGGTGGCGCGGTACTGGTCGCCATAGGCGTGGCGGCCGATGATGATCGGCTTGGTCCAGCCGGGGACGAGGCGCGGCACGTTCTTGCAGATGATCGGCTCGCGGAAGATCACGCCGCCGAGGATGTTGCGGATGGTGCCGTTCGGCGACTTCCACATCTGCTTGAGGTTGAACTCCTTCACCCGCGCTTCGTCCGGGGTGATGGTGGCGCACTTGACGCCGACGCCGACCTTCTTGATGGCTTCGGCGGCGTCGATGGTCACCTGATCGTTGGTGTGGTCGCGGTACTCCATGCCCAGGTCGAAATACTGCAGTTCGACATCCAGGAACGGGTTGATCAGCTTGTCCTTGATGTACTGCCAGATGATCCGGGTCATCTCGTCGCCATCGAGTTCGACGACGGGATTGGATACCTTGATTTTTGCCATGATCGGGGAAGCCCTCTTGGGAACGGCGCTTTGGCGGCCGCGGTGGAAATCTCCCGCGCTATAGCACCGCCCGGTGGCGGGCGGAAGCGGAGCGGTTATGCACTTTCAGCCCATCTTTTCGCCGAGAACCGCCATTCCGAACAGGTCGGAATGACGGCTGTCGCACCTTGTTTGGGCAAGTGTCCCTCGAGCGAACCAGCGCCGTCCGAGAACACCTTTAAAAGGCGGCCTGCGTGGCCGTGCCTGCCACGATGTACCAGGTCACGAACAGGCCGGAGATCAGCGCGCCCGGCAGGCTCGATCCGGTCCGCCGCCAGGTGAAGGTCGCGATCACGGCGACGATCGCGAGCAGCGGCACAAACTGGATGGCGACGATGGTCGAGAGGGGCACGAAGCCGGGGTCGGGGAGCGGGTTGAAAAGCTTTCCGGTCAGCCAGAGCGTGCCATATTGCAAGACCAGCGGCACGATGAAGCCGAACGTCAGCGCCAGGATATTGGTCAGATAGAGCGTGAGCCGCGGCGTCTCCATGGTCGAGAAGTTCCGGTGCAGCACGTGCAGCGCCACGACGAAAAACGCCGTGAACGGAATCAGGTAGATCAGGAAGATCACAAACTGCTTCGCGTTCATCAGCTTCAGCGCGATGATCCAGAAGCGGAAGTCGATCTTGAAGACGAGGTCGGCGAGCCACAACGCGGGATAGCCGACCGCGACCGAAGCGATCGCGATCACGAGCGACTGACCGAGCAGGCCGGTCCGGCCTTTGCGCTTCGGGGCGAAACGCATCAGCGCCAGCGTAATCAAGCCGTTGATGACGGCCCAGACCAGGATCTGGTTCGTGATGCCCTGCGGCAGGAACGCGGTCGGCGTCACGAAGCTGCCGGCCAGCGCAAAGGCCGGATAGTAGGTCAGGGCCGGGATGAAGGCGGACAGGATGAACGCCGCGGTCCAGCGCCGGCCGGTGGCGGCGTGATGCGGCGGCATGGTGCCGTCGGGCGCCGCGGGCAGGCGGAGACGGGAGAACATTTGCGCCTCGAGGAGGCCGTCGAAAGTGCCGATCAACAGCGCGACGAAACCGGCAAACGCGACCAATGTGCCGAGCTCCTTGCGGAACCAGATCTGGTCGTCGGCCGGCCGCGGCGTGCCGCCCTGCAGCGTCTTGGCGAACCAGTCGAGGCTGTAGCCGATCGCCTCATGCGAGATGTGTTCGGCCGGGTGAGTCATGGCGGGCGTGTACAGCACCCGCGCAGTCCCGGCCGCCGGGTCGCCATAGACCTTGCCGGGCTCGACCGGCCCCTGCGTACCGAACATCGCCCACAGCTTGGGGCTCTTGGTGACATCGCGGGCGCGGTCGACGCCCCACATCAGGGTGGAGAATTCCTCGTACTGGGCAAACACCAAGGCGGTGTTGCGCGGCCAGCTGGGGGTGCCGTCGGCAGCGAATGGCTTCCCGGTCGAGGAGCCCTCCAGCACCATCGACTTGTAGTCATTCGGCATCGCGGTGGCTGCGGCCAGCGCGGTCCAGCCGCCCATCGAGTGGCCCTCGAGGCCGATATTGGCCTTGTCGACGATGTCGAGGCTGCGGAGATAGGCGAGCCCGTCGGGGCCGCCAAAGCCGTTGGCAAAGGCGGGCGGATCACTATAGCCATGGCCGGTCTGGTCCAACGCCAGCACGACATAGCCGCGGCGGGCGAATTCGATGGCGAAGCCGTCCTGCGTCTCGCGCGAATTGATGTAGCCGTGGACGGCGAGGATGCCTGGTGCCGGGGTCTGCGCGGTGGCATTTGCCGGGACGTAGAGCAGGGCACTCATGGTGTTGCCCTTGGCGCCCTTGAACCTGACATCCTGGATCCGGATGCCGCCGGCGGTCTGCGTGAGGTGGGCGACGAGACCGCCCACCACGATCAAGACCGCTCCCAGAATTGCCAACGTCCATCGGCCGCGCATCACCACCCCCTGAATTGCGTTTTCAGCTCCGCCCTTTCGGCTTCGCTTTGGTTGTGGTTGATAGCCATATCCGAAAGCAAAGCGCGCACAAGCGGGGCAAGGAAACCGTCCCCAGCTGAGATGCCGATTGCGGATTAGCAAACGGCGCTAACCCTGTTATCTCCGTTGAGAAATTGCACTGCACGGAAGGCGGGCCGGCGGCTTGGATGAAGGCTTGAATCAGCGTCTTCAGATAGAACTTCAAGTTTCTTCGGACGCTGAACGAGACGAACGCTGAACCAGAAAGTGGAATGATATGTCCGGCACCGACAAGACCAAGGCGGGCCTCGCCCTCGACGGCCCCATCGTGATCCTGGTCGAGCCGCAGCTCGGGGAAAACATCGGCATGGCCGCGCGCGCCATGGGCAATTTTGCGCTGAGCCGTTTGCGGATCGTCAACCCGCGCGACGGCTGGCCGAACATCGCCGCACAGCGCGCGGCCGCCGGCGCCGACCACATTCTGGAAAAGGTCGAATTGTTCGACACGGTCGGCGAGGCCGTCGCCGATCTCGACCTGCTGTTCGCCACCACCGCGCGCCCCCATGACCAGGCCAAGCCGGTGGTGGGGCCGGAAGCCGCAGCAAGCGAGATCTCGGGGCACCTCGCCGCCGGGGGCAAGGCCGGCATCCTGTTCGGCCGGGAGCGCTGGGGCCTGACCAACGAGGAGGTCGGGCTCGCCAACCGCATCATCACCTTCCCGGTCAATCCGGGCTTCGCCTCGCTCAACCTCGCCCAGGCCGTGCTGCTGGTGGGCTATGAATGGTTCAAGCGGGCGACATCCGGCGAGCTGCCGCACAGCATGCCGGAGCGCTCCGAGCGCGCCTCGCAGCACCAGATGCAGGCCTTCTTCGACAATCTCATCCGCGAGCTCGACCGGGTCGAATTTTTGCGCCCGGCCGAGAAGCGCGACACCATGCTGGTCAATCTGCGCAACATCTTCACCCGCATGGAGCCGACCAAGCAGGACATGCACACCCTCCATGGGGTGGTGATGGCGATCGCGGAGGGGCGCAAGGGCCCGGCGAAGGGCGGTGTGCTCGACGGCGAGCAGGCCACGCGCCTGCGCGCGCTGCTGGCCGAGCACGGGCAGGGCGGCGGCGTGCCCGATAGCGGCTCGACGGTGCGTGGGCTGGCGCGCCTGCTCCGCCGCAACCCGACCGATGCCGAGCGATTGCTCTGGCAGGCACTCACGCGCGACCGCCGCTTCGCAGGAGGCTTCAAGCGCCAGACCCCGGTCGGCCGGCACATCCCGGACTTCGTCTCCTTCCCGCACCGGATCGCGATCGAGCTGGTCAACCCGGGCGAGGGTGAGACCATCGCCGCCGACCGCGCCTCGCGGCGCGCTTGGCTCGAGGCGCGGGACTATCGCGTGCTGGAGATCCGGGCGGCCGATGTGGAGCGCGATCTCGAGGCGGAGCTGGTGCGGCTGCAAGGGATGATCGAGCAGGGCGCGTAGGTTGCCTCATGCGAAGGTCTCGTAGGGTGGGCAAAGGCGCGTAGCGCCGTGCCCACCACTTTGTCTCGCGGCGATGGTGGGCACGCTTCGCTTTGCCCACACAAGACCGTCATCCCCGCCCGAGTTGGACATCGCGGTCGACTGCAATCCATGTTGTCTTCGCCACGGCCAGCAACCTCCCGGCTTCATCATGTAGCGCGGCCTCGGCGGTGCGCTTGCGGCCGTCGCGGCCGGTGGGCCATGCCGTGACGACGCAGCGCGTGCCGGGGCGCGGCCGGAATTCGATCCGCGCTGACATCCGGCCGAGCAGGAGCGGCGTCTTGTCGACGGTGCTGCTCTGCGGATCGCAATTGCAGGCGAAGCCGGTGGGACAATCGAGTGCCGACCAGAGAAATTCGGGCGCGACGAGGCCGTCCTCGGCGGCAAGATTTGGATCGGGTGTCCAGCTCGCGGCGAGCACGGGCGTCTGTGCGTCACGTCCGAGCGGTCCGGCGAAAATGCGCAGGCCATCGCCTTTCGCCCGTGCGGGGCCGCAGACGAAACAGTTTGGCAGCGGATGCTCGTGCGGCTTGACCGGCGTCAGCAATTCGGCGGCGCAGGCCTCCCCAAAACTGGCGGTCTCCAGCCGCGCAAGCTCGACGCTTGTCGCGCGTCCGGTCGCGACGATTTTGGCGCCGTCGCGAAGCTCCCATGTGCCGTCGCCCGTCGCGATCGCAGCGAGCGGTGTGTCCAGCGGAGGCGGCGCGCGCGGCGTCACTTCGGCGCCACCCGAAACGTGCAGGGCCAGCCGGCCGCAGACATAGCCGCCGTTGCCGGAGTTCGGCGGGCCGCAAAACCGCTTGTCGATGATGATCTCGGTCAAAACTTGTCTTCCTGTCTTGCCAGTGCATGCGCGCACTCTATCGGATCTTGAGCACAATTCTTCCCTGAACGGTCCGATTGGCTATCGCTTGCATGGCTTCGCTGGCGTCATCCAGAGGGAGGATGCGATCGATATGTGGGTGGATGTTTCCGTCAGCCAGCAATTGCATCAGCGTGTCATTCATGCGTGCGGCCTCGGCGGAAAATCTCTCCGCCCAGGCGCCGGCGAAGACGCCGATGATGGCATAGTTCTTGAGAAGCGGCAGGTTCATCGGGACCTGCGGAATGGCGCCGCTGGTGAAGCCGATCGGCATCAGCCGGCCGCCCCAGTTCATCAGTCGTGCCATCTGCTCGAGGATTCCGCCGCCGATCGTGTCGAAGCCGATATCGATGCCTTGTCCTGACGTGATCGACTTGATCCGGTCGCGCAGATCTTCGCTGCGATAATTGATGACCTCGCTGGCGCCATAGCTGCGCACCAGCGCCGCCTTGTCGTCCGAGCCGACGCCGGCGACGATGCGCAGGCCCAGATGGCGACCGAGGTCGACGGTGGCGAGCCCGACGCCGCCGGCGGCGCCCGTGACCAAGACGGTCTCGCCGCGTTGCGCCCGGGCCCGCTCGACCAGCGCATAATAGGCCGTGCCGTAATTGTGCAGCACTGTCGCTGCGGCTTCGAACGCGACGCCGTCAGGCAGGCGCACGCTCTTCGACTCTTTGGCAATCATCCGTTCGGCGTAGCCGCCGGTCCAGCTGCTGCACGCCACGCGATCGCCGGGGGCGAATTGTGTGACCTTCTCGCCGATCGCGGCGACGACTCCGGATGCTTCCGTGCCGGGCACGAAGGGCAGGGGCGGCCGCATCTGGTAGAGGCCCGAGACCAGCAACTGGTCCATGAAGCTCACCGAGGCCGCATGGACGTCGATGAGAATCTCGCCATCGGCCGGCTTCGGCTCGTCGATCTCGCTGACGCGCAAATCCTGCGGCCCGGTGAACGAATTGCAAAGAACCGCTCTCATCGCGGCGCTCCTTCCGTCTGGCGGCGCGCGAACAGACGCGGCACCAGCATGGGAACGCGTTGGCGATATTGCTGATAGGTCGCACCGAACTCGGCAATCAGATCCCGCTCCTCGAACTGCAGCGCGACCAGGATGTAGGCGGTGTTCGCGAGCGCGAACAGCAGATGGCCGACGGTCATCTCGGGTGTCGCCCAGAACGCGAGCAGGAAGCCGAGCATGAGCGGATGCCGCACGATCTTGTAAAGCAGCGGCGTCTTGAAGGATTGGCTGGGCATCTCGGCTCCGCGCCACGCGACAAGGGCCTGGCGCAAGCCAAACAGATCGAAATGATCGATCATGTGGGTCGAGGCGAACGCGATCAGCCAGCCAAGCCAATGTACCGAGATCAGCAACCAGGCCACCGGTCCGCTTGCCCGCCAGATCGGCGTCGGAATCGGCCGCCACTGCCAGAACAGCAAAAGCAGGATCAGGCTGGAGAGCAGCACATAGGTGCTGCGCTGGCAGGCCGGGGAAGGAATTTGGCCGACCATCGTTTGAAGGCGGGACGCGCCATGACGCTGTGCTGGATGGCAAACAGGACCATCAGCAGCAGGTTGACGACGATGGCCTCGCTCACATTCAAGGAGGTGCCAATGTCGACCGACTTGTCGATTGACCTGGGCACGACATAATTGCCGACGAAACCGAGCGCATAGAGAAACGAGATCGTGAACAGGGCGTAGCTCACGAGGGCGTAGAGCAGGATCAGGGCGCGCGAGATCATGTTTTTTCCTATAGTGCCTGCAGCCGCGGTGCCGCATTCAGGAGCCTGAGTCGCACGCTGGCGAAGGGGCTCGATCTGGCTCGATGGTTACCGCGCGACCGTCCCCTGTGCGTCCCCCGGGGACGCCGAGGCAAGAAAGGATGTCGATGACGGCTTTCTCGCTCGGGACGTTCGGGTTCCCGGAGGTCCACTCCGACGGCCGCCCGATCAAGCTCGCCTTGCGCAAGGGGCTTGCGCTGCTGGTCTATCTCGCGGAGGCCAAGGGCGCCGTCGCGCGGGAGGTGATCGCGACGCAGTTGTGGCCCGAGGCCGACCGCGAGACCGCCCTCGCGCGCTTGCGGCGCCTGCTTCATCGCATCGAGCTCGCGCTTGGCGCGCCGGTGTTCGAGACCGACCGCACCAGCGTGCGATGGTCGCCGAATATCGAGCTGAAATTCGATACGTATCTGTTCGAGAGCGCCTGCGACCGCGGTGCGTTTGAAGACGCCTGCCAGATGTATCGAGGGGACTTCCTGGCGGGCTTCTCGCCGGAGGGCTCTCCCGAATTCGACGATTGGGCGTTCTTTCGTCGCGAGGCGCTGCGGGGGCGGCTCGTGCATGCGCTGGAGCGGCTCGTGCAGGACAAGAATGCAGCCGGCGATCATTTTGCCGCGACCGCGCATGCGGGGCGTCTGGTCGAGCTCGATCCGTTCAGCGAAGTCTATGGCCGGCACCTGATCCGCAGCCTGCTGCTATCGGGCGATCGCGGCGCGGCGGAACGGCATCACGCAGCCCTGACGCAGCGGCTGCGCGACGAGCTTGGCGTTGCGCCGGAAGCCGAGACGGAAGCGCTGATGAGCCCCGCGGCTGCACCGCATGCGCTTCCAACGACGCGCTACGTCAAGGGCGCGGGCGTGCATCTGGCGTATCAGACCTATGGCAGCGGCCCGTTCGACATCCTGGTGATGCCCGGCTTCGTCTCGCATGTGGAACGCTCCTGGGAGCATCCCGCCAGCCGGACGTTTCTCACGTCATTGATGAAGCTCGGGCGCCTGATCGTATTCGATCGCCGCGGCATCGGGCTGTCCGACCGGGTCGGCTCCGCGCCGAATATCGATGTCACCGCGGAAGATATCGGCACGGTGCTGCGCGCGGTGGATTCGCGCCGCGTCGTGCTGTTCGGCGCATCCGAATGTGGTCCGGCCTGCGTCAAATTTGCGGTCGAGGATAACAGTCGCGTGGCGGGACTTATCCTGTTCGGCGCACTCGCAAAAGGCTGCTGGGCGGAAGACTATCCGCATGCGCTGCGCGCCGGCCAGTATGATGCCTGGAGCAAGCATCTCATCGCGCAATGGGGCGGCCCGGTCGGGATCGAAACCTTTGCGCCCAGTCTGGCGGGCGATCCGCAGGCGCGCGCCTGGTGGGCGGGGCTGTTGCGCGCAGCGTCCAGTCCGGGCGGCATTTCGGCCGTGCTGGAAGCGTTTCGCGACGCCGACGTGCGAGACCTGCTGCCGCAGATCACCGTGCCAACCCTGGTGCTGCACCGGCGGAACGACAAGGCGGTGCGCATCGCGGCCGGTCGCGATGTGGCGGGCCGGATCAGGGATGCGCAATTCGTCGAGCTCGACGGCCAAGATCACTGGTTCTTTGCCGGCGATCAGCAGCCCGTGCTGGAGGCGATCGGGCGCTTTACGGAGACTTTGAAGCCTTAAGCCTCATTTTTTGGCACGTTTCGTGCCTCCCAAAGCGGCAGGACCGACACGGTGCCTGGCAAAAGGAGACCCTCACATGAAACGCGAAGACCTCACCGAGAAGCTGCTCGACATCAAGCGCGAGAAGGGTTGGAGCTGGAAGTACATCTGCGAAAAGATCGGCGGCTATTCCGAGGTGCTGATAACAGGCGCGATCCTCGGCCAGATGAAATTGACAAAGCCGCAAGCCGCGAACGCCGCCGAACTGTTCGGCCTCTCGAAATCCGAGACCACCATGCTCAACGAGACGCCGATGCGCGGCATGCCGATGCCGCCGACCGATCCGTTGATCTATCGCTTCTACGAACTGGTGATGGTGAACGGGCCGGCGTGGAAGGCGCTGATCGAGGAGGAATACGGCGACGGCATCATGTCGGCAATCGACTTCGACATGGTGATGGAGCGCCTGCCGAACCCGAAGGGCGACCGCGTCAAAATCACGATGTCGGGCAAGTTCCTGCCGTACAAATATTACGGCGCCAGCGGCAATGTGCCGGAGTACGGGTTCAAGGAGGAATAGAGGGCGAATGGCGGATCGCGAGTAGCGAATGGAATTTTCCACTCGCTATTCGCCACTCATCATGCGCTACAGGATCGCGCCTGGCGTGTACTTGGCCGCTTCGGGCTTCGCCTTCGCCAGCGCATCCACCTGTTCGGCGAAGTAGTCGACCTGGGCCCCGGCGTCGCCGGAATTGGCGCGACCGTGATCGAGCACGCGCTGCAGTTCGGCCTCGCTCAAGCCGAGACGCTGATCGGCGGCGAGGCGTTGCAGCAAATCGTTCTGCACGATCTTGCCGGTGCGCAGGTCGCGGATCGTCGCAACCGCGTGCTCCTTGATCGCCTCATGCGCGCCTTCGCGGCCGGCCCCCTTCTTCACCGCTTCCATCATCACCGTGGTGGTGAGCAGGAAGGGCAGGTAACGGTTGAGCTCGGTCGCGACGACGGCGTCGAACACTTCCATCTGGTCGAGCACGGAGAGCAGGGTCTCGAGCAGGCCATCTATGGCGAGGAAGGCATCGGGCAGCATGACGCGGCGGACGACCGAGCAGGAGACGTCGCCTTCGTTCCACTGATCGCCGGCGAGACCGGCGGCCATCGCGAGATAGCCCTTCAGCACGACATGCAGGCCGTTGATGCGCTCGCAGGAGCGGCTGTTCATCTTGTGCGGCATCGCGGACGAGCCGACCTGACCCTTGGCAAAACCTTCGCTGGCGAGCTCGTGGCCGGCCATGAGGCGAATGGTCTTGGCGAAATTGCCGGGACCGCTGGCGAGCTCGGTGAGGACGCTGACCGCGCGGAAGTCGAGGCTGCGCGGATAGACCTGGCCGACCGCATCAAAGCTCCTGGGCAGGCCGAGGTGCTTGAGGATTTGCTGTTCGAGCGCGCGCGCCTTGCCGGCATCGCCGTTGAACAGCGTGATCTGGTCGAGCCTTGTGCCGACCGCGCCCTTCAGGCCGCGCGCGGGATAGGTGTCGAGCACGTTGACCAGGCTCTGATGCCCGATCAGCATCTCCTCGCCGAACATGGCGATGCGCTTGCCGAGCGTCGTGACCTGTGCGGCGACGTTGTGCGTGCGCGCCGTGAACGGCATGTCGCGCAATTGCTTGGCGTGCCTGGCAAAGCGAATCAGCGCGGCGATGCTCTTGGTCTCGACCAGCTGCAGCCCGCGGTAGACCTGCAACTGCTCCACGTTCTCGGTGAGGTCCCGGCTGGTCATACCCTTGTGCAGGTGCTCATGACCGGCGAGTTCGCAGAACTCCTCGATCCGCGCCTTCACGTCGTGGCGGGTGATGCGCTCGCGCCGCATGATGGAGTCGAGGTCGACCTGGTCCTTGACGCGCTCGTAAGCCTCGATCACGCCGTCGGGCACGGGAATGCCGAGATCGCGCTGGCCTTTCAGCACGGCGATCCAGTAGTCGCGCTCGAGACGAACCTTGCCTTCGCCGCTCCAGATCGCGCGCATGGCGGGCGAGGCATAGCGTTGGGCGAGGACGTTTGAGATGTGGTCTTGGGCGCGATCCTGGGACATGCCGCTCATTTGGCATTGCCCGGGGCCCGCCGCAAGCTGTTATGGAGCGAGCGGCGAACGGGGTGTACCTCGCCTCCGGCACTCCCCGCGGGCCTATTTTCCGGCCTTCACCTCGGCGGCCGCGACCACAATCAGCTCGCTCATCTTGCGGCGAATCGCCTGTTCGGTGACGGCGACGTTTTTGGCGGCGAAATCGGCCATGACCTTGCGCAGGACGTCGCCATCGCCGGCCTCCTCGAAATCGGCTGCGACCACCTCCTTGGCATAGGCCGTGGCGGCTTCGCCGGTGATTCCGAGCTTTTCGGCCGCCCATAGTCCCAGCAGCCGGTTGCGGCGGGCTTCCGCCCTGAATTTCTGCTCCTCGTCGAGGGCGAACTTCTTCTCAAAGGCTTCCTCGCGCTTATCGAATTCGCTCATGCGTCTACCAATCCCCTGGGGCTGCCGGACGTGGCGGCCCTCGTTGCGAGGGCCCCTGCGCATGCCTAGATAGGGGGCACGAATCGGCGAAACAACGAGCCGTAAAGCCGCAGGCAAGGTGGTATAAGTCAGCGTCGGATGGGCCGGATCGATTGTGCTGGGACAGCCAATCGGATAGGTTGCCTAAAGGCTTGGTTCCCGTTCTGTTTCCGATGGTTCCAGATGGGTCGCAGGCCGTTCACGGCAGCTCCGCTGTGGGTCGTAACCTGGTAACCGGAGCACACCAAACACATGGATTTCAACAAAACACGGTACATCCCAATGAGCCGTCGGCGTCGCATTTATGAAGGCAAGGCAAAGGTTCTCTATGAAGGTCCGGAGCCCGGTACCCTGATCCAGCACTTCAAGGATGACGCCACCGCGTTCAATGCGAAGAAGCATCAGGTGATCGAGGGCAAGGGTGTCCTCAACAACCGGATCTCGGAGTACCTGTTTCAGCATCTCAACGACATCGGGGTGCCGACCCACTTCATCCGCCGCCTCAACATGCGCGAGCAGTTGATTCGCGAGGTCGAGATCGTGCCGCTCGAGGTGGTGGTGCGGAATGTTGCTGCGGGTTCGCTGTCGCAGCGCCTCGGCATCGAGGAAGGCACCCAGCTGCCCCGTTCGATCATCGAGTTCTACTACAAGAACGACCAGCTCAACGACCCCATGGTGTCGGAAGAGCACATCACCGCCTTCGGCTGGGCCACGCCGCAGGAGATCGACGACATCATGGCGCTCGCCATCCGCGTCAACGACTTCCTCACCGGCCTCTTCCTCGGCATCGGCATTCGCCTCGTCGACTTCAAGATGGAATGTGGGCGGCTGTTCGAGAACGAGATGATGCGCATCATCGTCGCCGACGAGATCTCGCCAGATAGCTGCCGTCTGTGGGACATCAAGTCGAACGAGAAGCTCGACAAGGATCGTTTCCGCAGGGATCTCGGCGGCCTGCTCGAGGCTTACACGGAAGTTGCAAAACGCCTCGGCATCCTCATGGAGAACGAGCGTCCGCAGGGCACCGGTCCGGTGCTGGTGAAGAGCTGAAGAGGGATTTGACGTGAAGGCACGTGTTACCGTTACCCTGAAGACCGGCATCCTCGATCCGCAGGGCAAGGCCATCGAAGGCGCGCTGAAGTCGCTCGGCGTCGACGGCGTCGCCAGCGTCCGGCAAGGCAAGGTGTTCGACATCGAGCTCGCCGGCGCCGACAAGGCCAAGGCGGAAGCCGCGCTGAAGGACGCCGCCGACAAGCTGCTCGCCAACACCGTGATCGAGAACTATCGGGTCGAACTGCTCTGATGGATCGGATCACCAAGCAACAGGTGCTCGATCTGGCGCTGGTGGTCTTGCGTGATCTTCAGAAGGTCGAATCGTCAATCGACCAGCTTCTGCTTGAAACGCGGGCCTGCGGGCGAGAATTGTTGGCGCAACGACAATTCTCGCTTGAGGCTTCGCAGGATTTTTCGAAGGTTTCTCTTTGATGAAAGCCGCCATCCTCGTCTTCCCCGGAATCAATCGCGAGCGCGACATGGCTCGCGCGCTGAAGCTCATCTCGGGCCGCGAGCCTGCGATGGTGTGGCACGCCGAGACGTCGCTGCCTGCGGGCACCGATCTCGTGGTCGTGCCCGGCGGCTTCTCCTACGGCGATTACCTGCGCTGTGGCGCGATTGCGGCGCGGGCGCCGGTGATGGATGCGGTGCGCGACTATGCGGCCAAGGGCGGCCTCGTGCTCGGCGTCTGCAACGGTTTCCAGATTCTCTGCAGATCCGGCCTGCTGCCGGGCGTGCTGATGCGCAATGCCCGGCTGAAATTCATCTGCAAGGACGTGCATCTGCGCGTCGAGCGTTCCGACACCCCTTTCACCCGCGGCTACAATGCCGGCCAGGTGATCCGCGTGCCGGTCGCGCACGGCGAGGGCAATTACGAGGCGGACGAAGAGACCATCAAGCGCATCGAGGGCGAGGGGCGCGTGCTCTATCGCTACTGCTCGGCCGACGGTGCGGTCGACGAGAGCCACAACATCAACGGCGCGGCGCATTCCATCGCCGGTCTCGTGAACGACAAGGGCAACGTGCTCGGCATGATGCCGCACCCGGAAAACCACGTCGAAGACATCATGGGCTGCACCGATGGCCGCGGCCTGTTCGCAGGCCTCACCGCGCATCTGGAAAAGGCGGCGTGATTTCGTTCGTGGTGAGGCGTGTGCTCGCTGCGTTCGCGGCGCTGCTGTTTGCGACGGCCGCCTTCGCGCAGGATTTTCCAAAGCATCCGATCACCATGATCGTGCCGTTCGCGGCCGGCGGCACCTCGGACGTGATCGCGCGCACGGTGGCCGAGCAGATGGGCGTGGCGCTCGGCCAGTCCATCGTGATCGAGAACGTTGCGGGCGCCGGCGGTTCGACCGCGCTGGCGCGCGCCTCGCGTGCCGAGCCTGATGGCTACACCATCGCGATCGGCAATGCCGGCACCAATGCCGCGACCTACACGATCTATCCGAAGCTGCCGTTCACGCCGGACTCCTTCGCGCCGATCGCCATGGTGGCCAAGACCTTCGGCATCATCGCGTTGCGCAAGGATTTTCCGGCGCAAGATCTGAAGGAGTTCATCGCCTACGCCAAGGCCAATCCGGGCAAGATCAATCTCGGTCATGCCGGCGTCGGCTCGTCGAACTACCTCATTTGCAAGAGTTTCGTCACGGCCGCCGGGATCGACGCGACCCTGGTCGGCTATCGCGGTGCTTCGCCCGCGCTCACCGACGCGATCGGCAGCCAGATCGACGGCGTCTGCGACGCGGCGGCCTCGGTGTCGCAGTCGATCAACGAAAAGCTGGTGAGAGGGCTCGTGGTCGGCTCGACGGTGCGGCTCGCGACGCTGCCCGATCTGCCGACACCAGCCGAAGCCGGTCTGCCGGAATTCGAGGCGCAGGGCTGGAATGGCCTGTTCGCGCCCAAAGGCACGCCGCCGGCCATCATCGCAAGGCTGAACGCCGCCGCGCGCACGGCCGTGGAAACCGATGCGGTGAGGAAGCGTTTTGCCGATCTTTCGACCGTCGCGCCCGATCCCGACGAGCACACGCCCGAGGTGCTGCAAAAGCTCGTGACGCGCGACGTCGAGAAATACCGGAAGATGCTGGCGGAGGACGCCAAGCAGTAGAGGTTCGCGCCAGCGGTATGAAAACGGAAGCTGCGGAGCTATGTGTTGGCCTGCAGTGCCGGCTTCCGCTTCACCCGCTTGATCGTGCCGGAGAACGTGAACAGCGGTCGGCCGCTCGAGGTCAGCTTGCCGCGCAGGAAGATCAACGAGCCGCCCGCGCGGGACACTTCGCCCGTGCATTCGACCAGCGCGCCCTCGCGCGCCGCGTCGAGGAAATCGCAGGCGAAATTGGTGGTCACGGCCGGGCCGTCCAGCTCATGGGTGGCGATTGCGAACAGGCAATAGTCAGCGAACGCCATGAAGCAGCCGCCATGGACGTTCCCGGAGCCGTTGAGGTGCTTTTTCTCGACCCGGAACGCGCAGCGAATGCTGCCGTCGTCCTCGATCTTGTGCCAGAACGGGCCGATATGGCTCTCGAAACTGTCGCGGATCCAGGTCCGCCAGCCCCTGAACTCGCCCTCGGTGGCGACGTGCAGATCGGGACGGCGGGTGGAGGGGACTTTGGTCAATTCGTGCAAGGAAATGGGCCTTCAATTACGGGTCTTTAGCCCTTAAATCCGATCCGTCAGCGCCTTGCAATTCCCGTTCCCGCCGACCGCCTGCCTGCAAAACGTGGGACAGCGGGAAAATGCGCCATAAAGGGCTTTTCGCCAGCCCCCGATGTTCCTAAGAACGGCCAAACGCCGCCGAAAGTCCAAAATCCATGAAGAACGAGCCCAAGATCACCCCCGAACTGGTTGCCGCCCACGGGCTCAAGCCCGACGAATACGAGCGCATCCTGAAGCTGATCGGGCGGGAGCCGACCTTCACCGAGCTCGGCATCTTCTCGGCGATGTGGAACGAGCACTGCTCGTACAAATCCTCGCGCATCCATCTGAAGGGGCTGCCGACGAAAGCGCCCTGGGTGATCCAGGGTCCCGGCGAGAACGCCGGCGTGATCGACATCGGTGACGGCCAGGCCGTGGTCTTCAAGATGGAGAGCCACAACCACCCGAGCTATATCGAGCCTTATCAAGGCGCGACCACCGGCGTCGGTGGCATTTTGCGCGACGTCTTCACCATGGGCGCGCGCCCGATCGCCTGCCTCAATGCGCTGAGCTTCGGCGCGCCCGAGCACGCCAGGACCCGGCATCTCGTGTCCGGCGTCGTCGCCGGTGTCGGCGGCTATGGCAATTCCTTCGGCGTGCCGACGGTCGGCGGTCAGGTGCGCTTCCACACCCGCTATGACGGCAACATCCTCGTCAATGCGATGGCGGTGGGCCTCGCCGATGCCGACAAGATCTTCTATGCCGCCGCTTCCGGCGTGAACATGCCGATCGTCTATCTCGGCTCCAAAACGGGCCGCGACGGCATCCACGGCGCCTCGATGGCCTCGGCCGAGTTCGACGACAAGTCCGAGGAGAAGCGCCCGACCGTGCAGGTCGGCGATCCCTTCGCCGAAAAGCTTCTGCTCGAGGCCTGCCTCGAGATCATGGAGAAGGGCTGCGTCATCGCGATCCAGGACATGGGCGCGGCGGGCCTGACCTGCTCGGCCGTCGAGATGGGCGCCAAGGGCGACCTCGGCGTCGATCTCGATCTCGATGCGGTGCCGACCCGCGAGACCGGGATGAGCGCCTACGAGATGATGCTCTCGGAAAGCCAGGAGCGCATGCTCATGGTGCTCAAGCCCGAGAAGGAAAAGGAAGCCGAGGCGATCTTCAAGAAGTGGGGCCTCGACTTCGCCGTGGTCGGCTACACCACGCCGAGCAAGCGCTTCGTGGTCAAGCATGGCGGTGACGTCATGGCCGATCTGCCGATCAAGGAGCTCGGCGACGAGGCGCCGCTCTACGACCGTCCGCATGTTCCCTCCGCCGCGCTGCCAATCGTGCATGCGCGCGAGGTGCCGGCGCCGATGGCGCTCGGTGCGGCGCTGGAGAAGCTGATCGGCACGCCCGACATGTGCAGCAAGCGCTGGGTCTGGGAGCAGTACGACCACGTCATCCTCGGCAACACCATGCAGCGTCCCGGCGGCGACGCCGCCGTCGTGCGCGTGCAGGACGGGCCGAAGGGCCTGGCGCTGACCGTCGACGTCACGCCGCGCTATTGCGAAGCCGATCCTTACCAAGGCGGCATGCAGGCGGTGGCGGAAGCCTGGCGCAACATCACAGCCGTCGGCGGCAAGCCGCTCGCTATTACCGACAACCTGAATTTCGGCAATCCTGAGCGACCTGAGATCATGGGCCAGTTCGTCGGCTGCCTGAAGGGCATCTCGGACGCCTGTCGCACGCTCGACTTCCCGGTCGTCTCGGGCAACGTCTCGCTCTACAACGAGACCAACGGCCGCGCGATCCTGCCGACGCCCTCGATCGGCGGCGTGGGCCTGCTCGACGATTTCACCAAGTCTGCGTCGCTTGCCTTCAAGGCCGAGGGCGAGGCGATCCTCTTGATCGGCGACACCCATGGCTGGCTTGGCCAATCCGTTTATCTGCGCGACATCTGCGGTCGCGAGGAGGGCGCGCCGCCGCCGGTCGATCTTGCGGCCGAGAAGCGCAACGGCGACTGCGTGCGCGGCATGATCCATGCGGGCACTGCGACCGCCGTGCACGACCTCTCCGACGGTGGCCTGCTGATCGCGCTCGCCGAAATGGCGATGGCGAGCGGCATCGGCGCAAGGCTGCTGACGGCGCCGACGGCGCTCGTGCCGCAGGCCTACTGGTTCGGTGAGGACCAGGCGCGCTATCTCGTCACCGTGCCGGAAACCGAAGCCGGCCGCGTGCTCGCCAAGATGCGCGGCTGCGGGGTGCCCTGCGTGCGGATCGGCACCACGGGTGGCGATGCGATCGCGATCGCGGGCGAGGCGCCTGTATCGATCGACGCGCTGCGGACCTCGCACGAGCACTGGTTGCCGGATTACATGGGCGGAAGGGCGGCCTGAGGGCCGCCACCAACTCCCAGAGTCTTACCGCCGAGGCAGTTCTGGATTGTTTCGCGGTGCTCGCAATGACGGGCCGAGAGACTGTGCCTTACAATACGTGCGACGCACCCGGAATCTTTCGCAACGCCGCCGTCAGGCCCCAGCTCAGGATCACCGTCAGCACAAAGACGATCGCAGCCTTTGCGATCGCAGGCAGCCCGTAGTCGAGCAGGGCGTACTGGATCCACAGCGCGATCGGGTAGTGCACCAGGAACATGCCATAGGCATCCGCCTGCATGCGGTCGAGCAGGGTCGGGCCCGGTGTCTTCGAATGCAGGAAGAAGCCGAGGATCGCGAGCAGGATCGCGGCCGAGAACAGCACGAAGAACGTACCGTAGATCGCCTGGTACCAGTCCGGCAGAACGCCCGGATTCCCCAGGATTTCGCGCTTGATGTAGATCATGCCCCACATCCCGCAATAGGGGATCAGCGTCACGATCGTCCAGAGCCAGCGACTCCTCGGCAGCTGGCCGTCGGCGCTCAGGATGCCGCGATCGAAATTCGCAGCCCCAACGCTGACGCCGATAAAGAAATAGGCGAAGTACAGCAGGATGCGGCTCGCCTGCACCGAGAACGGCCCGAATTCGAACCATTTGTTGACGCCGAAATAGATCAGCGCGGGCACGTAGACGATCGCCGTGACGATGGCGAGCAGCAGCCAGAACACGGCGGGCTCATTAAAGCCCCGAACCGAAATGCGGTTGACGGGATCGACCAGATGCGCCGAGATCCGGTAGAGCAGGCTTGCGGTGAGATCAAACGCCAGCAGCACCCAGACGAACCAGATCGGACCGCTCGGCCACGGGCCCACGGTGATCGTTTTCCACCAGAACGCCGCGAAGGTCAGCTCGGGATTTTCGCGCAGCGCAATTGCGTAATATGCGAGCGGAATGACGGTGAAGGCCGCGATCACGAATGGCAGTCCGAGCCGCAACAGGCGATCGCGCAGGAAGACTGATGGTGCCTTGCGCGCGATGCCGGGCCAGGTGAACAGTCCGGACAGGAAGAAGAACATCGCCATGAAGAAACTGTCTGTGGCGAGCACGACGATGTCGATCCGATCCAGGAGGTTGGGTCGGTGTGGCCGAAATAGGTGTAGGGGATGATGGCGTGATGCAGCAGCACCACCAGCGTCAGGAAGGTGCGGGCGCGGTCGAGCGATAGATTGCGCACTTTCGCTTTCGGCTCGGCATGCGCCTCTGCGCCGATCGCCGCGGAATGTGACATCGCAATCATGGCCGCCCCGCTCGCGTTTCCTCTGGACCGGACTGTGCCGCCGGGAACCCGATTCAGCAAGGGCCGTTTGTGCCGCGACACCTGCCGCCGGTGCGTTTAGGAACCAGTTCCGTGCACCGCGGTTAGTGTTTCCAAACGGGTGAAGGCCGCCGATTGCGGCGGCCACTGTCGCGGAGCTGGCGATGACGATATTGAAATGGGCGCTGATCTTCCTGCTGATCTCCATCGTGGCGGGTGTGCTCGGCTTCACCGGCATCTCTGCCGCCTCCGCCGACGTCGCGCGCTTCCTGTTCTACATCTTCGTCGTGATCTTCCTGGTGCTGCTGATACTCGGGCTCACGATCTTCAGGGCGTAGCCGGGCTGCTCCCACACGCCCAGTCGTCGTGCCCGGGCTTCCACGTCTTCGTTCTGACTGCCGGGAACGTGGATGGCCGGGACAAGCCCGGCCGTGACGACGGCACAGAACGGGGACTACCCCACTTCCTCGATCTTCACCTTGTCCGGATAGAAGGCGAGATGGCCAGTGATCTCGGTCATCGCGGGGAAGGGGGTCTCGTAGGTCCAGATGGCGTTGTCGAGCGTCTTGCCGTCGGCCTTGATGCTGTAATAGCTGGCGTCCCCCTTGTAGGGGCAGTGGGTGGTGCGCTCGGTGCGCTCCAGCAGCGCCATGTTGGCGTCCTCGCGCGGCACATATTGCACCGCCGGATATTTGGCCTCTTTCAGCGTCAGCGCCTTGGTGCTCTCGGCAATCACGACATCACCCGCCGTGACGCGGACGCGCCGGGGGTTTTGGGTGATGGTGATGGGGTGGTCGGGGCCTGGAAGCTTCATGATTTCACGCCTTTTCGATCGATCTGCCGCGCGCGGCACTTTGTCGTGCCTTTATCCTGATGGGATCAGGGATATAGTGCCTGAAGGCGTGACGTAGAAGGCCGTTCACGCTAAGTTTGGCCCTGCCGGCAAGTTTGGCTTTGCAGGGCCGGATCCCGGCAAGGCGATTCGACGCCGAGGCTGTAAGCCGACACAAGGAGCAAGACCCGAATGCCCATGGACGCCCACGATATCGAGGCGATGATCAAGGCCGCGATCCCCGATGCCGAGGTGACCATCCGCGACCTCGCCGGCGATGGCGATCATTATGCCGCGACCGTGATCTCGGAATCCTTCCGCGGTAAATCCCGCGTCCAGCAGCACCAGATCGTCTATCGGTCCCTGCAGGGCCAGATGGGCGGCGTGCTGCATGCGCTGGCGCTGCAAACCGGCGTACCAGGTACTTGAATCATTTGCACCTGACCTGATCGCGCGACGGGGACGATGATGGTGGCGGACAACCCGCGCGGCGCGATCTTTCGCGTGATCGTGCCGAACCAGCCCAGCCGCGTCACCAATGCCGAGCTGTTCTTCGATCTCGTCTTCGTCTTCGCCGTCACGCAGATCTCGCACACGCTGCTGCACCACTTCACGCCGCTCGGGGCGGTCGAGGTCACGCTGCTGTTCCTGGCGGTGTGGTGGGTGTGGGTCTACACCGCCTGGGTCACCAACTGGCTCGACCCCGAGCTGACGCCGGTCCGGATCCTGATCTTCCTGATGATGCTGGGCGGCCTCGTGCTGTCGACGACCATCCCTGGCGCGTTCGAGGGGCGCGGCCTATGGTTTGCGATCGCCTATGCGGTCATGCAGGTTGGACGCACCGCCTTCTGGCTGTTTGCGACCCCGCGCCATCGCACCGCCGTGCGGCACAATGCGATCCGCATCCTGGTCTGGCTCTCCTGCTCCGCCGTGTTCTGGATCCTCGGCGGTCTGGCCCATGCCGAGCAGAGGCTGTGGTTCTGGATCGTGGCGCTGACGATCGAATACGTCTCGCCCGCGGTGCGCTTCTGGGTGCCGAAGCTGGGCTTCTCGTCGGTCGAGGCCTGGGCGGTCGAGGGCAACCACATGGCCGAGCGCTGCGCCGGCTTCATCATCATTGCGCTGGGTGAAGCCGTCGTCGTCAATGGCGCCACCTTTGCCGAACTGGACTGGACGGCGGACAACATTTTGGCCTTCCTCGCGTGCCTGGTCGGCAGCATCGCGATGTGGTGGGTCTATTTTCACAAAGGCGCTGAGGCCGGCTCCGAGCGGATCTCGAAGAGCGCCGAATCCGGCCGGCTGGCGCGGCTCGCCTACACCTATCTGCATATGCCGATCGTCGCCGGCATCATCCTGACCGCGGTTTCGGACGAGCTGGTGCTGAAGCACCCGACCGGACATTCCGATGTCCGCACCATCGTCAGCACAATCGGCGGACCGCTGGTATTCCTGGTCGGCACCATCCTGTTCAAGCACGCGATCCGCGGCTTTCTCCAGCTCTCGCACGGTATCGGCATCATTCTGCTGATGGTGCTGTGGTGGTTTGCCGCCGATCTCTCGCCCTTATGGCTGTCGGTCGCGACGAGCGTGATCATGATCGTCGTCGCGGTGTAGGAGTCGGTGTCGCTGGGATCGAAGCCGGAAGAGGCCGAGCAGCGCTAAGCTGCCGGCCGGCGGTAGCTCCGCAACGTTTATTCCGCCGCCTCCAGCGCGTGCACCGAGAACATCTTCGCGGCGTCGGTCCAGCTCTCGCGCACCCGCCAGCCGGCGCCTTGCGCCAGCGTCGCAAAACGCTCGATGCTGTACTTGTAGCTGTTCTCGGTATGAATGCTCTCGCCCGGCCGGAACGAGAAGCTGGTGCCGAGCAGGCGCACCGTCTGGCTCTTGCGGCTGATCAGGTGCATCTCGATGCGATGCTGTTCGTGATTGTAGATCGCGCCATGGCTGAAGGCGGAGAGGTCGAAATTGCCGCCGAGCTCGCGGTTGATCCGCACCAGCACATTGAGGTTGAAACGCGCGGTAACGCCGGCCGCGTCGTTATAGGCAGCGTGGAGCAGGCGCTCCTCTTTCTCCAGGTCGGCGCCGATGATCATCTGCGCGCCCTTGCCCAGGATCTGGCGGGCGCTCTTCAGGAAGGCCTGCGCCTCATGCGGCTCGAAATTGCCGATGGTCGAGCCCGGGAAGAAGCCGACCTTCGGCATGGTCGCGACCGCCTTCGGCAGCTCGAACGGCGTGGTGAAATCGGCGGCCACCGGATAGATGCCGAGCGGGGGGAAATCCCGCTTCAGCCCGTTGGCCTGTGCCTTCAGGAAATCGCCGGAGATATCGACGGGGACATAGGCCGCGAACTTGCAATGATTGAGCAGCAGACGGACTTTCGTGGTCGCGCCTGCGCCGAACTCGACCAGCGCCGCATGTTCCGGAATGATCCTTGCGATCTCGCTGCCGCGCTCCTTCAGGATCGCAAGCTCGGTGCGCGTCGGATAATATTCCGGCAGGCGCGTGATCGCCTCGAACAGCTCCGATCCGGTCGCGTCATAAAAATATTTCGGCGACAGTTTCTTCGGCTGCTGCGAGAGGTCTTCGATGGCCTCGCGGGCGAAGGCAGTCGTCTGCTCGTCGGGGAGATGGGCTTCGGCCAAGGCGCTGGCGTGCACATTCATGATACTCTCCTGAACGCGCTGTCCGGCGCGCGGTTGTCGTCGGATGAGACTTCAAAGACTTCAGACGTAATCGGCGAGCCGCAAACCCGTGAACTGCCAGCGGTGATGCGGATAGAAGAAGTTGCGGTATGTGACACGGCTGTGACCGTCCGGCGTCGCGAGCGAGGAGCCGCGCAGCACCAGCTGGTTGACCATGAACTTGCCGTTGTACTCGCCGAGCGCGCCCTCAATGGCGCGGTAGCCGGGGTAGGGTGAATAAGAAGAACGCGTCCACTGCCAGACGATGCCGAAGGCGTCGTTGAGCTGGCCGGCGCGCGCGGCGACCTCCCATTCCATCTCGGTCGGCAGATGTTTTCCGGCCCAGCGCGCAAACGCATCGGCCTCGTAATAGCTGACATGGCAGACCGGGGCGTCGGGATCGACCGGCGTGACGCCGGCGACCGTCATCACCTGCCATGCGCCATCGACCTCGCGCCAATGGCCCGGAGCCTGCCAGTCTTCCTTGCTGGCCGCAGCGAAGCCGTCCATCAGCCACAGCGTTGCGTTCCGGTAGCCGCCGTCGCGCATGAAGGCTAGCCATTCGCCATTGGTGACAAGATTGCGGGCGATCTTGACCGGACCAACGAGCGCGGTGCGCGGGCTTCTCATTGTCGAAATGAAAACCCTCGTCGACATAGCCGACGGTGTGGATGCCTTCGTTGAGCGTCAGCCAATCGTCGCCGGTGCGCGTCGCGGCTGGAAAGCGCCAATCCTTGTTATAGGCCGGATAGATCGGATTCTGCGCGAAGGCGTGCAGGATATCGGTGAACATCAATTCCTGATGCTGCTGCTCGTGGTTCAGCCCGACCTCGACCAGTGGCGCCAGCGCGCGGAGCTTGTCTTCGCCAGCCTCGCGGAAAAATCTGACGACCGCCGCATCGACATAGAGGCGATACGCGCCGACCTCCGCGGCACTCGGCCGGGTGATGTCGCCGCGATGATTGCGGGCATGGCGGGGGCCGGCGCTGACGTAATAGGAATTGAACAGGAAGGCGAAGTCGGGGTGGAAGGGCCGGTAGCCAGTGGCGTGCTGGCCGAGCAAGAACTGCTCCCAGAACCAGGTGGTGTGGGCCCGGTGCCATTTGATGGGGCTCGCATCCGGCATGGACTGGATCTGCTGGTCTTCGGGCGAGAGCGGCGCTGCCCGGCGCTCGGTCTCGTTGCGGACGGCAACGAAGGCGGTCTCCAGCCCCTGAGCAAGGCCGTCCGGGACGGTCGACGGTGACGAAAGCGGCGAGGTGGCCGTAGCGGAGGCTTGTTTCGTCACGTTTTTCTCCAGACAGGACAAGAGAACGTTGTTAGCGAGACCCGGTTCCAAAGCCGAGGTTCGTCCTAGATAGGGGTTCCGTTACGGTATGAAAGTCCTCCCGGCCGATGATATTCGTATCATCATGCAATAGGGCCGGGGCCATCAGGCCGAGCCGTCAGGGGCCGTTCGCCGCCATTTTACTTTGGATGCACAACGGTTTGGGCTACATATATACCCAGGTATCGGGTTAAATCGGCTGAGCCGGCCCGAGGATATTGGTAAGGGCTCTGCCCCAGAAGGACACGGATATGAGCATCGCGGAATTCATCGACAACGAAGTGAAGTCGAACGACGTGGTTCTGTTCATGAAGGGTACGCCGCAATTTCCGCAGTGCGGTTTCTCCGGCCAGGTCGTGCAGATCCTCGACCACATCGGCGTCGGCTATAAGGGCCTCAACGTGCTCGAATCCGCCGAACTGCGCAATGGCATCAAGGACTACTCGAACTGGCCGACGATCCCCCAGCTCTACGTGAAGGGCGAGTTCATCGGCGGTTGCGACATCGTCCGCGAGATGTTCCAGGCCGGCGAGTTGCAGCAGCTCTTCTCCGAGAAGGGCGTCGCCGTCGCGGCCTGATACGTGACGGTGCTGACGCGCCAGATCCGCGGCGTCCAGCTCGACGTCATTGTTGCTGACATACGACTCTCGGCGTTGACGCCATCGTCAACGCTGCCAACACGTCGCTCCTCGGCGGCGGCGGCGTGGACGGCGCGATCCATCGGGCGGCCGGACCCGAGCTCATCGCCGAATGCCGCATGCTCCATGGCTGCGAGACCGGCGACGCCAAGATCACCAGGGGATATCGGCTCAAGGCCGCGCATGTGATCCACACCGTCGGTCCGGTCTGGAACGGCGGCAGGATCGGCGAGGATGATCTGCTCGCCTCTTGCTATCGCCGCGCGATGGAGCTGTGCGGAAAACACAAGCTGACCTCGGTGGCGTTCCCCGCGATTTCGACCGGCATCTATCGTTTTCCAGCTGACCGCGCGGCCGAGATCGCTGTCCGCACCACGGTCGAAATGCTGCCCGCCACGCCATCCCTTGATCGGGTCGTTTTCTGCTGCTTCTCCGAGCCAAGCGCCAAACTCCATGCCGAGGCACTCGCGCGACACAGCGGCCCTTGTGCCTGAGGACGCCTTCAGTACACTCCGCCGGCCATGTTCCGGGGAGGGGATATGATTTTACGTTTTGGACGGTTTGCGTCGGTCTGCGGCGCGCTGGTATCGCTTTGCACCATGTCGCTCGTGCGCGCGGAAGGCACCTACGAGATTCCGGCCGGCGCGCATTTCAATCAGGACAAGCTCGGGAAGATCAGCGAATTCTTCAAGAATGAGGTTGCGACCGGCAAGATCGCCGGCGCAACCGTGCTGATCAAGCAGCACGGCAAGCCGATCTACCACGAGGCCTTCGGCGTGCAGGACGTGGTCAGCAAGGCGCCGATCACCGACAAGACGATCTTCCGACTGTTCTCGATGAGCAAGGCGATCACCTCGGTGGCCGCGGTCAAGATGGTCGAGGACGGCAAGATCAAGCTCGATGATCCCGTCTCGAAATACATCCCGTCCTTTGCCAATGTGAAAGTCGGCGTCGAGGAGAAGGCCGAAGACGGCACCAAGTCGCTCAAGCTGGTGCCGCCGAACCGGCCGATGACGGTGAAGGATCTGATGACGCACACCTCGGGCGTCACCTACGGTTTTTATGGCGACAGCCTGGTTCGCAAGGCCTATCGCGACGCCAACATCTATGCCGGCGATTTCGATCTCGCCGAGTTCGCCGAGCGTATCGCAAAGCTGCCGCTGCACAATCAGCCCGGCGCGCTCTGGCAATACGGCCATTCCACCGACATTCTGGCGCGCGTGATGGAAGTCGCGGCGGGCAAGCCGCTGCTCGATATCGAGCGGGAGACGCTGCTCGGTCCGCTCGGCATGGTCGACACCGGATTCCTCGTCACGGATCCCGAGAAGCAGAAGCTGCTGGCCCAGCCGGTGCCGAACGACAGCGATTTCCGGGTCGGCCGGATCAACGATCCGACGGTCGTCAAGAAGATCCAGTTCGCCAGCGGCGGCATGGTGACGACCATGGCCGACTACGAGCGCTTTGCGCAGATGCTGCTCAACGGCGGCAGCCTCGACGGCAAGACCATCCTCAAGCCCGCGACGTTCAAGCTGATGACGACCGATCAGGTCGGCCCGAATTCCGGCGTCGATCGTGACTATTTCTACTTCCCCGGCGACGGTTTCGGCTTCGGACTCGGCCTTGCCGTCCGCACCGATCCCGGCAACGCAAAACCGCCGCCGCCCGGCGATCTCGGGGAATTGAAGTGGGACGGCGCCTCCGGCTGCTATTTCGTGATCGACCGCAAGCAGGACATGTTCTTTGTGCTACTGGAACAGACCCCGACCGAGCGCCAGCGCATCCAACGGACATTGAAGCAACTGGTTTATGAAGCCATGGAGAACTGACATGCACGGGCGCCGCGGCCTGCTTGCGGCGCTCGTCGCTTTGTTCGGCGTCGTCAGTGCGCAAGCGGGCTCCGAACGCCGCGCGCACAACTTCACGCCCGAGGGCCTCTCAAAAGTCTCTGACTACATCAGGAACGAGATCGCGACCGGCAAGTTTCCGGGCGCGATCCTGTTGCTGCAACGGCACGGCAAGCCGGTCTATTACGAGAGTTTCGGCGTCCGCGACGTTGCAACCGAGATCTCGATGAGCGCGGGCACGATCTTCCGGCTCTATTCGATGTCGAAGCCGATCACCTCTGTCCTTGCGATGATGCTGGTCGAGGAGGGCAGGCTTGCGATCAACGATCCCGTCTCGAAATACATTCCGGCTTTTGCCGGCATGAAGGTTGGCGTCGAGAAGAAGGCGGAGGACGACAAGATCTCGCTGGAGCTGGAGCCGCTCAATCGTGCGGTGACGATCGAGGATTTGATGCGCCACACCGCCGGCATCCCATACGGCTATTATGGCGGGGGCCTGGTGAACAAGCTCTATGCCGACGCCGGTCTGTTCGACAACAAGGATGCAACTAACGCCGAACTCGTCGCGAAGATCACCGCACTGCCGCTCGCCGAACAGCCCGGCACCGTCTGGGATTACGGCCACTCCACCGATGTGCTCGGCCGCATCATCGAGGTGATATCCGGGAAATCGCTGTTCCAGTTCGCGAAGGAGCGGCTGCTTGATCCGCTCGGAATGAAGGACACCGCGTTCTATGTTGCCGATCCCGCCAAGTGGCCGCGGATCGCCGAGCCGCTGCCGCAGGATCGCGCGATCAGCCCGATGACGCAGGTCCGCGATATCAGGAAACCGCTGAAATGGGAGTCGGGCGGCGGCGGCCTCGTCGGCACCGTCGGCGACTATGCGCGGTTCTCGCAGATGCTGCTCAATGGCGGCAGCTATGAAGGCCGGCGCTATCTCAAGCCTGACACCATCGCCTTGATGGCGTCGGATCACGTCGGTCCCGAAACCCATGTCCAACGCGATAAGAACTATTACCCGGGAGAGAGCTCCGGCTATGGTCTTGGCGTCGCCGTGCGCAATTCGGTGCCGCCGGGCACCGCGTGGCCGCTTGGCGAATATCGCTGGGATGGCGTCGGCGGCACGTTCTTCTTCATCGATCCCGAAGATGATCTGTTCGGGATTTTCATGGTGCAGACACCGTCGCAGCGCGGCCGGATTCAGCTGGCGCTGAAGACGCTGATCTATCAGGCAATGGGGCGGTAGATTTTTACGCCCCGCGCACGATCTCGCGCACGTATCCGATCGTTTCCTCGATCTGGCTCGCATTGACGTCGAGATGGGTGCAGGCGCGGATGCGGCCGTCCATCATCGCGAGGGTCACGCCGCGCTGGCGCAGTGCGGCGACCATCTTGTCGCCTGGCACGCCGGCGCCGTCGGGCTTGAAGAACACGAGATTGGTTTCGGGCTCCTGCACTTCGATGCCCGGTATCTGTGAAAGGCCGCGGGCCAGAGCCCGTGCATTGGCGTGATCGTCGGCGAGGCGTTCGACGTGATGATCGAGTGCGTAGATGCAGGCGGCCGCGCAGACGCCGGCCTGCCGCATCGAGCCGCCGAGGCGCTGCTTCCACTGCCACACGGCGTCGATGAAGGCGCGGGTGCCCGCGAGCACGCCACCAATCGGCGCGCCCAGGCCCTTGGAGAAATCGATCCAGGCCAGATCCCAGCCCGCCGTCATGTCGCGCGGGGAGATGCCGCTCGCCACTGTCGCGTTGAGCAGGCGCGCGCCGTCCATGTGCGTGACGAGGCCGTGTTGCATGGCGATCGCGACGATCTCGTCGAGCGCGGCCTTCTTCCAGATCGTGCCGCCGCCGATATTGGCGGTCTGCTCGACGCTGACGACCGTCTGGGTCGGCTGGTAGCGCGTGCGCGGATGCAGCGCCTTGCGGAATGTCTCCGGCGTGAACTGGCCGTCGGCGCCCTTGAGCTGCGTGACCTGGAAGCCGCCGATCGCGGCATGCGCGCCGCCTTCGCGGGCGATGATATGCGCGGTCTCGTGCGCTAGGATCTCGTCGCCGGGACGGCAATGCACCAGGGTCGCGGTGACGTTGCACATCGTGCCCGAGGGCATGTAGACGGCGGCTTCCTTGCCCATCAGTTCGGCGACGCGCTCGCACAGCGCATTCACGGTCGGATCGTCGCCGACCTGCTCGTCACCGACTTCCGCGCGCGCCATCGCCTCGCGCATCGCAGCCGTCGGCTTGGTCTGCGTGTCCGACAGCAGATTGATGCGCACCGGCGGCGCTTCGGGATCGATCGGGGGAGGAGTGTAGAGCATTGCTGGTCTCGTCATCTAGTCGAACAATTGCGATCGAATGTCTTGCGCGCCGTGAAGGATGGCACGGATTTCGACGTGGTCGGGTTGCACGGTGTAGAAAATTAGATGGGATTGAAAGCGGAAACGTCGATAGCCTGCCGCTAGTTTCATCCACTTGCTGGCCAATCAGGGGGAAATCTGCGAGAAGTCCGAAGGATCGGATCAGGCCTGCGTAATAGGCTTCAGCGTGGTATTTGCCGAATCGGCTCTCGCTGAAGTCGTAGATATCGATCAAATCGGCTCGGGTACGCTCCGATAACCGGTACTCAGCCATGGTGGCGCTGGGCGACGCGTTGGCGCGCGGCAGCGAGGATGTCGTCTGGCGTGTCCGAGGTGAAGGTGTTGCAATCAGGCTGAGTGAACAACGCTTGGTACCGGCGGACCTGCTCGTCGCGAGGCAGCTTGGCCCATGCCTCAAGCTCGGCTTCGGTTGGCGTTGCCGAGGGGATGATATTGGCGAGCTGATCGCTGGTCTGGGACATCGGCAGCGATGCTATCACAACAAAAAGGCCCCGGAAACCGGGGCCTTTCTCAGATCTTAGCGCGAATAGAATTCGACGACCAGATGGGGCTCCATCTGCACCGGGAACGGCACGTCGGAAAGATGGGGGATGCGCACGTACTTTGCGGTCATCTTGCCGTGGTCGACTTCGAGATAGTCGGGGGTGTCGCGCTCGGGGAGCTGGCTCGCTTCGAGAACGTGGGCGAGCTGCTTGGAGGCTTCCTTGACCTCGATCACGTCGCCGACCTTGACCTGGTAGCTCGAGATGTTGACCTTGCGGCCGTTCACCTTGATGTGGCCGTGGTTGATGAACTGGCGCGCGGCGAAGATCGTCGACACGAACTTGGCGCGGTAGACCACCGCGTCGAGACGACGCTCGAGCAGGCCGATCAGGTTCTCGCCGGTGTCGCCCTTGAGGCGGCTCGCCTCGACATAGACGCCGTGGAACTGACGCTCGCTGATGTTGGCGTAGTAGCCCTTCAGCTTCTGCTTGGCGCGCAGCTGCACGCCGAAGTCGGAGAGCTTGCCCTTGCGGCGCTGGCCGTGCTGGCCGGGGCCATATTCGCGGCGGTTGACGGGGCTCTTCGGGCGGCCCCAGATGTTCTGGCCCATACGGCGATCGAGTTTGTACTTCGCCTCACTGCGCTTAGTCATCGCGTCCTCTTCAGGTACATGGTTTGAGGAAACGCGCCCTCCTGGGTGACGGGCTGGCCCGGCACTGACAGGTCCGATCCCCAAAGCTTAAGGGAGAGGACCACGGGTCGCGAAACGCTTCGCGGGCCGAAATCGGCCCGCGAGCAGGTGGCTTTAGGAGAGTTTGGGCCGATTTGTCAATGCGAGACGGTCGTTCCGGGCGCTCGTAGAGCGAACCCGGAATATCGAGATCCCAGGTTCGGTGCTTGTGCGCCGCCCCGGGATGACCGCTACGCGGTCAGGTCCCGACAACCCGGATCGGCTTGGCGCCGGCTGCCTGCAATTCGGCAGCGATTTCAGTGTTCAGCACCTGTTCCAGCCGGGTCAGGACGCGGGCAATCGGGGCGGCGTCGGTAACCCGGTGATCCCAGCGGATCACGACATGGATGGTGTGGTCGGGCTCGACCAGGCCATAGCTGAGGATGAAGGGGCCGGGCGTCATAGGGTGGAGCTCGCCGCCGCCATAGGCGGCCACCGAGCTTACAGCGAAACTGCCGAACCAATTGCCCCGCTGCCGGCCGAAATTCAGCCCGATCGCCCAGGACAGCCGCCGCAGCGGCAGCGGCAGGCGGGTCGCGCGCATGATCTTGCGGAACATCGGGACGTCGTCGATCGGCGCGGTCTTGGCCCGCCGGATCTCGGCGTCGACCGCGGCCAGCGCCATGGTCTCCGGGGCCGCGATCCGCTGCGGCATCACGCATTCCTCGCCGTCCTCGATCCGGGCGATGGCGATGAGCGCGACACTCCTCGGCAGCTCGTAGAGCGATGGCCAGGGCCATTTGGCATAGACGGTGCGCAGGACCGGCTCGTCCCTAGCGACCAGGGCGAAGGCCTTGACGAACATCGCGGCCCAGCCGGCCGGCGCCATCGCGCCCGCGCGGGCCTCCAGCAGCGGCCGGATGTTGAGCGAGCGGGACAATGAGACGAACGGCACGCCCATCGAGGCGCGCATGAGGTCGATAATCAGGCGCCGCGGCAGCGAAATGTTCTTGGGTTGACCGCGCATCGTTCTCCGGTTCCCGCGGACTGAGTTGGGGGACTGACTTGGGAGGGAAGCCCGCTCGCCGCCTCCTTTAGCACGAGCCAACCGCCTTGGGCGCGGATCGGTTCGGCCTTCCTCCCTGGAACGGCCGACCCTAGCAGCGCCGCTGTTCCCGGCAAGGTGGCAATCGGCCCGTTCAGCGCTTGATGCCGTCGAACGCGGCCATGATGCCGCGCTGGAATAGCGACCAGTCGAAGCCGAGGGCGATCGCGCGGTAGCCGCGGTCGACCAGGGCATTGGCCTGGTCCGCGGTGCGCGCCACGCCGCCGATCGGGACGCCGCTTCTGAGGATGCCGGCTTCTGCACGGGCGACCAGTTCGAGCAGCTCGGGATCGTCCATCTGTCCGCGCTTGTTGATGGACGTGGCGAGATCGCCAGGGCCGATGACGGCGACGTCGATGCCTGGTGTGGCCATGATCTCGTCGATGCGGTCGACCGCATCGACATGCTCGATGGTGATCATGCAGATCATCTCGTCGTCGGCTGACGCCATGTAGTCCGGCATCGACTGGCCCCAGCGGAACGGCGCGTGGAATGGACCCCAGAGACGATCGCCGCGCGGTGGGTATCGCACGCTGCGCACCGCTTTCTCCGCCTCGCTGCGGTTCGTGATCATCGGGAAATTGATGCCGAAGGCACCGATATCCATCGGCGCTTTCGCAAGCCACGGCTCGTTGGCCGCGATCCGCACCAGCGGCGTGCACGGCGTGCCCGTCGTCGCGGCGATCATCGCATGCGCTTCGGTCAACCCAATCGGCCCGTGCTCGAGATCGACGATGATCCAGTCGAGCGAGCGCGCCATGATCTGCACCATCTGCACGCTCGGGATCGTTGCGATCGCGCCGAAGGCGGGCGGCCTTCGCTCCACAATTGGCGGAGGCGATTGAGCGGCGTTGCGGGGACCGACATGTGATGACCTTGCGCGAGATGACGACGGCGAAGCCTAGCAGCGCGCTATCTCCGCGAAAAGTCAGGCCGGTGCGCGGCCGCCGAAGAACGGCGTCAGGGTCGCCCCGAGCCCATGTGCGCGGTTCGACGTAAATATCAGCTCGGCGCCGGATTGCGCGATCCCCACCGTACGGGCCGAGCAGATCCGAGACGCGGCGGGCGATGGCAGGTGCAGGATCGATCCACTCGACCGGCCAGGGCGCCAGCCGCTCCAGCCGGGCGAGCAGCAGCGGATAATGCGTGCAGGCGAGGACAATCGTGTCGGTGCGCGCGCCCGCGCCTGCGGCATCGCCGACGAAGCAGGGTGAGCTCGGCGAGGATATCGCCGTCGCTGATCGCCTGGCCCCTGAGCTCGCGCTCGGCAAGCGAGGCCAACTCGGGCGAGCCGACCAGCGTCACCTCGCAGCCCTGCGCGAAGTCGCGGATCAGCGCCTTGGTGTATTCGCGCTTCACGGTGCCTTTGGTGCCGAGCACCGAGACGCGGCGGGTCTTCGACCGGGCGCAGGCCGGCTTGATCGCCGGCACCGTGCCGACGAAGGGCACGGAATAAGCGGCACGCAGATGCGATAGGACCAGGGTGGAGGCGGTGTTGCAGGCGATGACGACGAGGTCAGGATCATGGGTGCCGATCAGTTCCCCATCAGCGGCACCACGCGGGCGATGATCTCGTCCTCGCTGTGATGGCCGTAGGGGAAGAAGGCGTCGTCGGCGACATAGACGTAATGCGCGTCCGGGCGCGCGGCGACGACCTCACGCAGCACGGTGAGGCCGCCAAGGCCGGAATCGAATACCAGGATCGTCGGAGATTTGGTCACGTCACCACCCTAGCCCGCCATGGTTACCATTGGGTTTTTGGGGCGGTTTTGCGGCGGGGACGGCCGCAGCCCGGTTTGGAACGATTCAATTTCACCTTTGCCCCATGTTCCCGCTATTTGCAGCGCTGCTGCGCCGCGGTTGGGACATCCGCAAATTTTCAGGAGCCGGCATGATCAGAAACACGAGGACCGGCTGGGGAAGTGTTGCCCGCTGGTTTCACTGGGGCTTGGCGCTGGCGATCATCGGCATGATCGCCTTCGGCTGGTGGATGAACCACATTCCGGCGCGCGCCGATAAGTTCTTCTATCGCTCGATCCATGCCGATATCGGGTACGTGATCCTGCTGCTCACGGTGCTGCGGATCGTCTGGCGCGCCCTCAACCCGACGCCGGCGCGGCCGGCCGGGCTCTCGCGTTGGCAGAAGATCGCGGCCCATGTCAGCCATGGCGCGCTCTATCTCGTCGTCATCCTGGTCGCGATGCTGGGCTGGGCACATTCCGGCGCGCGCACGCCCAACTACTCGGACTTTTTCGGCCTGTTCAACGTGCCGCAATTCACCTCCCCCGACAAAGCGGCAGCCGGCGCCTATGAGGACCGCCACATCTTCTTTGCTTATGTATTGCTGGCCCTGATCGCGATCCACGTGATCGCTGCCCTCTGGCACCACTTCGTCCGTCGCGACCGCGTCGTGGCACGCATGGTGGCCGACGAGGCAGGGTAGGGGACGGTCTCTCCAATGACGGAGTACGATGCAGCCCTCATCACAAATACACGCGGCGCGATCGCCGGAGCCATCTGCACAGGACACGCCCATGCTCACCGTTCATCATCTCGGCAGATCGCAATCCGAACGCATCGTCTGGCTCTGCGAGGAGCTCGAAATCCCCTATGAGCTGAAGCGCTATGCGCGCGATTCCGGCACCATGCTGGCGCCGGCCGACTATAAGGCGCTGCATCCGATCGGGGCGGCGCCTGTTATCACCGATGGCGCTCTCGTGCTCGCCGAATCGGGCGCCATCGTCGATTACATCATCGCCAGGTACGGCAAGGGGCGCCTGCTGCTCGGCACCGACGATCCCGACTTCGCGCAATTCCTGTACTGGTTTCATTTCGCCAACGGCACGCTGCAAGCCGGCATGGGCCGGCTGATGCTGCTGAACCGGCTCAAGCTGACAGAGGACAATCCGATGCTGGCCGCGACCAGGGCGCGCGTCGACCGTGCCTTCGATCTCATCGATGCGCGCGTGCGCGATGCCGAATATCTGGCGGGCAGCACCTTCACCACGGCCGACATCATGACGGGCTTCTCGCTCACCACGATGCGCTATTTCCAGCCCTACGATCTCGCGCGCTGCCCGAACGTGGTCAAATATCTCGGCCGCATCGGTGCGCGTCCAGCCTACCGGCGCGCGATGGAAAAGGGCGATCCCGGGATGGCGCTGCTCTTGGGCTGAGCGGCAGGGCCGGGTCCGCGGAGCCTGTTCACGCGATCCGGTTCGTTGTCGCGGCCCGCTCCGTCGCGAGCTGCTTCTGCAGGCGATCGATGTTTTGCAGAAGGCGCTGGCTGGTCAGCACCAGGAAATAGTAGCCGAACTGCGGATCCTGGAAGTAGATCTCGAGCAGGCGGTCATAGGTGATTGTCAGCACCTGGCCGTCTTCGATGCATTCGATCGTTCCGGTGCGCCGGTTGTCCGGCGTGAGGAAGCCGAGCTCGCCCATCAGCGCGCCGGGCCCGATCTCGACGTTGATCTCCTTGACCAGGAACTTGCCAGTGACCGTGAGGAGCATCTCCTTGGCCGGATCGCCCAGTTTGAACAGCGTGTCGCCGTGGCGATATTTGCGCTCGGTCATGAATGGCTTGAGCCATTCGATCGACATGTCGCCTTCCGCCGCATGGCGCGCCTTCTTGACCAGCTTGAGCATCTGTCGCAGGCGCAAGGCGTTGATCGGAAGCAGCAGCAGATAGAGCAGGAACGTCGAGACGTTGGCCGAGAGCGCGCCGAAGATGGCGAAGAAGGCGCAGCCGACCATGTTGGCGACGCGGAGCGGCACCATCGTCCGCATCAGCAGGGTGGCGACGAAGAAGCCGGCGCCGACCGCGGCGAACATGTTGGCCAGCGTGATGTTGTGAACGAAGATCTCCAGCAGCCGGTTGAAGATCGCGTCGTAGGTGACGTTGTTGGGATCGAGGCCCATCTGGACCAGGATCTTCGCGATCCTGAGGTTATCCGTGGCCGCGTCGAGAATGCGGTCGAGGATCGAGGAAATGTCTGCACTGCCGGACGGCATGGTACTATCCCTGCGTAAGGCTTTCAGCCCTGTTCGGTATTCGTATAGCCGAAATCGAATGACGACCGCTTGAATGAAGCCTTCGGCCAGCATGCTGCAAGAGGCAAATTTTAGCCTGCTCGGGCATTTCGGCAATTGCCCGTTGGTTGCGCGTATGAGCTCGGTGCGGCCCGCGATTCGGGACCACCGGGGCGCGGGCTTGGGGCGTCGTGAGCGGACCCGGGCGTCCCGGCGGCGGGGGCGCGGGGCTATCTCCGCCTCAGGGCTTGGCGGTGGGCTGGATGACCTGCTGCTCGACGAGGGTGAGGTGTCCGGGCAGCGCGCCGGCCCGGAGCAGCATGGCGACGCTGTTGGCCTCCTCGAGGGTGAAATTGCCGGAGATCTGGACCGAGCCGCCGGTGATGGGCTCGCGGATCACGGGGGCGGAGATCACCTTGTCGTCGAGCACGATGGCGAACGATCTGCCGACGCCCTCTTCCGTAACGTGGGCGAGGCGCCGCGTGCCGCGTCCGTTGAAGCGGAACGAGGCGACCGGATCCTTGGTGCCGGCCGCAAAGCCGGGCGCCGCATAGTTGATGTCCTCGCCGTCGAGCACACTGTCCTTGGCGACCAGATAGGGCCGCTTGTCCTTGAAGCCGGGCAGGAGTTCGGTGCCCTCCGGTGCCGTGCCGGATTGCGCCTGCTCTGGTGACATCGAGGCATCGATCAGGCGGAAGCTGACCTTGACCTTCCGCGCGAAGATCGCGGCGATGCGCTCGGGCTCGGTCACGCCAGGCAGAAAGATGCGGATGCGGTCGGCCCCGTCAGGGACGACGCTGACAAGCTTGACGCCGGAATCCTTGAGGCGCTGCTCGATCATGGCGATCGACTCTTCGACGAGTTCATTCAGCCGTGCCGCGGATGCGGTATCGGTCGGCGCGAGCCTGACCGCTCCATCGCTGCCGTCGGTCACCGCGAGCGCATGCGAGGGCAGCCCCTCCGCGGCGGCAGCGAGCTTGCGGGCGAGCTGATCGCGGCCTTTGGCGTCCGCGATCTTGACATCGACGCCGCCGTCGCGGATCGCAAGGTTGGAGAAGGCGATATGGCCGTCATGCAAGTTCTTGTAGACGTTATCGCGCAGATCCATGACGACGGTCTCGCGCAGGCCGGAGCTGTCCACCTTGTAGATGATGCGCGTCCCGCCCAGCTTTTCCATCTTGTCGCCGACGAAGGCCACGATCCTGGCGCGCATCTTGTCGAACTGGTCATCGGCGAGCGCGGCGCGCGGCAGGGCGATCGCAATTGCTGTGATCGCCGAGGTCATGGCGAGCGCGACGATCAGCCGTGTGGCGCGGTCCCGCGGGGGCGTGGTCATGGTAACCTCGAGTCTTGCGGCAGGGCGCTGGCAGGCGAATCCGGTGCATGTTCTTGGTCCCCGGATCGGGCACGCAGGTTCAAACGCTGCGCTCCCCGGTGCCGGGCCCGTAGCCGCTAGGTCATGGACGAACGCGAAATCATCCATCATGCTGTCTGCGCTCGTCCGCCAATCGGTCGAGGCCTTGCCAAACCAAATGTCAAAAGACAGGGGCGAGGAGATGCATCTGAGGGAGGACGGAATTCCATGGCGGGCATCCATACGCTCGATCGGCTCATCGGCAACGCGTATCCTGAGCTTTTGACGGACGAGGAGGTCCGGGCATTCGAGCAGGTCCCTTACGCGGACCGTGTCGCAGCCGAGAGCACCTATGATGCGATCAGGCTCGGGGCTGCGCGCAATCCCGACGGGGCGGCGATCCAGTTTCTGCAGAATGCCGATCCGACTGATACGCCGCTCGTGGTCACCTATCGCGATTTCATCGCGCGCGTGACGCAGGCCGCCAACATGTTTCACGCGCTCGGCGCGGATAAGGGCGACGTCATCTCCTTTATGCTGCCGCTGTTGCCCGATGCCTTCGTGACGCTGTTCGGCGCGGAGGCCGCCGGCATCGCCAATCCCGTCAACCCGCTGCTTGAGCCGCACCAGATCGCGGAAATTCTGGAGGCGGCGAATACGAAGATCCTGGTGGCGCTCGGACCGATGCCGGGCACCGACATCTGGCAAAAGGTCGAGCAGATCCGTCCGCAGCTCAAGCACCTCAAGGCGATCGTGCAGGTGGCAGGCGGCGGCGATGCGGAGAATGGTATCTTTGCGTTCAAGGACCTGATCAAGCAGCAGCCGTCGGATCGGCTCGTCAGCGGGCGCAAGATCGCGGGCCACGATATCGCGGCCTATTTCCACACCGGCGGCACCACCGGCACGCCAAAACTGGTGCGGCACACCCATACCAATCAAGTTTATCAGGCCTGGGCACTGAACCTGCTGCTGAAGGCAAGGCCGGGTAGCAACATGCTGTTCGGCATGCCGCTGTTTCACGTCGGGGGATCACTGACGCAGGTGCTGTTGACGCTGTCGGCCGGCGGTTCGCTGGTGGTGCTGTCGCCGAGCGGCTGGCGCAACCCGAATGCGGTGAAGAACATCTGGGGCCTGGTCGAGCGCTTCAAGCCGGAGGCGCTGTCGAGCGTGCCAACGGTGCTGGCCGCAACGCTCGCCGTGCCGCCCGGCAATGCCGACATCTCCAGCCTGAAATATGCAGCCGGCGGTGGTTCGGCGATCTCGGTCGCGGTCGGCTCGGCAATCCAGGAAAAACTCAAGCTGCCGGTGGTCGAGGTGTACGGCATGACCGAGACCTCGAGCGTGCACACGCTCGCCTATCCCAGCCGGCCGATCCGGCTCGGCTCGGTCGGCCTGCCGATGCCTTATTCGCGGGTGCGCATCGTGCAGCTCGATGCCGATGGCCGCCTGATCCGCGACTGCAAGCCCAACGAGATCGGCGTCGTCATCATGGCCGGGCCCGGCGTGTTCGGCGGCTATCTCAACGACGCCCACAACAAGGGGGCTTTTGTCGATGAGGTCTGGGTCAATTCCGGCGATCTCGGCCGGCTCGATGCCGATGGCTATCTCTGGATCACCGGCCGCGCCAAGGACCTCGTGATCCGCGGCGGTCACAACATCGATCCGGCGCCGATCGAGGAGATCATGTTCCGCCATCCCGCGGTCGGCTTTGCCGCGGTGGTCGGCCAGCCCGACGCTTATGCCGGCGAGCTGCCTGTTGGTTATGTGCAGTTGAAGCCCGGCGCCTCGGTCGAACCCGGCGAGCTCGAGACGTGGGTGCGCGAGCGGACGCCCGAGCGTGCCGCGGTTCCGGTGCAGGTCATCCCAATCGACCCGATGCCGGTGACCGGCGTCGGCAAGGTGTTCAAGCCGCAACTGCGCTGGGATGCGGCGCAGCGCGTGTTCACCAAGGTGCTGGCGCCGCTGGTCGCGCGCGGCATCGACTGCAAGGTGAAGGTCGGCGCCCATGGCAGCCACGGCTCGATCGCAACCGTCACGCTTGCAGGGCTTCCGGCGGACCAGCGCGAAATCGTTGCCGGCGAGGTGCACACGCTGCTCGCGCCATTCGTAATGCGGCACGAGGTGGTGCACGGATAGCCGGCGAGCACCGCACTTCAAAACGCGCGGGAACCGCGGCAGCGAGTTTTGGTTAAGTCAACCAGGAGGCCAGCATGCGGATAAATATCGTTGGCGCGCTCTGCGCCGTCGCCCTGGTCGGAACCGCACAGGCGGCGGTTCGGGAAGAACCGGTGACCTATACGGACGGCGGGGCCACCATGAAGGGGTTCGTCGTCTACGACGATGCGGTCCAGACCAAGCGACCCGGGATCGTGGTGGTGCCTGAATGGTGGGGCATCACCCAGCATATCCACAACGAGGCGCGAAAGTTCGCGGAGCAAGGCTACACCGCCTTCATTGCCGACATGTATGGCGACGGCAAGACCGCTGACAATCCGAAGGACGCCGGCGCGCTCTCGTCGTCGGTAATGAAGGACCCGAAGGAGATGGAGCGGCGTTTCAATGCAGCCAGGGACCAGCTTGCCAAGCAGGCCTCGGCCAATCCCCAGCGGATCGGCGCCGTGGGTTACTGTTTCGGCGGCGCCGTCGTGCTGAACATGGCGCGCGCCGGCGCTGACCTCGCCGCCGTCGTGGGCTTTCACGCCTCGCTCGGTCTCAATACGCCCGCGCCCGCACCGGGAGCCGTCAAGGCCAAGGTCCTCATCCTGAACGGCGCGGATGACCCCTTCGTGAAGCGCGAGCAGTATGCGGCTCTGAAGAAGGATTTTGACGCCGCGAAGGCGGATTACCGGATCATCGAGTACCCTGGCGCCGTGCACGCCTTCACCAACCCCGAAGCCACCGAGCTCGGCAAGAAGTTCAACCTGCCGCTCAGATACGACGCCAAGGTCGATCGGGAGGCGAAGGCCGAGGCTGCGAACTTCTTTGCCGCAGACCTGAAATAGCAGCGCGGACGTTGATCCGTGGTGGTGGGTTTCGCTGCGCTAACCCACCACTACCAAGGCTGCCAACCCGCCGGCATCGTCGTCTCGATCAGGCGCACCCAGAACGATGCGCCGTGGCCGAGGATGTTGTCGTTGAAGACATAGGCCGGGTGGTGGCACGCCGGGCTATCACCCATGCCGACCAGCACCATTGCGCCAGGGCGCTGTTCGAGCATGAACGAGAAATCCTCCGCGCCCATCATCGGAATGATTTTGTCGTTGACGCGGTCGTCACCGACGATGTCGCGGGCGACGTCGGCGGCGACGCCGGCTTCGCGCGCATGATTCAGGGTGACCGGATACATCCGCGTGTATTTCGTCTCCGCCGAGCCGCCATAAGCGCGGGCGACGCTGTCGGCGACTTCGCCGATCCGGCGCTCGACGAGATCGCGCACGTCGGGATCGAGCGTGCGCACGGTGCCGCTGAGCTCGGCGGTCTCGGGGATGATGTTGAAGGCGGTGCCGGCGTGGAATTGCGTGACCGAGATCACCGCCGATTTCAGCGGATCGACGTTGCGCGCGACGATCGATTGCAGCGCGTTGACGATCTGCGAGCCGATCAGGACGCTGTCGATCGCCTGGTGCGGGGTGGCGCCGGCATGACCGCCCTTGCCGTGAACGGTGATGCGGATGTTGTCGGAAGAGGCGAGCAGCGGACCCGGCGTGGTCGCGAAATGGCCTTCGGCGAGGCCCGGCATGTTGTGCATGCCGTAGACCTGGTCGATGTTCCAGCGCGTCATCAGCCCGTCCTCGACCATGGCCTTGCCGCCGCCGCCACCTTCCTCGGCGGGCTGGAAGATCACGACCGCCGTGCCGTCGAAATTGCGAGTCTCGGCGAGATACTTTGCGGCGCCCAGCAGCATCGCGGTGTGGCCGTCATGGCCGCAGGCGTGCATCCTGCCGGGGATCTTCGAGACGTAGGGCACATCGGCGGTTTCCACGATCGGCAGCGCGTCCATATCGGCGCGCAGGCCGATGGCCTTGCCGGAGGCCGACTTGCGGCCGCGGATCACGCCGACCACGCCGGTGCGGCCGATGCCGGTCACCACCTCGTCGCAGCCGAACGCGCGAAGCTTGTCGGCGACGATCCCGGCGGTGCGGTGGACTTCGTAGAGCAGTTCCGGATTCTCGTGAAAGTCATGGCGCCAGGCGGCCATTTCGTCGGCGAGGGCGGCGATGCGGTTGACGATGGGCATGGGGAGGATCCGTTTCTTCTTCGTAGGGCGGGTGAGCGCAGCGTAACCCGCCGAGGAGGCGGGCGGCGGCTTTAGAGGGTGGCGCCGGTCAAAATGCTTTTACGCCGTGATTTGGCAGAGGGGGAGGGCCAACCAAGCGGTACGGCAAGGTGGTGGGAGATCAAGGCGGTGGGGAGCTGGGTGTTTTCGGCCTCCAGTGCGCCAGGCGGCCGGCCGTTGGGCCAGACTGAGCCGGCTGGCAGACGATCCCCAAATATCAGCTGTCAATCACGGATCATTGAATGACAGATGTTGAAATCTGTCAGTGAGACATGTATATTCCTCCTCGGACGCTCCGATTGGGCGTCTGGCGGTAATGGAAGCCCGAACGTCCCAAACAAGTGGGGGATCGAGGGTCGAAATTGAACAATGGGCCCGCCAATGATTGGAGACTTACGACAATGACGATCGAAATCATCAATCTCACCGGGACGATTGGGCATTGGCTCAATTTACTGGTGGCGCGCCAGATCGCGGCGCAGGCTGCAAAACTGCCTCATTAAGGCGAGAGCTTTCCGAAACGGCCGGCAGGGGCGCTTCGGAAGCGGCCCCATCGCCGGGTAACTGAGCCCTTAACGGGAATATGGTGCTGGCATGAACGAAGCCGTTGTCTTGACGCCGGAGCGGATCCTCGAAGTCACCGAGGACGTCTTGCGGCGCTACGGACTTGCCAAGGCCACAGTGGTCGATGTTGCCCGTGCGCTCGATGTGAGCCACGGCAGCGTCTATCGCCATTTTCCGAGCAAGGCTTCGCTGCGCGAGGCCGTCGCCAAGCGCTGGCTCGACCGCATCGACGCGCCGCTCCTGGCCATCGCTAAGGAGCAGGGCCCTGCGCCGGCGCGGCTCGACCGCTGGCTGCGCACGCTGTTCGCGGCCAAGCGTTCACGCGTGCTCGACGACCCCGAGATGTTCGAGACCTATCTGACGCTGGCCCGCGAGGCCTGCGCGGCGGTCAAGTGTCACAAGGACACCATGATCGACCAGATCGCAGCGATCCTGTCCGACGGCGTGAAGCAGGGCGAGTTCGATGTGGCTGACGTCAAGACCACCGCACGCGCGCTGTTCGATGCGACCTGCCGCTTCCATCATCCGGCCCATGCCGACGAGTGGAAGGATGCCGAACTGCCCGCGCGCGTCGATGCGACGCTCGCCTTGTTGCTGCGCGGGCTAAAGGCGGCCTAGAAGCGCTCCTCCTAACTTGCCCTCTTGCCATGAAGCACTCCGCCGTTGCGGGGCGCCGACGAGGAAGTGGCATGCCTTCGCGGGTGGAATGTGCCGTCGGACGACGGGACGACCGGCGGGCTCTCCGGATATGCACTGACCGCGATTTCGACGGCGTCCTTCGACTGCTTTCGGAGGCGGTGGAATGTCAGTTCCTGATCGAGCATAGGACAGCGGAAGTGGACAACAGCCGTGTCCGGCAAGCGGCAAAGCTGGTCGATAAGCTCGCCTACGGTAATGACGGTGGGATGGTCGACTGCCTTGTGATGACCCTTACTCATGGCGTGTTACTCCTCCACTCCGCTACTAACCGGAGTTGGATGGTCTACGTTCCATTGCGTTCAGCAGATTGAAGCGCCCGGAAATCCGGCAGTCCCGCTGCTAGATCTTCGTCAGCCCGCAAGTTGCCGCCAGCCGCACGAGCTGCGCATCCGTGCGCGTGCCGGTCTTGGTCTTGATCAGATAGTGATAATTCTGGACCGTCTTGACGCTGAGATTGAGATGCGTCGCGATCTCTTCGGTGGTGGCGCCGCCGGCGAACTGGCGCAAAATCTCGATCTCGCGTTCGCCCAGCTGATCCAGCGCTGAGCCTGTCGACAGGCTGTCCTCGGCCAGCACATGCGCGATGTCGTCGCTCATGGCCCGCTCGCCGCGGGCGACGCTGCGGATGGCGTTGACGACGGCGGAGGGCGCGCTGCTCTTGGTGACGAAGCCGGAAGCGCCGGCACTGAAGGCGGCTTTGACCAGCACCGCCTCGTTGTGCATCGTGAAGACGAGGATCCGCGCCCGCGGATTACGTGCGCGGATGTTGCGGATGGCCTCGAGGCCGCTGGCGCCGGGCATCGAGATGTCCATCACGACGACGTCGGGGTCGTGCGTCTTGAAGGCGCCATAGGCATCCGCGGCATTGTCGGCTTCCGCCACGACGTGGAGGTCGCCCTGGCTCTCCAGCACGCGCCGGTAGCCCTGGCGGACGATCGGATGGTCGTCGACCAGCAGCACCGAAATGCCTGTTGCTGCGACCTCGCTCATGGCCGCCTCATGCAGCGAGCGGAATCGTCGCGGCGACGCTGAGGCCGCGCCTCGCGGGCAGGATCGACAGCGAGCCGCCGGCGGCCGTCACGCGCTCGCGGATGCCGGTGAGGCCGAAGCCGGCCGACTGCGCCACCCGTGCCGCATCGCCGCCGCCGTCGTCCTCGACGCGGATCAGAAGCGCATCGTCCTCGCCCGCGCACCGCTCGACATGCAACGAGATCGCGCGGGCCGCCCCGTGGCGCAGCGCATTGGTCAAGCATTCCTGGGCGACGCGATAGGCGGTGGTGGCTGCCGGACCGCTGATGTCGGTGAGGTCGCCCTTGAGGTCGAGCTGGATCGTCGGCTGCGTCGCGCTCTGCGAGCGCCAGCTGTCGACGAGGTTGACGAGGCTCGCTTCCAGCCCAAGCTCCTCGGGCAGCGGATTGCGCAGGCGTTTCAGCGCATCGCGCAGCGAGGCCATCAAATGGTGCGTGGCCTGCGAGATCATGCGCGCGTCCTGCGCGATGCCATGATCCCCGTCTTTCGTACTCGCCGTCTCGATCGTGTTGGCGAAAGCGAGGATGGCGGAAAGATTCTGTCCGAACTCGTCGTGCAGCTCGCGGGCGAGCGCGCGACGCTCGTCGTCGCGGATCTCGATGAGGCGCCGCGTCAGCGCCGCGCGTTGTTCGATGGATTCTTCCAGCCGGCTGCCGAGTTTCTCGACGGCGCCGCCGATCATCCCAAGCTCCATGGAGCGGAAGCGCGGCAGTTTGGTGCGATACTGACCGCGCGCCATGCGTTGCAAGGCGGTCACGATGGCGCGCGCCGGCGCCAGCGTGTGCGCGATCGCAAGCGAGGCGAGCAGGGCGATCGCCGCCGCCATCAAAAGCGCGACGTCGATCACGTTGAGAATGTACTCCCAGGCGAGCGAGATTGCGGCCGCCTCATCGGGCGTAGCAACCACCGTTCCGGCGGCCACGGCGCGCGGACTGACGGGCCGCACCACCTCGGCGTGGCTGCCGAGGAAGGTCGGAACGATCGACGCGAACCAGCGCGGCGGCGCCCGGCCGATCCCCTGGCTCTGGCCGCAGAGCGGCTTTTCGAATGCGGTCGCCGGCTGGAACTCGACACAGACGCCGGGCGAGATCAGCTTCATCGTCTCCAGCGTCCGCCACTCCGGAACCGGCATGAGATGCTCGCGCATCCTGCTGCTGCGCAGCAAGAGCTCGTGCCAGTACAGCGCCTGAAGCGCTTGCGCGACCCGCTGCGCGGAGGCCGCAGTCGCCCGGTCGACGCTGCGATAGGCGTCGAACGTGGCCCATATGGTCGCGGCGCCGAGGCAGAGCGCGACGATGAGAAGCAAACGGGCGACAAGCTGAAGCACGAGGCGCATGCGATCACCCCAAAGTTTGGTAAGCTCAGCCTAACAACGCAGCTCGACCTTGCCAATTGCAGGGTTTCGGTCGCATCGCAGCTCGGGCAAATTTCCCAAGCCGGATTGGGCATGGGTCTTTGGACCGGATGCGGTGGCTTTGATCTAATCTGGGCGGAATCGTTGCAGGCCAATTCCTGCAGGCCAGGAGCAGTGCAGCATGAGTTCGATGACGATTGGACCGATCGCAAACACCGCGTCCGACCCATCCGAGCGCAGCGCGCTGCTGTTCTGGATGATCTTCACGGGGCTCTCGATCTTTGCCGTCGTGCTGCTGTGGCGGTTCGGTCTGATCCATCTGATGCTGACCTCGGACCGGACTTACATTTCGAGCGTGATCGCGGTGCTCTATATCCTGACCTGCGGACATTGCTTCCTGCGCACACGGGCGATTGCCCGTGAAGGGGCCGCGGCACGGCGCTGCCGCGCGGTGCTGGCGGCGCCAGAGGGCAGCAAGGTGCTCGATGCAAGCACGGCTGCGCTGCCGCGCGGGCTGGTGCGGGATCACATCGACAGCCTGGTGACGAAAGCAGCAGCGCAGGACTACCGCCCGGTCGACCAGACGCTGCTGTTGCGGACGCTCGCCGACCGCCTGCGCGGCTCCAACGGGTTCGGCGCCTTCGTCTCCGACACGCTGATGAAGCTCGGCCTGCTCGGCACCATCATCGGCTTCATCATCATGCTGGCGCCGATTGCCGGACTGGATGCCGCCGACAAGGTCGCGATGCGCTCCTCGATGGGGCTGATGAGCGACGGCATGGCGGTTGCGATGTACACGACGCTGGCGGGTCTCGTCGGCTCCATCCTGGTCCGTATCCAGTACTACATGCTCGATTCAGCGACCCAGCGGGTGTTCTCGGATGCCGTCGTGCTGACCGAGACCTATGTGACGCCGGTTCTCGAGCGCAAAGGCGCTGGAACGCCGTCATGATGGATGATTTCGGACTCTATCCGCGCGAGGAGCCGTTCGATCCGCTGGGCGTGATGCTGTTCAAGGCGCTCCAGGTGGTCGCCTTCTTGTTCTTCCTCGCGTTGCTCGCGGTCTCTCCTGATGCCAAGGAGGGCAAGATCGACTCCAAGGCCGAGTTCATGATCACGCTGGACTGGCCGGACAACCATCCCGACGATCTCGACCTGTTCGTGCAGGATCCTGCCGGCAACATCGCCTGGTATCGCCACCGCGAGGCCGGCTTCCTCACGCTCGATCGCGACGATCGCGGCGGGGCCAACGACTTCATCATGGTCAACGGCAAGAAGATTGCCTCGCCCATCCGCGAGGAGATCGTGACGGTGCGCGGCATCGTCGCCGGCGAATACACCGTCAACGTCTCGCATTTCGTCGCCACGACCGGCGAGCCTGTTACGGCCAATGTGAAGGTGCAGAAGCTCAATCCGACCGCCCAGGTGGTCTTCGACAACAAATTCACGCTCGACCACACCGGTGACGAGAAGACCGCGGTGCGGTTCCGGCTCGATGCCGAAGGCAAGGTGGTCAGTGTGGACCAGCGGCCGAAATCGCTGCTGGAAACCTTCCGCAGCACCTGGCGCAACGGCGCGGACGTCGACCCGAAGACCGGGGTGAGGATACGCCGTGATTAATCTGCAGACGGTCATCCTCACGCTGTCGGTCGCCTATGCCGTGATCGGCGCGCTGCTGCTGGTCGTGCTGGTCTATGCACGGCTGCACTGGTCGCTGAAGGCGGTCGCGGTGGTCGTGACCAGCGCCTTCTACGTCGTCAGCTTCACGGAGATGCGCGGGCTGCTCGGCTGGGCCAGCACGGACAGGCTGCCTACTGCGTTCAAGCTGCTCAAGGCGCGGATCGTCGAGCCGCATTCGCTCGAGGGCGATCCCGGCTCGATCTACCTGTGGGTCGAGGAACTCGACGAGGATCACCGTCCCAGCGGCATCCCGCGCGCGTTCCGCGTCCCCTATAACGACACTCTGGCCGACAAGACCCATGCGGCCGAGAACGAGATCGCTGCGGGCCACCCGCAAGGCGGGCGCGCGGCTGATTTTGGCGGCGGCGAGGGCAGCCTGATCGACATGGTCCGGGAATATGTGACGCCGAAGGTCATCCTCGAGACCAGCGGCGGCGATTCCTCCACCGGCGAATTCAATGCCCCGCCGGCCGGCGCGCAAGGAGCGGTGTTCACGCCGCTGCCCCCGCCCCGGATGCCGCCCAAGGACGAGCAATAGCCTCTTCACCATTGCGCAGCGCGGCGCTGGTAAAGCGCCCCGCGCCGGCGCATCTTGTTGATCTCCCTCAAATTGGCTTGATAGGCGTCAAGAATTTGAGGGTGGAGGGTGCGTGCTTCTCGCTGTCTTCTCGGATATTCACGGCAATCGGCAGGCGTTTGAGGGATGCCTGAAGGCGGCCCGCGCGAAGGGCGCGGAGCGGTTCGTCATGCTCGGCGATTTGGTCGGCTATGGCGCCGATCCGGAATGGGTCGTGGATACCGCGATGGAGCTGGTCGCCCGGGGCGCCGTTGCCGTCCGCGGCAATCACGACCAGGCGGTGAACTCCTTGTCCGAGACCATGAGCAATGAGGCGCAGATCGCGATCGAATGGACGCGCGGACGGCTCGACACCGCGCAGCGCCGGTTTCTTGCCGAGCTGCCGATGCTCGTGGAGGACGGCGACCGCCTGTTCGTGCACTCGGAAGCCTCTCATCCCCAGCGCTGGCACTACATTCGCTCGACGGCGGACGCTGCCAGGAGCCTGATATCGACCCCCGCTCACGTGACCTTCTGCGGCCACATTCACCGTCCCGCGCTCTATTCGATGTCGGTGACGGCGAAGATGACTAGCCTCGTGCCCAAGACCGATGTTTCGGTGCCGCTCCTGCGCGGGCGGCAATGGTTGGCCGTGCTCGGTGCGGTCGGCCAGCCGCGCGACGGTGATCCATCCGCGGCGTTCGTGCTGTTCGATACGGTCTCATGCCAGATCACGTATTGCCGGGCACCCTATGACGTGGCGAGCGCGGCGAACCGGATCCGCGAGAACGGCCTACCGCACTGGCTCGCAGACCGGTTATCGGAGGGGCGCTAAAGGCCGATGCCGAAACCCCTGGTCAAATCCGGCGCCGTGATCGACGGCTACACCATTGGCGAATGCGTGCATGCCGGCGGCATGGCGACACTCTGGACCGTCACGCATGCCGGCATTGACGCCCCGCTGCTGATGAAGATCCCAAGGGCGTCCGAGGGCGAGGACCCGGCGGCGATCGTCTCCTTCGAGATGGAGATGATGATCCTGCCGCGGCTGACAGGGCCGCACGTGCCGCACTGCTATGGCACCGGCGACTTCGCGCATCAGGCCTACGCCGTGATCGAGCGCATTTCGGGGACGACGCTCTACAAGCGGCTGCCTGACCTGCCGCTGCCTTACGACGAAGTTCGGCTGCTTGCCGCCAAGATCGCGACCGCGCTCGCTGATTTGCACCGGCAGAACGTGATCCATCACGACATCAAGCCGAGCAGCATCATGTTCCGCGATCATGGTGAGGCCGTGCTGATCGACTTTGGCCTGTCGCATCATAATCATCTGCCAGATCTGCTGCAGGCGGAGTTCCGCGTGCCTTACGGCACCGCGCCCTATATGGCGCCGGAACGGCTGTTGGGTGTGCGCGACGATCCCCGCAGCGATCTGTTTTCGCTCGGCGTGCTGCTCTATTTCTTCACCACCGGCGAACGTCCCTTCGGCGAAGGAGAGACGCTGCGCGCGATGCGGCGCCGGCTGTGGCGCGACCCTTATCCGCCGCGTGCGCTCCGCAGCGACTATCCGCCCTGGCTCCAGGAGGTGGTGCTGCGGTGCCTCGAGATCCAGCCGGACTGGCGCTATCCGACAGCGGCCCAGCTCGCCTTCGATCTGACCCATCCGGACCAGGTCAAGCTCACCGCACGCGCGGAGCGGATGAAGCGCGATCCGCTCAGTGTCGCCTGGCGGCGCCGCTTCAATCCCGACGTCAAGCCATCGGGTGCGAGATCGGATCTCGCGACGCACATTGCGATGAGCCCGATCGTTGCGGTCGCGCTCGAATTGCTGGAGGGTGCGCCGGAATTGAACGAGTCGCTGCGGGTCACCACGGAGCGCATCCTGGCAACCCTGCCGTCAGCACGGCTTGCCTGTGTCAATGTGCTGAAGCTCAATCGCATTGCCGTCGACAAGACGCTCGACGAACAGGGCTCCAACAAGCACATCGACCGCCTCGTCGCGCTCCGGCACTGGGCGACGCCCCTGAAACTGGACGAGAGCCGGCTGTCGGTTCATGTGCTGGAGGCCGTCGATCCCGCCGCTGCGCTGCTGGAATTCGCCGAGGTCAACCAGGTCGACCATGTCATCATCGGCGCGCGGCAGGGCTCATTTCGGCGCAGTTTGCTCGGCAGTGTCTCGGCCAAGGTGGCTGAGGAGGCGACCTGCACCGTCACCGTGGTGCGGCCGCCGCGGATGGCTGCGGATGCGGGGCAAGCCGATGCGGGCGAGGCTGCGGGTTGACACATCAAGCCACGTGGGCGGCGGCTTGGCCCGAGCGCTTGCGGCGGATCGGCCAGGTGAAGTGCGGGCCAGCCTCGCCGTGATCCGCGCTGCCGCCGAAGTACTGAATGATCTCGCGGCAGGGTTCGCAGTTGAAGAGGTTACGCGACGCTGACGCCTTGGTCATTTCCTTCAGGCAGTTCGGGCAGTGCGGCTTCATCAGTCTTGGTCCAGAAGTTTTCAATGTTGGCGCGGTGACCGGAACGGGTGGTTGAGGTCCGCCGTCTCGGCGCGGGCGTCATCGATCATCTCGCCTTCGGTGCGTTCAAGCCGGCCGAAGAAAAAATCGAGGTTCGGATGCGGACGGCGCGGGATGCGGCATCTGCGTTTCGGCTGACGCTTGACGAGGGCGAGTTGCATGGCATCAGGCCCGATAGCGATCGCGGCCGACGATACCGGCCGAACGCGCGGGAGCCCTTACCGGTCCCGCCGACGGGCCGAACACAACGAACGCACAAAAACCGATCCACAACGCCACGCCAGTCCAAACCAGGGTCGTCGTCATGATGTGCTCCTGTCCAATCAGGCAGGAATCACTAGCGGTGATTTGCACGGATCAGGGAAGCCCGGAGGAGTACGGGTCCTGGTTGCAATTTTGGGCAGTGCGCGTCGCAACACCCGCAAGGATCGCAGGCTTGCGGGCGCGTAGCGGTGCTTCAGATCGCTTCGCCCCGGGCCCCGAGCGCCGCGTTGCGGATCGCTGCGATATTGGTCTTGTAGGCGTCCTGCGTGCCGCCTTTGAACACGGAGGTGCCGGCGACGAAGGCATTGGCACCGGCGGCTGCGAGCGCGCCCGCATTATCGGGGCCGACGCCGCCGTCGACCTCGATGTCGATCGGCCGGCCCGCCATCATCGCGCGCATGTCGCTGATCTTGTCGATCGCCGAATGGATGAAGGCCTGGCCGCCGAAGCCCGGATTGACCGACATCACCAGCACGAGGTCGACCAGGTCGAGCACATATTCGAGCACGCTGATCGGTGTGCCCGGATTGAGCGAGACGCCGGCTTTCTTGCCGAGCGCGCGGATCGCCTGGAGCGAGCGGTGCAGATGGGGCCCCGCCTCGGCATGCACGGTGATGTGGTCGCAGCCGGCCTTGGCGAAGGCCTCGAGATAAGGATCACAGGGCGAGATCATCAGATGCGCGTCGAACACCTTCTTGGTGTGCGGGCGCATCGCCTTGATGACGTCGGGGCCGTAGGAGATGTTGGGCACGAAGTGGCCGTCCATCACGTCGAGATGGATCCAGTCGGCGCCAGCGGCGTCCACCGCGCGAACCTCCTCGCCGAGCTTCGAGAAATCCGAGGCCAGGATCGAGGGCGCGATTGCCAGGGGGCGGGGGGCGAAGGCTTGGGTCATGGCGTGGTTCCCGTGGCGGCCGAAGGGCGTATGGCCTCGCCTAACATGGGCCCCTCGGCCGGGCAATGCAGGCAGGACGAGCATCCTGTGGGCGGAAAATTCTGCCGTCGGCGGCATGAATTGCCGATGTTCCCCGATCCAGGAGAGTGCGGCGGATGCGGATTTCGTTGAGCTTTTCGCGCTGGCACGACGCTTGCTGACCTCACGGCCAGAACATTGGCCGCGGCATGCCGCATGGGTTGGAGTTGTGCAATGTTGTTTGCGCTTGGCGCCGTCTCGGGTGCGCTCGATGCCATTCAATCGCTGACGAACTCGAAGTCGTCGTCGTCGACCCAGAAGACCGGGACGTCTCAAGCAGCGACCGATCCGTTCGCGATCGACACCAGCAGCAGCACGGGCAGTGGCGCGACCTCATCGGTCAATTCCGGCAATTGCGCGCAGATCTCGCCGGAGACGATGAGCGCGCTGATTGCCGCGCAAAGTCAGTCGTCGGAGACCAGGAGCAGCTCGACATCGGCGAGCGCGGCGTCCTCGACATCGACCAGCCGGGATGATGCGCTGAAGGATCTGTTCTCGCAGATCGACGCCAATGGCGACGGCCAGATCACCAAGTCCGAGTTCGAGAACGCGCTTGGCGCCGGCGGCACCAATCTGGCGCAGGCCGACGATGTGTTCTCCAAGCTCGATGGCAATTCCGACGGCAGCGTCAGCCTCGACGAGATGTCGAAGGCGCTGAAGAGCAGCGGACATCATGGCGGCCACCACCACGCGCAGGCCGCGAGCGGTTCGGGCGATGCGTCCGGCAGCGACAGCGACTCCTCGTCCTCATCCTCGAGCGGCGGGTCGACCTCGACCACATCGACCGGCGCCGACGGCTCGACCACCACCACCGTCACCTATGCCGACGGCTTCAAGATGACGACGACGGTGCCGGGAGCTTCCAGCTCCCAGAGCGCCTCGGGCGGCGGTAATTCGCCCTATGACTGGTTCGGCCAGATGATGCAGCGCCAGGCGCAGGCCGCAGCGGGTTCCGCGGCTTCATCGATGTCGATGAGCGTGTAAGGGCGCATTCGCGGTTAGCCCGCATATTCGCGAGTGATGTCACGATAGGCATACCGATCACGGATCTCGTGGTTGAAGAATGTACCTTTGGAGCGGGCGTTCCTAAACGCGGCCGCAACCTCGGGCGGAACATCCTCGTAGAGGTAGAGACGGCCGCTGACGAAAGTGACCTTCAATTCGCGCGTCTCGGGCGCATAGCGGAAGAAGCGGATCACGGAGGGACGGCATGACGGTGCACCTCGGCCCATCCGGATAACGCCGTATCCGGTGGTTCGTTTCTAGCCAAACCGGTCCATCCACGCCGGCTGCGCGCCGGGGAACGGCAGCGCGGTCGCGCTGTAGATGCCGCGGGCGATCGCGCGCGCGACCACGTTGGCCGCGATCATGCCGAGCTCGGTGAGGCCCGCGACCGGATCGATCGGCTTCGCGCACGTCGCGGCGGCAAACAGCACGTCCCCATCGGTCGGGGCATGCACCGGATAGATCGCGCGGGCGAAGCCGGTGTGCGCGATCATCGCCAGCCGCTTGGCCTGGGGCTTGGTCAGCGCCGCATCGGTGACGACGATGCCGATCGTTGTGTTCTCGCGCTCGGTTGCGGCGGGGCCGCCCTTGATGCGCATCTTGAGCATGTCGTCGGTGAATTTGTCGGGCAATCCGCGGCCGCCGAACTCGCCGTCGACCTCGAACGGCGCCGCCCAGAACCACGGTCCGTCGCCGACGGTGGCGCTGCCGACCGCATTGACGGCGATGAGCGCCGCGACCATGACGCCGCCGCTGGTGACGGCGGAGGCCGAGCCGAGCCCGCCCTTGAAAGTCGCGGTGGTGGCACCAAAGCCGGCGCCGACGCTGCCGAGCGCAAAATCCGTCCCGGCTGAGACCGCCGCCGCATAGCCGAGATCGCGATAGGGTGCGAAGCGGCCCCACGCCTTGTCGCCGCCGTTGAGCAGATCGAACAGGATCGCGCCCGGCACGATCGGGATCAGCGCCTCGCGGACGCGGAAACCGCGGCCCTGCTCGGCAAGCCAGGCCTGGATGCCGCCGCCGGCCTCGATCCCGAACGCGGAGCCGCCGGACAGCGCGATCGCGTCAACGCGTTCGACCGTGCTGGCGGGATCGAGCAACGCGTCCTCCCGCGTGCCGGGACCGCCACCGCGGATGTCGATCGCCGCCACCGCCGGCTGGTCGAACACGATCGCCGTCGTGCCAGAAGCGAGTTTTGCATCATGGGCGTGGCCGACGCGGACGCCGGCGATATCGGTGAGGAGGTTTTTCAAGGACGGCACTCCGCTGCATCGCCTCAGCGATAGCGCAGCCGTGCGGCATGCTCAACTCGCCAGCGCCATCCTGAGCATCTTGGCGAGCTCCGACTTGCGATAGGGCTTTGCCAGCAGCAGCACGCCGGAATCGAGCCGGCCGTGATGGACGATGGCGTTTTCCGTATAGCCTGAGGTGAACAGCGTCTTCAGCTCGGGGCGCCGCCGCGCCGCCTCGTCGGCCAGCTGGCGGCCATTCATGTTGCCCGGCATGATCACGTCGGTGAAGAGCAGGTCGATGTCCTTGTCGGCATCGATGATGGCGAGGGCTTCGGCGGCGTTGGCCGCTTCCAGCGCGGCATAGCCGAGGCTCTTGATCTGGGTCATGACATACTGCCGCACCAGCGCGTCGTCCTCGACAACGAGGATTCTCTCGTTGCCGCCGGTGATGGGCACGTTCTGGAGCGCCTCGTACTCGGTCTCCTGCACGCCGGTGGAACGTGGCAGGTAGATCTTCACGCTCGTGCCGTGGCCTTCCTCGCTGTAGATCTTGATGTGGCCGCCGGATTGCTTGACGAAGCCGAACACCATGCTCAGGCCGAGGCCGGTGCCCTTGCCGACTTCCTTGGTGGTGAAGAAGGGATCGAACACCCGCTCGATCAGGTCCGCCGGAATGCCCAAGCCGGTGTCGCTCACCGCGATCATCACGTAATTGCCGGCGACGACGTCGGGATTCATGCTGGCATAGCCGTCGTCGAGGAAGATGTTGCGGGTCTCCAGCACCAGCGTGCCGCCATCTGGCATCGCATCGCGCGCGTTCAGCGCGAGATTGAGGATCGCGGTGGAGAGCTGGCCCGGATCGACCAGAGCGGGCCAGGCATCCTCGGTGAGCTGCGGCAGGATGGTGATCTGCTCGCCGAGCGTCGGGTGCAGCAGCTTGGCGGCCTCGAGCGTCAGCGCGTTGACGTCGATCTCGCGCGGCTGAAGCGGCTGCTTGCGGGCGAAGGCGAGCAGATGTTTGGTCAGTTGCGCGCCGCGCTCGGCGGCATCGTCGATCAGCTTGGTGATGGCTGCGAGTTCGGGCCGATCGGCCACCGCGTCCGCCAAGATACCGATCGTGCCGGTGATGACGGTAAGCACGTTGTTGAAATCGTGGGCGACGCCGCCGGTCAGCTGGCCGATCGAATCCATCTTCTGCACTTGCCGGAACTGGGCTTCCGCAGCCTGCTTTTCGGTCAGGTCGCGCCCGATGAAGAAATGGCGCTTCACGGGCTCCGACCAGGTCCCCATCCAGTTCAATGAGACCTCGTGGCCGTCATAATGGTAGTAGCGTGCCTCGAAGCTGCGCACGGTCTGGCCGCGGCGCGCCGCACGCATCTCGCTCCGCGTCTTATCGAGATCGTCGGGGTGGATGAAGTCGGTCGCGCTGTGCCCGATCATGTCCCCCGGGCTCAAGCCGAGGATATCCTTCACGCTCGGGCTGACCTGGATGAAATTGCCAAAACCGTCGGTGACCAGGATCAGGTCGCGCGAGGTTTCGAAAATGCGCTGGCGCTCCTCGGTCTCGCGGCGCAGCTTCTCCTGCGATTGCTTCTCCTCGGTGATGTCATGGGCGATCTTGGAGACGCCGATGATCTCTCCGTTATCCGATCGCAGCGGCGACACGTTCAGGACGACGTCGAGTAGGCGGCCGTCCTTGCCGATGCGGACCGTCTCGTGCGCGGCGATCGACTCGTTGCTGCTGATGCGGTTGAGAATTCCCCTGGCTTCGGCCCTCCGGTCCTCGGGCACCATGAGGTCGATCGACTGGCCGACGGCATCGACGGCAGAATAGCCGAACAGGCGCTCGGCAGCCTTGTTCCAACCGGTGATGATGCCGTCGAGCGACTCGGTGATGATCGCATCGTTGGAGGACTCGACGACGGCGCCATACAGCGCGAGACGTTTTGAGTAGAAGTCGCGTTCCGAAGCCGACTGCTCGCGCAGCCGCCCGACGAGCCCCACCGTGTGCGCCTGGAGGCGGACATTCTCGATCAGCAATACCGCGAGGACAAAGCTCGCGGCGCAGAGGCCATAAAAGCGTCCGGCATAGAAACCGAGATCATAGCGCGCGACGTTGACGATCGCCGACAGCGCGATGTCGAACAGCCAGGCGCACATCGTGACCATGAGCCAGACGTCGATCACCGTGTGCGGCTTGCGGAACCACAGCGTGATGAGCGCCGCGAAGCTTAGCGACCAGACGAACGACACCACGCCGATCATGGTGGTGGTGTAGCGGCCGTCCCTCAGCAGGACCGGCAGCAGATCGTGCTGCGCCGTGACAATCCAGGCGATCGCCACCATCGCCGCGACCACGCCGAAGGCGACGAGCATGATCGGACGCCCGGTCGGTCCCTCGATCCTGTTGCTACCGTCGCCATCCTTCAGCCATGCGTAGGACAGCACGAACAGCGGGAATCCCCGTGCCAGATCATGTACAGCCAGACCGTGGTCTGTGTGCCGGCGCCCAGCAGTCCGGTCGGCGCGAACAGTCCCGGGAAGGTGAGGGCGTGGGTCATCGCCGCCGCTGCGGTGAACAGGTATCCGGTCGACAGCAGCAGCAACGCGCGGCTGCGCAGCACGGCGAATTGCGACAGCAGCAGAACTGCGGTGATGATGTCGCAGACGGCGAGCGCCGATTGGTAGCTGGCCACGAAGGCCGGCACCTGGATCAGCGGCTTGCCTGCGAACGGGACAGCCAGCGCGAACAGGATCGCGGAGATGCCGACGATCGCCAATGCTGCAGTGCGATCGCTCTGCATGGCCGGCAAGGTCGAAAGGAATGTGCTTCGGTCGTTCTTTGCGTGCACCTTGACCTCTCGTTCGGTCGGCATGGGCAGTCGACATGACTTCGTTGGCCGGCTGCCTTGGTCTTCTGCCTTGGCTTCCATGGTAGCTGGCTTCGGGCGTGTGTCCTGAGGGAACGCGCCTGCGACTCAACCGAGGGTTACAGCTTACTTAACTCGAACAGGGTATCGGAATAGGAATCGGTAAGGTTGGCTTTACCGGAGCAATCCATACTGCCTTGGCGCACCTCGCCGTTGAATTGAACCAATTAATGATGCAGATCCGGGAGTCGTTCCCATGCCCCGTGTCCTCGTTGTCGACGACCAGAAGGACGTCCGCGCCATGGTCTCGATCGTCCTTCGGGTCAATCGTTATGACGTAGTTGAAGCGGAGAGCGGCGCGGCCGGCCTGAAGACCTTCGGCGAGAACGTTTTCGACGCCGCGATTGTCGACATTTTCCTGACCGACACCAGCGGTATCGAGATCATGGCCGCTATTCGCGAGCGGGTTCCCGGATTTCCGATCGTGGCGGTATCAGGCATGACGGCGCTGGACTTCATCGGCGAGGCGCCCGGCCTTGACAGCGTCGTCTGCCTGCAAAAGCCGTTTCGGCCGAACGACCTGCTGCAAGCGCTCCGGAAGGCGCAAGAGGCTGCGGGCGGCGAACTGTCCGCAGCCGTTTGACCGGACTGCAAGAAAACGCCCCGGCGAACCGGGGCGTTGACATCGGTCGGGTGAAAGGGTCAGCCGTCCTGTCTCAGGTGCCGTTGCCCTTGATCTCGGAGTAGCCGCCCTTCGCGTCCCACTTGTAAACGACGTAGTCGAGCTGCTTGATGTCGCCCTTGGCGTCATACTCGATCGGGCCGATCACGGTGTCCCACTTGCCGGCCTTCATCGCTTCCATGACCTTCTTGGGGTCAGTGGTGCCGGCCTTCTTGGCCGCCTGCGACCAGACCTGCATCGCTGCGTAGGTATAGAGCGTGTAGCCTTCGGGATCGATGTTCTTGGCCTTGAAGGCGTCGACGATCTTCTTCGCGGTCGGCTTGTCGCGCGGATCGGGGCCGAAGGTGAACAGCGTGCCTTCCCCGGCAGGGCCGGTGATGGAGGCGTATTCCTTGTCGGCAAGCGCGTCGCCGGCCATCAGGATCGTCTTGAGGCCCTGGTCGCGCATCTGACGCAGGATCAAGCCGCTTTCCTGGTGGTAGCCGCCGACATAAACGAGATCGATGTTGTCGCGCTTCAAGCGCGAGACGATCGCGTTGAAGTCCTTGTCGCCCTTGTTGTAGGACTCGTACATCTTCTCGGTGACGCCGGCCTTGTTGAGCGCCTTCTTGGTCTCGTCCGCAAGACCCTTGCCGTAAGTGGTCTTGTCGTTGAGGATCGCGATGTTCTTGCCCTTGAAGTTCTTGGCGATGTACTGCGCCGCGATCAGGCCCTGCTGATCGTCACGGCCGCAGACGCGGGCCACGTTCCAGAGCTTGCGCTCGGTGAAGAGCGGGTTGGTCGAGGCCGGCGTGATTTCAAGCACGTTGCCGTCGGCATAGGCTTCGGAGGCGGGGATCGACGACGACGAGCAATAATGCCCGGCGACGAAGGGGATCTTGGCGCCGGCGATCTTTTCCGCAACCGAGCGCGCCTGCTTGGGATCGCAGGCATCGTCCTCGACGTCGAGGGCGAGCTTCTTGCCGTTGACGCCGCCGGCGGCGTTGATATCGGCCACGGCCATCTCGGCGCCGTTCTTCATCTGCCGGCCGAATGCGGACTCCGTGCCTGTCATCGGGCCTGCGACTGCGATGGTGACATCCTGCGCGAATGCCGCGCTCGACAGCACGATCGACGCGCCGAAAGCCAGACCGATGAGCTTCAGTGATTTCATGAGATACCTCGTGGGTGATCGCCTGTGGAAGTTGCCGGGTTGGCCCGGTTCAAACCGGCGCCATTCTTGATTGAATCCCGGGAGAAGTCACCGGCAAAATACGGGCATAAGTGCAGATATTTCGGCGCATGCCGCTGCACTGCGCTCTGGCTCGACCAGGATCCGGGCGGCCTCAGCCGTGCCGGCCGCCTTCCAGATAGGCGGCGCGAATCTCGGGGCGCTGCAGCAACTCGGCGCCGGTTCCGGCAAGCGTGATCAGGCCATTGACCATGACGTAGCCGCGATGGGCGAGCTTGAGCGCATGGTTGGCGTTCTGCTCGACGATCAGCACGGTCAGGCCGTCCTGCCGGTTCAGGGTCCGGATCGCGTCGAAAATCTGGCGGGCGATCAGCGGTGCGAGCCCGAGCGAGGGTTCGTCGAGCATGAGCAGGCGCGGGCGGCTCATCAGGGCGCGACCGATCGCAAGCATCTGCTGCTCGCCGCCGGACAACGTGCCGCCGCGCTGGACGTAGCGCTCCTTCAGCCGTGGAAACAGCGTGAACACGCGCTCCAGCGTCGCCTCGCGCTCCGCATCGGTGCATTCGGTGGCGTCCGCGCCCATCTGAAGGTTTTCCGCCACGCTCATGCGCGGAAAGATGCGGCGGCCTTCCGGCGACTGCGCGATGCGCAGATGCGCGATCTCGTGGGTGGGTACGTCGGTGATGTCGCGTCCTTCGTAAAGGATCTGGCCGGCGCGGGCGCGCGGCTTGCCGAAGATCGTCATCATCAGCGTCGATTTGCCGGCGCCGTTGGCGCCGATCAGCGCCACGATCTCGCCGGCATTGATCTCGACGTCGACGCCCTTCAGGGCCTCGATCTTGCCGTAGGCGGCGCGCAAGCTGCGAATCGCGAGCAGGGGAATGGACGCCGACGTCACGACCCGCTCTCCATCACGGCCGCAGCCTCTTCCTCGTCGGTGCCGAGATAGGCGGCGATCACCTTGGGATCGTCGCGGACCTCTTGCGGCGTGCCCTGCGCGATCTTCACGCCATGGTCCATCACCACGATGTGGTCTGAGATCTCCATGACCACCGACATGTCGTGCTCGATCAGCAGGATCGAGGTGCCGAGCTCGTTGCGGATCGACAGCAAGAGCTCGCTGAGCGCGGCGCTCTCGCGCGCATTGAGGCCGGCGGCCGGCTCGTCCAGGCAGAGAAGCGCGGGCTCGGTGCACATCGCGCGTGCGATCTCGAGCCGGCGCTGGTCGCCATAAGCGAGATTGCCGGCGGCGTCATCGGCGCGGTCGAACAGGTTGATCCGCTTGAGCCAGTCGGTGGCGAGCGCGATCGCCTGCTTCTCGGCGTCGCGATAGGCGGGGACACCGATCAGACCGAGAAACGTAAAGCCGGAGGCGCGCATCAAGGCATTGTGCTGCGCCACCATCAGGTTCTCGAGCGCCGTCATGCCGGGAAACAGCCGGATGTTCTGGAACGTGCGGGCGACCTTGGCCTGCTTCGCAATGCGGAAATCGTTGAGCCGTTCCAGCGCGATTTGTCGGCCGTCGTCGTGGGTGAGGCGAATCGCGCCGCTGCTCGGCTTGTAAAAGCCGGTAATGCAGTTGAAGACGGTGGTCTTGCCGGCGCCGTTCGGTCCGATCAGTGCGGTGATCTTCTTCCGCTCGGCCGCAAACGACAAATCCTGTACGGCAACGATGCCGCCGAAGCGCATGGTGAGCCGCTCGACGCCGAGGATTGGCTCGCCGCTCATCCGTGCCCCTCCTTGACGAGATCGGAGGAAATCGCCTTCGCCTTGGTGAGATACACGGTCGGCGCGCGATGGCCGATCAGGCCGCGCGGCCGCCAGATCATGATCAGCACCATGGCCATGCCGAACACCAGCATGCGGTAGGTTTCAAGGCTGCGGAACAGCTCGAAGCCGCCGATCATGGCAAGCGCTGCGAGCGCGACGCCGAGCTGTGAGCCCATGCCGCCGAGCACGACGATGGCGAGCACCAGTGCCGATTCCTGGAAGGTGAAGGATTCCGGGCTGATGAAGCCCTGACGGGTTGCGAAGAACGCGCCGGCAAAGCCGCCGAACATGGCGCCTGTTGCGAACGCCGTGAGCTTGGTGGTCGTGGTATTGATGCCGAGCGCACGGCACGCGACCTCGTCCTCGCGCAACGCCTCCCAGGCGCGGCCGATTGGCAGGCGGCGCAGGCGGATCGTGACCCAGTTGGTCAGCAGCGCCAGCGCCAGGATCAAATAGAACAGGAAGACGATGCGATGGGTCGGCGAATATTCGATGCCGAGCTTTGCAGCCAGGCCGTCGTCGCTGTTGTCGAGCGGAATGCCGAAGAAGGAGGGGCGGGGAATGCCGGAGACGCCGTTCGGACCCCCGGTCAGATCCTGCCAATTGATGATGACGAGGCGGATGATCTCGCCGAAGGCGAGCGTCACGATCGCCAGATAGTCGCCGCGCAGGCGCAGCACCGGAAAGCCGAGCAGCACGCCCCAGAACGCGGCAAGGATGCCGGCGAGCGGCAGGCAGACCCAGAACGACCAGCCGAAATTGGTGGCGAGCAGGGCGTAGGAATAGGCGCCGACCGCGTAGAAGGCGACGTAGCCGAGATCGAGCAGGCCCGCGAGCCCGACCACGACGTTGAGGCCCCAGCCCAGCATCACGTAGGTGAGCACGAGGATCGCGAGATCGAGGATGTAGCGCTGGTTATAGAAGATCACGGGCACCAGCAACGTGAAGATCAGCAGAGCCGGCGCGAGGTAGCGGCCGACGAACGAAATCCCGCTCTGCACGCCAGGCGGCACCAGCTTCTCGGCGCCGGTCGGGCCGATCCATTGCCTGAGCAGCTCGATCGCGATCGAGCCGCCGAACACCGCGGCGACGATCGAAGCGAGGTCGCCGAAGCGCGTCCAGTAAGTCAGCTGGCCGTCGGAGCCCGCCTCGGTGCGGATGCCGATCATCAGCGAGAACAGCACCAGCGCGATCAGCGCGTTGATGAAGGCGGTTTTCAGAAGGAAGGGGATGCCGGCGGTGCGACTTGCGTTGGTGGTCTCGTGCGGGGTGGCTGTCACGCGGGGCGGTCCGTCAGACTTTTTCGACTTCGGGACGGCCGAGCAGGCCTGTCGGCATGAAAATCAGCACGACGATCAGGATCGAGAACGCGGCGACGTCCTTGTACTCGACCGAGAAATAGGCCGACCAGAACGTCTCGATCAGGCCGATCGCAAGACCGCCGAGCATCGCGCCGGGCAGTGAGCCGATGCCCCCGAGCACAGCGGCGGTGAAGGCCTTGATGCCGGCGACGAAGCCCATGAAGAAGTCGACCAGGCCGTAATAGAGCAGGTACATCAGGCCGGCGACCGCGGCGAGCGCAGCGCCGATCACGAAGGTCATGGAGATGGTGCGGTCGACGTCGACGCCGAGCAACGCGGCCATGGTCTGGTCCTGCTCGCAGGCGCGCATGTCGCGCCCAAGCCGGGTGCGCGAGACCAGCCAAGTGAAGATTCCAAGCAGCACGATGGTGGTGACGACCACCATGATCTGGATGTTGGAGAGCTGAATCACGAAGCCGTCTGCGCTCTCATGCAGCGTGTAGCCGCCGGTGACGAAGGGCGGGATCGGCTTGACGCGCGCTCCCTGCGCCACCTGCGAGTAGTTCGTCAGCACGAAGGACATGCCGATCGCCGACAACATCGGCGCGAGGCGGAAGGAATGGCGCAGCGGCCGGTAGGCGATGCGCTCGATGGTCCAGCCATAGAGCGCTGTAATCGCCATCGAGACCAGCAGCACGACCAGCAGGATCACCGGGATCGCGGTCAGGCCGAGCGAGATCAGAATCAGGAAGGTGATCAGTGCAATGAAGCCGCCGATCATGAAGATGTCGCCATGGGCGAAATTGATCATGCCGACGATGCCGTAGACCATCGTGTAGCCAATCGCGATCAGGCCGTAGATGGAACCGAGCACGAGGCCGTTGATGAGCTGCTGGGCGAAATAATCCATAGGCTGCCGTTACCCAAACCTGACGCGACTCAAAGGGAGGTCTTCGAGAGAGTGTTTAAGTTTCTTCTCGGGCCCCGGCAGCCCTTGAGCTTTCTTCCCGTTTTGTAACAGCAGGGAACTGGTGGCTGCAACTGGCCATGCCTCGGCAGAAAGGCTTGTACAGAGATCATTTCGGCTATGGACGTCGTATCCTAGTTCCCGCAGATGCGAGGAACCGGTTCCGCGGGGCAACCAGATAGGCTTCCGCCTGTTATCTCCCCACTGACGTCCCAACAAGGGAGTTTCCCCCAATGACGAAGCAGCAGAACCAGAACCCGGGCCAGCAGAACCAGAGCCCCGGCCAGCAGCGCCCAAGCCAGCAACCGGGGCAGCAGCAGGGCGGCGGGCACAAACCCGGACAGCAGCAGCAGAATGATCCAATGCGCCAGGGCGACAAGCCCAGCCGCCAGCAGCAGGGTGGTCAGCGCGGTCAGGACGATTAGGGATCCCGAGAACCAGGAGTCGTGGAGTGAAGCTGGCCCCGCCGAAAGGCGGGGCCTTTGTCTTTGGACGGGCGATTAAGGTAAACAAAGGGTTTAAATTGCCGCCACAGTCCGATGCGAGTTAGCTCCCCGGCAAAGCCTTCCGTCCGAAGGCGCGGTGCAGGCGAAGCGGGAAGCGGCATGTTCAGGAATTGGCGGATTGGGTCGGTCAACGGCGCGCTGCTGGCGGCTTATTTCATCCCGGCTTGGACCATGGTCGCCTTCAACATCATCGTGGCGCCGGTGCACGGCCTCTATGAGCGGCCGAGCGTTGCGGTGGCGCTGTTCCTCAGCGACCAGCTTCAGATGTCCGGCCTCGGCACGGTGCGCGCCGCCTGGCTGCTGGCGCTCGGGCGTCTGACCGTGGTGGCGTTCTTCGCGATCTATCTCGCGTTGCTCGCCATTCCGCGCACCCGCAAGAGCGGGGCCAGCGACGAGGCGCTCGGCATTGCGCTTGCGATCGGCAGCCTGATCTCGTTTGTGAGCATGGTGATGGCCTCGAAGGTCGGCGAGATGGCCGCGCTTCGGCTGCACGCCACCGAGCTGCTGCTGCTGCTCGGGGCCGCAATCGTGCTGGTGATCGAGCGGCCCGCGGCTGCGCCGAAGACCGTCGAGGTCGCGGACACCGCGCTGCTAGGTCTTGAGCAGGCCGAGCTCCTGCACAATCGCTGAGGCTTCCTTGACGGCGTGGTTCGCCGCCGGAACGCCGCAATAGATCGCCTGCTGCAGCAAAATTTCCTTGATGTCGTCGGGGGTGAAGCCGCCCTCGGCGAGCGCCGCGCGCACGTGCAGGCGGAATTCGTCCCATTGCCCAAGCGCGACCATGGTGCCGATCACCAGAACCCGCCGCGTGCGCTCGTCGAAATGCGGCCGCGTCCAGATCTCGCCCCAAGCGTAGCGGGTGATCATGTCCTGGAAATCGGTGTTGAAGGCGTTGCGGTTGGCAATCGACTTGTCGACCCAGACATTGCCCAGCACTTTTCGGCGCACGTTCATGCCGGCATCGCGGCGCTTCTGATCGTCCATGTTGTTTCCTCCTTCGTCATTGCGAGCGAAGCGAAGCAGTCCAGTCTGCCACCGCGGAGGGATTCCTGGACTGCTTGGCTGCGCTCGCAATGACGGCGTTGCGAGATCAGCGTTGCGTCAAGAAGCCGACCACCGCGTCGGTGAACGCGTGCGGCTGCTCGACATTGGAAATGTGAGCGGCGTCGATGATGGTCATGCTGGCACCGGGAATGCTCGAGCGGATCAGCTCGCCCGCAGAGATCGGGGTTGCCTGGTCGTGGCGGCCGGCGATCACCAGCGTCGGGTTCTTGATGGCAGGCAGCAGCGCGCGCTGGTCGAGGGTCGACAGCGCCTCGCAGCAGGCGAGATAGCCCTCGACCGGGGTCGCGAGCAGCATCGCCTTCATCCTGGCGGTTATGTCAGGTTCGCGCTCGCGGAAATCCTGGGTGAGCCAGCCGGCGATCACGCCGTCGGCGACCGCGGCGATGCCGCCCTTCTTCACGGCGTCGATGCGCTCCAGCCATTTGGTCGGCTCGGCGTAATAGCAGGAGGTATTGGCGAGGATGAGCTTGCCGAAGCGGTCCGGCGCGTTGGCGCCCAGCCATTGCCCGACCATTCCGCCCATCGACAGACCGCACCAATGCACCTTCTCGATGTTGAGATCGTCGAGGATCGCGAGCACGTCACGGCCAAAACGTTCCATCGTATAGGGAGCGGGCGGCACGTTGGACTTGCCGTGGCCGCGGCGGTCGTAGCGGATGACGCGGAACACCTGCGTCAGTGCCTTCATCTGCGGCTCCCACATCTGCAGCGTACAGCCGAGCGAGTTGGAGAGCATCAAGGTCGGCCCGCCGTCGCGGCCCTCGACGGAGACGTTGATCAGGCAACCGTCGGCATCGATCATGGGCATTCGGCGTCTCCGTTTTAATTCCGCTCAGGGCTGCTCTATTCGCGGTCGAGGCTGTCGAGCAGCCGGTCAATCAAGGCCTGCGAGACCCCTTGATAGGCCATCGGCTCAAATAATGCCGTTATCTTCTCGGGCGCCAGATGCGCAGCGACCTGCGAATCGGCGGCGAGAACTTCGCGCAGATGTTTCTTCTCGGCAACCGCGCGCTTGCTGGCGGCCTCGATCAGGTGATGGGCATCGCTCTTGCCGATCTTGTCGGCGAGCGCAAACGTGACGGCTTCCGCCATGATCAGCCCGTGCGTCGCGTCGAGATTGCTGCGCATGCGCGCGGCATCGACATCCAGCCCCTCGGCGATGTCGACGATGGCCGCAAGCGCGCCCGAGGTGACCAGCATCAATTGCGGCAGCGTCGGCCATTCCGCATGCCAAGGCCCGGCGCTGCGCTCGTGGTCCTGCACCTGGGCTGCAAAGATCGTCGCGGCGAGTTGCGGCGCCATCATCGCGCAGCCAAGCGCGCTTGCGGCCGCGACCGGGTTGCGCTTGTGCGGCATGGTCGAGGACCCGCCGCGGCCCTCGCCGGCGGGCTCGAACGCTTCGCCGACATCGGTCTGCATCATGAGCGAGACGTCGCGCGCGATCTTGCCGCAGCTTCCGGCGAGAATCGCGAAGCTTGATGCGGCCTCTGCGATGCGGTCGCGATGGGGGTGCCAGGGGGCTTCCGGCAGCGGCAGCTTCAGCTCCTGCGCGAGCCGTTCGGCCACCGCGAGGCCGTTGTCGCCGAGGGCCGCGAGCGTGCCGGCGGCGCCGCCGAATTGTAGCGCAAGGCCCTCGCGGCGGAGCCGCCGCAAGCGGCAGCGGGCGCGGGCGAGACTGGATGCGTATTCGGCGGCCTTCAGCCCGAACGGCATCGGCAGCGCGTGCTGAAGCCAGGTCCGTGCCACCATCGCGGTGTTGCGATGGGCGCGGGCAAGTGTCGCAAAGCCCTTGATGGCACGGCTGAGGTCGGCGTCCAGTGCATCGATTGCAGCGCGCAAGCCGAGCATGGTTGCGGTGTCGATGACGTCCTGGCTGGTCGCACCCCAATGCACGTAGCGCGCGGCCTCTGCGTCGGCCTTGCCGACATTGGCGGTCAGCGCCTTGACCAGGGGGATCGCGAGATTGCCCGACCGGGTCGCGGCCTCGGCCAGCGCCGCCATGTCGAAGGTATCAGCCTTGCAGCCGGCTTCGATCGGGCCCGCCGCCGATGCGGGAATCACACCCGCGGCGGCTTCGGCCCGGGCCAGGGCCGCCTCGAAATCGAGCATGTTTTGCAGGATGGATCGGTCGTCGCAGACGGTGCGCATGGCTGCGCTCGACAACATCGGCGCAAGCAGGGGGGAGAGGGCTGTGCTCATGTTGCGCCGGACCTAATCACCATGCTTCGGCTCTGCCAATCCCTGACCGACCGCACAACGCATTTTGCAGGTGCGAATATGCATTGCACGTGACCGGGGGCTGCCCTTTCCTTTGCGGCGTCCGTGCGTTACTTGAGCAATATTATTCAGATGTGATCCAGCTCGGGAGGCGCCCCATGGCCATGACAATGAACGGCGAAGTCCAGCTTGCGGCGCCGCGCGAGGCCGTGTGGGAGAAGCTCAATGATCCCGCGGTGCTCAAGGCCTGCATCCCCGGCTGCGAGGAGCTGGAGAGGACCGAGGACGGCGGCTTCCGTGCAACGGCAAAAATGAAGGTCGGCCCGGTGTCGGCGCGCTTCAAGGGCAAGGTGACGCTGAGCGATCTCGACCCGCCGAACGGCTACAAGATATCGGGCGAAGGCGAGGGCGGGGTGGCCGGCTTCGCCAAGGGTGGCGCGGCGGTCAAGCTCGCCGAGAAGGACGGCGGCACGCTGCTGTCTTACGAGGTTGAGGCGCAGATCGGCGGCAAGTTGGCGCAGCTCGGACAGCGCCTGATCAACGGCACCGCCAAGAAGCTGGCCGACGAGTTTTTTGCGAACTTCGCCAAGGCGGTACAGGGCTGAAGGCTATCGTCTTTCGGCATGGCGCCTTGCGTCCGGGGCGATGTTGCCCCAGGGCATAATGGCCCATATGATGGGTCGGAATAATTATAAGAACCGCTTCGACGGGACCCGTCGGGGCGCTGATAGAGAGTGCTTATGGCAAAAATCTCCCTCATCGTGAATGGCAATCCTGTTACCGGCAATGTCGACCCGCGTACGCTTCTGGTGCAGTTCCTGCGCGAGAATCTGCGGCTGACGGGCACCCATGTCGGCTGCGACACCTCGCAGTGCGGCGCCTGCGTCGTGCATCTCGACGGCAAGGCCGTGAAGTCCTGCACCACGCTGGCCGTGATGGCCGACGGTCACGAGGTCAAGACCATCGAGGGGCTGGCGGCCGATGGCGCGCCACTGCATCCGATGCAGGAAGCCTTCCGCGAGCACCATGGCCTGCAGTGCGGCTTCTGCACGCCCGGCATGATCATGACCGCGATCGACATCGTGCACCGCAAGGGTCACGAGATCGACGACCACACCATCCGCGAGGAGCTGGAAGGCAATCTCTGCCGCTGCACCGGCTACCAGAACATCGTCGCCTCGATCGCCGCCGGCGCGAAGGCGATGGCGAAATCCGATCTCGCGTAACCGCGCGCCCTCCGCGATCAGGACACTCTCATGTACGAATTCAAATACCATCGCCCCGGGACCGTGCGGCAGGCCGCCAACCTCCTGGTGAAGAACGAAGACGCCAAGGTGATCGCCGGCGGCCACACGCTGATTCCGGTCATGAAGCAGCGGCTCGCCAGCCCCGCCGCATCTGGTCGACCTCTCCCACATCGAGGGGCTGAACACGATCGAGATGAAGGGCCGTTCGCTGGTGATCGGCGCCACCGCCAGGCATGCCGAGGTCGCGACCTCGGCCATCGTCGGCGAGGCGATCCCGGCATTGGCCGATCTCGCCAGCCAGATCGGCGATCCCGCCGTGCGCCACAAGGGTACGATCGGCGGCTCGCTCGCCAACAACGATCCGACCGCGGATTACCCGGCCGCCGTACTCGCGCTCGGTGCAACAATCGTCACCAACAAGCGCCGCCTCAAGGCGGAAGAGTTTTTCCAGGGCCTGTTCACGACGGCACTGGAGGCCGACGAGATCATCACGAAAGTGATGTTCCCGCTGCCGAAGAAGGCGGCCTACGTCAAGTTCCGCAACCAGGCCTCGCGCTATGCGCTGGTCGGCGTGTTCGTGGCACGGCGGCCCTCGGACGTGCGAGTCGCCGTGACCGGCGCTGGCTCGGACGGCGTGTTCCGCGTCGAGGCTTTTGAGGAAGCGCTGAAAAAGCGGTTCTCGTCGAAGGTGCTTGAAGGCATCGAGGTGCCGGCGGAAGGGCTGAACAGCGACATCCACGGCAGCGCCGAATACCGCGCCCATCTCATCGGCGTGTTGACGCGGCGCGCCCTCGACGCCGCCAACGCCAAAGAATGAGTGGGCCTCACGATCTGGCCCAATACTTGCCCTTTGTGAGGGCGTAGCGAGACTGGTTCTTTCATGACTTCAGCGACCTTGCCGGCATCGGTCGATGCGATGCTCGAACTTTTGACCTCGCGCGGCTATCTCGCCGAGCGGTCGCTGGCGACGGTGACGTATCTCTCGCTGCGCATGGGGCGGCCGCTGTTTCTCGAAGGCGAGGCCGGCGTCGGCAAGACCGAGATCGCAAAGGTGCTGTCGGCGGCGCTGGGGCGGAAACTGATTCGCCTGCAATGCTACGAAGGCCTCGACGTCTCCTCCGCGGTCTATGAGTGGAACAGCGCCGCGCAGATGATCGCGATCCGGATGGCGGAAGCCGCCGGCGATACCGATCGCGAGCAGCTATCGAGCGACATTTTTGCCGACCGCTACATGATCAAGCGGCCACTGCTGCAGGCGCTGGAGCCCGACGTCGCCGGTCCGCCGGTGCTGCTGATCGACGAACTCGACCGCGCCGACGAGGCGTTCGAGGCCTATCTCCTGGAGATCCTCAGCGACTTCCAGGTGACGATCCCCGAATTCGGCACCGTGAAAGCGCCGCATCCGCCGATCGTCATCATCACCTCCAACCGCACCCGCGAGATTCACGACGCGCTGAAGCGGCGCTGTCTCTATCACTGGGTCGATTATCCTGCCGCCGATCGCGAGCTCGCGATCGTCAAGTCGCGCGTGCCGGGCATCTCGGCAAAGCTGTCGCAGCAGGTCGTGCGCTTCGTGCAGGCGCTGCGCGACCAGGACTTCTACAAGTCGCCCGGTGTCGCCGAGACCATCGACTGGGCCACCGCGCTGTCAGAGCTCGATGCCCGCTCGCTGACCCCGGAAGTGGTCGGTGACACGCTGGGCGCCTTGCTCAAGTACCAGGACGACATCACCCGCATGCAGGGCGACACGCTGCAGAAGGTGCTGAAGGAAGCGACGAGCGATTAGCGCGTCATTCCGGGGCGCGCGTAGCGCGAACCCGGAATCCGTTGTGCAGCAGTGACGGCGGATGAATGGAGTCCGGGTTCGATGCTGCGCATCGCCCCGGAATGACGGCAGGGACAGCAGACCATGGCCATCAACCACCTCGCGCCTGAGCAGACCGAGCAGTTCGCCGACAATATCGTCGGCTTTGCGCGGGCGCTGCGTGCGACCGGCATGCCGGTTGGTCCGGGCGCGGTGATCGATGCCATGAATGCGTTGCAGGTGATCGACATCGGCAGCCGCGCCGACGTCTTCACCACGCTGGAGTCGATCTTCGTCATGCGCCACGAGCATGCGCAGATTTTCAAGCAGGCCTTCAACCTGTTCTTCCGCGCCTCCGAAGAGTGGAAGCACATGCTGGATTCGGTGCCGCTGCCGGATGGCGCCAGGAAGAAGCCGCCGGCCGGCTCGCGCCGCGTCCAGGAGGCGATGTCGCAGCCGCGGATGACGGAGACGCAGCAGCACCAGGAGCAGGATCTGCACCTGTCGGTCTCCGACAAGGAGATCCTTCAGAAGAAGGATTTTGCGCAGATGAGCGCAGCCGAGATCGTCGAGGCGCTCCGTGCCATCGAGATGATGCGGCTGCCGCAGGCAGAGCTGCTGACGCGCCGGCGCCAACCCGATCCACGCGGGCTGCGGCTCGACATGCGCCGCACGCTGCGCGCGTCGTTACGCACCGGCGGCGATATCATCGACATCCATCGGCTCGGGCGGATCGAGAAGCCGGCCCCGATCGTCGCGCTGCTCGATATCTCGGGATCGATGAGCGAGTACACCCGCCTGTTCCTGCATTTCCTCCACGCGATCGGGGACGCGCGAAAACGCGTGTCGGTGTTCCTGTTCGGCACGCGGCTCACCAATGTGACACGCGCGTTACGCCAGCGCGATCCCGACGAGGCGCTGGCAAGCTGCTCGGCGGCGGTCGAGGACTGGGCCGGCGGCACGCGGATTGCGACCTCGCTGCACAACTTCAACAAATTGTGGGCACGGCGGGTGCTGAGCCAGGGCGCCATCGTGCTCTTGATCTCCGACGGGCTGGAGCGGGAGGCCGATTCCAAGCTGGCCTTCGAGATGGACCGGCTGCACCGGTCGTGCCGGCGGCTGATCTGGCTGAACCCGCTGCTGCGGTTCGGCGGCTTCGAGGCCAAGGCCCAGGGCATCAAAATGATGCTCCCGCACGTTGACGAATTTCGTCCCGTGCATAATTTGAGCTCTATCCAGGAGCTGATCACCACGCTGTCCCGGCCGCTGCCGCCGCATCACCGCAGCCTGATCCGCCCCGCAGCCTGAGAGGCAAAGCCATGCTCGATCGCGATGAGGATATTCTGAAGGCGGCGGAGGACTGGCAGAAGGCCGGCCGTGGCGTCGCGCTGGCAACCGTGGTCGAGACCTGGGGGTCGGCCCCGCGTCCGGCGGGCTCGAGCCTCGTCATCAACGACGAGGGCACCTTTCTCGGCTCGGTCTCCGGCGGCTGCGTCGAGGGCGCCGTGGTCACCGAGGCCATGGACGTGATCGAGAGCGGCAAGCCCAGGATGCTCGAGTTCGGCGTCGCCGACGAGACCGCCTGGAATGTCGGTCTGTCCTGCGGCGGCACCATCCGCGTCTTCGTCGAGAAGGTCGGCTAGCCGTGAAGCTCGCAATCCTGCACGAACTCAATGCCGAGCGCGCCGCACGCCGGCCCGTGATTTTGGTGACCGACACCGAGAGCGGCGAGCAGCGCCTGGTGAAGGCTGCGGATTTCGCCAGGGATCCGCTGCGCGCCGAGCTGGACAAGCAGCTTCGCATGGGCAAGAGCGCCAGTATCGAGGCCGGCGGCAAGAAGCTGTTCCTGAATGTCTACGCGCCGACCGCAAAGCTCGTCATCGTCGGCGCGGTCCATATCAGCCAGGCGCTTGCGCCGCTGGCGCGCTCGCTCGGCTACGACGTCACCGTGGTCGATCCGCGCACGGCCTTTGCAAGCCCCGAGCGCTTCCCCGATATTCCGCTGGTCGCGGAGTGGCCGGACACCGCGCTGCCGCCGCTCAATGTGGACGCCTATACGGCTTTCGTCGCGGTGACGCACGATCCAAAGATCGACGACCCCGCACTGCTGCATGCCTTCGAGCGCAAGTGCTTCTATATCGGCGCGCTCGGTTCGCGGAAGACGCATGCCAAGCGCGGCGACCGGCTGCGGGCGCAAGGCGCGAAGGACAGCGACATCGCACGTATCCACGCGCCCATCGGGCTTGCGATCGGCGCAGTTTCGCCCTCCGAGATCGCGGTGGCGATCATGGCCGAGATCACGGCGGTGCTTCGGCTACCGCCCAAAGAAAAAGAAGAGGCGGCATGAAGTTCGGCCCGGCGAGCCCCAGGGATGCGATCGGCGGGGTGACCGTCCATACCCTGCGCCAGGGTCCGCTGGTGCTGAAGAAAGGCACGACGATCGGTCCCGCCGAGGTCGAGGCGCTGGAGCGTGCCGGCATCAAGGACATCGTCGTGGTGCGGATGGAGGCAGGCGACGTCTCCGAAGACGTCGCGGCTGCCAGTATCGCGCTTGCCGTCGGCGGCGAGGGCATCCATGTCGAGCGCGCCTTCACCGGCCGCGCCAATCTGTTTGCCGCGCGCCCGGGTTTGCTGGTGATCGACCGCGCCGCGGTCGACCGCATCAACAATATCGATGAGGCCATCACCTTTGCCACGCTCGCCGCCTACAAGCCGGTGGTCGAAGGCGAGATGGTCGGCACTGTCAAGATCATCCCGTTCGGGGTTGAAGGAGACTTGCGCGATGCCGCCGTGAAAGCCGCCGGCAAGGACGTGCTGAAAATCGCGCCCTACGTCATCAAGCGCGTTGGCGTGGTCTCGACGCTGCTGCCGGGCCTGTCGTCCAAGGTAGTCGACAAGACCCTGCGCGTCACCGCCGAGCGTCTCGCGCCGGCCGGTGCGAGCATCATCGCCGAGCGTCGCGTGCAGCATGACGAGCGCGCGTTATCGGCGGCGATCAAGGAATTACTCGCCCTCGGCGCCGAGCTCGTGATCGTGTTCGGCGCGTCGGCGATCGCCGACCGCCGCGATGTGATCCCGGCCGTGGTCACGGGAATCGGCGGCGAGATCGAGCATTTCGGCATGCCGGTCGATCCCGGCAATCTGCTTCTGATCGCGCGCGCCGGCAGCGTTCCGGTGCTAGGCGCGCCGGGCTGCGCGCGTTCGCCGGTCGAGAACGGCTTTGACTGGGTGCTGATGCGGCTGCTCGCCGGCATCAAGGTAACGCGCTCCGAGCTGATGGGCATGGGTGTCGGCGGCCTCCTGATGGAGATCGTGACGCGGCCGCAGCCGCGCGCAAAACCGGAGATCGAGGGTAACAGCCAGGTCGCTGCCATCGTGCTCGCCGCGGGGCGCTCGACCCGCATGGGCGGACCGAACAAGCTGCTGGCCGAGCTCGACGGCAAGAAGCTGGTGCGGATCGCAACCGAGCAGGCGCTGGCCTCGAAAGCGTCCGAGGTGATCGTCGTCACCGGTCACCAGACCGACCTGGTCGAGCAGGCGCTCGAGGGCCTGAAGGTGCGTTTCGTCAAAAATCCGGATTTCGCCGGCGGCATTGCGAGCTCGGTCAAAGCCGGCATCGGCGCAGTGTCCGAAGCGAGCGACGGCGCCGTGGTCTGCCTTGGCGACATGCCGCTGATCGATGCCGGCCTGATCGATCGCCTGATCGACGGCTTTGCCCCGGACCGCGGCAATCTCATCGTCGTACCCGTCAGCAATGGCCGCCGCGGCAATCCCGTGCTGTGGTCACGGCGCTTCTTTGCGGAGTTGATGACGCTCGACGGCGACATCGGCGCGCGGCATTTGATTGCCAAGCACACCGAAGCAGTGGCCGAGGTGCCCGTCGACGGCGAGGGCGCCTTCCTCGATATCGACACGCCGCAGGCGCTGGAAGCAGCAAGACGCGGATGACAGTGCCGTACGGTGGGTAAAGCGAACCGTGCCCACCAATCGCAGGTCACGTTGCGGAGAGATGGTGGGCACGGCGCTTCGCGCCTTTGCCCACCCTACAGCACTGTTTCCGTGGTGACACATTACAGATCGCCGTTTTCAACCACCCGTTCACCATCTGGAAACGGTCCCGCCCTTAGAGTCCTCTCACCTGCCTTGGGGGAGGGGCTTTTCCATGGTTTCGAACGTCGTCGCGCGCCGCTGCGCGATGTTTTTTCTTTGCGCTGTCGGTTTGTGTCGCCGGTGCCCGTCATATCACCGAAGCCCATGCGGCCGGCGCGTTTGCCGTCGGCAAGTGCGGCGCCTTTGGCCAGGCCTATGATTATGGTGCCGAGCACGAAGCGCGTGCCGCGGCACAAAAGCAGTGCAAGGGCGACTGCACGACCGTGACGATGAAGCGCGCCTGTGCGGCGATGTCGGTCGACATGGCCAACCCCTGCGGCGCCTATGGCTATGCTGTGAAGCCGAAGATCTCGGCGACGCTCAACGCCGCCACGCGCGAATGCTACAAATACGGCGGCAAGGAATGCGTGATCCGCGCCTGGGCCTGCGACGCCAAAGGTTGAACCAGGGGCTGAACAAGGCTGGCGCAGCCATCGATGGCTGGCGCAGCTATCCCACTTGGACCAGTTTTGCCGGTTGCTCCTGCGCATCCACTGACCAGGGCACCTTGGCCCCCGTGAATTCCGACCAGGCCTTGAGCAGGCGCGCTTCGATACCGACCATGGCATGGGCCTGCCAGCCGGCGATCGCCGCCGCCGCCATGCCGATACCGGTCGAACCCGCGTCGACGTCCGCAAGCAGTGACGTCGTCGTCGCCATGTCGTTGTAGACACCGAGCTCCTGCTGGAGGTGGGCGAGCCTCCGCGAGAAGCGCCGCGCGGATTTGCGCTGCCCGCAGAGCGGGAGCAGGAAGTCGGCGATGTAGCGCAACTTCTTCGCGGCGAGACGGACCCGGTGCCGCTCTTCCATCGGCAGCGACTTGAAGCGCCGGCCGCGCTTCAGCACCTTCGCATGCTGCGCCGATAGGATGTTTCGTGCAAAATTGATCGCCGGCTCCGCCAGTTGCGAAAGACCTTCGGGAGCAACCTCGCTACGCCAGCCGCGCGCTTCGATCCAGGCGCCGAGCCCGAGCACGAAATACTGACAGCGCCGGTCGGCGAGGGCGAGGCGGGCCTTGTCGTAACAGGCCGCGCGACGCTGGTCGGCGAGCTCACCCAGCGTGTCGAAACCGGCGACCGACGGACAGCCATGCGCGACGGTCCGCAAAGTCTCCTGCCGAAACACGTCCCAATCGCGTGCACCGGAGAGACTTGCCGCAAGCCACTTCGCCTCGGCGCGCATCACGTCGAGCTTGTTCAGCGACACCACCGATCGCATCAGGTCGAGCGCGGAGCGCAGGCGCCGCAGGGCGACGCGAAGCTGATGCATCCCCTCGGCATCGCGCCCGTCCTCCGCGGCGGGCAAGGATTGCAGCAGATGCAAAAGACAGGACCGCAGGATCTCGGAAAACGCCTCATCGAGCGATGTCGATGGATCGAGACGAAGCTTTGGCGGCTTCGGTGCCCGCGGCGGTGTGTCGGCCGCGAGGTCAAAGCCGCGCGCCGATTTGGTCCGGATCGAAGGTTGCACCGAACCATGCTCGGCGAGCCGCAGCGCCAACTCCCAGATGGCGGACGGGCTACCGCTCTTGAGCTCCAGTTCGATCTCGCTCACGGGCAGCGAGCGATCGCCTGATGTCAGATAGCCCTGATCGAAGGCAACCTCGATGGTACCGGACGGCAGGTCGACGAGGCGCTGATGCCGGTGAATGTCGCTGCTGAAGACGGCCTCGACCGGGTGACGTTCGAGATCGGCGCGCCGCTTGTCTGAAACCAGCGGCATGACCAGTGCGATGTCCGGCGCCATCGACGGGACGGCTGCCTCCCACTCGCCACGGCGCAGCGGATCGTTGCCGAAGTCCGCTTTCACCGTCTGCGTGAGCCGCGCGCCGCTCCGGCGAACCCGGAAGCTGAACCCGTCACGCCGGAGCGCGCGTTTGGGCGTGTCATAATACACGGCCTTGAGATGCTTGCGCGTCCCCTTGTTGCGCGCGTTCGTCGCGATGATCGGCGCATTGTTGAAATCCGCCAGGCGATCGGGAGCCACGATCAGCTTGAGTTCGATCTCGGTGGCGCGCGGCGTGGCGTTGCGGGACGATGGCAGTTCCGACGCAGTCGTGTCTGCACGAGCTTCATGCGCGGAGAGGGCACCCTGCAAAAACCAGGTGTGCGAAGATGCGTTGTCAGGGCGCGCGGAACCTGGCGCCTCACCAATGGCGGAAACAACAAAGCTGCTGGATTTGTTCCCGTCCTCGGGGGCGGATGGCCGCTGGCTTTCGCAAGCCGCTGTACGGGTTCGAGGGCTCGCTTGATTGCGCCAGTTTCGGACATGCACGCTTTGTGACAGTTAAGTGACAGGGCGCAGACATATACCCGAGTTGACCCGCAGGGAGAAGCGCAGGCCGTCGCATCTCCATTGAAAATTCCGAGCGGTGATCGATGGGTCAATTCGGGTTACGTTCGTGACGACCGTCGGCGCGAAGGAATCTTCGTTTGTTTCCCGACGCTTGGTTGTGTGTTCGGAGAATCCATGCAGTTCGATACAAAGATTGCCGTTGTCATTCGCAACGACCTCCAGACCTGGCAGAAGCTCAACGTCGCATCGTTCCTGACGAGCGGAGTCGCGGCTGCCTTTCCGGAGTGCATTGGCGAAGCCTATGAGGACGCCTCGGCGACGAAATATCTTGCGCTGATCGGCCAGCCGATCCTGATCTATGGTGCCGATGGTCCGGCCTTGTCACGCGCACTCGATCGTGCACTCACACGCAGCGTCACGCCCGCGGTCTATACCGAGGACATGTTCAGGACCACGCATGATGCAGCCAATCGTGAGGCCGTGAAGGTGGTTGCGCGTGCCGACCTCAACCTCGTCGGCATCGCGATGCGCGCCGATCGCAAGGTGATCGACAAGATCGTCGACGGGTTGAAGTTTCATAGTTGAGATAGAAGGTGTTGGTCGTTGACCTCTCCCGCTTGCGGGAGAGGTCGCGCCGAAGGCGCGGGCAAGGGAGCGCACCTCCGCCGTAGCAGCATTGATCGCCTCACGTTGGCGGCATCGTCTCGAACTTCGTCAACCGCGCATCGACATGATCCCAGGCATACGCGCGCGCAGCGTAAGTGACCGCTTGCGGCTTGTAGCGGGCGGGCTCGTCGAGGCTCGCGGCGCGAATGGTGAAAATGTCGGGCATCGCTGCGAAGGTCATGTAAACGGCCAGGCCGCATGTGGGACAGAACGCGCGCGTCTTCACATTGCCGCTGTCGCCGACCATGTCCCATCTCCTGGCCTCGCCTGTCACGGTGACACCGCCGCGCGCGAAGGTGGCGTACGAGCCGTGGCCGCTGCCGCTTTCACGCTGGCAGTCCCGGCACTGGCAATGGTTCGCGAACAGGGGCTCGCCGGCGATCGAATAGCGGATCGCGCCGCAGGCACAGCCGCCGGTATAGGGTTTCTCCATCGTGATCACTCCTTGCTTGTCTGTTGCTTGCCTTCGCCGCTGATCTCTTCGAGCTGCCGGACGACCTTCTTCCAGCCGCCGCTCATGATCGTGTAGGCACTCTCGTTGCTGGGCAGCACGAAGCCCGCATGCACCAATTGAATCCGCGTGCCCGCTTCGACCCGGGTGAGGGACCATGTCACGACGGTGTCGAGCGGGGCGCCGTAGCCGGTATTGCGCTCGTCACCGCCCTTCCAGGCGTAGACGAGGCGTCGGTTTGGGATGACCTCCAGAACGCGGCAATAGATGACGCCGTCCCAGTTGCCGCCCGGCTTGGTCTGGTACGTGAAGTCATTGCCGACGACGGCCTCGAAGCCGGTCGGTGGCATCAGCCAGCGCGCGATCAACTGAGCGCTGGTCAGCGCTTTCCAAATCGTCTCGGGTGCGTGAGGGAATACGTCGTCCAGCACGATGTCTTTGGTCTCGGCTTTCAACGCGGCTGCATTCACGGGTCGATCTCCTTCAAGAGGTCACGCAGGTTCTCGAAGCGCTCGCGCCAGAAGACGCCGTAATGATCCATCCAGGTCACCAGCGGCTCGAGGCCTTGCGGAGCGGCGCGGTAATAGACGTTGCGGCCCTCGGCACGCTCGGCGACGAGGCTCGCCTGTTTCAACGATTTCAGGTGCTGCGAGATAGCGCCCTGCGTCACGCCGCTGCCGCGCGTGAGTTCGGCGACGCTGATTTCCTTGCTGTCGAACACGCGCTCGAACACCGCGCGCCGGGTCGGATCGGCGAGGGCGCGCATCACGGCGGTGACAGGATTTGGGGCGGCTTCGATCATGTCGACAAATTAGCAATCACTAATTAATTAGTCAATGCTAATTCGTTTGTTCGTCGACGGTGACTGACTGGTCAGTCATAATTAAAGAATGAAAACCAGGTCCACTAAAGCAGCAAGTCGCAAGCCCGGAGCCGGCGGCGGGGAAGCGGCTGCTACGGCATCGAACCGCGCCACGCGCGCGGCGGAGCGGCGCGCGGCGATCGTCGAGGCGGCGATGGAGGAGTTCATTGCGCGCGGCTTTGCCGCGACGCGGCTCGATGACATTGCGAAGCGCGCAGGCGTCGCGAAGGGCACGATCTACCTGCACTTCAAAGACAAGGAATCGATGTTCGAGGAGCTCGTGCGCACCGTGATCGTGCCGGTGGTCGCGCGGCTCAACGCGTTGCCGCCGCCGACGGGCTCGGTGCGCGATCTGATCGAAACCTTTGCCGGCAACTTCCTCAAAGAGGTGATCGGTACACGGCGCGGCGATCTCGTCCGCCTGATCGTGGCCGAAGGGCCGCGCTTTCCGTCGGTGGCCGACTTCTACTACCGCGAGGTCGTCTCGCGCGGGATGGCTGGCATGCGCGCGCTGATCGAGCTCGGCGTGGCCCGCGGGGAGATTCGCCAGAAAGATCTCGCGCGCTATCCGCAGATCCTGGTCGCGCCGGCGATGATCGCAGTGATCTGGCAGAGCCTGTTTGCGCGGCACGCGCCGCTCGATACGCAGGACATGCTGCGCGTCCATCTCGATCTGATTTTCGGCGAACGGAGGACGACATGAGGTCGTCGCGAAGAATTTTGGAATTGCATTGGTCACCCTGCTCGCAACCGGTGTTGCCGGCTGCAAGGAGCAGCGCGATCCCGGCTTTCAGGGCTGGGTCGAGGCGGACATGATTTTCGTCAGCCCGGATGAGGCCGGCCGGGTCACCAAGCTCAGCGTTCGCGAGGGCGACGAGGTCAAGATCGGCGATGCGCTCTATTCCGTCGACGACGATCTCCAGCTTGCCGATCTCAACCAGAACAAGGCGACGCTGGCGAACGCGCAGCAGACCTATGATCGTGCGGCCTCGCTGAGCAAGACCGGCTCGGGTACGCAGGCCAATCTCGACTCGGCCGTCTCTGCCTTGCGCGTCGCCGAGGCGCGCGTGGCGACGTCGGAGACGCGCTTGTCGCGGCGCAAAGGCTTTGCCCCGGTCGCCGGCACCATCCAGCAGATCTATTTCCGCGAGGGCGAGATGGTGGCGGCGCAGCGGCCGGTGCTCTCGATCATGCCGCCCGGCAACATGAAGCTGCGCTTCTTCGTGCCGGAAACCGAGCTGCCGAAGCTCGCGATCGGCGACACGGTGCGGGTGACTTGCGACAATTGCGCTGCCGATCTCACCGCAAAGATCTATTTCATCGCGACCACGGCCGAATATACCCCGCCGGTGATCTACAGCCTCGATGAGCGCAACAAGCTCGTCTATCTCATCCAGGCCCGGCCCTCGCGGCCCGATGCCTTGCGCGTCGGCCAGCCCATCAGCGTCTATCTCAACCCAAAAACGCCGGTGGCGGACAAGCGATGAACGCCGGCAACGACATCGCGATCGACGTCAAGGGCCTGACCAAATCGTTCGGCGGCCGCGAGGTCGTGCACGATCTCTCGATGCAGGTGAAGCGCGGCTCGATCTACGGCTTTCTCGGCCCGAACGGTTCGGGCAAGACCACGACCATCCGCATCCTCTGTGGCCTGCTGACGCCCGACAGCGGCGAGGGCACCTGCCTCGGCTTCGACATCCTGAAAGACGCGGACAAGATCAAGCGCCAGGTCGGCTACATGACCCAGCGCTTCAGCCTGTATCAGGACCTGTCCGTGCGCGAGAATCTCGAATTCGTCGCGCGGCTCTACGGCCTCACCGACCCGCGCGGTGCGGCGCGCGACATGATCAAGCGGCTCGGGCTGTCGGGCCGCGAGGAGCAGCTTGCCGGCGAGCTCTCCGGCGGCTGGAAGCAGCGGCTGGCGTTGGGTGCCTGCACGCTGCCCAGTCCAAAACTGCTGCTGCTGGACGAGCCGACGGCCGGCGTCGATCCCAAGGCGCGGCGCGATTTCTGGAACGAGATCCATGCGCTCGCCGCCGAAGGGCTCACCGTGCTGGTCTCGACCCATTACATGGACGAGGCCGAGCGCTGCCACGAGATCGCCTACATCGCCTACGGCCATTTGCTGACCCACGGCACCGTGGAGGAGGTGATCGCGGGATCGGCGCTGACGACCTACACCGTCACAGGCGCGGATTTGAACGACCTCACGGCCGCGCTCACCGGCAAGCCCGGTATCGACATGGTGGCGCCATTCGGCACGTCGCTGCATGTTTCTGGTCGCGATGTTGCCGCGCTCGAGGCCAGCATCGCACCGTGGCGCGACAACAGCGGTCTGCACTGGCACAAATCGGCGCCGTCGCTGGAAGACGTGTTCATCGAGTTGATGGGTCGTTCCAAAGACAATTTTCAAGGATAGTTCCAATGAGCGCCGTCGATCGTCTCGCGCCAGCGCACGAAATCCGGGAACGTTTCGGCTTCTGGAAGCGCTCCTATGCGATGCTGATCAAGGAATTCATCCAGCTCAGGCGCGACCGGGTCTCGTTTGCGATGATCGTGATGCTGCCGGTGATGCAGCTTCTGCTGTTCGGCTACGCCATCAACACCACGCCGCACAATCTGCCGAGCGCGGTGCTGCTCCAGGAGGATTCCGATCTCGCCCGCTCGGTCCTGAAGGCGCTGGAGAATACGGCCTATTACCGCTTCATCTACGAGGTGCACGATGTCGAGGAGTTCGACAATCTCCTGAAGTCGGGCAAGGTGCTGTTCGGCGTCGAGATCCCGCGCGGTTTCGAGCGCGCGGTGCGGCGCGGCGACAAGCCGGCGCTGCTGGTCGCGGCCGATGCCACCGATCCGGTGGCGGCGAGCGCCGCACTCGGTTCGCTCGGCATGGTCGTGCAGACCGCGCTGGCGCACGATCTCTATATCGGCAATCCCCCGGAAATGCCGTTCGAGATCCGCGCGCATGCCCGTTACAATCCGGCTGCGAACTCCAGCCTCAACATCGTGCCGGGCCTGGTCGGCACCATCCTCACCATGACCATGCTGATCTTCACCGCGCTCTCGGTGACGCGCGAGGTCGAGCGCGGCACCATGGAGAGCCTGTTGTCGATGCCGATCAAGCCGGTCGAGGTGATGTTCGGCAAGATCATCCCTTACGTGCTGGTCGGTTTCGTCCAGGCCTTCCTGATCATCGGCATCGGCGTGTTCCTGTTCGGCGTGCCCGTGCTCGGCAATCTGTTCCTGCTGGCGCTGCTCTCGACCCTGTTCATCACCACCAATCTGTCGATCGGCTACACGATCTCGACGCTGGTGCAGAACCAGCTCCAGGCCATGCAGATGTCGATGATGTTCTTCCTGCCGAGCATCCTGCTGTCCGGTTTCATGTTCCCGTTCGCGGGCATGCCGAATTGGGCGCAATATATCGGCGAATGCCTGCCGCTGACGCATTACATCCGCATCGTCCGCGCCATCATGCTGAAGGGCGCGTCCATGCCAAATCTGCGCTTCGACGCGGCTGCGCTCGTCATCCTGATGCTGGTTGCCATGACCATCGCCGTGACGCGCTTCCGCCGCACGCTGGATTGAGGCAGACTGCCCCGGAATCGAGGGGGTGGAATGGTCAGCTTGGTCAGTGGGAAAGCCCGGCGGAAAGCCGTCTTGTCGGAGGAGTTCGAGCGCGAGCTGACGCGCGAGGTGCTGCGCACCGAGCTGTTGCGGGTGAAGGCGCTGATCGCCACCGGCTTGGTCATGATGGTCTTGCTCACGGCGACCTTCGTCATCGACCCTGCCATCGTGAACCGGATCTGGCGCGGGACCGAGGGCATATTCCGCGAATACGTCCTCCTGGTGGGCTTCCTGCTGTTCGAGGTCTGGGTCCACGGCCAGATCAGGCGAAACCTCAAGCTCGATCGCGACCTCCCGGTAATCAGGCGCTATATCGGCGCAACAATCGAAACGTCGCTGCCGACCCTCATCCTGATCCTCCAGATCCGCAGCATGGGTGCAAGCCAGGCGCTCGGTTTCGTGTTGCCCTTGGTCTATTTCATCTTCGTCATTCTTTCGACGCTGCGGCTCGACTTCTGGCTGTCCACCTTCACGGGATTTGTCGCCGCAGCCGGGCTGCTGGCCGTCGCGCTGTACTACAATTCGATCAGCGACGCCGGCGAACCGCTGATCTATTTCCACGTCGTGCGCAGCCTGGTGATCCTGGTCTGCGGCGTGTTGGCGGGCTCCGTCGGCGCGCAGTTGCGGCGGCAATTCGCCGCGAGCATCGCGGCGGCCACCGCGCGCGACCGGGTGACCAATCTGTTCGGCCAGCACGTCTCGCCGCAGGTGGTCGAGCGGCTGATGGCGGAGGGGACGAGCGCTGCGGGCGATCTTCGCCGTGTCGCCGTGATGTTCGTCGATTTCCGCGGCTTTACCGCCGGCGCGCAGTCGCGCACGCCGCAGGAGGTCGTCGATAGGCTCGACGGCGCCTTTGCGGTGCTGGTCGATGTTCTCGACCGCCACGGCGGCATCGTGAACAAGTTTCTCGGCGACGGCTTTCTCGCGCTGTTCGGCGCGCCGCTGGAGGCGGCCGATGCCGTGCATCGATCGGTCGCCGCAGGCCGCGAGATGCTGACTGCAATGGACCGCATCAATGCGCAGACGAGCTGGCAGCTGCGTATCGGCATCGGCATCCATTTCGGAGACGTCGTTGCCGGCAACATCGGCTCGCCCCGGCGCAAGGAATACACCGTGATCGGCGACACCGTGAACTTCGCCTCGCGGCTGGAGGCGCTCAACAAGGAGTTCGGCTCGCAGCTCCTGATCTCCGCGTCGGTGCGCGAGGCGCTGGGCGACGATGGCGGGGATGCGGTCGCGCTCGGCGAGGTCATGGTGCGCGGTTACGAGCAGCCGGTCGCGGTGTTTCAACTGGGGTGAGGGGCGCTGCTCGCGTTTCTTTGAAGGTGCGGTTGAAATATCTGACGCGGCATTCCGCTCTTGCATTCAGGACGTCGAAGACACGTCGATGTCCGCTTGTCACGCGGAGGAAATCCATGACTCGACTGACCTTCGTCTCAGCCGCCCTGATCGCCGCTTCCGTCTATCAAACCCAGGCTGCCGCCGCCCGCGATGTCGCGCTCGCGCGGCGTGCTTCAACGCACGCAACGGCGGATTGCGTCAGGGCTCCCGCGGAGGGCGCCTATGCCACGGCGCCCTACAAGGAGCCGCCCTGCATGCCCAAGACCACGAACTGACGATCGACACGGGCGAGGCCGGGCGGCGAAGTCCGCAACCCGGCCTCGCGCCGCTTCGCGAGGAGCCCGCTCCGGCATCGTCGGCATTCGCCTCAGTTCGAGGCCGACACAGGCTTACGCGAAAAACCGGCAATTCCTCGACACGCTGATCGTCGACAAGCGCGAGCGCGCGCAAGTTCTGGCATCGCGGCGACCTCTTTTCCGCTTCTGACACGCGAGCGTGATTGCTCCGATTGCTCCGAATTTTGGGGCATGACGGGCGATGTTGAGGGCTTGTAGAGTGCTGCGCGAGGTGGCCGGTTGCGGCCGCCATTTGCGTGAGGATTTTGCATGCAGCGCCGCTACATCACCGTCGACGTGTTCACCGACCGCGCCTTCGGCGGCAACCAGCTTGCCGTGGTGCTCGACGCCGGCGGACTCACAACGCAGCAGATGCAGGCGATTGCGACCGAGTTCAACTATTCCGAGACGACCTTTGTGCTGCCGCCGCGCGACAAGGCCAACGACGCCGAGGTGCGGATCTTCACGCCAGTAAGGGAGATGCCGTTCGCCGGCCATCCGAATGTCGGCACCTCCTTCGTGCTGGCGAGCCTCGCGAAAGATCCGAAGCCGCGATTGCTGTTCGAGGAGATAGCCGGGTTGGTCCCGGTTGATATCGTGCGGGAGCAAGGAAGGGTGGTCAGCACCGAGCTCACCGCGCCGCAGCCGCTGTCGCGACTGGCGGAGGTTTCCGCCGCCGACGTTGCAGCCTGCATCTCCTTGACTGCCGATGACATCAGGACCGATCACCATGTGCCGCAAGTCGTCGGCGTCGGAACGCCGTTCCTGGTGGCGGAGCTGCATTCGCGCGATGCGCTCAAGCGAGCGAGGCCCGACGCGGCCGCGTTCGGCAGGGTCTTGCCGCGCGACGAGGCCCGCTCGGTGTGGTTCTACACCCGCGATGTGCCGGCATCGGAGGCGCCCAGCGAGCGTCAGGCGCGCATGTTCATGCGCGGCGCCGGCGGTCTCGCCGAGGACCCCGCCACCGGCAGCGCCACGGTCGCGGCCGCCGCGCTGTTCGCCGATCTCGATCCCACGCGCGACGGTGAATTGAAGCTCACGGTCGGCCAGGGCTTTGACATGGGCCGGCCCAGCATCCTCCAGACCCGCGTGCGCAAGCGGGACGGCAAGATCGTCTCCGCCCATGTTGGCGGGCAATGCGTGCAGATGATGGAGGGGACGTTTCGGCTGGCGGGGTAGGGGTAAGTCGTCATTCCGGGCTCGCGCCAAGAGGCGCGCCCCGGAATGACAGCGCAGCTACACCTGGCACCCCGCCAAATTCTTCACCGCCACCCCGTCGCGCTCCTCGATGATCTCCGCGATCATCTGGCGGTGGCAGTGGGTGTGGTCGCGCTCGTAGCAGAGCAGGCAGACGGGGCCGGCCTTCTTCACCAGCGCCGAGAGCTCGTCCATCGCTTCCCTGGCCTCAGGCGCCTTCAAGTGCTTTGAGTAGATCTTCTCCAGGGCATCGTATTGGCCGCTGCGCGCGGCGAGGCGGCCCTCTTTGGGCGTGCCCAGCGCTGCGAGGTGGACATAGGCGATGCCGCGTTCGTCGAGGCCTGCGGCAAGCTGCTTCTTGGAAAGCCCGGCCGACGCGACGACGTCACCGCGCGCACGTCGACCACGAGCTTGACGCCGGCCTGCTCCAGCTCGTCCAGCACAGCCTTGGGCGGCGTCTGCTCATAGCCGATCGTGAAGAGCTTTTTCGCCCTCGCCATGAATGATCCTCAGCTCACCCGCGCGATCAGTTCCATGGCGCCGTGCGGCGCGCGCACCTTGCCCTCGTGAATGACATAGGCGAACACGTCGCGCGGTTCCTTGTTCGGCTTCGCCTTGTCGACTTTCGGCAGATCGTCGGGTTCACCACCCGCTGCCCAGGCCTGGAAGCGTTCGGCCCAGGCGTCTAATTGCTTCGGCGGATAGCAGGTCTTGATCTCGTCATTGCCCTTCTGCAGCCGGGCATAGACGAAATCGCCGGCGACGTCGGCGATGGCAGGATATTTGCCGTGCTCGGCGAATACCACCGGCGTCTCGAATTCGCGGATCAGCGCGATAAAGTCCGGCGTGCAGAAGCTGTCGTGGCGCACCTCCACGACATGGCGGAGCGCGCGGCCCTCGAGCTTGCGCGGCAACAGCTCGAGAAACTTGCCGAAATCAGCGCCGTCGAATTTCTTGGTGGGCGCGAACTGCCACAGTACCGGACCGAGATGATCGCCGAGTTCCAGCACCCCGGAATCATAGAACCGCTTGATGGAATCGCCGGCCTCGGCGAGCACGCGGCGATTGGTGGCAAAGCGGGGCCCCTTCACCGAGAACACAAAACCATCCGGCACCTCGGCTGCCCATTTGCGAAAGCTCTCCGGCTTCTGCGAGCCGTAATAGGTGCCGTTGATCTCGATCGAGGTCAGCTTCGAGGCCGCGTAGGACAGCTCCTTCGCCTGCGTCAGCTTCTCCGGATAGAACACGCCGCGCCAGGGCTCGAACGTCCAGCCGCCGATGCCGATGAAGATGTTGCCGGATTTTTTGGTCACGGTTTTTGCTTTGGCCACGGGGGATCTCGCATCGACGGGAAGGGGAGGTCTGCATCCTAGTCAAACCAGAAGTGATTGGCCAGTTGCGGCGTCCCGTCTAAGCTCACGACGAAATCTGCGCAAAAAGGAGAACAAGATGCGGATGCTGATGCTGGGAGCGGCGCTCGTCATGATGACATCTGCTGCCATGACAGCTACGGCTTCGGCTGACGATGACGATGCGAAGGGCGCGCAGAAGCTCGCCATGCAAGGCCGCGACGATTATTGGCATTGCCTGGCGCGGGAATATTCGCGCGACAGTAATCAGGGACTGTCGGAACAGGATTTCGGCCGGTCGGTTGCGGGGGCCTGTCCGTCGGAGCGGCAATATTACCGGGTGGCGCTGCTCGACTATCTCACCTCGCAATATCCGAACATCGAATCCGGCGCCCATCTCGCGACCGCGAACAGGGCGGTCGAGTCGGCCCAGAAGGACATCGTGACCGCCTACGTCAAGCACCGGCCGCCGCAGAAATAAGGAGGTGACGAATGGTCAATAGGGAATAGGGAAGACGGGCCTTGCCTTGTTCGCTACTCGCCATTCACCATTCGCCCCTTCGGCAAGCCCTTCCGGCCGCGCATTCATCCGTGGTATGACTGGCTGCATCTGGAACGGGGACGGGGTGGCATGTCGTCTGAGTCGGTTGGTGGCATCTGTGGCGTGATCGTCGCGGCGATTGTGCTTGCGGTCGCCGTCGTCTTCGGGCCGATTGGGCAGTACGGCAAGCCGCCGAAGCCAGCCAAGGTCGAGCCGGCCCCCTCCGCCATGGCGCCCGCACCTGCAGCGCCGGCGCCGCGGGGCCCGGTGATCCGGGAAGTCCCAAACCAGTAGCGGTCCGAAAAAGCGCGCTTCAGCCCCTTGCGAAGCCGGTTTGTCGTCCCCATCTAGCTTCTAACGGCGACGTTGAGCGAAAACTCCGTTGCTGGGACGACCTTGGAATTGCTTGGGCTCGCGCCGGATGTACGCGCGGTCCGCCGTTCCGGGGTCGTTGGCATTTTAGGGCCTCTTTGGGCCATCTCCAGAGAACCCCGGCCTGGCACCGCAAGACCTTGGCATCGCTGGATGCGGCGGTTATACGCTGCCGTCATGAACGAAGCGATCAGACCGGGCGTCGACGGTCAGGCCCAAGAGGGGCCTGAACTGTCGGTCATCGTCCCGACCTTCAACGAGCGCGACAACGTCACGGTGCTGTACCGGCGGCTGGAGGCGACGCTCGTTAACGTCGCCTGGGAGGTCGTGTTCGTCGACGACAATTCGCCCGACGGCACCTCGGACGTGGTGCGGGCACTGGCGCAGCAGGACAGCCGGGTGCGTTGCATCCGCCGCATCGGCCGCCGTGGCCTGTCGGGCGCCTGCATCGAGGGCATCCTGGCCTCCAGCGCGCCTTACGCCGCCGTGATCGACGCCGACCTCCAGCACGACGAGACGCAGTTGCCGCGGATGCTGCTGCTGCTCGCAAGCGATCAGGCCGACCTCGTCGTCGGCAGCCGCTACATCGAGGGCTACAAGAGCGAAGGTTTCAACAAGCAGCGCGCCGGCGCCAGTGCGTTGGCGACCGAGGTCGCGAAAAAGATGCTCCGGGTCGGGATCGCCGATCCCATGAGCGGCTTCTTCATGGTTCGCCGCGACCGTTTCGAGCAATTGGCGCCAAAACTGTCGGTGCACGGCTTCAAGATATTGCTCGATGTCGTCGCAAGCGCGCAGGGCAATTTGCGCGCGGTCGAGATCCCCTACACGTTCGGCGCCCGCCAGCATGGCGAGAGCAAGCTCGATTCCATGGTCGCGCTCGACTTCCTCGGCCTGGTGCTGGCGAAACTCACCAACGATATCGTCTCGCTCCGTTTCATCCTGTTCGCGATGGTGGGCGGCATCGGGCTCGTGGTGCATCTCACCACGCTGTTCATCGCGCTCGAACTGATCAAGGTTCCGTTCGCGGAGGCGCAGGCCGCCGGCGCCATCGTCGCCATGACCACCAATTTCATCCTCAACAACTTCCTGACCTATCGCGACCAGCGGCTGAAGGGCTTTGCGATTCTGCGCGGCCTGATCATGTTCTACATCGTGTGCAGCGTCGGCCTGCTCGCCAATGTCGGCGTCGCTTTCTCGGTCTACGACCAGGAGCCGATCTGGTGGCTGGCGGGCCTCGCCGGCGCGCTGATGGGCGTGGTGTGGAATTACGCGATGTCCGGACTGTTCGTCTGGCGCAAGAAATAGCGCGTCAAGGCTTGCAAGGAAGCTTGTATGGGCGGGGCTGACGCGCGGATCGTCCGCAATACGGTGCTGGTGATCCTTGCGCTGGTCGCATTGCGGCTGGTCGCGGCCGCCTTCACGCCGATCACCTTCGACGAAGCCTATTACTGGATGTGGTCGAAGAATCTGGCGGGCGGTTATTATGACCACCCGCCGATGGTGGCTTACGTCATCCGCGCCGGCACCATGATCGCCGGCGACACCGAGCTCGGCGTCCGCCTGGTCTCGATCCTGCTCGCGCTGCCGATGAGCTATGCGATCTATCGTTCGGCCGCGATCCTGTTCGGCGGTGCCCGGGTGGCGGCAACCAGCGCGATCCTGCTCAACGTGACGATGATGGCCTCGGTCGGCACGCTGATCGTGACGCCGGATGCGCCGCTGCTGGTCGCCTCCAGCTTCGTGCTGTTCTTCCTCGCAAAAGTGCTGGAGACCGGTCGCGGTGCCTGGTGGCTTGCGGTCGGCGTCGCAATCGGCGCGGCGCTGCTGTCGAAATACACCGCGATGTTCTTTGGCGCGGCGATCCTGATCTGGCTCGCTTCCGTGCCGAAACTGCGGCGCTGGTTCCTCTCGCCCTGGCCCTATCTCGGCGGCCTCGTTGCGCTCGCGCTGTTCTCGCCGGTGATCCTCTGGAATGCGGATCATCAATGGGTCTCGTTCGTCAAGCAGCTCGGGCGCGCCAGGATCGAGGATTTTCGCCCGGTGTTCATTGCCGAGCTGATCCCGACCCAGATTGCGTTTGCGACCCCGCTGGTCTTCATCCTCGGTGCGATGGGGCTGCATGCGCTGACCTGGCGGAGGGCAGGCGCGCTCGCCTCGCGCGCGCTGATCGAAACGATGTTCTGGACCATCGTCGCCTATTTCGTCTGGCATTCGCTGCACGCCCGGGTCGAGGCGAACTGGTTTGCGCCGGTCTATCCACCCTTCGTCGTTGCCGCCGCTGCCGCAGCCAACCTCGTGCAGTGGAAACCGGGTGCGCGACGCCTGGTGGATTTTTGCCTGCGTTGGGCCGCGCCCACCGGCATCGTGATGTTTGCCGCACTGATCCTGCAGGCCAATACGGGGCTGCTGTCCGGCTATCGCCGCGATGCGACCGTGCGCAGTGTCGGCGTCGGCTGGCGCGAACTCGCCGCCGGTATCGAGGCGGCCCGTGTCCGCAGCGGTGCGACCTGCGTGCTCACGCCGGATTACGGCACCACGGGCTGGCTCGCCTTCTATCTGCCGCACGGCACTTGCGTGGTGCAGCAGAACCAGCGCATCCGCTGGGTCAATATGCCCGAGCCGGATCCAAAGCTACTCGCGGGCAAGCTGATCTATGTCGACGAACTGCGCCCCGATGGCCATCCGTTCCTGAATGACCTTTTCACGCACGTGACGCGTATCGCCGAGCTGCAGCGCAAGCGCGGCCCGCTCGTGGTCGAGACTTACGGAATCGATCTGCTTGAGGGCGCCAAGGGCGACGTGCTGGACCGCTCGCCGCCGCCTGAGCTTGTGCCCTGAACCGGGCGCACCTCGCGGCGCGGGCTGCACTCACCAGCGGGGAATTTCACCGGTCGGAACGGTTGTCGAAACAGCGTTGTTGTTCTTGGGAATGACAAGCGGACCGAGGCAGGCGAAGGCCTCGATCGAATTGTAGATGAAGTTCATCATACCATCGACCCCCACGACCGGGATCGTGCGACCAAGCCCTGCAACCCGAAGAAACCGGTTTTCCATGGGAAAGCAGAGCTCCAGAAGTCTCTTCGCGCCCCTGGGCGAAACCACATAACCTGCCGTGCCGAAGCAATTGACGAGCCGAAACGCGGTGACCTCTGCGGTTGATCTCCGAAAAACGGCCGCGCTTTCGTCGCTTGGCTGCTTGGGCGTGAACACCATCCCGGACTTGAAGCCGGGCGTCAGCTCAAGCTCCAGAATGGAGTCCGTGTTGTAGCCGAGTGCGACGTAATCCCAGCCCTTGAGACGCTCGAGAAAGTCTAGACGCTCGGTGATGTCATTGCGGATGATCGCATCGTCCTCGAACACGAGCGCCGGCACTGCGGATTGAGCCGTCTGTTGCCAGATCCGCAGATGTGAGGCCGCGCAGGCGACGGCACCAGGCGTGAACTGTGCTCCGGGCACGACCAGGTTCATCCCCAGCACATCCTGCGATGACAACGATGCGCCGTCGGAGGCCTCAAATCGTTCGAACGCGATCTTCGACCCGGCATTCAGTCTGAGGAAGCTTTCGTATTTTTCCGGCTGACGGTTGAGGTTGACGACGAAGTTCTTCATGCAAGGACCAGATTCAAAGATCGGATAAAGCGCCGATCACTGGTTGAGGCATATCAACCGCCCCCTTGATTCGCCACGCGCCAGCGCGCGAAGGCGAAGGTGGTGTCCAGCCTCGAGCAAGCTCCAGGGAATAGTTGAGAAGCGGCAACCTTCCTGCAATCCTGGGAATCGGGTTGCCGTCTGCTCTCCCATGATCCGGAAGGTCCCCGATGAATCATCACGACGGCACTCTCGCAAGAGCAGACGAGATCTCGACAGAGCCATCATCGCCGACGCGCGATGAATACTACAGGATCTGCCTTCAACACTTGAAAACGGGTGAGCTTGAGCAAGCCGAAGCCCGTTGCCGGGGGCTGGTCTCGGACGCGAACCATGCCGGCTTGCTTCATCTGATGGCTGGCGTGTCCCTGCTCAACGGGAATTACGACGCCGCCGTGGAATGGGCTTGCCGCGCTCTCACCAGCGAGATGAAGGCGACCTATCTCGCAACGCTCGGGACAGCGCTGCAAGGCAAGGGACTTCAGGAACAGGCGTTCGAGGCGTTTCAGCGGGCCGTTGCGCTTGATCCCGTTGACCCGAGTGTCTGGGAAAATTTCGGCAACGCCTTGAACAGGGCGGGGCACGTCAACCAGGCGAGCCTTTGCTCTCTGATCGCTCGCGCGTACCAGAAATTGCCGTTCCTTGCGGAGTGCCGGTCTGTCCCTCGCAGCGGCTGGAATGCACTGACACGGCAATTCAATCCGCATCTCCAAAGCCGGCCGGGGTTGCAAGAAGCCCGCGATCCCATTCATTGCTTCTGGTCGAACGCGCCGCTGAGCGAGATGTCACGTCTCTCGCTTCAGTCGATGGTTCGTCAGGGCCATGCGGTGAAGCTTTACACTTACGACAATGTCGACGCCATGCAGGCACGTGTGCCGCCCGGCGTCATGGTGGTCGATGCCGGAGATCTCGTGCCGGGCGCGATCTACCAGCATGCCGTCCTGAACAGCGAGATCCGCTACTTCAGCGACATCTTCCGCTATGCCGTTCTCCATGAATTCGGCGGCTGGTGGCTCGATACGGACATCGTGCTCGTGAAGCCGCTGGATTTTGGCAGGGAGCACGTGTTTTCCGCGCAATGGTCGGGAGTCGAGAACGGCCATGTGTGCGTCGGCGACGTGATGCGCGCGCCCAAGGGTTCGGTTCACATGGCCAATCTGTATGCGCTTTCGCTGCAGCGGCTGTTCAGCGAAAAGCGTGTCGAATACGGCGCGGTGGGGCCGCTGTTGCTCAGCGAATATCTGCTCGCGGCAGGCGACGAGGAGCTCCGGTCCTCGATTCTCCCGCCGACGACCTTCAACGCGATCGACTGGCGTGAAGTGGATTTGTTCGCCGCCGAAAATCGGTCCGGGTTCGATCTCCTGAGCGATCCCCGTGTGACGGGTGTCCATCTCTGGGGAAAGATGTGGGCCGAGAGGGGGCTGCGCTTCGATGCGGTCCCCGAGCAGAGCGTGGCGGGCTATCTCAAAAAGCTGGTGCTCGAACCGAACTGGTTGACGCAGCTCGCGGCGAAATACGACTCCGACAAGGGTGCGGTCTACAAGGGCCAGCTCGCCCATCACTATACGCGGATCTATCACGAGTTGTTTCGATCGAAGGCCCTCGAACCCATTCGCATCCTGGAAATCGGTCTGTGCCGGGGGCGGGTCGAAGGCTGGACTCAAGACCAGGTGCCGTCGCTGCAGATGTGGCTGGACTACTTCCCGAATGCCGAGGTCATCGGCGCGGATATCGAGGACTTCAGCTGGTTCTCGCATCCGCGGGTCCGGATCCATCGCGTCGATCAGGGCGATCGCGGCATGCTGGAGCAGCTGGCGGCCAAGGAAAAGCCGCTGGACATCGTCATCGATGACGGCTCTCACGCCTCGATGCACCAGCACTTGACGCTCGGCGTGCTGTTTCCCTCGCTGAAGCCGGGCGGCTTGTTCGTGATCGAGGATCTCGATTGGCAGCCGCCGGAGATCCTGTCCAACGGCGCGCCGCTGGTCAAGGATGTGCTCAACGCCATGAAAGTGAGCGGCATGTTTGCGTCCAATGTCATGACCGAGGCCGAAGCGAAGTTGATCTCGGACGAAGTCGACGAGATCCTTCTCAACGACAGTTTCCGCGAGTTGATGTCGCGCGGCAAGCTCGGCGGCCTGGGCGTATTGAGGCGCAAGAGGCAATAGGCGGATGCGCCAGCGGCCTCAGTCGATCATCTCGACCCTGGCCGCGGACTGGCTCGGCCGATCCTGGTCGCGCCAGAACCAGACGGTCACGACGCCGGAGCGGCCACGGATCTGCGTGAGCAGCGGGCCCGACAGGACACCGTCCGGCGCGCCGTGAAAGTCGGCCGCATCGAGCAATGCGTCGGTCAATGCGAACCGCGCACCGTTTTGCGCGGCGACCTCCATCAGCCGGCTCGCGAGATTGACGGTGTCGCCGTTTGCCGTGATGTGCTGGTGGCTCTCGCCGAGGCGGGAGGCGACGATCGGGCCGAAATGCGCTCCGATCTTGAACCCGAGCCGGCCGCCGATCGCTGATGGCAGTGACGCGATCCAGCGCTCGACGCCGCGATGCAGGTCGATGGCACATTTCAGCGCACGCGCCGCGTCATCAGGCATCGCGCTCGGCAGGCCGAACAGGATCATCGCGCCGTCACCGAGGAAGCTCGTGATCATGCCGCCGCAATCGAGCGCGGCCCGGTCGATCAGCGCGTGGAACGCTTGCAGCATGTCCTGGAGTTCGTCCGGATCGATCCGCTGGCTCAGTGCGGTGAAATCGGAGAGATCGATGAAGACGATGGCCGCATCCTGCCGCACCGGCTTCGCCAGAAAATTGGGATCGCGTGCGAGCCATTCCTGCACGGCCGGTGCCTGAAATTGCGCCAGCGACCGGCTCTTGGCGGCGAGATATTGGGTGCGGCGGCCTCCTGCCCACAATTGCACGCCGACGAACAGCGCGACCGGTGGCACCGCGGCCGCAAGCGTGGTCGCGGCATCGAGCCAGACTCCGTGCGTGAACGCGAGCAGATTGAGCCCGGCCCAGGCGACCATGACCGCGGCTGCCGCGACGAAGCCGAGCGCGCTCCGTCGCCAGGCCAGCAGGCCCACCAGCAGCATCGGCAGCAGGATCGCGGTGAGCGCATCGGCGATGTGAACCCTGCGGTCGCGCACGATGCTGTCGCCGGCGACGAGATGTGTGATCGCGGTCGAGATCACCTCGACGCCCGGCATCAGGGAATCGAACGGCGTCGGGAAGAAGTCGCCGCCGCCGGCAACGGCGGCGCCGATCACGACGATCCGGTTCTCGACCGCTTTCCGGTCGAGCGTCCTGTCGAAAATGCTCTGTGCGCTCACGGTGCGGATGGTGCGGCGCGGGCCGTAATAAGTGATCGGCAGCGCAAACTCGGTGTCGGTCGGCACCGCGCGATTGCCGAGCATGAGATGATCGGGCGCGATCGTCAGCGGCTTGTCGAGTGCGCGGCTTGCGACCCGCAGCGGAAACGACAGCTCGACCTTGTCGTCTGTCCGGAACAGCATCGGCACCGAGAGCGGCGAGCCCGACTGCCCGGTCGCGACGTTGACGATTCCGACATCGGCGTGACCGGCGAAGGCCGGCAACGGCAGCAGGAAGCGCTCGGCCTGGGGCAGGGCGGCGAGCGGGCCTGCGCTTCCGGGCGCCACGGTCTCGCTCGCGCTCGGAAAGATCGCGGCGGCTGCGAGCACCATCGGACCGGTGGCGAGCGTGTGGGCCAGCGTGGCGTCGCCGATCGCGGTGCTACGGTCGACCAGCAGCAGGTCGATCGCGACGACCTTCGGCTTGAACTGCACGATGGTGTCGACGACGCGGGCGAGGTCGGCGCGCGGCAGCGGATAGGTGCCGCCCCGTTTCACCACGGTATCGTCGATCGCGACGATGGTGACGAGATCGGGCGGAGTTTGCACGCCGCGGACCTGCGTTCGCCAATCCGTCAGCGTCGCCTCGAGCCGATCGAGAAAGCGCAGATGACCGCTGGCGTGGGCGGCATAAACGCCCGCGCCCCACAGCGCGGTGAAGACAAGTGCCAGCAGAATTTGAACGCGTCGCTTCATGCCGTTGTACTGCAATCTTTCTTGCCATCCCGGCCCGACCAGGCATTGACCAAGTCCTGCCTTACTGACCGAGCCTTGCCATCAGCGCATCGACGCGCGGCTGGCCCCAAGTCTTGACGGTCAGCGTCTTGACGGTCAGCGTCTTGGCGGTCAGCGTCTTGGCGGTCAGCGTCGCCGCTTCCACGTCGATACCTTCGCCGGGGCCGAGCACCACGCCGCGCCCACGCGCCGCCCTGCGGGTCACGCCGACGCGGCCGTTGGCGACGAACACGGACGTCTTGGCCTCGGCGACATCGACCGCCCATTTGGTGCCGCGGACGGCGGCGATCGCCTGCGGCGTCAGCACCTTGAAGGGATTGCCGCCGGGCCTCTTGGGCACCTCGATCAGCAGCGCCTTGCTGCTCAACTCCACGGAGTCAATATGTCCGTCGCGGTTGGCGTCGTTCAGTTCAAATCTGGCGCCACTTTCTGCAACGATCGTGATGCCGTTGTCGCAGCGCCAGGTCTGCGTCCCCGCGGCCGATGCTGAGGCCGTGCAGCCCGCATTGGCGGCTGGCTGTGCAGTAGCAGATCCGATCAACACACATGACCACGCCAGGGCGCTAAACCCGGCGCACAAAAACCTTCTCATGTCAGCCTCCCTTTGCGTAGCTATTTTGTCGCAGCGTCCCTTTCCAGACCGCCGCGATCAACTTTCGGTCAGGGTGCGCCGTGCCGCGCGAGCGATCGCCGCGCGATGTGTGATGCGCGTGATCTGCTGCCGCCGTTCTGCTGTCATCCGCAGTTGACCGCACCAGCCTCGCGCAACGCTTCCCCGCTATCCTACGGATCGTGATGACCACGAAAACGACTTGGTTGGTGCGTCCAAAGATGCTGCCGGAGACGTTCGCTGGCCGTGCCGAGCCGGCCAAGAATTATGGTTAACAGTTTCGCTTAAGTCCGTAGTTCTGCGGGCTTTTTTCTCGAAATGGCACAGTGTTGGCGACGTGCCCCACATACGCCCGAACTTAATCCGCATTTAACTAAAAGTCGCCTTAATGACGCTCCGACCCTCTGCGAGATGCTGATCCCGGAACGTGACCAGCGGCACTTCGAAGGGGGACTGAGTGACACCGTCCTGGACGCAAGGCGAATGAGTACGAGTATCGCTGCGCAAAGTTACGCGGCACGGAAGCCCAACAATCCGAACAAGAATCCGAACAAGCATTCCCATCGGAAGTCTTCCCGGAAAATGACCACCCAAAACGTGCTTGGCGCGGCCGTGATCGGCTGCATCGTGCTTGCCGGCTGGACCGTCTACAACAACATCTTCGCCGCGAGTGTCTATCCGAGCGTCGGCAGCTCCGGCTACGATGAGCCCGTGGTCAAGCGTGCGCCCAAGGTTGCGCTGCGCGAGGCAGGCGAGGCCATCCGGGAAACCTTTGCGCTGCTGCCCGACCGGCTGCAGGTGGCGGCACCGATTTCACGCGAGATGTTCAACGAGCGCTTTGCCGCGGCCGCGACGCAGGGCGTCGATTCCAACGCGGCGAGCGCTGCGCCCGCGGCGAAGGTCGCCGAAGCCAAGGAAGCGGCGAAGCCCACCGTCGTCGCCAGGGTCGCGGACGTGCTGAAGAGCCCGGCCAAGGCCGTGGAGAAGATCGCGGACGCCGCCAAGACCAAGCGTGCTGAGGCACCGGTGCAACTCGCGTCGGCCGATCCGGCCCAGATCGTGCCGGCGCCCGAAGCGAAGCCAAAGTCGCTTGCCGATCGCGCCAAGGCCGCAGTGATGTCGATCACCGGTCCGCGCCAGTCGATGGTGGAGAAGCTCTGGGGCAAGCGCGAGCCGTCAGGCGGCTTGCTCGCGTATGCTTCGGCCGATGCCAGCGTGACCGCTTCCATCGCGCCGAAGGAGCAGAACCCGATGCTGGGCGGCTCGCCGCCCTATGACCGCTCGACCGCGGTCTACGACATCACGGCGAAGACTGTGTATCTGCCCGACGGCACCAAGCTCGAGGCGCATTCCGGCCTGGGCTCCAACCTCGATGATCCCCGTTCCTCGCGCGTGCGCATGCGCGGCGTGACCCCGCCGCACATCTACGAGCTGAAGCCGCGCGAAGCGCTGTTCCACGGCGTGCCGGCGCTGCGGTTGACCCCGATCGGCGGCGAGAATGCGATCTACGGCCGCGACGGCCTGCTTGCGCACACCTTCATGCTCGGGCCGAACGGCGATTCCAACGGCTGCGTGTCGTTCAAGGATTACTACGCGTTCCTCGACGCCTATCGCAACAAGGGCATCCGCAAGCTCGCGGTGCTGGCGCGGGTGGAGTGAGGCGCGCTCAAGCCGGCATGGCCTTGCGCAGCGCCATCTCGGTGGCGATCGCCTCCCGCACCAAGGGCCGCGCCCGCATGCGTTCGAGATAGGCCGACAATGACGGCCATTGCGCGATGTCGACGCCTGCGGCACGGAGCAGCAGCAACGCCCAGGCGAGATGTGCATCCGCAACGGTGAAGCGTTGGCCCACGAGGAATTCGCGATCCGCCAGATGTTCCGCCGGCACTGATAATGTCTGTCCGATCCTCGCGCGCGGCTTGGCGAGCGAGCCTTCGTCCTTGTACCAGAAGGTCGGAAACAGGAAGGCTTTGTGGATCTCGGCGCCGATGAAGCTCAGCCATTCCTGCAGGCGGTAGCGATCCGCTTCTCCCGGCGGCGGCGCAAGCCCGCGCTCGGGGGCCAGGTCGGCGATGTATTGCAGCACCGCCGCGCATTCCGTCAGCCGCTCGCCGTTCTCCAGCACCAGGACCGGCACCGCGCCCTTCGGCGAAATGCTGCGAAAATCGCTGTCGCCGTCCGCGACTGTCTTGGTGGCGAGATGCACCAGGTGATAGCTCGCATCGAGGCCGGCTTCCATCAGCGCGATGCGGCTCGCAAGCGAGCAGGCCATCGGCGAGAAATAGAGTTGCAGCATCGCTTGCTCCGTTACGTCAGCGCATCGCCGCGCGCGATGATCGCGAAGCGGTCGGATAGCTCGGCGAGTGCAACTTCGTGGATGGTCCGGGCGTCCAGCGTGCCGCCGAGCCCGTCGGGCAGATCGCGCGTGGCGCAGGCGTCGGCGTCGATCGTCGTGCGAAAGCCGAGGTCGAGCGCGGCGCGCGCCGTGGAGCTGACGCACATATGCGTCATGAAGCCGGCCAGGACGATGTTCTTCCTGTCGGTTGCGGCAAGGCGGGCCTGCAAATCCGTACCCGCAAACGCATTCGGCAGCTCCTTCTCGATCACCAGCTCGCCGGCAAGGGGGCTGAGCTCGGCGACGATGGCGCCGCGGTCGGCGCCGCGATCGAACAGGCTGCCGGCCTTGCCGCGATGGGCGATATGGATGATCGCGGCTCCGCTCTCGCGGGCCCGTGCCAGAAGTGCAGCCGCCCGCGCGATCGCGGGCCGGGCGCCGGGCAAGGCGAGCGGGCCTGCAAGATATTCGTTTTGGACATCGATCAGCACCAGCGCGGCGTCGCCAAGGCGCGGCGGGTTGAGATCGGCACCGGCGAGCTGCAGCAGGGTCTTTGCGGTGGTCATGGTCTTGGACATCTCCGGGGCCAAAAGCTGGGCAAACATAGCCGCGGGAATGCCTGCCGATATGCAGGGATATTGCAGCGGGTGGCTGCGATATTGCAGGCCGGTCCCGGCCGGTATAACCTCAATCGATGAATTGGGACGATCTGCGCATCATCGCTGCGGTCAGGGACGAGGGCACCTATGCGGGAGCCAGCGCGCGGCTGCGCGTCGACGAGACCACGGTCGGGCGCAGGCTGTCGCGCATCGAGCGTGCGCTCGGTTTGCGTCTGTTCGAGGCCGCCGACGGCGTCCGCAAGCCGACGCGGCAATGCGAGGCGGTGCTGGCCCATGTCGAGGCGATGGCGGCGCACGCCGCCGAGATCGCTCGCGTCGGCGACAGCCTGGCAGGCCCGGTGGGACGCCTGCGCATCGCCTCCACCAACACGGTCGCCGAGGAGGTGCTGGCGCCGCGCGCGAGCGACTTCCTGCGCGCCAATCCCGGCCTGACGCTGCAATTCCTCACCTCGAGCGAGAACGTCAACTTCTCGCGCTGGGAAGCCGATCTCGCCATCCGGCTGCGCAAACCCGACAAGGGCGACTTCGCGATCTCAAAGCTCGGCGACATCAGCATCTATTATTTCGAGCCCGTTGCGACCGAGGGCGAGCCGGTGCTGTGCGCCTATCCGGACGAGCTCGGTGCCATTCCGGAGATGCAATTCCTGCGCACGAAGCAAGCCCGCGCGCGCTGCGTCACCGACAACGTCCGCGTCATTCGTAACCTGATCCGCTCGTATCAGGTCGCCGGCGTGTTGCCCGAGTATGTCTGCGCGGATCTGCTCGGGGATCGCCGCCTGCGCGCCACGCTGCTGCCGAAGCGACGCGACGTCTGGCTGCTCGTGCAAAACCATCTCAAGCGCGACGCCGCAACGCGCGTGACGATCGACTGGGTGAGGGCGTGTTTCCAGGACATGTCGCGCGGTTGATCGTCAGCAGGCGGTCCTTTGAACGCAGCTTGGCAACTTGACGACCAAGTCACGCAGGCCTGGGGATTGTGCGCGCCCATAGGTTGCGCAACCCTGTGGCGACGACAAATCCCGGGCAGGGCAGGCGATGACCACTCTTGAGAGCACGAACCGGCCGCGCGCCAGATCCAGCGAATGGAAGGCGATCGTCATCCTGATCCTGCTCGTCCCCGTGCTGTGGTCGCCACCGTTCCTGTTTCGCATCCTCCTGTATCAGCCGTTCAATAATCCGTCGGGCTCAATGACGCCCACGCTGGTGATCGGCGACCACGGATGTAATGGCCTACTATGTCTACATCCTCGCAAGTAAGAAGCACGGCACGCTCTACATCGGCGTGACTAACGATCTCGTGCGTCGTGTGTATGAACACAAGACCAAGGCCGTTCCGGGCTTCACGACAAAATACGGTGTAGACAAGCTCGTGCCGTTCGAAATCTTCGATGATCCTGTGAGCGCTATTGCGCGCGAAAAGGAGCTCAAGAAGTGGCGGCGGGATTGGAAGACGCGGCTGATCGAAGAGCAGAAGCCGAACTGGGATGATCTCTATAGTGGGATAGCCAACTGAGGTTCGTGGTTATGGATTCCGGGCTCGCGCCCAAGCGGGCGCGCCCCGGAATGACCAGCCCACAAACAAAAACCCCGGCGTCGCTGCCGGGGTTTCGTAGTCCTCGAGGTGGCTGGACTTAGAAGTCCATGCCGCCCATGCCGCCGCCCGGGGGCATCGCCGGACCGGCGCCGCCCTTCTTGGGCAGTTCGGCGACCATGGCTTCCGTGGTGATCAGCAGGGCCGCAACCGAGGCTGCGTTCTGGATCGCGGTACGGACCACCTTGGTCGGGTCGATGATGCCCTTCTTGACGAGGTCGCCGTACTCACCGGTCTGGGAGTCGAAGCCGAAAGCGTACGACTTGTTCTCCAGCACCTTGCCGACGATCACCGAGCCGTCTTCACCGGCATTGATGGCGATCTGGCGAGCGGGCGCGGAGAGCGCCTTGCGCACGATCTCGACGCCGGTCTTCTGGTCGTCGTTCTTGGTGCGCAGGCCCTTGAGCTGCTCGGAAGCACGGAGCAGGGCGACGCCGCCGCCCGGGACGATGCCTTCTTCCACAGCCGCGCGGGTCGCATGCATCGCGTCATCAACGCGATCCTTGCGCTCCTTCACCTCGACTTCGGTCGCGCCGCCGACGCGGATCACCGCGACGCCGCCAGCGAGCTTGGCGAGACGCTCCTGGAGCTTCTCACGGTCGTAGTCCGAGGTGGTTTCCTCGATCTGTGCCTTGATCTGGGCCACGCGCGCCTCGATGTCGGCCTTCTTGCCGGCGCCGTTGACGATCGTGGTGTTCTCCTTGTCGATCATCACCTTCTTGGCGCGACCGAGCATGTTGAGCGTGACGTTCTCGAGCTTGATGCCGAGATCTTCCGAGATCGCCTGGCCGCCGGTCAGGATCGCGATGTCCTGCAGCATGGCCTTGCGGCGATCGCCGAAGCCCGGAGCCTTGACGGCCGCGACCTTCAGACCACCGCGCAGACGGTTCACGACCAAGGTCGCGAGCGCCTCGCCTTCGACGTCCTCGGCGACGATGACCAGCGGCTTGCCGGTCTGCACCACGGCCTCGAGCAGCGGGAGCAGCTCGTTCAGCGAGGAGAGCTTCTTCTCGTTGATGAGGATGTAGGCGTCGTCCATCTCAACGCGCATCTTGTCGGCGTTGGTGACGAAGTAGGGCGAGATGTAGCCGCGGTCGAACTGCATGCCCTCGACGACGTCGAGTTCGGTCTCGAGCGACTTGGCTTCCTCGACGGTGATGACACCCTCGTTGCCGACCTTCTTCATGGCGTCGGAGAGGAACTTGCCGATCTCGGCATCGCCGTTGGCGGAGATGGTGCCGACCTGGGCGATCTCGTCGTTCGAGGTGACCTTCTTCGAGTTCTTCTGAAGGTCCGCGACGACGGCTTCGACCGCGAGGTCGATGCCGCGCTTGAGGTCCATCGGGTTCATGCCGGCGGCAACCGACTTGGCGCCTTCACGGACGATCGCAGCCGCCAGAACGGTGGCGGTGGTGGTGCCATCGCCGGCCGCGTCAGCGGACTTGGAGGCGACTTCGCGCACCATCTGCGCGCCCATGTTCTCGAACTTGTCCTCGAGCTCGATCTCCTTGGCGACGGTGACGCCGTCCTTGGTGATGCGGGGAGCGCCGAACGACTTGTCGAGCACGACGTTGCGGCCCTTCGGGCCCAGCGTCACCTTCACCGCGTTGGCGAGGATGTCGACGCCGCGCAGCATGCGGTCGCGCGCGTCGACGGAGAATTTGACTTCTTTAGCTGCCATCTGGATTTTTCCTTAGGTGTTGATCTGGGTGCGGGAGGGGGCTGTTAGGCCGCCTTCTTCTTGGAAGCGGGGACGTCGAGGACGCCCATGATGTCGCTTTCCTTCATGATCAGCAGGTCGACGTTGTCGATCTTGACCTCGGTGCCGGACCACTTGCCGAACAGCACGCGGTCGCCGACCTTCAGGTCGATCGGGATCAGCTTGCCGGCTTCGTCACGGCCACCCGGGCCCACGGCGACGATTTCGCCCTGGGACGGCTTTTCCTTGGCAGTGTCGGGAATGATGATGCCGCCAGCGGTCTTCTCTTCTGCGTCAATGCGCTTGACCACGACGCGGTCGTGAAGCGGACGGAAGTTCATGCAGTCCTCCTAAGCAATTGCTCGGGTTGATGATTTCTGGGGTTGTTAGCAATCGATGCCCGTGAGTGCTACACAGGCATGGTTCAAATAGGACAGGATTTTTGCGGGGGCAAGAGCTTCTAGCAGAAAAATAAGCACTCCGGCGCTCGGTCTGCCAACTTTCTTGACCATCGTTAACCGGCCTTCACCACCGTATTAGCACGGGGCGCGATCTGCTGCTAACGCATTGAATTTCAACAGCTTGTTAAACTTTTGGGCTTGAGATGGGTTGTCAGTTTGCGTCACATTTCTCTCATGTGAGCGCATCAGTCCGGGTGGCTCGTAGGGCGCACCGACCAAGCCACCCCATGAATGCGCTCCTGCAAAGGAGGTTGGCATGGGCTTGCCGAGTGGGGCCGTTTCCGATGATTTCCGGAAACAGCTATTGGGTTACGGACTGACGACGGCGCAGATTCTTTATCGGATGCCGGATCATCCTCGCTGCTTCAGACTTACGTCTGGCAGAACTACGACATGTTTCCGAAATTTCCGGCGCTAAAGGATTTCCTGGCGTTCTGGACCGAGAAGCTCGACGGCCCGCTGCATTCGGTGACGGTGGCCCATTCCAAGCTGATCAAGCCGGCCGAGCTGCGCTCCGTGGATGGCGTGTTCCGGCTGAATTGAAGGCGGCAACGTCGGTGTCGCAGGATGGGCAAAGGTGCGCACTGCCCGCCATCTCTCCGCTTCCATTTGCAATGGTGGGCACGCTTCCGCTTTGCCCGCCCTACGGACCTTTTTCCGTGTTAGCCTCCTCGCACAACAACAGGGAGGCCGGCCCATGGCCAAGAAAACCAACAAGAAAACAAAATCGCGCAGCGCAGCCCAAACGGCGGTGAAGAAGCAGAGCAGCGCCAAATCCGCCGCGCGATCCTCCGCGCGCAAGGCAGTGAAGGCCAAGGTGCGCACGACACCCGCCAAGACGACAACGAAGACCGCAACGAAGAAACCCGCGCGCCCGAAGCAGCGCATCGCCATCAGCCATCACCGCGAGGAAGATTTCAAAGCCGATGGCCTGCGCGCCTACGCAAAATACCGCGACCTCGGCATCGCCGCTGCAAGCCACGGCCTTGCGCAAGCCCACGTCATTCGCCTACAAGGCCCCTGCGATCCGGCCGAAGTATCAAAGCTGCACTTCCACGACGTCGACTTCCAGATGGTCTACGTGCTCAAAGGCTGGGTGAAGACCTACATGGACGGGCAGGGCGAGACCTTGATGCAGGAAGGCAGCGCTTGGACCCAGCCGCCGAAGATCAAGCACATGATCTTGGATTACTCGGATGACGTGGAATTGCTTGAAGTGATCCTGCCGGCAGAGTTCAGGACGGTGGAGTTGAAGGCGTAGGCCGCGCGTCTCTCTCCGCCGTCATTGCGAGGAGCTCGCGACAAAATTGCGAAGCCATTTTGCGCTGATCCGACGAAGCAATCCAAACTATTTCCGCAGATGCTTTTCTGGATTGCTTCGCTGCGCTCGCAACGACGGTGGAGAGATCTAAGTCAACACCCCCACGATCGCGCCCATCAGACACGTCGTCAGCGTCCCCGACACGATCGACTTCAGTCCGAGCGCATTGATCTCGTCGCGCCGCTCCGGCGCCATCACCCCTAAGCCGCCGATCATGATGCCGAGGCTGGCGAAATTGGCGAAGCCGCACATGGCGTAGAGCATGATCAGGCGCGAGCGCGGATCGAGCGTACCCGGCGGCAGTTTCGAGAAGTCGACATAGGCGATCAGCTCGTTGAGCACGGTTTTCGTGCCCATCAGGCTGCCTGCGGTCACGGCCTGATCCCATGGCAATCCCATCAGCCAGCACACCGGCGCCATCACGCGCCCCAGCAGGCGTTGCAACGAGATCGCGGCGCCGCCGATGTTTGGCAGCAGGCCGAGGATGGCGTTGACGAGATAGACCAGCGCCACCAGCACCAGCAGCATTGCGACGATGTTGATGAGCAGTTCGATCCCCGCGCTCGTGCCTTTGACGATCGCATCCATCGTGCTGGACACCTCCATCTCCGGATCTTCCAGCGCGCCGCCGGTGCGCTTGTCCGAGGTCTCCGGCACCATGATCAGGCTGACGAGGATCGCGGCCGGCGCGCCCAGCACCGAGGCGATGACGAAATGCGCGGCGGAATCCGGGATGAGAGGGGCGAGGAGAGTCGCATAGAGCACCAGCACGGTGCCTGCGATGCCCGCCATGCCGCCGGTCATCACCAGGAACAATTCGCTGCGGCTCATCTGGGCCAGATAGGGCCGCACGAACAGCGGCGCTTCGACCATGCCGAGGAAGATGTTGGCGGCGGTCGAGAGCCCGACCGCACCGCCGACGCCGAGCGTGCGCTCGAGCAGCCAGGCCATGCCGCGGACGATCGGCGGCAGCACGCGCCAATAGAACAACAGCGTCGTCAGCACGCTCATCACCAGCACGATCGGCAGCGCCTGAAACGCCAGAACGAAATCGGCGCCCGGCGCCTTCAGCACGAAGGGCAGGGGACCGCCGCCGACATAGCCGAACACGAAGGAGGAGCCGGCCCGCGAGGCCGCGGAAATGGCGCCGACCGCGTCATTGATGGCGCCGAAGGCATGCGCCACGATCGGCACCTTCAGCAGCACGATCGCAGTGGCGAAAGTCACGACCAGGCCGATCAGCGCCTGCCGAAGCGAGACCGCGCGGCGATTCTCCGCCAGCGCGAAGGCGATCAGCAGCAATGCGAAAACGCCGAGTGTCGATTGCAGCCGTAGCATGATGTCCCCAAAGCCCCCGTGATTATGGCCGCGCGGGCGTTGCAAACGCAATGCCGGATGGTCGCGGGAGCGGCGCGTTGTTGACAAGCAGGCCCGCGTCAGCCACGCGGGGCGCGTCGATACCAGGGGCGGACCAGCCGAGCGTGACCGAACAGGCGATGCCAGAACAGCCAGTTTCAGCCGGTCCGGCGGTCAGCGCCGGTGAGCTCCTCCGCCACCGCGCCTTCCTGTTCTTCCTGCTCTCGCGCAGCCTGTCACGCTTTTCCAGCCAGATCGCGGCGGTCGCGATCGGCTGGCAGATTTACGACCTCACCGGCTCGGCTTTCGACCTCGGCATGGTCGGGCTCGTGCAATTCGCGCCGACCGCGCTGCTGGTCTTCGTCGCCGGCCACGCGGCCGACCGCTTTGAGCGCAAGCGCGTGGTCCAGCTCTGCCAGCTCGTGGAGGCCGCGACCGCGCTCTATCTCGCAGGGATCACCTATCTCGGCGCCGTCAGCGAGGTGCAGATTTTCGTCGCCACCTTCGTGCTCGGCATCGCCGGCGCCTTCGAGAGCCCGACCACGGCGGCGCTCTTGCCTTTGATCGCGCCGCAGGGCTCGCTCCAGCGCGCAACGGCGGTCGCGAGTGGCGCAGGCCAGGTCGCAACCATCACCGGGCCCGCGCTCGGCGGCTTTGCCTATGCGATCGCGCCGCATCTCGCCTATTCCGTGATGCTGCTGTTCTGGATTCTCGGGATGATTTTGACCGGCTTCATCCGGCCGCGTCCGCAGGCGGTCGCGAAGGAGGGAACGAGCTCGGACAATATCTTTGCCGGCGTTCGCTTCATCCGCAGCAATCCGGCGATCCTCGGCACCATTTCGCTTGATTTGTTTGCGGTGCTGTTCGGCGGCGTCACCGCGCTGCTGCCGATCTATGCCCGCGACATTCTCCAGACCGGCCCGATGGGACTCGGCGTGTTGCGGGCAGCGCCAGCCGTGGGCGCGCTGCTGATGACGACGGTGCTGGCGCGCCACGCCATCACGCGGCATGTGGGCCTGCGCATGTTCCAGGCGGTGATTGTGTTCGGGGTCGCCACGATCGTGTTCGCGCTGTCATCCTGGATGTGGCTGTCGGTGCTGTCGCTCGCCGTGCTCGGTGCCGCCGACACGATCAGTGTCGTGATCCGCTTCTCGCTGGTGCAGCTCGCCACCCCCGACGAGATGCGCGGCCGCGTCGGCGCGGTCAATTTCCTCTTCATCAACGCCTCGAACCAGCTCGGCCAGTTCGAGAGCGGGCTGACCGCGGCGTTGTTCGGCGCCATGCCCGCCGCCGTGCTCGGCGGCGTCTGCACCGTCGCGGTGGCGTTGCTGTGGATGAAGCTGTTCCCCAGCCTGCGGCAGGTGGAGAGCTTGGAGTAGGGGAAGGTCTCGTGTCCCGGACGCGGTGCAGCGCGCAAGCGGTGCGCCGCCGAGCCGGGACCCACGTTGCCGCGAATGACGTCGGAGAGAGATGGGCCCCGGCTCAGCAGCGCGTCATTGCATGCCGCGCTGCGTCCGGGGCGCGAGAGTATCGACTAGCCGCGTCCCACGAACGGCATCTTGGTCGCCATCACGGTCATGGTCAGCACGTTGGCGTCGAGCGGCAGGCCGGCCATGTAGGCGACGGCGTCGCCGACCGCCTTCGCATCCATGCGCGGCTCGTGCTTGGTGGTGCCGTCGGGCTGCAGCACGCCGGGACCGTTGACCATGCGGTCGGTCATGGGCGTGGCGGCATTGCCGATGTCGACCTGGCCGACCGCGATGTCGTACATGCGGCCGTCGAGATTGGAGGCCTTGGTGAGGCCGGTGATGGCGTGCTTGGTCGAGGTGTAGGCCGCCGAGAACGGCCGCGGCGCGTGGGCCGAGATCGAGCCATTGTTGATGATGCGGCCGCCGCGCGGGGTCTGGTCCTTCATGATGCGGAAGGCGTGCTGGGTGCACAGGAACGGGCCGGTGAGATTGGTGTTCACCACCGCCTGCCACTGCTCGAGGCTGAGGTCCTCGAAGGCGACGGCGGGTGCGCCCATGCCGGCGTTGTTGAAGAGCACGTCGAGCCGGCCGTAGGTCTGCTTCACCTTGTCGAACAGTGCGGCGATCTGCTCCGGTTTCGTCATGTCGGCGGTGACGCACAGGCTCTTGCCTGCGGGGCCGAGCTTTGCGGTCTCCTCGAGCATGTCGAGCCGGCGCCCGACCAGCACCACGGTGAAGCCGGTGTTCATCAGCGCCAGCGACGCGGCGCGCCCGACGCCGGTGCCCGCACCCGTCACCAATGCGATCTTTTTTGCTTCACTCATCGTTTCCTGCCTTTTCTTCAGTTGTCAGGTTTTGGGTTCTTTTTCGTTCTTGTAGGGCGGACGCGGAATATTCTGATGCGCCGCGCGCAACGCCGCGGACCAGCGCGAGCGCAGGTCATGGAAATAGGGCTCGCCTGCCTCGATGCGATGGTTGAGATCGGCGTCGCAGGCATCCGCGCGCACCACCAGCACGTCGATGGGAAGGCCGACGCCGAGGTTCGAACGCATGGTCGAATCCATCGAGATCAGGCCGGTCTTCAGCGCCTCGTAGAGCTCGACGTCGTAATGCATGGCGCGGTCGAGCACCGGCTTGCCGTATTTGTGCTCGCCGATCTGCAGGTACGGCGTGTCGGTGGTGCATTCGATGAAGTTGCCTGCCGTGTAGACCATGAACAGGCGCATGCGCGCGCCCTTGATCTGGCCGCCGAACAGGAAGGAGACGTCGAAGGAGACGTCCTCGGATTTCAGCGCCGGCCCTTCGGTGGCGTGCACGGCTCGGATCGCCCGACCGATGCGTTGGGCCGCCTGGAACATGGTCGGCGCGTTCATCAGCGTCTCGACCTCACCCGTGTCGGGGTCTTCCAGGCCCTCGGTCAGGGTGGAGAGCACCGACTGGCTGATGGCGAGGTTGCCGGCGCTGGCGATCGCCATGATGCGGTCGCCGGGCTTGGAGAAGATATGCAGCTTGCGGAAGGTCGAGACATTGTCGAGGCCGGCATTGGTGCGGGTGTCGGCGATCATGACCAGCCCGTCCCGGACCAGGATTCCACAACAATAGGTCATTTCCAGTCCCCGAACGCGTTTGCGCGGAATTACTAGCCAATTTCGGAAGCCGCTCCAACCCCCGATTCCGGGTGGAGACCCTTGCGGTCAGGGAAGGAACGCGGGCGCGGCTCGGACTAGCTCTGCCGCTGCGACTGCGATTGCGACTGCCCGCCACGGCTGGCCTGCTCGACTTTGACCGCGACCGTCAGCGTCTCCGCGCCGCCGCCATAGCGGGTGCCGCGCACCGGAGCCGCGCCGAGATAATCGAGCCCGATCGCAACGCGGACATGAGCGTCGGTGGCGCAGATGCTGTTGGCGGGATCGAAACCGACCCAGCCGAGATCGGGCACATAGGCTTCCGCCCAGGCATGGCCGGCGTCCTGATGCACGGTGCCGTCGGAGCGCAGGAAGTGTCCGGAGACGAAGCGCGCCGGCACGCCGCCGGTGCGGGCGCAGGCAATGAAGATATGCGCATAGTCCTGGCAGACACCGCGCTTGAGCGTGAACGCCTCGGCTGCCGACGTGCCGCTGTTGGTCGGATCTTCGTCGAAGGTCATGTGGTCGCTGATCTCGGACATCAGCGCGTGCAGGAAGCCGAGCCTGTCGGCTTCGGCCTCGCTGCGCAACTGGCGCGCGACCGCTGTCATCGCCGGATTGACGGTGGTGAGATCGGTGGTGCGCAGAAACATCTCGGCAGGAAAGCGCTCGTCGGCGCCGCGCAGCACGCCGCCGGTGTCGTGGGTCTCGATCAGCCCCTCCGCGATGATCTTGATGTCGCCGACGAGCCCACAGGACAGCACATGGGTGACATTGCCGAAGGCGTCTTCATGGATGTCGAGCTTGGTGTCGGTCGAGACGTCGATCTGCCATTCCGCCACATATTGCCCGTCATGGCTGCACGGCGTCATGCGCAGGATCTGGATCACGCTCGTCGCGGGCGGTTCGTAGCGATAGGTCGTGGTGTGCTGGATCTGCAGGCGCATGGTGTTTTGATTCCGTCATTCCGGGCTCGCCCTTGGGGCGCCCCGGACTGACCGCGTGTATCAGATCAAATACTGCTTCGTGATGATTTCGCCCAGCCTAGAATTGTCCGCGATGAATTCCTGAATGAATTCATGCACGCCATGCTGGAAAATGTCGTTCATGTTGCTGTGTTCCAGCCGGTTGCGGATGCCGCGGGCGTGGCGTTGCGCCGGGCCCTGGCGTCCATAGGCGACGCCGATCTGGTCGAGGTTGCGCGTGAGATTGTCGTAGCAGCTCGCCAGCGAGCGCGGCAGCGTGCCGTTCAGGATCAGCAGATCCGCGACCAGCCACGGTTTCAGCGTCTCGCGGTAGACCCAGTGGTAAGCCGTCAGTGCCGACACCGAGCGCAGGATCGAGCTCCACTGATAGAAGTCGAGAGGACCGCCGACGTGCTCCTCTTCGGGGAGCAGCACGTGATACTTGACGTCGAGAATGCGTGCGGTGTTGTCGGCCCGTTCCAGATGCAGACCGAGGCGCGAGAACCAGTAGGCGTCGTTGCGCAGCATGGTCCGGTACGCCGAGCCGTCGAAGCGCAGCGAGGTCTCCTGCACGAAGCGCAAAAATTTTGCGAGGTCCTCGCGTGTGGAGGTGCCTTTGTTCCAGACCGCCTGAAGCTCGATCCAGGCGGAGTTGATGGTGTCCCACATCTCGCTGGTCAGCGCCGTGCGCACCGAGCGCGAGTTCAGCCGCGCCGCCTCGATGCAGTTCCTGATCGAGGACGGGTTGTCGGCCGAGAACGAAAGGTAGTCGACGACGTTGTGCTCGTTGGCTTCCTGGTGGGTCTGATAGAAGCTTTCCGCGACGCCGGCGGTGAGCAACGCGGAGTCCCACTCGTTGGTCTTGCCGATATAGGCGGCGGGAAGCGCGGTGACGCGCAAGGTTGCATCGATGGTGCGCGCGAGATATTCGGCCCGTTCGACATAGCGGGCGAGCCAGTAGAGGTTTTCGGCGGTACGCGACAGCATCTCTCTACTCGTCCAAAATCCAGGTGTCTTTGGTGCCGCCGCCCTGGCTCGAATTCACCACGAGCGAGCCTTCCTTCAGCGCAACACGCGTCAGCCCGCCCGGCACGATCGTCGTGCTCTTGCTGCCGGTGAGCACGAAGGGCCGCAGATCGACGTGTCGAGGGGCGAGGCCGGAAGCCGTGCAGGTCGGGCAGGTCGAGAGCGCCAGCGTCGGCTGGGCGATGAAACCTTCCGGTTCGCGCTTGAGCTTCTCGCGGAAGGCTTCGATCGTTGCTTTCGTCGCGGCGGGGCCGATCAGCATGCCGTAGCCGCCGGAGCCGTGCACTTCCTTGACGACGAGCTCGCTCAAATTATCCAGCACATAGGCGAGATCCTTCGGCTCGCGGCAGCGCCAGGTCTGCACGTTCTTCAGGATCGGCTCTTCACCAAGGTAGAATTTCACGATCTCGGGCATGTAGGAGTAGATCGCCTTGTCGTCGGCGATGCCGGTGCCGACCGCGTTGGCGAGCGTGATGTTGCCGGCCGCGTAGGCCGACATCAGCCCGGGCACGCCGAGCGCAGAGTCCGGACGGAACGTGAGGGGATCGAGGAAATCGTCGTCGACGCGTCGATAGATGACATCGACCCGTTTCACGCCCTCGGTTGTCCGCATGAACACTTCGTTGTTCTTGACGATGAGGTCGCGGCCCTCGACAAGTTCGATGCCGAGCTTGTCGGCAAGGAAGGAGTGCTCGTAATAAGCGGAGTTGTAGACGCCGGGCGTGAGCAGGGCGACCGTCGGCTCGCCGGACGCGCTGTGCGGGGCGACGGAACGCAGCGCGGAGAGCAACTCGTCCGGATAGCGCTCGACCGGCGCCACCCTGTGGCGGGCGAACAGGTCCGGAAACAACCGCATCATGATCTCGCGGTTTTCCAGCATGTAGGACACGCCGGACGGCGTGCGCGCATTGTCCTCCAGCACGATGAAGTCCTCGGCATCGACCCTGATGATGTCGATGCCGGCGATGTGCACGTAGACATCGTGCGGCACCTGCTGACCGTTCATCTCGGGGCGGAAGACCGGGTTCTGAAAGATCAGATCGTCAGGCACGATCTCGGCGCGGAGGATGTCGCGGCCGTGGTAGATGTCGCGCAGGAACATGTTGAGCGCGCGCACGCGCTGCTTCAGGCCCTTCTCCAGCAGCGACCATTCCTTGCCGGACATGATCCGCGGGATCACGTCGAACGGGATCAGGCGCTCGGTGGATTCGGAGTCCCCATAGACCGCGAAGGTGATGCCGATGCGGCGGAACAGGAGCTCGGCCTCCTGGCGGCGATATTCGAGCGCCTCGGGAGGCGTCTCCTTGAGCCAGCGCGCCAGCTCCTGATAGGCGGGGCGAAGGTCCCCGCCCGGAATGTTCATTTCGTCAAACGCGACTGCCATCGATCCCGACTTGTCCCCGCAAGGCGTTGCGCCATTTGACAGGTCGTCAGGCCCTGGTGAAGACCGCAACGTCCTGGCCATGCGGCAAGAGTGCATGACTCCGAGGAGGTAGCAAGGGGCGGGCCAGCGCGATAAGCATGGTGAAAGGGCATTTGCCGGATGTGGCCGGGAAGGTGCCTGAAAAAATGGCTGAGGACTGCTTATTTCGGCAGCAAAACCGCGTGACTTCAACGCGTTACCTCGGCAAAGTCGGACCGAGAGGTGAGGGACTTAAGGCATGAGCGAGATCGTCACGGCGGGCATTCTGGTCATCGGGGATGAAATCCTGTCCGGCCGGACCAAGGACAAGAATATCGGCTTCATCGCCGAATACCTGACCAATATCGGCATCGACCTGAAGGAAGTCCGGATCGTTTCCGACGACGAGGACGACATCATCGCCGCGTTGAATGCACTGCGGCATCGCTACACCTATGTCTTCACAACGGGTGGTATCGGGCCGACCCATGACGACATCACCGCCGACAGCGTTGCCAAGGCTTTCGGCGTCGGCATCGACCACCACCCCGAAGTGGTCGCCCGTTTCCGCGAGCGCTGGAGCGAGCAGGACCTCAACGAGGCCCGCTTGCGCATGGCCCGCATCCCCGACGGCGCCGAGCTGATCCAGAGCGCGACCATCCTCGCCCCCGGCTTCAAGATCGGCAATGTCATCGTGATGGCCGGCGTGCCCTCGATCATGCAGGCGATGATGGACATCGTCTCGCCCAAGCTCAAATCCGGCGTCCGCATGCTGTCCGAATCGGTCCGCGCCAATGCGCGGGAAGGCGACATCGGCAGTCCGCTGCGCGCGATCGCCGCGGCTCATCCCGACACCATCATCGGCAGCTATCCCTTCATGGACGAGGAGCAAAAGCCGAACACCAATCTGGTGGTGCGTTCGCGTGATGCGGATAAGCTCGCATCCGCGATGGCGGCGGTGAAGGATATGCTGGCTGGATTGAACATCACCCGGTAGCAAATAGGGCCGCTGGCAGACGAAAGCAGGAGACGACGATGGCTGGTGAGGCACCGGAACTGAGTGCGCAGGAGCGGGCGGGCCGGCCCTTTCCGGTGTCGTGGGACCAGTTCCACCGGGATTGCCGGGCGCTGACCTGGCGGCTCAACGAGGTCGGCCCCTTTCACGCCGTGATCGCGATCACCCGCGGCGGCCTGGTGCCGGCCGCGATCGTGGCGCGCGAGTTGGGCGTGCGCGTGATCGATACGGTCTGTATCGCCAGCTACGATCACACCAAGCAGGGCGATCTCCAGGTCCTCAAGGGCATCTCGGATCAGGCGATGAAGCTCGGGGGCGGCACCGGCAAGGGGCTTCTGATCGTCGACGACCTTGTCGACACCGGCAAGACCGGCAAGCTGGTTCGCGAGATGCTGCCCGATGCGCATTTCGCCACCGTCTACGCCAAGCCGAAGGGCCGCCCGCTGGTCGACACCTTCATCACGGAAGTCTCGCAGGACACCTGGATCTTTTCCCCTGGGACACCGCGCTCTCCTATCACCCGCCGCTCCGCGACGGAGCGGCGTGAGTATCGCCGTCATTGCGAGGAGCGAAGCGACGAAGCAATCCAGACTGCTGCCGCGGATGCATTTCTGGATTGCTTCGCTTCGCTTGCAATGACGGGTGGACCGATCATGCCCCTGCAAAACCGGGTCACGCCGACCGGCGACATCATCGCCACCCCGCATCGCGGCCTGTTCACTGGCAATCGCGGCATCATCCATGATCCCGCGACCAAGACGCTTCTCAGGAAGCGCTGGTCGTCGCCGGCCTGGCTCACCTGCACCTGCGAATTCCGCGGCCGCCGCCGCGAGGTGATGGCGCAACGGAGCTGGACCGAGCTGTTCTTTCTCGATGAAGCCACCGCGCTCGCCGCCGGCCATCGCCCCTGCTTCTACTGCCGCCGCGACGACGCCAATCGCTTCCGCGCGGCGTGGGAGAAAGCCAACCACGTGCACGACGTCCGCATGCACGACATTGACATGGTGCTGCACCACGAGCGGCTCGATCACGGCAAGAAGCGGCTGCACGCGCTGCTGGTGCCGCTCGAGCAACTCCCCGACGGCGCGATGCTGCAGCAGGGCGCGGAGAGCTTTCTGGTCACGCAGGGCAGGGCTCTGCTGTGGTCGGCAGCCGGTTATGTTGCGGTGGAGCAGCAGCCGGACCAAGCCACGCTGCTGACGCCGCCATCGACGCTGCGCACGCTGAATGCCGGCTATCGCCCCGTGCTGCATCCGACCGCGTTGCCTTAGTGCAGCGGCTTACCCTCTTCATCCACCGTTGTCCGCGCATCCCGCAAAACCCATTCGCGGATCACCTGGCGGCAGCGCGTGAGTTCAGCCTCGTTTGTGGCGTTCGCATCTGTGGATGCGCGTTGCACCATCGCCTTGCACTTCAGCAGCACCGAGCGGTCCTCCGCGCGCGCCGTCGGCGCAAGCGCTGCCAGAATGGCGGCGACGAGCACAGGTCGGATCACGGCCGTTACCCCAGCTTCTCGCGCGCCAGCGCGGCGCCGGCGCCGAGTGCCATCAGCTTGGCTTCGGCGATGTCCCGCCGCATCGGCGCCATGCCGCAATTGGTGGTGGCGATGATGTTGCTCTTGGGCACGAATTTCGACACCGCGTCGATCACCTCGACGACGTCCTCCGCGGTCTCGACCGTATCGCTGGCGACATCGATCACACCGGCCTGCACGATCTTGTTTTTCAGCAGTGCGAGCAGATCGAGCGGTACCTTGGAATTGCGGCACTCGATCGCGACCTGCTGGATCGGGCTCGCATTGATCGCTGGAAAAATCTGTTCATACTGCCGCCACTGCGCGCCGAGCGTCTCCTTCCAATCGGTATTGGCCTTGATGCCGTAACCGTAGCAGATGTGCACGGCGGTGGCGCAGGTGAGCCCCTGCGCGGCGCGCTCGAGTGCCTTGATGCCCCAGTCGTTGACCTCGTCCATGTAGACGTTGAAGGCCGGCTCGTCGAACTGCACGAGATCGACACCGTCGGCCTGCAACGCCTTGGCTTCCTCGTTCAAAAGCTCGGCGAAGGCAAAGGCCATCTTGACGCGATCGCCATAGTAGCGGTCGGCGATAGTGTCGATGATGGTCATCGGGCCGGGCAGGGTGAATTTCAGTTTCTTCCGTGTGCGTGCGCGCCACGCGCGCCTCGTCGGCATGGACGCGACCCTTCAATCGCAGCGGCGCGACCACTTGCGGCACCATCGCCTTGTAGCGATCTTTCCGGATGCCCATCTCGACCTTGTGGGCGAAGTCGATGCCCTCGATCTTCTCAAGAAAACCGTGCACGAAATGCTGCCGGGCCTGTTCGCCCTCGGTAACGATGTCGATCCCGGCGTCCTCCTGGACCTTGACCGCAAGCATCGTCGCGTCGCGTTTGGCGCGTGCAAGCTCGTCACCTTGCGACTTCCAGGGCGCCCAGAGCATGTTGGGCTCGGCGAGCCATTCCGGTTTCGGCAAGGAGCCGGCGATCGTGGTTGAAAACAGCATGGGTCCCTCCCGGCGGGTTGTGTTGCGCACCTTCCTGCCATGTCTTAGCGTTGAGGTACAGAACAACAAAAGTCCTCATTTTGGCCGGCAATGCCGACAGGGAAACGCCATGATCGAATTCTTCTTCGACTGTTCCAGCCCTTGGACCTATCTCGCTTTTCACAATATCCAGCCTCTGGCGAAGCAGTTCGGCGCCGAGATCGTCTGGCGGCCGATCCTGGTCGGCGGCATCTTCAACACGGTTAATCCAAGCGTCTACGCGCAGCGGGAGACACCGGTGCCGCTGAAGGCGCGCTACATGAAGAAGGATCTTCAGGACTGGGCGCGCTCGGCGGGCCTTGCGATCAAGATGCCGCCGGCGGTGTTCCCGGTGAACAGCGTCAAGGCGATGCGCGGCTGCCTCTGGTTGGGCAAGGAGATGGTTCCGTTCGCAACCGCATTGTTCGAGACCTATTGGGGCGGCGACAAGGACATCTCGCAGGACGCGGTGCTGGCCGAGATCTGCAAGAACGTCGGCATCGACGAGCAAAAATTCTTCGTTGGCATCTCGGAGCAAGCGATCAAGGACCAACTCAAAGCCAACACGGAAGAGGTCGTCGCCCGCGGCGGGTTCGGCTCGCCGACGATATTCCTTGACAAGACCGACATGTATTTTGGCAATGATCGCCTGCCGCTGATCCGCGAGGCGCTGCTGCGTAGCAAGGCGAGCGCGGCCTGATGGTGCGGGCTGTCGTCTGCCGCGCGCTCGGCGCGCCCGAAACGCTGCGGTTGGAAGAGTTTCCGTCGCGGCCCCTGAAATCGGGTGAGGTTCGGGTCGCGATCCGCGCCGCCGGGCTGAATTTTCCCGACGTGCTGATGTCCGCCGGCGAGTATCAGCTCAAACCGGAGCTGCCGTTCACGCCCGGCATGGAGGCGGCTGGCGACGTGACCGAACTAGGCGCAGAGGCGACGGGTGTCGCTGTCGGCGACAAGGTCATCGTCAAGATGCGCCACGGTGCTTTCACCGACGAAGCCGTGGTGATGCCGTCGCAGCTCACGCCGATGCCCTCGAACTTTGATTACGCCGAGGGCGCGACCTATCTCGCCGGCCACGGCACCGCCTATCACGCACTGATCGATCGCGGCCGGATCGAGCCGGGTGAGGTGCTGCTGGTGCATGGCGCAGGTGGCGGCGTGGGACTAGCCGCCGTCGAAATCGGCAAGATGCTGGGCGCGACGGTGATCGCGACGGCGTCCAGCGATGAGAAGCTGGCGATTGCGAAATCGCGCGGCGCCGATCATCTCGTACGTTACGACCGCGAGCCGTTTCGCGACGCGGTCAAGCGCATCACCGACGGCCGGGGTGCCGACGTGGTGTTCGATCCCGTCGGCGGCGAGGTGTTCGAGAACTCAATGCGGTGCATCGCCTGGGGCGCAAGGCTGCTGGTGATCGGTTTCACTGGCGGAATCGGCTCGGCCAAGACCAATCTCTTGCTGATCAAGGGCGCGAGCGTGCTCGGCGTGCGCGCGGGTGAAGCGGTGCGGAAAAATCCCGCGCTGGGCGAAGTGCGCCTGAAGGCGCTGCTGCAATGGGCGGAGGAGGGCAAGCTGCGCCCGAACATCTCGCACCGCCTGCCGCTGAAAGACTTCGCCAAGGCGATGCGGTTGTTGCTCGACCGCAAGGCGATCGGGCGGGTGGCGCTGGTGATGGAGTGAAGGTGCCGTGGTGACGGTGCCGTAGGATGGGCAAAGGCGCTCTTGCGCCGTACCCACCCTCTATCTGAGAGTGAAATCGAAATGGTGGGCACGCTTCGCTTTGCCCACCCCACGAAAACGTCACTTGTACTCCCGCTCCGTCCACCATGGGAAATAGTCCGGCATATCGCTGGACACCTTGTTCTTGAACTGCGCCGGCCGCTTCTCTAGGAACGACACCACGCCTTCCTTGACATCATCGGAGCGGCCGCGGGCGTAGATGCCGCGGCTGTCGACCTTGTGCGCTTCCATGGGATCGTCGGCGCCCATCATGCGCCACATCATCTGGCGGATCAGAGCTACCGACACCGGCGCGGTCTTCGCTGCGAATTCCTTGGCGAGTGCGCGGGCGGTCGGCAGGAGATCATCGGGGGCGACGACCTTGCTGACGAGGCGGCCCGCCAGCGCTTCCTGCGCCGGGAAGACGCGGCCCGAGTAGCACCATTCCAGCGCCTGCGAGATGCCGACGATGCGCGGCAGGAACCAGCTCGAGGCCGCCTCCGGCACGATGCCACGCTGCGAGAACACGAAGCCGAAGCGCGCGGCGTCCGAGGCGATGCGGATGTCCATCGCAAGCTGCATGGTGACGCCGATGCCGACGGCAGGACCGTTCACCGCGGCGACCACGGGCTTCAGGCACTTGAAGATGCGCAAGGTCACCTGGCCACCGCCGTCGCGCACCTGCGGATCGCTGTAATCGACCTTGCCGTCGGCAAAACGCTTCACCGGCCCGCGCCGCGCGTCGCGATCGAACGTATCGGCGCCGGAGGACAGATCGGCGCCCGCGCAAAAGCCGGGGCCGGCGCCGGTGACGATGATGGCGCGGACGTTGTCGTCCTTGTCGGCGGCGTCGAATGCGTCGATCAGTTCGGCCTGCATCTGCGCGTTGAAGGCGTTGAGCTTGTCGGGCCGGTTCAGCGTAATGATGAGGATCTGCTCGGCGACCTCATATTTGATCGTCTCATACGCCATGGGTGGTTTCCTTGCCTGGTTTCTTTGTCGTTATCTCTAGCACGTCATTCCGGAGCGCGCGAAGCACGAGCTACGGTGCGCAATTGCGCACCTGAGAATCCATTTCTCCACACTACTTGTGCGGATCAATGGATTCCGGACTTGCGCCAAGAAGGCGCAAGTCCGGAATGACGAGAGCGTGTTTTTACTTCGCCGGTGGCTTGGGCCAGGGCTTCTGCGGACCGCGCAGGGCTTCAAACGCCTTTGCCATGCCGAGCACGCCGGTATCGTCGAAGCGGCGCCCGATGATCTGCACGCCGATGGGAAAACCCTTGGCGTCGAAGCCGCCATTGATGGAGACCGCCGGGTTCTCCGACATATTCCACGGCACGGTATAGCAGATGTGCTCGAATGGCCTCATGGGATCGTTGGTGGGCGAAGCCCACTCCGCCGCATAGTTCACGTTGGGCGCGGTCGGCGAGATCACGTAGTCGAGCTCGCAGAACAGCTTTGAGGCCGCTGCACGAATCGCCATGGTCTGGTTGAAGCCGCGGATCACGTCGACGCCTGTCAGTTTTGCGCCGGACTCGCCCCATTTGAAAATATACGGCAGCACCTTTGCCTGTTCGGCCGCCGTCAGTTTGGACAGATCGTCCCACATCCGCGCGCGCCAGAAATTGTCGAGGCCGTCGAGCATGTCGCGGGTCAGGATGCCGTCGACCTCGGTGACGACGGCACCTGCGGATTCGAATGCCTTTGCGGCCTTCACCGCAACCTCGCGCACCGGCTTTTCCGCCGGCAGGCCGACGCCGGCGTCGAGCATCAGGCCGATCCGCAGCTTGCGCGGGGACTTTTCGAGTCCCTTCCAGTTGAGTGGCTCGGCGGGCAAGCTCATGCCGTCGCGCCGGTCGGGCTTTGCGATCACGCTCATCATCAGCGCGCAATCGTCGACCGTACGGGTCATGGGACCGGCGACGCGGCCGACATAGGTGGGATCGATCGGCACGCGGCCAAAGCTCGGCTTCAGGCCGACGAGGCCGCACCAGCCTGCGGGCAGGCGCACCGAGCCGCCGATATCGGTGCCGAGATGCAGCGGGCCATAGCCAGCTGCGGCTGCCGCACCCGCACCGGCACTGGAGCCGCCGGGATTCTTGAGAGGTCCCAGGGATTGCGCGCGAGTGCATGGAAGGAGGAGAGCCCCGAGGACAGCATGCCGTAATCGGGCATGGTGGTTTTCGCGAAGATGATTGCGCCGGCCTCACGCAGGCGTGCGGCGGGCGGGGCGTCCTTCTCGGCCGGGACCAGCTTGACGCTGGCCGCCCCCAGCGGCACCGGCACGCCCTTGGTCGCGATGTTGTCCTTGACCGTCACGGGCACGCCGTCGAGCGCTCCGGAGGGCTCGCCGCCGGACCAGCGCGCGGTCGAGGCAGCTGCCACCTCGCGCGCGCTGTCGGGATCGAATGCATAGAGCGCCTTCAGGTGCGGCTCCCACACGGCGACATGCGCGAGCACGTCCTCCAGCACCTCGCTCGGCGAGAACTGTTTGGCGCGATAGCCCGCGATCAGATCGACCGCGGAGAGATCGTGCAGCGAGGTGACCGCCTCTTCGACGCCCTTCTTGTGCATCGTTAAGCTACCGGCATGCGCGTTTCGATGATCCGGGCGAACATGCTGGCGCCGATCGGCAGGATCTTGTCGTCGAGCACGAAGCCGGGATTGTGCACGGGCACGGAGCCCTCATGCCCGACCCAGAAATAGGCGCCGGGAATGGTTTGCAGCATGTCGGCAAAGTCTTCGCTGCCCATCTTCGGTTGGCTGCGGGTGATCACCTTGGCGGGATCGACGATGGTGCGCGCGACGTCCTCGACCACCTTGGACTGCTCGACCTGGTTGACCAGCACACCAAAGGTGTCGCGGATATCGACATCGATCGCGCACTGATAGGCGCTCGCGATGCCGGCGCAGATCGTGCGGATGCGCTGGCTGATCAGGGCGCGGACTTCATCCGAGAAGGTGCGGATGGTGCCGCAGAGATGGGCTTCGCCGGGAATGACATTGTAGGCGGAGCCGGCATGGATCTGGGTGATGGACACCACGGCGGCCTGGAGCGGCTCGACGTTGCGGCTGACGACCGTCTGGATCGCCTGTGCCAGCGTGGTCGCGATGATCACCGCGTCCTTGGAGCGCTCGGGCATCGCGCCATGCGCGCCATAGCCAGTGATGCGGAGGTCGAAGAAGTCGGCGCCCGCCATCGCCGGGCCGGGCAGGATTGCGATCTCACCCAGTTCAAGGTCGGGCGCGTTGTGCAGACCGTAGAGCTCGTCGCAGGGGAATTTCTCGAACAGGCCATCCTTGATCATCGCCCGCGCGCCGCCGAGGCCTTCCTCGGCCGGCTGGAAGATCAGGTGCACGGTGCCGTCGAAGTTCTTCGTTTCCGCGAGGTAGCGCGCGGTGCCGAGCAGCATGGTGGTATGGCCGTCATGCCCGCAGCCGTGGAAGCGGCCGGGGATTTTCGAGCTCCATTTCAGATTGGTGTTCTCCTCCATCGGCAGCGCGTCCATGTCGGCGCGCAGACCGATGCGCTTGCCGCTCGAACCCTTGCCCTTGATGATTCCGATCACGCCGGTGCCGCCGAGGCCGCGATGCACCTCGATGCCCCAGCTCTTCAGCTTGTCGGCGACGATGCCGGAGGTGCGGACCTCCTCGAAGCCGATCTCGGGATGAGCGTGGATGTCGCGGCGGATGGCGGTGAGTTCGTCGGCGTAGCCGTCGATGCGGTCAATGGTGGGCATGTGTCCTGTCCGGTTGGCGTGACTTGATTAGCGAGATTTGGGCGTGAAAGCCGGGCCGTTCGGCTTGATGCGGATGCCCGGCCGCAGGCGCGTCCAGGGCAGCGAGGCGGTATCGGCCGGCATCGCGCCTGGCGCGGCGCAGATCATCAGCTTCTCCGCGATCGGTTCGAAATCGGCGCGGAAATGCACCGAGCTCTTGTTGACCAGAATCTTCTCTGCCGTCGGCTCGATGCCGACATAGCGGTACATCGCCTGATCGGCGAGCTGCGCCTTGTGCGAGGAGACGACGATTCGGACGTCGCCGATGCGCAAGGCCGCCGACGGGCCCATCTCCATCTCGCGGCCGCCATAATAGGGACCGGGCGCGATGAAGCGGCCGTCCGACAGCTTTTCGACGACAAAGGTCTCGGTGTACGGCTCGTCGCCGGGAATGCCGGACTTGCCGCCGAGCGCGAGCGTGACGGTGGCGCCGACGCCGGCTTCATGTGCGGCCTTGGCCGATTGGGGATCGTAGATCGCGCCGGTCGCGGCGCTCGCCTTGTTGCGCACCAGCGCGCGCAGCATGCCGGTCGTATCGGAATCGCCGCCGGCGCCGGGATTGTCCTGGGTGTCGGCGATGATGATGGGCTTGCTCGCGCTCTTCGCAAGTTCCATGGCGTGGCGGACGCCATCATCGGGCGACCAGATCTTGCCGTCGAAATCGTCCTCGTGGCTCTCGATCAGCTTGACGATCGCATCCGCCGCGCGGTCGGCATCGGCCTGCGTCTTGCCATAGGCGAATACGCTCGGCCCGCAATCGCGGAAATCGGCCGCGGGGAAGCCCGGCGCGAAGGACAGCGTCGGAACCGCATCGCTTTCGAGCGCGGCAAGCTTCTCGTAGATGCCCTTGGTCGGATAATCATTGGTGCATTGCCAGCTGATCGCGATCAGGAACGGCAACTGGCGGAACGACTTTGCGAAACGCTGCTTCGTCTTCAGCAGCAAGGCGAGGTGCCTTGCAGAGGCGCGGCCGGTCTCGGCCATGTCGACATGCGGGTATGTGCGGTAGGCAATCAGCGCATCCGCATGTTCCATCATCTCGGGGGTGACGTTGGCGTGGAGGTCGAGGCTCGCGACCAGCGGAATATCCTTCCCGATGACGCGGCGCACGCGCGCCAGAATCTCGCCTTCGCCGTCATCGAGATGCTCGGTGACCATCGCGCCATGCAGGTCGAGATAGACCGCGTCGATCGGGCCGGCGGCCGCGATGCCGTCGACCATCACCTTCACGATGCGCTCGAATGCGTCCTTGGTGACGTGCGCCGACGGGCTCGCACCGCAGGCGATCGTCGGAACGAGCTCCCAGCCATTGGCTTCGGCGCTGTCGACGAAGCCGGCAAGGCCGACATTGATGCGCCGCATCACCTTCAGCACGTCGGCACCCTCAGTCATCGCCGGCCAGCCGCCGCCATGCTGGAAATCCGCGTACGTCGCCTTCGTCGGCGCGAAGGTATTGGTCTCGTGCAGGAAGCCGCCGACGGCGATACGTGTCATCAAATCAAGTCCAGCGATTGAAGGTGCGCGAAATTAGCCATGGCGCTGCGGCGAGAGCAAGCGAGGAGCCCATGCGGTCGCGCATAGGATCAGATCGTTTTTGGGCATGCTGCTCCGCCGTCATTCCGGGCCGCGCCATTTGGCGCGAGCCCGGAATCCATTTTGCGGCAAACTGCGCGGTTGGATGGATTCCGGGCTCATCGCTTCGCGATGCCCCGGAATGACAGCTACATCGTGGCCGCCACGCCCTCCGACACCGGACGGAAGTTCGCAAAGTCCCAGCCGCGGCCGGGCGCTGCTTCGAGCAAGGCTCTCGTGTAGGCCTCCTGCGGATGCGTCAGCACCTCGCCGGCCGGGCCCTGTTCGACGACGCGGCCGTGCTGCATCACCACGACCTCGTCGCAGATTTGCGCGGCGACGCGCAGATCGTGGGTGATGAACAGGATGGCGATGCCGAGCCGCTTCTGGATCTCGTCGAGGAGTTCCAGCACCTGCGCCTGCACGGAGACGTCTAGCGCGGAGACGGCTTCGTCCGCGACCAGCACATCGGGATCGAGAGCGAGCGCGCGCGCGATGGCGATACGCTGGCGCTGGCCGCCGGAGAACTGGTGCGGATAGCGCGACACCGCGTCGGCCGGCAGGCCGACCAGCTCGAGCAGCTCGCGGGCGCGCTTCATGGCATTGGCGTGCGACACGCCGTAATTGATCGGGCCTTCCGCGATGCTTTCGCCGACGGTGACGCGCGGGTTGAGCGAGCGGTAGGGATCCTGGAATACGATCTGAATCTTCTGCCGGTGCGGCTGCAGCAGGCGGCGCGAAATGTCGGAGATCTCGCGCCCGGCGAGGCGGACGCCGCCGGAGGTCGGATCGATCAGGCGGACGATGCAGCGCGCCACCGTCGACTTGCCCGAGCCGCTTTCGCCGACGATGCCGAGCGTCCGGCCCTTGCGCAGCGTCAGCGTGACCTTGTCGGCCGCGACGACCTCGCGGCCTTTGCCGAAGAACGCGCGCTCCTTGTAGACCTTGTTGAGGTCGTTGGCTTCCAGCACCACCGGCTCTTTGGTCTCGGGCCGCGCCGCGCGCGGCACCAGGCTCGGCACCGCAGAGAGCAAGTTGCGGGTGTACTCCATTGCCGGATTGCGCAGGATGGAATCGAGCGTGCCGGTCTCGACCAGGCGACCCTGCCGCATCACCGCGACGCGGTCCGCGATCTCGGCGACCACGCCCATGTCGTGGGTGATGAACAGCACGGCGGTGCCGTGATCGCGCTGGAGGTCGCGGATCAATGTCAAGATCTGCTTCTGCGTGGTGACGTCGAGCGCGGTGGTCGGCTCGTCGGCGATCAGCAGCTTTGGCTCCAGCACCAGCGCCATCGCGATCATGATGCGCTGCCGCTGGCCGCCGGAGAGGCGGTGCGGGTAGGAGGCGAAGATGCGCTCGACCTGGGGCAGGCGCACCTGCTCCATCATGTCGAGAATGCGCTGCTTGCGCGCCCTGGCGTCGAGATCGGTGTGGGCGCGCAGGACCTCGTCGATCTGGCGGCCGACCGGCACCACCGGGTTGAGCGCGGTCATCGGCTCCTGGAAGATCATCGCCATCTGCGTCGCGCGCAACTGCCGCAAACGACGGTCGGTCGCACTGAGGATCTCCTCGCCGACCAGCCTCACGCTGCCGCTGGTCGGAACCAGCGTGCCCTTCGGCAGCAGGCCCATCGTGGTGAGCGAAGTCACCGACTTGCCCGAGCCACTTTCGCCGACGAGGCACAGCGTCTCGCCCTTGTGCACCTGGATCGAGATGCCGTCGATGATTTTCTGCCCGCCCGGCTTCTTGCCGACGGAGACGACGAGGCTGTTGATGTCGAGGATGGGGTTGGTCATCAGGTCACTCCATCGTCATCGCGAGGAGCCCGCGACAAAACTGCAAAGCAATTTTGCGCTGAAGCGACGAAGCAATCCAGAAATCTTTCCGCGGAGGCAGACTGGATTGCTTCGCTTCGCTCGCAATGACGGAACAAGGGGCGGGGCCGGCAAGACGGATCATTTGCCTTCCCGCTGCTTCATGCGGGGATCGAGTGCGTCGCGGGCGGCATCGCCGATCAGATTGATGCTGAGGATGGCGATCGAGAGCAAAAGACCCGGCCAGAAGATCAGCGTCGGCTTGAGCTGAAAATACTGGCGGCCCTCGGCCATGATGTTGCCCCAGGTCGGCGTCTCCGGCGAGATGCCGGCGCCAAGGAAGGAGAGAATGGCCTCGGTGAGGATCGCGGAGGCGCAGACATAGGTGCCCTGGACGATCAGCGGCGCGATTGTGTTCGGCATCAGATGCCGCCACATGATTTTTGGCAGCGACGAGCCGACCGAGATCGCCGCTTCGACATAGGGTTCTTCGCGTGCCGACAGCACTACCGAGCGCACCAGGCGCGCCACGCGCGGGATCTCGGGAATGGTGATCGCGATCAGCACGGTCGAGATGCTGGCGCCGGACAGCGAGACTACAGCGATGGCGAGCAAAATGCTCGGCATCGCCATCAGGCCGTCCATAACGCGCATCAGGACGGAATCGATCAGCTTGAAGAAGCCGGAGACAAGACCGATCGCAAGGCCAATGACGATCGAGAGGATGGCCGAGCCGATGCCGATCAGGAGCGAGATGCGGCCGCCATAGATGACGCGCGACAACAGGTCGCGGCCGTAGGCGTCGGTGCCGAGCAGGAACTGCGCCGAGGAGGGCTTGAGCCGCAGCGATGGCGCCAGCTGGACCGGATCATGCGGCGCGATCAGCGGCGCCAGGACCGAGATCAGCACGATCAGGGTGAGCAACACCGTTGCCGTGGCGATGATCGGTGTCGAGGTGAGGAAGCCGAAACGCGGCCGCAACGGCGCCGTGATCGGAATGGACGACTGGGGAAGGGTATCGACTGACATTTTGTTGTTGTCCTTGCCTCAGTACCTGATCCGGGGATCGAGCAGCGTGTAGGCGACGTCGATCAGGAGATTGACGACGACATAGATCAGCGAGGTCAGCAGGATCATCGCCTGGATCACCGGATAGTCCCGCGCCAGCACCGCATCGACGGTGAGGCGGCCGATGCCGGGGATGTTGAACACGCTCTCGGTGACGACGACGCCGGAGATCAGGAGCGCAAAGCCGGTGCCGATCACGGTGATCACGGGCACGGCGGCGTTGCGCAAGGCGTGCCGCATCATCACCGCGACCTCGTTGATGCCCTTGGCGCGTGCCGTTCTCACGTAATCTTCGCCGAGCACATCGAGCATCGCCGCGCGCGTCATGCGCGCAATCAGCGCGACATAGATGAAGGAAAGAGCGCAGGTCGGCAGGATGATGCGCTCGAAGAACTGGCCGAAGCCGGCCGAGATGCTCTTGAAGCCCTGCACCGGCACCCAGCGCAGGTCGATCGCAAAGACTTCGATCAGGACATAGCCGACCACGAACACCGGCACCGAGAAGCCGAGCACGGAGAGGCCCATCACGAAACGGTCGATCCAGGTGCCGTGCTTCCAGGCCGCGATCACCCCCAACGGCACGGCGACGATGACGGCGAGGATGATGGTCGACAGCGCGATCGAGATCGACGGCTCGACGCGCTGACCGATCATCTTCATGACCGGCAGGTTGGAGATCAGCGACGTCCCGAGATCGCCGTGCAAGAGCTTGCCAACCCAGGTGATGAACTGCACGATCAGCGGCTCGTTGAGGCCGAGCGAGGCGCGAATGCGCTCCAGCCGCTCCGGCGTTGCATTGTCGCCGGCGAGGATCGCGGCCGGGTCGCCGGGCGTCAGCCGCAGCAGCAGGAACACGAACAGCGCGACGACGCCCATCACGGGCACCGCAGCCAGAACGCGGCGAATGAGATAACCTAGCATGCACCTATCTCCGGCTGCGGAACTTGCGACGCCCGGGGGCGCCGGTGGATTCTGTCGTGTCTAGCATGTGCGCTTGTCATTGCGCCGGAAAAGCCGGCCGGAGAACGTCCCCTTGGGGCAAATTGTGTGCCAAGGGCAGGGCAGTCGCAAGGGGCCGCCCCCAATCGACTTGCGGCCTGTGTTGAAGAACACGTCGGACATCGAGCCCCGCGCACCACCGGCATCATGTTGGACATCATCGGCCGGAGCCGCCACGGAACAACGTGAGACGTCTCGCCCCCCGATAAGGCTAAATTTCAACCGCGTCTGCCAACGCATTGTGCAGTGCGAACATTCGTCATTCCGCGGCGATGCGTCCGCATCGGACTCCGGTGCGCAATTGCGCGCCTGAGAATCTCAATATTGCAGGTCTGGTGCTCCGGACCATCCCGGAATGACGGCTGCGCTGTCACTCAAGCGTTGCCAGTAATCCCGCCATCAGGCGCCCGCGTTCGACGAGGCTCTCGACCTCGATGAACTCCTCGAGCGTGTGGCCGTTGCCGCCGCGCACGCCGAGACCATCGAGCGTCGGAATTCCCATCGCACCCGTAAAGTTGCCGTCGGAGCCTCCGCCGGAACTCGCGTGCGGTAATTCCGCGCCGAGAGAATTGGCGATGCCGCGCGCCTTTTTCATACAGCGCCATGGTGCCGGCATCGGGCTCCCACACCGGCCGCGTCACGCCACGCGTCACCTTGAAGGTGACGTCGTTCGCGGTGCCCGACAATGCCAGCATCCGCTCGACGCCCCGGTCGAGATCGGCTTGGCGCTTGGCCATGGAGAGCGCTTCGCCGATCGCGGTCGTTGCAACGCAATTGACCCACTGGCCGCCATGCACGACGCCGACCGAGAAGGTGCAGTCCTCCGTCGTCATCGCGTCGATCGCGAGAATCTGCCGCGCCATCTCGCGGATCGCGGAGCGGCCCGCCGACAATGTCGCGCCGGCGTGGCTCGGCCGTCCCGTCGCTTCAAGATTGAATCGAGCGATGGCGTAACGTCCGGTGGTGACGCCATTGTCGGCGCGGCCGGGCTCGGGCACCAGCACATATTTGTTGCGCGCAGCTTCCGCCTCGATGATGTCGCGCGTCGAGGGCGTGCCGACTTCCTCGTCCGGCGTGAACAGGATGGTGATCGGCAGCGGCGTGGTGAAGGACGCACGCGCCAGCTGCCGGATCGCTTCCAGCGAGAGATAGTTGCCGCCCTTCATGTCGTAGATGCCCGGGCCGTAGCACTTGTTGCCCTCGCGCCGCCATTTCAGCTTCTCGATGGTGCCGACCGGGTGGACGGTATCCATGTGCCCGGCGATCAGGATGCCCGGCTCGCCTTGCTTCGGATGCGGGAAGCGTGCGCGGACGACGCCGCCGAAGCCCTGACGGCCAGCGATGCGTTCGATCGTCGCACCCATAATCGCCATATCCCGCGCTGCGATATCGAGCATGCGGTTGACCGCGCCTGCGTCCCAGGTCGGGCTCTCGCATTCGACCCAGGGACGCAGGCCCTCGAGCATCGCCTCGGAATCGAAGGGAAGATTGGCTGGATTCATCTTGATGTCTCTCAAGCTTCGAAAGATGGAATGCGCATTGCATCGGCGCGGGCAGGATAAGCGGAAAGAGTGTAGAGCCAAATCGATCCCTGTGGAGCCCGCGCGTGCGATGTCATGGGCTGCGCCGAAACCGGATTGACGCGCTCAACACTGTCTGCAAGTCTCGAAAAGATAAAGGCATTGCATGAGGTTAGTTCGCCTAAGGAACGAACCGAATGCCCAACCAATAACCTGCCTTTGAACAGTTTCACGTCAGGAGAAACTTTTATGTTGAGCTTGATGCGCCGGGGGCGACGCGCGTTCGCCTCCACACTCGCGCTGTCGGTCGTCGCGCTTGCGACGGCGATGGCCTCGCCGGTGTTTGCGGCGGGCAAGACGATCACCGCGGTGATGCATTCGGATCTGCGCATTATCGATCCGATCTTCACCACGGCCTACATCACGCGTGACCATGGCTACATGGTCTATGACACGCTGATCGCGACGGATTCGAACTTCAAGATCCAGCCGCAGATGGCAGACTGGAAGATCTCCGACGACAAGCTCACCTACACCTTCACGCTGCGCGACGGTCTGAAGTGGCACGACGGCGCGCCGGTGACTGCCGAAGACTGCGTCGCCTCGCTGAAGCGCTGGGCCGCCGTCGACGGCATGGGCCAGCAGATGATGACCTTCACGGCCAGCATCGAGGCGACTGACGCCAAGACCATCACGCTGAAGCTGAAGGAGCCCTACGGCCTCGTGCTGGACTCCATTGGAAAACCCTCTTCGCGCGTGGCCTTCATGATGCCGAAGCGCCTCGCCGAGACGCCGCCCGACAAGCAGATTCCGGAGCAGATCGGCTCGGGTCCGTTCAAGTTCGTGCAGGGCGAATTCCAGCCCGGCGTAAAGGCGGTCTACGTCAAGAACACCGACTACGTGCCGCGCAAGGAGCCGGCAAGCTGGACCGCCGGCGGCAAGGTGGTGAAGGTCGACCGCGTCGAGTGGATCACCATGCCGGACTCGCAGACCGCCGTGAACGCGCTGCAGTCGGGCGACATCGACTTCATGGAAGTGCCGCCGTGGGATCTGCTGCCGGTGCTTGAAGGCAATGCCGACCTCAAGGTCGAGACGCTGAACAAGTTCGGCTACCAGACGCTCGGCCGCATGAACTTCCTCTATCCGCCCTTCGACAATCCGAAGATCCGTCGTGCGGCGTTCCTGGCGATGAACCAGAAGGACGTGCTCGACGCGCTCGTCGGTAATCCGAAGTACTACAAGATCTGCGGCGCATTCTTCATCTGCGACACCCCGTTCGCAACCGACGTCGGCTCCGAGACGCTGGTCAAGGGCAACGGCATGGCCGAAGCCAAGAAGGCTCTCGCCGAGTCCGGCTATGACGGCACGCCCGTCGTGGTCATGGTGCCCGGCGACGTCGTGACGCTGAAGGCGCAGCCGACGGTGGCGGTGCAGCTGCTCCGCGAAGCCGGCTTCAAGGTCGACGCGCAAGCGACCGACTGGCAGACGGTGGTGAGCCGTCGCGCCAGCCAGAAGCCCCCGAAGGAGGGCGGCTGGAACATGTTCTTCACCAACTGGGTCAGCGCCGACGTATCCAACCCGATCTCCAATCTCTCGATCGGCGGTCAGGGCAAGAAGGGCGGCTGGTTCGGCTGGGCGGAAGACGCCAAGATCGAGAAGCTCAAGGACGACTTCGTCCGCGCTGCCTCGCTCGACGATCAGAAGAAGATCGCGACCGAGATCCAGAAGGAAGCTTATGACCAGGTGATCTACGTGCCGCTCGGCCAGTATCTGGCGCCGAGCGCATGGCGGAAGTCGCTCTCCGGCGTGCTCGACGGCCCGGCGACCCCGGTGTTCTGGAACATCGACAAGTCCGAGTAAGGCCAACTCCGAGTCAGGCGAAGGCGCGTCAGCGCGCCTTCTGTCCCGACCTGTCACGCGGCGCCGCTGTCATCAGCGGCGCTGCTCGCCAGGAGAATTCGTCAGGAGAACTTGTCGGCAGAACTCGTCAGGAGAACTTCAATGGTCCAGCTCATGCGCCGGGGGCGTCGGGCGTTCGCCTCCACACTCGCGCTGTCGGTCGTGGCGCTTACGGCGATAGCCTCGCCGGTTCTTGCCGCAGGCAAGACCATCACCGCCGTGATGCATTCGGATCTGCGCATCCTCGATCCGATCTTCACCAGCGCCTACATCGCGCGTGATCATGGCTACATGGTGTACGACGCGCTGATCGCGACGGATGCGAATTTCAAGATTCAGCCGCAGATGGCGGACTGGAAGATCTCCGACGACAAGCTGACCTACACCTTCACGCTGCGCGATGGGCTGAAGTGGCATGACTGTACGCCGGTCACCGCGGAAGATTGCGTTGCGTCCCTGAAGCGCTGGGCCGCTGTCGATGGCATGGGGCAGCAAATGATGCTGTTCACCGCGAGCATCGAGGCGACCGACCCCAAGACGATCACGCTGAAGCTGAAGGAGCCGTACGCGCTCGTGCTGGAATCGATCGGCAAGCCGTCCTCGCGGGTCGCCTTCATGATGCCGAAGCGTCTCGCCGAGACGCCGCCGGAGAAGCAGATCCCCGAGCAGATCGGCTCCGGGCCCTTCAAGTTCGTGCAGACTGAATTCCAGCCAGGCGTGAAGTCGGTCTACGTCAAGAACACCGACTACGTGCCGCGCAAGGAGCCGGCGAGCTGGACCGCCGGCGGCAAGGTGGTGAAAGTAGACCGCGTCGAATGGATCACGATGCCGGACGCGCAGACAGCGTTGAACGCGCTGCAGTCGGGCGACATCGATTTCATGGAGAATCCCGCCTTCGAAATGTTGCCCACCATCGAAGCCGACAAGGAGCTCAAACTCGAGATTCTGAACAAGTTCGGCTTCCAGACCGGCGCGCGGATGAACTTCCTCCATCCGCCATTCGATAACGTCAAGGTCCGCCGCGCAGCCCTCATGGCGGTCAACCAGAAGGACGTGCTCGATGCGCTGATCGGCAATCCCAAATACTACAAGACTTGCGCCGCAGTCTTCATCTGCGACACGCCGTTCGCGACAGAGATCGGCGGTGAGACTCTCGCGAAGGGCGGCGACATTGCTGCGGCCAGGAAGGCACTCGCCGAGTCCGGTTACGACGGGACGCCAATCGTGCTCATGGCGCCGGGCGACGTGCTGACGCTGAAGGCTCAGCCGATCGTCGTGGCCCAGCAACTGCGCGAAGCAGGTTTCAAGGTCGATCTGCAGGCGACCGACTGGCATACGGTGGTGAGCCGGCGCGCCAGCCAGAAGCCCCCGAAAGAGGGCGGCTGGAACATGTTCATCACAAACTGGGTCAGCGCGGACGTGGTCAATCCGATCTCCAACGTCGCTGTCGGCGGGCAGGGCAGGAAGGGCGGCTGGTTCGGCTGGGCGGAGGACGCCAGGGTCGAGCAGCTCAAGGACGCGTTCGTTCGGGCGGCCTCGCTCGATGATCAGAAGAAGATCGCGACCGAGATCCAGAAAGAGACCTATGACCAGGTGCTATATGTCCCGCTTGGCCAGTACCAGGCGCCGAGCGCATGGCGGAAGTCGCTCTCCGGCGTGCTCGACGGTCCGGCGACCCCTGTGTTCTGGAACATCGACAAATCCGAGTAAGGCGAGCGGGAACAGGAGAAAGGTGCACCCTTCCCTTCGTCCCCATCATCAGCAGTGGCTGTCGCGGACCTGCTCGAGCCCTTCGCTCGCAAAGGGTGGATTAACGACGGCTTGTCCGACAGGCGATGGCGACTTTTCCGTCCGCCGCGGGTCCTGATCGTGACGCTCGTCCTGCTGTTCCAGTTCCATGAGGCGGCCTCTCGAAAATGCTGCAGGACAACATCGAGGCGTCTGCGAAGTTCCTCACACGATGGGGCGATGATGCGGCTTGAACAGCCGTCCCTTCTCCACCACCAGAACGATCGCGAGCGCTGCAAGCGTCGACAGGAAGAATCCGGTCGAGAACGGCAGCAGCGTGCCGTCAAAACTCTGGCCGATCACCGTTCCGACCGCGATCCCGATCAGCGTCGTGATCGAGCCGTAGAGCGAGGAGGCCGTGCCGGCGATATGGCCCTGCGGCTCCATCGCGAGCGCGGTGAAATTGGCGACCATCATGCCGAACGAAAACATCATCAGCGCCGACAGCACCATGAACAGCGGAAGCGGCAGCACGCCGAGGATCTCGGTCAGCAGCATCACGCCGGCCACCGCGGTGTAGAGCGTCAGCGCGCCGTGCGAGATCACGCGCATGCCGAGCCGCCCGACCAGCTTTGCGTTGAGGAAGCCGGCGACGGCTGTGCCGGCCGCGATCGCCGCGAAGGCGAGCGGAAAGTAATGGCCGAGGTGATAGATGCCGGTGAATACCTGCTGCGCCGAGAACACGTAGGCGAACAGCGCGCCCATGACGGCACCGGCGGCCGTCGCATAGCCGATGGTCTGGCGGTTGGTGAGGGTCTGGCGAAAGGCCGAGAGCACGTCGACGGGCGCGAGCGATCTGCGTTCGGACTCGGGAAGGGTTTCGGGCAGTCGCAACACGCTCCATGCGAGCGCGAGCACGCCGTAGAGCATCAGCACGACGAAAATGCCGCGCCATTGCGTGACCAGCAGCACGGCCTGTCCGAACGAGGGCGCGATCACGGGTACGGCGATGAAGATCATCATGGCAAGCGACATCACGCTCGCCATGCGGCGGCCGGCATAGCAGTCGCGCACGATCGAGGTCGCGATCACGCGCGTCGCGGAGGTGCCGAGGCCCTGCAGTGCGCGGGCGAGCAGCAGCGTCTCGAACGAGGGCGCCGCGACCGCCAGCACGCTCGCCACCGCATACACCGCCATGCCGCCGAGCAGCACCGGGTGGCGCCCGAACCGGTCCGACAGCGGACCCATGACGAATTGTCCCGCGCCGAAGCCGATCAGGAAGGTCGATAGCACGAGCTGGAGATGGTTGGCATTGGGAATGCCGAAGGCCGCCCCGATATTGGGCAGCGCGGGCAGCATCATGTCCATCGCGAGCGGATTCAGCGCCATGATGGACGCGATCACGACAACGAATTCGGGAAACCCCATCGGACGGTGTCCGGAGGACACCCAGTCGTCGGCATTGACGTCGGACAAGCAGCTCACCTCTGATTCCAAAGGGCATATCTAATGCCTATGCTGCAGCGCACAACCCATGTTTTGGGATGGCTGTCCGGCGGGGCCGGGGACGGACAACAAATGGTGAAGACGCCCTCGGCTCGGGCAGATCGAAATCGACCCGCAAAGCGGTTTTCCCTCGCGACAAAAGCGGAACGCGTTCACGCGGAGATCATGCCGAAACAACAGCCAGGAGCCCGATGATGATCGTCCTAATTTCATCGCGCTCCAGGCGCGATTTGGAAACCGGGGATTCACCATAACAGCGGGGACGGCCCGTCGGGGAGATGAATCCGCAACGTATCCTGTCCAATGTGGCCTGACCGGACGCCGGATCAGGCGCGAGAGAACTTGGGGAATAGGCAGGTATCAGACGTGTCCGACATCACCGGAGCAGCACGATGGTCGGGACCGTCGGCCGAGATGGCCGGCAAGCGCAATGCCTGGCTTGCCTGCCTGATCGCGTTGGTGGCGGTGCTGGTGCTCGGTAATCTCGCCAACGATACCGCGCTCGGTCTGAATTACGGCTGGGACATCCGCGTCAACTGCGCCGCCGTCGATGCGCATGCCGACGGGCTCGATCCGTACTACGTGAAAAACCTGAAGGGCACCAAGCTCTCTTATCCCTATCTGCCTGCGACGCTGGACGTCTTTCGTCCACTGTGTGCGGATGGCTTTCTTGTAGCCCATCACCGCGGCGTCTTTCTGCTCATCGCCGTGCTCTGCGGCCTGGTGCTGCCCGGGATCGGCCGGACACGCAACTTGCGTGACGTGGTGCTGAGGAGCCTCTACGTGCTCGGCGCGTTCGTTGGTTTCGAATGGGTGCTGGCCTCGGGCAATTTCGCGATCCTCGGCGGCGGACTGACCGCCGCAGCACTTGCCCTTCTGCTTCGCCCCGCGAAGCCCGAGGCAGGCCACGATCGGAATGACGCGCCTCGTGTCGCGGGTGCCGCGTTGCTCGGCCTTGTCATGTCGTTCAAGTTGGTGTTCTGCCCGGTGTTGGCTGCGCTCTATCTCCTGCCCCTGCCGCGTCGGAAGAAACTTGTCTTGATCATGGTGGCGGGCGTCAGCTTCGTGCTTCCGATCCTTATCTCGGTCGTCTTCTATCCCAACCTGTTCCAGAGCTGGTTGCTCGCCATCAGCGGAGGGATCCCTGACCAGCATTCGGTCCAGACCGATGGAACCAATCCGTCACTGCTGCTACTGGCGCAAAATGTCGTCGATCGCGTCGGACTTCCCGACAGCAAGCCGATCGTGTTTGTCATCTATCCGTTGACGGCGAGCACTTTCGTGCTCGCGCCACTCGCTTGGTCGCTGCTGCGTGCGATCCGCAACGGCGAGGGCTCGTTGCCGGCGCGCCTCGACCGCTGGCTGGTCGATCATCCGCAGGCCGCGATGCGGATCGCGGTGCTGGTGATGTACGGCCTCTATCTCTGCGCCCCGCGCCTGAAGGAATATGCCTTCCTCGAACTGGCGGTCTACGCCGCAATCCTCATCGTCGATCTTCCGGCCGCAGCCCTGGCCGCCGTGCTGATCATCGGCATCGCAGTGCCGACGCTGGTCTCGATCACGGGGAGCATGATCGAGGGCGGCTTCGTCCAACTCACGGTCGCGCTCATCTGCTTCTGGATCCTGCTGTGGGCGCAGTCAGCCCCGTCAGCTCAAATGGTGCGGGCAGCCGGGGTCGAACCGGCACAGCGCTTGCGCACCGAGGGATTTTAAGTCCCTTGCGTCTACCAATTCCGCCATGCCCGCTTGATCCAAAGAGATCAAACACTTAAGTCCCGTCCAGCCGTCTGGAATTGGCGCCTGTCGTGCTGGGCGGGTGGTTCTTCCTTAAGCGAGCCGGCGGCACAAGGCAAAGCCTCAATCCGGACATCTGGCCCTGCTTTAGGCATTCTCAATTCACGGGGACTATTTTCCGGCCATGCCTGCTTCGCTTTCCTCGTCCCTGCGCCTTGGTTGCGCGGTTGCTGCGCTGGTCGCGGCCGGCTTCGCGCTATCCGGCTGCGCCGGCATGAGCGAGACGATTGCTCCGGCCTTTGCCGATCCCGCCAAATACGAATTGTATGACTGCAAGCAGCTTGAAGCGGAGCGCAAGGCGCTCGCCGCCCGCACCGAGCAATTGCAGAAATTGATGGACAAGGCGGAGACAGGGACCGGCGGAGCGGTTGTGTCCGAGCTCGCCTATCGCAACGATTACGTGGCGGTCCGTGGCTCGGCGCAATTGGCCGAAGACGGCTGGCGCAGCAACAGGTGCCGGGAAACGCCGCCGAATGCGGCGCCGGCGACCGCTGTGCCGCAGCGTCCGGACATCAAGCCCGCTCCGAAACGCTAACGCGCGTCATCATGCTTCAGGCTATTGTTTGAGCATGATCTCCGCGCAAACGCGTTCCGCGTTTGTCGCGAGGGAAAACCGCTGCGCACTTTTCCTCTAAGGCCGCCAGCCGTAGATCCAGTCCTGCCGCGCCAGCATGCGGTCCGGCCCGAGCGCACGGATCGCGAGATCGCGCGCGAGCGCAAATGCGCCGCCGAGATGATAGATCCGGCCTTGCCGCCGCGCGGTGCGCTGCACCTTCCTGACACGGGCCTGACGTATCAGGCCGTATTGCTTGAGAGCCGCCGCAACGCCGGCTGCATCTTCGGCGGCTTCGACGTTCAGATGCCGGGCGAGCACGGCCGCATCCTCGATCGCCATGCCGGCGCCCTGGGCTGCGAACGGCAGCATCGCGTGCACGGCGTCGCCGAGCAGCGCGACCCGGCCCTCGCTCCAGGGGCATCCGTCCGGAACGCCGAACAAGGCCCATTTGCGCCAATTGTCGACGGCGGCGAGCATCATCCGCGCCGTCGGCGGCCAGCGCGGCGCGGCGAACGCGTCCATCACCTCGAGGGAATCGCCGGGCGTGCTCCAGCCCGGCCTGTTCCAAGTGCCCGGCAGCACCGCGACCACGTTGAGCTGGCGGCCGCCCGCGATCGGGTAGGCGACGAGATGGGCGTTTGAGCCCATCCAGAGCTGCACCCGCCGTGCGGTATACTCCTTGGGCAGCTGCGTGGCATCGAGCGTGCCGCGCCAGGCGATCAAGCCGGAGAAGCGCGGCTGCACCTCGGGAAACAGATGCTGGCGGACTGTCGACCAGATGCCGTCGGCGCCGATCAGGGCGCTGGCGAGATCGCTGCGGCGGATGGTTCCGCTGCGATGGACGACCGTCAGTCCTTTGGCATGGGGGGCGACATCCTCGAATGTCGCACCCAACTTCAGGTCGATATCGGGATGCTCGGCAACCGCGCCGGCGAGCGCGGATTGCAGCTCGGCGCGATGGACCACCCAATAGGGCGCGCCGGCGCGCTGGGCCGCGGCCTCGCCGAGCGGCATCCGCAAAAGTTCGCCGCCGGCCCGCGCGCTCATGATCGAGACCGCATCCGGGACGACAGCGCGCAGCTTCAGCCGTTCCGTCAGACCGAGCTCGACCAGCACGCGGCTGGCATTGGGGGAGAGTTGCAGGCCGGCGCCGACCTCCTCGAGCCGCTCGGCCTTTTCCAGCAAGACGATGCGAAAACCGCGGGCGGCCAGCGCAAGCGCAGCCGTTAGTCCTCCGATTCCGGCACCGGCGATGACGATCGTTCGCGGGAGGGCCACCCCTGACCGGGATGAGCGGTCAGGCCACCTTGTCCTTCAGCACGCATTCCGGCGGACGGGCTTCACCCGCCTTCAGGTCGGCCGCGAAGCGATACAACGTCGAGCAGTACGGGCAGATGATCTCGTTGTCATTGCCGAGGTCCAGAAAGACGTGCGGATGATCGAACGGAGGGTTGGCGCCGACGCACATGAACTCTTGCGAGCCGATCTCGATGACGGGGACACCGGCATCGTTGTGGAAGTGCGGGACGACATGGTCGGACATCGTAACTCATCCTGGAGTGGCAATGGCGGCAGACACAATCACGAACTGACGCGGCATCATTAAGGCGCCGCGGACCATACTGATGGGTGCAGGTGATTGCTAGTCCAGCGGAACCGAAAGCTCCGCAATTGCCCCATGCTCATTTGCTCATGCAAATTCGACACAATCTTGCGGCTTGAGAGAAGCCCTTCTTTCGTCGGGGACGTTGTGTCGCAATTTTGGCATACTATGTCTGTGGACGCGTACAATTGCAGCAAAAGACGAACTATCAAGCGCAACTGATCTCAGGACCGTCCAGGCTTTCAGCATGAAGTGGCTGCGAATCAGCTCAGCGTTGACCGGGATCGCTGCATGCAGCTTTGTGCTCGCGCAGGTAGCGCCGCATGCCCGCGAGGCCGGCGCGATTCTCGCCGCCCGGGGCGATCCCGCTGCCCTGTCCGAACTCAAGCTTGATGCGGCTCTCGCGCATGACGAGCGCCTGGTTCAGGACAATATCGAGGCCGCGCTTGCGGCGGGCGATGCCGATCTCGCCGACAGTTTTGTCGCGCTCGCGCATGACCGCAACATCGCGCTGCCGGATGATCTCCTGAGCCGGGTCAGCGATGCCGTCAAAACCGAAAATTCCACCTCGCATTTCGCCAGGCGCTTTGCCACCGGGCTCGTCACTGGCAATGCCGATGATGTCGCGAGCCTGTCCGGGACGATGGCCGGCGATCTCTTCGTGATCGGCGACGTCAGGGACGTCGTCCGCGAAAGCAAGCATCTCGCCATGGGCGAGGACACCGACCGCCTGGTGCTCGGCCTTGCGACCGCGGGCCTCGCGGTGACGGCCGTGACCTATGTGTCGGCCGGCGGTGCCGCGCCGGTGCGCGCCGGGCTGACGCTGGTGAAGGACGCCCGCAAGGTCGGGCGGCTCGGCGAAGGTCTCGCCGCATGGGCCGGCCGGTCGGCGCGCGAAGTGGTGGACACGCCGATGCTCCAGAATGCGGTCGCGTCCGGCTCGGTGCTGCGGCCCGGTGAGACGGTGAGCGCGATCAAGGCCGCGTTCCGCGTCGAGAAGGCCGGCGCGCTGGTCCGGCTCGGCAAGGACGTCACGCGCGTGGCCGAGAAGACCGGCGCGCGCGGCGCCATGGACACGCTGCGCATCGCCGAAGGGCCCAAGGATGTCGCGCGCGCGGCGCGGCTTGCGGAAGCGCAAGGCGGCAAGACACGCGCGATCATGAAGCTGCTCGGCCGCGGAGCGCTGCTGCTCGTCGGCGGCGCATTCGATCTCACGCTGTGGCTGCTCGGCGCGGCCTTGACGCTGTTCGGCCTGTTGTCCTCGATCAAGGCGACCACCGAGCGCCTGACGCAAGCCTGGTGCGATCGGAGGCGGCGCCGCCGCCTCCGCCGGGCGCAGCTGGCTGCCGGCGCCGCTCTGGCAAACACGGCCGTCACCGCCTAAAGCGCGATCTTCGTCGCGCTTTAGGTTAGTGTTTGAGCATGATCTTGCCGGAAAACCGCTACACACTTTTCCGGATCATGCTCTAAGATCAATCTTCCCCCACAAACACTGCGGAACTGCTGATGCCGAGCTTTCACAACGGCGCCGTTGAAATTGCTTATCTCGACGAAGGCGAGGGCGATCCGATCATCCTGGTGCACGGCTTTGCCTCGAGCAAGAACGTGAACTGGGTCTATCCGACCTGGGTCTCGGAGCTGCGCAAGAACGGCCGCCGTGCCATTGCGCTGGACAATCGCGGCCATGGCGACAGCGCGAAGCTCTACGAGCCCGGGCAATATTCGATTCCGACCATGGCCGGCGACGTGCTCGCGCTGATGGACCATCTCGCGATCCCGCAGGCCGACATCATGGGTTATTCGATGGGCGGGCGGATGACGGCCTGGCTCGGGTTGAACGAGCCGCAGCGGCTGCGATCGGCGATCCTCGGCGGCATCGGCATCGGCGGGCTGATCGAGGGCACCGGGCCCGGCGAGAACGTCGCCAAGGCACTGGAAGCGGCCTCGCTCGACGAGGTCACCGATCCCGTCGGCCGCACGTTTCGTGCGTTCGCCGACCAAACCCGTTCCGATCGCCGTGCGCTCGCCGCCTGCCTGCGTGGAACGCGCGATCTCATGACCAGGGACGAGGCCGCGCGCATCGACGTGCCCGTGCTGATCGCGGTCGGCAGCGCCGATGATGTTGCGGGCTCGGCCAGCGCGCTCGGTGCGATCATCCCCGGTTCGGAGGTGCTCGATATTCCAGGGCGCGATCACATGCGCGCGGTCGGCGACAAGGTCTACAAGACCGGCGTGCTGGATTTCCTGTCACGCCGCGGCTGAGTTCTCTTCCGCCGGCCCGTCGTCGCCAGACGAGCGGAATAGCGCCATCAGCACCACGAAAGTCGCAACCCACACCATGCGCGCGCCGTAGCGGTCGTGCGGGCCCGAGATCACGCCGCAGATGAAGGCGTTGCCGAGCAAGGCCAGCGTCACGGTCGCCGCCAGCAGCGTCAGATCGTCCAGCCGGCGATTTGCGAGTGCGTGTCCGAGCAGCCCGACCAGCGCCAGCATCGAGACCAGCGCGACGGGGACGTGCAGCCAGTTGACGTAGTCGAAATTGAGGCCCCAGTTTTGCTGGCGCGCCGCGCGCATCGGCGCCACTTGCGCCGGGATGTAGCGTTCGATGATGCCGTAGGTGTGCGGGATCCAGACACTGGCGCCTTCGCCGGTTGCGACATGCAGCAATTGCTGGCCCATCGCCCGCAGCGCTGCACCGGCCTGCCACGCAGGATAGTCGGCGAGTGAGCGCACGACGATGGTGCCCATCTCGTCGTTGAGCCCGTCGAAGCGGCCGAGCGTATTGAACATGCTCTTGCCCCAGAGGAATTCGTCGGCCGTCGCCGGCAGCTCGTTGCGATAGGGACAGAGCTTGAAGCTCTCAAGCGGGCAGTGATCGCCAAGATAGCGCGCGACGATGCCGTCCTGCATCATGCGGCCGAACGCGACGCCATAACCGCCGGGCGTCCAGGCCCATTTGCCCGAGAGCGCGTGGTTCGCCGAGATCAGCATCAGGCCGCCCACGACGATGGTCAGGCTCGCCTGCGCCAATCCGGCAATCGGGAGGCGACGCCCGAGGAACGGCCGCGCCATCCAGCCGGCGACGCAGAGCCCGAGCAGCACACCGAGCGTGGCGCTGTGGGTCGCGGCGGCAAAGGCGGTGAAGCCGAACAGCGAGATCTTTTCGAGCACCGACGTCCGGCTTGCACCAGTGATCAGCAGGAACAGCGATAGGATCGAAAGTCCCGCAAAGATGTCGGTGAGCAGCATGCTGGCGAGCCAGGGCAGCGCCGTCGACAGGATCAGCAGCACGCTGATCGCGACGAAACGGAATGTCTGCATCAGGCCGAGCACGCGCAGCGTGAGCTGCAACAGCCACAGCGTCGCCAGCGACTGGACCGCAAGATTGATCCAGAAGCCGAAACTCTCGCCGTAATGCAGATAGAGGCCGAACACGGTGGAGCGGCTGGGAACGAGATAACCTTCGTACCAGCGCGCCAGATAGCCGCCGGTATCCCATTGCAATAGCGGATAGCCGTTCCAGAACGCCGGCGCGATCATGAGGAGGGGCAAAGCCACCAGCGCCAACCGCAGCCAAAACGTACCCGCGGCGCGCGCGCGCAATTGATCGGTGGTGATGCTCAAATCCGCTCCGTCCTTGTCGGGACCATGCCCGCAATAACGGTTGGGGCGAAATTCACCAATAGTTTGACGCCGCCCGGCTTGAATTTGGCGAGACTCTGACCATTTTGAGCCGACCTTGCCGCTTGGGGGCGTTCTGAGAAACTCTTGTTTCTCAATGTGTTGGTATGCTTTCACGGGGCAAGGCGCTGTTCACTCTCAGGCAAGCCCGTCAGGACTTCGTCGCCTAGACTGTGCTATAGAGCCAGTCAAACGAGCCAATTCGAAAGAGCAGATCCCATGGCAGTGCATCAGGTCAATCCGGGAGGAAAGCTCGCAACGCTCGATCCGATCTGGGAGCGGATCCGCGGCGAGGCGGAGGACATCGTCCATCGCGAACCCGAGCTCGCGACCTTCATCTATTCCACCGTGCTGCATCACAGCCGTCTCGAAGATTCGGTGGTCCACCGCGTCGCCGACCGGCTCGATCACGCCGCGCTCTCGGGCGACCTGGTGCGCCAGACCTTTGACGAGGCGCTGCGCGACGATCCCGATCTGGGCAACGCCTTCCGTGCCGATCTCGTCGCCGTCTACGACCGCGATCCCGCGACCTCGCGCTTCATCGATCCCTTGCTCTATTTCAAGGGCTTTCACGCCATCCAGACCCATCGCCTCGCGCACTGGCTCTATCTGAAGGGTCGCAAGGATTTTGCCTATTACCTCCAGAGCCGTGCGTCTGCGGTTTTCCAGACCGACATCAATCCTGCCGCGCGCATCGGCCGCGGCATCTTCCTCGACCATGCCACCGGCTTCGTCTGCGGCGAGACCGCAGTGATCGAGGACGACGTCTCGATCCTGCACGGCGTCACGCTCGGCGGCACCGGCAAGGAGAACGAGGACCGTCATCCGAAGATTCGCCACGGCGTGCTGATCGGCGCCGGCGCAAAGATCCTCGGCAACATCGAGATCGGCCATTGCGCGCGCATCGCGGCCGGCTCGGTCGTGGTCAAGCCGGTGCCGCACAACGTCACGGTCGCGGGCGTGCCCGCCAAGATCGTCGGCGAGGCCGGCTGTGCCGAGCCGTCGCGCACCATGGATCAGATGATCAACGCGATGGGGCTTTAGACGCGCGTTAAGGGCCGGATCTTCCGGCCCTTTTCGTCCCCAAATTGTTTGGCAATTCATGCTGGCGGTTCGCCGCGTCTCGTCCTAAAACCCGCCGACCAATTTTGATCGGAGACTTGCCGTGGACGTCAAAGAAGTCAGAAAGCTCGATGCGTATCTGAAGCGCGTATTCGGCAATCCCAAGATCCGCGTCGTGCCGCGGCCGAAGAAGGACGATTCCGCCGAGGTCTATATCGGCGAGGAGTTCATCGGCGTGCTCTTCGTCGACGACGAGGACGATGATCGCTCGTTCCAGTTCCAGATGGCGATCCTGGAAGACGATCTGGTCGATCAGGAATAGGCGCGGGGCATTCCGTAAGCGGGGGACCTCTGGCCCTCACGAATTGGTGTCTACGGGGGCAATGCGATCTGTCGCCCGTCCCCCTACATCCCGCTCATGAGAGCTGTGCTGATCTCGGGAGCAGGGATTGCTGGTCCCACGCTTGCATTCTGGCTGAAGGCCGCAGGTTACGAGCCAACGCTGGTCGAACGTGCGGCTGCGCCACGCAGCGGAGGCTATGTCATCGACTTCTGGGGACTCGGCTACGATATCGCCGAGCGGATGGGACTGACCCCGGCCATCACCGCCGCCGGCTATCACGCCCGGGAGATGCGGATCGTCGGAGCTGACGGCCACCGGATTGCAGGCTTCGGCACCACGGTTTTCAACGAACTCACCGGCGGCAGATACGTGACGCTCGCGCGAAGCGATCTGTCCCGACTCCTGCTGGAGAAGATCAGCGGGTCGACCGAGGTCATTTTTGACGACCAGATCGTCGCCATGGAGGAGCAACCCGACTGCGTTCGGGTCCGGCTACGAGGTGGCGGTGAGCGTCGATATGATCTGGTTGTAGGGGCAGATGGATTGCATTCGTCGGTTCGACGGCTGGCGTTCGGACCGCAAGACTCGTTCGAGAAGCGTCTCGGCTACGCCGTCGCGGCGTTTCAGACCAGCGGTTATCGGCCGCGCGACGAGAACGCCTACGTCATGTACGGACAGCCGGGGCGAATGATCGGGCGCTTTGCGCTGCGAGACGATCGCACGCTGTTTCTCTTCGTGTTCGCGACCGATATCGACCATGTCGCGACCTCTCCGGACGAACACAAGGCGGTCCTCCATCGCATCTATGGCAAGTGCGGCTGGGAATGTCCGCGCATCCTCGCCGCGTTGGATGCTGCGAATGAACTGTATTTTGACCGGGTGAGTCAGATTCGAATGCCAAGATGGTCATGCGGCCGCACGGTCCTGATCGGCGATGCTGCATTCTGCGTTTCTCTCCTCGCCGGCCAGGGCTCGGCGCTCGCGATGATTGCAGCGTATGCTCTTGCCGGCGAGTTGCTCAACGCAGGCGGAGATTACCGGCATGCTTTCGACGCGTACGAATCCCGCCTTCGCGCCTGTATCGGTCGCAAGCAGCAAGGCGCAGAGCGCTTCGCCGCCGCCTTCGCGCCGAAGACGCGATCCGGGCTGTGGTTTCGCAACCAGGTCGTCAGGGCATTCGCATTACCAAGCATTGCAAAGCTCGCGATCGGCAGGGACATCGCCGACCGCCTGGATGTTCCCGCCTACGACTGGCGCATGCCCGGTTAGGTAGATGTCGGCCCGCGTGGCTGCACCATCATCTCGTGGGATGGGCTGAGCTCTTCGCGAAGCGAGCCATATACTCCACGATGCCAATGTGCCCCTGTTTTGCCCGACGGGTCAAGCCGGATTCGCAAAATACGAAGTCCGATGATGCTCGGCTACTGTGCATGGGGTTGTTTTCGAGTTTTTGTTGCGGTGGCTCGCGCTCAGCTTCGCGGTCCGCGCAACTGCGCCGTCAGCTTCTCCATCGCGTTCGCGACGTCACGCCATTGCGACAGCCAGCTGCGCGGAAAGCGGAAGGTGAGGTCGGCGCCGCCGATGCGGCGGTCGGACAGGCACATGCCGGGCGTGGCTGCATCGCGCGTGCAGCGCGCAGTGAGCGCGGGGCTCGTTGCGGAATAGAGATCCTCGCTGCCATAGGGGGTGTCGCCGCGGAACGCCCGCATCGTCAGCCCGTCTTCCGGTGCTGCCGCAGCCTGGTCGAAATAGCGCGGATAGATCGTCGCGGCTCGCTGCTCGGGCGACAGCGCATCGTGATGCGCCGCGATGGAGAGGAAGATGCGGTCGATCGGCTGCATCGCCGTGTCCACCGTTTCAGCAGTCACGTGCCTCGGGGCGCTGGGCGCTTCCAGCGAGGGGTAGAGGAAATCGAGATCGATGCGCTCCTGCGGTCCGGAGTGCCGCTGGATCTTCATCCGGATCGCCGGTATCGGCAGGTTGAACAGCGTTCCGCCGACGCTGACCGGCAGCCTGTCGGGCGCGTCGGCACCGCTCGTGCTCCAGGTCGGCCACAGCAGATAGGCGACCAGCGCGATCGCGCTCGCCGCGAATACGCCGGTAAGCACAAACGGGACGAGATGCGCCCGGGCGCGCATCCTTGCGCTGGTCCTGGGAGAACGGGGGGAGGTTGCCGAAAACACCGTCATGACGTCGCGCAAATGGGCCCGGGGGGTCGGCCGGTGGCCGACGAATCACCGGCGAATATGCCACGTGGCAGCGAAAGCGCGGAGGGTTCCCGGCCACCGGGAACGGAGGAGGGCTCTGCGTGGGCCGGGCCGCGGTGTTAACCTTCGCTTAAGGATAATGTAGCGTTAAGCGGCACTATTTGTCACAGGAAGGTACCTCGCGTTGCGTATGGGCGGACTGTTCCGATGACACCTGAAGCTTTCAATACTCTCTTCTCGATCGGCATCGGCTTCGCGCTCGCGGGCGCGCTCGCAAATGGATACCAGGCGATGTCGCAACGGCCCGCCGGTTTCGGGCTGTTGCAGGAGGGCGTGGCTCCCAGGACGTTTGCGGCGGTGCCGTTCCTGGTGTTCGCGGCGCCCTTCATCATCATGCGCAACACGCTCCGCGGCATGCGGCTGGAAAGCCGCCGCTTTGAGTTCGTGATGATGGCGACCGTCATCGCTGGCTTCTGGAGCATGATGAGCGGCACCTTCTTCCTGATGACGCTGCGCGCGACCGGCGTGCTGGGCTGACGCCTTGCAGGGCTGCGTGGCGCGGCGGCCCTTTGCCTCCGCGCCGTCGTTTCGCTATGGCTGGGGTTGACGCGACAGGAGACCTCCATGGCGATCTACGAGCTTGACGGGCAGGCGCCCGATCTTCCCTCTGACGGCAATTACTTCATCGCGGAGACTGCGACCGTGATCGGCCGCGTGCGCCTCAAGCCGGGCGCGAGCGTCTGGTTCGGCGCGGTGCTGCGCGGCGACAACGAGTGGATCGAGATCGGCGAGGGCACCAACGTGCAGGACGGCTCGACCTGCCACACCGATCTCGGCTTTCCCATGCTCGTCGGCAAGAACTGCACCGTCGGCCACAACGTCATCCTGCACGGCTGCACCATCGAAGAGGGAGCGCTGATCGGCATGGGCTCGATCGTGATGAACGGCGCGAAAATCGGCCGCAACAGCATCGTCGGCGCCGGCTCCGTCATCACCGAGGGCAAGGAGTTTCCCGAACGCTCGCTGATCATCGGCTCGCCCGCGCGCGTGATCCGCACGCTCGACGACGCCCAGGTGCAGAAGATGGGAAGTGCTGCGCGTTTCTATGTCGCCAACGGTCCGCGCTTCAAGAATGGCCTGAAGCGGATCGGCTGAGCTCAGCTTCCCTCGGACTCGCGGGATTCGATCGCGCCCGCGACCTTCTCGTGTCCGGCTGCCCATAATGCATGCTCGTCGCTGCCATCCTGATACGGATTGGCTTCGGCCGGAATGTTCTCGCGCGCTGCGCGTTCGCCCTCTGCAAAGGGATCGCGATCCGTCATCGTGATTTGCCTTCCGGGTTCTTGCTTATCGAACGTGTCCTCGTCCAACGCGATCGGTTTGCGCATGATCGTCGCCGTCTCACTGTTTCAAGCTGATATGATCCGATTTGTTCCGAGGCCGATGCTGCGGCGAACGCCGAGAACCGGCTGCTCGACAGGAAGATGAAGAGCATCTGCCGCGGCTGCCGATGCTCGCGCGGAAGTGAGCCACCCCGCCTATCATAGATGATCGAGTGACATTAGCTTGGCCCGGTTTTGAAGTGTGGAGCGTTTCCACGCAGAGGGTGAGTTGATGTTACGCAAGATGATCATGGCCGCACTGGCCATCGCGGCTGTCGGTCTCGCAGCGCCCCAGGCGGCGCAGGCGCGGGGAGGTGGCCATTGGGGCGGCGGCGGCTGGGGTCATGGCTGGCACGGCGGTGGCTTCTGGCCTGGTGTTGCAATCGGCGCCGGCCTCGCGGGTGCCGGCTATTATGGTGCCTATGGCTACGGCTACCCATCTTATTACGGCGCCGGCTATGACGATGGCGGTTATGGCGCTCAGTGCTACCTCGCGCGGCAGCGCGTGATGACGCAATCGGGCTGGCGCGTCCGCCGCGTTCAGGTTTGTGAATAGGGCTGCGACCAGCGCGGTGCTCGGCCGAGGCACCCAAATACCGCGGCAGTAAAAAACAAGGCCGTTGACGCAGTATACCGTCAACGACCTTGCCAGCCCCGGATATCAAAATCGGCTCACGCCATCCGGTATGGCAAGCATCGCGTGGAATCATACGGATGAGTGTGATCCATTTCACAAGTGGCAAAAATAAAAGGCAGGCCGCGTATCGCCGGTCAGCCGCGTGAGCGCTTATGCGCGCTGGCGTGGACGCGATGACGCACCGGTTTCCTTGGGGTAACCGAGGGCGTATCCGCCTCGGTGGAGCGGACGCTGGCAAAGGATTGCCGCAGACCGTCGATGGATTCGTTCAAATTGGCGACCTGCTCCGACAGGCGCTTGGTGTCGGCCTGCTGCGAGGCGAGCAGCCGCTTCATGGTCAAAAGCTGGTCCTGCACGACCTGGAGCTGGTCGATGGATTCCTGCTGGGTCGCCTCCAGCCCCTTTGTCTTCTCGACGAGCTGCTCGGAGGCCTGCGCGGTGCGCGCCTGAAGCTGCCGCGATGCGACCACCCGGTCGGTCTCGGGCGCAGCGCCGGTATAGGCGCGCCAGATCGCGATCGAGGCGACGCCGACGATCAGCAGCAGCAGCGCTGCAGCCGTCAACGCGATCGGCTGGGCACCGAGACGGAGGAGGGGATTGGACCTTGTGTCCTCTGCGAGATCGATCATCGCTGACAAAACCCAAATTGAAACTTGGTGAGTGGCGAAGAGCGGCAGCGCGTGAACGCAGAACGAAGGCGGCCGGGGCGTCCCGAAAGCGTTACAGTTCAGCAACAAATGGGACGAAAAGGTGACCGCCGGCGGAAAAAACGCAATTGACCCAAGGCGACGGCTCTGGAGAGCGAGGGCAGCAGGCCCGAAAGAAGTCCCTGTCCGGGCCGAATTCGGCTTGAGCGGAGAGTATCAGGGTATAGCCTGTGAAGCGAAAGTGCCGCAGAGGCGGACCGGTCTCACGCTGGAGGGGAGACTTACGGCTGAAACGGCGCAAACTGGCCTGAATAGGTCTTCGAACGCGGCGCCGCGTAGGGGCCGAGCCGGGATGTCGTCAGTCCAAGCCGCACCAGTCCCTCGGCCAGCGTCACCGCCGCCGCAACGCCGTCGACCACCGGTAGGCCGTGGCTGACGGAGAGTTCGGCGGCAAGATCGGCCATGCCAGCGCACCCCAGCACGATGGCCTCGGCGCGGTCGTCCCGAGATCGCGGCCGCGATTTCCGCGGAGATTTTGCCAAGGGCGTCCGCGTTGCGCTCCTCGAGCGCGAGCACCGGGACCTCCGCGGCCCGCACGCGGGCGCAGCGCTCGGCGAGGCCGTACTTTTTCAGATTATGCTCGATCGGCACGACGGAGACACCGAGCGTCGTCACCACCGCAAAGCGTGCCGCGATCAGGCTCGCCACATGGAAGCCAGCCTCGCCAATGCCGATCACCGGCGCTTTCGCCAACGCGCGCGCGGCGTCGAGGCCGGTGTCGTCGAAGCAGGCGATGATGTGTGCGTCCGCGCCGTCGCGGTCGGCGTCGCGGATGCAGCCGAGCATGCCGGGGACGGCAAAGGCTTCGTCGTAAAATCCCTCGATCGAGACCGGGCCCATCGACGGCTGGCGTGCGTCGATCACCGTGCCGGGCAGCGCGATTGCGCGCGCCGCCGCGGCGATCTTCGCCGTCATCGACGCGGTGGTGTTGGGATTGACGATGTGCAGTCGCATCGCAGTTAGACAAGCCCTTTGCCTGCGTCCGAGCCCTTGGCCGCCTGCCGCTTGTTGAGCATGTGGATGGTGCCGAGTGCAAGCGTGATCACCGCGAAGGACACCGCGGAGATGATGGTGCCGAGCGCATAGATGTCCGGGTTCGTCACCGTCGTGGTGAGGCCCTGGAGATCGAGCGGCAACGTATTCACCGCGCCGATCGCCTGGCTGGAGCGCGCGAGTTCGTCCCAGGACAGCGTGAAGCCGAACAGGCCGATGCCGATCACCGAGGGCAGGATGATCGGCAGCACGACATGACGGAAGGCCTGCCACGGTGTCGCACCGAGATCGCGCGCGGCTTCCTCGAGCCGGGGATCAAAGCGGTTGAAGATCGCAAACATGATCAGGAGGCCGAACGGCAGCGTCCAGGTCAGATGCGCGCCCAGCCCGGAGGTGAGCAGGCCCATCGAGGTCTCGAAATTCCCGTTCCAGTGCGCCTTGATCAGATCGTCGATGATGCGGAATTCGAGCGAGATCCCGAGCGAGGTGATGATCGAGGGAACGATGAGGCTCGCGATCGCCGAGTAGAACAGAATGCTTTGCGCCTTGAACTTCCGGCGGAAGGCCATGCCGGCGGCGACCGACAGCACGACGGTGACCGCCATCACGATGACACCAAGCAGCAGCGAGCGGCGGAACGCCGCGCCGAGATCGACGATGCCGGTGCCCTGGAACAGCTTTGCTAGCCAGAAGGTCGACACGCCGTTCATCGGGAAGGTGAGGCCGCCTTGCGGTCCCTGGAACGACAGCACGTAGATCGCGATCATCGGGCCATAGAGAAACAGCACATAGGCCGCGAAGAAGATCGCGAGCACGTAGAAGGAGCGGGGGCGTCCTTCCTTCATCGCCTACAGCTCCTTCTTGATGTCGACGATGCGCGACATCATGGTGATGATCAGGAAGGTGATGACGAGCAGGATAACGGCATTGGCGGCCGCGGCCGGGAATTGCAGTGCGTTCACCCGCGTCTCGATGATCTTGCCGGCAGCCGCGATCTGCTGGCCGCCCATCACGCCAATGGTGATGAAATCGCCCATCACGATGGTGATGACGAAGATCGAGCCGATCACGATGCCGGGCTTGGCGAGTGGAATGATGACATTGACCAGCGTCTGGAAGCCGGTGGCGCCGGCATCGTAAGCCGCCTCGATCAGCGACTTGTCGATGCGGATCATCGAATTGAAGATCGGCACCACCATGAAGAAGGTGAAGAGGTGAACCAGCGCCAGCACCACGGAGAATTCGGAAAACAGCAGCCATTCGACAGGTTGGGTGATCAGGCCTGTCTTCATCAGGCCGGAGTTCACCAGGCCATTGCGTCCGAGCAGCGGGATCCAGGCGATCATGCGGATGACGTTGGAGGTCCAGAACGGGATCGTGCAGAGCAGCGACAGTCCCATCTGCCAGGTCTTGGACTTGACGTGGAAGGCGAGGAAGTAGGCGACCCAGAAGCCGACGAAGAGCGTGATGGCCCAGACCAGGAAGCACAGCTTCAGCGTCTTCAGATAGGTCTTGGCGATGGTGCAGAGATCGGGCAGCTGCGCGATGCAGCCTTCGAACGTGTCGGTGTAGCCGCGGCCTGAGAAGGCCGGCAGCAATTGATATTCGTTGTAGTCCCAGAACGAGACGATGACGACGAAGACGAGCGGAATCAGGAAGAAGGCGAGAAACACCAGCATCATCGGCCCGGCCTGCAGCCAGGAGACGAAGGACGGCGACAAGCGCGCCGCTTTTGCAGGGCGCGCTGTGTCCGATCCCCGGACGAGGTCCGGGGATGCCTGTTGCAGGATGTCTTCCGACGTATCCATCACGCGGCGATGAACTCGTTCCACTTGCGGACCATGTAGTCGTTCTCGTCCATCACGGCATTCCAGCACGCGACGCCGCCCATGCGATCCTCGTAGGAGCCGCCGTCACGCACGGAACCTGCCTTCTCCAGCAGCGAGCCGTCGGGCGCCTTGATGTCCTTTTCGGCCGGCTTGCCTTCCATCCAGTACGCCCACTCGTAGGGCTCCATGTTGGCCTTCGCGGTCGAGAGCACGGCCGAATAGTAGCCCTGGCGGTTGAGGTAGGCGCCGGCATAGCCGGACAGGAACCAGTTCACGAACTCATAGGCCCAGTCGAGCTTCGGACCCGAGACGCCCTTGGAGACGCAGAAGCCCGAGGCCCAGGAGCGATAGCCTTCCTTGAGCGGCTGGAAGGTGCAGGCGATGCCCATCGAGCGCACCTTCGTCACCGCCGGCGACCACATCGACTGGATGACGGTCTCGCCCGAGGCCATCAGGTTGACGCTCTCGTTGAAGTCCTTCCAGAACGCGCGGAACTGGCCGGCCTTCTTCGCCTCGGTCATCACCTTCATGGTGAGATCGATCTCTTCCTTGGTCATGTTGCCTTTGTCGGCATATTTGTACTTGCCGGTGGCTTCCACCACCATCGCGGCATCCATGATGCCGATCGAGGGGATGTTGAGGATCGAGGCCTTGCCCTTGAACTCGGGGTTGAGCAGTTCAGACCAGGAGCTGATCGGGCGCTTGATGATGTCGGGACGGATGCCGAGCGTATCGGCATTATAAACGGTCGGGATCAGCGTCACGAATTCGGTCGCCGTCTTGGCGAAGGTTTTGGAATCCTTGCCCTCGAGATAGAGCACCTTCCAGGGCGCGGTGCCCTGGCCGCCGATCTTCTTGCCGCCGGGCGTCTCGCCCTTGGTGAAGACGGGCGTGATGTTGTCGAATTCCTTGATCTTCTTGGCGTCGAGGGCAAGGATGTTGCCCGACGGCACGATCTTTTTCAGCGAGAAATATTCGGTGTCCAGCACATCGAAGGAGTTCGGCTGGGTCATCACGCGCTTGGTGACGTCGTCGGTGGTCGCGGTGATGTATTCGATCTTGATGCCGGTGTCTTTCAGGCACTGCTTGGAGATGTCGTCGCCCTCGTTCACGGCGGTGCCGAGATAGCGCAGCACCTTCGGCTCGGCCGACATCACGTAGGGGAAGCCGGTGATGGCGCCGGAGCCGGCAGCAAGGCCGGCGAGACCTGCGGTGCTCTTGAGTAGCGTGCGGCGGCTGACGCCGGTCTTTCTGGTGGTCTCGGTCATTCCAGTCACTCCTCTGTGTTGCGCATTCTCTATGATGACGGCGCTATTGCAGGCGTTGCGCCTTGGCGGGATCCCAGGTGACCAGCACGCGATCGCCTGGACGGAACGGGTGGACGTCGAAAGCGGCTTCGGAAACATGGGAGAACAGGGCGGTGCCGTCGTCGAGCGTGAGCGAGACGGCGACGTAGGAGCCCTGGTACTCGGTCTGGGTCAGCAGCGCCGGCGCACCGAACGCGCCGTCGGTGACCGGCTTGATGCCGAGCTGATCGGCGCGCACGGCGATGAGGTTGCCGCCGTCGCTGATGACGTTGTGGCCGCCGATGAAGCGGGCCACGAATTCCGTGCGGGGATGATGGAAGATGTCGCGGGCCGTGCCCTGCTGCTCGATCTTGCCCTGGTTCATCACCACGATGTGGTCGGCGAGCGCCATCGCCTCTTCCTGGCCGTGGGTGACCTGGATGAAGCTGATGCCGAGCTCGCGCTGCAGCCGCTTCAGCTCGCCGCGCATCTTCACCCGCAGGAACGGGTCGAGCGCCGACAGCGGCTCGTCGAGCAGCAGAATCTGCGGCTCGGTGATAAGGGCACGGGCGAGGGCGACACGCTGCTGCTGGCCGCCCGAGAGCTGGGCCGGCAGGCGGCCGGCGTAAGGGCTCATCGCCACCAGCTCCAGCAATTCGCCGGCCCGCTTATGCCGCGTCGCGCGATCGACGCCGCGCATTTTCAGGGCAAACGCAACATTGTCGAGCACGCTCAGATGCGGAAACAGCGCGTAGGACTGGAACATCATCGCCGTGCCGCGCTTGGCAGGCTCGAGGTCGGTGACGTTCTGCGGGCCCAGGATGATGTCGCCCTCGCTGACCGCCTCGTGGCCTGCGATCATGCGCAAGGTGGAGGTTTTGCCGCAGCCGGAGGGGCCGAGCAGGCAGCAATAGGTGCCGGCAGGAATCTTCAGATTGACGGTGTCGACGGCCAGCGTCGTGTCGTAGCGCTTGGTGACGGCGGCTAGTTCGAGAGCGGCGGGAGTGGCCATGGCTTGTCCGCGAGAGGGGCGACGTTCCGCCTCTCTCCGCAAGGTCCGTGCCAACAGTGCAAATCTGGTCGAATTTAAAAACTGTGCAGCGGAGTCAGCTCGTTAGATCAAATCCGGCGCGGTTGTGCGGCGCACGGGCCGGGCACGGACATGCACACGAAATGGGCGAAGATTGTATAAAGTTTCGCCTGTGATTGGATACAGCTCGTCGACTACCATTCGACACCTGATGTCGTCGCGCGTGTCCTCAAACCCACCCTTCGAACTAATGGCCGCCAAATCCCGCCCGAAATCCGATGCGCCCGACGTGAGCGATCGCGTCGGCCGGATCAGAGAGGGCGTGACTGCGGCCATCCTCGAGCATCGGCTGCTGCCGGGCATCAAGCTCGGCGAGGACGAGATCGGCGAGATCTATGGCGCGAGCCGCACGCTGGTTCGCGCCGCGCTGCAGCAGCTCGCGCACGAGGGCATCGTCAACATCGAGAAGAACCGGGGCGCCTTCGTCGCGCGCCCGACGCCTGCGGACGCCCGCGAGGTGTTCGAGGCGCGCCGGCTGATTGAGCCTACCATCGTCGATCACGCTGTCGACGCCGTCTCGCCGGCATGGGTGAATCGCCTTCAGCAGCATCTTGCCGAAGAGCGCGAGGCGGAGCTGCGTGGCGACGCGCGTGCCTCAGTCCGGCTCTCCGGCGAATTTCACCGGCTCATCGCCGAGATGAGCGGCCACAGCATTTATCTCGGTTTCCTGAAAGAGCTGATCGCGCGCTCCTCGCTGATCATCCTGCTCTATCGCCGTCACGACACACCCGCCTGCGGCACCGATCATCACGCCGAGATCGTCACCGCGATCCGCAAGCGTGACAAGCAGGCTGCGCGTTCGCAGATGCTGTCGCATCTGAACGAGATCGAGGCCGAGCTGTTCCTGAAGGATCCCGCCGCCGACGAGCTGCGGCTCGCCGACGTGTTGGGCGCGTAAGCGAGTCGCATCGGCCGGCTAGGGCAGCGAAGATCCTTGGTTGCGCCTGACGATCTTCAGCACCAGCAGAACAGCACCAGTGACTAGCAGCAGGATACCGACGAAAGTCGTGCCGCTGGATTCGAAGGTCACGCCGAGCGCGGTCAGCAGGCATCCGATGATGATTGCGAAGAGCCCGCCGAGTTTCTTGATGAGCAGGACCTGTCCGTCACTTGTTTGTGCCACCATGTTACGCCTCCCATTGGTCTCCTGCCGCGCAGATCGCTCGATCGTACGCCTGCCAGTTTGATTTGCAATCTGTCGTTGTCTGATGGCTTGGAGTTAGATGCGAGCGAGGCAGCCTGACTTACTTATTTGCCGGAATTTCCCTGCGAATGCTTGCAGAGATATCTTCACCGGACGCGTATGGCTGAATTGCAAAATCGATCTATAGTTGTAAATTGACTCCGCTTGACCATGAGCATCAACTCGGTCTCGCGCGGTGAGTTCTGGATCTGCTTCGGCGACAGTTGAGTCCGTTCCGCGGAGTAGTGCAATGGCTCCGAGCACCCGCGATCTTGCGGTGATGGGCGCGACGTTGGCCGATGGCGGCGTCAATCCGGTCACCAAGCAGCGCAGATCGGCCCTTACGGCTTTGCGCTCTGCACCATCGCGCGGGTCTGGCTCGCTCTTGTTGTGCGTAACGACAGGAGTGAGGTCCCGTGCCGTTCGGGACCACAGCGAAAACGTGAGTTCGAACACGGGCAGGGGAGTTGGCGAAGGAGAGCCCCATGAATGAGATGGATCGTCGCGCCGCGCTGCGCATCGTGCTTGGTGGCATCGCGGCCGCCGCCATTGCGGCTGGCGTTGGCATTAACCGAGGGAGGATGTCATGACGACTTACGATCATAGCGCGCCGATGGGCGCGACCGGGCTGCCGCAGCCGCCCCGCTGGGTCTGCGTGCTGCTGGGTCTCTTCATGGTGTTCACGGGGCTGATGGTGCTGGGCGATGTTGCGTTCTTCACCGTGATCAGCGCGCTGTTTATCGGCTGGATGGCGATCGCGACCGGCGCCTTCGAGATTTTTCACGCGTTCTGGACCAAGGGCTGGGGCGGCTTTGTCTGGCAGGTGGTGCTTGGCGCTCTCTACATGGCCTTCGGCATCGTTCTCATCAGCCAGCCGCTGACCGGCGCGCTGCTGCTGAGCTACGCGCTCGGCCTCGCGCTCCTCGTCTCCGAATCGTCCGTATGCTGATCGGCGTCGGCCGTTGGCAGCAGGGCGGCGGCATCATGCTGGCATCCGGCCTGTTCGGCGCGCTCGCTGGTCTCATCATTCTCACCGGCTTTCCGATGACCGGGCTCTGGGTGCTGGGTATGCTCCTGGGCATCGATCTGCTGTCGCACGGCATCGGTTGGCTGACCTTTGCCTGGCGGTCTGTCGCAGCGCCCGCATAGCCGCACCCCCGCGCGGAGATTGAATATGCCGAGATTGAGTGCGCGGGCCGGCGTCGCGGTGCTGCTCGCAACGATTATGTGCAGCGCATCGCCCGCGCCGGCCCAGCAGGATTCTGCCGTCCTGTTCCGCAACGTCAAGATCTTCGACGGCAAGAATGCGACGCTCTCGGCCGCATCCAATGTTCTGGTCAGGGATGGCAAGATCGAGAAGATCTCGACCGCGGACATCGCGGCCACTGGCCAGATGATCGATGGCGGCGGCCGCGTGGCGGCCGAAGCGCTCACGATGGCGACGTCGACCAATGCCGAGCTCTTGAGCCTGTCGGGCCCGCGCAATCCCTATCCCGGCAAGCTCGGCGTGGTCGAGGAGGGCGCGCTCGCCGATCTCCTCCTGGTCGACAGCAATCCGCTCGACAACATCGCCCTCGTCGAAGATCCCGCGACGAATTTTGTAGTGATCATGAAAGCGGCAAGCTCTACAAGAACATCCTGCCGCGCTGAGAGCTGCTCCAAAAAAGTTGCGGCCAGCCATTGGGGGATGGCTGGCCGCGCGCGAACCGGTCCGGGACGGGGAGGGGTGGGGATGTGACCGGGTCGCGTAACTCCTGCGTTTGTCTCTACTGATCTCTTGCGCTGGCGGTGGAGACCGCCGGCTTGGCATCGCCGAGCGACACCCAGACGTTGGGGTCGGCCTGCGACTGGCGCTTGACGAAGCGGTAGCCGGTCTCCGTCCAGGCAACGACGCTCTCGTTCTGATTGTCGAGAACGAATTCGCCCTTGTCGGTCTTCACCGTCAGCACTGCGTGTCCTTCGCCCTTCCTGTCGCGCACGACCGTGATGAGCAGGGCCTCGCGCGGCCATCCGGCATCGATCAGCATCTTGCGCTTCAACAGCACGTAGTCTTCACAGTCGCCGTAACCGTCGGTCGGCAGCGACCACTTCTCGATCACGCCCCAGTGGTCCTGGTCGGTCAAAGGCTTGATGGTCTCGTTGACCCAGCGATTGACCTTGGTCAGGTCGCGCCACGCGGTCTGCGACATCACGATGTCGCGCGGCTGCGTCGGCCCGCCCTGACACTGAGCGGCATTCTCTGCACAAAACTCTACCCAGCCGATCGGCGCACGCGTGGTGTCGCCAAGGCTCGCGTAGAGCAGACGGCTTTCACCGGCCTGCGCCGTCGCGCTGATCCCGAAGAGCATGGCGGCGATCGCCAGTCTCTTCCCCTGTCCCCTGAAGTCCAACATTGCGGTCCCCGTTTCTTGTTGGGACCACATTTCGCACGGAGCTTTTGAGTTGCCGCTAAGTCAGCCAAGTCAAGTCGAGACGAATGCAAGTAAAAGACGCGACGATTTCGATTTATACTTGAATAGAATCCGAATAAAATTTGATAATACTGAAATTGATTCAAATTGTAGGGATTAACGCGGAAACGCTGGCGGAACTGCAGATTCGGTGCGCGAAAAAGCCGCCCGTTAACCGGCGCGAGGCCGCAACCGGGCGCGAAAAAGGCGGCATCCGGATCGCGGAAGCCGCCTTTGAGGCTCAGAAATCAGGGGTTTTGGCGCGCTTTCGCTTTACCGCGCGGTAACGCTCTCTTCGAGAGTCTCGATCGGCTGCGAGTGCAAGAACTCCAGCGCGAAGCCATCTTCGAGGTTTCGGACCACGCGGCCCTGGACCCGGCCGAGCAGAACCGTCGATTTCAGCGGCGGACGGTTCTCCGCGGCGATGGCCGCGCCCGACAGCGACAGGTCGATGATGCGGCAGGTCATCTTGGTGCCGTCCTCGAGCGTCAGCACCGCGATGGGGTTGCGCGGCACGATACGGTCGTGGCGGCGGTCCTCCGGCAGATTGAGGATGTCGCGGTTGGCGAGCCAGGTCAGCTGGGCCGCGAGCTTGTCGCGCTTGCGCGGCGTGGCCCCGACCGTCATGGCAAAGCCATTGTCGATGATCCGGGTGATCTTGCCCTCGACCCGGCCGATATGGTCGAGATAGGCGACCACGCGATCGCCGACATTGCCGATGCCGGGCGCGAGTAGCGCCAGGCCGCCGGGCGACATGTTGATCACCTGGCAGGGAAATTCACGGCGATCCGGCAGCATGTAACGGCCGAGCAGGTGAACCTTCACACGCTGGAAACGCCGACGTTCCTCGGCGGCCGGAAGAAATTTTTTGTTCGCCAACGCCATTTTCACTACCCGACCCCCCGCCCGGGCGGAGTCCGGCACGACCCTAAGGTGCACAGGGTTAATGCCGCGTTATGATTTGGCGCGGCGATGACGCACCGAAACAATGCGTTCAAAAAGCCACATCAAGAGCGGACAGGCCAATACCGTCAGTGCGCCGAGGTCGAGCGCGACCGCCGCAGTCCCCGCCGATTTGGCCAGCCACCCCGCCACCGCCGGCCCCAGCATCATCGCGCCATAGAAGAGAGTGTAGAACACGCCCATGCCGATCGCCCTGGTCTGCGGCACGAGCACGCGGGCGGCGAGACTCATGATCGGGCCGGCCGGATGGCCGCCGATCACGCCGATCAGGACGAGGATGGTGATGACGGCATCCGACCGGCTCAGCCAGGCCAGCAGGGCTGCCACGACGAGGCTGGCGGCAATCGCCAATACAAAGGGCCGCTTGAAACGATCGGCAAGATACCCGCCCGCCGGCACCGAAACCACCGATAGCCACATCACGACGCTGATTGCCGAGCCGGCCGCCGCAATGCTCCAGCCGCGCTCGGCAAGCAAGGAGGGGCCGAACGAGAAGATCATGGCGAAACCGACATTATAGAGGCCCCAGATCATGCCCGCGACGATCACCGCCAGCACTGCAAGCGGATCGAGCCGGCCTGAGCCGGCCGCGGTGACCGTTGCGCCCGGCGGCGGCTGGTAGAGCGTGATCAGCACGATGCCGATCGCGCTCAGCGCACCGGTCGCCACGAATACGGCGCCCGCGCCATAGGCGGTGCCGATCGCCGGCAGCACCAGCAATGAGATGGCAATGCCCGCCGGCCAGGAGTTGACGAAGATCGCCATTGCGGTCGCGATCTCTTTTCCGGCGAACCAGTCGGTGCCCATCTTGGTGAGCTGCACCGTCAGCAGCACGCCGCCGGCGCCGGAGACGAGTCGCCCCGCCATCTGCAGGCCCCAGATGTCGGTGGCGGCCATCACGAGACTACCGGCCGTCATCAGCAGCAGCGCCGCGATCGTGGTCGGCTTGTCGCCGAGTGCCCGGCCGATCGCGCCGCCGGGCAGCGCCAGCACGACGCCCGGGGTGAAATAGAGCCCGATCAGGAGGCCGATATCGGCGAGCCCGACGCCGAAGGTCTTTTCAAGCAGCGGTGCGACCGCCGCCACGCTCTGGAACTGGAACGCGATGGTGAGGCGAACGACGAACAGGATCGCAAGAATAGCCCAGCGATTGCGCAATGCCTGATCTCCCCAACCTGCTTTTCGAGCGTGCGGTGGGGAGGGACGAGAGTCAACCTTCTGTCTTCCGTGTTGCGCGTTGATAGAGAAGACACAGCATTGCCAGCAACACTGCGGCCGACAATCCCAGCGACCGGTGAATTCCGATCGCAGCACCAAAGACGCCGACGGTGATGCCGCTGAAGGCACGCATCGAGCCCGGCCATATTGTAGAGACCGACGACGCGGCCGCGGATGTCGGGTGGCGCATTCAACTGCACCAATGCCTGCGCCATGGTGTTGAACGACAGCTCGAAGAAGCCCGCAAAGAACAGCAGCACGATCGCAGCTGGATAGATCCGTACCGCGGCAAAGCCGAGCAGCGCCATGCTCCACAGCGTTGCGAGCAAGATCGCGGTGCGCGGCGTGCCTTTCAAGCGCCCCCAGGATTCCAGCGCGATGCCCGCGAGCAGCGCGCCGGCCGCGTCGGCTGCGAGCAGCACGCTGTAGGATACGCCGGGATCGCCATGGCCGAGGTCGCCGGCAAAGCCCGGCATCTGCGCGTGATAGGCGTTGCCGATCATGAAGGAGGTGAGGCCGGCAAGCCATGTCATCGCCGTCAGTACCGGCCGGGTGCCGATCGCACGCATGGTGTCGATGATGTCGGTAAAGCCGCGCACGGCGAACCGCCGCACCGCGAGGCTCTTGTCACGCACCGGCGCCCAGAACAGCCACAGCAGCATCGGCAGATAGAACAGCGTGTTGAAGATGATGCCGTGCGAGGTGCCGAGCGTCAGCATGATCACACCTCCCACCGCGGGCCCGACCAGAATGCCGAGATAGCGTGCCATCGCGTTCAGCCGCACAGCGCTCGGAAGATCTGCCGGCCCAACGAGATCGTAGAGCAGCAGCTGGTTCGGCGTTTGCCAAAGGACGCCGGCGCAGCCGTGGATCACCAGCAGCAGCATCGCGTGCCACATCCCGATCGTGTCGGTGATGAAGAAGAAGCCCCATCCCGCCGAGGCCACGATGAACAGCAGCATGCCGCACTGGATGATGCGGCGCGGATCGAACCGGTCGGCGAGCCCGCCGACCGCGACCGAGAACAGCAGGAACGGCAGCCAGTGCGACAGCACGGCAAAGCCCCCAGCGTCGGCGAGTGGAATTTCTGGAACACCACCCAATAGCTGATCACGTGTTCGATATTGTCGGCCATCATCGCCAGCACGTAGGCGATGAATTGCAGCCGGTAGGGCACGGACTTCATCGCCGCGAACGAGCCGGACGCGGCAACGGGATTTTGGGGGAGAGGATTCAAGCGTTCACCGGGAGAGGACTCTTTGGCGCCTTACACGTTCGCTGGCGAGCGCTCAAGACACTTGGCTGGAGTGGAGGCTTGTGCCCGTAGCAATGGTCTCGTAGCCCGGATGAAGCGAAGCGCAATCCGGGAACGCCGGCCCCGCATTCCGCTACGCTTCATGCGGGCTACGAGGCTACCGGCCCGCACCTTGGCACGCCCGCGCATCTCACATACGCTTCGCTCAGGCCCGCACCAAACAAACATAACAAGCGGGCGGCAAGGAAACGGCCATGCAACAGATCCGCGTCTGCACCCACGCCGGACCGGGCTCAGAGCCCGTGATCAAAAGCGTGCCGTGGCCTCGGGTCGGCCGCAAGGGGCGCTGATCAAGATCGGCGCGTGCGGCGTCTGCGGCACCGATTTGCACATCCTGAAAGGTCATTGGCCGAAGCCGCTGCCCTGGCCGTTCACGCTCGGCCACGAGATTGGCGGTGTCATCGTCGAATGCGGCGATGAATTCACGGAGGACTTCATGAGCAAGCCGCTCAAGGTCGGATCGAAGGTGATGATCCCGCCGCTGATGCCGTGCGGCCGCTGCTACTACTGCATCCATTATCCGCAGACCGCCAACAAATGCCTGACGCCGGTCTATTACGGCCGCTACCTCGGCTTCGACAAGGCCCCGCACATGTGGGGCGGCTGGGCCGAATACGTCTATGTCGATCTCGACATGCTGCCGGGCACCAAGATCTACAAGCTGCCCGACGACATGTCGCTGCGGCTGGGCGCGTTGTCCGAGCCGCTGACCTCCTGCATCCGCGCGTTCAACCGCGCGACTCGCGCCGGCGGCTTCACCTGGGGGGACACGGTGGTAATCCAGGGCTCGGGCCCGATCGGCATTTTGGCGGTCGCGGCCGCCAGGGAGATAGGGGCAGGGCGCGTCATTTGCGTCGGCGCGCCGGAAGAGCCGCGCCTCAAGCTTGCGCGCGAGTTCGGCGCGGAAGCGACCGTGAACATCGAGGAGATCACATCGCCGCAAGACCGTATCGCACGCGTGCGCGAGATCGTCGGTGGCTTCGGCGCCGATCTGGTGATGGATTGCTCGGGCCACCCGTCCGCGGGCCCCGAAGGCATCGAGATGCTGCGAGACGGCGGCACCTATGTCGAGATGGGCCAGTTCACCGATGCCGGCTCGATCGAGACCTCCTGGCACCGCATCTGCACCAAGGACCTCAACGTGCTCGGATCCTGGGGCTTTACCGGCAACGATCTGCCGCTCGGCGTCGACATGCTCTATCGCACCCGCGACAAATATCCCTGGCTGAAGATGCAGACGATCTATCCATTCACCGAAGCGGGCGTCGCGCAGGCGGTGAAGGACGCGATGGCGATGAAGACGGTGAAGTCGACCATCGTGCCGTGGCCGGAATTGGTGGAATAAGAGCAGCCCGGATAGGGGCGTGGCGCTGCTGTCGCCACCGACGAACCAGCCGTTCGGGCACCGGACGCTGTTCTTTCAGGATCCCGACGGCAATCTTCTGGAGATTTATGCCGAGATCTGAGATGGGCGGGACCGAGTGCCCAAAAAGTTCCTCGGGAATCCTCGACTTATTCACGTCGCGGTGAAACTTAGGCCAAGGTTCCGGCTTTCAATTGACGGGAGAGTTCTCGTGAAGCAGATCCTGAAACCCGTCACCTACATCCTCGCTGCCATCTACTTCCTGGTGGATGCGGTGTTCATGAGCGTGGCGCAGCCGATCTCGCGCTGGCTTGCGCGGCAGTTCGAATTCAAGCGGCTGCGCGCCTGGATCAAATCGCTGCCGCCTTATCCGTCGCTTGCGCTGTTTTCCGTGCCCGTGATCATTCTGGAGCCGATCAAGCCGTTGGCCGCATACCTCGTCGCGACTGGTCAGTTCCTCAGCGGTGTGTCGGCGTTTGTCGGTTGCGAGCTGCTCAAGCTCGTGCTGGTCGAGCGCCTGTTCCACCTCACGCGCGACAAGCTGATGCGAATTCCGGTGTTCGCATGGGGCTACGGGAAGTTCAGCGAGATGAAGGCATGGCTGCAGGCGACCGAAGCCTGGCGCGCCATCCGTGCCTCGAGCCGGGCCGCGAAAGACTACGTCGCGCGGCTCAGAACCAGGCTCGCTGGCAGCTTCAGCAGGCTCGTGACGTCAAGGGATTAGAACCGCAACCCTCTATGCGAGCTTGCGCGCTGCGGCGGTGGCCTTGTCACCCGTGTTCGGCGTGCCGGTCGGCTCAATGAGCATCAGGTGAACCTCCTCGCGGGCCAGTGGACGGTGCTCGACACCTTTGGGCACGACGTAGAGCTCGCCCGGCCCGAGCGTCACGGTGCGGTCCCGCAACTCGATGTCCAGCTGGCCCTTCAGGACCAGAAAGAAATCGTCGGTATCGTCGTGCTTGTGCCAGGTGAATTCTCCCTTCACCTTCACCACCATCACGTCGCAATCGTTGAAGGTCGTGATCGTGCGCGGCGACCAGAACTCCTGAAAGGTCGCGAGCTTGTCGGCAAGCGATATGCTGTCGGCCATGTTTCACCTGTATGCGTTTCCGTGAGGCAGGATCTGGGTCCTGGCACCTCCGATCGCGCACAATTTAGGCGCGATGACCGTAAAAGTCCGCTGTTCCAGCCCCAAAAGCGCGATGGAGGCGTCAAAGCGCGCCAAAAGAGGGCCGGGCTGAGCATCCCGGCTCTGTTCACCCTGTCACCAATGCCATGCATCAAAGCCATGGTGATTTGGCCGCTTCTGGCGTAAAGAGCGTCCAAATCAAAATCATGATGGGTGTGACCGGGCCTTCTGCAGTGACTGCAGCGTCGGGCCCCTCAGCTTTCCGTTCCGCGCCCCCGGACCAACCAAGGTTTTCCATTCCGTGTCCTTTCCGGCCCTGACCCCGCCGCTCGCCCGTGCTTTGGCTGAGCGCAATTACGATTCACCGACCCCCGTTCAGCTCGCCGTGCTCGGCGAGGATGCGGTCGACCGCGACCTCCTGGTGTCGGCCCAGACCGGCTCGGGCAAGACCGTTGCTTACGGTTTGGCCATGGCCAAGGATTTGCTCGATGGTGCCGAGCAGTTCGAGCAGGCCGCCGCACCGTTGGCCCTGATCGTCGCACCGACCCGTGAGCTCGCCTTGCAGGTCCAGCGCGAGCTCACCTGGCTCTATGCGCAAGCGCGGGCGCGCGTCGTCTCCTGCGTCGGCGGCATGGACCCGCGCCGCGAGCAGCGCGAGCTGGCCGCCGGCGCCCATATCGTCGTCGGAACGCCCGGCCGCCTGTGCGATCATCTGCGGCGCAACCGCCTCGACATCTCGGAATTGAAAGTCGTCGTGCTCGACGAGGCCGACGAGATGCTCAATCTCGGCTTTCGCGAGGACATGGAGTTCATCCTCAAGACCACCCCGGACACGCGCCGCACCTTGTTGTTCTCGGCGACGTTTCCGCGCGGCATCGTGGCGCTGGCGAAGCAGTATCAGCAGCAGGCGTTTCGGATCGAGGTCGCCGGCGACGAGGGCGGTCACGCCGATATCGAGTACCGCGCCATCCGGGTCGCTCCCGGCGACGTCGAGCATGCGGTCGTCAACGTGCTGCGCTTCTACGAGTCGCCGAGCGCGCTGGTGTTCTGCAACACGCGCGATGCGGTCAGGCATTTGCAGGCGGCGCTGCTGGAGCGCGGTTTCTCCGTGGTCGCTCTCTCAGGTGAGTTGACACAGAACGAGCGTACCCTGGCGCTTCAGTCGCTCCGGGACGGGCGCGCCCGCATTTGCGTGGCGACCGACGTGGCGGCGCGGGGCATCGACCTGCCGAGCCTCGACCTCGTCATTCACGCCGATCTGCCCAATGACGCGGAGGTCATGCAGCATCGCTCAGGCCGCACCGGACGTGCAGGACGAAAGGGCGTCAGCGTCCTGCTGGTGCCGCCGATACGACGGCGGCGTGCGGAGGTGCTGCTGAATCTGTCCGGCATCGACGCCGTCTGGGGGACCGCCCCGCAGGCGGATGAGATTCGCAAGCTCGACCATGAGCGCATGAAGGACGTATTGTTCACCGAGGAGACGACCGCCGACGATCTCGAACTGGCAAAGGCCTTGCTCGCCGAACGGTCGGCCGAGGACATCGCCGCGGCACTCGCGCGGCTCTATCGCGCGCGGCTGCCGTCTCCTGAAGACATTCTCGATCCGGGCGAGCGGAGCAGTCGGCCGCGCGATGATCGTCACCGCGATGATCGCACGCCGCGCGACGATGACCGCTCCGAGAGGCCCCGACCCAAATCGGGCAAATCGTCGCCGAAGCACGGCATGACAGAGACCACCGTATGGTTCCGGGCCAACATCGGACGAAGAAAGAATGCGGAAGCGCGCTGGCTGTTGCCGATGATTTGCCGTCGCGGCGGCATCGACAAGGGCGACATCGGCGCCATCAAGATCATGGACACCACGACCGAGTTCGAAATTTCCGAGCGGGTTGCGGAGTCCTTCGCTGCCAAAATCAAGCGTCCGGATAAGGAAGACAATATCCGCCTCGAGCCGATGACGGGGGCGCCGCAAGCGCAGGCGCCGGCCGAGAAGCGCTCACGCCCTCCGCAGCGCGATGAAGGTGGCGCCGATCGTGCTGCCCGCCGCGGTGACGATCCATGGAGCGCGAACCGGCCGAAGCAGCACGACGCGCCGCGCGGAAAGCCGGAAGCCAAGCACCAAGGCAAGCTTCACGCCAAGCCCCACGCCAAGCCTCACGACGCCGGCAAATTCGGCAAGCCGGCGTTCGGGAAGAAGAACAAATCCGGTGACGCCAAATATGCGCCGTCGGTCACCGAATGGCCGGGGGCTTCCGCGAAGAAGGGCAAGAAGAAGCATCGCAGCTGAAGGGGCTATTTGCCGCGTTCGCGCAGCATGTAGGTCGCGCTCGCGCCGTAGGACAAAAGTTTGTCGCGCAGCGCCGCATCCGGTGCGACGCGTTGGAAGCCGAGACGCTCCCACAGCGGTCGCGCGCCGTAGACCGAGACCAGCGCAAGCGTTGTGATGCCCGATGATCGCGCGCGCTCTTCGATCTCTGCAATATAAGCGCGCGCCACGCCGCCGCGGAAGTCGGGCAGCACGGCGACGTCGTGCACATAGAGACAGTCTGCAGCATCGGGCAATCGGTCGATAAACGCGTCGAGCGGTGGAATCTGTTGCTGCATCCAGGGATGCGCGAGGCCGTAACCGGCGATGTCGTTGCCTGCAGCGAGCACGCAACAGCCGTCCGGATAAAGCCGCATCTTTTCCGCGAATACTTCCGGGCGCTCGGGGAGATCAGGATGAATTCGCGCCGCGATCGCGCTGATCGCGGCGAGGTCTTCGACGTGCGCGCGGCGCCAATGCGGCTTGCTCATCCCGACTGCTCCGTATCAACCATCGTAATTTATTCCGCCACGCTGATGTGTGCAGCCAAAAATATCTTTGCGCCATTTTGAGGAATAGTGCGCGCGGTGCGGCGTCCTACCCATGCGAACCAATTGCATGACAGGAGACACCATGACGACATCTTCGATCCGCCTCGCGCTCACGCTCCTCGCGTCGCTCGCGATGACCTCGGCTGCGTTCGCGGCGCCGCCGACCAAGACCGGCAAGACCGACAAGGGCAACGTGCTCACCGACGCCAAGGGCATGTCGCTCTACACGTTCGACAAGGACATGGACGGCAAGTCGGCCTGCAACGGACCGTGTGCGACAAACTGGCCGGCGCTGAAAGCCGAAGCCAGCGATGCCGCCGACGGCGGCTACACCATCATCACCCGCGACGACGGCTCCAAGCAGTGGGCCCACAACGGCAAGCCGCTCTACACCTTCGCCAAGGACACCAAGCCCGGCGACGTCACCGGCGACGGTTTCCTGAACGGCGCCTGGCATCTGGCGATGCCGTGAGCTGAATGGGAGGCTGCCTACCGCAGCCCCTCATACACCATCAGACCGCGTGCGATCTGCAATTTCCGGATCGCCCGCGGCAGCAGTTTCTCCGGCTGGTGCAGATAGCGCCAAGAGGTGACGGTGAAGGCGGAAAGCGCGCCGCATTCGTCGTCGAACGGCGCAAGCACGCCGGTCACGCTGACCGGCGTGTGCGGGCGAGCGTTGAAGGGCAGCAGCAGCAATTCGAGATGGGCCTTGCTACCGTCCGCGCGCGTGGCCGTGATGCCGGCGATGGCGCCGAGCGTCTCGTCGGCGACGATGGTCGCGATCTCCTCGATCTCGCTGCGGCAGCCTTCGGTGAACAGCGCGGCGAAGCTCTGGTCCTTGAGATCGAGACCTGCGAGTGCGCAGACGCGGGTGCCGGCGACGCGGAACGGAAAGGCGAGTTTCGGCTCGCAGGACAGGACGAAGATGTCGCCGAGCAGCTCCCGCACGGCGGCGGGGTCGATATCGGCCCGATCAGGGGCCCGCGCGCTGCCGCGCTTCTTGTCCCAATACGCGAAGAACGCGCGGCTCGACGGATGTTTCATGACTGACGCTCACCCCGGGGCGCAACCTCATGGGACAAGGCTGTCCCGCTTCAGTGCACCTGAGATCCCTGTGTTGTTGTGCAGGAGGGGAATTGCAGCGTCCATGCCGCGAGGGCGCTTTTGGGCCCGCGCAGGCCGCCTTTACGGTGTTAACGTTAAATTAACTATGCGCTTTGCGTTCGTCGCGCGGCTGCTAAGGTGATCGCGGTCGCAAGCCTCGTCGCTTTCTTCCAGGTTCTCGGCGAGGTCTGTACACGGGCGTCAAACAGTTTGGTCACTGGCCGCGGGGAGGGGTGGGGATGCTCCTTGTTCCTCTACGGCATGATCCGGAAAAGTGCGTAGCGGTTTTCCGGCAAGATCATGCCCAAACAACAACCTGAAGCGCGTGACGCGCTTTAGGGGCCGGCAAGATCGACACGGACAGGCAGGGCTTTCCATGGCCCTGCCTTTTCCTTTGTGCACTTGCGCTAGGCCGGTAAAGGCGACTATCTCCAAGCTGCTGCTTCGATCGCGCCTGAAAGCGAAACTACCTTGGATTCCCCGCCACCACCCCCGTTGGATCAACCGGTCGTCGCCGAAGAGGCACCGCGCGAGCCGATACTGACGCTGCCTTTGCCGCTGACGGCCTATGTCGTCCTGCTGGCGGTTATCCATCTGCGGGTGCTCCTGCCGCCGGAGCTCGAGAACTGGACCGTCGATGTCTTCGGCTTCATCCCCAAGCGTTACGATTCCTCGCTGGTCAATTTGCAATTCGAGGGCGGTGCCGGTGCGAAGGTCTGGAGCTTCGTCACCTATTCGCTGCTGCATGCCAATCTCACCCATCTCGCCTTCAACGTGCTGTGGCTGCTGCCGTTCGGCAGCGCGCTGGCGCGGCGCTTCGGCACGGTGCGCTTCTTCGTGTTCCTGGCGGTGACGGCCGCCGCCGGTGCGCTCGCCCATCTCGTCACCCACGAGCACGCGGTGGTGCCGATGATCGGCGCCTCGGCCTCGGTGTCGGGCGCGATGGCGGCCGCGATCCGGTTCGCGTTCGTGCGCGGCAGCTTCCTGTCGTTCAGCCGTTCGGATGCCGATACCGCCGCAAAGGTTCCGGCGCTGCCGCTGTTGCAGGCCCTGCGCGACCGGCGCATTCTCGGCTTCCTGGGCGTGTGGTTCGCCCTCAACATCATCTTCGGCGTCGGCGCCATCGGTGTCGAAAGCGACAGTGCGGGCGTCGCCTGGGAGGCGCATATCGGCGGCTTCTTCGCGGGGCTGTTGCTGTTCGCGCTGTTCGATCCCGTGCCGCGCATGCGAAGCGGTGATGCTGCGGATGCGTCATCACAGGACATTTCGAACGGTATTTGAAGCGGCGCTTGCGGTGCGGCCCGAATTCATCCATCATTCCCGGGAAGAATGTTCCGAAGTAGCAAGTCCATAGACGCTGCGCTTCGCAAAGCGCCTGAACGTGAAACCGGCGCCAAAACTGTTAGTTGAAGACTCGCGAACAAGTCCGAACCGCGCAAAGCGGACGGATCCGATTCTGGGAGGCGACAATGACGGTACGTTCCATTCTCAATACCAAGGGCCACCAGATCATGAGCGTCGAGCCCGACGCGAAGCTGGCTGCCGCAGTCAAGCTGCTTGCCGAGAAGAAGATCGGCGCGGTGCTGGTGATGGACCAGAGCCGGCTCGAAGGCATCCTGTCGGAGCGCGACATCGTCCGCGTGCTCGGCGAGCGCGGTGCGGGCGTCCTGGAGGAGCCGGTGAGCCAGGTCATGACCCGCAAGGTCGTCACCTGCAAGGAGACCGACACAGTCGCCGAGCTCATGGAAATGATGACCACCGGCAAGTTCCGCCACCTCCCGGTGCTGGATAACAACAAGGTGGTCGGGCTGATCTCGATCGGCGACATCGTCAAGCGCCGCGTGCAGGAATACGAGTCGGAGCAGGAAGCCCTGCGCGACTACATCAAGACGGCCTGAGCCAGTCTTATTCGACCGGTTTCGGCGCTGTGCCTTTGGGCGCCGGCGCCAGCACGTCGATCGTCTCCTGGATCGACTCCAGCGCGCGTTCGGCGGCGCGGGTGCCGTGCGCGATCAGCTCCTCGGCACGATGGAAGTCGAACCAGCCGAACTGGCCGACCCGTGGCGTGATCAAAAGGTCGGGCGGATCGCCGGCGAGCCGCGCGCGGGTGATGCGGTCCTGCATGATGTTGAAGGCATCCACCATCACCGAGGAGATGCCGGGACGACCGCCGGTGCCGAAAAACTCGCGCTTGACGGTTCTCTCCGGCGAGAAGATGCGCGGAAAGCGCCGCTTGGCCGGGGTCTCCCCGGTCACGGGAGCAACCGGGGAAGGCATCGCGCCGTGCTGATAGATCGTCGTCGAATGGGTGAAGATGTCGGTGGACAGATTGACGGCGATGACGATTTCGGCGCCGAGCGCCCGCGCAGCCGACACCGGCACCGGATTGACCAGCGCGCCGTCGATCAGCCAGCGGTCGCCGATCATCACGGGCGAGAAGATGCCGGGCAGCGCATAGGAGGCGCGCACCGCTTCGACCAGACGCCCGCGCGTCAGCCAGATCTCATGGCCGGTGCGGACCTCGGTCGCGACCGAGGCATACTTCATCGGCAGGTCCTCGATCATGGTCTGGCCGATCGCTTCCTCGAGCCGGCTTGCGAGCTTCTGGCCGCCGATCAGGCCCGAGCCGTCGAGGCGGATATCGAGATAGCCGAGGATGTTGCGCACGCCCTGCAGGCTGCGCGCCCAGTCTTCCAGCGCGTCGAGCCGGTCGGCCGCGTAAGCGCCGCCGACCGCGGCGCCGATCGAGGTGCCGACCACGACATCGGGCACGATGCCGTTGGCCAGCAGCGTCCTCATGATACCGATATGGGCAAAGCCGCGCGCCGCGCCGCCTCCGAGTGCGAGGCCGATGACCGGCCTGCGAATGCTGCCGAGGCCGACCTTCTCGCCATTTGCGCCGTTCACGCCCCGACCTCTCAAGATATCTAGCACCGAAACTCTCCTACTCCGGGCCGTCCTCACTCCAGAGTAGGCGCCGCACGTCTGCTCCGCCAGAAAGAGGGCAAAGCTTAGTTTATAGCGTTCGGGACGCTGGGGGCAGGAGTGTGGCGGAGGCCGGTTGCCTCTGATGTAATCACGCAGGCGTCAAGCGGGTTCCAAAGAACAGCCTCGTGGCCGTATTTCCCGGCGTTTCACAGGCTTGAATTTGCCGCGTTTTCGGTGAAAAGCAGGAGGCATGACTCTCGGGGGTGACGGCATCATCGGATGGCGGCGCGGCGGTAAGCTGCTGCCGGCGCTTGTGGTGACTGCGTGCCTCGGATTCCTCGGGCAAAATGCCGCGCAGGCCCAGCTTTTCTCGGATCGGCCGCCGCCGGTGCCCCCGGCTTCGGTACCCGATCCCGGCGGCGCCGTCAGCCTGGCGCCACCCTCCGGTCCGGGCGCCGGTCCCCTGAGCCTGCCGCCGACCCTGACGCAGCCCAATACGCCCAGCATGCCGCCGCCCGCGGTGTCGACCGTGCCGCCGGCCGCACCGCTCAATGCGGCCGCGCCCGGACAGGCCGTGCTGTCGCTGAGCGCGAAATACGGCAAGGACACGCCTGCAATCACCAGCGGCCTGGTGTGGCGGGTGTTCGCCGATCGTCCCGACGAGAACGGCACCTTCAAGCTGATCCGCGAGGATCGCAACGCGACTCCCAACATCGTGCTGCCGCCGGGCAATTACGTCGTGCACGTCGCCTTCGGCCTCGTCAGCGCGGTGCGCACCGTCAGCCTGAAGGCCGAGACCGACCGCGAATCCTTCGTCCTGCCGGCCGGCGGCCTGCGCATCGAGGGGCGCGTCGGCACCAGCCGGATTCCGCTGAACCAGATCTCGTTTGCGATCTACAAGGGCAGCCAGTTCGAATCCGGCGAGCGTGCCTCGCTGGTGCCGAACGTCGCCGCCGGCGACGTCGTGCTGCTGCCGGAGGGCACCTACTACATCATCTCCAATTACGGCGATGCCAACTCGGTGGTGCGCTCGGACATCCGCGTCCAGGCCGGCAAGCTCACCGACGTCACCATCACCCACCGCGCCGCCGTGATCACGCTCAAGCTCGTCAGCGACAAGGGCGGCGAGGCGCTCGCCAACACCGCCTGGTCGGTGCTGACGCCCGGCGGCGACGTGATCAAGGAATCGATCGGCGCTTTCCCGCGCGTCGTGCTCTCCGAAGGCGAATACCGCGCCATCGCCAAGAACGAAGGCAAGGTCTACGAGCGCGGCTTCAACGTCGTGAACGGCGTCGACGGCGAGGTCGAAGTCGTTGCGCGCTGATCTTTCGCCTCGCCGCGCTCAGCGATTCTCCGTAATATCGTACCGCGCTTCTCATCCAGCGCACGCAAAGCCAATCAGGCGCCGGTGAGCGTCCGCTTACCGGGCATTTCCGTCCTGTGTATCGCTGCAAGCGTACCCAGGCTGCGCCGCGGAGGGATTAGAAACACCGGCGGGATCGGCTTATTCCAGGCGCGATGCGACTTCGTGAGAACCGGTGCAAGATACGCATTTCCGATAATCAATTTCATTCGCTTTCCATCCTGCTGGGTTATATGTCGGCTATCCGTCACAAGCGGGACGCCGGAGCAGGCTTGTATGCCAGCACCGGCAGGAGCAGGGGACCAAGCTCGTCGGCATGTTCGAAGTGATCCTCACCAGGCGCAAACGGTTCGGTTGGCGGTGGCAGGTCTGCGACCAGTCCGGCAAGATATTTGCCGATGGCTTCGAGCGCACGCGGCCGTCCGCAAAATATTATGGCGAGCGCGCGCTATTCTTCCTGTTGTCGCAGGCCCATTTGCACAACCGTTCCGCGGCCGCCAGCGAGGACTAGCGGCGCGAGGAGCCTAGCGCTGCCTGACGGGCAAAACACCCAAACTCTCGGTCAATCCGCACCGCCAAAAATATTCCACTACGAAATTCGGAAACAGCGTATGTGTCGCGCAACCCGGCCCAAGGAAGAGGGGCGTATCGCGATCGTCACGAACGCGGGCCGGATGGCGGTGGACGTGGTCACGTCGGCGCGAAGGGTTTTGCAGGGCGGGTAACCGTGAGCGAAGGCCTCGCGCACACGACCGGTGTGACCTGCGTACGGCGAAATCGTGTGGTCCTGGCGCCCGGGGTCTGTGCGCCAAGGCTTGCGGTGATGCGTTGTGTCCAACCGGACATGCGTATCAGTCATCCGCAAGGCGACGGGGGCAATAGTGCATCGCTCCCGGGGAGAGCGCGACATAAGCCGTAAAGCCACTGCGCAGGGAAGGCCGGTTGTTTGGCTTCACCTGTATGCCGCTGTGCAGCTTTTTCGTAGCGCAAATTCGCACAGTGGACCGCGGGTGCCAGCCGGCACCCGGTCTTCCCTGCGCCCTCATTCAAATGAGGGCAAGGCGACGAAGCAAAGCTCGGGCGAAATGAGCCGCGAGGATGTGAAGGTGTGTCTCGACCTCGTCATTGCGAGGAGCTCTTGCGACGAAGCAATCCAGAGTCTTTCCGCGGAGGGACTCTGGATTGCTTCGCTGCGCTCGCAATGACGGCGTTGATACAGCTGCGTACCAAAATATCGATCTCGCCGTCAGACGCATCGCATTTTAGACGACCGTCATAGTCTCTAAGACACGCTAACCAACACGCGACTTAAAACTGTCATAATCGCCGAATGGAACGCGCATCCCCGCGCTTTTTACAAGCCATTAAGCGGGGTTGCATTGGATGCGGCGGCAAAGTGCGTTGGGGACTGCAATGAGTGCCGCGAAGAAGATGCCGGGCAAACCGGCAACCGAAATGTTCGACGATATCCCGGTGCTTCAGCGTAAATGGCATGCCGCGTTGAAGCCGGGTGACCGGTTGCCGCGCTATGAGGATGTGATGCTCGGCAGCCTCGGACGGCTCGCCGACCATATCGCGTTGCTCAGGGGTGACGGCGCGCTCGAACTCTCGCGCAGCGGTCGCTACGTGCAGAAATGGCTCGGCGAGGAGCGCTGGGACATTCCGGTCGCCGAACTGTCGCCGGATTGCGCCACCGCGCTGTCGGAAGCGGTGGCGAGCGCGCTCAGGAACGGAAAGCCGCACCAGGCCAGCGCCCATTGCGTGCGCGACGGCATGGTCCGGACCTACGATGTGCTGGCATTGCCGACGGCCTCGCGCTGGGGCGCGACGCTGGTCGGCGCCTATGTCAACGAACGCGGCGCGCAATACAATCTGCTCGACGCGATCTTCTCGTCGACCGACGATGCGGTGGTGTCGCTGGCGACCCTGCGCGACGCCGACGGCGCGCCGTTCGATCTGCAGGTCGTGCACCACAACAAGAGCGCCGGGCTGCTGCTGAAGCTCGCAAGCGGAAGTCTGCTGTGGCGGCGGATCGGCGAGGGCAACACGTTGTTGGCCTTGCCCGAGATCATGAATTTTCTGCTCAAGGCCGTCTCCGGTGGCCGCGGCGAGCAGCTCGAGATCGAGCACGAGGGCCGTCATCTCCGGCTCGGCGCCACCGCCTTCGCCGACGTGGTCTCGTTGACGATCTCGGACGTCACCGCCTTGAAGCGTCGCGACGCCTCGTTCCGGCTGCTGTTCGACAACAACCCGATGCCGATGTGGGTGTTCGACGCCGAGACGAAGCAATTCATCAGCGTCAACGATGCCGCAGTCCAGCACTACGGCTATAGCCGCGCCGCGTTCCTGCGCACGAAGCTGCACGAGATCTGGCCCGAGGACGAATGGGACAGCCACGCCGAGGCGCTTGAGCGCATCGGCGACGCCTATCATTCCTCGCGCAACTGGCGGCACCTGCGCGCCGATGGCAGCGAAATCGAGGTGTTGACTTTCGGCCGCCGCGTCGCCTTCGACGATCGCGACGGCTATCTGGTCGCGGTCGTCGACATCACCGAGCGGCGCAAGGCGGAGGCGCGGATCGCGCACATGGCTCATCATGACGGTCTCACCGATCTGCCGAACCGCGAATACTTTCAGGAACGCTTGAAGCAGGCGCTCGAGCAGGCCGGCGGCAAGCGTGTCGGCGTGCTCTATATCGACCTCGACCTGTTCAAGAACATCAACGATTCCTTCGGGCATCCGGCGGGCGATCGTCTGCTGAAGGAGGTCGCCGAACGCCTGACCAGCGCGGTCCGCGGCGCCAATCTCGCAGCAAGGCTCGGCGGTGACGAGTTCGCCGTGATCCTGAGGGCCGACGTCTCGCCGAACGAGGCCAGCGCCTGTGCAGCCCTGCTGATCGACATGCTGAAAGCGCCCTACGACATCGACGGACAGGAGATGGTGATCGGCGCCAGCATCGGCATCGCACTGTCGCCGGGCGACGGCGTCACGTCGGAGGAGTTGATGCGCAACGCCGATATGGCGCTGTACCGGGCGAAGTCCGACGGTGGCGGCATCCACCATTTCTTCGAGCGCGAGATGGATCTCCAGGCGCAGAAGCGCCGCGACATGGAGCTCGATCTACGCCGTGCCTTTGCGAATGGCGAATTCGAGCTGCACTACCAGCCCCTGGTCTCGATCGCCTCCGACCGCATCTCAGGCTTCGAATCGCTGCTGCGCTGGCATCATCCCGACAAGGGCATGATCTCGCCGGTGGAGTTCATTCCGGTCGCGGAGGACATCGGCCTGATCGCCCAGCTCGGCGAGTGGGTGCTGCGCGAGGCCTGCGCCGAAGCGGTGAAGTGGCCATCTGACGTCAAGGTCGCGGTCAATCTGTCGCCGGCGCAATTCCGCGGCCGCAACCTGGTTCAGGTCGTGATCTCAGCGCTGGCGCAATCCGGCCTGTCGCCGAAGCGGCTCGAGCTGGAGATCACCGAGTCGATCTTCCTAGCCGAGACCGACGCCAATCTCGCGATCCTGCATCAATTGCGCGAGCTCGGTGTCAGCATCTCCATGGATGATTTCGGCACCGGCTATTCCAGCCTCAGCTATCTTCGCAGCTTTCCCTTCGACAAGATCAAGATCGACCGCTCCTTCGTGAAGGACTTGGCCCAGCGGCCCGATTGCGTCGCGATCGTACGTGCCATCTCCGGCCTCGGCCGCAGCCTCAATATCACCACGACCGCGGAAGGCGTCGAGACCGAGGACCAGCTCGACTGGCTGCGGGCCGAAGGCTGCAACGAGGTGCAGGGTTTTCTGTTCAGCGCGGCGCGGCCGGCGGCCGAGATCGCAAAACTGCTGGCCGATTTCGGCCAGCGTGCCTCACGGGCGGCGTAGCTCCGGCGGAAAGGTGTCGTAGACCAGCGCCTTGAATGCGGGCGTGATGCGACCGCGCTCGTTCTGGGTCTGCTGCATCAGCACGTAGACCATGTCGAGCTTGGGATCGACCCCGAAATAGGTGCCGCTGCCACTGTCCCATTTCAATTCGCCGATCGATCCCGGCGGCGGCGGCTTTGCATTGCCGGGGTCGGTGCGCACAGCGAGACCGTAGCCATAACCAAAGCCATCACCAGGGAAATAGAAGTAATCGCGGCCGACGCCGGAGCCCGGTCCGATCTGGTCGGTGGTCATGTCCTTGAAGGCGGCCGGGCTGAGATAGCGCTTGCTGTCGAACTCGCCGCCGTTGAGCAGCATTTGCGAGAAGCGCTGATAGTCGGTGATGGTCGAGAGCAGGCCGCCGCCGCCGGATTGCCATTCCGGATGGTCGAGACGCTCGCGCTCGGCATCGAGCAGGATCTGGTCGGTCGGCAGCGGCCGCGCCATGCGTTCGAGCTCGTCGGGCGTCGCCAGCACGAATTTGGTATTGGTCATGCCGAGCGGATCGAAGATGCGCTGCTCCAAGGCGTCGTACAACGTCTGCCCTGTGATGATCTCGATGACGCTGCCGAGCACGTCGGTGGAATGACCGTAGCGCCACAGCGTGCCGGGCTGGCGCGCCAACGGCAGCTTGGCGATGCGATCTGCGAATTCCCTGTTGTTGAAGGAGCCCTCGAAAATGTTGGCTGCCTTGTAGGCAAGCTCGACCCATTTGCCGCCGATATAGTCGTAGCTGATGCCCGAGGTGTGCCGCATCAGGTCCCGGATCGTCACCGGGTGGACCGGCGGCACCAGGTCGAGCGCCAGCGAGCCGTCGGGCTTCGTGACCTCGAGTCCCACCTTGGTGCCGGCGAACAGGGGGATGTATTTCGAGACGGGATCGCTGAGCGCAAGCTTGCCCTCGTCGATCAGCATCATCGCGGCCAGGCTGGTGATCGGCTTGGTCATGGAATGAATGGCGAAGAACGTGTCCGGTGTCATGGACAGCCGTGTCCTGACGTCGCGCACGCCGAACAGCTTGAAATAAACCGGCTTGCCGTGCTGCTGGATCAGGACGATCGCGCCCGGCAATCGGCCGGTGGTGACCTCGTTTTCGAAGAAGGCGGTGATGCGTCGCAGCCCGTCGGCGGAGGGGGCGGGGATATCGGTGGCGCCGCTCCGCGCCATCGTGCCGGCCAGCATCGCGGCCCCGACCAGAAATTCACGGCGCTTCATCCGGGCTTCCTCCCCCGTCGGGAACAAAGCCGCAAGGCGTTCGAGCCGTCAACAAGACTTCGATTAAAAACGCGTCACGATTTCAGAGAGGATCGGTCGCGGACGATCCTCGCTCGGCTTGGTCGGCGTGCCGATGTGGACGAGGCCGGCGAGCTTTTCGTCCGCCTTGAGGCCAAGCCCGTCCAGCACATCGCGATCGAACGAGAACCAGCCGGTCAGCCAGCAAGCGCCGTAGCCGAGCGCGGTCGCGGCCGTGACGATATTCATCACGCTGGCGCCGGCGGAGAGCTCCTGCTCCCACGCCGGCACCTTGGGATGCGGCTTGGTGAAGCTGACGATGCCGACCACCAACGGCGCATCGGTGAGGCGCTTGCGCTCGGTCTCGATGTCGGCTGCGGACGCGCCGGGCTTCTTCCGCGCAAAGACCTTCGCGATCACTTCGCCGGCGCGCTGGCGTGCATCGCCTTCGAAAATAATGAAGCGCCAGGGCGCGAGCTTGCCGTGATCGGGCACCCGCGCGCCGATGGTGAGAATGGTCTCGAGCTCGGCCGGCGAGGGGCCGGGGCCGGTCATCTCGCGCGGCTTGACCGAGCGGCGGGTCTTCAGGAGTTCGATGGCGTCGGGCACTGCATTTACCTCTTCGGCTGGTCGTCGGGAGTGCAGTCCCCACATAGGAACGCACGCCCGCAACCGAAAGCGAGTTTAGATCGATTTCAGGGATCAGGCCGTATCGCGCATCCGCCGAACGTCCGGCGGGGTCGCCTCGTCGACCAGCGCGGCGATCGCCTCGGCGGTCGTCATCACCTTCTGGCCGTCGCTGCCGAGGCGGCGGACGGAGACCGAATGCGTCTCCGCTTCCTTCTTGCCGACCACGAGCAGCGCGGGGATCTTGGCCAGCGAATGCTCGCGGACCTTGTAGTTGATCTTTTCGTTGCGCAGGTCGATCTCGACCCGAAGCCCTGCGCGCCGCGCCTGCTCCAGCACCTGCTTGGCGTATTCGTCGCCTTCCGAGGTGATGGTCGTGACCACCGCCTGCACCGGCGAGAGCCAGAGCGGGAAGTTGCCGGCATAGTGCTCGATCAGGATGCCGATATAGCGCTCCATCGAGCCGCAGATCGCACGGTGCACCATGACAGGCGGTTTCTTGCCGCCGTCATGGTCGATGTAGAACGCGCCGAACCGCTCCGGCAGGTTGAAGTCGACCTGCGTGGTGCCGCATTGCCAGTCGCGGCCGATGGCGTCGCGCAGCACATATTCGAACTTCGGCCCGTAGAAGGCGCCTTCGCCCGGATTGATCTCGGTCTTGATATGGTTGTTCTGCGCCTGGATTTCGCGCAGCACGGTCGCCATAACGCGTTCGGCGTGATCCCACATCGCATCGGTGCCGACGCGCTTCTCCGGCCGGGTCGACAGCTTCACCGTGAGCTCGCCGGTGAAGCCGAAATCGGCATAGGTCGAGAGGATCAGGTCGTTGATCTTCAGACACTCGTCCGCAAGCTGATCCTCGGTGCAGAAGATATGCGCATCGTCCTGGGTGAAGCCGCGCACGCGCATCAGGCCGTGCATGGCGCCGGACGGCTCGTAGCGATGCACCACGCCGAATTCGGCGAGGCGCAGCGGCAGGTCGCGGTAGCTCTTCAGGCCGTGTTTGAAGATCTGGACGTGACCGGGGCAGTTCATCGGCTTGAGCGCAAACCAGCGCTTGTCCTCGGCCTCATCGCCGGCCGACTGCGCCGCGAACATGTTCTCGCGATACCAGCCCCAATGGCCGGAGGTCTCCCACAGCGATTTGTCAAGGATCTGCGGCGCGTTGACCTCGCTATAGTCGCCGGTCAGGCGTCGCCGCATATAGGCGATCAGCTGCTGGAAGATGGTCCAGCCTTTCGGGTGCCAGAACACGACGCCCGGACCTTCCTCCTGGAAATGGAAGAGGTCGAGCTCGCGCCCGAGCTTGCGATGATCGCGCTTCTCGGCTTCCTCGATCTGCTTCAGGTAAGCGTCGAGGTCCTCCTGCTTGGCGAACGCCGTGCCGTAGATGCGTGTCAGCATCGGATTGTTGCTATCGCCGCGCCAATAGGCGCCGGCCACCTTCATCAGCCTGAAGGCGTTGCCGACCTTGCCGGTCGAGGTCATGTGCGGGCCGCGGCAGAGATCGAACCAGTCGCCCTGGTAATAGATCTTGATCGGCTCGGTGCCGGGAATGGCGTCGACCAGCTCGACCTTGAACGCCTCGCCCTTGTCGCGGAACACCTGCTTTGTTTTCTCGCGGTCCCAGACTTCCTTCGTGAAAGGTTTGTCGCGCGCGATGATCTCGCGCATCTTCTTCTCGATCGCGGCGAAGTCGTCCGGCGTGAACGGCTCATTGCGGAAGAAGTCGTAGTAGAAACCGTTCTCGATCACCGGGCCGATGGTGACCTGAGTGCCCGGCCACAGCGACTGCACGGCCTCCGCCAGCACATGCGCGCAGTCGTGGCGGATCAGCTCGAGCGCGCGCGGATCATCGCGGTTGACGAGTTCGATCTTCGCATCGGCGTCGATCGGATCGTTGAGGTCTGCGAGCACGCCGTCGAGCGCCATCGCCACCGTGCGCTTGGCCAGCGACGGCGAGATGCCCTTGGCGATCTCCATGCCGGTCGTGCTTTTGGCGTATTCGCGCCGGGCGCCATCGGGGAAGGTGAGGGTGATTTTCTCCGGCGGGGTCACGGGTCTCAGATTGCTGAGGCTGTACTGGAAGCCGGATTCGGACTTGGGTTGCTCGGACTTGGGGTCCTTGGGCTGGTCGGACATTGCTTTTCTCCTGAGGCTCACTCCTGCGAACGAGCGCAGGTAAGCGGGAACGAGCGATATATCAGGCGATTCGGCCTGTGCAATCCGGCAATTCCAAGAAAGTGGCGCGCAAAAGCCGGGGCAGCGCTCCAACTATTTCGAGCGGCGGTCTTTTACTGGCCGCCGGGTTGTTCTACATGCAGTTGCATGGAAAATCCTCGCGCCGGCCATTTCACGCCAACCGCCCTGATGCTTGGCAATCTCGTCACTGGTTGCTCGGTGCTGGCTCCGGCGGGGATGCTGCCGGAATTGTCCGCGGGGCTCGGCATCAGCATCCGTGCGGCCGGGCTGCTCATCACCTTCGGCGCGATCACGCTGTGCATCGGCTCGCCGCTGACGGCATGGCTGACCAGCCGCATCGAACGGCGGATCTTGCTAACCACCACGCTCGCGGTGCTCGCCCTTGGCAATCTCGCCTCGGCCTTTGCGCCCGACTATGCAAGCCTTCTCGTCATCCGCCTGGGGATGCTTGCCGTCGGTGCACTCTACACCCCGCAGGCTGCCGGCACGGCGGCTCTGATCGTGCCGGCGGAGCGGCGTGGCAGCACGATTGCCTACATCTTCCTCGGCTGGTCCTTGGCTGCCGCGGTCGGCCTTCCGCTGATCACCTTCATCGCCAGCCGCTATGGCTGGCGCGCCGCCTATAGCGGGATTGGCGCACTCGGCTGCGTCAGCTTCCTGTTGCTGCTGCTGCGCCTGCCAGCCGGCTTGAAGGGCACGCCGGTCGACCTGAAAACCTGGAGCGAGGTCGGGCGCAACAAGACGATCCTGCTGCTGCTCGCGATCACGATGCTGCAGATGTCCGGACAATTCGCGGTGTTCACCTTCATGGGCCCACTGCTCAAGAAGCTGACCGACGCGAGCCCGGACGCGATCGGCGTTGTGTTCGGCATCTATGGCGTGTGCGGTTTCCTCGGCGTCGTGGTGGCGACCCGCATCGTCGACACATGGGGGCCGTACCGAACCTCGTTGCTGTTCACGTGCCTGTTACTCGCGGGCATCACCGGGTGGGCGCTGAGCGCGGGCACGCTCGTGTCGATGGCGATCGCGGTGGCGATCTGGGGACTTGGCTTTGCCTCGACCAACTCGATGCAGCAGGTGCGGCTGGTCGCGGCGGCGCCGCCGCTTGCGTCCGCGACCGTCGCGCTCAATACGTCCGTCCTCTATATCGGCCAGGCCATCGGCTCGGCCGTCGGAGGGCTGCTGTTTGCCCGCGAACTGCTGCACAGCACAGGTTTCGTGGCGGTCGGCTTTGTCGTGCTGGCGCTGGTCCTGGTGCTTGTGAGCCGTCCCCGGCCGGCTGCTGCCGCCCCGGGCTGAAGCAGGCATTTCCTGTGCAAGGCGCTTGGCAAACCGCGCGGGAGAGCGCTAGAACGCCCGTCATGGGGACCAAAGAGAGTTGACTGAAATGAGGATGATTCTGGCGGTTGCCGCGGTGCTCTATTCAGCCTCCGCGTTTGCGCAGACCGACAAGCCACCGATGGTGGGGGACAAGCCGCTGGTGCAGGTGAAGCCCAAGGGCACCAAAGCGGGCGCCCAAGAAGCTGCCGCCAAGCCGGTTGCAGCGCCAAAGGGCAAGCCGCAATCGGTCGCGGCTCGGCTTCAGGCCTGTCTCGATACTGACGACGGCACCAAGGACCGGCTCAACTGCTACGACGCCATCATCCCGCCGGCGCCCAAGCCGAAGCCCGCGAAGGCCAAGGGCTATGCCGATTGCCGCTTCTTCAAGGAAGAGGACGAGCGGCTGGCCTGCTTCAACGGCTTTGCCGAGAGCATTCCGAAGCTGCCAAAAACCTGAGATCAAGAACTGAGGTCCGAGAGCCGGGCCCAGCAGTCAGCGCGGCGAATGCCGGCGCGCGCAAAATTCAGACTAACGGCTTGACGCGGAAGAGCCGGTGGCTGCGACGCGCGTCAACGCCAGCGCCGGCGTTGCCGACATCTTCACCAGGACGTCCTTGAGCGGGTATTGCGTCCACGCGCGGTTGACGTAGTCGCGGTGGGTAATGCCGTCGCCGGTTTCGACGAACACGACACTCCCGGGACGCAGGGGTCCATCCATGTCCTCGGAAACATTGATGCCCTTCTGTCGCAACATGCTCATCAGCTCGCGGTCGCGCCGTGCGGTGTAGTGAGTATAGGAGCTGACGAAGAAGCCGGTGCGATGGCTCTCGATCCAGGACGCGAACTTGTCCATTTCGCCATAGACCGCATCAAGCAGCACGACGCCGCGGACGCGATCGCTGATGCCGCCGACCTCGAGGCTCCAGGCGGTCGGCAGGAAGCCGCCGCTATAGCCGACGATCACGATCGGCATGTTGGCAAAGGCACGTGCGCTGTTGGGATCGCCGGTCAACTGCGCGAGATGGCTGGCTGACTCTTCCATGAAGCGCTTGAGGCCACCGGGCTGCCAGAATTTTCCAGCGCTGGAATCTGCGGCATCGACGGCCATCTGCGGCGCGAGCAGTACGGCATTGGCGCCGGAATCGCTGATTTGCTGCGGCACCAGCTGGCGGTCGCGCACGTCGCGTTCGAGCGTTGCGCCGTTGCCGTGGAAGAACACCACGATCACGCCAGGCTTGCGCATGTCGAAATGCTCGGGGACGTGCATCAGCACGCGGCTGTCGTTGTAGGTTTCGTCCTGCCAGAACACGCGCCCCGAGTAGCTCCGGTGGCCGCGGCGGTCGCCCTTGGTGATGTTCAGGAAGGGCGCGTCAGACGCAGGGTTGTTGCCGAAATAAGGGAAGGCCGAGGACTTCATGCTGACGAGCGCCGTGAGGTCCTCGCGCGCCGGACGTTGATAGGGGACCTGCGGCGCGAGCGAGGCGACCTTGTACGGCGCCTGCTCCGGCTGTTGCTGCACGGCGCGCTTGGGCGAGAAGTCCGACATCTGCCGTTGCAGGAAGCTCTCGCTCGCCGAGGGGAAGCGCTCCCTGAACTGTGGGGCCGGGAAGCGTTCCTCGAAAGTATCGCCACTGGCGAGTTGCGAATTGGTCTTGGCGACGGTCTGATTGACCGGGACATTGGCCTGCGAGTTTGCGGCGAGCGCCGCCGGATTGGGAGCTTGGCCGCATTGAACCAAGGTCAACGACAATGGCACCAAGCCTGAGATCAGGGCGAGCCGAAGCGCACGACCACGCACGCCCGGCACCTCGACCAGGTCAGCACGCACGTTTGCTTTCACTTTCGGAACGGCCCCGACCATCCACCCATGACCCCAAAGTCACGACCAAGTCACGTCCATCGGCATTCCCAAGTCAATTGAGCCGACTGGCGTTTAGGCGACGTTAAGTGTCCGGAGAAACTTCCCCACATCCGGGACGATCAAAAAAGACCACGCAATCATGTCGCGATTGTGGGAGGGGGGCACGTATTTTAGCCACCAGCTGCGGGTTTATCAGCCAAAGGAGGGCACAAAAGGTGGCTGATTACCTGTCTTGGCCGCCTCATTTAACCCTTCTTAACCCTGCTTGAATTGACTGGACCAATCTGCACGATGCCTCCAAGGAGGCGGACTCCTGAGGCCAAGGACCCAGATGACGGCATCAGATGCGGGAATCGCGCCCTTGACCGGGCGGCTGACCGGCGCCTCCGGGGTTTCCGTTCTGGTCGCGACCGCGATCGTCGTTGCCGACATGATCGGGGTCGGCGTCTTCACGAGCCTCGGCTTTCAGGTCAAGGACATCCCCTCGGGCTTCTCGATCCTCGCGCTGTGGACGGTCGGTGGCATCGTCGCGCTGTGCGGCGTGTTCTCCTACAGCGAGTTGGGCGCGATGTTTCCTCGCTCGAGCGGGGAGTATAATCTCCTCGGCCGTGCCTATCATCCGGCCTTCGGCTTTCTCGCCGGCTGGGTTTCGGCGACGGTCGGCTTTGCCGCGCCCGTAGCGCTCGCGGCCATGGCTTTCGGCGAATACGCCAAGTCCGTGATACCTGAGGTGCCGTCGATCCCGCTCGCGATCGGCGTGGTGTGGCTGGTCTCGATCGTGCAATTGACCGGCGTCAAGCACTCCTCGAGCTTCCAGCTGATCTCGACCATCCTCAAGGTCGTGCTGATTGTCGCCTTCCTCGTTGCAGGATTTGTCGTCGGTACGCCGCAGTCGATCTCCTTTGCGCCCCACGCCGGTGATCTCGCCCAGATCGCGAGTGCGCCCTTCGCGATCGGGCTTGTCTTCGTGATGTACTCGTTCTCGGGCTGGAACGCCGCGACTTACATCATCGGCGAGATGAACACGCCGCAGCAGAGCCTGCCGCGCGCGCTGCTCGCGGGCACGCTGATCGTGCTGGTGCTGTATGTCGCGCTCAACGCGGTGTTCCTGTACTCAACGCCAATCAGCGCGTTGGCCGGCCAGCTCGACGTCGCAAGCGTTGCCGGCAGCGCGATCTTCGGAGGCCTCGGCGGCCGGATCGTCGGTGCGATGATCTGCGTCGGCCTGATCTCCTCGATCAGCGCGATGATGTGGATCGGCCCGCGCGTGATGATGACGATGGGAGAGGACATTCCAGCTCTCCGCGTGTTCTCGAAACGATCGGTGAGGGGCGCGCCGGCCTATGCAATCCTGTTTCAGCTCGCGGTCGCCAATCTCCTGCTGTTCACGCGCAGCTTCGAAGCGGTGCTGGACTTCATCCAGTTCTCGCTGCTGTTCTGCTCGTTCTTCACGGTTGCCGGCGTCATCAAGCTGCGCATCACCGATCCCGACCTGCCGCGACCCTATCGCGCCTGGGGATACCCGTTCACGTCGGTTATCTTCCTGCTCGTGACCGCGTCCATGATGTACTACCTCTTGACCGAGCGGCCGGTGCAGTCGCTGTCGGGGATGCTCGTCATGCTCTCGGGCCTGTTGATTTATGCAGTTTTCCGCAGGCGGCCGGTCGCCGCTGCCGCGTCACACAATCGCGAATAGCCATGTTTCGACCCGTCAGAATTGCGGCCGTCGCTTTTGTCCTTGTGGCTGCGGCCATCTCGTCCGCGCGCGCGGCGGAGGTTACTTTCGACGACACTGCGCGCTTTCTCGCAGGCATGCAGCCATCGGCTGACTCGCCGCTGGTGGCGCTCACGAGGAACCCATCCTGGCAGCATCACGCAAAATTCTTCGACGGCGCCTTTGCCCAGCTCGAGCAGCGGCAATTGTCGAAGATCCGGAGCTGGTCGGAGGTCAATCTCGCCGCGCCCCGGCCGACCATGTTCTATTTTTTCAGCGGCCCGGATTTCCTCTACGCCAACGCCTTTTATTCCAAGGCCAGCACCTACGTGCTGGGCGCGCTGGAGCCGGCCGGTGCGGTGCCCGATCTGACCCGGCTGCCGCGCGGCTCGGTCGATGCCGCGCTCTACAATGTCGAGCGCTCGCTCGGCTCGATCCTGAGCTTTTCCTTCTTCATCACCAAGCAGATGAAGCTCGACCTGCACGCCAACCAGGTCAACGGCACCCTGCCAATCCTCTACGTCTTCCTGGCGCGCTCAGGCAAAACCATCCGCAACGTCGAGACGGTCGCACTCGATGACAAGGGCGGGGTGCACACCGCGAACGACAATCCGGGGCCGAATGCCACACGCGGGGTCCGCATCACCTTTGCAGGTGCCGACGGCGAGGCGCGCACGCTGTATTATTTCTCGACCGATCTTTCCAATTCCGGCGCGCGCGCGGCAGGCTTCCTGAAGTTCTGCGAGGCGCTCGGGCCCGGCAACAGCCTGCTCAAGAGCGCATCCTATCTGCTGCACGCGGGAAACTTCACCGTCGCCCGCGACTGGCTGCTCGCCAACAGTGCGACCATTATCCAGGACGATTCCGGCATTCCGCTCGCCAGCTACAATTCGCGGCAATGGCGCTTCTTTCCGTTCGGCCGCTATCTCGGGCCGATCGACAAATTCCCCGGCCGCTACCAGGAGCGCTACGCCGAATTGTTCACCCGCGCCCAGCCGATCGATTTCGGCGTCGGCTATCGCTGGCGGATGCACGAGTCGAACTTGCTGCTGTCGGTGAAAATGGCGGGGAGCGAAGCCGCGCCGGTCGCGGAGACAACTTCGTCCGCCGAGCCGCCGCCCAGGACGCGGCCTAAGCGGCCGCGTCCGCCCGAGCCGGTCCCGCCGCCCGGGCGATTCTTCTGGTTCCGCTAGCTACCAGTGCACGCTCTGACTCGGCACGATGAACGCCGTCGTGCTGGGCGGCGTTGCAAGACTTGTCGCCAGATACCAGCCGGAGCCGACAACGAGCATGAGCAGCGCGATGATCGCGAGCATGTCGATGGTTCTGGAATCGTGATCCCCCGGATTGAATCTGGGAGGCGAACCAAGTCTGAAATGAAAATGAGGGCTGATTTTCCAGCGCATTGTTGTTTCCTCCTGAGGAGCATCAAAACAACGCGAGGGGAAAGTTCCGGTTCCGGTCAGGGCAGCGATGCGCAGAGCACCGCAGCATACTTACGGAGCGTTGACGCCGCGCCAGCGCGCGTAGCGCCATGGCAAGTACCAGCGCGCACCCTGCGGCGCAGTGAGAGGTACGTTGTCGATGCCCGACGTGCCGAACGGATTGCAGCGTAACAGGCGGGCGAGCGTCATCCAGCCGCCGGCCCAAAGTCCAAACCGCTCGATCGCCTCGTCGCCGTACACGGAGCAGGTCGGCAGGTGTCGGCAGTTGTAGCCAACCAATGGAGACAGGGTGTGTCGATAGAGCCAGATCAGAGCGCGACCGAATCGGCGTGGCAGCCGCAGCGCTTCAGCGACAGGCATGGAGCAGTGCTCGCAGGTTGAGTGCTTCATGTGCGCTATGCCACCCTCGTGAGCGCCCGGTTGCGCAGTTCCAGCGCAGGGAACAGCGTATCGTTGTGTCCGCGCCATAGTTTGCCTGCTTTTTGGGAGCACTGCAGCAACTACCTATGGACGATCTGTATTCCCCCGGATACCATTTTTGCGACGTTCATGTGAGGTTCACTGGGATGTCGAAACGGGGCTTGCCTGATTGCTTTTGGGGCTTGGGGAAGGAACCAGTTTGAAAGTTCTGAAGTCGTTCAATCTTCGCGGCTGGTTGCTGGTGGGAACCGCCGCTTTGGGTGTCGTGCTGGCCGGTGCCGTCGCGACCTTCGGTTCGTCGGCCAGGGCGGGCGCCTCGCTCGAAGAGCGCAAGTTGCCGATGAAGTTCGGCTGGGTCGCCTGCGAGCCCAATTGCCGCGGCTGGGTCAGTGCGGTCGGCATCATCACGGCTGATACGCCGAAGGACTTCGACGACTTCGCGCGCGGGCGCCAGCTCGGCGGCGCCACCGTCGTGCTCGACTCCAGCGGCGGTTCCGTCAACGACGCGATCACGCTCGGCCGCCGCTTCCGCAACCTCGGCCTTCTGACCACCGTCGGCATCACGCAGCAGGGCGGCGGCAGGCAGGGCGCTCGTCCGGCGGTGACCTCGGAAGCCTATTGCGAATCCATGTGCGTGTTCCTGCTGCTGGCCGGCAAGAAGCGCTACGTGCCGGAAGCAGCACATGTGCGCGTCCATCAGATCTGGATGGGCGACCGCGCCGATGATGCCAAGGCGGCGAGTTACAGCGCGCAGGATCTGATGATCGTGGAACGGGACATCGGCCGGCTCGCCAAATACACCTTTGACATGGGCGGAGCGGGAGACTTGCTGTCGCTCGCGCTCAACGTCCCACCCTGGGAAGATCTGCACGAGCTGGACGCTGCCGAGTTGAAGCTCACCAATCTCGTGACGACCAATTTGGTGGCCGACGTGCTGCCGCATGTGGATATCACGGCGCCTGCGGTGGCCGAGCTTGCGCCGAAGACGCAGGCAAGGTTCGGCGAGGAACCGGAGCTGCAACCTGCCAGGTCGACCAAGACCGCGGAAGCCGTGGTCCCGACCGGCGGCGTCGCGGCACCGGTTGCGGCACCGCAGAAGTAAGAGCTTCAGCCTGGACTCAGCCCTGCGCGGTGGCCGGCTGCTTTGCCTTGGCCTCGATCTGGCCGATCGCATCGACCACGGCATCGAAGGTCAGCAGCGTCGAGGCGTGACGCGCCTTGTAGTCGCGGACCGGCTCGAGGAACTTGATTTCTTCCCACTTGCCGTCGGGAGGCGTGCCATTCTCTTTCAGCATCTTGCGAACGGTTTCGCGTAACTGCCGGAGTTCGCTTGCAGTCGAGCCGACCACGTGACTTGCCATGATGGATGAAGAGGCCTGGCCCAGTGCGCAGGCCTTTACGTCATGCGCGAAGTCGGTGACGGTGTCGCCCTCCATCTTGAGATCGATCTTGACGGTCGAGCCGCACAGCTTGGAATGGGCCGTGGCAGTGGCATCGGGGTCCGACAACCGCCCGAGGCGCGGAATATTCCCGGCCAGCTCAATGATCCGTTTGTTATAAATGTCGTTCAGCATGTGATGGAGTCCAACACTGACCTGCCGGATCGGCCTTGGCGGGCGCGGTCCATGGCCCTATATAGGGCTGGAACTGGCGGAAAAACAGTCCGGCGGTGCGTCGGCGATGATCCAGATCCGGCGTTGTTGCCAAGCGACCTCTTTCGCCAAATATTGTTCTCTTCAGGCGTTCGGCGGCTTGTCCGCCCCGTCTGCCGGTGACACTCCGGCCGCAAGGCCGTCGAACGGAGTAGACATGGACGCTGCAATCAAATCCATCCGCCCGAACAAGCCCTCCGACAAGCAGCCCGAGAGCCGCCCGGCGGAGCTTGATCCTGCCGAATTCCTCGCGGCCGCTGTCCGCGCCGACCAGCCGCGCCCCGCGCGTGCCGAGGCGGAAGCAGCGGTGAAGACGCTGCTTGCCTATATCGGCGAGAACACCGGGCGCGAGGGCCTGCTCGACACGCCGCGCCGCGTGGTCGAGGCCTTCGACGAACTCTATCAGGGCTACCACCAGTGCCCGGCCGAGGTGCTCGACCGCACCTTCGGCGAGACCGCCGGTTATGACGACTTCGTGCTGGTACGCGACATCGAGTTCACTTCGCAATGCGAGCATCACATGATGCCGTTCTACGGCAAGGCACATATCGCCTATACGCCGGTGGAACGCGTCGTCGGCCTGTCGAAGCTTGCGCGGCTGACCGACATCTTCGCCCGCCGGCTCCAGACCCAGGAGCATCTGACGGCGCAGATCGCGGCCGCGATCGACGAAATCATGAAGCCGCGTGGCGTTGCCGTCCTGATCGAGGCCGAGCATACCTGCATGTCGGTGCGCGGCGTCGCCAAGCATGGTGCCTCGACCTTCACCAGCCGCTACACCGGCATGTTCCGCGACAATCCCGCGGAGCAGGCCCGCTTCCTGTCCATGGTGCGAGGCATGACGCGCTGACCTCGCGGATAACCGGCGAGGATTGTCGTGTCCGCTCACTCCCACGAGATCGAGGAAGGCCTGTCCTTCCTCCCCAAGTTCGATGCCGCCGGCCTCGTGACCTGCGTGGCGACCGACGTCACCACCGGTGACGTGCTGATGGTCGCCCACATGAATGACGAGGCGCTGCGCAAGACCATTGCTACCGGCGAAGCCTGGTACTTCAGCCGCTCGCGCAATGCTTTGTGGCGAAAAGGTGAGACCTCAGGTCAGACCCAGCGCGTGGTCGAAATCCGCGCCGATTGCGACCAAGACGCCGTCTGGCTGCGCGTCGAGCAGATCGGCGCCGCCTGCCACACCGGTCGCCGGTCCTGCTTCTATCGCAAGGTCGAGGCCGAGGGCGGCGAAGCAAGGCTCGTCTTCATCGATGCTGACAGGCTGTTTGATCCGAACGCGGTCTACAAGACATAGCGGGCTGTCATTCCGGGGCGCACGAAGCGCGAGCCCGGAATCCATTCTACGGCATCAGGCGCGGTTAGATGGATTCCGGGCTCATTGCTGCGCCATGCCCCGGAATGACTCGGGGAGGGGCAGACCCCCGAATTAACCCGGCGTTAACCATAACTGTCCCACGGTGAGACGATCAGGCGTCCGAATTGCCGGCGCCGCTCAAAATACCGCGCGGGCCCGTCACGCCATCATGTCGGTCGACAATTCCAGTGCCTCGCAAACGGCCGCAACCGACTCATCGCTGCGCGTTGCGGGCGCGATCAAGCAGGCTTCGAACCAGACCGGCGTCAGCTTCGAATACCTGCTGACCACCGCCAAGATGGAATCGGATTTCGATCCGTCGGCCGGCGCCACCACCTCGTCCGCTCACGGCCTTTATCAGTTCATCGATCAGACCTGGCTCGGCACGGTGAAAGAGGCGGGCCCCCAGCTCGGCTATGGCAACTATGCCGGCGCCATCAGCAAGACGTCGTCCGGCGCCTACACCGTCGACGATCCCTTCATGAAGCGCTCGATCATGAAGCTGCGCGATGATCCCGAGGCCGCTTCCAGCATGGCGGCGGCGCTGACGCAGTCCAACAGCTTCAAGCTCACCGGTCTGCTCGGCCGCAGGCCGTCTGACAGCGAACTCTACATGGCGCATTTCATGGGCATCGGCGGCGCGGCGAAACTGATCGCCAATGCCGAAGACAACCCGCAAGCGGTCGGTGCGCGGCTGTTTCCCAATGCGGCATCCGCCAACCGCTCGATCTTCTACGCCAAGGACGGCCGCGCGCGCAGCGTCTCCGAAGTCTATTCGGTGCTGAACGCGCGCTATGCCAGCGCCTCGAATGCGAAATCCACACGCAGCGCGATGGCGATGTATGGCGACACGCCGTCGACCATACAGGTTGCCGCCGCCAACGGCGTGCAGCCCACCGCGCCGATGGTCGATGGCGCCGCCTATCTCCAGACTTTCCCGGATGCACGAGGCGTGACTCCCGTGGGCGCGACATCGTCGGCGACGGTCGCTGACAATACGCCGATCACGCCGGCATTCCGTTCGATCTATCAGCCCGGCGATGCGACGCAGCCGGTCTCGACGACGGTGCAGAAATTGTGGGGCAACAACGCCTCGCTTACTTCGGCCGCGTCGGCAACACCCGACGTGCGGCCGCCGCAGCCGCTCGATCTGTTCAGCGATCGCAGCGGCACGTTCTCGAGCTAGCGCACTATCGCGCCGTTGCGCTGCCGCCGGCCCTTAACAAATCATCAATAAAACCAGCCAGTTATGGTGAACGCTTTGTTAAGCGTCGTGGTTTATTTTGTGTTGCAGGTGACAGGCCGTCACCATTTCGTTTTTTCGTTGCGTAAGCCGGAAGCACCATGATCGTTCGGCAGTTTATCAATTGGATCAGGACCGCGCCCGCCGGTGAGCGGGCGGAGGCAACGCGGGCGTTGGCCCGGGCCTGGCTGATCTCGGACCTTTCTCACGACGACCGTGTTGCCGCCGAGGGCGCGCTGCTGATGCTGCTCGACGATCCTTCGCCGCTGGTGCGGCAGGCCATGGCCGAGGCGTTTGCGCGCAGCACGGATGCGCCGCCGTCGATCGTGCGGGCGCTGTCGGCGGACCAGCCGACCGTAGCGCTGCCCGTGCTCGAACATTCGCCGCTGCTGATCGATGCCGATCTCGTCGACATCGTCGCGACCGGCGACGACGAGGTGCAATGTGCTGTTGCTCGCCGTATTGCGCTGCCGGTCTCGGTCTGCGCCGCCATCGCCGAGGTCGGTTGCGCGGCCGCCGCGCTGGAGTTGATCGAAAATCCCCACGCCGAACTGGCACCGTTTTCGTGGAATCGTATCGTCGAGCGTCATGGCCACCTCGCTGCGATCCGCGAGGCGATGCTGGTGCTGGACGACATTCCGGCCGCGACGCGCGCTGCCTTGGTGGCAAAGCTCTCCGAGACGCTGGCGCAGTTCGTCGTTGCGCGGAATTGGCTGAGCGCCGACCGTGCCGAGCGCATGACGACCGAGGCGCGTGATCGCTCCACCATGAATATCGCAGCGCGCTCCCGCGGCGACGACATGCAGGGCCTGGTGAAGCATCTGCGGATCACCGGCCAGCTCACCGCGGGCCTGATCCTGCGCGCGCTGCTGTCGAGCAATCTCGAATTGTTTGATGCCGCGCTCGCCGAACTCGCAGATCTGCCGCTCGCGCGCGTCTCCGCGCTGCTGCACGACCGTGGCGGCAACAGCCTGCACGCGCTGCTTCGTCGCGCAGGGCTACCCGAGGCGACGTTCGCGGCGTTCCAGGTCGCACTCGATGCCTGCCACGAGCAGGGCTTTGTCGACACCGACGACACCGCGGCGCGCTTGCGCCGGCGCATGGTCGAGCGTGTGCTGACCCATTGCGAGACCGATCGCGGCGCCACGGAGCCGCTGATGGTCCTGCTGCGCCGCTTCGCCACCGAATCCGCGCGCGAAGAGGCGAGGTTGTTCTGCGACGAGCTCGTTGCGGAAGACACAATCGATCCGGTGTATGACAATTTGATCGCGGCGTAGTTCAAGCCCGCCCGCAAACTCCGCCATTGCGAGCGCAGCGAAAGCAATCCAGACCGCTCCTCCGTGGAGGGATTTCTGGATTGCTTCGCTGCGCTCGCAATGACGAGACGAGAGAGCTGAGTCCTTACTCCGCCGGCACGATGCTCGGCGCCAGGATCACTTCGAGATGCTCGGGGCGGTCGCGGTTGACGTCGGCGAGATAGTCGTCGGCGACCTTGCGCAGACGGCGGCTGAGCTCGGCGGAGACGCTGATGCTGTCGAGCTTGGTGTTCTCGTGCACGATGGCGAGGATCGCGTTGATGTGGTGCGTGAACAGCTCGGCCGGCACTTTCTCGAGATCCGGCGCGTGCTCGATGACGCGGCACAGGCTCTCGGCAACCCGAGCCGCGGCAGGAAAGCCGAACGTGGCGGCGTCGCCCTTGATGTCATGCGCAGCGTGGAACAGCTCGTCGCGCCGCGCCTTGGTAAAGCCGTCGTTGCGGATCGCGACGTAGGCAGACGACAGCCGGTTGACCTCGGTCGTCATCCAGTCCTTGAATTCGCCGGACAGACCGGCAAGCGCCCGCTCGGCGCGTCCGATCGGATCGTCCAGATCCTTTTCCTCGACCCGGCGCAGAACTTTGCGCAGCGGATTGGGCTGCGTGATGATTTGATGCGTGGCGAAGGCCGCGATCTCGATGTCCTTTGCGCTGTTCTTCGCCATGATGCCTGCCTCGTAGGGTGAGACGTTGCGCTAGATGGAGGAGCGGGCCTTGTCGAGCAGCGAGGGCTGCTGGAGCACCTCGTGCTTTTCGCCGACGCGGCGTTCCGGGCCCATATAGGCGGAGTTGGTGTTGCGGCGCCGGTCCGGGCCGAAATAGGTCTTGGTCTTGATGAAGGGCCGGGGACTGGCGACCACGTTGAGAATGCGCTGGTAGAGGCCCTTGGCCGAGATCGGCTTGGCCAGGAATTCGGTGACGCCAGCATCGCGCGCGACCGTGACGCGGCGCTTCTCGGAATGGCCGGTCAGCATGATGATCGGCGCATAGGGATTACCCTTGGAGTCCGGCTGCCGGATCATCTGCGCGAGCTCGAGCCCGTCGAAGATCGGCATTGCCCAATCAGTGATGACAATATCGGGCACGTAGTGGCTGTACATTTCGAGCGCCGTCGCCCCGTCCTCGGCCTCATAGACTTCGCGCGCGCCGAACGAATGCAGCAGCGTCCGCAGGATGCGGCGCATGTGCGGATTGTCGTCGCAGACGAGAAAACGCAGCTTGTTGAAGTCGATGCGAAACATGACGCCTGGGCCAAAACGGTCAACCTTCGTTAACCATATCGCGCCGAGGGTTAACGAAGCGTTGCGCACGGCCTCCGGCGGGCGGCGGTGCAGGCAGGTCAGTAGCCGAACTGCTCGCGCAGGATCCGTTCCTCCAGGCTGTGACCGGGATCGAACAGCATGCGCATCGAGATGGTCTTGTCGGACAGAATCTCGACGCGCCGAACCCTGCGTACCTCCTCATGGTCGGCAACGGCCGCGACGGGCCGCTTGTCGTCTTCCAGCACCTCGATCACGACATAGGCCGTGTTGGGCAGCAGTGCGCCGCGCCAGCGCCGCGGCCGGAAAGCGCTGATCGGTGTCAGCGCCAGCAACGCGGCGTTGATCGGCAGGATCGGGCCCTGGGCGGAGAGATTATAGGCGGTCGAGCCTGCCGGCGTCGCCACGATGATACCGTCGGCGATCAGCTCGGGCATGCGCTCGCGCTCGTCGATCAGGATGCGCAGACGCGCCGCCTGATAAGTCTGGCGGAACAGATAGACCTCATTGATGGCGTGATGCAGGTGGACGCGGTCATTGGTATCGGTCGCGCGCATCAGCAGCGGGTTGATCTCGGATTCATGCGCTGCCTCGAGCCGGGCGCGCAGGTCGTGCGTCGAATATTCGTTCATCAGGAAGCCGACCGTGCCGCGGTGCATGCCGTAGATCGGCTTTCCCGACCGCATGTGCTGGTGCAGCGTCTGGAGCATCAGTCCGTCGCCGCCGAGCGCGACCACGACGTCGGCTTCACTCGGATCGCAATTGCCATATTGCGTGGTGAGCTGGTGGAACGCGGCCTCTGCCTCGCTGCTCGGGCTGGCGACGAAGGCGATCCGGTCGTATCGCGATGGCTTGGTCATGGCTTCCAGGTTGGTGTCGCTGGCTCGAGAAAGTTCTGCCGAGGTCGTCTATACGACCTGGGCCTCCATTGTCGAGGATGACCGCCCGGCAAGGCAAACGGGTCGGCGGAGGGCGGCAAAAGCCATGCGGACCGGCCCGGAAAGCCCATCCGGGGCCTCCGATCCCCCAAACCGTCGCAATTGCCAGCTACAGTTGCAGCCAGTGGCCGACGGGCGGGTCCGGGAGGACAATCATGATCATGAGCTTGCCGATGCTGCGCCGTGCGGCGCTGGTGCTGGCGGTGTCTGGTATCGCGCTTGCGGGCTTGACGTTCGCAGACTTGGCGCGCGCGGACGATACGCCGCAGCCGCGCAACGAGGCGACGGCGCCTGCGGGACAGAAGGGCGGGCGCGGCAGCAATGCCGCACAGGCCTCGCCATCTGCCGCCGAGCAGCATCGTCTGCCCGGCGACTCGACCACCAAGCAGACCCTCGATCTGCCGGGCCGAATGCTCAACTTTGCCGCGACCGCCGGCTCCATCCGCGTCTTCGACGACAAGGGCGAGCCGCTGGCCGACATCGCCACCACGTCCTACGAGCTCGACGGTGCCGATCGCACGCGCCCGGTGACATTCCTGTTCAACGGCGGGCCCGGCGCCTCGTCGGCCTGGCTCCAGTTCGGCGCGGTCGGGCCGTGGCGGCTGCCGCTCGACGGCGAGGGGTTGTCGCCGTCGGCCTCGCCCGAAGTGAAGCCGAACGCGGAAACCTGGCTCGACTTCACCGACCTCGTCTTCATCGATCCCGTCGGCACCGGCTACAGCCGTGTCATCGCGAGCGGCGAGGATGCACGCAAACGGTTCTATTCGGTCGATGGCGACGTCAACTCGATTGCGCTCGTGATCCGCCGCTGGCTCGAGAAGCACAACCGCCTGACCTCGCCGAAATATGTCGTGGGCGAGAGCTATGGCGGCATTCGTGGGCCGAAGGTCGTGCGCCAGTTGCAGATTCAGCACGGCGTCGGAGTCAAAGGATTGATCCTGGTGTCCCCGCTCCTGGATTTCCGCGAGTTCACGGGCACGAGCCTCCTGCAATATGTCGCGACCTTGCCGAGCTATGTGGCGGTCGCACGTGAAGCCAAGGGGCCGGTCAAGCGCGCCGATCTCGCCGATGTCGAGGCCTATGCGCGCGGCGAATTTTTGGCCGATCTCGTCAAGGGCGAGGCGGACAAGGAAGCCTCCAATCGTCTTGCCGACAAAGTCGCAGAGCTCACCGGCATCGACGCGGCGGTGAGCCGCAGGCTCGCCGGCCGCTTCGACGTCAGCGAATTCCGTCGCGAGCTCGACCGCAAGAATGGCATGGTGACCGGGCGCTACGACGGCTCCGTGCGCGGCTTCGATCCCTACCCGGATTCGAGCAGCTCGCGCTTCGGCGACCCCTCGGGCGATGCGCTTCAGGCGCCGCTGACGAGTGCCGCGGTCGATGTTCTCACGCGAAAACTCAACTGGCGGCCCGACGGCTCCTATGAAGTGCTCAACGGCGCCGTCGAGCGCAACTGGGACTTTGGCGGCGGCATCAACCCGCCGCAATCGCTGTCGGAGCTGCGCCAGATCCTCGCCACCGACGCGAAGCTGAACGTGCTGGTCGCGCACGGCCTGTTCGATCTCGCCACGCCCTATTTCGGCACGAAGCGGGCGCTCGACCAGCTGCCGGCCTTTGTGACGTCGCGCGTGAAATTCGTCGTCTATCCCGGCGGCCACATGTTCTATTCGCGCGATGGCTCGCGACAGGCGCTTCGGAGCGAGGTCGAGGCGCTGATCAGGAGTAGGCCGGCGTTTTCGTGGCGGATACCGCCGCGCGATCTCGCGCGCGACGACGTTCGCGGGCTTGATGTTGGCGCCGCCAAGCCAGATGTCGCTGACCCTGCCGCGCTTGTCGCGGACGCGGCGCACGGGTTCGCCGTGGCTGGAATAGCCGGCCGCCCAGGCGAGCTTGCCGGTGTCGCGGCCCGTGACCTCGATTTCGGCGGCGTCCATGAACGGATTGTTGAATTGCGGATTCGCGACGAGCACGCGGTTGCCGGCGGGCACGAGATCGCTCGCGCCCCAGATCGTCCACCAGCGGCCGGTCCAGTCGCGCAGGCGCCGGTCGGCTGCACCGCGGGTCTTGAAGACGCGCAGGATCTGCATGGCACCGTCCATCCAGATCGGGGCCGCGCCGTCGATGCAGTTGCTGAGGATGCTGATCGCGAGTTCGCATCCGGGAATGGAGCAGGTCCTTGAGATGTAGCCCTGGAAGCCGCCGCCATGCCCGAACCAGTCCCAGCCGTCGGTCTTGCCGGCGTTGACGCCGAGGCCGTAATAGCCTTCGAAACTTTGCGGCACGCGCCAATGATTGCGCGTCATCTCGCGGCGGCTCGCGACTGACAGCACGCTCTTCCTGGCGTTGGGGGCGAGCTGGGCAAAGAAGCGCGCGGTGTCGGCGGCGGTGGCGACGAAGCCTGCGGCCGATGCCATCGCGTGCGCGGGGTTATCGCCAGGGATTACGCAGCGCTCGCCGAGCGGCAGCTTTCGCGTGTGGCCGCGCGCAAACAGCGCGCCCTTGGGAAGCGGCGCATTCGGCTCGGTCTCGCGGAGGCCTGCAGGCTCGACGATCTCGCGCTTGATCCAGGCGGAATAGGGCTCCCGGCTCACCGCTTCGATGACGAGCCCCATCAGGGCAAAGCCGTGGTTGGAATATTTGAAGCGTAAGCCGGGCTCGATCGCGGGAGGCCCGTTCAAGTCGGCGAGCAGCTCCTTGGCGTTGAGATAGGGACGGCTGTCGATGAACTGCCCGGAATCGGCGCCGTCGCGCGTCAGTCCGGCGCTGTGCGAAAGCACTTGCGCAATCGTGGTCTCGGCCACGCGCGGCTGCAGGCCGCTCACATATTGGCCGACGGGATCGTCGAGCCTGAGCTTGCGCTGCTCGCGCAGCTTCATGACGCCCGCCGACGTAAAACTCTTCGAGTGCGAGGCGATGCGGAAGCGATGGCGCGGCGTGAGCCGCTCGCCGGTGTCGAGATTGGTAAGACCAAACGCATGCTCGGCAACGACCTCGCCGCGATGGACGAATGCGACCATGACGCCGGGCTGCTGGACGGTCGTCTGCTGGAATTCGATCCAGGAGCCGATGTAGTCGATCGCGGATCGCAGCCACGTGTCCATTGCGCACCAATTTGCGAGGGGATCAGTTGCGAGAAGCTAGCCGAGAAAGCAGAACGGGCACAACCCGGAAGGTTGTGCCCGTTCGCGCCATGCGAAGATGCGATGTCTTTAGTAGACGAGCGTCGCGCCGGTCGGCTTGTCGAGTGCGGCGGCCAGCGAGCGATACTCGGAGCTGTCGGTGCCGGCAAGCATGGCGATCTTGTTCAGGTGATACTGCGCCTGTTCGCGGTTGCCCTGCTCGAGCTGCCAGAGGCCGTAATACTGCCAGGTGCGGACGTGGTTCGGATCGTCCTTCAGCGCGATCTCGTAATAGACCTTCGACGACTGGTAGTCGCCGAGCTTGCGATAGGAGTAGCCGATCAGGTTGGCCACGTCGGCAACGTCGTCACGCTTGAGCTGCTTCAGCTGGCCGATCGCGCCCGTATAGTCGTTCTTGTCGTAGATCGCGGTGTAGGCGGTGCGATAGGCCGCCAGGAATTTCGGATCGCTGACGGAAGAGCTCTTCTTCTTGCCCTTCTTGGACGAGTTGTCCGACTTCGGCGGCGTGGAGGGCTCATCGCTGCCGGCCGCATAGGCGCTGGTCAGCACCGGCGCCGCCGCCAGCGACATGGCGACAAGTCCCGGCACAACAAGCATTGAGAGTTTGCGCATTGAAGTTCTCCCGTATGGAACGCGGCGATCCTACACGATTGCCCGAATACCGGAACACCCGGTACGCAGAAACATTCCCGGCACCCGCCATTGCTGAGATGACAAACTTGTCATCGAGATGAACGGGAGCTGGCCGCGGGCTTCAGACAGGGTTCAGTGCGCTCCCTCTAGGCTCTGGGCCATGATCGAAGGGTTGGCGAGAGGGCGCCCGCCTCAAGATCCTTCCAAGAGGAGACGACCATGTTGAAGACCATTTCCGCAGCCTTGCTCGCAGCTTCCGTCATCGCAGCCCCGGCCTTCGCAGCTGAAGCCGGCAAGACGACCACGACCGCCCCGGTCATCAAGGCGGACCAGACTCAGACCAAGGTCTCGACCACCGCCGCCAAACCCAGCGCCGATGCCAAGGCCGATAGCAAGACCAAGGCGATGAACGCCAACGCCGCGATCACGCCGGATGAGCACAAGACCGTGCGGACGCATCGTCATCACCACAAGCATCTGTCGGTCAAGAAGCCGCTGAAGACGCAGTCGAGCGTCGCCAAGCCGGCGACCATCGAGAAGCGCAGCTAACGACTGATCCCGCGCGGCGGTATCCCTGGATTGCCCTGCTGCCGCGTGCGGAGTTCAGGCCCGGCTCGTTCGTCACGTCCCGCGCGCAAGCGCGAAGGCGCTGGCGGCGGGCCGGCGCGCTTTGTGGAAGCGAATTCCCTTGCGCAGCCTTGCAGCTAGAAACAACGCCGAGTCCGACTGGCTGGAGAATGTGATCCCTTGGGGCGATCGGCAAAACGCGCGGCGATCCTGGTGCTGCCTCTGGCGCTCGCGGCCTGTTTCGGCAGCGATGGTGACCGCCCATCCCTGATGGAGGGAGGCCAGGCCGGAGGGCCGCAGCCGTTTCCCGACAATTTTCGTGGTGACGCGCTGGCCCTGATGCGCGCCTATCTCAACAATCCGGTCGGCGTGCGCGACGCCAGCATGGCCGATCCGGTGCTGAGGGAGGTCGGCGGCCGGCAGTTCTATATCAGCTGCCTGCACTTCACCCCGCGCGAGACCGATGGCACCTATAAGGCGATGCGTGAGCGCGCCATCATCTACGTCAACGGCCGGGCCGACCGCGTCGTCGAACGCGCCAACGAACTCTGCGCAGGCGCGGTTTACGCACCCTTTCCAGAACTGGAAAAGATGACGCGGTAATGCAAAGCCGGCCTTCATCGCGCAGTGCTAGAACAGGAACCGCCGGAGCCGCCGGATCACATTTCGGCGAGCTTTGAACGGATCGGTTTTGCCTTGCGACAAATCGTTGCGGCTGGACCCGTGCGGACCGACAAATCTGTCTGCGCAGGCCGACGTGATGGAACAAAAGCGCGATGTTGCCGCTCCGTCACAGTAACGAACGATCAACGTTCCGGCATCGCCGCGAAGCAACCCAATTCACGCCACGTTGTTTCCTGAGTGTCGTAAATGAAAGAACGGGGATGACCATGAAGACGATTTTGCTCGGGGCAGCAGCCTTGCTCGCTCTGGCCGCACCGGCGGCCGCAGCGGACATGCAGCCGCGCACCTACACCAAGGCTCCCGCCTACACGCCGCCGCAGGTGATCTATAACTGGACCGGCTTCTACATCGGCGGCCATGTCGGCGGCGCGTTCGCCGGGGACAGCAGTTTCCAGTCCAGTGACGCCCGCTTCCTGGGCGGCGTACAGGGCGGCTTCGACTACCAGTTCGCGCCCAATTGGGTGGTGGGTATCGAGGCCCAGTATTCCTGGCTGCCGACCAACAATAACGGTGTCACGTTCCCGCTGGGCACGCAGGTAACCTCGGGCACCGACCAGCTGGGGTCGGTGACCGGCCGCATCGGCTACACCTGGGGCCCGGCGCTGCTCTACGCCAAGGGCGGTTACGCCTGGCGCAATGGCGGCCTCGGCGTGAACATCGCCGGCGTGCCGCAGGCCTTTACCGCCACTGGCAACAGCAAGGACGGTTATACCGTCGGCGCCGGCCTCGAATACATGTTCGCGCCGAACTGGTCGGCCAAGGCCGAGTACCAGTATTACAATTTCGGCAGCACGACGATCACCTCCGGTCCGGCCGACGTCGTCGGCGTTCGCGGCCGGGACGACGAACATACCGTCAAGGTCGGTGTGAATTACCGCTTCGGCTGGGGCGGTCCCGCTGCCTCGCGCTACTGATCCGCCGCGCGCAGCACGACCACGATCTGACAAAGGCCGGCGTCCCGCCGGCCGTTCGTCTGTTTGCCTTGCGTGAACCATCTGGCGCGTCATTTGCAAGCAAACAGTCTGGCGCGCGGCTTCTCACGCGTGTCACGGGGATCGGGTAAAGCAAAAATAATTTTTGCGGCTTACGGAACTCGCGCTCCGGACAGCGTTATTACTGAATTGCCGGGCTGGTGGGACAACGAACATGCGTATCTTGGCGTCGGTGGTGGTGGTCTCGTGCTTCGTCGCCCTGCCGTGCTCTGCCCAAACAATCCTCAAATCCGAGCCTCTGATGTTGGCACCTTATGAGGTCGCCTTCGTGAAAGACGCCGCCTGTCCGTCGGGCAAGGTGCTCAAGGTCACCGGGGCGATCCGCGGGCTGCACCGCCGCAAGGCCTGCGTGGCGCTTGCCGGTGAGCAGGCCTCGCTGGCGACCGCGACGCCCTGAGGCACTCGGCCAGTCTCCGGCTCGATCTCACGAGTTGAGCTGAAGCTCCATCCTGGATTCCCGCTCGGCGTCCGCCTTGTTCTTGGCCGGGTCCTCGCCTTGGGCGGCTCGGCACGATCTGATCTCATAGTCATTGTCGAGCACCCGGCGCGGACCTTGCCGCTCGTCGTCGGTGCCGACGTCCACGACCAGGCCGCTCCGTTGCGCGAGTTTCCAGACGTCAGCCTCGCTCGGATAGGCTTTGCTGATCTGGCTGTCGTTGCAGAACAGGGCGTAAGGCATGCTTCCCGCTCCCGGAAAGCCCATCAACGGCTTCATGGCCCGAGGGGTTCCAAGCTGATCACGGGGCCGTGATCGAGCACCATGGTCACGGGGGCAGAGAGCTGTGCTCTGAGTCCTTAACGAGTCCTGAATCCGCCCAAAAAGAAACTTTGGGACTCGTTTGACGGAATCAGGGGATGTTTCCGGCCATGACGACCGACCTGAAAACCTGCTGCGGGCACATGCTTCTGCCACTGACGCTGGCACTGTTCGGTGCCTGTGCAGCCAATCTCTGGCTGGTGTGGTCGTGGCTGTAAGAGCTTGGCTGTAACGTCTTGTGGTAGGCGAGCCGGCTCTACTTCCGGGCCGGCGGCGGTGGGGCGGCATCGCCCATGGCGGCCCGCAGCTTGCTCAGGGTCGCCGCGCAATATTCCTCGCGCTCGCGCTCGAAGCGCTCCTGATGCTTTCTGAAGTTAGCGATGCGCGCCTGCATTTCGCTGCGGAAATCGCCGGCCCTCCGTGGCGGGGTGACCGGCAGCGGCGGCGCCGCGGCCTGTTGCGGCGGATCGGCCTGCTGCTCGAACGCGACGGTCACGGCCTGGACGGAGACGATCTCCGCGGCCAGGACCGGCGCAACCGCGGCGGTATCCGGCTGACGGATATCATCCCTCTTGCCGGAAACCGATTGGACGAAGGCCAGTGTCTGCGCGATCAGTGCGTCGCGCTCTCTGATCCACTTCATGATCCACCACCCTGTTGGAGCCATTCCAGCAAAGCCGGGGCGCCGAATCAAGAAGGCTGTCGGCAAGGGATTGCATATTTTTCCCGGACGCCCGAGAATGGATGCATGGATTCCAGGGCCGACCCGTCGGACGAAGCGCAGGGCCTGCGGCTCGTACGCGCCTTTCTGTCATTGCCGCCCGATAAGCGGGCGGAGGTGATTGCGTTCGTCGAGGACCTGGTGCGCGTCCATGCCCGGCTTGACGATGGGCATGAGATCTCCACCCTGCCTGATCGATAGCTATCGCCGGCGTGGATTGACATTGGGCGCGGTGCCGACATTTGCACCTGGGCCTAGGCTCGGGAAATTCCGCGGACGGTGCGCCGCCGCTCCTATTGCGGCAGCAAGAGCGCCATCGCGACCGCGAAGAGGAAGAGCGTTGCCACGACGGCCGCGACCGCTCCGGCGATGATCTTGGCGCTTTCCCGGCTGGTGTAAGGCTGCATGCGGCCTGTACTCTACCTGATGTTGAACGCTGATCCAATCCGTGGTCAGTAACCGTCCCCGCGACGCAAGCGGCCAACACCTTTCCGGAAGGTTACGCCATGAGCGACGACGTCAGTCACGGCTGGGCTACGTCTGCGTCTGCATGGATCGTCGAGCAGGGCGAGCACGGTGACTATGGCCGACGTTTTGTATTGGATGCGCCGATGCGGGCGCGCGTCGAGGGGCGCGGCTTCCGCAATGCGCTCGATGTCGGCTGCGGGGAGGGGCGCTTCTGCCGCGTCATGCAGCGCGCCGGCATTCGCACGACCGGCATCGATCCGACCGAAGCGGCTCGGGCGTGCCAGGGAACTCGACCCGGACGGCGACTATCGGCTCGGGCGTGCCGAGACGATGGATATCGAAGCGGAGTTCGACCTGGTCGTCAGCTATCTCAGCCTGATCGACATGCCCGACCTCGCTGGAGCTATCGCGAGGATGGTGGCAGCGCTGCGGCCGGGCGGTACGCTCCTGATCGCCAACCTGACCAGCTTCAACACCGCCGGTCCGCCCGACGGCTGGACGCGCGACGGCCAGGGCGCCTTGCGCTTCATCATCGATCACTACATGGACGAGCGGTCGACCTGGGTGACCTGGCGCGGCATCCGAATTCAGAACTGGCATCGTCCGCTCAGCACCTACATGACGCTGCTGCTCGATCACGGCCTTCAATTGCGGCTATTTGTCGAGCCGGAGCCCAAAGGCGGCGACCCTGACAGGAATGCCTTTCATCGCCGGGTGCCGTTCTTTCATATCATGGAGTGGCAGAAGCAGGCTTGAGCGGGTGTGGTCAGGCGGCGAGCTTCGCCTTGAAGAATCGTGCGACGCGATCGATTGCATCTGATGTCATCGGGTCGGTGTCGGAGAAATCAAAGCCAGGCCTGCTCGTTGGGCGCGCTGCGTGCGGCGACGGGGGACAGCAGTGCGGCGATGGCGGCTAGAGCCGAGCGTCGGCTGATCATCGGCTGTCTCGTGGGAGAAATGTTTCGAATGCGAGGTATCGCTTTTATACTGCGCTTGCGACGAAATCTTGACCCGAGTCCCATCCGATGATCTCCCATCGTCCCTCCGTCCTTGCCCATGAGCGGTTCGTTGCCGACCGCGAGAATTTTATTGGCCTCGATCTCGCCGCGCGCTTCGAACGCATTGAGCGGACCAACCTCTGGGGGCTCCGACCTCGGTCTCGGGCCTTGGCTCGGAGGATCGCGCCACCGCGGGCATCCGCGCGGCACTGCCCGGCCTGTTGCGGCGGCTTGGCGTACGTTCGCTGCTCGATGCGCCCTGTGGCGATGCGGGCTGGATCGGCAGCATCAATCTAGATGTCGATTATACCGGCATCGACATCGTGCCGTCGCTGATCGAGCCCAACATTGCGCGCGTGGCGCGAGGAGATGTGCGCGGCCGGTTTCTCGTCGCCGACATCACGTGCGATCCGCTGCCGGGTTGCGACATCATCTTGTGCCGCGACTGTCTTGTGCATCTGAGCTTCCAGAACATCGCGCGCGCCATCGCTCGCTTTCGCGCAAGCGGCGCGCAATTCCTGCTGGCGACGACGTTTCCGAAGTGGGAAGACAATGGCGATTGCGAGGACGGCGACTGGCGCGCGCTCAACATGACCAAGGCGCCGTTCCATTGGCCGCCCCCGCGCGAACTGATCGACGAACGCTGCGACGAGGGCGGTGGCGGCTGGCGCGACAAGAGCCTCGGGCTCTGGCGGCTCGATGAGTTGTCTGACCGCGGTATGGGGTCCGTCTGACTGGCCGCCCGATCGTCATCGCCGGCAGGACCAGCGCGCCCGTGCGCGTTCTCCGACGTCCCATGCGAAATTGCCGGACTCAAACATCCCGACATCGAAGCAATAAATGCAAGGAGTGCGTTCCATGATCGACGCTAGATGCAGTTGTGGCGCAGTCGTCATTTCGCTTCCAGGACCGACCAATCGGGTCGCGGCCTGTCACTGTATCGAATGCCAGCGGCGGACCGGCGCGCCATTTGGCGTCGGTGCCTTTTATCCGGCCGAGGCCGTCACGATCTCAGGGACGCCGAAGGAATATGCTCGTCCCGCCGAGAGCGGCGGCACGGTCCGCTCCTATTTTTGTTCTGACTGCGGCTCGACCGTTTATTGGAAGGCCGACAATTTGCCTGCAATGATCGGCGTCGCCGTCGGCGTGATTGCGGACCCGAATTTCCCGGCGCCAATCAAATCGGTCTTCGAGCGGTCGAAGCATGTCTGGGTGGAGATCAATGGCGCTGACATCGAGCATCTCCAACGGGGCACTCTGCGGAAGACCTCGAACTGACGAAGGCGCACAGAGCGTGGTGCGGCTGAGGGGATTGAAAGCTAGTTGCAAGAACTTGATAATACACATCAATTTCTGCAATAACTCGGCGCCATACCAACAAGGCTACCAACATATCGCGGACGCTGGCGGAGCTTTGCCGGGGAAAACGGCACCGGGAGCATGCCCGGCGCTGGCTGGGCGGTGTAATAGGTCAGCCGTGGTCGTCCTTCATTGGCCCTTTACTGAACCCGGTCGCCATGCCCCGCAAGTCTCAAACTGCTCCAACGTCGACGCCTAAGAGCCCTCAGCAGCTGCGCCAAGGGGTTGAGAGGCTTCAGCGACGCATTGCCGAACTTGAGGCATTCCAACCGGAAAGCGTCAAAGAGCGCTGGGCGCCGGAAACAAAAGCCCTCGAAGCCGCTATCGCCGACACGCTCGATACTGTTCTTGGACACAACTCATCACGCCGACATCGCTTCGACGCCGCGACCAATCTCGATCGTGGCGGCCTTGTTCTGGGCGGCGGTCCCGATCCGCTCTACAAAGTTCACGAATGGCTAGCCGACGGGAAGGCGGATGCGCTCGCGTTACTCCGGGAGGCGGTTCGATCGATCGAAGAAGATTTGGCTGAGATCGGTGAAGAGGCAGTCATCCCGGTCCAGTTACAACAAAGCGCTGTGGCCGCGAATGACGAGGTTTTCATCGTCCATGGACGGGACACCCCGGCCAAGCACGAGGTTGAACTCCTGATTGAGCGCGCTGGTCTAAAGCCGATTGTCCTGCACCGACAGCCTAATGAAGGACGCACCATAATCGAAAAGTTCGAAGCGCATGGGGGCGCTGCGGGCTTCGCGGTGGTGGTGTTGACGCCGGACGACGTTGGCGGTCTCGATGCCGATAAACTTCGGCCGCGCGCGCGACAGAACGTCATCGGGGAACTGTTTTGGTTCGCAGGGCGCCTAGGCCGCAACCGCGTGTGCGCCCTCAAAAAGGGCGATATCGAGATGCCCTCCGATTTCGCGGGCATTGGCTACACAGACATGGACGACCGCGGCGCTTGGAAGACAGAGTTGCTTCGTGAATTGCAAGCTGCGGGCTACTCAAATCTCGATTGGGGAAGGCTCTCGCCTAACGAACTGGCGGCGACCCTCGCCGCGGCCGCGCCAGCGGTGATCGCGTGGACGATCTTCCACAAGTAGAGCCGGCTGCATGGATCGCCTGCGACCAAAGGTCAGACCCCGGCGCCGCTTCCGCGGCCCGCGGCTGCCCGCCGATCCTCTCAGCCTGACGTTAACGGAAGCCGCGAGCCGACAGGTTGACGCTGCAATTGACGCTTTTGAGCGCGGCAAATTTGAGATCGCCTTGACGCTCGCCGGCGCAGCTGAGGGGATGATAGAACGCGACGGCCATCATCTGTTTGCCGGCTTGCGCGATAACCCGCGCGCCAAAGAGAGATTTGCAAAGCAGAAGGACTGGATCAACGTCCTTAATCGTGAATTCTATTGGCTGAAGCATGGCGGCGATGGCGCGATGGAAATCACGTGCTTCGACGCCGCCATGATGATCGCCCGGGCGGCGTCGAAGTTAGAGGCGAAGGATTGGACGCCGCAGATGGAGACCTTCCGCGTCTGGTTTCTTCAGAATTTGGACAATCTCTGAACGCCGCGATCGGGCGGCGACCTAGCCCAGTCTAAGGAAACGGAATGAACCGGCTGCAGAAATTCATCGAACGAGGCGCCTTTGGTGAAGGTCCCGGCCGCGCGGCGTACGTGCTTGATCCTACGAAGCTGCCCGAGCCGAGCAGCGGCTTCGAGTGGCACACCGTGGACGACTTCATGCCGGGCGAGGCCATCCTTGCAGACCCCGGGCTGAAGCAGGTATTCGAGGCCGCACTAAAACGCGGCTGCGCAGTCGTCGCGCAGGGCTGATCCAGCCCAGACAATAAGGGAGCGGCCAACACGTGCGTTTTTTCGAGCAGGGACCCGATATACCGGACGAATTGATCCGTGCCGTAACAAACGGCACGGCCACTTTCCTCTGCGGAGCAGGAGTTTCGTTTCGCCGTGACTTGCCTTCATTCGAAAAGCTAACCACGCGCGTCTATGCGAAATTGGGCGAAGATGCCGGCGATGAGCCCGCGGAACGTGAGGCCATTCTCAGAAAAGAATACGACAGGGCTTTGCGCTCTTTAGAAAAGCGGACGCATCGGCCAGGAATGCATTCGAAGGTAAGGGCTGCGGTCGCCGAGTTGCTGGCTGCCCCTAGCGGCCCGTTTCCGGATCATCTGTCGCTCCTCAATCTGTCGAGAGATAGTGATGGCCGTCCACGGCTGGTGACAACAAACTTCGACACACTGTTTGAGCGCGCCGCGCGCGACGTTGGTTTGACCGCGCCGAGTTCGGCGGGGTTGGCGATGCCGAGAGCGGGTGGGGAACGGGACCATGGTATCCTCCATCTGCATGGTCGGCTCGGTGATGAGGTTCTAGGGTTGGATCAAACGGAGCTAATTCTCACAAGCTCGGACTTTGGTGACGCCTATCTACGCAGCGGGTGGGCGTCCCGTTACGTTGAAGACAGAATGCGTCTCGGCGTCCTTGTTCTAGTGGGATATGCAGCAGAAGACACTGCTATGCGTCTGTTGCTTGAAACATTGGATGCAGACCGCTCTCGTTTTAATGATCTTCATCCGATATATGCGATTGAGAAGGAGGCGCCCGGATCAGCCTCGCTGTGGAAGGCGAAAGGGATCATGCCCATCGAGTTCCCGGACTACGAGGCAATATACACTACATTGTCCGAATGGGCGCGGTACGCAATTCAGCCCGTTGACTACCGCCGCAAGCGTATCGAGGCCATCTTAGGGCAGGTCGCCCCATCATGACTGACAGTCCCTTACCCCTTCGTTTACTCCGCAAAAGGACACCAGCCGACACAACGCCGTTTGAACGCGACCAACTTCGCTTTCTACTCTCAGATGGCAATCTAGCTTTGACGTTGTCGGATATTAATCCTTCGCTCGCTTGGTTGTCATTCCTTTGGGAAGCAAAGCTCGTTAATAGCGATACACAGCTGATCGCTTGGATCGAACGGAATTTTTCCGATATCGACGCCGTTAGAGACGTTGCGGCGAACATCAACTCCTTCGAACCCGAAACCGCAACGCTCTTGGATTTCCGCCTGAGTGCTCAGACGCTGGAATTACCTCCACTACTGCAAAAGAGTTGGTCGCTTATACTCCGCCACATGCGTTCGGCGCGCCGTGGGCTCGCGCACAACGAATGGTTCGAAATTCTCCCTAAACTTCGAAAGGGCGACCACTCCGTTGACGTGTTGGAACGATTGTCAAACTCGTTGCGGCCAAGGATCAAGGTTGGAAAGCGGTTGTCCTGGTACCGAGAAGAGCAAGATCGCGTTCCGGAACGTCCGAGCGACCTAATGTCGATCGACTACGAAGTGAGAGACGGCGTCACGTCGAAAGACGCGATCGAAGCATGGTCAACAACGTTCCCTGCCACGGCAGACGAAGAGCTTCTTCGACACCTTACCTCAGCACTTAATGCCGCGCTTGCCGACGCGACGGACGCTGGCGCGGAAACCAACGAGGGCTACAGTGTCTCCGATACTGATGTACCCTCCGTTGCTCGACATCAACAGAACGAATATCGATCCGGCTTTCAAGCTATAGTCCGTGTGACTGCAGAGGTCTGGTCGCGTCTCGCATCGAAGTCGAAAGATAGAGCGCTAGCGATCGCAAAAACATGGAGAGACAGTCAATTTCGCCTAACCCGGCGCCTAGCCCTCTTTGCGTTTGCGAATGCCGCAATGCCGGGAAAAGATGCTGCCGAAACTATACTCGCTCTGCCATCAGGTGAGCTTTTCCTGACGGCATCCAGCGTTGAAGCCTATCGCCTCATTCTGGAGAGGTGGAACGACTTTTCTCTCGCGAAGAGAGCTCAAGTTTTGAAACGGCTTTGCGAAGGGCCGCCCCGCGATTGGTTCAAGAGTAGCGCCGATGTTGATCAATACATCGATCGCTCGCGATACGATTTCCTAGCTGATATGGTTCATCGCAAAGTCGATATCGACGATAAAGCGACACGTGTTCTGGATGACATTCGGGCTCGCTGGCCTGAATGGCGCCCGAAACCCAGCGAGCAGATCGGGTTTCACGTTTGGCACGAGAGCGGCTTTCGGAGCCGCGGCAATAACGATGAAGCGCTCAAAGCCGTCTCCGATGACCAGCTCGTTGCCCAAGCACAGAAGCTGGCGGCAGTGTCACGCTTCGGGGAGGATGATACATGGTATTCCCTGTCTATCAGCGAGCCCGATCGCGCAATCCGCGGCTTGGCGGCCGCCGCAGCCTCTGGAGCTTGGCCAAAAGAGCTTTGGCAACAGGCCCTTTGGTCTCGGACAACCTATGTTGATGCCGCGACCGAAAGTCGGATGGCCTCACTGCTCTTATGTTCCTCGACGGGTCACTTTGAAAATGTAGTCGACGCAGCGTCTTCGTGGCTGGCAGATCATGCCAAGACGCTGTCCGAAGATCAGTTGTGGCCATTGTGGGATCGTGTAGCTAATGCGTCGCTAACCGACGGCGATGGAGATAGCCATTGAGCGACCTGTTCAATAAGGCGGTGAACGCGCCAAGCGGGCGGCTAGCAGAGATACTGATCCATAGGATTGGAACTGGAGATAGCGGGAACATTCCGATCGCCGTGCGGAGCCGTCTAGATCGCCTTATCGCAATGCCGGGCACCCCCGGATTGCTCGCGCGAGTACGCCTTGCAGCAGACTTGCCCTTCTTCTTTGATCGCGCCCCCACATGGACCACATACAATATTGTCCCACTGTTCGACTGGTCTCATGCGGAAGCAGGCGATATGTGGTCCGCAAGATTATACTCTGCCTACATCGGATCGCCCGACCTGTTTGCGCTATTCAAACGCTCATTCCTCGCGCTGTTCGGCCGTACAGACATTCCGATCGAAACACTCGGCAAATTCAGCGAATGGTTGGTTTCTCTCCTCTTAGTAAACCGATCAGACAACGCAGGATACCCCTTGTCAGATATCGAGGCGCGGGCGGCGTTGCGGCGAGTTGGTTCTGCTGTGCTGCCAATGGTCGCAAACCGGCTGGCCGTAGAGCTGGAGCAGGCAACGCCAGAGCAGAAATCAATTCGCTGGAGCAGCGTCGTAGGGATGGTTTTTCACGGCATCTGGCCACTGGACGTTGAGTTGCAAACTAGCGCCGCGAATTTTGAACTCGTCAGATTGCTGCTGGTTTCGGGCGGTGCATTTTCGGAAGTTGCCGACGCAATATTGCCGTTTCTTCGTCCTGACGACCCGCGCGCCCATACGACGGTTTATAGCATATCCGACGCATCTGAAGACCTGTACAGAAATGCTCCGGAAAAACTCCTCAATGTGGTCGCGGCAATCGTGGGCGACGCGCCGCCGTCCACTGTATATGCCTTGGATAAAGTCTTGGATCGTTTGCGCGCTGTGGACCCCAAAATCGCCGAAAGACGAAAGTTCCAGAAGATGCTCGTATAAAGAAGCATTCCGCGAGACCGAAGCGCGATCGGCAATCGGGGAGGAAACAACTTCGCCCGCAAGAGCCGAACGATGTAACGCGGCGCTTGGCAACGCGTTGGGGCGAATAATGGCTATGCAAATTCCCGTTAGATCGATCGGTCGACACAGCAGGACCAGCTGTTGGCGCTTCGCCCACAGGGGGCTCCTCGTTCTCTGTGTCGGCATAGTTCAACCAGCGGCCGCCGGCGAGCGGTCCGCCGAGACGCCGGAATGCAAGGAAATAACGGCACGGATCATCGAACGGACCAATACCCATTTCGATCACTTCTCGCCGTCTGGCGGCAGCGTCTTTTTAAACGACCGGACATGGTCCTGATCTGTGATCCGAAATTCGTTACCTACATCTCCCTAAATTGGGATGCGAGCGGCTTCCCTCCAAACGAATGGTTCGCGTTGGCCGCGACGGCTGGCAATGCGGTCACGGCTGTCGACTTGGAGAAATTAGAAGCGGCAGCGCGCCGATGCCATCGGGCCGCGCTGAAGGATGAGAGCGAATTGGCAAGGATCGAGCTTCGCGAAGCCGCGATCGAATGTCAGGCGTTTACGCGAGACGGCGGAGGCGTGGTCGTCGATGTCGCGATCCCGTTACGAAAGAATTGAGATGGATGTGATACCAAGCGGTCGTTTCTGGTTCTCTTCGATAGTGACGTTCCTGGCTCTTGCTTTGGTCGGCCTACTCGCCGCACGGCCCGCAATAGCTGACGACATAGTCGGCCGCGCCAGCGTGATCGACGGCGATACGATCGAAATCCACGATACGCGCATCCGCTTGTGGGGCATCGACGCACCTGAGAGCGATCAACTCTGCCGCGGCGATGACAGCGAACTGTATCGCTGCGGCCAGAAGGCCGCGGCGGCCTTGGCCGGAATATTCTACGCGATCCCTCGCCCGGTCATCTGCACGCCGAAGGATCGGGACCGATATGGTCGGGTTGTCGCCCACTGCAAGATCGGTGATCCGGGCCCGGACATCGCGCATTGGATGGTCTCAAACGGCCACGCCCTCGATTGGCCGAAATACTCCGCGGGCGAGTACGCCGAGGCGCAACGGCGCGCGGAACGCGCCGGCGCCGGCATTTGGGCCGGCAGCTTCGTGGAGCCTTGGCGATACCGTTCTTGCATCAGCGTCGGTCGGCGGCCGTCTGAGTGCTCGGACGAAACACCAGCCCGATGACGGTCCGCAGCATAGCCGCCAAGGATGATGCAGCGGTGAGTGTTTGCACCGCGGCGACGATGATCGTTGCTTGAAATCGGTCTTCCGATAATCTCCTCGGATTAGCGCCAGTTCATTTAAGCACCTTGAGGGATTGCCTTGAAGAATGATACAGCCGTGTACGATGCCCTTCGCGTCGATCCAACTAGCGGTGGCAAGAAATGGGCTGGCCGCATGGGCACGCGCGACGCGATTAGGCGTGACAGCCTTGAAATCGATGCCGCCTCACTCGCCTTCTGTCCACACGAGTGGATCAATAGCGCCGGCTATGTCGACCTCGAACTCGTGCGCAAATTCCCGCTTATGCTCGCGCTCTGAGCGTAACGATGGACAAGCCTCTTCCGGAAGCGACGGTTCGGCGCCTGCTCGGTCGCTTCGCGAGACGTCGGCGGCCAGTTAGGCCGCCTTCGACAACGCCTCACGCGACCGACACCGATCCGAACCGCGAATTCGCGCGAAAGGATCAGGCAGCGGTGTGGTTCTTCGTCTTCTTGCCGATCTTCGTTCTGCTCTACTCGATCGTCGAGAAGATGCACGTGAGATGAGAGCTAGGCGTCGTAAAACCGATGGCGACAGCAGACAAGTTGAAAGCATGCACCTAACGTCCACTCAAACATCCGAGCGAGCGGCGGCCCAGACCGCCGCGTTCTTGCCCGAGAAACATCCAGAGCCCGCCCGAATTGGTTAGAGAGTTGTTAATCGGCGTTCAGCAGGCTTACGGTCAGCGCTGCCGATCAGCCCCCAGCCACAGGCAGCGCAAGCGATGGCCGGCGGCAGTGATGCCCGCCGGCCATTGTCCACACTAACGAACCGCAACGGCACTCTAGCTTAGCGGCACGCAAGCAATTGGCCCGCGCCACCCGAATGAAATTGATCAACGAACGCCCTTACGCCGATCCGGAAGCCGCCGCGCGGAAGCTCGTCGAGCTTGCCGCGGGCATCGAGCCGATTAACGGCCGCATTCACATCGAGAAAATCAATTATCTCTTCATGTCGAAGGACGGCTGCAACGGTAGCGGGCCCGAATTCGGCGCCGGCATCAAATTCGCGATTGAGAAGGGCTGGCTCGATCTTCACGAGAGCGGCACGTATGTGAAGCTGCTCTCACCCGGTGAGAACCCATCGGCAGGTTAGCCAATTCGGCCCCGCACTTGGGGGTCCGCACCCTGCCCGAAGCGCGGGGCCGAGAGAGCCGACCGGGATCGATCCTGATCGCCGGTGGCACGCTGCAAGACTGCTCTACTGACGGCGCGCAGGCAATGGCTTGGAGCAGCGGCCCCGTAGTCATCGCCCCGGGGGCTCGAAGTAGGCATTGCGCCCTGCCGCCTGTTCGCTCCGCCGTAACAACATCGGACCGTGCTGCACGTTAGCTCACAGCGCCGGCAGGGAAGGAGTACCGACTTCCGCCTGCGTCAGCATCGTGCTCATCAGCCAGCCGGTACTTCGCGCGCCGGACCTCGACCGCCGGCGGATCGGACCCGGCGCGGCGCGCGACGACGCGTGCACAAAAAGAATGCGCCAACGGGTAGGAATGGTTGATGGCCGGAATGCGCGCGTTGATCTAGGATGATGGCACTCAGCCTAACCCGCGCCAAGACCATGACCTTCCGAAAATCGATCTACGAACAGTTGCAACGGCGATTGTCAATCGAGCGCGGCGGCGTCGTTCGGCTGACGTTCGCTGAGATCGAGCAGATATTGGGGAGAAAGCTGCCGGCATCCGCGCACAGGTTCAGTGCGTGGTGGGGCAACGAAAGCTCGATGAAGGTTGGGCATACCCAAGCAAGGGCTTGGATGAACGCGGGCTTTCGCGCGCATGCTTCGATTAAAGATCGCGTCGTCGAATTCCGCCGGGTTTGATTATCAAGCTGTGCGTTCTAACGCTTATCGAAACCAGAATGGCGGCGCGTCGCAAACCAGCCCGGGTTCATCAACCTCTACGCAAGCTCCGCAAACGCCGGCGCGGACTGAAAGGCAATCCACCACAACCGGCACGGTAGCCGCGGAGCAGAAGGCGGTCACACAAGGCGCAAATACAGCCTCTCCAAACAGCGCCGCCGGAGCCGGCGCCGTAAGCGCTCCGGGAGTTGGCGTTGGTCATGCAGCCAACGGCTTGCCGATCGGTTCGCCGGGTTCGGGGCCCGGCTCGCCGGAGCATCCGATTGACATCCGAAAATAGCACCGCGCGGGTCGTTGTCCGGCGCCGACGGGACCGGGTCATGCGGCTGCGGCGCGCCCTACATGCCGGCGGCCGAGCGAGCGGCCGCGGCCATCGCCGCGAGCCCGGAGAAGTCGGACCGCGCTATCGCGGCTGAAATCGGGGTTGGCAAAGACACAGTTCGCCGCGTGCGCAAAACAACTGGCGCACATGCGCCAGTTGAAAAGCGGACCGGCCGCGATGGCAAGCAACGGAAGGCGCCGGCGATGCCAAGCCTCGGTGCCGAAATCTTCGCCAGCGACGTTTCCCGGTCACGCGGGCTTTCGTTCAAGGGGGGCGGCGATTACCGGACGGGATTTCGCTATGACGGGCTCGCCGAAATAGCGACGATGAAGCTGATGACTGACGCCGTACGTGACCTCCAAGACCAGCCGCGCGTTAGAAATTGGACGAGCACCTGTATGGAACCCAAAGGGGTCTTCGACAAAGCCATACCCCGACGGGCCTAAGATCGTCTGTTGCGCGCCCGCGCCATAATTTTTCAAGATTTCTGCGTCCGGCTGACCGACGGTAAGGCTGAGTTGGTGCTTAATTGAGTGCCAGCGGTGACTTCCCCTGACGTAGACGTGGGGTCCGGCGAATTCATCAACTCGGTTTATATAAAAGAAGAATTTGAGGAGGCGCCAATCGTCAAGGTCATAGTGGAAGCGATCTTGCGACGCGAGCCGCAGCTCAACGTCCGTCGGTGAGTTAGTTGGAAAACTCCACCACAAGCGCGTGGCGGTAACATGAGCGGCATCGCCCAAATAGAGCTTCGCAACCGCCAACAAGGCGGGATCCGCCTGGACAACGTTCACGGCTCTACAATTGGCAACCCGCTCGAAAAAGTGCCCCGTCAGGATGGGACGCCCCAGTTTACGTTCGGCTTCGTAACGTTCGAGTGCGCGGAACTCGATTTGCCGATCAAAATTTGCGAAACAAGCGGCGCTCTCTGCAAATTCCCGGATTTCCGTCACGATTTCAACCGGAAGCCGAAGACCAACCGAAAGGCCGTTGTGCTTTAGCTCGTGAACGATCTTCTCGATGTCTACGTTGCCGAAAATGGTTTCAGAACGGTCGGGTAAAGAAGCGCTCTTTGAGAGCCGCCAAGCCAAACGCCGGAAAGCCACTACGCGAGCCAGTGAGAACATCAACAACCACCGCGGGTTGTGTTTGATGTCTGCTAGGTAGGTGGGAAGTCGATGAACAATCCGGCTTCCGAGTTGGACCACACTCCGCCACATCATACTGGCTGTGACTTTACGAGTTCGACGTTGATCTAGGGCATCTATTGTCGAGCGGTGATTTGACGGGAATTCGACAAAAAATCGTTCGAAAAAAGCGGAAGCAAATTTTACCCTAGAGCTCTGAGAGTGGCACTCGCAGCAAGGGACCCGCAATTCCTGCCCTCTAACGAGGAAGAACCTCTCGGCTCCTAATAGTTCCTATCGTCGAAAGATTGCGATGCAACCATCTCATTGACCCTCGTCGCATCCGGCGATGCCCTCGCCGAAATCGACGAAAACCTGATGCGGGCTGATCTGACGGCCGCTGAACGCGCAAAGGCGCTGAAGGCCCGGAAGAAGGCGTATCAGGACGCGCATCCTGAAGCGAAACGAGGGGAGACCGCCGATCAAAGTCGCAAGTTGCGACTTTGAAAAAGGAAGCACCCTTCATAGACGATACCGCCGCAAAGACCGGCAAACACCGCGCAACGATCGCCCGCGACGTCGCCCGGGCTGAAGCCCTTGGCGACGATATCGACCGCGTCGCCGGGACTTCGTTGGACAAGGGCGCCGAACTGGACGCGCTAGCGGCTATGCCAGCTGACGACAAGGCGCCGCTGATCCAGCGTGCTCTCGCTTGCCTTGACACATCCTTTGCGGTTGAATTCTCGCATCAGGGATGAAGCGATCCGCGGGGCTCGAATGAACCGACTTCAGAAATACGTCGAACAAGGCGCGGTCGGCGAGCGGCCGGGTCGCATCGCGTACGCTTTCAATGCGTCGATCTTACCCGAACCGACTAAGGGGCTCGATTGGCGACCTGTCGCCCAGTTCAGCGCAGCTGACGAAATATTGGAAGACCCCGGCCTGAAACAAGTCTTCGAAGCGGCCTTGAAGCATGGGTTTGCTACCGTGTCCCCGGCGCGGTGATCCACAAGGTTAGAACAAAGCAGGTGAGTGATGACAAGAAAGCCCAACAACGGTCCGACGTTCACGAAATCACCAGCTAAGACGCCGCGGCCGAAAGCACGCTCACCTGAACGGGCGGAAGCCGCCAACTTCGTTGCAGGGATCGACGCCGATCGATCACGGACTGCGCTAAAGAAGATGAAGGCCGATCCTGTCGGGTTCGTCAACGAGTACAGAAATTCCAAAAAGTGACGCTAGCAGCTATCGCTTCGAGCGACGCGCCATCGCTGATCTGCTAGGTCTCCGGCCGGGACGTTTGCCTTATTGCGCAGGACACCGCCGCCAAGAGCAGCAAGCCGCTTCGGACCATTCAACACGACTAACCCGAGCCGGAAGCTAGGCCAATGGAAATCCCCCGGCGCTTTTCGTGAACGGGCAACGGGATTGCCAACAGGTTGCGGAGGCTCACGGGGCGGCGTTTAGCGCCAAAATTGCGATGACCGCCGTCACGACTGCGACTGTCATGGTAACTGTTTCGAAGCCGATCCCCCACTCGCTGCCTTCACCATAGGTCCACCACAGAAGAACCAATCCAAAGAGAATGCACGCGCCGCCGTTAACGATGACGCGATTAGCTCTTATATCGACAGGGTGAGTAGTAAAAATGACTATTCCCAAAATCAGAAGGGACACTCCTGTTACGGCAGTCAAAAAATTGGAGCCGCGTCTATGGGGCATCGCTGGTACTCCCATCTTGGTTGATCAGACCAAAGAAACATCTCCCTACAGCTTGAGAGGGTAATCGCACTGCGCTGAATGTCGAGGAGCCTTTGGGTTTTCGAAGAAGGTAACAGTCGCCGATCTTGAGGCTGCCCCTGTTCCAGATTTAACTTTCCGCGGCGACATCAAGCTTAATCCGCGTCTTCGGTTGCACCTAGGCTACAGAGCGTTAGCCTCTCTTGCACCGGACATTGCGCCGTTCGGGTTCACCATGGCGCAGCCGTCGCGCCAAGATATTCGGCGCGGCGGCTTCGTTTATCGACACAAGCCTCATTTGGCGAATATGCCCGACGATGACCCGGCTCGACCTCGTTGAGATGCGACGACAGGTCACGAACTTGCGCTCGCAGCACTCTGACAATCTTCTCGTCACATCACGATTGAACCGCTTCCTCGTGAAGATCGCATTTCTTTCAGAGCCAAAAGATGCGGCGCATGCTCGACATATTCGGTCCGATTTCGCTCGGACCGTACAAAGTGTTGAAGCGATCGTCGCGCGGGACCAATCCGTCACCCCATCAGACACCGTTAAGCGGCCCAAGTAACACTAACGCGCGAATGTTCTTGCGGCGGTCGACAGCGGCCCCGATCCTGGATGCAGTCGCTAAGTCGTCCTCGTTTCGCGTATCGACGCCTTCGCGGCGAGGGGTCGCCGTCCCCTCGGGTCGGCGGCCCCGCCCATGTGATGCTGCTGGCCTCGGAGGCTGAAAGGTGTCTGTTGAATGGACGGGTGTTGAGCGGCGACGGGCCAGACGCAAGACGGTCGACCAGACAGTTATGCTTTCGCTCTCAGGCGGAGCGACAGTCACGCCCTGCGCAATGCGAAACCTTTCAGTTCTTGGCGCCGGCATCCTGCTAAAAGATACTCCGATCCCGTCGCCCGGCTTCGACCTATCGTTCGACCACTTTGGAACGAGCTTCGCCTGCCGCCTCATATGGCGTCGGGATGCTTTCGCCGGGGTGGAGTTCGTCCATTAGAGTGCCACGACCGGCGCACGCTGCGCCCGACGAAGGCGGGCGGTCGCAATCGTCGCCAAGTTGGCGGCAATGCCGCCCCGGTTTCCCGCCGTCAGCCGCGAAGATCGGCAAAGCCGGAACGTTCGATCCGCCGCGACGCGACCAGCGCCGCAGCCCCTTGGCGCCGATCTCGACCGTACTTCGAGACGTCGCGCACCAACCGTCAGAAAATGGAATGAGTGGCCACTGCGCGTCTTCCGCGTTGTCGTTCGCGGCGGCGGGTTTGGTCGCAGCGCGTTGGATATCGAGGCGCAAGCCGGCTAGGCGATGAATATGACGCTGCGCAGGCGCCGGGCGAGGTCAGGCGTCGCGGTCGTGGCGACAATCTTGAAATGATCGACGGGGATTTCAGGCCGACCGCCGCAGAAGTCCCTTAACTAACGAGCAAATCCACGAAGCCCGCCAAATCCGCGATGCCGAGAGCGCGATCCGGGCGTCGTTCGCCGGACCGTCGACGGGGCTACATTGGCGTCGACGATCGCCCTGCCAACGCTGGTATCCGCTCATATCGCCGCAGATCGCGTTCCCACGGCCCCGGCATGTACGACCTTTTCACGAAGCCGGCGTCGTTCCATTCGGCAAACAGAACCCGGTGACCCGCGAACCTAATTTCCAGTTGCGCGGTCTGTGCCGGGTCGTCGACCAGCCTGAGGAACGACAGCCTGCATTCGTTGTGCTGAACGTCATAGGCGCGCGCGCGACCGAAGCCGGCCTTGTCGACGATGACGCCGGCAGCATTCCGGCGAAGGATCGCTAACGCGACCTTCGCCAGCGCCCTGATCCTTTCGTTGCGGTCCGCGGTCGTCATGCAGCCGAAAGATTTTTGTACGTCTCGCGGACACCGTTCGCCGGCCTTCCCGTCCACCAAACGAATGGATCGTCGGAGCCGACGATGCCGACCTCCATCAAGTGCGTTCGCGCTGCCTTGAGCGCCTTCTTCACGTGCTCGCGGTGCTTCATTAGCCCGTCGGGCGTGTTGTCTTCCTCGCGCAACATCTTCGTGAACATCAGCCGTTTGACATAGTCGTAATCGACGACGATGCCGATCGTCCGCGGGAGCGCAAGTTCTGCCGGCGGCTTGATCCCGTAGTCGCCTTGGCATTGCAGGACGCAGCGCAGGAACAGTGCCTCGTTAGTGCTGACGCGATAGCCGTCCGCGTTGGCGCCGGGCTTCGCCGGAGCGTCGTCACTGCCGACGTCGGCAATGTTCCGGTTCACGATGACGCAACGCGTGACCCATCGTCCATCAGGGCGGCACAGTTCGTCGACGACCTGCAGCACGAAATCGTGCGATTGGTCGTTCCGCGCTTCGTTCGCGGTGGATCGATAGCTCTCGATCACGGAGGGCGGAAGAGGTAGACTTAGGTCAGCTTGCATGATGGCTCATTTCCATTGTGCGAGTTAGGACCGCCCGGCCGTTGCTGCGGCCGGCGGTCCGCTCTCGACTAGCAGAGAAGCGTGGCGGGACACAACCGGGACACAACCGGGAGTATTCCCGTTGCCGGCGCGATCTTCCCGGTTCAACGCCCGGCGATCTTCGCGCGAACCCGCGCTTCGATGCCGTCGGCAAGTCGCGCCAGATATTCTTCGGTCATCAGCTGAAGGCGTTCGTTGCGCGTACGCGGACGCGCATTGAAGCCGCATCTGATCTCTTGGACCAGTTCGCGCGCCAAGTCGGGGCTGAAGGATACCAGCAACGGCACTAGCACTTCAGTCAGCACGGCTTCGGATGCGGCCTGTCTCGCTGCCAGATGCTCCAACTCATTCATAGGATCGATCATGTCACATTCCCCCGCCGCCGCTTGATCCAAGATCGCGCCGCGGCGATGGCGCCGAAGCATCCGGCGACGAACGCCCCAACGATCCCGGACCGCTCGAATTGAGCGTCCCAGCCAGTCGGACTGCAGCATCGGCACGCTTCACGACGTCGATCAACGATGACCCCGCGTTGATTTCGAGGACGACCTTCGCCTCGCCGGCGACCTGCCCGGAAACGTCGACATGCTGCGAGCCCTTGTCGCCGCCGACGCCGGTTCCGTAAGTCATTGTCGGGGAGATTTCCGGCGCGATCGAATTGTCGCCGTAGCCCCATTCCCGGCGGTACAGGTCGCGCATCGACCCCCGGCGTTGCAGGGTCAGGCGCTGGCCGCTGGTAAGACCGTCATAGCCGGCGTCTTCAACCGACTTGTGCATGGCCCAGAGCCCGCCAGCGATCCCGGCAGCGCCGGCAGCCCATGGCGCGGCAGCGGCGCCCGCGGCCCAGATGGCGCTTCCAGCGCCGCCAGTGGCCGCTGTGGCGGCTGCGCCCTTGGCAGCGGCGCTGACGCCTGTCGCGGCGGACAACTCCGCAGCGGCCGCCGTGAGTGCCGCGGCGGACCCATCCAGCGCAACCGCTGATGACGACAGGCCGAAGCCACCCAAAATCGTTTGCGCAAACTTTGTCGCACCGTAAGCGCCACCAGCGAGCGCGGCCGTCGCGCCAGCCCCGACCATCAAGGCGGACGTTCTGCCATCCATTGCGTGCCTCGCCCCGCAAGATCGGCGGCCCAAGTTGCAGGCCCACCCTTGCCTTCGTTGTCGAAGGCGCGGCCGATCGATGTTTCGAGGTTCTTCATTGCGCCTTCGAGACGCGAAACCGCACCGTCGAAGCCGGCCATCCGCTCGCCGGCGATCTTCTCCGAAAAGCCATCGGAATGGTTCTCGATTTCGCCGATGATGTGCTTCATCGTGTCACTGTCGCCAAGGGCGGTCGCGATGCGGCTGCCCTGCTTCGCCCCGAACAGCGAATTCGCCAACGGCAGGTTGTTCGCCAGCTTCGGCAGCAAGTCCTTAATCAAGGCGTTCGTGTCGACGTCGTTGACGGACTTGTCGCGGTACCGGCCCGCGGCGCCGGCGATCGACTTCAGCGACTTCGCGTCGCTGCCTTCCAGTTCATCGCGCAGAAGCGCCGTAACCGCGGGGTTGAACTTGGCCGGGTCCGAAATCAGGTCTTTGTTCGAAAACAGCTTGCCCAGCCCCGCGCGGGTCTTGCCGTTCAGCTTCACGCCGTAGCGCGCGGCGACGTCGTCCGCGAACGGGTCGACCGGCAGGCTGTCGGGCAAGTGCTGGTAATTTTTGTAGTTCAGGCCGTTCGCCAGAAGTGCGGTCTTCGCGCCGGCGGTCGGCGACTGCGCAGTTGCCATCAGCGCGCGGAACGCGACGCCCGCTTCGTCGCCGCCAATATTGGCTTTCTTCAGGACCCCGCCGAAGCCGAGCAACGTCGCTTCGCTGACCTTGCCCATCCGGGCCGGCGTCGCACCGAACTTGTAAAGCTGGTTGATGTCTTCCGGCGTCATGCCGGAGACCTTCGCCGCCTTGACCTGATAATCGGCCGTCTGCTTTGCCGCGGCCCTCGCGGCTTCAAGCGTGGACGTGTCCTTCTTGAAGCCGAAGATCGCGCCCTCCATCTGCTTCGCCGCGTCGGGCAGCGACAGGTCCATGGACATGCCGAGTTGCGCGGCAGGCTCCATCATGCCCATGACTTGATTTTTGGTTAGGCCGCGCGCGGCAAGCTCGCGCTGCGCTTCCAGAACCTGAATGTCGTTGAATTTGGTCTTGGCGCCCATGTGGATAGCCTGCGCCACAAGGGCGCCTGTTCGTCGTCGGTCAGGCCCATGACAGCCTTCCCGAAACGACGTTCCTTGTCGAATTCGCGATAGGTCTTGATCACTTCGCCGGCGCCGTGTGCAACCGAATGGGCGAGAAAGCCGCCGGCGACGCCCGCAGCCATGCCGACGACTTCCCGCCGGCGCGCAGACCGTTCCGATCGCGCCGCCTGCCGGTCAAGCGCGGAATTAGTCCGCTCAATGGCGGCCCGAAGCTTGTCCTGATGTGCAACCGCGCGGTTGATCGGGACGCCGAATTCTTCAAGTCCGCGCTTTGCGTTGACGAAGGAATTGCGCTGCTTGTCCAGCGCGGCTGACGTCCGGCTGGCGGCTTGCTGCGCCTTCTCATAGGAACGGGCGAGCGCGGCGGCGTCGCCCTCGCCGCGCTTCATTGCCTTCGCGGCCGCTTCGACGCCGATCTGTGCATCCCGGAACTTGTTCCGGGCGTCAGAGAAGCCGCCTTTAGCGGTCGCGAAGCGATCGATCGCGGCCATCTGGCTTTGTGCGCGTGACAGCGACTTCGTCAGCGCGTCGACTTCCTTCGACGACTTCGCGGACTTCGCGATGCCTTCGATCTTTTTGGCGATCTTGTCGAAGACGGCGCCGGTTTTGTCCTCCGCCGTAATGACAGCACGCGCCTCTATGATCTTAGCGATTTTCGCCTCCTAAAAGTTAGGCCGCGGGTGGTATGTCCATCACCCGCGGCCGCTGCGACACTCCGGCCGCCAAGACCGACGAAGCGGCGGGAGAGCCTGAAAGGGTTCACGCTGTTACGTTCCGATCGGCCTCGCCGACGAGGTCAGCCGGCGGCCACACCGGGTCGACGGGGACCAATTCGATTTGCGTCGGCCGCTGCTTCTTCCGCGGTGCGACGACGGCGGCGACGTCCAGATCGGCGACGGCCTCCGGCGTCATGGTGGCACCGTCAAAAAGGTAACCGAGCCCGTCGACGCGGGGAAGGCGCATCAACTGGAACAAGCCGCCGGGCCAATCGGGAAGCGTGCGCGGATGGAATTCAACTTCCCTGAATTTTCTGCGTACGCATTTCCACCGGAAGCCGGCGCCCGCAACGTGAAGGTGGCCGGTTACGCCGTCAGCAGAGTTGACGCTCGCCTGATCGCCGACAATACGGCCGTCGTCGGCGACCACCCACAACGTTGTCTCTCGCGAGCGAAGGTCTTTGCGATCTTCAGCGCCAAAGTCGCGAGCAAGGATATCAGCAGCGGGGACCGGGGCTTCGCCGTCCGGCAGCCGACTGTTCAACGCCTTCGCGGCCAAAGACTGTTTGGCGCAGTCCTGCGTCAGCTGCAACAACTCTGTCATGATGCGCGCGCCGTCCGTCCGGATGCGATTGGCGAGGTCGGCGGCTGCCTTTCGCGCTGCCGCGGTTTCCCGGCGAGCGGCGGCTTCAGCGTCGGCCCTCCGCGCCGCTTCCGCGTCCGTTTCGTAAGTCTCAATCAGACCCGTCAAGCGATCGACTTCAAGCGAGGCCGCGCTGCGTTCAGCGCTCCACTTTCCAAAAGCGACGCTGTCGGCCAACGCGGCCGCTTTCCCAGCATCAAGCTCCGAGACTTTGCGGCGGGCGGCCGCCAGTTCCGGTTGAAATGCGGCGCTGCGCTTGTCGATCTCCGAAGGCTTCCAGAATGGTTTTTTCATGTTTACGACCTCAACCAACTTTCATACCGCGAGATTTCAGGGATGCTTCCCACGACGTCCCGTCAGGTGTCTGCGCGCGGATCTTAATTCCGCGGGAGGCCAGCGCGGCGTCCCACAACGCGGACGTCTCCGCGGCGAGCTTTGCCTTGACTTGATCAACCGAAAGGTCGGTCGTCATGGCCAGCGTCATTGTGTACGCTTCGCGCCCCTTGGCTTCCGGAAGAGCGATAATCGCGGCGATCCGATCGCGTTCGGCTTTGGCCGCGGTACTGGCGGATAGATTTGGCATGGGTTGCTCCCCGTCTCTGGATCGACCTGCGGGTCAGCGCAGCGGCAGGTCGGTTAGGATTTCTTCTGGTGTTTCGCGGACGACGATTGAACTGACGCTGTCTGCGCCGCGGCCACCTACGAACTCGATGAACGAACGCCCGGTCACTCCGCGAGACGGAACATAACCATCATGAAGATCGGCCTTCACGTGCGTGACGGTGTCCAGATTGACGAACACAGGCTTACCGTCTTGACCGGTCAATTTTCTCCACATCGCCGGCGCCAACTAGGAGACGGTTTCGCCGGACAGGACCGTCGCCGGCGGCGCGGTGACGCTGACGCTTACCGGATGGCCTTCGCTGACTGGACCGACGAAGGTGATGCGCGAACCGCCCGACGAAGTCGGGGCGACGAAGGCGATTTGATCGCAGTTCACATACACGGCGGTGCCGGTGCTGCTGTCGATCAGGTTTTTGAAAATTGACATGGCGGGTTGCTCAGTTCCGTTGAGAGGGGTCGATGACGGCGATAGCTTCGCCATGTCGCGCGTCGCCATCAACGCCCATCGCGTCTCACAACGTCTCGCGGGGCTTACTTTTCCGTCTCAGAACGTCTCTTACGCGGCGGATACTGCCGGAAGTGACGATCGAAGCGGGACAACGAAATTAGGTGGCTGCCTTCGCCATCACGGCGGAGGCTGAAGCCTCCGGGCGTGCCAACCGGATGCTCAACGCACCGTCGGAAAAGTTCGGCGCGCGAGATGTCGTAGTCTCTAAGGATCATCATCGGCCGGACCAAATCATCCAGCCCGGCATTTGGTTGTAGTTCACCGGCGACCGACCTTGCCCGCGCTGCGGCGCGCAGCACTGAGAACTTGTCAGCGATTGCCGCGAGTAGTTCGGTTTCGGCAGCGCTGATCAACGCGCCGACATCGCCGTTGACAAAGGAAGGCTGCGGGCTGATGCGTTCCACGGGCGGCGCCGAAAAATCAGTTGAAACCATGGCGCGCGCCGCGGCCTTGTAGATCGTCGAAAACGCATCGCCCCGTAAGGTGATCTTCATTCGGCTGTATCCTCCAGTGGGTCACGTCCGGCGGCGAGATCGCGTTCGGCACGGTCGAACTTGATACGGCACCGATCTATGGCGTCGTCGAGATGCTGCTGGATCGCAGCGCGGACAGACAGATCGCGTGTCGCCGCCGCGGCGACGCCGGTCAGTTCGTATCGGTACGTACCCAGAATGTCGGTGATGACAGCTTGCACGCCTTCAAGCGGGACAAGCCGTCCTTCCTCGCGCGCGGTGCGAAGTTCGATTTCTTTGGCCCGGGCGGTTGCGACGCGTTTCGCCTCTTCGGTCTGCGAGGATCGGCGGTCCTCACCCTCCCTGAATTGAAGGGCGGCCCGCGCGACGTCCTCGGGGCGGTAATGTCCGCGACCGGCCTTCTGAAGAAGGCCGTCCTTCACCAGCCGCAGAACGTGGGTCTCCGATTTTTCGATCATGCGAGCGGCGTCGGCGAGACCTAGCGTGATCCCGGCGAGTGGCCACGAACGTCGTTGTCGCTTTATTGTCGGCATTTCATCCTCTTAAGACCAAACCAAACCGGAAATCTGGAAATCGGCCACATGGCCAGTAATTGGGGCGCCTCGTGCCGTACCCCCGGCCGGCCGGTGTACGTTCCTTTGATGATGGGGAGGGGGTGGGGTGGGCAGCCGCGGCCGTCTGTGCGTTGGTAGTCGCAGATCGCGGTGATGTGCGGTGGCCGCGCTCGCGCATCAGCGCGGCGATGTGCGGTGGCCGCGCTCGCGCATCAGCGCGGCTGCCAGCGGCTTTGCGGTGCTACTGCGGTTCATCGCCCTGACCCTGATCGTCCGCGATGTCGTCTGTCTGGGTGGGCGTCAACCGGATCATCTTGGGAGGTCGACCGCGGGGTGACGGTGCGACGGGCTTGATCTGTTCGAACTCGCCGGTATGCCAATCGTCGTGATCAGTCTTCGTCATCTGTTTCCTTTCAAGGGTGAGAAGGTCTTCAGGCAGGTCGTCGTCCATCTCGTCCATACGGCACGTCCTGTCATCGATGGCCGGGCGCGCTCCGGCGCGCGCCGGCGTCATATCGGTATTCCGGTTATTTGCCCGGGATGGGTCGACGGCAATGACGCGCCAGACATCTCGCTTCATCTGGTCGCGGACGACGGTGATCCCGGCATCGCCGAGCGTGCCGACGAAGAACGTGTCGCCGTCGGGCGTCCCGCGCTGATATAGGCGAAAGAGTTCGACACCATCGCTCATTGGACGACCCGGCTTTCGGCAGACCGACCGGCGCCGGCGCGCGCCATGCGCGCCCGGCTCTCATCAGCTGCGGCCCACTGCTGATCAACCGGCGGCAGTTCTATTGTTAGATAAGAATAACTGCGGACGCACTTTCGATACGGTATCAAATGGCCGTCCGCAGTCTGCAAAATCAGATTGCGGACGGGGTTTTGATACCGTGTTGATACCGTATCAAAATGCCGTCCGCAGTCTGCGGGAGTGAGGGCGCCCGGCATCATGCGCGTGACCCTCTCCTGATCTCCATCGCCTCGTCCATTTTCGATCCGGGCACCATGCGCGTCTGAAGTCGCCCCTCCTTGACGCCGTGTTTGATGGCCCGATGGATCGCGGGACGGAGGCTGCCGGTTTCTCTGCCCAAGGTCTCGAAAGCGATCGCCTTCGACCGTTTAAGTTGGCGGACGATGGCGCTTACGTTCCACCAGTCGTCCTTCGGCAGAACATTCAGGATCGCGTCGACGCGGAGAGCCGGCCTTGACGCCGTTGGCTTTGCTGCAAGTCGTTCCTGAAGCCGTTCCTCTCGCTTCCGCGCGGCTTCCTTTGCCTTGCGCCTCGCCTGCATGGCTTCGTCGGTCATGCCGGCGATGCGGAAGGTCCTGATCCTCGCTCTGGCGTGTTCGGCCTCAGTGACGTCCAAGTCGCTGCCCAACGCTTCGGGGGTCCAAAACCTCCGCCTTCTGAACGCGGCTTCGATCGCGTCATCGCGGTCGGCCGGTGACATCCACCCACATCTAAAGGCAAGGAAGTTGGTAGCCCTTAGACGGCCGTCTTTTCCAGACATCGCCAGCGTGTCCAGCAACCTATCTCGAAACCGCGCGCCATCATCGTTCGCGGGTAGCTTTCGTCCGTGCCGCACAGCCATGAGCCTGTAGAGTTCGCCGGGTCGGAAGCGAGCGACAGGATTTTCAACCTTCTTGAAGCGAGTAGTCTCATTCGCCGGGCCAGGACGGCGGGCGACGGCCGCTGTGCTCATTCGTCACCGCCCGGCAGCAGGACCTGTTTCCAGATTTCAGCTCGGACAGCCGCTTCAACGCGCCGGACTTCGACGTCAATCGCGATCTGATCCACGCCCATGTCTTCTAGGTTTTTGCGAAGTGCACTCAGATTGCGCCGCACGTGCTGCTCGCCTTGTTCGGCGGGTCGCGTCAGCACGTTTTTCACGTGCCGGCGGACGTACGCTGCATCCCGGAAGCGGCCGGGCAGAAGCATCACCTTCGCTTGTGGGATCGCGATCTGAACATGAAGCCGCGGATCGCTTGTCATGTCGACCGGCGCGGCCTCGCGCCGGGCATCGCGCACTACTCGGATGGCAGACGTGTCGGCCATGGTCATGTGACCCCTTGGGCTTGTCGACCGTCGAAGAAGGTGCGCCACGCCGCGAGCGCGAAGGCGTGGCAGTGTCGTTCGATCTCATCTTCCGTGATGCTCAGACCGGCAAGCCGGCTCCATTCGATATCGAGATGATCAATCAGATATTGCTCGGCATCGTCGACGGATGGTCGCTTCTGCATTTCGTTCGCGATGAACTCGACGATCCGGCGATGCCGGGACGACGGAAAAATGTAGACCTGCGCCATGGGTCAGACCTCAGATGATTTGCGACTGGGGAAGTGGGCGGCACGCCGTTAGACGGAGAAAACGGCGCGCCGCCGGTAGCGCCGCCGTACATCCGGGCGGCGACAAGGCGCCGGGGCTCGTGCACCGCCAGCGCAACGGGATCAGGCGGCGGCCTGTTCGCCGCGCAGAAGCTGAAAAAGGTCTTCGACCGGTACCGTCGTATAGCGTCCGTTCTTTCGAAGGCGGATCGCGCCGTCTTTCGCCAGTTCGTAGAAGCGAGTGTGACCGATGCCGGCGATCTTGCAAAAGTCGTTCACAGATAGGTTGGGCGGCAGATCGTAAATCTTGATCATGTCGAGAAGTGTCATATCGCCGGTCCGCATCTGAAGTGTCCTTGCGTTTTGTTCGTCTGTGATCGCGACAGTCCGTGACGGCGCAGACGTTCGTCAACGTAGGCGAAACTAAAATACTAAAGAACTCGGGGTGATGCTCTTGATGCGGTAAGCGAATTATCGATCGGCGGCCTGTGGAAAAAACTGCTAATTCCGGGCGTTCTACCGGTGGTTTTAACAAAATCGCGCAAATCACTGCAAAGCGTGAGCGGGACGTGATCGTCTGTTGCGCGCCAAATGGCCAGCTGCATCATGAGACGCAGTTGAACGACCGAGGGAGGGTCTTCAAGTTTTCAAGAGGCTGCTGCACAGCCGCCGAACGTCGGAGTTACGTCGCTCCCCATGGTCCACAAGTGACCGGAACCGGATGGGAACGGAACAGTTCTGCCGGCGTCGCAAGATCAAATGCCGGGAAGGCCGCGTGTCCAGCGTGAAGAGTTCTCGCTGGAACAGGCAGGCGGCAAAGGTCGATACTGTGGACGTTGTAGTCGCTACGGGGTGGCTAGGAAACCGAGCGCGATCGGCGCGCCTTCGCAATCGGCACGACCGCGCCGGACTTGCGCAGGTCGTCCAGATAGTCGGCCCACCATTGAGCGAGGCGGGTTCGGTCCGCGTCGTAGGTTGCACGGTTGTAGATGCTGCGAATTTGGTTGCCGTCGCTGTGAGCCAGTGCCGCTTCGATGATGTCAGCGTCGAACAACCGCGACGTGTTTGCCAACGTCGAGAAGGACGACCGGAAGCCGTGCGGGACGTGCGTGTCGCTCGAATACCCAAGTCGGCGCAGAGCAGACCCTAGCGCGCCTTCGGACATCGGCCGCAACGCTGGACGTTTCGACGGCATGCCATCCTTGCCGATCAAGCGGCGAGGCTGCGCGTTGGGGAACACATGGTCGGCGCCGGCCGCGGCGTGGATCGACGACCATCCTGTTATGTCGCGCAGTTCTGCGAGGATAGCGATTGTCTGTCGGGACAGCGGCACCTTGTGTTCGCGCCGCATCTTCATGACTTCCGGCGGGAGCATAATCGAGGGCTTCTTGACATCGTCAGCCACCCAACTCCATCGCAGTTGCCGCAGTTCACCCGGTCGCAGCGCGGTGAGAGCGAGAAGCTGCAAGGCAAGCCTCGTTTCCTTGGTGCCGTCGTAACCATCGATTGCGCGGAGGAGGGCGCCGAAGGCCACCGGATCGACGATGGCGGCGTAGCTCCTCGTTTGCGGTGGCGTTAGGTGGCCTGATTTTGCAAAAGCAGCCGCCGGATCGAATTCCCGAAGACCTTCCGCCACGGCATACGAGAACACGCGGCTAAGCGTCGCTCGGCATCGCTTCGTGGTTTCATACCGGTTCTTCCCATGCCGGCCGGCAGCCTCCACTTTACGAAGCGCCGCCAGCACGTCTGACGACGTGATGGCGCCGATCTGAAGCTGACCGATCTGCGGCCGGACTAGGTCAATTATCCAAGTCAGCTTGTCTAGGGTGGTCGCGCTCTTTGACGTCTCGCGCTGCTTGGCCAGCCACGCATCAGCCACGGCGTCAAACGTCGTCAGATGCGCCGCAGACGCCGCGAGCTTGTCGGCCTTCCGTTTATCCGACGGGTCTACGCCCTTCGCGAGAAGGGCCTTGTTCGCATCCCGCGCGATCCGTGCGTCGGCGAGCGTGATCGCGGGATAGGCGCCCAGCGCGATCAGCTTTTGTTTGCCGCCGAACCGATACGCCTGACGCCAAAGCCGCGATCCGCTCGTTTCGACAAGCATATATAGGCCGCCGCCATCGCTTAGTTTGTACGGCTTTTCCGCTTTCTTGGCTGCGCGACAGGCTGCATCGGTCAAAGGCATGGATCGTCCCCGCTAGGGCTCCGTACCAACAGTCGATCCGATCCCTACCAACGTCCATACCAACAGAATTTGCGGAAGCTGACGGAGGAAGCGAACGCTGACGGAGCGAAAACCGCTATATTTCAGCGACTTCTGTCGCCGAAGCGGAGACTAGCGAACGATGGGGAATAGTCAAATGGTGCCGGCTGAGGGGATTGAACCCCCGACCTTCGGTTTACAAAACCGCTGCTCTACCGCTGAGCTAAGCCGGCGACGCGCCCTAAGAAAGCGGGCAGGGGCCGACCAGCGCCGGGCTGCCCACCCGCGCGTCGCAATACCAGACTTGGTCGGAAAGTGCTAGAACCCGAAACAGGCGGCCCGTGGAGGCCGCCTGTTCTGGTTCGGTCGCGCTAAATCGGCTTACTGGCAGATGTGCCGGCGGCCATCTTCGCCCTTGAACCAGGTGCCGGGCGTGCAGACGAAGCCGTTACGCTGGGCGTAGCTGCGGGTGTCCCAACCGCGATTGTCCCAGCCACGATTGTCCCACGAATTGTCGTAAGCATAGCTGTTGTCCATCGCGCGGAACGGGGCGGTTGCGATCGCACCCGCGGTGCCGATCGCGGTGCCGGCGACATTACCGGCGACGTCTGTCGGCCAGAACCCGGTGTGGGTCCTGTTCCAGTCGTTATTCCAGTCACCGTTGGTCTGGCGGTAGCTCACCCGGCGATGGCGATAGCCGTGATCGACGTAGGGATTGCCGGGTCCGACGTTCTGGCAGTTGGCGCTGGGGAATTGCCCCGCGCAGCGTCCCGGGTCTGCGACGACCGATTGTGCCATCGCGGCGCCAGTAATCATCGTCGCCCCGATCGCGACTGCGCCGAGGAGTTTGATCTTCGTCATTGTTGTCTCCCTTCGAATTGACAGGGGCTAAATGCCGGGAACGGCAGTCGTTCCGAACAGACGGGCTGATTTTCCGCCCCTTCGGTCAAACGGACGTGAGCGGAAGGGAATAGGTTCCGTAGCTCGCCCGGCCGTTAACACTTCGCTAGTACGCCCTGCAGCATTTGAGCGGCGCGCGATGCTTACGTGTTAGGCTTACCGGAATTTGGTCAGCTGTCCTTAACCCTCTCCGCGCGGCAATCCGTTAGATTGTGATCCGGACAACCGGAATCCTTCCATGCGCGCATCCGCGCTCGCAGCCTTTCTGATCGGACTGCCCGCAACGGCACTTGCCGGCGGCGGCTTCGATATCGTCGTGCCCGGCCGTCCCGGCGTGCCCATCATCATCAACAATATCGATGCGTCCTATAGCGTGGTCGAAGGTGTCTGGGGCCTAGGCAAGGGCGTCCAGGTGCAGCCCACGATCTATGGCGGGCGTTACGTGGCCGAACGGCAGCCCTTCGATGTCGGCCATTACTATCCCAGCATGGGGCTGCAGCCCGGCTATGGCCGGCTCGAGGTCGAACCACCCGCGAAACGCAAATTGCCGCAGCCGGCAGAGAGCTATCACCAGAGCTGGGGCGCGTCATCCGCGCCGCTGCCGCCGCAAATGGATGTGCCGGTCAACCCGCCGCCGGTGATCCTCGCGCCTGAGATCAACGACCGTCCACGCCGCCCGCGACCGCGGCCGCATGCAGAGATCCCCGGCAAGCCGCCGGGTTAAGAAACGTCAAAATCCAACAAAACGGAATCAACAGGAGAGAGTAATGCGTCAGATGATTTCAGGACTGGTCGCGGCGGCTGTCGTGATGCTCGTGGGCAGCGCGCCGGCCATGGCCTGCGGCTTCAATCCCTGCCAGCCGGTTGCGCCGGTCTATTCCGGCTGCAACACCGGCTGCGGTGGCTATGGCGCCGGCTATGGCTACGGTTATGGCTATGAACGCCTGGCCGAGCCGAGCTCGCAGTACTATTACGTCAACCAGGGCCCGACCTACACCGGCCCGGGCGCCTTCGCGCCGACTCCGACCTACCAGGAAGACGCGGTCGTCGCGCCGGCCAATTATGGCTACGGCTATGGTTATCGTGCGGCCGCCATTGCGCCGCCGATCGCCTATCCCTATCGCCGCCCGTACTATCGTCCGTATCGCTATGGCTACGGCCCGCGCTACGGTTACCTGCCGCGCACGCATTACGGCTACGGTCCGCGCTATGGCTACGCTCATCGCTACGCGCCGTACTACGGCGGCCATCGCGTGCTGCGCCGCTACTACTGATATCGATTGATCGAATGAAGTGCCCGTCTGCGAGATGCGGACGGGCGCTTTCGTTTGTTACCGCTTCATCAGCCCAAGCCGGCTTGCGCCGACATAGAGCGAAAGCACGGCGGCGTTCGAGACGTTGAGGCTCTTGATCTCGCCGGGCATGTCGAGCCGCGCCACGACGCTGCAGGTCTCGCGGGTCAATTGCCGCAGACCCTTGCCTTCGGCGCCCAGCACCAGCGCAAGTGGCTCGCGTAGCGTGACGTCCGAGAGGTCCTCGCTGCCTTCGCTGTCCAGCCCAACCGTCTGGAAGCCGCGCTCGTTCAGTGCCGTCAGCGCACGCGCGAGGTTTGGGACGGTGATGACAGGCACCAGCTCCAGCGCGCCTGAGGCGGCTTTCGCGAGAACGCCGGTCGCCTCCGGACTGTGGCGCGCGGTGGTAACGATCGCTTTCACCGCGAACGCGGCGGCGGAACGCAGGATGGCGCCGACATTGTGTGGATCGGTGATCTGGTCGAGCACCAGCACCATGCCCTCCTCCGTCAGCGTCTCGATATCGGGCGAGGGCAGGGGATCGGCTTCGGCGAGCAGGCCCTGATGCACGGCATCGGGCGACAGCAGCCGGTCGATCTCCTGCGGCCGGACGATCTCGGGCGCGATCCGGGTCTCAATGTTCTCGTCCGCCAGGCGCCGCGCGGCGTTCTCGGTCAGCGTCAGCTTGCGGATCTTCCGCTGCGGGTTGGCGAGCGCCATCGTGACGGTGTGCCAGCCGTAGAGGATGACGGGCCCGTCGGCATGCGAATCGCGTTCGCGCCAGGCTGGCCGGCCAGCCGATTTCCCGGGCCTGTTGAAGGGCTTAGACCCGCTCCTGGGGCCCTTGGGGATGAATTTTCGATCCTTCATGGGCTCGCTTGTGTCACGGGTCCCGGAATATGGCAATTTGGGCGCCATCGGGGACGATTTTAGCTGTCCGCCTCGGTTGACTTTACCCCACCGCTTCGCCCATAACCGCGCCCGGTCGCGCCCCCATCCGGGCTGTTGCGGCCTTCACGTTCCATGGCCGTCTTCGGTCCGCCGGCAAGGTCCGGCCCGATTGTGCTGCCGTCGAGCGGGGGAGTGTCCCGAGTGGCAAAGGGAGCTGACTGTAAATCAGCCGCCTTATGGCTTCGCAGGTTCGAGTCCTGCCTCCCCCACCAGCCTTCGCTCGCTTCGCGAGCTATGGCTGGGCAAGCCAGCACCGATGCCCGTGGCGCGAAGCTAGCGAAGGCTGCCACGCCGTAGCCCGAAGGGCGCAGGCGGGCTGTCTCCAATCGCTACCCCAACATCTCCCGCACCATCGGCACCACCTTCCGCCCATAAAGCTCGATGCTCTTCATCAGTTTCTCGTGCGGCAACGGCCCCGCCGAATATTTCAGCTGAAACCGCGCAATGCCAAGCGCCTTGGCCGTGTTGGCGATCTTGCGCGCGACCGTTTCCGGCGAGCCGACATAGAGCGAGCCGTGCTCGGCTTCGCTGACGAATTCGTCGCGGCCCATCGCCGGCCAGCCGCGCTCACGGCCGATGCGGTCGCGCATGGCCTTGTAGTCGGGCCACAGCTCTTCGCGGGCCTGTTGGTCGGTCTCGGCGACATAGCCGGGCGAATGCACGCCGATCGGCTGCGCGGCACGGCCGAACTCCTTGAAGGCGCGGTGATAGAGATCGACGTAGGGCGCGAAGCGTTCCGGATCGCCGCCGATGATGGCGAGCATCAGGGGAAGGTCGTAGTGCGCGGCGCGCATCACCGATTGCGGGCTGCCGCCGACACCGATCCAGGTTTTGAGCGTTCCGTTCTCGACCGGCGGATAGACCAGCTGATCCCTGAGCGGCGGACGCAGCTTGCCTTCCCAGCTCACCGGCTTCTGCGACAGCAATGCGGCGAACAGATCGAGCTTCTCCTCGAACAGCTCCTCGTACTTGCGCAGATCGAAGCCGAACAGCGGAAAAGATTCCGTGAACGAGCCGCGGCCGAGGATCACCTCGGCGCGTCCATTGGAGAGCGCATCCAGTGTGGCAAAGCGCTGGAACACGCGGATCGGATCGTCCGAGCTCAGCACCGTCACGGCCGAGCCGAGATGAATGTGTTCGGTGCGCGATGCGATCGCGGCGAGCACGGTTTCGGGCGAGGAGATTGCGAAATCGGCACGGTGATGCTCGCCGATCCCGATGAAGTCGAGTCCGAGCTCGTCGGCCAGCACCGCCTCGTCGACGACGTTACGAATCACTTGCGCATGCGGAAGCATGCTGCCTGTTGCGTCCCTGGTGACGTCGCCAAAGGTATCCAGTCCGAATTCGAGCGGTGCGGTCATCGATCAGGTCTCTGTGGGGAGGATCGAGCAGATTTAATGGACGGCAGCCCAGTCACAAGGCGACATTTCGGAAATGCTCGGTTTCCGTTTTTACCGCCACATCCCCGCATCCGCGCGCCGATGTCGATCTTCGGACCCTGCGATGCGGCGCGCGCCGGCCGCGGCCGCCTTCGGCCAGGCGGCGCGCTCGAACAGATAGACCAGCTGCTCCGGGATGAAGCGCGTCCGCGAGGCATAGACGTGGCGGTCGCCCTTGGCTTGCTGGCCGTGGACGAAGAAGCGCTGCGGCACCACGAGGTGCAGATCGTCCTTGGCGCGCGTCATCGCGACATAGAGCAGGCGGCGCTCCTCCTCGAGCTCGGCGCTGGTACCGGCGCCGAGATCGGACGGCATGCAGCCGTCGACGACGTTGAGCACGAACACTGACTTCCATTCCTGGCCCTTGGCGGAGTGGATGGTGGAGAGGATTAGATAGTCCTCGTCGCGGAGAGGCGGACCTGACTTGTCGCTGGTCGCGTCCGGCGGATCGAGCGTGAGTTCGGTCAGGAATTTTTCGCGCGAGGAGTAGCCGCTCGCGATCTGTTCGAGCTGCATCAGATCGGCGCGGCGCGTCTCGGAATCTTCGTGGATGCGGTCGAGGTGCGGCTCGTACCAGAGACGCGCACGCTCGAGATCGGCCGGCCATTCCGAGTAGCGTAGGTTCTCCACCGTTCGGACGAAGCCGGTCCAGTCTGCGCCGGTGCGCGGCGGCACGGGAAGCTGGCCGAGCGCATGCAGCGGGTCCATGCTCTCGGCCATCTGGTCCAGCACGCGCTGTGCGGTTGCTGGTCCGATGCCCGGTAAAAGATGCAGAATGCGAAATCCCGCGACGCGATCGCGCGGATTTTCGGCAAAGCGCAGCAGCGCCAGCACGTCCTTGACATGCGCGGCGTCGAGGAATTTCAGCCCGCCGAATTTCACGAAGGGGATGTTGCGGCGGGTCAGCTCGATTTCGAGCGGGCCGGAATGTGATGAGGTGCGGAACAGTACCGCCTGATGCTTGAGCAGCGCGCCCTGTTCGCGGTTGGCCAGCACCTGCTCGACGATGTAGCGGGCCTGGTCGGCCTCGTCATGCACGGTGACGAGCTGCGGCTTCTGCGAGGAGGTGCGGTCGGTCCAGAGGTTTTTGTGAAGCGCTCGCGCGCGAGCCCGATGACGCCATTGGCCGCCGCCAGCACCGGCTGCGTCGAGCGGTAATTGCGGTCGAGCGTGATCATCTCCGCGCGCGGCGAGAAGCTTTGCGGAAAATCCAGGATGTTGCGCACACTCGCGGCGCGGAACGAATAGATCGACTGCGCGTCGTCGCCGACGACGGTGAGCCCGCGTCCGTCGGGCTTCAACGCCAGCAGGATCGAGGATTGCAGGCGGTTGGTGTCCTGATACTCGTCGACCAGCACGTGATCGAAGCGGCCGCCGATCTCGTCGGCGATCAGCGCATCGCTCGTCATCTGCGACCAGTAGAGCAGGAGGTCGTCGTAGTCGAGCACGTGCTGGGCCTGCTTGGCCTCGACGTAAGCGGCAAACAGCCCCTTCAATTCGGCGGCCCAGCCTGCGCACCAGGGATAATGCGCCCCTAACACCTTTTCGATCTCCATCTCCGCGTTGACGCAGCGCGAGTAGATCGACAGGCACGTGCCCTTGGCCGGAAAGCGGCTCTGCGTCTGCGACAACCCGCGTTCGTGCCGGACCAGATTCATCAGGTCGGCGGAATCCTCGCGGTCGTGGATGGTGAAGGCGGGATCGAGGCCGATCCGCTCGGCATATTCGCGCAGCAGCCGCGCGCCGATGCCGTGGAAAGTACCGGCCCAGGTCAGCGCATCGCCCATGATCGCGGCGTTGTTCTCGCCCAGCACTTTTCGCGCGATGCGCTCGACCCGGCCGGCCATCTCGGCGGCGGCGCGGCGCGAAAACGTCATCAGCAGGATGCGGCGCGGATCGGCACCGGCGACGATCAGATGCGCGACGCGATGGGCAAGCGTATTGGTCTTGCCAGAACCGGCGCCGGCAATGACGAGAAGCGGGGCGCCCACGGTCACGCCATCGGCCACGCCATGCTCTACGGCGCGGCGCTGCTCCGCATTGAGCGTGTCCAGATAGGTTGTCACGAATCGCCCCGATGAAGCCCGCAGAATCAACGATCCCCGGGCGAATCGCAATGCGGCTGGACGCAAGTCGCCCAAGGATTCGGGGGAGAGGGCAGCTCAAGTTCCAATCTGGGCGGTCATCGTGCTGCTCAACATGACGACGACGCTGTCATCCTTTGGCCGCGGTCTCGCCGAACCCATCGGCCGGCACGTAAAGTTTGACCGGTCGGATTTCGTAGACCGCACTGGGATTGACCTGGCGCAGCAACCGCGCCGCCGCGATCGCCTCGTCATCCGTGTCGTATTGGACGAGGTGGAAACCCAGAAGCTGCTCCTTGGTTTCGGCGAACGGGCCGTCCAGCACGATCCCAGTGCCGGGGCCACGCAAGGTGCGGGCCTTTTTGGTGTCATCCAGACGGGCGGCCGGCCCAAGGTGTCCGCTTGCCCTCAAGGGCGCCTGAACCTCGATGACTTTCGCGACGACCGCGGCGTCCTCCGCCGGCGACCACGACAGAATCTCGTCTTCCACATGGTAGGCCAGGATCGCGTACAGCATCTTCACCTCTATTGTTTTTGGGCGCGCAGCCCAAGGACGTGCGGCCGCAGCCGACACCGACAAGGGCCGACCTCAATATCTCAATATAATGCATCGCGGCGCGTGCGACGAAACGGTCCTGAAACCCGAGTGCCGTGCCGCAAGGGTGAACGCCGTCCGGAGAAGAGGCGACTGATTGCCATCGCTCCCTGCTGCTCACGAGCACTCTCAGCGTGCTGCGGGTGGCTCGCCTTTTCCGAGACAAAATCCCAAAAGAAAAGGCGCGGCGGGGAGACCCCCGTCGCGCCCGATTTCTTGCTCGCTGGTCCAGGGCTGAGAGCGCCCCGATGCCAAGCCCTTATTGAGAACTTAGCGGGCGATCCCAGCGAGGTGACAGCGCTTGGTAAAAGACACTGGATCACCTCCTTTCGTTGATTGCGGAAGACATCAATATAGGCCCGGACGCCGCCGCTGTTAAGGGGTGGCGGTGCAGGGCGGAACCGGGCCTGTGCGCAAGGGCAGGAAAGCCGGCAAAGCGGTCCCGGGGGCAGTTGAGACCGCCGCCTCGCCGTGTTAGGGAGCCGGTGTCGCGGGTGTAGCTCAATGGTAGAGCAGCAGCCTTCCAAGCTGAATACGAGGGTTCGATTCCCTTCACCCGCTCCAGTCTTTTCATAGACATACCGAGAGTGTCGGCTCTTCTTTGATGATCTCATTCTGACAAACAACTTTACAATTTCTGTTGCTCGCTTTTCGACCGACTGTTTTTCGGATCTCGCATCTTCCCGCACCGCTGTTTTTAGACAGGTACGAGCTCATCAAAACCGAAGATCTTGGTTTGGGGAAGAGGTGTTGAGCGCGCGTGCGGCGATCGGCGCCGGCGAGAGTGAGCAGGGCCCCAGTTCCAAAAGTTTTCGCAAGCGGGGCATTCGGTTTCGTGCCGTGCTTCGGAAGCCGCTAGCGGCGTAAGCGTGCGTCAGACCCGTCCGCTGACCGGCAGCAACGCGCCGGTCACACCGCTGGCGGCTTCGCTCGCCAGGAAGAGGATGACATCGGCGAGTTCCTTCGGCGTGACCCATTTGGCAGGATCGGCGTTCGGCATGCTGGCGCGGTTTGCCGCGGTATCGATGATCGACGGCAGCACCGCGTTCACGGTGATCTCGCCTTTCAGTTCGGCAGCGAGCGACTCCGTCAATCTGTGCAGGCCCGCCTTCGAGGCCGCATAAGGACCCATGCCCGAGCCGGCCTGCAGAGCGCCCATCGCGCCGATATTGACGATGCGGGCCGCTCGCGAGTTGAGAAGATACGGTATCGCTGCGCGCGAGGCATTCAGCGCGGTCTCGATATTGAGAGCATACATGCGCTGCCAGGCCTGGAATCGCCGTCGGCGATAGTCTCGAAGGTAAATCCGCCGGCGATATTGATCAGCGCATCGATCGCGCCGAAATGAGCGGCGGCGGCATCGATCGCCTTTTTCGCCTGTGCCGCATCAGTCAAATCGATGCGGCCGAGTTCGATCCGCTCGGCTGTTGCCGTGAGCTCCGACGCAGCATGATCGATACCGGCGACTCGCGCGCCCCGCGAAAGGGCTTCCTCGGCGACCACCTTGCCAAGCGCGCCGAGCGCGCCAGTGATGACAACGACTTTACCCTGTCCGCTTGCGCCAGACAGGCTCACGTCACGCATCACGTCTTCCATTTGATCATCGTCTGCAGGACGCTCATTGCGCGGCCGGCGTAGGGCGGCTGAAATAGCATCTGGATCGGCGAGAGGGGGCCCTGGTAGAAGACCGGGCGCAATTTTGAGAACGTGTTGAACCCCTCGCGCGCGTGGTAGTGGCCCATGCCGCTCGCGCCGACCCCACCGAAAGGCAGGTCGTGCTGGCCGACGTGCAGGAGAGCTTCATTGACCGATACGCCACCCGACATGACCCGCGAGATGTAGAAGTCGCGCAGCTCGGCGTTGTGAGTGAATGGATAGATTGCCAACGGGCGGTCGTGACTATTGATGTAGTCGGCGACCTCCTGCCGATCTGCATACGTCTTGATCGGCAAGATCGGGCCAAAGATCTCGCGCTGCATGACAATCATGTCTTCCGTCGGATTTAGCACGAGATGCGGAGCAAATTTGCGACGCTTCACATCCGGAATCTGTTGTTCCGCAAGATTGACCAGGACCGCTCCCTTTGTACGGGCATCCTCCAGCGTCGCCTCCAGCCGCGTGAAAGACCGTTCATCGATAATCGACGTGTAGTCCTGGCCGTTGATGTCCGGGAAGCGTTCGGCAAACAGTCGCCGGCAATGGCGGACGAACTCGTCCTCACTCCCTTTGGGCAGAAACATGTAGTCGACATTCGTACAGATCTGACCGGCATTGAACATCTTCACCCAGAGAATGCGCTCCGCCGCTGTTTTGATCGGGAAGTCAGGCCCGACGATCGCAGGTGCCTTGCCGCCCAGTTCAAGCGTGACAGGGGTGAGGTTGCGGGCCGCGTTGGCCATGACCGAGCGACCGGTCGCGCCGGATCCCGTGAACAGCAGGTGGTCGAACGGCAATGACGAGAATCCCGGTCCTCGCCCGCCGCCATCCTCGAAAAAGGCAAGCTTCTCGATCGGGAAATATTTCGGGGAAACGCGCATCAGAACTTGGGCGAGCGCCTTCGAATTTTCCGACATCTTGACCATCGCTCGATTGCCGGCCGCCAGAATCGCTGCGAGCGGGCAGAAGCTGAGGTTAAGCGGGAAATTCCAGGGAACGATCACCCCGACAATGCCGAGCGGCTGCGGGATGACACGATTTCGCGCGAGCGGATAGGTCATGAAGTCGACGTGTCTGCGCTGTGGCTTCATCCACTTCTTCAAATGTTTGACTGCGTCGGCGATGGTTTCCAGGACAACGAAATATTCGGCGAACAGGGTTTCGAATTCAGACCGGTTGCCGTAGTCGGCGTTGATCGCCGCCACCAACTCGTCCTTATTGTCCTTCAGGAGACGCGTCAGCGACTTCAAGTCAGCAATGCGCTGAGCATAGGATGGCTCCGGCGCCGCCAGGTAGGCCCCACGCTGCTTGTCAAAGCAGGACTGAAATTCAGCGGGAATGTCGGACGAACGGGAATTGACAGGCACGTTCATGATGCTCCCTTTCTCCTGGTTTTTCGCGTGTCCTCCAAGCGAAATAACGAGGGCGCGTGTGACCGTGACTGTATCAACTCCAAGTTAGTGCATGCTTGCGTTCGCATGAATGGAGCCGGGCCTTTCATCCATGATCCGCTTGATAACGTCAGCGCAGCGGCCGCACTGGGCGCTGCATCCGAGGCAGGCATACACCTCAGTCATGCGGGGCCGGCGCGCCTCGTTTACGACCGCTGAGCGCACCTGATGGTCGCTGAACACATTGCAAGAACAGACGATCATCGGCATCGCGAAGCCCTGCTGCTGCGCCTCGCTTACGCTACCCACACGGGCGGGAGCAAACCAGCAAGTCGAACCTGGCGCGCTCGCGGACCTGATGGTTACGGATTTAGCTCCTTCCGCGATCGTTCATGTGGCCTTCTGTTCTGCTTCGGTCTGTAGGTCGGCTTCGGTGAAGCCATGGCCGCCGGGGCGCAACGCCGAACGCTCGCGCTTGGAGTGGACCAGCGGGTAGAACATCTGCGTCGTCCAGCGCTCCGGGCCAAACAGGATGTCGTCCTGCAGGCCGGTCTTGGCCGGATATTTCCGTGTGATATGCGCCGTGCCGAACAGCACGTCCCAGAAGAAGAGCAGGTTGCCGAAGTTGCCCTTGTAGTGGCCGATGCCGTCTTCGTTGGTAAGCGCGTGGTGCGCCCAGTGCGTGGCCGGCGTGGAGATGGTGCGCTCCAGCACCCACATCAGCGGATGCAGCGCGCGGATGCGGTACAGCGGCGCGTCCCACGCCCAGGCGCAGTGCGCGCCCAGGATGACCGCCAGTTTGATCACCAGGTACGCCGCGTAGACCGGGCCGAAACCAAGGTACACGGCCACGCCGCCGATCCACAGGCCCGGCATCATCAGGTAGTAGAAGAAGTTGTTGCGGTAGGTAATGCGCACGCTCATGTAGGCCGCGCTGTGGTGCGCGCGGTGCAGCGGCCACAGCAGCGGCGTGTGCGAGGCGCGGTGCCAGAGGTACTGCGTGAGGTCATCGCCGATCAGCAGCAGGCCGGCCATGGCCCACCACGGCAGGTTGGCCCAGGCGTTGTGCTGCGTGGGCATGAGCCAGTTGCACAGGGCGTTGCTGCCCAGCAGTGCGATCGGCTGGGTGATGGCGATCAGGCTGACGAACATCAGCAGCTCCAGCCAGGTGTCGTTGGCTGTCGCGTTGCCGCGCACGGCGGCCTGGTAGCGCCGGGTGATGAACTCCATGGCTGCAAAGCCCAGGATGCAGGCGCCGATCAGGAGGTATTGCAGTTGCGAGCTCATGTGGGGCGTCGCCGCTCTCATGTTTTGGGTTGTGAGAACGACCCTAGGGGTGCCATCATAATGCGTCCAATGCATAGTTCGCATCATTTTAATGCATGGAGAGCAATGCCATGGATCTACGCCGCTTGAACCACGTCGTCGCCCTTGCCGACACTCTGCACTTTGCCCGCGCCGCCGAAGCCACCCATCTGAGTCAGCCGGCCTTCAGCCGCAGCATCCAGGCCATCGAGAGCGACCTCGGTATTCGCCTGTTCGACCGCGACGTTGGTGATGTACACCCCACCCCGGCCGGCGAATTCGTCATCGAGCGGGCGCGCAAGCTGCTGTTCGAGGCACGTTGCCTGCAGCGCGACGTGGATCTTTTCCGTGACAGCCAGCTCGGCGAGACGCCCTTCGGTGTCGGACCGCTTTTGACGGCCACCCTGATGCCACGCGCGCTTGTGGCGCTGCGCCGACAGCACCCGCAGGTGGCGCTGCGCATGGAGGTCGGCAACTGGGTGCAGTTGCTGGAGAGCCTGCGTACCGAGAACATCGAGTTCTTTGCCGCCGATGTGCGCGACATGCCCAGGGATGCCGCGCTGGACATCCAGCTGATCGGGGGGCAGCCGGCCAACCTCTATGTGCGGGCAGGCCATCCGCTGGCCGGGCGCGAGCACACGCTGCAGGACGTCTGGGCGTACGGTCTCGCGGTACCGAAGCTGCTGAGCCCCTCAAAGGTGGAACTTGCCGCCTTGCTGGGCCTGCCCGAGGGCCAGGAGGCCACCATTGCGCTCGAGTGCGACAACTATGGCATGCTCAAGACGGTCGCGCTCACCACGGATACCGTTCTGGGTGCGACGAACGCGGCGGTACGGGAGGAACTGGAATCCGGCACGCTCGTCCTGCTTGTCGTGCACGGCTGGCTGTCGCCCCCGTCGGCCACGGGCATTGTGCGTCTGCGAGGGAGGACCTCGTCGCCGGCAGCCAAGGCAGCCATTGCAGCGATCGTGCGGGCCGCGGGCGAGATCAACGTGTAGGCGCGTTACAGCACCCAACGATGCCCGGTGCGGATTGCCGGCCTCTTCATACTCCCAAATCGACTGCTTTCTTGCCAGAGCCAACCCCGTCCTCGGTTGTAATACATCTCATCAGGAGGCTCTGCGAGCGCGCTTCCATCTATCGTCACCTTCAATCTCGCATTCGGAGAATGGCCCAGCATGTTCGGCGACGCCAAGATGACGCCTGCAATGCTCGACCGCTTGACCCCTCACGGTGACCATTCACCCCAACTCGGTAAAGAAACGACGTTCACAACAACGCCAAAGGCAGCCCACGACCATTCTGACAATGAGAAATTCTGTAATGATCTCGAGGGATCAGAATGGCCTTTAGGTCAGGCCGCCGGCGATTTGATAATTGGTGGTCGCCGTCCGCCGGTCGGCCATCGTCGCGTTCAGAAACAGGCTCAATGCACCCGAGGAATCGGCGCGCGACGGGTGGATCACCTGCTGAAGGAAATTGACATAGATGCCGTAGCGCCCGCGGCTCTGCAGCAGTGGCTGTCCACTGAGCACGGCAGGGTTGCCGTTGATGTCGGTGACCACGTCGGGCGCGGTCGATGTGTCGTACCAGCCGCCGAACTTGTAGCTGCCCTGCAGATTGCCGAACTTCGGCAGCCATCCGAGCTCTGCGGGGATGAGGACACCCGTGGATCCCGAATAGAACACCGGGAGCGCCGATTGCGCCACCTTCAGGTAATTGGGATTGGCGTCAAACACGCCGAACTGAAAATAGCCAAAGCCCTGCAGGTTGAATTTCAGTCTGGAGGCCCATTGGCTGACCGGCCAGTTGTAGATGTAATTGCCGACGAGGTTGCCCGGTTGCGCGCCACAGAATGTCAGGTTCTGGAAATCGCAGGAGAACGCTGCAAAGTCCTCGCCGAACGTGATCCGCCCGATCTTCCAGTCGATCGCGCCGTCGATGAATTTCTGGTCGTACCAGAATTGTGAGCCGCAGCGTCTGGCCGCGTCCGAACACTTCCTGCACCTGTTGCAGCGTGCCGAGGTGCGCGTCGTCGCTGAGATTGCTGCCGTTGCGGTCCGTCCATGTGACCTGGACCGTGCCGCCGGGCACGACGCCCAGCTTGGTCAGATCGAACGTGGTGCCAAAGGTCCATTGATCGGTGTAGGCGACCTGACGACGGTCGCCGCCCGTCGCATTGCCGGCGATCTCACTGGTGTAGCCAAACTGGAAATCGACGCCGGCATTCAACAGCCGGGTTCTCGCGCCATCCCAATCGCCGAACAGCCAAGAGACCGGCGCCACCGGCGCCGGGCTGGTCGCGCCGAGGGGGAGCGTGAGATCAGCGGCATGTGCGGCGTGACTGCCAAGACAAGCGACCACCGCCGAGAGACCCAGCCAAAGATAGAACGTCGCCGCGTACGTCGCTCGCTCATCGGAGGATGCCACCATGACGATGCTCCCGCGTTCAATCCTTCAATGCGTAGGCGATGACGTAATCACCGCGCTTGGTGCCGAACGAGCCGTGGCCGCCGGCCGCGGTGACGACATATTGCTTGCCGTCGACCTCGTAGCTCATGGGTGTCGATTGGGCGCCGGCCGGCAGGCGGTCTTCCCAGAGCACTTTGCCGTCGCGCACGTCGTAAGCCCGGATCGTGTACTCATAGGTCCCGGTGTAGAATGCGACGCCGCCGGCGGTCGTGATCGGCCCACCCAGCATCGGCACGCCCATCTTGAAAGGAAGTGGTAGCGGCGTGGTGTCGCGGATCGTACCATTGGGATGCTGCCAGACGATCTTCATGGTCTTGAGATCGACCGCAGCCATCGAGCCCCATGGCGGCCGGTAGCACGGCACGGAGAAGGGTGAGAGAAAGCTTTCGAGATCCACCCCGAAGGGCGTGCCATACATCGGCTGCACCCCGGCCTCGCTGCCGACCGGCTTCTCGGCGGTCGGCGCCGGAGGATCTGCGGGCCGCGCGGAACGAGCCTTGAGACAAAGGGTAGCGACATCGGATTGACGATGGCGATCCGTCTGACAGGATCGACCGCGATGCCGCCCCATTCGAACATGCCGAGATTGCCCGGGAAGACGAGCGTGCCCTGCAAGGACGGCGGCGTGAAGGTGCCCTCGTAACGCAGTCGATGGAACCAGATCCGGCACAGCAGCTGGTCGAAGATCGTGCCGCCCCACATGTCGGCGCCGGTCAGCTTCGCCTCGGGTCGGAATGTCAGTTCGGAGAACGGCTGCGTCGGCGCGGTGCGGTCGCCGGGTGCAGCTCCCTGCGGCACGGTGCGCTCCGGCGCCGGAACGATCAGCTCGCCGGTCCTGCGATCGAGCACGAAGATGTTGCCCACCTTGGTCGGCTGGATGATTGCGGGAACGACGCCCTTGGCCGTGGTCACGTCGACTAGGCTCGGTTGAGAGGGCACGTCCATGTCCCAGAGATCGTGATGCACGGTCTGGTACGACCAGGCGCGCTTGCCGGTGTTGACGTCGAGCGCAACGATCGAGCTGGAATAGCGCTCGACCAGCGCGTTGCGATTGCCTCCCCAGATGTCAGGCCCGTTATTGCCGGTGGGGATGTAGACCAGGTTCAATTTCGGATCGAACGAGGCTGTGATCCACGAATTCGGCGAACCGTTGGTGTAGTGACGCGTCGGCGACGGCAGCTCGTTCTCGTCCGCCGCGCCGGAGTCCCAGGCCCAAACCAGCTTGCCGGTGTAGACGTCGAAGCCGCGGATCACGCCCGAAGGCACGTCGACCGCGTAATTGTCGATCACCGCGGCGGCGACGACCAGGATCTTGTCGCTGACCACCGGCGGTGATGTCGGCTCGAAGAAGCCCGCCGTCTTGATCCCCATGCCTTGCTGGAGGTCGAGGCTGCCATGATCGCCAAAACTCTCACAGAGCTTGCCGCTATCGGCGTCGAGCGCGATCATGCGGCCGTCGTTGACGGGCAGGAAGATTCGGCGGGGGCATTCCGCGGGCGCGGGGCTGCCGCTGCTGTCGACCGCGCCCGCCGCGGTTTCGTGATAGGAGACCCCCCGGCAAGTCATGTGCTGGAAGGTCTTGTTGAACATCAGCTTGGGATCGTATCGCCAACGTTCCTTGCCGGTCTTGGCGTCAAGCGCAAACAGCACCTGGTGCTGTGAGCAGAGATAGAGCGTGTCGCGCACCTTGATCGGCGTGACCTCGAAGGTGGTCTCACCGGAATCGTTCGGTGTCGGCATGTCGCCGGTGCGGAAGGTCCAGGCGACCTGGAGCTTGCCGACATTGTCAGGCGTGATCTGCTTCAGCGGCGAATAGCGCTGTCCGAATTGCGTGCGTCCATACGCGCGCCAATCGGCATCAGGCTGGGGATCGGCTTCGCTTTGCGGCATGATAGAAGCTTGCTCGACGATCGAGCCGTTGATGTCGTGATAGCTGAACAGAAGCGCGATGATGAGGACGGCCGAAGCTGCGACAACGCCGATCCACAGCGGCAGCGTCGCGCTGCGGTAAGACACCGGCTCGTCTCGCAGCAGCCCGCGAACGATCACTGGCGTGAGAAGCCAGAGCGCCATGGGGAAGACGATGTCGCCGCGCGATGCAAGCGGCCACCAGTCGAACTGCACCTCGGAGACGGCCCACGCCAGGGTGCCGACCAGCACGATCGCAAACAGCCACAGCGCCGAATGGCGCCGTGCCAGCAATAACGCACCCGTGGCGAGAATGCCGGCACCGAGGACGACGTAGAAGATCGACCCACCCAATGCCGCGAGCCAGACGCCGCCGCCCGCGAGGACCAGGCCGATCAAGGCGTAGATGACACCCGTGATAAAGACTGCCCTGGATCGCTGCATGGCTGCTCCGGCGCGGAAAAGGGATCTGGCCTGTCCCCGCGCGAGCGCAACAGACGGCGTCCATTTTCAAGGACTGTCGTCCAATCAGCCAAAACTGGCAACCGTCAACTGCTGCATTCATGTAACACCTGCGCGCAAAATCGCGGCGCACTTGGCTGCAGAAGCAAAGTTCTTCTAAATACGCACTTCATATTTGGACCGCATCCGCCGCGACGCCAAACCTCGGGAACCACGTCCGTCATGTATCTCGGCATCGATCTCGGCACCTCCGCGGTCAAGACCGTTCTCGTCGACGGCGACCAGCGCGTGATTGCAAGCGAGAGCAGGGCGCTGACGATTGCCTCGCCGCTATCAGGCTATTTCGAGCAGGATCCCGCGCAGTGGCTCGAGGCGACCTTTGCCACGCTGGACGCTTTGAAGGCATCGCACGGGAAAGAGCTGGCAGCGGTCGAAGGCGTCGGTTTGTCCGGCCAGATGCATGGTGCCACGCTGCTTGATGCGAGCGAAAAGCCATTGCGGCCTTGCATTCTCTGGAACGACGGACGCTCCGCAGCGGAATGCCGCATCCTGGAGCAGCGCTGGCCCGCCTTGCGTGCAATCACCGGCAACAAGGCGATGCCCGGATTCACCGCGCCAAAACTGCTCTGGATCGCCGCGCACGAGCCCGAGATTTTTGCGGCGACGAAACGCGTCCTGATGCCGAAGGCCTATCTGCGGCTGGTGCTGTCAGGCGAGGCGATCGAGGACGTCTCGGACGCGTCGGGATCGCTCTGGCTCGACGCGGCGCGCCGGGACTGGTCGGATGCGGCGCTGGCCGCGACCGGCCTGTCGCGCGCGCACATGCCGCGCCTGGTCGAGGGCTGCGCGCCCGCAGCCACATTGCGCAGCGAACTGGCGCAGCGCTGGGGCATGGCAAGGCGTCCGATGATCGCGGGCGGCGCCGGCGACAATCCGGCGGGTGCCGTCGGCATCGGCGCGATCAAGCCAGGAAATGCGTTCATTTCGCTGGGAACCTCAGGCGCCTTGCTGGCGCCGACCAGCCACATTGCCGCCAATCCGGACCGCGTGGTCCACACGTTTTGCCATGCAATCCCTGGAATGTGGATTCAGGCCGGCGCGATCCTCTCGGCGGCCTCGTGTCTGGCCTGGGCCGCGCGGCTGTTCGGCGTCGCCGAGGCCGAGCTGCTGGCGCCGCTGGGGGCGCGCCCGCAGGCGCCGTCGCCCGTGAGCTTCCTGCCTTACCTCGCCGGCGAGCGGACACCGCATGACGACCCGCTCGTGCGTGGCATGCTCGACGGCTTGAGCCACGCCACCGACCGCGCGGCGATCGTGCAGGCCGTGCTCGAGGGCGTCGCCTTCGCGCTGACGGATTGCCGGGACGCGCTTGGCGATGCCGGCATTGCGGTTACGGAAGCCGACGTCATCGGCGGCGGCTCGCGTTCCCGGTTCTGGCTATCGGTGCTCGCCAGTGTTCTCGACGTTCCGATTCATCGCTTTGCCGACGGCGAAACCGGAGCTGCGTTCGGTGCGGCGAGACTGGGGCGGCTTGCTGTCACGGGCGAGGCAGTCGCCGCCGTCTGCACACCGCCGCGACGCGTCGAGACGTTCGAACCCGATCGCGCGCTGGTTGAATCCTATGCCGAGCGGCTTTCCACCTGGCACGAACTGTATCGGCCGGGCCACTAACGTCGCTTTGGTTGCCCATTTCTGCCTGTTCGCTGTTGCCCTGTGCGACGGCCTTTTGTTTAATGGATGAACTGCGCTTAAGAAACGAGATGCGGGCAGGAAACGCATTGTGCGCCGGGAGGCACGATGAACGATCCGATCCTCGAGATGCGGGGAGTTTCAAAATCCTTCTTCGGCATCAAGGCGCTGCGCGCGGTTGATCTCACCGTCTATGCCGGCGAGATTCATGCCTTGATGGGCGAGAACGGCGCCGGCAAATCGACCCTGATGAAAATCCTGTCGGGCGCCTACCGGCCCGATCCCGGCGGCGAGATCCGCATCGAGGGCAAGCCGGCGCGCATCGAAGGTCCGCTTGGCGGCCGTGCGGCGGGCATCTCGATCATCTATCAGGAACTGTCTTTGGCCCCCAATTTGAGCGTTGCGGAGAATATTTATCTCGGCCGCGAGCTCTCGCGTTCAGGTTTGCTGGCGCGTGGCGCCATGCGCGAGGGCGTCGGCCCGATCCTGGAGCGGCTGGGGGCGGACTTCCTGCCGTCGACATTGGTCGCGCATCTCTCCATGGGCCAGCGCCAGCTCGTCGAGATCGCGCGTGCACTGCACGCGCGCTCGAAAATCCTGATCATGGACGAGCCGACCACCGCGCTGTCAGCCGGCGAAAGCGATCGGCTGTTCGCGCTGATCCGTCAGCTCCGCGCCGAGGGGCTTGCCATCATCTACATCTCGCACCGCATGGACGAGGTCTATGCGCTCGGTGACCGCGTCACCGTGCTGCGCGACGGCCGCCTGGTCGGCTCGCTCGACAAGCAGGACATCCGCGCCGACGCTATCGTTCGCATGATGGTCGGGCGCGACGTTTCCTCCTTCTACAAGAAAGATCATGATCCCGAGGCCGGGACGGGGCATCCCGTGCTCAGCGCCATCGACATGGCCGACGGGCTGCGCGTCAAGGGCTGCTCGCTCACCGTGCATGCGGGCGAGGTGGTGGGGCTTGCCGGCCTGATCGGCGCCGGCCGCACCGAGCTTGCGCAGCTCATCATCGGCGCGGCGCCGAAAATTTCGGGCCGTATCGAGCTTGAAGGCCGGCCAATCGACATCCGTACGCCCGGCGAAGCGCTCGAGGCCGGCATCGCCTATCTGACGGAAGACAGGAAGGCGCTCGGCCTGTTTCTGGACATGTCGTGTCTGGACAACATCAATCTCGCCGTGCTCGGGCGCGATGCCAAGCTCGGCTGTTTCCTCGACCGCGACAAGGCGCGCGAGCGTGCCGACAGGGCCTTCACGGGGCTCAGCATCCGCGCCGCCAATGTCGGTGTCCCCGCCGGTGGCCTCTCCGGCGGCAACCAGCAGAAGGTGCTGTTGTCGCGGCTGCTCGCCATCGCACCAAAGGTCCTGATCCTGGACGAGCCGACGCGCGGCGTCGACGTCGGTGCCAAGTCCGAGATTTATTCGATCATCGACAATCTTGCCAAGGCCGGTACCGCGATCCTCGTCATCTCGTCCGATCTCCCTGAAATCATCGGCATCTGCGACCGGGTCATCGTGATGCGGTCGGGACTCGTCGCGGGCGAGGTCAGGCGAACCGAGACGGCGCCACTAACTCAGGAAGACATCATGGCCCTCGCCACGTGGACGGAGCACCTCGATGCCTGACAACGGATCGACGCAGGCGAAGGCCGCTACGGCGAACGACCTTGCCGCCGCCCAGGCGACCAAACGTCTGCGCATCAGGCTTCTGATCCGCGCGGCGGGCATGCTGCCGGTGCTGCTGCTGCTATGCGCCGGCTTTCATTATCTCTCGGACGGCCGTTTCTTCACCGGGCAGAATCTCGGCATCGTCCTGCAGCAGGCTGCCGTCAACACCGTGCTGGCCGCTGGCATGACCTTCGTCATCCTCACCGGGGGCATCGATCTCTCGGTCGGCTCGATCCTGGCGGCGTCGGCAATGGCTGGCCTGACGATTTCGAAGCTGCCCGAGCTTGGCGCGCTGTGGCTGCCGGCTGCGGTTCTCACCGGCCTCGGCTTCGGCGTCGTCAACGGTGCGCTCATCGCGCTGTTGCGCCTGCCGCCCTTCATCGTCACACTGGGCTCGCTCACCGCCGTGCGCGGCCTGGCGCGGCTGCTTGGCGCCGACACCACGGTGTTCAATCCATCCATTCCCTACGCCTTCATCGGCAACGGATCGCTGACGCTTGTGCCCGGCGTGGCGTCGATCCCATGGCTCTCGGTGATCGCTCTGCTCGTCATCCTGGTCTCGTGGTTCGTGCTGCGCCGGACCGTGCTCGGCGTACATATCTATGCGGTGGGCGGCAATGAGAGCGCGGCGCGGCTTGCCGGGATCAAGGTCTGGGGCGTCGTGATCTTCGTCTATGGCGTGTCGGGATTGCTGGCCGGGTTGGGCGGCGCCATGCAGGCGGCGCGGCTCTACGCGGCCAACGGTCTGCAACTCGGCCAAAGCTACGAGCTCGACGCCATCACCGCGGTCATTCTCGGCGGCACATCCTTCGTCGGTGGCATCGGCTCGATCTGGGGGACGCTGGTCGGTGCGCTGATCATCGCCGTGCTCTCGAACGGCCTGATCCTCACGGGCGTCTCCGACATCTGGCAATATGTCATCAAGGGTCTGGTGATCATCGGCGCTGTGGCGCTGGATCGCTATCGGCTGCAAGGCTCCGCCAGAACTTGAGGGCTCCGCCAGAAAGTAAGGGATCTGGGCGCGATACGAAATTCCGCTACGGCAACTGGTCTGCCGTGCCGGATTAAGGACAGACCAGGGAGGAAACCAATGTTGAAGATGACCACGCTCGCCGGCGCCGCAATGGCGCTTGCGCTGACCACCGCGCCGTCCTCTGCCAAGGAGCTCAAGGCGATCGGCGTTTCGCTCGGGTCGATGGGCAACCCGTTCTTCGTCGCGCTGTCGAAGGGCGCCGAGTTCGAAGCCAAGAAGACCAATCCCAATGTGAAGATCACCACCGTCGGCTTCGAATACGATCTCGGCAAGCAGGTCACCCAGATCGACAACTTTATCGCCGCCGGCGTCGACCTGATCCTGTTGAACCCCGGCGATCCCAAGGCGATCGGGCCGGCGATCAAGAAGGCGCAGGCGGCAGGTATCGTGGTCGTCGCGGTCGACACCGCGGCCGAAGGCGCCGATGCCACGGTGACCACGAACAACGTCCAGGCCGGCGAGATTTCCTGCCAGTACATCGTCGATAAGCTCGGAGGCAAAGGCGATGTCATCATCGAGAATGGGCCGCAGGTCTCCGCCGTCATCGACCGCGTCACCGGCTGCAAGAACGTGTTCGGCAAGAATCCCGGTATCAAGGTGCTGTCCAGCGACCAGGACGGCAAAGGCTCGCGCGAGGGCGGCCTCACGGTCGCGCAAGGTTATCTGACGCGCTTCCCCAAGATCGACGCCATCTTCGCCATCAATGATCCGCAGGCGATCGGCACCGACCTTGCGGCGCGCCAGCAGAACCGCAGCGGCATCGTCATCACCGCCGTCGACGGTGCGCCGGACATCGAGGCCGCGCTGAAGGATCCCGCGTCGGCGCAGATCCAGGCGTCAGCGTCGCAGGACCCGTTCTTCATGGCGCGGCGCGCGGTTCAGCTCGGTGTCGGCATTCTCAACGGGCAGAAGCCGGCCTCGACCGTCGAGCTGCTGCCATCGAAGCTCGTGACCCGGGACAATATCGCCCAGTACAAAGGCTGGACCTCGGACCGTTCGCAGTAACAGCCGGCAGTTTTCGCTGGTTGCGGCCCAATTCGACAGGGGGCGTCCCGGGAAACTGGCCCGGGCGCGTCTGCGAGGTTGGCCTCAGCGAGCGATATGTCAAAGAAGGGGAGTTTAGCGATCGCCCCCGCGCGATGAGCTTTGGCCGCAACGAGAGGGAGGCCAAGTGCGCGGGCAGGCTATTCCCTGTGGTCGTTGATTTCGGCGGCGACCTGTCCGTAGTTCAGCAGGGCAACCAGCGTCGTTCCGCCCAGGATGTTGCCTAGCAACGTCGGCACGAAGAAATCAGAGGCATATTGGGCCAGCGATGCCTGATTGCTCTGCACGAGAAAGGCACACTCGACCGAGCCCGCGATGATATGCGCGAACTCGCCGAGCGCGACCACGTAGGTCATCACGACGACGATGTGCCCGCGCGAGCCCTTGGTGGCTGGCAAAAGCCACGCCATGAGGGCGATCAGCCAGCCGGCAAAGATCGCTCGAACGAAGGTCGTCACGAACGTCCCCTCTATGGTGTGGCGGCTGAGATCGACGAAGGCATCGACGATGCGTGGCTCGAAGATGCTGGTGTGCGCGAGCACGGATCCCACCGCCCAGGTTCCAGCGATGTTGGAGGCGAGGACCAGGCCCCACAGCTTGAGCACGCTGCCCAACGTTCCGAGATCCCTGTTGTGCAACAGCGGCAGGATCGGCGTCAGCGTATTCTCCGTGAAAAGCTGCTGCCGTCCCAGCACCACAACCAGGAAGCCGACGGTGTAGCCGAGCGGGGCAACCAGGCGCCGGGTGGCCTCGTCGGAGATCAGGGCGTGGAACTCCCCCTGCACGATCAGGGACAATCCCATCGAAAGGCCCGCGGCAAGGCCGGACAACAGGATGGCCCACCAGCGTCGCTTCAGTTCTTGCTCACCCTCGGCGCGGATCGTCTCGTGGATCAGCGCAGCGTTCGGCCGGCTCTGGGATTCGATCTGCTCGGTCTGCCGCCGCGAGACGCCGTCGAGCTTCGTCGCTGGATTGAAGGAGGCGCCGTCGCCGGGTTGGTCCACTCTTTTGCCTCAGGAAATGGTGATCGACTTCAAGGCTGCGAAGCTCCCTCAGTTCCTGTGAGTGTTGGTGGCTTGGTGCGTTTTGCGGCGCCGGGAGACTAGGAACCTTCACGGCAAGCAAGAGTTGGCCGCTCGGGCAGGGCGAAACGCCACACGAGGCTAACCGTGCAAGACATCGTGCGCGTGCGCTCGACCGCGCAAATCGCCGGCCATCCCATTCATCCGATGCTGGTGCCGATCCCCATCGCGTGCTTCATCGGCGCGCTGCTGACCGACATCGCCTATCTCGTCTCGGCAGAGATCATGTGGGCGGACTTTTCCGCCTGGCTTCTGGTCGTCGGCGTCATCTTCGGCGTGCTGGCCGCGATCGCAGGCCTGACCGATTTCCTCGGCAATCGCCTGGTGCGCGCGCAGCCGCCGGCCTGGCCGCATCTGATCGGCAACGCCGTGGCGCTGATCCTGGCAACCATTAATGCGCTGGTTCACACCCGTGATGCCTGGACCTCGGTGTGGCCGTGGGGCCTTGTTCTTTCGGTGCTCACTGTTTTGATCCTGCCGGTGACCGGCTGGCTCGGCTGGGCCATGGTGTACCGCCACGGCGTAGGAGTTGCGCGATGATCTCTCCTCTCGCCCGCACCGTGTTATGCGTTTCGCTCCTCGCTCTCACCGGCTGCAACGACGGCAGCGGCGATCCCAAGGCGCAGATTGGCGCCAATCCGAGGCTGCCCGACATCCAGCAATATCTGCTGCCGCCGATGCATATCGCCCGCATTGTCGGCTGGAAGAAGGACGAGACGCCGACGGTCGCGCAGGGTCTGCAGGCCAAGGCTTTCGCCACCGGCCTGCAGCATCCACGCTCGCTCTATGTTCTTCCCAACGGCGACGTGCTGGTGGTCGAATCCAAGGCGCCGAAGGCCGCCGCGATCAAGCGGCCCAAGGAGATCGTCATGGGCTATGTCGAGTCGTGGGCGACATCAGGCGGCGATACAGGACCGAGCAATCGCATCACGCTGCTGCGCGACACCAATGGCGACGGCGTTCCGGACACGCAGAGCGTCTTTCTCGACCATCTCAACTCGCCGTTCGGCGTCGCGCTGGTCGGTAACGATCTCTATGTCGCCAACACCGATGCGATCGTGAAATATCCCTACACCGAAGGCGATACCAAGATCACCGCGCCGGGTACGGTGCTGACGCCGCTGCCGGGCGGACCGATCGACCACCACTGGACCAAGAGCCTCGTCGCAAGCCCGGATGGCTCAAAGCTCTATGTCGGCGTCGGCTCCAACAGCAACATCACCGAGAACGGGATGGAGGCCGAGCACAATCGCGCCGACATTCTCGAGGTCGATCGCGCCAGCGGCCGCTGGCGCATCTTTGCCAGCGGCTTGCGCAACCCGAACGGCCTCAGCTTCGAGCCGCAGACCGGCGCGCTGTGGGCGGTTGTGAACGAGCGCGACGAGCTCGGCCCCGATCTCGTGCCCGACTACATGACATCGGTGAAAGAGGGAGCCTTCTATGGCTGGCCCTACAGCTATTACGGCCAGCACGTCGATCCTCGCGTCAAGCCGCAGCGGCCAGACCTCGTTGCCAAGGCGATCGTGCCCGATTACGCGCTGAGCTCGCATGTCGCGCCGCTCGGGCTCGCATTCTCCAACGGCAGCAGCCTGCCGAACGACTATCGCAATGGCGCCTTCGTCGGCGAGCACGGCAGCTGGAATCGGCAGGTGCTCAACGGCTACAAGGTCGTGTACGTGCCGTTCGCGGATGGCAAGCCGAGCGGACCCGCACAGGACGTCGTCACCGGATTCCTCAACAGCGACAACCAGGCACGCGGCCGCCCCGTGGGCGTCGCCATCGACAAAACCGGCGCGCTGCTGGTCGCTGACGACAGCGGCAACACGGTGTGGCGGGTGACGGCCGCGCATCCGCAGGTCACGGAGCGATAGGAGAGCAATGATGGGCCTTGCCCAATACGCGATCGTACTGGTCCAGGACGAGTGGGGCGTGCTGCACGACGGCGACGTCAAGAGCAGATACGCGACCAAGGAAGCCGCGTTCGAGTCGGCGGTCGCCGCAGCATCCCTGGCGCTGCGCGAGGGGCACGAGGTTCACGTCAGCGTCCCCGGCCGCGAGGCGGGAGAGACCGCGCTGGGATCTAGCTGCATCACACGACGAGCCGCCCGCGCCGAGGTCGGCGCCGCTGGCGATCCTGCTGTCGCTGTTGATGTGGGGCGTCGTCTATCAGGGCTACAACGCGATCTTCCCGAGCTTCTATCCGGAGCTGTTTCCGACACGCACCCGTGTGTCGGCGATGGCGATCTCGCAGAACATCGGAACGAGCATCACGGCGTTGCTTCCTGCCTTGTTTGCGACCGTGGCGCCTCCCGGCTCGGCCAACATTCCCTTGACGGTCGGTGCGATCGCGTTCGGCATCACGGTCATTGCAGCGCTGGCGGCGGTTACGGCCCGTGAAACCTATCGGGTCAGTATCGACGATCTCGGCAATCCCGAGGCCGTTCCGATGGCACGGGCCGACTATGATCGGCAGCGTGCAGAGGCGGCGAGCGGTGCGGCCGCAGTCCCGACCTGATGGGAATGAATGACGCCAACGCTGCTGCAGTCGATCTTGTTTGCAGCGGCAGGTCGCCACATTTTATGTGACTGCCTATTCGAACTTTGCGCGCGCGAGCGCGATCATCATGAGGTCGCATTATGAACCCCGTTGTCGTTGCTGTCGCCATCACCGGCTCCGTTCCGCGCAAGAAGGACAATCCGGCGGTACCCATCCTGCCGTCGGAACAGATTGAGTCGACGCACCAAGCCTTCGAAGCCGGCGCCACTCTTGCGCATATCCATGTTCGCAACGATGACGAGACGCCGTCCTCTGATCCCGAGCGCTTCGCCCTGGTGCAGGAAGGGATCAGGAAGCACTGTCCGGGGATGATCGTGCAGTTCTCGACCGGCGGTCGCGGTCGCGATCCCTCGGCGCGGGGATCATCGCTGTATCTGAAGCCGGACATGGCTTCGCTCTCCACCGGATCGGTGAACTTTCCGACGATTGTCTATGAGAACAGCGCCGCCCTGGTCGAGACGCTCGCGACCGGCATGAAGGCAGGTGGCATCCGCCCGGAAATCGAAATATTCGATCTGTCGCATCTGCACGGCGCCCGCCGTCTGATCGAGGCGAGGCTGATCGATGCGCGTCCGCACGTGCAATTCGTCATGGGCGTCAAGAACGCGATGCCGGCCGACGAGCATGTCCTCGACATCCTGTTGGGCGAGCTCAGGCGGCTGATCCCGCAAGCGACCTGGACCGCGGCCGGGATCGGTCGCCATCAGGCCGAGGTGATGGACTGGGCGCTGGCGCGAGGCGCCGACGCGGTTCGCACCGGGCTCGAGGACAATATCAGGATCGACAAGACGCGCCTGGCCGGCAGCAACGCGGAGCTCGTGACCATCGCCGCCGAGGCGGTTACGCGCCACGGCCGGCGCGTCGCGAGCGCTGCCGAGGCGCGATCACGGCTTGGGATCGCAGGGTAGACCCCCCGCCTGACATGCTTGCAGCTGCCTTCTGCCATTCGGAACCGACATTCCCGTGCGCTGAGTCTGCGGGTAAGAAAGACCCACAGGCGTGATCGGCGCCTGCCGGGCAGGCGACAAGTGGAATGCGGTTCTTGAAATCTGACGGCAGCTCATCGGGGTCCTGCTGGTGCTTGCGATCACCCAGCTCATTGGATGGGGTACGATCGGCCTTCCGGCCGTGGTCGGCCGCGAGTTCGGGGTTGATCTCGGCCTGAGCCTGCCGGCGGTGTTTGCGGGCAGCTCTGTCCTTTATGTCACCATGGGTCTGTGCGCGCCCTGGCTCGCCAAGGCCTTTGCGCGGCACGGTGCCCGCAAGGTCATGATGGTGGGCACCGTCGTGTCGGTGCCGGGCCACATCATCCTCTTCTTCGCGCGTGAGCCAATACTCTATTTTGCCGGCTGGGTGGTTCTCGGCATGGGCGGCAGCGCCACGCTGTCGACCGGCGCCTATATCATGCTGAACGAGGTCGCCGGACGGGGTGCCAAGAATGCGATCGGCGGCCTAATGCTGCTGACGGGTCTCTCCAGCAGCATCTTCTGGCCGACCACCTCGTTCCTTAGTGCCTGGCTCGGCTGGCGCGGGACCTGTCTCGTCTACGCGGCAATGATGCTCGCCATCAATCTCCCGCTCTATGCGTTTCTCGCGCCGCGCCGGAAAATTGCGGCCGACCGTGGAGGCGAGGCCGTCAAGGCGGCACCGCCGCCTCCGATTCCAAGAAGCACCTTCGGTCTCGTCGTCTGCGTCATCACGATGAACGCCTTCGTCAATTTCGGCATCAGCGCCATCCTGATCGAGCTGTTGCGGGCGGAGGGGCTTGCGCCGGCCCAGGCGCTCGCATTCGGCTCCATGCTGGGCGTCATCCAGGTCAGCGCCCGCGGCCTCGATTTCCTCGGCGGTGGCCGGTGGGACGGCATCACCACCGGGCTGGTCGCGGGCACCGCGCTTCCCGTAGCCATGGTGCTGCTGATGCTGAGCGAGGGGGCGACCTGGGCGGTCGCGAGCTTCATCCTGCTTTACGGCGCCGGCAGCGGCGCGATGGCGGTAGCGCGGGCGACGATCCCGCTCGTGTTCTACGACCAGGCCGAATTCGCCAAGGCGATGTCGATGATCGCACTGCCGCTCAATCTGGCATCCGCGATCTCGCCGCCGCTGCTGGCCGCTCTGCTCACCCAGTTCGGCAGCCGCGGCGCGCTGGGGCTCACTTTGGCCTTTTCTTGCGCAACGGTGCTGATCCTGATTCTGCTCGGCCGCCGACGCCCGCACTTGGTTGCGGCCGCCGCGACCTGAGCTCGACCCATAATATTCATATTCGCAACGCGGAATTCTGCGCCTCGGGCTATCTCTGCTGCGGGACGGGGGATGGCCGTATGCCTAGCGCGCAGTGCTCGGAACGCCAAAATGGTGTATCCGCAGGGAGCACGGCCCGCGATCTCGCCGCCGCGCCAAGATCCAGTTCCCCGGAGGAAATCGACATGTCGGCCCTGCCGCTCTCAGGCATCAAGATCCTTGATCTCACCCGCGTCCTTGCCGGCCCCTTGTCGGCTCAGATGCTGGGCGACCTCGGCGCGGAGGTGATCAAGATCGAGCGGCCCAGCACCGGCGACGACGCGCGCGCCTTCGGCCCGCCTTATCTGACCGATCCAGAGGGCAAGGCCAACAACAACAATTCGTTCTATCTTTGCGCCAACCGCAACAAGAAGTCGGTCACCGTCAACATCGCCAAGGCCGAGGGGCAGGCGATCATCCGCGAGCTCGCCAAGGATGTCGACGTCTTCATGGAGAACTACAAGGTCGGCGATCTCAAGCGCTACGGCCTCGACTACGAGACGATCAAGGCGATCAATCCGAAGATCATCTATTGCTCGGTGACCGGCTTCGGCCAGACCGGACCCTATGCGCCACGCGCAGGCTACGACGCGATCCTGCAGGCGATGGGCGGTCTGATGAGCGTCACCGGCCATATCGACGGCGAGCCGGGCGAGGGCCCGATGAAGGTCGGGCCGTCGATCGTCGACTACATGACCGGCATGAACACCTCGATCGGGCTCTTGTCGGCGCTCTACCATCGCGACGTCAATGGCGGGCAGGGACAGCACATCGACGTCTGCCTGTTCGACACCGTCATCGCCTCGCTGTCGCACTGGCTGCAGATCTACCTCGTCAACGGCAAGACGCCGCCGCGCCGCGGCACCTGGGGCAATGGTGGCATGCCGGCCGGCGTGTTCCGCTGCACCGACGGCGAGTTGATGCTGGTGGTGGGCAATGACGGCCAGTTCCAGCGCACCTGCGCCGTGCTCGGCCAGCCCGAGCTCGCCAACGACAAGCGCTTCATCAAGAACAACGACCGCGTCGTGCACGGCAAGGAGATCATGGCGATCTTCGCCGGCCTGTTCCTGAAGAAGCCGGTGGCCTATTGGCTGGACAAGCTCGAGGAGGCCGGCGTGCCGTCGGGCCCGATCAACAATTTCGAGCAGGTGTTTGCCGATCCGCACGTCCAGTCGCGCGGCATGCGGGTGAAGGTCGACCATCCTTTCCAGCCCGATCTGTCGCTGATCCGCAACGCACTGACCTTCTCGGAAACCCCGATCAAGACCTACCGCGCGCCGCCGCTGCTCGGCGAGCACACCCAGGAGGTGCTCGGTGGCAAGCTCGGCTATGATGGGGCGAAGATCGAGGAGCTGAAGAAGCAGGGGATCATCTGATTTGATGACCGGCGAGACATCATCAGCTGCGCGATCACTTCATTCCTGACGGAAGCATGACCATCTCGCGGCTTGCGCGAGGCTTGCACGCAATCCCCAGATAAACCCGGTCCGTAGAGACACAGGCTTCCGCTTCGCCCGCGACTCAGATTCGATCTCTCCCGCTGAGTTCGGGAGGGAAGCGCATGTCCTACACCATCGGGTTCCAAGCGAAGAACCAGAAGGCCATTCTGGCGACTGAGGCGGCCACGGCCAACCAGGCCGTCGCGATCATTGCCGCGCTGCGGCAAAGTGCCGAAGAGATCAAGTTCATCCGCTCGCCGCAGGAAGGCGACATGGGCATCGAGATGCTGCTGCTGCTCGCCAAGGAAGAGGCCGAGGAGATGCCGCAGCGGGCCTAGAGCATGATCCGGAAAAGTGCGTGGCGGTTTTCCAAGATCATGCTCAAACAATAGCGCCCCCGCGGCCACACTTCGATCAGAAGCGAAACATGTCGGCTGCAATGTCATGTAGTCAGGCACCCGTCTCGCTTGAACCGAAGGTGACCGCCATGAAACGCGAAGCGCTCCGCGTCGAACCGATCTCGTCCTTTCTCGACCGTGTGAAGGCGCCGACCTCGCCGGTGACGCGCGCCGGCAACATGATCTTCGTCGCCGGCCTGCCGCCATTCGACCCCGAGGCGGGCGAGATCGGAGGAATGCCGATCGAGCGACAGAGCGAAATCATCATGGAGCAGATGAAGCTCTGCCTGCAGACGGCCGGCGCCTCGCTGGATAACCTCATGAAGTGCAATGTCTACTGCACCTCGACAAAACACTTCGCCGCGTTCAACGCAGTCTATGCGCGCTATTTCCCGGTCGATCCGCCGGCACGGATCTTTGTTTGTACGCCGGAATGGTTCGGCCCGTTCGACGTCGAGATCGATTGCATCGCAATGATGTGAAGTGTCAGCGCGCGTCGCGCGCCAGTGCGCGCGCGGGCGCCTTGGCTTCGGCCTTGCCCGCCGTCAGCGCCATCGTCGCGACGCTGACGACGCGCGCGATGACGTCCTCGACGTCATCGAGATCGCATTGCCCTTCCGACAGCTTTATCAGGCGCTCGCTTTCGCGGATGGTGTGGTGTGCCATCGCCAGCGCAAAATTCAGGCCCCAATAGATGTCGACATCGCTGCGGTCGGGCAGGGACCGTCGCATCGCGCCGGCGAATTTCCGCAAGTGGTCGACCTCGCGGTTCTTGATGCGGCGGATCGGCGGCACGGATTCGATCGAGGCGCGGATCATGAAGCGCGCCGCGGTGGAGCGCTGCTTCTCCGGGCCCAGGCAGCCGCGCAGGGTCGGGCCGACGAGGGCGCGCAAGATCACCTCGATCGGCGCGCGGCCGCCGCCTTGCTCTTCCGCCGCCTTCAACTCGCGCAAACGCTCGCGGTTGGTCGCGATCGAGCGGGTGACAAATAATTCCGCGATCAACTCGTCCTTCGAGCCGAAATGATAGTTCACCGCGGCCAGATTGACATTGGCCTCCGCGACGATGTCGCGCAGCGTGACGTCGCCAAAACCGCGATCGGCATAAAGCCGTTCGGCGGCGGCGAGAATGGCAGACCTCGTATGATCGCTGGCCATGGATGCGCTCAGGGGGAGGGAGTTGCAATTCAAACACTTGTATGAAACTATCGTTTGAACGCTGGAGAAGTCAATCCGCATGATGGAATTGCGCCGCTGTTGAAAGCGGTGCGGGTTCCACGCCCCGCGAACCGCCGAATGGCGCTTGCGGGCCGCACATTGCGGGAGGACAGTCCGGCGCAAAACAGTTTCGCAAAGAGAGACCGAGGAGCGTCCCATGGATTTCGATCTGTCGCCCAAGCAAAAGGAATGGCTCGACCGCGTGCAGTCGTTCATGACCAAGCACGTGCGTCCGGCGGTGCCGATCTACAACGAGCAGGACAAGAGCGGCGACCGCTGGAAGGTCATCCCGGTGCTGGAAGACCTCAAGAAGAAGGCGAAGGCCGAGGGCCTCTGGAACATGTTCATGCCGCCGAACGAGCATGAAGACGACGAATTCCGCGGTGCGGGACTGACCAATCTGGAATACGCGCTGCTGTCGGAGCAGATGGGGCACATTTCCTGGGCCTCGGAAGTGTTCAACTGCTCCGCGCCCGACACCGGCAACATGGAAGTGTTCATGCGCTACGGCTCCAAGGAGCAGAAGCGCAAATGGCTGCGTCCGCTGATGGATGGCGAGATCCGCTCCGCCTTCCTGATGACGGAACCGGCGGTCGCTTCGTCCGATGCGACCAATATCGAGACCCGGATCGAGAAGGATGGCGACCATTACGTCATCAACGGCCGCAAATGGTGGTCGTCCGGTGTCGGCGATCCCCGCTGCAAGATCGCGATCCTGATGGGCAAGACCGATTTCAATGCCGCAAAACATCAGCAGCAGTCGCAGATCCTGGTTCCGCTCGACACCCCCGGCATCAAGGTCGAGAAGATGCTGCCGGTGTTCGGCTTCGACGATGCACCGCACGGCCACGCCCAGGTGCTGCTCGAGAACGTGCGCGTGCCGAAGGAGAACATCCTGCTCGGCGAGGGCCGCGGCTTCGAGATCGCGCAGGGCCGCCTCGGTCCCGGCCGTATCCATCACTGCATGCGCACCATCGGCAAGGCCGAGGAAGCACTGGAGAAGATGGTGAAGCGGCTGATGTCGCGCACAGCCTTCGGCAAGAAGATCGTCGAGCACAGTGTGTGGGAGCAGCGCATCGGCGAAGCCCGCACCAACATCGAGATGACGCGTCTGCTCTGCCTCAAGGCCGCCGACATGATGGACAAGGTCGGCAACAAGACCGCGCAGGCCGAGATCGCCATGATCAAGGTCGCAGCTCCCAACATGGCGCTGAAGATCATCGACGAGGCGATCCAGGCGTTTGGCGGTGCGGGCGTCTCCGACGAGGCCGGCCTTGCCAAGGACTACGCCGGCATCCGCACGCTGCGTCTCGCCGACGGTCCCGACGAGGTGCACAATCGCGCCATTGCAAGGCTCGAAGTTCGGAAGTATGCCAATTCTCCCAGGCACTAAGAGGGAGAGCCGCGCGGCGCTCCCGACTTGAAGAAACGACAGAGCATGATCCGCATTCGGAGTGACCGCTTGACGCAAGTGCGTCAGCGGTTACCGATTAGGATCATGTTCGGACTGAAGAGGGAGCGTCACCGTGGCTGACGGCGTCAGGAAAGACGAAGAGTTCTCGGGCACCAAGCCGGTCGAGGAGCGTCATCGCTTTGACGAGCTGCGGCTCGAGGCCTGGATGCGCGACAACGTCGAAGGCTATGAGGGCCCGCTGGTCGTCCTGCAGTTCAAGGGCGGCCAGTCTAATCCGACCTACCGGCTCAACACCCCCAAGCGCTCCTACGTGATGCGCCGCAAGCCGTTCGGCAAATTGCTGCCGTCGGCGCATGCGGTCGATCGCGAATATCGCGTCATCGCGGCCCTCGGAAAGCAGGGCTTTCCAGTCGCGCACGCTTATGCGCTGTGCCAGGACGACAGCATCATCGGCGCCGCGTTCTACATCATGTCGATGGAAGAGGGGCGGGTATTCTGGGATCCGACGCTGCCGAGCCAGGATGCCGATGCGCGCCGAAAGATCTTCACCAGCAAGATCGAGACGCTGGCAAAGCTCCATATGTACGATCCTGTCGCGATCGGTCTCGGCGATTTCGGCAAGCCCGGCAATTATTTCGCGCGGCAGATCGACCGCTGGACCAAGCAGTATCGCGCGTCCGAGACCCAGCACATTCCGGAGTTCGAGAAGGTGGCCGAATGGCTGCCCAAGACCGTGCCGGAGCAGGCGCGCGTCTCGATCGTCCACGGCGACTATCGCCTCGACAACATGATTTTCCATACGACGGAACCTCGCGTGCAGGCCGTGCTGGATTGGGAGCTGTCGACGCTCGGCGATCCCATGGCCGACTTTACCTATCTGTTGATGCAGTGGGTCATGCCGGGCCTGCACGGCGCCGACCTCAAGGCGCTCAACATCCCGAGCGTGGAGGAAGCCGCGCAGATCTATTGCAACGTCACCAAGATGACGGTGCCGGATCTCAACTGGTACTTTGCCTATAATCTGTTCCGCCTCGCCGGCATCACCCAGGGCATCGCCGGCCGCGTCCGTGACGGCACCGCCGCCAACGCCAAGGCGCTGGAATCCGCCAAGCGCACCGTGCCGCTGTCAAAGGCGTCGTGGGACTACGCGCAGAAGGCGGGCGCGGTGTAGGAGTCGGGCGCGGCCGGAGGCAGCGCCCTTTCTTTGCAGTTCGCGATCTTTCAACAGTCTCCGTCATTGAGAGTCTCCGTCATTGCGAGCGAAGCGAAGCAATCCAGATGTCTTCGCGGCGGCAGCCTGGATTGCTTGGTCGCTTCGCTCCTCGCAATGACGGGGAGGTGGGTCACGAGCCCCCACATTGACAGCTCCTGTAGGGTGGGCAAAAGCGCGTAGCGCTGTGCCCGCCATCTCTCTGCGATCGCAGTGGCATGGTGGGCACGCTCCGCTTTGCCCACCACGGCAGCGTCGTTTATGACTCCGCCTTCGCGCAATGCGCGATCAGTTTCTCCACGAAGCCTGCGCACTTCTCCAGCTCCGCCATCTCGACGAACTCATCCGGCGTATGCGCCTGCGCGATTGAGCCGGGGCCGATCACCACCGACGGGATGTCGGCCATGCTGGCAAACAAACTTGCCTCGGTGCCAAATGCGACTTTGGCGTGGTCGTTGCGTCCCGCAAGCTGCTTTGCCAGCGTGACGATTGCGGCGTCGGCCTTGGTGTCGAGCGCGGGATAGTCGAGGATCTCCTCGAAATCGATGCCACATTCCGGGCTTTTCGCCTTCATCGCCGGCTCGAGCTCGGCCTTGGCCCAGGCGACGATCGCATCCGTCACCTCTCTGGACTCGGTGATGCCGATGCCGCGGCACTCGAAGTCCACCGTGCAAGTGTCGGGCACGATGTTCAGCGCGGCGCCGCCATGCACGATGCTGGTCAGCAGCGTCGAGTGCGGCACATCGTAAAGGCTGCTGCGCTCGACTTCGGCCGCGAGCTTCACTGCGCGGCGGCGGATCTCGGTGATCATCTCGGCCGCGTATTCGATGGCATTGACGCCATCCGGCGCAATCGAGGAGTGGCGGGCGAGGCCGCGGAATGTCGCGCGCACGCCGTGCTTGCCCTTGTGGCCGATGATGACCTTCATCTCTGTCGGCTCGCCGATGAAGGCGCCGAGCGGTCTCACCTTTTTCTTCGCGACCTCGGCAAGCATCGGTCGCACGCCGACGCAGCCGATCTCTTCGTCATAGGAGATGGCAAGATGAATCGGCGTTGTCAGCTTCGCCTCCAGCATCTCCGGCACCATGGCGAGGCACACCGCGACGAACCCCTTCATGTCGGTGGTGCCGCGGCCGTAGAGCTTGCCGTCGCGCTCGACCAGCTTGAACGGATCATGGTTCCAGTCCTGGCCGACGACGGGCACGACGTCGGTGTGCCCTGACAGCACGAGACCGGGTCGATTTTCCGGGCCGATCGTGACCCAGAGCGAAGCCTTCTTGCCGGTCTCGTCGGTGAAGCGTTCGCCCTTGACGCCGAGAAAGGCGAGATAGCTCTCGATATGCGCGATCAAAGACAAATTGGTGCGATCGCTGATCGTGTCGAAGCCGACGAGGTCGGCGAGAAGTTTGCGGATACGGTCAGGTCTGGAGTCCGGCATTTTCACGTTCTTGTTAGGGAATTGCGGAGGCTGATGCCGCTTGCATGAACCATACCAATGTTGCGGCCGGTCGGGCAAATGAAGCCGCAGCTGTCATTCCGGGGCAATGCGCAGCATTGAGCCCGAATCCATCCGGCAGCATCATGCACGGTGAAATGGATTCCGGGGTTCGCGACTTCGTCGCGCCCCTGAATGACGCGGTAGGGCTACGAGACCTGGCGTTGCCTGACGGGCAAAGCACGCTAGGCGTGGGTCAACCCGCATCGTCGAAAATATTCCACTTTACCGAAATTCGGAAACGACGTATGTATCGTCCCACTCCGGCCCAAGGAAGAGGGGCGTATCGCGATCGTCACGAACGCGGGCCGGGCGGCGGTGGACGCAGGCCACATCGGCGCGAAGGGTTTTGCAGGGCGGGCTACCGTGAGCAAAAGCGTCGCGCACACGACCGGCGTGATCTGCGTACGGCCAAATCGTGTGGTCCTGACGCCCGGGGTCTGTGCGTCAAGTCTCGCAGTGATGCGTGGCCCGACCGGGTTCGCGCATCGATCATCCGCGAGGCGACGGGGGCAATAGTGCATCGCTCCCCGGGGAGAGCACGACATAAGCCGTTCCAACCATCCGCGCAGGGAAGGCCGGGATGCCTCCGGCTGCCCTGTTACCCGCTGTGCAGTGTAGCGCAATCTACTCATGGCATAGCGGTCAATGGGAGCCAGCCGGCTCCCGGCCTTCCCTGCGCCCTCTTTCAAATGAGGGTGAGGCGAGAGAGCAAAGCTCGGGCGAAACAAGCCGCGAGGATGCGAGGGTGTGTCTGCAACAGAGATGCGAGCTACAGAACTACGCTGACGCCCCTTGCTCCGTCATTGCGAGCGGAGCGAAGCAATCCAGACTGCATCCGCGGAGGAAGCTGGATTTGCTTCGCTGCGCTCGCAATGACGATGTTGATGCAGTTGCGCGAAATGTCTCGCCGATGTCGTCCCGGCGAAGGCCGGGACCCATACCGCGGAATCCATCGATCGCATTCGGCAGGAGTACCGAACGACGGATCTTCGCCAAACTCTTTCCGGTGGTTATGGGTCCCGGCCTTCGCCGGGACGACACGGAGGGTGTGGCGGCACCGTTCAACACGAAGGCGAGTAGCCGCCTGCTAAACCGGCTTGCCCGTATACGGCATCGACGCCGTGAGGCCGCCGTCCACCGGGAACGCCTGGCCGTTCACATACGACGCCTCGTCGCTGGCCAGAAACAATCCCATCGCGGCGAGCTCGTGCGGCTGGCCCGGGCGCTTCAAGGGGTTGAGCTGGCCGATCTTGTCGGCAGTGCCGCGCTCCTTGGCGCGGTCGAAGATCGGCTTGGTCATGCCTGTTTCGATCAGGCCCGGGCACACCGCGTTGATGCGCACGCCGGTGCCGGTGAGGGAATAGGCGGTGGTCTGCACCAGCGAGATCACGCCGGCCTTGCTCGCCGCGTAGGGATGCCCGCTCGCGCCGGCCTTGAGGCCAGCGACCGATGCGGTGAGCACGATCGCGCCGGACTGCTGCTTCACCATGTGCGGCATTGCATGCTTCACCGCGAGGAATGGTCCGATCAGGTTGATGCGCAGCACTTCCTGCCACTGTTCGACGGTCTGCTCGCCGAGCGGAACGAGCCCGCCGGAGACGCCGGCATTGGCCCAGATCACGTCGAGCCTTCCGTGCGTCTTCACTGCATTGTCGATGACGGCGATGACGTCCTGCTCGGAGCCGGCATCGGCTATCATTGCTTCCGCGACACCGCCGGCCTTCTTCACCTCGTCGACGGTCTCCTTCACCGCCTCGGTGCGATCGACCGCGATCAGCTTGGCGCCTTCCCTGGTGAACAGCAGCGCAGCCGCGCGGCCGATGCCGCTGCCGGCGCCGGTGATGATGACGGATTTGCCTTGCAGACGGCCCATGCGTTTCTCCCTTTGGTGTGCCGCGTGACGCTTGCCGCGCGACGGAATTTCAAACAGAATTTCAAACGGTAAAGTGTCTTGAGACACGTTCACTACTGACGTACAGCGACATCACACGGGATGGAAGAGGCTCAATGGCAACCGCAGACAAGCCGAATGTGGTCACGACACGCTGGTGGTGGGTTCGTCACGCGCCGGTGCGCAATGACGGCGGCAACATCTACGGACAGAGCGATCTCGCCTGCGACACCAGCGACACCTACGTGTTCAATGCTGTTGCCAAGGTGCTGCCACGCAACGCGGTCTGGTATTCGAGCAACCTGATGCGCACGCATCAAACGGCCGAAGCGATCTGGCAAGCGGGCTACCCGAAGCCCGCGTCGATGAAATGGGAGGCGGATCTCGCCGAGCAGAATCTCGGCCGCTGGCAGGGCATGAACCGCGCCTCGTTCATTGCCAGCCGTCCCGTCGGCTCGAGCTGGTTTGCCGACATCAACGAGCCCGCGCCGGGCGGCGAAAGCTTTATGGATCTCTACAACCGCACGCGCCGCACCGTCGAGCGTATCATCAATGACGCAGGCGGGCAGGACATCATCGCGGTTGCCCATGGAGGCACCATCAAGGCGGCGATCGGCCTCGCGCTCGACGGCCAGGTGGAGCGGGCGTTGTCGTTCGATATCGACAATTGCTCGATCACGCGACTCGATCATTTCGCAAGCCCCGAGCGCTCGGTCTGGCGGCTGCCGATGGTGAACCAGCAGCCGTGGATCGCGGACGATGCCCATGCCGAGATGCATCAGCCGGCGGGACCGGAAGTCAAGAAGCTCGCCTGAGGCTGTTGTCCGTTCGCGCGGACGCGGCGTAAGCTTCAGGCAAATCAAATCATACCCTGGGAGAGAAACATGACCTTGTTCGACATGAAGGGCAAAGTTGCCGTCATCACCGGCTCGACGCGCGGTATCGGGCTTGCGATCGCCGAGCGTATGGCCGAGCACGGCGCCAAGGTCGTGATCTCCTCGCGCAAGGCTGATGTCTGCAATGAGGTCGCCAAGGGCATCAACGACAAGTTCGGCAAGGGCACCGCGGTCGCGATCGCGGCGAACATCTCGTCGAAGGAAAATCTGCAAAACCTCGTCGATGAGAGCAACCGCGCTTTCGGCAAGATCGACGTGCTGGTCTGTAACGCCGCGTCGAACCCGTATTACGGTCCGCTCGCCGGCATCTCCGACGATCAGTTCAGAAAAATTCTCGACAACAACATCGTCGCCAACAACTGGCTGATCTCGATGGTGGTGCCGCAGATGATCGAGCGCAAGGACGGCTCGGTGATCATCGTCTCCTCGATCGGCGGCCTCAAGGGCTCGACGATCCTTGGCGCTACGCGATCTCCAAGGCCGCCGACATGCAGCTCGCACGCAATTTGGCTTGCGAATACGGCAAGCACAACATTCGCGTGAACTGCATCGCGCCCGGCCTGATCAAGACCGATTTTGCCAAGGCGCTGTGGGACAATCCGGAGAACCTGAAAGCCTCGACCGCGCGCTCGCCGCTCTTGCGCATCGGCATCCCCGACGAGATCGCGGGCGCCGCGGTGTTCCTGGGGTCTGCGGCCGGCGACTTCATGACCGGCCAGACCATGGTGATCGACGGCGGCGCAACGATTAGCTGATTTCCTTGCGGGACGGGCGCTCACTCCGCCTCAACTCAGGTGCGATCGTCCGCGAAGGCGGACGATCCAGTATCCCGGAGACCGGCGTTGGAGAGCTCGCCTTCACCACACCCGCCGCGGAGTACTGGATGCCCCGCTTTCGCGGAGCATGACAGCGAGATTGGCGATGCGGCGTCGCGTCAATCCACCGCCGCGTAAACCAGATCCCGCACCAGCGTCCGCGTAAAATCGCGCTGTCCCGGGCCCTGGCTCATGAACACCGTGAACAGGTCTTCTTTCGGATCGATCCAGAAGAACGTCCCGGCGATGCCGCTCCAGAAGTACTGGCCGACGCTGCCGGGGAACGGCGCGATGCCGGCCTCGCGGCGCACGGCAAAGCCGAGACCGAAGCCGTGGCCGGGCGAAAGCAGCGTGCCGTTGGTCACCACGTGCGGCCCGAGGTGATCGGAGGCCATCAGCTCCAGCGTCTTGCGGCCGATGATCCTAGCGCCGTCGAGCGTGCCGCCATTGCGCAGCATCAGCGCGAAGCGGGCATAGTCCATCGTGGTCGAGACCAGGCCGCCGCCGCCGGATTCCATCACCGGCTGCTCGAGCATGTTGAACAGCGCGACCTTGTCGCCGGTCCAGGGATCGCTCGCAAACGGCTCGGCAAGCCTGTTGGCATTGGCCTCTGACGTCGAGAAGCCGGTTTCGGTCATCTGAAGCGGCGCGAGAACGCGTTCGGCGAGGAATGCGCCGAGCGACTTACCACTGACGATTTCGATGATGCGGCCGAGGATGTCGGTGGAACGGCTGTAGTTGAACTCGTCGCCGGGGTGGCAGACCAGCGGGAAGCTCGCCACTAGCGTGGCGTGCTCGGCATTGGTGATCTTGCGGCTGCGGACGCGGGATTCCTGGTAGATCTTGTGCACGGGGCCGTCGCCCTGGTGCTCATACGTCAAACCAGAGGTGTGGCGGAGCAGGTCCTGCACCGTCATCGGCCGCTTCGGCGGAACCAGTTCCAGCCTGCCGCCGCTGACCACGCCGACCTTCTGGTCGGCAAACGCGAGGATGAATTTCGCGACCGCGTCACCGAGGAGGAGGTGGCCGTCCTCGACCAGTGCCATGATGCCGACCGACACGATCGGCTTGGTCATCGAGAAGATGCGGAAGATCAGATCAAGCGCCATGGGCGCGGAAGCCGCCGGGCTCTGCCTGCCGAGCGTCTCGAACCAGCCGACCTGACCGCGGCGGGCGACCAGGACGGTCACGCCGGGGATGGTTCCCTTGTCGATCTCGCGCTTGAACGCGTCCGACATCGCCTGAAGACGGGGCCGCGACAGGCCCAGCGTTTCCGGCTTCGCCTCGGAGAGAGGCGGGGTTTTGGGCGTGATCGCGGTTTGGGTGGCGGTGGCAGTCATGGGCTCTCCCGGTTGTTCTTGATTGTCGGCAGCGGAGAGTGGCCCAGAAGGCGCGGCACAAACAAGCGAAGCCAGCGCGCTTCACCCTTGCAATCCGTCCTTGCAATCCAGCCGTCCCCTGTGCTTGAAAGCGGCCCTGATCCGGCGGGCAACGCGAGGGTCCGTAGGAGTGTAGCTCAATTGGTAGAGCACCGGTCTCCAAAACCGGGGGTCGCAGGTTCGAGCCCTGCCACTCCTGCCAGCTCATCCCGCCAATCAGGATCGACAGGCAGGAGGCGGTGGGCCGAAAGACTCGGACCGTGGATCATGCGGGGCCCATAAGCCCTTGATCCGCATCGCGTCCGTCAACCCGGCTCGCGCGCATTCCGCCCCGCCCACAGCTTGACCTTTGGCTTTATCCGCAGTATCTACCCCGCACTCGCAGTCGGCCCGTTAAACGCGGATTTCCGGCGCGGCTTTGAAATCCCCCGAACAATCGAGCCCGGTTTTCCGGCTCATCCTTCGAGACAGAGGGTTGGGCCACAGGCGGCTGTTCGGATCCCCGAAATTCAATGGCGTCTCAAACGATGGCAGTCAGCCCGTTCAAGTTCTTGCAGGAAGTGCGCTCGGAGACCGCCAAGGTCACCTGGCCGACCCGCCGCGAGACCACGATCACCACCATCATGGTGTTCGTGATGGTCGCCCTGGCCTCGATCTTCTTCTTCGCCGCCGACCAGATCATCCGCTACCTCATCACCTTCCTTTTGGGCATTCACTGATGGCAACAGCAGCCGCTGCAACCCAATCGACCGACAAGCGCTGGTACATCGTCCACGCCTATTCCAACTTCGAGAAGAAGGTCGCCGAATCGATCCGCGAGCAGGCCAAGCAGCGCGGGCTCGAGGAGCTGTTCGAGCTGGTGCTGGTTCCGACCGAGAAGGTCACGGAAGTGCGCCGCGGCCGCAAGATCGACGCCGAGCGCAAGTTCTTCCCGGGCTACGTGCTGGTGAAGATGAAGCTGACCGACGAGGCGTTTCATCTGATCAAGAACACGCCGAAGGTCACGGGCTTCCTCGGCGCCGAGAACAAGCCGATGCCGATCTCGGAAGCCGAGGCCATGCGCATCCTGCACCAGGTGCAGGAGGGCGTGGAACGGCCGAAGGCGTCGGTGTCGTTCGAGATTGGCGAGAACGTGCGCGTGGCCGATGGCCCGTTCGCCTCGTTCTCGGGTGTCGTCGAGGAAATCGACGAGGCGCGCTCGCGCGTGAAGGTCGCGGTGTCGATCTTCGGCCGCGCCACGCCGGTCGAGCTGGAATTCGGTCAGGTCGAGAAAGTCTGATCGGGTAACGCGGGACGCCGCAAGGCGTCTCGCAAAGAGAGGCCGTGGGAGGGAGAAGGCGGTTGCCAGCCGCATCCGACCCAGACCACGAACCTGAAACCGCCGGTGATCTGCCGGCACAACAGGAGTGATACATGGCAAAGAAAGTGACCGGATACCTGAAGCTTCAGGTCCCGGCCGGTGCGGCGAATCCTTCGCCCCCGATCGGTCCCGCGCTCGGTCAGCGCGGTCTCAACATCATGGAGTTCTGCAAGGCGTTCAACGCCCAGACCCAGAAGGAAGAGAAGAACACCCCGATTCCCGTCGTGATCACGATCTACGCCGATCGTTCGTTCACGTTCGAGATGAAGACGCCCCCGATGTCCTTCTTCCTCAAGCAGGCCGCCAAGATCCAGTCCGGCTCGAAGGCGCCGGGCCGCGACAAGGCTGGCGCGGTGACCAAGACGCAAGTGCGCGAGATCGCCGAGAAGAAGATGAAGGATCTCAATTGCGACTCGATCGAAGCGGCCATGAAGATGGTCGAGGGCTCTGCCCGTTCGATGGGTCTGGAAGTGGCGGGGTAAGCGGCTATGGCAATCGGAAAGCGTTTGAACAAAGCCCGCGAAGGTGTTGACCGCGAAAAGCTATATCCGCTCGCGGACGCCATCAAGATGGTCAAGGAACGCGCCAAGGCGAAGTTCGACGAGACCATCGAGGTCGCGATCAATCTCGGCGTCGATCCGCGTCACGCCGATCAGATGGTCCGCGGCGTCGTGACCCTGCCGAACGGCACCGGCCGTACGCTGCGCGTGGGCGTGTTCGCCCGCGGCGCCAAGGCTGACGAAGCCAAGGCCGCAGGGGCCGACGTCGTCGGCGCCGAAGACCTGGTCGAGAAGGTGCAGAACGGTTCGATCGATTTCGACCGCTGCATCGCCACCCCCGACATGATGCCGCTGGTCGGCCGCCTCGGTAAGGTGCTCGGCCCGCGCGGCCTGATGCCGAACCCGAAGATCGGCACCGTGACCATGGACGTCACCGGTGCGGTGAAGGGTGCCAAGGGCGGCTCGGTCGAGTTCCGCGTCGAGAAGGCCGGCATCCTGCAGGCCGGCGTCGGCAAGGCCTCGTTCTCCGAGGACAAGCTGGTCGAGAACATCAAGGCTCTCGCCGATGCTGTCTCGAAGGCGAAGCCGGCTGGCTCCAAGGGCACCTACATCCAGCGCGTTGCGGTGTCCTCGACGATGGGCCCCGGCGTGAAGGTCGAACCGGGCACCATTCTCGGCTAAGGTTTGGAAATTGCATGAGGCGAGGGGCGGAATCGGGCGACCGATTCCGCCCCTTTCCATTGCGACGGCGCTCACCGGAAACAACAACGATGGCTGACAAGGTCCTGATCTACTCGCGCTTTCCCAAGTCGATGATGGCGCGCTTCGCCGAGCGGTTCGAACTGCTTGACACCGGCGGCAAGCCTGCGCAGGAGGTGTTTTCGGCCGATGAGCTCGGCGGCATCCGCGCGATGTTGACGGCCGGCGGCTCGCCGCTCGGTGCCGAGGCGATGGACCTGTTTCCAAAACTCGGCGCGATCGTCTGCTACGGCACCGGCTATGACGGCGTCGACCTGAAGGCCGCCGCCGCCCGCAAGATCGCGGTCGGCCATAGCCCCGGCGCCAATGCGGCCTCGGTCGCCGACATCGCGATGACCCTGATGCTGGCGACGACGCGGCGGATCCTGGTTGCCGATCAATATGTCCGCAGCGGCGATTGGGCGGCGTCGAAGCAGTCGCCGATGATGCGCCCGCAGGCCGGCATGCCGGGCCGCCGCATCGGCGTCTATGGCATGGGCGAGATCGGGCGCAAGATCGCCGCGCGCTGCGCCGCGTTCGAGAGCGAGGTCGGCTATTTCAGCCGCAGCAAATACGATCTGCCCTATCAATATTTCCCGACGCTCGAGGCGCTCGCCGACTGGTGCAGCGTGCTGATGATCGCGGTCCGGGCAGGGGCCGAAACCCAGCATGTGGTCGACGCCGACATCCTCAAGCGCCTCGGCGCGGACGGCTATGTCGTCAATATCGCCCGCGGCTCCGTCATCGACGAGAAGGCCCTGGTCGCGGCCCTGACTGACAAGACCATCGCCGGCGCCGGCCTCGACGTCTTCGAGCAGGAACCGCACGCCCCCGACGCAATGACGGCGCTGCCCAACGTCGTGTTCGCCCCGCATATCGGTGGCCACACGCTCGATCGCACGTCGCCATGCAGAACTGCGTGCTGGCGAACCTGAGTGCGTTCTTCGCGGGCAAGCCGCTGCCTTATGGGGTCAAATCGGCCTGAATCGATCCCTGTCAGGCCGGGTCAAGCCGGGCAGACAACGGATTGGAACTGGTGTGAATTTTGCTCTTGGCAAGCAGGCAGAGAGCGGTTAAAGAACCGCTTCCGGACGTGCCGGCCTTGGCTGGCGCGTCTGTGCACGCATTCCGAAAACCCAACGCGCAGGAGATCATTCCTTTTCAGGACGTCCGCAAGGATTTGCCCGGAAAGGAAGGAAAATCCATCGATTGGTGGGATGCGGGCAGAGGTCAGGCGGTTCGCCGGCTGGCCTTGTCCTGTCCAAGACTGCAGGCGCCTGCGGGAAATTTCGATTTCTCAACGGCTTAATCGCATGGCCTGCATAGACGGGTGAAGACCGGATTTCACTTCGCATCCCACCTTTGGGTGGTCGCGGAAGGAGTTTGGTTCGGACCTCGACACGCCGTGGGCTCTCACCAGCTCCCGGAGGGCAGGCTTTGAATTGTCGTCTCGCCCGGCGCGTGTCCGATGGGTTTTGACCCTGAGGTTCAGGTTTTGGGTGGGACGATGGGTGCAACCCGGCGGTCCCGCTTTTGCGATGACCGCCAACCGGAAAGAGCTTGCTGTGGAACGAGCGGCAAAAAAGGAAGCGGTCGAACAGCTCAATGGGGTCTTCAAGACCACGAGCGTCGCGGTCGTTGCCCAATATTCCGGCCTGACCGTTGCCCAGATGCAGAAGCTGCGGACGCAGATGAAGCAGGCTGGCGCCTCGGTGAAGGTCTCGAAGAACCGTCTCGCCAAAATTGCTCTTGAAGGCACTGACGTCGTTGCCATCGGCCCCATGCTGAAGGGACCGACCGTGATCGCCACTTCGAACGATCCGGTAGCGGCGCCAAAGGTCGCCGTCGAATTCGCCAAGACGAACGAAAAGTTCGTCATCATTGGCGGATCGATGGGAACGACCGTCCTGAATGTCGAGGGCGTGAAGGCTCTTGCCTCACTGCCGTCGCTTGATGAACTGCGTGCCAAGATCGTCGGCCTCCTCGTGGCTCCGGCGACCAAGCTTGCGCAGCTCGCAAACGCGCCCGCGGGCAAGCTCGCGCGCGTCATCCAGGCTTATGCCTCAAAGAGCGAAGCGGCCTGACGCCCTTCGCAAAACTCAAACCCGAACCAGACTAGTTTAAGGAAACAGAACAATGGCTGACTTGCAGAAAATCGTTGACGACCTCTCGAGCCTCACCGTGCTCGAAGCCGCCGAACTCGCCAAGCTCCTCGAAGAAAAGTGGGGCGTGTCCGCCGCCGCGGCAGTGGCCGTTGCCGGTCCCGCTGCTGCTGCCGCCGCTCCGGCTGAAGAGAAGACCGAGTTCACGGTCGTTCTGGCCGCCGCCGGCGACAAGAAGATCGAGGTCATCAAGGAAGTCCGCGCCATCACCGGCCTGGGCCTCAAGGAAGCAAAGGACCTCGTCGAGGGCGCGCCGAAGCCTGTCAAGGAAGGCGTGAACAAGGACGAGGCCGAGAAGCTCAAGGTCCAGCTCGAGAAGGCTGGCGCCAAGGTCGAGCTTAAGTAAGCAACGCTTACGGGCGAGGTCCCGGGCTGACGCCCAGGACCTCGGTCCATCCCTCAAAAGGATGGGCCAGATGCAAAAGGCGTGCGACGGATCGTCCCGACGCAGGTCGAACACGAAAATGTGTGGGGATTTGAGGGTATACCCCTCGGATCTCCACTATTGTCGCCCCATATCGGGTCGGCAGCACGAAAGCGCGGTGGGCAGGGATGCCGGATTTCCCTGGAAGCCGTTGGGAGAGCAGGCTATTTCGGGCTTTTGCAGTCCGTGAAGACGATCGTTGTGACGGGCGGGCGTGCCTATGCGCCCCGCGCGTCGTTTTGCGTTTTGAAGGTCTGAAGAACAGATTCAGGACATGACGGCCTGAAACTGGATTTTCGGTCCCCAAAACGGGTTCGAAAAATTCAACCCGGGGAGCGGCGGCAGCCGAGTCCTGGACGGCGCGCCCAGAGCGGGCGACGAAATGAGAGGCCACGATGGCGCAGCAGACATTCACCGGTCGCAAACGGGTTCGCAAGTTCTTCGGACACATCAAGGAAGTCGCCGAGATGCCGAACCTCATCGAGGTTCAGAAGGCGTCCTACGACCAGTTCCTGATGGTCGATGAACCCGCGGGCGGTCGCCTCGACGAGGGCCTGCAGGCTGTGTTCCGCTCGGTGTTCCCGATCTCGGACTTCTCGGGCACCTCGATGCTGGAATTCGTCCGCTACGAGTTCGAGCAGCCCAAATACGACGTCGACGAGTGCCGCCAGCGCGGCATGACCTTCGCGGCTCCCCTCAAGGTGACGCTGCGCCTCATCGTGTTCGATATCGACGAGGAAACCGGTGCGAAGTCGGTCAAGGACATCAAGGAGCAGGACGTCTACATGGGCGACATTCCGCTCATGACGATGAACGGCACCTTCATCGTGAACGGCACCGAGCGTGTGATTGTCTCGCAGATGCACCGTTCGCCCGGCGTGTTCTTCGATCACGACAAGGGCAAGACCCATTCCTCGGGCAAGCTGCTGTTCGCCGCCCGCGTGATCCCGTATCGCGGCTCCTGGCTCGACATCGAGTTCGACGCCAAGGACATCGTCTATGCGCGTATCGACCGTCGCCGCAAGATTCCGGTGACGTCGCTGATGTTTGCCCTCGGCCTCGACGGCGAGGCGATCCTGTCCACGTTCTACAAGAAGATCCTCTACAAGCGGACCAAGGAAGGCTGGCGCGTTCCGTTCGACGCCAACCGTTTCCGCGGTTACTCGACCATCAACGACCTGATCGACGCCGACACCGGCAAGGTCGTGCTCGAGGCCGGCAAGAAGCTCACCGTGCGCGGTGCGCGTCAGATGCAGGAGAAGGGGCTCAAGGCGCTGCGCCTGTCGGATGAGGAACTCGTCGGCAACTACCTCGCCGAGGATCTCGTCAACCCGAAGACCGGTGAAATCCACGCCGAGGCCGGCGAGGAAATCACGGACAAGTCGATGAAGGCCCTCAACGAGCACGGCTACAAGGAACTGCCGCTGCTCGATATCGACCACGTCAATGTCGGCGCCTACATCCGCAACACGCTCTCGGCCGACAAGAACATGACGCGTGAAGACGCGCTGTTCGACATCTACCGCGTGATGCGTCCGGGCGAGCCGCCGACGCTGGATTCGGCCCAGGCGATGTTCCAGTCGCTGTTCTTCGACGCCGAACGTTACGACCTCTCCGCGGTCGGCCGCGTCAAGATGAACATGCGCCTCGACCTCGATGCGCCCGACACCCAGCGCACGCTGCGCAAGGAAGACATCCTCTCCGTCATCAAGACGCTGGTGGATCTGCGCGACGGCAAGGGCGAGATCGACGACATCGACCATCTCGGCAACCGCCGTGTGCGCTCGGTCGGCGAGCTCATGGAGAACCAGTACCGCATCGGCCTCCTGCGCATGGAGCGCGCGATCAAGGAGCGCATGTCCTCGGTCGACATCGACACGGTCATGCCGCAGGACCTGATCAACGCGAAGCCGGCGGCTGCCGCCGTGCGCGAGTTCTTCGGCTCCTCGCAGCTCTCGCAGTTCATGGACCAGACCAACCCGCTGTCGGAGATCACCCACAAGCGCCGCCTGTCGGCACTTGGACCGGGCGGTCTGACCCGCGAGCGCGCCGGCTTCGAGGTGCGCGACGTGCATCCGACGCATTACGGCCGCATCTGCCCGATCGAGACGCCGGAAGGTCCGAACATCGGTCTGATCAACTCGCTCGCCACCTTCGCGCGCGTGAACAAGTACGGCTTCGTCGAGACGCCTTATCGCAAGGTCAAGGACGGTCGGGTCACCGACGAGGTCGTGTACCTCTCGGCGATGGAAGAGGGCCGCTACACGGTCGCGCAGGCCAACGTGCCGCTCGATCCGAAGGGCCGCTTCACCGAAGACCTGGTGGTCTGCCGTCACGCCGGCGAAGTCTTGCCGGTGACGCCGGACAAGGTCGACTACATGGACGTGTCGCCGAAGCAGCTCGTTTCGGTTGCCGCGGCGCTGATCCCGTTCCTCGAGAACGACGACGCCAACCGCGCGCTGATGGGCTCGAACATGCAGCGCCAGGCGGTGCCGCTGGTTCGCGCCGAGGCGCCGTTCGTCGGCACCGGCATGGAAGGCGTGGTTGCGCGTGACTCGGGTGCTGCGATCGCGGCGCGCCGTTCGGGCGTGATCGACCAGATCGACGCGACCCGCGTCGTCATCCGCGCCACCGAAGATCTCGATCCGACCAAGTCGGGCGTCGATATCTACCGGCTGATGAAGTACCAGCGTTCCAACCAGTCGACCTGCATCAACCAGCGTCCGCTGGTGAAGGTGGGAGACATCGTCAAGAAGGGCGACATCATCGCTGACGGTCCGTCGACCGATCTCGGCGAACTCGCGCTCGGCCGCAACGTGCTCGTCGCGTTCATGCCGTGGAACGGCTACAACTTCGAAGACTCGATCCTGCTCTCCGAGCGGATCGTGAAGGAAGACGTGTTTACCTCAATTCACATCGAAGAATTCGAGGTGATGGCCCGCGACACCAAGCTCGGGCCCGAGGAAATCACCCGCGACATTCCGAACGTTTCGGAAGAAGCGCTGAAGAACCTCGACGAAGCCGGTATCGTCTACATCGGTGCGGAAGTGCGCGCCGGCGACATCCTGGTCGGCAAGATCACGCCGAAGGGCGAGAGCCCGATGACGCCGGAAGAAAAGCTTCTGCGCGCCATCTTCGGCGAAAAGGCCTCCGACGTTCGCGACACCTCGCTGCGCGTTCCCCCGGGCGTGCAAGGCACGATCGTGGAAGTGCGCGTGTTCAACCGTCACGGCGTCGACAAGGACGAGCGTGCGCTGGCGATCGAGCGGGAAGAGATCGAGCGCCTGGCCAAGGACCGCGACGACGAGCAGGCGATCCTGGACCGCAACGTCTACAACCGTCTTGCCGAGCTCCTCGAGGGACGGCAGGGCATTGCGGGCCCGAAGGGCTTCAAGAAGGACACCAAGATCACCCGTGCGGTGCTCGAGGAGTACCCGAAGTCGCAGTGGTGGCTGTTCGCTTCGCCGAACGACAAGCTGATGGCCGAAATCGAGGCCATGCGGAAGCAGTACGACGAGTCGAAGAAGGGGCTTGAACAGCGCTTCCTCGACAAGGTCGAGAAGCTTCAGCGCGGTGACGAATTGCCGCCCGGCGTGATGAAGATGGTCAAGGTCTTCGTCGCGGTGAAGCGCAAGATCCAGCCCGGCGACAAGATGGCCGGTCGCCACGGCAACAAGGGCGTGGTGTCGAAGATCGTGCCGATCGAGGACATGCCGTTCCTCGAGGACGGCACGCATGCCGACATCGTGCTCAATCCGCTCGGCGTGCCCTCGCGCATGAACGTCGGACAGATCCTCGAGACCCATCTCGGCTGGGCTTGCGCCGGCCTCGGCAAGCGTATCGGCCAGACGGTCGATGCCTACCTGTCGAAGCAGGACATCAAGCCGCTGAAGGATACCTTGAAGAAGGTCTACGGCGAGGACGAGACGATCAAGTCGCTCAACGACAATGAGCTGCTTGAACTCGGCCATAACCTCAGCCGCGGCGTGCCGATCGCGACGCCGGTGTTCGATGGTGCCAAGGAAGCCGACATCGAGGAGATGCTGAAGCTTGCCGGTCTGGACGCTTCGGGTCAGTCGACCGTCTATGACGGCCGCACCGGCGATGCCTTCGATCGCAAGGTGACCGTGGGCTACATCTACATGCTCAAGCTGCACCATCTCGTCGACGACAAGATCCATGCGCGTTCGATCGGTCCGTACTCGCTCGTCACCCAGCAGCCGCTGGGCGGCAAGGCGCAGTTCGGCGGCCAGCGCTTCGGCGAAATGGAGGTGTGGGCGCTCGAGGCTTACGGCGCGGCCTACACGCTCCAGGAAATGCTGACCGTGAAGTCGGACGACGTCGCCGGCCGTACCAAGGTGTACGAGGCGATCGTGCGTGGCGACGACACCTTCGAGGCCGGTATTCCGGAATCGTTCAACGTGCTGGTCAAGGAAATGCGCTCGCTCGGCCTCAACGTCGACCTGCACAATTCCAAGGTGGGACCGGCGCCGACGTCGGAAGCAGCCGAGTAATACGACCTTTCATGCCCGGCCTTTGCGGCCGGGCATTGGCGCCCCTCCCGATGCCTTGAGGGCAGGGCGCCCCGCTCAGTGATTTTCGAATTTGCGGCCGCAGGCGACCGGCACGCGAGGAGAAGACGATGAACCAAGAAATTATGAATCTCTTTAACCCGACGACGCCGGCTCAGGTCTTCGACCAGATCCGCATCTCGATTGCGTCCCCGGAGAAGATTCTGTCCTGGTCCTACGGCGAGATCAAGAAGCCGGAGACCATCAACTACCGTACCTTCAAGCCTGAGCGCGATGGCCTGTTCTGCGCGCGCATCTTCGGGCCGATTAAGGACTACGAGTGCTTGTGCGGCAAGTACAAGCGCATGAAGTACAAGGGCATCATCTGCGAGAAGTGCTCGGTCGAGGTCACGCTGTCGCGCGTCCGGCGCGAGCGCATGGGCCATATCGAGCTCGCGGCTCCCGTCGCCCACATCTGGTTCCTGAAGTCGCTGCCCTCGCGCATCGGCCTGCTGCTCGACATGACGCTGAAGGATCTCGAGCGGATCCTCTACTTCGAATATTACGTCGTGCTCGAGCCGGGCCTCACCGCGCTGAAGGACCGTCAGTTGCTGTCGGAAGACGAGTATCTGAAGGCGCAGGACGAGTACGGCCAGGATTCCTTCACCGCCATGATCGGCGCGGAAGCGATCCGCGAGCTGCTCAAGGGCATGGACCTCGAGAAGCTCGAGCTGACCTTGCGCGCGGAGATGCAGGAGACCGACTCCGACATCAAGCACAAGAAGCTCGCCAAGCGCCTGAAGATCGTCGAAGCCTTCCGCCACTCCGGCAACAAGCCGGAATGGATGATCCTGACTGTCGTTCCCGTGATCCCGCCGGACCTGCGTCCGCTGGTGCCGCTGGACGGCGGCCGCTTCGCGACCTCGGACCTCAACGACCTCTACCGCCGCGTCATCAACCGTAACAACCGCTTGAAGCGGCTGATGGAGCTGCGCGCGCCCGACATCATCATCCGCAACGAGAAGCGCATGCTTCAGGAAGCGGTCGATGCGCTGTTCGACAACGGCCGCCGCGGCCGCGTCATCACGGGGCCAACAAGCGCCCGCTGAAGTCGCTCGCCGACATGCTGAAGGGCAAGCAGGGCCGTTTCCGCCAGAACTTGCTCGGCAAGCGCGTCGACTATTCGGGCCGTTCGGTGATCGTGGTCGGTCCCGAGCTGCGCCTGCATCAGTGCGGCCTGCCGAAGAAGATGGCGCTCGAGCTGTTCAAGCCGTTCATCTATTCGCGGCTTGATGCCAAGGGCCTGTCCACCACCGTGAAGCAGGCGAAGAAGCTGGTCGAGAAGGAGCGGCCCGAGGTCTGGGACATCCTGGACGAGGTGATCCGCGAGCATCCGGTGCTGCTCAACCGCGCGCCGACGCTGCATCGCCTGGGCATCCAGGCGTTCGAGCCGGTGCTGATCGAGGGCAAGGCGATCCAGCTTCACCCGCTGGTCTGCTCCGCGTTCAACGCCGACTTCGACGGCGACCAGATGGCCGTGCACGTTCCGCTGTCGCTTGAAGCGCAGCTGGAAGCGCGCGTGCTGATGATGTCGACCAACAACATCCTGCACCCGGCGAACGGTCAGCCGATCATCGTGCCGTCGCAGGACATCGTGCTCGGTCTCTACTACGTCTCGATCATGCGCGAAGGCCTGCCCGGCGAGGGCAAGCTGTTCGGCGACATGGCCGAGCTTGAGCACGCCCTGCACGCCAAGGTCATCCACCTCCACACCAAGATCAAGTATCGGTGGGAGGGCATGGACGAGACCGGCAAGGTCTCCAAGCGCTGGATCGAGACCACCGCCGGCCGCGTCATGCTGGGCAATCTGCTGCCGAGGAACCCGCGGATTTCGTACGAGATCATCAACAAGCTGATGACCAAGCGCGAGATCTCGGGCGTCATCGACCAGGTCTACCGTCACTGCGGCCAGAAGGAGACTGTGATCTTCTGCGACCGCATCATGGCGCTCGGCTTCTACAATGCGTTCAAGGCCGGCATCTCGTTCGGCAAGGACGACATGGTCGTTCCGCACTCAAGTGGAAGATCGTCGACACCACCCGTACGCTGGCGAAGGATTTCGAGCAGCAGTACAATGACGGCCTGATCACGCATGGCGAGAAGTACAACAAGGTCGTCGATGCCTGGTCGAAGGCCACGGAAGAAATCGCCAAGGCGATGATGAAGGAGATCTCTTCCACCAAGAAGACGGCGAGCGGAGCCGATGCCGACATCAACTCGATCTACATGATGGCTCACTCCGGCGCCCGCGGTTCGCCGGCCCAGATGCGCCAGCTTGCCGGCATGCGCGGCCTGATGGCCAAGCCGTCAGGTGAGATCATCGAGACGCCGATCATCTCGAACTTCAAGGAAGGCCTCTCGGTTCTCGAGTACTTCAACTCGACCCACGGCGCCCGTAAGGGCCTCGCGGACACCGCGTTGAAGACCGCGAACTCGGGCTACCTGACCCGTCGTCTGGTCGACGTCGCGCAGGACTGCATCATCACGCAGTCGGACTGCGGCACCAAGCTCGGCATCAAGATGCGCGCCATCGTCGATGCCGGCACCGTGGTTGCTTCGCTCGGCTCGCGCATCCTCGGACGCACGGCCTGCGAAGACATCCGCGACAGCTCCGGCAAGGTGATCATCAAGCGCGACACGCTGATGGAAGAGAGCCATCTGGACGCCATCCAGCAGGGTGGTGTGCAGGAGGTGAAGATCCGCTCGGCGCTGACCTGCGAACTCGTCAACGGCATCTGCGGCAAGTGCTACGGCCGCGACCTCGCCCGCGGCACGCCGGTCAACCACGGCGAAGCGGTCGGCGTCATCGCGGCGCAGTCGATCGGCGAGCCGGGCACCCAACTCACCATGCGCACCTTCCACATCGGTGGTGCGGCGCAGCTCAACGAGCAGTCCTTCGTCGAAGCCAATTTCGACGGCAAGATCGTGATCAGGAACAAGGCCATCGCCCGCAACAGCGAAGGTCACCTGGTTGCGATGGTGCGCAACATGGTGGTGGCGATCGTCGATGCCGACGGCACCGAACGTGCGACGCACCGTATCCAGTACGGCGCACGCCTGCACGTCGACGAGGGCGACATGGTCAAGCGTGGCCAGCGCATCGTCGAGTGGGATCCCTACACCCGTCCGCTGCTCACCGAAGTCGAAGGAACCATCGGCTTCGAGGATCTGGTCGAAGGGCAGTCGATCACGGAAACGCTGGACGAGGCCACCGGTATCGCCAAGCGCGTGGTCATCGACTGGCGCTCGACCCGCGGCGGCGCGGACCTGCGTCCGGCCATCGTGGTCAAGGGCAAGGACGGCAAGGTGCTCAAGCTCGCCCGCGGCGGCGATGCCCGCTACATGCTGTCGGTCGACGGCATTCTGTCGGTCGACGTCGGTGCCAAGGTCAATCCGGGTGACATTCTCGCCCGTGTCTCGACCGAAAGCGCCAAGACGCGTGACATCACCGGCGGTCTGCCGCGGGTGGCGGAACTGTTCGAGGCACGGCGTCCGAAGGATGCGGCGATCATCGCCGAAATCGCGGGCACCATCCGGTTCGGGCGCGACTACAAGAACAAGCGTCGCATCTCGATCGAGCCGATGGACAAGACCGACGAGGCGCGCGAGTACCTGATCCCGAAGGGCAAGCACATCCACCTTCAGGACGGCGACGTCGTCGAAAAGGGCGACTTCATCGTGGAAGGCAACCCGGCGCCGCACGACATCCTCGCGGTCAAGGGCATCGAGGAGCTCGCGGCCTATCTGGTCAACGAGATCCAGGAGGTCTACCGGCTTCAGGGCGTGCTCATCAACGACAAGCACATCGAGGTGATTGTCCGTCAGATGCTCCAGAAGGTGGAAGTCACCGACCAGGGCGACACGGACATGATCTCCGGCGAGCAGGTCGACAAGATCGAGTTCGACGCGCTGAACGAGAAGGCCAAGGAAGAGGGCAAGAAGATCGCCACGGGGACGCCGGTTCTACTCGGCATCACCAAGGCGAGCCTCCAGACCCGCTCGTTCTTCTCGGCGGCCTCGTTCCAGGAGACCACCCGCGTCCTCACGGAAGCGGCGGTCAACGGCAAGGTCGATCCGCTCGAAGGCCTCAAGGAGAACGTCATCGTCGGCCGGTTGATTCCGGCGGGCACCGGCGCCTCAATGGCCAAGATCCGCGAAGTCGCCGTCAAGCGCGACAAGATGATCCTGGACGAGCGCGAGAAGCAGGCGGCGGTCGTGTCGCCCGCGCCGGAGGCGGAGCTTCCGGCGCTGCCGCCCGCGGAATGATGGCTCATCCGTAGGAATACCGAGGACAATGAAAAGGCCGGCGGAAGCCGGCCTTTTTGCTGCTTTGTTTGCCTGTTGCGGTGCGGGATCAATCTTTGTTCATCTTTCCTTCAGTCAGAAAAGCGCTTCTGCTAGGGGAGCTTAGACCGGTGGTCCCGTGACGGGGGCAGGGCCGGAGACCACGGAACTGATATGCTTGATCTCGCAATCGTAGGCGGCGGCCCAGGCGGGCTGATGAGCGCCTGGTACCTGAAGCGTAAGCTCGGCGATCTCTGCCGCATCACCATCTATGAAGCCTCCGACCGGCTCGGCGGCAAAATCGTCACGCGCAAATTCGATTCCGCACCGGCGATGTATGAGGCCGGCGTGGCCGAGATCTACGACTACTCGATGACGGGTCCCGATCCGCTGCGCGAGCTGATCCAGCACTTCGGATTGCAGACCATTCCGATGGACGCCGAGCAGGTGCAGTTCGGCGGCGAACTGCTCAACGACATCGCCGGCATGCGCCGCAAATACGGCGCCAAGACTGCGGCTGCCATCGAGTCGTTCCGCAAGCGCTGCGCCGACGCGATGTCGCCGATCGAATATTATGAGGGCGTCGGCGCGCATGACAACGAGAACCCCTGGGCCTACAAGACCGCCGAGCAGGTGCTCGACGAGGAGGTCGAGGACGAGATCGCAAAGCGCTTCTTCAAGGTGATGGCGCGCTCCGATATCGCGACCGAAAGCCACAACACCAACGGCCTCAACGCGCTCAAGAACTACCTGATGGATGTCGAGGGCTATATCGGCCTCTATTCCATCCAGAATGGCAACGAGCAGCTGATCGAATGCCTGCAGTCGGAGGTCAACGCCGACATCCAGCTCAATCACCGCGTGCTCACCGTCGGCAAGGCGCCGACCGGCCGCTATCAGCTCAAGATGATGAACGGGAAGGGACCGGAGACACGCGACTTCGATCTCGTGCTGGTCTGCCTGCCGCATTCCTGGCTCTCCACCGTCGGCTGGGAAGGCGAGCAACTGCGCAAGTCGATGGTCAAGCACGTCTCCTATTTCGACCGTCCCGCGCATTATCTGCGCGTCTCGATCCTGTTTGATTCCCCGTTCTGGGGAGACAAGATTGCCGGCGCCTGGTTCATGTCGGAAGCCTTCGGCGGCTGCTGCGTCTACAATGAGGGCGCGCGCCACGACGTCGGCAAGCATGGCGTCCTGAACTGGCTCATTCCCGGTTCTGATGCGCTGGCGTTCGCCAATCTGTCGGATCAGGAACTGATCGGCGCCGCGCTGAAATCGCTGCCGGCCTCGCTCGGCGATGCGCGCGCGCATTTCATCGAAGGCAAGATCCACCGCTGGCTGTCGTCGGTGAATGCGATCCCGGGTGGTCTGCCCGTGCGCGACGTCATGACCAATCACCGGCCCGAGCCGAAGCAGCATCCGGGCATCGTCGTGGTCGGTGACTATCTGTTCGACTCCACGCTGAACGGCCTGCTCGACTCATCCGACGCGGCGACCGATATCATCCTGACCGAGATGATGCGGCTGCGCCGCGAGCATGCCCAGGACAGCAAGCCAGTCTCGGACAAGATCGACCGCAACTATTTCGAGAACTATCGCGGCGTCGGCCCTTACAGCGAAGCGTGGCGGCAGTTCACCGATCCAGACTACCTTGCAAAGCTGATCGGCATCGTCTGGGGGACGGCGAAGGGCGCAAAACTCCTGGTCGCGGGCTCCGCCAGCGGCGAGCTGGTCGGCGCGCTGCGCGAGCGTGGCATCGATGCCTGGGGCATCGAGAACAACCGTGCCATTCACGCCAAGACGCCGAAGGCGCTGAAGAAGTACAACAAGCTGGGATCGATCCTGGACATGCCGTTCAAGGACGGCGCGTTCGATTACGTGTTCGAGACCAGCCTCTGCCACGTTGCCCCGAAGCAGGTGGTCCGCGCGATCCGCGAGTTGAACCGCGTGGTCAGGACCGGCCTCGTGTTCGGCTCAGTCACCTCGGACATGGCCTCAGTCGTGATCGACCGCTACGACCTGCTGCGCGGGGTCAAGAAGCTCGGCACCTGGTGGGAATGGTCCGAACTGTTCTTCGGCAACGGCTTCGACCTGTCGATGCATCGCAAGGACTGCACCGACGCGCTGTGGGCGGCGACGCTTGCCGCCAACAAGGGGCCGGGGCAGTGGTATGCCGACGCCGACTCCTTGCGTTATTCCTTCTTCGACAAGGTCGAGGACGAAGACGACGACGACAACGACGACTAGCATCACAGGGCGGATGAATTCGCCAATTGTTTTGCTGAATTCATCCTGATCGCATAGAATCGGTGGAAGTGGCGGTGTTCCGCTATTTCCCTGCTTTCTCTGCGGTCATGCCGGCCGTCAGCATCGGTTGGTTTCATGGCGTCCAAGCCTCTCTCTCCCGACAAACAGAAGTTCGCCGCACCCGAGGCGGCCGAGCTTGAGGACAAGCTCGCTACCGGTCACGAGCCGGAGCTCGAAGAGGACGACGAAGACGAGGACGACGACGAGCTTGAGCTCGACGACGATGATGACGAGGACCTCGTCGTCTTTACCGCCCGCGAAGCAGCCGGCGCGCTCGCGACCATCCTGGGATTCGTCAAGCCGTTCCTGTCCAGCTACAAGCGCATCCTGGGCTATGTGGCGTTCGGCGTTCTGGTCGAGACCCTGTTCAACGTCATCATGCCGCTCAGTCTGAAGTTCCTGATCGACGACGCGCTCGGCGAGGAGGATTTCCAGGCGCTGTACAAGATCCTCGGCGTGCTCGCGGTCTCCGGCATCTTCACCTCGATCGTCGCGGTCTGGTACGAGCGCTGGGACGCGCGGCTGGCCGCCTGCATCATCTCGGACGTCCGCAAACGCCTGTTCGAGCACGTCCAGGACCTGCCGGCCGCCTATTTCGGCCGCACCAAGCGCGGCGAGATCCTGTCGCGCTTCTCGGTCGACCAGGCGGCCTTCGAGGGCTCGGTCAAGACCTTCGCCAACAGCGCGGCGCTGCCGTTCCTGGAGTTGATCGCCGGCATCATCCTGATGTTCTTCTTGAACTGGCAGCTCGCCTTGGTTGCACTGCTGGTGTTCCCGATCACGCTGATCGGGCCGCGCATGCTCACCCCGAGAGCGGTGCAGGCCAATTACGAGCAGAAGCTCAATGAAAGCGCGCTGCTCGGCATGGTGCAGGAGAACGTGGCGGCGCAAGCGGTGATCAAGGCGTTCAGCCTGCAACGCAGGATGTTCGGCTTCTTCAGTTTCCGCAACGACGAGACCCGCAACAGGATTGCGTCCGCCGCATTCCTGTCGACCATGGTGGAGCGGACCGTCACCATCTCGGTGCTGCTGCTGCACCTCGTCGTGCTCGCGATCGGCGCGTATCTGGCGACCAAGGGCCAGATCACCATCGGTACCTTCGTCACCTTCGAGAGCGCCTTTTGGGAGGTCTCCTACAACATCGCCCATGTGATGCACTTCATCCCGGTGTCGATCTCCTCGGCGGCCGCGATCCGGCACATGCAGGAGTTGCTGGACGAGCCCACGCGCGGCGCCGATCGACCCGGCGCGCCCGATCTGCCGCGCATCACCCACGACATCACCTTCGACCACGTGACGTTCCAGTACGAGGGCAGTCAGACGCCGGTGCTGGACAATCTCAGCCTCAAGCTCAGCGCCGGCAAGAGCATCGCCATCGTCGGCCCTTCGGGTTCCGGCAAGAGCACGCTGCTCAATCTGATCCTGCGGCTCTACGTGCCGGACGAGGGGCGGGTCACCATCGACGGTGTCGACGTGCGCAAGGCGACGCTGGATTCGCTGCGCCGGAGCATGGCCGTGGTGTTCCAGGAGAACATGCTGTTCAACATGTCGATCCGAGAGAACATCCGGCTCGGCAAGGAAGGCGCGACCGACGAGGAAGTGGAGGACGCCGCCAAGAAGGCCGAGATCCACCGCTATATCATGAGTCTGCCGAAGCGTTATGATACACAGGTCGGCGAGCGCGGCGACACGCTGTCAGGCGGCCAGCGCCAGCGCATCGCGATCGCGCGCGCCATCATCCGCAATCCCTCGGTGTTGCTGCTCGACGAAGCCACCTCGGCACTCGACCAGACCACGGAGGCAGCGATCAACCGCACGCTGCTCAAGGTCGCCAAGGGCCGCACCATGATCTGGTCGACTCACCGCCTCTCCTCGGTGGTCGAGATGGACGAGATCATCGTGATTTCAGGGGCAGGGCGATCGAGCGCGGCTCCCATACCGAGCTGCTCGCCAAGAACGGCACCTACCGCAAGCTGTGGAACGACCAGACCCATCAGCCGCATGGCGCGGCGGCTCAGGCCGACGACGATAGCGACGATGACGAGGACGACCTCGACGAGGGTGATGAGAACGAGGACGAGGACGAGGAGTGACCGAGGAAGTTGGGCTCCAGGTGGAACGTACCTCCCAGCCGTCGCAATAATCCTTGGGCCGACCACGCCATGAAGCGCGCCCAGCGCTGCGCGGTCCAGTACGGGCTCGTCGCAATCGACACCGAGCGGAAGTCGAAGGCTTTCGCCGCCGACCATTCATCGCAGGCCCGCTTGACCGGGTCGGCGTAGAAGGCGGCGATCTTGTCCGCATCCATCCCGTCGGACGCCAGCCATTGCGGGATGTGAACGTTGCAGAGTCGCTCGACGTCGGTGAACACCTTGTCGCAGCCGGTACCGGCGACCGGGCAGGAGGTGGCGAAGGCATCGCCCACCAGCACCACGCCGTGCTGATGGCTGGCATCATTCACATAGAGATCGACCGGGCGGAGCTTCAGCTCGCCTTGGACGTCGAAGGGGCCGGTGATGCGCTTGAGCCGCGGCAGGGCGGCGTCCAAGGTCGCGGCCGGCGCGCGCCGCAGTTCGCGCAGCCAGGGATCGTCGAAGCCGCGGTAGACGAACAGATTGGCGCGCATCCGCGGGCCGATCGGAAACAGCGTGATGTAGGGGATGCGGTCGTTCGGCCGCTCCGAGAAATAGGTCAGCGCCGGGAAGTCGAACGAATTCCGCCCGGCCGGGGCGACGTCGAAACCGATCGAGATCGAATGGCAGGCGCTGATGATGTTTCGCGTGATGCCGAGCTGATGGCGCAGGCCGACATTCAGGCCGTTGGCGAGCACGACCAGGCGGGCCGAGATCGTCTCGTCGTTGGCGAGCGCGATTCTCGAGCGTTCCGGGCTGGTCTCGACCGACACTGCCTTGGTCCAGATTCGCTCGATGGTTTCGGGGATCTCCTCGCGGATTGCGTTGACCAGGGAATCGTAAAGGATGTTGAACTGCTGGCTCGGTGCCTTGTCGAGGAGATGCCCGAACCGTGCAATCCAGTTCTCGCCGGAGAACGTCGCGCGACGCAGCACTGAGTCGGCGATTCCCGTCCGCTCGAATCGCTCGACCTGACCGTGACCGCTGAGTTTCTCGACGCGAAAATCGGCTGGATAGGTCTCATGCGGGTCGATCAGCGCCGCCGAAATGCCGGCACGCCCGAGCATCGCGGCAGCCGTCGAGCCGGCAAGCCCCCGCCGATGAGGGCAATGTCGGTGTACCGCATGGCGTCTGCCTCTGCCGAAGAGGCCAGATTGACGCATCAAGAGGAAAAAAGCCTTAGCGCGGGTTATGAAAGTATATTTCTCCCGGATATAATTGTCGTCGGGCTGGCGGAACCGGTGCTTTGACCCCATATAGCGGAGGCGTGGGGAAGAAGCCGAACAGGCTTTTTCTTCAGGCGCGATAAGCGCTTTCTGACGGTCATTTCACCTTGACTTGATCGATTCTCACTTATAGAAAGCGCCTCACTTAACGACAGGCGGTGAGCATCGCCAGCGTCGGTACGGAGCACCTGCCTGATCCCGTTGGGATCGTTCGGCAGGCACCAACCTCGACGAATGCCGCTCAAACGCTGTCGCTTATAGCTAGGCAATGCCAGGCGAATTTAGGTCTCTTGAGCACGTTCTCTTGAGATCGAACTCGGATGCATGACCTCGGTGCGCGGGCTGCGGCGTTTTCGCCGATTGGCCCGAAGGCTGCGGTCCTCTGTGCGTCGAAACGCTTTCCGCTCAGTGATGGAGCGGTTGGCGCAATTTCGCTTTGCGCGGATTGTTTCGTGCGGGGCGACCCCGTCGGGCGGGTAGCTCGAAAGAATTTGCGGTCCCGGCAACGGGCCGCGGCAAGACAGCGGGCCCGCAAGGGGCTGCGGCATAACAAAGGGTAAGGCCAGGATGCCGACGATCAACCAGCTGATCGCTCAACCGCGTGAAGTGCAGAAGTCGCGCAAGAAGGTGCCGGCGCTGCAGCAGTCGCCGCAGAAGCGTGGTGTTTGCACCCGCGTCTACACCACGACCCCGAAGAAGCCGAACTCGGCGCTTCGTAAGGTTGCCAAGGTGCGCCTGACCAACGGCTTCGAGGTGATCGGCTACATCCCGGGTGAGGGCCATAACCTTCAGGAGCACTCGGTGGTCATGATCCGCGGCGGTCGCGTCAAGGACTTGCCCGGCGTGCGCTACCACATCCTCCGCGGCGTTCTGGATACCCAGGGCGTCAAGAACCGTAAGCAGCGTCGTTCGAAGTACGGCGCCAAGCGTCCGAAGTAAGCGGGAACCAGCTCAATGTCTCGTCGCCACTCAGCGGAAAAGCGCGAAGTTCTTCCCGATCCGAAGTTCGGGAACATCATCGTCACGAAGTTCATGAATTCGGTGATGTACGCCGGCAAGAAGTCGGTCGCCGAAGGCATCGTCTACGGTGCGTTCGGTCTCATCGAGAGCAAGACCAAGCAGAACCCGCTCGGCGTGTTCGAGCAGGCTCTCGAGAACGTCATGCCGACGATCGAAGTGCGCTCCCGCCGCGTCGGCGGCGCGACCTATCAGGTTCCGGTCGAGGTTCGCTCCGTGCGCCGTCAGGCTCTGGGCATCCGTTGGCTGATCTCGGCTGCGCGCGAGCGCAACGAGAAGACGATGACCGAGCGGCTCTCGGCTGAGCTCCTGGACGCCTCGAACAACCGTGGCAACGCCGTCAAGAAGCGTGAAGACGTGCACCGGATGGCGGAAGCCAACCGTGCCTTCTCGCACTATCGCTGGTAACGGCGAAACAAACGGATTCGCAAGGAACACCCCATGCCCCGCCAACATGCCATCGAAGACTACCGCAACTTCGGTATCATGGCGCATATCGACGCCGGCAAGACGACGACGACCGAGCGCATCCTCTATTACACCGGCAAGAGCCACAAGATCGGCGAAGTGCACGAAGGTGCCGCGACGATGGACTGGATGGAGCAGGAGCAGGAGCGTGGCATCACGATCACCTCGGCTGCCACCACCGCGTTCTGGGCCGGCAAGCGCCTGAACATCATCGACACCCCCGGCCACGTCGACTTCACCATCGAAGTCGAGCGTTCGCTGCGCGTGCTCGACGGCGCCGTCTGCGTGCTCGACTCGAACCAGGGCGTTGAGCCCCAGACCGAGACCGTCTGGCGCCAGGGCGACAAGTACAAGGTTCCGCGCATCGTCTTCGCCAACAAGATGGACAAGACCGGCGCCGACTTCTTCAAGTGCCTGGCCGACATCGTTGACCGCCTCGGCGCCAAGCCGATCGCGATCCAGCTTCCGATCGGTGCCGAAAACAACTTCAAGGGTCTCGTCGACCTCGTGAAGATGAAGGGCATCGTCTGGAACGACGAGTCGCTCGGTGCGAAGTTCGACTATGTCGACATTCCGGAAGATCTGGTCGAGCAGGCCAAGGAATACCGCGAGAAGATGGTGGAAGCCGCCGTCGAGCTCGACGACGATGCGCTCGCCGCTTTCCTCGACGGCAACGAGCCGGACGAAGCGACGCTGAAGCGGCTGATCCGCAAGGCGGTGCTGACCGGCGCGTTCTATCCCGTGCTGTGCGGCTCGGCCTTCAAGAACAAGGGCGTCCAGCCCCTGCTCGACGCCGTCGTCGACTATCTGCCGTCGCCGATCGACGTGCCTGCGATCAAGGGCACCGACGATCGCGGCAACGAGGTCGTGCGCAGGGCCGACGACAAGGAGCCGCTCGCGCTGCTCGCGTTCAAGATCATGGACGACCCGTTCGTCGGCACCATCACCTTCTGCCGCATCTACTCCGGCGTTCTCCAGAGCGGCACCGGCGTCGTGAACTCGACCCGCGAGAAGAAGGAGCGCATCGGGCGCATGCTGCTGATGCATGCGAATAACCGCGAAGACATCAAGGAAGCCTATGCCGGCGACATCGTCGCGCTGGCCGGCCTGAAGGAAGCGCGCACCGGTGACACGCTGTGCGATCCCGACAAGCAGGTGATCCTGGAAAAGATGGAATTCCCCGAGCCGGTCATCGAGATCGCGATCGAGCCTAAGTCCAAGGCCGACCAGGAAAAGCTGGGCGTGGCGCTGGCGAAACTCGCTGCGGAGGATCCGTCCTTCCGCGTGTCGACCGACCAGGAGTCCGGCCAGACCATCCTCAAGGGCATGGGCGAACTCCACCTCGACATCAAGGTCGACATCCTCCGTCGCACCTACAAGGTCGACGCCAACATCGGCGCGCCGCAGGTGGCGTTCCGTGAGCGCGTCACCAAGAAGGCCGAGGTCAAGTACACCCACAAGAAGCAGACCGGCGGTACCGGTCAGTTCGCTGAAGTGTCGATCGTGGTCGAGCCGAACGAGCCTGGCAAGGGCTACGAGTTCGAGTCCAAGATCGTCGGCGGTGCGGTTCCGAAGGAATACATCCCCGGCGTCGAAAAGGGCCTCAACAGCGTGATGAGCTCTGGCGTGGTCGCGGGCTTCCCGGTGGTCGACGTCAAGGTTCAGCTCGTCGACGGCAAGTATCACGACGTCGACTCGTCGGCGCTCGCCTTCGAAATCGCATCGCGCGCGGCGTTCCGCGAAGCACTGCAGAAGGGCAAGTCCGTCCTGCTCGAGCCGATCATGAAGGTCGAAGTGGTGACCCCGGAAGACTACACCGGCTCGGTCATCGGCGACCTGAATTCCCGGCGCGGTCAGATCCAGGGGCAGGACATGCGCGGCAACGCCAACGTCATCAACGCGATGGTGCCGCTCATGAACATGTTCGGTTACGTGAATAACTTGCGCTCGATGAGCCAGGGTCGCGCGACCTTCACCATGCAGTTCGACCACTACGCAGAAGCGCCGGCCAACGTGTCGGCAGAAGTCCAGAAGAAGTTTGCCTGATTGTCGTCGGTCCAGAGCTGACGATTGAACGGAGAGTCAAATGGCCAAAGCAAAGTTTGAACGTAACAAGCCGCACTGCAACATCGGCACCATCGGTCACGTCGACCATGGCAAGACGTCGCTGACCGCGGCGATCACCAAGGTTCTCGCCGAAGCCGGCGGCGCAACGTTCACCGCGTACGACCAGATCGACAAGGCGCCGGAAGAGAAGGCGCGCGGCATCACCATCTCGACCGCACACGTCGAGTACGAGACGCCGAACCGCCACTATGCGCACGTCGACTGCCCCGGCCACGCCGACTACGTGAAGAACATGATCACCGGCGCCGCCCAGATGGACGGTGCGATCCTGGTCGTGTCGGCCGCTGACGGTCCGATGCCGCAGACCCGCGAGCACATCCTGCTCGCCCGCCAGGTCGGCGTTCCCGCGCTCGTCGTGTTCCTCAACAAGTGCGACATGGTCGACGATCCGGAACTGCTCGAGCTCGTCGAGCTCGAAGTTCGCGAGCTGCTCTCGAAGTACGACTTCCCGGGCGACAAGATCCCCATCATCAAGGGTTCGGCGCTCGCCGCTCTCGAAGACAGCGACAAGAAGCTTGGTCACGACGCCATCCTCGAGCTGATGAAGAATGTCGACGAGTACATTCCGCAGCCGGAGCGTCCGATCGACCAGCCGTTCCTGATGCCGGTTGAAGACGTGTTCTCGATCTCGGGCCGCGGCACCGTCGTCACCGGCCGTGTCGAGCGCGGCATCGTCAAGGTCGGCGAGGAAATCGAGATCGTCGGTCTCCGGGCGACCCAGAAGACCACCGTCACCGGCGTCGAAATGTTCCGCAAGCTGCTCGACCAGGGCCAGGCCGGCGACAACATCGGTGCGCTGCTCCGCGGCACCAAGCGCGAAGACGTCGAGCGCGGCCAGGTGCTGTGCAAGCCGGGTTCGGTCAAGCCGCACACCAAGTTCAAGGCTGAGGCTTACATCCTCACCAAGGAAGAGGGCGGTCGCCACACCCCGTTCTTCACCAACTACCGTCCGCAGTTCTACTTCCGCACCACCGACGTGACCGGTGTCGTGCATCTGCCGGAAGGTACCGAGATGGTGATGCCGGGCGACAACATCGCGATGGAAGTGCACCTGATCGTGCCGATCGCGATGGAAGAGAAGCTCCGCTTCGCGATCCGCGAAGGTGGCCGCACCGTCGGCGCCGGCGTCGTCGCTTCGATCATCGAGTAAGCAGCGAACAGGGAATGGCGAGTAGCGAGTGGACCAGAACCATTCGCTATTCGCTACTCGCCACTCACCAAGAAAGACACGGCAATGAACGGCCAAAATATTCGTATCCGTCTCAAGGCGTTCGACCATCGTATCCTCGATACGTCGACCCGCGAGATCGTGAACACGGCGAAGCGCACCGGTGCGCAGGTCCGCGGACCCATTCCGCTGCCCACCCGCATCGAGAAGTTCACCGTCAACCGTTCGCCCCACGTCGACAAGAAGAGCCGCGAACAGTTCGAGATGCGCACTCACAAGCGCCTGCTCGACATCGTCGATCCGACCCCGCAGACCGTCGATGCTTTGATGAAGCTCGACCTGGCCGCCGGTGTCGACGTCGAGATCAAGCTCTAAGATTTTTGGATCACGTTCGCACCTAGCGGACAGAAAGAACAGGAAGCACGCCGATGCGCTCCGGAGTGATCGCACAAAAGGTCGGGATGACGCGGGTCTTTACAGAGGCCGGCGAACATATCCCCGTGACCGTGCTGAAGCTCGGCAATTGCCAGGTCTTAGGCCACCGCACCGAAGAGAAGAACGGTTATGTCGCGCTCCAGCTTGGTTCTGGCAGCCGCAAGACCGTGTACATGCCCAAGGCAGAGCGCGGCCAGTTCGCGGTCGCCAAGGTCGAGCCGAAGCGGCAGGTCGAGGAGTTCCGCGTTTCCGCGGATGCCATGATCCCCGTGGGCGCCGAGATCCTCGCCGACCACTTCGTCGTCGGCCAGTTCGTCGACGTCACCGGCACCTCGGTCGGTAAGGGGTTTGCCGGCGGCATGAAGCGCTGGAACTTCGGCGGTCTGCGCGCCACCCACGGCGTGTCGGTCTCGCATCGCTCGATCGGTTCGACCGGCGGTCGTCAAGATCCCGGCAAGACCTGGAAGAACAAGAAGATGCCCGGCCACATGGGTGTCGACCGCATCACCACGCTCAACCTCCGCGTCGTTCAGCTCGACGTCGAGCGTGGCCTGATCCTCGTCGAAGGCGCCGTTCCCGGCTCCAAGGGCGGCTGGATCCGCGTGCGCGACGCCGTCAAGAAGCCGTTGCCGAAGGAAGCTCCGAAGCCCGGCAAGTTCAAGGTTGCAGGCGGCGAAGCGGAAGCCTCGGCCCAGCAAGAGGGTGCGTGAGATGGAATTGAAGGTCACCACCCTCGAGGGCAAGGAAGCCGGCTCCGTCCAGCTCTCCGACGCCATTTTCGGCCTCGAGCCGCGCCAGGACATCATTGCGCGTTGCGTGCAGTGGCAGCTCAACAAGCGTCAGGCCGGCACTCACAAGGCCAAGGGCCGCGCCGAGATCTGGCGCACCGGCAAGAAGATGTACAAGCAGAAGGGCACCGGTGGTGCTCGTCACGGCTCGGCCCGCGTGCCGCAGTTCCGCGGCGGCGGTCGTGCCTTCGGTCCGGTCGTGCGCTCGCACGCCACCGACCTGCCGAAGAAGGTCCGCGCGCTCGCTCTCAAGCATGCGCTCTCGGCCAAGGCCAAGGACGGTGATCTGCTCGTGATCGACAAAGCCGCGCTGGAGGCCGCCAAGACCAAGGCGCTGCTCGGCCACTTCTCGGGTCTGGGGCTCACCAACGCGCTGATCATCGACGGCGCCGAGCTCAACAACGGCTTTGCCGCTGCGGCCCGCAACATCCCGAACATGGACGTGCTGCCGATCCAGGGCATCAACGTCTATGACATCCTGCGCCGTCAGAAGCTCGTTCTGACCAAGGCCGCCATCGATGCGCTGGAGGCGCGCTTCAAATGACGAAGAACATCGAGGCTCGGCATTACGACGTGATCGTCGCCCCGGTCGTCACCGAAAAGGCGACGCTGGCGTCCGAGCACAACAAGGTCCTGTTCAAGGTGGCCGCCAAGGCGACCAAGCCGCAGATCAAGGAAGCGATCGAGAAGCTGTTTGACGTCAAGGTCAAGAGCGTCAACACGCTGGTCCGCAAGGGCAAGACCAAGGTCTTCCGCGGCAATCTCGGCTCGCAGTCGAACACCAAGCGCGCGATCGTGACCCTCGAAGAGGGTCATCGGATCGACGTGACCACCGGTCTGTAAGGTCGCACGACGATGGCACTGAAGAAATTCAATCCCACGACACCGGGCCAGCGCCAGCTGGTCATGGTCGATCGTTCAGCCCTCTACAAGGGCAAGCCGGTCAAGGCGCTCACCGAAGGCAAGCACTCCTCGGGCGGTCGCAACAACACCGGTCGCATCACCGTGCGCTTCCGCGGCGGCGGTCACAAGCAGACCCTGCGCATCGTCGACTTCAAGCGCGACAAGGTCGATGCGCCCGCGACCGTCGAGCGGCTGGAATACGATCCGAACCGCACCGCGTTCATCGCGCTGGTCAAGTACGAAGACGGCACCCAGGCCTATATCCTGGCGCCGCAGCGTCTGGCAGTCGGCGATTCCGTGGTGGCCGGCAACTATGTCGACGTGAAGCCGGGCAACGTCATGCCGCTCGGCAACATGCCGGTCGGGACGATCATCCACAACATCGAGGTCAAGATCGGGAAGGGCGGCCAGCTCGCCCGCTCCGCCGGGACCTACGCCCAGCTCGTCGGCCGCGACCAGGACTACGTCATCATCCGCCTGAACTCGGGCGAGCAGCGTCTCGTGCACGGCCGTTGCCGCGGCACGATCGGCGCGGTGTCGAACCCGGATCACATGAATACCTCGATCGGCAAGGCCGGCCGCAACCGTTGGCTGGGCCGCAAGCCGCATAACCGCGGCGTGTCGATGAACCCGATCGACCATCCGCACGGCGGTGGTGAAGGTCGTACCTCGGGCGGTCGTCACCCGGTCACCCCGTGGGGCAAGCCGACCAAGGGCAAGAAGACCCGCAGCAACAAGTCGACCAACAAATTCATTCTCCTAAGCCGCCACAAGCGGAAGAAGTAAGGAACGCCGGACATGGTTCGTTCAGTCTGGAAAGGCCCGTTCGTCGAGGGTTCTCTGCTCAAGAAGGCAGATGCCGCGCGCGCGTCCGGCCGTCACGACGTCATCAAGATCTGGAGCCGTCGCTCGACGATCCTGCCGCAGTTCGTCGGCCTGACCTTCGGCGTCTACAACGGTCAGAAGCACGTGCCGGTGGCCGTCAACGAGGAAATGGTCGGTCACAAGTTCGGGGAGTTCTCGCCGACCCGGACCTTCCATGGCCACTCCGGTGACAAGAAAGCCAAGAAGGCTTGAGGATTAAACGATGAGCAAACCTAAGCGCGAACGGAGCCTCGCCGAGAACGAGGCCAAGGCGGTCGCCCGGATGCTGCGGGTGAGCCCGCAGAAGCTCAATCTGGTCGCCCAGCTCATTCGCGGCCGGAAGGCTTCCGCTGCGCTCGCCGACCTGCAGTTTTCGCGCAAGCGGATCGCGGTTGACGTGAAGAAGTGCCTGGAATCGGCTATCGCCAATGCCGAGAACAACCACGATCTCGACGTCGACGATCTCGTCGTGGCGCAAGCCTTCGTCGGCAACGGCCTCGTGATGAAGCGCTTTGCCGCCCGCGGCCGTGGCCGCTCGGGCCGTGTCTACAAACCATTTTCGCAGCTGACGATCATTGTTCGTCAGGTCGAAGCCGAGCAGCAGCGGCTTAAGGGTCGCAGGAGAAAACGATGGGTCAAAAGATCAATCCGATCGGTCTGCGTCTCGGCATCAACCGGACCTGGGATTCCCGCTGGTTCGCCGGCAAGCAGGAATACGGCAAGCTGTTGCACGAGGACGTCAAGATCCGTGAGATCCTGCACAAGGAGCTCAAGCAGGCGGCCGTCGCCCGCATCGTGATCGAGCGTCCGCACAAGAAGTGCCGCGTCACCATCCACTCGGCTCGTCCGGGCGTGGTGATCGGCAAGAAGGGCGCCGACATCGACAAGCTTCGCAAGAAGGTCGCGGACATCACCTCGTCCGACGTCGTCATCAACATCGTCGAAATCCGCAAGCCGGAGCTCGATGCGACGCTGGTGGCCGAATCGATCGCGCAGCAGCTCGAGCGCCGCGTCGCGTTCCGCCGCGCCATGAAGCGCGCCGTTCAGTCGGCGATGCGTCTCGGCGCGGAAGGCATCCGCATCAACTGCTCGGGTCGTCTGGGCGGTGCGGAAATCGCGCGCATGGAGTGGTACCGCGAAGGTCGCGTGCCGCTGCACACGCTGCGCGCCGACATCGACTACGGCGTTGCGACCGCGTTCACGACCTTCGGCACCTGCGGCGTCAAGGTCTGGATCTTCAAGGGCGAGATCCTCGAGCACGATCCGATGGCCCAGGACAAGAGAATGGCCGAAGGCGAGACGGGCGGCAGTGGTGATCGTGGCGGCCGTCAGCGCCGCGACAACGCTGCGGCCTGACGCCAGCACAGAGAATTTGAGGGCTTGAAGCCATGATGCAACCTAAGAAAACGAAGTTCCGGAAGGCGCATAAGGGCCGGATTCACGGCGTTGCGACTTCGGGCGCGACGTTGGCGTTCGGCCAGTTCGGCCTGAAGGCGACCGAGCCTGAGCGCGTCACCGCGCGCCAGATCGAAGCCGCCCGCCGCGCGCTGACCCGCCACATGAAGCGTGCCGGTCGCGTCTGGATCCGCGTGTTCCCCGACGTTCCGGTGTCGAAGAAGCCCGCCGAAGTCCGCATGGGCTCCGGCAAGGGTGCGCCGGAACTGTGGGTCGCGCGTGTCAAGCCGGGCCGGGTGCTGTTCGAGATCGACGGCGTCAACACCCAGACGGCGCGTGAGGCGCTGACGCTGGCGGCCGCCAAGCTGCCGATCAAGACGCGCTTCGTCGAGCGCATTGCGGAGTAATGGCCATGGTCCAGATGAAGATCGAAGATATCCGCGCGATGAGCCCCGACCAGCAGGACGACGCCGTCCTGAACCTGAAGAAGGAGCGCTTCAACCTGCGCTTCCAGCGTGCCACCGGGCAGCTCGAGAACACCTCGCGCCTGCGCGAGGCCCGTCGTGACATCGCCCGGATCAAGACCGTCGCCGCGCAAGCGCGCGCGAAGAAGAAGTAAGGGGCTAACGGATATGCCGAAACGTACTTTGCAAGGCGTGGTCGTCAGCGACAAGACTGCCAAGACCGTCGTGGTGCGCGTCGATCGCCGCTTCACGCATCCGATCTACAAGAAGACGATCCGCCGTTCGAAGAACTACCACGCGCATGACGAGAACAACGAGTTCAAGCCGGGCGACATGGTGTGGATCGAGGAATCGAAGCCGATCTCGAAGTTGAAGTCCTGGATCGTGATCCGGGGCGAGCACAAGAAAAGCGCCTGATCTGTTGGCCTTGGCCGACTGACTTCAGGGAAATGTTGAGCGTCGGCTAGGCTGGCGCAAAAAGAAGAGGACGAGGTGCATCAATGATTCAGATGCAGACCAACCTCGACGTGGCCGATAATTCCGGCGCACGCCGTGTCATGTGTATCAAGGTGCTCGGGGGCTCCAAGCGCCGCTACGCCACGATCGGCGACATCATCGTCGTCTCGATCAAGGAAGCGATTCCGCGCGGCAAGGTGAAGAAGGGCGACGTGATGAAGGCCGTCGTGGTGCGTGTCCGCAAGGACATCCGCCGCGCCGACGGTTCGGTCATCCGCTTCGACCGCAACGCCGCCGTCCTGATCAACAATCAGTCCGAGCCGGTCGGCACCCGCATCTTCGGGCCCGTGCCGCGCGAGCTGCGTGGCAAGAACCACATGAAGATCATCTCGCTCGCGCCGGAGGTGCTGTGATGGCTGCGAAGATCCGCAAGGGCGACAAGGTCGTCATGCTGACGGGCCGCGACAAGGGTCGCACCGGCGAAGTGTTCGAAGTGCGTCCCGACGCCGGTACCGCGCTGGTGCGCGGCATCAACATGGTCAAGCGTCACCAGAAGCAGACGCAGGCGCAGGAGGGCGGCATCATCTCGAAAGAGGCGCCGGTCCAACTGTCCAACATCGCGTATGTCGGCAAGGATGGAAAGCCGACCCGCGTCGGATTCAAGATTCTGGCGGACGGCAAGAAAGTCCGCATCGCCAAGCGCTCGGGAGCTGAGATCGATGGCTGAGGCCGCTTACACGCCGCGTCTGCGCGCGGAATATGACGCGAAGATCCGCACGGCGATGACCGAGAAGTTCGGTTATGAGAACGTGATGCAGGTTCCGCGTCTGGACAAGATCGTGCTGAACATGGGTGTTGGCGATTCCGTCAACGACCGCAAGAAGGCGGAGACCGCCGCTGCCGAGCTGACCCTCATCGCCGGCCAGAAGGCGATCGTGACCTACTCGCGTATCGCGATCGCGACCTTCAAGCTGCGTGAGAATCAGCCGATCGGCTGCAAGGTCACGCTGCGCAAGGCCCGCATGTACGAGTTCATCGATCGCCTGGTGACGGTCGCGCTGCCGCGCGTCCGCGACTTCCGCGGCCTGAATCCGAAGAGCTTTGACGGTCGCGGCAACTACTCGCTCGGCATCAAGGAACACATCATTTTCCCCGAGATCGACTTCGACAAGGTCACGGAAGCCCGCGGTATGGACATCACCGTCTGCACCACGGCCAAGACCGACGAAGAGGCGAGGGCCTTGTTGACCGCTTTCAATTTCCCGTTCCGGCAGTGAGACGCTGACCTAAAGCCTCTCAAACGCGGATACCCAGGAGCCAAGCATGGCAAAGAAGAGTTCAGTCGAGAAGAACAACCGGCGCAAGCGGATGGTGAAGAACGCCGCCCCGAAGCGCGAGCGGTTGAAGGCGATCATCGCCGACAAGACGCTGCCGATGGAGGAGCGGTTCGCCGCGACCCTGAAGCTTGCGGAAATGCCGCGCAATTCGTCGGCCACCCGCGTTCGCCTGCGTTGCGAGCTGTCGGGCCGCCCGCGCTCGAACTACCGCAAGAACAAGCTGTCCCGTATCGCGCTGCGCGACTGGCTCCAAGGGCATGGTCCCGGGCCTCGTGAAGTCGAGCTGGTAAGGAGGGTCGTTTAGATGTCTACGCACGATCCAATCAGCGATCTGATCACCCGCATCCGCAACGCGCAGATGCGTGCCAAGAGCAAGGTCTCCACGCCTGGCTCGAAGATGCGCGAGAACGTCCTCGAAGTGCTGAAGAGCGAGGGCTACATCCGTGGTTACGCCACGCTCGAGCATTCCTCGGGCCGCAGCGAGATCGAGATCGAGCTGAAGTATTTCGACGGCGAGCCCGTCATCCGCGAGATCGAACGTGTCTCCAAGCCCGGGCGTCGCGTTTACGCCTCGGTGAAGAACCTGCCGCGGGTCAATAACGGACTCGGTATTTCGGTGTTGTCGACGCCGAAGGGGATCATGGCCGACCACAGTGCGCGTGAAGCGAACGTGGGCGGTGAAGTCCTCTTCACGGTGTTCTGAGAAGGATTTTTGATCCATGTCACGTGTTGGCAAAAGGCCTGTGGCGGTGCCGTCCGGTGTGACCGCGACCGTCGATGGGCAGACCGTCAAGATGAAGGGCCCCAAGGGCCAGCTTCAGTTCATCGTCCATGACGATGTCGAGGTGAAGCTCGAGAACGGCCAGGTCAAGGTGAACCCGCGGGTCGAGACCAATCGCGCGCGCGCCTTGTACGGCACCGCTCGCGCCCAGGTCGCGAATCTGGTCGAAGGCGTCACCAAGGGCTTCGAGAAGAAGCTCGAGATCACCGGCGTCGGTTATCGCGCCGCGATGCAGGGCAAGAACCTGCAGCTCGCGCTCGGTTACAGCCACGACGTGGTCTATGCGATCCCGGAAGGGATCACGATCACCGTGCCGAAGCCGACCGAGATCACGGTGACGGGCAGCGACATCCAGCGCGTCGGCCAGGTCGCCGCCGAGATCCGCTCCTATCGTCCGCCGGAGCCCTACAAGGGCAAGGGCGTGAAGTATGTTGGCGAATTCATCTTCCGCAAGGAAGGCAAGAAGAAGTAACGGAGCCGGTCATGTCCAAAGCCAAGGTTACCAATGCCCGGCGCAAGCGGAGTGTGCGGCTGAAGCTGCGCCGCTCCGGTGCTGGCCGCCCGCGTCTGTCGGTGTTCCGCTCGTCCAAGCACATCTACGCCCAGGTCATCGACGACCTGAAAGGCGAGACGCTGGCCTCTGCCTCGTCGCTCGAGAAGTCGATGCGCGACGGCGGCAAGACCGGCGCCGACATCGATGCAGCGAAGGCGGTCGGCAAGTTGCTGGCCGAGCGCGCCGCCGAGAAGGGCGTCAAGGAAGTCGTGTTCGATCGCGGCAGCTATCTCTACCACGGGCGCGTGAAGGCTCTTGCCGACGCTGCGCGTGAGAGTGGGCTGAGCTTCTAACAGAATTTGAGGATTGAGGCGTAAGCCTCTGAAGGATTGGAAAAATGGCAGAACGCGAACAACGTGGTGGACGCGATCAACGCGGCGGCGGACGTGACCGTCAGCAGCGCGAGGAGCGCGACAGCGAGTTCGTCGACAAGCTCGTCCACATCAATCGCGTGGCCAAGGTCGTCAAGGGCGGCAAGCGCTTCGGTTTCGCAGCGCTCGTCGTGATCGGCGACCAGAAGGGCCGCGCCGGCTTCGGTCACGGCAAGGCGCGCGAAGTGCCCGAGGCGATCCGCAAGGCGACCGAATCCGCCAAGCGCAATCTGACCCGCGTGTCGCTGCGCGAGGGCCGTACGCTGCATCACGACATCGCCGGCCGTCATGGCGCGGGCCGTGTCTATCTGCGTGCCGCTCCGGCCGGTACCGGCATCATCGCCGGCGGTCCGATGCGCGCCGTGTTCGAGACGCTCGGCGTCCAGGACGTGGTGGCGAAGTCGATCGGCTCCTCGAACCCCTACAACATGGTTCGCGCGACCTTCGATGCGCTGAAGCACCAGGACAGCCCGCGTTCGGTCGCGGCGCGTCGCAACATCAAGGTGTCCACCCTCCAGGGTCGTCGCGTCGGCGGCGATGCCGAGGCGGCTGCGGACTAACGAACGCTTTTCGGAGTAGACCACGATGGCCAAGGCCGCAAAGACGATCAAGCTCGAGCAGACCGGCAGCGCGATCCGCCGCCATCACTCGCAGCGTTCGACGCTGATCGGGCTCAAGCTCAACAAGATCGGCCGCACCAGCGAACTGCCGGACACTCCGGCGATCCGCGGCATGATCGAAAAGGTTCACCATCTCGTTCGCATTGTCGACGAGAAGTAAAATTGCGCGCATGATCCCGAAAACTGGATACCGGTTTTCGGACCAGATCATGCGCAAAACACAAGGAGCAGGGCGATGAAGCTCAGCGATATCGCCGACAATGCCGGCTCGCGCAAGAAGCGCATGCGCGTCGGCCGTGGCATCGGTTCGGGCAAGGGCAAGCAGTCCGGCCGTGGCGGCAAGGGTCAGACCGCGCGTTCGGGCGTGCGCATCAAGGGTTTCGAAGGCGGCCAGATGCCGATGCATCGCCGTCTGCCGAAGCGCGGCTTCAACAACATCTTCCGCGTCGAGTTCGCCGAGATCAATCTCGACCGGCTCCAGGATGCGATCGATGCCAAGAAGCTCGACACCGGCAGCGTCGTGAACGTCGAGGCCCTGGTGAAGGCCGGCGTGCTGCGCCGCGCCAAGGCCGGCCTGCGGCTGCTCGGCCGCGGCGAGCTCAAGGCCAAGCTGAACATCGAAGTGCACGGCGCCACCAAGACCGCGATCGAAGCGGTCGAGAAGGCCGGCGGTTCGGTGAAGATCCTCGCCCCTGCCAAGGAAGAAGGCGAGGCGGCGTAACAACTGCGTCATTGGCCCGCGCCTCGCGGGCCTTTGCGCATGCGGGACGATGGACTTATCGAAGCCGAAGCCCCAGATAACGTCCGGCGTCCGCTAGAATAGCCCGGCCGCGGGTATGACGGCGCAAAAGGCGGCGGGAGAAAGTCCAATATGGCCTCAGCAGCGGAACAACTGGCAGCCAATCTCAATTTCGGCGCGTTCGCCAAGGCCGACGAGCTGAAGAAGCGCATCTGGTTCACCCTGGGGGCGCTGCTCGTTTATCGGCTCGGCACCTACATCCCGCTGCCCGGCATCGATCCCAATATCTGGGAGCAGGTGTTCAAGTCGCAGGCAGGCGGGATCCTCGGCATGTTCAACATGTTCGCCGGCGGCGGCATCCACCGCATGGCGATCTTCGCGCTGAACATCATGCCTTACATCTCGGCCTCCATCATCATCCAGCTCCTGACCACCGTCTCGCCGCAGCTCGAGGCGCTGAAGAAGGAAGGTGAGTCCGGCCGCAAGCTGCTGAACCAGTACACCCGCTATCTGACCGTGATCCTGGCCGCGTTCCAGTCCTATGGCATTGCGGTAGGCCTCGAGGGTGCCGGCAACGTCGTCAGCGATCCCGGCATGTTCTTCCGTCTCTCCACCGCGATCACGCTGACCGGCGGCACCATGTTCCTGATGTGGCTGGGTGAGCAGATCACCTCGCGCGGCATCGGTAACGGCATCTCGCTGATTATCCTCTCCGGCATCGTCGCCGAGCTGCCCTCGGCGCTCGCCAACATGCTCGAGCTCGGCCGTCAGGGCGCGATGTCAACCGGCCTGATCCTGGTCGTGATCGTGATGGCGGTCGCCGTGATCGCCTTCATCGTGTTCATGGAGCGCGCCCAGCGCCGGCTCCTGATCCAGTATCCGAAGCGCCAGGTCGGCAACAAGATGTTCGAGGGCCAGTCCTCGCATCTGCCGCTCAAGCTCAACACCTCCGGCGTGATCCCGCCGATCTTCGCGTCCTCGCTGCTGTTGCTGCCGACGACGGTTGCGAACTTCAACGCGGGCAAAGGGCCGGAATGGTTCCAGTGGATCACGACCCAGCTCGGCCACGGCCGTCCGCTGTTCCTGATTCTCTATCTCGCGCTGATCGTCTTCTTCGCTTTCTTCTATACCGCGATCGTGTTCAACCCGACCGAAACCGCGGACAATCTGAAGAAGCATGGCGGCTTCATCCCGGGCATCCGTCCGGGCGAGCGCACCGCGGAATATATCGACTACGTGCTGTCGCGCATCACGGTGCTCGGCGCGATCTATCTGGCGATCGTGTGCTTGATCCCGGAAATTCTGATTTCCTACGCCTCGGTGCCATTCTACTTCGGCGGCACGTCGCTGCTGATCGTGGTCAGCGTCACCATGGACACGGTGGCGCAGGTGCAGGGTTATCTGCTGGCCCATCAGTATGAAGGCCTGATCCGCAAGTCGAAGCTCCGCGGCCGCCGCCGCTAAGACGCGGCGTCCTCTCAAGGCGGCGCGCCGGCGCCGCCGATTCGCCGCGCGAGCAACGCGCGGCGCCTGCCTGAGGCGATCAGCCAGTCATTCAGTCGCATCGGCAGAGCTGCTCTCACTGCCGTGCAATCACTGATTTCAAAGGCGTTCTTGGCGTCCGGGCATTTGCTCCCTTATGATATGGGTAGCGGTGCGGCGCCGATTATGGTTTGCACTGTTGTCAAACTTGAAACACGGGTGCGCGACGTATCGCTCACCAATCGGGGGGGCGTACGCCGATGAGAATTATCCTGCTGGGACCGCCGGGATCGGGCAAGGGGACCCAGGCGCAACTGCTGGTGCAACGCTATGGCATCGTCCAGCTTTCGACCGGTGAGATGTTGCGTGCAGCCGTCGCGACCGGAACGCCGGTCGGGCTGAAGGCCAAGGAGATCATGGCCAGCGGCGGGCTCGTGCCCGACGATGTCGTGGTTGGAATCATCTCCGACCGCATCGATCAGCCGGACGCGAGGCACGGTTTCATCCTCGATGGTTTCCCGCGCACCGAGCCGCAGGCCGAGGCGCTGGACGAACTGCTCAAGCACAAGCACATGAAGCTCGACGCCGTGATCGAGCTCCGCGTCAACGAGAGCGCCCTGCTGAGTCGCGTCGAGACCCGCGTCGCCCAGATGCGCGAGCGCGGAGAGGAGGTCCGGGTCGACGACACCCCGGAGGTCCTGACCAAGCGGTTAGCCAGCTACCGCAGCCAGACGGAACCGCTGATTCATTACTATTCCGAGCGTCGGAAGCTCTCCACCATCGACGGCATGATGGCCATCGACGAGGTCACCCGCGCCATCCACCGCCAGCTCCTGGCGCTCGGCGCGGTCGAACCCAAATCCCATGGCAAGAGCCATGCGCGTAGCGCGGCCAAGGCGGCGCCCGCCAAGACGGGGGCCAAGAAGGCCAAGACAGCCAAAAAGCCTGCCAAGAAGGCATTCAAGAAAGCAGCCAAAAAGCCGACGAAGACGGCCAAAAAGGCTCCCAAAGCGGCTAAATCCGCTAAAAAGGCCGCAAAGGGCGCCAAAAAGGCGGCCAAGAAGACAGCCAAGAAAGCGGTCAAAAAGACCGTCAGAAAAGGTTCGAACAAGGGTCCAAAAAAGGTCACGAAAAAGCGAGCCAAGCGCTAGCGGCGGTTGACGAAAGCCCCCTGAATCCCTTAATAAGCCCCGCATCCAAGTCGGATAGTTTCAAACGATGCCGGGCCCCAGGAAGACCAGGGGTGGGCGTCGTGTTCGCGTTTGTGAACACCTGCCCGAGAAACATAAGCACTTAAAGCCCGATTCCTGACGAGGGATCGGGGACAGGAGAGAAGGCCGTGGCCCGTATTGCCGGCGTGAACATTCCGACCAACAAGCGCGTGCTGATCGCGCTCCAGTACATCCATGGCATCGGCCAGAAGATCGCTGGTGAGATCCTCGAAAAGGTGAAGATCCCCGAGGATCGTCGCGTCAATCAGCTCAGCGACGCTGAGGTGCTCCAGATCCGCGAAGTGATCGACCGCGACTATCTCGTCGAGGGCGATCTGCGTCGTGAGGTCGGCATCAACATCAAGCGGCTGATGGACCTCGGCTGCTATCGCGGCCTGCGTCATCGTCGCGGTCTGCCGGTGCGCGGTCAGCGGACCCACACCAATGCGCGTACGCGCAAGGGCCCCGCCAAGGCAATCGCCGGCAAGAAGAAGTAAACTGGCGAATAGGGTTTGGCGAATGGCGAGTAGGGAGCGTCCCTATTCGCCATTCGCTACTCACCATCCGCTTCCACAGGTGTAGCCGCTGGCATTACGGCGGCGTTTGAGATCTCCAGGAAAGGTAGTCTATGGGCAAGGAAGCCACCCGCGTTCGTCGTCGTGAGCGCAAGAACATCGCCTCCGGCGTCGCGCACGTGAACTCGTCGTTCAACAACACGACCATCACCATCACCGACGCGCAGGGCAATACGATTGCGTGGTCCTCCGCCGGCACGATGGGGTTCAAGGGCTCGCGCAAGTCGACGCCGTATGCCGCGCAGGTCGCCGCCGAAGACGTGTCCAAGAAGGCGCAGGAACACGGCATGCGCACGCTGGAAGTCGAAGTCGCCGGTCCCGGTTCGGGCCGTGAGTCGGCGCTCCGCGCGCTGCAGGCGGCGGGCTTCACCGTCACCTCGATCCGCGACGTGACCACGATCCCGCACAACGGCTGCCGTCCGCGCAAGCGTCGGCGCGTCTGATACGAAGTTGCGGGCGCATCGTCGCCCGCGATGCTTTTTTAAGAAGCCGCGGGTTTGATCCGCGGCCTTTCTCCAACGCCAGTATTTGAATTTTCAAATCGACTGGCCTGTATGGGTGAAACAGTGACGATCCAGAAAAATTGGCAAGAACTGATTCGACCGAACAAGCTCCAGATTCAGCCCGGCAGCGATTCGACCCGCTTTGCGACCATCGTCGCCGAGCCGCTCGAGCGCGGCTTCGGCCAGACGCTCGGCAACGCGCTGCGCCGCATCCTGCTCTCCTCGCTCCAGGGCGCGGCGGTGCAGTCGGTGCACATCGACGGCGTGCTGCACGAGTTCTCCTCGATCGCTGGCGTCCGTGAGGACGTCACCGACATCGTGCTGAATATCAAGGACATCGCGATCAAGATGCAGGGCGAAGGCCCCAAGCGCATGGTCGTGAAGAAGCAGGGCCCGGGCGCTGTCACCGCCGGCGACATCCAGACCGTCGGCGACGTCGTAGTGCTCAATCCCGACTTGCAGATCTGCACCCTGGACGAGGGCGCCGAGATCCGCATGGAGTTCACGGTCGCGACCGGCAAGGGCTACGTGCCCGCCGAGCGCAACCGTCCCGAGGACGCGCCGATCGGCCTGATCCCTGTCGACAGCCTGTACTCGCCGGTCCGCAAGGTCTCCTACAAGGTCGAGAACACCCGCGAGGGCCAGATCCTCGACTACGACAAGCTGACCATGACGATCGAAACCAACGGTGCGCTGACGCCGGATGACTCCGTGGCTTACGCCGCCCGCATCCTGCAGGATCAGCTCAACGTGTTCGTCAACTTCGAAGAGCCGCGCAAGGAAGTCGCCCAGGAGATCATCCCGGACCTCGCCTTCAACCCGGCCTTCCTCAAGAAGGTGGACGAGCTCGAGCTGTCGGTACGTTCGGCCAACTGCTTGAAGAACGACAACATCGTCTACATCGGCGACCTCGTGCAGAAGTCGGAAGCGGAAATGCTCCGCACCCCGAACTTCGGCCGCAAGTCGCTGAACGAGATCAAGGAAGTGCTGGCCCAGATGGGTCTGCACCTCGGTATGGAAGTGCCGGGCTGGCCGCCGGAGAACATCGACGAGCTCGCCAAGCGCTTCGAGGATCACTACTAGGCGAAGAGGGAGTGGCGAATGGCGAATGGAAACAATTCGCTACGCGCCATTCGCTACTCGCTATCTGGGCGAACGCAGGCAGCCAACCTGAGCAACATGTCCGACGAACCGTCGCGGCAGTTCATACGTAAGGAATAGACATATGCGTCACGGCAAGGTTCATCGGAAGCTCAACCGCACGGCCGAGCATCGCCGCGCGATGTTCGCCAACATGGCGGCCGCGCTGATCAAGCACGAGCAGATCGTCACCACGTTGCCCAAGGCCAAGGAGCTTCGTCCGATCGTCGAGAAGCTCGTCACCCTCGGCAAGAAGGGCGGGCTGTCCCTGCGGCGCCAGGCCATCTCCGAGATGCGCGACAAGGACCAGGTCAGGAAGTTGTTCGACGTGCTGGCCCCGCGCTACAAGGACCGCCAGGGCGGCTACACCCGCATTATCAAGGCGGGCTTCCGCTATGGCGACAACGCCGCGATGGCCGTGATCGAGTTCGTCGATCGCGACGTCGATGCCAAGGGCCAGGACTCCGGTCCGGTGCAGGCGAAGGAAGCCGAGGCGGCGTAAGCCGGCGGGTCCTGAGATTCGAGACAGCGGCGCCTTCGGGCGCCGCTTTTTTATGACGTGAGCGGTAGGGTGGGCAAAGGCGCGCCCTTAGCGCGCCGTGCCCACCATTCTATCCGCGCGCTGTGCTGACATGGTGGGCACGCTACGCTTTGCCCACCCTACAAGTCCGTCATTGCGGCGATAGATCCTCACGCATCGGTGAGCGCTGATTGCCATGATGCTGGCAACGCCCAATATCTCCGTCGATATCAACGGAGATCACAGATGAATATCGACCTTTCCGGAAAGACCGCCCTCGTGACCGGCTCGACCGCCGGCATCGGCCATGCCGTCGCCAAGGGGCTCGCCGGCTCGGGTGCGAGCGTGGTGATCAACGGGCGCAGCCAGGACAAGGTCGATGCGGCAGTGCGTAAGCTGGAAGGGACGGGTGCCAGGGTGCGCGGCATCGCCGCCGACGTCTCGACCGCTTCAGGCTGCAAGGCGCTTCTAGCGGCGCTGCCCGAAGTCGACATTCTCATCAACAATGCCGGCATCTTCGAGCCGAAGGACTTTTTCGACATTCCGGACGAAGACTGGAGCCGCTTCTTCGAGGTCAATGTGATGAGCGGCGTGCGACTCTCGCGCGCATATATGAAGGGCATGCTCAAGCGCAACTGGGGCCGCATCGTCTTCATCTCCTCGGAATCCGGGCTCAACATTCCCGTCGAGATGATCCACTACGGCATGACCAAGACCGCGCAGCTCGCGGTCGCGCGGGGCCTCGCGCAGCTCACCCGCGGCACCGGTGTCACCGTCAATTCCGTGCTGCCGGGTCCGACCATGTCCGAGGGCGTTGAGACTTTCGTGAAGGATCTCGCCCAGCAGAACGGTCAGTCCCTCGATGAAGCTGCCGCCAGTTTCGTCAAGCAGCATCGCCCGAGCTCGCTGCTCCAGCGCTTCGCTGGCGTGGACGAGATCGCCAACATGGTGGTCTATGTCGCCTCGAAGGAGGCGTCCGCGACCAACGGCGCAGCGCTGCGGGCGGAAGGCGGCATCGTCAATACCATCGCATGAGGCCCGCCTGTGTCGGCCTATGTGATCTCCGAGGTGGAGGTACGTGATCGGGCTGCTATGGAGGCCTATCGCACGCTCGCGTCCCAAACCATCGTGCAATATGGCGGCCGCTATCTTGCGCGCGGCGGTCCGGCCGAAGTTGTGGAGGGCGGTCCGCCGCCCAAGACCATCATCATCGTGGAGTTTCCCTCGATGGCCCGCGCGCGCGAATGGTACGCCTCGCGGGAATATGCCGAGGCGCTCAAGCTGCGGCAGACCGCGCTGGAGCGGCGACTGTTGTTCGTCGAGGGCATAGTCCCCGCCTAGCTGGTCTGCCCACTTGCCGCTTCAATTCGGAGCGCGACCGGCTAAAACGGGGGGCCATGCTCAGGCCCCTTTCGACCCGCCACAAACGTCTGTTCAGGCTGACATCCGCGCGATGGCAACGGCGGGCGATCTTTGTGCTTGGCGGGATCGCCGTCGGCGCTGCGGCGGTGGCGCTGGCACAGCTTGCTGATCTCGCCCAACACGCTTTTGTGCTCCTCTTGGCCAAGTCGCGCTATGCCGTGTTGGCGGTGACGCCGCTCGGCTTCATGCTGTTGGCCTATCTGACCATCCGTCTGTTCCCCAACGCGCAGGGCAGCGGTATTCCGCAGGCGATCGCCGCGCGGCATCTGACCGATCAGGCGGCGCGCGAGAGCCTGGTCTCGATCCGGATCGCGATCGGCAAGATGATCCTCACCCTGTTCGGGCTCCTGTGCGGCGGCTCCGTGGGGCGGGAAGGGCCGACCGTTCAGGTCGGAGCCTCCATCATGTTCGCGCTCGGCCGCGTCTCGCCACGCCGCCAGCCCGGGCTGATTCTGGCGGGTGCGGCCGCCGGGGTCGCCGCGGCCTTCAACACGCCGCTCGCGGGAATCGTCTTCGGCATCGAGGAGATGAGCCGCGCTTTTGAGACCCGTACATCCAGCCTCATCATTGCAGCCGTCATCGCGGCCGGCCTGACCTCGCTCGCGCTGGCAGGCAATTACGCCTATTTCGGCAGCAGCGCGACATCGCTTGCGCGTGGCGCTGATTGGCTGGCCGTTCCGCTTTGCGGCGTGGTCGGCGGTCTCGCGGGTGGCCTGTTCAGCCGCGTTGTCATCGCGATGGCGCGCGGTTTCAAGAACCCGCTCGGGCGAGCGATCAAGCGCCATCCACTCTGGTTTGCATTTGCTTGCGGCCTCGCTGTCGCGATTTGCGGCCTGATATCGGGCGACACGATCTATGGCACCGGTTATGTGCAGGTGAAGGAGGCGCTGGATCACGGCACGCCGCTGCCGCGAGACTTCGGCGTTCTCAAGCTCCTGGCCACCACCTTTGCCGCGATCAGCGGTATACCGGGCGGCATCTTTTCGCCGTCGCTCGCCGTCGGCGCCGGGATCGGCAGCAATATCGCCGCGTTGTTTCACGACGCGCCGCTCGGCGCGATCATGCTGCTCGGCATGGTCTCGTATTTCGCAGGCGTGGTGCAGGCGCCGATCACCGCCTTCGTGATCGTGACCGAGATGACCGACAATCACAGCATGGTCGTGCCGTTGATGGCGGCGGCGCTGATCGCGCATTTCGTCTCGCGGATGATCTGCGAGGAGGGCATCTATCACGCGCTCGCAAAAGGCTTCGTCGAGCGGGCGACGCGTCCGCGTGAGGGGGAAGGAACATGAGCCGTTTCTGGAGCAGCTTGACGCATGATTTGAAGCCCTACGTGCCGGGTGAACAGCCTCGCATGGCGGCCCTGGTCAAGCTGAACACCAACGAGAACCCGCTCGGTCCGTCTCCGCGTGCGCTGGAGGCGATCCGCGAGGCGGCAGCCGATACGCTGCGTCTTTATCCGGACCCGCAGGCGACCGCGCTGCGGGCCGCCGTGGCCAGCTATCACGGCGTGAGACCCGAGCAGGTTTTCGTCGGCAATGGCTCGGACGAGGTGCTGGCGCATGTCTTCGTCGCCCTGCTGAAGCATGATGCACCGCTGCTGTTCCCTGACATCACCTACAGTTTCTACCCGGTTTACTGCCGTCTGTTCGGCATCGCGCACGAGACCGTGCCGCTCGATCAGGCCATGCAGATCCGCATCGCCGATTACTGTCGGCCGGCCGGCGCGATCATCATCGCAAATCCGAACGCGCCGACCGGGATGGCGCTGTCTCGCGCCGAGATCAAGACACTGCTGGAGGCGCATCCGGATGTGCCTGTGGTCATCGACGAGGCCTACGTGGATTTCGGCGCCGAGACCGCGATTCCGCTGGTGGCGTCCCATCGGAATCTCCTGGTCGTGCAGACCATGTCCAAGTCGCGCGCGCTGGCAGGGCTTCGGGTCGGATATGCGATCGGCGATGCCGATCTGATCGATGGGCTGACGCGCGTGAAGGACAGTTTCAATTCCTATCCGCTCGGCCGGCCCGCTCAGGCCGGCGCGATTGCCTCCCTGGAGGACGAAGCCCATTTTCAGCAGAGCCGCGTTCGCGTGATCGAGGGTAGGGAGCGGTTGAGCCGCGGACTGAAGCGAGCTGGCTTTGAGGTGCTGCCGTCGCTGGCCAACTTCGTCTTCGTGCGCCATCCCGCGCACGAGGGTGCCGCGCTTGCGGCGGCGCTACGCGAGCACGCCGTGATCGTTCGCCACTTTACCGCTCCCCGCATCTCGGATTTTTTGCGGATCACCGTCGGCACGGATGAGCAGATCGACCGGCTGTCGTCGGCCTTGTCCGGGATCCTGGGCTGATTGCGAAATTGGTAGGGTGGGCAAAGCGCAGCGTGCCCACCATTTTGGCTGCGTGTGTTGCGAGATGGTGGGCACGGCGCTTGTGCGCCTTTGCCCACCCTACGAGGACTGAATCTACCTACGAGGACTGAATCTACCAGCCCTCCAGCACGATCTTGCCGCGCGACTTGCCGCTTTCGAGCAGCGCGTGCGCGCGCTTCAGGTTGGCTGCGTTGATGGTGCCAAAGGTCTGGTCGAGCGTGGTGCGGAGCACGCCTTTGTCGATGAGGTCGGCGACATCATTGAGCAGATGATGCTGCGCGATCATATCCGCCGTCTGAAACGATGAGCGCGTGAACATCGATTCCCAGTGCACCGAGATCGCCTTGCCCTTGAATGCGCTCACGTTGAACTCCGAGGGATCGTCGATCAGGCCAAATTTGCCCTGTGGCGCCATGAATTCGGCGATCGCCTTGTAGTGCTGCTCGGTGAAGGTGAGGCTCGCGACCAGGGCGACCGGGGCAGCTTCAGCTTCTCGATCTGCTCCTTCATCGGCTTGCCGTGGTCGATCACCGCATGTGCGCCGAGATCAAGGCACCATTTCTGCGACTCCGGCCGCGTCGCGGTGGCGAGCACCGTCAGCCCGGTGAGACGGCGGGCGAACTGGATCAGGATCGAGCCGACGCCGCCGGCGCCGCCGGTGATCAGCAGCGTGCGCGGATCGACGCTCTTGCCCGGCACAGCACCGAGGCGGTCGAACAGTAATTCCCAAGCGGTGATGGAGGTGAGGGGAAGGGCGGCCGCCTGCGCGAACGAGAGCGACTTCGGCTTGTTGCCGACGATACGCTCGTCGACCAGATGGAATTCGGAGTTGGTGCCGTGGCGCTGGATCGATCCCGCGTAAAACACCTCGTCGCCCGGCTTGAACAGCGTGACCTCGGGCCCGACGGCGTCGACCACGCCTGCCGCGTCATAGCCGAGGATCTTGGTCTCGCCTTCGGGCGGGGCCGCGCGTTTGCGCACCTTGTAGTCGACAGGATTGGCCGAGATCGCCTTCACCGCGACGCGGATGTCGCGCCCCCTCGGTTCCGGTTTGGTGGTCTCGAAATCAATCAGCGCGTCCTGATCCTCGATCGGAAGCGATTTCTTGTAGCCGACGGCCTTCATGGCTTGTCTCCATCAGATGGCGTATTCGCCTGCCGTTCTAACTGTCGCCCTGGCTCCCATTTGGCAAGTACTGTAAATTCGGGGATATAGTCCCTGTTTGGATACTATTGGGAAAGCACGCATGAAACGGCGCAATTTTGCCCGTCGTCCCGGCTGCTCGGTCGAGGCGACGCTGGATCTGATCGACGGCAAGTGGAAAGGCGTGATCCTCTATCACCTCCAGAGCGGGACCCAGCGCTTTGGCGAACTGCGTCGCATGATGCCCGGAATCACCCAGCGCATGCTGACAAAACAGCTTCGCGCGCTGGAGGAGGACAGGCTCGTCATCCGCAAGGTCTATGCCGAAGTGCCGCCGCGGGTGGAATACACGCTGTCTGAACTCGGCGAAAGCTTGCGCCCAGTGATCGACATTCTGAAAGCGTGGGGTGAGGGCCATCAGGAGCGGCTGTCCAGCGCGCCGGCGCCTAAGGTCGAGCCCGTCGTCAAGAAGCCGAAGCGCGCTGCTTGACTTCCGGGAGCGGCCACGCCGCCCCCGGAATCGATCGCGTCAGAAGGCGAACTGCGTGCGCATCGCCACGGCGTCAAAGTTCGAGCCCGTGTTCGCGAATGCAGTCGGCGGCAGCGTCTGTTTGGAGACGGTGCCATGCAGGTAATCGAGCATGAAGCGGACGTTACCGTTGACGTACCAGTTGAGCGCAAGCGTGTAGATGTTCTGGCGCCCACCGGCGACGCCGTTGGCGCTCGCAAGCTGATCATTGAGGTCGATCGTCGAGAAGCGTCCTGCGATCTCCCACGCACCCCAGCCGCCGCCATCGAGCGAGAACGGATGCGCAGGCTTGACGCCGTTATAGGCAGCGTTGGCAGCGTTGTAGGTGTGGGTCTCGCCGGTCAGCACGTAGCCGGCCTGCGCGTAACCGCCCTGGAATTTCAGGCTCGGCGCGCCGACCAGCGGCACGCCGGTGTTGGCGGTGCGCTCGACGTTGTACCAGAAATACTCGCCCTGGAGGATCAGCGGTCCGTAGGTCGCGGCCGCCTCAACGCTGTAGACCTGAGCGCCCGAGACATTGGCAATCGCACCGGTCGACACCAGCGTCGTCGGGTCGAGACGCAATTCCGGACGGTCGCTGAGCGTGACTGTCTGTGTGTTGGCGATCAGATTGCGCGGCGGCTGGATCAGCCATTGCGCGTCGGCGCCAATATGCACCGAGTAGTCCTTGCCGCTGATCGGGTTGCCGGCAATACGCGCCACCGCGCCATATTGCTCGCTCGTTCCCGCCGGTGCGGCGCTCGAGGCGGAGTGAATCGCTCCGGTCGACGGTCCGGTGACATAGCCGCCGATCCAGAGCTGGTCGTTGAACCAGCGCGTGCCTGCCGCGGAGCGGAAGTCGCCTGCAGCAATGTTGGTCGCGACCACGCCGGGCGAGGCGCGCTCCATGAACATGATGTCGTTGGAACTCGTGGCTTCGTCCAACGTGTACGGCACGTCCATGATGCCGGCCTCGATGGCCATCCGGCCGCCGAACGGCTTCAGGCCAGTGTAACTGAGGTTGGCATTCTCCAGGCCGGAGACGCCGCCGCCGGGGAGCGAGCCGGGCGCTGCGCCGCCAAAACCGTCGGACGAGCCGCCGAAGTCGTAGACCAGCGCGAAATTCCAGTCGTTGAAGAATTTGCCGGCGAGGCCAATGCGTGCGCGGCGGACATTCTCGCCGCTGTCGAGCTTCTGCGGGACGGTTGACGCAGTGTTGGGTCGATAGTCGTAGCCGCCGACATCCCAGTGGACGCGGCCGGTGATGGCAACGCAGTTCGCCCCGTCGGATGTGCAGATGGTCGGCCGGTTGTTCGGCATCGTCACGATCACCCCGGCTGTCGGCGGCGCGCCCTTGACCGGAAACGCCGCATTGGCATTGGCCACAACCGCCTTCGCCTCGGAGCGAGCTTCGGCTTTCGCTTCTGCCTTTGCTTCTGCCTTCGTCTTTGCCGCATTCGCAGCGGTCTGGCTTTGGAGCTTGTCGAGCTTCTGCTCCAGCATCTTCAGCTGCTGTTTCAGCAGCGCGATCTCCTGTTCGCTGCTGCTTGCCGATTGGGCCTGGGCCTGCGAGGCCGCCAAGGCGCCGGCGAGACCAATCGCCGCGGCTGTAATTCTTGTCCTGCTCACGTCATGACTCCATCGTTTGACGAGATTCCCCAAGTCGAGCACGGGAGAGCCTAGGATCGATCGATGACTGCCCCGCGACGATGCGCGTCCGGTTGCGCGGTTCCCACTGGTGCAGGTTCGCCGCAACCGAATCCGTCATCAGGCAGAATGCAAGATGACGCGCGTCATGCCAATCCGCGCTCCGGACAAATTGCCATTTCGCACGCTGGGCTTGCATTTGGGAGACACCGGAAGGGGCAGAATATTGCCGCCCTGCGCCCTTCTATTGAGGGGCGAACGCGCCTATATTCCGGCGTCTTTTCCGAGAGGTAGGAATGTTTCGACCGATCCGTGCCGCCGTCTTCACCGCATTGTGCGTAACCCTGCTGGGCTTCCTTGCTCCGGCCTCGGCGCAGGACCGTCGTGTCCCGTCCTCGCCGGCCGAGTTGCGGCTTTCCTATGCGCCGATCGTGCAGCGGGTGCAGCCGGCGGTCGTCAACGTCTATGCCGCCAAGGTGGTGCAGAACCGCAATCCGCTGCTGGACGACCCGATCTTCCGCCGTTTCTTCGGCGGCGGCCAGCAACAGGAGCAGGTGCAGCGGTCACTCGGTTCGGGCGTGATCGTCGATTCCTCCGGGCTGGTCGTCACCAACGTTCACGTCATCGAGGGCGCCGACCAGGTGAAGGTGTCGCTGTCGGACAAGCGCGAGTTCGAGGCCGAGATCGTGCTGAAGGACTCCCGCAGCGATCTCGCGGTGCTGCGTCTGAAGGACACCAAGGAGAAATTTCCGGCGCTCGAATTCACCAACTCGGATGAGCTGATGGTCGGCGACGTCGTCATGGCGATCGGCAACCCCTTCGGCGTCGGCCAGACCGTGACCCACGGCATCATCTCGGCGCTTGCGCGCACGCAGGTCGGCATCACCGACTACCAGTTCTTCATCCAGACCGACGCCGCGATCAATCCCGGCAATTCCGGCGGCGCGCTGGTCGACATGAACGGCCGGCTTGCCGGCATCAACACCGCGATCTACTCGCGCTCCGGCGGCTCGCAAGGGATCGGCTTTGCGATCCCCGCCAATATGGTGCGCGTCGTCGTCGCCTCCGCCAAGAGCGGCGGCACGGCGGTGAAGCGGCCATGGCTCGGTGCGAAGCTGCAGGCCGTGACGCCCGAGATCGCCGAGAGCCTCGGCTTGCGCTCGCCGACCGGCGCGCTGGTCGCAAGCGTCGTTCCCAACGGTCCTGCGGCAAAGGCCGGGTTGAAATCCTCCGACCTCATCATCGGGATCGACGGCCAGGCCGTGGACGATCCCAATGCGTTCGACTACCGCTTTGCCACCCGTCCGCTCGGCGGCACGGCGCAGATCGACGTGCAGCGCGGCAGCAGGCCGCTCAAGCTGGCGATCGCGCTCGAGACTGCGCCGGATACCGGCCGCAATGAACTCGTCCTCACCGCCCGCTCGCCGTTCCAGGGTGCCAAGGTCTCGACCATCACGCCGGCGCTTGCCGATGAGCTGCATCTCGACGCCGACACCGAAGGCGTCGTGATCACCGATCTCGGCGGCGACAGCGCGGCGGCGAGTGTCGGCTTCCAGAAGGGCGACATCATCCTGGCCGTCAACAACCAGAAGATCGGCAAGACCGGCGATCTCGAGAAGGCGGCGGCCGCAAGCCAGCGGCTCTGGCGCATCACGCTGGTGCGCGGCGGCCAGCAAATCAACGTCACGCTGGGCGGATGAGTCCGAAGCGACCACAGGAGACGCCAACCCTCTTTGCCGCGGCGGGGCTCGACCACGAGGCCCCGCATCCGCTGCCGGACCGGCTGCGGCCGCGTGCGCTGTCGGAGGTCGTCGGCCAGGACCACATCCTCGGCCCCGACGGCGCGCTGACGCGCATGCTGGAGACGCGCACGCTCGGTTCGCTGGTGTTTTGGGGACCGCCCGGCACCGGGAAGACCACCGTGGCGCGCCTGTTGGCGGATGCGACCGACCTGCATTTCGAGCAAATCTCGGCGGTGTTCTCCGGAGTCGCTGATCTCAAGAAAGCGTTCGAGGCCGCGCGGGCCCGCCGCGAGATGGGCAAGGGCACGCTGCTGTTCGTCGACGAGGTGCATCGCTTCAACCGCGCCCAGCAGGATTCGTTTCTGCCGGTGATGGAGGACGGCACCGTCGTGATGGTCGGTGCCACCACCGAAAACCCGTCCTTCGAGCTCAACGCGGCGCTTCTGTCCCGCGCCCGCGTCCTGGTGTTTCGCTCGCTCGATGCTGCCGCGATCGAAAAACTGTTCGCGCATGCCGAGGAGGTCGAGGGCCGCAAGCTGCCGCTCGATGAAGAGGCGCGCGCCGTGCTGGTGCGCATGGCCGATGGCGATGGCCGCGCGTCCCTGACGCTTGCCGAAGAGGTCTGGCGTTCGGCGCGGGCGGATGAGATTTTCAATGCCGCACAGTTGCAGGACATCCTGCAACGCCGCGCGCCGATCTACGACAAATCGGCTGATGGCCATTACAACCTGATCTCGGCGCTGCATAAATCGGTGCGCGGCTCCGATCCCGATGCCGCGCTGTACTATCTCGCGCGCATGCTGGACGCCGGCGAGGATCCGCTGTTCCTGGCGCGGCGCGTCGTGCGGATGGCGGTCGAGGACATCGGCCTTGCCGATCCGCAGGCGCTCGTCATCGCCAATGCGGCGAAGGACGCCTTCGACTTCCTCGGCCATCCCGAGGGCGGGCTCGCGATCGCGCAGGCCGTGGTCTATCTCGCCACCGCGCCGAAATCGAACGCGGTCTATACCGCTTTCGGCACGGCGATGCAGGTCGCAAAACAGGCCGGCTCGTTGCTGCCGCCAAAGCACATCCTGAATTCGCCGACCAAGCTGATGAAGTCCGAGGGCTACGGCGCGGCTTACGAATACGACCACGACGCCCCCGATGCCTTCTCGGGGCAGGACTACTTTCCGGAAGCCCTGGGCCGCCAGACCTTCTACGACCCGCCCGAGCGCGGTTTCGAGCGGGAGATCCGCAAGCGGCTGGATTACTGGGCCAAGCTGCGCAAGGAGCGGGGCGGGAAGTAATGGCTCCCAGCAATTTACCATTTACGTAACCCGTAAATCCTGCTAATGTTTGGGTACGATCGTCAGCTACCGCGACAAGCGCACTGAGCGATTTGCCGCTGGCCAGCACGTCAAGGAGTTCTCGGGATTTGCCCGGCAAGCAGAGACGCGCCTCGATCGATTGGACGCAGCGACAAGTCTGGGCGATTTGGCGGCATTACCCGGTAATCGACTTGAAGCTTTGAAAGGCGATCGCGCAGGCCAATTCTCGATCCGGATCAACAATCAATGGCGGATCTCCTTCAGTTGGCCGGAAGGATCGCCCGGCCCGATTGATGTGGAGATTGTCGACTATCACTGAAGGAAGCCTATGTCCCGCACGCCCATTCATCCCGGAGAACAGCTCGCCGAAGAGTTGCGTGAACTCGGCATCACGGCCGCGGAGCTGTCTCGTCAGATCGACGTGCCGGTCAATCGCATCACTGGCATCATCAATGGGCAACGCGGCATTACTGCCGATACGGCTCTGCGCCTCGGTCACTGGTTTGGCACCAGCCCGCAATTCTGGATGAACCTGCAACAGCAATATGAGCTGCGGCTGGCGGAGAAAGAGGTGGGCGCGCAAGTTGCGTCCCTGCCCCGCCGCGCCAACGCGCAGTCGACGCGAAAGCTTGGAAAAACCGCATGAGCCGCCGTATCAAGAGAATGGACCCAAAACCCCGCGAGCGCGACGAGCGCAAGGAGGCGCGTCCGTATCAGGCGCGCAGCGCGAAGAAGGCTGGGCTGCGTTCGGACGGGAAGCCCGGCGCCAAGCCGCCGCGCTTTGCGGGCGAGCGCGCCGAGCGGCGTCCGCCCAAACCGGAGCTGGAGAAGGCCGCGCCGGCAAAGCCGGTCGAGGTGCTGCTGCCGACCAAGGTTCAGACCGTCAAGGTGACGGCGGACGAGAACAACATGCGCGTCGATCGCTTTCTCGAAGCGCGCTTTCCGGGCCTGTCGTTCTCCCACATCCAGCGCGTTGTCCGCAAGGCGAGCTGCGTGTCGACGGCAAGCGCGTCGACAGCAAGGATCGCCTCGAGGAGGGGCAGAGCGTGCGCATTCCGCCGCTGAAGCTCGACGCGCCGAAGGCGGCGGGTGAAATGTCGGAAGGCGCGCAAAAGACGCTTGCTGCGCTGAAGGAGATGACGATCTACGAGGACGACGACGTCCTCGTGCTGAACAAGCCCGCCGGCCTCGCCGTGCAGGGCGGCTCGGGCATGACACGACACATCGACCAGATGCTCGAAGTATTGCGCGATTCCAAGGGCCAGAAGCCGCGGCTCGTGCATCGCATCGACAGGGAAACGTCCGGCTGTCTGCTGATCGCCAAGACGCGTTTTGCCGCCTCGCATCTGACCGGAGCCTTCCGCTCGCGCTCGGCGCGGAAAACCTATTGGGCGCTGGTGCCGGGCCTGCCGAAGCCGAAGCAGGGACGCATCTCGACTTTCCTCGCGAAGGAGGAGAGCGAGGACGACACCATCATGCGCATCGCCCAGCATGGCGACGACGGCGCCAGCCACGCGGTGACCTATTACGCGGTGGTCGAAACCGCCGGCAACAAGCTGACCTGGGTGTCGCTGAAGCCGGTGACGGGGCGCACCCACCAGCTCCGCGCCCACATGGAGCATATCGGCCATCCGATCGTCGGCGATCCCAAATATTTCAACATCGAGAACTGGCAGCTGCCGGGCGGCCTGCAAAACCGGCTGCATCTGCTCGCGCGCCGCATCGTCATCCCGCATCCGCGCGGCGGCGTGATCGACGCCACCGCGCCGCTTCCGCCGCACATGCAGCAGTCGTGGAATCTGCTCGGGCTGGATGCGAGCCGATTCGACCCGATCGAGAACGCGCCGGAGGAGTAGGGGTACTGCTAGCCACGCTCTCACTGTCATCGCCGGCGAAGGCGGGCGATCCAGTATTCCAGAGGCCGGCCTTAGCGTGTTCGCTCTCATCACATCCGGCACGGAGTACTGGATGCCCCGCCTTCGCGGGGCATGACAGCAGTGATTGTGGTTGCGACCGGAAGCCGCCCCGCTCAATTCCGAAACTGAGATTGCGGACGAGCGATTCCGGGGTGCCAAAGCGGGCCTCAAAGCCGCCGAACATGGCCACAATGCCCGCAAGTTCCCTCATGCCCGCTCGCTTTATCGGCCGCCGCTCTTACCTTAAAAGCCGATCTTATTTCAAAAGCCTGCATTCAGCGGCGGAGACCGAAAACTCAGATGCGCGAATTGTTCGAAGAAGCAGCCGGCCAACCCCCGGCGGATCCGCGGAATCGGCGCGTGCGTCCGCGCGGACGCCGCTGCGCAAGCGCTTCTACAAGGAAGTGGGCGTCGCCGAGGCCAATGGCGGATTCGCCATCACGCTCGACGGCAAGCCGATCCGCACGCCGTCCGCCCGTCAGGTAGTAATCCCGGTGCGGGCGCTGGCCGATGCCGTGGCCGCGGAGTGGGCTGCACAGGGCGAGGCGATCGATCCCGTGACCATGCCGCTGACGCGGATCGCCAATAGCGTGGTCGAGGGCGTGGTCGATCGCGTCGACCTCGTCACTGATGACCTCGCAAAATACTTCGAGGCCGACCTGCTGTTCTATCGCGCCGGCCACCCCGAGGGGCTGGTCGCCCGCGAGGCCGCGCATTGGGACCCCGTGCTGTTCTGGGCTGCGGAGGCGCTGGGGGCGCATTTCATCCTGTCCGAGGGGTGATGCACGTGAAGCAGCCGGACGAGGCGCTCCGCGCCGCCCGCGCTGCGCTGCCGGGAGATCCCTGGTCGGTCGCCGCCCTCCACATCGTGACGACCCTGACCGGCTCCGCGCTACTGGCGCTGGCGCTGGCCCATGGCATGCGTGATGCTGGCCAGGTCTGGGCCGCCGCCCATGTCGACGAGGACTGGAACACCGACCAGTGGGGCGTGGACGAGGAAGCGGCCGCCCGCCGGGCCACGCGCTTGCGGGATTTCGAGGCCGCCGTGGCGGTGCTGGCCGCCGTGAACCCGCCCGCGGCCGGAGGTCCTTAACGAGAGGTTTACGGGGGGACCTTAGGGTGGAGCAACAATCCCCGGGCCCCTGAGATGCCGACGCCGATAAGCTCGATCGTTCCCGTCAGTGCCGCCAGCCCCGTGGCTGATGCGGCGACGCCCGATCTCGTGCTGCAGGCCGGCAGCGTCGTCGATGCCAAGGTCATCAGCGTGCTCGCCGATGATCTGGTGCGGATCGCGATCGCCAATCTCTCGATGAACGTGATGTCCGAGGTGTCGCTGACCCCCGGGCAAAATCTTCAGCTCGCGGTGTCGCAGAACGACGGCACGATACGCCTCGCTGTAGTCAACGGAGCAGGCGAGGCAAGCGCCGATCAGGTGACGCTGACGCCGACGGCGGCGTCGCTGGTCGACAGCCCGTCGCTTGTGCCATCCGCGACCGCGGCACGCAATTCCCTGATGCCGGCCGAGCAGGTGGCCGTCAGCGCAGCCTCGGCCGAGGCCGTGACCAAACAGGGCAGCCAGGCGCCGCTGTTCGCCAATGTGGCCTCCGTCGTGACCGGTAGCGATCTGCCTGATGGCCTGAAGCAGGCCGTGCTGCGCGTGCTGGCGCAGCGGACGCCGCTCAACACCGCGCTCGATGGCGGCGATATCGAATCCGCCTTCCAGAAGTCCGGCCTGTTTCTCGAGGCCTCGCTTGCCGCAGGCATAGCGCCGTCAGGCGCGGTGCCCGATTGAAGGCAGCGCTGCTGGTGCTGCGCCAGACGCTGGCCGCAACATCAGCTGCGCTCGAGACTGCCGCGCCCCCACACAGGCCGTTGCGGTTGCGACGAACGCCCTCGCCACAGTGGAGGCCGCAAGCTCACCGTCTCAAATTATGGGCGAGGCTGTCCAGGCGCTTCTGCCTGACGCAGAGACATCCCAATCGCGGCCAGGACCGCGCAGCGCCAATGTCGTGACCGCCGTACTTGCCGACATGGCCGACGCACCGCAAGCGGCGCCGCCGCGGACGATCTCCGCAGGCCTTGCCGCGAGCCTGCTGCAAGAGGTTACGCAAAACCTGCCGCGCCTGACCGGCAACGTGCCGGGCGGCACCAAGGCCGTACCCGACGGCCACGTCTTCGAAGCGGCCGCGCGCACCACGACGCCACCGCCGTTCCGCGGCGCGTTGCCATCGCCGCAAGCGGTCGCCTCGCCATCGCTGACGCCTAACACGCCGCTCGCCGCGACCGTGCATCGCCTGCTCGACGACACCGATGCCGCGATCGCGCGACAGACGCTGCTGCAGGTCGCTTCGCTGCCCGGTCGCGTCGATGCCGGCGGCCATCGCATCGATCCGGCTGCGCCGCAATGGAATTTCGAGATTCCGTTCGCGACGGCGCAGGGCACCGCGATCGCGCAGTTCGAGATTTCGCGTGATGGCGGCAACGAGCAGGCCGATCCCGCCAAGCGCGCATGGCGCGCGCGCTTCACGCTCAATCTCGAGCCGAGCGGACCCGTGCACGCGCTGATCACACTCAATGGTGACAAGACTTTCGTGCGGATGTGGGCCGAGCGGCCGGCGACGGCGCAGCAACTCCGCGCCGGGATCGGCGAGCTCAATCACGCGCTGACCAAAGCTGAGCTCAAGCCCGGCGATATCGTCGTGCGCGACGGCACCCCGCCGCAACCGGCGCCAGCCCGCACCGGGCATTTCCTGGATCGCGCCACATGAGTGACGAATCCAAGCTCGCGATCGCACTGCATTACGAGAAGGGCAGTGGCGCCCCTGTTGTCGTCGCCAAGGGCAAGGGCACGATCGGCGCCAAGATCGTCGAGATCGCCAAGGCCAACGACATCCCGGTCGAGGAGAACGAGATTTTAGCCGGCGCGCTCTCAAGGTCGAACTCGGCGAAGAAATCCCGCCTGATCTCTACAAGGCCGTCGCCGAAGTGCTGGTGTTCGTGCTGCGGCTGTCGGGCCGGGCGCGGTAGCGCATGAAGCTGGCGTGCATCTCTCTCCACGCGTCATTGCGAGCCGTGCGCGCTGTCAATTTGCGCGGTATCAGGTCTTGTCGGCCGTCTTCTTCGCCGTCAGCGCCTGGTCGATGGCGAAGCCGCCGATCTCGCTCATGGTGTGCGAGATCACGTCGCCCTTCTGTGCAGATCCGCTGGAGAGATAGTCGAACTGGGTACGTGCGAGGCGCAGCACTTCGATCGGTACGGAGACGAAGGTCTCGTTGAAGCTGTCGACGGAGGCGCGCAACGTATCGAGCTCGGCCGTGAGCTTGCCGATGTGGCTCTCCGCATTCTGCATCAGGCCGAGCAGCTTGCCGCGCTCGGTGTCGAACGCGGCCCGCTCCGCGGCCGCGGCCGACGCCACCTCGGCAAGATGCGCCCGCAGTGCTGCGATCTGGCTGGCCATGGCGTCGGAGGCGAGCTCGGCCGCCTGGCGCAGCTCGAGATGCAGCGAGTTCTCTTCCTGCTGCCGGTGATAGAGCCGTTCGGCCGTCATCGCGCGCTGCGTCAGCGACTCGATCAGGGTTGCCGCGCGCAGCAGCATCTCGCCGTTCCGCCCCGACACCATGCTGGCCATCCGCCGCAGGAAACCGGTGGTTTCGGATGCGCTGTTCGGAAGCAGGGGAACGACCGTGGCGGACATGAGGTGATGCTTGCAGCCGGACGTGATGACCGCCGCCGTACCGACTGAGCTCACGCAACATTCGGCGCCTGATCGCAAGGTTGGAGCAAGCCTGAATCGGCAGGCGCGGTCAACCGGCCAAGGGTGACAAAATGGCGGCCATCCCGCCGCGAAAGCGCGCAACAGCCTCAGGCGTCTTTCTGCCGGCCGATCCGTCCGAGATGGGTAAAGCCGAACCCGGCCGAATATTTCAGGCCGTAACCCAGCGCCCGGTCGATGCCGATATGGGCGAGCCAGATCAAGGCGATTGACAAGGTGAGGGGCGAAGCAAAGCCGAAGCCCAGCGTCATCAGCGTCACGGGGGCGAGGTAGCTGTGGGCGGCATTGTAGACCAGCGCGCCAAACCTGGCGTCCGACAGATAAGCCAGGAAGCTCAGATCGGGCACGAAGAAGAGCAGGGCAAAGACCAGCCAGGAGCCGCCCCAGGCTGCGTAAAGCATCACCATTCCCGCGAACAGGACCAGCCCCTCCACGCGGAGCAGGATGTTGACGCCACCTGTCACGGCCCCGGCCTCGGCAGGTTGCTCGTCCATGATCACCTCCCAGGCAAAACTTTGTAATTCCTTGCGCTTTCACGCTGCGGCAAGGCAGCCCTGCGGCGCCGAAAGCCGCTTCCCGGCTCGCAAAATGCCGTGTTAGAACCCCCGGCAATCGCATTTAGGCTAAGAACTGGCGGGAGCAAATGAAACATATCCTGGACGCCCTTGAAGACCGTCGTGCCGGCGCAAAGCTCGGCGGCGGGGAGAAGCGCATCGAGGCGCAGCATGCCCGCGGCAAGCTGACCGCGCGCGAGCGCATCGAGCTCTTGCTCGACAAGGGATCGTTCGAGGAATTCGACATGTTCGTCGAACACCGCTCCACCGAGTTCGGCATGGAGAAGAACAAGATCCCCGGCGACGGCGTCGTCACCGGCTGGGGCACCGTCAACGGCCGCAAGACGTTTGTCTTTGCCAAGGATTTTACGGTTTTCGGCGGCTCGCTCTCGGAAACGCACGCGCTGAAAATCACGAAACTCCAGGACATGGCGATGAAGGCAAGGGCGCCCATCATCGGCCTCTATGACGCGGGCGGCGCCCGCATCCAGGAGGGCGTCGCCGCGCTCGCCGGCTATTCCTACGTGTTCCGCCGCAACGTGCTCGCCTCGGGCGTGATCCCGCAGATCTCCGTCATCATGGGCCCCTGCGCCGGCGGCGACGTCTATTCGCCTGCGATGACCGACTTCATCTTCATGGTGAAGAACACCAGCTACATGTTCGTCACCGGCCCCGACGTGGTGAAGACCGTGACCAACGAGGTCGTCACCGCAGAAGAGCTCGGCGGCGCCTCGGTGCACGCCACGCGCTCCTCGATCGCGGACGGCGCTTTCGAGAACGACGTCGAGACGCTCTTGCAGATGCGTCGCCTGATCGACTTCCTGCCCTCCAACAACACCGATGGCGTGCCGGAATGGCCGAGCTTCGACGATACCGCCCGTATCGACATGTCGCTCGACACGCTGATCCCCGATAATCCGAACAAGCCCTACGACATGAAGGAATTGATCCTGAAGGTCGTCGACGAGGGTGATTTCTTCGAGATCGCGGAGAGCTTCGCCAAGAACATCGTCACCGGATTCGGCCGCATCGCGGGCCGCACCGTCGGCTTCGTCGCCAACCAGCCGATGGTGCTGGCCGGCGTGCTCGACAGCGATGCCTCGCGCAAGGCCGCGCGCTTCGTGCGTTTCTGTGATGCCTTCAACATCCCGATCGTCACCTTCGTCGATGTGCCGGGCTTCCTTCCGGGGACCGCCCAGGAATATGGCGGCCTGATCAAGCACGGCGCCAAATTGCTGTTCGCCTATTCGCAATGCACCGTGCCGCTGGTCACCATCATCACCCGCAAGGCCTATGGCGGCGCCTTCGACGTCATGGCGTCGAAGGAAATCGGCGCCGACATGAACTACGCCTGGCCGACCGCCCAGATCGCGGTGATGGGCGCCAAGGGCGCGGTCGAGATCATCTTCCGCTCTGACATCGGCGACCCCGACAAGATCGCCGCGCGCACCAAGGAATACGAAGACCGCTTCCTGTCGCCGTTCATTGCGGCCGAGCGCGGCTACATCGACGACGTCATCATGCCGCATTCGACGCGAAAGCGCATCGCACGGGCGCTGTCGATGTTGAAGGACAAGAAGGTGGAAACGCCGGCGAAGAAGCACGACAATTTGCCGTTGTAGAGGGAAGCGTCGGGCGGGTTAGCAAAGCGTAATCCGCCACTCATCTGAATTCGGCGGATTACGGCTGCGCCTAATCCGCCCTACAGTCGGTATCTAAAATCCGATGACCGAAGACGATCCGACCGACGAAATCTCCGACATCGAAGATCGATCGAGCGGCTCGCCGAGATCGCCGAGCGGTGCCGGAAGTACATTATCGTTTCCAAGATCGCCATCGGCGGTGGTGGCGCGCTGCTGCTGATCACGATCCTCGGACTGTTTGGATTGGGCCAAACCGCGGCACTTGGATCGATCGCCTTGGTGCTGGGCGGCATCGTCTCGCTCGGCTCGAACATCAGCACGCTGCGGCAGACGGATGACGCGATCCACGCCGCGGAAGCGCGTCGTGCGCAATTGATCGGCAGGATTGACCTCCGCGTGGTCGCCGATACGCCGATGAAGCTGGTGTGACGCGCTGTCTCAGGCGGCAGTCCGTAGCGTCAGCGCCGTCAACTCCGCGCGGCATTCGGCGGCGAAGGCTTGCAGCCGCTCCACGGTTTGCTGGTCGAGGACGGTTTTCGCCAGACGCTCGGCGCGGGCAACCTGCTCCTTGAGATAATCGATACGGCTCATGTGGCACCTCCCGCGGGAATAATTTGAAGCAAATTGCTTCGTTCCGGCGGCGGTGCGGAGATGGTGAATGGCGGGTTAATTATGTGCGGCGGGTCACGCCCCGCGCGCCTCGTCTGCCGCAGCGAAATGCGCGATCTGATCCGCGTGGGCCTTTGCGAAAGCGGGGCGGTCCGTGGCGCGCGCCACGTAGGCGCGGCAGGCAGGGCTGTCCGCGAGCCCGCCGAAACGTTCGACGACACGCAGCACGTCCGACATCAGGATGTCGGCGACGGAAAAGGATCCCGCCAGCCATTCGCGGTCGGCCAGCACCATCTCCATGTGCTTGAGGCGAAGCTTGAGGAAGTCGTCGAAAAATTTCGATCCCGGCTCGCCCATGAACTTCAGCATCGTCCACGGCAGGCTCGCCATCTCCACCGAATTGAGCGCGGCGAATACCCATTCCGTCGCCTCGCTGCGGCCGCGCGGATCGGCGGGCAGCAGGGCGTCGCTGAGCTCGCCGAGATGCAGCAGGATTGCGCCGGTCTCGAAGATCGAGAGATCGCCGTCGGTCAGCCATGGCGCCTGGCCGAACGGCTGGTGCGCCAGATGCCCAGGCCCGCGCTCGTCGAACGGCGTGCTGGCGACGCGATAGGGCAATCCAGCCTCTTCGAGCGCCCAGCGCACACGAAGGTCGCGGACATAGCCGCGCGGCGGCGGGGGAACCCAATCGTAGGTGATCAGGGTGAGGTCGGGCATGCGGTGTCTCCGTGCTGTCTCAAGCATAGGACGGATGAATGGCGCGCGTTCCGACGGCGTGAGACCGTTTTTTCTTCGCAGGCAGGACCGGTCGGGTGGGCAAAGGCGCGATCGTCATGTTCCGTCGCGCGGGCTTTTTGTTGCCGGCACTATAACCAGCTATGCTGCGGCCAAACAAAAGGAGGAAATCCGATGTTCGCCGCCTACTTCGTCGTCCGCGCCATCGTCGCCGATGCCAGCAAACGCGCCGCCTTCGACAAATGGTATGAGACCGAGCACGTGCCCGACGCGGTGAAGGCGTTCGGCGTAGCCAAGGCCTGGCGATTCTGGAGCCTGGACGATCCCTCGCTGCACCAGGCCATGTATCAGTTCGATGACGAGGCCGAGCTTCAGGCCATGCTGAAGGGCGACGCGCTGACAAAGCTTGTCGCCGATTTCAACCGCGACTGGCCGGAGGTGAAGCGCTCGCGCGAGACGCTGGTGCTGGCGCAGGAATTTGCGAAATAGGACACGCTCCTGTCGGCTTTGCAATGAACCTGAACGCGCGATTCAGCGGCAGTTCATGTCGCCAGCCCGACACTTCCTTTGCATCACTTGATCGATAAAGCAGAGGACATGTCATGGAGCGCCGGAATTTTTGAAGCTCGCATTCGGTGTCGCGGCCGGTGCCGCCGCGTTTACGGCCGCCGCACAGGCGGCGCCAATGGTGCCCCAGGTGCTCGGTGATCCGCGCATGCCGCAAGGCAATCCGGACGCTCATCCCGCCGTGACCAGCAGCGAGGAAGCAGCGCAGCTCAAGCCCGAGCAGGTGCGCTGGCATGGCCACGGCCACTGGCATCACCGGCACTGGGGCTGGCGCCATCGCCATTGGGGCTGGCGTCGTCGCTGGCATCGCCGCCACTGGCGTCACTGGTAACGTCGCGCCTGGACTGAAAAAGGGGATCGCGATTGCGATCCCTTTTTGCCATGGACGAATTGCTATGGGCGAAGCCTCTCAACGAAAATGGCCGCGCAGCTTCCGCCGCGCGGCCATTCGCAAGTGCAAAAGATCAGAACGGACGACAGCGGCCGGCGTACCAGCGGAAGCCATAGGGGCACACGCGCGGACGCACTACGACGACCGGCGGGGCGACCACGACCGGGGCGGGGGCCACGACGACCGGACCGCGCATCGGACGGCAGCCGCCATAGGCGCCGCGGTACCAGCCCGGGCCGCAACCACCGGCGGCGCTGGCCGCCTCGCTGAAGCCCACGACCGCGCTGGCGAGCATCACGGCGGCAAACAGATATTTCATTTGATCTTCCTTCTCGTCCTTGGAGGCAGGTGTCTGGGGTAAGTTTCGGGGTTTGCGCGCTTGCGGCGCACAATGAATCAAAAGATACGATTCGACATGTTAATTTTTGCGACATGTCGGCACGGCGCGATCCAAACCTGCCAATCATGACCTGAATGCGGCATGAACATTCGTCCCGTACGGCCTCGGGCGACAGCGATGGCCTTAGCGGCCGAGAAAGCCCAGCACCAACTCCCGATACTTCTCCGGCGCTTCCAGGAACACGAGGTGACCCGTGTCAGGAATGACTTCAGCCCGCGCATTCGGCATCTTCGCCGCGAACGCTTTTGCCAGCTCGGCGTTCTCTCCCATCTTGGGCCGCAGCGCCTCCGGCGCGTTCGGCCGGCCCGGCGCGTTATGGTCATCGGCGCCCATGATGAACAGGGTCGGCTCGGTAATGAGCGGAATCTCGTGCGCCACCGGCTCGCGATAGATCATCTGGCCGGACGAGACGAAGGCGCGCAGCCAGCGCGGATAATCCGGGCTGCCCTTGATGTTGAAGCGGGCGTCGATGAACGGCGTGATCGCATCCGGCGGTAGCTTGATCGCGTAATTGGTCTGCAGCTGTTTTCGGTAGCCGTCGGCGGTGAGCTTGTCCTCGGTCTCGATGATCTTATCGGTCGGCGTCGGCGGCACGTAGAGGCGGTAGTCTTCCAGCCCGATCGGCGCGGTCAGCACGAGATGGGCGACGCGGTCGGGATAAGCGCGGGCGATGCGCACGCCGAGCATGCCGCCGAGCGAATGCGCGATGATATCGGCTTTGTTGATCTCCAAGTGATCGAGCAGCGCGATGGTGTTGCGCGCCAACGTGTCGAAATGCAGTTCGCCCACGGGCTTGGAGGATTTGCCGAAGCCGATCTGGTCCGGCACCACGACGCGATAACCGGCCTCGTTGAGCATCTTGATGACAGGCGCCCAGTAGCTCGAGGGGGAAATTGCGCCCGTGCAGCAGCACCACGGTACGGCCGTTCGGCTGCGTCGGCGCCACGTCCATGTAGGCCATGCTGAGCTGCTCGCCGTCATTGACGACCGGCAACAGGTGCACGGGATAGGGATAGGCAAAGCCTTCGAGCGCGATGCCATAGGGCTCGCGTTGCGGCGCGTCGGCGGCGTGGCTGACTGTGATCGGGGAGCCGAGAAGAACGGCGGCGAGCGCGGCCGGGATGATGCGGTTCATAAGAGTCTCCGTCACGCCCGGGGCTTGTCCCGGGCATCCACGTCGGCCGCAATAAACGCGTGGATGACCGGGTCAAGCCCGGCCGTCGCGAGACTGGCAGCTCACACGCAATTGTGTGCGTGATCACTCCCTCTCGCCACCGAACAGCGCCGCAAACTGCTTCTCGCCGGTGCGGGTGAAATTCACCACGCGGCTGCCGGGCGTGGCATCGCGCGCGGCCCATTTCAACTCGGCAAAACGCTGCATCATCGCAGCGCCCAAGGTCCCGGCGAGGTGGTGGCGCCGCTCGCTCCAGTCAAGGCAGGCCTTGCACACCGGACGGCGCGGATGGCTGAGCATGTCAGTCGAGATCTGCAGATTCTTGGCGAGGAAGCGCTCGCCCTCGGCGGTCAGCTCGATCTCCTGCTTTTTCTGCTTGACCAGGTTTCGCGCACGCAAGCTATCGAGCATCTGCACGCCGAGATCGCCGGCGAGGTGGTCGTAGCAGATCCGCGCGCGCCGCAGCGCCGGATCTTTCGGCCCGGTGCGCACGCGCATATGCCCGGTGCGCGCGGCAAGGCCGGCGAGCCCTTCGAGCACGCCGGCGACATCGTCGTCGGTGAGCCGGTAGTAACGGTGACGGCCCTGCTTCTCCGGCTCGACCAGTCCGCCGGCCTCGAGCTTCGCAAGATGCGAGCTCGCCGTCTGCGGCGTGATGCCGGCCTCCTGCGCGAGCTCGCTTGCCGTGAGCGCACGTCCGTTCATCAGCGCCGTGAGCATGTTGGCGCGGGCGGGGTCGCCGACCAGCGCGGCGACCATGGCAATGTCGGGTCCTGATTTCATGCTTCGATGATAGCCGAAGCATTGCGGTCGGGCAAGGCGGTAATCTCTCAACTCCTCATTGCGAGGCGCGCAGCGACGAAGCAATCCAGACTGTCCCTGCCGCGGGATTCTTGGAGTGCTTCGCTGCGCTCGCAATGACGGAGGAAACATCAGGAGAGTGCCTCATGTCCGTCACCGTTTTCATCCGCTACCAGCTCGATCCGTTCAAGCGCGCGCAGTTCGAGGAGTATTCGAAGCGCTGGCTCACCATCATCCCGAAATGCGGCGGCGATCTGATCGGCTATTTCATGCCGCATGAGGGCACCAACAACATCGCATTCGCGTTGATCACCTTCGAGAATCTTGCCGCCTACGAGGCCTATCGTGCGCGGTTGCGGCAGGATGCCGAAGGCATGGCGAACTTCCACTTCGCCGAGGACAACAAGTTCATCCTTGCGGAAGAGCGCACCTTCCTGCGCAAGGTGGTAGTGTAGTCCATCAACGATAAGGAGCCGCCCATGATCGCCGTGATCTTCGAAGTCTGGCCCAAGCCGGAACACCGCCAGGACTACTTCGACCTCGCGGCCGATCTGAAGCCGCTCCTGCAAACCATCGACGGCTTCATCTCGGTCGAGCGGTTCGAGAGCCTGACCGAGAAAGGCAAGGTGCTGTCGCTGTCGTTCTGGCGGGATGAGGCCGCGGTCGAAGCCTGGCGCAACACGATGGAGCACCGCCGCACGCAGGCCAAGGGTAGGGCGCAGATTTTTGCCGACTATCATCTGCGCATCGCCAGCGTTGTCAGGGACTACGGCATGAACGATCGCGCGCAGGCGCCGAAGGACAGCCGCGCGGTGCACGACGCGCACTAGCGCTCGCGGGCGCGTGTGCCTATCTCTGCGCGGCCAACAAGGGAGAGAAACATGCATGTGACAACGGCTGACAAGCGCGCGAATTTCAAGAGAATGCACGAGAGCGGCTGCTTCATCCTGCCCAATCCGGTCGATATCGGTAGCGCCAAGGCGCTGCAGCATCTCGGCTTCAAGGCGATCGCGTCGTCGAGCGCGGGCTTTGCCTGGACCATCGGCAAGGCCGACAATCGCGTCACGGTCGAGGATGTCTGTCAGCATCTGGCAGCACTGAGCTCTTCCGTCGATATTCCCGTGAATGCGGATTTCGAGGGTGGCTTCGCGGTCGAACCGGACAAGGTCGCGGACAATGTCGCGCGCGGCGTGCGCACCGGCGTTGCGGGCCTGTCGATCGAGGATTCCACCGGCGACAAGGACAAGCCGATCTTTGATCGTGCGCTCGCGATCGAGCGTATCAAGGCATCGCGCGAGGCAATCGGCGACAGCGGTACGCTGCTGGTCGGCCGCTGCGAGGCGTTCCTCTGGGGCGTGACCGACCTCAAGCTCGTCATCGATCGGCTCACCGCTTACGCGGACGCCGGTGCCGACTGTCTTTATGCACCGGGGCTGAAGACGCGCGAGGACATCGCGGCAGTGGTGAAGGCTGTCGCACCAAAACCGTTCAACCTGCTGATCGGCGGCTCCGGCCTGTCGTTGAAGGAAGCCGAAGATCTCGGCGTCCGTCGCATCAGCGTCGGCGGCTCGCTCGCCCGCGCCGCCTGGGGCGGCTTCATGCGCGCTGCGAAAGAGATGGCGGAGAAGGGGACGTTTACCGAGCTCGCGAGCGGCTATTCCGGCGGCGAGCTCAATAAGATGTTTGGCTAGCGCCAACCAAAAGCGGCGGGATGTTGTGTCCCGCCGCTCTCTCTTCGCTCGCTTCGCTCGGTGTCATGCCCCGCGCAGGCGGGGGCATCCAGTACGGTGTGGCCGATCGATCAATCGCTGCCGTCTCGCGGTACTGGATCGCCCGGTCTCAACATCAAGCCGGGCGATGACAGTGGTGCGTTACTTCGCGCCGTCAGACGGAGTCTGCGTATCCGGCGCCGGCTTTGCCGCAGGCGTATCCGGAGCCGGGGCGGCCGGCTTGCTCGACGCGGCGCCCGTGGTCACGCCGGGCGCGGTGTTGTTGCGCGGCGTCACGTCACGCATGCCGGGAGGCGCGGCGGGATTAGCCGGAGCCGTCTGCTGCGCGGTCTGCGTTGTCGGCGTATTGCCGGCTTGGTTGCTCGTGCTCGTATTATTCAAGCCGTAGAACACGGCGCCCAGCACCAGGGCAATCGCCACGGCAAACAGCGCGATCTTGCCGCTGGAGGCGGGGCCTTCGCCCAGCTCGGGATCGACCTGCAGGTCGGAATCCCGGCGCGCCGCGCGAAGGTACTCATCGTCGGCGAGGTTCGGGCGGTACGGATCGTTGGGAAAACGGTCGTCAGCCATCGATTGGGTCTCCTCGTTGATTGCGCCTGACAACCCGGAGGTGCGAGATTCTGTTCCGCATGCCTTATGCTTTCGTCGCATGTTGCCCTCGTGACGGAATCGGGAACCAGTTTGTTCGGGAACCCGGCGCGATGGTTCCATCGATGAAGAGGAAACAAGGCGATGTGGAGCCTGCCGCCGAGCGATAGCGTGCTGCATTTCCTGTCCCTGGTCGCGGTCGCCGCGCAGGGCATGACGGCTGCGCTCGCGGCCGGCCGCCGCAGCATGGACTGGCTTGGCGTCTGCTTCCTCGGCTGCATCACCGCGCTCGGCGGCGGCACGCTGCGCGATCTCTTCCTCGGCCATTATCCGCTGGCCTGGGTACAAAACCCGATCTATCTCGCGCTGGCCGGCGGCGCGGCCTTCCTCACCATCCTGTTCGCGCGGCTCGTGCACCGGCTCAAGCTCGCCTTCATCGTGCTCGATGCCATCGGCCTTGTCGTCTTCACCATGACGGGCTGCGACATCGCCTGGCAGATGGATGCTTCGCTGCCGATCGTGATCGTCTCCGGCATGGTGACGGGCTGTGCCGGCGGGGTGTTGCGTGACGTGCTCTGCAACGATGTGCCGCTGTTGTTTCGCTCCGAGCTCTACGCCAGCGTCTCGGTGGTGACCGGATTGTTCTACGCCACCGCGTTCGGTCTCGAGCTCAACGCCGAGCTCTGGACCATTTTGACTTTTGTCGTCGGCATCAGCTTCCGCCTGCTCGCGGTACGCTACAAATGGGAAATGCCGAAATTCGTGTTCACGGGAGATGAGGAGCGGTAGCGGCTCTATCCACCGCTCTATCCACGTCATTGCGAGCGAAGCGAAGCAATCCAGAGTCTTCCCGCGGAGGCAATCTGGATTGCTTCGCTTCGCTCGCAATGACAGAGAGGATGCACCGGAGAGCTACGGCTCCTGTCCGCGTGCCTTCGCCACCTGCGCCGGCGTCACCAGCGGGCCGGCGTTGCCCCAGGAATTGCGGATGTAGTTCGTCACCGCCGCGATCTCGTCATCGGACAATTGCTTGGCGTAGCCTGGCATTTCGCCGGTGTTCGGCGCCCGCGGCGTCGTCACGGTGTGGGCGCCGTCGAGGATGATGCGCAGGGTGGAGGACGGGTTGATCGATTGCAGCAGCGCGTTGGCCGGCAGGGGCGGGTAGATGCGCGGCGCGCCAGAGCCGTCGGCTTCATGGCAGGCGATGCAGAGCTTTGCGTAGACGGCCTGGCCCGCTTTCATCTCGGCCTCATCAGGCGGCGTCACCTTCGGTTCGCGCCGTACCGGCGGCAGGTCCTTGAGATACGCTGCTATGGCGCGCACATCGGCATCGCTCATCTTCGAGGTCGAATTGACGATCACCTCGGCCATTGGCCCGCCGGCGTGGCTCCGCGCGTTCCGGCCGCTCTGCAGATATTCGGTGATGTCGTCCGCGCTCCACGACTGCAGGCCGGTGCGGGCGGCGCCATCAAGCCGCGGCGCATACCAGCCGCCAAGCTCGCTGCCCGACAGCGCCTGCACGGTCTTGTCCGCGCCAAAATAGTTCTTCGGCGTGTGGCAGGCGCCGCAATGGCCAAGCCCGGTGACGAGATAGCCGCCCCTGTTCCACGCCGCACTCTTGCTCTGGTCCGGCTCGAACAGGCCGGGTGTGAAGAACAGCAGCCTCCAGGCCCGCATCAAACCGCGATAGCCGAACGGCCAGCGCAGCTCCGGCGGCCTGTTGCGGCTGACGACCGGCGAGAGCGTGCCGAGATAGGCGCGGATCGCCAGCGTGTCGTCCTTGGTCATCCGGGTGAAGTAGGGGTAGGGGAAGGCCGGGTAGTAGAGCGAGCCGTCCGGCGCCGTGCCATAGCGCACCGCGCGGGTGAAATCCGCATCGCTCCAGGTGCCGATCCCGGTGTCGCGGTCCGGCGTCAGGTTCGGCGCATAGATCGCGCCGAAGGGTGTGTCGATGCGCTTGCCGCCGGCGAACGGTTTTGCGGGATCGGCGGTGTGGCAGCCGGCGCAGTCACCGGCCTCGACCAATGTCTTGCCGTAGGCGATCAGCTCGGGCGACGGCTCGGCGGCAACGGCTGCACCGGCAACCGCACTGCACAAGACCAGACTCGCCAGAATCCTCCGCATCATCGACCCTTCTTGCTGCGACTCATCAGCCCATTCGCATCCTACGGGCGGCACGTCGTTTCGTGACGCCGGGCTATGGTGACACAAATTGAAAACCGCCATGCCTTTCCGGGCACGAAATTGCGTTTTTTTCCCGTCCCCGCCGAAGGCCCAGATTTGTGATGCGCCGCGTTAAATATCCGACATAGAGTGGCGGAGGTGGTCGGCGCGCCCTAGCTAAAAACAACGGGCAGGCAACGGCTTAATGAGCAAGACCTGAGCAGGGCGGCAAAGAGGACAACATGGGCATCAACCAGGGTCCGATCAGTCTCGATCAAAAATACACCCAGGACACCGGCCATATCTTCACGACGGGCATCCAGGCGCTGGTCCGCCTGCCCATGGCTCAAATCCGCCGCGACCGTGCCGCAGGCCTGAACACGGCGGGCTTCATCTCCGGCTATCGCGGCTCGCCGCTCGGCGGCTACGACCAGCAGCTCTTCGCCGCGCGAAAGCATCTCGAGCAGTACAACATCAAGTTCCAGCCCGGCGTGAACGAAGACCTGGCTGCCACCGCCGTCTGGGGCTCGCAGCAGCTCAACCTCTCGCCCGGCGCCAAATACGACGGAGTCGTCGGCATGTGGTACGGCAAGGGCCCCGGCGTCGACCGCTGCGGCGACGTGTTTCGTCACGGCAATGCCGCCGGCTCCGCTAGGAACGGCGGCGTGCTGTGCCTCGCCGGCGACGACCATGGCGCAAAGTCCTCGACGGTCCCGCATCAGTCCGATCACGCCTTCATCTCGGCCCTGATGCCGTATCTCTATCCGTCGAGCATCCACGAGATGATCGAGATGGGCCTGCTCGGCATCGCGATGTCGCGCTATTCGGGCTGCTGGGTCGGCATGAAGGTGATCACGGAGACGGTGGAGACCACCGCCGAGATCGACCTCACCGACGAGATGAAGCCTTTCATCATCCCACCCGATTTCGAGCTGCCGCCCGGCGGCCTCAATCTGCGCTGGCCTGACGACCGTTTCGAGCAGGACCGGCGACTGCAGGACTACAAGGGCTTTGCCGCGATTGCCTTTGCGCGCGCCAACAAGGTCAACCGCGTCACCATGGATTCGCCGAACGCCCGCTTCGGCATCATGGCCTCCGGCAAGAGCTACGAGGACGTCCGCCAGGCGCTGCGCGAGCTCGGCATCACCGAGCAGGTCGCTGCCAAGATCGGTCTTCGCCTCTACAAGATCGGCATGCCCTGGCCGCTCGAGCCGGAAGGCGTGCGGCAGTTCGCCGTGGGCCTCGAGGAGATCTTCATCGTCGAGGAACGCCGTGAGATCGTCGAGAACCAGGTGAAGCAGGAGCTGTTCAACTGGCGCGATGACGTTCGCCCGCGCATCGTCGGCAAGATGGACGAGCACGACAAGCGCTTCCTGACATTCTCGGCCGAACTCAGCGTCGCCTCGCTTGCGACCTCGCTCACCGAGCGGCTTCTTCGATTGAATCTCAACCCCGAGATCGCGGAGATGCTTCGCGTCAAAGCCGACTGGTTCAACGGCCGCCAGGCCACCCAGATGCAGGCCACAGCACCTGTCTCCCGCACGCCCTACTTCTGCTCCGGCTGTCCCCACAACACATCGACGAAAGTCCCCGAAGGAAGCCGCGCCCTGGCCGGCATCGGCTGCCACTTCATGGCGCTGTGGATGGACCGCTCGACCGAGACCTTTACGCATATGGGAGGCGAGGGCGTGCCGTGGGTCGGCATCGCGCCCTTCACCAACGAGAACCACATTTTCGCAGATCTCGGCGACGGCACTTACTTCCACTCCGGCCTTCTCGCCATCCGGCAGGCGGTCGCCTCCAAGACCAACATCACCTACAAGATCCTCTACAATGACGCCGTGGCCATGACCGGCGGCCAGCGTCACGACGGCGATCTTTCCCCGCAGCAGATTACCTTCCAGCTCCACGCCGAGGGCATTCGCGAGATCTACCTGGTCTCGGAAGCGCCCGACACCTATCCGGCCGACACCATCGCGCCCGGCGTGAAGAAGTATCACCGCGACGAACTCGACAACGTCATGAAAATGTGCCGCGACTACAAGGGCACGTCCGCGATCGTCTTCGTGCAGACCTGCGCCGCCGAGAAGCGCCGCCGCCGCAAGCGCGGCCTGATGGAGGATCCGGCGCGCCGCGTCATGATCAACCCGGCTGTCTGCGAAGGCTGCGGCGACTGCTCGGTGCAGTCGAACTGCATCTCGGTCGAGCCGCTGGAGACCGAGTTCGGCCGCAAGCGCGCCATCAACCAGTCGTCCTGCAACAAGGATTTCTCGTGCCTCAAGGGCTTTTGTCCGTCCTTCGTCACCATTGACGGCGGGGCGCCGCGCCATCGTGCGCCGGCCGATCTGTCTGACATCGGTGCTATTCCCGAGCCGGCGTCGCGCCCGACCCTGGACAAGCCCTACAACATCGCCATTGGCGGCGTCGGCGGCACCGGCGTGCTCACCATCGGCGCGCTGCTCGGCATGGCCGCGCATATCGAGGGCAAGGCCTCGATGATCCTCGACATGTCCGGTCTCGCGCAGAAGGGCGGCGCTGTGCTCAGCCACGTCCGCCTGTCGGATCATCCGGCCGAGGTGACATGCTCGCGCATCGTCACCGGCACCGCCGACGTCGTGCTCGCCGCCGACGAGGTGGTCGCGGTCGCCAAGGACACGATCTCGCTCTGCGACACCGGCCGCACCCGCGGCATCATCAACAGCCACGTCATTCCCACCGCCGATTTCGTCCTCAACCGCGATTTTAACTTCCAGACCCGCAAGCTGAACGGGCTTTTGGAAACGGCGCTGCACGAGGACTCCGTGTTCTTCGACTTCACCAAGCCGGCCGAGCAGTTGCTGGGTGACAGCATCGCCACCAACATGATGATGATGGGCTATGCCTATCAGAAGGGCCTGCTGCCGCTGTCAGCGGAAGCGATCGAGCAGGCGATCGAGGTCAACGGCGTCTCGATCAAGATGAACAAGGAAGCCTTCCGCCTCGGCCGCCTCGCGGTCGCGGACCCCGCGCGCCTTGCCGACATGCTGAAGGGGACGGACGAGGTTGCGGCACCCAAGACGCTGGATGTCATGACGCTCGACGAAGTGATCGAGCACCGCACAAGGCATCTCACGGCTTACCAGAATGGCCGGCTGGCCAAGCGTTACCGCAAGCTGGTCGACCAGGTCCGCGATGCCGCGGAGAAGGGCGGCTATGGCGACGCGCTGCCGCGCGCGGTCGCGATCAACTACGCAAAGCTGCTGGCCTACAAGGACGAGTACGAGGTCGCGCGGCTCTTCACCGACGGCGCCTTCGAAAAACAGCTGCGCGACCAGTTCGAGGGCGATTTCAAGTTCAGCTTCAACCTGGCCCCGCCGATTCTGGCGTCCGGCGTCGATGCGCTGGGCCAACCGAAGAAGCGTGCCTTCGGCCCGTGGATGCTGAAGGCATTCCGTGTGCTGGCGAAGTTCAAATTCCTGCGCGGCACGGCACTCGACATCTTCGGCCGCAGCGCCGACCGCAAACTCGAGCGCGATCTGATCACAGGCTACGAAAAGGACGTCGCCACCGTGCTCGGCCTGCTGTCGCCGCTCACGATCGACACGTCCGTCGAACTGCTGTCGCTGCCCGACCGTATCCGCGGCTACGGCCCGGTGAAGGAGAAGGCGGTGGCGGACGCCAAGGCGCGTTACGCGCAGCTCGCCGCGGATTTGGCGAGCCCGCCGCCGGCCCCAAGGCAGATCGCGGCGGAGTAGCGAGAACCTTCGTAGGGCGGGCAAAGGCGCAAAGCGCCGTGCCCACCATCTTGCCAACATTGCGGTCTGAAGAGGTGGGCACGCTTCGCTTTGCCCACCCGATTTCCTGTTTGAAATCAACCACCGTCCTACTGTGCATGGGGTTGTTTTCATAAAGCGGGCTGCTTTCGATAAAAGCGAAGATCGCTTGTGCCGTCGGGCAAAACACCTTTATGATTTTGGCCGATCGAAGCTCTCGTGCCCCGGACGCAGCGCAGCGCTTCTTTAGCGGTGCGCTGCAGAGCCGGGGCCCATGTTGCCACGACGTGCGCGGGCGGCATGGGTCCCGGCTCTGCGCAGCGACGCTAAGGCGTTGCAGCGCGTCCGGGACATGAGACATCAGCGTGAATTGCGCCAAGCCGCTATCCTCTCGCCCGACGGAATATTTCCGCGCTTGCCAATCAGCCCGGTGCGGTTCAGAAAAACGAGCCAAGAAGAAACGCGAGCGGAGACCTCTGTATTGACCATCAAGGGCAAGGCCTACATTGCCGGGATCTACGAACACCCGACCCGGCATGCACCGGACAAATCCACCGCCCAGCTCCACGCCGAGGTCGCCAAGGGCGCGCTCGAGGATGCCGGGCTCAGCAAGGACGATGTCGACGGCTATTTCTGCGCGGGCGATGCGCCCGGCGGCGCCTGGCCGATGGTCGATTATCTCGGCCTCAATACCAAAAAGCTCCGGCACGTCGATTCCACCGAGACCGGCGGCTGTTCCTACATCATCCATCTCGGCCATGCGGCTGAAGCGATCGCGGCGGGCAAGTGCTCGATCGCGCTGATCACGCTGGCCGGCAAGCCGCGCACGGGCGTGATGCCGCCGCGCGCGGCCGGCGCGGAAGCCGATTTCGAGTCCGCTTACGGCGCGACCACGCACAATGCCTATGGCATGTGTGCCATGCGTCACATGCACGACTATGGCACCACCTCGGAACAGCTCGCCTGGATCAAGGTCGCGGCCTCGCACCATGCGCAGTACAATCCGCATGCGATGCTCAAGGACGTCGTCACCGTCGAGGATGTGCTGAACTCGCCGATGATCTCCGATCCCCTGCATCGCATGGATTGCTGCGTCGTCTCCGATGGCGGCGGCGCGCTGATCGTGACGACGCCCGAAATCGCCAGGAGCCTGAAGAAGCCGCTGGTCAAGCTGATCGGCCATGGCGAGGCGATGAAGGGGCCGCGCGGCGGCAAGGATCTCGATCTCACTTACTCCGCCGGCATCTGGTCCGGCCCGCGTGCGTTCGAGGAAGCCGGCATCACGCCGAAGGACATCAAATACGCCTCGATCTATGACAGCTTTACCATCACCGTGCTGATGCAGCTCGAGGACCTCGGCTTCTGCAAGAAGGGCGAGGGCGGCAAGTTCGTTGCCGACGGCAATCTGATCTCGGGTGTCGGCAAGCTGCCGTTCAACACCGATGGCGGCGGGCTCTGCAGCAACCATCCCGTCAACCGCGGCGGCATGACCAAGATCATCGAGGCCGTCCGGCAGCTGCGCGGCGAGGCGCATCCGAAGGTGCAGGTCAAGAATTGCGATCTCGCCATCGCCCACGGCACCGGCGGCCTCTTGGGTGTTCGCCACGCCGCCTCGACCGCCATTCTGGAGCGCGTGTGATGGTAGACGCGAAAAAATATCCGGCCCCGGTCACGAACCCCGAGACCGCCGCGTTCTGGGACGCGGCCAAGCAGGGCAAGTTCCTGATCAAGCGCTGCACGGCTTGCGGCGAAGCGCATTACTTTCCGCGCTCGATCTGCCCGTTCTGCTATTCCGATAGGACGGTGTGGGAAGAGGCCTCGGGCGAGGGCACGATCTACACCTGGAGCCTGATGCGGAAGTCGCCGACCGGTCCGTATGCGATCGGTTACGTCACGCTGAAGGAGGGCCCGTCGGTGCAGACCAATTTTGTCGACTGCGATCTCGAGAAGCTGAAGATCGGCCAGAGGGTGAAAGTGGTGTTCAAGCCGACCGACGGCGCCCCGCTGCCGTTCTTTACGCCGGCGTAAGATTCTTCCCTTCTCCCCTTGTGGGAGAAGGTGGCGCGAAGCGCCGGATGAGGGGTATCGCTCCGCAGAAAGACTTTCACTGCGGCGCCAACCCCTCAGCCAAACGAGTTTGCCGCAGGGCTCTCGCAGCCCTCTCCCACAAGGGGAGGGCACTTCGACTGGCAGCGGCGCACACGAATCCCGGGAGGAAACAAACAAAATGTCCGCCAGATACGAAGAACTCAAAGGCCTCAAAAACATCGGCCAGAAATATGCCTACAGCGATCGCGAAGTCATGCTCTACGCCTGCGGCATCGGGCTCGGCGCCGATCCGATGGACGAGAACGAGCTCGCTTTCGTCAACGAAGGCACGTTCACGCCGCGACCGCTCAAGGTGGTGCCGACCTTTGCATCGGTTGCCGCGTGGGGCTCGGGTCCGGGCGAGATGAATCTCAACCGCGTGATGGTGGTCGACGGCGAGCGCGACATCACCTTCCATCAGCCGCTGCCGGTCGCCGCCAACATCACCGCCGACTCCTCCGTGGTCGAGGTCTACGACAAGGGCAAGGACAAGGGCGTCGTTATCAGCCATCAGACCGTGCTGAAGAACGAGAAGGGCGAGAAGCTCGCCACGCTCGTTGCCTCGCGCTTCGCCCGTGGCGACGGCGGCTTTGGCGGGCCGAACCTGACCCAACCCGATCCGCACAGGATCCCCTCGCGCGCGCCCGACAACACCATCGACATTGTCACGCGCCCCGACCAGGCGCTGGTCTATCGTCTCTGCGGCGACCGCAATCCGCTGCACTCCGATCCGGAGTTTGCGAAGAAGGCCGGCTTCCCGCGTCCGATCCTGCACGGCATGTGCACCTACGGAATCACCTGCCGCGGCGTGCTGCAAACCTATGCTGACTACGATGTCAGCGCGTTCCGCCAGCACGTCGCGCGGTTCTCTTCTCCGGTCTTTCCCGGCGAGACCGTGACCATGGACCTCTGGAAGGACGGCAACACGATCTCGTTCGAAGCCAAGGTGAAGTCGCGCGGTGTCACCGTGATCAAGAACGGCAAGACGGTGCTGGGTTAAGAAAGGTCTCGTGCCCCGGACGCAGCGCAGCGCTTCTTCAGCGCTGCGCTGCAGAGCCGGGGTCCAGAGCGACCCAACAAGAAGCCGGGTCCCGGCTCTGCGACGCAGCTTTCACGCTGCATCGCGTCCGGGACACAAAACAACAAAAACAGGGAGAAGCCATCATGGGACTACTCGACGGCAAGGTTGCGCTGATCACCGGCGCGGGCGGGGGCTTGGTGAGGCCTACGCCAAACTGTTCGCGCGGGAAGGGGCCTCGATCGTCGTCAACGATCTCGGCGGGCCCCGCGACGGCTCCGGCGCCGACAAATCGATGGCGCAGCTTGTGGTGGACGCGATCAAGGCGGAGGGCGGCAAGGCGGTCGCGAATGGTGCCGACATCTCGACCATGGAAGGCGGCCAATCGGTGTTCGACGACGCCATCAAGCACTTTGGCCGCGCCGACATCCTCGTCAACAACGCTGGTATCTTGCGCGATCAGACCTTCGCCAAGGCCAGTGAGTCCGATTGGGACAAGGTCATCAAGGTGCATCTGAAGGGCACCTTTTGTTGCACCTTGCCGGTGTTTCGCTGGATGCGGGAAAACGGCGGCGGCGTCATCGTCAACACCTCCTCGACATCAGGACTGATCGGCAATTTCGGCCAGAGCAATTATGGGGCGGCCAAGGGCGGCATCTGGGGCCTGTCCAACGTCCTGGCGATCGAGGGCCGCAAATACAACATCCGGGTCTGGACGCTGGCCCCGGGCGCGCTGACCCGCATGACCGCAGACCTGCCCCGCTATAAGGAGAACCCCTCGGCGGCGCTGGGGCCGGACGGGATCGCACCGGCCGTGCTATACATGGTCAGCGACTTGTCGGGCGACCAGACCGGGAAGGTGCTGGGCGTGTCCGGGCCCCGCGGCGTGCGCGAAATGCGGATGATGGAGATGGAAGGCTGGAAACCCCCGCACTCGGGCTGGAACGCCCGGGACATCGCTGAGCATGCCAAGGAGATCTTCTTCTCCGAGGAGCAGATCAAGATGGGCGCGCGGCGGTTTTAGCCACACGGTCATTCCGGGGCGCGACGAAGTCGCGAGCCCGGAATCCATAACCCCGGCTTGTGGTTATAGATTCCGGGCCTTGTCCCTTCGGGCCATCCCGAAATGACGAATAGAGAGAGACAGGGAAAGACGATGAAACTCACCGCCGATGCCAAGGGCACCTTCGCAATCGCGCCGACGCCGTTCCACGACGACGGAAGGATCGACGAGCGCTCGATCGACCGCCTGACCGATTTCTATGAGGAGGTCGGCTGCGACGGCGTTACGGTGCTGGGCATCCTCGGTGAGGCGCCGAAGCTCGATGCCGCCGAGGCCGAGCAGGTGGCGGTGCGCTTCGTCAAGCGCGCCAGGAAGATGCAGGTGATCGTCGGCGTCTCTGCACCCGGCTTTGCCACCATGCGCTCGCTGGCGAAGGCCTCGATGGACGCAGGCGCCGCCGGCGTCATGATCGCGCCGCCGCCCTCGCTCCGCACCGACGACCAGATCATCGGCTATTACAAGCAAGCAGCAGAGGCGATCGGTCCTGACGTGCCCTGGGTGCTCCAGGACTATCCGTTGACCCTGTCGGTGGTGTTCACGCCGGCCGTGATCCGCAAGATCGTCACCGACAATGCGAACTGCGTGATGCTCAAGCACGAGGACTGGCCGGGCCTCGAAAAGATCTCGACCCTGCGCAACTTCCAGAAGGACGGCTCGCTGCGTCCGCTGTCGATTCTCTGTGGCAATGGTGGGCTCTTTTTGGATTTCGAGATGGAGCGCGGTGCCGACGGCGCCATGACCGGCTACGCCTTCCCCGAGCTTCTGATCGACGTCGTGAACCTGTCCAAGGCTGGCAAGCGCGATGCCGCGCATGATCTGTTCGACGCCCATCTGCCGCTGATCCGCTACGAGCAGCAGCCGGGCGCCGGTCTTGCCGTGCGCAAGCACGTGCTTCAGAAACGCGGCATCATCGCCTCCAGCGCCCAGCGCAAGCCCGGCGCGACCATCACGCCGGCGGCGAAGGCCGAGGTCGATTACCTGCTGTCGCGCGTCGCCCGCGTCGACAAGCGCGCCAATTTTGGCCCGCAGTCCAGTGCCGCAGGTTAGCTGAATGGTGATATCAGCATCACGCCCGGCCTCGACCATCCTCCTGCTGCGCGACGGCGCAGCAAAGGAAGTCGAAGTCTTCATGATGGTCCGCCATCATCAGATCGAGTTCAACTCGGGCGCGCTGGTGTTTCCCGGCGGCAGCGTCGATGCCGGCGATCAGGAGATCGTCAAGCGGTCCGACCTGTATTCGGGGGCGAGGGTCTCGGCGAGGCGGACCGCGGCTTCCGCATCGCTGCGATCCGCGAGACGTTTGAGGAAAGCGGCATCCTGCTGGCGCGTTTGAAGGGCTCGAACACGCCCGTTGATGCGAAGCGCGCCGGCGAGATCGCCGACAAGCATCGCGTCGCGCTCAACGAGCACAAGATCAGCTTCCTCAGCATTCTCGCCGACAACGGGCTCCAACTCGCGCTCGACACGCTCGTGCCTTACGCACACTGGATCACGCCGGAGGGCATGCCGAAGCGTTTCGACACCTGGTTTTTCTTGCGGCAGCGCCGCCCGACCAGCTCGGCGCGCATGACGGACGAGAGTCGACCGACTCGATCTGGGTCTCGCCGCGCGAGGCGGTTGAGGGCGGCGAGAGCGGCCGCTTCAAGCTGCCGTTCCCGACTACGCGCAATTTGATCCGGCTGGCGAAGCAAGGCAGCGTGAGCGCTGCGCTCGATCATGCCAGGGAGATGTCGATCGTCACGGTGATGCCGGTGATGACCAAGACCGACAGCGGCCGCCAGCTGCGCATTCCCCGCGACGCCGGCTATGACGGCGAGGTGTTCGAGGTCGGCGCGGTCGGCTAGGACATTTCGACAACCAACGAAGTATTGGCAGGCCGTGCTCGGCTCGGTCGGCACCACCGCACAGGCCTATCTTCGTGTCCCGATTGGGGTCGCCATCAGCGTCGCCTTTCTGGGAGAAACCCTGAGCCAGACGGCCTGGATTGGCTTGGCCTGCGTCGTCCTCGGTGTTGCCGCCATGACGATTCCGGCCCGACGTCCGGCTGTCGCTAAACCATCATGAAAAACAGCCCGTTCCGGCCGGCGGAGGCATGTTCCCCCGGAGGGGCGATACAGCGTATATTGGGGGTGAATGGAGTCCGGTTCCGCCCCAATGCCTGTCAAAACGCCACCGAATCCGCCGCCGAAGCGATCGTTTTCGCTGTCGATCGGTCAGATGACGTTCGGCAGCTTCATTCTGGTGCTGGTTGTGATCATCGTCACCTCGACGGCCAGCGTGATCGCGATCAGGCATATCGACGCCACCTTCGCCGAATTGCAGCGGCTGCAAAGCGTCGGCGATCTCGCGGAAGACATTGACCGCCGCATGAACGATTTGCGGCTCGCCGCGCGTGACTTCGTCACCGACCCCGGCGCCGGCATCCAGTTCAAGCAGGTGGGCGAGGCCGCCTCGACGCTGAGCGACATCCTCAAGAAGACCCGTATCGATCTTGCCCCCGAGCAGCAGGACATGATCGACGGCGTCTCCGAGCGGCTTGCGACTTACCGCAGCGGGCTGGAGCGGATATCGACCCTGATCGATCGCCGGGCGCAGTTGCTGGCCGGGCTGCCGCCACTGCGCGATCAGTTCGATGCGGCGGTCTCCGAAAGCGGGGACCGCGATCTCGCCGCTCGCCTGTCGGAGGCGCAGAGCCGGATCGCGCTCGGGCTGCTTGCGCGGAATCCTTCCGCCGCCGAACAGGCCGCGCAGGGCATGCGGGCGATGGACATCACAGATAGCAGGCTGAAGTCGGCCGTGAACAATTACGCCGATGCCCTTGTCGCGGTCGCCGTCCGCGAACGGCAGATCGCCGATATCGACCGCGAGGTGCTGGGAACCGAGGGCCGGCTGATTGGCCGCGTCACCGAATTGCTTCGTGACGTCAGCGACCGCCGCGGCCATGTACTGTCGCGCGATTTCGCCCGGACGCTCGCGGAGGCGCGCTGGCAGAGCATTGTGCTCGGCAGCATGGGTGTGTTGATCGGCATCCTCGCCGCGGGCTTTGTGGTGCGCCGGACGGTGCGTCCGCTGGCCCAGATCGCGCGCTCCATTCGGGCCCTTGCGGCGGGCGAGAAGAATACGTCGATCCCGTCGGCCGATCTTAACAACGAGATCGGCGACATCGCGCGCGCGGCAGAGGTATTCCGTCGCGCGCTGGAAGAAGCCGACACCGCGCGAGAGGCAGCCGTGCGCGCGCTCACCGAGCAGCGGCTGGCCGAGGAAAGCTATCGCAAGCTGTTCGAGGGTTCGGTCGACGGCATCTACGTGACGACGCCGTCCGGCGATCTCCTGAACGCCAATCCGGCGCTGGCGCGGATGATGGGCTATGACAGCCCGCAGCACCTGATCGACAGCATCAACGACATCGCCCACACCATCTACGTCGATCCCGCGGCCCGCGAGGAGTACCAGCGGCTGATGCATCGCGACGGCATGGTCCGCGAGTTCGAGTATCAGGTGCGCCAGCGCAGTGGCAATATCCTCTGGCTGTCCGACAGCGCGACCGGCGTGCGGGACGAGCAGGGCAGGATCGTCCGCTACGAGGGCACGCTGCGCGACATCACCGACCAGAAGCGGGCGGAAGACGCCATCGCCGAAGGCCGCCGCCTGCTCCAGCAGGTCATCGACACCGTGCCGGCCGTCATCAACGTCAAGGACCGCGACCTCCGTTACGTGCTGATGAACCGCTATATGGCCGGCATCTTCGGCATCGAGCCCGGCGACGCGCTCGGCCGCACCACCGCCGATCTGATGTCGCGCTATGGCGCGGCCAAGACGGACGAGAACGACAAGCGCGTGCTCAACTTGCGAAGAGGTCTCGGCTTCTACGAGGAGGAGTACAAGGATTCCTCTGGTAACATGCGGCAATGGCTGGTCAACAAGCTGCCGCTGCTGGATGCCGAGGGCGAGATCGAGCGGATTGTTACCGTGGCGCTCGATATCGGCGAGCGCAAACGCGGCGAGCAGGAGATGCGGAAGGCCAAGGATGCCGCCGAGACGGCGCTGCGCAATCTGCGTGAGACGCAGGCCTCGCTGATCGAGGCGGAAAAGCTCGCGGCCCTCGGACGCCTGGTCGCCGGCGTCGCGCACGAGGTCAACAATCCCGTCGGCATCAGCCTCACGGTCGCCTCTGCGCTGGAACGCAAGACGGCGATGTTCAGCGCCGAGGTCGAGCGAGGCGAGCTTCGCCGCTCGACGCTCAACGACTATCTCAACACCAGCCGCGACGCGTCCTCGCAGCTCGTCTCCAATCTCAACCGCGCAGCCGAGCTGATCCAGTCGTTCAAGCAGGTCGCGGCCGATCGCAACTATTCGGACCAGCGAAGCTTCGATCTCGCCGACCTCACCGAGCAGGTGGTGATGAGCCTGCGGCCGGGCCTGCGCAAGCAGAACCTGACGCTCAACGTCGAGTGCCAGCCCAACCTGACCATGAACAGCTATCCCGGTCCGTACGGCCAGGTGTTGACCAATCTGTTCCTGAATTCTGTGGCGCACGCCTTTCCGGACGGACGTCCGGGGATCATCGACATCCGGGTGCGCGAGTCCGGCAAGGACAATGTCGAGATCATCGTCTCCGACAATGGCTGCGGCATGTCGCTTGACGTACGTCGCCGCGCCTTCGATCCGTTCTTCACGACGCGGCGCGACCAGGGCGGCACCGGTCTCGGACTGCACATCGTCTACAGCATCGTGACGAACCGGCTCGGCGGGCGGCTCGACCTCGATTCCGAGCCGGGCGAGGGGACGCGCATCCAGATGATCTTGCCGCGCACCGCTCCGCTGGAGCAGGCTGCCGAATAGCATCTATTGTTTGAGCATGATCTTCTCGGAACACCGCTACACACTTTTCCGGATCATGCTCTAGTCGGCCTCTGCGAGCTTGTGCAGGGTGGCGCCGAAAATCAGGCTGGCCTTGCCGACCAGCGCCGTTCCCGTCATCTCCGCGCGCGTCTCCGTGTAGGTCCCGCTGACACCGATGCCGACCGGGGCAGGGCCGCCGAACAGCGGATTGTCATCGCCCCGCGGCGAGGTGTGCCGTTGCACCAGCACCTCGCCTTTGAAGGTGTGGTCGTCCTTCACCACGTAGCTGCCGGTGTAATAGAGGTAGGCATCGCCGCCGAGAATCTTGCCATCGCGAAAAAGAATCACGCCGCTGCCCTTGCCGACTCGACCGTCGAGCAGGCTCACGTGAATCGAATAGAGGCCGTTCTTCATCACGTCCCGTCGGCCGGCCGCCATCGCCCAATGGAGGAACCGGCGAAGCTTTTATGCCAAAGCGAAAGCCGTCGCGCAACGCGGCAGTTTTACCGGCGGGTGTGTCCCATGCCGGCACGCGAACCGTCATTGTCCCAACGTGTGTGACACGGTTATGACGGTCTCATTCTACGGCGACGCCAGTCGTTGCGAATCAGACTTGGCCCGCGAAATGCATAACCATTGTTGCACTGGCCGCGGGGTGCTGGAGCAAGACGAACGTGAGCAACTGGATCGATTCCGGCGGCGATGAGCCGCGTCTGTACAGTGTGCGTCCCGCGAATTGCGAAACACAACGACGGCGGATTGGCCGTCTCATACGGTGGCGAAGCGCGGCAGGGCTTGCTTGCGCGCTGGCGCTGATTGCTCCGGTTGGGCACGCGCGCGACCGCGGCCAGTTCGTCAACACCAGTGCAGAGCTGAAAGCCTGGTTCGACGGCTTGCGCAGCGGCAAGGGGCCATGCTGCTCCGATGCCGACGGCTCCGCGATCTCGGACTCCGATTGGGAGAGCAAGGGCGGGCACTATCGTGTCCGCATCCCGCGCCTTGGCTACGTGATCGAGGGCCGGGAGCAAGAGCTCGTCTGGGTTGACGTGCCCGAGGAGGCCGTGATCTCGGAGCCCAACCGGGTCGGACGCACCATGGTCTGGCCGATCTACGGCTACATGGGCGTCACGATCCGCTGCTTCATGCCCGGCAGCATGACTTAGCCGGGCGACAGCACCCGGCCTATCGTCGATATCAGGTGCGGCGCTGCGTCAGGTATACTTCTTGTCGCGCTCGAGCAGCTCGATGGAGATGCCTTCGGGGCCGCGGATGAAGCAGATGCGGACGCCGGGCCGGATCGTGGTCGGCTCTCGGGTGAACCTCACGCCCTTGGCCTTGATCTCGGCGGCGACGGCATCGATGTCCTTCACGGTGAGGCCGAAATGGTCGAGGCCTTGGTGGGGGTGCGGGGGTGGCGGGTTGACGGCGCTCTCGCCCTCCAGCGGCGCGATAAAGATCCTTGCACCGCCCAGGTTCACGTCGATGCGTCCCGGCGCGCGCACGATTTCGCCGCCAAGGATGTCGCGCAGCCAGGCGGCGGTCGTTTCCGGATCGGGGCTGCGCAGATGGATGTGATCCCAGGTGACGACGACTGGCATTTCAATTTCTCCCGATCGGGCCTTCGCGATGTTGCAACGCATGTTAGCGATCCCGCTCCACGATCGCCACCGTGGCTCCTATCCGAGATTCGCGCCGTTGCGGGAACCTTAGTTCGTCTCACGGATTGAGGAAGCAGGCGAGTAATGCACCCATGAAAACAGGGTTTAGCCGGATCGGACTGGGAAGCTTTGCTGGGAATGGCCAGGATCGGCCACGGCTCCAGTCCCCAACTGGTGTCTGGCTCAAGCGAGGCCTGTTGTGGTGGCTGGTGGCGCTCGTGGTGGGCGGTGCCGTCTGGCTGCTGATGCTGCCCTCCGAAGGCAATGTCGCGCAAACCGCGCCTATGAAATTGGCGCTGGGAAGCGTCGATCCAGCTCCCCGACGGCCGCCTCAGACACCTCCCCGGGGAGGCGGCCGGGCTCGATCGGATGAAGATTTCGTCGCAGACTTGGCGCCGCGGCGGGCTCGGCTCAAAGGCACTTGTTACCTTCACCGTGCGAAATGACAATGATTATGCCGTAAAGAATGTCGAGATCATCTGCGCCTTCACGCGGCGAGATGGCAGCCATCTGACCGACCGCGGCCGTGTGCTGGCCGACATTGTCGGCATGAAGAGTCGCAAGACCTTTGCGCACGTCCCCATCGGCTTCGTCAACGTGAATGCCGATCAGGCGACCTGTTCGCTGGTGACGGCGCGGCGCGCCTGAAAGGCCCACATTTCGCTAGCGGAAAAGTTACCGTCCTGCCCCTGGTCCAAAAACTTGGCGTTGCCATTTGAACCAAACGGCTGGGCTTAGGAACCAATTGAAGGATCGCCGGTTAAGGCGAAGAGCCCACGCGGGGATGCGGGGGCGGAGCGCGGCCAATGCCCATCTTACGCTATTTCATGTTTGTCGGTGGAGCTCTGCTCGCCCTGTTGTTCGCGGCTGATTTCGTTTGGCCGACGTCGCCGGTTGCGCAGGTCGTTGCGGGTGCAACCTACGATCAGCCGGTGATCCGGATCCGCTCGGATCGCCATCTGCCTGAACGTGTCGTGCTCGACACCAGCCAGCCGACCATTGCCGCGCCGGTGACGAAGACGGCTGCCGTCGCGGCGCCTCAGCCGCCGGCACAAGCGGACGTATTGGCTGACATGACGGCAAAGGCGCGGGTGCGCGAGACCTTTGCGCAGTTCACCTCGAAGGGCGATGTGGCCGCGGCCAGGAAGGTCGTCGACGCCAAGGCTCCGGCTCAGCCCAAACGCAAGGTCGCCAGGGCGCGTCTGGCGCCGCAGCGCGATCAACCGATGATGCTGGTCGCACAGCAGCCGCATTTCGGTCTTTTCAACACGACCTGGTGACAACGCGCCTTCTGCCCCGTCTAGATAAAGGCAGGGAGGGCTTTTTATTGTCCGACCTCTCTGCTAATTCGTACCGGTCCGAGCGTCGCAGATCAGCTGGCCTCAAGCCTATGTCTGCGACGCTTCGGTTTGTGGCCCAATACCCCGGGGTCATCAGGGCGCTCGTAGCTCAGCTGGATAGAGCATCGGATTTCGATTCCGAGGGCCGGGAGTTCAATCTCTCCGAGCGCGCCATTGCGTATAGAACCACGAACATTTCCGTTCTCGGTCAAGTTTGCCGGCAATGGCGGTCTGGAGGATGTCCTTGCTGCCGATGATACGGGCGGCCTTATCATCGACCTCGACGTCGATGATTGAATGGATTTAGCCCTTCCGCGTATTGGTATCCGCAGTATCGAGTTTCTCATTCATCAGCCGCGCGAACGCGTCGATCTGCCCAGCATCGATGCGGCTGCGGTACCGCATCATGGTCCAGCACCGCCTTGGCACGCGCCCGCTGCGATTTAAGGGCGGCGCTACGTTCTCGCAGGATTTGTACATTGCAAACGTCAATTTCGGGAAACTACTATTTCTTTTCATAAAAAAAGACCGGCTTTTCTGCCGGCCTTTTCTTAGTTGCAATGCTCAAGGACGTGATCAGTATCTCGCGACGACAGGACCGCCGAAGCGATAGTTGATGCGGGCGGTGATGAGATTGACATCCGATCTGGTGTTGGCGGTGATCGAGGTCACGGCAGGTGCCAGGGTGGGTGTCGCGAAGGTGCTGCTGTCGCTGACCCTGAAGAGATAGTCGTACTCGAGGGCGACCGACCAGTTCGGCGCGAAGCCGTACTCAATCCCGGTTCCGACGGTGCCGCCCCAGCGTGTCCGTTCGGCTTGATTGATGCCTATCCCGGTGGCGGTGTTGTAGAGGTCCCAGCGCTGGTTAGCGACTGCGGCGCCGCCTTTCACGTACCAAAGCACGTTGTTCCAGGCGTAACCGATCTGGCCGGTGAAGAGACCCAATGCGTTGGTCTTCGTGGACCAGGTATTTCCCGGGAAGAACAGGCTGTCGTCCCTGTTGCGGAGGTTGGCCCAGTCACCCTGGGCTTCCAGTCCGAACACGAAGTTGTTGGTCTGCCATCGATAGCCGATCTGACCGCCAGCGACGCCACCGCCGGCATCGCGGCAACCCTCGGCGCCGGCGATGCCGACAGCGCCGACCGCAGTGACATCGAGACACCGATGACTCCAGCCATATCCGGCATTCGCACCGATATAGAACCCGGTCCAGTCGTAGACCGGATTCACCATCGGGGGCGGAGCTTTCGTGTAGGGACGTGCAGCCAGATCCGCCGCCGCCGCCGGAGCGGTTACTGCAACGAGCCCTGCCGTGACTAACAGAAGTTTCCTCATTAGCTTTATCTCCATCCCGTCGCGTTCACCTTTCGATTTACAGCGAAGATGCGCGTGCGATCCCGTGTTGCATTGCCTGAAACACCCCAGCCCAGGGAAGGCTACAACAGCACGCTCTGAAATTGTGTAACATACTCGCAACACGCGCTGACTAATGCATCTTAGGACAGCATTCGTGACCTTTGCTCGCGGAAGTCACACTTCACCGGGCGGTGGGCGGGGTAGGCGATGATCGGTAGTGTTGGGCGAGAGCACGTGTGAGGTAGAGCTAGGCCCGGCGCAAGGAGTGTACGCCGGTGCCGTCGCGGAATGAGATCGGATCCATCCTTCGGAATACGAAGGATGTTACTCGGTTGAGTCGGCCGCTCCGTCAGCTCGATTTAATTCGGCGGCAGCCTAGCAGACGTTCACCGTCTGCCGGACGTAAGCATAGCCATTCCAGACGTTCCGGGTCTGATAGCACGAAGAGCCGTAAGCTGCGGCTGCACCAAGTGCTGCGCCGGTTGCAACGCCGGCCGCTGCGGCGCCCCAGCCATAGCCTCCGCGGTAATAACCTCCACGATAATATCGTCCACCGCCACCGGCCCATCGGGCGCCGCCGCCATGGAAACGGGCTCCGCCTCCATGGAAATGAGCTCCACCACCGTGGAAATGAGCGCCGCCCCCATGCGGCGCGCGTCTGCCGCGTCCGGAAGGGCGGTTGCTGCCGCAGCAGCGAAGCCAAGGGCTAGCAAAGCTTTGGTCGGCCGCATTGTACTCTCCATTGCAAGAACAACTCGGCGGGGATGCGTGGCGACCTGATTTAGTTCCCCGTTCCCCGTTCCGCGTTGCTTGTTGCGACGCTGCAGCGCGGGGAATTGTCGCGGAGTCAGTTCTCCGCAAGCAGAATCTTGCGCGCCTTGGCAAGCTCCCGTCGTGCGGATGGCGACAAGGACGGAAAATGCAGGTCCAGTCTGGACATGGCGCTTACGATCCGCGCACCTACGACCAGCCTTGTGAACCATTTGCTGTCAGCGGGGGCAACGCACCAGGGCGCATCAGGATGACTCGTGTGCCGGATCATGTCCTCATATGCGCGCTGATATTGCCTCCAGTGCTGACGCTCCTTAACGTCATTCATCGAGAACTTCCAGTTCTTGGAGGGCGTGTCTATGCGCTCAAGGAAACGTTTTTTCTGTTCCTCCTTCGAGACATGCAGGAAAAACTTAAGAACGATCGTGCCGTTGCGTAAAAGATGCCTTTCGAAGCTCCTTATGTCGTCCATGCGCTCCTTCCAGATATTCTTAGTGACGAGCGAAGGGGGCAAGTTTTGATCTGCGAGAACTTGCTGGTGAACTCGGGCGACAAGTACCTCCTCATAGTATGAGCGGTTAAAAATTCCGATGCGTCCTCGCTCAGGCAAATGTCGTGCTGCTCTCCAAAGAAAGTCGTGGTCGAGTTCCTCGGCGCTCGGCTGCTTGAAGGAATGGACCTCGCACCCTTGCGGATTGATGCCCGACATGACGTGCTTGATAGCACTGTCTTTTCCTGCCGCATCCATGGCCTGAAAAATCAGCAAAACCGACCAGCGATCGTCGGCGTAAAGGCGCTCCTGCAATTCTGATAGTTGCTCGATTCCCGATTGGAGAAGATTATTAGCTTCCTTTTTGTGGATATCGAGGCCGCCAGTATCATGCGGCTTGATCTGGCTCAGGCGAAACGAACCTGGATGCCCCACCAGGTAAGGTTTGACGAACTTCGCCAGATTCATCTGTGTCTCCGCAAATATCTGACCTGCTCAACCGTGGTGTTCGAAATCGTGCAAACGGCTGCATCCAGCATTTTGCTGCGGTTGCCCCGAACGAAGTGCGACACGCAAATCGCGATACACCGCGTCCAATCGCATCATTAGCCCGTGCGACAATCTGACTGGCAAAAACGATGCGCGCCTCAGAAATCGAGGGAGATCCTGACGCAGGCCTTTTCGAGCCGGGTCTTCAGCGTCGCGAGCTTGCTGGTGAACTCCGTCATCTCGTTCTCATCGAACTCCTGGAAGACGAATTCGCGAATGGATTTGTACTGCTCATTGAGGCTCGCGATGTGCTTCTGCGTCTTCTCGACCAGCGACAGCCGCACCACGCGGGCGTCGGTCAGCGAGGGCGGCGGCGCAGGAGGCCCTTCTTCTCCAGCAGTTTGGACTGGGTAGTGACGAAGGACGGATCGACGTGAAGCAGCTTGGAGACCACGTTGACGGGCACGCCATCGTCCTTGTCGAGGTCTGAGATCGCCATCAGGATCAGCCATTGCGGCCCACTGATACCGAGCGTCCTGGCCCACAGCTGACGCAGCTCCTCCAGATGCGTGTTGATCGACGATATCTCCCAGGTGAATCGCCTGATGATATCGAGATTGCCGGTGGAGCGCCGGCGCGCACCTTCTTTTCTCGTCGCTGACACAGCGTTACTCCCGCGAGCCGATTTCTCTTTTGGCCGGTGTTCGCCACGACATAGTCCATGCAAGTCTGTCCTGACGCAAGGGCAGAGCAGAATAATTATGTTAGCCATTTCACGAATGTGACCTGATCAGCCAAATTGGCAGGCATTGGCCTCCACATTAGCGCTGACCGCGCGAGTAGCCGGGTCGAGCGCTCCGACAGGTGTCGGAATAATCTGATGCATTAGACTAGCTTGGGCGAGCTGCAACTTCTGAGCAATCAGTGCCTCGTCTTCCGACGCTTTTGCCCAAGCGACCCTTAGCGCGGCGGCGATCTCCGAGCCCGTTCGCGAGCGCGGCTGCCAGCGTCTCTTTCCCTGGGCGGCAATGTCATCCGGAACAGCGTGGGGTCGGCACCCATCTGAAAATCAGACGCGATCTAACTTCCCGAAATTTTGGAATTTTGCAGCAACCGCAGATTTCTTCCCTCAGCGCTCTGCGGTCGCCAACTAAAGCTAGGGTCCGACAGTCGATGCCCTTGAAGGCATAGGCGCGCCGCTGAGACGATGCCGAGCCGGCCTAAGCCCACGGCCAGCTGATTGCAGCGATCCACACGCTTAGGAAGAGTGACATGCCTGATCGTCATGCCTAAGGATCTTGACCGGATCGCCGCGTCATTCCGGAAGCTGTAGAGACCGCCGGGGTGAGGATAGCGTTTCAGAGATCTCCTGAGCTGTAGGCCGGGCTTCGCCTGCCGCAGCGCACGCTAGTGCGTCCAGCGGCGATCCAAACCCTGACGCTACTCGGAATTGGGGACTATCGCCGCAGCTTAAGAGCCCGTGCATTCCCGCAGGGGTTGCATCATCGTTCGACACTAACGCGACAGCTGCCGCCAAGCTCAACCTCGATGATCCCGGCCCCTGCAGCTGTCACCAACCGGCGTAGACGGGAACGAGTGTTGGCACGGAATCTCCGCCGGCTGAATCTAAGGCCCGATCCTCGGACCGACTATAGAACTACAAGGCGGCCGACCCGTACGGACAGCTCAATCGAGCGCCTCGACGGCGAGATTAAGCGAGGGGCGTGGTCGCATTCTTCGCGGTTAAGACGCGGTCATTCGTCTCATAGGAGGCAATCCTGCCCCCAGCAAAAACGATGAATGGGCCGTCCAATGCGCGCGGCTATCGCCAGATGGCCGACCGAGCATCGGTCGGCGAACGCGAAGATGCACCAGCGATGCCATACCAAAGACACGATCTCCGATCGCCAGTTCGAAAAATTCGCTGCACGACTTTGGTCCGTTCTTGCAAATATAAGAAGTTTTGACGATCCACACTCAATCCAAGCCAACCCGGTGCTGCCGAGATCTTCCTGTGGTTGTCTGGCAATTCATTGCTCTGTTCTCAGGTATCTCTCCTCTTGATTCGGCTCCAAGAGCGGTCCGAACTCCCGCGCTCGTGCGGTGAACGCGAGCGCAGCAGCACAGAGCGCGCGATCGCTCACGGTGCTGTGAAGAGTAATATCTTTTATATTCAAGTGGTTAGCTTTGTTCCGGCGCGGGACCTCCCGTGATTTTTGTGCAACACCCGCCTAGATTCCGACGCAACTAGCGCTTTTGCCTCGGTTCCGATGTTGCTTATGCAAGGGGCATCGATCATCGTCATTGGGCGACGGAGGGGGGCATCCCAAAGTCGTCCCGTTGGTGGTTCCTTAAGTCCCTCGCGTTCAGCGGGTGTGTCCGAAGACGCGAAGCACTCAGCGGTAAGTTAATGGTCAAGGAACCAATCTTAGGGTGCGTCACCCCGTGGATCCGGAACCTTCCTCACAGCAAACTTTGGAGGTTTAACATGAAGTTGGTTAAGAGCCTTTGCTCGGTTCAGCGGCAGGTCTGATTGCCGTTGGTGGAGCGCAGGCAGCCGATCTCCCCGTAAAGGCCAAGGCGGTCGAATACGTGAAGATCTGCTCGCTATACGGTGCCGGATTCTACTATATGCCTGGCACTGATACCTGCATCAAGTTCGGCGGCTATCTCCGTGCCGACGCGTTGCTGGGTACAAACAATGACTACGGCTTCGCCGGTGGCGTCACTGGCGCTCAAAACCGTCTGAGCAACTACTTCACCAGCCGCGCTCGTATGGATCTGACGATCGATACGCGCACCGCGACCGAGTATGGTGTCGTCCGCACCTATGCTGACCTCGTCTATACCTGGACGGGTGGTGGCTACACTGCGACCGGCACCGGCGGTACGGTTTACGACAGCACCGGGACCAACGCGACCATCGGCGGCGCTCAGCTGGGTGTCTACCACGCGTTCATCCAGTTCGCTGGGTTCACCTTCGGCCGCACGGTCTCGATCTTCGACGCCCCGTGGCAGAGCTATCCGGCTGGCGGTCCCGACACGCTTCCGGGTGGTTCCAACCATGTCACCGGTGTGAACCAAATCGCTTATACCGCTGACTTCGGCCAGGGCATCACCGGTTCGCTCGCTCTGCAGGATCCGACCCAATACAATCAGTCGAACCTGTTCAACCTCGGCGTTGCCCCGGCGGTTGCGCCCCGATTGCTGCGTTGTTGCCCGCACTTAGCGGCGGCTACGGTGCCAACGATTGGGGTGGCACGCGCGCTCCTGACATTATTGGTTCGGTCCGTGTTGACCAGGCCTGGGGTCTCGCGCAGTTGTCGGTTGCTGGACATGACATGCATGCCGCCTACTACGGTGGAACCGAGCCGACGGGTCATCCTGAAGACAAGTGGGGCTTCGCCGTCCAAGGTGCCTTGTCGATCAAAAACATCCCGACCGGCGCTGGTGACAGCCTCAACTTGCAGGCTGTCTACACCGACGGCGCGACTCGGTACAACTTCCAGAGCTTGTTCCCGCAGGGCTTCGCTGTCTACGGCAACACCAGCCTGGCTGGTGCCTACCAGAGCGTCGCGTTTGTTTCCCTTGCTGACGGCACCTTTGGTCCGGGCCAGGGTATCGAAAGCGTGAAGACCTGGGGCTTCCGTGGTGGCTTCACCCACAACTGGACGCCCAACTGGTCGAGCAGCGTTTACGGTGCCTATGCTCAGCTGAAGTACGGCAACAATGCAAAGACCACTCTTTGCGGCGCGGCTGGCACGGGTGTTGGCGGTACGCTGGGTGTGGCAGTCGCAGCTGGCGGCGCCGGCTTCGTCGGAACCTCTTGCAACCCCGACTTCAACATCGGTGTAATCGGTGGCAACGTGGTTTGGACCCCGTGAAGAACCTTGCTTTCACGGCGGACGTCAACTGGACGCGTATTGATCAGAAGTATGCTGGTACGTTCGGTGCTGGCAACGCGGCTGTGGCAAAGCCGGTTGCTATCTACGAAGCGAGGGATCAGAACGCAGTCAACGTGCTGCTTCGCGCCCAGCGCAACTTCTAAGATCGGTTCTCGTTTGCTCTGACAGCGCCCTCGGCGGGAAACCGCCGGGGCTTTGCATTGGTGCGCCCAGCATGGGCGCACTCTTGTGGGTGAAAGTCCCATCGTGAGTTGATCACAACGAGCGAAGCGAAGCGCAACTGCATGAGGGCGACCGAGTGTGGGGAGGAAGCGTGGAACGAAGCTGCGGGCCGATGAACAAGAACTGGATGGAAGGCGGTGCTTACCAGGGCGAGCGGGCCAATAACCGCGAAGCTCTCGTGATCAAGGGGAAGCGGCGTAGATCCGGCGGTCGTGCAGTGAAGGAGTGCGTTCTTACCTGGGGAGATCTCGCCTTATGCCTGAAAGGGCGACGGTGTCGAGCCGGAGCGAGAAGTCAGCAGAGGCCGTAGTAGTCGGCGGGAAGGCTGCGGAGCCATCCCGCAGGTGAAGGGCCGAACGAGAGGGAGTGTTTGAGGCCATGCCGATGCGGCGAGCATCGCATCAGATGCCTGCGCAAGCAGGGCGGTCCGGGGTAGGACGCGGTGAATCCGCGTGGCCCGGGCAGCGATGAAGCTCGTCGCCCGCGGCATGAACCGAAGGGCACAGGGTCGGCGCTGCTTTTAGCGGCGCTGACGAGAGAACCTGCAACGGGCGTGGAAGCGGGTGCGAGCCAACAAAGGCGTAGCCGGTGTGGATGGTCTGGACATTGATCAGACCGCTGCGCATCTGCGTACGGCGTGGCCTGTGATCCGCGAGCAACTGTTGTCGGGGACGTACCGGCCTGGTCCGGTGCGACGGGTAGCGATTCCCAAGCCCGAGGGCGGCGAGCGTGAGCTTGGCATCCCGACGGTGACGGATCGTCTGATCCAGCAGGCGCTGCTGCAAGTGCTGCAGCCGATTCTTGATCCCACCTTCAGCGAGCACAGCTACGGCTTCCGGCCGGGCCGAAGTGCGCATGACGCCGTCCTTGCGGCGCAGTCATACGTGCAATCGGGCCGCCGAGTCGTGGTGGACGTTGACCTGGAAAAGTTCTTCGACCGGGTCGATCACGACATCCTCATCGACCGCCTCCAGAAACGGATCGGAGACGCCGGGGTCATCCGGCTGATCCGGGCGTATCTGAACAGCGGGATCATGGACGATGGCGTGGTCCGGACGCGTAGGATGGGGACGCCGCAGGGCGGCCCGCTATCGCCGCTTCTGGCCAATGTCCTGCTCGATGAAGTGGACAAGGCGCTGGAACGTCGGGGCCATTGCTTCGTGCGCTACGCCGACGATGCGAACGTTTACGTTCGCAGCCGCCGGGCGGGTGAACGGGTGATGGCGCTGCTTCGGCGGCTCTACGGCAAGCTGCGCTTGACGGTCAACGAGACCAAAAGCGCGGTGACCAGCGTGTTCGGTCGCAAGTTCCTGGGCTATGGCTTCTGGCCGGGTCCGGGTGGCGTGATCAAACGCAAGGTCGCCGACAAGCCGCTGAGGACGTTCAAGCAGCGCATCCGGCAACTGACCTGCCGCAGTGGCGGGCGCAGCATGCAGGATGTGGTGGATCGTCTGCGGCCCTATGTTCGGGGATGGAAGGCATACTTCCGGCTGGCGCAAACCCCACGAGTCCGGCGAGAGTTGACCAGTGGCTGCGTCATCGGCTGCGCGCCATCCAGCTCAAGCAGTGGAAGCGCGGCACGACCATGTACAGGGAACTGCTGGCGCTGGGAGCCAAGCCTGATGTGGCGCGACAGGTGGCAGCCAACAGCCGTCGCTGGTGGCGCAACAGCGGCATGCTCATTAATGCCGTGTTGACCCTGAACTGGTCAGACCGGCTGGGACTGCCCCGTCTCTCATGACCTCAACTTCTCGAACCGCCCGGTGCGGACCCGCATGCCGGGTGGTGTGGCAGGGGAGCGGCCCACAAGGTCGCCCCCTATGCCGATTTGGAGTTCGCCATCCTGTATTGTGCTTGAGGATGAGACGATTTGCTCGCTCCGCAGCGGCCTCACGCGCGACCCAGGGCAGGCACTGCGCGGCTTGGTTGTGATCAGTTGGCCGGAAGACCGGTTTGCCGGGCCCGCGCCAGAGTGTCCGAGGGCGCTTCGTGGAAGATCGCCCGGTACGCTGCGGCAAACTCGCCGAGGTGATGAAATCCCTGGGCGCGCGCGCACGAGGCGACCGACGCACCACCGCTCCTGAGAAGCTGCGCGCGGGTGGCCCACAGCCGCTTCAGGCGGATGTATTGATGCAGGCTCATGCCGCGCACCTTGGCCACCGCACCGCCGAGGGTCCGGATCGAGACGCCGAACTCACCAGCAAGATCGGCGGTATAGATCGGGGCGGTCGGATAGGCTGTGACGTAATCGTCGATCCGCTGCACGAGCCTGGCAGATCGCGCGCCGGCATTCGGGGCGCTACGCTTCGACAGCGGATTCGTTCGAAATAAGTCGTCAAAGGCGAGCAGCAGCCCCTCCTGGAGATGGGTGGCCGCTTCCGTGGTCTCGAACATGTGCGGCGCGACTGATGCGGTCCTGAGGATGTCTTGCACGAGCTGTCGCGCGTAGAGATGAGCGGCGGGGTCTCCGATCCGAACCCATAATGCGTCGGCGCGATCGAACCAGCCGCGATCCCCGAGCGTGGGTGAGAACATGATCAGCGCATGATGATTGATCTGAGGCTCGACGAAATGGCAGTCGTGGTAGCCGCGCAAGGCAACGAAGAAGCGCGAGTCGATATCCGTTCCGCTCGAGCTGGCGCGCAGATCATCGCTCATCGGTAGGATCACCATGCCTCCCGGCGCGCGGTAGGCGGTGTCAAGGATACGCGCAAACGATTTCGCGAGGATGATTCTGCATGCCGGCAGGTGCACGATCGCCCGCGCCGCTGCGAAATTGGCGACATCGAGCGGAATGCTGCGGGAGTCTTCCAGCGACTCAGCCGGCCGAAACGCGTCGACATCGGTAAACCGGGTCAACTGGAGCGCAGAGGAAGGCGCGAGAGCGTCGAAGAACATGCGTCTGGCCGGATGCTGCAATGTGACAATAAAATGAACGTCGGTATACGGCCATCAATGGCGAAACAAGACGATTCAGTAAACAGCATTCAGTGCCGTAATATTGCGGACATCATGCCACGAGCGGCTATCAGATGGATGTCACGGCCAACGGTCTCGGCTCATCGGCTGACCGGTGGCGAGATCAATGAAATGAAGCCTCGTGAAGGCTGGGCAGGCGAAGGACTCGAAGCTTCGCCCCTCGCTCCGTGCGGCTTCTCGAAACGGGTTTGCACGTTGATGCCGTCCCCAGGGCACCGGAAAACAATCGTGGCAGCATCCTCGCCGAACGGCTCGACACCGCGCTCAGCCCGGTGGGACTTCGGCCCTCACCAGGCCGGCCGCCGCAAGGTAACGCCGCGGCGCCGCTCAGTAGCAGGGGTGGCGTCGGCCGTCCTGGCCGACATAGGCGGCCGCGCTCTGGTAGCAGTGGTTGGTCGACGGGCCGTCATAGAAGGCGAAGGCGGCGGGGTGATACCCGGGCCATAATTGTGCAGGTAGCTGATCGGGTAGGGCAGTGGGTTGGCGTGATAGCGGTGGTGCCGGTGATGTCCCCGGGCCTCCGCAGCCCCAGAGGATAGGATTGCCGCCGACAGGGCAACAATCGCGGCTACAAGCTTCAACTTGCTCATCTCGATTCTCCGGAACCCGCGCGACTAAGTCTTTCATCTATAGCCATTTCGGGCCGCCGGGGCACCCATCCGGGGCCCGGAAATCGGGGCAAGCCCGGCAGATTCCCCGGTGGGTGTGACAGAATTGCCGGGACTGCACTCGAACCCTGCCCATTTTTGGCCTTTTCGGGATGCTTAACGAATTCCCCACACAAGTATGGCCAAAGAGAATTCGGTTTAAGATTCCTCCGGCCGCCGTCCTGGGGTTTGCCTTGGGGGCTCTTCGAGGCCGGTTCATTCCTGCAAGGTTTCGTCGTCACGCTGCCATGCGCATCACGCTCCTCAGCCTGCTGTTGCTCTTCGTCGCTGCTGCCACGCCGGCGCGCGCCGAGTTGCACATCACCCGTGACCATGGCGGCTATGTCGAGGAGTACAAGCTCAAGTACAAGCGCGTTCGCGACAAGGGCGAGCGCGTGATCATCGACGGCATCTGCAACTCAGCCTGCACGCTGGTGCTCGGCATCGTGCCCATGAACAAGATCTGCGTGACGCCGCGCGCAAGCCTCGGCTTCCACCAGGCCTATTACGACAAGGCCTTCACCTTCGGCATGAAGATCACCAGTGCGGAAGGGACGTCCGACCTGATGTCCTACTATCCCGACACGGTGAAAGACTGGATCCGCCGCAATGGCGGGCTCACTACCGACATGAAGAAGATCAAGAACGGCGTCGAGCTCTGGAAGATCATCGATCCCTGTCCGGAAGAATGGTGATCGGCTGATCTGAGCCGTCGTCTTCCTCGCAACGCAGCATCCGAAATTCGCATTGCCGCACCGTCCCCGGTCGGGCAATGAGGGCGGCAATGAATCAAAATCAAGATCATCTGGCCGCGCGGGCGGCACCGGTGCTGTTCGTCCTGCTCTGGAGCACCGGCTTCATAGGCACCAAATACGTCATCAACAACGCGGATCCCTTGACCTACCTCGCCATCCGCATGGCGGTGGTGGTCGGCTTGATGACGATCATCGCAGGCATTGCCCGTCCGAAATGGCCCGACCGTGTCGGCATCGCGCACAGCGCAGTCGCCGGCATTCTCGTCCACGGCTTCTATCTCGGCGGCACCGCGATTGCGATCGCGCATTCGATTCCGGCGGGACTCTCAGCACTCATTCCGGGCCTGCAGCCGATCCTGACCTCGACCATCGCCAACCGCTGGCTCGGCGAGAAGGTGACGCCGGTGCAATGGGGCGGACTGCTGCTCGGTCTCGGCGGCGTGGCGCTGATCCTGCATAATCGCCCCATGACCGGCGAGGCCGGGCTCGGCTGGCTCGCCTCGGTGGTCTCTCTGATCAGCATCACGCTCGGCACGCTCTATCAGCGCCGCTATTGCAACCACATCGACTGGCGCGCCGGCAACCTCGTCCAGTATGTGGCGGTCACGATCTTCTTCACGGTCGGGGCCTTCCTGTTCGAAGAGCGTGTCGTGCACTGGACGCAGGAGTTCGTGCTCGCGCTCGGCTGGCTCGCGGTCGCGCTCTCGATCGGATCGATCGGGCTGTTGTACTGGCTGATCCGCCACGCCGCGGCGACGTCGGTTGCGAGCCTGTTCTATCTCGTGCCGGCCGTCACGGCGCTGATGGCTTATCTGCTGTTCGGCGAGAAGCTCGATGCGCTGGCGATCGCCGGCATGGCGATGTGCGCGGCCGCGGTATTCGTGGTCAACCGGCGCTTCGTCTCGTAGGCCCCGCTGCCGGAGTACCTCCCAGACGTGCGGGCCGCGTTCGTGCTAGGCTCGCCGCATTTCAGTTTCCCTTTCACGTGGTGATTTCCATGAAGAAGGCGAAGCGCGCACTGCTCGCAAGGTCCCTGAAGCCGGTTCGGATTGCCTGCATCAACTACGCCCGGGAGTCGATCAAGGACCGTGAGATGAGCCAGCTCACCGCGGCGCTCCAGAAGTGTTACGATAGGCATTTCCTGCCGGTGTGGGGTTATCCGGTCGACCTCTATGTCACGCGCAAGCCGAAGGCCACCGACTGGCAACTGGTCTATTTCGACGATGCGTTGCACAAGAACATGCTCGGGCGCCATGAGCTGACCCATCGCGGCCAGCCGATCTCGAAGATCTTCGTCAAGGCACTCGGCGAGGAGCCGATCAGTGTGGCGGCGTCGCACGAGCTATTCGAGATGGTGCTCGACCCCATGGCCAATCTCTGGGCCGACAAGAATCCGAACACCCAATATGCCTATGAGGTCTGCGACGCCGTGGAGGAGGACTCCTTCGACGTCGACGGCTTGCCGATGTCCAACTTCGTCTATCCGTCCTGGTTCGAGCCATTCAAGCATCCCCGCGGCACCAAGTTCGACCACAAGGGAACGCTGAAGGCGCCGTTCTCGATGACCGAAGGTGGCTACGTCATCAAAAAGGTCAACGGGAGGAAGGTGATCAAGGCGTTCGGCTCACCCGCGAAGCGGCGGCGCTTCAACGCCGAAGACCGGCGCGGCCATCGCAGCGAATTTCGCGATCCGAAGGGCAAGCACCATCCGGGCCGGCGCGCGTCAAAGCGAGGGTAGGGCCTGTGGAGGAGATCTCCGGGCGCACCCGTACCCGGAGACTTGCGCTCACTCCGATCAGCGCTTGGCCTTCTTTTTCTTCTTGGCAGCCTTCTTCGCGTTTTTCTTGGTGGTTTGCTTGGTTGTTTTCTTGGCTGTTTTCTTGACGGCCTTCTTCACGGACTTCTTTGCCTTTTTCGACGACTTCTTGGCTGCCTTTTTGGCCTTCTTCTTGGAAACCTTCTTCGGCGCGATTTTCTTCGCGGCCTTCTTCACCTTCTTCACGGCGGTGACTGCGGCGTCCTTGGTCGCTTCCACGGCGTTGGTGATCGTCTCCATCGCCTGCTCGGTGATCGGCTTCTCGTCGTCCATATCGTGTCCCCCACGGTTTGCATGGAGCGATGACGATAGCCGGTTTCAAAATTGTGTCAAAGCAACGCTCAACCTTTGGGGAAGCGGCGAGCGCACGCTCGCGTCCCTTGCCATAATCGACGATCGGTTGCGCAGTGTCGTCGACCGCGGGTCTGTTGATGCGGATCCTGTGACCTGACGCGGTCAGTCCGGGGCGGTCCGTAGGACCGAACTCAGGTGCGCGCTTGCGCACCTGACAATCTCGATATCCCGGCTCTCGTTGTTCGGACGATCCCGGGATGATCAGCGGTTGCTGGCGCAGCCGCAGCCGTTCACTTCGGCTGCGGCACGATCCGGATGTAGGGCTTCGGTTCCTTCCAGCCCTGCGGGTACATGGTTTTGGCCTCGTCGTTGGAGACCGAACCCGCGATGATGACGTCGTCGCCCTGCGACCAGTCGGCCGGCGTCGCGACGCGATGCTTGGCGGTGAGCTGGAGCGAATCGATCACGCGCAGGATTTCCTGAAAATTCCGGCCGGTGGTCATCGGATAGACCAGCACCAGCTTGATCTTCTTGTCCGGTCCGATGATGAAGACGTTGCGGACGGTCTGGTTGTCGGCCGGCGTGCGGGTGAGGGGATCGCCCGAGGTCGAGGCTGGGAGCATGCCGTAGAGCTTGGAGACGTTGAAATCGGTGTCGCCGATCATCGGGTAGTTCGAGCGGCACCCTGGGTCTCCTTGATGTCCTCCGACCACTTCGAATGGCGATCGACCGGGTCGACGGAGAGGCCGATCAGCTTGACGCCGCGCTTGTCGAATTCCGGCTTCAACTTGGCGAGAGCGCCGAGTTCGGTGGTGCAAACCGGCGTGAAGTCCTTCGGGTGCGAGAACAGCAGGGCCCAGCTGTTGCCGATCCAGTCGTGGAACTTGATCTTCCCTTCGGTGGTCTCGGCTTCGAAGTCGGGCGCGGTGGTGCCGATCGGAAGTGTCATGGTTCTACCTCATCTCATTGAATTCGCTTGTAATTTATATCTTGCCGTCAGCGTCATTATAGGCTCTCGGCGACCTCAAGTGAACGCCAAGTGAACCGCTTCAAGTAAAATGTGAATTCTTTCTCTGAAGGGCCGATTTCCTAGCACCTTTCTGTTAGAGGGGCGACTGCGGCGAAAGATCTCCTCCGGGGCTGACCGGGCTGGATTGCCCCGATAAAGCCTTTTATGACTCGCATCACGCTCGCCCGACGCTCTCCGGAACCGAAACGGTCCTCATAGCGACTAATCGGCAACCATTGAGAAAAGTCGCGATCCCCATATCGAATCGTTAACCGCCCCTTTACGCCCGCATGAAAATGCTGGTCGATCAGAAGAAATCTGGAAGTGAACTATGTCCGCCGCACTGCCCAAGTCCGTTGAAAAGTCCGTCGAGTCGCCGTCCCTCGAGCCGTCCTGTCGCGATACCGCGGCCCATGCGCTCTCCGTGGTGCGCGACGGCGTGATCACCGGCGAAGGCCCGACCACCAAGGGCCGGGTGCACTTTTCCCGCTCGCTCGATGCCGATGACGCAGCCTGGTGCGCCCGTATCCTGACCGCGACCGCCGTCAACGACCAGCCGGTCAGCCGCGCCGAAGCCGAGGCGCTGTTCGAGATCAACGAGGCCGCGACCGAGCGCAACGATGATGGCCGGTTCGACGATCTGCTCGCCAAGGCCGTGGCCCATTACGCCGCGAGCGCCTCTGGCCTGAAGGTGCCGCCGCGCAACGTCGCGCTGGCGCAGGATATCGAGAGTTGGGCCCCGGCCTATGCCTCGAAGGTCAACAGCGAGATGCTGGAGTGGATCGCCGGCCAGATGCGCGGCAAGCGCCACAACAACCGTCGCCTGATGGCGATGGTGGCGACCTTCCTGGGCGCCACCGCACTGCTCTGGCGGGCCAATTGCCGAACGTGTTCGACATCGGCATGTAATTTTCGCACCTCTTCATAAGGGCGAGAGAAAGCGGCGAGGTTATTTCCCCGCCGTTTTTTGTTTGCCGGCGTCAGGCTCGAGGCCGAGCGTGCGGCCGGGGAAGCCGGCAGCGTCGAAATAGCGCTGGCTGCCGACGCGCTGGACGTTGAGCACGGTCTCGAGACCGTTCTCGGACTTTTTCTTCGACTTCTCCACCGCCCTGAACGCCTTCGGCACGAGGCCGTTGGGCAGCGCCTCCGACATGACCCGGCCGACTAGGCCGCCATTCTGCGAGCCGCGCAGGCCGAGGAGCTGAGCCGCAGTCATGCCGACGTCGGCATTGCTGACCGGGAGCTCATCGACGAAGCCGGCTTTGAAGTCCGGACCGATCGCCGCCATGAAGTTGTATGTGTCGCCGCGGCTGAAGCTGCCGTGCATGCCTTGGCCCTGGCGCAGCACGGTGTCGGCCACCTGCACCGAGCAGTTGGTCGGCGCCTCGCCGCACTCGCTGGCATAGGAGCGGAAGTTGACCACGATCGCCGGTGTCGGCGTTGCCGCCTTGCCGCGCAGGTTGACGCGCGACAGCGGCAGGGTGCCGGGGAAGCGGCCGAGCTGGTCGTCGACGAACACGCCGGAGACGTAGTCCTGCTCCATCAACGCCTTGATGGTCTTGGCTGCCAGCTTCTTGTCCTTATTCGGCAGGTAGATCAGGTCCGAACCGCCATTGGTGGCGATGACGAGGTCGGGCTTGGTTGGATCCTTGCCGAGCACGCCGTTGCCGGCCTTCGGGTGGGCGTTGCCGCTGACGGCGGCGTTCTTGTCGTTGGGGTCGAACAACGGCAGGTCGAGCGCTTTCGCAAGGTCGATCGCCAGGAAGCCCATCGGCAAAAAGTCTTTGGGCGTGTCGTCGGAGCTGAGCCTGGCCGAGGGGCTGGTCTTGCTTTCCTTCGAGATGGTCGAGAAGCCGTGGTCGGCCTGGACCATGATGTTGGTGGTGGCGGAAAGGCCAAGCTCGTCGAGTGCCTTGCGGAGCTGGGCGAGGTTGTTGTCGGCGTTCTTGATACCGGCCATCGAGGTCGGCCCGTTGATGCCCGGCAGGATCCGGTTCAGGCTGTCGCCGGTGTTGTGCTGACTGCCATCGGGATCGCGCGACCAGAAAACGAGGACGAACGGCTTGTTGCGTGACTTGAACATCGGCAGCAGCACCTTGGTGGCGACATCGGCGAAATAAGCCTGCTGGGCGACGTTGGCGACGGTGGTGCCGGGCGTCTTGGCATCGCCGGCCTTGGCATTGTCGCCGCGCGACGGAGCGGCGAGGGCAAGGCCCGCCTTGGTCAACGCCGCTTTCACCTCGTCCGACAGCGGTACGCCATTCTTGGTGCCGGTGGCGTCGTCGAACACGACCGAATGCAGGCCGGGCTTGTCGGGATGATCGGTGTGGTCCCACTGATAGCTCGGACCATGCTTGCCCAGCGCGGCAGTGCTGAAGCCCTTGTCGCGCGCCATCTTCAACACGGTCTCTTCATTGAGATAGTCGCCCTTGAAGTGCTCGTCGATGTCGCCGAGCACGGCGTCGTTCTCGATGAAGGGCACCACGGTGTCACCGGCGGGCACCGAGGTGTAGTTGGTCCAGATCGTGTTGGAGAACACGCCGGTGTCGCCGAGATAATGGCCGGTCGACATCGCCGAGCCGTTGGCCATGGTGAAAGTCGGGAACAGCGAGTGCGAGTTCTTGAAATTGACGCCCTTGTCGCGGACCTCGGCCATCGCCGGCGCGGTCTCGGGGGTGATCTTCAGTGCACGCAGCCCGTCGGGGATGAACAGGATCAGGTTGCGGGGCGTGTTGTTCTGGGCGGAGGCAAATCCGGTGGAAAGCACTGTCAGTCCGGCTGACAGCAACACCAGTGAACGGCGCATCAAGATCTCCTAGCGGTGAGGCGGCTTGGCCGCCAAACCGCGGCCCCCGGCCAGTCGTTTAGTTTTGCTGTGTGACGGTTTTGTTACAAGAGCGAAAGCGCACAGAAGATTGCTGGGTGGGTTCGTGTCCCGGACGCGCTGCAACGCCTCTTAGCGTTGCTGCGCAGAGCCGGGACCCAGGAAGCTACACGGCTTGCTGACGCATGGGCCCCGGCTCTGCAGCGCATCATTTCGTGCTGCGCAGCGTCCGGGGTACGAGACAGTCTTTGAAATATCGACATGAGTTCGCATCCTCGCGGCGCATTCGCCCGAGCTTTGCTCTCTCGCCTCACCCTCATTTGAAAGAGGGCGCAGGAAGGCCGGGAGCCGGCTGGCGCCCATTGACCGCTATGCCATGAGTAGATTGCGCTACACTGCACAGCGGGTAACAGGGCAGCCGGAGGCATCCCGGCCTTCCCTGCGCGGATGGTTGGAACGGCCTATGTCGTGCTCTCCCCGGGGAGCGATGCACTATTGCCCCCGTCGCCTCGCGGCTGATCGGTGCGCGAACCCGGTCGGGCCGCACGCATCACTGCGAGACTTGACGCACAGACCCCGGGCGTCAGGACCACACGATTTGGCCGTACGCAGATCACACCGGTCGTGTGCGCGACGCTTTTGCTCACCGTTGCCCGCCCTGCAAAACCCTTCGCGCCGATGTGGCCTGCGTCCACCGCCGCCCGGCCCGCGTTCGTGACGATCGCGATACGCCCCTCTTCCTTGGGTACGCCCCTCTTCCTTGGGCCGGAACGGGTCGATACATACGTCGTTTCCGAATTTCGGTAAAGTGGAATATTTTCGACGATGCGGGTTGCCCCACGCCTAGCGTGTTTTGCCCGTCGGACCGCGCAAGTTCTTGCAATCTTGTAATCCGGATTGCGCTGCAGCGAAATCCGGGATTCCATCCATGCGAACGCGGCGGCCCCGGGTATCGCCGCGCTCCGGGCTACGGTCGCCAAATTCCGGGGCGTTCGGCCGCACCCGGTTCCCTGTTAACCCCCTGCCTTAACCAACAATTAATTATACGTTTGCGGGTGGGCGACAGCCCGGCCTAGCGTGCGGTGGGGAGCCGCTATCCGCGAAGCCAACGAGTTGGTGCGTATCATGATGTCCATGTCAAATGGGGCCTTGCTCGCCTCGCTCAGCGCAGCCGCGCTGCTCCTTGCCTCCAGCGACAGTTTTGCACGACCGGGTGGCGCCGCCCCGCATGGCATGGTGAGCGCTGCCGCACCGTCGGCCGCAATACGTCCGCCAATCGCGCCGGGCGCGCGCTTCCGCGGGCGCAACAATTCCTTTGTCTACTGGCCCGGTGGCGGCGGGTTCTTCAACGACGGCGCAAGCTACAGCGAACCGTTCGCCGATGCCGGACAGCCCGTCAGCAGTGACGTTCGCTATACCTACACCTACGACGTTCCCTGGGACTGGGCGCATCGCTTCCCGCCGAACGTCGTGCCGTCCGATCGGCCCTATGTGCCGAGCTGTCCGACGGAATCCGTGACGGTGCCCGGCCGCGGTGGCGGCGAGCACACCGTCAATATCATGCGCTGCTACTGAGCAGTCCAACTCACTACAAGGTTCCTGCCGCGGCTGCCCGGTCGCGGTCGGATTGTTTCTGCCTGACGCTCGCGAGTTCGCGGCTGCAAGCCGCAAAGGAGGTCGTCCCGGGGCGCAGCTCGAACTGACCGCAGACATCCCGATCCTCGTCGGCAATGACGCGCACGAGCTCCGCCTCGGCGGCCTGGCGCAGCGTGGGAGCCGAGACGAGCACGTGAAGGGCGAAGGCCGCCACAACGGCGAGCAGCAACGCAGCCCCAATTCCAAGGCGCGGCAGGTCGTCGGCCGTATGCTGAGAAGGGCGAGACTTGCTTCTGGTTTCGGTCATGAAATCCTCGCGAATGAAATATGATAATCAGAAAAATAGTGATCGAGCCGTCCGGGAAAATCGGCGGATCGAGCACGAATACACGCCGCGCCGCAGCGGGGACGTGAAACAGATTACAAATTCAGGCCGGTATGGGCCAAAATTAAGAGGCGATACTAGCCGAGTTCAAAACTGGTTACGCCGAACACGCGGTCGAGCCGCTGTGACGGGACGGGTCCAGTGTACATTCGCGCCGTTTCGAATGTCGGCTTCAGGCCAAGGGATTCCGCCAGTGCAATACCTTCGCGGTTCACCGCGGGGATGTCGAGCACAATCTCGTTGCTTCCGGGACTGGCCAGCAAAGCCTGCACGATGGCGTCCGCGGCGGCGCGGTCATCGGCTACCAGCGGGCCGATCTTGCGGCCGATCCGGCATGGCCGGATCACGCCCCATGCGGCGAGCCTGCCGCCGCGCAGCAGCGCACGGCCGGCGTGGCCGGGCGTGTCGACCCAGGCGCGCAGGAAGGCGCCGCGCCGAGCGGGGAAGACGGTGGCGTCATCGGCTTCCACAAGCGCAAACGGGATCGTGCCGAGCGCAACGACGTCGGCCCGCGCCCTCTGTGGTGCGGTGATGGCGCCGCCATAGCGGATATTGGCGTAAGCCAGCTGGAAGCCGGATTTCCTGTAATTGTCCTGTTGTGCGACGACACCGTCGAGGCCGATCACGCGCGAGCCCGCATGCGCCATCGCAGCATTCCAGATGCGCAGGCCGTGGCCTCTGCCGCGAAAGCCTGCGCGCACGATGTAGAATCCGAGGAAGGCGAAACGGTCGTCGTAATTGACACAGGAGACGGTTGCGACGGGCTCGCCGTCGATCTCGCCGACCAAGAAGCCGTTCGCGTCCGGGATTGCGAAGCACGCGGCGTCGTGCAAGCCGGGATTCCAGCCCTCGGCCGCGGCCCAGTCGATCGCGATGGAGATCTCCTCAGGGCCCAAATGGCGGATCTGCAAATCGCTCATGTCGTGGTGCCTCGTGGCGATCGGCTTGTTAGCAAGTCTGGTTTGCGGGCAAGTCTGGTTGTAGAAGGCCCGATGACAGGCTGAGCCGTCGGTTCGCCTCAACGCTATCACAGGGATGCTCGGTCATGGCAGCAGAGAAGGTCGCACTCGTCACCGCAGGCGGCAGCGGCATGGGGGCAGGGGCCGCGCGGCGGCTCGCAGCCGACGGCTTTCGCGTGGGCGTCCTGTCGTCCTCCGGCAAGGGTGAGGCGCTCGCCGCCGAGCTCGGCGGGTTCGGCGTGACCGGCTCGAACAAATCCAACGACGACCTGAAGCGCCTCGTCGACGACGCGCTGGCAAAGTGGGGACGCATCGACGTGCTCGTCAACAGCGCCGGACACGGCCCGCGCGCGGCCATCACGGAGATTACCGATGAGCAGTGGCACCTCGGCCTCGACACCTATTTGCTGAACGTGATCCGTCCGACCCGGCTGGTGATGCCGGCAATGCAGGCGCAGAAGGGCGGCGCCATCATCAATATCTCGACCGCCTGGGCGTTCGAGCCGAGCGCGATGTTCCCGACCTCGGCGGTGTTCCGCGCAGGCCTGGCGGCTTTCACCAAGATTTTCACCGACACCCACGCGGCCGACAACATCCGCATGAACAACGTGCTGCCGGGCTGGATCGACAGCCTGCCGCAGCTCGATGCGCGCCGCGAGTGTGCCGCTGAAGCGCTACGGCAAGGTCGAGGAGATCGCGGCGACGGTGTCGTTCCTCGCATCTGACGGCGCCGCCTATATCACCGGCCAGAACATCCGCGTCGACGGCGGGCTGACGCGCTCGGTCTGAGGCAGCGTCTCAGTGCGACGCCAGCAGGCGCGCCAGCGCGGCAAGGATCTTGTAGCGGGCAATCTCGTGCGGATATTCGCCGCGATTGGCGAGCAGCACAATGCCGATCCGGTGGGCCGGTACGAGACCGATATAACCTGACGCGTTGTTGAGGCCGCCCGGCTTGTCGACGACGGTGACGCCGGGAAGGTGCACGGTCTCCCAGGCCATGGCCTGGCCGAACGTGGCCTGCCCGAACCTTTGGTCGATGTGGAAACGTTCGCGCTGTGTCATGCGCAGCGCTTCGCGCAGGTGCGGATCGATCGAACGGCCGTCGACGGCCGCCGCAACGAAGGTCGCAAGATCCCGCGCGGACGAGAACATTTGGCCGGTGCCGGGGAAGTCGAAATAGCTCTGCTGGTCGCCAATCGGACCGATCGCGCTGCCCTGGTCGGAATAGCCCTGCGCGACGCGCCGCATCGAGGCGGCATCCATGATCGCGCGGCTGTCCACTCCGCATTCGGGAATGTACGTGTCTTGCATGCCGAGCGGCGTGAGCACCCGGCTCTCGATCAGTCCGGCGATCGGCGTGTGATAGCAGCGCTCGAGCACGAGCTTAAGGAGGACGTAGCCGGCATGACTGTAGATGCGCTGCTTGCCGGGCGCGACGCCGGCGGGCGGTGTCCAGGCGTTGAGCATCGCGATGAATTGCGTCTGCGAGTAGGATTCGTTCGGCCAGGGCGGGTGATCGGTCGGCAGCAGCAATCCCGAGGTGTGCGTGACGAGCTCGCCGACGGTGACACGGCGGATATAGTCGCCGTCGAGCTCCGGCAGATATTTCGGCAGGGGATCGTCGAGCTGCAGCTCACCGCGGAGCGCGCCGAGTGCGACCAGCGTCGCCTCGAACGGTTTTCGCAAGGAGGCGAGGTTGAACAGCGTGTCCGGCGTGACCGGCCGCTTGGTGACGCCGTCTGCGAAGCCGTAGTTGAAGAATTCGATATGGCGGCCGGCGTATAGCGCGGCTGCGAGGCCGCCGGGATGGTCCGGCGTTGCGGTCGGCGCGAGTTCCGCCGCAACGATGTCGCGCATCTGCGCGATCATGTCGGAGTCCGCAGATGCGCGACGCGGCCAGAGCGCGATCGCAAGAGGAGCGAGCGCGGCGCGTGCGACGGTTCGCCGGGTGATTTGCGGTGAGATGACAACAGGCAGCACGTGATCCGGATGATATGTGTGTGTGCCCCCGGGGAATCTTCTAGCGGGAAGCGCCCGCTGTCCCAAGTCACAATTGCGCGCTCCGGGTTCCACATCGCGGTCACGCGAAAAACTTAGCTTATGAGCTAACAATCATTGACGCCGGATCGCGGCAGGCTTATAGTTAGCTCCATGGCTAACCAATTATCCCATCTCGACCAGGTTTTTGCGGCGCTCGCCGACCCCACGCGGCGGGCGATCGTGATGCGGCTGTGCGCCGGCGAGGCCTCCGTCGGCGAGCTCGCCGAGCCCTTCGAGATGGCGCTGCCGAGCTTCATGAAGCACATCCACGTCCTGGAGCTGAGCGGACTCGTGCAGTCTGAGAAGTCCGGCCGCGTGCGCACCTGCCGCCTCACTCCGGACGCGCTCCTCAGTGCGGAAGACTGGTTCCAGCACCAGCGCGCGATCTGGGAGGCGCGGCTCGACCGGTTCGAGGCTTACGTGATGAAGCTCAAGAAGGAGAGGGTGACCGCCAGGCGGCCGCCTAAGACGACCGGCAAGACAACCGGCAAGACCACCAACAAGACAAGCAAACGGAAAGGTGCCTGACGATGACGAGTTCTGCCAATGCTGCCCTGTCGCAATGGTCGATGGACCGCGAGATCGTGATGTCGCGCGTGATCGACGCGCCGCGCGATCTGGTGTTCGAGGCCTGGTCCGACCCAAAGCACCTGCCGCAATGGTTCGGGCCGAAGGGATTCAAGATCGAGACTTTCGAGATCGACGTGCGCGTCGGCGGCGTCTGGCGCTTCAACATGATCGGTCCCGACGGCACCGTCTATCCGAACCGCATGCGCTTCCGCCGCATCGAGCGGCCGTCATTCATGGAGATGGACCACGGCGTCGACCAGGACGATGACCCCGGCATGTTCCGCTTCACCATCACTTTTGCCGAGCAGAGCAACGGCAAGACCGTGCTGATGATGCGGCAGCTGGCAGCGAGCACCGAGCAGCGCGACGGCATGATCGGCTTCGGCGCCGTCGAGTACGGCTACCAGACGCTGGACAAGCTGGCGGCTTACGTGGGCGGGATGAAGACGTAAGATTGCAAGTGGGGCCATTCCGCAGCGGGAGGGGAGCTTCCTCGTGGGCTCCCTCACTCCTTCGCTTCGTCGGTGACGATGCCGCCGAGCTTCTGCCAGCGCTGACCGTCGAACTGCACCATCTGGAACTGCTTGTTGACGCGGTAGTCGGTCGGTGACGTCGTCACTGAGATGCCCGGCAGCGTCAGGTCGAGTTCGATGTTCTTCAGGCTGGCTGCCTGGCGCATCACATTCTCGCGGGTGAGATCGTCGCCGCATTGCTTGAGCACCTGCACCAGGAGCTGCGTGGTGATATAGCCATAGACGTTCAGGTTGGAATCCTTGTCGCCGTCAGGATAGTAGTTGGCCATGAAGGCGAGATAGCGCTTCATTCCGGGATCGTCTTTCCATTCGGGATCGGCGGAATCCTTGACATAGCCGACGCTGACGACGCCCTTGGTGTTGTCGAGTCCGGCGGGTTTCAGCACCGCGCTGACCGAGGAGGCATTGATGTCGATAATGTGCAGCGGCTTCCAGCCGATCTCGGCGACCTTCTTGATCGCCTGCGCCGCCTGTTTCGGTGTCGTGGCGCTGAACAGCACGTCGGCGCCGGCGTCCTTCAGCCGCAGGATCTGAGAGTCGATGGTCGGTTCGGTGATCTCGTAGGACGTTTCGGCGACGACCATCTTCGCCGCCTTGTCGCCGAGACCGGCTCTGAGGCCGGCGAGATAGTCCTTGCCGAGGTCGTCGTTCTGGTAGAGCACGCCGATCCTGGCGTCCGGATAGTTTTTCAGGAGATATTGCGCATAGATGCGGCCCTCAACGAGATAGGATGGGTTGAAGCCCATGGTCCACGGAAAGTTCTTCGGGTCTGTGAAGCGCGCCGCGCCCGTCGCGGCGAAGAGCTGCGGCACTTTCTTGGCATTGAGGTATTTTTGCACGGCGACGTTCGGCGCAGTGCCGATGATCTGGAACGTCAGCAGCACCTCGTCGCTCTCGACGAGCCTGCGGGTCTGCTCAACCGTCTTTGGCGGAGAATAGGCGTCGTCGTACTGGATAAGATCGATCTTGCGTCCGTTCACACCGCCCTGGTCGTTGATCATCTTCATGTAGGCCGCCTGCGTCTTGCCGATCACGGCATAGGCGGAGGCCGGACCGCTGAGTGGGACGGTCTGGCCGACCTTGATCTGGGTATCGGAGGCGCCGGGATCGTATTTCTTCTGTGCCTGCGCGGCCGGGATCGACAGCGCGACGACCAGTGCTGAGGCCGGGGCAAGCTTGAAAAGAGCGTTCGTCATGTCCATCCTCTGTGATTCTCACTCGCCCTTGAGGCCCGCCTCGCGGATCAGCCCCGTCCACTTTTTTGTCTCGTCGTCGATGAACCGGCCAAACTCGGCCCCGGTGCCGGCACGCACTTCGAGGCCTTGGGCAGTCAGCTTGTCCTTGATTGCGGGCTCGGCGAGCGCGCGCAAAACTTCGGCCTGGAGCTTGTCGACGATAGCGCGCGGCGTCGTTGACGGCGCCATGAAGCCGTACCAGCCTGCGGCGGCCACGTTGGCAAAACCCTGTTCACGCAGTGTCGGTGCCTGCGGGTAGAGCGTGCTACGCTCATGAGAGGCAACTCCGAGCACGATGAACTTGCCGCTCTGGATGTAGGGCAGCGCCGTCGGCAGTGCTGTCAGCGTGGCATCGACGCGACCGGCGAGCAGTTCCGTGTAGGAAGCCGCGTCACCGCGGAACGGAATGTTGAGACCCTTGACGCCGGCGTCCCGGAACAGCAACTCGCCGGCAAGATGCGGCTGCGAGCCGGCTCCGGGCGAGGCGAAGGTCAGGCCGTCCGGTTTGGATTTGCCGTAGGCAATGAGTTCCAGCAGTGTCTTGAAGGGCGCGTCTGCACTGATGATCAGGAACAACGGCGCGACCACTGCCATGGCTACGGGCTGAAGATCCGTGCGATCGTAGGTCAGCTTGCCGAACAGCGCTTCGGCGGTCGCATAGGGTGCCGCGACATAGAGAATGGTGTAGCCGTCTCCCGGCGCATGCGCCACGGTATCATTGGCGATGCGCGTGCCGGCGCCCGGCTTGTTCTCGACGATGAACTGCTGACGCAGGTTGCGGCTGAACTCCTCAGCGAGCAGCCGCAGCGAGATGTCGTTGGAGCCGCCGGGGCCGTAAGGCGAGATCAGCCGCACCAGGTGCGAGGGCCAGGACTCCTCAGCGCGCGCGCAGAATGGAAGTGTTGGCAGTGACAGGGCGAGGGTGCCCAGCAATGTTCGGCGTGTGATGGTCATGACGGCCTCCCGGTGCTGGAGTGCCAGCGGTCTTGTTCATCTCCTGGCCCTCTTCTTGTTTTGCTTATTCGTTTCGGCCGCCGGCTGGGCCGCGCCAACGGTAGCGCGGATGCTGTCGGCGAGCGCTGCGATGCGCGGGCCGATTTCGCTCTCCAACTGGCCGGACTGGAGCCGGAATGCCGGGATGCCGCAATTGATCGAGAATGACTGCTTCGTCTCACCGAAGTGAAACAAGGGCGCCGCGACAGCGTGTATCGAGGCCATGTACTCGCCCCAGCAGGTGCAGAAGCCGCGGCCGACGCATTGCGCGAGGCCGGCGCGGTACCTGTCGCAAAAGGCCGACCACAGTTCGGTATCCTCGGTCGCAATGCGCTCTTCGAGCAGCGCTGCATCGGCCGGCGCCAGGGTCGCTGCCGCGGCGCGGCCCATCGCGGTCATTACGACTGGAATGGGCATGCCAATGTCGGGAGCGTGCGGGCCAACGTCCCCTGAGCGCGCGGTCTCGACATAGATCATCGATGTGCCGTCGAGCAGGCCGATCGAGACCGTGCCGCGCACGCTCTGCGCCAGCTCCTGCATCATCGGACGCGCGATCTGGCGGAATTGCAGGTCGGCTAGCAGCGGATGGGCCATCCGCAGGACGCGCGCGCCAACGCGATATTTGGTGCGCTCGGATCGTAGCGGAGGTAGCCGAGCTCGGCGAGCGTGTGCGTCAGCCGCGCCACCGTCGGCCGTGGAATCCCTGTTAGCGTCGACAGCTCCATGTTGCCGAGCCGAGTCGTTCCGGCCTTGAAGGCTTCGAGCACCACGAGGCCTTTTGCCAGCGTCGTTGCGAACGCGGCGTCATCTGCGCTCGAAGCCAGCACTGCGGCTGCGGACGAGGGTATGGAAGGTGGTTTGGACGCAGTTCGAGCCATGCGAGATTAGTGAACCCGGCGAAGGTGTTTTGTCCAATAAATTCGGTCAGCACCGGATATTGGTCCACTATGCGGACAGCAGGCGAGTAAAACATGCACGGAAATCTCGCCGCACACAGAACGTCATCTCTATCGTTCGATCGTGCTTGTCCGCCGTATTTTCCTTTTGGAGCAGCAATACGCCCTAGAGCAGCGCCTCCGCGGTCGGCGGGCAACCGGGGACATAGATGTCGACCGGCACCACGCGGTCGCAGCCGCGCACGAGGGAATAGGAAAAGTGATAATAGCCGCCGCCATTGGCGCAGGATCCCATCGAGATCACATAGCGCGGCTCGGGCATCTGGTCGTAGATCTTGCGGAACGCGGCGGCCAACTTGTTCGTCAGGGTGCCCGCGACGATGATCACGTCGGACTGCCGCGGCGAAGCCCGAGGCGCGAAGCCGAACCGTTCGGCATCATAGCGGGGCATGGACATCTGCATCATCTCGATGGCGCAGCATGCCAGACCAAATGTCATCCACATCAGCGATCCGGTCCGGGCCCACGTAATCAATTCCTCGGCGGTGGCGGTGAAGAAACCTTTGTCTGCGAGGTCATCGCGGATCTGCATGAAGTAGGGGTCGGATGAGTTGTCGGGCGGTCCTTGTCTCGGACGCGGGGTCGACAGATTGCCGGAACGTGGAGAACCATCGATCATCAGGGCGTTGTTTCCGTGAGTTGGGGGTCCACAACTTCGCCGTAAATCGCAACCGCGGGTGGAGCCCGGCGTTTCCGCGCCGGGACCTGTTTGGCGTTCCGCTATCGCTGGGCCGGAACATTTGCCGGAGTGGTCCAGAGTGCTGTGGCATCGGCCGGGCCCGATTAGGAACGATCGCCAGCAGGACGCAGTTTGCGGCAACGAGGCCAGTCAGATGGAGGACAGAGATGGCTAACGCAGCCCGCGATACGTTCGTGGTTGGACTACGCAATGCGCATGCGATGGAGGTGCAGGCGCGGGAATTGATGGAGCGCCAGTCGGAACGGCTGGACGATTATCCGGAGGTGAAGGCGAAGGTCGCTGCTCACCTGCAGGAAACCAACGAGCAATTGAAGCGGCTGGAGAGGTGTCTCGAAGGCTGTGGCGAGAGCACATCCAGCCTCAAGGATACGACGCAGTCGATGATGGCCAACATGCAGGCGATGACGCATTCGGTCGCCGGCGACGAGATCCTCAAGAACACCTTCGCCAACAACGCCTTCGAAAATTTCGAGATCGCCGCCTACAAGTCTCTGCTCGCCTTGTGCGGCGCCGCCGGCGTGGCGGAAGCCAAGGAACCGCTCGAGACGTCGCTGAAGGAGGAGCAGCGTATGGCCTCCTGGATCGACTCCAATGTCGAGAAGGTGACGATGGAGTTCCTGAGTCACCAGCGCCACGCGGCGTAATTCGGCACCCTCGCGATATCGAGCCACCGGCGTGCTACAGCGCCGGTGGTTTTTTACGCCTCGGCCGGATGCCTCGCCACACCGGCAGGAGCGATAGAGGGCCCGTCGCGCCGAGGGGCGGTGAGCGCAGTCATTCGGATCCGCCCCTTGCTGAGCCGATTGCGAATTATGACAGTTTCGTCACGCAGATTTTTGTCGCGTCGTGCTGCTGACTTATGACAGGATTGCTACCGTTGGATGTCATATCGATTACAGCGGAGCGATTCATGTTGCAGTGGCAGGCGCGGTCAAATCCCCTTGCGTGGTGGTGGGGATCCCTGACGCTGGTCAGCGCTGCCAACATTCTCGTCTGGTTCATGCTGTACCGCGAGTTCTATCCGACCATTGCCGGCAGCGTCGGTGGCGGTTCGGATATCGGCCTGATGTTCCTGCTCTGTGCGGGGTATGTGTTCGGCTGCGCTTTCCGCTCGGTGCTGCCGCGCGCCGACGTGCAGCGTATCTGCCTGTTCGACACTTGGCTGTCGAGCGTGTTCGTCGGCCGCACGGTCGCAACTGTGGCCGAAGTCTGCTTCGCCGCCCAATGGGCGATCATCCTGCATCAACTCGGTCACATGACCGGCGCAGCGACCGCGGTGAACATCGCGCTGGTGATCGTGCCGATCATCATCATCGCGGAGTGTTTTTCCTGGTATGCGGTGGTGACCACCAACTTCCTCTTCAACGCGATCGAGAACTCGCTGTGGGCGGTGACCTTCTTCCTTGCCGGCATCGCGCTGTGCCGGCTGATGCCGGAATTTCAGGGGGCCGTGCGCTGGGCGCTGATTGCCGGCATCGTCGGCATCGCCTGCTTCCTCGCCTTCCTCGTCACCGTCGACGTTCCCATGTACCTCAGCCGCTGGCGGGCAGGGCACGAGGAAGGTGGCAGGTTCCTCGGCTTCCTCGAGGGCCTGCATGACGTCTCGACGCGATGGGTGGTGACCCACGACATCGCGCATTGGAAAGGCGAACTGACCTGGATGTTTCTGTATTTCAGCGCCGCCGTGTGGTCGAGCCTCGCGCTCTGCGCGCTCTACGCCATGGAAGGTTATCTCACGCGCTATCTCGCCTGAAGACGGACTCCACTGTTTCATGCGTTTTCCTGACGCGAACGGGTATCCAGTTCGCTTGAAAACGCTTTACTTGCCAACTAGGCTGCACTTGCTGCGATCGAGCGGGCGGAAGGCCTGGTCCGGCGGAATGGTCGCGACCAGCTTGACGAAGTCCCACGGGCCCTTGGATTCCTCGGGCGTCTTGACCTGCACCAGATAGAGATCATGCACCATGCGCTGGTCCTCGCGGATGCGGCCGTTGGGCGTGTAGGCGTCCGACACCGGCGTCGCCTTCATCCTGGTCAGCACGGTCGCGCCGTCGTCGGAGTCGGAATCCTTCACGGCTTGCAGATAGTGCCGCACCGCCGAATAGACGCCCGCCTGGATCTGGGACGGCATCGCCTTGCGTCGCGCGTAGAACGCATCCGAGAACTTTCGGGCCGCCAGTGAAACGTCCTCGAAGAACGAGGTGACAATGAGATCGCCGCGCGTCGCCTTCAGGCCGACGGCCGCGATATCGACGTTCTGGAATGACATCGGCACGATCTTCATGCCCTGGTCGGCGAGGCCGAATTCCTCGGCCTGCTTGATCGCGGTGGCGTTGTCGCCGGCGACATTGATCGCGAGAATCTTGGCGCCCGAGGACTGCGCCTGGAGCAGGAACGATGAGTAGTCGGGCGTGCCAAGCTGGGCCTTGACGCTGCCGGCGACCTTGCCGCCGAGCGCCGCGATGCGATCGCGTGCGGTCGCCTCGATCGAATGGCCGAAGGCATAGTCGCCGGTGATGAAGAACCACGGCTCCTTGCTGGTCTGCATGATGCCGGAGACCACCGCGGTCGCGGTCGAATAGGCGTCCTGGGTCCACTGCACGCTGCTGGGCGCGCAGGCGTCATCGGTGAGCTGGTTGGCGCCGGCGCCGGAGACGAGGAAGATTTTTCCGTTGCCGCGCACGAGCTCCTGCACGGCAAGCGCCGCGCCGGAGCTGCCGCCGTCCGCGATCGCCTGGACGCCGTCGCTGAACCATTTTCGCGCGAGCGAGGCCGCGAGGTCCGGCTTGCTCTGGTGGTCGGCCTGCAAGATCTCGATCGGCTTGCCGTCGATCTTGCCGCCGAACTCTTCCGCCGCCATTCGTGCCGCCTCGACCGAGCCCGGGCCCATCGCAGTTGCGAAGATGCCGTTCATGTCCGTAAGGACGCCGATTCGGATCGCGTCGCCCTTGATCTCGGCGCGCGCAGCGCCTGCGACCGACAGCGTGATCAGCAGGATAGCGGTGAGTCTCTTGCGATGGATGCCCATGATGTCTCTCGATCCCGGTTGAAGGTGAGCGCGGCAATCGCCGCCCTGGATGGGCCCGTGCGATGACGCAAGGTGTGCTTCAGTTGACGATCTTGCAGGCGGGATCCTCGGGACCAAAGGCTTGATCGCCGGGAATCTTCGTCAGGAGCTTGTAGTAGTCCCAGGGGTATTTCGATTCCTGGGGCGTCTTGACTTGAGCGAGCCAGAGGTCGTGCACCATGAGGCCGTCGGCCCGAAGCTTGCCACCATGCGCGAAGAAGTCGTTGATTGGCGTGTCGCGCATCCTGCTTGCGACCTTGCCGGGATCGTCGGTCCCGGCTGCCTTGACCGCGTTGAGATAATGCGTGACCGCGGAGTAGACGCCCGCTTGCCACATCGTCGGCATGCGCTGCATCTTCGCGAAGAAGCGCCTCGACCAGGCCCGCGTCTGCTCATCCATGTCCCAGTAGAAGGCGGTCGTCAGCAGCAGGCCCTGGGCGCTTTGCAATCCAAGCGCATCGATGTCGGTGATCAGCGCAAGCAGGGCAGCCATCTGCTGCCCGCCCTGAAACAGGCCGAATTCGCCGCCGGTCTTGATCTCGTTCACATTGTTGGGTGGGCCGCCGGCGATTCCGATGATCTTCGCTTTCGAGGCCTGCGCCTGAAGCACGAATGACGACATGTCGGTGGTTCCGAACGGCGGCCGAGCCGATCCCAGCACCTTGCCGCCCTCGCGCTTGATCACCTCCGTAGCGTCACGTTCCAGCGCGTGGCCGAACGCTATATCGTCGGTGAGAAAGTACCAGATGTCGCCGCCGCGCTTGACGACTTCCTGGGCCGTACCGACAGCGAGCGCGTGCGTGTCGAACACCCACTGCATGGTGTAGCGCGAACAGAACTTGCCGTGAAAATCCGCCGTTCCGGTCGCGGTGACGATGAGCAACTTCTTCTTCTCGGTCGCGACCGTTTGCACGGCGAGCCCCACCGCCGACACGGGAACATCCACGATGAGATCGACCTGTTCGGTGTCGTACCATCGTCGCGCGATGGCAGCCCCGATATCGGGCTTTATCTGATGGTCTCCGACGATCAGCTTGATCGGCTTGCCCAACACGCTGCCACCGAAATCGTCAATGGCCATTTGAGCCGCGGTGACAGAGCCTTGACCGGTTGGCGTGGAGGAGGGCCCAGTCATATCCGATAGCACGCCGATTTTGACTACATCGTCGGAGAGCTGGGCATGAGCGGCTGTCATCGCCAGGATTGCAGCGGTCACGATGAGTGCGCGAACCAAGCCGTGCATATTGATTCCTCTCTTGGACGCCGGATGTGTCCCTTTTCGGGATCGTCTCGGTGGCGGTCAGGCCGGTTCGGCCATGACGTTGTTGCGCAAAATTCCGATGCCGGAGATTTCGACCTCGACGGTGTCGCCGGGACGCATCCACAAAGGCGGCACGCGCTTGGCGCCGACGCCGCCCGGCGTGCCCGTGACGATGACGTCACCGGGGACAAGCGCGCAGATCGTCGAGATATAGGTGATCAGCTCGGGGATCGCGGTGATCAGGAGATCGGTGGTGGTGTCCTGCACGACCGTGCCGTTCAGCCGGGTCTGAAGCGTGAGCTTCGACGGATCGGGGATCTCGTCCGCCGTGACCAGCCATGGTCCGAAGCTGCCGCTTTCCGCAAAGGTCTTGCCGGAGAGGAACTGGCTGGTGTGGCGCTGCCAGTCGCGGATGCTGCCTTCATTGTAGCAGGCGTAGCCGGCGATATGGTCGAGCGCGCGGCTCGCGGGAATGTGGCGGCCATCCTTGCCGATCACGAGCGCGAGCTCGCCCTCATAGTCGAAATCGTCGCTTACCTTGGGTTTGACGATGGGCTGGAGATGGCCGACCTGGCTGCACGGGAAGCGCACGAACAGAGCCGGCTTCTCGGTCACGGTGCGACCGGTTTCGGCGACGTGGTCGCGGTAGTTGAGGCCGACGCAGATGATCTTGCCGGGATCGGGGATGACGGGGGCGAAGCTGATGGTGTCGAGCGCATGATCGGGTGCGGTGGACGCGACCAGCTTTGCCGCCTCGGCCACGCGGCCGGCGTCGAGCAACTGCCGCAGCGTGGTGCAGGCCGCCATGCGCGTACCGAGATCGACCACGCCGTTGTCCTTGACGGCTCCGAAGGAGGGGCGGCCGTTGGCGATGAAAGAGAGCAGCTTCATAAGGTGTCCTTGAGAGTGTTCGGTCAGGCCGCGGACGGCACGTGGGTGGGGGCGTGATCGCGGAGATGAGCCGGTCGAACTCCGCATCGTTGCGGGCGGTGCCGCGGATATAGCGGTCGGGGCGAACCAGCGCGGCGGTGATGCCGTGCTCCCGCAGCCAGGGTCCGATCCCCTCGGCATCGTCGCTGGTCAGGATATTGATCCCGGGCCGCGAGAGAGCGAGATGCGTCGCGCTCTCGACGAGGAGGACATGGCCGTAGCCGATCCGGTCGTCGCCGCGACTGCCATCATTCAGCATGAACTGCGGCGCGAGATGTCCGGCGAGCGGCAGGTCGCCGAGCGCGTGGCCGGGGCCGAGCAGGGTTTTTTCACTTCGAGCTTCACGGGCGCATTTTCACGCGCTTGCCCCGCGGCGAGGCCAGCTTCGATCGCCTTGGTGTTGATGACACCGCCGAGGCGAATCGCGAGCTCGATGAACTCGCGTACATGCGGCCGGCGCTCGCTTTGATAGGTGTCGAGTATATCTGACGACGCGTCGTCGCGAATGACCGCAGCGAGTTTCCAGGCAAGATTTGCGGCATCGCGGATGCCGGCGCACATGCCCTGGCCGAGGAAGGGCGGGGTCTGGTGCGCGGAATCGCCGGCGAGCAGCAGGCGCCTGTGGCGCCATTGCTGCGCGATGACGGAATGAAAGGTGTAGACCGCGGCGCGCTCGAGCACGGCATCGTCCGGCGTGATCCAGCGTGACAACAACTCCCAGACCTTTGCCGGCTGCGCGACGTCGTTCAGATCCTCGTCCGGGAGGACCGTAATCTCCCAGCGCCGCCGCGTGCCGGTGCCGCGCACATAGGTCGCCGGCCGGTGCGGGTCGCAATGCTGGATACTGTAGTCACCGAGATCGTCGCGCGCGCGCTTGAGCAGCACGTCGATCACCAGCCAACGCTCGTGGAAGCCGAGATCGTCCATGCCGGAGCCGATGAAGCGGCGTACGAGAGCGCGCACCGTCGCAGCCGATCACATAGCCAGCGCGGACCTCGCTGAGCTTTCCGTTGGAAAGATCCTCGTAGCGGACGCGCACGCCAGTTTCGTCCTGATCGAGGGCGAACACGTCGCAGCGGCTGCGCAAGCTGACGTGCGGCCAGCGATTCAAGCCGCCGATCAGCACGTCCTCCAGATAGGGCTGGTGGAAGCGATAGCTGAGATTCCAGCCCATCGGCGTCAGCGTCTGCGGCCGCGACCAGTCCAGCAGCATTTTGCCGTCGGCGTCGAGGAAGAGCATGCCGGGGCTGAGGATGACCTGCGGCAGGATTGCGTCCGCAAGGCCGATGGTCTGGAACACGCGCATGCATTCGTCGTCGAAATGCACCGCCCGCGGCAGATGATAGGTCCGCGCCTCGCGCTCGAGCACCAGCGTCCGCACGCCACAGAGACCAAGCAGATTGGCAAGCGTGGCGCCGACCGGGCCACGGCCGACGATCACGACGTCAAATTCCTCGGGGGCGGATTTATCCTGCATGGGGCTATCTCTTCCCCAGGCGGTGCCACCGCTTCAACCGCATCGGGCGAAGTGTCCGCCCAGCGGACGCGGGCTGGGACGACCTGTCCGCCAGCCGGACAGCTTGTTGATGGCGCTACGCGCGGGCACCCGGCTTTCGCTAGTGAAGAGTCAATCAGAATAAAGGCAGGCCGCGGAAGTAGGCCGTCAAGCGGAGGACATCGTGATGCTGCGATCTATCCTGGGCGTGTGTGTTGCAGTACAATTGTTCGCGGCACCCGGCTTCGCGGCCGATATCAACGTCGGGATCATCCTGTCAGCGACCGGGCCTGCGGCTGCGATCGGCAATGCCGAGCGGAACGGGACGGTCTTTGGTCCCACGGAGATCGCCGGCAAGAAAGTCAATTATCTCTTCCTCGATGAAGCCTCCGACACCACCGCAGCGGTAGCCGCTCTTCGCAAACTATTCCTGGAAAGCAAGATCGACATTCTGGTGGGCCCAACCACTACGCCCGGATCGTTTGCTGCGATCGATCCGGCGGTTGAATACAAGTTGCCGTTGATCACTCTGGCTCCCGTCAACGCGCTCGTTGCGCCGGTCGATGCGCGGCGCCGCTGGATATTCAAGACCACAACCAACGACGACCACGAAGCAACACCGCTATTCGCCAACATGAAGAAGACTGGCGTCAAAAAGCTGGCGCTGATCGGATTTGGCGACTCTATGGTGACGCCTGGAGCAAGGTCAGCGCTGACATGTGCGCGGAAGCCGGAATCGATCTGGTCGCGAACGAGAAATACGCGCGGACCGACACCGCTGTCGTGGGCCAAATTCTCAAGATCATCGCGACGGAGCCGGACGCCGTGTTGATCGCCGCCTCGGGCGCGCCGGCGGCCCTTCCGCTGCTGCAACTGCGCGAGAAGGGCTTTATGGGGCAAATCTACGGCACCCTCGGCGCGACCTTCGGCGATTTCCGCAAGCTGACTGGTGCGGAAGGTGACGGCATCTTCGTGCCGCTCAGCCCTGCGGTCGGTGCGGCGTCTTTCCCGGACGAATATCCCGCAAAGAAAGCCGCGCTCGACTTCATCCAGCGTTATGAGGCCAAGTTCGGACCAGGCAGTCGCAATATCTTCGCAGGCTCCGCCTATGACGCGCTGATCTTGATCGAACACGCAGTACCCTCCGCATTGAAGGCGGGCGAGCCGGGGACCGCCGAATTTCGCGAAGCGCTGCGGAGTGCGATCGAGCAGCTCAAGAACGTAGCCGGCTCGCGCGGCGTCTACAATTACGGTCCCAACGATCATACCGGACTGGATCAGAGTGCGCTGACGCTCGGCAGGCTCGAGAAGGGCGAATGGGTCGCCGTGCGCTGAACGGGCGATTGCGGGGAGGGACGGAGCGGGAATGATGTCGGCTGCAATGGATTGCCCCGTCTACGATGTCGATCTCTACGACGATGATGTTCTTCGCGACCCCTATCCGCACTATCGCGCATTGCGTGAGATCGGCCCCGTCGTCTGGTTGCCGCGAAACGCACTCTATGCGCTTGGCCGTTTCGAGGACGTTCGCGCCGCCTTGCGCAATCCCTCCTTGTTTTCTTCGGCGCAAGGCGTTGCCGCCAACGACCACGTCAACGAGATGTCGCGTGGTACGACGCTCGCGAGTGATGCGCCGTTGCACGACCGGCTGCGTGGGATCATCGCGGCGCCGTTGCTGCCGCGGGCGCTGGAGGAGATCGGCCCGGAGATCCGGGCCGAGGCGCGGCGGCTCGTCGACGACCTCGTGGCCCGGGGGCAGTTCGATGCGGTCGCCGATCTGGCTCAGCATCTGCCATTGACCATCGTGTCAAAGCTTGTCGGTCTGGAAGATTATGGCCGTGGCAGCATGCTGCGGTGGGCGTCGGCCACGTTCAACGTCCTCGGTACGATGAACGAGCGAGGCTGCTCAGCGATGGCCGACGTACAGGAGATGCGCGGTTACCTGGGCGGCACCGCAATCCGCGAACGCCTGCTGCCGGGAAGTTGGGGCCAGCGCATATTCGAGGCTGCGGACCGCGGCGAGGTCGAGCCGGAACGCTGCCCGGTTCTGATGCGCGACTATCTCGGGCCGAGCCTCGACACGACGATCTTTGCTACTGCAAACCTGATTCTGCTGTTTGGTCGATACCCCGAGCAATGGGATCTGCTGCGGAAGGAGCCCACGCTGATTCACAACGCGATCAATGAGGCGCTGCGGCTGGAATCGCCGATCCGGGGTTTTACGCGCCATCTCACCGATGAGGCGACGATCGGTGGCATCCGCGTGCAAGGGGGAGCCGGGTCCTGCTGCTCTATGCATCGGCCAATCGCGATGAGCGGAAATGGCAGGACCCGGAACGCTTCGACGTACGGCGCCGGGCGAGTGATCATCTCGGCTTCGGCAACGGCACGCATATGTGCGCGGGTCTTCATCTGGCGCGACTGGAGATGACCGCATTGCTGGAGGTCATGCTGGAGAAGGTGAGGCGGTTCGAGATTGGCGAACCCGTGCTTGCGCTTAACAATGTCCTGCGCGGCCTTGCGTCCCTGCCGGTCCGGGTCAGTTAAGGACTGACCGGAATGGCCGCCGCCGTCTCCTGAAGCCGGCCGACGAACTGCGCCATCGCTTCCTCGATGCCCAGCGCCGAACGAATCCAGATGATGGAGATGCAGCCGAACACGGCGTCGCTGCGGACAATGGGTACGGCGATCGACGCTGTCTTGGGATTGTACTCGCCTTCGCTGCGGATGGCGTAGCCTCGCGCGGCCGTCTCCGCGATCATGCGGTCGAGGCGGCCATCGTCGAGGAAGGGGCGGTCGTCGGCCTCGTCGATACGGCGGAGATGGGTGATGATGAGGTCGCGCTCGCGCGCGGGGCAGGCGGCGAGATAGGCGCGGCCCGCCGAGGTTCGCAGCATCGGTAGGCGCTTTCCGATCATGCCGCGGTCGATCGAGAGCGGGCTGCGCGAATGGGTGGTCTCCTGCACCACCATCGCGGCGTTCTCGTAGGTGGAGAGATCGACTGGCCAGACCAGCGTTTTGCTGAGCTCGGCAAGATAAGGCGCGGCCGCCTGGCAGATCACCACGCCGGGGTCGTAGCCATCACCGAGACTGAGGGCGAGGCGGGTGACGCGAAAGCGGTCGTCGCTGGCGCTGCGCGCGACATAGCCGAGTGCCTCCAGCGTTTCGAGCAGGCGGTAGACGGTCGGGCGGGGCAGATCGAGCGCGCGCGCGACGTCGCCGGCGCGGATACCGCCGGAGCGGTTGACCTCCTGCAGCACGTCCAGCCCGCGCTTGAAGGCGCGCACGCCCTCCGACTGCCGCGGCTGGCCGTTCCGCGTCCGCTCCTTGGACACCTCGCATTTCCTCCCTTGTGCGGCTTCGCCCCGCGATTATCGTCATTGCGAACGCGTAGCGATTGCGGCGTCACCGTAGGATCGTGCGCGGCCGGTATCAAGTTCGCCGCACTGCAGCGGATGCGATGCCCTTGGGAGAAATTCGATGGAAATCACCGCGCTCGGCTATATCGGGATCAATTCGTCGCAGCTCGACCAGTGGGGACAGATGGCGACCGGACTGCTCGGCATGCAGCAGGTCGATCGCGGCGGCAAGATGCGCGCCTTCCGCATGGACGATCGCAAGCAGCGCCTGATCGTCGACGGCAGCAGCGATGCCGGCCTTGCGGTGATGGGCTGGGAAGTTCCCTCGAGCGCGGAGCTGGACCAGTTGGCCGGACGGCTGGAAAGCCACGGCGTCAAGGTGACGCGCGGTTCGCGTGCGCTGGCTGACGAGCGGTATGTCGCCGAGCTCATCATTTTCGCCGATCCCGCCGGCAACCGGCTGGAAGCGTTCTGCAAGCCCGAGCTGGCAAGCGAGCCGTTCAGGCCGGGCCGGCCGATCTCGGGCTTTCGCACCGGCGCGCTCGGCATGGGCCACGCCGTGATGAACGTCGTGGACGTCGAGCTGTTGCTGCCGTTCTATCGCGACGTGCTGGGTTTTCACGTTTCCGATTTCGGGCTCAAGCCTTACGGACTCTATTTCTTTCACGTCAACGGCCGCCATCATTCCTTTGCGATGGTTGGCTCCGGCCGGAAGGCTCTGCACCATTTCATGGTCGAGCTCGGCAGCCTCGACGATGTCGGGCAGGGTTACGATCTCGCGCAGCTCGAAGACGGTCGCGTCGTCTACACACTGGGCCGGCACACCAACGACCACATGACCTCGTTTTATGTGAACACGCCGTCCGGCTTCTTCATCGAATATGGCTGGGGTGGCCGCATCATCGACCCCCAGACCTGGCAGCCGCATGAGACCTTTGACGGGCCTTCGCTGTGGGGCCACGAACGGCTCAACATGCCGGAAGAGCAGCGCAGGCGCCTGCGCGACATGCGGATGGATGCTGCGGCGCGCGGCGTCCGCGTTGCCGATCCGCGCGTGCCGCCGCTGAACTGCGCGTGGCTGGACCAGGTGGTCGCGCGCGAATGATCTGCCGCCTCGCGGTGTCGTTCACGCATCGCCGAGATCGAGCTGCGTCAGGATTCCCTGGCGTAGCGCCAGCCGGACCAGCTCGATATCGGAACCGACGCCGAGCTTGTCCTTGATCAACGAGTGCAAATTCGCGACCGTTTTCGGGCTGACGTGCAGTGTCTCGGCGATCTCCTCCGTCGTATTCTCGGCGAGCAGCAGCCGCAAGACCTCGAACTCGCGCGGGGTGAGGACGTCGGCGGCGGAGTTCTCGCCGCTGATCCGGCTCAGCGCGAGTTCGTGGTCGATATCGGGACTGATCGCGATCTTGCCGGCGAGCACGTCCATCACCGCGCGCACCAGCGTCTCCGGCGGGCTGGTCTTGGTGACATAACCTCGCGCGCCGGCGCGGATCGCCTGCACGGCGAAGCCGGCATTCTCGTGCATGGTGAAGACGAGGATCTTGGCGGCCTTGTCCCATTGCCGGATGCGCCTGACCGCCTCGACGCCGCCGATGCCGGGCATGCTGAGATCCATGATGACGAGGTCGGGCGTCTCGGATTTGAACAGGCGATAGGCCTCCGCACCGTCGCCGGCTTCGGCGATGACGCGCAGGCCCGGCTGCTTCTCGAGCACGGAGCGATAGCCTTCGCGGACCACGGAATGGTCGTCGACCAGCAGAATGGTCGCGGTCATGCCGCGTGCTCCAGCGCCTGCGGATTGGCGGCTGCGAGCGGAATGACGACGCGCAACGCAGAGCCGCCGGCGGGGCCGGCCTCAAAACTCAGCCGCCCGCGCAGCGCCGCGACGCGCTCGCGCATGCCGAGCAGGCCCATACCGGATTTCGCGGCAGGATCGGTCGAGCGTCCGTCATCGTCGATGGCGAGTGCGATCTCGTCGGCAAGCATCGTCAATTCCAGGCTGACCTTGCTGGCGCCGGCATGCTTGGCGGCATTGGTGAGCGCTTCCTGCACGATGCGGTAGAGGTTGGCGCTGATCGTGGCCGGCAGGGTCTCGAAGGTGCCCTCGAAGCGGATCGAAAAACGCGTCTCGCCTCTGCTGCGTCCATTCCAGCCGGCGACGAGGCCTTCGAGACTGGCGACGAGTCCCAATTCCTCCACGTCAGGCGGGCGCAGCCGGAACAGGGTGCCGCGCAGCGTCTCCATCATGCCGGTTGCAGTTCGCGCGATGCCGTCGCACTCGCCAAGCAAGGAGGGGCAGTCCTGCGCAGCGGTCTGGCGGGCGGAGGAGGCGAGCGCGCGAATAGCCGCGAGCGACTGGCCGAACTCGTCGTGCAGCTCGCGGGCGAGATGGCGGCGCTCCTCGTCCTGGAGCGCGATCAGTTTCCGCGTCAACTCGGCCCGTTCGGCCAGCGCGGTGTCGAGGCTTTCAGCGAGATGGTTGAAGACGTCGCGAACTGCGGAGAGTTCAGCGAGATCGAATTGCGGGAGCCGCGTGGTGAGGTCGTTGGCGGCGATCCGCTCGAGGCCGGCGCGGATCATGTGCGTCGGGCGCAGCGCGCGGGCCAGCGCCGCGTAGACCAGGACGCACAACAGCGGCAGTGCAATTGCCAGTGCGAGCATCAGGCGGCCGGCCTCGTGCCAGGCCTCGGCCGTCTGCACGGCCGGATCGACCGAGACCACGGCCTCGCCGAGCTTGGTGCCGCGCAGGATCACGGGCCGCGCCGCCTCGCGGCCGGGGTCGAACAGGCTGTGGTAGAATGCCGTGAAAATCTGCGGCGGCGGGTCCTCCGGGATCGGCGCGCCGCAGAAGCGCTGCAGCATCTCGCCGCTGACGCCACGGAAGGCCAGGCACAGGCCGGGCGTCATCACATAAGCCGAAACGGGATCGAGATTGGGAAAGTCCGAGCGCGGGCTCGCCGCCCACAGCACCTTGCCCTGTTGCAGCTCCAGCGTCTTCGCCACGATGGTAGCGATGGCGTCGATGCGCGCGTGCGCGGCGCGATCGGCCGTGATCAGGAAATAGGCGGAGATCGCGGCGAAGCAGGCGGCCGATATGGCGGCCACGCGCAAGGTCAGGCGGACCTTGAGATCGAGATCTCGGGCGGTTCCACATCGGCGGGCACCTGGCGCGAACGGAATTGTCGCCCTCGCATTTAAGGGCAGAACGCCGGTCGCGGAAAGCGGCACCCTTACCGCGGTGCAACGTCGTGAAATTTTCCCGGTGCCGGTCGGGATGGCCACGGCTGCGCCGAGCGAAGCGCCCGCCTAGCGTGAAGTCTTCCGTCACGCGAGGGCTGTCATGCGCCGTACCCTGTCTTTGCTGTCTTTCGTTGTTCTTCTCGGCGCTGGGCCGGAGGGCCGGGCCGTAGCCGCTGAGACCACCGTTGCTCTCGACGATTTCAGCTATGCCGATACCTCGGCCGAACCGACCGACCAGAGCGCTGCCCACGAACGGCGGCTGCAGGCGTTCATGGTCGCGCTCCGGCGGGATATCGCCGCCGACCCGCGCTACCGGCTTGCGCCGTCCGTGCAGGAGGGGGCGGCGTTCAAGGTCATCGGCGGCATCCAGAAGACCAGCACGCTGGTGCAATGGGCCAAGGTCGCGGTGATTGACGTCGGCGCCAAAAAGGTCGTCATGGACAAGCTCTACACGTTCCGCGGCGACAACGATGAATCGTGGGAGCGCGCCGAGATCTTCGTGTCCCGTGAGGTCATGGCCGCGCTGGCGCAGCCCTGAGGGCGACGGGCGCTAGAATGTCAGCTGCACCTTCATCGATTGCGAGCGGTCGCTCGCGAGCTCGAAGGCGGCGACCGCGTTCTCGAATGGCATGGTCGCCGTGATCAGCGGCTTCACGTCGATCAGACCTTCGCCCATCAGCCGTACCGCCAGCTCGAACTCCGGATCGAAGCGGAAAGTGCCGCGGAGCTGCAATTCCTTGGCGACGATGGAGTTGATCGGCAGCGTCATCTCGCCGCCGAGGCCGAGCTGCACCAGGGTTGCGCCGGGACGGAGCACGTCGAGTGCGGTGCGCAGCGCGGCCTGATTGCCGGAAGCTTCGAACAGCGTGTCGAACACGCCCTTGCCGGCGCGCCAGGGATCGAGCGCGGTTGTATTGTTCGCGACGTTGATCGCATGCGTGGCGCCGAGCCTTTTTGCGACCGCGAGCGGCGCGTCGGCGACATCGGTCACGACGATCTCGGAGGCGCCGCCGAAGCGCGAGACAAGAATCATCAGCGCGCCGATCGGGCCGCAGCCGGTAATCAGCACGCGCTTGCCGAGGAGGGCGCCGGCCTGCTTGCCGGCGTGGAGACACACCGCGAGCGGCTCGGCGACCGCCGCTTCGGCGAGCGACAGCTTGTCTGAGATCGGCACCGCCTGCGTCGCATCGACCGTGATGAACTCGCGAAATCCGCCCTGCACATGGGGAAAGCGCATCGCGCTGCCGAGGAAGCGCATGTCGAGGCACTGGTTGCGTAGGCCTTCCTGGCAATGCAGGCACTTGCCGCATGGCTTGCTCGGATTGACCGCGACGCGCGTCCTGGCTTTCACGTTGGTGACGCCGTCACCGACGGCCGCGACCACGCCCGCGATCTCGTGCCCCAGCGCCATCGGCTGCTGGATCCGGACGACGCCAAAGCCGCCATGATGGTAGTAATGCAGATCGGAGCCGCAAATGCCGCCATTGGCGATCTTGACGCGGACCTCGCCCGGACCGGGTGCGGGATCGGGATAGGTATCGATCCGCAGATCCTTCGGGGCGTGAATGACGACGGCGCGCATGGTCCCGTTTCCTCAGGTTTCGCGATTACATCGCGGCGATCATGCCGCCATCGACATAGATGATCTGGCCGTTGACGTAAGTGGAGGCATCCGAGGCGAGGAAGATCGCTGCGCCGACCAGCTCGTCCGGCTTGCCCCAGCGCTTGGAGGGAATGCGGCCCATCAGCCAGTTGTTGAAATCGGTATCGTTGACCAGCGCCTCGTTCATGTCGGTGAGCATGTAGCCGGGGCCGATCGCATTGGCCTGGATGCCGTGCTGGGCCCATTCCACCGCCATCGAGCGGGTCAGGTTCTTGATGCCGCCCTTGGCCGCGGTGTAGGGCGCGATGGTGGGACGCGCCAGCTCGCTGCCGAGCGAGCCGATGTTGATGATCTTGCCGTGCTTGCGCGGGATCATGCGCCTGGCGGCCTCGCGGCCGATCACGAAGGCGCTGGTGAGGTTGGTCTCGATCACCTTGCGCCATTCGTCGGTGGTGAATTCGACCAGCGGCTTGCGGTGCTGGATGCCGGCATTGTTGACGACGATGTCGACCGCGATGCCTTGCCGGTCGAAGTCGTTGAAGGCGGCGACGATCGCGGGTTCGTCAGTCACGTTGAAGGGGGCGCCCTCAGCCTGATGCCCGGCGGCGCGAAACTCGGCGACGGCCTGCTCGACGCGCTTGGGATCGACGCCGTTCACGATGATTCTGGCGCCGGCCCTGGCCATGCCTTCGGCGATGGCGCGGCCGAGGCCGCGGGAGGAGCCGGTCACAAGGGCGGTGCGGCCGGAAAGGTCGAAGAGGGCGGTGCTCATCTCAAAACATCCTCAGGCGTTGGAACGACGCGCGGTCAAATCGGAGCGATCGAACACGGCAGGCAGAAGGTCGACGCCGAGACCGAGGCCTTCCATCGGATAGACATAGCCGTCCTTGATCGTGGGCATCGTGGTGACGAGCTCATTGTACCAGCCCTTGTAGAAGGCGCGCACCGATTCCTGGATCAGCGTGTTGGGCTGGCTGAACGACATGTGGACGGCGGCGATGAAGCCGATCGGGCCGATGCAATCATGCGGCGCGAAGGGCCGGTGATAGGTCTCCGCCATCGCCGCGATCTTGCGGCCCTCGGTGAGGCCGCCGGTCCAGCACAGATCGGCCATGACCACATGCATGGCGTCGCGGTCGAGCATGTCCTTGTAGGGGAAACGCGAGCCCAGCGTCTCGCTGGCGCAGACCCAGACGTCGGTCGAGCGCGCATATTCGGCGAGCGCCTGCGGCGAGTTCATGCGGATCGGGTCTTCGTACCAGGTCGGCTTGTAGGGCTCAAGCGCGCGCGCGATCTGCTTCGCGGTCGGCAAATTCCAGAGCGAGTGGAGCTCGACCATGATCTCCATCTTGTCGCCGACGGCTTTGCGGATCTTCTCGAACGGCTCGATCGCCCGCTTCATCTGCGCGGCCGTAATGTAAAGGCCCTTGTTCTCCTGCGCCGCAGGATCGAACGGCCAGATCTTCATCGCGGAGATGCCGCTCTCCAGCAGGTTTTCGGCGAGCGCGTCGGCGTGGTGCATGAAGCCGTCGAGGTCCTCGTAGGGGCCCTTGGCGGCACCGAGATTCCAGTTGGCGACCGGGCTGATATTGGTCGAGCGGACATATTGCGTCCCGGCGCAGGTATTGTAGATGCGCTGCTTGTCGCGGCAGAGGCCGCCAAGCATCTGGTGCACCGGCTGATTGCAGACCTTGCCGAACAGATCCCACAGCGCGATGTCGATCGCCGACGCCGCGCGATATTCCACGCCGGTCGACGACTGCGCCATCGGCAGGTTCAGCATGTCACGATGGATCGCCTCGATGTGGAGGGGATTGCGGCCGAGCAGGCGGCCGGCAAAGGTGTCGTGAATCTGCGCTTCGACTGCGCCGGCACCATAAAAGGTTTCGCCGAGACCGATCATGCCCGTGTCGGTGTGGACGCGGACCCAGATGACGTTGGAGAATTCCTCGGTGCGCAGCGTCTCGATCGACGTGATCTTCACAGCGATTGTCCTCCCATCACAGGCGCTTCGCACCGGTCGTGTTTTCATTTTGCGCTGCAGCATGTAGCGCATCCGCGAAAGCTTTACGCTTGCTTGTAATATATCACAACATGTTTTAACGGTGCCACAAATAGAGCGCCATCCGGCGACGAGAGCGCGGGCTGACGGGAGAGGACGACATGGCACGGCGCAAGCGCACGCTCGAGGTGGTGAGAAACGACGACGGCGAGGGCAAGCCCTCGCGGCGCAACCGGCTCAATTTCTTCGAGCTGGCCTATCAGAAGATCGAGGAGTTGCTCGTTCATTGCGAGCTCAAGCCCGGCCAGTTCATGACGATGCTGGAATTGCAGCAGATCACAGGCTTCGGCCGCACGCCGGTGCATCACGCCGTCAATCGTCTGTCCGCCGACACGCTCATCATCATCCGCCCGCGCCACGGCCTGCACATCGCGCCGATCGATCTCGCGCGCGAGCGCATGCTGCTGGCCTTGCGCCGCGACATGGAGCGCTTCGTGGTGCGTCTTGCGGCCGATCGCGCCAGCCTCTCGCACCGCAATCAGGCGCTGCACATCGAGCGCTTGCTGCGCGAGCGCCGCGCCACCCTGACCCTCGACGAGTTCAACAGCATCGACCGCCGTATCGATGCGCTGGTGCTGGAAGCCGCGGGCGAGCCGTTCCTGGTGCATACGCTGCGACCGCTGCACACGCTGTATCGCCGCATCGGCTATATCCACCACCGCTTCATGCCGGGACAGACCGACCTGTCCGGCACGATCGATCACCATCTTGCCATTCTCGCTTCCGTCGCCGGCCGCCGCGTCGAGGACGCGGTGAAGGCGAGCGATGCGCTGATCGACTACATGGACCAGATGTTCACAGGCATGGAGGCGGGGATCGATCCGCGCCTGCTCGACTGCAGCATCGAGCCGCTGCTTGGCGCTTAAGAAGTACTTGGCGCGTAAAGAGTTTTGAAGAGAGGACCCAACATGTCGACGATGGCCGTGCCACAACCGACCGCGAGCGAAGCCGCGGTCCGCTATCTCATCACCAATTACAGTCCCAAAGGCAACAAGGTCGGCTGGCTGATGATGGCCTCGATCCTGGTCGAGGCCTGGGATCTCTATTCGATTGCCTTCGTGCTGATCTTCATCAAGGAGCAGTACAATCCAGATCCGCTGATGCTCGGCCTTGCCGCAGCGGGCACGCAAGGCGGCGCGCTGATTGGTGCGCTGCTCGGCGGTTGGCTGTCCGACAAGATCGGCCGCCGCGTGATGTTCCTGGTGACGATGGTGATGTTCATCGTGCTGGCACTGGCGCAGGCCTTCGTACCTAGCGTCGGCTGGCTGGTCGTGATCCGCTTCCTGCTCGGCGTCCCCCTCGGCTCGGATATCTCGACCGGGTACACCTACATCATGGAATCCATGGCCAAGGGTGAACGCGAGGTGATGGGCAACCGCTGGCAGTTCATGTTCGCCGTGGGTGAGGTCCTGACCATCGGCGTCATCGTGATCTTCCTGCTGCTCGACATTCAGCACGAGATGCTCTGGCGCGTGACGCTCGGCCTCGGTGCGGTGCCGGCGCTGATCATCCTGATCATGCGCCACGACGTGCCGGAGACGGCCGTGTGGCTGGTGCAGAAGGGACGTTATCGTGAGGCCAAGCAGGTCGCGCGCGAGATGTTCAACGACGATCTTGCCATGCTGCCGGACCAGGATGTGGTGGTGCCCAAGGTCTCCACCCGCGCCTTCCTCGCCGACCTGAGGCAGGACCCGATCCGCTGGCGTGCGACGATCTACGGCTGGATCGCCTGCTTCGCGCAAGGCAGCGAGTTCTCCACCTTCGCGTTCTACCTCCCCGTGCTGTTCGTGATGGTCGGCGTGTCGAGCGTGCTCGGCATCAACCTGGTGACGATGGCGCTGTTCTGCTTCGCCGCGCTGTCCGGCTGGGTCGGGCCGTTGCTGACGCCGAAGATCGGCCATCGCGGCATCTCGATCGCCGGTTTCGGCATTGTGCTGGCCTCGCTCCTGGTCGCGGCTTTCGCGCTCTACACCGACAACAAGGTCCTGCTGCCGTTCGCGGCCGCCGCCATGCTGTGGGGCCATTATTGGGACGCCTCGAACTGCATGACGATCCCGACCATGGTCGCCAAGCCGAAGTATCGCGGCACCGCCAGCGGCTTCGCCTACATGTTCGTGAAGCTGCCGTCATTCCTGGCGATCTTCCTGTTCCCGTCGCTGTTCGCTGCGGTCGGGCAGGCCAACGCCACGCTGTTCGTCGCGATCTTCCCGCTGATTGGATTGCTCGCCGCAATCTTTATCCTGCCGGAGGTCTACGGCTACGAAAACGACTGACGAAGCCCGTTACCTGATCGCGGCAGCCAAGGCCGCGATCAGGGCCGGCGGCGTTACCAGCATGCTGAGCTTGAGGAAGCGCCAGGCGCCGACCTCAATCTTCTCCCGCCGCAGGGCGACCAGCCAGAGGATGGTGGCGAGCGATCCCGTCACCGACAGATTGGGTCCGAGATCGACGCCGATCAGGAGGGCGCTCACGACAGGTGCGGGCAAATGATCGTTCGCCGCGACCGAGCCCGCGACCAGGCCGACCGGCAGATTGTTGGCGATGTTGGTGGCGATTGCGGTGGCGACGCCGACGCTCCAGGCTGCTTGCGGGATGGATTGTGCCACCGCTTCATGCAAGAGCGCGCTGAGCTGACCGATGACCCCGGTCTTCACCAGCGCTTCCACCATCACAAAGAGCCCGCCGACCAGCGGCAGCACGCTCCAGGAGACGCCGCGCAGCACGGGTAACGGCGATTGGCGGCCGATCAGGAGCACGAAGGCGGCCGTCACCACGCCGCAGATGAAGGTCGGCAGGCCGAGTTGCTTGTCGAGCGCGGAGGCCGTGACCAGCACGACGCCGATGGCGATGATGCCCATAGCGGTCAGCTTGCCGCCGCGGCCGAGCTTTGGATGTGGCACGCTGCGCGCGATGGTCTCTTGCTTCAGCGCGCGATGCTGGGTCAGGCGCAGCACGACATAGGTGAGCAGGATCGACGCCGCCGAGGGCAGGGCGAACAGGCGCAGCCATTCCGTCAGTTGCGGCATGCGTGCGCCGAACACGACGAGATTGGCGGGGTTGGAGATCGGCAGCACGAAGCTCGCGGCATTGGCGATGAAGGCGCAGACGAACAGATAGGGCAGCGGCTTGGCGCCGGCGGCGCGTGTTGCCGCATAGACGGCGGGCGTCAGCACGATTGCGGTGGCATCGTTGGAGAGCAACACGGTGACGACCGTGCCGACGATGTAGATCAGCAGGAACAGCCGCTGCGGCGAGCCGGATGCATATTCCACCGCGAGGGCGGCCAGATAGTCGAACAGGCCTTCGAGCCGGGCGAGCTCTGCGATCAGCATCATGCCGATCAGGAAGAGATAGACGTCGACGCCTTTCTCGATGCCGGTGAGCGCATCCTGCCACGGCAGAAAGCCGAGCAGGACCAGAGCGCCGGCGCCGAGCACGGCCCAGATCGCCTCGGGCAGTCGAAAAGGGCGGATGATGACGCCCGCGGTCGCGACGACGATGATGCTCCAGGCCCAGATGGCGTCAGACGGCACGTTTAATCCTTAGAGTGGAATGAGTTCATTCGGCAGCGATAGCGGATGCCGGCGCTGCTGTCTTCCCCTGCGGACGCGGACCGCCATCGGCGGTTCGCCGCGTCTCGGGAAGGGCGAGGAGGCAAATCACGGCCCCGATCGCCGCGACGGCGCCGAGCGTGATGAAGGCCGCGCCGTATCCCGAGCCGACCACGACGAAGCCGGCGAGCGTCGTCGACAAGGCCGCGCCAATGCTCTGAGCCGTGATCACTGCACCTTGCGCGACGTTGAAGCGACCGGTGCTGCGCGTGAGGTCGGCGACGATGACGGGAAAGATCGCGCCATAGATGCCGGCGCCGACGCCGTCGAGAAGTTGAACGCTGACCAGCCAGAACGGGTTGTTCGAGAGCGTATAGAGCGCGCCGCGAATGGGCAGGATCAGGAGGGCGGCGAGGAAGAAGCGCTTGTGGCCCCAGCGGTCTGCCTTGGCGCCGACCAGCATCGCGAAAGGCACCATCACCATTTGGGCCGCCACGATGCAGGCCGACATCAGGCTGGTGCCCATGTTCTTGTCCTGCAGCGCCAGCTTTTGCCCAACCAGCGGCAACATCGCCGCGTTGGAGAGATGGAACAGCAGCACGCACATCGCGAAGACGAGCAGGGGGCGACAGGTCAGCAGCACGGCGAGGCCTGACGGCTGCTCGCTCTGTGTATCGGCGTCGTTCAATCCGCGGGCAAGGTCGTGGTCGATGGCGCGTTCGGGGATCGCCAGGATGCTGACGAGGCTTGCGATCGCCATGGCGCCGAGAAGGTAGAACACGACGGTGGGGCCGAACCAGTAAGCGGAGAGCCCTGCGAGGCCGGCCGCGACCGCGTTGCCGGCGTGGTTGAACGTCTCATTGCGTCCGATCCGTCCGGTGAAGGCGGCATGACCAAAGATGCCAAGCGAGACGGCGGCAATCGCCGGGGAAAGACGACAGCGGCGGCCTGCGCGATGCCCTGCGAGATCGCAACGGGCCCGAAGGTGGGAAACAGCGGTAGCGACAATGAGGCGAGGGTTACCAAGACGGCAGCAATCACCATCACCATCCGCTTCGCCCGCGTGGCGTCGACCAGGGCGCCGGCCGGCGTCTGCGCGACGATGCCGGCGACGGTCGCGATCGACATCACGAGGCCGATCCGGGCTTCGTCCCAATGCTGCTCGGTGAGGAGATAAACGGCGAGATAGGGGCCGAGGCCGTCGCGGACGTCGGCAAGGAAGAAATTGGCCGCATCGAGCGCGCGTCCGGCCTGCCTTGCCTGGTCGAGGTTTTCGCGCGACATCGGTCTCTCGATCGAGGCTGGGAAGCGCCCAGGCAGAAACCAATCTCATGCCACCTTTGTTCCGCCCTAAAACTTCACAGCCAGGAGAACCGCGCCTGCGCCGATCATGGCGATGCCGCCCCAGCCTTGCGCGGTCGGACGCTCGCCGAGAAAGGCGAAAGCGAACAGGGCAACCAGCACGACGCTGAGCTTATCGATGGGCGCCACCAGCGTCGCAGGTCAAGCTTGAGCGCACGGAAGTAGCACAGCCACGACGCGCCGGTGGCAAGCCCCGACAGCACCAGAAACAGCCATGTTTTCGACGAGACTGCCGAGGGCACGGCGAATTGGCCAGTGAAGAACAGCAGCACCGAGAAGGCCAGCAGCACCACAATGGTCCGGATGAACGTGGCGAGATCCGGATTGATATTCTCGACGCCGACCTTGGCGAAGATCGCGGTCAGCGCGGCGAAGCAGGCGGAGAGCAGGGCCCAGGTCTGCCAGGCAGAGAAGAGGGCGGGTTTCATGTATGTGCCGCTTTCATAGGGTCATTCGCACTCCGTTGTCGTCCCGGACAAGCGAAGCGCAGATCCGGGCCCCATAACCACAGGATCTAGTTTGGCGAAGATTGGTGGCTATCAGCTTGCCCGATAACCTCTTCCTGTGGCTATGGATCCTGGATCGGCGCTCCGCTTCGCTGCGCTTGTCCGGGACGACAGCGGAGTTCTTGGCTCACTCTCACCGCGCCACCGACAGCTTCTCCGTGATCGCCTTGCGCAAAATGCGCGACAGCGACTCCACCGAATACGGCTTCTGGATCAACTCAAATCCGCGGTGGGCGTTTTCGGCGAGCACGTTGCTGTAGCCGCTGGTCAGCACCACGGGCAGGCCCGGATAGCGCTCGCGGATGATGCCGGCGAGCTCGACTCCGTTCATGCCGGGCATGATGACGTCGGAGAACACCAGATCGACCGCGAACTCGTTCTCGCCGAGGATGGCGAGCGCGGCGTTGGCGTTGGCGACACGGCGGACGATATAGCCGAGGTCTTCCAAAAGTTCGGTCGAGAACTGGCCGACATCGTCATTGTCCTCGACCACGAGCACACGGTAGCCGCGCCCGGTGGTCGCGTTCTCGCTGGTGAGCGATGCGGCTTTGTTCTCGGTGGCCGGGCTCTCCGCCTGCGGCAGGTAGATCGTGAAGGTCGCGCCGTTACCAGGCGTGCTCGCTACGGCGACGTCGCCCTCGGACTGCTTTGCGAAGCCGAACGCCTGGCTTAGGCCAAGGCCGGTGCCCTTGCCGACCTCCTTGGTGGTGAAGAACGGCTCGAAGATGGCGTCGATATTTTCGGGCGCGATGCCGCTGCCGGTATCTGCCACCGAGATTGCGACGTAATCGCCACCGCGCGCCGATTGCGCGCGCAGGCTCGGAATGCCCTGGACTTTGCGGACCGCGATGGTGAAGCGGCCTTCGCCCTCCATGGCGTCGCGGGCGTTGATGGCAAGGTTGATCAGCGCAGTCTCGAACTGCGCGATGTCGGCGACGGTAAAACAGTCGGCATCGTCGATCTCGACCGCGATCTCGATCCGGCCGCCGACCAGCGGCCGGACCAGCTGCGCCACGCCCTCGACCTGGCTGCCGACGTTGAAGATCTGTGGCTTCAGCGGCTGCCGCCGTGCGAACGCCAGAAGCTGTGCGGTCAGTTTTGAGGCGCGCTCGACAGTTTCGGAGATCGCATCGACGTAACGGCGGCGGCGTTCTTCCGGCAGCTCGCGCCGGCGCAGAAAGTCGGTCGCCGAGCGGATGATGGTGAGGAGGTTGTTGAAGTCGTGGGCGACGCCGCCGGTGAGCTGGCCGATCGCCTCCATCTTCTGTGACTGCCGCAGCGCCTCCTCGCCGCGGCGGCGCTCGGTGATGTCGACGGCCTCGGGCACGGCGCCGGTGATGTTGCCGTGGCGGTCGAGCACCGGGCGCATGCCGAATTCGAAATCGCGCTCGCCGACGGGAAGGCGCAGCCGCATCTCCATCCGTACCGCTTCGCCCTTGAGCACCGTGTCGAAGGCCTCGCGCACGGTTGCGCTCATGCCATGGGTGCCGGTGAACCAGGGCGTATCCCAGAAGGGCTTTCCGATCACGTCCGACGAGTTCGCCCTGATGCCATCGAGCGCGGTCTTGTTGGCGTAGAGCAATTCACCCTTGAGATCGACCAGCCCCTGGTACTGGTTGCTGGTCCCCAGGATCGCGCGCAGCCGCGCCTCGTTGGATTCGAGCTCGGCGGTACGCTCGACAATGCGCTCTTCCAGCGTCTCGTTGAGCTGCCGCAATTCGATCTCTGCCCGCTTGGCGACGGTGATGTCGTGGGCGACGCCGATGAAGCCGATATGCTTGCCGGTCGGATCCCAGCGCGGCTGCGATTCCGATCGCAGCCAGCGCCATTCGCCGGAGGCATCCTTGTAGCGCGCCTCCAGCACGAACGGCTTGAGCGAGGCTTCACCTTGCACCGATTGCTGCAAGACATGCGGCAGGTCGTCAGGATGCAGCACCTTGCGCCAGTCGAATGCGATGGCCTGATCGTAGGGCAGGCCGACGAAGTCGACATAGGCCTGGTTGGCGAAGGAACGGGTGCGGTCGAGCTTTGTGACCCAGATCGGCACCGGCGCGCTGTCGGCGATCAGCCGAAAGCGCTCCTCGCTCTCGCGCAAGGTCTCGCGCACCAGCATCTGGTCGGTGGCGTCGATGTGAGCGCCAACGAGGCGGATCGCGCGGCCGTCGCCGTCACGCTCGATTTTGGCGACGACGCGGATCCAGCGGGTCTCGCCGTCGTTGGGGCGGATGATGCGGTATTCGGCGGTGTAGTCCCCGCTGGTCCCGGCCAGCGCCTCGAAGAAATGTTTGACGGTCGCGTCGCGGTCATCGGGATGGATGCGGCTGACCCAGTCTTCATGGGTCTCGTCGGCGGCCTCGGGCGGCAGCCCGTGGATCATCAGATATTCCGGCGATCGGCGGTTCTTGAAGCCTTCGCGGAAGTCGACCTCGAGCCCGCCGACCTTGCCGATGCGCTGGATGCGCGCGAGCTCCGCCTCGCGCTCCTGGAGCGCACGATAGGCTTCATCGCGCTCGCGCGCGGTGTCCTCGAGGTGCTGGCGCAGCCTTTCGGCCGCAATGGTCTCGGGCAAAAGATCGTTCAAGGCGTCGGCCGTTGTGATGCGGGAGCGCACGTGCCGAGCCGATATTCACACAGACAAAGCGTGATAGCCATTGCTCAAAAGGGAATAGATAAGAAAACGCCGCCGAATGGCGTGTGCGGGTATGACCAAACGCGGGGTCTGGCTATTTGTTCCAAACATTGGAACGATGGGCCCTCGATGGGCGTATCTGCGAGGCGCTACAATTCCCATTCATAAACTCCCTATCCGGAGAGGCTAAATCTTGAAGCTCTTTGTCTGCCAGGCCTGCGGCAATGTTCTCTATTTCGAGAACCGCGCCTGCGGACGGTGCGGCCACAAGGTCGCCTTCCTGCCGGAGAAGGAGACGATGTCGGCGATCGAGCCGGACGGTCAGGGCTGGGCCACGCTCGCCGACAAGGGCAAGGGGCGGATGCTGTGCCGCAATGCCGGATACGATGCCTGCAACTGGCTGACGGATGTGAGTGATACCACCGGTTATTGCCGCGCCTGTCGTCATAACGGCATCGTGCCTGATCTCTCGGATCCCGCGCAGCTCGCCGGTTGGCGCGAGCTGGAGGTGGCGAAGCACCGGTTGTTCTATTCGCTGATCCGTTGGAAGCTCCCGCTCCAGACCCGGCAGGACAATCCCGGGCACGGGCTGATCTTCAATTTCCTGGCCGACGATCCGAACAGCGGCCAGAAGATCCTGACCGGCCATGACAACGGCCTGATCACGATCGCGCTGACTGAGACCGATGGCATCGAGCGCGAGCGGCGCAGGCTGGAGATGGGCGAGCCCTACCGGACGCTGCTCGGGCATTTCCGCCACGAGGTCGGGCACTATTTCTGGGACGTACTGGTGCGCGATGGCGGGAAACTGGAGGAATGCCGCGCCATGTTCGGCGACGATTCCGCCGATTATGGCCAGGCCCTACAGCATCACTATGCCGAAGGCGCGCCGCCGGACTGGCAGCAGAATTACGTGTCGGCCTATGCGACGACGCACCCCTGGGAAGATTTTGCCGAGACCTGGGCGCATTACCTCCACATCGTCGACACCTTGGAGATGGCTGGCGAATTCGGCATGGAGGTGCGTCCCAAGGTCGATCGCGACGGGGAGTTGTCGACGCGGATCCGGTTCAACCCATACGAGGCGAAAGGCGTCGAGGCGATCGTCGAGGCATGGCTGCCCTTCACCTTCGCCATGAACAGTGTCAACCGCGCCATGGGCCTGCGCGACCTCTATCCCTTCATCCTCTCGCCCGCGGTGGTCGCGAAACTGGGCTTCATTCACAGCCTGGTCCGGGACGTGGCCAAGGCCGGGAAGTCGTAGCTCATCCGAGGCGTTCGCCAGGCCCGATCGGTCTTGCGCTGGCACGCCAGCGGGGTCGGATTTAGACCGTTGCCTCCGGCCAATTTTGATGTACCACGGGAGCCACACGGCCCGTCCTATAGGCCCCAACGGCCCAGGGAAGGGTCCCGCCCAAGGTCGAGACTCAAGAAAAGCATGTTCAAACGCATTCTGATCGCCAACCGCGGCGAAATCGCCTGCCGGGTCATCAAGACCGCGCGCAAGATGGGAATTCAGACGGTTGCGGTCTACTCCGAGGCCGACCGCGATGCTCTCCATGTCGAGATGGCCGACGAGGCCGTGCTGATCGGCCCGCCGGCCGCGGCCGAGAGCTATCTGGTGATCGAGAAGATCGTGGAAGCCTGCCGCAAGACCGGCGCCGAGGCCGTGCATCCCGGTTACGGCTTCCTGTCGGAGCGCGAGGCGTTTCCGCGCGCGCTGGAAGCCGCCGGTATCGTCTTCATCGGCCCGAACCCGGGCGCGATCGCTGCGATGGGGGACAAGATCGAATCCAAGAAGGCGGCTGCGAAGGCCAAGGTCTCGACCGTGCCGGGCCATCTCGGTGTCATCGAGGACGACAAGCACGCGGTCCGGATCGCCGACGAGATCGGCTATCCCGTGATGATCAAGGCCTCCGCCGGCGGTGGCGGCAAGGGCATGCGCATCGCGCATTCGAAGGCCGAGGTCGCGGAAGGTTTCAATCTCGCCAAGGCCGAGGCCAAGGCTTCGTTCGGCGACGACCGCGTCTTCGTCGAAAAGTTCATCGTCGATCCCCGCCACATCGAGATCCAGGTGCTGGGCGACAAGCACGGCAACGTGATCTATCTCGGCGAGCGCGAATGCTCGATCCAGCGCCGCAACCAGAAGGTCATCGAGGAGGCGCCGTCGCCGCTGCTCGACGAAGCCACCCGCCGCAAGATGGGCGAGCAGGCGGTCGCGCTGGCCAAGGCCGTGAACTACGATTCCGCCGGCACCGTCGAGTTCGTCGCGGGGCAGGACAAGAGCTTCTACTTCCTCGAGATGAACACGCGTCTTCAGGTCGAGCATCCCGTCACCGAGCTCGTCACCGGCGTCGATCTCGTCGAGCAGATGATCCGTGTTGCCGCCGGCGAAAAGCTCGCGCTCACGCAAAAGGACGTCACGCTCACCGGCTGGGCCGTGGAATCGCGCCTCTACGCCGAAGACCCGTTCCGCAACTTCCTGCCCTCGATCGGTCGGCTGGTGAAGTATCGCCCGCCGGCGGAAGTGAGCAAGGACGGCATCACCGTGCGCAACGACACCGGCGTGCAGGAGGGCGGCGAGATCTCGATTCATTACGATCCGATGATCGCAAAGCTCGTCACTCACGCCCCGTCGCGTGCGGCTGCGATCGAGGCGCAGGCGACCGCGCTGGATTCGTTCTATGTCGACGGCATCAGGCACAACATCCCGTTCCTGTCGGCGCTGATGCATCATCCGCGCTGGCGTGAGGGCAATCTGTCGACCGGCTTCATCGCCGAAGAATTTCCCAAGGGCTTTGCGGTGCGCGTGCCCGAAGGCGAGGTCGCGCGACGGATCGCCGCCGTCGGCGCCGCCATCGATCACGTGCTCGGTGAGCGCAAGCGGCAGATCTCCGGCCAGATGGGCGGCCGCATCGTGCAGCGCGAGCGCCGCCGTGCGGTCTGGCTCGAACGGCAGGAGATTTTGCTCGAGGTAGCCCGCGACAGTGAGGCGATAGCGGTGCGCTTCGTCGATGCCGACGGCAAGGCCGGCAGCGCCCATCTGCTGCAGTCCGCATGGAAGCCGGGCGATCCGGTCTGGCAGGGCACCATCGACGGCCACGTGGTCGCGATGCAGGCGCGCCGATTCCGAACGGCATCCGCCTGGCGCATCAGGGTGTCGAGGTGCCGGTCTATGTCTGGACCGAAGCGGAATCCGCTTCCGCGCGGCTGATGCCGGTGACGACGGCCTCCGACACCGGCAAGAAGCTGCTTTGTCCGATGCCCGGGCTCATCGTCTCGATTGCCGTGACGGAAGGCCAGGAGGTCAAGGCGGGCGAGACGCTGGCTGTGGTCGAGGCCATGAAGATGCAGAACGTGCTCCGCGCCGAGCAGGACGGCACCGTGAAGAAGATCCACGCCAGCGCCGGCGCGACGCTCGCGGTGGACGCGCTGATTTTGGAGTTTGCGTAAAGTGTAAGTGGGGCTCTCGTCCCGGCCCCACGAACTTCGTCATTGCGAGCGCAGCGAAGCAATCCAGACTGTCGCCGCGGAAAGATTCTGGATTGCTTCGCTGCGCTCGCAATGACGGAGTATGTTGCGACGGCGCCGCACTGATCGAGACTTCACCATGGCCTTTCGTTCCCGCCGCGAGAAACTGCGTTCCATCCTGTCGGGCGGGACCTGCGTCCATCCCGGCTCGGTCTATGACGCGATCTCGATCCGCATTGCCGAGGATCTCGGCTTCCCGCTCGGCATGTTCGGCGGTTCGGTGGCCTCGCTCGCTGTGCTCGGCGATCCCGACGTCACCCTGATCACGCTCACCGAGTTGGCCGAGCAGATGCGGCGGATGTCGCGCGCCGCAGCGCTGCCGGTGCTGGTCGATGCCGATCACGGCTACGGCAATGCGCTCAACGTGCGCCGCACGGTGCAAGAGCTGGAGACAGCGGGGGCGGCGGGTCTGACCATCGAGGACACGCTGCTGCCGGCCGCCTTTGGCGAGGCGAGGGCGCAGCTGATCTCGCTGGAGGAGGGCGTCGGCAAGATGAAGGCCGCACTCGACGGCCGCAGCGATCCGTCGCTGGTGATCATGGGCCGCACCGGTGCGGCCTCGATCAGCTCGATCGAGGACGCGATCCATCGCGCCAAGGCCTATGAAGCCACCGGCGTCGATGCACTGTTCTTCACTGGCATCAAGTCGCGCGGTGAGCTCGAGGCGGTCGTGTCCGCAACGCATCTGCCGATCGTGCTCGGTGGTGCGCCGGACGAATTGAACGCGATCGACTATCTCGCCAGCCAACGCGTTCGTATCGCGCTTCAGGGCCACGCGCCGATCGCGGCAGCGACTCAAGCCGTCTACGAAGTCCAGAAGGCATTGCGCGAGGGCACGGCGCCGAAAGCGCTGAAGGGATTGCCGTCGGCGGAGCTGACCAATCGTGTCATGCGCGAAGCCGAAGTGAAAGCGCGCAGCGCCGATCTCCTCGGGCTGAAAAAATGAGCCAGGCGATCCTCCAGGTCATGATCCGCGGCCGCGTGCAGGGCGTCGGCTATCGGGCCTGGGTCGAGTCCCAGGCGGTGACCTGCGGGCTCGAAGGCTGGGTGCGCAACCGCCGCGACGGCAGCGTGGAAGCGCTGTTCGCGGGTCCGCCGAAGCATGTCGCTGACATGGTTGCACTCTGCCGCCACGGCCCGCCGTCCTCGCGCGTGGATAGCGTGACGAGCGAAACGGCAAGTGCCGATGAGCTGAACCTGCGCAGGGCGGGGAAACGTTCTCGGTGCTGCCGACGGTTTAGTCGGCCATCACCGCGGCAGCTTCGCGATCGCTTCGCTGAGCTCGTGGATCTCGTACGGCTTGCGCAGGATCGGGAAATCGCCGCGCACGCTGGCGGCGGCTTCGCTGTAGCCGCTGGCGAGCAGGATCGGCAGGTCGGGGCGGATCTGGCGCAGGCGATGGGCCAAGCCAAGCCCGTCCATATTGCCGGGCATGACGATGTCGGAGAAGACGAGGTCGACGCCGTTAGTCTCGACCTCACGCAACGCGGATTCGGCGTCCGCAACCTGGCGCACGCGATAGCCGAGCTGCTCCAGCAGGCCAATGCTGACCATCGCGACATCGGGATTGTCTTCGACCAGCAGCACCGTGCCGCTGCCGCGCACCGGCGCTACTTCGAAGGCCTCGGCCGGCGTGATCGCGGTTTCGCGCGGCAGCAGGATAGTGAAGGTGGTGCCCTTGCCAAGCTCGCTTGCGACCTTGATCGTGCCGCCGGCCTGATGCGCAAATCCGTGCACCTGCGACAGGCCGAGGCCGGTGCCTTTTCCGACCGGTTTCGTCGTGAAGAACGGCTCGAAAATCTTGTCGACGACGTCGGAGGGGATGCCGACACCGGTATCGGCGACGGTGATGGCGACGAATTCGCCGCTGTGGAGCGGACCGTCCAGCACGATGTTGTGGGCGCCAATCGTCACCGTTCCGCCGTCGGGCATGGCATCGCGGGCGTTAATGACGAGATTGAGCAGTCCCGTCTCCAACTCGGAGACGTCGGCCTTGACCGGCCAGACCTTGCGTTCGATGTCGAAGGCGAGGTGAACCGCGCTGCCGACGCCGGCGTGAAGCACTTCGCGGATGGCCTCGATGCGGTCGCCGAAATGGATCGCCTGCGGATTGACGCTCTGCCGCCGCGCGAAGGTCAGGAGCTGTCCTGTCAGCGCGGCGCCGCGCTTGGTGGCGATGTCGATCGCCGAGATCGCGCGCTGGAACTTGGAATCGTCGAGATCGCCCTTCTTCAGGACGTGAAGGCTGCCGCTGATGATCATCAGCAGGTTGTTGAAGTCGTGCGCGATGCCGCCGGTAAGCTGGCCGAGCGCATCGAACTTTTGCGACTCCGCAAGCTGCGCCTGCATCGCCTCGAGTTTGATCTGGGCATTGCGCCGCTCGGTGATGTCGCGGGTGATCTTTGCGAAGCCCACGAGGGCGCCGTTCTCGCGGATCGGATCGATGATGACGCTGGCCCAGAAGAAAGTGCCGTCCTTGCGGACGCGCCAGCCTTCCTCCTCGTAGCGGCCTTGGTCTCGCGCAATGCCGAGGGCCCGCGCGGGCTTGCCGTTGGCGCGGTCGGTCTCGGTATAGAACCGCGAGAAATGCTGGCCGATGATCTCCTCGGGCGAATAGCCCTTGATCCGCTCGCCGCCGATATTCCAACTCGTGATGATGCCGGTAGGATCCAGCATGTAGAGCGCGTAGTCCGCGACTCCTTTCACCAACAGCCGAAAACTCCGCTCGCTTTCGAACAAGTCCCTCTGTTGACTGGATTTTTTTATCATTCCCGGACCCCGCCTCGACGGGGGCAAACGTTCAAGAGGGCGTTTCGGTTCCTTTCTCTGGGACGTTTTTAGGCAAAAACTGCGGTCGGTATGCAGGGCTGCAATCGCGGTCCTTGGCTGGCGCGGCGCTCTGCGGCGTCAGGGATCTTGCGGCGATGCGCCGGCTCGGCCGCATGAGTGTTCCTGCAGAGGGGCCGGGGTGATGCTGATCGCCAGCCTCGATCAGTGGAGGTGATATCAGATGGTGGCCACACTTCGAAACGTCGCCGCCACTGCACGCAGCGCCGCGAGCTTCCCTGAATCGCTGACCTTCGAATGCAGCATGACGTTCGAGATGCCGAGCTTCGGCAGCTTGTGCGCCGGCCCGATGTCGATCAGCCCGGGAGGCGCGATCCGCCGCGCCAGCGGAGCGACCGCGAGCCCGGCAAGCGCGGCTGCTACCACCGCGGTGACGCCGCCGCCGACGAAACGCTCGCGCCAGGCGAGACCAGCCTTGTCGAGCGCGCGCACGGCGAGGGCCCGAACGCCGCAGGGCGGGGCGAGCGTCGCAAGCGGCAGCGGCTCGCCCTTTGGCAGCGCGAAGCGCCGTGCGGCGAACCAGCCGAACTCGTCCTCGGTCAGCTTCTCGCCGCCGCGGCGGCTGCCCTCCTGGCGGACGATCACGGCATCGAGCTCGCCCGCATCATAAGCATCCTGCATCTCGCGCGAGAAGCCGATGGTGACCGCGAGGGTGAGGTTTGACGACATCGCGTGCAGGCGTTCCAGCAGCGGCACCAGTTCAGGGCCTGCGGCGTGATCGGAGATGCCGAGCGAGAGCGACTGCGCGGCCGGTGCCTCGCCCGATAGCGCACGGTCATGCGCTGCCATCAGCGCGCGGGCGCGATCGAGGAAGCCGGCGCCGTCGCCGGTGAGCCGGACCGCGCGCGGCGAACGCTCGACGAGACGTTTGTCGAGCAGCGCCTCCAGCCGCTGCAGCTTCAGACTCACCGCTGCCTGCGTCGTGCCGAGCGCCTCCGCGGCGCGGGTAAAGCTCTGGAGCTCAGCGACCAGCAGGAAGGCCTGGACGGTGGCTATGTCGAGTGTCGCTGGCATTACGAATGGTTATCACTGGTATCAATACAGATAAGGTACCAAAATGACGCGGAGAGGTCTAGCTTCTTGCCAACGCCGCGCAAACAGCGCGACATCTTGAGGAGAACCACAATGCCCCTGATCACCGTGTCCTACGCCACCTCCCGCCAGTCGCCCTCGCTGAAGACCGACATCGCCAACGCCGTCTCCGAGCTCACCGCAAAGATCCTGCACAAGGATCCCAAGGTCACCGCCATCATCGTGAAATCGGTCGATGCTGGCGACTGGTTCGCCGGCGGCAGGTCGCTGGCCGAGCAGAAGCTAGCGAGCTACTGGATGGATATCCACGTCACCGAGGGCACCAACACGAAGGACGAGAAGGCGGCCTATCTCGCTGCGATGTTCAAGCGCATGGCCGAGATTTTGGGCCCGCTGCATCCCGAAACCTATCTGCACGTCGACGAGGTCAAGGGCGACGCCTATGGCTTTGGCGGCTTGACCCAGGAACGCCGCTACATCGCCGGCAAGCTCAACGTGTCGCTGGCTCCGGCGTGAGGCTTCGCCGTCAGCTCGCCGCGCAGAACTGAACCTCGGAATTGTTCATGAAACACATCTTGTCGAACAGTTTCAGGTCCAGCGGATTTGGGAGCCGACATCGCTGAGATCAGGGCAGGGCTTGACGGAGGGTCATAGGATCGATCGATCTGCGAGATGAAGACGACGATCAGCCCCTTGTCGCACGCGAAGGATTTTAGCGCGCGCACCTGAACCGTCAGATCAGGGTTTTCACGTCTTTGGTCGAGCAGTTGCAGATAATCGATCACAACGACCGTGCCGCGAGGCGCTGTCGCCATTTGCTTGACGATGTAGTCCGCGCTGATCGTGTCGGAGCAATCGATCTCGAAGAGCTTGTCGAACCCCGCCGGCTCCACGCCAATCGCACGCAAGCGGTCCAGCACGTCCTTCTCGGTGTATTCGAGTGAGAAGAATGCCGCACGACTGCCGGACTTCATGGCCTCCACGGCAAGCTCAAGGCTCATCAAGGTTTTGCCCTGACCGGGACGCGCCCCGACCAGCACAAGGTCGCCGGGCTTGAATTGCGGAAACAGCCTGTTGGCCGGTGTCGCGGCGGCCGCTTTCGATGCGAGCATGCTCCAGGCGGAAAACCCTTCCGTCGCGGCAATGCGGTCGAGCGCGGCGTGCAGCGGGATGCCTTCGTCGCGGGACAGGCGCTTCGCTTTTCGCTTCAGATGATAGATCGGTGCAGACAACTTCATGGTCAAAACCTCCCATTGCGAGCAGAAGCGCAATCCCTCCTTATGCCTGGCGCTCGAACAGTCGGTCCGAGGGTTTAGTCGCCCGGCATGAAGTCTGCTGTCCCGGCGGAGGGGAGGCGTGGGCGGCACCTGATACAAGCGTAACCGATTCCGTGGCCGTGGAGAACGCGCGCGGTGCGCCTCCAACAGGAAAGCGTCAGGCGGCTGCTTCCGGCAGCAGCGCGCGTGTCGGCCCGAACAGCTCTTCAAAAGCCTGCCGAAGCGCGACGTCGATATCGGCCAGGGTCACCAACTGGCCGAGATCGACCAGCGACGTTACGCCATATCGAGGATCGGCAACGCCGCAGGGAACGATGCCGGCGAAATGCGAAAGCTCCGGCTCCACATTGATGGCGATGCCGTGGAACGAGACCCAGCGCTTCAGCCGCACGCCGATCGCCGCGATCTTGTCCTCGTGCTCAGGCCCTTTGTCGGGCCGTTTCACCCAAACGCCGACCCGGTCCTCGCGCCGCTCGCCGCGGACGTTGAAGGCGGCGAGCGTTTTCAGGATCAGTTCCTCCAGGCTTGCGACATAGGCGCGGACGTCCGGCCGGCGGCGCTTGAGGTCCAGCATGATATAGGCCACCCGCTGTCCCGGGCCGTGATAAGTGAGCTGCCCGCCGCGCCCGGAGGCAAAGGTCGGGAATCGCGGATCGAGCAGGTCGGAGTCCCTGCCAGAGGTGCCGGAGGTGTAGAGCGGGGGGTGTTCGAGCAGCCAGACCAGCTCGGGTGCCTCGCCCGCCGCAATGGCGGCGACGCGGGCCTCCATGGCGGCCACCGCCTCCGGATAGGGCACGGGAGCGTCCGAGATTCGCCACGCGACGGGCGCGCCGCCGGTGGCGGAAAACGACCTCAAATCGAGCTCTTGGCGAGGGTTTTTGGGCAAATTAACCATTGGCTAACCATAACGTGGTGATGATCACAGGCGCAAATGCCAAGTCCTTTGGCGTAAGTCTCCAGTTGCGGTGGTGCTGACAGTGCCTACTCTCGACAAAGTCACCGTGGATCTCATGGTCGTCCTCGGGACAACCACCATGCCGATCCATCAAGTATTGCGTCTTTCTCGCGGTGCCATCATCGAGCTGGACGCAACCGAGGCCGACGAGGTCAAGGTTCTCGCCAACAATCTGCCGGTGGCCTCCGGCGTCGTTCTGGTCGACCGCAACCGCATCGCCGTCGAGGTCAAGCAGATGTTGCCGCGGACGCAAGGCACGAGATAAGGCCGATCAGGGGCGGGGCAGGAATTTTCCTGCCAAGCTTGTGGAATTCGGGGCCTTTGCAGGCTTGTACCCCACTGATGGATTTGTTAGATCGGCGCCGTTGATCCGGCAGGCCTCAAGCCCCAAGCCGGCATCCCCAAAGCGCTCGTGGCGGAATTGGTAGACGCGCTGCCTTGAGGTGGCAGTGAGTAAAATCGTGGGGTTCGAGTCCCTCCGAGCGCACCATCCAATTAAAACTGCTCAAGTTTTCAGGCCCGCAGGGCGCGCTTTTGCGCGGCTCCTCCCCAGACTATCCACAGGGATATACCTGTCGGGCACACAGGGGTGGCGGCCGATACCGGCCAGGCGGAATCCCGGACGAAAGAAGCGGCGCAGAGGCGCCTGCGAACAGGTCTCACCTAGCCATATTCTTCGCCAATTCCGTATTCGCGGTAGATCTCGAGCGGATCGAGGTCGGGGAACAGGCGGCATTTGGCCTGGGCGAGATGCAGGCTCACTGCGGCCGGCTCTTTGCCGTTCGACAGCAGCTTGCGGATGTCCTCCATATGCGTGCCTGGCTGGTGCTTGGCCTCGAGCTGTTCCAGCGCGACCAGCGCGGTTGCGAGTGCCTCGGTGAGAACCCAATCGTCGTGGCCCGTGATTCCCTTCTTCGGCATCGGCAGACCCCAATCCGCAGACCTCACGTGAGGCAGCGGCAACAGTCTACCGTAGCTTCAGTCGGATCTCCATCGAGCCGCGGCGCGTAGGATACGGCGAACGGCTGCGCTCTCGCTTGCATTATGGCAGCGCGTGGCTAAAAGGCGGCGGCACGCGGGCGATGATATCCTTGTTGAAACAAAGTTGGCGTAGACGGGCCCCGCGCGACCTCTCTCGGCTGGAGCCAGCATGGTCTTTCTAAGCTTCGTCTACCGTTTCCTGACCAACTTCGCATTCATGGCGCTGGTCTATTTCAGCCTGAACTTCATGGAGAAATATCAGAACCGGGCGATCCTCGCGATCCTGGTGCTGGTCTATAGCGGCATGCGCTCGGCCTCGACGCTGCGTGCGTTCTACTTCTTCCAGAAGATCGAGAAGCTGGAAGCCGAGACCAAGCGTCTGCAGGGGCCGATCAATGATGGCTCGGGCGGAACGAGTGCGCGCAAGCAGGCCGTGGCCGACGTGGCCCGGCTGCGCCGTGACGGCGAGCTCAAGTCCTACATGGACCTGTTTTTCCTGGCGCTGATCGTGCTGCTCTGCGTCGCCAACATCATGCGGCAGTAACAGTTTTTACTCAGGCCCGCTTCTTCACGCTGGTGGCGACGCGGGTGGGGCGGGGCGCCGTGCTCTTGGCTTGAGCCGCGTGCTTCGGCGCTGGGTGTGCAGCATGCGCGGTTCGGCGGGTCTGCATCTTGGCCCCCTTGCCCCTGCCGGCACGCGGTGCTTCGGCTGCCATCGCGAGCCGGGTTGCAGCCCGTCGCGACAAGGTCGTTGACAGCAGCACCTCGACCGTGCCCTCGGGGATCGCGAAGAGATCGCGCGCGGGCGCGGGCAGGGTGGCGGCGACATCGGCCCGCGCCATGGTCTTGCGCGGCAACACCAGCGGCTGGTGCGCGGTCTGCGTGTTGAGATCGGCGAGGCCAGGCGCAGGCAGCGTCGCGGTCTGCGTGAACACGAAATTCGGCACGGAAGGCCAGCGCGCGATCGGCGTCGTTTCCGTCGGCGGATGCAGCAGCCACTCCACGGCCGTGGTCGGCGTTGCCGGCTGGTCGGCGGTCGCGGGCACCACGTGAACGACGCGATAGCCGCGCGCCTTCAGGTCGCGGATGATCTTTGGCAGCGCGGCCACGGTGCGCGCCTGGATGTCGTGCAGCAGCAGGATGCCCTTGCCCTTGGCCTCCAGGCGCTGGATCGCGAGCTGGTAGACGCGATCGGACGAGATGTGACGCCAATCATCGGCTGGGAAGTCGGCGCTCCAGACCTGGATGCCGCGCGAGATCAGCAGGTTTTCGACGCCCTCGGCGCGCATCAGGCCGGGGATGCGGAAGAACGGCGCGAGCTTGGACGGATCGGTCATCGCAGCCGACGCCCACTCGATGCCGCCGTTGATCTGCGCCTCCGCCTTGTCGAGCGGCATTTTGTTGAATGTCAGCGGATGGTTCATGCTGTGCGTGCCGACGGTGTGGCCGCCGCGACCAGCTTGCGCACGCCTTCCGGGTTCGCCTTGGCCTGTTCGCCGATGATGAAGAAGGTCGCCTTGATGCACTCGTCGGCGAGGATCTGGAGCACCTGGTTCGAATATTTCGGCAGCGGACCGTCGTCGAAGGTCAGGACGACCTCGTGGTCTTTCAGCGGCAGCGTCTCGCGGTACTGCATGGTGCCGATGCGCGGATGCTCATGCGGGTCGACGACAAGCGTGCGGGAGGTGCCGAGTGCGCCGGGATGGCCGGGGCATTCGGCGGCCAAGGCCGCCGGCGATGCCGTGGTCAGCAACCCCAAAAGCAGGACTGTCCACGATCGCGTCCGAAAAGCAACGCTACTGCCGATCATGAACCCGGTCTGCCCTCATCTGCGTTTGCCGCCATGGTAGGTCGGAGACATCAGGAAACGGTTCAGGCGCAAAGACCTTTCACCGCCAGGGGTCCCCCTCGATCTTTGCAGGGCGTAGCATGAACGGAGTGTTAACAGGCCTTAAATCACCCCAATTTGGTCAGGCGTGACATTCCGGCATCAACGCGCGGCGGCGTTCAGCTGTGGTGTGCCCGCCGGAACCAAATGAACCACGTGAAAGCCGTTCTCCCGCAAATACCGGAGGAAGGCCGGCATCATGGCCGCCGTACGCGCCTGGGCATCGTGGAACAGGATGATGCCCTTGCGGGCGGCGGCTACGCGCTCGGTGATCAGCTTGAGTTCCTGCTCCGGCGTCATGTCATTCCAGTCGCTGGCCCAGAGATCAGCCCCGAACACGACGATGCCACGCGACTGGAGCAGGTCGAGCTGGGCTTGCGTCTGTTCGAAATAGGGGAAACGGAAGAACGGCGTCGACGGCGTCGACGTCGAGACCCCGTGGAGCGCCATCTCGTCAGAGGCTATGCCGCGGTCGATCTCGTATTTCGCCGCATCTGCCGGGATCCGGGCCATGTACGGATGCGACCAGGTATGATGGCCGATCGTGTGACCCTCGCGGGCGATGCGCTTGACGAGGTCAGGGTGTTCGGCGGCGCTCCGGCCGACCAGGAAGAAGGTCGCGCGCACGCATTCCTGCGCCAGCGCCGCCAGCACCTTGGACGTCGTCGGCGGATGCGGGCCGTCGTCGAAGGTCAGGACCACCTCGTGATCCGCGAGCGGCAGCGTCTGCGGAAAACTCTTCAGTCCGACGCGCGGCGTGGTCTTGGCATCGACGCTCAGGATACGGGACGTGCCGAGCGCATCGCTGCGCGGGCAATCCGCGGCTTGGACTGAGCCGATCGCGGCGACGGCAGCGAGAGTCGGGCCCACAATGATCGATGTCCAGTTTGGTCGACGCATGTTTGCCATTGCGCTCGCGATTGCCTTGTGGGTATTGCCTGACCGTCAACCCAAACGATCAACCAGTCAACGGCGAGGCGTCCCATGGACGAGCATATGGATGGCGCCGCTTCCACCGAGAGCTTGGTACTCGACCACGTCCCGATGCGCAATGAAGATGGCGAAATTCGGCACGAATTCGTCGAGGAAATTGCGCATGCGATCGAGGCCGCCGACAGCGCCGCGCTGCGCGCCTGCGTCGCGGACCTGCACGAGGCCGATCTAGGTGATCTCATTGCGGCGCTCGCGCCCGACCATCGTGTCCGCCTGGTCGAGCTGACGGGGCGCGACTTCGACTTTTCCGCATTGAACGAGGTCGACGAGAGCGTCCGCGAGGAGATCCTCGACGAGCTGCTGCCCGAGACGGTCGCCGAGGGCGTCCGCGAACTGGAATCCGACGATGCGGTCGAGCTGCTCGAAACCCTCGACCAGGAGGAGCAGGAGGAGATCCTCGAGAAGCTGCCGCTGCGGGAGCGCGTCGCGCTCGAGCGCAGCCTGCTGTATCCGGAGAACTCCGCGGGCCGGCGCATGCAGACCGAGTTCATCGCCGTGCCGCAGGATTTCACGGTCGGGCAGGCGATCGACTACATGCGCGATACGCCCGATCTGCCGGACCGCTTCTACGAGATCTACGTCGTCGACAAGGACCAGCACTGGCAGGGCGCAGTTCCGCTGGATGTGCTGCTACGCGCGCGCCGCCCGGTGCCGCTGACCGAGCTGACCGACGAGGATCGCCGCCGCGTCTCCGTCCTGGAGGACCAGGAGGAAGTGGCGCGCATGTTCGGCAAGTATAACCTCGTCGCAGCACCCGTGCTCGACACCCAGGACCGCCTGGTCGGCGTCATCACCGTCGACGACGTCGTCGACGTCATCGAGGAAGAGGCGGACGAGGACCTCAAGGCGCTCGGCGGTGTCACCAGCGACGAAGAGCTATCGGATACCTTTCTCACCATCGCGCGCGGCCGCTTCAACTGGCTGCTGATCAATCTCGCCACGGCTTTCCTGGCGTCCTCCGTGCTCGGGCTGTTCGAGGGCCAGCTCGAACAGATGGTGGCGCTCGCAGTGCTCGCGCCGATCGTGGCGAGTCAGGGCGGCAATGCCGCGACCCAGACCATGACGGTCGCGGTGAGGGCGCTTGCGACCCGCGAGCTCGGCTCCTCCAACGCCTGGCGCGTGGTCGTCCGCGAGGCGCTGGTCGGTCTCATCAACGGCGTTGCCTTTGCCGTGATCACCGGTATCGCCGCGGTGGCCTGGTTCAAGATCCCGGGCCTCGGCATCGTCATCGGGCTCGCGATGATCTGCAACCTCATCGCCGGCGCGCTCGGCGGCATCCTGATCCCGATGGCGCTCGAACGCGTCAGGGCCGATCCGGCCGTGGCCTCCGGCACCTTCGTGACGACGGTGACGGATGTCGTCGGCTTCTTCTCCTTCCTCGGCATCGCCACGCTGTGGTTCGGGTTGAAGTAGTCTCGCGCCTCTGCTCCGTCATTCCGGGGCGCCGCGCTCTCTGGTCATTGCGAGCGAAGCGAAGCAATCCAGCATCCCTCCATGGTGACAGTCTGGATGCTTTCGTCGCAAGAGCTGCCTCTTAATGACGGGGTGAGTAACGGCCCCTCAACTGACGAGGCTCGGTCGCGTCCGGGAACGAGACCTTCTTTAATCCCACCTTAAGCGTGCTGCCGCATGATCTCTCGCGCTTGGGGGAATGAGCATGCGGTTGCGGCTGAAGGCGGACGGACGGGTCGTTGAGTTGCGGGACGGGCAAGAGTTTCCCGTGCAGCCGGTCGCGTCTGCGGTCGAGACTCCGGCGGCAGAGGCCGGTTCGCTCGCGGTGCGCGATTTGCGCCGGCGCGCCCGTCTCACGCAGATGGAGTTCGCCGCCAAGCTCGGCGTGCCGGTCGAGACCATCCGCAACTGGGAGCAGGGCAAGCGCACCCCGCGCGGACCCGCTCGCGCACTGCTGGCTGTAATCGCGCATGCGCCCGACACGGTGTTCCAGGCGCTCGCCAAAGCCTGAAGACCTGACGCGAACCTCCCGTTAGCATTGCGCTGAAGATCCAGGCCCGAGCTCGGCGTGCTCAGTTGCACTCCGACGGATCGGGTCCATAATGATGCCGGTGACGACATCTGGGGGCTGCCGCAACAGAGAGGATTCCTCATGCTGTTCGTCGAGGCCAATGGCGCGAAAATTCCAGCGATCGGGCTCGGGACCTGGGAGCTGAGCGGCCGCACCTGCGCGCGCGTGGTCGAGCAGGCGCTGCGGCTCGGTTACCGCCACATCGACACCGCCCAGGTCTATGACAATGAGCGCGAGGTCGGCGATGGAGTGCGCGCCTCCGGTGTCCGCCGCGATGACGTCTTCGTCACCACAAAAGTCTGGACCAACCATTTCGCGCCCCACGATCTCGAACGGTCGATCAAGGAAAGCCTGGTGCGCTTGAGGCTTCCCGCCGTCGACCTCGTGCTGCTGCACTGGCCCAATTCGCATGTGCCGCTGGAGGAGACGCTGGGCGCGCTGGCGCACGCCAAGCGCATGGGCCTGACACGCCACATCGGCGTGTCCAATTTCACGGTGGCGCTGATCGAGCAGGCGGTCGCGCTGTCACCCGAGCCGCTCGTCTGCAACCAGGTCGAATATCACCCTTATCTGGATCAGGCGAAGGTGAGGGCGGCCTGCGACCAGCATGGGATGGCGCTCGTTGCCTACAGCCCGATCGCCAGGGGCCGCATCAAGGCCGACCAGACGCTCGCCGGTATCGGCCGCGCCCGCCACAAGACACCGGCGCAGATCTGCCTGCGCTGGCTGGTGCAACAGAATGTGTCCGCGATTCCCCGAACTTCGCGTGTCGAGCGTCTGTCGGAAAACATCGAAATCTTCGATTTCGAGCTCTCCGATGACGAGATGGCCCAGGTCGCCGCACTTGCCAGCCCCAAAGGCCGCCTGACCGATTTCGGCTTCGCGCCGAAATGGGATTGAGGGGGCTGTTCCGGTATGCTAGGAGCAGGCCGGCAACCCAAGATCGGGCGATGGAACCGCGGAAGATCATACGGACGGACATTGCGGCGTCAGCCATCGCGCATCTGACGCTGGTGGCGCTGATCATCGTGATCAGCGAGGTCCGTCCGTTTCATTCCGCGCCACCCGAGACTGTCGCGGTCGATATCGTCACGCCGGAGCAGGTGAAGCAGGAGGAGGCCGAGGCAGAGGAAAAGGCCGAAGAGAAGGCTAAGGAGAAACCGCCTGAGCCGCTCCCCGAGCTTAAGCTGCCGAAGCTGGATATCAACGACAAGCCGGACGCTGCACTGAAGTCTGCGCCGGCCAAGGAGAAGGCGGCGTCGCAATCATTGCCGCAGAAGGCCTCGCAGGAACCGCAGCAGAAGCAGCCTCAGCCCCAGCCATCGCAGATGACGCCGCAAGAGCCGCCGCCTCAGCCTCAGGCGGCTCAGCCGCCGTCGCCGGCAATGCCGCAGGCCGCGCCACAGGCGTATCGGGCGCCGGAGCCTGACGTCACGGTCAAATACGGGGTGATGCTGGGCCTTCCGCCCGAATTGCCGCCCGCGCCGAAAGATGCGCCGAAGGATGACGGCGGCGATGCCAAGGATCTCGATCGGCGCCAAGTTGCCGCCCGAGATCGTTGCCGAGCTTCGCCGGCACCTGAGGAGCTGTTCGAAACTTCCGGCCGGTGTCGCACCGGCCGATGCCGTACGCATCAGGCTGCGTGCGGTGCTCGCCACCGACGGCTCGCTGGCGCGCCCGCCGATCCTGATCGAGGCCCCGCCATCGGCGAAGGGCGTGGCCATCGTGGAATCGGCGATGAGCGCGCTGCAGGCTTGCCAGCCCTACAAGATGCTGCCCGTTGACAAGTACGAGGAATGGAAAGTGATGGACCTGTCATTCACGCCGGGGGATTTCGGGTCGTAGTTCGTGGACCGGATTTCGCTTCACCCCATCCGGGCTAAAGCGATCACGTTCGGCGCTCGCTCGCGAGCCATATGAACGCAGGGCGAGAGCCGGGCTCAATGACCGCGCTTCGGCGCTCCGTCGTCCACCATCACATCCGGCGCCATCGCCGCCCATGCACTGGACGCAAACTGCCGTCGCCAGGTCACGATCACCACGGCACCCGTGGTCACGAACAGCACCCAGGGGCTGACGAACCAGCCGAGATAGCCGAGTGCGAAGAAGAAGGCGCGCTGGCCGCGATTGAAATGGCGGCCGGCGGATTCGAAGACGCGCGAGGTGCGGACGACGTGGGCTTCGGCCTCCGGCGTGTCGCGCAGCGCAGCCGGTGGCATGCCGCCGAACAGGATCGCGACATAGTTGAACAGGCGATAGGCCCAGGCGAATTTGAAGAAGGCATAGACGCAGATCAGCACCAGCCCGACGCATTTCAGCTCCCACATCGCCGGCGACGGACTGAGGTCGATCGGCAGCTTGCCCAGAATGGTGATGGCGTCGTTGGTCGCGTGCAGCAGCGCCAGCGCACCGCCGAGCGCGAACAGGCTGGTGGAGGCGAAGAAGGCGGTGCCGTTCTGGAGCGAGGCCATGATCTGCATGTCGACCATGCGCGTCTCGCGGTCGAGCAGACGGCGGACCCAGACTTCGCGATAACGGTTCATCCGCGCCGACAGGCTGTCGCGGCCATAGGCGGAATGCTCGAGGGTTGCGGCATAGACCAGCCATTCGATGATGAAGAAGCCGACGGCGGTGATGTCGACCCAATGCCTGCTCATGTCTCTCTCCTCGCAAGGATCGCAACGATTGGCATGCATGGTAGGTTGCGGCAACGATTGATTGGCGGCAGCCGATGGCGTTAAAAGCAGCCGCATCCAAGAGGACTTACGGAAGGACCCGGACATGGCAGCGCTCAAGCTCGCGATCGGCAACAAGAACTACTCGTCGTGGTCGATGCGGCCCTGGCTTGCGCTGCGCGCCAACGATATCCCGTTCGTGGAGACTGTCATCCCGCTCTACACCGACAACCCTGAGGACAAGGAGCAGATCCTGTCCTTCAGCCGCGCCGGCAAGGTGCCGGTGCTGGTCGACGGCGACATCACGGTGTGGGATTCGCTTGCGATCATCGAGTACCTCGCGGAGCGTTATCCGGAAGTGAAGCTGTGGCCCGATGATGTCGCGGCCCGCGCGTTTGCTCGTTCGGTGTGCGCCGAGATGCATTCAGGCTTCATGGCCTTGCGCAACGAATGCGGCATGAACCTCCACCGTCCCGTGCGTCCGGTGACGCTGTCGGCGGACGCCAGGGCCAACGTCGCGCGCGTGCAGGAGATCTGGCGCACGTGCCGGACCCGCTACGGTGCCGGCGGGCCGTTCCTTTTCGGCCGCTTCGGCGCGGCGGATGCGATGTATGCCCCGGTCGTGCATCGATTCCGGACTTACGCCATCGAGGTCACGCCGGAGACCAAGGCCTACATGGACACGATGATGGCGATGCCGGCGTTCCAGGAATGGACCCGCGATGGGCTCGCCGAAACGCTTGTCATCGAAAAGTTCGAGACTGTCTGAATCAGGATTGTGATTGAGCGTCGCTTGACGGCATGCCGGCTCGCGGCGCTCAATCATCCGAGACAACGGCTGAGGAGAGGGGACAGCCATGGGAATTCTGGATTCGCTGGAGAACAATCCCGCGCTACGCAGCGCGCTGGGCCAGCTCGGCGCCGCCGTTCTGCCGGCCGTGATGAACGAGGTGCTCGGCAGCAACAACCAGGGCGGCCTCGGTGCGATCGTCGCAAAGCTCCAGCACGCGGGTTTCGGCGACCAGGTCAAATCCTGGCTCGGCAACGGCCAGAACCTGCCGATCTCCGCCGACCAGCTCCGCGCCGTGCTGGGCAATGACACCGTCCGGCAGCTTGCCGCGCGCTACAACATCCCGGTCGACCAGCTGGGCGAGATCCTGGCCCAGGAGCTGCCCAAGGCCGTGGATCAGGCAAGTCCGAGGGCCATCTGCCTCATGGCGCCTGAGGCCTGGTTGCAGCGGTCGTCCGGGCCGGCTCTGTTCCCGTTATCGTCCTGAAAAGACTTCAAGATCGGCAGATTTGCCATGCTCGCATGAGGCTGGTCAAAAACGCCGCATGCGTGCTATAGAACGGCTGGGCTTCCGGCCGCTTCGCAGTGGGACCACGGGCGAGGCAGGCGTTGTTTGAGTGAATGGAGAGGGTGTTGAAGCACAAATTCCCGATTGGAACGCGCGTATTGTTCACTGCCAGCAACGTCGCGCGCCCGGCTGCGAGTGGTTCGTACGAGATCATTCGCCTGCTGCCGACGGAAGGTGACGACTGCCAGTACCGGATCAAGAGCTCGACCGAAGCCTTCGAACGGGTCGCCAAGGAAAGCCAGCTCGCGCTCTCGTAGGGCGCTGACGGCACCATCATTGACATCGCGGATGAATTTGCTCCGCCCGCCGTCAAAAGGCCCCGCTTCGGCTCGACAAGATGGGCCGGGGGGCAGTTGCCGGTTCGCGGTGCTCGCTTGACCATTCGCTCTTTGCTCGCGTGAGGGGACATCGCGCATGGACTGGGCATGGGCCTCGTCGCTCGACCAACTCTGGCGCTCGCCGGCCTTTCCGATGTGGATGACGCTGGCGGCCGCCGGCTTCTTTGGATTGATCCTGCTGACTACGCTGCTGCGCGCCGAGAGATCGGTCGCTAACGGGGCGTTGACCGTTATCACGCTGCTCTCGATCGGCATCGCGGTGGCCGCCACCATGCGCGTTTACGGCCCCGTGGGCCAGGCCGCGCCGAGTGAAGCGCGTGCGCTAGCCGTGGCGAATACAAGCCTGCCGGCACTGTCCTGCCTCGACGATCTCGCCGGTGATGCCGTCGCCGTCGGCTGCGAGAAGGCGCTGTTCGGTGCGCCTGACGCAGCGGCTGCTGCCGTCGCTTATACGGCGGCCCGGATCGACCGGCTGACTGCGCTCGGCGACGTCGCGACCGCCGACCAGAGCCTGACACCGGACACGAAGGTGCTGCGCAAGTCGCTGGAGCGCGATCGCTACGGCCTCGTTGCCCAGGTACTGGTCGTGCGCGACGGCTGTACCCAGTTCGATTGTGCCGCCTTCCACTCGCTGACCGATCAGCAGCAGGTCGTCGCCAATATGGACGCCCATCGCTACGACATGCTGGTCGCGCGCTACGCGCCGACCTGGAAACCCGCCGCGGCGCCGGTGGGGGCCTCGGGCCCGGTCGCCGCGCTGCCGCCGTCGATGCCCACGGGCAAGCCTACCAATGCGGATTTCCCGAGCGCCTCGTCGACGCCACCGGTGAGCATCATGAATCCTGAGCCGCCGACCGCGGCCACGCGCCAGGGATCGGCCTCCAATGCGGCCGCGGCGACTGCTGCGGCGCCGGCGCCACGTGCCGCGGCTACGAGCTCGGCCCAGGCCGCAGCACCGGCTGCGAAGAAGCCGCCGGCGCCGAGGGCTGCGCGCGCGCCCGCGGCCCCGCCGGTTCCGCTCGCGCCGCCGCCGGGCCCGGCTCCCGCGGCTGCGGATAACAATTAGTTCGGCTTTGAAAACCTGTGGCTGGCCCGCTAATGCTGGGCCATGCCACTCCATCTGATCAAGCTTGCCGTCGGCTGTGACTCCGTCAAGGAATTGAAGGGGTGGATCGCCGAGCGGATGCAGACGGCCAAGAAAAAAGGCCTGCCGCAACACCACATCCACGTCACCCGCATGGTGCCGAAGCGCGACGCCGAGATTCTGTCGGGCGGATCGCTTTATTGGGTCATCAAGGGCGAGATCGCCGCGCGCGAAAAAATCATCGGCATCGAGCCGTTCCGCGACAAGGACGGCATCGGGCGCTGCCGAATCGTGATGCAGCCGAAGGTGATCTCGGTATCGCCGCGTCCGATGCGCCCGTTCCAGGGCTGGCGCTACCTCGCCGATGATTCCGTGCCGCCCGATCTCGGCAAGTCCGCCGCAGGCACCATTGCGGCGATGCCGGAGCCGATGCGGCGCGAGCTGCGCGATCTCGGACTGCTCTAAACCGCCATATTGTCGATCAGCCGTGTGGTGCCGAGCTTGGCTGCGACCAGAATCCGCAGCGGCCCGTCCTTGCGCGAGGTGACAGGCGCCAGCGTCTCGGCATGACGGAGCTCGAAATAATCAAGCGCAAAGCCGGCTGCCTTGATCACCTCCGCCCCGCGCGCCAACGCGCTTGCGATGGCTTCGCCAGCCCGGATCCGTCCGGCGCTGTCCTTCATGGCGCGGTGCAGGGTGGTGGCGCGCTGCCGTTCCTCGGGCGAGAGATAGACGTTGCGCGACGACATCGCGAGCCCGTCGCGCTCGCGCACTGTGCGGGAGCCGATCACCTTCACGCCAAGATCGAGGTCGCGCGCCATCTGTGTCACCACGCGCAACTGCTGAAAGTCCTTCTCGCCGAAGATCGCGACATCCGGCCGGCATTGTGTGAACAGCTTGCCGACGACGGTCGCGACCCCGCCGAAGAAGTGTGGCCGGAAGCGGTCCTCGAGGCCGGCCAGCGCCGGTCCCTCCGGCACGATGCGCGTCGCAAAGCCGTCCGGATACATCGCCTCGACGCCGGGGTGCCAGACGATGTCGACATGCTCGGCCGCAAGCTTGGCGATGTCGGCCTTCCAGGTCCGCGGATAAGCGCCGAAATCCTCCGCCGGCGCGAACTGGGTCGGGTTGACGAAGATCGACACGACGACGCGGCTCGCGCGTCGCTTGGCGAGACGCACCAGCGACACATGCCCGTCATGGAGTGCCCCCATGGTCGGAACCAGCGCGACCGTGGTCTTTCGCTTGCGAAGATTGTCGACGGCACGTCGCAGGGCGGGCACCGTGCGGGTGATCAAGGGGTTTCGTGGCATCAGCACTCAGGGATCATTGGGGTGGGCGCGCCTGCCGCGCTTGCGGCTAACCTTAACAATTGGCGGTCGTGGACGCCATGCATCGACATGCGGCACAGCATCCCCAGTGAGGATGTCGCGCCATTGTGGGCTGGATATCAGACGCGTCACCGCGACACGATTCATGATGGAGACCAGCACACTGTGATTTCGACATCCTGTCACGCATTTCACTTGACCGCAGACGCGGCCAACTCGAAGATATCGTTTAGCGGTGTCGAGGATTGCCATGCTTGTGCAGGCTAGCCAAAGCCAATCCGGCTCGGCGCATGTCGTCGTGCTCGGCAATGAAAAGGGCGGCTCCGGCAAATCGACCACCGCCTTGCACATTGCAGTTGCGCTCCTGAAGGCCGGCCAGCGCGTTGCCACCATCGATCTCGATTGCCGCCAGCAAAGCTTCACCCGCTATATCAACAACCGCTCCGCCTGGGCGCGCCGCACCAAGATCGACCTCGAGCTGCCGATGCATCGCTGCATCAAGCTCGGCGAGACCATGCAGGTCGCCGAGAACGAGAATTCGAGTTCCTTCAATTCATGGAGGCGGTCTCGGCGGTCGAGAGCAGCTTCGACTTCATCGTGATCGATACGCCGGGCACCGACAGCTATCTGATGCGGCTGGCCCATTCGATGGCCGATACGCTGGTCACGCCGATCAACGACAGCTTTCTCGACTTCGACGTGCTCGGCACCGTCGACCCAGCCAACTACGCCGTGACAGGTGAGAGCCATTACGCGGAGATGGTGCGCGACGTCAGGCGCAAGCGCCGCCAGCTCGACGGCTCGACCACCGACTGGATCGTAGTGCGCAACCGCCTCTCGATGCTCGGCTCGCGTAACAAGCAACTCGTCGCCGAGGGGCTGAAAGATCTGTCGCTGCGGCTCGGCTTCCGCTACGTCGATGGCTTCGCCGAGCGCGTCGTCTATCGCGAGTTTTTCCGCGCGGCTTGACGGCGCTCGACGAGATCGACGAGGCCACGCTCGGGATGCGGCCTAATCTCGGCCATCTCACCGCGCGCGAAGAGGTGACAAGCCTGCTTCGCCAGCTCAAGCTGCCGCTCGACGAGCGTGGCCGTCGCCGTGCGGCAAATCGCGCCGAGTGGTTCAGCCAGGTCGACAAGCCGCTCGAGGTCCACGACATCCTCGGCGCCTGATCAGGCGGTATAACACTACTTCCAGTCGATCAAAATGGCGACTTCCCGCGGGAACTGCGGGCGTGTTCGGCCGTTTTCACGCCACGTTTACCGCGAAATTCAATCCAATCGAGACGGATTGCGTCGGATGGTGACTTGGATCCTGACGTAGCCCCATGAGAACGGAGTGCCCAAGAAACGTGTGCGGCGCACAACGAAAGGGCTGCCGCTTCACAATATTTGGCCTTCCTGTCACGCGGCTGTGACATATATTAGGGAATAGGCGCGAAGGGGCCGAAGAGCTCCTCGAACAACACGATTTTCAACAGGGATCAGGTCCCAAGACCTGAGGCTGAGGACGAAAATGAAGCGTGGAATTGCCGTTCTGGTTTCTGTCGGTGCCCTCTGCGGCGTCGCCTATTTCACGGCGAGCAAGTGGGCCATCAAGCACGAGACCATCACCTTCTACGACGCTTCGCGCGACAACCGTCCCGTGCCTGTCGACATCGCGATCCGTCGCGATAAGGAAATGCAGGCCAATGCCGGCTTGATTACCATGCCGGTTGCCGTGATCAATCACGGCAACACCGTCAAGAATACCGAGTACGGATTCCTCGCCAACATCTTCGCCGCGCGCGGCTATCTCGTCGTCAGCCCGCAGCATGATTTGCCGACCGATCCGCCGATGGTGACCAAGCCCGGCGAGATCTATGTCGGCCGCCTGCCGCAGATCCTGCGTGGTGTCGCCAACATCCATCTGGCGATGCAGGAAATGAAAAAGGTTCAGCCCAACGCCGACTATTCCAGGGTGACGATGGTCGGCCATTCCATGGGTGGCGACATCACGATGTATTTCGCCAAGCAGTATCCCGACGAGGTCAAGAAGGTCGTGACGCTGGACAATCTCCGCGTGCCCTTTGTCACCGCCGGCAAGTTCAAGATCCTGTCGTTCCGCTCCAAGGACCCGCAGTTCAAGACCGATCCGGGCGTGATCCCGAGCGAGGAGGAGTGCGAGAAGGCGGGTATTCAGGTCGTGAAGACCGACTTCCAGCACAACGACATGCGTGACACCGGTCCGGACGGCGCCAAGAACTCGATCCAGGGCATGCTCGATAAATTCCTGAGCGACACTGACAGCGCGATCGCGCCTGTCGACACCACGTCGTCACCGCCAAAGGTGCTCGAGCCGGGTCCCGTCGCCCTGATGTCGCCGGCCAAGAGCTGATCCGTCCGACTATCGTTCGAAACGCGCTTCAAAGCCTCCGCCGGCTCACGCCTGCGGAGGCTTTGCACATTGACCGACCAGGGCGCGCTATCCACATTGGTGGCGTGAGACCATGTGCGATCCCAGATGCCTGGCGACCCCATTAAACCGCGCAATAGCGACGCCGTCTCGGCGACAGCCCAAAGCGACGGCGCGTTGCCGCGGGCAAAGACCTCGACCTCGGAGGATGTCGCCGCCTTCGTCGCCAAGGCGCGTGCGCTGTCGCCGCATGCGCCAGGTGCGAAGGGCCGCCTGATCTTCGCGCTGGATGCGACGATGAGCCGGCAGCCGACCTGGGACATGGCCTGCGCGCTTCAGGCGGACATGTTTCGCGAAGCCGCTTCGCTCGGCAGCCTCGACATCCGGCTCGTCTACTATCGCGGCTTTAACGAATGCCGTGCCACCGGGTGGATTTCGGACAGCAGCAAGCTTGCGACGCTGATGAGCAAGATCGATTGCCGTGGCGGCGATACTCAGATCGGCAGGGTGCTGACCGATGCGCGGCGCGAGGCGGTCGCATCGGGGGTACGTGCCGTGGTCTTCGTCGGCGACGCCATGGAGGAGAAGGTCGACGCGCTGTGCGCCAAGGCCGGCGAGCTCGGCATGCTGAATGTGCCGGTGTTTCTGTTTCAGGAAGGCCATGATGCGATCGCCGAACAGGCGTTCCGCGAGATCGCGCGCCTGACCGGCGGCGCCTGGTGCCGGTTCGATCCGGGCGCGGCGGCGCAATTGCGCGAATTGTTGCGGGCCGCTGCGGCCTATGCCGCCGGCGGTCGCGAGGCATTGTTGAAACTGGCGAAGACGGCGAGCGGTGCGGCGCAGCTGATCGGGCAGATGAAGTAAGCCGATCAAGCCGGCGCAGCGAAACGACGCCATGCTTTTCGACAAGAGGGCGACTATATTCCCGCCATGACCCTGATCGCCGGCGTTGTTGCCGTTATCACGATTTATTTGTTGCTCCAGATGTTCCGCGCTGCCAATCCGGCCGTGCTGGCACGCGCCATCAAGGTCGGCGGCGGCGTGGTCGCGCTCGCGGTGGCCGCCTTCACGGGCTTGAGGGGCGAGCTGGCGGTTGCGATCCGCTCGGGATATTCGGCGCCGGACTGCTTGGCTGGGCGCCATTGGCGAATGCGGGCTTCGGCAATATCGGAGGCTTGTTCGGCGGCGGCGCGACGCGCTCGTCGAGCCAGAGCTCGCGCGTGCGCTCGCAATTCCTGGACATGCGGCTCGACCACGACTCCGGTCAGCTCTCGGGCCAGATCGTCGCGGGGCCTTATGCCGGGCGCGGTCTCGACGAGTTCGATCTTGCAAGCCTGTTGGCGATGATCCCGGCGTTCGACGCCGAGAGCGTGGCCTTACTTGAAAGCTATCTGGACCGCCGGTTTCCCGCTTGGCGTCAGAACGCGCAGGGCAACGCGGCAGGGGGGCAGCGCCGCACGACGTCGAGCGGCAAAATGACGGCGGAGGAGGCCTATCAGATCCTTGGCTTGCAGCCGGGGGCGGGGCGCGACGACATCAGCCGTGCGCACAAGTCCCTCATGAAGAAACTGCATCCCGACCAGGGGGGCTCGACGTACCTCGCTGCCCGTGTAAACGAGGCCAAGGATACTCTGCTTCGTACGCATAACGGCTAACTCCGGCACCACGCTACAAAACGCCCGTACCGCGTGAGCTCCGCTTGCTCTGTTTGCCGTCGCCCCGATGCCCGCCATTGTCGGCGTGGTCGATCCCTTCGGTAAAGTTTTAACCGTAAATTCTTGACGAGAGGTTGTCGCGGAACAGCCTCCGGCGCCACCGCACCCCAAAAACGAAAATGCCCGCGCAAGGCGCGGGCATTTTGTTCGGAAGGGTAAGGGAGATCAGTTGCGGACAGTCATGCAGGAGATGTCGGCGCGCTTCAGCGCCTTGCACACCGCTTCGGCCTGGTCTCGCTCGAGCCCGGCAAAGCGGGCGCGGTAGAGCTTGCGATTGTCTCTGGCGACGACAGGCTCGGTGAACGGATCGGCCTTGCTGAGCAGGCCGCGGGCCGAGCTGCGGGCAGCTTCAATTCGCTGCTGGGCCTCGCTCTCGCTATCGAGCGCGCCGACCTGGACGATCCAGCCGCTATGGCTGGCGACGGGCTTGGTGACGGGGCTCATCTGGATCGACTGCGGCGCCGGATCGGCGGAGGCGAACCTGGCGACCGGGGCGGGCGCCGCGGCAGCGGCCGTCGCCGCCGGCAGCACGCCGAGGATGCCGTTGCCGGTGCCGAAGCCCGCCGGCTGCTGCGGCATCTCGGTCCGGGTGACCTCGGCCCGGGCGGGCTCCGGCTTGTTGATGATGTCGGCCCTCGCGACGACAGCGCCGGAGGTCTCGGCGACCTCGGTGCGGGACGAAATCGTGCTGGTGACCTGCGGCGGGACCTGGGTCGGGGCGGCGGACGCGACCTTGACCGCGCCGGCCTTGACCTGAACCGTCTTGACTCGGACCGGCTTCATCGGCTCGGACGAGCCCGGAATAACGGCGAGCGGCTGGCTCGAGATCACGCCATTGGTGAGCGGCGCGGGCTCGATCTTGGACTCCATGGGCTTGGCTTCGGGCTTGGGCTGGGCCGGCGGCATCGCGGCGGTCGCAGCTGCAAGGGCCGACAGGCGCGAGGCGGGACGTGACGCGGGTGCCTCGGGGGCAGGGGCGGCCGCGACCTGAACCGGCGCAGCGGGACGGGCCGGGGTATCCGAAGCGTCGGCGACATCGGTGCTGGTGTCGGCGCTGTTGCGCTCGGTGACCGCCACGACAGTGTGGGACGTCGCGGCCTTCTCGAGATTTTCCGCGAGCAGGTTGCGCATGATGGCATCGCGCGAGCCCCCGCTGCGGCCGCCGAGCACGACGCCGATCAGATGGCGGTTGCCGCGGCGCATCGAGGTCACGAGGTTGAAGCCGGAGGCGCGGGTGTAGCCGGTCTTGATGCCGTCCACGCCCTCGACACTGCCGAGCAGGTGATTGTGGTTGCGGATCTGCTCGCCGCGCCAGGTGAACGACGTGGTCGAGAAATAGCGATAGTAGCGCGGGAAGCGCTCCTGGATGGCGCGGCCGAGCGTGGCCTGGTCGCGCGCGGTCGTCACCTGCTCGTCGTTGGGAAGGCCGTTGGCGTTGCGGTAGACGGTCTTGTTCATGCCAAGCGCGCGCGCCTTGCGGGTCATCATCGCGGCGAAATCGTCCTCGTCGCCGCCGATCGCTTCGGCGATCACAACGGCAGCGTCGTTCGCGGAGCGGGTGACGAGACCCTTGATCGCGTCCTCGACGCGGATGGTCTGGCCCGCACGCAGATTGAGCTTGGTCGGATCCTGATCGGCGGCGTGCTGCGACACCGGCATCTCGGTATCGAGCTTCATCTTGCCGGATTCGAGACGCTCGAACAGCAAATAGAGCGTCATGATCTTGGTAAGCGAAGCGGGATGGCGAAGCCCGTCGGGGCTGGTCGCCTGGAGCACCGCGCCGGAATTGCCGTCGACGATGATCGACGCGAATTGCGGGCTGTAGCTTTCGGAAACGTCGCGATGCACCCGGTGGTGCGCGTAATGGCGCCGAGAGCGCCGCGCGTCGGCGGCATCGGTTGTGAAAATCACGGCTGTGGTGACCGCGAGAAGTCCGAAAACGCCAACCCGCGCCAAGCGCGAGCAAGACCAGTTGTTACGAAGCATGGAACCCCGTCCCCGTTTGTCACTTGATCACCGGCTCGTGAGGCGAAATTGTGCCCTGCGGATCCGGGATCATTACCTGCTCAGGCTGTCCCTCCGCGGGTGCTCGCCGCGGGAGATGTTGGGCCTGAGCCGCTGTTCTGGCTAAGGTGATGTTCTCAAGCGGCTTTTGACCGTCTGCGGAAGGTGAATACGTCCAGGGAATCAGGGTAGGGGCCGGGGGTTTCCAAAAGCTTAAGGAACTCTTGCGGGAAACCCTGGGAATCTTCGTAACTTGCATCGTTTTTTGTGCGACGCACAAGATTGTTGACTTTTTTGTGCGTTGCACTATTTGTGGGCAGAGTCAGGGAGCCGGGGCTTCCGGACGCGAGCCAGGGAAAAGGATTCCAAGATGTTCAAGGTTGAAGACTTTCAGAACTACGGGAAAGAGCATTTCGAGACGTGCGTTGCTTCCGCGACTTCGGTGCAGCACGGCCTCCAGGCGATCGCCAGCGCTTACGGCGACTACACCAAGAAGTCTTTTGAAGACACCAAGTCCTTCGTCGAGAAGCTTTCCGGCGTGAAGTCGCTGGACAAGGCGATGGAAGCCCAGACCGATTTCGCCCGTTCCGCCTACGAGACCTTCGTCGCGGAATCGCAGAAGATCGCCGGCCTCTACAGCGACCTCGCCAAGCAGGCGTTCAAGCCGGTCGAGACGGTCGTGTCGAAGTTCACCCCGGCCGCGAACTGACGCTCTCGCCAGGTCCAGCAATCAAAAAAGCCCGGCTGAATCAGCCGGGCTTTTTCGTGCCGGATGCAGGATATTGCGATCACCTCGCCAGACGCAGTTTGCTCAGCGCCGCTCCAATCGTGTTGAAAATGGTCGCGATCTCGGTGGAACTCTTGATCTCGTAGAACTTGTCCGGAGTGGTCGCGCAGTATTTCAGGATCTTCGAGGTCGGGTCGCCGCTGGTGTTCACCTGAATCGTGTAAACGGTGTACATCGGTGCGCCGTTGGCGTCCTTGGCATTGCGGATGTTGTCGCACTGGGTCTGCTGCCGAGCATCGATCGAACCGGGGAAGGTGCTGTTGCCATAAGTGGTGGTCTGGTTGCTGCCGTCGCCATAGGCCGGCCAGCGGTCTTCGGTGTTCAGACCGTCGGACAAGAGAATGATGACCCTGTTATAGGTGGTGCCGCTGGTCGTGCTCTCCGCCGGGGCATTCAGAGGATCTCCCTGCAAGAGTGACTGCCAGCCCCAGGCAAGTCCGATGGCCTGGTTGGTGCCGCCGGTCGGCTGCATTGCATTGACCGCGTTCTTAAGGGCGCTCCAGTTGTAGCTCAACGGGATAATCGGCTTGAGGTTGGGCGACGCGCTGCTGCTGCAATAGGATGTGCCGTTCTCGTAGTATTGCTCTGCCGGGAACAAGGTGGCGACATTGCCTGCGCTCGGCGCCGTGGACTGCTCGTCGTAGGGCTGGGTCCGATCCGTAATGCATCCGCTCCACGTCGAGCGGGAATTCGGGCGCCAAGTGTGCGTATACGTTGAGCCGGATGCTACGCTGTCATAGCAGCCATTGATCAAATAGTGGTACTTGTACGAGTTACTGCCGTCGGTACCGGGGCAGATCAGCCCTTTGTTCGAGCCCGAGTTCGGGATGGTGCTGACCGCCGATCTGCTCCCCGGACCGTTCACGCAAGTGAAGCCGTTACGTGACATTGTCCATGGACAGTTTGAGCCGGGCCCGATGGTCGCCCAATTCGAGGGTTTGGACGACACGAGGTCCGGTGCCTCCGCCTCCCAGCTCGTCCAATCGATCCAGCTCTGCGCGTAATTGCTGGATCCAACATTCACGTCCTTGGCAAATGGGACGACCGAAATATAAACATCGCCGTTGTTCTTGCTGAGAGCGCTGAGTTGGTCGATGAGTCCGCCGGACCCGGCCACGGCATTTCTCAGGGCCGTGATCTTGCCGTTCTGCGACATCGACCCTGTATTGTCGAGCACCAGCGCCACGCGCATTTTCGCGTTGCCCCAGGTGGAGGTCGAGGTGGTGTTGAAGCCGAGCGTCGGAAAACCGGCAATCTGCATGAAATCGGAGTTGATGTAGCCGGAGCCGCTCAGCAGCAGGGTGGCCGCCGCACTCGTCGTAGCAGCCGTGTAGGTGGGAGTGACGGTGACGCCTTTCGCCTCCATGTCGGTATAGAGACCCGAGAAGTAGCTCTGCGCCTTCGTGCTGATGTCCGAAGTCGTGATCGTTCCCGCCGTCAAATCCTTGGACAGCATCAGCGCGGTGGAGTCGAGGGCGGCCTGCATCGACGAACGTGCGCGGGATGCGCGGGAGTAGTCGACGGCAGCGCCGACCATACCGAGGATCGGGATCAGGGTGATCGCGAAGATGACAGCGATGTTGCCTTGCTCGGCGGACGCAAAGCGAGCAAGCAATCGTCCGATGCGGCTGACAACGGGCAGGCGAAACATGGCGATCCCGGGTATCTGAGGTTTTGCCCGATTTCGCGGCATACGTTTGAAAGAGGGGTAAATGGGGCCGTAGAAAACCGGAGGGATTCCGCACCAAACCGCCGCGGTTGCGCCCATCTCAGGGTTCCTGGTCAACACCCGCTGAACGGCCAACGGGAAATTTTTGGCAAATCGGTCCGGATTGGTTAACCTTGGCCTGGATCGCCCGAACCGGGAATCGGGACCGCCGCGGCCGCATCGGCTCGGCCGTTGCACGCTTGCGGCGAGCCGGGGGTGGCCCCATATTCCCTGCAATCGATCCGGCTTCGACCGGGCCGGTTGGAAGCGGCGATCCAACAGGGCGGCGCGCCCGTGCGAGGCTTCCCGGTGCGGGGCCGTGCGGCAAGCTGCCATACGCTTCCGTGGGGAATTTGAACGCCTGAGCCATGCCGCAATTGACTTCCAGACTCGATCCGTCCGCGGCCGCCGCCGCCCACGCTCCCCGAATGAGCAACGATGAGAACCGTTCCGGTGGCCCGGCGGGTCCGAACGCGTCCGTCATCACCAAGGTCAAGCCAAAGACCAAGCGGCCCAACCTCTATCGCGTGCTGATCCTCAATGACGACTACACGCCGATGGAATTCGTCGTCCACGTGCTGGAGAAGTTCTTCCAGAAGGATGTCGAGGCCGCGACCAAGATCATGCTGCACGTCCATCATCACGGGATCGGCGAGTGCGGCGTGTTCACCTACGAGATTGCCGAGACCAAGGTGACGCAGGTGATGGATTTCGCTCGCAAGCACCAGCACCCGCTGCAATGCGTGATGGAAAAGAAGTAACTGCGCGTTCGAGTCCCGAGCTCTCTGGATCGGTTCTGTTCGTGCGGTGTGTGATGTCAGCGGATACCGCTGCATGGTTCGGCGAAAATGGGCGCCGACGCCAATCCTGCCCAAACGGCTAGTTTTGCCCAAATCGGAACGGGTTTTGCATTGAGAGTGCGGTGGGCGCGCAACGCCCACCGAGTCGCGGAACCGGTCTTTTGCCGCGGTCTTGTATAACTATATGTGACAAAGGTTGTTGTTGCCTGACCGGGCGATGGCGATCATGATGGTGGGGGCCATAGAGGACGCGAATGCCGACTTTTTCCCAAAGCCTTGAACAATCCCTGCATCGTGCGCTGGCGATCGCCAACGAGCGTCACCACCAATACGCGACGCTCGAGCATCTTCTGCTCTCCTTGATCGACGATTCCGATGCAGCCGCGGTCATGCGCGCCTGTAGCGTCGATCTCGACAAGCTCCGCACGAGCCTGGTCAATTATCTTGAGACCGAATTCGAAAATCTGGTGACGGATGGCGCCGACGACGCCAAGCCAACCGCCGGTTTCCAGCGCGTGATCCAGCGCGCGGTGATCCACGTGCAATCCTCCGGTCGCGAAGAGGTGACCGGTGCGAACGTGTTGATCGCGATCTTCGCCGAGCGCGAGAGCCATGCCGCGTACTTCCTGCAGGAGCAGGACATGACGCGCTACGACGCCGTCAACTACATCAGCCACGGCATTGCCAAGCGGCCGGGCGTCTCCGAGGCGCGGCCGGTGCGCGGCGTCGACGAGGAGACCGAGACCAAGGGCCGAGGACGCCAAGAAGAAGGGCGAGGCGCTCGAGACCTATTGCGTCAACCTCAACAAGAAGGCGCGTGACGGCAAGATCGATCCGGTGATCGGACGCAATTCCGAGATCAACCGCGCCATCCAGGTGCTGTGCCGCCGCCAGAAGAATAATCCGCTGTTCGTGGGCGAGGCCGGCGTCGGCAAGACCGCGATCGCGGAGGGCCTTGCCAAACGCATCGTCGACAGCGAGGTGCCGGAGGTGCTGGCGGCTGCGACCGTGTTCTCGCTCGACATGGGCACGCTGCTCGCGGGCACGCGCTATCGCGGCGACTTCGAGGAGCGTCTCAAGCAGGTGCTGAAGGAACTCGAGGCGCATCCCAATGCCATCCTGTTCATCGACGAGATCCACACCGTGATCGGTGCGGGCGCGACGTCGGGCGGCGCAATGGATGCATCGAACCTGCTCAAGCCTGCGCTCGCCTCGGGCACGATCCGCTGCATGGGCTCGACCACCTACAAGGAATACCGTCAGCATTTCGAGAAGGACCGCGCGCTGGTGCGGCGCTTCCAGAAGATCGACATCAATGAGCCGACGGTCGAAGACGCCATCGCCATCCTCAAGGGCCTCAAGCCGTACTTCGAGGACTATCACCGGCTGAAGTACACCAATGAGGCGATCGAGGCTGCCGTGCAGCTGTCCTCGCGCTACATCCACGACCGCAAGCTGCCGGACAAGGCGATCGACGTGATCGACGAGTCCGGTGCCGCGCAGATGCTCGTTGCCGAGAACAAGCGCAAGAAGACGATCGGCATCAAGGAGATCGAGACCACGATCGCCTCGATGGCGCGGATCCCGCCGAAGAGCGTGTCGAAGGACGATGCCGAGGTGCTCAAGCATCTCGAGCAGACCCTGAAGCGCACCGTGTTCGGCCAGGACAAGGCGATCGAATCGCTTGCCGCCTCGATCAAGCTCGCACGCGCGGGCCTGCGCGAGCCGGAGAAGCCGATCGGCTGCTACCTGTTCTCGGGCCCGACCGGTGTCGGCAAGACCGAGGTGGCCAAGCAGCTCGCAGCGTCGCTCGGCGTCGAGTTGCTGCGCTTCGACATGTCCGAATACATGGAGCGGCACACCGTGTCGCGCCTGATCGGCGCGCCTCCCGGCTATGTCGGCTTCGACCAGGGCGGCCTTCTGACCGACGGCGTCGATCAGCATCCGCATTGCGTTGTGCTGCTCGACGAAATCGAGAAGGCGCATCCCGACCTTTACAACGTGCTGCTCCAGATCATGGATCATGGCCGGCTCACCGACCACAACGGCAAGCAGGTCAATTTCCGCAACGTGATCCTGATCATGACCACGAATGCGGGTGCTTCGGATCTCGCCAAGCAGGCGTTCGGCTTCACGCGCACGAAGCGGGAGGGCGACGACCATGAGGCGATCAACCGGCAGTTCGCGCCGGAATTCCGCAACCGTCTCGATGCTGTCGTCTCGTTCGGTCACCTCAGCGTCGAGGTGATCGGCACTGTGGTCGAGAAGTTCGTGCTTCAGCTCGAGGCGCAGCTTGGCGACCGCGACGTCACCATCGAGCTGTCCGAGCCGGCCAAGGCCTGGTTGGTCAAGCACGGCTATGACGAGCAGATGGGTGCGCGGCCGATGGCCCGTGTCATCCAGGAGCACATCAAGAAGCCGCTGGCCGACGAGGTGCTGTTCGGCAAGCTCAAGAGCGGTGGCCACGTTCGCGTCGTCCTGGTCAAGGACGAGGCCGACGAAACCAAGGAAAAGATCGGATTCGAGTTCGTCGAGGGCCCGGTCACGCCGAAGCAGGAAAAGCTGCCCGGTGCCCGCAAGCGCCCGCCGGGCAAGTCCCAAGCCGGGCGGCCCCGGCGGCTCCAAGGGCCGACCTCGAAGGGCCCGCTGGTCAAGGCGTGATCGGCGTATCATGAATCGAAAAGGCCGGCTGAAAAGCCGGCCTTTTGTTTGGGTCGCAATCTCAGTTGGGGCGCCTGCTATTCGCCGCGCAGGCGCTGGTCGTCCTGCACGCGGACGTGCTCGGCGCCGCGCGCACCCGCAGGCGACAGCCGCAGCATGCTCAGGATCGCGCCGCACACAGCAAATCCAACGCCGGTGAGAAGCGCAATCCGGGTTCCCTCAACCGGATAGCGGCCGAGGAACAGCGCCACCAGCGCAGCCCCGGTGGTTTGGCCGAGCAAGCGCGCCGTGCCCAGCATGCCGCTGGCGCCGCCGGCGCGCTGGCGGGGCGCGGCCGCGATCATGGTGCGGTTGTTGGGAGTCTGGAACAGGCCGAAGCCGGCGCCCGCCAGCGCCATCCGCCAGACCACGTCGAGCGGCGCCGGGCTCGTGGGCAGGAAGGCGAGCGCGGCGAGGCCACAGGCGAACAGCGTCAGCCCGATGCCGCCGAGCAGGCCTGCCGGATAGCGCTCGACCAGGCGGCCGGCCAGCGGAGCCGCGAACGCCACCGCGATCGGCCACGGCGTGATCAAGAGGCCCATATGCACGGCCGAATAGCCGAAGCGGCTCTGCAGGTAGAAGGGGATGGCGACGAAGGCCAGCATCTGCCCGCAGAACGAGGCGATCGAGGTCGCAATCGACAGCCCGAACACCGGAATGCGCAACAGGTCGACCGGCAGCAGCGGCGACTTCATGTGCGTCTCGCGATAGATCAGCAACGCGCCGGCGCCGATCGCGATGGCGAACTGGACGAGGCACATGATCGGCGCCTCGCCGTGGCCGACGCTGTCGATCGCGGCGATGCCGACGCCGAAGGTGATCGCCGAGAGTCCCGCGCTCTGCCAGTCGAAGGAATGGCTCGCCAGTTTCGTATGCGGCAGGCTGCGCAGGCCGAAGACCAGCGTGACCACGCCGAGCGGAACGTTGATGGCGAACAGCCAGGGCCAGCTGCCGACTGCGAGAATGCCGGCTGCGAGCGTCGGCCCGACCGCGGCGGAGAAGGCGACGACGAGCGCGTTGAGCCCGATGCCGCGGCCGAGCAGGCTGCGCGGATAGGTGAAGCGAACCAGCGCCGCGTTGACGCTCATGATGCCGGCCGCGCCAAATCCCTGGACGATCCGCGCGATCGTCAGCAGCGGCAGCGTATGCGCGAGCGCGCAGAAAGCGGATGCAAGCGTGAACAGCACGAGCCCAACCAGATAGACGCGACGATAGCCGACGATCTCACCGAGCGACGCCAGCGGCAGCAGTGAGATCGTGATCGCGAGCTGGTAGCCGTTGACGATCCAGATCGAGAAAGCGGGGCTCGCGTTCAGGTCGGCTGCGATCGTCGGCAGCGCGACATTGGCAATGGCGCTGTCGACGACGGCCATGGTGATGCCGAGCGCAATGGTCAGGATCGCCTGATTGCGTTGCGGTTGTGGCAGGCCGTCGGCATGCTCGATCGGGACGGACGACATGGTGGAGGCGTGCTTGATTCGAGCCGTGATGATCCCCGGATTAGGAAATTGCGCGATGCATCGCAACCCGGCAGGACACGGACGGTTCCTGTGCCGGAAGCAGGTCTCCCGGCGCCACAGGCATGGATCGGTCAGGCCTTTGCAGGCTTACCAGCGCCATGTCCAGCTTTTGCGGGTAAGCCAATTACACCGGCGGCGGATTGCGATCGGAGAAGGTCCCCCGCTGATGCCAGTACGGGTAGGGCAAAGTCACCTTGCTGGCGGCGTCGAGCTTTTCGATCTGGTCCCTGGTCAAGGACCAGCCGACCGCGCCGAGGTTTTCGCGCAACTGTGTTTCGTTGCGGGCGCCGATGATCAGCGTCGAAACCGTTGGACGCTGCAGCAGCCAGTTCAGCGCGATCTGGGAGACGCTCTTGCCCGTCTCCTTTGCGACCTCGTCGATGGCATCGACGACGCGATAGACGTGTTCGTCCGGTACGGGCGGCCCGAAATCGGCGGTCTGGGGCAGACGGCTCACTTCAGGCTTCGGCTGGCCACGGCGGATCTTTCCGGTGAGGCGGCCCCATCCGAGCGGTGACCAGACCACGGCGCCGAGCCCCTGATCGAGGCCAAGCGGCATCAGCTCCCACTCATAGTCGCGCCCGACCAGCGAATAGTAGGTCTGGTTGGCGACGTAGCGCGGGAAACCGTGCTTGTCGGCAATGCCAAGCGACTTCATCAGGTGCCAGCCCGAGAAATTCGAGACGCCGACATAGCGGATCTTGCCGGCACGTACGAGGGTGTCGAGAGTCCCGAGCACCTCTTCGGGCGGGGTGAAGGCGTCGAAGCCATGGAGCTGGAACAGGTCGATATAGTCGGTGCCGAGCCGGCTCAGTGACCCGTCGATGGCCGCGAGCAGATGCTGGCGTGACGAGCCGATGTCGTTCGGGCCGTCGCCAAAGCGGAACGTGGCTTTGGTCGAGACCAGCACCTTGTCGCGGCGGCCCTTGATGGCTTCACCGAGGACCCGCTCGGATTCACCGAGCGAATAGACGTCGGCAGTGTCGAACATCGATACGCCGGCCTCGAGACAAATGTCCAGAAGGCGCCGCGCTTCCGTGGCGTCGGTCGTTCCCCAGGCCGCGAGACGGCCGACGCCGCCGAACGTGCCCGTGCCAAGGCTCAAAGCGGGCACCATGAGGCCGGACCGGCCCAAGCGTCGGTATTCCATCGAACTGCTCCTCGCGGCCGCTGATTGATTGGCGCGGCCTTGGTGCCGGATGCTAATGCAGGCAGGCGCGTTGCCCTACGACGCCCTCACATAGCGGTTCTGCATTGCTGGGTCCGCACGCGTCACGCCACGCATGTCGCCTGCAGATTCGCAGCCGGGATCTTTGCACGCAGCCAGGCTTCGAATGCGCCGACATGGCTGCGGCCTTTGGCTTCAGCGGACCGCACGAGATAATAGGAGACCGTCTCGACCTCGAATTTAGGCTGATGGAAGGGCGCGACCAGCGTGCCCTTCTCGAGTTCGTCGGCAGCGAGGATCTCGCTCTCCAGAACGACGCCGAGACCTTCAACGGCGGCATCGATGGCCATCGTGGATCGGTCGAACCACAATTCGTGGCGCGCCTTGATGGTCGAGCCCAAGACCTGTCGCAGATAGTCGGTCCAGGTCAGGGCGTTTGAGGAATGGATCAACGTGGCCCGGGCGAGATCGCCGGGGTCGCGAAGCCCGAGCTGTTTGATCAGCCGCGGACTGCAGAGCGGGCGCAGACGCTCCGCCAGCAACGGTTCGATCTGCCGGCCATTGCCAACGGGAGGACGGCCATAGGCGATGGCGAGATCGAAACGAATGGTTTCGAGGTCGCGCAAATCAGTGATGGTCGACAGCCTGATCCCGATCTCCGGGTGCTGGCCGATGAAATGTCCGATCCGCGGCTGCAGCCATTTGGCGCCGAAGCTCGGACCGCTCGCGATGAAGAGGTGATCGCGCTGCGACTGCGGCGCCACCAGCCGCGTTGCGCCCATGATCGTTCCGAACGCGCGCTCGATTTCGCTGGCATAGGTGCGGCCCGCATTGGTGAGGACTGCGCGGCCGGCGTGCCGGGAAAAGACGGGAACGCCGAGGAAGTCTTCGAGCTTCTGGATGTGATGGCTGATCGCGGACGGCGTGACCCCGAGCTCCTCGGCGGCGCGGCTGAAGCTGCCGTGGCGTGAGGCCGCTTCGAACGCCGACAGCGCCTTGAGCGGAGGCATTCGCGGCCGCTGCGTTGAGCTCGCCTCATCGGCTGCTGAGTTTTTGAACTGGTACCCATCATGTCCGCTCGGTACGAATGTTCCCGTTGCTCAGGCAAGTCTCGTACCGCAAACGCCCCAAAGCAACAGCTTCGTACCCCCAAACCGACCCGACAACGGCGAGCGGCTCCCGCATCGCCGCGCCACACGGCCGTGCGGCCGATGCCGCTTGCCCGAGGAGAATGCATGACCTCTGCGCTGAAACAAGCCGCCGACGAATTCCTCGTTCGATACGGCGGAGACGTGTTCCCGAACCTCTTCACTTCGGCGAAGGGGACGATCGTCACGGACAGCAACGGGCGCGACTATCTCGATTTCACCTCCGGCCAGATGTGCGCCACTATCGGCCACAACCATCCGGCCATCGTCGCAGCGGTGGAAAGAGCAGGGAAGAAGGCGTTTCATCTCTTCAGCGGGATGATACCCGAGGTGGTCGCCGAGCTTGCTCAGGTGCTGGCCACGGATTGGCTGCCCGGAGATTTGAAGCGTTCGATCTTCATCAATACCGGTTCGGAAGCGACCGAAGTCGCGCTCGGATGGCCAAGATGTACACCGGTGGCTACGAGGTGCTCGTCCTTGGCGGCTCATGGCACGGCATCACCGGCGGAGCGGCCTCGGTCTCTATGGCCAGCGACCGCAAAGGATATGGCGTCCCGCCGCCAGGCGTGTTCGTCATTCCCGAGCCGAATGCCTATCGGCCCTACATCGCAAAAAGACAGCGAGGACGAGTCCGCGCTCGCAAATCTAGAGCTCGCCCTGAAGATGTTCGACATGCAGTCGAGCGGGCGGGGTGCTGCGATCATCGCGGAGCCCGTGATCAGCGCCGGCGGCGTGCTGGTGCCGCCGAAGGCATTCATGGAGGCACTACGCAAGGCGGCCGATGAGCGCGGCATGCTGCTGATCTTCGACGAGGCCCAGACCGCCTTCGGGCGCATCGGCAAAAAAACAGGATCGGAATATTTCGGCGTCGTTCCCGACATCATGACCATGTCGAAGACGCTTGGCGGCGGGCTTCCGCTTGCGGCGGTGTCCACCACCGAGGCGATCGAGAGCAAGCTTCACGACGATCACTTCACCTATTATACAAGCCACGTCTCCGATCCCCTGCTTGCCGAGGCCGGGCTTGCGGTGCTGCGCGTGATCACTGAGGAAAAGCTCGTTGCACGCGCCAACGAGATGGGCGCCTACCTGCGCGGCCGGTTCGAAAGGCTCCAGCAGAAATATGAGCAGATCGGCGACATCAGAGGCATGGGTCTCCTGCTCGGCATCGAGCTGGTCGGTGATCGCAACAGCCGGCGCCCAGCTCACCAGCTTGGGGGCCTGACGACGAAGAAATGTTTTGAGTACGGGCTGAGCATGAACATCCGCCGTCGCCCCGAGCGCGGGTCGGTGTGGCGTATCGCGCCGCCTCTGACCGTCTCGACCGAGGAAATCGACCGCGCTGTTGAAATCCTGGATCGGGCTTTGAGGGAAAGTCTCGACGAGCTGTCGCGAAACCCCACTGCCTAGCAACTTGTCGGAGGCTGACATGATCCGCAAATCTGTGCCGACCCTCGCCGTTGCCGTCGTGTTGCTTGCACTGCTCGATATTCCGGCGGCGCGGGCGGCCAGCCAGACCCTCGAAAAGATCAAGGAGGTCGGCAAAATCACGTTCGGCTACCGCGAGGCGTCGATTCCGTTCGCTTATCTCGGGGCCGATCAGAAGCCGACCGGACTTTCGCTCGACCTCTGTTCGACGGTGGCCGACAAGATCAAAGCCGCGCTGCAGCGGCCCGAACTCGGGATCGAATACGTTCCGGTCAATGCGTCCAATCGCATTCCGCTGCTGCAGAACAGCACGATCGACGTCGAGTGCGGCAGTACGACCAATACCGCCGAACGGCAGAAGCAGGTCTCGTTCTCGATCGCGACCTATGTGGCATCGCCGCGTTGGCTGGTGTTCGGCTCGTCTCGGGTGACTGAGCCGCGAGAGCTCGATGGGCAGACTGTGGTCATTACACAGGGCTCACTGAACTTCGGGGTCGCCAAGAAGATCATCGATGACCAGAAGCTGAATGTAACGATCGTCCAGGCCAAGGACCACGCCGAATCGCTCCTCATGCTGGGAACGGGTCGAGCCGCGGCGTGGTTTGAGGACGATATCCTGGTTGCCGGGCTTGTCGCGAACGCACCCGATCCCAAGGCTTTCCGGATGTTGGCGGCCACCTATGCGCCGTCCTATTACGGGCTAATGACCCGGAGGAGGACCCGGAGTTCAAGGCCCTCGTCGATGCCGCAATCAAGGAAAAGATGGCGTCCGGCGCATTCGACCGGCTCTACGTCAAATGGTTCGAGTCGCCGATTCCACCGAGGGGACAGAACCTCCAGCTTCCCATGAGCGAAGCGATGAAAGCCCGCGTCGCTGCTCCGAGCGATGCGCTGGTGCCTTAGTCGTGTAGAAGCATGTCGTCGAGCACAGTGTCGACGACATGCGAGCCGACCACCTTTGATGGCTGCGCCTCAATGCTTGTTACCACTGACGGAGCGCAGGCGACTTCGCTACTGCGATCCTCTCGCGGCAGGAGACTGAGGCCCCAGCCCACCAGGACCAGCACCGCCAGCCGGATCGCGATCACGCCCAGCAACAGCTCCGATCCGCTTATCGTCGCGTGAGTCCTCATAGATGCGAGCCTGATGCAGACTGCACGACCTGACAATCTGGAATTGGCGAGCGTTGCCTTCGCCTGAGGCGAAGGCAAGTGATGATGGCTGACCGGAACGGATCTCAGTGCCGCAGCTGACACTGCCGGAAGTCGCGCGGTGACATCCCGAAATGCTCGCGGAAGACGCGGCCGAAATGCGAGAGATCGTTAAAACCCCAGGCAAATGCAATCTCGCTGATATGGCGCTGGGCGAGCGCGGGCGAGGCGAGGTCGCGTCTACATTGGGCGAGACGCTCGGCAAGCACATGGCGCTGGAACGAGGTGTCCTCGTCGGCGAGAAGATCGTTGACGTAGCGCGGGGAGATGCCGAGCGCGGCGGCGGTTTCGGCCAGCGAGAGATCGGGGTCGGCGAGGCGTGTGCGGATATGCGCCTTGAGCCGGTAGAGCAGGGCGGAGCGATGGGTCGAGGACGGCAGCGACGTCCCGCCGAGCCGTTCGCTCAGCGCCATCGCGAGCAGGTCGACGGCTTGCTCGGACAGGATAGCGGCGCTGGTAGGCGCAAGCCGGTCCGCGGACTGGCAGAGGCGGAAGATGAAATCATAGGCGAGCCGCTCGATCGGTGCATCGGCCTCGAATGTGATCGCGGTGAGTGTCCCGGTGCCGCCGAGCCGGCGCTGCAACATCTCGCGGGGCACCTTGAAGATGGTCTGGGAGAACGTGTCCTTGAACTTCAGCTCATAGGGACGCGTGGTGTCGTAGAGCGCGAACTCGCCGGGATGGATCACGGTCTCTCGACCATCCTGCACCACGCCGCCATCGCCGCGATGGCCGAGCGCGACGAGAACGTAATCCTGATCCGAGCGCGCGATGCGCGAGGGCGTACGGAAAACGTGCTGACGGTCTGAGCAGACCTCAGAGCAGACGGCCTTGCCGAGCGCGACCTGCGTGACCGAACCGTGGAAGGCGCTGCCGAGGTCGGACTTGCAGTCGAGCCCGACGAAGACGTCGCAGACGATGTCCTGCCAGAGGGCGAGCCGGCGGTAGCCGGGGCTGCCGTGTGTCGTGAACTGGATTGGCATCTCACAAGCCTCCCTTGCACATCCAGCAAAACCGCGCGGTGGCGCAGATCCAGCCTGACTGCAGGCAAGTTCCGTACCGGGGCGGCGATCCTCCCAGTCGAGTTTTTGTTCCGCCCTGGTCGAGCGCGCGGCTGCACGGCTTGGCCCAATAGACTGCATCGGACGTGGTCTCTGATCAACCGGCAATGGAGGCGGCAATGGGCATCGAACATCCGAAATACAAGGTCGCGGTGGTGCAGGCGGCGCCCGCCTGGCTTGACCTCGACGCCTCGATCGACAAGTCGATCGCGCTGATCAGGGACGCCGCGGAGAAGGGCGCCAAGCTGATCGCCTTTCCGGAAGCGTTCATTCCCGGGTATCCCTGGCATATCTGGATGGACTCGCCGGCCTGGGCGATCGGCCGTGGTTTCGTACAGCGGTACTTTGATAATTCGCTGTCTTACGACAGCCCGCAGTCCGAGAAGCTGCGCGATGCGGTGCGCAAAGCAAAGCTTACGGCCGTGTTCGGTCTGTCCGAGCGCGACGGCGGCAGTCTCTATCTCGCGCAATGGCTGATCGGACCGGATGGCGAGACAATTGCAAAACGCCGCAAATTGCGACCGACGCATGCCGAGCGCACCGTCTATGGGGAGGGCGACGGCAGCGATCTTGCGGTCCATGCGCGCCCCGACATCGGCCGCATCGGCGCGCTGTGCTGCTGGGAACATCTCCAGCCGCTGTCGAAATACGCCATGTACGCCCAGAACGAGCAGGTGCACGTCGCGGCCTGGCCGAGTTTCTCGCTGTACGACCCCTTTGCGCCGGCGCTCGGCGCCGAGGTCAACAACGCCGCCTCGCGCGTCTATGCGGTGGAGGGCTCCTGCTTCGTGCTCGCGCCTTGCGCGACGGTCTCGCAGGCGATGATCGACGAGCTCTGCGACCGGCCCGACAAGAACGCGTTGCTGCATGTGGGCGGCGGTTTTGCCGCGATCTATGGCCCGGATGGCAGCCAGATCGGCGACAAGCTCGCGCCGGACGAGGAGGGGCTGCTGATCGCCGAGATCGACCTCGGCGCCATCGGTGTTGCCAAGAATGCTGCCGATCCCGCCGGGCATTATTCGCGGCCCGATGTCACGCGGCTGCTGCTCAACACGAAGCCGTACAAGCGCGTCGAGCAGTTCGCGCTGCCGCTCGACACTGTCGAGCCCACGGAAATTGCCGCGGCGGCGAGCTGATCGGCGGGATCACGGGAGGGCATGGCCATGGAATCCGCAATTCCTCTGCATATCGAGACACAGCGCACCCGCCACAAGCGCGTGCCGGACGATTATCAGCCGCCATATCCATCGTTCGTGGCACGCTACAAGCCCGCCGTGAGCCGCGTCGTGATGGCCTATTTCGGCGTGCAGTATCGGGGGGCGACGCCGGCGGCCGCGGCGGAAGCGCTCGCTGAAATCGCCGGGCTGTTCGCCGGCGAGGATGGGCCGTCGCATTGGGACCGCGCGCACTATGTCGACCAGGCCGGCCACGCGAACATCGTCTCGGTGGCCTATTGGGACGACATCGCGCGCTTCGACGCCTGGTTTGTCCCGGCGCGCGAGGCGTGGACTGGAAAGCACCGCGACGGGATCGGCACCTTCATCGAGGTGTTGCGTCCCACGGTGACGCGGCACGAGACGCTGTTCTCCTCGCTCGGCAGGCCCGAAGGTGTCGCAGCGATCGCCGAGGGCATGAGCGGCGAGGTTCAGGAGCACGCCTATTGGGGCGGCATGCGTGACCGCATTCCGCTGTCGCAGACCGATCCGATGTCGCCGGGCGGAAATCCGGAATTGATCCGTGACGGCGCGCGGCTGCGCGTGAAGGCGCACGACAATCTCTGCGTGATCCGCTCAGGCCAGGACTGGGGCGATACCGAGGCCTCTGAGCGCAAGCTCTACCTCGACGATGTCGAGCCGGTGCTGCGCGAGGGCATGGATTTCCTGCGCGATGACGGGCTCACGATCGGCTGCTATGCCAACCGCTACATGCAAGTGCTCTCCGCTGACGGCAAGGCGAGTGAAAAATCCTACGGCCAGAGCTGGTGGAAAAGTCTCGCCGCACTGGAGCGCTGGGCGGAATCGCATCCGACCCACGTGAAAATCTTCGGTGCGGCGATGAAATATCTCTCGACGCTGGGGCCGTCGGCGAAGCTGCGGCTCTATCACGAGGTGACGGTGGCGGCGGCGGATGAGCAGTTCTTCGAATATCTGAACTGCCATCCGAAGACGGGAATGCTTGCGGCGGTCGAGACGGTTGCGGCTTAGGCGACGCAGTGGCCGAGCAGCTCCGGATGCGCGGCGCAGATGTGATGCGCGCCGGCGTCCCGCAGCTCGGCTTCGCTGCCATAGCCATAGAGCACGCCGATCGCCGTCATTCCGTTGGTGCGGGCGCCGACCACGTCATGGCTGCGGTCGCCGATCATGATGGCGCTGTTTGCATCGATGCGGGCCTCGTCCAGCGCGTAACGGAGCAGGTCACGCTTGTCGACGCGTGTGCCGTCGAGCTCGGAGCCGAACACGCGCTCGAAATGGCGCTTTAGGCCAAAATGATCGACGATGCGGGTGGCGTAGACGCCGGGCTTGCTGGTCGCAACGAACATGCGCTGGTCGGTCGCGGCAATCCTCGTCAGCGTGTCGACGATGCCGGCATACGCCTCGTTCTCGAACAGGCCGATGTCGCTGAAGCGCTCGCGATAGAGCAGTAGCGCCTGGTCGGCCAGCGCGTCGCTTCCGGTGAGCTTCTTCAGGCTCGCATGCAGCGGCGGACCGATGCACCAGGTCAGCTCGTCCTCGCTCGGCACCGCGAGGCTTAGCCGCTCAAGGGCGTACTGGATCGAACGGGTGATCCCGGGTTTCGGATTGGTCAGCGTGCCGTCGAGATCGAAGAAGATTGTCGCCATCGGGGAGCCGGCTCGCGTTGAAACTGCCGGTCCGTTGCTAGTCGGATCGGGTCTCAAGTCAAGACCCGTTGCATCATTGCTGCTTGGTCCATTCGACGATCGCGGTGGCATCCGCGCCCGCTTGCGCCTCCCACGCGGTGATCGTGCCCGTTGCGGCCGTTCGGAGCGCCGTGACGAGCGACGCTGGCGCCGGTTCTGCAATGCGGACGCCGTTGTCGCGCATGCGCGCATAATTTTCGGAGGTGCGATGGGCCAGGAGCGCGAGCTGGCTCTGCTCGGTTTCGGCTGCAGCCGCCAGCACCTCGCGCTGCATCGGCTCCGGCAGCGCGGCAAATGCCTCGGTGCGGACGAAGGCGATCGAGGCTGGCATTGCGTAGTTGATGGCCGTGAAGTAGGGCAGGAAGTTCCACAGCTTGCGTCCTGCGCCGCCGTCGCCGGAGGTGAGGAAGGCGTTCAATTGATGCTCGTTCAGACCGGCAAGTGCCTTGTCCATCGGCAGGAACTGCGCGTTCGCGCCAGCCGCCTTCATCACCTCGCTCGAATTGGCATCGTAAGCCCGCAAATTGAGTTTCGGCAGGTCGTCGGCGCCTGCAAGCGGCCGGTCCGACCACAGGCCGGTGGCCGGCCAGATCGTCAGATAGAGTAGCTTGAGGCCATGGGCGGCGAGGGCCTTTTCGTAAAGCGGCCGTGCGCGCGCATTGGTGGCGTGAGCGATCTCGACCGATTGTACCAGGAAGGGTAACGTCGAGAGGCTGAGCACGGGGTCGAGGCCCGAGAGCGCGCCTGCAAAGGCGTCGCCGCCCGCGATCCGGCCGTCCAGCGCCGCGCGCGGCATCTCGCCCGAGCTGATCTTCAGCTGATTGTCGAAGGCGTTGGTCACGCTCACGAAACCGTTTGTGCGCGCGGCCACGCGATCGGCGAAAGTGTTGAGCCCGATCCCGGATATGTTGTTCTCGGGATATTCGGTGGTCAACCGCCAGTTCACTTGTGCCATCGCTGGCGCGGCGGAGAGGATCAATAACGCGAGGGCAAGGATCGCATGGATCCCCTTGGCGGGGAGCGCATTGGGGGAAGCAGGTCAGTCAGCATTTATTGGCAACTCGTCGAACCATGGTACGACGCCACGACATGGCAGATCATCTTGTTGCATGCCGCGCCCGCTTGCGCCAAGGCGATACTTGGGCACGGCTGACGCGAATTGCATCGTGCATTGTCCCCGCACTGCTCCTGTCCGCGATACAGGCGATGGCCTGGGACAGCTCACCTGCAAAGACCAACGTTGCTGTTCCGAGCGTCGAAGAGCTTGCGATGCCCGCGGCGAAGCCGGCGGACGGCCGCGAGAGCGACACGCGGGAATCGATCTGCCTGATCGTTGAGGCGGCCGCACGCGATGCCAACCTGCCGCTGGAGTTCTTCGCCCGCGTGATCTGGCAGGAAAGTCGTTTCCAGGCCGATGCGGTGGGTCCGATGACGCGCAGTGGCGAGCACGCGCAGGGGATCGCGCAGTTCATGCCGGGCACCGCGAGCGAGCGCGGGCTTCTCAATCCCTTCAATCCGGTGCAGGCCCTGCCGAAATCGGCGGAGTTCTTGAATGAGCTCCGCAACCAGTTCGGCAATCTCGGCTTGGCTGCGGCCGCCTACAATGCCGGACCGCGGCGGGTGCAGGAATGGCTCGCTGGCACCGGTGGCATGCCGGAGCAGACGCGCAACTACGTCTACGCCATCACCGGTGCGACGATTGACGCGTGGGCCAAGGCCGGCAGCACCGGCAAGGGACCGGCGAGCTCACCGCCCACGAGCTGTCGCGAGCTGATGGCGCTGTTGAAGCGCGCGCCGAACCCGTTCGTGGCCGAGCTCGAGCAGCACGTCGAGCTCGCCGCCGCCAAGATCTGGGGCGTTCAGCTCGCCGCCGGCTTCGATCGCAACAAGGCGCTGGCGATGTATTCCCGCGCCGTCACGCGCCTCAGCGCCGTGATCGGCGAGCGCGATCCCAGCCTGTTGAGCTCGGTGCTGCGCAGCCGCGGCTCGCATCCCTTCTACCAGGTGCGCATCGGCACCGACACGCGCCCCGAGGCGGACGATCTCTGCAACCGCATCCGGAAAGCGGGAGGGGCTTGCTTCGTCCTGAAGAACCGAGGCGTGAGCGGGTAGGGAGCGCGCGCATGCCAGCCCCGCCGCGTGTTTCCTTGACGCGGCCGCCCGCATTGCCCGTTATGCGGGCACGATTCCGCAATCTCGGCCGGCCGTCCCGTGGCGTTTCCTCCGCTCGATTCCCCTCAATGGCAAAGTCCGTGGCGCGCCTTCGGCTGGGGGCTGCGTGCGATCACGCAGACGATCCTGACGCTCGTCCTGTTCGCGACCTATCTCGGCATCGGCGCGCTCGCCCATGACAGCCATTTCAGCCTGCTCTGGGCACTCTGCTCAACACTGTTCGTCTGGGCCGGGCCGGCGCAGATCATTCTGATCACCACGCTCGGCTCGGGGGCGACCGTCATCCAGTCGGCGATCGCGGTCACCGTCAGCGCGATCCGGCTGTTTCCAATGGTGGTCTCGGTGCTGCCGCTGATGCGCACGCCGACGACCAAGCGGCGCGAGCTGTTCTTCGCGGCGCATCTCACGGCCGTGACGCTGTGGGTCGAATGCCATCGATTCCTGCCGCAAGTGCCGCGCGAGCGGCGCATCGCTTTCGTGAACGGGCTTGGCTTCGGTCTGGTCTCGGTATGTCTGATCGCCAACACGATCGGCTATTTCCTCGCCGCCAACCTGACTCAGACATTGGGCGCGGCGATCCTGCTGCTGACGCCATTGTCCTTCCTGTTCTCGACCGCGCGCAACAGCCGCGAGGTCGCTGATGTCGTCGCGCTCGCGCTTGGGGTCCTGCTCTATCCTCTGGCCGCGAAGATGAACTCCGGCCTCGATATCCTCGCCAGCGGCCTTGCGGCAGGCACGATCGCCTATGGCGTGCACTGGTGGCGGGAGGTGCGCTCATGAGCGCCGCGCAACTCATCGGCGACTGGCACGCGCTGGTCGTGCTGTTCGTCGCCGGCGTCATTCCCAACCAGATATGGCGCATGCTGGGCCTGTGGTTCGGCGGCGGCATCGACGAGGGCTCCGAGCTGCTGGTCTGGGTGAGGGCGGTCGCGACCGCGATCCTGGCCGGCGTCATCGCCCAGATCGTCGTCGAGCCACCCGGCGCGCTCGGCAGCGTGCCGGATGGCCTGCGCTACGGCGCGGTCGGCGCCGGCCTCGTCGTGTTCCTGCTGACCCGCCGCTCGATCTTCGCAGGCGTTGTCGCCGGCGAGGTCTTCATGCTGGCCGGCAAATGGTGGTTGGGCTAAAACCGTCGCGAACAGCCAAGGAACTGGAAATATGGTTCGCGAAAACGAACTCCGCGAGGGCGAGGTCGCCATCGAATTGCCGTCGACGGAGGATGCCGGCCTCGTCTTCATCGGCCGTATCCGCACGCCCTGGACCTCGCGGCTGGAGACGCCGCGCCAGGGCCGCGCCGACGGCCCGGTGTGTCGGCTCGAGATCTTCGAGCCGTTCTTGCCCGCGATCAAGGGTGTCGATTTCTACAGCAATCTCGAGGTGCTCTACTGGCTCGACAAGTCGCGCCGCGACATCGTGCTGCAGAGCCCAAAGAACAACGAGAAGACCCGCGGCACGTTTTCGCTGCGCTCGCCGGTCCGGCCCAATCCGATCGGCACCTCGATCGTGAAGCTGGTCGGCATCGAGGACGGCACGATCCTGGTGCGCGGTCTCGATTGCCTCGACAACACGCCGCTGATCGACATCAAGCCCGATCGCTGCGAGTTCACGCCGCTGGCCGCGCCGCAGCCGGGCGATTTTCAGACGGAGTAGGACCCGTCATTCCGGGGCGCGCCTCTTGGCGCGAGCCCGGAATTCCATCGGGCCGCAGAGATTGATGTGAAATGGATTCCGGGCTCGACGCTCCGCGTCGCCCCGGAATGACAGGCTAACCCGCTTTCAACGCCCCGATCAGCTTGATCGCATTCTCCTCCAGCACCTTGACGTCTTCCTTGCGGCTCGCAGGCGGTAGCATCGCGACGCCGTCGTGGCGGGGCATCACGTGCACGTGGAGATGAAACACCACCTGTCCGCCGGCGGTCTCGTTGAATTGCTGCACGGTGATGCCATCGGCCCTGAAGGCCTTCATCGCGGCGGCCGCGATCTTGTGCGTGCCGCGGGCGACGTGGGCGTAGTCGTCGGGGTTGATGTCGAGGATGTTGCGGGCAGGCGCCTTCGGGATCACCAGCGTGTGGCCGGGCACCCGCGGCATGATGTCGAGGAAGGCGAGGACATGCTCGTCCTCGTAGACCTTATGGCAGGGAAACTCGCCGCGCAGGATCTTTGCGAAGATGTTGTTCGGGTCATAGGCGGTCATGCGGCGGCTCCCAGGAATTTTGGCTTGGTTTTGCGGTTACTGTCATCAGCGATAGCAAACCGTCAAGGCGCCTCGTCGATGCCCTTCCGGAACGGGCCGAGCTCGGCGAGCTCGCGTCCGGCCTCCGCGACATAGGCGCGCTCGCGCTTGAGGTAATCGTCGATGGCGCGGCGCAGACCGGGATCGGCGATGAAATGCGCGGAGTGGGTGGTCCGCGGCAGGTAGCCGCGTGCGATCTTGTGCTCGCCCTGCGCGCCGGCCTCGACATGCGTGAGGCCGCGCTTAATGGCGAAATCGATTGCCTGGTAGTAGCAGACCTCGAAATGGAGGAACGGGTGATGCTCGACCGCGCCCCAGTTGCGGCCGAACAGCGTGTCCGAACCGATGAAGTTGATCGCGCCGGCGATCCAGCGGTCGTTGCGACGGGCCATCACCAGCAGCACGTCCTGGCTCATGGTCTCGCCGATCAGCGAGAAGAATTCGCGCGTGAGATAGGGGCGACCCCATTTGCGCGAGCCGGTCTCCATGTAGAACGCGTAGAAGGCGTCCCAGGCGTCCTCGGTGATGTCCTTGCCTATGAGCCAGTGGATGGTGACGCCGGCGGCCAGCGCATCGCGCCGCTCGCGCTTGATCGATTTGCGATGGCGCGAGTTCAGCGTCGCCAGAAAATCGTCAAAGGCGGCAAAGCCCTCGTTGCGCCAGTGGAACTGCTGGTCAGTGCGCTGGAGGAAGCCGTGCTGGGCAAGCAGCTTCCACTCGGCCTCGCGCGCGAAGGTGACGTGGACCGAGGAGGCCTTGCTGACACCGCACAGCGCCACGAGCCCGCTCGCCAGTGCCTCCGTGATGCGCTCGCGGTCGACGCCGTCGCGGACGAGGAGCCGCGGACCCGTCGCCGGTGTGAAGGGGACGGAGACCTGCAGCTTCGGATAATAGCGCCCGCCGACGCGCTCATAGGCGTCGGCCCAGCCGCGGTCGAAGACGTACTCGCCTTGGCTGTGCGATTTCAGATAGCAGGGCACGACGCCGGCGACACGGCCGTTGATCTTGGCTACCAGATGCCGCGGTCCCCAGCCGGTGCGGATCGTGGCTGAACCCGATTTCTCAACGGCGGAGAGAAACGCGTGAGATACGAATGGGTTATAGGCTGGCTTTAAAAGGCCGAAAGAATCGCTTGGAAGCCTTGATGAAGTTCCCGTGCCATGCCCGTTGCAGGCCTTGCCAGGATTGGCGCAGGCGTCCCAATCCTCCGGCGACACTTCGCCAATCGACGGTACGGCTTCGAGCGTGATGTCCGATGATCCCATTGCGCCCAAGATCGTGCATTGCAGCAGCGACTTCAAGGGTGGGGAACATCAAGCCTGCGGCACGAAGCCCTCAAAGATCATCTGATCGGCATGTTGCCCGACCCGCGTCCGCTGTTCCGGCGTGCGCACGGTCCAGCCGAGCAGGGCGCAGCCGAAGACGTTGCGGGCGATCCAGGGGCGGGCGCCGGCAGGTGGTCGACCTTGAAGGCGACGAAGTGGGGCTGGGTCTGGAAGCCGTGGCGAAGGTACAGCATGCTGTCGCGCTGCGCTTGCGTCAGGTGGGCCCAGTACTCGTCCTCATAGCTCCGCTGCGCGACGATGCCGCGGGGGGGAGGGCAGCAGCTCGCGCAGCGCCAGCACCTGGTCGGGGTCGAAGGACATGCCGACCGCTTGCCCCTGATATGACGCCAGCACCTCGGCCATCCGCTTCACCAGCTTGCGGTCGCCGTCAAAATGGCTCTTCACCTCGATCACCAGCGGCACACGGCCAGCGACCATGGCGCAGAGGTCGCTGAGCGACATCATCCGGTCAGGCGTATCCTTGAACTTGATACCCTTCAGCTCCGCCGCGCTCTTTGTCACCACCGGGCCGGTGGCCTCGGTGAGGCGGCCAAGCGCGTGGTCGTGATGCACCATCGCCTCGCCGTCGGCGGAGAGCTGAATGTCGACCTCGATCGAGAAATTGCCCGCAACCGCCGCCTGCACAGCGCCCGGCATATTCTCGACGATACCGCGAGAGATGTCATGCAGACCGCGATGGGCGACCGGCCGCGCTGTCAGCCAATCCGGAGCACGCATCGACGTCAGGCGACCTCGAACACGCCTTCGACCTCGACCGCCGCATCCGCGGGCAGCGAGGCCACGCCGACGGTGGTGCGGGCGTGGCGGCCCTTGTCACCAAAGGCGGTGACCATCAGGTCGGAGGCGCCGTTGAGGACCTTTGGCCCGTCCAAAAAATCCGGCGCCGAGTTGATGAAGCCGCCGAGGCGGACCACGCGCACGACCTTGTCGAGATCGCCCAGCGCCGCCTTGACCTGTGCGAGCAGGTTGACGGCACAGCCGCGCGCGGCCGCGGCACCTTCCTCGAGCGAGACGCCCGCGCCCAGCTTGCCTTTGGCGATCAGCTTGCCGGCGGGATCGAAGCAGACCTGGCCGGAGACGAACAGCAGATTGCCGGTGCGCACGAACGGCACGTAGTTGGCGACGGGAGTGGGGGCCTCGTGCAGCTTGATGCCCTGTTCCGCCAGTTTTTGTTCGACCGCGCCCGCCATGTCTCGACCTCGATGTCCGAAAAATCATCCGCCCCGGCGCGTCGGGTGACCGCCGGGCGCGTCCTGTTTCGCCCATCATGCCGCCACATGCAAGCAACAGCATTTTCCCCAGGCAGGTCAGCAGGTTCAACGAAGAGGCGCAACTTTACGTGAAACTGCCGCAGTTGCGACGCAATGGAACGGTCATTAAAGTATCGAATCTGCGCGTCCCCAGGGAACAGACATGGTGCACCTTTTCCGGACTTCACTCGGTGTGATGGCGCTCGCGGCGGCGGCTGTCGGCGCCGGCAGCGCGCATGCAGCGAACGGTCCGTTCCTCGCGCACCAGGCGCTCTATGATCTGAGCCTGGTCAAATCGCGCTCCAATTCCATCAACAGCGCACGCGGCCGCATCCTCTACAATTTCGCCGGGAGCAGCTGCGAGGGTTATACGTCCGAATTCCGCCAGGTCTCCGAGCTCGACAGCGGCGAGGGCAAGATCACGCTCAGCGATCTCCGCTCCAATTCCTGGGAGGACGCCACCGGAAAAAGCTACCGCTTCAAGGTCGAGACGCGGATGAACGAGACCGAGGCCGGCCTGGTCGACGGCTCGGCCGAGCGCGACGGCGACCACATCAACGTCAAGCTGAAATTGCCGGCGCCGAAGAATTTCACCCTCGACGGCAAGATCGTGTTTCCGACCGAGCAGATCCAGCGCATCATTGCGGCGGCCAAGGAAGGCAAATCGCTCCTGGAGCTCTCCGTCTATGACGGCTCAGACGATGGCCAGAAGGTCTACAACACGCTGACCGTGATCGGTCAGGCGATCCCCGCCGACCGCACCGCGTCGCCCGATCCGTCGACCTCGGACGAGCATATGAAAACGTTGAAGCGCTGGCCGGTGACCGTCAGCTATTTCGATCGCGACGTCCAGCAGAAGGAAGGCGAGCAGACGCCGGTTTATGCGATGTCGTTCGAGCTCTACGAAAACGGCGTCTCCCGCCAGCTCGTGCTCGACTACAACGACTTTGTCATTTCCGGCGCGATGGGCAAGTTCGACGTCAAGGACACCAAGCCCTGCAACTGAGCGCCGACACTAGCCCTCAACACCATCTCCAGTTACGCTCCCTCCCAACCACAAACTCCGGGAGCCAGCACCATGCCCAAGCTCGACCATCTCCGCCCCAGCGGCCTGCACCACCACAATCCCGCTTATTCCCACGTCGTCACCGCCTCCGCGCGCGCACGATCTACATCTCCGGCCAGGTGTCGGTGGACGAGGAAGGGCGCATCGTCGGCGAGGGCGATCTCGCCGCGCAGACCACGCAGGTGATGCAGATCTCGGCCATGCCCTGAAGGCAGCCGGCGCGACCTACGCCAATATCGTGAAGATCACGACCTTCGTGGTCGGCTACAAGCCGGAGCTGCGCCCGATCATCGGCAAGGCCCGCTCGGCCTTCTTCGAGGGCATGGAGCCGCCGGCCTCGACGCTCGTCGGCGTCTCCGCGCTTGCCGCGCCGGAGTGGCTGATCGAGATCGAGGCGATCGCAGTCGCGGATTGAAGTCATAATCCGGGCGGCTCACGCTGAGGAAAAACGGAGCGATGCGCGGGCCGCGCTCCCTCCTTGCCGAGCCGCGCCGGCTGACGCTTCCGCCAAAAACGAAAAACAACCCCATGCACAGTAGACGGGCGGTCGCAGAAGGGCACAACGTCCGTTCAATCAAGCTAAAGCCGACAGCCTACGGGACAGCAATTCAAGGGTCAGCAAAATTTCGCATTTAGCGAATTTCAATTGACCCGTCGGGCAAAACAGTGGCACTCTGCCATGCTGGTGTTTTTTGAGAGCGGCAAGCGGCAGCCGATTGGGCGGGCGATCAGTCTGACGATGACCACGATTATGGAGAGCGGTGATCGGGAGGAGATGGGTTTCGCAAGGGCTCAACCCATCCTACGGATTCGGCTGCGATCATTCCTGCGCTTTCTCCGGACCGTGATAAGCGATGCCGCGAATGACGGCGGCGCTGCCGAATTTCTTGCGCAGAGTGTCCACGGCGCGCTCGGCATGGGCGGCGCGGCGGTCGAGCATGTCGGTGTCGTCGGCGGGCGAGCCTTCGCGCAGCGCGCTGACGCCGGCACCCATCAGGCGGAAGGCGGTGCCGTCGATCTCTTTCGCCAGCATCTCGCGGCAGATCGAGAAGATCTTTGCGGCGAGCTGCGTCGGCGCTGCGATCGATTGCGAGCGCGTGCGCTGACGAAAATCGGCGGTCTTCAATTTCAGCGTGACGGTCGAGCCGGCCAGCTCGCTGGTCTTGAGCCGCGACGACGTCTTCTCGCACAGCCGCCACAGGATCTTCTCCAGCGAGGCGAAATCGCGGATGTCGGTCTCGAATGTGGTTTCGCTCGAAATCGTCTTGGCGCCGCGATCGGCCTCGACACGGCGATCGTCGATGCCGCGGGCGAGCCGCCATAGCCTGCGGCCGTCACTCGGAAACTGCCGCATCAACTCGATCTCGTCGGCCTTCTGCAGGTCGGCGATGAGGCGGAAGCCGCGCTGCACGAGGCGCTCCTGCGTCGCGGGTCCCACGCCGAAGATGAAGCCGACCGGCCTCGAAGCCAGCATCGTGCGCGCTTCCTCCTGATCGAGCGCAGCAAAGCCGCGCGGCTTGTCGAGATCGGAGGCGATCTTGGCCAGAAACTTGTTGCAGGAGAGGCCGACCGAGACGGAGATGCCGACATCGCGCTCGACGTCGCGGGCAAAGCGCGCCAGCACCTTGGCCGGGATCATGCCGTGGACGCGCTCGGTACCGGAGAGGTCGAGAAAGGCCTCGTCGATCGACAGCGGCTCGACCAGCGGCGTCAGCGCCTGCATGGCCCGGCGTACCTCGCGGCCGACGCGGACATACTTCGCCATGTCCGGCCGGATCACGATCGCATGCGGACAGGCGTCCAACGCGCGATACATCGGCATCGCCGAGCGCACGCCATAGGTGCGGGCGATGTAGCAGGCGGCCGACACCACGCCGCGTTTTCCCCGCCGATGATGACGGGCTTGTCGGCGATATCGGGATTGTCGCGCTTCTCGACCGTCGCATAGAAGGCGTCGCAGTCGATATGGGCGATGGTCAGGCTCGCGAGCGCGCGGTGGCGGACGAGGCGAGGCGAGCCGCAGGCGGAACAGCGCCGCACGCCCATATCCAGATCGGCCAGACAATCCCGGCAGAAGCAGCGCCGCCCGGCCGGGTCGGGGGCGGTCACGGCACGTCGCGCTCCCAGGTCCGGTCGCCGAGCGCATCGCCCAGCACCTGCCGCGCCGCGGCAACGTTGGTCGGATGCAGTTCCGAGGCCTTGGCAAAGGCTTTCACGGTGTCGTCATCGCGCAGCACGAAATCGAGCACGCTGAGCAGGAAATGGGGGTCAGAGGCGGCGTTCCGGAGCGTCTCCGGGCCGACCCCTGTCTCAGCCAGGAACAGGCCCAGCCTTTCGGGATCGCCGGCCACGAAGGACAGCGCCTGAATCGCAACGATTTCAGCGACTTCGCGAGGGTTGTGAACAGGCTTTTTCACGGGGCCGGTTTGCCTTTCCGTTAACTTTCGGTGTCTACTTTGGAATATGCCCGAGTCTTCTGACTGAGTCTCGGGACTGAGTCTTGGGACCGGTCTCGGCCTTGAGCTTGCGGGCCCAGACAAGCAACTGGAAACCACATCGCAGAAAGTGGCCCCTCGGGTTTAACGAAACTCAAGCGAATCTGAGGCTAGTTTGAATCCAGTTTTCGAAGCGCCGGAAAGCGGCGCCTGAGGCGTCACATGCATCGGCTTTTGGGACCAAACAGGAGGGCGGGATGGCTAAGACCGTCCTGATCGTGGAAGACAACGAGCTCAACATGAAGCTCTTCCGCGACCTGTTGGAGGCGCACGGCTACCAGACTTCGGGCACCAGCAATGGCTACGAGGCGCTCGACCTCGTGCGCAAGATGCGGCCCGACCTGGTGCTGATGGATATCCAATTGCCGCAGGTCTCGGGCCTCGAGGTGACGCGCTGGATCAAGGACGATCCGGAGCTGCGCTCCATTCCCGTCGTCGCGGTCACGGCCTTTGCGATGAAGGGCGACGAAGAGCGCATCCGCGAGGGCGGCTGCGAAGCCTATTTGTCCAAGCCGATCTCGGTCGGCAAATTCATTGAGACGGTCCGGCGTTTTATCGGATAGGAAGTGAGTTCACAGTGTCTGCGCGTATCCTGGTTGTCGATGACGTTCCCGCCAACGTCAAACTCCTCGAAGCCCGTCTCTCGGCCGAATATTTCGACGTGATGACCGCCTCGAACGGCACCGAGGCGCTGGCGCTGGCCCGCCGCGCCGAATGCGACATCATCCTGCTCGACGTGATGATGCCCGACATGGACGGCTTTGAAGTCTGCCGCCGCCTCAAGACCGATCCGGCCACGCACCATATTCCCGTCGTGATGGTCACTGCGCTCGACAGTCCGTCCGACCGCAATCGCGGACTGGAAGCTGGCGCCGACGATTTTCTGACAAAGCCCGTTTCCGACGTCGTGCTGATCGCGCGCGTGCGCTCGCTGACGCGGCTGAAGATGATGACCGACGAGCTGCGCATGCGCGCCATCACCTCGCTCGAGATCGGCATGCAGGCGCCCGAGCGCGGCGCCATCGCCGATGCAGGCAAGGGCGGCCGCATCCTGCTGGTCGACGACCGGCCGTCGTCCTATGAGCGGCTGGCGACGATCCTCGCCGCCGAGCACACCATCGACGTCGAGCCCAATCCGACCGAGGCGCTGTTCCACGCCGCCGAAGGCAATTACGATCTGCTGATCGTCTCGCTCGACCTGAACAATTTCGACGGACTGCGGCTCTGCAGCCAGGCCCGCTCGCTGGAGCGCACCCGGCACGTTCCGATCCTGGCGATTGCGGAAGCGGAAAATGCCACGCGGCTGCTCCGCGGCCTCGAGATCGGCGTCAACGACTATCTGCTGCGGCCGATCGACAAGACCGAACTGCTGGCGCGGGCCCGCACCCAGATCCGTCGCCGCCGCTACACCGATCATTTGCGCGACAACGTGCAGAACTCGATCGAGATGGCGATCACCGACGCGCTCACCGGCCTGCACAATCGCCGCTACATGGAAAGCCATCTGGCGACGCTGGCCGAGCAGGCCTCGACCCGCGGCAAGCCGCTGGCGCTGATGATCCTGGACATCGACTATTTCAAGTCGATCAACGACAATTACGGTCACGACGCCGGCGACGACGTGCTGCGCGAATTCGCCGTGCGCGTCCGCAAGTCGATCCGCGGCATCGATCTCGCCTGCCGATACGGTGGCGAGGAGTTCGTCATCGTGATGCCGGAGACCGATCTGCACGTCGCCGGCATGGTCGCCGAGCGCCTGCGCCGCTCGATCGCGGGCGAACCCTTCGCCGTCCACAAGGGCACCAAGCGCATCGAGGTCACGATCTCGATCGGGCTCACCACGCTGGAGCAGAAGGGCGAGGCGGTCGCCGACGTCCTCAAGCGTGCCGATACCGCGCTCTACCGCGCTAAGCACGACGGGCGCAATCGCGTGGTATCGCAGGCGGCGTGAGGCCGTCCGCGCCGGTGCTTGATGCGTTGGGCAAAACAGGAGCACGATGTCTTCGCGCGGTGGGTCCGGCGTTTAGCTCTGTGCCGTCGCCGTTTCCACAAACTCCGCTGTCATTCCCCGCGAAGGCGGGAATCCAGTACTCCGCGGCTTCTCGGATCAAACCTCACTGTCTCTGGAATACTGGATCACCCGCTCCAGTGCGAAATTGCGCACAAGGCGGGTGATGACACCGAGAGGTACGGCGACGGGATTTATTGTGGCGCGGGCTTGCCTCGCTTTATGACCGGCTTCGCCCCACCACCACCGACATCCACGCCCGCATTCCGCAGCAGCACCTTCGCCGCTTCCTTCGCTGCGCGCGCCATGGCGGGGTCGTCGCGGACGAGGTCTTGCGCAATCGAGCCGTCGACCAGCAGCACGAGCTGCGTTGCGAGCGCGTCCGATTCCGGCACGCCGAGCTCGTTCAACCGTTCGCGAAACCAGACGCGGCGGCTTTCCTTGAACGCGATGGCGATCTTCTTCACGGCGCGGTCTGACGGGCCGAGCTCGGCGACGGCATTCACGAACGGGCAGCCGCGAAAATCCTTGGCCGCAAAGCGCCGCTCCAGCGAATCGAAGGTGCCGAGAATCTGCTCGGCCGCCGGCTTGTCGGAGGGGCGTGCATGGACGAAACGGCGCTCCAGGTACGCCGCGATCAGCGCGTCCTTGGACGGGAAGTGGTTGTAGAGCGTCCGCTTGGAGATGCCGATCTCGGCCGCGATGGTGTCGACGCCGATGGCGCGAATGCCTTGCAGATAGAACAGCTTGTCGGCGGTCTCTAGGATCCGCTCTTTCATCGTCTGTGGGGCGGGCGAGGGAGCCATGCGTCGGCGACCATCCTGGTGAGCTTCTCTTTGATTTCTCTTGGCTTGACAGCGCTGCCCTTCTATAGACTAATTACACAGGTCTGTGTAGCCAAAATCAGCGCGGATTGCAGACGCTGGCACGCGTGCCGTGCCCATGAGGGAGAACAACAATGCCCCTGTTGCAGGTCCTGCGTCCGACATTGCCGATCCTGATCGGCGCCTCGATCATGCTGACGCTGAGCATGGGACTGCGGCAGTCGCTCGGCATCTTCATGCAGCCGCTGACGCACGACATCCACCTCTCGGTGTCGGACTTCACGCTGGCGCTCGCGGTGCAGAACCTCGCCTGGGGCTTTCTCCAGCCGCTCGCCGGTGCGATGACCACGCGTTACGGTTTTCGTCCGATCATGATCGTGGGTGCCCTGATGTACATTGTGGGCCTCATCCTCATGGCAACCGCGAACGGTCTTGTCGCCATCATGATCGGTGCCGGCGTGCTGATCGGCACCTCACTCGCCTGCACCGCGGCAGCGATCGCGATGTCGGTGGCGGCGCGCGCGGTCCCTGCGACGGTGCGCTCGACCGTGCTTGGCATCGTCTCCGGCGCGGGCTCGCTCGGCGCGCTGCTGTCGGCGCCCATCGGGCAGCTGCTCAATGAGGGCTTTGGCTGGCGCGTCGGGCTCGCCGGCTTCGTCGTGATGTCGGTGCTGATGATTCCCGCCGCCTGGTATGCCGGCCGCGTCGACGCGATTCCGCTGCCGAAGCCGGCCGCCGACGACATCGGCGATGCCACGGCCATGACTGCGGCGAAGACCGCGTTCGGCAACGCCTCCTTCGTGGTGATGACCTGCGCCTATCTCGTCTGCGGCATGCAACTGGTGTTCTTGACCACGCACCTGCCGTCCTATCTGGCGATCTGCGGCCTCGATCCGATGCTGAGCGCGCAGACGCTCGGCATGATCGGCGGCTTCAACGTGCTGGGCTCGCTGTTCTTCGGCTGGGCCGGCCAGCGCTGGAACAAGCTGGCGCTGCTCGGCGGCATCTACATCTTCCGCTCGCTCGCGCTTGCCTGGTATTTCATGCTGCCGGCCACACCCGCGTCGACGCTGCTGTTCGGCGCGATCATGGGCTTCCTCTGGATGGGCGTCGGCCCGCTGGTCGCAGGCGCCGTCGCCGAGATGTTCGGCCTGCACTGGCAGGCCATGATCCAGGGCCTCGCCTTCATGAGCCACCAGATCGGCAGCTTCCTCGGCGCCTACGGAGGAGGGCTGATCTACGACACACTCGGCTCCTACACCATGGCCTGGCGCATCGGCGTCGCGCTCGGCCTGGCCGGCGGCATCATCCAGGTCGCCTTCGCGCTGATCCGCCCGTCGCAGCCACCGGCCCCGGTGCTGCGCACGGCGTAGGCGAGGCGCGGGCTCATCATAGGTGTGAAGCGGATGTCGCGACGCCTGGTTGCGACTGGCCGCTTCTGCCGCCAACATTGATGTGTGTGCCGGCGACCCCGCAACGAACTTCTCGTCGTATGCGGGATCGCTTTTGATGGCGCTTTCGCCTGAACTGCCAGGTCTATTCGGCCAATTCGCGCATGACTTTGATCAGATCCGACTTGCCTTCGAAGCCGATGCCCGGAATGTCCGGCATGATGATATGGCCGTCTTCAACCCGGACCGAATCCGGAAATCCCCCGTAGGGCTGGAAGAGGTCGGGGTAGCTCTCGTTGCCGCCGAGCCCCAGGCCGGCGGCGATGTTCAGCGACATCTGGTGACCGCCGTGCGGGATGCATCGCGACGGTGACCAGCCGTGTTGGGCCAAGACGTCCAATGTCCGGAGATATTCAACGAGACCATAAGACAAGGCACAGTCGAACTGCAGCCAGTCGCGATCCGGACGCATGCCGCCGTAGCGGAGCAGGTTGCGGGCGTCCTGGTGCGAGAACAGGTTCTCGCCCGTGGCCATCGGGCCGGGATAGAATTCCGCGACGGCGGCCTGGAGGGCGTAGTCGAGCGGATCTCCGATCTCCTCATACCAGAACAGCGGGTACTCGCGCAGCATCTTGGCGTAGGCGATGCCGGTCTCGAGATCGAAGCGACCGTTGGCATCGACGGCCAGCTTGGCCTGCGATCCGATCTCCTTGAGCACGGCCTCGATGCGGCCGCGGTCCTCGTTGATCGACGCGCCGCCGATCTTCATCTTCACGACGTTATAGCCGCGCTCCAGGTAACCGCGCATTTCCCCTTGCAGCGCGGAGTTGTCCTTGCCAGGATAATAGTAGCCGCCGGCAGCGTAGACGAAGACCCGCGGGTTGGCCTCCTTGCCCTTCATGTCCGCAAGCAACCGAAACAGGGGCTTGCCGGCAATCCTTGCGGTCGCATCCCAGATCGCCATGTCGAGCGTTCCGACGGCGACCGAGCGTTCGCCGTGACCGCCGGGCTTCTCGTTCGACATCATCTTCGTCCAGATGCGGTGCGGATCGAGATTGGTACCATTGTCGTTCAGTAAGCTCGCGGGTTCGGCTTCGAGGATGCGGTCGCGGAAGCGCTCCCGGATCAGCCCGCCCTGACCGTAGCGGCCGTTCGAATTGAAGCCATAGCCGACCACCCGCCGCCCGTCGCGGACGACGTCGGTCACGACGGCGACAAGGCTGGAAGTCATCTTCGAGAAGTCGATGTAGGCATTCCGGATCGGTGACGAGATTGGCTTGGTCGTCTCGACGACGTCTACGATACGCACGGCGTTCTCCTTCTGTGGTTCGCGATATCTTCGGTTGGGGATCGGTTGCTGGAAATTCGGTCTAAGCCGTGGCGGGCTTGTCGTGGCGTAGCCGCACGGCTTCGATCGCCTGCTTCTGATCGAAGGCGCCGTCCCACTTGGCGATCGCGATCGTCGCGATCCCGTTGCCGATGAGATTGGTCACGGCGCGGGCTTCGTTCATGAAGCGGTCGACGCCGAGCAGAAGAACGAGGCCGGCGACGGGAACGGTGTGGATCGACGACAGGGTTGCGGCGAGCGTCACGAAGCCGGCGCCAGCGACGCCCGCGGATCCCTTCGACGTCAGAAGAAGCACGCCCAGCAGGACGATCTGATCGCCGAGAGAAAGATCCGTGTTCGTCGCCTGCGCGACGAAGATGGCGGCCATCGAAAGGTAAATGGAGGTTCCGTCGGCGTTGAACGTGTAGCCGGTGGGCAGCACCATGCCGACGACGGTCTTGTCGCAACCGAGCCGCTCAAGCTTGACCAGCATCTGCGGCATCACCGCTTCCGTCGAGCAGGTACCCAGGACGATGAGGATCTCGTCCTTGAAGTAGCGGAAGAACTGCGGCAGCGGAAAACCGGCCCACGCCGCGATGCCGCCGAGCACCAATACGACGAAGAGGATCGTGGTAATGTAGACGCCGAGCATCAGATAACCGAGCGACCAGAGCGTCGCGATCCCGTACTTTCCGATCGTGAAGGCGACCCCCGCTCCAGCGCCCAGCGGGGCGAGGCGCATGACCATGGCCACCACCCGGAACAGGGCGTGCAGCAGGATGTCGATAACGTTCACCAACGGCTTGCCGTAGTCGCCGAGTTGGACCATGGCGATGCCGATCAGCACCGAAACCAGGATGACCTGCAGCATCATCTCCTTGGCGAAGGCATCGACGATCGTGGTCGGGATGATGTCGAGCAGGAATTCCACGAAGCCGTGGTTGCCGTCGGCGGCCTTCACGTAGGCTGAAATCGATCCCGCATCGATGTGGCTGGCGTCGATGTTCATGCCGGCGCCGGGCTTGATCACGTTGACGACGACCAGGCCGATGACAAGGGCCAAGGTCGAGACCACCTCGAAGTAGATCAGCGACTTCACGCCGATCCGGCCGACCTCCTTGATGTCGCTCATCTTGGCTATGCCGACAACGACCGTACCGAAAATGATCGGCGACAGCAGCATCTTGATCAGCTTGATGAAGCCGTCGGCGAGCGGCTGAAGGCTGGTTCCGACCTGGGGCCAGAGATAACCGATCAGGCCCCCCAGCACGATAGCAAGCAGGACCTGCACGTACAGTTCGCTCAAATATCCGAAAGAGTGCGAATTTTTCAATGTTTTCTCCCTGACGGCTACGTCTATGCTGGGCCTTGGGGGCCTCTGTCGCTGTTTGGGAAGGGCCACTCCGGCCTCCGGAACGGCTTCCGTGCTGCTGCGGCGTTGTGTAGCTTGCGGCGATCCGTAGGCTTCGGTCGGAGAGAACGCCAATGCTGTTGCCGAGATTAGTTATGCCGGTCAGGCATCACCGATGGAGCTGATCTGGTTCGAGGATTATCTGGCTCTCTCGGAGACCTTGAGCTTCTCCAAGGCGGCCGAAGCCCGTCACGTGACCCAGCCGGCCTTCAGCCGTCGGATCCGGGCATTGGAGGATTGGGTGGGGGCCCCGCTATTCGTTCGAACGACACACAGCGTGACGCTCACGCGCGCCGGCGAGCATTTCCATGGCCAGGCCGAAATTCTGGCCCGGGCGCTGCATCAGTTGCGCCGCGAAACCCTCGAAGTGGCCGGACGGGGCACCGGGCCGCTGACGATCGCGGCGACGCACGTGCTGTCGTTCACGTTCTTTCCGAAGTGGGTCCGGAGCAGCGAGAAGATTCTCGCCTTGGGGAATCTCAATCTCGTCTCGGACAGCATGTCGGCGTGCGAGCGGATGATGCTCCGCGGCGACGTGTCGTTCCTGTTGTGCCACTACCACCGCAGCATGGGCAGCCGGCTCGACACCAGGCAGTTCAAGAGCATCGTCGTGGGGACCGACACACTCGTTCCCCTCAGCGTCGCTGACGCCGGCCGGAAGCCGCGGTGGTCGCTGCAGAACGACGAGACCGTCCCCTACCTGGCCTACAGCCCGCAGTCGGGGCTGGGCCGCATCGTGGCAAGCCACTTGGCGAAGAGGGACCTGAAGAAGATCTTCACGTCGCATCTCGCCGCGACGCTGCTCTCGATGGTCAGGTCCGGAGACGGTGTCGCCTGGCTTCCTCGAACGCTGGCGGAAGACGACATCGAGGCGGGTTCGCTCGTCGAGGCCGCGGACGCCAAGTCCGCGATCCCGATCGAGATACGGCTCTTCCGCCCGGCAGCACGACAGGGACAAGAAGTTGAAGCTCTGTGGTCGGCATTCGAAGCCGCAGAGGTCGGCTGAAGAAACACTCGGCAGCCATGCGCTGCCGGGTTGCTATTCCATCCAACGTGGGGCGGGCAGGTTCTTCTGACGCAGGAAATACGGGTTGAACAGCTTGGATTGATAGCGCTGGCCGCCATCCGCGAGGATCGTCACGATGGTCTTGCCTGGACCGAGCTCGCGCGCGAGTCGCATGGCACCAACGATGTTGATGGCGCTCGACCCACCGAGCGCGAGTCCTTCATGCTCGATCAAGTCGAATAGAACGGGCAGCGCTTCTTCGTCCGTGATCTGGTACGCCGTGTCGATTGGCGTGCCTTCCAGGTTCCTCGTCACACGCACTTGCCCGATGCCTTCCATGATCGAGTCTCCTTCGGTCGTCAGCTCGCCCTTGGTGAACCAGTTGTAGAGCGCGGCGCCCATGGGATCGCTGAGCGCAATCCTGACGGCTGGATTGCGCTCCTTCAGCGCTCGCGCAACCCCACCCAAAGTCCCGCCACTGCCGACCGCACACGTAAAGCCGTCGATTTTTCCGCCGGTTTGTTCCCAAATCTCAGGTCCTGTCGTGCGGTAGTGGCCCTCGCGATTGGCAACATTGTCGAACTGGTTAGCCCAGAACGCACCGAGTTGTTCGGCGAGCTCGCCGGAGTAGCGAGCGTAGTGACCGGGATTCGAATAGGGAACGGCGGGGACCAGCCGCAGGTCCGCACCACACAACCGCAACATGTCCTTCTTTTCCTGACTTTGCGTGTCGGGCATCACGATCACGCTGCGATAACCGCGTGCATTGGCCACGAGCGCAATGCCGATGCCGACATTTCCGGCCGTGCCTTCGACAATGATACCGCCCGGTCTGAGCTTGCCGCTCTGCTCGGCATCGTTGATCATGGCGAGGGCCGCACGATCCTTGATGGAGCCACCGGGATTAAGAAATTCGGCCTTGCCGTAGATCTCGCAGCCGGTGGCCGCCGACGCCATTCGCAACCTGATCAATGGCGTGTTGCCAATGGCGTCCAAGAATCCCGTTCGCACGCCGTTCATCGCCCGCCCGCCTTCGCTCTTCGGCAACTTTAGGCTGCTCAGGCGGCAATTCCGTTCTCTTGTTCGGGCGGATTAGGCAATGACTTTGGCGTCCAAGGCCGCTCAATCGGCTATTTTATTCCCGAGCGGTGTTTCGCTTCCGCTTGTCGGGCCCGCAGCAAACGCCGCCTGTCCTTATCCGTCGCATACACTGTTGAACTTTAGGCCCTTGGGGCTATTGTCCTGGGATCGCCGAGTTGGACCTGGCATCGGCGCCTGAGAGCCCATTTCGCTCCCGCCAGTCAGCGGGGCGAGCTCATGCACGAGGAGCGTCTGACAATCGTCCCGTCGATTGCCGTTGCCGACGCCTCAAAGAACAAATCGGCAATCAGCAGATGCGCGAAACTGCTGCAGGAGACGGCGCCAGCAGTCGCGTGGTGCCGACGTGCCTTTCTCAGAAAACCAGCTGGAGTTGGGCCCCTCGCATGAAAATCCGTGTCGGCTTCGAGATGATCTACGACTTTCCGCAACCAACGCCTTTGATCGCGGTGATGGGCATTCACTTCACGCGGGCCTCCGACATCATCGTGCCCGATTACCTCACGAGCCAGCCCTCGGTGCCGATCACGCCTTATCGCGACGGCTTCGGCAACTGGTGCAGCCGGATCGTCGCGCCCGCCGGTCGTGTGCGCCTCGCCGCGGATGGGACGGTGCGCGATAGCGGTCTGCCCGATGTGATCGTGCCTTCAGCCACGCAACACGCCGTCGAGGATCTGCCGGCGGACACCATCGTTTACCTCCTCGGGAGCCGGTACTGCGAGACCGACCGGCTGTCCGACACCGCATGGAAGCTGTTCGAGAAGACCAGGCCGGGTTGGGCCCGGGTCCAGGCGATTTGCGATTTCGTCCACGGTCATATCGCGTTCGGCTACGAGCATGCCCGTGCAACCAAGACGGCGTGGGAGGCCTTCAACGAGGGCAAGGGCGTTTGCCGCGACTACGCGCATCTGGCCGTTACGTTCTGCCGCTGCATGAATATTCCCGCGCGCTATTGCACCGGCTATCTCGGCGATATCGGCATGCCGCCGCCCTATGGGCCCGGCGATTTTGCCGGCTGGTTCGAGGCCTATCTCGGCGGCCGCTGGTACACCTTCGATGCGCGCAACAACATTCCGCGTATCGGCCGCGTCCTGATCGCGCAAGGCCGCGATGCCGCAGATGTTCCGATCACCCAGACGTTCGGACCCAACACGCTTCTCAGCTTCAAAGTGTGGACGGACGAAGTCGTGGAGGCGTCCGGCGCAGCCTCCAGCCCAAGCGATCGCGATTGACCTCGCTATTCGGGAGTGGGCCTGCTACACTCCTTACATCACCGCACGCTGCCGGGCTGTTATCGGTGACTGAGAGCATTGCGCTCCCGCCTTGATCTTGAAGGGCGGTCTGAATGGCAAACACAGCAATCATCAGGGATGCCTACGGGATTCCGGCAACCTTCGTCGGGTCAAAAACCGGCCGGGACGATGCTCCTTTCGTTTTTGTCAGGGTCGGAGACGAGGAACGCCGGATGCGATGGTCCGAATGGGATGCGCTTCCAGCCTGGACCGGCGCGCCGCCATCCTGGGCCGGCAAACAGAAACAATGACGGGATGCTCCACATGAAAATTGTCTGGATAACAACGTCGATGACGACACTTGTCCTGATCTCCGCGCTTGGCCTGTTCGCGCGCGCTGCTCTCGCCGCGGAGCCAAGCTGTCGAGCCATCGAAAGCACCTCCGCGCGACTTTCCTGTTATGACGCGGCGTTTCCTCCCAAGGCGAAGAAGCCCGCCGTGGCCAATCTCGATTCACGGACTGGGTACAAGGATCCGTTCGCTGATGAAGAAGCGCGAACCGCGGCCAAGCTGAAGAACATCTGCCGCGGCTGCTAGGGGTCGCCGATCACACGGATACTTTGGAGGCAGAGGTATCCGGGGTTGACGCTTACGGCGATGTCCTGGCGCTCATCTGTCAGTCACTGACTGCGCTTGCATCTGCGGCCTGTGCGTTAGCGAGATCGATCGAACCGATCGAGACCATCTCCATGGAGCCGCGGACGTTCTCTGAAGGCACCGTGATCATCGTCGCGACGCGGCGATAAACCGGGAAGCTGAGACCCTCGATCGCCTCCTCGTCGGTGACGACATCATATGTGCCGGCGGGCAGCAGCCGCTCGATGCCGCGGATGCGAAACGGATGTCTGAACGTGACGGTTTCTCGCCGCGAGCGGATGGTCATGTGGGCCTGCCTTTTCGACAAGAGGGCTCAACCGACGCTGGCTGCAGGACCATGCGCCCGTTGCGCGACAATAGCCAGCGCTATCGTCGAGACGTTGCGCGCCGCGCCCGCCATGCGGCGACCAGCCTTTCGAGTTCGCGGCGAACGTCCTCCACCACATTGGCCCAGTCGCCTCGCTTGGGCTGCCTGAACAGTTTCATCGAGTGATACCACGGGCTGTCGTCGCGGTTGAGCAGCCAGCGCCAGTCCGGGTTGAACGGCACCACCGTCCAGACGGGGACGCCCAGCGCGCCGGCGAGGTGAGCGACGCTGGTGTCGACCGAGATCACCAGATCGAGACAGGACATCAGCGCCGCTGTCTCGCTGAAATCCGTCAGATGTTCCGTGAGGTCGAGGATGTCACGGCGTTCGGCCAGGAAGGCCCGGTCCTGATCTCGGACGGCTTTTTGCAAGGAGACGAACTGGGCGTCGCAATCGAGCAGCGGCGCCAGCGTGCGGAGCGCCATCGATCGATTGTGATCGTTCTTGTGATCGGGATTGCCGGCCCAGACCAGACCGACGCGGAAGCGATTGCGGGGGCCAAGCCGGTCGTCCCACGCCTTCACGCGCGGCGCCGGTGGCGCGGGAATGTAGCCTTGCGCGAGCGGGATCGTATCCAGTCGCGTCTTGAACGCCAACGGCAGTGCTCCAAGCGGGCAGTGCAGGTCGAACGCCGGCGAAGACGACCGGCCAACGCACGCTGCGACCCCGGCGATGCCGCCGAGACACTGCTGGATCGGAGGGGCGACCTCCAGGATGACTCTGGCTCCGAGCGCGGCCACCATCGGCACGTAGCGGGCGAACTGAATCGCATCGCCCAATCCCTCGTCGGAGTGCAGCAAGATGGTCTTGCCTTCGAGCGGCTGGTCACCACGCCAAAGGGCTTGCGAAAAGCCGCGATCGACCAGACCGACAGACGGCAGCCGCCAGCGCGCCTCGCGCGCGAGCCAGCCGCGCTCGAAGTCGCCGGTCAGGAGCTGAAGCGTTGCCAGATAGAACAGCGTCTGCGCATCGTCGGGGGCGGCCGCCAGCGATCTCTGCACGGTCGCGAACGCTTCATCCAGCAATTGCAGATGCATCAGGACCACGGCCTTGTTGTTGAGCACGGCACGAAAATCCGGGCGAAGGGCCAGCGCCCGATCGAAGCAGGCAAAGGCCTGTTCCAGCCGGCCAAATCGCCAATGCAGCAGGCCGAGATTGTTGTGCGTCTCCGCGAGGCTCGGATCCAGCGCAATGGATTTTTCGTAGTCCGCCTCCGCATCCTCGAAGCGATTCACGGCCGAGAGACAAACCGCGCGCATCTGATACAGGGCTGCGGATGGATTCAGCTTCTCGGCGATGTCGAAGCATTTTAGGGCTTCGGCATGCCGGCCGAGTTCGAGCAGCAGCATGCCGCAATTATGTGCGGCCTCCCAATATCGCGGATTCAGCGCCAGAGCCTGCTGCAAGTGCTGCGCAGCCTCGTCCTTGCGTTCGAGCTGCCAGAGCAGATTGCCGAGGTGATTCCAGAGGCTCGCATCATCAGGCTTGAGGCTCAAGGCGTGGCTGTAATGGTGCCGTGCGTCCTCGAGCCGACCTTGCCGCTCAAGCACCGTGGCGAGGCTCAGGAGATACTCGGCCTTGGGCGCCTGGCGGACTGCGCGCCCAATCCATTCAACTGCGGAGGCGGGCTGCTGTGCGTGAAAGCAAAGCACGCCCAGCAAATGGAGCGCATCCGGGTGTTGCTCGTCCAGCGTCAGCGCCTGCTGGCAGCAAAGCTCGGCCTCGGCAATTCGTCCGGATTGAAGATGCGCGAGGCCGGCCCGGCCAAGCGCCGCTGGCGTCGCTTGTGCGGATGGTGTGGCCGCGCCCGGGCGTTCTCTGAAATTCATGAATCGCGGGAAATGATCGCGCTCCCGGCTGATGACCTGGAGAAGTTGTAGCAGCCTCGCAATTGAAGGCCGCGAGGCTATTCCTTCTAACCACGCCAGGATTTCGCGAGGCTGACGGCGCCTCGCCACCGACCGCGCTCCCGTGCCCCGGACGCAGCGCAGCGCTTCTTCAGCGGTGCGCTGCAGAGCCGGGGCCCATGTCTCCGCATTCTGCCGTGTTGCTTGCTGGATCCCGGCTCTGCGCAGCAGCGTTTCACGCCGCAGCGCGTCCGGGACACGAGAGAATGGCCAAAACGAAAACGGGGCCCGAAAGGGCCCCGCAAAACTCTTCAACGCTGCGCCGATCTTACTTGATCTTGGCTTCGCGGAATTCGACGTGCTTGCGCGCGACCGGATCGTACTTCTTCTTGACCAGCTTGTCGGTCATGGTGCGCGAATTCTTCTTGGCGGTGTAGTAGAAGCCGGTGTCAGCCGAGGACACGAGCTTGACCTTGATGGTGACCGCTTTGGCCATGTTCTGAACCTCAGAATATCGGGGAATCTGGAGCCGGCCAAACGGCCTGCGTTGGGCGGCAACCTAGCCACAAACCGCCTGATGTCAAGGTTTCACATCCCGAAAACCACTCGAATCGGGCCTTTTCACTCCTCGAAGAAGCGGTTTTTCGGCCGGGAAGGCCCAGATTCTCCCTCAAAGTGGCCCCTTCATATTCCTTCCGGAAAATCCCGCGCCGCTGCAGCTCCGGGACGACCTTGTCGACGAAATCGTCGAGGCCGGCGGGCAGGAACGGGAACATGATGTTGAAGCCGTCGGAGCCGCGCCCGACCAGCCATTCCTCCATCTGGTCGGCGATGGTCTTCGCCGTGCCGACGAACGACAGCCCGCCATAGCCGCCGACGCGCTGGGCAAGCTGGCGCACGGTGAGCTTGTCGCGCCTGGCGAGATCGACCATGCGCTGCCGGCCGCTCTTGCTCGCGTTGGTTTCCGGGATGTCAGGCAATTGTCCATCCGGATCGAAACCAGAGGCATCGGTGCCGAGGATGACCGAGAGCGAAGCAATGGCGCTGTCATAGTGCACGCGCCTGTTGAGCAGCGCGCGCTTCTCCCTGGCCTCGTCGACGCTATCGCCGACCACGACGAAGGCGCCGGGGAGAATCTTCAGATGCTCGGGATCGCGGCCGATTGTCTCCATGCGGCCCTTGATGTCGGCATAGAGCTCTTGTCCGTCGGCAAGGCTGCCGCCGCCGGTGAATACGGCTTCCGCGGTTTCGGCCGCGAGCTGCCTGCCGTCTTCCGAGGCGCCGGCCTGCACGATCACCGGCCAGCCCTGCACCGGGCGGGCGATATTGAGGGGACCGCGGACCTTCAGATGTTTGCCGTTGTGGTCGAGCACATGCATCTTCGACGGATCGAAGAAAAGTCCGCTCTCGACATCACGCACGAAGGCGTCATCGGCGAAGGAGTCCCACAGGCCGGTGACGACGTCGTAGAATTCGCGGGCGCGCTTGTAACGCTCGGCGTGCTCCATGTGGTCGTCGAGGCCGAAATTCAGCGCCGCATCCGGGTTCGAGGTGGTGACGATGTTCCACCCCGCACGGCCGCCGCTGAGATGGTCGAGCGAGGCGAAGCGGCGCGCGACATGATAGGGCTCGTCGAACGTCGTCGAGCCGGTCGCGATCAGGCCGATGCGCTCGGTGACCGCCGAGAGTGCCGAGAGCAGCGTGAACGGCTCGAACGAGGTCACAGTGTGGCTGCGCTTGAGCGCATTGACCGGCATGTTCAGCACGGCCAGGTGATCGGCCATGAAGAAGGCGTCGAACTTGCCGGCCTCGAGCTTCCTGATCAGCGTCTTGATGTGGCCGAAATTGAAATTGGCGTCGGGCCAGGCCCCGGGATAGCGCCAGGCGCCGGTGTGGATGCTGATCGGGCGCATGAACGCGCCAAGCTTGAGTTGCCGTTGTGCCATCGCGCCCAAAATCCCGTTCTGGTGTCATTGGGAAAGACATAGGCACGCCGGGGAACTCCGCCATTGGAAAGGCGGGAAGAATATTTTGTTTTTCGATGCGCGCGAAGCACATTCCTGTCATTCCGGGGCGCGCAGCGCGAGCCCGGAATCCATCACTCGTCAATCTCTGCGGCCCGATGGACTCGGGCTCGCCGCTTCGCGGCGCCCCGGAATGACGGAGGATCGGGCTCGGCCGAACGACGACCGTCAACGCTGATCAGCTCAAAATGTCCTTCTGCATCTTGCCGCCGTAGAAATGGAAGAACGGCACCGGAGCGTCGTGGCGCAGCGGGCCGGTGGCAAGGCGGGTGTCGAGCTCGTTGAGCACGTTGCGCGTCATGGGATGCAGATCGGCGAGCGGTTTTGAGCCGAGCTCGACCCAGACCAATTCGACCAGCTCCGCATCCGCATGGATCACGCCCTCGACGCGGTGGGTGATCGCGGAGGCATCCGCCGTGAAGAAGCGCGTGTCGAACCGCTTGACGCGGCCGGGCGGGGTGATTGCGCGCGCGATCAGGAACAGGCTGGACGGATCGGGCAGCAGGCCCGCATCCGCGAACGGCTTCCAGGGGCCTTCGAGCCTGGCGTTGCCCTCAGACTTGCGTCCAAGGCAGAGACCGGTCTCCTCGCAGGCCTCGCGGATCGCGGCGATCGCCAGTGACTTTGCGCGCGAGGCCGGGGTCTTCGGGCTGCCCTTGGCAAGATTGGCCTCAAGCTCGGTGGTGATGGGGGCCGCGACCGGCACGCGATAGTCGTCCTTGTCGACGCGGCCGCCGGGGAAGACGAATTTGCCGGGCATGAACACCACCTTGTCGTGGCGCTTGCCGACCAGGACTTTTGGAATGACGCCGCTGCGATCGACCAGGATCAGGGTCGCGGCATCCCGGGGACGGAAATAGGGGTGGTGATCGGCTTCCTTCTGATCGTGGACTTTCGCCTTTTCGTCCTGCGCAATATCCGTCATATCCTCACCCAAACCGCTTTTATTTATTTTGCTTACACCGGCGGAATACCATCCGGCGGGTTGTCGTCAAACCCGTGCATGCGCAGAGCCCATTGCAAGCCGACCACAGCTCCCTTCACCGGCTGCAACAGCCCCAGCGAAGCGAAGAAGGTAAAGGGCAGATAGGCGGCGAAGGTCAGCCAGGCCGGCGTCGTGTAGTTGGTCTCGATCCACAAGATGGTCGGCACGGTGATGTGGCCGACGATGATGATCACGAGATAGGCCGGAAGATCGTCGGCGCGGTGCGGCGTGAAGTCGAGGCCGCATTTTGCGCAACTGTTCGCGGTCTTCAGGAAGGCGCGGAACAGTTTTCCTCGCCGCAACGCGGGCAGCGGCCGCAAAAACCGCGCTTCATCGCCGCCCAGAGGTCGCGCTTCTCGACCAGGCCGGTCTCGCGGGTCCAGATTTTTGGGGCCGTGCTCATGGTCACCATGCCTTGCCCTTCTTGCCTTTGCCCTTGTTCTTTCCTTTGCCCTTCTTCGCCTTGCCTGATCCTGGCTTCGGCGGCTTGGGTTTTCTGTCGGGGCTGCGTCCGGGATGCGCCTTGAACGAGGGACGGCGCTGCGGACCAGGTTGCCTGCGCTCGCGCGGCGCCGTCTCGCTGGATGACGACAGCAGCTCGAAGCGCAGCGCGCCTGCGATGGGAGCGGCCTCGATCAGACGGACGTCGACGATGTCGCCGAGCTGGTACATGGTGCGGCTGCGCGTGCCGACCAGCGCGTGCCGGCCCTCGTCATAGTTGAAATATTCCGTGCCGAGGGATCGGATCGGGATCAGGCCGTCGGCGCCGGTTTCAGCGAGTTTGACAAAGAGCCCGGCGCGGGTGACGCCGGAGACGCGGCCCTGAAAACTCGCGCCGATGCGGTCGGCGAGGTGGTGCGCGATCAGGCGGTCGACCGTTTCGCGCTCGGCCTTCATCGCGCGCCGCTCGGTCAACGAAATATGCGCGGCGACTTCGCCAAGCGATTCCGCGGTCTCGCTGTCGGGCAGGGCGCCTTCGCCGAGGCCAAGGGCGCGGATCAGCGCGCGGTGCACGACGAGATCGGCATAGCGGCGGATTGGCGAGGTGAAATGCGCGTAGCGGCGCAAATTCAGGCCGAAATGACCGTAATTCTCGGAGGAATATTCCGCCTGCGCCTGGGCGCGCAGCACGACTTCGCTGACCAGCGGGAAGTGGTCATGGCCTTCGAGCTGTGCCAGCACACGGTTGAACAAAGCAGGGCGCAGCGCCCCGCCCTTAGCGAAGGGGATATCGAGTGTCTGCAGAAACTCCGAGAGCGCGTGGACCTTCTCCAGCGTCGGCTCGTCATGCACGCGGTAGATCAGCGGGAGCGATTTCTTCTCCAGCATCTCGGCGGCCGCGACGTTGGCGAGGATCATGAACTCCTCGATCAACTTATGCGCATCCAGCCTTTCTGGAACGACGACGCGATCGACCGTGCCGTCGCTTTTCAAGAGGATCTTGCGCTCGGGCAGATCGAGATTGAGCGGATCGCGCTCGTCGCGCGCACGCTTGATGCAGGCGTAGGCTGCATAGAGCGGCTTGAGGATCGGATCGAGCAGGGGGCCGGTGGTGTCGTCCGGCCGGCCGTCAATCGCGGCCTGCGCCTGCGCGTAGCTCAGCTTCGCGGCCGAGCGCATCAGGATGCGATGGAATGAGTGCGAGCGCTTGCGGCCGTCCGGCGCGATGATCATCCGCACCGCGAGCGTGCCGCGCGGCTCGCCCGGCACCAGCGAGCAGAGATTGTTGGAGATGCGCTCGGGCAGCATCGGCACGACGCGGTCGGGGAAATAGACCGAGTTGCCACGATCAAGCGCGGCGCGGTCGAGCGCAGTGCCCGGCCGGACATAGAAGCTCACATCCGCAATTGCGACATCGACGATGAAGCCGCCCTTGTTGTTCGGATCGGGATCGGGCTGCGCATGCACCGCGTCGTCGTGATCCTTGGCATCCGGCGGATCGATGGTGACGAGCGGCACGTCGCGCCAGTCCTCGCGCCCTTTCAGGTTCGCGGGCTCGGCCGCTTCCGCCTCGCGCTCGGCGGCGGAGGAGAATTGCAGGGGGATGTCGTGGGCGTAGATCGCGATCAGGCTGATTGCCTTCTCGGACTTGACCGAGCCGAGCTTCTCCTTGACCCGGCCGGAGGCGAGCCCAAAGGCGCGGGAGCGGACGATGTCGACGCTGACGAGGTCGCCGTCCTGCGCGCCGTACGCGTCAGCGGCGGCGATGTTCAATTCGCGGTCGGCGGACTTCTTGTCGACCGGGATCAGCCTTCCGCCGCCTTCGGGCAGGCCGCGGAAGACGCCGAGAATGCGGCTCTTGGTCTTGTCGAAGACCTTGATGATGTGGCCGCGATAGGCCGGGCCTTCGGTCTCGTTGGTCGGCTCGACCCGCAGCAGCGCGCGATCGCCGACTCCGGCTGCGGTGCCAGGCTTCGGCCGGCGCGGCATTGCGATGAGAATTTTTGGCGGTTCGCCGCTTTCGACCTCGTCCCATTCGGTAGGGGAGGCGATCAGCTCGCCGTCAGGATCGCGGCCGGTGATGTCGGCGACCAGCGTCGGCGGCAGGCTGTCCGGTTCCGAGACCGTGTGACGTTTTTTTCTTGATGGTGCCGTCGTCGGCCAGCTCGCGCAGCAGGCGCTTGAGCTCGATGCGATCGGCATTCTTCAGGCCGAACTCGCGCGCAATTTCGCGGGTCCCGACCTTTCCTGGATGTGCCTTGATGAAGGCGACGATGGCGCTCCTGTCGGGAAAGCCATGGTCATGCTTGCGTTTCACTTAACCTCTTAAGTCGTGCCGGCACTTTTCTTGGCCGGAGCTTTGGCGGCCGACGCCTCGGTCGGCGACGCCTTGACTGCTGAAGTCTTGGCGGTCGACGACACGGCGGCGCGCGCCTTGCTGGTGGATTCGGATTTGGTTTTGGCTGCGGCTTTCTTCGCGGCCGGTTTCTTCTTCGGCGCGGCGTCGCCGCCATCCGCAGCCTTCGCTGCAGTTTTCTCTATGGTTTTCTCTACAGTTTTCTCTACAGTTTTCTTGGCCTTGGCCGGCTTCGCCGCCTTCTTGGGCTTCTTGCCGCCGCCCTTGGCCGCGCGCTCGTCGATCAGCGCGATCGCCTGCGGCAACGTCACCGTGTCCTTTTCGAACTCGGCAGGGATCGTGGCGTTGACGCCGCCCGCGGTCACATAGGCGCCGTAGCGGCCGCTCTTTACGGTGACGGTGCCGAGCGTCGGATGATCGCCGAGCGCCTTGCCGGGATCAGAACCAAAGCGCCGGCTCGGGCCCTTGGCGACCTTCTCGGCGATCAGCGTGACGGCGCGGTTGAGACCGATATCGAACACCTCGTCGCCGGCCTCCAGGCTGGCGTAGGTCTTCTCGTGCTTCACGAACGGCCCGAACCTGCCGAGGCCCGCGGTGATCGGCTCACCAGTCTCCGGATGCTTGCCGATCTCGCGCGGCAGCGACAATAACTTCAGCGCAAGCTCGAGATCGACATCGCTGGGCGAAGTGCCCTTCGGAATACCTGCACGCTTCGGCTTCGCGCCTTCCTCATAATCCTTCTGCTCGCCGAGCTGGATGTAGGGACCAAAGCGGCCGGCCTTGACCCAGACATCGCGGCCGGTGTCGGGATCCTGGCCGAGCGAACGATCCGCGGTGGTCTCGCTGTCGGCGGCGAGCTGACGGGTGTAGCGGCACTCCGGATAGTTCGAGCAGCCGACGAAGGCGCCGAACTTGCCGGCTTTCAGATTCAGCCGGCCGTTGCCGCAGCTCGGGCACTGCCTGATGTCACCGCCATCCGTGCGCGGCGGATAGATGTGCTGGCCCAGCATCTCGTCGAGCACGTCCAGCACCTGGGCGACGCGCAGATCCTTGATCTCGTCGACGGCACCGATGAAGCCGGTCCAGAAATCCTTCAGCACCTGCTGCCAGGAGATCTCGTTGTTGGAGATGCGGTCGAGCTGCTCTTCCAGATTGGCCGTGAAATCATATTCGACATAGCGGTTGAAGAAGCTTTCCAGGAACGCGACCACGACGCGGCCCTTATCCTCGCCGTGCAGGCGCTTCTTCTCCAGCTTGACGTAGCCGCGGTCCTTCAGAACCTGGAGGATCGAGGCATAGGTCGAGGGCCGGCCGATGCCGAGCTCTTCCATGCGCTTGACCAGCGATGCCTCCGAGAAGCGCGGCGGCGGCTCGGTGAAATGCTGGGTGACGGACAGCGACTGCCGCTTGAGCGCGTCGTTCGGGCTCATCGCGGGGAGGCGGCGCGAGTCTTCGTCCTCCTCGTCGTCGCGACCTTCCTGGTAGAGCGCCAGAAAACCATCGAACTTGACGACTTGGCCGGTGGCGCGCAGCTCCAGCGTGCGGGCGCCGGCCTTCGCCGTGATGTCGACGGTGGTGCGCTCGAGCTCGGCCGATTCCATCTGGCTTGCGATGGTGCGCTTCCAGATCAGCTCATAGAGCCGCGCCTGATCGGTATCGAGCTTGCGGCTCATGCTGTCGGGCCGGCGCGACATGTCGGTCGGGCGGATCGCTTCGTGCGCTTCCTGGGCGTTCTTGGCCTTGGCCTGGTACTGACGCGGGGCGTCCGGCACGTAGGCGTTGCCGTAATCCTCGCCGATCACCTTGCGCGCCTGGGTGATTGCGGAGGGATCGATCTGCACGCCGTCGGTACGCATATAAGTAATGAGTCCGGTGGTCTCGCCGCCGATGTCGATGCCTTCATAAAGACGCTGCGCAATGCGCATGGTGTGCGCGGGCGCAAAGCCGTATTTGCGGCTGGCTTCCTGCTGCAGCGTCGAAGTGGTGAAGGGCGCCTGCGGATTGCGCCGGGCCGGCTTCGCGTCGACCGCGGTCACGGAGTAGACGGCTGTTTCCAGCGCCTTCTTGAAATCTTCGGCTTCCGCGCCGGTGCCGATGTCGAGGCGCTGGATCTTCTTGCCGTCGGCGCCGACCAGGCGGGCCTCGAAGGCGTCGCCGCGCGGCGTCAGCAAGGTCGCGATCAGCGACCAATATTCGCGGGCTACGAATTTCTCGATCTCGAGCTCGCGGTCGCAGACCAGACGCAGCGCCACCGACTGCACGCGGCCGGCCGAGCGGGCGCCCGGCAGCTTGCGCCACAGCACGGGGGAGAGGGTGAAGCCGACCAGATAGTCCAGCGCACGGCGCGCCATATAGGCGTCGACCAGGGCGCCGTCGATCTGGCGCGGATGCTTCATTGCGTCCGTGACCGCCTGCTTGGTGATGGCGTTGAACACCACGCGCTCGATCTTGTGGTCCTTCAGCGCGCGCTTCTCTTTCAGCACCTCCAGCACGTGCCAGGAGATGGCTTCGCCCTCGCGATCAGGGTCGGTCGCCAGAATCAGGCGGTCGGCGCCCTTCAGCGACTTGGCGATGTCGTTGAGCCGGCCGGCCGCCTTGGGGTCGATCTCCCAGATCATCTTGAAATTGGCGTCCGGATCGACGGAACCGTTCTTTGCGGGAAGGTCGCGGACATGGCCGAACGAGGCCAGAACCTCGTAGGACGAGCCCAAATACTTGTTGATCGTCTTGGCTTTCGCCGGCGACTCCACAATAACGATATTCATGTAGTTCCAGTAACTTACGGGGAAATATGAGGCCGAAATCGATGAGATTCGGGTCGGCCGTTTCGACCCGAACATGGGTGGTGAGGCCCTCGCTGTCAAATCGAAGGATGTTGAGAGGCCGCCAAATGGGAAAAGTTTCATATCGAGAAAGTTGCAAACCACCACCTTGGAGTTGCGGCCGATGTAGGCGTAATGTGCCCGTGGGGCATGGATTCGGGTGGGCTGGTGACAAAGCCAGGAAAGAAACGCCCGCGCGCCGCATCGGGCGTGCGGGGAGGATCGCGCAGCGAGGAACCGGGCGAGGGCGGAGTCGATGAAGCCGTGGCCTTCATCGCCGAGCAGGCGGGCGCGCTGCGCAATCTCGCCGAGCGCCACAAGCTCGATGTGCTGCATTATCTTCTGGGTATGACCAAGCTCGAGGCTGACGAGCACCTGCGGCTGCGAAGCAAGCGCAAGCTGTCGTGAGGGTGGCGGTGCTCCACAAACGCTGTCATGCCTCACGCAGGCAAGCGGGAATCCAGTACGCCGTAGTCTCTCCGTATCCATCGCTGTCTCTGGAATACTGGATCGCCACTTCGCGGGCGATGACATCGAGAGTGGGCGAACGGCGTGCCGGGAGCTCGCCAGCGCGCCGCTAATTGGCCGATCGCCGTCGCCGCACCGGCCGCAGTTTTAGCGTGGTATCCGCCTGGCTGAGCAGGCGGCCGTCCTCTGCGCGCAGTTCGAGCTTCCGCACCGGGCGGCCTCGGTCGCGATCGACCAGCACGCTTGCGATCTCCTCGGGGTGATCGTCGAACTCTTCGCTCCATTGCCGGAGCGCCACCAGGATCGGGAAGAGGCCGCGTCCCTTCCGCGTCAGCACGTATTCCTGGTAGGCGCTGCCGTCGGAGGCGGGGGCGGTCGCCAGAATGCCGTGCTCGACCATTGATCGTAGCCGCACCGACAAGATGTTCCTGGCCATGCCGAGCTTGGTCTGAAACTCGCCAAAGCGGCGTACGCCGAGCATCGCTTCGCGGATGATCAGGAGCGTCCACCAATCGCCGATCGCCTCCAGCGACCGCGCGACCGGGCAACCGTCACCCTCAAAACTCGTTCGTTTCACCATCGTCGTGGTCCCGTCGCGTTCGCTCCGATTTGGGCGAAGATCACGCGCTTGTGTGGTTGCATCATAAAACCATGGGGCCTAGATGGCAACATAGTTTCATAATGCAACCACTGGAGACGAACGTGAGGCTGAAGAACAAGACGGCACTGATTACCGGGGGCAATGGCGGCATCGGACTGGCAACCGCAAAGCTGTTCGTCGCCGAGGGCGCCAAGGTAATCATCACCGGGCGCAACAAGGAGACACTGGAGGCCGCTGCGAAGGAACTCGGTCCGAACGCGTTCGCATTGGTGGCCGATGCGACCGACATCGCCGCGACCGAAGCCGCAATCAAGCAGGGCACCGAGAGGTTCGGCAAGCTCGACATCGTGTTCGCCAATGCCGGCATCCCCGGCGGCACGCCGCTGGGATCGGCGACGCTCGAGGTGTTCGAGAAGGTCATCAGCACCAACCTGACCGGCGTGTTCTTCACCGTGCAGTCGGCGTTGCCCTATCTCAACGACAACGCCTCGATTATCCTCAATGGTTCGGTGATCTCCGTGCTCGGCATTCCCGGCTACTCGGCTTATGGCGCGGCGAAGGCCGGCGTACGAGCGATGGCGCGGATCATGGCATCGGAACTATCGCCGCGCGGAATCCGCGTCAACGTGGTTGCGCCGGGTGCGATCCGCACGCCGATCTGGGGCGCCGCGATCGCGACACCCGAAGCGGAGAAGGCGTTCGAGAAGCGTATCGCGCTGTCGACGCCGTTGGGACGTATTGGCGAACCCGATCACATTTCGAAGACGGTGCTGTTCCTTGCCTCGGACGATGCCGCGCATATCCAGGGACAGGAGATATTCGTCGATGGCGGCGCTGTTGCGTCTCCGAGCGGCGCACCGATCTATCGCGGTTGATCAAGTGATGTGAAAATTGAATCGGTCGGCGCGCCAGAAGCAGTTGCGCCGGCCGGTTCCCACGTCTTGCGAGACGTATTTTCTGAAGCTTGCGGGATGCTTTGAACCTTCGCGCGTGCTGCCAAGACATTTCTACGGGCAAGGGTTACAAGACTCATTTTGAAGGAGCCCGTGATGCCAAAGGCAGCTCGCATTTATTCTCCGATTTCAGCACCGCGTATTTACACCGAGCGTTCCGCGGTTCCCGCCAAGCGTTCCGACACGTCCGAGTTCATTGGCGTCGCGCTCTTTTCCGGCGTCGGGCTTTTCATTTCGCTGGTCGCTGTGATCCTGGGTGTACAAGGGGCCTGGTTTTAGCGTCGCGGAATATCCGCCGGTGCATCAGCCGCCACGGACACTTTGGCGGCTGATGATGTCGGGGTGCCCTCAGGCCGCGCGCAGGTTCGTCGCCGCCTGGAGCGCGCCGGCCAGCGCCTTCTCGCGATGTTCAGGGCCGACCTGGATGCCGTCAGCGACGATGAATTCGGGGCTCGTGACGCCCATGAAGGCGAATACGCCGCGCAAATAGGTTTCGAGATGCTCGAGCGATGCGGCCGGCGTGCCCGGGCCGTAATAGCCGCCGCGCGAGATCGCCACGATCACGCGCTTGCTGCCGGCAAGGCCCTGCGGTCCGTTCTCGCCATACTTGAACGTTTTTCCCGCCACCAGCACACGATCGATCCAGGCCTTGAGCTGGCTTGGAATCGTGAAATTGTACATGGGCGCGCCGATCACGACGATATCGGCGTCGAGGAACTCGTTCAGCACGGCCGCGCTGGCGGCAAGGTCGGGCCCGAGTTCGGCCGGCGCAACTGCTCCCTGCGCGGCCGCGAGATGCGATCCGGAGAGATGCGCGAGCGGGATCTGGGTCAGGTCGCGATAGATGAGGTTGAGCGAAGGCGTGGCCTGCCGCAGCCGGTCGACGATTGCCGCGGAAACCTGCCTGGAGACGGAGTGGGGGCCGAGCACGCTGGAGTCGAGATGGAGGAGTTTCATTTGGGTCACCCATGGTATAGATTTGTAACCCGCACTACATGAGTGACTGTCGAATTCCCCGCAAGAACGCACTTTTTTGAGCCATGGGCACATCTTTGAGACCTGCACACACCGATTTGCCTGCACCGCGCAGGCCGGATCCTGATCATGCGGACTGCCGTGGAGTCGCCTCCGTGCTGTCTCGCGTCGGCGACAAATGGAGCGTGTTCGTGATCATGATGCTGAGCGACGGACCAAAGCGCTTCAATGAGCTGAAACGGATGATCAATGGCATCTCGCAGCGGATGCTCACCTTGACGCTGCGTGGCCTCGAGCGCGACGGCCTCGTAACGCGCACGATCTTCCCGACCGTTCCGCCGCGGGTCGACTACGAGCTGACCGATCTCGGTCGCGGGCTGCAGGAGCCGGTGAAGGCGCTGGGAGAGTGGGCGATCGCGCATCAGGAGCAGATCGCATCGGCACGCACGCGCTTCGATGAGCGCAACGGCACCTAAATCAACGACACCGATCCGCCGCCGTGACGTTCGAGCCGTCCGGCGAGCTCCAGCTCCAACAGCACCGTGCGCACGATCGCGGGCGAAGCGCCGGACATCCGCACGAGGTCGTCGATTGTAACAGGCGTGGGGCCGAGCAGGCCCGTGATCTGGTCGCGGTCGTGTCCTTGCGGATCGCTCTCGAACGGCTCGCTGTCGGGTTCGCTCATCGGATGCATCGGCGGTCGCTCCATGATCGGTGCCACGGCGTTGACGATGTCGGCGGCTTCGGTCACGAGGGTCGCGCCCTGCTTGATCAGATCATTGGTGCCGGCCGCGCGCGGGTCGAGCGGCGAGCCGGGGACCGCAAACACCTCGCGGCCCTGTTCTGCGGCCATGCGCGCGGTGATCAGCGAGCCCGAGCGGTGCGCCGCCTCCACCACGACCACGCCGAGCGCAGCGCCGGAGATCAGCCGGTTGCGGCGGGGAAAATCGCGGGCGCGCGGCTCGTGGCCGAGCGGCATTTCGGACATCGCAGCACCCTGGTGATCGAGGATCGCGGTGAGCAGATCGCCATGTTCGGGCGGATAGATGCAATCATGGCCGCCGGCGAGCACGGCGATGGTACCGCTCTCCACGCTGGCCCGATGCGCGGCCTGATCGACGCCGCGCGCGAGCCCCGAGATGATGATGAAGCCGGCCTCTCCAAGCGCACGCGCAAGCTGGCCGGCGAACTTCAAGCCGGCGCCGGAGGCATTGCGCGAGCCGACGATCGCGATCATCGGACGCATGAGCGTTGCGTTGTCGCCGCGCACGGCGAGCAAAGGCGGCGCATCGTCGAGTGTCGCAAGCCGCGCCGGATAGCCGTTCTCGCCAGGCGCAAGCCAGGCGATGCCGAATTTGCGGCTCGCGGCGAGCTCGGCCTTCGCCTCGTCCGCGCTACAGATGCGCGCCGATCGCGCCGCACCGCCGCGGCGCGCCAGATCCGGCAGCCGCTCCAGCGCGGCCCGCGCCGTGCCGAAATGATCGACCAGCGAGCGGAAGGTGCGCGGTCCCGGTATTATGGCGCAAACGCCACAAGAACTTTGAACGGTCGCGCCCATCTCCACCGCAAAGGAGATCACCAATGGCGCGACACAGACCGACGCAAAACCCGTACACTCGACCGGCCATCTTCACCCTCGAACGGCTTCATGCCGAGCTAGGCGGGGCCATCCTTGAGAACCGGCAGAAGTACGATGAAATGAGCGAGCAGATGCGGCAGGTGGAAGCCGTCATCAAAATGCTCGACCCGACCTACAACCTGGCTGGCATCGCCGTGAAGCGGCGGAAGCCGAACAAGTGGTTCAAGCGCGGCACATTATATAGGAAGGCCGTGGACGTGCTCAGGACGGCCGCAGAGCCCATGACGGCTCAGGAGCTAGCTGCCGCCATCCTCGCCGCTGCCGGCGTACAGGACGCCTCCAAAGAGGACGTGCAGAACGTCGCGCTGGGGATACAGCACAGCCTAGCCAACCACGACGGTAAAGGCGTAGAGCGTGTCGGCGAGGCAAGGCCGTACCGCTGGACCCTTAAAATTGGGCCTTAAACCCCCTCTAGACATCTCTGGCACCCTCGGAACGCGTTGCGCCCGGGCTGGTTGTATGTAATCTGACTCCCATCAGCTTTCGGGAGGAATCGGCCCAGACCGATTGAGAGCGGAGTTTCCGTCATGAAGCGTTGGCACACTCGGCAGACCGCACCTAAACTTGCGGTTGCGCGTGGACTCGGCCACAATAGCAAATGGGCAAGGTTCCTCGGGGAAAGGCAACCAGAGTGTACGCAATTTGCTTTGATTTAGACCAAGAGCGTTTGGCTCAACACTATCCCGGGGCTAGCTCGAATAATGGCTATGCCGAGATCTGCAATATCCTTGGCAAACATGGCTTCCATCCTCAGCAAGGAAGCGTCTATTTCGATGACGAACATCAGACGCCGGTCACTTGCGTGCTGGCTGTGCAGGCCGTGCAGCAGGCTTGCCCATGGTTTCGCCATGCGGTGAGCGATATCCGCATGCTTCGCATTGAGGAAAACAACGACTTGAGTCCAGCGTTAGGAGAGCCGGACCTGTTGGATTTGGCTGGCGGGGCGGTTGCTGCTACCGGCTAATCAACAATGTGCCGCTGCCAGTAGCCAGTGAAGTCCACGGACTTGCCGCGCTTCAAGGCCAGCCCGGCAATCCGCTGCGTCTGATCGCCATTCGAGACGCGGCGGTTATCCTCACGCCATGAGGACTCCTGAGCGTAGCGGAGCAGGTACGGGCCGGCGATGTGGTGGTGAATGCCGATCTCGCCCCGACGCAGGCGGGAGAAGTATTCCTCGGCCATGTTCGTGCAGGCGCCGTCAAGGCTGTACGCCTCCTGATGGTTGATGCGCTTCACTTCGTAACGCTCATGGAGGTGATCCCAAGCGGCGGCTTCATCGGCGTGAACCGTGGTGCCTTTGGCGATACGGGAGCGGATGAAAGCGGCAGCTTGGCTCTCGCTGTTGAACACGGCCGGAACCGAGTTACCGCCGCGCTCGCGAACGATCACCACCACCTTGCGCTTGCCGGTCTGGTTCTGAGCGAAACGACGGTCTTTGCGATCCTCCTTGAGGTTGGCGGGCTTCACGTAGCCACCGAAATAGCCGCCGTCCACCTCAGCTACCTTGCCTTCGCCGCCAACCACGCGGCCTTTGAGTTCATCGGCCATGGCTTCACGGAGCTTGTGCAGGAGCACGAAGGCGCACTTATAGGAGACGCACAGATCGCGTGAGAGGGCCAGAGCGCTCTGGCCCTTCACTTCGTTGCAGAAGATCGCAATCGCCGCCAGATAGCAGCGGAGGGGCAGCTTGTGACTAGAGAACAGCGTCCCGCTGGTAAGGGTGAAGTCCTTTTTGCAGGCGCGGCAGCGGAAACGCGGAGCCCCCTTCAAGCGGCGGCAATCGTAAGCGTCAAGGCTACCGCACTGCGGGCAAACCGGCTCGCCGTTGGTATCAGCCCAGCGGATGCGGCGGAACGCCATTTCGGCATCGGCATCCTTCATCTGGAAAACCTGGGCCAGCGAGAGGGTCTTAGCCGCCCGGGAAAGAAGAAAGTGCTGTGCCATTTGGTGCCCCTCTCGTTTATGAAAGCTATCATATGTGAGAGGTTGCGACCTTGTCAACACCAATCTATCAGATATGATAGCCCCCAAATTGGAGGTGACGCCATGAACATCAAATCTGAAGAGGAGTGGGCCGAACGGGCCGCCGCCTTCCTGAAACACAAGCTGAAGGATACCGAAGTCACCTATGCCGAACTTGCCAAGCGGCTCAGGAAGCACGGGCTGAAGGAAACTGAGGCATCGATCACGAACAAGCTGGCTCGCGGGACGTTTCCCGCGACGTTCTTTCTAGCGTGTATTGCAGCTCTGGAATTGGAGGGTGTGGCGCTGGAGGAGATTTGAGCTAGTTGACCTTAAGATAAGCGCGCACGCTCGTCATAACAGCTTCGGCTTTTGGCTTTAGCTGAACGAACTTGTCGGAAAACCTAGCGTTTATGACGCCGAAGTAGTTTGGACTATTTACATTCTCTCCTTGCAAAAAAAACTGTCTAGATTCTTGCAGAGAATCATTCAACACGTTCTGCATGATCGACACGTTATCCGCAATCGCTCGATCAAAATCTTTAACTGCTCCCAACACCGGATTGGGTAAACGGCCCGATTCTGCAAACCGGGAAAGCATCGCACTGGAATTTTGATATTTCTTAGTGAGGATGATCATGGCGACTTTGCTTGGGTCCGGGTTATACGTGAATCCTCCCGGAGTCCGACTAAAACCGCCGCCAGCAATTTCTGCATCAAAGTGCACATGCTCCCGTTTTTGAGATACGGGGTCATATCAAACACATTTGTCTTTGTTCTTTCATTGGCCTCTAGTCTTGCTTTGGTCATTCTTACGTTGATCAAAAACATACTAGGAAAGTCGAATATCTCTCGCAGGTCCATTTCTGATTTCGACCCGATAAACGTTTCAAGTGCGTTGATCTCGTCCAATTGCGACTGGAACAGATATGGAGGGACTGGTTCTTGATGCCGAAAATTAATCAGCCAGCCACTTCCTATGAAAATAACAGTGAGAATAGAGGACAGAACCGATTTTCTGCCACGAGACCTAACCGGATCAAGATAGATTGCGAGAAGACCGACGGCGCATCCGCAAGATAGAAGTATTACAGCGATCACCAGATCGGACGAAGTCATTGCGCCGATCCACAACGCAATGACAACGCTCGTTTCTGTGGCGCGAATGAAATTGCGCCACCCACCCCCAAAACGATCTGCGGGGAGTGTTTTCGGCGGCATTTCCTGCCATTTGCGCGGCTGTTCTCTCGCGAGCCGCTGGCGCTCGTTCTGTAATTTTTTGTCCAAATCGGGTTGAGACATGGATCGCTTCCCCCTGGCTGAGACAATACCCTAGGGGTGGCAACCTTTGAATGTGGGTAAATCGCCTGTCCCGAGGTCATTTTCCGACCCCGGTGGCGTTTGCGCCATAATACCGCGCGGTCCGACATTGTCCGAGCGGATCAGCCGCAAGCGGTCGATCCTGTCGGCCTCGGTCAGTTCTATGCTGTTATTGATGGCGTCCACGGCGTCTCCTTGCGGACGCAGAATGGAACAACCTGAGGGCGTGGGCAACAGCTCCGTGTGCTTGCGTGGCCTCGTCGTGATGCTAAAAGCCATCCCAATAAGAAGGATTTTGCCATGATCTCGCTCGCCGACCTCCAGCGCCGCATCGCGAGCGGCGAGCTTTCCCCTGATGACGCCATCGCCCAGTCGCATGCGGCGATCGAGGCCAAGGAGAGGGACGTTCGTGCCTTCGTCCGTCACGACAAGTCGGCGAAGGCGCAGGCCTTCGGCCCGCTGCGGGGCATCGCGGTCGGCATCAAGGACATCATCGATACCGCTGATATGCCGACCGAGATGGGCTCGGAGATCTATCGCGGCTGGCAGCCGCGCGCGGATGCGCCTGTGGTGATGATGTTGAAGCGGGCGGGCGCCACCATCATCGGCAAGACCACGACCACGGCATTCGCCTCGCGCGATCCGACCCCGACGCTCAATCCGCACAATCTCGGCCATACGCCGGGCGGCTCGTCGTCGGGCTCCGCGGCGGCCGTCGGCGCCGGCATGATCCCGCTGGCGCTGGGCACCCAGACCGGCGGCTCGGTGATCCGGCCGGCGGCCTATTGCGGCGCCGCTGCGATCAAGCCGTCGTTCCGGATGCTGCCGACCATCGGCGTGAAATGCTATTCCTGGGCGCTCGACACGGTCGGCCTGTTCGGATCACGCGCGGAGGATCTCGCGCGCGGACTGTTGGCAATGACCGGGCGCACTGAGTTCGCGGGCATTGCGCCGGCGAAGTCGCCGCGCATCGGCGTGGTCCGGCAGGAGTTTGCCGAGGCGGTCGAGCCGGCGGCGGAAGAGGGATTGCAGGCGGCGATCAAGGCGGCCGAGAAAGCCGGCGCCAGCGTGCGGACCATCGATCTGGCCGAGGCGGTCAAGGAGGCCTGGCGCATCCATCCCATCATCCAGGATTTTGAGGCGCATCGGGCGCTCGCCTGGGAATTTGACCGGCATCACGACGCGATCGCGCCGATGCTGCGCGAGAGTCTCGATGCCACCGTCGGACTGACGCCGAAGGAATACGACGACGCCCGCCGGATCGCGCGTCGTGGCCGCCGCGAGCTTGGCGAGCTGTTCGACGGCTTCGACGTGCTGCTCACCTATTCGGCGCCCGGCACCGCGCCGGCCAAGGAGCTCGCCTCGACCGGTTCGCCCCGCTACAACCGGCTCTGGACGTTGATGGGCAATCCTTGCGTCAACGTGCCGGTGATGAAGGTCGGCGGTCTCCCGATCGGCGTCCAGGTGATCGCGCGCTTCGGCAACGATCCTGGCGCGTTGGCGGCGGCGTGGTTCCTGGAGAATGCGCTGGCGAAATCAGGCTAGCGCGGGCTCGCGATCGTCCGATTTGATCCGCACCGCGGCGGCGGGCGAACTCTGCCCGAGCCAGCGTCCGGCGGCTTCGCGGCCGCTTCGGTGCAACAGGCGGATGAAGCCGCGGCCGAGATCGGTCGACGAGCGCTGCGCGAGGCCCTCGATCGAATCTTCAGCGGCGATTTTGGAGAGCCGCAGCGCGGGGGCTGCGTGCGACTGCGCCCATGCGATGGCCGCGATCTCGGCCTTGAGCGCGGCGTTGGCCGCGATCTGGTCGAGGCGGCGATCGATCGCGGCGAGCGTGATCGGAACATAGCTGTCGCGCGTCGGCGTGACCTGGACGAGCAGCAGGTCGGCAGTTGTCGATTGCTGCGCCAGCTCGATCAGCGGCGGATTGCCGCCAAGCCCGCCATCCCAATAGGCCTCGCCGTCGATCTCGACGGCGCAGTGAACCAGGGGCGGGCAGGTCGAGGCCAGCGCGACGTCGGCAGTGATCGCGTCATTGCCGAAAATCTGCTGCTGGCCGTCGCGGATCCGCGTTGCCGCGATCAAGAGCTTCGGGCTTCGGGCATCGCGCAAGCCGGCAAAATTGATGTCGCGTGATAGCGCGAGGCGCAGCGGATCGAGATCGAACGGATCGAACTGGCCGGAGCGCAGCGTCGGCCCGAACGCGACCGAGCTTCCCGCCGGCGAGAAGCCGCCGATCAGCATCAGCGAGCGGAACGAGGCCTCGTGCATCAGCCGGATCCAGAACCGGTTCAGCCGCGAGCGGGCGCCTTCGCGGCCGCCTTCGGCAAGGCCGCAAGCCAGCAGCAGCGCGTTGATGGCGCCGGCGCTGGCGCCGCTGATCGCATCGAATTCGATGGACGGCTCTTCCAGCAGCCGTTCCAGCACGCCCCACGTGAAGGCGGCAAAAGTCCCGCCGCCCTGAAGCGCCAGCGACAGATTTCGCGGCGGCCATTGCCCGGCGCGCGGCTGCGCAGGCGCAGCCCTGGTTACGATCTCGACCGTTGCAGGAGCTTGCAACACGGGAGCAGATGGGTGAGCGGGGACACGCTTCGGCGCGGGCGGCGGTGAGGGCGCATCGAACCAGATGTTGGTCGACGAGAGCAGCCGGCTTGCCGCAGTGCCCTGCGAGCCACCATCGTCATGCGTGCCGTCCATCTTCTCGCTCATTCTGAGCAACCGCGTAACACCATTTCTGCTGTCAGGATGACAGGCATCGAACCCGTTCGCCACTGCGGGCCGCGAAGCCCGTCCGAGTTGCGAACAGGAATTGGCATATAATGCGGAGACCCCGCGGCGGTATCCGTACTTTTTCCGGCCTTACGCCTTCTCGCCGATGCGGCTTTCCTTGCCCGATTGCAGCCGCTTGATGTTCTCGCGATGCGCGTAGAACAGCAGCAGCGTCAGCACCACGGCGAGCGCTGCGAGCGCGAGGTGGCCGAACCACCACAGGAACAGCGGCGTGATGAAGGACGCCACCAGCGCGGAGAGCGAGGAATAGCGGCTGGTGAAGGCGGTGGCTAACCAGAGCACGCAGAATACGACCGCGGCCGGCCAGAACAACCCCAGCAGAATGCCGATATAGACCGCGACGCCCTTGCCGCCTTTGAACTTCAGCCAAACCGGGAAGAGGTGGCCGAGGAAGGCGCCGAGGCCAGCGACCATCGCAGCGTTGGGGCCGGCGATATAGCCGGCGATCACCACCGCCGCCGTGCCCTTGAGCGCATCGAGCAGCAGGGTGCCGGCGGCGAGGCTCTTGCGGCCAGTGCGCAGCACGTTGGTGGCACCGATGCTGCCGGAACCGATCGAGCGGATATCCTGCGTGCCGGCAAGTCTGGTCAGCACCAGCCCGAACGGAACCGATCCGAACAAATAGCCGATGATGAAGGCCACCGGCAGGAATGCATCAAGCTCCATGGCGGTGTCTCCATGGCTGACATAGCCCGCGCCCATGATCCGGTCCCGACGTGTTGCCGCGACGCGAGACGAGGTCCGCGTCGCCAAAAGACTGTCTCTTAGACATGCTCAAAAACCGTCCGTCCGCCGACGATGGTCCGCACCACGCGGCCTGTAAAGCGGGCTTCGTCGAACGGAGTGTTCTTGCAGGGCGATTTGAGGTCGGCGGGATCGACCACCCAGGGCACGTCGGGATCGATCACGATGACGTCGGCCGGGCTGCCTGCGCGCAGGGTTCCGCCGGGCAGGCCGAGCAGCTCGGCCGGCCGCGTCGACATCGCCCGGATCAGCGTCTTGAGGTCGAGTTCGTCATTGTGAACCAGCCGCAGGCCCGCCGGCAGCATGGTCTCGAGGCCGATCGCGCCGGGAGCCGCTTCCGCGAACGGCAAGCGCTTCATCTCGACGTCGTGCGGATTGTGATCGGACATGATGACGTCGACGAGGCCGGAGGCCACCGCCTCCACCAGCGCACGGCGATCGTCCTCGCTGCGCAACGGCGGCGACAGCTTCAGGAAGGACCGGTAGGGGCCGATGTCGTTCTCGTTCAGCGCAAGATGATTGATCGAGACCGAGGCGCTGACGGCAAGGCCGGCATCACGGGCGCGCTTCAGGATCTCGAGCGACTCGATGCAGGAGAGAGAAGCAGCGTGATAGCGGCCGCCGGTCAGCGCGACCAGGCGCATGTCGCGTTCGAGGATCACGGCCTCGGCGGCCTTGGGGATGCCCATCAGGCCGAGGCGCGAGGCGAACTCGCCCTCGTTCATCACGCCTTCGCCGACGAGATCGGGATCCTCGGTGTGATGCACGATCAGCGCGTCGAAATCGCGGGCGTAGGTCAGCGCGCGCCGCATCACCTGCGCATTGGTGACGCTGCGGTCGCCGTCGCTGAAGGCCACGGCGCCCGCGGCCTTGAGCAGGCCGAACTCGGTCATCTCCTCGCCGCGCATGCCCTTGGTCAGCGCCGCCATCGGCTGGATGTTGACGATCGCGGTGTCGCGCGCGCGCCGCATCACGAAATCGACCGTCGCGGAATTGTCGATGACCGGAGATGTCTCGGGCTGGCAGATGATGGTGGTGATGCCGCCGGTCGCGGCCGCCTGGCTCGCGGACGCGAAGGTCTCGCGATGACTGAAGCCGGGCTCGCCGACGAAGGCGCGCATATCGATCAGGCCGGGCGCCACGATCTTGCCGGAGCAATTGACGACGTCGGTACCCTCGGGGACGCCGGCCGCACCGATGCCGCGACGGGTTTCGCGGATGACGCCGTCGGCAATCAGGACGTCGCCGGGGCCATCGAAATCCCTGCCGGGATCGATGATGCGGGCGTTGGCGAGCAGGATCGGGCGGCGGTCAATCAGCATGAGCATCACGCGTTCGGCAGGTTGCGGGCGAGCGCTTCGAGCACCGCCATGCGTACGGCCACGCCCATCTCCACCTGTTCGCGGATCAGGGACTGCGCGCCGTCGGCGACTGCGGTGTCGATCTCGACGCCACGGTTCATCGGGCCGGGATGCATCACGAGCGCGTCGGGCTTGGCGTAGCCGAGCTTCTTCTGGTCGAGGCCGAAATAGTGGAAATATTCGGACGTCGACGGCACGAAGGAGCCGTTCATGCGCTCGCGCTGCAGCCGCAGCATCATGACAATATCGGCACCGTTGAGCCCTTCGCGCATGTCGCGCGCGACCTCGACGCCCATCCGCTCGATGCCGGGCGGCAGCAGCGTGGAAGGGCCGACGACGCGGACCCGGGCGCCCATGGCGTTGAGCAGGATGATGTTGGAGCGGGCGACACGGGAATGCAGCACGTCGCCGCAGATCGCGACCACGAGACCCTCGATCCGGCCCTTGTTGCGGCGGATGGTGAGCGCGTCCAGCAGCGCCTGCGTCGGATGCTCATGCGCGCCGTCGCCGGCATTGATCACGGAACCGTCAACCTTGCGGGCCAGCAGTTCCACCGCGCCGGAGGCGTGATGGCGCACCACCAGGATATCCGGATGCATGGCGTTCAGCGTCATCGCGGTGTCGACCAGCGTCTCGCCCTTCTTGATGGACGAGGAGGACACCGACATGTTCATGACGTCGGCGCCGAGGCGCTTGCCGGCGAGCTCGAACGAGGACTGGGTTCGGGTCGACGCCTCGAAGAACAGGTTTATCTGCGTCCGTCCACGCAGGACGGTGCGCTTCTTGTCAACTTGGCGGTTGAGCTCGACATATTCTTCGGACAGGTCGAGGAGGCCGCTGATGTCGGCCGCGGAAAGGCCCTCGATGCCCAGCAAATGCCGGTGGCCGAGGACGAAGGTCGATTTCGATGTCATTAAAGCGAGAGCTATAGGCGCGGATGGCGGGGGGAGCAAGGGCCAATGCCCGGGCAGGGAGTTATCCCCTGATCTGTCTGTTTTCTCGCCGTGGCGGGACCTCTTCTTCGTCATGCCCGGGCATAGCCGTCCGAAGGACGGCGTCGCTTCCGCTAGCCTATGTTCCGGGTATCCACGATCTTCCATCGCATTTGACGCAAAAAGGACGTGGACGGCCGGGACAAGCCCGGCCATGACGATGTGGAGCTCCCGTTGAAAACAAGCCTGACAGCGCTCTTGGCAATAGCGACCATCAGCACAGCCCAAGCCCAATCGCTCCCCGGCGGTTTCGCCTATTTGCGCGATGTCGATCCCAGCATCATCCAGGACATCCGCTACGCCACCGCGAACAATTTCGTCGGCCGTCCGCTCGCCGGCTATGGTGCGGGCGAATGCGTGGTGAAGCGCGAAGTCGGATTGCGGCTGAAAGCAGTTCAGCAGGAACTCGCCCGGCAAAATCTCTCGCTCAAAATGTTCGATTGCTACCGGCCCGCGCGCGCCTCGCTCGATATGGTGAAATGGTCGCAGAACGGCCGCGAGACATCGGCCGATCGGCGCTACAATCCGAGGATTCCCAAGACCGAGCTGTTCCGCCTCGGCTATATCGCGAGCCGTTCGCAGCATTCGACGGGTGCCGCACTGGATCTCACGCTGGTCGATCTCAAGGCTGACAATTCCGCCAGGATCGATCCCGCAAAATCCTATGCCGACTGCACCGCGCCGGTCGAGGCGCGGCTGCCGGAAGGCAGCGTCGACATGGGCACCGGTTATGATTGCACCGACGCGAAAGGGCATACCGCGGCACCGTCGATCAATCCGGATCAGCGCGCCTGGCGCAAGCGGCTGGTGACGGCGATGGCGAAACAAGGCTTTGTGAACTATTCGAAAGAGTGGTGGCATTTTCCCTGCCGGGGGCGGGCGGGGCGGCCTATGATTTCCCGATCCAGCCGCGAACAAGGTAGAGTTCAATTGAAGCGGAAGCAGCCGCGAGTCGGGTTGCCTCTCCCAAGGGGAGAGGTCGGCGCGAAGCGCCGGGTGAGGGGATCAAGTCCCCCGGCACAGCGTAACCCCTCACCCGCGCCTTCGGCGCGAGCTCTCCCGTCGGGAGAGGTGGCACCGCTCGTGCCGAGACAGATTGATCGGAAGTGCAGATGACCCAGCCGAGCTTCGCGACCCACGAGGTCTTCAACCAGTCGCCGCCGTTCGAGGACGTCGACCTGTTTGCCGTCGATCGCCCGCTGGTCGACGCCGTGAAGGCCAATGGCGGCGCCGCGGCGGAGCGGGAGCTGTCCGAGTTCGGGAAACATTGGGGTTCGGCGGCGATGGCCGATCGCGGGCGTGCGGCGAACGAGAACGCGCCGAAACTCCGCAGCTTCGATGCCAAGGGCAATCGCCGCGACCAGGTCGAATTTCATCCCGCCTATCACGAACTGATGGCGCACAGCGCGCATGCCGGCGTGCACAATTCGACGTGGACGGCGGATGGGAAACCGGTGGGCGATGCCGCCGAAGTCATTCGTGCCGCAAAATTCTACATGGCCTCGCAGGTCGAGACCGGCCATTTATGCCCGATGACGATGACCCGCGCCTCCGTTGCGGCGCTGGCGATGCAGCCGGACCTGCTTGCCAAGGTGATGCCGGTGTTATCGACGAAGAGCTACGATCCAAGCTTCACGCCGTGGTGGGACAAGCGCGGCATGACGCTCGGCATGGGCATGACCGAGAAGCAGGGCGGCACTGACGTGCGCGCCAACATGACGCGCGCGGTGCGCGACGGCAACGCCTACCGCATCACCGGCCACAAATGGTTCATGTCGGCCCCGATGTGCGACGCGTTCCTCGTCCTGGCGCAGGCCGAGCAGGGATTGACCTGCTTCTTCATGCCGCGCTTCGCGCCTGACGGATCGGTCAATCCGATCCAGTTCCAGCGGCTGAAGGACAAGCTCGGCAATCGTTCGAACGCATCCTCGGAAGTGGAGTTCGTCGGCGCCCATGCCGAACGCGTTAGCGAAGAAGGCAAGGGCATCCGCACCATCATCCAGATGGTGCAGTTGACGCGGCAGGATTGCGCGATTGCCTCCGTCGGCCTGATGCGCTCGGGGCTCGCGCACGCGCTGCATCACGCCCGTCACCGCAGTGTGTTCCAGAAACATCTCGCCGATCAGCCCTTGATGCAGGCCGTGCTGTCCGACATGGCGCTGCATGCCGAGGCGAGCACCGCACTCGTCATGCGGCTCTGCCGCGCCTTCGACCGCACGCCGTACGACGCGGCTGACGCCGCCTACATGCGGCTGCTGACGCCCGCGATCAAATACTGGACCTGCAAGAGCGCACCGCCATTCCTTTACGAAGCAATGGAGTGCCTCGGCGGCAATGGCTATGTCGAGGACGGCATTCTGGCGCGCCACTACCGGGAGTCGCCGGTCAACGCGATCTGGGAAGGCTCGGGCAACGTGATGTGCCTCGACGTGCTCCGCGCGCTCTCGCGCGAGCCGGAGGCTGCCATGGCCGTGCTGCAAGGTCTTGCGGCCGAGACGAAAGACCTGCCTGGGGCGAGCGAGGCGGTCGCCTTCATCGCCAGGACCTTCGGTCGTGCCGATGGCGAGCGCGTCGCGCGGCTCGCGGTCGAGAAGCTGGCGCTGCTGGCCGCCGCAGCCGCGCTCAACGGCGTCTCACCCCACCACGCTGAGCTGTTCGCCGCGACGCGCCTCGCCGTCAATCACGCCAGCATGTACGGTGCCGTGGAGCTCGATAGCGGTGACGTCCGTGGGCTGCTGGAGCGGGCGCTGCCGTGAGCCTGCCAAACGAAAGCCTTCTGATGGATTCCTCAATCCCGATCATCCGCCGCTGATCCTCAGGTCAGCGCCCCCGCGCGTCTGGAAGTTCTGGGGCACGGCGCTGTGGGGCCTGCTCGTCTTTGTCGCGATGTTCGTCGGCCAGGTCGGGGCGATCCTGCTGCTGGGGCTCATGCGCGGGCTGCCGCTCGACATGGACTCGATCCAGTCGGTCGGCCGCGAGCCGCAGGCGCTCGCGCTTTCGGTCATCATGGGCCTGCCTGCGACGCTCGCAGCGGTGTGGCTTGCCATCCGCCTCAAGAAGGCATCCTTCGTCGACTACCTCGCGCTGCGCTGGCCGTCCTGGAGGCAATTCTTGCTCGGCGCCGCCGGGCTCATCGTCACCGTGATGGCCTGGGAGATCGTGTCGCGATCCCTCGGCCGCGAGGCCACGCCGGGCTTTATGGCCGATCTCCTGAAATCCGGCCGCGACAAGGGCGCGGCGCTGTTGCTGTTATTCGCCTTCAGCGTGGCAGCGCCGGTGTCGGAAGAAGTGCTCGCACGCGGCTTCCTCTTCCGCGGCTGGTCGGCGAGCTTCCTGCGCGTGCCGGGCGCGATCATCCTGTCGTCGCTGGTGTGGACGGCGGTGCATCTGCAATACGATCTGTACTTCCTCGCCGAGGTCTTCTCCATCGGCCTCTGGTTCGGCTACATGCGCTACCGCGCCAACTCGCTCTGGCTTACCATCGTGCTGCATGCGCTGAACAACATGACGGCGGTGGTGCTGACGATGTGGTTGGGGAGCTGAGGCGGGCGATTGCCTCACGTTCCGTCATTGCGAGCGCAGCGAAGCAATCCAGATTACCTCGGCGGAGACAGCCTGGATTGCTTCGTCGCAAGGGCTCCTCGCAATGACTGTTGAGAGAGGTGCGCTCGCAAGGACGTTGGTTTGGCAGTCTGCTCTGAACTACAGGCATAAGAGCAATTGCCCGGCGAAATCTCAATTTGTATGTTAGGTAGAAGCGATTATTAATTTCGCTAGAAGTTGTTGCGGAAGCCAGTCATGTCCGAACTCGAAAATGCTCGTCCCCTAGGGGCAGACCCATCCCCGCAACCTCGCACATTCGATTTCTTCGAAACCTTGTTGGTCGCCCTAATCACCTATGCGGCGTTCCTATTCGCAGCCCAGCTCACGATCATGTTGAGCTTACCGGCTTTTATGAACGGGTTATCGTCGGAGCAGGTCGACGTATTGTGGAAGCAGCCGCCCCGGCAGGGCGCGGCGGTGATTTTTGCGACTCCGGCAGCGATCGCAGTACTTTGGGTTGCGATCCGACGGGCGGGAAGGGAATTCACCGAGTATTTAGCTCTGAATTGGCCAAGCAGAGACGACATCGTCATTGTTCTTGGCATCATGACAATTTTTTTAGCAGTCGAAGCCTTCGTAACGATCAAACTTGGAATACGCGACCTCAAACCAACTCAGAACTTGTAGTTGGAGGTGCAACTGGACTGATAATGTTCGCTGTGATCATCTGCGTAGCTGCTCCGATCCTTGAGGAGTTCGTATTTCGTGGATTTATGTTTCGAGGGTGGTCGCAGTCGTTCCTGGGGCCGATCGGTGCGATCATGCTTACGTCGGTGCTATGGGCGATGCTGCATAGCCAGTACGGTTGGTATGAGCGCTCCTGGATATTCGTCGATGGTCTCGTACTCGGTTACTTTCGCCTTCGTTCCAATTCCACTTGGCTGACGGTCGTGGCTCATTCAGCCATGAATATGGCTATCCTGTTTTTGGGCGGGCCTTACGTCTAACGCTCACGCCACCAACGCGATCGCGATCGGCATCGTGATCGCCGCCAAAATTGTCTGCAGCGTGATGATCTGCGCCAGCAGCGGCGCATCGCCGCCCATCTGGCGGGCCAGCACATAGGCGCTCGGCGAGGTCGGCACCGCCGCGCAGATCGCGACGATGGCGAGGTTGGTACCTGACAGGCCGAACCAGACGGCGAGCACCAGCGCAAGCACCGGCATCAGCGCCAGCTTGAACGCCACGCCGATCGTCGCGGCCATGCTCGGACGGAGCAGGCCCTTGAGCTGGAGGCCGGCGCCGGTGACGAGCAGGCCGATGGCGAGCGAGGAGCGGCCGAGCGCGTCAGCAACCTCGTGCCAGATTTTCGGCAGCGGCAGGTGAACGACGTTGATGAAGAGGCCGATGGCGCAGGCCCAGATCAGCGGATTGCGGATCACCGTCATGACGATGGCGCGCGCCGATTGCTTCTCCGGCGCGGCGTAATGGGCGAGCACGGCGACGCTGAACACGTTGACGAGCGGAATGATCGCGACCATGGCGACCGAGGCCAGCGCCAGCCCGACGTCGCCGTACAGATTGGCGGAGACGGACAGCGCCACATAGGTCTGCCAGCGCGTCGCGCCCTGGAAGATCGAGGTGAAGGCGGGGCCGTCGATGTCCAGCCGCGACAGGATGGGTCGCAGCGCGAGGCACAACAGCGACATCGCGAGCGCCGACAGCAACAGCGCGCCGCCGACGCCGGCGACCGGCACCTTTGTGAGGTCGGCCTTCACCAGCGTCTGGATCAGGAGCATCGGAAACAGCACGAAATAGGTCAGCCGCTCCAGCCCGTGCCATTGCGTGTCCAGCCGCATCAGGCTGCGCCTGAGCACCACGCCGAGCACGATGAGGATGAAGACCGGCAGCAGCGCCGCGATCACGATGGCCATGGATCAGCCATTGTCTGAAGCCGTGCGAAGATTGGCGAGCCGGTCGAGCGCGCCCTGCAGGATGAAGATCGCAGCGTGCTCGTCGATCACCTCGGCGCGCTTGGCGCGGCTGACATCCATGCCGATCAGCTCGCGCTCGACGGCCGCGGTCGAGAGGCGCTCGTCCCAGAGGCCGATCGGAAGCGTGGTCAGGTTGGCCAGATTGCGCGCAAACGCGCGGGTCGACTGGGCGCGCGGGCCCTCGCTGCCGTCCATGTTGATGGGCAGGCCGAGCACGAAGCCGACGACCTTGCGTTCGGCTGCGATGGCGAGCAGCCGCGCGGCGTCCTGCTTGAACGCCTTGCGCTGGATGGTCTCGACACCGGTCGCGAGCCGGCGGTCCGGATTGGAGACGGCAACGCCGATGGTCTTGGTGCCCAAGTCAAGGCCGATCAACCCGCCGCGGTCGGGCCAGTGGGTTGCAGCGTCGACGAGGGGCAGGATAAGAGCCGGCATGGACTAGCGCATATCACGCGTCACGCCGCGGAGTGAACCCTGAACGATGGATGCACTGACACTATTCGGCCTGCTCGCCGTGACGGCGATGCTGGTCACCTACGCCCTCGAAGACCGCAGCCACTGGTTCGTGCTGCTGTTTGCCGCTTCTTGTGCGCTTGGCTCGGCCTATGGCTTCCTGCAGGGGGCCTGGCCGTTCGGTCTGGTCGAGGCGATCTGGGCCTTCGTTGCGCTGCGGCGGTGGTTCATCAGGCCGCGATGATGTCGTCGTCCCTGGTCAGGCATGACAGGAAGCCCTGAAGCGCGCTGGTTTGATGGCCGGCACGGCGCTGGATGAACAGCGTCTCGACGCGAGAATGCGACGGGCTCAGCGGATGCATCGTCACGCTGCCGTTCATCGCGCTGCGCTCGACCACCGCGCGCGGCAAGAGCGTCACGCCCATATCGGCGGCGACGCAGCCGATCATGCCGTCGAGCGTCCCGAGTTCGAAGCGCGCGGCCGAAGGCCAGCCGAACTCGACGAAGATTTGCTCGAGCCGCTGCCGATAGGTGCAACCGGTGCGGAACGCGAGCGCCGTCGGGCCGGATTCGGGCGTGCCGGCGCGCAACTCGGTCAGTGAAGACCAGCGCCGCGCGCTGACCAGCACCAGCTTTTCGCGGAACGCGCTGGTTACGGCGAGGTCAGCATGCGCGATGGGACCGGCGACGAAGGCGCCATCGAGCGTGCCTTCGAGCACGCCGGTGACGAGATCGGCGGTCGGCGACGTGCGCAGGCTCAGCCGCACGGCGGGGAAACGGCGGTGGAAATCGGCCAGCAGCGGCGGCAGCCGCACCGCGGCCGTCGTCTCCATCGAGCCGATCGAAAGCGGTCCCTTCGGCTCGCCATCGTCACGCGCCGCGAGCACGGCCTCGCGCGACAACGCCGCCATCCGTTGCGCGTAAGGCAAAAGGCGCTTGCCGGCGCCGGTCAGCGCCATGCCGCGGCTATGGCGCTCGAACAGCGGCGTGCCGATCTCGGCCTCCAATGCCTTGATGCGCTGGGTGACGTTGGATTGTACCGTGTTGAGCTCTTCGGCGGCGCGGGTGATGCCCCCGGTGCGGGCGACCGCGGCAAACGTCTGGATGTCGCTCAGTTCCATGGCGTCGTTTCGCTTTTGTGATGGCTGCGTTCGCTACAATTCATTTTTCGAGAATGCTAGTTGCGCCTAAGGTCTCTGTCCAGAGCGGGAGACCTCATGCCGATCACCACGCCGCTAACGGAGCTTTTCGGGATCAGGCATCCGATCTTGTCGGCGCCCATGGACACGATCGCGGGCAGCCGGCTCACCCGCGCCGTCAGCGAAGCCGGCGGCTTCGGGATCCTCGGCGGTGGCTACGGTGACTGCGCCCGGCTTCAGGCCGAGGCCGCGGAGCTGAAGGGCTTTGCGCCGTTCGGCATCGGCTTCATCACCTGGAGCCTGACAAAACAACCTGAGCTTCTCGACATTGCGCTCGATGCCGGCCCGCAGGCCGTCATGCTGTCGTTCGGCGATCCCGCGCCATTCGCGCCGCAGATCAAGGCGAGCGGTGCGCGATTGATCTGCCAGGTCCAGAGCGAGGACATGGCGAAACAGGCACTCGATGCCGGCGCGGAGATCTTGATCGCGCAGGGTACCGAGGCGGGCGGCCATGGCGCATCGCGAACGACAGTCGATATCGTGCCTGCAATCGTCGACCTCGCGGCCGGGCGCGCGCCCGTCGTTGCGGCCGGCGGGATCGCCGATGGCCGCGGCCTCGCCGCGATGATGATGCTCGGTGCATCCGGCGTGCTGGTCGGCACGCGCTTCTATGCGAGCGTGGAGGCCAATGGCGCCGCCGAAGCCAAGGAGCGCATCCGCACAGCCGACGGCAATGACACCGTGCGCGGCGTCGTTCCCGACTGGTCGCGAAAACTGTTCTGGCCGGCGCCGTTCACCGCGCGAACGCTGGTCAACGGCCATATCAAGAACTGGACTGGCCGCGAGGTCGAGCTGATGCAGCGCGCAGACGAGATCGCCAGGGAGTATGCCGCGGCAAAAATGGCGGGCGATTTCGAAATCGCGGCCGTGTTTGCAGGAGAAGCGGTCGGCCTGATCCATGATATTCCACCGGCCGCCGAGATCGTCGAGCGGATTGCGACCGAGGCCGAGCAGCTCCTCGCCGGCCGGCGCAACTCGATCGCATCGCTCGCCTGAACCAAAGAGACACCATGTGGCCCGACCGTCGACTGATTGATCTCTTCAAGACTGAATTTCCGATCGTGCTGGCGCCGATGGCCGGCGTGATGGACGCGGAGCTCGTGATCGCCGTGGCGGAGGGCGGCGGGCTCGGCTCGTTGCCGAGCGCGATGCTGTCGCCGGAGAAGGCGCGCGAGCAGGTCAACATCATCCGCCAGCGCGTGAAGGCGCCGGTGAACATGAACTTCTTCTGCCACACGCCGGTCGAGCTCACGGCCGAGGCCGAAGCGCGCTGGAAGCAGCGGCTCGCGGGCTATTACAGCGAGCATGGCCTCGATCCCGCTGCGCCGATCAATGCGGCGAACCGCGCACCATTCGATGCTGGTTTCTGCGCGGTTGTCGAGGAGCTGAAGCCGGAAATCGTCAGCTTCCATTTCGGCCTGCCGGAGCCGGCGCTGCTCAAGCGCGTGAAGGCGGCAGGCTGTCTCGTCATCTCGTCGGCCACGACGGTGAAGGAAGCGGTCTGGCTCGAACAGCGCGGCGCCGATGCCGTGATCGCCCAAGGCGCCGAGGCCGGCGGCCATCGCGGCATGTTCCTGACCGATGAGATCTCGGAGCAGCCCGGCACGTTCGCGCTGGTGCCGCAGGTCGCCGATGCCGTGAAGGTGCCGGTGATCGCGGCCGGCGGCATCGCGGACGGGCGCGGCATTGCGGCGGCCTTTGCGCTCGGCGCCTCCGGCGTGCAGATCGGTAGCGCCTATCTGCGCTGTCCGGAGTCCAAGGTCAGTGCGGGCGGCCGCAAGGCACTTGCCGAGGCGCGGGACGATTCCACCGTCATTACCAATGTGATGACCGGCCGTCCGGCGCGTGGTGTCCAGAACCGCCTGATGCGCGAGACCGGCCCGATCTCTCCGGATGCGCCGCCGTTTCCCCATGCGGCGACCGCGCTGGCGCCGCTGAAGGCGGCCGCCGAAAAGCAGGGCAGGGTGGATTTCACCAATCTCTGGGCTGGACAGGCCATCGCGCTCGGCCGTGAGATCCCCGCAGCCGAATTGACCCGGGATCTGGCCAGATCGGCGCTGGCCCGCATGAAGGCACTGGTTGGGTAAAGTCCCGGCGCCGGTTGCGGTGCAAAACCGGCCTCTGCTATACGGCACATAGGTTTTGCCGTGAGAGGCCTTATATAATGTCCGTCGACGCCGCTACCGTCCGCCGCATCGCGCATCTGGCGCGCATCGCGGTTTCCGACGACGAGGTTCCGCATCTGCAGGGCGAGCTCAACGCCATGCTCGCCTTTGTCGAGCAGCTCTCGGAGGTCAATGTCGAGGGCGTGGAGCCGATGACCTCGGTCACCCCGATGCAGATGAAGAAGCGGCAAGACGTGGTCAATGATGGCGGGATCGCCGACGATGTCGTTGCCAACGCGCCTGCGACCGACGGTCACTTTTTCCTGGTGCCCAAGGTGGTCGAGTAATTTCTAGGACCAAGTCCCATGTGCATGCTTTGCGACGATGAGAAGGCCTATCAGGCCTACATGAACTATCTCGACAAGATGGAGCGGCAGGGCAAGGCTGCCGATCCCAATGTCGCCGTCAATGCCGTGCTCGACGAGATCGAGGCCGCTGCGAACGCCGCCGCCAAGAAAAAAGACGACCCGGCCAACGACAAGACCCTGTCTCCGTTCTTCTGCAGCCCGATCAATAAATGACCGATTTGACATCGCTGACGCTCGCCGAGGCCCGCAAAGGTCTCGCGGCCAAGACTTTCACGTCACTCGAGCTGACCGACGCGCATCTCAGCGCGATCGAAGCGGCGCGCGTGCTCAACGCCTTCGTGATGGAAACGCCCGATCGCGCGCGTGACATGGCGAAAGCCGTGGACGAGAAGATCGCCAAGGGCGACGCCGGTCCGCTCGCGGGCATCCCGCTCGGCATCAAGGACCTGTTCGCAACCAAGGGCGTGCGCACCACGGCCTGTTCAAAGATCCTCGGCAATTTTGTGCCGACTTATGAATCCACCATCACCTCGCAGCTCTGGCGCGACGGCGCCGTGATGCTCGGCAAGCTCAACAACGACGAGTTCGCGATGGGCTCGGCGAACGAAACCTCGTGCTTCGGTCCCGTCGGCAATCCCTGGCGGCGCGACGGGAGCAACACCACGCTGGTGCCGGGCGGCTCGTCCGGCGGCTCGGCCTCCGCGGTGGCGGCGCTGCTCTGCATGGGCGCGACCGCGACCGACACTGGCGGCTCGATCCGCCAGCCGGCCGCGTTCACCGCGACCGTCGGCATCAAGCCGACCTATGGCCGTTGCTCGCGCTGGGGCATCGTCGCCTTTGCCTCCTCGCTCGACCAGGCCGGTCCGATCGCGCGGAGCACCCGCGATGCGGCGATGCTGCTGCGCTCGATGGCCGGTCACGATCCGAAGGACACGACCTCGGTCGACGTTGCCGTGCCGGATTACGAAGCCGCCATCGGCAAATCCGTGAAGGGCCTCAGGATCGGTATTCCCAAGGAGTATCGCCTCGACGGCATGCCGGCCGAGATCGAAAAACTCTGGAGCGAGGGTGCGGCCTGGCTGAAGGCGGCCGGCGCCGAGCTTGTCGAGGTGTCGCTGCCGCACACCAAATACGCGCTGCCGGCTTACTACATCGTGGCGCCGGCGGAGGCCTCGTCCAACCTCGCGCGCTATGACGGCGTCCGCTACGGCCTGCGCGAGCAGGGCAAGAGCGTCATCGAGCAGTACGAGAACACGCGTGCCAGAGGCTTTGGTGCGGAGGTGCGCCGCCGCGTCATGATCGGCACCTATGTGCTGTCGGCCGGCTATTACGATGCCTATTATCTGCGCGCTCAGAAGGTGCGTACGCTGATCAAGAAGGACTTTGAGGATTGCTTCGCCAAGGGCGTCAACGCGATCTTGACGCCGGCAACGCCGTCGGCGGCCTTCGGTATCGGCGAGAAGGGCGGCGCCGACCCCGTCGAGATGTATCTCAACGACATCTTCACGGTCACCGTGAACATGGCGGGCCTGCCGGGCATCGCTGTGCCCGCGGGCAAGGACGCGCAGGGCCTGCCGCTCGGGCTGCAGCTGATCGGTCGTCCCTTTGACGAGGAGACGCTGTTCTCGCTCGGCGAGGTGATCGAGCAGGCTGCCGGCCGCTTCACGCCCGCGAGGTGGTGGTGAATGTCGCCGCGTTCATCGCGAGCCTCGACGGCGCGGCGCCCGCGCCGGACCTGAGCGCGCCGCTCGCCGGTCTCTGGTGGGCCGCGAAGGGCGACTGGGACCAGGCGCACAAGATCGTCCAGGACGACAATGGCCGCGATGCCGCCTGGGTGCACGCCTATCTGCATCGCGTCGAAGGCGATCTCGGCAATGCCGGCTATTGGTACCGCCAGGCCGGCCAGCCTGCGGCGAAGGATTCATTTGAAGCGGAGTGGGAGCGGATCGCTGCCACGCTGCTCGGGAGCAAGACATGAGCACGGCCACGCACAAGCTTCTGAAGGGCTCAACCGGTGAGTGGGAGATGGTCATCGGCATGGAGATCCATGCCCAGGTGACCTCGAACTCGAAACTGTTCTCGGGCGCGCCCACCGCATTCGGCGGCGAGCCGAACTCTCATGTGTCGCTGGTCGATGCCGCGATGCCAGGCATGCTGCCCGTCATCAACGAGGAATGCGTCAGGCAGGCTGTCCGGACCGGGCTCGGCCTCAACGCAAAGATCAATCTGCGTTCGGTGTTCGACCGGAAAAACTATTTCTATCCGGACCTGCCGCAGGGCTATCAGATCAGCCAGTACAAATCGCCTGTGGTGGGCGAGGGCGAAGTGGTGGTCGAGCTCGACGGCGGCCGCAGCGTCTCCATCGGCATCGAGCGGCTGCATCTGGAGCAGGACGCCGGCAAGTTGCTGCACGACCGGTCGCCGACCATGTCCTATGTCGATCTCAACCGCTCCGGCGTGGCGCTGATGGAGATCGTCTCCAAGCCCGACATCCGCGATGCCGAGCAGGCCAAGGCCTATGTGACCAAGCTGCGCTCGATCCTGCGCTATCTCGGCACCTGCGACGGCGACATGGAGAAGGAAGCTTTGCGCGCCGACGTCAACGTCTCCGTGCGCAAGCCGGGCGGGCCGCTCGGCACCCGCTGCGAAATCAAGAACATGAACTCGATCAACTTCATCGGCCAGGCGATCGAGTACGAAGCGCGCCGCCAGATCGAAATCCTCGAGGATGGCGGCCAGATCGACCAGGAGACGCGGCTCTACGACCCCAACAAGGGCGAGACGCGCTCGATGCGCTCGAAGGAAGAGGCGCACGACTACCGCTATTTCCCCGATCCGGACTTGCTGCCGCTGGAGTTCTCGCAAGGCTTTGTCGACGAGCTGAAGGCCGAGCTCCCCGAGCTGCCGGACCAGAAGAAGACGCGCTTTGTCGCCGACTTCGGTCTGTCGGCTTACGACGCGAGCGTGCTCGTCGCCGAGCGTGAGAGCGCAGTGTTCTACGAAACGGTGCTCGACAGGCTCGCCAACCGCGCCCGCGACGGCAAGATGGCGGCGAACTGGGTGATCAACGAGCTGTTCGGCCGTCTCAACAAGGAAGGACGGGATATTACGGGCTCTCCCGTCAACGCCGAGCAGCTTGCCGCGATCGTCGATCTGATCGGCGAGGGCACGATCTCCGGTAAGATCGCCAAGGATCTGTTCGAGATCGTCTGGCAGGAGGGCGGCGACCCCCGTGCGCTGGTCGAAAGCCGTGGCATGAAGCAGGTGACGGATCTTTCGGCGATCGAAAAGGTTGTCGACGACATCATCGCGGCCAATCCCGACAAGGCCGCGCAGGTGAAGGACAAGCCGCAGTCGCTCGGCTGGTTCGTCGGCCAGGTGATGAAGTCATCCGGCGGCAAGGCGAACCCGCAGGCCGTCAACGAGCTGCTCAAGTCCAAGCTCGGCGTCTGACGTCGCGCGCTCGGACGAGGTGACGACACACTTCGTCACCTCGCATCCGCTTCGCGATGCACGCACTCACGCGTCATCGGCAGCAACATCATCCCGATCAAGCGCGATGCGGCGGCCGAATCGCGGTGGCACGATCTCGCGCAAAACGGCGACCTGCACGCGCTCCGACGAGCCCTTCCGCCGGTAAGCATGAAAATAATTTCGTTGCCAAAATTCGCGACTCAGAGTCCGGCGACTCGCCCTCGCGACGCCCTCGCGCGCTTTGCCGTGCGGGTCGTCGCACTGATCAGTCGTGATGTGCATGCGCAGAATAATACTTGCAGCATAGCGTTTTCCTGCAATCGCGGCGTTTGCTGAGGGCGACATCGCGAGAAGCATTTGCAATCGCAGAGGCGCGTCTCTGCGTGTCGGCAAATCAAGGGCGGCTGGCGCACACGCGCTACGTCGTCAACACTTCCTTAAGTGAGAAGATGTTTTTTTCGTCGTGTTGGTGTATTCGGGGTGAGTGCACATTCGATCCCCGAATGCGCGCAGCGATTAAAGCCATCTCACACATCGGAGGGCAACATGGCCAAGAAAGCGAAGAAGGCGAAGAAGGCGAAGAGCGCAGTGAAGAAGACTGCGAAGAAGACCCGCAAGGTCGCGAAGAAGAAGAAGTAACTTCGACTTCTGAAGTTGCCGGCTCCCAGAGAGCCGGCACGTCATCAGCGCCTCCTGGAGGTTCTGGTCGACGATAGAGGGTGTCGGCGAGACATCAGGTCAACGGTCGGATCGTCAGCTTTCACGGGCTCGCTCGTCAAAGTCCGGTCCGGCAGAAGAAACAAGTTTTCTTCGTTCGGTGCGGCGCCTTGAACAAAGGCTCCGCAATTCCACAGACGGCCTTCCGGCCAACTTGGAATCTGGTCCTGACGTGTTCGCCGACGCCCTCGTTCCCTGAGGCCGGGGTATTGCCGGCATTCCTTTCCCGACATTGTTGATCTGACCACGACGATAGCCGCACTGCGCAGTCGCGTTGCCTTGGCCGCGGGCCTTGGGGCAGGCGATGGTGCGGCGAACTTTCATTGCCGCGACGCCAACGCGCGCGATGGTTATCGATGTCCGAAAATCCCAAGGTAAACCAAATCTGACGAATCGCAGAAGTACCTGAAAATCAGGGGCTTCTTGAATTGCCGTGCCTTTGGCGCGCGCTTCCGTTTACGTCTGCTTCATCGCGATACTTAAACTGCCATTCAAATTTGCCCGCCATCATCGTCTCCAACAAGCCGGCAAACGGCTTGGGCAAGAAGATTTGGGATGAGTTGAACAGCGCATGATCCCAGAAGGGATCACGCAAATCAGAGTTGGACGGGGGCCGCCCTCGGGGAACGAGGCGGCATAAGAAAAAGGGGATGCGTTATGTTTCAGGGTACTTTCGATCTCGATGCGGCAACGCCGATCGATGCAAGCGCGCTGTCGGACGTTCTGTTCGAGCGGGGGATCTATTGGGCGAGCGGCCGCTCGGGCGTGGTCGACCTCGTCGCCGCGCACAAATGGTTCAACCTCGCTGCGCTGAAGGGCCGCAAGGACGCCGTCGCGCTGCGCCAGGAAGTGGCCGGCCAGATGTCCGAGGCCGAGATCTCGGCCGCGCAGCGTGACGCGAGGGCGTGGGTGTCCGCTCATTGAATGGAGAAGCGCATCCGGCGCCGTGATCTCACGCGATGATGCGGCTGCGCTGAATCGAGTTCCCGCGTCGTGCTGCCACCTCGCGCCCGACGATTGCGATTGGGAACTCGGACGTATTTAAGGAGCGCGCGTATCGGGCTGAGTACAGCCGCGCAGATCCTGCCGCCAGGCTATCGCGGCCGTGCGACGATCGCTTTCAGATGAACAGATGTGGATTCTGGCGCTGGGTGGCGGAGAGGGAGGGATTCGAACCCTCGATACAGCTTGAGACCGTATGACGCTTTAGCAAAGCGTTGCCTTCAGCCACTCGGCCACCTCTCCGGTGCGAGCCTTATGCATCTAATTGCTTGGGCTGGTCAATTTGGAAGCGCGTGTTTTCGCTCGAATATTCCCAACGATTTCCGCAGGACTGCGCGTCAATAGAGGCGGTTTGCTTTCCAGTCGCGAAACATCATGCCGAAACAGCGGACGCAGAACGGAAGCGTTTGGCAAAGTTGATAGGGACAGTTTTCGCGGGCGATGCCGTGTCTGCTCTATCAAGCGCTTGAACTTGCTGGAGTTTTCTCGCGGCGATCGGCTCTGCGAGGCAAGATGCCGGCCTTATGAAGCCCAGCTACACAAGGAGTCTGCCCCGTGCCGGCCGTTTGCACGCATCCGGCTGGAGATGACCCACGGTTAGGAGGCGTTACACGTCCCTTGGGTCTGCGTGTCAGAGACGCCTCTGTGTGTAAGCCGACCCACGCACCATCGGATCGGGAATCTCGGTGGCGCCTGGAGTCGGCAAGAAAATCCTAGTAGAAACAGCAGGTTATGAGCGACTCCTACACGCGCGAGAGCGGGTCGCTATTCCACGCTGCCGGCGCCGCGGCGCAAATCGGCCTCGATCTGGAGCCGCGTGCCGCCGCCGAAGCGGGCGCGGTAGACTTGGAGATTCTCCATGATCCGCTGCACGTAGTTGCGTGTCTCGGAGAACGGGATCAGCTCGACCCAGTCGACGGCATCGACCTTGGGGTCTCGCGGATCACCGTAACGGTCGATCCACTTCTTCACGCTGCCGCGGCCGGCGTTGTAGGCGGCAAAGGTCATGATGTAGGAGCCGCGATAATCCTCGAGCAGGCCGCCGAGTTCGGCCGCTCCCAGCGTGGCGTTGTAGGACGAATCGTTCTTCAGTCGCGAGAGGTCATAGGTCGCGCCGTGCCGTTTGCAGACGTAACGCGCGGCGTCCGGCGTCACCTGCATCAGGCCATAGGCCTGCGCCGGCGAGACCACGGAGGGATTGAACGCGCTTTCCTGTCGCGCGATCGCGTAGACGATGCTGCGCTCGACCTCCGGCCCAATCTGCGTGAACTGCGGAATGCCGTTGATGGGATAGGCGTAGAAATCGAACGGCAGGCCGCGATTGAGCGCGGCCTTGCCGACCAGCAGCATGCCGCGCGCATCACCATAGCGCTGGGTCAGCTCGCCGAGGCCGGTCAGCGCCTCGGGATCGCCATTCTCTCCCATATCGGCAAGCATCGGCACGGCGAGCTCGCGCTCGTCGAGCTCGTAGAGCAATTGCGCCGCGCGCACGATTTCCAGCCGTTCGGCGCCGCGGCCGCGTGGCTGGCTGTTCAGCTCGATCTGCGGCAGGCCGAGTTTTGCGCGCGCGAGCTGGCCGTAATAACTGGTGGATTGTTCGGCTGCGCGGGCATAGGCGTTGCGCGCCTCCTGCTGGCGACCGGCGGCCTCGGCCGCGCGGCCCTGCCAGTAGCCGGCACGCGCCAGCGTGGTCGGGTTGACGCTGCCGACGCCGATGCGGGCAAAGTGCTGGGCGGCTGCTGTCGGATCGTTGAGGAAGCGCAGGGCGATCCAGCCCGCCGTGAATTCCTGCTCGGTCTTGTAGATGTCGCGCGAGGGGAGCGCCGCGTCGCGCGCGATCAGATAGGCGCTGCGGAATTGCTCGGTGTCGATCATCTTGCGGGCCAGCAGGCGCCGCTCGATCCACCATTCGTCGAGATTGTAGAGCCGGTTCGGATCCTTCGGCGCGGACAGCATGAGCTGGGCAGCTTCGGCAAACTTCTCCTCGCGCCTCAGCAGCTGGATCTTGCTGAAGATGAAGCCGGGATCGTTGTGCAATTCGCTCGGCACTTGCTCCAGCAACGCGCGCGTGTTCGGCGCTTTCCTGAACGAGGCGATCCGGGCCTTGGCGAGCGCGACATAGCCGGCGCCAAGCCGTTTTGCCGCGCGTAGTGCCGCCTCGTGCTCGCTGCCGTAGAGCAACGTGTCCATCCGCGCCTTCTGGTCGCCCGGCGTGAGCAAGGCGCCGAACTGGTCGAGCGCGTTGTTTTCGGTGTCCTCCGACATCGGATCGCTGCGCCAGGCTTCGCGCACCAGCCGTTCGGCATTGGCGCGGTCGCCGCGCGCCAGCATCGCCTTCGCGAGCACGAAGCGGCCCTTGGCCGAAACGGGGGGATTCGTTTTCGAACCACGACCAGCCAACGGAATCGTCGCGCCTGTCGTCCCACATCGCGGCCTCCAGGCGCCGGCGCAGGAAGGTCTGCGACGGCCAGCTCGGATTGGCGGAGAGGAAGGCGCGGTAGCGCTCGACGCTCGCGCCATTGTCCTCGCTGCGCAGGATGATCCATTCCGCGAGCTTTCGCGCAACGGGATCTGAAATCGAATCGGCGTAACTGGTGGCGTCGGCCGGCTTGCGCTTGCGCACCAGCTCGATGACGTTCTCGAGCGTGTCCTTGTCGGCTTGCGATGTCGACGAGGTCGCAGCAATCGCGGCCGGCGTGACCGGCCTGCGCGGTGCGGCGTGCTGGCGGGTCGCGGGCGCCAGCACCGGCGTTGCGACGGGCTTGGCAGGGGCCGGGGCGGAAGGTCTGACGGTGGCCGTCGCCGCCGGCGCGGTCTGCAAGGCCGGAGCATTGGCCGCGGGTCGTGCTTTTGGCGCGGGGGCGGCGGCCGTGGGCTTCGGTTTGTCCTTGGCGGCATCCTTGCCGGCGGGCTTCTTCGCAGCATCCTTCTTCGCAGGATTCGTGACGGCCGCCGAAGCCGCTCCCTTGCTCGCGCCCTTAGCTGTTTCTTTGCCTGTGTCCTTGGTCGCTGGCTTAGTAGCTTCCTTTGTCGCTTCCTTGGCCGGCCCTTTGGCCGATCCCTTGGTCGCGTCCTTCGCGGACGGCTTGACGGCTGGTTTCGCGGTTCCCCTATCAGTTCCTTTGGCGGCCTGCTTGACCGGTTCCTTCGCGGTGTCCTCGGCCGTCTCGTTGGATTTGGCCAAGGCGACGCAGCCGAACGACAGGCCGGCCATCAGGCATATGGCCAGACCGGCAGATCGCCATGCGGAAGAAGGAAAGGAGGTCACGGAGGTTCGTCGCCCCGAATCAGTCAATTGGCTCAAGACCTATCTGTACAAGATCTGGCTGTATTTGATTGAATATGCGGACAAAATACCAACAGCCGCTTACCGCCGCCCGGTTTGCACCACCACCGCGGCAAAATCGCGGCTTAAACGGTGCGTCAGCCGGCGGCAGGTCTTTTACCGGCCGGACAGACCCGATAAGAAAGGGCCTTGCTCTAAATTCTCGCCGCGTAGGGAGGAAGTCCATGGCAGCCAAGACGAAATTCCGGGGGTCGTTCACCGCCTTGGTCACGCCGTTCAAGAACGGCTCGTTGGACGAGGCGGCGTTCCGCTCGCTGGTCAACTGGCAGATTTCCGAGGGCACCAACGGCCTGGTCCCGGTCGGCACCACCGGCGAGAGCCCGACGCTCTCTCACGACGAGCACAAGAAGGTGGTCGAATGGTGCATCGAGGAGGCCAAGGGCCGGGTGCCCGTGATCGCCGGCGCCGGCTCCAACTCCACCAAGGAAGCCGTCGAACTGGCCCAGCACGCCGAAAAGGCGGGCGCCAACGCCGTGCTGGTGGTGACGCCCTATTACAACAAGCCGACCCAGGAAGGCATGTACCAGCACTTCAAGGCAATCAACGATGCGATCGGGATTCCGATCATCATCTACAACATCCCGCCGCGCTCGGTAATCGACATGTCGGTCGAGACCATGAAGCGGCTGTGGGAGCTGAAGAACATCGCCGGCGTCAAGGACGCGACCGCCAGCATGGTGCGCGTGTCGCAGCAGCGCGCGGCGCTCGGCGAAGACTTCAACCAGCTCTCCGGCGAGGACGCCACCATCATCGGCTACATGGCGCATGGCGGCCATGGCTGCATCTCGGTGACCTCGAACGTCGCGCCGCGCCTGTGCGCGGAGTTCCATGCGGCGTGGCAGAAGGGCGATGCCAAGGCGGCGCTCGCGATCCACGATAAGCTGATGCCGCTGCACAACAACCTCTTCATCGAGAGCAATCCGGCACCGGTCAAGTACGCGATGTCGCTGCTTGGCAAGTTCGACGAGACGCTGCGGCTGCCGATGGTTCCTGTGTCCGAGCCGACCCGCATTGCCGTGCGCGATGCCATGGTTCACGCCGGCCTGATCAATTGATGCGCTAGCTTCCGGGGAGCCTGTCATGAGCGCAGTCGACGAAAAGGGCAGACGGATGCTCACCGAGTTCCGCGACTTCGCCATGAAGGGCAATGTCGTCGACCTCGCGGTCGGCGTCATTATCGGCGCGGCCTTCGGCGCCATCGTCACTTCGCTGGTCGGTGACATCATCATGCCGATCATCGGTGCCGCAACCGGCGGCCTCGACTTCTCGAACTACTACGTGCCCTTGTCGAAGGCGGTCACCGCCACCAACTTAGCGGATGCGAAAAAGCAAGGCGCGGTGCTCGCTTACGGCAGCTTCCTTACGCTGACGATCAACTTCATCATCGTCGCGTTCGTGTTGTTCCTGGTGATCCGTGCCATGAACACGCTGAAGCGCAAGGAAGAGGCCAAGCCCGCAGAGCCGCCGAAGCCGTCGGCGGAGGTCGTGCTGCTGACCGAGATCCGCGATCTCCTCAAGAAGTGACGCGCGCGCTTCATCCAGACTGTTAGCTTACGCGCGTATCTCGATCAGGTTTGTTGTCCGGATTTTGTAGGTCATGGCCGAAAAGAACGAACGTCCCATCAAGGTCATGGCGGAAAATCGCAAGGCGCGCTTCAACTATGCGATCGAGGATACGATCGAGGCGGGCATTGCGCTGACCGGAACCGAGGTGAAGTCCATCCGCAACGGCAAGAGCACGATCGCGGAGTCCTACGCCGACTCCAAGGACGGCGAGATCTGGCTGATCAACGCCACCATTCCCGAATACCTCCAGGGCAATCGCTTCAACCACGAGCCCAAGCGGCCGCGAAAGCTGCTGCTGCATCGCCGGCAGATCAACAAGCTGATGGGCGCGGTCGACCGCGAGGGCATGACGCTGATCCCGCTCAAGCTCTATTTCAACGAACGCGGTCGGGCCAAACTGCAGCTCGCCGTTGCAAAGGGCAAGAAGCTGCACGACAAGCGCGAGACCGAGAAGAAGCGTGACTGGAGCCGGGAGAAGGGCCGGCTGATGCGGGCGAGGGGGTAGCGGCAAGAGGACGGGATGTCTCAGAAGAACCTGCTCGAGGTCGATTGGAGCCAGATTCCCGCGCCCGCCGACGACGGTGGTGCCGCGCATCTGAAAGGCCTGACGCTGCCTGCGATCAGCCTGCGTGCGACCGATGACAATTCGGTCGATCTGTCGGCGCTCCAGGGCCGCACCGTGGTGTTCGCCTATCCGCGCACCGGCGAGCCCGGCAAAATCGCGCTGGTCGATGATTGGGACATGATCCCCGGGGCGCGAGGCTGCACGCCGCAGACATGTGCGTTTCGCGACCTGTTCGCCGAGCTGAAAGCGGCCGGCGCTGCCCAGGTCTACGGCCTTTCGACCCAGAGCAACGCCTACCAGACCGAAATGGCGTCGCGGCTGCATCTGCCGTTTCCGGTGCTCTCGGACGAGAAGCTGGCGCTCCGCGCGCCCTCAATCTGCCGACCCTGGAAGTCGCGGGCCTGACGCTGATTAAGCGTCTCGCGCTGATCGTCGACGACGCCAGGATCAGCCATGTGTTCTATCCGGTATTTCCGCCCGACCGGAACGCGGGCGATGTGCTGGACTGGCTGAAGGCCAATCCCGTCAAGACCTAGTCGAGGTCGGCCTTCACCTTTGCGAACACGCCACGGAACATGTCCGTCGTCAGCACGCCGGTGTTCGTGTTGTACCGGGAGCAATGATAGCTGTCGTAGAGCTTGAACCGGCCAGCCTGGTGCACGGCGCCGTGGCCGAAGGGCGTCTGCGAGGCCTTCAGCTTCAGCGGCTTCAGCACGCTGTCATGCGCGATCCGCCCGAGCGCGATGATCGCGCGCAGCTTCGGCATCGTCTCGAGATTCTGCGATGAGAAACTGGCGACAGGTGTTGATCTCGACCGGCAGCGGCTTGTTCTGCGGCGGAACGCAATGCACGGCATTGGCGATGCGGCAGTCGACCAGCTTCATGCCGTCGTCAGGCCGGGCCTGATAGCTGCCCTTGGCAAATCCGTACTCCAGCAGCGTGGCGTAGAGCAGATCGCCGGCATAGTCGCCGGTGAAGGGGCGGCCGGTGCGGTTGGCGCCCTGCATGCCGGGCGCGAGACCGACGATCAGGAGGCGCGCCGTGATGTCGCCGAACGGGGCAACCGGAGCGTTGTGCCAGAGCGGCTCGCGCGCGCGGTTCGCCTCGCGAAAGGCGACCAGGCGCGGACAGAGAGGACAGTCACGGTCGGGAACGAGGGCGGGGGCCTGGCGGCTGGGCCGGGCCGCCTCACTCCTCGAAGTCGTCATCGCCCCTCGGCGCCATCGTGGTCGCGCGCTGGAGGAACTGCGGGGCGTGGTGGCGCGCCTCGCGCTCGCCGCGATCACGCGGGGCAGGGCGCTCGGACGGATCACGGCCAAGCTTGGACTGCAACTCGACGAGGTCGGTGAAGACGTCGGCCTGGCGGCGCAGCTCGTCGGCGATCATCGGCGGCTGGCTGGCGATCGTGGAGATCACCGTGACCCGTACGCCACGGCGCTGCACGGCTTCGACCAGCGAGCGGAAGTCGCCGTCACCCGAGAACAGCACCATCTGGTCGATGTGCTCGGCGAGCTCCATGGCATCGACCGCGAGCTCGATGTCCATGTTGCCCTTGACCTTGCGGCGGCCGGAGGCGTCGATGAATTCCTTGGTCGCCTTGGTGACGACCGTGTAGCCGTTGTAATCGAGCCAGTCGATCAGGGGACGGATCGAGGAATATTCCTGATCCTCGATGATCGCCGTGTAGTAGAACGCCCGCAACAACGTCCCGCGGCTCTGAAATTCCTTCAGAAGGCGCTTGTAGTCGATGTCGAAGCCGAGAGTTTTCGCCGTTGCGTAAAGATTAGCCCCGTCGATGAAGAGCGCGATCTTGTTGGTAGGGGAAGGTGACATTCAGTTTGCTCGCGTCGTGTTCGTGATAAATCGTTTGTTGTTGGCGCAGCGGCAGCAAGCCGCGCAGTTCAAAGTCCTGCCGAAACCCGTCGAAACCGCAAATCCGGAGAAGTCAGGGCAATCAAGGTATAGTTATGGCGGACTTTCAGAGACCCGGCGCCACCCTCAGCGGCAGCCCGGCAAACCATCCATCGCAACCCCAATGTGGAGGTAGCAGAGGCGTTTGGCGAGGCCAAATCACAAATTTGCCTTGCGAAACCGCCCCGGCCCCTATAACTACCCCCAATCATCCACATATTTCGTCCCACCCACAACGGAGCGACAGTCTATGGCTCGCGTCACCGTAGAAGATTGTATCGACAAGGTCGACAACCGGTTTGACCTGGTCCTGCTGGCCGCCCACCGTGCCCGCATGATTTCGTCCGGTTCACAACTAACGGTTGACCGCGATAATGACAAGAACCCTGTTGTATCTTTGCGTGAAATTGCCGACGAAACCATCTCGCCGGAGGATCTCCGCGAGGAGCTGGTGCACTCCCTCCAGAAGTTCGTGGAGGTGGACGAGCCCGAGCCGGATACGGTGCCGCTGATCGGTTCCGCCGGCGCCAGCGTCGATGCCGACGATACCGAAGTCGCTGTGGAGCGCATGACCGAAGAGGAGCTCCTGAAGGGCCTCGAAGGCCTGGCGCCGCCGGAAGAGCAGCCCGAAGAGGACGAGTAATCGTCCCATCGTGATCGTCGACTTCTTGTGATCTTATCAAAGGCCCGAACCCGCGTTCGGGCCTTTGCTTTTGTTGGCGTTTTCGTGGTTACCATGGCGTTGCCGGTTGGGCCGCGCGCCTGTCATTGAATTGATCGGCCGCGTCGGCGATCGGAGCTTAGGATGTATACAACGGGCCGTCTCATGGTCCGTTTGAAGGCAGGACGGCATGGTGTATCGACGCCGCAGACCCACGCAGATGCAGGCCGCAACCGAATCGGTTGCCGTGGCCCCGACTGCGCCGGTGGCACGGCCAGCGAAGCCGCGCGCGCGCATGATGCGTCAATACGATCTCGTCGAACGCGTCCGGTCCTATAATCCGGGCACCAACGAAGACCTGCTGAACCGCGCCTATGTCTACGCCATGAAGGCGCACGGCTCGCAGACCCGCGCCTCCGGCGATCCGTATTTCTCGCACCCGCTCGAAGTCGCCGCGATTCTCACCGACCTGAAGCTCGATGACGCGACCATCGTCGCCGCGCTGCTGCACGACACGATCGAGGACACCGAGGCGACGCGGGCGGAGATCGACCAGCTGTTCGGCCCCGAAATCGGCGCGCTGGTCGAGGGCCTGACCAAGCTGAAGCGGCTCGAGCTGGTATCGCGCGAGGCCAAGCAAGCCGAGAACCTGCGCAAATTGTTGCTGGCCATTGCCGACGATGTCCGCGTGCTCCTGGTCAAGCTCGCCGACCGCCTGCACAACATGCGCACGCTCGACTTCGTGCCGACCGAATCGCGCCGGCGCATTGCCGAGGAGACGCTCGATATCTACGCGCCGCTGGCCGGCCGCATGGGCATGCAGGAAATGCGGGAGGAGCTCGAGGATTTGTCCTTCCGCACTCTCGATCCCGAAGCCTATTCGGTGGTGATGCAGCGGCTCGATGCGCTCGCCGAGCGCAACCGTAATCTGATCGGCGAGATCGAGGACCAGCTCTCCAACAATCTGCGCCATCGGGGTCTCGGCGCGCGGGTCTATGGCCGCCGCAAGAAGCCGTTTTCGATCTGGACCAAGATGGAGCGCAAGTCGGTCGGCTTCGAGCAATTGTCAGACATCTTCGGCTTCCGCGTCGTCGTCAACGACATCGAGGCCTGCTATCGTGCGCTCGGTATCGTCCACACCACCTGGCCGGTCGTGCCGGGGCGCTTCAAGGACTACATCTCGACGCCGAAGCAGAACGACTACCGCTCGATTCACACCACCGTGATCGGCCCCGGCAACCAGCGCGTCGAGCTGCAGATCCGCACCGAGGCGATGGACCAGATCGCGGAGCGCGGCATCGCGGCGCACGTCTTCTACAAGGAAGGCGTGGGCTCGCCGACCGAATTCCTCAAGCGCGAGTCCACGGCGTTCGCCTGGCTCCGCCACACCATCGGCATCCTCTCGGAGAGCGCCAACCCCGAGGAATTCCTCGAGCACACCAAACTCGAGCTGTTCCACGACCAGGTGTTCTGTTTCACCCCGAAGGGCAAGCTGATCGCGCTGCCGCGCCATGCCAATGTGATCGACTTCGCCTATGCCGTGCATACCGACGTCGGCAACAGCGCGGTCGGTTGCAAGATCAACGGCAAGTTCGCGCCGTTGTCGTCCGAACTCCAGAACGGCGACGAGGTCGAGGTGCTGACCTCGGAGGCGCAGTCGGCACCGCCATCGGCCTGGGAGACGCTCGCGGTCACCGGCAAGGCGCGCGCTGCGATCCGCCGCGCCACGCGCACGGCGGTGCGCGATCAATATGTCGGCCTCGGCCGGCGCATCGTCGAGCGCCTGTTCGAGCGCGCCAAGATCGAATACGCCGACGACAAGCTCAAGGGCGCGTTGCCGCGGCTTGCGCGCACCTCGATCGAGGACGTCATGGCGGCGGTCGGCCGCGGCGAGATCAAGGCCTCCCACGTCGCGCGCGCGATGTATCCCGACTACAAGGAGGAGCGCGTCGCGCGCTACGGCGTCAAGAAGGGGCTGGCCGCCAAGCTCAAGGAGAAGTCGCCGGAACCGTCGCGCAGGCCGGTTGCGATTCCCATTGGCGGCAACAATTCCGACCTGCCGGTGAAGTTCGCGCCGAACGGGGGTGCCGTGCCGGGCGATCGCATCGTCGGCATCGTCACGCCAGGCGAGGGGATCACGATCTATCCGATCCAGTCGCCGGCGCTGAAGGATTTCGAGGAGGAGCCGGAGCGCTGGCTCGATGTCCGCTGGGACATCGAGGATTCCGCCCCGCAACGCTTCCCGGCGCGCATCAAGGTCGAGAACGTCAACGAGCCGGGCGCGCTGGCGCAGATCGCGACCGTGATCGCCGAGCACGATGGCAACATCGACAATATCAGCATGCAGCGCCGCTCGCCCGACTTCACGGAGACGACGATCGATCTCGAAGTCTACGATCTCAAGCATTTGAGCGCGATCCTGGCCCAGCTGCGCGCCAAGGCGGTCGTCGCCCGCGTCGAACGTGTTAATGGATAGGCCCCTGTCGCAGTCGCCTGTTGCTCCGATCTCGTGAGTCCTGAAATGCCTGCATCTCCGCTCCGCCTCGGCGTCAATATCGACCATGTCGCGACCGTCCGTAACGCACGCGGCGGCCGCCATCCCGATCCGGTCCGCGCTGCGCTGCTTGCGATCGAGGCCGGCGCCGACGGCATCACCGCGCATTTGCGCGAAGACCGCCGGCATATCCGCGACGAGGACATGGCGCGGCTGAAGGCGGAGATCTCCAGGCCGCTCAATTTCGAGATGGCGGCGACCGACGACATGATGCGCATCTCGCTCGCCACCAAGCCGCATGCGGTGTGCCTGGTGCCGGAGCGGCGCCAGGAGGTGACGACCGAGGGCGGCCTCGACGTGGTCGGGCAGCACAATGCGCTCGCACCCTATATTGCGCGGCTGAACGATGCCGGCATCCGCGTCTCGCTGTTCATCGCCGCGGACCCTGCGCAGATTGAAATGGCGGCGCAGCTGCGCGCGCCCGTGATCGAGATCCACACCGGCGCGTGGTGCGATGCCGTGGTCGACGGCCACGGCGACAAGGCGGAGGCTGAATGGCGGCGGATCGTGGCGGGCGTGAAGGTCGCTAAAGATGCCGGGCTCGAGGTCCATGCCGGCCACGGGCTCGACTACGCCACGGCCGAGAAGATCGCCGCGTTGCCTGAAATCATGGAGCTCAACATCGGTTACTACATGATCGGCGAGGCGCTCTTCGTTGGTCTTGCCGAGACGGTGCGCAAGATGCGCGCGGCGATGGATATCGGGCGGAGCCGGGCATGATCATCGGCATCGGCTCCGATCTCATCGACATCACCCGCGTGGCCAGGGTGATGGAGCGCCACGGCGAGCGCTTCCTGGACCGCATCTTCACCGCGGCCGAGCGGGCCAAGGCGGAGCGGCGGGCCAAGAACGAGAAGATGGTGGTGGCGACCTACGCCAAGCGCTTTGCCGCCAAGGAGGCCTGCTCCAAGGCGCTCGGCACCGGCATCAGGCAGGGCGTGTGGTGGCGCGACATGGGGGTGGTCAACCTGCCCGGGGGCCGGCCGTCCATGCGGCTGACCGGGGGAGCGCTGGCCCGGCTCCAGGCCATGACGCCGGAGGGATTCGAGGCCCAGATCGATTTGTCGATTACCGACGATTGGCCGTTGGCGCAGGCCCTCGTGGTTATTTCCGCCATGCCGCGGGCGAAGCCCTGAGGGTCGGTCGTAATTTTATAATTCGTGTTAAAAATCAACAAGTTATTGGTTTTTGACACGATCCTTGATTGCGTGGCCTGCGACAACCGTCTAAAAGTCCGCGGACGCAAATCAGGCTGGGCGAATTCGGCTTTACGCCGGAATTGGCCCTCACTATCAGAATCAGGACACTCTCCTTGGGCCGCGAACCCGTGGGCCGTTCGCGGGAGGAGGGCGTTCTGTGATCGCCGGCCGAAATTGAGAGAGCAATGAGCGTGACTTCGGGAACGAAAACTGAAAGCGGCGTCGGCGAAACGATCCGGGTCGTGATCCATGCTCTCCTGATCGCGCTGGTGATCCGCACCTTCCTGTTCCAGCCGTTCAACATCCCGTCCGGCTCGATGAAGGCGACGCTGCTGGTCGGTGATTATCTGTTCGTCTCGAAATATTCGTACGGCTACAGCCACTACTCGATTCCGTTCTCGCCGCCGCTGTTCTCGGGACGGATCTGGGGCTCGGACCCGAACCGTGGCGACATCGTCGTGTTCCGGCTGCCGAAGGACGATACCACCGACTACATCAAGCGCGTGATCGGCCTGCCTGGCGACCACGTCCAGATGAAGGACGGTCTGCTCTACATCAACGACACCCCGGTCGAGCGCCAGCGCATGAGCGAGTATGTCGGCGAGGATCCCTGCGGCTCCGAAGGCGGCGGGATCTCGCGGGTGAAGCGCTGGAAGGAGACATTGCCGAACGGTGTCTCCTACGAGACGCTCGATTGCGCCGACAACGGCTATATGGACAACACCAACGTCTACACCGTGCCACCCGGCCATTTCTTCATGATGGGCGACAACCGCGACAACTCCACCGATAGTCGCTTCCTCGGCCAGGTCGGCTATGTGCCGCGGGAGAACCTGATCGGCCGCGCCCAGATGATCTTCTTCTCGATCGCCGAAGGCGAGCATGCCTGGATGTTCTGGCGCTGGCCGTGGGCGGTGCGCTGGAATCGCTTCTTCAAAATCGTCCGATGAAAGACGAAGCCAAGGACATCGTGATCCAACCGATCGAGGCGCAAGCCGCTCGTGAGGGCGAAGCTGCAACCAAGACGCTTGCGACCAAAACGCCTGAAGCCAAGCTACCGGAATCCAAGCCACCTGAATCCAAGCCACCTGCGAAGAAGCGGACGCGGAGCCGCAAGGCCAAGGGGGCTGACGCGAACGCGGCGCTCGAGGCGCGGATCGGCCACAGCTTCACTGACCCGAACCTGCTGATGCAGGCGATCACGCATGTTTCGGCGCTGAAATCCGGACGCAAGCGCGGCGACAGCTATCAGCGGCTGGAGTTCCTCGGCGACCACGTGCTCGGGCTCGTGGTGTCCGACATGCTCTATCATGCCTTCCCGAATGCCGATGAGGGCGAACTGTCCAAGCGGCTTGCCGAGCTTGTGCGCAAGGAGAGCTGCGCCGACGTCGCCAAGTCGCTCGGTCTGCTCGATGACATCAAGCTCGGTTCGGTCGGCTCCAGCGCCGATGCGCGCCTGCGCAAATCCATCCTCGGTGATATCTGCGAGGCGGTGATCGGCGCGATCTTCCTCGACGGCGGCCATGCCGCGGCGGACGAGTTCGTCAAGCGCAACTGGACCGAGCGTATGCACAAGCCGCGAAGGCCGCTGCGCGATCCCAAGACCGTGCTGCAGGAATGGGCGCAGGGGAAGGGGCTGCCGACGCCTGTCTATCGGGAGGTCGAGCGCACCGGCCCGCATCACGATCCGGAGTTCCGCGTTGCGGTGGACCTGCCGGGTTTGGCGCCGGCCGAAGGCACCGGCGGCAGCAAGCGCGCGGCGGAGAAGGTCGCGGCCTCCGTCATGATCGAGCGCGAAGGCGTTGGTGGCGGCAATGACGGCTGAAGCAAGCGGCGAGGCGCCTACCGCGACGCGCTGCGGCTTCGTTGCGTTGATCGGGGCGCCGAACGTCGGCAAGTCCACGCTGGTCAATGCGCTGGTCGGGGCCAAGGTCACGATCGTCTCGCGCAAGGTGCAGACCACGCGCGCGCTGATCCGCGGCATCGTGATCGAGAACAATGCGCAGATCATCCTGGTCGACACGCCCGGCATCTTCCTGCCCAAGCGCAGGCTCGATCGCGCCATGGTCTCGACCGCCTGGACCGGGGCGCATGACGCCGACCTCGTCTGCGTGCTGCTGGATGCCAAGAGCGGGATCGACGAGGAGGCCGAGGCGATCCTCACGAAGGTCGCGAGCGTCAACCACGACAAGATTTTGGTGATCAACAAGGTCGATCTGGTCCAGCGCGAAAAGCTGCTGGCGCTGGCGCAGGCCGCCAATGAGCGGATGCCCTTCGCGAAGACCTTCATGGTCTCGGCGATCTCCGGCGATGGCGTCGACGATATTCGCAGCACTCTTGCCGAAATGGTGGCGCCGGGTCCGTTCCTCTATCCCGAGGACCAGATGTCGGATGCGCCGATGCGACATCTCGCGGCCGAGATCACCCGCGAGAAGATCTATCGCAAGCTGCACCAGGAATTGCCCTACCAGTCCACGGTCGAGACCGACAAGTGGGAGGAACGCAAGGACAAGTCTGTGCGCATTGAGCAGACGATCTTCGTGGAGCGCGAAAGCCAGCGCAAGATCGTGCTCGGCAAGGGCGGCGCCAGCATCAAGTCGATCGGCGCAGACTCGCGCAAGGAGCTCGCCGAAATCCTCGGCGTGCCGGTGCACCTGTTCCTGTTCGTGAAGGTGCGCGAGAACTGGGGTGACGATCCCGATCGCTATCGCGAGATGGGCCTGGAATTTCCCAAGGAATAAGCAAGAAAAGATCGGTATTCGATGAGCGTGCCCACGAACGTCCGGCGCTTCGAAGCGTTGCTCTATGCGTCGCTGATGCTGGATGCGCTGTCTGTGGCGGTGCAGGACCGTACGCCGAATGCCGAGATGACCGAGCAGATGATCATGATGGCGACCTTGCTCGCCGGCGGGATGATCTTGTTGCTGGTCTATTTCGTCTGGTTGGCTGCACATTGGCGCAAGAACTGGCCGCGCTGGGTGCTGGCGGCAGCCTTGGTGCTGTCCGTGATCTCGCTCGGTCAGATCCTCGGCCAGCGGGGCCTCGAGCTCGACAGTGCCATCGAGATCGTGTCCTGCGTGCTGACGGGGCTCGGCCTGTATTTCTCGTTCACCGGGGACGCGCAGGGCTGGTTCAACGCATGAGATCGAATTGGCGGGCATGCTTCGCTTTGCCTCCTACGATCACCTGAAATACGCTACACTTCATCCCATGGAATGGACCGACGAAGGCATCGTGCTGGGCGTGCGGCGGCATGGCGAGAGCAGCGCCATCGTCGAACTGCTGACGCGCCAGCATGGCCGGCATCTTGGTCTCGTGCGCGGTGGTGCCGGCTCGCGGATGCGGCCGCTGCTGCAACCCGGCAACAGCGTCAGCGTGGTGTGGCGGGCGCGGCTCGACGAGCATCTCGGCACCTATGCGATGGAGGGATTGAAGCTGCGCGCGGCGACGCTGCTGGGATCGTCCCATGGCGTCTACGGCGTCACCCATCTGGCCTCGATTGCGCGGCTGCTGCCGGAGCGCGATCCGCACGAGGACATGTTTGCGCTGCTCGAACATTCGCTCGACGATTTCGACGACATCGGCAGCGCCGCCGTGCACGTCGTCCATTTCGAGCTGGCGATGCTCGCCGAGCTTGGCTTCGGGCTCGCTCTTGAGAATTGCGCGGTGACCGGAGAAACCACGGAGCTGATCTACGTCTCTCCCAAATCCGGCGGCGCTGTGTCGCGCGGCGCGGGCGAGCCGTGGCGCGACCGGCTGCTGCGGCTGCCATCCTTCCTGCGCCATGGCGAAACCGCAAGCGAGCTCACCGACCAGGATCTCCAGGACGGCTTTCGGCTGACCGGGCTGTTCCTGCTGCGCCATGTCCTGGAGCCACGCGGGCAGGCCCATTCCGACGCACGCGCCGGATTCATCAATGCCCTGACGCGGCAGCAGGCCAAAGCCGCTCTTCCCGCGCCCTGAAAAGGCGGCAATTTCTCCGCCGCCATGATGCCTGCGCGGCTCTGTGTTGCTCAATCAGGCAGCTTTTGGCGGAACCAAAGTGGGTTTCCCGGATTGGCCCTTGGGTTCCAACCGGGGATAACCTGATGCTGATCAAGGGACTTATCGTATCGGCAGCGCTGATTGCGCTGGCGCCGGACGCTCTCGCAGGCGAGCAACCAAGTGTGTTTCGTCGCGCCTCCTGCACGGTCGTCAGGTTCTATGTCGCCAAATATTCCGCTGCGGCCGCAGAGGCATGGGCGCGGTCCAAGGGCGCGACGGAGGCGGAGATCGAGACCGCCCGGCGTTGCCTGGCCAATGCGCCTGTCACCGCTCAGGCCAAGGTCCAGCCGACCGTGACCGCGGGCTGGGCAGGGCAGTAGCAGCCCACAGCGAACCAATCCATCCTTGCCCGATTCGCCTCCACGGTTTAACCGGGCGGCATGGGAAAACGAATCGTTCCGCCGGAAGAACCGGCCGAAATTCATGATGTGCCGCTGCGTGAAGCGCTGGAAGAGCGCTATCTCGCATACGCGCTCTCCACCATCATGCATCGCGCGCTGCCCGACGCGCGCGATGGCCTGAAGCCGGTCCACCGGCGCATTCTCTACGGCATGCGCCTGCTCAGGCTCGACCCCGGCACGGCCTTCAAGAAATCCGCCAAGATCGTCGGCGATGTGATGGGCTCGTTCCATCCGCACGGCGACCAGGCGATCTACGACGCCATGGTGCGCCTCGCGCAGGACTTCTCCTCGCGCTACCCGCTGGTCGACGGTCAGGGCAATTTCGGCAATATCGACGGCGATAATCCGGCCGCCTACCGCTACACCGAAGCGCGCATGACCGATGTCGCGCGGCTTCTGCTCGATGGCATCGACGAGGACGGCGTCGAATTCCGTCCCAACTACGACGGCCAGTCCAAGGAGCCGGTCGTGCTGCCCGGCGGCTTCCCGAACCTGCTCGCCAATGGCGCGCAGGGCATCGCGGTCGGCATGGCCACCTCGATTCCGCCGCACAACGCCGCCGAGCTCTGCGATGCTGCGCTGCATCTGATCGAGAAGCCCGATGCGAAATCCAAGGCGCTCCTGAAGTGGGTGAAGGGTCCGGATTTCCCGACCGGCGGCATCTGCGTCGATTCCAAGCAGGCCATCGCTGAGGCCTACACCACCGGCCGCGGCTCGTTCCGCGTTCGCGCCCGATGGGAGCAGGAAGAGGGTACGCGCGGCACCTGGGTCGTCGTCGTCACCGAGATTCCATTTCTGGTGCAGAAGTCGCGCCTGATCGAGAAGATCGCCGAACTGCTGGATCAGAAGAAGCTGCCGCTGGTCGGAGACATCAGGGACGAATCCGCCGAAGACGTCCGCATCGTGATCGAGCCGAAGTCGAAGAACGTCGATCCCGCGCTGATGATGGAATCGCTGTTCCGGCTGACCGAGCTCGAAAACAAGATTCCGCTGAACCTGAACGTGCTGATCAAGGGCCGCGTGCCCAGGGTGGTGGGGCTCGCGGAGTGCCTGCGCGAATGGCTCGACCATCTGCGCGACGTGCTGATCCGTCGCAGTAATTATCGCAAGACGCAGATCGAGCATCGGCTGGAAGTCCTCGGTGGTTTGCTGATTGCCTACCTGAACATCGATGAGGTGATCAGGATCATCCGCACCGAGGACGAGCCGAAGCCAGCGCTGATGAAGGCGTTCAAGCTCACCGAGGTGCAGGCCGAAGCCATCCTCAACATGCGGCTCCGCTCGTTGCGGAAGCTTGAGGAAATGGAGATCCGTACCGAGGACAAGGATCTGCGCAAAGAGCTGAAGGGCATCGAGGGACTGCTCGCGTCCGAGCCCGAGCAGTGGAAGAAGGTCGGCGAGCAGGTCGGCAAGGTCCGCGACATGTTCGGACCCAAGACGCCGCTCGGCAAGCGCCGCACCACTTTTGCGGATGCGCCCGAGCACGATCTTGCCGCGATAGAGGAAGCCCTCGTCGAGCGTGAGCCGGTCACCGTCGTCGTCTCCGACAAGGGCTGGATCCGCACCATGAAGGGCCATGTCGAGGATCTCTCGGGGCTTGCCTTCAAGCAGGACGACAAGCTCGGCTTCGCCTTCTTCGCGGAGACGACCTCGAAGCTGCTGCTGTTCGCGACCAACGGCAAATTCTACTCGCTCGATGTCGCAAAGCTGCCGGGCGGGCGCGGTCATGGCGAGCCGATCCGCCAGTACATCGACCTCGAGCCGGAGGCCGCTCCCGTCACGCTGTTCGTCAACAAGGGCGGTCGCAAATTCCTGGTCGCGAGCCACGAGGGCCAGGGTTTCGTAGTCAACGAGGACGATTGCGTCGGCACCACCAAGAAGGGCAAGCAGGTCCTCAATGTCGACATGCCGAACGAGGCGCGAACGGTCACAGAGGTGCTCGGCGACACCGTCGCGGTGATCGGCGAGAACCGCAAGATGCTGATCTTCCCGCTCGACCAGGTGCCGGAGATGGCGCGTGGCCGCGGCGTGCGGCTGCAGAAGTACAAGGACGGCGGTCTCTCCGATGTTGCGGTCTTCGAGGCCAAGGCGGGCCTGACCTGGAAGGACTCCGCAGGCCGCGAATTCTCCGCGACCATGAAGGAGCTCGCCGAGTGGCAAGGCACCCGTGCCGACGCCGGCCGCCTGCCGCCGAAGGGTTTCCCGAAGTCGAACAAGTTCGGCAGGGTGATCGGGTAAGCCTTAATGCTCGTTCCGTCCGGTAGATGTTACCCTATCGTTCGGCACCGGGCCTCGGTTCCGTTCGACGGCCAGCCCGAACAGCGGTCGCAGTTGCGTCCCCAGGATGTTGCCGATGAAAGCCGCGACGAGCCAGCACCAGCCGTGCAGGCTGCCTGACGCGATTCCGCTGAAATAGGCACCGATGTTGCAGCCATAGGCGAGGCGCGCGCCGTATCCGAGCAGCAGGCCGCCGACGATCGCGGCAAGCAGCGAACGGGCGGAGATCTGCCACGTCGGATGGAATTTGCCGGCGAGGGCCGCCGCCAGCAGCGCGCCGAAAATGATGCCGAAATCCATGACGGAGGTGATGTCGGCGAAGACGCTTTGATGCAGCGAGGCCGCGCGCGCGCCTTGCCAGTAGGGCCATGACGCAACGTCGACGCCCGCTCCCATCAGGACTTTCGATCCCCAGAGCGCGAAAGCGGAGGTGATGCCCCATGGTCGCCCCGCAAGATACAACGTGGCGAAATTGCCAATCGCGAGCAAGACCGCGCCCCACAGCAGAGGCCACGGCCCCTGCATGAAGCGGCGCGCTCCGCGCAGCTTTGTCCGCGCGCCCGGTTCGAGCGCGCCATGCCGGCGGAGCTCCGCCTTGACGGTGAGGAGATAGATCGCAGCCATCACGATCCAGCACAGCACCAGCGCTGGCAGCCATCCGAACCTTTCGATCAATGAGACGGTGCCGATATTCGGCAGTCGGCTCCACCAGGGCAGATGCAAGGCTCCGAGCGTCGATCCCGCGATGAACGCCAGCAGCGTCACCACCATGCGAGTGTTGCCGCCGCCGGCCGTATACAGCGTTCCCGATGCGCAGCCGCCGCCGAGCTGCATGCCGAGACCGAACAGGAACGCGCCGGTCAGCATGCCGACGCCGACCGCGCCGAGTTCGCCATGCACGGCTCGGCCGAGCATGTGCCTTGCGCCAATGCGGGAAAGAACAGCGCCGTCGCCATCGCAAGCATGACCATTTGCGCGCGCAGCCGGCGCCCCGTCGCGCGACGATGAAGACGCGCCACGCCGAGGTGAATCCGAACAGCGCATGATAGAGCGTCAGGCCGAACGCGCCGCCCAGCAGGAACAACAATCCGTGCTGCCACGAGATCGTGCCTGACAAGGTCACCGCGCCGGCGAGGAGAATGGCCGCAGCCACGGCGACGATCGGGAGGTTTGCGTGGTGCCGATCATTGTCGGGAGCGAGCAGGCGCGCATCAATGGACAGATCAGTCATGCTCTTATCCGCGGAACTGGCAATGACAGCTAACCGTGGCGAACAGCCAGCGTTCCAATCGTCGCGCTGCTTGGGGGTGTGCGAGACCAGTCGAGGAACCGCGCCGAGGTATGAGACGTGGGTGCCGCCGGCGAAGCGATCGCAGCGAGACGATGCAAATGCCCTAGATCACCCCGGCCAACCGCAGCGCTACGCCCGCGGCACAGCTGCCCGCCAGCACCGTCAGCATCCCGAGCTTGAAGCGGAAGATCGCGGTTGCGGCTGCGATCGACAGCAGTAACGCCGGAACGTCGACGCTTGAAAGCACCGGCCTGTCGAAATCCAGCGGGAAGGCGTGCACCGGCACGGTCTCGCGGAACAGCGTGTGCAGCGCGAACCAGATCGAAAGGTTGAGGATCACGCCGACAACAGCGGCCGTGATTGCGCCGAGCGCGCCGGCTAGCCCGGTATTGCCGCGCAAGCGCTCGATGTAGGGGGCGCCGACGAAGATCCAGAGGAAGCAGGGGTGAAGGTGACCCAGGTCGCGAGCAATCCGCCGAACGCCGCTGCAAGCATCGGCGACAGGCCGCTCGGATCGCGGTAGGCCGCCATGAAGCCCACGAACTGGAGCACCATGATCAGCGGGCCCGGCGTGGTTTCGGCCATGCCGAGGCCGTCGAGCATCTCGTGCGGCTTCAGCCAGTGATAGTGCTCGACCGCCTGCTGGGCCACATAGGCCAGCACCGCGTAGGCGCCGCCGAAGGTGACCAGCGCCATCTTGGAGAAGAACAACGCGATCTGGCTGAACACGCTGGCCGGTCCGAGGACCAGCAGCAACACGATCACCGGCACGAGCCAGAGCGACAGCCACAGCGCGGCGGTCCGGGTCGCGCGCGCGTTGTTGGGGCGGACATGCTCGGGCACGGCTTCGCCGAGCATGCTGTCGATCACGGCGCCGCTGCCGCCATGGCCGTGACCGGCGGGCGCGAACTCCGGACGTCCGCCGCGCGCGCCGGCATAGCCGATCAAACCGGCGGCGATGATGATGATCGGGAAGGGGACGGCGAAGAAGAAGATTGCGATGAAGGCGATCGCGGCGAGCGCGATCATGATGCGGTTCTTCAGCGCGCGCTTGCCGACGCGGAAGACGGCCTCGACGACGATGGCGAGCACCGCGGCTTTCAGGCCAAAGAACAGCGCCTCGACGAAGCTGACATTGCCGTAAGCCGCGTAGACGTAGCTCAGGCCCATGATTGCGATGATGCCGGGCAGGATGAACAGCCCGCCCGCCAACAGCCCGCCGGCGGTGCGATGCATCAGCCAGCCGACATAGGTCGCGAGCTGCTGTGCCTCCGGTCCAGGCAGCAGCATGCAGTAGTTCAGCGCATGCAGAAAGCGGCCCTCGGAAATCCAGTTCTTCTCTTCGACCAGGATGCGGTGCATCACTGCAATCTGGCCCGCAGGCCCGCCAAAACTCAGGCAGGCGACGCGGAGCCAGACGCGAAAAGCCTCTCGAAGCTGATGCCGTGACCGACATCAGCTTCTACTTGGGCGTTCCGGATATCCATCACGCCTTCACCTTGTTGGTCGGCCAGTTGTGGGTCTCACCCGTGGCGTCGCGGCACCAGCGGTAGAAGGCGTCGTAGAGGATCATGCCGGCCTCGAGCTGTTCGAGGTCGTCATCGTACATCCGCGACAACCCGAGAGAGGCAGCAAGCAGGCCGGCCGCCTCGGGGGCAAGGTCGGGGCGCGCGGTGTCGGCGCCGCGCACCAGTGTTGCCAGCCGCAGCAATGCCGGGGTGCCGATCCCGAACTCCTCGATCATGACGTCGAAGGTGCAGAGCTCGCCGCGGTGACTCCAGAACGTGTTCTCGATGTCGAAGGGGGCTGCGTTGAATCGCTCGCCGACGGCGACCACTTCGGACGGTGCCACATACAAAAACACCGCGTTGGGGTCGACGAAGCGGCGGATCAGCCAGGGGCAGGCGATGCGGTCGACCTTGGGCCGCGCACGCGTCACCCAGACGGTGCGGCCCCTGGCATCGCGCGGCGGCAGTTTTGACGCGTCGATCAGCGGCAGCTTTGCGGCCTTCCAGCCCTCGAAGCCGCCCTCCAACGTCTCGGCCTGCACGCCGAGCTGCCGCAGCCAGGCCGCCGTGCCCTGCGCGAGCTTTGCGCCGCGCAGACAGGCGACGATGGCCGAGCGGCCGGAAAGTTCGCTGCCCCAGTCGGAGACATTATCGTGGCTGAGCTTGATTGATCCGGGGATCAGCCGCGGGTCGGCGGCAAAATCCTCGTCCGTCCGCACGTCGACCAGGACAGGGGCATTCGCTGTGCCGATCAGCCGTGTTAGTTTGTCAGATGATATGGTCGTGAATGTTGACATGATGCGTCCTCGCATAAACGAAACGGGACGCGATACTTGGGCATGTCGCCTCGTGGGGAGATCGCTTAAATCCCCATGACTGCATTACAGCGAAATCGCGCGGGACTGTCAATTGCCGGTTTCATTGATATCGAACGTTAGAAAGATATGCGGCTCGCGCGCAGAGTGAGCGCGTGGAAGCGGAATTCTGCGGCAGGGGCGGGGTTGATACTCGGTCGCAGCAAGAAGGCGCTACCAAGGAGGACCAAGGATGATACGCAAGATCACGCTCGCTCTCACCGTTGCCGCACTCGCGCTGTCCGCCCAGGCTGCGTTCGCGCAAAAGCCCGGTGTCGAGAAACTCTACATCATGAATTGCGGTGAGGGTGTTGCCGGGGACATCGGGCGCTGGTCACCCGGAGTGAACGAAGGCCAGTCGATGGATTTCGTTGATACCTGCTACCTCATCAAGCACAGCCAGGGCTGGTTCCTGTGGGACACCGGTATCCCAGACGCCGTCGCCGCGATGCCGAACGGGCTTGCACCTGCCGATCCAAAGGCCGTGACCTGGAAGCGGCCGAAGACGCTCGCAGCCCAGCTCGATCAGGTCGGCGTCAAGCCCGCCGACATCAAGGCGATGGGCGTCTCGCATACGCATCCCGATCACATCGGCAATGTCGAGATGTTTCCTCAGGCGATGCTCTACGTGCAAAAGGCCGAATATGACTGGCCGGGCGCCAACAACGAGCCGCGCTTCAAGCCGTCGCATCCGGTCGAGCTGCTCGCGGGCGACAAGGACGTGTTCGGCGACGGCAGCGTGACTGTGTTGTCCACGCCTGGTCACACGCCGGGGCACCAGTCGTTGCTGGTGAAATTGCCGAAGACCGGCGCGGTCGTGCTTTCCGGGGATGCTGTCCACTTCAAGAGCAATTGGGAGAACCGGCGCGTTCCCGTCAACAATGTCAGCAAGGACCAGTCGGTCGCCTCAATGCAGAAGATCGCCGACACGCTGGACAAGGAGAAGGGGCAGCTCTGGATCAACCACGACAAGGCGCAGCGCGACGCCAGAAGATGTCGCCGGAGTTTTATGAGTAGCTTTCCTGGCGACCTGTTGCCACGATGGTGACAGCAGGGACGTGCTAGGTGCCTCCAGAAGCTACGGGACGGGAGGCGAAGCGTGGGGGAATGGCTCGGAGTCGCGATCGCGCTGACGTCGAGCAGCATCGGCGGCACCGCTGCTGCGATCACCCGATATCTGGTCACCGATGCCGATCCGGTCATGCTGGCTATCCTGCGCTGGGGAATCGGCTTCCTCTGCCTCTTGCCATGCGCGCTGCTGCTCCGCGTGCGTTGGCCGCAGAGCGCGGACTGGCCGGCCGTGATGACGCTCGGCATCTGCTTCTTCGGGCTGTTCTTCATCCTCTACAATATCGCCGTCTCCTACACGACCGCTGCGCGCGCCAGTCTCGCGCTGGCGACGCTGCCGCTCCACACCATGGTCGTCGGCGCGATCCTTGGTGTGGAACGGCTGACGGCGCGCAAAATCATCGGCGTCGGCATTGCCGTGCTCGGTGTTGCCGCGGCATTGGCGGTTGGCCTGGCGCAGAGCCCGCCGGGCGCCTGGCGCGGCGAGTTGATCATGACAGGCGCGGTGTTCTGCATGGCCTTCTACAACGTGTTGTCGCCGCCGCTGATGCAGCGCTCGAGCGCGCTCGGTTTTCTGACGGTCGGCATGGGCGCAGGCGCTGCGGTGCTGGTGATCGTGGGTCTTGCGAAGGGCAGCTTTGCCGCACTCGACCATTTCACGACGGCGCAGTGGATCGCCGCAATCTATCTCGGCGCCGGCGGCGGCGCGCTCGCCTTCATCCTCTGGGTCATGGCGCTGGCGCGCGCGACGCCAACGCGCGTTGCCAACACCATGACGGTCAATCCGATCGCGGCGACCTTGCTCGCGGCACTGCTGATCGGCGAGCCGATCACGCCAAATCTCCTGATCGGGCTGGTCGCCGTATTCGCCGGCATCGGGATCGCGACCAGCCAGCCGAAGCCGGCTTAGCTCTCCGGATTAGTTCTCCGGATTAGTTCTTGGGCGCAGTGACAGTCGGCGGGCTCGTGTCCGGCGTCTTCTTCGGCTTCAGCGTGCCGGCATAGAAGGAGACGAGCCAGACCAGGATGATGGCGAGGAGATAGACGCCCCAGGCTTGCGGCGGCGTCGCCGCCCACCGCAGGAGGCCCTTGAACGTGCGGGGCGGACGATTGTCTTCGGCCATCGCCCGTTGTGCGCGAAAGCCGTGGCGCGGTCAATCGGGCGTGCGCTCGGCGCGGATCAGGAACAGGGCGGCCAGCGCCGAGAGGCTGAGCGCGGACGAGACCATCAGCACCTTGGCGCCCATGACATCGATGAGCAGACCGAAGGCCAACGGTGCCACCGCCTGCGCCATCCGCGCCGGCGCGCCGATGATGCCGAGGCGGTAGCCAAAATCCTTCGGCCCGAAGATCGACAGTGGCAGCGTGCCACGCGCGATGGTGAGGATGCCGTTGCCGGAGCCGTGGAACAGCGCAAACGCGCTTGCCGCAGGAGCTCCAAAGATGGCGACGACGGCTGCGCCGATCGGATGGGTGAGGCAGGCGAGCCGCGTCGACCACAGCGGATGAAAGCGACTGAGAAACCCCGCCTCCAGAAGGCGCGCGACCACTTGCGCCGGACCGATCAGCGCGCCCGCTGCGATCGCCTCGACATGGGTCGCGCCCATGGTCTCCAGGATGCGCGGGAAATGCACGGCCATCGCGCCGGTGACAGTCCAGACCGCGGCGAAGACGAAGGCCAGCAGGATCATGGTGCGGTTGAGCGGCAGATGCGGCTTTTCCGCGGTCGAAGCCGCCTGCTTGGCGCCGTTGATCGCCGGAAGCAAGAAGAAATTGAGCGGCAGCCCGATCAGGATGTTGGCGGCGGCCCAGGCGAAACAGGTGTCGCGCCATCCGATATGAGACAGGCCCCAGGCAGTGAGCGGCCAGCCGACGGTCGAGGCAAAGCCCGCCATCAGCGTAATGCCGGTGATGGGCCTGCGCGCTTCGGTGCCATAGATGCGGCCGAGTGCGGCGAAAGCGGCATCATAGAGCCCCATGGCCATGCCGATGCCGAGCACGAGCCAGGCGAGCGCCATCACCGGAACGGACTGCGACAATCCAAGGAGCACCAGGCCGGCGGCAATCGTCAGGTTCGAGCCCGACAGCACCTGCCGCCCGCCGACGAGATCGATCTGCCGCCCGATCCGCGGCCCCAGCAGCGCGGAGATCACGAGCGAGGCCGAGAACGCGCCAAAGATCCAGTTGGTGGAGATGCCGAGGTCGTGCGCCATGGGATCGGCGAGCAGGGCCGGCAAATAATAGCTGGAGGCCCAGGCCAGGGTCTGAGTCGTGCCGAGCGCCAGGACGATCGGAAGCTGGCGCCGGCTCATGTTGCCGTATGTCTGGTCGTCGGTGTCATCGTTTGCATTTGCGGCCCGCGGCGCGCGCGCGTCAACCACGCGCGCGACATATTCGACCTGCTGCAGGGGGGCCCCTGGTTGTGCCCGGCCTTTCCCCGTCACGAAGGCACGCCATAATGGCGCATGCAATTGACCTCGCGCCTTGCGCTGATGAACTGGGTCGCCGGCCAGGGGCTCACCGGCCTGCCCGAACCCGAACTGCTGCGCGGCTTCTGCGAGCGCTGCCGGGCCGAAGGGCTGGAACTCTCGCGCGGGCTCGTGGTCATCGACACGCTGCATCCGATCTACGAGGGCCGCGCCTTCCGCTGGAGCGACACGCCGACCAACGAGAGCGACGTGGTCGAATACGGCTCGACGGCCGAGGGCGACGCGGCCAAGAACTGGCGCCGCTCGGTGTTTTATCATTTGCTCGAGCATGGCCATGACGAGATGTTGATCGACCTCGCCGACGCGCCCTCGCTCGATTTCTCGCAAATCGGCGACCTCGCCGAAACGGGCCACCGCCATTTCCTCGCTTTCGTGCACCGCTTCGGCGAGACCGGAGCGCTCGGGCAGATGGACTGCCTCTACTCCTACTGGACCACGCGCCGCGAGGATGGCTTTACGGAAGCCGAACTCGCCGCGCTGCGCGATCTGGTGCCGGTGCTGGGACTCGCGATCAAGTCGGCGCAGCAGGTCGACATCGTGCGGACGCTGGGGCGCGTCTACCTCGGACGCGATGCGTCGGAGCAGGTCCTGCGCGGACGCATTTCGCGCGGCGTCACCGAGCGCATCAATGCCGTGCTCTGGTATTCGGATCTGCGCGGCTCGACCGGGATCAGCGAGAGCATTGCGCCCGACGAGATCATCCCGTTCCTCAACGATTATGCCCAGGCCGTGATTGACGCGATCCACGACGCGGGCGGCGACGTGCTGAAGCTGATCGGAGACGGCGTGCTCGCGATGTTCACCGGTGAGGACATGGCTCACGCCCGCCGCGCCGCGCTACGCGCCGAGCATTTGTTCCGCAACAATGTCGGGGCGCTGAATGAACGCCGGGCGGCCGACGGCCGTCCAACCACGTCGGCCTATATCGGCCTGCATGTCGGGGAAGTCTTCTATGGCAATATCGGCAGCGAGGACCGGCTCGATTTCACCGTGGTGGGACCGACCGTCAACGAGGTCAGCCGCATCGCCTCGATGAGCCGCTCGGTCGATCGCGAATTGCTGGCATCGGCAGAGTTCTACAAGGGTCTCGACGCTGCCGGCCGCCGCTATCTCGTCTCCACCGGCCGCTACGCGCTACGCGGCATCGGCCGCGCGCAGGATCTCTACACGCTCGATCCGGAGGTCGAGGCGAGCGAGCCGGTGACCGGGAGCTACGAGCGGTATCTGGCGAATTAGCCCCGCGCCGTCACTTCGTCCCCTACCATGGCCGGCTGCCGATCCAGCGCTACCGCAGGCGAGAGCCAAATGATGAGCGCCTGCACGCCGAACACGGCTGCGGCGAGGTAGAGGCACGCTTCCGCACTGTAAAGGCCGCCGACGATGGCGTCGAGCGCCGAGCCGAGCGGACGGGCGCCGTAGCTCATGATGTTGATCGCGGACACGCGCCCAAGCAGACGCGGCGGCGTCACGGACTGGCGCAGCGTCGTGGTCGAGATCACCCACAGGATCGGCCCGACGCCGAGCAGGAAGAAGCTGAGACCAGCGAGCCACGGTGAGGGCACCAGCACCGTCAGCGCCATCACGACGGCTGCGACGAAGCCGGTGACCGGGCCGAGGCCGACCACGGTGCCGAAGGCGATGCGCTTCATCACCCGCGTGGCGAACAGCGCGCCGATCACCATGCCGACGCCATACATCGTCAACACGATGCCGACACCGGCAGCGGTCAGGCCAAGATGGCGCACTGCGTAGGGCACGAACACCGCGATCTGCAGGAACCAGCCGGTGTTGAAAATGAATTGCGTGACGAACACCGGCCGCAGCAGCGGGTGGTGAAACACGAAGGCTGCGCCTTCACGGATGACCTGGAACGGATGGCGCCGCGGCACCGGCGCACGCGCCGGTTCATAAATGCCGGAGAGCAGCACCACGGCAATGGCCGAGAGGCCCGCGGCAAAGCCGAAGGCCGGGCTCGCGCCCCACCAGCCGACCAGCGCGCCGCCGAGCGCGGGCCCGCTTGCGAAGGCAATGGTGCGCGCAAGCTCGATCGAGCATTCGCAGCCGGCAGCAGCTCTGCGCTCACCAGCGAGGGCACCAGGGCCGGCGCGGCCACGCTGTAGACGACGGTGCCGCACACAGCGGCAAAGCCGAGCAGCGCCAGCAGCGGCAGGTTGAGCGCGCCGAGCGCGAGCAGCAGTACGATCGTTGCCAGCGCTACCGCCCGCAGCGCCTCGGCGCCCGCCATCAGCGAGCGGCGGGAGATGCGGTCGGCGAGCAGGCCGGCCGGAATGGCAAACAGGACGAAGGGCAGGGTGAGGGCGGTCTGGAGCAGGCCGGTCTGGCCCTCCGCCACGCCCAGCGTCAGAACGGCGACGATGGGGGCCGCGGCCAGCGCGATCTGCTCGGCCGACTGGGCCGCAAGGTTGGACCAGGCGAGGCGGTTGAAGGTTTTGGGGAGGTGAGGCGGATTTGGCATGGCGCGGTTCCTGCAAAGTCGAGTTGCCGCCAGTAGACGCCCCGTGGGACGGCCAAACCCACCCGCTTCCCGACAGGGCTCCGGGAACCGATGCGGCTAGATGCAGTTGCAAATGAGTTGCAATAAGGTCCGACATGGGTATTGTGCCAGCATGGATGCCCGATCGCCCGATCTGACCCCTGAAGCCACCGGCTGGCAACAACGATGCGCCGACCACCAAGAGCCTGGCCGAGGTGAACGCCACGGTGACCATCCCCGCAGCGGGGGCATGGTGGCGGCGGCTGCTGGCCTTTGTCGGCCGGGCTATATGGTCTCGGTCGGCTACATGGACCCCGGCAACTGGGCGACCGACCTCGCCGGCGGATCGAAGTTCGGCTACACGCTGCTCTCGGTCATCCTGCTCTCGAACTTGATGGCGATCCTGCTGCAGTCCTTGGCGGCGCGGCTCGGGATCGTTACCGATCGCGATCTCGCGCAGGCCTGCCGCGCGACCTATTCGCCCGCGACGAACTTCATGCTCTGGCTCGCCTGCGAAGCAGCGATCATCGCCTGCGATCTCGCCGAGGTGATCGGCACCGCGATCGCGCTCAAGCTGCTGTTCGGCATTCCCTGGTCGGCGGCGCGCTGATCGCTGCGCTGGACGCCTTCCTGCTTCTCATCCTGATGAATCGTGGCTTCCGTTTCCTCGAGGCCTTCGTCATCGCGCTGCTGGTCGTGATCGCTGCCTGCTTCACGGTCCAGCTTGCCGCGGCAGCGCCGCCGGTTGCCGAGATGCTCAGGGGATTTGTGCCGAAGGCCGAGATCTTCACCAACCCCGAGATGCTCTACATTGCGATCGGCATCATCGGCGCAACGGTGATGCCGCATAATCTTTATCTGCACTCCTCGATCGTGCAGACGCGCGCCTATGAGCGCAACGACACCGGCCGGCGCGAGGCGATCAAATGGGCGACGACGGACTCGACCATCGCCCTGATGCTGGCGTTGTTTATCAACGCCGCGATCCTCGTGGTCGCCGCGGCGACCTTCCACACGAGCGGCCATTCCGACGTCGCCGAGATCGGCCAGGCTTTTGAGCTGCTGTCGCCGCTGCTCGGCCTCGGTATCGCCTCGACATTGTTCGCGGTGGCGCTGCTCGCATCCGGCCTGAATTCAACCGTGACGGCGACGCTGGCCGGTCAGATCGTGATGGAGGGCTTTCTCGATTTGCGCCTGCCGAGCTGGGCGCGCCGCCTGGTGACGCGCGGCATTGCGATCGTTCCGGTGATTGTCGTTACCGCGCTCTATGGCGAGCGCGGCACCGCGGATCTGCTGGTGTTCAGCCAGGTCGTGCTGTCGATGCAGCTGCCCTTCGCGGTGATCCCGCTGGTCCGCTTCGTCTCCGACCGCCGCAAGATGGGGCAGTTCGCGGTTCCAGCATACGTCGCGGCGATCGCCTGGATCGTTGCGGGCGTGATCGTGGTTTTGAACCTGAAGCTGCTGGCGGATACGCTGTTCGGGTGACTGGCGAGTAGTGAGTGGCGACTAGCGAGCCGCGTTTGTTCAATTCGTACTCGCTACCCACCATTCGCAACCTCAATCCTGCGGCTCGGACGCGGCGTCTCCTTGCGCGTCCACCCGCAGCCAGCCGGACGGGGCCAGCCGCTGTTGCGGCAGGAAGCGGGCCTTGTAGTCCATCTTCTTGGAGCCTTCGATCCAGTAGCCGAGATAGACGTAGGGCAGGCCTTGCCGCGCGGGCGCGGCGATGTGGTCGAGGATCATGAAGGTGCCCATCGAGCGGCTGACCTGGCCCGGCTCGAAGAACGAATAGACCATCGAGAGGCCGTCGCTGAGCACGTCGGTCAGCGCGACCGCGATCAGCTCCTCGCCACGGCCGGTGATGCCGCTGTCGGGACCGCGCTTGCGGTACTCGATGATGCGGGTCTCGACATGGCTGTCCTCAACCATCATGGCGTAATCGAGCACGGTCATGTCGGCCATGCCGCCATGGCGGTGGCGGGCATCGAGATAGGCGCGGAACACCGAATATTGCTCGGAGGTCGGGACCGCGCTGCGCTGCTCGCCAATGATGTCGGCGTTGCGCGCCATCACCTTGCGGAAGTTGCGGGACGGGCGGAACTCGTTGGCGACCACGCGGACCGACACGCAGGCCCGGCACTGGTCACAGGCCGGTCGGTAGGCGATCGACTGGCTGCGGCGGAACCCGCCATGGGTCAGGAGATCGTTGAGGTCGCCCGCGCGCTCACCCACGAGGTGCGTGAACACCTTGCGCTCATGCCGGCCCGGCAGATACGGGCAGGGGGACGGCGCCGTGAGGTAAAATTGTGGGGTGTCGCGCGAGTGCTGGGTCAAGGGACGTCGTGGGCCTCCAAAGTAAGTGTCAGCATCGCGCTACGAAAGCTCCGGGTCAATCGGTCCGCTCGGCAGGTCAGATCAGTCAGCTTAGCGGATCCTGGTTAGTAGGTCCTTGATCGCCGGGTCCTCAATAGGTCCTTGCCGTCTGGGGCGCGGGCGCCCGAACGGAATTGTTGATCACGACCGTTCCCAGCACGAAATCCTGCAACAGGCGCCGGCGGCCGTTGAACAGGCCGACCAGCACGACGAACGGCGACAGGAACGACACCGTCACCCAGAACAGCACGGCATGGGTGGCGCCGAGGACAAAGTAGCCGGGCGCGCCGTACCAGGTGCGTAACTCAAGGTCCATGATCCGCATCCCGATCGTCGCGGACGAGGGACCGCCGACGCAGGCGCCATAATAGACGATGGCCCAGACCACGGAGGCGGGCCAGGCCAGCCAGAACAGCGCCCAGCCGATGCCGAGCGTCACCACGCCGAACACCGCGATGAAGAGGTAGCCGAGAATGACGGGAACGGAGATCACGACCATGTCGATCAGGAACGCGAACACCCGCCGCGTCGCGACACCGCGGAACAGTTCCGGATGCAGATAGGGATCGTAGGCGTGAGCCGCGCCATCACTGCGCCAGGCGCCTGAACCACCCGAGTCATAAGACATCGTCCGTCCTCCCAGGGAAAACTCCCGTGGCAGGACATGGGAACAGGCTATTCCCCTGCCAAGGGTGCGCAGAGGTTAACAAGCCGAAATATTCCGGCGATTCGGGGGCGGGGGAGGCGTCACCGCGACGCGTGAGATACGCCCACTGGTTACAAGAGCTTATCCTTGGCTGCGCAGCTTCTCCGCCGCCTTCGGCGCAAAATAGCTGAGCACACCATCCGCGCCGGCGCGCTTGAAGGCCAAGAGGCTCTCCATCATCGCGCGGTCGCCGTCGAGCCAGCCGTTGTTGGCGGCGGCAGCGATCATCGCGTATTCGCCGGAGACCTGGTAGGCGAAGGTCGGCATCGCAAACGTGTCCTTCACGCGGCGCACCACGTCGAGATAGGGCATGCCCGGCTTCACCATCACCATGTCGGCACCTTCGGAGATGTCGAGCTCGACTTCGCGCAGCGCTTCGTCGGTGTTGGCGCTGTCCATCTGGTAGGTGCGCTTGTCGCCGGTGAGCGTCTTGGCTGAGCCGATCGCGTCGCGGAACGGGCCGTAGAAGGCGGAGGCATATTTGGCCGCATAGGCCATGATCTGCACGTCGAGCAGGCCGGTGCGGTCAAGCGCCTCGCGGATCGCCGCGACGCGGCCGTCCATCATGTCCGAGGGGGCAATGATGTCGCAGCCGGCCTCGGCCTGCACCAGCGCCTGACGCACAAGCACGGCGACCGTCTCGTCGTTCAAAATCTTGCCGTCGGCGATCAGGCCGTCATGGCCGTGGCTGGTGAAGGGATCCAGCGCAACGTCGCAGAGGATGCCGAGATCGGGAAACTCTTTCTTGATCGCGCGCACCGCCTGGCAGACCAGATTGTTCGGGTTGGTCGCTTCCGAGCCTTCCTCGTCGCGCAAGGACAGGTCGGTGTAGGGAAACAGTGCAAGGCAGGGGATCGTCAGCTTCATGGCGCGCTCGGCCTCGCGCACGGCTTGGTCGACGCTGAGACGCTCGACGCCGGGCATCGAGGCGATCTGCTCGCGCTTGTTGCTGCCGTCGATCAAAAACAGCGGCCAGATCAGGTCGTCGGTGGTGAGCACGTTCTCGCGCACCATGCGCCGGGCCCATTCGGCCTTGCGATTGCGGCGAGGGCGGACGGTCAGATCGAGCGCATGGGGCACAGCTGCACCAGTCCCGCGCGCGACCTCGCGCAGTTCGATCGGACGTCCGTATTTGATCGCCATCACTCTTCCTCCGGCTGGAATTATTCTTATACCAGTTCGCATGGTTCCCGTCACCGCGGCTTGACCCGCCGCAAGGCAGAATTGAATCGACCTGCGCTGCCGATTGATTTTGCGGGGCGAAACAGCCAGAAGGGGACCATGTCCGAGATATCAACCCGCGATGCGACCCGCGACAGCGCCAGCCAGGGACGCCATCAGAGACAGCGCCCGCGACAACGCGATGTCGGTGGCCGCGATCTCGTCGAAACGGCAGGAGTCCGACGACAATGTCTGGACGCGCCGGCTGGTGCTGTTCCTGCGGGTGATGGCGCTACTGTCGATCCTGAAGGGGCTCTATCACTGGGCGCAGGTGACGGGTTTCGTCGGCGGCGAGGACGAGGCGTTCGAGAACCAGTCGATGGCCTGGCAGGCCTCGACCATCTACTTCGCCGTGATCGAGCTCGTCGCCGCCGTCGGCCTCTGGCTCGCCACGCCCTGGGGCGCGGTGGTGTGGCTCACGACCGTGGTCTCGATGGCGGTGATCGAGCTGATGTTTCCCGGCATCTATGGCGGCAGCCTGGTCGTGGTCGGCGTCGAGGCCTTCATGCTCGCTGCCTATCTTGCGCTCGCCTGGATGGCTGCGCGCGAACGGCCGCCATAGCGAACTCTCGTGCCCCGGACGCGATGCAGCGCGCCGCATCTGCGGCGTGATGCGTTGCAGAGCCAGGGCCCATGTCTGCACAACCGAAGCTCTGGCTTCTGGCTCCCGGATCTTCGCTGCGCTTGTCCGGGACATGAGAACGCGCGTTTGGTTGACCACTCCTTGCGTAAAATTCGAGGTAAGTTTTCGTTGACCTCGCGATATCCGCCACAGCTCCTAAGCGTCCGTTTCGAAACGGGGCGGGGCTGTTCTGGAATGCGACAGAACGTGCGGACGGAGGGTGAACAGGACCTTGCGACGGTCAACAGAGGGTTGCGAAAAGCCCTTGTGGTACAGGCTTAATCCGCAATTCACTGTCTTAAATTCATGATCTCTTTATTCTCTTATTTAAGCCGATCTTCAAACGCCCCCCTTAAGTTGCACCTATCAGGCGGGACACAAGTTTCGTCGAATGAGTGTCGATAAAAACGACAACAGGGGAAGTGTCATGATGAAAGCCGTCGCAACTGCGGCAGATACCGCAGAGCGCGTTTCGGGCCCGCAGGGTTCGGTGCAGTCGCTCTATCTGGAAGCATTGACTCTGGTGGAGCGGCTGCATCGCCGTCTCCTCGACGTGATCAAGGACGAGTTCGATCGTCGTGGCCGCGCCGACATCAATTCCGTGCAGGCGCTCCTGCTCTATAACATCGGAGACAAGGAGCTGACCGCGGGCGAACTGCGCACGCGCGGTTACTATCTCGGCTCCAACGTTTCCTACAATCTGAAGAAGCTCGTCGAGCTCGGCTTTCTCGATCATCAGCGCTCGCGCGTCGATCGCCGGTCGGTGCGCATCCGCCTGACGCCGCAGGGCCAGGAAGTCCGCCGCATCGTCGACTCGCTCTACCAGAAGCACGTCAAGACCGTTGAACAGGTCGGCGGCATCTCGGGCGAGGAGTTCTCGACCCTGAACAAGTCGTTGCACCGCCTCGAGCGGTTCTGGACCGACCAGATCCTGTATCGGCTCTGAGTTTTCGAAGGGATTTGGCCAAGCCGGCTCAAAACAAGACCGGCAAGCCGACCCGAAAGTGTCTGCCGAACCTACCTGGACTTCCCCAAGCGCGCCGGCCCGGCTTCTGTCCGGACCGGTGCGTTTTGTCGTCTCGCGGTTGCGAAAAAAAATCGACGGTCCGGCGGAACCAGTTCCCTGCCTTGCGGTTATCTCGCCGGATCGGAGGATGCGATGCTGGTTGAACGCGGGTTGCAGGCTGCGAACATCGAGCTCGTGAGCGATTCCTACGCGATCGCCGCGAATTACCTCCGCCGCTCGGGCGCGATCCCCGACACGCTCGCCACTAATGAGCGCCTGCTTGAGACTATCATCAAGCTGCTCCAGCACGGCGAATTCAACAAGATCAGGCTCGCCAACAAGGCCATTGTCAGGTTCGAGGCGGGGTCCGGTGCCCGAGCCGCCTGATCAAGACTCCCAAAATCCCAGTGAACCAGGGTGCCATGGAAGCCGCCATCGACCGCATCATGCAGACCTATGATCTGCTCGCCAACCGCACGTCCGCGGCGAGCGCAGAGGCGCGAGCCAAAGTGACGAACTACCTGAACACCTTGATGGAAGCCGGCGAGAAGGACCCCCAGCGGTTGACGGTGTGCGGCCTGACCTATTTGCGCCAGCTCGACGGCAGCGTGGACCCCGTGAAGGCGGGGTATACCGGGCTGTAGGGGAAGTCCGGCAGACGCCAACGAGCCATTTAGGGTCCAAAGCGGGCTCTTTAAGGATGATCGGATCGGGGCGGTTCAAGAAAACCGTCCGCGGCCCGAAATCCTTCAATCCCACCATATCTTGCATAAATATCGCGCCCGACCCGCAAATGCTTGGCCGGGGGCGGGCGATGTGGTAGATCGCGCTCGCCGCTTCCGATCACCACACCAGACCGCCCGCAGCCCGCCAAAAGGCTGCGGCGGTGGAGATATTCGCAAGATGACCTTCGCCAAGACCGCCTCAGCGCCCGATTCGTTTTTCACCGCCTCGCTCGAGCAGGCCGATCCGGAAATCGCCGCCGCCATCAAGGGCGAGCTCGGCCGGCAGCGCCATGAAGTCGAGCTGATCGCCTCCGAGAACATCGTCAGCCGGGCCGTGCTGGAAGCGCAGGGTTCGGTGATGACCAACAAATACGCGGAGGGTTATCCGGGCGCGCGCTACTACGGCGGATGTGAGTGGGTCGACGTCGCCGAGAACCTCGCGATCGATCGCGCCAAGAAGCTGTTCGGCGCCAACTTCGCCAACGTGCAGCCGAACTCCGGCAGCCAGATGAACCAGGCGGTGTTCCTGGCGCTGCTCCAGCCCGGCGACACCTTCATGGGCCTCGATCTCGCGGCCGGCGGCCATCTCACCCATGGCTCGCCCGTCAACATGAGCGGCAAATGGTTCAAGGCCGCGCACTACACCGTGCGCCGCGACGACCAGATCATCGACATGGACGCGGTCGCCAAGCAGGCCGAAGAGGTCAAGCCGAAGTTGATCGTCGCCGGCGGCTCGGCCTATTCGCGCGCCTGGGACTTCAAGCGTTTCCGCGAGATCGCGGATTCGGTTGGCGCTTATCTGCTGGTCGACATGGCGCACTTTGCGGGCCTCGTCGCCGGCGGCGTGCATGCCTCGCCGGTGCCGCATGCCCATGTCACCACAACCACGACGCACAAATCGCTGCGCGGTCCGCGCGGAGGCCTGATCCTCAGCAATGACGAGGTGCTCGCGAAGAAGCTGAACTCGGCGATCTTCCCCGGCCTGCAGGGCGGCCCGCTGATGCATGTGATCGCGGCCAAGGCGGTTGCCTTCGGTGAGGCGCTGCGTCCGGACTTCAAGGTCTACGCGAAGAACGTCGTCGAGAACGCCAAGGCGCTGGCCGAGACGCTGAAGAGCCATGGCTTCGATATTGTCTCGGGCGGCACCGATAACCATCTGATGCTGGTTGACCTCAGGCCGAAGGGTCTGAAGGGCAACGTCTCGGAGAAGGCGCTGGTCCGCGCCGCCATCACCTGCAACAAGAACGGCATTCCGTTCGACCCCGAAAAGCCGTTCGTCACCTCGGGCCTGCGTCTCGGCACGCCTGCGGCGACGACCCGCGGCTTCGGCGTCGCCGAATTCCAGCAGGTTGGCGGCATGATCGCCGAGGTCCTCAACGCGATTGCGCAGTCCGACGATGGCAAGGCGCCGCTGGTCGAGGCCGCGATCAAGGAACGGGTCAAGGCGCTCACCGACCGATTCCCGATCTATCCGTAAGGTCCAAGTAAACTGGTCAAGGTACACGGATGCGCTGCCCGAACTGCAACAGTCTCGATACGCAGGTAAAGGACTCGCGTCCGACCGAGGATTCCTCCGTCATCCGCAGGCGGCGCGTGTGCGTCGCCTGCAATTTTCGCTTCACCACCTTCGAGCGCGTGCAGTTGCGCGAGCTCACGGTGATCAAGCGCAACGGCCGCCGCGTGCCGTTCGATCGCGACAAGCTGATGCGCTCGGTATCGATCAGCTTGCGCAAGCGGCAGGTCGAACCCGAGCGGGTGGAGAAGATGGTCTCCACCATCGTGCGCGAGCTCGAGACCGGCGGCGAGGCCGAGATTTCCTCCGAGGTGATCGGTGAGACCGTGATGGAGCATCTGCGTACGCTCGACGACGTCGCCTATGTGCGCTTCGCCTCCGTCTACCGCAATTTCCGCGAGGCCAAGGATTTCGCCGATGTGCTCGGCGAGCTCTCCGGTGAGGAGGAAGCGCGGCTCGCCGCGATCCGCAAATGATCTTCCGCATCCTGGAGGATCAGTTCGCCCGGAAGATCCGCGAGACCAAGGATTCCGATCGCCGCTTCATGCAGCTTGCGCTGGCGTTGGGGAGGCGCGGGCAGGGGCGGACCTGGCCCAATCCAGCCGTCGGCGCCGTGATCGTCAAGGACGGTGTCATCGTCGGTCGTGGCTGGACGCAGCCGGGTGGGCGCCCGCATGCGGAGCCTGAGGCGTTACGGCGGGCCGGCGAGGCGGCACGCGGTGCCACGCTCTATGTCACGCTCGAGCCATGCTCGCATTTCGGCAAATCGCCGCCTTGCGCCGACGCGGTGATCGCGGCCGGCATCAAGCGGGTGGTGGCGGCGATCGAGGATCCCAATCCGGACGTGGCGGGGCGTGGCCATGCGCGATTGAGCGCGGCCGGCATTGCCGTGGATGTGGGCCTGTGTGCGGCGGAGGCCGCGTTCGACCATGCCGGGCATTTCCGCCGCATCTGCGACAAGCGTCCGCACGTGATCCTGAAGCTGGCGGTTTCACCTGACGGCAAGATCGGCGCTGCCGGCGGGACGCCGATCGCGATTACGGGCGAAGCTGCGCGTAACCGCGTGCATCTGTTGCGCGCCTCGAGCGATGCCATCCTGGTCGGCATCGGCACGGTGCTGGCGGACGATCCGCAGCTCAATTGCCGCCTGCCGGGCATGGAAGCGCGTTCTCCCATGCGCGTCGTGCTCGACCGGAATTTGCGCATTCCGACCGCCAGCCAGCTTGTTCGTTCTGCCCGGGAGACGCCGCTCTGGGTCGTCAGCTCCGAACTCGCAGAAGCTGCCGCGGCGACGCGCCTTGGTGCTGCCGGCACGCAGGTGATCCGCGTATCGCCGGGCGGAGGAGCCGGGCTCGATCTTGCGACCGTGCTGGATGCGCTCGCTGACAAAGGCATCACACGGCTGATGGTCGAGGGCGGCAGCCGCGTTGCGGCTTCGTTCGTGTCCGCCGATCTTGTCGACGCGATCTGGCTGTTCCGCGGAGCGGAAGAGGTCGGCGCTGGCGGGGTCGATGCGCTCGATGCATTGCCCCTGTCGAAAATCACGCAGTCGCAGGCCTACAGGGTTCATGCTAGCGAGACATTCGACCGCGATACTCTCACCATCTACGAGCGCGCCTAACATGTTCACCGGCATTGTCACCGATATCGGCGAGATCGTCAGCTTTAAGCCCGTGGCACAGGGGCAGTTGCACCGGCTGCGTATCGCCTGCGGCTACGATCAGACCACCATTGCCGACGGCGCCTCGATCGCCTGCAACGGCGTCTGCCTCACTGTCGTCGCCTCGGGCATCGCCGCAGGCAAAACCTGGTTTGACGTCGATGCCGCCGCCGAGACGCTGGCGCTGACGACCGCAAAGCACTGGAAGCTCGGTACGCGGCTCAATCTCGAGCGTGCGCTCAAGATCGGCGACGAGCTCGGCGGTCACATCGTCGCCGGCCATGCCGATGGCATCGCAACCATCGTCAGCCGCGAGGACCTGCCCGATATGGCACGGTTCGAGCTCTGCACCACGCGGGAGCTGGCGCGCTTCATCGCCACCAAGGGCTCGATCACCCTCGACGGCGTCTCGCTGACGGTCAATACGGTGAAGGATGTGGCCTTTTCGGTGCTGATCATTCCGCATACGCTCGATGTCACGACGATCGGCGCCTGGAAGACGGGCGCCGAGGTCAATATCGAGGTCGATTTGATGGCCCGCTATGCGGCGCGGCTGACGGAGATGACGGCGTAGCCGTCATTTCCGGGACGGTCCGCAGGGACCAGACCCGGAATGACAGTTTCTAACTGGCTTACCCGCGTGCGGCGACTACATAACGCGCCGACCCAAGAGACGATTTCACGAAACGGATTGAGACGATGGCAGACGCGCGGCGCGCACTCCTGAAGGACCAGACCGACATTTCCGGCGCGCGTGCGCTGATTGTCGAGGCGCGGTTCTATGACGATCTCCAGGACGCGCTTCTGGACGGCGCAGTCACCGAACTGAAGGCAGCTGGCCTGACGCATGACGTCATCACGGTTCCCGGCGCGCTGGAGATCCCGGCGGCGGTGGCGATCGCGGTCGATGCCGCTGCGGCCAATGGCACGCCATATGACGCAGTGATCGCGCTCGGCTGCGTCATCCGCGGCGATACCATCCATTTCGAGATCGTCTCGCAGGAATCCTCGCGCGCGCTGATGGATCTCGCGGTGGCGCGAAAGCTGCCGCTCGGCAACGGCATTCTCACCGTCAACAATGAGGACCAGGCCTGGGCGCGGGCGCGCGCCAGCGAGCTCAACAAGGGCGGCGATGCCGCGCGCGCAGCACTTGCGATGCTGCGCATCAAACGCCGCACGGCGCGGGCCTGAGCGATGGCTGACATCAAGAAACCGGCGGGGCTGACGGAGAAGAAGGCGAACCGGCGCGGTGCCGCACGGCTCGCGGCGGTCCAGGCGCTCTATCAGATGGACATCGCCGGCGCCGGCATCAACGACATCTTTGCGGAGTTCGAGAGCCACTGGCTCGGCAACGAGGTCGAGGGCGATACTTACCTGCCGGCGGAAGCCGCATTCTTCCGTGACGTCGTCTCCGGCGTCGTGCGCGACCAGAAGAAGCTCGATCCTCTGATCGACGAGGCGCTATCGAAGGGCTGGCCGCTGAAGCGGATCGAGGCGATCCTGCGCGCGGTGTTGCGGGCAGGGGCCTATGAGCTCCAGCACCGCAAGGACGTGCCGGGCCGTGTCGTGGTCTCCGAATATGTCGACGTCGCCAATGCCTTCGTCGACCGCGAGGAGACCGGCATGGTCAACGCCGTGCTCGACCAGATCGGCCGCCAGTTTCGCAGTGACGAGTTCGGGCGGGGGTAGGACAAGACGCAGGGCGGTGAAGTGATGCGATGCGGGTGCCGCATACTCCGGTGTCATGCCCAGCGAAGGCGGGGCATCCAGTACGCCGCGGCCTATCGATTTCATACGAACGTCTCTGGAATACTGGATCGCCCGGTCAAGCCGGGCGATGACAGCGATATGTTGGGTTGACGCTGATGACCATTCTGCACAATCCCTCCGCCGAAGACTCCCTCATCGCGCGCTATTTCAGGCCGCTGGCGACCGATCCCGGTGCCTTGGGGCTGATTGATGATGCTGCGATCCTGTCCTCGTCCGGCGACGACATCGTCGTGACCACCGATGCCGTGGTCGAGGGCGTGCATTATCTTGCTACCGATCCACCCGACACCATCGCGCGCAAGGCGCTGCGGGTGAACCTGTCCGATCTCGCCGCCAAGGGGGCTGTGCCCGCCGGCTTCGTGCTGACGCTGGCGCTGCGCAGCAAGGAGGATGCCTGGCTCAGGCCGTTTGCGGATGCGCTCGGCGAGGACGCCAAGAGCTTCGCCTGCCCGCTGCTCGGTGGCGACACGGTGTCGACGCCGGGACCCCAGATGATCTCGATTACCGCCTTCGGCCGCGTGCCGAAGGGGCGGATGGTCGGCCGCACCGGCGCGCGGCCGGGCGATGTCATCCTGGTGACGGGGACGATCGGCGATGCCGCGCTCGGCCTCGACGTGCTCACCGGCGGGGCGGCGGCCGCAGCGCTTGCGTCCGATCCAGCTGCAAGAGAGGCGCTGATCTCGCGCTATCGGATCCCTCAGCCGCGCAATGTGCTGGCGCAGGCCGTGCGCGACCACGCGACAGCGGCGATGGACGTGTCCGACGGGCTCGCCGGCGACCTGACGAAGCTCTGCGCGGCGTCCGCCGTCTCCGCCACGGTCAATGCGGCGAGCGTGCCGCTCTCGGCCGCGGCGGCAGGCCTCGTCGCGCGCAGCGCCATTTGTGTTGAGACGCTGCTTGCCGGGGGCGATGATTACGAGGTGCTGTGCACGGTCCCGCCGGATCAGAGCGAAGCGCTGGTGGAAGCGGGGCGGGCGGTGGGCCTTGCCGTCACGGCGATCGGCACCATCGTCGCGGGCCGTGAGCGGCCGCGCTTCCTGGATGGGCAGGGTCAGGAGTTGGCCTTGAAGCGTCTGTCCTACAGCCACTTCTAGGAATTGCGCCGGGCCGCCCGCCGGGCGCGCGGGATCAGGTCTAAATACTTGCCGAGATCGGCTTTTTCGGCCTCATCCGGCGTTGCACCCTCAATTTGATTTTGGCAAGCTTGTGACCGACTGGGGCCACCCCTTCGTGCATGGGGCGGCCCTGTTCAACATAAGGGCGCCGCACCGCTTGACGGAAAAACAAAAGGCGCCGGGGGTACGTACATCAAGGATCTGAGGCAAAAATCAAATGACAGCATTATGGTTGATTGTGCTCTGCGGAGTGCTTTCCGTCGTCTACGCGATTTGGGCGACGTCTTCGGTGTTGAGTGCGGATGCGGGGTCACCGCGCATGCAGGAGATCGCGGGAGCTGTGCGTGAAGGCGCACAAGCGTATCTCCGGCGCCAGTACACCACGATCGGCATCGTCGGCATCGTTATCTTCGTGCTGCTCGCCTATTTCCTTGGGCTTTATGTCGCGATCGGCTTTTTGATCGGCGCCATCCTGTCGGGGGCGGCCGGATTCATCGGCATGAACGTCTCGGTCCGCGCCAACGTGCGCACCGCCCAGGCTGCGACGAAGTCGCTCGCCGGCGGCCTCGAGCTCGCCTTCAAGGCGGGTGCCATCACCGGCATGCTGGTGGCGGGTCTCGCGCTGCTCGGCGTGACGCTCTATTTCGGCTTCCTGGTCCACGCGCTGAAGCTCGCGCCCGATAGCCGCACCGTGGTCGACGCCCTGGTGGCGCTCGGGTTCGGCGCGTCGCTGATCTCGATCTTCGCCCGTCTCGGCGGCGGCATCTTCACCAAGGGTGCGGACGTCGGCGGCGATCTCGTCGGCAAGGTCGAGGCAGGTATCCCGGAGGATGATCCGCGCAACCCCGCCACGATCGCCGACAACGTCGGTGACAACGTCGGTGACTGCGCCGGCATGGCCGCCGACCTGTTCGAGACCTATGCGGTGACCGCGGTCGCCACCATGGTGCTCGCGGCGATCTTCTTCGCCAAGACGCCGATCCTCTCCAACATGATGACGCTGCCGCTCGCCATCGGCGGCATCTGCATCATCACCTCGATCATCGGCACGTTCTTCGTGAAGCTCGGGCCGAGCCAGTCGATCATGGGCGCGCTCTACAAGGGCCTGATCGCAACCGGGGTCCTGTCGCTGATCGGCATCGCCGGCGTGATCTACTATCTGATCGGCTTCGGCAAGCTCGACGGCGTCGACTATACCGGCATGTCGCTGTTCGAGTGTGGCATCGTCGGCCTCGTCGTTACCGCGCTGATCATCTGGATCACCGAATACTACACCGGCACAGACTATCGCCCGGTGAAGTCGATCGCGGCCGCATCGGTCACCGGCCACGGCACCAACGTGATCCAGGGCCTTGCGATCTCGATGGAGGCGACCGCTCTGCCCGCGATCGTCATCATCGCGGGCATCCTCGTGACCTACAGCCTCGCCGGCCTGTTCGGCATCGCGATCGCGACCGCCACGATGCTGGCGCTGGCCGGCATGATTGTCGCGCTCGACGCCTTCGGTCCGGTGACGGACAACGCCGGCGGCATCGCCGAGATGGCGGGCCTGCCGAAGGAAGTGCGCAAGTCGACCGACGCACTCGACGCGGTCGGCAACACCACCAAGGCGGTGACCAAGGGCTACGCGATCGGCTCCGCCGGTCTCGGCGCGCTGGTGCTGTTTGCGGCCTATAACCAGGACCTCAAATTCTTCATCGCTGACTCCGCGAACCACGTCTACTTCAAGGGCGTCAATCCGGACTTCTCGCTCAACAATCCGTACGTGGTGGTGGGCCTGTTGTTCGGCGGTCTGCTGCCGTACCTGTTCGGCGCGATGGGCATGACGGCCGTGGGCCGTGCCGCCAGCGCGATCGTGGAAGAGGTACGCCGTCAGTTCCGCGAGAAACCGGGCATCATGCAGGGCACCGACAAGCCGGACTATGGCAAGGCGGTCGATCTGCTCACCAAGGCGGCGATCAAGGAGATGATCATTCCCTCGCTGTTGCCGGTGCTGTCGCCGATCGTGGTCTACTTCCTGATCTACGCCATCGCGGGCGGCGGCGCGGCCGGCAAGTCGGCGGCGTTCTCGGCCGTCGGCGCGATGTTGCTCGGCGTGATCGTGACGGGCCTGTTCGTCGCGATCTCCATGACCTCGGGCGGCGGCGCCTGGGACAACGCCAAGAAATACATCGAGGACGGCCATTACGGCGGCAAGGGCAGTGATGCCCACAAGTCGGCCGTGACCGGCGACACCGTCGGCGATCCCTACAAGGACACGGCGGGTCCGGCGGTGAACCCGATGATCAAGATTACCAACATCGTGGCGCTCTTGCTGCTGGCGATTCTGGCGCACTGAGCCGCAAACGACACAAGACAAAACCCCGCGGCGCGAGCTGCGGGGTTTTTATTCGATGGACCGCGCGCTCTCACCCGGTCATTGCGAGCTCTTGCAACGAAGGCGGCGCTTACTGCACGTCCATCTGCAGGCCTTCTTTCTGGATGATTCCGGCGAACTTCTTCGTCTCGGCGTCCACAAAGTCCGCGAATTGCTGCGGCGTGCCGTAGTCGGCGCGGGCGCCCATGGCGGTGATCTGCTTCTTCATGTCGTCGCGCTCCAGCAGCGCCTTGACCTGCAGATTGAGCGCCTCGAGCGCAGGGGCAGGGACGCCCTTCGGCAGAAACACCGAGAACCATGACGACACATCGAAGTTTGCAAGCTCCGGCGCGCTCTCGCGCATGGTCGGCAGGTTCGGTGCGAGATCACTCTGCTCGGGTGTGGTGACGCAGAGACCGTTGAGGGTGCCGTTCTGAACCTGCGGCAGGCTCGGATAGAGATTGTCGAACAGGATCTGGATGTCGCCAGCAAGTGCGGCTTGGAGCGCAGGCCCGGCGCCACGGAACGGGATGTGCGTCATCTTCAGCCCGGTGAGCTGGAGAAACCAGGCGCCGGTGAGGTGAGGGCTCTGGCCGACGCCGGAGGAGGCGTAGCTGAGCTTGTCCGGGTTGGCCTTGAGAAAGGCAATCAGCTCGGCGACCGACTTGATGCCGGTCTTCGGATGCGCCGACACGATGTTCGGGATCCGGATCATGTTCGACACCGGCTGGAGCTGGTCCGGCTTGTAGCTGAGGTTCTTGAAAATGCTGTAGGCGATCGCGTTCGGACCGGGGTTACCGATCAGGATGGTGTGACCGTCGGCCTTGGATCGAACGACCTCGGCCGTTCCGATCGTGCCACCGCCGCCAGAGCGATTCTCGACGACCGCGGTCTGGCTCCAGGCGGACTGGAGATGGGCTGCGAGCAAGCGCCCCATCACATCGGTCGAGCCGCCGGCCGCAGCCGGCACGATGACGCGGATGTTCTCGGTCGGCTTCCAGTCCGCAAGGCTCGATCGCGGCAGGATGGCTGCGGCCGACAGGCCGGCGGCACCGGCGAGCACGCGACGGCGAGACAGAACTTTGTTGGGCACGAATCCACTCCCTGCTTCTTGTTTTGCAGAGAGCGTATGGAACCCGGCGTGCAACGGCAAGCCGCATTGGGCGTCGTGCGGAGAGCGGCACGACGCCGCAGGCCGAAATGTTAGCTCACGATCTCAGTTGAAACTGAGCAGCTTGAACAGCGGCGCGAGGTAGCTCATTTCCTGACCGGAGGTCGGCGTGGTCCGGCTGATGGAGTCGAAGATCTTGCCGTCCTGAAGGCCGTAATTCGCAAGGCGGCGCACGCGCCGGTTCTTGTCGAAATAGACGGCGATGACGCGCTGGTCGACCACCTTCTGGTTCATGAAGGCGACCATGCGCTCCGAGCGCTGCGAGATGTAGTAAAACACTTCACCGTCCAGCGTTGCCACCGTGGAGGGCGTGCCCATCACGATCAGCACCTGGTCCTGGCTCGCGCCGATCAGGATCTGCTCGAGTGCGCCAGGCGGCAGGATGTAGCCCTTCTGGAATTGCTCGCCGGTGCATCCCGCAAGGGCGCCACCGACCAGAGCCACGGCTGCGAGCATGCGCAAGCCGCGCCAGCGTGCATGAAGGCCGCGCCGCTTGTCTGCGCGCAGGCTGGTCTGGTTCGTTATCGTCATAGCGGAACTGATTCCGTCCCCTTGCGTCGCGCGAGGCGCTGAAGTACCGGGCGGAGGCTCTGAATGCAACTCGCGCGCGCCCGCTTGCGGAAACCACAATGCTTTGGCCGTTCAATCACTTCAGGAAACCCCGGCTAACCCCGGCCGGCACCATTGGGGCCATCTATGGCATGATCGTGACGCAGGCGCGAGAACCCATATTTTACCGGGAGTTGGGCGTGCCGGATACGGTTAATGGCCGTTTCGACCTGTTGCTGCTGCACCTCTGGCTGTTGCTGCGACGCTTAAGGACGCGCCCACGGCGGGGTGGAGCTGTCGCAGGCTCTGTTCGACCGCTTCTGCGAGGACATGGACGACAATCTGCGCGAGATGGGCGTGGGCGACCAGACCGTCCCGAAGCGGATGCGGGCCTTCGGCGAGGCCTTTTACGGCCGCGTCCAAGCTTACGACCAGGCGATCGACACCGGCGCCGAGGGGCTGGCGCAGGCGATCTGCAAGAATATCTTGAACGGCGTCGGGCTGGATCAGGCGCGGCGACTCGCTGCTTACGCAGAGGTCGCGAATGCGGGTCTCGGTCAAATCGACGATCCCGCGCTGCTGCTCGGATCCTTCAAATTTCCCGCACCGCCTCGCGAGGATGCAACGTTATGAGCCGACCATTGACCGGAACTGAACCCGACCCTTGGCGCGCGCCCGTGACCGTTGCGCACATTCCCGACACCGGCTTGCACCGTGAGCTGGAGGCCTCGGCCGCGGAGCGGCAGGCGATGGCCGGTCTTGCGGGCGTGCACGACATCCTGTCGGCTCAGGCCACCTTTGACGTCGTGCCGAAGAGCGGCGGCCGCCTCCAGGTCACCGGCCATGTTCGTGCCCGGGTCGGCCAGACCTGCGTGGTCACGCTCGATCCCATGGAGAGCGAGATCGACGAGAAGGTCGATCTGACCTTTGTGCCAGAGTCCGAGACGCGGCGGCTGGAAGACTTGATCGAGGAGGGGCGGGACGGCGAGGAGCCGGCGGAGGTCGCCGATCCGCCGGAGGCCATCGTCAACGGAATTATCGATCTCGGCCGTATCGCCACCGACGCGCTGTTCCTGGCGATCGACCCTTATCCCCGTAAGCCCGGGGCTGTGTTCGAGGCCGAGGTCACCGCACTCGACCCCATGGACCATCCGTTCGCGGCGCTGAAGGCGCTCCAGGACAATAAGGGCAAGAAGAAACGCAGATAGCTGGGCATTCCCCGTAACATCGCTGTGCTGCGGGATGTGAGGTGTTTGCGGGACTGGTTTGAAAGGCCCGTCTATCTTTCTGATTTTTAGGTGTTTTTTGTGAATTCGCACATGCCTCGACGGGTCGCCCTTAATCCAAAAGGCTTGGGGCAAGAGGTTGTTTCGGGATAACAAAACGCTATTGTCCGGCCCGGTCCGGGTGCGGCGTGGCGCTTGGCCGGTCGCCATGTCCATGGCGGATCCATTTCGCGGTCCCGCTAGCGGCGGACGACCGCGCCAGACCAGGTTTCCGGGATTTTGATGCCAAGCAAGGTTCGTATCGCGCTTGACGCCATGGGGGGCGACGTCGGCGCCCCTGTCGTCATTCCAGGCGCGGCCGTCTCGCTCGGCAGGCATCCCGAGACCGAGTTCCTGCTGGTCGGAGATCGCGCCCGGATCGAGCCCGAGCTCGACCGCCACCCCAGGCTCAAGGCCGCTTCCCGGATCATTCATACCGACGTTGCCGTCAGCGGCGAGGACAAGCCGAGCCAGGCGCTGCGCCGCGGCCGCAAGACCTCCTCGATGTGGCTCGCCATCGACGCGGTGAAGAAGGGGGAGGCGGAGGTTGCCGTTTCCGCCGGTAATACCGGCGCGCTGATGGCGATGGCGCGCTTCCATCTGCGCACGCTGCCTGGCATCGACCGCCCGGCGATCACCGCTGTGTGGCCGACCATGCGCGGCTCGTCCGTCGTGCTCGATCTCGGCGCCACGATCGGCGGCGATGCGCACCATCTGGTGGCGCTGGCGGTGATGGGCGCGGCGATGGCGAGCGTGGTGTTCGGCAAGAAGCGCCCGACGGTCGGCCTGCTCAACATCGGAACCGAAGAGATCAAAGGCCACGAGGAGATCCGCGAGGCCGGCGAGACCCTGCGCGCGATGAACCTGCCGGAACTCGATTATGTCGGCTTCGTCGAGGGCGATGGCATCGGCAAGGGGATGGCCGATGTGATCGTGACCGAGGGCTACAGCGGCAACATCGCGCTCAAGGCCGCCGAGGGAACCGCGCGCCAGATGGCGGACTTGCTTCGCAACGAGATTCAGCGGAGTTGGCTCTCCAGGCTCGGTTATCTCTTTGCCCGCAATGCCTTCCAGGCCCTGCGCGACAAGATGGACCCGAACAAGTCGAACGGTGGCGTGTTGCTCGGGCTGAACGGGCTCGTGGTCAAGAGCCATGGCGGAATTAACGCCGAAGGCTTTGCCTATGCGATCGATGTTGGATATGACATGGCCAAATTCGATCTTCTGAACAAGATCAATCAGATGCTCAACCGCGATGGGGGTGCGCTCGGTTCCGCACCAACCGCGCCGGAGGATGTTTCGTGACCAAGATTCGTTCGGTCGTGCTGGGCTGCGGCTCCTATCTGCCGGAGCAGGTGGTGACCAACGCCCAATTGGCGGCGCGCATCGACACGTCCGACGAGTGGATCGTGCAGCGGACCGGCATTCGCGAGCGCCACATCGCCGCTGAAGGCGAATTCACCTCGCATCTCGCGATCAAGGCTGCGCAAGCCGCTCTCACCGATGCCGGCCTGGATGCGCAGTCGATTGACCTGATCGTGCTCGCGACCTCCACGCCGGACAACACCTTCCCTGCGACGGCGGTTGCCGTGCAGCACGGGCTGGGCATCAATCACGGCGCGGCCTTCGACCTCCAGGCGGTGTGCTCGGGCTTCCTGTTCGCACTTGCGACGGCCGATAATTTCCTGCGCAGCGGCGCCTTCAGACGCGCTCTCGTGATCGGTGCCGAGACCTTCTCGCGCATCCTCGACTGGAACGATCGCGGCACCTGCGTGCTGTTCGGCGACGGCGCCGGTGCGGTCGTGTTGGAGGCGCAGGAGCAGCCGGGGAAGGCCGCAACCGACCGCGGCGTGGTGACCACGCATCTGCGCTCAGATGGCCGCCACAAGGCAAAGCTGTTCGTCGACGGCGGGCCGTCTTCGAGCCAGACGGTCGGCCATCTGCGCATGGAGGGCCGTGAGGTCTTCAAGCATGCGGTCGGCATGATCACCGACGTCATCGTCGACGCCTTCGAGGCGACCGGGCTCAATGCCGACAGCATCGACTGGTTCGTGCCGCACCAGGCCAACAAGCAGATCATCGACGCTTCCGCCCACAAGCTCCATATCGCGCCGGAGAAGGTGGTGCTGACGGTGGACCGTCATGGCAATACCTCTGCCGCCTCGATTCCGCTGGCGCTGTCGGTGGCGCGCAAGGACGGCCGCATCAAGCGCGGCGACATGGTTCTCTTGGAAGCGATGGGCGGCGGCTTCACCTGGGGCTCGGCGCTGGTGCGCTGGTAAAGCCACATTCGATAAAATTCTGCCGGAATTGGCGCCGATTATCGATCCGTCTGCCTTGATGAGCGGTGTTGACCGCCGTAACGTAAGCTCATAATTTCAGACGACAATTGTTCGCCGTGATGTGGGGCAGGGCGATGACCGATACAAGTAAAACCGTAACGCGTGTTGATCTCTGTGAGGCCGTCTACCAGAAGGTGGGTCTGTCGCGCACGGAGTCGTCCGCCTTCGTGGAACTCGTGCTGAAGGAGATCACCGACTGCCTCGAGAAGGGCGAGACGGTGAAATTGTCCTCGTTCGGCTCCTTCATGGTCCGCAAGAAGGGCCAGCGCATCGGCCGCAATCCGAAGACCGGCACCGAGGTGCCGATCTCGCCGCGCCGGGTGATGGTGTTCAAGCCATCGGCGATCCTGAAACAGCGGATCAACGCCCAGCACCGCACCAATGGCGACGCCAGCAAGGCTCAACCCGAGGCGTAACTCGCCCTCGCGCGAAGGATTTGGCATTTGGACAAGGCGCCGGATGCGTTCCGAACCATCAGCGAAGTAGCGCAGGAACTCGACATTCCGCAGCACGTGCTGCGGTTCTGGGAGACGCGATTCTCCCAGATCAAGCCGATGAAGCGCAGCGGCGGCCGCCGCTATTACCGCCCCGACGACGTCGATCTGCTCAAGGGCATCCGCCGTCTGCTCTACGGGGAGGGCTACACCATCCGCGGGGTGCAGCGGATCCTGAAGGAGCACGGCGTCAAGTCGGTGCAGGGTCTGGCCGACGGCTCGGCCGCGGTCTCGTTCGGCGCCATCGAGGACGCCATCGGCGCGAGCCTGATGGAGCCGGACGACGAGCCTCCCATCAAGGGCGTCACCTCTGCCGACGAGGACGACTACCAAGGCGACGAAGAGGAGGGCATCGACTTCCGCTTCGCGGAGGTCGACGACGAGGACATCCTCACCACCTTCCGCAAAGGCGGCACCCCCGCCGCGCCCGCCGGTCCCAGCGCGCTGGACCGGGAGCGGCTCGGACGGGCGCTCGCCGACCTCGTTGCCTGCCGGGATATGCTCGATCAGGCGCTGAAGGACGGCTAGCGCCGCGTACCCCGTCGGCTTTGCAGGCAGTTCCGGGACAGGGCGACCAAAATGGTGCGTGCCTCGCCTTGCGCAAAGCAGCGATCCTAGCTAATGGAACGACGTTCGGAGCGTGGCGCAGCCCGGTTAGCGCACTAGTCTGGGAGACTAGGGGTCGGAGGTTCAAATCCTCTCGCTCCGACCAATAAAATCAAAGGCTTAGCGGGAAGCCTTTCATCCTCAAAATTCGACTTGGGAAACACCGGGGAAACATTAGCGGCGAGGGGAGCCCCGCGCGCGAGGATTTTTTTTTATTGGCCGAGAAATGTTCGTTGAGATTGGGCGTTTAGCAACTGAGATTGTTCATTGAAGCGCAAGCAGGGGCGTGATGCCCCATTGATTGCCAATACGATGCACCATCGCGTAGAGACGACATAAGCACCTTGAAAGCGTACCGCCTAAGCTTCGGAGGCAAGGCGGATGGTAGGAGCGGAATGTTCAGGCACAGGGACGTGTCTATCCGCCTCCAACACCGAAGAAAAACGGTGGGCCACCTTACGGGTGGTTTGCAGGTAATCCCCGGCAAGGGCAGCCTGCGGTTTCGCGACACGTCCCTACTAGTCTAGACCGACCCGCGGGGCGGTCTCCGAAAGCAACCCATCAATCCTCCACAGCTTTCGGAGCCACGGCTATGACTGCCCAAACAGATCGCGCGCCGCGCGAAACCATTCCCCATGACTTTCCTCATCCCGCTCGCCTAGGCGGACGCGACCTCTTCATCGAGGTGCTCGGCGGACCTTCGGTCACGTCCTTTAACCGCTGGTTGGCGGCAGGAAAAATCCCGCAGCCTCGTAAGCTCGGTCACTTGAATCGGTGGCTCGAAACCGAGATGGCTGCCGTGCGCGACGCTGGCTTCGAGCAGTGACTCTCGCCCGCCGCACAGCGCACCAATCCCGCAAACCCGCCCGATAGAGCTGCGACCCGCGCCTTTGCGACCCGCCCTTCAACGGGCGTTCGTGGTTGCGCGCTCGGTCGATAATCCGAGGACTCAATTTTGAAACACATCTCGCCCGACGCGCTTTGCCGCGTCGATAACTATGCATCCAATCCGTCCGCGTTCAGAGACGAATTGCTGAAATGCGCACCCGCTCTCCGTCGATATGCAGGCAAGCTAGGTGGCGCCGATCTTGCCGATGATCTTTTGCAGGCGACACTTGAGCGCGCCCTTAAGCGCGAAGCGGTCTATACGGCGCAAGGGGCGATGGCTGCATGGTTGCGGCAAATCATGAAGAACATTGCCCTCACTCAGCACAAGCGCCGCAAACGCTATGATCTCTTCTGCGATCTCGCCCCTGTTACAGCGGACGACGATTCCGGCGGCGAAGCCGAAGACTACGCGGCAACCGTTGGCGACGAAACCACTCTTCTCGGCGCTCGCGAAAGGCAGCTTGATGCAAAAAACCTTATCGAGCTTGCTGCGAAGGTCATCGGCCCGGAAATATGGAGATGCCTGGAGCTAACGGGGGCGGGATTTTCCTCGGAAGAGGTCGCGGCAGAACTCGGCATTAGCGCCGCGGCGGTGAGGCAGAACGTCTCGCGCGGTCGCAAGGCGATGGAAGCTCTTCGGGCGGACCCCAAGCACAACGTCTCTAAGTCGATCAGGAAGAAGTCATGATGAAGCCGAGTCAGATTGACAACTCGGGTGCGCGTAGATCGCGTAATAAGATGAATGCGATGCAGTTCGCGCAGGTTGGCCTGTATGTCTTCCCGAGTGACGGGAAGGTGCCGCTTGTGCCCCGATATAACCGAGCGGACACCTCGCTCAAGAAGGAAGAAGTAGAGGAGGCCGTTGAAGAGTTTATGGAGAAGCACGAGGTTGAGCCCGCACACGTCGGCGCCACTCGTGACATCGAAGTAATCAAGCGCATGTGGCGCAAATTTCCCGATGCTGTGCCGTCGATCTCGTGTGGACCTTCGCGGTTGATTGTTCTGGACGCCGACGCCAAGGATGAAGGCCCTGCCAAGATGGCAGAGCTGTTCGCCGAGATCGGCGGCGTGCCCGAGGGCGTGCCCATCAACCCGACGAAGTCGGGCGGGCAGCACTTCGTGTTCGCCGATCCCGAGAGCAAGTTCTCGAACAAAGCGGGCCTGCTCAAAAAGCAATACGGCACCGACGTGCGCGGCACGGGCGGGCAGTTCGTCGCGCCCGGTAGCATCCGCGAGGACGGCAAGACGTACGGCTCAGATGCCGACCGTATCAACTTCCTGCGCGCGATCACGAGTGGCAAGATTCCGCAGCTCCCGTCAGAGATCGTCGAGCTGATCGGCGCGCAATCCGCTGACGCGCAGAGCGAGCAGGTTACGCCCACCCAGGAGCGCGAAGTCATCCGCCAGCTCGAAGGGGCTGATTGGGACCTCTACCAGCATGACTTCGACCCTGATCTCGGCAAGTACGACCTCGGGGCTCTCAAAACCGAGAACACCGACTTCGCGAAGCTCTACGATTCTCCCGGCGCGGATTGCTCGACCAACCGCTTCCTCGCCGCGCGCCATATCATGCGTGAGTGGCCCGACATGGCGCCGCCGTCACTCGCCCTGTTCTTTTCCCATTGGGAAGGCGCGGGCGCGTTCTCCGACGAGAAGCCGAAGTCGGGCGAGTACGACAACCGACAGATCGCTCGCGAGTGGATCAAAAACCAAGGGCTGAAGAAGGAGAAGCCGTCAAACGGTGACGCTCTCGGCCCTGTCGAAGACGAAGAGGAAGAAGCGGAGCAGGGAGGGGCGGACCCGACTTCCCAACTCTCGAAGCGCTTTGTCCTAATCGAGAAGATACGCGGAGCAACGCTCCGGCTGCTCGATTGGGCTGTCAAGTTCTTCGTGGCCAGAGGGACCACCTCTGTAGCCACGGGAATGTGGGGCGCAGGTAAGACCGCCGTCTTCAGCGATATCGGGCTTCACATCGGTCACGGCTTTGAGTGGCGCGGGCGCAAGGTGAAGCAGGGCGTTGTAATCTATGTGGCGCTGGAGAACTCGGAAGATGTTGAGCGCCGTGTGGCAGCTTGGTGTGAGGGGATGGAGAAGGCGGGGCGCGACCTAAGCAGCGGCGCGTTCGTCTTGCATCGCGGGCCGTGTCGCCTCTACGACCAGAGCGGTAAGTCTACCCAGGACGAGAAGGACCTCATAAAGATCGCCAAGTTTGCGGCCGATCATTACGGGCTGCCGGTGGCAATGATTGTTATCGACACTCTTGCTCAGAGCATCATGCCGGGGAACGACAACGACGCGAAGGACGCGGGTATCTATACTGCGAGCATGCAGCGGATAGCCGCCGCAACGGGCGCAAACGTGACGGTGCTCGCGCATCCCACAAAGGCCGGAGAGGGAGTGCGAGGAAGCGGCGCGCTACAAGCCAACGTAGATACGGTGATTGAGGTAACTCGCGACAAGGCAACAGGCGTAGGACAGATCAAAGCTGGCTCGAAGTTTCGCATTGGCGATCCTGCCAAGGTGAACTTCTACTACCGGCTAAGGTCCCACAGCATTGGAGTGGATGAAGACGGCGACGAGATCAGCGTGGTTCTCGCGGAGGACCGTCCGATGACAGACATGCGTGTGGACGATTCCGACGACGATGCATTGCCGGTCCCCTGGACGGGCCGTCCGATAAGCTCGCAGCGACGATGCGGGTGTTTCGGGAGCGGGCGGAAAGGATCGCTGCCGAGACGGGCGATCCGGTCGAAGAGATCGGGTTGGCCTCTAAGGACGTGTTAGAGGCACTAAACATCGACAGGAAGCGCAGCGGCCTGGACGAGCTTAAAGAGCGCACGGCCGTCCCGCGATTGTTGGCGAAATTGGTGGAAGCCGGTGAGTTGGTTAAGTCGGGAGATAACAGACGAACAGAATATCGCCTAGCCTGACGACTCTCTTGCCTTCAGCAGTCTTGAAACTGCTGTGTTGAGTTCAGCTTCATCTTTTAATGCCTGAGTAAGACGTTCGGCCAGTTCAACAAGAACTAGCCGAACGGCTTGTGCAAGCTCAAGGCATCGTTCGTCAGTATGTTCATGCACGCCCGCGCTTAGAGCGGAGTGGAGTAGGGTGAGTGGATTATGGCTGTTGATCAAGATCGAGTCTGGCAGGCCAAGCTTGACAGATGAAACGGCTTTGCTGAACTGAATCTCGCCTTTTGCCTCTCCCAAAGCAGCGATAGTCTCAGTAGAGGCGCCTTGTTTGCGAGATACTGCAATCATCTCATCAAGAATTTCATTCTTTTGACTCTCCACGACTCGGCGATAGTACGCGAAGGCGCCGATGCCGAGTCCCTGGTTCTCGCAGCGTCGACCCTTCAAGAAGTTGTCGCGCTGCTTCCCCAACATCTTTAGTAGGCGATTGGGAACCGCTACCCCGAAGGGGGGCATCTCACCATACTTGTACACTTCAGCATTGGCTGGTTCCGGTAGGACGCGTAGATGGATTGAGAAGGTTTTTTTGAAACCAACGGCAGTTCGAACACAGGTATTTGAGATATAAGCTCGCGGCATCCCTTAACTGTGTGTCTCCGTCTTCCGCTCGGAAGTTGCGAAGGCCGCCACACTGCTCGCAATGCAGTTCCAACGATGGCGGCTTAAGGTGCATGTATAATTCCAGGCCCTTCCCCTGCTTAGAGAAGCCAGGCGTCCCGAAGTCGGTCACACGACGTGATTGTCCGGGTGGGATGCTTTGAAGGAATTCTGCAAAGGGCATGGTTTCCGCTTCGGCCGTTGCAACTTCTTCTTCGGTCATTTGGCTTCTCGCTGGTCATTCAACTGTGCAGATTCACCGTGCACCGCAATGGCATGCACGGTTGCTGCACGGTACCGTGCACGGTAGCGCTGCACGGTCAGTGCACGGTCAGATGCACGGTTGTTCCATATCACTATCAGGCACTTAGAGGGACCGTGCAACGACCGTGCATCAACCGTGCACTGAATTTCCCATCAACCGTGCACGTCTCTCCCTTCCCTAGAAGGGAGACGGCACGAAGGGCTACTGGTTCGGGGAGAGTTACCGGGAGCCTTGGTGGGAATCGAAGAGATGAAGGTTGCAAATCCGTAACGTCTGAACCTGTCACAGACGGCACTGCTCAGCCGTTACATCATTAGGAGCGCCACTAGGGCGCCCTTCAATCTCTCTGGCCGCTCGGGCAACGGCCATCCAAAAAGTGCACCCGACCGCACCTCATCGCATGGGGGGCACGCTTCCACCCCCGGCGCAGCACAACGGCGTGTCGCGCTGGCTCGGTGGGGCAGGCAGTCTCCTCGGAATTCCAACACCGGGCAGCGCTCATCAGCCGTAAGGCTGGCCTAGCAGATAAGCCTTGGTCGAATTACAGGGCCACGAGAGTAAGGAGGGGACGCAGCATAGGTGCGCTCCAACAGATTCATTCGGGAAGGTCGCAAAGGGCTGAGCGGGAGCCCGACCTACACCCGGAAGCGCCGCGCTCGGGGCCGAAAGAACCTCGGGGTCATTGAGCGCGGCGCTTATCCCGCCAACGGTCGAGCAAAGGCATCCGCCAATGTCGGCGAGCGACGACGCAGAAGGAAGGAGACGCCGCAAAGCGTTCCCTTTCTCCACACGACGCGGCAGATGAAGATTGCAGAATGGCCGTCGAACGACAGCGCAAATTCGTTCGCAAACACGTAGTAGGGCGTGGAGATGCATGCTCCCAGGGCGTTGATATCGCGCACCATACACGGATGTGTCCCACGAATTTCACCGAATGACAGCCGCGCCGCCCGGTTGATCGGCATGCGCTCCATTGCACGACGTTCGATCATGGCGAGATACTCCAAAATGGGAAGGTAACTTCCAATGGAAACGAACCGCAGCGATAGCGATCCACGTTCACAAATTTAGTTTCCTGGCCCCGCCGACAGCCTGGAAAACGGCAATACCCGCATGTTGAGTCGCGTGACCTCACACTAACAAGCAGCGTTGTTGTCCAATTAAAAATGATTTGAGTTTGTAGTTAATTCGCACGTCTGATGCCCGAGCTTACCCGCAACACAGAGAAGGACCGCTATGACCACTCAATCCGATCAGACTATAGGACTGACCGACCTACTCGCGCTGTCCGAAGACGCCCGCTTGGGACGTGCCGCCGACGCGCTCGAAAAAGATCGCTGCCGCCGCGCCTCAGCTTGAACGCGTCGCGGACGTTCTGGTGACGCTGACCGCATTGCTCGCAAGCTGCATCGGCGTGGGCGCTGCTCGGTGTTACGCCGAGGGCGAGGGGCAGGGCAAAGAAGTTCCGCTGAACTATCTGCGCACCGGCAACGGCGCCAAGCCGTTTGCGTGCGACGCTGACAATGCGGAGAGCGGCAATGACTGATCACGTAATCGTGGACGCGCTGAACGCGCTCGCGGACACGCTCAACCAAGCCGCCGCGATGTTCGAGGCAGTCGGTCGCCTACCGTCTGTGGACGCGCTGCGCATGCGGGGTGATCACCACGCGGTGCCGGGCATTGAGGCGCATTCACCGATGGGCGTCATGGTCGAGCAGGGTAGGCGGTTCGCCGCAATGATGCCCGAACCGGCTGAGCGTACGATATGGGTACCGCCGAAAGCGTAGGTCAACTGCGAGCCGCGCAGCATACTCGCTGCGCAGCTCTGTATGGGTCAGCGCTGGTGACCCAGGCCAAACCCCAAAACAAGCGCTTTCTGACGTAGCGCACCAATGCTGCGCTTCATCTCCTTGGAGATTATCACAACCGGCGTCCGATCCTTCGAGTGCTTCTTGAGAGTCCGCAGATCAGCGGATGTCCACTCGCGGCGCGTCGACTTCTTCTTCTTGGTAGGACGTTTCAAGTTAGCTCGCTCCTTAGTTCTCAGATGGACGGCGCTGATAGCACAGCGGCCGCGATCTACAAACTAACAAGTAGGTAATAGCGCACCATGCCAACGATCAGTGTAACGGTTGACGCAAGCAAATTAGAGAAGTGGGCGACGGAGTTGTCCGCTCGCGGCATTCGCAATGCTATTAGACGCGCTGTCGATAAGTCAGCGACAGCAGCGCGGAAGATCGCGTTAAAGAAGATCGCGGCAGACATCGGGGTGAGCGAAAGCTATATCAAAGACTCCGTTGGCAAGGTGAAGCGCACTACGCAGGGCTCGCTCGCCGCGAGCTTTACGACCGTTAAGAAGCGCATCAGCATCATGCGAGTCAGTGGCGCATCAATCGGACCCGGTGGACTGAAAGCGTCAACGCACCGCCTGGGCGGTGGCGGCTCGACCTCACTCGACGTCCGCCGTGCGTTCATCGTAAAGACCGCGGCCGGTGGCTCTTTTGTCGCCTACAGAACGAGCGGTTCACGTTTGCCCATCAAGGGAATTTATGCCGAGCACGGGGCAACCGCGATGGGCCAGCCGGGCGGCCCGGTGCAGGAAGCCTGGAGGCAAGAGGCCGAGAAGCAAGTCAGAGAGCGCCTCGGAGTCGAACTGCAAAAGCAGTTGCTCAATGAAGGCCTTGGCTACTCGGCCCCGCCTGACTCCGACTAACCGAACACAACACCGTCGTTGAAGCAGATCGACACGCTCGCGACGACTAGCGCGCCGCGCCCGGCCGGAGCGGGAGACGACGCCCTGTCGGGCGTGGCGCGCGCCTAATCAAAGAAACGAGATATGCACGAAGCGCGCGGCTAACGGCCTCTTCAAAGGTGTTTGGGTCCCCCTGGGGCCGCTCGCCTAAGCGCTGCGGGCCGCGGCCGCATGAGTCGCGCTTGAAATCATTGAATTTTCATAGCCGACCAACTCAGCCGCCGCATCGCCGCGCTGGAGGGGCCGAGTTTCGGTATGCACAAATGCAGGAGTAAATCGCCATGGCTAGGCCGAAGGGCCAGATTGCCCGGGCCGCTGAGGCGCTCGGCGTCGACCCGGCAAGCGTTCGGCGCGCGGTGACGCAAGCCGGGCTCGACCCGAAGACAGTCACGTTCCAGACGGCGCATCAGCTCGCTGCGGCCGTCGTGGACGCGTCGAAATCGATAGATCACGCGGCCAACGGCCGGGGCGAGGGCGGGCATAACGCCACCTCCGATCTTGCCGCCGCAAAAGCCCGACTCGCCGCAGCCGCAGCACGCAAGGCGGACATTCAAGCCGCGCAGCTCGCAGGCGAGCTAGTAGACCGCGCTGCGATTCAGGACGTAGGCGTCCGCATGATCGCAGAAGCGCGCACGGCGCTGCTCGCATCGTCGCACCGCATCGCCGACAGAGTGGCGGGGCTCACCGACCGAGCGCAGATCGCCGACATCGTTGAAGACGAAATTCGCACCGCGCTTGGCGCGTGTGCTGACGAAGCGCGGTTCTGGGCAACGCTGGACCGAGACGCCTTGAGCTAAGGAGAACGCGTGCCGTACGAGATCGCACGGGAGTGGTTGCGCGCCTGGGCGCCGCCGCAGATAATCAAACCGAGCACATTCGCTGAAGCTGAAATCTATCTTCCCGCCAGCGCAAACGCCCAACCGGGACCGCTACGACTTACCAGCTATCAGCGCGAGATCGTCGACAGCATAGCCGACCCGGAAGTCGAATTTATCATCTTGCAGTTAGCCTCGCAGGTGGGAAAATCTGCAAGCGTGAATGCAATGCTGAGCTGGATTGTCGCATGCAATCCCGCGCCCGTCTTACACGTTTCACCGACGAACGACCGCGCCGAAGAATTTGTGCGAGAGCGCTGGCAGCCGTTAGTTGATAGCTCGACTGCGCTGAGAGACTTGATCGGCCGAGGCCAGCACACCCGGAAGGGCAGCGGAGGCGGCGCTAATTCGCTCAGCTTGCAGAGCTACCCGGGCGGGCAGATCGCGTTCGTCAGCTCGCATCGTCCCGACCAGCTCGCGGCCCGCGCCGTCAAATTTGTATTCGCAGATGAGGTGGATCGCTTCGCGGTCAGTGCGGGGGCCGAAGGCGACCCGCTGCAACTTGTCGTCAAGCGTACCAAGACGTACGAAGGCCGAGGCCGAAAGCTGATCTTTGTCAGCACGCCAACGTCACGGTCAAGCCGCATTAATGCTTGGTACGAACGGGGAGACAAGCGCCGCTTTCACGTCACATGCCGCGAGTGTAGCACCGCAGCGCCGCTTGAATTCGAAAACCTGCGCTGGGATGCGGGAGTACCTTCGAGCGCCTATCACGCCTGCGCATCATGTGGAGCCGTCCACGACGAACACACGCGGCGCCAGATGATACGGAATGGTTATTGGAAGCCGACCGCGAAAGGCGAGGCCGGTATCCGCAGCTATCACCTTGACGAACTGTCGTCGCTATTCAGCACGATGGCGAGCGTGGCCCAATCGTTCGAAGAGGCCACGACGCCCGAGGCTAAGACCGCGTGGTATAACACGACGCTCGCTCGCGTGTACGAAGCGAACGTAGAGTTTAACGTCAACCCCGACGACCTCAGAGCGAGAGCCGTAAGCGTCAAGCCGCCATATGCTGCCGACATCGCCCACCTAACGATGGGTTGCGACGTTCAGGCAGATCGCGTCGAGCTAACCTACCTCGCTGCCCACACGGATGGGACGTACACGGTGCTTAATCACTTGTGCCTGCGAGGCTCAACGTCTGACGTTGAAGTCTGGCAGAAACTCGACGTGGCGGCTGGCGCGACGTTCCAACTGGCGGACGGCAGAACACTCCCCGTTGCGGTGCAAGCCGTCGACGCGGGCTTCAACTCAGACCGGGTCGCCGAGTATGTGCGGTCACAGCAGCGCAAAGCGAGAAGTGCGTTCGCGCTTGTCGGGCGCGCAGGCTTCGAGCGCGCATTGATCGCCAAGGGCAATCGACTTCGAGGATCAGGACTCACGGTTATGATCGTGGGCGCTGACAGCGCGAAGCTGATCGTCGGCAAGTCGCTTGTGTCGGAGCAGATCAGAGTACCCGACCACCTAGACCTCGATTACTACGACGGCCTCGCCAGCGAGGAGCTTCGTACAAAGCAGGTGGGAGGCGCGGTTCGAATGTATTTCGAGCGCGTAGTTCGCAGGAACGAGCCGCTGGATACGCTCTGCTACGCCCTGGCCGCATCCCGACTTGTTGCGCAACGGCAATCTGCCACGGCGCAATTACAACCCACTAAGTCAAACCAAACGTTCGCAGACAGCGCGAAGAAGCTGGCTGAACTATCAGGAGCCAACCGACAATGACCAGATCGAACCGTAGACCCGTCGCCGCAAGTGAAAACGCGGCCATCGCAGCCGAGCGCTTGCGCGTTGCTGCAATCCTCGAAAGCGCCGAAGGCAAGCGCAACCCGGCCATGGCACAGAAACTCGCGCTGTACAGCGTGCTGAGACGCTGAAACGGCAATCGGGATTCTCGCTGATGCGCCGTCAGCTAATCCATATTTGGAAGCGATGAGCGTCCAAGGCCCCATCGGCCTCGGCGGCGCCGCCGTCGAAGTCTCGAATGATCCGAAGGCCGCTCGCCTGCGCGAACTGGGACAGAGCGTTGCGGCGTTCAACGCCGAAAAGGGATGGACGAAGCCTGCCAAGGACGGGAGCCAGTAAGTGGCAATCACCGATAAGTTTCGCGCGCTATTCGGCGGAAGCGCCAAGCCGGAAGCGCTCGCGCCTGTTCAGGGTGTGACTACGCCGACCGCGGGCATCTTAGACGGCACAGACGGCAGGCCAGCAACCATCTGGCAGCGCTACAGCAACGGCCTCCGGCCGATGACTTCCGGTTATCTCAACGGCTGGCAGCCCTTCTACGGTACGCCTGGCAGTGAGATCAGCCGCGAGCGCGGGATCGTCTCTCAGCTCAACCTCGATTTGCTCTTCAGCAACCCGGTTGTCAGCACACTTGTGGAGAACTACGTCACCTACGCGGTGGGCAACGGGCTCACGCTGTCGTCTCGCCCCTGCGCAGAGACGCTTGGCATCTCCCCGGAGGAAGCTCGCAGCCTCGCGCATCAAATCGAGACCGCATGGGCACAATGGTCTAACAGTGCAAGCGAAGCGGACGCGTCGGGCAGACATACCCTGTCCCAGCTCGCGGCGGCCGGTTTCCGCAGTTACCTGCTCACGGGCGAAACGCTCTTCACGCTCGACTGGATCATGGCTCGCGGCGCGAAGACGCGTACCAAGCTGTGTCTGCTCGATAGCCGTCAACTCGACCAAAGCATTACACGCGTCGCTGAGGGCAACGGCAACGCCTCGATTATGCAGGGCGTGCAGTTCGATCAGAACGGGCGCTTGCAGGGCTATCACATTCGCAAGTTTGTCTTGGGCAGCTTCGCGTCTGCACCGCAAGCGCAGTTTGTCACTGCTACTACGTCGTGGGGGCGCCCTCGCGTCGGGCATCTCTTCGACCTGCTAGTACCGGGGCAGGTGCGTGGAATGTCACCGCTGGCGGCGGCGCTCACGCCAGCGCACTCGAAAGCAACGTTGCGCGAATTCTCGCTTGCGAGCGCGTTGGTGCAGAGCATGTTGGCCGTTAGCATCGAGTCCGATTTGCCGCGTGAGCAGGCGCTCGGCACGCTCAACGCTGAAGACCCGCTTGCTGGGCTCGCGGCACCGAAAGGCGTATCACCGGAAGATTGGGCGAAAGCCAAGCTCGACTTCTACGATAACGTCAAGGTCGACTTGAAGCCTGGAGTGATCAACCATTTGCTTCGCGGCGACAAGATGCACATTCACCGGCCTCAGGCGCCGAGCAGCACATACGCCGACTTCGACGCGTCGCTCGCGCGTGAAGCCGCTAAGGCAAGCGGCGGCAGCGCGGAGGACGTGAGCGGCGATTACTCGAAGACCAGCTTCTCCGCTTCGAGGCTCGCGCTTGAGCTGCCCTGGCGGATCAATCTGCGGCGCAGGCAGAACATCTTGGAGCGAGTGTATCAGGCGACCTACAGGGCATGGCTTGAAGAGGCGTGCGAAGTGGGGACCATCAAGCTGCCAAAGGGGCTCCCGCGTTCTGGGAGTGTCCCGAGGCATACACCGCTGCGGCGTGGCGCGGAAGCGCTAAGCCTGTCGCCGATCAGATGAAGGCGGCGCAGGCTGATTCTCTGGAGATCAGCAGCGGGCTCTCCACAATGGAAGAGAAGCTCGGTGAACGTGGTCTCGACCTCGAAACCGTAATCGCGCAGCGCAAGGCCGAGCGCGACATGCTTGCAGAAGCTGGGCTTACCGGTCCCGCTCTGGTGGACAAGACTTCGGAAACAAGGCCGGGCGACAAGCGCGGCGATCAAGAGGACTAAACGAAAAATGAATAACTGCAACGGAAGCGGCGGGCCAGCGCCCGCCGTCGACAACCCGTGCGCAACGCTGCCTCAGCTTCGCGCCGCTCTCTATCAGCTTCTAGCGGGACAGGCGAGAGCCGTCGTGCGTAACGGCGATCAGTGGCTGGAATTCCAAAAGGGCGACGCCAAGGCTTTGCAGCACGAAGTGCGACGCTTGGAGATCATCTGCGGCGGACGCATCGGCGCCGTGCGCGTGAGGTGAGCATGTTCGAAGAAAAAACAGCGTGGACTAACCCGAACCCTCTGCTTCAGGGTTTCGTGATCCTGCCGGATGGTCTCGAAATCGAACGCAGCGAAGCTGAAGCGCTAGGCTTCAAAATTGCTGCTTGGCCTGAAGGCGAGAAGACTGCGACGCCGCATCCGCATGCGAAGGACTCAGTAGTCCTCCCGAGGGGGCGTGTTTTGAGTCGGGAGAGTGCTAAAGAATGGGGGTTCACTGTTGCTGAGCACGCGGGGCGCAACGCGCCGAAGGGCTGGCGGGCGGCAATCATGACCCTGGCGGAAGCGAGAGACCGCCCGTCCGCAACGGCGGAACTGCTTACCTCCCGAACACCGGAGACAATCTCGGTCGAACAGGCACGCGCGTTCCTGCGCGGCCTTCCCATCGAACAAACGGATACCACGGAAGAGACCATGACAATCACCAACGAAGACCCGGCCCGCGCGGCCAGACTCGCGGAAATCTCCGGCAGCATTGCATCCTTCAACCGTGATCGCGGCTGGACGGAGCGGCAACGCACTACGCCGAAACCGGCTCCGGCCGTATCGAGCGTCGAGCCCGAGAGGTTGAAGCGGCTCGCTGAGATCAGGTTCAACGCGCTTCAGATGAATAGTCAGGGGCACACCCAGGAAGCCAAGAAGCTCAAATGCGCGCTCGACGCGCACGCCACGACCGGAGCGCCGCTGAGTCGATTGCTGGCACAGCTCGAAGTCGACACGTCGAAGTTCGTTCCGTCCACCTAGCCCGCACGTTCAAGGAAACTTACAATGTCCAATACTGAAACCTTCAAGCTGTCGCGCTCCCTCAAAACGCACAATGGGGAAATCGACACTCTCACGCTACGTGAACCGACTGCCGGGGCCTTCGTCGATAACGGCGAGCCGTTCAAGGTCGTCACGAAAACAAACGCCGAGGGTGAGCCCTCCGGTATTGATATCGTGTACGACAACAACCGCGCGCTTCTCCGGTTCATCATCGACATGGTTATGGAAAAAGTCGACGAGATCATCCTCAAGAGCCTGACCGCTGCCGACTTCATGCGACTGCGCGGTCTAGCAACGAACATTATCCTGGTGGGGATTGGCCCCAAGGACCCTACCGCACCGTCCGTAGGCTGATCACTGTATTGATCACGGACCATGGGCTCCAGCCTTCCGAGTTGGAGCCCATGCGCCTCGGACGGATAATGAACTACGTCGAGATGCTCGCCGATCTAGGGAAGATGCGCGCGAAGCAGCAAGGAAAATAGCGGGAGACGAGAGTGTCCAACCCCTCAGTGGTCGCAACTATCTCAGCCAATGATCAGGCCAGCCCTAAGCTGAGAGAGTTGCTCGACCTGACAAAGAAGATCGAAAGCACAGCGAAGGCCGCGTTCAAGGAGAATGGCGGCAATGCTCTTGCTAACAGCTACCGGCAAGCCACCTCTGCCGCACAGCAGCATCTCACCGTGCTGGAAAAGATGCACTCGGTGCATGCGGCTATCGCCAAGACCGTCGCTGGCTACGCGGCGGCCAAAGCGTTTAGCAAAGGTATCGATGCCGTTAAGGACTACGTCCCGTATGAGCGGGAGCGTCGATTCCAGACAGCGGCGGGCGGCTACGACGCAAGGTCCCAGCGGTTGCTCGAAGAGCAGCGCCGCGACCTAGCGGTACGCAAGGGCATCCAAGTGGAGGACTCCCTGCACGCGCAGCGAGGAATTCACAAAGCGCAACTACAGCGCCCCGATCACGGCGGCTGCGACGAATTCGGCGATCCAACTGTCGCGCTCGCTTGGCGTTCCGGCAGAGGCGGCCGCGCGGATGATCGAAGGCATGACCTTTGGTCGCGGCGTGACGTTTAACGACGCGGCGCAGACAGCGCGGGAAACCATGCGCTCAGCCGATATCGCGACGGTCGCAGCGAAGAAAGGTGCGATGAGCGGCGAGGATATTCAGCAGTTCTCGAAGTATTCATCGGGTATGGTTCACGCGGCGAACATCAGTCAAGAGCAGGCCTGGGGCGTCGGTATGACGCTCAAGAAGATGGGCGTCGGCGGCGACGAGAGCGGAGTCTTTACCCGACAGTTGGCGGCACGCATCATGGCGCCGACGAAGGCTGCACACGACGCGATGATCGCAGCGGGTATCAACTACGACGACTTCGCAAAAAGCGGCAACGTCTCGGTTGAGTCAATCGACAAGTCGATGCGGCGTAGGTTCGGCAAGGGCCTTAGCGAAGACGGGCGCAAGGCGCTGGAGGAGAAGTTTAACGATAAAGACTTCAGGCTCGACCGCGACTCGTTTGGCTCGGCAGTGCACGACGCCATGGGCGGCTCAGGCATGTCCAAGCAGGATCAAAAGCTCGTGCAACAGCAAGCTATGCGGATGTTTGACATGGCGAAGAGCGGCCTAAATGGCGGCGGCCTGTTGGAAGCAGTCTTGTCAAAGATGAGCCCGCAGCAGCTGCAAGCGTTTCTGGGCGACAAACAAGGCGGCCGAGGAAACATTCTCCTAAACAACCTCGAAGCCTATCAGAAAAACAAAGGAGAGATTCAGCACAGCGGCGGCCTTACTGACAGAATCGCCGAAGAGCGACAGCAGGGCCTCGCCGCAGCGACGGACAGACTAGCAGCCTCATTTGATACGCTCTCTAAATCAATGGTCGACGCGAATTCGGGATGGCTCACGCCGCTAGTTGAGGCGGGCGCCAAAGTTGCGGGCTTTGCAGCCGGTCTAGGCGACGCAACGAAGGTCGCGCTGAGTTTCTCGGCCGGTGCGGCTGGCGTTGCCGCGATGGCCTCAATGGCGTCGACGGCAGTGGGTGTGATCGCGGGTTTGAACTCGCTTTCGGCATCAGCCAACATTGCGGCTGCATCGCTCTCGCAGATCAATGGCGCCGCGAACATGCCGGGCGGAATATTCGCAGGCGGCTCAACCGGTACGTTCGGCAAGATAGCCGACTTCGCGGCGAAACTAGCCACACTCACCACAGCCATCGGGCTCGCCGCGTCGGCACTGACAGCCCTATACGAATACGGCAAGGGAAAGAAATGGTGGGATGCTGACAACGTCAAAGACAACGCGGCAAACAACCATAACCCGCGCATGGGCGGTGGAAAGCGAACGTACGAAGGTGAGCAGGCCGAGTTCTGGAAAGGCATTCCGCTCCCGGCGCAGCGAGTAGAGGTAACCCCCGGCCCGGCCCGCATGGGGGGCGGCAAGCACTCTTATATCGATCCGGTCGGAAGGTTGATAGCCGGGGAGCAAACCGATTCGGGATCAGGCGTTTGGGATACGGCGCGGACGTTTATTAGCGGCAACACGGGCAAGAAGGGGGACGGCTTCGAGCACGTTGACGTTAGCGGCACAGTCTCCGGCAGCGCTGAAATCCACAATATCGTGGAGGTGCGGCCCGGCAGTGCATTGCTCGACGTGGTGAACCAAGCGCGGAGCATCGCCAACATGGGCCTCAACGGAAAGCTTGGCACTTCGATGCAAGGTCCCGGCGACAACGCGACGAAGCCGAGCCAAGGCACAACGATGGGGGACAATAGGAAAGACAGATGTTGTTTCCAGATACGAACAACTGGCGCGCGGGCATGCAGGACGTGTCCGCCGCAATTGACGATAGCATGGGGGAGCTGGTGGAGGTAACGCCGCATAATGGCACGCCAGTACCTAACTTCCCCGTGGTGCCTGATCCTTCGCGAGCTGTCACGGTCACAGCAGTTTTCACGAACAAGGCGAAGTCCGTGATCATGGGCGAGAACAATGGCCGGATTGCTTCCGGCCATTCGATCAGCCCGATTATCAGCACGTCCGAGCCAATCTTCTCGTTTGGTTATGGTGCGCTCCCGTTCGCGCTCTTGCAGGGCTATCGCATCATGCGGCTGTGCAACCGCTCCCTATACGAAGTAAGGGACGCAAAGCCCGATGGTGTTTCGCGGATCGAAGTCAACGTGGTTCAGCTTGGCCTCGCCAAGGAGGAGTTCTAGTGGAGCGCATCCAATACGCCCCGCGACAAGGCGCAACGTATGAGCCGTCGCTAGACATCTTGGTGCCTGCGCTCGCAAAGCTGCGCGAATGTCAGACCTCGATTGACGCTCTCGTGCTGATTGACTCGCTGCCGGACATGATCTTGCCCGGCTTGGCTTACGCGGCTTCGCGCCGACAGCACATTCCGCGCGATGCGGTTCAGGCCGTGGTGACCTACTGCGGTGATCGCTTTCTGGAACGGTGCCTGGGGCGCAGATGTTCGCGAGAATTGCTGAAGCGCTATCCGAAACGTGCTGCGCTGTCGGGGCTCGTTCGCTATGACGCCTAGGCGTAGCTGGCAACTATCGCCGCGCTCGCGGAGCTAGTTCTTTTTCAAGGGCTAAGGCTCGGTCGACTTCCCGCATAACAGCGGCTTCGGCAGCGGAGGCGCTCGAAGCCGCTCCGGTGCGATGCAGGCGAACGCTTAGCCTAACCGTCCAGAGCCACTTGCCCTGCTCAGTCAATTCAGAGATGCGATAACTGCGGCCTCGGTATTGCACTATGCGAGAACCACCCCATCGGCAATGATGTCGGCTCGTAGGCGCGGGGCAGCGAAGGTTGTGTAATCTCACAAACCTGACAATCTGCGAGTGTAATAATGGCACGCTGCACTTGGCTGGTCAACCTAGCAGTATACCGGACTTCCCGAGCGTCGACCGATTTGACAATCTGTGCGCGGGCGCTTTGGGTGCGTCGCCATCAACGGGGGCAGGGGAAAATGCATAAGACGAAATTCACCGTGGCGACTCGTATCTATCTGGACAGATCGACCGGATTGGTTTGTCGGGACCGCCTCGTGCGGGCCGGGCGCAATAAGTTCTATCTGATCGAAGAGCCCGACAGTGCGAGCAGGCGCGAAGTCGCTCGGTCTCTCAGTCTCGAAGACGTGTTCGATTGGTATAGAGTTGAGCCCTGGCAGATCACGCGCACGGTGATCAGCTATGAGCACGCGTATGGCGGATAGCGAGGTGCCTGCCGATCTCGCGCGGCTCATGCAGTTGGTCGTAACCCGACACGTCTGGGGTAGAGGGCTTACGGCAGAGCAGATGCGGGAGAAACTTGCGTCTGCTCTCGACGAAGGCCGCACTGATCTCGTTTCCGTTCGGACATTGCCTAGCGGTCGACTAGAAGTCGAGTTTGACACTAAGCTGGGCGATGTTGGGCGAGCCTTTGAGGAAGCCTCGAAGGCAACCCCTAGCAAGCTCAACTAGACAGTGATGAGCGACGTTGGGGATTTGCTGCCTGATCAGCCCATCACGTTAAAGACAGTCTGCGAGGAAATCTTCCAAGGAAGCATCAGCCCCGCGACCCTCAAAGCGGAGCACGCGCGGGGCAACCTTGAGATTTTCAAGATCGGCCGGGCGTACTTCACGACGCGGCGACACGTCGAGGTGATGATTGAGAAGTGTCGCCTTCAGGCTCGATTCCCTGAGTCGAGACCGAACAACAATCTGGAAGAGCGAGCGAGGGCTGAAGCTGCACGCGCAGCTCTGAAGCTGACCATAGACAAACTCAAAGCCGCACGGGCCGCAAAAAGAACTGAGCCGAATCCCAGGGCTATTAAGCGGAATTGACCTGCGAGCTGGGGTCTAGCTGTCTGTAGAGCTCGCTACCGGGTAGTTTCACGTAATTGAGTACCTCAATATCTGGGAGCGCAGCTCGCACCTTAGCTGAGTACTCAGAAAACGCGTTGGACGCCGAATTTGCGAAAATAGTAGCGATGGCTTTGCCTGCGTCGGTCAAGAGATAAACGGGAACGACCGGACGACCATCTTCAGATCCTATCGGAACGATCCCCATCGGAGAGTTCGGAGGCGTGAAAGTCTTTGGGATTGAGAGGGCTTGTCCATCATCCATAATTACCCAAAACTCTTTGCCCGCTGCCGTCGTCTGCGTGTCATACCTAACGATGTGGCCCGCCATTCCTGGGTCTATGAGAAGCCCAGCCATAACGAGCGGGGACAATTCTTGAAACGGCAATTCGCCAATAAGGCATTTGGGCAAGTAATCCCGGATGCGTGAGCCGCATACGCGCTCAAAAAGATTAGCAGTGTCCGTTTCGATTTCATCCACGATGCGCAGCACCTTCGGAGAGAAGGTGCCGGGCTTTCGCACTTCAGATGAAAGTACACGCCCCCATTTCTGCTGAAGTTTGGCGGTGGACGCTCCCTCTGCGTAAGTCTCAAGTCTGTCGATGAATTCTTCGGCTAGTTGATCCTCTCCGGCGGCTGACGCTTCATCTGTTGGAGGGGAGTGCCGCAAATCCTCTAGAGCCTCAATCAGCACCCGATCTTTGTTCGCCTGCTTCTCGAACAGACGAGTGAAGAACTTCTCGGCTGTCCTTTCGGCGAACTCTGGATCGCACTTTAATTTCTCAATGCCGAATTCTGTGACTGCCTCGACGAGCTTGACTTCTCCGGCCGAAATTGCCCGCTGACGGGTTATGCGACGCTCCATTGGAGCGTTGACTATCTCAATCAGATTGCCGCCGAAACGGTCGACCGCTGCGACGAAGCGGCTCTTCGCCTTCGCTTTGACGCCCGTCTCCGTCAACTCGACGGACACTGATGTGGTCTTATCCAAATGATCTTGCATGGCCTACTATCGCACCCGTTAGCCCGAGTATGTGTTGAACCTGCCGTGCTTCACGCCGCGAACATACCCGCGCGACACACGCTCTTCCATTTCGCGCTCTAGAAATTCATTCGCAATCAACAGCGCCTTCACAGCTTCGCGCGCGTCACCGCCGCAAGCCGCGATTGCCTGATCGGCGGCAGCTTCCAACGCCTGCGCATCGGATTGCAGCTTGGGAGCGACGGCTTCAGGCATGGGGATAGTCCGGAGGATGGGCTAGCCAATGTTCTCATTTCGTTCTAGACAAGTCAAGATTGAAAAATCCTCTGTGGGCTTCCGAATGGTTGGAACGTGCAAGCTTTGCGGCAAGACGGCGGACTTACAACAGAGTCATGTCCTACCGTCGTTCGTCTTCAAGTGGATGAAGCAAGCTGGCCACATTCGAAGGTCCGGTTTGCCAAATCGGCGATCCCAGGACGGGGACAAAAGGGAGTGGCTTTGCTGGGATTGCGAGCAGCTTTTCAATTCATGGGAAACGCCGTTCGCAACGAACATTTTTCACCCATACGATCTCGACCGATCGCTTAAGGTCCGTCACGGCGAGTGGATGGCAAAATTTTGCGCCTCCGTAGCGTGGCGCACTCTTTCCGCTTTGCGAGAAGATGGAAAATTCCAGCATCTGACTCAAGACCAAGCTGCCCTAGCCGAAAGGGCGCTTGAAACGTGGTCGCGTTTCTTGATGGGCCGCTACAAGCACACCGGAGAATTCGAACTGCACATGCTATCATGCGGCGAAATCGAGAGCGCGTCCTTCTCCCTGACCACTCCGAACATCAACCGGTATCTTACCCGCGCGGTCGATATCGACCTAGCGACAAATAGTTCAACGTGCTTCAGCTACTCCAAGCTTGGCCCGTTCGCTATTTTCGGTTTCGTGCAGTCACACCCTGGACAGTGGAAAGGCACAAAGATTCCTGACGGAGCCGGTTGGTTCCAACCTCACAGCGTCACTGTGCCGAAACAGCTATGGGGCTACCTGAACGACAGGGCGCTTCACATCCAGCGAGTAATGGAGACAATATCTCCCGTTCAGCAGCGGAAAATTGCCGATGCGTTCCGAGCAAACCCAGATCAATTCTTCCAGTCAGGGCTGTTCCGTGCCATGCAACGAGATGTCGAGATTTTCGGCGACAAAGCGTTCAGCAAGTATTCCGACGAGCGAAAAAAGGATGTTTAGGAGATTGACGCGAAACATTGCGGGTCCCGCTCTCGCGTGCGTGCTGCTCGTCGTATTCAGTAGCGGTGCAATACCGAACGATTTGGTCGGACGGGCAAGCATCATTGACGGCGACACGCTCGAAATTCACGGCACGCGCATTCGCCTGTGGGGCATTGATGCGCCCGAAAGCTCGCAGCTCTGCCGGGGTGAGGACAGCTTGCCTTATCGTTGCGGAGCGAAGGCCGCGAATGAGCTGGACGCCTCCATAGCGCAACTGCCGGTTAGCTGTGAGCCGATTGAGCCGCACTGCTATCAGCGCTATTGAACTTTGACCGTTAAATCGAGAAGGGCCGTAGAGTAAGGCGGCCCTCCGTCGCGGGAAATCAGCAAGGCCCGACAACGTAAGTGATTGCCTCGCAGGAAAGCGATACGTTTTTGATTAAAGTGAGTAAGTCCTGCCCGGTGGGATAGCCGTATGCGGTCCCCTGCCAAACTTGATTACCTTGGTTGCGGCAATGCGTGTGGCCCGGAAACATTGTGATCTTCTTTCCAGTGCTACTCGGAATTATCGCCCCACGATCATCGAGCAAATTAAGGTAAAGCGTGCCGTTATGCGGTTTATCGTTCGATTGCGTTTTATTGTACTGATCAGCCGACAAACTCCATGAAACGGATCCGACCGCATCATCTGCGAAGATGGCAACCTTAATGTTGCTAAAGACAATATTGGCTTGTCCGGGATCAATCGTAAAATCGGGAGGCGTGAAGTCGAGATGCTTGGGCATGACAACACTCCAATGATACTGAGAAGCAACACGATCTTATGAAACCTCAGCGGGAAAGGCAAGCGAGTAGCAGCATTCTAGGGGCCGCTTACCTGCGGTGGAATGGCCGACTCAATCGCCATAATCGCTGCAAGCTTCTCCTCAAACATATGCCATCTAGCATATACGCCCGTCACGCCCTTGTCGTTGTGGTTCAGCAGCGCTTTGACGTAATCGACGGGCAGTCGGGCTGCCTGCACGACCGTTGCGGCCGTCCGCCGAAGGTCGTGGGGCGTGAAGGCTGCAAGCTCTTTGTCTTCCAGCAAACGCCGCACGGCCTGGCTCATTGAGTGGCGCGAGAGCATCGCGACGCTTTCGAAGCGGCTGGCGAACACGGGCCTGTCGCCTTTGTCCTCTCCCTCTTCCGGCTTGCCGATCTCCAAGGCCGCTTCGATCAGCTTGACCGCAGTCGGGGAGAGGGGGACCGTATGTTCGGCTTTCTTGTTCTTCGTCCTGGCAGCCGGAATGATCCAGTGGGGCTTGTCTCCCTCGAGACCGTGAAGCTCGGAACGCATCATGCCCGCGACCTCGCCCGGTCGCTGGGCTGTCAGCAACACGCCTTTCAGTGCCAAGCGTGTCCCGTCTGTGATGCCCGCCTTGTCGTCGTTGAGGATCGCAAAGAAGGCCTTCAACTCATCGAGCGTGAGCACGCGGTCTTTCTCGACTTCCTTGCCTCCAACCTTTTTCATGCCGTGCAGGAAGTTCTCCGTCAGAAGCTCGCGGTCGTTGGCGTAGCCCCACATGGTGCGGATAACGGACTGGGTCCGGTTCGCCGAAGCCGGAGAGGTCTCAGCGATCTCTTCGAGGAACTCCCTGATCTCGCCCCGTGTGACCGAGCCCACCGAGCGCTTCCCGAACTTCGCCTTGGGGCGCTTCAGATACCCTTCGTCATTTTTCCAACTGCTCTTACGCGGGCTGCCGGTGCGGGGGTCGATGGCCTTTATGTACGCCAAGTACTGGTCGCACAGCTCGCCGAACGTCACGACGCCTTTACGGTGCTCCAGGAGCTGGCGCTCTTGCGCCGCTTTGGGGTCCTCACCCTGGCCGTTCCTGGCCTCTTCCCGGTCCCGTGCGTCCCGGGCGAGCTTTAGGCTGAGGGCAGGGGCCTTGGGGCCGTACAGGCCTAGCGTCACCCTGCGCATGCCGCCCTTGGCGCGGGAGCGGTAGGCAAAGGTCCACTTCGCCACGCCTGACGGGGGCAGCGCAAGACGAGGCCGCCCCCGTCGCTCAGCTCTATCCGTTTCCCCGTATCCTTGGCCTCCGTAATGGCCTTCTCGACCGCTTTAGCGGCAAGCCTGTTTCGACCCGTAGCCACGTTCCGCCCCCTAGCGCCCTAGTCTGTAATGGTGTGCCGGAGGCAGTTTATAGCGGATTGGGAAACTTTTGGGAAACATTGGCGCGGGATTGGGCGGTATCTGCCGGTAACCTATGCGCATTAAAAGATCGAGCTATGTGATTGAAAAAAGAAGTTATTGCTCCGTCATGGACTCTGTTGGTCCTTCCCGCTATCCAGTGTCGGCATCACTGGGAGACTAGGGGTCGGAGGTTCAAATCCTCTCGCTCCGACCATTTTCTTCAATATTCTCAATGTTGTTTTCGAGCTGTTGGTTTGCAGACGACCTTTGGTTTGCAGACAAATTGAAGATCGCGATTCTTTCCGCTGCTGACGTTTCTGGCTGGTGTGGCGCAACGCTTATGGAGCGTGGGCGCAAGGTCACTTTCAGCCCCTTCGGCTACGTCCCCCGGGGCAAGCATCACCAACGCGCCGGTGATCAACCTGTTCGTTTCTAATCAAACGTCACCCCCATCCTGAACGAGGTTCGCCAGACGACGCGACAAGCCAGCTTCAAATTGTCTTCTGGAATGGTCAACGTGAAGACCGGGGGATTCCGTCGGTCCAGTCAGAGAATTGGAGCGCTGCGCCCGTAGTGGAAATGTCACGTATCGTGCAGCGAGTTGTGTCGCCCCCACGTTCGATCAGTGCTGGCTTGCACGCCCGAAAGCGGGGTGCGTGGCGAGTTTCCACCATGGGCTTCACTCCGCTGCTCGGAAATTGGTCCCGAAATCATCAGTGCTCTGGTTGATCCAGAGAAGCGCCTCGCGGCAATCCAACCAAACAATTTGATCGTGGTCCTCTTCGCCGGGAGCGATGTGCAGTAGAAAAGACTGCTCACCGAATCGGAAAAGCGTATCGAGCGCTTGGCGCTCGATCAAAGTCTCGGCGTCGACAAATGAATACTTCCGTCTAGCGATAAGCCTCATTCCGAGAGTCCCTGCCATGATCCAACGGGGAGGTATGAATGTCGCCGAGCGATGCGCTTGCGGTTTCAATGACGGAGAGCGGTTGCGCTACTTGGGCTCGATCCCAAATGATGAACCATTCGGCGAGCCCCCTCTACTGAATCCGCCAGCTCCCCGGCTCGCTTGATGAGTTCGTTGATTGAAGGATCATCGCGGAACTCGGACAGAATAATTTTGATGCACCGGTTAGTGAGATCCAGAATCCAAAGCGCGCGCTTCATGTCATCTTGGCTGCGGAGGTTCATGCCGTTCAGTTCAGACATCACGGTTGCGAGCCCTTGAAGCCGAAGAACCGCGGGATGCAGCCTGGATTGCTTTCCTGCTGCGCGGGGAAAATTAACAACCTCTGGCATGGAATTCGCTTTTTCATAAAAATGCGACATAGTATTATGATCACAATCTGACGCTTCAATCATTAGTGCTTTGATAAGAACCCTGTCGTTATTCAGCAGCCCCCCGATTTTTAGCTATCGTTATTCGGCGACTGAGATCTGGGAAATTTCCCAGGGTCCGAAGCTCTGGCCGGTGGCTCAATTTGAGCTTCACTGATGCGTCAGGACGCCTGTCAGGTGTCTCTTGGCCCTGGCACGGGAAACAGAATCCAGAGTCACGACCGCAGATCCTGGGTGCCATCGGTGATTTCGGTCAGCGCTGAACGTACGACGCCCAGCACGCGCGATCTGCTGTATCCCTGATAGCGTCGATCTTGCCGCGCGCGCGAGGGCGGCCGGCGTGCCGGTCGATCTGCATCTGCTCCGTGACCAGCCGCACAATTATGCGCTGATGCCGGCGCCGGGGGGCGACAGGCGCGTGCGGTCATCTTGCGTGCGATTGCTTGAGGGTGAGTGCGTGACGGTTGTCACAAAGCGCGCCGCCGCAATGGGTCTGGCGCAAGCCGTGCTCGCGCGGGGAAAAGGCGGTCCCGGGCGTTTCCTCGACATCAGTGGTTTTGCGGGGCCTTAGGCGTGGCCCTTGATCTCGTAGTGACCCGGTACGCATTTGTAGCGCTCGAGGCGCCAGTTGGCGTGGTAGATCGGATGCTCGCCCATCCATTTTGCAAGCGGTGCCTGCGCACCGACGGCACACGCCATCATCGACATATCGGGCGTCATATTGCTGTCGGTCACGATTTCCTCGACACAGCCGCCTGAGGCAGCAGCGCTAAGCCGGCAGAGCACGGCAATGACGGTTATGAACATTCCAGTCACCTCATCGGTAGTTTCGACCACGAGGAGGATGCAAGCCGAGTGCCACAGCCTGTGGCGGAAACGACGCGCCGGGCCTGCTCGCCCCAGCTTTCCCCATTCGATGATTCGGATTGTAAAAAAATTGCCCTTAAACCGAAGCCGGACAAATACGGGGAGCCAACAGGAAAAGACGCAGGAATGAGCGATGTAGGGTCGGCGCCGCGCGATCCGCGCTTGGCCGGCGCAGCAGATACGCTCGAGCGTGCGATGCTGGAGGCCTCGCCGGCACAGCAGGCCGCGACCTGTGAGGCGCGGGAGGCCCTCGGCGCGTCGAGCGCCGACTAATCCGCACCCCGAAATGATGTCGAACAGCAGCGCCGATCCGCTTTTACCTGCCGGGGCGGCGCTGCTACATTTTACGCGCGTCGCCTTCGCGGCGCGCCAACGACGAAGAAACATGCCGTTAAGCGAAGGGCCGAGATCCCATGAAGGAATTTGCTGGAAAGATCGCTGTCATCACCGGTGGTGGTACGGGCATGGGGCGCGAGCTCGCCCGGCAGCTTGTTGCCGAGGGCTGCAACGTAGCGATGTGCGACATCTCAGAGGCCGCGATGGCGGAGACCCGGCGGCTCTGCGAGGTCGAGAAGCTGCCGCAAGGCCTGCGCGTCACGACCCATGTCGCGGACGTCTCGATCGAGGATCATCTCAAGCGCTTCCGCGACGAGCTCGCCGAGCAGCAGAAGACGGACAAGATCCATCTGCTGTTCAACAACGCCGGTATTGGCGGCGGCGGCAGCCTGTTCACCAACACGCGCGAGCAGTGGGAGCGCACCTTCAACATCTGCTGGGGCGGCGTCTATCTCGGCATCCGGACGTTCCTGCCGATGCTGGTCAAGGCCGATGAAGCCCACATCATCAATACCGCCAGCGTCAACGGCTTCTGGGCCTCGATCGGCATGGGCCAGGCGCACACTGCCTACAGCTCGGCCAAGTTCGCGGTGAAGGGATTTAGCGAAGCGCTGATCAACGACCTCCGCTTGCACGCGCCCCACGTCAAATGTTCGGTGGTGATGCCCGGCCACGTCGGCACCTCGATCGTCTCCAACTCACGCAAGGTGCAGAGCGGCGACGGATCGGAGCGCCTCGACGCCGAGGGGTCGTGCTGACGCGCAAGCGCATGGTTGCGGCCGGCGTGCCAGATGCTGACAAAAATCGGACGAGGAGATGCAGGCGGCGTTCGCCGAACGCCCGCACCTTCCTCGAGGAGGCGCCGACGACGGCCGCGCAGGCCGCCAGGATCATCCTCGACGGCGTGAAGGCGGAGCGCTGGCGCATCCTGGTCGGCGAGGATGCCAAGCTGCTCGACGAACGCGTGCGCGCGGCGCCCGAGGAGGCCTATGACCGCGCATTCTACGAAAGCTTTACCCAGGAAGCCGGTTGGCGACTCGGCTGACTGTCTTTGGCCCGGGACTGTCAACGAGGGTGCGCAGATGTAGGGATGATGATCATCATCGCAAGAGGTGCGCAGGCAATTTGTTCAGGTCATTTTGATCGGCTAATTTTACTGCCTCCCGCGCGCATGCTCTTATGAGGATACGGAATGTCACGCATGCGACATGTGAGACGCGTTCAAGCGATGGTGATCTCGAACGGGTCTCATTCGGTGCACGGCAGCTTGGTTGGCGAACTGAAATAGTTTAGTTAATCAGGATAGCGTCACGATAAAGCGTAGCTCCGATGATACCCGCATGCCTCTCCGACGACCTTATCCTCTGCCCGGAGAGTGAGGATATCTCCGCCGAGTTCACGCGGCTGCTGACGGCGGCGCAAGAGGGCGGCGCCACTATCGCCGAATGCCTGATGATCGCGCGGCAGCTGAAGCGCGGCGACGAGCAGTCCTGGCATCGCGAGTGGAAGAAGCTGGCACAAGCCAACCGGAATCGTGCCGAGGCGGCGTTCGCGGAAGGCCACATGGCGACCGCACAGCGCAACTGGTTGCGCGCGATGAACTACTACAGTGCGGCCGCGATGCCACTCGATTCCGCCGAAGAACGGCGCTGGGTCGCGGTGCTCGCGATGCAGGAATGCGCCCGCCGTTTCCTCACGGCGCGCGGGCCGGCCGGCGAAGTCGTGACAATCCCGTGGGTCGAAGGACATTCGTTGCAGGGTTATTTCCTGCCTGCGCCTGCGGCGAACGGTCGTGCCCCGACGGTGATCTGCATCGGCGAGCCCGGCCATCGCAAGGAAGAGTTCTTGTTCAAGCTTGCGCCCCATGCGCGCGAGCGTGGGTTGTCAATGCTCGCGCTGGACCTGCTCGGCGACCAGCGCGACGATTACGCCGACATGCTCATGCGGCGCCGTGATCTCGAAAGCTCGGTTGCCAGCGCAATGGATTATCTGGAGCAGCGCAAGGACGTCGATTTTGATCGCGTTGCGATTGTGGCGGACGGGTGGGGCTCTTCGTTCGTGACGCGCGCGGTGTTGCAGGAGCCGCGTCTCGCCGCGGCCGTCTGCGACGGCGGCCTGTGGGACCTGCACGAGCGCTCCTTCTTTGCCAGTCGTTTTGCAATGAGCAACCTCAGCGTCGTCCCGGTGCCGCATGCGCCGCTGATGGCCTCCGGCGCCGAATGCCCGGTTTTGATCACGCTCGGCGAGGACGGCTGGCTCAAGGCCGATCGGGCGCGTCAGATCCTGCAAAAATCCCAGCTCGGCAACTCGGATATCGTGCTGAAAGTGTTCACCGCGGCGGAGACCGGCGCTGCACAGGCTCACGCCGACAATCCGAGCCTTGCCAACGAATACATCTTCGACTGGCTCGAATCGCGCCTCGGTGCCGTCGGCAAGCGGGTCTGAGCGCGGCCTCCTGCCGAGAGCGGAAGCGCGCCTCAGAAGTCGAGGGTGATCCTGACGCAGGCCTTTTCGAGCCGGCTCTTCAGCGTTGCGAGCTTGGCGGTAAACTCCGTCAGCTCGTTCTCATCGAACTCCTGGAAGACGGATTCGCGAATCGACTTGTACTGCTCGTTGAGGCTCGCGATGTGCTTCTGGGTCTTTTCGACCAGCGACAGCCGCACCACGCGGGCGTCGGTCGGTGAGGGGCGTCGGCGTAGCAGGCCCTTCTTCTCCAGCAGCTTGGACTGGGTGGTGACGAAGGACGGGTCGACATGAAGCAGCTTGGAGACCACGTTGACGGGCACGCCATCGTCCTTGTCGAGGTCGGAAATCGCCATCAGGATCAGCCATTGCGGTCCGCTGATGCCGAGCGTCCTGGCCCAGAACTGACGCAGCTCCTCCAGATACATGTTGATCGACGATATCTCCCAGGTGAATCGCCTGATGATATCGAGATTGCCGGTGGAGCGGAGGCGCGCCCCTTCTTTCCTCATCGCTGACACAGCGTTACTCCCGCGAGCCGATTTCTTTCCGGCTGGTGTTCATGGAGGCCATAGTTCACGCAAGTCTGCCCTGACGCAAGTGCAGAGCAGGATAAATATGTCACCTAAATGTCAAATATGACCCCATCAGCTTTGTAGATCAGGTCAGGTGTTGCGCCAAGGACACAGAGTTTGCGAAATTACAAAGCTTATCTAATAAACTATTTTGATTAGTAGAATGGCGCAGGCATATTGATCCGCGACGGTGGGGGTTCTCGATCGTCCCGTTGCAGGTGGTTCGCTCACGTCCCTCGCTTCGAATGCGGGTGTGTCCGAAAGCGCAAAGCGGCCGAGCGGATTTGAAGAGACGGGGATCTGGGGGCCTCACGGTCCGGTCTCCGCAAAATGTGCAACTTGGAGGTTTTAAAATGAAAATGGTGAAGAGCCTTTTGCTCGGCACTGCGGCGGGTCTGATCGCCGTCGGCGGAGCTCAGGCGGCTGATCTTCCGGTCAAGGCCAAGGCGGTCGAATACGTGAAGGTCTGCTCGCTGTACGGTGCTGGTTTCTATTACATGCCGGGCACCGACACCTGCATCAAGCTGGGTGGTTACCTGCGCGCCGACGCAATTCTCGGCGGCGCCGGCGACTATGGCTTCAACAACAGCACCAGCAGTGCGAACGGTGGGTCAAACAACCGTCTGACCAACTACTATTACAGTCGCGCCCGTTTCGACTTCAACGTCGACACCCGCACGGCGACCGAGTACGGCGTTGTTCGCACCTACGCCGACATGGTTTTCACCTACGATACGTCCAACGTCACCGGCAACAGCCCGTCCACGATCTCGCCCAGTGCGCCTTCGCTCGGTCTCTTCCATGCGTTCCTCCAGTTCGCCGGCTTCACCTTCGGCCGCACGGTCTCGATCTTCGACGCCCCGTGGCAGAGCTATCCGGCTGGCGGTCCCGATACCATTCCGGGCGGCAGCAACCACGTCAATGGCGTGAACCAGTTCGCCTACACGGCTGACTTTGGCCAGGGCATCACCGGTTCGCTGGCGTTGGAAGAAGAGACGACGGCGACAAACGGCCAGTCGAACCTGTGGAACGTGTCGGCCGGTACGGCTGCTCAGTTCGTGACGGGCGTCTATGGTGCCAACGATTGGGGTGGAACGCGCTCACCCGATATCATTGGTGCTGTCCGTGTCGATCAGGCTTGGGGTCTGGCCCAATTGTCGGTTGTCGCGCATGACCTCCATGCCGGCTACTACGGCGCGACTGAAGTCAGCGGTCACCCCGAAGACAAGTGGGGCTGGGCTGTGCAGGGCTCGTTGTCGATCAAGAACATCCCGACCGGTGCGGGCGACGTGATCAACCTGCAGGGCGTCTACACCGACGGTGCAACTCGTTACAATTTCCAGAGCCTGTTCCCGCAGAGCTTCTTCATGTTCAGCGGTAGCGGCACGGCGTATCAAAGCACCGGTTTCGCCGGCCTTGCTGACGGCGTCTTTGGAACGGCTACCGGCATCGATACCGTCAAGACCTGGGGCGTCCGTGGTGGTTATACCCACAACTGGAGCCCGAACTGGGCGAGCGCCGTCTACGGTGGTTATGCTCAGCTGAAGTACGGCAATACGGGCAAGGGCCTGATCTGCACCAACTTCGCTGCGATCGCCGTGGCCGGTTCGACTTGTAACCCGGACTTCAACTTCGGTGTTGTCGGTGTCAACACCGTGTGGACTCCGGTCAGGAACCTGGCGTTCACAGCCGACTTGAGCTGGTCGCGTCTGGACCAGAAGTACTCCGGTGCCATCGCGAGCCCGGGCATTGCCAGCGCAGCGAAACCGGCGGCCGTGTACGAGCTGAAGGACCAGAACTCGGTGACCATGATGCTGCGCGCTCAGCGCAACTTCTGATCATCGATCGCGCAGATCGACCAGAAACCCCGGCGGGAAACCGCCGGGGCTTTTTTCTGGAGCGATGTAGGTTTGGAAAAATCGAACTCACCTGCGCGGACGGCGAAGACGAGCTATGCGAATCGATCACCACAAACTTATTTACTTAGCTGAGTTGCTCAGCTATATAGTTGTCAGCCGGTTTGAAAATCCCGGCTCTTAGCTTCACGCTAAGCCTCCAGAAGCCTCCGGTAATGCCCTACCGGAGGTTTTTCGTTGGGGCCAAGATTGTGGGTCCAGGCGACGGCTCGCTTCAGCCGCGCATGACACGCGCACGCGAGTTCGGCTTGTAGGCGAGGCGGCTGTGGCCGGCGCAATAGGGCTGACCGTCATGGACGGCGTTGCCGCAGAAGCAGAAATCCTCGGCACCGGGCGTTGAGATCGGCCAGCGGCAGCAGTTTTCGCCGAGCTCCATCAGCGAGCAGCGATTCGCCTCGTCGATCGGCCCGGTCGCGACAGGCCCGTCCGCTTCTCCGTAGATTGTCGCGAGCATTTCGAATTGCAGCCGGGGAACCGCTCTTTGCGCACGCGGCGCGCCAGTCCTGTTATGATTTCTGTCCTGATTTCTGTGTTGAAGCCCGCGCTCGTCGGCCGAGCGGCCGCGCGTGAGATTCAGGCGCGACAGCTTGCCGATCACGGCGTTGCGGCTGACGCCGATGTCGGCGGCGATCTCGCGGCAGGAGAGACCGGCCTCGAAATGTTGCTTCAGAAGTTCAATTCGTTCGTTGGTCCAGGTTGGTGAGAGAACAGGCATTGTAGCGGTCCCAGGTTGCGACAATCGACCAACCGCAGCTCGAGATCCGTCCGCTTCACGTTCGGCGTGCGCTCACGTCCTGCCATTGTCGCAGATCGACAAAAGCCCGTCCTTGATGGCGAGACGGATGCCTTCCTCGATCAAGGTCCGTGCGACGCCGGGAACGCTGGTGCCGTGAGTGCCCTGTCTCACCAACTTCTCCAGGTAGGTGATGGTCGAGAGCGCCAAGGTTACGGGAATGCGGTCAGTCTCGGCTTTTTCGGTGGCCATGGCCCGAACGCTAGCCTCTTACTCGGGTACATAAAAGTAACGATTAAGACTCTATTTAGGGTCAGTGGTAGAGTCAAATACAGACCGAGCCCATCGCTTAGCCCGTTGGAATCGTGCACGAAATCAGGCGCGATGCAGCGCGCCGCCGGCATGTCCAGGCGATGGGCAAGCGTGGAGTGGCCAGGAAGTGCTGGCGCGATCAGCCGTGCACGATCGCCTTTTCGATCATGCAATGGATGCCCTTGGAGCCGTTGACGGTCTGGGTCACCCGCAGATCGGCCGCGAGACTGCATAGTGTATAGGCGTCCTCGCGCGACAGGTTTCGCGTCTCGCCAAGCAGCACGATCATATCGCGGAGCGCCCGCACCGCGCATTGGTCGAGGTCGGGGTCCATCGCCATGGTCATGTAGTGGGTCGGCGTCTCCGCGCGCGGATACTCGAACCGCAAATCCTTGCGCAGCGTCAGCCGGAAGCGGCCCTGCAACGCCGTCTCGATCGCGGTGACGCAGACCTCGCCGTCGCCCTGCACGCCATGACCGTCGCCGCAGGAGAACATCGCGCCCGGGACAAACACCGGCAGATACAACGTCGCGCCGGCGCCAAGCTCCTTGTTGTCGAGATTGCCGCCCGTCGCGCGCGGCACGAGCGAGGAGATGCGGCCCCAGGCCGGCGGTGGCGAAACGCCCATGACGCCGAAAAACGGTTTTAGCGGCAGGTCGAGGCCCCAAGGCATCCGGCCGACCATCCGCGACCGGTCCAGCGGGATGTTGAGAATCCGGGTCTCGTGGAAATCGTCGGGGAGGGTGCCGGAGAGCGGCTTGATCATGTTCCAGCCCCAGTCCTGGCGGAGCTGGACGTCGAGGATCTCGACTGCGAGCACATCGCCGGGCTCGGCGCCGTCGATCGCGATCGGGCCGGTCAGGATGTGGCCGGGAAGCATGCGCTCGTTGTTGGCATGGACCTCTGATATCTCCGGCGGAACGTGAAACTTGCTGCGGTCCGGCAGCATGTCCGGGCCGCCGCTGATGGTGTCGACGGTCACCTCGTCGCCGCTCGCGATGGTAAGGACGGGCTTGAGCGCGGCTTCAAAGAAGCCCCAATGGCAGGTTTCGGGACTTGAATGCAGGTGATGATGGGTCATTTGCCGCGTCCAATCGGATTCATCAGAACTTGTCATGAGATCCTGTTATGCCCGGGCTTGACCCGGCAATCGATCCTCTCCCAAAAAGATTTCTGAAGATGGGTGGGCGGGCCAAACCCGCGCAGTACGATCATTTCAGCGAGGTTTGTCCTGTTTTTCTTTCTTTCAAAGACGTTTGGTGCCGCACTGGTGCCGATCAATCTTCTGGTCGAGCTCGGGATCATCTCGGTCGTGCTGATGGCAACACGCTTTGCCGGGCTCGGCCGGAAACTGGCCGCGACGACGCTGGTTCTGCTCGCGCTCGCCGCGTTTTCGCCGCTCGGCAATCTGCTGCTCTATCCGCTGGAATCGCGCTTTCCCGCGTGGGATCCGTCGCGCGGCGCGCCCGACGGCATTGTCGTGCTGGGCGGCTCGGTCGATACCGATCTGTCGGCCGCACATGGCACGCCGGTGGTCGCGCACGCGGCCGATCGTTTTTTTGCGCCGGCCATGCTGGCGCGTCGCTATCCGAATGCGCGCATCGTCTTCACCGGAGGCGCTTCGAACCTGATCCCGACCGATGCCAAGGAAGCCGACTATTCCGCGCCGATCCTGGAAAGCCTCGGCATATCCAAGGAGCGGCTGATCCTTGAACGCGATTCCCGCAACACCTGGGAGAATGCGGTCTTCACGAAGAAGCTGGTTGCGCCAAAACCGGGCGAGCGGTGGCTCCTCGTCACTTCCGCCTTCCACATGCCGCGCTCAATGGGGATCTTCCGCAAGGCTGGCTTCGACGTCGAGGCCTATCCCGTCGACTGGCGGATGGGCGGGCGCGATGATGTTCTCTCCTTCACGAACAATGGCGCGGACGGGCTCGACAGGACCAACGTGGCCGTGCGTGAATGGATCGGCCTTTTTGGCCTACCGCCTGATGGGCAGGACCAGCGAGTTGCTTCCCGGGCCGGGCAAGGACTAGAACAGGCCACAAAAGCCCAACAATAAGCGTCGGAAACGGCGCGCCGGGAGGATGCCATGGAGCAGTCAGCCGCTGATACGATCGATCTTGCCGGCCTCGTGGCCGATCTCAACAGTCTGTTGCGGTTGAAGACCACGGTGATCGGCATGAAGCTGTTCGCGCATGTCGCGGACATGGAGGCGATCCCGAAAATCCGGCGGCCGAATGCGCTCCACACCACCGACCAGATCGTCAGCATGGCCTCGCGCCTGGGATGGACCGTCGGCATCACCGGCGACGATCTCGTCGGCGCGCAGTGCCGCGCGGTGATCGGGCTCAGCCCGCAGGACGAGAAATGGCTTGCCGGCGAAAATTATGTCGGCGTCTGGCACGGCACCGCGGAGGATGCACGCAAGCGCCAGGAGGCGCTGGACGTGGTTCCGTTCGGGCAATACCAGGCGCTCGCGGTCAGTCCGCTGGCGAGCGGGCGGCTCGATCCACCCGACATCTGCCTCGTCTACGCGACGCCAGGGCAGATGATCATCCTGATCAACGGGCTGCAATATACCGGCTACAAGAAGTTCGAATGGGGCGTGGTCGGCGAAACCGCTTGTGCGGATTCCTGGGGGCGGGCGCTCAAAAGCGGCGAGCCCAGCCTGTCCTTGCCATGCTATGCCGAACGGCGCTATGGCGGCGTGCCGGACGAGGAGATGCTGATGGCCTTGAAGCCTGCGCATCTCGCCAAGGCGATCGTCGGCATGAAGGCGCTTGCCAGGAACGGCCTGCGCTATCCGATTCCGCCCTATGGGATTCAAAGCGACGTCCGCGCCGGCATGGGCGTGAGTTACGCGAAGAAGTAAAGGCCAGTCATGAGCTCTGCGAAATTCGACATCGTCGTCTACGGCGCGACCGGTTTCACCGGTCAGCTCGTCGCTGAATATCTGACTCAGCATTATAAGAGCGACAACACGCTCAAATGGGCGATGGCGGGGCGCAGCCTTGGGAAGCTGAAATCGGTGCGCGATGCGATCGGCGCGCCGGGCAATACGCAGTTGATCGTGGCGGATGCGTCGGACGCGGCTTCGCTGAAGGCGATGGCGGAACAGACGATGTCGGTGATCACCACTGTCGGTCCGTATCAGCTCTACGGCGAAGAACTGCTCGCGGCCTGCGTCGCCACCGGCACGGATTATTTCGATCTCTGCGGCGAGCCGATCTGGATGCGGCAGATGATCGACAAGTACGAGGCGGCTGCAAGGGACAGCGGTGCGCGCATCGTATTCTCCTGCGGCTTCGACTCCGTGCCGTTCGAGCTTGGCGCGTTCTTTGTGCAGGAAGAGGCCAAGCGCGTCTTCGGCGCTCCGGCCTCGCGTGTGAAAGGCCGCGTGCGCGACATGCGCGGCGCGCTGTCGGGCGGCACCGCGGCGAGCGCCAAGGCGACCTTCGATGCCGTTGCCAAAGACATCAGCCTCATCACTATCCTGAACGATCCGTTCGCGCTGACGCCGGGCTTCACCGGACCGAAGCAGCCGAAGGGCAACAGGTCCCTGCTCGAGGAAGATCTGCAATCCTGGGCCGCGCCGTTCACGATGGCGCTGATCAACACCCGCAACGTCCATCGTTCCAACATGCTGATGGGCTTTCCCTACGGCCAGGACTTCGTCTACGACGAGATGGTTCTGACTGGTCCCGGCGAGAAGGGCGAGGCCAACGCCAAGCTCGTCATGGCGGCGAACGCCGAGAAGACCGGCCCGGGCGCGCCCAAGCCGGGCGAAGGCCCCTCGAAGGAAGAACGAGAGAACGGCCGTTTTGATCTGCTCTATGTCGCGATCGCGCCTGACGGTCGCCAGATCCGCGCCGGCGTCACCGGCGACCGCGATCCCGGTTATGGCTCGACCTCGAAGATGATCTCCGAATGTGCCATCTGCATGCTGCGCGACGTGACCGATGTTCCAGCCGGGCTCTGGACGCCGGGCGCAGCAATGCAGCACAAGCTGATCAAGCGCTTGCGGGAGCATGCGGGGCTGACGTTCGCGGTGGAGGGCTAGATCCGCTATCGTAGGGTGGGGCAAAGGCGCAACGCGCCGTGCCCACCATATCTCCATGAGCATCTTTGCGAGTGGTGGGCGCTCCGCTTTGCCCACCCTGCGGCACCGTGCCGTTACACCGCCCGTGCGTCATACCCGTACATGAAATCCATGCTCTTCGACCCCAGCGGCAGCAGCCATTTCATCATCTGGTTTCTAACCCAGGCGCCGGTGGCGCTGAATTCGCGCTTGCTGTTGCCGTTGCGGCGGGCAATGGCGACGATCTTCTCGGCGCGGGGGCGCCGCTCGGCCTCGAAGGCCTGGAAAGTGGCGGTTAGCTCCTGGCCTTCCTGCATCAGACGGGCGAGCCGCATCGCATCCTCCAGTGCGAGCGACGCGCCCTGGCCGGCATGGGGGCTGGTTGCATGCGCGGCATCGCCGATCAGCAGCGAGCGTTTGCGTGACCATGTAGGCAAGGTCGCGACGTCGAGCGTGTCGGTGACCACGATGTTCTCGGCCGCCTCGATGATCGCAGGGATCGGATCATGCCAGCCGTGATGGAAGCCGCGCAGATGTTGCTTCAGCGTCGCCTCGTCGAGCGCGCGGAACATCGCGGCATCCATGCCGTGCGCCGGCTGCGTGCTCCACCACATCACGCCGTCCTTCGGGTCCGGGCTGCAATAACCGTGGCCGAAGTAGCCGCTCTGTCCGAAGGTGGTCTCGACATGCCGGCCGATCGCGCGGCCGTCGAGCACAGCATGCGGCACGAAGCCGCCGAAACCGATCAGGCCGGTGTTGAATGGCTTTGGCCCGTCCGGCACCACTTGCCGCCGCGCCACCGAATGCACGCCGTCGGCGCCGATCAGGAAGTCGCCCTCGGCCGTGGTGCCATCGGCAAAATAGGCGATGACCGGCTGGTCGCCGCGATCCTCGATCTTGATCAGGCGCTTGTCGAAATAAAGCGAGACGCATGCGCACCACGCCTTGTCGATCAGCATCTCGTTCAAGGTCGCGCGGCAGACGTTGACCGCGGGCTGGCCGAAGCGCCGCGCCATGTCGCGGTTGATCGAGCCGAGCCTTTGGCCCTCTTGCGAATAGAAATCGAAAGACTCTGCGGTCGAGCCGCGGCTGATCAACTCCGCCGCAAGTCCGATCTCGTCCATCACGTGCATGCCGTTGGGCGCGATCTGGAGGCCACCGCCAATGCCCTTGGAGTAGGGCCAGGCTTCGTAGATCGCCGATTCGATGCTGGCGCGGCGCAGCAGGATCGCTGCAACCGGGCCGGCGATGCCGGCACCGATGATCAGGGCCTTGCGGGGACGATGAGGCATTGGCTTGCTCCCGACGTTTCCATGGTGCTAGGAAAAATTACGGCCACTAAATCTCTTAGTGGCTAAGATATATATCGACTAAGATATGAGGTGAGCCTTGTCAAGGGCGAAGGCGCGCGCGACGCTACTGGGAGAATTGGAAGAGGCGATGCGGCGGTCCTCGGCGCAGGGCGTGCTCTATGGGCAAGCCGTTGCGAACGCGGCCGGAATTGCCAACTCCGACCTCGAATGCATGGACATCCTTTATCTCGAGGGACGCGTGACCGCGGGCCGCCTCGCCGAGGTGACGGGGCTGACGACGGGCGCCATCACCGGCGTGGTCGATCGGCTCGAGAAGGCCGGACTGGTGCGCCGCGAGCGGGACGAGACCGATCGGCGCAAGGTCTTCATTACAGTCGTACCGGAGACCGGAGCGAAAATCGGCGAACTCTACGTGCCGATGCAGCAGGCCATGGAGAAGGTCTTCAGTACCTACTCGGACGAGGAACTGCGGCTACTGCTGCGCTTCGCCAATGAGGGTTACAAGGGCGTGCTTGCGGCGACCGCTGCACTGAAGGGCCTGCTCGACACGCCGCCGGAGAAGCGGCCCGCGCTCAAGCTGAAGAAGCATCCTCGCCAGACCTGATCTTGTAGGCCTGTGCGGCCGCGATCATGCCCCACATCGCGCCCAGCATCATCCAGAAGTGCCGCCAGTGGTCGGTGTCGATCACGAAACTTTCGCCGACGGTGCCGACGAAGGCCGAGAACACCGCGAGATAAGCGCGCTGCCAGGGGACGCGGACGAAGATGTGGCGAAAGCCCGTGATGACGGTCGTGAAGACCAGCGCGGGATAGCAAACGCCGGAGAGCCAGCCGCCGGACATGAAGGCGTTCAGATAGGAATTGTGGGTGTCCTCGGGGAAGAAGCGGTGGAATTGTAAGGGACCAATGCCGAACGGCAGGTCGAGCGCCATCTCCGCGCCGAGGATGTGCCGGCCGAACCGGCCGAAGCGGCCCTCATCATAGCTCTGGTCGAAGCTTGCGCGCTGCTTGAACATCTCGGCGATGGAATCGAACGACAGCAGGACCGCGATCAGCGCGAGGCCCAGCACCACCGCGACGACGGCCATGATGATGATGCGCGAGCGTTGCGCGTTGGTGCGGCTGGTCAGGACCATCAGCGCCAGCATGAAGGCGGAGGTCAGGACAAGCCCGCCCCAGGCGGCGCGGGAGAAGGCGAGCAGGATCGCCAGCGACATGATGCCGAAGGCGATGACGTTGCGGAACGCCTTGGCGAGCTTGTCCGAGACCACGCTCTGGAGCGCGAACAGAGCCGGCAGGATCAGGAAGGCGCCGAGTACGTTCGGGTCCTTGAACGTGCCGCGTGCGCGCTCGTAGAGCGTCAGGAGATCGTGGCCGCCGGGAACGAGATTGAAATAGCCCGCGATCGCCGAGAGCGAGGCGATCATCGCGCCGAGCACGAGGCCGCGGCGCAGCATGTCGAGCCGCGCCGCCGTGTCCTCGGAGGTCACCATGGCGAAGAACACCACGGTCACCGCCATGTACCAGGAGGTCGCGATCCAGCTTGCGACCTCGGACTGGTCGAGCAGCGGGATCGCGCTGATGGTGTAGCCGACATTGAGCAGGACCAGGGCCAGCACCAGCGGCATCAGCACGAGCTTGAGCCGCAGGCCGGTGGCGAAGAAGGCGACGGTGGCGAGCAGGGTCGCGACCTCGTAGGGGCTCGGCTCGATGAAAACGATCGCGCCGGACGCACCGACCAGCCACACCAGCGCGCGCTGGAGGGCCAGCACGCCGGGCGCGGCCGGTGCGGCTATGTTCATTCCACCGGCTGTCGCCGCATATGCCATTATGGGCTCACGCTACTCGTACACAACACTTCCGCCGTCATGCCCCGCGAAGGCGGGGCATCCAGTAATCCGAGCTGTTCGTGGCAGTTTCCGCTGCCGGCGATTACTGGATCGCCCGGTCAAGCCGGGCGATGACAGCGTGGCTCGGGCACTACCACTCAATACGCGTTCTCGTTCTTGGTCAGCAGCGAGAGCGGCGTCTTCAGGAAAATGACGAGATCGAACAGCACCGACCAGTTCTCGATGTAATAGAGGTCGAACTCGACTCGTTTCTGGATCTTCTCTTCATTGTCGATCTCGCCGCGCCAGCCGTTGATCTGGGCCCAGCCGGTGATGCCGGGCTTGACGCGATGGCGAGCGAAATAGCCGTCGACGGCTTCGTCGAACAGGCGGCTCTGCAGCTTGCCCTGCACCGCGTGCGGGCGCGGCCCGACCAGGGAGAGATTGCCGGAGAACACCACGTTGAAGAGCTGCGGCAGCTCGTCGAGGCTGGTCTTGCGAATGAAGCGGCCAACGCGGGTGACGCGCGGATCGTTCTTGGTCACGACCTTCGATGCGGTCGGGTCGGCCTGGTGATGATACATCGAGCGGAACTTGTAGACGTCGATCCGCTCATTGTTGAAGCCAAACCGCTTCTGGCGGAACAGGACGGGGCCGGGGCTATCGAGCCTCACAGCCAGCGCCACCAGCGCCATCACGGGAAGCGCGGCGAGCAGCGCGAGGCTGCCGACGACGCGGTCGAACAGCCATTTCATCACCAGGTCCCAGTCTGTGATCGGCGCCTCGAATACGTCGAGCGTCGGCACTTCGCCGAGATAGGAATAGGAGCGGGGGCGGAAGCGCAGCTTGTTGGTGTGGGCGGAGAGGCGGATGTCGACCGGCAGCACCCAGAGCTTCTTGAGCATCTCGAGGATGCGCGTCTCGGCCGAGATCGGCAGGGCGAACAGCACCAGATCAACCCGGGTGCGGCGGGCGAATTCGACGATGTCGTCGACCTTGCCGAGCTTGCGCGCACCCGCGCAGGTGTCGAGCGCGCGGCTGTCGTTGCGGTCGTCGAATACGCCGAGCACGTGAATGTCAGAATCCTCCTGCGCCTTCAGCGCCTCGACCAGCTGCTCGCCGTTGCTGTCGGAGCCGACGATTATGGTGCGGCGATCGAGCCGGCCCTGGCGCGCCCAGCTGCGCACCAGTGAGCGCAGGATAAGCCGCTCGGCGACCAGCGCGGCGAGGCCGAGGAAGTAGAAGGCGGCAAGCCACAGCCGCGACATCTCGCTGCCGAATTTGGCGAAAAAGGAGATGCCGATGAACAGCAGGAAGACGAACGACCAGGACGAGATCATCCGCGTCATCTGTCGGAGCTGCCCCCGAAACAACTGCACCTGATAGATGTCCGCGGCCTGGAAGCAGACCACGGCGGCGACCGCGACGGCGACGATCTCTGCGGGATAGACCCAGTTGAAGCCGGCGAGCGGCATGACGTAGCCGACATACACCGCGATGCCGACCACGCTCAGCAGCACGAAATCGGTAGCGCGCGCAAAGCCGGTGATCACGATCGGCGAATAGGCGCGTGCGACCTTCTGGTTCACGACGTCGAGTGCGGCCGGCGTCAGGCGGCGGCGTCGCTCGACAAAAGCCTGGTCAGCCGGCTTTGCCGCGGCGCTGGTCGCGGCATCGAGCATCGAGCGTGCGTTGAGCGGTTCCACGGGCGTCCACGTCCATTCCAAAGATCCGCGGGCGCCGCGTTGCGCTCCGGGCGAGCATCCCCCAAGGCTCATCGGATATCGGACAAATCGGAAGATTCTCTAAAGCGGCCTTGAGAGTGGTTAATGATTTGCGAATGCATCGCGGTAACCCGCGAGCACGCCGTCAACCATCGCCCGCTGGGAGAAATGCGCCGAGATCCGCTCGCGGAGCGACAATGCGCGCTGCGCGGTTCCCTGCGGATTTTCGAGCGCCGCGGCGATTGCCTCGGCCATGGCCTCGGCGTTGCTCGCTGCGAACAGCGCCGGGTTCTCGGGTCCAAAGATCTCGGGGATGCCGCCGACGCGCGCTGCGATCATGGGAATGCCGGCCGCGCCCGCCTCGATCACGACATAGGGCATGGAATCGCCGCGCGAGGGAACGACCAGCAGGCGCCCCTTGGAAAAGCCGTAGCGCGCCTTGACGTGGCCGATGAAGCGGATCGCGTCCGTCAGGCCGAGCCGCTCGACCTGCGCTTTCAGCGTCGCCGTCTCCTCGCCGTCACCGCCGAGCGTCAGCGTGACCTTCTTGCCGCTTTCATGCAGCCGGGCCACTGCGTCGACCAGGAGGTCGGCGCCCTTGATATGCCGGAACTCGCCGACATAGGCGAGGTCGGTGGCGTCATCGGCGATCACGACCGGCTCGAACTCCTCCGGCGTCACGCCGTTGAAGACGCAATGCACCACGCCCTTGGGCGTGCCGACGATGCGCTGGTAGGTGTCGCGGGCAAAGGCACTCTCGAACAGGAACAGGTCCGTCGCATCTATCAGCGTGCGCTCGAGCCGCGCGTAAAACTCACCCTTCAGGGTGTTGAGCGGATAGTGCAGCGAGCCGCCATGCGGGGTGTAGATGCGGATGGTGTCATCCGCGCGGCGCCGCATGCGCACGAAGGCGCCGGCCTTTGCGCCGTGGCCATGCATGACGTCCGGCTTGAGCGTGGCGATCAGGCGGCGCATCCGCAGCCACACCAGGAAATCCTCCGGTGAGGGTTCGCGGCGGATCGCCAGCCGGTGCACGCCGAGCTTCAGCCGCGGTGCAAGCTCGGCCAGCGCCTTGTCCGCGCGCTCGCCGCCGGTAATGCCGTCGGCGAGAATGCCGACCTGATGACCGCGATCGACCTGGCCGTTGGCGAGGTCGAGGATGTGCCGGAAGATGCCGCCGACTGGCGCGCGTACGGCGTGCAGGATTCGAAGCGGCTGGTCGGGAGAGGGGGCATGATCAAACCAGCGCTCGACGGCGAATGCCGAACAACGTTCTCGAAATATCGAGATGGATTAAGGGGCCTCGTGGTTAACAAATGGTGACGAGCGCGCCTGCGTTACTCGCAGGACGTCGCGATTAACCCCGCGGCAACCTTAATGGAGTGTAATCGGCCCGGTTGATCTACACGAGTGGCGTTGCCCTGCGGGAGTGTTCGATGCGTTTAGCGTTCTGGCGTGCCGGCAAGGACAAGGCCGTCATCGAGCGGGCCGTTTCGAAGGCCAAGCTTGGGACCAAGCCCAGAGTTGAAGCCAGGCCGGCGGCGGTCGTTGCGCAGCCGGCACCTGCCGAATCCGGTGACATCGATCTGCACGCGCTTGGTGGCGCACTCGCGCACAAGCGCGGCTGGATCATCGTGCCGACGGTGCTGGCTCTCGTCGTCTCCGTCGCCGTCATCAATCTCATCACGCCGCGCTACAAATCCGAATCGCGCATCCTGATCGACGGCCGCGAGAACGTCTTCCTGCGGCCGAGCAGCGACCGCAGCACCGAGGAGCGGCAGGCGCTTGATCCCGAGGCGGTCACCAGCCAGGTGCAGCTCGTGCTGTCGCGCGACCTCGCGCGTGAGATCATCAAGAAGAACAAGCTTGCGGAGCGCCCCGAGTTCGACCCGGTGCTGCAAGACGTCTCCCCGCTGAAGTCGCTTGCGGCCCTGGTCGGCATCGGCCGCGATCCGTTCTCGATGACACCGGAAGAGCGCGTGCTCGACGCCTATTACGATCGCCTCCAGGCCTACGCCGTCGACAAGTCGCGCGTCATCGTCGTCGAATTCCAGTCGCAGGATCCCGAGCTGGCGGTGCGCGTCGCCAATTCGATCGCCGACGGCTATCTCGTGCTGCAGCAGAATGCGCGCCAGGATCAGGCCCGCAACGCCAGCCAGTGGCTTTCGGGCGAGATCGAAAATCTGCGCAAGAAGGTCTCCGACGCCGAAGCCAAGGTCGAGGACTTCCGTTCCAAATCGTCGCTTTTCGTCGGCACCAATAACACCACGCTGTCGAACCAGCAGATGGGCGAGGTCAACACTCAGCTCAACAATGCACGTTCGATGAAGGCGGATGCGGAATCCAAGGCGCGGCTGATCAAGGAGATGCTCCAGAGTGGCAAGCCGATCGAAGCTTCCGAGGTCGTGAATTCCGAGCTGATGCGGCGGTTGTCGGAGCAGCGAGTGACGCTGCGGGCCCAACTCGCCGAACAGTCGTCGACGCTGCTCGGAAATCACCCGCGCATCAAGGAGCTGAAGGCACAGCTCGGCGACCTCGACAATCAGATCCGCGACGAGGCGGCCAAGATCTCGCGCTCGCTCGAAAGCGACGCGCGGATCGCCGGCGGCCGGGTCGACGGCCTGATCGCGAGCCTCGAGCAGCTCAAGAAGCAGGCGACCTCGACCAACGGTCAGGATGTCCAGCTGCGGGCACTCGAGCGTGAAGCCAAGGCGCAGCGCGACCTGCTCGAGACCTATCTTGGAAAATACCGCGAGGCCAGCACCCGCGAGAGCATCGATTCCGCGCCGGCGGAAGGCCGCATCATCTCGCGCGCCATCGTCTCCAACACGCCGGCCTATCCGAAGAAGCTGCCGATCGTGCTGATCGCGACGCTGGCGACACTGCTGCTCTCGTCAGGTCTCGTCGTCACCGGTGAGCTTCTGCACCAGACCGCGCCGCGTGCCCTTGCCGCGCTGCCGCGGCCTGTGACTCGCCAGGAGCCGGTCGTGGATGCGGTCGAGCCGGCCCCGCTTCAGCCAACGATGACGGCCAACGCCGATGCCAGCGAATTCGCCGAGATCGGGCAGCTGGCCGAAAGCCTGATGGCGGCAGGAGCGGGTGCAAAGAAGGTCACCGTGCTCGGCACCGCCTCGGGCGATGCCATCACGCTGTCGACGCTGACGCTCGCCCGCCACCTCGCGCGCAACGCGCGCGTCGTCGTGGTCGATCTCGCCGCGTCCTCGCCGACGATTGCTGCGGTGTCGGTCGATCCGATGGCGCCCGGTCTTGCCGAATTGATGCAGGGACAGGTCTCGTTTGCGCAGGTCATCACGCGCGACAAGCTCTCGCGGTTGCATCTGGTCATGGCCGGCCGTCCCGGCTTCGATCGCAGCCTGCTTCAGTCGCCGCGGGTGACGCTCGCGATCGATGCCCTGCTGCGGGCCTACGACCACGTGCTCGTTGACGCCGGCAGTGCCGAAGACTTGCCCGCAGAGCTGCTGACGGCGAGCGCTCGCGCCGTCGTGGTGCCCGATGCCTCGATGGATCTGGATGCGCGCACGCTGATGTGCGAGCAGCTCAAGGCGGTCGGCTTCAGCGAAGTGACGATGCTGAGCCGGCCGGTGCAGCCGTCCGAGGGCATGGAAGGACCCCGCGTGGTGGCGGCGTAAGGAACGGGAGTGCTTCGGTGCTTATCCAAACGCTTGCCGCAGCCGTCGCGCCAGGTCGAACAGCATCTGGTTCTGCTTGACCAGGCGCTTGCCGTGGTTGAGTGAGGACATTGCCATCGCCGCGAGCTTGCCGCGCGAGGTCATGGGCACGAAGCTGTCAAAAATGTCCTCGTCGTCCTTGCAGAACATGCGCTTGTACTCGTCGGTTCCAATACCGAGGTCGAGCGAGCGATAGCCGCGCTCGGCGTAGCGGTCGATGATGTAGCGTATCAGGATCAGACCCGGGCTGTAGCGGGCGTGCTCCGACATCGTGTAGGTGTTGAACATCATCGAGAAGCGCTGGCCGTCGGCGACGCCGGCGAAGATCGCGATCACCTCGTCTTCGCATTCGAGCGCATGAACGTCGATGACACGGCCTTCGCCGCGCGGCGCGAGGCAGGCGCTGCGGATGAACTGCTCGACCCCTAGCTCGGCAAAGACGTTCGGCAGCTTCTGCTCGGCCATCCGGACCGGCTTGACCCGGAAGAACCAGTCGAGCAGGCGGCTGATGTCCGCGTCCGTCGTCGCAAGATGATAGCGATAGCCGGCGAGCGTCTGAAGTTTTTTCTCCTTGCTCTTCAGCCGGCGGCGGAAGGAGTTGCCGATCCGGGATGCGGGCGGGCCACCGGGCTCCATCGTCAGCAGCGGGCAGCCATTGATCGCGCTCTGCTGCGGCAGCAGCGCAAACGGGTTCTGCTGGTCATGCCAGCGTTTCGGCTGCTGCATCAGCGCGAGAACATCGACCCGATCACGTAACGGCGCGAACAGCACGTCGAGATCGGCGGCAACGGCCTCTGCCGCGAACTCTGCGTTCCACAGCGCCATGTTGAAGGTCGTGTGCTTGCCGCCCATGAAGCAGGCCGTGCGCACGCCGTGGCCCTGGCGCAGCGCGAGCGGAAGCAGCGCGAGCGGAGTCTGCTCGGCGTCGCGGGCGATCACGACGAACGGACGGGCGCCTTCGCGTTCTCCGGCCGATCGTTGCCACGAACTCAGGAGATCGAACCGCTGATAGGGCGTGAAGAGATGACCGGGCTCTTCGAGGGCACGCCAAGCCGCCTCAGCCTCTGCAATATCGCTGATGAGGTCGACATGCGCGATGCGGCTCGCTTTCGACCGCGCTGGCGATTCTGCCGTCCGGCTTTGCATCGCCGCAGCCATGGTCATCCGCGAAACCTGTCGAGAAAACGAAAATACGTATTTCGGCCTGTGGCCGACCTTTGCAAATAAATGTCAACAAAGGGTAATGACAATAGCTGAGGGAACGGGCCGCCGGCGAACGCGAAGGTGGGATATTGGCATCCGTCGATAGATGGCCGGAGCGGTTGCGGCTCGAGCTAGCCTGGTTCACCGGCCAGCCGCTGCTGCGCAGCCGTGGCGCCGGCGCAATCCTGCGCTTCGAGCGCGTGCGGCCGCGGCAGAGCGGCGCCTTCCAGCCGCTGCGCCGAAACGAGATCACGCCGCAATTTCTCGATCGCGCCATTCGCGCGCTGAAGCGCTGGAAGTATGATTTTGTCGGCATGGACGAGGTCTGCCGGCGCGCGGTGACGCTGCCGCAGAGGCGGCGCTTCGTGGCGCTCACCTTCGACGGTGCGCCTAAGGACTTCATCAGCTTCGCCTATCCGGTGCTGGCGCGCCACGCCGTGCCGTTCACGCTCTACGTTCCGACCGCCTTTCCGGATGGGATCGGCGAGGCGTGGTGGCTCGGGCTCGAGCAAGTGATCGCGCGCCAGAGCCGCATCAGCCTGATGATGGGCGAGGGAGCAGCGCTTCACCGTCACTGATAATGCGGAGAAGCAGGCGCTGTTTTCGTTCATCGAGAATTGGCTGCGCTCGCTGCCGCCGGCGGAGCTGTCCGCCGCGATCGCCGATCTTTGCACGCGCTACCGGATCGATCTCGCCGCACTTTCGCGCGAGGCGTCGATGGATTGGGAGGATCTGGCCAGGTTAGCTGCCGACCCACTGGTCACGATCGGCAGTGCGACCGTGAACTATCCCGTTCTCGCCAATCTGAAGGACACCGCCGCGTTGCGCGAGATGACGATGGGCAAGGCGGTGGCGGAAGCGGCTTTCCACCGCGAGATCCGGCATCTGGCGTTTCCGTTGGGCGATCGCGGCTCGTTCCGGCGCAGCCACGTCGTGATGGCGGAGGAGGCCGGCTTCGCCAGCGCGGTGTCGACCATCCCGGGCATCGTGGACGCAGAGGGGCGCACCAATCTGCGCGCGCTACCGCGGATTTCCTGGGACGGAAGGGTGCGCTCGCTGCGCGTGATGCGGGTGCTGGTGTCCGGTGTCGCGTTTGCGCCGGTGAAACCGACGGGCAGCGTTACGAGCTAGATTTGGCGCGATCGGGCCGCTGCATCCAACTCACGATCGGCATGGCCGGCAGTACCCAGCCCATGCCGACCACAACGTAGTAGATCGCCTGCCGCCAGCCGGACTCGGCGATCCACGGCATCTGCGCCGCTGCCATGCCGAGCAGGGCCCAGACAGTGGCCAGCACGAGGAGCAGGATGGCGCCGAGGAACTTGCGGGTGCGGATGGTCATGGCGGAATATTGCGGCTTTCGCGTAACTTGCACTGCGTGAGCGGGGACTATAAGGGGCACGCAGTCCGGTTCAAGTAGCTTAGGTACAAGCTTGGTCTTGCCCCTGAAATGACGACGAATTCCGTTCCGAAAAACCCGCATCGCGCCGTGCGCTGGTGGCTGATCTCAGTGGCTGCCCTGATCGCGCTCATGGTGCTGGTCGGCGGCGCGACGCGGCTGACGGAATCGGGCCTGTCGATCGTCGAGTGGAAGCCCGTCACCGGCAGCGTTCCGCCGCTGTCGGAGACGCAATGGACCGACGCATTCGATGCCTACAAGAAGATCCCGCAATATCGCGAGCTCAACGCCGGGATGTCGCTCTCCGAGTTCAAGCAGATTTTCTGGTGGGAATGGAGCCATCGGCTGCTCGGCCGCTTCATCGGCATCGCCTATCTGCTGCCGTTCCTGTTCTTCCTGTGGCGCGGTGGCCTGCCCGGTGAGTTGAAGCGGCGGCTGTGGCTGCTGTTCGGGCTCGGCGGCCTCCAGGGGGCGGTCGGCTGGTGGATGGTGGCGTCAGGTCTGTCCGAGCGGGTCGAGGTGTCGCAATATCGGCTCGCGACGCATCTGGTGCTGGCGCTGCTGATCTTCGCGGGCATCGTCTGGACGGTGCGGCGGCTCGCCGACCGGCCGCAGCCTGCCGTTCCGGCGCGGCTGCGGTTCACCAGCGCGGTGCTGGTGGTCGTGACCTTCATCCAGATCTATTTCGGTGCACTGGTCGCGGGCTTGCGCGCCGGACGCGCCTACAATACCTGGCCGCAGATCGATGGCGCCTTCATTCCGTCCGCGGAGCGGCTGTGGTTCGAGACGCCGTGGTGGCGCAACATGTTCGACAATGTACTGACGGTGCAGTTCGAGCACCGCATGACGGCGTATCTGCTGTTCGCACTGGCGGCACTGCATGCGTTCGACGCGCTGCGTTCACGCGCAGGCTCGGCGGCGAGCGGTGCGCTCTGGCTGCTGGCGGCCGTGAGCGTGCAGGCGGTGCTCGGCATCCTGACGCTGCTTAACCAGGTGCCGATCGATCTCGCGCTTTCGCACCAGGCGGTTGCGATCGTGGTGCTCACGCTTGCGGTGATGCAGGCGGAACGGCTCGCTTCTCGGCAATCGGTTGAGATGCAGCCGCGCGTGATACCGATCGGTCAGGCCGGCTGATCAGCTGGTCAGCAATAGCCGTAGATGCCGCACGCGTAGGGCAGACGCCAGAAATAATCGACCTGATTCCCGCCATAGTATGGGCGCTGATAGTCGTAGTCCCAGGGGCGACCGTAATAACCCGGCAGCGTATATGAGCCCGGCAGCAGCGGCGTGCCCGGCAGATTGCGGATGTAACTGCCGACGCCATAGGCCGGCGAGATCAAGGCATCCGGATCGGTCTCGATATAGACCCTTGGCGGTTCCTGCGGCGGAGCGACGGCCCGCCGCTTCGGCGTCGCCGGCAGATCGGCGGCAACAGCGGCTGAAACGGTCAGCATCGCCGCCAGGGCAGGTACCATCCAGCGCAGCATTTTCGGCTCCGAATCAAAGGCGTGATCCAAAGACCATATATGCGGCAGATGTGGTTAATGACTGTTAACCGCGGTCCGTTCCGTGACGAACTTTCACGCGCTCTGTTGATCAGGCGGGGAAGGTCCTGACCGGGGTGACGACCGCGTCGAATTGAATGCTCACCCTGTTCTTCAGAACGTGCTGGATGACCTCTGTTTCCGACTTGTCGAAAAACTCTTCCCAGTTCGCGGCTTGACCAAACTCTCTCGCGAAATCGACCTCGGCGAATTTTCCAAGGAAGAGGGCCGTGACGTCAGATTCATTGTTCTTCGCGAACAAATGCTTTTGTCCCGACTTCTTCATGTACAGGCCGATCATGCGGAGCGCCTTGTAGACTAGCGTGCTGTCGTGAAAGAGAACGATCGCATCGCTCTTCACCAGCGGAAGCGTCCACAGGAAGTCCCTGAAGCAGGCGATGTCGGTGTGCTCGCCGTCGATGAAAGCGATGTCGAAGCTGTTTTCCGCCCCCTGGACCGAATCCACCGAGCCGTCGAACGTTGTCAGCTTGGACGTCGGAACGCCACGAGACACCAGATTGTCGACCATGGTCTGGTGCGTGATCCCGGAATAGTCGTACCTGGCGCCCCTCTCGTCCGGCTGTTGCCGCCCCCTTTCATCGATTGAAAGCACCGCCTTGCATGCGGGGTCGAGCAGAAACGGGGTCAGGCTCCCGCCGAGATAGGAGCCGATCTCGACGAAAGAAAACGAGCCCAGCGCTCTCTTGGCGAGAGCTATGGTCTGCAACAAGAACCTTTTATCGTGAGCGCTGGTTTGCGAGGGAATTGGGAAAAGCGTTTCGATGTCCGGCACGGCGATATTCATGGCCATCCTTGGGCAGTCGCGATCATGATGCCCGGTTGAACCGTGGGAGCGTTGAGCGACCGTAGCGACGGAAGCTGGCGCGGAGCCTTCGGCATGGCGCTGCGCCAGATCCCGGTCCGGATGGACGGCGTTGAAGCGCTACGCGCTCAGCGCCTGCTCCAGGTCTGCGATCAGGTCTTCCTTGTCCTCGATGCCGATCGAGAGCCGGACCACGTCGGGCCCGGCACCGGATTTGATCTTGGCGGCGTCGTCGAGCTGGCTGTGCGTGGTCGAGGCCGGGTGGATGACGAGCGAGCGGGTGTCGCCGACATTGGCCAGATGCGAGAACAGTTGCAACTTCGACACCAAATTGACGCCGGCGTCATAGCCGCCCTTCAGGCTGAAGGTGAACACGGCGCCCGCGCCCTTCGGTGCGTATTTGCGCGCGAGCTGGTTGTATTTGTCGCTTGCCAACCCGGCATAGTTCACCGAGGACACCGCGGAATGGCCGGCGAGGAATTCGGCGACGGCCTTGGCGTTGTCGCAGTGCTTCTGCATGCGCAGCGGCAGCGTCTCGATGCCGGTGAGGATCATGAAGGCATTGAACGGCGACAGGGCGGGCCCGAGATCGCGCAAGCCGAGCACGCGGCAGGCGATGGCGAAGGCGAAATTGCCAAACGTCTCCTGAAGGCGGATGCCGTGATATTCCGGCCGCGGCTCCGACAGCATCGGATATTTTCCGCCGGTCGACCAATCGAAGGTGCCGGCATCGACGATGATGCCGCCGAGCGAATTGCCGTGGCCGCCGAGGAACTTCGTCAGCGAGTGCACGACGATGTCGGCGCCGTGGTCGATCGGGCGGATCAGGTAGGGCGAGGCCAGCGTGTTGTCGACGATCAAGGGCACGCCCGCCTTGCGCGCCACCGTCGAGATCGCCTCGATGTCGGTGATGCTGCCGGCGGGGTTGGCGATGGACTCGATGAAGATCGCCTTCGTGCGCGGGGTCACCGCCCGCTCGAAGCTGGCGACGTCATCGGGATCGGCCCACACCACGTTCCAGCCGAAGCTCTTGAACGCATGCGAGAACTGGTTGATCGAGCCGCCATAGAGTTTTCGCGCGGCGATGAACTCGTCGCCGGGCTGGAGCAATTGCTGCAGCACCACGACCTGCGCGGCATGGCCCGAGGCCACTGCAAGTGCGGCGGTGCCGCCCTCGAGCGCGGCCACGCGCTCTTCCAGCACCGCATTGGTGGGGTTGCCGATGCGGGTATAGATGTTGCCGAACGCCTGCAGGCCGAACAGCGAGGCGGCGTGGTCGGCGTCGTTGAATACGAACGATGTCGTTTGATAAATCGGAGTCGCGCGCGCACCGGTGGTGGGATCGGGCTGTGCACCGGCATGCACGGCGAGGGTCGAAAATCCCGGAAGGCGATCGCTCATTGGGGCGTCCTGTTCTCATGGTCTGAAATCGCGCGCCATGCTGATCGGCGCCGCGCCCGTCGTCAAGCCGCGGCTTCACAGGGTCGGCGCTGCGCATTGTCACGCTCGCGCAATGGAGATCTATCGCGTCAGCTTTGCTCGCTTTTGTTTTTGGCAGCACGGTCGGAGGCCGCGGTCTCGCCGCCGCCGACACTCATCCGATTGAGGGATAGCCGCATGCCTTGCGTCGGCGCAGGCGGCCGCTTGGAACTGAGCGTGCGCGAATTGACGCCCATCCAGGAAATTTCCGACGACAGCCGGCCATATTCGATTTTTGGGCAGCGGTTCATCACGACCTTGACGCCCGCGGCCTCGGCCTTTTCCGCCGCCGCATCGTCACGCGCGCCAAGCTGCATCCAGATCACCTTCGGCAGCGGGTCGAGTGTGAGGGCTTCCTCGACGACCGGCATGATGTGGCTGGAGTTGCGAAAAATGTCGATCATGTCGACGGGACGCCCGATGTCGCGGAGCGAGGCGACGAAGGGCTTCCCGAGCAGCTCCTTGCCGACATGACCCGGATTGATCGGGATCATGTCGTAGCCACGCTGCACCAGATATTTGAACGCGAAATAGCTCGGCCGCACGTTGACGGGCGAGGCGCCGACCATCGCGATCGACTTCACGCTGTTGAGGATGCTGCGGATGTAGTTGTCGGGATAGGCGTCGTGGTTCATCTGACTCATCTTTTTGCTGTCATTGCGAGGAGCGAAGCGACGAAGCAATCCAGCCTGTTCCGCCGAGGGAATTTCTGGATTGCTCACATGGGGATTAGGTGTGTCAAGGCGGTTGTTCAGCTCTTTGTTCGATTGCAGGCCAGCTCTTCGTCCCGACCGCGGGATGTTTCGGATGGCGCGCGGAGATCGCGTCAAGGTCGGCTCGTTAGAGCCGCCGCGCAGCGGCTTGACCTTGACGTGATCGAGCACGCCATCAGGCTTGTGTGGTCGGGAGGCCGCGGGCGAACTACTCCTTATGGTTCAGCGATCTCAGGGTCGAGCCGGTTTTGACAATCTGGTTTTGCGTGCCAGATCAAACTCACATCCGGTCGTCGCGCGGTAGTGACTGCACCAACATTCCGCTTGCGGCGGGCAGGCTCGAGAGGACGGGACCATTCTTCGTTGCGGCGTTTGAAGCCATGCAATCCATCGGTTCGTCCACCCCGGATCGGCCGAGGCTGATCGTTCCTCGGCTGATTGGTTTTAAGGCTGCGGGAAGCGTTGCATCAGGCGACGGTCTTCATCACGGCTCCCTCGATCACGACGCCGGCGGTCACGTACTTCCACAAGGCCACGAGCAGCTTGCGGGCCAGCGCCACGATCGTGCGCTTGCGGCCGCGCTGGCTGTTGCCTTGAACCACTGGGTCAGCGCCGATTGAGGCTGGTGGCGTATCCACAACCAGGCGAGCTGGATCATCGTGGTCCTCAGCCGCGGATTGCCGGCCTTCGACACCCCTTGTTCGCGCTCGATGCCGCCGCTCCGCCATGGCGTGGCCGCAAGACCGGCATAGGACGCAACCTGACGGCGGTTGGCGAATTGCCGCCAGAACGCCTCCGTCCAGAGAACGGCCGCGAAGTTCGGGCCCATGCTCTTCAGGGCGAGCAGCATCGTGACGGGATCCGCCTTCTCCCCGGCTGGCTTGCTCACGACCAGCAACGCCTCCTGCTCGCGCTCCACCGCCGCGATCTGGTCGAGCAGCAGTTCGAGACGATCGAGCTCGCGGCTGATCTGGGCCTTCAGATGCGCCGGCAGCATGCGCCCATCTCCGGTCCGCAAGGCTTCGAGCCGTGCCCGTCGATCGCGCCGCAGCGGCACGTAGCCGAATATCCCTTGCGCGAACAGAACGCCCTTGATCCGGTTCACATGCTCGATCCGCTCGGCGATCAATGTCCGCCGCTCGCGGCAAAGCCTGCGGCGGTCCTCCGCTTCCGGAGAGGGCGCCACCACCATCGCGCAGACCCGCGGCTCGCCGCGCTTATAGGCCAGAAGCGCCCGCAACAGCGTCTCGCCATCGAGCCGATCCGTCTTGGCCCGCCTGCGCCGGCGCGGCGTCGCAATCGAGGCCGGATCGACCACGTGGCTCTCGATGCCTTCCTGCTGCAAAGCGCGGTGCAGCCAGAACCCGTCCAGCCCCGCCTCCTGGATCGTGATGATCGGATAGCTCTCACCCGTTCGCGCCTGTGCCTTGCGCTTCAGCTCCGCAAACAGCTTCAAGAGTTCCGCAAGATCGCCGGCCTCCACGCTGCGCTTCGACATCTTCTCGCCCTTGCCGGGCGACAGCGAGGTCACCAGCCATGTCGAGCGGCTCAGTTCCAATGACACGAAAATTGCGCCAAACTGCGTGCGGATAGCGGCCAGTCCGTCGGAAGGATGATCGAGCAACATCATTGTCTCCAGGTTGAGTGTTTCAGCAACCTCAGTCTGGCCTCAGACTTGGCTGCTATCCACTCCCCATGGAATCTTCGCTTCGCTCGCAATGACGGAATTATTCATCCCGCCATGTCGGCGTGCGCTTCTCGATGAAGGCGCCGATGCCTTCCTCGGCGTCGCGGGCCATCATGTTCTCGGTCATCACCTCTGCCGCATAGCGATAGGCGTCCGCAAGACTCATCTCGGCCTGGCGGTAGAACGCCTCCTTGCCGAGCTTGACGGTGTAGGCCGATTTCAGCGCGACTTGTTGGGCAAGCGCGATCGCGGCGTCGCGCTCGGTGCCGGCGGCGACCACGCGATTGACGAGACCGATCTCGCGGGCGCGCGCGGCCGGGACCGGCTCGCCCGTGAGCAGCATCTCCATCGCCTGCTTGCGGGGCACATTGCGCGATAGCGCCACCATCGGTGTCGAGCAGAACAGGCCGATGTCGACACCGGGCGTGGCGAAGCTCGCCGCCTCCGACGCGATCGCAAGGTCGCAGCTCGCCACCAGCTGGCAGCCGGCCGCGGTCGCGATGCCCTGGACAGCAGCGACGACCGGTTTCGGCAGATGCACGATGGCCTGCATCATCGCGCTACAGGCATTCATCATCTCTGCGAAGAAGGCGCGGCCGCGATCGGGATCGGTGCGGCGTGCGGTCAGCTCCTTCATGTCGTGACCGGCCGAGAAGGCGGGACCGTTGGCGGCGATCACGACCCCGCGGATGGCCTTGTTGTCGCGGATCTCATCGAGCTCGACACGCAGGGAGGCGATCGTCGCTTGCGACAGGCTGTTGCGCGCGGCCGGTCGGTTCAGCGTCAGCACGGCGATGGGGCCGACCATTTCGCGCAGCAGAATTGGCGGTTGCGGAGAGGGGGCGCGGGCGGCGTGGGCGGACATTGCGGCGTTTCCGGTTGGATTATTACGTTTGGATGATGCAGATAACTTAATGTAACAGGCGATGTGAAGCGAGGGTGGGGAACAGCATGGCGTTAGCGAAAATGAGCGTGGCGGAGGTCGAGCAGTTTCTCCGCGACGAGTTTCCCCAGGCCTTCGGCGGCGACGACATCACGATCGAGAGCGCGGACGGCCAGACCTGCCTTTTGCGCCAGCGCTTCAGCGAACGGATGCTGCGGCCGGGCGGAACCGTGTCCGGCCCCACGCTGATGGCGCTGGCCGATTTCGCCATGTACGTGGTGCTGCTGTCGGCGATCGGGCCGATCGGGCTCGCGGTGACCACCAATCTCAACATCAATTTCCTGCGCAAGGGCCAGCCCGGGCAGGATGTGCTGGCGGAGGCCCGGCTGCTCAAGCTCGGCAAGCGCCTTGCGGTCGGGGAGGTGAACCTGTTGTCTGGGACCTCGCCGGATCCGATCGCCCATGTCACATCGACCTATTCCATTCCAAATGTTTGATCTTTTTGCAGGTACTATAGCACCATATTTTTAAGATACTGATTTTGTTGATATAATTTAGATCTTCGGGCATTGACCGTTGCGAGGCTCTTCTCTAGAAAGCCGCGCAGTCCGGTGCGGTGTTCGCGCCGCTATTCCCCGTCCACGGAAACTCTGACATGAAAACCTTTTCGGCAAAGCCGGCCGAGGTGACGAAGAAGTGGGTGCTGATCGACGCCAAGGGTCTGGTCGTCGGCCGTCTCGCCACCATCGTCGCCATGCGTCTGCGCGGCAAGCACCTCCCGACCTACACCCCGCACGTTGATTGCGGCGATAACGTCATCATCATCAACGCCCAGCATGCTGTCCTCACCGGCCGCAAGCGCGAGCAGAAGACCTACTACAAGCACACCGGCTATGTCGGCCACGTCAAGGAGCGCACCGCGCGCCAGATCCTTGAAGGCAAGCATCCCGAGCGCGTGCTCGAGAAGGCCGTCGAGCGCATGATCCCGCGTGGTCCGCTCGGCCGCGTCCAGATGGGCAACCTCCGCGTCTATGGCGGTGCTGATCATCCGCACGAGGCCCAGACGCCCGAGCAGATCGACATCGCCAAGTTGAACCGCAAGAACACGAGGGCCGCATAACATGGCCGAATCCATTCAGTCGCTCGACCAGCTCTCGCAGCTCAAGACCGCGGCGGCGCCCGATGCGCCCAAGCACGAGAAGAAGGTCGACAAGTTCAATCGCGCCTACGCCACCGGCAAGCGCAAGGACGCGGTCGCCCGCGTCTGGATCAAGCCGGGCGCCGGCAAGGTCACCGTCAATTCGCGCGAGGTCGAGGTCTATTTTGCCCGTCCCGTGCTGCGCATGATGATCGAGCAGCCGTTCTCCGTGGCCGCCCGTTCCGGTCAGTACGACGTGATCTGCACCGTCGCCGGCGGCGGTCTGTCCGGTCAGGCCGGTGCTGTTCGCCACGGCATCTCCAAGGCGCTCACCTATTTCGAGCCCGAGCTGCGCACCGTGCTCAAGAAGGGCGGCTTCCTCACCCGCGACTCCCGCGTGGTCGAGCGCAAGAAGTACGGCAAGGCCAAGGCCCGCCGGTCCTTCCAGTTCTCGAAGCGTTAATCGCTTCGGTCACATTCGCCGCGAAAGCGGCTTCAATGAGATGCAAAAAGGGCGCTGATTTCAGCGCCCTTTTTGCTGTTCGTTTGTATGCAAATTGAAGACGAGTTTCCCGAAAACTTGGGCTCCCGTGAAAACCTGAATGGAAGGCGCGGGACATAGCGTCGCATCCGGAAGGGCGCGCAAATCGGATGTGCCGATCGCGTAACTGCTATGTTCAAGAGGGGGTCGACATGATGTCGCTCGATAGCATCACGCTCTATTTGGTCGCCACGATGGTCGCCGCATTGCTCGGCGCCATGATGGTGTTTTTCGGCAGACAGGAGAACAGCCCCGCGCTGAAATGGTGGGGCACCGCTTATCTGCTCGGCGCAGCCTCCGTCGCGCTGTGGACGGCGACGGGCGACAAGCTCGGCCCGCACCTCTCTCTCGCATTGAACGCGGTCGGCTTCGTCGCCTGCGGCATGGTGTGGAATGCGGCGCGCGTCTTCCACGGCCGCAAGCCGAATTGGGCCGGCCTCGTGCTCGGCGCGCTCGCCTGGATCGCGACGGTGATGCTGCTCGATCCCACCGCGTCCATGCTGCGCATGATCGTCGGCGCCGGCATTGTCTCGGTCTATGCGGCGTTGACCGCGAGCGAGCTCTGGGTCGAACGGCGCAAGAGCCTGCAACGACGCTGGCCGGCTTTCGTGGTGCCGGTGATGCACGGCGGCGTGCTGATGCTGCCGATCCTGCTCGGCAGCTTCCTGCGCCCGAACGATGCCGGCTTCTCCGGCAGCGTCTGGGTCACCGTGTTCGCGGTCGAGCTCGTGCTCTATGCCGTCGGCACCGTGTTCGTGATCTTCATGCTGGTGTCGGAGCGCACGGTGACGGCGCACCGCACTGCCGCGTCGACCGATCCGCTGACGGGCATGCTCAACCGCCGTGGCTTCTCGGAAGCTTGTGCGCGGATGATCGAGCGCGAGGCCAAGGGCGGCCGCCCGGTCACGGTGATGATCTTCGACATCGACCATTTCAAGTCGATCAACGACCGCTTCGGCCATCCCGCCGGCGACGAGATGCTGAAGCTGTTTTCGACCGTGGTGATCAACAATCTGCGCATCTCGGACCTGTCGGGCCGCATCGGCGGCGAGGAGTTCGCGGCCCTGCTGCCGTGCGCGCTGGAGGAGGGTGTGCTGGTCGCCGAGCGCGTACGCGAGGCGTTCGAGACCTCCGGTGTCGTCGTCGATGACGGCCCGGTCGACACCACCGTCAGCATCGGTGTGGCCGGCGGCCCCGCCGGCACCGAGCTCGAGGTGCTGCTGGCCTCGGCCGATACCGCGCTCTACCAGGCCAAGCGCGGCGGCCGTAACCGTGTCGAGGCCGCGGAGGAGCTGCCGTTGTCGCTGGAAAACTGGCGCCGCCAGAGCGCCGCGCGGATCGGTGCCGCGAAGCCGGACTCCAAGACACAGCCGGCCACGGCCTGAGACGATAGGGCTTCGCGGTAATCCCCTGTTTACCATTCGGTTCCTACCATTGCGGTCATGGAATCGATCCGTCCCCAGAACCCGCAGGCAGCCCTGATGTCGCTCGAAGCCGCGGCGGTCTCGACGCGCGGCGGCTTCGCTTGTCTGTTCTCGACCGCGGACGAATACGAGACCGCGCTGATTGCCGAGCGCCGCGCTCAGGGGCGCTACACGCAGAGCCGCAGCTATTGGCCGATCGCGCTGTTTCTCGGTTGCGCGCTCATCGTTGCTGGCACCGTGTTGCTTTTTGCCTGAGAGCGCCGCATTTTCGGCCGGGCAGGGCGCCGTTTCGGCGCCTTTTTCTTTGGTGCCAGCTGCGGTAGATTCGCTCACCAAGCAAAGGGTGGAAACCGATGATCACCGAGATCGCGCAAATCGACGTCAAGCCGGGCAGCGAGAAGGATTTCGAGGCCGCCGTCGCCAAGGCCAAGGCCGCCTTCGGCCGCTCCAGGGGCTTTCACGGGTTTGAGCTGCACAGATCGATCGAAAAGCCGCAGCGCTACCGGCTGATGGTGAAATGGGCGACGCTGGAGAACCACACCGTCGATTTTCGCGGCTCCGATAATTTCACGGAATGGCGCGGACTCGTTGGCCAGTATTTTGCCTCGCCCCCGGAAGTCGAGCACACCGAGACCGTGCTGACGACCTGATCGGGGTCAGGCCGCCGCTGCGAGAGGCGGCGTCTCATACGTCTTGAAATGGTCGATCATGACCTTGGCGATGGCGACGAGTGGCAGCGCCAGCGCCAGGCCCCAGACTCCGAAGACGACGCCGAGCAGGATCTGGAACGCGAACAGCGTGGCCGGCGGAATGTCCAGCGCCTGGCGCTGGAGCAGCGGCGTCAGCACGTAGCTCTCCATCGCGTGCACGCCCAGGAACAGGATCAGCGCCGATAGCGCGGGAATCCACCCTGACGCGAGGCTCGCCAGCACCACCACGACGCCGGCGATGATGGCGCCGACGGTCGGGATGAAGGCGAGCAGGCCGGCCTGGATTCCCAGGATGAACGAGCCCGGAATGCCGATGATGGCAAGCCCGATCCAGGTCACCACGCCGACCGCCAGCATGACGATGATTTGCGCGATCAGCCAACGCTCCAGCGTCTCGCCGATGCGGTCGATGACAAGGGTCGTGCGAATGCGATGTTTCGCCGGTGCGAGAAACAGCAGGCCGTCGTGATAGACGCGGGGTTGCGCCGCGAAGGCCAGCCCCAGGAACAGCACGATGAAGATGTTGCCGACGGCGCTGATCGCCCCGAACAGCAGCTTGAAGGTCTGGCTCACGATCGCCCCGCCGCTGGAGGCAAGCGCGCCGGCGCCCGGCAATGGGCCGTGTGCGTTCGAACTCGGGGCAGGCGTCGAGGCCGCGTCGCTGGTGGAAGAGGCGGGCGCGGCGCTGCCGAGATCAAAGAAGCTGGTGTCGATGCCGCGATTATCGAGGAAGGATTTGACGTGTGCAATCTGCGATTTGATGGTGTTGCTGAGCAGTGAAGCCTGCTCGGCGATGGTGGCGCCGCCGAGATAGGCCACCCCGCGAGCATCAGAGCGAGTGCCGTACAGACGATCGCGAGCCGCAACGGATGCGGCAGGTGCACGCGTCGTCCGAGCGCGTTGGTCAGCGCGTTGAGCCCGACGCCCAGCAGCATCCCGGCAAAGATCAGGAGCAGGGTCGCGGCAAAATACCAGGTGAAGGCCAGTAGGGTGGCAAACAGCACGACGCCGATGCCCCCAAACGACATGGCCCAGGCGAGGTCGGTGCGGGTCCGGGACCGTTCATCTGTGGGATTGGTCACATCGTTTCCTTTTCGAAGGCGGCAGGACCACTCTTTCGTGAAATCCCCTCAGGGAGCAAGCTGCAGCCGCGCGCCGGTTTGACGCGACCGGGACCTCCTGGGGCCAACGCCGGCCCCTTGAAGGAGTGCCATGGCCGTCATCCCATGGGCATTTGCGCGAAATAGCATTGCCGTCCCGCGATCCCTTCTGTTGAATTTGTTCCCTCCGAAGGGCATCTTTGGAGAATCTTCTTCGGCGGGGAGGTCGGAACGGGAGATGAGAAAGCCGGTCGTCGGCGTGATCGGGAACGCCCATCGCGTCGAAAATCGATTTCAGGTCCAGATGGTCGGCGAGCGCAATTTGCGCGCCGTGGCCGAGGTCTCCGGCGGCTTGCCGATGATGTTCGCGGGCTCGCCCGACATCACCGATATCGCCGCTCTGCTCGATACCGTCGACGGCATCGTGCTCACCGGGGCGCGCGCCAACGTGCACCCGACCCGCTTCAACGTCGACCCCTGCCAGAAGCACGAGCCTTACGACATCCATCGCGACGAGGTCGCGCTCGCGCTCTCCGTCGCCTGCGTTGCACGCGGCATCCCGCTGTTCGGCATCTGCCGGGGCCTGCAGGAGATGAACGTTGCCTTCGGCGGTTCGCTGCATCCGGAGATCCGCGAAATCCCGGGCCGCATGAACCACCGCATGCCCCGGCTCGAAAATGGCGAGATCCATCCCGATCCGACCGTCGTATTCGCCGACCGTCACGACGTCGATCTCACGCCGGGAGGCGCGTTCGCAACGCTCCTCGGCTGCGAGAAGATCCGGGTCAATTCGCTGCACGGGCAGGGCATCCTCGATCCCGGCAAGCGCGTGCTGATCGAAGGTATCGCCGAGGACGGCACCATCGAAGCGATTCGCATCGGCGAAGCGGCGACCTTCGCACTCGGTGTGCAATGGCACGCCGAATACGACCCGCAGCGCAATCCCGTCAACCGCAAGCTGTTCGAGGCTTTTGGCGAGGCGATGGTGGCGAAGCAGAGGGCGGCGGCATAGGGCGCATAGCGCCGTCGCTCCAATCGCATCGTCGTTGCGAGCGCGCAGCCAGCCCGCGGACTTGCCGACGTTGGCACCGGTCGGATCACAAACGAAAGGCCGCTCCTTTCGGACGCGTTTTGCTTGTCCGCAGTTCGATCGCATCCATTGCATCGCACAATCGCGGCTGCGGACGACAAGCCTCCGCATTGAGGTTTAAGAGACGAACGCCATATCTTCGGCAAGGGAGCCCTTGCCGTGCAGACCATGAAGGCGGCCCGCGTTGCGGCGATCGGCATCGTCGCCTTTCTTTCCTGTCTCCGTCCCGGCTCAGCGGAGGAGAATCGCCGCCTTGCACTCACTGTCACAATCGACGGAGCCATTGGCCCGGCGTCGGCCAGCTACGTAAAGGAGGCACTGGCAAAAGCGAGTGAGCGGCGCGCTGAGATCGTGCTTCTGACAATGAACACTCCCGGCGGCCTGAACTCCAGCATGCGCGAGATCATCGCAGATGTGCTCGGCTCGTCCGTTCCCGTCGTCGGCTACGTCGCTCCTCCGGCGCCCATGCGGCGAGTGCGGGGACCTACATCCTCTATGCGACCCACATCGCGGCAATGGCGCCAGGCACCAATATTGGTGCCGCGACGCCGGTGCAGATTGGCGGACCGCTTCCCGGTCTGCCGAGTGGTGCACCTGAGAAGGACAGCAGGGACAAGAAGGATGAGCCGAAGGACGCGATGACGGCGAAGGTGACGAACGATGCCGTCGCCTTCATCCGCAGCCTCGCCGAACTGCGCGGCCGCAATGCCGATTGGGCCGAGAAGGCGGTCCGAGGGGCCGCCACCCTATCCGCCAATGGGGCGTTGCAGGCGCACGCCATCGACCTCGTCGCGCGCGATGCGGCCGACCTGCTCAGGCAAATCGATGGTCGCGTTGTCGAGGTCGCGGGCGGCGCGACGCAGCGCCTGGAAACGCAGAACGCGGTCATCGAAGCCGTCGACCCCGGGTGGATCTCCCGATTCCTGGCGGTCATCACCGACCCCAACGTCTCGCTCATTCTCCTGATGGTCGGCATCTACGGCCTGATCTTCGAGTTCGTGTCGCCCGGTGCAGTCGCTCCGGGGTGGTCGGGACGATCTGCCTGCTGCTCGGCCTCTACGCCCTCAATCTGCTGCCGATCAATTATGCCGGACTCGGCTTGATGCTGGTCGGGATCGCGCTCCTCGCGATTGAGGCGTTCAATCCGACCGTCGTGATCGGCCTTGGGGGCGTCGTCGCCTTTGTGCTGGGCGCCATCATGCTGGTCAGGGTCGAAGCGCCGGGGTACCGGCTGTCGTGGTCGGTCATCGCCGTCGTCGCCGCGATGCTCGCCGGTTTCGTTCTGGTCGTGCTTGGCGCGCTTCAGCGGGCCCGCCGCGGTCCGCCACGGGTTGGCGCGCAGGCCATGCGAGGCCTGAGCGCCGAGGTCCTCGACTGGAACGAGAACGAGGGGCATGTCTTTACGCATGGCGAGCGCTGGCAAGCGCGCAGCGCCGATAGCTTCAGGCCCGGCGAGAGGGTCGAGGTCGCCAATATTGCCGGCTTGACGCTGGTGGTCCGGCGTCCGAACCCTGCGAGCGGCAAGGAGGCCAATCTGATGATTGAATATTCGATGTACGCAGTGCTTGCGCTGATCGTCATCCTGTTTCTTACCCAGGCCGTTCGTATCCTCAGGGAATACGAGCGCGGCGTTATCTTCACGCTCGGCCGCTTCACCGGCGTGAGGGGGCCGGGCCTCATCATCCTGATTCCGGTCGTGCAGCAACTCGTCAAGGTCGATCTCAGGGTGATGGTGCAGGTCGTGCCTCCCCAGGATGTGATTTCGCGGGACAACGTCTCGGTCAAGGTCAATGCGGTTCTCTACTTCCGCATCGTCGATCCCGAGCGCGCCATCATCAAGGTCGGCGACTACATGGCCGCGACCAGTCAGCTCGCCCAGACCACGCTGCGCTCGGTGCTTGGTAAGCACGAACTCGACGAGATGCTCGCCGAACGCGACCGGCTGAACGCCGACATCCAGGAGATTCTCGACAAGCAGACCGACGTCTGGGGCATCAAGGTCACAGGAATCGAAATCAAGGACGTCGATCTCAACGAAACCATGGTGCGCGCGATCGCCAAGCAGGCCGAGGCGGAACGGTTGCGGCGCGCGAAGGTGATCAACGCGATGGGCGAACAGCAGGCCGCCGAAAAGCTGGTCGAAGCCGGCCGGATTCTCGCGCAAGAGCCGCAGGCGATGCAGCTGCGTTATTTCGCGGCTCTGCACGACATCGCAGGCGAGCGGTCGTCAACCATTGTCTTCCCGCTGCCGGCAGGCCTGCTCGATCATCTGATTCCGCGGCGTGAGAACCCGTAGCCGGCAGGTCCCGCACTCAAACAGGAAAAGGCGCCTCCTTTCGGAAGCGCCTTTTGCTTGTCGCAACCTGTTCGGGCCGATCAGCCCGAATAGTACATGTCGAACTCGACCGGGTGCGGGGTCATTTCGAAGCGGGCGACTTCGGTCATCTTCAGCTCGATGTAAGCGTCGATGAAGTCGTCGTCGAACACGCCGCCGGCCTTGAGGAAGGCACGGTCCTTGTCGAGATTTTCGAGCGCCTCGCGGAGCGAACCGCAGACGGTCGGGATCTGCTTCAGCTCTTCCTTCGGCAGATCGTAGAGGTCCTTGTCCATCGCCGGACCCGGATCCATCTTGTTCTTGATGCCGTCGAGGCCGGCCATCAGCATCGCGGCGAAGCCGAGATAGGGATTGGCGAGCGGATCGGGGAAGCGCACCTCGACACGCTTGGCCTTCGGCGAAGCGGTGTAGGGAATGCGGCAGGACGCCGAGCGGTTGCGCGCGGAGTAGGCGAGCAGCACCGGCGCTTCATAGCCCGGGACCAGGCGCTTGTAGGAGTTGGTCGACGGGTTGGTGAAGGCGTTGATGGCCTTCGCGTGCTTGATGATGCCGCCGATGTAGTGGAGGCAAGTCTCCGACAGGTCGGCGTACTTGTTGCCGGCAAACACCGGCTTGCCGTCCTTCCAGATCGACTGGTGCACGTGCATGCCCGAGCCGTTATCGCCATAGACCGGCTTCGGCATGAAGGTGGCGGTTTTGCCGTAGATGTGGGCGACCTGGTGGATGCAGTATTTGTAGATCTGCAGATGGTCGGCCATCAGCGTCAGCGTGTCGAACTTCATGCCGAGCTCGTGCTGGGCAGAGGCGACCTCGTGATGATGCTTCTCGACCTTGACGCCCATCTTGGCCATGGCGCCGAGCATCTCGGAGCGCATGTCCTGCACTGAGTCCTGCGGCGGAACGGGGAAGTAGCCGCCCTTGGTGCGGATACGGTGGCCGAGATTGCCGCCCTCATATTCGGTGTCGGTGTTGGTCGGCAGCTCCGAGGAGTCGAGCCTGAAACCGGTGTTGTAGGGACCGGAGGAGAAGCGCACGTCGTCGAACACGAAGAACTCGGCTTCGGGGCCGACGAAGACGGTGTCGCCCACGCCCATCGACTTCACCATGGCTTCGGCCTTCTTGGCGATGCCGCGGGGGTCGCGGTTGTAGGGCTCGCCGGTGGTCGGCTCGAGCACGTCGCAGGTGATGACCATGGTGGTCTCGGCGAAGAACGGATCGATCGTCGCGGTCACCGGATCCGGCATCAGGCACATGTCGGACTCGTTGATCGCCTTCCAGCCAGCGATCGAGGAGCCGTCGAACATCGTTCCTTCGGCGAAAATGTCCTCATCGATCATGCTGACGTCGAACGTCACGTGCTGCCACTTGCCGCGCGGATCGGTGAAGCGCAGGTCGACGTACTTAACGTCGTTGTCCTTGATCGATTTCAGGACGTCTTTGGCGGTCTTCATGCATACCCCTTTTGGCTCTGCGGGTCGGTTTCCAGGTGAGCAGATTGTTCTCGCTTTCGGCGAGTTCGGGCGCAACCGCACAAACGAAATCAGGCCGCCGAAGCAGCCTTTTTCTTGTCAGAGTGTCGCAAGATGCTGGATAGCACCCGGCTCAGATAGCGTCCAGCCCGGATTCGCCGGTTCGGATGCGGATCGCCTCTTCGATGTTGGAGACGAAAATCTTGCCGTCGCCGATGCGCCCTGTTTGCGCGGCGCGGCGGATCGCGTCGATCGCGCGCTCGACCAGGTCGTCGCCGATCACGATCTCGATCTTCACCTTGGGCAGGAAGTCGACGATGTATTCTGCGCCGCGGTAGAGCTCGGCGTGGCCTTTCTGCCGGCCAAAGCCCTTGGCCTCGGTCACGGTGATGCCCTGAAGGCCGACTTCCTGAAGCGCTTCCTTCACCTCGTCGAGCTTGAACGGCTTGATGATGGCTTCGATTTTCTTCACTGCGCGCCTCCCGGCCTTTCGATCAAATAGCAACGTCTTCGTCAGGATACGCCTTATCTCACGCGCGACCTTGTCTTCGCTATGCCGGGATACCTGACCCGCCCGGCAACAACGGCCGGCCACACCCAGATAGATTGCCAGTGAGCACGACGAACCGAAGCGGCTTCCTCGAAAGCAGGGTCTATGCCAAGTTGCAAATGCCCTGTTTATTGGAGCGTTATCAGCCTTTTAACGAGCATCTCTGAGAGGTGGAGCCGACCCGCTCAAAATACCTCAGACTACGAAATAGGCAAACGGTTCAATATCTATGCAGATCGTTGTTCCGTCGCTTGGGTCGGCACGGAACGTGCCTGTTGAAAAGGCGTTTGGACCAGGGAAGTGGCATGGAAGTTCTAACCACCGCCGAAATGCAGCGGGCTGATCAACTCAGCATCACGGCCGGCACGCCCGGCTTCAAGCTGATGCTGAGCGCAGGCCAGGCGATCGCGGACGCCGCGAACGCTCTGGTGGAGGAGGGGCCGATCCTGATCGTGGCCGGCCCCGGCAACAATGGCGGCGACGGCTTTGTCGCAGCCGCCGAGCTCGCCGCGCAAGGCCGCGAGGTCTCGGTCATCCTGATGTGCGAGCGCGACCAGCTCCAGGGCGACGCAGCCTCCGCCGCGCGCGGCTGGAAGCACCCGGTGCTGCCGTTCAATCCGCAGGCGATCGGAAAACCCGCGCTGATCATCGACGCGCTGTTCGGTGCGGGTCTGAGCCGTTCGGTCGACGGCGAGGCGCGGGCGATGATCGAGGCGATCAATGCCAATGGCGCGCCGGTGGTGGCGGTCGATTTGCCGAGCGGCGTCAACGGCACCAGCGCAGCCGTGCTGGGCGCGGCGGTGAACGCCACCGAGACCGTCACCTTCTTTCGCAAGAAGCCCGCGCATTTGCTGCTGCCAGGTCGCATGCATTGCGGCCGCGTGCGCGTCGTCGACATCGGCATCGACGCGCAGGTGCTCGACGAGATCGCGCCGCAGACCTTTGAGAACGATCCGGATCTCTGGGGCGCCGCCTTTCCGGTACCGCGCATCGACGGCCATAAATACGCACGCGGTCATGTGCTGGCGGTCTCCGGCGATGCGGCCGCGACCGGTGCTGCGCGGCTCGCCGCCCGCGGCGCCTTGCGTGCGGGCGCCGGCCTCGTGACGCTCGCGACCCCGCGCGATGCGCTCGCGATCAATGCAGCCGCGCTGACCGCCGTGATGGTTCGCCCCGTCGACACCGTGGTCGAGTTCGGTGAGTTGCTCGGCGACAAGCGTTACAACACTTGCATGATCGGTCCCGGCGCCGGCGTCGGTGAGCGCACCCGCGATATCGTTCACACCGCGATCTCGGCGCAGCGCCATGTCGTACTCGACGCGGATGCGCTGACGAGCTTTGCCGCCAATCCCGAGCGGCTGTTTGAATCGATCAAGTCTTCGCCCGAGGCCCAGGTGGTGCTGACGCCGCATGAGGGCGAGTTTCCACGGCTGTTCTCCGACCTCAGCAACAAGACTCCGGGCCGCTCGAAGCTCGAACGCGTCCGCGCCGCTGCCGAACGCTCCGGCGCCGTCGTGCTCTTGAAGGGCCCTGACACCACGATCGCCGCGCCCGACGGCCGCGCCACCATTGCCGCCAACGCCCCGCCATGGCTCGCCACCGCCGGCGCCGGTGACGTGCTCTCCGGCGTCATCGCAGGGCTGCTGGCGCAGGGCGTGCCGGCGTTCGAAGCCGCCAGCATCGGTGTCTGGATGCACGGCGAGGCGGCAAACGAAGCGGGGCCGGGGCTGATCGCGGAAGATCTCACCGAGACGCTGCCGGCCGTGCACCGGCGGATCTACAACGCGTTCCGGATCGAGTTCTGATGCTCCGGTCGCTCGCGCTTACCGATATGGGCGCGGCGGCGCAGGTCCATCGGGCCGCATTTGACCAGGCGATGCCATGGCTCACCGGGCTGCACACGCCGGACGAGGATCACTGGTTCTACCGCGAGCGTGTCTTTCCGACTTGCCGCGTTTGGGGATGTTTTGAGGCGGATGTGCTGGGCGGGATCATCGCGTTTCGTGATGGCTGGATCGAACAGCTCTACGTTCGTCCCGCCGCGCAGGGCCGCGGCGTCGGCACGGAACTGCTCGACATCGCCAAAGCCGCCAGCGAGCGGCTCCAGCTCTGGACCTTCCAGCGCAACGCGCCTGCACGGCGCTTCTATGAAGCGCGCGGGTTCAGGCTGGCCGAGGAAACGGACGGAACGCGGAACGAGGAGAAGGAGCCGGACGTCCGCTACGTGTGGACACGCTAGGGCCGATGCCTCACTCCACCCCATACCACCGAACCAGCCGCGGGGCGGCCCAATCCGTGACCACGGACTCGATCAGCCATCGTCCCGGCGAGGTCGCGGCGAAGGCGATGCGCTGGGTCTGGCCGGGCTCGATGGCGAGCGTGTCGAGCCAATAGGGCTTCCAGCCGTCGTCGAGCCGGTCGAGCAGGCGGAAATGGTGGCCGTGCAAATGGAAGGTTCTGGTAATGGGGGCGGGGTTCTTCACCGCCAGCACGACGGTCCGGCCGGCCTTGGCGCGGAAGGCTGGGGCTGAGGCGGTGGAGAAACTGGCGGTCGGACCCAGCCAGCGTCGGATGAGCCGAGCGCGACATCGAACCGCAGGGCGCCCTTCAGGTCGAGTTTCTCGGGAAGGCCGTTCGACGGGAGCGGCTGTGGCGGCGGCAGCGGCGCGCGCCGCTCCAGTTTGCCGGAGACGACGAGGCGCCCGATCGGGTGCGCCTCCTTGCCGTCATGCAGCACGAACGCGGCCGACACGGCTGCATCCACAAAGGCGTCGGCACGGGCGCCGGGGGCCAGCACCAGAGCGCCGTTGCGGGCCGGGAAGGGTTCGGCCGGCTGTCCGTCCAGGGCCATCACCTGAACCTCGTGACTTTCCAATTTGATCGCCAGAACAGAGCGTTGCGAGCCGTTGATGAAGCGCAGCCGCAGCCGCTCGCCGGCGGAGGCTGAGAGTTCGCACGAAGTCCGCCCGTTCAAGGTAAAGAGAGAGACGGTGTCCTGCGGGTCCAGGCCCGCGGGAAGCGCGGTGCCGTCCGGCCGCAGGCGCCATTCCTCGATCAACAGGAATTCGTCGCGATCGACGGGAACGCTGGTCGTCTCCGCAGCGATGATCGAGAGCGGCCGCGCGGGCTGCTTCAGGCGCTCCTCGAAGAGACGGAAATTGGCCAGCAGGGTTCCTGCATTTGGTATTGAAATAATTGATGTTTCGGTCGAATTCGGCGACGTGGGCGCGCGTCCTCCCAACGGGTCGACCAAAGCCGCGCCGTTGAGGCCGTACCAGACCGGCGCAAGCGGCACAGGCAGATCGTTCCGGAAGACCACTTCACAGCGATCCCCGCGCTTGAAACGGACATTGCCGACATGGCTTGCGGCGGCCAGCTCCCAGACCGGTGTCGCCGCCCGAGCCGGCCCGAGAGCCAAGGTTGCCGGCCGTGCCTGAAGCAGGACCTGGGCGGTCGGGAGCGGGCCCGCGCCGCCCGCCATCAGCCCGGCCGCTGAGGCTCCGAAGGAGGCTCCGAGCGAGGCACCGAGGCCGGCCAAAACCTCGCGTCTGCTCGGGTCGAAAATCCGCGGTGTCATAGGCGAGATCCGGACCACGCCGCGCTGGATAAGTCCAGCCATCGTGCCTACTTGGAGAGTGCCTCGATCAAGCCATTTTTTTGCTGCGAACAGGCGGGCACATGCTATAAGCCCGCCGCCCGCGGCATCGCGGCCGGTCTAGATGCAAATTTAAGCGGGCGTGGCGGAACTGGTAGACGCGCTGGATTTAGGTTCCAGTGACGAAAGTTGTGGGGGTTCGAGTCCCTCCGCCCGCACCAAGCGCTTTCAGCGTTTGCACGGATTACTGAGGGGCCTCGCTCCGCGCGGACGTTTTTCCGCCTGGAGCCGGGCTCGATGAACCACCGGCGTTGAGGCGTTTGCCTCGCGCCGCATCGATTAATGACAGCGTCCCGACGCGCGAGCGTGCCGGGACCGAACGAGAAGAAGATTGGACGCCATGCAGGTCACAGAAACCATCTCGGAAGGCTTGAAGCACGAGTTCAAGATCAGCGTTCCCGCCTCTGATCTCGACGCCAAGGCCGGCGCCAAGCTCGTCGACCTCAAGGACAAGGTGCGCCTCAACGGCTTCCGTCCCGGCAAGGTGCCGGTTGGCCACCTGAAGAAGGTCTATGGCCGCTCGGTGATGGCCGAGACCATCGACCAGACCATCCGCGACACCAACACGCAGCTGTTCTCCGAGCGTGGCTTCAAGCTCGCGACGGAGCCGAAGATCACCATGCCGACCGAGAAGGCCGAGGTCGAGGAACTGCTCTTGGGCAAGTCCGACCTGACCTACACGGTCGCAATCGAAGTGGTGCCCGCCATCGCGCTCGCCGATTTCAAGACCTTCCAGGTCGAGAAGCCCGTTGCCGACGTCTCCGATTCGGACGTCGACGAGGCGATCAAGCGCATCGCCGACACCAATCGCGGCTATGCCGCCAAGGGTGAGGGCGCGAAGGCTGAATCCGGCGACCGCGTCACCATCAGTTTCAAGGGCACCATCAACGGCGAAGCCTTCGAGGGCGGCGCCGGCGAAGGCATCCAGGTCGTGATCGGCTCCAACACCTTCATTCCGGGCTTCGAGGAGCAGCTCATCGGCATCGGCGCAAACGAGACGCGCACGCTGAAGGTGTCGTTCCCCAAGAACTACATGAGCGAGAAACTCGCCGGCCAGCCGGCCGAGTTCGAGACCACCGCGACGCTGATCGAGGCGCCGCAGGATCTCACCATCGACGACGAGTTCGCCAAGACGCTTGGCCTCGAATCGCTCGACAAGCTCAAGGAAGCCGCGCGCGAGCGGCTGGTTGCCGAATACGCCGGCGCGACGCGCCAGCGCGTCAAGCGCGCGCTGCTCGACCGTCTCGACGAGGCGCATCGCTTCGAGGCGCCGCCCTCGCTCGTCGATGAGGAGTTCAATCTGATGTGGAACTCGGTCAGGGCCGAGATGGAGTCCGCCGGCAAGACCTTTGCCGACGAGGACACCACCGAGGAGAAGGCGAAGGAAGAGTACCGCAAGATCGCCGACCGCCGCGTGCGTCTCGGTCTCGTGCTCTCCGAGATCGGCGAGAAGAACAAGATCACCGTGACCGACGACGAGGTCGGCCGCGCCGTGATCGAGCGCGCCCGCTCGATGCCCGGCCGCGAGAAGGAAGTCTGGGACTATTACCGCAGCAATGCCCAGGCGCTGGCCCAGCTTCGTGCACCGATTTACGAGGACAAGGTCGTCGACTTCATCCTCGAACTCGCCAACGTGACCGAGAAGAAGGTCTCGCGCGAGGATTTGTACAAGGACGACGAGGAAAAGACTGCGGCCTGAAGGCTTTGAGACAGTCTTCCATTAAGGATGATCAGCGAACAGGCCCAGCTAGCCAGATGGCCGGCTGGGCCTTTTTGCGAGAATCAGCTTCAAGTACCCAGTGGATTCAGCCTTAATTCGTTCCGCACTTGTCTGGCGCAAATTGGGCTATATCTGTCGGCTGACCCTGTATCTACCCGTTTCTTCTACCAACTTCCTGCATCACGGGACGTCCCTCGGCCTTCCGGCAAGAGTGGCGACGTCCTCCGAAAACCTAGGTGACTCATGCGCGATCCGGTTGAAACCTACATGAACCTCGTGCCCATGGTGGTCGAGCAGACCAACCGTGGTGAGCGCGCCTACGACATTTTCTCGCGCCTGCTGAAAGAGCGCATCATCTTCCTGACCGGGCCGGTCGAGGACGGCATGTCGACGCTGGTCGTCGCGCAATTGTTGTTCCTCGAGGCGGAAAATCCGAAGAAGGAAATCTCGATGTACATCAATTCGCCGGGCGGCGTGGTGACGTCGGGCCTCGCGATCTACGACACGATGCAGTTCATCCGCCCGCCGGTCTCGACGCTGTGCACGGGCCAGGCCGCCTCGATGGGCTCGCTGCTGCTCGCCGCTGGCGAGAAGGACATGCGCTTCTCGCTGCCGAACGCGCGCATCATGGTGCATCAACCGTCCGGCGGCTTCCAGGGCCAGGCCACCGACATCATGCTGCATGCCCAGGAGATCCTGAACCTGAAGAAGCGGCTCAACGAAATCTACGTGAAGCACACCGGGCAGACCTACAAGTCGATCGAGGACGCGCTGGAGCGCGACAAGTTCCTGACGGCGAACGACGCCAAGGAGTTCGGGCTGGTCGACAAGGTGATCGACAAGCGCGCCGAGGAACCGGCGGCGAAGCCCCAGTAACGCGCACGAGGCGGCAATATCGATCCCTGGAGTTCGGGATTCCCTGGGATCGTCAGGGCGACGTTCACGTTAACGGCGCACTTCGCGAGGACGCAGAAAACGCAGCTTTGCGCCCCGCAACAGGCAGAAAGTTCCGCTTTCGTGCTTGTCTTTCGTGGTAATCCAGCAACGCCGGGGTGATTTCGCTCACTTCGCCCGTGCCAAGACGTGAAATCACGGTATTGTCACGGGTTGCCGGCGACCCCCCGATTAGCGAATTCTTGATAGTCGGGTGACAGCATGGTTGGCTATGAATGATCGGCTATGATCGCGGACAATCGAGCAACCGTGATTCGCACGGTATGTAGCGCGCAGGGTCTTTTTTGGTACGGAATTTGCTCTATTTGAGTCCCTTACCCTTGAACGTTTCGGGATGGGACGATCGAGCGGACGGGATCGAACCGCGGACGGAGACATGAATGAGTAAGGTCGGCACGAGCGACTCCAAGAACACGCTATATTGCTCGTTCTGCGGCAAGAGCCAGCACGAAGTCCGTAAACTGATCGCGGGTCCCACGGTCTTCATTTGCGACGAGTGCGTTGAGCTCTGCATGGACATCATCCGCGAGGAGAACAAGTCTTCGCTGGTCAAGTCGCGCGACGGTATTCCGACGCCGAAGGAAATCTGCAAGGTGCTGGACGATTACGTCATCGGCCAGAGCCATGCGAAGAAGGTCCTGTCGGTCGCGGTGCACAACCACTACAAGCGCCTCAACCACCAGACCAAGCACAACGACGTCGAGCTCGCGAAGTCGAACATCCTGCTGATCGGTCCGACCGGTTCGGGCAAGACGCTGCTCGCGCAGACCCTCGCCCGTATCCTGGACGTGCCGTTCACGATGGCGGACGCGACCACGCTGACCGAAGCCGGTTATGTCGGCGAGGACGTCGAGAACATCATCCTGAAGCTGCTGCAGTCCGCCGACTACAACGTCGAGCGCGCCCAGCGCGGCATCGTCTACATCGACGAAATCGACAAGATCAGCCGCAAGTCCGACAATCCCTCGATCACGCGCGACGTGTCGGGTGAGGGCGTGCAGCAGGCACTGCTGAAGATCATGGAAGGCACGGTGGCTTCGGTCCCGCCGCAGGGCGGCCGCAAGCATCCGCAGCAGGAGTTCCTGCAGGTGGACACCACCAACATCCTCTTCATCTGCGGCGGCGCGTTCTCGGGCCTCGAGAAGATCATCTCGGCGCGCGGCCGCTCGACCTCGATCGGTTTCGCCGCCCAGGTGCTGGCGCCGGAAGATCGCCGCACCGGCGAAATCTTCCGTCACGTCGAGCCCGAGGATCTCTTGAAGTACGGACTCATCCCCGAGTTCGTCGGCCGTCTGCCGGTCGTGGCGACGCTGGAGGATCTCGACGAGACCTCGCTCAAGAAGATCCTGGTCGAGCCGAAGAACGCGCTGGTGAAACAGTACCAGCGGCTGTTCGAGATGGAGAACATCGAGCTGACCTTCGCCGACGAGGCGCTTGGCGCGGTCGCCCGCAAGGCGATCGAGCGCAAGACCGGCGCGCGCGGCCTTCGTTCGATTCTCGAGGCGATCCTGCTCGAGACCATGTTCGACCTGCCGGGCCTGGAAGGCGTGGAAGAAGTCGTGATTTCCCGCGAAGTCGTGGAAGGAACGGCGCGTCCGCTCTATATCTATGCCGATCGGTCCGATCGCGCCGTTGAGAACGCCAGCGCCTGATTTTCAGCGCTGAACGCTCCAAACGTCTGCCATACTAGCGGCTGCGGGAATGTACTCCGCAGCCGGAATTGCGTCTTATCCCGGTGCGTAAGCGCCTGATGGCGCGCGTTTTTCATTGACTTGACACCCCCCCGGTCGATAGCCACCTAATGCAGGCGGCGAGCGAAAATCCTGTTCAAGATCTGCCTCAGTTCAGATCCGGCAAGCCCGGTCCCACCTTCAAATGGTAGACCGGTCTGTGGATCACCTCGGCACCTTGTGGCGGTTGCGCATGAGAGAAGCGGGCTGCGTGCGAGGGGGCAAAGCAAAAGGAAAAGGCCATGACTAATCCAAAACCCCGGCCAACCATCGTCCATGGCGAGACGCACGCTTATCCCGTGTTGCCGCTGCGCGATATCGTGGTCTTCCCGCACATGATCGTTCCGCTCTTCGTCGGTCGCGAGAAGTCGATCCGCGCGCTCGAAGAGGTGATGAAGAACGATGCGCTGATCATGCTCGCGACGCAGAAGAACGCGTCCGACGATGATCCGGCGGCCGATGCCATTTACGAGACCGGTACGCTTGCAAGCGTGCTGCAGCTCTTGAAGCTTCCGGACGGCACCGTGAAGGTGCTGGTCGAAGGGCTCGAGCGTGCACGCGTGCAGAAGTACACCGATCGCGCCGACTATTACGAAGCCACCGCAATTGCGCTCGCCGACACCGACGCGAAGTCTGTCGAGGCCGAAGCTCTCGCGCTCGGTCGTGTCCGACTTCGAGAGCTATGTGAAGCTCAACAAGAAGATCTCGGCCGAGGTCGTCGGCGTCGTGCAGGCGATCACCGATTTCGCCAAGCTCGCCGACACGGTTGCCTCGCATCTCGCGGTCAAGATCGCGGATCGCCAGGGCATCCTGGAGACGCTGTCCGTCACCACGCGCCTGGAGAAGGTGCTGGGCCTGATGGAGAGCGAGATCTCGGTGCTGCAGGTCGAGAAGCGCATCCGCTCGCGCGTCAAGCGCCAGATGGAGAAGACCCAGCGCGAGTATTATCTCAACGAGCAGATGAAGGCGATCCAGAAGGAACTCGGCGACGACGACGGTCGCGACGAACTCGCCGATCTCGAAGAGAAGATCTCCAAGACCAAGCTCTCCAAGGAAGCGCGCGAGAAGGCGCAGCATGAGTTGAAGAAGCTGCGCCAGATGTCGCCGATGTCCGCGGAAGCGACCGTCGTGCGCAACTATCTGGATTGGCTGCTGTCGATCCCGTGGAACAAGAAGTCCAAGGTGAAGAAGGATCTGGAAGCCGCGCAGACGGTTCTGGACGCCGATCACTATGGGCTCGAGAAGGTCAAGGACCGTATCGTCGAGTATCTCGCGGTGCAGTCGCGCGCCAACAAGCTGACCGGACCAATCCTGTGCCTCGTCGGGCCTCCAGGCGTCGGCAAGACCTCGCTCGGCAAGTCGATCGCGAAGGCGACGGGGCGCGAGTTCGTGCGCGTCTCGCTCGGCGGCGTGCGCGACGAGGCCGAGATCCGCGGTCACCGCCGCACCTATATCGGCTCGATGCCCGGCAAGATCATCCAGTCGATGCGGAAGGCGAAGTCGTCCAATCCGCTGTTCCTGCTGGACGAGATCGACAAGATGGGCGCCGATTTCCGCGGCGATCCGTCGTCGGCTTTGCTCGAGGTCCTCGATCCCGAGCAGAACGGCACGTTTGCCGACCATTATCTGGAGGTCGACTACGATCTGTCGAACGTCATGTTCATCACGACTGCGAATACGCTCAATATTCCGGGACCGCTGATGGACCGCATGGAGATCATCCGGATCGCCGGCTACACCGAGAACGAAAAGGTCGAGATTGCGCGCAAGCATCTGATCCCGAACGCGGTGTCCAAGCACGGCCTGGACTTCAAGGAGTTCTCGATCGATGACGACGCGTTGCTGCTTCTGATCCGCCGCTACACCCGCGAGGCGGGCGTACGTAACCTGGAGCGTGAGCTCTCCACACTCGCCCGCAAGGCGGTGAAGGAGCTGATGATCTCCAAGAAGAAGTCGGTCAAGGTCACCGAGAAGACTCTGGAAGAGCTGCTCGGCGTGCCGAAGTACCGCTTCGGCGAGATCGAGAGCGAGCCGCAGGTCGGCATCGTTACCGGCCTGGCCTGGACCGATGTCGGCGGCGAGTTGCTGACCATCGAAGGCGTTATGATGCCCGGCAAGGGCAAGATGACGGTCACGGGCAATCTGCGCGACGTGATGAAGGAATCGATCTCGGCGGCGGCGTCCTACGTCCGCTCGCGTGCGATCGTCTACGGCATCGAGCCGCCGCTGTTCGACCGGCGCGACATCCACGTGCACGTGCCGGAAGGCGCGACGCCGAAGGACGGTCCGTCGGCTGGCGTGGCGATGGCCACCGCGATCATCTCGGTCATGACCGGCATTCCGGTTCGCCACGACGTCGCGATGACCGGCGAGATCACGCTGCGCGGCCGCGTGCTGCCGATCGGCGGCCTGAAGGAGAAGCTGCTCGCCGCTGCTCGCGGCGGCATCAAGACGGTGTTGATCCCCGAGGACAACGCCAAGGATCTCACGGAGATTTCCGATGCGATCAAGGGCGGCATGGAGATCATCCCGGTCTCCCGTCTCGACGACGTCGTTGCGAAGGCATTGGTGAAGAAGCTGGTGCCGATCGTCTGGGAAGAGGATACCAAGGTGACGGTGAAGCCCGACGGCGACGAAGCCGCTGGCGGCCTGACCGCTCACTGAGATCGCAATTGGAAAAGATGATAAAACGGCGCCTTCGGGCGCCGTTTTTGTTGGAGAAGGGGATGCAATGCAGGTCGACGGGCAATGCCATTGCGGCAAGATCACCTTCGAAGCCGAAATCGACCTTGAGTCGGTCTCGGTCTGTCACTGCCGCGACTGCCAGACCCTGACCGGATCGCCGTTCCGGGTGACCGCGATCTGCACCGCCGCTGATGTCAATCTCACCGCCGGCACGCCGAAGGTCTACGGCAAGCGCGGCGACAACGGCCGGGTGCGCCTCCAGCACTTCTGTGGCGACTGCGGTTCCCCGCTGTTCACCAGCGGCGAGGGCGACCAGGCCGACGATTGGGGCATCCGCTGGGGCTCGATCCGCCAGCGCGACACATTGCGCCCGGTCAGGCAGATCTGGTGCCAGTCGGCCGCGATGTGGATCGACGCGGTGCCGTTGCTGCCGGGCAGGCCGCAGGATTGATTTTCGGTACTTGCCCCTCCCGGGCGGGTGGGGATAAAGAGGCGGCTAGGGGCGGTTAGCTCAGCTGGTTAGAGCATCTCGTTTACACCGAGAGGGTCCGCGGTTCGAATCCGTGACCGCCCACCAGCCTGCGCTCGCGGAGCGAAGCAGGCTGCCGCGCCGTAGCCCAACAGGTCGAAGGCGGGCTTTTCAACGCGAGCTTCGGCTCGGCAAGCCAGCCTTGGCGCGATGAGCTCTGTCGAGCGAGGGAGGCCCTGATGCAGCAGCTTGGCGGACACGAGCAAAACGCCGACCAGATCGCCTATTGGAACGGTCCGAGCGGGCAGCGCTGGGCCGATCGCCACGCGGCGCAGGAGAGGCTGCTCGGGCCGATCGCGGATGTCTTGCTCGACCGCGCCAAGCCGAAGCCCGGCGAGCGCGTAATCGACGTCGGCTGCGGCTCGGGTGCGACCACCGTGGCGTTCGCGAAGGCGGTGGCGCCGGATGGTTTTGCGCTCGGGCTCGATGTCTCCGATCCGATGCTGTCGCAGGCGCGTGCATTTGCACCCAAAGGCCTGCCGCTGGATTTCGTGCTGGCGGATGCGACGGTGCATCCGTTCGATCCCGCGAGCTTCGACCTGCTCGCCTCGCGCTTCGGCGTGATGTTCTTCGCCGATCCCGTTGCCTCCTTCACCAACCTCCATCGCGCGCTGAAGCCGACGGGGCGGCTCGCCTTCGCCTGCTGGCGCGAGCCGAAGGAAAATCCGTGGATGATGGCGCCGCTGATGGCGGTCTACAAACACGTGCCGAAGATGCCGCCGGTCGGGCCGGAAGAGCCGGGGCCGTTCGCCTTCGCCTCGGAGGAGCGCGTGACGCGCATCCTGAAAGGTGCCGGCTTCGTTGACGTCGCGATGGAGCCGCACAATCTTCCCATGGACATTGCCATCGGCGGCGGGCTCGATGCCGCCGTCGACGGCTCACTCCAGATCGGCCCCGCCAGCCGCGCGCTCCAGGGCCATCCGCCGGAGACGTACGCTGCCGCCAAGGCATCGATCCGCGAAACGCTCGCGCCGTTCCTCAAGGGGCAGTCGGTGGCCTTGCCGGGCGCGATCTGGATCGTGACGGCGAAGGCGGTATAGGCGAAGCCAAGCTCTCGCGACACTGCCGATCGGCATCGATGTCGCCTTGACGATGGCAAATAGCTGGGTCGTGCTCGCAGGAGGCTTTGATGTAGCGCGCGTGCGCCGCCTGCACGACGGGACCTGTCACGTCTCCGGAGTCATATCGCGTGGTATCACGACCGTGGCGGCCCTGTTTGCAATGATCCCGTGCGCCTCGTTCTTTCCGGGATACGTTGCGATCAAGTCTCGACCGAACAGCGCAAGCGCGGACGCTACGGCGACGGAGATTTCGTGCAGCTACGAAGGCGTCCCGCTCACTTAATTTCGTCGTTCCAAAGCCCTCGATTGAGATATCGCCAACCGAGTTTCGCGCCAATGTACAGAGTCACCAGCGCTGCTAAAGTCCAAACCAGCCAATCCATTTAGTTGTCCAATCATTGCCATGTAATTCACTGCCATGTAATTGAGTAGGTCCGCCCGTTCGAATTCGGATCGCTGTTGTCGCTCGCCGAGAAGATGATGCCTGCGCCGCGCCAATGCGAATAGCTGCCGTTGATGACTTTTGAGGGACTGTGCGGCGGCCCGAGTGGCCGACCATCTTCGAACAGCGTAATGGTCGATCTGGTTGGGCCATAATCGACATCGGCGAGGCCGTCGAGTTTTGGGACAAAGACCTGATAGGCTGTCGCATCCAGCTTGCGGAACGGTCCGGACAAGGTCGCAGCCTTCGGCGGGTCAGGCTGCTGAACGTAACTGTACTTTAGATAGAGCGCGACCGGGAAATAGACGGCAAGCAAGACAAGTCCTGCCTTGCTGACTTGTGAAAGTGTCCAAGACGGTATTTGGCGCGTAGCCATCGCGTTCCTCGAAGTTTGGTCTGTAGCCTTACTCCACGACCCCCAGGTTCATCAATCCAACACAAGGACGCTCACATGAGCCTTTTTCCTGGGCTTCGCCGTGGGCGGCGCAACCGTCTGTTTCTGGCCTTCGCTCAAACCCAAGCTTTTGCCTGGTATGACGCCATGGTGGCGAAGATCTGATGCGCCGGGATGGGCCGGGCGCGATCTGGATCGTGACGGCGAAGGCGGTATAGGCGAAGCCAAGCTCTCTCCGCCCGTCATTGCGCGCTCCCTCACACCACATCATCCGGCGCCAGCGCGCAGCCATTGTCCGGATGGGTCTCGACCTGCAGCGTGGTGTGGCCGATGCGGAAGGATGTCCTCAGCTGCTGCGCGGTTTCCATCAGGAATGCGTCGGCGGTGCCGGCGGGCATCACGAGATGGCAGGTCAGCGCGGTCTCGGTGGTGGAGATCGGCCAGACGTGGAGATCGTGGATCCCTGACACCCCCGGCCGCGCCAGCAGGAACGCCTTGATCGCGACGAGGTCGGTGCCCCTGGGGGCAGCCGCCATCGACATGTCGATAGAGCCGCGGAGCAGGCTGGTGGTGCCCCAGAGGATGCTGGCGCAGATGACGAGGCTCGTGAAGGGGTCGAGCCAGAGCCAGCCCGTCCAGATGATCAGCGCCGCCGAGACCACGACGCCGAGCGAGACCGCGGCGTCGGCCGCCATGTGCAGATACGCACCTTCGATGTTGATGTCATCCTTGCCGCCGCGTGCGAACAGCATGGCGGTAAAGCCGTTGACGAGGATGCCGATGCCGGCGACCACCATGACGGTGACGCCCGCGACCGGCTCCGGCTCGCGCAGGCGCAAGATCGCCTCCCAGCCGATTGCGCCGGTTGCGACCAGCAGGAACACCGCGTTCGCGAGCGCCGCCAGAATGGTGGAGGCGCGAAAGCCATAGGTGAAGCGGCCGCTCGGCGCGCGCCGCGCCGCGATCGAGGCGCCCCAGGCCACGACCAGGCCGAGCACGTCGGACAGATTGTGGCCGGCATCGGCGAGCAGCGCGGTGGAATTGCCGAGATAGCCGTAGACCGCCTCGGCCACGACCAGCGCGGTGTTGAGCGCAATGCCGACCACGAACGCCTTGCCGAAGTCGGCGGGCGCATGGACGTGCCCGTGACCGTGCGAATGGCCGTGGTCATGACCATGATCGTGCGCGTGGCCGTGATCATGGCGGTGATGACCGTGATGGTCGTGGCTGGCCAAACCTAGCGCTCCCCGGAAATCGCCAAATCAGGCGCCATTGTAGGCGTTTCGCCCGCGCCGTCACGCCGGAACAGCAGGTAGAGTGCCGGCAGCACGAGCAATGTCAGCACCGTCGAGGAGATGATGCCGCCGATCACGACGGTCGCGAGCGGCCGCTGCACCTCGGCGCCCGCGCCGGTGGCAAGCGCCATCGGCACGAAGCCGAGGGAGGCGACCAGCGCGGTCATCAGCACCGGGCGGAGCCGCGTCAGCGCACCCTCGCGGACGGCGTCCGCGATAGGGCGTCCTTCGCCGCGCAGGCGCTCGATGAAGGCGATGATGACGAGGCCGTTGAGCACGGCGACGCCCGATAGCGCAATGAAGCCGACCCCCGCGCTGATGGACAAGGGAATCCCGCGCAGCAAGAGCGCCACGACACCCCCGTCAGGGCCAATGGCACGCCGGAGAACACCAGCGCCGCGTCCGCCGCCGATCCCATGCCCATGAACAGCAGCAGGAACACCAGCAACAGCGCCACCGGCACGACGATGGTCAGCCGCTTGGTCGCCGAGACCAACTGCTCGAATTGTCCGCCCCAGCCGATCCAGTAGCCGGGCGGCAGCTTCACTTTCCCGGCGACGGCAGCCTCGGCCTCAGTCACGAATGAGCCGAGGTCGCGGGCACGGACATTGGTGGTGACGACGATGCGCCGCTTGCCGTTCTCGCGGCTGATCTGGTTCGGGCCGGGCGTCGCATCGACAGTGGCGACCGACGACAGCGGCACGTAGCGCATCTGGGCGAGAGGCGAGGCCGGCAACGCCGTCCGGATCGGCGCGCTCGCCTCCTCGCTCGGTGGCAGCGGGATCGGAATCGCCCTGATCGCATCGAGATTGCCCCGAAGCTGTTCCGGCAGACGAACCACGATGTCGAAGCGCCGGTCACCCTCGAACAGCTTGCCCGCCGATTTGCCGCCGACCGCGATCTCGACGATGCCCTGCACCTCGCCGATGCTGAGCCCATAGCGGGCCAGTGCCTGACGGTCGAGCCGGACGGTGAGGATCGGCAGGCCCGAGACCTGTTCGATCTTGACATCGCTTGCACCCCGGATGCCGCGGATCGCAGCCTCCACCTGTTTTGCTGCGCCTTGCAGGATGTCGAGGTCGTCACCAAAAATCTTGACGCCGACATCGCTGCGCACGCCCGAGATCAGCTCGTTGACGCGGAGCTGGACCGGCTGGGAGATTTCATAGGCGCTGCCGGGAATGTCGTCGGCGGCTTTGTCGATGGCCTCGATCACCTCCGATTTCGGCTTGGCCGGGTCGGGCCACTCGGCGCGCGGCTTGAGCATGATGTAGCCGTCGGCCTGCGCCGGCGACATCGGGTCGGTCGCGACCTCCGCGGTGCCGATGCGGCTGAAGAACTCCTTCACTTCAGGAATCTGCGTGATGCGCTTTTCCAGCGCCTTCTGCAGGTCCAGCGACTGCGTGAGGCTGGTGCCGGGAATCCGGATCGAGGCCAGCGCGACATCGCCTTCGTCCAGGCTCGGGATGAATTCGCCGCCCATGCGCGAGGCGGCGACGCCGCTGGCGATGACGATGATCGCGGCCATGACGGCGACTGCGCCCGGATTGTCGATGGCAAGACGGAGCAGGGGAGATAGGCGCGCTTCGCCATCCGCATGAACAGGTTCTCCTGGTCGGATACCTTGCCGGTGACGAAGAGGGCTACGGCTGCCGGCACGAACGTGATGGAGAGCAGCGCGGCGGCGCCGAGTGCCATGAGCACGGTCAGCGCCATCGGCGTGAACATCTTGCCCTCGACACCCGTCAGCGTCAGCACGGGCAAATAGACCACCGCGATGATCAGCGTACCGAACAGGCTCGGCTTGATGACCTCGCTCGAGCCGCGCAGGATGGTGCGCAGCCGTTCGGACGTGGTGAGCAGCCTGCCTTTCTCGCGCTGGGCTTCGGCGAGCATGCGCAGGCAGTTCTCGACGATAATCACGGCGCCATCGACGATGATGCCGAAGTCGATCGCGCCGAGGCTCATCAAATTCGCACTGACCCTGGTCTCGACCATGCCGGTGACGGTCATGGCCATGGACAGGGGAATGACGCAGGCCACCACGAGCGCGGCGCGGATATTGCCGAGGATCAGGAACAGCACGGCCACTACCAGCGCCGCGCCTTCGAGAAGGTTGTTCTCGACCGTGCGGATGGTCGCCTCGACCAGGTGGGTGCGGTCATAGACCGTCCGGGTGACCACGCCCTCGGGCAGCGATTTGGCGATGTCCGCGAGACGGGCTGCGACGCTGGTCGCCACTGCGCGGCTGTTCTCGCCGATCAGCAGCATGGCGGTGCCGAGCACGGTTTCCTCGCCGTCGCGCGTCGCTGCGCCCGTGCGCAAGTCGTGCCCCTCCGTGACGGTAGCGACATCCTGATCCTGACCGGATTGCCGCCGCGCGAGCCGATGACGATGTCCCGGATTTCGCTGATGTTGCCGACCTGGCCCGGCGAGCGGACCAGATATTGCTCGCCGTTGCGCTCGATATAGCCGGCGCCGACATTGGCGTTGTTGGCCGCCAACGCCGTCATGACGTCGCGAAAGCCCAGCCGGTAGGCCATCAGCTTGCCCGGGTCCGGCAGCACGTGAAACTGCCGTTCGAAGCCGCCGATGGTGTTGACCTCGATCACCCCCGGCACGTTGCGAAGCTGCGGCCGGATGATCCAGTCCTGCACGGTGCGCAGGTCGGTCAGCGAATAGTCGTGACCGCCTTGCGTCTTCGCGCCTGGCTTCGCCTCGACGGTATACATGAAGATCTCGCCGAGCCCGGTCGAGACCGGCCCCGTCGCCACCTCGACGCCCGCCGGAAGCTGGTCCTTGACCTGTTGGATGCGCTCGCCCACGAGCTGGCGGGCAAAGTAGATGTCGGTGCCGTCCTTGAAGACGACCGTCACCTGGCTCAGTCCGTAGCGCGATAGCGAGCGCGTGTGGTCGAGCTTGGGCAGGCCGCCCATCGCGGTCTCGACGGGGAAGGTGATGCGCTGCTCGGTTTCGAGCGGCGAATAGCCGGGCGCGCGGGTGTTGATCTGGACCTGGACGTTGGTGATGTCTGGCACGGCGTCGATCGGAAGCCGCTGGAAATTCCAGGCTCGAAGGCGATCGCCGCGAGCGCGAGCAGGAGGACGAGCCAGCGCTGTTGCAGCGAGGCGGCGATGAGGCGCTCAATCATGCTCGGCCTCGCCCTTGCCCATTTCGGCCTTCACGACAAAACTGTTCTCGGCGACGTAGTGTTCGCCGGCTGAGAGGCCGGCGCGGATTTCCACGAATTGCGGATCGGAATCCCCAAGCTCCACCGGGCGCGCCTCGATCTTGTCGCCGTCCTCGCGGACGAACACGATGGCTCGGTTCTCCAGCGTCTGGATCGCACTGCGGCGCGCGGCAACCGCGACGATGCGGGCGGCGAGGATCAGCCGCGCGGTGACGAACAGACCAGGTCGCAAGCGTCCGTCGGGATTGGCCAGCACCACGCGGGCCAATGCGGTCTGGGTCTCGCTGCTTCCGATCGGCGCCAGGTAGGAGATCTTGCCCTTGATCTCGCCGCGGCCGTCGTCAGGATCGATCAGCACCTCGTCATTGAGGCGGACGCGCCGGAGGTCCTGCCGGTAGATCGACAAATCGACCCAGATCGAGGAGAGGTCGGCGAGGACGAAGGCCGGCTTCTGCTCGGAGGCGTATTCGCCGAGCGAGATCTGCCGTTCGATGACGGTGCCGCCGATCGGCGCCTTCAGCTCGTAGACGGTCAGGCTCTGGTTGCTCTCGATGGTAGCGAGCAGGTCGTCCTTGCCGATTTTGTCGCCGATGCGCTTCTGGATCGATTTTACAAGGCCTGGAAAGCGCGGGGTGACCTGAACCACGGCCTCCTGGTTGGCGCGCAAGATGCCGTTGAAGGCCAGCGTATCGGTCAGTGTGGCGCTCGCGGCTTCCGCGAGCGTCACGCCGGCAGCGGCCAGCTTGACGTCGGAGATGCGGATGCGGTCGGCGCCATGCTCGTCCTGCTCGACATGATCATTCGGCCTCTCCGGTTTCTTGTCTTCGGCATGTTCGGTCGGCGCGACCTTGGCCGGGGCGAGCAGGGAATAGCCGTAGGCGCCGAGCGCGGCGGCAAGGATGGCGATGAGCACGGTGGAGGACGCCTTCATCGCGCGCTCTCCCGGGCCAGCGCAAAGGGGCTGCCGACGAGGCCTTCGATGGTGGCAACGCCGGCATGGAAGTTCTGCAGCGCCTCCTGCTCGCGAAGCCGCGCCTGGGCGACGCTGGCCTGGGCATCGAGCACCTCCAGCAGGGTGAAGCGGCCCTGGCCGTAGCCCTGCGAAATCGCCTCCGCCGCTTCCGTGGCCTTGGGGATCGCGATCTCGCGCAGGACCGCGAGTTCGCGCAGCGATCCCTGCAGCGAGTCGTAAGCGCGGCCGGCGACCACGATCAGCGTGTTGCGGTTGGCCTCGCGCTCGGCCCTGGTCTTGGCGAGGCTTTCCTGCGCCGAGGATGTTGCCCTGGTTCTGGTCGAACACAGGGATCGGCACCGAGACGGTGAGGCGGACCGCGTCGTCATTGGTCTCGTTGAAATGGCGCCAGCCTGCCGCGATCCGCACATCGGGATAGGGCCTCAACCGCGCCATCAGCAACTCGGCATTGCGCTGCGCATAGACTGCGGTCCAGCGCACCAGCTGCGGATTGGCATCGATGGCGGCAACGACGGATTGGAAGGTCGGCGGTTTGCCCATGGTGTCGAGCCGGCCGGAGACCTCGCCGAATTTCGCGGCGGGATCGCCCATCAGCACCGCAAGCTCGCGGCGGGCGCTTGCCAGCGTCGCCTTGAAGCGCTCGCGGTCGGCCTTCACCAGGGCGGAGGCGACCTCGGCGCGCCCCGTCTCGGCCGGCGAGGAGGCGCCGGCCTCGACGCGGCGGCGGAGCAGCGGCGTCAGGCGATCGATTGCGGTGATCTGCTCGTCCAGGATCTGGATGCGCCGCTGTGCGCCAAGCACGCTGAGGAAAGCGATCGCCGTCTCCGACAGGACTTCGAGCCTGACGGCTTTGCGCTGGATTGCGGCGACTTCGATGCCGGCCGCGCCCGCTGCGATCCGCGCGTCGCGCTTGCCGAACAGCTCAAAAGCCTGGCTGATCTGGAGCGTGGTCTCGGCCGATCTGGTACCGCGATAGATGCCCGAGCCGAACGAATTGTCCTGTTCATAGGACAGTTCCGGATTGAGCAGCGCGCCGGCCTGGATGCGCTGGCCTGTGGCGATACCGACGTCGCGTTCCGCCGCTGTCAGGCGCGGGCTCGCGGCCAACGCGCGCGACAGCGCCGCGCGCATCGTCAGGGTCTGCGCGTGGGCGTGCGGCGTCAGCCAAGGGCTGACGATAATCGCCATCGCGCACGAAAGGCGCGCGGCAGTCCGTCTGCAAGACATGAAGGTGACCTGTGAACAATAGCATTGTGGGCGCACGCGGCGCCCGGCTGATCAGTTCAGGTCAGATGTTTGGGGGCGGCGAGTCGGTATCGGGCGCAATCCCGATCAGCGCAGGCGCGTGCTGCGGGACCGGCGCTGCAACGATGTCGGCTGTTGCTTCCGCCTGCACCACCTGTGCCACTGCAATCGAGAAGCAGCCGTGGCAATGATGACCACCGATCGCCTTCTGATCACCGTGACCGGCTGGGCCGTCATCGAGGATCGAGGCCATCTCCGAACCGCCGGCCGGACTGGTCACATCGATGTCGTGCGCGCCATGCAGCGCACCCGACAGCAGGTACATCGCCGCAACGAGCACAGCCAGGAGGCCTCGCCAGTTGCGCAGCGCACCAATGCTATAGAGGCGACGGATCGAAATCACTGGGGCACTCAGGGTCCTGATCCGCTTCGGGTAGCATGGCGCCAGGAACAGTGTCGACCCGCAATAGTATTACGTGTGGGGAACTCGATGTCGCATGGTGAAGACGAAAAGGCCCCAGCCCGGGCTGACCGGCTGAGGCCTTTGGTGCTCACAATCCCATCCTCCGGGACCTGTGCAGACAATTCGCATCCCGCCGCTGCGTTCCCCTTCAATGCAAAAATTAGGAACGTTCGCCAGCTCCCCTCATTAGCGCCTGGGAACATGAAGGAGGATGGGACTATGGACGGACTGATCTATCTGATCGGCCTGATTGTCGTGATCATGGCGATCTTGTCGTTCTTCGGCCTGCGCTGAGGAACTGCTATGGCGATCGAAACACTCGTGCGGGAAGACGTGATGGAAGGCGGCGGCTCGATAGGCGCCGAGGAGCTCCGGAGCATCCAGTGGAGCTCCGTTCTCGCCGGCGCTTTCGCGGCCGGCGCGATGTCGTTCATCCTCGTCAGTTTTGGCGTGGCTATCGGCCTTGGCGTCAGCTCGGCCTCGCCGACCTGGCGCGATGCATCGGCGGCGCTGGCGCTGCTGTCCGGGCTGTATCTGATCATCCAGGCCATCATCAGTTTCGGCTTCGGCGGTTACATCGCCGGCCGAACGGCGCGGCCAGCGCCTGCGCTGGCAAGGATCGAGGATGACGGCGAGCGGCGCGACGGACTTCATGGGCTGACGTCCTGGGCGTTGGCCATACTGATGGGAGCGACGCTGCTGGCGCTCATCGGTGCGGCGGCGATCGATCGTTCGCCGATGCGCAGCTCGGGCGCCAACGCGACATCTGCCGAGCCACTGTTGAGCTACGAGCTCGACAAGCTGTTCCGCGCCCCCGGGCGGCCGCCTAATACCGATATGCGGGAAGCCCGTGCCGAAGCCGGACGCATCCTGATGACGTCATCGAGCCATGGCGGCGTCAGTGTCGACGATCGCGCCTATCTGGTGCAGCAGGTCGCTGCGCTGACGGGATTGGCCGCGCCAGACGCCGAGCGGCGCGTCGATGCGTCGATCGTCGACGCCCATGCGGCGATCAATCGTGCCCGGCGCAATTCGGTGATCGTCGCTTTTTCGATTGCGGCGGCCGCCCTGATCGGAGCCGCCGTGGCGTGGGCGGCAGCCGTTGCCGGCGGACGGCACCGCGACGGCGAGCCGCTGCCGAACTGGATGGCAAGCTCTAACCGCTTCCATCGTGGCCGGCGCGCAATGCGCGTGCCGTAGCCGCGGGACCTACGCCTTCTCCTCCCAGATCATCGCCAGATGGACGATGGTCTGGACAGCCTTCTCCATGTCCTGCCGGCTGACCCATTCCAGCCGCGAATGAAAGGCGTGCTCGCCGGCAAAGATGTTGGGACAGGGCAGGCCCATGAAGGAGAGGCGGGAGCCGTCGGTGCCGCCGCGGATCGCGGTGCGCATCGGACGCAGGCCGGCGCGATGGATCGCCTCGATCGCGTATTCGAGGATGTGCGGGTGCCGGTCGATCACCTGCTTCATGTTGCGGTACTGCTCGCGGACCTCGAACTTGTAGGTCGAGCGCGGAAAATCCTTCATCACGTCCTTGACGATGGTCTCGAGCAGGATCTCCTTCTCCTTCAGCCCTTCCTCGGCGAAGTCGCGCACGATGAAGGAGAGGGTCACTTGTTCCAGCGCGCCTTCGATGCCGACCGGATGCAGGAAACCCTGCTTGCCCGACGTCGTCTCCGGCGAGCAGCCTTCCTTGGGCAGACGCTCGACGATGGCGGCTGCGATCTTGATCGCGTGCTCCATCTTGCCCTTGGCATAGCCGGGATGGGCGCTCACGCCGGTGATGGTGATGGTGACGCCGTCGGCGGAGAACGTCTCGTCCTCGACACTGCCGGCGCTCTCGCCGTCCATGGTGTAGCCGAAATCGGCCCCCAACTTCTTGATGTCGACATTGTCGACGCCGCGGCCGATCTCTTCGTCCGGAGTGAACAGGATCTTGATGGTCCCGTGCTTCACATCCGGGTTGTTGATGAAGAAATGCGCGGCATCCATGATTTCGGCGACGCCGGCCTTGTTGTCGGCCCCGAGCAGCGTGGTGCCATCGGTGGTGATGATGTCGTTGCCGATCTGGTTCTTCAGCGCGGGGTGCTCGGCCAAGCGGATCACCTGGGTCGGATCGTCCGGCAGGGTGATGTCGCCTCCGCGGTAGTTCTTCACGACTTGCGGCTTCACATCCTTGCCCGTGACGTCGGGCGAGGTGTCCATGTGCGAGCAGAAGCAGATCACAGGCACCTTCTTGTCGGTGTTGGCCGGGATCGTTGCGTAGGCATAGCCGTAATCGTCGAGATGGGCGTCGGTGACGCCCATGGCCTTCAGCTCGGTGACGAGCACGCGGCCGAGATCTTTCTGTTTCTCGGTCGATGGCGAAGCCGGGGAATTCGGATCGGACTGGGTGTCGATGGTGACGTAGCGCAGGAAGCGCTCGGTCACGGTATGCGCGAAGGTCAGGGACATGTCTGGTCAAACCGCCGGTGCTTTTGGGAGCAGATCTTCTGGGAGCAGGTCTTGTCGAAGAAGGTCTTGTGGGAGTGGGTCTGGGAAGCAACCGGTATACCAGAAAAGCGGGCCGCGTTGCGGCCGGACGAAGGCGGATCAGACAAACCGAAAGCGAGGCGTCAGATCGCCTCTTTCAGTTCCTTCACCGGGCGGAACGCGACCTTCTTGCTGGCCTTGATGTGGATCGCCTCGCCGGTGCCGGGATTGCGGCCAGTGCGGGCGGCCCGCTTGCGGACCTGAAGGATGCCGAGCCCGACGATGCGGACGCGGTCGCCCTTCTTCAAATGTTTGGTGATGAGCTCGACGAGGTCGGTGAGGACCGCCTCGGCGTGCTTCTTCGACAGGTCCTGGCTTTCCGCGATCTCGGCCGCGAGGCGCTTGAGCGTGATCGTGGCTGGAGCAGCTGCCTTCTTCGCCATCTCGGGCCTCCTGTCGCGCGGAAGCTTGCCGGTTCTCAAACTGGCAAGTTCCGAAGGCCTAGACGATTCGGGATGGGACTGACTATGGCGGCCAGCGGGAGTGGGATTTGGCGTGATCTGTCAGGCAAATCCGCGCATTCCTGCCAGCCCCGGACCAGCGCCGGGGGAGCTACGACACAGGCATCACGAAGTGGGCTGAGGATGTTCTGCTAAGCTTTTGAAGATGTTGCCATAAAATGGCGCGAGAGACGGGGCTCGAACCCGCGACCTCCGGCGTGACAGGCCGGCGCTCTAACCAACTGAGCTACTCCCGCGTGACGCGTATGTGTCCGCGCGGAACGAGGGGGGACTTAAAGGGGGGACATGGTGAAGTCAAGGACGTTGCGTTCACGGCGAGCAAACGCCTGTTGGCGCCCCGCGGGACCCTATCGCGATGGCCCCGACCAATCTCGGCAACACGCTGGTGCATAGGCCTGAACCCCTCGGAGATTGACCGAAAGCAAAAGGCCGCCCCGGGGCGGCCGTTTCGTCTCAAGCCGGACGTTTTCCGCCATTAGCGGATCGTGGAGCTGCCCGAGCTCGTGATCGCCACCGGCTTGCCGGCCTTGAGCACGTGAGTGGATTGGGCGGTCTGGCTGTAATCGGCGTTGGTGCGGGCTGCGATCCCGAAGGCGGCCACTGCGATTCCGGCCACCAGCGCCACCACCACGATCTTCAGGTGGGTACCCCGATCTGCAGAGTGAATTGAGTGGTTCATTCGAGCCTCCCGACGGGCTTTGGCGCCGTCTGTAGGCTGATGTCTTAAGGAGCATCTGTTTCCGGATCGTTTCGCGGGTTCCGCAAAATGGTTTCATCTGGTCATTTCCGCGCGGCTTGAGTGATTTTACCTGCCGCGTAATCGCGGAGGCCAAGTCCCTTCGTCATGATCGTTTTCATCGGCCGCGACCGACGCGCCGAACGATCCGGCAAGGGAGAAGCGCCATGAACCGTCGAACGGTCCTCGAAGCCACGTTGTCTGGAACTGCCCTTGCGGCAGCATCGGGTGCGAGCACGCCAGTGGCCGCAGCCGAGCCGGCGCGGTCGCCCTATGTGACGGCCAGGGACGGCACAAAACTGTTCGTGCAGGATTGGGGCAGCGGTTCACCGGTGCTGCTGCTGTCGGCCTGGACCTTCAATGCCGGCAGCTGGGGCAGCCAGATTGTGGCTCTTAATGAGAAGGGCTTCCGTTGCATTGCGCCTGACCGGCGCGGGCATGGTCGGTCCGAGATGCCGTCGTCGGGCTATGATTTGGACACGCTGACCGATGACATTGCTGCCGTGATCGAGGCCCGCGACCTGCGCGACGTCACGCTGGTGGGCTTCTCGATGGGGACGGCCGAGGCGGTGAACTATCTCGGCCGATACGGATCGGACCGGATTGCAAGGCTGGTGCTGGTCGCGCCGACGACGCCGTTTCTGGTCAAGACCGAGGACAATCCGGATGCGGTCCCGAAGGCGATGATCGAGGCTGACAACGCGGCCGTCGCGCGCGATTTCGCGAAATGGATCGCGGCGAACGAGGCGCCGTTCTTCACCCCTGACACACCCGAGATCACGCGGACCTGGATCCGCGAGATGATGCTGAGCGTGCCGCTGCCGGTGGCGCTGGCGTGCCGCAAGACCACCGCGTTCGCCGATCTGCGCGCGGCTGCCGCCAGAATCGATCGGCCGACGCTGATCCTCCATGGCGACAAGGACGCCAGCGCGCCGCTGCCATTGACGGGCGCCAAGACCGCAAAGCTGATCAAGGGCAGCAAACTGATCGTCTATGAGGGCGGGCCGCATCCGCTGCCGCTGACGCACAGCGAGCGGCTGATGTCGGACATGCTCGCATTCATGAGCGCGTGAGCGCGCTCAGTTCGCGCGCGCGATGTCGGCGCGGATGGTTCGCGCCGCCCAGACAAACAGCAGGGCGCCGAGCGTGGTCGTGACCGCTGCCGAGAGCAGGGAATAGCGCACGGCGTCCGCGCCGTAGCTGCCCTTCAGCGCGTCGTTGACCACGCCGACCGCGAGCGGACCGACGCCCTGGCCGAAGCAGGTCGCGGTGAGCGCGATCAGCGCGGAGGCGAGCGCGCGCATGCTCGGTCTCGCCACCGTCTGCGCGATCGCAAAGATCGGCCCGAGATGGAAGCCGACCAGGAACGAGGTCAGCGCCAGCATGGCGATCATCATCGCAAAATCCTGCGTCAGCATGCACAGTGCAAAGACGGGGCCGGCGAGGCCGGAGGTGATCGCCGGCGCCCACAGCTTCCAGCGGTCGTCGCGGCGGCTGACATTGGCCACCACGAAGCCCCCGAGCAGGGTGCCCGCCATGCCGGCAAGCCCCTTGAACGTGCCGGCATAGGTGCCGATCTCGGCGCTCGACAGATGATGCACGCGTGCCAGGAACGGCGGGATCCAGGCCGCCGTCGCATAGTTCGTGTAGGTGGTGAGGCAGAAGCCGATCAGCACGATGACGAAGCTTTGCTGGGAGGCCAGAAAGCGCAGTGTCGCCCCGAGCGGCTCGGGCACGAAGCTTTCCTGCATCGCGCCGCGCTTCGGCTCCGAGATCGTCAGCCACAGGATCAATGCGAGCAGGATGCCCGGCACGCCCGCAACATAGAAGGCCATCCGCCAGCCATAGTGCTGGTTGATGGTGCCGCCGACGAAATAACCGAGGAAGACGCCGAGATAGGTGCCGATGGCGTAGATGCCGAGCGCGCGCGGGCGCTCGTTCTTCGCAAAGAGATCGGCGACGATCGACTGCGAGGCCGGAGAGCCGGCGGATTCGCCGATGCCGACGCCGATCCTGGCAAAGGCCAGCGCGGTTGCGCTCGAGGCCATGCCGCACAGCGCCGTCATCGCGCTCCAGAACGCGAACGCCAGCGCCACGATGTTGCGGCGGTTGAGCCGGTCGGCGACGCGCGCGATGGGGATTCCGAGCAGGGAATAGAACAGCGCGAAGCCGAAGCCCGCGAGCAGGCCCATCGTGGTGTCGCTGAGCTGAAATTCCTTCTTGATCGGCTCGATCAGGACGTTGAAGATCGCGCGGTCGAGGAAGTTCAGCGCGTAGATGATGGTAAGCAGCCCCAGCACATAATAGCGCCGCGCCGCGGGCTTCGCCGCGGCGGCCGTTTGCACCGGCACCTGTGACGTGACATCGACCATCGCTTCCCCCAATTTGTCTTTGTTATCTTTGTGGGTCCAGCCCTTATTGGAACTGGTTGCCTGAAAGCGTTTTCGAGCGAAGTGGATACCGGTTCGCGTGAAGAAAACGCGTCAAACAAAAACCAGAGCCTCGTCCGATCACATCGGACGAGGCTCTACCCTTCGCAGATGTAGTTCCCCGCTTCGAACTCGACCGGCGCAGCGCTTACGTCGAACGAGACCCCGATGGGGTCGCGACCCGCTTCCATCGCTTCGAGTTGGTCGCTGAGCATACGTCGGATCATCAGAATGCCGCGGTCGCTCTGGCCGAAATGCTCCTCCGAATGCGCCGTCACCGCGCCCTGGCCGACCTGGGCCTCGTAATCGCCCGGGAATTGCTGGTGCTCCTGCTCCGTCATGTCCCACCAGAATTTTCCGTTGAACTTCGAGCGCATGCGGCCGATGTCGCCGGACTTGCTGACGCGGCCGGCGACATAGATGCGGAACGAGGTGTCGTCGATCGGCAGCGTCCAGCCGATCGATTCCACCCGGGCGAACTGCGCCACGCGCGGGTTCGGCACCACGCGCAAAGTCGGGAGAGCGGCCTCGGTGACGCGGTAAAATACCTTGCCGTCGTCCTGCTTGCGGATCGAGCGCACGGCGATGCCGCGCGGTGTCTTTTCGAACGTCACCTCCGGCATCGAGGCCATCATGTCAGTGAATTGCGGGCCCGAGAACGAGCCGTGCAGCACCGGCACGTGGTAGGGATCGACCACGTTCTCGAAATGCTGCAGCCAGTTGCAGGGGATGACCGCGGGCCCGCCGCCGCCGATCGAGGAATCGTCGGCCTCGACGAACTCGCCGTCGTCCATGTTTTCGAGGCACTCGTAGCGCGGCAGCACCGGGCGTTTCTCGGCCGGACCCATATAGGCAAAGATCAGCCCGTAGCGCTCCTCGACCGGGTACCAGGGCTGGCGCACCTTGTCCTTGAATTGGCCGCCCTCGGGCTCGCAGGGCTGCTCCAGGCAATGGCCCTCGGTGTCGAACTTCCAGCCGTGATAGCAGCAGCGGATGCCGTCCTCTTCGACCTTGCCATAATAGAGCGTGGTGCCGCGGTGGCAGCAGCGGGCATGGAGGAGGCCGACGCGGCCGTACTTGTCGCGGAACAGGATCAGATCCTCGCCGAGCGCACGCACCTTCTTTGGCGTGTCGGTGGCGTCGCTGGTGAGCCCGACCGGATGCCAGTAGCGGCGGAGCAATTCGCCCATCGGCGTGCCGCGCACGACCGAGGTGAGTTCGGTGCGCGTCTGCGCCGGCTTCATCGCATAAGCCGTGCCGAGATCGCGATCCCGCTGGGTCATCGTCATGCTTGTTCCTCCCGCCGCGGGCCTTGATGGCCGGGTCGCCTTGCGTTGACCCAGTGAAAATTAATTCGATGACAATGTCAACGATCTTGCTGAGTGTCTCCTGATTGCATTTGGACGAGGCTGGGGAGGTTGCGCTACCAAGGCTTGGCACGTCCTGGCTTTCTTGGCAGAGGTGGAGCATGAGCCAGACATCGAGCAGGGACGGGCGCGCATCGTCCGATACGGACGACAATCACTCGCCGGCGCCGATCACCGTGATGCTGTCGTCACGGCTGATGGTGCTGGCCAACCTGCTCAAGCGCGGTGCGATCCTGCGCTACAAGCGCCTCGCCGGATTGTCCTCGGTCGAATTCGGTCTGGTCGCCTCGCTCGGCCGGCGGCCGGCGATGAGCGTGGCACGGCTCGCCGAAGCCGTCGGCCAGGACAAGGGCCAGATCAGCCGTGCGCTGGCCGAACTGGTCTCGCGCAAGCTGATTGCGAAGTCCGAGAATCCCAAGGACAGCCGCGAGGTGCTGGTGTCGCTGACGCCTGCCGGGCTCGCAGCGCATGACGCGATCGTCGAAGGCGCACAGGAGCGCAACCGGATGCTGCTCGCGCAATTGAGCAATGACGAGCTGGAGACGTTGCTTGCGCAAATCGATCGTCTCACCGCGACGGCGGAAGCGATGCTCGAAGCCGAGAAGGTTTCGCGCTGATCGCGCAGCAATCTCCGGAAATATTCGAGCGCTTCTAAGAGACTGTCTAAGAGTCGTTCTAAGAGCTTTTCAACTAGCGAAGTCGCGCGCGCTCCCCTAAGCGTCACCCAATCGCATGCCGTCCCGGGATAGGCGGCATGACGCATCATGTTGCACTTTTGGGGTGGCGCGTTGAACAGTCTTGGAATGCTGCGGTCGGCCGTATTGGCGACCGCGTCCGCTTTGGTTTTGATGCCGCAGGCATCGCTCGCACAATCGTCGGCACAAAATGGCGCGCAGAGCCTGCCGCCGGTGACGATCGCGGCGCCGGAGCAGCGTCGCCGCGCAGCCGCACCCGCGCCGCGCCGTGCACGGAATCAGGTACAGACCGCCAACAACCGCAAACCGCAGCCGCAACGTGACGTCGGCGCTGTCGAGACGCCGCGCGGACCGGTGCAGGGTTATGTCGCTCATCGCAGTTCGTCCGGCACCAAGACCAACACGCCGATCATGGAGACGCCGCAGTCGGTCTCGGTGATCGGCGCCGACCAGATCCGCGACCAGAAGCCGAACAAGCTCGACGAAGTGCTGCGCTACACCGCCGGCGTGCGCGCCGGCACCTTTGGCGCCGACACCCGCAACGACTGGTGGCTGATCCGCGGCTTCAAGTCCGACGACGTCGGGCTGTTCCTCGACGGCATGCAGCTGTTCTACACGTCCTATGCGAGCTGGAAGCTGCAGCCGCTGAACATGGAGCGGGTCGAAGTGCTGCGTGGTCCGTCGGCCGTGCTCTATGGCGGATCGAGCCCGAGCGGCATCGTCAACGTCATCAGCAAGATGCCGCCGGCCGAGCCGGTTCGCTACATCGAGACCGGCGTCAACAATTCCGGCAACGCCTATGTCGGCTTCGACGTCGGCGGTCCCGTCGCGACGCAGCCCCAGGATGGCAAGCTGTTCTACCGCGTCGTCGGTCAGTTCCAGAACGGCGGCACGCAGGTCAACTTCACGCCCGACAACAACTACTTCATCGCGCCATCATTGACCTGGAAGCCCGATGCCGACACCACCTTCACGGTGCTGGCGTCGGCCTCGAAGCAGGACACCCGCGGCATCAACTTCCTGCCCTATCAGGGCACCGTGACCAACGCGACGTTCGGCAAGATTCCGTCCAGCTTCTTCGTCGGTGATCCCAACGTCGACAAGTTCACGCGCGAACAGGAGATGCTCGGCTATCAGTTCGAGCGCAATCTCACCGACGACCTCACGTTCCGGCAGAATGCACGGTTTGCGCATATCGACCTGACCTATCGCGGCTTCATCGGCAATGGCTGGGACAATATCAACACGGCCACGATGGGCCGCTACAATTGGTATGCGAAGAACACCGCCAACCAGGCCGATCTCGACAACCAGCTGGAGTACCGCTTCAACACCGGTCCGCTGAAGCACACGATGCTGTTCGGGGTCGATCTGAAGGGCTATCAGATCGACGACTACCAGGCGTTCAATTTCGGCACGGTGCCGTCCATCAACGTCTTCAATCCCGCCTATGGTCTCGACATTCCGCTCACGGGCGCGCCGTTCCGCAATTTCCTGCTCACGCAGAAGCAGGCCGGCACCTACGTTCAGGACCAGATGAAGCTCGGCAATTTCACGCTGGTGCTGAGCGGCCGCAATGACTGGGTCGAGACGACGCAGGCCGCCCGCGACACGGGTGCAAATATCGCCCAACGCGACGACAGCAAGTTCAGCGGGCGCGCCGGGCTGATCTACAATTTCGACAACGGCATCGCGCCCTACGTCTCCTATTCGACGAGCTACAATCCGATCATCGGACTCAACGCGCAGAACCAGCTGTTCCTGCCGGAGACCGCCAGGCAGGCCGAGATCGGCGTGAAGGTCGCGCCGAAGGGATTTGACGGCTATTTCACCGCTTCCGTGTTCGACCTGAAGCGCCAGAATGTGGCGACGACCGATCCGTCGAATGTCTTGCTGCAGAACCAGACCGGTGAGGTGACCTCGCGCGGCATCGAGCTCGAAGCGGTGGCCAACGCCACCAGGGAACTGAAGTTCATCGGCGCGTTCACCGCCTATCATCTCTTCACCAGCAAGGACCTTGATCCGACCCTGATCGGCAAGACGCCGACCAACACGCCGGAGATGCTGATCTCGGCGTGGGCCGATTACACCTTCAAGGACGGACCGCTTGAGGGATTTGGTTTCGGCGGCGGCGTGCGTTATGTCGGCGCGTCCTGGGCCGACACCGCCAACACGCTGGAAGCTCCCGCGGTGGTGCTCGGCGATCTCGCGGTCCACTACGAATGGCAGAACTGGCGCACCGCAATCAACGTGATCAACCTGACCGACAAGATTTATGTCGCCAGCTGTGCGTCGGCCTCGTCCTGCTTCTACGGCGATCGCCGCCGCGTCACCGCCAGCGTCTCCTACAAATGGTGAGGCAAATTGTACGGCTCGGCGAGGGGAGGGTTTTGTGAAGGCGCGTACGGTCAGACTTTGGTCCGTGGTCCATACCTGGGCCAGCCTGATATCGACCTTGTTCCTGTTGTTGCTCTGCCTGACTGGGCTGCCGCTGATCTTCCATCACGAGCTCGATGAGCTCCTGGGCTACGCCCCCAGCCCGAAGCTCATGCGAGCGCGGCGCGCGCGACGCCCCAAGTCGTCGCCGACGCCGCGCTCGCCGCGGATCCCGGTCGCGTCCTGCAATATGTTTCCTGGGACAGGGACGAGCCCGGGATCGTGATGGCCTTCACCAACAGCGCCCCTGACGGTGCGCCCGACAACGCGACCGTCCGCGCCTTCGATGCGGTTTCGGCCAGGCTGCTCGGGCCGGTCGGCGTCGGGCCGATGCTGATCGTGCTCAAGCTGCACACCGACATGTTCGCCGGCCAGGCTGGAAAGCTGTTCCTCGGTGCGATGGGGCTGCTGTTCGCTGTGGCGATCGTCTCGGGCGTGGTGCTGTACTGGCCGTTCACCCGCCGCCTGCGCTTTGCCACGGTCCGTGACAGTGCCGCGCGCCGCGTCCGCTGGCTCGACTGGCACAATCTGATCGGCGTGGTGACGGTGGCCTGGGCGCTGGTGGTGGGCTTGACCGGCGTCGTCAACACCTGGGCCGAGCTGATGCTCAACCAGTGGAAGGCGACCGAGCTTGCCAGCATGGTCGCGCCCTATGCCGGCAAGCCGCCGCCGGTGCGTCTCGCCTCGCTCGACGACGTCGTCGCGCGTGCGAGGCAGGCCGCGCCCGGCATGGAGGTCGCCTTCATCGCCTTTCCGGGCACGCCGTTCACGTCCTCGCACCATTTCGCCGCTTTTATGCGCGGCGATACGGCTTTGACCGCGCGACTGCTCAAGCCTGTGCTGCTCGACGGCGAAACCGGGGAGGTCTCCGATATCAGGGCGCTGCCGCTCTATCTCCAGGCGCTGCTGATCTCGCAGCCCCTGCATTTCGGCGATTATGGCGGCATGCCGCTCAAATTGATCTGGGCCGCGCTCGACGGCCTCACCATCGTTGTGATCGGCAGCGGCCTCTATCTCTGGCGGGCACGGCGGCGCAAGCGGGTCCCTGCCAGAGCCGAAACATTCGCCAGACGAGCCACGGTCCCGTCGTGATGCATGGCTCCTCTGACCGCGCGCGGCTGTGGATACGTGTCTTTGCTGCACCTGGCCTGCTTGCCGCCGCGACCATCACCGGTCTCCTGACTGCATTGCTGTGGGGAACAGTCGGCCAGTATGTCGCCTGGGTGACGCTTGGAGCGCCGGTCGCCGTCGTCGCCTGGGTTTGGGTGCGCCACCGGCTCCAAAACCGGGCCATTTTCGCCGACCAGACGCGCCAAATAGCTGGCGCTGCCTGTGCGCCGCAATCTTGGAACGGCTGCCCTGCAAAACTGTGGCCGCCCTTGCTGGGTTTGCCGATCTGCTCCATACCAGCGCGGGGTGATTCCGGGATTTCTACCGTGCTGGGGGCGGCAAAGGGCCTGAAAAGAGCGTGTCTTGCGCCCATTGGTGCACTGCGCTAAGGCTCAGAATAATTCCAAATCGGACGAATCCGTGGCTGTCCCGAGGCTGCGGGAAAAAGGGCTCGCCAATGAGCGGCATTCTACAGAACTATCTTCCACTCGTCGTCTTTATAGGGGTAGCTGCTATCATCGGCCTGGTGCTGCTGATCGCGCCGTTCATCGTGGCGTTCCAGCAGCCGGACCCGGAAAAGCTGTCGGCGTATGAGTGCGGCTTCAAGGCCTTCGACGACGCCCGCATGAAGTTCGACGTCCGCTTCTATCTGGTCGCCATCCTCTTCATCATCTTCGATCTCGAGGTGGCATTCCTGTTTCCCTGGGCGGTGGCGTTCGGCAAGCTTGGCGCGACCGGCTTCTGGTCCATGCTGGTGTTCCTCGCCGTGCTGACGGTGGGCTTCGCCTATGAATGGAAGAAAGGCGCACTCGAATGGGATTGAACACTGCACCATCGGCTGGCCCGATCGTAACGCCGGCCCCCAAGGGCATCCTGGATCCCTCGACCGGCAAGCCGGTCGGGGCCAATGATCCGTTCTTCCTCGAGGTCAATCACGAGCTGTCCGACAAGGGCTTCTTCGTGGCCGCGACCGACGACCTCATTACCTGGGCCCGTACCGGCTCGCTGATGTGGATGACCTTCGGCCTTGCCTGCTGCGCGGTCGAGATGATGCAGGTGTCGATGCCGCGTTACGACGTCGAGCGTTTCGGCTTCGCCCCGCGTGCCTCGCCGCGTCAGTCGGACGTGATGATCGTCGCGGGCACCCTGACCAACAAGATGGCCCCGGCGCTGCGCAAGGTCTACGACCAGATGCCCGAGCCGCGCTACGTCATCTCGATGGGCTCCTGCGCCAATGGCGGCGGCTACTATCACTATTCCTACTCGGTCGTGCGCGGCTGCGACCGCATCGTGCCGATCGACATCTACGTGCCGGGCTGCCCGCCCACGGCGGAAGCGCTGCTCTACGGCGTGCTGCTGCTGCAGAAGAAGATCCGCCGCACCGGCACCATTGAACGCTAAGGTTTTACGTCATGGACGACGCCAAGCTCGACGCCCTGGGGCAGACGATCGTGAGCGCGCTTCCGGGCGCCGCCCTCGGTCACTCGGTCGCCTTCAACCAGCTCACGGTTGATGTCGAGGCCAGCAAGATCGTCGAGGTGGTCACGTACCTCCGCGACGATCCGAACTGCCGTTTCGTCAACTTCACCGACATCACGGCGGTGGACTATCCGGATCGCGAGAAGCGTTTCGACGTGATTTATCATTTCCTGTCGCCGACCCTGAACGCGCGGATCCGCCTCAAGGCCCAGGCCGACGAGACCACGCAGGTGCCGTCGCTGATCGAGGTGTTCCCGGGCGCCGACTGGTTCGAGCGCGAGGCCTACGACCTCTACGGCGTGTTCTTCGTCGGCCATCCCGACATGCGCCGCCTCCTTACCGATTACGGTTTCGAGGGCCATCCGCTGCGCAAGGATTTCCCGACCACCGGCTTCCTCGAAGTCCGCTACGACGACCAGGAAAAGCGCGTGGTGTACGAGCCGGTCCGGCTCAACCAGGAATTCCGCAAGTTCGATTTCCTCTCGCCGTGGGAAGGGGCGGACTATCCGCTTCCCGGTGACGAGAAGGCGGGACCGAAGGCCTGATCATGAACGAGCAACCCGAACAGCTTCGCAATTTCACCATCAACTTTGGCCCGCAGCATCCGGCTGCCCACGGTGTGTTGCGTCTTGTGCTCGAATTGGACGGCGAAGTCGTCGCGCGTGTCGATCCCCATATCGGCCTGCTTCACCGCGGCACCGAGAAGCTGATCGAGCAGAAGACCTATCTGCAGGCGATCCCTTATTTCGACCGCCTCGACTACGTCGCGCCGATGAACCAGGAGCACGCCTTCTGCCTCGCCGCTGAAAAGCTGCTCGGCATCGAGGTGCCGCGCCGCGGCCAGCTGATCCGCGTGCTCTATTGCGAGATCGGCCGCATCCTGTCGCATCTGCTCAACGTCACCACGCAGGCGATGGACGTCGGCGCGCTGACCCCGCCGCTGTGGGGTTTCGAAGAGCGCGAGAAGCTGATGGTGTTCTACGAGCGCGCCTCGGGCAGTCGTATGCATGCGGCTTTCTTCCGCGTCGGCGGCGTGCATCAGGATCTGCCGCAGAAGCTGGTCGACGATATCGAGGCCTGGTGCGATCCGTTCCTGAAGGTTGTCGACGACCTCGACCGCCTGCTTACTGCCAACCGCATTTTCAAGCAGCGCAACGTCGACATCGGCGTGGTATCGCTGAAAGAAGCCTGGGAATGGGGCTTTTCGGGCGTCATGGTGCGCGGCTCGGGCGCGGCCTGGGACTTGCGCAAGTCGCAGCCCTATGAGTGCTACGCCGAGATGGATTTCGACATTCCGATCGGCAAGAACGGCGACTGCTACGACCGCTACCTGATCCGCATGGAAGAGATGCGCCAGTCGGTGCGCATCATGAGGCAGTGCATCCAGAAGCTGAATGCGCCTGATGGCAAGGGCCCCGTCGTCGTCGAGGACAACAAGGTCTCGCCGCCGCGCCGTGGCGAGATGAAGCGCTCGATGGAAGCGCTGATCCATCACTTCAAGCTCTACACCGAAGGCGTCCACGTGCCGGCCGGCGAAGTCTACGCCGCGGTCGAGGCGCCGAAGGGCGAGTTCGGCGTCTATCTGGTCTCCGACGGCACCAACAAGCCCTACAAGTGCAAGATCCGCGCGCCGGGCTTTGCCCATCTCCAGGCGATGGACCACATCTGCCGCGGCCATCTGCTCGCCGACGTCTCGGCCATTCTCGGTTCGCTCGACATCGTGTTCGGAGAGGTCGATCGGTGATGGCGCAGGCGCCAATCCAGTTTGACCGTGCCTCGGGGGCCCTTGAAGGGGCCAACCTGTGGGAGCGGACGGCTGCCTTGGCGCTGGTGACGGGATCGAAGATCTCGTCGCACTTCTCGCATATGGGCTACATCGCCTGCGCGAATTTGCTGCGGAAGACGCTGCCCGAGCGCAACATCGCGATCAAGCTCAACGCGGACGCCGTGTTCGAATTCCCTTACGGCGACGGTTACTGGAGCAAGCTGCTCAACCGCTCCTATTGCTACGAGGACGAGCTGGAGCTGTTGTTTGCCGACTCCATCGACGTCGACTACACGCTGCTCGATTGCGGCGCCAATTACGGCTACTGGTCGGTGCTGGTCTCGAGCAAGCCGTTCGGCGCGCACAAGGCGATCGCGATCGAGCCGTCGGGCCAGAACTATCCGAAGCTCGCGAATAACGCCCGCATCAACGGCAATCGCTTCGAGACCATGAAATGCGCGATCGGCGCGGCGCGCGGCACCGCGCGGCTGTCAGGCACCAAGCACGAGGCCTTCAGCATCGCCGGCGCTCCGTCGGACGGCGGCGAGGACGTGCCGGTTCTCGCGCTCGATAACCTCATCGAGGACGGCAAGGTCGCGGCCAGCGGCAAATATTTGATCAAGCTCGACGTCGAAGGCGTCGAGATCGAGGCGATCAAGGGCGGCGCCCGGCTGCTCCAGACCGATAGCGTCATCATGTGCGAGGAGCATGGCAGCGACCGTTCTCATGCGGTGTCGCGGTACATCCTCGAACAGACCCCGCTGAAGCTGATCGTGCTTGATCCGCGCACCAACCGGCTGGAGACCGTGACCGAGCTGTCGATCCTCGACCGCATCAAGGTCTCGACCCACGTCGGCTACAACGTTTTCGGCACCGCAAGCGCATTCTGGCAGGACAGGATCAATGCCCTGAATGCGAAACCCGCGCGCCGCATGCAGTGAGAGATAAGACATGTCCGTTCGCCGATTAGCACCGAAGGAAGTCCAGCCCGCGAGCTTTGCGTTCACGGACGAGAACCTTGCCTTCGCCAAGCAGCAGATCGCGAAATACCCGGCCGGCCGGCAAGCTTCCGCCGTCATCGCCATCCTCTGGCGCGTGCAAGAACAGCACGAAGGCTGGGTCTCGGAAGCCGCGATCCGCGCCGTCGCCGACCTGCTCGACATGCCCTACATCCGCGTGCTCGAGGTCGCGACCTTCTACACGATGTTCCAGCTCGCGCCGGTCGGCAAGAAGGCCCACGTCCAGGTCTGCGGCACCACGCCGTGCCGCCTGCGCGGCGCAGAGGACCTGATCCATGTCTGCGAGAGCCGGATCCATCACGATCCCTTCCATCTCTCCAAGGATGGCAATTTCAGCTGGGAAGAGGTCGAGTGCCTCGGGGCCTGCGTGAACGCGCCGATGGTGCTGATCGGCAAGGACACCTACGAGGATCTGACCAAGGAAACTTTCGGCAAGGTGCTCGACGGCTTCGCCTCGGGCAATCCGCCGAAGCCCGGTCCGCAGAACGGCCGCCAGTTCTCCGCGCCGGCGGGCGGGCCGACCACGCTGAAGGAGACCACCTGATGGGTCTTCCGTCTCAGGCGAACCGGGGGAGCGACGCCGTGAACAAATGGGGCTTCGTCGCCATGCACTCCGCGCTCGCGGCCATATTCATGTTCCCGCTGCAGCGCTTCGTGATGAACGCGACGCAGGAAACCAGTCTGCTCTGGGCGCTGACCTTCGCCGTCTGCGCCGCCGGGCTTGCCTACAAGCAGGCCAATCGTTGATCGGAAAGCACTGATATGCTCGAGGACAAGGACCGCATCTTCAAGAACCTGTACGGCCTCCACGATTGGGGGCTCGAGGGTGCGCGGCGCCGCGGCGCCTGGGATGGTACCAAGACCATCATCGACAAGGGCCGCGACTGGATCATCAACGAGATGAAGGCGTCGGGCCTGCGCGGCCGCGGCGGCGCCGGCTTCCCGACCGGTTTGAAGTGGTCCTTCATGCCGAAGGAATCGACCGACGGCCGGTCGAGCTATCTCGTCGTCAATGCCGACGAGTCCGAGCCCGGCACCTGCAAGGATCGCGAGATCATGCGGCACGATCCGCATCTCCTGATCGAGGGCTGCCTGATCGCGAGCTGCGCGATGAACGCGCACACCTGCTACATCTATGTCCGCGGCGAATTCATCCGCGAGCGCGAGCACCTTCAGGCTGCGATCGACCAGGCCTATGACGCCAAGCTGGTCGGCAAGGACAACGTCAACGGCTGGCCGTTCGACATCTACGTCGCGCACGGCGCCGGCGCCTATATCTGCGGCGAGGAGACCGCGCTGCTCGAAAGCCTCGAGGGCAAGAAGGGCCAGCCGCGCCTGAAGCCGCCGTTCCCGGCCAATGTCGGCCTGTTCGGCTGCCCGACCACCGTCAACAACGTCGAGTCCATTGCCGTTGCGCCGGACATCCTGCGCCGTGGCGCCGCCTGGTTCGCCGGCATCGGCCGTCCGAACAATGTCGGCACCAAGCTGTTCTGCATTTCCGGCCATGTCGAGCGGCCCTGCAACGTCGAAGAAGCCATGGGCATTCCGTTCCGTGAGCTGATCGACAAGCATTGCGGCGGCATTCGCGGCGGCTGGGACAACCTCAAGGCCGTGATCCCCGGCGGCTCGTCGGTGCGCATGGTGCCGGCCGAGCAGATCATCGATACGCCGATGGATTTCGACTCCTTGAGCAAGCTGCGCTCGGGCCTCGGCACCGCGGCCGTGATCGTGATGGACAAGTCGACCGACCTGATCCGCGCCATTGCCCGCATCTCCTATTTCTACAAGCACGAGAGCTGCGGCCAGTGCACGCCGTGCCGCGAGGGCACCGGCTGGATGTGGCGCGTGCTCACCCGCATGGCCGAAGGCCGCGCCCACAAGCGCGAGATCGACATGCTGCTCGAAGTCACCAAGCAGGTCGAAGGCCACACCATCTGCGCGCTCGGCGACGCAGCCGCCTGGCCGATCCAGGGTCTGATCGCGCATTTCCGTCACGAGATCGAAGCGCGTATCGACCAGTATTCGCACAAGGCCGACATCGACGATGCCGGCGTCCGCGATCCCGAGAACATGATCGCGGCGGAGTAATATCGATGTCGCAACCGAGTTCCTGGTGGCAGAGATACGGAACGCTGGCGCAGATGGCGCAGGCGAGCGTCGCGCTGCTCGGCTTCGTTGCGATCCTGTTCCAGATCAACGAGATCCGCACCGGCAACCGCGCCGCCAGCGCGCGTCAGGCTTTTCTTGGCTACACCGACCTGGCGTTCAAGAATCCGAAGTTTGCGCAACCGGACTACGAGAAAATCAAGGCCGGCGACCGCGACGAGCAGGTTCAGTACGAGAGCTTCGTCACCTACTTGCTTTACGCCTGCGAGGAAGCGATCAGCGCGTTCTCCGGAAAGCGCGAGTGGCTGGCGTCCTGCGACTATGACCTGAAGCCGCATCTGCCGTTCCTGTGCGAGAAGAGCGCCGCGCAGCCGGCCTATCTGGCCACCTACGGCGCCGAGACCCAGCAATGGATCAAGGCCTCGCTGAAAGCGGCCAGCATTACACCGCCAGATTGCAAGCTGGGAAAGACTTGAGACGAGAATGACCAAACTCATCATCGACGGCAAAGAGATCGATGTCCCCGCCGAGTACACGCTGCTTCAGGCGTGCGAGGCGGCCGGCGCCGAGATTCCGCGCTTCTGCTATCACGAGCGGCTGTCGATCGCCGGCAATTGCCGGATGTGCCTCGTCGAGGTGAAGGGCGGCCCGAAGCCGGTCGCAAGCTGCGCCTGGGGCGTGCGCGACTGCCGTCCGGGTCCCAAGGGCGAGCCGCCGGAAATCTCGACCCGTTCGCCGATGGTGAAGAAGGCACGCGAAGGCGTGATGGAATTCCTTCTGATCAACCATCCGCTGGATTGCCCGATCTGCGACCAGGGCGGCGAGTGCGACCTGCAGGACCAGGCGATGGGCTATGGTGTCGACACCAGCCGCTTCGCCGAGAACAAGCGCGCGGTCGAGGACAAATATCTCGGCGCGCTGGTCAAGACCTCGATGAACCGCTGCATCCAGTGCACGCGCTGCGTCCGCTTCTCGGCGGAAGTCGCCGGCGCCCCGGAGATGGGCGCGACCGGGCGCGGCGAGGACATGGAGATCACGACCTATCTCGAGCACGCGCTGACGTCGGAATTGCAGGGCAATCTCGTCGACATCTGCCCGGTCGGCGCATTGACCTCGAAACCCTATGCCTTCGCGGCGCGTCCGTGGGAACTCGGCAAGACCCAGTCGATCGACGTGATGGACGGCCTGGGATCGGCAATCCGCGTCGACACCCGCGGCCGCGAAGTCATGCGTATCCTGCCGCGCATCAACGAGGCGGTGAACGAGGAGTGGATCTCCGACAAGACCCGCCACGTCGTCGACGGCCTGCGCACCCAGCGGCTCGACCGGCCCTATATCCGCGAAGCCGGCAAGCTGCGCGCGGCAAGCTGGCCCGAGGCCTTCGGGGCGATCGCTGCCAAGGCGGCGCGCACCGACGGCAAGCGCATCGGCGCGATCGCGGGCGACCTCGCCGGCGTCGAAGAGATGTTCGCGCTGAAGGATCTGCTGGCAAAATTCGGCTCGGCCAATCTGGCGGTGCAGGGCGGCGACGCCTTCGATCCCGCGCTCGGCCGCGGCTCCTACATCTTCAATCCGACGCTGGCGGGCGTCGAGCAGGCCGATGCGCTGCTGATCGTCGGCGCCAATCCGCGCAAGGAAGCGGCCGTGTTCAACGCCCGCATCCGCAAGCGCTGGCGCGGCGGCGGCTTCAAGGTCGGCGTGATCGGCGCCAAGGCCGATTTCACCTACGACTATGACCATCTCGGCGCGGGCACCGAAACGCTGGGCGAGCTCGCAGCCGGCAAGCACTCCTTCATGGACGTGCTGAAAAACGCCCAGAATCCGATCATTCTGGTCGGCGCGGGCGCAGCCTCGCGTCACGACGGCGCCGCTATCCTCGCCGCTGCCGCCAAGCTCGCGCTCGACGTCGGCGCGGTGAAGGACGGCTGGAACGGTTTTGGCGTGCTGCACGAGACCGCCTCGCGCGTCGGCGCGCTCGACATCGGCTTCGTCGCGGGTCCCGGCGGGCTGAACGCTGCGCAGATGACGACGTTCGGCACGCTCGACCTGCTGTTCCTGCTCGGCGCCGACGAGATCAAGGCGCCGGAAAGCACCTTCGTCGTTTACATCGGCACCCATGGCGACCGTGGTGCCCACCGCGCCGACGTGATCCTGCCGGCGGCGGCCTACACCGAGAAGTCCGCGATCTACGTCAACACCGAAGGCCGCGTGCAGATGACCGGCCGCGCCGCATTCCCGCCGGGTGAAGCCCGCGAGGACTGGGCGATCGTTCGCGCGCTCTCGGAAGCCCTCGGCAAGAAGCTCGGCTACGACTCGCTTGCCGCGCTGCGCCAGGCGCTCTTCAAGGCCGTGCCGCATCTGATCCGTCTCGATCAGATCGAAGCGGGTGCAGCCGACCACATCAAGAAGCTGGCGGGGAAGGGCGGCTCGACCGAGAAGGCGCCGTTCAAGCCTGTCGTCGAGGACTTCTATTTGACCAACCCGATCGCGCGTGCGTCCGCCGTGATGGCGGAATGCTCGCGGCTTGCCTCCGGGCAGATGCTGACCGCAGCGGAGTAAGCCGATGGAATTTTTCGCAAGCGCATTCTGGACCGGCTTCCTTTGGCCGCTGATCATCATGATCGCGGAGAGCGTGCTGGTGCTCGTCGTCCTCTTGGTCGCGATCGCCTATATCCTGCTCGCCGACCGCAAGATCTGGGCGGCGGTGCAGATCCGCCGCGGCCCGAACGTGGTCGGACCCTGGGGCTTGTTCCAGTCCTTCGCCGACCTGCTGAAGTTCGTGCTCAAGGAGCCGATCATTCCGTCCGGCGCCAACAAGGGCGTGTTTCTCCTTGCTCCCTTGGTCTCGTGCGTGCTCGCGCTTGCGGCCTGGGCGGTGATCCCGACCAATCTCGGCTGGGTGATCTCCGACATCAATGTCGGCGTTCTCTTCATCTTCGCGATCTCGTCGCTGTCGATCTACGGCATCATCATGGCCGGCTGGTCGTCGAACTCGAAATATCCGTTCCTCGCTGCGCTGCGCTCGGCGGCGCAGATGGTGTCCTACGAGGTCTCGATCGGCTTCGTCATCATCACGGTGCTGCTCTGCGCCGGCACGCTGAACCTCTCGGCCGTCGTCGAAGCCCAGCATATCCGCGGCCTTGCCAGCCTGATCGGGCTGCCGCAGCTCACCATCCTGAACTGGTATGTGTGGCCGCTGTTCCCGATGTTCGTGGTGTTCTACGTCTCGGCGCTCGCGGAAACCAACCGCCCGCCGTTCGACCTCGTCGAGGCGGGATCCGAGTTGGTCGCCGGCTTCATGGTCGAATACGGCTCGACGCCGTATCTCTTGTTCATGCTCGGCGAGTATGTCGCGATCGTCACGATGTGCGCGCTGGCGACGATCCTGTTCCTCGGAGGCTGGCTGCCGCCGGTTGATCTGCCGCCCTTCAACTGGGTGCCGGGGATCATCTGGTTCTCGCTCAAAGTCTTCTTCATGTTCTTCCTGTTCGCGATGGCAAAGGCGATCGTGCCGCGCTACCGCTACGACCAACTGATGCGCCTCGGCTGGAAGGTGTTCCTGCCGCTCTCGCTGGTGATGGTTGTCGTGGTCGCGGGCGTGCTGCAGTTCGCCGGCATCGCGCCGAAGTGAGGGCCGTCATGGGTATCAACATCAACGCCACTGCACGCTCGCTTCTGCTGTCGGAATTCGTCTCGGCGTTCTTTCTCGCCATGCGTTATTTCTTCCAGCCGAAGCCGACGCTGAACTATCCATTCGAGAAGGGCCCGATCTCGCCGCGCTTCCGCGGCGAGCATGCGCTGCGTCGCTATCCCAACGGCGAGGAGCGCTGCATCGCCTGCAAGCTGTGTGAAGCGATCTGCCCGGCGCAGGCCATCACCATCGAGGCCGGACCGCGCCGCAACGACGGCACCCGCCGCACCGTGCGCTACGACATCGACATGGTGAAGTGCATCTATTGCGGCCTCTGCCAGGAGGCCTGTCCGGTCGACGCCATCGTCGAAGGTCCGAACTTCGAGTTCGCGACCGAGACCCGCGAGGAACTGTTCTATGACAAGGCCAAGCTGCTCGCCAACGGCGACCGCTGGGAACGCGAGATCGCAAAAGCGATCGAGCTCGACGCGCCGTACCGGTGAGATGAGAGCATGATCCTTCCCGCGCTGTTCTTCTATCTCTTCGCCGGCGTCTGCGTGGCCTCGGCTGTGATGGTGATTGTCTCGCGCAATCCCGTGCACTCCGTGCTGTACCTGATCCTGGCCTTCGTCAACGCCTCCGGTCTGTTCGTGCTGATGGGCGCCGAATTCCTGGCGATGATCCTGATCGTCGTCTATGTCGGCGCCGTCGCGGTGCTGTTCCTGTTCGTGATCATGATGCTCGATGTCGACTTCCTCGAGCTGCGCGAGGGCTTCATCCAGTACCTGCCGGTCGGCGTCGTGATCGGCGGCATCTTCCTGTTCGAGCTGCTCTTGACCGTCGGCGCCTGGGTCATCAATCCGACCGTGAGCAAGACCATCACGGCGCCGATCCCGACCAACGTCTCGAATACCGAGGCGCTCGGCCTCGTGCTCTATACGAAGTACGTCCACTACTTCGAGCTCTCGGGCATGGTGCTGCTGGTCGCCATGATCGGCGCCATCGTGCTGACGCTGCGCCACAAGGCGAACGTGAAGCGGCAGGACATCAACGTTCAGAACGCACGCACGCCCGAGATGGCGATGGCGATGCGCAAGGTGGCATCGGGGCAGGGGCTCCAGGACGCCGATGCGGCGGAGTGGGTGAAATGACGATCGGGCTCGGACATTATCTGGCGGTCGGCGCGATCCTGTTCACGCTCGGAATCCTCGGCATCTTCCTGAACCGCAAGAACATCATCGTCATCCTGATGTCGATCGAGCTGATCCTGCTCTCGGTCAACATCAATCTGGTGGCATTCTCGACCTTCCTCGGCGACATCGTCGGCCAGGTCTTCGCGCTGCTGGTCTTGACCGTTGCGGCTGCCGAAGCCGCGATCGGTCTCGCCATCCTCGTGGTCTATTTCCGCAACCGCGGCTCGATCGCGGTTGAGGACGTCAATCTGATGAAGGGTTAACCCGGCTATGCTCCAGGCAATCGTTTTTCTGCCGCTGCTGGGCGCCATTCTGGCCGGCGTGATCGCGCTGTTCGGCGCGCATGCCCGCAACCCTTCAGGCGACACCGTCGAGCATCACGACAACCACGGTCATGGCGCGCAAGCCCATGCGGCCGATACGATCAATGAGGATGCCTCGGTCATCCACGAGACCCATCACGAGCCCGGCGACGGCCATGACGACCACGGCCATGGCCCGGTCGAGCCGCCGGCCGCCGGCTCGCGCGGTGCCGAGCTGATCACGACCGCACTGCTGTTCGTGGCGGCCGCGCTGTCCTGGATGATGCTGGTCGATGTCGGTTTCAATGGCCATGACGCCCGAATCCAGCTTCTGCCCTGGATCTTCTCCGGCGAGCTCGAGGTCTGGTGGACGCTGCGCGTCGACACCCTCACGGCCGTGATGCTGGTGGTGGTGACGTCCGTGTCCTCGCTCGTGCACCTCTATTCCATCGGCTACATGGACGAGGATCCGAACCGGCCGCGCTTCTTCGGCTATCTCAGCCTGTTCACCTTCGCCATGCTGATGCTGGTGACCGCGGACAACCTCGTGCAGCTGTTCTTCGGCTGGGAGGGCGTGGGTCTGGCGAGCTACCTCCTGATCGGCTTCTGGTACCAGAAGCCGTCGGCGAACGCCGCCGCCATCAAGGCGTTCGTGGTCAACCGCGTCGGCGATTTCGGCTTCGCGCTCGGCATTTTCGCGATCTTCTACCTGACCAGCTCGACCGATTTCGAGACCATCTTCCATGCGGCGCCCGGCCTCACCGGCAAGACCATCGACTTCCTCGGCTGGCACGCCGATGCGCTGACGCTGACCTGCCTTTTGCTGTTCATGGGCGCGATGGGCAAATCGGCGCAGTTCCTGCTGCACACCTGGTTGCCGGACGCGATGGAAGGCCCGACGCCGGTCTCGGCGCTGATCCACGCGGCGACCATGGTGACCGCCGGCGTGTTCATGGTGGCGCGCCTGTCGCCGCTGTTCGAACTCGCTCCGAACGCCCAGGCCGTCGTCATGTTCTTCGGTGCGACCACGGCGTTCTTCGCGGCGACCATCGGTCTCGTCCAGAACGACATCAAGCGCATCGTCGCCTATTCGACCTGTTCGCAGCTCGGCTACATGTTCGTGGCGATGGGAGCAGGGGCCTATTCGGTCGGCATGTTCCACCTGTTCACGCACGCCTTCTTCAAGGCGCTGCTGTTCCTGGGCTCCGGCTCGGTGATCTACGCGATGCACCACGAGCAGGACATCCGCAACATGGGCGGCCTCTGGAAGAAGATCCCGTACACGTTCGCGGTGATGACCGTCGGCACGCTGGCGCTGACCGGCTTCCCGTTGTTCGCCGGCTACTTCTCCAAGGATGCGATCATCGAGTCCGCCTACGCCTCGCACAATCCGTTCTCGATGTATGCCTATCTGCTGACGGTCGCAGCCGCCGGCCTGACCTCGTTTTATTCCTGGCGTCTGGTGTTCAAGACCTTCTTCGGCGAGCCGCACGACCAGGAGCATTACGAGGCCGCGCACGAGAGCCCGATCTGGATGCTGATCCCGATCGGCGTGCTGGCGGTTGGCTCGGTCCTCGCCGGCTTCCCGTTCAAGGAGCTGTTCACCGGTCCTCACGGCGTGGAAGAGTTCTTCCGCGAGTCCGTAAAGATGAACCCGCATATCCTCGAAGATATGGAGCACATGCCGCATCTGTTGGGCTGGCTGCCCTTCGTGATGATGGTCGGCGGCTTCCTGGTGTCCTACACCTTCTACATCCGCAAGCCCTACCTCCCGGTCGAGCTCGCGAACACGCAGCCGATGCTGTACCAGTTTCTGCTCAACAAATGGTACTTCGACGAGCTCTACGACCTCATCTTCGTCCGTCCGGCGAAGTGGATCGGCTATCAGCTCTGGAAGAAGGGCGACGGCTACATTATCGACGGCCTCGGTCCCGACGGCATCTCGGCCCGCGTGCTGGACGTCACCCGCAACGTCGTGAAGATCCAGACCGGCTATCTCTATCACTACGCATTCGCCATGCTGATCGGCGCCGCCGGCCTGATCACCTGGTTCATGTTCGGCTTTGGAGGCCAGTAAATGACAACCTGGCCTATCCTATCGGTCACGACGTTCCTGCCGCTGGTCGGTGCGCTGATCGTCTATCTCAGCCGCGGCGATGACGAGGCGGCGCGGCGTAATTCGCGCTGGATCGCGCTGTGGACCACGCTGATCACCTTCGCGGTGTCGGTGCTCCTGGTCATGCGCTTCGATCCGTCCAATGCCGACTTCCAGTTCGTCGAGAAGTCGGCCTGGCTGGCGACCGGCATCACTTACCACATGGGGGTGGACGGCATTTCGCTGCCGCTGGTCATCCTCACCACCGCGATCATGCCGTTCTGCATCATCGCGAGCTGGAAGGCGATCACGAACCGCGTCCGCGAGTACATGATGGCGTTCCTGATCCTGGAAACGTTGATGATCGGCACCTTCTCGGCGCTCGATCTCGTGCTGTTCTATCTGTTCTTCGAAGGCGGCCTGATCCCGATGTTCCTGATCATCGGCGTCTGGGGCGGTCCGCGCCGGGTCTACGCGTCGTTCAAGTTCTTCCTCTACACGCTGCTCGGCTCGGTGCTGATGCTCCTTGCCATCATGGCGCTGTACTGGAACGGCGGCACCACCGACATTCCGACCCTGATGCACACCGCCGTGCCGCGGTCGCTGCAGACCTGGGCGTGGCTTGCCTTCTTTGCCTCGTTTGCGGTGAAGATGCCGATGTGGCCGGTGCACACCTGGCTGCCCGACGCCCACGTCGAGGCACCGACCGCGGGCTCCGTGGTGCTGGCCGCGATCCTGCTGAAGATGGGCGGCTATGGCTTCCTGCGCTTCTCGCTGCCGATGTTTCCGCTGGCGTCGCACGACTTCGCGCCGCTGATCTTCACCTTGTCCGCGATTGCCATCATCTACACCTCGCTGGTGGCGCTGATGCAGGAGGACATGAAGAAGCTGATCGCGTACTCGTCGGTGGCGCATATGGGCTTTGTCACCATGGGCATCTTCGCCGGCACCATGCAGGGCGTCGCCGGTGGCGTGTTCCAGATGATCTCGCACGGCATCGTCTCCGGCGCGCTGTTCCTCTGCGTTGGCGTCGTCTACGACCGCATGCACACCCGTGAGATCGCGGCCTATGGCGGCCTCGTCAACCGGATGCCGCTCTACGCGCTGACCTTCATGGTCTTCACCATGGCCAATGTCGGTCTGCCCGGCACGAGTGGTTTCGTCGGCGAGTTCATGACGCTGCTCGGCACCTTCAAGGTCTCGATCCCGACCGCGTTCTTCGCCACGTCAGGCGTGATCCTCTCGGCGGCCTACGCGCTGTGGCTCTACCGCAAGGTCGTGTTCGGGGCGCTGGTCAAGCCGTCGCTGGCGAGCATGAAGGATCTCACTTTGCGTGAGTGCGTGACGCTGTTCCCGCTGATCGCGCTGACGATCCTGTTCGGCGTCTATCCGAAGCCGGTGCTCGATATGTCGGCGGCCTCGGTCCAGCAACTCGTCAATAATTACAACACCGCTGTGACGGCCGTTAAGGCCGCCGCACTGCTCCATTGATCGGGCAGGTCAGGATATCGCAATGAGCTTTACGACTGCAGGTTATCAACTGGCGCCGGTGCTGCCCGAGCTCGTGCTCGCGATCGGCGCCATGGCGCTTCTGATGCTCGGCGCCTATCGCGGGCAGGGGGCCACCGGCGCGGTGAACACGCTCGCGGTGCTGCTGCTGATCGTGGTCGGCGTGCTCGAATACATGCAGCCTGCGGGCAAGCAGGTGACCTTCGGCGGCAGCTTCATCGTCGACGACTTCGCCCGCTTCATGAAGATCCTGGCTTTGATCGGCTCGGCGGTGACGCTGGTGCTGTCGACCGAATTCCTGTCCGACCCGTCGCGCCGCATCTTCGAATACGCGATCCTGGTGCTGCTCTCGACGCTCGGCATGATGGTGCTGATCTCGGCCGGCGACCTGATCTCGCTCTATCTCGGTCTCGAATTGATGTCGCTCGCACTCTATGTCGTGGCGGCCTCGAACCGCGACAACGCCAAGTCGACCGAAGCCGGCCTGAAGTACTTTGTGCTGGGCGCGCTGTCCTCGGGCATGCTGCTCTACGGCGCTTCGCTGATCTACGGCTTCACCGGCACCGTCAGCTTTGCAGGCATCGCCTCGGCTGCAACCGCTGCCAATGTGGGCCTCGTGTTCGGCCTGGTGTTCCTGCTCGCCGGCCTCTGCTTCAAGGTCTCGGCCGTGCCGTTCCACATGTGGACGCCCGACGTGTACGAAGGCGCCCCGACCCCGGTCACCGCGTTCTTTGCCTCCGCGCCGAAGGTGGCAGCACTTGCCGTGTTCACCCGCGTTACGCTGACCGCATTCCCCGGCATCGTCTCGCAGTGGCAGCAGATCCTGGTCTTCGTGGCGATCGCCTCGATGGCGCTGGGTTCGTTCGCCGCGATCGGCCAGAGCAACATCAAGCGCCTGATGGCCTATTCCTCGATCGGCCATATGGGTTTTGCCCTGGTGGGCCTTGCTGCCGGCACCGTCGAGGGCGCGCAGGGCGTGCTGATGTACATCGTGATCTATGTCGCAATGACGCTCGGCTCGTTCTCGATCATCCTTGCCATGAAGCGCAACGGCCAGGCCGTCGAGCAGATCAGCGACTTCGCCGGTCTGTCGCGCACCAATCCGCTGCTCGCCTTCATGTTCGCGATGCTGCTGTTCTCGCTCGCAGGCATTCCGCCGCTCGCCGGATTCTTCGCGAAGTGGTACGTCTTCGTCGCCGCCATCAAGGCGAATCTGTTTACGCTCGCCGTGATCGGCGTGCTCTCCAGCGTCGTGGGCGCCTACTACTATCTCACCATCGTCAAGACGATGTATTTCGACGAGCCGGCCGGCCAGGTCGATCCGGTGCGCGTCGAGGTCAAGACGGTGCTGGCGGTCGCGGGCCTGTTCAACATCCTGTTCGCATTGTTCGCGGGTCCGGTGGTGAGTGTCGCCTCCGCCGCCGCCAAGTCGCTGTTCTAGGATGGGGTTCGCGCTCGGTTCTCGTGCAATTGCGGCGGGCTACAAGCTCGCCGCCCTGGAGCGGACCGGCTCGACCAATACGGATGCGATCGAAAGCGCGCGCGCCGGCGAGCGTGGCCCGATCTGGTTCGTGACAGCGGAGCAGACGGCGGGCCGCGGCCGCCGCCAGCGTGCCTGGATCTCGCCGCGCGGCAATCTCGCCGCCAGCGTCCTCGAGGTCATGGACGTGGCCCCTGCGGTCGCTGCGACGATAGGTTTTGCCGCCGGGCTGGCGCAGGAAGCAGCCCTGGAGAAAGTCAGTATCGAGGCCGCGCTGCGGCTCGGGCCGGACCGGCCGCGCTACGCCCTGAAATGGCCGAACGACGTCCTCGCCAATGGCAAGAAGCTGGTCGGCATCGGGCTAGAGGCCGAAGCTGTCGGCGATCGCCTGGCGATCGTGGTCGGCATCGGCACCAACATCGTGGCGGCGCCCGAGGGCACGCCGACGCCGGCGGTGTCGCTTGCGGCGCTCGGTGTCCAGATCAGCGCCGAGGAGCTGTTCTCGGCGCTTACAGATAGCTGGGTCGAGTTTCGCGGCATCTGGGACAATGGCCGGGGCTTTGCCGAGATCCGAAAACTCTGGCTGGAGCGCGCCGCCCGCCTTGGCGAGCCGATCGCGATCCATACGGGAACCATGGTGCTGGAAGGCATTTTTGACACGATCGACGACACCGGTTGCCTGATCGTCCGCACCGCGGAGGGGCGGCGCGTGCCGGTCGCCGCGGGCGAGGTGTTCTTCGGCCCGGTTCGTTCGGTGGGAGCTGCGTGATGGCAAGGCCCGACGAACTGGTGTTTGCGCCGCTCGGCGGCGTCGGCGAGATCGGCATGAACCTGTCGATCTATGGCCTTGGCAACCGCCAGCAGCGGGCCTGGCTCGCGGTCGATCTCGGCGTCTCCTTCGGCGACGAGGAGCATCTGCCCGGCATAGACCTGATCATGCCCGACATCAGCTTCCTGGAGAAGGAGCGCAAGAACCTGATGGGCCTGGTGCTGACCCACGCCCATGAGGACCATTTTGGCGCCATCATCGACCTCTGGCCGCGGCTGAAATGCCCGATCTATGCGACGCAATTCAGTGCGGCGCTGTTCGAGGCCAAATGCGCCGCCGAGCGCAACGCGCCGAAGATTCCCGTTACCGTGGTCCCCTCGGGTGGCCGCATCGATGTCGGACCCTTCAACGTCGAGTTCATCCCGGTCGCGCACTCGATTCCGGAGGCGCATGCGTTGGCGATCCATACCGAGGCCGGCACGGTGCTGCACACCGGCGACTGGAAGATCGATCCTACTCCGACGCTCGGCCGCCCCACTGACGAGAAGCGGCTGCGCGAACTCGGCGAGGAGGGGGTGATTGCGCTGATCGGCGATTCCACCAATGCGGTGCGCGACGGCCGCTCCCCGTCGGAGGCCGAGGTCGCCCGCACCATCGTCGACTTGGTGAAGGCCGCCAAGGGCCGCGTCGCCGTCACGACCTTCGCCTCCAACGTCGCCCGCATCAAGGCCGTCGCCGACGCGGCGAAAGCCGCCGACCGCGAGGTCGTCGTGGTCGGCCGCGCTATGGAGCGCGTGGTGCAGGTCGCGCGCGAGACCGGCTATCTCGACGGCGTCCAGAATTTCCGCTCGCCCGAGGTCTACGGCCATCTGCCGCAGGACAAGGTGCTGGCGCTGTGCACCGGCAGCCAGGGCGAGTCCCGCGCCGCATTGGCCCGCATCGCCAATGACGACCATCCCGAGATCACGCTGAACCGCGGCGACAGCGTGATCTTTTCCTCGCGAACGATTCCCGGCAACGAGAAGGCGGTCGGCTCGATCATCAACAATCTGGTGCTGCAGGGCGTCGAGGTCCTCACCGACCGCGACCATCTGGTCCACGTCTCCGGCCATCCGCGCCGCGACGAGCTGCGCGACCTGATCTCCTGGGTGAAGCCGCAGCTCCTGATCCCCGTCCATGGCGAAGCCCTGCACCTGAACGAGCACGCCAAGCTCGCGCGCGCCGCCGGCGTGCCGCGTGTCCTGGTCATTCGCAACGGCGACCTCGTCAAGCTCGGTCCCGGCGATCCCGGCGTTATCGGCGAGGTGCCGTCCGGCCGGCTCTACAAGGACGGCACCATTCTCGAGGATTCCAAGTCACGCGCCGTGGTCGAGCGCCGCCGCATGGCCTTCTCCGGCTGTGCCTTCGTCGCCATCGCTATGACCGCGCAGGGCGAGCTCGCCGACGATCCCGAGGTCGATCTGGTCGGCATCCCCGAGAAGAACCGGGCGGGCGAGCCGTTCGACGACATCGTCTTCGATGCCGTGATGTCCACGATCGAGGGCCTGCCGAAGGCGCGCCGCAGGGATCCGGACGCGCTGGCGGAGTCGGTGCGACGCGCCGTCCGATCCGTGATCAACGAACATTGGGGCAAAAAGCCGCCCTGTCTGGTACACGTCCTGACGGTGTAGTTGAGCATGGTCTTCGGATCATGCTTTAAGGGAGAAGCACATGCTGGGTCGCCTCAACCACGTCGCGATCGCGACCAGGGATGCCGTCAAATCCGCAAGGATCTACGGCGCGGCATTCGGAGCGCAGATTTCGGAAGCCGTCGCGCTGCCCGAGCATGGCGTCACCACCGTGTTCGCGACGCTGCCCAACACCAAGATCGAGTTCATCGAGCCGCTCGGGGAGGACTCGCCGATCGCAAAGTTTCTCGAGCGCAATGCCGACGGCGGCATCCACCACGTCTGCTACGAGGTGGTCGACATCATCGCCTCGCGCGACACCCTGGTGAAGGAGGGCGCCCGCGTGCTCGGCGACGGCGTGCCGAAGATCGGGGCCCATGGCAAGCCGGTGCTGTTCCTGCATCCGAAGGACTTTTCCGGCGCGCTGGTCGAAATCGAGCAGGCGTAGGGCCGCACCCATGGCCTATCAAATCTCGACCGGGCTTGCGATCTACTTCGTGATCTGGTGGATCGCGCTGTTTCTGACGCTGCCGTTCGGCGTGCGCAGCCAGCATGAAGACGGTGCCGGTGCGCCCGGCACCGACCCCGGCGCACCGGTCCTGACCGGCATGCGGCGCAAGCTGATCTGGACCACGGTCCTCTCGATCGTCATCTTTGCCGCCGGTCTGGCGGCCTATCACGCCGGCTATCTGCAGATCGAACGCTTGTCGAAATTGATGGGAATGCCGTTTTAGTTTCACCTCTCCCCTCGGGAGAGGTGAACACAGTTTCGCTTTGGGGGGAACGAATGATTTTTCAGAGAATCGTCGTCGCGCTTCTGGTGCTGATCGTCGCCGGTCTCGGGGCCATCGGCTATTTTGAATGGAGGACGGCCGTGCAGGCGCGAACGCTGAAGGCGTTCGTCGAGGGCTACGTCTTCAACGAAGCCGTGATGGCCTGCGAGCAGGCCAAGAGCTCGACGCCGTTCAAATGGAACGGCGGCAAGAGCACCTCGGTGATCGGCCTGAACGCGGTCAAGCTGGACAAATACACCGTCAGCGCCAGCTACACGCTGGTGGCGGACAACGTCTATTGCGATTACGATCCCATCAAAAGAAAGGCCGAGATCGGCTCGAGCTTCCTGGAGCGGGAGTAACGGTCCGGCCATCAAGGATGGGATGGGTTCGTCATGACGGAGGCGCGGGGGGACTATCGGATTCTTCAGGAAGCGGCCTTGCGGGACTATCTCGCAGGCCTGCCTGAGATTGCGGCACTGCTCGGCGGCGCGCCGGCCGCCTGGGGGATCACCGAAGTCGGCGACGGCAATCTCAACCTCGTCTTCATCGTCAAGGGCGACCGCGGCGGCATCGCCGTAAAGCAAGCGCTGCCTTACGTCCGCCTCGTCGGCGAGAGCTGGCCGCTGCCGCTGTCGCGGGCCCATTATGAATATCTCGCGCTGACCCGGCAGGCCGAGCTCGCGCCCGGCCTCGTTCCGGCGCTGCTGCACCACAACGAGGCGTTGGCACTCACCGTGATGGAGCTGCTCGAGCCCCACATCATCATGCGCAAGGGGCTCGTGGCTGCTACCTGCTATCCGCGCTTCGTCCACGACATCACCACCTTCATGGCGCGGACGCTGTTCTTCACGTCCGACCTCGCGCTCACGGCCGCGGAGAAGAAGGAGGCCATCGCGGCCTTCGCCGGCAACCATGCGCTGTGCAAGATCACCGAGGATCTGATCTTCACCGATCCCTATCGCATCGCCGAGCAGAACCGCTGGACCGCGCCGTATCTCGACGGCCTGGCCGCGTCCTTGCGCGACGACATGGAGCTGCATGTCGCGATCTCCCGGCTGAAGCTGAAATTCATGGCGAGCCCCGAAGCACTGCTCCATGGCGATCTCCACACCGGCTCGATCATGGTGACCGAAGCCGAAACGCGGGTGATCGACCCGGAATTCGCCTTCTATGGCCCGATGGGGTTTGACGTCGGCGCGGTGCTGGCCAACCTGCTGATGGCCTTTTTCGCCTCCGCCGGCCACGAGCGCGCGCCGGGCGAGCGGCAGGCGTTCGAGATCTGGGTGCTGGAGACAGTCGAGAAAGTCTGGAACGAGTTCGCGCGAAAATTCCTCGACCTCTGGCGGACGGACGCCCGCGGCGACGCCTATCCGGTCTCGCTCTTCGCCGGCGACAAGGGCGCCGCCCGGCTCGAGATCGAGCGGCAGGCGTATCTGCAGCGTCTGTTCACCGACACCGTCGGCTTTGCCGCCGCCAAAACGATCCGCCGCATCTTCGGCCTCGCCCACAACATCGATTTCGAGCTGATCGAGGACCCCGGGAGGCGCGCCATCAGCGAGGCCCGCGCGGTACGGCTCGCACGCGGAATGATGGTCGAGGCCGCGGCGTTTCGGACGATCGCCGACGTCACCGGCGCTGCGCGAAAACTGCGCGATTGGCAGCCGGAATTGTCAGGCTGAAGGCCCGCTTGCGGGATGTGCAGCGCAAGAGCGCGCTGCGACAGCCAGGCGTCCTGCAGAGGGCCGCGTTCCGGAACCCGTCGCCCTCAAAAACGAAGCTTGCGTTCGACGGGCTCCGAATGATCAAATCCCTGATCGGAATACCTGCGTTGGGGGACACATGATGCTCAGGATGATCGCGATCGTCGCGGGTTTGGGTCTGGCGCTCGCCGGATCAGCGGAGGCCCAGACACCGCGCAAGGGCGGAACCATCCGCATGACGGCGCCCTATGGCTCGAGCTTCACCAGCCTGGACATCCACACCACCCAGCGAGCCCAGGACGAGATCTACGCCAAGGCCCTGCATCGCTCGCTCTACATCTGGGATTCCGCCGAAGGAAAGCCGGTCCCGGAATTGGCCAAGGAGGTCGTCGTCTCCGGCGGTGGTCTCGTCTATACCTTCAAGCTGCGCGACGACGCCTATTTCCACAATGGCCGCAAGATGACGGCTGACGACGTCATCTGGTCCTACAACCGGATCATGGACGGCACCAAGGCCTTTCCCGGCGCACGCTATGTGCGCATCATCGAAGGCGCGGCCGCGGTTGAGAAGGGCCAGGCGAAGGAGATCTCCGGCCTGAAGAAGATCGACGATTTCACCGTTGAGATGAAGCTGACCGAGAAGGTCGATCCGGCGTTCTACCTGTTCACCGCACTGACCTCGATCTATCCCGCCGACGAGGCCGCCAAGGACAGCTTCATCCAGCACCCGATCGGTCTCGGACCGTTCAAATTCGTCGAGCACGTGCCGGGATCGCGCATGGTCCTGGAGCGGTGGGACCGGTTCTACAAGCCCGGCAAGCCCTATGCCGACAAGGTCATCGTGTCGATCATGGGCGAGGCCGCGGCGCGCGATGTCGCCTTCCGCAACAAGGAGATCGACACCTCGGTGCTCGGGCCGGCGCAATACGTCGCCTATCAGGCCGACCCCAACCTCAAGGGCACCATCGCGGAGGTCGCCGAGGTGTTCACGCGTTACATGGGGATGAATCCCGCATTCAAGCCGTTCGCCGACAAGCGCGTCCGGCAGGCGATCAACTACGCGATCGATACCGATTTGATCATCAACAAGCTGGTCAAAGGCAAGGCCTATCGCGCCACCAGCTGGCTGCCGCTGACCTCGACGGCCTACGACAAGGCGATGAAGCCGTACCCCTACGATCCCGCCAAGGCCAGGCAGCTGCTCGCTGACGCCGGCTATCCCTCCGGCTTCGAATTCGAATGGACCACCAGCCAGAATGAAAGCTGGGGCCTGCCGATCGTCTCGGCGGTGATCCCGATGCTGGACAAGGTCGGCATCAAGGTGAAGGTCAAACAGGTCGAGACCGCGGTGCTGTCGGAGGTGGTTCGCTCCGGCGACTACCAGGCCTTCATCTATTCCCAGCAGACCGGCCCGGATCCCCAGGCTGCCCTGAAATGCTTCCACTCGTCGACCCCGCCATCGGCCTGCAACTACATGAATTTCAAGAACGCCGAGTTCGACAAGATTCTCGACGAGGCAGGGCAGGCTGACGATTCCGCAAAGCGCGTCCAGCTGCTGCAAAAGGCCAATGCGCTGCTCTACGACGAGGCGCCGGTCTGGTTCTTCAACTACAACAAGGCGGTCATGGCCGTGCAGCCGTGGCTCCACGGCGTTCAGCTGAACGCGACGGAGCTGACTCACCAGAACGTCGAGGACCTCTGGGTCGACGAGACCTCGCCCGCGAAGTGACACGCGTTCTCGTGCTCCCTCCATCGCAGTGAACGATGGGGGAGGAAGAAAGTGCCGATGCTCTCCTTCCTGATCCGTCGCCTGCTGCAAACCATTCCGACCGTGCTCGCCGTCGTGGCTCTGGTGTTCGTGCTGTTCAGCGTCGTTCCCGGCAGTATCGTCTCGTCCATGAGCGACGACGCCGATCCCCAGGTCGAGCTGCGCCTGAAGAAGCAGCTCGGCCTCGACGATCCCGTCTATGTGCGTTTCGGCGCCTATATGGCCAAGCTTGCCACCGGTGATTTCGGCACGTCGTTCCGGACCCGCGAGCCTGTTACGACCATGATCGCCAAGCGGGCCCGGCCGACGCTGCAGCTGATCTTCACCGCCATGGCCTTTTCGGTTCTGCTCGGCGTGCCGCTCGGCTTCATCGCGGCATTGCGGCCGGGCGGTCTCGTCGACACGCTCGCGATGGTCGTGGCGGTGTCGGGCCTGTCCATCGCCAAGTTCTGGCTTGGACTGGTGCTGATGTATCTGTTTGCGTTGAAGCTCGGCTGGCTGCCGAGTTTCGGCTATGGCGATGGCGGCCTGAAATATCTGCTCTTGCCGGCCGTGACGCTCGGCGTCTCGCCGATGGCGCTGTTTGCCCGGACGACGCGCGCTGCGGTGCTCGAGATCATGACGGCCGATTTCGTCCGCACCGCGCGCTCCAAGGGCATGAGTGAGACCCGCGTCGTGAAGTGGCATGTGATGCGCAACGCGCTTGTCATCATTCTCACCACCGTCGGCCTGCAGTTCGGCGGGCTGATGGGGCAGGCGGTCGTCGTCGAGAAATTGTTCTCGTGGCCGGGCATCGGCTCGCTGCTGGTCGACAGTGTCCTGCAGCGCGACCTTCCGGCCGTCCAGGGCTCCATTCTCGTGGTGGTGCTGGCGTTTCTCGCGATCAATCTGCTGATCGACGTGCTCTATGGCGTGATCGATCCCAGGATCAGATACGCATGAAGCTGCGCGCCAATCTCATCATCGGCGGCGCGTTGTTCGCGCTCGCGATCCTGGTCGGCGTGCTCGCGCCCTGGCTGGCGCACACAGATCCCGTCATGGACGCCAACCTCATGAACGCGGAGGAGCCACCGAGCTGGATCTGGTGGTTCGGCACCGACGACCAGGGCCGCGACATCTATTCCCGGGTCGTCTACGGCGCGCGTGTCTCGTTGACGGTCGGCATCGTCTCGCAGCTCATCAACAGCGTCATCGGCGTGGCGCTGGGCCTGAGCGCCGGCTATTGGGGCGGCTGGTGGGACGACGTCGTCAACGCCCTGACCAATGTCATGCTCGCGATCCCTTCGCTGATCTTCGCGTTGGCCATCATGGCGGTGCTTGGACCGGGCCTGACCAGCCTGCTGATCGCGCTGGGGCTGACCAACTGGTCCTTCACCTGCCGGATCGCGCGGGCCTCGGCGCTGTCGCTGAGGAGCCAAGGCTATGTGCAGGCCGCGACCGTGCTCGGTTACGGCGATCTGCGCATCATGATCACGCAGCTGTTGCCGAACATGCTGGGGCCGATCGTCGTCATCGGCACGCTCGGCATGGGCAGCGCAGTCCTCTCCGAGGCCGCCTTGTCGTTCCTCGGGCTCGGCGTCCGCCCGCCGTTTCCGAGCTGGGGCAGCATGTTGTCGGACGCCCGTGACCAGATCACGACGGCCCCGTGGCTCTCGGTGTTTCCCGGCCTCGCCATCTTCCTGACGGTGCTCGGGCTCAATCTGCTCGGCGACGGCCTGCGCGATATTCTCGACCCCCAATCGCGGAGCCGGCGGACATGACCGGCGCGCCGCTGATCGAGGTCGAGGATTTGCGCATCGATCTCGACGATGGATCGCGGCGCGTTGCGGCGGCCGAGGGCATTTCATTCCGCATCGATCGCGGCGAGACCTTCGGCCTGGTCGGCGAATCCGGCTGCGGCAAGAGCATCACGGCGCTCGCTTTGATCGGCCTGCTGCGGCCGCCTTTGTCGATTGGCGGCGGCGTCGTCCGGTTTGACGAACGGGAGATCCAGCACCTGTCCGCCGCCGCCCAGCGGGATCTACGCGGCAATCGCATCGCCATGATCTTCCAGGAGCCGATGACGGCGCTGAATCCGGTCTCGCCGGTCGGACGGCAGATCGCGGAGATGTTCGTGCTGCACAAGGGCAAGAGCTGGCGTGAGGCCAACCAGCTCGCGGTCGAGGCGCTGGCGAGCGTCCGCGTTCCCGCGCCCGAGCGGCGCGTGCACGACTATCCGCACCAGCTCGGGCGGCATGCGCCAGCGCGTCATGATCGCCATCGCGCTCGCCTGCGGCCCGGATCTCCTGATCGCCGACGAGCCGACCACCGCGCTCGACGTGACCGTGCAGGCCGAAATCATCGAGCTGATGCGCAATCTATGCGCCGAACGCGGCACGGCGATCCTGATGATCAGCCACGATCTCGGCCTGGTCGCTAATGTCTGCCGCCGCGTCGCCGTCATGTATGCCGGCCGCATCGTCGAGGAGCGCGGCTCAGCCGACATCTTCCGCGCCCCCTCGCATCCTTATACGCAAGGCCTGGTTGCCTCGCTGCCGCGGCTGGGAAGCCGTGCTGCGCTCGGCCGGAGCAGGTTGAAGGAGATCGCGGGCGTCGTGCCGGCGATCACCACTTCCCGGAGGGCTGCCGGTTCAACCCGCGCTGTACGCAGGCGACTGAGATTTGCCGGAGCGTGGCGCCGAATGTGGAGTTTCTGCAGGCCGGCGGTCTGGTGAGGTGTCATCACCATGCATGAGCCCAAAGACAGGTCGGGTGAGGGCAGGCCGGACGACGATCTCATTCTCAGCGTCGAGGATCTCGCGGTGCATTTTCCCCTGGGCGGCGGCTTGTTCGGCCGCGGCCAACGGCTACTTCGTGCCGTCGACGGCGTCGATCTCAGGCTGAAGCGCGGCGAATGCCTCGGGCTCGTCGGCGAGTCCGGTTCGGGCAAGTCGACGGTCGCCTTGTCGATCCTGGGCCTGCTGACGCCGACGCGCGGCCGCATCGTGCTGGACGGGCAGGTCGTGACGGACAGGCCGTCTGTGGACCGGAAGTCATTGGCCCGCATTGTCCAGATCGTCTTTCAGGATCCCTACGCCTCACTCAATCCGCGCCAGACCGTGCGCCGCACATTGAAGATCCGCTGCGCGTGCATGGCGTGACCGCAAGCACCGAGATCGAGGACCGCGTCGCGACCATGCTGCGGCACGTGGGCTTGCGGCCCGAGCAGGCCGATCGCTACCCGCATGAATTCTCCGGCGGCCAGCGCCAGCGCATCGGCATTGCGCGTGCGCTGATCCTCAACCCCAAGATCGTCATCTGCGACGAACCCGTCTCGGCGCTCGACGTCTCGATCCGCGCCCAGATCATCAATCTCCTCTTGGAATTGAAGGACACGCTCGGCCTCTCCTACATCATGATCAGCCACGACCTCGGCGTGGTCGAACACATGAGCGACCGGGTCGCCGTGATGTATCTCGGCCGCATCGTCGAGAACGGCGACTGGCGCGAAATTTTCGAACGCCCGGCGCACCCCTATACCCAGGCCCTGATCGCCGCCATCCCCGATCCCCTGCGCCATGCCCCGATGGCGACGACAGGCGGCGATCTTCCCAACCCGCTCAATCCGCCGAACGGATGCGCGTTCAGCCCACGATGCCGGTATGCCGAAGCGGTGTGCCGGAGAGAGCCGGGTCCGTCGCTGGAGACGCGTGCGGACGGTCATGCGGTGAGGTGCTGGCGAGCGGATGAGATTACGGGGCAGGCGGCATTCGCTTCGAACGAGAGCGAGCACTTCTAGGATGGTGGGTGCGTCCGTCTTGGCATGCTATCTCCCCATCGTCATTGCGATCGCAGCGAAGCAATCCAGAATCCTTTCGCGGTGACAGCCTGGATTGCTTCGCTGCGCTAGGAAGAAACGGTTGGTCGTTTGGCGTCAGGCGGCCTCCGCTATGGGCTGGAGTTGAACGGCGAAGCCGAGCTTTTTGAGACGTGCGACCAGTCGGCTTGCTTTGACCTCGGTGGGCCGGCGGTCGAAGTAGTCGGCGCCGAGGTCATGGTGCTCCGTGCCGTTCTTGAGGATGTGATAGATGGCGGTGAGGATCGAGGCGGCGACGGCACAGATGGCTTTTTGCGGCCCGCGTTTGGCCTGCAAGCGGAAGAATTGGGCTCGGTAGTAGCTGTTCTTTGCGCGCTTGGCGGCCCAGGCACATTGAACGAGCATGGTCTTGAGCCACGGTGCCCCTTGCGCAGGCGCGAGGACTTGCGCTTGCCGGCGCTCTCGTTCTGCCCGGGACACAGTCCGGCCCAGGCGACGAGATGGCCGGCGGTCTGGAAACGGCTCATGTCGGCGCCGATCTCGGACAGAATGGCTGGCGCCGCCACTGCGCTGACCCCGGGAATCGTGGTCAGCAATTCGATCAGGTGGCGAAAGGGGGTTTTGCCGCCATCGATTTCCGCTTCCATGCCCTCGATCCGCTGAGCGATTTCGGCATCGAGCTTGCGAATCGTTTCATCCAGACCATCCCATTGGCGCAGATGAAGCGCGAGCAGGAAGCGGTGGTGATCCGTCAGGCGCCCGTGCAACGCATCGTAAAGCTCCTTTGGCGACGCCTTGATCTGCTTGCCGGCAAGCTCGGCCAGCTTGTTCGGCTGCCGCACGCCCTCGATCATCGCCTGGATGATCCGCCGCCCGCTCGCGCCCATGATGTCGGAGATTACCGAGCCGAGCTTGATGTTGGCTTCCGCCAGCGTCTTGTCGATCCGCTGCACGTGCCGCGTCTGCTCGCGCACCAGTTGCTTGCGCGTCCGCGTCAGCGCGCGCAGCTCCTGCACCTCCTCCTCCGGAATGAAGCTGCCCTTGATCAGCCCGCAGGCCAACAGATCGGCAATCCACATCGCATCGTTCATGTCGGTCTTGCGTCCCGGCACGTTCTTGATGTGCGCTGCATTGGCGATGATCAGGTCAAAGGCGCCTTCGCCCAGGATCCGGAACACCGGCATCCAGTAGACTCCCGTCGCCTCCATCGCCACATGCGTGCACCGGCATTCTTCCAGCCACCTTCGCAGTTCCACAAGCTGCTCCGTCGTGGCCAAAAAGGTCCGGCACTCCCGCTGCGCCTTGCCATCGACCATGATCCGCACACAGGCCACGACCGTGTCCCTGTGCACGTCCAGGCCTGCCACCCGCTCGTACAAAATATCCATGCTTCTCTCCTCAACATTTGGCGCCGGCGGCATAGGCGCCTGTCAGAAAAGAATGCTAGGAAGCGTGCTCCAGAGCCTTGCGGCTCCTCCGCGCCAGTGTGGGTCATCCAGGCAACCCGGGTCCAACTCGCAACCGGGCTCTCACGCACCAGAGAGTAATCGACCTCTTTGCCGACGGCGCTCCAGTCTACCGCCTTCGCCCACCCGTGAAAAGTTTCATTCAGCGCGCGTCGGCTCCTCAAGCCGGTCCCAACTCGCAATGACGAACTCGGTTGAGCGAGCGTCGCCCCATCACCGTCATCCTGAGATGGCCGCGTCTTCAGCGGCCCTCGAAGGACGACGGCTCGGCTGGCAGTTCGGCCGTTCATCCTTCGAGGCTCCGCATGCGAACGCTTCGGGATCAGGGGCGGGCGGAAGTCCTTAGATCGTCGCGTCCACTCCACTGGGGCTGTCGTCGCTTTCTTCGGTACAGCGGCCGTACTTTAGACATCAAAGGTCCGCCGCGGCGAACCTTTGATGAAACCCAAGATCAGACTATTTCTGGTCGACGTTGCTGGTCCCTGAGCCCGGGGTGCCGATCGGCAGGCCGTTGGCCGCATGGCCGACACCGACGCCAGGTGCGCTGACAGCGCCCGGAGTTTCCGACTGAGGAAGTGTCTTGTTGCCGGTTCTGGCTTGCTCGGCCGGGCTGATGGAGTTGCCGTTGCGGTTAGCCGCCGCCGTGGAATTGCTCGAAGCTCCGTTGCTTGTGTTGCCCGGCGCGGTCCCGTTCGGGGTCGCAGACTGGATGTTGGGATCTGTTGCCGAGGTGTTGGTGTGAGCGCCGGTGTTGTTACCGCTCGTGCCCATACCGGATGGTCCCGATGGACCGCCGTTCGCGCTGGGCGAGGTACCGGTGCCGGTTCCTGCACCGGCGGCGCCTGACGACGATGATCCGCCACTCGCTGCGGCGCCACCGCCGGCACCGCCACCTCCACCTCCGCCGCCTCCACCCTGAGCCAGCACGGGTGTTGCGATGGTCAAGGATAGCGCTGCGGCTAGAATAGCTTTCCGGTTCATGACCTTCTCCCTGGTGAAAAGCGTCAACCGCGCCCGCTCAATGATAGTTCCTAGGGGTTCACTCCCTCGGGGAGCTGCTACCGACGCCCACATCATCCTGCTCTTGTTTTGCCGGAGGTGTCAGGCGGCATCGGCTCAGACTGAGGACGGGCATCTCTAGGATGGAGAGGACGTCCGCGAGGCTGAAAGTCTGGCCAGACTTTCAGCCGCCCTCAATTCGAACGATTTGGCCATCTGCTGTTGCGCAACAACGAGCGACCGTTCGAAATGAGCCTGCGCCTGCTCGACGTCAGGCGGATCGAGCGCCAGCGCCACATCTCCGGCGATGCGGCAGGCTTCCGCCTCCTGCCAGCATCGTTGATCAGCAGCAATGCGTCGTCACTGCAGCGTTGCGCATCATCTAGCCGCCCGATCCGGGCGTATGTCGCGCCCAAAGCGGTGAGGTACCACGGTGCGTAGGCTATCGGGCCGGTGGACCGCATGGCCGAGATCCCGGCCTCGATGATGTCGGCGGCGGCGCGGTCCTGCCCTCGAGCGCGAACATCCGGCCGTGCTGGAGCTTCGCGTAAGCGTCCCAGAAACGTGCACGACCCGTCAAACGTCGCCCCGGCAAGGCCATGGATTAGCGGTCAAGCCTATCGTCTGATGTCGACTAGACGAGGGCGGCGGTTTGCGAGTGGGGTCTCGGACGGCAGGGCGCGCAACCATTGGCGGAAGCTGGCGATTTCAGGGCAATCCGCCGTGCCTTCAGGCGCGATCAGCCAATCGCCCAAGCCCTGATCGACTCGCTCGCAGCGATAGCCCGGATGGTGGCCGAGACCGCGTGCGATCAGCAGGTCGACCTTGCCCTCGACCAATTCATGCAGGCCGGCCGGGTGCAGCACCCGCAAGCCGATCTCCGTATGCGCGCTGCGAAACCGCGCCAGTTCGAGGCGGCGCAGGTCGAAGCTGCCATGGACTCCCAATTGCAGCAGCGCCGCGCCGGCCGGCTTCAATTGCAAGGTCGCCTCCGCAATGTGGCGAAAGCCTTCGGAGACCCCGGGCAGATAGGCCTGCCCGGCCGCGGTGAGGATGAGCTGCTTATGCAGCCGATCGAACAGTTGCACGCCGAGGCGCGCTTCCAGCGCTTTCACTTGCTGTCCCACGGCGGCGGGTGTCACGTGCAGCTCGTGCGCGGCAAGCTTGAAGCTGAGATGCCGGGCGGCAGCCTCAAAGCGCGGAGCGCGTTGAGGGGTGGAAGGGTGTAGGTCATCGCGCACCAGTTTGACACCGATAGGCCGCGGCCTTGCAATAGATTTTCTTGCGCTGAGCTGCAGGAATGATGCTTTGCGCGACGCCGATGCCGCCGGATACGGTCGGCCCGCACTCCGGAGAAACCCCATGCCCGCAGCTCACATCGTCAGTTACAATCCCGCAACGGTCCATGCTCCTGCCGGCGGCTACAGCATGGGACTCGAATTGAAGCAGCATCGCCGCTTCTTGTTCGTCAGCGGTCAGGTCCCCGAGACATCCGACGGCACCGTGCCCGAAGGTTTTGAGGCGCAATGCAAGCAGGCCTGGCGCAACGTGATCGAGGTGCTCGCCGCCGCTGGGCTTGGCGTCGAGCACCTGGTCAAGGTCACCACGTTCCTGACTGATCGCAATCAGGTCGTGGCCAACCGCACCATTCGTCGCACGATGCTCGGGGAACACCAGCCAGCGCTGACGGTCGTGATCGTCGAGACCGTCGACAGCAAATGGCTCCTCGAGATCGAGGCGATCGCCGCGGAGTGAAGCCGGGTTGGCCGATCGTGCAATGAGCCAATCATATCAGGTGTCCAATGGCTGAGAACATCCATCCCTTCTACGAGACGCATCGGGGCGCAATGCAGGCCGCCATGCGCCATCGACTCGACCTTGCCGATGCAATGTTGCGGGAGCGCGCGCATCTCACCGGGATCGACGGGATCAGACGGGAGGTGATGGACGAGTTCGAGATCGTGCTCACCCAGATGCCCTATGTCGGCGGCGCGGCAAGCCGCATGAGCGATTTCTTCATGCGTCTGATGGGTTTTATGGCCATCAGTCGGGTCCTGCGACGGCACGGCGTGCCGGTGGCCGTGATCGGCGAGATCGAGCGGGAGACCTACAAGGCGCAATTGCTCACCGTATCAGAAGCGGAACGCCTCGCCTCGGGGCGTCAATTCATGTCGTCCGAGAACCAGGCTCTGCTGTGCGAGCAGGCGGCAGCAAGCGCCACTGAAAGCCATCAGAAGGATTTTCCGGAAGATTTCGTCTATGACTTCGTGGAGCCCGGTCCGGACGACAACTTTGAATTCGGTATCAACTACAAGGCTTGCGGCTTCTGCAAACTCGCGGCGCGCCATGGCGACAAGGAAATCCTGCCGAACATCTGCGGGCTTGATTTCGTCGCCTACGCAGCGCGAGGCATTCGCCTGGAAAGGACACAAACGCTAGCGGGCGGCGCGAACCATTGCAATTTTCGCTTCTCGCGGCTGCTGTCTGAACAGAAGACCGGGAGTTAAGCAGCTTCTCTGCCGCCGCCGCGTCGTCATTGCGAGCGCAGCGAAGCACTCCAGAATCTTTCCGCGGCGGCAGGCCGGGTTGCTTTCCTGCGTCGGCAACCACGGTGTGCGGGACACGGTCCTGACCTCACTGACGCACACCGCGATGATGACATCGTGCTCCTGTTTTGCCCGACGTGTCAAATGCCGCTGAGGCGACGGCTCAAGCCGCTCCGCAGCAAATTCCCCAATGCTTCTTACTGTGCATGGGGTTGTTTTCGCGGTTTTGTTTTGGGGCGGGCTACTCCGCCGCTTTTTCTCGCAAGCGCTGCGCATAGACGTTGATGATCAGCGCCGCCAGCAGGATCAGGCCGCGGATCAGGATCTTCAGGAAGCTGTCGATGTTGACGTGGTCGAGGCCGTTATTGAGAACACCGAGCACGAACAGCCCGACGATGGTGTTGCCGATGCCGCCGCGGCCGCCGAACAGGCTGGTGCCGCCGACCACGACGGCGGCGATGGAGTCGAGCAGGTAGGTGTCGAACTCGTTCTGCTGCGCGCTGCCGAAATGGGCGACGCCGAGCATGCCGCCGACGCCCGAGCACACCGCGGAGATCACCATCACCGCGCCGAGGATGAGCTTAACATTGAGGCCGGAATATTCGGCCGCCTCGCGGTTGTCCCCGACCATGTAGACGTAGCGGCCGAACCGCGTGTAGGTCAGCACCAGATGGCCGCCGAGCAGCATGACGGCCGCGACGATCACGATCCAGGGGATACCGCCGATCGATCCCGAGCCGAGCGTCGTGATCAGGCTCGGTACCTTGTAGGCGATCTGGCCGCGCACGAGCAGCGCCGAGATGCCGGCCGCGATCTGCATCATCGCCAGGGTCATGATGAAGGAGGGGATGCCGATCACGGTCAGCCCCAGCGCGTTGACGAAGCCGAGCGCCGCGCAGAGCAGGATCGCGAGCAGGATCGCGGCGGCGCCGGGAAGGGGGATGTTTGGAATGTTGACGTAGGATTCTTGCAGCGTGAAGTAGGCCACCGCAATGCCGGTGACGTTGGCGATGCCGGCAATCGACAGATCGATCTCCGCGCACAGGATCACGAAGGTGAGGCCCACGGCGATGATGCCTGTGACCGACACCTGCGTCAGGATGTTGCCGAGATTGTCGACCGTCGCAAAGGAGGGGCTGGCAAGCGCGAAGAAGCCGGACAGGAAGATCAGCGTCAGGAACGGCGCGATGTTGCGCATCTGCGAGCGCAGGAAGGGCGCAAGGCCCCGTGCGCGCTGGCCCGCTGCTGGAGCCGTCTCACTGCTCGCCATGGTGCTTCTCCGTCACGCCGCTTCCAGCAGGCGGTCCTTGCTGACCGGCTCGTTCTTGAATTCCCGCACCAGTGCGCCGCGCTTGAGCACGAGGATGCGGTCGGCCAGCGACAGCACCGTCTCCGGCTCGGTCGACAGCACGATGATCGCGAGCCCCTTGGCGCGGAGGTCGCGGACGATGTTGATGACGTCGTTCTTGGCGCCGACGTCCATGCCGCGGGTCGGCTCGCACAGCACCAGCAGCTTTGGCGGATAGGTCAGCCATTTTGCCAGCGCGACCTTCTGCTGGTTGCCGCCCGAGAGCATGCCGAGATCGAGGCCGACCACCGGCGGCCTGATCTGCAGCTGCTCGACCTGACGCTGCGCGATATCGCGCTCCTGCGCCGGCTTGAGCAGCAGCGACGAGATGCGGTCGAGAATGCTGATCGATATGTTCTTGTAGACCGGCTCCTGGTGGAACAGCATGGCGCGCCGGCTTTCCGGCACCAGCGCCACGCCGGCGCGTCGCGCCGCCGCCGTGCTGGCAAATGTCCTGGGCTTGCCGTCGACGGCGAGCGTGCCGCCATCCGGCTTCAGCTTGCCGAACAGGATGCGCGACAGCTCCTGCTGCCCGCAGCCCATGAAGCCGTAGATGCCGAGCACCTCGCCGGCGCGGGCCTCGAAGGAGACCTCTTGCAGGCTGCGCGCAAGCGACAGCTGGTCGACCTTGAGCACGACCGAGCTGTCGCTCGGCCGCGGCAGCATCAGATCGTCGCTATAGCTGTGCTCGAGCGCTTCGCCGCCGCGACCGATCATGGCCTCGATCAGCGCGCCCTTGCTGGTCGCGGCGCTCGCGGTCTCGGCGACCTTGCGGCCGTTGCGGAACACGGTGACGGTGTCGGACACGCGAAGAATGTCCTCGATGAAATGCGAGATGAAGACGATGGCCGTGCCTTGCTCCCGGAGCCGCTTGAGCGTCGCGAACAGCCGCTCGACCTCGGGTGGGGAAAGGGCGGAGGTCGGCTCGTCCAGGATGACGATGCGGGCGCCCGAGAACAGCACGCGGGCGATCTCGATCAGCTGCTGCAGCCCGATCGGCAGGTCGCCAAGCCGCGACATCGGATCGACGTCGATGCCGAAGCGAGCAAGCTGCTCGCCGGCGTCGTGCGCCATGCGCCGCCATTGCACGAGGCCAAGCCGGTTGGTCGGCTGGTTGCCAAGAAACACGTTCTCCGCGACCGTGAGATCGGGCGCGACGCTGAGCTCCTGATGCACCATGGCGATGCCGGCCGCGTGGGCGTCACGTGCCGAGCGGAAATGCGTCTCCTGTCCGTCGATCAGGAAGCGGCCGGAGAACTCGGTGTGCACGCCAGCGATGATCTTCATCAGCGTGCTTTTTCCCGCGCCGTTCTCGCCGACGAGACCGTGGATCTCGCCGGGAAGAAGCGCGAAGTCGACACCACGAAGCGCTTCGACGCCGCCGAAGCTCTTCGTGATGCCCTGGAGTTCCAGGATGGGCGAACGACCCTCAGGCATGGAGAATTTCAGATCAGGAAGTGATCTTCCATCCACTGCATGCCGGGGGCGTTGGCCTTGGTCACGACCGGGCCGTCGGTGACGACGTTCTTGGGGATGCCTTGGCCGCTCTTCTCGCCGCCGACCACCGCCGCGACACCGGCGATGATCGCGCCGCCGTGGATGCGGCAGGACGGATTGCGAACGGTCGCGAACATGCGGCCCTCGCTCACCGCCTGGATCGCCGGCGGCATGGCGTCGACGCCGCCGATCAGGATGTTGGTGCGGTTATGCGCCTTCATGATGTTGGCGGCCGCAAGCGCCATGTCGTCATTGTGGAAGAACGCCGCGTCGATCTGCGGGTACTTGGTCAGATAGGTTTCCCACAGCCGCGCCGTCTTGGAGACGTCCCAGTCGGCCGGCTGGGTGTCGAGCACCTCGATGCCGGGGAATTGCTTGATCACGTTGTTGAAGCCCTTGGCGCGACCCTGCGCGCCGGTGTGGCCGAGTGCGCCCTGGGTCATGATGATCTTGCCCTTGCCGCCCATCGCGTTGCACAGGGCCTGCGTCACCGAGGCGCCCATGAATTCGTTGTCCGGGGCGAGGAAGGAGTGGACGTTGATCTGGTCGAGCGGCGCAATCAGCGTGTCCATGTCGATGACAGGCGTGCCGGCGTCGATCATCTTCTGCACGGGCTGGGTGAGGGTGCCGATGCCGAAGGCCTGGATCGCGACGAAGTCCCATTTCTGCGAGGCCATGTTGTCGATCGCCGCGCGCTGCTTCACTGCGTCGAGCTGGCCATCGAACCAGGTGACCTCGACGTTGAACAGCTTGCCCCAGAATTCCGCGGCCTGCTTGCCCTGTGCGCACCAGGTCGCCTGAAGGCCGGCGTTGGAGAATGCCGCCTTCAGCGGCTTCTCGGATCGTCCGACTTCGGTTGCCAATGCCGGGTTTATGCCCATGCTGCCGAGGATGGCTGTTGCGGCGCCGGCGGTCGCCGCCGCCTGAAGAAGATCACGCCTCGTCGTCGAGAAATCTTTCGTCCCGGACATCGCTCGCTCCCATATATTTTAGCGTCGGTGCGTCATTGATTGCGCTACCGATGTGGAAAGTGTCTCACAATCGAAGAGTTCACGCCACCCAATCTGCTGACGCGCGGGATATCGCCTCCGTCGGGATGCTCGCGCAGCAGACGTTGATAAACCAGCGGCGTGAGATCCGGGCCGCGCGAGGCCGCGATCTAAAAACTGTGTTCGATTGGATGGGGCGTTCATCGGCGCATCAGCCGCTCAAGTCAAAAAAGAGCGGGGCCCTAGCCCCGCTCAAAAATTGTGTCGACCCTATTATCCCCGATTCTAAGATTTGATCTTGATTGGCGGGGCGACGCTGCATTTTGCGCGCCAGGGGCTCCTCCCGAGACTTGGACCACCAGACTTTGACCTCGCGGCTAGCCTGAGCAGGGGGATGCTAGATCAACTTTTCTCACTTGTCATCATTTTCGGCAACGATTGTTCAAAATTCGAGCAGTTGACGAAATGATCGGGCTTTTAAGCCTATAAGCATATGACAAACATAAGAAATCTGTGGATGGGCAGGCCGGCGCGAGTGCCTCAATTGCCGGACGAAGCCCCCAGCTGGGACTCTCCGGGCACAGTTTTCGAGAAACTTGCGCGACCCCAACAAGGCTGACGAAGTGACCTCGACTCGGGACGGGGGTGGTGTTTAGTTGGCAGACGAACGGATGGTTCGGCGGATGCGCGCTCGGCTGCAAAAATTCTTACCGTTGGTCCTGCTCGCTCTGGCGATGCAGGTGCTGGCGCCGATTGCCGCCTGCTGGGCGGCCGGCCAGGCCGTTGCCGATCCGCTTGGCACCGGCGTCATCTGCCACACCGTCAGCGAGCAGGGTACTCGAACGACCAGAACGGGGCGCCGACCGCACATGCCGGCGCCTGCGCGCTCTGCTGCCTGGCGCAGGCTAACGCGTCCTGGATTCGCAGTCGCAAGCGACGCCGTCCGTTCCCTTTCGCCACGCCGAGCGCGTGGTGTGGCACGAGGCGGAGGCATCCGCTGTCGCTGCGCATAGCGGCTCAAGCGCCCAAGCCCGGGGACCTCCCCACTTTTCCTGACGACCCTTCGTGATCGCCTCGGGTCATCCGTTGGCGATTGATGTTGTCGAATGGCCGGAAGAGAAAGCCGGCGTCAGGAATCCCCAAATGTTACCTCGTCATGCCCGCTGCGGCGTGAGTGTCGTTGCCGTTCAGGCCGCGCTGCTTGCCTCGTCGAGCGGCGTTTTCGCCCAGAGCAGCCCAAAGGAGCTGCCCGCGGTGACCGTCGATGCACCTGCGACGGTGAAACCCAAGCCGCGCAAGCCGGCGGCGCAAACCGCTGGCGCCAGGAGAAATTCGGCAAAGCCTGCGATCGAGCGACCGGCCTCGGTTGCGGCTGACCAGGGCGCGGGTGGCGCCCGGGCGTCGCTGGATCAGCCTGAGGCGGTAGCCCGCTATCAACTGCCGCAGCGGTCCTTCAGCATCACGGCAAAGCAGGTCGACGAGACCATCAACCTCAAGGACCCCGAAGACGCCGTCAAATACATGCCGAGCCTGTTCGTGCGAAAGCGCAACGACGGCGACAACCAGACGGTGCTGGCGACGCGAAGCTGGGGACTGAACTCCAGCGCGCGGACGCTGATCTATTACGACGATCTCCTGATCTCCGCGCTGATCGGCAACAACAACTCCGGCGCCTCGCCGAAATGGAACCTGATCTCTCCCGAGGCGATCGGGCGGGTCGATTTCCTCAACGGCCCGTTCGCGGCCGCCTATCCCGGCAATTCCATCGGCGGCGTGCTGCTGATCACCTCCAAGATGCCGGACAAGCCGTTTGCGGTCGCCAAGGAAACGGTCTCGGTGATGCCGTGGAATCAATACGGCACCAAAGATACCTACGTGACGAGCCAGACCAGCGCAGCTGCAGGCAATCGCGACGGCAAGCTATCCTGGCTCGTCACTGCAAATCATCTCGATAGCTACCAGCAGCCACTGACCTACACGACCTTTGGCACCGTTTTTGGTGTCGGCCCGGCAAATACCAACGGAACCATTGGCGCATGGAACAGGACGGGCGGCGTTGCGAACGTCATTGGCACCGGCGCGTTGGCGCATTCACAGCAGACGTCCGGGAATCTTAGAGTTGCCTATGATATATCGCCGTTCGTGCAGGCGACCTACTCGCTGGGCATCTGGAATAATCACCAGACCTCCGATCCACAGACATATTTGTCGTCGACGCTGAACGGGCAACCAACTTTTGGCGGTCAAGGTGCGTTTGCAAACAATAAGTACATTTGGGATCAGACGCATTTGAGCAACGCTGTATCGCTCAAGAGCGACACCAAAGGCGCTTTCGATTTCGATCTTTCAGCGTCGAGCTACAACTACTTGGAAGATATCCTCCTCAATCCGTTCACCGTGACTCCGACCGGGGTCGGCTATTCGCTGAACGGCAAAATTACCCGTAACGATGGTACGAACTGGCAGAATGCTGATGCCAAAGGCATCTGGAGGCCGTTCGGCATCGATGGTCCTCACGAGCTCAGCTTCGGTATCCACGGCGACCGGTATCGGTTGGAAAACCCGGTCTATTTGTCCTCGGTCTGGTACGCGACGTCCTCGACCGGCACCGGTCAGCTTTTCACCACTGGCGTCGGCGAAACCCGTACCGGTGCTCTTTGGCTGCAGGACGCCTGGAAGATCGTTCCCAATCTGAAGCTGACGCTGGGCGGGCGGCTCGAGACCTGGCGCTCACTGGATGGTTTCAATATCAACTCCAATCCGACTGTCACGAGCGGTATCCCGGCGGCGCCGATTCCGGTCTTCGCGCCAGTCCCAAAGAACCAACCAGGACTCAACTCGACCAACTTCTCGCCGAAAGCCTCTCTCTTATGATCTCAGCAAGGAGTGGAACGTCACCGCGAGCTTTGGTGAGTCGTATCGCTATCCGACTGTCACCGAACTATATCAGAACATAACGGTTGCCGGTGTCGCGACGTTCGCTAATCCCAACCTGAAGCCTGAACAGGACTTCACCGGTGAATTGAACGTTGAGCGGAGATGGAATGATGGCCGTGTCAGGCTGACGCTGTTCAAGGAGAGGACCAACAACGCAATCATCTCGCAAACCACGAACGTGACCAATTCGACGGGTGGTCAGACTCCACGACGACCATCGGCAACGTCGACGCAATCCGGATGCAGGGGGTCGAGATGTCGGCCGACAAGGATAACGTGCTGATCAGTGGGTTGCAGGTGTTTGGCAGCATAACCTATGTGGACTCTCGGATTCTAAGCGATCCGACGTTTGTCAGTACGATCGGTGGCACAACCGCGACCGGCAAGCGCGTGCCCAATGTTCCAGAATGGCGCTCCACACTGGGGGTCACCTATCGGCCGAACGACAACTGGGCCTATACGGTCGCCGGGCGCTACACCGGAAAGCAATATGCGACGCTCGATAACACCGACACCTTTGCACACGTTTATCAGGCCTTTGACCCGTTTTTGGTGTTCGACATGAAGATTCACTACAAAGCGACGCAGAACTTCTCGTTCGATTTCGAATCGACAACATCTTCAACGCGCAATACTTCCTGTTCCATCCGTTCCCGGGACGAACGTTCGTTCTCGCCGGCAAGTACACGTTCTGACCAGCGGGACACTCTCAACGGCGACAAGAAAGACAATCGACATGAACAAATCTCACGCATCTTCGCGCTCGCAGCGCTCTCAGCTGTGGTGATCGCAGCTCCCGTCCGCGCCGAGGATATCAAGGCGGGCGACCTCGTCATCTCGCAAGCCTGGAGCCGGGCGACCCCGAGCGGCGCGAAGGTCGCCGGTGGCTTCCTGACCATCGAGAACAAGGGCTCGGCGCCCGACAAGCTCGTCAAAGTGACCGCCGAGATCGCCGGCAAGGCCGAGGTCCACGAAATGACGATGGACAACGGCGTCATGAAGATGCGCCCGGTGGACAAGGGCCTCGTCATCGAGCCCGGCAAGACCGTGAAGCTCGCCCCGGGCGGCTACCATCTGATGCTCCAGGATCTCAAGGCCCCGTTCAAGGAGGGCGAGAAGGTGCCGGTGACGCTCGAGTTCGAGAAGGCCGGTAAGGTCGCCGTCGCGCTCGATGTCCAGGGCGTCGGGGCGCAGGCGCCCGGCGGCGGTGGAAGCATGATGATGAAGAAAATGCCCGACCATTCGGGAATGAAAATGTGAAGCGCGTGATCTAACCTCCGGGAGATCGAGCATGTCGAAGACACCCTGGCTGATCCTGATGGCTGCGCTCGCCGCATCGCCTGCGGCGGGACATGTCTATCTGGAAGGTAAGCAAGCCACGGTCGGTGCGTCCTACAAGGCCGTCTTCGCCGTGCCGCACGGCTGCTCCGGCTCGCCGACGGTCAAGATCCGCGTGCAGATCCCCGAAGGCGTCATCGCGGTGAAACCGATGCCGAAGGCCGGCTGGAACGTCGATACCGTCGAGGGCCAGTATGCCAGCGCGTACGACTATCACGGCAACAAGCTGACTTCGGGCGTGAAGGAAGTGGTCTGGTCCGGCGGCAAGCTGCCGGACCAGAATTACGATGAGTTCGTCTTCAACAGCTTTCTCACCGACAGCTTGAAGCCCAACACCACGCTGTATTTCCCGGTGGTGCAGGAATGCGAGAAGGGCGTCAGCCGCTGGATTGAAATTCCGGCTGAGGGGGCAGCGCACTCGCATGAGGACAAGTCGCCGGCGCCCGGCGTGAAGCTGCTGCCCAAGCCGTAATGCGTCGTCTCGCTGCGCTCGCGATGCTGCTCGCGGTCTCCGGCGGTTCGACCGGCGCCTCGGCGCACGCGGCGCTGATCTCGGTTGAGCCGGCGAATGGCAGCCTGCTCCAGAGCGCGCCCAAGGCGGTTGAGCTGCGCTTTAACGAGGCGGTGACGCCGGGTGCGATCCAGCTGATCGACGGCGCGGGCAGGGCGCGCGACGATGCGCGCATCACGACATCGGGCGAGAGCATTTCGGTTGCGATGCCACCGGACCTGCCGCAGGGCACGGCGGTCGTGAGCTACCGGGTGATCTCGCAGGACGGCCATCCCGTCGCGGGATCGGTGATCTTTTCGGTCGGCGTGCCGACCGCCACCCAGCCGCCGGCCAATGTGGACGGCGGCGTGAATGTGTTGATCTGGCTTTCGCGGATCGGCCTCTATCTCGGGCTTTTTGTCGGTGTCGGCGGCGTGTTCTTTGCCCGCTGGATTTCGTGGTCAATGGCGGGCATGAGCGTGCCGCGCGCAGCGCTCGCGATCGGCTTTCCGAGCGCCGTTATCTCAGTGGGCGTGCTGGGGCTCGATCTCCTTGGCCTACCGCCGGCAGCACTCGTGACCGCGGCTCCCTGGACAATCGCCTTCGCGACCAGCGCTGGCCCCGCCTTGCTCGTCGCCATTGTGGCGATGCTGCTCGCGCTGATGGCGCTGGGCCTCGCGTGGTACGGGCGCGCTCTTGCGGCCCTCGCGTTCGTCGGCGTCGGCTTGTCGCTCGCCATGACCGGGCACGCCGCGACAGCGCCGCCCGAAATGCTGACGCGGCCGGCGATCTTCTTTCACTGCCTCGGCGTCGCCTTCTGGATCGGAGCCCTGGCGCCGCTGACCGCGTTGGTGTCGAAGCCGACGGCGGGCACGCTGCCCCTCCTGAACCGCTTCTCGCGCATTGCCATGCCGGTGGTCGCCGCGCTGGCGTCGACCGGCCTGCTGCTTGCGATCATCCAGCTCGAAAAGCTGTCGGCGCTGGTCGAGACCAGCTACGGCATCATCCTTTCGGTCAAGCTGGGATTGGTCCTGTGTCTGCTGGCGCTCGCCGCGGTCAACCGCTTCCGATTGACACCGGCTCTATCAGGGGATCACAAGGCCGCGCCTGCGCTCAAGCGTTCGATCCTGCTTGAATGCGGGGCCGCGCTCGGCATCTTCGCCATCGTTGCCGGCTGGCGCTTCACGCCGCCGCCGCGGACCATCGTTCCGGAGACGCCGCTGGCGATCCACATCCACACCGATAAGGCGATGTTCCAGGTGCTGGTGTCCCCCGGCAAGGCCGGCTTGGATGATTTCGTGCTTCAGCTCATGACCGGCGAGGCAACGCCGCTGAAGGCCAAGGAGGCGACGCTGACGCTCAGCCTGCCCGAGCGCGGCATCGAGCCGATGGAACGCGACGCCGAACTCGGGCCTGACGGCTATTGGCACGTTCGCAAGGTCGAGCTGCCCTTCGCCGGCCGCTGGCATGTGCGGATCGATGCGCTGGTGACCGATTTCGAGAAAGTCACCCTAGAGGACGAGCTCGACGTCGCGCCGCCATAAGTCGGTACGGTTCAAGTCGAACCTGAAGTCGACGGAAAAATGACAGGAATTCCGCCGCGTTAGCGGCTTTTCCTCATTCCCGGTCTTGTGTTTTCGCTCCCAATCCGGTTTCACTGCGGGCCATCACTGATTCCCAGAGTATTGCCATGCGGTTGTCGCAGTTCTTTCTGCCCATTCTGAAGGAAAATCCGAAAGAGGCGGAGATCGTCTCGCATCGGCTGATGCTGCGCGCCGGCATGATCCGGCAGGAAGCGGCCGGCATCTATGCCTGGCTGCCGCTGGGCTTCCGGGTGCTGAAGAAGATCGAGCAGATCGTGCGCGAGGAGCAGGACCGCTCCGGCGCGCTGGAACTGTTGATGCCGACGCTCCAGCTCGCCGACCTCTGGCGCGAGAGCGGCCGCTACGACGCCTATGGCCCGGAGATGCTACGCATCGCCGACCGCCACAAGCGCGAGCTGCTGTACGGGCCGACCAACGAGGAAATGATCACCGAGATTTTTCGCGCTTACGTGAAGTCCTACAAGAACCTGCCTCTGAATCTCTATCATATCCAATGGAAATTCCGCGACGAGCAGCGTCCGCGCTTCGGCGTGATGCGCGGCCGCGAGTTCCTGATGAAGGACGCCTATTCCTTCGATCTCAACGAGGCCGCCGCGCGGGTCGCCTATAACAAGATGTTCGTCGCCTATTTGCGCACCTTCGCGCGGATGGGGCTGAAGGCGATCCCGATGCGCGCCGAGACCGGCCCGATCGGTGGCGACCTCAGCCACGAGTTCATCGTGCTCGCCGAAACAGGCGAATCCGGTGTGTTCATCAATCGCGACGTGCTGAACCTGCCGGTGCCGGGCGAGGACGTCGACTATGACGGCGACCTGACCCCGATCATCAAGCAGTGGACCTCGGTCTATGCCGCGACGGAAGACGTTCATGATCCCGCGCGATTCGAGCAGGAAGTGCCCGCGGACAAGCGCGTGAACACCCGCGGTATCGAGGTCGGCCAGATCTTCTACTTCGGCACCAAATATTCCGAGCCGATGAAGGCGATGGTGGCGGGCCCGGACGGCGTCGACGTGCCGATCCATGGCGGCTCCTACGGCGTCGGCGTCTCGCGCCTGCTCGGTGCCATCATCGAAGCCTGCCATGACGATGCCGGCATCAAATGGCCGGAGGCGGTGGCCCCGTTCCGTGTCTCGATTCTCAACCTCAAGCAGGGCGATGCGGCGGTCGATGCGGCCTGCGAGAAGCTCTATGCCGAGCTCCAGGTCAAGGGCGTCGATGTGCTCTATGACGACACCGACCAGCGCGCCGGCGCCAAATTCGCCGCCGCCGACCTGATCGGCATCCCCTGGCAGATCATGATCGGGCCGAAGGGCCTGGCCGACGGCAAGGTCGAGATCAAGAAGCGTAGTGACGGCTCCCGCGAGACGATGTCGCCAGCGGATGCGGTCGCCCGCCTGGTCGGCTGAATATTGTTCATCGCCTGATATCGCGGCCGCCAATCCGGCCACAATTGACCCCGAATCATGGGACTATCGAGCGATGGATGAAACCATGACCGAAACCGTTCAAACCGCGCCTTTCGCGCCTTTCGAGTGGATGCTGTCGGCGCGCTATTTGCGGGCGCGGCGCAAGGAGGGATTCATCTCGGTCATCGCCGGATTCTCGTTCCTCGGTATCATGCTGGGCGTCGCCACGCTGATCATCGTCATGGCCGTGATGAACGGCTTCCGCAAGGAGCTGCTCGACAAGATCCTGGGGCTGAACGGCCATATCCTGGTCCAGCCGCTGGAATCGCCGCTGACCGACTGGAAGGACGTGGCCGAGCGCATCAGCCAGGTCCAGGGCATCCGGCTGGCCGCCCCCGTGGTTGACGGCCAGGCGCTGGCGTCCTCGCCCTGGAACGCCTCGGGCGTGCTGGTGCGCGGCATCCGCTCCGATGACTTGAATAACCTCACCTCGATCGCCAAGAACATCAAGCAGGGCTCGCTCGAAGGCTTCGATGACGGGCAGGGCGTCGCGATCGGCCGCCGTCTCGCCGACCAGCTGTCACTGCATGCCGGCGACAGCGTGACATTGGTGGCGCCGAAGGGCGCGGTGACGCCGATGGGCACCACGCCGCGCATAAAACCGTACAAGATCGTCGCCGTGTTCGAGATCGGCATGTCCGAGTACGATCTCGGCTTCGTCTTCATGCCGCTCGCCGAAGCGCAGGCCTATTTCAACCGCAGCAACGACGTCACCTCGATCGAGGTGTTCACCACCAATCCCGACAAGATCGACTCATTCCGCAAATCCGTGACGGAGGCTGCGGGCCGACCGGTGTTCCTCGTCGACTGGCGGCAGCGAAACTCGACCTTCTTCAACGCGCTCCAGGTCGAGCGCAACGTGATGTTCCTGATCCTGACGATGATCGTGCTGGTCGCCGCCCTCAACATCGTCTCCGGCCTGATCATGTTGGTGAAGGACAAGGGCAGCGACATTGCGATCCTGCGCACGATGGGCGCTTCGCAAGGCTCGATCATGCGGATCTTCCTGATCACGGGCGCGTCCATCGGCGTGGTCGGCACGCTGGTCGGTTTCTTTGTTGGGCTGGTGATCTGCCTCAACATCGAATCGATCCGGCAATTCCTGTCCTGGTTGACCAGCACCGAGCTGTTCTCGCCGGAGCTCTACTTCCTGTCGAAACTGCCCGCCGAGATCGACATCGGCGAGACTACGGCCGTCGTCGTCATGGCGCTGACGCTGTCGTTCCTGGCGACGCTCTACCCGTCGTGGCGTGCCGCGCGCCTCGATCCGGTCGAAGCGCTGCGGTACGAGTGAGGGGCTGATGGAGCAGCAGGGGGCGGAAGATGTACCGGTCATCTATCTCCACGAGATAAAACGGCAGTACCTGCAGGGCGAGGCGGCGCTGACGATCCTGGACAATGCCAAGCTCGCGCTGTGGGCCGGACAGTCGGTCGCGCTGGTCGCGCCGTCGGGCTCGGGCAAGTCGACGCTGCTGCACATCGCGGGTCTGCTCGAAGCGCCCGATTCCGGCGAGGTCTACGTCAATGGCGCGCCGACCTCGCAACTGCCCGACATCGAGCGCACCCAGTTGCGCCGCACCGACATCGGCTTCGTCTACCAGTCGCACCGGCTACTGCCGGAGTTCTCGGCGCTGGAGAACGTCATGCTGCCGCAGATGATCCGCGGCCTGAAGAAGTCCGAGAGCGTCAAGCGCGCCAAGGAGATCCTTGGCTATCTCGGCCTCGGCGACCGCATCACGCATCGTCCGGCGGAGCTGTCGGGCGGCGAGCAGCAGCGTGTCGCGATCGCACGGGCGGTCGCCAATGCCCCGCGGGTGCTGTTCGCGGACGAGCCGACCGGCAACCTCGATCCGCACACTGCCGACCACGTGTTCCAGGCCCTGATGCAACTGGTCAAGGCGACCAAGGTCTCGATGCTGATCGCGACCCACAACATGGAGCTCGCCGGCCGCATGGACCGGCGCGTGTCGCTGGCCGACGGTCAGGTCATCGAGCTCGAGTAAAAGCGCGAAAACAACCCCATGCACAGTAGACGGCCGTTGCCGGCCACGGTCGAGGTGACGTCCTCCAGTGACTTGATCGATCAGGCAAACCCGCTGCAGCAGCGCATTGCCGCCGCGGGCAGGCCGATTACGGCCGGATCACCGTCAATTTGAACGGTCCGCTGTTGGCGGCGGCGTGGGCGACGGCGTCATTGACGTGGTCGAGGTCGAAATCCGTCGTCACATAGTCGTCGAGCCGCAACAATCCTGCGCGCACCAGCGCAATCAGGCGGCTCGCCGCATCCGGCGGATACATCCAGACGCCGTGGATGGAGATGCAGTTGCGCATCAGCCAGGGGTAGGGCAGTTCGAGGCCGGGACCGCCTGCCATACCGACGCCGCCCATCAGCACGACGCGGCCGTGGGCGCGCACCGTCATGACCGCCGCCCGCACCACGCGCGTGCTGACCGAGGGCGGCATGATGTCGAACACGCAGTCGATCGGACCGGGCGCGGCGCGCTTCATCGCCTCGCGGTCGTCGTCCTCGTTGCCGGTGAGCCTGACCGGCTTCACCCGTGCGCCGAAGCGACGGACGAGATCGGCCAGCACCTTTTCGTTGCGGCCGGGCGTCACCACGCAGGCTGCGCCCATCGCGAGTGCGACGGAGACGGCCGCGCTGCCGAAATTGCCGGTGGCCCCGCTCACCAGCACGGTCTCGCCCGGTTGCAGGTTTGCGGCAAGAAAGCCGCCATAGGGCACCAGCGCCGTCCCGAGCGCGCACCATTGCGAGGCTTCTTCGGACGTGATCGCGCCAAGGCGCTTCACGTTCTCGGTCGGCACCCGCATCTGCTCGGCATAGGAGCCGTGGCGAAAATGCTGCTGCAGGCGCATGCCGCCGGGGCCCGCCGCTGTGAGCCCCTGCAGGGCGATGTCGGGCGCCACGACATCGTCGCGCGACCGCACCGTCGGGTCGGAGAACACCCAGTCGCCAATGCCGAGCCTGGTTGCGTCCGGACCGATCGCGCGCACCCGGCCGATGCCGCCAGGGCCCGGGATGACCGGCAGGTCGAGCGCATAATTGCGCTCACCGCTGAAGACCTCGTTCATGTAGGACAGGACGCGCGTGGCGACGACGTCGACGATGACCTCGCCGGTGCCGAGCACCGGGTCCGGAGCATTCTCGATCACCAGCGGGCTTCCAAAGGATTTGAGTACGGCAGCTTTCATGTTCTCACCTCGAAGTCGGGTGACACCGATATGCGCCGGGTTTGACGGAACAAGAAGGCCTGGTATTATCCTAGTATTATAAAAACCCTCCATCGCGGGAGCACACGCCATGGCCGACCCACGCCGCGTCGAATTCGGCGATTTCCTCCGCTCCCGCCGCGAAAAGCTATCGCCGAAGACCGTCGGCCTTCCCGCAGGGACGCGGCGGCGCACCGCGGGCTGCGCCGCGAGGAGGTCGCCCAGCTCGCCGGCATTGGCGTCGACTGGTACATCCGCCTCGAGCAGGGCCGCACCGTCAGCCCGTCGGTCACGACGGTCGATGCGCTCGCGCGTGCGCTACGACTGAGCAAGACTGAGCATTCTCATCTAAAGGCGCTGGCGCGCGACGGCGCGAGAGGTGCGTTCACCCGCGAAATGGTGCCGCTGCCGATTCTGCGGTTGCTCGAAAGCCTGCCGCATCCGGCCTACATCACCGGGCGGCGCTGGGACGTGCTGGCCTGGAACGAAGCCGCCGAGGAGATTTTTGCGTTCGGCCGGTTGCCGGAGGAGGATCGCAACACGCTGCTGCTGATGATGACCAACAAGCGGACGCGAAAATCCTACGGCGCAGGGTGGGCCGATGTCGCCAAGCGCATGGTCGCGATGTTTCGCGCCACCCACGACGTCTGGGCCGGCGATCCCGCCTTTGCGGAATTGCTGAGGCGGTTGCGCGAAGGCAGCCCCGAATTCGTGAAATGGTGGGGCGCGCACGAGGTGCATGGCACCTTGTCGGGCCGCAAGACCATGACCCATCCGACCAAAGGCGTACTGCATTTCGAGCACACGAGCTTTCAGGCCAATGACGATCCCGCGTTGAAGCTTGTGATCTACACGCCGGTGTGAGGACGAAGACCACGGGAACCTGCGTCGACCTCCGCGACCACGGCGCCGAGACTGAGCACAGCCTCGTGCGATGTGGCGACGTGCCTGCAGGCGGGGCAAAAGATCGCGCACCATCATTGCGGTCAACGCAAAGTAATGTTACAGTCGGTAACATTAGCTCGCGTGGAAAGCGAGGTCGGCGAGGGATCGGATGAGGCGTCGGCAATTCATTTCGCTTCTCGGCGGGGCTGCCTTGGCGCCAATCGCCGGGTCTTCGGTCTGCGCTGACCCGCCGGCCAATTGTACCGCTCCGGCGAAGCGTGATGACGGCTGGTCTATTCCGTCCGCCAATGAAGACAATGACGTCGACCGGGCCGCGCTGTGCAGGATGGCCGACCGACTCGAAAGCTCCGGTTCTAACATTCATGCCGTGCTGGTCGCTCGCCACGGTAGACTGGCGTTCGAGCGATATTTCAAAGGATCTGATGAGGTCCCCAGTCGCATCTTCGGCGTCCGGGTCACGGACATCAGCTTCGACGCCGATATGCTGCATAATCTCAAATCATGCTCAAAGAGCGTTGCGTCACTCGCAGTCGGGATCGCGATCGACCAGGGCATCATCCGAAGCCTCGACGAACCGGTATTCAACTTCTTCCCCGAATTGTCCGACCTGCGGTCCCCGGACAAGGATCGCATCCTGCTCTCGCACGTGCTCACCATGTCGATGGGCCTGAAGTGGGTGGAGGCAACTCCGGCGACAGGTGACGACAATGACGAAGTGCGCATGCATATGGCGCGGGATCCCGCTCGTTACGTCCTCGATCTTCCCGTGACCGCGCCGGCCGGGCAGGGGTTCTTCTACAACACCGGTGCGCTCACGCTGCTCTCGGCGATCGTCCACAAGGTCACCGGCCGACCGCTCGATGAATTTGCACGTACAACACTGTTCGACCCTCTCGGCATCAGCGACCTCGAGTGGAGCAGGATCAAAGGAGACAGCGATGCCGGAGGCGGATTGCGTCTGCGGCCGCGCGACATGGCGAAAATCGGCCAACTGGTCCTCGCGGGCGGTCGCTGGAACGATCGGCAAATCGTTTCCAAAGCATGGATCGAAGCGTCGACCACCATGAAGCTCAAGGCGACCGACGGTCAGTCGTATGGATATTTGTGGTGGCTGGGGCGCTCCCGGGTCGGTGGTCGTGTAGTCCAATGGATTGCCGCGCAGGGCCGAGGTGGCCAGTCGATCCGCATCGTCCCGGAGCTCGATCTCGTCGTCGCGGTGACCGCGGGATACTATCAAGACTATAGCCCTGAAACTTTCAAATTGCAGTACGGCGTGTTCAGGGAGGTCTTGCAGGCGATCGCGCCTCCGGTGCAAGGCCTCGCGAACCGCTTTGCGAAATGACAAAGTTTCGGACCAGGTTCGTTATCGGCGGCATCATCGGGTGCGCTTGCACTGTGACTGGTACGAAACGAAGGCACGAGGGAAGCGGCCGGGTGACGCTCGAGGCGGTTGCCAGTTCCGCGCGAAGATCTCAGCGGCAAGCTGCCCACGACGCAGCCAGCCGTCCAGGCGGCGTCAAAACAGCGCCGCCCGATGCTTGCGGCCCTAGCTGCCGCGACTTGGCAGAGGAGCCGATGGCCAGGGGCTCTTCGGGACGGCCGTCGCGGGTGGGCAAGATGCCTCGAGCTGCCTCCACGCCGAAGGCAGACCCGTGGCGTCAATGTCGAACTTTGTCGCGTCTGTCGTTTCGTCCTGCAGGGAGCGCGAGGCCATGATCGCCCTAAACATACCGAAATCGAGCGAGCCGATCCACATTTCGTAGTTGCCGACGTACGCCGCAATTCCTCCGACTTCCTCTTTGGAATCGGCGTCCGCCGTCATCGTGATCGTGCTCTTGCCGATCGCCGCATCGTCGATCTCGGCCGCGAACATCAGCGGCACGCGATTCTTGGTTTCGCAGAACAGGCGCCATTCCATGGTCCGGAATGACGCATCGTTCTCCTTCTTCAGCACTGCGAACTTGCTGACGTAGGGCCACGTTCCCTTCTCCAGCCGCCACATCGCCTCGGCAAGCGGTCGTGTGTCGATCCCGAACCGGTACAGTTCGGCACGCGTCAGCAGGTGCAGATTTTCGAACTTCACGGTTTGGATCAGATCATCAAGCTCGCGCCTGATCCCCATCGACGCAATGTAGGCGGTACGCTCGCGGTCGGCGCTTGCGGTGCGACGCTGCCTGAATTCTGCCAGCAACGCCGGAGGCGGATGGCCGTGTATGGCGAATACGAGCCTGGAATTATGCACCGCCAGCGCGGCGTCGGGTGCGACCTCGCGCGAGGTCGCACCGAGAAACAGGTAACCGCAGGCCGAGTTGCACATCGCATGGTAGGTGGTGAGCTCGGCCTCGACTTCGCCGCCTGCGTTCTTCGTTGTCTGGCACGCGGCGTCCACCTGCGTGCCCGCGGCACATGCCGTCGCGATGGTCTGCCCGATCCGCGCGACTGCCTTGCGGCTGCGCAAGAGGCGTCCGATGACATAGGACTGCTCCACATTGCCGCCGGGCGAATGAAGGTAGATCGGACGCTGCGTGTCCTTGATGCCGGCGAGGAAACGACGGACGCGCGACGCGGCGTCATTGTCGATCTGGCCCTCGATCGCGATCCAGCGGTCGCAGCCCGGCCCGCAAGCATCAGGGGTCCCCTTCGCAAGATAGATCCTCAGCCTGGCGGCAAATCCGGCCCTCTCGGCCGTTGTCTGTTCTGCACGCAATGCGCCGGGGATCGAGAGCGCGGCCACGAGGAGCAGGATACGGGCAAGCATTAATGAGCAGACCGGGCAGGGGAGGACACGCGCCGACGGTACAGGATGATCGGAGCAGCCACAACTTTTAGTGGCATGTTGGAACGTCGTGAGATCATTCTATCAAGGACGGAGGTCTATCTTCCGTTGAGACCCACGAGGCATGGATCGAGAGGCAGGGTTCGATCCCGCTGCCTTCTCCCGTCAAGGCCGTGCCACGTTGCCGGTGTCAAACGCCTGGATCAGCTTGTGGCTATTGACCCGCGGCCGCTCACGATCACGCGGCCGGGTGCGTTGCGCGCCTTGGCAATGTGCCGGGATGCGTTGGTGTTGTGCGCGGCTCTGCGACAGCACGGCGTGCCCGCCCGCGTCCGCTGCGGTTTCGGCACATACTTTACCGGGCACGGCTATCACGATCACTGGGTGTGCGAATATTGGGCGCGGGGTGAACAACGCTGGGTCTTGGTTGACGCGGAACTCGACGAGCCGCACCGTCGTCTTCTCAAGTTCGATTTCGATCCAACCGACGTGCCGCGTACGGCAGGTGTCGAGGCGTGGCAACGATGCCGAAGCGGGGCGATTGATCCCGAGCAACTGGGGCAGGGAATGTCGACCGGTCTGTTCATCTTGAACTGGATGAAGCCGCTCTGTTGCGTTGTGATGGTCTGGCGCAGCGAGGTGAGGAGGAGCCGTCGAGGTCGCGCCATCACTGGACGCTCCGCCCTGGCCATAAGATATCCGGGCGCGCGCCCTTAATCGCGTGCTCGCAGCCGACATGAATGCACTCGCGGCGATCGCGCTGGGAATGTGGCGAGAATGCGAAGATGGAACAACGCGCGCATTCTTTAATTCTCGGATCACATGATTGTGCGCGCGTCGTTGTTTCGCGCGTTCGCACTGTGTATCGCGTCGACAACATTGGAACTGCTGAAGAGTCTCGTTTCAAAGCGTTTCCGCGCGTGAATCGCTAAACTTTCATTAATGTAGCAGGGCCCTTTGACGTGAACTGTTGCGTCGAGGTTACAGCAATTCCGTCGATGGCTGTTATGACGTCGCCACGGCCCGGGGGCCTAACGACGAAACTGGAACGGGATTCAAATGAACAAGAATATGTTGCTTGCTGCCATGAGCCTCGTCGCGATCAGCGCGACTGCACCGGCACTGGCTGCTGACCTCGCTGCGCGTCCTTACACCAAGGCGCCCGCGATGATCGCAACTGTCTATGACTGGAGCGGGTTCTACATCGGCATCAATGGTGGTGGCGCTTCCGCTCACACGACCTGGGATCAGACCGCTCCGCTGGTTGGCGGCGAAGGTTCCCACAACGCCACCGGCGGCACGGTCGGTGGTCAGGTCGGCTATCGCTGGCAGTCGGCACAGTGGGTGTTCGGCCTGGAAGGCCAGGGCAACTGGGCTGACTTCTCCGGCGACAACCTCAGCGCGCTGACCGGCTTCACCGATCGCTCGAAGATCGATTCGTTCGGTCTGATCACCGGCCAGGTGGGCTACGCCTGGAACAACGTCCTGCTCTACGTCAAGGGCGGTGCGGCTGTGGTTGGCACCAAGAACGAGCTGCGTACGGCCGGCGTGACCGTTGCCTCCGTCAACGACACCCGCTGGGGCGGCACCGTCGGTGCGGGCCTCGAGTTCGGCTTCGCTCCGAACTGGTCGGTTGGCGTCGAGTACAACCACATCTTCCTGTCGGACAAGGACATCACCTTTACCGGCATTCAGACCGATCGCGTCCGCCAGGACGTCGACATGGGTCTCGTCCGCCTGAACTACAAGTTCGGCGGCCCGATCCTCGCCAAGTACTGAGCAAAACACTGAGACCAGCCGCTCCTTCCGAGCGGATGTCGAAAGCCCCGGCCTAGCGCCGGGGCTTTTTTATCGTGTGAATTCAGCGAGTTAACCATCTGATTTTGAAGCGGCCGAGTTTGCTTGACTCTTGAGAACGAAATGAGAACAATGTTCTTCATACGTTCTGGTGATGGAGCAAGCCATGTTCAGGATTTTCGTGGAAGAAGCCGCTGCACTGACGTCGATCGCGCTGTTCGTCGGGATGATCGCGATCTGGGCCCAGGTGATCCCGCAGCTCTGATCCCCCAGCTCTGATTCCGCAGTTGAAGACCAGCGGTTTTGGAAACCGTTGGTCGGGAAGCTGACGGCGGCCGCTGGGGGGCGCCTTGGGGAAAAGCGGGATGAGGTGGCCGATCGGCGGCTCTGGCGTGGACTCTGGCGCAGCGAGCCCCCACCATTGTGAGGCGAGTCGGCCGGGCGAGTGCAAGATGCCTCCACTGCCGGCAACCGCTCCACCCCATCTGCAAGAGGCCGTCACGCGACCATGCCGAGCGCCGGATTTGTCCACCTTCACGTTCACTCGGCCTATTCGCTGCTCAAGGGCTCGATCAAGATCGCCAAGCTCGCGGAACTGGCGAAGAAGGATCACCAGCCGGCGCTGGCGCTGACCGACACCGACAATCTGTTCGGTGCGCTGGAATTCTCCGACAAAATGGCGGGCTCCGGCATCCAGCCGATCGTCGGCTGCGAGCTCGCGATCGATTTCGGCGACCAGGATCCCAATGCGCGCAACGCGCTGCCGCCTTCGCGGGTGGTGCTGCTGGCAGCGCAAGAGCGCGGCTATCGCAGCCTGATGCGGCTGAATTCGCGCGCGTTCCTCGAATCGCCCGACAGCCACGCGCCCTTCATCAAGTTCGACTGGTTCGACGGCGAGACCGAGGGCCTGATCGCGCTGACCGGCGGCCCGGACGGGCCGATCTCGCTCGCGCTTGCGAGCGGCCAGGCTGAGATTGCGGCCGCGCGCTGCGAGCGTCTCGCCGGCCTGTTCGGCGACCGCTTCTATGTCGAATTGCAACGCCACAACCTCGACAAGGAACGGCGCGTCGAGAGCGGACTGATCGACATGGCCTATGCCAAGGGCCTGCCGCTGGTCGCAACCAACGAACCGTATTTCGCCGCGGCGGACGATTACGAGGCCCATGACGCGCTGCTCTGCATCGCCGGCGGCCGTCTGATCGCGGAGACCGAGCGCGAGCAGCTCACGCCCGATCACCGCTTCAAGACCCGCGCCGAGATGGCGGTGCTGTTCGCCGACATTCCGGAAGCGCTGGCGTCGACCGTGGAGATCGCCGAGCGCTGCTCGTTCCGCCCGATGACGCGCAAGCCGATCCTGCCGTTCTTCACGGTCGGTGCCGCGGCGAGCTCCGATGCCGCTGCGGTCGAATCGGCCGAGCTGAAGCGGCAGGCGGAGGAGGGGCTCGCCAATCGTCTGCGCGTGCACGGCCTGTCGCAGGGCACGACTGACGAGGACTACAACAAGCGGCTGGCGTTCGAGCTCGACGTCATCATGCGCATGAAGTACGCGGGCTACTTCCTGATCGTGTCCGACTTCATCAAATGGGCAAAGGCGCAGGGCATTCCGGTCGGACCCGGCCGTGGCTCCGGCGCAGGCTCGCTGGTGGCGTGGGCGCTGACCATCACCGACCTCGACCCGATCAAGTTCGGTCTGCTGTTCGAGCGCTTCCTCAATCCCGAGCGCGTCTCGATGCCGGACTTCGACATCGACTTCTGCCAGGACCGCCGCGGCGAGGTGATCAAGTACGTGCAGGAGCGCTACGGCCGGGACCAGGTCGCGCAGATCATCACCTTCGGTACGCTGCAGGCGCGCGGCGTGCTGCGCGACGTCGGCCGGGTGCTGCAGATGCCTTACGGCCAGGTCGACAAGCTGACGAAATTGGTGCCGCAGAACCCGGCCGCGCCGGTCACGCTCGCCGCTGCGATCGAGAGCGAGCCAAAGCTTCAGGCCTTCCGCGACGAAGACCCGGTGGTGGCGCGCGCCTTCGACATCGCGCAACGCCTCGAAGGCCTGACGCGGCACGCCTCGACCCACGCGGCCGGCATCGTGATCGGCGATCGCCCCTTGAGCGAGCTCGTGCCGATGTACCGCGATCCGAAGTCGGACATGCCGGTGACCCAGTTCAACATGAAATGGGTCGAGCCGGCCGGCCTCGTCAAGTTCGACTTCCTCGGCCTGAAGACGCTGACCGTGCTCGACGTCGCATGCAAGCTGCTCAAGCCGCGCGACATCCATGTCGATCTCGCGACGCTGCCCATCGACGATGCCGAGAGCTACCAGATGCTGGCGCGCGGCGAGGTGGTCGGCGTGTTCCAGGTTGAAAGCCAGGGCATGCGGCGCGCGCTGGTCGACATGCGTCCCGACCGTTTCGAGGACATCATCGCGCTGGTCGCGCTCTATCGCCCGGGCCCGATGGCGAACATCCCGACCTATTGCGCGCGCAAGCATGGCGACGAGGAGCCGGAATATCTCCATCCGGTGCTCGAGCCGATCCTCAAGGAAACCTTCGGCGTCATCATCTACCAGGAACAGGTGATGCAGATCGCGCAGGTGATGTCGGGCTATTCGCTCGGCGACGCCGACCTGTTGCGCCGCGCCATGGGCAAGAAGATCCGCGCCGAGATGGAGAAGCAGCGCGAGATCTTCGTCGCCGGCGCGGTGAAGAACGGCGTGCCGAAGGGGCAGGCCGAGACCATCTTCGAGCTGCTGGCGAAATTCGCCGACTACGGCTTCAACAAGAGCCACGCGGCGGCCTATGCGCTGGTGTCCTACCACACTGCCTATATGAAGGCGCATTATCCGGTGGAGTTCATCGCAGCGTCGATGACGCTCGATCTCAACAACACGGACAAGCTCTCCGAATTCCGCTCCGAGGCGCAGCGCCTCGGCATCAAGGTCGAGCCGCCGAACATCAACCGCTCGGGCGCGACTTTCGAGGTCGGCGACAAGGTCATCTACTATGCGCTCGCGGCGCTCAAGGGCGTCGGCATCCAGGCGATCGACCAGATCATCGAGGAGCGGACCAGGCGGGGGTTGTTCACCTCGCTCGCCGACTTCGCGGCGCGGGTCAATCCGCGGGCGATCAACAAGCGTATCATCGAGAGTCTGGCTGCCGCCGGCGCCTTCGACACGCTGGAGCCAAACAGGGCACGGGTCTTCGCCGGCGCCGACTCGATCCTCGCCGCCTGCCAGCGCGCGCATCAGGCCGAGACCATCGGCCAGAACGACATGTTCGGCATGTCGGCGGATGCCCCGACCATCATGCTGCCGCAGATCGAGCCGTGGCTGCCGGCCGAGCGGCTGCGCCGCGAATATGACGCGATCGGCTTCTTCCTGTCGGGCCATCCGCTCGATGATTACGCCACGGTGCTGAAGCGGCTGCGGGTGCAGAGCTGGGTGGAATTTTCCCGCGCGGTGAAGACCGGCGCTACCGCCGGCAAGGTCGCGGCCACCGTGGTGTCGCGCATGGAGCGGCGTACCAAGACCGGCAACAAGATGGGCATCATGGGCCTGTCGGATCCCACGGCTCATTTCGAGGCCGTGCTGTTCTCCGAAGGCCTCGCGCAATATCGCGACGTGCTGGAGCAGGGCGCTGCGGTGCTGCTCCAACTCGGTGCTGAATTGCAGGGCGAGGACGTCCGCGCCCGCGTCCTGCATGCCGAGCCGCTGGATGACGCCGCCGCCAAGACGCAGAAGGGCTTGCGCATCTTCGTGCGTGACACCAAGCCGCTGGACTCGATCGCCAAGCGTCTGGCCGGACCGGAGGCCGCGAGCGCGAACGGCGCTGCGCCAAAGATCGGCAGCCCCGGCATCGCACCGCGCGGTGGCGGCGACGGCGAGGTTTCGCTGGTGATGATGCTCGACCTCCAGACCGAGGTCGAGATGAAGCTGCCCGGCCGCTTCAAGGTCTCGCCGCAGATCGCCGGCGCCATCAAGGCGGTCGCGGGCGTCGTGGACGTGCAGCAGATCTAGCCTGCTGCCGCGAAGGCCCGTGGCGGATGTAGTGGTTTCGTCACGTGATCGCGGCTATGATCGGCCGCGATGGTGCTCGTCCATGAGGGCGCGTCCGTCGCGCCGGGAGGGAGCGGGACATGTGCAATCAGTGCTCTGGAACCATGCCTGACAGACCGGCGCCGTCGCGGCGGTCCGCGATGCTGCTGACGGCGGCCGCACTTGGCACCGCCTTCAGCGGCCGAGCCTTCGCCAAGGACAACAAGGCGCCCCCCAAACCGCAGAACGTGCTGTCGCCGGATGCGGCGCTGAAACGGCTGATGGAGGGCAATGCCCGCTACGTCGACGGCGTGACGCGGCGCCACGACTTCAAGCACGAGCGCGAGGCTTTGGCCGGCGGGCAGAATCCGTTCGCGGCGGTGCTGAGCTGCGCCGACTCGCGCATCGCGCCGGAATATGCCTTCGACACCGGCCGCGGCGATCTCTTCGTTTGCCGCGTCGCCGGCAATTTTGCCGGCACCGAGACCATCGCCAGCCTGGAATACGCGGTCGCCGTGCTCAACACGCCGCTGATCCTCGTGCTTGGCCATGATGCCTGCGGTGCGGTCGATGCCACGCTGAAGGCGCTGAAGGACAACACATCGCCGCCGGGACGCATTCCCTCGCTGGTCGATGCGATCGCGCCGGCCGCCAAAGCTGCGATGCAGCAGGGCGGGCAGGTGCTCGACAACGCGATCCGGCAGAACGTGGTCGACAACGTCACCAAGCTGAAGGCGGCCGCGCCGATCCTCAGTGCAGCCATGGAACAAGGCAAGCTGAAGATCTCCGGCGGCATCTATCGGCTCACCACGGGAACGGTCGATCCGATCGCGCAAAGCTGAGGCTCGAGGCTGACGCTCACGCAAAACGGCTGAGGCTTACGCGGAGCTTACGCAGGACATCGCGCTCGGCTGACGCCATGCCGTCGCCTCAATCCGAGCCTTTCGTTCAACTGCCGTTCAGCCGGCCGCGCGTCTGATGCGCAGCGGCATCTCAACAACAACAACGAGCAAGCCATGCGCGGGACACACAAGGTCTTCATCTGCCTCCTTCTGCCAATCCTCTTCGTGGCGGGCGCACTGACGCCGGTTCGCGCGCAGCAGCAGGAAAAGCGTATCGCGCTCGTGGTCGGCAACGGCGCCTATGCGAAGTCGCCGCTGGCAACCACCGCGAACGATGCCGGCCTGATCGCGCAGACGCTGCAGGCGGCGGGCTTCGACGTGGTCGGCGCACGCGATCTCGACGGCGACACGCTGCGCAAGAGCTTGCGCGATTTCATCCAGAAGGCGCAGGCCTCGGGCCCCGGCACCGTCGCGATGATCTATCTGGCCGGCTATGGCATGCAACTTGCCGGCGAGAACTATTTCATTCCGGTCGATTCCAACATCAGCCGCGACACCGACGTTCCGACCGAGGCACTGCGCATCAGCGATTATGCCCGCCAGCTCGCTGCGATTCCGCTCAAGGCCAACATCATCGTGCTCGACGCGGCGCGCGCGCAGCCCTTCATCGAGGGCGGCCAGCAGCCGATCGCGAGCGGCCTGGCGCTGGTCGAGCCAGATCCGAACATGCTGATCGCGTTCAACGCCGCGCCCGGTACGGTGGCGCCGGAGGAGCCGGGGCCGTACGGAATCTATGCGCAATCGCTCGCCGAGATGATCCGCGCCGGGGGCCTGTCGTTGCCGGAGGTGTTCGACCGCGTTCGCTTGCGCGTCAACGAGGCCTCCAAGGGCGGGCAAGTGCCGTGGGACGACCAGAAGGTCACCGAGCAATTCGCGTTCTTCGAACGCGCCCCGGACGCGCCGCCGCCGCAGGCGGCACCCGACCAGGTCGCGGCGATCCGCAACAAGCCGATCCGCGATCTCGGCGTACAGGACGCCTATGCGGCTGCGCTCGAGCGCGACACGCTGCCGGCCTATGAGGAATTTCTCGCCGCCTATCCCGGGGATCCCATGGCGAAGCGCGTGATGGCGATCGTGGCGGCGCGCCGCGAGGCGATCACCTGGCGGCGGTCCTATCGCGCCGATACGCCGGACGCCTATTGGTCGTATCTGCGCCGCTATCCGCGCGGACCCCATGCGGGCGACGCACGACGCAGGCTTGCGATCCTGACCGCGCCGCTCGAGCCGCCGCCGACCTTTGCGATGATGGACTATGACGTGCCGCCGCCGCCGCCGGCCGAAGTGGTCTATGTCGATCGTCCGGTGCTGTATTTCAGCGACCCTGATTTCGGCTTCGCGCCGCCACCGCCGCCGCCGGATTATTTCTGTCCGCCGCCACCGCCGGACTTCGTCGTGCTGCCGCCGCCGCTGCCGGTGGTCGGCCTGTTCGTGCTGCCGCAGCCCATGTTCGTGCCGATCCCGGTGTTCGTCCGGCCGCCGGTTTATGTCGCGCCGCCGCCGAACAACATCATCTTCAACAACATCCATAACACCACGGTCATCAACACTGTGATCAACCAGGCGCCGGCCGCGCCGCCGGCCGGGAATGCCGCTGCGGCCGCAGCCATTGCAGCGAACGGACCGGGGCGCGCAGGCGGGATGACGCAGGTGCCGACGGCCGTGAAGCAGCAAGCGCAGACGATCCAGGCCAATCCGAACCAGCAGCTCAAGCCGAGCCAGGCGGCATTCGTCACCAATCCCACGGCAAAGCCGGCGGCGATGATGGCGAAGCCGGTCAACGCCACGCCGACTGCGGTTGCGCCGCAGACCACGCCGCCGGCGGCCGGCCATGCGCTTCCGGTTCCGGGCAGCCACAATACGCCGCTCGCACCGGCCGGCGCGGGCCAAGGACCGAACCGGCTGGCGCCGACGGCAACGGCACCTGCCAACGGCCTGCCGCAAGTGCATCCCAATGCAGCAGCGGCCCCCGCCAACGCGGCAGCTCCCGCCAACGCCGCCACCGCACCGGCCTCCAAGCCGCCCGTGAAACCGCCCGTGGCACAAACGCCGGCAGTCGGTGGGCCGGAGCCGCGCGCGAAATCATTGGCACATGAGCCGGCGGGGACCCCGCCGACGAGTCCGGCGGGCAAGCCGGCCGTGACCAATGCGAAGCCGACGCCGCCTTCGCCGCCGGTCGCGGCGCGGGAGCCGATCAGGCCGCAGAATCTGCGGGCCACGCCACCGCCTGCGCAGGCCGCAAAGCCGGCGCCGGCCCCGCCGCATCCGCAGGCGGTTGCAAGACCGACGCCACCGCCCCGGGCCGCTGCGCCGCCTCCGCGGCCGCCGGTGGCCGCTGCACGGCCCGCGCCGCCACCGCCACCCCGGCCGCCAGTCGCCGCCGCCCGGCCTGCGCCGCCACCGGTGGCCCGCCCGGGACCGCCACCGCCGCCCCGGGTGGCTGCGGCCCCGCCGCGGCCGGCCGCGCCGCCGCCGCGCCCGCCTGCGGCGGCGCCGAAAAAGTGCCCGCCGAACCAGCCAAGATGCTAGCGGACAGGGTCGAAATCCCGGAATGGGCCTTTCGCGGGCGGTAAAGCCCCGAAAGGCCCTTATTTCCTTGCTTCTGGCCGAAATGGCGCTATACAGCGCGCCATCTCACACGGAAGCATGGCTCACAAGGCCGTCCGGTGGCAGCCGGGGCGACAACGCTCCGTCTTGCTCACACGCTTCCGGAGGAACCAACCGGAGAATTAGAACGATGGCACTACCCGATTTCACTATGCGTCAGCTGCTCGAAGCTGGCGTGCATTTTGGTCACCAGTCTCACCGCTGGAATCCAAAAATGGCTCCGTTCATTTTCGGCGCCCGCAACAACATCCACATCGTCGACCTCGCCCAGACCGTGCCGTTGCTGCACACGGCGCTTCAGGCCGTCAGCGACACGGTTGCCAAGGGCGGCCGCATCCTGTTCGTCGGCACCAAGCGCCAGGCCCAGGACGGCGTCGCGGACGCGGCCAAGCGCTGCGCGCAGTATTTCGTCAATTCGCGCTGGCTCGGCGGCACGCTGACCAACTGGAAGACGATCTCGGCCTCGATCAAACGCCTGCGTCACCTCGATGAGGTGCTGGCCGGCGGCGAAGCCAATTCCTACACCAAGAAGGAGCGCCTGACGCTGCAGCGCGAGCGCGACAAGCTCGACCGTTCGCTCGGCGGCATCAAGGACATGGGCGGTCTGCCCGACCTGATCTTCGTGATCGACACCAACAAGGAAGACATCGCGATTCAGGAAGCCCAGCGGCTCAACATTCCTGTCGCCGCGATCGTCGACACCAACTCCGATCCGAAGGGCATCACCTATGTGGTGCCGGGCAATGACGACGCCGGTCGCGCCATTTCGTTGTATTGCGATCTGATTGCGCGCGCCGCGATCGACGGCATCTCGCGCGCCCAGGGCGATTCCGGCATCGACATCGGTGCATCGGCCCGTCCGGTCGCCGAAGAGCTGCCCACGACCGCCGGCTTCCAGGGCCTTGCCGGCCCGCGCGGCACCGCCGACGACCTCAAGAAGCTCCCGGGCGTGTCGGGCGCGATCGAGAAGAAGTTCAACGACCTCGGCATCTTCCACTTCTGGCAGCTCGCCGAGCTCGATCACGACACCGCGCACAAGATCGGCGAAGAAGTTGGTCTGCCGAGCCGTGCGGATGCCTGGGTGGCCAAGGCCAAGGCGCTGACCGCGGAAGCGGAATAGTCAAAAAGAGCGATCGGTTGGCCGGATAGGATCCGGCCACCATCTCATTCAGTTGACGCGAATTCCTGAGATGGACCGCGGCGGGGCGATTGAAGCCGCGCCGCGGCGAACCGGCAGGCAAGAAGGATTTTCAACGATGGCAACGATCACTGCTGCGATGGTCAAGGATCTGCGCGAGTCCACCGGCGCAGGCATGATGGACTGCAAGGCCGCGCTGACCGAGAACGACGGCAACATGGAAGCAGCGCAGGATTGGCTGCGCAAGAAAGGCCTGTCCAAGGCCGCCAAGAAGTCGGGCCGCGTCGCGGCCGAGGGCCTGATCGGCGCGCTCACCAAAGGCAACAAGGGCGTCGTGGTCGAGGTCAACTCCGAGACCGACTTCGTCGCGCGCAACGGCCAGTTCCAGGGCCTCGTCAAGATGGTCGCCCAGGTCGCTTTCGACGTCGGCGCTGACGTCGAGAAGATCAAGGGCGCCAAGGTGGGTGACGTCACCGTGGAAGCCGCCATCAACGACGCGATCGCCACCATCGGCGAGAACATGACGCTCCGTCGTGCCGCTTCGCTCGAAGTGAGCCAGGGCGTGGTGTCGAACTACATCCACGGTGCGGTCGTCGAGGGCGCCGGCAAGATGGGCGTGATCGTGGCGCTGGAATCTCCCGGCAAGGCCGACGAGCTCGCAGCGCTCGGCCGCCAGATCGCGATGCATGTCGCCGCCACCAACCCGCTCGCGCTCGATCCGTCCGGTCTCGATCCGGCCGTGGTCAAGCGCGTGAAGGACGTGCTCGCCGACAAATACCGTCAGCAGGGCAAGCCGGAGAATGTCATCGAGAAGATCGTCGAGTCCGGCCTGAAGACCTACTACAAGGAAGTCTGCCTGCTCGAGCAGGCCTTCATCCACGATACTGGCAAGTCGGTGGCGCAGGCGGTGAAGGAAGCCGAAGGCAAAGTCGGTGGCGCCGTGAAGATCGCGGGGTTCGTGCGTTATGCCCTCGGTGAAGGCATCGAGAAGCAGGAATCGGACTTCGCGGCTGAGGTCGCGGCGGCCAGCGGCAAGAAGTAAGCGCCGGAACGTTCCTTCCGGCGTGCCGCCGGAAGCGGCGCCCGGACGAGGAAAGTGCTCATGACTGATCCGGTCTATCGTCGCGTCGTGATCAAGCTGTCCGGCGAATACCTCGCGGGACAGCAGGGCTTTGGCATCGATCAGCCGACCATGGACCGGGTTGCGGACGATCTGATCGCCGCCCGCCAGCTCGGCACCGAGGTTGCGGTGGTAATCGGCGGCGGCAATATCTTTCGCGGCGTCGAGGTGTCCTCCCGCGGCGTGTCGCGCCCGACCGGCGACACCATGGGCATGCTTGCCACCATGATGAACTGCCTCGCGCTCGAAGCCACGATCGAGCGCAAGGGCACGCCGGCGAGGGCTCTGTCGGCGTTCGTCATGCCCGAGGTTTCCGAGTTGTTCACCCGCACCGCGGCGCACAAATACCTCGCCGAGGGCCGGATCCTGTTGCTTGGCGGCGGAACCGGTAATCCGTTCTTCACCACGGACACGACGGCGGTGCTGCGCGCCGCCGAGATCGGCGCCGAGGCGGTGCTGAAGGCGACCAATGTCGACGGCGTTTACTCGGCCGATCCGAAGAAGGACCCGTCGGCCACGCGATTCGACCGGCTAACCCATTCACAGGCCGTCGAGGGCGGCTACAAGGTGATGGATGCGACCGCCTTCGCACTTGCCCGCGAGACATCGCTGCCTATCATCGTGTTTTCGATCGCGGAGCCCGGTTCGATCGGCGCGATTCTACGCGGCGCAGGCCACGGGACGATCGTCGCCGGCTGACGGCTCATCTGGTGCGCCCGAGGGAAGGGCGCGGTGAGGTCGCCGGGATATTGAAGGAGAAACGTGATGGCCACGGGTAATTTCGACCTCAACGAAGTGAAGCGCCGCATGCAGGGCGCGGTCCAGTCGCTCAAGCACGAGCTTGGCGGCCTGCGTACCGGCCGCGCGTCGGCCTCGATGCTCGATCCGGTGCAGGTCGAGGCGTATGGCAGTCACATGCCACTCAATCAGCTCGCCACGGTCAGCGTGCCCGAACCGCGCCTGATCTCGGTACAGGTCTGGGACAAGTCGATGGTGAAGCCGGTCGAGAAGGCGATCGTCGATTCCAATCTCGGCCTGTCGCCTGCGACCGAAGGCCAGGTGCTGCGCCTGCGCATCCCCGAGCTGAACGAGGAGCGCCGCAAGGAGCTGGTCAAGGTCGCGCACAAATACGCCGAAGCCGCCAAGGTGGCTGCGCGTCACGTCCGTCGCGACGGTCTCGATGTTCTGAAGAAGCTCGAGAAGAATCACGAGATGTCGGAGGACGATCAGAAGCGTCACGCCGACGAGGTGCAGAAGGTGACCGATGGCACCATCACCGAGATCGATCAGCTGCTGGCCGCCAAAGAAAAAGAAATCCTCACCGTCTGAAGCGCGATGAGCGATTATCATCCCGCTTTGGAGTATTGTTCGCGCATGATCTCCGCGCAAGCGCGTTCAGCGTTTGTCGCGAGGGAACACCGCTTCGCGCTCCTCCGGATCATGCTTTAAGGCCGCCTCCATGTCTAACGCCGCCGCGCCCGCAACGGAAGGACCAGACCGGTCCGACGCGCCTGCGCATGTCGCCATCATCATGGATGGCAACGGGCGGTGGGCGGCCGCGCGTGGTCTGCCGCGGGCGGAGGGGCATCGCCGCGGTGTCGAGGCGCTGCGCCGCGTGGTGCGTGCCTCGCACGAGCTCGGCATCCGCTATCTCACTATCTTCTCGTTCTCCTCGGAGAACTGGTCGCGCCCGGCGAGCGAGATCGGCGATCTCTTCGGTCTGCTCAAGCGCTTCATCCGCAACGACCTCGCGACCCTGCATCGCGATGGCGTCAAGGTTCGGATCATCGGCGAGCGCGACGGGCTCGAGGGCGACATCTGCGCGCTGCTGAACGAGGCCGAAGAATTGACGCGCGACAACACGCGCCTCACGCTCGTCGTCGCCTTCAACTACGGCTCGCGGCAGGAAATTGCGAAAGCGGCGCAGAAACTTGCGCGCGAAGTTGCAGACGGCAAGCGCGATCCTGCCTCGATCGACGCCGACGCGCTCGGCGGCCATCTCGACGCGCCCGACGTTCCCGATCCCGATCTCATCATCCGCACCAGCGGCGAGCAGCGGCTATCCAATTTCCTGATGTGGCAGGCCGCCTATAGCGAGCTCGTGTTCGTGCCGGTCCACTGGCCCGATTTCGACAAGGCGGCGCTCGAAAGCGCGATCGCCGAATTCGCCAGGCGCGAGCGCCGTTTCGGCGGCCTGGTCGCGAAAACCGCCTCGTGAGCGAACCCGACGCCGCATCGGCGGGCTCTGCGCCCGCTTCCAGCAACCTCGTGATGCGAGTCCTCGCAGCGCTGGTGCTGGCGCCGCTTGCCATTGCGCTCGCCTATGCCGGCGGTTGGCTGTGGGCGCTCCTCGTCACCCTGGTGTCGATCGGACTGTTCGCGGAATGGCTGATGGTGGTGGGGGCGGGATCTGCCGCGCTGACCGCTTCCGGGACCATCATTCTCGCCATCATGGGCTTCTGCGTTGCGTTCGGTGCATTGAAGACTGCCGTGATCACCGGCTGCATCGGCGGCGCGATCGTGACGCTGATCGCGCGGGGCAAGTTCGTCTGGGCGGCGACTGGATTCGCCTATGCCTCCGCGGCCCTGCTGGCCTCGATCCTGCTGCGGCAGGATCTCGCGCACGGCTTCGCCGCGCTGATGTTCGTGCTGCTGGTGGTGTGGGCGACCGATATCGGCGGTTATTTCGCAGGCCGCAGCATTGGTGGACCGAAGCTTTGGCCGCGCGTCAGTCCCAAGAAGACCTGGGCCGGCGCGTTCGGCAGCGTTGCGGCGAGCCTTGCGGTCGCGGCCGGCTTTGCCGCCTGCGGAATCGGAAAGGCGGTTCCGCTGCTGCTCGTGAGCGCCGTCCTGACGGTGGTTTCGCAGCTCGGCGATCTCTTCGAATCCGCAGTGAAAAGACGCTTCGGCGTCAAGGATTCCAGTCACTTAATTCCCGGCCATGGCGGACTTCTGGACCGCCTCGACGGCTTTGTCGCCGCCGTCCTGGTGGCATGGATTATCGGCTTCCTCCGCCATGGCGTGCATAGCGCCGGAGGCGGTCTTATGGTTTGGTGAGGATATGAGTGCAGTCCCTTTGCGTAACAACAAGCCTGTTGCGGCCGACATCCGCAGCGTCACGGTGCTCGGTGCCACCGGCTCGATCGGCGACAGCACGATGGATCTGCTGCGCGCCTCGCCCGAGCGCTATCGCGTCGAGGCGCTGACCGCGAACGGCAATGTCGAGGCGCTGGCGAAGCTTGCGAAGGAATTCTCCGCGCGCTTCGTCGCGATCGCAGACGCCTCAAAGTTCGCCGAACTCAAGTCCGCACTTGTGGGCACGCGCACCGAATGCGGCGCCGGCGAAAGCGCGGTCATCGAAGCGGGCGCGCGTCCGGCCGATTGGGTGATGGCGGCTGTGAGCGGCGCGGCCGGACTGAAGCCGGCTCTGGCCGCGGTCGATCGCGGCGCGCATGTCGCGCTCGCGAACAAGGAATGCCTGGTTTGCGCCGGCGATTTCTTCATGCAGCGCGCGGCGAAAGCTGGCGCCTGTATCTTGCCGGCCGATTCCGAGCACAACGCGCTGTTCCAGGCGCTGGCATCGGGCAATCGCGACGAGCTGGTTCGCGTCATCATCACTGCCTCGGGCGGCCCGTTCCGCACCTGGAAGCCGGCCGACATCGAGCAGGCGACCCTCGAACAGGCGCTGAAGCATCCGAACTGGAGCATGGGCCAGAAGATCACGATCGATTCCGCCTCGATGATGAACAAGGGGCTCGAGGTGATCGAGGCGTCCTATCTGTTCGCGCTGAGCCCTGATGAGATCGACGTCCTGGTGCATCCTCAGTCGATCATTCACGGCATGGTCGAGTTCTCCGACCGGTCGGTCATGGCCCAGCTCGGCTCGCCCGACATGCGTACGCCGATCGCCCATTGCCTTGGCTGGCCCGATCGGATCAAGGGACCGGCAGCCAAGCTCGATCTGGCCAAGATCGGCCAACTGACTTTCGAGGCACCGGATTTCGAGCGGTTCCCCGGGCTTCGCCTGGCGTTCGATGCGCTCCGGCACGGGAAGGGGGCAACCACAGTCTACAACGCCGCCAACGAGGTCGCGGTCGCGGCCTTCATCGCCGGCAAGATCCGGTTCGGCGCCATTGCCCGGTTGGTCGAGGCGACGCTGGAGGACTGGATCCGGGGCGGGAACCAAGCCCCCATGACGTCAGCGGATGATGCAATATCCGTTGACCATGTTTCACGAAATAAAGCTGCCGCCCTATTGCCTCAAATTGCCTTAAAGGCATCCTAGATGGTTCGGGGCCAGGGCCTAGCGGCGCTGGGTGAGGGAATTCGATGATCGACTTTTTCGTCCATAGTTTCAATACGTTGAGCCATGGGCTCCTTGGTTACGTGGTTCCCTTCCTGTTCGTCCTGACCATCGTCGTGTTCTTCCACGAACTCGGCCATTTCCTGGTCGCGCGCTGGGCTGGCGTTCGGGTGCTGACTTTTTCGCTCGGTTTCGGACCTGAGCTCGTCGGTTTCAACGATCGCCACGGCACCCGCTGGAAGATCTCGGCGATCCCGCTCGGCGGCTATGTCAAGTTCTTCGGCGACGAGAGTGAGGCTTCGACCCCCTCGGCTGAAGCGCTCGCGGCCATGACGGCCGAGGAGCGCGCCGGGAGCTTTCACCACAAGAAGGTCGGCCCGCGCGCTGCCATCGTCGCGGCAGGTCCAATTGCCAATTTCATCCTCGGCGCCCTGATCTTCGCAGGCATGGCCCTGTATTACGGCAAGCCGAGCACGATCGCGCGCGTCGACGGCGTCGTGGCCGATGGTGCTGCGGCCGCCGCCGGCTTCAAGATCGGCGACGTCGTCGTGCAGATCGACGGCAAGCCGATCGAGAGCTTTGCCGACATGCAGCGGATCGTCGCGACGAGTGCCGGTTCAGCGCTGTCTTTTCAGGTGAAGCGGGATGGCACGATCGTGTCGCTGACCGCGACGCCGGCGCTGCTCGAGCGCAAGGATCCGTTCGGCAACAGCCACCGCGTCGGCGTGCTTGGCGTCGAGCACAAGTCACAAGCCGGTGAGGCCTCGACCGCGCCGGTCGGTGTCGGCGAGGCGCTCAAGATCGGGGTCGAGCAGGTCTGGTTCATTATCACCAGCACCTTCAAGTTCCTGGGTTCCTTGTTCATCGGCCAGGGCAATCCGAATGAGGTCAGCGGCGTTCTCGGCATCGCCAAGATGTCGGGGCAGGCGGCCAGCGCCGGGTTCCAATTTGTCATCAATTTGTGCGCCGTGCTGTCGGTGTCGATCGGGCTTCTGAACCTGTTCCCGATCCCGCTGCTCGATGGAGGCCACCTTCTGTTCTACACGGCCGAGGTGGTGCGTGGCCGTCCGCTGTCCGAGCGGACCCAGGAGATGGGCTTCCGAATCGGGCTCGGTCTGGTGCTGATGCTGATGGTGTTCGCGACCTACAACGACATCCTGCGGATGGCGGCGTCCTAATAGGGGCTTTTGTGTGGCGTTGCTGATGAGCAACGTCTTGGAATGAAATTGAAATTACAGCGCGTTCGGCCGTTTGCGGTGTCGGGGAAATTGGCTACAAGCGGCTTCGAACTTGGGGAATCTCCCAGACCGGCTTTGGGGTTGGGTCTGGTAAGCTGATAAGGGCGCGTTGCGCAATGAAGTTTGGACTGCGACTCCGGGGGGGCTTGCTCGCAACCCTGATCATGTTCGGCGCGCCGGTGTTTGCCCCGGTTGGGGCTGTTTTGGTGTCTTCGCCTGCGCTCGCTCAGACCGTGCAGTCGATTTCCGTCGAAGGGAATCGCCGCGTCGAGGTGGAGACGATCCGCTCCTATTTCAAGCCCGGTCCGGGTGGGCGCCTCGATCAGGCTGCCATCGATGACGGCCTCAAGGCGCTGATCGAGACGGGCCTGTTCCAGGACGTGAAGATCAACCGCGGCGCCGGTGGCCAGATCGTCGTTTCCGTGGTGGAAAACCCGGTGATCGGGCGCATCGCGTTCGAGGGCAACAAGAAGATCAAGGACGAGCAGCTCACTGCGGAGGTCCAGTCCAAGGCCCGCGGCACGTTCTCCCGCGCCATGGTGCAGTCGGACACGCTGCGGATCGCCGAAATCTATCGCCGCTCCGGCCGCTATGACGTGACCGTCACGCCGGAGATCATCGAGCAACCGAACAACCGCGTCGATCTCATTTTCACGGTCAACGAGGGCGCCAAAACCGCGGTCAAGTCGATCGAGTTCATCGGCAACACCGCGTTCTCGTCCTACCGCCTCAGGGACGTCATCAAGACGCACGAATCGAACCTGCTGAGCTTCCTCAGTAGCGGTGACATCTACGATCCGGACCGCGTCGAGGCCGACCGCGACCTGATTCGCCGCTTCTACCTGAAGAACGGCTTCGCCGACGTTCAGGTGGTGGCTGCGCTCACCGAATACGATCCGGAGAAGAAGGGCTTCAACGTCACCTTCAAGATCGAGGAAGGCCAGCAGTACCGCGTCGGCTCCGTCGATTTCCGCACCAGCATCCAGAACTTCGACCCGAGCACGCTGCGCAGCTTCTCGCGCATCAATGTCGGCTCGCTCTACAACGTCGAATCGGTCGAGAAGTCGGTCGAGGACATGCAGATCGAGGCCTCACGCCGCGGCTATGCCTTCGCAGTGGTGCGTCCGGGCGGCGATCGCAATTTCGATGCGCACACCGTCTCCGTCGTGTTCAACGTCGATGAAGGTCCGCGCACTTATATCGAGCGCATCAATATCCGCGGAAACACCCGTACCCGTGACTACGTGATCCGTCGCGAGTTCGACATCTCCGAGGGCGATGCCTACAACCGTGCTCTGGTCGACCGCGCCGAGCGCCGCCTGAAGAACCTCGACTACTTCAAGACCGTGAAGATCACGACGGAGCCGGGCTCTTCCAGCGACCGCGTGGTCCTGATCGTTGATCTCGAAGAAAAGTCGACCGGCGACTTCTCGGTCTCTGGCGGTTACTCCACCACCGACGGTGCGCTGGCCGAAGTCTCGGTCTCCGAGCGTAACCTGCTCGGCCGCGGCCTGTTCGCCAAGGCGTCGGTCACATACGGCCAGTACGCCCGCGGCTATTCGCTGTCGTTCGTCGAGCCGTATCTGCTCGACTACCGCGTCGCGCTGGGCCTCGACATGTATCAGCGCACCCAGCTGTCCAACAGCTACATCTCCTACGGCACCAAGACGCTGGGCTTCTCGCCGCGCCTCGGCTTCGCGCTGCGTGAGGACTTGTCGCTCCAGCTGCGCTACTCGATCTACCGGCAGGAAATCACGCTGCCGTCCTTTCTGGCGAACTGTAACAACAACCAGTTCCTGGCTGACGGTGTGACACCGAATCCCGCATTCAATCCGAGTCCGGCTTTTGCGAATGCGACTGGCATCGCCCTGGACCCGGCAACCAACGGTCTCGGCTGCTATAGCGATGGTGAAGCGTCGCTCCCGGTCCGCAAGGAGCTGGCGAACGGCAAAACGCTGACCTCTGCGCTTGGCTACACGCTGACCTACAACACGCTCGACAACAACAAGAACCCGACCGACGGCCTGCTCATCGACTTCAGGCAGGACTTCGCCGGTGTCGGCGGCGACGTCTCCTACCTGAAGACCGTGGCCGATGCGAAGTACTACCAGTCACTGGTATCGGACCTGGTCGGTGTCGTCCATCTCCAGGGCGGCATCCTGAACAAGGTCGGCAGCGATCTGCGCATGCTGGATCATTTCCAGATGGGCCCGAACCTCGTCCGCGGCTTTGCGCCGAACGGCATCGGTCCGCGCGATTTGAATCCCTTTGGTACGCAGGACGCGCTTGGCGGCACCAAATATTGGGGCGCTTCGCTGGAATTGCAGATGCCGTTCTGGTTCCTGCCGAAGGAAGTCGGTCTGAAGGGCGCTGTCTACGCCGACGCCGGTGGTCTCTTCGACTATCAGGGCCCGACGACGTGGTCGGTGACCAACGAAATGACCACGACCAGGAACTCGAACTGTACGCCGTCGACCGTCAATCCGGCCAGCGCTGGAACTTGTACCGGCCTGGTGTATGACAATGGCAATGTGGTCCGGTCGTCGGTCGGTGTCGGTCTGATCTGGGCCTCGCCGTTCGGTCCGCTGCGCTTCGACTATGCGGTGCCGCTCACCAAGGGCAAGAATGACCGTACGCAGGAATTCCGGTTCGGCGGCGGCACCTCGTTCTAATTCGATCGGCAGGCATGATCCGGCCCGCTCGGGAGTCCAGGGGCTTCCTGGGGGCCGGTTGCCAAAAAGATCGTGCTCAATCCATGAGATGAGGCATGATGCGGCCTTTCCGCTTCATGCCGAAGCCGGACCGCGACGGGGTGGAATGGCGCAGCCGACCTTCTTTAGGAAACCGCCGGCATCAACGCTGGCTGACATCGCCGCGCTGACAAGGGCGCAATTGGTCGATCCTGTCAGGGGTGGTCATGTCATCACGGGTCTTGCTTCGCTGGACGAAGCCGGCCCGATGCATCTGGCGTTCTTCGACAATCTCAAATACGCCGATGAGCTCAAGGCGACCAGGGCTGGCGCTTGTCTGGTGAGCCCGCGTTTCGAAAGCCAGGTGCCGGCGCATGTGGCCGTGCTGCGGGTGGCGCAGCCGTTCCGCGCCTTTGTCGGGATCGCCCGGGAATGGCATGGCGATGCGTTGCGCCCACAGTCCTGGTTCGGCAATGACGGCATTGCGCCGTCTGCCATCATCGACCCGTCGGCGCGGCTGGAGGACGACGTCATCGTCGAGCCGCTGACCGTCATCGGTCCGGATGTCGAGATCGGCAGCGGCAGCGTGATCGGCGCCGGCGTGGTGCTTGGTCCGGGCGTCAAGATCGGGCGGGACTGCAATGTCGGCGCCCGCACGGCCATCCAATGCGCATTGATCGGCAACAACGTGCTGATCCACCCCGGTTGCTCGATCGGCCAGGACGGTTATGGCTTCATCTTCTTCGGCCCCGAGGGCCATCTGAAGGTGCCCCAGACCGGCCGTGTGCTGATCCAGAACAACGTGGAAGTCGGCGCCGGCACCACCATCGATCGCGGCTCCCTGCGGGACACGGTGATCGGGGAGGGCACCAAAATCGACAATCAGGTCCAGATCGGCCACAATGTGACGATCGGCCGGAACTGCCTGCTGGCGGCCCAGATCGGGCTCGCGGGCAGCCTGACGATCGGCGACAACGTCGCCTTGGGAGCAAAGGTGGGCATCAACAATCACCTCAAGATCGGTGACGGCGCCCAGGTCACCGCGATGAGCGGGGTCAAGGATGACATCCCGCCGAACGGTCGCTGGGGCGGATTTTTTGCCAAGCCGACCAAACAATGGTTCAAGGAAATTATTGCGGTGGAGCGCCTGGTACGCGACAGCAAGGCCGATCCGAAGGACGAGGGGCGGGAATGACGGCGGAATCACCTGTTAAATTCGAGCTGGTGGATATCAATGCGATCCTCCAGACCCTGCCGCACCGTTTTCCGATGCTCCTGATCGACCGTGTGATCAACATCCGGGCCGATTACAGCGGCATCGGCATCAAGAACGTCACCTTCAACGAGCCGGCCTTCCAGGGCCATTTCCCCGAACGTCCGGTCTATCCGGGCGTGATGATGATCGAGGCGATGGCGCAGACCGCCGGCGTGATCGGCATCAAGTCGGTCGAGGGCACCGAGAAGCCGCGCGCGGTCTATTTCCTCACGATCGACAAGTGCAAGTTCCGCAAGCCGGTGCTGCCCGGCGATACCATCGAGTATCACATGCGCTCGGTCGGCCGCCGCAAGGCCATGTGGTGGTTTCACGGCGACGCCAAGGTCAACGGCCAGGTCGTCGCCGAAGCTGATGTCGGGGCGATGCTGACGGACTGAGGCGGACTGGCGAATGGCGAGCAGGGAGTGGATAGCGAGCAGGGAGTGGCGAATAAGCTGCTCTATTCCCTTCTGTTCGCTACTCTCGATTCGCCATTTGCTCTGAGCGAAACACGCCGAGATCATGCGTCACTGGACAGATCGGGCGCAGTCGCGCTAACCACCGGAAAGCTGAGCAAGTTCAACACATAGTCAGACCTTCTTGATGAGTAAGATCGACCCCACCGCACGGGTGGAAAACGGCGCCGTGATCGGCGAGGGCACCGAGATCGGGCCCTTTTGCATCATCGGTCGCAACGCCAGGATCGGGGCCAATTGCAAGCTGATCGGACAGGTCACCGTGATCGGCCATACCTCGGTCGGGGACAATTGCGTGATCTCGCCGTTCGCAGTGCTCGGCGGCGCGCCGCAGGACCTCAGCTACAAGGGCGAGCCGACCACGCTCGAGATCGGTTCCGGCTGCACCATCCGCGAGGGCGCGACCATGAACGTCGGCACCGTCAAGGGTGGCGGCAAGACGCACGTCGGCAACGACGGCTATTTCATGAACAACAGCCATGTCGGCCATGACTGCATGGTCGGCAACAACGCGATCTTCGCGACCTCGGCGACGCTCGGTGGCCATTGCGAGATCGGCGATGCCGTCTATATCGGCGGGCTGTCCGCGGTGCACCAGTTCACGCGCATCGGCTCCTATGTGATGGTGGGCGGCCTCTCGGGCGTGCGCGACGACATCATCCCGTACGGGCTCGCGAACGGCCAATATGCGGTGCTGGAGAGCCTCAACCTGATCGGCATGAAGCGGCGCAAGTTCACCAGGCAGCGCCTCGCCACCGTGCGTGCGTTCTACCAAAAACTCTTCCATGGGCCCGGCACCTTGGCCGAGCGGCTGGAGGCGGCGCGGCCCCTCGAGAGCGAAGATCCTGCGATCGCCGAAATCCTCGGCTTCATCGGCAAGGGCAAGCGTCCGCTCTGTCTTCCCGCCATCGAGAAGTGACAGCGGGATGGCCGCGGACATGACATCGGCGGCTCCAGGGATGTCATCGCCGGTCGGCGTGGTCGCGGGCGGCGGCGCGATGCCGTTCGCGGTTGCCGAGTCGCTTGCCGTGCGCGGCATCACGCCAGTGCTGTTTCCGTTGCGAGGCGCCTGCGATCCGGTGCAAGTGGAGAAATTCCGCCACCGCTGGATCTCGGTCGGTCAGCTCGGCCGCGCCATGCGGCTGTTCCGCGAGGAGGGCTGCCGCGACCTGATCTTCATCGGCACGCTGGTGCGGCCTTCGCTCACCGAGATCCGGTTCGACGTCACCACGTTGCGGCTGCTCGGCAACGTCATCCGCGCCTTCCGCGGCGGCGACGATCATCTGTTGTCGGGCGTCGGGCGCATTCTCGAGCAAGGCGGCTTCCGAATGGTCGGCATCAAGGACGTCGCGCCCGACCTGCTGATGCCCGAGGGCTGCATCACCCGCGCCTGGCCGGCCGACAATGCCAAGGGCGACATCGAACGCGGGCGCGCGGTGCTCACCGCGCTCGGGCCGTTCGACATCGGTCAGGCCGCCGTGGTGATCGACGGCCATGTGGTAGCTGTCGAGGACATCGAGGGCACTGATGCGCTGCTGGCGCGCGTGGCGCGGCTGCGCGAGGAGGGCCGTATCCGTGCTGCGACCGGGCGTGGCGTGCTGGTGAAGGCGCCGAAGAGCGGCCAGGATTTGCGCTTCGACCTGCCGACGATCGGCGCGCGCACGATCGAGGGCGTCGCCAAGGCCGGCCTTGCCGGCGTCGCCGTGATCGCCGGCAACACCATCGCCGCCGAGCCGCAGGCGATGATCGGGCTCGCCGACGCCAAATATCTTTTCGTGGTCGGTCTGCCCGCCTGATGCAGACCCGCGATCCCCAACGGAAGATCTTTCTGATCGCGACGGAGGAATCCGGCGACCGGCTCGGTTCGGCGCTGATGAAGGTGCTGCGCCAGCGCCTCGGCGACGGCGTTGAGTTCGAGGGCGTCGGCGGCCGCACCATGGCGCGCGAGGGGCTCGAGACGCTGTTTCCGATCGAGGAGCTGTCGATCGTCGGCTTTGCCGCGGTGGTGCAGCAGCTGCCGAAAATCCTGCGGCTGATCCGCGAGACCGCGGATGCCGTGACCGAGGCCGCGCCCGACGCGCTGGTCATCATCGACAGTCCCGATTTCACCCATCGCGTGGCGCGCCGCGTCCGCGCGAAGAATCCGGAGATCCCCGTCATCGACTACGTCTCGCCCTCGGTCTGGGCCTGGCGACCGGGCCGCGCGCGCGCGATGCTTGGTTATGTCGATCACGTGCTGGGCCTGCTGCCGTTCGAGCCGGAGGAGTACCGCAAGCTGAAAGGGCCGCCATGCAGCTATGTCGGCCATCCTCTGATCGAGCAACTGCCGTCGCTGCGCCCGGACCCTGACGAGCAAGCGCGCCGCGACAGCGACCCGCCGGTGCTGCTGGTGCTGCCGGGCAGCCGCCGCAGCGAGATTCGGCATCATCTCGGCCTGTTCGGCGCTGCGCTCGGGCGATTGCAGGCTGCGGGCCGCATGTTCGAATTGATGCTGCCGACAATGCCGCATCTGGAAGCCACGGTCCGCGCAGGCGTGGCGACATGGCCGGTCAAGCCGCAGATCGTGGTCGGCGAAACCGAGAGGCGCGCCGCATTCCGGATCGCGCGTGCAGCGCTGGCGAAATCCGGGACGGTGACGCTGGAGCTCGCGCTGTCAGGCATTCCGATGGTGACCGCCTATCGCGTCGGCGCGATGGAGGCTTTCATCCTGCGCCGCGCCATCCAGGTCTCCTCGGTGATCCTCGCCAATCTCGTGATCGGCAAGGACGTGATCCCCGAATTTTTGCAGGAGGATTGCACGCCGGAGAAGCTCGCAGCAGCACTGTCCGAGGTGCTGACGGAGACGCCGATGCGCAAGCAACAGGTCGAAGCCTTCGCGCAGCTCGACACCATCATGTCCACCGGCAATAAATCACCGAGCGTGCTCGCCGCCGACATCGTGCTCGCGACGATGCGCAAGGGGCGGCGCTCGTCCTGAGCTTTTTACCTGGCTACTTCTTCGCGCGTCCGCCGGCGGCGCGGCGGGCCCGCGGCTTTGCGGCCGCCGTGCTCGGTCGCGCGGGCATGGCGTCCAGCGACTGGTCTTCCTCGGGAATTTGGAGGGTCGACAAAAAATCGGCGCCGGCCCGCATCACATGCTCTGCGGCAAGCGTGGCGGCAGCGCGCTCGTCGCCTGCGATGATGGCGCGCAGGATGCCGGCGTGCTCGTCCCAGGTCCGCGCCTGGCGCACCGGATCGGTCGGAGCGAACAACATCGCGGTTCTTTCGCGCAGCCGTTTGAGCAAATCGGCGAGGACGCGATTGCGACCGGCCGCAGCGAGCTCGTTGTGGAATTGCTGGTTGAGGCCAGGCAGCAGGTCGAAGCGCTTGGCGGCCACGGAGTCGGTGCCCTTGTTCAGGACCGCTGCGATCCGTTCTAGAATATCCTGATCGCGGCGGCGCGCGGCCAACCGCGCGTTCTGTCCCTCCAATAGCGCGCGAACCTCGATCGTCTCGCGTGCCTCCTCGTCGGTCATGGCAAGGACCGATGCACCGCGCCGTGCCGTCACCTCGACCAGGCCCTCGCTGGTGAGCACGCGGATGGCTTCTCGCACCGGGTTGCGGGAGACGCCGAACTCCTCGGCGAGGCGCCCTTCGACCAGTCGCTCGCCGGGCTTGAGCCGTCGGCTCAAGATGGCCTGACGCAGCTCCTCGATGACCCTGTCGTGGAGGGAGAGATAGTCGTCGCCCAGACGTCGTTTCGAATTTCCCAGCCTGCTAGCCATGAGATGACCTGCTCAGCCGCTCCGGTTTGATGTTTCCGAACCGCGCGGCGAGATCCGATCTCGCCACCGACCGAACGGAATTCCCGGCAGGGACGGCATGAACGTACTTAGACTGCCCACTGCGCAGCGGCAAGCCGCTGTAGCGGGGGGCCGGTATCGCCCGCCCAGTCAATCGAGCGAATCGGACGCGGGTCTCGTCGAGACCGGGCGAGCCCCTGCGGCGGCCGGTCTTGGCGTCCAGGACACGCTGACGTCGCCGGTGAGAAACGTCTGGCACGCCATCCGGTAGCCGGCGGCGAACTGCTCCTCAGTGAGGTGCTTGCGTTCCTTCGGCTTGATCGCATCGGTATTCTCCAATCCCTTCTCGATGAGGCATTTGCACGTGCCGCAAATTCCCCGCCGCACTTGAAGGGGATGCCACCCTGTTCACGCAAGGAGATCCGCAGCAGATTGCTGTCGACGGGCGCCGTGACGGACTTCCCGCTATTGGTCACGAATGTGACTTCGATCATGCCGGTCTTCGCGGCGGGCTGATTTGTGCTTTCGGACGTCACGACTTGCGTAGCTTTGTGTCCATGTGGCCGAACGAGGTGAGGTGTTCGAGCTCGCGATAGGCCAGCTCGGGCGTTGCGAACTTTTCGAGGAACTTGAGGGCACCTTATTCACGATAGGCGGCGACCAGGCTTCGTCGATCACCTTGATCTTGGTTTCCTCGAGCAATTCCGCGATCACGAAAGTTGCCTTTTTGGTGCCGTAGAACAGATAATCGTAGGAGGCGAGGGCCGCAGCCCGTCGATGATCTCGGTCCGGAACAGTCCGTCCTTGCTGGTCAGGATCACGGTACATGGCTCACATCTCCCGTGTTGGCGAGGATTGCCGCAAGGCCGGTGCGGGACCCGGGCACTCAAGGAATCAGCCGACCTTGTCAGGTGCGACAACGTCGGTGAGCGGGCTTGCTTCCTGCGACAGCTCCACGTCATGGGCGAGCCAGAGCTGACAGGCCAGCCGATAGCCGGCCTCGATTCTCGTGCCGAGCCGCTTCTTTTCTTTCCAGTTCGGCTCGGGCAGGTGCTCACCTCCCTTGATGATCAGGGCCGCGCACTTCCCGCATTTGCCCATGCCGCAGCCGTAGAGGAAGTTCGGATAGGGAAACTGCCGGATCCCCGCTCTCACGACGAGATTGGTGTTCTCCTTGATCTCGCCGTGAAAGGTCTGGCCGTTCCTGTGAAAGACGACGTTGGGCATGCCGCGTGGCTCAGGCTTGCAGCAACGCACGTTCGTCGGCGGGCACCTTGTTCTCGGTCATGTCGAGCTCGGCCAGCGGAATGTCGTTGGCGACATAGTCGTGGTACAGGGCGGTCGTGTAGAGCAGCCGCATCTGCGCTCCGATTTCGCAAATCTTCAGGCAGCGCTGCTGCAACTCGACCGTGTTGGCGTGCTCGAGCACGATCTGATAGCCGCGCTCGCCGTGAATCTCGTCCGACACGATGTGAAGGTCGAAGAACTCGACTTCCTCGTCGGTGAACTTGTACTTCTCGCGCAAGGTCGGCGTCTGCTTACGGTAGATCGATGGCACCTGCGATTCCAGGCCGACTACGAGACCCGCCACGGCCACGATCGGGTCCTCGCGCATCGCGACGGCATAGCACCAGCTTTGCAGCCCGCGCGTCGTCGCGGTCATGTTGTCCGGATTCTTGACGCGTTCCGCGGTCGTGCCGCAGGCCTCGGCGAAGCGGATCAGCAGGTCGGTATGGCGGTCGCCACCGATCTCCTCCTCGTACATGTTGGCAAGCAGGAAGTCCTTGGCCTCCTGATATTGCTCCGGCATGCGCACATAAATGTAGCCGAGATAATCGGCGAACGGGCCGACATAGTGATAGTGGTTCTCGGCCCAGCACGCGAGATGCGCACGGCTCAGCTTGCCGCTCGCCCAGGCGATGCTGAAGGGAGCCTTGTTGGCGCTCTTGCCCTTGATTGCATTCTCGAGGGCCGTGCGGAATTCCACATGATTCATCAGCTTTTGCATCTCGCGCTCCTCTGTCGCCGAAAGGGTAGGCCGGGTTCGTCGCGGCCACCGCGGCCTTCGAGTATACAGTATACAATTTTGGCCGAAACGTCAACGCGTCGAACGACGAGGAAAGCCACCTCGGATGCGCAGCCTCAACATTTCCAAATAAATACAACGCTATGCCTGTGGGCCAGCTTCTCTGTTCAAGCGCCTCTGCATGCCGGTCACACTTAACTGTTGCTTTTTAGAATACAGTATACAAAATTAGGCTGCTTTTGGGGAGTGCATCGCATGACGACAATGCCGCATGTTCCGATCGTCGCCGCGCACTGGGTCTACCTGTTTGGTGTGGCCCTCATCGTCGTGACAATGATCTGGCGCGCCAACGTGGTCGTGCCGTCGGTCCTTGCGACCTTTCTGGTGGCGCTGGCCTGGACGCACAGTCCGATTGCCGCACTCGGAAGCATCTTCAATGCAAGTTTCACGGCGGCAAAGGAGCTGTTCAACATCTTCCTGGTGATCGCGCTGATGACCGCGCTGCTCAATGCGCTGAAGGTGTTGCGCTCCGACATCCGCATGGTGGAGCCGTTCCGCGCCGTGATGAAGGACGGGCACACGGCCTATTTCGTTCTGGCCGGCATCACCTACGTCATCTCACTCTTCTTCTGGCCGACACCGGCGGTGCCGCTGGTCTCGGCGGTGTTGCTGCCGGCGGCGATTGCGGCGGGACTGCCGCCGCTCGGTGGTGCGATTGCGATCGCGATCGCAGGCCAGGGCATGGCGCTGTCATCGGACTACGTCATCGGCGTCGCTCCGGGCATCAGCGCCAAGGCCGCGGGTGTTGCCGTCAGCGCCGCTACGGTCGCGGACCGCGCGCTGGTGCTGTCGCTGATCACCGGCAGCGTCGCGCTCCTGCTGGGTTACTTCGCCATCCGCAAGCTCATCTCCAAGCCCGATGACAAGCTGCTCGAGCGATGGCAGGCGCAGTCGAGCAACGGCGAGCTCGCGCGCATCGCGGAGGAGGGCACCTTCGACAAAGCGGAGATCGCCCGTGGCACCGCTGGCAACCGGAAGCCGTTCGCGACCCAGGCGCAGATCGACAGGGCGCTTGCCGCGATTCCCGGCTCTCGCGAAAAATGGTCGAAGATCTTCGCGGTGGTGACGCCGCTCGCCTTCCTCGGCGTCATTGTGGTGATGGTGCTCTCGAAGCTCGGCATCGGCCATGACCTCAAGGGCGGTGACGCCGCGGCGCTGGTCGGCGGCGTCGCCGCCGTGCTGATGATCTGCGCCTCGTTCGTCACCGATGAGTTGCGCAAATTCCTTGATGCCAGCGCCGACCATGTCACCGAGGGGTTCGTCTTCGCGTTCAAGGCCATGGGCTCGGTGCTGCCGATCGCCGGCTTCTTTTTCCTCGGCGCCGAGCAGGGATTGTCCGCCCCGATCCTCGGCGTCCCCGCGGCTCAGGCGCCCAATCTCCTGTTCGAACTGGTCCAGGCTGCGCAGCACTGGATTCCGGGTAACCAGGTCTTCGTCGCGTTTGGCGTTCTGATCGCCGGCATGATCACCGGGATTGACGGGTCGGGTTTTGCCGGGCTGCCGCTCACCGGGTCGCTCTCGGGCGCGCTGGCGCCGACCGTCGGGCTCGATCCCGCGACGCTCGCGGCCATCGGCCAGATGGGAGCGGTGTGGACCGGGGGCGGCACCCTGGTGGCGTGGTCCTCCCTGATCGCGGTGGCCGGATTCGCGCGTGTGCCGGTATTCCAGATCGTGCAGACGGTGATGGTGCCGGTGTTGGCGGGGCTGGTGACCTCGACGATCTGCGCGGTCCTGATCTGGCATTGAAGAAGGTTCGGTCATCATGAGCGACGCTGCGACGATAAGTGCCCGCGGTTCCGACGAACACGGCGCCCAGGTCGAGGAATTCCCGAATCTCGTCAATGGCGAGCAGTTGCGCGGCGTTGCGAAGCCGTTCGACAACACCAACCCGGCCGATACGTCCGATATTGTCGGTCGCTTCCAGGCCTCGACGGCGGCCGAGGCGAAGCTCGCTGTCGGCGCGGCCGCGGCCGCGTTCGAGCGCTGGAAGAAAACGCCAATCTCGGCTCGCGCAGCCATTCTCAATCGCGCGGCGGATCGTCTCGAGGCGCATGCAGACCAGATGGCGCGAGACATGACCCGCGAAATGGGCAAGGCGCTCAACCTCGCCAGAGACGAGGTCCTCCGCTCGGCGCAGACGTTGCGATTCTATGCCGTCGAAGGCCAGTCGCTGGTGGGTGAAGTTTTTCCCAACGATGATCCCGACATGACGGTCTACACGCTGCGCGAGCCGCTCGGCGTCGTCTCGGTCATCACGCCCTGGAATTTTCCTGTCTCGATCCCGGCACGCAAGATCGCGCCCGCCCTTATTGCCGGCAATGCGGTGGTGTTCAAGCCGTCGTCGGATGCGCCGCTGAGCGGCTACCGTCTCGCCGAGGCGCTGGTGGCGGCCGGCCTGCCCAAGGGCGTCCTGAATTTTATCACCGGCATGGCTGGCGAGGTCGGCCCCGCCATCACCGAAGCGCCCGAGATCCGCGCCATTTCGTTTACCGGATCGACTTTGGCCGGTGAACGGATTTGCCGGGCGGTCAGCTTCACGACGCGCACGCAGATGGAATTGGGCGGCAAGAATCCACTGATCGTGATGGACGATGCCGATCTCGACAGGGCGGTCGACCTGACTGTGAAGGGCGGCCTCTCGCTTGCAGGCCAGGCTTGCACTGGCACCAGCCGTGTCCTGGTCATGAAGCAGGTTCGTGCCGAGTTCACGGAGCGGCTGGTTGCCCGGGTCAGGGCCTTGAAGATCGGCAACGGCCTCCTTGCCGGCATGGACCTCGGGCCGCTCGCCACAGCAAGGCAGCTCGAGACGGTGCTTCGCTATATCGCGATCGGAAAGCAGGAGGCGACGCACCTCTGCGGCGGCGAACGGCTCACCGGCGCCGGCTATGATGGCGGCTACTACGTTACACCGGCGATCTTCACCAACGTCACGCAGCAGATGACGATCGCCCGCGAGGAAATCTTTGGCCCCGTCATTGCGATCATCGAGGTCGAATCCTACGCGGACGCCATCGCCAAGGCCAACGACAGCGAATACGGATTGTCGGCCGCGATCGTGACGCGCAACCCGCGCATCATGCACGATTTCGCCAACGACATTCAGTCGGGAACCGTCAAGATCAACCGCACCACGACCGGCAATCTGATCAATGCGCCGTTCGGAGGCGTAAAGCGGTCGAGTACATCGACGTTCCGCGAGTCCGGCCGCGCCGGACTCGAATTCTACACGCAGATCAAGACCGTATATCGCGGATGCTGAGGGACAACAGGCGAAGCCGTGCGCGGGGCGTCGCAGCCGGCAGAAAAGGCATGAGATGAGGAAATCGATCAAGCTCGAACTATCGGAAGCCAAGCCCATGGCCGCAGCCGCACTGAAGAAGGCCGCCGAAATAGGCGTGCTCGAGACGGTCTGCATCACGGACGACGGCGGCTACCCGCTCATCCTCGAACGGATGGATGGCGCGCGCGTTACCGGCCCCCAGATCGCCTGGAACAAGGCCTTCACGGCCGCCGGGCACAAGCGCTCGACCCATCTTTTCAACCAGGTGCCGAACGGGCCGGCCCTGCCGGGCAACGAAGCCTTCGGAATCCAGTGGAGCTTCGAAGGTAAGTTCGCCGTGTTCGTCGGCGGCTTCCCGATCGTGGTCGACGACGAAGTCGTCGGCGGCGTGGGACTCAGCGGCGGCAACGGTGAGCAGGATACGCTATGCGGCGTGGCTGCACTCCAAGCCTTGCAGGAACTGCTGGCCAACCATCGGGTGGTCGTCGCCGCCGATATCAAAAAATGAGTGTCGATGCGAGCGCGGATGCCGTCGCCCCGCCCGACACGATCATGTCGGTAAATTAGCTAGCCGAGACCCCCGTCGACCTGAAAGCATTGGCGCGTGATCCGCTGGCTTTGGTCGGACGCGAGAAACAGCGCCATGTTCGCGATGTCGTCGGGTGTCACCGCATCGGGAATGGCCTGGCGCGTGCGCAGCTCGGCGATATTCTGCTCACTCGGATACCACAGCCGGCGCTGTCGCTCGGTGATCACCATTCCAGGTGCAATCGCGTTGACGCGGATGCGGTCGGGGCCGACCAGCCGGGCCAGCGAGTTGGTGAAGCCGACAATCGCCGCCTTTGCCGCAGCGTAGGTCGGCAATGCCGGCGCGCCGCGCATCCACGCGATCGACGACATGTTGATGATCGAGCCGCCGCCGCGCGCCTGCATCTGCGGCACGATCGCCTGCGCGGCGAAGAAGACGTGCTTGAGATTGACGCCGATCATCCAGTCGAATTCGGCCGGCGTCACCTCCGACAGCACCTGGCGCTGGTCGTTGGCGGCATTGTTGACGAGGACCGCGGCATCGCCCAGCGATCCCTGCACCTTCGCCAGTGCCGCGCGCAGGGCTTCAATGTCGAGGAGGTCACAGGGTATGAATAGCGGTGCGGTGCCGGACGTTTTCGCTACGTCGTGGGCCAGCGCTTCACCCGCCTGCGTGTCGATGTCGAGGAAGGCGACGCGGGATCCTTGGTCGGCGAAAGCGCGCACGAAGGCGGCGCCGATACCGCTGGCGCCCCCGGTGATCAGCACCACGCGATCCGCGAGGTCGGCATAGCTCGTCTTGGTCATGCGATCAGTCGCTCCGTCTCAGGGTCGAACAGGCAAATGCGGCGGGTATCGAGGGCGAAGGAAGCGGTCCCGCCCGGGATCGGGCGGATCTCCGGCGAGATGCGCGCCTGCGCGGGCTCGCCGCCAAGCCGCAGCAGGACAATGGTCTCCGCACCGGTGGGCTCGACCAGCTCGACCGGCGCAGTGACGATGAGCGGCGCGCCCGTAGCGCCAGAGAACACGCGATCTCCTCGGCGATGCATTCCGGCCGAATCCCGAGCACCACCTCGCGGCCGGCATAGGACCGGGCTGCGTCGTAGTCTTGCAGGCGGAGACGGACCTCGTCCGGCCGGCCTGCGCCGATCACCGCCACGGGCTTGCCGGCGTCGGCCTCCAGCCGTGCCGGCATCGTGTTCATCGGCGGCGAGCCCATGAAGCGGGCGACGAACAGATTGGCCGGATAACGGTAGACGGTGTCGGGGTCGGCGAATTGCTGCACCACGCCGCGATGCATCACGGCGATGCGGGTTGCCATCGTCATCGCCTCGATCTGGTCGTGGGTGACATAGATGATGGTGGCGCCGATGCGCTGATGCAGCCGCTTGATCTCCATCCTCATCTCGACGCGCAGCTTGGCGTCGAGATTGGAGAGCGGCTCGTCGAACAGGAATAGCAGGGGGTCGCGCACCAGCGCGCGCCCCATCGCCACGCGCTGGCGCTGCCCGCCCGACAGTTGCGACGGCTTGCGGCCGAGCAGCGGCTCGATCTGGAGCAGCTTGGCCACGTTGGCCAGCGCCTTCTCCTGCTCCGCCTTCGGTACGTGTCGGCATTCCATGCCGAAGGTGATGTTCTGGCGCACCGTCATCGACGGATAGAGCGCATAGGACTGGAACACCATGGCGATGTCGCGGTCCTTCGGCGGGACGTCGTTGACCACGCGTCCGCCGATCTCGATCGTGCCGTCGCTCGCCCGATCGAGCCCGGCGACGATGTTGAGCAGCGTGGACTTGCCGCAGCCGGACGGCCCGACCAGCACGGTGAATTCACCGCTCTCGATCTCGAGGTCGATGCCCTTCAGCACCTCCAGATTGGCGTAGCGCTTCGACAGCGCCCGAATGCTTAGTGCTGCCATGATACATCCATCATTTCACGGCCCCGGCAGTGAGGCCGCGTACGAAATACCTGCCACCGACGAGATAGATCAGCAAAGTGGGTAGGGCCGCGATGATGACAGCTGCGCTCTGCACGCCATGCTGCGGGATGTCCGCGACCGCGGCAGATAGCGCGATGAGTGCGGCCGTCACGGGCTGCTGCTGGCCGGTCGTGAATGTCACGCCATAGAGGAACTCGTTCCAGATGTGCGTGAACTGCCAGATCACGGTGACGATCAGGATCGGCGACGAGAGCGGCAGGATGATGCGCCAGAAAATACGAAAGAACCCGGCGCCGTCGATGCGCGCGGCCCTGATCAGTTCATGCGGAATGGCGATATAGTAGTTCCGGCAGAACAGCACGGTGAAGGAGAGCCCCTGGATCGTATGGATCAGCACGAGACCCGACAGCGTGTTGATGAGCCCGATGTCCCGCAGCACGATGGTCCAGGGCAGCAGGCGCATCTGCTGGGGCAGGAAAAGGCCGAGAGTGACGATGCCGTAGATCCAGTTGTCGCCGCGAAAGCGCCAGAGCGACACGGCGTAACCCGCGACAGCACCAAGCAGGGTGGAGAAGATCGTCGCGGGGATCGTGATGAGTGCGGAATTCAGCATATACGGCCGGATGCCGGCGCAGGTCTCGGCGAGACAGAAACCGCTCCAGGCGAGGGCGTAGTTGCCCCAGGCCAAATGTTGCGGCCAGCCGATCATCGAGCCCTGCGCGATCTCCTCATTGGTCCGGAGCGAGTTCAGCACGACGACGACCAGCGGCGCGAGATAAGCAGCCGCAAACAATGTCACGACGAGATAAATCAGAATTCGGCTCGGGGCGAAGCTTCGGTCACGCATGGGTGGCCTGCCGTCGCTGGACATAACGCCACGCTGCATAGGGCAGCAGCACGGCGAGCAGAATGAGCAGCATGAGCACTGCCGCCGCCGCGCCGCGGCCGAGCTGGCCGCGCTGGAACATCAAATCGTAGACGACAAGGGCCGGCAGCTGGGTCGCTATGCCGGGCCCACCGTTGGTGAGCGCGCGGACGAGGTCGAAGGCCGAAATCGCAAATTGCAGCTGGACAACGACGACGGTGATGGTGATCGGCCAAAGCGTCGGCAGAATGACGCGCCAATAGGTTCGGATCGGTCCGGCGCCGTCGATCTGCGCGGCCCTGATGATGTCGGCGTCGACAGAGCGAAGGCCGGCCAGGAACAGGGCCATGGCGAAGCCCGAGGATTGCCAGATCGCGGCAATGACGATGGTCCAGATCGCCATGTCGCGGTTGACCAGCCAGTCGAAGTGGAACGAACTCCAGCCGAGGTCATGGACGAGCTTCTCGATCCCGATACCGGGATTGAGCAGCCAGCTCCAGACCGTGCCGGTGACGACGAACGACACCGCCAGGGGGTACAGGAAGATGGTGCGCAGCACGTTCTCGCCGCGAACGCGCTGATCGAGCAGGATCGCGAGCACGAGACCGGTGATCAAGCTCAGCAGCACGAAGGCTATGCCGAACAGCAACAGATTGTCGAACGCGATTTGCCAGTTCCGCGACGCCAGGACCGAATTGTAGTTGCGCAATCCCACCCAGCCCGTGACCGGAACAAGGGTGGATGGCGTGAACGAAATCCAGATCGTCCAGATCGAAAACGAAACGAGGTGCGCTGCGGACAACAGCAGCGGCACCCAGATCATCAGATATTCGGGCAGCCGGCGCACCGAGTCAGAGGTTGTCGGCCAGCCCGGTCGTGTTGCTGTGGAGACCGCGTCGGTCAACGTGCGCCCTCAACAGCCTCGGCAAGGCGGGTGACCGCCTGATCCGGCGTAATCGTCTTGTTCTTCGCGTATTCGGTGAACACGTCGATCATCGCGGCAGTCAGGCCATTTTCCTGCGCCATGTTGTGCGCGAGGCTCAGCACGGCCTGATTGTTGGCGACAGCGTCCTTGAGCGCGGCTGCGGTTCGCCGTTGACCATCGGACCAGCCTTCACCGGACAGATCGACATCGGTGCGCACGGGGATCGACCCCGTGATTTGCGAGTACATGGTCTGGATCGCCGGATCCATGACGAGCTGCGCCATCAGCGCCTGACCGGCCTGCAGATCGGGCTCCTTGCGCTGCCAGAAGATGAAGGCATCGGCATTCAACAGGAATACCGGCTTGCCATTGTCGCTGGGGCCTGGCGCGATGACGAAGTCGTCGAACTTGAAACCGGCGTTGCGCAACACGCCCTGCGCCCATCCGCCCATGATCAACAGGCCCATGTCGCCGTCGACGAAGCGCTTCAAATTGGTGGCATAGGGTTGGGCGCCAACATTGGGATCCATCCAGTTGGTGATCTTGCGCATCTGCGCGAAGGCAGCCTTCATCTCGGGACCCTCGAGGGCTTTCTTGTCGAGATTCATGGCGGCTGCGCGATATGCGGTGGGACTGATGCCGGCGAGCGAGGCCTCGAATTTTTGCCCATCGTCGGCGCGGGTGCCACCATTGGCGACGGGGAAGGTGACTCCGCCGGCTTTCATCTTCTCGGCGAGATCGTTGAAGTCAGCCCAGGTGACGGGGATCTTGTCGGCCTTGGCTTTGTCCATCGCGCGTTTGGAGAGAAACAGCATGTTGGTGCTGTAGATCTGCAGCGGCAGGGCAATCCACTTGCCTCCCGGCTTGTGCAGTTTTGCAAGGTCCGGTGCGACGACCTTTTCGTAGCCGGCGGCCGCGACAACGGCGTCAAGATCGACGGTCGGCGCAATCTTCGACCAGGCGGCAATCTCCGGACCCTTGAGCTGGGAGCAGGCCGGCGGATCGCCGGCGATGATCTGGGCGCGCAGCTTGTTCATCATCTCGGTGGTGAAGCCGGGGACGGGCGAGTGCTGCCAGACGCCGCCCTTCTCCTCGAACTTCTTGCCGAGCGCGGTGATCGCCGCTCCGTCGCTGCCTGCGGACCATTGCGAGATCACTGTGAGGCGCGGCTTGACCGCGCCTTGCGCACGAGCGAAGGCCGGCAGCGCGAGCGCGGCAGCGGATCCAGCGAGCAGACGGCGCCTTGTTGTTGTGATCGGCATGGCAAGTTCCTCCCGGGTGTGAACTCTTTTGCGCGAGAGCCGCGCAGGCTATGTCAGGCGGCCTCCGTCGATGCGGCCGGCATGCCGCCGCTTCTGGTCAGGCAGAGCGCGGCGAAGGCAAGTGCCGCCTGCGGATCGTTGCCCATCGAGGGCGGCACGAAGGCGAGCGACACCTGCGCCAGTTTCCGGCCGCCGAGCAGGCAGGAATCGATCCCGTCGATGACGGCCTTTCGATCGTCTTCAGTGAGCAGCGACGGCCAGCCGCTGACGACAACGCCGCGGCATGGCTTGACGTTCAATGTGTTGCCGATGGCGAGGCCAAGCCTGAAGAGGCGCTGGCGCAATTCGTGGCGCACCCGCGATGTGAGGGGGATCGCGGTCACCCATTCACTGCCGAGCTGAAGCAATTCTGCTTCGGTGACGCGCAGAAGCTCGGCGAGAGCGGGCAGCGACGTATAGGCTTCGACGCAGCCGTGGTGTCCGCAGCGACAACGTGGCCCGTCGGTTCCGAACACCATGTGGCCGAGCTCGACCGGGTCGAGCGCGTCGTTCTCGATCGGATCATCCAACCAGGCGCCCGCGACGCCCTGGCCGACGAAGACGAACAGATGCGCATCGCTGAACGGATAATTCTCGGTGCGGCAGCGGTGAAAAGTGGCGTGCGCCACCACCGAATTGGTGAAAGTGACCGGCACGCCCGCGAACAACTCGCCGAACATGTCTGCGATACGTCCGAGGTCGCACGGAATGATCGGATTGCCTGATACGCTCAGGCGGCCGAGTCCCGGAACCGTCACGCCGACCTGTGCGAGCGTGATGCGGCGCCGGCGCGTCCAGTCGCGCAACAATGCCAGCGCTTCACGAAACACCCGGCCGACGGATCTGACGGTCGGTTTCTTCGGCAGCGGCACACGCTCGGTGTAATGCAGATCGCCCGAGAGGCCGCCGACGCCGACACTGAGCCATTGGCCGGTCAGTTCGAGGGCGGCAAGCGCCACCGTGCGGTCGAGCGACACCAGACCCGTCGGGCCGCCGACATAAGGGGCGGGGCGCCGTACTTCCTCGATCAGGCCTTCGGCCTTGAGGTCGAACAGGATGCGCGACAGGCTTGCTTCGGACAGGCGCACGGCGCGCGCCAGCGGCGGCCGGAACGAGCCGCCGGATTGGAGCAAATGAGTCAAAATGGCAGCACGCGTCTGCCGCCGACTTCTCGGCTGCTCCGGCATTTCCATCCCTGTCGTCATTCTTACTTAGTGTAAGAATTTGCGCGCGGAGCCTTTCAACTGTCAAGCGCTCACAGGCACGATGCGCCGACTTGTTGTTGTGCGCGGCAGCAAGATTTGGGGCGACCCACCCGACAAGGTGATCGCAAAACAAAAACGGCGCCATCCAGAGATGGCGCCGTTTTGATAGCCCTCAGGCTGAGACTTACTTGCGATCCTTGATCGCGACGTAGTCGCGGCGGGTGACGCCGGTGTATAGCTGGCGCGGACGGCCGATCTTCTGCTGCGGGTCCTCGATCATCTCGCTCCACTGGCTGATCCAGCCGACGGTGCGGGCGACCGCGAACAGCACGGTGAACATCGAGACCGGGAAGCCCATCGCCTTCAGCGTGATGCCTGAATAGAAGTCGACGTTCGGATACAGCTTGCGGTCGATGAAGTACTGGTCGCTGAGCGCGATCTTCTCGAGCTCGAGCGCCACCTTCAGCATCGGATCGTCGCCATGCCCGGTCTCCTTGAGAACGGCGTGACACATCTTCTGCATGATCTTGGCGCGCGGATCGTAGTTCTTGTAGACGCGATGACCGAAGCCCATCAGGCGAACTTCGGAGTTCTTGTCCTTCACCTTGGCGATGAACTCGGGGATCTTGTCCACGGAGCCGATCTCGGCAAGCATCGCAAGCGCCGCCTCGTTGGCGCCGCCATGCGCCGGGCCCCAGAGGCAGGCGATGCCGGCGGCGATGCAGGCGAACGGGTTGGCGCCGGAGGAGCCGGCGATGCGCACCGTCGAGGTCGAGGCGTTCTGCTCGTGGTCGGCGTGCAGGATGAAGATCTTGTCCAGCGCGTCAGCAAGCACCGGATTGATCTTGTACTCCTCGCACGGCACGGCGAAGCACATGTGCAGGAAGTTCTCGGCGAACTTCAGCGAGTTCTTCGGGTACACGAAGGGCTGGCCGACCGTGTACTTGTAGGCCATCGCCGCCAGCGTCGGGATCTTCGCGATCATGCGCATGGAAGCGATCATGCGCTGCTTGGGATCGTTGATGTCGGTGGAGTCGTGGTAGAATGCGGCGAGCGCGCCGACCGCGGCCACCATGATCGCCATCGGGTGGGCGTCGCGGCGGAAGCCCTGGAAGAAGCGGGCCATCTGCTCGTGCACCATCGTGTGATGGATCACGCGATCGTCGAAATCCTTCTTCTGCGCGGCGGTCGGCAGCTCCCCGAACAACAGCAGATAGCAAGTCTCGAGGAAGTCGCCGTTCTCGGCGAGTTGCTCGATCGGGTAGCCGCGGTATTCCAGCACGCCCGCGTCGCCGTCGATATAGGTGATCTTGGACTGGCAGCTCGCAGTGGAGGTAAAGCCGGGATCGTAGGTGAACAGTCCGGACTGGCCGTATAGCTTGCCGATATCGACGACATCTGGCCCGACGCTGCCGCTGTGAATCGGGAGATCGTAGTTCTTATTTCCGACCGTGAGCGTGGCGGTCTTATTGCTTGCTTTTGCGTCCATCAGAGGTCCCCGATGTATGGTGAAACGGGCCGGACCCGGAAGGCCCCGATGACATGGTGGGGCAAGCCGGATATTCCAGAAGGTACGGTCCAGATGGGTATATTATTGCTGTGTGCGCTGCAAGATCGCCGCACGCATGGTCGACTTACGTCGTAGCCTGGTCCTTCAGCCGGCCCAGACTTTCCTGGCGTCCCAGTACGTCCAAAACCTCAAATATCCCGGGCGACGTGGTGCGCCCGGTCAGCGCGGCCCGCATGGGCTGGGCGACTGCGCCGAGCTTGAGACTATTTTCCTCGACAAAAGCGCGCAGTGCGGTTTCCGTGCTGGCGCCGTTCCAGGTCTCGACATTCTCCAGCGCGGAATGAAGCTGGCCGATCAGCTTGCGGTTCTCAGGTGTCAGCAGGGCTGCGGCCTTGGGATCGAGCTGCAGCGGGCGGTCGGCGAAAATGAAATAAGCGCCGTCGATCAGCTCGATCAGCGTCTTGGCGCGCTCCTTCAGGGCCGGCATCGCCTTGAGCAGCTGCGCGCGCGTGGTGTCGTTTAACTTGGCCTTAATCTCGTCGCGGGCGGGCACCAAATGGTCGAGCACGTCCTCGAACATCTTCACGAGCGATTGATCGTCGGCATGGCGGATGTAATGGCCGTTGAGGTTTTCCAGCTTGGCGAAATCGAAGCGGGCGGCAGCGCGGCCGACATTGGCAAGGTCGAACGCGGCAATCATCTCCTCGGTCGAGAAGATCTCCTGGTCGCCATGGCTCCAGCCGAGGCGGACGAGGTAGTTGCGGAGCGCGGCCGGGAGGTACCCCATGGCGCGGTAGGCGTCGACGCCGAGCGCGCCGTGCCGCTTGGACAGCTTTGAGCCGTCCGGACCGTGGATCAGGGGGATGTGGGACATGCTCGGCAGCGCCCAGCCCATCGCATCGTAGATCTGCTTCTGGCGCGCGGCGTTGATCAGATGGTCGTCGCCGCGGATGACGTGGGTGACGCCCATGTCATGGTCGTCCACGACCACCGCGAGCATGTAGGTCGGGTTGCCATCGCCGCGCAGCAGGACGAGGTCGTCGAGGTTCTCGTTCTGCCAGACCACGCGGCCCTGGACCTGGTCCTCGATCACGGTCTCGCCGGTCTGCGGCGCGCGCAGGCGGATTGTCGGCTTGACGTCGGATGGGGCGGTCGCCGGATCGCGGTCGCGCCACAGCCCGTCATAGAGGCGGGTGCGGCCCTCGCTACGCGCCTTCTCGCGCATGGCGGTGAGCTCCTCGGCCGTGGCGTAGCAACGGTAGCCCTTGCCGTCGGCGAGCAGCTGCTCGGCAACCTCACGGTGCCGGGCGGCGCGGCTGAACTGGTAGATGACGTCGCCATCCCAGCCGAGCTCCAGCCATTTGAGGCCGTCCAGGATGGCGCCGATCGCGGCCTCGGTGGAGCGCTCCCGGTCGGTGTCCTCGATCCGGAGCAGCATCTTGCCGCCGTGCTTCTTCGCATAGAGCCAGTTGAATAGCGCCGTGCGGGCGCCCCCGATATGGAGGAAGCCGGTCGGGGAGGGAGCGAAGCGTGTGACGACGGGATCGGTCATTCGTGGCAGGGCCTATGCATGAGAGGCGGTGGTATATAACAGGACCGGAGCATAACTAAAGCCCGGCAGCGGACCGCCTAACGCCTTGCTTGAGCTCTTGGCTCAGCCAAGCAAATTTGGCAGAAGGACCGCTGATTTCCCTGCAGGATTTTCGTAATGACAGAACCGGTGGCGAACGAGGTTGGGCGCGATTTCATTCGTGACATCATCCGGGCCGACCTCGATCAGGCCAAGTACAAGGAGATCGTGACCCGGTTCCCGCCGGAGCCGAACGGTTATCTGCATATCGGCCACGCCAAGTCGATCGCCCTTAATTTCGGCATCGCCCAGGAGTTTCCGGGCCGCTGCCATCTGCGCTTCGACGACACCAATCCGGTCAAGGAAGAGCAGGAATATATCGATGCCATCCAGGCCGACGTGCACTGGCTCGGCTTCGACTGGGGCAAGAACCTGTTCTTTGCGTCGGACTATTTCGACCGGCTGTACGAATGGGCAGAGCAGCTGATCCGCGACGGGCTCGCCTATGTCGACGACCAGTCCCAGGAAGAGATCCGGCTCTCCCGCGGTACGCTGACCGAGCCCGGCAGGAACTCGCCCTTCCGCGACCGCAGCGTGGACGAGAATCTCGACCTGTTCCGCCGCATGAAGGCCGGCGAATTCCCGAACGGCGCGCGCGTGCTGCGGGCCAAGATCGACATGTCCTCGGGCAACATCAATCTCCGTGATCCCGTGCTGTATCGCATTCTGCATGCGCACCATCCGCGCACCGGCACCAGGTGGAGCATCTATCCGAGCTACGACTATGCCCACGGCCAGTCGGACGCCATCGAGGGCATCACGCACTCGATCTGCACGCTGGAGTTCGAGGACCACCGGCCGCTCTATGACTGGTTCATCGAGAAGCTGCCGGTGCCCTCCAAGCCTCACCAGTACGAAATGGCGCGGCTCAATTTGACCTACACGCTCTTGTCCAAGCGTGTGCTGACCCAGCTCGTTCGCGACGGTCATGTCGCCGGCTGGGACGATCCGCGCATGCCGACCATGGCGGGGATGCGCCGCCGCGGCGTGCCGCCGGCGGCGTTGCGCGAATTCGTCAAGCGCATCGGCGTCGCCAAGGCCAACAGTGTGGTCGATATCGGCATGCTCGAATTCTGCATCCGCGAGGAATTGAATCGCACGTCGCAGCGGCGCATGGGCGTGCTGCGGCCACTCAAGGTCGTGATCGAGAACTATCCGGAAGGGCAGATCGAGGAACTCGAGGCGATCAACCACCCCGACGACGCCAGCGCAGGCACGCGGAAGATCACGTTCGGCCGCGAGCTCTATATCGAGCAGGACGACTTCATGGAGAATCCGCCCAAGAAGTTCTTCCGCCTGTCGCCGGGCAACGAGGTGCGGCTGCGCTACGCCTATTTCGTCAAGTGCACCGGCGTGATCAAGAACGACGCCGGCGAGGTGGTGGAGCTGCGCTGCACCTACGATCCCGCGACCAAGGGCGGCAACGCGCCCGATGGCCGCAAGGTCAAGGCGACCATGCACTGGCTGCCGGCGGCGAATTCGGTGCCGGCGGAGATCCGCATCTACAACCAGCTATTCGCCAATCCGAGCCCGGACGCCTCGAATTTTGCGGCCGACCTCAATCCGCAGTCGCTGGAGATCCTCGCTGATGCCCGGATCGAGGCATCGGTTGCGGAAAGCAATTCGACCGAGCCGATGCAGTTCGAGCGCCAGGGCTATTTCGTGCGCGACAAGGATTCGGCGCCGGGCAAGCCGGTGTTTTCGCGGACGATCGGCCTGCGCGACACGTTCGCGAAGGAAGTCGCCAAGGGCTGAGGATCGCAAATGAGCAACGAAGCCGACGCAGTCGTTTCCACCATCATCGCGAAATGGTGCGCCGGCTTCGCCACCCTCGATGCGGCCGCACTGTCATCGCTCTATGCGAAGAACGCATTCTTCTTCGGCTCCAACCCAAAGCTCTATCGGGGCAGGGACGGTGTCGTCGATTATTTCGACGGCCTGCCGCGCTGGCGCAAGCCGAGCGCGGTGTTTTCCGAGGTGAACGCAGCGCAGGCCGGCGCTGACCTGATCAACATGGCCGCAATCGTGGCGTTCGACCTCGCCGGTGAGCGGCCGGAGTTCTCGGTCAAGATGAGCTGGGTGATCCAGCGCGAGGAGGGCGACTGGAAGATCGTCAACCACCATGCTTCGTCACGCGCGCCGTTGATCTGACCGGGCACACGGCATCGTCATTCCGGCGAGGCAACGAACGCGCATCCCGCGCGTTGTGTGGGTCCCCAATTGAGGATCCCACCATGCAGAACATCGCAGAGCATATGGAAGTCATCGGCGCCGATGGCGTCCATGTCGGCACGGTCGACAAGGTCGAGGGCAATCGCATCAAGCTGACCAAAAAGGACAGCGGCGAGGGCAGCCATAAGGGCCATCACCATTTCATCGACAAGGGTCTGGTTGCCGATGTCGAGGGCAACAAGGTCCGGCTGTCGGCCAAGGCCGATGTCGCCGTGACGATGGAAGAGGAAAAGTAGGGCTTTTCCACTGCCCGTTCCTGATCCGTACCGCTATTCGCCCCGCCGCACGTTCCGGTAGCCTCCGCCTCCGTCGCGTATCGCAAGGGTTGCTAGGGAATGGCGGAGCCGGGCCGGCCAGTGCGGTCCCAAACTGTCGCAGGGACTTGGCCCGTCGGCCGAACTGCCTCGGCCGGTGGCTTTGCGCCCGCAGGCTTGGGCGTCTGGCCCACGCTCGTTGAGACGCTGCACGAATGGGCCCGCGCCGAAGCCGGCGCCGGACGATTGTTCCCGTGGGTGCCGATCGCCTTCGGCTGCGGCATTGCGCTCTACTTCTCAGCTGATCACGAACCGGTGCTCTGGGTCGCCGCAGCGACGGCCGTCGCCCTCACCCTTGGTGCCGGCCTGTCGCGGCGGAGCCGGTGGTTTGCGCCGGCGATCATGATCGCGGCGGTCGCGGCCGGCTTTGCCATGGCGACGTGGAAGACGGCGCGCATCGCGCACACGGTGCTCGCAAAGCCGCTTTATTCGGTGTCGCTGTCGGGCTTCGTCGAGACCCGCGACATCCGCGAGCGCACCGACCGTTTCGTGCTGCGCGTCACCGCGATGGAGGCGCAGCGCAGCGACGTGAAGCTGGAGCGCGTCCGCCTCTCCGTGCGCAAGGGGACGGCTCCCGATGTCGGCAGCTTCGTGCAGCTGAAGGCGCGGTTGATGCCGCCGCTCGCGCCGCTGCGGCCGGGAAGTTACGATTTCTCGCGCGACATGTTCTTCCAGGGCATCGGCGCCTCCGGCTTCGTGATGGGAGCGATCACCGCCGTGGCGCCGCCCGACGCCGGCGGCCTGCAACTGCGCTATGCGGCTGTCATGCAGGGGCTGCGCGATGCGATCGACGCGCGCATCCGCGCCGTGCTCGATGGCGACAACCGCGCGATCGCGACGGCGCTCCTGACCGGCCGGCGCGATGCGATCACCACGCCGGTCAATGATGCGATGTTCATCTCCGGCCTCGGCCATGTTCTGTCGATCTCCGGTTACCATATGGCCGTCGTCGCCGGCGTCGTCTTCTTCGCGGTTCGCGCGCTGCTGGCGCTGATCCCCGGGATGGCGGCCGGCTTCGCAATCAAGAAATGGTCGGCGGCCGCGGCGCTGGCCGCGTCCGCGTTCTATCTGCTGCTCTCGGGCGCGGAGGTTGCGACCCAGAGGTCGTTCTTCATGACCGCCGTGGTGTTGATTGCGGTGATGGTCGATCGCAGGGCGATCACGTTCCGCACGCTGGCGGTGGCAGCGCTGATCGTGCTCGCGGTCGCGCCTGAGGCGCTGGTGCATCCGAGCTTCCAGAGCGTGGACGCTCCGGCGGTTTAGCATCCGGAAACGCTAAAAAGAACGGTAAGTATCAATCAGTTAGGCTGGATGCCGAGACCCTCGCGGTAGAACAAAAACCGATCGGAAACCGGCATAAATCCGAATTTGGTGGCGAAGAGTCCCGGAAAATATCCCGGAGGTTCGCCGGCCGTTCTGTCGAGGCGACGGGAGGGCTCCGCGCATGAGCGAAACCATCGAGCTGTTGGCCGAGCTGAATTCCGATTGGCGCATTGTCGTCCTGCCGGCAGCCCCAGGGCGGCGGAGCAGGGCGTGGTGGTTGCAACAGCGCGTGGCCGGAGACTGGCAGGGCAAGGGGCTTGTGCGGAACGTGGAGATGCTCCGCGCGCTCGTGAAAGCGCACGCCGGGCCTGTCGACCCGCGGGCGGCTGCAATCATTGAAGCGCTACCCGCGAGAAGCGACATCCCCCCGCAGGGATCCGCAGCGCGGCGCCGACGGGAGCCGCGGACATGACCGTGGTCGCGCAGTTGGGTGAGCGATGGCGCGTGGTGTGCGACACATTCCAGTGGGTCCTGCAGGGTCTCCACGAGGACGGCGAGTGGCATGCGCGCGCGCACTGCCGCTCGCGGGCGGCCCTCGGGCGGTGCATAGAGCTTCACGTGGGTGGTCCCGTGAGCATGTCCGAGCTCGCGCGCGTCGTTGATCTGCCCGACCGGCCCGGCATGGTCGAGCCGCCGGTGGCCGCGACCTTGACCAGCAGCCCCGTCAAGCCGCCGAGCAGGCCCGTGGTGAAGCCTGCTCCGCCACCACGGCCTCCACGGCCTCAGCCGATCGTGGCGCGGCGCGGCGAGAGTGACGACGCCTTTCCCGTCATTGCGAGGTTGAGCGTCGGCTGGCGCATCGTCGCGGCACTCGACGGAACGGAATGGATTCTACAGCGCCAACGAGGACATCAATCTGCGAACGATTGGCGCGCGCGCGCTCATTGCCGGACGCGCCATGCGTTGCTGAATTGCATTCGGACGTACGTGAAGGGCGACGTCGATCCAGCGTCGCTAGCGATCGTAGACGCGTTACCGGGACACGTTGATTGGGGCGCCCCAAGCCGCCGCGTGTCCATCTTTATCCACCAACGACCACCTAAAAGGAAACCGGGGCACACAATGGCCGCACCAACCTATCAATTTGCGAACAACGCCAACACCATTCTGGCTGCCCCGATCAATACGGTGGCGACCGCGCTGCAGGTCGCAGCCGGAACCGGCGGTGCATTCCCGACGCCTGTAGCCAACCAGCCCTTCCTCCTGACGCTGATCGACGCGGCAACGCAGACGGTGAGCGAGATTGTTCTGGTGACGCAGCGCGTCGCCGACGTGCTGACCATCGTTCGCGCGCAAGAAGGCACGACTGCAAAGGCGTGGCTGGGCGGTGATATCTGCGCAAATCTCGTCACGGCCGGCACCGTGCAGAACATGGAGCAGATTCCCCAGGCGCAGGCCGCGGCTCATAATTGGGCGCAAGATACCGGTAGCGTGAACAGCTATGTGGCCACTTACTCGCCGCCGATCACGCAGCGCACTCAGGGCATGACGCTGCGCATCAAGATCGCGAATAGCAACAACGGGCCTTGCACGCTCGATATCGGCGCGGGGCCTTCGGCATGGGTTAATCCAGACGGCAGCGCTCTCGGCGCTGGCGCACTCATCTCCGGCGGGTGGGCGGAGTTTGTCGACAACGTCACGAACTATCAGCTGATCAGCTCGTCGCAGCAGGCCCAATCGTCGGCCGGCGCGGCGACGACTGGAGACATGAAATTCCGGACGACTAACGAGTCTATTACCGGATGGGTAGTCGCAAACGCGACCACAATCGGCAATCCGCATCGAACGCGACGCAGCGCGCCAACAACGACACGGCCAACCTGTTCGCTTGGCATTGGAACAACTACTCGAACACGCAGTGCCCGGCGTTCACCAGCGCTGGCGCTCCAACCACGCGTGGCGCGAATGCTGCGGCCGACTTCGCAGCCAATAAGCAAATCCAAGTCTACGACAAGCGCGGCAAGGGCGTGGTCGGCGTCGACACAATGGGCGGCGCACCGACCACACGCCTCACCGGTGTTCCGGTCACGACCGGAGCCTTGACGACGCCCGGCTCGGTCATCGGCGAAAACCTTCACACCCTGATCGTCAATGAACTAGCCAGCCACTTTCACTCGGCCGGGATATTTGATCCGACGCATGTCCACGGCGTTGGGGGATCGGGTCCGAGCCCGATCTATGGCAACCAGGGCGGCGGCGGCGTTGGTGGCGGCGGCGCTTTCGGCCTCACCGGGACGTTTGCTATCGCTGCCGCCGCAACCGGTGTTCGCGTCAACAGCTCCAACGGTCTTGACACTACGTACAGCTCTGGCGGCAACGCCGCACACAACAATGTCGGGCTGGCCGATACCGTTTACTACTATCTCAAACTCTAAAGGTTGACAGTCATGACGCACAAAATCCTGAAGTCCGCGCTCGCTCCGCCGCCCGTCACCTTCGACCAGGCGAAGCAAGCATTTGGCAAGCTGGTCGACGCGTTCATCCACGAGCTGCAGACGTGGCACGACCACGACATGATCGTGAAGGCGCAGCAGCCCATGCGTCCTCAGCCGCAGCCGTCCGATCATGCAGACGCAGAGGACCCGGCATCCGCTTTCTGGAGAGACACCGCCGCGTGGCAAGCCGAGATACGGGTTCGCCACGAACCGTATCCGGCGCCGATCGCTCATCCCGACATTGTTGCCGCGGTCGCGACGAACATCGGAGCTGACGGCACAACCTATGCGCCGGACTTCGAGATCGAGAACGACGATCCGACTCCGGAGCACATACTAGCGGCCCGGAAGGCGCTTCTGTTGCAGGCGATCGAACAGGCCGAGGAGGACGCGGTGAACTGTCTGCTGCTTCCAGTGGGCAAGCGTCGCCTGGCCGATCAGCGCGAAGTCGATATTCGGCGCGCCGATCCCACCGACATCAGCGAATCCGACAAGGAGCATCTCGCCGATCAGGAATCGCGTCGAGCGCAGGTCGACGCCATCGTGAGAGCGGCGGCGCAGGTCATGAGCGACATCGAGAACCTGACAGCAGACAACGTCGACACCTTCGAGCTTCCCATCCGCTTTGTCCTCAAGACCGAGACGCGGCCCTAATAGGGACCGAAACTAGGGAACACGCGCGTTGCGATTTTCCCGATGATTCTGCTCATAATTGCCAGAGGCACACTCCGCCACGCTGAAGGGTAAAGACCTTGCGCTACTACCGAATTGAAATAGACGGCGGCAAAACCGTCTTCACCTCCCACCTCAACGGCCAGAACATCCGCGGCGCGCTGCAGGTGGAGCTGGACATCCCGGTTGCGGCGATGCATTCGCCGGCCAACGCCGGTGCTTTCATCAAAATCTGGGGCATACCGCTGCAGATGATTTCGCAGGCAGAGAACCTGCGAAACAAGGAGATCAAGGTCTACGGCGGTTTTCAGAAGGGCTTGCCCCTGGCCAACCCACAGCAGGCCGGCCTGCTCGTGCGGGGTTTCATTTTCCAATCATTCGGCAATTGGGTGGGCACGGATATGAGCCTCGACATCGTCATCGCCGCGGGGTCGCCGCCGCCAGCGAACTCGCCACCCAACGCTCCGAAGAACCTCGCGCTCGCGTGGAAAAAGGGGCAGCCGGCCGACGCCGCGATCAAGTCTGCGCTGACCACCGCTTATCCCGGTTACACCATCAAGACTAACCTAAATGGCAATCTGATCGCTCCAGAGGATTTGCCCGGCATCTACACGGGCGTGAAAGCGTTCGCCGAATATATCTTCGCAGCAAGTCGGTCGATCATCAACAAGCCTGACTATCACGGCGCGCAGATCCTTTTCGATGGCAACACGATCAACGTCTACGATCAGCCGTCCAGCACCAAGCCGAAACAGATCGCCTTCACCGACTTGATCGGGCAGCCTACTTGGCTATTGGCGCCGGAGATCGCGTTCAAATGTGCGATGCGCGCGGACATCCAGGTCGGTGATTTGGTGCTGATGCCAAAGACCCTGATCACCAATACCCAACAAGCGCAAAGCTCGCTGTTGAACCAAAAGGCGGCGCAGCAGGGTACGTTCATGGTGACGTCGGTCCACCACTTCGGAAACTTCCGGCAGCACGACGCCTATAGCTGGGTCACCGAATTCAACGCGGTCCCGACGACCATACAGGGGACCGCTTAACGTTCGAATTCTATCGTTTTGGAAGAACGGATTTCGAAACGTAAAATCACAGTGGTAACAAGGCCACTCGAAGGCTTCCAAAACCTGTTAGCTTTTGGAACGCAGGTAGCACACAAGGAAATGCCGCCCGGCTGTGAACCGAGCGGCATTTAGAAACAGAGCTTTTGACCGGGCTCTAGACCACCACCCGTAACAGGAGGCGGCTTCAGTGCCAGCAACCTACCGCACCGATTCGGTGAACGCAACCGACCGTTTCGGCATCGTCCGCAACGAGCGCGACAAGACTGAAGCCCGGCGCAACCGTCGACGCAGGGGCGGCCGGCCGACATCGCCTGCAGACGTTCGCGAGTGTGAGCTTTACATGTCCGTCAATCACCTATTCGGCGCCAGCCTGCCGGATGATGACTATGGGCGTGAAGTGCTGCGCGAGCTGCTCAACCAGCTTGCGCTACGCGGCGCCGCCCAGGAGGAAATGAGGGATGCCGCCCTCGATCTAATGCCCGAGATCGACGACGACGACAGTCTCGACATCATGGTCAAGGAGATCGGCAAAGGCCGGAAGCGCAGTGCGGATCAAGTCGCCCGCGCGCTCGGCGTCACGTATGAGATGCGGACGTTCCTCGACCTCCGGACGATCGGCGCCTGCGACATGCTCAAGAAACAGCGCGACGCGATCCAGCGACAGAAAGAGGCGGCCGATAAGCGGTGGAAGCGCGAACAGGCCGGCGCGAAGCCGCAGGCAGAATCCGAACGGCGCCGCAAGCCATGGGAGCTGGAGGGCATCAGCGAGTCGACCTACCGCCGCAGGAAACGGGCGGCCAAAACCGCCGTGACAGCGGTTCGGCAACCATACTCTTCTTCCATCTCATTGACGGAATGCGGTCACCCGATGGAGGAGGAAGAATGTCGCTGCGCTCCGCCGCTCCCTCCGGTCGCTGTCTGTGGGTTAGATGCTCCGGTCGATTCGAGCACGCCACACCGCCAAGCCCCTTCTTTCGATCAACCAGAAACGGAAGGCGTCGTGTCGGAAGTGCCAGCGTCCTATGGCGCCGTTAACTTCGCTCGCCTGCGATTGCTGGCGCTCGCGGAGAACGCCGCAGAGGACCCATTTCCCGCACGGTGGTCTGACACGATCCTCGCCGCGACCGCTGAATGGCGACGGGCGCAGCGGGCGGCGGCGGCCGGTGAGACACCCGTCATCTCGAGCTTTGGGGTAGACGGCTTCGGGCCGGCCGCTGTGCGGGCCACGTTGTCGTTTGAACAATCTGCGGCGCGCGCCTACCTCTGCTGAAGCTGCGCGCGAAGCTTTGCGGCGATTTGCTCATGCCGGCGTTGTTCGCCCACGTCGAGCCGCAGGCGGCTAGCGCGGCCTGGTGTCGGTGCGAATTCACGGATGACTCGAGCCGCTTGCCCTCTTCGTGGTCGAGGTTCGCCATCACGCTGCTCCCGGAAAAGCGACACGGCCGCGCGGTGCATGCCGCGGGCCGTGTCATCTGCGGCCGGCGAGTCCATCCGTCGCTCGGCCCTCAAAACATCGCCCGCCCCCCGGGTCAGAGGCCAAGGGGCGGGCGATCACAGGTGCGACCTCGGAGATCCATCGCGCTGTCACCATGCCGCATGACGCGCTGAATAGCAAACCGCGCGGCGCTTGCTTGTTACCCGCAAACCCTATCCACAAAGGGGTTTTGATAAACTCGCGCGTGGCTGTACGGTGCATCCACACAGGATACCGACCCGCAACCAACTCAAAGTGAAACGGAGATACCAAGATGGACGCTGAACAACTTAAGACGCTGATGGACGCCGTGGATGCGATGCGCACCGACATCACCGCGTCGATCAGCGCGGTGAATGCGAAATGCGGCACTCGCTGAAGACGTCAAGGCGAGCAAGAAAGCCGACGAGGCTGGCGAGCGCGATCGCGGCGTCGACCAGACAATGGGCCAACGCGTCGCAGCCGACAGCGTTGGCCGCAGCGAATTCGCCGCGTTGGCGTCGAGCGTTGCCGGCATGCAAAGAAAGCAGACCCGCCCGATGGCCGACTTGAATGCGTTCGCCGACGTCCAGGCGAAGGCCGATTCTGTGATGCGGGCGTTGGGCAGCGCGGCAGAGCCGCCGATGGCTGGTGAGGATCTAGTTGCCTACAAGATCCGCACGACCCGCAAGATGCAGTCTCACTCTCCGCGCTGGAAGGGCGTCGAGCTGCAGATCATTGCGGCGGACCATGTCGCACTAGAAAACGTAATCAGCGAAATCCGCAGCGATGCGATGGCGGCGTCGATGAGCACGGAAGGCATGCGCGAATTCGAGCACCGCAAGATTACGAAGACGATGCCAGGCGGCCACATCGTCAACGAGTTCATCGGCACCGGCACGATTTTCAAGCAGCTCTCGCGCCCGGTCCGGAACGTCCAGCGCTTCGGGCCCAGGTGGGAAGGCGCGGGCAGATAGGTGGATGTAACATGCGCTGGCCATCGGCACCCGCTGCCGATGGCCCCCTGATTCCTGACATGGTGGCGTGTGGTGACCAAACCGGCGTGGCAGAAAGCCGCTGAGGCAGCAGATGCGCCAGCAGCACCTTCAGAAGCAGCGACGAAGGCAGCTCAAAAAGCAGCGCCAGAAGCAGCGACGAAGAAGGTCCGGGGCAAGCCATTCGTGAAGGGTAAGAGCGGCAACCCGGCGGGCCTGAAGCCGGGGACGCGACACCGCAAGACCCTATTGCTTGAGCACATGAGCGATGACGATCGCGCGGCTATCGTCTCCAAGATTATCCGACAAGCCAAACGCGGGGATCGGCCATCGCAAAAGATGATCGTCGACAGGATCGAGCCGCCGCGGAAAGGTCGCGCCGCACCGTTCGCGCTGCCGCCGATCAAAACTGCGGCCGATGTTGTCGGCGCCCTGGCGGCCGTCACAGCGGCTATGGCGGCCGGCAAGGTATCACCGGCTGAGGCGGTCGAGATCGCCGCCGTTATCGAGACGGCGCGCCGCGCGATCGAAACGCAAGATGTTGAAACCCGGCTGCACGCATTGGAGGAGCGCTTCAAATGAGCGACGAACTAACCCGCATTTCTCACAGTGTTGAGGCGCATCGGGGCGCGAATCAGCGAAAGTTCTTTTGCGAGAAGGACTTCGCGGTGATTCAAGGAATGCCCCGATGCCGGCACAGTGTAGCGCAGAACGGTTTGATTTTGGAGAGGTGGAAGGCCGCATCGTGGAAGCGGCTTTTGATGGTGGCCTGGTGACGTCGGATGCGGGCGCGCTGCTGCTGGGCGCGTCTGATCGGGCGATTGATCTGGTGGGGCGCTTTGCCGATTGCTTTCGCGATCATCGCCGGGTGGACTTGATCGAGCACGCAGTCGGAACGTTGGTCGGACAGCGGGTCTTTGGCATCGCACTTGGCTACGAAGACATCAACGATCACGACGAGTTGCGGCACGACCCGCTGATGGCGGTGCTGGCGGGCAAGCTTGTTGCCAGGCGCGAGGACTGCGCACCGGTGGCCGGCAAGTCGACGCTGAACCGGCTGGAACTGGGCCGGGAGGAACCTTCGCGCTATCACAAGATCGCCTACGACGCGGCGGCGATCGAGGCGTTGCCGGTGACGCTGTTCCTGGAGGCGCACAAGCGACCGCCGCCGCAGATCATCCTCGATCTCGACGCCACCGACGATCCTCTGCACGGGCATCAGGAGGGGCGCTTCTTCCACGGCTATTACGACTGCTACTGCTATCTGCCGCTGTACGTGTTCTGCGGCCGGCATCTGCTGGCGGCCAAGCTGCGGCGCGCCGACATCGATGCCAGCGCAGGCAGTGTCGCGGAGATCGCGCGGATTGTCCGGCAAATCCGCGCCCGCTGGCCGTTCGTGCGCATCGTGCTGCGCGCCGACAGTGGCTTTGCGCGCGAGGCGCTGATGGCGTGGTGTGAGCAAAACCGCGTGGATTATCTGTTCGGGCTCGCCCGCAACACGCGCCTGGTCGCCATGATCGAGGAGGAGCTCGCCGCGGCGAGAGCCACAGCCGAGACGACCGGCCAACCGGCACGCCGCTTCAAGGACTTCCAATGGCGTACGCGCGACACCTGGAGCCAGGAGCGCCGCGTCGTCGCCAAGGCGGAGTGGACGCAAGGCGAGGCCAATCCGCGCTTCGTCGTCACCTCGCTCAAGCGCAGCGCGGCGGGCGTGCGGCAGCTCTATGAGGACATCTACTGCGCCCGCGGCGACATGGAGAACCGCATCAAGGAGTGCCAGCTCGATCTCTACGCCGACCGCACCTCGGCCGCCACCATGCGCGCCAACCAGCTGCGGCTGTGGTTCGCCTCGATGGCCTATGTGCTGATCTGTGCCCTGCGGCGCATCGGCCTTGCCGAAACCACCTTTGCGGACGCCACCTGCGGCACCATCCGCCTCAAGCTCCTCAAGATCGGCGCACTGGTGCGCATCAGCGTCCGCCGCATCAGGATCGCCATGGCCTCGGCCTGCCCAGCCGCTCAGCCGTGGGGACACGCGGCTCGTCGCCTGGCCGAAGCCGCCAAGGCTCGCGCCTCGCCGGCCTGACACGCGACGCTGCGACGCGCTCAATCGGCGGCATCACCAACAGGCCCAACGGAGACATTCAAAACCAAACCGCCGGCTGCGCCTTCAGCGCCACGGCTCCCCGTTGCCTTGCCAAATCCTCCTATCCTCCGTCGCTGAGCAATCGGTCGTGTGAGAAATGCGGGCTAACCCGCCGTCTCGAAGCACTGGAGAAGCGCTTGAATTCATCGGAACACCGCGGTGGATCATCCCAGCCGCTTCGCGTTGTTGTCGTGTGCGGTTGCTTGCCGCCCGGCATCCCGTTGTGGGCCACCGCGGGATCACACGAATGGTTTCCCGATCAGGGCGAAGAACTCGAAGGCTTCGCCGATCGTGCGGCGGCGGCTGCGCGAGAGCTGAAAGAACCACTGCTGGTGCTCGGCGGTCTCCCGAGGACGCAGGCGCAGAGCGATGTAGCGCTTTCCGCTTATGATGCTTGGCTACTGACCGATGACAGCGTGCCGCCGGTAGAGCCGGGCCGTGGAATCCACCCGTGACCGGCCCCACCGTCAAGGCGAAGCCCAGGGGTGCCCCCCCAACCGACGACAAAGACGGCGATCGGCGCCTGAGGCCGACTCGCATGTTTCGAGACATCGGGTCGCCGGTTGCGGAAGCCGACTACCGGCCACGCATCTACGGAGATCCCGATCAGACCCTCGCCCTGGTCTTCGCCCGGATTGGCCGCGACTACGGCGGGCCGTTGGCCGCAGCCAGATGCTCACCGTCAGCGAAATGAAAGAGGCCGCCCACGAGGCGGGCCTTACTGCTTTGTATGGTGCTTCAAGACAGCGACGCGCCGATCTCGCTGCCACACTTCCAAATCGTGGCCGTCGAGCATCTGCGTAGCCTTGGCCTTGGCTTCCTCGTCGCTCGCGCAGTCGAGCTCGTGCACGCCCCTGATCCGCCCGTCCTCGCCCATGATGTAAGCGCGGTAGTCCATCGCAATCGTTCCCCGCTATGAACCTAGTACACGCCTAGAGCCGTCCGGGAATTAACATGGGTTGAGCAAATCAGGCCATTCCAAAATTCAACTTAGGCGCTCCGGGTGCTGGCCTGTTTCCGAGCGAGGCGGCCTAGTTTGAATTTGACGATGGCTCGATTTGAAAGTGGCCCCAGCTCTGGGGCGCGACGGGGATCGCGAGCTGGGGCCGGTATGCGTCACCACTCGTGCGATTCGAGGTGTCCGCACCGCCCGAGGCGGAGATTGGCACGACAGCAAGGTCCGTAATCCGCTGGCACGCCCACTCTGGCCCGCCTCGATGTCAGACGTTCGCAGGAGCGGAGGACATCTGTTCGCAGCGAATATGGGCACTTTGACCCAACGGGATCCTGGTCCCTTCGCAGCGACCGGCCAAGCTGTCTCAGTTCGGCCAAAGGGGGACAGCATGCGGCGCGGAACCACACTTTGTCTCCGCAGTTGTTTGTTGTGGCCACTGGAGTCCCGCCGCTTGCAAAGCCCTCAGTCAAAACTTGACGGGATCGGAGATACCGCACGACTTCAACTACTTATCGACGCCATCGTGGACTACGCCATCTACATGATCGACGTCGACGGAACGGTGCGCAGCTGGAACTCCGGCGCGCAGCGGTTGAAGCGCTACTCGCCCGACGAAATCATCGGCAAGTCCTTCGCATCCTTCTATACGCCAGAGGATCGCGCCAATGGTCTTCCCGAGCGCGCCTTGAGCGTCGCTGCACGAGAAGGCCGCTTCAGTGCCGAAGGGTGGAGAGTTCGCAAGGACGGAAGCCGTTTCTGGGCATCGGTCATCATTGATGCGGTCCGGAATCAAGCCGGTGAACTGATAGGCTTCGCCAAGGTCACGCGGGACGTTACGGAGCGTCAGCAAGCCCATGAAGAGCTTCTCAATAGTGAGCGTCGCTACCGGCAGCTGATCGAGGCCGTGGTCGACTATGCTATCTTTCAGCTCGACCCGCTCGGCAATGTGACAACCTGGAATCCCGGAGCCGAGCAGATCAAGGGTTACGGGCCGCTGGAGATCGTCGGTCGGCATTTCAGCGCTTTTTACACGCCCGAGGACATCGAACTCGGTGTCCCCAAGCGTGCGCTTTCAGAGGCGGCGGAGCATGGTCGCTTCGAAGCAGAAGGCTGGCGCCTGCGAAAAGATGGCTCCCGCTTTTGGGCGTCCGTCATCATCGATCGCATCACGGACGAGGCCGGAAACATCGTCGGGTTCGCCAAAGTCACGCGCGACGTTACGGACCGGAAGCGCGCCGAGGACGAGCTCAAGCACGTTCAGGAGCAACTCGCCGCATCCCAAAAGCTGGAAGCGGTGGGGCAACTCAGCGGCGGCATCGCGCACGACTTCAACAATCTGCTCATGATCGTCCTTGGCAATCTCGAAACAGCTGAACGGCACGCCAAGGCGCCCGGAGCCAATCTGAGCCGGGCGCTCGCAAACGCGAAACGAGGGGCGCAGAGAGCCGCGGCGTTGACCAGTCGCTTGTTGGCATTTTCGCGCCGACAGGCGCTCGATCCCAAGCCGATCAACGTGAACAACTACGTCAATAGCCTGCAGGAATTCCTTCAGCGCACGCTCGGAGAGAGCATCGAAGTCCAAACGGTCGGAAGTGCGGGTCTATGGCAAATCGAAGCGGACGCCAACCATCTGGAGTCAGCCATCGTCAACCTGGCGATCAACGCTCGGGACGCCATGCCTGACGGCGGAAAGCTGACTTTGGAAGCTGCCAATATCGCCGCCGACGAGGATTACTGCCGTCTCAATCCTGAATTGGCGCCCGGTCAGTACGTCGCCATTTGCGTGACCGACACCGGAGGCGGAATGCCGCGGGACGTTCTCAGTCACGCGTTTGAACCCTTCTTTACGACGAAGGAGCCGGGCCACGGCACCGGCCTTGGTCTGAGCCAGGTCTATGGCTTCGTCAAACAATCCGGAGGCCACGCAAAAATCTACAGCGAAGTGGGCCAAGGCACGACGATCAAGATGTATTTCCCGCGCTTCACCGGGAGTGCCCGACATGAGGAAGTGGCCCCTGAGGAGCTCGCTGAGGGTGAAATATTCGAGACCATTCTCGTGGTCGAGGATGATGAAGATCTGCGCGTCTATATTTCTGACGTCCTGCGGGATCTCAACTACCGCGTCCTTTCGGCCCGCAGCGCTCAAGCCGCTCTGACTATTCTCCTGCAGGACGACTCGAAGGTCGACCTTCTACTAACCGACGTGGTCATGCCAGGGATCAATGGACGCGAGCTTGGAAGGCGAGCGCACCAAATCCGACCGGAACTGAAGATCCTGTACATGACCGGATATTCGCGCAATGCCGTCGTTCACCAGGGAAGGCTCGATGAAGGCGTCAATCTGTTGGAGAAGCCGATTTCCCAAGCGAAACTCGCGCTGCGGGTGCGAGATTCTAGACCAGAACGAATGAATTGGCGAAGCGGGCTGGTAAAGCCCTTTCGGGCACTTGCGGGTCGGGCATTGGGGAAGCTGCGCCCGCGCCTGGTCACTCCGAAACCCAACACTAATGAAAGGACGGCGGTTGCCCTGACCTTGTTACCCATTTAGCCTCCGTAAGCCGAGATTCCAAAACGGGGGGCAACGATGAAGATTGGGTACGCGAGGGTGAGCACTTCCGCGCAGGATCACGCTTCGCAGGTGGAGGCCCTGAAGGCCGCCGGTTGCGAGCGCGTCTATTCCGAAAAGCGCTCGGGCAAGTCGACCGACGGCCGCACCGAGTTTAAGCGGCTGATGCGGGGCCTGGTGCCCGGGGATACTGTCGTGGTGACGAAGCTGGACCGGCTGGCCCGTTCCGGCCGCGACCTGCACAACATCCTCCACGAACTGGAAGGCATCTCCTGCGGCTTCCTGAGCCTTGGCGAGAGCTGGTGCGACACGACGACTGATGTTGGCCGGTTGATGCTGACGATCATGTCTGGCATCGCCGAGTTCGAGCGCAAGCTGATCCTGTCCAGGACCGAGGCCGGGATCGCGCGGGCCAAGAAGCAGGGCAAAAAATTCGGCCGCCCCTCGGCTCTCGACGTTGGCCAGCGGCGTGTGATCGCCGATCGCTACGCCAAGGGTGCCACGATGGCCGAGCTTGCCAGCGAGTACCGGGTCGGCGAGGCGACGATCCATCGCGCCTTACACGCTTAAATAAATAATCGTCTTGGAAATCAGAAAGGTATCGGAGGTTGTTGGACGCGTGTTGGACGCCGGTCGCATGTTCTGATTTTTGCTCGCGATCGATTCGCGCTATAGTGGGCGGACTGACTGGTGTTGGAAGCACCAGCCAGCCCTAACTCCAACCATGAGGTAACCATGGCCAAAGCTGACGCGGACGTTACGTCCGAACACCGACTATTTCCACCCTTCACCCTCTTCGTCTGTCTGGTTGCGATGCGCGAGGAGATCGGCGCCCGCAAGGGCACCGTCACTCCCTCCGAGCGCGACTGCCGCGCCGCATATAACGCTGCCCTGGTCGATGCCATCGCCGCAGAGGACGATACCGGCGACGACTGTTGCGAGCTGGAGGCGATGCACGCGGCACAGCGACGCGCCAGACGCGGAGGACGATAGCGATGAGTGACCAAGGGAAAGGATCCGACCTGACAAAGTCGTATCGTCCAGCGGGATGGGTGAAGAGACATCTGCAGGGATGGACGCCTGAGCATGGATGGACCCCGAAGAACGGGCATAAGGTCAAACGAAACATGCCGATCCGCGATACCAAAACCAAGGAGCACGATCCCGTCACCGTCGAGCGCCCGACGCGCGCTGCTCTTCCGAAGGAGGCGACTCTCCCGGGCGACGAAGTCACTGTCGAGCGCCTTGAGCGTGCTCTTGCGGTGGTGGCGTATCTCGTCGCGCGGGACGGCCCCAAGAGGATCCCGCTGTTCGAGCGGCTGGAACGGGAGCTCGCGGCGATGCGGCAGACCGAAGATGCCATGGGGCGCGCCAGGCGGCTGCTGGAATCCTACAGCGACCGGCATCTTTTGCTCTCGCTGGCGCCGCCGATCGACCAGATTGAGGATGGGCCAAGCACCGGTGTTCACAGCACCGCGCCCCAACCAGTGTAGGACCCACAGAAAGTAATAAAATGAAAGAGGCCCCGGAGATGATCCGGGGCCTCAATCGTTTCAGCCCTTTCGTGTTCGGCGGACCGCGGTCATCTTACTGATGAACGGAGCCCGCTTTGGCCCGGGGACGTCGCCAGTTCCCTTGCAGGGTAGGCAGACCGGTGGTGGGTCGATCGGCTCGCCAGGCTTTGTATCAATGGGGGCATATCCGGACCCGCCGCACTGTGGGCACTTCATTTTGCTCTCCTCGCGCCCGGTGCTGGGCGCCCGGAGAGCCTGCTCCGATGAATTCTCGTCGCAACGCACTTGCGACCCACCGGACAGTATTGAAGCGTTTTGCAGCCTTTTCGCTTGTTACCGGACTATCGCGCGCTCCAATCTTATGATTGGTTGCGTCTGTCCACGGTGTCTTTGCCCTCCATCACGATCCCCGAATTTCACCGGGGGAGAGGCATGTATGTCTGGGCAACCACTGCAACCAACACCGGCGCCGCTGTTGACGCCGCGCGAAGCCGCCCACCGGCTCAAGATCACTGAGGACCAACTCAGCGCGTTGGTCCAGGACGGCGAGATCAGCTACATCAACGTGGGGCGGGGGAAGAAGCGCCCGCGCCGACGATACGCCGAACAGGATATCGTCGAGTTCGAAGCACGCCGACGGCAGCGAGAGGCGCCACCATGTCAGTCTACAAGGACAAGCGATCGCCGTACTATCAGTACGACTTCCAGCTCAGTGGTCGTCGGTTTCATGGCTCAACGAAATGCACGGCTCGCAAAGAAGCCGAGCGGTTCGAATCCGACGAGCGAGTGAAGGCCAAGGCGCTGGTCAAGGCGATGGCACGATCCAAGACGTCGCTCGCGATCGATGACGTTGCCGCTCGGCTCTGGGACGACCTGGCGCAGCACGACGCCGATCCGAAAGCCACCGAGGCCAACCTTGCACGGCTGATCGCGTATTTCGGCAAGGCGAAGTCTCTCACCGAGATCGATCACAAGGCAGCCAAAGAGCTTGTGGCGTGGCGCCGCGGTCATTGCGTCTCACGGCGCGGCAAGCGCCTCAGCAAAGAGCAGCGGGCCGCGCTGCCGAAGATCGCCAACGCCACCGTCAATCGCAGTGCCACGAAGGTGTTGCAGCGGCTTTTCACGTTCGCCAAGGCCGAGGGCACCGTATTCGAGAGCGAACCGAAATGGGACGATCTATTGCTGCCCGAACCTGCCGAGCGCATCCGGGAGCTGAAGAGCGAAGAGGCAACCGCGCTCGATGACGCGATGCGTGAGGACTACGGACCGTTCTTCGATTTCGCACGCGCCACCGGCATGCGGCTGAAGGAATGCGTGACGCTACGATGGTCGGAAGTGGACTTCGGTACCCGGCAGATCGTCAGGACCGGCAAGGGCGGCCTGCGGGTGGTGTTTCCAATCACCTCGCATATCCGCGAGATCCTGTTTCCACTGCGGGGCCAGCACCCGGAGTTTTGCTTCACCTATGTCGCGATGTTTGCCCACAAGAAGCTCGGCCGGGTGCGTGGCCAGCGCTACCCGCTGACGTACACCGGCGCCAAGACGGCCTGGCAGCGAATCCGCGCCAATGCGGGTTTGTCTAACTTCAGGTTCCACGACTTCCGCCACGACTTCGGGACCAAGCTGTTGCGCGACAGCGGCAACCTCAAGCTGGTGCAGAAGGCGATGAACCACGCCGACATCAAATCGACCCTCCGCTACGCGCATGTGCTCGACGAAGATATCGCCGTCGCCGTCGAGCGGCTCGCGGAATCCCGGAAAAATCCCCGGAGCAAGGTGCGCAAGGTCAGCTAGCATGTTGATGACACAAATGATTTTGGGATCGGCCTCCCGCCTTCCAGATGTCGTTTGCGGCAACGCTCGGGCTCGTCGCGCTGGTGCAGATCGGCATGCCGAACCTGTTTGCCTCGCCCGATCATTCGACCACCGCGCGCATCGCGCTGTGGGGCGGCCGCGAGATCGCGATGCTGTTCATGGCCTCGATGATCGCGGGGCTTGCGACCACGCCCTATGCCGCCTTCCATTTCCACCGCGTCACGCCCTACGGCGTGCTGGCCAATCTCGGCGCGATGCCGGTGGTGTCCGCGCTGGTGATGCCTGCGGTTGGGATTGCTCGCTGCGCCCTTCGGGCTCGACGGCGTGTTCTGGTGACTCATGGGGATCGGCATCGACTGGATGGTGGCGGTGTCGCGCTGGGTGGCGGCGCTGCCCGGAGCGATCGGCCACGTCGGCGCTTTCGGCACCGCGCCGCTGATCGCGGCGAGCGTCGGGCTGATCCTGATGGGCTTGCTGCGGACGCCCTTGCGCTGGTCGGGCGTACTCGTGCTCGTCGCGGCGATCGTCTGGGGGCTGTCGGTTCGGCAACCCGACATTCTCATCGCCGGTGACGGGCAGAGCGTCGCGGTGCGGGGCAGGGACGGGCAGTTGCATCTGATCCGGACGAGCAAGGACAGCTTTCTGCTCAAGGAGTGGCTCGCGGCCGATGCGGACTCCCGCGATGCCGGGAGCGCCTCGCTCAGTGACGGCGTGTCGTGCGACGACACCGGCTGCGTGACGCCACTCGCCGACGGGCGCATGATTGCGCTGGCGCTCCGCATCGACGCGCTGGCCGACGATTGCAGCCGCGCGGCACTGGTGGTGACGGCAAGGCCCGCGCCGCCGGATTGTGGTGCGATGGTGGTCGATCGGCCGCGTCTCGCGCGCCAAGGCGCGCTGGCGCTGACGCCGCGCGGCGACGGCTTTGCCATTCAGGCGGTGAAGGCGAGGGGCGCAAACCGCCCCTGGTCGCCGGCGGCGGCCGGCGATGGAGATTTCGAACAGTCCCTCATGCCACGGTCGGCAGCTCCGCGTTCCAAAGACGCAACGCCGGCCGACGCCGACCTGCAGGCCGAGGATTAAGATCGACCGCTTAGCCGATCGGCAGGCGCGGCGGCGTGGAGCGGCTGTCGGCGATCTGCGGCTTGTGCTCGCGCTCGCCGAGCGGCTGGGTTACCGGCAGTTGCAGCACGGTCGCACGCTGGCCTTCCACGAGCTGCGTTACCAGCACGTATTTGCCGTCGGGGAATTCGATCGCGTCGTGATGGCGGTCGGGAATGTGCGGATCGACCTTGCCGAACTTGCCGACACGCGAATTGATGGTGCGCGTCCAGATCCAGCGATTGTCGTAGCGGACGTTGTCGGCGAAGGCGAGCTCCGTTCCCGGCAGCAGGCAGACCGCGACGGACATGTCGGCTTCGGAGGCGAAGCCGCGCGTCGAGGTGCCGCGGAACGTTGTCGTGACGATGGTCTCACCGACTTCTGCGGGACGCGTCGCGACGGCATGCAGGCTATAGTCACACATCGGGTGCTCCTCAATCAGGATAGAGCACCGGCGCCTCTGTCTCTGAGGCACAGGCCCCTATCAGAGTGGAAGCTGATCATATGCTTGTTTGTTGGCAAATCTGCGGCTCGCATCGACAGAGCGCGATCACATTATCTTTTGCAAATGCACGAGGAACAAAGCCTGCTCCCGCGCATTCGGTGAGCGCGTCATCTCAGCGGCCTGCGGGCGCCGACCAGCCCGAATATTGCCAGGCCGGCTGCGTCGGCTGTGCGACGGGCGTTGCGGGCATCGCGGAATTGCTCGCTCGTTGCCTGTGGCGCTTTGCGCGCGTGATGCTGCGGCTGAGCAGCCAAGGCCTGCGACCCCATCAAGGCCTGCGAGCCTAAGGCCTGCGGCGCCGATGCTGCGATCAGCGTCATCGTGGCGGTGCCCAAAATGATCTTGCGCATGGTGGTCTCCTCGGTCGGTCAAAGCGCCTGCGAAGCGATGGGGCTTCGTTGCGGCGTGCCGAGGATGTAGCGCTGGAGAGGTAGCCGGATAATCTGTGCAAAACCAGAAAGACCATCCAGCCGGAGCGGACAATCGTCCGCTCCAATCGTTGCTGACGGTCGTCGATCGCGACCCGCTCAGTACTTCCGGTACAGCCCGATCAGCTTGCCCTGGATCTTGACCCGGTTGGGCGGCAGGATGCGGACTTCATAGGCCGCGTTCGCCGGTTCGAGTGCGATCGAAGCACCACGGCGGCGAAAGCGCTTCAACGTCGCTTCCTCATCGTCGATCAGGGCAACCACGATGTCGCCGGTATCGGCGCTCTCGTTGCGCTGAATCAGCGCCATGTCGCCGTCGAGAATGCCGGCCTCCACCATGGAGTCGCCGCGCACTTCCAGCGCGTAATGCTCCCCGGAGCCGAGCATGTCGGGCGGGACGCTGATGGTGTGGCTGCGGGTCTGCAACGCCTCGATCGGCGTACCGGCCGCGATCCGGCCCATCACGGGCACCGCGACGGGACGCTCGCCCTCGTCGGCCTGCGGACTCGACGTCGTGCGCACCTTGCCGAGATTGCCTTCAATGACGCTCGGCGTGAAACCGCGGCGGCTGCCGGCGGCGGCCTGGAGCTCGGGCAGCTTGATCACCTCGATGGCGCGGGCGCGGTTGGGCAGGCGGCGGATGAAGCCGCGCTCCTCGAGCGCAGTGATCAGGCGATGGATGCCCGATTTCGAGCGCAGATCGAGCGCGTCCTTCATCTCGTCGAAGGAGGGCGGCACGCCGCTTTCCTTCAGACGCTCGCTGATGAACCGCAGGAGCTCGTATTGTTTGCGCGTTAACATCTCGACCAAAATCCCCCGGTTGATGTCGTTCGATTCCGAGACGCTGAATTCAGCAATAAGCCGCTACATGCTCGAAACAAATCATGAACGGACACTATATGTTCGATACATGTTCCGCAACTGCTTAATTTACCGTGAACGCGACAAAGTTCGCAGAACGGTTGCGAACGATGCGCTCAAACGGGCAGCCGCAGCACCTCGCAAGGCGCTCCCGCTTCGGCCTTCGGTGCTAACGGTGCGCGCACGAGAAGTGCCTGTGCCGCAGCGAGATCTGCAAGCAGCGAGGAGTCCTGGTGGTTGACGGGAAGGGCGACGAGGGTGCCGTCATCACGCAGATCGAGGCGGGCGCGAAGATAATCCTCGCGCTGGTCATTGGCGCCGATGTCGCGGCCGAGCACGGCGCGTTCGCGACGGTGATGAATCACCGAACGGCCCGACAGCGCTCGAATCAGCGGCACCATGAACAGGAAGCCGCAAACGTAGGATGATGCAGGATTGCCAGGCAGGCCGATCACGTGCATCGCGCCGAGCTGCCCGTTCATCATCGGCTTGCCCGGCCGCATCGCGATCTTCCAGAACGCCATCGAGGTGCCTTCATCGCGGAGCGCCTGCTGCACCAGATCGTGGTCGCCGACCGAGGCACCGCCCGTCGTGACCAGGATGTCGGCGCCGGATTCGCGCGCGCGGCGGATGCCGGCGGAGGTGGCTGCAAGCGTGTCAGCGGCAATCCCGAGATCGATGGTGTCGGCTCCCTCGCTCCGGGCGAGCGCATGCAGGGCGTAGCCGTTGGAATAGACGATCTGGCCATGACCAGGCGTCGTGCCCGGCATCACCAGCTCGTCGCCGGTGGCAAGAATCGCGACCTTCGGACGCCGGCGAACGGCAAGCTGCGGGTGGTTCATGCCGGCGGCCAGCGCGAGGTCGCGCTCGGTCAGCCGCGCGCCCGCGCGCAGCAGCACGTCACCTTCGCGAAAATCGATGCCGGCTGGACGAATGTGCCGCCCGGCGACGGCGGCCTCCTTGATCGTGATGCGCTTGCCGTCGGCGACGGTGTCCTCCTGGATCACGATCGCATCGGCGCCGTCGGGGACGACGCCGCCGGTGAAGATCCGCACAGCTTCTCCAGCGCCAACAGTTCCTGCAAATGGACGGCCGGCTGCGACCTCGCCAATGACGTTGAGCTGCGCATCGACCCTGGCTGCATCCGCCGCTCGGACAGCATAGCCGTCCATCGCCGACATCGCCTGCGGCGGCTGCATGCGCCGCGCCGCGACGTCGTGCGCGAGCACGCGATGAAAGGCCGCATCGAGCGCGACCGTTTCCTCGGGCAGCGGCTCCGCGCCGTCGAGCACGGCGGCCAGCGCATCAGTAACCGGCATCAAGGCCACGGTGAACTCCCGCAACAAAAGCGAAGGAATTGGTCGGCAAGGTTCTAGCCGAGCCGAGGGCCGACGCAAAAAGGGCCTCCTCTAGCGAGAAACCGCACTTCCTTTCGGCGCCAGCTCGGCTTACCTTACCTTCCATGACGAAACTGCTCGAGAAGGCGCTTCAAGCCGTGCGACAGCTTCCTGCGGATAGTCAGGATGAGATCGCCCGCGCAATGCTGGCTTTGACCGGCAACGCTGGAGAGCCCGAGGAGATCGATCCCGCACATCTTCCAGCGGTCCTCGAGGGGCTTGCACAAGCCAACCTCCGGCAGTTTGCGTCGGACGCCGCGGTCGAAGCCGCGTTCCGCCGCTTCGAGCGATGAAGCTCAGATTCACGCCGCCGGCATCGCTGATTATGTCCGGGAGCACAGCCCCCAAGGCGCATTGCGCGTGCGCGCCGCGATCCTTGAATCACTCCAGAATCTCGTTGGTTTTCCGCGTCTCGGACGGCCTCAAACGACCGCGGGCGTGCGCAAGCTCGTGACGCGGCGATACCCCTATCTGGTCTACTACACGGTAGACGAGGAAGCCGGCGAACTCGTGATTCTCACGATCCAGCATCCCGCCCAAAACGCGACCACTCGGACGCTTGAAAAAATCAGGTCCGCCGCGGCGCGATCCGGAAGGCGGCATAGAGTGGCACGAGGATCGCCATGGCGAGGACGCGAATGACCAGAGCCACGACCAGCATCGCTCAGGTCCCCGGCTGCTTATCCGGACTGACATCGGGCGCATGGGGCCCTTGATCCCTGTCGGGCATCGGATCTGCCTGAGCTTTCAGATCCGCCGCCTTGCTCATCAGCTTGGCGGAAAGCTCGGCATCTGAGGTTGTCCTGGCGAATTTGACCAGCAGTGAGGCCTGCTTGGTGAGGTAGGTTTTGCCCAACACGATGATGCGTCCGATGTAGAATTCCCAACCGAGTTATGAGTCCTGAACCGGACATTCGTTCCGGGAACTCTGTACAAAAATGCACAAAGTGAGTTGGTTCCTCGTTTCCGGGCGAAAATTGTTCCGGAATGGACGCTCAGATCCCCAGCGCCCTGAGTGCATTGCCGACGTCGCGGGGCGAGGTGACATGCACCGCCGTCAGCCCGCGGGCGCGGGCGCCTTCGACGTTCTCGGCGAGGTCATCGAAGAACACGATCCGGTTGGCCGGCACGCCCATCGCGGCGACGACATGGTCGAAAGCTTCCGCGTCCGGTTTGCGCAGGCCGATGCTGGAGGACAGATACAACTCGCGAAAATGGCCGAGCAGATCGGCATACTCTTTCGAAAAATGGTCTACATGCGGGCGGTTGGTGTTGGAGAAGGCGTAGAGCGGCATCTGCTTCGCCGCGCGCGGCAGCAATTCCGCGATCTCGGGCATCTCGCCGGCGAAGATCGCGTTCCATCCTTCCAGGAACTGCGCATCCGAAATGGCAATGCCGAGCGATGAGCGCAGCGACTGGAAATAGTCCTCGTCGCTGATCTTGCCGACCTCATGCAGCCGGTAGGCTTCGCTGTCCCGCACATAACGCGCGAGGACGGCCTCAGGGTTGCAGCCGGCGTGTCCCGCCCAGCAGGCGATCGCCTTGGAGAAATCGATGTCGAGCACGACGCGCCCGAGATCGAACAGAAGCGCATCCGCGCTGCCGGGAGAGAGCGATGTCATTCTGTCCTTCAGTATCGGTAGGGTTCATGGTCGAACAGGGGGAACGCGCTGAACACACTAGGCGCATTGGTTGCGGCGGCCTGGTGCAGGCAGGATTTGTTGACCTCGGCGAACGAGGTGGCGCCGAGGAGACCGAGGCAGCGCAGCACCTCGTCCTCGAGCAGTTCGAGCATTCGCACCACGCCGGTCTCGCCGGCCGCCGCGAGCGCCCAGCACTGCAGCCGGCCGATGCCGACGAGGTCGGCGCCCGCTGCCATCGCCTTGACGATGTCGGTACCGCGGCAGATGCCGCCATCCACCATGATCTTGGCGCGACCCTTCACCGCATCGACGATCTCGGGCAACACATGCATGGCGCCGCGGCCGTGATCGAGCTGGCGACCGCCATGGTTGGAGACATAGATCCACTCGACACCGTGATCGACCGCGATCTGCGCGTCCTCGGCGGTGGCGATGCCCTTGAGGATCAGCGGTATCCTGAACTTGTCCTTGACCATCTTCACGGTCCGCCACTCCAGGCCCTTCTGGAAATCGCCGCCAGTGGCGCGCAGGCGGCTTTCGCGAACGTAGCGCTTGGCGATATCACGCTCACGACGGCTGTAATGGGCAGTGTCGACGGTCAGGCAGAAGGCGGCATAGTTGGCCTTCTCGGCGCGGCTAACGACGTCGGCGACGAATGCGTCATCGCCGCGGACATAAAGCTGGTACATGCGCAGCGCATCGGGGGCGGCTTCGGCGGTCTTTTCCAGCCCGGGCTCGGAGACCGAGCTCAACATGTGCGACGCCCCGAAGGTGCCGGCCGCGCGCGCGACGGTGGCGGCCCCATGCGGGTCGAAGATTTCCAGCGCGCCGACGGGGGCGAGCACCACGGGCAAGCGCATCTTGCGGCCGAACTGCTCGACCGCGCCGGAGACCTTGCGGACGTCACGCAGCACGCGCGGGCGGAACGCGATCTCGTCCAGCGCCATGCGATTGCGGCGCATCGTGGTCTCGGTCTCGGCGGCGCCGACGATGTAGTCCCAGGCGTTCTGGTTGAGGTTGGAACGCGCCTTCCGGATGAATTCGTGCAGGTTCTGGAACGGCTCGTTGCTGGCGCCGAGTTCGACGTTCCGTTCCGGCCGGAGTGCTTCGTTCATTGTTATCCTCCCGAGAATTTGAAGCCTTCTGCCATCGCCTATCCCGTCCGGCTCTCCAAAACCATCCTAAAGTGGCGTAGTTGCAAAGCTTGGTTCGGCGGACCGATTCCGCTTGGCGGCGAGGTTTCGGAACGTTGCCAAAAGTTAAGGCCAGGGCGAAGGGATTTTTGCGGTATACCCGCGAGCGTGGCAGCCCGGCCTTGAAGAAACCTGAATGGTATTGTGAGAACCGGACTGCATTGCCATTTGCGTGGCGTCCCGTCCCAAGCGAAAAGGCCACCCATTCCATGAGGAAAACCCTGCTGTTCCCCCTCGGCGCGCTCACCGGAGTGTGCCTGACCCTCCTCATATCCGGTCCGCAGGGCGGACCATGGGCAGCACGGGCGGCAGCGGGCGCGGATGATGCCTATTCCCAGCTCAACCTGTTCGGGGAAGTCTTCGAGCGGGTGAAGGCGAGCTATGTCGAGAAGCCCGACAATTCCAAGCTGATCGAAGGCGCGATCACGGGCATGGTGACCTCGCTTGATCCGCATTCCCGCTACATGAACGACAAGGCCTGGACCGAGATGCAGGAGACCACCTCCGGCGAGTTCGGCGGGCTCGGCATCGAGGTCACGATGGAGGAGGGGCTGGTCAAGGTCGTCTCGCCCATCGACGACACGCCGGCGTCAAAGGCCGGCCTCATGTCCGGCGACCTCATCAGCAAGATCGACGGCGAGGCCGTGCAGGGCATGACGCTCGAGCAGGCCGTCAACAAGATGAAGGGGCCGGTCGACACCAAGACGAAGCTGACCATCGTGCGCAAGGGCGCCGATGCGCCGCTCGATGTCGCGATCACGCGCGAGATCATCCATGTCCGCCCCGTCCGCTTCCACGTCGAGAACGGCGACGTCGGCTATATCCGCGTCACCTCCTTCAACGAGCAGACCACCGACGGCCTGAAGAAGGCGATCGCCTCGATCTCCAAGGACGTCCCGCAGGAGAAGCTGGTCGGCTACGTGATGGACCTGCGCAACAATCCGGGCGGCTTGCTTGACCAGGCCGTGTCGGTGTCCAGCGCGTTCCTGCAGCGCGGCGAGGTCGTCTCGACCCGCGGCCGCAATCCGGAAGAGACCCAGCGCTTCACCGCGCATGGCGGCGACCTCACCAAGGGCAAGCCGCTTGTGGTGCTGATCAACGGCGGCTCGGCCTCGGCGTCCGAAATCGTCGCCGGCGCACTGCACGATCACAAGCGTGCCACGATCGTTGGCACCCGCTCGTTCGGCAAGGGCTCGGTGCAGACCATCATTCCGCTCGGCGCCGGCAACGGCGCGCTGGCGCTGACCACCGCGCGCTACTACACGCCGTCGGGCCGCTCGATCCAGGCCCAGGGCATCGCGCCCGACATCGAGATCCTCCAGGACGTGCCGCCCGAGCTGAAAGGCCGCGTCGACACCATGGCGGAGTCGCAGATGCGCGGCCATCTGCAGGCCGCCGATGGCACCGAGCAGACCGGATCGCAGTCCTATGTCCCGCCGGAAGAGAAGGACGACAAGGCGCTGCACGCGGCCTACGACTTCCTGCACGGCGTCACCGTGAACGCGGCAGCCGCGAAGCCGGCACCGAAGACCACGGTGCCGAACTAAGCGCCATCGGTCCTTGCTAGCTTCGGAGATCGCCCGGGAGCGGATGACCACTCCCGGGCGATTTCGTTCGGGACTTCGTCTCAGCCGGGATTCATCGCGGCAAAGATCATCGTGATTGGATCAGGGCAAACGTGGCGATCGCCGTCGCACGCCGACTAGCTGGCCTCGCGGCGGCGAGCTTCGCTGCCATTGCGCTGGGCGAGGCGGCTGCGATGGAGCGCAAACAGCTCCATGACCTTGTCGGCAGGCTTCGCCGCGCTGAACAGGTAGCCCTGCATCTCGGAGCAGCCCAGTGCGCGCAGCAGCCGCTGCTGTTCCTCGGTCTCGACACCCTCGGCCGTGGTTGCCATGCGGCGGGCGCTGGCGAGATTGACCACGGCCTGCACGATGCTGGCAGAGCCGTCCGGGCCTGCGATGTCGTTGACGAAGCAGCGGTCGATCTTGATCTTGTCGAACGGGAACCGGTGCAGATAGCTCAGCGATGAGTAGCCGGTGCCGAAATCGTCGAGCGCGATGCGGATGCCGATGGCGCGGAGCTGGTGCAGGATCGCGAGGGCGGTCTCGTCGTCGCGGATCAGCACGGCCTCGGTGATCTCGAGTTCGAGCCGGCTCGCCGGCAGATTGGAGGCGGCCAGCGCTGCCATGATCTTCAGCGCCAGCGTGCCGCTCTTGAACTGCACCGGCGAGACGTTGACCGCGAGGCGGATGTCGTCAGGCCAGCCGGCGGCGTCGCGGCAGGCAGTCGCCAGCACCCATTCGCCGATCTCGTTGATCAGCCCGGTGTCCTCGGCAATCGGGATGAACTCGGCCGGCGAAACCATGCCGCGCTCGGGGTGGCGCCAGCGCACCAGCGCCTCGCAGCCGGTGATGCGGTCGTCCTTGAGGCTGAGGCAGGGCTGGTAATAGACCTCGAGGCCGCCATAAGCAATCGCGTGGCGGAGATCGATCTCCAGCTGGCGCCGCTCGCGCACCTTGGCTTCCATTTCCGGCTCGAAGAAGCGGTAGGTGCGGCGCCCGGCGGCTTTGGCGGCATACATCGCCATGTCCGCGTTCTTCAGGATCTGGTCCAGCGCGGTGCCGTGTCCCGGCGCCAGCGCAATGCCGATGCTGGCATCGGTGGTGAGATGATGGCCCATGCAGTCGAACGGCGTGCGAATCGCCGCGAAGATCCGCGCGACGAGCTCGATGACCTGGTCCTGCGAGGTCACCGCGCTCTGCACGATCGCGAACTCGTCGCCGCCGAGCCGCGCCACGAAGTCGGTGGGGCCGACGCAGCGGCGGAGGCTCTCCGCCACCGACTTCAGCAGCTCGTCGCCGACCAGGTGGCCGAGCGCGTCGTTGACGCCCTTGAATTCGTCGATATCGATGTAGTGCACCGCGAGCTCTCCGCCGTCGACGATGGCAAGGAGCTCTCCGCGCAGATGTTCGTGGAACATGGTGCGGTTCGGCAGGTCGGTCAGCGCGTCGTAGTGCGCGAGATGGGTGATGCGTTCCTCGATACGGCGACGTTCGGTGATGTCCTCATGGGTCGCGACCCAACCGCCGTCGTCGAGCGGCTCGTTGACGATCTGGATCGAGCGGCCGTCGCCGGTATCGACGACCATGGAGTTGCGCACGTGGATATCGCGCAGCACGCGTGCGACATACTGGTCCACGTCGCCCGGGAACGAACCCGTGGCCTTGCGGTGCGCGATGATGTCGAGAAAGCTGTAGCCCGGCTTCACGATCGCGGCCGACAAGCCGTACATCTCGATGTAGCGCTGGTTGCAAACCACGAGCTTTTGCGACGCGTCGAACAGCAGCAGGCCCTGGGTCATGTTGTTGACGGCGCGGTCGAGGCGCTGCTTCTCCAGCGTCAGCCGCTCCCGGGATATGCGATGCTGCTCCAGGAGCTTGCGCACTATCGCGATCAGCACGCCGGCGATCGCGAGCGCAGAGGCGCCGGCGACCGAAATCAGGATGCCGATCTGCTCGCGCCAGTCGGCAAGCGCCGCTGCGCGCGTGGTCGTCGCCATCATCAGGATCGGGAAGTGGGGCAGCGCACGCGCCGAGACCAGCCGGTCCTCGCCGTCGACCGGGCTCACGATACGTCCGGCGAAATGATCGAGCGCGAAGATCTTTTGCTGCTCGAACGAGCCGTTCCTGAAATTGCGTCCCATCATCTCGCTGGAATGCGGGAAGCGGGCAAGCAAAGTGCCGTCCCGATGCAGCATCGATATCGTCGCGCCCTCGCCGAGCAGGACGGTCTCGAAGAATTTCTCGAAATTGGCCGGCTCGATGCCCCGTCCGACGATGCCCATGAACTCGCCATGCGCTCCCATGATCTTGCGCACGATCAGGATGGTCCAGGCGCCGGAGATGCGGCTGTGCACCGGTTCGATCAGCACGTCGGGCGCCTGCGGATCGTATCGGAAGGTGCGGTAATAGGAGCGGTCGGCAACGTTGACCTTCGGGGCCGGCCATGCCGTCGAGGAATTGATGACATTGCCGTCGGCATCGATGATGTTGACGCCGCCCATGTAAGGCAGCGCCTCGATCTTCGAACGCAGCATTTGGTGCACGTCCTGGCCGGCGAGGCGCCTGCGATAATCCTCTGCGGTCGTGATTCCGCTCGCGCGCACATGGCCGACGAAATCCCGCTGGATGACCGCGAAATCCTGCAATTGCTGATCGAAATGATGGGCAAGCAGCAGCACGGTGTTTTCCAGCTCACGGCCGGAGTTGCGTAGCGCGCGCTCGCGGAAGTTCTGCGCCATCAGCACCGCGCCGACGGCGATCGCAGCGATCAGGAGTGTGCCGCCCACCACCAGCCATCGGATCGGTCCGCTGCGGACGAAGGCCTGGTCAAGGAGGCGACTGCCGTATCTCGTCATCATGTCGTCGTTGCCGTACACACGCCAGGGTCAATTCACGACCCCCGTAACATCCGTCGGTTTACGGGATCGATGTGGAGGCGGCGTTAGGAAGCGGGGTTAACGCGACATAAACCGCAACACACAAATGCAATCGATGCGCATGGCGAGAGGCGTGCAGGATTTGCCTGCGACGATCGAGATACCGGTCAATCCTTGCCGGTCGCGGCAACGTCAACCTGCGCTTAACCACCTAACGTGTTGACAATCCATCGCGCTCGCCATCATCACCATCGTGAACGGCATGCGCAGCGAGCTCGACGCAAAATTCGGCTCGATCGGGGTGGTCGCCGAACGTGAGCTCTGGTCAGGCGCGGTAGTGGCCCGACTTGCCGCCGAGCTTCTCGACAAGCCGGATGCCCTCGATGCGGACGCCGCGTTCCACCGCCTTGATCATGTCGTAGATGGTGAGGCAGGCGACCGAGACCGCCGTCAGCGCTTCCATCTCGACGCCGGTGGGACCGGTCACCTTGACGCTGGCACGCACAACGCAGCCCGGCAGCTTCGCGTCCGGCTCGATGTCGACCGTGACCTTCGACAGCGCGAGCGGATGACAGAGCGGGATCAGCTCGGAGGTGCGTTTCGCCGCCATGATTCCGGCGATACGCGCGGTGCCGAGCACGTCGCCCTTCTTGGCATTGCCGGAGACGATCAGGTCGAGCGTCGCCTTCTCCATGACGACGCGGCCTTCGGCGACGGCGAGCCGCTCGGTTGCCGTCTTGTCCGAGACGTCGACCATCCGCGCCTCGCCGGAGGCGCCGATATGCGTGAGGGCAGGGCTCGCCTCGTTCGAGGGGGTGGTCTTCTGCTTGGTCTTGGACGTCTTGCGCGCCATCAGCGCGTGCCCGTGGCGCGGGCCTTGGTCTCGCGCGCGAGCAGTGTGCGCGTCGCCGCGGTGACGTCGGCCTGCCGCATCAGGCTCTCGCCGACCAGGAAGGTCGACATGCCGACCCGCTCGAGCCGGGCGAGATCGGCAGGCGTGAAGATGCCGCTCTCGCCGACCATCAGCCGCTCGCCGGGGATCAGCGGCGCCAGCGTTTCGCTGGTCGCAAGCGTGGTCTCGAAGGTGCGCAGATTGCGGTTGTTGACGCCGATCATCGGCGAGCGCAGCTTCAGCGCCCGGTCGAGTTCGGCGCGATCGTGGATCTCGATCAGCACGTCCATGCCATAGGCAATGGCCGCGTCTTCGAGGTCTCTGGCGGTGGCGTCATCGAGCGCGGCCATGATGATGAGGATGCAGTCGGCGCCGTGCGCGCGGGCCTCGACGACCTGATAGGTGTCGAACAGAAAATCCTTGCGCAGCACCGGCAGCGAGGTCGCGGCGCGCGCCGCCACCATGAAGTCGAGATGGCCCTGGAACGAGGGCGTGTCGGTCAGCACCGACAGGCAAGCCGCGCCGCCCGCCTCATAGGCCCTGGCGAGCAGGGGCGGATCGAAATCGGCGCGGATCAGCCCCTTGGATGGCGAAGCCTTCTTCACCTCGGCGATCAGCGCATAGTCGCCCTTGGCGTGCCTGGCCCTGATCGCGCGCACAAAGCCGCGCGGTGCGCCTTGCGCCTTGGCCATTGCCTCCACCGCAGCGAGCGGCTGGACGCGTTTGGCTGCAGCGATCTCCTCGCGCTTGTAGGCTTCGATCTTGGTCAGGATATCAGACATGACAGGCTCAGCTGTTCGAGACCGCGATCAGGTGCTTCAGCCGCGCGCTCGCCGCGCCACTGTCGAGCGATTCTGCGCCGATCGCGACGCCCTCCTTAAGGTCCCTGGCGCGGCCGGCAACGATGAGAGCGGCGGCGGCGTTGACGAGTGCGACGTCGCGATAGGGGCTCGGCTTGCCGTCGAGCACGCTTTCCAGCGCGATCGCATTGGAATCGGCATCGCCGCCCTTGAGTGCTCCGGGCTCGCAGCGCGACAGGCCGGCGTCCTCGGGCGTCACCTCGAAATTACGGATCTCGCCATTGTGGAGCGCGGAGACGAAGGTCGGGCCGGTGAGGGTGATCTCGTCCAGGCCGTCGGAGCCGTGCACCACCCAGGCGGAGTCGGAGCCGAGATTCTTCAGCACCTGTGCCAGCGGCTGGACCCATTGCCGCGAAAACACGCCAACCATCTGCCGCTTCACGCCGGCCGGGTTGGACAGCGGGCCGAGCAGATTGAAGATCGTGCGGGTGGCGAGCTCGACCCGGGTCGGGCCGACGTTCTTCATGGCAGGATGATGAGCCGGCGCGAACATGAAGCCGATGCCGCATTCGCGCACGCAACGTCCGACCTGCTCGGGCCTGAGGTCGATCTTCACGCCGAGCGAGGCCAGCACGTCGGCGGCGCCCGAGCGCGAGGACAGCGCGCGGTTGCCGTGCTTGGCGACCGGCAGGCCGGTGCCCGCGACGATGAACGATGCGCAGGTCGAGACGTTGACCGAGCCGGAGCCGTCGCCGCCGGTGCCGACGATATCCACGGCGTCCGCAGGCGCGTCGACCGTGAGCATCTTCGAGCGCATCGCCGTCACCGCGCCGGTGATCTCCTCCACGGTCTCGCCGCGCACGCGCAGCGCCATCAAGAGGCCGCCCATCTGCGAGGGCGTGGCCTCGCCGGACATCACGGCGTCGAAGGCGGAAGCGGCCTCGTCACGCGACAGGCTGGCGCCGGTCGCCACTTTTCCAATGATCGATTTCAGGTCGTCCATCGCGTGCTTTCAACTCACTGGTTCGCGCCGGTCACCTGCGCGAAGGCGGCCTGATTAATGGTAGTCCCGATGTCGGCTTCAAGCTTGTTGACGTAGGAAGCAACCTGCTCGTCGGTCAGCGACCGGTCGATGCCGTCTTTCAGCTTCTTGACGGCGTCGGAGGCGGTGTCGACCGGGGGATCGACGATGTCGGTGACGCGGTAGACGATGACTTCGCTGCCGCCGGTCACGGGAGCCTGTCCGACGCCGTCCTTGGCGGTACGGAAGGCGGCTGCAACGATATTCGCGGGCACGCCGGCGGGCGTGTCTTCGCGCTTGAAGCCGCTGGCGGTCTCGACCTTGGCATTGATCGCTGCCGCCTCGTCAGCAAGCTTGCCGCCCTGTTCGAGCTTCTGCACCATCTCGGTCGCCTTCGCCTTCAGCTTGGTGGCGATCTGGTCCTGGCGCCAGCGGGCCTCGACCTGATCGCGAACCTCATCGAGGTTGCGGTCGCGCGACGGCGTGATGGCGAGAACGTCGTACCAGACATAGCCGCCCTTGAACGAGATCGGGTCGTTGTCCACGCCGACGTCGCTGTTGAACGCCTGCGACACCACATCGAGACCCTGCGGAATGTTGGCGACGGTCTGCCCGTTCGGCGCGCGGCCCGAGCGGTCGACGGCATCGATGGTCACGGCGCTGAGTCCGAGCTTCTGGGCGGCATCGGCGACGCTGGTGCCGGCGCCGCGCTCGTCTTCCATCTTGTCGCGGAGCTCGCCCACTTTGACGCGGGCACGCTCGGTCGCGATCTGGCGCTTCAGGTCGCCGGCAAATTTGGCGTAGTCGGCCTGGACGCCCGGCTCGATCTTGTCGACCTTGACGATCGAGACGCCGAGACGACCCTGGACCGGCTGGCTGATCTCGCCTGCGGCAAGCGCGAAGGCAGCATCGCCGACGGCCGGTTCGAGTGCAGATTTGGCCACGAGCCCGAGATCGACGTCGGTGGCGCTCAGTCCGCGCTCCTTGCCGAGATCCTCGAAGGAGAGGCCGCCGACGAGGCGCTCGCGCGCGGCTTGCGCGTCGGCCAGGTTCGGAAACACGATCTGCTGGATCTGGCGCTTCTCAGGCGTGGAGAGCTGGTCCTTGCGCTGCTCGAACAGTTTCTTCGCGTCGTCATCGGAAACGTCGCTCCACTTGGCGATCTCCTCGGGGGAGATCACAGCGAAGACGATCTTGCGGTATTCGGGCGCGCGGAACTGAACCTTGTGATCCTCGAAATAGGCTGCGAGCGCCTCGGGCGAGGGCGCCTCGATGGTGCCCGCCTGGGCCGTATCGAGCCTGACGAACTCGATCGCGCGCTGCTCGTTCTGGAAGCGCGTCGCGACCTCGAGCATGGCTTTCGGCGGCTCGAGGCCGGCGCCGATCGTGCCGGTGATCTGCCGGCGCAGCGCCACCTTGCGCTGCTCGGCCACGTAGCGCTGCTCGGTGTAGCCGAAATTGCGGATCAAGCTCTGGAAGCGGTTCGGATCGAATTTGCCGTCGACGCCCTTGAAGTTCGGATCGTTCATGATGAGCTCGCGAATCTGCGCATCGGATTGGCCGAGCCCAAGCTGGCGTGCGTTTTCGTCGAGGGCGGCTTCCGCAATCGTCTGCTGGAGCACCTGGCGGTCAAGGCCGAACGCGCGCGCCTGTTCCGGTGTCAGCGGGCGGCCGAACTGGCGGCCGATCTGCTGGAGGCGATCGGTGTAGGTCTGACGGAACTCGTTCAGCGAAATCTCGGTGTGGCCGACCTGGGCCACCGTGGACTGCCCGAAGCCGCGGAAGATGTCGGCGATGCCCCAAATGCCGAAGCTGATGATCAACACGCCCATCACGACGGCCATGATGGTCTTGCCGACCCAGTTTGATGAGGCCTTGCGCATTCCTCGAAGCATTTGGTCCAACTTGTCTGAAAGGAGGGGAACGGGAGCGCGTCTTAATGCAGATTCCGCAGAAGCGCGTCACCAAATTGATATGCCATCATAAAGTGGCGGCTTTCCCCCCGCAACCTCAGCTCAGGCCGCCGTTCGAAGCTGCGGTTAAAAGCCCCTGGTCTCTGGAACTGCCGCGGCACCTCTGCTAGCGCATGCACAAACCTCATTTTGCTGGGAATTGATATGACCGACGCCATCCGACGGCTAATTGCCGGCAATTGGAAAATGAACGGCCTGAAGGCCGCGACCGCCGAATTCGACGCCATGCTCAATGGCGCGGCAGAGGTGGCCGGCAAGGCCGATTTGCTGGTCTGCCCGCCGGCGACCCTGATCGCAGCCTTTGCCGAGAAGGCGCGCGCCAAGAAGGTCGCCGTAGGGGCCCAGGATTGCCATCCCAAGGCCTCCGGCGCCCATACCGGCGACATCGCGGCCGAAATGCTGGCGGACGCGGGTGCGAGCGCCATCATTGTCGGCCATTCCGAGCGCCGTGCCGACCATGGCGAGGGCGATGGGCTGATCCGGCAGAAGGCGGAAGCCGCCTGGCGGGCCGGAGCGTTCGCGATCGTCTGCATCGGCGAGACGCAGGCCCAGCGCGATGCCGGGCAGACCCTGGACGTCCTCCGCGGTCAGCTCGGCGGCTCGCTCCCGGATGGCTCCACCGCCGCCAATCTGGTGGTGGCCTATGAGCCGGTCTGGGCGATCGGCACCGGCCTGACCCCCACGTCCCAGGATGTCGAGCAGATACATGGTTTTATCCGGGAACTCCTGACCTCCCGTTTCGAGGCGGATGGGGCGGCGATGCAGATCCTGTATGGCGGCTCGGTCAAGCCCTCGAACGCGGCCGAGCTGATGGCGGTCAAAAACGTCAACGGCGCGCTGGTGGGGGGCGCTAGCCTGAAAGCGGCCGATTTCCTTGCGATTGCCAAGGGCTGCCCCTAGCTAAACGTAAAGCGCGGGGCCGTGGCCGATCGGGGGTGGCAATGCCGTTTCCGATCGTGTAACACCGCGCAACTTCAGGAAAACCCGCGAAGCGCGATCGGCCGCCGGTCTCGGCGCTGTCGGCTTGTGACGGAAGGATACTATGCAGACTGTTGTCATCGTCATCCACCTCATGATCGTTGCCGTCATGATCGGTGCCGTGCTGCTCCAAAAGTCTGAAGGCGGAGGCCTCGGCATGGGCGGAGGCGCAGGCTTCATGTCGAGCCGCGGCACCGCGAATTTGTTGTCGCGAACGACCGCGGTCCTGGCTGCCGGTTTCTTCCTGACCAGCCTGTTCCTGTCCTGGTACGCCGGCTACAACCGTGCGCCGTCCTCGATTATCGGCCAGCCGGCGTCGCAGACCCAGCCGGCCGGCGGCGGGCCGATCACCCCGCCGACCTCGGGCGGCATTCTGGACACGCTGAAGAAGGCGGACGAGCAGCAGCAGGCGCCGGCAGCGCCGAGCGGCCCGCAGGTGCCTCGCTCGCAATAAAGCAGGGGGCCCATGCAGGGCGATGGCTACCGTCCTGCATCAACAATCCCCATCAAGGCTCTGTCACCACTCTTACTTTTGGCTCACCCACAGGCCCGCAGATCTTTGGGGCGGAATGCGAATCGCTTTGGCGAATCGGATTCGAGGGATTAGAGGTTAGGTCCCATGGCGCGGTACATATTCATCACCGGCGGCGTGGTTTCTTCGCTCGGCAAGGGTTTGGCTTCGGCGGCACTGGGTGCCCTGCTGCAGGCCCGGGGCTACAAGGTCCGCCTCCGCAAGCTCGACCCCTATCTCAACCTCGATCCCGGAACGATGTCGCCGTATCAGCACGGCGAAGTGTTCGTGACCGACGACGGCGCGGAGACCGATCTCGATCTCGGTCACTACGAGCGTTTCACCGGGCGGCCTGCGACCAAGCAGGACAACATCACGACGGGGCGCATCTACCAGGACATCATCTCGAAGGAACGCCGCGGCGATTATCTCGGCGCGACCATCCAGGTGGTGCCGCACGTCACCAACGCGATCAAGGAATTCGTCCTCTCCGGCAATGACGACTACGACTTCGTGCTGGTCGAGATCGGCGGCACCGTCGGCGACATCGAAGGCCTGCCGTTCTTCGAGGCGATCCGCCAGCTCAAGAACGAGCTGCCGCGCGATCACGCCATCTACATTCATCTGACGCTGCTGCCATACATCCCGAGCGCGGGCGAACTGAAGACGAAGCCGACGCAGCACTCGGTGAAGGAGCTGCGTTCGATCGGCATCCAGCCGGACATCCTGCTCTGCCGCACCGATCGCGAGATCCCGAAGGAGGAGCGGCGCAAGCTCGGCCTGTTCTGCAACGTGCGCGAGAGCGCCGTGATCGAGGCGCGCGACGCCGACAGCATCTATGCCGTGCCCGAAGCCTATCACGCGGCGGGCCTCGATGACGAAGTGCTCGCCGCCTTCGGCATCGAATCGCGCATCCCGCCGGTTCTCAAGAGCTGGCACCACATCAACGAGCGCATCCGAAATCCCGAGGGCGATGTCACCATCGCCATCGTCGGCAAATACACCGGCATGAAGGATGCTTATAAGTCGCTGATCGAGGCGCTCTCGCATGGCGGCATCGCCAACAAGGTGAAGGTCAATCTCGACTGGATCGAGAGCGAGATCTTCGAGAAGGAAGATCCTGCGCCGTTCCTCGAGCACGTCAACGGCATCCTGGTGCCCGGCGGCTTCGGCCAGCGCGGCGCGGAGGGCAAGATCAAGGCGGCTCAGTTCGCGCGCGAGCGCGACGTGCCGTATTTCGGCATCTGCTTCGGCATGCAGATGGCCGTCATCGAGGCCGCGCGGAATCTCGTCGGCATCGAGGAGGCCAACTCCACCGAGTTCGGTCCGACCAAGGAGCCGCTGGTCGGCCTAATGACGGAGTGGTTGCGAGGCAACGAGCTCGAGAAGCGCTCGCAGGCCGGCAATCTCGGCGGCACGATGCGGCTTGGCGCTTATCCCGCCGCCCTCAATCGCGGCAGCCGCGTCTCGCAGGTCTATGGCGGCGCGACCGAGATTTCGGAACGCCACCGCCATCGGTACGAGGTCAACACCGCCTACAAGGACCGCCTCGAGCAGCACGGCCTGAAATTCTCCGGCCTCTCGCCCGACGGCGTGCTGCCGGAGATCGTCGAGTATGAGGATCACCCCTGGTTCATCGGCGTCCAGTTCCACCCGGAGCTGAAGTCGCGGCCGTTCGAGCCGCACCCGCTGTTCGCCTCGTTCATCCAGGCGGCAATGGTGCAGAGCCGCTTGGTGTAATCGGCTCAGCCCGCCTTCTTGACCATCTTGCGCAGGGCTGCATCGATCTTCGATTGCAGCCAGGCCCCTTCGCCTTGAAGTGCTGAACCACTTCAGGGCTGAGCCGGATCGACACCGGAATTTTGGTCGGACTCTTCTGAGGGCCGCGTTTGCCGACCAATGAGGCAAGCTGAGCCGGTTTGATGTCGCTCAACCGGACTCCAGCGGGAAATTTGCTCGCCTTCGCAAAGTCCTCCCGGGTCCACTCGGGATTCTCTTTGTTGGCGGCAGGTTGCCTAGTCTTCCGGGACATGACGCTTCACCTCCTTGGCATGAGCACGCCGCAGGCTGATCGGTCGATACCGCTCGTCGCGAATGGTGAACACCAGGCAATGCGCCACACCGTCGATGAGCCCATATGCCCGATAGCGCGGATCGCCGTAATCAAAAGGTTCGACCCTGACGACGGCCCTAACCTCCATATCCGACCAACGCGCCAGCGAGATTCCGTGCTTCGCGATATTGGCCGCATCCTTCGCGGGATCGAAATCCACCATTTTTTCGTATATACGATTTGGGTGATGCCGGGTCAACCGCAATCGTATCGCGGCGCCATTGGGCTGCAACCTCGCCGGCGGTCCGCCTTACGGAGTTAGGGTGCAATCGCGCTAGCAGTCTGCTGAAGAACCCCTCGCCACGGAGGAGGCTTGATGATTCACTTATCATCTCGATTCGGCGGAGGCGATCATGCGCGGCAGGTTTACGGATCAGGGCGGCCTGTTTTCGTACATCGCGCCGGATAAGCGTGTGCCAGCGAACCACCCGCTGCGGAAGGTCCGGGAACTTGTCCGGGATGTTTTGAGTGATTTGAACCGCAGCCTTGGGAGGCTCTACGCCAGCGAGGGACGTCCTTCGATCCCTCCGGAGCAATTGCTGAGTGCGCTGCTGCTGCAGGTGTTCTACGGCATCCGCTCGGAACGTCAGTTGATGGAGCAACTGGACTACAATCTTTTGTATCGGTGGTTTGTGGGACTGTCGCCGGACGATCCGGTCTGGGACCCGACCACCTTCACCAAGAACCGGGAGCGGCTGCAGAACGGCGATGTATTCACGAAGTTCATGACCAGGCTTCTCAACCATCCACAGGTCAAGCCGCTGCTGTCGGACGAGCACTTCTCGGTGGATGGAACGCTGATCGAAGCCTGGGCTTCACAGAAGAGCTTTCGTCCCAAGGACGGCAGCGGCGACGATGATGACGGCGCGAACTTCCATGGCCAGAAGCGCAAGAACGACACCCACGCGAGCACCAGTGACCCCGACAGCCGGCTTTATCGCAAGGCGGCCGGACGGGAGGCCAAGCTTTGCTATATGGGCCACGCCACCATGGAGAACCGGCATGGGCTGGCGGTGGCCGGCAGGGTCACGCATGCCAATGGCACCGCCGAACGCCGGGCTTCGGAGACCATGCTGAAGGCGAGACGCAAAGCCGCAGGCCGCCGCATCACGGCCGGTGAGGACAAGGCGTACGATACCGCCGATCATGTCGCCAATCTTCGCGCCATCGGCGTGACGCCGCATGTGACACAGAACCAGGCCGTCACCAAAACCGGCAAGACCCGCAACAGCGCCATCGACGAACGAACCACGCGGCATCCAGGGTACGGCATGTCGCAATCGCGCCGGGCGATGGTCGAGTGCATTTTCGGATGGGGCAAGCAACACGGCACCATGCGCAAGACCAAACATCGCGGCATCGCTCGCGTCGCCGCCGACTTCCTGCTCAATCTGATCGCCTACAACCTGATCCGCATTCCAAAACTGCTTGCCCCTTAGCCACCCGGCGTCAGGGTGCCCCCAACACCAGGCTAGAAATCACATCCAACTCCGCCACGCCGCCCCAACAACGACCGGACAGAATAAGAAAACTCTCCATTTCAAGGTTTTTCAGCAAACTGCTAGATGTTCATCGTCGCTAACGTTCCTCTCGTCGATTGCTCGGGGGCAACGGATCCCGCGATGAGCGTCATCTGCGGCCGTCGCGTCAGCTTGTAGACGGCGGCGGGCGGCACGTTCAGGAAGGTGCGATCCACCAGCGTTGCGCGCAGGCCGAGACGGTCGAGCACCGGCCCGCGGGATCGGGCAGCTCATGCCATAAGTGAACTGGTAGAAGGCCCCGCCGGGGCGGACATAGCTGAACGCGCCACTGAGGATCGAGACCACCTTGCGGGTCGACATGTTGAGCAGCGGAAGGCCGCTCACGACTGCGCCGACGGGCGCACCGTCATAGAGCCGCTCGGTCGCGAGCCGTGCCGCATCCATCCACAGCACGCGCGCGCCGGGGAAGCGCATTTGCAAGAGCTTCATGAAATCCGAGCCGTATTCGATCAACGTGAGATCCTGCGGCCTGACGCCGCGCCTCAAGAGCTTGTAGGTGAAGGCGCCGGTGCCGGGACCGAGCTCGAGGATCGGGCCGGTCTTCTCGGTGATCTCGCGCGTGATGAGATCGGCGAGCGCCGCGCCCGATGGCGCAATCGCGCCGACCCGGCGCGGCGAAGACATCCAGGACAGGCTTCGCGCACGCGCCGACGGCGTGCCGATCATCGTCCTGACCGCGCGCGGCGAGCTCGCCGACCGCATCGCCGGGCTCGACAGTGGCGCCGACGACTATCTCGCCAAGCCGTTCGCCGTCGAAGAGCTGTTGGCGCGACTGCGTGCCGTGCATGGCGGACAGGTTTCGGTCACCGACGCGGTGCACGGCGGCACCTGATTCAGAATGACGCTGCGGCCAAGCCCGCAGATTTGATTCAATCCGCGTTTCGCGGCTCACCGCGCAATGCTGTCGCAATCCCTCGCGAGCAAAATCCGCATGATCCGTCACCTCAACCGCATTGACCGCTTTTAGCGGCCCGATCATTGCGGCAGCATTGCGGGAACGATCCAGCCATGCGCGAAACGCCGCGGGGGGCGGCCGGGCGGGGCCCAAGACAGCATCAGCGCCGATCGTTATAACCTCCGCACCTGTTCAGGGAGGAAAACAACAATGATCTATGAAATGCGCGTCTATCGCTGCCTGCCCGGCCGCCTGCCGGCGCTGTTGAAGCGGTTCGAGACGGTGACGCTGAAGCTCTGGGAGAAGCACGGCATCCGCCAGGCCGGCTTCTTCACGACGCTGATCGGTGAATCCAACCAGGAGTTGACCTATTTCCTGGCCTGGGAATCGCTTGCGGAGCGCGAGAAGAAGTGGGGCGCCTTCATGACCGACCCGGACTGGATGAAAGCACGCGCCGAGAGCGAAGCTGACGGCCAGATCATCAATAACATCGTCAGCCAGCTGCTGACGCCGACCGCCTTCTCGTCGGTCAAATAGCGTCTGTCCGGCATGGGTTGCGACGGGGACCCCTCGCGCAACCCTGATATTCTGATAGCCCGGGCCGAATCGGGTTGATCGGCTCCTCATCGCCGCTATGGTCGCGGCGAAACGAGGGAATTGGCCTTGAGCGCTTCATCATCCGCGGCCCCGGTCGTCAGCGTTGGCACGGTCAAGTTCGGCAATGATCTGCCGATCTCGATCATCGCCGGCCCGTGCCAGCTCGAAAGCCGTCAGCATGCGCTGGAGGTCGCCTCCGCGCTGAAGGAGATCGCCGCGCGGCTGAAGATCGGCCTCGTCTACAAGACGTCCTTCGACAAGGCCAACCGCACCAGCGCCTCGGCGGAACGCGGTCTCGGCCTCGCGCAGTCGCTGCCGATCTTCGCCGAGATCCGGTCCTCGCTCGGTCTGCCAGTGCTCACCGACGTGCACGATGCCGCGCAATGCGCCGACGTCGCGCAGGCCGTCGACGTCCTGCAGATTCCGGCCTTCCTGTGCCGGCAGACCGATCTGCTGCTGGCCGCGGCCGCAACCGGAAAGGTCGTCAACGTCAAGAAGGGCCAGTTCCTGGCGCCTTGGGACATGACGAATGTCGTCGCCAAGATCACCAGCGCGAACAATCGCAATGTGCTCGTCACCGAACGCGGCGCGTCCTTCGGCTACAACACGCTGGTGTCGGACATGCGTGCGCTGCCGATCATGGCGCGCACGACCGGTGCGCCCGTGATTTTCGACGCGACCCATTCGGTGCAGCAGCCGGGCGGGAAGGGTGCGTCCTCCGGCGGCGAGCGCGAATTCGTGCCGGTGCTGGCGCGCGCGGCGGTCGCGGTTGGCGTGGCCGGCGTCTTTATCGAGACACATCCCGATCCGGATCGCGCGCCTTCCGACGGCCCGAACATGGTGCCCCTGCGTGAGTTCGAAGGCCTCATTCGCACGCTGATGGCGTTCGATACGATCACCAAGGGCCAAGCGCGCTGATGCACGAGCCCGTGGCCAGGCCGTCGTCCGACCAGAAGTTTCCGCCTGCGATCAACATCATCGCGCTTGCGAGCTTCTCGGCTGCGTTGTCGACGCGCGCGCTCGACCCGGTACTGCCGCATGTCGCGGAGGAATTTTCGATCAGCATCACGACCGCGGCGAGCATCGCGGCCGGCTATGCCCTGATCTACGCGTTGATCCAACCGGTCGTCGGCGCGGCCGCCGATCTGTTCGGCAAGGCACGGCTGATGACGTTGTGCCTGGCGCTGCTCGGCGTCGCCTGCATTTTGGGCGCGCTCTCGACGTCCTTCTCGGGTCTGTTCGCGAGCCGGATGCTTGCCGGCATCGCCTCGGGCGGCGTGTTCCCGGTTGCGCTCGGCCTCACCGCCGACCTCGTCGCGCCGGCGAAGCGACAAGTGGCGATCGGGCGCACGCTTGCCGGTTCGATGACCGGCAACCTGCTCGGCGCGACCGCCTCGGGCATCATCGGCGATCTCGTCGGCTGGCGCGGCGTGCTCGTGATCATCGGTGCGCTCGGGCTGATCGCGGCCGTCGCGGTCGCGGCGGGCTTTCGCGGCGCCGCCCTGACGGCGCCGCCGAAGAGCGACCTGAAAACCCTGCGGCAGGGCTATCGCACCATTCTCGCCAATCCCAACGCTCGCTATTGCTATTCGGCCGTGTTCGTCGAGGGCTGCTGCGTGTTCGGCCTGTTTCCCTTCATTGCCGCCTTGCTGTTCGATCTCGGCGAGACCTCGCTGTCGATCGCGGGCATCGTGATCGCGGGTTTCGCGGTCGGTGGGCTGTTCTACACGTTCACGGTCTCGCGCTTCCTGCCGCGACTGGGCGTCAGGGGAATGATGATCGCAGGCGCGAGCCTCGTGGCGCTCCAGCTCGCGGCACTCGCCCTTGGGCCCGGCTGGAAAGTCCAATTCGCTATCATGCTGCTGATGGGCTGGGGCTTCTACATGATCCACGGCTGCCTGCAGGTGTTCGCCAGTGAGCTGTCGGTCGAGGCGCGTGCGACGGCGATGTCGCTGCACTCGTTCTTTTTCTTCATGGGCCAGACGGTCGGACCGCTGGCTTACGGGTTCGGGCTTGCCCACACCGGCAAGGCGCCCACCCTGGTCGCAAGCGCCGTCCTGATGGTGCTGCTGGGCCTTGCCTGCGCAGCGCTGCTCAAGCCGCGGGCACCGACCGACGCGCGTGCCTGAGGCCGGTATCTCTCTGCCAATCCCCGTATTTTTCCGTGGGCCGGCGGTGGCCAAATCGCCTCAATCTTAAACCAAATCTCACGCTTCGCTCCGTAGAGTGCCGCCCAAACCGCTAGCCGGCGGCAACATCTGTGGATCAGTCGATGCAAAAGCAGCGTTCGGTCGCCCGCATTCTCGGGGCGGTAGTCGGGTCTCTCGGTTTCATCCTTGTCGTCATCTGCGCCTACGCCCTGAAGCTGGCGGTGACGCGCTATTCGGACAGCAACCGCATCGTCTCGCTCACAATCGCGAGCCGAGACCTGACCAACACGCTGGTGATCTTTCGCCTGGAGCGCGGTGACACGCTGAGTTATCTGGCCTCCGCGGCGCCCGCGCCCGACAGCGTCATGAGCAGCCTCGCCGATCAGCGCGCCACCGTGCAGAAGAACTACGCGCGGGCCTTGCAGAGCCTCGCCTCCGTCGACGCGCCCGGCCTCACCGAGAAGCTCGACAAGCTCCGCGGCATCTGGGCACAGCTCGAGGAGCTGCGGCCGCGCGCGATCACCGCGTTGAAACAAGAGAAGGCAGCGCGTGAAGCCAGCCTGCAGCCGAGCTGGGCCAAGATCAGCGACGCCTTCATGGATGGGATCGGCGATGTCACCGCCCATGTCGACAACGCGATGACGCTGATCGACCCCGTGGTCGATCGCCTCCTGATCGCCAAGCAGGCCTCCTGGCAGGCCCGCGCCAATGCCGGCCAGACCATTCTGGTCCAGTTCTCCTCGATCCTGGCCAACAAGACCTGGACCGCGGCCGACGGCGTCACCTTCGCCGATCTGCGCGGCCGCATCCAGCAGGCCTGGCTGGTGGTGCGCGACCTCAGCCCCAACGTGGCTTCGCCCGAACTGTTGCAGGCGATCCGGACCGCCGAGCCGGAAATCTCCGGCGCGCTCAGCGACGAGCGCAATGCGATTGCGACCAAGCTGCTCGCCGGTGAGCCCGCCGGCATCGCCGGTATCGACTACCGCGATCGCCAGCTGGTCGGCGCCAACAACGTCGTCATCGTCACGCAGACCGCGCTCGCCAACATGATCTCGCGGGCCGAGGAGGGCGCTTCGCGCGCCCGTTTCAGCCTGATCCTGTTCGGCCTCCTGGTGCCGGCCTCGCTGGCGCTGATGATCGGCGGCCTGATGCTGATGCGCAACCGCGTGACCCGGCCGCTGATGGCGATCACAGGCGTGATGACGCGTTTTGCCGATCGTGATTTCGCCGGCGAGGTGCCGGGCCTCGACCGCAACGACGAGATCGGCCGCATGGCGTCGGCCTTGCAGGTGTTCAAGGAGGCCATGATCAACGCCGAGCGCCTCTCGGGCGATCAGGCGGCCGAGCGCGCCGACAAGGAGAAGCGCGCGAGCGAGCTCACGGGCCTCGTGCGGCAGTTCGAAAGCCGGATCGGCCAGATGGTGCAGACGCTGTCGAGTGCCTCAGGCGAATTGGAGACGACGGCCCGTTCGATGTCCGGCACCGCGGCGGAAGCCCAGGCCCAGGCCGGCTCGGCCTCGACACTGGCCGGCCAGGTCGGCGGCGGCGTGCAGACGGTTGCGGCCGCGGCCGAGGAGCTCAATGCCTCGATCCGCGAGATCAACCGCCAGGTCGAGCAGGCGAGCCGCGCCACCGAGCATGCGGTCGTTACAGTCAAGGAGACCGACTCTACCATGCGCGCGCTCGCCGACGGCGCCGACCGCATTGGCGAGGTCATTGGCCTCATCACCTCGATCGCGGGCCAGACCAATCTGCTGGCATTGAACGCGACGATCGAGGCCGCGCGCGCCGGCGAATCCGGACGCGGTTTTGCCGTCGTGGCAAGCGAGGTGAAGAACCTCGCCTCGCAGACCGCAAAGGCTACGGAGGAGATCAGCGCCCAGATCACGGAGATCCAGGGCGCGACGCAGAAGGCGGTCTCTGCCATCGACGGGATCGTCAAGACCATCGATGAGGTCTCGAGCATCAACCGGGTCATCGCCGCGGCGATCGAAGAGCAGAACAAGGCGACCGCCGAGATCGCCAACACCGTGCAGCACACGGCCGAAGCCACCTCGACCGTGACGCGCAACATCGCAACCGTCTCGTCGGCGGCGAACGAGACCGGCCGCGCGGCGTCCGGCGTGCTGAAGGCGGCCGCCGACCTGTCGAGCCAGTCGGCCTCGCTCACGGGCGAGGTGGACAGCTTTATCACCAGGGTGCGTGAAGTGGCGTAACCGGCAGAGCGGAAGCGCGCCTCGTAAGGATGCCACGAACGACGCGCTCAGTGAACGGATGGCTGCGCAGGGGGCCAGAGATATCGAGATTGAAATAAAAGCGAATAGACCGGGGGCCCTGATCGGACCATACTCGGAGGCATCACTTGCGGGGGCAATCAGCAAGGGAGCCACCGAATGTACGCCAACATCCTCTTGAGCACCGATGGTTCGGATGTCGCAAGAAAAGGCGTTGAGCACGGAATTGCTTTGGCAAAAGCCTTGAATGCCACAGCGACAATCGTCACCGTGACTGAACCGCAGCCGATCGACTATGGCGGCGGACACGATTCAGAATGGATTCCTTCGCAGGAAGAGATTGATCATTTTGACGCAGCCTGCAAGCAGCACGCCGGCAAAGTGCTCGATCAAGCGCGGACCATGGCAGAGCGGAGCGGGCTCTCGGTCGAACTCCTGCACGTACCGAATGCGCACCCAGCCACCGCGATTGTCGAAACGGCAAAGTCCAGGGGCTGCGATTTGATTGTGATGGCCTCTCATGGACGTCGCGGCCTCAGGAAATTGTTCCTGGGAAGTCAGACATCCGAAGTTCTCGTCAACGGAAGCGTGCCGGTATTGGTCGTGCCGTAGTCGCGGGCACTCCCGTTGGCGGCCAATCCGCGTGCAAACGCGAAGGCCTGTTTTCCCAGCGCGTACGAGACGGGCCGACACGCATCTTGAGGGTGTGGCACGAGCTTTGTGCTTGCCAAGTTCCGGCGTTGTGAAAGAATGAATTTGGAGCGGTCGGCTCCCAATGAAATTTCGGGGAGAGACGCGTGAGTGAATCGCTTCATCCCGCTGCCCCGCATCACCTGCCTTCCTTCATCACCGCGCCGGGAGATACCGATGTCCTGATGGTTGTGGTCGGGATCGTTCTGGTCGGCGCCGTTCTCGCGGTCGGGAATATCTATTTGCACCTGCACACTTTGCCGGAGCGGATGGCCCACAAATCGCAGAAATTCCAGTTTGAGGTCGTGGCCGTACTGGGATTGCTGGCGCTGTTCACGCACAACCATCTGTTCTGGGTGATCGGCCTGTTCCTCGCCATGATCGATCTTCCCGACTTCAGCACGCCGCTGCGCAAGATTGCCGGCTCGGTCGAGAAGATGGCCGGCGTCGCGCCTGAGCAAGATCCGACCGAGCCGCCGATTGGAGCTGGTCCGGCGCAACCTCCTGTGGCCGGCGATGCCAAGCCTGAGAGCGTCAAGGCTGAGAGCACCAAGGCTGAGAGCGTCAAGGCTGAGCGCGCCAAGAGCGAGGTGCCCGGTCATGCTTGAGCTGCTGCTGTGCTCGCTCCTGACAATATTTCCCGACTATCTCTATCGCCGATATCGGCAGGGAAAGCGCCTCGGGCAAGAGATTACGCTTTATTCGGTCTGGTTCGAATTGCGATTTGGCATCATCGCCTGCCTGATACTGACCGTCTCGCTGATTACGATGATTTTCTATTATCACCCGTCGACCACATCGGCGACGCTGTACTATCGGACCGTGCCTATCGTCCCCGAAATCACCGGACGGGTGGCAGAGGTTCATGTCGACTACAGCGCGCCGGTCAAGCAAGGCGACGTGATCTTCAGGCTCGACAATTCCAAACAGCAGGCGTCGCTGGAGACGGCGAAACGCAAGATTGCCGAAGTCGATGCATCGATGCTGACGGCGCAGGCCGATATTCTCAAGTCGGAAGGCCAGATTCAGGAAGCCAAGAGCGCATTGCAACAGGCCAACGACGAACTCGACGTCAAGCGCGAGCTACAGAAGCGCAATCCGGGCATCGTGCCGCAGCGGGATATCGAAAAGCTCGAAGTGGCCGTCGCCGGCCGTCAGGGCTCGGTCGATGCTGCAACTGCGGCAAGGCAGTCCGTAACGACACGCGTCAGCGCGCTTCTCCCGGCAGAGAAGGCGAGCGCGGAGGCCGCGCTCGCTGAAGCGCAGGTCGATCTGGACAAGACTTACATTCGCGCCGGCGTGGACGGCCGTGTCGAGCAATTCCTGCTGCGGCCGGGCGACATCGTTAATCCCATGGTGCGGTCCGCGGGCGTCCTGATTCCCGAAGGCGCAGGGCGACGCGCACTTTCGGCGGGGTTCGGTCAGATCGAAGCGCAAGTCATGAAAGTCGGAATGGTGGCCGAGGTCGCCTGCATTTCCAAGCCATGGACCATCATTCCGATGGTGGTCACGGACGTGCAGGATTACATCGCAGCGGGCCAGTTCAGAGGCGGTGAGCAACTGCTTGAAGCGCAGAATACCATTCGACCCGGCACGATTCTCGTTTTCATGGAGCCGATCTACGAGGGCGGTCTAGCAGTCTGCTGAAGAACCCCTCGCCACGGAGGAGGCTTGATGATTCACTTATCATCTCGATCTGGCGGAGGCGATCATGCGCGGCAGGTTTACGGATCAGGGCGGCCTGTTTTCGTACATCGCGCCGGATAAGCGTGTGCCAGCGAACCACCCGCTGCGGAAGGTCCGGGAACTTGTCCGGGATGTTTTGAGTGATTTGAACCGCAGCCTTGGGAGGCTCTACGCCAGCGAGGGACGTCCTTCGATCCCTCCGGAGCAATTGCTAAGTGCGCTGCTGCTGCAGGTGTTCTACGGCATTCGCTCGGAACGTCAGTTGATGGAGCAACTGGACTACAATCTTTTGTATCGGTGGTTTGTGGGACTGTCGCCGGACGATCCGGTCTGGGACCCGACCACCTTCACCAAGAACCGGGAGCGGCTGCAGAACGGCGATGTATTCACGAAGTTCATGACCAGGCTTCTCAACCATCCACAGGTCAAGCCGCTGCTGTCGGACGAGCACTTCTCGGTGGATGGAACGCTGATCGAAGCCTGGGCTTCACAGAAGAGCTTTCGTCCCAAGGACGGCAGCGGCGACGATGATGACGGCGCGAACTTCCATGGCCAGAAGCGCAAGAACGACACCCATCGCGAGCACCAGTGACCCCGACAGCCGGCTTTATCGCAAGGCGGCCGGACGGGAGGCCAAGCTTTGCTATATGGGCCACGCCACCATGGAGAACCGGCATGGGCTGGCGGTGGCCGGCAGGGTCACGCATGCCAATGGCACCGCCGAACGCCGGGCTTCGGAGACCATGCTGAAGGCGAGACGCAAAGCCGCAGGCCGCCGCATCACGGCCGGTGAGGACAAGGCGTACGATACCGCCGATCATGTCGCCAATCTTCGCGCCATCGGCGTGACGCCGCATGTGACACAGAACCAGGCCGTCACCAAAAAGACCCGCAACAGCGCCATCGACGAACGAACCACGCGGCATCCAGGGTACGGCATGTCGCAATCGCGCCGGGCGATGGTCGAGTGCATTTTCGGATGGGGCAAGCAACACGGCACCATGCGCAAGACCAAACATCGCGGCATCGCTCGCGTCGCCGCCGACTTCCTGCTCAATCTGATCGCCTACAACCTGATCCGCATTCCAAAACTGCTTGCCCCTTAGCCACCCGGCGTCAGGGTGCCCCCAACACCAGGCTAGAAATCACATCCAACTCCGCCACGCCGCCCCAACAACGACCGGACAGAATAAGAAAACTCTCCATTTCAAGGTTTTTCAGCAAACTGCTAGAGGGTGTGACGCCCGGCAGCAGTTGCATTGCTAACGCCTATACCAGCAATCACGAATTGATCGCGTCGGGCAAAGTCGGTGCGTTCAAAAGCTTCGCATTGCACATCGTCGATGCGACCGGACTCGTGCACGCCATGCTGTTGCGGATTCAGGCCCTGCTGTTGCCGGTCAAGACGCTGGTGCTGAGCGGGCATTGATCTGCCCGCGAGCTCGCCTGCGTGGACACTAAGGCCCGATCGGCTCCATGCCGCTCGCGATGATCGCGTCGCGGGCCGCGGGCGACGCGAGGAATTTGATCAGGGCCCGGCCGCCGTCTTGTTCTTTCGAGACGGTCGCGATCCCGGCCGAGAAGATCGTGATCTGCTGCAATTCCTTCGGCAGCGGACCGACGATGTCGATGCCCTTCACGGGCTTCAATTCGCTGATCTGCTGGAAGCCGAGTTCGGCCTCGCCGTGCGCGACGATCTCGCCGACGGGAGTAGCCGGAATCTTTCGCGCCTTGTCCTTCATGGCCTCGGTGATGCCGAGCTTGTCGAACATCTCGGTCGAGACGTAGACGCCGCTGGCGCTGTCGGAATAGGCGATCGTCTTCGCAGCCAGCAGCGTCTGCTTGACCGCGTCCACCGAGCTGATGTCCGGCTTCGGCGCGCCCGATTTCACGGCAACGCCGATCGGCGACCGCGTCAGGTCGACCTGGCTGCCGGCAACGACCTTGCCCTTGTTGACGAGATCGGTGAGCGCGTAGCCCACCATGATCAGCACGTCCGCCGGTTCGCCGCGCTCGAGCCGGACCGGGATCGCATTGGCGGTCGTGCCCATCGACGGCCCGTAGGCAGTCAGCACCTTGTTGCCGGTGGCTTTCTCGAACTCAGGCACGAGCGCCTGATAGGCCGCCGTCAATCCGCCCGAGATCATCACGCGGATCTCGGCAGCGTGGATGCGCCGGCGAACCACAGGACGCTGAGAAGGCCGACCGCGACGCCGCGGAATTTCGCAGGAACCTATCGATGTCATCGTCGTCAGTCTCCAACTAGCCCCGGCCGCGATAGGGCGCGACGCCTTGCTCGGGCAACCACAGGCCCTTCGGCACGCGGCCGGTCTGCCAGAACACGTCGATCGGGATGCCGCCGCGCGGGTACCAATAGCCGCCGATGCGCAAGAATTTCGGCTTGATCTCGGCGGCGATACGCTTGCCGATCATCACGGTGCAGTCCTCATGGAAGGCGCCGTGGTTGCGGAAGCTCGCGATGTAGAGTTTCAGCGATTTCGACTCCAGCAGCCATTGGCCGGGCGCGTAGTCGATCATGAGATGGGCGAAATCGGGCTGGCCGGTCACCGGGCAAAGCGAGGTGAACTCCGGCACGGTGAATCGGACCAGATACTCGGTCCCCACTTGCGGATTCGGCACCCGGTCGAGCTTCGCTTTTTCGGGCGCATCCGGCCATTCCACGGCGCGGCCGAGCTGCAGCGCAGGGGAATCTGAACGTGAGTTGTTCGATTTGCTTGGCTTTTTCGACATGAGGTCGCCTCCGAGCGGCCCTCTTAGCCAATCGTGGCGCGGCCGTCACCCGGCCTTTTCGGTTTCGATGCATTGCGGTAGAAGCACCGCCAACTGCCCCCCTTTGTTCCCCGAAAAGAGGCCCTCATGACCGCCATCATCGACATCATCGGACGCGAAATCCTCGATAGCCGCGGCAATCCCACCGTCGAAGTCGACGTCGTTCTGGAAGATGGCGCGCTCGGCCGCGCCGCCGTGCCGTCCGGTGCCTCCACCGGCGCCCATGAGGCGGTCGAGCTGCGGGACGGCGACAAGGCCCGCTATCTCGGCAAGGGCGTCACCAAGGCAGTCGGCGCCGTCAATGGCGAGATCTTTGAGGCCCTGAGCGGCCTCGATGCCGAGCAGCAGGCGCAGATCGACCAGATCATGATCGACCTCGACGGCACGCCGAACAAGAGCCGGCTAGGCGCCAACGCCATCCTCGGCGTGTCGCTCGCCTGCGCCAAGGCGGCCGCGAACTCGCTCGACATGCCGCTCTATCGTTATGTCGGCGGCACCTCGGCGCGGCTGCTGCCGGTGCCGATGATGAACATCATCAATGGCGGCGTGCACGCCGACAATCCGATCGACTTCCAGGAGTTCATGATCCTCCCCGTCGGCGCATCGTCTTTCGCCGAGGGCCTGCGCTACGGTGCGGAAGTCTTCCACACGCTGAAATCGGAGCTGAAGAAGGCCGGCCACAACACCAATGTCGGCGACGAGGGCGGCTTCGCCCCGAACCTGCCGTCGGCGGACGCCGCGCTCGAGTTCGTCATGAACGCGATCGGCAAGGCCGGCTACAAGGCCGGCAGCGACATCGTCATCGGTCTCGACTGCGCCTCGACCGAGTTCTTTAGGGACGGCAAATACGTCTATGAAGGCGAGGGCAAGACCCGCTCGATCTCCGAGCAGGCGAAGTATCTTGCCGACCTCGTCGGCCGCTATCCGATCGTCACGATCGAGGATGGCATGTCGGAAGACGACATGGACGGCTGGAAGGAGCTCACCGACCTCATCGGCAACAAGTGCCAGCTGGTCGGCGACGATCTCTTCGTCACCAACGTCAAGCGCCTCGCCGAAGGCATCAAGGCCGGACGGGCCAACTCGATCCTGATCAAGGTCAACCAGATCGGCACGCTGACCGAGACGCTCGCCGCCGTCGAGATGGCGCACAAGGCCGGCTACACCTCGGTGATGTCGCACCGCTCGGGCGAGACCGAGGATTCCACCATCGCCGACCTGGCGGTCGCCACCAACTGCGGTCAGATCAAGACCGGCTCCCTTGCACGTTCCGATCGCACCGCCAAATACAACCAGCTCCTCCGCATCGAGCAGCAGCTCGGGAAGCAGGCGCTCTACGGCGGCAAGGCGGCATTGAAGGCGCTGGCATAAGCCGGCGCTTGAACAAGGACAGGGGAGGATCGACATGAGCGACGGCAAGACCGGACTGCAACTGCGTTCGCTGATCAAGAAGAGCGGTGAACTCGAGATCTCGCTCGTCGACGTGCCGACCCCGAGCCTGCGGACGACGAAGTCGTCGTCCGGATCGAGGCGGCACCGATCAATCCGTCCGACCTCGGCCTGCTCGTCGGTGCTGCCGACATGAGCACGGCGAAGGCGTCCGGCACGAAAGAGGCGCCCGTCATCACCGCGAAGGTGCCTGATGGCGCAATGCGCGCAATGGGCGCGCGGCTCGACCAATCCCTGCCAGTCGGCAATGAGGGCGCTGGCGTCGTTATCAAGACCGGCTCGTCCGATGCGGCGAAGGCGCTGATGGGCAAGACAGTCGCGATGATCGGCGGTGCGATGTACGCGCAGTACCGGACGCTGAAGGCGAGAGACTGCCAGCCGCTGCCCGAGGGCACGACGGCGGCCGAGGGCGCGTCCTGGTTCGTCAATCCGCTCACTGCGCTTGGCATGACCGAGACGATGCGGCGCGAAGGCCACAAGGCGCTTGTGCACACCGCGGCCGCCTCCAATCTCGGCCAGATGCTGAACAAGATCTGCATCAAGGACGGCATCGGGCTCGTCAATATCGTGCGCAGCAAGGAGCAGGCCGAGATCCTGAAGAAGATCGGCGCCAAGCATGTTGTCGATTCCAGCGTGCCTGATTTCCTCGACGATCTCACGGCCGCGCTGGTCGAGACCGGCGCGACCATCGCCTTCGACGCCATTGGTGGCGGCAAGCTTGCCGGCGATATCCTCAACTGCATGGAGATCGCGATCAACAAGACCGCGAAGGAATACAGCCGCTACGGCTCCAGCGTGCACAAGCAGGTTTACGTCTACGGCGCGCTCGATATCCGTCCGATCGAACTGCCGCGCGGCTTCGGCATGGCCTGGGGCGTTGGTGGCTGGCTCTTGACTCCGTTTCTGCAGAAGATCGGACCTGCCGATATCGGACGGCTGCGTCAGCGCGTCGTGAGTGAATTGAAGACCACCTTTGCCAGCCACTACACCAAGGTGGTGTCGCTGCAGGAGGCGCTCGATCCCGCCAACATCGCGGTGTACGCCAAACGTGCCACCGGCGAAAAATTCCTCATCAATCCGAATAAATCTTCGTGATCCGCGGCGGCAGGTCACCCAAAAGAGGTCTTGCCTTCTGAGCGAGGCGGGAGATTATTCCGCCGCGTTGAAAGCGGAAAATCCGCAACGCGCTCAGAAGGGGACATCGCCATGACCGATCTCAACCGTCGTCATCTGTTTGCAGGCGCCGCGGCGATCGGCGCGGCCGCCGTCACGGGATTGCGACCAATCGCAACCAATGCCGCGGTGCCGCAAGCCGGCGCGCAGGCGCCGGGCTTCTATCGCTACAAGGTCGGCAGCTTCGAGTGCACCTCGATCAATGACGGTGCGCGCAGCTTCCCGATGCCGGACAAGTTCGTCGTCAACATTCCGAAGGAGGAGGCGCTCGCCGCTGCCGACGCCGCCTACATGCCGAAGGGCATGGTCACTGTCCCGTTCAATCCGCAGCTCATCAACACCGGCTCCAAGCTCGTGCTGATCGACACCGGCAACGGCGTCGCCAATCTGGAGCCCAGCAAGGGCGCGGTGGGCCGCACGCTGCAAAACCTGCAAGCCGCCGGCGTCGATCCGAAGAGCATCGACATCGTGCTGCTGTCGCATCTGCATCCGGACCACACCAACGGCATCCGTTTGGCCGACGGCTCGCTCGCGTTCCCGAATGCCGAGATCATGGTGCCGGTGAAGGACTGGGAGTTCTGGGCCAGCGAGGAGAACGCGGGCAAGGCGCTCCAGCGACATGATGAAGAATTACTTCGGCAACGTGAAAAAGACCTTCGCCGGCATCGAGTCCAAGGTGACGAAGTATGAATGGGGCAAGGAGGTCGTTCCCGGCATCACCTCGATCGCGACGCCCGGCCACACGCCTGGTCACACCTCGTTCGCGGTCGCCTCGGGCGACAAGAAGGTACTGATCCAGTCCGACGTCACCAACATTCCCGAGCTGTTCCTGCGCAATCCGGACTGGCACGTAGCCTTCGACACCGACGGCGCGCTGGCGCAGCAGACCCGCCACAAATTCTACGACATGGCGGCCGCCGAGAAGGCGACCGTGGTCGGCTTCCACTTCACCTTCCCCTCGGTCGGCCATGTCGAGAAGGACGGCGCCAAGTACCGCCTGATCCCGTCGGCGTGGAATCCGACGATCTGATCCCGGTTGCAGATTTGCACGAAAGTTCGGGCCGCCGCTTGGCGGCCCGATTGTTTTGGGTGACCATCCGCTTTCGAGAAACTCAGGGTTTCCAAATCGGATCGGTTCATGCACTTGCATCCATCGACCCGGATCGCTTAAGTGCCGCCCGGCACTTCCCTCCAAGGTTTCAAGGACAATCCATGGCCTACAACATCGTCGTGATCGCCGGCAGCCTCCGCAAGGACAGCTTCTCGCTGAAGATCGCCAACGCGCTCGCAAAACTTGCTCCGGCATCTCAAGCTCGAGGTCATCACCCCCGCCGGCATCTCGTTCTTCAACCAGGACCTCGAGGCCGCTCCGCCCGCCGACTGGCTGGCCTTCCGCGAGAAGCTGCAGAAATCCGACGGCGTCATCTTCGTCACCCCGGAATACAATCGCGCTATCCCGGGCGTTCTGAAGAACGCCATCGACGTCGCCTCTCGCGGCCTTATGGCAAGAGCTCGTTCAACGGCAAGCCGGTCGGCATCATCTCCAACTCGCCGGGCCCGCTCGGTGGCGTCAGCGCTGCCAAGACGCTCCAGAACATTCTGCCGGGCATTTCCGGCCCGATCCTGCAGCAGCCCGAGATCTATCTGAACGCGGTCGGCGACGCTTTTGATGCCGAGGGCAATCTGGTCAAGGAGTCGCTCAAGCCCGTGCTCCAGCAGTACATCGACGCGTTCGCCGCGCACGTTGCCAAGCATCACGGTTGAGGTCGAAAAACCCCGCGGCCACACCGGAAGTCCTCATCCCGAGGAGGCGCGCCAGCGCCGTCTCGAAGGATGGCCGCGGGCAACACCTGGCCTTCATGGTTCGAGACGGCGCTTCGCGCCTCCTGACCATGAGGGTCGGGCAGGCGATGGCTTGCAGTTAGTACTCCCTTAACCAAGCTGCCCCATCTTGCCAAAATGGTCTCTCGCGCCCGCCTCAAATCGATCCTGACCGGTCTCGCCCTCTATGCGATGGCGGCCGCCATCGTCGGCTATTTCGGGGTCAACGCCTATACCGGCAAATACGGGCTCAACGCCCGCCAGGAGCTCGATCAGGAGATCATCGCGCTGACGAGCGAACTCGCCCAGCTCAAGCGCGAGCGCGCCCGGAGCGAGCAGCGCGTCTCGCTGCTGCGCACCGAAAAGATCGACCCTGACATGCTGGACGAGCGGGCCCGATTCCAGCTCGACTATGTCAATCCGCACGATCTCGTTCGGATGATCCCGCAGAACTGAATCGTCTGTCTGCCGTCATCCGCTTGTCAGAGTCTTGAGACAAGACGGCAAGCCCGGCATCGATGCGATGCCGAGAAGGTGGAGGCTTGTCATGACGAACGATCGTTGCCGACGGACGCTTCGTGTTGGAGCGATGCTGCTCGGCGCGGCGCTCCTGCCGCTGTCGATGGCCTCCGCACAGACTGCGTCGTCGCCATCAGGCGCAAAGCCCTTCCTGACCGTCGACGGAAAGGCACCGTTGATCCTCGGCCATCGCGGCGTGCCGGGAATGGTGCCCGAAGAGACCGAGGCGTCGTATGACCTCGCCGCAGCGCTCGGAACCGACGCGCTCGAGGAGGACCTGCACCTCACCAAGGACTGTGTCCTGGTCGTGCGTCACTACCCCTGGCTCGCCGACAACACCGACGTGGCCGAGGTGGCGAAGACCAATGCGGTCGTCGCGGCCCGCAAGCGCACAGTGCCCGGCGTGCGCGTCAAGGCGCCGTCTCCCACCAACGGGCCCGCCGACTACCTCGTCGATCTCACCGATCCGGCCGATCCCAGATCGGTGCTGAAGTCGTTGATCGTCGACGGTGAAGATCACACCAACGACTGGTCGATCACCGATTTCACCATGGCCGAGCTGAAGGAGTGGACGCGCACAAGCTCGGCCTGTTCGTCCACGTCTTCACGTTCCGGAATGAGAAGAAATATCTCGCGGCCGACTATCACGCCGATCCGGCCCAGGAATATCTCAAACTCTTTCGTCTCGGCGTCGACGGGGTCTTCACCGACTTCACGCACACCGGTGTTGCCGCCCGCGCAACGTATTTGCGAGAGCTCGGCTGGTGAGGCGAGCATTGCGAAAGCCGAATGTTGCCTGATCAAGCCCAAAGATTTTGCAAAATTTCGGCCACGTTGCAGTGCGGCATAATGAAAACCGTGCCATGTCGCTGCGGTGCTTTCACACGCGATTGAGTTGGGTTAGAGAGGGCTTAGTTTTCTCTGACCCGGAATTCCCATGGCCGCCCCCAAGAAAGCCGCCGCAAGCAGCCCTCAAAACAAGACCGACGGCGGTTCGCCCCCGGAGTTCACCAGGGAGCAGGAGCTGAAGGCGCTCCGCGCTATGTTGCTGATCCGGCGATTCGAGGAAAAGGCTGGCCAGCTCTACGGCATGGGCGCGATCGGCGGGTTCTGCCACCTCTACATCGGCCAGGAGGCCGTGGTGGTCGGCATGCAGATGGCGCTGAAAGAGGGTGATCAGGTCATCACCGGCTATCGCGATCACGGCCATATGCTTGCCACCGGCATGGAGGCCAACGGCGTCATGGCCGAGCTCACGGGGCGCCGCGGCGGCTATTCCAAGGGCAAGGGCGGCTCCATGCACATGTTCAGCAAGGAGAAGCATTTCTACGGTGGTCACGGGATCGTGGGGGCCCAGGTCTCGCTCGGCACCGGTCTCGCCTTCGCCAACAATTATCGCGGCAATGGCAATATCAGCGTCACCTATTTCGGCGACGGTGCCGCCAATCAGGGCCAGGTCTATGAGAGCTTCAACATGGCGGAGCTCTGGAAGCTGCCGGTGATCTTCGTCATCGAGAATAACCGCTACGCCATGGGCACCTCGGTCTCGCGCGCCTCGGCGCAGCAGGATTTCTCCAAGCGCGGCGCGTCTTTCAACATCCCCGGAATGCAGGTTGATGGCATGGACGTCCGCGCCGTCAAGGCGGCGGCTGATGAAGCTGCCGCCTGGTGCCGCTCCGGCAAGGGGCCGATGATCCTGGAGATGCAGACATACCGCTATCGCGGCCACTCGATGTCCGATCCCGCAAAGTATCGCACGCGCGAGGAGGTCGAGAAGGTTCGCCACGACCAGGATCCGATCGAGCAGGTGCGCAACCGGCTGCTCGCGGCCAAGGTCAGCGAGGCCGACCTCAAGGCGATCGATGCCGAGGTGCGCGACATCGTCAATGCGTCCGCCGACTTTGCCCAGCACGATCCCGAGCCGGATGCCGCCGAGCTCTGGACCGACGTTTACCGCTGAAGCGCGCGCAAGCTTTCTCTTGGAGAAGATATGCCAATTCAAGTGCTGATGCCCGCGTTGTCGCCCACGATGGAAAAGGGCAACCTCGCCAAATGGCTGAAAAAAGAGGGCGAGACGATCAAGTCCGGCGACGTGATCGCCGAGATCGAGACCGACAAGGCCACCATGGAGGTCGAGGCGACCGATGAGGGCACGCTCGGCAAGATCCTGATCCCCGAGGGCACCGCCGACGTTGCCGTCAACACGCCGATCGCGACCATCCTCGCCGACGGTGAGAGTGCCGCCGATCTCGCCAAGGCGCCCGCGCCGGCCAGGCAGGAGAAGGCTGCGGAATCCGCACCTCCCGCCGCTGCCAGGGCCGAAGCGCCCGCGCCGAAGGCCGCGCCTGCGCCGCAGGCCGTCGCCGAGCCCGATCCGGAGGTGCCCGCCGGCACCGAGATGATCACCCAGACCATTCGCGAAGCGCTGCGCGACGCGATGGCTGAAGAGATGCGCCGCGACGCCGACGTCTTCGTGATGGGCGAAGAGGTCGCCGAATATCAGGGCGCCTACAAGGTCACCCAGGGCCTGCTGCAGGAATTCGGCGCCAGGCGCGTCATCGACACCCCGATCACCGAGCACGGCTTTGCCGGCGTCGGGGTCGGTGCGGCCATGACGGGCCTGAAGCCGATCGTCGAGTTCATGACCTTCAACTTCGCCATGCAGGCGATCGACCAGATCATCAACTCCGCGGCCAAGACGCTCTATATGTCCGGCGGCCAGATGGGCTGCTCGATCGTGTTCCGCGGACCGAACGGCGCGGCTGCGCGCGTCGCCGCCCAGCACAGCCAGGATTACTCGGCCTGGTACTCCAACGTTCCCGGCCTCAAGGTCGTCGCGCCGTTCTCGGCCGCCGACTACAAGGGCCTGCTCAAGGCCGCGATCCGCGATCCCAATCCAGTGATCTTCCTCGAGAACGAGATGCTCTACGGTCACACCGGCGAGGTGCCGAAGCTCGACGACTTCGTGATTCCGATCGGCAAGGCGCGCATCGTGCGCACCGGCAGCCACGTCACCCTCATTTCCTGGTCGAACGGCATGACCTATGCGCTCAAGGCCGCCGACGAGCTCGCCAAGGAGGGCATCGAAGCCGAGGTGATCGATTTGCGCACGCTGCGCCCGATGGACACCGAGACCATCATCAACTCGGTCAAGAAGACCGGCCGCGCCGTCACGGTGGAAGAGGGCTGGGCGCAGAGCGGCGTCGGCGCCGAGATCGCCGCGCGCATCATGGAGAACGCCTTCGACTATCTCGATGCGCCGGTCGCGCGTATCACCGGCAAGGACGTGCCGATGCCCTATGCCGCGAACCTGGAGAAGCTCGCGCTGCCTTCGGCAGCGGAAGTCGTCGAGGCCGCCAAAGCCGTCTGCTACAGGTAGGCCATGACGGGCCCGAAGGAGCAGCCACTGCCACCCGACGTCCTCGCCCGCGACGATGCGGTCGAGATCCTGCGCGTGTTCGTGCTGGATGGCGGGCTGTCGATGGCGTTCCAACGCGCCTTCGAGGAGCCCGACATGTGGGGCCTGCTGCTGGTCGATCTCGCCCGTCATGCCGCGCGCGCCTATGCGCGCGAGAGCGAATATAGCGAGGAGGACGCGATGAACCGGATCCTCGAGATGTTCCAGGCCGAGATCGAACGTCCGACCGACACCGGCACCACGACGCCGCGCGGGAAGGGACACTGACCGTGGCGATCGAATCCCATCATTACGATCTCATGCTGGAGGCGATCCGCGAAGCGGAAGCCTCGATTGCGCAAGGCGGCCTGCCGATCGGCGCCGTGCTGACGCGCGACAACAAGATCATCGCCCGCGGTCACAACAACCGCGTGCAGGAGAACAATCCGATCCTTCATGGCGAGATGAGCTGCCTGCGCGAAGCCGGTGCGATCTCGTTCCACGACACCGTCATGTACACCACGCTGTCACCATGCTCGATGTGCGCCGGCGCGCTCGCCTTGTTCAAGGTGAAGCTGGTGGTGATCGGAGAATCCGTCACCGTTGAGGGCTCCAAGGATATTCTCGACAAGTTCGGCGTTCCCTGGATCGACCTTGCCGACGACCGCTCCATCACCATGATGAAGAATTGGCGTTCCATCCCTGCCAATGAGCGCCTGTGGCAAGGCGACATCGGCAACTAAACCTGGTCTGTTCGTCTTCGCTGTCGGAGACGACGTTTTGCAAAATTCTTCTTGAGGTCAGCATGCCCATCAACATCCTGATGCCCGCTCTTTCGCCGACGATGGAGAAGGGCAACCTCGCCAAATGGCTGAAGAAGGAAGGCGACAAGGTCAAATCCGGCGATGTGATCGCCGAGATCGAGACCGACAAGGCCACCATGGAGGTCGAGGCCATCGACGAGGGCACGATCGCCAGGATCCTCGTGCCCGAGGGCACGCAGGACGTGCCGGTCAACGACGTGATCGCGGTGCTCGCCGGCGAGGGCGAGGACGTGAAGGCCGCTGGTGCCGCCAAGCCCAGCGCCTCGGCCGCGCCGCCGAAGGCCACGGCGCCTCCCGCTGCGGCGGCCGCTCCTGCGCCCGCTGCGCCCAAGGCGGCGCCCGCCGCCGCTGCTCCGGCGCCGCAGGCTGCCGCTCCCGCCGCGCAGAGCAACGGCCATGGCGGCCGCGTGTTCTCCTCGCCGCTGGCGCGGCGTCTCGCCAAGGACGCCGGCATCGATGTCGGCATGGTCACCGGAACCGGCCCGCACGGCCGCGTCGTTGCACGCGACGTCGAGCAGGCCAAGTCCGGCAAGGGCCTCAAAGCGCCCGCCGCGACACCGTCGTGGTGCGCCCTCGATCGCACCGACGATGTCGGACAAGCAGATCCTGTCGCTGTTCGAGCCCGGCTCCTACGACATCGTCCCGCATGACGGCATGCGTCGTACCATCGCGCAGCGCCTGACCGCGTCGATCCAGAACGTCCCGCACTTCTACCTGACTATCGACTGCGACATCGGCAAGCTCCTCGCCGCGCGCGAGGAGATCAACGCCGCCGCGCCGAAGGACAAGGAGAAGAAGCCACTCTACAAGATCTCGGTCAACGACTTCGTCATCAAGGCGATGGCGGTCGCGCTGCAGAAGATCCCGAACTGCAACGTCAGCTGGACCGAAAGCGGCATGGTCAAGCACCATCATTCCGACGTCGGCGTTGCCGTTGCGATGCCGGGCGGCCTGATCACGCCGATCATCCGCAAGGCCGAGACCAAGACGCTCTCGACCATCTCCAACGAGATGAAGGATTTTGCCGCGCGCGCCCGTTCGCGCAAGCTGAAGCCCGAGGAATACCAGGGCGGCACCACCGCCGTCTCCAACCTCGGCATGTACGGCATCAGCCACTTCACCGCGGTGATCAACCCGCCGCATGCCACCATCCTCGCGGTCGGCACCAGCGAGGAGCGTCCCGTCGTGCGCGGCGGCAAGATCGAGGTCGCGCACATGATGAGCGTGACGCTGTCCTGCGATCACCGCGCCATCGACGGCGCGCTCGGCGCCGAGCTGATCGGCGCCTTCAAGCAGCTGATCGAAAATCCCGTCATGATGATGGTGTGACGAGAGAATTCGCGTCGTCATTGCGAGCGAAGCGAAGCAATCCAGCACGTGACCGGCAGACTGGATTGCTTCGTCGCAAGAGCTCCTCGCAATGACGGTCTCGAACATTGAGACCGGTTGAACGGGAACGAGCGCAAAGCATGGCCGACACATCCTTCGACGTCATCATCATCGGCTCCGGTCCTGGCGGCTATGTCACCGCTATCCGGGCCGCGCAGCTCGGCTTCAAGGTCGCGATCGTTGAGAAATCCTATCTTGGCGGCATCTGCCTGAACTGGGGCTGCATCCCGACCAAGGCGCTGCTGCGCTCGGCCGAGATTTATCACTACATGCAGCACGCCAAGGATTACGGCCTGTCGGCCGATAACGTCTCTTTCGATCCGAAGGCGGTGGTGCAGCGTTCGCGCGGCGTCTCCAAGCGGCTCAACGACGGCGTCGGCTTCCTGATGAAGAAGAACAAGGTGAGCGTGATTTGGGGCGCCGCCTCGATCGACGCGCCCGGCAAGGTCACCGTGAAGAAGTCCGACGTCGAGGCACCGAAGGGGTCGCTCGGCGAGGGGAGCTATCAGGCCAAGCACATCATTGTCGCGACCGGCGCGCGGCCGCGCGTGCTGCCGGGGCTCGAGCCCGACAAGAAGCTGATCTGGACCTACTTCGAGGCGATGGTGCCGGAGCGGATGCCGAAATCGCTGCTGGTGATGGGCTCGGGCGCGATCGGCATCGAGTTCGCATCTTTCTTCAAGACGATGGGCTCGGACGTCACGGTGGTCGAGGTGCTGCCGCAGATCCTGCCGGTCGAGGACGCCGAAATTGCCGGACTTGCCCGCAAGCGTCTCGAGAAGCAGGGCATCAAGATCCTCACCAACACGGGCGTCACCAAGCTGGAGAAGAAGAGCGACAGCGTCGTCGCAACGCTGGACGACGGCAAGACAAAACAGACCGCCGAGTTCGAGCGCGTGATCTCGGCGGTCGGCGTCGTCGGGAATATCGAGAATCTCGGCCTCGAAAAGCTCGGCGTGAAGACCGACCGCGGCTGCATCGTGATCGACGGCTACGGCAAGACCAATATTCCCGGCATCTACGCCATCGGCGACGTCGCGGGCCCACCGATGCTCGCGCACAAGGCCGAGCATGAAGGCGTGATCTGCGTCGAGGCGATCAAGGGCCTGCATCCGCATCCCATGGACAAGCTGATGATCCCGGGCTGCACCTATTGCCAGCCGCAGGTTGCCTCGGTCGGCCTCACGGAAGCCAAGGCCAAGGAGAACGGGCGCGAGATCCGCGTCGGTCGCTTCCCCTTCGTCGGCAACGGCAAGGCGATCGCGCTTGGCGAGGACCAGGGCCTGGTCAAGGTGATCTTCGACAAGAAAACCGGCCAGCTGCTCGGTGCCCACATGGTCGGCGCCGAGGTGACCGAACTGATCCAGGGCTACGTCGTCGCCATGAATCTGGAGACCACGGAAGAAGAGCTGATGCACACGGTGTTCCCGCATCCGACCCTGTCGGAGATGATGAAGGAAGCCGTGCTGGATGCCTACGGGCGGGTGCTGAACATTTGATCGCCACCCCCTCATCGCGAGCGGAAGCAATCCAGACTGTCTCTGCGGAAAGATTCTGGATTGCGTTGCTGCGCTCGCAATGACGAGCGGCGAGAGCCGTTTGCACAATAAGAAGGAAATCACCCCATGCACGACAACGACAATCTGACCATCGAACGCCCGACCTTCGTCACCCACCTCGAATGCGCGATGGAGGGCGATCATTATGCGGCTGATCAGGTCCACAATCTCTCCAAGGCCGGCAAGCCGCTGCTGGTGCGTTACGACCTCGTCGGCGCGAAGAAGGCGCTGACCAAGGATGCGCTTGGCCAGCGCCCCGCCGACATGTGGCGCTATCGCGAGCTGCTGCCGGTGCGCAAATGCAAGGACATCGTCTCGCTCGGCGAAGTCACCACGCCGCTGATCCGGCTACCCAAGCTCGGCAAGAAGCTCGGCGGCGGCGAGATCATCGTCAAGGACGAGGGCCGGCTGCCGACCGGCTCGTTCAAGGCGCGCGGCCTGGTGATGGCGGTGTCGATGGGCAAGGCGCTCGGCATCAAGCACATGGCGATGCCGACCAACGGCAATGCCGGCGCTGCGCTCGCGGCCTATGCGACCTCCTGCGGCATCAAGACCACGATCTTCTGCCCGGCCGATACGCCAGAGGTGAATGTCAGCGAGATCGAGCTGCAGGGCGCGACCGTCTATCGCGTCAACGGCTATATCGATGATTGCGGCAAGATCGTCGGCGAGGGGAAAGCAAAGGTCGGCTGGTTCGACACCTCGACCTTGAAGGAGCCCTACCGCATCGAAGGCAAGAAGACGATGGGGCTGGAGCTTGCGGAGCAGCTCGGCTGGGACGTGCCCGACGTGATCTTCTATCCGACCGGCGGCGGCACCGGCCTGATCGGCATGTGGAAGGCGTTCGACGAGCTGGAGAAGATCGGCTTCATCGGCTCGAAGCGTCCGCGCATGGTCGCGGTGCAGGCTTCGGGCTGCGCACCGATGGTGCGCGCCTATGAGGCCGGCACCGAGCACGCCACGCGCTGGGAGGACGCCCACACCATCGCCTCCGGCATCCGCGTGCCGCAGGCGATCGGCGACTTCCTGATTTTGCGCGCCGTGCGCGAGAGCAAGGGTTTTGCCATCGCGGTCGACGACGACAAGATCTCGGCGGCGCTGAACGAGGTGGCGCGCGAGGAGGGGCTGTTGCTGTGCCCGGAGGGTGCCGCGACCTACGCCGCCTACAAGGAGAGCCTCGCCGACGGCCGCGTCGGCAAAACTGACCGCGTGATGCTGTTCAACTGCGCCACGGGCCTGAAATACCCGCTGCCGCCGGTCACCCGCACGCTCGATCGCCACAAGCCGATCGACTACACGCAGTTCTAGCGCGTCATTTCGTCTCTTCACGAACGAGCTCTCTTCCCGTACGCGGGAAGAGACAAAAACAGAAACGACATCGTCGGGGAGAACACAATGAACAAGGCCGTCTGGGCCGGGCTGATCGGTATTCTCGCTCTCGCAGGCAGCGCGCGCGCCGATGATTATCCGTCGCATCCCATTACCATCATCGTTCCCTTCGCGGCCGGCGGCCCGTCGGATGCGATGGCGCGCGTGCTCGCCGAGCGGATGCGCACCTCGCTCGGCCAGCCCCTGGTGATCGAGAACGTCACCGGCGCCGGCGGCTCGATCGGGGTGGGGCGCGCCGTGCACTCGCCGCCGGACGGCTACACCATCTCCTTCGGCCATCTCGGCACCCACGTCGCCAACGGCGCCGTCTACAAGCTCAACTACGATCTCGTTGCCGATCTCGAGCCGGTGGTGCTGCTGCCGAGCAACCCGATGATCGTGGTCAGCAAGAACGCCGTGCCTGCGACCTCGCTGAAGGAATTGCTGGCGTGGCTTAAATCGCGACCATCGCCGCCGACGGCCGGCACCGCCGGTGCCGGTTCCGGCAGCCACATCGCCGGCGTTTATTTCGAGAGCGTCTCCGGCATCAAGCTGCAATACGTACCCTATCGCGGCACCGCGCCCGCGCTGAACGATCTGATCGCCGGCCAGATCGACATCATCGTCGACCAGACCTCCAACTCAATCAACCAGGTTCGCGCCGGCACCATCCGGGCCTACGCCATCACCGACGACAAGCGCCTCGCTTCGGCGCCCGACATCCCGACCGCGGATGAAGCGGGCCTGAAGGGCTTCAACATGACGCTGTGGTCGGGCCTGTGGGTGCCGAAGGGCACGCCAAAGGAGATCGTCACCAGGCTCAATGCGGCCGCCGTGGAAGCGTTGAACGATCCCGGCGTGAAGAAGCAGCTCGAAAGCCAGGGCCTGGAGATGACGCCCAAGGATCAGCTCACGCCGGAGGCGCTCGGCGCCCGGCAGAAAGCCGAAATCGCAAAGTGGTGGCCGATCATCAAGGCAGCGAAAATCACGGTGGAATGAGAGCGCTCGCCGCGCATTGCACACGCTCTGACCTCATCCTGAGGAGGCCGCCAACGGTCCGCGCGAAGCGCGGCCCGATGACAGGCTCCGCGGCCGTCTCGAAGGATGACCGCGGGCAAGGTCGGGGCCTTCATCCTTCGGGACGCCTGCTTCACAAGCTCTCAGGATGAGGAGTTAGGCCTCACTCCGGCCCCGCGAATCCCACCGGCGTCGCCTTGGCGCTGGCATCTTGCGTCACCACGCGCTGGTCGCTCTTGCCGGCCACCATACCGCTGCCCTCGAACCGTGCGCGGTAAACCAGCACGTTTTCCATCACGCGCTGGACGTAGTTGCGCGTCTCCGACAGCGGGATGCGCTCGACCCAGTCGACCGGATCGATGTTGGGGTCGCGCGGGTCGCCGTGCGCCTGCACCCATTCGCGCACCCGGCCGCGGCCGGCATTGTAGCCGGCGAATGTCATGATCTGGTTGCCACGATATTCCGACAGCAACGCGCTGAGTTCGGCGGCGCCCATCTGCGTGTTGTAGACGGGATCGGACACCATCCTGTCCCAGTCATAGGTCACGCCGAAGCGCTTTGCGGTGTCGCGGCCCGCCTCCGGCGTCACCTGCATCAGGCCGACTGCGTTGGCGGCCGACTTGTCGCGCTGGTTGAACGAGCTCTCGGTCCGCGCCACCGAATAGATCACGCTGGCCTCGATCGCGGGCGCGACCTGCTTGTGCTCGGGGATGCCGATGGTCGGGAAGGCGTATTGGTCGAGCGCCAGCCCGCGCGCCAGCGCCGACTTGCCGACTTCGAGCATGACGCGCGCGTCGTTGCGTCGGCCGGCGAGATCGCCGAGCGCTTGCAGCGCCGCGACATCGGTGCTCTCCTTGGCGAACTCCTCGGCGAAGTAGTACACCGTGTCGCGCTCGCCGATCTCGTACAGCATCTCGGCGGCGCGCACGCGCTCGTCCGCGGCCGGCTTGTCGGCGGAGGCCAGCACGGGCGAGGGCGCCCGCAGCTCGATCCCTGAAGGCCGAGCCGTGCATGGGCGAGCTGGCCGTAATAGGCGGTCGGATAGCGCGCGGCGGCCCTGTAGCTCATGCGCGCGTCGGCTGTGGCCCCCATGGCTTCGGCCGCGCGTCCGCGCCAGTAATGGGCGCGCGACAGCGCGAGCGGATTGGGCGAACCCTCGTCGATCGCCGCAAAGTGCATCATCGCGGTCTTGGGATCGTCGAGATAGCGCAGCGCGATCCAGCCGCACATGAAGTGATAATCGACGCGATAGACTTCCATCGCCGGCACCGCGGCCGCGCGCACCACGTCATAGGCCGTCCTGGACTTGCCCTGGTCGAGCAGCTTTCGCGCCAGCAGGCGGCGCTCGCGCCACCAGGCATCGGTATCCTGCGCCGCCATGGTGTCGGGCGCCGCAGCGAGGATCAGTTCGGCGGCATCGTCGATGCGGTCCTTCTGCAGGTGCCATTGCGCGCGGCACAGGACATAGCCGAGATCGCGGCGCGCATCGACCGATACGTCCTCGAGATAATCCTTGGCCTTGTTCTCCTTGCCGTTGACCGCGGCGCAGGCTTTTACGATCGCGAGCGCATCCTCGCCGAGATGTTTTGCAGCGCGCCGCGCGCCGGCATAGTCCTTGGCGCCCAGGCGCTTGTCCATGCGGGCACGACGATCCTCGGCGGTGAGGAGATCGCGGAACGCTGCGTAGGAATCCTCTTCGCTGCGCTCGGACAGTTCCTCCGAGCGCCAGGCCTCGCGCACCAGACGCGCGGCCCTGTCGCTGTCGCCTTCGGCGAGCAGCACGCGGGCGAGCGCGAAACTGCCCTTGGCACTGGTCGGCCGGTCCATTGTGAAGGCGTGAACCGTGGCCGCATCGGTCTTCTCCTGCCACAGCCGCGCCTCGGCGCGCCGGCGCAGCAGCGCGGCGCTCGGCCAATCCGGATTGGCGGTGAGGAAGGCGGCGTAGCGCTTGAAATTAGCCGTGCTCTCGGAATGGCGCAGCATGAACCAGTCGGCGAGCTTTTGTCCGGCGGGATCGGCAATGCGGTCGCGCGCCGCGGTCGCGTCATCGGTCTTGCCCTTGCGTGCAAGGTCGATGGCGTCCTTGAGTGCGGCGAGGTCGCCGGTCAGCGGCGGCGGCGCGGGCTTCTCCGCGGACCCGTCGTCCTGCTGCTTCGATTTGCGCTTGGCCTCGGCATGCTTGCCGTGCTTGGCGCTCGCAGCATGGCGCTGCTTGCCGGCTTTGGCCTCATGCGTCTTCTTCGGCGCTGATGATTTGCTCTTCGCTGCCAGCTCCGTCGGGAGGAGCGCCAGTGCGGCCATGGCAACGACACACGCGAGCGAGCGTAGGCACTGGTTCATTGCGTGGTCCCCCTGCGAAACCAGTACAAACCAAAGTCCGCGACGACATGCGGCTCGAGAATCAGAACGATGTCAAAAACGGCGACACGGCATCGTTGCGCATTCCTCACGCTCCCGCAACAATGCGGCAAAATACGGATGGAACGCGGGAACCTGTGCAACGGAGGATAGATGGGACCTTTTAACCCTTGTTGATGAAGAGGGCTCACGCATGGTTACGGACGGTCAGGACGCAGCAAACGGCCGGAAATGCACGTGTTCCCGTGCCTGAATCCGGTGTATTGAGGGTTCCAGACCCGTCCTTGCAGCCATCAGCCCCACGCCCATGCCGATTTTCAACCAATCGATCCGGCGCAAGATCGTCGGCATCGCCCTCGGATTGATCGTCCTGATGCTGGTCACCTCGATCCTGTCGATGGTGATGTCCAGCCAGGTCGGCATCCTCCTTGACGAGCTGACCAACCGCTACATCCCGGCCTACGGAGATCTGGCGCGCGCCAATATCCGTTCGCTGGAGCGGGCGGTGGCGCTGCGGCGCATGGTGATGACGAAGATGCAGTCGCCAGCGGACGAGGAGGCCTATGCGGCGCGCTTGCGCGAGTTCGAGGACGCTGACCGCAAGATCGAGCAGGAGGCCGAGAGCGCGCGCAAGCAGATCAACGCGATCATCGACGATACCAGGACGCCTTCCGACAATGCCGCGCTGGCCCGTATCGAGACCCGGATCGAGACCGCCGTCACCGAGCTGCGCCGCGATCAGAACGAGGACCACGCGAAGCTGCTCAAGCAGATCGACGCCCAGCAGATGATAGAGGCCCGCAATACGCTGGAGCATATCGACGCGCTGCGCGACCAGTTCAACCAGAACATCGACGCGATCCGGGCCGACATGCTGAAGCAGGTTTTCGTCTCTACGTCGCAGGTGATCCGGCACCAGCGGCAGGCGATCATCATTTCCGGCATCGTCACAATCCTGGCGGCGGTGGTCGGATTTGCCTTTGCGCTGCTGGTCTCGAGCGGCATCACCCGCCCGGTGCGGCTGCTGCTTGCCGGCACCCGTGAGGTCGAGGCGGGCCGCTTCGATAAGTCCATCACGGTCTCGACCCAGGACGAGATCGGCGAACTCGCCGCCGCCTTCAACCGCATGATCGAGCAGTTGCGCCACAACGAGCGCATCCGCGAGACGTTCGGCCGCTATATCGATCCCAAGGTGGTGCAGGGGCTGATCGACCGGCCCGAAATCGCCATCGACGGCCAGCGCCGGGTGATGACCATCATGTTTTCTGACATGAGCGGCTTCACCTCGATGAGCGAGGGCATGACCCCGCGCGGCCTCGTCAAGGTGATGAACCACTATTTCACGGTGATGTCCGCTCCGATCCGGAACAACCGCGGCGTGATCGACAAATATATCGGCGACGCCATCATGTCCTATTGGGGCCCGCCCTTCGTCGAGGAGGACGAGCAGGCGCTGCTCGCCGGGCTTACCGCCATTGAGATGGCCGATGAACTGCCCGCGCTGCAGAAGCAATTGCCGGATCTGCTCGGCATCCGCGCCATGCCGGTGCCGTGCGACTTGCGCATCGGCATCGCCACCGGCGAGGTCCTGACCGGCAGCATCGGCTCCGAGCTGATGATGAGCTTTACGGTGATGGGCGACGCGGTGAACCTCGCCTCCCGGCTGGAGGCCGTCAACAAGGTCTATGGCACCCGCATCCTGATCTCGCAGGCGACCGCCGAGGCGATCGGCGCGCTCCTCGAATTGCGCGAGATCGACCGTCTCGCAGTTGTGGGCCAGAGTGCACCGCAGCCGGTCTTCGAGGTCATGGGCAGGGCGGGCGCGCTCACGGCTGCGCAGGAGAGCCTGCGGACGCATTACGCCGAGGGTCTCGCCGCCTATCGGGCGCGCCGCTTCGATGATGCACGCACCGCGTTCAACGCCGCGCTCGAGAGCGCCCCGGCGACGGCCCCGCGCGCAACATGCTCACCCGCATCGCGCAGTTCGAGACCAGTCCGCCGCCCGCCGATTGGGACGGCGCCTGGCGGTTGGAGAGCAAATAGCCATCCATCCGCGAATAATTTATTCTACCTCATAACGATGTTCGCTGTGACCTAATTTCCGGGCTTAGGTTTGCTGTCCTTGAGGCGTTTAATGGGGATACGCCAATGACAGAACTTGAGGACAGGCTGGAGCGGTTCGAGACGCTCACCGCTGAATGCGAGCTGATTGCCAAGCTCGCCACCGACAGCAAAAAGCGCGAGTTCTACCTGAAGCTCGGGGAGCAGTACCGTCAGCTTGCGGTCGACATGCGTCAGGCGATCGCGACCAGGGCTGCGGCCTGAAATGGCCTAACGGTTCCAGTTGGAACGAGGCAGGACGCGGCATCGCCGCGTTTGCCGGATGGCACGCGATCGCAATCCGTTGTTAACGATTGAGACGCATTCTCAAGGGGGAAGCGGGGAGTCGCGTATTGCGCTTCCCGATGATGGGAATGCCTGGGGCAACGTCGCCATGCGAAATTGCCCGTAGCTGGTCCGATGGTTGACATCCCATGCGTCTGTTTGCGGTCATCTTGTTGGCGCTTGTGACGGCAGCCTGCAATCAGGAGCAGGACGTCACGGGCTCGACACCGCTCTGCGCGCTGCGGAACTACAGCTCCTACAATCCCCGCGACATGAACCAGTGCGTTGCCGCCTGCAAGTCGTGCGACCACGGCAATACGGTCACATGCACCACCTCCTGCACGCTGCGCGGCGCGCATTGAAAGCAAGGCCCGAGGCTGCGGCGTCCGTCAGCCGCGGCCCGCTTCGCGCCGCAATTCCGGGAAAATCGTCTCGTCCTGGAGAATGACGTCGGCGGTTCGCCGATAGTGAGCCGTGAGCAGCGCCACTGCCAGATCGGAATCCCCGCTCAACACCGCATCCACGATCGCCGCATGCTCGTCACCGACATGGCGCGAGGGAAAGGCCTTGCTGATCGACAGCCGCCGGTAGCGATAGAGCTGGTCGGCAAGCTGGCCGCAGAACGCGATGAGGGATTGCGAACCGCACTGGCCGATCAGGGCCCGATGGTAGATGCGATGTAGCCGCTCCCATTCGGAATTGTCCTCGAACTCCGTGGCGCTCAGCGATCGTGGCACGCGGCTCAGCCGATGCTGCGCGAGCACGAGTTGCTCCTCCCACTGGGGCGTGGACGCCGCCATCGATTCACGCAACGCAAGAGCCTCGACCCAACAGCGCGTCTTGGTGAGCTCGGCAAGCTCGGCACGGCTGACGTCCTTGACGTAGAAGCCGCGCTGCTCGCGGACCTCGACGAGTCCGTCGGCGGTCAGCCGGTTGAGCGCTTCGCGCAGCGGCGTTTGACCGGTTTGATAGGTCTCCATCAGAAACCGCATTTGCAGCTTGCGCGACGGCGCGAGGCGTCCGGACAACAGGTCCTCGCGCAGGCGGTCGTAGACATGGCTCGCCTGCGTCGAGGGCGCCGACAAGGGAGCGCCGCAGTCACATCCACTGCTCAGATCTCCGGTTTTGGTTCAAGCGACGATACATATCATATACATCTACCGATGATCTCCAAAAAATCTATAAATTATTCTTGTGAAATTCGTTTTGTGTAATAAAAGATCGATGCGCTTGGCCGCTGACCAACGACCACGATCAAAAAGAGCCTCGCCGGCGACCTAACGGAGGAACGTCTTATGCCCCGGTTTCCGGTGACAGCGCTGCGCAGCGTCGAGCTCGGCACGCCGGACCTGGACGGGTCCGTGAGATTCTATTGCGAGGTCTGGGGTCTTGCGCTCGTCGCGCGCGCGGCCGGCATCGTCTATCTGCGCGCAACCGGCAGCGATCATCACGTCGTCGCGCTCTACCAGAGCGAGCGGCCGGAGCTCGGCGCGGTGACTTTTCGCGTCGCGAGGCCGGACGATCTTGCTTCCATTGCCGCCCGGGCTGTTGCCGAAGGAGCTCAGTTGCTCCGCGGCCCGACGCCCAACGACGCGCCCGATGGCGGCGTGGCGATGACCATTCGCGCGCCCGAAGGCGGCCTCCTCCGTTTCGTTCACGGGGATATCAGCCATGCCGCGGAGCCCCAGCAAGGCGACCGGCCTGAACGGCTCGCGCACGTCAATCTCAACAGCACCGATGTCGATCGCTCCGCCGCGTTCTACGAGAGCGCGCTCGGCTTCCGGCTCACCGACCGTTCGAAGGCGATGGCGTTCGTCCGCTGCAACAGCGATCACCATGCGGTCGTGATCGCCGACGCCAAGGTCAACGGACTCAATCACGTTGCCTTCCTGATGCCGAGCCTGGAGGCCGTGATGCGCGGCTCGGGGCGGATGATCGATGCCGGCTTTCCGATTGCCTGGGGCGTCGGGCGCCACGGGCCCGGCGACAACGTGTTCTCCTATTTCATCGATCCGGTGGGAACCGTGATCGAATACACCGCCGAGGTGCTTCAGGTCGACGACAGCTACGTCGTGCGGGGGCCGGATCAGTGGGTCTGGCCGCCCGGCCGCACCGATCAATGGGGCATCGCGCCGCCGAAGGCTGAACGCGTCAAGGCGGCGCAATTGTCCGTTCGCTACGCCGCGCCCTGAGCGCGGCCATTCATCAACACTCACACGGGGTGTGCAGAGCTTGGTATCCAGTTCGAACCGCGCGAACGAGTTTCAGATCGCTGTCGTGGGCTTCGGTCCGTCAGGCGCCGTCGCCGCCAGCCTGCTGGGCGCGCAAGGTATCCGCACGCTGGCCGTCGACCGGGACCGCGCCGTCTACGACAAGCCGCGCGCGATCGCAATCGATCACGAGATCCTGCGGCTGTTCGACAATCTCGGAATTGCCGGGCAGCTGCGTCCGTACATTGCGCCGTTCCCGGCTTCCGAACATTTCGGTGCGCGCGGCCAGTTGATCCGCCGCATCGACATGGTGAGCGAGCCTTATCCGCTCGGCTATACGCCGACCATGGTGTTCACCCAGCCGCCGGTCGAAGAGATCTTGCGCGCGCATGCGCGATCCCTCCCGTCGGTCGTCGTGGAGCTCGGTACCGAACTGCTCCGGCTCGACGAGGCGCCGAACGGCGTCACGCTCGAATTGCGCGACGACCAGGGCACAAGGAATGTCGCCGCCGTTTATGTCATCGCCTGCGATGGCGCGTCGAGTCCGGTCCGCCGGCAGCTTGGAATCGGCTTTGACGATCTGGTGTTCGACGAGCCCTGGCTCGTAATCGATCTCAACGTCAACGATGCGGGGATTGCAAAACTGCCGCGGACGGCGGCGCAGTTCTGCGATCCGGCGCGGCCGACCACCTATATCGTCGGACCCGGCTCGCATCGGCGTTTCGAGATCATGCTGCTGCCGGACGAGGATCCGCGCGCGATGGAGCAGCCCGAGCAGGTCTGGCGGCTCCTCGCGCGCTGGCTGACGCCCGGTGATGCCAAGCTGTGGCGGGCGGCGAGCTATCGCTTCCACGCCCTCGTCGCCAGCAAATGGCGCGAAGGGCGCGTCTTCCTCGCCGGAGATGCCGCTCACCAGCAGCCGCCGTTCATCGGACAGGGCATGTGCCAGGGCATTCGCGACGTCGCCAATTTGGTCTGGAAGCTCGCGCGGGTCTTGCGCGGAGACTCCGGCACGGCGCTGCTCGACACCTACCAGGACGAACGCAGTGCCCATGTCCGCGAACTGACGACGCGCATCAAGGCGATCGGTCATGTCATTTGCGAGCGCGATCCGGACGCGGCCGCCGCACGCGATGCCCGCATCCTCAGCGAAAGCGGCGGCGTGCCGCGTACCATCACCCGTCAGGAGATCGTGCCGCCGCTCAGCTGTGGCCTGCGCGCCGAGGTGCCGCATGCCGCGAACGGTACGCTGTTTCCGCAGCCGTGGGTGCTGACCGCAGGCGGCCGGCAATTGCTCGACGCGGTCTGCGGCGCCGGATGGCGGCTCGTGCTCGGGGGCGACAGCGCGTTGGCGCGCTCGCGTGCGATCGCGGCCCGCGCCGGGGAGATGGGCTTGCGCCTGATAGGAATCGCGGAGGCGGATCGCGATGCTGCGCCGGATGTGCTGCGGGAAGAGAGTGGCGTGGTGGCGCGGTGGTTCGCACGGCACGCCTGCGCGGCTGCGATCGTGCGCCCCGATCACTACGTCTACGGCGTTGCGGCCGATGAAGCCGCGCTAGCGGCGATGCTGTCCGGTCTGGAGGCGCGGCTGCGATGAACAAAACAGCAATAAAATTCAACAGGGGGAAATCATGTCGACATCGCCGAGCTTGACCACGGCGCCCGCGGTGCCCGCGCGCGCCTACGCCGTCCTCATCATGCTGTTTCTGTTCCAGACGATCAATTTCTTCGACAAGCTTGTCTTCGGTCTCTCGGCGGTGCCGATGATGAAGGAGCTGTCGCTCAGCCCGAAGGAGTTCGGCCTCATCGGCAGCAGCTTCTTTCTGCTGTTCTCGCTCTCGGGCATGGCGGTCGGACTGTTCGTCATCGGCCGATTTCCCGTGAAGTGGATCTTGATGCTGCTCGCCGCCGTCTGGTCGGCGACGCAGCTTCCGGTGTTCTTCTCGAGCTCCGTCATGGTGCTGGTCGTGTGCCGAATTCTTCTCGGCGCGGGCGAGGGGCCAGGCCTGCCCACGGCGTTGCACGCCTGCTACAACTGGTTTCCCGCCGACAAGCGCAGCGTTCCAAGTGCGGTGGTCCTCCAGGGCATCAGCGTCGGGCTTTTGGCCGGCGGCCCGCTGCTGACCTATGTGATCATCAGTTACGGCTGGCGTGCGGGCTTTCTCGCGTGCGGCCTGCTCGGCATCGCCTGGATGGTCGCCTGGAGCATCGTCGGCGGAGAGGACCTTACGCTGCCACGACCGCCCGCCAGGATGCGCCGGCAGCCGCGCCAAACCTGCCGGCGCGCCTGTTATGGTGCGACCCGACGGTGATCGGCGTCATCATCATGTCGACCATGTCGTACTGGATCGTCGGCATCTCCGCGACATGGCTGCCGCCGTTCCTCCAACTCGGGCTCGGCTACAAGCCGACCGATGTCGGCTGGATCATTTCGGCCATCTACATGTTCCAGTCGCCGCTGTTGCTCAGCGGCTCCTGGATCACGCAAGCGCTTCAGCGTCGGGGCTGGAGCTTGCGCGCCTGCCTTGGCAACGCATCGGGATTGGCGCTGCTGATCGCCGGATGTGCGCTGCTGCTCAGCATCGTGACCTCGGGCGCGCTCCAGCTCGTCTGCGTGGCGATCGCCTTCGCGGCGCCCAGCCTGACCACGATCTTCGGTCCGGTGGCGCTTGGCGCAGTGGCGCCGGCCGCCCAGCGCGGCCGGTTGATCGTCGTGATTTACTCGGGCAATGCGGCATCCGCGCTGTTCTCGAATGCGCTGACCGGATGGATCGTCGGCGAAGCGGGCAGCAACAGCGCGCTCGGCTATGCGCACGCCATGACATTCACTGCCGGCATTCTCATTGTCGGCGCGGTTGCCGCTTTCGCACTCATCTTCCCGGAGCGGACCATCGCGCGTTTTGCGAAGACCTCCTCGCGGTCATCTTCAGCTACCGTTCTTCCTGCCACGTCGACCTGATCGGCCCCTTCCAACATCAAGGACACCACATGAAATTCGCAAGCTTCAACGTCGACAACGCCGCCTCGTGGGGCCTCGTGGAGGGCGACAGCGCGGCCGATCTCGGCCCTATTCTGAGGGATCGCTACCCCGACCTGAAATCGGCGATCGCAGCAGGCGCCCTGGCAGAGGCGGCTGCGGCCGCCGCCAGGGCGAAACGCCATCCGCTGTCGAAGATCACGTTTCTACCGGTGATCCCGAACCCCGACAAGATCCTCTGCATCGGGTTGAACTACGAAAATCATCGCAAGGAGACCGGGCGCACGGAGGTCGAGAATCCCACCGTGTTCGCTCGCTTCGCCAACAGCCAGACCGGCCATCTCACGGACATCATCCGCCCGAGAGTCTCGACCCAGCTCGACTTCGAGGGCGAACTCGCGGTCGTGATCGGCAAGCCCGGTCGTTACATTTCGCGCAGCGAGGCCTGGGGCCATATCGCCGGCTATGCCTGCTACAACGAGGGCAGCGTGCGCGACTATCAGCGCCACACCCACCAGTTCACGCCGGGCAAGAATTTTCCTTCAACCGGCGGCTTCGGCCCGTATCTGGTGACGCCGGACGAGGTCGGCGATGTCGGTCCGCTGCGCTTGCAGACCCGGCTCAATGGCGAGGTGGTGCAGGACACCACGATCGACCAGATGATCTTCGATATCCCGCGCCAGATCGAATATTGCTCGCAGTTCACCCGGCTCGAGCCCGGCGACGTCATCGCCACCGGCACGCCGGGTGGCGTCGGCTCCAGGCGCACGCCGCCGATCTGGATGAAGGCGGGCGATGTCGTCGAGGTCGAGATCGACAAGATCGGCTGCCTGCGCAACGGGATTGCCGACGAAGCCTGATGCGAAACCGGTGATACGCGACGGAACATTGGCACGGATGTGGCCGCGACCGGGGAAGAGCGAGCGCTGATGTCGGTTGGCGGTGCCACGACACCGGAACGATCACATGGGATAATCATTGGGAGTAGGTGGGCAGGAGACGGAGTCCTTGTGGATGGGTATGCTCGATCCCGGCCGGTTTCTGGTGTCTTGCTCGCATTGCGAGGCTTGGCCGATGGCGGCCAACGTCAAACGCGCGAGCTGGTCGGCGCAGCCGCATGAGGTTCGCTTCGTCTGTCCGCGCTGCCGCCGTGAGGAGACCGCGATCATCTCTGCGTCCGGACAGCTGCTACCGATCAAGCGTGTCGACATTCCCCCGCAAGAGGTGACGGCGGCTTGGGACCAGGCCCAACGCCCGCGCGGACGAACCTAGGGGGTTGCGTGCTCCCGGTTTCGGAACTCGGCCGCCAGCCGGACGTTGCCGTCGCGACACCAAAGCATCAAGGCCGTGCGAATGATCAGCGAGCATTTCGACACCCGCACACGGATCAACATGAAGCTGGCGCTGGACCGGGTTTGCCGTAATCGCCCCGAAGGCGAGGACGACAGCTTCCGCAGGTCGGCTGCCGAAAATATCATCCGCTGCGCCCTGACAGGCCGCACCGGCATCGGCCAGCTCGTCGATGCCGGCGAGCAGGCGAGGATCAGGAGCCGCGCGGAGCCGGAGCAGGACCGATTGCGAGCTGGCGGAATCCGTCGATAGCCGTGGTAGGCTCGTCGCCGGGAGTTCATCCATGGTGCTCACGGGGCGCGCGACAGCTTGAACAATGAGGTCCATTGGCGCGACGACATCGCCTCGCTGGTGTTTCCCGTCGCCGCTCATGGCGCGATCTGCGCCGTGCACCGGGGCGCCTTCCGGACCTTGCTGGGCACCGAGCCGACGCCGGACGCCTGCCTCGGCTATTTCCGCCAGTTTGAGGCCGCCTTTCTCGCCGCGGCCGATGCCAAGATAGCCCGCAAGCTTATTTTGCCGGGGACGAGCCTGCATCTTACCAGTCGCGACATCGCCCGGAAGCTGCTAGAAGACGCGCAAATCGCCAATGGAGAACCGCCATGAGCCAGTCGCAGCTCGCAAACGCCCAGGTCACGGCTCAAGTCACGCTTCCGCTCGCCGCCGGGCAGGTGGGACGGCTGTCGCAGGCTCTGATGGCCATGGTGCTCGGCGTGTTCGTCATCGGCATGGTCGGCTTCTCCCACATCGACGTCGTCCACAACGCCGCCCATGACGTGCGGCACTCGAACGCATTCCCCTGCCACTAACCGGGGTGGCATGAGCACATTTCGCTCGATCGTTTTCGCGTCGGTCATTGCCGGTTTCATCGTCGGTCTCATCGTCACTGTCGTCCAGCAGTTCGGCACCGTCCCCCTGATCCTGAAGGCGGAAGTCTTCGAGAAGGCGGCGGAGGCGCACCAGCATGGTGCCGCAGCCTCACCGCAGCAGGCGGCTGCCGGGCATGACCACGCAGACCACGATCATGGCGCCGGCGGCCACGACCATGGCACCGGGGCCTGGGAGCCGCGCGATGGTCTTGAGCGCAACGCCTATACTGCGGCCGCCAATATCCTGACCGCGATCGGATTCGCGCTGCTGCTGGCCGGCTTCTTCGCCGTGCGCAGCGGCGCTACCGGGGCCCTTGTCTCCTGGCATGAAGGCCTGCTGTGGGGCCTTGCGGGCTTTGCCGTCTTCACCCTGGCGCCCGGCCTCGGCGTGCCTCCGGAGCTGCCCGGCGTGCCTGTTGCGCCGCTTTTGTCGCGCCAGATCTGGTGGCTCGCCGCCGTGCTGGCCACGGCCGGAGGGCTCGCTTTGATCGCCTTTCGCCGCTCGGTGCCGGCCGCGATCGCCGGCGTGATCCTGCTGACCCTGCCGCATCTGATCGGCGCACCGGAGCTCGCCAACATCGAGACCAACGTGCCGTCGTCGCTGACGCATCAGTTCGTCACGGCGGTGACGGTGACGAGTTTGGTGTTCTGGACCTTGCTCGGCGGTCTCACCAGCGCAGTGTTCGCGCGTTTCGATCGCGGCGCGGATCAGCGCACCTGAAGCTTGCGCCATGGCCGCAAGGAAGGCGATCCGCTTGCGTCGGAGCAACTACCGCCTCGCGTTCACCAGCCGCTCGCGAACCGTCCGTGCGATCGCCGCCGGCGCTTCATCAGGGATCGCGAAGCAGGAGCTTGCATTGATCTCACAGAGAACATAGGTGTCTGCGCCATCAGCATCGCGCGGGCCGTAGAGGAAGTCTGCGTCCCAGATGACCGGCATCAACGCTTCGTCGATGGCCAGCAGATTCATCATCCGCGGCGTCCATTCGTCTTCCATCAGCCTTCGCAGCGCCCGGAATTGCGGCGCATCGGGGCCGTGCATGATCCGCGGCCCCGGTTGGGCCTCGGGAGAGTCCGGCCCCTGTGGCGGTGGCGGGATGAGTGCCTTGATCAATTGGTGTCCGAAGCCCGCGACCCTGGCGCCGCTCATGTAGCAGCGGATCATTCCGTCGGGGAGGCGAGGTTGAAACGGCTGATCGATGATGCAGCCGCCCCAGCCGAAATAGGGTTCGCATCGCGCGATGAAAGCATCGAGCGGCATGTCCTGGGGGAGGCTGCCGCGCTGGGCATGGAGCACGCGAACCGTCGGGGTCGCACTCGGCAGCGCCTCGACTTTCCACACGCCTTGGCCGCCATTGCCGCGATTCTGCTTGAGCACGCGGGGTCCGTCGGCTCGCAGGCGCCGCGGAAATTCCGCTGCCAAGACGGCAGCACTGTCATAGCGATGGGTGTCGGCGCCCCAACCGAGATCGCGGGTCCGGTAAAGCACCTCCTTGACGCCCATTTTCAGGATGACGTCGGGATGCGCGCTGACCCACGGCCCGTGTGCCGCGACGTCGCGCAGCAGGTCGTCCAGTCCGGCGCGCGTCTTGCCCTGGTGGATCGGGTCGACCCAGACCAGCACGCCGTCGACCGCAAGCAGTTGATCGCGGACCGCATCCGCGAAGCTCTCGTCGTAGATCGCCGGTTGCGCCGCGATGCCGGCGGAAGCGAGGGCTTCGAAGACGCGAACGAAGCGGCTGTTTTGCGCGGCGGCGTCGCGGCGCATGCCTGCGTCGCCCCGCGAAACGATGGCTACGGAATATCGGTGAGGGGATTGGGTGTCCATGCGCAAGCTCCACGAATTGCGTGCTGCGCAGACTTGGACCGAAGTCTCACGGGGAGTCTGCCTTGTCCCCACCGCGACATTCTATGCGGGATCGTCCGGAAACCGCAAGACGTGACGACGTGGCTTCCGCAGGCCGGCCGGCCGAGAGTGGTCAAATCGATTTCGTTCCATGGGATCGGCGAAATATTTTTGGCGGATCCGCTCACGACGCGCGATTGACAGGTTGGACTCCCGGGTTTCTAGTCGAGTCATCGGGGATATGCGGTCTCCCCGCGAGGCGACATGCCCAAGCATCGCGTCCTGACACAAGGGCGCAGCATGTCCAATTCATGCACCCCCGATTTCATTCGACAGATTGGCTCGTTCGTCTCGCGCGGCATGCGGCGGCGCGCGCGGTGCGGATACCTGAGCCTGAAAACAGATGCGACCTGGGGCAGGGACACCAGGAGAACGACCATGCGACTACGAACAGTTTGTCACGCAGCCTTTTTGCTGGCCGCCGTCATGGTCCCAGCATCGCTCCCGGCGCAATTCATCGCGCCGGCCCAGGCCGAAGACATCGATTGGCAGACGATCGACCAAACGCTCGGCCGCAAGGCCGCCGTCTCGGATGATGTCCACCGATACGGCTTTCCTCGCAACGATCTCTCCGTGACCCTGGACGGGGTCGCGATCAAGCCGGCGCTGGCCCTCGGCGGCTGGGTGGCGTTCAAGCCAGCCCATGGTGGCGCCATGGTCATGGGCGACCTTGTGCTCCTCGAGACCGAAATCAATCCCGTGATGGCGAAGATGATCGCGAGCGGCCTCGAGATCACGGCCGTGCACAACCATCTGCTGCGCGCGAGCCCGGCGACATTCTACATGCATGTCGCGGGACACGGCGACCCCGTCAAATTGGCCTCTGCGATCCACGACGCACTCGCCGTAAGCAAGACTCCGATGACCGTTGCCGCACCGGCCGGTCCGCCGCCCGCCGTCGATCTCGATACAGCCAAGCTCGACCAGATTATCGGCGCGAAGGGACAGGCCAATGGCGGCGTCTACCAATTCAACGTCAAGCGTCGCGATCCGATCACACAAGAGGGCATGCCGCTCACTCCCGCCGGGGCAATGGGCGTCGCGATCGGCATCAACTTCCAGCCAACTGGCGGGGGCAAGGCGGCCATCACCGGCGACTTCGTTCTGTCGGGTGAAGAGGTGAATTCGGTGCTTGCGGCGCTGCTGGCGAATGGGATCGAGATGACGGCACTGCACAGCCACATGCTGGATGAGCAGCCACGGCTCTTCTTCATGCACTTCTGGGCCCATGACGATGCCATCAAGCTCGCCAAGGGCCTGCGGGCCGCGCTGGATAAGACTGCGAGCACGAAAGGCTGACCGGACAAACCGCAGAGGCCGCCCCGCTGCCCATCACACCATCAGTTCGTGCAAACCCGTCCAGCCGGTGTAGAGGCCGACAAAGACGATCAGGGCCGCCGACACGTAAGGCGCGCGGTGGGCGTAGCGGCTGAAGCCGGCCCAGTGCCGTTCGACGTGCCGCAGGCTGAGCGCGGCGAGAACGCCGGCCGACACCATCGTGATCGCAAGCCCGACACCGAAAGACAGCACGAGGACGAAACCGAGGCTGAACTGCTTCAGCTGTATGCAAAGCAGCAGCACGGTGATCGCGGCGGGGCAGGGGATCAGTCCGCCGGTGAGGCCGAACAGCACGATCTGCGCCGTCGTCACGTTGCGCCCCCCAAAGCGCTTGCGGATGTCCGCGGCATGGGCGCGCGCGTGCGCGTCGTCCTCTTCGCCGAGATCCATGTGGTCGTGATCATGTTCCTCAAACAGGATCTCGGTGGCGTCGCCGGCAAGGGCGACGCGCGCCTTGAACGCATGCGGCTCGGGAATCTCCGCGACGCTTTCGAGGTAGCCATCGCAAGCGGCAAACGCGAAGGTCTGCTCCGAGCCGTCCTCGCGGATGGTGGTCACCTTGATGTCGCGGGCCGCAGGAAGTTCGCCGGTCTCGTTCCGGATCCGCCAGCGAGGGGGCACGCCGTCTTCGAACACCTCCAGCAACAGTGATGCCCCGGCCAGCGAGATGGATTGCGGCTCGTCGTGGTGGTGATGGTCGTGCGTGTGATTCTGCTCACGCCAGGTGCGCCAGACCATCCAGCCGGCGATGCCGACAATGATGACGGCGGACGCTATTTGCAGATAGGCCTCGCTGCGTTCGCCGGACAATTCCTGGCCGAAATACAACCCCGCGAGTGCGATCGCCCAGACGATGGCGGTATGGGAGACGGTCGCCGAGAGGCCGAGCAGCACGGCCTGGAGCACAGTGCCTCTGATTGCAATGATGAACGCAGCCATCATGGTCTTGGAATGCCCGGGCTCGAGACCGTGCAGCGCGCCGAGGAGGATGGCGCTGGGCACGAACAGCCATGCGTGCGCGCTGCTCTGTTGGAGCAGCTGAGACAGGTCGGTCATTGCGTTCACTTCAAATAGGTTCGGACGACGTCGATGAGGTCGGCGGCGCCCTTGGCCTTTTCCGGATCCTTTTCGTGCGCGGGATCCACGACATGGTGGCGGATGTGGTCTTCCAAGAGCTCGGTGGTGAGACCGCTGATCGCACCTTTCACCGAAGCCACCAGCATCAGCACATCGGCGCAGCCGATCTCCGACTCGAGCGCGCGTTCGACGGCGTCGAGCTGGCCCTTGATGCGCCGGACCCGTCCGATCAGCTTCGACTTGTGTTTGATCGTGTGTGACATGCTGATAAGATAGGGGGTACCCTATATGAGTCAACGCTGATGCGCCCCCATGGCTCGCAACCCCAGGATGATGGGAGGGAGAGCGGGGCGACTCAGTCGGGCTTCGCTCGTCATCGCACCGAATTCGGGGCGCGCCTCTCCGTTTCCAAAATCTGTAGTTGTGGATTGCTCCTCGTGCGAGGTAACACAGTAGGCATTTCCGTGTCTTCCACGCCACGATTGTGCTTTGCATGCAACATTCCTGCGCGATTTAACCCTTATCGCAGGCGGTTCGTATCGGCGCCGCTTTTTGGCCACACCCAAACATGAATAAAATCGCTCCTATATTTAGGGGGCTGGGCTGGCTCCCTGCAGGCGGTGGGAAATCCCAAGGTCGATTCAAATCTTGGGTCTGATGTTCCGGGTCTGACAAGGGTTAGCCAAGGAAACTGGTCGCAATGGACGCCAAGACCAACATCAAGCAGAGGCTGCCGAGCCGTCACGTGACGGAAGGCCCTACGCGCGCGCCCCACCGGTCCTACTTCTACGCCATGGGTCTGACCACCGAGCAGATCCATCAGCCCTTCGTCGGTGTCGCCTCGTGCTGGAATGAGGCCGCTCCCTGCAACATCTCGCTGATGCGCCAGGCGCAGGCGGTGAAGAAGGGCGTGGCGTCCGCCGGCGGCACGCCGCGCGAATTCTGCACCATCACCGTCACCGATGGCATCGCCATGGGCCATGACGGCATGCGCTCCTCGCTGCCGTCGCGCGAATGCATCGCCGATTCCGTCGAGCTGACGGTCCGCGGCCACGCCTATGACGCGCTCGTCGGTTTGGCCGGCTGCGACAAGTCGCTGCCGGGCATGATGATGGCGATGGTCCGCCTCAACGTGCCCTCGATCTTCATCTATGGCGGCTCGATCCTGCCCGGCAATTTTCGCGGACAGCAGGTCACCGTGCAGGACATGTTCGAGGCCGTCGGCAAGCACTCGGTCGGCGCGATGTCGGACGAGGACCTCGACGAGATCGAGCGCGTGGCATGCTCCTCGGCCGGCGCCTGCGGCGCGCAGTTCACCGCCAACACCATGGCGACTGTGTCCGAGGCCATTGGGCTGGCGCTGCCTTACTCGGCCGGCGCCCCCGCACCTTATGAAATCCGCGACGCCTTCTGCATGACCGCCGGCGAGAAGGTGATGGAGCTGATCGCGTCCAATCTCCGGCCGCGCGACATCGTCACGCGCAAGGCGCTCGAGAACGCGGCCGCCGTGGTCGCGGCCTCCGGCGGCTCGACTAATGCTGCGCTGCACCTGCCAGCGATCGCGCACGAGGCCGGCATCAAGTTCGACCTTTTCGATGTCGCCGAAATCTTCAAAAAGACACCTTATGTCGCGGATTTGAAGCCGGGTGGCCGTTATGTCGCCAAAGACATGTTTGAAGTAGGTGGCATACCGCTTCTGATGAAGACGCTGCTCGACAACGGATTTCTCCACGGTGACTGCATTACCGTCACCGGTCGAACGATCGCCGAAAACCTCAAGAGCGTGAAGTGGAATCCGCACCAGGACGTGGTGCACCCGGCAGACAAGCCCATCACCGTCACTGGCGGTGTGGTTGGTCTGAAGGGCAATTTGGCGCCAGAAGGTGCGATCGTGAAAGTCGCGGGAATGTCCAACCTCAAGTTTACCGGTCCGGCCAGGTGCTTCGACCGCGAGGAGGATGCTTTCGAGGCGGTCCAGAAGCGCACCTACAAGGAAGGCGAAGTCATCGTGATCCGCTACGAGGGCCCCAAGGGCGGCCCCGGCATGCGGGAGATGCTCCAGACCACCGCTGCGCTGACCGGCCAGGGCATGGGCGGTAAAATTGCACTCATCACCGACGGCCGCTTCTCCGGCGCCACCCGCGGCTTTTGCATCGGCCATGTCGGGCCCGAGGCGGCCATCGGCGGCCCGATCGGGCTGCTCGAGGATGGCGACATCATCGAGATCGACGCCGACAACGGGACCCTTAACGTAAAATTGAGCGACGCCGAGCTCGCGCAGCGCAAAACCAAATGGAGTGCTCGCGCGACTAACCACACGACGGGCGCGCTCTGGAAATATGCTCAGCAGGTTGGACCAGCGGTCGGTGGGGCAGTAACCCATCCGGGCGGCGCGCACGAGAAACAGTGTTATGCGGACATCTAGGCGTGCCATCGTTGCGTTTGTGTTGGGGGCTACCGCGTTGGCTGCGCCGGCGATCGCCTTTGACGGCGCGCCGGTCAACCCGAAGGATGCCACCATCCCGGTCGTGACAACCTTGCCCGGTGCTGCGGGCGCGGTGCGCAAGGCCTTGCCGCCGGTCGCGACCCAGGAAACCTCGCTCAGCGCTCTGCAATATGCCGCCGAGGGCGGTCACCCGATCGCGCAGTGGAAGCTCGGCCGCATGTACGCCAGCGGCGACGGCGTGGCCCAGGACGACGTGCGGGCGTTCGAATATTTCACCCGCATCGCCAACGCGCATGCCGAGGACAGTCCGTCGGCGCCGCAGGCGCAGGTCGTGGCCAACGCCTTCGTCGCGCTCGGCCGCTACTATCTGAGCGGCATCCCGAACTCGAAGATCAAGGCCGACCCGGACCGGGCGCGGGAGATGTTCTCCTATGCCGCCTCCTATTTCGGCAACGCGGATGCCCAATACGATCTCGCCCGGCTCTATCTGAAGACGCCGGATGCGTCGCGCGAGGATTTCCGCTACGGCGCACGATGGCTTGGCCTCGCCGCGCAGAAGGGCCAGCACGAGGCCCAGGCACTGCTCGGGCAGATGCTGTTCAACGGCGACCGCCTGCCGCGGCAGGCTGCGCGCGGCCTGATGTGGCTGACCCTGGCGCGTGACAGCGCCGGCACTGACGAGACCTGGATCAAGGAAAACTACAACCGCGCCTTCGCCAAGGCGTCGGACGACGACCGCGCCATGTGCCTGCAAATGCTGGAACAGTGGGTGCAGGGCCGCCACGAGTGATCGGGCAGAGGCGGCGTTACGCCGCCTCCAGATCCAGATCCGCCCACACCGGCACGTGGTCCGACGGCTTCTCCCAGGCCCGCACATAGCTGTCGATGCCGACATTGGCGAGTCGGTCGCTGGCCTGTGGCGACAGAAGCAGATGGTCGATGCGCAGGCCCTGGTTCTTCTGCCACGCCCCGGCCTGGTAGTCCCAAAAAGTGTAGAGGCCGGGCTCGTCTGTGACGGCCCGCAGGGCATCGGTCAGGCCGAGGCCGAGCAGGGACTGGAAGCTCTCCCGTGTCTCGGGCTTGAACAGGGCGTCCTCGGTCCAGGCGGCCGGGTTGTGGACGTCGCGGGCGTGCGGAATGACATTGAAGTCGCCTGCGAGGATCAGCGGCTCCTCCGTCTTAAGGCGTTCCTTCGAATACTCAAGAAGCCGCGACATCCATTTGAGCTTGTAGGGATATTTCTCGGTCCCGACCGGGTTGCCGTTGGGCAGATAGAGGCAGGCGATGCGCATCACGCCGCGCTTGAGCGTCACCACGCCCTCGAGGAAGCGGGCATGCGCATCCTCGTCATCGCCGGCGAGGCCCGATTTGGTCTCGTCGAACTTGAGCTTGGAGAGCAAAGCGACGCCGTTGAAGGTCTTCTGTCCGTGGGTCACCACGTTGTAACCCAGCGCCTCGATCTCCAGCCGCGGGAACGCCTCGTCGACACATTTGATCTCCTGCAGGCAGACGATGTCCGGCTGGCACTCCTTCAGCCAGGTCAGCAGAAGGTCGATCCGCTGCCGGACCGAATTCACGTTCCACGTAGCTACTCTGATGGGCATGTCGGCGGGCTCCGGGCAGGGGGCCATGGTTAGAACAAAATGCAAACGTGCCCGTCAAGGACGCCGCAAAATCTCCCACAAAATTAACCCGGCTTAAGCCGGCCATGCGCCATTGATACCGAAAAGGTTTTTCGAATGGGATGGCCGGAGAAATCGTCGCAGCGCACTGAGCCGCAGGATGGCCTGAAAGACGGCTTGATCGGCGCGTTCCTGTACTGGCTCGGCGGCTTCGAAATCGAGGATGGCCTGACCGCGGATCTCAGCGAGCGCCAGCTGCGCCGCATCCGCGCCAAGCAGATTGATGCGGTCACGCGGGCAATCCCGGCGACGATGGCCGTCACCATGCTCAACGTCGCCATTGTGTTGGTCCTGTTCTGGGGCCGGGGCTGGAACGATTTCCTTGCGATCTGGGGGACGACGCTTGCCGCCACTGCCTCGCTCGCGGTGGGTGCGTGGCGGCGCGCACAGCAGAATCCGCCGCAGGAAGCCTCACGCCGCGCAACGCGGCAAATGACGCGGCAGGCATTCTTCCTGGCCGCGATCTGGGGCACGCTGCCACTGACGTTGTTCAGCCGGGTCGAGCCGACCAGCCAGTTGATCCTGGCCTGCCTGATGGTCGGCATGATGTCGGGCGGCGCCTTCACGCTGTCGACCTTCCCGCGCGCGGGCCTCGTCTATCTCGCGACCATGACAGTTGCCTGCGCCGGCGCGATGCTGTTGTGCGGTGCTGGTCCGTATGCCCTGACCGCGGTGTTCCTGCTGCTGTTCGCGTTCTTCATGGCGCGCAACATCGTCTCCCAGGGCAATCTGTTCCTGGGCAATCTCAAGGCCCAGCTCGAGCTCGAACGCCAGACCGAGATCATCTCGCTGCTGCTGAAGGATTTTCAGGAGAACGCCAGTGACTGGCTGTGGCAGACCGATGCCGAGGGGCATCTCACCGATGTGCCGCAACGCTTCGCCGACGTCGCGCAATTGCCGCTTCCGCTGCTGAAGGGATCGCTCTTCGCCGACGTGCTCGACATGCTGTGCCCCGAAGACAAGGCGGCGGCCTACAACGTCGTCGGTCTGATGGAGCAGGCCGAGCCGCTGCACGAGATGAACCTCAGGATCGTTGCGGGCGGTGAGGCGCGGCTGTGGTCGCTGACGGCGAAACCGGCTTATGACCGCGGCGGGCAATTTTTAGGCTATCGCGGCTTTGGCCGAGATGTCACCGAGCGCTGGCGCGCGGAAAAGGCCGAGGCCGAGAGCCGCGCGAAGTCGGATTTCCTGGCGGTGATGAGCCACGAGATACGCACGCCCATGAACGGCGTGCTCGGACTTGCGAGCATGCTGCTTGAAACAAAACTCGATGCGGAGCAGCGCGAGGCCGTCACCACGATCCGCGAATCCGGTGACAACCTCCAGCGCATCCTCAACGACATCCTCGATCTGTCCAAGCTCGAGGCCGGGCGCTTCGCGTTCGAGGCGATCGATTTTACGCCGCAGACGCTGGTCGAGACGGTCGCGACCGTGGTGCGCGCAAGCGCCAAGAGCAAGGGACTCGCGGTCAAGGTCGAACTCGATCCGAACCTGCCGCCGACGCTGCGCGGCGACGTCGCGCGTATCCGGCAGGTGTTGCTCAATCTCGCCTCCAATGCGGTGAAGTTCACCGACCAGGGCGAGGTGACGATCAAGGCCATTTGCCTGGCGCGGCGCGATCTGCTCGCGACCGTCGAATGGACCGTCTCGGACAGCGGCATCGGCATTGCGCCCGAGAAGCTCGGGCAGCTGTTCTCGGATTTCGCCCAGGCCGATGCGTCGATCAGCCGCCGCTTCGGCGGCACTGGCCTCGGCCTCGCGATCTCCCGGCGCATCATCGATCAGATGGGCGGCACCATCGGTGTCATTTCGACGCCGGGCGAGGGCTCGACCTTCCGATTCACGCTGGTGCTGCCGTGGAACCAGGTGCAGACGTCCAGTGAGGACGCGGGCCGCGATGACGCCGATGACCTCAAGGCTCGCATCGCGAGCCTCGACCGGCCGCTGAGAGTGCTGGTCGCCGAGGACGATGCCGTCAACCGCATGGTCGTGAGCAAGATGCTCGGTGCCTTCGAGGTCGAACTCCGGGTCGTGGCCGACGGCGTCGAGGCCGTCGCGGCCGTCTCCGAAGGCGATTACGACATCGTGCTGATGGACGTGCGCATGCCCGAGATGGATGGCCTTGCCGCGACCCGGGCGATCCGCGCGGAAGGCGGGCGCTTCGCGGCCCTGCCGATCATCGCACTGACAGCCAACGCCTTCCCCGAAGACGTCAAAATTTGCCGCGAGGCCGGCATGTCGGACTTCCTGGCCAAGCCGCTACGGAAACCCGAACTGGCCGCGGCGCTGCTGCGTGGTCTGGACGGTCACGTGATGGCAGAGGACGCGCCGCTCCAGCCGGAATTGATTCCGGTCGAGGTGGCGTGGACGGACGAGGAAAGGCAGATGACCGGCGCGTGAGGCGCTAACCCTGCGCATGAATATGCGTTTCGCACCAGTTGGCCGGAGGCTGGCAATTCGGATGCGCCGTGTTACCTTGCTGCGTCATGCGTCTTGTTGCCCTGCTTCTCATCTTGTTCACGGCCTCCGTCCGCGCGGGCGACGGGTCGCTGATGAGCGCGCATATGATGTTGCCTGTCGTGATCTCCGGCAGCAAAGTGTCGCTGGAAAGCTTCGTGGTTCGTCCTGATCGTCCCGGCAAATTTCCTCTCGTCGTGATTGCTCACGGAATGCCTGGCATCTTCGGCGATGAATTCTTCACTGAAATCCTCAACCGCTCTCCGGTCGGCTACAGCAAGGCGGCCGTCGCCTTCGCGCAGCGAGGATATGCAGTGGTCTCGATCATACGTCGTGGCTATGGCCGATCTGGGGGAGGGTTCTCCGAGTCTTTGCGGCAGGCCTGCGACTATCTTCCGGCCGTGCGCGCTTCCAGCGACGATGTCATTGCGGCGGTCGCTTCACTGCGCAATGAGCCCTGGGTCGACGCTGAGCATGTTGTCTTGCTCGGTCATTCCGTTGGGGGGCTCACGGTGATGGCCGTCGCCGCACAGAACACACCGGGGATCGTTGGCACCTTGAATTTTGCCGGTGGTCGGCACAGTTTCTCAGAACCCAACCAACCTTGCTCGCCTGATAACTTGGTCGATACAGTCGCCGCATTGGGGCGTACAGCGCGTGTCCCGGCGCTTTGGCTCTATGCTGAGAACGATCCATTCTACGGTCCCGACTTGGCGCGGCGCATGTTCGCTGCCTACAGCGCTGGCGGTGCGCCTGCGCAGTTGCACGTGCTGCCTCCATTCGGATCGAACGGCCACGATACCGTCGTGCTCGCGCCGGCAGACACCTGGTTTCCGTCCGTCGCCCCCTTTCTTGAAAAGTTAGGTCTTCCAACCAAGACTATCATAGAGGCGCCGTTCTTCGCTGAGCTGCCAATCCCGCCGGAAGCTGTCGCCGCTTGTCAGAAAGCGTTCGCGGACTACCTCGCAAATCCCGATGATGCCAAGGCCTTCGCGGTGAGCACGCGCGGCCACTGCGGTACTGGATTTGGCCGCACAGCTCTCGATGCGCGCGAGCCTGCTTTGATGAAATGCAAGATCAATTCGCGCGGCGAAGATTGCAGGCTTTACGCGGTCGGACAGAGGCTTGCGGGGATTGAACCAGAGTCCACTCGATCCTTAGCAAGATACGAAATCCTTTGATTTATGCAGAAATGATGACTCTGGCCGATTGTGACGAAGTGCGCGGCCGCACGCACTTGGTCGCGGTTGGAGCAGAGCGGACGCGGGCTAGCAACGCCGGCAATGTAACGCGGCGCCGTCACAGTCGTCCATAGACTCGCCCGGCGACCGCCTTCAGGCGCTCGACCGAACCGGACTCCGGATGCGGCTTGACCGGCGCGAACAGGATCGAAGCCTGCCTGCCGTTCTTCCAGACGAAGATGTTGACGGCATTGCCGTTGCCCTTGGTGCAGGAATGCTCGCCGAAGGCTTCACTGCCGAGCTCGGGGATCGTCACGTGCTGGCACGGGCCCGTGCGCTTCATCATGCTGATGACCGTGTCGCGCGAGATCGCGATCACGGCTACGGTCATGGTATTCGCCTCGCGATCGAACATCATGCAGCTTCCTGCGCCGGTCCGCTGGACCTGCAGCGTGCTCTTGTCGAGGAAGCCGTCGGCATCCGCGGCAGTGAGCCACTCGCAATTGCCGAACCGCTCGCTGGTCTTGCTCACGTTGGCGATGGCAACGCGCGCGGCTTCGGTGAGCGGTCCGAGCAGTGTGTCGCCGGCGCGCCGGCCGATCGGATAGACGCCGATCTGCAGAATGTAATCGCCGGACAGGGCGATGACCGAGGCCTCCTGGCGCTGCGCGTCGGCGGCGGTCGTCCCGCGCTGGCCTTCATCGCCGATCCCGGACACACCGCTAAGCGGCATGCGCTCGCCGAGCGTCTTGACGAAGGTCGCATACAATTCCTTGGCGCGGTCCTTGTCGGGATTGCGGAACACGGTCAGCATCATCGTATCGCCGCGCCCGGCCTGGTAGATGCAGCCGCGGCCGTCTTGATTTGAAATCAGCGACCATTTGAGTGCCGGCATCGCGCCGGCGAGCTCCTGGGCGCTGATGAACGGGCAGGTTTCGGCAGCGTGCGCAGGACGCACCGGGACGGCTGCAACTGCAAGGAAGAGAACGAGGCAACAGACCAGACGATCAATAATGCGCATTGGATAATGACTACCGCTGTTGGCGCGCTATGGCCGATGAAGATGGGCACGACTCCTTCGCCGTGGCGCCATGATGCTGCAGTCTGGCATGCGCGCCAAGCGGCAGCATGCTCGATCTTGTCGCGGCCGAGGATGTCTCGTGATATTGTATGTCTGACAAGCGTTGGGGGATTGGCGCGATGAACGGGAGGATGTCAACGGAGAATGGGGGGATCTCAGCGGAAGCTATTGATAGAAAATTCAGATCGGAGAGGATCCTTCAAGCCGAGGGCATACCTTTCTTTGCCGCATTACCCGTTATTGAGACCACGGCTGAGGCGCTGAAACGATCTAAAGAAGAAGTCGCGCTGCGCACTCTTTGTCTCCTTTTTGTTGCTGCAAAAGGCGAGGGACTTGAGGAAGAATTAGTCGAACGACTTCTAGAAACATACGAACTCCGGCCGCATCTGACTCGCAAGGAACTGGCGTTCGTGCTCGACAATTCCCCTTCGCAGCACGACCGGATTCAATTCACCTGGAGGCACGAAGCCGCCTGGACTCTGCTTTGGGCATTGGGCTTCGTGGCTCAACTGGGCAAGCCAGCTCAGATTTGCGACGTGGAATTCGCCGCGAAGACCATGGCCGAAAGGACGACCTCTGAGTTTATCGACGACTCCGAACTTCGTCCGATCACCGACATTCTTGATCAGGCCGATCTGATCTACAGGTACCACTGGGCTGTCAGAAACGCGCGTATTAAAGGACAGCAGGTACCGGCAGCTGTAGATCCTGGCGTCACGGAGGAAAGACACCACGCTTTGAACTGGCTTATCGGATACGGGCAACAAACGTGGGATCATGTCACCACTCACACCTAACGCCACTGACGAGATTCAAACTTTTTCGAAGGATTGGACTGCGGCAAGGGACGCTTCGGCGTTGGGCTGTATCGACCCGCCCCGTGTGCGCCCGGTCGAGCTCTCCGACCTTGGGGGATCTCGCGATGATGATACATTACCCCTGTTTTGCCCGACGGATCAACCAATCTTCGCAAAAGCCGAAATACACCGTGCCGGCGTCCCGGCTACTGTGCATGGGGTTGTTTTTCACCTTTTGAGTTCGGCTAGATCGAGAAGCTGGTCCCGCAGCCGCACGAGGCAGTGGCGTTCGGATTGTTGACGCGGAACGAGGCGCCGATCAGATCGTCAACGAAATCCACCTGTGAGCCCGCCAGAAACGGTTGCGAGGCGGGATCGACCAGCACCACCGCGTTCTCCTGCTCGATCACGAGATCGTCGTCGGTGCGGTCGCGGTCGATGTCGAACTTGTACTGGAAGCCAGAGCAGCCGCCGCCCTCGACGGAGATGCGCAGCATCGCGCCTGTACCTTCGCCCTTGAGGATCTCCCCGATCCGGCGCGCGGCGCGGTCACTGATGGTCACAGCAGTCGTCATAGCTCGTCTCCGGTCGTCGGTCCGCGGTCATACCAAATTCACCTGGCCAATTCATTTGGTATCCCGCGTCCGGCATAGTTAAGTGCAAGGATACGCAGAATCAAATGGATAGGGACTAAATTCGTCGTGTCCGTCGGAATGGCAGCCCCCCGTGCGCCCTATGCCTGCGACCCCGATCGCAGCCGAGGCCGGCTGGTCGCCGAGCCCCCGAGCCGGACCCGGAGCCCGTTCCGGCGCGATTGCGACCGGGTGATCCATTCCACTGCGTTCCGCCGCCTGAAGTACAAGACCCAGGTCTTCGTGTTCCACGAGGGCGACCATTATCGCACCCGGCTGACCCACTCGCTGGAAGTGGCGCAGATCGCCCGCGCACTGGCGCGCCAGCTTGGGCTGGACGAGGATCTCACGGAAACCCTGGCGCTCGCCCACGACCTCGGCCATCCGCCGTTCGGCCATGCCGGCGAGCGGGCGCTGGATGCCTGCCTGAAGGATTTCGGCGGCTTCGACCACAACGCCCAGGCGCTCCGCGTCGTCGGCTCGCTGGAGCACCGCTATCCCGAATTCGACGGGCTGAACCTGACCTGGGAATCGCTTGAGGGCATCGTCAAGCACAACGGCCCGCTGACCGATCGCAGCGGCGCGCCGGTCGGGCGCTACCGCGAGCACGGCATTCCCGTCGGCATCGCGGACTATATCAAGACCGACGACCTCGAACTCTGGAGCTTCGCCTCGCTGGAGGCGCAGGTCGCGGCGATTGCCGACGATATCGCCTATGACGCCCATGATATCGACGACGGTCTGCGCGCCGGCCTGTTCCACCTCGATGATCTCAAGGTGATGCCGCTCACCGCGGAGATCATCGCCGAGACCTCGGCGCATTATCCCGATCTCGACGACGTCAGGCGCGGGGCTGAGCTGGTGCGCGAGCTGATCTCGCATCTGATCGGCGCGGTGTTTGCGGAGGCGCAGAAGAACATTGCCGCGGTCAAGCCGCAATCCGCCCAGGACGTGCGCCAGCAGAGCCGGGCGCTGATCGCGTTCCCCGCCGAGGTCGCCGAGGAGGAGGCCGCCATCAAGCGGTTTTTGTACCAGCACATGTACCGCCACAAACGGGTGATGCGGGTGATGGCGGAGGCGGAACAGATCCTGTTCGACTTGTTCGCCAAGTACCTGACATCGCCGGCCGACCTGCCGCCGGAATGGCTGGTCGGGGCGGAGGCGGACGACGACGGCGACCGGGCCCGCCGGATCGGCAATTTCATTGCCGGAATGACCGACCGTTTCGCCCTGACTGAGCACCAGCGGCTCTTTGACTCGACCCCGGATTTGCGTTAGGCGGCGCCCATGCCCGACACATCCTCAGCACCGCATTTGTTCGCCGACGTGCTCGCACGCGTGCACGCCGCCTGCCGCGCGCTCGCGGCCGAAGCCAACTGGCCTGAGGGCATCGATGTCTCGCGCGTGGTGGTCGAGCCGCCGCGCGATGCCACCCACGGCGACATGGCGACCAATGCCGCCATGGTGCTCGCGAAAGAGGCGAAGGCAAAACCCCGTGAGCTCGCCGAGCAGATTGCCGGACGGCTGCGCGCCGATGCGCTGATCGCCAAGGTCGACGTCGCCGGTCCCGGCTTTATCAATCTGACGCTGAAGCCCGCCGCCTGGGCCGAGGCGCTGCGGACGGTGCTGCGCGAGGGCGCAGATTACGGCCGCGTCCGCGGCGGCTCCAAGGTCAATGTCGAATACGTCTCGGCTAATCCGACCGGACCGATGCATGTCGGCCATTGCCGCGGCGCCGTCTTTGGCGACGCGCTGGCGAGCTTGCTTCAGTTCGGCGGCCACGACGTCACGCGCGAATATTACATCAACGATGCCGGCGCCCAGGTCGACGTGCTCGCGCGCTCCGCCTTCCTGAGGTATCGCGAGGCGCTCGGCGAGAACATCGGCGCCATTCCGGAAGGCCTCTATCCGGGCGACTATCTGAAGCCGGTGGGTGTGGCCCTGGCCGAGGAGCATGGCGACAAGCTCCTCACGATGAGCGAGGCGCAATGGCTGCCGACGGTGCGGGCCAAGGCAATTGCGATGATGATGGACGAGATCAAGGATGATCTCGCCGCGCTCAATATTCGCCACGACGTGTTTTTCTCGGAACGCTCGCTGATCGAGACGGGCAACAACAAGGTTGCGGAGACCATCGATTTCCTGAAGGCCAAGGGCGACATCTATGAAGGCCGCCTGCCGCCGCCGAAGGGCGCGCCGGTCGAGGACTGGGAAGATCGCGAGCAACTACTGTTCAAGGCAACCGCCTACGGCGACGATGTCGACCGTCCGTTGATCAAGTCGGACGATTCCTACACCTACTTCGCCTCCGACATCGCCTACCACAAGAACAAGTTCGACCGCGGTTTTGCGGAGATGATCGACGTCTGGGGCGCCGATCATGGCGGCTACATCAAGCGCATGCAGGCCGCGGTGAAGGCGACGACCTCCGGCAAGGGCGCGCTCGACGTCAAGATCGTCCAGCTCGTGAAGTTGCTGCGCAACGGCGAGCCGGTGAAAATGTCCAAGCGGAGCGGGGACTTCGTCACTTTGCGTGAGGTGGTGGATGAAGTCGGCCAGGACGCCGTCCGCTTCATGATGCTCTACCGCAAGAACGACGCGGTGCTCGACTTCGACCTCGCCAAGGTCATGGAACAGTCGCGCGACAACCCGGTATTCTACGTCCAGTACGGCCACGCCCGCGGCCACTCGATCTTCCGCAACGCGCGGGTGGAGGTGTTTCCGGAACTCCCCGAGGACGCCCGCGAGCGGATTGCCTGGCTCAGTGAGTCGGCCGTGGAACGGCTGTCGGACCCCGTTGAACTCGACCTTCTCAAGCGCCTCGCAATTTATCCGAGGATGCTGGAAGCCGCCGCCGCGGCTCACGAGCCGCACCGTATTGCCTTTTATCTCTATGACTTAGCGAGTGAATTTCACGCACTTTGGACGAAGGGGCGCGATTTGCCCTATTTACGCTTCATTATCAATAATGATGCAGTTCTAACGAAGGCGCGGCTGGCCATGGTCCAGGGCGTCGTCTCTGTCCTGGCATCGGGCCTCGCCATCCTCGGCGTCCATGCTCCGGACGAGATGCGGTAGTTTGGGGCGAACTACTTAAGAGGAATATTGGGGGTACCGGCAGAAGCCGGATCGCTTAGACTTGGTTCAAAGCCTTGTGGGTCGAAAGCCGCGCCTTGGTCGAGGAGCGCGCGGCTTTCCCGAAGGGACGCATCATCACGATGGCCGATCGATATCACGACAGACCGTTTCCGTCCGAGGACTATGGCCGCGGCGCCGACCAGCATGGGAAGGCGGAAAACGATCCCTTGGCCGAGCTCGCCCGCTTGATCGGGCAGACCGATCCGTTCGCAGCACAGGGCCGCCCCGGTGCGCGCCCGGCGGCAGCGCCAGCCCAGACTTATCAGGATGACGATTATTCGCAGGACGGCTATCAGCAGGACTATGCCGAGCAGGCTGCCCCGCCTCAGCCGGGGCCGCCGTCGTGGATGCGCCGCGCCAACGTGCAACCGCAGCCGGCGCCCGAACCTGACTATCCCGTCGCCGTGAATCCCGTTCATCCACTGCATCGCTATGCGGCCCCGCCGGCTGCGCCGGAGCGTGAGCTCCATCAGCCTTACCAGCCTCAGGCCTATCCTCACGAGCAGGCCCAGGAGCAAGCCTACGAGGCGCCGTACGAGCAGCCCGATCCGGCGCGTTACGATGATGCGCTCTACGGGCGGCTCGAAACGGGCGAGCAGGATTTTCAGCGTGAGCCGGCCTATCCGGACGACCCCTACGCGTTCCAGAGCGACTACCCCGAGGCCGATCTCGACGAGCCCAGGAAATCGCGCGGCGGCATGATGACGGTCGCCGCGATCCTCGCACTGGCCGTGGTCGGAACTGGCGCTGCTTTCGCTTACAAGACCTATATCGGATCGCCCCGCAGCGGCGAGCCGCCGATCATCAAGGCCGACAACACGCCGACCAAGATCGTGCCGGCGCCGTCGGACTCCTCGGCCAAGGTGCCGGACCGCATGGCGAGCGGCGACGGTAGCGAGAAGATCGTGCCGCGCGAGGAGGCACCCGTCGACGTCAATGCCAAGGCGGCTGGCCCGCGCGTGGTGTTTCCGCCGCTGAACCAGAACGCGAACCCGCCGCCGGTTGCGAGCGTGTCGCCGTCCAACGTGCTGCCGCCCAATGCCGGTCCGACCCCGAGCAACGGGACGATGCCGAACAGTGCGCCACGCTCCGTCAAGACCGTGGCTGTGAAGGGTGACCAGATCGACAGCGCCGCGCCGCAGGCCGTTGCGTTGTCAGCGGCCAAGCCGGCTGCGCCTCCGAAGCCGGTCGCCGCGCCGGTCGTACCGCGTACGCCGCCGACCTCGGCCAATGCCAGTGCCAATCAGCCGCTCTCGCTGGCGCCGCAGGCGCCGGCCGAACCGCCGCAGCGTATGGCCGCGACCAATCCGACCCAAATTGCGCCTACGCCCAGCGGTGGCGGCTTCGTCGTGCAGGTTTCCTCGCAGCAGAGCGAGGACAGCGCGGCTGCGTCCTACAGGGTGCTGCAGAGCAAATATGGCAGCGTGCTCGGGGGCCGCTCGCCGGTCATTAAGCGGGTCGATCTGACCGATAAGGGCAAAGGTATCGTCTACCGCGCCTTCGCCGGACCGTATGGCTCGGCCGACGAGGCGGTGCAGGCCTGCAACAATCTGAAGTCGGCTGGCCTGCCGTCCTGCTTCGTCCAGAGGAATTAGCGGCCGTTTCCTTGACCCCCTTCCGGGGTGGGGTTAATCGGCCCCATGAGCACGCAGGCCTTCAATACCGGCGCGTCCGGAACGGAACTGACCGCCGCTGAGCGGGCGTTTGGCCGTGCCGAATGCTCATGGGACTTGATTCTCTTCAGGCGTAGCATCGAAATATCCCGACAAGTTGCGGTGCTTCCAAAGGAATTGGCGGTCACGAGGGTGACCGCGGCCGATCTCGGCAGTGTCAGCATTCCCGTGGATGGCGTCCCCGAGCCCGCCCATCCGGTGACGACTTCTGCGACAATGATCGCTCAGGTGATTCGTAGCGCAATCGGGTTCCAGGGTTTGTTAATGAGTGATGACGTGCCAATGAGCACGCCGGCGGGCGGAATCGCCGAGCGAACGCACGCTATGTTCGCGGCCGGCTGCGACACGACGATTCACAGCAACGACAATGCGGAACGGGACGCATTGATCGCAATCACGGCATCCGCATGACTGCAGAAATCCTATCGTTTGAAACCGGGCGGCCCGCAGAGCTGGCCGAGGGCGAGCCGGCATTGGTGGTCGACGTCGAAGGCTACGAGGGCCCGCTCGATCTGCTGCTGGCGCTGGCGCGGCAGCAGAAGGTCGATCTCGCCAAGATCTCCATTCTGGCGCTGGCCGACCAGTACCTTCACTTCATCGAAGCTGCGCGAAAAATCCGGCTCGAGCTTGCCGCCGACTATCTCGTGATGGCCGCCTGGCTTGCCTTCCTGAAGTCGCGTCTGCTGCTGCCGGAACCGCCGAGTGCGGAAGGTCCGAGCGCCGAAGAAATGGCAACTGCGCTCGCCAACCGTCTGCGCCGCCTGGAAGCCATTCGCGAAGCCGCTAACCGCCTGATGAACCGGCAGCAATTGCTGCGCGACGTTTTTCCGCGCGGCGAGCCAGAGCAGATTGCCGAGATCCGGCATCCGAAATACACGGCGACGTTGTACGACCTGCTCACGGCTTATGCCTCACAGCGGCAGTCGCGCGTGCTGGCAAGCGTGCATCTGGCCAAGCGCACGGTGTGGTCGCTCGCCGAGGCGCGCGCCACGCTGGAGCGGCTCGTCGGCAGCATTAGCGAACAGGATGACTGGGGCGTTCTCGACGACTTCCTGATCCGCCACGTCGCCGATCCGACGCAGCGCGCCACGGTGTTCGCCTCGAGCTTCGCCGCCGCGCTCGAACTGGTGCGTGAAGGCCAGCTCGAGCTGAATCAGAAAGAGGCGTTTGCGCCCATCTATTTCCGAAAGGGGCGTCCTAAACCGGTTCTGGACGCAGCTCCTGCGCCCGATGCGCCGGTCGCTTAATTGCAAGAAGGAGAATCTGCCATGGCAAGCCTGGCTGAAGTGCGGGTAGACGAGGCGGAGCCGATGGAGAACGAATCCCAGGCACGTCCCGAAGAATTGCGGCTGCTGGAAGCGCTGCTGTTTGCTTCGAACGAACCTTTGGATACCGCGACGCTGGCCAAGCGCATGCCCGAGGGCGTCGACGTCAAGGCTGCGCTCGAGCAGCTTCAGGCTGATTACGCCATGCGCGGCGTGAATCTCGTGCGGGTCGCCAATAAATGGACATTCCGCACCGCCGGCGATCTCGCTTGGCTGATGACCCGCGAGAGCACCGAGACCCGGCGCCTGTCGCGTGCGGCCATCGAGGTTCTCGCGATCATCGCCTACCACCAGCCGGTGACGCGCGCAGAGATCGAGGAGATCCGCGGCGTCGTCACCTCCAAGGGCACGCTCGACGTGCTGCTGGAGACCGGCTGGATCAAGCCGCGCGGCCGTCGCAAGACGCCCGGCCGTCCGCTGACCTTCGGAACCACCGAGGACTTCCTGTCGCAGTTCACCCTGGAACAACTCGGCGACCTGCCGGGTCTGGAGGAGCTGAAGGGCACCGGGCTGCTGGATTCGCGACTGCCGACGGGCTTCAGCGTGCCGACGCCGTCCGATGATCCTCAGCTGCGCGAGGACGAGGACCCCCTGGAACCGGGCGAGGACCTCGATCTGGCCTTGGCGCCTGCGGTTGAACCCGAGACGCCGCCGGAAGGCGGCAATGAGGGCGGCGATGGCGGGACCGAGGAGTGATCCTCCGGTCCTTCGGCGGGCCGGCTGCGACCGGTTAACACTAGGCAAGATTACGTAGCGCCAACAGCGAATTGGCGCTGCCTTGGTCCTTGTTTTTGAGGCCTGCGAAGCCTAGGTTTCGGTGAAGATCGGCCGGGGGTCCCGGCGATGCGCGTTTGGAGGGTTGCAGGATGGGTTCACTTAGCATTTGGCACTGGATCTTGGTGATCGCAGTGGTCCTGCTGCTGTTTGGCCGCGGCAAGATTTCGGATCTCATGGGCGACGTGGCGCAGGGCATCAAGGCCTTCAAGAAGGGCATGCAGGACGACGACAAGGTCGCTGACAAGCCCGCCGAGCCGTCCAAGTCCATCGAGCACACGGCCGCGCCGACCGCTGCGCGATCCGACGTCGGCAGCAAGGCCGTCTGAGCCAGGAGCACGCGAAGCACGGGTAGTGGCCCCGATCCTGCGCGTGAGGGATCGGGCCTATCGTGATTTTGCGTGAACGGAAGACGTCATGTTCGACATCGGGTGGAGTGAACTGGTTCTGATCGGGGTCGTGGCCCTGGTCGCCATCGGCCCGAAAGAGCTGCCGGGCGTGCTGCGCATGGTCGGTCAATGGATGGGCAAGGCCCGCAAGATGGCCGCCGAATTCCAGGGCCAGTTTCAGGAAGCCATGCGCGAGGCCGAGATGGCCGACCTCAAGAAGAGCTTTGACGAGGTCAAGGAAGCCGCCTCCAGCTTCACCGGCGGCGGTCTGATGACCTCGCTGCAGAAGGACGTCAGCGACGCGCTGCGCGTCGACGCGCTCGACAAGCCGGCCGAGACCACCGCGACTGCTGCCGTCGAACCGGCGGCGACTTCAACTGAAGCGCAGGCGACTTTGGGGGAAGCGCTTGCAAATTCAACTGAAGTGCCGGCAAGCCCGACCACGCCTGAAGCGCCGACGCCGGAGACCTTTGTGGAAGCCGAGGCACATGCGGCTGTAAACGAGCCGCTGGCCGTCACCCGTGAGGTCGAGCAGACCCCGGTTGCGCAGGATACCGCGCCCGAAGCGATTAAGGACGCCAAAGCGTCATGAGCGACGCCGAGATCGAGGCCAGCAAGGCCCCCTTGATGGACCATTTGATCGAGCTGCGCTCGCGGCTGATCAAGGCGCTGCTCGGCTTCGGCGTGGCCTTCATCTTCTGCTTCTTCTTCGCCAAGCAGATCTACAACGTGCTGGTCTGGCCGTTTGTGTGGGTCGCAGGTGCCGAGAACTCGAAGTTCATCTACACGGCGCTGCTGGAATATTTCATCACCCAGCTCAAGCTCGCGCTGTTCGGCGCCGGCTTCATTTCCTTCCCGATCGTCGCGACGCAAATCTACAAATTCGTCGCGCCCGGCCTCTACAAGCACGAGAAGCAGGCGTTTCTGCCGTATCTGGTCGCGACGCCGTTCTTTTTCGTGCTCGGCGCGGCGCTGGTCTATTTCGTCGTGCTGCCGATGCTGATCCGCTTCTCGCTCGGCATGCAGCAGGCCGGCAGTGACGAGACCGCGCAGATCCAGCTTCTGCCCAAGGTCGGCGAATATCTCTCGCTGATGATGTCGCTGATCTTCGCCTTCGGCATCGCCTTCCAGCTTCCGGTGATCCTGACCCTGCTCGGGCGGGTCGGCATCATCACGTCAAAGATGCTGCGCGAGAAGCGCCGCTATTTCATCGTCCTGGCCTTCATCATCGCAGCAGTCCTGACGCCGCCGGACATCCTCAGCCAGTGCTCGCTGGCGATTCCCCTGCTTGCGCTCTACGAAGGCTCGATCATCGCAGTCTCGATGGTGGAGAAGAAAGCCGCCGCCTCGGCGTCCACGACCGGCACCGACGTGTCGACGCCGGCGAATCCGGCGGAGTAGGGCACCTCGTCCTCGGTGTCGTTCCCCGCGACCCCTGTCCCTGGAATAGTGGATCGCCTGCTTTCGCGGGCGATGATAGCTGTGCTACGGGGAACACGCTGACGTACAACGTTCTTCGTTGTATGTTTACGCGCCGATCCAGGACCGCCGCCATGCACGACATCAAATCGATCCGCGAAAATCCGCAAGGCTTCGACGCCGGCCTCGCCCGGCGCGGCCTGAAGCCGTTGTCGGCGTCGCTCCTCGCGATCGATGAGCGTCGACGGTCGTCGATCCTGGCCTCCGAGCAAGCACAGGCGCGGCGCAATGCGGCGTCCAAGGAAATCGGCGACGCCAAGAAGGCCAAGGATGAGGCGCGCGCGGCCAAGCTGATGGCCGAGGTCGCCGAACTCAAGACCACGATGCCGGAGCTCGAGGCCCTTGCGAAAGCCGCAGACGAGGAGCTTGCCACGGCACTGTCGGCGATCCCCAATCTGCCGCTCGGCGAAGTGCCCGACGGTCTCGACGAGCACGGCAACGTGCAACGCCATGTCTTCGGCAACCGGCGCAACTACGCGTTTGCGCCCAAACCTCATGACGATCTCGGCGGTGCGCTCGGTGACATGGACTTCGAGACGGCGGCAAAGCTCTCCGGCGCGCGTTTCGTCGTGCTGAAGAAGGGGTTGGCGCGGCTCGAACGGGCGCTCGGCCAGTTCATGCTGAATCTGCACGTCGACGAGCACGGCTATATCGAGATCAATCCACCGCTGCTGGTCCGCAACGAGATCATGTTCGGCACGGGACAATTGCCGAAATTCGAGGACGATCAGTTCTGGGCGATCAAGGGCGAGCTGCTCGCCGCACCCGATCTGGAGCGGTTGCGGACCGAGCGTCTCGGCATCATTCCGACGGCGGAGGTGGCGCTCACCAACCTCGCGCGCGAATCCATCCTCGACGAGAAGCAACTGCCGATGCGGCTGACTGCGCTGACGCCGTGTTTTCGCGCGGAGGCGGGTGCCGCAGGCCGTGATACCCGCGGCATGATCCGCCAGCACCAGTTCACCAAGGTCGAGCTGGTGTCGATCACGACGCCCGAGACAAGCAAGGACGAGCACGAGCGGATGCTGGCCTGTGCCGAGGAAGTGTTGCGCCGGCTCGATCTGCATTACCGCGTGATGACGCTGTGCACCGGAGATATGGGTTTTTCGTCGCAAAAAACCTATGACATCGAAGTGTGGATGCCCGGCCAGGGCGAGGGCGGCGCATTCCGCGAGATATCGAGCTGCTCGGTCTGTGGCGACTTCCAGGCGCGGCGCATGGACGCGCGCTCGCGTGGGCCGGACGGCAAGCCGCGCTTCGTGCACACGCTGAACGGCTCCGGCACGGCACTCGGCCGCGCGCTGATCGCCGTCATGGAGACCTATCAGCAGGAGGACGGCTCGATCGCCGTTCCCAGCGTGCTTCAGCCCTATATGGGCGGGTTGAAGGTGGTCGCGCGCGAGTAATTCGCGTTGCCCGTCTGAAACGCAGAAACGGTTGGTTGCGAAGATCGGGCGGCCGGTTATCCTGCTGGCCATCCGCCAACGCGAACCGACCGTCCATGGCCTTGCACAGCGACATCTTCTGGGTCGGCCGACAATGGGCGGTGACCGGTGCCGGTATCCAGGCCGTCGACCAGCGCCTGCGTGGCGTGCTGGACATCGAGATCGCACGGCTCTGGGACGACACGCATGTACAAAGCCGGCGAGCCAAGCCGGGCGTCAATGTGGAGGATTTTGACACGGCGGTAGCGGTCGCGCGCGAGCGCTTTCCAGGAACGCCCGTGTCGGCTCCGTTCCTTGCGCAGCTGAAAGCGCTGGGTGTGATTGAAACACCCGTCGGCCCCGGCATGCCGGCGATGCAGCTGCGCATGGAGGGCAGGCTCGCGCGCTTCCTGCCGCAATGGCGGGTCCGCCGTTAATAATGCATCTGGCCTGAATACCGGTTTGCTTGGTCTGCCATAGCCGGATAAGACGGCCTGACCCCAGCTCAGGAATTGACCACCGGCATGCGCATTCTCTGCACTAATGACGACGGCATTCACGCCCCCGGCCTCAAGGTCGTGGAGGAGATCGCACGCGCGCTGTCCGACGACGTCTGGGTGGTCGCGCCCGAACTCGACCAATCCGGCGTGTCGCATTCGCTCTCGCTGAACGATCCTTTGCGCCTGCGCGACGTCGGGCCGCGGCACTTCGCGGTGCGCGGCACGCCGACCGACTGCGTCATCATGGGCGCGCGCCATATCCTCGGCGCCAAGCTGCCCGATGTCGTGCTCTCCGGTGTCAACAAGGGCCGCAACGTTGCCGAGGACGTGGTCTATTCCGGCACCATTGCCGGTGCGCTGGAAGGCACCATCCTGGGGATCCCGTCATTCGCGCTGTCGCAGGAATTCAGCGTCGAGACGCGCGAGCGGCCGCCGTGGGACACCGCGCGCAAATTCGGCCCCGACATCCTGCGCAAGGTGATCAAGGCCGGCATCCCGAAGGACACCGTCATCAACGTCAACTTCCCGTCCTGTGCGCCGGAGGATGTGCTCGGCATCCGGGTCACACGGCAGGGCAAGCGCAATCTCGGCTTTCTCAGGATCGACGAGCGCAGGGACGGCCGCAACAATCCCTATTTCTGGATCGGCTTCGAACGTGCCGCGATGATGGACACGCCGGCCGAAGGCACCGATCTCGCGGCGCTGCGCGAGCGCTATGTCTCGGTCACGCCACTGCGGCTCGATCGCACCAATGAAGCGTTTTCCGAAGAGCTGAGCGCGATGCTGAAGTAGAAGCTAGCTGCTGCGAAGGGCGGCTTCGATGGTCTTGCCGAGCGCATCGAGCTGAAACGGCTTCTGCAGCGCTGGCCGGTCGCGATATTGCTCGGGCAGGCCCGACGAGCCGTAGCCGGTGGCAAAGATGAACGGGCAGCCCTTTTCCCTGATGACATCGGCAACCGGCGAGATGACCTTGCCGTTGACGTTGACGTCGAGGATGGCGATGTCGAACTCGGTGGCCTGGGCCAGCCGCAGGGCCTCGTTGATATCGCCCGCTTCCGCCGCGACCTTGTAGCCGAGCTCCTCCAGCATATCCGCGACCATCATTCTGATCATGACCTCGTCTTCGACGAGGAATACAGAGCGGCCCGAAAGCCCGGTCGCGGTCATTGTCGTTGAGTCCTTGCCCATCTCCGGAAAACGTTCGCAGATAACACGAATCGACGCAATGCGCGTTTCGGCAGTGGACGCCCGAAAATGGCGTTTGCGGGTGGCCCGCCGCAGGCCGATTTGTGGTCAAATACCGCAGCAAAAGGCTATCATAGGTTCCGGAGCAGGAACAGGATTCTTGCCCGGGCCTAAGCCAGGCGTGCGACGATCCGGCCCTCCGACGAGACGATGTAAGCAGCAATGACCTCCGATCAGCCCCCGCCGGAAAAGATGATGTTTCAGCTCTCGCTGAGGCGTCGCGGCATCAGCAATCAGACCGTGCTGCGGACCATGGAAGAGGTGCCGCGCGACCTGTTCGTCGAGGCCTCCGATCGCGACGCGGCCTATCGTGACAGCGCGCTGCCGATCGCTTGCGGGCAGACCATCAGCCAGCCTTTTGTCGTCGCCTACATGACCGAGCAGCTGCAGCTCCAGAAGAGCCACCGCGTGCTCGAAATCGGCGCCGGCTCCGGTTATCAGGCCGCCGTGCTGTCGCGGCTTTCGCGCGAGGTGCTGACGGTCGAGCGCTACCGCAAGCTTGCGGACACTGCGCGCGCCAGGCTTGAAAAGCTCGGCTGTCACAATGTCGAGGTGATGCTCGGCGACGGTCTCAATCTGCCTCCCAATATTGGCCCGTTTGACCGCATCATCGTCACCGCCGCAGTGGAGCAGATTCCGGAAAACCTGATCGAGCGGCTCGAGGTTGGCGGCATCCTGATTGCGCCGGTCGGGCCGCACCAGGGCGTGCAGACGCTGACCCGTCTCAGCCGTACCGAAGCCGGGATCGAACGCAGGGAACTCGTGGAGGTCCGTTTCGTGCCGGCGCTGCCCGGCGTGGCGCGGGAGCTGTAGAATTCCGGATCGGCAGTCCATCCAACATCTTATTGGGAGGGTTAAGCCGTTATTTACTCGGCGCGTGTTTACTTAAAAGACCAGTTCTGTTGCGTACGAGTGAGTAACCATGTCTGTTGTCGCCGAGTTGCTTTACTCGCGCCGCGTACCGCAGGTCGCGGTGCTGGCGCTGATTTCCTTCAGCTTCGCAGGGTGCAGTGCCGACATGCAGTCGCGGCTGTCCCAGTCGAACTTCTCCAATCCCTTCTCTGAATCGACGGGATCGGTCCAGCAAGCCCCGCCGCCGCAGCGTGAGCTGCCGCAATATGCGCGGCCGCAGAGCCAGTCCGGCTACTATCAGTCTCAGGCCTTGCCGCCGCCGGCTGTTGCTGCGCCGCAATCCTATCCGGTTGCGTCGGGTGGGGGCGTTTCGGGAGGTGGTCGCGGCGTTGGCTCCTACACGCCGCCGGCTCAGCCGCGTCTTGAAGCGACGGGCACCGTGCCGCCGCGCTCGGTCGCAGCTACCCAGCCCGCCGGCGGGACCAAGATCATCGTCGGCACCAGCGACACGCTCGACGTGCTCGCCAAGCGCTACCATGTGAGCGCGCAGGCGATCATGGCCGCCAACGGCTACAAGGGCCCGCGTGCGCTTTCGCCCGGCCAGCAGCTGGTCATCCCGCATCCGGGTGCAACGGCTGCTGCTCCCGCGCCGGTCACGGCTCCGGTCGCCGCGGCTCCTGCAATGGCGAAGCCGGTTGCTGCCGCCGCTGCGGCGTCGAGCTACCACTTCGTCAATCACGGCGACACGCTCGCCAGCATCGCGCGCAAGAACCATATCTCCGCGGGCGAACTCGCTCGCGCCAATGGTCTCGAGCCGTCGGCCAAGCTGAAGCTCGGCACGAAGCTGACCGTGCCGGGCGCCAAAACCGCAGCGGTTGCCGCTCCGCTTGCCGCGGCACCTGTCGCCGCAGCCCCCGTGGCGGCTGCGCTGCAGCCGGTTGCTGCCGCGCCCGCACCGACCACCAGGATGGCCGCTGTTGCCCAACCGGCGCAGAGTGCGCGCCTGGCTCAGGCCACCGCCAATATCGAAGAGAAGCCCGCCGAGACGCCGGCGAAAGCGGCGGAGACCACCAGCTCGCTGCCGACTTTCCGCTGGCCGGTACGCGGCAAGGTGATCACGAGCTACGGCGCCAAGACGAACGGCAAGTCCAATGACGGGATCAATGTCGCGGTGCCTGAGGGCACGCCGATCAAGGCGGCTGAAGACGGCGTCGTCGCGTATTCCGGCAACGAGCTGAAAGGTTACGGCAATCTGGTCCTGGTTCGGCACTCCAACGGCTACGTCACCGCATATGCCCATGCGAGTGAGCTGTTGGTGAAGCGCGGCGATCCTATCAAGCGCGGTCAGGTCATTGCCAAGTCGGGTCAATCGGGGGAGGTGGCATCGCCGCAGCTCCACTTCGAGATCCGCAAGGGCTCGAGCCCGGTTGACCCGCTTCAATTCCTGAACGGGGCGTGAGGCGCAGGCCCGCAGAGTCAATATCACGCAGCCGCCGGCATCGCCCGCTCCAGTGCGCAATTGCGCATTGGAGCGGGCGATCTCGTATTCCGGATACAGCACTCGTTAAGCAGAGAGCCACCGTATAGTTTGGCGTCGCTCCATTCACGCTTGCTGAGTTCGGGCCGCCAATGCCGGAGGAGATCAGGTTTGATTCGAGGCTTTTGCGACCGAGCGATCAAAATATAAAAAACAACCCCATGCAAGATAGCCGATAGCTACCGCTACTATGGCCTAATGCTCTGAATCCACGTCGGTTTCGACGAGACAACGGCATGACGGTTGGCGATCCCGCAATGCGACATCTCGACGGAAATTCGTCGCGCGCCGAAACTGCATAGACGCGCGTGATCGCCAGCGGTAGATCTCGAGGCCGTCGGATCATGAATGCAGCAGTGTCTCAGATCATGCTCGAGCTCAAAGCACTCCGGCCCCACCATTCGGACTCCACCGACTTGATCTGGATCCCCGGAGGTACGTTTCGCATGGGTTCGGACAAGCACTATCCGGAGGAAGCGCCGGCCCATCGCGTTACGGTGGACGGTTTCTGGATGGATCGCCATCCCGTAACGAACCGACAGTTCGCGGAGTTCGTGCAGGCCACGAACCACGTCACCATCGCCGAGATCGTACCTGATCCAAACGATTATCCCGGAATGCTGCCGCACATGGTCTATGCGGGCTCGTTGATGTTCTCGCCGCCTCGGCACGAGGTTGGTCTGCGCGACTTCAGCCAGTGGTGGACTTTCGCCAAAGGTGCAGACTGGCGGCATCCATATGGACCGAAGAGCAACATCCGAGGGCTTGACGATCATCCCGTTGTGCACGTGGCCTTCAGCGATGCGCTCGCCTACGCAAAATGGGCTGGCAAGGATTTGCCGACCGAGGCGGAATGGGAATTTGCGGCGCGCGGCGGACTGGACGGTGCCGAGTTTGCATGGGGAGATGAGTTTGCGCCGGGCGGCCGTCACATGGCCAATACCTGGCAAGGCGTATTTCCACGCCAGAACACGAAGGACGATGGCTTCGAGCGGACATCGCCGGTCACCGCATTTCCGCCGAACGGTTACGGGCTCCACGATCTGATCGGCAACGTCTGGGAGTGGACGTCCGACTGGTACTCGCCTCGGCACGAAGCCGATGCTGCAAAAGCCTGCTGTATTCCAGAGAACCCGCGCGGCGGCCGCGAGGCCGACAGCTGCGACCCCAGGACGCCCAACGTCAAGATTCCACGCAAGGTCATCAAAGGCGGCTCGCATTTGTGCGCGCCGAATTACTGCCGGCGCTACCGGCCGGCTGCGCGCCACGCGGAGCCGGTCGACACATCCACAAGTCATCTTGGATTTAGGTGCATCAGGCGAGGAGCCTCTGACGCATCTTAATGGGAGAGCGATGCCATGTTGAATTGCGTATTCGATGACAAGCTTTCGGTCGCAACGCCACTCAAGAAGCAAAACTGGCTCAAGCGGGCGCTGCTCGGTGCGACGATGATGATACCGGCTTCCGGTTTGGTCAGCGCGCCAGCGGCCGCCCAGCCGGCGCAAAAAGCCCAACATCCTCTTCATCATGGGCGACGACATCGGCATCATGCAGCCGAGCATCTACCATCGCGGTTTGATGGTCGGAGAAACGCCAAACATCGATCGTATCGGAAACGATGGTGCGATCTTCATGACATACTATGCCGAGCAGAGCTGCACCGCCGGGCGCAACGCCTTCTTCACCGGCATGCATCCGCTGCGTACGGGCATGATACCCCCGCAGCTGCCGGGCAGCCCGTCCTGGCTGCGGCCCGGTACCCCGCCGTGGCCAAGTTCCTGCTCGACCTCGGTTACAATACCGGCGAGTTCGGCAAGAATCACCTTGGTGACAATCCCGAGGCGTTACCGACTGCGCACGGTTTCCAGGAGTTCTGGGGTTATTTGTATCACCTCGACGCGATGCAGGGGGTGAGCTTCCCAGACATCAACAAGAGCCCGACCGTGCAAGGCATTGCGCCGCCTTGCAAGGCAACGCCCGTTCCGGGCCTCGCGGATGTCCCAGGTGCCGTTGATCCTCGAATAACGACGTGCCTGACGCCGCCGCGGCCGGTCATTGCGTGCAAGTCGTCGGACGGCTCGCAAGCAAACCAGACCTGCAAGGACGAAGGTCCCTTGACGCTCGACCGATCGCGAGGCGTGGACGAAGAAATCTCGGCCAAGGTGATCGACTATCTTGATCGCAACGATCCCAAGAAGACCAACAAGCCTTTTTTCGTCTGGTACAACCCGGCGCGCATGCACATCACGACCGTGCTGCCGCCGAAATACGAGGCAATGATCGGTGAGCCCGGCGGCAAGGACTGGGGCCTCAACGAGGCCGGCATGAAGCAGATGGACGACAATATCGGCTATGTCCTCAAGAAACTCGAGGACATGGGCCAGCTCGATAATACCATCGTCATCTTCACGACCGACAACGGTGCCGAGAACATCACGTTTCCTGACGGCGGCACCACACCGTTCAAAGGCGGCAAGCTGACCACCTGGGAAGGCGGCATGCGCGCCCCGCAGGTCGTTCGCTGGCCGGGCCACATCAAGCCGGGAACGGTCAAGAACGAGATGATGTCGGCACTTGATTGGCTGCCGACGCTCGTCGACATCGCCGGCGGACCGAAGGGCGACGCTTTGAAGAAGCAGATCGAGGCTGGAAGCTATCCCGGCATCGTCAAGACGACGCTCGACGGCGTCGATCAGCGCGCCTATCTCGAAGGCACGGACAAGTCAGCGCGCGACGTCTTCTTCTACTACACCGGCGCACAGCCGTCGGCGGTACGCTACAAGAACTGGAAGATGTACTACACGATGGTGCCGGACACCGGGACCGGCGGATTGTTCGGAGCGCAGAGCTTCCATTGGACGCAGGTCGCCAACATCAAGCGCGACCCATTCGAGCAGACGGTCGGCTCCGATGCCAAATCCTTGCTGGGCTATGCCGGTTCGATCGGCTCGCCGAGCACGGCCTACCTGTATGACTGGAATATCCTGCCCCTCGGTCAGCTGCTCTGGGAAAAGGAGCTCTTCTCGTACAAGGACTTCCCTCCGATGCAGGCGCCGGAGACCTATAATCTCGACGGCATCCTCGCAGAAATGAAGAAGTCCGGTCATCAGAGCGAGTAACTGAGAGCGCTGCGGGGTCCAACATCGATGGCCGGCCCAAAGGCCGGCCAACTTTCAGCGGGCGAGCTCGCTCGCGCCAATGGGGGTGAGGCCCTCTCCGGTTCTAGCGTCCTCCCTACGAACAGTGTCATCGTCCGCCCTGTGCGCGATTGCGCACTGGAGCGGGCGATCCAGTATTCCAGAGACAGCAATCGAATACGGAGAAGCAGCGGCGTACTGGATTCCCCGCCTGCGCAGGGAATGACAGTTGTGGTTGAGGCGAGACTGTCCGTTACTTGGTCGCGAGCTTCACGCCGAGCCGTCCCGCCAGCTCCTGCACGAACTGCCAGGCGACACGGCCCGAGCGCGAGCCGCGCGTTGTCGACCATTCCAGCGCCTCGCGCTCCAGCGCCTCATCGTCGACCTTGATGCCGAAATGGCTGCAATAGCCGCGCACCATGGCGAGATATTCGTCCTGGCTGCAGCGGTGGAAGCCGAGCCACAGGCCGAAGCGATCCGACAGCGAGACCTTTTCCTCGACCGCTTCGCCGGGATTGATTGCGGTCGAGCGCTCGTTCTCGATCATCTCGCGTGCGAGCAGGTGGCGGCGGTTGGAGGTGGCGTAGAGGATGACGTTCTCGGGCCGGCCCTCGATCCCGCCTTCGAGCACAGCCTTGAGCGACTTGTAGGACGCATCATTGCCGTCGAAGGAGAGGTCGTCGCAGAACACGATGAAGCGGAAGGACGAGGCGCGCAGTTGCTCCATCAGCGCCGGCAGGCTCTCGATATCCTCGCGGTGGATCTCGATCAGCTTCAGTTTGTCGGCGGGTTTGCGGTCGGCGTTGATGCTGGCGTGGGCGGCTTTCACGAGCGAGGACTTGCCCATCCCGCGCGCGCCCCAGAGCAGGGCGTTGTTGGCGGGCAGGCCGTTGGCGAACCGCTCGGTATTCTCCATCAGGATGTCGCGCATCCGGTCGACGCCCCTTAGCAGGAACAGCTCGACGCGGCTGACCCGCGGCACCGCAGCAAGGCGGCCGTCGGGGTGCCAGACATAGGCGTCCGCCTGTGTGAACGACTCGCGCTCGATAGCGGGCTTGCCCTGCGCGGCGAGGTGGGCCGCAATGGTCTCCAGTGCGCGCACGATGCGCTCCTGGGAAAGATCCTGGGAGGCCTTTGAGGCACCATTGGCGGCCGCCTTTGGGATCACCTTGGGGCGTTTTGCCGCGACATGGGCGGGTTTCGTGGCAGGGCTATGGGGGCCTTTGCCGGCCGGGCTTTTGCTTGGTTTTTGGGCATGTCCGAAGTTCCTGAGAATGCAGCCTTATCGGGCCTGACGGCCCGCCGCAAGGTGGCCAAATCGACCGTCTGGCAGCGTTGCAATTGGGGCAATGGCCGCTATAGTCCGCGCGAATTTGACCGGACCGGTCGCCGTAAGGGCCTGACCGGCTTCCCCTGTTTCCACGAGGATCGTCCGAATGTTCATTACCCCTGCGTATGCCCAGGCCGCGGGCGCCGGTGACACCAACAGCATGTTGATGTCGCTGCTGCCGTTCGCCCTGATCTTCGTGATCATGTACTTCCTGATTCTGCGTCCGCAGCAGAAGAAGGTGAAGGACCACGCCGAGCTCGTGAAGAACATCCGTCGCGGCGACACCGTCGTGACCTCCGGCGGCCTGGTCGGCAAGGTCACCAAGGTGGTCGACGACGACCAGATCGAGTTCGAGATTTCCGACGGCGTGCGCGTGCGCCAGATGCGGTCGATGATCTCGGGCGTGCGCGCCAAGGGCGAGCCGGCCAAGGATAGCGCGAAGGAAAGCGCCAAGGACGACGCCGCGGCGAAGTGAGCGCGTCCGCGAGTCTCTCAAATCTCCTGATCTGACAGGTCCAGTCGATGTTGTATTTCACGCGGTGGAGGGCGCTCGGGATTATCCTGACGGCGCTGATCGTGTGCCTCTGCGCGGTCCCGAACTTCTTCCCCGAGGCGCAGGTCAAGACCTGGCCCGCCTGGGCGCAGCGGCGCCTGGTGTTGGGTCTCGACTTGCAGGGCGGATCCTCTCTGCAGCTTGAGGTCGACTCCAACTATGTGAAGAAGGAAAAGCTCGACCAGATCCGCGACGACGTCCGTCGCGTGCTGCGCGAGGCCAAGATCGTGTACACGGGTCTCGTAACGAAGGGCGATGCCGTCGAGGTGCGCGTCAAGGACGCGGACGCCCAGACGGTGCTCGCCAAATTGCGTGAGCTTGCGCAGCCGATTGGTGGCCTTGTGGGGTCCAGCGGTCAGCGCGACCTTGAAGTCGCCGATGCCGGCGGCGGATTGATCCGCCTCAGTATTCCGGAGGCCGCGATGATCGATCGTTTGCGCAAGACCATCGAGCAGTCGATCCAGATCGTCGAAAAGCGCGTCAACGAACTCGGCACCGTCGAGCCTATCATCCAGCGTCAGGGTAACGACCGCATCCTGGTGCAGGTGCCGGGTTTGCAAGACCCGACCCATCTGAAGGAACTGCTGGGCAAGACTGCGAAGATGGAATTCCGCATGGTCGATCCCTCGGTGCCGCTGGACCAGGCGCAGCAGGGTGGGTTGCCGCCGGACTCTGAGTTTCTGCCGAGCGCCACGCCGCCGTCCCCCGGCTACGTGGTCAAGAAGCAGGTGCTGGTTGCGGGCGGCGATTTGACCGACGCCCAGGCGACCTTCGACCAGCGGACCAATGAGCCGGTCGTCAGCTTCAAGTTCAATAGCTCGGGCGCGCGGAAGTTCGCGCAGGCCACGCAGGAGAATGTCGGGCTGCCCTTCGCGATCATTCTCGACAACAAGGTGATCTCGGCGCCGGTCATTCGCGAGCCGATCACCGGCGGCCAGGGCCAGATCTCCGGCAGTTTCACCGTGCAGTCGGCCAACGACCTCGCGATCCTCTTGCGCGCCGGCGCGCTACCGGCGCCACTGACTGTCGTGGAGGAGCGCACGGTCGGCCCGGGCCTCGGACAGGACTCGATCGAGAAGGGCGAGCTCGCTGCGTATGTTGGCTCGATCCTGGTCGTCGTGTTCATGCTGTTGACTTACCGGCTGTTCGGCGTGTTCGCCAACATCGCCGTCTGTATCAACGTCGCAATGATCTTCGGCCTGTTGTCGCTGCTCAGCGCCACGCTGACCCTGCCCGGTATCGCCGGCATCGTGCTAACGGTCGGTATCGCCGTCGACTCCAACGTGCTGATCTATGAGCGCATCCGCGAGGAGTTGCGCGGCGGGAGAAGCCCGATCTCGGCGATCGACGCAGGCTTCAAGCGTGCGCTTGCCACCATTCTCGACTCCAATATCACCACCTTCATCGCCGCTGCTGTGCTGTTCATGATCGGCACCGGTCCGGTGCGCGGCTTCGCAGTGACGCTCGGCATCGGCATCATCACCACGGTCTTCACCGCCTTCACAATGACCCGCCTGATCGTGGCATGGTGGGTGCAGTGGAAGCGGCCGAAGACCGTGCCGATTTGATCATTCGAGGCCGGCCGTGACCACTACTCAAATCGTTCTCATCTCCCTCGGCGTCCTGATTGCCGTGCTGACCGTGGTCAGCGTGCTCGGACTGCTGCCGTCGCTGCGCATCGTGCCGGACGACACGCATTTCGACTTCACCCAGTTCCGCCGTATCTCGTTCCCGATCTCGGCGACGCTGTCGATCGTGGCCATCGTGCTGTTCTTCACTCACGGCCTGAATTTCGGCATCGATTTCAAGGGCGGCACCCTGATGGAGGTGCGCGCCAAGTCAGGCACGGCGGACCTCGCGCAGATGCGCTCGACCCTCGGCAGCCTGGGCCTCGGCGAAGTCCAGCTGCAGCAATTCGGCGGCCCCGCCGACGTGCTGCTTCGCGTTGCCGAGCAGCCGGGCGGCGACAAGGCACAGCAGGCAGCCGTGGACAAGGTTCGCGGCGCCCTTGGCGAGTCCGTGGAGTATCGCCGCGTCGAGGTGGTGGGCCCGCGTGTCTCCGGCGAGCTGCTGGGTTGGGGCATGGCCGGCCTGATGCTGGCGATCGGCGCGATCCTGATCTACCTCTGGTTCCGGTTCGAATGGCAGTTTGCGCTCGGCGCCATGATCGCCAACGTGCACGACATCGTGCTGACCATCGGCTTCATGTCGATCAGCCAGGTCGATTTCGACCTGACCAGCATCGCGGCGCTTCTGACCATCCTCGGCTATTCGCTCAACGACACCGTCGTCATCTATGACCGCATTCGTGAAATGCTGCGGCGTTACAAGAAGATGCCGATGCCGCAGCTGCTCAACGAGTCCATCAACTCGACGCTGTCGCGCTCGATCATCACCCACTTCACGGTGACGCTGGCGTTGCTGGCGCTGCTGCTGTTCGGCGGTCACGCCATCCACAGCTTCACGGCCGTCATGATGTTCGGCGTGGTGCTGGTCGGCACCTACACCTCGATCTTCATCGCAGCGCCGATCCTGATCTATCTCGGCGTCGGCGAGCATCGTGAGGATGCGAAGGAAGCGGCTGCGCCGGCGAAGAAAAACAAGGCATGATCCGAACCGCATGCCCTCGCATGAGTTTGCGAGGGTAGTCAGCTCATTCGGACGAAATTCATGGCCGGCGATCCCAACGCTCCCCATTTCCCGCGCTCGGCGCCGATCGAGGCCTATGGCAAGGGCGGTTTTGCCTTCGCCGGCATGTCGCACCGGGGCTCGCTGCTCTGCCTGCCTGACGCGATCTGGGCCTGGGACGTGACCGATCCCACCAGGATCGACCGCTATTCGCTGGATCGGGTTTTTGCGGCCGCCAACAGCATCGACACGCTTCTGGTCGGGACCGGAACCGGCGTCTGGCTGCCGCCGCCGGAGCTGCGTCAGGCGTTGAAGGCGGTGAGAGTGGTGGTGGACACCATGCAGACCGGGCCGGCCGTGCGCACCTACAACATCATGATTGGCGAACGGCGCCGCGTTGCGGCTGCGCTGATTGCCGTGCCATGAGCAGAGGCGCGACGCCGCCCGACACCGTGACATTCTGCGCCGACCTCGTGCGCAGCCACGACTTTCCACGCTATGCCGCGACCTTGTTCACGCCCGCCGCCGAACGTCGGGCGCTGCTGGCGCTCTACGCCTTCAATGTCGAGATCGTCCGCGTCCGCGATCAGGTGAGCCAGCCCTTGCCCGGCGAAATCCGCTTTCAATGGTGGACCGATCTGTTCGCGGGCCTTGTTCACGGCAGCGCCGAGGGCAATCCGGTGGCGGCCGAGCTGTTGCGCGCGATCCGCGATTTCGACCTGCCGGTCGAACCGTTGTCGCTGCTCGTCGACGAGCATCAGTTCGATCTCTACAACGATCCGATGCCGACCATGACGGCACTTGAAGGCTACCTGGCGGCGACGTCTTCGGCCTTGTTCGCGCTCGCGGCGCGGATCATGGGCGAAGCTTCGGATGTGAGCGAGCACCTCGCGCGGCACGCCGGGTTGGCGCAGGGCATCGCGCAGGTGATCGCAAACCTGCCGCGAGACTCGGCCCATCGGCAATTGTTCCTGCCGCAGCAATTCCTGACCAGCCATGGCTGTGGCATCGAGGATGTGTTCGCCGGGAAGCAGACGCCAAATCTGAGCGCCGTGCTGGACCAACTCATGGGCGAAGCCCGGCAACATCTGGCGACGGCCTCGTCCCTCCTGGTGCAGGTGCCGCCGCCAACGCGGGCGGCATTCCTGCCGCTGAGCCAGGTGCGGGCCGATCTCGACCGCCTGTCGCTGACGGGGCGCAATCCCTTCGCGCCGCAGCCGGTGTCGCGGTTGCGCACGCTATGGACGCTGTGGCGGGCTTCACGATCCCGGGAATTTACCAAATAGCGGTCGGCTTATCGCCCGACACGGCCAAATGCTCTATGCTGTCCCATGGCCGAATTGTCCCAAACCGCAACCCCAGATCTGAGCGGCCTTCCGGTCGCACCGGGCGACATTCACGCTGCTGCCGAAACCATCCGCGGCGCCGTCGTCGAGACGCCCTGCAGCTACAGCCGGACGCTGAGCAACATTTGCGGCTGCGAGCTCTGGCTCAAATTCGAGAACCTTCAGTTCACATCGTCCTTCAAGGAGCGCGGTGCGCTGAACCGGCTCACGGCGCTGACGCCGCAGGAGCGTGCGCGCGGCGTCGTCGCCATGTCGGCGGGCAACCACGCGCAGGGCGTCGCCTATCACGCCAAGCGGCTCGGCATTCCCGCCACGATCGTCATGCCGGTGGGAACGCCGATGGTGAAGGTCGAGAACACCAGGCATCATGGTGCCGAGGTGATCGTCACGGGCGCGACGCTGGAGGAGGCGGCTGCGTTTGCGCGAAGTCACGGCGAAACCCGCGGCATGATCTTCATTCATCCCTACGACGATCCGCTGGTCATTGCGGGGCAGGGCACGGTCGGGCTGGAGATGCTCAAGGCGGTGCCGGAGCTCGATACACTGGTCGTCCCGATCGGCGGCGGTGGCCTGATCAGCGGCATTGCCATTGCGGCGAAATCGATCAAGCCGTCGCTGCGGGTTCTCGGCGTCGAGGCCTGGCTCTATCCCTCGATGTACAATGCCGTTCATGGCGGCACTCTGCCAGCGCGCGGCGATACGCTCGCCGAAGGCATCGCGGTCAAATCACCGGGCAAGATCACCACTGAAATCGTCCGCAGACTGGTCGACGACATCGCGCTCGTCAACGAAGCCGAGCTCGAGCGTGCGGTCGCAACCCTGATTTCGATCGAGAAGACGGTCGTCGAGGGCGCTGGCGCCGCGGGCCTTGCCGCGATCATGTCCGATCCCACGCGCTTCGCCGGCGAGAAGGTTGGTCTGGTCCTGAGCGGCGGCAATATCGACACAAGGCTGATCGCTTCGGTGCTGACGCGCGAACTCGCGCGCGAGGGACGGTTGACGCAGCTCTCGCTCGATATTCCTGACAGGCCGGGCCAGTTGGCCGCGGTTGCCGCGCTGCTCGCCGAAGCCGGCGCCAACATCATCGAGGTCTCGCACCAGCGGACCTTCTCGGACCTGCCGGCCAAGGCGACGCTGCTGCAACTCGTCATCGAGACCCGCGACAGCGCGCATCTCGACGAAGTCATGGCCAAGCTCGGCGCATCCGGACTGAGCGCGCGCTGCACCTGAGCGGCGCTATCGCGGCGCCATACCCGCGAGGTGGGCGATCAACCGATCGATCTCGGCTTCCGTATTGTAGTAGTGCGGAGATGCCCGCACGACCACCGGCAACGCGCGGACTTCGGCGTCGATGCGCGTGCTCGACGGATCCGAGGCGCCGATCGTGATGCCGGCCGCGGCGGCACTGCGGACGATAGCGTCCGCCTCATGCCCCTCCATCGTGAAGCTGACGATCGCGCCCGGCGCACGGCCGAGGTCGCGAATGGTGATGCCGCTGATAGCGCCGAGGCCATTGCGGAGACGGTCCGCCAGCAGGCGGCAGCGCTGCTCGATCGGGCCGAGGCCGATCGCCAGGGCGTAATCGACGGCAGCGCCGAGGCCAAGCCGGGCCGTGTAATTGTTCTCCCAGGTCTCGAACCGGCGGGCATCGTCGCGGAGTTGATAGTGCTCCCGCGAGACCCAGGGCGCCGCAAAGTGGTCGATCATCGGCGGTTCGAGCTGTTGCAGCAGCGGCCTGCGGACGTAAAGGAAGCCGGTACCGCGCGGCCCGCGCAGGAATTTGCGCCCCGTGGCCGACAGCATGTCGCAACCGATCGCTTCGACGTCGATCTGCATCTGGCCGACCGCCTGGCAGGCATCGAGCAGATAGGGAATGCCGTGTGTACGCGCGATTCTGCCGATCGCTGCGGCGGGGTTGACGAGCCCGCCATTGGTCGGAACCCAGGTGATGGCGATCAGCTTCGCCCGGTCGTCGATCATGCGTTCGAGCGCCTCGATGTCGAGTTCGCCGGTCGCGTCGCTCGGCACGATATCGATGACCGCGCCTGTGCGCCTGGCGACCTGCATGAAGGCGACATAGTTGGCGGCGTATTCCGCCTCAGCGGTCAGGATCCGGTCGCCGGCGCGAAACGGCAGGGCATAGAATGCCATCTGCCAGGCGACTGTCGCGTTCTCCATGAGCGCGATCTCGTCCGGCGAGGCATTCAGCAGTCGCGCCACCGAGACGTACACCGCATCAAGCCGCTCGGACTCGCGGTCGGCGGCGGCATAGCCTCCGATCTCGCTCTCGAGATCGATATGCTGTTTCATCGCTGTGACAACCGCCGTCGGCATCAGCGCCGCGCCGGCATTGTGGAGATAGGCGAGCCGGGAGGCGGCCGGTGTATCGGCTCGTATTCGCTCGATGTCGATCATCTGCACCTCCGCGTCTTGCGACCTCTGCGCTTGAATTAGACGCGCCTGAGAACGCGAGCAAGATGTCGGGTCGGGAAGCCAGGCTTCGCCTCAGATGCAGAGGCCCAGCAGCTTGATATGGCAGTTGCTGGATTTGGGCTTGCTGGCGGACGTAACCTCGCGTTTCACGGCCACCAGCGGCTCGCTGTCGTTTCTGCCTTTGCCCGGCTTCGGCTGGTAGTCGCCGGCGATCACCATGGCCCAATAGGTGCGCTTGCCGCTGGCGTTCTTCGCGCTCGCGATCCCGACGCGGGAGGCGTTGTGCAGCAGCAGGTTCTTGCGGTGCCCGGAGGAATCGATCCACTGTCCGAGCGTTTTCTCGAAATTGTCGTAGCCATAGGCAATGTTCTCGGCGGCGCGGCCCGCGCCTGAAGGCGCAACGCGCTTGTTGAACGGGCCGAGGGCGTCGTGGCTGAGATCATCCTTTGCCGCCATCGCACGGGCCTGGTCCAGGGCAATGCGGTCGAGGGTTGTGTCGCGCGCGACGCGACCCTCACCATGTTTCAGCCGGAAGCTGGAGATCTGTTCGGCAGGAGACTCCGCGGCCATCACAGGCGCGGCCGCCAGCAGCGCGAGAGCTGCGATCAGCAGGGCGACGCGGCGCCTCATGGTCCCCCAGCGATTCATCGTTCCCCAACTCAGCGTGATCTCCGGCTTCTCCACCGGCATTGTGGAGGCTTCAAGGCGCGGCGCACCCCGTAGTCTAAGTGGCGGGCAGGTCCGCTTCGAAATTGAAGCGATCGCGCAGGTTCTTTCTCTGCTCCAGGATGTCCTTGAGGAAGGCGCGGTCCTGATCGTTCTTCATCATCGGCTCGATCAGGTCGAGCTGGTTCATGGCGACCAGTTGCAGGATCTCGGTACGCGGCTTGCCGCTGATGTCGCGCGGTAGCGCGCGGACGACTTGAATGTGTTCCGGCGGCTTCGGACCATTGGCGGCCGTGAGCTCGTTTCGCAACTGGCTCTCGAGCGCGGCCTGATCCGCCTCCACGAACGCATAGAGCCCAACGCCCGAGCGGCGATCCGCAAAGGCGACGATGGCGGCGTCGCGGACGGCGGGGTTTTGCCGGATCAACTCGGCCAGCACCGGCGCGTCATTGACGAGACGGCGGCCGCCGCCCTCGCGGTCGGTGAAATTGAACAGGCCGCGGGTGATCGCGCGGTAGACCTTCTTTCCGGTGGCAAGCCATAGGCTCGCGGCGAACGACTTCTTCGCGAGAATCTTCCGTTCGCGCGGTGTCAGCGCCTCGGGCGCGTAGGAGCGCTTGTGCTTGAGCAGATGCCGGAGGTCTTCGTAGGCGAGGATACGATAGAGCCGGCCACGTCGGTTGAAGCAGGCCGCAAGTTGGAAATCGGTCACATAGGCCCGGCCGTCGCGGCCGACCAGCCAGTTCTGTTCCTTGGCGAGATCGTTGTGGCAGATCCCGGCGCGGCGCAGCCTTCGCAGCGCCACCTTGGCCGAGCGGAAATAGGCGAGATCGCCATGGGGTTTTGCCAGATGCAGCGCGACGCCGTCGACGAAGCCGCGCACAAGAGCGCGGCGGCCGGCCCAGAGCAATTCAGGGCCGACATTGAGGTCCTTGGCGAGCTCCAGCGCGTGCTTCTCGCGCGCGAAAAGATGACGCGCCAGCAGGAACGACCACCACGGCACTTCATCGAGCCGCCGCAGCACCGCGTCGACCTCACCACTGTCAGCGCGGAAGCGGCCGCGCTCGACGGTCGAGAACACGTCGCGCTTGAGCAGCACGCCCTCGGTCCAGCGCGCCGAGAGCACCGCGGCGTCGTCTTTCGGGAGACTCATCGAAAACTCACGCGGCTGCGGCAATGCGCAAATGATCGGCGATCCAGCGATCGAGATCGGCCAGCGCGAGGGCGCTCATTGCCTGCTTCTTGGCGATCGTCTTCTCGTTGCCGCGCAGGCGCGTGCCGTCGGGCTTCTTCGTCGGTATCATGGCGAGCGGCGGGAACAGGCCGAAATTGATGTTCATCGGCTGGAACGAGCGCGTGCCCGGCTCGATGGTCTCGATATGGCCGCCGGTGATGTGACCGAGCAGCGATCCGAGTGCGGTCGTGCCGGGTGGGCTCGCCAGCGTTTCGCCGCGCGCGTCGGCTGCCGCATAAAGGCCGGCGATCAGGCCGACGCTGGCGGATTCCACATAGCCCTCGCAGCCCGTCATCTGGCCGGCAAAACGCAGCCGCGGCTGCACGCGCAGCCGCAACTGGCTGTCGAGCAGCTTTGGCGAGTTGAGGAAGGTGTTGCGATGCAAGCCGCCGAGACGAGCGAATTCAGCTTTCTCCAGCCCGGGAATGGTGCGGAAGATGCGCTGCTGCTCGCCATATTTCAGCTTCGTCTGGAAACCGACGATGTTGTAGAGCGTGCCGAGCCTGTTGTCCTGGCGCAGTTGCACGATCGCGTACGCTTTCGTCGTGGGATCGTGCGGGTTGGTGAGGCCGACCGGCTTCATCGGGCCGTGGCGCAAGGTCTCGGGGCCACGCTCCGCCATCACCTCGATCGGCAGGCAGCCGTCGAAATAGGGCGTGTTGGTCTCCCATTCCTTGAACTCGGTCTTCTCACCGGCGATCAGCGCGGCGACGAAGCCCTCATACTGCTCCTTGGTCATGGGACAGTTGATGTAGTCGGCGCCGTTGCCGCCGGGGCCGACCTTGTCGTAGCGCGACTGGAACCAGGCCACCGACATGTCGATGGATTCGGTGCACGATCGGCGCGATCGCGTCGAAGAAGGCGAGCGCGTTCTCGTCGGTCAGCTTGCGGATGGCATCGGCCAAAGGCGCGGAGGTCAGGGCCGGTCGCAACGATGACGTTGCTCCAGTCCGACGGCGGCAGGCCTGCGATCTCACTGCGGGCGATCTCGATCAGGGATGCTCGCTCAGCGCCTTGGTGACGGCCGCAGAGAAGCCGTCACGATCGACCGCGAGCGCGCCTCCGGCGGGCACCTGGTTGGCATCGGCAGCGCGCATGATTAGCGAGCCGAGGCGGCGCATTTCAGCGTGCAGCAGGCCGACCGCATTGTTGGCGGCGTCATCGGAGCGGAACGAGTTGGAGCAGACGAGCTCGGCAAGCCCGTCGGTGCGGTGCGCCTCGGTCATCCGCTCCGGCCGCATCTCGTGCAGCACCACGGGTACGCCTGAATTTGCCACCTGCCAGGCGGCTTCTGAACCGGCAAGGCCGGCGCCGATGACGTGCACGATATTGGATAAGGGTCCTGTCATGGGGCGGACAGGTAGCGCTTTTCGGCGGTCAGTGGAATCGCCGAGATCGAGTTTTCTGCCACCGGATGCGACAACGCCCGCACGAGGCGGGCGCTATCGGTTCGTCCGGTTGAGGGCTGAACGATATCAGCCTTGAGACTGACCGGCGGCAACGCGCGGGATGTCCGAGCGATCGAGGCCGATGTCGGCCAGTTCGCGGTCGCTGAGCTGGGACAGCTCGGCAACATTGCGCTGATAATCCCGGAAAGCTTGGATCATGCGGATGAGCGAGAGCAGCATTGATAATCTCCTGTAGTTTGATTCAGCCCTTGCCTTGGCGTCATCGTTGAAATGAATATAGGTGAGATTAGTGCACTGCGAAAGTTCCGATGTTGCGATGCAGCTAAGCGAAGAACGCATGGCAACGATAAGAGACGATTAACCTGTCGGCAGCCGCGCCTAGGGGCTAGGCGTAAATCCTCGATGGCGCAATAAGTGCCCGTGTAATCACGGGTTTACCACGAATCCTTCGGATCTGGTACTGCTGGAGGTAAGTTGTGTTCCCGTCATCAACAAGATTAGACGGCAGCTTCTAAGCCCAAGACTCGCATGCGTGATTTGCATGAACCACTGGCTTATAGAAATGAATATATATTCAAAAATGATGTCGAAGGCTGCTCTTCTGAGAAGAGACGCCGCGACCATTCGCAGGTCCCACGGCGGCCGGGAGCTGCGTGACGCGCGTCGCTCCTTGGCTGAGGTTCACCACCTCCCTTTATTGATGCGGTGCACACACGTGATGCGTGCACCCCGGATTACAAAGTTGTAATGGAAATCAGAAATTTCGCATGCAGCTCTGCGCAATGCGCAACATCACGCAATTCTCGCGGGGAATTTATTGCGGCAAGTTGCCGCGCCGGCAGCAAAGTCATGTTGCGGATTCCGGCAATGTCGCTGGGTCTGTCCCAAGAAAAAGAGAAGGAAAGTAACATCATGACGAAGTTACTCGGGGTTATCGCAATTGCCGCCGTCGCATTCGCCGTCGCGCCGGCTCAGGCCGCCAAGCACAGCATGGGCGGCTGCAGCGGGGCCAATCTGGAAAAGACGGAGACCGCGATCGAGGCCATGCCCGACGGCGACGGCAAGTTTGTCGCCGAGAAGGAGATCACGGCTGCGCAGGACGCGCTGCTCAATGGCAAAATGGGTGCGTGCGGCATGCACCTGAACAAGGCGATGCAAGCCACCATGGGCAAGTAAAGCAGGTAGGTAAACGCAGATCAAGAGAGGGCCGGTCGCGAGGCGATCGGCCCTACGCATTTTGTGTCTGGGCGGATGCTTTAAGGGGCGTGGGCGAGCTGGGTAGCAAAGTAAGCCACCGTTTTGGAATAGACCTCGCTCTTGTTCCACTGCTGGAGCACCGCGAAGTTCGCGCTGCCCGGCTGCCAGTCCTTGCCCTTCTGCCAGCCATAGCCGGCGAGATAGTTGGCGGTGGAGGCCAGCACGTCGGGCGCGTTATGCAAGAGGTCGCGTTTGCCGTTGCCGTCGAAATCGACCGCGTATTTCATCCAGGATGAGGGCATGAACTGGGTCTGGCCGAGCTCGCCGGCCCAGGCGCCTTTCATGTCGGCCGGGGCGAGATCGCCGCGCTGGACGATACGCAGCGCATCCATCAACTCGCCGCGAAACTGCTCGGCGCGCCGGCAATCGTAGGCCAGCGTCGCCAGCGAGCGGATCGTCGCGAACTTGCCGGTATTGATGCCGAAATCGGTCTCGAGGCCCCAGATCGCAACCAGAATCTCGCCCGGCACGCCATAGGTCTGCTCGATACGCGACAGCACCGAGCCGTATTGCTTCATCATGTTGGAGCCGCGCGTCATCCGCGGCGGCACCATGCGACCGGAAAACTCTTCGAAGGTCTGGCTGAAGACCTTTTGCGATTTGTCACGGTTCAGCACGCTCTGGTCGAGCGTCACGCCGGCAAGCCCGGCGGCGATGGCCTGCTGTGAGATGCCTTTGGCCGCCGCCTCGGCTTTGAAATCCGCGAGCCAGGCGTCGAAATTACCCGAGCCGCAGGCGACCGCAGAGAGTGCAGGTTCGGCTGACAGGACTGACGCGGAGAGGGCGAGGACTGCGAGAGCGAGACGAGAAATCGTCAGGGGCATTCGAGTAAATTGATTCCGTGAAGTGGCATGACAGGCCGCGGCAATTTCGGTTGTAACCGCGGCCAAAGCAAGGCGTGACACCAACCGATCCTGCCCCGGGGGGTCCCGAGGTGGGATCGGTTGTAACAAGGATCGTCAGGCGCCGGCGCTATTCCCTATTCCGCCACGGGAACAGATTGGCGGGGAAATCGGCCGCCGGCTTGCGCGGACGCTGCGGCGGAGGCGGCACCGGCCGTGCACCGGGCTCGGAGACGATGACCTTGCGGTAGAGATGCCAGGTGGCGTGGCCGAGCAGGGGAATGACGACGGCGAGCCCGAGGAACGCGGGGATCGTTCCGAGCGCCAGCAGCACCGCCACGATCAAACCCCAGGCGGCCATTGGTACCGGGTTTTTGGCGACGACGCGCAGCGACGTCACCATCGCGTCCAGAGCGCCGGCATGCCGGTCGAGCATCAGCGGGAATGAGACGGCGCTGATGCAGAGTGCGGCGAGCGCGAACAGGAAGCCCGTGCCGCATCCGATCACGATCAGCCACCACCCCTGAGATGTCGTCAGCACGCGCGTCACGAAATCCGAGATTCCGGCCACGCCTTCATAGCCGAATGCCGCAACATAGATCGCCTGTGCGGTCGCGACCCAGGTCACGAATAGTGCCAGCAGCAGCGTGCCGAGGCCGAGCATCGCGCCGAAGGAGGGCGAGCGCAGCACCTCCATGGCATCCCAGGCGCTGGCCTGTTCATGGCGTTCGCGACGGCTCGATAGCTCATAGAGACCGAGTGCGGCGAACGGGCCGATCAGGGCGAAGCCCGCGGCCAGCGGAAACAACAGCGGTATCACCGAATAGCCCATTGCGACGCGCGCGATCACGAGGCCCAGCACCGGATAGATCACGCAGAGGATGATGGCGTGGCTCGGAACGGCCTTGAAATCTTCCCAGCCGCGCTTGAGCGCGTCGTGCAGGTCGGAAAGTTGAATCGTTCGGATCAACGGTCCAGCCGCGTCTGCGGTCTGGCCCATCCTAGGGACATTGCCTTGATAGAGTGTCGCCATGGTTGACTTGCTCCCTTGCCAAGCAGCCGAATTCGGCGCCGACAACGGCGCATGCGGCCGCTTTTCTGAGTTTCGCGAGTCCAACCAGGCGCGAATTCCGGATGGCATCGCGAGCTGAACGAGAATCGTACGCCTATTTCCAAGTCCTGTCCCTCACGCTTGGGTGAGATTCGTTGCCGCAGTGCAACCTCGATGACGTCATCCGGTCGTCATTTCGCCGCAGATAAGCTCATGCTGTTTGTGGTTCGCGCAACTTCGCGGGCGCAACGGCGTAACTTCGTCTATAGGTGCCCACTCAGGGCGTTCCAATGGATCCATTTCGGGAGCAGACATGAGCATTTTCGGGAAAATCATGGGCGCAATTTTCGGCAGCCATCCGGCTTCCGCTGCGCCCGCCGGCGGCGCACCCGCGGGCAGCGCGCCGGCAGGGGCCGCGCCGGGCGGATCGGCGCCAGCGTCCACGCCGGCTGCCGCGCCTGCGGCACCGGTGGATGTGGCTGCGATCGTCGACGCAGCCGTCGCCGCGCACAAGGGCGAGAAGCTGGAATGGCGCACCTCGATCGTCGACCTCATGAAGGCGCTCGACGTCGATTCGAGCCTTGCTGCCCGCAAGGATCTCGCCAAGGAGCTCGGCTACACCGGCGACATGAACGACTCCGCCAGCATGAACGTCTGGCTGCACAAGCAGGTGATGTCCAAGCTCGCCGCCAACGGCGGCAAGCTGCCGCCTGAAATCAAGCACTGACCGGCGAGCATCGGTCGAGGCGAAGGGGCCGCGATCTCGCGGGCCCTTCCGCTTTCAAGCAACAAGATCTGCATCCTCCGGATGCTTGTCAAGATAATCGACGACGAAACCGCAGCCCGCGATCATCTTCCTGCCGTCGCGGCGGATCCGGTCGAGCGCGCCCTTGATCAGCTCGGAGGCAATGCCCCGGCCACGCAGCGCGCGCGGCGTCTCGGTGTGGGTGATGATGACAGCCGACGGCGTCAGCCGGTAATTGGCGAAGGCCAACTCGCTGCCGACTTCCAGCTCGAAGCGGCTCCTGTCCTTGTTGTCGCGTACCGATGCCGCCATGCCTGATCCTTCTGAAGTCGCTGAGAAAGCCGGGAGCTGTGAGGGCGCGGTCAGTTAGACCTTCACCAGGTCCTGATAGTCCGGATGCTTCTCGATCCACGCCTTCACGAACGGGCATTCCGGGATCAGTTTCAAGCCGGCCGCGCGGACCTGGTCGAGCGCGCCTTGCACCAGCTTTGAGCCGACGCCCTTGCCGCCCAGCTCCTTCGGCACGTCGGTATGCTCGAACGTGATGACATTGCCGTCGAGCTTGTAATGCTCGGTCGCGAGGTGGCCCTCCACCTCGAGCTCGTAGCGGTGATGGTCCCTGTTGTTGATGACGTCGCTCATGATGTCTCCAGTCAGCGCTTCAGCGCGTCCGTGTTCTCCACGTCAAGATAATGGCACGCGGCCACGACCGAAATGGCCATGTCGGCGCGATATCTCAGTAAACCGAAGTACGCGCGGTTCGGTTCAATCGGCCGCCCTGGCGAGGCGTGAATCTTCCGGCTGAGCCTTGGCGGGGAGGCAACCCTGGCAGATGACAAGGGAACGGTTGACCTTGGCGTCCTGCTCGGCCTCGATGCCGTCCTGGGCCTGCCACCATTCCTTTGAATAGGGCTGGAACGCGGCTTGCGACTTGGTGCGCTCGGACGTCGCGGCGCGCATTGCGCGCGATGGTTCGGCAGCGGAATGAGGCCGGTTCGGATCCTCGCCTGCGCCATCCCAGGCATAGCGGGCGGGCTTGAAGGCGGGATCCGAGGTGAGATGAGCTTGCGGGGCCACGGCACATCCGGCGAGCGCCAGCGTGAGCAGGAGAACGACGGGCGCTTTGACCATGATGCGGCACTCTGTACGCGGATACTGAGCGAGGTTGCCCCCATCATGTTTAAAATTCCTTGAACGAGCGCAATTCCTTGAACGAAGCACATGGATGACATGGCGCCCGGTGGTCTTGCTAGGCCACTCCCGATGGCGATAAATGGGCTCCAATGAGCGGGCGGTTTGCGTGCCGTCTGCCGCCGAAGAGGAAGCCCGATGCAGCCGCTCCGCATGTCCCGCCGCGTCATGAATCTCGCTTACATGCTGACCCAGAATGCGCGGCGGCACGGATCGCGTCCCGGTTTCGTCTGGGGTGACAAATCCTGGACCTGGCGCCAGGTCGATGCGCAGGTTTCCGCACTGGCGGCTGCCCTTGCTGCGCGCGGCATCGCCAAGGGCGACCGCATTCTCGTTCATTCCAAGAATGGCGACGAGATGTTCTTCTCGATGTTCGCGGCGTTCCGGCTCGGTGCGGTCTGGGTGCCCACCAATTTCCGCCTGATGCCGGACGAGGTGGCCTATCTCGCACGGGCGTCGGCTGCGAAGGCGTTCTTGTGCCATGTCGATTTTCCCGAGCACGCGGCCGCCGTGAACGGCGGCGCGCTGGAATTCACCTGGAGCATCGACGGCGAGGCATTGTTCGCCGAGCGCTCGGTGGCCGACGCCATCGTTGCGCAGACAGGCCAGGTGGTCGAGAACGTTGCCGTCGAGCACGATGATCCCTGCTGGTTCTTCTTCACCTCCGGCACCACCGGCCGCTCCAAGGCTGCGGTGCTGACCCATGGCCAGATGGGCTTCGTCGTCACCAATCATCTCGCTGATCTCACCCCGGGGTCACGGAAGCGGATGCGTCGCTGGTGGTGGCGCCGCTGTCGCATGGCGCCGGCGTGCATCAACTGGTGCAGACCGCGCGCGGCGTCTGCACCGTGCTGCTGCCGACCGAAAAATTCGACATCGACGAGGCTTTCCGCCTGATCGCGGCGCATCATGTCGGCAATCTCTTCACGGTGCCGACGATCTTGAAAATGATGGTCGAGCACCCCGCTGCGGACAAATACGATCATTCCTCGCTGCGCCACGTCATCTATGCCGGCGCGCCGATGTATCGCGAGGATCAGAAGGCCGCGCTGAAGAAGCTCGGGAAAGTCATCGTGCAATATTTCGGCCTCGGCGAGGTCACCGGCAACATCACGGTGCTGCCGGCGGCGCTGCACGATCCCGAGGACGGCCCGTATGCGAAGATCGGCACTTGCGGCTTCGAGCGGACCGGCATGCAGGTCTCGATCCAGGACGACGAGGGCCGCGAACTTGGGGCGAACCAGAGCGGCGAGATCTGCGTGATCGGGCCTGCGGTGCTCGCCGGCTACTACGACAATCCCGAAGCCAACGCGAAGGCGTTCCGCAACGGCTGGTTCCGCACCGGCGATCTCGGCCACATGGATGAGGAGGGGTTCGTCTACATCACCGGCCGTGCCTCGGACATGTACATCTCCGGCGGCTCCAACATCTATCCGCGCGAGATCGAGGAGAAAATATTGACCCATCCCGCGGTCGGCGAGGTCGCCGTGCTCGGTGTGCCCGACGCGACCTGGGGCGAGGTCGGCGTCGCCGTTTGTGTCGCACGCGAAGGCGAGAAGCCCGTGAGCGAAGCGGAGATGGCGGCGTTCCTGCTGCCGAAGGTGCCGCGCTACAAGATGCCAAAACGGTTCTTCTTCTGGGAGGCGCTGCCGAAATCCGGCTATGGCAAGGTGCCGAAACGCATGGTGCGCGACGAGCTCGAGGCGCGCGGGCTGCTCGATCTCGACAAGACCAAGACGAGCTGAGTTTAGGTGATGCGGACTGTCAAGCAGCCGGGCGCGCCGGTCACCGAGCGTATCCAGTGGGTGGAGGCGAGGGGCGCCCCTTTTCGTTCACGCTTGCAGCCGGCCTGCCGCTGCTCGAAGCTGCGCGCCGCGGTTTTGCCGAGGAAGGATTTGCAGCTGGCGTGTTGAATTTCGGCCACGGTGCACTCGGGCCGTTCGGCTATGTCATGCCGGCGCTGTCGAAGACCGGCGACAACGCGGCATTCTACAGCGACACCCATCGGCCCGGGGGCGTGACGCGCACCAGGCTCGGCAGCATGACGCTCGGCATGCGCGACGGTGCGCCGTTCTTTCATTGCCACGGGTTGTGGACCGAGGCGGATGGCAAGGCGAGCGGCGGCCACATGCTGCCGGACGAGACTATTGTCGCCGAGCCGTTCGAGGCCGAGGCCTTCGGCATCGACGGTGCGACGTTCACCGCCGAGCCCGACCCCGAGACCAATTTCAAGCTGTTCGGGCCGGTCGTCTCCGCAAGCACCGGCGCGCGAACGACCAGCCGCGCCTTCGCGCTGCGCCTGCGGCCCAACCAGGATTTTGCCTTCTGCCTCGAAGCCTTTTGCAAGACGCACGGCATTGCGCGTGCGAAGATCCACGGCGGTGTCGGCTCGACCATCGGCGCGCGCTTCACCCATGGCGGCGTGACCGAGCCGTTTGCCACGGAGCTGGCGATAACCGCCGGAACGATTGCGCCGGATGCGTCTGGCGCATTGGAAGCTGCGCTCGAAGTCGCCCTGATCGACTACACCGGTGGCATCGCCGAGGGTCGTCTGGTCCGCGGCGACAATCCCGTGCTGATGACCATGGAGTTGGTGGTGGAGGCGCTGGGGTAGGCACTGTGTCTGGACAAGGCCGCGCGTGATGCTGGTCAGGTCGGCCCCGATTTCCTGTCGCACTCCCACGGCGAGGGCTTCCTGCGCTTTTTGAAGAACGCTGCCAGCGCCAGGGCATTTTTATCTTCGATGAGCCGGAATCTGCGCTGTCGCCAGCGCGTCAAATCGAATTTTTGAAGCTGCTGCGGCACATGCAGGATTCCCGCATCTGCCAGGTAAGCATGGCGACCCACGCGCCGCTGCTGATGGCCTATCCCAATGCGCAACTGCTGCGGCTCGGCAAATACGGGCTCGAGCCAACAACGGTGGAGCAGACCGATCACTACCGGGTCATGCGGGAATTCTGCGCCGATCCGCGCGGCTTCGTCGAAGCGACGCTGGCGGACTAGGTGAGGGACGCAATCAACAAATGCGCTCGCAATGACGGCTTTTAGTACCTGCTTGGTCCTTCTATTGGCGCTTGAAATCGCGGATACGTCGGTCGATTTACCACGGACTGGCGCGCATTTTCGCCATGGCCAGGTACGTCGATTCGCTGAAGCCTGATGTCCCCGAGCTCGATCCCTGAAACAGGTCGAGCACGGGCGAGTAGGTCTGGCTGGCGTTCCTCGCATCATACATGGCCGAGAAGCGGCCCAGCAGCTTTGCCACTTTCGTGGGATCCCCGAGATCCTTGATATTGAGGTATTTCTCCACGATCTTGGCTTGCTGATCGATCTGCATCGAAGCCATCTGATCAGGCAAGTCGAAGGTGGTCCGAAACACCTCCGAAAGAGCCTTGTCGGCAAGAATGTCGTAGGCGGACGTGATGTGTCCCGCCATCCGCTGGAAATACAGCGCCAGCCGCACGCCGGGATCTGTATCGCCCTGCTGCTGTTCCAGGCTTTGCTCGAGATAGTTCTTTTGCGTTGCCAGAAATTGATCGCGCTTTTGCGGGCCCACTATCGGAAGACGCGCAACGTTACCGTTTTTGTCGAAATTGAACGACGCCGCGATCTCGGCAAAACGCGGGTCGCTCTCGGTGTTTGCGAAGCTCTTGGGATCATTCAGATCAGAGGCGAAGATCTTCTCCAGATACGCGGTGCTCACCTTCGCAGGGTCCAACCCCTTGGCGACAAGAATGAAGTTGACCACCTTCCTGTTCGTCAGCAGGTCGGAAACGCTGTCGATGTCGCCTATCGACTGTTGATAGTCCGTCGCGTCCTTCTGAGCTTGAGCCTTGATCTTCGCCTGGTCCTGCGTGCTTGCAGACTTCAATTTTGCAATGACGTAGTCCTTGGCGATATCGAGAACTTCGGCCGAATCCTGAGCCGTCAGGGTGTCGTCAGATTGCCTTTGTCGTCAAAGTTGAACGCGCGCGCGAGCTTGACGTATCGATCGTCCCTAAGCGTATAGACGTAGCTCTTGGGGTCGTTGAGGTCGCTTTCGAGAACAGCCTTTACGGTGGACTGCGGGACTTTTGTGGGATCGAGGCCGACGGCTGCCAGCGCAAAATCATACGCGGCTGGCGTGGCGACCAGCGCCTCGAGTGAATTCACATTGGGGATGGCTTTTCTGAATTGCCCGATGATCAGGGCTTCCTGCAATGGGCTTGCCGCCGAATAGACAGCCGACTTGCTGTCGTCGAAGCTCTGGTTCGTGCTGGCGAGGTTTGCAGCAGTCTGCGCGGGTGTACCTGCTGGAAGCGATCCGTCGGCGGAAAACTCGAACGCGCCGGCCAGATTCATGAACCGGCCTGTGGTCGCGATGGCGTCGTTGGTGCTGGAAATGCTGCTCACGGCTGACTGCAGGCGATATCTTTCCACCAATATTTGTACGTTCAGCTGATCGACGTCAGCGCCGGGCTGCGACAGTTGCTTCGTGTAGTCGGCTATCTTCGAACTGGCGTCGGTTGCATCCGATTTGGCCTGGGCCAACTGGGCGTTGAGCCCGTCCAGCTGAGACGAGAAGGTGACATTGACGTAGCTGTTCGGATCGGATGGATCGCTGGACAAGACCTGCTTGATGGTGTCACGCGGCCACTTGCTTTGATCGATCCCGAATGCCGAAGCGACATAGTTGCGAAGACGGTCGTCCTCGAGAAGCTGGTCGGCACTGGTCACGCTGCCGATCGTGGCATTGTAGTAATTCGTGTCGGCGGCGACTGCATCGACGTTGCTCTTCATGGCGTCCGTGTACAGCCCGATGATGTCGTCGGTCTGGCTGTCCGACTGCGCAACCTTCGTTTCACCGCCGCCGAAGGAAAACGCCGCGGCAAAATCGCGGTAACGCTTGTCGATCAGCGTGTTGGCAAAGCTCTTCAGATCCGAGAGATCGCTCTGCAGCACTTTCTTCATGAAGGCCTTGGCGTAGGCCATGTCCTCAAGGCCATAGGCTTTGGTGACGTAGTGATACAGACGATAGTCCTTCATCAGATCGTCGACGGTGTGCACCTTGCCGATGTTGGCTTTGTAATAGGCGGCATCGCGCGATACGTCGGTTTGCTGCGCCACCCGCGTCAGGGTCTGTGCGAGATTACGCGCGACGTAGCTGTAGCCAAAATAGGTGGACACCATGGGGAATTCCTGACGGCTCGGCGGGTCCTGGACGTCCGTCAATCATTGCCGGGTCGCAAGGCAGGGGCTGGCATCATGCCGGCACACAGAAACATTGTTACAACTCATTACTGCGATTCCGGGCGATAACTTCAGTTATGATTTTGCGTCCAAGTGCCGCATCGTACGGATCGCTCCGGCAAGCTTCCCGCAAGCAAGACATGAGTAAGGTGGATCTTCCCGTCGGCATCTGCGATCGCGGGCATGTCTTCGCGTCCTCGCGGCACGTGGTGCCCGAGCTTTGCGGCGGTTGCCGCCCTCGAAAGTGCCGAGGGCGCAGGGAAGGCCGGGTGCCGGCTGGCACCCGCGGTCCACTGTGCGATAATCGCGCTACAAGAGGCTGCACAGCGGCATACAGGTGAAGCCAAACATCCGGCCTTCCTGCGCAGTGGGTTGACGGCTTATGTCGCGCTCTCCCCGGGGAGCGATGCACTATTGCCCCCGTCGCCTCGCGGATGGCTGACGTATGCGCCCGGTCGGGCAACACCCGTCACCGCAAGACTTGGCGCACAAACCCCGGGCGCCAGGACCACACGATTTTGCCGTACGCAGATCACGCCGGTCGTGCGCGCGACGCTTTTGCTCACGGTTACCCGCCCTGCAAAACCCTTCGCGCCGATGTGACTGCGTCCACCACGTCCCATCCCGCATTCGTGACGATCGCGAGCGCCCCTCGGCCGGGTTGGGATCGCCGAAATATGATGCATCTCCGAATTCGTGTAAAGCGAATTAATTGGCGCTGCCAGCATTGACCACCGTCTAGCGTGTTTTGCCTGACGGGCAGCGCAAGGGCTTGTGGCTCGGGAGCAGCGCTCCCCGCAGCGACATCGCCATCGGTCTCGATTCGGGGTCGACTTCGGGCCCGATCAGGCTTTTGCCGGCGTCCGGCAGATCGCATCCGCGATCTCATCCATCTGCGCGAACATGTAATCAGGGGCAAGCGCTTGCAGCGCGGCCGGCGCAGCATAGCCCCAGCTGACGGCACCGCAGGCGATGCCGCCCGCGCGCGCCGCCTCGATATCGCGGACTTCATCGCCGATCGAAATGACGCGGCCGGGTTCGACGCCCGTGTGCCGGATCACGCGGCGGAACTTTGCCGGCTTGCCGAATACCGAGGCTGCGCAGTCGAAATGCGAGAACAGACCGGCGGCCGGCCCAAGCTTTTCGCGCGCGTTGGCCTCGCTGTCGGAGCTCACGAGTACCAGCTGCACGCTGTTGTCCGCGAGTGTCCGCAGCATCGCTTCAGCGCCCGCAAACAGCGAAATCTCCGCCGCCGCTTCGCCCTTCAGCCGCCGCGCATAGCGCGCAATCGCAGGCAGCTTCCACAAGGGCACCTCGAGCCGTGCGAGAATCTCGCGCGTCGACGCATGCCGCAGATCCTCGACATCCTCATCCCTGACGCGCCGAAAGCCGAAGCGATCGGCGACGTCGTTGATGGTGCGGAGGAACCACGGGAAGCTATCGACGAGGGTGCCGTCGAGGTCGAAGATGGCGAGGAGTAGGGCATAGAGGCGAGTTTTGAGGTGCGCTGACAACCGGCGTGTGACGTGCTACTATTCGACAGAATTCGAGGATAGCCATGCGGCACGAGCGGATTGAAATCAACCCGGAGGTCATGGACGGCAAGCCCGTCATCCGTGGGACACGCGTGCCGGTCGAATTGGTGCTCAGGGAGCTGGGGGCAGGTATGACCACAGAGTCCATCATCTCGGAGCATCCGCGGCTTACCCCTGATGATATTCGGGCAGCCCAGGCTTTCGCAGCTGACTATTTGGCTGACGAAGACATCATCTACCGCTGAATAGTGCGCTGGTTAGCGGACGAGTGCGTCACAGTCTCTCTGGTTCGAGAGCTGCGCGGCGCTGGTCACGACGTGCTCTATATCGCTGAATTCGCCGCTAGCCTCAGTGACATGGAGCTCATCGCGCTGGCGTCTCGGGAAGGGCGTCTCCTTCTCACGGCTGACAAGGATTTCGGCGAGCTTGTCTTTCGTCGGGGCCAAGCTGTACCTGGCCTAGCCCGCATTTCTCACAGTGTTGAGGCGCATCGGGGCGCAAATCAGCGAAAGTTCTTTTGCGAGAAGGACTTCGCGGTGATTCAGGAATGCCCCGATGCCGGCACAGTGTAGCGCAGAACGGTTTGATTTTGGAGAGGTGGAAGGCCGCATCGTGGAAGCGGCTTTTGATGGTGGCCTGGTGACGTCGGATGCGGGCGCGCTGCTGCTGGGCGCGTCTGATCGGGCGATTGATCTGGTGGGGCGCTTTGCCGATTGCTTTCGCGATCATCGCCGGGTGGACTTGATCGAGCACGCAGTCGGAACGTTGGTCGGACAGCGGGTCTTTGGCATCGCACTTGGCTACGAAGACATCAACGATCACGACGAGTTGCGGCACGACCCGCTGATGGCGGTGCTGGCGGGCAAGCTTGTTGCCAGGCGCGAGGACTGCGCACCGGTGGCCGGCAAGTCGACGCTGAACCGGCTGGAACTGGGCCGGGAGGAACCTTCGCGCTATCACAAGATCGCCTACGACGCGGCGGCGATCGAGGCGTTGCCGGTGACGCTGTTCCTGGAGGCGCACAAGCGACCGCCGCCGCAGATCATCCTCGATCTCGACGCCACCGACGATCCTCTGCACGGGCATCAGGAGGGGCGCTTCTTCCACGGCTATTACGACTGCTACTGCTATCTGCCGCTGTACGTGTTCTGCGGCCGGCATCTGCTGGCGGCCAAGCTGCGGCGCGCCGACATCGATGCCAGCGCAGGCAGTGTCGCGGAGATCGCGCGGATTGTCCGGCAAATCCGCGCCCGCTGGCCGTTCGTGCGCATCGTGCTGCGCGCCGACAGTGGCTTTGCGCGCGAGGCGCTGATGGCGTGGTGTGAGCAAAACCGCGTGGATTATCTGTTCGGGCTCGCCCGCAACACGCGCCTGGTCGCCATGATCGAGGAGGAGCTCGCCGCGGCGAGAGCCACAGCCGAGACGACCGGCCAACCGGCACGCCGCTTCAAGGACTTCCAATGGCGTACGCGCGACACCTGGAGCCAGGAGCGCCGCGTCGTCGCCAAGGCGGAGTGGACGCAAGGCGAGGCCAATCCGCGCTTCGTCGTCACCTCGCTCAAGCGCAGCGCGGCGGGCGTGCGGCAGCTCTATGAGGACATCTACTGCGCCCGCGGCGACATGGAGAACCGCATCAAGGAGTGCCAACTCGATCTCTACGCCGACCGCACCTCGGCCGCCACCATGCGCGCCAACCAGCTGCGGCTGTGGTTCGCCTCGATGGCCTATGTGCTGATCTGTGCCCTGCGGCGCATCGGCCTTGCCGAAACCACCTTTGCGGACGCCACCTGCGGCACCATCCGCCTCAAGCTCCTCAAGATCGGCGCACTGGTGCGCATCAGCGTCCGCCGCATCAGGATCGCCATGGCCTCGGCCTGCCCAGCCGCTCAGCCGTGGGGACACGCGGCTCGTCGCCTGGCCGAAGCCGCCAAGGCTCGCGCCTCGCCGGCCTGACACGCGACGCTGCGACGCGCTCAATCGGCGGCATCACCAACAGGCCCAACGGAGACATTCAAAACCAAATCGCCGGCTGCGCCTTCAGCGCCACGGCTCCCCGTTGCCTTGCCAAATCCTCCTATCCTCCGTCGCTGAGCAATCGGTCGTGTGAGAAATGCGGGCTAGTCTTGCTGCGGATCGATCCGGAGAACGGGCCGCTGGTGCGGACGCGGCTTCTGGATGCCGTCGACCAGTTCGGTCAGGGCCTCTTCGGTCGTTATGTCGTGATTGACGAGGTCCGTTTCCGATCCCGTTCCTTGTTACCGCAACCTGCGGACGTGAACATTGATGTCGATATCGATGTTCTTGACACAAGTTTGAGTGGTTCGATGCGACCCGCCCTCGTGCCAGCGGCCATCGCGCCGGCGAGCGTCGCCGACACCCGCTAGCTTCAGACATCGCCATTGCGGCAGAGGCCAGCTACTCTCGCCAGCAAACTGCCAAGCCAGCACAGTCTCCTCACCGCTCCTATCAGTACCAATGATATGCGGGCACAGCTCTCGGTAGCGCCCCTCATAGACGCAGGTCACCTGCTGTTCGGCGAGGATGGCGTTCCGAAAGAGCGCATAACTCCGACCCGGCATAGAGATCGCTCCACGCTGGTTGGATCCCCGAAGGCATTACTCCGCAGCCTCGCTCGTCCTCCGCCGCTTCGGCTTCCGCGCCTTCTCCAGCACCGGCGCCAAAAACTTGCCCGTATAGCTCCGCGGCGCTTTCGCGATGTCCTCCGGCGGACCCCAGGCGACGATCTCGCCGCCGCCGTCGCCGCCTTCCGGGCCGAGGTCGATGACCCAGTCGGCGGTCTTGATGACTTCGAGATTGTGCTCGATGACGACGACCGTGTTGCCCTGCGCGACCAGCTCGTGCAGCACCTCCAGCAGCTTCTTGACGTCGTGGAAGTGCAGGCCGGTGGTCGGCTCGTCCAGAATGTAGAGCGTTCGGCCGGTGGCGCGCTTTGACAGCTCTTTCGCCAGTTTCACGCGCTGGGCTTCGCCGCCCGAGAGCGTCGTCGCCTGCTGGCCGACATGGATGTAGTCGAGGCCGACGCGGTGCAGGGTCTGGAAGGTCTCGCGCACGCGCGGCACCGCCTTGAAGAACTCGGCGGCTTCCTCGACGGTCATGTCGAGCACATCGGCGATGCTCTTGCCCTTGAACAAGACTTCCAGCGTCTCGCGGTTGTAGCGCTTGCCCTTGCAGACGTCGCAGGTGACGTAGACGTCGGGCAGGAAGTGCATCTCGATCTTGATGACGCCGTCGCCCTGGCACGCCTCGCAGCGACCGCCCTTGACGTTGAAGGAGAAGCGGCCGGGCTCGTAGCCGCGCGCTTTCGATTCCGGGAGCCCGGCGAACCACTCGCGGATCGGCGTGAAGGCGCCGGTATAGGTCGCGGGGTTCGAGCGCGGGGTACGGCCGATCGGCGACTGGTCGATGTCGATAATCTTGTCGATATGCTCGAGGCCCTCGATGCGATCATGCGGCGCGGCACCGTCGCTGGCATTGTTCAGCTTGCGCGCAATGGCCTTGTAGAGCGTGTCGATCAACAGCGTCGACTTGCCGCCGCCGGAGACGCCGGTGACGGCGGTGAACAGGCCGAGCGGAATTTCGGCCGTGACGTTCTTGAGGTTATTGCCGCGCGCGTTCACCACCTTGATGGTGCGGCGATGGTTCGGCGGACGCCGCTCCGGCACCTCGACCTCGAGCTCGCCGGTGAGATATTTGCCGGTGAGCGATTTCGGGTTGCGCATGATCTCGGCGGGCGTGCCTTCGGCGATGATGTTGCCGCCATGCATGCCGGCGCCGGGGCCGATGTCGAGGACGTGGTCGGCGAGCAGAATCGCGTCCTCGTCATGCTCGACCACGATCACGGTGTTGCCGAGGTCGCGCAGCCGCTTGAGCGTGTCGAGCAGGCGGGCGTTATCGCGCTGGTGCAGGCCGATCGAGGGCTCGTCCAGCACGTAGAGCACGCCCGTCAGGCCCGAGCCGATCTGCGAGGCCAGGCGGATGCGCTGGCTCTCGCCGCCGGACAGCGTGCCGGAGGAGCGGGAGAGGGTGAGATAGTTGAGGCCGACGTCGAGCAGGAAGGTGAGGCGCTCGCGGATCTCCTTGAGGATGCGGCCGGCAATCTCGTTCTGCTGCGCGTTCAGCGCCTCCGGCACGGTTTCGAACCAGGCGCCGGCGCCCTTCACCGATAGTTCGGATATCTCGCTGATATGCTTGCCGCCGATCTTGACGCAGAGCGCCTCGGGCTTGAGCCGGAAACCGTTGCAGGCGCCGCAGGGCACGTCGTGAAAATATTTCGCGAGCTCCTCGCGCGCCCACTCGCTTTCCGTTTCGCGGTAGCGGCGGTTGATGTTGGTGATGACGCCTTCGAACGGCTTCTTGGTGTCGTAGGAGCGGACGCCATCCTCGTAGGAGAACTTGATCTCATCCTCGCCGGAGCCATGCAGGATCGCGTTCTGCGTCTTCTTCGGCAGATCCTTCCACTTGGTGGTCAGCGTGAACTTGTAGTGCTTGCCGAGCGCGGTCAGCGTCTGCACGTAGTAGGGCGACGACGATTTGGCCCAGGGCGCGATCGCGCCCTTGCCGATCGCGAGCTCCTTGTCGGGGATGACGAGGTCCTCGTCGACGTGCTGCTCGACGCCGAGGCCTCCGCAGGCCGGGCACGCGCCATAAGGGTTATTGAACGAGAACAGGCGCGGCTCGATCTCGGGAATGGTGAAGCCGGAGACGGGGCAGGCGAATTTTTCCGAGAACAGGATGCGCTCGGGCCCGCTCTTGTCGTGGATCTTTGCGGTCTTCTTTTCTCTTTCTCTTCGGCAGGCGCAGCAGCAGCCGGTGCATCGGCGTATTCGACCACGGCAAGGCCCTCCGCGAGCTTCAGCGCGGTCTCAAAGCTTTCGGCGAGGCGCTGGCCGATGTCGGCGCGCACCACGATGCGGTCGACGACGACGTCGATGTCATGCGGGAATTTCTTGTCGAGCGTCGGCGCTTCCGCAAGCTCGTAGAAGGTGCCGTCGATCTTGACGCGCTGAAAGCCCTTCTTGAGCCATTCGGCGAGCTCTTTGCGATACTCGCCCTTGCGGCCGCGCACGACCGGCGCGAGCAGATAGAGGCGGGTGCCCTCGGGCAGCGCCAGCACGCGATCGACCATCTGCGAGACGGTCTGGCTCTCGATCGGAAGTCCGGTGGCCGGCGAATAGGGCACGCCGACGCGGGCCCAGAGCAGGCGCATGTAGTCGTAGATCTCGGTCACCGTGCCGACCGTCGAGCGCGGGTTCTTCGAGGTTGTCTTCTGCTCGATCGAGATCGCCGGCGACAGCCCGTCGATCTGGTCGACATCAGGCTTCTGCATCATCTCGAGGAACTGGCGGGCATAGGCCGAGAGCGACTCGACATAGCGGCGCTGGCCTTCCGCGTAGATCGTGTCGAAGGCGAGCGAGGATTTGCCGGAGCCTGAGAGGCCGGTGAACACCACAAGCTTGTCGCGGGGAATCTCGACGTCGATGTTCTTGAGGTTGTGCTCGCGCGCGCCACGGATCGTAATTGCGCGCAGACTCGAGCCCGCGGTCTGCTGTTGGCGCTTCGCCTTGATCACTTCATCCATCCGAGTTGCCCTCAAGGAATCCCAAGGTGCGCGATCGCGCCGACGTAGAGGGCGCGCTTCGCCCGGAACCGGGATCGGCGCCGATGGGTATGCCAGCGAACGTAGGAAGAACGGAGATGGATTTCCAGTGGGCTTTGCGAATCGTCAACGGATTGTTGGTGCGCTGGCGGCATCTGGCAGCAGGAGCTCGGCCGAAGGCTCCGCGACAACAAGAAAATGCTCTGCGAAAACAAAAAGGCCGGCGCAAGGCCGGCCTTTCGTGACGATGTGACGTCGGTGGCGAAGATCAGTACTTCGCGACCACCGGGCCCCCGAAGTGATAGTTCACGCCGACCTGCACGGTGTGGAAGTTGAGCGTGCCGGTGGGCACGACACCGAAGTAGGTCTCGCCGGCAAGGCTGCGATAGAGGTACTCGCCCTTGACCGACCACTGCGGAGCGAAGAACGCTTCGACGCCGGCGCCGACGGTCCAGCCGGAGTGGAACTTGCTGTCGGAGACGGAGAGAGCGCCCAAGGTGGCGGTGACCTTGTTGTCGATCCAGGCGTAACCACCGGTGCCGTAGAACAGGACGTTGTTGACGGCCCAGCCGATACGGCCGCGCACGGTGCCCATCGCGTCGGTCTTCGAGCTCACCGAGGCGGAATCGCACCGACGCCGGGAACAAAAACCGCACCAGCCGCCGAGGCGTTGACGTCAGCCCAGGCGCCATCGGCCTCGATGCCGAACACGACGTTGCCGGTCTGCCAGTTGTAGCCGCCCGTGCCGCCGACGAAGCCGCCCTGCATCCGCGGGCTGCCCGAGTCTTCCCAAGCGCCGCCACCGACGACACCGAGATAGAAGCCGGTCCAGTTGTAGACCGAAGCCACGGCCACCGGAGCCTTGGTGTAGGGGCGAGCCGCCAGATCGGCAGCCGAGGCGGCGCCGGTGAGAGCGAGCAGACAGGCCGAAGCCAACAAGATCTTCTTCATTTCAACAAATCCCAGTCCCAGTTTCTGTTTTGGACTTCCGTGCGTCGGAAGCAGCATCGGACGCTGTGGTCCAACTTGCGTCGTGCTTACATCACTGAAGCCGCAAGTTGTGTCTCTCAAAAGTCACAAGAGACGCAAAATGTAATGGTTACTGACGTATAGTTCCCTCCGGGGAACTCACAGCAAAAAGCCGGCGCGAGGCCGGCCTTCCATGTCCCAATGAAATCCGAGGGATTATTTTGCGCTGGAGCCGCCACCACGGTTGATGCCGATGTGGAAGCCGCTCCAGTCATAGACAGCATCGGCCGCGTCAATTTCGAGTGGAACAAATCTGGAACAAATGTTCGGCCGGTGCTATATGTGGGGATAACCGAGGGCGCTGCGGGCTGATCGGCGCTCGCAAGCGTATAGGGTCGGCCCAACAGGCGGCAGCGAGGGCGCGCCTTTTTAAATCGAGTGGCATTTGGAGTGGAGAGCGGCGATGGCGGGAAGCGTCAACAAGGTCATTCTGGTCGGAAATCTCGGCAAGGATCCGGAAATCCGCCGCACCCAGGACGGGCGGCCGATCGCGAATTTGAGCATCGCCACCTCGGAGACCTGGCGCGACAAGAACAGCGGCGAGCGCAAGGAAAAGACCGAGTGGCATCGCGTCGTGATCTTCAATGAAGGACTCTGCAAGGTCGCCGAGCAGTACCTGAAGAAGGGCGCCAAGGTTTACATCGAGGGCGCGCTCCAGACCCGCAAATGGACCGATCAGGCCGGCGTCGAGAAGTACTCCACGGAAGTCGTGCTGCAGGGCTTCAACTCGACGCTGACGATGCTCGACGGCCGCAGTGGCGGAGGAGGCGGCAGCTTCGGCGACGAGCCGGGCGGCGATTTCGGCTCCTCCGGTCCGGTCAGCAGCGCACCGCGACGTGCCGTCGCCGCCGGCGGCGGTGGTGGCCGCAGCAACGACATGGACGACGATATCCCGTTCTGATGCGTCCGGCTCCCAGGCCGGAGGACGCGTCACATGAGCTTCGCGCCACTGTTTGATGCGGCCCCGGCGATCCCGTTGCACCGCCGTCGCGGCGCTGGTTACCGCTCGCGGTGTGGCGGGCGCACACGCATCGCGTGACCGATCACCGTCGCATCCTGATCCTGCTGTTCACCGGTGCGCTGGTCGTGGCTGGCCTGTTCACGCTGGTGCCCGGGCGCATCATGCACCAGGTGTTTTTCGGGGCATAGCGGGCGGTTGCAGGCGGCTCGTTCCAGCGCCGCCGACGACGGTGTCGAGAAGCGCGTAAGTCTCTGGAAAAACAAACGGAAAAACCGCTTCCCAAGGGCTCGCAAGGGTGGTTATCAGGGCCTCGATGCGCTATATGATTCCCAGATAAAAACTCACCGGATTCTCCCTTGGCAGACGACGACAACAAGAAACCCGGCGATGAGCCGGAGCGCTCGGATATTCGCCCCGTCTCCATCTTCGAGGAGATGAAAAAGTCGTACCTCGACTACGCCATGAGCGTGATCGTGGCGCGTGCGTTGCCTGATGCCCGCGACGGTTTGAAGCCGGTTCATCGCCGCATCCTGTACTCGATGCATGAGCAGGGCCACACGCCCGACAAGAAGTACGTCAAGTCCGCCCGCGTGGTCGGCGACGTCATCGGTAAGTACCACCCGCACGGCGACCAGTCGATCTATGACGCCATGGTCCGCATGGCGCAGGACTTCTCGATGCGCGTGCCGCTGATCGACGGCCAGGGTAATTTCGGCTCGGTCGATGGCGATCCCCCGGCAGCCTATCGTTACACCGAAGCGCGGCTGACCAAGGCGGCGCTGGCGCTGCTGGCCGATATCGACAAGGATACGGTCGACTTCCAGCCGAACTACGACAACAACGAGACCGAACCGTCGGTCTTGCCGGCCAAGTTCCCGAACCTTCTCGTCAACGGCGCCGGCGGCATCGCGGTTGGCATGGCGACCAACATCCCGCCGCACAATCTCGGCGAGGTCATCGACGCCTGCGTTGCGTTGATCGACAACCCCGCGCTGACCGTCGACGAGCTCATCAACATCGTGCCGGGACCGGATTTTCCGACCGGCGGCGTCATTCTCGGACGCGCGGGCATCCGTGCCGCCTATCACCTCGGCCGGGGCTCGATCGTCATGCGCGGCAAGGTCGCGATCGAGACCATCCGCAAGGAGCGCGAGGCGCTCATCATCACCGAGATTCCCTACCAGGTGAACAAGGCGACGATGGTCGAGCGCATCGCCGAGCTGGTCAAGGAAAAGAAGATCGAAGGGATCGGCGACCTGCGCGATGAATCGGATCGCGACGGCTACCGCGTGGTCATCGAATTGAAGCGCGACGCCGTGCCCGACGTGGTGCTCAATCAGCTTTACAGATTCACGCCGCTGCAGACGAGCTTCGGCGTCAACATGGTGGCGCTCGACAGCGGCCGTCCGCGGATCATGCATCTGAAGGACCTGCTGGCCATCTTCGTCGACTTCCGTGAGCGGGTCGTCACGCGCCGCACCAAGTACCTGCTCGCCAAGGCGCGCGATCGCGCCCATATCCTGGTCGGTCTGGCGATCGCGGTTGCCAATATCGACGAGATGATCCGCGTCATCCGGACCTCGCCCGACCCGACCACCGCGCGCGACACCCTGATGTCGCGCGACTGGTCGGCCCGGGACGTCGAGGACATGCTGACGCTGATCGACGATCCGCGCCACCGGATCAGCGAGAACGGCACGATCCGGCTGTCGATGGAACAGGCGAAGGCCATTCTCGACCTGCGACTACAGCGCCTCACCGCCCTCGGACGCGACGAAATCCGCGAGGAACTGGACAAGCTCGCCGGCGAGATCGCCGATTATCTCGACATCCTGCGCTCGCGCGAGCGCGTGCTGGGAATCATCAAGACCGAGCTCGCCGAGGTGAAGGCCGAGTTCGCCACGCCGCGCCGCACCGTGATCATGGAGCAGGAAGGCGAGGTCGAGGACGAGGACCTGATTCAGCGCGAGGACATGGTCGTGACCGTGTCCCACGCCGGCTACGTCAAGCGCGTGCCGCTGTCGGCCTATCGCGCCCAGCGCCGCGGCGGCAAGGGCCGCGCCGGCATGCAGACCCGCGACGAGGATTTCGTCAGCCGCCTGTTCGTGGCCTCCACGCATACGCCGGTGCTGTTCTTCTCGTCACGTGGCCAGGTCTACAAGGAGAAGGTCTGGCGGCTCCCGATCGCCGCGCCGAACGCCCGCGGCAAGGCGATGATCAACATCCTGCCGCTGGAGCAGGGCGAACGCATCACCACCATCATGCCGCTGCCCGAGGATGAATCGACCTGGGGCAACCTCGACGTGATGTTCGCGACCACCGGCGGCAATGTCCGGCGCAACAAGCTGTCCGACTTCGTCGATGTCCGCCGCTCCGGCATCATCGCAATGAAGCTTGACGACAACGAGGCGATCGTCGACGTGCAGATCTGCACCGAGCGTGACGACGTGCTGTTGACCGGCGCCGGCGGCCAGTGCATCCGCTTCCCCGTCACCGATGTGCGCGTGTTCACCGGGCGCACCTCGATGGGCGTGCGCGGCATTGCGCTTGGCGAGGGCGACAAGGTGATTTCGCTGGCGATCCTGCGCCATGTCGAGACCACCTCGGACGAGCGCTCGGCCTACCTGAAGATGCGTCGCGCCGTCGCCGGCGAAGCCGCGACGGACGAGGCTGCGGTGGACGCCGAGCCCGAGGAGACCTCCGGCAGCTTCCAGCTTGCGCAGGAGCGCTATGCCGAGATGTCGGCGGCCGAGCAGGTCGTGCTCACCGTCTCCGTCAACGGCTATGGCAAGCGGACCTCGTCCTACGAGTACCGCACCACGGGCCGCGGCGGCAAAGGCATCGTCGCCATGAGCGTCAACAACCGCAACGGCAACCTCGTCGCGTCCTTCCCCGTCGAGGATGCTGATCAAATCATGCTGGTCACCGACAAGGGCCAGCTGATCCGCTGCCCGGTCGAAGGCATCCGCATCGCCGGCCGCTCGACGCAAGGTGTCATCGTGTTCGACACTGCTGAGGACGAGCACGTCGTCTCGGTCGAGCACATCACGGAAGAGGCCGAGAGCGGCAACGGAACGAATGGGGAGCAGGCGAATAGCGAGTAGGGGCTCACCCACTCGCTATTTGTCACCAACCATCGCTAAATCTCCAGCTCCGTGCCGAACTCCACGACCTGCTTGGTCGGCACGCCGAAGAACGCGGCGGAGCGTTCGGCGTTGCGCTGGAGGAAGGCGAACAGGCCTTCGCGCCAGACCCACATGCCCGGGATGTCCTCGCTCGGGATGATGGTCTCGCGGCCGACATAATAGGTGATGTCGGAAAGATCGATGCCGGGCAACTTGCCCTGGCGGCACGCGAGCGTCAGGCCCTCGTAGATCGTCGGGTTCTGCATGAAGCCGTAATGCAGGACCACGCGGGTGATGCCCGGAATGATCTCGATCACCTCGCAGCGGTCCTGGTCTGCGATGTGAGGCAACTCCTCGATCTGCACGGTGACGAGGACGATGCGTTCGTGCAGCACATGGTTATGCTTGACGAATTGCGTCAGCGCCAGCGGCACGCCGTTCGGCGCTGATGCCAGGAATACGGCGGTGCCGGGCAGGCGTGCGCGGCATTTGTTGACTGCAGTCTCGATCAGGTCCTCTTCGGGCTGGCGCAGCTTTCCGCGCGCCGCCTCGACCAGCTTCACGCCGGCGCGCCAGGTCAGCATCAGGAAGGCAACGAGGGCGGCGAGCAGCAGCGGAAACCAGCCACCCTCGAACAGCTTGATCGAGTTGGCGGCGAAGAAGATCACGTCGATCACGAAGAAGAAGCCGTTCACCGGGACCACGATCCAGGGCGAATAACCCCACTGGATCGCGACCAGGGCGGCAAGCAGCGTGGTGATGGCCATCAGCAGCGAGACCGCGATACCGTAAGCGCCGGCCAGCGCGTCCGATGTGCCGAAGCTGACCACCGCGCCGAGAGTTGCGGCGGCCAGCAGCCAGTTCACCAGCGGCACGTAGATCTGGCCGATGGCGGCGCTGGTGGTGTGGCGGATCTGCATGCGCGGCAAGAAGCCGAGCTGGATCGACTGCTGGGTCAGCGAGAACACGCCGGAGATGATCGCCTGCGAGGCGATCACGGTCGCCACGGCCGAGAACGCGACCAGCGCGTAATGCAGCACGTCGGGGCAGAGCTGGAAGAATGGATTCTCGATCATGCCGGGATCGGTGATCAGGAGCGCGGCCTGGCCGAAATAATTCAGCACCAGCGCCGGCAGGCAGATCGCGAACCATGCAAGCCGGATCGGCAGGCGCTCGAAATGCCCCATGTCGGCATACATGGCTTCACCGCCGGTCACCGCGAGGAAGGCCGCGCCGAGGATCGCGAAGGAGACATGGAAGTCCTGGTGGATCAGGAAGTCGAAGGCGTAGAGCGGGCTCAGCGCCGCCAGCACCGCCGGCGCCTTGACGATGCCGTGGATGCCGAGCGCGGCCAGCACGAAGAACCAGGCCAGCATCACCGGTCCGAAGATGCGGCCGATGAAGCCGGTGCCCTGCCTCTGCATCATGAACAGGCCGACCAGGATGACGATGGTGATGGGCACGACCGCCGGCGCGAGCGACGGGGCGTCGACCTTGAGGCCCTCGATGGCTGACAGCACCGAGATCGCCGGCGTGATCGCGCCATCGCCATAGAGGAGCGCCGCGCCAACCAGGCCGACCACCAGGAGATGGGCGCGCCAGGTGCCTGGCCGGGCGTGACGGGCATGCAGCAGCGCCAGCAGCGCGACGATGCCGCCTTCGCCGCGGTTATCCGCGCGCAGGATCAGCAGTGCATATTTCAGCGAGATGATCAGCAGCAGTGCCCACAGGATCAGCGAGGCAACGCCCAGGACAGCCTCGGGAGTCACTGTGCCGCCATGCGCGGCCGCCTTGGCGGCTTCCTTCAGGGCGTAGAGGGGGCTGGTGCCGATATCGCCGTAGACCACCCCGAGGGCGCCCATGGTCATGGCAATCGGCAGCGGGTCAGGATGATGGCCGGAAGCGACTGCGGGCGTACTGGACAAATGCGACCCCTCAATGGGACCGCGCCCGTCGGGCCATTCCGAGGGGCGCGAGCGTCACACAGTCTGCGACGAGACGCCGCAAATATCCATGGTGTTTATCGCGAGGTTTATGACGCCGAGCTGACAGTCCGCCTACGGCGTGCGATCTGCCGTCACCAGGCGAGCGACGCGAACGTCAGCCTTGGTGCCGGCGCGGCGCAGGCAGGACGCCTCGAAATTCGGCCAGGCCTGCTGCGAGCAGTCCCTGCCGATGGTCTTGATGTCGAGCCGATCGCTCTTGGCAAGCGGCTGCAGGACGCTCGCTTCAACGCTGGGAGCAAAACCGGGCAGGAGGGTGAGGGCTGTAGCAATACACGCAGCAATAACGATCGCTGAAAGAGCCTTGATCATGTGACGGTCCCCTGTGATGCGGCCGCTACGCCCAGTGTGCGGCCCGTCATTCGTTGGCTGGATTAGTAACCATGACCAGTTTCCGGACGTCTTCGCCGACGCCGGAAATGGTTTCGTTGGTGCGCCGTTGTGTTTCGTGGACACCCCGAGGACGAAACAATCCGGGGCTTTCCGACAGGGACTGGCGGAAAAATCGGCAGGAAACAGACAAGGAACCTGTCCGGCTTGCCGGGCCGGGCGGAGCGCGGTAGGACGTGCCATGCCGCGCATTGCCTTCTATCCGGGTTCCTTCGATCCCATCACCAACGGCCATCTGGACGTAGTCCGGAACAGTGCCCCGCTGTGCGATCGCCTGGTGGTCGCGATCGGGGTCCATCCCGGCAAGAAGCCGCTATTCTCGACCGAGGAGCGGCTCAAGATGCTCCACGAAGTCTGCGGGCCGATCGCGGCCCAGGCCGGCTGCACCCTTGAGGCCGTGACCTACGACGATCTCGCAGTCACCGCGGCGCGCAAATTTGGCGCGACCATCACGATTCGGGGGCTGCGCGACGGCACCGATCTCGACTACGAGATGCAGCTCGCCGGCATGAACGGCACCATGGCGCCCGACGTGCAAACCGTCTTCCTGCCGGCCTCCCCGGTGGTCCGCCCGATTACCGGCACATTGGTGCGCCAGATCGCCGCCATGGGCGGAGACATCTCGGCCTTCGTACCGCCGCTCGTTGCATCCCAGCTCAAGGCAAAATTCGCCGGATAACGGCGCGCTTTTTCACCTCACCTGATCCGGAGTTTCCATGATCCGCCGTCTCGCAATTCTTGCCACGATGTTCGTCGCGCTGATGGGCGCAGTCCCGGCGGTAGCGCAGCAGCTGCCGGCCAATCTCGACAAGGCCAATGCGCTCGTCATCGACACCACCAAGGGCCGCATCGTCATCAAGCTCAGGACCGACCTTGCTCCGCAGCACGCCGAGCGCCTCAAGCAGCTCGCGCGCGAGGGCTTCTACAACAACGTGCCGTTTCACCGCGTGATGGATGGCTTCATGGCCCAGACCGGCGATGGCCAGAACGGCAACGGCACCGGCGGCTCGAAATATCCGAACCTGAAACAGGAATTCTCCAAGGTTCATTTCGCCCGCGGCATCGTCGGCATGGCCCGGCGCGGCGACAGCGTCGATACCGCCAATTCGCAGTTTTTTATCATGTTCGCCGACGGCGGCAGCCTCGATAACCAGTACACCGTGGTCGGCGAGGTCGTGCAGGGCATGGATGTGGTCGACAAGCTGAAGAAGGCGCCGGCCGGCTCGCCGAGCGGCACCGTCACCGATCCCGACAAGATGGTGAAGGTGCAGGTCGCCTCCGACATCAAATAGGAGAGGCGATGGGGCGCGGCGGCGAAAAGCTCATCGTAGCTGCCGCAGCGCTGCTGTTCGGCATCTCCAGTGCGGTCGCAGAGGACGCACCGGTCAACACCATCCAGGACATCTTCCAGCACCTGCGGACCTGCTGGAAGCCACCACCGCCCAGCAAGGCTCGCCCTATCGACATCACCGTCGTCGTGAGCTTTAACCGGGCCGGAAACATTCTGGGCCATCCGAGGATTACCTATGAATCCGCGGAGGCCTTCGACAGTGACCGGCTGCAATACCGGATCGCGGTGATGGAGGCGTTGCAACGTTGCACGCCGATGCCATTTACCGATGCAATGGCCGGCGCCGCCGCCGGGCGTCCATTCGCGATCCAGTTCCGTAACCGCAAATCTTCACCTGACAAGGCTTCACCCCCAACGCAAGAGAGACGAGCATGAGCGCCACCGAAAACACATTGATCCTCGAGACCACGCAGGGACCCGTCACCATCGAGATGCGGCCCGATCTGGCGCCCGGCCATGTCGCGCGCATCAAGGAGCTGGTCCGCGAAGGCTTCTACGACGGCATCGTGTTCCATCGCGTGATCGACGGCTTCATGGCGCAGACCGGCTGCCCCCATGGCACCGGCACCGGCGGCTCGGGCCAGAAGCTGAAGGCCGAGTTCAACAAGGAGCCGCATGTGCGCGGCGTGACCTCGATGGCCCGTGCGGCGAGCCCCGATTCCGCCGACAGCCAGTTCTTCATCGTTTTCGACGACGCCCGCTTCCTCGACAACCAGTACACGGTGTGGGGCAAGGTCACCGAGGGCATGGAGAACGTCGACAAGATCAAGCGCGGCGAGCCGGTGCAGAACCCCGACAAGATCGTCAAGGCGCGGATGGCGGCTGACGCGGAGTAACGGTTGCCGCTGTCATGCTCCGCGAAGGCGGGGCATCCAGTAACCGCCGGCTCGGGTTACGACAAAGATCGTGAGTACTGGATCGCCCGCCTTCGCGGGCGATGACAGGTTCTGGAAATGCGCACCGACTTGTTCGACTTCGACCTGCCGCCCGAGCGCATCGCGTTGCGCCCGGCGAGCCCGCGCGACTCCGCCAGGATGCTCGTCGTGGCGAACGGCGCACTGCGCGACCACACCATCTCCGACCTGCCGCAATGGCTGAAGCGGGGCGACCAGCTCGTCGTCAACGATACCAAGGTGATCTCGGCACAATTGAGGGGCCGCCGCATCGGCCGCGACACCGAGCCGAAGATCGAGGCGACGTTGATCAAGCGCCTCGACGGCTCGCGCTGGCAGGCGCTGGTGAAGCCTGCGAAGAAGCTCACGGTCGGCGACCGCATCCGCTTCGGCAACGAAGGCAAGGTCTGCCTGCTCGGCCATCTCGATGCCGAGGTCGAGGCCAAGGAACGGAAGGCGAAGTGACGCTGTCATTCTCGTTCCACGGGCCGGTGCTCGATCAGGCCATCGCCGATCTCGGCAGCCCGCCGCTGCCGCCCTACATCGCTTCGAAACGTACGCCTGACGATCAGGACCTCGCCGACTACCAGACCATGTTCGCGGCCAACGAAGGCGCGGTCGCCGCGCCCACCGCGGGCCTGCATTTCACGCCGGCGCTGGAGCGGGCGCTCGGTGCGCGCGGCGTCGGCATCAACCGCGTTACGCTGCATGTGGGGGCAGGGACCTTCCTGCCGGTCAAGGTCGACGACACCGACGGCCACAAGATGCACGCGGAGTGGGGCGCGATCTCCGCGGAAACGGCGGAGCGGCTCAACACCGCGCGAAAAAGCGGCGGCCGCATCATCGCGGTTGGCACCACGTCATTGCGGCTGCTTGAAAGCGCAGCCACCGAGGATGGCACCATCCAGCCGTTTGCGGCCGAGACCTCGATCTTCATCACCCCCGGCTATCGCTTCCGCGCGGTCGATGTGCTGATGACCAACTTCCACCTGCCGAAGTCGACGCTCTTCATGCTGGTGTCGGCTTTCGCCGGCCTGGATACGATGAAGCAGGCCTATGCGCACGCGATCGCGGGCGGCTACCGGTTCTATTCGTATGGGGATGCGTGCTTGTTGTTTCGGGCGTGCGACTAACACCGGCGATGTAGTAGGGTGGGCAAAGCGAAGCGTGCCCACCATCTTTCTTGAATGCGCGGTAAGAGTGGTGGGCACGGCGCTTGCGCGCCTTTGCCCACCCTACGATTCCGGTTACGCCATCACCCGCTGCGGCAACAGCTCTGCGATCTGCACGGCATTCAGCGCGGCGCCCTTGAGCAGCTGATCCGCCGCCACGAACATCGAGATCGAATGCCCTGAGGGATCGCTGAGATCCTTGCGGATGCGGCCGACCAGGACCTCGTCCTGGCCCGAGGCGTCGATCGGCATCGGAAAGTAGTTCTTCACGCGATCGTCGACGACCTTCACGCCCGGGGCCTGCGCCATGATGGCGCGAACCTGGTCCTCGGTGATCGGCTTCTCGCATTCGAAGGTGATGGCCTCGCAATGGGCGCGCAACACGGGCACGCGGACGCATGTCACGCCAATGGCGATCTTCTCGTCCTCAAAAATCTTGCGGGTTTCCTTGATGACCTTGGTTTCTTCGTCGTTGTAGCCGGTCTCGGGGTCGACGGCGGTGTTGTGATTGAACAGGTTGAAGGCGTAGGGGTGCGGCATCACCCTGGGCGTATAGACCTGCCCGTTGAGATTGGCGCGGGTGGACTCGACGAGTTCGTCCATCGCGGCAGCGCCGGCGCCGGAGGCTGCCTGATAGGTCGAGATGATCACGCGCTTGATACGGTTGTTCTGATGGATCGGCCAGAGCGGTACCAGTGCGGTGATCGCCGCGCAGTTCGGGTTGGCGATGATGCCCTTGTGGTCGCGGATGCGGTTACCGTTGACCTCGGGGATCACCAGCGGCACGTTCGGGTCCATCCGGAAGGCGGAGGAGTTGTCGACGACGACGGCGCCGGCCTTGACCGCGATGGGCGCGAACGTCCTGGAGATGCCGCTGCCCGCGGAGAACAGCGCGATGTCGACGCCATCGAAGGCGCGCTCGGTCAGCTCCTCGATGACGACATCCTTGCCGCGGAACGACACCGTCTTGCCGGCCGAGCGGGCGCTGGCGAGCGCCTTGAGCTTGCCGACGCGAAAGCCGCGCTTGTCCATGGTGGCGATGAATTCGGCGCCCACCGCACCGGTGACGCCGACAATCGCGACGACGGGATCGTTACTCACTGTGTCCTCCATTGAGATCGATTTAGACAACAAAAAAGCCCCGGACCATCATGGGCGGGGCTTCGGTGGAGCAGATGCGTTTTAGTCGACGACTACGCGCGCACGCCTCCCCGGGCCCCGAAGGCCGTGGTGGTTTTGGTCGCGCGTTTGGTGGTCGTGAACATGGCGGCGACTTATGCGGGAGAGTCTTGCGTCCGTCAATGGCGTCTGGGCGGGATTGTGGCCTGCGCTATTTGCCCCGGACGCCCGGCGGCTCGAGGATGACCTCCTTGAGGTCGTCACCGCTGATGACGACGATCGCGAAATTCAGCCGGCCGCGGTCGCGGACCAGCCCGCCACTGATAGCCTTGCCGGACGCCGCCTGCTCGGCGACGCGCACCGCATCCGCCAGGCGGTGCCTGATGGTGCCGAGCGCCGCGAGATTGCTGCGATCCTCGTGGTCCAGCTCGGCCAGGGGCAGGGCGGCTTCGCCGCCCACGAGCTCGCCGGTCGCGGCGTTGACGGTGTGCCGCCAGATCCGGTCGTTGAGCAGGGTCTTGACCCGGTACACCGGTACGCCCGAGCCGCCGTCGAAGCTGACATCCGCGGTCGTGGCCCCGGCATGACGGGCTTCCGCGATCGCCATGGCCTGGCTGATCGAGATCGACGAGCCGCGGAAGCGTTCGATCTCGCGGCTGACGGCCTGGCGGTCCGCTGCGGCGTCCCCATCTGTCTCGTCGTGGAGGGCGGTGGGTGTGCTGCCCACCGAGACGACTGCGCTGGCGGGCGCTGCGACGAGCAGCCCCGATAGCGCGATCGCCAGTAACCCGTACACCCGTCGTCTCGTCGCACTCATGGTCAGATCCTCGGGCGGCAAGCCTTGAGCCAGCAAGTGTGCCGGATAATCGTAAAGAAGTCGCGGCCGACCACGGGCAATGGCCGGCCGCTGATAGCCGCAACGGGCTGTACCCGTCGTGGCGATCTAAGCGCTCCGGTCCTCTTTTGGGGCTGGTGAAAAAAGTGGCCCGTCACGCTCGATAAACAAAACCATACCGTATCGTTTTTTTCGGTCAACGAAGAGACCCGCGTCCCCAGGGGACACATCGCAAGTTTCACGGAAATGTCAGCGGGAACGGCGACGCCGTTGGGGCGCTTTGGTCATGTCTTTGGACGTGCTTTGCACGCGGCCGGCAGGTCCGAGCGCACCGGCCAGAAACAGTTTGATCGCCGCGCGCATCCGCTTCTCTGCGGCCTTGAACTCCATCGGCGTGCCGAATGTCGCCATGCGGTGGGTGTGGCCGACGACGACGTCGAGAAACACTTCGGCCGCGATCGTGGTGTCGTCGACATCGAGCGCGCCTTGCGCCACCAGATGGTCGAAGAAGCGCGTGGTCGTCGCCACGGCCTTCAGCCAGCCTTCTTCCTTGCCGAGCTTGGCGACGTCGGGGAAGTTGATCGCCTGTGACGTCATCATGCGGCTGAACGCCATGGCGTCGGGGCCGCAGGTGAAATTGAGCATTTCGCGCCCGATCTCCACCAGGCGCTGCTCGACCGAAATATCGGACGAGCTGCCGAGCTGCGTCTCGGCCGCGGCCGACAGCGGCGCAAGCCAGCGCGCGATTTCGCGCCTCAGCACCGCGGTGAACAGCCCGCGCTTGTCGCCGTAACGGGAATAGACGGTCGGCTTGCTGACGCGAGCCGCTTCCGCCACCGCGTCGAGCGAGGTCGCATCAAATCCGCGATCGAGGAACAGGCGGGTGGCAACCTCGATCAGCCGCTGGTCGCGCTCGATCGCAGCGCTCTTGGTCGGCCGACCGCCGCGCGATTTCGAGGCCTCGCGGTGTGGTGCAGCCGTTCTTGTCCTGGTCGCAGCCAATCCCATGCCCAATGATATGCCCAATGATTCCTGCGCGATCGTGCCAGTGCTCATTGTTCTATAACGCGCAGCGACCGGGCCGTCATCGCGAATCTGGCCGAATTGGCCGTAGCGTCGACAGTCTCGCTGCGAACGCCGTTCCGCGACGCGGACGTCACGGCATCCGCGAGGTCCAGGCCTGCCCGCCCGCCGCTTTCTCGTATCCGTATTGGTAGAGCGCCCGCATATAGCCGGTGTCGAAGCCTTCGGACGGGGGCGCCGGATAATCGCGGTCGATATAGGAGAGATGGAAGCCGAGGTGGTTGCGCTGGGCGAAATCATAGGTCGAGAAGATGATCGAGCGCGTCTGGGATTGCGTGATCGAGGACAGGCTGCGTGAGGCGACATCGATCGTGCTGTTGGCGACGAGTTCGAAATTGCGCTCGATCTTCTTGTTGACGAGGATGTAGATGTCCATCTTCGCTTTATCAGGCAGGCGCCCCTGGAACAGGAGGGCCTCCGGCAAGGTCAGCACCGGCGCCGTGACGCCGCCATCGACGTGCATCTCCTGAAATTTGCGGCCCTCGCCTTCGGCCTCGATCAGGATCGGCGGAAACACCAGGGGGATGCTCGCGGACGCCGCCATCACGTCGCGGAACAGCTTGAGCGCCTCGGGCGTGCCGACCGCGGCGATCTTGCCCATGTCCCAGATCGCGGTGCGCTGGGTATCGAGATCGGTGGTGACCACCAGCAGCCGTCGTCCCCTGGCGTTCTCGCGGGCGACCTGTGCCATGATTTCCGGCCCGACATAGCGCGCGACCAGCTCGCGCAGCCGTGTATTGCCGAACAGGCCGGAGCCGAACAGCACGCGCATGATGCTGGGATCGTTCAGCAGGCTTTCGGCGATGCCGCTGGTATAGAGCTCTCGAAGCGTGTCGTCATATTGCGGTCCGAGGAAGGCAAAGGGCGCGATGAGGCCGCCGGTGCTCACGCCCGAGACGACAGAGAATGTCGGGCGGTTACGCGCTGCGGTCCAGCCGTTCAGTACGCCGACGCCATAGGCTCCATCGGCACCGCCGCCCGACAGCGCAAGATAGGTTCTGCTTCCGGTCGCCTTGTCCTGCTCGAAGCTGAATTTCGTGATGGGCTCGTCGGCGTAGCGCCGCAGGCCGTCGCGAAACATTCGCATCGGCCGCCGTATACGGTGTGCGCGGCAGCGAGGTGCAGGCGGCGAGTGCCAGGCTGCACGCGAGTGCCAGCGACCCGCTCAGGCGGGGGCCTGTCCGCTTGGTCCAGCCAACGGGGAGGCTGGACATCTCAGTCGAACAATTGGGAAGGGGCATCGGTCGGTGGGCTGACGATCACGCATTTGCGGCCGCAGGGAATTTGCCGCGGCAACTCGTCCAACCCGCGCTATTAAACTATACTGTATCGTTTTGTCTATCAAGCGTGACCGGTATCACGTCCGCGTCAGTGGTGTTCCACTCTGGGGCATCGCGGTCGGGCGGGTTGATCGGCATGTCCCGACACGCAATAAGCACCGCCATGAGTCTCCCCGATACTGGTCTACCCAATCATTTCGAACTGCTCGCCACCGATGGCTCGGCGCGCACCGGCCGCCTGACCACGCCCCATGGCGTGGTGCGCACCCCGGCCTTCATGCCGGTCGGCACGGCCGGCGCCATGAAGGGCATGCATTGGCGCGAGGTACGCGATGCCGGCGCCGACATCGTGCTCGGCAACACCTATCATCTGATGCTGCGTCCGGGCGCGGAGCGCATCAACGCGCTGGGTGGCCTGCAGAGATTTACCGGCTGGAACGGGCCGATGCTCACGGATTCCGGCGGTTTCCAGGTGATGTCGCTGTCGGACCTACGCAAGATCAGCGAGCACGCCGTCACCTTCCGCTCGCATATCGACGGGGCCAAGATCGAGCTGTCGCCGGAGCGCTCGATCGAAGTGCAGCGCCTGCTCGGCTCCGACATCGCGATGCAGATGGATGAATGCGTGCGCCTGCCGGCGGAGCGCGCCGATATCGAGCGCGCGATGCTTCTGTCGCTGCGCTGGGCCGAGCGAAGCAAGCGGGCCTTCGAGAGTGCACCCGACGGCTACATGCTGTTCGGTATCGTCCAGGGCGGCGACATCCCTCAACTGCGCCATGCCAGCGCGCAGGGCCTCGTCGAGATCGGCTTCCACGGCTATGCGATCGGCGGCCTTGCCGTCGGCGAACCGCAGGAGGTGATGCTGGCGATGATCGACGAGACTGCGCCGGCGCTGCCGAGCGACCGGCCGCGTTATCTCATGGGCGTCGGCACGCCCGATGACATTCTCGAGGCGGTGAAGCGCGGCGTCGACATGTTCGATTGCGTGATGCCGACGCGCAATGGTCGCCACGGCGTGGCCTTCACGCGCTTCGGCCAGGTCAATCTGCGCAACGCGCGTCACGCCGACGATCCGCGTCCGCTCGACGAAGAGAGCTCATGGCCCTCGGCGCGCAATTGCGCGCGCGCCTATCTGCACCATCTCGTCAAGGCCGGCGAGACGCTGGGGGCGATGCTGCTGTCCGAAATCAATATCGCTTACTACCAGTCCGTGATGCAGGGCATCAGGGACGCGATCGCACATGGAACATTTGAGGAGTTCTATCGGCGTACGCGCGAGGACTGGGCGAGGGGCGACATCGCCCCGCGCTAGATCAATTGCACACGAGCCGCTGTTTGACAGCATGCTTGGTGACGAAGCCGTAGCCGCAGGTGTCGCAGGTCCAGAGATAGCTGATCACGTGGTCCGAGATATAGGCCGAAGCCTCTGCGGCGACCATGGAGTCGGCGCAGACGGGACAAGTGGGCAACTCGCTGCAACGCGGATCGCGCCTTGGCGCTATGGTCGACAACACTTCAGCGACTGCTGACATCGTGGTGACCTCTCTGCTTCCAGACCTAATTCTAACATAAGCAGAATCAGTTGACGAGGTCGCAACACAAATGCGTTGCTTTTCTGATAATTAAAGCTCACGCGATTTTGCAATGCAGCGTATTTAACGCGTGCAGCATTGTCGCTTGCGTGTCGTCGCAGGCCGTTTCTAACTTTGCAAAAGCTGCGATGAAGCACAATCGTTGCCACAGGGAGTTCATCATGGACGCATCGTCCAATGCGGGTGCAGCGCACCAACCCGGCCGCGGCCGGATCTACTCTTCGATCGTCGAGGCTTTTGGCGACACGCCGATCGTGCGCCTGCGTCGGCTGCCGGGGTTGCACGGCGTCAACGCGACCATTCTGGCAAAGCTTGAATATTTCAGTCCGGCTGCGAGCGTGAAGGACCGCATCGGCGCGGCCATGATCATCGCCATGGAAAAGGCGGGCATCATCAAGCCCGACACGGTGCTGATCGAGCCGACTTCCGGCAATACCGGCATCGCGCTCGCCTTTGTCGCTGCATCACGCGGTTACCGGTTGAAGCTGGTGATGCCGGAATCGATGTCGATCGAGCGGCGCAAGATGCTCGCCTTCCTCGGTGCCGAGCTGGTGCTGACGCCGGCCGCACAAGGCATGAAAGGCGCGATCGCGGCGGCCGAAGAACTTCTGAAGACGACGCCGAACTCGGTCATGCCGCAGCAGTTCAAGAACCTCGCCAATCCCGAGGTGCATCGCCGCACCACCGCGGAGGAGATCTGGAACGACACCGCCGGCAACCTCGATTTCTTCGTCGCCGGCGTCGGCACCGGCGGCACCATCACCGGTGTCGGTCAGGTCCTGAAGCCGCGCAAAGCGTCGTTGCGCGTGGTTGCGGTCGAGCCCGAGGAGAGTCCGGTGCTGTCAGGCGGCCAGCATACGCCGCACAAGATCCAGGGCATCGGCGCGGGCTTCGTGCCCGACATTCTCGACAGCTCCGTGATCGACGAGATCGTGAAGATCAACTCGACCGTGGCGATTGAGACCTCGCGGGCGCTGGCCCGGCATGAGGGCATTGCGGGCGGCATCTCCTCGGGCGCCGCGATCGCTGCAGCGCTTGAGATCGGCAAGCGGCCGGGAGCTGCGGGAAAAACCATCCTGGCTATAGTGCCGTCCTTCTCCGAGCGGTATCTTTCGACGGCTCTGTTTGAAGGATCTGAGAGATGGCGGATCAACCACCGAGGCGGCCGCGCACGCTTGGCGATGCGCGGTCGGAGGCCGAGGCGGCGTTCAAGAAGGTGACGGCGAAGGTCGCCGCGGCGGCGCGGAAGCAGAACGTGGCGCCGGGGATCAAGGAGCAGGTCAGCCTGCGCATTGATCAGGACGTGCTGGAGTTCTTCCAGGCGGGCGGCCCCGGCTGGCAGGACCGCATCAACGAGGCGCTGCGCAAGGCTGCGGGGAAGTAGCTTCCTCCCTGCGAGGACGTCCGACGAAAAAGCCCGGCGCGAACCGGGCCTTCGTGTCTGCGATCAGGTTCGCCTCAGCGGCGGAACATGCCGCCCACCATGCCGCCGACCACACCGCCCATGAAGGCCGCGCCGGCATCGCCGCCACCGCCCTGGCGGGGTGCGGGAGCGCTCTGGGCGGGCGCAGCGCGCCGGGCCGGCTTCGGGCTGTTGTCGCTTGCGGTCGTCGTCGAGGCGACGATCTCCGCGAGCAGCGCCTTGTGCTGGAGCTTGTTGAGGAAGCCCGTCGACGGATAGCCGCGGGCGGCCTGCCAGCGCTTGAGCACCGTGCGGGTCTCGTCGTTGAATGCGCCGGTCACCTTGGTGTCGAAGCCGAGGCCGTTGAGGCGGCGCTGCACGTCGCGGCGCTGGCCCTTGTCGAGGCCGATCTGGTCCTCGGTGAGCTGGCTGGCGTCATCTGTGAAGGTCGCGGGATCGACCCCGGCATTCAGGTTGCGGGTTGTGGAGGACGGACCGTTCTGGATCGCCGCGAGCCGCGCCAGCGCCAGCGCCTTGAACTGGCCGTTCGGATAGGTCGAGAGGTAGGCGTTGAGCTCTTCCGGCTTGTTGGTTTCTTTTACCGAGCGCCAGTACTCGAGCTCGACACCATCGGAGCTGCTGCTGGCCGTCGCCGTCGGCGTGTTGCTCGAGGCGGCGGTCGGTGCGGCGTTGGCGACTTGCTGGGTCTGCTGCGCCGGGTTGAGATAGACGGCGCCGATCAAATTGGTGTGGCCCCAGGGCAGCTGGCCCTTGTGGGTCTCTTCATTGACCTGGGCGCGCACCGAGGTCATCGCCTGCTGGATCTCGACGCCGGGCTTGGTGATGTTGTCGATCAGCGCGCGGGTGAACGGGCTGTTGTTGCCCTCCTGGCCATCGAGCGCGGTCTGGCCCGGGCCGGTGGCGAACGCGATCAGCGTGCCTTCGCCGGACTTCATTTCAGCGAGGCCGCTCTGCACGTTGACGCTGCGGGTCGCCGAGTTCGATTTGATCTTGGCGGCGAACGGATTGTCGCGGCAGGCGTCGAGGAACACCAGCTTGACCTTGGCATCGCCCATGGTCTGGTCGAGCGTCAGGTCTATGTTGATAGCAGCCCCCAACTTGACGTCCATCTCCGACTTGATGTCGGCATCGACGGGCAGGAGATAGTTGCTGCCGCCGACGGCGATGCCGTGACCGGCATAATAGAACACTGCGACATCGGAGCCCTGTGCCTTGCGGCCGAAGTCGAGCAGCTTCTCCGTCATCTGGTCGCGGGTGAGGTTGGATCCCTCGATCACTTCGAAACCGACATTGCGCAGCGTCGATGCCATCGCCTTGGCGTCGATCGGCGGGTTCGGCAATTGCGCGACGTTCTTGTAGGCGCCGTTGCCGACGACGAAAGCGACGCGGCGGTCGGCCTTGGCGGCGCTGACCGACAGCGCCACGCACATCAGCGAAACGATGATGGTGAGAGTGCGCATCTGAAATCCCCAACAGAATCGAATGACAGGCAGCAACAAATTGAGCTCGATCTATACGAAGCGCCCGGCTTCGCGCCAGCAAAACGGCATTCCTCCGATTTACCCAACCCGCTGCTGTGATCGAATGTGCACGATGGAATACCTCTCCAACCTGATCCAAATCGCGCTCGACCACGCTGATTTTGTCGCGTCAAACGGTGCGCCGGTTCACTGCGCGCGGGCGGGAATCGGGGCGGCCGGCTTCAAATTCAGCAGGTTGCCGCACAGGATCAGGGCCGCGCCGAGCACGGTCCAGGTGTCGAGCCGCTCGGAATAAAGCAGCCAGCCGGCGGTCGCGGTGAGCGGAACCCGCAGGAAGTCCATGGGAACGACGATGGTCGCGTCCGCATAGCGCAACGCGCTGGCGAGGCAGTAGTGCGAAAAAGTGCCGCAGACCCCGATCACGAAGAGCCAACCCCAGAGGCTGGCTGACGGCCAGGTCCAGACATACAGGGTCGGCAGCAGTCCCACGACCATCTGCACAATGATCATCCAGAACAGGATGGACAGGGCGCTCTCGGTCCAGGTCAGGGATTTTGCGAGGATCATGGAGATGCTGAAGCCGATCGCGGCGCCGAGCGCGATCAACTGGCCCGGATTGATCTCGCCCGTCGCGGGCCGCACGATCATGACGACGCCGACCACGCCGAGCGCGACGGCGGCGATCTTCCAAATCGTCATGCGCTCAGACAGGAACGTCGCGGCCAACAGCGCGGTCCAGATCGGCATCGTGAATTCGATCGCAACGACCTGGCCGATCCCGATCAGCGTCAAAGCGTAGAACCAGCCAAGCTGCGCGAAATAATGCACCCCGTTGCGTGCCAGGTGCTGGGGCAAACGTTTGGTCGCGACCGCCTTGAAGCCGCCGGAGCGGTAGATGATCGGCAGCAGCAGCGTGAATCCGATCAGCGAGCGCACTTCCATGATCTGGAAGACGTTCAAATCGCGCGTGGTTTCGCGCCCGGCCACTGCCATGACCAGCATCAGGGACAGCCAGCCGGCCATCCACAGCGCGGCCATCGTTTTTGACGGTGTCGGTGTCATCAGGGGCGCGGGAGATCGAATTCGAGGGAGGGCCGGTATCCGCGACATCGCCGCTGTTTGCAACGGCCAAATCTGCCGGTGCGGCCATGCATGGTGACGTGCTAAGCCAAGCGCAGATCAACAAGAAAATCGGGAGAGCTCCACTCATGCGCATCTTGCAGCCGGCCGAATGGAAGAAACCGCGCGGCTTTTCGCATGGCGTGGTGGCGGAGGGCCCGGGCCGCTGGGTCGTGCTGGCCGGGCAGACCGGTGGCGACGAGACGGGCAATTATGATTCCGACATGGCCGCCCAGGTTGCGACTGCGCTGAAGCGGATCACCAAGCTTCTCGCGGAGGCCGGCGCCGGCCCCGAGCATATCGTGCGCCTGACCTGGTATCTGACCAGCCGCAGCGAATACGAGGCCGCAGGCGCCGGCATAGGTGCCGCCTGGAAGGAGACGCTCGGGCGCAATTTCCCGCCCTCGACGCTGCTCTATATCGGTGGTCTCGTGGACGATCGCGCCAAGGTCGAGATCGAGGTGACGGCGTTCGTGCCGAACGCATAAAAAAGATCCGGCGCCGGGCACCGGATCTTTTGTCCTCAAGCGAGGCGCGCGTTAGCGCGACATCGAGATGTTGGCGCCGCGGAACTGGCTGTCCGCGCGGATCGTGACGGTCTGCTTGCTGCCGCTCGTCTTCAGCGCGATGTTGGCGTTGAAGCCGGCGGCCGCGGCGACCACCTCGAAGTTCCCGCCGCCGCCACGGCCCTGCAAGGAGCCGCTGATGTTGCGGCTGGCCTCGCTCCAGCTGCCGGTGATGGCACTGCCTTCGGCCCTGACGTTGGCTGCGAGGTTGAACTTGTAGGCGTCGCTGGCGCAGGTCAGCGACATCTCCATCGTCGGCCCGATCGGCGCGTATTTGGCCCGGCAGCGGATCCGCTCGGTCGAGCCGTCATCGAGGACGACGGTGCCGCCGCCGCTCCAGGCTCCCGCCATCGGGGCAAACGGACCGGACTGGGCCCTGCTTTCAGAATTGGCGATAGATGCCACAAACAACACGGCGGCCGCCATGAGCAGCCGCCGGTTTAGGACGCTGATCCCGAATTGCTTATTGGCGCGATGCTTCCCACCGCCCGCTGCACGGTATGCCTGCAGATGCTCCATTCCACTTTCCCGATCCGGCGTTGCCGCTGAGTTGACCGTTAGCATATGCACCATTGATCGAAACTTTCACAAGTCCCCACTGCCGATGGTGCCGGAAACGTTAGCGCCGGGAGCGCTGATCTTGCCATCGGCAACCGTCAGCATGGAGCTTGCGGTCGGCTCGCAGGAGCCGGTCTTGGTCACGATGGTGACCTGCCAGTTGCCGTCAAACGGGGTCTGGGCAGCCGCGGGGGCGGCGGTAATAACTGAAGCGGCACAGAACGCCGCAATGCGACCAAAACGCATGAATTCCGTCCTCGAATTTGTCTGATATGCTGACCCTTATTCGGATTAAATGTGACGGAAGTTTGGTGCGACGCAAAGTCGAAAATTGTTCCTGTGGAAACAATGGTTTATTTGTGTTTCCGGCTCCAATTTTCGAAGCAGAATCAATGCGGCTTCACGTTAATCGTTAACGTCGGAGCGACTCACGAAAGACTTGGCGCCGACGTCGCGAACTGCTCGTCCTGTGGCTTGGCCGGCAGGGCCTTGTGGACCTTGGCATAATCGATCACGTCGGCCAGTAGCTTGAGGCCGAGCGGGGCCAGCGCACGCTCCCAGAGTTCGCGGGCGGTCTCGCCCTTTTTGACGAAGCACCAGTCCTGGGCGGCGATCGCGCCGGCGTCCATGCGGTCGGCGAGGTGATAAATCGTGCCGCCCGCGATCGGATCGCCTTCCTTGATGGTCCATTCCACCGCCGCCTTGCCGCGATGACGAGGCAGCAGCGACGGGTGATAGCCGATCCCGCCGAGCTTCGCCGCAGCCAGCGCGTCCTTGCCGATCCGGGCGTGGCTGTGGGCGGTGATGATCAAGTCGGTGTCGGGCGCGATCTCGGAGGCCACCACCAGCTTGGGACCGGCCTGCACCACCACCTCGATGCCGGCGGCCTTGGCGGTCGCGGCGAGGCGGTCATCCGCGTCGGCCACCACAACCCGCACGATCCCGACGCCGTGCTCGCGAAGCATGTTCAGAGTGGTCACGCCGAAATGGCGGGAGCCGACGAGGGTAATGCGCATGGGTGTCTGATCCGTCTCGCAGCTGCGTCATCCCCCGATAACACGTCAGGCCGCCCTGTCACCACCCGCGCGGCGTTTGCTCCGGTTATCAACAATGCGAAGGGCGTGGGGAGGATGAACTCGGCGATTGCGCCGTTGGCCGTTCCGGTGCTTCCATGGGCGGGTTGCGACCTGGCCGGAGCGAGCACATGCGGTGCGCGTGGTTTGTCCTTCTCGTTGTCATGATTGCGGCCGCTCCGGCCCATGCCGGCGGACCTTACCCGGCAATTCCGCCCGAGAACGGGGTGGCACCCTTCATCGGCCCGTCCTGGGATGCCTATCGCTGTGCTGAAGGGACGATCTACAATTTCTACCATGACGCCTATTACGGCGAGGAGCCGCCGGCGCTCTATCGCGGCTATGCCTACAGGCCGTACTACCGCTACAGCGCCTATCGCAAATGGCCGCGCAAATATTTCTGCGTCATGGACTAAACGTTGTCGCCGGGGCTAGCCACATTCCATCCCGGATTCCTTTTCGAGCGCGGCTTTTTCATTGTTGCCATCACGAAATCATCAAACGGTAACGCGTTCTCAACCTGCCTGTCGTATCGACGAATCCGTCGCGGATTTGTATTGCGTACCGCGACACCAAGAATGTCCCGCCGGCGTCAGTGCGCCGCGCGGCATTTTTGCCGGGACCGATTTCATGCCGAACGCCATTGAGCAGATCGTGGACGCCTATGTGCGGCTGAAGAACCGCCGCGGCCTCGACGAGCTGATGATGCACAGGCAGCGGCTTGCGGTCGATCTGAAGAGCAGGTCAGGCAGGTTCGATTTCAGCCTGCCGATCGGCAAGATCGACGAGGAGATCGCGATCATCGAGGCCGGACTGGCCAGGCTCGCGGCGGATGTGTCCGAGCTTGGAACGACGCGGTCCCGCTAACAATGCTCAGTCGCGCCGGCCGCCATCGATCACAGTGAACAGCGGCCGCGCCGGGGTCGGTTCGACCAGCAATTCCTCCACCAGCGCCGCTGCCGCATCGACATATTTGCGCGTCGGCTTGTCGAGCTCGCGTTTCGCCTCGTCGTCGAGCGCGATCTTGGCGGCTTCGACCAGCTTGCGCATCCGCACGGCGTGGTCGTCACCCGCGGTCAGCGTCGCACGCGCCAGCGAGCGCAGCACGAACAGCTCGCCTTCGAGGCGGAGCAGGCGGTCGTTGAGCCTGGAGAGGACGGAGTTGAGGTCGGCCATGGCTGCGGTTCGTTTGCAGGGATCCCTGACCCGTCTAGCGATGATGGGTGAACGGAGTGCAAATGCCGAAGGTGCAATTGGGCCGATCTGTCGCGTCCCTGATCCTCAATTTCGGCGCCGGCTGAGGTTTACGCAGCGGTTCGCGCCAGATAGTCGCGGGCGAAGGCGAGGTACCAGTCGAGGCAGGCCGGGTTGGCCATCGCTTCCTTGTTGATGACCTTTTCGACGGGCTGGCCTAGCAAGAGCTTCTTGATCGGCAGCTCCTGCTTCTTGCCCGAGAGCGTCCGCGGGATCTCGGCGACCGCAAAAATCTCATTCGGCAGGAAGCGGCGTGACAGGCCGGCCTCGATCGCCTTGTTGATCTTCGCCTGCATCGCGCCGTCGAAGGCGACGCCGTCGCGCAGCACCACGAACAGCGGCATGTAGCTGTCGCGGCCGAGATACTCGAGGTCCACGACAAGGCTATCGAGCACCTCCGGCAGTGCTTCGATCGCGGAATAGAGTTCGCTGGTGCCCATGCGCAGGCCGTGCCGGTTGATTGTCGCATCGCTGCGGCCATAGATCACGCATGAGCCGTCGGGATTGACCTTGAGCCAGTCGCCGTGCCGCCACACCGGCCCGTGGCCGCTGCCGTCGAAATTGTCCGGGTAGGTCTCAAAATAGCTCGCGAGATAGCGCGCGTTGCCCCGGTCGTTCCAGAAATAGAGCGGCATCGACGGCATCGGCTCGGTGCAGACGAGCTCGCCGACCTCGTCGATCACGGCGCGGCCCTGTTCGCTGAAGGCTTCCACCGCTGCTCCCAGCAAGCGGCACTGCATCGCGCCCGGCGTCTGCGGCAATTCGCGATTGCCGCCGATGAAGGCGCCGGCGAAATCGGTGCCGCCGGAGATGTTTGCCCACCAGATGTCGGCCTGTGCCGCACTGCCGTTGGTTTTCGACAGCGCCGCGAAACGATCGTTGAAGCAGGCTTGGGTGTCGGCGCTGAGCGGCGAGCCGGTCGAGCCGAGACAGCGCAGTCGCGACAGATCGCCGGCTGCGGTGAGATCGATCTCGGCCTTGGCACAATTGGCAAAGAATGCAGCGCCCGCGCCGAAGAAGGTGGCTTTCGATTGCGCCACGAAGCGCCACGACGTGGTCCAGTCCGGCTTGTCCTTTGTGCCGCCGGGGCTGCCGTCGAAGATGCAGCAGGTGGTGCCGCCGAGCAGGCCGCCGACCTGCGAATTCCACATGATCCAGCCGGTCGAAGAGTACCAGTGATAGCGCTCACCGAACGAGTTCTGGTGATAGGAGCAGCCGATGTCGTTGTGCAACCCCAGCAGCGCCAGCACCACGATGACGATGCCGCCATGGCCGTGCACGATCGGCTTCGGCAGGCCGGTGGTGCCGCTGGAATAGACGATCCAGAGCGGATGATCGAACGGCAGCCACATCGGCTCGAACGCGTCGATCGCTGCACCCATCCTTGCGGTGATATCGGAGAGCAGGGCGTCGGGTGCGGCCGGAGCTGTGGCGTCGCTGTGCAGGATGACATGCTCGACGCTCGGCAGCGATCGCCGCAGCTCGGCGACGACGTCCTTGCGGTCATGCCGGCGCCCGGCATAGATCACGGCATCGCAGGCGATCAGCACCTTTGGCTCGATCTGCTTGAAGCGGTCGATCACGGCGGGCGCGGCCATATCGGGCGCGCAGACGCTCCAGACCGCGCCGATGCTGGCGCTGGCGAGAAACGCGATGATGGTCTCGGCGATATTGGGCAGATAGGCCGCGATGCGGTCGCCGGGCTTGATCCCCTTGTCTTTCAGATGCAGCGCGAGCGCGGACGCCTTGTGCTTGAGCTCCTTCCAACTGGTCTCGCGGAGCTTGCCGTCTTCGCCGCCGCTGACGATCGCGGGCAGGCCGGCGGCATGCGCGGCGTCGACATGCCGGAATACCTGCCGCGCATAGTTCACCTGCGCGCCGGGAAACCAGACCGCGCCCGGCATCTTGCGCTCGGTGATGACGGCCGCAAACGGAGTCGGCGATTGCAGATCGTAATAGTCCCAGATGCTGCGCCAGAACGCATCGAGATCGCGCACAGACCATTGCCGCATCTCCTCGTAATTCGCGAAGCTGAGGCCGCGCTGCGCGGCGAGCCAGTTGCGGTAGAGGGCGATCTGGGGAACGAAGGGTGCTGTCATTGGGTATCGGCTTTGGTGGCGGGGAAGGGTCTATCCCGTGTCGCCGCTGAGCAGAAGCCGCGGTTTTCGCAGATCGCATTGACCGTAAGTTGGGCCTGCGTACGTCGCTAGGGCCGTGAGGCACCGCTGATTCAACGAGCTCGTCATTGCGAGCGCAGCGAAGCAATCCAGAATCCCTCCGCGGTAGCAGTCTGGACTGCTTCGCTGCGCTCGCAATGACGGAGCAAGGGGCACCATGGCTATGCTCTAAATCGCATCTCGACTCGCAGCCATGCCTTCGCCTTCTCGCGGCATCTTGCCCGAGTTTTGCTCCATCACATCGCCCTTACTCACAGGTCAAGGACTGCAACTGAGAGCGCTGTGCCTCGGGCTACCAACCCACTCCCGCCCATCGCCTCCCGAACACCGGCGGCTTGGTCTTCACCGCCTGCCAGCCGAAGAAGTGATGCTTGCCGGACCAGGAGTGCACCACGCTGCTGCAGATGCTGCATTTGAACTGGCCTGAATGCGGCTCGGCGTGCTCCTCCCTTGTCGCGGTGTAGTTCATGCTGCAACCGGGGCAGGTGAATTCTTCGGTCGTCCAGATGCTGTTGGCCATTGCACCGCAGTTTGTTTTTGGGACCTCGGCCCAGAGCGTAGGTGCGGGCCTTTGCATCGGCGTAAATCCGGCGGCTGAAATCCGGTTAATCGCCGTTAGCCAAACCGGGATGCGGCCGGTCCCTGACGGGCCGGACGCTCATCGGGTTCGTCTTGACGCCCGGCTCTTGGCTGGCAATAACCCTAGCCCGCGCAAGTGCCGGAAACCGCGTCGATACCGCAAGGAAAGCCGTGCCTGTGAAAAGTCTGCGTCAGCTCCTGACGGGTGAGGACGTCATCCAGCTCGTGATCCGCCTCGGCCTACTGGCGCTGCTGATCCTGTGGACGCTCTACATCATCAGGCCGTTCGTCCCGATCCTGGCCTGGAGCGGTGTGCTGGCGGTCGCGTTCTATCCGGCCTTCAGCTGGGTCGCCAAAATCCTCGGCGGCCGACCCAAGACCGCGGCTGCGATTCTCACCCTGATCACGCTCGGCATCGTGCTCGGCCCGGCCACATGGCTCGGCGTGAGTGCCGTGGACGGGGGCAGGGAGCTGGCGCACCAGCTTAGCACCGGCGACCTCACACTTCAGGGGGCGCCGGAGTCGATCAAATCATGGCCGGTGATCGGCCCGACGCTCTACGAACTCTGGGACCAGGCCTACAACAATATCCGCGCCGTGCTGCGCGAGGTCGCGCCCTATCTCCAGCCGCTGGCGGGACCGCTGCTGGTGCTTGCGGGCGATGCCAGCCTCGGCACGCTCCAGTTCCTGGTCTCGGTGTTCGTGGCCGGCTTCCTGTTTCCGCACGGACCCCGGCTGGTTGCGGCCGGGCGCGCTTTCCTGTCCCGCATCGTGCCGGAGCAGAGCGAGCATTTTCTCGAGCTGGGCGGCGCCACCATCCGTGCGGTGGCGCAAGGCGTCATCGGCGTCGCCATTGTGCAGGCGCTGCTTGCCGGCATCGGCTTCAAGCTCGCAGCCGTGCCGAGCGCGGGCCTGCTTGCCTTCATCGTGCTGCTGCTGTCGATCGTGCAGATCGGCGCCTTCCTCGTGCTGCTGCCGGTGATCATCTGGATCTGGACAGCCAAGGACGTCACCACGGCTCTGGTGTTCACCGTGTTCTTCGTCCTTGTGGGCTTCCTCGACACCATGTTGAAGCCGCTCGTGATGGGACGCGGTCTCAACACGCCGACCATCGTGATCTTCGTCGGCGTGATCGGCGGCACGCTCGCCCACGGAATCGTCGGCCTGTTCATCGGGCCGATCATCCTGTCGGTCGCGTGGGAGATCGCTGCGGCGTGGATTGCACCGGAGACCGAACCGCGGCTGCGAAGCCGAAGGCGATACCGCCACCCGACGAGGTTCGCTAGCCGGGCAGACCCGGCGGGTGGCCCAGACATTTGCCGCACCTCACATCCGTGTGGACAGCGATGGGAGCCGACGGGATCCAGAGCGGTGGCGGAACTTGTCTAATGAAATAGACAAGTTACGATGGTCCGATTCTTTTCTCGGTTTGCGACAGGTATGGCGAAGTCTTCCAAGCTGGTTGCCGCCAAGCGCGGCAAGGTTCTGTTGGTCAGGCGACGGGTGGACGGCCTGTGGATGTTTCCGGGCGGCCGCAAACGCGCGCGCGAGACTGAGAAGGACTGCCTGCGGCGCGAGATCAAGGAAGAGCTGCCCAAGCTGAAGCTCGGCCGGATCAGCCTCTGGAAGGAAGTGAAAGCCAAGAACAAGCGCTCGGGCCGCAGGATGAGCGACGCGATCTTCATCGCCAAGCGCGCCAAGGGCCGGCTCGCGATCGGCGACAAGAAGGAGATCGACCGAGCCGCTTGGCAGAAGCCACGCGGGATCCGCCTGACCGCAACCTCGCGCTACATCCGCGATCGCCTGTTTCCAAGAAAGCCGCGGCGGAGCTAGCCCGCATTTCTCACACGACCGATTGCTCAGCGACGGAGGATAGGAGGATTTGGCAAGGCAACGGGGAGCCGTGGCGCTGAAGGCGCAGCCGGCGATTTGGTTTTGAATGTCTCCGTTGGGCCTGTTGGTGATGCCGCCGATTGAGCGCGTCGCAGCGTCGCGTGTCAGGCCGGCGAGGCGCGAGCCTTGGCGGCTTCGGCCAGGCGACGAGCCGCGTGTCCCCACGGCTGAGCGGCTGGGCAGGCCGAGGCCATGGCGATCCTGATGCGGCGGACGCTGATGCGCACCAGTGCGCCGATCTTGAGGAGCTTGAGGCGGATGGTGCCGCAGGTGGCGTCCGCAAAGGTGGTTTCGGCAAGGCCGATGCGCCGCAGGGCACAGATCAGCACATAGGCCATCGAGGCGAACCACAGCCGCAGCTGGTTGGCGCGCATGGTGGCGGCCGAGGTGCGGTCGGCGTAGAGATCGAGCTGGCACTCCTTGATGCGGTTCTCCATGTCGCCGCGGGCGCAGTAGATGTCCTCATAGAGCTGCCGCACGCCCGCCGCGCTGCGCTTGAGCGAGGTGACGACGAAGCGCGGATTGGCCTCGCCTTGCGTCCACTCCGCCTTGGCGACGACGCGGCGCTCCTGGCTCCAGGTGTCGCGCGTACGCCATTGGAAGTCCTTGAAGCGGCGTGCCGGTTGGCCGGTCGTCTCGGCTGTGGCTCTCGCCGCGGCGAGCTCCTCCTCGATCATGGCGACCAGGCGCGTGTTGCGGGCGAGCCCGAACAGATAATCCACGCGGTTTTGCTCACACCACGCCATCAGCGCCTCGCGCGCAAAGCCACTGTCGGCGCGCAGCACGATGCGCACGAACGGCCAGCGGGCGCGGATTTGCCGGACAATCCGCGCGATCTCCGCGACACTGCCTGCGCTGGCATCGATGTCGGCGCGCCGCAGCTTGGCCGCCAGCAGATGCCGGCCGCAGAACACGTACAGCGGCAGATAGCAGTAGCAGTCGTAATAGCCGTGGAAGAAGCGCCCCTCCTGATGCCCGTGCAGAGGATCGTCGGTGGCGTCGAGATCGAGGATGATCTGCGGCGGCGGTCGCTTGTGCGCCTCCAGGAACAGCGTCACCGGCAACGCCTCGATCGCCGCCGCGTCGTAGGCGATCTTGTGATAGCGCGAAGGTTCCTCCCGGCCCAGTTCCAGCCGGTTCAGCGTCGACTTGCCGGCCACCGGTGCGCAGTCCTCGCGCCTGGCAACAAGCTTGCCCGCCAGCACCGCCATCAGCGGGTCGTGCCGCAACTCGTCGTGACCGTTGATGTCTTCGTAGCCAAGTGCGATGCCAAAGACCCGCTGTCCGACCAACGTTCCGACTGCGTGCTCGATCAAGTCCACCCGGCGATGATCGCGAAAGCAATCGGCAAAGCGCCCCACCAGATCAATCGCCCGATCAGACGCGCCCAGCAGCAGCGCGCCCGCATCCGACGTCACCAGGCCACCATCAAAAGCCGCTTCCACGATGCGGCCTTCCACCTCTCCAAAATCAAACCGTTCTGCGCTACACTGTGCCGGCATCGGGGCATTCCTTGAATCACCGCGAAGTCCTTCTCGCAAAAGAACTTTCGCTGATTCGCGCCCCGATGCGCCTCAACACTGTGAGAAATGCGGGCTAGCTAGCCGCCTGGGTGTGACAAATCGTCCGATCATTCCCTCGCGGCAGATGTGAACCAGTTCACAGGGAACCGCGGAAAGAGCTGCTATAAAGGCGTTATTGCCTTACCATTCCATTTTGCTTGAAACGCCCCAGTGCTCCCAAGCACTGGGGTTTTTTCGCGTCTGGCGACGCGCGCCGGATTGCTCGGACTGGTCTGTCAGCCTTGTCTGTCAGCCTTGCCGCCGCAGGAAGCCCGTGATCGTGACCTTCTCCCAGATGCCGGCCGCCGCGAACGGATCGGCGCGATTGAAGGCCTCGACTTCTGCGCGGCCGGGGGCCTCGATCAGAAACAGGCTGCCGATCATGGTGGCGCCATCGTCGGAGACCAGCGGTCCCGACATCACGATCTTGACGCCGAAGCGCGAGGTGTCGCCGAGAAAGGCCTTGTGGGCGTCGTAATTGGCAAGCCGCGTCGGCAGCGCGCCGGTGCGGTCGATGGCGTGGATGGCAAACAGCATGATGTCTCCGGGATTCTTTTTGGGAACGGCTGTTATCGCAGCCATTCCTATGTTTGATCAGAACAGGCTGCGGTTACTTCGCGCCGAGCTTGCCGGCTTCTTCGAAGGTCGGGCAGGTGCGCTGCTCGAGCGGCTGGTCGAACGGCTGGTAATTGTCCTTGGTGATGACGGTCGGCTTCAGCACGATCTCGTTGATGATCGGCTGATTGCGCAAGCTGCGCACCGCCATCATGGTGCCGAGGCAGCCCTGGAAAAATCCGTTGTAGTCGCCGCTTGCGAGCAGCTTGCCGGACTTGATGGCGTCGATCGCTTCCTTGGTGCCGTTGATGCCGATCACCTGCGCCTTGCGGTTGGCGCCGTCGAGCGCCTCGATCGCGCCGACTGCCATGGCGTCGTTGGCGGCGAGCACGCCGTCGATCTGCGCATTCGACTGCATCAGGTTTTCCATGACCTGGAGCGCCTGGAGCCGCTGGTAGTTGCCTGGCTGCGACGCCAGGAGCTTGGCGCCAGGATTTTCCTTCAGCGCGTCGTTGAAGCCGCGGACGCGATCGACATTGGTCAGCGAGCCCTTGACGCCCTCGATGATGACGATGTTGCCCTTGCCGCCGAGCGTCTTGAGCAGGAAGCGCGCGGTCTCGAGCCCGAGGCTGTAATCGTCGGCGCCGACGAAGGAGAGGAATTTTCCGCCGGCGGAGCGGTCGGTGATATTCACGACGGGAATCTTGGCGTCGTTGATCTTCTCGACGCCGGGCACCATCGCCTTGTAGTCGACCGGCGTGAACACGATTGCGCTCGGCTTCTTCACCACGACGTCCTCGATCTGGCTGAGCTGCTCGGGGATCGAGTCCGGCTTGGTCGGAATGTACTGCAGCGTCTTGGCGTTCAGGATCTTCGCCATGTTGTCGGCGCCGACCCGCACCGTCTGGAAGAACGGGTTGGTCTGGTTCTTGGTGAACACCGCGATGGTCTCGCCGTCGGCGCGCGCCTGCGTCGTGAAGGCGGCCGCCATCATGAGCGGCAATGCGAGATAGCCCAGTCTCTGTTTCATGTCGTCTCCATCCCCGTTTTGGTTTGTTGGGTTGCCTGAAAGTTCATTGCGCGCGGCGGCGGGTCTTCATGTCGAGCCAGACCGCGAGAATGACGATGATGCCGGTCACCAGCGGCTGCCAATTGGCGCTGACCGAGAGCAGGTTCATCCCGTTCAGCACCAGCGTCAGGATCAGCGCGCCGATGAAGGTGCCGAACACGGTGCCGACGCCGCCGAACAGCGAGGTGCCGCCGATCAGCACGGCCGCGATCGCCGGCAGCGTCAGGCTTTCGCCGATATCGGCCTCGGCCGAATTGAGCCGGGACAGGAAGATGATCGAGGCAAGTCCCGCCATGGTGCCGGAGACGGCATAGACCAGCAGCAGCCGCCGCGTGACCGGAATGCCGGAGAGGCGGGCGGCAACCGGATTGGCGCCGATCGCATAGATCTCCTGGCCCCAGATCGTGCGCTGGGCAAACAGCGTGCCGATGCCGAGGAACACCAGCAGCAGATAGACAGGGATCGGCAGCCCGAACAGATAGCCGCTGCCGATCTGGCGGAAGCCCGCGGGAAAACCGTGAAGTGTCTCGCCCGCCATGTACCAGTACGTGAGTCCGTTCAGCACCCAGAGCATGCCATAGGTGGCGATGAAGGAGGGGATGCGCAGCGCCGTCACCATGATGCCGTTGAGGAGGCCAACGATGCCGCCGCAGGCAAGCCCGGTCAGGACGCCGAGCGTGGGTGAGCCGGTGGTGTGGATCACGGTCCCGGCGATGCACGCGGACAGCGCGACATTGGCGCCGATGGAGAGATCGAGGCCGGCGGTGAGCACCACCAGCGTCAGGCCCGAGGCGATGAAGAAGGTGAGGCTCGCCTGGCGTAGCACGTTGAGGATGTTGCCGAGGCTGAGGAAGGAGTCGTTCAGCACCGCCAGCACAGCGCAGATCAGGAAAACCGCGAGCAGGCGGTAAAACAGCTGGATCGCGTCCTGGGACAGGAAGGAGCGTGGCGGCGACAGGGTCTCCTTGGCGATGTCGGTCATGCCCGGCTCCTGAGGCCGTCGAGGAAGAGCGCCACGATGACGAGGACGCCGACGCTTGCGACCTGCACGGAGGAGGGCAGCGAGATCAAATTCAGCCCGTTGCGCAGCACGCCGACGGCGATGACGCCAAGCAGGGTACCGAGCAGCCAGCCATTGCCGCGCTCGAACGAGGTGCCGCCGACCGCGACCGCCGCAATCGCATCGAATTCGAGGCCGAGGCCTGCGGTCGGATGCCCCGAGTTCATGCGGGCGGTCATCAGCAGGCCGGCAATGCCGGCCATGGTGCCGCCGATCGCATAGACCGCGATCAGGAGTTTGTTGGGCGAGAGGCCGGCGTAGCGGAGCGCCTCGCGGTTGCCGCCAAGTGCGAACACGTAGCTGCCGAAGCGGGTGTGATAGAGCAGGCCGTGAAAGGCCGCGTAAGTCACCAGCGCGATCACGATCGGCACGGGGATGCCGAGCAAGCTCGCCGAGTAGATGTCGCGGACGCCATGGGGAATGCCGACCACGCTCTGGCCGTCGGAGACGATCAGCGACAGGCCCTGTGCCATGCCGAGGGTGCCGAGGGTTGCCACGAACGGCGGGATGCCGAGGATGGCGACAAGCCAGCCATTGACGGTGCCGAAGGCCGCGCCGACCACCACGCCGGCGCACAGCCCCAGCAGCATCGATTGGGTCGCGAGCGAGACGATGGCGACGCAGAGCGAGGTCAGCGTCAGCACCGCGCCCATCGAGAGGTCGAGCCCCTCGGTCATGATGATCAGGGTCATCGGCAGCGCCAGCATGGTCAGGATGGTCGACTGCACAAGCACGTTGGAGAGATTGGCCGGGGTGAGGAAGCCGGGCGCGATCGCGCCGAACAGCACGATCAGGGCGCCCAGCACGATGGCGACGCCGGGGATGCGCTGGAGCGGATTGGGTTGCGATACGACCGCTGCTTCACGCATGATGCATCCCCAACCGCACGATGTTTTCCTCGGTCAGCTCGTTGCGCGCCAGATGTCCGGCGACGCGGCCCTCCCGCATCACATAGGCGCGGTCGCAGACATGGCAGATCTCGACCTGCTCGGAGGAGATCATCAGCGCCGCCGCGCCTTCGGCAACCAGCCGGTCGATCAGCGCAAAGATCTCGGACTTGGCGCCGACATCGATGCCGCGGGTCGGCTCGTCGAAGATGAAGAGCTTTGCACCGGCGGCGAGCCATTTGCCGATCACGACCTTCTGCTGATTGCCACCTGACAGCAGGCCAACGGTCTGGCGCGGGCTCGGGGTGGCGATGCGGAGCTGGCGGATCAGGCCATCGGCGGCGCGCTGGCCGCTGCGCGGATCGAACAGCCCGCTCGGGAACAGTTTTCGCAGCGCCGAGACCACGAGATTGTCGCCGACCGAACGCAGGAGCGCGAGCCCCTCGCTCTTGCGGCTCTCCGGGATCAGCGCGATGCCGCGGCGGGCGGCGACATCAGGCTCGCCGGAGATCGGCCTACCGTCCAACACGATCTCGCCCGAGGCGACCGGATCGGCGCCGAAGATCGCGCGCGCAACCTCGGTGCGGCCGGACCCGACCAGGCCGCAGAGGCCGACGATCTCGCCCCGGCGTACCTCGATGTTGATGTCGGAAATGCCGGTGGGCGAGGTCAGGCCCTTGACCTGAAGCAGCACCTCGCCAGGCTTGTCGGCGAAATTGCGCGGATAGGTCATGTCGACGGTGCGGCCGACCATCATGCGGACGAGCTGGTCGGGCGTGACGTCGGCCGGCCGAACGCCGTCGATGCGGCGGCCGTCGCGCAGCACCGTGATGCGGTCGCCGAGCGCAAACACCTCGGCCAGGCGGTGCGAGATGTAGACGATGGAGACGCCGTCGGCCTTCAGCTTGGCGATCAGCGCGAACAAGAGCTCGGTCTCGCGGTCGGACAGCGCGGCAGTCGGTTCGTCCATCACCAGGATGCGCGCGTTCTGGCTGATGGCTTTGGCGATCTCGACCATCTGCTGCTGGGCGACGCCGAGCGTGTTGACGACGACGGAGGGATCGATATCGAAGCCGATGGTGTCGAGCAGGCGTTTTGCGTCGGCCAGGATCTTGCGGCGGTCGATGGTGCCGGGAATGCGACCTTTCGGCTCGCGGCCGAGGAAGATGTTCTGGGCGATGTCGAGATAGGGGACGAGCGAGAACTCCTGGAAGATCACGGCAATGCCGAGCTTCTGCGCGTCGGCCGTCGAGGCGATCGTGACCTTCTTGCCCTCAAAGAAGAACTCGCCGGAATCGGCGCTGTAGGCGCCGCACAGCACCTTCATCAAGCTCGACTTGCCAGCGCCATTCTCGCCGAGCAGCATGTGCACTTCGCCGGCGTAGAGTGCAAAGGAGACGTCGTCGAGCGCCTTGACGCCCGGAAAACTCTTGCTGATGCCGCGCAATTCGAGCAGCGGCGTCGCTGCGGCGTCGCCGGAAGCGTTCATGGCCGTGCTCCCGCAAAGATCTTGCCGGGGTTCATCAAACCGTCAGGATCGAGCGCGGTCTTGATCGACCGCATCACGTCGACGGCTTCGCCGAGCTCGTCAGTGAGGTAACCGATCTTGCCGAGCCCGATGCCGTGCTCGCCGGTGCAGGTCCCGTCCATCGCGATGGCGCGGGCGACCATGCGGGCCTGCAGCGCCTTGGCGCCGTCGATCTCATCTAGCTTGGCGGGATCGACCAGGATCAGCATGTGGAAATTGCCGTCGCCGACATGGCCGACGATGGGCGCGGTGAAGCCGTGCTCATCGGCATCGCGGCGGGTCTCGGTCAGGCATTCGGCCAGCCGCGAGATCGGCACGCAGACATCGGTGATGACCGCGCGTGCGCCGGGCCTTAAGCCCAGGCCGGCATAGAGCGTGTTGTCGCGGGCGTGCCAGAGGCGGCTGCGGTCTTCCGGCGCCTTGGCCCACGCAAAACCACGGCCGCCATGGTCAGCAGCGATCGCCTGTGCGAGCTCGGCCTGCTCGGCGACGGCGCTCTCCGAGCCGTGGAATTCGAAGAACAGTGTCGGCGCCTCGCGATAGCCGAGTTTTGCGTAGGCGTTGATGCCGCGCATCATGACGTCGTCGAGCAGCTCGACGCGCGCGATGGGAATGGCCGCCTGGATGATGCCGATAGCAGCATCGACGGCGTTGTGCAGGGTGTCGAAACTGCACACCGCCGCGGAAATCGCCTGCGGCAGCGGATGCAGCTTCAGCGTGATCTCGGTGATGACGCCAAGTGTGCCTTCGGCGCCCACGAACAGCCTCGTCAAATCGTAGCCGGCTGCCGATTTGCGGGCGCGGCGTGCAGTCCGGATCACGCGACCGTCGGCCAGCACCACTTCCAGCGCCACGACATTGTCCTTCATGGTGCCGTAGCGCACTGCCATCGTGCCGGAGGCGCGCGTGGAGGTCATGCCGCCGATCGAGGCATCCGCGCCGGGATCGATCGGGAAGAACAATCCGGTGCCGCGCAGCTCGGCATTGAGCTGCTTGCGGGTGATGCCGGGCTGCACCACGACATTCATGTCGCTGTCGTGCACCGTCAGCACCTTGTTCATGCGCGCGAAGTCGATGCAGACGCCGCCTTCCGCCGAGGATGCATTGCCCTCGAGCGAGGTGCCGGCGCCGAACGGCACGATCGGCATGCCCGCGCCGGCGCAGAGCTTGACGATCTCGGCGACCTCTGGGGTCGTTTCCGGATAGACGACGATGTCCGGCGGCAGGGCGCGATAATAGGACTCACTCTGGCCGTGCTGGTCGAGCACGCCGCGCGCGATGGTCGCACGCGGACCGATCACGCCTGTGAGGCGTTCAGCCAATGCGGCAATGTTGACCCGCGGTCCCATCGTCTCTCCCCGTCGTCCGTCTTTGTCGCGGACTGTTGTCAGTCCGTCGAGTCTACGTTCGGCTTACGCCGCCTGCGCGTTTACCGCGCCGGCGATCGTGTTTTCGCTGAAATTACGCAAATTCGCCTCCGTCGATCAGAGTTTGGGCTCGCCAAGGCCCGAGAGACCTTCGAGATGCCTCACGGTCGCGATGAAATCGGTCTCGCCGTCGCCCTGCGCGACCAGTGCGCCGTAGGTCTCGCGCACCTGGGCTGCGAGCTGCAGTGGCACGCCGACGGCATGGCCGGCGCCGAGGATGAGATCGAGGTCCTTGGCCATCTGCCTGCAGGAGAAGCTCGACACAAAGTCGCGGGTGCGCAGCGGCGCGGTCTTGTACTTCACCATCGGGGAGGCGACGGCACTCTCATCCAGCACCTTCAGAATGTCGTGCCAGCCGATGCCGCCCTTGCGCGCCAGCGCCAGGCTCTCGGCCATCATCGCCGCCGAGACCGCGATCATGAGATTGACCGCGAGCTTCGCATAGCGGGCTTCCTCGCCCGCGCCGAGATAGGTCTGTGCGCGGGTGAAGCTCGCAAACAGCGGCTTGGCGCTCTCGAAGGCGTCCTCGGGACCGGAGACGAAGCAGCTCAGCGCACCGGTGTGGACGATGCTGGCATTGCCGGAGACTGGCGCCCGCAGATAGGAGATCCCGCGGCCCTCTGTGGCGGCATCGATCTCAACCGAGGCCTCGGCGCTGACCGTGCTGGTCTCGATCAGCACGGCCTTGGGCGCCATCGCGCCGATCAGCCCGGTCGGGCCGAGCATCACCGTGCGCAAGGCGGCGTCGTCGGGGAGCGACGTGATGACCACGGCGCGGTCCTTGACCGCCCCGGCGAGCGAGCTCGCGACAGCGATACCGTGTTCGCGCGCCTCGTTGAGCCGCGCGGCGCTCTGGTCGAAGGCGGTCACGGCGTAGCCGGCCTTGGCGATGAAGCGACATCGGCAGGCCCATCTTGCCGATGCCGATGAAGGCGATTTGTTTGCTTGTCTCAGTCATTGTTATTGTCCGTTAGCCGCTATGTTGCGGCGTGCCGTTGTCGTTCGATGTCCCGCACCAGCCGCTGGCCGGACTGAGCGAGCAGTTCTTTTTTCCGGTCGAGCCCGTCGGCCAGCAACCGTCCGTTCCGCTTCCTCCAGCGGCCTCCGATCATGACCGAGTCGATATTGGCGAGGCTCGTCTGCATCACCACGGTGGCGACGGGGTCGTGGACCGGAAAGAGGTTGAGATCGTCGGCATTGATGATCACGAGATCGGCGAGTTTTCCGGGCGTCAGCGAGCCGATCTCCTTCTCGCGGCCGAGCATGCGCGCGCCCTCGGTGGTGACCCATGTCAGCGCCTCACGCGCTGGGATGGTGGTCGTCGCGGGGATCGTGCCCTCGCTCTTGCGCATCTCCGCATTGTCGAGCGCGCGCTGCATCGACAGCGCAACGCGAGCCGCGGAGAAGAGATCGCCCGCCAGCACGGATTCCAGGTCGATGCCGATGGTGGGGCGTACGCCGCGCTTGAGCAGTCGCCCCGTGATGGGAAAGCCGTGGCCCTGGATCATCTCGTTTTCGGGCGTCACCGAGAAGCTGACGCCGAGATCGATGAGTCTTTGCAGGAGATCATCGGGAAGGTCGTTGCCATGGACGATGTTGACGTGGGGACCGACGAGGCCGGCCTCGATCAGCTTCTTCCAGCCGCCTTGTGTCTTCGCCGGGCCGCCGCCCTGATGCATCGAGGCGGTCAGGCCGAGTTCCAGCGCCAGCTCAAAATCATGCAAGGACACGTCGAGCGTCGAATAGTGCGGGCCGAGAATGGCAAGTCCGAGCGTCACGAGCCCATCGCGATCGGCAAGGGGACCTGCCAGCAGCCGCTCGACCTCGCGGCGGGGATGCGGCACCTCCGAGAAGTGCGGCTCGCCCGGCTTCGGCTCGGGCTTGGGTGAGCCGTGGAAGAAGGCGGCCCGGATGCCGCTATCGAGCAAGCCGCGCACGGCTGCGTCGGTATGGGCGGGCGTCGGGTTGTTGTGGCACCAATCGACCAGCGTGGTGGCGCCGCAATTGATCTGATTCAGCGCGCCAACGAGGGTGGCGATGTAGATGTCGTCGGGGGCGAACAAGGTCGCGAGCCCGGCATGCATGCGGCGGAAATATTCGAGCAGCGTCCAGTTCGCAGCATAGCCGCGGAGCGCCGTCTGCCAGGTGTGCATATGCGCGTTGATGAGCCCGGGGATGACGATGCGGCCGCGGCCGTCGACGATCTCGGCATCAGCGGCTTCGATACCGGGACGCACCTCGGCGATCCGCCCGTTCTCGACCAGCACGTCGCCGACGGGGAGATCGCCGATGCGATCGTCCATGCTGATGACCGTTGCTGACTGGATCAGGGTGCGCCGCATGTCGTCAGGCTTCCGCTTTGGCTGCGACCGGCGGCTCGCCGGCCCAGGCGCGCGCGATGAGGTCGCGGATGGCGTTGCGCGCGAGCTTGCGCGGATTCCAGTAGGCATTGGTCACGGCGAGATCGGCCGCCTTGTCGATGCCGCTCTCGGGCATACCGATGTCGCGCAGCGCGATCTTGGCCCGTAGTCGTTTGGCGAGGTCGTAGAGACCTTGCGCTGCATCGGCCGCGCCGATCGCGCCCGCGATCCGCGTCATCGCGTCAGGCACGGCCGGGGCGTTGTAGGCCAGCGCATGCGGCAGCACGATCGTATGCGTCTCGGCATGTGGGAGGTCAAAGGTGCCGCCGAGGGTGTGGCAGAGCTTGTGATGCAGCGCCATGCCGACGGTGCCGAGGCACACGCCGCACAGCCAGGCGCCATAGAGTGCATCGCCGCGGGCGGCGCGATCGTCGGGCCTGGCGGCAATCGCGGGCAGGGCACGCGCCAGCGCGCGGATGCCTTCTTCCGCCATCAGCGAGGTCACGGGATTGGTGTCGCGCGCATAAAGCGCTTCGGCCGCGTGGGCGATGGCGTTGATGCCGGAGGTGGCAGTGAGCCCGACCGGTAGCGTCAGCGTCAGGTCGACGTCGTAGATCACGGTCTCGGGCAGCACGGCGGTGTCGCGCACCGTGGTCTTGAGGCCGTTCTCGGTCTGACCGAGGATCGGGGTCATCTCCGACCCTGCATAGGTGGTGGGAATGCAGAGCTGGTTGACGCCGGTGCGCAAGGCGAGCGCCTTGCCGAGTCCCGTTGTCGAACCGCCGCCGAGCGCGACCACGCAATCGGCATCGCAACCCTTCATCGCCTCGATTGCGCGCTCGGTCACCTCGACGGGCGTGTGCATGATGGCGCCGGCGAAGCTGCCGGCATAGAGCGGACCAAGCGCGGCACCGAGCGCTTTGCCTTGCGCTTCCTGCTGCGGCGTCGTCAGCACCAGCGCGCGCTTGCCGCCGAGGCGCTCGATCTCGGCTTTGGCCGAGGCAAGCGTTCCGCTGCCGAACACGACGCGGCAGGGCAGATTTTCATAGGTGAACGAACCGATCATGCGCCGGTCCCTTTGACGGGATAATCGACCTGGAAGCGCCCGATCCGCAAGTCGCCCAGCTCCTCGCGCACCCGCAGATGTTCCGGATGGCTGGCATAGGCCTTCAGGGCTGCGCTGTCGGTAAACTCGGAGACGAGGACAACGTCGCAGGCATAATCGACATCGCTGACGTCAGCGCCGACCTCGATATGGGTGAGGCCGTCGATCCGGCCGCGGAGGCCTTCGAACAGGGTCTTGACCTTTGTCCGGGCGGCCAGGCGCTCAGCCCGGGTCTCGCCGCGCAGACGCCACATCACGATGTGCTTGATCGGACCCGACATTTCCCGAAATTCCTCGCCTGCGATCTTGTTTGTTGGGGCCATTTTGCCTTGCAGAAATCGGAAATAAAGGCCAAAAATCGTAAGTCTCTTTTCCATTGTGAGGAAGAATGGACCGCCTTCTGCAGCTCGAGGTGTTCTCCAGGACGGCCGAGCTCGGCAGCCTCTCCAAGGCCGCCGACGCCTTGCGGATGTCGAATGCCGCGGCGAGCCGGCACCTGAGCGCGCTGGAGGAGCGGCTCGCGGTCCGGCTGATCGAGCGCAACACGCGCCGGCAGTGGCTGACCGAGGCCGGACAGGAGCTATTGCAGCGTTGCAGCACGCTCTTGAACGAACTCGCCGAAGCCGAGGACGCCGTCAGTGACCGCGCGCTGTCGCCCAAGGGCATGCTGCGCGTCACGAGCTCGCTGTCGTTTGCGATGATCTATATGGCGCCGATGCTGCCGGCGTTTCGCAGGCTCTATCCGAAGCTCGACGTCCAGATCATCGCCGCGAACCGCTATCCCGATTTTATCGAGGCCGGCATCGATGTTGCGATCCGCACGCGGGAGCAGGAACCGGATTCCAACATCATCATCCGCCGCATCGGACAGATGCGCCGGGTGCTGGCCGCCGCGCCGTCCTATCTCGCGGCGCACGGCATCCCCGAGCATCCCGCCGATCTCGCGCGCCTCGACATGCTGGTCTACAACCTCGCCAACGATCCTTATTCGCTGCGACTGAGCCAGGGTAGCACGACGCAGACCGTCCGCATCGCGCCGACGCTCGACAGCAATGATGGCCAGATCATCTGCGGCGCTGCCCGCGCAGGGCTCGGCATCCTGATCCAGCCGCTTTACATCGTGCAGAGCGATATCGCGGCCGGCAAGCTCGTGCCGGTCCTGACCGATTGGGAATTGCCGCTGCTGACGATGAACGTGGCCTACCAGAACCGCGTCCGGCTGCCGGCGAAGATCAGGGTGTTTTCGGACTTTCTGGTCGGCCACATCCGCGCGCATTCGGATGCCGGGATCTGGATCGAGGCGACGTAGTCGGCCGACCGGGCGCTATTCCGATCGCTCCTGCATCCGCGTCCGTCCGACGGACGACCGCGACCGGGGAGCGACGCGCGGCTCGGACGCGGCCGAACGCCTGGCTGCCTCAGCCTCGTACTGTTCTTTCCGGGCTACTCGCGCGTTTCGCATCGCCCGCTTGATGAAGGGATGTTGTGAGTCCTCGGCGAAGAACAACACGACTTCGCAACCGGGACATTGCCTGGAATAGCCGTCCTGCAACCGTCCCGCGCGATCGCGAAACATCGTCTTGCAGCGCGTGCACTGAACCTGGACGAAGCTCATCGGGGACAATCAATGACGATTGGAAATCGACAGCCACGGTGAGCCGAATATCTGAAGAAAGCCTGAAAGCCGATTGCGACTTTGGCGAACGTCGTGCGGCGCAACCGGCCGCGCGCCGCTATTGTTTCGCCGCCATCGCATCCAGGCAGTGATTGAGATAGTCGGTCCGATCTCGCAGCAGCACTTTCGCCAGATCCGCCTTCAAGGCGCATTCGCGCTGACGGATCTGCTCGGCGCGGCGCTTCTCCGCAGCCTCGCGGTATTCGGGAGCAACCTTGCTGGGATCGACCAGGCCCTGAGATCGGGCAGGCGCCGTGGCAAGCAGCGCAATGGCTGCAACGAAAATGACCTGCTTCAAATAAGCCTCCGTAAAAGGCTCATCCTAGCGCCTGGTTTTGGAAGGCTCAAATGGCAAGTGTGATGGGGCCGATCGATAGCCTTGCCTGGTCCACCCAGATCGCCAGGGACCGGCTGTCAGGTTTGACGTGAATCTGGCCGCGTGAAGCCCGTCACTTCGGGGCGTGGTCGATCTTGTGCCCCAAATGCCCGGTGTCGTGATCGCGGCGCAGCTGGCTGAGCGACGTCTCGTTCAGCTGATGCAAGACCTCGCTGAGCTGGGTCGCATCCGGGTAGCCGGCCGCAAACCCCTTGCCGTAGATCTTGCGCAACGTGCCGACCAGCGTGTTGCCGTGCTTTTTGCTGATCGCGCCATCCTTGTCCCGATGACGACCATCCAGGCCCGCTTCCTTCATGTGTCTCTCCCCGTGCGGCGTCTGCGCGCCTGACGTCAGCGTGCTCCCAAAAGTGTAGATTGGCAACGATGGGGCCCGCGGGAGTTGCACTTCGGCAAACGCCGCAACAACGCCTCGTCCAATGTTGGCCGATGCGGCGAGATCGCTTGCGCGGAAGGTGGTGGCTAGGCTGCTTGCTCTTCAAACGAGGTGTAGATCCGGCCTTTGGGATCGACGATCTGGACCTCGCGGCATCCGTCCTCGATCAGCTCCCTGGCCTTCTTGAGGGCGGCGGCGAGCGACTCCCGCTTGAGGTTGACGACGCCTGCCGTGTCGAAACCGGTGATTTCAAACATGCCGCTCCTCCCGTTTGCTCGAATCCTACACCTTTCCAGCGGGTTGTCTCCTGGCTTTTTTGGCAGGCGGCCGGAACAGAACGTTGGGTCTGCGCCGCAATTCCATCGCACCGCCCCGTAGTCGGCCGGGGTGGCTGGACATGCCGGGCGGCCACGCTGCTAACCTGGAATTAATCCAAAACGCCCACAATTTTAGACAGTTGTAGGTGGGTGTTGCGTAAAGGAGGCGTCGCGAGGACGTTCCGGCGACGGCCTCCTTTTGCTCGCTCATGAGGTCAATGCGCATGACCACGACATCCGAAACGCTGGGGTTCGCCGAACACCTCGACGCCGCAGCACTTGCAGCCGCAGCATTCGAACCCCAAGCCGAATCCGCAGCCGCGGAAGCTCCAACACCGGCCAAACGGTCCAGCCGGAAATCGGTCCTGGCGCTGTCGGTGTGCGCCCTGGCCATCAACGGCGCGGCGGCGATCTATACTTTGCCGTTTGATCTTCCGTCGCCTAACATCAGCAGCCTGGCTGCGCTGCTTCCCCGCCAGGGAGAGTCCGTCGCAAAACCGGATCCGATTGTCGCCGCCCTGAAGGACATTCGGTCGGCCCAGCAGCAGCAGGCCGCCTCGCTGCAGGAGATCAATGCCTCATTGCAGCAAAATGCAGCCCTGCGACAGCAGGATTCGACGATCCTCGTTTCTCTCCGACAGAGCATCACGGACGAACGGGGCGACGTGAAGAAGATATCGCCGCAGCTTTCGACACTGATCGCGAAGATCGACTCCCTGCAAACAGCGATGACGTCCGACGTCACGTCCTCGATTCGACGAGCGCATGCTCGCTATGGACTTTCCGCAGCGATGCGCAAACGGATGGTTCGGCAGTCGAAAACAGTAGGGCCCGTTTCGGTCGGAGGCGCGCCACTGACTGCGCCCGCGACGGTTGCCGCGCCGGAGAGCTGAACACACTATGAGGCCGCATGGCACGGGAGCCCTGTGCGACTGATGCGCTCTACATCGGCCGAGTGTGCTTCAAGTTTAGCTTGTGCCCTGCCGTGGCCGGCAAGAAGATCTCCGGCATCTGACGACGAAGGCCGCAGCAGGGAATACTGCTGCGGCCAGCGCGGGTCAAAAATTCCGGGTGAAAAATGTCTCAGTGGAATATGGAGCCAGCCCCGGCATCCGCGATGCTATGCCTCTGTGTGTTCGAATCAACGTAAATCGTTGTTCCCGTTGCCGGAACTGCGTCGATTGTTGCCCAATGGACGACAGCGATTCTGACATGGACAGCGGGTCGGTCCCACTCATTGAGATAGAAGCACCGCGGGTGCTGCAAGATCACAAAAGCGGTCCGCTCGGGCGCGATGGACAAGGTAAGCTAAGGGCCGGCTCAGTGGGCGGGCTCTTCGTATGCGCCGGTTCACGCTGCCGGGCCTTTAATTGCGCTCAGGCTACTTGCACATGGCTGTGAACAGCGACGCGAAGCTGTCAACCGCGGCGCACTCGGCCGCGGTTTGATACAGGCGCGATTACCAAAAAAGCGACGATAGCGCGATGACGGCAATCGTCATCAGCGGCGACCAGGTGTGGTCATGTTTGCCCATGATCGACCGCGGTCATCGGCGCTCTCTTGTTTGCACGTGGTGTGCACAGGTGCCTTTTGAAAGCGGAGAGGGGCTGCCAAAAAGTCTGTTAAGTACTTGACCTTGTTTGGTGAGCGCGCTGGGGCTCGAACCCAGGACCCCGTGATTAAAAGTCAAATTCGAGGTGACGACCTAACCCATTGATCGAGAGTCATTTTCTCGTGTGGGCACCGAAATCCCCGAAAAATTAGCGAAAATCGCCGAAACCCCTTGATGTTTGGATGAAGCTCGTTGAAGCTCGCATCGGCTTCAATGTGCCCACACAGTGCCCACACGGGGAAGGCGGATGCAGCAGATCAGCGAAAAGGTTGTGGCCGGCCTGCCGACGCCCGCAAAGGGCAACAAGGTCCACTTCTTCAGCGGCGCGACATTGCAGGGAGGAAGGCGCCGGCTGGCTTTGGCGTGCGCGTCACCGCGGGCGGGACCAAATCGTTCGTGCTCTTCCACAGAGTCGACGGTCGCAAGTTCCTGGAGACGCTGGGGCGATGGGACGAGAACGAGCAGGGCGGAACGCTGACCGTTCGGGACGCGATCGTCAGGGCCGACAAGCTCGCGAAGGACATCAAGAACGGCAGGCGGGAGGATCCCCGGCCGGATCGCACCCGCCGCCTTGAGGACGGGGATAGCCCCGAGGGGCTGAAGGTGGGCGGTGCGTTCGATCCTGATGCTGACGAGGCCGATCGCGAGCAGAAATACCCCGGCTTGCTGGACATGTTCGTCGACCGCTACTGTCGCAAGGAAGCGCAGCTGAAGAGCGCGGACCAATACGCGAGCACGTTCCGGCGTCTCGTCGCTCCCGACATTGGGGACCTGCCAGTATTCGGGGAAGGGCGGCTGCGCCGTTCCCACGTCGTCGACATGCTCGACGAGATCGAGGATGAGAACGGGCCCGTCATGGCCGACCGGACGCTCGCCTACCTCCGCAAGGCGTTCAATTGGTTCCAGGCGCGCGATGAGGACTTCACCAACCCCATCGTGAAGGGCCTCCGCCAGGTCGGCACGAACTCGAGAGACCGCGTTCTCACTGATGACCAACTGCGCGATTTGTGGGCGGCCCTCGACATCGTGGAGAACGTGCCGGCCTGCTACCCGCGGTTCGTCAAGTCGCTTCTCCTGACGACCACCCGGCGCAACGAGGCGGCGCTGATGCATTCCAGCGAGCTCGACGGCGACCACTGGACGATTCCGGCCGACCGCTACAAGACCGGCATTGACCACGTCATCCCGCTCAGCGCGGCCGCGCGCGAGTTGATCGGCGAGAAGCCCGCCGGCGCCAACGGCAACTCCTGGTTCATCTTCACGACCACCGGTGGCGTGAAAGGTTTCAGCGGCTTCAGCAAGGCGAAGCGCGAGCTCGACAAGGCAACCGCGAAGGTCCGGGCGGAGGCCGGGCGGGAGCCTATGCCGCATTGGGTGCTGCACGACCTCCGACGGACAGGGCGCTCGCTGATGTCGCGCGCTGGCGTTCCTGCCGATCATGCGGAGCGCTGCCTGGGGCACGTCATCGGCGGCGTTCGCGGGGTCTATGACCGCTACGCCTATCTCGATGAGAAGCGCGCGGCATTCGACAAGTTGGCCGGCCTAGTCTCTCAGATCGTGAAGACCGCGGTGCGGCCGTGAGCGCAGGACCAGAGCATGCCTCGCCAAAGGCCTTCAAGGCGGCGTTGGCGGCTTATAAGCCGGTCGGCGATCGCCATGCGGACTTTGTGAAGGTGTGGTCGGGACACCCATCCAAGACTGAGCTGTGGCAGGCCATTTCGCACGCTGCGGCAAGGCATGGCTTGGCTGCTCCCGAGCCACTGGACTTCATTGGCGTAGTGCTCGGTTGCACGATGCCAGCGGCCAGACTGAATGACCACAGAGAGAACGTTCGCGATGAATTCGAGAGGATCAAAAATCAGATCGTCGCGATTGTGCAGGACGCCGACTACCCGCTAAACTTATGGCGGGACCTCGAGCGCTTTGAGGCTGCGCTCCGCGACCTTGACCGAAGCGACTACGACATGCACTCGCCCGCCGCCGGCGGCCGGAAAGATGTGAAAGGTTCCCGCGATCGTAGGCTGTTCGCGCGGCGCTTGGTGCCATACCTCGAAGAGGTCTGCGGGGAGCCGCTGATCGATCAGGTTGCAGAGATGATCGATATTGTCTTCGAGACCGAGGCGCCGACGGACCCGAGCCTTGTCAGACGATGGCTCGGACGTTCACGCGGGCGGGTTGTCTAGGACCGTTCGCGATCGAATTTCCGTTTCGAACGGTCCGTGTCAAACGGCATGACCTCGGCAATGTTCGTGCAGGTTCAACGCACGGACACCAGCAAATGTCTGATTTTCGATTCGACGGCTATAATTCCCGGGCTGCAACGGCCGCACAGGTGGGTCAGCAGGTACGCGGGCGCCCCTACACCGAGCGCACCTTCATCAACTGGGAATTGGACGGCAGAGGGCCGCCGGTGACGCGCATCGGGCGCGATGTCACCTATTTCTGGCCGTCCGTGGAGAAGTGGCTTCGCAGCCAGGAAAAAGAGCGCCGCATGACCGAGCGCACCCGCTTCGGCAGAAGCAGGCGGGCTCGGCAGGCGATCTCGGAAGGTGGTCTCAGCGGACACCTCGATATCGCGGTCGACCCGGCTTTCGCAACGCACTCCAAATCTGCCTCAATCGCCGAGGACAGGCCGCCGACACATCGGATGTGGCGCGACCGACGCGGGAATGCCCTGGTGTTCGGCCTGCGCTCCTACCAGGGCCGCGCATACGGCGAGGTGCGGATCTACTACACCAACAGCGCCGGCGTCCTAGCCCCTCGCCAAAGGGCATCACGTTTGCGCTCAACAAACTACCCGAAGTGGCGAAAGCGCTCAGCAAAATGTGCGCCGAAGCCCGCGATCTCGGTCTCCTCAAGAGCGAGGGCGACGAATGAACGCGCCTGTCAAATTGCCAGCCACCGAAGCACTCGGCACCGTCGGGGACTTCATGGAGGCTTGCCGCGCGCAGCGCTGGTTCGTCGACGAGGGATGGGTCAGCAAGCAGGTTGCGGTCGACGGCCTGCAATTCCTCACTGAGCACGCTGGATATGAGACCGAGTTTGGAGTTGACGCTACGCAGCGCTGGATGAGCGAAGCGTTCGCACCTATGCCGGAATTGCCAAACGACTATGTGAGCAGTCTAGTCCGCGATTGGGAATTATCTGATTTCCGTGATGCCTGGCGCTGGACAGGTGAGCCGCGGCCAGTGCAGCCAACCGTGACGAAGAAGCCGATACCGTACGAGCCAGCCACCAGCACCATAGACGCATTCCTCCACATCGTGCGGCTCGGAGATCCCGCGCATCTTGCCGCATGGCTGGCGTCTCACCCGGCCGACGCGCCGCATCTGATGAAAATTTACGAGGCAAGACATGCTGTCGCGTGAGCAGGTTATGCAGGCCTTCGCCGCAGCCGGTGTCGACACCCGGGATGAGCCTCCGCCGGATGATGCGCCTCCGCACGATTGTATCCCGCAGGGGGCTGACGATGTGCTCATCTTGGACCGAGTCCCCCGGCGGGACCACTGACGCTTCCGCCTCTCACGGCCGCCGAATGGCGCCAGCGCGACTTGCCGCCTCCCGACTTCGTGCTTGGCTCCGTGCTGACCACGACCACGCGGATGCTGCTCTCCGCGGCAACGGGCATCGGCAAGAGCAACTTGGCGCTTGCGATCGCTCAGCATATGGCCGCCGGACTGCCGTTCCTACACTGGCGGGCCTATCGCCCGGTCAAGGTGCTTTACATCGACGGAGAGATGTCGCGCCGCCTGCTCAAGGAGCGCATTTTTTCGGAGGAATCGCGGCACACCGGCAATATCGACAGCTTGTATGTGCTGAGCCGGGAAGACGTTCAGGGCTTCCAACCTTTGAATACGCCGGCTGGACAGGAATGGCTGCTGAAGCTGATCCAGCACTGCGGAATCGAGTTTGTAATCTTCGACAACATCATGTCGTTGACGCTTGGCGACCAGAAAGACCCCCTGGTTTGGCAGCAGACATTGCCTTTTTCCCTCGCACTGACGCGCAAATCGGTCGGTCAACTGTGGATCCACCACACCGGGCACGACACCGGAAAGGGATACGGCGACAAATCTCGCGAATGGCAGATGGACACCGTCGCCCACATGGACGCGGTCGAGCGTGAAGACACCGACGTGAGCTTCCTCTTGAAGTTTCCCAAGGCACGCGAGCGCACGCCCGCAAATCGAGCAGAGTTTCAGGACGTCAAGATAGCGCTGGTAAACGATCGCTGGGAGGGCAGCATCGAAGGCCGCCATGCCGAGCCCATGCCTATCAGCCCGGGCATCCAGAAGGCGCTGGACGCGCTCCTCAACGTGTTGGCCGGCGATGCCGTCACCCTGCTGCCAGGCAACCGCCGCGCCGCTCACCGCGACCAGTGGACGGCTGAATGCAATGCCCGCGGTCTAATCGATCTGGAGGGTAAGGCGGCGAGCGCGCGCACCTTGATGAACCGGTTCCGGAAAGAGCTCGTCGACGCCAACCGCATCGCCTGCGAAGGCCCGCTCCAGTGGCTCCGGTGATTGTTTCAGAGGCTGTTTCAGCACCCCCTGAAACAACGTCTGAAACAATGGAGCCGCAACAACGCGAAACAGCTGAAAAACAAGACTGAAACAACGTGCAACAGCCAGCGAAACAGAGCCTGAAACAATGCAAAACACCTCTACAAGGTGGCGAGGTTGTTTCGCCCTCGCGCGCATCCACCCTCACCCGCTCCTGCCCGTCATCGCTACGCCTACGGCTGCGCACTGCCGTGCGTCGCTGGCAGCAGCATGTGACAGAGGGCCAGGTAACCAGCGTGATCAGGGGAAGAAAGGGGGCAGACCACGGCAATCACAGCACAGACGGAGAGATCACCAGCCAGAAGGAGGTCACGAAAGAGGGTGTGATCAGGTGTCGTGAGATCGCAAGAGGCGATCGGATTGTTTGCGGCGGTGGCTGCCGGTGCGGCTCATCAGCGGGCAGGGGACTTGATCGAGTGCGAGGACACCAGGCGAAGGCGTGCACCGATCACCGCCGGCAGCGCTCAGCGCCCACACAGCGCCCACTTGAATCTCGTGACATTCACAAAGCACTGCAAATCAGCGACATTCCGCTGCAGACCACGTGATTGAAGATCACGAGCAGGGCTTTATGGGCGCAGCGAAGCAACTGACAGTTAAGGGGATGCGCGAGCGCCCGGGCACGCGCGAGGCCGGGGGTGGCCCTCCGATCCAGACCCGCCGCGCGGACCCGGTGGGGGCAAAAATGGTCGCTGATCGAGCCGCTGGTATCCGCCTCTCGCGACCGAGCCCGGAAACACCCCGACCCAATTTTTTGTTGAAGCTGAAAATTTTCCGACATCCTTGCGAGGTTCTGAAATGAAGATCGTCCGAACTGCACCGCCGCCGAGCCCACCCTCGCGCCCGATCATGAAATTTGCCGCCCCACCTCCCGCACCGAAGCCGCCCTCGGCCGTGCCGCCGATCAAGATGGGCGCGGCGCAGGGCGACGGCGAAATCGATCCGCGCCAGCAGCGCTACTGATCCGAGGGGCCTGACCGTGCCGCTTTTCACCCTGACCGTTTATGCGCAGACCCCCGCGATGGAGAGGAAGGCCAGCGAGCTTTCGTTCATCCGGCGCGCCGTCACCTTGGCTGTGCAGGATGCGCAAGCCGCCGGCGGCGCGAAGACGTCTGGCGACATCCTGAATGACGGCGCCGTGGTGATCGGCAGCTGGAGTTTCAACTCGCAGAGCGCAAGTTGACTTTCAACATCCGGAGAACCCCCATCATGACCGCGAACATCAGCCGCCCGACTCCCATTCCCACAACGCCGCCGCCCGGCTGGGAGCGGGAAGTGCCGAAATATCGCATCGTTCTCCCGGTGCAACCGTCTCCAAACTCCAGGCATCGGTTTGAGCCGCCTTTTTCCTCTTTCAGTGATCCGAGCGTGTGGCAACAGGGGGACCGCACTTATGCGTCGGGCGAGACGATTGAAACCCGCGAATGGCCGCACCCTGCGTTTCATCCTTTGAACTACTCGGCGGCGAAGGTGCTCGAGTTCTACCGCAGCCGGGTCAAATCGCGGTTGCAGCGCGCCCCGTGGCAAGGCGACAGAATTGTTCTGACCGACGGCTTGGGCCTGACCGGCAGCGGGCCGCGGCCGCAAGTCAAGACGGCCGACGTACACGCGTAACGAGCCACGGGCGCAAGTCGACGGCTTCCACCGGTCACCTGCAATGAGGACGTTCGCCAATGAGCATCGCGCGGCCGGTCACGGGCTATCAGGGCTTCGTCGAAACCTGTCGCGAGCGGGCCGAAGAGTTGTCGATCAGCCGACTCGAGATCGATCGGTTGGCCGGCCTGACACCTGGCTATAGCGGTAAGTTGCTCGGCAATGGCAAGAGAAAGCGGATCTGGCCCGTCGGCTTTGAGGCGCTGCTCGGCGTATTGGGCTTGCAGGTACTCCTGGTCGAGGATCCGATCGCCACGGCGCGCACATTGGAGCGGCGAGAGCCGGTCGACCATCGCCAACAGCGATTTGGCAACTATCCCCGCGGGCCCGGCGCTCAGTTGCGGTTGGCCGCACCAGAGCAACGGCCCATCGCTCCCCCACAGACCAAGCCACCCCTGGAATCGCGTGCCCATCTCCGCGTGGTCCAGATGAAGCGTCGGGGCAAACATGGCTGAACTCGCGACGACCACGAGATTCCGCCAAAGGTCGTCGATCATGTCTGAAAAACCCAAGTCGATTTCGCTGAAGGTGCGCACTGCGGTCGACGCCCTGGTCGAGGGCTCTGCGAAGGATATCACTGCCGCCGCGGAACTAGCAGGACTGAGCCGCGAGCACCTATCCCGCCAGTTGAACAGGCCGCACATCACGGCCTTCTTCCGTCAGAAGGTCGAGCGCCATCTGGTCCTCAACGCTGCGAAGGCTGGCCGGACCAAGATCAGCTTGCTCGACTCGCCAAACGAAATGGTGAGAGACAGATCCAGCTCCTATGTTTTGAGCTTGGCAGGCATTAAGCCCGACGCCGACCCGGCGAGCCGTCCCAACATCCAACAGCCTGGATTGCAAATTGTAATCGTCCAGCCTCCGGGCATCACCGCGCCGTCGCCGCGCGTCATCGGCCCCGAGCCGGTGCGGCAGATCGAGCACGAGCCAGCCAACCCGCGATCTTCAGCCTAGCGGCCGCAGGTACGCCCAAATGCTATGCTCGGTGGATCCCACCTACGCAGCCAGCGCCAATACCTGATTTGCTGCTTCTGGAACGCTGTACGCGGGCATCACATCGAGGCCGTCTTCACTTGCTTCGTGCTTTAGCTCGGCGATTGCTCGCACTGTTGCCTGCAAGGCCTTTTCGCTATACGTCAGGTCTTCCTCGCGGGGCGCGCCCAAGATCACTGCGCCGCGGCTCACAACGCCTTCACGCTTGACCATCACCAACTCGTAGAGCTTACCGCGCACAGTACCCACGGACGCCGAGAGACCGTTCGGTCGCAATGTCGCGAAGTTGGCTGCTCTGCGATCGTGGAGGAAACCGATCCGGGGCGGCAAGCCGTTCGAGATGAGTTGCACGTCACGATTGAAGCTGTTCGCCAGTTCAGGACGTCGTTCAATGACGCTTTGCCTTACTTGCACTTGCCACTGCTTAGCGCCCTCCTGAGCGGTGGCTTCGTCCTCTTGCGCGTCGAGGTCGTCAAGACTGGCCATCGAGCACGACCGATACACAGCTTGACGCAGCACCCCGTACCGCTCCGCGCGCGACGATGCTTCCTGCCACTGGCCTAGGGAAAAACCCGTCAACGGGATTGTGGGGTTGCTTTCCCCACTCTGCGACCGCAGCGCGCCCAAGACGAAGTCGATCATCTGCGACAGGTGCGCCCGCTTCGACCCATATAGGGTCTTGAGCACTTCGTCGCGCACGGTGCGCTTCACTTCGTGACCAGCCGCGTCCGACACCACAATGGCGACCGTAATCCGTTCGCCTGAACCCGTGATAGGCTCGAAAAACACTGGTGCCCAACTGGCCCGGTAGGAAGGCCCCCGCTGGACATCGAGATTGATGCTCATAGCTGCATCCTAAGCTGCGTGTTGGGGAACCTTAGCCCGATGTGGTTAACGATGTTCGTCAGACGATCGCACACAAAAGTGGCGAATGCTTGGGGTAGATCAGGACCCGCGGCCCCGACCAGATCCGCCGCGCACTCACGAGCCTGGGCGTCATCGAACAAGGTCGCAAACTGCAGTGCATCGCGCTTAAGGCGCTGCTGTGCCACTTCGTCGCCGTTGGCCACAAAAGCGAGCCAGCACTCGATCATTACGTTGCGATCGGCGTAGCTCGGATCGAGGTTGAGCGCCTTCCCGTGGTCGATCAAGGCAAACGTGTTCTCGTCTTGCCAGAGGATGTTTTGGAGGTTTCGGTCGCGGTTGTTGATCCATTCGTCAAAGGCCGCGACCTTTGGGAGTGCTGGCCATTTGCCGAGCAATCCGCCAAGCATCGCTTGCGACTGGGGGCTCGCGGGGTCGAAGTTTAGGAACTGCGAGCAGTTGGGGTGCGGAAGATCGACCGATCCAAACATCCACGCGCCGGTGGCCTGATCCTTCAGGAGCAAGGGCTCTGGAGCCGGAAGGCCAACCGCGCGGCACAGAAGCGAGCAGTAGATCTCGCCGAGGATTTCAGAGTTTGGCAGCTTCTTGGCGACGACCGCCACGTCCGTGCCCTGAACGTCCGCAAACCCGCGCACCGCGCCTTTCAGTCCGGTACCAACGGGCACGGCTCCGAGAAGTAGAACGCCAAATCGTATGGGCATGGGCTGGGGGTGTGTCATGTGGCCTGCCCGAATGGTGGGGGCAGCTCTATGGCCGAGTCAATGGCGCAGTATAGGACGGCGCTACCCGCAACCGCAGGGCGAGCGCAAGAGCGCCTGAGCTCGCGGCGCTATTGCTTGGCAGGTTCGGTAGGCGGCGGTGATGCGGGAGCAACTGCCGCCTGAGCTCGCGGCTTTGGCTTCGCGCGGGATTTGGGTTGCGCCTGCGGCTGTAGAGGCTCGGGGTCGGGCTCGGGTGGCCCCCAGCCGCGGCGGCGTCGCCACCGGGCCTGCCCTGGAATTGGATGTTGCACTTCTTGGCGATCGAGGCCTGCTCAACGGCGACCATCTGCCCCTTCATTTGAGCGAGCTCGGCGGCGGTTTGCTTGTCGCCACCGACAAAGAAGGCTGCCGGCCAGAAGATGACGATCGCCGCTGCGGTCGCCACGCCATCCTTTGTGCGCTGACTATCCTGAGCGCCAGACAGCGCCGCCGCGCGCGTTGAGATAGACTGAGCCTCGAGGGCTAGCTGTTGGCAGGTGTAAGACTGATATTGAACCGGTGAGACGTAGGCCGGCGTGATGTCTGCTGCCGACGAGGCACACCCGGCGAGCGCGGCGCCAAGCGCCACGATTCCCAAATTTCGCATTGAATGCAGCCCCCCGGCCAATTCGTGAAAGGTCCATCAAGCGCAGCCAGCACGCGCGTGCAAGGGAAACGCACTGCAACAATTGGTAGACAAGCAGTTTTCCGCCTTTGACCCGCCGCAACTCAGGAGCCGGCTCCGCACGCGCTCGTCACCTTACCTTTCGCGCGGCGGGGCGCGATTGAAATCCCTGGCGGCAAGCTCGAGCTCAAACTCGGTGATGCGCTCGAAGATGCGGGATGCGATTGTCTCTGATTCCTCGGCCGTCAGGGACCTGATGCCGATAGCTGCAAGCTCGTCTCTCAGGACTTTCGCCACGATCAATTGAATGGCCATGAAAGAAGATCCTAAAAGCCACATCCAACCGCAACTTACGGTCGCGAGCAAGTCCAGATGCGCCGAGGCGCCCAGACAAAATTGACGGGCAACCTCCCTAAGCTTCGATCGTTCGTTCGTAGCTCAGCCTCGCGAGTGTCGCGCGGAAGGCCGCCAGATCGCGTAACAGCTGGTCGCGCTCGGGCTCCTGCGGAAGCTTACGGGCCTTCGCTTCCGCCTCTTCGGCTTGCTTTTTCAGCTCGTCTAGCGCCTGGCTCATTTTTTTGCCTTCAGCCCAAGCTCGACAAGCCGGCGAATGGCTTCTGCGCGAGTCGGCCGGTCAGCCTGATGCGCCACCCAATTATCGAGGGCGTCTAGCGGAGCGGGCTGCATGCGGACAACAATCTGCGTGCCCTTGCCAGTCGGGGGCGGCCCGCGTCTTTTCTTTGCTAGCAGGGTTTTCTTTGCCATGAAACCATGCTAGCATGGAAACAGGCCGGAGTGAAGGTGCGAACTTCTCTCCGGCCCTAACCTCGATCAAAGAAGGGCATTCAAGATGACCAAGGCTGATAGCGTGCATAGCACGCCACCCCTAAACACGTCTCCAACCGACCCGATGGGCGCGCCATTGGCCAGCCTAGCAGAGTCCGTGGATTCGTTCCCGTCCCACCACGCCACCGGACAGCGGGGAAACCCCGAACGCACCAGCGAGTCCCGCAAGCCCGCTGAGGGCCTGTCCCGCCGTGCGGGTATGAGCAACGTCATTGACCTGTCCGCGCGTATAGCGACGCGTGCTGCCGCCGTCGCGCTGCCTCCCGACAACGTCGCCGAAGTCGAGCCGCCCGCGCGGCGTCATGCACAAGAGCCTCAAACCGAGACCGCCAAAAACAAGCAGCTTCGAGAGCAGCGCCGGGCCGCGTGGAATGCGGCCAATGCGCAAGCAGAATACTGGAAAGCCCGGTTAAGGATGCAAGACGCAATCTACATCGTGCGAGACCGCGGTTTGTCCGAAGGGCAGTTGCACCCGGAGGTGAATTTCGAAGATTGGACTCCGCTATTGGCAACTTTCCGGGAAGCGATGGCCAGGCAATTTTTGACGCCGGCTCCGACACTTGATGCAGTCGAGTGGAAGCGAAAGAAATTGGCGGCCGGAGGGCACAAGTACACCGGCCTTACATCCGAGCACATTGAGTTAGTCATCGCTCAGGATCTGGCGTTTCTGGCGTCGCATCCGATGCGCCGGGTGCGCCAGGAGCGTATCCAGTGAAGCGTCGGCGCCGATTGCACAGGAAGCGGCGACCGGCAGCGGTTGGCAGCTCAGGTCATGAGGCTGAGGAAACGGAGCTGAAATAAATACGCCGCCGGGCTCTAATGCAGTGTCCCGGCGGCGTTTATTCCAATCCAGCCCCGAGATTGGGATTAGCAAAAATCTCGGTACTCATGAGTATGGGCGTGGAGTGTGAAGGTTCAGTTCACTTTTGAAAAAGCAAAGGCCCGCCGGTTCACGCTGGCGGGCCTAGCACTCCCGGCGCTCTAATCCGCAATTGGATCGGCAGCCGGGAGCATTGGGGGCTGGAAAGCTAGCGGTGCCATGCTCGCCCTTGAGTTACAATAGGCCGAGATCGCACTCCGGTAGTTTCCCCGACTCCATTTTCGGAACGGGGTGTTCTACTGTAAGAACACCGGCGAGATTTAAGTACTCATCAATTTTCAGGCTATCCGGTATGGCCGCAGTGGGGGCTGGAACCACCCTGCGGCCTTTCCCTTGATAGGTCCGGGGTTCTTGCTGGAAACAGACCGAGTCTCGGCGCATATTGGCCAGATGCAGGTGCCGTGCCCCAAATGCAAGGTGATCGTCGCCGTTGGGTCCACCAAGTGGTTCTTTGACGGCGGCGAATGCTGGGAGCTTCGCGGCACAGCGGCCGGCGATGCTGGGAATACGAAAAGTGCCCGGTGCTGATCGAAGCGGCGTCTAAGGCTGGAAAGAATGCCACTACCTAAGCGAGCGCCTTAAGGCCGCCCTACGTCGGCAGGGAAATTCAGGAGGGGTCCAGCCGCTTCGGACGTACGTCGAAAATCCAATCATCTGCTATCAAAAGAAGGCGCATCTAATGCCACTCGAGATCATTGTGATGCTGGTCGCGGCCGCTCCGCGACCAGGCGGCCGGGCACCTTGCCTACCTCAAACCTACCCCGAGGCAGTTGCTGCTCGGCCGCCATCACAATTTGCGCGACTTCTGTTGCGTCTCGACGAGGCCCATGCATCATGAGCCCGCTGTCGGCAGGCGCCGACGCCCTCGGCTCCCCGTGCTTGGGATCAGGTGCGGACCTCCAGGCACGGGGGCCGATGACCATCAGGGCGCAGCTTCAATGGAAAGTATTAGAAGGGCGCTGGAGCAACTACTCACTCCGATCTGCGGGGACTGCCAACCGATGAAATGGTTTCGCTCAGATCTGTGGCCGGCCGAAGAGGCCATCTTGCACGTATTTGTCTGCCCTGCTCGCGAAGACGTTAGCGAGACCTACACGCCAGTGAAGCACCCCAACGAGTAACGCCGCATTGGTTCGAGACCTTCTTCATCTGGATCTAAGCGGAGAGACGGCCCCGGCTTAGGGCAGGGGTTGGGGTATCGCCGGGGCCGCTCCGCCGGCTCCGGGGGAAGCCGGCCACCCAGCAAACGGCATAGTCAGCGCTCTGTTCCTAACGGAGCGTCAGGAGATCTGGCTCGGCCTCAGCAGCCGCACATAGGTGCCGCTCTCATGCAGCTCGAGCAAGCCCTTCTCGACGGCGAATTTGATGCCCGCGCCGAACTCAGCGCCGCTCGCCTTGAGCGTGAAGAGGAACGGGTAATTGATTTTCTCGATGTGGATTCGTCCGTCCTCCACAGCGTCGGTTGCGGCCGCAAGCTCGACCAGCTTGCGAGCGGCAGTTTCCGGATCGGCAAAAGGACGTTCGCTGACGAGTTTCATTGCGGAATCAAAACCTAAAGCCACCGCTTGATGACTAGATCGACCCGGAATGTCATGCCAATTCGGGACCTATGCACAGATCCTGCGGCTGAGGCGGCAATTCGTCGGGCCCCGCTGCGTTGCAAACGGGACAGGGCGCCCCTGCGCCGCCACAGCCGCAGGCCTTCGGGCCTTCCCATGGACGATCGCGATGGTTCTCACAGACCCAAAAAGTTCCGGCGCAGTTAGGGCAGGACTCGGTCATCGTGCCTCCTGAACAGCGTTGTCAGCGCATCAACGATTGCAGTTGCCTCATGGATTGGTTCGGGGCCGTAACGAGCTAGGACCTCCTCCTCCGAAATCAGGATGCCGGGAGGCCCGAGCGTCTCGACTGTTTCGCGGATCATTCGCAGAGCCGCCCATGCGTTCTGCAAGTTCTCGCGCCAAATAGCGTTCGAATCGGTCATCCGATCATCGATCCCTCTTCAGCTTGCGCCGGCCCCAATGCGGCTCTTTGCCTTTGGGGTTGAACTCCGGGACGTAATGTCGGTTCAATGCGCGCATGACGCCGATGCGGGCGAACATCGTCGGGCCGCCGCTTTCCGCCACCAGGATCAGCGCCTCCATCGCAGCTTGCCATTCCGGAGCAGCGTGCTCGCTCTTCGGTAGCGCCATGATGTACTCGCCGGCGTCCAGCAAAGTCACCAGCCTGCGGCCGTCCACCTCGATCGGATTTTGAAAAGGCCGCCCCCAGCCCTTGGTCATTCGTGTTTCCATACTCCGTCGATGGAACGGCGGGGAAAAATAGCAGTTAGGTCATATTGTTCAGTAATTGACGGAGGCCGACTTGATTACAGCCGCCAAGTGCAGAGAACTCGCAAATCATTACAGAGCGCTGTCTGTAAGTCCTAACATTTCCGCGAGCCAAGCCTTTTTGTTGAAGAATATCGCCAGGACCTTTGCCGGTTCTGCTGGTCAATTGGACAGACTTGCCGCTCTGATGAGAGCCGAGGAGAGAGGAGAGACGGTAAAGCAACGCGGCCAATTCGAGTAGCGTTGCGAAATGGGGCTCGGAGAACGTGCGAGGCTAGATCATTTCCAAACCGGCGCGCCTGTCCTGATCCGCTCACTCCGGGCGATCTCCTTAGCGATCTCTTCCGCTTCCTTCTTGCTCGGAAGACCGGTTATTGATCGCCGGCCTGGATTCTCATCGAACTGCACGAAGGTCGAAACGCGGATCTCGTATCGGTGGTTCAGGTCACCATCATCACAGCAGATCAGACGGACGTGGGTATAGGGCTTTGGCTCGTGCATGCCGCTATCGAACCTCGGCGGAAGCGAGAGTCAAATTGTCGATTACTGGTGCCCTGGAACGCGCGCGAGCTACTGCTTATCGTGTCCTGCATTCGCATCACTCGAGACCCGCTTCTCCAATACTGACTTGACCATTTCCATATGTTTCTGATTGTTCCCTTGCGGAGATGCAAAAAGGGCCGACCGCCATGAGTTTGATACAGAAGATGCGGCGCAGGCTCTTTCGGCCTCGTGAGGTGATCGAAGGGTACGAAAATGTGGAGCTCGTCGAAACCATCTATCGCAAGACCGTTGCATTCCAAGCAGAAGGCAATTGGCCGCTCGAGAATGTGGAAAGCGTTCTCGATTTCGGCGGGGGTGCTGGCATCCACTACAAGGCCGCGCGCCGGCAGTCGCCCGATGTTCGTTGGGCGGTTGTTGAGACGCCAGCGATGGTGCGGCGCGCCAAGGATCTTGCGACCGACCGGCTGATGTTTTTTGAGCGGATCGAGCAGGCGGCCGATTGGCTGGGAAGCGTAGATCTCGTCCATTCAAACGGCGCCATACAATACGTCCCCAAGCCGTTTGAAACCATCAGGGCCCTTTGTTCGGTGCGGCCCGCAACGATAGCGTGGCATCGGGTCCCGATCAGCGATGGCGAGCCTAGGCGAGAAGTTCAGACCTCATATTTGAGCGACAACGGTCCCGGAATGTCACTCACGTCCATCGACAAGGTCGTAAAATACGAGCGGACCTGGCTTTCCGAGCAAGCCTTCATCCAGGCTCATGAGGGTTATCGCATCGCCGAGCGCGGTCCCGATCCGGCTGAGCGGGGAACGCAGCAATTTAGATTTGTGCCCGGCTAGCCGGACCGCGCGAGCTACTGCGTATCGGGGGTGTTAGACAAAGCGGGCCGCAAGGGAGGCACGTTAGCTGGCTTTACGAGTGTCGCTCAGTACGAGTGTCGCTCAGTGCCTTGCCACTCTTTCAAGGAATTCCAGCATGGCGGGCGCCATGTCCTCCAATTCGACGAAGCGACGGCGCAGCTCATCCGCGATATCCGCGGTCACATCGCGCGACCATCCCTGGGTCGTGTTGAAAGCGACGATGCGAGCTGGACGAATGTAATGGCCTTCGATCAGGTGCCGCAGCAGAGTCGAACGATTGCCGTCCTCTTCCGCCGTTTCGGACCAAGCCCGCCCCAAACGGCCGCCGAAGTCCTCAAGCACAATGTAGACATCGCGGTTGGCCGCACTCTGCGGCACGATGGATGGAGACTGAGCCATGAGAACGCGCTCAACCAGAGTTCCTTCAGGATCAAACCTGACCCTAAACGGTCGAGAAGCCTACGGCTAAAAAGGGTAGCCGACCCGGGCTTGGTCCGGGCCACCATCGCGGAATCGCGGCAACCCATAGCTTGACGGCGATGGCCGCGCTGGAGGGGATCCTCGGCTTTGGGCGACATCAGCACGACATCGACGAGCGCGCGCTTGGAGCGTCTCCCTGCGACCGGCCGCGGCCATGCCGACGGAGCGGGATCGAGATCCTCTAGTTGAGGCAATGCATTTGCCAACACAGTGCCCACACGGAGCTTTTTCGATCTCTTTTAGATTTGCCTTAAGTGCTTGATTTTGTTGGTGAGCGCGCTGGGGCTCGAACCCAGGACCCCGTGATTAAAAGTCACGTGCTCTACCGGCTGAGCTACGCGCTCCCATGGCCGCTGATGGCTTCAGAAATCGATCGCCATCATCTTCGGTCATTTGGAAAAGCATGTCTTGCCGCCGCGTTTGACTGAAGTGCTGCGGGGAAAACCGGCTGTTTCCGGATCATGCTTTCGGCCCGCGCTGTGTAGGGGGACGGGACGCCGAGGTCAATAGCACGCGCGGCTGCCGAAGATCGCGTCAGAGGCGGGGATTTTTACGACATTTCCATTGCTTAGCCCGGGATTTTCAACCCGATTGGCGGCCGGTCATCCACGCCGAAGTCAGTTCGCCTCCCGCCGCACCTCGCTCCGCACCGGCTGCGCGTTGCCGGGCGCCGGCAGGGCGACGGGGCGCAGGCCGATCAACTCGGCGGTGCGGATCGAACTCTCGCGCCAGAACTGGAACGAGTTGATCCGGCTGAGTTCGAGGATGGCGATGGCGACTGCGGCCAGGAACGGCAGGCTTTGCAGCACCAGCACGCCCGCGAAGATGTAGATCTCGGTGATCTGCCTGAAACTGTTGGAGGCAATCAGCACGCCGGAGCCGATCAGGAGCAGGGCGCCGATCACGGCCTCCCAGAACGCCTGGAACTCGATCGACATCCGGGACAGGCCACCCTTGGAGGTGCGCGCGAAGGCGATGTGCTCGGTGATCAGTCCTTGCGCGACCGCGCGCGAGACCGTCCATTGCACGCTCATCGCGGCGATCATGGCGCCCAGCATCTGGCCGGGTTTGATCGCGACGCGCGCGCGGTACATCGACAGGAAGTGCGCGAGCGAGACGACGAAGGCACCGATGATCGGCAGCGTCAGAGATCTTGTCGGGGATGGCGATGTCGGCGAAGGCGACGATCGGCACCCAGATGAGGTTGAGCAGGGCAACGACAACGCCGAGGCTTTCGGCCCCGAGCCAGTTCAACCAGCCGAGACCATATTCGCGCTTCTGGTCCGGCGTCAGCCGGCTCCTGCCGGGCAGGAACTGCCGCCAGTGCTTCTTCACGATCTGGAGGCCGCCATAGGCCCAGCGGTGACGCTGCTTCTTGAAGGCCTCGTAGGTATCGGGGAGCAGGCCCTGGCCGTAGCGGTAGCGGGTGTAGTGAGTGGTCCAGCCGAGCTCCTGGATCGCAAGCCCGAGGTCCGAGTCCTCGCAGATCGTGTCGCTCGACCAGCCCCCAGCCATGTCCATCGCGGCGCGGCGGATCAGGCACATCGTGCCGTGCACGATGACGGCGTTGAGCTCGTTGCGCTGGACCATGCCGATGTCGAAGAAGCCGGCATATTCGCCGTTCATGATGTAGTGCATGATCGACAGACCGCCGTCGCGGTGCTCCTGCGGCGCCTGCACCAGGCCGACGCGCGGGTCGGCGAAGGCCGGCACCAGATCCTTCAGCCAGTCGGGCTCGACGACATAGTCGGCATCGAGGATGCCGATGATCTCGGCATCGACGGCGGTGCGGTCCATGGCGATGCGCAACGCGCCGGCCTTGAAGCCCTGCACCTTCTCGGCGTTGATGAACTTGAAGCGTTCACCGAGCGCGCGGCAGTGATCCTGGATCGGCTGCCAGAAGGCGGGATCCGGCGTGTTGTTGATGATGACCACGCATTCGTAGTTCGGATAGTCGAGCCGCGACAGCGCATCGAGCGTCTGCTTGAGCATCTCGACCGGCTCGAAATAGGCGGGGATGTGGATCGAGACCTTCGGGTAGTAATTCTCGGGCACGTTCTCGATCGGCTTGCCCTTGGCGAGCAGCCGCTGCGGCGGCCGGCCGAATGCGACGGCCGCGATCTCGTCGATCCGGGCCATCGCGATGAGGACAAGGGGAACAAGAAGGATCATGCCGAGCGTCAGCGCGAAGGCCGAGCCGAAGATGAAATAATGCCCGTTCCAGAATGCGAACACGGTCGCGGCCCAGGCGCCGACGCCGTTGGCCGCGGCTGACAGCAAAAACGCCTGCCTGGCGGTCGGCTGCTCCAGCCGCAGGATCGGCAGCGACAACAGGATGCCGACCAGCAGCGCGATCGTCATCAGCTTCCAATAGTCCGGGTTCTCGACCGGACCCGTCCAGGCGAATTTCGGTTCGCGGCTGGCATTGAGGATGCCCCAGTAGGGACCGACGCCGCCCTCAAAATACTTCCAGGGCTGATCGATGGCTTCGACGATGTTGTATTCCATGCCCATGGCTTCGGCACGGCTGACGAAATTGCGCAACGTCAACGCTTGCTGGAACGGACCCGGATCGGCCTTGCGCAGATTATAGCCTGCGCTCGGCCAGCCGAACTCGGCGATCACGATGCGCTTGCCGGGAAACAGGTTGCGCAGCAGGTTGTAGCGGTCGACGGCTTGGTCGACTGCCTCGTCCGAGTGGAAATTCTCCCAATAGGGCAGCACGTGCGCAGCGATGAAGTCGACGTTGGAGGCCAGGTCGGGGTTGTCGCGCCAGATGTTCCAGATCTCGCCGGTGGTGACGGGCACGCGCACTGCGCTCTTCACCCGCTTGATCATCTCGATGAGGTCTTCGACCTTCTGCTCGCCGCGGTAGATCACCTCGTTGCCGACGACGACGCCGTTCACGTTGCTGTTCTTGCGGGCGAGCTCGATCGCGGCCTTGATCTCGCGCTCGTTGCGGTCCTTGTCCTTGTCGATCCAGGCGCCGACGGTGACCTTGAGGCCGAATTCGGCGGCGATCGGCGGCACCAGCTCCACGCCGCCCGTGGACGAGTAGAGGCGTATCGCGCGCGTCATCGTCGACAGCGTCTTCAGGTCAGCGCGGATTTTTTCCATGGTCGGGACGTTGTCGATGTCGGGATGAGCCGAGCCCTCGAATGGCGCGTAGGAGACGCTCGGCAACAGCCCCTTGAAATCAGGCGCGGGTTCCTTGTCGCGCAGGACTCCCCAGAGGCCGGCGTGGAGCATGGACACGAGCAACAGAACGGCGGCGACAACGCGCATCGCGGCTAAACCAAAAGGGGCTGAGGGGGCAGGGAAGCGGATCCGACCCCGAGATCCGACCAAGTCCACGGCAAAGGGAGCATACCTCTGCCGCGTGGTTTCTCAACTGTCATGGCCTCATGTCCTTATCAGGGCATGGCCTTCTGCGGTCAACGCGCGGCAGTGCCGTCTGTTGCTATCGCCGATCGTTCCTGAACGGAGGCTGAAACGATCGCGGCTATTTCTGGGGTGCGGGCGACGGGCTCGCTGCAGGCGCGGGGCTCGCGGCTGGCTGGGGCGGCTGCGAATTGCCGGTGGTCGGCGCTGCCGGCTGGGAGGCCGCGGCAGCCGCCTGCTGCGGCTGGGAGGCCGGGTTGATCCAGCAAGCGTGCACACGGCTGTCCAAGGTCTCGGCGATCTTGGGATCGATCTGGGCGCCGAAGCGGGTCAGGCAGCGGAACGCGGCCTGGATGTGGCCGCCGGGGCAGCCGAAGCGGTCATAGAGGTCGAGATGGCGGAATGCGGTATCGAGGTCGTCCCGCCACATCAGCCGCACCACGCGCCGGCCGAGCCAGACGCATTCGGGATTGCCGGCCGGGCCGTTGATGACTTGCGCCGCTTCCGCGAACTCGTCGGTCCGGCGCTGGTTCTGGGCCGCGTCCTTGGCGGCGTCGGCGGGTTGGCCGGCGGCCTTGCCCTGATCAGGAGCGGGGGCGCCGCTCTGGGCGGAGGCGGCATCGAAGCCGGCCAGCAGGACAAGGGAGGTCACGGCCAAGGTGGCGGCGAACTGCCGCAGGACCGCACTTCGAAACTCGAACACCCGTCGCCGCATGAATTCCCCAATATCTCAGCCGCCCGTCCGCACGGCAGGACCTCGCGGACGCCGAGACGTGATGGCGTCCAAATGGGTCTCCAATGCGGCGGAAAAGTCCCGCAAAATCCAATGACCTGTAATTGGATTTTTGTCCAGCAAAGTCACCGTCCTAGGGCCCGGTCGAACGGCCGCAGCCCAATTCGCCGGGGAGAGCGCGCAGCCGACCCGCCTCACCCCCCTTGGCAGACGGCGTGCGAGCAGGTAATCGACGGACCCTCGCGGAGGACGGAACCGATTTCACTTCGTACGCCACTGGCGCTCCTGCTTGTCTCCCTCTGTGCGATTGCTGCCGTGTGGTGGTGGCTGGCCACGCCGATCACGCTCGCGCGCGCACCGATTGATCCGAATGACAAGGTTCAATGCGTCTCCTACGCGCCGTTCCGTGGGGATCAGACGCCGCTGAACGCATGGACCCATATCGAGGCCGATCAGCTCGAGCAGGATCTGCGCCAGCTCAAGCAGATCACCGACTGCGTCCGCACCTACTCGATCGAGAACGGGCTCGACCAGGTGCCTTCGGTCGCGGCCAGGATCGGCGGGCTGAAGGTGATCCAGGGCATCTGGCTCGGCAGCAATCGCGCCAAGAATTTTGCGCAAGTTGCGACCGCAGTTCGCCTCACCAAGGAATTCCCCGACACCATCTCCGCGCTGGTCGTCGGCAACGAGGTGCTGCTGCGCGGAGAGATGACGACGTCGGATCTCACCGCGATCATCCGCTCGGTGAAGGCGCAGGTCACCGTGCCTGTGACCTATGCCGACGTCTGGGAATACTGGCTGAAGAACCGCGAGGTCTATGACGCCGTCGATTTCGTCACGATTCACATCCTGCCTTATTGGGAGGATATGCCGGTGAAGGCGAAGTTCGCCGCGAGCCATGTCGAGGCGATCCGCGAGCGGATGGCGGTGGCGTTCCCCGGCAAGGAGATCCTGATCGGCGAGACCGGCTGGCCGAGCGAAGGCCGCATGCGCGACGGCGCGCTGCCGTCACGCACCAACCAGGCGCGCGTCGTCTCGGAGATCCTGGGGCTCGCGAAAGCGCTGAAGTTTCGCGTCAACCTGATCGAGGCCTACGACCAGCCGTGGAAGCGGCGGCTCGAAGGCACCGTCGGCGGCTATTGGGGCCTGATCGATTCCGTGCGGCGCCAGCTGAAATATCCGCCGGGCGAGCCGATCAGCAATTTCCCGTTCTGGAAATGGTACATGGGCGCCGGCATGATTCTCAGCGTGCTGGTGTTCGCGGTGGCCGGCATTACGCTGCGCCGCCGGCCGTGGACGCCGCGCTTCTCGGCCTGGCTCGGCGTCGGCATCTCCGCGACATCGGCGGGCATCCTGCTCGGGATCGCCACCGACAAGATGATTTACGAGAGCTACGGTTGGGGCGGCTGGCTGCAATGGGGCATGCTGCTGCTGGCCGGCATCTTCTCGCCGATCTTCTGTGCGCAGGCGCTTGTCATCGGCCGCAGTCTGCCGAGCTTTCTCGACCTGCTCGGTCCGCGCGAGGGACGTAAATCGTCGAAACTCTCGGCCGTGCTCGGCCTCACGCTTGCGGTGACGGCGGTGATCGCGACCGAGACCGCGCTCGGCTTCGTATTCGACCCGCGCTACCGCGATTTCCCCTATGCCTCGCTGACGATGGCGGTGGTGCCGTTCGCCGTGTTGATGCTGAACCGTCCGCAGATCGGCATGCGCCCGATCGCGGAAGCGGTGTTCGCAGGGCTGCTGGCGCTCTCGGCCGTCTACGTGATCCTGAACGAAGGCCGCGATAACTGGCAGGCGATGTGGACCTGCGCGATCTATCTCTTGTTCGCGCTCACGCTGTGGCGGGCGCGGGCCGAGCAAAGCCAAGGATGAGCAGCCCGATCGCCAGGCCCGACAGCGCGATGTTGTAGAGCACGATGCCGAGGCCGGCCGCAACCACGCCGAGCGTGAGCAGCACGATCGAAGGCCGCATCAGGTTCAGCGTCGCGATCACGAGCGCGACGATGCCGAACACCAAATTCTTGAACAGCGACGTCGAGACCGAGCGCGCCTTGCAGATCATGGTCTGCAAGCCGGCATCGCATGCGAGCGCCACTTGCGAGAACTCGACGGCGAGGTAGCGCACATAGAGCGCCCAGCCGACGGTCACGAATCCGACGACGATGAGAAACTGCACCTGATACGGCGTGAGGCGAAACGGCTTTTTTGTCATGAGGGCAATATGGTCGGGATGGCGGAAGGGAGCAACAGGGGGCGACGCATTTTTACGCGCGGGTCAGCTCCCGCGGCATGCTTGCGGCACCCCGAAACGCATCGGAACCGTAGCCATACGGATTTGCGAGATTTCCAACGTGGCCTAACGTCCGAGTTGAAGCGTGACGTGATCGCGGATTCGGTCAGGAGCAGATCACGTTGTTCAAGAACGCGACTGCGAGGATGCGAGCGAGGCTGGCAATGGTTGAGGCGCTGCAGGTCAATTTTGCGCTTTGGGGCATGATCATTTGCGCGGCCATCAAGATCAGCCAGTTGATGGCCATTCATTGAGTGGCGCAGTCTCGGGCGAGACGCTCCGGCGATTCAATCAGAAGCCTCGATAGTCCTACCGCCTGAAGAACGACGCTATCGTCGAACTCGCTGACGCCGTCTCCGGCTTGGCCTGAGCGGCCGGCTGTGCCGGAGGCGCCGGCACGGGCTCCTCGCGCTTTGACGAGCGCTTGGAAGAATAGCTGCGACGGTGCTTGTCTGGCTTGACCGTGGGCGCGAGCGCAGGGGCGGCTTCAGCCTGCGGCACCGAGTCCTGGCTCGTTTCCGAACTCTTGTCCTGGTTTTGGTCTGAACCCTTGTCCTGGGCTTTGTCTTGAGCTTTGTCCTGGCCTTTATCGTGGGACTTGTCTGAACCGCCGCGCATCGACAGGCGCTGGCCGTCGAACACTGTCGTCTCGCAATGGCGATCGTTCTCGGCCAGGCCGGCGCAAAGCTTTGCGGCGGCGGCGGCATTGATCAGGGGGCCGGCACCCAGGCGCAGCTGCATCCCGAGGCCATTATTGCCTTCCTTGATCATGATGATCGGCCGAAGTGCTGCGACCTCCGGATTGGATTTGCTCAGGCTGCGCCAGAGCGCGCGCAGGCCGTCGACCGAATTCGCACCGCCGAGATCGATGGCAAAGCGCGTCTGCTGGACTGCGATTGCGGGAGGCTCGGCTTCGGTTGCCTCCGGCGGTTTGGCTGGTACCGCTGCGACTTCGGTGGGCGCGGGCGCCGGCTCGGGTTTCTTCTCTGGGACGTCCGGCTGGGTCAGTTTCGACGCCGCCGCATCAGGCGGCGCCATGATCGACTTCGACGGCAACAGCGGAAGGATCGGCAGCGCCGACGGCATCACCGGCGACTGCGGAACCAGCGAGGCGGCAGCCGCGGTCTGTGGCGGCGGGCTTGGCTGATCCTTCGCAGCGTCTTTCGAACTGTCCTTCGAGCCTTCCTTCGACGCTTCCTTCGACTCCTTACCGGTAGCCGCGCGCGGCTTGTCGACCAGCGAGGCTGCGGTCGAGGCGACCGGTGCGACATCCGGGGCCGGGGCTGCGCGGCGGCAACGGGCGAGTCCTGCGGCTTCGAGGCAGGGGCCTGCGGCTTCGACGCAGCGGCCTGCGGCGATGTCGCGCTCTGCCTGGCGATCGCGCCGGTCACGGAATCAAGCCCCTGCTCGAGCACCGTGACGCGCGAATAGAGCCGGTCGCGATCGGTGTTCAGCGTCTCGATGGCGGAGGCAAGGCGGCGCGCTTCGATCTGACTTTCCTTGGTCAGCACCTGGAGACGGTCGGACTGGCGGGCGAGATCGGCGGAGGCGACCTGGTCGTGGCGCCAGCCGAGCTGGGCCTGGTTGGCCATCACGGCGATCACGACGGCGCCGACAGCGGCCGCGCCCCACGAGCCCAGCCGCCACATCATACTGCGATCGAACGTGCTTTCTTCAGCCAGGAGTCCGGAGAACAGCCCGCCGGTCTCCTTGTCGCCGAAGGCATCCGCCAGTGGGTCGGAATCCTTTGCCATGAACGTTTAGTGCCCAGCCCTGCGTGGCTTCCCCGAATCAATCAAGGAACATTAACAGGAAAACCCACTCGCACTTGAATTCCGGGTGTTTGCGGGGGTAGCAAGGCGACAAGCTCTCGTCGCCCATTGGGGTAATGGTTTGATTCGGCCGTATTTGACAGGATTGCGATGACCGCCCGCTCAAGCCTCACGATCGTGCTCGCCGCCGGCGAAGGCACGCGCATGCGATCCAGCCTGCCGAAAGTGCTGCATCCCGTCGCTCACCAGACGCTGCTTGCCCACGTGCTCGGTGCCGCGCCGCGCGGAACCGGTACTGCGCTTGCGGTCGTGATCGGTCCCGATCACCGCGCGATCGCGGACGAGGCGAGGCGGATCCGGTCCGATGCGCTCATCTTCGTGCAGGCCGAGCGGCTCGGCACCGCGCACGCGGTGCTGGCGGCGCGGGAGGCGATTGCGCGGGGCGCGGACGACGTCCTGATCGCCTTCGGCGATACGCCGTTGATCTCGGCCGAGACTTTTGCGCGGCTACGTGCGCCGCTCGCGAAGGGTGCCGCGATTGCCGCGCTCGGTTTTCGCGCGGCGGACCCGACCGGATATGGCCGCTTCATCGTCGAGGACGACCGCCTGATCGCGATCCGTGAGCACGCCGATGCCAGCGCGGATGAGCGCAAGATCGACCTGTGCAATGCTGGCGTGATGGCGATCGACGGCCGCCGCGCGCTCGCGATCCTCGATAGAATAGGCAATGCGAATTCCAAGGGCGAGTACTACTTGACCGATGCGGTCGGCGTCGCCCGCGACAATGGATGGGAGTCCGTGGTGATCGAGACCAGCGAGGACGAAGTGCGCGGCATCAACACCAAGGCCCAGCTCGCGGAAGCTGAAAGCGTGATGCAGGCCCGGCTGCGCAAGGCAGCGATGGAGGCCGGCGTCACGCTGATCGGCCCCGAAACCGTCTATCTTGCCGCCGACACCGTGTTCGGCAAGGACGTCACCATCGAGCCGTTTGTGGTGATCGGGCCGGGCGTGTCGATCGCCGACGGCACAGTGATCCATTCCTTCTCGCATATCGTGCAGACCACGCTCGGCAAGAACGTCTCGATCGGTCCCTATGCGCGGCTGCGCCCCGGCACCTCGCTCGGCGATGGCGCGCGGATCGGCAATTTCGTTGAGACCAAGGCCGCGACGCTGGAGGCGGGCGTCAAGGTCAACCATCTCTCCTACATTGGCGACGCCACGGTCGGCGCCAACTCCAACATCGGCGCCGGCACCATCACCTGCAACTACGATGGCTTCAAGAAGCACAAGACGGTGATCGGGCAAGGCGCCTTCGTCGGCACCAACTCCTCGCTGGTCGCTCCGGTGAAGATCGGCAACGGCGCCTATATCGGCTCAGGCTCGGTGATCACGCGCGACGTGCCCGACGACGCCATGGCGCTGGAGCGGAGCCCGCAGACCATCCGCGAAGGCGGCGCGGCGCGCTACCGCGAGATGAAGACCAGCGGCAAGAAAACGGAAAAGAAGCCCGAGACGTGAGCGGCGTTACTCGTCGGCGAATTCCGAGAAGATCGCGCGGGTGAGGCGCCAGCCGCGCGGCTTGGCGCGCTTCGCCGGCTCGCCGGCAGCGTGCTTGATGAAGACCGGCTTGGCTTCCTTGCCGCGGTGGGGCGGCGGCCATTGCGCAAGGTGCGTGCCCGTGGTCTCGCTGGCGAGCAGATACGTCGGTGACGGACGTTTGCGGTCGGACGTGGCTTTCATGGCCTTGATCTCCCGTGAGGGAATCGTTGGCCAAATTTGTTGACAACAAGTTAATTCGCGCGGTTAAAGCCGGCCACATCGACGCAGGCGAAGGCATGCCGTGATCTGACACTGTCGCAATCCGTCACAATTATTGAGTAACTCCTTCCTTGGGAACTTCGCTAAAAACCGAGCGCGTCGTTTAGGCGATTTTTCGACGATTTGGGGGATATTGATCCGCATGTGCGGGATTGTCGGCATTCTCGGGCGCGAGCCGGTTGCAGAGCAATTGGTGGATTCGCTCAAACGTCTCGAATATCGCGGCTACGATTCCGCGGGCGTCGCCACGCTTGAAGGCCAGCATCTCGAGCGCCGCCGCGCCGAGGGCAAGCTGAAGAACCTTGAGAGGCGGCTGGAAGCCGAGCCGCTGAAGGGCACCACCGGCATCGGTCACACCCGCTGGGCCACCCACGGCAAGCCGACCGTCAACAATGCCCATCCGCATGCGACCGAGCGCGTCGCGGTCGTTCACAACGGCATCATCGAGAATTTCCGCGAGCTGCGCGAGGAGCTCGAGAAGAAGGGCACGGTGTTCCACACCGAGACCGACACCGAGATCGTGCTGCACCTCGTCGACGATCTCTTGACGCGCGGCAGCAAGCCGGTGGAAGCCGTCAAGCTGACCCTGGCGCGCTTGCGCGGCGCCTTCGCGCTCGGCTTCATCTTCGCCGGCGACGACGACCTCATGATCGGCGCCCGCAACGGCCCGCCGCTGGCGATCGGCTATGGCGACGGCGAGATGTATCTCGGCTCGGATGCGATTGCGCTCGGCCCGTTCACCGACACGATCAGCTATCTTGAAGACGGCGATTGGGTGGTCCTGACCCACAAGAGCGCTGCGATCTTCGACAAGGACGGCCATGCCGTTGAGCGCGACAAGATCAAGCACGCCGCCTCGACCTCGCTGGTCGACAAGGCGAACTACCGCCATTTCATGGCGAAGGAGATCCACGAGCAGCCGGAAGTGGTCGGCCATACGCTGGCGCGCTATATCGACATGGCGACGGAGCGCGTCTCGCTGCCGGTCAAGCTGCCGTTCGACTTCAAGGACATCCAGCGCATCAACATCACGGCTTGCGGCACTGCAAGCTACGCCGGCATCGTTGCAAAATACTGGTTCGAGCGTTTTGCACGGCTGCCGGTCGAGGTCGATGTCGCCTCCGAATTCCGTTACCGCGAAGCGCCGTTGCGCAAGGGCGATCTCGCCATCTTCATCTCGCAATCGGGCGAGACCGCCGACACCCTGGCGGCGCTGCGTTACGCCAAGGCCGAGGGCGCGCACACCATTGCCGTCGTCAACGTCCCGACCTCGACCATCGCGCGCGAAAGCGAGACCGTGCTGCAAACGCTGGCCGGCCCCGAGATCGGCGTCGCCTCGACCAAGGCCTTCACCTGCCAGCTCATGGTGCTGGCGAACCTGGCGATCGCGGCCGGCAAGGGCCGCGGCGAAGTGTCCGCTGAGGACGAGACCAAGCTCGTCCATGGCCTTGTCGAAATCCCGCGCCTGATGTCGGATGCGCTCACGGCCGAGATCCAGATCGAGAAGCTCGCACATCGAATCGCAAAATCCCGCGACGTGCTCTATCTCGGCCGCGGCACCAGCTACCCGCTGGCGCTCGAAGGCGCGCTGAAGCTGAAGGAAATCTCCTACATCCACGCCGAGGGCTATGCCGCCGGCGAGCTCAAGCACGGCCCGATCGCGCTGATCGACGAGACCATGCCGGTCGTCGTGATCGCGCCCTACGACCGCGTGTTTGAGAAGACCGTCTCCAACATGCAGGAGGTCGCCGCCCGTGGCGGCAACATCATCTTGATGACCGACGCCAAGGGCGCGGCGGAGGCGACGGTGGATTCGCTCGTCACCATCGTCATGCCTGACATGGCCTCGGCCTTTACGCCGATGGTCTATGCCGTCCCCGTGCAGCTGCTCGCCTACCACACCGCGGTGGTGATGGGCACCGACGTCGACCAGCCGCGCAATCTCGCGAAATCCGTGACGGTGGAATAGGCAGAACGGACCAGGCCGCGCTCTTCCAAAACCTGCTAGAAGCCCCTAGCTTGAACGAAGCGACCGACCTGGAACCAGAATGACCACCCGCGACGACGCGCCTGCGCCTCTTGACCCCGCCCCGGAACCGCACACCGGCCTGATGGGCCGTTTTCGTAATTATTTCTTGACCGGCCTCATTGTCACGGGGCCGATCGCGATCACCTTCTATCTCGTCTGGTGGTTCGTCACCTGGGTCGACGGCGTGGTGCGTCCGTTTGTTCCGCTCGCGTATCGACCGGAAACCTATCTGCCGTACGTCATCCCGGGCTGGGGACTGGTTGTCGCATTCTTCACGCTGACACTGGTCGGATTCCTCGCAGCGAACCTGATCGGCCGCACGCTGGTCGATGTCGGCGAGACCTTGCTCGGCCGGATCCCGGCAGTGCGCGCGATCTATCGCGGCCTCAAGCAGGTGTTCGAGACGTTGTTTTCGGGCAAGGGCTCCAGCTTCCGCAAAGTCGGCCTCGTCGAGTTTCCATCGCCCGGCATGTGGTCGATCGTGCTGATCTCGCAATCGCCGAACGAGGACATCGCGCGCAGCCTGCCGGGGCAGGAACAACATGTCTCGGTGTTTCTGCCGTGCTCGCCGAACCCGACCACCGGCTTCTTCTTCTACGTGCCGAGGAGCAAGATCATCGAGGTCGACCTCAGCGCCGAGGATGCCGCGACGCTGATCATGTCCGCCGGCGTGGTGCAGCCGGGTGCCGCGCCCGACTCGAAGAAGGCCGCCGCACTCGCCGGCATGGCGAATGCCGCGCGCATCGCCAACGCCTCCACGCTCCAGCCCGAGCCTGCGAAGGCGGAGTAGGGCTATTCCGCGGCGGGATGGCCTGGGATCACGCGGGCGTTCGCATCCTCTGCTAATGTTCCGGTCGAACTGAGCGTCAATGCTCGGAATTCGAACCGGAGTGCCCCGATGTCGAAAACCATTGCGATCCTCGCGCCCGGTGCCATGGGCAGCGCGGTGGCCCGCCGCCTCACCGAAAACGGCGCGCGCGTGCTGACGTCCTTGCAAGGGCGCAGCAAGGCGACGCTGAAACGTGCCGCGGATGCCGGCATGATCGGCGCCGAGGACGAGGCTATCGCGGACGCCGACATCATCCTCTCGATCGTGCCGCCGGGCGAGGCGGTGGCGCTGGCCGAGCGGCTCGCCGCATTGATCGTGAAACGTAACAAGAAGCCGGTCGTGATCGACTGCAACGCCGTCAACGTCGACACAGTGAAGCGGATCGAGGAGATCATCGGCTCGGCGCAGGCGCCGTTCGTCGACGGCGGCATCATCGGCTTTCCGCCGCAGCCCGGCGGCAAGAGTCCGGCATTCTACATGTCAGGCGAACATGCCGGGGATGTCGCGGTGCTCAGGGAATTCGGGCTCGACATGCGCATCGTCGAAGGCCCGGTGGGTGCCGCCTCCGCGCTCAAGATGTCCTACGCCGGCATCGTCAAGGGCCTCGCCGGGATCGGCGCCGCCATGGTGGTCGCCGCGACGAAAGCGGGAGCCGCTGATGCGCTGCGCGACGAGCTCGCGCTCAGCCAGCCCGCGATCCTGACGCGGCTCGAAGTCGCGCTGCCCGACATGATCCCAAAGGCCTATCGCTGGGTCGCGGAGATGCAGGAGATTTCCGGCTTCCTGGGGCCGGATCATCCGGCAAGCGAGATCTACCGAGGTTTTGCCAGATGGTTCGGGCACCTGGCCGGGGACGCAAAGGGCGAGGCGGTCGATGCCTCGCTGTTGAAGGCGTTTGCCGCCAATATCGGGAAGAAAAAGCCTAACCGGCAGGCATTTCGCTGCGCTCGCAGCGACGAGGAGGCGGCGCTATCCGCTCCGATCAGCGGGATCGCCTCGTCCCGCTCGTACAGATACAGCAGGCAGCGCAGCGCTTCGCCGCGCTCCCCTTTGAGCTTCGGATCGTCCTGCATGATGCGCAGGGCCTCGTCGCGGGCTTGCGCGATAAGCTGGCCGTGGACCTCCGGGCGCGCGATGCGGTAGCCGGGCAGGCCGCTCTGGCGGACGCCGAGCACGTCGCCTTCGCCGCGCAATTTCAGATCCTCTTCGGCGATACGAAACCCGTCGGTGGTCTCACGGATCACTTTCAGCCGTGCCTTCGACATTTCGCCGAGCGGTTCGCTGTACAGCAAAATGCAGGTCGAGGCCTCCGAGCCGCGCCCGATGCGGCCGCGCAGCTGGTGCAGCTGGGCGAGGCCGAAGCGTTCGGCATTCTCGATCACCATGATGGTGGCGGCCGGCACGTCGACACCGACCTCGACCACGGTGGTTGCGACCAGAAGCCCGATCTCGTGCGCGGCGAACTGGCCCATCACGCGATCCTTCTCGGTGCCTTTCATTTGGCCGTGGACGAGGCCGACGCGATCGCCGAAGCGCTTCTGCAGGTTCTCGAAGCGCTTGGTCGCGTTGGTGAGATGCTCGATCCCCTCGGCCTCGGATTCCTCGACCAGCGGGCAGATCCAGTACACCAGCTTGCCGGACTCGAGCGCGCGGCCGACGCCGTCCATGACCTCGCCGAGCCGGCTCATGGCCACGGCGCGGGTGTCGATCGGCTGGCGGCCGGCGGGCTTTTCGCGCAACTCGCTGATGTCCATGTCGCCGAAATAGGTCAGCACCAGCGTGCGCGGGATCGGCGTTGCGCTCAGCACCAGCACGTCGACGGCTTCGCCCTTCGAGGTCAGCGCCAGGCGCTCGCGCACGCCGAAGCGGTGCTGCTCGTCGACGATGGCCAACGCCAGATCGTGGAAGATCACGTCGTCCTGGATCAGGGCATGGGTGCCGACGAGGAGATCGATCTCGCCCTCGGCGAGTTCAGTGATGATCTGGCGCCGCTCCTTGCCCTTTTCGCGGCCGGTGAGGATCGCGACCCGCATCCCGGCGCGCTCGGCGAGCGGAGCAATGGTCTTGATGTGCTGGCGCGCCAGAATTTCGGTCGGGGCCATCAGCGAGGCCTGCTTGCCGACTTCGGCCACAGCGGCGGCCGCCAGCAGCGCGACCACGGTTTTGCCGGAGCCGACGTCGCCCTGGAGCAGGCGCAGCATGCGCACGGGCTGTTGCAGATCGTTCGCGATCGCCGCAGCTGCGTCGCGTTGGGACGACGTGAGCGCATAGGGCAAGGCATCGATGATCTTGTGGCGCAGGTGCCCGTCACCGGCATTGCGCACCCCGGCGGGGCGGCGCAGCTGCGCGCGGATCAAAGCGAGCGCGAGCTGGCCGGCAAGCAGCTCGTCGAAGGCGAGGCGCGACCAGAATGGCTTTTCGGGCAGAATGTCCGTCAGCTCGACCGGCTGGTGCACGCGATTGAGCGCTTCCGCGATCGGCGGGAAGTTGCAGCGACGCAGCACCTCCGGACTGATCCACTCGGGCAGGGCGGGGAGCTTCAGAAGCGCCTGCGCGACCGCGCGGCGGAGCGAGCCGAGCGCGAGGCCCTCGGTGAGCGGATAGATGGGGTCGATGCCCGAGAGCTTCGAGATCGCCTCCTCGTCGAGCACGCGGTCGGGATGCACGATCTGCGGGATGCCGTCATACATCTGCAGCGTGCCGGAGACGAAGCGCTTCGCGCCCATCGGCAGCAGCTTCTCGACGTAGCCGGGCTTGGCGCGGAAGAAGGTAAGCACGACGTCGCCGGTGTCGTCGCTGGCATAGACCAGATACGGCGCGCGGGCGTTGCGCGGCGGGGGCGGACGATGGCGGTCGACGGTGACCTCCAGCGTCACCATGGTTCCCTGGACCGCGTCGCGGATTTTCGGCCGCGCCCGGCGGTCGATGACCTGGCTCGGCAGATGCAGCAGCAAATCGACCAGCCGCGGCGTCTCGTTGCGGCTGAGCAGATATTGCAGCAGCTTGTCCTGCTTCGGACCGACGCCGGGCAGGCTGGTCACGGGAGCAAACAGCGGATTGAGCAGGCTGGGGCGCATGAGAGCAGATCTAGGATCGTTTCGGCTCGTCATGCCCGGCTTTATGCCGGGCATCCACGGCTTTTTTCGCAGTCCTTCGCGGGCATCAAGCCATGCCAAATCGAGGGCTGACACGGCAGGTTCGAGTAGCTATATCACCCCGGCCCGGCACGTCCGGGCTTTCTGCGTTTGACTGGATTTGAGACATGACGGGAACGACACGATCAAGCAACGGGCTGGACGACCGCCGCAAGCGGTTGCTGTTCCGTTGCTGGCACCGCGGCACGCGCGAGATGGACCTGATCCTCGGCCGCTTCGCGGATGCCGAGATCGCCCATCTCTCCGAGGTTGAATTGACCGAGCTCGAGACCCTGCTCGAAGAGTCCGATCCCCATCTTTATGCCGCCATCACCACCGGTGACAAGGTGCTGTCACCTGATGTCACCGGTACGCTGTTTGCCCGCATCAAGGCGTTCCCGATCACGGACGGCGATTTATGAAACCGGGTTTGAAGTCGCCGGCCGGGCTGCTCACGCCCGGCCGCGCGCTAACGCTTGCCAATGTCGCGGAAGGCGCCGAGGGGCTCGTCGTCTCCGATCTCGCCCGCGCCATTGCGGCGCGGCCGAAAAAGCCGGCCGTCAGTCTTGCCGTGGTCTGCCGCGACGGTCCGCGGATGCAACAGCTCGAACGCGCGCTGCAATTCTTCGCGCCCGATCTGCCGGTGCTGACCTTTCCGGCTTGGGACTGCCAACCCTATGACCGTGTCTCGCCACATGGCGGAGTCCTGGCGCAGCGCCTGACGACGCTGGCGCGGCTCGCCCGCTCACCGGCAGCGACAAGCCGCTGATCGTGCTGACCACGGTGAACGCAATCGTGCAGCGCGTGCCCGCGCGCGAGCTCGTCGCGGCGCAGGCTCTGTCGGTTGCGCCCGGCAATGTCGTGCCGATGGACACCATCGTCGCCTGGCTGGAGCACAACGGCTACAATCGCTCCTCGACGGTGCGCGAACCCGGCGAATATGCCGTGCGCGGCGGCATTCTCGACTTGTTTCCGGCCGGCCTCGAACAGCCGGTCCGGTTCGACTTCTTCGGCGACAGCCTGGAATCGATCCGCACTTTCGACGCCGAGACCCAGCGCACGCTGCTCGACATGCGCGCGCTCGACCTGGTGCCGATCTCGGAATTCCAGCTCGTCACCGACACCATCCGCCGCTTCCGCATGGGCTATGTCGCCGAGTTCGGCGCGCCCGATCGCGATGACGCGCTGTACGAGGCCGTCAGCGAAGGCCGCCGCCATCCTGGCATGGAGCACTGGCTGCCGCTGTTCCAGGACCGGATGGACACGCTGTTCGACTATCTGCAAGGTGCGGCCGTCGCGATCGAGCCGCAGGCCGAAGATGCCGTCCGCGAGCGCTTCAAGCAGATCCAGGACTACTACGAGGCTCGCCGCGATGCGATGGAGCATCCCGGCGGCGGCGCCATCTACAAGCCGCTGCCGCCTGATCGGCTCTATTTGACCGAGGACGAGTGGGGCAAGCGTCTTGGCGATATCCCGTTGGCGCGGCTGACGCAGTTCTCCGTACCGGCCGACGGTACTCGGTCGTCGATGCCGGTGCCCGCAAGGGCCGCGACTTCGCGCCCGAGCGTAACGACAGCACGGTCAACGTGTTCGAGTCCGTCGTCGCGCATGTCATGGGCCTGCAGGCGAACCGCAAAAAGGTCGTGATCGCACTCTGGAGCGAAGGCTCGCGCGATCGCATGACCTCGATGCTGCGCGACCACAAGCTGACCCACACCACCAGTGTCAATGCCTGGCGGACGGTGCAAGCGACGCCGCGCAACGAGACGATGCTCGCCGTGCTCGGCCTCGAAAGCGGGTTCGAGACCGACGAGATCGCCATCATCAGCGAGCAGGACATCCTCGGCGACCGCCTGGTGCGGACGCGCAAGGCCAGCCGCAAGCTCGACAACTTCATCTCGGAGATCACGAGCCTTACCGCGGGCGACATCGTGGTCCACGCCGATCACGGCATCGGCCGCTTCGTCGGCCTGCAGACACTCGACGTCGCCGGGGCGCCGCATGACTGCCTCGAGCTGCGCTATGCCGCCGACGCAAAACTGTTCCTGCCGGTAGAGAACATCGAGCTGCTGTCGCGCTACGGCTCGGACCAGACCACGGTCGAACTCGATCGTCTCGGTGGTTCCGGCTGGCAGACCCGCAAGGCAAAACTCAAGAACCGCATCCGCGAGATCGCGGGCGAGCTGATCAAGATCGCCGCTGCGCGCCATTTGCACGAGGCACCCAAGCTGCCGGTGCAGCAAGGCATCTATGACGAGTTCTGCGCACGCTTCCCCTATGACGAGACCGAGGACCAGTTGGGGGCCATCGAATCCACCCTGAAGGACCTCGAACTCGGCCGGCCCATGGACCGCCTGATCTGCGGCGACGTCGGCTTTGGCAAGACCGAGGTCGCGCTCCGCGCGGCGTTTGCCGTTGCGCTCGAAGGCAAGCAGGTCGCGGTCGTGGTGCCGACCACGCTGCTCGCCCGCCAGCATCACAGGACCTTCACCGAGCGCTTCAAGGGCTTTCCGGTGAACGTGGCGCAGGCCTCGCGCCTGGTCCCGACCAAGCAGCTCAACCTGGTCAAGAAGGGCATCGCCGACGGTTCGGTCGATATCGTCGTCGGGACCCATGCGCTGCTCGGCAAGGCCATCAAATTCCGCGATCTCGGCCTCGTCATCGTCGACGAGGAGCAGCATTTCGGTGTCACGCACAAGGAGCGGCTGAAGGCGCTGCGCTCCGAGGTGCACGTGCTGACGCTGTCGGCGACGCCGATCCCGCGCACGCTGCAACTGGCGCTGACCGGTGTCCGCGAGCTCTCGATCATTGCCTCGCCCCCGGTCGATCGTCTCGCGGTCCGCACCTTCGTCGCCCCGCACGATCCGTTGATGATCCGCGAGGCGCTGTTGCGCGAGCGCTATCGCGGCGGCCAGGCGTTCTACGTGGTGCCGCGCATCGACGACCTCGCCGAGGTCAAGGATTTCCTCGACAAGCACGTGCCGGAGATGAAGGTCGCGGTCGCGCACGGCCAGATGCCGCCCGCCGTGATCGAGGACATCATGACCGCGTTCTACGACGGCAAGTTCGACATCCTGCTGTCGACCACCATCGTCGAATCCGGCCTCGACATTCCCAACGCCAACACGCTGATCGTGCACCGCGCCGACATGTTCGGGCTCGCCCAGCTCTACCAGCTCCGCGGCCGCGTCGGTCGTTCCAAGCTGCGGGCCTATGCGCTGTTCACGCTGCCGGCACAGCAGAAGATCACGGCCCAGGCCGAGCGCCGGCTCACCGTGCTCCAATCGCTTGAGACGCTGGGCGCCGGCTTCCAGCTCGCCTCGCACGACCTCGACATCCGCGGCGCGGGCAATCTCTTGGGCGAGGAGCAGTCCGGCCACATCAAGGAGGTCGGCTTCGAGCTCTACCAGTCGATGCTGGAGGAGGCGATCGTCAACCTCAAGGCTGGCGTGTCCGAGCCGGCCGCCGACCGCTGGTCGCCGACGATCACCATCGGAATGCCGGTGCTGATCCCCGAGGATTACGTCGGCGATCTCTCGGTCCGGCTGTCGCTGTACCGGCGTCTCGCCGATCTCGACAGCGAGGAGGAGATCGAGAACTTTGGCGCCGAGATGCGCGACCGTTTCGGCGTGCTGCCGGACGAGGTGCGCTATCTCTTCAAGGTCGCCGCGATCAAGGCGTTCTGCCGCCAGGCCAATGTCGAGAAAATCGATGCCGGTCCGAAGGGAGCCGTCATCACTTTCCGCGACAATTCATTCGCCCATCCCGACCGTCTGGTGAGCTTCATCCGCAGCCATGGCCAGGCCGCCAAGGTGCGGCCGGACATGAAGGTCGTGTTCCTGCAGGATTGGGAGACGCCGGAGGAGCGCCTCGCCGGGACCACCGAGATCATGCGACAGCTGGCGCAACTCGCGCAGAAAAAGAAGGCGGCATAGGTGAGGTGAGGTGCGGTAGGGTAGGCAAAGGCGCTCTTGCGCCGTGCCCACCATTTTTCCGCGACGATAGATGTGGTGGGCTCGCTTCGCTTTGCCCCCTATGAGATCGAGATCGTAGCTACGACGCTGCCCTTGACGCGTCAGCCGACAGCCGTCCGAGCAGCGACCTTGCCGTATCCGACGGCGATAGTGAATCTACGCTGACCACGGGATCGCTGCGCATCTCGTGCTTCCCGTTGGAGGTGTGCTTCATCACCGCCGACAGGCGACGGGCGATCATGTGGGCCGTGCGGAAGTCGGTCTCGGCGAACACCACGATCACCGAGCCGTCCTTCTGCGCTGTGCCGAAATCCATCTGCCGCATCAGGCGGCTGAGGATGCGTGCGGCATCGAGTTGCGCGCGAGGATTGCCGGGATCGAAGGCGAAGCGCGCCACCGACAGGCCGCCGCCGCGGGCGAGCGTCTGCTCGACCGCCTTGGCAAAATCGCGGGCGAAAGCTTCCACGGTCAACAGGCCGCTGCGCGGATCGAGCCAGCCGCCCGCGTCGATCGAGCGCAGCGTGCGGCTCAGTTGCGCTTCGATCGCGTGTTGGCGGATCAGCGGCAGCGCATTGGCCGCGACCTTGGCAGGCTCGCCTGCGATCAGCTCGAGATTGGGCAGGTCGTAGCTCTGGGTGAGCTGGTGCGCGGTGACGACCACGGGCAGGTTGCGGAAGCGCGTATCCTCCGCGAGCACCGTGAGGAAGGCATCGGTGACACGCGGGGTGAAACCGTCCGAGAGCACGACGCCATCGATGTCCCGGGTGTTGAGGTGTTTTGCCGCGGCCTCGATCGAGAGCGCGCCGACCACACCCGTCCGCTCGCCGAGTGCGACGGAGAGCGCAGGGTAGGCTGCGCCGCGGCCGATCAAGAGCACGACGGCATCGCGCACCGGATCGGTCTCCGGCACCGCCACCTTCGCCTCGGGCAGCCGGCGCAGCACGGTCGCGTGCAGCGTGCGGATGCGGATCGCGGCGCGCAAGCGCGCGATCAGGCGTTCGCCAGCGTTGCCGCGCGTGGCGAAGGGCAGGGCGTTGTGGGGCAGCGAAGCCTGCGCATCCAGCGCGACCAGCGGGAGATAAAGCGGCTGATCGGCGACCCTCTTGGCGAGCAAAGCCATCTGCGGCTCGTGTCCAGCGGACATGGCGGCGAGGACGGCGGCCGGCTGCACCTCGCTGACGGCGCGTGCGGCGCTCGCCCAATCGCTGTCGACGACGGGAAAGAGACGGGCCTCGTCCAGCGCCGCAATGAAGGTGGGGCGCTCGGCATTGGACACAAACAGGATCGGGCCCGCTTGGGACATGGGATACTCTGATCACGCAATCGATGCTGCGCAATCTAGTCCGGCCGCCTTAATGCAGCGTCAATGGTTTCGGCGAAACTGCGCCTAGATCGGCCCCGAGCGGTCGCGAAAAGCCTCGACCATCAAGGGGTTAAGGCCCAGCTCGCTGAGCGCCTCGCGGGCTCGGGTATTGTCCTGGGCCCGGCCGGCCAGCCGATGGCCCGAGAGGCGATCGGGCAGGGCGGTCAGCAGCGCGCCCTGGCCGAGCCGGCGTGCCCATTCCTGGAGGTCGTTGGAAAGGAAGCGATAGCCCCCGACCGCCATGATGCCGGAGGGCGGCGCGGTGATGCAGATGGCGCCGCTGGCGCGATCGATCCGCGCGGCGTAGCCGGTGTCGACATAATCGCGCGGCGGCTGCGCAATCAGCGTCTCGCCGACCGGCTGCGGCGGCGCGTAAGCCGCGATCGGCACCATCGGACCGCGCAGGCCGAGCGTGCCCTTCGGTGTCAGCAGGATTTCGCCCGCGATCGAAGAGCCGGATTGCTCGCGCGGGGCGCCGTGCGGTCCCGGCATCATCGCCACCGGCACGCCGTCCTCGCCGCGCCGGGCACCGAACAGCCCGGCCTCGCCGAACAGATAGACGTCCGTAAGCGGCGCATGCGGCGCGATCCAGGCTTCGCTCGCGGCCACCTGCTCCGGCGCGCGCCAGAGCCCGATGACGTTGCGCAAGGTCGGCATCCGTGCCGCGAGGCTGGAATCGCCAAGCCGCAGCGCAAGCTGGGCCGGCGCGATCAGCACGTCGCATGCGTGCTCGTTGATCTGCTGCTCCAGCACCTCGCTCTCGAACGGATGATGCAGTGCCAGCGTGCCGCCGCAAAGCAGCCACACTGCGAGCGAGGAGGCGAGGCCCGCGAACGACATCGGCGTGAACGCCGCCATCACCGTCGCACCCTGCTGGATGTCGGCCTCCAGCGACATCGCAAGCCCGCCCGCGATCAGGCTGAAATGCGGCCGCGGTACCGGGCGGAAGCCCTCGGCCGTGACATCGAAGGAGATCATCGCCGCCTTGCGGCCGTCCTGGATCACCGCGCGCGTGGTGCCGGGCGGGCGCGCCAGCACCTCGTCGAGCGAGGCCATGCCCTCGGGCAGATCAGCACCAAAGCCAAAGACGTGGCGGATCGAGAAGGCCTCGGCGGCGGCGTGCATCGCGAGGTCGGAATAGCTGACGCCGTCGACCTTGCTCATGGTGACGATGGCGCGCGCCGCGGTGCGGTTGAGTGCGGCTGCCAGTTCCGCCTGCCGCCACAGCAGCGGCAGCACGGCGACCACCAGGCCGGCACGATGGGCGGCGAGCACCGTCAGCACGAACTCGACCGTGGAAGGCAGCTGGATCGCGATCACCGAATTGGCCGGCAGGCCCGATTCGACGAAATGCGCCGACAGCGCATCGATGGCCGTGTCGGCTTCGGCGTAGGTCAGCCGCCGCGGCTGGTGTCCGGTGATGCGGGATTTGTTGAGGGGATCGAGCAAAGCGGGCGCGTGCGGCTGCCGCATCAGCGTCCGCTGGAACAGCGTGTCGAGCGTCGGCGATACGGCTGGCTGGTTCACGGCGTCACTTCGCTGGACTGGCTTGAGGCTCACTCTTCGACCACCAGGTCTCCGGCAGATAGCCGGACAACGCAGTGGTCGATGGCCGTTCTATCCGATTCCAGCGCGCGATCCATTGCTCGGATACGTTAAACAGGGGGATTGTGTAGCAGCCGGCGATCAAAGCGCGGTCGAGCGCCCGCACTGCGGCGACAAAATCCGTATGATCACGGGCCTCCAGCAGGGCCCTGATCATGGCATCGACCGCGGGATCCTTGGCGCCCATGTAGTTGCGGGTGCCCGGACTGTCCGCGGCAGCACTTCCCCAATAGAAATATTGCTCGTTGCCGGGCGACAGCGACTGGTCCCATCGGTTCTGGATCATGTCGAACTCGTAAGACAGCCGGCGCTGGTCGAACTGCACCGGATCGACCGAACGCACGCTCGCCGCGATACCGGCGCGCTTGAGGTCGCGCTGGAACGCGAGCGCGATGCGCTCCTGGTCGCGGGTCGGCACCAGCATCTCGAAGGTGAAGGGTGCCTTGGTCGCACTGTTGCGCAGCACGGTGCCGTCGAGATCGTAACCGGCCTCGGACAAGAGCTTGAGTGCTGCGCGCAGTGTCGTCCGGTCGCGCCCCGAGCCGTCGGTGACGGGAAGCCGGTAGCTGCCGTCCATGATCTCAGGCGGAATTTGCGCGACGAAAGGCTTTAAGAGCTCGCGCTCGCGCGCATCCGCGGGCCGGGCATAGGCCGACAGGTCGGAGCCCGCAAAATAGCCGGCGACGCGCGAATAGAGTGAGAAAAAATAGTTGCGATTGACCAGCTCGAAATCGAACAGCAGCGTCAGCGCCTGGCGCACGCGGATGTCGGCGAAGATCGGGCGGCGGGTGTTGAACACCAGGAATTCCGAGGGCTGCGGCACGCCGGGCTTGATCGTGTCGCGGATCACCTCGCCGCTTCTGGCTGCCGGAAAATCGTAGCCTTCGTGCCAGCGCAGCGGCTCGTTCTCGACGCGGAAATCATAGAGGCCGCGCTTGAAGGCTTCGAACTGGCCGTTGGCCTCGCGATAATAGTCGAGCCGGATCTCGTCGAAATTGAACAGCCCGCGATTGATCGGGAGATCGCGGCCCCAATAATCGCGATTGCGCGAGAGCGTCACGCTGGCGCCTGGTTTCACGGCGGTGACGCGATACGGGCCCGAGGCAATCGGCCCGGTCAGCGTCGTCTCCTCGAAGGTCGCGACGTCGACGGCATGCTTCGGCAGGATCGGCATCAGGCCGAGGATCAGCGGCAGCTCGCGGTCGTTGGCGCCGGTGATGTCAAAGCGGATTGTGAGGGGATCGGGTGCCCAGGCCTTGCCAACCTTGGTGTAATATTGCCGGAGGTTGGGACGGCCGTGGTCGCGCAGCAGCTGCCAGGAGAACAATACGTCCTCCGCAAGCACCGGCTTGCCGTCGGAGAAGCGGGCGCGGGGATCGAGACGGAAAGTGACGTAACTTCGCTCGTCGTCGGTCTCGACGGATTTGGCCAGCAGGCCATAAAGCGTGAACGGCTCGTTCTGGCCGCGCGCCAGCAGGCTTTCGACGACGTAGTTTCGGATCGGCTGTACGGCCAGTCCCTTGACGATGAAGGGGTTGAGGCTGTCGAAGGTGCCGAGGAGGCCCCAGGTCAGCCGGCCGCCCTTGGGGGCATCGGGGTTGGCATAGGGCATGTGGGTGAAATCGGCCGGCAGCGCCGGCTTGCCGTGCATGGCGATTGCGTGGTCTTCCTCGGCCCTGGCGCCGCTGACCGGCAGGCCGACGGTGAGAGCCAGGCTATTGAGGACCGCGGCAAGGCTGCAGAGGCGGACACCGGGGCCCTCGAGCAGGCGCTGGAACATGAACATTCGGACACGTTGATTCGAGGGCCGGCGAGGGCTGAATCCTATCACAGGGATTTCACTGAGCGTCCGTCCGGAGACAGCCAAAAATGCTTGTCGGCATTGATCTTTCCGTCGACCGCGTTAAGAAGGCACGCAATCGCGCAAGAGCGCCGAGCCCGTCACGCATCTGCCTCAATTGACGGGGAGAGAGCCGCGCCCAAGGCGGCTTGTTTCGGTGCTTCGGAGCGGTTCGGGCACTTCCCGTTCAGAAAGGGTTTTCTGCAATGAATTTCCGTTATTTGGCCGCGTCCGTCCGGCCGCGCGGGCGACTTCTCGCCCTGTTGACGGCGACGGCGTTGGTCGTTCCGTTTGCCGCCGAGGCCCAGGCTCCGGCTCCGGGCGCGCCCGCGCCGAAAATTGCCCCGAAAGCCGCTCCGAAGGCTGCGCCCAAGGCACCGGCTCCGGCGCCCGCGCCGGCTCCCCAGGCCCAGCAGGCGCCCGCCCAGCCGGGCGCTCCGGCGGCGCAGGGTGGCCAGCCCGCGGATCAGCAGATCCAGCTGATTTACGCGCCTTGGACCAAGTTCTGCCTCAAGGGCCAGGACGCCAACGCCAAGCAGGTCTGCTTTACCGGCAAGGACGGCCGCATCGAATCGGGCCAGCCTGTCATCGCGGCTGTGATCATCGAGCCGGAAGGCGAGCCGAAGAAGATCCTGCGCGTGACGCTGCCGCTTGGCATGCAGCTGGTGCACGGCACGCGCATCATCGTCGACAACAACCCGCCGCTGCAGAGCCCGTATGTGATCTGCTTCCAGAACGGCTGCATGTCGGACTACGAAGCCACGCCCGAACTCATCGCCAATTTGAAGAAGGGCCAGAACCTCGTGGTGCAGGCGATCAACGCCAACGGTGCGCCGCTGACCCTGCCGCTGCCGCTCGCGGGCGAATTCCAGAAAGCCTATGACGGTCCGCCGACCGATCCGAAGGTGTTCGAGGAAACCCAGAAGAAGCTTCAGGAAGAGCTTCAGAAGAAGGCTGACGAGCAGCGCAAGAAGCTCGAGCAGCAGGGTGCGGCACCCGGCGCACCTCCGACGGCCCAGAAGTAATCGGGCTCAGATCCCGGACATGAAAAAGGCGCTCGGTTCGAGCGCCTTTTTTGCGGGCCGCTTGTCGGCGGTGACAGGTCGAGCAGGGACGGACGGCTCAGTTCAGCGAAGGATTGCGCGGGCGGTAGCCGCCATCCTTGCTCTTGATGAAGATCTCGGCGACCTGGGAATGCCGGATCGGCTCGCCGGACTCGTCGGGCAGCAGGTTCTGCTCGGACACGTAGGCGACGTACTCGGATTCCGCATTCTCCGCGAGCAGATGATAGAACGGCTGATCCTTGTGAGGCCGCACCTCCTCGGGAATCGACAGCCACCACTCCTCGGTGTTGTTGAACTCCGGATCGATGTCGAAAATCACCCCCCGGAACGAGAAGATCCGGTGGCGAACGACCTGACCGATCTGAAATTTGGCGGTCCGCGTTTTAATCATTCCCCGTCGATAGACCAGGATTGTGGCCGATGCTAGTGCCCTCACTTGGAATTAATGTCTGCTTAAGTAGCAGATAGCCGCCGGGTCTTCAGAAAACGCTTCATCAATGGTCGATATCCTCAATCTTGCATTACCTTATTTTGGCTTGATCTTCGTCGGTTTCGCGTGTGGCAAAGTCAAGTCACTACCGGAATCGGGCCTCGCCTGGATGAACTTCTTCCTGCTCTACGTGTCGCTGCCGGCGCTGCTGTTTGCGATCATGTCGAAGACGCCGTTCTCGGAATTGAACAACCCGCCGTTCCTGGTCGCGACCACGCTGTCGACCGTTGCCGCGTTCACGATCGCGCTGGTCGTCGGCAAGCTGCTCGGCGGCCTGACGCTGCGGGAAGCGACACTCGCGGGCCTGTCCGGCGGTTACGGCAACATCGGCTATATGGGGCCGGGGCTCGCGCTCGCAGTGCTCGGGCCGAAGGCGTCGGCGCCGACCGCGCTGATCTTCTGCTGCGACAGCATCTTCCTGTTCACGATCGTGCCGCTGCTGATCGAACTGTCCGACCGCGACCATCCCTCGATCGTGCATGCCTTCGGCGTCGTGCTGAAGCAGATCGTGCTCAACCCGCTGATCATGTCGGCCTGCTTTGGCGCAGCCGTGGCCGCGCTCCATATCGAACTGCCGGTCGCGCTCGACCGCACCATCACCTTCCTCCAGAACGCGGCAGCTCCGACAGCATTGTTCGTGCTCGGCGTGACCGTGGCGCTGCGCCCGTTCGACCGCGTGCCCTGGGAGGTGCCGGGCGTGATCGCGGTGAAGCTCCTAATCCATCCGCTCGCGGCGTTCGGCCTGATGCTGGCGTTCGGTCCGTTCGCGCAGCCCTGGGCCGCGACCGCTATCCTGATGGCCTCGCTGCCGCCGGCGCTGAATGTGTTCGTGATTGCTCGCCAGAACGATGCCTGGATCGAATCCGCCTCCGTCGCCGTCCTGCTCGGGACGTTCGCATCCGTGGTCACGCTGACCAGCGTGATGTGGTTGCTCCAGACCGGCCGGCTGGTGTTTCCGTAAGCGGCGACCAGCGCGGCGGCTACTTGCGCCACGTCGGCGTCAGCCCCTCGCGCATGGCAAAACGCCGGAGCGGACCGATGGCGCCGAGCAGGTGCATGCCGACCGCGCGGACCGGCTGCAGCGGCAGGAAATCGTTGAGCAGTGATCGATTGGCGATATCGATCGCAAAGGTCCGGCTTAAAATGTCCGGACGCCGCGCCCGGTCGTAGCGCTTGAGCACGTCGGCTGCGCCAGGATCCTGACCCGATGCGATGGCCGCGCCAGCCAGCCTCGCAATGTCGGCAGCATCCCGCAGACCGAGATTGAGGCCCTGGGCACCGATCGGTGGAACCACATGGGCGGCTTCGCCGACCAGCGCGATGCGGTCGCGCGCGAAGGAGTTTGGCCGTTCGATCGCCAGCGGAAACAAACTTCGGCCGGGCTCGACCGTCATGCGGCCGAGAATGGAATGCGACTGCTTCTCGATCGCGGCGGAGAGCTCTTCGTCGCTCAAGCCCCGCAGCCGCTCGGCCTCCGCGGGGGCCGAAACCCAGACGACGCTGGAACGGTCGCCGAGCAGGGGCACGAATACGCAGGGCCCGTGCGGCGTGTGGAACTCGGTCGAGACGTTGCGGTGCGGGCGGGCGTGGCTGACGTTGAAGGTCAGCGCCGTCTGCGTCAGGTCGCGCCGCGTCACGGCGATGTCGGCGGCCTCCCGGCACAGCGAGTGCCGGCCATCGGCGCCGACCACGAGCCGCGCGGTCAGGAATTGTCCGGAAGCCGTGCGGATCGCGACGTCATCGGCTTCGATGACGACGTTCTCGGCCTCGTCGTCGAAGCGGACGAGGTTGGGAAGCTCGGCCGCGCGCGCCTCGAGCGCCAGCATCAGCGAACGGTTGTCGATGTTGTAGCCGAACGCGTCGAGCGCGATCTCATGGCAGGAGAACCGAACCTCCGGCGCGCGGAACAGCCGCCCGGTATCGTCGACGAGGCGCATGACCACGAGCGCCGCCGCCTTGTCCCGGCAGCGCGGCCAGACGTCGAGGCTTTCCAGGAGATCGACTGAGGCACCCAGCAGCGCGGTGGTGCGATTGTCGGCGTAGGGCAGGCGCCGTGCCAGCAGCGCGGTCCGCGCGCCGGCCTGTGCCAATGCAATTCCTGCCGCAAGGCCTGCCGGTCCGCCGCCGATAACGCTGACGTCGAAGGGTGTGGATGCGTCTGTCATGGAACGACATTTGACACGCCCTGCGGCAAATACAAGCCCAGCTGTCTTGCCTGGTTTTATGACGAATTGCGCGACGCAATGCCGCGACGGCGGATGTGCAAACCGGTCCCGTTCTGGTAGCAGGAGCCATGGAAACTCAGATGGACAGCCAAGAGGATTCCCTCAAGCCGACGCCCGCGATCCGAGCCGCGGCGTTTTCGGTGCACATCTTCACCGCTTTCGGCGCGGCGATCGCGCTGTTGGCGATGCTGGAGGCGGTGCGCGAGCACTGGGCGGCGATGTTCGGCTGGCTGGGCGTCGCCCTGATCATCGACGCGATCGACGGGCCGATCGCGCGCCGGCTCGACGTCAAGAACGTGCAGCCGAACTGGTCGGGCGACGTGCTCGATCTCGTGGTCGACTTCGTCACTTATGTCTTCGTGCCGGCCTATGCGATCGTGGCGAGCGGCCTTTTGCTGCCGGTGGCGGCGCCCTTGCTCGGCATCGCCATCATCGTCACCAGCGCATTATATTTCGCCGATCTGCGCATGAAGGCGGATGACAATCATTTCCGCGGCTTTCCGGCGCTGTGGAATGCGGCGGCGTTCTATCTGTTTCTGCTGCACTGGCCGCCGTTCTCGTCGACGCTGCTGGTCGCGGCGCTGGTGGTGCTGACTTTCGTGCCGTTCCATGTGCTGCATCCGGTTCGCGTCGTGCGGCTGCGCTGGCTGACGATGTCGCTGATTGCGATCTGGTCGCTGCTCGGGCTCTACGTGCTGGCGATGGATTTTCGCGTCGGCGCCGGGGTGACGGTTGCGCTCTGCGCGATCGCGCTCTGGATCGTGTTCAGCGATGCGCTGATCCGCCTCGCAAGGTTCTTCGCATGATGCATTTGCTGACCAGCCCGGAGGCCTGGGCCGCGCTGCTCACCTTGACCTCGCTCGAGATCGTGCTCGGCATCGACAACGTCATCTTCCTGTCGGTGATCGTCTCGCGCATCCCCGAGCCGCAGGCCCATCGCGCGCGCCAGATCGGGCTGGTGCTGGCGCTGGTGTTCCGCATCATCCTGCTCAGCGTGCTGGTCTGGCTGATCGGCCTGACCGCGCCGGTGTTCTCGTTTGCGGGCTACGACTTCTCATGGCGCGACCTCATCCTGATCGGCGGCGGCCTGTTCCTGATCGCGAAGGCGACGCATGAGATCCATGCCGAGGTCGAGGCCGATGGCGGCGAGGGGAAGAAGGAATCCGGCGGCAGCGCCTTTTTCTGGGTGGTCGTCCAGATCATCGTCATCGACATCGTGTTCTCGCTGGACTCGATCATCACCGCGATCGGCATGGCGCAGGACCTGGAGATCATGATCGCGGCCGTCGTGATCGCCTGCCTGATCATGTACATTTCGTCGGGACCGGTGGCGCGATTCGTCGCGGAGCATCCGACCACGAAAATGCTGGCGCTGGCATTCCTGGTGCTGATCGGCGTCGCCCTGGTTGCGGACGGATTCAAATTCCACATCCCGCGCGGCTACATCTATTTCGCAATTGCGTTCTCGGCGGCCGTCGAGTTCTTCAATGTGCTGGCGAAGCGCAACCGCAAGAAGGCCAGCAGGCCGTCCGTCTGATCGCTCCAATTTGGGGCAAGTTGACAAGGCGGCCGGTATGTCTTTCGCTGGCCTTGGAGAAGAGGAGGTCAGGTGATGACCAAAGCCGTCCGTGTGCACAAGGTCGGAGGCCCCGAAGCGCTGGTCTATGAGAGCGTCGACGTCCCGGCGCCTGCTGCCGGCGAGGTGCGTATCCGCCAGCATGCTGTCGGCCTGAACTTCATCGACGTCTATTACCGCACCGGCCTCTACAAGGCGCCGGGTCTGCCCTTCATTGCCGGCAACGAGGCCTCAGGCGAGGTCTTAGCCGTCGGGCCGGGCGTGACGAATTTCCATCCCGGCGACCGCGTCGCCTACTACCACAATCTCGGCGCGTATACGAGCGAGCGCAACATTCCCTGGGAGAAGCTGGTCAAGCTGCCCGACCACATCACCCACGAGCAGGGCGCCGTGCTGATGCTCAAGGGGCTGACCGTCTGGTACCTGCTGCACAAGACCTTCAAGGTCGAGCCGCATCATCGCGTGCTGATCCACGCCGCCGCCGGCGGCATCGGCCTGCTCGCCTGCCAATGGGCGAGGGCGCTCGGGGCCCACGTCATTGGCACCGTCGGTTCGCGCGAGAAGGCCGAACTTGCCGAAGCGAATGGCTGCGACCACGTCATCCTCTACAACGAGGAAGATTTCGTCGCGCGCGTGAAACAGATCAGCCGCAACGAGGGCTGTGACGTCGTCTATGACGGCGTCGGCAAGGCCACCTTCCCGGGCTCGCTGTCCTGCCTGAAGCCACGGGGCATGTTCGTTTCTTTCGGTAACGCGTCGGGCCCCGTGCCGCCGTTCTCGATCGCCGAACTGAACAATCACGGCTCGCTGTTTGCGACGCGGCCGAAGCTCAACGACTACGTCGGCACGCGCAACGAACTGCTGGAAGGCGCCGACACGCTGTTTTCCGCCGTCATCAACGGCAAGCTGCACGTGCCGATCAACCACGCCTATGCGCTCAAGGACGCCGCGAAAGCGCATATCGATCTCGAAAGCCGCAACACGACCGGCGCGTCGATTTTGAAGCCGTAGTCTTCCGTCGTCATCCGCTCTCGTGTCCCGGACAAGCTGCAACGCGCAGGCGTTGCGGCGCAGAGCCGGGACCCAGATGCGGCATCCGGCGCGGGTGATGGCCCCGGCTCTGCAGCGCACCGCCGAAGGGGCGCTGCGCTGCGTCCGGGGCACGAGGCCGTCTCTACGCAACCCTCCGTGCCGCGCCGGCCTTGGTTAGGATACCATCGAGACAATCGATCATCTCGGCGATCTCCCCCTTGGTGACGTTGAGCGCCGGCATGAAGCGCAGCGCGTCGAGCTGCGGTGCGTTGAGGAGCACGCCGGCTTCGAACGCCTGCGCGACGATGTCGGGCGCGATCGGCAGCTTGAGGTCGAGCGCGAGCAGCAGCCCGCGTCCCCGCACGCCGCCGAGGCCGTGCCGCGCCGAGATTTTTGCAGCTCGCTTTCGAGCAGCAGGCCGCTCTCGGTGACCGACTTCAGGAATTCCGGCTTGCCGACCGCATCGAGCACCGCAAGGCCGGCCGCGCACATAACCGGGTTGCCGTTGAAGGTGCCGCCCTGGTCGCCGTGCTGGAAGCAGGAGGCGCGTTCGGTCGCAAGCAGTGCTGCGAGCGGCACGCCGCCGCCGATGCCCTTGCCGAGCGTCATGATGTCGGGCGCTATCCCTGTATGCTCATAGTGGAAGAGCTTTCCGGTCCGGCCCATGCCGGTCTGGATCTCGTCGAAAATCAGCAGCAGGCCGTGCGCCTCGGTGAGTGCGCGCAGCTCACGCAAGAACTGATCGGTCGCCGGCCACACCCCGGACTCGCCCTGGATCGGCTCGAGCATCACCGCAACGGTGTTGCTGCCGATCAGCTTCTCGACCGAGGCAACATCGTTGAGCTTTGCCTTCTTGAAGCCGGCAACCTTCGGCTCGAACAGCGGCTCGAACGCCTTCTTGCCCGAAGCCGACATGGTTGCCAGCGTCCTTCCGTGGAAGCCGCCTTCGAACGTAATGATCTCGAACGCGCCGCCTTTGTGCAGGGTGCCATATTTGCGCGCGAGCTTGATCGCGCCCTCATTGGCCTCCGCACCCGAATTGGCGAAGAACACCTGGTCGAACGCGCTGTTCTCGACGAGCGCTTGCGCGAGCTTGAGGCTCGGCTCGTTGTAGAAGGCCGGACTCGGCGTGAGCAGCCGCCTGGCCTGCGAAGCCAGCGCATCCGCAACCGCCGGCGGGGAGTGGCCGAGGCAGTTCACGGCCCAGCCCTGCACGAAATCGAGATAGCGCTTGCGGCTGTCGTCCCAGAGGTATGAGCCGGCGCCACGGACGAACACGGCCTTGGGCCGTGCGGTGATGTCCATCAGCGCGTCATACGGATGGGTGGCGGTGGTCATGTCGAACTCCTCTTGAGGTAGCGAAGATCTGGGGGCGGGTGAAAAGGGACGCGAAAAGCAAGAAGGCCGCACTTTGCGGGTGCGGCCTTCTCGAAAACTGTGCTGAATTTACTGGTTCAGCGGCGTCGTCGGACATGGCGCAACCCATCATCGTCGCGGGAGCGACGACGCATGGCCTGGCGCAAATGGGTCCGGGAATTGATCATGGGCCGCGTCCCTACAGCCGAAAGGCCTTGCTTGTCAAGCGGGAGCTACCGAACGCCGTAAGGCGCGAAGCTATCGGCGATGCCGGGATTGATCGCGTGAATGCATGTCATTTGATTGCTGCGGAGAAACCAACAAGCCTCTGGCGCGTTTGTGATCTCGGAACGTGAATTGGTTCGAACCGGCGGCGGGCCGGGACACACCAAGAGGGACGGGACCAACCAGACAGTTTTCAGCCTTGTCCGAGACGCCTTATCCGATCGACCTCGACAGCATTCGCGGCGCGTTTCCGCCGGGTATCGAGGCGCCGCCTTTGCTGCTGGATTTTGCCGGCTGGCTCAACGGGCGCGCGTGGGGCAGCGTTGGATGCTTCTCGCTGCAAGGCCAGTTCTCGGACCAGGCCCCGATCTTCGACGGCAGTCCGCTGCGCGATCGCTTCGCGCTCTTCATGCGCCTGCCGGACGGCTGGGCCGTCGGCGGATGGTACGGCGCCGGCCTCGACCGTGACGATCCTCCGATCGTGGGGCTGGGCTCGGAGGGCAATTACGAACTGCTCGCGCCGTCTCTCGACGCGCTGCTTGCAAAACTGACGTCGCAGCAATTCGACAAGGCCTGGCACGATCTGCGGCCGCATGACGAGGTCGAGCCCCAGACGGTCGAGCTTGCGCAATGGCTCGCCCGACAACCGACCGGCGCGCCTGTTACGTGCGAGGACGGTGCATGCGAGCTGCCCGACTTCCGTGGCTTCGTCGAGAAGTGGAGCCGGGACCGCGAGGAATACTGGGCCAATCACCGCCTGATGGCCGAGCTGGGCTGGCGGCTCGCGGCGCATCTGCCGGTGGGCAAGAACGCCTGGGACAAGACGCATTTCGAGGTCGCAATCGTCGGCAAGCAATACGAGGCGCGCGTCCTGTCGCGCGGGCCGCAGCCGTTCGAGGAGGCCGCCTCGATCGATCCCTGCTGCGCGATCTGCGCGAGGAGATGCGCCGCGCGCAGCCCGAGCTCGGGCTGTGGTACGCGATGAAATTCGGTCTCTATGCCGATGGCCGCGTCATGCCGAACTTCGAATACGATGTGCGTCCGACCATCGAGGGCGAGCCGGCGCAATTGTCTGAGGCTCAAGCCGATCTCGCCCGCGCCCCGCGCCCGGAGCGCTGGGTCCCGAAATGGCTAGTGTGATTGCCTCCGCATCGTCATTGCGAGCGCAGCGAGGCAATCCAGAATCCCTCAGCGGAAAGACTTTGGATTGCTCCGCTGCGCTCGCATTGACGGAGTACCTCAGAATCCTGCGACGCTGCCGTGCAGATCGTATTGGTCCGCGCGCTCGATCTTCGCGGTGACGATCTCGCCGACGCGCAACGGCCGGCGGCTCGAGAGATAAACCGCGCCGTCGATCTCCGGCGCATCGGCCTTGGACCGGCCCTTGGCCACCGTCGGCCCGACCTCGTCGATGATGATCTGCTGGCGCGTGCCGATCTTGCGCTTCAGCCGGCGCGCGGAGATCTTCTGCTGGCGCGCCATCAGCGCGTTGTAGCGCTCCTGCTTGATCTCGGCGGGCACGGCACCTTCGAGCGCATTCGACGTTGCGCCCGCAACCGGCTCGTATTTGAAGCAGCCGAGACGATCGATCTCGGCTTCATCGAGCCAGTCGAGCAGATAGGCGAAGTCGGCGTCGGTCTCGCCGGGGAAGCCGACGATGAAGGTCGAGCGCAGCGCGAGATCGGGGCATTCCTCGCGCCAGCGCTTGATGCGCGCCAGCGTCTTGTCCTGTGCGGCCGGGCGCTTCATCGCCTTCAGCACCTCGGGGCTCGCATGCTGGAACGGGATGTCGAGATAGGGCAGCACCTTGCCCTCGTTCATCAGCGCGATGACCTCGTCGACATGCGGGTAGGGATAGACATATTGCAGGCGAACCCAGGCGCCGAGCTCGCCGAGCTCGCGCGCGAGATCCAGGAATTTGGCGCGGACCTGGCGGTCCTTCCACGGGCTCTCGGCGTATTTGAGATCGACGCCGTAGGCCGAGGTGTCCTGCGAGATCACCAGGAGCTCCTTCACGCCGGCGCCGACCAGGCGCTCGGCCTCGCGCAGCACGTCATTGGCCGGACGCGAGACCAGATCGCCGCGCAGTTTCGGGATGATGCAGAACGTGCAGCGGTTGTTGCAGCCCTCGGATATCTTCAAATAGGCATAGTGCCGCGGCGTCAGCTTGATGCCCTGCGGCGGCACCAGGTCGAGATGCGGATTATGCGCCGGCGGCAGCGCACGATGGACGGCTTCGAGCACGCTCTCATATTGCTGCGGGCCGGTGATGGAGAGCACGCCGGGATAGGTCTCTTCGATCTGCTCGGGCTCGGCACCCATGCAGCCTGTCACGATCACCTTGCCGTTCTCGGCCATGGCCTCGCCGATCGCCGAGAGCGATTCCTGCTTGGCGCTGTCGAGGAAGCCACAGGTGTTGACGATGACGATATCGGCGCCGTCATGCCTGCGGGCGAGCTCATAGCCCTCGGCGCGCAGGCGCGTGATGATGCGCTCGGAATCCACCAATGCCTTGGGGCAACCCAGGCTGGTAAAAGAAATGCGCGGCGCTCTTTCCATGTAATCGCCTGGAACCTGGATTTGAATTGTTCGGATATGCGATCCAACTAATTGGTCCCATGACGAAATTCAATAACTAAGGTGCGCGGAGCGAAGCTAAAGCAGTGTTCGTGCATGAAATGAGGGCGATCGGCTGGCAATATGGGAGGTATGGACCGACTGAGGGCCCCTGAGGTGGAAGCTCGGTCCGATTGCGCGACTGGATGAGCCGGACGAATTGCTCGAACGTGCACGTGTTGGTTGTTATTCTCTTTCTTGCTTGATTCCAGGGAGCTGAATTGCGATGCGCCGTTTCATCGTCGGCATGGCTTTCGTTACAGTTTTGTATGGCGCGATGTGTCCGGTGCGAGCTGAAGTCGACAAGATCCTCCATGTCTGCGATCGGCAAGAAGGATTGTGCCCGGAATTTCGGCCACGCGTGAAGGCACCTGATGGGTGGGCGAGGGATGAGGCCGCGAGTCTCAAATACGGCGCCTCGATGTTCGTGCCTAACGGCAAGAAATTCGGCAAAGCCGATGCAATCATCTATGCGGAAGGCCGCTACAACAAGGATCGGACCGAATTGGTTCAGTGGGTCGCTGCCAGCGATCGGGATTGGACGATGACATCCGGCAAGAACGCCAGGATAACCACGCTTCCCTCTGTCAACTCCAAGGTCATTATCAACCGCTACGACGATCCGGCCCTGAAGGACCAGCCGATCGAAGTCATCGCGCACTACGCCGATCTCGACAAGGACGGCAATTCTTATGTCGTGCGGCTAGCAGTCTCCGGCCTCACCGAGACGGCGGTGCTGGCTGCTATGCCACTGCTCGACAAGACGATCGTTGGCGCGAAGATTCCGTAGAGAGAAGCTGACCCTGGGCGCAGCCGTCTGATCCATATCCAAACCTGCCTGATTGACAGGCTTGAGCTAGTTCCAATTGCTCATAATTACAACCCTTTGCAGGGCCGTTCGGCATGCTATGGATGAATCGCCTGGTTGCGAGTGAGCAATGAGCGCCGAACAGTCGCCTAAAATCGTGATTGTCGACGAGAGCCCGATCCGGGCTGCGATTCTCGAGGAGGGGTTGCGGGAGGCCGGATTCACGCAGATCGTCCATATCCGCGAGATGCAGAGCCTTCTTGCGCGCATCTACGCCGTTGATCCCGACATCATCCTGATCGATCTCGAAAACCCCAGCCGCGACGTGCTGGAGGCGATGTTCCAGGTCAGCCGCGCCGTGCGGCGGCCGATCGCGATGTTCGTCGATCAGAGCGATTCATCCTCGATCCAGGCGTCCGTGGAGGCCGGGGTGTCCGCCTACATCGTCGACGGGTTGAAGAAGGAGCGCATCAAGCCGATCCTCGATCTCTGCGTGTCGCGCTTCAACGCTTTCGCGAAACTCCAGGAGGAGCTGGAGCGGACCAAGTCGCAGCTCGAGGACCGCAAGATCATCGAAAAGGCCAAGGGCATCCTGATGAAGGTCAAGGGGCTCACCGAGGACGAGGCCTATGTGCTGCTGCGCTCCACCGCCATGCGCGAGAAGAAGAAAATCGGCGAAATCGCGCAGTCGATCATCACTGCGTCGGAGATGCTGAAATGACCGCACCCCTCCGCATCGGGTTCATCCCGCTGGTCGATGCCGCCGCCCTGATCGTCGCCGTCGACAAGGGCTTTACCGCAGCCGAAGGGCTCGAGGTCGAGCTGGTGCGCGAGGTGTCCTGGTCCAACGTGCGCGACAAGCTCAACATCGGCCTGTTCGACGCTGCACATCTGCTCGCACCCGTGGCGATCGCGTCCTCGCTCGGGCTCGGTCACGTCAAGGTGCCGATCGTCGCGCCCTTCAACCTCGGCATCAACGGCAATGCGATCACGGTGTCGCCGGCACTCCTTGCCGCCCTGATGGAGGAGATCGACGGCGATCGCTTCGATCCGCTCGCGACCGCAAAGGCGCTGGCGAAGGTCGTCGCCATCAGGCGCAAAGCCGGCGCCGAGCCGCTGACCTTCGGCATGACCTTTCCGTTCTCGACCCACAATTATCAGCTGCGGTTCTGGATGGCGGCGGCGGGCGTCGATCCGGACGAGGACGTGCGCCTGGTTGTGCTGCCGCCGCCCTACATGGTCGACAGCCTCAAGAGCGGCCACGTCGATGCCTTCTGCGTCGGCGCGCCCTGGAATTCGATCGCGGTCGATCTCGGCATCGGTCACATCCTGCATTTCGTCTCCGACATCCTGGTGCGCGCAGCAGAGAAGGTGCTGGCGGTGCGCCAGGTCTGGGCCGACAAGCACCCGGACGTTGTCGCGGCACTGGTGCGCGCGGCCGTGAAAGCGGCCGATTTCATCGAGCAGCCTGCAAACCTCGCCGAGACGTCGCAGATCCTGGCGCAGCCTGAGCGGATCGGCGTCGATGCCGAAGTTATCCAGCGCACACTCACGGGACGGCTGAAGATTTCGCCCGACGACACGTTCCGTGAAAGTGGTCGCTACTTGCTGGTCGGACGCGAAGGGGCAGGGCGCCCAGAGCCGGTCCAGGCTGCCTGGCTCTATGCGCAGATGGTGCGCTGGGGGCGAACGGCGCTGAGCGCCGAGGCGCTCAAGACCGCGATGGCCGTGTTCCGGCCGGACCTCTACGATGCTGCCTCAGGGCGCGGCGGAGACGGTCAGGCCAATGCCCCATTCAGGGCCTTTGCCGGACCGGCCTTCGATCCCGCAGATCTCAGCGGCTATCTGTCCTCGTTTGAGGTCCGGAAAAAGGCTCCATAGAACCTGCTCATTGTTTAATCACGTCGATTCGAAGCTTAATCTTTGGGCCATTGCTGCCCGAAGCAGCATGAATTGCGGTCCACTTCATGCGCTGCACACAAGCCTAAGTCGTTGACCTTATGTTGCTTTGCAGTTTGTGCTGCGTTGGCACACTCCTTGAATAGGGAGGACCCAAGCCGCCCGGCGTGGGCGCCGGCGGCTCCAGTCCATGGTGGATTTCCGCAGCAACGAAGCTGATCGGATCGTTCCGGGTTCCGGCCTGGCGCTGATGCGCCTCCAACCGGCTCCCAGCGATCAACGTCCGTTCAACCCGTTGACGCCGCCTTTCGCGCGGCAAGCTGGAGCTTCGATATGGATTACGCGAAACCCTCCGACGTTGTGGCCTCGATGGTCGATGCCAGCTTGAAGAAGCTGGCACTTGCCCCGCGCGACATCATGATCCGCGGCGCGATTTCCGGCGCGCTGCTTGGCGCCGCCACCACGCTCGCCTTCAGCGGCGCTCTCACCACCGGCCAGCCCCTCGTTGGCGCGCTCATCTTTCCCGTCAGCCTCGTGATGATCGTTCTGCTTGGCCTCGAGCTTGTCACCGGCAGCTTCGCCATCATTCCGCTGGCGCGCCTCGAGGGCAAGGCGAGCTGGAATGCGGTGATCGCCAACTGGTCCTGGGTCTTCGTCGCCAATCTGCTCGGCAGCCTCGCCTTCGGCGCGCTGATCGCGATCTCGCTCACCAATATGGGAAAGGTCGAAGTCGCCGGCGTCGCCGCCCGGATCGTTGCGGTGGCCGAAGCCAAGACCATCGGCAATGCCGCGATCGGCACCGCCGGCATGGTCTCGGTCTTCGTCAAGGCGATCCTCTGCAATTGGCTGGTATGCCTCGGCGTCGTCATGGCGATGACCTCGACGTCTACGGTCGGGAAGATCGCGGCGACCTGGTTGCCGATCTTCCTGTTCTTCGCGCTCGGCTTCGAGCACGCCGTCGTCAACATGTTCGTCATCCCGACCGGCATGCTGCTGGGCGCCAAGGTCAGCCTCTCCGACTGGTGGATCTGGAATCAGATCCCGGTGACGCTGGGCAATCTCGTCGGCGGCTTCATCTTCACCGGCCTTGCGCTCTACGCCACGTACAAGCCCGCCAAGACCACGGCCGATGTCGCGCAGGTCGCGGTCCAGGCAGCAGAGTAGGTCGATTCAGCCCATGAAACTCGATACAGCACCCACGGCCGATTTCTCCGACGAGCAGAAGCGCTATCTCGAAGGTTTCATGTCCGGCATGCAGGTCGGACGTGTCGGGCGCGCCTTTGCAGCCGGCGGTGCGCCTGCTGGCAATGCCGAGCCAATCGGCCCTGACGCGGCGCATATCAAGGCGCAGGACAAGCTCACGGCGGCGGGCAAGAAGCTCGCCGACCAGGAGAAGTTCAAGCGCGAGCTGCATCCGTTCGATGCCTATGATCACTTGAAGGACCAGGCGCGCAACAACGCCAGCCCGACGCCGGCGGACAATTTCCGCTGGCGCTATTACGGCATCTTCTGGGTGGCTCCGGCGCAGACCTCCTACATGGCGCGCCTGCGCATTCCCAACGGTATTTTGAAGCATTGGCAGATGTCGGGGCTTGCCGACATCGCGGAAAGCTGTGGCGGCGGCTACACTCACGTCACTACCCGCGCCAATTTCCAGATCCGCGAGATCGAGCCGAAGAACGCGGTGGCGCTGATCGAGGGCGTCCAGGATATCGGCCTGTGCTCGCGCGGTGCGGGCGCCGACAACATCCGCAACGTCACGGGTACGCCGACGGCCGGCATCGATCCGCAGGAGCTGCTGGACACACATCCGTACGCGCGCGAATGGCACTACCACATCCTCAACGACCGCTCGCTGTTCGGCCTGCCGCGCAAGTTCAACGTTGCCTTCGATGGCGCCGGCAAAATCGCCGCGCTGGAGGAGACCAACGACATCGCCTTCACCGCGGTCGAGGTGAAGGAGGGCTTTGGCGTCGAACCCGGAATCTGGTTCAAGCTCGGCCTCGGCGGCATCACCGGTCACAAGGATTTTGCGAAGTATTCCGGCATCGTCGTTCGTCCTGAAGATGCGACCGCCGTGGCCGATGCCATCGTGCGCGTCTTCATCGAGCACGGCGACCGTACCAACCGCAACAAGGCGCGGCTGAAATACGTGCTGGACAATATGGGGCACGACGGCTTTCTCAAGCTGGTCGAGGAGCGCCTCAACAAACCGTTCGCGCGTGTGCCGGCGGAGGCGCTTCTGCCGCGCCCCCTGTCGGACCGCATGGCCCATATCGGCGTGCACAAGCAGAAACAGGCCGGGCTCAACTGGGTCGGCGTGGCGCTGCCGGTCGGCAAGCTGACCTGCGAGCAGATGCGCGGCATCGCGAAGATTGCGCAGGATCTCGGCGACGGCGATATCCGCCTCACGGTCTGGCAGAACCTGCTGATCTCGGGCGTGCGCGACGAGAGCGTCGCGCTCGTTACCGCCGCGGTCGGGAAGCTCGGCCTCGCCACCGAAGTCTCGAACGTGCGCGCCGGCCTGATCGCCTGCACCGGCAATGCCGGCTGCAAGTTCGCGGCCTCCGACACCAAGCGTCATGCCGCCGCGATCGGCGACTGGTGCGACGAGCGCATCAATCTCGATACGCCGCTCAACATCCATCTGACCGGCTGCCATCACTCCTGCGCGCAGCACTACATCTCCGACATCGGCCTGATCGCGGCCAAGGTGCCGGGTGCGACGGAGGATGACCAGGCCGAGGGCTATCACCTCTTTACCGGCGGCGGCTTCGGTCCCGATGCCGATATCGGGCAGGAAGTGTTTCACGATCTGAAGGCCGAGGACGTGCCGAAGACCGTCGAGGGGCTTTTGAAGGCCTATCTCGCCAACCGTTCCTCGCCCGAAGAGACGTTCCTGACCTTCTCCCGTCGCCATGACGGCGAAGCCCTGCGCAAACTCGCCGACGCGGAACTAGCAGCATGACCCAGATGTCCGTGCCTCCCAAGATCGAGATCATTCCGGCCAATGCACCCTTCAGCGAAGACCAGCGGCTGTGGCTGAACGGGTTTCTCGTCGGCATGCTCGGCCTCGACGGCTCGACGGCGCTGTCTCCGATCGAGAACGGGGGCATGGTCGCGCCGCAAGGCGACGGCGATGATGGCGAGGCGCCCTGGCACGATCCGGCGATGGCGATCGCCGACCGCATGAAGCTCGCGGAAGGACGTCCGCTCCGTCGCCGCATGATGGCGGCGATGGCGCAGCAGGATTGCGGCCAGTGCGGCTACAATTGCGCCGACTATTCGGACTCGATCGCCAACAAGAGCGAAGCACGCCTCAACCTCTGCGCCCCCGGCGGCAAGGAGACGGCGCGGATGCTCAAGCAGCTCTTCGAGGAGATCGACAAGGCGCCGGCCGCAAAACCTGCGGCAGGGGCGAGCAACCGCGAGTGTACCGGCTGCGCCGGAGGTGAAAGCCGAGCTCGGCCGTGCCCGCGAAAATCCGGCTGAAGCGACCTTCCTGTCGCGGCGCCTGCTCAACAAGAGCGGCTCGGAGAAGGAGACCTATCACGTCGAGTTCGATCTCTCCGAGAGCAAGCTCGACTATGTCGTCGGCGACAGCTTTGGCGTGTTCGCGCGCAACGACCTTGGCCTCGTCGACCAGATCATCGCGTTGCTCGGAGCGTCCCACACGACCAAGGTCAACAACAAGACGCTGCGCGAGGCGCTGGTCGAGGACGTCTCGCTGTCGCCGGCACCCGACAAGCTGTTCGAGCTGCTCTCCTTCATCACCGGCGGCGCGCAGCGCGAGAAGGCGCGGGCGCTGGCGCAGGGCGAGGATCCCGATGGCGATGCGGCAACGCTCGACGTCATGGCCGCGCTGCAGAAATTCTCCGGCACGCGGCCGCATCCGGAAGCCTTCGTTGAGGCGCTGGAGCCGCTGCAGCCGCGGCTCTACTCGATCTCGTCGTCGCACAATGCGACGCCCGGAAAGCTGTCGCTGACGGTGGATTCCGTGCGTTACGTCGTCGGCAAGCGCAAGCGCCTCGGCGTCGCATCGACCTTCCTCGGCGAGCGCATCAACGAGGGCGACAAGCTCAAGGTCTATGTGCAGAAGGCGCATGGTTTCGGTCTGCCGGAAGATCCGAAGATTCCGATCATCATGATCGGTCCCGGCACCGGCATTGCGCCGTTCCGCGCCTTCCTGCTCGACCGCAAAGCGACCGGCGCGCAGGGCAAGAACTGGCTGTTCTTCGGCCATCAGCGCAGCGATTGCGATTTCTTCTATCGCGACGAGCTCAACGCGATGAAGACCTCAGGCCTTCTGACGCGCCTGTCGCTCGCCTGGTCGCGCGACGGCGAGAAGAAGTTTTACGTGCAGGACCGCATGCGCGAGCTCGGCCGCGAGGTCTGGACGTGGCTTGCGGAGGGCGCGCATCTCTACATCTGCGGCGATGCCAAGCGCATGGCCAAGGACGTCGAGCGCGCGCTGGTCGACATCGTCGCCCAGTTCGGGGCGCGCTCGACCGACGAGGCCGTCAGTTTTGTCGCCGATCTCAAGAAGAAGGGCCGGTTCCAGGCTGACGTCTACTAGGCCCTTCTCCCGCTGTCGTTCGCGTGTCATCCGAGCCGGTTCCAGCTGGCTCGGGTTTAACAAATAAGATTCTCGGAACCTGCGGGTGAAGAGAATTTGTGACTACGATGTGCGGTCTTCAGAGATCGCTATCGATATTTGCGCGGCGATCTTGCCCACCACCGGGGTCGATCCTTCATAATCCCGCACATGCGGCGTTGGAGATCGACCATGCGCGAACTATCGGCGGAAGCCAGGCTGCACTTCTACGCGCGCTCGCTCTCGCGTCGGACCGCGGCGAACGCCCGTCACATCGGGCTCTACAGCGCCTTCGCCGTCATCGCCGCACTCGTGTTCGGCACGTTATCGGTGCACCCATTCTGATCACGCGCCGCGCTTGAACGGCGCGACCTCGATGCAGGCATCCTTCAACGACTGACGCAAGGTGCGCGCGATCTGGACCGCGCCGTGCGTGTCTCCATGGATGCACACCGTGTCCGTGCGCATCTTGATGACCTTGCCTGTCACCGACACCACGGCGCCGTCCTGCACCATGCGCACCACGCGATCGGCGATCGCCTTGGCATCGTGCAGCACCGCGCCGGGCTTCTTGCGCGAGACCAGATTGCCGTCGTCCTCATAGGCGCGGTCGGCGAACACCTCGTGCACCATCGGCAGGTTGGCCTCTTCGCCGGCCTTCACCAGCTTCGAGTTGGCGAGTACGACGAAGATCAGGCCGGGGTCGACCGCCCTGATGCCGGCGGCAATCGCCTTCGCCGTCATGTCGTCCTCGCAGGCGACGTTGGAGAGCGCGCCATGCGCTTTCACATGCGTCACCTTGTGACCGGCCGCGGTGGCGATCGCCTGCAGCGCGCCGATCTGATAGGCGACGAGATTCTCGATCTCGGATGACATCAGCCCCGCGATCGGGTGTCGGCCAAAACCGTGCAGGTCGCGATAGCCGGGATGGGCGCCGACCGAGACACCGCGCGCTTTCGCCAGCTCGACCGTCCTGCGCATGATGTCGGGATCGCCGGCATGGAAGCCGCAGGCGACATTGACCGAGCTCGCGAGGTCGATCATGGCAGCGTCGTTGCCCATCTCCCACGCGCCAAAACCTTCGCCGAGGTCGCAATTGAGATCGATCGTCTTCATGGCTGCTCTCCGCCTTTGGTCTTGTTGTTTACGGCTCGGCCGTCACCTGCCAGGTTCCGGTATCCATCGCGCTGACCGCATAGCCCGCGACATTGGCGTCGCTGAGCGCCTCGATGTTGAGCTCGACCGTGTCGGATGAGCGCAGGCGATCGGGCAGGGTGCGGATCAGCTGTTGAAATTTGCGCGCCTCGTCCTGCGCCTCGGCCATGGTGACGGCCTTGAAGCGGAACGCCGTTCCGGCCGAGGTCTGGGCGAGACGGCCGAGGTCCGCCGTGATCACGGTTGCGATCTTCGGATAGCCGCCGGAGGTGCCCCGATCCATCATCAGCGCGATCGGCGCGCCGTTGCCGGGGACCTGGATGCTGCCATTGACGGTACCATCGGAGACGATGTTGTGGCCGTGCAGGTGTTTGATCGCGGGACCCTCGAGCCGGTAGCCCATGCGGTCGGAGGTCGCCGAGATCTTCCACTCGCTGTCGAGGAACAGCGCCTTGTTGGCGTCGTCGAACTCGTCGTCCTGTGGCCCCAGCACGACGCGGATCGGACCGCTCACCGGCTTCGGCAGTTCGATCCGCAATTCCGGCGCACCGCTCGCGACATCGACCGTGAACTCATCGCCGGCCTGCAACGGGCGCGGGTAGGGGCTGCCGAGACCTGCGCGGGCATTCACCGCGAGGCTGCCGAACACCAGCTCGCCCTTGATGGCGCCTTCGATCGCGAGATAAGTGAACGCGCCGCCGCGGGCAAAACCCAGCGTCAGCGTCTCGCCATCCTTCAGCGTGACGGATGTGTCCATGGCCATCGGCCGCCCGGCGATGTCCGCGTTGCGCGGTGCGCCCGCGAGGGCGACGCGCACGGCGCCGTCCTTGGCCGTGAAAGTGGCGCCGAACGGGCCGATTTCGACCGCGGCCGCGAGCGGCTCGTTGCCGACCAGCGTGTTCGCCGCCGCCAGCGCCAGCCGATCCATCGCGCCGCTGACCGTCAGGCCATAGCGCTGTGCGCCGTGACGGCCGCCGTCCTGGACGGAGCTTGCAGGCCCGATGCTGGCGACGATGAGGCGGCTCATGCGATCACCTGCTCGGCGATGATCTCGCCTGCTTCCGCAGCGCGGTCCTGCTCCTCGAACGTCTTGTGGTCGATGGCAAAAAACGTCACGCGATCACCGGGTTCGGTCAGGAAGGTCGGATTCCGGTGCAACTGATACGTTCTGACAGGCGTGCGGCCAAGCAGGTGCCAGCCGCTGGGCGCAGCGAGGCACTGGATTCCGGCCTGGATGCCGCCAATGGAGATGGTGCCGGCAGGCGTTAACAGCCGCGGATTCTGCCGCCGCGACATGTGCAGGGATTTGTCGAGGCCGCTGAGATACGACCAGCCCGGCGTGAAGCCGATCATGGCCACGCGATAGTCGCCGCCGACATGACGAGCGACGATGTCGTCCGGCGTAGTGTTCAGCGCTTTCGCGACATCCTCGAGGTCGATGCCGTGCTCGCCGCCATAGGCGACGGGAATGCGCCAGCGTCGCGCCTTGGTCGACGGCGGCAGCGGCTGGCAGGCGATCGGCCGCAGCTTTTCGCAGAGCGCGTCGAAGCCGATCTTGCCGGGATCGTAATGCACCAGCAGCGAGCGATAGGTCGGGATGGTCTCGGAGATGCCCTCGATGGGCGTGGCGGCGAGCGCCTTGTCGAGCGCAAGCACGCGCTCGTTGGCGGCATCGTCGATGGTGCGGCTGAACTCGACCGTGACGGCGCTGTCGCCACTGGGCAGAAGGCGGGGCGGGGGGAGCGTCGCGGCCATGAGATGTCGAAATCGGGCCTTTGGAAAAGCGCGGGCTCGGCCTTGAGTTCCGCATCACCCTGCTTCGCGTAAATGCGCCCGCAAGTCCAATAAATTAATACTGGGGGCGGCGATAACGCCTTGTTATCGCGTCGCATAACAGCCCGGCTGGACCGCATTCTTGGGCCTTGACGGCAGGCGCCCGGCTCGCAAGATGCGCGCGTTCTTTCCCGCCCATCCGGAGCTCGTCTGTTTCCATGTCGCTGTCCCCCGAAGCCCGCAAGACCCTCGCCGGCATCACCACTGCCACCATCACCACGGTCCTGCTGAAGAAGGGCCTGCGTAATGTGTGGATGCGCGGCGCGCGTCCGCTGCGCCCGGGCCTGCCGCGCCTGGTCGGTCCTGCCTTTACGCTGCGCTTCGTGCCGGCGCGCGAGGATCTGGCGACGCCGGAATCCTGGTCATCGCCGATCTCGACCCGTACCGCGATCGAGGCGATGCCGGAAGGCTGCATCGCCGTGGTCGACGCTATGGGCATCACGGACGCGGGCATCTTCGGCGACATCCTCTGCGCCCGCATGATGAAGCGCGGCGTCACCGCGCTCGTCACCGACGGCGTGGTGCGCGACGTCGAGGGCGTGCTCGGCACCAATCTTCCGGTGTGGTGCGACGGCTATGCCGCGCCGCCGTCGGTCGCGGGCCTCACTTTCGTCGGCTGGGGCGAGCCGATCGGCTGCGGCGGCGTCGCCGTGTTCCCGAACGACATCGTGGTCGCCGACCAGGACGGCTGCGTGCTGATCCCGCAGGCGATGCTCGAGCACGTGCTCAACGAAGGCGTCGAGCAGGAGCGGATGGAAGCCTGGATCGTCAACGAGGTGAACAACGGCGCGGCGCTGCCGGGTCTCTATCCCATGAACGCCGACACCAAGGCGCGCTACGCCGCCAGCAAGAAGTAACAGGAAACGAGGACCCCCATGGACGTCACGCTCGCAGGCACGCGGCCGACCCGCCGCGCGCCCAAGGAACACTTCACCGGCACCGTGCTGCAGGATCCCATCAACATGGCGCCCGCGCCGGCGCGGCTGAACGTCTCGCGCGTTTCGTTCGAGCCGGGCGCCCGCACCAACTGGCATCACCATCCGCTCGGGCAGACGCTCTACGTGATTTCGGGTGTCGGCCGCGTCCAGACCAAGGGCGGCGCGGTCAAGGAAATCCGTCCGGGCGACACCGTCTGGATTCCGCCGGGTGAAGTGCACTGGCACGGCGCCTCGCCAGGCAACAGCATGTGCCACATCGCCATGCAGGAAGCGCTCGACGGCGTGTTCTCGACCTGGCTCGAGCCGGTGACGGACGCCGAATACGGCGCGGCGGTCGGCTAGCAGTCGCTCGCGTGCCCAGGGCAAGACGCATCGCTTCAGGCGATGCGTCGCCGATCCGGGCCCAGAGGTGCGAACCTAGTTCACGCGCGTCCAGGTCTGGCCGCCGCAGAACATGCCGCCGAAGGCGCAGCCTTGCACGCGCAGGCGGTCGCCTCCTTCAGCGCGATTGTCGAGTCATAGGTCGAGCCGGTATTGGGATCGAGGAGGCGGCCGGACCATTTCTGGTCCTTGTTCTGATCCTTGCCGGGCTTCATGTTGATCAGGATCTGTTCGCCGTTCTGGTTCGATTTGCTGTCGACCGAATAGCCGCAGAGGTTGTTGCCGCACTGCTCGATGCGGACCTTGCCTTCCTTCTCCTCGGTGAGCCAGACGCCGAGCGGTGAATTGAGATCGCGCGTCGGGGCGACTGCAGGGGCTGGCGGCGCAACGGCCGCGGACTGGACAGGAGCGGGCGCGGCGGCAGGAGGCGGCGGCGGTGCGGGCGGAACCGCGGCCACCGTCGGGACGGTGCTGGGCGCCGGTTGAGGCGGCGGCACCATCGCATCTTCGGTCGGCGCGTTGTTTGCCGCGGCGGCCGGCGCTGGCGGTGCGGCGGGAGAGGCTGCGGCCGCGGGAGCTTGGGCAGGACTCTGCTCGGCCGCCGGAGCCTCGGCGACGGGTGCGGGCGCCGGTGCGGGGTTGGCCGGCGGCTGCGGATCAGCCTTGGCTTGCTGCGGTGCCTGCGGTTCGGCTTTCGAAGTTCCTTTGGCGTCGCTCTTGACGTCGCTCTTGGCCTTCTTGGCCTTGCCCTGACCGGTGTTGTCGTAGACGCCCGGAATCTGCACCGTGCCGCGGTCCGGATCGATGCGGATGGTGCGCCCGCCATATTCGAAAGTGTACTGCGCCTGCGCCGCGGTGCTCGCCAAAAGGAATGCGGCCGTGGCCAACAGCTTCCTCATTTCCATCTCCCGAACAGGTGGTCCCAGCACCGACGCTTACGCCCCGGCGGGATCGCGAAAAGTGATCTAGATCACTGTTTCTCGGTATGAGTCGCCCTCTCGCGGTCCCCGGTTCAATAGACTGGGAGCCAGCCCAAAGTTTGACCGGGGCAGGCGACAGGAGGACGCGAGTTAGTCGAACCAGGCGGCGTAGATCTTCTTGTAGCTGCCGTCCTCCATGGAGATGTGCAGCCACTGGTCGACGAAAGCCTTCAGCGCCACGTCGCGCTGGAGCCAGTAGGCCTTCTCCGAGAAGTCGAACGGTTTGTCGGGATGCACCGCGCAGAGCACGCCAGAATGCTGCTTCTGCTGGTAGCGGGTCTCGGAAGCGTCCGTCATCATCAGGTCGGCGTTGCCCTTGGCGATCTCGTCGAAAATCGCGGTGTTGTCGGGAAAGACGGTGATGTCGGCGTCCTTGACGTTGGCGCGCGCGAAACGCTCATTGGTCCCGCCGGGATTGACGATGACGCGGGTACCCTTCTTGTCGATGTCGGCGATGCTCTGATACTTGCCGACGTCGGCGCAGCGCGCGATCGGCGTTTTGCCCTCGCGCATGATCGGCACGGTGAAGTAACCCTTCTTCTGGCGGTCGAGCGTGACCGAGATGCCGCCCATTGCGATGTCGAACTGGTCGGCTTCGAAATCCTTCATCAGCTTCGGCCAGGCGGTCGGCACGAACTCGACCTTGACGCCGAGCGCCTTGCCCAGCGCCTCCGCCATATCGACGTCGAAACCGGAGAACTGCTGTGTGGCCTTGTCCAGATAGGTGAAGGGCTTGTAGTCGCCGGTCATGCCGACGCGCAACGTGCCGCGCGTCATGATCTCGTCGAGGCGGGAGGGCGCTGGCTGTTGCGCGTGCGCCGAGAGGTTTGCCAGCAACATCACGGCTAAAGCCGCCAGGATCTGAACACTCATTCGAACGGTCATCTCTTTTCCACCCATGCCCAAGCTGTCATTGTGCAGCTCTCGAGACGTGGATTTAGACCAGATGCCAATTTCTGGCGAGATGGAATTGAAGGGAATCTCAAAGTGACGATTTCGATGTACGAGGCCTCGGTCGGCCTGTTCGTGCCTTACCTGCGCAACCTGTCCGTCCTGCTCGACAAGGGCGTCGCCTATGCCGAAACCCGCAAGTTCAATCCGGCGGTTCTGCTCGGCATGCGCATGGCGCCGAACATGTACGATCTGGCGCAGCAGATCGGCGAGGCCTGCCGCCACGCCACCGTCGCGCCGGCCCTGCTCGCGCAGTGCCATCCGGTCGCGCTGCCGCCGCTCGAGCACGACATGGCCGGGCTTCAGGCGCGCATCGCCACCTCGATCGAATTCATTGAAAGCCTGCCGCGCGCGGAGATCGATGCGGCGGCGGAGCTCAAGGTCTTCTTCAGGCTAAAAAACGGGACCGAGCTGCCCTTTACCGGCCGGACGCTGCTGCTCACCAACAGCGTCCCGCAATTCTTTTTCACGTCACGACCGCATACGACCTGCTGCGGCACGCGGGCGTCGAGCTCGTGAAGAAGGATTTTTGGGGAGGAAGTAATTGGCGGGCTCGATATTCACCTCTCCCCGACGGGGAGAGGTCGGATTGCGCCTGGCGATGCGAAGCATCGTCCAGCGCAATCCGGGTGAGGGGCCGCAACATCCGGTGAGGCTTTAACCCCTCACCCGGAGCGCATCTTTCGATGCGCTCCGACCTCTCCTACGGGAGAGGTACGGAGACATCCGATCTGCAAGCTGGCTTACGCTTCACCCTTGCGTTCGTAGTCGGCGAGCGAGCTGCGGCCGGCGATCTCGCTGCGCAGCAGTTCGAAGCGCCGATGCGCCTCGCTCTCGTGTTCGTCGACGAAATGCACGGCGGCCTCGCTGCTCATCGGGCCGCTGACCACGGGGGCGGACTGCTCGCCGATGGTCTCGTGCACGTAGTACTGGCCGTCGTCGCCGCGATGGACGGTCCATTTCAGGCGGATCGCCACCATGGGCCCCGGACCGACCTTGCTGTAGCCATCAGCGTCGGTGTGGTCGGGCACCAGCGGCTGCTCCTCCACCACCGGATGCTCGTCAGAGGCTTCATCATCGTCGGCGGCTTGATCATCGTCGGAGACATGATGCTCGTCTGCGACCGCATAGTCTTCGGCAACGACCGTTTCCGTCTCGGTGTCGCGGACGACGAGAACGGACTCGGGGTGCTCCAAAATGCTGGCGATGGTCGCCAGCGCGTGGTCGGTCGGGTCGATCTCTGACAAGGGTCCATCCTCCAGCTCGACGCGGCCGGCAAAGTCTGTCTCCCCTGCCGCCGCGGCCGGATACATTACGCGGGTTTGATTAAGGCTGAGTTGGGGCCCGATCTGCACCAAAATGGGACGCATTCTGGCCATCCGAAGGCGACCTGATTTGGCTGCCTTCGGATTCACTTCAGCCCAGCACGTCCTGATTGATGACGTTCTGCCGGATCGGATCGCCGTCCAGCACACTCAGGATGTTGCGCGCAGTCTGCTCGCTCATGCGGCTCACCGCCTCGACGGTGACGCCGGCCACGTGCGGGGCCATGATGACGTTGGGCAGCGCGAACAGCGCATTGCCGACCGGCGGCGGTTCGACTTCGAACACGTCGATGCCGGCACCGGCGAGCTTGCCGGAGACGAGCGCGTCGTACAGCGCGGCCTCCTTCACGATGCCGCCGCGCGCAGTGTTGATGAGATAAGACCTTGGCTTCATCCGGCCGATCCGCGCCGCATCGAACAGGCCGATGGTTTCCGGCGTCTTCGGACAGTGGATGGTGACGAAGTCGGCATTGGGCAGCGCCGCGTCGAGATCCGCGACTGGCTCGCAACCGGCCGTCTTGATGTCCGCGGCGGGCTTGTAGGGATCATAGACCTGCACCTTCATCTCCATCGCCAGGCAGCGCTTGGCGGTGCGGGTGCCGATGCGGCCGAAGCCGACGATCAGCACGGTCTTGCCGTAGAGATCGAACGGCAGCATGGTGAGGCGGTTGGCCCATTGGCCGTCCTTGACGCAGGCGTGCATTTCATTCGCGCGTTTTGCCAGAGTCAGCATCATGAAAAGGGCTTGCTCGGCGACGGATGGTGAATTGGCGCTGCCTGCGACCATCAGCGGCACCTTGCGGCGGGAAAGGGCGGGCACGTCGACGGCGTCGTAGCCGACGCCGATCCGGGTCACCACCTTCATGTCCTTGGACGCTTCGATCTCGGTTTCGCCGAAGGCGGTCGCGCCCAGCGCCACGCCGTGAACCGGCGCATGGCTTTTGAGCAGGGTCTCAAAATCCTTGGCGGAGATCAGGTTCGGAAACTCGACGAGTTCGATATCGTCCCGCTGGGTGAGGAGGGTGCGCGCCCCTTGCGACAAAGTTTGTGTAACGAAAATCTTCTTCTTGTTGGTCGCCATCGCTCCCCGCCTGCTCGCGTTTCTTGAACCAGCGTCACAGCACGACGCCGGTCTCCCCGTTTAGCAGGTGCATGTTGTTGAGGTCCATCGCCAAACGCATGGGAGCCCCGTCCCTGGCGCCGGCGTTGGGATTGACACGGCCGCAGACCGGCGTGCCGTCGAGCCCGAAATAGACCAGCGTCTCCATCCCCATCGGCTCGGTGACGTCGAGCACGGTATCGAAAGTCTCGACGCCGGGTTCGAGATGCGCATTCGATTCCGTGAGATGTTCGGGCCGGATACCGAGCAGCAATCCGTCGTTGCGCGGCAGAGCGTTGTAACGGACGGCGCGGGCGGGGGCAGCGGGAAGGAGATGCGGTCGGTCAGGCGAATGTTGAGCTTGCCACCGGACTCCTCCAGCCGGCATGGAATGAAATTCATCGCCGGCGAGCCGATGAAGCCCGCGACGAAGCGCGTCGCCGGCTTGTGGTAAAGTTCGTTCGGCGTGCCGATCTGCTCGATGCGTCCCTTGTTCATCACCACCACGCGGTCGGCCAGCGTCATCGCCTCGACCTGGTCGTGGGTGACGTAGACGGTGGTGGTGCGCACCTTCTGGTGCACCTTCTTGATCTCGATGCGCATCTGCACGCGCAGCTTGGCGTCGAGATTGGACAGCGGCTCGTCGAACAGGAACACCTTTGGATTACGCACGATGGCGCGTCCCATGGCGACGCGCTGGCGCTGGCCGCCGGAGAGCTGCTTCGGCTTGCGGTCGATCAGATCGGTGATGTCCAGGAGACGTGCGGCCTCCGTCACCCGAGCGTTGATCTCGGCCTTGGGATAGTGCTTCAGCCGCAGCCCGAACGACATGTTCTCCGCGACCGTCATGTGCGGGTAGAGCGCGTAGTTCTGGAACACCATCGCGATGTCGCGGTCCTTGGGCGGCACGTCATTGACGACATCACCGCCGATCATGATGTCGCCGTCGCTGATATCCTCGAGTCCCGCGATCATGCGCAGCGTGGTCGATTTGCCGCAGCCGGAAGGCCCGACCAGCACGATGAACTCATGGTCGGCGATATCAAGGTCGATGCCGCGCACGGCCTCGACATCGTCGTAACGCTTGACCACCTTCCGCAGTGCAACGTCAGCCATGAGCAATCAACCCTTTGTCGCGCCGGCGGTCAGGCCGGCAATGTAATAGTCCATGAGGAAGGCGTAGATGACGAGCGGCGGCGCCGCACCCAGCAGCGCACCGGTCATGATCTGACCCCAGTTGAATACGTCGCCCTTGATCAGCGTCGTGGTGATCCCGACCGGAAGCACCAACTGGTCCACGGACGTGGTGAACACCAGCGGATAGAGGAACTGGGCCCAGGACACGGTAAAGGCGAAGATAGTCGCGGCGATTAGGCCGGGCAGCGCCACCGGAATGAAGATCCGCAACAGGGTCTGCAGCCAGGAAGCGCCGTCGATGATCGCGGCCTCGTCGAGCTCCTTCGGGATCGAGGCGAAATAGCCGATCATGATCCAGGTGCAGAACGGCACGGTCAGGGTCGGATAGATGAACACCAGCACATACCAGCGGTTCAGCAGCGTAATGCCGGTGAAGTCCTGGATCACCGCCAGCATCTTGAACAGCGGAATGAACAGCAAACTGTCCGGAATCAAATAGGTGAGAAACACGCCGGTCGCGAGCGTCGCCGATCCCCAGAACTTCATCCGCGCCAGCGCGAACGCCGAGGGGATGCTGATCAGCATGGTGACGATCACGACCACGATCGAGATGATCGATGAATTCCAGAAAAAGCGCAGGAACTGGTTCGAGGTCAGGAGCTCGACATAGTTCGAGAGCGTCGGGTGAAACACCCACCACGGGTTGGTCGCCGCCGATATCTCCGCGCTGCTCTTGAGCGAGGTGATCAGCATGTAGACCGGCGGCGTCAGGAAGAAGATCGCAAACAGCACCAGGAAGAAATAGGACCAGCGCAGCGCCCATTTGCGGTCCCGGCTCATGCTGCCGAGTTTGCGGGTTGGTCCGGCCTTGTCGATCGCGAGCGTGCTCATCAGGCTTCGTTCCCACGTTTGTTGACATCGCGCAGGATGAAGACCGCCGCGACGGCGAGGATCGGCACCATGAACAGCGAGACGCAGGCGCCGAGCGGGATGTCGCTGCTCTGGATGCCGACCTGGAACGCCCAGGTGGCGAACAGATGTGTCGTATCCAGCGGGCCGCCCGAGGTGAGGATCTGCACGATGTCGAAATTGGCGAAGGTGACGATCAGCGAGAACAGCGTGGTGATGGCGATGATGTTGCGCATCATCGGCAGCGTGACATACCACATCTTCTGCCACCAGTTGGCGCCGTCGATCGCGGCCGCCTCATAAAGTTGATCGGGGACCGACTTCAGCGCCGCGAGGTACATGATCAGGAAGAACGGCGCGCCGTACCAGACGTTGACGAGGATAACTGAGAAGCGTGCCCAGAAGGTGTCACCGAGCCAGGGGATCGGACCGACGCCGAAGAAAGAGAGTGTGTAGTTGAAGGCGCTGTAGGAGGGATCGAACAGCCAGAGCCAGGCCAGCGTGCTCATTGCCGGCGGAATCACCCAGGGCACCAGCAGCATGCCGCGCCATTTGCGCTGCTTCTTGCCGGGAATGTTGTGGACGAAATGGGCGACGATGAAGCCGATCAGTGCCTTGAAGATCACGGCGGTGATCGCGAAGATGCAGGACTGCTTCACCACCATCCAGAACGTCTCGCGCTTGAACAGGAAGGTGAAATTGCCCAGGCCGACGAACTTCGTCATCGCCTTGTTCAGCGTCGCCAGATAGAGCGAATAGAAGGCCGGATACAGCACGAGCAGCGCGATCAGGAGGATCAGCGGCAGGGTCAGGAAGAACGCCACGGTCGATTTCCGACCCAGGACGTTGCGCAGGCTCGCACCCTTTCGCGTGCGCGCGGAACTGACGTGACGACCTTGCTCAACGACGACATCGGCCATGGGGCAAACTTTCTGACGGAAGATTTAAGGACGAAGCCGGCGACCGGTCGGCTTCGTTGTCATGCGCGGGCGGAGAGCGCGCCTTGGCGGCTCACGCGAGAGCGCATGAACCGCCATGGCACACACCCGGCTCAGGTCCGCATGAAGCCCTCACATTCATCCTCGGCCCAGGCGAGCGCCGTTTCCAGCTTCTCGCCTTGCGCAAAGCGCAGCGCCATCTTGGTCAGCGTCGCCTGGAAGTAGATCTGCTGGGCGATCTTCGGCGGCGCTGGTGACGCGGCGATCGACATCGTCTGCTGCTTGTAGGGGTCCGGATAGTGGAAGAGCGTGCCCTTCGGCGGGCCTTCCTCGGCCCAGGTCTTGAACTTCGTCATGTTCGCATAGGCCGGGAGATCGTACCCGCCGCTCGCCGCTACGAACTTTTCAATCGCCGCGGGCGAGGACAGATGGATGAGCAGGCTCTTGGCGGCTTCCTTGTTCTTCCCGAAGCTCCAGACGCCCCAGAAATAGGGTAGGAACGGCGCAAAACGTCCCTTCGGGCCGGCGGGGAAGCCGTGCGTCCAGCATTGCTCGGCGACCTGCGGTGCGTCGCGCTTGGCGACCGCCCAAGCGCTTGGCGGGTTCAGGATCATCGCGCCGCGGCCCGAGATCAGCCATTTGTTGTTGGAGGCGTCATCCCAGGACGGCGCGTCCGTGGGCAGCACTGCGATCAGTTTCTTGTAGAATTCGAGCGCCTGCCGCACAGCGTCGGTCTTGACGGTGATGTCGCCCTTGGCATTGACGAGCTCGGCGCCGAACGACTGGAAGATCGCACCGGCCGTGTCGACGCTGTCGGTGGTTTCGCCGAGACCGATACCGAATGGGAAGCCGGCCTTATGGCAGGCTTCCGCCGCCTTCAGGAACGTCTCCATCGTCCAGTTGTCGGCTTTCGGCGGGCTGCCGGCCGGATACATCTCCTGGACGTCGATGCCTGCGTATTTCTTCATCATATCGATACGTGAGCAGGGGCCTTTGATCTGGCTGCCGGGTGTCGCGGGCACCGCAAGCCATTTGCCGCCCGACTGCCCGAGATATTTGACGGTGCCGTTCACCTCACCATTCTGCTTGATGAGTGGCTCCATGACGTCGTTGAGCGGCTCGAGATTCTCGGAATAGGCGTGCGGCCACCAGCTCGGCATCTGAAGAATGTCATGACCGGACTTGGCCTGCGCTTCGGCCGCTGCGGTCAGCTCAATCTTCTTGTTGTTGCTAGTGATGTAGTCGATCGAAACCTCGACCTTCTCCTTGTCGGCCCATTCCTTCACGAGCGCGGTGGAGGCGTCGTTGGCATTGGGCACCCAGTGGTCCCAGAAGCCGATCGAAAGTTTGCCGGCGGCGTAAGCGCCTCGGACATAGGGCGCCGTGATCAATGCCGTGGAGGACATTGCAGTGGCAGCCACAAATTGACGTCGCGTCAGTGTCTTGCGTGACATCTCGTTTCCTCGCCTTGGTGTGCTTTATTGTTCTGTCGTTTCCTCTGACTTTTCTGAGTTTGTTTTTTGATTTTGTTGTTGGGCGTTTCTTATTGGCGTCGTCATCCCAGAAGGCAAATCATGCGCGGGACACGACAAATTGGTAGCGCGATCAGATCATGATTGATTGCGTCTGTCGAGAAAGCCGAATGCCTCGGTCTCTAGAACTAACGTTGTGTAGGGAAAGACTGCGGCGTGCGCCGAACGTGAGCTACGAGTGCTCTTATTGCGACGCACACTTCCGCCTGCGACGGCTGGGAACGATGCATGCGCAATTACGCCGCAGTTCCGAATAAGCCTGCATAACCGCTTCGCGCCAAAGGCCTTCCAAACGGGGACAGCGATGGTCCGCGCCTAGACCTCGGCGTCGCGAAAACGATAGAGTTGCAACCGGCAGGAGGCCTGCCGTTTCCAAAGGGCAAGCAGATCGAGATGAAGACCCAGATAATCACCCCGGCGCCGCCCTTGCGGCTTCGCCTGCGACGATGGCTCGCACTCGGCTCCGTCGTGACAGTGCTGATCGGCGCGGCCGCAGTTGCGAATGCACAAGGTTTGGTCAAGGGCGTTCAGGACGGCGCTGCGGCCGGCAACAAGGCGGCAGGCCCCGTCGGTGGTGTTCTCGGCGGCGCCATTGGCGGCGTAGTCGGCGTCTTCACCGGTGTGCTCGGCGTCGGGAACAACAATGGCCAGGCGCCGGCTGCCAAGGACGCAAGCAAGGATGCGAAGGACTCCAAGCAGCCCGGCGCGGCCAAGGACAAGGATGCCAAGAGCGCGAAAGCCGGCAAGGGCGCCAAGGCGAGCAAGGAGGCCAAGAACGCTCCGGCGGATGCCGGCAACAAGGACGTTACGGTCCTGACCCAGCCCGGTGCGCCGCAACTGACCGCCGACCAGATTGTCTCCAACAGCGATTCCTATATCGAGCGGATCAAGACCGAGCTGAACCTCACGCCAGATCAGGAGAAGCACTGGTTCGGCTTTTCCAGCGCGATGCACTATCTCGGGCATAATGGCGCCGAGCGGCTCAACCTGCGGATCGAGCGCGCCAAGCGGGATCCGCCCGACGACATCATCGAGCAGATGCGCAACGAGGCGCAATTCCTGATCGACCGCGCCTCCGATCAGCGCAACGTCGCCGATGCCGCCGAACCGTTGTTCTCGAGCCTCGACGACAAGCAGAAGCAGGTGTTCATCCAGGAGATGGTGCGCCTCAGCCATGAGCGCGGCCTGGATTGATCAAGCTTGAGTTGGATTGCATGTATTGGTGGAATTTGAAGGCCACGAATTCGTGAATCCTTCTCGCGAATGGGGTATGCTTAGCTGCGCAAGGCGGCTGAGAGGTTGATAATGGCGGACGGGCTCTCCGTTTTCCTGGTCGAAGACGAGGCGTTGATCCGGATGATGATGGCTGACATGGTGGAGGAGCTTGGTCACCATGTGGTCGCGGAAGCGGACAACGTGCGCGATGCGAGCGCCTTTGCGATGACCGCGCAGTACGATTTCGCGATCCTCGACATCAATCTGATGGGTGTTTATGTCGATCCGGTCGCCGATCTGATCGAGCGCCGCGGCAAGCCGTTCCTGTTCGCGACGGGCTATGGGCCCGAATTGCTGCCGTCCTTGCTCCGGCGTCGTCCGATCCTGCGCAAGCCGATTGCGCTCGACCAGCTCAGGATCATGATCGACTCGCTGTTTCCGGATGCACCGGCCAAGGCGCCACACTGACCTCGTTAGCGATCGCGACATCGTCAACGAAAATGACCGCCCGAAGGGACGGCCATTCAGGACGAATGAGTCGTCAATGTCTCACATCAGGCCGGCGCTGAGGTCAACGCCGTGCGCCATCAGGCTGAACGAGGCGAGAAGGCCTGCGCAGCAGAAGATGAAAATGGCTTTGAAAGAATAATCGGTCGGCCGGGTCTGGATGGCAGCCGGCATTTCGGCGAGCGAAATCATGCTCATGTTCATTCCCCCTGTGTTGATCCTGAATTGCATCAGGCGAGGGAACTCTTAGAGCAAAGAGTTTGACATAGGCTTGCGAGAGATCGTTAACGAAATCGCAATCGATTGCGGACTCGTCGGCCGGGCGACAGGAGGTCCTGCAAGCCTAATTACGGCCGGCGTTGAGCACCCTGGCGATGGTGTGGGCCGTCATGGCGGCACGGTCCGAGGCGCGCTGCGCGGCCAACCGGTCCCGGGCCTTCTCCTCGATCAACAGCTCGATCAGCGCCATGCGCTTGTCGTCATCGTCTGCCTCGGTCAGCAGCCGGTGATAGCGATGATAGTCGAAGCCCACATCCTGCTTACGCATGTCACGCCCCCGTACCTACGCCACGCACTCCTTGAATTGTTGCTCATCGGAAACGATGGAGCAAGCACGATCCTGCCTGGAACCGCGCGTGCGCTGCAGTCAGCTGTGAATTGCCGGACGAGAGACGGAAGGGCGGGCCTCAGTCCAGATTGTGGTCGGCGAACATCTTCAGGCCAACGAAGCTTGCATCGGGCTTCATGACGAGGCGGGTCGGGATATTGCGCAAATAGTCCTGGAAGCGCCCTTTGGCTTCAAAACGCGCGCGGAACGCTGAAGCCGAAAGGAATTCCGGAAAGCGCGGCGCGATTCCACCGGCAATGTAGACGCCGCCTCTGGCGCCGAAGGTCACCGCGAGGTTGCCCGCGACCGAGCCGAGGATGGCACAAAACATCTCCAGCGCCGCGCGACTGAGCTCGCAGGTCCCGTCCAGCGCCGACTTGGTAACCGCTGCCGCGTCGCGTTGCGGCACCTGAGCTTGATCGACCTCGGCCATCGCTTCGTAGAGGGATTGCAGCCCGGAGCCGGAGAGGGCGCCGCGCTCGATGGAGACGTGGCCGAAGCGCCGGCGCATGGCGGCGATGACGCGCTCCTCGCGCTCGTTCTCCGCCGGCAGGGTGGCGTGACCGGCCTCCGTGACGACCGCCAACCGGGAGCCGTGGCGCTCGACCAGGCAGGAGACGCCGAAACCCGTCCCTGGCCCGACCACCAGCAGCGGCTCCCCGGACATGCCATCCTGTCCGCCGAGCGGAATGAGGTCCGCCGGCTGCAAAGCGGGCAGTGACCATGCCACCACCTCGAAATCGTTGAGCACGTGGACGCTGTCGAAGCCGAGCCCCAGCTGCAGCTCGTTGCCGTCGATCACCCAAGGACTGTTGGTCATAACGCAACGGTTGTTGGTGACGGGACCGGCGACGGCGAGAACGGCCCTGGCCGGCTTCTCGCTGTCCGCGCGCCGCAGCACGTCGGCAATGGCTTCGCGGACCGTCGGATAGTCGGCGACCTTCACATAATCGATCGGTCCGGTCTGCTCGCGATTGCTCAGCGCGAAGCGCGCGTTGGTACCGCCGATATCGGCGAGAAGAATGTTACCTGTCTTGCCGATACTCATGACCAATTGGCTGCCTTAGCCTTGCAGGCTTCGGGAACCCGTTCCTCCGCTCCTTCGCCGCGATCCGCATGCCGCGGATATCAGAGATTCCGCCCTCGGGTACAGCTAGTCAACACGGACGAGGCCAAAGCGTTGCATCCATGAGGATCAGCCGGCCGGTTCGCGCGACATCGTTGCAGGATGCTGGAGGTTGCGAAGCGGCGCGGGAAGATCGACATTGACGACAGCGGCGGCGCCTGTCGCGCCGGACGGACGCCATGGGACCTTGCGATGAAGATAACCGACCGCGACGTGCTGCTGGTGATCGACGTGCAGAACGATTTCTGCACCGGCGGGGCGCTCGCCGTTCCCGGCGGCGAGAAGGTCGTCCCCGCCATCAACCGGATCGCCCAAAAATTCGTCAATGTGGTGCTGACGCAGGACTGGCATCCAGGCGATCACGTCTCCTTCGCGTCGAACCATGCGGGCCGCCAGCCGTTCCAGACCGTCGAGCTCGACTACGGCACCCAGGTGCTCTGGCCGACGCATTGCGTCCAGGGTACGGCCGGCGCCGAATTCCATCGGGAGCTTGAGGTCCCCCGCGCGAACCTTGTGGTGCGCAAGGGCTTTCGCCGCGGGATCGATTCCTACTCGGCGCTGTTCGAAAACGACCACAAGACGCCGACCGGTTTGCTCGGCTATCTGCGCGAGCGCGAGCTCAAGACGGTTTTCGTCGCCGGCCTGGCGCTCGATTTCTGCGTCCGCTTTTCCGCGGAGGATGCGCGCAAAGCGGGATCTGAAATTGCCGTGATCGAGGACGCCTGCCGTGGCATCGATCTCGACGGCTCGGTCGCAGCGACCCATCGCAGCTTCAGGGAGCTCGGCATCTCCGTCGTCAGCCTGGAGGCGTTTTTGTGAGGATCATGCGATAATGGCGGCGGGGAAGAGCGGTCAACAGACCGGTGGAGCGGGGCGCGCTCCCGACGACCCCATGCTGTGGCCGTTTGCGGCGGCACGGCTCACCATGGAGGCCTGCTTCTGGTGGCTGGAGCGCGGCGCGGCGGAGCAGGGCGCGTGCGATCTTCCCTGGACCACGCCCGGCACCGGGGCGCTGGAGCTCGCCACCATGCGGCTGCGCGACTGTTCGCGGACGCGATCCGGTCAGCCGGCGCTGGTCTGCGCCCCGTATGCGCTGCATCGGGCGCAGATCGCCGACTTTGCACCCGGCCACAGCGTGGTGCAGTCGCTGCAACAGGGCGGTATCGAACGAATCTATCTCACCGACTGGCGCTCGGCCACGCCCGACATGCGCTATCTCTCGATCGACAGCTATCTCGGCGATCTCAACGTTGCCGTCGACGAGATCGGCGCGCCGGTCGATCTGGTCGGCCTGTGCCAGGGCGGCTGGCTGTCGCTGCTTTATGCCGCGCGGTTTCCGGCCAAGGTGCGGCGGCTGGTGCTGGCAGGTGCGCCGGTCGATCTTTCGGTCGAGTCCAGGCTATCGCAACTCGCCCGCAACGCCCCCGGGTTGGTCTACGAGCAGCTCGTCGCGCGCGGCGGCGGCAATGTCAGCGGCGAGGAGATGCTGCATGTCTGGTCGAAAGCGCCTGACCGCGAGGACATGGCGGCGGCGTTGCAGAAGGACCTCTCGGACGAGGAGGGCGCGGCCCTCCTCGCGCGCTTCGAGCGCTGGAACACCGAGACGCTCGATCTGCCGGGCACCTATTATCTCCAGATCGTCAACTGGATCTTTCGAGAGAACCGGATCGCGTCAGGCAATTTCACCGCACTCGGCCGCACGATCGACCTGAAGGACGTCAAGGCGCCGGTCTTCCTGCTGGCCGGGCTCGACGACGATGTCGTGCCGGCGACGCAGGCGCTCGCGGCCGCCAGCCTCATCGGCACGCCGCCCGCCTTCGTCGCAGCGGCCTCCGAGCCGAGCAACCATCTCGGTCTGTTCATGGGCGCGCGGACTCATGCCCATGCCTGGCCCCGGATCGCGGAATGGCTGCGCAACGACCTCTCCAGCGTGCTCGCGCGCAGCGCGTGATTCTGCCAAAAAAGCCGGCCGGCGAAGCTGCAAATCCGTTATGCATGATGGCGGATGGCCTGCACGGGATGCGGTCGATGGGTTACATAGAGTGCAGGGCCGGCGGCCGGTCCGGCAAGATTTGAGGGTCCTTTGCCCGATGAGCTTCCACTCGATCTACGCCCACGGGTTTGCGCGCGTTGCGGCCTGCGTCACCACCTCCCATGTGGCCGATCCCGCGGCCAATGCGAACGCCGTCGTGGCGGCAGCAAAGACCTGCGACGCGCAATCGGTCGCGGTGGCCGTGTTTCCCGAGCTGTGCCTGTCCGGCTATGCGATCGAGGATCTCGTCAAGCAGGATCCGCTGCTCGACGCCGTCGAGCGCGGGCTTGCTGCCATTGTCGAGGCCTCCGCGGCGCTGATGACCGTGCTGATCGTCGGCGCACCGCTGCGCTTTGGTAATCGCATCTACAATTGCGCGGCCGTCATTCACCGCGGCAGCATTTTGGGCGTCGTGCCCAAGAGCTATCTGCCGACCTATCGCGAATTTTACGAGGGCCGCCATTTCGGCTCCGGCGCCGGCATCGGCGGCGAGGCGATCGTCATCGGCAGACTCCCCGCGCCATTCGGGACCGACCTGCTGTTTGCCGCCGAGGATGTCCCCGGCCTCACCATCGGCGTCGAGATCTGCGAGGACATGTGGATCCCGGTGACGCCGGCCTCCGAGCTCGCGCTGGCCGGTGCGAGCGTGCTGATCAATCTGTCGGGCAGCCCGATCACGATCGGCCGGGCGCGTTCGCGTGCGCTGTTGTGCCAGTCGACCTCGGCGCGCTGCCTTGCGGCCTATGTCTATTCCGCCGCCGGGGCAGGGGAATCCACCACGGACCTCGCCTGGGATGGCCAGACCTCAATCTATGAGAACGGCGTGCTGCTGGCCGAGGGCGAGCGGTTCCGGCAGGACGGCCAGATCACGCTCGCCGACGTCGACCTCGACCTGCTCAGGCAGGAGCGCGCCCTGATGGGCACGTTCGACGACAATCGCCGTCAGCGCGATGGCCGTTTCCGCAAGGTCGACTTCACCCTGAAGCCGCCGGCCGCCGACATCGGCTTCCTGCGCAAGGTCGAGCGCTTCCCGTTCGTGCCGAGCGATGAAAGCCTGCTCGAGCAGGATTGCTACGAGGCCTATAACATCCAGGTCGCCGGCCTCGTGCAGCGCATGCGCGCGACCGGCACCAAGCGCGTCGTGATCGGCGTATCGGGCGGTCTCGATTCCACCCACGCCCTGATCGTCGCCGCTAAGGCGGTCGATCTCCTGGGGCTGCCGCGCGAAAACATCCTTGCCTACACCATGCCGGGCTTTGCCACCGGCAGCGAGAGCAAGACCAATGCCCTGGCGCTGATGAAGGCGTTGCGGACGAGTTGGCAGGAGCTCGACATCCGCACCACCGCCACGCAGATGCTGAAAGACATCGGCCATCCCTCCGGCAGCGGCGAGAAGGTCTACGACGTCACCTTCGAGAACGTGCAGGCGGGCCTGCGCACCGACTATCTCTTCCGGCTTGCCAACCACCATGGCGGCATCGTCATCGGCACCGGCGACCTCTCCGAGCTCGCGCTCGGCTGGTGCACCTATGGCGTCGGCGACCAGATGGCGCACTATAATGTCAACGCCGGGGTGCCGAAGACGCTGATCCAGCATCTGATCCGCTGGGTGATCGCCTCGAAGCAATTCAGCGGCGACGTGAACGGGACGCTGGCCTCGATCCTGTCGGCCGAAATCTCGCCGGAGCTAGTTCCGGCCAAGCCGGGCGAGAAGCCGCAGAGCACGGAAGCCTCGATCGGGCCCTACGAGCTGCAGGATTTCAACCTGTTCTACACGCTGCGCTTCGGCCTGCGGCCGTCCAAGATCGCGTTCATGGCGTTCCAGGCCTGGAAGGACGTCGTCACGGGCGAATGGCCGCCGGCATTCCCGGCCGACAAACGCAGGGCCTATGATCTTCCGGAAATTCGGCGCTGGCTTGAAGTGTTCCTGCGCCGCTTCTTCGCCTTCAGCCAGTTCAAGCGCTCGGCGATGCCGAACGGCCCGAAGGTCTCCGCCGGCGGATCGCTGTCGCCGCGCGGCGACTGGCGGGCGCCGTCGGATTCGAGCGCTGCGGCATGGCTGGAAGATCTCGAGCGGAACGTGCCGAAATAAGAAGGCAGTCCAAAACGACTTCGCGCCGCGCGGCTCAAGCAGCCGGCGGCGCGAGATTGCGTTCGATGTAGAAAAGCACGAGGTCCGGAGTGCCTAGGAGTCCGGACCTCGTCACCTTGCCCCAGCCTTTGATCCCCCGCCCCAAGTGGTCCCCCAACCCCGTGGTGCGCGATCAGAGGGTGATGCCCTTGGAAGGCCGCCGATCGATGTCCCGCGATGTACGCGAGATAGGGTTAGGACTCTATTCCGGATCACTACGGATTTAATCGCGGTTGATTTCGCGCAGCGCATGCATGCGCCCGAGCGCGCTCGAAAGCGGCAAGCTGCGACTGGCTGCGCGATCGGCTCGATCGACCCTGCACTAGAGGCTCAGATCTCGTGTCCCGAACGCGCTGCAGCGCTCTTGCGCTGCTGCGCAGAGCCGGGACCCATGTCGCCGCACCCACTCCTGGCCCCGGTTCTGCAGCGCACCGTTTCACGCTGCGCTGCGCCCGGGGAACGGGCGGAGAGGCCGCGCCGGGAGCAGGGGAGCCCTGCCGGAGCCAAGTTCCCGTTGCGCGCGTCGACCCCGTGCGCTATCCGGCCGGAAAGGCCTGAGGCGGCTTCGATATTTCCGCCTGGCCGGTCAAACCGAGGACGGAAACCGCCATGCCAGCCTATCGCTCCCGCACCACCACCCACGGCCGCAACATGGCGGGCGCCCGCGGCCTCTGGCGCGCGACGGGCATGAAGGATGCGGATTTCGGCAAGCCGATCATCGCGGTCGTCAACTCCTTCACCCAGTTCGTGCCCGGCCACGTCCATCTCAAGGACCTCGGCCAGCTCGTCGCGCGCGAGATCGAGCATGCCGGCGGCGTGGCCAAGGAGTTCAACACCATCGCGGTCGATGACGGCATCGCCATGGGCCATGACGGCATGCTCTACAGCCTGCCGTCGCGCGAGCTGATCGCCGACAGCGTCGAGTACATGGCCAACGCGCACTGCGCCGACGGCCTCGTCTGCATCTCCAATTGCGACAAGATCACGCCCGGCATGCTGATGGCAGCGCTGCGGCTCAACATCCCCGCCGTGTTCGTCTCGGGCGGGCCGATGGAGGCCGGCAAGGTCAAGCTGCAGGGCAAGACCAAGGCCGTCGATCTCATCGACGCCATGGTGGCGGCTGCTGACTCCAAGGTCAGCGACGAGGACGTCAAGGTGATCGAGCGCTCGGCGTGCCCGACCTGCGGCTCCTGCTCGGGCATGTTCACCGCCAATTCGATGAACTGCCTGACCGAAGCGCTTGGCCTCGCGCTGCCCGGCAACGGCACGGTGGTCGCGACCCATGCCGACCGCAAGCGGCTGTTCGTCGAAGCCGGCCACACCATCGTCGATCTCGTCCGCCGCTATTACGAGCAGGACGACGCCTCCGTGCTCCCGCGCAACGTCGCGAACTTCAGGGCGTTCGAGAATGCGATGACGCTCGACATCGCGATGGGCGGCTCGACCAACACCGTGCTGCATCTCTTGGCCGCCGCCCATGAAGGCCTGGTCGAATTCACCATGCAGGACATCGACCGGCTGTCGCGCCGCGTGCCCGTGCTGTGCAAGGTCGCGCCATCAGTTGCCGACGTGCACGTCGAGGACGTGCATCGCGCCGGCGGCATCATGGGCATTCTGGGCGAGCTCGATCGCGCCGGCCTGATCGACACCTCGGTCTCGACCGTGCATGCGGCGACCATGAACGAGGCGCTGGAGCGCTGGGACATCAAGCGCTCCAGGAGCGAAGCGGTCCGCACCTTCTTCCGCGCTTCGCCCGGCGGCATCCGCACCCAGGTCGCCTTCAGCCAGGAGCGCCGCTACGACGAGCTCGATACCGACCGGGAGAAGGGCGTCGTGCGCAATCTCGAGCACGCCTTCAGCAAGGACGGCGGGCTTGCCGTGCTCTACGGCAACCTCGCGCAGGACGGCTGCATCGTGAAGACCGCGGGCGTCGATGCCTCGATCCTGAAATTCTCCGGCCCCGCGCGGGTGTTCGAGAGCCAGGACGCGGCCGTCGAAGGCATTCTGGGCGGCAAGGTCTCGGCCGGCGAGATCGTGGTCATCATCTACGAAGGCCCGCGCGGCGGCCCCGGCATGCAGGAAATGCTGTATCCGACGAGCTATCTGAAATCGATGGGCCTCGGTAAGGCCTGTGCGCTCGTCACCGACGGACGCTTCTCCGGCGGCTCTTCGGGCCTGTCCATCGGCCATCTGTCGCCGGAAGCGGCCGAAGGCGGCAACATCGGTCTGGTGCGCACCGGCGACCGCATCGCCATCGACATTCCGAACCGCAGCATCAACCTCGAGGTCTCCGACGAGGAGCTCGCCAGCCGCCGGGCCGCGGAGGAGGCGAAGGACGATGCCGCCTGGCAGCCCGCAGCACGCAAGCGCAACGTCTCCACCGCGCTGCAGGCCTACGCTGCGCTCACCACCAGCGCCGCCCGCGGCGCCGTGCGCGAAGTGAAGCGGCGCGCGAAGTAAGCGCGTCTTGTAGCCTGGATGGAGCGAACGGGTCGGCGCGAAGCGCCGCCCGAGAGCGCAATCCGGGGCAAGTGCCAGACCAGACGGGACACCGTCCCGGATTGCGCTGCGAGACTGGGCAAGAATTGTATTGCGCGCTGATTATGTGGCTATGGCGAAGGTCAGGCGCACTTTGCCTTGGGAGAGCGGCATGCTGGCTTGTAGGCGGTTGACGATGGCCGAGACGGCTTTGAGCAGCAAGAACGCCCAATATGGATGGCGGTTGGCCAGATAAGCCATGAAACTGTCGCTGCCGAGGATGTTCAGCACGCGGGAGAAGTTGTAGCAGAGTGCCATCAGGCTCCATTCGCCGCGCACCTTGTCGAAGCCGCGAACGAGGAAGTGGCGATAGCCCGCCCGGCATTTCAGGGTACCGAAGGGATGTTCGGCGAGTTCTGCCCGGCGTCGCATCTGGGCGTCGGCGTCCTGCATCCGCGCACGATGCCGCTCGAGCACCGCCTCATGCTCCCAGCGGTAAACGGTGCGCGTCGGCGTCTTGGCAGAGAGGCAGCGTGAGCGTAGCGCGCAGGCGTCGCAGTCGGATTTGCGGCTGACATACCGGATCTCGATCCGTTTGCCGTTGGTCTTGCGGCCGTCCGTCGGGCTCAGGAGCCTGCCGGCGGGACAGCGATAGACATTGGCTTCGGTGTCATAGGCGAACTCTTCATGGCTGATGCGATCTTGCGCTTCGAGCCGCGCGGTCCGCCTGGCTTGCGGAACGTAGGCCACGATCCCGTTCTCCTCGCAGTCCTTCAGCGTGTGGCCGTTGTAATAACCGGTATCGGCCAGCGCCGTGAGCGTCTCGACGCCAAGCTCCTCCTTCGCGGCTTTGGCTATATCGTAAAGCTGGCCGGTGTCGTTGCCGTCGTTGACGACCTCGCTCGCCACGATCAGCTTGTGCTTGTCGTCGACGGCGATCTGAACGTTGTAGCCCGCCACCACCTGGCCGTTCTTTGCCAGCAAGCGGGCATCCGCATCGGTTCGCGACAACTGCGTCTGACCACTCTCTTCCAGCCGCGCCAAATCCGCCTTCAGGGCTGTGCGCTTGGCCATCAAGGTCGCCACCTTCTGCGCGACGTCCCCGCCGCCTTCGCCCCCGCCACCATCTGGCCCCGCCGGCGGACGTTCCGCCTCCACGCTGTCGTTGGCCTCCAGCGCGGCACCATAGGCTTCAATCTCCTGTTCGATCTCCGCCAGCCGCTTGGCAAGTCGGCGTTGCGTCTTGATGCTCGCCTTGCTGGCGTTGCCATCAAAAAACGCCCCGTCGATCGCCACCACCTCACCACCCAGAAGGTCGAGTTCACGCATCAGCAGCACGAACTCCCGGTTCGCCGCCTTGAGCGCCTTCCAGTTGTCCCGGCGGAAATTGGCAATGGTACGATAGCCGGGCGCCAGGTGCTTCATCAGCCAGATAAGTTCGAGGTTGCGCCCGGCCTCGCGTTCAAGAGCGCGCGAGGAGCGGATTCTGTTGATGTAGCCATAAAGATAGAGCTTCAGCAGGTCGGCGGGATCGTAAGCAGGTTGTCCTGCCCCGCCGCCTGACCCAGCATGGCCGAAGCCAAGCCGTTTAAGGTCCAGCGCTGCGACAAAAGCATCGATGGCGCGAACAGGGTTGTCGCCAGCCACGTAATCTTCCACTCTCGGCGGAAGAAAGCTCGCCTGATCCCGGCTTACCCCGGTCTTGAACATACGATTCGTCATACCGAATCGTACACTCCTCTGCACAAACGGCTAGATTCTTGCCCAGTCTCTGCGCTCCATCCGGGCTACCAGTGCCGCCGCGCGGCGCCACCAGGCATGGTCAACGATTCCTTATCGATCGCCTGTGGCTGCGCGTTCGCGTTAAGGATGCCCCGACGAACTTCGGCACGGCAAGGTTTTGCGGCGTATACTGGCGCGACCTTCGCAGATCCATTTCGGGCAACTGGGGCACCACCATTATGTCTCGTACTCTTGCTGTCGTTTTCTCAACAGTCGCCGCTGTACTTGCCATGACGACCGCGGCCTCCGCCGGCTGCTACAATTGCTACGCGCCGCCGCAGCCGTGCACGACCTGCTATCAGCAGCAATACGTCGCGCCGCAATACCGCGCCGTCGACGAGACCGTGATGGTGTCGCCCGGTGCGACCGTCGCCCACCGTACGCCGGCGCAGTATCGCACCGTGATGGTGCCACAGACCGTGATGGTGGCGCCGCCGAGCGTCCAGTACGAGCGCATCCCGCCGCAATACGCCACGCGCCAGCGCGTCGAGATGGTGTCGCCGGGATATTCCTATTACGCGCCGGTGGCGCCGAGCTGCGGCAATTGCGGCTACTGAGCCGACGCAACAACAACCATCGCAACAAGCAGGCTTCGCGCGGTGCCCCCAAAAGGGCGCCGCGTTTTTTTGCGGGCGAAGCCGAACGAGGCCCGGAAATGGACGTGAATCCAGCCGGGCCTCGCGACCGGCGACGCCCTGGGAGGTGTCGCCAGTCCCGGCCGAGGCTAGAGCACCAAACTGACACGCGCCTGACAGATCCCATTCCTGCGAAAAGGCCGGGCAGGCGCAGCGCGCCGTCCAACTTCGCGTTGCCTTGCGCGGCCGACTACGTTAAGCGACAGCCGTTCCGGACTTGCATTCCGGGCCTGGAAGGGTGGCCGAGTGGTTTAAGGCACCGGTCTTGAAAACCGGCGTGCCCGCAAGGGTACCGTGGGTTCGAATCCCACCCCTTCCGCCAGTCGATCCGACCGGGGTCTGCCCGTCGGGCTTTCCCGGGCAGGTGATCGGTGAATCAGACGTTCAATCCGGCGGCGCTCGACAAGCTGAAGCTCCGCATTCAGGCGTTGCGCGCCAAGACCATCGCCAACGGCTGCACCGAGGACGAGGCGCTGTCGGCCGCCGCCAAGGTCGCCGAGCTGCTGGATCGCCACGATTTGTCGCTCTCCGACGTCGAGCTGCGCGCCTCGCCGTGCGAACGGAGAGTCTACGAGACCCATCGCAAGAAGCGAATCCCCCTGGATGACTGCATCGGCGCGATCGCTCATTTCTGCGATTGTCGGGTCTGGCGCGAGAAGAATGCGGCCGGCGAGAGCAGCTATGTGTTCTTCGGTCTCGGCGCGGATGTCGAGGTCGCGCACTATCTGGCCGAGTTGATCGACGGCGCCGTGCGCGCCGAGCTTGGCCGCTTCAAGACCTCGGTCGACTACGCCCAGTTCCGGCACCAGCAGCGGCATCTGGCCAATGCCTCCTTCGCGCTCGGGATGGTGGCGTCGATCGCGGACAGGCTGATGGCGATCAAGGCCAGTCGCGATCAGGTCAACGAAGGCACTGGCCGCGGGCTGCTCGTTCTCAAGACCTCGGTGGTCGATGCAGAATTCGACAAGCTCGACCTCAAGCTCCGGACCCAGCGCAGTAGCGGCCGGATGGTGTCGATGACAGCCTATGAAGCCGGCGGCGCCGCCGGCGCGTCGCTGGCTATCAATCCCGGCCTTGGCGAGTCGCAGTCAGGGACCAATCCTAAGGGAAGCTGATCGCATCGGGGAGGGCGCGGCTTCAGCCGGAGCTGAGACCGTGGCGATATGTCGCTCGTCTATGCTGCCAGCGCTGCCATCGGCATGCGTGGCGAACGTGCTCATGATGCAGCATCACCGTAATTCCGCTCGTTGAGGTCCGCTTATTCAGGCCCGGCGGACTAGATTTGCTCAGGTTGAGTTCTTCGCATTTTGACCTGAACCGGACGTCGGTCGGTTTCAACGCGGCGCGGACTCGGGGGGATCGCGGCTGCGACGGCGTCCCATAACGGCCGAAATGTGGCGCTTGCCGTGGCCACTCGCCCATTTCTTTCCCCTTCTCCGCCCAGCTTGGAGCGCGTTTCGTATCCACGATTGCCGCAAGCGCCCGAGGTGCTGAAGAGAGTTCGTTGCGTCCGGTGGAGCAAGCGATGCGTACGGAATTGTCCTTTCAGCGCAAGCTGCGTCGCATGCTTGTTGCTGTCGCCATCGTTGGCCCCGTGGCGCTGACGCCCGAAATGAGTGCGGCCGAAGGCTTGCTTGATTTCTTTTTCGGTGGCGGCCAAAAGCAACAGCAGGAGACCTCGTCTTTCAACAACAATCCGCAATCACCACCGCCGCGGCCGGTCGTCGTAACCGCGGGACCTGCCTTCTGCGTGCGCAGTTGCGACGGCAAATATTTTCCGCTGATGCGCGGCACGGCATCGTCGGCGCAGATGTGCCAAGCCTTTTGTCCGGCAAGTCCGACCAAGGTTTTCTTCGGCTCCAGCATCGACAGAGCCTATGCCGCAACCGGCGAACGATACGCCGATAGCGAAAACGCCTTCGCTTATCGGAAGGCGCTGCGAGCCGATTGCACCTGCAACGGCCACAGTCCCGCCGGTCTTGCGTCAGTCGATCTCGCGATGGACGGTTCGTTGCGCTCGGGCGACGCGGTTGCTACCGCTGACGGGCTCGTCGCCTATTCCGGCATACGGATCGGCAACAACCAGAGCCCAGACTTCACTCCGTTAGCGTCTTCCGAGTTGACTCGCACGCCGCTTCCGGGGGCGACCATCACGCCAAAGCCGGTGCCCGCGCGCGAGTAGCGCGTAGATGCAGATTGATGTGCAATCAAGTCCGACGATCACCTCTTGCAGAGCGTCAGACTGCCACCGCTGCAGGACGTGCGTTGCTGGCTTGATCACAAGTGAAGTGATCAGGCCACCGTGCCGCCGCTACTTGATCGGCGATGGCGAGGTCCATCTCTCCTGTGCCGTGGTGTCCGGCCAGTCGCTCCCGATGGGGTGCATGGCCTGCCACGTCTCGGCGAGCCTGCCGTTCACTGCCCGGTAGGTCTGAATGCCCGATTGCGACTGGGACTTGCCTGTCTCGGGGTCCGTCCACTTGAACGAGAAGCGGAACCATGCCCGGTTCCCCACGAACCAGTGATCGTAGACCACCGTGCGGAAGTCGGGCTTCTCCTTGCGGATTGTCGCGACTTCGGCGGCATAGTCCTCGCGCGTCACAACTCTCGTGCCCTTCTCGTTGTGCCTGATGTAGTTGTCCTCGATACAGCTAGGCACCAGGTCGAACTTGCCGCCGTGCCATACTTCCTCCCAGCGGTCGAACAGATCACGCATTTGGTTGTCTTCGGACACAGTCGAACTCCACGTCGTGTTAAATTCGGTGGATGTCGCTGCAAGCGCAGATCGGCATGTCGAAGACGTGAGCAGTGTCATGCCAAGCGTCATCATCACATCACGCCTTGTGCTCTGCAGTGCCGACTTGAATGTGATCTTGTCGGTCATGCCGTCGTCTTTACTTGCTGCGTTTGTCGTCCTGGCAGCGGCATACTACACCCCTCCTGACAGCATGGTGTCAGGAATGACCGAGGGGCCAGGACTATCGCAGACACCTGCCGCGTAGTCCGTGTTAGGCCGCGCCTCACGCCATCAGGATGGCAGCTCTATGCGCCGCGCCGACCGCCTCTTCGAGATCATCCAGATACTGCGCCGCAAGAAGAAGGCGACACGCGAGCGACCTTGCTGTAATCCTGGAAGTGTCCGAGCGCACCGTTTACCGGGACGTCAGGGACATGATTGCGCGAGGTGTGCCCATCGACGGTGAAGCCGGGGTTGGCTACATCCTGCGGCCCGGCTTCGACTTGCCGCCTCTGATGTTCGACGAAGACGAGATGGAGGCGTTGCTTCTCGGTGCCCGCATCGTTCAGTCGTGGGCCGACCCTGAACTCGCGGCGGCGGCTGCCAAGGTGATCCACAAGGTAGGCGACGTACTGCCCGAGGCACTGCGACATCATCTAGAGCTTGCGGGGCCGTGGGCACCGGCTGATCACACAGGCAAAGCCATCGGCTTCGATCAAGCCGCTCTGCGTCACGCGATCTGAAGGCAGCAGAAGGTCAAGTTCACCTACGAAGACCTCGAAGGGCAGTCGAGCGAGCGCGTGGTGCGTCCGCTGATCATGGCCTTCTACGGTCCGGTCTGGCTGCTGGCAGGGTGGTGCGAGCTTCGGGTTGGTTTCAGGGTCTTCAGGCTCGACCGGATCACTGCATTCACCGTTCTCGACGATGTCTTCAAGCCGGAGGCGGGCCGCACCGCAGCGGACTTCTTGAAGTGGGATGAAGAGCGGAAGCGATCCCGTCTTGCGCGGAAGTGAAGAGCTACGAGTGCGCAGCGCGGGGGTACCGGGCGGCGTACTGGCTGCTCGACTGAGATGGAACTGACACTTGCCCCATGGGAAAAGCCGCAGCGTGGTTCCAGCCCCACTGCGGCATTCCCGGGCAAATCAAAATTGGTCGGTACTCAAATCTCGCCGGTGTTCTCACAGTAGAACACCCCGTTCCGAAAATGGATTCCGTACAACTACCGGAATGCGAGTTTCCGGGCATGTCAGTCGAAAGCGACATGGCATCGCTCGCAAACCGTAAGTTTGCAATTTTCGGAATAATAGCATTTTGCCACTGTTTTGCCCGACGCGTCAACCGGCGCATGCGGGGACGCGCATGGTGGGCGCGCAAGACTTTGACTCGCCACGGCGCGGGCTACTGTGCATGGGGTTGTTTTCGACGTTTTAGCGGGGGACACGGAGCCGGAGCGCCCGATGGGTTCGGGCGCCTCTCGCGGAACCTTTTCCTTACCGCCGCGTTATCACGCCATGACAGAAGATCTTTCCTTCCGACGCAAACCCTTGACGCCCGAGCAGCGCCAGGCGCGCGATGCGGCGCGCCGCGTCGAGGCCGAGAAGGCCATGCGCGACCACGAGGCGGCGCAGAAGGCGTTTTACGAAAATCGGGAACGGCTGAGGGCGGAGCGGCTGGCCCGAGAGGCGGCCGCGGCCAAAGTCTGACGGCCGCCAGATCCGATCGGTCAGATTTCTCCAACCAGTTTCGCCTCGCGCCTCCGCTTCAGTGCCGGGGCGCGCGGTTGTCGTTGCACGCCATCGCTCGCAGCTCGCGGCCGCAGCGAGCAGCCGGCGGTGGATTCAATTCACTCGGGCTGCCTGCGCGCGGTGGCGTCGCTGACCTTGTCGACGAAAACGATCCCGACCGCCGAGGCGACGAAGGTGATATGGATCAGCACCTGCCACATCACGCCGCTCTCGGTGAAGCTGGCGCGGCTCGAGCCGAGATTGCCGGCCTCGATGGAGGTGCGCAACAGCGCGATCGAGGAGATGCCGATGATCGCCATCGCGAGCTTGATCTTGAGCACGCTGGCGCACTGCGCCAAGATCAGCCCGAGATAGAGCGGCAGCTGCAGCCAGCGCGAACCGAAGATGACCATCGGCAACAGGGCGAGCCGCGGCGAGGGTAGGCGGGGTCGGATGGTTTCAGGTTCTGCCGACATTCAACCCGACCGATCTGGATGACCTCGTCCTCATGTACGCCGCCGGATTGGCAGGTGGAAGACGCCGCGTGCGATCCGTAGCCGATCGGGTCGGGAGAGGCGGACGGTGCTTGCAGCGGCATTGGCAGGAGGCTCGGGCGGGCCGCGTCAGCAATTGGAGCGAAGCTTGCCGCTGGCGCTTACTCTGCCGCGGCAGCGGAGTGCTCTGAGAAAATCCGGAAGTGAGGGTTAGCCGAAGGCCAGGGCCACGAGGCTCGAGCAGAGCAGGACCAGACCGCCTGCGGTCAGTGCCAGAAAGCCGTCGGATACGAGGTCATGTTTGCGCATGGGGACACCTGTTGCTCTCGTCTTCGATGCTCGATCGGATTGATTAAGATTGTCCGAACATGCCGTCATGAAGAGGTGATGCAATGTCGCCCGCGCGAGCGCCGTCAGGCCCTCGTGCGGTAGCCTTCAAACGCATGGGCCAGAAAGATCCCCGCGCTTAACAGACCCATCAGTGCCGAAACCGTCTCGATCATCGTTAAATTCCAATCCGCCCCTGCAGCCGAGAAAACGCGGGCGGCCTTGCACAGTCAAAAGAATTCCGGTGAAGCCGGAGACAATGGGGGTGGAGTGAGCTTTTGGCGCAACAGCTTGTGCGGGACTGGCACAAAGCAGGCGGCGCCAAAGCCCTCACGCTCCGTAGATCAACGGAGAATGCCAAACGTCCTGTTTACCATCCCAGCGCGAACGCTGTGGGCTCCCCATTTCCGCCGTGTTCGGGTTGCGTTATCGTTACCGCCTCTGAGACGGTGGTGGGCCGGCTCGGAGCTTGAGGTCCGGAAGGCACTCCCCGTAAGCAAGCGGGTTGGGGCCGTCTCCGGCGAAATGGTATTTGGGGCGAATGGGGATTCGACGGTCAGATTCGGTAGTGCGGGCCGCGCGTAGCGTTGCGGCGGTCGCCACCTGCCTGGCGCTCGCCAATTGCGCCTCGTCCAACAAGTTCGCCAGCCGGGTCGATCCCAAATACGGCGTATCCTCGAGCCCGCGAGTCGTCGCCTGGGGCGATCCCGTTCCCAAGGGCGGCGGCACCTATCGCGTTGGCAAGCCCTATGTCGTGGCGGGCCGGACCTACGTGCCGGAGGAGGACGTCAACTACCGCGCCGAGGGCCTGGCGTCCTGGTACGGTGACGATTTCCATGGCCGCCAGACCGCCAATGGCGAAGTGTTCGACATGGGTTCGCTGACGGCGGCGCATCCGACCCTGCCGATGCCGTGCTATGCGCGGGTCACCAACCTATTGAACGGCAAGTCGCTGATCGTCCGCGTCAATGACCGCGGCCCCTATCACGGCAACCGCCTTATCGATGTCTCGAACAAGGCCGCTGAACTGCTTGAATTCAAAGGCAATGGCGTCGCCAGGGTTCGCGTCGAATATGTCGGCCGGGCGCCGCTCGAAGGCTCCGACGACCGCCAGCTGATGGCGACCTTGCGCACCGGCGTTCCGGCGCCGTCGCCCTCGATGGTCCGGATCGCCTCGGCGCGGCCGTTCGTGCCGGAGCTGTCGTCGAGCCGTGGCGCCATCCGGGGGATGTCCCGATGCCGGAGGGGCGGCCGTATTCGCTCGGCAACACCTCAGCCGACGTCGCCTCGATCAACGCGACCTCGGAAATGTCGGCCTCGAGCCGCAGCCGGGGCCGGGCGCTCCAGAATGCCCGGCAAGTGTCCTATGATGAGGACGGCCGCTATGCTGCCGAGAGAGGTCCTGCGGCGTCCGATGACGGGGCATCCGAAGCCCGCAGCATCCTGACCGGCCGCGGCCTCTACTGACTGCCGCGCATTAGGGCGAGGCCGCTTCGCGCAGGAACTCGACCAGCGCGGCGTTGACCTCGTTCGGCCGCTCCTGCTGCACCCAATGGCCGGCGCCCTCGATGATCAGCTTGCGCGTCAGATTGGGCAGCACCCGCTCCAGCTCGTTGACCCGCTTGGCGCCGATCAGGCCGGTGATGACGGCATCCTGCGCACCGGCGATGAAGAGGGAGGGCTGCCGGATCTGCGCGTCCTGCCAGGGCGCGGTCAGCTCCCAATTGCGATCGAGATTGCGATACCAGTTCAGTCCGCCGCGGAAACCCGACTTGCGGAAGGCTTCGGTGAAATAGGCGAGATCAGCCTCGCTCAGCCACGCCGGCAGCTGCACCTCGGCGCTGGCATGGCCGAGAAAGCCCTTGCCCTCCTGCACGAACGTCGCAGCGTTCGGATCGGCAAGTCCACGTCCGCCGAGCACGGTGCGCATGGTGCGGGCGACGTCACGCTCGAACTCGGCCTCCGCGACGCCGGGCGCCTGGAAGTACTGCCAGTAGAAATTGGTGATGCCGCCTTGGCGCAGCAGCTCGAGCGGCTTGCCGCGTCCGCGGAATGGCGGCGGCACGCTCAGGCCTGCAACGGCCGTAAAGATATCGGGGCGGAACAGCGCCGCATGCCAGGCGACCGGCGCGCCCCAGTCGTGGCCGACCACCACCGCCTTGGTCGCGCCGAGCGCCTGAACCAGGCCGACGACGTCGCCGACGAGATCGAAGATCGAGTAGGCGGTCACGTCAGGCGGGGCCGCGCTCTGGCCGTAGCCGCGCATGTCCGGGGCCACGACGTGAAAGCCGGCAGCCGCGAGCGCCGGGATCTGGTGCCGCCAGGAATAGGATAATTCCGGCCAGCCATGGCACAGCACCACCAGCGGTCCCTGGCCGGCCTCGCGGATGAAGAGGTCGATCCCGTTGGCCTTGATCACGCGGGTGGTAGACATCGCTTTTCCGCCTTGTTTCAGAGATTTGGTCGAGAAACATGAGATGCCACGATAGGGACGCAAGGAGAATCGTGCAATCTCGGAGGCAAGCACCGATCGTCGTGTTGTTCGCACCCGTTCCAACTGTTAGAAGGCCGCTCTCAGGGCTCCGCCATGGCATTTCGTCTTATCTCGCCCGGTCATACCGGATTTACGGCCGGGGCACTGGCGCGCGGGCTGGTCGCGGCATCGCTCGCTTTGAGCCTCAGCTGGGGCGGGGTCATCTACGCCGCCAACCAGAGCGTCCAGGGCGCCAAGAAGACCGAGGATGCCGGCTTCGACGGCGATGCCCCCACCGCGATCCTGATCGAGGCCTCCAGCGGCAGCGTGCTGTTCGAGAAGAACGCCGACGAGCTCCGCGCACCCTCCAGCATGATGAAGCTCATGACCGCGGAAGTCGTGTTCAACGCGATCAAGAAGGGCGACGTCAAGCTGACCGACGAATACCGGATTAGCGAGAACGCCTGGCGCAAAGGCGGCGCGCCCTCCGGCAGCTCGACCATGTTTGCGGCCATCAACAGCAAGGTTTCGGTCGACGACCTCCTGCATGGCGCGATCATCCAGAGTGGCAACGACGCCTGCATCGCGCTCGCCGAAGGCATCGCCGGCAATGAGCGGATCTTTGCATCCGACTTCATGACCAAGCGCGCCCGCGAGCTCGGCCTGACCAAATCGACCTTCGCCAACTCCAACGGCTTGCCCGACGCCGGCAACAAGATGACGGTGCGCGAGCTCGGCATGCTCGCCCGGCACATCATCCTGGACTTCCCCGAATTCTACAAATTGTTCGGCGAGAAGGAGTTCACCTGGAACAAGATCCGCCAGCCCAACCGAAACCCGCTGCTCAATTCGATGGAAGGCGCTGACGGCCTGAAGACCGGCTACACCAAGGAAGGCGGCTACGGCATGGTCGGCTCGGCCGTGCAGAACGGCACGCGACTGATCGTCGTCGTCAACGGGCTTGAGGATAGCGAGGACCGCGCCACCGAAGCCAAGAAGATGCTGGAATGGGGCTTTCGCAATTTCGAGACCCGTACGCTGATCGCGGCCGACCAGCCGGTGGGCTATGCCAAGGTGTTTGGCGGCGAGAGCCGTTCGGTGAAGCTCGTTGCGAAAGAGCCGATAAAGGTGATGGTGCACAAGAGCGGCGGCGACAAGCTGATCGCGCGCGTGGTCTATAACGGCCCAGTGCGCGCACCGGTGCAGGCCGGCCAGCAGGTCGGCATGGTCAAGGTGTGGCGCAGCGGCAATATCGCCGTCGAGACGCCGGTCTATGCGGCCGAAGCGATCGGCACCGGTTCGACCGTGCGGCGCGCGATCGACGGCGCCAGCGAGCTCGTGATCGGCATGTTCCGCGCAGGCGCCGAGAAGCTCTGACCATGAGCGAGCGCACGGGACAGCGGCCGTCCGGACGCGGACGTTTCATCACCTTTGAAGGCGGCGAGGGGACGGGTAAGTCGACCCAGATCAAGAAGCTCGCCGACCGTCTTGGTGCGGCGAAGCTCCGTACCCTCGTCACGCGCGAGCCCGGCGGCTCGCCGGGCGCCGAGATCATGCGCCATCTGGTCCTGTCGGGCATGGGCAAGCTGCTCGGTCCCGAGGCCGAGACGCTGCTGTTTGCGGCCGCACGCGACGACCATGTCCGCACCGTGATCGAGCCTGCGCTCAAGCAGGGCGTGTGGGTCCTTTGCGACCGCTTCGCCGACTCAACGCGGGCCTATCAGGGCAGCCTCGGCAGCGTGCCCGCCGGTTTGATCAACGCCATGCAGCGGGTCACGATCGGCGATCTCAAGCCGGACCTCACCATCATCCTCGACCTGCCGATCGAGATCGGCTTGGCACGCGCGGCGGCGCGGCGCGGCAGCGGCACGCCTGACAGGTTCGAAGGCGAGAAGCTCGCCTTCCACCACGGCCTGCGCGAAGCCTATCGCAAGATCGCCGCGGATGAACCCGCACGCTGCGTGCTGATCGACGCCAATTCCGATCCTGATACGGTGGCCGAACGCGTCTGGACCGCGCTGCGCGACCGTCTCCTGCCGACGCCCGCATCGGTGGTCTCAGCATGAGCCCGCGTCAGGTCGAGCGTGAATCCGCCATTCCGCACCCGCGTGAGACAAGCCGTCTGTTCGGCCATCGCGAGGCGGAGACCGCGCTGCTCACCGCCTACCGCAGCGGGCGCATTCCGCACGCCTGGCTGATCGGCGGGCCGCAGGGCATAGGCAAGGCGACGCTGGCCTATCGCATGGCGCGCTTCGTGCTTGCTCACGGCCAGCCGCTGGCGCCCGCCGTTCAAGGCGCCGAGGACCTCGCGATCGATCCTGATGACGCCGTGGCGCGGCAGGTGGCGGCAAGCTCGCATGGCGGCTTGCTGACGCTGGAGCGCAGCGCCAACGAGCGTGGTGTGTTGCGGACGGTCATCACAGTCGACGAGACGCGCGAGACCATCGCGTTCTTCGGCTCGACCGCGGCGGCCGAAGGTTGGCGCGTCTGCATCGTCGACACGGTCGATGAGCTCAATCCGAACGCGGCGAACGCGTTGCTGAAGATCCTCGAGGAGCCGCCGCAGCAATCGCTGTTCCTGCTGGTCAGCCACGCGCCCGCACGCGTGCTCGCCACGATCCAGTCGCGTTGCCGCAAGCTGCGTTTGCGCTCGCTCACGACCGACGACGTGATTGCCGCAACCGCCACGGCCGCCGACCTCGCTCCGACCGATCTTGCGTTGCGCGAGGCGGCGGAGGCCTCCGAAGGCAGCGTTGCACGGGCACTCACGCTGCTCGGCGGCGATGCGCTAAAGCTGCAGCAGCGCACGGCGGCGCTGCTGGCACGTCTGCCGCAAGTGGATCCGCGCGAATTGCACACGCTCGGCGAATCCCTCGGCACCAGTGACCGCGTCGCGCTTGCGGCCTTCATCGACGGCATCGATCGCTGGATCGCGGAACGCCTCCATTCCGACGAGGCCAATGCCAACCAGAACCTGCCTCGCCTTGCGCGCCTAGCTGAGGTATGGGAAAAGATCGTCCGCGCTGCGCGCGACACCGAAACCTATAATCTGGAGCGAAAGCCCTTGGTGTTCTCGGTGTTCGGTTGGCTGGCGGACGCAACGCGCTAGGCGCAGGTGCGTTTCCAATTTTGAGAAGCCGGTAAAGGAATTCGTGGTGGCAGCGCGAGCTAAGAAAACCGTCAAGAGCAAGAGCGGCAAGAAGGCTGCGAACAAGGCCACGAGAAAGGCTGTGAAGGCGCGTGCGGCGAGGGAAGCCAAGAAAAAGACCAAGAAAGCTGCCGCCAAGAAGCGCTTGACGAAGACGACAAAGAAAGCCGCCAAAAAAGCTGCAAAAAGGCAGGTCGTCGCCAGGAAGGCGCCGAAGACGAAGGCCGCCAAGAAGCCCGCCAAGGCTTCCACGACGAACAAGGCTTCCGCGACGAACAAGGCTCCCGCGAAGAAGGTGGCCAAAAACGCCAAGGCAGTTGCGCCGCCCGCGGCGCCAGCTCCCGTCGTCGCTCCGCTGAAACCTGTAAAGCCGAAGGTGCCGCGTGCGGCGAAGATCGTTGCCCCGAAGGCAACAGCGCCCGTGACGACAGTTGCGCGTGACAACGTCTTCTACATCTCGACCGCAATCGCCTATCCGAACGGCAACCCGCACATCGGTCATGCCTATGAGGCGATCTCGGCCGATGTGCTGGCACGTTTCGCGCGGCTCGACGGCAAGGACGTGTTCTTCCTGACCGGCACCGACGAGCACGGCCAGAAGATGGTTCAGACCGCGCAGAACGAGGGACTGACCCCGTCTGCGCTCGCAACCCGTAACGCCGACCGCTTCAGGCAGATGGACCAGCGCCTGAACGTGTCGTTCGACCGCTTCATCCGCACGACTGAAGAACAGCACCACCGCTCCAGCCAAGAGATCTGGCGGCGCATGGAAGCGAACGGCGACATTTATCTCGACAGCTATTCCGGCTGGTACTCGGTGCGCGACGAAGCCTATTACGCCGAGGACGAGACACGACTGAACGACGACGACGTGCGCCTGGGCCCGCAAGGCACGCCGGTCGAATGGGTCGAGGAGAAGAGCTATTTCTTTCGTCTGTCGGCCTACCAGAACAAGTTGCTCAAGCTCTATGAGGAGCATCCGGAATTCATTGGACCGGATGCGCGCCGCAACGAGGTCGTGAGCTTCGTCAGAAGCGGCCTGCGCGATCTCTCGATTTCGCGCACGACGTTCGACTGGGGCGTGAAAGTGCCCGGTGCCGAAGATCATGTGATGTATGTGTGGGTCGACGCGTTGACCAACTACATCACCGGTGTCGGCTTCCCCGACGAGAGCGACACGAACTGGCGCTACTGGCCGGCGGACGTGCATATCATCGGCAAGGACATTATCCGCTTCCACGCGGTGTACTGGCCGGCATTCTTGATGTCGGCGGGCATCTCGCTGCCGAAGCGGGTCTATGCCCATGGCTTCCTGTTCAACAGGGGCGAGAAGATGTCGAAGTCGGTCGGCAATGTCGTCGATCCCTTCAACCTCGCCGACCAGTATGGCGTCGACCAGATGCGCTATTTCTTCCTGCGCGAGGTCTCTTACGGCCAGGACGGCAACTACAATCACGAGGCCATCGTCGCGCGCATCAATGCCGATCTCGCCAACGATCTCGGCAATCTCGCGCAGCGCTCGCTGTCGATGATCGCCAAACAGTTCGGCGGCGTGCTGCCGGAGCCGGGCGAGTTGAGCGACAACGACAAGGCGATCCTGGCGATGGCCGACGGCATGATCGCCGCGTCGCGTGAGGCGATGGCGATGCAGCAGATCCATCACTGGCTTAACGCCGTGTGGGCTGTGGTTGCGGAGGCCAACCGCTATTTTGCGGGCGAGGCGCCGTGGGCGCTCGCCAAGACCGATCCGGCGCGACAGAAGACGGTGCTCTACGTCACCGCCGAAGTCGTGCGCCAGATCGCGATCTTGGCACAGCCGGCGATGCCGACCGCATCGAGCCTGCTGCTCGACAGCCTCGGTATCCCCGTGGACGAGCGCAATTTCGCGATGCTGGGCGGCGACAAGCGGATCGCTGCTGGTTCGACGCTGCCGGCGCCGACGCCGGCGTTCCCGCGCTACATCGAGCCGGCGGCCTGAGGCGTACGAGCGATGCTGGTCGACAGTCACTGCCATCTGGATTTTCCCGACTTTGCGGAGGATCTCGACGGAATCGTGTCGCGTGCCCGCGCGGCCGGGATCGGCCGTATGGTCACGATCTCGACGCGGGTGCGAAAGCTCGATCAGCTTCTCGCCATCGTGGGGCGGTACGACGACGTCTATTGCTCGGTCGGTACCCACCCGCACAATGCGGATGAGGAAGACGGCATTTCGCCGGACCAACTGATCGCGCTGACGCAGCATCCGAAGGTGGTTGCGCTCGGCGAAGCCGGGCTCGATTATTTCTACGATGACGGCTCGCCGGAGGCGCAGGCGAGGGGCTTTCGTGCCCATATCGCCGCGGCCCGCGCCACCGGGCTGCCGCTGGTGATCCACACCCGCGAGGCGGACGAGGATTGTGCGCGCATCCTGGAAGAAGAGGCGGCACGCGGATCGTTTCGCGCCGTGCTGCATTGTTACACCGGCGGCCGCGAGCTGGCGCTGAAGGCGGTATCGCTTGGGCTCTACATCGGCTTCACCGGCATCCTGACCTTCAAGAAGTCGGATGCCTTGCGCGCGCTGGCGGCCGAACTGCCGTCCGACCGTATTCTGGTTGAAACAGATTCACCCTATCTTGCGCCGGGCAAGTTCCGGGGCAAGCGCAACGAGCCGGCGTATGTGGTCGAGGTCGCGAAAGTGCTCGCCGAGACGCGGGGCGTGTCGCTCGAAGAGATCTCGCGCCAGACCAGCGAAAACTTTTTCCGCCTGTTCTCGAAGGTGAAAGCTTGAGGTTCTGAGCCGCATGACGCTGACGCTGACGATCCTGGGGTGCGGCTCTTCCGCTGGCGTCCCGCGCCCGGCCCTCGGCTGGGGCGCCTGCGATCCCAACAATCCCAAGAACCGCCGCCGGCGCTGCTCGTTGCTGGTCGAACAGACTTCCGACCACGGCACCACGCGCATCGTGATCGACACCTCACCGGACCTGCGCGAGCAGTTGATCTCGAGCGATGTCGACCACATCGACGCGGTATTCCTGACGCACGAGCATGCCGACCAGACCCATGGCATGGACGATCTGCGCTCGGTCGTGATCCATATGCGCAAGCGCATTCCGGTCTATTTCAACCAGTCGACCGCGAAAGATATCATGGCGCGGTTCTCCTATTGCTTCATCTCGCCGGAGGGCAGCGACTATCCGCCGATCCTGACGCGGCATTCGATCGAGGCAGGCGGGAGCCAGATCATCCGCGGCAAGGGCGGAGACGTGACGATGACCGCCTTCCGGGTCCAGCACGGCAACATTCCCGCGCTTGGCTATCGCATCGGCAATGCCGCCTACACGCCCGACCTCAACGACATCCCGCCCGAGAGTTTTGGCGCCCTGGAAAACCTCGATCTCTGGATCGTCGATGGCCTGCGCTACACCCAGCATGTCAGCCATTTCAGCATCAACGACGCGCTGTCCTGGATCGAGCGCTTCAAGCCGAAGCGCGCCGTCATCACCAACATGACGGCAGATGTCGACTACGAGGTCATCCGGCAATCGCTACCCGCGGGCGTGGTGCCTGCCTATGACGGCTTGCGGCTGGAGACGCACTGAATCCAACGGAAAACGTTGCCGAAGCCCGGCATGCTCCTTGCTTTCGCAAGCCCCGTCATGTTGGTCTAACGTCTCAAAGACAAGCGTCGGATGGAGGCGATAATCAAGCGAGGCTGGCGATGTCGCCGAGCTTGATTGAGCCGCGATATGAGGATGGGGGCCGGGTTGGCAGGACACGGCGATAACGTAACGGCTGTTGGACCGGTCCGACGGGTTCTGGATCTGCTCTACCTCGGTGCGGGTTACGCTGCCGGCGTCTTCCTGTTCGCGATCTTCGCAATCATGATGGTCATGTCGATCGGGCGGCAGTTTGCGCTCAATATCCCTGCCGGTGACGATTTTGCATCGTGGTGCATGGCCGCGATGGCGTTTCTGGGCCTTGCCCACACCTTCAAGCGCGGCGAGATGATCCGGGTCGGCCTGCTGCTCGAGCGCTTGCACGGGCGAAGCAAGCAGGTCGCGGAGATCGTGGCACTCGGCATTGCGACGGCCTTCGTCCTCTACTTCACCCGACATGCCGTGCAGATGACCTACGATTCCTGGCGCTTCAACGACGTTGCGCAGGGCGTGGTTGCACTTCCTCTCTGGATTCCCCAGCTCGGCTTTGCCGGCGGTCTTGCGATCCTGTCGATCGCGCTGATCGACGAAATGGTCAATGTCGTCGGCGGCCACCGTCCGAGCTACGACAAGAGCTCTCCGGACGAGACGCCGGATGAATTTATCGAACGGATCTCGCAAGGCGGCGGCGGTTGACCATGGCCAATCCTGGCATGATCGAGCTATCGCTCATCCTCCTCGGGGTCATGATCTTGCTGCTGGGAAGCGGCATCTGGATCGCGGTTTCGCTCGGGCTCGTCGGCTTCGTTGCGATGGCGCTGACCACGAGCCTGCCACTGGGGTCGGTGCTTGCAACCACCACCTGGAGCGCGAGCGCGTCCTGGACGCTGGCGGCATTGCCGCTGTTCATCTGGATGGGCGAGATACTGTTCCGAACAAAACTGTCGGAAGAGATGTTCCGCGGACTTTCGCCCTGGGTTCAGTGGCTGCCAGGGCGCCTGACCCATGTCAACGTCATCGGCTGCGGCATCTTTGCGGCTGTGTCGGGCTCCTCGGCCGCGACCTGCGCAACGATCGGCAAGATCGCACTGCCGGAGCTCGACAAGCGCGGCTACGACAAGGGGCTCAGTCTTGGGTCGCTGGCGGGCTCCGGCACCCTCGGCTTGCTGATCCCGCCGTCGATTCCGATGGTCGTCTACGCGGTGACGGCGAACGTGTCCGTGCTTCAGGTCTTCCTTGGCGGCTTCCTGCCGGGCGTGCTCGTGATGGTGCTCTATTCCGGCTACATCATCATCTGGTCGCTACTCAATCCCAAAAAGATTCCGCCGCGCGACCCGCCAATGCCGTTTCGCCGGAAGCTGCAAGAGTCCGCCAAGCTCGTCCCGTGCCTGCTTCTGATCCTGGCCGTCTTCCTCTCGCTCGTGCTGGGTTTTGCGACCGCGACCGAATGTGCCGCCTGGGGTGTTAGCGGCGCGCTGCTGCTGGCGTGGTGGAGCGGCACGCTCACGCGCAAGACCTTCTTCGAAAGCATCATGAGCGCGACGCGCCTGACCTGCATGATCATGCTGATCCTGGCAGGCGCTGCCTATACGACGGCCGCGATGGCCTATACGGGCATCCCGGCGGCGCTTGCCACTTGGGTCCAGGGACAGCAGCTCACGCCCGGGATGCTCGCGCTGTATCTGAGCATCATGTACATCATTCTCGGATGCCTGATTGACGGCATCTCGATGATCGTCCTGACCGCGGTCATCGTGCTGCCGATGGTCAGGCAGGCCGGGCTCGACCTGGTCTGGTTCGGCGTCTACCTCATCATTCACGTGGAGATGGCGCAAATCACGCCACCGGTCGGCTTCAACCTGTTCGTGCTCCAGAACATGAGTGGCCGCGATACTTTCACCGTGGCGCGTGCGGCGTTCCCATTCTTCGTCCTGCTGCTGGCGGCGGTGTTCATCATCACCGAATATCCGCAGATTGTGCTGTACCTGCCCAAGCTCGCCTTTCCCGACTGATCGCACCTGGGCTTCGAAATTGACCGTGAGGAGAAGTACGATGACCTTTCATTTACTCCGCGCAGGCCTGATTGCAGGCGCCGTGTTGGCCGCTGGGCCCGCCTTGGCCCAGACGAAATGGAATCTGCCGGCGGCATACCCGTCGGACAATCCGCACTCGGAAAATCTGGTTGCCTTTGCCAAGGACGTCGAAGCAGCCACGTCGGGAAAGCTCCTGATCACCGTTCATCCGAACGCGTCGCTCTTCAAGGCGCCCGACATCAAGCGCGCGGTCGTGACCGGGCAGGCGCAAATGGGTGAGCTGCTGCTTTCAATCCACGAAAACGAAGATCCCGTTTTCGGGATCGACGTCGTGCCGTTTCTCGCGACCAGTTTCGCGGAGTCGATGAAGTTGTATCAAGCCTCGAAGCCGGCAATTGCCAAGAGACTCGATGCACAGGGTATCAAGCTGCTCTTCGCCGTGCCCTGGGCACCACAAGGCGTTTATGTCAACAAGCCGCTTGCCACGATCGAGGATATGAAGGGACTGAAATGGCGCGCCTACAACGTCGGAACGGCGCGCATCGGCGAGTTGGTCGGCGCCCAGTCGGTCACGATCCAGGCGGCCGAACTGCCACAAGCTCTTGCGACCGGCGTGGTGAATTCCTTCATGTCGTCTGGCGGCACGGGGTACGATTCCAAAGCCTGGGAGTCCCTCAAGTATTTCTATGACGTGCAGGCCTGGATTCCGAAGGACTACACCTTCGTCAACAAGGCTGCATTCGAGGCGCTCGACAAGCCCACGCAAGACGCCATCCTCAAGGCCGCCGCCGCTGCCGAAACGCGCGGCTGGAAGGCCTGGGAAGACAAGGCCAATTGGTACATCGATCAGCTCAAAGCCAAGGGTATGATCGTTGAGCCGCCCAGCCCGGCGTTGAAGGCCGGGTTCCAGAAGGTCGGCGAGCAGCTCACCGCCGACTGGCTCAAGAAAACAGGTGCGGACGGCCAGGCATTGATCGACGCCTACAAGAAGATGTGAGGACGGGGAGGGCTTTCGTCCGCCGCGTGCGAGCGGGCGGAAGCCTCCTGCACATTCGTGACGGCCCGCGTTTCTACATGTGTCCAAAACCGGAACGAAGTCAGGCTGTGATCGCTTTGGCCGAGCCGACCTCGTTGCGCAGCAGGAATTTCTGGATCTTGCCCGTTGACGTCTTCGGGATCGGCCCGAACACGACGGCCTTCGGAGTCTTGAAGCCGCTCATATGCGTGCGGCAGAAGGCGATGATGTCGGCCTCGCTCGCGCTTGCGCCGTCCTTGAGCTCGACGAAGGCGCAGGGCACTTCGCCCCATTTCGGATCGGGCTTTGCCACCACGGCAGCAAACAGCACGGCCGGGTGTTTGTAGAGAATGTCCTCGACCTCCACCGACGAAATATTCTCGCCGCCGGAAATGATGATGTCCTTGGAGCGATCCTTGATGGTGACGTAGCCGTGCTCGTCGAGCACGCCGAGATCGCCGGTGTGAAACCAGCCGCCCTCGAAGGCGTCCTTCGTCGCCTTCTCGTTCTTGAGGTAGCCCTTCATCACGATGTTGCCGCGGAACATGACCTCGCCGATGGTCTCGCCATCGCGCGGCACCTCCTGCATGGTCTGCGGATTGATGACCGTGACGCCTTCCTCGAGCGGGTACGGCACGCCCTGCCGCCGCTTCATGCGCGCCCGCTCGGGCGCTGGAAGCTCGTCCCAGCCGGGCTGCTCGGCGCAGACGGAAGCGGGGCCGTAGACTTCCGTCAGGCCATAGACGTGCGTGAGCTTGATATCGATGCTTTCCGCGCCTTCGAGCACGGCGACCGGCGGCGCAGCGCCGGCGATGAGACCGGTGACTAGGCGGCCCGTCCCGCCGGTTGACGTTTGTTTGGGCGCATCGGGCGCATTGATCAGCGTGTTGTAGACGATCGGCGCGCCGCACATGTGGGTGACGCCGTGCTGCTTGATCAGCTCGAAGATTTTGGTCGGCTCGACCTTGCGCAGGCAGACGTTGATGCCGGCAGCCGCCGCGATGGTCCAGGGGAAGCACCAGCCGTTGCAGTGGAACATCGGCAGTGTCCAGAGGTAGACGGGATGTTGGCCGAGCTGGCCTGCGAGGATGTTGCTGACGGCATTCAGATACGCGCCGCGATGATGGGTGACGACGCCCTTGGGATTGCCCGTCGTACCCGACGTGTAGCTCAGCGCGATCGCGTCCCATTCGTCCTCGGGCGAGATCGCCGTGAAGCCGGGATCGCCTTGCGCGACCGCCGCTTCATATTCGATTTCGCCGATGCGCTTGCCGCCCTTGAAGGCGACATCGTCGACGTCGATCACGAACGGCTTTGGCCCGCTCATCTGCGCCAGCGCGTCGGTGATCACGCTGGAGAATTCGGGATCGACCAGAATGATTTTTGCGCCGCCATGGTCGAGCTGAAACGCGATCGAGGGCGCATCGAGGCGGATGTTGAGCGCATTGAGCACGGCACCGGTCATGGGCACCGCGAAGTGGGCCTCGTTCATCGCCGGAATGTTCGGCAGCATCACAGCGACGGTATCGCCGACGCCGATGCCCTTGCCGGCGAGATAGGACGCAAAACGCTTGCAGCGTTCATGGGTCTGAGCCCACGTGAAGCTGCGGCCTTCGTAGACCGTGCTGACGTGATTGGGATAGACAGCGGCGCTGCGCGCGAGGAAGCTCAGGGGCGACAGCGGCACATAATTGGCGGGGGTCTTGTCGAGGCCGATATTGTACTGGTTCTGCCGATCACTCATCGACACCCTCCTTGACGCCGCGCGGTTTACAGGAATCCGATCGAGATCCAGGGGAAGACCGCGACGATGATCAATCCCGCCAGCAGCGCCAGCAGATAACCCCAGATCGGCCTGACGCCCTCGGCCGGATCGACGCGTCCGATGGCGCAGGCGGCATAATAGCCGACGCCGAATGGCGGGGCGAATAGCCCGATACCCATCGCCAGGATAATGATCATGGCGTAGTGCACCTCATGCACGCCGACGAGCCGCGCGATCGGAAACATCAGCGGTCCGAACAGCACGATGGCAGGAATGCCCTCCAGCACGCTGCCGAGGACCACGAAGGCCAGGATCGAGACGGCGATGAAGGTGGCGGAGCCGCCGGGCAGGCCGGTCATGGACGCTGCCAGCGCGCGCGAGAAGCCGGATTGGGTCAGGCCCCAGGCCATGCCGGTCGCGGTCCCGATGATCAGCAGGATGGCGCCGGACAGGCACGCGGTCTCGATCAGCATCGGCAGCAGCCGCCGCCAGTCGAATTGGCGATAGATCAGGAGCCCGATGATCAGCGCATAAACGATGCCGATGGTCGAGACTTCAGTGGCGGTCGCAATGCCTTCGACCACGGCGTAGCGGATGACAAACGGCAGGGCCAGGGCAGGGATGGACACGACTAACGCACGGGCAATCTCGCCCCACGTTGCACGTGTGACGTGGCTCAGATCCTCGCCGCGATAGCGCCACCACACCAGCCCCGACAGCGTCAGCGCCAGCACGACGCCCGGCAGCAGGCCACCGGTGAACAGCGCCGAGATCGATACGCCCGTGACCGAGCCGATGGTGATCAGCACGAGGCTCGGCGGAATGGTTTCGGTCTGGGCGCCGGTGGCAGCCAGGAGCGCAACGAGATCGCCGGGACGGGCGCCACGCTGCTTCATTTCCGGAAACAGCACGGGCGCAACGGCGGCCATGTCGGCCGCCTTGGCCCCGGAGATGCCGGAGACGAGATACATGGCTCCGACCAGCACATAGTGCAGGCCGCCGCGGACATGACCGAGCAGGCTCGCCAGGAACGTCACCATGGCCCGCGCCATCCCGGTCATCTCGATCAATAGCCCCAGAAACACGAACAGCGGCACCGAGAGCAGGATGAGGTGGCTCATGCCCTCGTCCATCCGCCCGACCAGCACCATCAACGGCGTCCGCGTGGTCAGCGCCAGATAGCCAAAGATCGCCAGGCCAAATGCGAACGCGATCGGCACGCCTGCGAACACGCAGAAGCCGACCACGCCGACGAAGAAGATGATGAGATTGATATTGCCGAGCGGCTTGAGCAGCGGCTGCGCGAACCAGAACAGCGCGATCAGGACGACGACCGTGGCGGCCGCCGCCAGCAAGGTCTTGAAATCGCCGACGCGGAGCAGCCGCAGCACTGCAAACAGCACCATCAGGCAGATGCCGACGGGCAGCGCCGCGGCGCGCCAGGTGTTGGAGATCTGGAGCGCCGGCGTGGTGATGAAACTCTCTTCGTAGGCGTATTCGTAGGCCGGATGCACGATGAGCAGCAGGAACGCCAGCGCTGCGCAAGTCGCGACCACGTCGAGATAGGCCCAGAGCCTGGGGCCGGCGCTCGCGACCAGCGCCGTCATCCGCATGTGCTCGCTGCGGCGGAACGCGACCGCCGAGCCAAGCATCGCCAGCCACAGGAACAGCATCGAGGCCAGCTCGTCCGACCACACCAGCGGCGCATGCAGCGCGTAGCGCGAGACCACGCCGGCAAACAGGATCACGACCTCGGCGACGACCAGGATCGCCGCCGGGATTTCGACCAGCCATTTCAGTGCAAGCTCGATGGAACCGAGCACAGGCCGGCGGCGAGGGGGTGTTGCCACCTCGCCGGCCACAGCCGGCGTCATATCGACATGAGCCATGGCAAGGCCCCTATTGCTGCTGACGCGTTACGACAGCTTGCCGACGGACTTTTCGAGCAACTCCCAGGGCTTCTCGCCGTACTTGCCCTTCCACTCCGCGTAGAAGCCGGCCGCGCGCAGCTTGTCGCGGAACGGCCCAACCTCGGGCTGGTTGAACGTGAGACCTTTGCCCGCCAGTTCCTGCCTGACGCTGATATTGAGCTTCTCGGTGTCCTCGCGCTCCTTCACGGCGGCGGCGTTGACGTTCTTGGCGACGATGGTCTTGATGTCGTCCGGCAGCGCCGCCCAGGCGCGGCGGTTCATCAGGAACCAGAAGCCGTCCCACATGTGATTGGTCAGCGAGCAGTATTTCTGGACCTCGTAGAGCTTGGCCGTCGAGATCAGCGCCAGCGGGTTCTCCTGGCCCTCGACGATCTTGGTCTGCAGCGCCGAATAGACCTCGGCGAAATTGATCGAGGCGGGCGAGGCATCGAACGCCTTGAACATCGAGGTCCACAGCGGCGACACCGGCACGCGGATTTTGAAGCCCTTGAAGTCGTCCGGGCCGTTGATCGGCTTGGTCGAGGACGTGGTCTGGCGGAAGCCGTTGTCCCAGATCTTGTCCATGACCTCGAGGCCGGCCTTGTTGATCTCGCCGCGCACATAGGCGCCAAGGTCGCCGTCCATGGCCTTCCAGACCGTGGGGTAATCCGGGAACGCGAAGCCGATGCCGTTGATCGAGGCCGCCGGCACCAGGGTGGCCAGGATCAGGCCGGACAGCGTGAAGAACTCGACGCCGCCGGAGCGCACCTGGCTCAGCATGTCGGTGTCGGAGCCGAGCTGGCTGTTCGGGAAGACCTGGAGGTCGAACCGGCCGTTGGTCTCTGTCTTGATCGCAGCCGCCATCTCACGGGCGCGCGCCACGAAGGGATGCGACTCAGGCAGGTTGTTGGCGAACTTGTAGGAGAACTCGGCGGCCTGGGCACGGGCGACATAAGGCGCGCCGACGCCGCCAAAGACGGCGGTCGCGGCGGAGGCCTTGAGAAGCGTGCGGCGGGAAAAACTCATGGGTCTGCTTCCTCGGAAGTTTGTTCTTGTTGTGAGACGCAAACCTATACGGACGTCCGGTCGGCAGTCATCTGCGATCTCGCGAAGCTCGCTTATTGCAGCCGGACAAGGTCGCGGCAATATCGGCTTTCGGCAGATAGGCCGAATTCAAAAAGGCGAAAACAACCCCATGCACAGTAGCCGTCGAGAGCTGGGGCGATGGCCGATGATCGGTCCGCACATCGGCCGGAAGCGAAGGCGTGGTGACAGGAACTTTGCCTAAATAACTGATACAATTAGATATAAAGATATTCCATAATATACCTTATGCGAATTACGGATATGGCTATCCCGGCTTAGGTGCGGCTTGGCGCCTAGTCGCTTAAATGCCTCCTCACCCGGTCAGGGCTGGCCTCGCAGGCCGCGGCCATCGCGACGCATCGTCGCCGCGCGGGCCTCTCAGGCTGTGCTTGCTTCGAAACGGATGTCGTCCGCGAACGGTGTCATCCGAGAGCGTCCGGCCGGCGATCAGGACGGCGCTGCGAAGTCGTAAGAGATCCGTCAGGCGATAGGCCGCCGAGACGACGATGATGCCCTTGGCCGCCAGCTTGGCCGCGTTGAACTCGACCTCGGAATTGTTGCCGTGGCGGTTGCCGCCGCCGTGGTAGTACACCATCACCGGGAGCGAGGCGCTCGCGGGTTTCGCCGGGGCCCAGACGTTCAGATAGAGGCAGTCTTCGCTGTCCTTGGGATCCTTCGCCGCGTCCCAATAATATTCATTGAAGTAGAACGTCCCCGGCGGATTGGCGCCGGCGAGCTGGTAGCATCGGTTCGGCCATGCGCTGCTGTCCTTGACGCCCGACCAAGGCATCACGGGCTGAGGTGCCCTCCAGCGGTTGTCGCCCACCGGAGGTGCCGCGAACGGCACCGCCTTGTAGATGGTGACCCCTACAACGTCGGAAGCAACGCCGCGAATCTTGCCGCCTTCCACTGCGATGGAGGACTCAGAGGTCTGGGCAGACGCGGACGACGCAGCAAGTCCGGCCAGAGCCACAACGGACAGCAGTCTGGTGAGCTTCATAAGCCGTTCCTTCCCTTTTACTGTTGGCTCATTGCAGCCCGAACCAACTTATTGCCGGCTACATTGGACGACGGGGGCTGCGAGCACTAATGCCTTATCGGAATGGCTTGAGAACAAAACGGTATGTGGCGTCGGATTGCCGGCCGAGCGCCTGCAAGCTCACGCCTTGGTGAAGAGACCGCGCCGGCCAAATCCAGGGCTATCCGGAACTCCTCTCCTGGCCCACAATCAATCCAACTTAAGGACCTTCCGACTGTTCATCGGATGGTCGCGGCTACGACAGGAAGCGCGGTCCAAACCGCCATCGACTGGGAGGTCCATCATGCAGGAGAACGTCGCTCGCGCGATCAGCTCGCGCGCCATTCCATTTGACGCCGCCAAGCTCGATCGTCTCATGGAGGCCGCAGGGCTCGATGTCCTGATCGCGACCTCCAAGCACAATGTGCAGTACCTGCTTGGCGCCGAGCGCGCGATCTTCTTCGACTACATGGATGCCCTGGGCGTCAGCCGCTATCTGCCGGTGCTGGTCTATCCCAAGGGCGCGCCTGACAAGGCTGTCTATATCGGCCATCGGCTGGAGACCCATCAGCGCGCCGTCGCGCCGCCCTGGGTGCCGCAGGTCCGCACCGAGTCGAACGGCTCGGTCGACGCGATCACGCGCGCGGTGACGCTGATCCGGGATGCCGGTGTGCTGTTGAAACGGGTCGGCGTCGAGATGGCGTTCCTGCCGATGGATGCAGGAAGGCGCTGGCCGACGCTCTGCCCGGGGCCGAGCTCAAGGACGCGCTGCTGGTGCTGGAGCGGCTGCGGGCGGTGAAGTCGGCGGATGAACTGAGGCAGCTCAAGACAGCCTCGGAGCTCGTGATCGCATCGATGCTGGAGGTGATTGGCAAGCACGGGCCGGGGACGACCAAGCAGCAATTATCGGACGCGTTGCGCATCGCCGAAGCCAGCCGCGGGCTGACCTTCGAATACTGCCTGCTCGCCTGCGGCAGCAGCCACAACCGGGCGCCGTCATCGCAGCGCTGGGAGCAAGGCGACGTGCTGTCGCTCGACTCCGGCGGCAATTATTACGGCTATATCGGCGATCTCGCGCGCATGGCCGTGCTCGGCGAGCCCGACACCGAACTGACGGATTGTCTCGGCGAGATCGAGGCGGTGCAGCGCGCGGCCTTTGCCGCGGTCCGGCCGGGCGCCATGGGCGGTGATATCTATGTCGCGGCCGAGCGGCAGCTCGCCCGGATCAGCCAGCGCGGCTGCACGGAGTTCTTGGCCCACGGCATGGGCCTTGTCAGCCACGAGGCCCCTCGCCTGACCGCCACGGGTCCGGTTCCCTATGACGACACCGATGCCCGGCTGCCGCTCGAGCCCGGCATGGTGGTGTCGATCGAGACCACGATGAAGCATCCCAAACGCGGCTTCATCAAGCTTGAGGATACGGTCGTGGTGACGCCTGGCGGTCACGAGATCTTTGGCGAAGGTGGCCGCGGCTGGAATCTCGGCGGCATCGCGCTCTAGCGCCATAGGACGTCGCGATCAGCCGAAATCGGCGACGCGGGCGTCGAGCGTAAACATGGTTTGATAGACTTCCGGCTCGCTGGCCCGGCCGAGAACGTCGGGCGCAATCGTGACCGCCTGCTGCAAGGCGGCCTGCAGCGAGGCGGCGTCGAGTGCCTCGATCAACAGAAGGCCTGTGAAGAAACCCTCCTGCTTCCGCATGCCCTTTTCGGTGGTCGGCACCGATGTCCGCGCCGCGTCGGTTGCGCCGATCTGGACGGCGGCGATGCCGTCGCACCCAACGAGCACCTCGGCCAATTCTTGCGGGTTGCCGGGCAGCTTCTCGATGCGCAACGCGGCGATCGTGGCCCCCTCGCCGCGCCCTGCGCGCGTCACCATGGTGCCGCCGCCCCGCATGAAATTGCCGAGCTTGGGCATGATGCGCTGCGACCACGACGTCGGTGCATTGAGGCGCGCCAGATAGGCTTCGCCATCGAGGACCTCGGGTGTTTCCAGCTCGTACAGGATGAAGAAGCGATTGACGTCGTCCCGCGTCGCGCGGAAGACGCGCGATGCCAGAAAACCCCTGGTCGTGACGCGCTCCGTGGTGTGCTCGCGCGTCAGCCAGTGGCGGTAATCGGTGAGGTCCTGCGCCGCGACGTCGCTCCAGATGGCGAGAAATCCAGATCCGCGCATTGCGTTCTCCTGGCTTACGTCCGACCAGCAGCCGCAAGCCCGTGAAGAGCCGGCGGGATTGTTGCCGGCAGCTGCCCGAGCTTTTGGACGGCCGCGAGCATCGCGGCGAGATAGCCGTATGGGCCCAGCCCGCAAATGACGGCCGTGCAGGCGCCCGATGTGATGGAGTGGCGGTGAAGCTCGTCGCGCGCATGGATGTTGGAGATGTGCAGCTCGATCTTCACGCCTTCGAAAATCTTCAGCGCATCGATCAGCGCGATCGAGGTGAAGGAATAGCCGGCCGGGTTGATGATGATCACGTCCGCCTTGCCATGAGCTGACTGGATCAGGCTGACGAGTTCGCCTTCCATGTTGGACTGATGGAACGAGATCGCGACGCCGAGTTGGTCGGCCAGCGCCTGGCAGCTCGCCTCGATCTCCTGCAGCGTCGTCCGGCCATAGATATGCGGCTCCCGGATGCCGAGGAAATTGAGATTGGGCCCATTGAGGATCATGATTTTCGCGGCCATTGCCCTGCTCCGTTCCGTTGTGTCCGATAAACTAGCCGCCGAACCACTTGGCCGGGATTGTCACCAGTCCCGGGAATAGCACCATCGCAAACAGGACAATCAGTTGCGCGATCATGAAGGGCCAGACGCCCTTGATGATCTCCTCCATGCTGATCCTGGAAACACCGCAAACGACGTTCAGCACCACCCCGACTGGCGGCGTGATGAGGCCAATGGCGTTGTTGATGATGAAGAGCACGCCGAAATAGACGGGATCGATATGCGCCGCCTTGATGATCGGCATCAGGATCGGCGTCAGGATCAGGATCGTCGGCGTCATGTCGAGCGCCGTGCCGACGATCACCACCACGACCATGATCGCGAGCATCAGCAATGTGTTGTTGCCCATGAATGGCTTCAAGAGATCGACAACCTGTGCCGAAATCTCCGATACGGTGATGAGCCAGGAGGACACCAGCGCGGCCGCGACCAGGAACATCACGATGCTCGTCGTCACCGCGGAGGAAACGAACACCTCATAAAGCTGCGACAGCTTCAATTCGCGATAGATGCAGGTCGCCACGAACAGCGCGTAGACGGCGACGACGACCGCAGCTTCGGTGGGCGTGAAGATACCGAAACGCAGACCGACCACGATGATGACAGGCAGCATCAGTGCCCAGAATCCGTCGATGACGGCCTTCATGATCTCGGACAAGGAGGCCCGCGGCGGCGGCGTCAGGTTCTCCTGCCGCACCACCCAGGCCCAGGCGAGGCAGAGCCCTGCCCCCAACAGCAGTCCGGGCACGATGCCCGCCAGAAACAGTTTTGAGATCGAGACGCCGGCGGCGACGCCGAAAATGACGAACCCGATGCTGGGCGGAATCACGGGGGCGATGATGCCGCCGGCTGCCACCAAGCCCGCCGCATAGGACTTCTTGTGTCCAGCCGCCACCATCATCGGCACCAGAAGCGCCGCAAGCGCCGCGGCGTCGGCCGCGGCCGAGCCCGACAGCGAGGCGAGGATGCAGGACGCCAGGATGGTGACATAGCCAAGTCCGCCGCGAAAATGCCCGACGGCAACGAGTGCGACATTGACGATGCGCTTGGCCAGACCGCCCTTGTTCATGACCTCGCCTGCGAGCATGAAGAAGGGAATGGCCATCAGCGGAAAGCTGTCCGCGCCATTGATGACGTTCTGCGCCACGATCTGGGCGTCGAACATGTCGATCGTGCTCATCAGGGCCACGCCGCAGACGATCAGCGCGAAGGCGATCGGCATGCCGAGCGCCATGGCGCCGAGCAGCGAGAAGGTGAAGACGGCGATCGTCATGGCATGATCCCGGTGGTGCGCGTGCCAATCGGCAAGATCTGGGGCGGCAACATCAGTGCTCTTCCGATTCCTTGATGGCCACCATGTCGGCTTCGCTGGCCTGCCCGGCGAGGACACGGAAGAGGTCGTAAAGAAGGATCACCGCAGCGGACGCGCCGAAGATCACGCCGACGGCGTAAAAGATACCGAGCGACAGACCGGTTGCCGGCGCCCGATCGTCGATGTTGATGATGGTCTGACGCCAACTGCCCGAGAGCAGCAGCCAGTCGGCAAACAGCATCAGGCAGTAGTTGACGACGAAGCAGATGCGCTTGCCGGTGGCCGGCAACATCCGGACCAGACTATCGACGCCGAGATGGGCGTGCTCGCGTAGTGCGACGATGGCACCGAGGAAGGTCAGCCAGACCAAGAGCCAGCGCGACAGCTCCTCGGAAATCGTGATGCCGGAGTTGAAGCCGTAACGCAGAACGACGTTGCCGAACACCAGCACCACCATCACCGCAAGACAGGCGGCGATGACGGCCTTCAGGAAGCTGCAATAGAGGTCGAGAGCTCGCGCCATGCGTGACGTCCCGGCAAATGAGGGGTGAGCCGGCCAGTGGCCGGCTCCGCCGCCCGCGTGATGAGAGAAATCGGCTATTTCACGTCCTTGCGGATGCGCTCGACTTCATCGTTGAAGAGCTTCACCGTCTCGGGACGAAGACCGGCAGCGATCTTGTCCGCGACCGGCTGCGACGTCTTGCGCATGCGCTCGGTCTCCTCGGGAGCGATCGCGTTGTACTGCATGCCCTTGGCCTGCAATTCCGCCAGCGCCTTGTCGGTCTGAAGCCGCGTCTGCTCCTTCTGATAGCCGCGGCTTTCTTCATAAGCCTCGCGCATCAGGCGCTGCTCGGTCGGCGACAGCTTGTCCCAGAAGATCTTGCTCACCAGAATGATGTTCAGCGTGAAGGTGTGATTGGTGGCGGAGACGTATTTCTGCACCTCGTAGAATTTGTTGGAGAGAATGACCGTGTAGGGATTCTCCTCGCCGTCGACGGTGCGGGTCTCCAGCGCCGAATACAGCTCGCCGAAGGCCATCGGGACCGGATTGGCCTTAAAGGCCCCGAAGGTCTCAAGATAGACCGGGTTCGGAATCACGCGAAGCTTGAGGCCGCTGAAATCTTCGACCTTGGTAATCGGCCGGGTGCTGTTGGTGACGTTGCGGAAGCCCAGGCCCCAATAGCCGAGGCCGATCAGCCCCTTCGAAGGCAAGGTGTCGAGCATCGCCGTGCCGAATTTGCCGGTCGCGAGCGCATCGGCCTGCTCGGTCGTATTGAACAGGAACGGGAAATCGATAAGACCAAATTCCGGAACGACCGTCGCGAGCGATGTCGTCGAGGCCGACAGCATCTCCTGAGTGCCGCCGCGCAGTGCAGACTGCTGCTGCAGCTCGTTGCCGAGCTGTGAGGCCGCGAACTCGCGGACCTTCATCTTGCCCCCGCTCTTCGCCAGCAGGATTTCGGCGAACTTCCGTACGCCAAAGCTGACGGGGTGATCGGTATTGTTCAGGTGCCCCCACCTGATCGTCCGCTCCTGGATGTCATCCGCGGCGGATGCGCCGACCGTCAGCGCCACGCAGATCGCCGTCGCCGACAGCGCCCGTAACAACAAGCTCATCGTTTCCTCCCTGTTCCCTGGGGCACGAACGGCGGCTTTATGCGCTTGTTTTCCGTGTCCTCAGCTTATTCAGACATCATAGATGTATTTCTATGTCAAATGACATTCTGTGCTTCATATGAGATTTCTATAGACGGTGGATGTTTGAGTCTGCTATAGTGCTGGCGATATTGATGGTTCGACTGCCCCACGGCGGATGGCGGTCCGGACGAGCGGGATCAGAAGGCATATGATGGCACTCGAGGAACGGCCTTTGTCGGCGGGCGACAGCGGCTATCAACGCATCCGTTCCGACATCATTTTCGGCGTGCTGACGCCCGCCGGGCGTCTCAAGCTCGATGCCATGAAGGAAGACTACGGCGTCAGCATCTCGACGCTGCGTGAGATCCTCAATCGCCTCACGTCTGAGGGGTTCGTGGTGGCCGAAGGCCAGCGTGGGTTCGAGGTAGCGCCGATCTCGATCCAGAACCTGCGCGAGCTCGCCGATCTGCGCATCCTGCTGGAGCATCATGCCATGGCCGAGTCGTTCCGCGCCGGCGACGTCGAATGGGAAGGCCGCGTGGTCTCGGCGCATCACAAGCTGGCCGCGACCGAACGCACCGTCCTCACCGATGGCGACGATCCCGAGCTGCGCAAGCGCTACGACGGTGAATTCCATCAGGCGCTGATTTCGAGCTGCGGCTCACGCGAGTTGATGCACACCCACGCCATCGTGTTCGACAAATACTTCCGCTATGCGTTGCGCTATCGCGGCGCGGAGACGATCAACCAGCACAAGGCGCTGCTGGAATGCGCGCTGAAGCGAGACATCAAGAACGCACGGGCCGTGCTGAGCGAGCATATCAATGGGTGCGTCGCTCACGCCCTGTCCTCCTGGAAGGACGCCTGATCGCCCTCGCCCGCCCGCAACATGACCATGAATTCGATTTCCTCCGGCAAGGTCGAGACCGCAGTCGCCAGCACGGATATTCTCGGCGAGACGCCATTGTGGTGCGACCGTTCCCGCAAGCTGTGGTGGATCGACATCGACGGCAGGCTGCACCAATCCTTCGACCCGGCGACGGGCACCCATCACGTGACCTCCTACGATTGCCAATTCCTCGGCAGCCAGGCCCTGACGGCAGGCGGTTCGCATCTGCTCGCGCAGGATTTGACCCTCCACCATCGCCAGACCGTTATCGACGTCGAACGCGGCCGCGACAACCGCCTCAATGACGGCCGCGTCGACGCCCGTGGCCGGCTATGGATCGGCACCATGGACAACCAGCTGCACCGCCCGAACGGCGCGCTCTATCGGGTGACCGGAGACAGACAGGTGGCGCGCATCTTCGGCGACGTCATCGTGACCAACGGGATTGCGTTCTCGCCGGACAATCGCACGCTCTATTTCACGGACACGCGGCGCTACCGCACCTGGGCGTTCGACTTCGATCTCGACGACGGCGTGATCCGCAACAGACGCCTGTTTGCGGATTACAGCGCCTCGCAGCAGCGACCCGACGGCGCCTGTGTCGATGTTGCCGGCGGGCTCTGGACGGCGCTCTTCTCGGGCAATCGGGTGGTGCGCTATCGGCCGGATGGCACGATCGACACGGTCATTGCGCTGCCGGTCACCAATCCGACCTGCCTTTGCTTCGGAGGCAGCGACCTCAAAACGCTGTTTGTGACGACGGCGCGGAAATTCCTGGATCGGCGGCAGCTCAGCATCGAGCCTCAGGCTGGTCATGTCCTTGCCGTTCACGGCGTCGCGCAGGGGCTGCCGGAGCACCGTTTCCTGGCTGGTTAGCGCAGCGACAGCAGCTCGAGCTGGCTCTGCGCCTTCTTGACGGCCGACGCGTACCAGCTCTGGCTCGGCGCCTCCCTGGCGAAGCACTTTGCGTAGGCGTCCATCGCCTGATCTTCCTTCGCCATGGAGTCCTCTGGGACCTTCCTGGCCATCATCTGCTTCCAGACCTTCTCACAGACCGGAATCTCGGCCGTCTTGATGGCGTCGGTCGCGGCGAGGAAGAACATCTTCTCGCCCTGGATCGCGACGACGTCGATCTCGTGCGGCGGCCCTTTCAGGTCGCCATTGCCGCGCACGCCGAGCACGGCGACCGCGACGCTCGCGGATGCGGGTTTGGTGATCGGCAACTCGGCATATTTGGCGAACGCGGAGTCCTGGATTGCTTGATAGTAGAAGCGCTCCGACTTGAACGCCGCATCGATCTCCTGCGGCATACCGTCCTCGCGGTGCTCGCGCAGCCAGTGCTTGAGCAGCGTGGTCGTGGTCACCACGGCCTGAAGCTTGTCGCCCTCTGAGGCAAAACCGAGCCCGTCGAGATGGCCGAAACCGGAGTCGCCCTTGAACAGCGTGTCGGCGTTCGATTTGCCCTCAGCCGGCAGCCCCTTGATCGTGACGGGACCGACCAGGCCGCGCAGCACCCCGGTCAACTCATTGAGCGCGGCATCGTGCTGCTTGGAGGTGTCCTCGCCTTCCTTTGCCTTGGAGAACATTGCAATGTAGCGGTCGCGCAGATCGAGATAGTGCTGCTCGGGCGTGGCCGCGTGTGCGGGCGCGGCGAAGGCGAGCAGGCAGAGCAAGGCAAGCGATCTCATTGCGATGACCGGAAAGCTGGAGGCGATCTCCAGTCTTGGTGGCGTTGCCGAGCCGGAAGGTTCATCCGGCGGCGCGCCCTGCCCCGTCCGAGAACCAATCCTTCACCATGGCTTGCAGGTTCGATTGAGCGCAGGGAACCGGAGAGGTAAAATTCAACTGCAGATTTTTCAGCAAAGGCTGGGGCATCCCGGGGCGACGTCCATGAGCGAATTGCGCGCTGCGACCAGGCAATCCACGGCGAGGACCGGGATCATCGAATTTGACGGCGCCAGGGGCACCGTGAGCATCCCGTGCACCATCGCTGATGTCTCCGGCACCGGCGCACGGCTGAAGCTCGACTGGTCGCTGGCATTCCCGAAGGAGGCGACGCTGGTCTTTGCCGACGGCTTGCGAAAGACCTGCCGTGTGGCCTGGCAGAAACGCCGGCTGCTCGGCGTCGCATTCGCCGATGGTGTCGCCAGCGCGGCTGAGCAGGCGCTGATGATGACCGAGGAAGAGCAAGCCCTGCACCGGCAGCATATTGGCGCTCAGGTCAAGGAGCGCGCGAGGCGCGTGGCTATACCGAGGCCCAGATTGCCAACCTCGTCGGCGTCTCGCCCGAGTTCGTCTCACGCGCCGAGAGCGGTGAGATCAGCATCCCTCTTCACCAGCTCACCCACATGGCCGATCTGCTGCTGGTCGATCTCGACAGCCTCGTTGCAGGCCCGGCGTCGATGGAAGTGCCGCCGGCCGAGCTAGCTGCGGACGCCTCTGCCGAGGCCCTCCTCGGTTAGCTCTTGTGGCAGCACGAGCCGCCGTCCGCGCTCTGCGGATCGCCCGCCAGCACGCTGCGGCTGTTGCGCTCCGGCGGGATATCGCCGGCGGCATTGGCCGCAAAGAAGCCGGTCGGCTTCAGCGTGAAGCCGGCATATTCGACCGGCATGATCGGAAAATCCTCCGGCTTGCAGATATGGGTGTGGCCGAAGGAATGCCACACCACGATATCGGTGTTCTCGATGTTGCGGTTCTGCGCGGCGTAGCGCGGCAAGCCGTCGCCGCCGGCATGGTTGTTGGGATAATCGCCGCTGGCGTACTTTTCGTCCCGATCGAACGCGGTGACCCAGACGTGCCTGGTCGCAAAGCCGCCGCGCTTGCGCACGTAGCTACCCTCCTGCGCCAGCATCAGCGGGCTCGGGTTGACGACGAGCTTGTAGGCGGGTGCATTGCCGACCGAATTGGTCTCGTTGGGATTGCTGATCTTCCAGAACCGGCCGGTCTCGCCATTGGCGATGGCTGCGGCATCGCGCTCGCGTGAAAGAATGCGCGCCGTCGTGTCGAACGCGTTGCCGTGCGGATTGTCGTGGCCCCAGGGCCGCGGCACGAAGTCGTGCTCGCTGACGGTGTTGCCGCCACCGTCGAGATCCATGTGTAGGCGCACGTTGAAGAAATGCTGGTGCGTCGGGCCGCCGAGATTGTCGTCGACCATGCCGCCCCATTTGTACTTCTCGCCCGGCTGCACGGCGGCGGTCTGGATGATGCCGGTGAGCTTTGTCTCCAGCTGGATCGTGCCGTCCTGGTAGAGGTACCAGTAGAAGCCGTAATCGTAATTGCCGACGGTGGCAAAGAACGAGATCACCAGCCGGCGTGAGCGCCGCACCTCGAACAGGCCGTTGCGGAATTCGTAGTGCTTCCAGGCAATTCCGTAGTCTTCTTCATGCATGCAGATAGCGTTCTGCATGACAAAGGGCTCGCCCTTGTTGTCGGCGGCCGGCACGTCGAAATAATGGATGTTGCCGAGGCAGTCGCAGCCGAGCTCGAGCGCATTGGCGAGCATGCCGAGCCCGTATTCGCCGGCATCGAACGCCGACTTCCAGAAATGGTTCGCGGTCGGATCGGCGTAAGGCACCACCATCTCGGTGACGCTGGCGCGATGAATCAGCGACCGCCTGCGCATCCCGTCCTGATAGGCAAGCTGATGCAGCACCAGGCCCTCGCGCGGCGTGAAGCCGATGCGAAAATTCCATTTCTGCCAGTCCACCTTCCAGCCATCGACCTTGAAGCTCGCACCCTCGGGCTGCTCGATATGCAGCGGCTTGATGTCGGTGCGCGGGCTGGTGACTTCATGCGCACCGTAGTTCCGCTTCTTGCGCGGGATCGGCACGATCGGATCTGCGTCGGTGAGATCGATGACCCTGCCACCGATCAGGTCGACCACGGCGACCACGCCCTCGATCGGATGGGCATAGCCGTTGTCCTGGAGGTGCTCGCGAAAGAAGCTGACGGCGCGGACGATGCGCGCGCCGCGCTCATATTCGAAATCGAAGAAGCCCGAGGAGAACGGGTCGACCTGGACCAGTTCGATGTCCTTGTCCGTGAGCCCGCGCCGATACATCGCCTTGCGCCAGCCGGGATCGGCCTTGACCACGGCTTCGCACTTGAAGAACTCTTCGAGCATCACCGACGGCTGCCCATAGGGCGCCTCGCGGTTCGGAATGACTTTTCGGATGACGATCTCATTGCGGGCGAGATCGACGATGTGCTCGATCGCCTCGCCGGTCACCACGTCGAGCGTCAGCACGAAGGCGCGGCGCGGCGTCCGCCTGCGGCCAGCTCCTGCTTGGTCGGCTCTTCCAGCCGCACCGTCGGGAAGCGGCAATTCTCGGGCGAGGTCGCCGCCGCACGCACCAGCGCACAGGCCGCCGCGATCTCCTCGGCCGTCAGCGGATCGAGTGGATGCGGCGTCGCGGTCCGCGTCGACGGTTTGGCTTTGACGGTGTCGAGCATGTGGTGTCCTGACGTCAGCGCGGGGAGAGATGCGAAGCGATAGCGCGGAAGCCGGCGAGCCAGCGGAGGTCGATCGGGACGTCCATCGCCTTCGGCTGGGTCGCGAGCTTGACGATGACGGTGTCCGAGTCGAGGTCGACATGCAGCAGTTGGCCGTGGATGCCGATCGCGGTGAGCGCATTGCGTGCCGGATCGACCGTGAACCATTTGCTGCGATAGCGCGCGCCCGGAAAGAACTCGGCGAGGTCGCCGTCAGCCCACGCCTTTGGATCGCCGTTCTCGCGGATATCATCGATCCACCATCCCGGCACGACCTGGCGTCCCTCCGCCACGCCGCGATTGCGCATCATCTCGCCGAAGCGCAGCAGGTCGCGCGCGGTGACGGAGATACCGCCGGCGAGGCGGCCCATGCCGTGGCTGTCGAGCGTGAGCGAGCCGTCCTCCTCGGTGCCCAAGGGCTGCCAGAGATATTCGGAAAGGATGCGATGGTAAGGCATGCCGCAGGCACGCTCATAGACCCAGCCGAGCACCTCGGTGTTGGTGGAGACGTAGTGGAACACCTTGCCATGCGGCTTGCCGGTGCCGCGGAGTGTAGCGAGATAGGCCCGCTGATGGCCGGGCTCGACGCCGGGCGGCGGCACATCCCAGCCTGACGAGAAGCGATAGCGCGCGACGTCGCCGGCCGGGTCTTCGTAATCTTCCTCGAATTGGATGGCGACGGCCATGTCGAGGAGGTGCCGGACGGTGCACGTGCCGTAGACCGAGGTCTCCAGCTCCGGCACATAGCGCACCACCCTCGCCTCGGGATCGACCAGGCCGCGCGCGGCCAGCACGCCGCCGAGCGTGCCGGCGACCGCCTTGCTGATCGAACAGATCAGATGCGGCGTGGTGGCGCCCATGCCGTCGCCGTACCATTCGTGGATCAGCGTGCCCCGATGCATGACCAGCAGCGTGTCCGCAAAGGTCTCGCGCAGCGTGGCTTCGATCGTGGTCGGCTTGCCGTCGGGCGCGGTGAAGCCGAGCTTTGCCAGCTCGCGTGGCGCGCTTGGCATCGGCGTCGGGCGCGCCGAGCGGCGGATTTCGGCGGTCGGCAGCACTTCGCGGGTGTGGGTAAAGCCCCAGCGGATGGCGGGGAAGCTGCGCCAGTTGGCGCGGGTGACCTGGGCCTCGGGCGCGGGCGGGCTGCCGCGCATGATCTCGGTCGGTCGCATTTCGGTCCCTCCGCAGAACGCGATCCCGGCTACGATGCCGGGCATGGCAATGAGGAAGACTGCACGCCGGCCGCATCGAGCGTTATCGAGATCCGGCAATATTTTGCTGGACAGCGCCCGTGGCCGTGCCAGTCTGGCGTGGTTCTTGCTAGCCCGGTTGTCAGATTCTGACGTGCTGTCATGGCCTTAAGCGCAATTCTTCCGGTTCAAGACTCGGTTGCCAGCCTGTTTCAGGCGATTAGCAGTGATGTGGACGAGCATTGCGCCTCCCTCGGCCGCTGGCGGCTGAGCTACGACCAGATCAGTGCCGGCGCATTCACGGGAAGCTTTACCCAGCTCTCCCTGCCGCGCGTCCAGGTGTTCCGCGAGGTAACCGGCCAGCGGGTCCGCCAATACGGCCAGCTCGGTGCCGACAGCTTTGGCATCGGGCTGCCCTGGCATGGCGACGGCGAGATCAATTGCAACGGCGCCAGCGTCGCAGGCACCCAGGTCATCGCCTGCATCGACGCCGAGGTCGACATGTGCACGCCGAAGGCGTTCGAGCTCCGCGGTGTCGTCACCAGCGCGGCGCTGATCGAGGAACTGGCTGCCAAATTCGACATCGAATTGCCGCGCGCGGTCTGGCACCAGTTGCGGGCAATGGAGATGGCCGAGGCGCCGGTCGCGCGGTTGCGCCAGCTTCTCACGGCGATCCAGGAGACCATCACGAGCGCGCCCAGGCGTTTCGACGATTCGGCCGCCCGGCGGGCGCTCGAAGATGCCCTGCTCGTCGAGATCATGGACATGCTGCCGACGGCGCGCCCTGCCGATCGCGGCCGCAGCGCGGCAGCGCGCAAGCGCACTGTCGACCGCGCCCGCACGCTGATGCATGGCAGTGGCGACCGTTCCCTCTCTGCTCGAGGTCTGCAAGGCGGTCGGCGCCAGCCCGCGCAAGCTCGGCTATTGCTTCCAGGAAGTCCTGGGCACGAGCCCGATGCATTATTGGCGCGCGATGCGGCTGAACCGCGTGCGGCGTGATCTCAAGCGCGGCGCCGAGACGTCGGTCTACGACATCGCCGTGCAGCATGGCTTCTGGCACTTCAGCCAGTTCTCACGCGACTACAAGCGCCATTTCTCCGAGCTTCCTCGGAGACGCTGCGGCGCGCCAGGCTGGCTCTGCCTCACTCTATCAGCGGTGCCGCAGCCGGCGGTTGACCCGGCGCGCCAGATAGTCGCCCGCGCTCTGGACCAGTTGCACCAGCGCTATCAGAACGACGACGACGGCCAGCATCATCTCCGGCATGAAGCGCTGGTAGCCGTAGCGAATGCCGAGATCGCCAAGCCCGCCGCCGCCGACGGCGCCGACCATGGCGGAATAGCCGAGCAGGCTGACCACCGCGAGCGTCAGCGCCAGTAGCAGGCCCGGCAGCGCCTCGGGGATCAGGACCTTGAACACGATCTGGATCGGCGAGGCCCCGAACGAGGACGCGGTCTCGATCAGGCCGCCGTCGACCTCACGGATCGCGGCCTCGACCAGGCGCGCAATGAACGGCGCCGACGCAATGGTCAGCGGCACGATCGCCGCGGTCGAGCCGATCGAAGTGCCCGCAACGAGCCGCGTGAACGGGATGATGGCGACGACCAGGATGATGAAGGGCGTCGAGCGGGTCGCATTGACGACGATGCCGAGCACGCGATTGACGGCGGGAGCCGCGAACAGCTCGCCCTTGCGGCTGGTGGCGAGGAAGACGCCCAGCGGCAGGCCAAAGGCCGTGCCGAGCAGCGCCGCGATGCCGACCATGTACAGGCTCTCGAAGGTCGCCTGGATGATCAGATTGATGAGTTCAGGCGACATAGCCGAGACGCTCCGCCGAGAATTGATATTGAGACAGCCAGGCCAGCGTGCGGGTTGCCGCGCCCTCGCCGCCAGAAATGCCGATAGGTATGCCGAGCACCAGCGAGCCGACGTGCTGGCCGCCGATCTCGTCAATGCGCGCCGACAGCAGCGAGACGTCGAGACCGAGCTCGCGGGCGAGCCGCGCGATCAGCGTGTCGCCGGCCCCTGCCCCGCGCACCTGGATGCGGATCACGGCGTGGCTGCCCGGCTCCTGCACGATCCGGCTGGCCAGCGAGACCGGTAGGCTGTCGCCGGTCACCTCGGCCAGGAAGGACTGCGTGATCGGATGCTTCGGGTGGGTGAAGATATCAGCGACGTGGCCGCTCTCGACCACGTGGCCGGCATCGAGCACGACGACTTCCTTGGCCAGCTGGCGCACGACGGACATTTCATGGGTGATCAGCACGATGGTCACCCCGAGCTCGCGGTTGATGTTGGCGAGCAGATCGAGGATCGCGCGCGTGGTCTGCGGATCGAGCGCGGAGGTCGCCTCGTCCGACAGCAGTACGCTCGGCCGGGTCGCCAGCGCACGGGCAATGCCGACGCGCTGCTTCTGGCCGCCGGAGAGTTCTGAGGGGTAGCGGTCGTGCTTGTCGGCGATCCCGACGAGGTCGAGCAGTTCGGTCACGCGGGCGCGGATGTCGGCCTTGGCCCAGCCGGCGATCTCCAGCGGCAGCGCGATGTTGTCGGCGGCGGTGCGCGACGACAGCAGGTTGAAGTGCTGGAAGATCATGCCGATCGAGCGCTGCGCCAGCCGCAACTCGCGGCCCGTGAGCATCGAGATGGCTCTGTTGTCGACAACGACGCGGCCCGTGGTGGGCTTCTCCAGCCCGTTGATGAGCCGAACCAGGCTCGACTTGCCGGCGCCGGAGCGGCCGATCACGCCGATGATCGAGCCGCGCGCGATCGCGAAGTCGATGCCTTGCAGCGCGTTGACGCCGGGCTTGCCGCGATAGGCCGGATAGGCTTTCGAAATATTTTCGAACCGGACCATCGCCTCCGGCTCAGCCGCGGCGTCTCGGATATGAACCGGCTGTCCGATCACCAGCGATGGGTGCGCATTCATGGAAACGGCTTTCATGCACGATATTTAGCCCGCCCGCCGCAAAGGCGCACGAGAACCAGGTCGCTCGCAGTCCAAGCGAGGGAGGGTGGAACAGTGGCAGGACCCGAATAACGGCGCTGCACTGCAGCACACCCTCGCTTTTTCCGGTCTTTCTTGCAATTTCAGATATTTGCGGGGAGTTAGGCGAAGTTTTCCCAATCCTTCGCCCTGGAAGCAAATTCGTCTCCCCGGAGGATCCACCTTCGGCACCGATGAACCACTGGCCCCAGCTAAGATCGACGCCGACCGTCTTCCTGGCCATCGCGAGTGCCGCCGCGTTCGGCGCCAGTGCAGTGAAGAATAGCGAGCTCGTGACATCGCGACCACATAGCCGATCTAGCGCCCCCTGAAGCGCGGTTTGCGCCGCGTCAGGAACGCCTCGACGCCCTCCCTGTGGTCCTCGCTGAGGCTTGCCAGCGCAAACTGGTCGACGTCCATGTGACTGGCGAGATCGTCGAGCGCATGCGCAAGCCGGTTGACGGTCAGCTTGGTCATGGCGACCGAGAGCGGAGGCTGCGCGGCCACCTTGCGCGCCAACTCCATGGCGGCATCGAAGGCGTGGCCGGGGTCGACGACCTGCTCGACAAGGCCCCATCGATAGGCCTCGTCAGCGGAGATGCGCTGGTCGGCCAGGATCACGGCCTGCTTGGTGCGGGCAGGTCCAATCAGATGCAGCATGCGAGGGATGCTCTGCCAGCTCATGTTCATGCCGAGCCCGATCTCGGGCACGCGCAGATGTGCATCGCTCCCCATCACGCGGAAGTCGAGCGCGACCGCAAGCGCCACGCCGCCTCCGACGCAAAAGCCTTCGATCGCCGCGATCGTGATCTGCTCCATCTCCTGCCAGGCGCGCGTCAGGCGCGGCCCGAGCTTGAGGTGCCGCCGCAGCGCGCCGAGATCCATCTCCTTGCGCGAGCGCCCTTCGGCGTCCTTCAGATCGAAGCCAGCGCTGAACGCGCCCGCATTGCCCGTCAACACCACGACGGATGTCATCGCATCATCCTCGAAACTGCGCGCCGCCGCCGTGAGCTGGCGCAGCGCCTCCGGTGACAAGGCGTTGACGCCATCGTGGCGATCGAACCGCACCACCGCGATCCGCCCCTCGGGACCGAGGCCTTTCTCGATCTTGACGAAGTCCTTCATGGCGCATCTCCGAAGCTGATTTTCGCCTGATCGTAGCGCACAAACGGCGTCACGAATACGTGGCTGGATTGCGCCGCAACGAGCCCTCGACAGGCAGGGAAGGATTCGCTTAATCTTTCGTGATGAGCCACGATCACGACCATCATCATCACGACCACGATCATTCGGAATTGTCGGAGACTGAGCTGCGCGTGCGCGCGCTCGAGACGATTCTGACCGAAAAAGGCTATGTCGAGCCGGCCGCGCTCGATGCCATCATCCAGGCCTACGAGACCAAGATAGGCCCGCACAACGGCGCGCGCGTCGTCGCCAAGGCCTGGACCGATCCGGCGTTCAAGCAGGCGCTGCTGGAGGACGGCAGCAAGGCGATCGGTACGCTCGGCCATGTCAGCCGCGTCGGCGACCATCTCGTCGTGGTCGAGAATACGCCCGAGCGTCACAACATGGTCGTGTGCACGTTGTGCTCCTGCTACCCCTGGGAAATGCTCGGGCTGCCGCCGGTCTGGTACAAGGCCTCGCCCTACCGTTCGCGCGCGGTCAAGGATCCGCGCGGCGTGCTTGCCGATTTCGGCGTGACGCTGCCGAAGGACATGGAAATCCGGGTTTGGGATTCCACCGCGGAGACGCGCTTCCTGGTGCTGCCGATGCGCCCCGCAGGCACGGAAGGCTGGAGCGAGGATCAGCTCGCCGAGCTTGTCACGCGCGACTCCATGATCGGTACCGGCTTTCCCAGGACGCCCGGAGCGCCGTCGTGAACGGCGTCCACGACATGGGCGGCATGGACGGTTTTGGCAAGGTCGAGCCCGAGCCGAACGAGCCGATGTTCCACGAGGAATGGGAGGCCCGCGTGCTGGCGATGGTGCGCGCGATGGGCGCGGCCGGCGCGTTCAACATCGACACATCGCGCTTCTATCGCGAGACACTGCCGCCGCATGTCTACCTCTCCAGCTCCTACTACAAGAAGTGGTTTTTGGGGCTCGAGGAGATGCTGATCGAGAAGGGCTACCTCACCCGCGAGGAAGTCGCCGCCGGCCATGCGATGCAGCCGGGCAAGGCGCTCAAGCACGGCAAGTTCGACCTCGCCAATGTCGAGCGCATCATGGTGCGCGGCAAGTTCGGCCGTCCTGCCCCGGCGCCGGCCAAATTCAACATCGGCGATCGTGTCTGCGCCAGGAACATTCATCCGACCACGCACACGCGGCTGCCGCGCTATGTGCGCGGCCATGTCGGCGTAGTCGAGTTGAATCACGGCTGCCACGTGTTTCCGGATTCGGCCGCGATGGAGCTCGGCGAGAACCCGCAATGGCTCTACACCGTCGTGTTCGAAGGCCGCGATCTCTGGGGCGCTGATGGTGATCCGACCCTCAAAGTCTCGATCGACGCGTTCGAGCCCTATCTGGATCCGGCGTGATGAGCAGCAACGCTGCTGCCGCTGCGACGGCGGCCATTCCGAGCATTCCGCGCGACGACGACGGCCCGGTGTTCCGCGCGCCGTGGGAAGCGCATGCCTTTGCGATGGCACTGACACTGCACGATCGCGGCGTGTTCACCTGGCCGGAATGGGCCACAGCCCTGGCCTCCGAAATCAAGCGCGCGCAGGCCGCCGGCGACCCCGACACAGGCGAGACCTACTATCTGCACTGGCTCGCCACGCTGGAAGGGCTGGTGGCGCGCAAAGGCGTCGCATCGACGGAGACCCTGCATCGCTACCGCGATGCCTGGGACCACGCAGCGGATCGCACGCCGCACGGCAAGCCGATCGAGCTGACGCCGGAAGATTTTGCGCGGTAGTTTTTGGTGGCGCGTGCGGCACGCTCTGGCCCCGTCCAACACTGTCATTCCCCGCGAAGGCGGGGAATCCAGTAGTGTGCCGAGTATGAACGACAGCTTGGAGGTGGAAGTCCTCTATCCAGCCTGATGACGGCGAAGGATTAGCAAAGCGCAAGGGCGTCATCGCGAGGTGGGGTCTGAAGACAGCGTGGAGCAAAGCCGCGGCCCGATGAACAAACACCGGATAACGAGGTCTACCCGACCGGACGAGCGAGCTACTGATCGCGAAGTCCATAGTCATCAAGGGCCGGGGTGGTAGATCCGGCGGGCGTGCGGCGAAGGCGGTCGATCTTACCTCGGGAGGTCTGCACGGTGTCCCGGCAACGGGACTGAGGTCGCCGCAAGGCGGCCTGACCGCAGTGCAGAAGTCAGCAGAGGGCATAGTAGGCGGCGGCGCGCCGCCGAAGGCCTGAACGGTGGAAGAGGCCAGTAGAGCGGCGATCTCGTGCGAGCCATGCGGCAGAAGAATCAGGTCGAGCTGAACTTGGGCACCGGGGCGGAGGGTGAAGCCCGAAGCGCTGCCGCCCGAGAGCCTGAAGCCTGCACGGCGGAAGCCTGTCTCGAACGCCCGGCGGTCGCGGGACCGTCGATGGAAGACGTTGTCGGGCGTGAGAACCTGAAGGCAGCGTTGGCGCGAGTGAAGCGCAACAAGGGTGCGGCAGGCGTTGACGGGATGACCGTCGGCGAACTGCCGGCCTATCTGAAGGAGCACTGGCTCGCGATCCGGACCCAGCTATTTGGCGGCACCTACAAACCGCAGCCGGTGCGGCGGGCGGAGATACCGAAGGCGTCGGGTGGCCTGCGGCCGCTCGGCATTCCGACGGTGCTCGACCGCTTCATTCAGCAGGCGGTGATGCAGGTGCTGCAGGCGGATTGGGACGGAACGTTCTCCGAGACGAGCTTCGGCTTTCGGCCGGGCCGCTCGGCGCATCAGGCGGTGGAACGAGCGCAGGCGTATATTGCGTCCGGGCACACTGTCGTCGTGGACATCGACCTGGAGAAGTTCTTCGACCGGGTCAACCACGACATCCTGATGGGGCTCATTGCCAAACGGGTTGCTGACAAGCGTCTCCTGAAGCTCATCCGCAGCTTCTTGAATGCGGGTGTGCTGGAGGGAGGATTGGTCAGTTCGACGGAAGAGGGCACGCCGCAAGGTGGACCGCTCTCGCCGCTGTTGTCGAACCTGATGCTGGATGTGCTGGACAAGGAGCTGGAGAAGCGCGGCCATCGCTTCGTGCGCTACGCCGACGACTGCAACATCTATGTGCGCAGTCAGAAGGCGGGTGAGCGGGTGCTGGCGGGCATCGAACGTTTCCTCGAAAAGCGCCTCAAGCTGAAGGTCAACAGGGCCAAGAGTGCGGTGGCCAAGCCGAGCATCCGCAAGTTCCTGGGCTTCAGCTTTACCCGCGAGCCGCTGCCACGACGGCGCATTGCGCCGCAGGCGATCGCCCGCTTCAAGGCGAGAGTTCGGGAGCTGACGCGACGCACGTGTGGCCAAAGCCTTGCGCAGACTGTCAAGGAGCTGTCACGCTATCTGATCGGATGGCGTGGCTACTTTGGCTTCTGCCAGACGCCGTCGGTGATGCGCGCACTTGACGAATGGATCAGGCGGCGGTTGCGCGCCATCGCCTGGAAGCAGTGGAAGCGTGGACCGGCTCGCTTCGCCGAGCTGCGACGCCGCGGCGTCGGCCGGGTTCTGGCGGCAAAGACCGCCGGCAGCCCACGTGGCCCTTGGCGGCTCAGCAACAGCCCCGCGCTCAACATTGCCGTGCCAAAAGCTCTCTTCGGTTCGCTCGGTCTGGCTTCCATCGCGGCACAGCGGCCCGCATGATCCATCGAACCGCCGTATACGAGACCCGTACGTACGGTGGTGTGGGAGGGAGGAGTCGCGAGACTCCCCCTATCCCGATCGCCGCGGCCCTTCCGTTTCCCACGAACGCCTCTGGAATACTGGATCGCCCGCCTTCGCGGACGATGACAGCAGTGGTAATGGCAACGGCGGAGACTGGAGCGCTATCGCCCCGCCACAAACTCCCGCCAGCCCTTCGCCCGCAAACTGCACGCCGGACATTCCCCGCAGCCATAACCCCACTCATGCTGCGCGCCGCGTTCGCCGAGATAGCAGGTGTGCGACTGCTCGCGGATGAGATCGACGAGCCCCGCGCCGCCGAGGTCATGCGCGAGCTTCCACGTCGCCGCCTTGTCGATCCACATCAGCGGCGTATGCAGCTCGAACTTCCGGGCCATGCCGAGCGAGAGCACTGCCTGCATGGCGCGAATGGTGTCGTCGCGGCAATCGGGATAGCCGGAATAATCGGTCTCGCACATGCCGCCGACGATGTCTGTGATGCCGCGCCGGTAGGCGAGCGCAGCAGCAAAAGTCAGGAATACGAGATTGCGGCCGGGCACGAAGGTGTTGGGCAACCCATCGGCGCCCATCGCGATGGCGACGTCGCGCGTCAGCGCGGTCTCGACACGGCCGCGAGCGTCGGGATCGACAGCGTATGGCTCTTGCCGAGCTTCGCGGCCCAATCGGCACGCAGGCCCCTGATGCCGTCGAACAGCCGGTCGCGGCAATCGAGTTCGACGGCGTGGCGTTGTCCGTAGTCGAATCCGAGCGTCTCAACGCGCGCGAAGCGGCTTAGCGCCCACGCGAGACAGGTGGTCGAATCCTGGCCGCCGGAGAACAGCACCAGCGCGGTTTGTGATGAAGATGCGTCGCTCATGGCCCTGCGCTTTAGCACCACGGAGCGACTCCGCCAATCGATGGAAATCGGCCTGTTCCGCATGCCGGTGCTGGGCTCGGCGGCCCGCTTTTGGCATAAGATTTTGGACCCAGGAGACTGCCCCGCAATGACCCCTTCCCGCGACATTTCCCGACTGATCGAGATCATGGCCGCGCTGCGCACGCCGGTGACCGGCTGCCCCTGGGACCTCGAGCAGAATTTTGCGACGATCGCGCCCTACACGATCGAGGAAGCTTATGAGGTGGTCGACGCCATCGACCGCGGCGATCTCGACGATCTCAGGGAGGAACTCGGCGATCTCCTGCTGCAGGTGGTGTTCCACGCCCAGATGGCCTCGGAGCAGAACGCGTTTGCGTTCGGCGATGTCGTCGAAGCCATCACCCGCAAGATGATCCGGCGTCACCCCCACGTCTTCGCCGACGAGGATGGCAATCTCGCCGCCTCCCACGTCAAGGAAATCTGGGACCGCATCAAGTCCGAAGAAAAGGCCGAGCGCGCGGCGCGCCGGCTGCCTGAGGCAACGCCGCCGCACCAATCGCTGCTGTCGGGCGTCAAGGCCGGCCAGCCCGCGCTGACGCGCGCGATGGAGCTCCAGCGCAAGGCTTCGACCGTCGGCTTCGACTGGAACGACCCGCGCGCGGTCTTGCAAAAATCCGCGAGGAAGCCGACGAGATCGAAGCGGCGCTGGATCGCAACGACAAGCAGGAGATCGCGGAAGAAACCGGCGACCTCATGTTCGCCCTCGTCAATCTCGCCCGCCACGTCGACGCCGATCCGGAAGCCGCGCTGCGCGCGACCAACGCGAAGTTCGAACGGCGCTTTGCCTATATCGAACGCGTGCTGGAGGCGCAGGGGCGCACGCTGGAGCAGGCGTCGTTGGACGAGATGGACGCGCTGTGGAACGAGGCGAAAGGTGTCGAGAGGCCAGCGTCAGAGGGCGCTCACTCGCAGCCCTAGCTCCGCTGTCGTCACGGCGAAGGCCAGGACCCATAACACAGGGAGGAGTTTGGCAAACAGTTGTCGTTCTGTACTTCTACCGATCGCAACCGAGAGATCACGCGGTATGGATCCCGGCCCCCGTGCGCAATTGCGCACCAGGCCGGGACGACAATAGTTACGCCGACAGATGCGGCACGGCGTCGAACCTGTTCACCACGATATCCCGCTTGGTCTCGTCCACCCGCACGGTCATGTCGAAACGGCCGTCGTGCAGCTCCTTGGCCAGCACCTCGGCATTCCGATGCAGCCAGGAGATACCGGCGCCGTCGGCGGCGTCGATGGAGAGGTCGAGCGTGGTGCGCTTGGCGGCGAGCCGCTCCTCGATCGCGCTGAGGAGCGCATCGATCCCCTCACCTGACACGGCGGAGACCAGCATCGCCGGATGATCCTCCGGCCGGCGCGCTGCGATGTTCAAAAGCTCTTCGCGCTGCTCGGAATCGTAGCGGTCGATCTTGTTCCAGACCTCGATGATCCGGCCCGAATCATCTGGATTGATACCGAGCTGGCGCAGCACCGCATCGACGTCGCTCTGCTGCGCCTCGGCATCCTCGTGCGAGATGTCGCGCACATGCAGGATGACGTCGGCCTCCAGCACCTCTTCCAGCGTGGCGCGGAAGGCGGCGACGAGCTGAGTTGGCAGATTGGAGATGAAGCCGACGGTGTCAGACAGCATCGCCTTGCCGCCATGCGGCAGCGTCAGCGCGCGCAAGGTGGGGTCGAGCGTGGCGAACAGCATGTCGGCGGCCTGCACGTCGGCTCGGGTCAGGCGGTTGAACAGCGTCGACTTGCCGGCATTGGTGTAGCCGACCAGCGCGACGACGCGGTACGGCACGCGCTGACGGCCGGCGCGATGTAGCCGCCGCGTCGCCTGCACCTTCTTCAGCTCACCCTCGAGCTTGGAGATGCGCTCCTGGATCAGGCGGCGGTCGGCCTCGATCTGTGTCTCGCCGGGGCCACCCATGAAGCCGAAACCGCCGCGCTGGCGTTCCAGATGGGTCCAGGATCGCACCAGGCGCGAGCGCTGGTAGTTGAGATGCGCAAGCTCGACCTGGAGCGAGCCTTCCTTGGTCTTGGCGCGGCGGCCGAAGATTTCCAGAATAAGCCCGGTGCGGTCGAGCACCTTGGCGTGCAATTCCTTCTCGAGGTTGCGCTGCTGGATCGGCGCCAGCGCGCAATCCATCACCACGAGTTCGGCGTCGAGGCTCTTGGCCAGCGCGGCGATCTCCTCGACCTTGCCCTTGCCGATATAGGTCGCGGGCCGGATCTGGCTGATCGGCGCGATAATGGCGTCGGCAACGACGAGATCGATGGCGCGCGCGAGGCCGGCGGCTTCGTCGAGCCGGGCCTCGGCGTCGCGTTGGACATGGCTTTCCGATTGCGCGTCCGCACCGCCTGCGCGCGCTCGCAAATAGGGGCCGATGACAAGCACCCGCCCCGTCTGCTTAGCCCCTGCCGGCCGCGGACGGTCGGCATCCCCGTCGAAGTTCCGGGGTTCCAATCAGATCACTCTCAAGCGGGCTGATCCTCGCCGCCTTCGAACAACTGGATCGGAGCGCCTGGCATAATGGTCGAGATCGCATGCTTGTAGACGAGCTGCGAATGACCGTCGCGCCGAAGCAGCAAACAGAAATTATCGAACCAGGTCACGATGCCCTGGAGCTTCACTCCGTTGACCAGAAAGATCGTCAGTGGCGTTTTGGTTTTACGAACGTGATTGAGGAAGGTGTCCTGGAGGTTTTGTGCGCGGTCTGCCGCCATTGTTTTTTTCTCGCTTTGAGTTTCTTTTTATTGCGCCGGTCGTGACCCTGTTTTCAAAATGGAGGCCTTCTTCCGGTTGCCGTCCCTCATGAGATCCCCCTCGGAGGAACAGCAGGTCGATTAGAGGACAGGTCGGCTTATTAGGCAAGCCGCTTGACGCGGCAGGGCCTGCTCGGCTGCCCCGAAAAAATACGGAAATCGATGATTTCTCTCGCTTATCCCTGCGCTCCGGCCAAGTCGTTGGGGCGTTAGCCGACGCCGAGCGCCTTTAACTTCCGGTGCAGCGCCGAACGTTCCATGCCAACGAACTCGGCCGTGCGAGAAATATTTCCTGAAAAACGGCTGATCTGGGCAATCAAATAGTCGCGCTCGAACACTTCGCGGGCCTCGCGCAGCGGCAGGCCCATGATGTGCTCGCCATTGTTGCTGGTCGGCATCGCCGGCACCATGGAGCCGACGTCCTGCGGCAGCATATCGGCGGTGATGATCACCTCCGGTCCGCCCGCGGCCAGAATCATGACTCTCTCAACGTTGTTGCGGAGCTGGCGCACATTGCCCGGCCAGACATGCGATTGCAGCACCGCCATCGCGTCCTGCCCGATCTGTCGCTTGGGCAGGCCGCTGCCCGCCGAGATCTGCTCCATGAAATAGTCGATCAGCTCCGGAATGTCCTCGCGCCGCTCCGACAGCGCGGGCACGCGGATTGGCACGACCGAAAGCCGATGATAGAGGTCCTCGCGGAAATGGCCGGCCGCGATCTCCTCCTCGAGGTTGCGCGCGGTCGAGGAGATGATGCGGACGTCGACCTGCACCTTGCCGGTGCCGCCGACGCGCTGGAACGACTGCTCGACCAGCACGCGCAGGATCTTGTTCTGGGTCTCGCGCGGCATGTCGGCGATCTCGTCGATGAACAGCGTGCCGCCATGGGCTTCCTCGAGCGCGCCCGCCTTGCGCGGCTGTTCGCCGTTGGACTGCTCGACGCCGAACAACTCATGCTCCATCCGCTCCGGCGTGATCGCGGCGGCATTGATGACGACGAAGGGGCCGTCGGCGCGGCCCGACGCCGTATGCAGCGTACGGGCGGCCAATTCCTTGCCGGCGCCGGCGGGGCCAACGATCAGGATGCGGCTGTTGGCCTTGGCCGCGCGCTCGATGGTCTGGCGCAACTGGTTCACACTCGGGGAACGGCCGACGAGCTGGCTTGCGCTCGGCGCGAGCTGTTTCAGCTCCTTGACCTCGCGTTTGAGGCGAGAGTTCTCCAGCGCGCGGTTGGCGACCAGGATCAGCCGGTCCGCCTTGAACGGCTTCTCGATGAAGTCATAGGCGCCACGCTTGATCGCCGCGACCGCGGTCTCGATGTTGCCGTGGCCGGAGATCATCACGACCGGAAGATCGGCATTGTCCTTCTTGACCTGCTCCAGCAGCTGCAAGCCGTCGAGCTTGGAGCCCTGCAGCCAGATGTCGAGGAATACGAGATGCGGTCGGCGATTGGCGATTTCGGCCAGGGCCGAGTCGCTGTCGCGCGCGGTTCGGGTGACGAAACCCTCGTCTTCGAGGATACCCGCAACGAGATCCCGAATATCGGCCTCATCATCGACAATCAGAATTTCACTTGCCATGGATCGCGCCTGTCTTGTCAGATGCCCGTTGAGGCTTCGATTTTGCTTGAATCATTGGTCTTTTCGGCGGGGTCTTTGGTTTCGTCCGCCGGCTCTTTTGTTTCCTGCGTCGTGACGGAATCCGCAGCCGTTTCCTTGATATCCACCGTGGTTGCGTCCTTGGCGGTTGCCTCGGCTGCTTCCTTCGCCGGTTCTGTGACCGCCGGAGCCTGCGCGGCTCCCTCGGCCTTCTTGGCCTCGCCGGAGATCGCAAAGCGCATCCGCATCCAGGCGCCGCGCTGGCCCTCGCGGAAGTCGGAGGCGTCCTTCAGCTCGATACGGCCGCCATGGTCTTCCAGCACGCGGCCGACGATAGCAAGGCCAAGGCCGGTGCCTTTGGCGCGCGTCGTCACGTAGGGCTCGAGCAGCCGCGAGCGCGCGACCTTGGGCAGGCCGATGCCGTTGTCGACGACGTCGATCAGCACATCCTCATCCTCGCGCGACACCACGACGTCGATGCGGCCTTTGCCGAGCTCTGCCGCCGGGACCTGCTCGATCGCCTCGGTAGCGTTCTTGATGATATTGGTCACCGCCTGCGAGATCAGCCGCCGGTCGAACTGGGCACGCAGCGGATCGTCCTTGAACTCGGCCTCGATATCGAGCTCGGGATGGGCGACCTTCATCAGGAATACGGCCTGCCGCACGGTGTCGGCGACGTCCTCGCCTTCCATCACGGGCTTCGGCATCCGTGCAAAGCGCGAGAACTCGTCGACCATGCGCCTGATATCGTCGACCTGGCGCACGATGGTGTCGGTGCACTGCTCAAAGATCTGCTTGTCCTTGGCCTCGGTGATGTCCTTGCCGAACTTGCGGCGGATGCGCTCGGCGGAGAGCTGGATCGGCGTCAGCGGGTTCTTGATCTCGTGGGCAATGCGGCGCGCGACATCGCCCCAGGCCGAGGTGCGCTGCGCCGACACCAGCTCGGTAATGTCGTCGAGCGTGATGATGTAGCTGTCGTGCGGCTGGTTCTTCTCAGCGCTCACGCGGACCGAGAGATTTCGCTCGGTGCCGTCGCGCGTGATCGTGATCTGGCCCTGCACCAGACGCTGGGTCCCTTCCCGCGACGTCTTCATCATCTCGTCCAGCTCGGGCAGCACGTCGGAGAGCGGACGGCCGAGCGTCTCGGCCTCGGAATGCCCGATCAGCTTCTCGGCGGAACGGTTGAGGATGCCGACGCTGCCCGCGCTGTCGACGCCGATGATGCCGGCGCTTGCAGAGGACAGCACCGCCTCGATGAAGCGGCGGCGGCTGTCAATCAGGTCGCTGGCGCTGACGAGCTCGTCGCGCTGGCTGCGCAATTCCTGCGTCATCTTGTTGAAGGTCTCACCGAGCTGGGCGAGATCGCCTTCCGATTGGTGCACGGGCACCTTCACATGGAGGTCGCCGGTCGAGACAGTGTGGGCCGCGTTCATCAGCCGCCGGATCGGCGCCACCAGCGAGTTGGCGAAGTTCAGGCCGATCAGCACCGAGGCCATCAGGATGGTCAGCGCGATCACCGCAAACATCAGCGCAAACGCCACCTGGATGCCGAGCCGGCGCGACTCGATCTGGGCGTATTCGGCGACGCTGATCTCGGTCTGCTTGAGCTGACTGACGACCTTCGGATCGAGGGGACGAGCGACGTACAGGAACGTGTCGCTGAAGGCGCGAAGGCGGATCACCGCAGCGACGTAACTCGCATCCGGCAGCACCGCGATCTCGGGCTCATTCTCGTTGACGTTGCTAAGGAAGTCCGGCGCCGGCGGCGAATAGGCCAGCCGCATGCCGGTGTCGGCGGACTCCAGGATATTGGTGTTCTTGTCGATGATCATCGCGCCCGGCAGATTGCGCGAGCCGGCGCTGGCAGTCAGCAGCTCGCGGAACGACCGGCGATCCTGATCGTAGAGTGGCCGGGCATGGGCGATGTCATTGGCCATGCCGATGATGTCGCCGCGGATTAATTGCGCATGGTCCTGCATATAGGCCCGCGCGATATCCAGCGAATTCTGAATGACTTCCTTGGTCGGCCCCGAGAACAGCCGGTCGAGGCCGCGTTCGAGCGTGACGTTGGCGACGACGGAAACAAGCACGGCCGGCAGCACCGCGACAATCGAGAACAGGCTGACGATCTGGACATGCAGGCGCGCCGCCGCCCTGCCCCGCCGCCGCGCCAGGATCAGCTGCCAAAGCTCGCGCACGATGATGCCGACCAGCAGCAGGATCGTGCCCGCATTGATCAGGTAGAAGGAGCGGACCACCTCCGGTGTCGGATCGATCCTGGTGAGGCCGGTGAGGACCAGAAATGTCAGGAGGCCCGACAACAGTGCCAGCGCCACCGCAAACGGCACCAACAAGCGCCGCACCGACCAACGCCGGGGCTCTTCCGCTGGGGCCGTGTCAAAGGATGCGGCCGAGGTGTCTGCGCTGGTCATTCCGGCAATGGGTGCTGAAAACGGGTCCGCGATGGGCGGGTACTGATGTATTCATATCACATTGTTGCCAAATTACGACAATTCCGCGGCGTGTTCGCCGCGACGGACGCGCGCACCACAGGGGATGACGCCCGTTGCCGATGACCCGGAACAGAATCATGCCGTCCCGGCTTGACCCGGCATGGAGAGAATATTTCTTGCGATCATGGTGTCGGCCGTGCTGCTGCTGATCGTGGCCTCTGACCTCTTGGTCAATGGCCCCGGCAGGCAAGAGCAGACGGCCGAGATGGCCAATATCCAGCCGGTTATGGCGCGCCTGATCAGATAGCTGCGACGCTGCGCTCTGCGGCCGAATGACGAACTCGAACGTTCCAGAGGAACATTCAGCCCGATCGGGACTTCAGCTCACCGCGTCAGCCACACAGGCCAGCGCGATCCGGACAGGCTCAGCTCACCTTTGATAAGGGGAGCTGAGCCACCGTTCCGAAATTAGCCCCCGCTCCGATACACTTGGATATCGAGATCCCGGATCTTCTTCCTCAGCGTGTTGCGGTTGAGGCCGAGCAGGTCGGCGGCGCGGATCTGATTGCCACGGGTGGCGGCCAGCGCGGCCGTCAGCAGCGGCACCTCGATCTCCTTGAGGATGCGGTGATAGAGGCCCGGCGGCGGCACGCCGTTCGGGAAGCCCTGGAAGTGCGATGAGAGATAGGCCTCTACCGCGCCGCCAAGATTGTCGACGCCCTGCTGGACCGCAGCACCGGGGCTGACCGAGGGCGGCGCGAGCTCGCCGTCGATGACGGAGGCCGTGATCACGTCCTGCGGATAAAGTGCGGCGAGACGCCGCGCGAGGTTTTCGAGCTCGCGCACGTTGCCGGGCCAGCGATGCTGCTTGAGCCGGTCGAGCGCCAGCGAATCGAGCTTCTTCGGCGGCAGCCCATCTTTCTCGGCCAGCGCGAAGAAGTGACGGATGAGATCGGGCAGATCCTCGATTCGCTCGCGCAAGGGGGCAGCCGCAGCGGCACGACGTTGAGGCGGAAGAACAGATCCTCGCGGAACAGACCCTGCTGGATCAGGACGCGCAGATCCTTGTTGGAAGCCGCGACGATGCGCACGTCCGTCTTGATCGGCGTGCGGCCGCCGACGGTGGTGTATTCGCCCTGCTGCAGCACGCGCAGCAGGCGGGTCTGCGCCTCCATCGGCATGTCGCCGATTTCGTCGAGGAACAGCGTGCCGCCCTCGGCCTGCTCGAAGCGGCCCGACGCCCGGGTGTTGGCGCCGGTGAAGGCGCCGCGCTCGTGGCCGAACAATTCGGATTCGATGAGGTCGCGCGGGATCGCCGCCATGTTGACCGCGACGAACGGGCCGTTGCGGCGCTTGCCGTAATCGTGCAGCGCGCGTGCGACCAACTCCTTGCCGGTGCCGGACTCGCCCGTGATCATCACGGTGAGGTCGGTCTGCATCAGCCGCGCGAGCACGCGGTAGATTTCCTGCATCGCCGGCGATCGGCCGACCAGCGGGATCGCCTCCATCTCGGAATCGTCGTCCGGCGCCGCGACCCGCTCCTTGGGCTCGGCCAGCGCGCGGCCGACGATGGCGATCAGCTCCTTCAGGTCGAAGGGCTTGGGCAAATATTCATACGCGCCGCGCTCGGAGGCGCGGATCGCCGTCATGAAGGTGTTTTGCGCGCTCATGACGATGACCGGCAAATTCGGCCGCATCTTCTTGATCCGCGGCAGCAGGTCGAAGGCGTTTTCGTCCGGCATCACCACGTCGGTGATGACGAGATCGCCCTCCCCCTGGCTGACCCAGCGCCATAGCGTCGCGGCATTGCCGGTCAGCCTGACTTCATACCCGGCCCGGGAAAGTGCCTGGTTGAGAACCGTGCGGATGGCGGTGTCGTCATCAGCTACGAGAATGCTACCTGCGGGCATCGTTAATCCTCATTTTGCCCCCTGTGATGCAGACGACGACTTCCCGGCAGAGCCGTCGCGACTGCTGTGATCGGCATGTTTCACCGATGTGGAATACATCGGCATCAGCACGCGGAAGGTGGTCTTGCGCGGCTGAGACTCGCATTCGATGATGCCCCCGTGATCGCCAATGATCTTGGCGACCAGCGCAAGACCGAGGCCAGAGCCGGTCTGCTTGGTGGTCACGAAGGGATCGAACAGATTGGGCAGAAGATCGTCGGGCACGCCTGGTCCATTGTCCCTCACGCAGAATTCGAGCGGCAGGGATACCCGGGATTTTTGACCGGGGACTGACAGGCGCACGCCGGGCCGGAACGCGGTGGTGAGCTGTATCTCGGCGTCGGGGACATCGATCAGCGCTTCGGCGGCATTTTTCACCAGGTTGAGGAAGACCTGGATCAGCTGGTCCTGGTTGGCAAGCACCGGCGGCAGCGAGGGATCGTAGTCCTCGATGAAGCGGATGTTGCGGGCAAAGCCCGACTGCGCCAGCCGCTTCACGTGGTCGAGCACCGAATGGATGTTGACGGGACCGCGCACCACGGGCCGCTCGTCGCCGAATACCTCCATCCGGTCGACCAGCGTCACGATGCGGTCGGCTTCGTCGCAGATCAGACGTGTCAGCATGCGGTCTTCGGACGAGGCCTGCTGCTCCAGCAATTGTGCCGCGCCGCGGATGCCGGAGAGCGGGTTCTTGATTTCATGCGCGAGCATGGCGGCTAGCGCGATCACCGAACGCGCGGCGCTGCGATGGGTGAGCTGCCGGTCCATCTTGTCGGCGATGGAGCGCTCCTGGAGCATCACCACGATGTGGCCGGGCCGCTCGGTGAGCGGGGCGACGTGCAGATCGACCTGGCGGTCGCCGCCCATGCGCGGTGTGCCGAGATCGACCTTGTATTCGTTGACCGGCGAGTTCGACGAGCGCACCTGGTCGATCAGCGCCAGCAAGGGACTGCCGAACGGCACCAATTCTTTCAGCGACTGCCGCTTCAAGAACTGCGTCGAGATATCGAAGAACGCTTCGGTCGCGATATTGGCGGCGACGATCTTGCCGTCCGGCCCGATCATCAGCACGGGATTGGGCAAGGCATCCAGGATCGCGTCGCTCTCGGACGGAAGCGGCCGGCGATGGTCAGCGGCTGTGGTCATGCAGCGGCGCTCCATGCGAAATCGTCGAAGGCATCCTGCAGTGATTGATGGACGAGGCCAGGGTCCTCGGACGTGAGAATCTTGCGGCGCCAGGCCTTCAGCGTCTCGGCCGGCGCGCCGCTCGCATCGGCTGCGACATCGAGCGCCCAGCCGAGATGTTTTCGCGCATGCTTCAGGCCCACGCGCAGGCCATAGAGTACGCAGACGCCTTCATAGAGCGTGCGGACATAATGCAGCTGCGTTGCGAGCGACGGCGTGGCTTCCGCCGCCCCGCCGTTCAGGCGCCGGCCGATCTCGCCGGGCAGCCATGGCTGGCCCTGTGCGCCGCGGCCGATCATCACGGCATCGGCGCCGGAAGCTTCCAGCGCCGCGAGCGCCTTCTCGAAAGTGGTGATGTCGCCGTTGACGACGAGCGGAATCGAGATGGCCTCGCGCACCGCGCGGATCGCATCCCAATCGGCCTCGCCCTTGTAGAACTGGCAACGGGTGCGGCCATGCACGGTGACGAGCTTGATGCCGGCGGCCTCCGCGCGACGCGCGAGTTCCGGCGCGTTGCGGGTGCGGTCGTCCCAGCCGAGCCGTATCTTCAGCGTCACCGGAACCTTCACTGCGGCAATTGTCGCCTCGATCAGGCTGACGGCATGATCGAGGTCGCGCATTAGCGCCGACCCCGACTGGCCGCCGGTGACGTGGCGGGCTGGACAACCCATGTTGATGTCGATGATGTCGGCGCCCTCAGCCTCGGCGATCCGGGCGCCCTCCGCCATCCAATGCGCCTCGCAGCCGGCAAGCTGGACCACATGCGGGCCGATGCCGGTCGCTTCGCAGCGCAACCGCGACATGCGGTGACCGTTGGCGAGCTCATCGCTGGCGGTCATTTCGGAGACGACCAGACCCGCCCCAAGCTCGGCGGCCAGCCGGCGGACGGGTGAGTCCGTCACTCCCGACATCGGTGCCAGGAAGACCGGGCTAGCGATTTCAATATCGCCTATTTTCAGTGGCTTAGAGCCTGATCCTACCGAACCGGTCACAGGGGTCTCGTTGAGTGGACAGGGGCCTCATCGCGCCTGCCATGGCCTATCTTGCGCACAATTCTTGTGCAGTCAAGCGCCATGCCTACAGTTTAGACAGTTCTGCAAATCTTTCAAGTGCAGTGCAGCAAAATGCTGAATCCCACAATCCGGGGAAATCCCCTTTTTTGCGGGCCTGCCGTGCTAGAGGCATGCCGGTAATCACCCCATGCCCGGCGCCTCTCCTTCAACGGTCGAATATTTGAGTCCTATGTCGAAATCACAGCGCAGCGCAGTCGTTCTTGTCGCGGCCGGTCGTGGCCTGCGCGCAGGCGCGGGCGGGCCGAAGCAATATCGTGAAATCGGCGGCGTGTCCGTGATCTACCGCGCCATGGAAGCCTTCAGCACCCACGCCGACGTGTTCGCCGTGCAGCCGGTGGTGAACCCCGACGACAGCGCCATGTTCACGGCAGCGGTCACAGGGCTGAAGCATGAGGCGCCGACCAATGGCGGCGCGACGCGTCAGGCCTCGGTGCTCGCCGGTCTTGAAGCGCTCGCCAGGCACAAGCCCGACATCGTCCTGATCCACGACGCCGCGCGTCCCTTCGTCTCGGCCGGCGTGATCTCGCGGGCGATCGAAGCGGCAAGCCGGACGGGCGCGGCGATCCCCGTGGTCCCCGTCACCGACACCATCAAGGTCACCGGCCCGGATGGCAATGTCGAGGACACGCCCGACCGGGCAAGCCTGCGAATCGCGCAGACGCCGCAATCCTTTGGTTTCGATGTCATCCTCGAGGCGCATCGTCGCGCGGCAAAGGACGGACGAAGCGATTTCACCGATGATGCCGCGATCGCCGAATGGGCAGGATTGACGGTCGCGACCTTTGAAGGCGATGTTGCCAACATGAAGCTCACCACTCCCGAGGATTTCGTGCGCGAGGAAGCGCGCCTGGCCAGCCTGCTCGGCGACATCAGGACCGGCACGGGCTACGACGTCCATGCCTTCGGCGAAGGCGACCATCTCATGCTCTGCGGCCTGCGCGTGCCGCACACCAAGGGTTTTCTCGCCCATTCCGACGGCGATGTCGGCCTGCATGCGCTGGTCGATGCGATCCTCGGTGCATTGGCCGACGGCGACATCGGCTCGCACTTCCCGCCGAGCGATGCCAAGTGGAAGGGCGCCTCCTCCGATCAGTTTCTGAAGTATGCCATCGAGCGCGTCACGGCGCGCGGCGGCCGCATCGCCAATCTCGAAGTGACGATGATTTGCGAGCGGCCGAAGATCGGGCCGCTGCGCGATGCCATGCGCGCGCGCATCGCCGAGATCTCCGGCGTCGACATCGCCCGCGTCGCGGTGAAGGCGACCACCAGCGAGCGGCTCGGCTTCACCGGGCGCGAGGAAGGCATCGCGGCCACCGCGAGCGCCACCATTCGCCTGCCGTTCAACGAGAAGATTTGGAGCGTCTAGGCCATGGGCGGCAGCGACGCACGCGCCCTCTCCCGCTCGCTGCTCGATTTATGCCGGATGCGCAAGCTGACGATCGCGACCGCCGAGTCCTGCACCGGCGGCCTCGTTGCCGGTGCGCTGACCGACATCCCCGGCTCCTCTGACGTCATCGATCGCGGCTTCGTCACCTATTCCAACGACGCCAAGCGCGCGATGCTCGGGGTCGAGGCCAGCACGCTCACCAATTTCGGCGCCGTCAGCAAGGAGACGGCGACTGCGATGGCGGTCGGCGCGCTGGAGCGCGCCGGTGTCGATCTTGCGGTGGCCATCACCGGCATTGCCGGGCCCGGCGGCGCCACGCCCGGCAAGCCGGTCGGCCTCGTCCATTTTGCGGCTGCCGCGCGCGACGGCCGCATTATCCATCGCGAGCAGCGGTTTGGCGCGATCGGCCGCACGGCCGTGCGCCAGCGCTCCGTGGTCGAGGCGCTGCGCATGTTGATGGAACTCGCCCGCAGCCCCCAGGCCGCGGCCAAGCCGCGCCGCACCCGCCGCAACGAGGCTGCGTCCCCGCGTCACCCGTTCGCCGCGCCGGCATGCGGTGAAGCGGCGGCCACCGCCGTCGCCGCGCGGGTGACGCACGCTACGCCGCCGCCAGCAGGGCGCTGGCGCGGTCCAGCACACGCTGCTTGACCGCATCGGTATCCGACGGCTTCACCTTCGCACTCACCGTCAATTCCACGACAGGCGCGGCCGGATCGACGGCGATCACCTTCGACACGTTGACCGACGGCTCGGTCCGCGCGTCGACACGTGGATCATCACGCAGCTCCTTCAGGATCTGGTTCGCGAGCACATTGGCTGAACCTGCCCGGACTGGAAACGTCACCTTGACCTCGCCGGTGCCGGGATAGGCGCTGTGATTGATGATCGCGGCACCCCACACTTGCCCGTTCGGCAGCAGAATCTGCGTGTTGTCGGCCGCGACCAGCTCGGTCATGAACAGCGACAGCGATCTGACCTTGCCTGCCTTGCCGCCGACCTCGACGTCATCGCCGATGTGGAAGGGCCGGAATAACAGCAGCATCACCCCGGCCGCGAGATTGGACAGGGTGCCTTGGAGCGCCAGACCGATCGCGAGAGAGGTCGCGCCCAACACCGCGACGAGGCTCGCGGTCTGAATCCCGAAGAGCTGCAGCACGGCGATGCCGACCACTGCCAGCACGCCGTAACGCGTGACGCTGGAGACGAACAGGGTCACAAGCGGATCGACGCGATGGCCGACATTGAGCACGCGCGTGACGACACGCTGCAGGGCGCCGGACAGGTACCAGCCGATTGCCAGTAGCAGGATCGCGTAGATCGCGTTGAGCCCATACAGCACGAGCGAGGCTTTCAGCGTGTCGAAATTGATGGTCATGAGGCCTCCAACCCGGAACATTCGGTTGAAAACTCGCAGCTGCGTAAAACGATCCCTTTCGCGCCTGCCCCTCAGACGTCTGTTGCTGGACTACATGGATGAGGTCGGCCTGAAACCCGGGAATTGACGGGAATCGATCGGAGGGAATTCGACGTTCAAGACAGGTCGGATCCTTGCGAGGTTCGCTCGGTCCGATGGATGACGGGAAGCCTTTGCTCAATCGCCTTCGCGAGCACGGTTCCCATACTCCGACCGAGCTCCTTCGCGATCATCGTGATTGGTTTAGTCCCTGCAAGTTTCCTGAGCCGATCGAGGTCGTCGTTGCTCCACGATTGCTTCCAGCGCGCCATGTCTCCTGGTCCCGCTCCACAAGCCCTTCGCCCGAATCGGATTGTAATCGTAGCCCTCACGAAACGCAGCCGGTCCGGATGTGCCGTGCACGGCAAGGGGTGTTCCGTCACTCTCCAGCGTTTTGGCACAAACTGCACTTGTCACCGTCGCTCATCGAGGCGTGACTGACTTGTTAGGCCTCGCAGCCGTCGGATGTGGTCAAGGCCGTGGATTGATCAGGACGACGCCAGCTTCGGCCGGCCGTAGATCGCATCGGCCCGCTTCTCGAACGCGGTGGAGAAGCGCGCAAACGCAGCGTCGAACATCGAGCCCATCAGCATCGCCAGCATGCGGCTCTTGAATTCATAGGCGAGGAAGAAACCGACATCGCAAACGTCGTGGCCCTCCTGCTGGCTTTTGGGCTCGAACGTCCAGCGGTTTTCGAGATTGCTGAACGGACCTTGCAGATATTCGACGAGGATTTTCAGATTGGCGCGATCGAGCGTCACGCGGCTGGTGAAGGATTCCTTGACCAGCTTGAACGACACCGTCATGTCGGCGACGAGCACCTCGGTGCCGTCGGGTTTCGGCATGCGCTGGCGGATCTTCAGCGCGCTGCATAGCGGCACGAATTCCGGGTACCGCTCGACATCGGCCACCAGATCAAACATCTTGGATGCGCTGTGATTGACACGGCGCTTGCTCGAAAATTTGGGCATATCGGTTCAGCGGGCGTGCGCGGCCCGCGCAGCCTTCAGTCTCGCAAAGTCCTCGCCTGCATGATGCGACGAACGGGTGAGCGGGCTCGCCGATACCATCAGGAAGCCCTTGGTGTAGGCGACCTTTTCGTAGGAACTGAACTCGTCCGGCGGCACATAGCGCATCACGGCGTGATGCTTGCGCGTCGGCTGGAGATATTGCCCGATGGTCAGGAAGTCGACGTCCGCCGAGCGCAGGTCATCCATCACCTGCTGCACCTCGTGACGCTCCTCGCCGAGGCCCACCATGATGCCGGACTTGGTGAAGATCGCGGGATCGAGCTCCTTGACTCGCTGCAGCAGCCGGATCGAGTGGAAGTAGCGCGCGCCGGGCCGCACTGTCAGATAACGCGACGGCACGGTCTCGAGATTATGGTTGAAGACGTCGGGCCCCGCCGCGACGACCACTTCCAGCGCGCCTTCCTTGCGCAGGAAGTCGGGCGTCAGGATCTCGATCGTGGTCGACGGGCACGCGGCCCGGATCGCGCGGATGGTCTGGGCAAAATGCTCGGCGCCGCCGTCGGCAAGATCGTCGCGGTCGACCGAGGTGATGACCACGTGAGCAAGGCCGAGCTTGGCGACGGCCTCGGCAACATTCTGCGGTTCGGCCGCATCCAGCCCGTTCGGCATGCCGGTCTTGACGTTGCAGAAGGCGCAAGCCCGGGTGCAGGTATCACCCATGATCATGAAGGTCGCGTGCTTCTTGTCCCAGCACTCGCCGATATTCGGGCAGCCCGCCTCTTCGCACACCGTGTGCAGGCCATTGGCGCGTACGATGTTGCGGGTGTCCGCATAGCCGCGGGTGTTGGGGGCGCGCACGCGAATCCAGTCCGGCTTCGGCGGCGAAGCGGAATCGGGACGGTTCACCTTTTCGGGGTGGCGCGGGCGCAATGGGTTCGCGATGGTATCGACAATAACGACCATGATCTGTCCGGTCTGTTCAGGTCCTACCTAGTCGGTCTGGTTGCCTGCCGCAACCCGGCTCGCCCTGCTTCAGGGAACATGGCAGATATGGGCAGCATCCTGCTCTGTTCTCTGGCGATTCTCACCTCGAATGGCTCCAACCTCGAAGGCTTCCACACCGCGGCTCGGCAAACCCCTGAAGCGCGGCTTTTTCGACCGCAGCGTCCGCGAGGTCGCGCCCGATTTGATCGGCGCGACCATGCTGGTCCACGGCGTCGGCGGGGTCATCGTCGAGGTCGAGGCCTATCATCATACCGAGCCGGCGGCGCACTCCTACAACGGCCCGACGCCGCGGAACCAGATCATGTTCGGCCCGCCGGGCTTTGCCTATGTCTATCGCTCCTACGGCATCCACTGGTGCGTCAATTTCGTCTGCGAGGAGGAAGGCTCGGCTGCCGCCGTGCTGATCCGCGCGCTGGAGCCGACCCACGGCATCGCCACGATGCGGCGCCGCCGCCACGCGGTGGACGTTCACGCGCTTTGCTCGGGTCCGGGCAAGTTGACCGAGGCGCTCGGCATCACGATCGCGCACAATGCCCTGCCGCTGGATCGACCACCGATCGTGCTGCATGCGCGCACGGAGGATGTGGAAGTCGCGGCCGGCATCCGCATCGGCATCACCAAGGCGGTCGAGCTGCCCTGGCGCTATGGCGTCAGGGGCTCGAAATTCCTCAGCAAGCCGTTTCCGAAATAGGACGCCTGCTTCAGCCGCTCGAGCGCTTCCAGCAGCTTGGCCTTGCGGGCCAACGCCGCCTCGCGCTTTTCGCGCTCCTCCTCGACCACCTCTTCGGCGGCGTTGGCGACGAATTTCTCGTTCGCGAGCTTCGACTCGGCGCGCTTGATGTCGGCGTCGGCCTTCACGATCTCCTTGTCGAGGCGCGTGCGCTCGGCCGCCACGTCGACCACGCCCTTCAGCGGCAGCGCGGCCACTTCGCCACGGACGAGGAGCTGAACCGCACCATCAGGCGCGCGGTCGGCGAAGGAGATGTCGGAGAGCCGGGCCATGCGCTTGATGACGTCGATCCAGCGCGATGCGCGCTCCCTGGTCTCGGCCGAGGCACCCGCGAGCACGAGCGCCGTCAGCGTCGCCGGCGGGATGTTCATCTCGGCGCGCACCGAGCGGATCTGCGTGACCAGATCGATCACCCAGCCGATCTCGGCTTCGGCCTTGGGATCGGTGAAGTCGGCATGGTCGAAGATCGGCATAACGAACGCAGGCGAGACGAGCGGATCAGTCTGTCCGGCCGCAGCCGCAAGCATTGCAAGCTGCTCCGGCGTGGGACCGGACGGCTTCAGCGGCCACGGAGCCAGCGCGAGCAGACCGTCGCGCTTGGCCGTCACCTCCCAAAGCTCTTCGGTGATGAAGGGCATGAAGGGATGCAGCAGCTTCAGGATCTCGTCGCGCGCCCAGGCAACCATGGCGCGAGTTTCGTCCTTGGCAGGGCTGTCCGGACCGAGCAGCACAGGCTTGGCGAGTTCGACATACCAGTCGCAATAGACATTCCAGACGAAACGGTAGATCGTGCCGGCGGCGTCGTTGAAGCGATAGGCTTCGATCGCCTCCGTCACTTCGCGCGTGGTGTGCGCGCTCTCATGCGCGATCCAGCGGTTCAGCGTTGCCTTGGCTTTTGCCGGCTCGAAACCTTCGGGCACCGCGCAATGGTTCATCTCCGCGAAGCGGCAGGCGTTCCAGAGCTTGGTCGCGAAATTGCGATAGCCCTCGACGCGGCTGGTGGCGAGCTTGATGTCGCGCCCCTGCGCCGCCATCGCCGCCAGCGTGAAGCGCAGAGCGTCCGCACCGTATTCGTCGATCAGGTTGAGCGGGTCGATGACATTGCCCTTCGACTTCGACATCTTGGCGCCCTTCTCGTCGCGGACGAGGGCGTGGATGTAGATGGTCGAGAACGGCACCTCCTTCATGAAGTGCAGGCCCATCATCATCATCCGGGCAACCCAGAAGAAGATGATGTCGAATCCGGTGACCAGCGCGCTGGTCGGGTAATAACGCTTCACCTCGGGCGCGTCTTCCGGCCAGCCCAGCGTCGAGAACGGCCACAGCGCCGAGGAGAACCAGGTGTCGAGCACGTCCTCGTCGCGGCTGATGAAGCCCTCGCGCTTGTTGCGGTCGAGCGCCATCTCGCGGCCTTGCTCGGCCGTGATCACTTCCTGCTCGACGTAATAGCCGAGCGCGTGGCTGATCGCCTCCTCCTCGGTCTCGGCGACGAAGACCTTCCCGTCCGGCCCATACCAGGCCGGGATCTGATGGCCCCACCAGAGCTGGCGCGAGATGCACCAGGGCTGGATGTTCTCCATCCACTCGAAATAGGTCTTTTCCCAGTTCTTCGGCACGAACGACGTCTCGCCCGAACGCACCGCTGCCATCGCCGGTTTTGCGAGTGTCTTGGCGTCGACGTACCACTGATCGGTCAGATACGGCTCGATCACGCTGTTGGAGCGGTCGCCATGCGGCACCATGTGGGTGTGCGGCTCGATCCGTTCGACGAAACCGAACGATTCCAGCCGCTCGACGATGCGTTTGCGCGCAGCGAAGCGGTCGACCTTGTTGAACTCCTCGGCGAATTGCGAAGCGCCTTCCGGCAGGCCGCGCAGATAATCCTCGTTGTCGAGGAGATCGAGGCAGCCTTCCCTGTCGAGCACGCTGATGCGGCGCAGGCCATGGCGATTGCCGACCTCGAAATCGTTGAAATCGTGCGCCGGCGTCACCTTCACCGCGCCCGAGCCCTTCTCGGGATCGGAATATTCGTCGGCGACGATCTTAATCCTGCGGCCGACCAGAGGCAGGATGACGTTCTTGCCAACCAGCTTCTGGTAGCGCTCATCCTCCGGATGCACGGCCACGCCGGTATCGCCAAGCATGGTCTCCGGGCGCGTGGTGGCGACCACGATAAAGGTCGTGGGATCCTCGGGATTGAAGGTCTTGCCTTCGATCGGATAGCGCAGATACCAGAGGTGGCCCTTCACCTCGGTCTGCTGCACTTCGAGATCGGAGATCGCGGTCAAGAGCTTGGTGTCCCAGTTCACCAGCCGCTTGTCCTTGTAGATCAGTCCGTCGCGGTGCAATTCGACGAACACCTTGACCACGGCCTTGGAGAGGCCCTCGTCCATGGTGAAACGCTCGCGCGACCAGTCGCAGGAGGCGCCGAGCCGCTTGAGCTGGTTGATGATGGTGTCGCCGCTCTCGGCCTTCCACTGCCAGACCCGCTCCAGGAACTTCTCGCGGCCCATCTCGCGACGGCCGGGCTGCTGGCGCTCCATCAGCTGCCGCTCGACCACCATCTGGGTGGCGATGCCGGCATGGTCGGTACCGGGCTGCCACAGCACGTCCCGGCCGCGCATGCGCTCGAACCGGCACAGAATGTCCTGCAGCGTGTTATTGAGGGCGTGGCCCATGTGCAGCGAGCCCGTCACGTTCGGCGGCGGGATCACGATAGTAAAAGGCACGGCGTCGCGTCGGTCGGGCCGGCCGGCCTTGAAGGCGAGGCTGTCCTCCCACACGACGGACATGCGAGCTTCGATATCGGCGGGCTGGTAGTTTTTCTCGATCATGGGGCGCTAGAAAGCCGCGCGCGGGGTTCAAGTCAACGGAAAGCTCAGCGGCAAAAGGGCTTTCCGGCCCGACCGGCAGGTCGATTATGGCACAAGAGCAGGGCTTTATCGGAGCCGAGCGGCCTACTTCAGCGGCCGCCGCGCGAGACCCGCTCGATTTCGGCCTTCACGATGCGTTCGACGAGCCCCGGCAGATTGTCGTCGAGCCAGGATTTCAGCATCGGACGCAGCATCTCCTTGACCAGATCCTCCAGCGTCCGCGCATTGCTGCTGAGCACCGTGTGGGCCAGCGAATTGAAGGCGGATTCGACCGCCGAGACGGTCGACTGGGCCAAGATCGGCTGCTGCGGCGGTAGCGGCGGCGCATCGAAGTCGACCGATGCATAGGACGGCGGCGGTGATGTCGGATGAGGCGACGGCGCCTCGGCGAATTCGAGATCGTCGCGCGGCTCGACCCTGCGGAAGTTCGGCGGCGGTGGCGCGGGCGTCTGCTCCGGCTCCATCGCCATCTCGTCGGTCAGCTCGAGCACATCGGGTTCGGGCTCCGGCTCGGGTTCCGGGACTCGCACCTCTGGCGCAGGCGTGGCCTCGTCGAGCCCCGCCAGCAGCGCGTCGATGTCGTCCTGGTTGTTGGGGCCGGCATCCGCTGCAGGCGCGGGTGCTGGTGGCGGCGCGGACTTCGCGGCCGGCGTTGGCGCGGGCTTTTCAGCGGCAGGTTTTGCGGGCGCGACCTTGGATGCTGGAATATCCGCCATCGCCTGCGGCTTTGGTGCGGGCGCGGCGGGCGCCGCTGCAGGCTTCGCTGCCTCTGCCGGCGGCGGCTTGGCCTCATCATCGGCAATGATGCGCCGGATCGAGGCCAGAATCTCCTCCATGGAGGGTTCTGTGACCTTTGCAGGCTGCGTCATCTCCGACTCCACATCATCAACGCCCTCGCATGCGTTGTTTTACACCAAGCACGACAGGATTGGCCGGTTCCGGATGTGTGCCTCGACATTTTCGTCGCGACAGCCAGACTTGTCCCCAGATCACAGCTCAACGTGAGGCGGCGCGCCCCTGCCCCGTCACTCAAGCATTACGCATGCAACATTGAACGCGGAGCGAATCGACCCGCAGCTTCTTAGCAAGGCTATGTCAGGGATTTTGGTGATTGCAAGCAAAGCACCGGTCGGCCCTCGCAGTTTGCGAGGCCGACCGGAGGACTACGGGATTTAGCGCCCGTCAGGCGTGCGCACGCCGGCCCAGCTGTCGCGGACCTGCTGGTAGTGCACACTGGGATCATAGACGGTTGTCGCAAGGCCGAGCACCTGCGGCGACAGGCGGCCAACCGCGTTGAGCACGGAATAGGACGCCACCACGCGGTCGTGCTGCGCGGTGACGAGGGCGACGCGCGCGTTGACCAGCGCCTGCTGCGCGTTGAGCACGTCGAGCGTGGTGCGCTGACCGGCCTTGGCCTCTTCGCGCACGCCGTTCAGCGCGATCTCGGACGCCGTGACCTGGGCCTGCGCAGACTGCACCTGCGCCTTGCCGGCTTCCAGCTGGCCCCAAGCCTGCACGACGTTGGCACGGGTCTGATCGCGGGTGGTTTCAAGATTCAGACGCTGCTGCGCCAAGTTCTCTTTCGATTGGCGGATGAGCGAATATTCTGCACCGCCCTGGAAGATCGGCACGGAGGCCGTTGCGATGGCGGAAGCCGTATTCGTTCGGAAGATCGTCAGGGTCTGCTGATAGGCTGTGCTGACGGCAGCCTGGAGCGAGACCGTCGGCAGCAGCGCGCCTTCGTTGATCTTGACCTGAAGATAGTTGACGTCGATGCCGTACATCGACGCCGTGACGTTGGGATTCTCCACCAGGCTGAGACTGACCGCGGAGGCGATCGTCCCGGGCAGGAAGCGATCGACCGGCGAGCCGGGGGCAAGGTTGGTCGGCTCGTTTCCGATGATCCGGCGGAAAGTCGCGCGTGTCGTCGTGAGATCTGATTCGGCGGTCAGCGCTTGAGTCTTGCCGGCAGCCAGCTGCGCTTCGGATTGCGCCACGTCGGTGCGCGTGACCTCGCCGACGTTGAAGCGATCGCGCGTCTGCTTGAGCGTCTGCTCGAGCACGCGCACGTTGCTGCGCTGAACCTCGAGAGTTGCCGCATCACGCAGGTAGTCCATGTAGCTCGTGGCAGCCTGCAGCAGGACCGTCTGCTCGAGCACACGCAACGCCTCGCGGGACCCCGAGACCTGGCTCTCCGCCGCGCGCGTCCTATTTGCGGTCTGATTGCCGTTGTAGAGCGTCTGGTTGACGGTCAGGCTCGCGCTATTGGGCTGGGGAACGCCGTTGATCGACGGGGTCCTCTGTGCCGCCTGGACATCCTGATACTGATACCCGGTGCTGAGGGTCACATTGACCTTGGGGCGATAGCCCGACAAAGCCTGCGGCACGTTCTCGTCGGTCGAGCGCACCTGGGCGCGCTGTGCGTTGAGCTGCGGATTGTTCTGATAGGCGCGCACCAGCGCGGCCTCGATCGTATCCGCCAATGCAGGCGTCGGTCCGGCAAGCGCCGTCAGGAGGACCGAAACCGCTGCTCCGGTGAAGAACTTCACCCCATGCATCCCTGAAAATCCGTTCATGCTCACGTCAGGCTCGTGCCCGCGAGCCTGGTTACCGTATCAAGTGGAGTCGATGCCCCGTCGCAACATAGGACGCGGTTGAGCGCGACGGAACTACCTACGGGTAGTTCTCAGTGGAAACTCTTCACGTGCAGCATCCCGGCCACACTTCTGATTCAGCATGGGATTTTACGGGGTTTTGGCCGTCAGAAGACGAAGGCGGCGGCCCGTTCGAGCCCGGGAAGTACCGGGGCGGCGGCGTCGAACAGCGGCCGGTGGCCGAATTCGCCGTGGGTGCGGGTCACGATCATGGCCCGTGATGGCCTGGATTCGGCCGAGACCCCCACCAGGCGTCCGCCTTCCTGAGCTGGCCGAACAGCCCGTCCGGTGTCACTTCGGTCGCGCCGTTGAGGATAATCACGTCATAGGGCGCGGCAGCCGGATCGCCCTCCGCACAGGCGGCGGCCTTGCAGGTCACGTTGGTGAGCCCGATTGCGGCGAAGGCGTCCTTGGCTTTCGCGACCAGAGCCGAATCGCTTTCCGTCGCAATGACCTGGCGCGCAAGCTTGGCGGTTAGCGCGGCGAGGTAGCCGGTGGCGCAGCCGACGACCAGCACATTGTCGCCTTCGCCGACCTCGGCGGCCTGGAGCAGCTTGCCGATCAGCTGCGGCTTGATCAGGAAGCGCTTGGCGCCACCCTCGCTCACATCGAGATCCAGATCGAGATAGGCCAGCGCCTGCCGGCTCGCCGGCACGAAGACCTCGCGGGGAACCGACAGCATAGCATCGAGAATGCGGCGATCGGTGACGTCATTGGTGCGCACCTGGCCATCGACCATTTTTTGGCGCGCGGTCGAGAAACCGGACATTTGCGGACCCTGCAAGGCGGACGATGCCGCGGACGAAAGTTGCGGCATATTTGGAGCAGGCACCGCGAAAACGCAACACGTCCGTTGGCCCCGAAGGCTGACGCCACGCACAGCTTCAGGAGGGCGGACCCTCTATTCGATCGCGATCGCGAGGCGGCCAATCAGCGCTGCAACTTCATCCAGTCGCACCGAATCGGGGTCTCGACCGCACGGGCAAGCCACGCGAGGCATTCATCGTCGCTGAGCCCGGGAATGTCGGCCGGCAGAATCGAGGGGACCACCTGGGAACGGTCGATCTGGATGTCTCGCATGGGAATCAGCTCCGTGAGGGCCGGCCCCGGCAAGCTCGATCCGAATTGAGTCGATTTGGCGTCACCGCGGCGGCAGCCGTCGCGCCGACGAACACTTCCACTTGAGACTCTACTGCAACACAATTGCGCGTCCGCTTAGAGTCTGGATACAAGCCGGTGAAATCGCTGCGGAATTTGGCTCCCCGGGCTGGATTCGAACCAGCGACCATCCGATTAACAGTCGGATGCTCTACCGCTGAGCTACCGAGGAAAAGGCGAACCAGTCGTTCGCGCGCGGCTGCGTATAACAAAGCCGGTTGCGCTTGCAAAGGACGAATTCGTCATCCTTCGCAAAGCATCGCGGAAGGGCCCGCGGGGCCCCTCCTCGGGCACAGGTCGGGCCAAGGTTACTCGGCCGTGAAGGACGTGGTCTTGGTGCCGGGATCGCAGCGCAGCCGAAGCGCGGTCATCTTGCACAGATTGACGTTCTTCCAGAGCACGGACTCGTCGTAGTTCTGCCAGTCGACGCGGATGTTCCAGACACAGCCCTCGTCGTCCTCGTCGAACTCGACATAGGTCGAGGCCTGGTTCTCCAAAACCTTGTCCAGCTCGTTGTCCCATTCGTCCATGCCATCGTCGGGCGCGTTGAACCCCAGGAATTTGATGGCGTAGCCGGTCTCGTTGACGACGGTGACGTTGCGGGCGTCGGCGGCAAAACAAGTAGTGGCGGCCAGCGAAAGACCCACGGCGATCAGTCCAGACAGAAAATACTTCATGTGAAATTCTCCGGATCGAAACAGGGGCCGGCGCCTGACGTCGATCGACGCAGGCGCCGCGGCAACCAATGGCGTTGCCTTGAAGGGGCGTCGGAGCGAGATCGAGAGGTTCGACACCCCCTCGATCCGCGCTCCGGCTCGTTGCGCGACGCGAGACGCGCAACGACCCGGTTCATATCGTTTCGAATTCTCCGCAGCAATGAACCGGCATTCATAGATCGGCGGTGTTTGTCTTCTCCGCCGCAGGCAAAGCCACCGGCGCCGGGGCACCATTGGCCTTGCCAGTCACGGCGCCGACCAGCGCCTTCACGGGATCATCGCCCGCGCAAAACCGTTCTGGCGCAGTATCTCGTCAATCATCGGACGCAGCGCGTCGACCTTGAGGAGCTCGCCGGCAAGCCCCTCACCGAAGCCGACATCGCCACCACATCCGCGGGTACCTCGCGGTCTCCACAGCCTGTCCGCAGCATATCCACAGGCCGACTATTGCCGGATTCGCAGCCGTAACGAGCCACTTGCTGCGCACAAATCCACAGACCGGGTATGTCAGCCGCCGGCCTCGTCGAACACGGTGCGGCAAGCCTCGCTAGCTTGAGCGGTTACGGCGGAGGAACCTAGCCTCTGCGCGGGGATTTTCAGGAATCGCTAACCAAACGGATCTCGATCGCCCGATCGTTAAAATACGAACGATCGGGTCAATCGGGAAACAAACCGGCTTTGCGACAGTGCGCCATCCGCGTTCCGGAGGGTGTGATGAGCGAAGCCGAATTCAACTTGCTGCTGGATACTGTCCGTGACGCCATGATCGATGAAGATTTCGCGACCGCGCCGGAGGAGGAATTCGTGCCCCGCTCGTGGAGCTTTCACGCGACTTCCAAGAGAATTCCAATGGCCAGAACACCAATGGCCGCGAACGACAATGAGGGTGCCTGGCCCCTCCTGCCCTTTCCGGACGGCTGGTACGCCGCCTGTTGAGGCCTCGTCGTAAAGGCCGACATAGCGCGGCGGCCGCGGGGTTGCCTAAACCGCTGATCCCCTATATTGCTCCGCCCTCGTTGAGGCCACGTGGCGGAGTGGTTACGCAACGGTCTGCAAAACCGTGTACACCAGTTCAATTCTGGTCGTGGCCTCCATCATAACCCCCTGACATTCCAGCATAAAGCGCGCCGCGCCTGTCGCGCCTGCGGGCATCGCCTGCGCGAGGCGCCCACCGGGTTTGCCCGGGGGGTGGCCCCGATTCAGGTCGCTTGGCATAGAGTTCGCATCACACGGGTGATGCAGTCCCCAACAAGCGAGCGCTGGAGAGCACGTGGGCGAGATCGTCCGATTTGTCCCGAAGTCCGAGCTGGAGCGGGCTCGCCTCATTCGTCAGGCGCGCGCGATCTATGACAGCATCTTCCCGCCGTCCGCCCCGGACCAGGGGACGCAGGACGACGAGGACAGCGTCAAGAACTAGCAGGCTCAAGTCAGGACCGTTTACCCCGCCGGACACCGCGCCGGCGGTCTTGACCACCGGTTTTGGCGCCAGTTCCGGCATCTCGGCCTGAACCTCGCGGTAGCGTGTCAACAGCCGTTCAAAGCTCGCGTTCAGCGTCTCGGCAATGTCGGGGCGCTGCTCGAGACCGGCCAGCAGCGTTGCGGCCGCCTCGATGGTCGACAATCCGTCCTTGCGCGGCTCGCGGCGTAGCCGCCCGTAGCGCGAGGGATGCGCCGGGTTGAGGATCACGCGCTGGCATTTCAGCATCCAAGGATTGCGCCACCACAGGGCCTTGGCCTGGCTCCAGGTGCCGTCGAGCAGCACCACACCTTCGAGCTTGCCGAGGATGGCGCGCTGGTTCTCCGCGACCTCGCCCTTGCGGTTGAGGGCGACGATCTCACCCTCCACCTCGAGGTCGGCTGCGCGGGCCGAGCCGAGATAGAGGACGGCCCAATGCGAGGCGTTTTCAACGGGGTGATTGAGCGCCTTCGACAGGCTCGGCCAGGACAGGCCGACCCGCACGGTCGCATCGGCAAAATGCCTGGCCAGCAGCCGCGCCGTGCCAAGCGCCCTGTCCTGCTCTTGCGGATGCTGGAGGATCAGGAGTTCGAGACGATTTTCGATCGCCGTGACACTGTCGCAGATGCACAGCGGCATCGGCTTCCGGCAGTGCGGACATTCGGGAATCGGCTCCGGCGCTGCGGCCGTGGTTTCAGCTGGGTTCGACATGCCGCCGCTATACGCTTGTGGCGGCGCTGCAACAACCTATTCCGCCGGCGCCGCTAGTGGCTGCGGCTCGGACCGCCGGCGCAGGCGGTCGATCAAGAGGTAGATCACGGGTGTCGTGTAGAGCGTGAGGATCTGCGAGACGAACAGGCCGCCGATGATGGTGATGCCGAGGGGACGGCGCAGCTCCGTGCCGGGCCCGGTCGCGATGACAAGCGGAATGCCCGCGAACAGCGCCGCCATGGTTGTCATCAGGATCGGACGGAAGCGCGCCTGGCAGGCCTCGAAGATGGCTTCGGCCGACGACAGGCCACGCTGGCGCTCGGCATCGAGCGCGAAGTCGACCATCATGATTCCGTTCTTCTTGACGATGCCGATCAAGAGGATGATGCCCACGAAGGCGATCACCGTCAGCGGCGTGTTGGTGATCTGAAGCGCGAGCAGCGCGCCGAGGCCGGCCGAGGGCAGCGTCGAGATGATCGTGAGCGGATGGACAAGGCTCTCATAGAGCACGCCGAGCACGATATACATCGCCACCAGCGCGCCGAGGATCAAGAGCGGTTGGCGCCCGCTGGTCTTGGCGAAATCGCCGGCATTGCCGTCAAAGCTGCCGCGGATGCCCTCGGGCATGTGCAATTCGTCGACTGCGCGCTGGATGTTTTGCGTAGCGGCCTGGAGCTCCACGCCCGGCAAGGTGTTGAACGACACCGTGGTCGAGGGCACCGACTGCGAATGATAGACCGCAAGCGCAGCGAGCCCGCGCGTCGCGTGCACCACGGCGGACAGCGGCACCTGCACGTCGCCAGCGCCGGCGACATAGATGCGATCGAGGTTGGACGGATCGACCTGAAATTTCGGATCGATCTCCAGCACGGTCATGTACTGGTTACGCTGGGTGTAGATGATCGAGATCTGGCGCTGCGAGAAGGCATTGTTCAGAGCATTGTCGATGTCCTGAACCTTGACGCCGAGCGCGGCTGCCTTCCGGCGGTCGATGTTCAATGTCAGCTGAAGTCCGCCGGGATCGCGGTCGCTGGAAATGTCGGTGATGCCCTCGACCGTCTCCATCCGCTTGGCGACGATCGGCGCCCACTTCTGGAGCAGGTCGAGGTTGGTGCTTGAGAGCGTATATTGAAAGTTGGAATCGCTCTGCCGGCCGCCGGCGCGGACATCCTGGGCAGCAAACATGAAGAGACGGATGCCGGGCACGGGGAACAGTGCCTTCCGCAGCCGATCAATCACGACCTGCGTCGAGATATGATCTCGCTCCTCGGGCGGCTTCAGGCTGATGTACATGATGCCCCGGTTCGAGGTCGCCGCCCCCGGCCCGCCGCCTCCACTGCCGACCGAGGAGCCGATGCCGGCCACGGCCGGATCCTGCATCACGATGTCGGCGAGGCGCTGCTGCAGGGTCAGCATGGACTGAAACGAGATGTCGGCCGAGGCGCGCGTCGCGCCGATGACGAAGCCGGAATCATCCGTCGGGAAGTAGCCCTTGGGCACCTTGATGTAGAGCATCACCGTCAGGCCGATGGTGGCGAAGAACACCAGCAGCGTCAGCAACGGGAACTCCAGCACCGCACGCAAGCTGCGGGCGTAAAACGAGACGATCCGCGACAGCGAGCCTTCGATCAGGCGGTCGAACAGCGTGGCGGACCCAGAGGTGGTCTGCCGAATGTAATGGGCGCAGATCATCGGCGTGACCGTCAGCGACACGAGGGTCGAGACCACGATCGCGAAGGTCAGTGTCAGCGAAAATTCGCGCAGCAGGCGACCGACGATGCCGTCCATGAAGATCAGCGGTGTGAATGCGGCGATCAGCGACAGGCTGATCGAGACCACGGTGAAGCCGATCTGCCGGGCCCCCTCCAGCGCCGCCTGCATCGGCCGCATGCCATGCTCGAGATTGCGGAACATGTTCTCGATCATGACGATGGCATCGTCGACCACGAAGCCAACCGAGATCGCCAGCGCCATCAGCGACAGATTGTCGATCGAGAAGCCGGCCACCCACATCCCGGCGCAGGTGCCGGCCAGCGCCAGCGGCACCGAGATTCCGGCGGCGATAGTCGGCGTCACGCGGCGGAGGAACACGAACACCACAACCATCACCAGGACGGCGGTCGCCAGCAGCGTCCATTGCATGTCCATCACGCTGGCGCGGATCGTACTGGTGCGGTCGACCAGGGTGGAGACGTCGACGCCAGCCGGGATCCACTGCTTCAGCGCGGGGATCAGCGCCTTCACCCGGTCAACAGTGTCGATAACGTTGGCATCGCCCTGCTTGGTGATCTGGATCAGCACCGCCGGCTGCTTGTTGAACCAGGCGATCGAGCGCGCGTTGCGGACAGAATCCTCGATGTCGGCGACGTCGGAGAGCCGGACGAAATTGCCGTTCGAGCTCTTGATGACGATGTCGCGGAATTCCTTGGCCGTGCGCATCTGTCTGTTCAGCGACAGCGTCTCGCTCTGGCGCTCGCCATTGAAGATGCCGACCGGACCGAGCGGGTTGGCGTTGATGATGGCGGTCCGGACGTCGTCGGTCGCGATCCCCGCATTCGACAGCGCGACCGGGTTGAGCTGGATCCGCACCGCCGGCTGGTCGGCGCCGCTCACGGTGACGTCGCCCACGCCCGGCACTTGCGAAATGCGCTGCGCTAGCACGGTATCGGCGACGTCGTAGATGGCGCTGGCGGACAGTGTCTTGGACGTCAGCGCCAGCACGAAGACGGGCGCACCGGCCGTGTTAGCCTTGCGGAAGCGCGGCAGCGCCGGCAGATCACTCGGCAGGTCGACCAGCGCGGCGTTGATCGCGGCCTGCACGTCGCGCGCCGCCTTGTCGATGTTGCGGCCGATGTCGAACTGGAGCTGGATGTTTGCCGTGCCGAGCGACGAGGTCGACGTGATCTGGTTGATGCCGGCGATTTCGCCGAGCCGCCGTTCCAGCGGCGCGGCCACGGTTGCCGCCATCACCGACGGATCGGCGCCGGGACGGCTTGCCGAGACGAAAATGGCCGGGAAGTCGACATTCGGAACCGAGGCAACGGGGAGGAACTCGTAGGCGACGCCCCCCAGCAGGAACAGCCCGATCGACAGCAGCGTGGTCGCGACCGGACGGCGGATGAAGGGCTCCGAGATCGATGCCATCACTGCATCCCCTCGGTCGCGCCGGCCGTGGGCGGCGCGTCGGGCTCGGGCGGCGGCAGCGCCTGCTCGAGGCGGCGGTTGATGCGGTCGAGCGCGAGGTAGATCACGGGCGTCGTGTAGAGCGTCAGCAGCTGGCTCAGCAGCAGGCCGCCGATGATGGAGATGCCGAGCGGAAAGCGCAGCTCGGCGCCGGTGCCGCTCTCGATCGCCAGCGGCAGCGCGCCGAACAGCGCGGCCAGCGTCGTCATCATGATCGGGCGGAAGCGCAACAGGCACGCCTGCACGATCGCCTCATGCGCCGGCATGCCCTGCCCGCGCTCGGCCTCCAGCGCGAAGTCGATCATCATGATCGCGTTCTTCTTGACGATACCCATCAGCAGGATGATGCCGATCAGGCCGATGACCGAGAGATCCTGTCCGCACAGGATCAGCGCCAGGATGGCGCCGACACCGGCCGACGGCAGCGTCGAGAGGATCGTGATCGGGTGGATGTAGCTCTCGTAGAGCACGCCCAGCACGATGTAGATCGTGATCACGGCGGCGAGCAGCAGCCATGGCTGGCCGGCGAGCGCCTTGGCGAACTCGGCGGCGTCGCCGGCATAGACGCCGACGATGCTGTTGGGCATTTCGATGCGGGTCTCGATCGCCTTCACCGCCTTGACGGCGTCGCCGAGCGCTGCGCCCGGCGCCAGGTTGAAGCTGAGCGAGATCGCCGGGAACTGGGCCTGGTGCGAGATCGCAAGCGGCGCCGTGGTGCGTTTCAGCGTGGCTACCGCATCGAGCGGCACCTGGGCGTTTGGCGCGCCGACGAGGGCGCTGCTGGCGCCGCCCGGCAGGTACAGTTTTGACAGGATCGAGGGATCACGCTGGTACATCGGCAACGCCTCCAGCACCACGCGGTACTGGTTGGCCTGGCCGTAGATGGTCGAGATCTGGCGCTGGGCAAAGGCGTCATTGAGCGTATCGGTAATGGCTTGCAGGCTGACGCCGAGCTGGCCGGCGCGGGTGCGGTCGACGTCGAGCTGCGCGCGCAGGCCGCCTTCCTGGGCTTCCGAGGACACGTCGCGGAACAGGGGATCGCGCCGCATCTCGCCGACGAGCTTCTTCGCCCATTCCGACACCAGCGTCGCGTCGGTGCCGGTCAGCGTGTACTGGTATTGCGAGCGGCTCGACTGGGTCGAGATCTGCACGTCCTGCACCGGCTGGAAATAAACGGTCATGCCGGGGATGCCGGAGATATTGTCCTTCAACCGCGCAATGACCGCGCTGACATCGTCGCGCCGCTCGCCGCGCGGCTTCAGCGTCATGACGAGGCGGCCGACATTGGTGGTCGGATTGACCGAGCCCGCACCGATCACCGAGACCACGCCGGTTACGTCAGGATCGGCCTTGATGGCGTCGGCGACCTCGGCCTGCCGTTTCTGCATTTCTCCGAACGACACGTCGGGACCTGCTTCCGTCACGGCCGTGATCGAGGCGGTGTCCTGCAGCGGCAGAAAACCCTTGGGGGCGACGACGTAGAGGACCAGGGTCGCGGCCAGCGTCGCAAAGGTCACGACCAGCGTGGTGCGCTGATGTCGCAACACCACGAGCAACGTGCGATGGTAGAACTCGACGGTGCGGTCGATGAAGCCGCTGACGGCGGCGAGCCCCGGCACCGCGAACTCCTCATGAGCGTGCTTGAGCAGCCGCGAGCACATCATCGGCGTCAGCGTCAGCGATACCACGGCCGAGGTCACGACCGCGATGGTCAAGGTCAGCGCGAATTCGCGGAACATGCGGCCCACCAGGCCCGACATGAACAGCAGCGGGATGAACACTGCGATCAGCGACACCGTCAGCGAGATCACGGTGAAGCCGATCTCGCTGGCGCCCTTCAGTGAGGCCTGCATCGCGCTGTCGCCATTTTCCATGTGGCGGACGATGTTCTCGATCATGACGATGGCGTCGTCGACGACGAAGCCGGTGCCGATCGTGAGCGCCATCAGCGACAGATTGTCGAGGCTGAAGCCGGCAAAATACATGATGCCGAAGCTCGTGATCAGCGACAGCGGCAGCGCGACGCCCGCGATCAGCGTGGCCCGCAGCGAGCGCAGGAACAGCAGCACCACCAGCGTCACCAGCACCACGCTGAGGATCAGCGTGAACTGCACGTCGTGGACCGAAGCGCGAATGGTGACGGTGCGGTCGGAGACGATGGTCAAATGCACGCCTGCCGGAATCGCGCGCTGGACTTTCGGGATCTCGGCGCGGATCTGGCTGACGACGTCGATGACATTGGCGCCGGGCTGGCGCTGGATGTCGATGATGACGGCCGGCGTGCCCTGATACCAGCCGCCGGTGCGGTCGTTCTCGAGCCCGTCGACGATCTGCGCGACGTCGCCGATCGTGACCGGCGAGCCGTTGCGATAGGCGATGATGATCGGCCTGTAGGCGTCGGCGGCGGCGATCTGATCATTGGCCGCGATGATGTAGGCTTGCTGGGCGCCGTCGAGCGAGCCCTTCGGCCCGGAGACGTTGGCATTGGCGATGGCGGCGCGCAGATCCTCCATCGCGATGCCGTAGGCCGCCAATCGCGCCAGATCCGCCTGGATGCGTACGGCCGGCTTCAGCCCGCCGAGCACTGACACTCGGCCGACGCCGGAGATCTGGCTGAGCCGCTGCGCCAGCAGCGTATCGGCGATGTCGCTCATTGCGCGCAGCGAGATCGTGTCCGAGCGCAGCGCCAGCGTCATCACCGGCGCATCCGCCGGGTTCACCTTGGCGTAAGTCGGCGGGTAAGGCAGCGTCTTGGGCAGCACTCCGGCGGCCGCATTGATCGCGGCCTGCACGTCCTGGGTCGCGCCATCGATGTCGCGGTTCAGGTCGAACTGCAGCGAGATCTGGCTGACGCCGAACGAGCTCGTCGAGTTCATCGCCGTCAACGACGGGATTTGGCCGAGTTGCCGCTCCAGAGGCGCGGTGATCAGCGAGGCGATCACGTCGGGGCTCGCGCCCGGCAGTTGCGTCGACACCTGCACGGTCGGAAAATCGACCTGCGGCAGCGCGGAGACGGGCAGCGCGAAATAGCCGAGCGCGCCGCCAATCAGCAGTGCTATGCCGAGCAGCGAGGTCGCGATCGGCCGGCGGATGAAGGGTTCGGAGACACCCATGAGATGCGCCTGCCGCTCAGGCGGCTGTTGTCGGGATCATGGCTGCTTGGCTCCAGGTCCCGATGGTTGAGCCCCCGGCCCCGGCGCCGGACCGGTCTGGCCCTTCTGGTCGCCTTCACTGCTGCTCCGCCTGGCGCGGTGCTCGCCGTCCTTGCCCGGCCCGTCCTTTTGCCAATCCTTCTGCCCGTCCTTGGCCTGACCATCCTTCTTCTGGCCGTCCGGCGCACGCGTGCGCTTGCGCGGGGCGAGGTCGGCCGACGGCGTCTGCTCGTCGCGGCCAATGATGACCTTGGAGCCATCGGACAGATTGGCGAAGCCCGTGGTGACGACCTTGTCGTTCGCGGTCAGGCCGCTGGCAATGACCGCATCATGCTCGTTCTGCTGCGTCACCGTCACGGGCTTGGCCGAGACGACGTTGTCTTCGCCGATGACATAGCTGAATGTGCCGATCGGTCCGCGCTGCACCGCCGACGTCGGCACCACCAGCGCCTGCGTCAGGGTTTCGACCTTGAGGCGGACATTGACGAACTGGCCGGGCCAGAGCTGGTAATTGGCGTTGGGGAATTCGGCCTTGAGCTTGAGCGTGCCGGTGGTCTGGTCGACCTGGTTATCGATGCCGGTGAGCTTGCCGGTGTCGATCACGGTGATGCCGTCGTTGCCGAACACGTCGACCGCGAGCTGTCCCTTGGCCGCGGCCGCATTGACCCGCATGATCTGCTGCTGCGGCAGGCTGAACCACACCGCGATCGGCTGCAATTGCGTGATGACGACGAGGCCGGTGGTGTCGGCGGCGTGGATGATATTGCCCTGGTCGACCTGGCGAAGGCCAGCACGGCCCGACAGCGGCGCCACGATCTTGGTGTAGCTCAGCGTCGCCGCTGCGTTGTCGATCGACGCCTGGTCGGCCTTGACCAGCGCCTCGGTCTGCGCGACCGCGGCGCGCTGGGTGTCGGCCTGCTGCTTCGAGCCGGCATTGGAGGCCGCGAGCTGCTCGTAGCGCGTCAGGTCGATGCGCTGGTTGGCGAGCTGGGCTTCGTCCTGGGCCTTCTTGGCGACGGCCTGGTCGTAAGTCGCCTGGTAGAGCGCCGGATCGATTTCGCCGAGCACGTCGCCCTTCTTGACGTCCTGGCCTTCGGTGAACTTCACCGCGATCAGCTTGCCGTCGACCTGCGAGCGCACGGTGACGGTGTTGAGCGCGCGGACCGCGCCGACCCCGTCGAGATAGACAGGCACGTCCTGAACCTTGGGCGTCGCGGCGAGCACCGGCACCGGCAGATCGGGCCGCTGCTGGTTGCGGCCGTTCCCCGCCTGTTGCGGCTGCTGATGCATCACGGTCCAGCCGAGATAGCCGAGGCCGCCGAGGATCGCGAGCGTGATCAGGGTCATGACCAAGCCGCGTCCGCGCGACTTTTTCGCCGTCCCCGCTTTCGCGTTGTCCTTCGTATCCGGCTTAAAGAGCATTGACCGGTTTCTCCATTCGCGGCTCCCAGCCGCCGCCAAGCGCCTGATACAGGCTGACGATGGCAAGAAGGCGTGCGAGCTGCGCCTGCCACAGCGCGTCTTCCGCCTGAAATAGGGTCTGCTGGACGTTCAGCACGGTCACGATGTCGGCGGTGCCGGCGCGCAGCTGCTGTTCGGCGAGGTCGAAGGCGCGCTGCGAGGCGTTAACGACATCGCGCTGCAATTGCAGCTTGATCGTGGTCTGTTTAATCGAGAACAGCGCATTGTCGACATCGGTGAAGGCCTGGACGATGGTCTTGCGGTAGGTCTGGAGCAATTCGTCCTGGCGCGCCTTGGCGTACTCGAAATTGCCGAGGATCTTGCCGCCATCGAAGATCGGCTGGGTCGCGCTGCCGACCAGCTGGAAGAACGCCGCGTGCGGCTGGAACAGCGACACCAGCGCCGAGCTCTGGTAACCGCCATTGCCGGTCAGCTGGATCGTCGGGAAGAACTGCGCGCGGGCGTTGCCGATATTGGCTGTCGCCGAGGCGAGCTGCGCCTCCTGTCGGCGGATGTCGGGGCGCTGCGTCAGCAGCTCCGACGGCAGGCCGGGCGTGACGCGCGGGATCGCGATCCGGTCCAGCGAGCCGCCCGCGACGCGCACGCTCTCCGGCGGACGCGACACCAGCACCGCCAGCGCATTGGTGTTCTGGTCGAGGGTCTGGCGCAGGGGTGGCACCAGCGCCTTCTGGTTGGCCAATACGCTTTCCTGCTGGGCGACGTCGAGATCGGTGCCGGTCCCGGCCTTGCGGCGCTCGCGGATGGCATCGAGAATGCGCTGCGCGCTCGCAATATTGCGCTGGGCGGTGCGCAGGCGATCCTGCGAGGACAACACCTGGAAATAGGCATTCGCGACGGCTGCGAGCGTCGTCAGCGCGACGGTGTCGCGGTCGAACCGGCTGGCATTGGCGGTTTCCTCCGCCGTCTGCAGCGCGTCGCGGTTCTGGCCCCAGAAATCGAGCTGGTAGCTGGCGCTCAGCGAGGCGGAATAGTTGACGACCTCACGGCCGCCATTGGTCAGGCCCGATGCGCTCGAGCCGGATGTGCGCGAATAGGTCTCTGAACCGCCTCCCGACAGACTGGGCAATAGCGCTGCGCCCGCCTGGCGCGCCTGGGCGTCGGCCTCGACGATGCGCGAGACTGCGGCCGCGATATCGAGGTTGACGGTCTGCGCCTCCTCCATCAGCTGCGTCAGTTCAGTCGAGCGGAAGCCGCGCCACCAATCCAGCGTCGGCGGGGCGTTCGCCTTCCCGGCGTATTTGTATTGTGTGGGAACATCGAGCGCGGGATCGGGAAGGTCCTGGGTCAGCACACAGGCGCCCGAGCTCGACGCCAGGCAGACCACGGCGACCGCACGCAGCGTTCGAGACGCAGACCCCAAGAGCGGCTTCAGGAAGTGCCGCTTGGCGAGGGCCGGAACACGCTGCGTCACATCCACCCCCTACCGGGCAGATCACACCGCCACCGCGCAACCGGATTAGCCGATTCGCGGGCGGACGACCGGAGGCCTTTTTGTAACTCGTTCACAGCGTGATGCTTTCTGCGGAGCCTGAGATTCATCCTAGCCGGGCGCGGAACTGCGGGACAGTCCCGCACCTGCGAAAAGCACACCCGATCGCCTCCGCGATCTGAACGACGAAAATACAAAAAACCATTGTCTCGCAATGGCTTTTTAATTTGCCGCGCCCTTCGGCAGCGCGTTCAAGCTTACCAAGATTTCATGTGATATTGCGGCCACACTGGCTGCGAGACCAGCAACGGCCGCTTTTGCTCCACTGAAACCTGCGCCGCAACGCACAGTAGCTTGTTTGCGCCCTCGCCTTGTGTGCCCGGCGACCCTACTTTAGGGTCTCGATGACTTCCCGCATCCAGCCGGTAATCGCCTGACATGACCATCAAAAACGACGTTGTCGAAGCCATCGGCAACACCCTCTCATCAAGCTCAAGCGCGCCTCCGAGCTGACCGGCTGCACCATTCTCGGCAAGGCTGAGTTCATGAATCCCGGCCAGTCAGTCAAGGACCGCGCCGGCAAATGGATGATTCAGGAAGCCGAGAAGCGCGGCGAGCTGAAGCCGGGTGGGCTCGTCGTGGAAGCGACGGCCGGCAACACCGGCATCGGGCTGGCGGTGGTCGCGAGCGCACGCGGATATCGCACGCTGATCGTAATCCCGGAGACGCAGAGCCAGGAGAAGAAGGATTTTCTGAAACTCTGCGGCGCCGAGCTGCTGGAATCGCCGGCGCTACCCTATTCCAATCCGAACAACTACCAGCATGTCGGGCGCCGCCTTGCCGACGAGCTGCGCAAGACCGAGCCGAATGGCGTGTTGTTCGCCGACCAGTGGAACAACCTCGACAACGCGAAGGCGCATCACGACTCGACCGGCCCCGAGATCTGGGAGCAGACCGGCGGCAAGCTCGACGGCTTCGTCTGCTCTGTCGGCAGCGGCGGCACGCTCGCCGGCGTCAGCCGCTATCTGAAAGAGAAGAACAAGAACATCCGGATTGCCTGCGCCGACCCGCACGGCGCCGGCATGTTTGAATATTTCAGGACCGGCGAAGCCAAGGCAACGCCGGGCGACTCCATCACGGAAGGCATCGGGCTCGGCCGGAAAACGGCGATCGTCGAGAGCGCCAAGGTCGATGATGCCTATCTCATTCCCGATGCCGAAGCCGTCGCGGTGATTTACGAGCTGCTCCAGCACGAAGGCTTGTGCCTCGGCGGATCCACCGGCATCAACATCGTCGGCGCGATGCGGCTCGCGAAGCAGCTCGGACCCGGCAAGACCATCGTCACCATTCTCTGCGATTCCGGCAGCCGCTATCAGTCAAAACTGTTCAACGCTGATTTCATGCGCGCCAAGAACCTGCCGGTGCCGGAATGGCTGGAGAAGCGCAGCAACATCAAGCTGCCGTTCGTCTAGCTCCAGGCTTTCAGCTCCAATTTTTCAGCTCCAAGTCGGACGCGCAGTGCCTTGCGACACGCGCGCAAGGCGCTGGTCCGATGTCGACGGCTTGCCGGCTGCGCGCGCGGGCGGCTCGAAGGGATCTGTGTATACCTCACTTTCGGCGCTCGGCCAGAAGGTGAGCGCCAGCAGCAGGGCGAGATTGACCAGCCCGCCGACCATCGTGCCCTGATGCTCCCGGCCGATCGCCCAGGCCGGAAACCGGCCCGCCGCCACATGATCGACGATCATGAGCGCGATCCAGGCCGGGATCACACAGACCGGGTCCCAGCCGATGTCTCGAATGCGCATCGATTGCAGCGTGAAGGTCGCAACCCCGAACAACACCATCGCAGCAATGATGGCCCAGTTTCGGGTGAGATCTTCGGCATGGACCACGCTCGGCGATGTCGTGCGCAGCGCGGCCATCGCGATCGCAAAACAGATCGCGGTCAACACGATCGCCAGCGCGACCGTAGCCAGAAAGAAATGCAGGCGCCCTAGGCGGGCATTGAGGCCAAACACGAAGCCGAGCATGTGACACATCCCCTTTTGTCGCCTTATGCGCAGAAGGAGCTTTCGGACGCGTGAAGCGACGGGGTGTCGTCATCGGCACGGTTTTTGGCCGGTGTCGGAATTGCGTAAAATTTTTACGCGGTGCCGTAGGATGGGCAAAGCGCGTCGTGCCCACATTCTGTCCGCAATCGCCGAAAGATGGTGGCACGGCGCTTGCGCCTTTGCCCAACCTACCCGCTATGGGGATCAGCGCAGGATCTGGCTCAGGAATAGTTTGGTGCGGGCATGCTGCGGTGTGGCGAAGAATTCGTTCGGCGTGTTGGCCTCGATGATCTGGCCGGCGTCCATGAACACCACGCGGTTGGCGACCTCGCGGGCAAAGCCCATTTCGTGGGTCACAACCAGCATGGTCATGCCCTCGTTTGCGAGATCCACCATGGTGTCGAGGACCTCCTTGACCATTTCGGGGTCGAGCGCCGAGGTCGGCTCGTCGAACAGCATCACCTTCGGGTTCATAGTCAGGGCGCGCGCGATCGCGACGCGCTGCTGCTGGCCGCCGGACATCTGGCCCGGAAACTTGTTGGCCTGGTGCGGGATCTTGACCCGCTCCAGGAATTTCATCGCGGCCGCCTCGGCGTCCTTCTTGGGGATGTTGCGCACCCAGATCGGCGCCAGCGTGCAATTGTCCAGCACGGTCAGGTGCGGGAACAGATTGAAGCTCTGGAACACCATGCCGACTTCGCGGCGCACCGCGTCGACATGCTTGAGGTTCGGCCCGAGTTCGATGCCGTCAACGACGATCTCGCCTTCCTGGAATTCCTCGAGCGCATTGATGCAGCGGATCAGCGTCGATTTGCCTGATCCCGAGGGTCCGCAGATCACGATGCGCTCGCCCTTTTTGACCTCGAGGTCGATGTCGCGCAGCACATGAAACTCGCCGTACCATTTGTTGAGGCCGGAAATGTTGACGATGGGATCAGCGGACATGATGACCTCGATCAGTTGCGGCGATGGACGTTGAGGCGGCGCTCGACGAAGAGCGAGTAGCGCGACATTCCGAAGCAGAAGATGAAGTAGATGATCCCGGTAAACGCGAAACCGGTGAAGGCGGTCGACGGCGTGGTCCAGACCGGATCGGCGAATGAGGCGCGCATCGAGCCGAGAAGGTCGAACAGCGCGACGATCGAGACCAGCGACGTGTCCTTGAACAGCGAAATGAAGCTGTTGACGATGGCGGGAATGACATGGCGCAGCGCCTGCGGCAGTACGATCAGTGAGGTGGTATTCCACCAGGACAGACCGAGGGCGGAGGCCGCCTCCCCTGCCCGCGCGGCACCGCGGCCAGACCGCCACGCAGGTTCTCGGCCTGATAGGCGCCGGTGAACAGGGAAACGCCGATCAGCGCGCGCACCAGTCCGTCGACGGTGAAGTTGCCCGGCAGGAACAACGGCAGCATGTAGGTGGCGAAAAACAGCACCGTGATCAGCGGCACCCCGCGCCAGAACTCGATATAGGTGATCGAGAATATCCGGATCAGGGGGATGGTCGAACGCCGGCCGAGCGCCAGCGCAACGCCGATCGGCAATGATGCCACGATGCCGGTAATTGCGATCACCAGCGTCACCAGCAGCCCGCCCCACAGCCGCGTATCGACGACAGGCAAGCCGCCGTGATCGAGCCCCATCAGCTTGATCACCGCCGCCATTCCGGCGAACGTGCCGAGGCTGGCGATCAGCGGCCGCGCACCGGCGCGCGCGCCGCCGCCGAGCATGAACAGGATCACCGATACGATCACGGCAGTGATCAGGAAGTCGGGCCAAAGCCCTTGTCCTGCCGCCTGCATCTGATCGCGCAGCCAGGTCAGCGGAAAGATCACCCAATGCAGCAACGTGCCGAGCAGCGCGATGACGCTGCCGATCGCCCAGAGTAGCGGTCCGGCGGCCGACGTCTTGCTCAGGCCGACCACAACCTCGCCGACGCCGCTGATGCTGTCAGCGAACAGTTGCAGCAGGCCCGCGACCCAGCTCACGCCGAGGCCGGTGATGCCGCCGCCATGCAGCAGGAAGAATGCTGCCGCGGGAAAGGCGAAGAAGAACAGCCCGGCATTCGAGCCCTTGGCCGGCAGCCGCGGAATGAGCAGCGGCAAGAGCAGCACTGCACCCAGCGCGAAGGTCAGGTTGACCCGCCAGCGTTCGGCCTCGGGATAGAAGCCGTAGAAGAGCTGCGGGAACTTGGCCTGGATAAAGGGCCAGCAGGCACCGACCGGATGGCCGACATTCTCGGCGAGGCAGGCCGTGCGGTCCTTGCCGCTCCAGACTGCATCGATCAGCACGAACTTGATGCTCGGAATGACGGTGTACCAGAGCAGCAATAGGCCGAGGATCGTCAGCAGAATATTGGTGGGCGAGTTCAAGAGGCGCGTACGCACGAAGCCGAGAAAGCCGGCGGTCTTGACTGGCGCCGGGCGCTCGGCAACCAAATCCTGACGGACGAAGGATGACGCCGCGATGTCGGTCATGCGCCGAGGCTCCGACTGATACGCCAGCCATAGACGCTCATGATGGCGCTGGTGACGAGTGAGGTCAGGAGATAGACGCCCATGGTCATCGCGATGATCTCGATCGCCTGCCCGGTTTGACCAGGGCCGTGCCGGCGAACACCGAGACGAGATCGGGGTAGCCGATCGCGACCGCAAGCGAAGAGTTCTTGGTCAGGTTGAGGTACTGGTTGGTGAGCGGCGGCACGATCACGCGCATCGCCTGCGGCACCACGATCAGCCGCAACGTCGCGCCTCGACTGAGGCCCAGCGAGGAGCCCGCTTCCATCTGCCCCTTGTGGACCGACAGGATGCCGGCACGGACGATCTCGGCGATGAAGGCTGCCGTGTAGGTCGACAGTCCCACCGTCAGTGCGACGAGCTCCGGAATGACCCGCGCGCCCCCGGCAAAGTTGAATCCCTTGAGTTGCGGCAATTCGAACGTGACGGGCGGGCCGAACGCTAGGATCGTGATGAGCGGCAATCCGACGAGCAATGTCAGCGCGTATGGCCAGATCCGGATCGCTCGGCCCCGATCAAACAGCGCCCGCCTCGCGTAGCTGCGAAGCGCCAGCGACGTGAAAAGTCCGAAAGCCAGCACCGCGAGGAATGGAACAAGGCCGGGCTGCCCCAGCGGCGATGGCACGATCACGCCGCGATTGTTGAGGAAGAAGGCGCCGAGGATCGAGACGCTTTGCCGCGGCGCCGGCAGCGCCGCGAGCACCGCGAGATACCAGAACAGGATCTGGAACAGCAGCGGCAGGTTGCGGATGGCCTCGACATAGAGACCGCCGACGCGCGATACCAGCCAGTTGGGGGACAAGCGACAAAGTGCGACGACGAAACCGATTACGGTGGCGAAGAAGATGCCGATCACCGAGACCAGCAGCGTGTTCAGGACGCCGACCACAAAGACACGGAAGTAGGTATCGGATCCCGAATAGGAGATCAGGGTCTGATTGACGTCGAAACTGGCGCTGTTTTGCAGAAACCCGAAGCCGGCGGCGATGTGCTGGGTTTCCAGGTTGGTACGCGCGTTCGATATGATCTCATAAGCAATCCAGGCCAGGATCGCGCCAAAGACAAGCTGGACGGCAACGCCTTTCCAGCCTGCCTTGCCACCGAGCGCGCGCCTCAGCTTCAGCGCGACCTGCAGTGGCGGTTTCCGGGCCTCGACGCCCATCGGCGCAGCCTGCGGGTTTGCGATCAGCGGATCGGCGGCGCGTATTGCAGGCCGCCCTTGGTCCAGAGATTGTTAATGCCGCGGCTGATCTTAAGCGGGGAGCCGTCGCCGACATTGCGATCGAACGACTCTCCATAGTTGCCGACCGCCTTCACAATGCGGATCACCCAGTCCTTGGTGAGGCCCAGCTGTTCGCCGAGATTGCCGTCAGTTCCGAGCACTCGCTTCAGCTCCGGCTTGTCGGATTTCGCCATCTCGTCGACGTTCTTCTGGGTGATGCCGAGTTCCTCGGCCGTGACCATCGCGAACAGCGTCCATTTCACGACGTCGAACCACTGATCGTCACCGTGGCGCACCATCGGACCCAGCGGCTCCTTCGAAATGATCTCGGGCAGCACGACATGATCGGCGGGATTCGTCAGCTTCAAGCGGCTGGCATAAAGTCCGGATGAATCGTCGGTGAATACGTCGCAGCGCCCGGACTCGTAGGCCTTGATCGCTTCGTCGATCGTGCCGAACGCAATCACTTCATACTTCATGTTGTTGGCCTTGAAGTAGTCGGCAAGGTTCAGTTCAGTGGTGGTGCCGGTCTGGACGCAAACGGAGGCGCTGTTGAGCTCCAGCGCGGAATTGACCTTGAGCGACTTCTTCACCATGAAGCCCTGCCCGTCATAGTAGGTGACGCCGGTGAAATTGGCCCCAAGCGACGTATCGCGCGAAACCGTCCAGGTGGTGTTGCGCGAGAGCACGTCGATCTCGCCGGATTGGAGCGCCGTGAAGCGGTCCTTGGCTGACAGCGGCACGAACTTGATCTTGGTCGGATCGTTCAGGACCGCCGCCGCGATGGCGCGGCAGACGTCGACGTCGAGGCCGGTCCAATTGCCCTTGTCGTCGGGTAAGGAGAAGCCCGGCAGGCCCTGGCTCACGCCGCAGGACAGCATGCCCCGGTCCTTGATGGTCTTGAGCGTTTGCGCGTCGGCGGCTTGGGCAGTCAGGCCGGCGGCGAGAGCGAGAGTGAGAGCCAGGGGTACGCGTTTCATGGGCTTCAGGCCTTTCAAAGTCATCTCAAGGTCAGGAACGGTGTCTCTGCCAAGACTTTCTTTACAAAAAGGGTAGCCTTGCAAGAGTCATGCTGGAAAACCTTGCCGAACACTCGCCCATCTTGGGAGGCCATACCTTAATCCTCGCCGCAGGCGCCCGCCGTTGAGGCTGTGGCGCAAGGTCCGGTCAGACGATGGATCGAAGGTCGCGGCAGGCCCCTCAACATGCGGCGACTGAATAGCACCCGCGCATCTGAGAGCGACTGGCGAGCCGGGTCAAGGGGTTGACGGGACTCTTCTGTGTTCTGTTATTAACGTCAGTGGCCTCCGGGCCGCCCGACCGCGCGATCCGCGCCCGGTGGAAACGCTTTTTTGAAAGCAGACGCATGGATCCCTCGCACCCCGCACAGCAGCACGCCGAAACCCGGCTGGTCACCTCCGGCCGCGACACCAAGGCGCAGAAGGGGTTCGTCAATCCGCCCGTGTTCCACGGCTCGACCGTGCTCTATCCGACCGCCGAGGATCTGCACGCCCATCGCGGCGAGTTCACCTATGGCCGCCACGGCAGTCCGACGACCCGGGCATTCCAGGACACGCTGATGGCGCTGGAGGGGCCGCAATGCGCCGGCGTCGGCATTGTGCCGTCGGGCCTGTCGGCGATCTCGACCACCCTGCTCGCGGTCTTGAAGACCGGCGACCACATCCTGGTCTGCGACAATGTCTATCGTCCCACCCGCAATTTCTGCAACGGCATGCTCGCCCGCCTTGGCATCGAGACCAGCTATTTCGATCCCCTGATCGGCGCCGGAATCGAGAAGCTGTTCAAGCCCAACACCCGCGCGGTGCTGGTCGAGGCGCCCGGCTCGCAATCGTTCGAAATGCCTGATATCCGCGCGATCGCGGAGGTCGCGCATGCGCGCGACGCGCTCGTCATCGACGACAACACCTGGGCCACGCCGCTCTATCATCGCTCGCTCGAGCAGGGCGTCGACATCAGCATGCAGGCGGCGACCAAATATATCGGCGGCCATTCCGACATCATGTTCGGCACCATCTCGGTCAACGCCAAGGCCTGGCCGCAGATCGCAGAAGGCATCCGCTTGCTCGGCGTCTGCGCTGGCCCCGACGACGTCTTCCTGGCGCTGCGCGGCCTGCGCACGCTGTCGGTACGCCTTGCGCAGCACCAGCGTTCCGGCCTCGACATGGCGCGCTGGCTCGCCGGCCGGCCCGAGGTCGCGCGCGTCCTGCATCCGGGGCTCGAGACAGATCCAGGCCATGCCATCTGGAAGCGCGACTTCACCGGCGCCTCCGGCCTGTTCAGCATCGTGCTGAATCCCGCGCCGCAAAAGGCGGTCGACACCATGCTCAACACGCTCAAGCTGTTCGGCATGGGTTTTTCGTGGGGCGGCTTCGAGAGCCTCGCGATTCCCTTCGATTGCAACGACTATCGCACAGCGACGAAATGGGCGCCCGGCGGCCCGACGCTGCGGCTCCATATCGGGCTCGAGAGCACCGACGACCTCAAGGCCGATCTCGATCGCGGCTTCGCGGCGCTGAAGGCTTCGTCTGGTTCCTGAGGCGGATCGGTCTGCTATCGACGGCTCGCCCTGCCTGACGTATATTCTTGTAAAATTGCGTCCGCTCGCCGAAGCGATTGATAGTTTTATGGATTTGACAGCATGACCGTCCGGGTCGATCGCCGTCTGGCAGCCATCCTGGCGGCCGACGTCGCTGGCTACAGCCGGCTGATGGGCGAAGACGAGGAAGGCACGCTCTCGCGGCTGAAGAGCTGCCGCCAGTCCCTCATCGATCCCAAGATCAGCGAGCATCGCGGACGGATCGTGAAGACGACCGGAGACGGGCTGCTGGTGGAATTCGGCAGCGCGGTCGATGCCGTGCGTTGCGCGGTCGAGATTCAGCGGACGATGGCCAACGGCTTCGTCGATATGCCGCATGAAAAGCGCATCCAGTTTCGGATCGGCATTCACGTCGGCGATATCATCATCGACAGCGACGATATCTTCGGCGACGGCGTCAACATCGCGGCGCGCATGGAGGGGATTGCCGAGCCCGGCGGCATTTGCATCTCGGACGATGCCTATCGCCAGATCAGGGGCAAGACCGAGATCGCCTATGACGACATGGGGCAGCAGTCGCTCAAGAATATCTCCGAGCCGATGCGAGCGTGGCGGGCCGTCCGGCAGCGGGAGCGGCGTCCTCGACGAGGATTCCGGATCGAGCGGCCCCCCTGGTGCTGCCTGAGAAGCCCTCGATTGCCGTCCTGCCCTTCACCAACATGAGTGGCGATCCGGAGCAGGAATATTTCGCTGACGGCGTGGTCGAAGACATCATTACGGCGCTGTCGCGCATGACCTGGCTGTTCGTCATCGCGCGCAATTCGAGCTTCACCTACAAAGGCAAGGCGGTCGACATCAAGCAGGTTGGCCGCGAACTCGGCGTCCGCTACGTGCTGGAAGGCAGCGTGCGCAAAGCCGGCAACAGGGTGCGCATTACCGGACAGCTGATTGACGCCTCGAACGGTGCGCATTTGTGGGCAGACCGGTTCGACGGAGCGCTCGAAGACGTGTTCGAGCTTCAGGACGAGGTGACGACCAGCGTGATCGGCGCGATTGCGCCGAAGCTCGAGCAGGCCGAGATCGAGCGCGCCAGGCACAAGCCGACCGACAAGCTCGCGGCCTACGACCACTACCTGCATGGCATGGCGAACATCTATCAGGGGACGAGAGACGCCAACGTCGAGGCCCTGCAAAACTTCCAGCGGGCCACGGAGACCGATCCCAATTTCGCGACCGCCCATGGCATGAGCGCGTATTGCTATGTGTGGCGCAAGGCAAACGGCTGGGTCACCGATCCCAAACAGGAAACCGCCGCCGCGGAAATTTCGGCAAGAAAAGCCGCCAGACTCGGTCTCGACGACGCGATCGCGCTCGCTCAGGCGGGCTTCGCCTTGGCATTCGTCGCCGCCAATCTCGACGACGGCGCCGCGCTCATCGATCGGGCCCTGAACCTCAACCCCAATCTGGCGGCAGCCTGGCGCTTCAGCGGGTACGTCCGGGCTTTTCTCGGCGAGCCTGAACTCGCCATCGAGCATCTCCAGCGCGCGATACGGCTGAGCCCGCTCGATCCATTGATCTTCATCGTCCAGAACGGGATCGTGCTGGCCCACTTCTTTGCCGGACGCTACGAAGAGGCGCTGGACTGGGCTCAGCGCGCCCTTCGGCAGAACCCGAACTACGCCGCCGCGCTGATCATGGCGGCGGTTAGCGGCGCGCTTGCCGGACGCAAGGAGGATCGCGACAAAGCCGTCGCCCGGCTGCGCGAGCTCGACCCACAGGTCCGGATCGCCAATTTCGCAAATGTATGGCCCTTGCGACGCGCTGGCGACCTTGCCGCCTTCGAAAAAGGCCTACGTCTGACGGGCCTGCCGTCATAAGCGGCAAGCATGCCTGCGGTGCAGGCACGCGGAAACTTCTTCCGAATAAAATGATTGATCCCCAGTCGTTTGGGGGTAGCTTCACCGTTCGACTCAATCCGGACACGGAGCATGGGAACGTTGGTTCTGCTCGATCTGATGGGCGGCGTGGCGCTGTTGCTGTGGGGCCTGCATATGGTCCAGAGCGGCATCCTGCGCGCGTTCGGCCCCGACCTGCGACGCCTGCTCGGCAAGGCACTCGGCAACCGCTTCAGTGCCTTTACCGCCGGCCTTGGCCTTACCGCGCTGCTTCAGAGCAGCACGGCGACCGCACTCCTCACCAGCTCCTTTGCCGCCGAGGGTCTGCTCAGCCTCGTCGCCGCGCTCGCCATCATGTTGGGAGCCAATGTCGGCACGACGCTGATCGTGCAGGCGCTGTCTTTCAATATCGCAGCGGTAGCACCTGTGTTGTTCGTGGTCGGCCTCGTCGCGTTCCGGTCCGGTCCACGTTCCCGGATCAAGGATATCGGCCGTATCGCGATCGGCCTTGGACTGATGCTGCTGTCGCTGCACATCCTGCTGGATACGCTGGCGCCGGCGGAGAACGCGCCGGGCGTGCGCGTCGTGATGTCGGCGATAACAGGCGATCCCGTACTTTGCATAGTCATCGCTGCGCTCGTCACCTGGGCGGTACATTCGAGCGTCGCCAGCGTGCTGCTGATCATGTCGCTGGCCTATTCGCAGTTCATCACGCCCGATGCGGCGCTGGCGCTGGTGCTCGGGGCCAATCTCGGCAGCGCCGTCAACCCCGTGTTCGAAGGCGCCAAACGCGACGATCCCGCGAGCTATCGTCTGCCGGTCGGCAACCTCGTCAATCGCATCGTCGGGATTGCGCTGGTCCTGCCGTTTCTGGGCACGATTGCTGGCCACATGCACGCCTGGCAGCCCGATCTCGCCAAGATGGTCGCGGCCTTCCACATCGCCTTTAACGTCGGCACGGCCGTCATCTTCATCGGCATGCTCGACGCCATGTCGCGCCTGCTGACGAAGCTTCTGCCGGATCGCGTGCAGGAAACCGACCCGGCGCGGCCGCGCTATCTCGACGAGACCGCGCTGGAGATCCTCGCTCGCGCTTGCGGACGCCGCCCGCGAGACATTGCGCATGGGCGATCTGGTCGAGGTAATGTTGCGCAAGGTGATGGCCGCGATGATGACCGGCGACCGCTCGCTGGTCGACCAGGTCTCGAAGACGGACAATGTGGTCGACAGTCTCGACGAAGCCATCAAGCTCTATGTCACCAAGCTGACCCGCGGCAGCCTCGATGAGAGCGAGGGCCATCGCGCGATGGAGATCATCTCCTTCGCCATCAATCTCGAGCATATCGGTGACATCATCGACAAAAATTTGAGCGAGCTCGCGACCAAGAAGATCAAGCGGCGCTTCCAGTTCTCGCCTGAGGGCGCAGAAGAGCTCGCCGCGTTCCACAAGCGCACAATGGATTCGTTGCGGATCGCCTTCGGCGTCTTCATGTCGGGCGATGCCAACGAGGCCCGCAAGCTGCTGGTCGAAAAGACCGCGCTGAAGAACACCGAACTCGCCGCCGTCGAACGCCATCTCGACCGCCTGCGCGAGGGCCGCCCCGAGACCATCGAGACCACGTCGCTGCATCTGGACGTGCTGCGCGATCTGCGCCGCATCCACTCGCATATCTGCTCGGTGGCCTATCCCGTGCTGGATGCGGCAGGCGAGCCCTATCGCCGGACCGAGGCGGAGACGGGCACCCTGCCCGCCTCGGGTGCAACGGCGCTGCCGCGCTGATCAAGCCGCTTCAGCGGTCCAGCGTCTTCGACATCCGGCTGCGGTTCTTGATGATCAGCATGATGTTGCGAATGTAGATAATCGTCGCCAGCGCCTGTCCGAGGATGATGACCGGCTCGCGTTTCACGACGCCGTAGACCAGCGTCATCAGCCCGCCGCCCATCGAGCAGAACCAGAATGCCATCGGCACCACGCTGTTGCCGGCGCGTTCGCTCGCGATCCACTGCACCAGGAAACGCGCCGTGAAGAACAGTTGCGCAACCAGGCCGAAGGCGAGCCAGAAATCGAACTTGGCGACGAAGACGTCGTAGAGATAATTGTTCAGCGCCTGGCCGTATTGGATGATCATGCCTTCACCTCAGTCACTTCTGGCGTCGGCTTCTTGCGGCGGATCAGCCACCACACGCCGGCGAGATCCATGATCCCGATCCACAGCCGGTCGAAGAAACCGTAATTGGACACCCCGGAATGGCGAGGCCGGTCGATCACGTCGACATAGGCGATGTCAAAACCTTCGCGGCGAACCAGCGCCGGCAGGAAACGATGCAGCCCGTCGAAATAGGGCATGGCCAGGAAGACCTCGCGCCGGAATGCCTTCAGCCCGCAACCGGTGTCGCGCGTGCCGTCCTTCAGGATACCGTTGCGCACGCCGTTTGCCACCCGCGACTGGAATTTCTTGAAGCCGGTGTCCTTGCGCCCGACGCGCTGCCCCGCGGCAAGCCCGACATTCGCGCCCTTCTCAACTGCCGAGATCAGCTCCGGCAGGAAGACGGGATTGTTCTGGCCGTCGCCATCGAGCGTTGCCACGATCGCGCCGCGGGCCGCACGCACGCCGCTGCGCACCGCCGCCGACTGGCCGGCCGATCTGGAATGACGCAGCTGCCGTAGATTATCCCGCTGCGCCATGATCGCCGCGAGCCGCTCGCCGGTCGCATCGGTCGAGCCGTCGTTGACGTAGATGATCTCATAAACCCAGCGGCCATCGAGCGCGGCCGTGATCTCCTCGACCAAAGGCGCGATGTTGTCGGCTTCGTTGCGTACGGGGACGACGATGGAAACCGAAGGCTGGGACGACGACAAATCGAAGCTCGTGGTTGGAATTGGCCTGTCTCCGGGGAACCGGCAGCCCCGGGAAGCAGCCGCTTTTATGGGGCAGATGCCCCGCGGGCAACCCTTTTGAGGCGCCGGGGAAGCGGTCCCGGAAGCGGCACGATGGTGCCGTCGGCCCGAATGGCAAAAGCGAGCCGGCGCGCCGCAAACCAGTAGCGGACCGCCATGGCGCCGACGATGCCGACCAGCGCACCGGCCGTGACGTCACTCGGATGATGCGCGAGCAGCACCAGGCGCGTGAGGACGATCACGATTGCGTAAGCGAACATGAACACGCGCAGGCGCGGCCAGAGCACCGAGACCGCAAAGGCCAGAGCGAACGCCGTCACCGCGTGCCCTGAGGGCAGGCTGGCATAAGCCCCCGTGCCCTCGAGCGGCATGAAGTTGAACGGATCGGCCTTGCCGCCGACGAACGGACGCCCGCGGCCGATGAGATATTTCAGGATCTCGGTGACGAACACCGACAGGGCAACGGAGAGAAACAGATATTGCAGCCGCGTGCCGAAGCCGAGCAACAGCGCGCGGCGTGTCCCATGCAGGCCTGCCGCAACGAGGGCCACGACGACGAGCGCTGCGCCCAACACCGAGAGCACATTCTCGTCCTTGCCGAAATCGGTGAGGATGCGGATCGGCCAGAGCGCCGGCGTGCCGCGCGCCGGCATCAGCTGGATCTCGGTCCGGTCGAACACGACCATGAGTACGATAATCAGAGCGGCGCCCGCCGCGCTGAGCCAGAGCGAATGCCGCGCCAGCTTTCGCGCGGCCTCGGCGCGGCGCGAATGCGAGGGCGTGCGCACGAGCTGAGCCAACGCCCCGCCGGAGATCGCGAGCAATTGCGCGGGGTACCTCGCGCGCGGCGCAAGATCGGTGGAGGCCGGCATCCTATTCGGTGCCTTCGGAACGGAAAATCGAGATCGAGATCGCGCGTCCCTGCGAGAAATTATAGCCGTCGATGCGCGCCCCAACCTTGTAGCGCAGCCCGATCGCCTCGGCGCGCTGAACGAAGCTGCGCTCCGAGCGCTGCTCGATCAATGCAAACCGGCAGCTTCCCTGCCTGAGGAAATCGGCGGCTCCCGATCCGTCGGTCAGCAGCGTCTGCGTTCCCGTCAGGAACACGAGGCTCGGCTCGTGATAGCCGGCCGACGCCGCTCTGGGACCGACGCAGGTGACGCTGCGCAGGGCGCGCGCGACCTCGACGCTCGGAAATAGCGGCGTCAGCGACGGCAGCACGATGCCGTAGACCACGACGGCCAGCATCAGCGCCGCAACCAGCGCGTTCAGCACCGAGCGTTCGGCGCGGTTGCTGTCGAAGAGCCACCAGGCGAACAGGCCGAAGATCAGCGAGGCCGCGATGAACGGCCAGGCCACGAAGGCGGGCTGCCGCGTCAGCATGACGGCGCCGACGACCGCGATGATCGAACCGCCCGCCGGGATCGCGAACCACCAGGCCGAGCCGCGCGCCAGCCAGGAGCGCGACAGCACATTCCGCTCCAGCGCGCCCGCGGTGAGGATCGCAATCGCGGGATAGAGCGGCAGCACGTAGTGCGGCAGCTTGGTCAGCACAGCCTCGAACACGATCCAGGATGGGATCAGCCAAGCCAGCAGAAACTGCGCGCCGGGCTCCCGCCGCGCCCGCCACACCGCAGGCGCGGCCATCGCCGCGAGCGGCGCGCCCGGCCAGAAGGTGATCCAGAACAGCGCCAGGTACAGTCCGGGCGGCGCGCCATGGGATTCCTGTGCGCCGATCTTGCTCAGCATGTCGCCGCCGACGGAGTCGGCGAAGAAGGCATCACCCGCGCGCCAGAAGATCGCGATGAACCAGGGCAGCACCAGCACCAGCATCCACATCAGGCCCCAGACAGGGCGCAGCTTCCACAGCCAGGAGGAATCGCGATCCTGGATCGCGAGTGCAATGATGGTCAGACCTGCGAACATCAGGATCAGCGGGCCCTTGATCAGGATGCCGACAGCGAGCGCGGTCCAGAAAATCGCAGGCCAGCTCCAGGGCGGATGGGTTTCGTCCTCGGCGCGCTGCCAGGACAGATAGGCGCGCGCCATCGCGCCCATCGCGGCGACCACGCAGAACAGCAGCATCGCGTCGGTCTTGGCGAGCCGCGCCTCGACGCCGAGCAGCACGGAGGAGCACATCAGGAGCCCGGCAAGGACCGCGGCGCGCCGCGTGACGAAGCCAAGCGCCGCCCAATAGGTCATCAGCACGGCGCCGATCGCCCCCAACAGCGACGGCAGCCGGTAGACCCAGATCCGGAGTTCAGCCTTCGGCAGCTTCAGCGCGGTCGCGAGTTCGACCGCCGCGGATTGCAACCAGTAGATGCCGACCGGCTTCTTGTAGCGCACGTCCTCCTGGAAGCGGATGTCGACATAGTCGCCGCTCTCGACCATCTGCTTGGTGGCCTGCGCAAAGCGCGCCTCGTCGCGATCGACCGGCGGAATGGTGAAGAAGCCGGGCAGGAAGAGCAGCAGCGCGCACAGCACGAGGAAGGCGACAGCGCGGGCGTGGCTGGCGGTGACAAAGTCGAGCATCAGCACGAGCCGGCTGCCCGGATTCACAGGCGTTTTCGGCTGTCGGGGCGCTCCAAAACGAGGCGTTGGATAGGTCTCGGCCATTGGTTCCGCTTACGCTGAAACCGCCATCGCCACAACCGCTTGAGCCACAGTCATTGAATTCGAATGACAACTGTGTCCGCGGCGCCAGCGGCGTCGATCACGGTCAGCCGTGCAAACCCCGGGCCGGGCGGATCGATCAGGCGCTGGCGCCGCCCGTCGATCTCGCCGAGCGCGGTACCGTTGACCATGACAGTCATCGGCAACACCCCGCCGGCGACCTTCACGGGCATGGCCGCAGCTTCAGTCCCGCCCGAGCGATCCACGTCGATCCGGGAGCCGTTGAGCGGGAATTGAATGTGGAGGGCCTGCTCGCCGCCGGTTCGGATGAGATCCCCCACCGGACGGAACCGCCTCAGCGGCAACGGCAACTTCGCGTTGCTGGCGACGAGGGTTCCCCTGGGCGGCTTCGGCAGTGGGCTCAACGTCTTGCCGGTCCGGGCGAAGGAGTCGAACAGGATTGGCGCCGCGGCGATGCGGCCAATCAAGCCGGGCACCGGCGCACCGTCGGGCCGGCCGACCCAGACGCCGATGGTCATGCGGCCGTCGAACCCGACCGACCACGCGTCGCGATAGCCATAGGAGGTGCCGGTCTTGAAGGCGATACGGTTATGCGCGGCGTTCTCCGGCGGTGGGGTTCCCAGGAGCACATTGCCGACCTGCCAGGCCGCGACCTGATCCAACAGCCGCAGCGGCTCGCGGTCGTCCGTGGCCGCCATGATCTCGCGCAGCGGCTTGGTGGTGCCGAGCCGGGCGAAGCCGGCATAGAGCTGGGCGAGATCCTGCAGCGTCACGCCGACGCCACCGAGACCCATCGCGAGCCCCGGTGCTTCGTCTTTGGGCAGAACCAGATTGCCGCCTGCCTGGCGCAGCCGGGAGGCCAGCCGGCTCGCGCCGACGCGGTCGAGCAGCACGATCGCCGGGACGTTCAGCGACAACTGCAGCGCCTTCTTCACCGGCACCGTGCCCTGGAATGTCATGTCGAAATTTTCCGGCGCGTAGGAGCCGAAACGGACCGGGCGGTCGTCGATCAGACTATCGGGATGAACAAAACCATCCTCGAAGGCGAGGCCATAGATGAACGGCTTCAGCGTGGAGCCCGGCGAGCGGATGGCGCGGGTCATGTCGACTTGCCCTGCCCGGCTCTCGTCGAAATAATCGGCAGACCCCACGCGTGCGAGCACGTCGCCGCTCTCATTGTCGACCACGATGATGCCAACCGAGATGTTCGGCCCGAGTGCGATGGCGCGGTCACGCGCCAGGGGCTCCAGCACCTTCTGTAGATTGGAATCCAGCGTCAGCTTGATGAGGGGCGCGTCCTTGACCGTCGCAAGCGCGTTGTCGGACGCGTGCGGCGCCAGGATCGGCATCGGCTTGCGCAGCTTTGGCACGGGCACGGCTTGGGCCTGCTTCGCGTCGTCGGCGCTGACCACATGCTCCTCGATCATGCGATCGAGCACCCGGTCGCGGGCGATGCGCGCGGCGTCCGGATAGCGGTCGAGCCTGCGCGTCTCCGGCGATTGCGGCAGCGCGACCAGCAGCGCTGCTTCGGCCAGCGTCAGCCGCTTCGGCTCTTTGCCGAGATAGGCAATCGACGCCGCGCGGATGCCTTCGAGATTGCCGCCATAGGGCGCGAGCGCAAGGTAGAGATTGAGAATCTCGTCCTTGCTGAGCGTCCGCTCCAGCTCGATCGCGCGCACGATCTGGTGCAGTTTTGCGTAGAGCGAGCGCTGCCGCCTCGGTTCCATCAGCCGGGCGAGCTGCATCGAGATGGTCGAGCCGCCGGACACGATGTGGCCACGCGTCGAGAGCTGCACCGCGGCGCGGCCCAGCGCCAGCGGATCGATGCCGTTGTGGTCGTAGAAGCGCTGGTCCTCATAGGCAAACAGCAGCTTAAGATAGGTCGGATCGACACCGGCCTTGGCATCGACCGGCAGCCGCCAGCGCCCATCCGCCATGGCATAGGCGCGCAGCAGCTTTCCGTTGCGGTCGACGACACTGGTCGAGACGCGCCGCGCCTCGTCGAGCGGCAATGGGCCGAGGGAATAGACCCAGCCGACGAAGCCGATGATGGCGAGAATGAATCCGAGAGCGAGGGCTGAGAGGACACGATGTCCCCTGCCCCTCGCTGTGCCATGGCCCGGCTTATCCTGGCCATTCGCGCCGCCCTTCAACACCTCGCTCATCTCACCACTCACTTCGCGGCCCGCACTTCGACCGTGCCCGTGCCGGTGCGGCCATAGCGCGAGGGATTGTACATGTCCTCGACATGGGCCTGCGGCAGCACGTACTTACCGGGCGAGACTACGCGCACGACGTAGGCGACGGTGAAGACCGCCTTGGAATCCGAGGCGCGATCCACGGCCGCCGTGAAGCGGTCGTCCCGGAACTCGGTATCCTCCGGCTCCTGGCCGTCCTCGATCCAGTCCAGCGTGCCACTGTCGCCCGACGACACCAGCTTGGGATTGTCGATCTCAAGACCAGCCGGGAGATAGTCGGACACCATGATATGGCCGTGCTCGGGCTTCGCCTCCGTAATCTTCAACACCACGGCGAAGCGATCGTTCTGTTTGACCTTGCTGATATCGGCCGGCTTGCCATCCAGCGTAAAGTAGTTCCGCTCGATCTTGAAGCCGTTCGATGCAGCCGGCTCGGGCGTGACCGGCGAGCCCGACACCGAGATCACCGCCTGCACTGGCGCATCGCCGGTGTTGGTGATCTTCAGCGGCTTGCCACCCAGCGTGTCCGCCTTGTAGCTGCGGTAGAGCGCAGTCTTGACCGGCTGACCGTCGACCTCGATCGAGAGGTTTTCCTTGGCCAGCGCCCGCGCGGCCAGCACCAGCCACGCATTCTCCTGCGTGGAGGTGTAGGGCGTGAGCCCGCGCGCGGTTTCGACCCGCATCACCGCTTGCGTCAGCGTCGTCTTGGGCGCGTTGCCCTCGCTTGCGAGCGAGACGAGTGCAGCGGCATCGCGGAGCTGCGAGCCGTAGTCGGTGCGGCCGAATTCCAGCACCGGCTTTGGCGCAAGGCTGTCGAGCGCCGCGCCGTAGACCCGCGCCCGCGCGGTTGCGATCGCCGACCAGCGCCAGCGCCGCTGCAAGCTGCGACTTCGCAATCGGGGTTGCGAGGTTGTTCAGCTTGGTATCGGCGAGATAGCGGAGATCGCCGATTGGAGCAGCGCCATTGCGGGCGAGCACGTAGAGGCCGTAGGCGAGATCGCGGCCGCCATCCTTCTCCGGCTCATTGCCGTTGACGACCGAGTTGCGGATACGATCCAGCGCGTTCTTGAACAGGACGTCCGGCACCACAAAGCCCTTTTCGCGGGCGCGGGTGAGGAAGTCCGTGACGTACGCATCGAGCCAGGCATCGTCGCCGCCCGCCGACCACAGGCCAAACGAGCCATTGGATCCTTGGCGGGCCAGGAGCCGCTCGATGGCGTCGCGGATGCGGCTATCGACCTCGGTGTCCATAGCGAGATGTGCCCCGGCTGCGAGGTCGTTGACATAGAGCAGCGGCATGGCGCGGCTCGTGATCTGCTCCGAGCAGCCATAGGGATAGCGGTCGAGCGCTTTCAGGATCGTCGCTGCATCGAGGGCGGTCGACAGGCTCGCCGAGACCGAGACGCTGCCGGTACCCGGCACCAGGTCGGAGAACATGTCCGAAGTCAGCGTCAGGCTCTCACCCTTCGCCAGCGTCCGGATCGAACGCCGTGCCAGCACCTGGGTTGCCGCCTTGACGTCGAGGGCATAGTGCCGCGCCAGCGCAAGGCCGTTCGGTCCCGTGATGTCGATGTCGAGCGTCGCCTGCCCCGCCGCGGTCGCGTCGATCGCCAGCGTGAACGAATTGCGCTGCTTGGCGGCGAGCTTGACGGTGGTGGCGGCATTGCCGGTCATCTGCACCGGTCCGCCCGTCTTGACGCTGATGACGTAGTCGCCGGGCTGCCCTTCGACATTGTCGATCTCGAGATTGACCGTGCCGTGGTCGCCATTGAGCAGGAAGCGCGGCAGCGTCGTGGTCAGCACGACGGGATCGCGGATCACCACGTCCGTGTTCGCGCGCCCGAGCTTGGTCGCGGTCCACGCCACCGCCATACACGCGCGGTGCCGGCGAACTCCGGAATATCGAAGCTCACCTCCGCGCTGCCATCGGCGCTGACGGTGACGATGCCCGAATAAAGCGCGAGCGGCTTCTGCGTAGGCGGCGATCCCTGGAGCTCGGCAGCGCCGGCGTCACCGCCTGACTTGATCTGGCCGCGCGTGCCCGACATACCGTCGATCAGTTGTCCATAGAGATCGCGGATCTCCGCGCTCAGGCGGCGCTGGCCGAGATAGTAGTCATCCGGCGCCGGCGGCTTGTAATTGGTGAGGTTGAGGATGCCGACATCGACCGCGGCGATGACAATTTTGGCGTCCTCGCCCGGATTGAGCCCGTCGAGCTTGACCGGGATCTTCAGCATCGCGTTCGGCCGGACCAGCGCCGGAGGCGTCAGCTTCACCTGGAGCGTACGCGTCTGCTTGTCGATGCCGAACCATTTCAGGCCGATCGCACGACCCGGCATGCGCTGGGCAGCCGCATCGAGCGGACGGCGCAGCGTCGCGACGACGTAGGCGCCGGTGCCCCAGTCCTTGCCGACCGGTAGCTTCACCTGCGCGGTGCCCTCCTTGACGTCAATGGTCTGCGTCGTCAGCAGGCGGTCGCCAAGCACGTTGACGGTCAGCTTGCCGGCACTGCGCACGTTCACAGACACCGTCATGGTATCGCCGGAAGCGTATTGCGGCTTGTCGATCGAGGTCTCCAGCAGGTCCGGGGTATCGGCGCTGCCATCGGAGTACCAGCCGACGTCGAACTGCACCGAAGTCACGGGGCCGTCGGCATCGGTCGACTTCACATCGAGCCGGTAGCGGCCGGGCTGGGGCGCGAGCGAAATTCGCGACGGCTTGTCGGCGGCAATCGTCACATCGCCGTCAGCGACGCGCGAGGTCGACTTGACCGGCTCATACTCCCAGTAATTGTTCTGGCGGTACCATTGGTAGCGCGACTCCATCTTCAGGAGCTCGTAGCGCAGCCCGTCGCGCGGAAGCGTCTTGCCTTCGGGCGAGACGAACACGATGTCGAACTCGGCCTTGTCGCCTTCCGCGACGTTCTTGTCGCCGAATAGCGGCTTGATGCCGATCAGCGCTGTCGCCGGTGCGACGGGCAGCACGAGCTTGCGCTCGACGGCGCGGCCGCCGGTCTCGACCATGCGGACGAAGATCTGCGCCTCCTGCGGACGCGTCGAGGCCGGCTGCTTCTCCAGAGTCACCGGGAAGGTCGCAACGCCGTTGGCGTCGGCTTCCGGCAAATTCTCCAGCGGCGTTCGCTCGTTCGAGGTGGTCTGCTCGTCATCGACGCCGAACTGGTAGCCAGCATAGCCCCGGCGCTCGCTCGCGGGCGCGATCAGCATGTCGCCCTCGAGCTGGAGGCCGGATGCGGGCGCGCCATAGAGGAAATGACCATCCGCCTTAAGCTCCACAGGAGCGTTGGCTTTGATCAGCTTGTCCTTGGCCGACAAGTCGAATTCGATCCGATCGGGGACGTAATCCTCGACCATGAACGTGGTCTCGCCAACCGACGATCCCTTCGGATCGGTGAAGGCGCGCACCCGCCACGTCCCGGTCGGAACGGCCGAGTTCAGCGGCACGGCAAGCGTGCGGCCGCCGGCGCCCTGGTCGGACAGCACGGCGCGGCGAAATTCAACGCCGTCGGGGCGCTCGATCACCAGGGTCAGCGGCCCGCCATTGACGGCATTGCCCTGCCCGTCACGAAGCAGCGCAGTGAGATAGACCGTCTCGCTGGAGCGATAGACGCCGCGCTCGGCATAGACGAAGGCATCGGCGCCCACGGGCACCGCGCGACCCGCAACGCCGCGGTCGGACAGATCGAAGGCCGAGGTCTTCAGGCTGAGGAAGGCGTAGTCGGCTTTCTCGCTTGTGACGGTCAGCATCGCCGGCGACAGGCCGCCCTCGCCGCGCGCAAGCCCCGCCTCGAACAGCACGTGGCCACTTTCGTCGGTCTTGCGCGTCGCCAAGATCTCGTTGTTGCGGGCGACCAGCCGCACCTCGGCCTTGCCGACCGGATCGGTCGAAGCCAGCGAATTGACGAACACATGAATGCCGTCATTGCCGGAATACGCCGCGACGCCGAGATCGGAGACGATGAACCATTGCGTGGCGAGCTGGTAATCGTCGTCACTGCCCGGGCCCTTGGCCGCTGCCGTCATCACATAGACGCCCGGCTGGAGCTCACCCAACGCCTGGTCGACCGGAAAAGCGGTGATGACGTCCTGGTTCAGATTCATTGCCGTGGCGAGCTCGCCGGTCCAGACTTTCACGCCGCGTTCGCCGCCGAGATCGCTGAGCTGGTATTTGGGCAGCGTCTTTTGGAAATCGCTGTCGACGACCGTGTTGATCAGATTGCGATCGCCGATCCGGAATACGTTGACCGTAACCGCCGGCGTATTGACGCTGACCACGGGGATGCCGCGCTGGCCCGTACGCGGCAGCACATAGGCACGGCTGGTGAAGCGCACGAACGGCTTGCGGTCGCGCACGTAGATATTGAACTCGGCCGATTTCGGCAGACCTTCCTTCACGGTCGACGGCAGGCCCGCGCGCAGGTTGATGTTGTAACGCTCGCCGTGCTTCAGCCCGTCGACGCAGAGCTGCTTGCCCTCGGCCGACAGGGCCGGCTTGTCCTGGCCGGCAAGCGCAAGGAACGGCGCGAAGTCGGTGCGCTTGGCGAGCTCTTCCGAGAACTGGAAGCAGGCACGCGGGCTCGCCGAATCCGAGTCCACGGTGTAATCGAGCAGCCGGAAGCCGTGCTCGTCGCGCAGCTTCTCGTAATTGCCGCGAACGTCGGCGACCTCGCGCATATCGAGCGACAGCCGCAACGCATCCAGCGCCGGCCGCCACAGCTTGCGTTCGGCGAGCGACTTGCCGAGCACGGCGAGCGCATCCGCCCCCTCGCCCGGATTGCCGGCGCGCTGGTAGGCGATGTAGGCAGCGGTCGAGGCGCGCTCCAGCAGGAAGGTCTGCTCGCTCGAGCTCTTCGGCGTGATCTGGAAGATGACTTTTGCGAGCCGCAGCCAGTTGCCGGCGTCATCAGGCGTGACGGCGGCGATCTGGCCAAGCACCGAGAGCCCGGTGCGGTAATCGTTGCGCCTGAAGGCGGCATCCGCGTCGGTGCGCAAGGTTGCTCCGGTCTTCGCGACCGGCCCCGCCTCGCTCTTGATCTGCGCTTCCAGCTTGATGGCGGAATCGGCGAGATCGTCGCGCTTGAACGCTTTGTCCGCGGCTTGCGCCGCGCTCAGGCCAAACGCCAGCATGGCGCAGAGTGTGACGGCGCGAACCAGACCGATCATGAAGGGACTCCCGGAAATCGCGGACGAACGCCGCGGCGGTGATACAGTGCGCGGAAAGGTGACGGACTCATGGCGATGGAACCAAAGGTGGAAAACGTCGCATTCGCCATGGCAAGGCACGCCCAGAGGAGACCGATCGCGCTATCGCCGCGCACGCCGTCCTGAGGCGCAGCCATATCGGACCAATCGACCGGCGGCCGTGTCCCGGAAGCTGATCAGCGCCCCCGGCGATGTGATCCATCGTCCAGTACGCTGCCGCTCGACCCGGCACCCTGACACTCCGCCGTTCCGCTTTGTCGCGTCTCCCGGGAAAACGGTTCGGTTCAGGCTTGGCGAAACACCAGATTTTTCATATTGGCATGATATATGACAGCCAGCCCCCGTACCGGGATGGCCAGGACGGTCCCGTAGCTCAACTGGATAGAGCATCAGATTTCTACTCTGAGGGTTGCAGGTTCGATTCCTGCCGGGATCGCCAGCCCCGATGTTGTCGACCGGTGCCGGCGTTTATCACCGACGCCACAGCGTGACGTCCAGTTGCGGTTCGCGGCTCTCACGAACGCGTGGTTAACCTTGTGGCGGTCTTTGAACCATGGGGTGCGCCCTATTATGCGCGGCGGGCGACCTGCGCCCGATCAAGGATTGTCGATGCCGCAAGCCGAACTGACGAGAATGGGAATTGCCTGTGCGGTGGCGATCGTCGCGATATCGTTTCTGGCGCTCGACGCAATCGTGGACGTCAACTCCAGCGCGATCACAAAGCGCATCGAATTGGCGCAGGCGTCCATTGTCGACGTCGCGATGAGCCAGCATCAGCTCGCCTCCGCCGTTCAGGCCTGGGCGCGTCGAGGCCACCAGAAGCAGCGGTCGGCTATCGAGTGATTCTAAATTGGGGCCTGAATGGTCCAGCATTCCGTTTGTTCACGGTCCGACTCCGCTCCGTTCCCAAAGCACGAATCGCGACCGCAAAACCACGACGGCGCATGTCTTAACGGTGCGTTTCGCAACCAAACCCGACACGCATCGATCGCGGCGTTTTGGCGAAATCTGACGGCCGCGTGGAACGAGATTCCGACTGCCATGTTGTCTGCGACGACACAGAGTGGTGCCGACCTGCTAGCTCCGGTCGGCTTTGAAGGACCCCGTGCTTGCCCCCCCGAGCACGGGGCTTTCGCATGACCGGTGCCGAGACCCGAACCGGGCGGACTCGGCTGTCAGGCGAAATCAGCCCCTTTGCTCGTCGTCGCGCCGATCGCGAGCGAGCTGATGCCAAGCCAGGGCCAGCTCGATGAGTCGTTGCCGGTCGGGGCCTTCGGACGCCGCGGCGCGCTTCATCGCCGCCTCGGCTTCATGCTGAGGGTCGTACTTGGTACACATGCGGTCAATTCTATTCGCCCGATATGGACAAGGGCGTGGCAATTTCGTCCGTATGATTGCGGTGGACGAAGGTCGCACCTTATGCGCGCTTCAGCATGATGTTACCGCGGCGAATTTGCGCGCGCACAAACCGTTGAAGCCGGCTTCATTCTGGCGGATCTGTGAATTGCATCACAGCCGAGTTCCGGCGCGTTCGCTAAACAGTGCATCACGCGCCGAAAGAACGCGACACAGGAAGGACGGCTGTTCCCCTCATGGCACCAAAGGTCGAAGCCGCAGCACAGGCAGATGCATCATCGCGCAGGAGCGACGCGTTCGGTCTCGCCCTTCTCTCGGCGATCGTCCTGGTGATGGCAGCCTGGATCGGCGGTCTGGTCTGGGGCCGCGATGGCGTTCCTGACCTGGATCGTCTCCTGAGCGCAACCCGATCGCGCGCGTTAGAACAGGCAGTGCACCAGTTGCACCGCCTTGATCCCTCCGCAAACGATCATGGCCCATAGCGCCAGGCTGATCTGGATCGCATCCAGCATATTCCTCTCCCCGCGACTCACGTCTCCGTTTTTTTCTTTGATCAAGGCGCGTTGCGGCAGGAAACGCCAGAGAAAAGTTGGGACAGTTGTTGCGCGTCGCCGCGACCTCGTCAGACCGCGTCTCCACGCGGGCTCCACGCAAATGAGGCGGGCACCGGGCCCGCCTCATTCATGCCGGATATCGCCGCGAGGCGTTCAATAGCAGGCGCGCGGATCGGCCTGCACATACTGACCGCTCGGATAACGGTAGTAGCAATTGCCTTGAGCGAGATAGTAGCCGGGGCGCGAAGCAGCGGTGGCACCGGCAATCGCGCCAGTCGCGCCGCCGATCACGGCGCCTGCGGCCGCACCCGAGGCGTTGCCGGAAATCAGGCCGCCGAGCACGCCGCCGACGATAGCGCCACCCAGCGCGCTCGCGCCGGCATCGGGGGCGGGCGGCGGAGGTGGCGGCGGTTCATAGGCGACCGGCGGGCCGGGCGGCGCATAGGCCACCGGCACGTCGTCGATATAATCTTCGGAAATGTAGGCGGGCGGACCGTCCATCCGCTGCGGATAATAGTACCAGACGCCGCCGACATCCCACCACCAGCCGGAGCGGCCGTTGTGGACCTCGTGGCGCCAGCGTCCGCCGTCCCAGGCAAGATTGCCACGATAGGCGTGTCCGCCCCAGTCGCGCGCCGGTGCGGGACCGCGTGCCATGTAGCGACCGGATCCCGGCGGCGGGCCACCGGCATTACGCGGTCCGGGACCATGCGGGCCGGGAACTGCTCCTGGACCGCCTCCTGGACCTGCCCCGGAGCCATGCGGGCTTGGGGCTGAGGCCCGGGGTGCACGCCCTGTTGTGGCGGAGGACCCTTGCGCATGTTCTGATTGCCCGGGGATGGGCTACCTGCGCCCTGCCCTGGCGGTTGGCCGCCCTTCGGCAGCCCTGTATCCTGCGCTTGCGCAGACAATGCCAGCAACGACATGGCCGAAACCATGGGAATAATGATCTTCAAGCGGCTGGACGCACTCATGCGGGTTTGCCCCCTCAACTTTCGCAATTGCCGTAGTCCACGCGCGATAGACGATTCGGATCGCGCCCGGGTGATGCCGACGGACATGACTGACCTGTCAAACTGACGCGACAAGTCGGGGATGTCCCGTTACAAATGATTAAGATCACGGCAATTTTCCGTCCGGACGCGCCCGGCGAAACCGCTCTAGCGGGCCGGCTCGATCACATTGCAATTGCTTCGCCCGGACATCACGCAGTCCTGCATCTTGCTGGCAGCCGTGAGGTCGCGGGCGAGCCACAACCCCACACCGAGAATGACAGCTGCGATGATCAGCCCCGCAATCGCGCCGCGGCGGCTATCGCCGGATTGGGGCCTTGGCGACACGTTAGGCTTCTCGGATGGGTCGGGTCTGGACATGGCTACTTGGATTTGGGGACCTTGTCGCACGGTGAGGCCCTTTATCACCTCTGCGACGTCGCGTCACATTCTGCTCAGTCCCTCGCCGGTCAGCCTCTGGTTGCCCTCTGCGCCTCCTTGCGCGAGGTCTCGACCGCCGGAATCGCCTGTTGCGGGCGCGGCGCGCAGCTGGTCAGGATGAAGGCCGTCTGGGTGCACTCCCATGCGGCTCCCAGGACGGTGTTCTCGATGGGCCGCGGGCGCGCGAGTAACAGCGCCGCACCTGTTACCGCCACTGCGGCGGCCGCGATTGCAAGGGCCTTCAGCCTCAGCCGGAAAAAGATCATGCCCGTGCTCCGTCTCGTGGCGGACGCTAGGCGCCGCCGTTGGGGTGTCCTTATGAGGGACATCACAATTCGGCAGTTTTTCCGGGCTACGAAGGATCGGCTGGTCGAGCGATTTTCGTTGACCTGATCGGCTGCGATTATGGGTGGCTTCGCGGCGCGTGACGATGTACACGCTTCTGCGTCGCGTGGTGCCTGCTTATGCCCAGCCGACGTACCAACAGTCACCGATGTAGGATTGAAAGCGAGGAAGGCAAGGCCCGTGAGTGGATTTAGGGAACCCGGGTTTTCAGACCGGCAAAAGGCGGCGCAGGAAGCACGCAAGAATCTTTTGAACAAATTCAAGTCGCAGCCTGGGCCTGATGATCCTGCGGTTGTGGCGAAGCGTGCCGAGCGCGAGGCTCTCGCGATCAAGCGCGCCGAGGCCAAGGCTGCGCGCGATGCAGAAAAGGCCGAGCAGAAGCGTCGCGAGGAAGAAGCCGCAGCGCTGGAAGCCGCGCGGATCGCCCGCGAAGAGGAAGAAGCGGCAGCAAAGGCGGCTGAACTCGAGGCCGAGCAAAAAGCCAAGCGCGACGCGCGTTACGCCGCCCGCAAGTCCAAGCGGAAGTGACCTTCAACAAAATTTGACCTGAAGCGCACGTGCTTCAGGTCAAATCCTGACGGTACGGGCCACCGCGTCCACGCGAACGCGCGCGCACGATGATAGGCCTGTGACCGAACCGGACTAGCGCATGCCGGGCTCGCCCCGTCGGGGCGCCCGGCACGACGGCATAAGATCAGTTCTTCTTCATGCCGTCGTCCTTCTTCATGCCATCCTTCGACATCGTGTCCTTCTTCATGCCCTCGTCCTTGGACATGGTGTCCTTCTTCATGCCGTCCTTGGACATCGTATCTTTTTTCATCATACCGTCGTCCTTGCCCATCTTGTCCTGGGCGAAAGCGGCCGGCGACAGCGCCAGGCCAAGCGACAGAGCGGCAGCCGAGACGCCGAACACGATGCGGGTGCGGATGGTCATGAGAATTAATCCCTTCGAGATGGTGTTTGTCAGCGACTTGTGCCGCTAAACAATCTCGACGGATCGACGCGCATGCTTGTTACGCGACGTTCCGATTTTTTCGCATGTCGTCTGCCGATCCCGCGATCGGCGGGTGAGGCCCTGCGTTATCGAACGAAATAGTGAGGCCCGCCGTGTGCAGCGCAGCAAGGCCAACACTTGCCGCGGCATTCGGTCTCGAACTATCAGATGAGAGAACTCTGGGTCGAAGACCGGCTAGGATGGGCCTCCACATCGGTCTCATGACCTACCCAGATCACGTCAAACAAATACCGTCCAAAGAGCTGCCAAGGGGATTTTCCATGTTCACGCGCCGCCATCTGCTCGCGACCGCCGTCGCCGCGCCCGCCATTCTCCGCTTCGGCGTCGGTACTGCGCAGGCCGCGACCACACTGAAAATCTCGCATCAATTCCCCGGCGGCACCATCGACAAGGGCGATTTCCGCGACCGGCTCTGCCGCATGTTCGCCGCCGAAGTCAGCAAGCGCAGCAACGGCGACATCGCGGCCGAGATCTATCCGAACTCCTCGCTGATCAAGACCAACGCGCAGTTCTCGGCGATGCGCAAGGGCGCACTCGACATCTCGCTGTATCCGATGCCCTACGCCGGCGGCGAATTGCCCGAGACCAATATCGGCCTGATGCCCGGCCTCGTCACCACCTACGATCAGGGCATGCGCTGGAAGAAGGAGCCTGTCGGCAAGGCGCTGACCGATTTCCTGGCTGACAAGGGCATCATTCTCCTGAGCTGGGTGTGGCAGGCCGGCGGCGTCGCCAGCCGCTCCAAGCCAATCGTGTCGCCGGAAGACGCCAAGGGCATGAAGGTGCGCGGCGGCTCGCGCGAGATGGACATGGTGCTGCAGACCGCCGGCGCCTCGGTGCTGTCGGTCCCCTCGAATGAAATCTACGCGGCGATGCAGACAGGAGCCTGCGACGCCGGCATCACCTCCTCCACCAGCCTGATCTCGTTCCGCCTCGAAGAGGTCGCGAAGTCGCTGACCTCGGGCGCGGGCGCGTCCTACTGGTTCATGCTCGAGCCGCTGATGATGTCGAAGGCGATCTTCGACAAGTTGCCGAAGAACCAGCAGGACATCCTGATCGCCGTCGGCGACGAGCTCGAAGCCTTCGGCCGCAAGGGCGCGCAGGATGACGACGTCGAGGTCGCCAAGGTCTACGAGAAGGCCGGCGCAAAGGTCTCGGCGCTCGATGCCGCGACCGTTGGCAAGTGGCGCGACATCGCCCGCGACACCGCGTGGAAGGATTACGGCGCCAAGACCGCCACCGCGGCGAACCTGCTCAAGCTCGCCTCCGACGTCGCTGCATGAGCCACGGTCCACTTCCGGATCGTGACGACACGACGAATGCTGCCGCAACGACTGGCCTTGCGGCGGCACTCGATCGCGGCCTCGCTATCCTCAATCGCATCATCGTCGTGTTCGCCGCGCTGGCACTGGTCGCCGCCTGCGCCATCCTGAGCTACAGCGTGCTGAGCCGGGCCTTGTTCAAGGCCGCCAATTACTGGCAGGACGAGGCCGCCGTGTTCCTGCTGGTCGGCGCCACCTTCATGACGGCCGCCTATGTGCAGCAGAACCGCGGCCATATCGGCATCGAGGCCTTCGTCGGCCTGCTCTCGCCGCTGGCGAACCGGATCCGGCTCTGGATCGTCGACGCCGTGACGTTCCTGTTCTGCGTCTTCTTCGCCTGGAAGTCGTGGACGCTGGCGCATGAGGCTTACGTCGACGGTCAGGTCTCGAATTCGATGTGGTCGCCGCCGCTCGCCATTCCCTATTCACTGATGGCGCTTGGCATGAGCCTGCTCTGCGTCCAGGTCCTCGTGCAGCTGGCGCTGCCGTTCGCGGGAGCCAAGCGTCCATGAGCGTATTCGGTATCGGTATCGCTTACGGGGTCGCGACGCTGCTCGTGATGTTTTCGGGCATGCCGATCGCGTTCGCGCTCGGCGCGGTCGCGGTCGTGTTCATGGGCATCTACATGCCCGCGGCATCGCTCGATACGGTGACGCAGAATGTCTATGAGGAGATGGCCTCGATCACGCTGCTGTCGATCCCGCTCTTCATCCTGAAGGGCGCGGCGATCGGCAAATCGCGCGCCGGCCAGGATCTCTATTCGGCGCTGCACGCCTGGCTGCACCGCGTCCCCGGCGGCCTCGGCGTCGCCAACGTCTTCGCCTGCGCGCTGTTTGCGGCGATGGCGGGCTCTTCGCCCGCGACCTGCTCGGCGATCGGCTCGGCCGGCATCCCCGAAATGCGCAAGCGCGGCTATTCCGGCGGCTTCGCGGCCGGCATCATCGCCGCGGGCGGTACGCTCGGCATCCTGCTGCCCCCTTCGATCACCATGATCCTGTTCGCGGTCGCCGCGGAGAAATCGCTGGGACGCCTGTTCCTCGCCGGCATCGGTCCCGGACTGCTGCTGGTCTCGCTGTTCGGCGGCTATGCCGTGATCCGCTTCCGCCGGGAATATGCCGCGGCTGAGGCGGCCTACAAGAACGGCGGCCCTGAAGCTGCGATCCTCGCCCGTGACGAATATACGCTTGCCGAGCGCTTCAGCGTGCTGCCGCGCGTGCTCCCCTTCGTCCTGCTGCTCACCGGCGTCATGGCGGCACTCTATGGCGGCTATGCCACGCCGTCGGAGACGGCCGGCCTCGGTGGCCTCCTGGCGCTGGGGTTGATCGCGGCGATCTATGGTGTGTGGCGTCCAGGCGATCTCGGCCCGATCATGAAGTCGACGATCCGGGAATCGACCATGCTGATGATGATCATCGGCATGTCGCTGCTCTATTCCTACGTGATGAGCTATCTCCACATCTCGCAATCGGCGGCAGAATCGGTCGTCGCCATGCATCTGCCGCGCTGGGGGCTGCTGTTTGCGATCCTCGTCATGGTGGTCGTGCTCGGCTTCTTCCTGCCGCCGGTCTCGATCATTCTGATGACCGCGCCGATCATCCTGCCGCCCTTGCGCGCCGCCAATTTCGACATCATCTGGTTCGGCGTGGTCATGACCATCGTGATGGAGATGGGTCTGATCCATCCACCCGTCGGCCTCAACATCTTCGTCATCCGCAACGTCGCGCCGGACATCTCACTGAGCGAAGTGATCTGGGGCACGCTGCCATTCGTGCTGCTGATGATGGGCGCCGTGCTGCTGCTCTGCCTCGTGCCTGATATCTCGACTTGGCTGCCGGACCTGGTGATGGGTCCGGATGGGAGCAGGTAGAGGCAGGCAAGCTGCCGTAGGGTGGGCAAAGCGAAGCGTGCCCACCACTTGCGAGTGCGATTGCGGAGAGATGGTGGGCACGGCGCTGCACGCCTTTGCCCACCCTACGAGAGCTATGATACCGCCCGCTTCTTCTTCGCATTCAGCGCGGATGCCACGCGGCTCACGGGCGGCTTGCCCAGCACGCTGCTCATCGTATTGGTCGCCGCCAGCAGCTTCTCCATGTCGACGCCGGTCTTCACGCCCATGCCCTCGAGCATGTAGACGACATCCTCGGTCGCGACATTGCCCGTGGCACCCGGCGCATAGGGACAGCCGCCTAGCCCTCCGGCGGCAGCGTCGATGACGCGGACGCCCTCCTCCAGGCCGGCATAGAGATTGGCCAGCGCCTGGCCATAGGTATCATGGAAATGCATCGCGAGCTTTGCGGCGGGAATATTGGCGGCCACTGCGCGCAGCATCGCCTTGGCCTTATCGGGCGTGCCGACGCCGATGGTGTCGCCGAGCGAGATCTCGTAGCAGCCGAGATCCCACAGCGTGCTCGCAAGATCGGCAACCGCGTTCGGCTCGATCTCGCCGTCAAAGGGACAGCCGAGCACGCAGGAGATATAGCCGCGCACCTTCACGCCGTCGGCCCTGGCGCGCGCCAGCACGGGCTTGAACCGCTCGATGGACTCCGCGACCGTGCAGTTGATGTTGGCGCGCGAAAAGCCCTCTGAGGCCGCCGCGAACACCGACACCACTTTGGCGCCGGCGGCACGCGCGGCGTCATAGCCCTTCTCGTTCGGCACCAGCACGTGGAATTCGGCGCCGCCCATGTGGGCGACGCCGCGCAGCACGGCATCCGAGCTCGCCATCTGCGGGATCGCCTTGGGGGAGACGAAGGCGCCGACCTCGACCGTATCGAGACCGGCGGCGACCAGCGCCTCGATGAAGGTGATGCGGGCCTCCACGCTGACCGGCGTCTTCTCGTTCTGGAGGCCGTCGCGCGGCCCCATCTCGATGATGCGGACGGGATCGCTCATGTCACTCCCCGGAAGCCTCGACCACGGCGAGTTCGACGCCCTCCTGCACGATGTCGCCGACCTTGCACTTGATCGATTTCAGCACGCCGGCATAGGGCGCACGCAGCGTCTGCTCCATTTTCATGACTTCCAGTGTCAGGATCGGCGCGCCCTTCTCGAGCTTCGCCCCCTCCTCAGCCAGCACCGCGACGACCGTGCCCGGCAAGGGTGCCGCGATCTTGTCCGCGCCGGCCTGCTCCTCGGTCTCGCCGCCGAAGGGATCGACCCAGTGCAGGTCGAAGCGGCCGTTGCGCGTGCGCAAATACAGCTCATGGCCGTCGATCACGGCGGCGACGGAGGATTTGACGCCGTCGAGCGTCAGGTCGAAGCCGCCATCCTTCGGCGCAAATGTGAACGCCAGCTCGCGTTCGCCGATCACCAGCGTCGACGGCCCGCTGCCGTAGTTCAGACTGATCTTCTGCTCCGGCCCGTGGCCGACCCGGAACGCGAAGCTGCGCTGGCGGCGGCCGACCGGCATCCAGCCAAAGGTCTGCCAAGGCGACATCAAAGGCGAAATCGCCGCCCCGCGCGATGCCTGCCGCTCGTCATTGACGATCGCGGCCACTGCGGCACACAGCTCGAGTTCGCCGGGCGCCGGCGCCGTCGAGGTCAGGGCTGGCAGCTCGCGCTCGATGAAGCCGGTGTCGATGGCATTCGCCCGCACCTTCGGGTGCGTGATCAGCGCCGACAGGAACGGGATATTGATGACGATGCCGCGGACGTCGGGTCTTCCAGCCCGCGGTTGAGCCGGTCGATCGCAACATCGCGCGTTGGCGCCCAGGCAATCATCTTGGCGAGCATGGCGTCATAGTACGGCGAGACCGTATCGCCCTCGCGATAGCCGGCGTCGATGCGCAAACCGCCTGTCTCCACAGGCAGGCGCCAGGTCGAGATCCTGCCGACCGACGGCATGAAGTTCTTGGTCGGGTTCTCGGCATAGACGCGCGCCTCGACGGCATGCCCGTTAAGCTTGATCTCGTCCTGCTTCAGCGGAAGCGCCTCGCCGAAGGCGACGCGCAGCTGCCATTCGACGAGATCGATCCCGGTGATCAGCTCGGTCACGGGGTGCTCGACCTGCAGGCGCGTGTTCATTTCGATGAAAAACACGTCCTTGCCGTCGGAGACAAACTCGATGGTGCCGGCGCCGACATAGCTCACCGCACCCGCCGCCTTGCGGGCAGCCGCGCAAACGGTCTCGCGTTGGACGGCATTCAGCGTCGGCGACGGCGCTTCCTCGATCACCTTCTGGTGCCGGCGTTGCAAGGTGCATTCGCGCTCGAACAGCGACAGCAGATTGCCGTGGCTGTCGCCGATGATCTGCACCTCGATATGCCTCGGATTGTCGACATATTTTTCGATCAGCATGCGGTCGTCGCCGAACGCGGCCTTGGCCTCGCGCTTGGCGCTGACGATCGCCGGCGCAAGCTCGGCGGCCGAGCGCACGATGCGCATGCCGCGGCCGCCGCCGCCGGCCGAAGCCTTCACCAGAATGGGGAAGCCAACCTTCTCGGCCGCCTTCGCCAGTGTCGCGTCGTCCTGCGCCTCGCCATGATAGCCGGGCACCAGCGGCACGCCCGCCTTCTCCATTAGCGCTTTCGAACCGGATTTCGAGCCCATCGCGGTCATCATCGCGGCGGTCGGGCCGACGAAGACGAGGCCGGCATCGAGACAGGCCTGCGCGAATTCGGCATTCTCGGACAGGAAGCCGTAGCCGGGATGCACGGCCTCCGCGCCGGTCTTGCGCGCGGCCTCGATCAGCCGCTCCACATTGAGATAGCTGTCGCGGGCCCGCGCGGGCCCGAGCAGCACGGCCTCGTCGGCGAGCGTGACATGCATCGCGTCGCGGTCGGCCTCGGAATAGACCGCGACGGTACGCAGGCCCATGGTGCGCGCGGTGCGGATGATGCGGCAGGCGATCTCGCCGCGATTGGCGATCAGGAGCGTGCGAAAACGGCGGTAGAGCTTTGAGCGGTCCATCGCATCACATCCTGAACAGGCCGAATTTCGTCGGCTCGATCGGCGCATTCGACGCCGCCGAGAGGCCGAGCCCGAGCACGAGCCTTGTGTCGGCCGGGTCGATCACGCCGTCGTCCCAGAGGCGCGCGGTCGCGTAATACGGATGGCCCTGGCTCTCATATTGCGCGCGGATCGGCTCGCGGAATTTATCTTCCTCGTCCTTCGACCAGCTATCGCCCTTGGCCTCGATATTGTCCCGGCGGACCTGGCTCAACACCATGGAGGCCTGCTCGCCGCCCATCACCGAGATGCGCGCATTCGGCCACATCCACAGGAAGCGCGGCGAGTAGGCGCGGCCGCACATGCCGTAATTGCCGGCGCCGTAGGAGCCGCCGATCACCACGGTGAATTTCGGCACCGACGCGGTCGCAACCGCCGTCACCAGCTTGGCGCCATCGCGCGCGATGCCGCCGGCTTCGTATTTCTTGCCGACCATGAAGCCGGTGATGTTCTGCAGGAACACCAGCGGAATGCCGCGCTGGCAGCACAGCTCGATGAAATGCGCGCCCTTCAGCGAGCTCTCGCTGAACAGGATGCCGTTGTTGGCGATGATGCCGACCGGATAGCCCCAGATATGCGCGAAGCCGCACACCAGCGTCGTGCCGTAAAGCTTTTTGAACTCGTCGAACTCGGAGCCATCGACGACACGCGCGATGATGTCGAGCACATCGAATGGCTTGCGGCCGTCGACGGGCACCACGCCGTAGATCTCCTCTGCCGCGAACAGCGGATCGCGCGGCGGATGCATGTTCAGGTTCGGCCGCGCCGATGGCTTCAGCGTACCGACGATGCGCCGGGCGATGCCGATCGCATGCGCATCGTTCTGGGCGTAATGATCGGTCACGCCCGACTGCCGCGAATCGCACGTCCGCACCGCCGAGCTCCTCCGCGGTCACCACTTCGCCGGTCGCGGCCTTCACCAACGGCGGTCCGCCAAGGAAGATGGTGCCTTGATTGCGCACGATGATGCTCTCGTCCGACATCGCCGGCACATAGGCGCCCCCGGCCGTGCAGGAGCCCATCACGATCGCGATCTGCGGGATTCCCTGCGAGGACATCTGCGCCTGGTTGTAGAAGATGCGGCCGAAATGGCGCTCGTCCGGAAAGATCTCGTCCTGCAGTGGGAGGAAGGCACCGCCGGAATCGACCATGTAGACGCAGGGCAGATTGTTCTGCCGCGCGATGTCCTGCGCGCGCAGATGCTTCTTCACGGTCATCGGATAATAGGTGCCGCCCTTGATGGTGGCGTCGTTGGCGACAACAACGCATTCGCGGCCGGAGATGCGCCCGACCCCAGTGACGATGCTCGCCGAATGCACGTCGCCGCCATAGAGGCCATGGGCCGCCAGCGGCGACAGCTCCAGGAACGAGGTCCCGGGATCGACCAGCAGATCGACGCGCTCGCGTGCCAGCATCTTGCCGCGCGACGTGTGGCGGCTGCGCGAGGCCTCGCCGCCGCCGCCGGCAACCTGGCTGAGCTTTTCGCGCAAATCGGCGACGAGCCCGCGCATGACGTCGGAGTTGCGCGCAAAATCTGATGAAGACGGATCGATGCTGGAATGAAGCGGCATGAGGTCCCGCGTTTCTGGTGACGTGGTTGCGTGGAGGGTTTAAGTGGTTTCCGCCATCAGCTCACGGCCGATCAGCATGCGGCGAACCTCGGACGTGCCCGCGCCGATCTCGTAGAGCTTGGCGTCGCGCCAGAGACGGCCGACCGGAAACTCGGATGTATAGCCGACGCCGCCCAGCGCCTGGATCGCCTCGCCCGCCATCCACGTCGCCTTCTCCGCGGAATAGAGGATCGCAGCCGCAGCGTCCTTGCGCAGCGTGCGCGCGTGATTGGCGCGGTCGCAGGCCTTTCCCACTGCGTAGACATAGGCGCGCGTGGCCTGCCAGGTCGAATACATGTCGGCGAGCTTGCCCTGCATCAGCTGGAAATCGCCGATCGGCTGGCCGAACTGTTTTCGTTCGTGCATGTAGGGCACCACCGCGTCCATGCAGGCCGCCATGATCCCGAGCGGACCGCCGGAGAGCACCGCGCGCTCATAGTCGAGGCCCGACATCAGCACCTTGACGCCCTCGCCCACGCCGGCGAGCACGTTCTCCTCCGGCACCTCGCAGTCGTCGAAGAACAGCGGATAGGTGTTGGAGCCGCGCATGCCGAGCTTGTCCAGATGCTGGCCGTGGGTGAACCCCTTGAAGCCTTTCTCGATCAGGAAGGCGGTCATGCCGCGCGGGCCGGCCTCCGGATCGGTCTTGGCGTAGACCACCAGCACGTCGGCATCGCCGCCATTGGTGATCCACATTTTCGAGCCGTTGAGCACATACCAGTCGCCGCGCTTGTCGGCGCGCAGCTTCATCGAGACGACGTCGGAGCCAGCGCCCGGCTCGGACATGGCGAGCGCGCCGACATACTCGCCTGAAATCAGCTTCGGCAAATAGCGCTGGCGCTGCGCGTCATTACCGTTGCGGCGGATCTGGTTGACGCAGAGGTTGGAGTGGGCGCCGTAGGAGAGCCCGATCGCGGCCGAGCCGCGCGAAATCTCCTCCACGGCGACGACGTGGGCGAGATAGCCCATGTTGGAGCCGCCATATTGCTCCGGCGCGGTCATGCCGAGCAAACCGAGGTCACCAAAACGCTTCCAGAGATCGGCCGGGAACAGATTGGCCTTCTCGACCTCCGCCGCGCGCGGCGCCACCTCCGCCTCGACAAAGGCGCGCACGGTGTCGCGCAGCATGCCGATGTCTTCGCCCAGATCGAAGTCGATGCTCGGGATGTTCAAGGCGATTCCTCCAGTTCCCTGCGAATTTCTTGTCGGCCCCGAACCTACCGCCGCCCGAGCGCCGTGGCGGTCGAAAAGGTTGCATTTTCCGCCAAGTTTGGCGAGGATTTTCGAAAGGACTTCATATGCCCTTTCAGGCCGCAACCGCTACGCCCCGTCGCGCCATGACGCCCGCCGCCTTCGTCCGCGGCGTGGTCGCCGCCTATGCCCGTTATGGGCGGGATCCGGCCGAGGCCTTGAGCAAGGGGCAGGTCCTGCCCGACCTCCTCGGATCAGCGGACGGGCGGGTCACCGCCGCGCAGTTCGAGGCGCTGGCGGGCCACGCCATGCGCGAGCTTGACGACGAGGCGCTCGGCTGGTTCTCGCGCAGGTTTCCATTCGGCACTTATGGGATGCTGTGCCGTGCCTCCATCACCGCGCCCACCCTCGAAGTCGCGCTGAAACGCTGGTGCCGGCATCATCGCCTGCTCACGGAAGATGTGCTGTTCGACCTTGCTGTCAGCGGCGAGGCCGCGACCATTTCCATTCGCGAGCAGCGCGATCTCGGGCCCTTGCGCGAGTTCTGCCTGGTCACCCTGCTCCGCTATGTGCTCGGCTTCTCCTGCTGGGCGGTGGATTCCGCGATCGCGCTCCGCGCGGCGGAGTTTCCCTATGCCGAGCCCACACGTCTCGGTCTATCCGACCATCTTCTGCAAGCACGTCCGCTTCGACGCAGACGGTGCCCGCATCGTCTTCGACAAGCACTATCTCTCGCTGCCGCTGACCCGCAGCGCCGCCGACCTCGACAGCATGCTCAAGGGCGCGCTCCGGCTGACCGTGCTGCCCTATCGCCGCGATCGTTTGCTGGTCGAGCGTGTCCGGCGCGTGCTCCGCGAGGCGCGCGGACGCATCCTTGGCGCGGAGGATGTCGCCAGCGAACTCGCGCTCTCCACCCGCACCATGCACCGCCGCCTGCGCGAGGAAGCCACCTCGCTGCGCGACCTCAAGGAGGAAGCAAAGCTCGAGCTCGCCAAGCAGGAGCTGATGCGCGGCCGGACGCAGATCAAGCGAATTGCGGAACTCGCCGGCTTCCGCAACGAAAAGAGCTTTTCCCGGGCTTTTCGCAGCTGGACCGGCGCAAGCCCGCGCGAGTTTCGCGGCCGCTATCGCTGAAGGGTGCAGTCGCCGTCGGCCTTTCCGTCAGCCTCGCGCGGCCGCTATCCTGCCGGCGCCGCAGCCGCGATTTCCTGCACCGGCAGCGGCACGTCCTTGGCGACACCCAGCACCGGAAAGCTGCGCACGTTCTTCACGTTCGGCATCGCGGCGAAATGCAGGAGCTGCTGATGCATGCTCGCGACGCTCGGCGCGACGCATCTCAGGAGATAGTCGGTGTCGCCGGAAATCCGCCAGCACTGCTGGATGCGCGGAATCGCGGCGATCGATCCCTCGAACGCCTCCAGCACCGGCTGGGCCTGGCTGCCGAGCTGGATCGAGACGAACGACACCACCTCATAGCCGAGCAATCGCTCATCGATGACGGCGCGCACCGCGCGGATTACGCCGCGGCTGAACAGCGATTTGAGCCGCCGCAGACAATTCGGCGCGGACACGCCGACGCGCAGCGCCAGCTCATTGTTGCGAACCCGCCCGTCCTGCAGCAGCTCGGATAAAATCTTCAGATCGACGCCGTCGAGCTGGTCACGCCCCGCCATCCCCCACCTCGTCATGGTCCGGTCATGCGGACCAGCGAAGCACGCGGCGGATTGGGTGCCAAGGGCTCCCCGCAGAGGACGGCCGGTGCTCGCGCTCAATGCGTCCAGGGCTCACCGCGGCGGAAGGAGAAGTTGTCGGCATACGCGACCTGACGGTGCAGCGATTCCTTCGGCTCGATCACCTGGTAGGCGATGCCCTTGCGCTCGCAATAGGCGATCGCCTCGTCCTTGGTGTGAAAGCGCAGCGTAATCTGCTGCTTCATGTCGCCGGACGAGGTCCAGCCCATCAGCGGCTCGACGGCGCGCGGCTGCTCCGGCTCATAGTCGAGTTGCCATTCCTTGGTCTTGGACCGGCCGGATTGCATCGCGTTCTTGGCGGGCTTGAAAATGCGTGCGGTCATTGGCGGTCCGGCCTCTTGGTCTTTTCGTTCGATTTTGATGCGCAACGGTAGCGATTGGTGGAAACCGCGGGCATAGTATAGAGACACCTTTCGGGAACTGATCGGTGATTCCGGGTGCCCGGGTCCCTCACCGACGGGTATAGTCATTATGCTGCACTGTGACAATTCCGTACCCGCCGTCCGCCCGGGAATCCTGCCGGGCGGCCCCGCCTCGGCGACTTCAGCGTATCCGTCCCCTTCGAGAGCTTCCGTCGCATGGCCTTCCTGAATATCAACGCCACGCTTCCCGAGAAGGGCCGTGACCTCAGGCTCGACCTGTTTCGCGGTGTCGCCAACTGGGCGATCTTCCTCGATCACATCCCCGACAACGTCGTGAACTGGATCACGACGCGCAATTACGGCTTCTCCGACGCGGCCGACCTGTTCGTCTTCATCTCTGGCTACACGGCCTCGTTCGTCTATGCCCGTATGATGCTGGAGCGCGGCTTCATCGTCGGCGCCACCCGCCTCACCAAACGGGTCTGGCAGCTCTATGTCGCCCACATCATCCTGTTCGTGATCTACATCGCCTCGATCAGCTATCTGGCGCTGCGCTTCGGCGATTCCGAGATGATCAACGAGTTCAATGTCGCAGGCCTCGTCGACAACGCCACCGAGACGCTGCGCCAGGGCCTGTTCCTGCGCTTCAAGCCGGTCAATCTTGACGTGCTGCCGCTCTACATCGTGTTGATGGGCCTGTTTCCGCCGGTGCTGTGGTTCATGCTGCGCAAGCCCGATCTGACGATGGCAGTCTCCATCATCCTGTGGCTGACCGCGCGCCATTTCGGCCTGAACCTGAACGCCTACCCGGCCGGCCAGTGGTACTTCAATCCCTATTGCTGGCAGGTGCTGTTCGTGTTCGGCGCCTGGTGCGCGATGGGCGGCGCGCGCCGCTCGATGACGCTGATCAATTCGCCGATCACGCTGTGGCTCTGCCTCGGCTATCTCCTGTTCGCGCTGGTCATGACCATGGCCGGCCGCTTCCCAACCCTCGGCGGCATGCTCCCGGAATGGCTGTTCTCGGCATTCAATCCGAACGACAAGACCAACCTCGCGCCTTATCGCTTCATCCACTTCGTCGTGATCGTGATCCTGGTGATCCGCTTCGTGCCGAAGGACTGGCCGGGCCTGGAGTGGAAGATCTTCGATCCGGTGATCGTCTGCGGCCAGCAATCGCTCGCCGTGTTCTGCGTCGGCGTGTTCCTGTCCTTCGTCGGCCATTTCGAGCTGTCGATGAGCTCGGGCTCGCTGTTTGCGCAGCTCTTCGTCTCCATCGCGGGCATCGCGATCATGACGACAGTCGCCTATTACATCTCCTGGTCGAAGCGACAGGACAAGCCGCTGAAGCCGCCGCCGGCGAAGCCCGCGGCTGCTCCGGCCTCCAAGGCGGCTTGAACGTAAAAGGCTGCGTGAAAAAGCCCGCCTGAGACGCGTGGCGGCGGAAGGCTCAGGCCGCCGCCTCGCCGTCGTATTCGGTGAACTTCTTGTAGATCCAGTCGCGGCCGTCGTGACGGCGCCAGACCCTGCCGTAGACGAACTGCCCGTTGATCGAGCGGCGCGGCACGATCACGGTCCAGAGGTGCCAGATCTCGGTCCAGTTCGACCGTTGGCGGGCTGTTTTGTTGGTGAGATCGAAAGTCATGGCGGACAACTCGCGCGAAACGAAATGCCGCGACGAATGTGACCTCGTCTGAGCCGCTGATGGGGCGTCGTCGCGTGCCGGGACCGGTTTGATAGCAGTCGTCAAAACGGCCGCAACGACGGCCCGTGCTTAACCTAACCGATCAACCTTACTTGCCGGCAGATCGCCGCCTTGCCGGTTGAAACACCTGCCCATCTTTCCTAAGATGAGCGGGCGATTTGAGTATGAGTGCGCCGTTTCCGAAGCGTGCCTTGTTGATTTCAAGCTCCGGCTGAATTTTCAAACGACTGACTGCAGGTCGAGACCATGAATTTGCAATTTGCTTATTCGCATCTGGCGATGATTTCATCGCCCCCGACGCCGGTTGCCAGGCCGCCCCACGACACGTCGACGAGGGCTGCCAACGACAATTATCCGGTGTGGCCGCTGATCCCGTTTCCGGCGGGTTGGTACGCCTCGGGCTGAGCTCTCAAAGCGCAACGCCGCGCAAGCGCAATATCATCGCTTGGCGGCGTCCGTTTAGGCATTGGGCGCTGAAATCCCCAACACTGATGTGTCTTTGGCGACAGCCAAAGGTTCGATGAAGCCTGGGCAATTCTGCGCTGGTTAAGGTGTTTTGATTCCAGCAAAATCGCGCAGTGATCGAAGCCTCCGAACAACAGGCCCAAAACGTTCGGCGGCGCGCTTGGCCAGGCTTTCCGCCAGCGCGGTTGATCGCGGCTCAGACCCCGCTGCTCGCAGCCGAGGCGCTGGCGGCGCCGGAGCTCAGCGCGCCCTGCGAATTGTAGGTCTGTCCCGGCTGGTTGCCCTGGCTGGCCTGCGAGCTGGCGGGGGTCGTCTCCGCCTCGGTCGTGCCGTCGGAATAGGTGATCGTCGTCGTCATCCCGTTCACGGTGGTCGAGACCTCGCTGACGACCGTTTTGGACGAACCGCCGCTGCCTCCCGAGCCCGAGCTTGCGCCGGCCGACTGCGAGGACGAGGACGCTGACGTCGACGACGTGGATGATGCCGACGAGGTCGCGGATGTGGATGACGCCGATGATGTTACTGACGTCGACGACTTCGCGGCGGTCGACGGGGTCGCCGTCACCGCCGCTGAGGATGAAGCAATCGCACTGGTCGACATGAAAACCTCGTCTGAAGGAGAATTGGGCGCGGCGCCATGTGAGCGCCTGCTCTTTCCCTTCAACGCGGACCGCACCAAAATCAGGCGTCCGCTCCGCGACGAAATGTCAGTGCGAGCAATCGGCAGCGGGTTAGTCGCGGCGGCTCGGACCGCCGCCGCGGTTTGCTCGGTACTTCACTCAGTACTTGGCGATCACGGGACCGCCGAAGCGGTAGTTCAGTCGGACCAAGCCCATGTCGACGTCCTGGCGAACATGAATGGTGCCGCCAGCGCCACCACCGGGGACCGCCGTCAGCACGGTGTCGTGGCTATCGAGGAAGATGTGGTCGTATTCGACACCGAGCGACCAGTTCGGCGCAAACCCGAACTCCAGGCCCGCACCAACGGTGCCACCCCAGCGCGTCGCCTTGGCGGTATCGACCACGGCACCGGCGAAGATCTCGTCGTATTTGTCGCTCACGACCGCCGCGCCGCCCTTCGCATAGACGAGAACGTTGTTCCAGGCATAGCCGACCTGACCGGTGAGAAGCCCGAACGCGTCGATCCGGGTTTGGATGTTCCCCCGCCAAACGGGTTGCCGCCGATCGGCGCGACATTGCTACCCGAGAAGCCGGCCCAGTTGCCCTGCCCCTCGAGGCCGAACACCCAGTTGGCCGACTGCCAGCGATAGCCGACCTGGCCGCCGACGGTACCGCCAGTTGAGTTGTGGCATCCTTCCGCGCCGAAGCCGACCAGGTCCCAGCAAGTATGGGCCGAGCCGCCGCCGCCGTTGATGCCGATGTAGAAGCCGCTCCAGTCATAGATGGCGGCAATCATCGGGGGCGCCTTGGTATAGGGACGCGCGGCAAGATCGGCGGAGAACGCGCTGCTGGCGCTCATCGCCAAAATGGCGATCGCGAGTGGCAATTTTTTCATTGGGTGATTCCCCGAGAAATAACTACGTAAATCCCTACCACTGCTTCGCGATTCGAGGTGTCACCCGGGAAGCACACTTGCAAAAGGGTGTGCATGCGCTCGCGCGCTGAAAAAGAGGACGCGCCGGTCGGCATCGATTTCCGGCCGAACGGCGGCAACCAATTAAGTTCCAACGAGTTGCAGGGTCTTCCCGACTGTCCAGAGCCGAGGCAAGCGAACGCCGCCGTGGACAGGAGGATCACTCACGTCCGTGTGAGTTGGAGCGCAGCCGGTGAATTTTCGCGAGCGAACGCAGACCAACGAACAGCAGGCCGTTGGCCAAGGGGATGCTGTGAGCCAGGTTGATACGACCGAGAAACAGTCAGACGCAGAAGAGCCCCGGACATCGCTGTTTGCAGTGTGCGCGCTCGGGATCGCGGCGATCGCGATGGTGGGCTGGATCTGCGCGCTGGGCTGGCTGGCCTGGCGCCTGGCCGACTGGCTGTTGTCCTGACGCCCGAGCTGGCCGGCTGTGACATGCCGTCGGCTCCAAATCATATCGGTGGCGGTAGTTCACGCCCGATCGTCGCGAGGGTCTACAGAATGTGGATCGATTCAACCGACGAGGCTATACCGCAACCGCACAAATCGAGGGCGGTTCATGACGACCATTCTTCGAGGATTTCTCGGACTGGTCATTGTTGCGGAATCTGCCTGATCTGTCTTAGGTTCTCTTGAACGAGTGTTTTCTGCATGACGAGGTAGAGTAATGCGCGGGGCGCTGTTCGTTGCCACGGCCGTCGCAATCTGTGTCTCGCTAGTTTGCGTTGGCAACACGTTCGGCCATTTTCTCGCGCCGATCCCGAAAATTGGTTTCTCGACGGCTACATGGTCTTGGTCCCTGCTCGCGGCTCCTGCCTATGCCGCGGCCGGATTCTGGACCCTGCGCCGCGCTCCATTTTCGTTCGGCTATTTTGTCGCGTTCTACTTCTATTGTATCGTGTTGGGGTATTTGTGGATCGCCCCTTCTCGCGGCTTCAGTACTCCCATGGGGTGGCACTCGTCTCCGCATTCGCTTCAGGGCTTATCCTTCCGCTTTTGGCGTCCTCAAACAGCATAAGGCTGCCGGCCGTTGCACAGCCGGCCATAGCCACCGAACGCCTTTGCGTCGCCTTTCTCGTTGTCGCGGGCCTCACAATTGCTGCCGGCGCGAACTACAATTTTCGATTGGTGGGACTGTCGGAGATTTACACCTACCGGAATGACCTCGTCGAATTTCCGGCGCCGATCCGCTACGCCAATGGGATCCTCCTCTCGACATTGTTGCCGTTCGCCTTTGCTTGGTTCATCGAGATCCGCCGGCATGCGCTCGCGGCGATTGCGCTCGCGCTCATGGCCGCATTCTATCCGATCGTCCTGACGAAACTTTCGATATTTGCGCCGTTCTGGCTGCTCTTTCTGTTGACCCTTACCCGGTTTGCCGAGGCGAGATGCGTGGTGATCCTATCCATGTTGCTGCCGCTGGTGATCGGGTTGGCGGCGCTTACTGTCGAGGCGGCGAGAGGTCAGCAGGTCTACCACGTCTTCGGCGTGATCAATTTCCGGATGATCGCAATTCCGTCGATCGCGCTTGAAATCTACAACGCGTTTTTCTTCGATCACCAGCCGACCCATTTCTGTCAGGTCAACATCGTTCGAACTCTGTTCGGTTGCCCCTATGGTCCGCAGCTCGGGGTCGAGATCGCCAAAATCTACGATCTCGGAAACTTCAATGCGTCCATGCTGGCGACCGAGGGCATCGCGTCGGTCGGGGCGCTGTGGGCGCCCCTCGTCGCGCTGCCCTGCGGGATCGCCATCGCGCTGGCGAGTTCGATGGCTTCGCATCTGCCGCCGAGATTTGTTTTGCTCTCGTCGGGCGTCATGGTGCAACAACTGATCAATTTGCCCCTGACGACCGCGCTTTTGTCGCACGGAGCAGCGCTCCTTTTCTTGCTTTGGTATCTGACGTCGAAGGCCGCGCTGGAGCCCGCACCGGCCGCGTCAGCATGACGGGTGGCCGTGGGCTTGAACACCCGGACCAGAATAGGCGTCCAACCGATTGGCGTCGGAGCGCGCCGAATGCATAGACCCTTGGCGGGAGCTTGTTGGTCGGGGCAGCTGGATTCGAACCAACGACCTGCAGTACCCAAAACTTATTAGACCTTTTTCCGGTGAATACCGCTTGGTGGCTCTGATTTCCGTTTGTTGCGTAAGTAACTGAGAATAATATGTATTTATCGCCACCTCATTTCCGTTGCTTTCCCCTCGTTTCCGCTCAATACATGATGCGGTGGCTACTCGGTGGCGACTCTGGGGGAAGCAATGCCAATCCTTAAGCTTGGACGACGTGCCGTTGCCGGCCTGCCATCCGTTACGAAAACAACGATTTTCTATGACTCCGACCTGACGGGGTTTGGCGTCAAAGCCACAGCCAAAGGCGCCCTCTCTTGGATAGTCGAATATCGGCCAGGCGAAGGCGGTAGGCGCGTCAGCAAGCGGCGCATGGTGATTGGTACCCCCGCCACGCTGTCGCCTGAGAAGGCCCGGGAAGCCGCTGAAAGGCTACTTGCTAAGGTGAAGCTGGGCGCTGACCCAGCCGCTGAGCGCGGCGCCGCCAGGAAGGCCGAAACAGTCGATGAATTGCTAGAGGCCTTTACCACGAAGCATCTTGAGCCGAAGCGGAAGGCTGGGACCATTCGATTGAACGGCGGATATATCAAAAACCACATTCGCCCTGCCCTCGGCAGGAAGAAAGCCACGGGTGTCACGCACTCCGACGTGAGCCGCCTTCACAACAGGATAGGCGAGACGCACAAAGTCGCCGCGAACCGCGTTGTGGCATTAATCGGTACCATCTGGGCGTTCGGGCTGAGGGAGAAGATTTTACCGAAGGGCGCTGAGAATCCCGCCGTTGGCATTGAGCATTTTGACGAGAAGCAACGGCAGCGCTACCTGACGGGGGAAGAACTACAGCGCCTTGGTGACGCTCTCCGCGAGGCTGAAAGCGCTGGCATTCCGTGGGAGCCTGATCCGACGAAGAAGACCAAGCACGCTCCCAAGCCTAAGAATCGCCTGACCAAGATCGATCAGCATGCCGCAGCAGCATTGCGTTTGCTGTTGTTCACCGGCTGCAGATTGCGCGAGATTCTCGATCTTCGTTGGAAGGAATACGACGCAGGCCGCGGCCTCCTATTCCTGCCGGATTCAAAGACCGGCCAGAAGACGGTTGTCCTGTCCGCGCCCGCTATCGCGATTTTGGACGCCCTACCTCGGATCGGGGTCTATGTGATCGCAGGGGAGTCGGCCGGCACGAAAGACGAAACCCCACGCTTCGATCTAAACCGACCCTGGCGTGCAGTCCGCAAGCGAGCTGGGATTGATGACGTAAGAATCCATGACCTGCGCCATAGCTTCGCCAGCGTTGGAGCGGGCTCCGATCTTGGCCTTCCCATTATCGGGCGCCTGTTGGGGCATAGTCAGGCCAGCACCACGGCGCGCTACGCGCATATTGCCGTCGATCCTGCAAAACGGGCTGCGGATCTGATTGCAGGCAAGATCGCTGCCGCGCTGAGCGGGAAATAGAAACAGCCTGCCCGCGCACTGTTGATCCTGTTCGCATGTGTTTCATAGCGGACTAGATTCCTTGAGGTATCTCAAGGGTCGGCACAAACCGAAAACGGACGCTGAGGTTAGGCCCGCGCCAGCGTGACCGGCCTGCCTCCATTTTCGATCAAGCAAACTGAACCTTCACACTCCATGCCTATACTCATGAGTATCCGGGATTTTTTGCTAATCCCAATCTCGGGGCTGGATTGAAACAAAGCCGCCGGGACGAAGGTATTGCGTGCCCGGCGGCGTATTTTTTCACCGAAAAACCTCAGGTGACCATCTCCGCCGCCGCTTCTTAATGGGTTTCATCTCGCCTGTGCTTTCGACCTGCGCGGTCTCTTCATGACCACACCTTGCGCACCGAAACTCAATTTGGGGCGACAGGCTTGGCCAGCTGGAGTGGATGAAGTTGGCGGGCATCGGCCAAGCATGACAGTTCGGGCAATCACGTAGGACATGATCTGGAGAGAGCACGGGCAGTCATCTCCCAACAGCCAGAGCACCCCGATCATTGCCAACGGTGCATTTTTTCGGGTCGTTCCGATAAAACGGCCCCAGCCGACTGGCGGCGGGGCTGGGGCCGTGGGGACGCTCCGGTTCGCAGGGGAAGGAATCCGGAGCTTAGGTCGATGATGTGTATCGCCCCATTGTTCCCAAAACTCGTACGGTAGTCCTAAATTCCTATCTTACGCCCATGCGTAATCGCGTACCGAAGCTCTGCCTGGTGAAAGCCTGCAAGCAGGTTTCATGATACTCTCGGACGTCAGGAACGTATTGCGTCAATCGCGTGGGCGATCAGGATTGCAACGCTAACCGCGATGATGATGACCAGCAGCCAAATGATCACGTTCGCCTCCATCCGGGGAGTTGAACGCGCTCGACCGCGCACAGTCAAAAACATCCAGCCGAAAACCTTAATTTCGGCGCTAGGCTGAGGATTCAAAGCAACTGTTGCGTCCGCTGTCGGCCCTATAGGCGAAATGCCATGAAGAGAAGCACACCGACAACGCACGCCGCTAGTGAGAGAAAGTAAATACCCACGGCTCCCCCGACTCACTAGGGATTTGCATGGAACTTACACCCTCCGGCGGTCAACCCGAAGTACTCCCTGCATTTTCAGGTGTTCGCAGCCGTCTGACGGCGCTTCGGGTGCCCAGTTTGAGACAAGAGCGCCGTCGGGGGACTGGCATTTCGAGCCCGGCAGCGCTCTCCTTACTGTTCTGGTTCGCCTGCGGAAGGCCGCGCCGGTCACGCCAATTAGCGTGACCACCCACCAGCCAACGGGCAACGCCCACACGGCACGGGCCAAATTCTTCCACTATGGAAGAATTCAGGCGGGCCTATTCCGCCGCCGCGGCGACCTCGTAAGCCATGCCAATCGACGGGCAAACGCGCGGGTCGGAGGTGAATCCGTACACCCAGTAATCCGTGCCCCACGTCTCGGCGACTGCCCAGATTTCGATTGAGCCGTTCTTGAAGATGAGCATGGCTATTCCGCAGCTTCGGCAACTGGTGCAACGACCTTGAGGATCGCAGATCTCCGCGCTTCCGGCCGGGACTTCAATGGCATGTCGGGAAAGAGCGCTGCCGTAAGGTCACGGTTGCAAAAATCTTCAAGCCCAATATCGCGACGATCAATCCCGTGGGTCTGCTCAATCCAGAGAACCAGCCCAGCCGCGCGCCGCTGCGTGCGCTCAATAATTCAAGGTGGTCATCAGAGGAATTCCCTGGGTCACACATTTCGCTTTGGATAAACACCGCCTGAGCAAGCGCCTCCATCGCCGTAACCGGCCGAATGAAGGACATGCTGCGCATAACCTCATAAACACCTTTGTGTTCTGCATCGCCGACATCCTTGGCGCCGAAACTATCCTTGTGCTTGAACGTCATCCATAAATCGCGGAATAGCGCTAGCATTCCCATGCCGGCTGACGCGGGTGTGGACAGCTCAGCGCGAGCACTGGTTTTTGTGCAGTTTTTGTATTGATTAGCCATAGTGTGATGCAGCCCCTTCAGAATCAAGGCCGAGACTATTCAGCGGCCCGCATTTTTGGTACACCGTAAATATGTCGAAGTCAATTATGGTGCACCAAAAACGGCGCGGACGTCCAGCTACGGGACGTGACCCTGCGGTTACGATAAGGCTTCCGCAGGACGTCCTAGACGCCGTGGAATCCTGGGCCTCGAAACAAGGCGACAGGCCAGCCCGGTCGCCGGCAATCCGCCGCCTAGTCGAGATCGGGTTAAAAGCAAAGAAATGAGAGGCGAGATTTACTGATGGCCGCTCGTTTAGGCGTTGTTCTTTGTTGGCTTGGGATCATCGTGGCCGTTCTGGCAATTCTGGCCGGTGCGACTGTCACCGTGATCATGATCAGGGGTGACAATCCGAACGATATCAACGCTGCGCCATACGTGGGAGCTGGAATAGCCATAACTGGCTTGATCCCGTACCTTCTGGGACGTGCCTGTCGATACGTTCTCGCAGGCCGCTTCTAAGCCCCCGGCCTGCGCCCTCACACACCACGAGGCGCAATGGACGAAACCTGGCGGGTAATTCTCGCGATGAGCGCGACGGCGATCGTAGGTGCGGGCGCCTATTTCGCGATCCGTTTCATCATTGGATTGCACCTGTAACACCACCCGTATTTTTCCGGTGTTGATTTCGCCAGCCAGGGCGCCCCCATTTTCGCAGGGTGGTCACGCGCGCAAGCTATTGATCTCGCGCAGCGGTTGAGATGGATGTGCCTCTTTTTTTCGGCCGGGGGCTTTTTCCTATGCGTAAACTTGCGATTGCGGCGCTTTGCGCCGCACTGGGCGGCTGTGCCGCGGCACCAAAAATGGTCTGGCTCCGTGTTGACGGACAGACTGTTAGAGAGAATCCGGTTCTTCAAACGCAGGCCGAAATTGACGGCACTTCGTGTCTTGGAGAGCGCAATAAGGCGGCCCTATCTGGTGTCACCGTCGCGAGCGGCGGTCTAGCCGGCGCGATGGCAGCCGCCGACCGATCCAACGCGGCAGATACTGTCGCTCGGGGGTGCATGGCCGAAAAAGGATATCTCCTGGTTAGAGAAGACGAGGCCGATGCCAAGCGTGCCGAGTTGGCCAGGGTAGCCGAGCTGAAAAAGCAACAGGAAGCGGCGGCTGCAGCAGCGGCCGCCACGAAGCAGCGGAAGCCGGCTTCTAAATCCACCGTCGCACCTGGTACGTGATGAACCCGATCCGATCCGTCGCGATTATTCTTTTTGCATTCGGCGTTCTGATCTCCTCTTGCGATGCCCAGGCTCGCGAATTCGGCGGTTACGACTGCTCCGATGATTGTTCGGGTCACGCCGCCGGGTATCGGTGGGCGGAAGCGCACAATGTGACGTCCGAATCCAGTTGCCCGCTGCGAGGCAACGGAATGTCGTTCTACGAAGGCTGCTTAGTGTACGTCGAGGACCCAGACCGGGGAGCCGACGAAGACGACGACGGTGACGATATCGACTGATGATGGCGCTCTAAGCTCCTACCCCGCCGCTCGCCCGTCCGTTGCGGTTGGATATCAGATCAACAATGCAAATTCGGAGATAGCTCATGAAGGTGATTGCGATCGTTGCGAGTCTAACGCTGCTCATCGACCTGACAGCACAGGCGAGCGCACGCGGTGGTGGACACGGCGGCCGCGTCAGCTATGGCGGAGGCCATCACACCTCTAGCCACGGCGGCAGCTTTTTCAGGCGGCTCGGGTTCCTCCCATCGAGGTGGGACCTATACCAATTCAAACACTGGCAATCGGTACGGCACCCATCAATAGGAGCGCGGATGATTGGTGCTGTTCGGCACTGGCGCCCTGCTCGCTCACACAGATTTCGACGGTGAGCGGCCGATTGAAGCACACGGCGACGTTCGGGTAACGCGGTAGAAAATATCGCGGCACCGCAAGCAAGACATTGGAAACACGAAAATCTAGAGCTGCCATGATGGACAATGGCGATATCGACAAGGGCGCTTTTGCGCCGGACGGAAAGAAGAAAGCGGCTCGACTTGCATTAAATGCAATCAGCGGCGCGATTCCCTTCGTCGGTGGATTACTCTCGGCTGGGGCGGGATACTGGTCCGAACAGGACTCAGAGCACGTCACCAATGTGCTTCGCCAGTGGATTCAGATGCTAGAGGATGAGCTGCGAGAGAAAGGCAAAACGATTGCCGAGGTGATTGCGCGCATCGACATGCACGACGAGAAGGTCAAGCAGCGCATCGAGTCACCCGAATATCAGGCCCTGCTGAAGAAGGCATTCCGCAATTGGTCTTCGGTAGATACCGAGTACAAACGTCAACGACTTCGGAATATCCTTGCAAACGCTGCCGCCGCGCAGACCGCCTCGGACGACGTAGTTCGCCTCTTTATCGACTGGATAAATACTTACACTGACTTCCATTTCGAGGTGATCGCGGAGATATATCGGAATCCTGGCATTACGCGTGGTGCGATGTGGGACAATCTCGATAAGCCGCAGGTTAGAGAGGACTCCGCGGAGGCCGACCTTTTCAAGATGCTGATCCGCGATTTGACGCTCGGAAGCGTCATTCGTCAGCATCGACAGACGGACTACGCCGGAAATTTTCTCCGTAAGAGACGCCCAGCAAAAGATCCGCCCCAGGACAGTCCTCCATCACGACGAAGTCTGCATTTGATGAAACCGAGCCCTATGAGCTGACCGATTTGGGACGTCAATTCGTCCATTATGCAATGAACGAAATCACCGCCAAGATCGAATTTAAGGAGTTCGGCGATTAAGCTGAGCTAGGGCGAACAGACAAAGGGGCAAGCAGCCTATGAATTACACAATGATCCTGGCGTCCTGCATCGCAATTCTGCTCGGTCCTAAAATAGCCGTTGCGTATCCAGTTCAAGGTTTGGGGGCCACGAGTTGCGCGGAATTCGCGAAGATGTATCAAAGCGATCCAAAGAACATGGAGCTCTATTTTTTTACATGGGCTCAGGGCTACATGTCCGGCCTCAATATGGGACTGCTGGCGAACAAACAGGAAGCAAAAGAATTGGGAGCCGAAACCAACGACCAAGCCCTAGCGCTTAGGACTTATTGCGCTGACAACCCCCTAAAAACCTATATGGATGCAGTACTGAACCTTTGGAAAACGCTTCGACCCTTCAATCAAAACACCAAAGGAGCGAAGTGACTGATTTTGTTGTAACCCATCTGCAGCCTGACGATTTGACTGCGGTTGACGACTGGATAGCTGGGGCAGGACAAGTCTCCACTCGCCCGGAAGCTATTCGGACACTAATCCGTCTGGGGGCGCGGCGACTACAATGAAGGTTGATAGGAAGTGGAGACGAAAATGGACGCGGGTCTGACAGCGGCCGTATTCGGTTTAGTCGGCGCACTAATAGGATCCGCTTCCTCGGTGGCCACGATAATCGTCCAATCGAAGCTAAAGGACCGGAGGGACCGATCCAAACAGCTATTGGATCTATCGCTCGCGGAATTCGGTCACCACCTAGACCTAGCGAAGTCGAATGGCGGAGGGGCGATTCTTCCAATCTCGGCCTACATCTACAACAACCACCTGATCCTCAAAGCACTTGAGGACGGCTCATTTGGCCCAGAAACCCTGACTGAAATCGCCCAAAAGGGTGACGAGGTGATAAGGGCCATAAACGAAACGGAGACCAAACGCGGTAGGCCTGGAGTGGCTCATCCATGAAGATCGCAATCTTATCTGCCGCAGACGTTGCTGGTTGGTATACCGCGACTCTAATGGAGCGCGGGCACGAGATCACGATTGGCCCCTTCGGCCACGCACCTTCAGCGGTGACCGGCATGATTGAGGACGGAATTGATGGCGTTCTCATCTTGACCGAAGACGATGATAACCTGGAGGAGATTGCTGCGCGCTTCACCAGGGCGACGGGCCGGCCCATATGGCGCAGCATGACCGAAATCCCGCGATGATGGCCGCTGCCCCGTGACGGTTGCGATTGATTCTTCCTGCAGAGTTCAAACCATGTCCAAAGCTGTAAATCTCGGCCCCTCTCTCAACTTCGCCAACATCAAACTCGCCAAGTCGCATTTCGATCCTTACAGAACCGGCGGCGCGTTGAACCAAGACGTTCCGATCGAGCAGTTCGAGCAGCTGAAAGTCCTCTACGAAAAATATTGCGCCAACACCCAGTATGATCTCCCGGCTGCGGTCACCGCGTTTTTTCCAACAATGGAAAAGCGCAGCGCCGGATACACCCGATGCCTCGGTGTACGGTTTGCCGACGGCTCTTCGAAGACGTTCTCTCTCGACAAAGCACTCAGTGCGGTCGCATCCGCCGATAGTAGATAGCAGGAAAACATGGCTGACGCAGTCGCACCCGACGTTAATGCCGAATATCTGAGATACCAGGAGCGCACCGGCGCCCTTATCCGCGACACGCTGGACGAAATGCAGTGCCAACCAATCTTTTTCGTAGGCTCAGGAATACCCAAGCGGTATTTTGGCTCTCCCGGCTGGCTGGAGCTACTTCGTGAAATTGCAACTCAGATGGGCATCTTGGAGGATGAGTTCAATTATCTCATCCAGAAGCATGACCACGGCCCTATTCAGCTAGGTCAAGAGTTGCAAGAGCGGGCCTTCGAGTGGGCTTGGAAAGCTGGCAAAACCAAGTTTCCCAGCGGCTACTTCAAAACAGACGTGCATCGCGCACAATTCTTAAAGCACATGGCTTGTGAGATTCTCTCCAAGAAGGTCCCCAAGGAGAGCGCGATCAAACGGCTTCCCTGTTTAATGAGATTGCTCTACTACAGGCCACCGCGCCGCACGCAATAATTACCACCAACTACGACAACTTCCTCGAAGTGCTTTTCAAGGGCTACGAATCCATCGTCGGAGAAAAGGTCATCCGTTACAACCTCAACATGGTGGGTGAAATTTTCAAGATCCACGGGAGTACCGATGATCCGTCAACTTTGGTGCTAACTCACGACGACTACGAAAACTATCGCGAAAAGAAAAAGTATATATCGGCCAAGCTTCTGACTTATTTAGCCGAGCACCCGGTGTTCATATTGGGATACGGGTTTGGCGATCCCAACGTGACGTCTATCATTGAAGACGTCGGCGAGATCATCGGGGGCGACGATCGCTTCATCAAGAACATTTTTTATGTCCAGTGGAATGGAGACATTCACGAAAAAACATCTTTTCGCGAAGAGTATGTGGTCGGCGCGGGGGCCAAGCAATATCGAGTACGGGCAATCGAATCCAACGAATTCTCGTGGATTTATACGGCCATCTCTCAGGAGCGCCAGATCAAGGCGATCAATGTGCGCACCCTGCGAGCCGTCGCTTCTAGAATGTACAAGCTCATCCGGACTGACATTCCGCGCCGTCAGTTCGAGGTCAACTATCAGGCGCTAGAAGGCCTTATGAGTTCGGACGAGAACTTGCCAAACCTGCTTGGCATTGTCCCGGCTAATAACACCAACATGACACACCCGTTCGTGCTCACGCAAGTTGGCCAGAGGCTGGGCTACCCTGGCTGGCACGGCGCAAGAAAGCTGATCGAGAAAGTTCGTGCGGAAAAAGGAATCAACCTCTTCGAAACGGACAATCGCTATCACTGCGCTGTGAAATCTGGGACCGGACCTAAATCGACAGTTGGGAAATACTCAGCAGAGCTAGTCGCGCTGCTGAAATTGGTCAAGGCTGGCTTGCCTTACGCGGTGACGTTGTGATTTCGAAGCTGTTGCTGAACGCTCTGAATAAGCAACTCTTTCCAGAGACGCCCTTGCGGTTGCGCAGTGTCTGCTGGTGGTTGGAATAGCCTGGCAGCCTCAGCAATATCACCATCCCGACATAGCATCGCATCAACTATCACTTTGGCCCGAGCCCGGGCGTCCGCTCGCATCATTGCCATATCCACTCGCCTGCCCCTCACTTGCACCTCCTCCACCGCGCCCGCTCCCCAACCCCATGCCTCGCGATCTCTGCACCCGAGGCGTCAACTACGATCACGACCGTGCCCGCATCAGGGTCATAATCGGGATCGCTGGCGATATCGCGAGCAACACGGGCGCCGTATCGGACAGCTAATTCAGGCGAGCGAAATAGCTCCCCCACATCGTCCGGCTGTATCTCGCCGTTGTGGAAAATCGGGAAGTAGTAACGCATAGCAGCGGCCCTCGTCCTTAAGCCGCGATCATGCCCACATGTCGGGACGGCCCGCACCTGTCGAAAAAGACAGGGTTCGGCTCTCGCCCATGAAGATGACCGCTTTCGTCGCTGTCGGAACGATCTCACCGGAATCCCGTTGTCTCTGATGGTCAAAACGTCCGATAAATTTCGCGAAAATGCCGATAACTGCTCGCAGCTCGCCGAGGCGGCGACCAATGCGCAGGCGGCACTCCGCTACAAACGGATGGCGCGGGCGTGGTCCGCTTTAGCGACCGAACAGGATTGGCTCGACGGATATCCGACACAGAGTGATCGGGCCAGCGAGTTGGCCGGAGATGCGATCGATGGCTTGCGCGATAAAGATGCTAGCGCCGATGCGGCCAAGGCTCGCAAGAGTCAACTGATAGATGGACCGGTTGAGTTTAGGGACTCCCGCGTGGACAACGATTGATCGTCAGCCACTCGCCTTCGTCCCGCCTACTTTTCCGAGAGTATCGCGAATGAGACGGACGGCCTCACAGAGCTAATCGCTCCTGGGGCCGTTACCCGTAAGATCGCAAGCGCACTCCATGCGGCGGGATGATGAGGCCGGGATCTCCCGCCGCTGGAACCTGGTCAGTAACTACTTCGACCCGGTCGCAGGTGCTGTGGATGGCGCGCTTGCGGGAGAACCGGCGCCCGAGCCGGTCGTTGTCGACGGGTTTGTCGAACTGGTCTTGGTTGTGGGCGCGCTGGTCTGATTTGACGCGGTCGTGTGGTTACCAGTGCTGTAGAAAATGGCGGCGATAGCTATGATCACGACAATTGCACCAATTGCCCAACCCGTGGTGTTGGTCTGGCGCGGATTGTTCCGGTAGTTCTGATCTGGATTGGTCATGGGTAATCCTCTTGGATAGAGAACCACCAAACCCGAGACCCGTCCTCGCGTTCCTACCGTCAGTTGTTCCCGATTAGTCAAGCCCGACACTCTCCGCCGCTGCGGCCTTTTTCATTTACGACATAACCTGAACGCCGACAGCGAATTCCCAGGGTCGGATCAACTACCGGCCTTCAACGATTTTGCCGTGTCCAGATGCTTTTGCAGCGTGTCTATCTGGCCTGAAGCATATTCGCCGGCAGCATCCTTGCTTTTTGATGCCTTCTTGTACTCGGCGATATCCTTCTGGTGATCTGCGACCATGTGGGTAGCGAACATCTTATCGAAGCCTGGGCCGGACATTTTTGCCATCTTGTCATGTTCGGCTTTTTGTTTCGCACTCGGGCCGCTCGGCGGGTTCATTCCTGCTGCTTGGGCAGCAGCTAAAGCCTTCTGATTGGCGGCAGCGTGGTCGGTGGAGAGCATCCTGCCGAACGACTTGACGGCATCGCTCTGGCCGTTCTGCTGCGCCAGCTCCCCCATGCTCACTTCAGCGAAATTGCCCTCGATTGCCTTCTTAAGGAACGCCTCGCTTTGCTTATCTTTCGCAGATGCGTTCGCAACTGAGATCGCCATCAAGGCTACTGTCCCGAGCGACACAAGCATTCTGTTCATCGGCGACTCCTGGATTGTTTGCCGATGAACACTCAGATGCGGAAGAGGTTCCAATTGAACCATGGCGCTTGGTACTAACCTCTCCGCTTCTCCTCTGCAATTCCGCCCGCAAACCGAGAACGACATCGGCCGGCTCACGGTCGCAGCCGAGCAGCGACTGTGGATTGCGGTCTAGCGGGCTGGCGCGGAATTTCGATCGGCCAAGCGCTTCGGCAAGCGTGATCCTGATGGACTGGTCCTGCGGGGCGCGAATACCCCGCCGAAACAGGACAACGGCTTGGCTGGTTATGTGCGACGTTCTGCGCCGCCGATCTCGTCTCGACCGCGCAGGCATCAAGGCGGCCCGAATTCGGTCAAAGCCCAAGGTGGTCCGTAGCGGCTTGGGCCGTTTGGATCCGGATGGCATACTCCTCAAGAAACGCCCGGCCGTATCGCCGCCAGGCAGCGAGTGTCTCCCCGCGGTCGGGACGGTCATCGTCATCCAGCGCGATTCCTGCCCAGCGCAGATCCGAAAAGCGGTCATGTCCGGTCTCGAATACTTCACCCCAATCCTCGGGAGCGGCAACCGCGCGATGCTTATTCTTCTTGGGGCGCGGCGGCATCAGCGGCGAGTCCCATACGTTGCATCCCGCGGCATTCGCGGGCCGTCGCCCGGCTCAACGTCCAAGCCGAGTTCGCGGCAAAGAATCCGGAATCGGTTCTGCGCTTTGTGCTCGATGTCGCACCATGGCGAGGATTTTTGGCAGCCGAACCTGTCGAGCACGACATGGCCATGCTCTGCCAGTGCGGCGCGAGCCTTCTCCGCCTCGTCCATGCTTTCGCAGGCCAAACGCAGCAAGTGTCGGTGATGGTCATCCAGGTCATAATCCGAATGGACCTGGCGCCACCACGTCTTGGCTGCCCGGGACAGGTGGTTAGGCGGTTTCGGCGAGGCCATTTAGGTCTCCAAAATATTTTAAACTCTGGGGCAAAGCGCGCGATTGTTGAGGTATGGGGCCGGTTTCTAAAAAACCAATATCTATGAAAGTTGCTACACCCCTCCGCCCCATCACGCTGCTACCCTATGCTCAGGGTCAACACACCGTTATTCGACCACAACTGACCAACGACGTGCGGGTCCGCTGTAGGAAGGCCAGTGAGAACAAGCTTGCCAGCGGCGTTCACGGTGAACGCCACACCGTTAAAGTTGACAGAGCCACCAGGCTCAAGAGTAAGACTGTCACCACCAAGATCGCGGTGAACCTTTGTGCTATAAGTGCTCATTAAAATCGCTCCTCTTTAAATCGCTGCATCACCACACCCGCAGAACGTCGACAACGTCGCCATCATCATCGACAACGAACTCAGCGCGGCCCGGTCAGCCGAACGGCTCCGGTGTCGGCGCGCGGTGGCGAACTTCGCTAACCGTGTCGGCGTAAAGGATCTGCCCGTCTACGATGACGACGAACCTCAGATCGCTCGGCTCACCGGCAATCCCGACGACGCGACAAGATTGCCACTTTCCGCCGCACTTGAATTCGGCGGTGAATTCTTGAATGGCAATCACGCCAAAACCTTCCGCAACTGCACGGCGTCACCATCATTCGCCGCGAGGAATTCAAATGCATCACCAGCCATAGGCCGAACCACACCCGCCTCGCGGAGTGCCTTGCGCGTGATCGCGTGCGCAGTGCCGTCGCTGGCGACTAGCCATAACCGACCGAGGCCACTGTCAGCGACGATGCGCTGTAAAGTCCCAAAGTTCATGACGCTCATTGGACTAACGGAATTCCGCGTTTGCGCATCGCCTCTCGCCGGGTCGCTATGCGGCGCTGGGCGGCTACGTTGTTGGTGTTGGCTCGCGAACTAACCCATGCGCTGGTAGCTTCGTAAGCCGGATTCGCTAAAAGCGAAACCTCGTAAAGCTCGATCTCGCGAATGGTCCGTGTCGGGATCGGACCATCGTCGGACCAATCATCCCAAAGGACCCGGAAACCGAAGCTACAGCCCTTCACCGCACGTTCGCGCACGGTGCCAAGCGCCTCTGCACCACTTGGTGTGCTGACGTCCGCGTCCAATTCAAAGCTGAGCCCAATTGGCGTATCTTTGAGACGGAGCGATCCCGCGGACTGCCTGGCCAGTACACGGCCCCAATCGTGCGCCAACAGGGCAACCACGTCCCCGTTGGCGATTGTCTTTGTAAAAGCGCCGGGCTCGATGCGCTCGACAAACTCCCCCGCGATCGTCACCGGCACATCGTATAGCGCACAATAACCCCGAATGACGGAGCCCGCTTGCTCAGCCGGAGCATCGCGTGTCTCTGTCTCAGCGACCCGCAAACTTAGCCTCCATCGCAGCTCGTTTCGCCTTGAGTCCCCCGGGCTTGCTCTTTCGCAGCGCGCGGGCGATTGCGACTGGATCGGGATCGTCGACGTTCAGAACCCTGCCACGCAGGGTGACCTTACGAAGCGGTTTGGCTGCACGCTTATCGGCTCGCTCAAACATTGTGACCAGCCTCCCGCACTTCCTTCAGAAAGTAGAAAACCTTGCCTTCACGTCGATCGCCTAGGAAATGCGCGCGCACAGGGCGCAGATAGCCGAGGCGAACATCCTCGCTCTCCAAGTCATCTAGTAGCGCGTCGTGCTCTTCGCGCGCCGCCTCCAACGCACGCGCCGCTTCACACAGCGATTTTAATCGGCGCTGATATTCAAGCAGCGACGCGCTGCAAACAATCTTGCTCGCTTTGTCTCGCGCCTCATCGGTACGTCGGCGCAGCACTTCCCGAGTGTCTTCGATAACTCCCATTTCGGCGACTACATCGCGCAGTCGCTTTGAAAGTTCAGTGACGCTGCCTTCCGCCTCTTCACCCAAAAGCCTAGCCACACCAGCACTAAGACGTTCTCCGCCAGCCGCTTTTGCGGCTTTGATCTCGTCAAGGAGATTCGAGCGCTCAGCGTTGAGCTTCGAATAGCTCTGCTCCAGCTCGTGCCGCTTTGCGATGAGTGCAGCGAATTCAGGGCTAGTTTCAGCTAAGCTCATGACGCGAAATTCGTCGGCGGGCCTCTTCTTCAAAATTGCCACCTAGTTCACCCTTCCAAAAACTTTGTCCAATACGTCAGCAATCACATTCGCAGGCACTGTCGTCGCAGTGCGATGTCCATGCCGCTCCCAATGTCCGGCGTCGGCTCCAGCTGTCCGAAAGCGCGCCACACCAAAACCGCTCCTAACGATGGCTTCCGGCCAACTTCGTACGAATTCGATCGTGGAGCTACGTGCATCCGAGTCGCCACCGCGCGCCTTCTCAACGAGAAGCTCGATGGCATCGAACGCTGTGCGTGCAACCGATTCTGGCGCGTCTGCAGGAATGATGGTGCCAGCCGGCACCAGGCCGGTGTAGGTCGCGAGGTCGTGATCGGCGAGTCTGATTTTGCTGGTGACTGCAATAGCCAAGATCAAGCGCAACGCATCGGTGTCGCTCAATTCCGGCGATTTAGCTGGCCCGCCGGCCGGAATCACGCCAGCATCTCTTAGGCGTATTGCGACCACCTTTGAGCGCCTCGGGTCAAAGCCGAGCGCATCGATAGCCGACAAGACGTCGGCAAGTTTCGCCATGGTATTTCGTTCTCAATAGAAAGAGTTTTGTTGAAGGCTAAATAAAAAGCCGATTTCGGCGGATCACGGCACTGCGCCGGAAAAAGGTGGCGACGCCAGGTGGTGACCGGCGCGCGCCAAAGTCTGCACGTCACGTCAAGCCACAAACGTGGTCTCATATCTCTGTCATCGAAACCGATGATTAGCGCAAACTGCTAGGCGGCAATAAGCTCGGCCAGTTTTCGCGCGGCACGGACTACTGCCTGTTTGCCGATTCCCTCGTATGTCCGCTTGCTGCTACCTGGACCGGCAACCAGCTCGCCGATCTCGGCCGCCGAGCTGTCGTCTAGAACCGCATCGAGAACTTCAGCGTGCCTGCCCATTTTGATCCTGAGTCGGCCCTCGTCGATACTCCGGACCATGACGTCCTCGACCGTTTGGGTATTAACTTGGGCAGGCGAAGCCTTGGCCTTACGAGGGCGGCGGAACCGTTCGATGTGCATGGCCATGCTGTACGGGGGAGTTTCTTTTCGAAGGTGGGATCTTTCTTCGCCTTCTCGTCCTCCTCGTACATTGCAATCAAATCTTCGGCTTCCATCGTTTCCATAAGGGTTTCGACGATGGTGCCTTCGGGCGTAGCGGGCTTATTGACGGGCCGCGCTGGTTCGGCGTGGTTGTCGTTATCGGCAACGAGCGCTTTGCCGGTGAGTTCTGACCATGCGTTGATGCTGTGCAGCGTGGTGGTATCGCCAGCCTTGTGGAGGGCCGGAATGAGCTGGGATCGGTTCACAGTGGAATATCTCTCATGACGTGCTGTGTCTGGCCGCTTGTCCGCGGTCTTGGTGTGGCCTGTGGCTGCACACGTTTAGGAAATCGGCCTTCAGGCTAGAGGGATCAAGCGCTTACCTGAGAAAACAGGCGCCGAGGAAATCGGGGTCTTCTTGGGTGGAATTCCAACCCGTCTACCAACGGGGTTGGGTGTTCCAACCCAACGGGGGTATAAGGGGTTGGAACACACACCTCGTTGGTACCCGTTGGTAGGGCGTTGGTAGACCGTTGGAAGGCTAGTCGGCGGCCATCCGTTTCTGCCGAATCTCGTCTTCGACCACCACCAATCGCTCGCGCGATCTTGACGGTGGCCCCTCCTTGATGATCGCAATCTTCTTTTCCGCAAACAATCTAGCCATCGACTCCTCCAGCGCTCTCTTGCTCGTTGCCCCGCGTTCTGGCATGGCGACCATCACAGTCGGCGCATACGTGCTGCTCCTGGAAGATGAGACCCGCCTGCCGCTTCCGTTGATTGAGGTAAGCAACCTCAGGAACACCTCATCGGCGTGGTTGGCGAGCAACGCTACGTGCGCAGACGGCTCACCGTCATCAAGAACAAAAGCGCCTTCATGCCAGCGCAGTTTGGTTTCAGCGCCTTTCCTGCCGTAGTTGGCCTTCATGTTCTTCAATAGGCGTAGATCCTCATCGTTCTTATCTGCGGTGAAATACAGCCTCGATCGCACTGAGTTATTCCACGCCGTCGATCCCGACAGTCCGGTGCCAGTCTGCATGCCTTGCACAGATGGATGCGACAGCAGAAGCACGGCCAAATCACAGTCCATCGCAAAGCGCCGCAGTATCGAGACGAAGAAGCGAACTTGCTTGCGGCTGATTTCGTCACCGCCGAACACGTCCGCTGCTGTATCGAGGATTAGAAGCTTCGGTCGGAACTCCGTCAGCAGATCCGTAATCTGCTGAGCTAAAGCTGTAAGCTCAAGCTCCCGACTCCGGCGTTTTTCGGAGACCAGTTCGGCGTCCTTCCCGGCCATAGGAATGACCCGCATGCCCCCTTCAGGTCGGCAAAGGTTCGTCCCATAGCGGTTAGAATGTCATGGCCACGCCGCTTAAGCTCGCCCTCGTCATCTTCCGCGGCGAGGTAGACCACTCGCCCTTGCGCCGGCCTGTACTCGATCGTTTCGACACCTAGCACTCCGGCCAAGCCGATCTGATAGGCCAGCAGACTCTTGCCGGTGCCGCCATCACCGGAAAGCAAGGTGACCTGCCTGTTGGGGATCAGGCCCTCAAGGTACCACTGCCGCTCCGGGATTGGTTGCCCTTCCCAGTCCGAAGGATCGATGATCTTGATTCCGTCGGTTTGGTTGTCGTTGGCTGGAGCCGGTGGCGACGAGGCCTCTACAATGTCGCGCGCAGCAACGGCCTGCCACATCCAGCCCATGATCTTTGGGTCGATTTCCTCCGCGCAAACCTCAGCTGTCATGCCGATGGGTGGCAGCGTGGTAGGGTCTTTGTATTCAAACGGGGTCGCAGTGAATGTTCTAGCCGTCATGATGGCTACCGCCCCCCGCTGCTACTGCGGCTTTCGCAAGCTCGTTGGCAATACCGACATCGAGGCGGCAACCGTCGCTGAAAACGCGGTAGCTGCCATCCGGCTTGCGGATTAGAGAAAGCTTCAGGAGGCGGACCCCAGGAGCCACCTCAGCGTCGAATACGGCCATGCGCCGTCGCCCGCTACTAGCGGGGCGGTAATCCAAAATTTTCAAAGGGAGTATCCAGATAAAAGTGGAGGCAGGTAGTACGCGCTGAAGCGCGTTCTTATGCGGCTTTAGGCGGCTTGGCTGCCGCTCTGCTTGTTGTCGCTCGTGCCCCAGGTCGAGGTTCGCCGCCGCGACAGCACCCAGGCGTCTACGTCGGCGCGGTCGTATTTGACCTGACGGCCAATTTTGAAGAATGCCGGCCCGGTGCCATCGCATCGGCGCTTGGCGAGCGTCGACCGCGACAGGCCGGTGGCGGCTGTCATTTCGTCCAAGGTGAGAAGATTCAAAAGAGCCTCCGATAAGGAGGTTACGTTGAACGCCCCGGCCACGGCCAGTCGGCGCCTATAGAGTAGTGCGCTTGGTCTCGCAAAATACTAAGCGGTCCCTGTCGAATTCAGTGTGCGCCGCTGAATTCCGATGGATACCCACTATTGTTGATCTAGGGGCTGCACACTAAGGCGGTATGCAAATTATTTAGGCCGATGACTGCTACTGGATGTCCGGTGGCTACCCGGTGGCTACTCGGCGAATTTCAGGTTTTCAGACTTCCGCCTAAGTACTTGATTTTGTTGGTCGGGGCAGCTGGATTCGAACCAACGACCTGCAGTACCCAAAACTGCCGCGCTACCAGGCTGCGCTATACCCCGAATGTCCGGCGAGCCCCGTCGATACACAATTCGCCAGGCGCCAGCAAGCGTCCCAAACCGCCGAAACCGCGCCCGTTAGCTTGATTTGCCGACCTATTTGCTGCCGAACAGGGGGTGGCCGACGCGATCGCCGGGCCGGATGCCGTATTTCTGCGCTGTTCCCGCCACCACCTCGAGCACGGCCCGGGCGGGGCCTCCCGACGAAATGATCTTGGTCGAGAGCGGCACGGTATTCTCGGCGATGCGCAGGATGCGCCCGTCCGCCCGAATGAAGATCATGTCGAGCGAGACATAGGTGTTCTTCATCCACATCGAGACTTCCTGCTCGGGATTGAAGTCGAACAGCATGCCTTTGCCGTCGGCCAATTCCTTGCGGTACATCAGCCCGGTCTGCTTCTCCTCGTCCGTGGTCGCGATCTCCACCGAGAATACCTGCACGCCATTCTTCGTGACGATCTCGAGCGGCTGGAAGCTGGCCGCGCGAACGGACCCGGTTGCGATGGCAAAGCCGGCGACGACGAGGATGGCAGCAAGCCAGCCCCTGGCAAGGGACCGGGCGGCCTTTCGATCAAAGCTCATGGAAATGGACTCATTGGGCTGACGGCGTGAGATTGCGACATCCTTACGCGGCGATCATGACAAAAGCCAGAAGCGCACGACCCTGGGGCCGCGCGCTTCTGCTCACGAATACGAAAACGGGAAGCCGGCTAGTGCGACTGGAGACCCGGCGATCCGGTTTCCGGATGGATCTCGGCCGCCATCATGCCCTTGGAGCCCGGCCCAAAGCGGACCAGCACATACTGGCCCGGCCGCAACTCGGTCATGCCGAAGCGGCGGAGCGTCTCCATGTGCACGAAGATATCGGGGGTGCCCTCGCCGCAGGTCAGGAAACCGAAGCCACGTAGCCGGTTGAACCATTTGACTTGGGCTCTCTCGAGCCCGCTGGTCGCGGTGACCGTGACATGGGTGCGCGGCGGCAGCATCTGCGCGGGATGGATCGCGGTCGACTCGTCCATCGAGACGACGCGGAAGGCCTGATAACCCTTGGCGCGCTGGATGCACTCGACGACGATGCGGGCGCCCTCGTACGCGGTCTGGAAGCCGTCGCGCCTAAGCACGGTAACGTGCAGGAGCACGTCGGGCCGTCCATTGTCGGGAACGATGAAGCCGTAGCCCTTTGAGGCGTCGAACCATTTGATGACGCCATGAACCTCGACGAGGTTGGCGCTGCTCTCGCCCAGCCCGGTGAAGGGACTGAGCGCACTATCTCGACCGGCGCCGTGCTCGCCCGGCGCGGGAACTCCCAGCTTCTTGGACTCAAATCCGTCCGACGACCCCATAACCCCGGACCCCACACATGCCATGCACCCCGCCTCAATGGCGGGGTCGAATCACGCGTCTCTAGAGAACCTTCAGAGAATCTTCTCAATCGACGCGACGCAGATCTTTCGAATCAAAAGATAACACTCCCGGTTGCGAGGCATAGACAAAAAAGAGATTCGCCGGAACCTATGAACAGCTTGCATAGGCGCGGATCAAATTGATGCCTCAATTCCCGGTAAAGGGCCCGAGTGCTTCGCCGATGTCGTGACGGATGACGAGGTCGGCGATGTCGTCCTGCTCGGTCGGCTCGCGATTGATGATGACCAAACGTGCACCGGCGTTCTTCGCCATCATCGGAAAGCCCGCCGCCGGCCACACCACGAGCGAGGAACCGATCGCGATGAAGAGATCGCAAGCCTGCGACAGCTCGGTCGCGCGCTGCATTTCATGCTCGGGCATGGCCTGACCAAAGGAGATCGTTGCGGTTTTTACCGGCTCGTCGCATGCGCTGCAGTTGGGCGCGGCACCGTCCTGGTCGAAGCGGCGCTTCACCCAGTCGAGCTGGTAGGCCTGACCACATCCGATGCAGCGCGCGTAAGTGGTCTTGCCGTGAAGTTCAATCACGCGATCGGCGGCGAAGCCCGAGGCCTGGTGCAGATTGTCGATGTTCTGGGTGATGACCGCGGGAATCTTGCCGGCGCGATGCAGCGAGGCGAGCGCGCGATGGCCGCGGCCGGGTTTCGCCGCGGCGAACACCTCCTCCATCGCAAAACGCCGGCGCCAGGATTCATCGCGCGCCTCCTGGCTGGCCACGAACTCGTCGAACGGAATCGGACGGTTGCGGGTCCAAATTCCACCCGGCGAGCGAAAATCAGGGATGCCGCATTCGGTCGAGATACCGGCGCCGGTGAACGGCACGATGATCCCAGCGCTCGCGATCATGTCGCCGAGCCGTTCGACACCATTCTGAAGGTTCGATGCAATCACTCGCCGCCTCCTGACTTGCCGTCGCGCCAGTTGCAACATCTGCAAGCGACAAGATTGTTGACGCTGTTATCCACCGCGCGCAAGTCGTGAGCTGCGATAGGGCCGCAATTTTTTCCGACTTTCGCTTATCACAATCCTGCAATGCCTCCTCCCCATTGACGCCCCAATCAGAAGCGCCAATGCATGTGTTGACGCGACTCAACGTGATTGCGGCGGCAGTGCTTGAGTTCAGCAGTGCACATAGACTCAGGTGTAGTGGGGGATTTGACATGACCGAGGACGAACAACGCAAAATCCGCGAACGCGAAGAGATCGCCGCCCGCGTCGCCGCGTTCCGTGCCACGCAGGAAAAATTCAAGCGCGAGCGTGAGGAGTATTTCGTCTCGACGCTCGCGAACGCCCGCAAGGTAGAACGGCCCTCGCTCTGGCCTTAAGACGTCACGCAGGACGTGCGCGAAACAAGACCTGCGCGCGAGAAAAAGCCCGGAGCATCGCTCCGGGCTTTTCGATCGTCAGCCGTCACCAGCGGCGGTAGTAATGGTGGTGTCGGTAGTACGGTCCGCCATAATAGGCGTACGGGCCGGGACCGTAGGCGTAGGCCGGGCCGCCATAGTAGCCATAGCCCGGGCCGTAATAGCCATAGCCATACGGATGCGAGGCGGCGATGGCGCCCGCGGTGATCGCACCGGCTGCCAGACCGAACGCGAGGCCCGGGCCGATACCGCGCGCCTCGGCAGGCGCAGGGGCCGCGACCGCGGTCGCGCCGACGGCTGCGACGGTAGCAAGGACTGCGAGTGTCTTCTTCATGATCTCCTCCTTCGCATTCGCGGAGACAACGCGAGCCCGCCGGGATGGTTCGCCTCCGGTGGAACCGCGCCGCCCAGAAAAATCTCGCCGCCACGGGAACAATACCGGCAAGCCCGGATTGAACCTGCAAGTGCGGGAGCCTCCGCCATCCGGGTCGAGGCGACAGCACGAAGACCCCGCCAGCATCTCCGCGGTGCTGGCGGGGTTTTCAGTTTCGAGAGACAAAATGGCAGCAGAGATCGATCGCTGCCAACGGGGCGGAGGTCGAGGAGAAGAGATTGCCGCTATCCGCTTTGCTGGCCCGCATCCGCAAGCTTATTCCCAAGTCCAACGCGCAGCATTACGAAGAGATCGTTCGCAACTTCGGTGTGGGCAGCTTGCGCCCGCCGCCGACGCCGATGAGCGACCGTGAACTAGCCCGCGCCATCGCCGAATTCCTCAAGGACTCGCCCTCGGCGGAATCGGTTGCGGCATTGGGGCGGCGGCTCGATCCCAGCTCGCGACTCTGAGCGGCATTTCGTTTCCAGGTTTCTTTGCAAATCGCTTTGCAAGGCGGAACAGGCACGCCCCTGCACACGTTGAGGTAGTCTTCCCGCAAGTGCAAGAAGGGGCTCGTCATGCCTGCCTGGCTCGAAGTATTGCTCAACCTGTCCGCCTATGCCGGTTTCGTGGCGCTTGCGACCCGCGGCGCCACATGCCCGCGGGACTCCGCCGACGATGAGGTCTATGGCAGCAAGCGCTAGTTCGCGTGCGGCGGCTGTCCTGCCGTGCGCACCAGCCGGTCGGCCTTGACCGCGGCGCGCGTGTCCTCGACCTCGGGCCGCAGCGAAAGGCTGATCACCACGAACGCGAGACAGAACAGCGTGCCGACGACAGCGACGCGGCGATAGGTCTGGCGGTCGCCCTGATAAAATGACGGTTCTAAAAACGGGGTCATAATGGTTCTTGGCAAAAAATCGATGTCTTGTTGTCTTTGCCAGACACCTATCCCAACCCGCGGCAAGCGCAACGCGATTGGGCTTTTAACCTAACCGAATAGGGTTATCGCGATCGCTGCAAGCTTTCGTTAGGAGCCAGCGAAGCGTCTCACGCCTCGGCCAGCCACTTCAGCGACGCGCGAAAGCCGAGGCTGCGATGGCCCGCGACCAGCACGGTGCCGTACACCTCGGCTCCCTCCTCGCTGAACGTCCCGGAGAAGCCGCTGGTCGCCTCGGTGCCGGCGAAGAGCGGCCTGACAAGCGGATCGGCGAACCGCGAATGCTGGTTGGTGGCGAGCTCGCCCTTCCAGGTGCCGTTGCCGACGACGTAGGAGCCGCGCGACCAGAAATACGGTCCGCCGCCGAGCAGCACGCCATCGCGCAGGATCAGCACACCGCTGTCGCGGCCCTTCACGCCGTCGAGCATGTGGATGTGGATGGAGTAGAGCCCGTTCTTCATGGATGCGCCCGCCGTGGCCAGCGAGGATAGCGCGGTGCGTGGGGAGCGTCGAGCCGGCCACGCACAGTGTGTCGCCCTGCACCGACCTTCTTTGTTCCAGCTTCGACTCCATTTCGTTCTCGAAGAACGAATCGGAGTCGAGCAAATCAGCGCGACACAGGATCTGGATGCGGAGTTCTTCCGCGGCCGGGCCCTTGAGCTTCCTGAGCTGGTTCCAGAGCCGGATCACTTCGCGCTGTTTCTCGACTGTCATGAGTCACCTCCAAAAGCGGTGACTCACTAGAACAAAATGAGAACAGAAAGTCCAGCCCATGCGCGAAATTTCATGGGCATATCGAACCTCTTTGGCGCGTCGAGCACCCACGGAGGGCCGGGTTTCAGCGCCCGGTCACATGGCAGCGTCGCTTGACGATCATATTCCGTCACCGCGGCGCTGTTGCTTTTTGGATTTTCAACCTTAGTTCGAGCCATGGCCGATGGCCAGGCGCTGAAATCCCGACGCCGTCGGCTAGAGAGCCCGTGCGCAAGCGCGGGTTTTTTCTTTTGGAAATGGGACGATGACTGGCGGGGATTGCCGAGCACGATCTCTCTTTGCGCGGTGAACTTTTTCAGTGCTGGCGCGTCTCATAGATGAAGCTTTCCCCCAAGCTTCACCCCATCAGAAAGCCCCGCTCCCCCAGGCGGGGTTTTTGCCTTTGTCGGCATCACGCGGCCGGTCCGCGCGCTCAGGGCACGCAGACAGCGCGCGATCGCCGGGATCAGACCGAGTCCTTGGCGACCTTCAGCGGCGAGGCCTTGACCGACTTGCTCGCCGGCTTCGCAGCAAACTGCATCGGCTCCTTGGTGAAGGGATTGACACCCATGCGGGCTTCGGTCGCAGGCTTGTTGACGACCGACATCTTCACGAAGCCGGGAATAACGAACTCGCCGGACTCGTTGAGCTCCTTGTAGCCGACGGTCGCCATGTATTCGATGACCGACTTCACGTCGTTCTTCGCAAGCTGCGTGCCTTCCGCAATTGCATCAATCAATTGGGTCTTGGTCATCTTCGCCATGTCTGGAGTCCTTTTGGAAGGTCTGGAGTTCTGTGAATTTGGTGCGCGCGAGCTACGATGCAGCTCTGCCTGGGAAGCGGTAAAACTACGCAGCGCGCTTGGTTCATGCTTACGGCCATGAAGCGACCGGGCTTAGAGCCTATTGAGGCCAAAAAGGCAAGCAGCAGTTCGGCGCAAGTTCCGCAGCTTTCCGCCCAGTCGCATCTGCCGCGAGACGGCAAATCGAATTCAACAATATCCCCATGGAGTTCTGCCGGCAGCAAGCTGTCGGCGCTATCGAGGCCAACTCTATCCAGGCCAAGTCTATCGAAGCCAAGTCTATCGAGACACACTGCTCAGATATTTCGCCGGCGGCTTTCCCAGCGCCTTCCTGAACATGGTGATGAAGGCCGTGACTGATTCATAGCCGAGATCGGCGGAGACCTGCTGCACGCTCGCACCCGCAGCGAGCTCGCGGATCGCAACGATCAGATGCAGCTGCTGACGCCAGCGTCCAAACGTCAGCCCCGTCTCCTTCGCAACGAGACGCGCAAGACTGCTCTCGCTGAGTGCGACCTGATCGGCCCATTCGGCCAGCGTGCGGCGGTCCGCGGGATTGTCCGCCAGGGCTTCGGCAATGCGCTTCAACCGCGGCTCGCGCGAGAGCGGCAGATGCAATTGCTGCACGGGCATGCGCGGCAGCTCGCCGAGCAGCACGCCGATCAGGCGCTCCCGCCGCGCCGCGTCATGCTGCGCACCGTCGGACAGCTCGACGATCAATTCGCGCAGCAATGGCGAGATCGAGATGGTGCAGCAGCGATCGGGCAGACCGACCAGCTCCGCCTCGATGTACACGAAGAACAGACGCGCGTTGGCACTGGCGCGATTGCTGTGCGGCATGTCGCGGGGAATCCAGACCGCGCAATGCGGCGGCACCATCCACAGCCCGCTCGGAACGCGGCAGGTCACGCCGCCGCCGAGCGACATCACGAGCTGTCCCTTGCGATGGCTGTGGTCGGGCACCTCGCCCTTGGTCCCGTCGGCATCGACGCGCACGGCAATGACCGGCGCGGAGGCATCGTCCACATCCAGGTCCAGCCAGGGGTATTGGAGCTTTTGCCGGGTCATTGACGGTTTTTAGCGATCAATCGAATTAATGCATAAATTCACCCATCGAGAAAGTCGATAGATCTCGCCTCCTCCCCAAATGCCTCCTCCCCAAATAAGGAGTTGCGACCGTGCATGGCTCGATCATCTCAAAAGCAATACAACCGGGCCGAACCATTCGCACGCAAGCCGGTCCGGTGCGCGGCGAGCCACGCGACGCCGGCGGCGTGCTCGCATTCAAGGGCATTCCCTACGCAGCACCGCCGGTCGGGCCGCTACGCTGGCGCGCGCCGCAGCCGCCGACACCGTGGATCGACGTGCGGGATGCGCTGGCCTTCGGCCCGGCGTCTCTGTCGTCGCTCGAAAATGATCCGCGCCCCGGACCGCGCAGTGAAGATTGCCTCACCCTCAACGTCTGGACCGCTGCGAGCGAGGCTGACGAGAAGCGGCCCGTGATGGTGTGGGTTCACGGCGGCGGCTTTCAATTCGGCTCGTCGGCCAATCCCGCCACGGACGGAAGCCGGTTGGCGGCCAAGGGCGTCGTCGTCGTCAGCTTCAATTATCGCCTCGGCGTCTTGGGGTTTCTCGCCCATCCCGATCTCGATGCGGAAGCACCATCGGGCAATTACGGCCTGCAGGATCAACTCGCGGCGCTCCGCTGGGTGCAATCCAATATCGCCGCCTTTGGCGGTGACCCCGGCAACGTCACGCTGTTCGGCGAATCCGCCGGCGCCATGGCCGTCGGCATTCTGATGGCGTCGCCGCTCGCGCGCGGGCTGTTCCACAAAGCCATCGGCGAGAGCGGCGCGTTCTGGGATGGCCGCCGCGGGCCCTTGCAAACCTTCGACGAAGCACGCGCGCGCGGCCGCGCCTTTGCACGCCGGCAAGGCGATGTGTCGATTGCGGCCCTGCGCGCGATGCGGGCCGAGCAGTTGAATGCAGCGGCGCCCTGGAGTTTTGAGCGCGATCACATCACCCAGGCATTCTCGCCGAGCATCGATGATCATGCGGTGCCCGAGGTGCCCGCGCGACGCTTCCTGCACGGCGAGCAGATGCGCATCCCTCTGCTGGCCGGTTGGAATAGCGCCGAGGGATTTCCGTTCATGTCGCAATCCCCGCCCGCGCACTCCGCTCGAGCTTTTCGCGCGGCGGCCGAAGCGACATTCGGCGCGGACCGGTTCGCGGAGTTTCTCGAACTCTATCCCGCCGACACCGACGCGCAGACCAAGGCGTCTGCCGCCGCGCTCACCGGCGACATGGTCGTCGGCGAGCAGTGCTGGCAGTGGTTGCGGCTGCATCGAAGCACCACGCGCGCGCCCGTCTATGGCTATCACTTCAATTACACCTCGCCCTACACGCCGCTCGCCTCGCACGTCACCGAGATCCCCTTCGTGTTCGGCACGCTGACGCCGCAGCGGGTGATCGGCAGCACCGCGCCGCCGGCGAGAGCCGACCGCGCGCTGGCCGAAACCATGATGAGCTATTGGGTAAACTTCGCGACCCGTGGCGACCCCAACGGGCTCGGCCTGCCGTCCTGGCCGTCCCTTGACGAGAGCGACGTCGTGCAGATCCTCGGCAACACCATCGAACCCCGCCCCAATCCGCATGCTGATCGCTTCGGCTTCATTGGCAGTTTCAGGGAGGACGGCGTGCTTCCGATGCGCTGGCGGGAGGCGTTGTAGACGGCACGGACCGAGGATTGCTCCCGGTCGAGACAGGGCAATCGCATATGGCATTTTGCGCGACCTGAGTGCGCGCCTCGTCCTTCGAGACGCCCGCCGTTGGCGGTCTCCTCAGGATGAGGCTAAGCGGCATCGGTGCTCGTCAAAACTGCGGCCGCACACTCGGTCCTCATCCTGAGGGCCCGCCAACGGCGGGCGTCTCGAAGGATGGCCACAGGGGATCGCCGCCCTCATATGCGATCGCCCTGAGGTCGAGACCGTTTCTCGCCATGACCGCAATCAAGGGTTCTCTTTTCGGACCATTTCCTGCATAATGCTGCATGGCAAAAACAAAAGTGACCTTCAGAACCGCCCGGATTGCAGACAACGAGTGGAAGATCCTGGCTGATTACCCCGACCACGAGCAGCGCCAGATTACCGGCTTCACCAGCAAGGCAGATGCCGACGACTGGATCAACGGCGACCGGAAGATCGCCTGGCTCCGTTCCCAGGGCTATGCCAAGTGAGCTAGCCGAGTGAACACGCGAGCTCGCGTCGTCACCTTACCCTGAAACTTGTGACTCGACAGATATTGTTCAGACTCTGGTAACCCAACGCATCCACTCTCCATTCAGTATCGTTGCGTTGGAGTATCCCACAGTGCTGGATTTTGACGAGCTGCGTGAACTCGCAGCCGATGTTCGCGTGTTTGTCGATGTCGCCGAAGACAAGGCCGAGGCGCTCAGGGCGGTCATCCGCGCCTATGACGTGGTGCTGGCGATCTTCCCGTCCGGAGACGGCATGGGCCTCCACGTCATCAAGGGCAAAGAGATCCTCGACAAGATCGCGACATCGCGCACGCATGTGGCCTACAGCCACACGGCGATTGCGGTTCCCGACGTCGAGCATGCCGAAGTGCTGAAGCTGCTGACGACGGCAGCGCCGGTCGTGCAGCGGATTGCAGCGTAGTTGCAGGCGGGCGCCCCCGCGACGTCGTCGCATCGGTACGCGTTGACAACGAACCGGTTCCCGGCAGATGCAACCGTTGTTCCGGTGCAGTCTTGCAATGGTGACGCGCCGGAACGGTCGCTTGTAACGCGCGTTAACTCGTCTCCAGATGAGGAGATGATCATGAGCGTTGAAGGCAAGGCGAAGGAAGCCGGTGGTTTCATCAAGGAAGAGTTGAACGAACACGGCAAGTCCGCCGAGAGCCAGAGGAAGGCTCAGGAAGGCCGCGATCTCCGCAACGAAGGCCGCGTCGAAGACGGCAAGCCGCCGAAAACGACGAAGCCCGGCACCGGCCACTAAAGTCCTTTTTCATTCCTTTTTCGAAGACCGCCCCTGGCGATACCGGGGGCGGTTTTTCACGTCGGCTCTTGCCGGCGATACCTGAATCGAGTCGCGACGGTCGTTCTCGTTTTCAGGTGGCTGCATCGGAGCTCAATCTTTTTCGACGATCTCTGCGGCAAGCTCGGCAACCGCCCGCCTGCCCGCTTCGGTGAGACCGGCCAACGTCTGTGTACGCGTCTTTGCGCAGTCGACGATTTTTTCCGCCACGAATTTTCGTGCCACATGCGACACCAGAACGTCCGGCATCAGCTTGCAAGCCCGTTCCAACGCGACGTCCATGTTTGCAATGGCTCTCTCGCTGAATGCGTCCTTAAGCAACATGACATTCCCCCAGCACTGGATTGGAACCCGAACTGCAGAACGGCGGAGCCTCGCCCAGGAACCTGCCTAGAAGCCCTCCGTGACCTGATGAGTTGCAAGCTCGTGCCGACCGAGCTTGTGCATCCTGAACAAGCCGAAAGCCAGCTGCCGAAGGTCGTCCCGATAGGATCCCGGCGGCAGCTTGCGTGCGCGCAAAAACGTCGTCGCCGCCTGCTTGCGCAACGGAAGCGACGGCGCAACAGCCTTCTTCAACTGGGTTTGGTCGCTCATCGTGCCTCCTTCCTTATCGGGGCGGCTGCAGACCTGGTGACCGCAGCCATTCGTTGATCTTCGAAGCCGTCTCAGCCTGGCGCGCCAGCCGGATCAGATGATCCCGGCGAATGCTCGGAGAGCAGTCTCTGCGCCTTCTGGCGCAGGCTGAGGCTTCCTGCCGCATCGTATCCTGCGGCGACGACATCTGTTTGAAACTGCGCCAGGCAATCAAGGCGCGTCCTTTCCGCTGACCGCAAAAGTTCAATTGGATAACGCGATCATGCCCCAGGCCGGGCAACTCTTCGTTAACCATTGATAGAATGCAGCGCGAAAATTTAGGGACCGTCACGCGGCATCGCAGCAGATGGGCACGCTCTCCGCGGCGTGCGGCCGCAGCGCAACGTCATACGATTTTGATCCGGGAAACGACGATATTCTCGCTCGGACAGAGGCTTGCGCAGATATTTTAAATCCGGCTCAGGCCGAAGCCCTGGGCCAGAGTCAGGCGATCGAGGGCAACCGCCCGACCACTTGTAAGGCGACCATCACGATCACCGACAACCCAAGTGCCGACCCGAGAAAGGCCGGGTAGAGCGCAACGTCACGTTGCCCGTCGCCCATTCCTGAAAATGCCTTGCGCATCGCCGCCTCCGCTTTCTTCAAGAACATGCGATCGAACCATGTGTTCCTGCGCCAGAAAAAAGAAGGCCGGCAAAGAAAAAGGCCTCCGCGAAGGAGGCCAAGTTTGAAGGAGGAACGCACGTGAGCACGGCCAACCTCCCGTTGAAGCCGGCGTTCCCTGAGGGACGGCCAGCTTTCTGAAAACCTGAGGGGACTTTATCCTGGGTTTATCTGCTCGGAAGCCGTTGCACCGGTGCAGCGAGACGGAGCTACCTAGATGCTGGTGCTCCAAGGCACCAGAATTTCGCGATAACCATCCGCGGTCCGCTCGATATGGGCAAGGGCCGGGAATGGGTAATGAAAGCCCTGAACCAGCATCTTCTCCGCCACCAGCATATCGTAGATTCTGCGACGGGTGGCTTCGGCCATGACCGGGTCCTGATCGATCGCGGCGTGCCAGCCGGGATTTTCGACAAACAGCACCGGGATATGGGCGACGTCACCCTGAACGAACACGCTCTTGCCGCCCGAGGCGAGAACGAACGACGTGTGGCCGACGGAATGCCCCGGTGTTGCAACAGCGGTGAGCCCCGGCACAACCTCCTTGCCGGCCTCGAATGGCGTCACCTTGCCGCCGAGCGCCCCGATGATCCGCCTGGTGTTCTTGAACAGCCCTTCGATCCGTCCCTTCGAGCACGGCTCATCTCGCCGTCATCCATCCAGAATTTGAGTTCGGCGGCCGGCACGAGAATCTCGGCGTTCGGAAACGCCGGCCTGTTGTCCGCGGTCAACAGGCCATCCACATGGTCGACGTGGAAATGAGATATGACGACGGCATCAATATCTCCGCGATCAAGGCCCGCAGCCTTCAGGTTGGCCGCGAACTGACCCGCGGTCCCCTTCGTGCGCTCAACCGCGGCATCGCCAAGACCGGTGTCGATCAGGATCAGCTTCGCGCCCGTGTTGACGACGATCGGCGTGAACGGGACGGTCAAGCCATCCGTGCTGCGAAACGCCGCCGTGAGCGGCCTTGACCTGATCGGTGCTGGCATTGGTCACGAAGCCTTCAACCGGAAACCTGAGCGCGCCATCCGAAATGACGCTGACCTCGAAATCCCCGACCTAGTATCGATAGAAACCCGGCGCCTGCTTTCCGGCGAGCGGGGCCGCCGCACGGGATGACCCGGCACATGGCAAACCCGTTGCAGCAGCCAGTGCCGCGCTGCCAGCCAATAGTCCGCGACGAGATACGAGGGTCATGATATCTCCGGATTTGCGAGGGCCAGGCGAACCACTACTGTAGATGAGGCCGTTCGACTTGCAACGGTCCGCGCGAACCTTCACGAGCTAGAGTAACCCTCCGGTGAGGGCCGCGGGTTAGCTGCGTTTGGCGCGCGCGCCTGCGGGTTTGCGTGACCATTTTTGGCGAGCGCCTCAGCCTCTGTGGTTAGCCACTCGGCCTCGTCGGCATCAGGATCGAAGTCGTCGCCGATCCATTCGGTGAGTTCGGCGTGGCGTTCGTGGGTGGGGTCCTTGATGGCTTCGAGGAGTTCGGCATAGCCCCAGGGACCGCCACAATCCTCGGGAGGGCAGCGGCCGCTGACTTCGATCAGGCGCGGATAGAGCACGCCCGGCTCGGGATCGACGAGGCGCTCAATTTTGATTGTATGCTCCCAGCCATCGCCGAAGTCATAGAGGTATGTGAGCTTCTTTATTCCGACATCTTCGAGGATGTCGGTCAGCCGAGCCTTGCGGGCATCAAGGAACTCGCCGACGCCCCAATCTGCATCCGGGTAAGGCGTGCTCCACCCGACGTCGCCGGCGCGCAGTTCGTAGAGATGGCTGTTGGTCCAACCCATGGCCGCCTGGATGGTCAGGTGCAGGCGGTCGAGCTTGATGTCGCACGGCACGTCGATCCGGCGCAGAACCACCGGCTTGACGTCATCGAGCGTAATCTTGAGGCGAGCGATACCGACAGTCATGCCGCCAGTTTACGACGCTCCATCTCGGAGGCCCAGCTCCATGGCAGGAGTTCCGCGAGCCTGTGGGCAGCGTGATCATTGATGCGGGCAAGTCGGTCGCTATTACGCTATTACGGTGACGGTGCTGAAACTGCACCCTGATTTTGGCTACCGAATCACAAACGTCTACTGATTAGTCGGCGGCGGCTTGATCTCAAGCGAGAGCTTTAAGCCGTACTCCTTATTCAAAACATCCTGTAATCTTTGTAGAAGCGTCCATGCCTCCTTGGCATCCACGCGCGTCCGCTCGACCATGCCTACGATCAGAGAATCCAAGGCAACCATTTTGGGCTGAAGAAGCTTCATCTCTTCAGGTGTAAATTCAGCTCTACCAAGGGCGCCGACCATTTCCTGACCCTTCATGGTGCTTGTCAGAGAATTCCTCTCAACTCGGTACATCTCGAAAATATCGAGCAGCGAGTTGTGGAGGTCGTCGAAAGGCCCGATATCATTGAACAAAGCGAAGTCCAGCCGCAAGATTTCCGTCAGCTCCTTCGGTTCAAAGTGAATTTTGCTCGGTAGATTTGCTAGAGGGCTGATCAAGGCCCACGGTGGCGCTTTGACCTTCTCGATCCTAGCACGCGCGAAAGCCCCATCGAGGCTTCGCCTCAGAGTCTCGATCGTCGATGCTAGCCACATCATCTTCGTGAAAAAGTTCAAGCCCAGTGCGCGTCTTTCGTCGCGTTTGTCAGCTTCCTTTTGCCGCCTCGTCTCAGCGAATGTGTTCCGCTGAAGAAAGTAAGACACCGTTCGCGCTAATGGATGCGCCAAAGACAATGCTGGCCACCGCGGACCAGGATACACTGCTAAAAGACCGGCAACGAAATTCCACATTGCGAATTCTGTCCCTGGAGAATGTACCGCTGCCCACTACCACTAATTGAGATTACAACAAAGCAGTGTCCTAGTTTTCGTAACGGCATCGCGATCGTCTCTGCCTTGCGGGCATTGAAGCATTCGGGGGTGTACCGAGACTTATGCAGACCCTGCCAATGAGTGACGGCCAGAGTCGACCGCCCCGTTGCAGGAGTTCGTTGCACGCGCCCCCCTGCCCCTTCTCGCATTTTGCTGCTATTCATCGCCCCCGCCCGAAACCAAAAGACCCACCATCCAAGGGAGCAACAACCATGCGATACCTCCACACCATGCTGCGCGTGCGCAATCTCGATGTCGCGCTGAAGTTTTACCAGGATGCGCTGGGGCTGAAGGAGGTGCGGCGGATCGAGAACGACAAGGGGCGCTTCACGCTGGTGTTCCTGTGCTCGTCGGACGATCTCGCGGCGCTGAAGCAGCAGCCGCAAACGCGCGGCGCGCCGCTGGTCGAGCTCACCTGGAATTGGGACGAGGAGAAATATGGCGAGGACCGCTTCTTCGGCCATCTCGCCTATGAGGTCGACGACATCTACGCCACCTGCGAGAAGCTGCAAAAGGCCGGCGTCACCATCAACCGGCCGCCGCGCGACGGCAACATGGCGTTCGTCCGCTCGCCCGATCTGCACTCGATCGAGCTGCTTCAGAAAGGCGAGCCGAAACCGCCGCAGGAGCCATGGGCGTCGATGCCCAACACCGGCCATTGGTAAGGAACAAGCCCGTATCCGGCGCGTTTCCCTTCAACGATATGATTGGAGGAGGACGCGATGGGACGCGGAATTTTGTTGTGGCTGCTGGGTGTGCCGATCCCGGTGATCATTCTGCTGTGGCTGTTCTTCGGCCACTGATCCAGCGACGAACATGCGATGAAAAGCTCCGCCTCGGGCGGAGCTTTTGCATGAGCGACTCGGCGCAATCGTGCATCGTTCGCACGGGAAAATTCCGCTATCACCCGCAGCAAATGAAACCTCGCGGGAGGAGCGACATGCCGGACACACAGCTGACGATCTGGGGGCGCGCCAATTCGGTCAACGTGCAGAAGGTGCTGTGGTGCCTGACCGAGCTGTCCCTGCCCCATCAACGCATTGACGCCGGCATGCAATACGGCAAGACCCGCGAGGCCGGTTATCTCGCGATGAACCCCAATGCGCGGATCCCGACGCTGGTCGAGGGCGACTACACGCTGTGGGAATCCAATTCGATCATGCGCTATCTCTGCATGGCGCATGGGCGCGGCACGCCGATCTATCCGGAGGCGCCGAAGCTGCGCGCCGCCGTCGACCGATGGCTCGACTGGACGCTGTCGATGGTGCAGCCGGTCGACCGCCCGGTGTTCTGGGGCATCGTGCGCACGGCGCCCGCCGAGCGCGACATGGTGCAGGTTCAGAAGGATGCCGACGCGGCGGCCGAGGTCTGGGCGATCGCCGACCGGCTGCTCTCCACGCGGCCCTTCATGGAGGGCGACCGGTTCACGCTCGCCGATATCGCTGTTGGCGCCTATGCGCGGCGCTGGCTTGGCGTCGACGGGATCACCCGGCCGGCGCAGCCGAACCTGACGCGGTGGCTCGCCGAGCTCGGCACGCGACCCGGATTTGCGCAGCACGTGGCCCCGCCGATGTCGTGAGCCGCTGAGGCGGCTCAAGCTCTGACGAGCGCGCGCGAAATCGCTGTAAGCGCGCAAACCGCCCGCGGCTGGCGTTCCTCTTGGCGTCTACTGTGCATGGGGTTGTTTTCGCGTTTTTGTTCGGGCGGCCTAGCGCCCGGCGGTGGCGTCGATCCTGACCGTGCCGCCGATCTTCACGCAGGTCCCTTCGACCATCGTGAAGCCCCGGCCATAGGCGGCGCAGCCATTGGCCCTGGCAGACCCGGCGGCGCCCTTCAGCGGCAGGGTCTTGCCGGACTGCGGCTGATCGCTCGGCGGCAGGCGCAAGGTCTCGGCTCCGGCTGAGGAGGTCAGTACGAGCGAGATCAGAAGCAGGACAGTGCCGCGCATCCGCGCCTTGTAGCCCGGTCCTGCGTCAGGCGCCATCCGGGCTGCCGTCAGAGGAACTTGACGCCGGCCGACTTGCCGCGGCGCCAGACCACCTGGCAGCTCCGCCCGGTCCGTGCATCGCGCGCAAACGCCATCCGGATCACGCCCGGCAGCTGGCTCGCATCCTCGTCCAGCGTGATCCGGGCGCCCGAGGCCGAGATGTCCTGGACCAGGCAATGCCGCGCCGCGAATCCGCCCGCGAGCGTGATCCAGGCATGCCGCGACAGCAGTTGCGGGCTGGGCGCTTGTTGAGCGGTGGCATTGGCGAAAATCTCTCCTGCGCCAGCGCTAGCCCAGGGAACCCTAAGAATCCGTTGAAATCGCCGCTCGAATAACGCCGGGACAGGCTATCCACCGGGGCCCAAACAGCGGTCCGGAACGGCTTGCCCACGGGACCAAAGGCCACTATACGTTCGCCCGCTGCAAGCCGCCGGCACGACTCGCGCGGCCAGCGGGCCTGTCGCCAAATGCGGCCCGGCCTTGCGTTTGCTCCCTTCGTCTATCGGTTAGGACGCCACCCTTTCACGGTGGAGAGAGCGGTTCGATTCCGCTAGGGAGCGCCAAGCAGCGCCCATCCCCTCACCGCCTGCTTGACCCGCTCCATCTCCTCTCGATGCCGTCGCAAAAGCCGGGCATCCGCAGGACAGCCGGCTCGAGCGCAACCGGCGGCGAGATCAACAGGAAGATCGTCGGCGAGGATTACCGAATATTTCCGGTATCGGGCCCATGAAACAGGTCCCGGCCTATGACGTCGATAACCAGCTTCGCTCCACCCGGCGACAGATGAATCGCATCCGTTGCGATCACCTCGCCGGCAGGCGTCCGGACAAGGCATTGCCGCTCGTCGCAGAGCACCTTCCGCAGCGACACGAAATCGACGCCGGCGGATCGGCTGAAATTCGCCATCAATTCGTCCTCGGCCGAGCCAGACACGCCGGTCCCAAGCCGCTCCGGCAGTTCGTGTGCAAAGCGATAATGGTTGATGATCGCGTGCGGAAGCGTGCGCTTCCACACCGGCGGCGGCCCGAGAACGACCACACGTTGGACGCCGACGCTTCGAAGCCCGACAATGGTGCCGGCCAATTTCTTCAGGTCGTTGTCAAAGCCCCACATTGCGTGGAGTACGACAATGTCCGGGCGCCACGCCGCGATCAGCGCGAAGGCCTTGCCGTTGGCTTCCGCACACGCGACGGTCGGCCCCGCATTGAGGATCGGCGCGCAGCCTGGCGCCGTGAAGCGTCCCACTCGGAACGAGCTTTGCCGAGCGGCCTCGCTCACGGCCGGATAGAGCGCCGCGGCGTTGGAATCGCCCCACAGCAAAAGCAGTGGCTTGTCGCCCGGTTCGACACAGCTTGCGTCGAAACGACTCCCCGGCGCCTCGAGAAAGCAGTGGTCCCTGAAGGCCGGATTGTCCTTGGTGCTGACGGCCGCGATCGCCTGCAACTCCGGCGGAAATCGCCACAAGAAGCCCGCCGAAGCGACCGTCACCAGACCGATCGCGCCGATCGACGCCAGCGCGATCGACAAGACCGGCACCACATTGCGCCGATGGCGGACCGGCAATTCGATGAAGCGATAGGTCAAGATCGACAGCACGCCCGCAGCAAGGACTGCGGCCCAGATCTCGATAAAGTTAGGTACCCCGTGCCGCAGGATTCCAAGATAGGCCAGTAGCGGCCAATGCCAAAGGTAGAGGGGTAGCTCACGAGCCCAAGCAGAACGGCAGGCCGGCTCGACAGCAGCAGCCGGTTGGTCACGGCACTCGGCGACGCGATGACGAGCGCGGCGCCGAGAATGGGGACGAGCGCCAGCGCGCCCGGAAAAAGGCATCGTTCGGTCGAACAGCAGTCCGGACGCCACGATTGCGCCAAGGCCGATGGCTCCGAGGAAATTGCTCCGGCCTTTCCTGACCAGATCAGCTTCGGCCAGGAGCCCGCCGATCAGCAATTCCCAGGCGCGTGGCATCGGCGCGTAGAAGCCCCAGTCCGGGTTCGCCCTGGCAAGAAACACGCTGGCGACGAGCGACACCAGGATCGCGCCGAGGATGTACCGTCGACGATAGGGCGAGCGCCGCAGCAGGACGAGCGCCAGCGGCCAGAAGATATAAAACTGCTCCTCGACGCCGAGCGACCAGAGATGAAGCAGCGGATTTTCCGCGGCCGGCGACGCGAAATAACCGACCTGCCCGAGTTGGAACAGGTTCGAAGCGAACAGCGCGCTGGCAACGATGTTCTCTCCCAACAGACGAAAAGGCTGGGGGAGCAAAATGAACCAGCCAACTGCGTAGGTGGCCACGAGAACGGCGATCAGCGCCGGAAAGATTCGCTTGATCCGCCGTGCGTAGAATGTCGCGAGCGGCACGCCGCCGGGCGTGAGCAGGATTCGCGTGATCAGAAAGCCCGAGATGACGAAGAACACGTCGACGCCGATGAAGCCGCCTGGCAGCATCCACGGATGCGCGTGATAGCCGACCACCAGCAGGATCGAGACAGCGCGCAACCCATCAATATCTGGACGATAATATTCGGACGGCTTCATTGCCTCTGCACTAGCCGCATTCTTCGACAGATACAATCAGACGCAGAATAGCAGTTTTGAAATGATGCCGTCCGGTCGGGATGATCGCTTCGGAAGCCAGGCAACAGCCCCAAGTTGCCGAAGGAAGGTAATCAAGGCTCGCCCTGGCCATTGGCGCGTTGGTTTTGCTGACGCTGCACGGGCCTGCCTGAATGCCGCCGTTCAGCTCGGGCCAAAAAGCCCGCGTCGGTTTTCGTAAGCCGGTCGGGATAGTTTTAAGGCGCCCGATTCACAGGTCGCGCGCGCTGGCACGACAGGACCGCATCGACTATCGGCAAACCTCCAGGCACGAGCGGCCCCAGTACCGGCGCGAGGCAATCATCACGCTGCTCGGCAACTGGACCCTCGACGACATGCGCCTCGCAGACGGCATCATCGCCAAATGCCGGAACGGCTGAACGGCGAGAGCCTCGATTGCTCCGCTGGGTCGCAATGACGTGGTTGTGAATGCGCGCCCCTGACAACCGGGACGTTTTGCCGCTGACCCCGGCACGTTGCCGGTCCGGTCATTTACCGGAAATTTACCCCTGCTCATGAGCGCCGGTATCATTTGCTTAGAATTTGATCGCTACCGTGGAATTACGGAAACAATGAGAAACACAACAAGCGCCCATGTCCGTCGCAGAGTTCCTCAGGCAGCGTGCGGTGGAAGTGACCGTGAGCGGCAGCTATTCGCTGCATCGCTGGTACGATTGCGAGGGCAAGCTGCGAAACTTCGCCTGCCGCACCAAGCGCGTCTCGCCCTTCCGCATGATCGTGGACGTGCCGGTCGTCGGCAAGATCGGCGAGCGAGTTACCTCCTACTTCCAGGATTTCGGCGAATTCCAGTGCACCATCAGCGCGACGCTGAAATCGGGCTTCCTGATGGAGCTCGACATGACGCGGGCCCGCCGCGCCTGGATGTCGGAAAAGCTGACCTGGCTCGAGAAGAAGCAGAAGGACGACAGCATCCTGGAACTGCGCCGTGACGCGCGCTTCGTTCCGCAGGCCCCGCATACATACCTGACGGTTGCCGACGGCAGCACCCATCCCTGCTTCATCATCGACGTCTCCACAGCCGGCGCCGCGATCTCCTGCGAATACGACCCGCCGCTCGGAACCCCGCTTGCGGTCGGCGCCTGCGTCGGACGCGTCATTCGCAAGTTCGACAATGGCTTCGCGGTAGAGTTCACCGAGAAACAACAGCGGGACGACCTCGTCCGCCTGGTCGTGCGCCAGGCCGTGCCGCAGCCGGCCTGAAGCCGGTCCAGACCAATCCGTATTGCTGCCCTATCGCGGCCCCATTGCGAGATCAGCTTTTGGGGTCCGTGCCACACGACGGGCTTCATTTGCAGACTTTTGAGTTGAGGACTTGCGATCGGGGGACCGAATGGCAGTCGACAAGATCACGGTTGATAAGATCACCTGGGACAGGGTTGGCCGGGTCACCGAGCCCGGGCGCTACATATACACGTTCGGCTGGCTCACCATTACGGCCGGCGATCTCGATATCTGGAAGCAGTATCCGCAAGCCGCCTTCACGCTGCTCGCCCACCATTCCCAGCCAGAGGAGGCCGCCGTCGGTGATGAATTCCACCTTGGGGCCTTCGACATCGCGCCCGACGCTCCACCGCCGTTCACCAGCCATTGAGCGCTGAAAGCACGGGCCCTGCTCGCCTTGCGGGCGCCGGCGATTCGAACCGGAGCAAGCAGTGCTCGGTGTGAGATGCCGCTGCGCAATGCGTAGGCTGTCTCGGGAAGGCGTGGCATGCGCGCTGCTTAGTCAACGCCATGATCCATATCCCTCCCGCCGACCAGGCCTTCCTGCTGCTGCTCATCGTCTCCTGCCTTGGCACGTGCCTGAAACGCGCCATTTGGGAGCTCGAGCAGGTGCGGGGCCAGCCGGATGGCATCACCGCTCCGCGGACGCGCAACGAAGCGTGACTAAGCGGTTCAGCCGGCCGCGCAGTGGCTCGTCCGCCTCTGGACACGTCGCCCGCCCACATGCATCGTGAATTGAAGAAATCTGCAGATTGCCTTGATCTGACTTATCAATCGCGACCCGCTGAAGTGCGCGCGGCTGTTACAGTCGACGACGAGGTGGTTCTGTCATGCAATTGATTGCGCTCGTATTCTATGCATTGAGGTCCTGATGAACGCCAGCTGTCGCGCTTGTTAAGCAACGGGATAGCTTGCGCATGACAGATGGTCGCATCGGGAAACGTGGATAAGCGGACCAAGGGAACCTATTATCGGCGCCGATGTATCTGATTGAAGCGTTACCCACCGTCATCGGAACGGCCGCCATCGCCCCGGCGCTGCTGATGCTGTGGCTTGTCATTGCAGCCGAGGAGCGCCCAGGGCCGCCGGCCCAGGTCTGGACTGCGTTCCTGCTCGGGGCGGCCAGCATCTCCCTGCTGGGTCTCGCCCGAGCCCCCTTCGCCAAGATGGTCGCGGCGCCCGACAATCCCTGGGCGGCGCTCGCCATGCATTCGGTCTTTGGCGTCGCGCTGCCCGAGGAGGCGGTGAAGGTGATCGCCATCGTGCTGGTCTCCTCGACCAAGCGGCGGACCTTTGCCAACCCCATGGACACCGTGGTCTATGGCGCCGCCGTCGGCCTCGGCTTCGCGGCTTACGAAAACCTTGCCTATCTGGTGCAGCATGCCGAGATGTGGCGGTCGCTGGCGGCGCTGCGCAGCGTTCTCACCGTGCCATTCCACGGCGCGCTCGGCATTATCGCAGGCGCCTATCTCACGATCGCGCGCGCCGGCACGGCGCTGGGCGCAAACCGCCATCATCGCGACTGGGCCCGTGTCTCCAGCCGGCTCCTGTTGCTGATGGGACCCCTCGCTTTGCATTCGGCCTTCGACTTCCCTCTGCTCACACTTCAGCGCATGCCGGATCTCGATCCCAGCTTGCGGATGTGGCTGGGCGCCACGAGCCTGCTGATCGGCTTCAGCTCGATCGCCTTCGCCATGCGCCTGGTGCGGCGCGTCGCGCGCCACCACGCGCCCCGCACCGATATCGCGAGGGAGCGGCTCAGCCAGTTGCGCCGGATGTGGGCGCTGTTGCTCGCCGGCGGCGGCGTCGGCTTTCTCGGCCTTGCCTTCGTGCTGACCTCGATCCACCACTGGCTCATCAACCCCGAGCGCAACCTGACGCTGGCCCTGATCCCGATCGGCTTCGTCTCGATCCTGCTCGGCCTTGCACTGCTGGTCGTCACGACCGCGATCTACGTTCTCGGCCGCAACCGCATCCGCACCAGTGGCGAAGGTTTTTCGTCAGCGCACGGCGGCGGTTGATCCTCATCAGGATGGCAAGCGCAGAGTGTGCGTACTAGATTGTGCGCACATCTTTCGATCCGGAGCTTGCTGATGACATCGCCAGAGGAATTTTCACGGCTGCAATCCGCAATGAGCCAGGCGGTGAAGGCGCATTGGAAGGCCTTTCTGTTCGAAGGCATTTTGCTTGCCGTTCTCGGCATCGCCGCGCTGATCCTGCCGCCGCTCGCCAGCCTTGCCATCACGATCTTTCTCGGCTGGATGTTCCTGGTCAGCGGCATCGGCGGATTGATCGTAACCTATTGGGCGCGCGCCACGCCGGGCTTCTGGTGGTCGCTGATCTCGGCGGCCCTCGCCGTGCTCGCCGGCATGCTGCTGTTGGCCCGCCCGATGCAGGCCGTGCTGACGCTGACCATCGTGCTCGGTGCCTATTTCCTCGCCGAGGGCGTTACCACCATCATGTACGCGCTGGAGCACCGCCGCGAGTTGAGCGGCCGCTGGTCGTGGCTGCTGATCTCGGGCCTCTTCGATATCGCGATCGCGTTCATGGTGATCACGGGACTGCCGAGTTCAGCGGAATGGGCCATCGGCGTGCTCGTCGGCATCAACCTGTTGTTCGGCGGGGCCACCCTGATCGGCATGGCGCTGGCGGCGCGCAAAAGCAACAGGTGAGGCGCCACAAAGCCTGTGACGCCGATTGGGGGTGACAACCTGCCAACGGAGCGCTATATGACCGGCCATGATCACCGTCGCCACCAGCTATTTTTGGTACTTTAGCTACGACAGCTCGCTGGCGGCAGGAGGATCGCGCTCAATCTGAAATATTGAAGCAAACGTCCGAACAGCCGCCAGACCTGGCGGCTTTTTTATTGGCCGGCAGGTTCTCAAAATGACAGGAGCCCGCCGTGCTGAGCACGACCGACGATCTTCGTATCCGCGAACTGAAAGAGCTGAGCACGCCCGAGGACGTGATGCGGGAGGTTCCGCGCACCCTCACGGCCACCCGTGTGGTGATGGCGGCGCGCAACGCCATCCATGCGATCCTCAACGGCCAGGACGATCGCCTTCTGGTCGTCGTCGGCCCATGCTCGGTGCATGATCCCAAAGCCGCCCTCGAATATGCCGAGCGTCTCGCCGACGTGCGCGAGGATCTGGCCGACCAGCTCGAGATCGTGATGCGGGTCTATTTCGAGAAGCCGCGCACCACGGTCGGCTGGAAGGGCCTGATCAACGACCCGGACCTGGACGGCAGCTTCGACATCAACAAGGGCTTGCGGCTCGCACGCAACGTGCTCTCGGCCGTCAACAATCTGGGCCTGCCCGCCGGCACAGAATTCCTGGATATGACGACGCCACAATACATCGCCGATCTCGTGTCCTGGGCTGCGATCGGCGCGCGCACGACCGAAAGCCAGATCCATCGCGAGCTGGCGTCGGGGCTGTCCTGCCCGGTCGGGTTCAAGAACGGCACCGACGGCAATGTGCGCATCGCAGCCGACGCGGTGAAGTCGGCCTCGCATCCGCATCATTTCATGGCGGTGACGAAGCTCGGCCGTTCGGCGATCGCCTCGACCGCAGGCAACGAGGACTGCCACATCATCCTGCGCGGCGGAGCCAAGCCGAACTACGATGCCGCAAGCGTCGCGGCGGCCTGCAACGATCTGGCGAAATCGGGTGTCGCGCCACTGGTGATGGTGGATGCGAGCCACGCCAATTCGAGCAAGAAACCGGAAAACCAGCCGCTGGTCACGGCCGATGTCGCCGGCCAGATCTCGGGCGGCGAAAACCGCATCATGGGCGTGATGATCGAGAGCAATCTCGTCGCCGGCCGCCAGGACGTGGTGCCGGGCAAGCCGCTGATTTACGGCCAGAGCATCACCGACGGATGCATTGATTGGGCGACGACGGCAACCGCGCTCGAACAGCTCGCCGATGCCGTCGAGATCCGGCGCAACACCCCGCGCGCCGGACTGCACGAGCGCTCCGCTTAAGCGGGGCAAGAGGTGAGCGGGGCGATGCTGTTCGCGTCCTGCCCACCGCGCAGCAGTTACGGCTTAGCAACCGCGGCAGATGCTCTTGATCTTCTTGTCGAGGAGAGCGTCTTCCTTATTCACGGGATTGTTCGGATCGCTCAGACTCTTCTCGTTCGGCACGTCGCCAGCGCGCGGCTGGCGGTGACCGACCGGCGCCTGTGGCAACGTTCCCGACGTGGCGCCGCCGGATGTCGATCCCTTGGTGCCGGTCTGCGCAACCGCCGCACCACCGAGCAGGACAGCGACAGATGCTGCCAGCATGATCTTCTTCATGTCCGTTCCTCCATTCCTCAAACCGGCGTTCTCGGACCGCTCAGATCTCGGGCGGATAGAGATGAACGTCGCCGCAATAATCGACGATACGATAGCGCGTTTCCGAGGCCGCATCACGTGCATCGGCTGCGGTATTTTGCTCCGCCAACACATAATTCGGCCCGACCGGCGACTTGCCGGCACCGCCTGGTATGTCGATGACGTAGTCAGGCTGACACAATCCTGACACCCGTCCACGCAGTTGCCGCATCAACTCCTGCCCCTGCGCCAGCGTCGTACGCAGATGCGCAGTGCCTGGCGCGAGATCGCCGTGATGCAGGTAATAGGGCTTGATCCGGCACTCGACGAAAGCCCGCATCAAATCCGACAAGGTCGTGACGTTGTCATTGACGCCGCGCAACAGCACGGACTGGCTCACCATGGGAATCCCGGCATCGACCAGCCGCGAGCAGGCGGCGCGGACCGGTCCGGCCAGCTCACGCGCATGGTTGGCATGCAGTGCCACCCATGTGGTGGCGCCCTCGACCTTCAGCGCCGCGACCATGTCGTCGCTGATCCGCGCGGGGTCGGCCACGGGCACGCGGGTATGAAGGCGGATGATCTTGACATGATCGATGCCGGCGAGTTCGGCCATGATCTCGCTCAGCCGGCGCGGCGACAGCATCAGCGGGTCGCCGCCGGTCAGGATCACCTCCCAAATCTCGCCATGCGCGCGGATGTAATCGATCGCGGCGCCATAGGCGCTATCCGAGAGCGCGTTCTCCTTGCCGGGTCCAACCATCTCGCGGCGGAAGCAGAAGCGGCAATAGACCGCGCAGACGTGAACGAGCTTGAACAGCACGCGATCGGGATAGCGATGCACGATGCCTGATACCGGCGAATGCGGGTGATCGCCAATCGGATCGGCGCTCTCGCCCGGCTGCATCTCGAGCTCGGCGGCGGTCGGAACAAACTGGCGCGCGATCGGGTCATCGGGATCCGATTTGTCGATCAGTTCGACTAGCGCCGGCGTGATCGCGACCGCATAGCGCGCGGCGACGCGTTCGAGTGCCGGCAGCGCCGTGGCAGGCGCGATGTCCGCGGCCACGAGTTCGGCTGGCTCACGTAATGTCCGTGCAAGATTGGTCTTCGTCATGCTTCACTTAGCGTTTCATTTGAAGGCGGTGTCCACACCACTTGATCAATCCGCGTTGCGCCGCTCGCCAGCATCACCAGCCGGTCGAAGCCGAGCGCGACACCGCTCGCCTCCGGCATTTGGGCAACCGCAGCCAAAAAGTCTTCGTCCAGCGGGTAGGCCTCACCATAGCGGCGCTGCTTCTCCGCCATGGACTCCGTGAACCGCTTGCGTTGTTCCTCGGCGTCGGTGAGTTCGCCAAAGCCGTTGGCGAGCTCGACGCCACAGGCATACACCTCGAATCGCTCAGCAACTCTTGGGTCACCGGCCTTCACACGCGCCAATGCCGCCTCTGGAGATGGGTATTCGAACAAAATGGTCAAACGCCCCTGCCCCAGATGCGGTTCGACATGCTCCACCAGGATCTTGCTGAAGATGTCCGACCAGGTGTCGTCGGCGGCGACGCGGACCTTGCCGGCGGCCGCCTGGGCGAGCGCGGTACGGTTACCCTCGTTGCCCGAGATTGTCGACAGAAGGTCGATGCCGGCGAAGCGCTCAAACGCACCCGCGACCGTCAGCAGCTCCGGCTCGGCGAAGGGGTCCGCGGTCCGGTCCCGGAAGGCAAAGGTCCCGATTCCGGTCGCCTGCGCAGCGTGGGCGATGACCACCACTGTGTCAGCCATGATGGCGTCATAGGGGGCGCCCGCGCGGTACCATTCCAGCATGGTGAATTCGGGCAGATGCAGGTCGCCGCGCTCGCGGTCGCGGAACACTCGGGCGAACTCGAAAATCCGCGCCTCGCCGGCTGCCAGCAGCTTCTTGCAGGCGAATTCGGGCGAGGTCCGCAAATATCGGCTGGCCCGGCTGCCGTCGGGTCGGATGATCTCGGTCCGGGGAGCGTGCAGATGGGTCTCGTTGCCCGGAGAGACCTGAAGGACGGAGGTTTCGACCTCGACAAAGCCCTGCTCGGCGAAAAAGCCCCTGAGAGACCCGGTAATGGCGCCCCTGGCCTGGAGGAACGGCCGCCGGTCGAGGTGCCGCCCGGGCGTCCAGAACGGCGATATCGGCTTGTCCCCACCCATTAACCGACGGTCCCTTGAGCCAGCAAAATGCTGGCATTCAATGACAAAATGCGTATGTTGCGGCCCGAAACGGGCGCCGAGGTCTGATTTGAGGCCCCACGTCCCCCATCGATTTGACCACGTCCTGGCCGGAGCCGGGCCAAGCAAGCAGGAAATATAGCTTTGAGAGTCATCGCCAGTTCTATTCGCAAAGGCAACGTGATCGAGCAAGACGGCAAGCTCTATGTCGTCGTGACCGCCGAGAACATTCATCCCGGCAAGGGCACTCCGGTCAGCCAGATCGAAATGCGCCGAATCTCGGACGGGGTAAAGATCTCCGAGCGCTACAAGACCACCGATCAGGTCGAAAAGGCCACGATCGAAGAGCGCAACTTCACCTACCTCTATGAAGATGGTGACGGCTACCACTTCATGAACCCGGAAACCTATGATCAGGTCCAGGTGTCCAAGGACGTGATCGGCGACGCGGCCGCCTATCTCCAGGAGAGTATGACGGTCAAGCTGTCGACGCACGACGCCAACGTGGTGTCGATCGCGTTGCCGCAGCGTGTGACGCTCGAAGTGGTCGAGACCGAGCCCGTGACCAAGGGCCAGACCGCCTCATCCTCCTACAAACCGGCGGTGCTCTCCAACGGCCTGCGTACGACCGTGCCGCCGCACATCGCCGTCGGCACCCGTATCGTGGTGATGACCGAAGACGGCTCCTACTCCGAGCGCGCCAAGGACTAGGCAAGAGATCGAGGATCGGAACAGGTGCCGCCGGGGGGCGAGACAGTGGGTACGAACGGTCTCCGCTTCGTCTCGTTTCTTCTGGCGTCGCTTTCGCTCCTGATCGCATCTCCGCTCGCCGCGGAGGAATTCCGCGGCCCGTCGCTCACGGCCCTGCGCGTCGATTGGCGCGCAGCGCTCGACCAGCTCCGCACCGAGATCAATAGTCGCCCCCAGGTCGCCGGCGATTTCATCTTCGTGCCGCGCCATTCGGTGCCGCGCTTCGATCCGCGCGCAATGCCGGCGCTGGTGCAGCTCAATGCGGTCTCCTCGCAATTCTTCACCGGCATTGCCCGCAGCCCCGTTCCCGTGCTGCTGCCGTTCGATGCCGCCGCCTATCTCGAGGCGCAACGCAGCGGCGCACAATCCCCGCTGGCTCTGCCGCGCTACCAGGCCGATTTCAATCCCGTCGACATGTTCGATGCCGGTCCCGCCGGCTACAGCGCGACATTCTCGCTCGAGCCCGGCGCCGGCGACGGCATGCCTTCGCGCACCTTCGCCAACCGGGTCGATGTGCAGATCACCGGATCGGCGCTCGTCTACGACATTGCCGATCCCGCCGGCGGCAAGGGCGAGCTGGTCAAGCCGCTGGCGGCAATCTACCCGGACCTGCGCAGATTCATCCGTGAAGGCTATGTGCGCTATGCCTTCAGTCGCTTCGGCGTCGCCTATGTGGTGTCGATCCAGTGCCTGGACAGCGTCGCGAAGCCGCGGCGACTCGCCTGCAAGGAGGCCTACCCCGTTGCCGAGCGTTTCCTGAAGGCGCTGCACGTCGCCGGCGGGCAGCGCACCCGGCCATTGATGGACGTTGCATCTGATCTGATTGATCGCCCGACCGCGCGGTCCGCGGATTTCAGCTACCGGCCGAGCGGCGACATCATCCCGAACTCCGGCTATCGCAAACAGGGCGGCCATCCCGATCCGACGGCGTATGCGCAGATCCGCTTTCCGCTCGAGAAAGCGCCGGCCTTGGTGCATTCGCAATCCTACGCCAAGCGCGACAAGGACGATGGCCCGACCACCTATCCCTGGCGCGACAATTTCTGCGAGTCACGCAGCTTCGAAGTCTGGCAGTGCGGCGGCGGCTATGGCCACCAGGGCGAGGACATCCGCGCCGCCGGCTGCCCCTCGCCCGGTGACGGCCGCGAACCCTGCGATCCCAAGCAGCGCAGCGTCGTCGCCGCGCGCGACGCCGTGGTAATCCGTGCCCCCAAGGACCAGGCCGCCACGCTCGAGGTCAACAGCCGCACCGAGCACATCCGCTTCCGCTACATGCACATGAATCCGCAGGCGTTGAACGCCGACGGGGTGCTCAATGGGCGAATCGTCACCGAAGGCGAGAAGATCGGCGTGATCTCCAACTACCTTGACCACCCCGCGGGTACGTCGATGCACCTGCATTTTGACGTCCAGGTGTTCACCCGCGACGGCTGGATCTGGGTCAGCCCCTACATCACGCTGGTCTCGGCCTACGAGCGCCTGATCCGCGCCCGAGGCCGCGAGTTCGGCCCGGAGATCGCAAGCACCCCGCAGCCCGTCGCACACGCGCTGCCTGAGGATGCGGTCAAGCCTGATCAGCGCGAGGGATCGAGCGGCGAAGAGAACTGACGCTCAGCCCGCACCACCGGCCGCATTTTGACGACGCATCTCAGCTACATCGACGAGAACCAAAAGCCGGATTGGGCTTGGTCAATCCGGGCTGGCTATTCCAAATACGTCGTCAGTTGGGCGCCCTCATCCGCCACGAAGACCGCAATCAGTTCGGCCGGGTCCGTGGTGCTGGCATTGGCAGAGACCAGATGCGTAGTGCCCGGCGGCTCGAAGAAGGACTGGCCGACACCGAACGTCTCGACGGGGCCGCCGCCGAGCTGGGAGCGGATCTCGCCCTTGGTGATGTAAGCGGTCACGGAGCCGGCGTGCCGGTGCGGTCGAGAAAACCCGCCTGGCCCGTAGAACACGCGCACGATGGTGACACGCTTACCCGGCACGTTGGGCAATGGGTAGGACCCGATCGGCTCGACCTTGTCGAGTGACGAGCTTTCCGCAGCGGTGGCGCAGAGCGGCGCGAGTGCGCCTGATACGGTGCCCATTGTCACCGGCAGCACCTTGCCGATCGCAAGCGCGCAGGCAAGCCCGCCGACGACGGCCAACGCCGTCGAGCGCAATGGCACAGGGCGCGGCACGGCAACCAAATTCATTGCAGTCATGACAACCTTCCTCGTTGCAATCAGGACGTCGCGGCATTCGCCGCGACCGGCCGCTTCGCCGGCGTCCAGCGATAGGCCGCGCCAAACCGATTCCAAACATTGATCGAGGCGATTGCCGAGGTCAGGTACATCAGCTCGGCCTCCGAGAATTCACGCTGCACCTCGGCGTAAACCTCGTCGCCGAAGCCGTCGGCAAGCTGGGTCAATGCCTCGGCCCAGGCTAGTGCTGCCCGCTCGCGCGCCGAATAGATCGGCGCCTCGCGCCAGACCGCGACCAGATGGAGCTTGTCCGCGGGCACGCCGAGCCGCTCCGAGAGCAGGACATGGTGCTGCACACAGAAGGCGCAGCCGTTGATCTGCGAGGCGCGCAGCTTGATCAGCTCGAGAAGCTGCTTGTCGAGGCCGGCCTTGGCCGCAACCTGGCCCAGCGCAAGCACCAGATCGTAGGCGTCCGGCGCAATCTTCTTGAAATCCTCGTACTCGCTGCGGGCGTGTGACACTGCCGTTCACCTCGTGCTATTGGAAGGATGCTTACAAGTTATAAGAGCTCTTATATGATACGCAAGCCTGTCGACATCACAAGATCGCAACCGGGGCGGAAGACGCCCGGGCCGCCCAAGGATAGCCCGGTACACGTGCCCGCCCCTGGCGAAGGCAAGCGCGGCGAGCGAGGCTATCTCGGCTACCTCTTGCGTCAGGCCCATGCCGCAGTGCGGCTGAAGATGGAACGCACGCTGGCTGATCTCGGGGTGACCTCGCCGCAATTCGCCGTGCTGACGATGCTGAACGCCTATCCGGGACTATCAGGCGCCGATGTCGCCCGCCTCACCTTCCTGACGCCGCAGACCGTCGGGGTGATCATCCGCAACCTCGCGCGAGACGGCGCGATCCTGATGACGCCGCATCCCGTCCACGGCCGCATCCAGCAATGGACATTGACGCCGCGCGGCGCGACGCTGCTCAAAGCGTGCCGGGACCGCGTGCTCGAACTGGAAAAGCGTTTGGTGACAGGGCTCGACGGCAAGGCTGAAGTCACTGTCCGCCGTTGGCTTGCTGGCGTCGCGGCCGATCTGCACGACGAACCGACCATAAAAGGACAGGCTTGAAGCTGGGGATTTGAGAGCTGGCCTATCCGCCCTTCAAGGCTTTCTTAACCTCGCCATCCGGCCACGCCTCGCCCGCCGCAATGACCCGGACGCGGCTTCGGTCCGCAGCATTGACCAACACATGCGAGCTAATCCGGTCGCCACTCGGCTCCGGACGCAAATCCGTTTCAGGCTTCCAGCTCAGCGTCGCGGCGAGATCGCCGGGAAAAATCTGCCAGCACGATCCGTCGTCAAGCTCGACGACGTGACTTTCCGCATGGGCGCGTATCTTCATTCCACCCCGAGTCTCGTTGAAGAAGGCGGGCCCCGGCGATCGGCCAGGGCCCTGCTCCGTTAATCGTTGTCGTGATGAATCACGGTCTTGCTGCGGTTGCCGAGTTCATCTTCCTTCTTGATCACGGTGGTGCGATCGGCCGGTGCGCGCTCCTTGACGACGGTGGTGCGATCACGATCGCGGTCGCGATATTCGGGGGCCCGGCCAACTGTCACGCCGGCTCCGACCGGACCGGCATGAATGCCGACCTCATCCGCGAACGCAGGGGCCGCAATCGCCGTCACCATCGCAGCTGCAAACAGATACTTCCTCATCTCATTCTCCTCCAATGTGGTGCGGAGGGAATGCGGGAGTGCGACAATTTGTTCCGGGAAGACGTGACGTCTGAAGCCTGTTCCTCCTGTTCCGGGAACCGGCTCACAGACGCCACGTTTCCCGCTACAATGGCGGTATGAAACACGTTGATTCCTCGGCCAATCGCATCGCCCGCCGCGCTGTGCTCCAATCCGCGCTCGGCGCAGCCACCTTGCTGGCAGTGCCGACGAACGTCTTCGCATCGCCTCCTGGTTTCGACGAATGGCGCGAGGGTTTTCGCGCACGCGCACTGGCCAAGGGCATTTCGGCGGCGACCTGGCAGCGCGCGATGGCGCGGGTCGAGCCGGACATGAGCGTGTTCAAGCAGATGCGCAACCAGCCGGAATTCCACGAGCAGGTCTGGCAATACATCAACCGCCGCGTCTCTGACTGGCGCATCATCAACGGCAAGATCGCGCTGAAGAACAACGAGGCGCTGTTTGCGCGCATCGAACGCGATTTCGGCGTCGAGCGCGGCACGCTGCTGGCGCTGTGGGGCGTGGAGTCCGCCTACGGCGATCCGCTGGTGCAGCAGAACCACATGACGCCCGTTTTTCCCTCGCTCGCCGCGCTCGCCTGGAACGAGCCGCGCCGCAAGGCGTATTGGGAGACCGAACTGATCAATGCGCTGCGCATCGTCGACAGGGGCTGGAGTACACCGGAGGAGATGCAGGGATCCTGGGCCGGCGCCATGGGCCATTCGCAATGGATGCCGGAGGTCTGGCTGAATGTCGGCATCGACTATGATCGCGACGGCAAGATTTCGCCGTTCGGCAAGCCCGACGACGCGCTAGGCTCGACGGCAAAGTATCTGGTCAATCGCGGCAAGTGGCATCGTGGCGAGCATTGGGGTCACGAGGTCCGCGCATCCGGCGAGCTGAGCGGCAGCCGCACTTATGCGGCGTGGCAGGCAGCCGGCGTCACCCGCGCCGACGGCCAGGCATTTCCGCAGCCGAACGCATCCGCGCAGATGTGGACGCCGGTTGCGGGCGGACCGACGTTCCTGCTGGGCCCGAATTTCTATTCGGTGAAGAGCTACAATCCATCGATGAATTATGCGCTCGCGATCTGCCATCTCGGCGACCGCTGCCTCGGCGCGCCGCCCTTCATCCAGCCTTTCCCCGGCTCCGAGCGCGCGCTCACGCTGGCCGAGGTGCAGGAGATGCAGACGCGGCTGACCAAGGCCGGCTTTGACACCGGCGGCACCGACGGCCGCGTCGGCAACGACACCATGAAGGCGATCAAGGATTTTCAGCAGCGCGCCGGGATCACGCCCGCCGATGGTTATGGCGGGCTGAAGGTGCTGGCGAAGCTGCGGCAGGGATCGTAATAGCCTCAGTGCCGATACTGCGGCTCCTCGGCGTCGAGCTGGCGCCGGATCGCGGCGAGATGCAGCCGCGCCGATTCGGAATCGCCGTCGCGCATCTGCCTGTAGGTCTCGGCCGCAATCGCGGGATCAACGGGTAGCACCTTCCGGCCTGTCGACATCGCCAGCACCTGCACTTCGGCGGCACGCTCGAGATAATAGAGATCGTCCCAGGCTTCCGCGATGGTTGGCGCCAGAACCATCACGCCGTGATGCTTCATGAAGACGATGTCGGCATCGCCCACGGCGGACGCAATGCGCGCGCCTTCGCGGTTGTCGAGCGCGAGGCCGTTGTAGTCGCGGTCGACCGCCGTGCGGCCGTAGAATTTCAGCGCGGTCTGCCCGGCCCAGATCAAGGGATCGCCCTCGGTCATTGACAGCGCTGTGGCGTAGGGCATGTGAGTGTGGAAGGCGACCTTCGCGCGCGGCAGGCGCTTGTGCATCTCGGCGTGGATGTAGAACGCGGTCGCCTCGGGCTCGCCTTCGCCGTCGAGCACGTGGCCGTGGAAGTCGCAGATCAGGAGTTTTGAAGCGGTCAGTTCGCGGAAGGCGTAGCCGTAGGGGTTGACCAGGAAGAGATCGTCATGGCCGGGCACCACGGCCGAAAAATGGTTGCAGATGCCCTCCTCAAAGCCATTCCGCGCAGCCATCCTGAAGCAGGCGGCGAGGTCCTCGCGCGCGGTGCGTATCGCATCGGTCGCGAGGTCCGGCCGGTTCGAGCGAACGGCAGCGGGTGAGGAGGCATGAAGGCTGTGTGCCATGGCGAAGGAAACTTCTTTCAGGCAGGAGACGGCAGCGTTTTACAGGGCGCACGCCTGCGCGTCAGCCCCTGCGACCGCCACCCTGCCCTGCGCGTCTCACGCCCGCCGCGGCACGCCGCCGGCATTCATGCCGCCGTCGATCACGAGCTCGCTGCCGGTGACGTAACGCGAGGCATCTGAGGCCAGATACAGCACGCCGGAAGCAATCTCCGCAGCCTGACCGGCGCGGCCAAGCGGGGTTGCGACCTTGGCGCGCTCCTCCGGATCGATCGGCGCGTTCTGCCCCGCGCCGGTCGCGCCGGTCGGGATCTTGCCCCAGATCGGCGTGTCGATGATACCTGGATGCACGGAGTTGACACGGATGCCGTCGCCGACCGCCGCGCACTCCATCGCAATCGACTTGGCGAACAGCCGCACGCCGCCTTTGGTCAGCGAATAGGCTGAGAGGCCCGGTGCGCCGCGCAGGCCCGCAAGCGAGGACATCATGACGATCGAGCCGCCGCCATGCTTGCGCATCAAGGGCAGGCAATGTTTCACCGAGAGAAACACGCCGTCGAGGTTGATCGCATTCTGCTTGCGCCAGTCAGCGAGCGTCATGTCAACGATCGAGGGCACGGCAATGCCGATGCCGGCATTGGAGACCAGGATGTCGAGGCGACCGTAACGCTTCGCGATCTCAGCGACGATCTCGATCCAGCGCTCCTCGCTGGTGACGTCCTGCTCCAGGAAGATCGCCTTGCCGCCCGCCTTGACGATGCGCCTGGCGAGCTCGGGGCCGCGCAGCTCGTCGATGTCGGTGGCGATGACGGTGGCGCCCTCGCGCGCGAACACCTCGACGATGGCCTCGCCAATCCCGGACGCGCCGCCCGTCACCAATGCGACCTTGCCCTCAACCTGCCCTGCCATGTTCATTCCCTTTTTTGTTGTTTGAAGTCTGTTGTTTTCGGCCGTCACCTGATCACGGCTGGCCCCTGGTCCGGTAGTGCGACGTCGATGACGCGAAACTGCACGCGCTCGGCGCCCTGATAGCGATCGACCGACAAGGAGCCCGCGACATGCAGCTGCTGGCCACGATTGGCGAGCAGCGCATTGCCGAGCTTTTGCCCGACCGAGCGGAACGCAATGCCGTTGACGATGGCGCCGTCCCCGGACTTGAATCGCAAACGCAGATGCGCCTGTCCCACCTCGTCGGCAAAGACGAGCTGATGCGCCGGCAGCGCCAGCACGGCTTCCGGATTGCCGCTGCCGAAGGGACCTGCCCGATTGAGCGTGGTCGCAAGCTCCGGTGTCACCGCGCGCGCCGAGACCGCGCCGTCGATGTAGAGCTCGTTGACATGGCGCGCTTCGGCAACGTCCTGCGCCAGCGCGTTCTCCAGATAGGCGCGGAATTCAGCAAGCTTGTCCTTCCGCAGCGTGACGCCCGCGGCCATCGCGTGGCCGCCGCCCTTGAGCAGAATGCCATCAGTGACCGCCTGCCGCACCGCCCTGCCGAGATCGACGCCGGCGATCGAGCGGCCCGAGCCGGTACCGATACCGCCGGGCTCGAGCGCAATGGCAAAGGCGGGGCGCGAGAACTTCTCCTTCAGCCGCGAGGCGACCAGGCCGACCACGCCGGGATGCCAGCCTTCGGATGCGGTGACGATGACGCCGAGTTTGTCTTCCAGCCCAATCGAAGCAAGCGCCTCGGCTTCGGCCTGCGCTTCTGCCGCCTGCTCGATCACTCGGCGCTCGCTGTTGAGGCGGTCGAGCTCGGCCGCGATCCGCGCGGCCTCGACGCTGTCGCCCTCGAGCAGAAGCCGGACGCCGAGATCGGCGCGACCGATCCGGCCGCCGGCGTTGACGCGCGGTCCCAGCATGAAGCCGAGATGCCAGGCCTCAGGCGGACCATTGAGCCGCGCCACGTCCATCAACGCGGTGTGGCCGACATGGTCGCGTCGCCGCATCGCAATGAGCCCTTTGACGACGAAGGCGCGGTTCAGGCCGATCAGCGGCGCGACATCCGCGACGGTGCCGAGCGCGACGTGATGCAACATGCCGAGCAGATCGGGCTCGGGCATCTCCGCGTTCCAGAAGCCGCGCTGGCGCAGCTCGCGATTGACCGCGACCAGCGTGACCAGCACGAGACCGACGGCGGCGAGATGACCGAGGCCGGAGAGATCGTCGAGCCGGTTCGGATTGACCAGCGCATCGACCTCCGGCAACTCCGTGCCGGCCTGATGGTGGTCGATCACGACGACGGACATGCCGAGCCGTTTGGCTTCCGCCAGCGGCTCGATGCTGGTGGTGCCGCAATCGACGGTGACGAGCAACGTGGCGCCCTTGGCTGCCAGCCCGCGGACCGCTTCGGTGTTCGGGCCGTAGCCCTCAAAAATGCGGTCGGGAATGTGGATCAGCGGATCGAGCCCGCAATGGCGCAGATGCCAGGCGAGCAGCGCCGCCGAGGTCGCGCCGTCAACGTCGTAGTCACCGAAGATCGCGACCGTCTCGCCCTTCGCGGCCGCATCCGCGATCCGCTTCGACGCGGCTTCCATCTCCGTCACGGTAAACGGATCGGGCAACAATTTTCGGATGGTCGGATCGAGGAAGTCAGGCACCGCGTCGATGTCGATACCGCGGCCGGCCAGCACCCGCGCCAGCAGTTCCGGCAGCTGATGACGCTGCACGATGGCGAGCGCCGTGGCCGCGCCTCGCGCATCCAGCCGGTTGCGCCAGAGCTTGTCGGTGAGCGAGCGCGCCACGCCCAGGAAGGCCTGAGGCATTTCGACGGGCAAGGCGGTGGCGGGCGGCGTCATGATTGAGAGGGTCTCGGGACTCTGGGCTGACGCGACTGCGCGGCGTCCAGCTGGCGTAGGGATTGGCCGGCAATCCTCCGGGAATTGCAACGGCAGCGGCGCACAAAGCGGTGGATGGCCCGGCCGGAGTGACTACCATTTAGGCACTCCGCCGAACAGCAAATTAAGCAGGCGTTAGTTTGAATCCTGGAAAAAGACTCGTATTCGATCTGTAATTTGTTGTTCCGGGTTCGTTGCAGATCAGACCTCATTGCCAAGGGAAATTCCCCGATGTCTGCTGCGCTGGGTCTGAAAACCAAGCCGATCACCGCCGAACCGGCGCCGACGACGATTCCGACATCTCTGCGCTGATCAATCGCCTGACCGCGGAGGTCAACCAGATCGCGGTCGACAAGACCAAGTCGATCCAGCAGATCACCAACCAGATGAAGATGCTGGCGCTAAACGCGCTGATCGAAAGCTCGCGGGCCGGCGCGCAAGGCGCGGGCTTCGCGGTGGTGGCGCAGGAGGTGCGCGGCGTCGGCCAGCAGGTCGAGACCATCGCGCGCGAGCTCGAGACGCAGCTGACGAAACGCACCGGCGATCTCGTCGCCTCGATCGACCGCATGAGCCAGCGGTCGCGCGGCGAGCGCATGATGGATCTGTCGCTCAACGCGGTCGAGCTGATCGACCGCAACCTCTATGAACGCACCTGCGACGTGCGTTGGTGGGCGACCGATTCCGCAATGGTCGATTGCGCGGCCTCGCCGGCGCCTGCCGCTGTCGCCTACGCGTCGCAGCGCCTCGGCGTCATCCTCGGCGCCTACACCGTCTATCTCGACCTCTGGCTCTGCGACCTCGACGGCAACGTCATCGCCAACGGCCGGGCCGACCGCTTTCGCGTCGTCGGCCAAAACGTCGCCCACACCAAATGGTTTCGCGAGGCGAAGACCTTGCGCTCCGGCGACGACTATGTTGCCGGCGACATCGAGAACCAACTGCTGCTCGGCAACGCCCAGGTCGCGACCTATTGCGCCAGCGTGCGCGCCGGCGGCCAGCTCAACGGCGCGCCGATCGGCGTGCTTGCCATCCATTTCGACTGGGAGCCGCAGGCGCGCGCCATCGTCCAAGGCGTGCGCGTCGGCGACAGCGACAAGGCCCGGGTGCTGCTGGTCGACTCCCATTTGCGCGTGATCGCCGCCTCCGACGGGCAAGGCATTTTGAGCGAGCGCATCTCGCTATCGCTCAATGGCCAGCGCTCCGGCTTCTACCAGGACCGTTCCGGTTCGATGATCGCCTTCCACGCGACGCCGGGCTACGAGACCTATCGCGGGCTCGGCTGGTATGGCGTGATCGTCTGCGCCGCGTGAGGCTGGAGCCGTCCAACACCAAACCTTGAAAACAACCCCATGCACAGTAGCCGCGGGGTGGTTTTGGTCATGGATTTCATGTCCGACCCTCAAGGCATTTGACACGTCGGGCAAAACACCGGCATTCTGCAATGATGGCCTCATTCGAGAGCGAGGCTGCCCGGACCGCTAGGCGCTAGCGGTATCGTTCCCGGTCAACGTTGCAACTCCGAGCGTCTGCGACGGGCGCTCGCCGAACATTGCAAAGTAGTATTGAGCGAACCGGCCGAGCTCGTAAAAGCCCTGCTCCATCGCAACGGCCGCCACGGTGGTCGAGCCGGGTGCGCTCTCGCGCAGAATGGAATGAACGGCGCAGAGCCGCTTGTGCCGGAGGAAGCTGACCGGACCGAGGCCGAACACTTCCTGAAAGGCTCGGTGCAAGGTCCGTCGCGATACGTCCAGCGCCGCGCAGATCTCCGAGACATGGACCGGGCGCGTGCCGGCTTCGTCGAGATACTCCTCGGCCCTGCGGATCAGCCGCCTTGCCGAAGGCGGCCAGCCGTTGTCGTCAGGTGGCAGCGACGACATGACGTTGGCGGCCATGCAATCGACGATCGATCGTTTCCAGAAATCGGCGGTCGATGGCGTCAGGCCGGACTTCTGGGTCCGCAGATGAGACATGATCCGAATCAGGCGGTGTGACGCTATCGGCCCGGTCTCGAGGTCCGCGCGGAGATGGCCGCGGCTGCGCCAGGTATCAGGGTCGCTCAACCGCGCCTCGCCACCAAATAGCGATGCAACCTCGTTGATGTCGAAGCGCATCGCCGCGTAAGCGGACGCGCCGTGAAAAACCCCGTCATGCTCCAGCAGCGGCGGAATGACGAGCACGTCGTTGAGCTGCATGTCGAACGACCAGTGCGCGACACGATCTTCGGCGGCGAGAAGCATCCCTATGATCAGCTTGTCGTCGCTGGAAGCGCGCTGCGTGCGCATGCCGACGTTGAAGGTGCCGATGCTGAGTGAGAACTCACCAATGCCGACATGGGACAACGTTCCACGCAAACGCCCGCGGCCGAGCTGCATCACATCGACATGCGAACCATGAACGGCCTGATGAAGTCCTTCGAAACCGTCCAGCTTGCGCGAATCAACCAGAAGGAATTGCCCCATGGCTGTACGCTGTTACTGAAGCGCGACAATTCTGCGGCAGGCCGCAGCAAAATACCACCAAAGCGCGAAGTTGGTGCGACAATCTGCCTTCGCGTTTTGAGACAAACGCTAGCGAAAATCCCAAATTTGACTGGAATTTCAGCTTAGTTTCAGTGCTTCCGACGTGGGGCGTTGGATCTCACCCAGTGCTCCCGCATACCTGGCACAAACTGCACATCACAGCCGTCCAATGTTCAGATACCGTTCGCAACCTTAGCGATATAGATCGAAGGTGCTCTGCGAACGGCAGAGCGCATGCGGCGGGGGTTTTGCCGCGTGCTAGAAGGCATGCGCGCGATGGGAAAGAGACGTTGACGCAATGAAGCGTCGTCCTCTCCTCCAAGCGCCAAAAAAGAGGAGGCCAGACAATGCGTCCAACCTGCCGGTCAATGTGCCCTCGCCGATCTCTGCCGAAGTGTGCACCATAGCGTCAGGTCGAATGCGCGTAGCGGAGTTTCCACCATGTTGCGGGCGGATATGGATCACTGCGAGTGGTTGCCGGATGACGTGAAGACCGGCGAGATGGTCTTCATTTCTGGCGGAACGTTTCGCATGGGGTCCGACCATCACTATCCCGAGGAGGCGCCGAGCCATCGCGTCTGCGTCGATGGTTTCTGGATCGACCGCACGCCGGTCACCAACCGGCAGTTCAAGCAATTCGTCAACGCGACCGGCCATGTTACTGAGGCGCAGATCGTTCCTGATCCCAACGACTATCCCGGCGCGCTGAAAGAGATGCTCTATGCGGGATCGCTGGTGTTCTCGCCCCTGCCCCGCATCACCGATCTCACCGACTGGAGCCAATGGTGGTCGTTCTTGCGCGGCGCGAACTGGCGCCACCCTACGGCCCTGGCACCAACATCAGGGGTCTCGACGACCATCCGGTCGTGCATGTCTCCCACAGCGATGCGGCGGCTTATGCGCGCTGGGCCGGCAAGGATCTGCCGACCGAGGCGGAGTGGGAGTTCGCCGCGCGCGGCGGCCTCGAGGCCGAGGAGTTCGCCTGGGGCGATGCGTTGATGCCGGGCGGCAAGCACATGGCCAATATCTGGCAGGGAAACTTTCCTGTCCAGAATCTCGGCGAGGATGGGTTCGAGCGTACCTCGCCGGTCATGGCCTTCCCGCCGAACGGCTATGGCCTCTAGGACATGATCGGCAATGTCTGGGAGTGGACCTCCGACTGGTGGTCGGCAAAGCACGCCGCTGATGCCGCAAAGCCCTGCTGCATTCCCCAAAATCCCCGAGGAGGTCGTGAGGATGCGAGTTACGACCCTCGCCTCCCCGACATCAGGATTCCGCGGAAGGTGCTGAAGGGCGGCTCGCATCTCTGCGCGCCGAATTACTGCCGCCGCTACCGCCCCGCTGCGCGCCATGCCGAGCCGGTCGATACATCGACCAGTCACGTCGGATTCCGCTGCGTGGTGCGCGGACCGATTACCATTCGTCAGGAACGGGAAGGAAACGCTGCAAGGTAGTGCGACCACCTTTTGGCTCTCCGGGGCAGCGTCGCCACCAGCCGCGACAAAACCTGCCGCTCGAATATTGAAGGAGGCGTCGCGCAGCTCCAATGACCGGAAACAAGGCCAGCAAACGCATGTTCCGCATCGGCTTCCGGACATCGATCATCACGGTGTTCGTTGGCGTCGTGCTGCTTGTCGGCCTGACGCTGGTCTATCTCAGCTTCGAACGCGTGACCTCGATGACCCGGACGGCGGCTTCCGGCTTCATCGAGAAGGTGGCGCAATTGGGTGCCGATCACGTCGACGAGCAGTTCAAGAATGTCCGCGACAATCTCGACATTCTCTCCGGCCTGCCGCCGATTCAGAAGGCCGACATCGCCGACAATCCAGGGCTGTACAGCGTGATGGCGGCGATGCTGCGCAACAATCCGCAGCTCTTCAATCTCTATGTCGGCTACGAGGACGGTTCGTTCATCGAGATGGACGTGATCGACCGCGCCAGGCCGGCGTTCCGCGCGAGCCTGAAGGTCGATCAGGATGCGGCGTTCCGGCTGGTCGTGATCTCGCGCGCGGCCGGCGGCGCACCGGTCACGCAATATCTGTCGGAGAACCTGACGCAAGTTGCCGAAGTCCCCGGCCCCACCGGCTACGACCCGCGGCAGCGGCCCTGGTACGTGGAGGCGTTCAAGAACGACAAGACGCTGCTGACGGGGCCGTACGTCTTCTACGCCACGGGCGAGCCCGGCTACACGTTGCGGACGCCGCTGAAAGAAGGCCGCCGCGGCGTCGTGGCCGGCGACATGCTCCTGAACCGGTTCGAGGACATGCTGGCGGCGCAAAGGCTCGGCCAATCGGGGCAGGCGTTCCTGTTCAACGATGCCGAGCGCATTGTTGGCCATCCCGAGATGAGCCGCCTGATGGCGGAGACCCCGGAGCGGCAGGATGACCTGCCGCAGATCGGCGCGCTCAAGCTGCCCGCGCTGGTCCCGATCATCCGCTCCTGGCGCGATGGCGGATCGGCGCAACAATTCTTCGACGACGACGCCGGCCGGACCTATATCGCGGCGGTCCACCGGCTCGACACCACCGGCTCGGCCAATGTCCGGCTCGCGGTCATCGCGCCGCTCGACGAATTCTACGCCCGGATCATCAACGAGCGCCGCACGCTGTTCGCGCTGGCGCTGGCCTTCGTCGGCGCCACGCTGCCGTTTGCGTTCTGGCTGGGGTCGCGGATGGCAGAGCCGCTGCGCAAGCTGGTCGAGGAAACCGACGCGATCCAGCGCTTCGACATCGCGGAACGGCCGCGCATTCATTCCGCCATCGCCGAGATCGAGGAGCTCGCCCGCTCGGTCTTCACCATGCGCAGTGTGGTCAGCAGCTTTGCGAGCTTCATTCCGCGCCCGATCGTGCGGCAGCTGATCGAGACCGGCTCGTCGCTCCGCCTCGGCGGCAGCAGGCGCGAGGTCACCGTGCTGTTCACTGATGTCGCCGACTTCACCGCCAAGACGGAACGGGCCGACCCGTCGCAGGTGATGATTTTCACCTCGCGGTATTTCGCCGCGCTCTCGGACGAGATCATGCGGCACCGGGGCACGGTCGACAAATATATCGGCGACGCCGTGATGGCGCTCTGGAATGCGCCGGCTGACGATCCCGATCATACGGTCAACGCCTGCCGCGCCGTTCTCGCCTGCCTTGCGGCGAACGAGGCCCTCAACAAAGAGTTTCAGCGCGAGGGCTGGCCGTCTTACGAGACGCGGTATGGGCTGCATGTCGGCGACGCAGTGGTCGGCAATGTCGGCTCCAGCGACCGGATGAACTACACCGCGCTCGGCGCCGCCGTGAACCTGGCCTCGCGGCTGGAAGGCCTTAACAAGAGCTACGGCACGCGCGTACTGGTCAGCGCCGCGGTCCGCGCGCGCGTGGGCCACGCGTTCCTGTTCCGCAGCGTCGACAGCATCACGCCGAAGGGATTTGCCGAGCCGATCACGGTCAGCGAACTGCGCGGCGAGTTGGCGCAGGCCAATGAGGGCGAGATCATCATGTGCCAGCGCTGGGACGAGGTTTTCGCGGCGATTGCGCAGGATGGCGCAGCGGACACTACGCTGGTCCGTCTCTCCGGCTTCCTGCATGACTATCCCAAGGACGGCATCGCGGAGTTTCACGCCCAGCGTTTTCGCGAGGCGCCCCGGGACACAGGAGCTGCGGCATAAGCACCCGCCTGATCAGCCGTCGGCAATCGCCGGCATCAAGCACCGCCGTCCACGAACGCGACCGGCGTTCCTTTCGAGACGCTGGCTGCAACACGTTCGGCGTCCCAATTGGTGAGACGCACGCAACCATGCGATTGCCCCTTGGAGATATTCTGCGGCGACGGCGTGCCGTGGATACCGTAGCCGTCGGCGAGATTGATCCACATCGTGCCGACCGGGTTGTTCGGGCCGGGCCTGATCTTGAACGGCTTTCGGGAATGAACGCCCTTGAAGTGATAGGCGGGATTGTAGCGATAGGTTGGATTGGGATCGATCTCGGTGACCTTCAGCGTGCCCGAAGGTGACGGCTTCTCCTCGCTGCCCACACTGGCCGGATAGAAACCGATCAGCGCATTCGACTTGTCGAACAGTTTTACCGTTTGCCTGACCTTGTCGATCTCGACCCTGTCGGCCTTCACGGGCGCAGCGCTTCCGCCGTTGCTGGTGTCGACTACGGTGATGGTCTCACCGGCGCGGTCGAAGTGGCGCCCGGGGTTGAGCGCCGCCAGCAACTGCTCGCTCATGTGAAATTTCTCGGCCAGCGCTTCCCGCGGACTGGTGTAACCGAGCCTCGGGATGTCTTTCATCGCCTCCATCTTTGCCGGAAGCTTGCGCAGGAACGGGCCGGCGACGTCCTTGTCGGTAATGGTGTAGGTCGCCGTCAGCGGCCGGTCGTCCGCCTTCAGCGCCTTCCAGACGTCGTCCGTCAGCTCATCCGTACCAGGCAATTGCCGTGCTTCCGCATAGGCGCGCAGTGCTTTCCTGGCGTTCTCCCCGAATTTGCCGTCGATCTCGCCCGGCGAGAAATGGGCCCTGTCCAGCAGCACCTGCAGACGCACGCCCGCCGGGGTCGGCTTGTCGTTCGACAGGGTCTTCTTCGAGGGCTCCGCGGAACCGATCGCGGCCACGTCCATTCCGGCGGCGAACGCCGGTGCGGCCGCCAAGACCAAGAGCGTGACCGCGAAAACAATCTTCGCTGCCGCACGGAGCGGCGCCTCCTCGATCATGTTCCAGCTCCGACGCGGGGACATTCGTCGGATGGGCAACTCGACTCGATCGCGGAAGTTTCCAGTTTATCCCGAAAAGCGCGCCGGCCCGGATCAGCCGAGCCGTCGCCCGGCCATCTCCGCCGCAAGCAGCACCGCGGCCCGGCTGGCGCCGGTCGATGCGACGCCCTGCCCTGCGATGTCGTAGGCGGTGCCGTGCGCGGGCGTGCAGATCGGAAACGGGAAGCCGCCGAGCAAGGTGACGCCGCGATCGAACCCCATCAGCTTCATCGCGATCTGGCCTTGGTCGTGATACATCGTCAGCACCGCATCGAAGGCGCCGGCCTTGGCGCGCAGGAAGACGGTGTCGGCGGGAAACGGGCCCTCTACGGCGATACCCTCGCGCTGACCGGCTTCCACCACCGGCGCGATGACATCGATCTCCTCACGGCCGAAATTGCCGCCGTCGCCGGCGTGCGGGTTGAGCCCGGCCACCGCGATGCGCGGGCGCGCAAAGCCGGCATTGCGCATGCAGCCATCTGTCAGCTTCAGCGCACGCTGGATGCGTTCGGCGGAGAGCTTCGCAGCCACATCCCTGAGCGGAATATGCGAGGTCACCCGCGCGTTCCAGAGCTCGCCCAGCACGTTGAATTCGCTGGCCGGCGTCTTGAGGCCGGCGACCTCCGCGGAGAACGCGATCTCGTCGTCATAGTCGGCGCGGGCATACCGCATCGCCTGCTTATTGAAGGGGTGAAGCACACGGCATCGACGCGGCCATCGCGGGCGAACTCCAGTGCGTGGCGGTAATTCGCGAGGGCGAATTTTCCGCCGGCCAGGGTCGCAGTCTTCGGCTGGACCTCCTTGGGATCGAGATGGCCGAGATCGACGAACAGCGCATCGCCCTTCGCCGCGCGGAAATCACGCCCCTGCTCCACCCTTGTCAGCTCCGGGGCGATGCCGGCGACGCGTGCCCCCTCGTCGAAGATGCGGCGGTCGCCAATGACGACGAGCCGGGCGCGGGCCCGGATCTCGTCCAGCGCCACGAGCTTTGCCGTCAGCTCCGGGCTGATGCCGGCGGGGTCTCCCATCGCGAGAGCAATGAGCGGCTTTGCGGTCATATGATCACCTTTTCCTGGGCTGGCGTGTCGGTTGCCGGGGACGCAGGCTTGCGAAAGAGCCGCGCGAGCTGCAGCACGAGCGGAAGCAGCAATAGCGCGAGGCCGGCCACGACCAGGCACGTCACCAGCTTGTTGGCAAAGAATATGCCCAGTGATCCCTTGGACATCAGCATCGACTGGCGGAACGCATCCTCGGCCTTGTCGCCGATGACGATCGCGAGCACCAGCGGCGCCAGCGGATAAAACAGCTTCTTGAAGAGATAACCGACAATGCCGAAGCCGAGCATCATGACGACGTCGAGATAGGAGTTCGACACCGAGTAGGCGCCGACGACGCAGATGATCACGATCAGCGGCGCGATGATCACGAAGGGAATCCGCATCAAGGCGGCGAACACGGGCACGGTCAGCAGCACCAGCGCGACCGCGACGATGTTGCCGACATACATCGAGGCGATCAGGCCCCAGACGAAATCCTTCTGGTCGACGAACAGCATCGGTCCGGGATTGAGGCCCCAGATCATCAGCCCGCCCATCATGACGGCCGCGGTGGCCGAACCGGGAATGCCGAGCGAGAGCATCGGCAACAGCGCGCTGGTGCCGGCCGCGTGATCGGCGGTCTCGGGCGAGATGATGCCTTCGACCTCGCCGGTGCCGAAATAGCGGCCGCGCCGCGAGAAGCGCCGCGCGATGCCGTAGCTCATGAAGGATGCCGCAGTCGGGCCGCCCGGCGTGATCCCCATCCAGCAGCCGATGGCGGCGCTGCGCAGCAGCGCGACGCCGTGCCGCGGCAGGCGGCCGACCGCGCGGAGCACCTCGCGCCAGTCGATCCTGGAGGAGACAGCGCGGGCGTGAAACTCCTCCTCGACCGCAACCAGGAGCTCGCCGATGCCAAACAGGCCCATCACCGCGACGACGAAGTTCACGCCCTTGACCAGCTCGTCGATGCCCATGGTGAGACGGACGCTGCCGGAGACGGTGTCGATGCCGATCGCGGCGATCGCAAAGCCGATCGCGAGCGCCACCACGGTCTTGATCGGCGCGGCGCCGCCCATGCCGACGAAGCTCGCGAAGGCCAGAAAATAGACCGCAAAATATTCCGGCGGGCCGAAGGCGAGCGCGACCTGCGCCACCCATGACGCCAGGAAGGTGATCAGGATGACACCGATCAGCGCGCCGAACGCTGCCGAGCCGAAGGCGGTGGCGAGCGCCGTGGTCGGCCGGCCGTCGCGCGCCATCGGATAGCCGTCGAAGGTCGTCGCGACCGAGGACGGCTCGCCGGGGATGTTGAACAGGATCGAGGTCACCGAGCCCCCGAACAGCGCGCCCCAATACATGCTGGAGAGCAGGATGATCGCCGATACCGGCTGCATGCCGAAAGTGAGCGGCAGCAGCAGCGACACTCCGTTCGGCGCACCCAGCCCAGGCAGCACGCCGACGAGAATGCCGAGCAGCACGCCGACGACCATCAGCGCCAGATGGGGCACCGTGACCGCAATGGTGAAGCCGTGGAAGAGCTCCGAGAGATTGTCCATCACCCTCTCCCTCAGAATCCGAACGCGGCGGCGAGCGCGCCGTGCGGCAGGCTGACCTGGAACATGCGCTCGAACACGACATAGAGCGCGAGCGCCGTCGCTGCCGCCGTAATCGCCGCACGCAGCACGGATTGATGACGGGGGATCGCGAGCACCGCGAAGACGTAAGCGGCCGACGCCAGATACATCCCGAGCAGCGGGATCGCCGCGACGAAGATCGCGGCCGGCACGAACAGGCCCGCCAGCCGCCGCAGCTCGATGGACGTGATCGCGATCGGCACGCTGGCCAGCGACGCAGCCGGCACGACGCCGCGCACCAGATTGTACAGGCTGCCGGCGACGATGATGATGCCGGTCAGGAACGGGAATGTGCCTGAATCCACGCCCGCACTCGACCAGCCGATGCCGTTGTCCAGACTCTGGACCACCACCGCAACACCAAAACTGCCGGTAAGGATGGCGGTCGCAAGTTCGAGCGCGCGTCGTGAGATCATGGAAGGCTCCGGTCGAGCAGCGGACAAGGGCACTTCAATTGCGCAAGCGCACCCCGCCTCACTTGACCAGCCAGCCCTGCTCGCTTGCGACCTGCCTCAGGTGCTCGAGATCCTCCTTGATGAACTTGTCGAACTCGGCTCCGGTAAGGAAGGTGTCGATCTGCGAACTCTTCTCGATGTAGTCCTTCCACTCCGGTGTCGCCTGCACCTTCTTCATGAGGTCGACATAGTATGCCGCCTGGTCCGGCGTGACCTTGCCGGGCAGCCAGACCGTCCGCGGCTGCTCATATTGCTTGATGTCGAGGCCCTGCTCGACGCAGGTCGGCACGTCGCTCCAGCCCTCGGTCGCAGTGATCTTGGGGCCCTGCGGCAGCCGCTTCGGGCTGAAGGCGCAGAGCGGACGCTGGGTGCCGCCGCGCCACTGCCCGAGGCTTTCGCTGGGATTGTTGACGTGGGAATCGATGTGCCCGCCGGCGAGTTGCACGGCAGCCTCGGCGCCGCTCTTGAAGGGGATGTAGGTCAGCTTCACATGACCGGCCTTCTCGATCATGCGCGTCAACACCTCGTCGGTGTCCTTGGACTGCGCGCCGCCCATCTTGAAGTCACCCGACGCGGCGGCTTTGAGATAGTCGCCCGCCGTCTTGTAGGGCGCGTCCTGCTTGACCCAGAGCAGGAACTCGTCCTGCGCCATGGCTGCAATCGGGGTGAGATCGGTGTAGTTGAAGGCGACCTTGGAGACGAGCGGCTGCTGCCAGGCGTTCGAGGTGCCGAAGATCACCTTGTAGGGATCTCCCGCGGATGCCTTGCCGTAGACATAGCCTTCGGCGCCGCTGCCGCCCGCCTTGTTGACGACGACGATCGGCTGGTCCGTCAGCTTGTACTTGGTGATGATGTTCTGCACCGCGCGGGCGATGTTGTCGGTACCGCCGCCCGGGCCTGCGGTCGCCACGAACTCGATCGGCTTCTGCGGCTGCCAGGCCGCGAGCGCCGGCGCGCTGCCCAAGGCAACAGCCGCACCGACGGTCAGCAGAAATAACGACGTCCCACGCATGATTTCCTCCAACTGATTTTTTCTGTTTTGTTTGACCAGTCGTCTCGACGTCCGTTCAGGCGACGCGTTCCCTGCGCTCCCTGGATGCCGAGACGATCGCGCCTTCTTGCTCGAGCGCTTCGATCTGCTTGTCGTCGAACCCGTGCTCGGCCAGCACCTCGCGGGTATGTTCGCCGTAGACGGGCGCGCCCGACAGCACCTTGCCCGGCGTTTCCGAGAACTTGACCGGCAGCCCGATCGTCTTGACCGGGCCGAGCGTGGAATGCTCGACCTCGACGACCATCTCGCGCGCCAGCGTCTGCGGATCGCTGAGCGCCTCCAGCATGTCGTGCACGGGGCCGCATGGCACGCCCTTGTCGTCGAGCGCCGCGAGCCAATGCGCGCGCGTTTGGGTGCGGAAGCGCTCGCTCAAGACGGCTTCAAGCTCCTTCAAATTCGCCATGCGGTCGGCGCCGTTGACGAAGCGCGGATCGGCGGCGAGCTCGCTCGCGCCGAGCGCTTCCAGCATCAGCAGCCAGTGCTTCTTGTTGGCCCCGCCAACCACGAGCCAGCCGTCCGAGGCCTCGAACGCCTGGTACGGCGCGTTGAGCGGATGCGCCGAGCCCATCGCGCGCGGCGCCGTGCCGGCGGCGAGCGCGATGGTCGATTGCCAATAGGTCTGCACCAGCGCCGCCTCATAGAGCGAGGTCTCGACCCACTGCCCCTCGCCGGTCTTGAGGCGATGGGTGTAGGCGGCGAGAATGCCCATGCTCGCGAGCAGGCCGGCGGTGATGTCCGACAGCGGCGGGCCGCATTTCACCGGCGGGCCATCCGGGCGTTCGCCGGTAAAGCTCATGATGCCGCTCATGGCCTGCGCGACCAGGTCGAAGCCGCGACGGTGCTTGTAGGGACCGGTGCGGCCAAATCCCGACAACGAGCAATAGATCAGCGCCGGGAATTTTCCGTGCAGCTCTTCATAGCCGAACCCAAGGCGCTCCATCGCGCCGGGCGCAAAGTTCTCGACCAGCACGTCGGCGTCCGCGATCAGCCGCCGCAGCACCGCCTTGCCGCCATCGGTCTTCAGATCCAGCACGATGCCGCGCTTGTTGCGGTTCATCATCAGGAACGAGGCGGCCTCGTCTCCGATCCTGGGCGGGACCGAATGACGGGTGTCGTCGCCGTTCGGCCACTTCTCGATCTTGATGACGTCTGCGCCCATGTCGGCGAGCATCAGGGTGCAGGTCGGCCCTGCCATGACATGGGTGAGATCGATGACCTTGAGGCCGGCGAGCGGGCCCGCGCGGCGTGAGGTGGATTGCGGTCGATCGCTTTGCATCACGGGACATCCTATTGACCGCGCCACTGCGGGGCGCGCTTGTTGAGGAAAGCATCGAGCCCTTCGCGAAAGTCCTGGCTCGTGTAGCACATCAGGATGAGGTCTTCGCCCTCATCGCGCGTCAGCCGCCGTTGCAGGCGTGCCACCGCCTGCTTGGTCGCGTTGAGCGTCAGCGGTGCATGGCCGGCAACAAGGCGCGCGAGCTCGTCGGCACGCTTGTCGAGCGCTGCGAGATCGTCGACGACCTCACCGAGCAGCCCGACGCCGGCGGCCTCCGCGGCATCGACCAGGCGCGCGGTGAAGATCAAATCCTTGACCCGTGCCGCGCCGATCAGCGCGGTGAGACGGCTGACGTTGGACATCGACAGGCAATTGCCGAGCGTGCGAGCGATGGGAAATCCGATTTTCGTGCTTCTCGTCCCGATGCGCAGGTCGCAGGCAGCGGCTATCCCCGCGCCGCCGCCGGTGCAGAAGCCGTTGATCGCCGCGATCGTCGGCACCCGGCATTGCTCGAGGGTGGAGAGCACCCGGTCGATCCGGCTCTCGTAGTCGATGGAGTCCTGCGGGGTCTTGAATTCGCGGAACTGGTTGATGTCGGTGCCCGAGGCAAAGGCCTTATCGCCGGCCCCGCGCAGCACCAGCACCTTGATGGACCGATCGTCGTTGGCCTGCTCGCAAATGGCAGCGAGCCGCTCATACATGGCGAAGGTGAAGGCGTTGCGCGCCTGCGGGCGGTTGAAGGTGATCCGCCCGATGCCGTCCCTGCATTCAAAAACGAGGTCGTCCGCCTCTACGGTCTGGTCCATTTCCTCGATCCCCGTTGTTTTTTGTATTTTTGAATGCAAAATTTTGGATTTTCAAGATATAATTACATAACTTTGGTCTATTGGGTCACTTTTGCATTCAAAAATAGAGAAATCCCATGCTGCATGAGGAGGTCGTCGGCCGTATCCGCGACATTCTGCTCGACGGCGAGATTCCGCCGGGGGCGCGGATCTCCGAGCGCGAGCTGTGCGAACGGCTCGAGATTTCGCGCACGCCGCTGCGCGAGGCGCTCAAGGTGCTCGCTGCCGAGGGCCTCGTGCAGCTCCTGCCCCATCGCGGCTCGCGCGCGGCAAAACTGACGGACAAGGACATGCGCGACCTCTTCGAGGTCTGCCAGGGCCTCGAAGCGCTGGCCGGCGAGCTCGCCTGCGAGCGCATCAGTGATCACGAGATCGCGGAGATCGCGGCTGCGCACGCAGCGATGGTGCAGCATTATCGCGAGGGCGATCTGATCCAGTATTATCGCGGCAACCGCACCATCCACGAGGGGATCGTCAATGCGGCCGGCAATCCCGTGCTCACCGGGCTCTATGCGTCGGTGACCGCGCGCATCCGCCGCGCCCGCTACGTCACGCCGATGACGCCGCAGCGCTGGGCGTTTGCCGTCAGCGAGCACGAAGCGATCCTGAACGCGCTCCAGCGCCGCGACGGCGCCGGCCTTTCCCACGTTTTGCGCGCCCATCTGCGCCACAAGCGGGAAGAGGTTTTGCAGGCGGGCTTTGCGGAGACGGAGGCGACTGAGCCCACGCTGAAGATCGCGTGAGGCGCCACCTCCCCGGCTAGGCGCGATTGCCGAACAGATCGAGCGTGATCGACCGCAGCCAGCGATGGGCGGGATCGCGATGATAGCGCTCGTGCCAATAATGCGCGATCTCGATCCGCGGCAATGCCACCGGTGTGCTGAACACGCTCATGCCGAGCGGTTCGGCAACGATGGCAGCCAGATTGGCGGGCAAGGTCGCGACACCATCGGTCTGCGATGCCACGATCGCGCCTGCGATGAAGCTCGGCACCTGCAACAGAATATTCGTGCGAGCGATCGCGCGCGTCAGCACGCGCTGCGTCTCGAGATGGGCCGCATGGCCGGTCTCCGAGGCCGTGATCAGGATGTGCTTCTCCTCCAGAAATCCCCGGCGCGTGCGCGCCGCCGCCGGCCTCGGATGACCTCGCCTGACGACGCTCGCGTAGCCGTCCGAGTAGAGCCGCTGGGAGCGAAGATGCCCCGCCGCGCGCGGCAAGGCGCCGAGCGCAAGGTCCGCCTCTCCCGACTCGAGCTTGAGGGCGAAATGCCGGGAGTCGAGCGGGATTGCGCGCACCTGAACGCGCGGTGCGAGTTCGGAAAGGCGCGCGACCAGAGGCGGCAGGAACCGCACCATGCCGACATCGGTCAACAGCAGGCTGAAGGTCTTCTCGGATTTCCGCGGATCGAATGGCAGCCGCTCCTGCCACAACCGGTCGGCCATCTCGAGCAAGGCGCGGACCTGGGCCGCCATCTCGACGGCGCGCGCGGTCGGCTGCACGCCGCTGCCACGTCGCACGAACAGGGGATCGTCGAAGCGCAGCCGCAAGCGCGCCAGCAGCTTGCTGATCGCCGGCTGCGTAGTCTCGAGGCTCACGGCCGCGCGCGTGATGCTGCCCTCGCGGATCAGCGCGTCGAGCACGCGAAAGTCGCGAAAGTCGATCCCGGAAGATTCCATTTTCGACATATGAAACATTCCCTCGCGGCTATGGATCGAGCTTCGCCCTTTGCTATCCTGCAGTCGACCGAACGGCCGGAACGGCCACGCGGACACGGAGGACGCCATGACCAAATTCGTGATCGAGTCGCATTTCCGCCTGCAGGAATGGGTGGCCGAGGAGAAGGGCTACTTCCGCGACGAAGGGCTCGACTACGAGTTTCGCGAACTGATCCGCTCGACCGAGGGCCAGCACCACAACAAGGTCAATGAAGGCGCCTTCCAGAGCATCGAGAAGGGCCGCAAGGCCGACGTCAGCTGTGCCTGCCACTGGACCGTCAACGTCGCTGCCTCGAACGGCCACGCCAAGCTCTACGCCGACGTCTATTCGGTCGCGCCCTCTGGCATTTTCGTTCCGGCGGATTCGAAGATCCGCACCCCTGCCGATCTCGCCGGCGTGCCGATCTCGGTTGGCTTCCAGTCAGGCAGCCACTATTCGACGATCCAGGCGCTCGAACCGTATCTGGCGCCGGGCCAGATCAACCTCACCTTCGAGGACGGCATGCTGTTCCGCCGGATGGAGCTGCTGTTCGAAGGCAAGAGCGAGGCGGCCTCGCTTTTCAACGGCCCCTATTATTTCGCCGAGCAGCTCGGCTATCGCAAGATCATCGACACCACATTCATGATCGCATCCATGATCAACGGCGATCCGGCGCCCGAGGACGTCAAGCGCTACTTCCGCGCGCTGAAGAAGGCCCAGCGCGATATCGACCTGCGTCCGGAGCTTTTCACCCGCTACTACAAGAACGAATTTCCGGACCGATTCCACGCCACCATGGACACCAGGCGCTGGGGGCCCGGCGAACGGATCGTGTTCGAACCCTATTCACGCGAGATCTACGAGCAGTCGTTCGACTGGATCGAGAAGCACGGCATCTTCGAAGCCGGCACGATGGGCAATGGCGCCTACGACAAGGCCACGGTCGCGTTCGGCAGAATCTGAGGCTCGGAGAGGACGTGCGCTAGCAGCCGAGCTTGTCGGCGATGCCGCCAAAATCCTTGGCGACGATGTCCCAGTTGCCGGTCGCCTCGAAATCGACCTTCTGCAACGGGCCGTACTCGGTGGGCCGCGCCACGAACGCGGTCTTCAATCCGTACTTCTGCGCGGCGGCGAGATCGCCATTGTGGGCCGCGACCATCATAACCTGGTCCGGCTTGAGGCAGAGCAATCGTGCCGCGCCGAGATAGGTTTCGGGATCGGGCTTGTAATGCTCGAACAACTCGGCCGACATGATGAGATCCCACGGCAGACCAGCGAACTTCGCCATGTTGGTCAGCAGCGCGACATTGCCGTTCGACAACGGCGAGATCACGAACCTTGTCTTCAGCCGCGTCAGGCCGGCGACGCTGTCCGGCCACGGATGCAGGCGATGCCAGCCCCTGGTGAGATGATCGAGATCGGCCTCGGTGAGGCCCTTGATCGCGAACTGCTCGACCAGCTTCTCCAGCGAGCGGCGATGCAGATCGTCGAGCATGACATAGCCGCGCTCGGGGTGCTTGCGCACGTCGTCCATCGAGGCCGAGTACACGGCGCGCCAGCCGTCGACCAAAGCGCTCCAGTCGGCGCTGATGCCGCGACCCTTCGCCCACCACATGAAGTCGGTGATCAGGCTGGTGCGCCAGTCCACGACCGTGCCGAACACGTCGAAGACGAGGGCTTTGACGGCGGAGAGATCGGATGTTGTACCCATGGATGGCTCCGTTGATGTTCGGTCGCACCGGTTGGCCCGGTTCAGATCGAGGGCTTTAAAGCATGGTCATTCTCATGCAACAATAACGCTAGCCCGCATTTCTCACACGACCGATTGCTCAGCGACGGAGGATAGGAGGATTTGGCAAGGCAACGGGGAGCCGTGGCGCTGAAGGCGCAGCCGGCGATTTGGTTTTGAATGTCTCCGTTGGGCCTGTTGGTGATGCCGCCGATTGAGCGCGTCGCAGCGTCGCGTGTCAGGCCGGCGAGGCGCGAGCCTTGGCGGCTTCGGCCAGGCGACGAGCCGCGTGTCCCCACGGCTGAGCGGCTGGGCAGGCCGAGGCCATGGCGATCCTGATGCGGCGGACGCTGATGCGCACCAGTGCGCCGATCTTGAGGAGCTTGAGGCGGATGGTGCCGCAGGTGGCGTCCGCAAAGGTGGTTTCGGCAAGGCCGATGCGCCGCAGGGCACAGATCAGCACATAGGCCATCGAGGCGAACCACAGCCGCAGCTGGTTGGCGCGCATGGTGGCGGCCGAGGTGCGGTCGGCGTAGAGATCGAGTTGGCACTCCTTGATGCGGTTCTCCATGTCGCCGCGGGCGCAGTAGATGTCCTCATAGAGCTGCCGCACGCCCGCCGCGCTGCGCTTGAGCGAGGTGACGACGAAGCGCGGATTGGCCTCGCCTTGCGTCCACTCCGCCTTGGCGACGACGCGGCGCTCCTGGCTCCAGGTGTCGCGCGTACGCCATTGGAAGTCCTTGAAGCGGCGTGCCGGTTGGCCGGTCGTCTCGGCTGTGGCTCTCGCCGCGGCGAGCTCCTCCTCGATCATGGCGACCAGGCGCGTGTTGCGGGCGAGCCCGAACAGATAATCCACGCGGTTTTGCTCACACCACGCCATCAGCGCCTCGCGCGCAAAGCCACTGTCGGCGCGCAGCACGATGCGCACGAACGGCCAGCGGGCGCGGATTTGCCGGACAATCCGCGCGATCTCCGCGACACTGCCTGCGCTGGCATCGATGTCGGCGCGCCGCAGCTTGGCCGCCAGCAGATGCCGGCCGCAGAACACGTACAGCGGCAGATAGCAGTAGCAGTCGTAATAGCCGTGGAAGAAGCGCCCCTCCTGATGCCCGTGCAGAGGATCGTCGGTGGCGTCGAGATCGAGGATGATCTGCGGCGGCGGTCGCTTGTGCGCCTCCAGGAACAGCGTCACCGGCAACGCCTCGATCGCCGCCGCGTCGTAGGCGATCTTGTGATAGCGCGAAGGTTCCTCCCGGCCCAGTTCCAGCCGGTTCAGCGTCGACTTGCCGGCCACCGGTGCGCAGTCCTCGCGCCTGGCAACAAGCTTGCCCGCCAGCACCGCCATCAGCGGGTCGTGCCGCAACTCGTCGTGATCGTTGATGTCTTCGTAGCCAAGTGCGATGCCAAAGACCCGCTGTCCGACCAACGTTCCGACTGCGTGCTCGATCAAGTCCACCCGGCGATGATCGCGAAAGCAATCGGCAAAGCGCCCCACCAGATCAATCGCCCGATCAGACGCGCCCAGCAGCAGCGCGCCCGCATCCGACGTCACCAGGCCACCATCAAAAGCCGCTTCCACGATGCGGCCTTCCACCTCTCCAAAATCAAACCGTTCTGCGCTACACTGTGCCGGCATCGGGGCATTCCTTGAATCACCGCGAAGTCCTTCTCGCAAAAGAACTTTCGCTGATTCGCGCCCCGATGCGCCTCAACACTGTGAGAAATGCGGGCTAGTCCGCCGCGGCAGACAGGTCCGCGACGAGCGATGTGAGCGGCCTCAACCAGTTGGGGTGCCATGACCATCCCTGTTGCGTATGTATTGCTCGAGGATGCGAGGCTCCCGAACGAAGGAGCCCTGATCGAGAGACTGCGCGTGCGCCATCCCGGTTTACGGTGGGACCACAGCCCAACCGCACCGAGTAACGACATCGACGGTCCGATGTTCATCCGCGTCGGCGATCATCTCCTGACCATCCTCTTGATGCCTGCGCCCATGCCGTTCGATCAGCAACTCTGGCGGCGCGCCTCCTGGGTATGGCCGAACGCTTTCGACGCCGCCGGGCGCCACCGCGCGCACCTCATCGTTTCGACCATGGGCTCCGCTGAAAACAATGCAGAGACGAAAGCACTCGGGTTCGTCGAGAGTACGCGCCTCACGACGGCCTTTGTCGGCGCCGTGCTCGAAACGCTGCCTGGTTGTCTCGCCGTGGTCTGGCATGGAGGCGTAGGCCGCTCCCCAAGATGTGGCTCGAGCAGTCGCTTCGCTCGTTCGAGCCGTTTCCAGACCATCCGTTCGGATTGTGGATGGAGATCGTTCATTTCCGTTGTGGTGAGACCATCGGAGCCTACACGGTCGGATTGTCCGCATTCACGGGGCGCGAGATCGAATTTGAGGTGGACGGACTTGACAAATACGCTGTCACCGTTCGCGTTGCCCAACTGTCGTCATACCTTATCGCAAACGGCCTCAACGCCGAAATCAAGGACGGCGGCGTGTTCGAGCCCGACCCCGAAATCGATCATCGCGTAGCCGTGCTCTACCGCAACTCGCGCTTCAACCTCGGACCGGTCATTTCGTTCTCATCCGTTGAGGACCGCGTCGGGAGGCTCAAGGCCTATGGGATCATTCCGCCCTCGATCGCCCGAAATCACCCACTGCTGGTCATGCTGGGCAAAGTCGGGCTTTTCGATCCTTCACGGGCTGAAAATCAGATCCGGCTAAAGCCGGATCACTATATTTCGGAGGTTCGGTTGGAGAGTTTTGACGACGGCCTCTCGCGCGCATTGTCCGGAATGCTCGCAACCGAAGCTTATGCGGAAGCGGACACCAAAGCGCGTCGTGCGCTCGCGAGCGGAGACACCGCATCCGCAAGGTCGCTTCTGATGCCTTGGGCCGACGAAGTTGGCCTGCTTCAAACCGCTGCCAAGCTCGCTCTGACCTTGTGCGACGCCTTCATGTTCTCGCCGGCGCCGCCGCGCAGCCCCTAACAGACACTGACTCGCCTGCAGCGAACGTCCGGTGAAAGCAACAGAACGATCGCGCGGGAAAGCCAGCGCTCTTAGTCCAGGTGGAACTTCGCCAGTTCGCGGTGCTCTGCCTTGATGTAGCGCACGGTGCCGGTGACGGAGCGCATCACCACCGTCTCGGTCTCGATCACGCCGTCCTTGCGGAACTTGACGCCCGAGAGCAGCGAGCCGGTGGTGACGCCGGTGGCCGCGAACAGGCAGTCGCCGCGCGCCATGTCCTCGATGCCGTAGATCATCTTGGGATCGTTGACGCCCATCTTGGCGGCGCGCTCGCGTTTCTCGTCGGAATCCAGGATCAGGCGGCACTGCATCTGGCCGCCGATGCAACGCAGCGCCACCGCCGCAAGCACGCCTTCCGGTGCGCCACCGGTGCCGAGATACATATCGACGCCGGTGTTGTCGGGGTCGGCGCAGTGGATCACGCCGGCGACGTCGCCGTCGGTGATCAGGCGCACGGCAGCTCCGGTCGAGCGCACGCTCTCGATGATGCTGGCATGGCGCGGACGGTCGAGCACCAGGACGGTGATGTCCTCAGGCTTGACGCCCTTGGCCTTGGCGAGACGGCGGACGTTGTCGGCGGGTGAGGCGTCGAGATCGACAACGCCCTTGTCGTAGCCCGGACCGATCGCGAGCTTCTGCATGTAGACGTCGGGAGCGTGCAGCAACGTGCCGCCGTCGGCCATCGCCATCGTGGCGATCGAGCCCGGCATGTTCTTGGCGCACAGCGTGGTGCCTTCGAGCGGGTCGACCGCGATATCGACTTCCGGGCCGGTGTTCAGGCCAACTTTCTCGCCGATGAAGAGCATCGGCGCCTCGTCGCGCTCGCCCTCGCCGATCACGATGGTGCCCTGGATCGGCAGCTTGTTGAGCTCGCGGCGCATGGCGTCGACAGCGGCCTGGTCGGCGGGCTTCTCCTGCCCGTGCCCGCGCAGCCGCGCCGACGACACCGCCGCCCGCTCCGTCACGCGCACGATCTCCAGCGTGAGAATGCGCTCGAGCAATGCTTGCGGCGGCACTGAAATATGGGTCGACATCGGCTAACTCCTTCGAAACAGTTTGGACAGGACCCTGGTTTTGGACAGGACTCCTTGCCCGAATCAACTCGCAACGCCCACGGTTCGTTCGAACGAACCACCTCATTGTTTGAGCATGACCTTCCCGGAAAACCGCTTCACACTTTTCCGGGTCATGCTCTAGTTCTTCTCGATCCGGATCACCTGCGGCCGCCCGCTGATCACCTTGTCCTTCTGCACGGCGGCGAGCGCGCGGCGAACCGCATCCTCATGCGTGGCATAGGTGATCAGGATGACGGGCACGGGGACCGCCTTGCCGTCGCTAGGGGCAGCGCCGCCATTGGGATGACGCTGCACAATCGACTCGATCGAAATCTTCTGCTCCGCGAGACGGGTCGCGATCGCAGCCGCGGTGCCCGGGAAATCGCGCGCCAAAAGGCGGATGTAATAGCCGCCTTCGTGCCGCTCCATCGGCGCCTTCCTGGTGTCGTGCAGTTGTGCGATCGGCCGGCCGAACGGATTGGCGCGAATGCCGCGTGCGACGTCGGCGATGTCCGCCACGACGGCTGATGCGGTCGCAGCGCCGCCGGCACCGGGACCGACCAGCGTGATCGGCGGAATGCCCTCGCCGTCGATCGTGACCGCGTTGGTGACACCCATCACCTGCGCGATCGAAGAGGCTTTTGGAACCATGGTCGGATGCACGCGCTGCTCGATGCCCTTGGCGGTGCGAACGGCAACGCCGAGCAGCTTGACGCGGTAGCCAAGATCAGCGGCAGCACGCAGATCTTCCGGCGCGATGGAGGAGATACCTTCGACATACACCGCGCTTTGAGCAACTTTCGTGCCGAAGGCGAGGCTGGCGAGAATGGCGAGCTTTTGCGCGGTGTCGTGGCCGTCGACGTCGAAGGACGGGTCGGTCTCGGCATAGCCGAGCCGCTGCGCATCCTTGAGGCACTCGGCAAACGACAGGCCCTCCTGCTCCATCCGCGTCAGGATGTAATTGCAGGTGCCGTTAAGGATGCCGTAGACGCGGTTGATGCCGGTTCCCGCAAGACCTTCGCGCAGCGTTTTGATGACAGGGATCGCGGCGCCGACCGCTGCCTCGAAATTCAGCGCGCCGCCATGCTTTTCGGCGGCCTTGGCCAGCTTGATCCCGTGCTTTGCGAGCAGCGCCTTGTTGGCGGTGACGACCGACTTGCCGGCGTTGAGCGCGGCGTCGACCGCGGACAGCGCGGGATCGCCGGCGCCGCCCATCAGCTCGACAAAGCAGTCGATGCCGGGATCTGTGGCGAGCGCCATCGGATCCTTGGCCCATTCCACGCCGCGCAGATCGATGCTGCGCTTCTTGGCCTTTGAGCGCGCGGTGACGGCGACGACGCGGATGCCGCGGCCGCTGCGGCCCGCGAGCACGCGCGCCTGCGTTTCAATCAAGCGGACAACTTCGGCGCCCACGGTGCCGAGCCCCGCTATGCCCACTTTCAGGGGTGCAACCATGATGCTTTAGTGAACCTACAGAAGAGAATTAGCGCCGATTGGCGAGCGGAACCACGTTGTGCAACGTTTCGATGCCGCTTTCAAGGAAGCGGCGCACGCCGCGCGCGGCCTGCCTGATCCGTTGCTCGTTTTCCACCATGGCGATACGGACATATCCTTCACCATGCTCGCCGAAGCCGACGCCGGGCGAGACCGCGACGCCGGATTTCTCCACCATCAGAGTCGCGAACTGCATGCTGCCGACGCTACGGAACGCTTCGGGCAGCGGCACCCAGGCGAACATCGAGGCTTCCGGCGGCGGAATCTCCCAGCCGGCGCGGCCGAACGATTCCACCAGCGCGTCGCGGCGCTTGCGGTAGGTGTCGCGCATCTCCTTGATGCAATCGTCCGGGCCGTTCAGCGCGGCCGTCGCCGCGACCTGCACCGGCGTGAAGGCGCCGTAATCGAGGTAGGATTTGACGCGGGCGAGCGCTGCGATCACGCGCTCATTGCCGACGGCAAAGCCCATGCGCCAGCCGGCCATCGAATAGGTCTTCGACATCGAGGTGAACTCGACGGTGACGTCGATGGCGCCGGGCACCTGGAGCACTGAGGGCGGCGGATTGTTCTCGTCGAAATAGACCTCGGCATAGGCGAGGTCGGACAGGATCAGGATCTCGTGCTTCTTCGCAAAGGCGACGAGGTCCTTGTAGAAGTCGAGGCTCGCGACATAGGCGGTCGGGTTCGAGGGATAGCAGACCACGAGCGCGAGCGGCTTCGGGATCGAATGCACGATCGCCCGCTCCACCGCCTCGAAGAATTGCGGCGTCGGCTCCGAGGGCACCGAGCGGATCACGCCGCCCGCCATCAAAAAGCCGAAGGCATGAATCGGGTAGCTCGGGTTCGGACAGAGGATGACGTCGCCCGGCGCGGTGATCGCCTGAGCCACGTTGGCAAAGCCTTCCTTCGAACCCAGCGTCGCCACCACCTGGGTATCAGGATCGAGCTTCACGCCGAAGCGGCGGGCGTAGTAGCCGGCCTGGGCGCGGCGCAGGCCCGGGATGCCGCGGGACGCCGAGTAGCGGTCTGTGCGCGGCTTGCCCAGGGTCTCCTTGAGCTTCTCCAGCACGTGTGGCGGCGCCGGCAGATCGGGGTTGCCCATGCCGAGATCGATGATGTCGGCACCGGCATTCCGCGCGGCCGCCTTGGCCCGGTTGACCTGTTCGAACACGTAAGGCGGAAGGCGGCGGATGCGGTAAAACTCGTCCATGGCTCTCTGGGCTCCGGGCAACCGGTCAGGATAGAATCGACGGGCGATGACCACCCTTCGAGGAGATCTCGCCCTGCACACAAAAACCGCTCAAAATCAAATGTTTGGAGCAATTTTCGGCGATGGGGACTGAACTCCTTCGCCCTGACTCTCGGCTGAATTGAAGTCTTTTTAGCACGGAGTGGCGGGGGCGCCAGCGATTACCTTGCACCTCGCGATGGCCGTCCCGTGCCCAATTAGGGGTCTTACTTGTCAGGGGTCTTACTTGGCGTCCTTGGCGGCGACGGCCTGACGGTCGCGGGCGGCCGCAAGCTCGGCCTCGATCTTGGCGCGCTGGTCGGGCGGGATGACCGCCTGATCACGATCCGGCGGCAGATCGTGCACCGGCAGATAGGCACCGGGCTCCCTGGGATGAGCCGGCATGTCGGCGGCCGACATGTCCGCGAGCTGGCTCGAACAGCCGGCCAGCGCAAGCGCCGCCGTCAGCAGCGCGCAGCATGCGAGCCCCGACTTTTGCAGGTCCCAAAACGCAAACACCTGGGAATTCCCCTACTCGTCCCATGCGAGGCTCTCGGGAGCTTAACCCGACAACCTGCCCAAGCTCAAACCATTGCTGCCCACAAATGGCACGAGCGAGAAATCATCCAAGGCCCACACTCGGAGAGGTGCACTGCGATTGTGACAAAAGCAAGAAGCCTTGTCGCAGTGCAGCACATCTTCGCGCGTGTTTAGCGCGAAACCAGCGAGCTTCGCGGTGACGAATACGGAATGAATCGTTACTGTTGCCTTCATGAGTAGTGCCACGACCGATACGCCCAAGTCCGGGACGAAGTCTGAAACGAAGTTCGATGCGGAAGCCTTCGCGATGAATGTCGCGCGGGCCATGGAGAGCGGCGGCAAGGCGCTCGCCGCGTATCTCAAGCCGCGCGAAACCGGCGAGGTCCAGGATCGTCCGCCGGCCGAGCTCGCCGAAGTCGTCAAGACCTTTACGGCGGTCGCCGAATACTGGCTGTCGGACCAGTCGCGTGCGTCCGACCTCCAGACCAAGCTCGCCAAGGACTACCTCGATCTCTGGGGCTCGGCGGCACGGCGAATGGCCGGACAGGAGGTTCAGCCGGCAATCGCGCCCTCGCCGCGCGACAAGCGGTTTGCCGATCCGGAATGGAAGTCGAACCAGTTCTTCGACTTCATGATGCAGCTCTATCTGCTCACGACCAAATGGGCGCAGGAGCTGGTGCGCGATGCCGAGGGGCTCGATCCGCAGACCCGGCGCAAGGCCGAGTTCTACATGCAGCAGGTCACCAACGCGATCTCGCCGTCGAACTTCGTGCTGACCAATCCGGAGGTGCTGCGCCAAACGGTAGCCAGCAGCGGCGAGAACCTCGCGCGCGGCCTGACGATGCTGGCGGAGGACATCGCCGCCGGCAAGGGCATGCTGAAGATCCGCCAGTCCGATCCCGACAACCTCGTCGTCGGCGTCAACATGGCGACGACGCCAGGCAAGGTGATCTACCAGAACGAGATGATGCAGCTGATCCAGTATTCTCCGACCACGGAGAAGGTGCTGCGTACGCCGCTGCTGATCATCCCGCCCTGGATCAACAAGTTCTACATTCTCGATCTCAAGCCGGAGAAATCCTACATCAAGTGGTGCGTCGATCAGGGCATCACCGTGTTCGTGATCTCATGGGTCAATCCCGACAAGAGGCTCGGTACCAAGAGCTGGGAAGATTACATGAAGGAAGGTCTGCTCGCGGCGATGGACGTGATCGAGAAGGTCACCGGCGAGTTGAAGGTGCACACCGCCGGCTATTGCGTCGGCGGCACCATGCTCGCGACCACGCTGGCCTGGCTCGCCGAGAAGCGGCGCCAGCGCGTGGCCTCTGCGACGTTCTTTGCCGCCCAGGTCGACTTCACCCATGCCGGCGATCTGCTCGTGTTCGTCGACGAAGACCAGATCGCGGCGCTCGAAAAGGACATGAAGGCGTCCGGCGTGCTCGAAGGCTCCAAGATGGCCATGGCCTTCAACATGCTGCGATCCAACGACCTGATCTGGTCCTATGTGGTCAGCAACTACCTCAAGGGCCAGCAACCGAGCGCGTTCGACCTGCTGCACTGGAATTCCGACGCTACGCGGATGACCCAGGCGAACCATTCCTATTACCTGCGCAACTGCTATCTGGAGAACCGGCTGTCGACCGGCACCATGGTGCTCGACAACACGCTGCTCGACCTCTCCAAGGTCAAAGTGCCGGTCTACAACCTCGCCACACGCGAGGACCACATCGCGCCGGCGGAATCGGTGCTGTACGGCTCGCAGTTCTTCGGCGGCCCCGTGAAGTACGTGCTGTCCGGCTCCGGCCACATCGCAGGCGTCGTCAATCCGCCGGCCTCGAACAAGTATCAGTACTGGACCAACGACAACATCAAGGACGTCAACGTCGCCGAGTGGATGAAGGGCGCGGTGGAGCACAAGGGCTCATGGTGGCCGGACTGGCGCGAATGGCTGGGCGGCCTCGATCCGGAGGAAGTGCCTGCGCGCGCCGTCGGCACCGACGCGCTCCCGCCGATCGAGGACGCCCCGGGCAGCTATGTCAGGGTTCGCGCATAGAGACTGGGCAAGAATTGTATTGCGCGCTGATTATGTGGCTATGGCGAAGGTCAGGCGCACTTTGCCTTGGGAGAGCGGCATGCTGGCTTGTAGGCGGTTGACGATGGCCGAGACGGCTTTGAGCAGCAAGAACGCCCAATATGGATGGCGGTTGGCCAGATAAGCCATGAAACTGTCGCTGCCGAGGATGTTCAGCACGCGGGAGAAGTTGTAGCAGAGTGCCATCAGGCTCCATTCGCCGCGCACCTTGTCGAAGCCGCGAACGAGGAAGTGGCGATAGCCCGCCCGGCATTTCAGGGTACCGAAGGGATGTTCGGCGAGTTCTGCCCGGCGTCGCATCTGGGCGTCGGCGTCCTGCATCCGCGCACGATGCCGCTCGAGCACCGCCTCATGCTCCCAGCGGTAAACGGTGCGCGTCGGCGTCTTGGCAGAGGCAGCGTGAGCGTAGCGCGCAGGCGTCGCAGTCGGATTTGCGGCTGACATACCGGATCTCGATCCGTTTGCCGTTGGTCTTGCGGCCGTCCGTCGGGCTCAGGAGCCTGCCGGCGGGACAGCGATAGACATTGGCTTCGGTGTCATAGGCGAACTCTTCATGGCTGATGCGATCTTGCGCTTCGAGCCGCGCGGTCCGCCTGGCTTGCGGAACGTAGGCCACGATCCCGTTCTCCTCGCAGTCCTTCAGCGTGTGGCCGTTGTAATAACCGGTATCGGCCAGCGCCGTGAGCGTCTCGACGCCAAGCTCCTCCTTCGCGGCTTTGGCTATATCGTAAAGCTGGCCGGTGTCGTTGCCGTCGTTGACGACCTCGCTCGCCACGATCAGCTTGTGCTTGTCGTCGACGGCGATCTGAACGTTGTAGCCCGCCACCACCTGGCCGTTCTTTGCCAGCAAGCGGGCATCCGCATCGGTTCGCGACAACTGCGTCTGACCACTCTCTTCCAGCCGCGCCAAATCCACCTTCAGGGCTGTGCGCTTGGCCATCAAGGTCGCCACCTTCTGCGCGACGTCCCCGCCGCCTTCGCCCCCGCCACCATCTGGCCCCGCCGGCGGACGTTCCGCCTCCACGCTGTCGTTGGCCTCCAGCGCGGCACCATAGGCTTCAATCTCCTGTTCGATCTCCGCCAGCCGCTTGGCAAGTCGGCGTTGCGTCTTGATGCTCGCCTTGCTGGCGTTGCCATCAAAAAACGCCCCGTCGATCGCCACCACCTCACCACCCAGAAGGTCGAGTTCACGCATCAGCAGCACGAACTCCCGGTTCGCCGCCTTGAGCGCCTTCCAGTTGTCCCGGCGGAAATTGGCAATGGTACGATAGCCGGGCGCCAGGTGCTTCATCAGCCAGATAAGTTCGAGGTTGCGCCCGGCCTCGCGTTCAAGAGCGCGCGAGGAGCGGATTCTGTTGATGTAGCCATAAAGATAGAGCTTCAGCAGGTCGGCGGGATCGTAAGCAGGTTGTCCTGCCCCGCCGCCTGACCCAGCATGGCCGAAGCCAAGCCGTTTAAGGTCCAGCGCTGCGACAAAAGCATCGATGGCGCGAACAGGGTTGTCGCCAGCCACGTAATCTTCCACTCTCGGCGGAAGAAAGCTCGCCTGATCCCGGCTTACCCCGGTCTTGAACATACGATTCGTCATACCGAATCGTACACTCCTCTGCACAAACGGCTAGATTCTTGCCCAGTCTCATAGCGCAATGGCGCGCGGTTTTGTATAAGCTCACGACATCGATTTTGGAGGGGACCGGGTTATGACGCGTGAATTGTTCTGGCTGACGTGCACGGTGATCCTGACCGGGATCCTCTGGATTCCCTACACCATCAACCGCTGCCAGATTCGCGGGCTCGGCGGCGCGATGGCCAATCCCTCGCGCGGTGACAAGCCACAGTCGGAGTGGGCGACCCGCCTGATGTTCGCGCACGACAACGCGGTCGAGAACCTCGTCCTGTTCGCTCCGCTGGTGCTGATCCTGAACGCGATCGACTATTCCTCGAAATGGACGGTGCTGGCCTGCGTCGTCTATTTCTGGTCGCGCGTCGCGCATCTGATCGTCTATGCGCTCGGCATCCCGGTATTCCGCACCCTCGCCTTCACCGTCGGCTTCCTCGCGCAGGCCGTGCTGGCGCTGGCGATTTTCCAGGTGGTTTGACACGAACGTCCCGGCTACGCGGCAACGTGGAGCGATGCATAGCGAATTCAGCCGGGATTTTCTCCAAAATATGCAATGTAGTATCGTCCACGGCGATACTCGCGCTGCCGACAAACTGCCTGCTTCCGAGGCAGCCGGATGACAACCGCAGGTGTTGCCGGGTGATGACACTTCCAGAGAATCAGCACCGCTCCGGTTTGCACATCAAGTTGTCACTCATCCCCATGTATATTTACGCATCGCAATTGATTGATTCGGGGCAGACATGAATTTGAAGGTTGTATCCGCGCTCGGCGCGCTCTCGCTCGCCGCGGTCGCGACCCAGGCCAACGCTGCCGATCTCGCTGCTCGTCCCTACACCAAAGCGCCGCCGATGATCGCCGCGATCTATGATTGGAGCGGCTTCTACATCGGCGCCAACGGCGGCTATGGCACGTCGCGGAATTGCTGGGACGGGACTGCCGGTTTCCCGGCCGCCATCGCCGAAGGCTGCCATGATGCGACGGGCGCCGTCGCCGGCGGCCAGATCGGCTATCGCTGGCAGAGCAGCGCCTTCGTGTTCGGCCTCGAGGCTCAGGGCAACTGGGCCGACCTCTCGGGCCGGAATGCCAGCACCGTGTTCGGCGTCGCGAACCGCACCCATATCGACGCCTTCGGACTGTTCACCGGCCAGGTCGGCTACGCCTGGAACAATGCGCTGCTCTATGTGAAGGGCGGCGCCGCGGTCACCAGCAATCAATACCGCGGCATCGGTACGGGCGGTCTGGCCGGAGCCGAGTTCGATGGTGCCAACGAGACCCGCTGGGGCGGTACGGTCGGCGTCGGCTTCGAATACGGCTTTACCCCGAACTGGTCGGTCGGCCTCGAATACGATCACCTGTTCATGGGTCGCCACGATGTCACACTCACGGCTAATGGAGCGCTGGCGCCGGTTGGTACCTTCTCGCGCACCGACCGCATCGGTCAGGATGTCGACCTGATCACTGCGCGCATCAACTACCGGTTCGGTGGCCCGGTCGTCGCGAAGTACTGAGCGGACAGAGCGAAACACTCTCGTGTCCGGGACGCGCGAAGCGTGAGCCGGGACGCAGAAGGCAGCAATCCAAGAGCGTCTTCGCCCAGTCCGCATAGGACTGGGCGTTGCTCCGACAGAATTGCAGGGTCTCTTCGTCCACGGCGCCCCCTCCGATCAAGGAAACAGCGCGAGCTGCTCCAGTCCAGCGGTCTCGGGGAATCCGAACATCAGGTTCATGTTCTGGATCGCCTGACCGGCCGAGCCCTTCACCAGATTATCGAGCACCGAGATCACGATGGCGCGGTTCTTGATCCGGTCGGCGACGACACCGATCTGGACATAGTTCGAGCCGCGTACGTTCTGGGTCTGCGGCAGCACGCCCTTTTTGACAACATGCACGAAGGGCTCGTTCGCGTAGGCTTTCTCGAGTGCGGCCCGCAAATCATCCGGCGTCGCACCGTTGAGCTTGACATAGGACGTGCAGAGTTCGCCCCGCGACATCGGAATGAGATGCGGCGTGAAATTGACGGTCACGCTCGCGCCCGCCGCGACGCCGATCTCCTGTTCGATCTCCGGCGCATGCCGGTGCGTGCCGACCGAATACGGCGAAATCCCCTCGCCCGCCTCACTGAACAGCGTGTTCTGCTTCAGGCCGCGTCCGGCGCCGGTGACGCCTGATTTGGCGTCGATCACGATGTCATCGACGTCGATCAGTTTCGCTTTCGCCAGCGGCACCAGCGCCAACAGCGCTGCCGTCGGATAGCAGCCGGGACAGGCGACCAGTCGCGCCGCGGTGATCTTCTCCCGATAGAATTCGGTCAGGCCGTATACGGCCTCGCCCTGCAACTCGATCGCCTGATGTTCGTGGCCGTACCACTGCGCGTAGGTTTCCTTGTTGCGCAGCCGGAAATCGGCGGACATGTCGAGGACCTTGATGTTCGGGTTGGCCTTCAGCACCGCCGCGATGATCTGCTGCGTGGTACCGTGCGGCAATCCGCAGAACACCGCGTCGAGCTTGGTCCAGTCGACGTTTTCCCATTCCACGAGTTTGGGCAAATCCAGCATGAAGAAATGCGGGAACACGTCGCTCATGGCCTTGCCGGCATGGGTGTTGGCGGTGAGTGCCGTGATTTCCGCATTGGGATGCCGCGCCAGCAGACGCACCGCATCGGCGCCGGTGTAGCCGGATGCCCCCAAAATGCCGATTTTCTTCTTCGTGCTCATCACACGTTCCTTTCAACTGTCGCCGCTTCGTTTGCTTGTGCCGTATCGGATGCGAAGGCCTGCGGGCGCGCCTCGCGCATCAGGCGCGCGATCTGCTGTGAACCGGCGTCGCCTTGCGCACCCACGGCATCGCTGATCGCCGCGTAATCGGCATCCGATTTGTGCTGGTTGAGCTTGAAGCTGCCTTCGACCTCTTCAACCGTCATCACCAGACCCACGATCGCCTTCTTCATCGCTTCGAACCGGCCTGCCGTCATCTTGCCTGACGTCCATGGCGTCTTCGGCAGCAGCCAGCTCTCGAACTTGTCGCTGAGCGTGTCGATCTGCACCGCCAGCTCGTCGTCCGACAACAACGTTACCGGGCCGCTCAGATGCACCGACTGGTAGAGCCATGTCGGCACCTGATCCGGCGAGACGTACCAGTCGGGCGAGACATATGCATCGGGGCCATTGATCGCGAGCAGCCAGGACGTCGCGCCGTCCGCAAGCTTTACCAGCGGATTGTGACGGGCGACATGAAAGGCGGCCTGCGGCGTGCCGTCGGCGGCGTAGGTCAGATAGAACGGCAGCGGCGAGGCGACCGGCTTGCGGCCGTCAAAGGCGCACATGGTGCCGAAACCGCGCTCCTCGGCGAATTTCAGGCTTGCAGCGCGATCAGGCTTGAAAAAGGGTGGCGTGTACATCGTGGTCTCCTGCTGGCCTCCGTGGGGGCCGCCGGATCAGATCGCGCTGACAGGAGGGAGAGAATGCCGCGGATCGGATCCAGCGGCAAAGACGATGATCTCAAACGCGATCGACCGCCCGAACCGCTAAAGAGCGGCGGCGGCGACGGGCGAACAGGATGGTCGCGGCGTTGATCATGGTGCGCGGCTATAAGGGCAGATGCTGTTCCCGTCAAGCTTCGCGGCGTTCACACGACACGCCAAAGCCATTCCATGATCGTCGCGATCACATCGCCGAACAACAGGAGCGCCGCCGACCAGACCAGCGCGGAGACAAAATTGGCGGCCTGAAAGCTCCAGTACGGCATTTCGAAAATGCCGGCCGCGAGCGGCACGGAGGCGCGCAAGGGTCCGAAGAAGCGGCCGATGAAGATGCTGGGCACGCCCCAGCTCCGCACGAAGGCCTCGCCCTTGGGCAGGATTTCCGGATAGCGCGAGAGCGGCCACATCTGCGCGACCTGCTCCTTGTAGCGGTAACCGAACCAGTAGGAGACCCAGTCGCCGAGTGCGGCACCGATCGCGCCGGCAATCCAGATCGGATAGAAGCTGATGCCGCTCGCCCCGATCAGCGCGCCGATGGCGACCAGCGCCCCCAGGCCGGGATCAACAGCGAGATGAAGGCGAGCGATTCCCCGAACGCGAGCAGGAACACGATCGGAGCAGCCCAGGCCTGGTGAAGGCGCACGAAATCGGCCAGTGCGTGCGCGTACTGCTCCATTCCAGAATAGCCTTCCCGCCCGCCTTGAGGTGCTGCTCGATGAAAAGCACTGGTAAGCCAAGGACTTGTGTGACATCAAGTCACAAAGCCGGCTCCCGCGGGTCCGAAGCGTCAAATTGCCGGGACTTGGTTAGCTTGCGGCGTAAATTCGCCGGCATTAGCTCCCACCCACAGCGACCGGCCGGCGCTGCGATAACCTTTCGAAGCCAGAAGTGGCATAGTCGGGCCAACCGATTCGCCGCCTTCGCGGCCATCAAAACGTATCAAGATATATGTCCAAGCAGTTGAAAACAAAACAAAAAGACGATTTGTTCGACGGCAATGGGCCGAAGGGGCGTGCTTCTGCCCCGAAGCCAGCGCCGCGCGGAACCGGCGGTGAGGCCGACTACACGGCCGCCGACATCGAGGTGCTCGAAGGCCTGGAACCGGTGCGGCGCCGGCCCGGCATGTATATCGGCGGCACCGACGAGAAGGCGCTGCATCACCTCTTCGCCGAAGTCATCGACAACTCGATGGACGAGGCGCTGGCCGGACACGCGACCTTCATCGGCGTCGAGCTCTCCGCGGACGGCTTTCTCACCGTGACCGACAACGGCCGCGGCATCCCGATCGATCCGCATCCGAAGTTTCCGAAGAAGTCGGCGCTTGAAGTCATCATGTGCACGCTGCATTCGGGCGGCAAGTTCGACAGCAAGGTCTACGAGACCTCGGGCGGCCTGCACGGCGTCGGCATCTCCGTGGTGAACGCACTCTCCTCGCGGCTCGAGGTCGAGGTCGCGCGCGGCCAGAAGCTGCATCGCATGACATTCGAGCGCGGCCATCCCAAGGGCAAGCTCGAGGATCTCGGCAAGGTCAACAACCGCCGCGGCACGCGGGTGCGGTTCAAGCCCGACACCGACATCTTCGGCGCCAAGGCCGCGTTCAAGCCGCAGCGCCTCTTCAAGATGACGCGCTCGAAGGCCTATCTGTTCGGCGGCGTCGAGATTCGCTGGAACTGCGCGCCCGAGCTGCTCAAGGGCATCGAGGATGTTCCGCCGGAAGCGACCTTCCACTTCCCCGGCGGCCTCAAGGACTATCTGGCGGCGGCGATCCACGCCGACACGCTGGTGCATCCCGACATTTTCTCGGGCAAATCGGGCCGCAACGGTGCGCATGGCGCCTGCGAATGGGCCGTGGCCTGGACTGCGGATGCCGACGGCTTCCTCTCCTCCTACACCAACACCGTGCCGACGCCCGACGGTGGCACCCACGAATCCGGCCTGCGCAGCGCGCTGTTGCGAGGCCTGAAGGATCACGCCGAGCGCGTCGGCCAGGGCAAGCGCGCTTCGTCCATCACCTCGGAAGACGTGATGGTCGGTGCCGCCGTGATGCTGTCCGTGTTCGTGCGCGAGCCTGAATTCCAGGGCCAGACCAAGGATCGCCTCGCCACCGCTGAAGCGCAGCGCATCGTCGAACAGGCGATGAAGGATCCGTTCGACCATTGGCTGTCGGGCAATCCGAACATGGCCAACCGGCTGCTCGATTTCGTGATCGATCGGGCCGAAGAGCGGCCGCGACGCCGTCAGGAAAAGGAAACCGCGCGCAAAACCGCGGGCAAGAAACTGCGCTTGCCCGGCAAGCTCGCCGACTGCACCGATGCCGGCACCGACGGCTCCGAGCTCTTCATCGTCGAGGGTGACTCGGCTGGCGGCAGCGCCAAGCAGGCGCGCGACCGCAAAACCCAGGCCGTGCTGCCGCTGCGCGGCAAGATCCTCAACGTCGCCTCCGCCGGCAAGGACAAGCTGACGGCGAACGCCCAGCTTTCCGACCTGGTGCAGGCAATCGGCTGCGGCCAGCTGCTGCACTATCGCGAAGAGGATCTGCGCTACCAGCGCATCATCATCATGACCGACGCCGACGTCGACGGCGCACACATTGCTTCGCTGCTGATCACCTTCTTCTACCGGCAGATGCCGAAGCTGATCGACGAGGGTCACCTTTTCCTCGCCGTGCCGCCGCTCTACAAGCTGACCCATGGCACCAAGTCGGTCTACGCGCGCGACGACAAGCACAAGGAAGAGCTGATCAAGAGCGCGTTCAACGCCAACGCCAAGGTCGAGGTCAATCGCTTCAAAGGCCTCGGCGAGATGATGCCGGCGCAGCTCAAGGAAACCACCATGGATCCGAGCAAGCGGACCCTGCTCAAGGTGGTCCTGCTCCCCGACGATCGCGACACCACAGCAGATTCGGTGGAGCGCCTGATGGGCACCAAGGCCGAAGCGCGCTTCGCCTTCATCTCCGACAAGGCCGAGTTCGCCAGTGAGGAGCTGCTGGACGTCTGATTCGGTGATTCCCGCTGAAAAGCCCCGGGAGACCGGGGCTTTTTCATTTGGGACGGACGATCGAGCCCGTCACGGACGTCATCCGCAGCATTTTACCTCGCGGACGCGCAGGTCGGCCAACGACTCACAGCGGCCGGTCGGCGAGCCAAAGCTGAGGCGGGACTGCCTTCGTCTCGGACAAATGCGAATTCCTGACAAAACCCTACCCGGACAGACGAGGCAGAGACCGGCGTAATACATTGGAATCACATCTGTTTTCGAGGAGCCAGTGATGACACCTCATAACCCGGATGGCGGGCGTTTTCCGGCGACTGTGCCTGCCCTGCAACAGCATTTCGGCGAGAACCGTCTATAGTCCGGGCATCAGATCACACGGACTTCACAGCGCTCGCGCCTGCTACGGACCTAAGGTTGGGGATTTAGTCATGAAGAAGATTGTACTCGCAATGACCGCGGTTGCGGCGATGACCGGTTCGGCTTCGGCGGCTGACCTTGCGGCCCGTCCCTACGTGAAGGCGCCGATGGCGGCTCCGGTTGCCAACTGGACCGGCTTTTACATCTTCGGCGGCGGCGGCGGCGGCCTCTCGAATGCTGACCAGAGCGTCGTGGATACGGCCACCGGCACGCCGTTGACGATCACGCAGCGCCAGGGTGGTTCGGGCTGGTTCGGCACCGTCGGTCTCGGCTACGACTGGCAGTTCAGCGGCACCTGGGTCGCCGGTGTATTCGCTGACGGTCAGTTCGGCAGCATCCGCGCCACCATCCAGGATCCGCTCCTGGGCATCACCGGCAGCCAGAAGCTGGAAGACTCTTGGGCCGCTGGTATCCGCCTTGGCTGGCTGGCCGCTCCGAACGTTCTCACCTACGTCAATGGCGGTTACTCGGGCGCCCACTTCGGCCAGACCAACTTCACTGACCTTGCTGGCGTTCCGGTCGGTGCCCATCTCAACAGCTACAACCGCAACGGCTGGTTCATCGGCGGCGGCGTCGAGAATAGCTTGAATTTCTTCGGCATCTCTTCGCCCGGCTGGTTCATGAAGACCGAGTACCGCTCGGCGTTCTACAATGCCAAGACCCAGGACGAATTGTTCGACGTCAGCAACGCTCCGGTCGGCAACAGCATCCGCGCCAACAGCTGGAACCAGACGATCTCGACCTCGCTGGTCTACCGCTTCAACTGGACCGGCCCGGTCGTCGCCAAGTACTGAGCTGATCTGAATTCAACTTCAGACGCAAAGCCCCGGCATTGCCCGGGGCTTTTCCGTTTTCGGAGGCTTGAGCGATTGATGCTCGCCGTCAACGACCTGCTTGCGCCGGCGATGCCCGGGATGGTCTCGACGGACATGCGTTCTCGCGCGGCCTTGCATCCCTGCCCATTGTATCTGAACCGAAGCTACGGCTAGTCTGGCCGCAAGCTCTCGCGACCTGCGGCGGTGCTTTGTGCCGTAGGCCGCGACAGAATCAGACCGATAGGAGGATGCATGCGCAGATTTCTGCTGATCGCAGGCCTGTTTGCCCTCGCTGTCGGGCTGCTCTGGATCGGACAAGGCACGGGCACCGTTGCCTGGCCCCGATCGAGCTTCATGGTCAACCAGCTGCAATGGGCCGGCTATGGCGCCGCCATGGCAGGCTTCGGGCTGGTGCTGATCTGGCAAAGCAACCGATAGAAGAAACCAGGACGTGAAAGCATGACATCCAACCGGTTCGATCTCCGCGGCAAGGTCGCGATCGTCACAGGAGGCAATGGCGGCATCGGACTCGGCCTAGCCCATGGGCTTGCGGACGCCGGCGCCGATATTGCCGTGGTCGGGCGCAACGAAGCCAAGTCGGCTGCAGCGGTCGTCGACCTCAAAGCGCGCGGCGTAAAGGCGATTGCCGTCACCACTGACGTTACCGATAAGGCGGCAATCGCCGCGATGATCGACCGTGTCGTCCGGGATCTCGGCCGCATCGACATCCTGATCAACAATGCCGGCATGAGCATCCGCAAGCCGCCGCACGAGCTCGAGCTCGACGAGTGGAACAAGGTGATCGACACCAACCTCACCAGCGCCTTTCTGTGCTCGAAGCTGGCCTATCCGGCGCTGAAGGCGTCGGGCAACGGCAAGGTGATCAACATCGGCTCGATGATGTCGATCTTCGGCGCGAGCTTCGCGACTGCCTATGCGGCGAGCAAGGGCGGCATCGTGCAGTACACGCGCGCCTGCGCCAATGCCTGGGCGCCCGACAACATCCAGGTCAATGCGATCCTGCCGGGCTGGATCGACACCGATCTCACCCGGGGCGCGCGACAGCAGGTGTCGGGCCTGCACGAGCGCGTGCTGGCGCGTACGCCCGCGGGACGCTGGGGCGACATCGACGACTTCGCCGGCATCGCGGTCTTCTTGGCCTCGCCCGCGTCGAACTTCGTCACGGGCACCGCGATCCCGGTCGACGGCGGATTCTCCATCATGGCGTGAGACGCCATCGCGTTGCAGGAAAAAGAAGCCCCGGACGAAGCCGGGGCTTTTAATTGTTGGCAGTACTCTTTTTTGGGTGTCGTTCGTTGAAGGCTCAGTAGCGCGCGATGACCGGCGCGTCGAACTTGTAGCTCGCACGGACGACGGCCCACTGGATGTCACGCGGTTTGGCATCGAACGTGTAATTGCCCGAGGGGCCGCCGAGCTGATAGGTCTGGCTGCCGAAAGCCGCGTAATTGTACTCGAGGCCGACGATCCAGTTACGGGTGATGCCGTATTCCCAGCCGGCGCCGACAGTCCAGCCGTTGGCCCAGTGGGTCTGACCGCCCGAGCCCGTCGCCGGGCCGACCGTGTCGGTCACCGAGAGACGGTTGTTCACGCCGGCATAGCCGCCCTTGATGTAGAACAGGTTGTTCTGAACCGCGAAGCCGGCGCGACCGACGACGGTCGCAAGGAGGTTCGCACGCCAGGTGAACACGTCGTCGCCCGCGCCGAACGCGGTGTTCACGACGGTGCCCTTGTTGTCGAGGCCGGAGATCGTTCCTTCCATGCCGAATACGTAGTTGTTGGCCTGCCAGTTGTAGCCGATCTGGGCGCCGCCCATGATGCCGGTGCCACGCTGACGATAGCCCTGGCCCGGCGTCAGATCGCCGAACGGCGCGCCGACGCCATTGTTGATGAACTGCTCATTGGTCCAGGCGCCACCGATGTGGCCGCCGACGTAGAAGCCGGTCCAGTTGAACAGCGGCTCGATATAGGCGGGCGCCTTGGTATAGGGACGCGCGGCGAGATCGGCGGCGGAAGCGGTGCCGGTCGAAACCAGAGCGGTCGTGCAGGCGAAGGCAGCAATCAATTTGTTACGCATGGTACATCCCGTGTCCTTTGATGGACGCACGCTCACACGCAGTTCTTACTCAAATTTGAATCAAGAAAGTTAAGGTGCCGGATTGGCGCATCGCGGCCTTTGACTCCGCGCGCGCTGTGGCTGGAACGCAACGCAAGGCGCGCGATTTAACGCGACATTATCCTTACCCAATCCCTGCGTTACGCCGCTGGGGCAGCCTTCGAATGCACATGCTCGGGCCGGACACCGAGCGCGATGAAGCGCGCCGGAATCCCCTGAAGCCATGGCAGTGCGGAGATCAACCGCAGCAGCAGCGGCACCTTGAGCGGGTGATCGCCGCCCTGTAGCGCGCCGCTGATGATGTGGTTCTGCACGATCACCTGCATCGCCTGGGTCATCTTCACCGGGAACTCGCGGCGGCGCCGCACGGCATCGAGCTCATCCTCCGATGGACAACCGCGCGTCAGTCTGTCCGCGAGCAGGTTTGCGGTCGCGACCGCATCCTGCACGGCAAGATTGACGCCGACGCCGCCGACCGGCGACATCGCATGCGCGGCGTCGCCGATGCAGAGCAGGCCCGGCCGCGCCCAGCGTGGCAGGCGGTTGATCGCAACGGTGAGAAGCTTGACGTCGTCAAAACTCTTCACGTCGGCAACTCCGGATCGAAGGACCGGCGCCATGCGGACGACGTCGTCGAGCAGTGCCTGCAACCCCCTCGCCTTCACTGCATCGTATTGCCCTTTGGCGATGACATAGGCGCATTGCCAATAACCACCGCGATCGAACGTCACCATCATCTTGCCGGGCTCGATCCGCGCAAACAGGTTTTCGGTCTCGTCCGGCTTGCGGCCGGCACGGAACCAGAGCACGTCCATCGGCGCGCCGATCTCCTCGACGCCAAGGCCCGCACGTTCGCGCACCGTCGAATGCCGGCCATCGCAGGCGATGGTGAGATCGGCCTCGATGTCGACGATGCCGTCGAGCGTCCTCACGCGCACGCCGGCGATGGCATCGCCGCGGCGGATCAGGTCGACGGCCTCCGTGCTCATCAGCACCTCGAGCGAGGCGAAGCGTCCGCCTGCCTCGCGCAGGAAATTGAGAAAATCCCACTGCGGCATGAAGGCGATGAACGGGTACTTCGTATTTAGCCGGCTGAGATCGGCGATCCGCACCTTGGTGCCGCCGAACAGGCCGTCCATCTTCTGCAAGCGCTGATGCGGCAGCTTGAGGAAGCCGTCGATCAGGCCGAGTTCGTCCATCACCTGGAGCGTCGAGGGATGCACGGTGTCACCGCGAAAATCGCGGAAGAAGTCGGCGTGTTTCTCCAGCACCACCAAGTCGATGCCGGCACGTCCCAGCAGATAGCCGAGCATCATGCCGGCCGGTCCGCCGCCGACGATGCAGCAGCGGACTTTCCGGACGCGCGACGGCTGATCTGGATTGACTGCTTCCATAGCTCGACCCTCACTGCTGCATCGTTCGGGCGATTGTAGCGCGGGCAAGCGTCGGGAGCATATTCAATTTGCGAAAGCGCCCAATTGTTACTGCGGTTGGCCGTGCGGAAGCTTTTGACCTCCGAGACGCTGCCGTCGCGGTAGGTCAATTCGACCGACATGAACTGCGTGGCCGGAGGCAGCTTCTCGTAGAGCAGCATGCCGGCTGTGATCGCCGAGGGATCGCGGAGGTCGCAAGGCGGCAGCTTCAGCACCTTGTCCTGCACCGCCGTGTCGATGCCGATCCGCACCTCGCGGATCGCGCAGCGGTACGACACCAGATGAGAATAATAGACCAGCAGCCCATTGAACTGACGGAATGACAGCCAGCTCGTGGCGGTCATGTCGAGGATCTTGCGCTGGTCGCGGATCAGCGCCGCTTCGGGATCGAACTTGATCGGGAACGGGCCCTGCATGTCGCCGGACGCATCGACATAGCGGACTTCGATGGTGCCGGCCTGCGCGTCCGGCGGCAGCTCGATCGACGGGTTCGGCATCCGCTTGCGCGTGCGCGGATCGAGCGCGTCGATGAAGCCGGTCTCGCGGAAATCACCATTGCCTGCCATGCGCCAGGACACACCGAGGGTGGGATCGGCGAAGGAGAAGGTCACGCTCCAGCCGCCATTGTGGCGCGAGAAGCTCGCGATCGGCGCGTTGGTGGTCTCTTCCTTCGGCACGCGCGGCACCGAGACGGGCGGCAGCGCCGCGACCTTCTGCGGCGGCGGATCGGCCGGACGCGCGGCTGCCGCATCCTTCGCGGCACCGCTGAGGAAGACGTCGTCGACCATCTGGTCGAAATAGACCGGCACCTGATTGTGCTTGACGGTGTCGGCCATCTCGCTGACCAGGCGGCGCGTATGCTGTGCGACCTGCACGAGGTTCTCGCCGGGCTGCAGCAGCTCCTTGGCGAAAGTGCGCGTGAACACCGAATTGGGATTGGCATCGTCGTTGGAAAGGCGATCGAGCGCGGTCTGGCGCGGGCCTGCCGAGAACACCGAGAACACGCCTTCGGGCAGCTGCGTCATCGGCGCGAGCCCACCACCGCCGGCCACGGCGCGCGTGCCGCTCCGCTCGAACGGATTGTTGCGGCAGGCGTCGAACACCAGGATCGAGGTGCGCGCCTTCTTGTTCTGGAGGCGCTCGACGACGCGATCTGCGAGAATGGAAGCGTCGCGCACCAGCTCTTCCTGGCCTTCGGTCGCCGCCGGCACGTCGGTCGGCAAGAGGTAGTTCTGGCCCGCGATCTCGAACCCGTGGCCGGCGTAGAAGAAGAACGCGGTATCGCCGGGCTCGATCGCCCGGTCGAACGCGAGCAGCGTCTCGGAGAATTGCTGACGGTTCTGGTTCTCGGCGACCATCACGGTGAAGCCGAGTTGCTTCAGCGTGTCGCCCATCGTGCGGGCGTCGTTGACGGCCTTCTGGAGCTTCGGAACGTTCCGGTAGTCGTTGTTGCCGACGACGAGCGCGACGCGCTTTTCGGCATACACGGCACCCGCGAAACCGCTGAGGGCTCGCGGCCACGCCAAGCGCCGCCAAACTTCTGAAAACCCGACGCATCATCCTGATTTTCCCGTTGCCGAACGGCTCCCCATTGGCTCCATGCGGACCTTACGCCGTTGATGTCATAGTCGGGCCAGCCGTAACGGCGGTCCAACCGGTCTGTCCCTCGGCTCCATGATCTGGCCTATGGCAGATTGCCGTGGAATCTGCTTTTTCTTCGGTAGAATTTTCTTGGGTGGAATTCAGTTCGAGACGAGGGGCTGCCGTGTATCGCTGGTGCACCGACGAGGTCGAGCCGCACGATCGTTTCGATTTCTGGCGCGAGGTGCGTGCCAAGGGGCTGTTCGGGGTCACCGCCGAGCTCGAGCGCGAACGGCGCGGCGACTTTTACGGCGAATTCTCGCTGAGCCAGGTCGGCAATGCCGCCCTCGTGGAGCTGAAGGCCTCGTCCTATGCGGTCGAACGGAGCCAGGCCGACATCGGCCACGCGCCCGGTGACAGCATCTGCGTCTACCAGCAGCTCGGCGGTGGCGGTTGGTTCGGCGGCATGCGCTCCAGCGACTTCGCCATCGCCAATGGCGGCTTTGCCACCAGCCATACCGACCTGCCCTACCGCACGAGGCCGCCGGGCGATTCCGGTTTCCATCTGCGGATCCTGAAGATCCCCGTCAGCGGCCTCGCGACACAGGACAAGCGCACGCGCGAGCTTGCGCCCAAGGTTTTCAACGATCCCGCTCTCGCACCACTGCTCGATGCCTGCTTTGCCGATCTCGGCGACGCTGCCGCGAATGATGGCTCGTCCGGCGCCGTCCCGCTGGTGCAGGCCTTGGGGCAGCTGGCGCTGATCGAGCGCGGCATCGTCAGGCCGGGCAGCCGGCGCGGACAGGCCGCGCTCCGGACCGCCCGCCTGTCGCTGGCGCAGCGCCTGATCGCGCGCCATCTGCAGGATCCCGATCTGACGCCGACGCGTGTCGCCGACCTGCTCGGCGTCTCGGTGCGCCATTTGCACATGCTGTTCGAGGTCGCCGACCGCAGCTTCTCGCTGACCGTGACGGAAGAGCGGCTGAAGCAGAGCCGCCGCTTGATGCGCGAAGCACCGGAGCGGCTGATCGCCGATATCGCCAGCGCCTGCGGCTTCGAGAGCCTGGCGACCTATTACCGGGTCTTTAACTCCGCCTATGGCATGGCGCCCGGCGATTTCCGGGCCCAGGCCGCAGGGGCGCGTTAACCACCGGGCTGGCCGCCGTGCCGAAAACCCGAGCCGGGCCCGGTATTTGGGTAAAAACATGAGGGTTTTTAGGGCCTTCCCGCGCCTGCTCCATTGACTTTGGCCGATTCCACCCTATGTTCCGGGTCGACGCGGCTCGGATCGAAGAGCGATTCCTGAGCCTGGCGCTTTGTTCGCGTGAGTCAGCACCCCCAGCTTCTTTGAGAGCGCGCCGTTTCGGGGTGGAACGCGACAGCCTTATTACCCTCGATTCCGAACGGCGGTTTCGACCAGAGGCTCAATGTCCTTTTCCAATCTCGGACTATCCGAAAAAGTCCTCGCCGCAGTGGCGGCCACCGGTTACACCACCCCCACCCCCATCCAGGAACAGGCGATTCCACACGTCCTCGCACGCAAGGACGTGCTCGGCATCGCCCAGACCGGCACCGGCAAGACCGCGGCCTTCGTGCTGCCGATGCTCACCATCCTCGAAAAGGGTCGCGCCCGCGCACGCATGCCGCGTACGCTGATCCTGGAGCCGACCCGCGAGCTCGCAGCGCAGGTGAAGGAAAACTTCGACCGCTACGGCGCCGGCCAGAAACTCAACGTCGCCCTGCTGATCGGCGGCGTCTCGTTCGGCGACCAGGATGCCAAGCTGACCCGCGGCGTCGACGTGCTGATCGCCACCCCGGGCCGGCTGCTCGACCATACCGAGCGCGGCGGCCTGCTGCTCACCGGCGTCGAGTTGCTCGTCATCGACGAAGCCGACCGCATGCTGGACATGGGCTTCATCCCGGACATCGAGCGCGTCTGCAAGCTCGTCCCCTTCACGCGGCAGACCCTGTTCTTCACCGCGACCATGCCGCCGGAGATCCGGCGCATCACCGAAACTTTCCTGCACAATCCGCAGAAGGTCGAGGTTTCGAAGCCCGCCACCACCGCAGTCACCGTCACGCAGTGTCAGGTTCCGGCCGGGCGCGAGGCGCACGAGAAACGCGAATTGCTGCGACGCCTGCTGCGCGAGGCCAAGGATCTCCAGAACGCGATCATCTTCTGCAATCGCAAGCGCGAGGTCGCGGTCGTTCACAAATCGCTTCAGAAGCACGGGTTCAGCGTCGGCGCCCTGCACGGCGACATGGACCAGTCGGCCCGCACGGCGGCGCTCGAGCAGTTCCGCAAGGGTGAGCTGCCGCTGCTGGTCGCCTCCGATGTGGCTGCCCGCGGCCTCGACATTCCCGAGGTCAGCCACGTCTTCAATTTCGACGTCCCCCATCATCCCGACGACTATGTTCACCGCGTCGGCCGCACCGGTCGTGCCGGCCGCAGCGGCATGGCGATTTCGCTGGTGACGCCGCTTGACCAGAAGTCGATGGTTGCGATTGAAAAGCTGATCGGCCAAAGCATTCCGCGCGCCGAGGGCGACTACGAAGTGCAGGCCAGCACGGGCGAGCACAGCGAGCGCCCGCGCGAGCAGCGCGGCCGCGAGCGTTCGCGCGGCGGGCGCGGCAAGCCGCAGCGCAGCCGTGACCGTGAGCGCAGCCATGAGCCGCGCGAGGCGCGTAGCGAGGCAAGACCCGCAGCCGAAGCACGGCCCGCCGCCGAGGCGAGGCCAGCACGCGAGGCAAGGCCGCCGCGCGAAGCGAGGCCTCCGCGCGAAGCCAAGGCTCCGCGCGAAGCAAACCCATCGTCAGAGCCGCGCCACGGTTCGCGCCAGCAAGCCAATCCATCGCATGTCCCGTCGATTGGCCGTCCCGAGCCGCGCCGCCAGCGCGAGCCCGATACCGAGCCTGGCGATCACTCGCATCTCCCCGCGTTCCTGCTCCGACCGGTCCGCTCCCCCGCCGGGGCCTGAAACCACGATGCACGCGTGAGTTGAACGGTCGATCATTTACCGACCGTTCACGATCGTCCGTTAGCCTACGAACATAATTTAAGTATTGCTGCGGTCGTGAGCGCACCGACCGTTGTGGGGTATGTTCTGTGGTCAAGGTTCTCGATGAACATGAACGCACGATGGCGTTCGCCGAGGTGGCGCTCGGTCAGATCCGATCATTGAAGCAAACCGCAATTCCCCGCAATTACGAGATCTGGTACGTCTATGCGACCGGCTACAACGCCCCGCTCAACAAGATCATCAACGAGACGCTGGCACGTAACGGCAAGCTGACCGAAGCCGATCTCGAGCAGATCTACGATACCTATCTCTCCCACATCAAGACGACCGACCGCATCGACAAGGTCGGCGCGCGCGTCATCCGCGAGATCGATGACGTGATGACCGTCTTGAGCGACGCGCTCGGCATGACCGGCGCCTATGACGCCAGCCTATCGGGTGCAACCGAGCAATTGTCCTCGGCGGAGAGCCGCGAGCAGATCAAGACGATCGTCGAGACGCTGCTGCGTTCGACCGGCGAGATGCGCGAGACCAACAAGGCGCTGGAAGACCGGCTGACACTGTCGAAGAACGAGATCAGCAATCTGCAGCAGAGCCTCGAGGCGATCCGCGCCGAGAGCCTGACCGATCCGTTGACCGGGCTCGGCAACCGCAAATATTTCGACCGCATGATCGGCATGGCCGTGCAGAGCGCACTCGCCTCGGGCGAGCCGTTGTCGCTGCTGCTGTTCGACATCGATCATTTCAAGTCGTTCAACGATTCCTACGGCCATCTCACCGGCGACCAGGTGCTGCGCCTGGTCGGCCTGTCCATGAAGCAGACCATCAAGGGCCAGGACATCACTGCGCGCTATGGCGGCGAGGAGTTCGCCGTGCTGCTGCCCAACACCGCGCTGCGCCAGGCTCTCACCGTCGCCGATCACATCCGCCGCGCCGTGATGGCGAAGGAGCTGAAGAAGAAATCGACCGGCGAGATCCTCGGCCGTGTCACCATCTCCGTCGGCGTCTCCATGCTGAAGCCAGGCGACGACACCGATGCCCTGATCGAGCGTGCCGATGCCTGCCTCTACGCCGCCAAGCGCAACGGCCGCAACCGCGTGATCTGCGAAGTCGACCCGGAATACGCGGTCGAGACCCACAACCGGGTGGCGTAAGGCGGGAAACTGCAGGCCGCGAGACGCGGGCCGCGCTTGACATTCCAACCTGACGAACGACATCTTCCTCGCCGCTTGCAGCGTCTGACCGCGCGTATCGAGGACTTGTTGTCGTGCCCAATCCTCATGATTTTCACAGGCCGCAATCGTCCTACACCAGGGACGAACTGCTGAGATCGAGCGAAGGCGGCTATTTCGGTCCCGGCAACGCGCAATTGCCGGCGCCGCCGATGCTCATGATGGACCGCATCACCGAGATCAGCCTGGACGGCGGCGAGTTCGGCAAGGGCCATATTGTCGGCGAACTCGACATTGCGCCGGAGCAGTGGTTTTTCGATTGTCACTATCGCGGTGACGCCATGATGCCGGGAAGTCTCGGCCTGGATGCGATGTGGCAGATGGTCGGCTACTGGCTCGGCTGGTCGGGCTCACCGGGCAAGGGCCGCGCCATCGGCGTCGGCGAGGTCGAGGTCACGGGCGCCATCACGCCGGAGACGCGATCCGTGCGCTACGAGGTCGCCATGCGCATGGTCCGCCGCGGCAAGCTGGTGCTCGGAATTGCCGACGGCCGCGTGCTTGCCGACGGCACTTGCGTTTTTGTGGCTAAGGATATGCGGGTTGGCCTCACCAAGGCTGTCGACTGAGCAAACGGTCTCGTCGGGTGGGCAAAGCGAAATGGTGGGCACGGCGCTCCGCGCCTTTCCCCACCCTACCGCACCGTTCTCTTGGTTGCTTTCTTGGCCGGACGCTTCTTGGCAGCAGGTTTCTTCGGTGCGGCCTTCTTCGCCACCGCTTTCTTCTTCGGCCGCTTCTTCACCTTGGCGCGCTGGGCGGCGGCGAGGGCCGCCCTCGCCCATTGCGCCAGTTCGTCGGAATCGTCGAACAGGCGCGCCGGCAACTCCCAATAGGAGTTCACCAGCACGGTCTTGGCGCGGGTCGAATACTGGAACGGTTTTGAGCCTTCCGCTTCAAAGTCGGGGATGGTTACCTCGTCGGCGCGGAAGAACAGGCCGGCGCGCAGGGCGAGCGCGAAGTTGATGCCGTCGGCGGAGATGCCGTAGCCGGAGAACATCTTGCGGATGGCGACAGGGCCGAAATCGGCGAACAGGTCAGTCAGGAATTCGCGATCCATGGGCAAACTCTCTCGTGCCCCGGATGCAGCGCAGCGTGAAACGGTGCGCTGCTGAGCCGGGGCCCAGCCATCTTTGTACTGGTGACTATAGCGTGAGTCCCGCAAGGGCGCTGCAGCGCGTCCGGGACACGAGAGCAACGACCGAGAAACCTACCCGTCGATCTGCGCCGGGCGCAGCTCGACCGACTCGCCGCAGCCGCATGCGGAGATCTGGTTGGGGTTGTTGAAGACGAACTGGGCCTGCATCTTGTCGGCCTTGTAGTCCATCTCGGTGCCGAGCAGGAACAGCACGGCCTTGGGGTCGACCAGTATCTTGACGCCCTTGTCCTCGACAACCTCATCGGTGGGGCGGATATCGTGGGCGTATTCGACCGTGTAGGACTGGCCGGCGCAGCCGCCATTCTTCACGCCGACACGCAGGCCGACGATCTCGGAGTCCGCGCGCTGGGTCAGTTCACTGATGCGCTGGGCAGCAGCATCGGTCAGCCGCATCACCTGCGGGCGCGGGCGCCGCTGCTTCGGAGTGGATGCTGGTGTCGAGCCGGACGAGATCTGGGTCATCTTATTTATGTGGTCCGTTGCGGAACGAATTCAATATCGAGGCTACGCGTCACCACATGTTCAGGACGAGGCGCGCCTCGTCGCTCATGCGTTCCGGCGACCAGGCCGGCTCCCAGACGACCTTGACGTCGACCACGCCGACGCCGGGAACGCTGGCGACCGCGTTCTCGACCATGGTTGGCAACTCGCCGGCGGCCGGACAGTTCGGCGTCGTCAGCGTCATCTGCACGTCAACGGAGCGATCGTCCTTGATCTCGACCTTGTAGATCAGGCCGAGTTCGTAGATGTCGGCGGGGATTTCCGGGTCGAACACGGTCTTGAGGCCGGCGATGATCTCGGTCGTGAGACGCTCGGTCTCCTCCGGCGGCAGCGCCGAATGGGTCTCCATCGGATTGGCTTTGATTTCGGCCGTGTCACTCATGCGAACAAATCCCGCGCCTTCAACAGCGCCTGTGCCAGATGATCGACTTCTTCCCGCGTATTATACATGCCGAACGAGGCCCGGCAGGTGGCGGTCACGTTGAACCGCTCTAAAAGCGGCATCACGCAATGGGTGCCGGCGCGCACCGCGATGCCCTGGCGGTCGATCACGGTGGCGACGTCATGGGCGTGCGCGCCCTTGAGCTCAAAGGAGATCACCGGGCCCTTGCCCCGTGCGGTGCCGATCAGACGCAGCGAGTTGATCTCGCGCAAGCGATCCTGGGCGTAAGTGACGAGATCGCGCTCGTGCTCGGCGATGCGCTCCTTGCCGATTGACTTGACGTAGTCGATGGCCGCGCCAAGGCCCACGGCCTCGACGATCGCGGGCGTGCCCGCCTCGAATTTATGCGGGGGATCGCCGTAAGTGACGATCTCGCGCGAGACCTCGCGGATCATCTCGCCGCCGCCGTTATAGGGGCGCATCGCGACGAGGTGGTCATACTTGGCCCAGAGCACGCCGATGCCGGTGGGACCGTACACCTTGTGGCCGGTGAAAACGTAGAAGTCGCAGCCGATATCCTGAACGTCGACGGGCAGATGCACCGCGCCCTGGCTGCCGTCGACCAGCACGGGAATGCCGCGGGCATGGGCGATCTTCACGACGTCCTTGACCGGCACGATGGTGCCGAGTGCGTTCGACATCTGCGTGATCGCGACCAGCTTGGTCTTCGACGTCAACAGCTTCTCGAACTCATCGATGAGGAAGTTGCCCTCGTCGTCGACCGGCGCCCACTTGATCACGGCACCCTGGCGCTCCCTCAGGAAATGCCAGGGCACGATGTTGGAGTGGTGCTCCATGATCGAGATGACGATCTCGTCGCCTTCTCCGATGTTCGGCCCACCCCAGGACGAAGCGACCAGATTGATCGCTTCCGTCGCGTTGCGGGTGAAAATCACTTCCTCTGTACGCGCAGCGTTGATGAACTGAGCGGCCTTGGTGCGGCCGCCCTCATAGGCTTCGGTCGCGGCGTTGGCGAGGTAATGCAGGCCGCGATGGACGTTGGCGTATTCGGATGTATAGGCCTGCGTCATGCGCTCGAGCACGGCGCTCGGCTTCTGCGCGGAGGCCGCATTGTCGAGATAGACCAGCGACTTGCCGTAGACCTGCATCGCGAGCGCCGGAAAATCCTGGCGCACGCGCGCGACGTCATATGCGCCGTTCCTGACTGCGGGATGCGTGCTCATGACCGGCGCTCCAGCCAGCGCTCGGCAATGCCGATCACATGCTCGCGCAAGCCATCATCAGCGATCTGCTCGATCGCTTCGCCCACAAAGGCCTGAATCAGCAGCGCCTGGGCCTGCTTCTCCGGCAGGCCGCGTGCCTTCAGATAGAACAACAGGTTCTCGTCCAGCGCGCCGGCGGTGGCGCCGTGGCCGCAGGATACGTCGTCGGCAAAGATTTCCAGCTCGGGCTTGTTGTCGGCCTCGGCTTCGTCCGAGAGCAAGAGCGCCCGGGTCATCATCTTGCCGTCCGTCTTCTGCGCATCGGGACGGACGATGATGCGGCCCTGGAACACCGAATGGGCACGATCGTCAATCACCGCGCGAAAAACCTCGCGGCTGACGCAGTTGGGCACGGCATGATCGACCACCAGCGTGGTGTCGCCATGCTCGGTCTTCTGCAGCAGGTTCACGCCGTTGACCGAGAGATCGCTGCCCTCGCCCGCCAGCGTGATGAAGCCTTGCAAGCGGCTGACGGCAGCACCGGTGGTCATGTTGAAGAAGTTGAGTTTGACGTTGGCGCCGACCGTCACGAAATGCGAGGTCACGTTAAACGCGTCGGCCGCATCGTCCATCAGGCGGATATGCGCGACATCGGCATCGTCACCGACCGTGACGAGCACGGCGTCGTTGATCTGGTAGGCCTTGGCGCCAGCCGCAACGAAACTCTCGACGATGGTGGCGCGAGCGCCTTTCCCGATCGCGACCCGCGAACGGGTGAAGGCCGACGCGGATGCCGCGGTGGCGATGTGGATGATCTGGATCGGCGCGGACAACTGGGCGCCGTCAGCAATCGACAGCACGAGTCCATCGGTCGCCATCGCCGCGTTGAGCGCGATCACGGCATCGGTGGCACCGGTCTGCAGCAGGCCTGCATCTTTCTCCAGCGCCTCCCGCAATGTCTTGAAGCTCGCCTCGGGAGCGAGCGCCTTCGCGTCGGAGAGATCGGCCGCGAACACGCCGTCGACCAGCACGAGCTTGCGGGCTCCCTCGATCGCGTGCGCCTTGACCGCCTCCGCGGCGCGCTTCATCGCAGCCGCATCGGGTGCGGCCGCCAGCGGCAGCACCTCGCCGACCAGCGCGCGGAGATCGGTGTATTTCCATTCCTCGATCCGGCGGTGCGGCAGGCCGAGACGCTCATAGGTCTCGAATGCCTCGCGGCGCGCCGCGATGACGGACGGCGAACCCGGCAGCCGGCCTTCGGCGCTGGTGAAGAGATCGCTCACCGCGCGGCCCTTTCCGGTCTTTGCCACAGCAACGTTCATCGCAAAATTCCTTACGCGGCGTCCTCGAACTGGGCGTAGCCAGACGCTTCCAGCTCCAGCGCCAGTTCCTTGCCGCCGCTCTTCACGACGCGGCCCTTCGACATCACGTGCACGACGTCGGGCACGATGTAGTTCAGCAGCCGCTGATAGTGGGTGATCACGACCATGGCGCGCTTGGGCGAATGCAGCGCGTTGACACCATCGGCCGCGATGCGCAGCGCGTCGATGTCGAGGCCCGAATCCATCTCGTCGAGGATGCACAGGCTCGGCTCGAACAGCGCCATCTGGAGCACCTCGTTGCGCTTCTTCTCGCCGCCGGAGAAGCCGACATTGACGCCCCGCTTGAGCATGTCCTGCGGAATGTTGAGCGACTTCGAGACCTCGCGAACCTTCTTCAGAAAGTCCGGCACCATCAATTCGCTCTCGCCGCGCGCCTTGCGCTGGGCATTGAGTGCGGTGCGCAGGAAATTCATGGTGGTGACACCGGGAATCTCGACCGGATATTGGAACGCCAGGAACACGCCCTTGGCCGCTCGCTCCTCGGGAGCCATCTCCAGGAGGTCCTCGCCTTTGAACAGGATCTGGCCGCCGGTGACCTCATAGCCGGGCTTGCCGGCAATGACATGGGACAACGTCGACTTGCCGGAGCCGTTCGGCCCCATGATCGCGTGGATCTGGCCCTCGTTCACGGTCAGCGTCAGCCCATGGAGGATCTCACGCTCCTCGACACGAACCTGCAGGTCTTTCACTTCAAGCAAAGCCATCATTTTTTCCATCTATTCCCTCATCCTGAGGAGCGCCGCAGGCGCGTCTCGAAGGAATGAGGCCAACAATCTTTCCGATTTCCATCCTTCGAGACGGCCGCCTACGCGGCCTTCTCAGGATGAGGCCGGAGCTAGCCAACCGACCCTTCAAGCGAGATCGAGATCAGCTTCTGCGCTTCCACCGCGAATTCCATCGGCAGCTGCTGCAGCACGTCCTTGACGAAGCCGTTGACGACCAGGCCGACAGCCTCTTCCTGGCTGAGCCCGCGCTGAACGCAGTAGAACAGCACGTCCTCGGAGATTTTTGAGGTCGTCGCCTCGTGCTCGAACGTCGCCGAGGAGTTCTTGGCCTCGATATACGGCACGGTGTGCGCGCCGCATTTGTCGCCGATCAAAAGGGAATCGCAGGCGGTGAAGTTGCGCGCGCCGGTCGCTTTCCGGTGCGCGGTGACAAGGCCGCGATAGGTGTTCTGCGACTTGCCCGCGGCGATGCCCTTGGAGATGATGCGGCTCGACGTGTTCTTGCCGAGGTGAATCATCTTGGTGCCCGAATCGACCTGCTGGAAGCCGTTCGAGATCGCGATCGAGTAGAACTCGCCACGGGAATTATCACCGCGGAGAATGCAGCTCGGATATTTCCAGGTGATCGCCGAACCGGTCTCGACCTGGGTCCAGGAGATCTTGGAATTGTTGCCGCGGCAGTCGCCACGCTTGGTGACGAAATTGTAGATGCCGCCCTTGCCTTCCGAATTGCCCGGATACCAGTTCTGCACCGTGGAATATTTGATCTCGGCGTCATCGTGCGCGACGAGCTCGACCACGGCGGCATGCAGCTGGTTCTCGTCGCGCTGCGGCGCGGTGCAGCCTTCGAGGTAGGAGACGTACGAGCCCTTGTCCGCAATGATCAGCGTGCGCTCGAACTGACCGGTGTTGCGCTCGTTGATGCGGAAATAGGTCGACAGCTCCATCGGGCAGCGCACGCCCGGCGGCACGTAGACGAACGAGCCGTCCGAAAACACCGCCGAGTTCAGCGTCGCGTAGAAATTGTCGGAGGTCGGAACCACCGAGCCGAGATATTTCTGCACCAGCTCGGGATGCTCGCGGATCGCCTCCGAGATCGGCATGAAGATCACGCCGGCCTTCTTGAGCTCGGCCTTGAAGGTGGTCGCAACCGAGACCGAATCGAACACAGCATCGACCGCGATCTTACGGCGCGCCGGGTCTTCCTCGCCGGGCTTAGGCTCGACGCCTTCGAGCATCGCGACCTCCCGCAACGGGATGCCAAGCTTCTCGTAGGTCTTCAGGATCTCCGGATCGATTTCGTCGAGCGAGGTGATCGTCTTCTTCGGCTTCGGCGCCGAATAGTAATAGAGGTCCTGGAAGTCGATCTTGGGATAGTCGACGCGCGCCCAGGTCGGCTCGGTCATGGTGAGCCAGCGCCGATAGGCCTCGAGCCGCCACTGCAGCATCCAGGCGGGTTCGTTCTTCTTCTCGGAGATGAACTTGACGGTCTCTTCCGACAGCCCCTTGGGGGCCTTGTCGGACTCGATCAGGGTCTCAAACCCATAACGATACTGATCGACGTCGATGCGCTTCACGCGCTCGACCGTCTCTTGCACGGCTGGCATTCTATCCTCCGCTCGCGGTTTCAAGGACCGCGGTGGATCAAACTCGGACGAGTATTACGATGTTTCTTGGCGAAACGCACGGGCTTAGAACCGTTCAAGCCGTGTTTCGTCGCTTAGCCCTTAAGTAGGGCATTACCGAGCTTTCGCCAAGCCTCTAACGCCCTGTTGATGTCATCGGCTTCCGTGGACCAGCCCAGACTGAGGCGCACCGCTCCTTGGGCCACGGTGGCATCGTACCCCATCGCCGAGAGCACATGGGAGGGCTGGACCTTGCCGGAGGAACAGGCCGAGCCGGAGGATACGGCGACGCCTTCGAGGTCAAAGCCGATCACGGCAGTCTCGGCCTTGAGCCCCGGGGCGGTGAACAGGACGGTATTTGGCAACCTCTTCATGTCTTCTGCGAAGATGGTCGCCCCGGCAATGCCACGAAGGCCATTTGCCAAGTGATCTCTGTGACTTGTCATACGCTCCGCATCCTCCGGCAGAGCCTCAAGCGCCGCTTTCACCGCCGCCCCAAAACCGGCGATGCCGGCGACGTTCTCGGTTCCCGCCCGCCGGCCGAACTCCTGTCCGCCGCCCCGGAGCACCGGTTCCAACCCGGCAAGCCCTTCGGCCACGACGAGCGCGCCGATGCCTTTAGGAGCGCCGATCTTGTGCCCAGAAAAGGTCGCAAGGTCTGCGCCTACCTCATTAATGTTGAAAGCAATTTTGCCGAGTGCCTGGATCGCGTCGACGTGCAGGAGGCCGCTGGCCTCGTGGACGATCCGCGCGGCCTCAGCGACCGGCTGGAGCGCGCCGGTCTCATTATTGGCCGCCATGATCGAAACCAGCGCCGGCGGGCCGTCCGCGAGCAGCGCACGGAGGTGATTGAGATCGACGACGCCGGAGCGCATGACACGGATCCGGCCGATGTCGCCGGCCGGGAACCGGCCGCCCGCGAGCACCGAGGCATGCTCGACCGCGGAAACCACGAGTCGCCGCACCGGCTCACCCGATCGGCTGCGCAAGCCGGGCGACAGCGCCAGCGCGTTGGCCTCAGTTCCGGCCGAGGTGAAAATCACGTTTCGCGGCAGCGCGCCGACAGCCGCCGCAAGCGAGCTTCGGGCGTCCTCGACCAACCGCCGCGCCTCCCGTCCCTCGGCATGGACCGAAGACGGATTCCCGATCAGTTCGTAAGCGGCCAGCATCGCTGCGCGCGCCTCGGCGCGCAGCGGCGTGGTCGCATTCCAGTCGAGATAGACGCGGCTTAGCATGAAAGTAATATATTACCCTGTGCGCGGGACCTACTCCGCCGCTTCGCCCGACATGGGCTCCCGCCGGGCGCTTGGCAACCGCGATTCCCAATCAACGCCTGGCCATGACACGACGGTGACACGCTAACATCTTGAGCTCATTGCCGGATGTTCAAGATGCTTGCTTTTTGACCCTCGCCTCATGTTAGAACGCGCGCGTCAGTTCACCCGCGCGCCGCTCGCGCATCATCCGAGGGCGCCGCTCCACCCTTCCATTTGCGGCTTGGTCGGCCCAGCAGCCGATGAAGTTCCGACAGTCGGTTGGTTGTTGAGGACCGTCTTCCAGGAAATCAATCACGAGATCATCCATGCCTGAAGTTATTTTCACCGGTCCTGCCGGCCGCCTCGAAGGCCGCTATCACCCGGCCAAGCAGAAAAACGCGCCGATCGCGATGGTTCTGCATCCGCATCCGCAGTTCCACGGCACGATGAATCATCAGATCATCTACCAGTGCTACTACGCGTTCGCGCATCGCGGCTTCTCGGTGCTGCGCTTCAATTTCCGCGGTGTCGGCCGCAGCCAGGGCTCGTTCGACCACGGCACCGGCGAATTGTCGGATGCGGCAGCAGCCCTCGACTGGGCGCAGACCATCAATCCCGAGGCGCGCGCCTGCTGGGTCGCCGGCTTCTCCTTCGGCGCCTGGATCGGCATGCAGCTTTTGATGCGCCGCCCCGAGGTCGAAGGCTTCATCTCGATCGCGCCGCCCGCGAACCTCTATGACTTCTCGTTCCTTGCGCCCTGCCCGTCGTCGGGCCTGATCGTGCACGGCGAGAAAGATGCGGTGGTTCCGCCGAAGGACGTCAACACGCTGGTCGAGAAGCTGAAGACGCAGAAGGGCATCGTGATCGACCAGCAGGTCATCCCCGGCGCCAACCACTTCTTCGACGCCAAACTCGAGCCGCTGATGGAAACCATCACGGCCTATCTCGACATGCGCCTGGCCAACGTGCGCTGAGATTGACATGACCGCGTTCGTCGCCCTGCTGCGCGCGGTCAATGTCGGCGGCACCGGCAAGCTGCCGATGACCGAGCTCAAGGCGATGTGCGAAGAGCTCGGTTTCGGTGCCGTCCGCACCTACATCGCCAGCGGCAATGTGGTCTTTAGCAGCCGCAAATCGGAATCCGCCATCAAAGCCACGCTGGAAAAGCGTCTGCACACCTACTCCGGCGCGCCGATCGGTGTGCTCGTGCGCAGCGCTGGCGAGATGGCAAAGGTTTTGGCCGACAATCCCTTTGCCAAAACGGCGCCCAACCGCACGGTCGCGATCTTCCTCGACAAGGCGCCGCCCGTGGACACACTCGCCGAAATTCGCGGTCAGAAGGACGAAGAGGTCAAGCTCGGCCGCCGCGAGATCTACGTGCATTACGGCGACGGCATGGGGACCTCAAAACTCGTGATCCCCGCCGCCAAGACCGGCACCGCGCGCAACATGAACACCATCGCGACCCTGGCGAAGATGGCCATGGAGCTCTAGCTGACCGAGGACGACATCGCCCGGTTCGGGAGAGAAGCAGTGAAGGCGTATCTGGTGCTCGAGCTGTCCGTGAACGACGTCGCCGGCTTTATGCCTTGCCAACGGCTGCACCTGATCGCTGTGGCGCCGCCTAGGCCAGCTTGAGCGCTACGATTCCCATCATGACGAGCGCGATCCCGGCAAGCTTCATCGCGCTCAAGGTCTGCCGAACAGCACGACGCCCATGACGAAGGTGCCGGCGGCGCCTATTCCGGTCCATACCGAATAGGCGACGCCGATCTCGAGCACCTTCAACGCGCGCCCGAGCAGCGCGACGAAGGCGGCGAGCAGCACCAGCGAAACGGTGCTCCATCCGATGCGCGTGTAGCCTTCGGCATATTTCATCGAGATAGCCCAGCCGACATCGAGCGCGCCGGCGATCACCAGCATCAGCCAGGCCAGGGACTGCGACATAGTTCAGGCCGCGAGCTTCAGGAGATGCGCGTCGTGACGCGCGAGGAAAGCGCGCAGCAATTGCGGATAGTCCGCGCCGACCGCAGTGCGCACGCTCGGACGTTTCGCAAGCTCGCTCCGCCACGCCCGCACCTTCGGCACATCGCTGAAGATGCGATGCTCGGTCAGCTCATCGAACAGGTCGAAATAGCGGAAGATCGGAGCAAACACCGCGTCGACCAGGCTGAACGCCTCGCCGGCGAAGAACGGGCCTGTGCCGAGCGCGGCTTCGATGCGCCCGAACTTCGTCAGCAGCGCCTGGCGCTTGCTTTCGAACGTCGCGGGATCGGTCGTGGTCTCCAGGCCCCAGAGATCGCCGAGGATCGCCGAGCCGAACTCCATCCAGGCGCGGTGCTCGGCGCGCTTGAGCGCGTCAACCGGATGCAGCTTTGCGCCGGTTTGCGTCTCCTCGATGTACTCGCAGATCACGTTGCTCTCGAACAGCGCGACCTCGCCCTTGTCGGTCGTCACCACCAGCACCGGCACCTTGCCGAGCGGCGACAGTTTCAGAAACCAGTCCGGCTTGTTGGCGAGATCGATATCGACCCGCTCGAACGGCACGCCCTTCTCGTTGAGCGCGATCACGGCGCGCTGCACATAGGGGCAAAGCTTGTGGCTGATCAGTTTCAGTGAAGCGGTCATGACCCAATCCCGGCGGTTAGATGCAGTTGCATCAATATAGATGCATTTGCATGCACTCGTCAAGACGCCTCAGGGCCGCGCGATCACCCCGCCCGTCATCGGCATCGGCACGCCAGTCGTGGCCGGATAGGACAGCGGCAGGCCCTTCAGGCCGCGCGCGGCAAGGAAGCCGAAGGCCTGCGCCTCGATCGCGTCGGAGGCCCAGCCGAGAGTCTCGGCGGCCTCGACGGTGGCCGTGCCGACCCGCTCCCGCAGCATGCGCAGCATGGTGAGATTGCGGGCGCCGCCACCGCAGACGATCCAGCTTCGCGGCCGCCGCGGCAGCAACGGAATGACGCGCGCGATCGCAGCCGCAGTGAAGGCGGTGAGCGTGGCTGCGCCATCGGCCGGCAGCACATCGCCGAGCTTGAGCGCGGCAAAATCGTTGCGGTCGAGCGATTTCGGCGGCGGGGCTGCGAAGAACGGCAACTGAAGCGCGCGTGCGATCCAGGCCTCGTCGACCTTGCCGAGCGCCGCGAACTTGCCCTCCGCATCGAAGGCCCGGTTCATGGTGCGATACATGAAATCGTCGAGCAGCGCGTTGCCGGGCCCGGTGTCGCAGGCGACCAGCGTGTCGTTGCCGTCGATATAGGTGATGTTGGAGACGCCGCCGATATTGACCACGACAATCGGCCCTTCGCGCGCCAGCGAATTGGCGAGCGCCCGGTGGTAGACCGGCACGAAGGGCGCGCCCTGCCCGCCAGCCTCGACGTCGGCGGCGCGGAAGTCGTGCATCACGGGGATATGGATGGCCTTGGCCAGCGCCGGCGCATCGCCGATCTGCACCGTCAGCCGCCGCTCGGGCCGGTGCAGCACGGTCTGGCCGTGGAAGCCGACGATATCGATGTCTTCGGGCTTCATCCGGTTCTGGGCGATGAAGGCGGCCACGGCCTCGGCGTGCGCGAGCGTCACTGCGCGCTCGGCCTCGGCCAAAATCCCCGGCCGGGCATCGCGCTGCGCCAGGTGCACGGCCTCGGACAGCGCCTGGCGCAGCAGGTTGCGCTCGGCCGGGCTATACGGCCGGTAGCCGGACGGCCCGAACGCCTTGACCTGTTTTCCGTCGGTTTCGATCAGCGCGACGTCCACCCCGTCCAGCGAGGTGCCGCTCATCAAACCAAGTGCAGTCAACATCATGGGATCAGCGTCCTCAAAACACGCCCTCCGGCATGCCGATCTTGTGCCAGAGGGACACATCTTATAATGCCACAGCGCCAAGTGGCGGGCGGCAATCGAGTTCCGGCGAAAGACCCTTAAATTGCTCCCAAAACAGTAAACCAAGAATTGTCAGGCATGCCGACAGATGACTGCATTTAAATCGGATTTCCTCAACACCCTGCAGGAACGTGGTTTCATCCACCAGTGCTCCGATTTCGAGGGGCTGGACGCGCTCGCGGCCAAGGGCGAGGCGATCGCTTATGTCGGCTACGATTGCACCGCTCCCTCGCTGCACATCGGCAACTATTTGACCATGATGCTGCTGCACTGGTTTCAGCAGTCCGGCAACAAGCCGATCACGCTGATGGGCGGCGGCACCACCATGGTCGGCGACCCCTCCGGCAAGGACGAGACGCGCGCGATCCGCACCGTCGCCGAGATCGAGGCCAACAAGGCCTCGATCCGCGGCGTGTTCGCCAAGGTGCTGCGCTACGGCAATGGCAAGAGCGACGCCATCATGCTCGACAATGCCGAATGGCTGACCAAGCTCAACTATATCGAGATGTTGCGCGACGTCGGCCGGCATTTCTCGGTCAACCGCATGCTGACGATGGACTCCGTGCGCCTGCGCCTCGAGCGCGAGCAGGAGATGAGCTTCATCGAGTTCAATTACATGATCTGCCAGGCCTACGACTTCGTCGAACTGGCCAAGCGGACCGGCTGCCATTTGCAGATGGGCGGCTCGGACCAGTGGGGCAACATCATCATGGGCGTCGATCTCGGCCGCCGCATGGGCACACATCAGCTGTTCGCGCTGACCACGCCGCTGCTGACGACCGCATCGGGCGCCAAGATGGGCAAGACCGCGCAAGGTGCGGTGTGGCTCAACGCCGACCAGTTCTCGCCGTATGATTTCTGGCAGTACTGGCGCAACACCGAGGACGCCGACGTCGCCAAGTTCCTGAAGCTGTTCACGACGCTGCCGATGAGCGAGATCAAAAAGCTCGAAGCGCTCGGCGGCTCGGAGATCAACGAGGCCAAGAAGGTGCTCGCGACCGAAGCGACCGCGCTGCTGCATGGCCGCGACGCAGCGAACGAAGCGGCCGAGACCGCCCGCCGCACCTTTGAGGAAGGCGCACTCGCCGAGAGCCTGCCGACAGTGAAAATTCCGCGCGGCGAGCTGGAGGCCGGCCTTGGCGTGCTCAACGCCTTCGTCAAGGCGGGCTTGGTAGCTTCCAACGGCGAAGCCCGTCGCCAGATCAAGGGCGGCGGTCTGCGCGTCAACGATGAGGCCGTCACCGACGAGAAGATGGCGCTGTCCGCGGCCAATCTGACGCCGCAAGGACTGATCAAGCTGTCCTTCGGCAAGAAGAAGCACGTCCTGCTCAAGCCTGCATAGGCGTATGAGCTTTTGATGCTTGTCAGGGCGCGTCGAAGCGCGCTCCCTAACAGGCAATGGATCAGAACACGCCCAGGGAAAATGTAGCGGAAAGCAGAGGTGCGCCGCAGCAGGACGCGGTGCGAACCGCACTCGTCGTGCTCGCGCTGTGCTTTACGCTGGCCGTGCTCGGGCGAGGCTTAAGCGAGAGCTTCACCGTCTTCCTCAAGCCGATCTCCGAAAATTTCGGCTGGGACCGCGCGCAGGTGGTCTCGATCTATTCGCTGACCTGGCTCATCAGCGGACTGACCGCGCCGCTGGTTGGCCGCCTGTTCGATCATTCCGGGCCGCGGATCGTCTACGCGCTCGGTCTCCTGCTGCTCGGCTCGGCCTTCCTGATCGCAGGGCACGCGCGGGCGCTTTGGCAATTCCAGATCTCGATCGGATTGTGCGTCGGCATTGGCGTTGCCTTCATCGGCAACGTGCCGAACTCGATCCTGCTCGGCCGCTGGTTCGGGCCAAAGCTGCCGACCGCGATGGCGGTGGTGTACTCGGCGATGGGGGCGGCGTGCTGGCGCTGTTGCCGGCCTCGCAGCTTCTGATCGATCATCTCGGCTGGCGCGTGACCTATCAGGTCTACGGCTTCGCCGCGCTGGGTCTGCTGGTGCCGCTGCTGCTCCTGCCCTGGCGTACATTCGCGGCCGGCTCGCCGTATGTTGCGAAGAAGACCGATCCTGATTTCATCGACAACGGCTGGACGCTGGTGAGCGCGATACGTCACCACGCTTTCTGGGCGCTGTTCTCGACCTTCTTCTTCACCGCCGTCGGCATGTACTGCATCGCCGCGCAGATCGTGGCCTATCTGATCGATGCCGGGTTTCCGCCGCTGCAGGCGGCGACCGCCTGGGGCTTTTCGGGTGTCGTGCTGGTGTTCGGGATGATCGGCGTCTCCGCACTCGACGGGCTGATCGGGCGCCGGCCGTCGGTGCTGTTGAGCTACGCGATCTCGATCCTCGGCATCTTCCTGCTCTGGCTGCTGCAGTACTATCCTGATGTCATCCTGCTCACCGGCTTCGTCGTCTGCTTCGGCAGCATGATGGGTTCGCGCGGGCCGCTGATCACGGCAACCGCGATGAAGATCTTCAGGGGCAAGCGGGTCGGCACCATCTTCGGCACGATCTCGATCGGCAGCGGGCTCGGCTCGGCCTTCGGCTCCTGGAGCGGCGGCCTGATCCACGACGCCACCCATGGCTACAACGCGCTGCTCGCCTTCGCACTTGCAAACGTGGTTCTCGGAATGATCCCGTTCCTGATCGTGCCCGCCTTGCGGCGCTAGGTCTCCCCAAGGTAACCTGAACTCATTGGCGTCACCGGGGAACTACGGACGGCACCAGGCGTAGACGCTCAAAAATGCGGATGGCATGCGGCTGAAATCACGGCCTGCGGTGTTTTGTCCGATATGACAAAAATGTCAGCGCAAATTCACCTGGCGCAGCTTGCAGCGTGGAACCGAATGCGGTCCAAGTCGCAGCATTGGATGGAGGGCACAAACCAATGAACTTTCCTTATCTCGCTCGCTTTCAGCCGGTTCTCTTGAGCCTGTTTCGCTTCATCACTGGTCTGCTGCTGTTCCAGTACGGTGTCGCCAAGCTGTTCAAGTTTCCGGTGCTCCCCTACTTCGCCGACATCCCGCCGCTGATCTACGTGGCCGGCACGCTCGAACTGGTGCTCGGTGCGACGCTGATGCTCGGCCTGTTCACGCGCCTCACGGCCTTCATCCTGTCCGGTGAAATGGCCTTCGCCTACTTCATGGGCCATGTGATGAAGACCGGAACGCCGGTGCTCCTGCCGCTGCTCAACGGCGGCACCGCCGCAATCCTGTTCTGCTTCGCCTGCCTCTATCTCTCGGCAGCGGGCGGCGGCTCGGTCAGCGTCGATGCGCTGATAGACAAAGAGGCGGACGCGCCGGGCGGCGCCTTCGCGCGGCGCTGACGGGCGCACAAGTGATCCGCAGACCCGGCGCCGGCGTTTCCGCCGGTGCCGGATCAGCGCGAGCCCAGCACGTTCCAGATGAGGACGAGGGCCGCCACGAGCAGCACGGACATGATGATGCGGTGAACGAATCGGTTCATTGCCGGTCCAGCCAGGCTCGATCTCCACCAAAGTCTGAGATCATTTGCTTCCCGCAAGAATACGGGCGCAAGGCATCGCATCGCGATTTTCCTGCCCGATTGCGCGTAAGGCTGCGCAGGATCACCCGCGCGGCAGCCGCGCGCACGCCTGTCTTCATGATTGGTAAGAACTTCATGTTAGCGATGCGAGCAATAACAAACATGTCGTAGGGGCTGTTATGAAGCTGCTAAGCCATCTGAAGATCCGCACCAAGCTTGCCAGCATGGTCTGCCTCGCAGCTCTCACAATCACGGCCATCATCGCGGTATCGACCGTCCTCAGCAAGAGCCGCATGATGGACGACCGGGTCCAGCAGATGAAGGCCGCGGTCGATCTGGTCCACGGCCTCGCGCAGACTTTCCAGGATGATGCCGCCGCCGGCAAGATGACGGTGGACGAGGCCAAGCTGCAGTTTCGTCAGCGTGCCCGCAACATGAAGTTCGGCGGCGGCCAGGGCTATCCCGTCGTCTACAATTCCGATACGTCGATCCTGGTCAACGGCGCCAATCCGCAGCTCGAAGGCAAGATCACAGGCGCCACGGATTCAAATGGCGTCCTGATTGCCGATGCGCAGCTCAACGCCGCCAGGCAGGCGCCGCAGGGCGGCGTCACATCCTATCTCTACCCGCGCCCCGGCCAGAGCGAGCCCGTCCGCAAGACCGTGTTCGTCCGCCAGTTCACGCCGTGGAACGCCACGATCAGCTACGGCCTCTATGTCGACGATATCGACGCCGATGTGCGCGCGCTCACGCTTGAGCTCGCCGCAATTGGCGCCGGCCTGATGCTGCTGATGGCGGCGCTGTCCTGGCTGATCGCCCGCGACGTGCTCAGCGCACTCGACCGCCAGAAGACCCGCATGCAGGACATCGCCGATGGCGCTATCGACAAGCCGGTCGAGGAGACCGATCGCGGCGACGAGATTGGCCGTATGGCGGAAACGCTCGAAGTGCTCAGGCAGACCGCGTTGACGGCGCGCACGCTGGAAGCCGAACAGGTCGCGGCCAAGGCGCGCGGCGAGCGGGAAAAGCGCGACGCTTTGATCTCCCTCGCCGACCGCTTCGATGCGTCGGTCGGTCAGCTCGTCGGCCTGATGGCCTCTGGCTCCGGCGAGTTGGAGACCACGGCCAAGTCGATGTCGTCGACCGCCGAGGGCACCAACCGCCGCGCCGCCGTGGTCGGCTCGGCTGCGACCGAAGCCAGCCAGCGCGTCCAGACGGTGGCAGCCGCGGCCGAAGAGCTCTCCTCCTCCATCACCGAAATCAGCCGTCAGGTCGCGCAATCGGCCGACGTCACCGGCCGCGCGGTCGAGAGCGCGCGCCGCACCGACACGATCGTGCGCGCCCTGTCCGACGGCGCCCAGCAGATCGAGCACGTCGCCGAGCTGATCTCCAGCATCGCCGCACAGACCAATCTGCTCGCACTCAACGCCACCATCGAGGCGGCGCGCGCCGGTGAGGCCGGCCGCGGCTTCGCTGTCGTCGCCTCCGAAGTGAAATCGCTGGCGAGCCAGACCGCGGAAGCCACCCGCGAGATCGGCGACAAGATCGCCCAGATCCAGGGCGCGACCAAAGAAGCCGTGGACGCCATCGGCGGCATCACCGCCACCATCGAGGAGGTCAGCCGCATTGCCACCTCGATCGGCGCCGCGATCGAGGAGCAAGGTGCAGCCACCGCCGAGATCGCCCGTAGCGTCTCGCAGACTGCCGAGGCGACCAGGAAGTCACTACCAACATCACGGGCGTCAGCTCGGCTGCCAACGAGACCGGCAATGCTGCCGGCATGGTGCTCGCCGCCGCGTCAAATCTTTCCAAGCAGGCCGAGCAACTCTCGGGCGAAGTCGGTACGTTCCTGGCGGGCGTGCGCGCGGCGTAAGCTGCGCGGTATCGATTGGTCCAGACCGTGCCGGACCACCGCATTCGTGGCCCGTCCTTCGAGACGATCGCTTCGCGATCCCCTCAGGATGAGGTCGCTTTTATGATGGGATTTGATGTCCCGCGGCAAGACCTGACCTCATCCTGAGGGCCCGCCGGAGGCGGGCATCTCGAAGGATGGCCACAGATCATTCCAGCCGCGACGAAGCGGCCTCTGCGGCTAACGCCGCGCCATGCTGCAACCGTTCGATAGCGGCCTTGCCGTTGCCGTCGGGCTGTCGCCGGACTGCGTTGACGGCAGCTCGTCGATCGGCGTGTTCTGTTTGCCGGTGTTGAACTCGAATATCTTCCGGAACACGCCGGGCACCATCGCGGAGATCGGATTGACGCGCATCACCGGAGCCGCGGGCGTGCCGACGACCTCGTAGGTCACGCCGATCAGCCCCTCCTTGTCGCCACCGCCGAGGAAAAGGCCAAATAACGGGATCTGGCCGAAGATGTTGTTCACGCCATACATCGGCACGAAGGTGCCGCTCATGCACACCTGGTTGCCGGGATAATCGATCGACCCCTCGATGGTGGCGCCGATCATCGGGCCCTTGACTAGGCCATCGCGGACCGTAAGCGCACCATTCTGCCGGGTAAACTCCGCACGCAAGGCGCTAAAGGAAACGCCGCCACCGCCCGGAGTGCCGTTCGGCGCGCCGGCGGCAACGCGCTCGAGCTGCGCCTCGCCCTTCACCGTGAAGTCGCGCACATTGATGAGGCCCTCGCGCGCCGTGGTCGGATCGGATGCCGGCGGCTCCATCGCCACCACCATCTGGCCGCCAACCGCCTTAGTATAGGTGTCGGTGAATTTCAGCAGCGACCCGGCATCATTGGTCTGGAGATAGATCACCTCGCGGCTGCCCTGCGCGCGCCCACCGCGCAGATCGGCTGCCACCGGCGTGTTCTGCCCGATCCTGCCGCTCAGCGAGAACGCCTTGATGGCACCGCTGCGTTTCGACATCTTGGCATCGACGCTGCGCATCGCCTCGCCGTTGAAGCCCGCGACCGTGCCGAGCTTCACGTCGATGTCGAAATCGACGTTCTTCAGCTTGCTCTTGCCGTCGTCCTTGGAATTGCCTGAGATCGCCGACTTCAGGAAACCACGGCCGTCGAAGACGTCGCCGCGCATCGTGCCACGGACCACGCCGTCCTGACCGCGCTCCACTTTCAGCGACGTCTTGTCGCCATCGGACGGCGCGTAAATCGGGAAGTTCGCATTCATGAGATCGCCGTTCGGATCGACTTCCAGCGAGCCCTTGATCGAGGCGCCGCCGCCTTCGATGACGATGTCCTCGAGCCGGGTCGACTGTGCCGTCGGCACCACCTTGAATGTCGCCTTGCTCGCCTTGCCCGGCAGCTTGACCCAGCCGGGCAGGATATTGTCGAGCTTGACCGCGGTCAGGTCCGCCTCGATGCCGAGCTTCGTGGTCTGGTCAGGACTGCCGGCAATCTTGCCCGACACCTTGACCGGGACCGAGCCGCTGACGGCAGGACTGAGGTCGAAGCCAAGGCGGGCACGGCTGGCATCGTCCAGCGTCGTCTGCAGCTTGATGTCCGCGTCGCCATCGGTCGCCTTGCGGTAGTCGAGCGAGGCCGCCTGCCCGTTGATCTTGACGTCGCCCTTGACCTGGTAGCCCTGGTTATTGGCAACGATCTTGAGATTGTTGGCCTCGAGCTTCTGGTTCATCACCAGCTTGTCGGCGGCAAAGCCGTTGAGATCGGCGGTGACGGCGTAGACGGTATCCGCCTTGGTCAGCTCGCCCTTGACCGGCAGACCGAGCTGGATGTTGGCCGTGAAGGTGCCCTTGGCCGTGTTGGGATCGACGACGGTCGACGACAGATCGCTCAGGCGATCATTGGACAACATTTCGGCCGCCGCCGGCACCGGACCGTCGACACGAAAGCGGGTCCGCGAGGGCGAGGGTTTCGGCGCCATGTCCGGCACCTCGAAGGTGAAGTCGGAGATCGTGATCTTGCGGCCCGCGGGCGTGTCGGCAATACCCTGGGCGATATTCACGGTGGCGGTGCGTCCGGTCACGTGCGCCTTCAGATCGGCGTCATGCACCACCGGCATGCCGTCAACGGGACGAACCGCGACGCCGCTTGCCACGATGTTGACCGAGAGGCCGTCATCGGGAATCGGCGGTCCCTTGCGCGGAAGGTTCCGCGTCGGCGAGTTGATGCCGACCTCGATGCGCTGAAGCGTGCCGCGCTCGATCCGCTCGATCACCCATTGCCGCAATTCGGGCACCACCAGCGTCGGCCACATCCGCTTCAGCGCCGAGGCGGACATCGGCGTTCCCGCAAAGCCGAGCGTCAGGCGCGGCTCGCCGGAATAGTCGATCGCACCGGTGCCGGCGACGCCGATCTCGCCGTTGGAGATGTCGGCCTGCGTCAGCAGCATGCGCTTGTGATCGGTGTCAAAGCGGAAGCCGATCGCAATACGGTTGAAGACGAGCGGCGGCTCGTTGTCGATGCCACCGAGCAGGATCGAACCGCCGCTGAAGCCGAGCTGCCAGTCATTGCTGGTGCCGTTGGGCGGCTCGAGATGGGCGAGCAGCGTCAGGCGGTTGGCGCCGGAGAGAATCTTGAACGGTGCGACCAGCACCCGCCGTCCCGCATCCCATTCGACGTTGATCTCGGCCGAGTCGATCGCCATCGGATAGTCGGGCGTGTCAGTATCGATGATGCTGCCCGCGCCGATCGTGACCTTGCCGCGGAAGAATGTCGGCACGCCGTCGCGGCCGAGCTCACCCTTGAGCTCGCCGGTCAGAGGCAGGTCGGCCGTATAGGTGAGGTCCTTGAGGCGCAGCGCGAGCAGGATGTTGGCGGTCGAGACCTTGTCGGCGCGGATATCGATCGAGCGTACGCCATTCTCGGTCGGTCCGATCGTGGCGCGCAGCGACCACGGGCGCGCGCCCTCTTCGCCGAGGCTCAGCGTCACACCGCCATGGCTTGGGCGGCGCAGGCTGAGCGTGATGTTCTCAAAGGTCCATCTGCTGCCGCGCTGCTGGTCGTCGACGATCAGATTGCCGTTCTTGAGACCGATCTCGTTGAGGTTCTGGCCGTCGAGGCCGGTCATGCTCAGGCTGTCGAGCCAGTCGAGGCCCTGAAGAATTCCACTCTGCGCAGCCGGCTGAGGTGCGGCCTGGGACGCGTCGGGGGTTGCAGGCGCCATCCCGAACGGCGGCGGCGGAACGCCGTTGCGCGGGAATGTCGGCGGCAGGCCCGCTTCCTTCTTGGACGCGACGCCGGTTGCGAGCGGCTTCGCCGTGTCGCCCGCGGACACCGTGACGGTCCCGTCAGGCGCGATCCGGATCGCGAGCTCGGCATCGACCAGATTGAGGCTTTCGGCGCGCAGATGCCCGGTGAAAAGCGCAGCCCCCGACAGTCGCACCTCGGCTTTCGGTGCGCTGGCGACGATGGCATGGTCGTGATCGCGGACGATGATGTCGCGGATACGCACGGCAATCCGGACCCGCCCGGCGCGCTCGATCTGGGTGCCGCCGACCTCCACGGTGTTACCGTGGCCGATGTTGTCCTCGATCGCGGCGGCGAGCCAAGGCGTTGCCAGGTCGAGATTGATCGGACCGGCACCAAGGCGCCACCACAGCGCACCGAAGCAGCCGACGAAGATGACGATCAGGGCGCCGAGGACGACGGAGATCCGGCGCAGCCATCGTCCGCATGGCAGCACCCGCCGAAACAACGCGAAACCGTCACCGACCGGGATGCGCGAACTGGAACGCGACAACAGGCGGCGCGCGCGATGACCCGCCTCCTCTTCCTGGTCTTGGTCCCAGTCGGCCTCGTCCCATTCCGGCTGCGCGTGTTGGCCGCCGTGCCGATCGAAGTCCCGATTGGGATCCTGGGGCGACGTATTCCTAGCCATTGCCTCTCGATACAGGCGCCCGTCGTAGGATTGAGCGCCGCCGGGACCGCAGCCGTCGACGGGAATCGACGCTCCCCGCCCCGGCATTGCCGCCATGCCTCGAATGTTCCTGCTGTTCGTCATTTCGCCCCGGGAGCGCGTTCAACGAGCAGTGGTGTGGTGCGTGGAATTCCTTGTAACCATACTCCGTCGCCGCCAAAATTGCCCAGCCGAGGGCGCGAATCCGGCACACCGGACGAGAGCTGCAATACCGCTTCGGTTGACCCGCCGAAAGCGACGAAAGGAAGGCGTATGTCCAAGAAATCCCGAAAGAAATCGTCCAAAACTCCCTCCGGCGGTCCGACTGCTAAAAAGAAGCCCCTGAAAACACGGGCATCGACCCAAACACGTGACGAGAAAACACAGCCGGCATCGGCAACCAAATCAAGCAAGGCAGGCGCCAAGGCAGCATCGCACAAGGCCGCATCGAAACGGTTAAAATCTTCTGAAAAGGCCTCTAAGCCCGCCGCATCGGCGTTCACGGTTTCAGCAAGGTCCTTACCGGCAAAGTCCTTGTCGGCAAAGTCCTTGGCCGATGGCCAGAAGGCCCCGGCCTTCCGCCTGCCCCGCGATGGCGGCAACGTCGTCACTCTGTCGGACTATGTTGGTCAGAAGCTCGTCCTGTTCTTCTACCCTCGCGCCGACACGCCGGGCTGCACCCGCGAGGCCATCGACTTCACCCGGCTCAAGGACGCCTTTACCGCGGCCGGCACCGCCGTGCTCGGCATTTCCGCCGATCCGTTGAAAGCCCAGGAGAGGTTCCGCGACAAGCACAGCCTCGGTATCCCCCTGATCTCGGACGAGCAGCATGAGATGCTGGAGGCGTATGGTGCATGGGGCGAAAAATCCATGTACGGCAAGAGTTTCCTCGGAGTTCTTCGCACCACGGTGCTGATCGGATCCGACGGCAAGGTGGCCAGGATCTGGCGCAATGTCCGGGTTGACGGACATGCGGACGAGGTGCTGGCTGCGGCAACAAGTCTTTAACCAGCCCGTTAAAATCGCGTGTTCCCGTTTCCGGAAAATTAACCATGACCGGCCCAGATTGCTGCGGCAATTGAGCCGCAAGGAACCGTTCCGACCGGCGCGGGAGTGCCGATGTCGAAAAGTTCTGCCCAATATTCGCAGTACCCCCAGCATCATTCCCACGACCACGGACGCGCCTTCCATCGCCGTCCCGCCAGTGCTGCGACAGCCGCTGCGATTCCCCTGCCCGACGCCGACGACGCCTACACGATCGTGCATCACGGCAAGCAGGTTCGCCTCGGGCCTGTCGTGTTCTGGATCGTGGTCGGCACCGTGGTGCTGCTCGGCCTGTGGTCAGCGGCGACCGCCACCTATTTCGCCTTCCGTGACGACGTCCTGACCCGGCTGATCGCCCGTCAGGCCGAGATGCAATATGCCTATGAAGACCGCATCGCCGAGCTCCGCGCCAAGGTCGATCGCACCACCAGCCGGCAATTGCTCGACCAGGAGCAGTTCGACCAGAAGCTCGACCAGATCATGAAGCGCCAGACGGCGCTGGAGTCCCGGGCCACGGCGCTGGGCGCCATGCCTGATGTCACCGGCTCGATTTCCCGGTCGACGCCGCAGCGTGGCGCCGCGAACCAGACCACGACGCAAGGTGCGCCCAAACCGTCGCCGATCAACGATACCGTGATCTTCGTAGCGCCGCCCGACCGCGAAGCCCGGCTCGAATCGCGTGCGCCCGCCGTGATCGCTCCGCCGGTCAATCAATTCGCCAAGAACCTGGGCTTTGACAATGTCCTGGTCCGGCTGACGAACTCGCTCGATCAGGTCGAGCGCCGCCAGGTTGCGGCGCTCAGCGCCGTCGAGGAAGGCATGGATTCGCGGATGCGGCGGATGCGCGGCGTGGTCAGCGACCTCGGCCTGAACCTCGCCAGCCTCGAGGCGGCCGTGCCGCGCGCCGCTATGGGCGGCCCGTTCGTACCGGTGAAGCTCGCCGCCAACGCAGGCCCGTTCGAGAAGCAGCTCTACCGCATCAACGTCACCCGCGCCGACATGGACCGGCTCAACCGCACGCTGGCGCAGGTGCCCTATCGCAAGCCTGTCGTCGGCGAGGTCGAATTCACCTCCGGTTTCGGCGTGCGCAGCGATCCCTTCCTCGGCCGGCCCGCGATGCATACCGGCCTCGATTTTCGCGCCGCGACCGGCGATCCCGCGCGTGTCACCGCCAACGGCAAGGTGGTCTCAGCCGGCTGGTCCGGCGGTTACGGCCGCATGGTCGAGGTCGATCACGGCAACGGGCTGTCGACCCGCTACGGCCATCTCCGAGATCAACGTCAAGGTCGGCGAGATCGTGAAGATCGGCCAGGTGATCGGCCTCGTCGGCTCGACGGGACGTTCGACCGGCCCGCATCTGCATTACGAAACCCGTATCGATGGCGAAGCCGTCGACCCGCAGAAGTTTTTGCGCGCCGGTGTGCGTCTTAGCGCTGGCTAGACCCACCGCATCTGTTTCGGCTCACGCGAAAGCCGCCACCCCAGCCCTGACTACTGGCTGCGCTCGTGGCCGACCTCGCCGGTGATGACGTCGCCGAACAGCTCCCAGGCCTGCCCGTTGAAGCGCATCAGCTGCATCTGCTCGATCGGAAAATAATCGTCCGGCGAGGTATTCACCATGATGCCGGGCAGCATCAGCTCGGTATGGAAGTTCTTCAGGTTGGCCGCCTGCTTCATGACGTTGTCGCGCGTGAGAGTGTCGCCGCACTGCTTCAGGACCTGCGCCATCGCCTCGGCCTGCACGTATCCGTAGACGTTGTTGGCATTGGCCTTGTCGCCGTCGGGGTAATACTTGTCCATGAATTCGCGCCATTTGATCACGGCCGGATCCTTGTCCCAGGTCGGATCAGTCGGGTCCTTCAGATAGACGGTCGAGATAATGTCCTTGGAATAGTCGAGGCCGGCAGGCTTCAGGACCGAGGCGACCGAAGTCGCGGTGTTGGCGAGGAAGAACTTTGGCTTCCAGCCGAGCTCGCCGACCTTCCGGATCGCCTGCGCCGAGCCTTTCGGCGCCGCCCATGAGAAGAAGATGTCGGCGCCGGAATCATGCAAGGCGACGATCTGCGAATCGATCGAGGGATCGCTGACCTCATAGGACTTGTCGGCGATGATCATGTTGGCCTTGTCGCCGAGCCCGTCCTTCAGGCCCTTGAACTGGTCCTTGCCGGCGTCGTCGTTCTGCCAGAACACCGCGATCTTGCCGTTCGGGAAATTGTCGCGAATGTACTTTGCGTAAATCCGCCCCTCACTCTGATAGTTGGGCTGAAAGCCCATGGTCCACGGAAAGTTCTTGGGATCGCCGAACTTGGTGCCGCCGGAGGCGACAAAGAGCTGCGGCACCTTCTTGGCGTTCATATATTTCATGATCGCGGAGTTCGAGGGCGTGCCGAGCGGCTGGAAGATCAGCAGCACCTCGTCACTCTCGACCAGCTTGCGCGCCTGCTCGATCGCCTTCGGCGGCGAGTAGGCATCGTCATAGCTGACGAAGTTGATCTTGCGGCCGTTGATGCCGCCCTGATCGTTGATCATCTTGAAGAACGCGGTCTCGGTCTTGCCGATCACGCCATAGGACGACGCCGGTCCGCTATAGGGCATGATGTTGCCGATCTTGATTTCGGTATCGGTGGCGCCGGGATCGTATTTTTTCTGTGTCGAGGTCTGTGCCAAGACCGGTGTCGTGGCGAGCAGTCCGGCAGCAAGCATGGCGAGGGCAGCAAGGTTTTCGCGGCGACCCGGCATCGTTCTCTCCCCTGTATTCTGTCGTTCTTATTACGAGGGAGTGTCGCAAGCAGGCCTGCCGCTGGCAAGCGGCAGGATTTTCCGTGGAGTGAAACGCGGCGCAGGAACTTATGCTACGCTGCAGCATTCTCACCGCCCGTCCGTCGATCACGATCAACGCGCTGCCGATGACGACCGCACCGGCGATCTCTCGCGTGGAGATCGGCTCACCCAGCACCAGCCATCCCAGCAGGATCGCGGTTACGGGAATGAGCAGCGTCACCAGCATCACATTGCTCGCGCCTGAGCGTCGTATGATCTGAAAGAAGGCGATGTAGGCGAGCGCTGTCGAGAGAGCGGCAAGGCCAAGCACCGCAAGCCAGGTCACGATGCCCGGCATGGGGAGACGCCACGGCTGCTCCACTGCACCGGCGACGATCGCCATCATCACCGTGGACGCCATCAGCTGAAACGTGGCCGTCCCAAGCGGCGGCGAATCCTTCAGCAGCCGCCGCGCCGCAAGTGCTGCAAGGCCATAGCTGAACGCGCCGCCAAGGCAAAGCAGGATGCCGAGCCCCTGCCCGGCGCGCGACTCGACACCCCACCCGCGCAGGATGATCACGCCGGCAAGGCCAAGCGCCACACCGGCCAGCCGCCGCGCCTGCAGCGCCTCTTCAGCCGCGGCCGCCATCACCAGCACAGTGAACAGCGGCGTGGTCGCGTTCAGGATCGACGCCAGTCCACTCGGAATGAAAGTCTGGCCGGCCACGATCAACGAGAACGGAATGACGTTGTTGAGCAGCCCGATCACGGCAAAGGGCCGCCAGCCCGCCGTGCCCCTGGGAAAGCCGATCCCCTGCACACGCAGCAACGGCAGCAGAATGGCCGCGCCAAGCGCAACGCGCAAAAACACCAGCGTCAGCGGTGGCAATTCCCGCAACGCCGCAGCATTGAAGAAGAACGAGCCGCCCCAGAGGATCGAGAGCACCACGAGCAGCGACCAGTCTCGCACATCGATCCGGCTATCATTCAAGGGCATGCTTCTTACCTCGGTCAGCGCGACGCTTCTCGCCACCCGATTTCCGACAAGACGCGGCTCATGACGATCGGCGCGAACTGGCCTCGCCCGCGACATCCGCCACGACCGCCCCGATCACCAGCGCCCCGCCAATAAGCGCATGTACGGCAGGCACTTCGCCAAATCCCACCCAGATCCAGAACGCCATCAGCGGCGTCTCCAGCGTCGCGATCAGGGAGGCTTGGCTGGAAGGCAGCAGGCGCGAGCCGAGCATGTAAAAGGTCAGGCCGAGCGCGCCTGGAGGCAGCCGAACATCGCGAGGATCGCAAGGCTGTTGCCGCCGACATGGGCGATGTCGTGAGCGAACGGCAGGCTGACGAGGCTGCCGATGAAGTTCGACAACGCCGCCGCCGCGAGCATCGAGGTCTCCCTGTGGCGCCGAACGACGGCCGTCATGGCCGATATCGCGAGCACCGTGAGGCAGCTCAGGGCCACGCCGCCGATATCGGCGCCGGCTCTGATGCCACCGACGGTGATGGCGACGCCGGCAAATGCGACGAGGCTTGCGATCAGCGTACGCCATGTCGCGGCTTCGCCGAGCCACAGCCACGCCAGCGCCGCCGCGACAAACGGCTGGGTTGCGATCAGCACCGCGACATTCATGACATCGGTGATCTGGAGCGCGGGAATGAACGCGATCATGCCGAGCGCGGACAATGACGCCACGAGCAAACCGCCGCGACCCGGCACCACCAATTGCCGCAGCGCGCCCGGCCCCTGCATCAGGACGAGAAGCACCGAGATCAGACCGCCGCCGAACAGGCCGCGCCAGAACAGGATGGTCCAGGGATCGAACGGCAGCAGTCGCGTGAAGAAGGGCGCCGTGCTCCAGGCAATCGCCGCCGCGGTCACGAGGGCAATGCCGAGACCGCGTTCCGATCGAGGCTGCCCCATGTCGAATTCCAGCTAAGACGGTTTCTTCGGCCGCGACACCAGCTCGATCATCTTGCCTTCGTCCTCGTCCGGCATCGCGGCCTTCGCCTGCGCGTAGGACTCGACGGCGGCGCGCGAGACCAGCGGCTTGTCGGCCAGCAGGCTCTCGGCGAGTTTGACGGCGTAGGCGGCATCCTTGTGCCGGAGCGCGGCCGTGAACGTGGCGCCGCTGAAGTCGCGGGCGACCATACGCTTGGAGTGGCGCTGCACCTGCGGGCTAGCGGCAACGCCGGCCTGGATGGACTCGAGCACCAGCTTCATGTCGAGCCCGGCCTGCTCGGCGATCGCGAGGCCCTCGGCGAGGCCCGCGATCTGGATCGCGCCGAGAAGATTGTTGATAAGCTTGTAGACCGTGCCGGAACCGACCGCGCCGAAATGGCGGATGGTCGAGCCGATCGGTTCGAGGAACGGTCGCGCCCGCTCGAGGTCGGCAGCGTCAGCGCCTGCAAGCAGCGTCAGTTTCCCGCTCGCGGCTGCATCCGGCAATCCCGTCACGGGGCAATCGATGTAGATCAGCCCGCGCGCATTAAGCTCGCGGCCCATCTCGCGCGCATGATCATAGGAAACGGTGGAGCACTCGATCGCAATGGTGCCGGCCTTCGCCGTCTTGGCCGCGCCGTTGAGCCCGAGCCAGACGGCGCGCGAGGCCTCGTCATCGGCGACCATGGTCACGACCGCGTCGGCATCGATCGCGGCATCCTCAGGCGAAGTCGCCCAATGCGCGCCGCGCGCGATCAAATTTTCCGCTTTGGCCTTGCTTCGATTCCACAGCGTCACCGTGAAGCCGGCATCGAGATAGCGGCCGGCCATGCCATGGCCCATTCGCCCCAACCCGATGAAGGCAATGCGGGGCATGATCAGTCCACGTCCTCAATGTCGGCGCCGGTGGTGCCGAAGGCGCGCTGCGCCAGTGTCGCAGCCATGAAATCGTCGAGCTCGCCGTCGAGCACGCCCGACGTGTCGGAGGTCTGCACGCCGGTGCGGAGATCCTTCACCATCTGATACGGCTGCAGCACGTAGGAGCGGATCTGGTGGCCCCAGCCAATATCGGTCTTGGCGGCCTGGTCGGCGGCGGCCTTCTCCTCGCGCTTCTTCAGCTCGATCTCGTAAAGGCGCGCGCGCAGCATGTCCCAGGCCTGCGCCCGGTTCTTGTGCTGGGAGCGGCCGGCCTGGCAGACCACCGCGACGCCGGTCGGAATATGCGTGAGGCGCACCGCGGATTCGGTCTTGTTGACGTGCTGACCGCCGGCGCCGCCAGACCGCATGGTGTCGACGCGGACGTCGGCTTCCTTGATGTCGATCTTGATGCTGTCGTCGATGACGGGGAATACCTGCACGCTGGAGAAAGACGTGTGCCGCCGTGCATTGGAATCGAACGGCGAGATGCGCACCAGCCGGTGCACGCCGGCCTCCGTCTTCAACCAGCCATAGGCATTGTGGCCGGAGACCTGGATGGTTGCGGACTTGATGCCGGCCTCTTCGCCCTCGGATTCTTCGAGGAATTCGACCTTGAAACCGTGCGTCTCGGCCCAGCGCGTGTACATGCGCAAGAGCATCTGCGCCCAGTCCTGGCTCTCGGTGCCGCCCGCGCCGGCATGGACTTCGAGATAGGAGTCGAAGCGATCAGCCTCGCCCGACAGCAGCGCCTCGAGCTCGCGCCGCGCCACTTCCTTCTTGAGATTCTTGAGCGCAGCTTCAGCCTCGGCCACGACACCGGCGTCGCCCTCGGCCTCGCCGAGCTCGATCATGCCGATATCGTCTTCGAGCTCCTGCTCGACCTTGCCGATGCCCGAAAGCGAATCCTCCAGCGAGGTCCGCTCCTGCATCAGCTTCTGGGCTTTCTGGGGATCATTCCAGAGGTTTGGATCTTCTGCGAGCTTGTTCAGCTCAGCGAGCCGCGCCGTCGATTTCTCGACGTCAAAGATGCCTCCTCAGCAGCCCGACTGACTGCTTGATCTCTTCTACCAACCGTTCGATTTCGGCGCGCATATCGTTCTCTGGTCTCGCGGAATCCCGCGTGCAATTGAAATGGGGATGTAGCGGCGACGGTTGCAAGCGCAACCGCCCGCCTCTCCCATCGTCGGCGTTATCCGCTAATACAGCCCGCCGGTGCCGGGCCGCATGAAGAAGCCGGAATCCGGTTGCTGCTGTTGCGACGGCGGTGCGCCGCGACCGTCAGCATCAGCGACGCCAATGACGGAGTAGTTATCCGGTGGCGCCGTACCCGGCTTGAAGGCTTCCAGAATGGTTCCGCCGGTCTCGCCGGGGCCGGCGCGCATGCCGGTCTTGGCGACGACGCGGATCAGCTTGATGCCGGCCGGCACCTTGAACGGAACGGCGGGCTTGTCAGCGAGCGCGAGCTTGAGGAAATCGCGCGCGATGGGAGCGGCCAGATGGCCGCCGGTGGCGGCGTTGCCTTTGCCGAGCGGACGCGGCTTGTCGTAGCCCATATAGATGGCCACCGCGACATCAGGCGAGAAACCGACGAACCAGGCGTCCTTGGCCTCGTTGGTCGTACCGGTCTTGCCGGCGATCGGCTTGCCGACTTCCCTCACGACGGTCGCGGTACCGGCCTGGACCACGCCCTCCAACAGCTCGGTGATCTGATAGGCGGTCATGGAGTCCAGCACCTGCTCGCGACGGTCGATCAGCTGCGGCTCGGCCTGGTTCTTCCAGCCGCCGGGCGCGTCGCAGCCGCGGCATTCGCGCTGGTCGTGCTTGAAGATGGTGTGGCCGTAGCGATCCTGGATGCGATCGATCAAGGTCGGCTTCACGCGGCGGCCGCCATTGGCGAGCATCGAATAGGCCGTGACCATGCGCATCGCCGTGGTCTCGCCGGCGCCGAGTGCGTAGGAGAGATAGTTCGGCAATTCGTCATAGACGCCGAAACGGCGCGCATATTCGCCGATCAGGGGCATGCCGATGTCCTGCGCAAGGCGCACCGTCACCGTGTTGAGCGATTGCCGCAGCGCGTTTCGCAGCGTCACCGGTCCCTGATATTTGTTCGCCGAGAAGTTTTCAGGCCGCCACACACCGGCGCCCTGGCCCTGATCGATTTCGATCGGCGCGTCGAGTACGACGGTTGACGGCGTGTAGCCGTTGTCCAGCGCGGCCGAATAGACGATCGGCTTGAACGACGAACCCGGCTGCCGGTAGGCCTGCGTGGCGCGGTTGAACTGGCTCTGGTCGAACGAGAAGCCGCCGACCATTGCGAGCACGCGACCGGTCCAGGGATCCATCACCACCATCGCGCCCGATACTTCGGGGATCTGGCGCAGGCGGTACTGGCCTTCGACCGGCTGTCCCTCCTTGGTGTAGAGCGGATCGGCATAGATCACGTCGCCGGGCTGCAGCACCTGAGCCACCGACGTCGCTGCCCTGCCCTTCGCAGCTCCTGAAGCCGCCTTCGCCCATTTGACTCCATCGAGCGTGATCAGGCCGGTCTCGCGCTGCTTGCTGACGGCGCCGCCGAGCTCGCGGTTCGGCTGGAAGCCGATCCGTGCCGACTGCTCGCTGGTCTCCAGCACCACCGCCATGCGCCACGGCGAAATGTCGGAGAGCGACTTGATCTCGGCGAGCTTCACGCCCCAGTCGCCCGAAATATCGAGCTTGCTGATGGCGCCGCGATAGCCCTGCTGCTCGTCATAGTTGACGAGGCCGGCAACCATGGTCTTGCGCGCCATGACCTGGATCTTGGGGTCGAGCGTGGTGCGGACCGACAGACCGCCCTCATAGAGCTTCTTCTCGCCATAGCGCTCGAAGATGTCGCGGCGGACCTCCTCGGCGAAATATTCGCCGGCGAAGGTGTGGGCACCGTTGGAGCGGTTGGTGACGGCCAGCGGCTCCTTGCGCGCCTTGTCGGCGTCGGCCTGCTTGATCCAGCCGTTCTCCTGGAGGCGGTCGATCACGTAATTGCGGCGCTCGATGGCGCGATCACGGTTGCGCACCGGATGCAGCGTCGCCGGCATCTTCGGCAGCGCCGCAAGATAAGCGGCTTCCGCCACGGTGAGCTCGTTCACCGATTTGTCGAAATAGACCAGCGAAGCGGCTGCGATGCCGTAGGCGCCGAGGCCGAGATAGATTTCGTTGAGATACAGCTCGAGAATCTTGTCCTTCGAATAGGTCTTCTCGATCCGCATCGCGAGCAAGGCTTCCTTGATCTTGCGCGCGAACGAGACCTCGTTGGTCAGAAGGAAGTTCTTGGCGACCTGCTGGGTGATCGTGGAAGCGCCCTGCGGCCGGCGGTTGGAGCCGTAGTTCTGCAGATAGACCAGGCCGGCGCGGGCCATGCCGGTGTAGTCGATGCCGCCATGCTCGTAGAAATTCTTGTCTTCGGCGGCGAGAAACGCGTTGATCACGAGCTTCGGCACCGCCTGGATCGGCAGATAAAGCCGCCGCTCCTTGGCATATTCGCCGAGCAGCGAGCCGTCGACCGCGTGCACGCGGGTCATCACCGGCGGCTCGTAATCCTGAAGCTGAGAGTAGTCGGGCAAGTCCTTGGAGAAATGCCAGATCAGGCCTGCCACGGCACCGACACCGACAAGGAACACCACCGTTCCCGCAGCGAACAGGAAGCCCATGAACCGCACAAGCAAGCGCATTATGTGTTTATCCGTTTAATCCCTGGATCAGCCCAAGATCAGCCTCAAGGCGCCCCAAACGGACGCCACCCTCACGTCGCGAAGTCACCGGCCTACTCAATACCGTCAGGGCCGGATCAAAAGACGCTTGCCGAACGGGATTCTCGTCGATTCCGGAACCCCCTGCGCCGGTTTTATAGAGCGTCCGCTGTGGCCAAACTAGGGCTTAACATCGGAACCGGCATTGCCTGCTTAATTGCCGGCCCCCGCCGTCGCCATCCGCTTGGCCAGGAACGTGTCGATCGCCTGGGCCATCGAGCCCACGGCGCGCGATCGCCAGCCCTCGGACACGAGGTGCTCGAGGTCGCCCTTGTTGGAGACGTAGCCGATCTCGACCAAAACCGAGGGCACGTCGGGGGCCTTCAGCACCCGGAAGCCGGCCGACTTCAGGGGATGCTTGTGCATCCGCACGGTCGACTTCATTTCGCCCATCAGCAAATGCGCGAAACGGTTTGAAAAGGTGCGGGTTTCCCGCTGCGTCAGATCGATCAGGATGTCGGCGACGTCGGTCGGCTCTTCCGCGAGATTGAAGCCGGCGATCGCGTCGGCGCGGTTTTCCGCATCAGCCAGGCGCTGGGCTTCGGCGTCGGAGGCCTTGTCCGAGAGCGTGTAGATGGTGGCGCCCTGCGCGTCGCCTTCGGCCTTCGGCAGCGCGTCGGCGTGGATCGAGACGAACAGCGCGGCGTTCAGATTGCGGGCGACTTTGGACCGGTCATTGAGGGGAATGAACGTGTCGTCGTCCCGCGTCATCACCACGCGGTATTTGCCGGCCTTTTCCAGCCGGTCGCGCAGCGCCAGACCAAACGCGAGCACCAGGTTCTTCTCGCTCTCGCCGTTCGACTGGGTGCCGTTGTCGATGCCACCGTGGCCGGGATCGATCACGACGACCGGACGGCCATCGGAAGGCGCTTCCGGATTTTGCGGCGCCGCTTCGGGCGCGCCGGGATCTGCTGCCGGCGGTGCGGCGGCAACCGTCGGCCGCAGCGCGGGGCGATTCTCCGGAGCGGACGTCTGCACGAAGCCCGCACGGTCGACCTCCTCCAACTCGAGCACCAGCCGGGCCGGCTGGCCGTTGGCCGCCTCGAGCACGTAGGAATTGGTGATCTTGGCGGGCCCGGTCAGGTCGAACACGATTCGGGAGCCGCCGGGCATCACGAGGCCGTAGCGGAAGGCCTTGACCAACCCTCGCCCGGCCCCGCTGCCCGGACCCAGCTGAAAGTTGACCTGGGGAATGTCGACCACGACCCGGTAAGGATCGGCGAGTGTCGTGGCGCGGAAGCTGACGGTCTGGTCGAGGTCGAGAATGAAACGGGTCTGCTTGCCGTCGCCGGCCAGGCGTGCAGCCGTGGCTATCGGAAAATTCGCCGTTGCAACAGAGGGTTGCGTTGGGCTTTCGGCTGCGCTCAGACGCGTGGAATCGGCGCACGGCAATGCCGCGGCGCACAGCAGCGCAAGTCCCAGCAAAACCCTTTGATTTGTGCGGCTCGCCACCGAATCCGTGCCTCCGAGCGGCCCTCTTTAACGCAATAGAACCACAGGGTTAATCGATCCTTAATGACGGAAACGCGAAACTCTCCGACTGTGACCGGCGTGCGACGCTCCCTTGCACGGATGGCCCATTCCTCGTATGTACGGATTGCTGACGGCCAATAATTTCCGGTTGTGTCGCATTCAGCCTCCCGGTGCAGCGCCGGAACTCCCAAGGTTTGGGAATTCCAGTGTTTTTCTGTTCCCCTCTAAGACCAGCGCGGTGCGCGGCAGCGAGGCGGAACGGGGCAAGCCCCGGCGGCGAACGGTTTCCGGTTACCACACAGTTTCCGGGGCAGTTTTGACAGCGACGCGGCCTGTTACCCGATCCCTTAATCCCAAGGGGGCGGTTCTTGATCCAAGGCGAGCGTGCACGCGCCATGCCTGGCCAACAGCAACTGATTGAGGGGCGGCCCCGCCGCCCAATGTTTCATACGGGCCGACGCTTGATGCGCCAGACAGTGCCGACGAATTCTGAAGGACCTTTCGCGACGCTGCGGAGTGACACTCCCGCGCGCCGCTTCGGTCCTGAAGCTTCCGGTTCGGCAAGGCGCGAGAGACGGCGTTTCGGCCTTCCCCTCACCCCCGAATCAGGTGGACCGTCGCGTCACCCGGCAGCGCTCTTCGCGCCCACGGTCGATCGCGCCCGCCGCCGCCAAGAGTTAAGACATGCCCAACAAGATGTTGATCGATGCCACCCACCCGGAAGAGACCCGGGTCGTCGTGGTCCGCGGCAATCGCGTCGAAGAGTTTGACTTCGAGACCGCGCAACGCAAGCAACTGCGCGGGAATATCTACCTCGCCAAGGTCACAAGGGTCGAACCCTCGCTCCAGGCCGCTTTCGTAGAATATGGCGGCAACCGCCACGGCTTCCTCGCCTTCAGCGAAATCCATCCCGACTACTACCAGATCCCGGTCGCCGACCGGCAGGCGCTGATCGAGGCCGAAGAACAGGCCCATCGCGAGGCCGAGGAAGAGAGCGAGAATCGCTCGCACGGCCGCCGCCGCTCGCGCCACCGCAATGCGCGCCGCCGGGCGGTCAAGGCGAACGCGTCCGCAGTGACATCGTCGAGGGTAGGCGCCGATCCGGCCGGCCAGCCGCTCGAGGGCCAGAGCCTGCCGGAGCACGCCGAGGGCGCTGCGCATGGGGGCGAGCACCTGCACGCCGATGCCGAGCATCACGGCGAGCACGAAGGTCACCACGATCATCATGACCATGATCACGACGATCACGGCCACGGCGATCACGAGCACGACGATCACCATCACGGCCATGATGACGAGCACCATCATGCGCACGATCACGACGACCATGGCCATGACGACGCGCACGATCATCACGACCATGATCATGCCGGCGAGACGCCGGCGCCTGTCGCAGCGATCGGCGCCGAGCCCGTTGTCGCGGCCGAGACCGTTGCCGAGCCTCAGGAGGCTCCCGCCTTCGAAACGCAGGACGAGGCTTTTGCCGAAGCCGTGATCTCCGCCACCGAACCGGCCGATGCCGTCTACGCCGCCGGCGAGAGCGCTGAAGCGCCGCATCATGACGCGGAAGCGAGGGCCGACGAAGACGACGAGGACGATGAAGACGGCGAGGAAGCCGAAGAGGAACACGTCGAATCCGTCGGCGGTGACGACGTGCTCGAGGAAGTGCCGGAGCGCACCTTCCGCCCGCGCCGCCAGTACAAGATCCAGGAAGTCATCAAGCGCCGCCAGGTGATGCTGGTGCAGGTGGTCAAGGAAGAGCGCGGCAACAAGGGCGCGGCGCTGACGACCTACCTCTCGCTCGCCGGCCGCTATGCCGTCCTGATGCCGAACACCGCCCGTGGCGGCGGCATCAGCCGCAAGATCACCAGCGCCCAGGACCGTTCGCGCCTGAAGGAAGTGGTGCAGGATCTCGACGTGCCCGAGGGCATGGGCATCATCCTGCGCACCGCCGGCGCCGCCCGCACCAAGCCCGAGATCAAGCGCGATTTCGAATACCTGATCCGGATGTGGGAGACGGTGCGCGACCTGACACTGAAGTCGCAGGCCCCGACCTTGGTCTACGAGGAAGGCTCGCTGATCAAGCGCTCGCTGCGCGACCTCTACAACAAGGAGATCGACGAGATCTCGGTGGCCGGTGACGCCGGCTACCGCGAAGCCCGCGATTTCATGAAGATGCTGATGCCCGCCAATGTCAGTGTGGTGAAGCAATATCGCGACGGCCAGCCGCTGTTCTCCCGGATGGGCGTCGAAAGCCAGCTTGACGCGATGTTCTCGCCGACAGTGCAACTGCGCTCCGGCGGCTACATCGTGATCAATCAGACCGAGGCGCTGGTCTCGATCGACGTCAACTCCGGCCGATCGACGCGCGAGCACCATATCGAGGACACCGCGCTCAAGACCAATCTGGAGGCGGCCGAAGAGGTTGCGCGCCAGCTCCGCCTGCGCGACCTCGCCGGCCTGATCGTCATCGACTTCATCGACATGGACGAGAAGCGCAACAACCGTGCGGTCGAGCGCAAGATGTCCGATTGCCTGCGGCAGGATCGCGCACGCATCCAGATCGGCCGCATCTCGCATTTCGGCCTGCTCGAGATGTCGCGCCAGCGCATCCGCGCCAGCGTGCTGGAATCCTCGACCGATCCCTGCCCGCATTGCGGCGGCACCGGCCATGTCCGCTCGGTATCCTCGGTGGCGCTGCAGCTGCTGCGCGGCCTCGAAGAGATCCTGATGAAGGGCGCGACCCACAACCTCGTGGTCCGCACCCGCACCGACGTTGCGCTCTATGTGCTGAACCACAAGCGCGGTCATCTGCGCGATCTCGAAAACGGCTTCAAGGTCTCGCTGTCGGTCATCGCCGACCCCAGCGTCAGCGGACCGCAGGCCTATGTCATCGACCGCGGCGAGCAGGTGCATACGCTCGAAGCCGCCAAGGCGCTGCTCGCCGCACAGGCGGCCGCAAGTCCGCCGCCGCTGGCCGAAGAGGCCTATGACGACGAGGAGTTCGATCCGGAGCTGGAATCCGAGGTCGAAACCGAGGAAACCGAAGGTCTCTCCGAAGAGCAGGCCGCAGGCGATGCTTCGCCCGAGCAGGACGGCCAACGCCGCAAGCGTCGCCGCCGCCGGCGTGGCCGCGGCGGTCAGCGCGAAGGCGAGGTGCGCGAGGATGGGGCTCCCGCTTCTCCTGAAGCGACCGTAGCGGCCGGCGAAGGCGAAGAGGATGCCGACGCCGAGCAGGACGCCGAGGAAGGCGAGGAGCAGGCCGCCCGTGGCGAGCAGCAGGGCAGCGCCGACCGGCGGCGCCGGCGTGGTCGCAGGGGTGGACGTCGTCGGCGCGGTACCGGCGAGGAGGGTCTCGCCGGCTCCATCGGCGACGAGCTCACTGGTAATCCGCCGTCGGAAGCAACCGAAGCGGTCGCCGATTTCGATAGCTCCGGCGGCGAGACAGCTCCGTCGATTGCGCATTCGGAGCATATTGCGCCGGTCGAAACCTCTCAGCCCGAGTTTCAGTTGCAGGCACCGGTTGAAACGCCGGCGCAGCCCGCGCCTTCTGCCGCTGTTGCTGAGGAAGAGCCCGCATCCGACGACAAGGCGGCACGACGCCGCTCCACCGTCCGGGAGAAGGTGAGCTTCCTGTCGAGCAGCCCGAGCGAGCCGGCAACCCCCGTTGCGGCGGCGCCGGAGCCGGTTGCTCCGCCCGCGCCTGAGCCTGCGCCGCAAGCGGCAAGCGAGACGCCGGCCGCACCGCGTCGCGCCGGCTGGTGGTCCCGCCGTTTCGGCGGCGGCGAATAGAACGAGATCCAGATGAAACCGCCCGGCCAAGCCGGGCGGTTTTGATTTGGCGAGGTGAAATCCGATGCAAAGCGCAATAATTCTCGGCGGCGGCATGGTGGGCGTCGGTGCTGCCTTGCATCTCAGGCAACGCGGCTGGACCGTCACGCTGGTCGACCGCAGAGAGCCCGGCCGCGAGACCAGCTACGGCAATGCTGGCATGATCCAGGCCGAGGCGGTGCGGCCCTATCCGATGCCGCGCGATCTCGCCTCGCTCGTGAAAATCGCAACCGGCCGCACCAACGACGTGCGCTACAGCTTTTTCCTCGCTGCATCGTCACGTGGAGCCGCTGCTTCGTTATTGGTGGCATTCGGCGCCGAAGCGGCATCGCGAAGCGATCGCTGCCTGGTCGCAGCTGATCGCCTATGCCACGCCCGAGCACGACATCCTCATCCGCGAGGCCCATGCCGACAATCTGATCCGCCGCGCCGGCTATCGCGCGCTGTTTCGCGATGCCGCCATGCTCGACGAATCGATCAAGGCCGCGGAAGCGGATCGCCGCGAGTTCGGCGTGAGTTTTCGCGTGCTCTCGGGCAGCGAGCTGACCAAGGCCGAGCCGATCCTGCGCGACGATCTCCCCGGCGCGATCCATTGGCTCGACACCTGGACTGTGTCCGATCCCGGCGCGCTGGTCACGGCCTATGCCAATTTGTTCGAGCGCCTCGGCGGCACCATCGTGCTCGGCGATGCGCAGTCGCTGCAGCAAACCGCGACCGGATGGTCGGTCGACACCGACAATGGCCGCATCGATGCCGCCAATGCCGTGGTGACGCTCGGGCCGTGGTCGCCGGATCTCCTGCACAAGTTCGGCTACCGGATTCCGCTGGTGCGCAAGCGCGGCTACCACATGCATTACAACGGCGGAGCCTCGCTCGATTTACCGCTGGTCGACAGGGGCAGCGGCTACGCCATGGGCCCGATGGCCAAGGGCATCCGCATCACCACCGGCGCGGAGTTGACCGGGCCGGATGCACTGGCAACGCCGGTGCAACTTGCCAGCGCCGAAGCTTCCGCGCGCGAGCTGATAGACCTTGGCAAGCGTGCCGAACCGGAGCCATGGTTCGGCACCCGTCCCTGCACCCCGGACATGGTGCCCGTGCTCGGTCGCGCTCCGCGCCACCCCGGCCTCTGGATGAATTTCGGCCACGGCCACCAGGGCTTTACACTCGGCCCCGCCACCGGACGCCTGCTCGCCGAAATGATGAACGGCGAGACGCCGTCGATCGACCCGACACCGTACCGGCCGGAGCGGTTCTAGCTCTCGGCTTTCGCGGCGAGGACTGAGTGAGCGCGCGACCGTCAGGCTTGCGCTGCCAGAACAGCCGCATGGCCGGATACCACGGGGCGTCCTCGCTATCTCCGGCTCTGCCTTCAGAAATTCCGTGCAGAGCACCGGAGGCCGGCAATTCCGTCAATCGGTATGCGTGGCAAGAACTTTTCTGATCCGCTGGGCGTCCTCCGGCGTCGCGGGATTGTAGACGACCATGCCGAGATCGGGCCGGCCGTCGACCGAGAAGGCCGAGTATTCGAACGCGATCGGCCCGAGCGCCGGATGGCGCAGATGCTTGACGCCCTCGCCATACGAGCGGACATCGTTGTTGCGCCACAGCTTGGCGAATTCGGCGCTCTCCCGGCACATCTCGTCGACGAAGTCGGCGACATGCGAGACCGCGCCGGCGCGCGCCGCGTCCGCACGGAACGCTGCGACAACGAAACGCGCCACGCTGTCCCAGTCATATTGCGCGGCCCGGACATTGGGTTCGCTGAAGATCAGCCGCAGGATGTTGCGCCGTTCCGGCGGAAGCTTCGAATAGTCGGTCAGCACGAGCGTGGCCGCGCGATTCCAGGCGACGACGTCCCAGATCGCGGTCCTGATGATGGCAGGGCTGGTCTCCAGCGCGTCGAGCACGCGCTGCAGCCGCGGCGAGACGCCCTCACTCGCCTGGTAGCGGACTTCAGGCGGACGGCCGAGCCCGATCAGGAACAGATGCTCGCGCTCGACATCGGTGAACATCAGCGCGGCTGCGATGCGGTCGAGCACATCAGCTGACGGCGCGCCGCCGCGGCCCTGCTCCAGCCAGGTGTACCAGGTCGGGCTGATATTGGCCCGCTGCGCCACCTCTTCGCGCCGTAGCCCCGGCGTGCGCCTGCGATTGCCGCCAAAGCCGAAGGCAGCCGCATCGAGCCGGGTGCGGCGGTCCTTCAAATAGGTCCCGAGCCGGTTCTCGCTTGCGATCTCGCTCATCCTGTTAGCCGTTATACCCTGATAATGTCACTACTTTACCCGGATAATCTTAGCGCAGATGCTGCCTCCTACCAACCTTTTGCCGATCTTTGGAGAACTGCTCATGCGTGTATTCGTCTGGCGCCACCGGCTTCGTCGGCTCCGCCGTCGTTGCAGACCTGATCGCCGCCGGCCATAGCGTCACCGGCCTCGCCCGTTCCGATGCGGGGGCCGCATCGCTCTCGGCAATGGGGGCCAAGGTCCATCGTGGGTCGCTGGAGGACCGTGCCTCCTTGCGCAGCGGCGCGGCCGCCTCCGACGGCGTGCTGCATCTCGGCTTCAACCACGACTTCTCGAAATTTTTGGACAATTGCGAGCTGGACCGGCGCGCGATCCTCGCCCTCGGCGAAGAGCTCAAGGGCTCCGATCGCCCTCTCATCGTCACATCCGGCGTGGCGCTGCTTGCTCCCGGCCGTCTTGCGACCGAAGACGATGAGTCGGCACACCGCTTTCCACGCGTGTCGGAATCAGCGGCGCTGTCGCTGGCAGGCGTCCGCACCGCCGTGGTCCGGCTGCCGCCGACCACCCATGGCGAAGGCGACCACGGTTTCGTGCCGATCCTGATCAACCTCGCACGCCAGAAAGGCGTGGCGGCCTATATCGGCGACGGGATGAATCGCTGGCCCGCCGGCCACCGCTTCGACGCCGCGCGCGTCTATCGGCTTGCGCTCGAGCAAGGCGCAACGGCACCGCGCCATCACGCGATCGCCGAGGAAGGCATCCCGTTCAAGGCAATTGCCGAGGTGATCGGCAAAAGGCTGGGCGTGCCCGTGGTCTCGAAATCGCAGGACGAAGCGGCCGATCATTTCGGATGGTTCGCGCAATTCGCAGGCGTCGACGTGCCGACATCGAGCGCGAAAACCCGCGCATTGCTCGGCTGGGCGACCAAAGAAATCGGGCTGATCGAGGATCTCGACCAGCCCTATTACTTCAAGACCTGACGGCGCGCCGCCGCCGATGCAGCTTGCAGATCAGTCCGTCGTGACTGCGGTTTCCATGTCCGTCGGATCGATCTGCCGGCTCAGCCGCGCGTTGAGCTTGTCGCGATCGAGCTCGCCCTCCCACCAGGCGACGATCACGCAGGCGACGCCGTTGCCGCAGAGATTCGTCAGCGCGCGGCACTCGCTCATGAACTTGTCGATGCCGAGCACGATCGCCATGCCCGGCACGAGCCGCGGATCGACCACGGCGAGCGTCGCCGCCAGCGTGATGAAGCCCGCACCGGTGATGCCGGAAGCCCCCTTCGAGGTCAGCATCGCCACCACCAGAATCGTGAGCTGCTGGCCGAAGGTGAGATCGAAGCCGAGCGCCTGCGCGATGAACAGGGTCGCCAGCGTCATGTAGATGTTGGTGCCGTCGAGGTTGAACGAATAGCCGGTGGGCACCACGAGGCCGACCACCGACTTCGAGCAGCCGAGCCGTTCCAGCTTTTCCATCAAGGACGGCAGCGCGCTTTCCGATGACGAGGTGCCGAGCACGATCAGCAGCTCGTCCTTGATGTAGGCCAGGAACTTGAAGATCGAGAAGCCCGCAAACCGCGCGATGGTGCCGAGCACCACGATCACGAACAATGTCGAGGTCAAATAGAACGTCGCGATCAGCCCCATCAGGTTGAGGATCGCGCCGGTGCCGAACTTGCCGATAGTGTAGGCCATCGCACCGAACGCACCGAGCGGCGCGGCACGCATCACGATGGAGATGACGCCGAACACCGCATGCGCGGCATCGTCGATGAAGCCGCGGATGGCGTGGCCGCGCTCGCCGAGCCCCATGATGGCGAAGCCGAACAGCACCGAGAACAGCAGCACCTGAAGGATCTCGCCTTGCGCGAAGGCGCCGACCACGGTGTCGGGAATGATGTGCAGGATGAAGTCGACGCTTCTCTGGCCCTCGGCCTGCTTGGCGTAGTTGGCGACCGCTTGCGCGTTGGCGGCCGCGTTGCCGAAGCCTGCGCCCGGCTTGGCGACGTTGCCGATGATGAGGCCGATGAGGAGCGCGAAGGTGGAGACGATCTCGAAATAGACCAGCGCCTTGACACCGATGCGTCCGACCTTCTTGGCATCCTGGATGTGGGCGATGCCGGAGACGACGGTGCAAAAGATGATCGGGGCGATCACCATCTTGATCAGCTTGATGAAGCCGTCGCCGAGCGCCTTGATCCAATCGTTGGTGGCAACCGCCGGCCAGAGCCAGCCGACGATCGCGCCAAGCACGATCGCGATCAGCACCTGGACGTAGAGGATTTTATACCACGGCTTGGCCGCAATCGGTGCGGCCGGCGCGCCGGCCATCGTTGTCGTTGTCATTGTTCACTCCCCAAAATTGAGAGCCAGCCAAGATCAACTTGGCTGGCTCTGTCAATTGGAACTGCTCGGGCTTGCGCGCTTTACCGGCGATCGATGATCCGGCGCGCAGCCGGCATCAGCGCGGCGCCAAGCGCGTTCTTGACCACCGAGGCCGCAATGAATGGAGCGACGCCGACCGCCCAAGCCTTGGTTGCACCAAGGCCGATGCCGTAGGCCAGCCAACCGAAACCTGCAATGAAAATGACGACATGGCCGACTGCCATTGCCGCAAACAGCAGCACGACGTTGCGATCCCAGCCCCGTTCGGCGAACCAGCCGATGACGAAGGCAGCCAGCACGAAGCCGTAGAGATAACCGGCAGTCGGGCCGAGCAGCGGTGCAAGTCCACCGACCGGACCTGCGAACACCGGCAGCCCCATCGCGCCTTCGGCGAGGTAAGCGATCATGGTTGCGCTGCCAAGACGCCAGCCATACGCGGCGCCGATCATCAGCACGACCAGGGTCTGCAACGTCATGGGCACGTAAGGCAGTGGCAGGTTCACCTTGGCCGATAACGCCATCAGTGCGGAGCCGAACGCGACGAGGACGACGGCGCGCAAGGCGCCGACGGTCTCACCCGGTCGGGCCGGCCACATCACTGCGGCAAGAGGAGAATGCGAGGTGGCGGCGGACTGGACGGTTCGGTCAGACAAGATGCACTCCAGAAGGCTGTTCGAAACTGGCGGCTATTTAAGCCAGTGAGCGATCCGGTCAACTGCCTCCCGCATCTCCGCGACCGAGCGTGCATAGGAGAATCGGACGAACGAACGGCCATGGACCGGATCGAAATCGACGCCCGGCGTTGCCGCAACGTGGGCCTTCTCCAGCATCTGCTTGGCAAAGTCGAAACTGTCGGAGGTGAAATCCGAAACGTCGGCATAGAGGTAGAATGCGCCGTCCGCGGGCAGAAACTTGCTGAGGCCCGCCTTGGGCAATCCCTCGATCAGGATGCGCCGGTTTTCCTGATAGCCGTGCTTGATCTCCTCCATCTCGGCCGCACCGTCGAAGGCGGCTTCGGCCGCGATCTGCGACAGCGACGGCACGGAGATCGAAAGGTTCTGCTGCAGCCGCTCGATCGGCCGCACCAGAATCTCCGGCACGACCATCCAGCCCACGCGCCAGCCCGTCATGCAAAAATACTTCGAGAACGAGTTGATCACGAGTGCGTGGTCGGACAGCTCTGCCGCCGTCACCGCCGGAAACGCATAGTCGAGCCCGTGATAGATCTCGTCGGAGATGAAGCGGATGCCCGCATCCTCGGAGGCCGCGATCAGCCCGGCGAGCGCCTCGCGGGACATCATCGTTCCCGTCGGATTGGCGGGGCTGCCGACCAGCACGCCCTTCAGCGGCGCCTTGCGATGGACGGCGAGCAACGCCTCCCCGGTCAGCGCGTGACGCGTCTCGTTGGTGGTCTCGATCAGCACCGGCTCGCAGCCCAGCGCAGTGAGGATATGGCGATACGGCGGATAGCCCGGCACTGTCACGGCGACGCGATCGCCCGGCTCGAACATCGACAGGAACGCCAGGATGAACCCGCCGGAGGAGCCCGTGGTCACCACGATCTGCTCCGGGCTGACGATGCAGCCATGGGCATCGCGATAATGCCGCGCGATGCGCTCGCGCAAGGAGGGGATGCCGAGCGCCGAGGTGTAGTCGATCCGTCCCGCAGAAAGCGCGGCCTGTGCAGCCGCGATCGCAGTCTTCGGCGCGCCGGCCGCGGGCTGGCCGACCTCCATGTGAATGACATGACCGCCGGCCGCCTCGATCCGGGCCGCCGCGGCCATCACGTCCATCACCATGAACGGGGGAACATCACTGCGGAGGGAGGGCTCGAGCCACTGCCCCACCCGGTTCCTCAATGTCGCATCGTGCATCGATTTCTGCTATTTCGCTCGCGGAGCGGTCCGTTCGGTCCGGAAAACAGGGCGCTTGCGCCCCAGACTGGCCGCATTATACGGCTCATAAGGGCATATCGCGTATCCGGTCCGCCGCCAATCGCCAAAACCGATCACAAAAACTGCATTCCAAGCCCGCTTGCAAAGCCCGTTTGACCCAGACCGTTTGATGTTGCTCCAGATCGCATTGCGCAAGAAGGCCTCCGCCCTCACCGCCCTCGTCACGGCGGCTGCGATCGCGCTGCTGCCGGTCCCGGCGACGCAGGCGCAGGAAGGCCGCGGACCGCCGGTCCTGCGCGACACCGAAACCGAGCAGCTGTTGCGCGAATATACCCGCCCGATCCTGCGGGTTGCCGGTCTGGAGAAGCAGAACATCCAGATGGTGATCATCAACGACAACTCGTTCAACGCGTTCGTCGCCGATGGCCGCCGCATCTTCGTCAATTACGGCGCGATCCTGCAGTCGGAAACGCCGAACCAGCTGATCGGCGTGCTCGCGCACGAGACCGGGCATCTGGCCGGCGGCCATCTGTCCAAGCTGCGCGAGCAGCTCGCCAATGCCCAGACCCAGATGATCATCGCGATGCTGCTCGGCGCGGGCGCTCTGGTCGCAGGCGCCAGCCGCGGCTCGGGCAGCTCCGGCAATAACGGGCTCGCCAATGCCGGCGCGGCTGCAATCGCCGGACCGCAAGAGATGATCCGCCGCTCGCTGCTGTCCTACCAGCGCCAGCAGGAAGAGAACGCCGACCGCGCCGGGGTGAAATTCCTGACCGCGACCCAGCAGTCACCGAAGGGCATGTACGAGACCTTCAAGCGCTTCACAAGCGAGAGCCTGTTTGCGGCACGCGGCGCCGATCCCTATCTGCAGTCGCACCCGATGCCCGCCGAGCGCGTCGCGGCGCTCCAGGAGTTCGCCAGCACCAGCCCCTATTGGGACAAGAAGGACGATCCCGCGCTCCAGCTCCGCCATGACATGGTGCGCGCCAAGATCTCCGCCTTCATGGAGCGGCCGGAGCTGGTGTACCGCCGCTATCCCCTGACCAATGACAGCATGCCGGCGCGCTATGCCCGCGCCATCAGCACTTATCTGCATGGCGATTTGCGCAGCGCGTTGACCCAGATCGATGCACTGATCGCGGTGCAGCCGAACAACCCGTACTTTTACGAGGTCCGCGGCCAGGCCCTGCTGGAGAGCGGCAAGCCCGCCGACGCGATCGCTCCCCTGCGCAAGGCTGTCGCACTCTCGAACAATGCGCCCCTCATCGAGATGTTACTTGGGCAGGCTCTGGTTGGAACCGATAATAAGGCCTACACCGACGACGCCGTCCGGATTCTCCGTGCCGCGGTGGCGCGGGAGCCCGAAGCCCCTCTCGGCTATATGCAGCTCGCGATGGCCTATGGCCGGAAGGGAGACTATGCCGAGGCGGATCTTGCCTCCGCCCAGGCCGCCTATTTGCGCGGCGACAACAAGACCGCTCGCGAGCTCGCCACGCGCGCGAAAACCCGTTTCGCCGTCGGCACGCCCGGGTGGGTCAAGGCCGACGACATCGTGGCGTCGAAACCGCCGCGCAACTAGCCTAAATCACGACATTCGCCACCTTGACGTCACGACACTCCGACTAGGTCCGCCGGGACGTTTTTTCGAAACCTGCTCTGGATAAGAGGATTTGCCAATGCCTTCGCTGCGCCTGCTTGCTCCCGCGCTGTTTGCGCTCGCCATCTTCGGCGCAACGGGACCGGCTTCGGCCGACAGCTTCTCCGATGCCCAGCGCACCGACATCGAGGCCATCATCAAGAACTATCTCGTCAGCCATCCCGAGGTGCTCGAGGAGGCCATGACCGAACTCAGCAAGCGCCAGGCTGATGCCGAAACGAAGAAGCACGAGGCCAGCATCGCGCAGAACTCGGATGCGATCTTCAACTCGCCGCACCAGGTCGTGCTTGGCAACAAGGACGGCGACGTCACCTTCGTCGAGTTCTTCGATTACAATTGCGGCTACTGCAAGCGCGCGATGAGCGACATGCTCGACCTGATGAAGACCGATCCCAAGCTGAAGGTCGTGCTCAAGGAGTTTCCGGTGCTGAGCCAGGGTTCGGTCGAGGCCGCGCAGGTCGCGGTCGCCGTGCGCATGCAGGATCCTTCCGGCAAGAAATATCTCGATTTCCACCAGAAGCTGCTCGGTGGCCGTGGCGCCGCCGACAAGGCGCGCGCAATGCAGGCGGCCAAGGAAGCCGGCCTCGACACCGCAAAGATCGAGAAGGACATCGCGAGCCCCGAGGTGCGCGCCACCATCGAGGAGAACTTCAAGCTCGCGGAAGCGATGGGCATGAACGGCACGCCGAGCTACGTGATCGGCAAGCAGATCGTGGTCGGCGCCGTCGGCCTCGACGGCCTCAAGGAAAAGATCGGCGTCGCCCGCTGCGGCAAGGCGACTTGTTAACAAGGCGACTTGCTAACAAGGCGAGCTGCTGATCGCGCGTTTCGCACTCACGCATCCAGGAAAGGCCGGCCAAGGAGCTGGCCTTTTTCTTGCGACAGATCTTCTTGCGACAGACGTTCTTGCGGCGGATCCTGGTGCGATCCTGCCAAGTCATTCATCTGGCGTTCAATAAACAAAAGCTGCGGAACCACCGAAGTTCCGGAACAACTCAAATCTCCTTTCGTTGTCGGCGCGGGCAATGACGCAAATGGACACGTGAGGAGAATTTCATGTCTAACCGCTTTATGATTTCGGTTGCTGCACTGGCGCTTGTTGCGGGGACCGGACTGGCGAACGCACAGGGCACCACGGGCCGCGAGAGCGGCGGCGCTGGCGGTGCGCAGATGCAGCATTCGCAGCAGCCCTCCGGCGGCGCCGCCGAGCGCGGCGGCTCGATGGGCCGGGAATCCAGTCATGAGAAAGGCACTGTCGGTCAGGCCGGCGGCTCCAGCAGCATGAAGTCCGGCACCTCCGCCGAGGACAAATCCTCCGGCGCCATGAAGGACGAGCACTCCGGCCGCGAGATGAACAAGAACGCGGCTGAGGAGAAGTCCGGCGCCAAGGGCCAGCGCACCGACGAGCGCGCGCAGGGTCAGCAGGACAAGTCCAAGAGCATGAGCGAGGACACCAGCAAGTCCGGCGCCAAGGACCAGAAGGACATGAAGGCTGAGGGCACCAAGAGCGGCGCCAGCAGCACCAACAATGCCGAGAACCAGAAGGGCACCGAGCGCACGAACCAGAACGCTCAGGGCCAGAGCAGCACCAACATGACGGTCGGCCAGGCCGGCGCCGGCGCCAAGCTCTCGACTGAGCAGCGCACGCAGATCACCTCCGTGATCCACGAGGAGCATGTGCGGCCGGTGACCAACGTGAACTTCTCGGTCTCGGTCGGCACCCGCATTCCGCGCGAGGGCATCGAGCTGCACGCCCTGCCGTCCCGCGTGGCGACGATCTACCCGGAATGGCGGTCCTATCGCTACGTCCTGGTCAAGGACGAGATCGTGATCATCAATCCGGACACCTATGAGATCGTGGCTGTCCTGAACTCGTAAGGCGATACCCTGAAAGCTCAGGGGCGGCAGCGATGCCCGCCCCCTTGCTTTCGGCCGGCAGCCATGCTTTGGACTGGTTAACAAGCAATTTCCGTAGTTTCCGCACAGGTTTTTGCACACTGGATGAGCTGCCCGAGGCAGTCCCGGAGGCCCTTCGAGGCTTCCCTGGGTCACTTTGTTACCTATAACCCCCGCCACGCCGAAACACCTGCGCCGGGACAGGAATGGCCGAACCAGCAACCGACACGATTCTCGTTCTCAACGGGCCGAACCTCAACATGCTGGGGACGCGCGAGCCCGAGAAGTATGGTCATGCGACGCTGGCCGACGTCGAGGCGCTATGCCGGGAGACGGCGGCGACGTTCGGCCTCAAGGCCGATTGCCGGCAATCCAACCGTGAAGGCGAGCTGATCGACTTCATCCACGAGGCGCATGCCCGCAGGATGAAGGGCATCATCATCAACGCCGGCGGCTATTCGCACAGCTCGATCGCATTGCACGACGCGCTGCTCGCGGTGCAGATCCCGACGGTCGAGGTGCACGTGACCAACATCCACGCCCGCGAGAGCTTCCGTCACCATTCCTACACCGCACGCGCAGCCTTCGCCTCGCTCTGCGGCTTCGGCATCGAGGGCTACCGGCTCGCCATCCAGGGCCTTGCCGCCAAGCTCGGCATCAAGCCCAAAGCCTGACGCTCCCTCCTCACACAGAACATTCGGATCAAAGAACATGGCGCGCCAGCCAGACGACAAAGCAGCCGCAAAATTTTCCAGCGAGGATTCCGCGCTGGTCCGGGAGCTCGCTCTGCTGCTCGATGAGACCAGCCTCACCGAGATCGAGATCGAGCGCGCGGGCCTGCGCCTGCGCGTGGCCCGCAACATCAGCGTCGCCGCGACCATGCCCGTTCCGGTGGCGCATGCGGCCCCGACGCCGGTCGCCGTTGCGGCTGCCGCCCCTGCGGCAGCCGCGGCCGACATGTCGAAGCATCCGGGCGCCGTGACCTCGCCGATGGTCGGCACCGCCTATTGGGCGCCCGAGCCCGGCGCCAAGCCGTTCGTCGAGGTCGGCTCGAAGGTCTCGGTCGGCCAGACCCTGCTGATCATCGAAGCGATGAAGACCATGAACCAGATCCCCTCGACGCGCGCCGGTACGGTGACCCAGATCCTCGTCGAGGACGGCCAGCCGGTCGAGTTCGGCGAGCCACTGGTGATCATTGAATGAGCGAGTGGCGAATGGCGAATAGCGAATGGTCGCCGCATTGCCATTCGTCGTTCGCTACTCCCTATTCGCCAGCTGAGGCACCATGTTCGACAAGATCCTCATAGCCAATCGCGGCGAGATCGCCCTTCGCATCCTGCGCGCCTGCAAGGAGCTCGGGATCGCGACCGTCGCCGTGCACTCCACCGCCGACGCCGATGCCATGCATGTGCGCCTGTCGGACGAAAGCGTCTGCATCGGGCCGCCACCATCCAAGGACAGCTACCTCAACGTGCCCGCGCTGCTCGCGGCCTGCGAGATCACCGGCGCCGATGCCGTGCATCCCGGCTACGGCTTCCTGTCGGAGAATGCGCGCTTCGCCGAGATCCTCGGTGAACATAATCTGCAATTCATCGGCCCGAAGGCCGAGCACATCCGTCTGATGGGCGACAAGATCGAGGCCAAGAAAACCGCCAAGAAGCTCGGCATTCCCGTGGTGCCCGGGTCCGACGGTGCGGTTGGTCCCAACGACGATGCGATAGGGATCGCCAGGAAGATCGGTTTTCCCGTGCTGGTGAAGGCGGCTGCCGGCGGCGGTGGCCGCGGCATGAAGGTCGCGCAGACCGAGGCGGATCTCCAGGTGGCGCTGTCGACGGCGGCCAACGAGGCCAAGTCCGCCTTCGGCGACGCCTCCGTCTATCTGGAGAAATATCTCCAGAAGCCGCGCCACATCGAGATCCAGATTCTCGGCGACGGCCGCGGCGGCGCAATCCATCTCGGCGAGCGCGATTGCTCGCTGCAGCGCCGCCACCAGAAGGTCTGGGAAGAAGGCCCCTCGCCCGTGCTGACCGCGGCTGCGCGCGCCAAGATCGGCGAGACCTGCGCGAAGGCGATGCGCGAGATGAAATATCTCGGCGTCGGCACCATCGAGTTCCTGTTCGAGGACGGCGAGTTCTACTTCATCGAGATGAACACGCGCATCCAGGTCGAGCATCCCGTCACCGAGAGCATCACCGACATCGATCTCGTGCTGGAGCAGATCCGCATTGCCGCCGGCGGCGAGCTGCCGGCCAAGCAGAGCGAGATCCAGATCATTGGCCACGCGATCGAGTGCCGCATCAACGCCGAGAATCCGCAGAGTTTCCGCCCCTCGCCGGGCCGCATCACGCAATATCATCCGCCCGGCGGCCTCGGCGTCCGCATCGATTCCGCGGTCTATCAGGGCTACACCATCCCGCCCTATTACGATTCCCTCGTCGGCAAGCTGATCGTCCACGGCAAGACCCGCGCCGAATGCCTGATGCGGCTGCGCCGGGCGCTCGATGAGATGGTGGTGGAAGGCATCGAGACCACCCTGCCGCTGTTCCGCGATCTCGTGCGCCAGCACGACATCATCAACGGCGACTATCACATCCACTGGCTTGAGCAGTATCTCGCCGGCAAGACGGAACCGGCCGGGAAATAATCCGTCGGCGGAACCCTTTCGCCCCAATCGCATTATGGACGGTTGGGGACAGTTCCAAGGGGGCGTTTTGAAGTCCGCGACACGTAGCAAGGCGAGACCGTCGTGACGGCTGGGGAACAGCGGCGGCGCGCAATTTGGCAGATCCTGCTGTTCGCTGCAGGACTGCTGGTGCTGACCGTGATCAGCGCCGGCTCGGTCTACCTCGTCAACCAGGCCAGAGACGACAGCAAATGGGTGGTTCACACCCTCGAGGTGGAGAACCAGATCAACGCTCTGCTGCTCGAGGTCCGGCGCGCGGAGAGCGCGCTGCGCGGCTATCTCCTGACGTTGGGACCAGAATTCCAGGGCGACCACGAGCAGGCCGTCGCCGCAATCATTCCTGCGATTGACCGGGTCACACGTCTCATTGGCGATAATCCCGCCCAGCGCGACAGCATCGAAAGACTGAGCGCGGCGATCGAGACCCGCCTCGGCCAATTCGCGCGCGAGATCGATTTGATCCGGCAGGGCCAACGAGCCGAGGCCGTAGCGCTGGCTCGCGAGGCAGCCGCCGGCAACACCACCGCCACGATCGGCAGTGTCGCGGGCGCAATGATAGCCGAGGAGGAGCGACTATTCCGCCTCCGCTCGGCGAATGCCGACCGCAGCCAGACGCTCGCTGCCTCAATGACCGGCATCGGCTCGGGCCTCGTCGTGCTGCTGGCGCTGATCTCGGTCTGGCTGGTGCGGCGCTCCGCCGGCGCGCGCGACGACGCGGAGACACGCCTACGCGACGCTAATCTCAATCTGGAGACCACCGTCGATGAGCGCACGGCAGACCTGCGCGAAGCCAACGACGAAATCCAGCGCTTTGCCTATATCGTCAGCCATGACCTGCGATCGCCGCTGGTCAACATCATGGGCTTCACCAGCGAGCTCGAAGAATTGGGCAAGGACATCTTTCGACGCATCGGCGGACTCACGGGCGTGCCGGCAGGCGGCCCACCCGTCGACGTCGCTGACATCCCGCTCGATGGTCCCGACAAGCAGCTTTCGACGGATTTTTCCGAAGCGCTCGGCTTCATCAAATCCTCGATCGCCCGGATGGACCGGCTGATCTCGGCGATCCTCAACCTCACCCGCGAGGGCCGGCGCGAGTTCCAGCCTGAAAGGATCGATACCCGCGAATTTATCGAGGCCATCGTCTCGTCGCTGGCGCATCAGGCGGCCGAGGCACAGGCCGAGATCCACATCGAGCCGCTGCCGAATATCGTCAGCGACCGGCTTGCGCTGGAGCAGATATTCTCCAATCTGATCGACAACGCGATCAAGTATCTGAAGAACGGGGTGCCCGGCGAGATCAGAATTCGCGGGCGCACCAAGCTTGGCTACGCTATCTTCGAAATCAGCGATAACGGCCGCGGTATCGACCCGAAGGATCATCAACGGATTTTCGACCTGTTCCGCCGGGCGGGAACCCAGGACAAGCCCGGCCAGGGCATCGGTCTTGCCCATGTGCGTGCACTTGTGCGCCGCCTCGGCGGCACGATGTCGGTATCGTCGGAACTGAATGCGGGCAGCACTTTCACGATTACGCTGCCCATCTCGTGGAAATCCAGCAACCGGAACGCTGACAAATGACATTGCCAGTCACCATCATCATGATCGAGGACGACGAGGGCCACGCCCGGCTGATCGAGCGCAATATCCGCCGCTCCGGAGTCAACAACGACATCGTGTCGTTCGCCAACGGCACTGCGGCGATGAAGCATCTGTTCGGCGCCGACGGCACCGGGTTGAACCAGAAGGGCAACGCCCTGCTGATCCTGCTCGACCTCAACCTGCCCGACATGAGCGGGATCGACATCCTGAAGCAGATCAAGGAAAACAACTATCTCAAGGCTTCCCCCGTGGTGGTGCTGACCACCACCGACGACAGCCAGGAGATCAAGCGCTGCTACGAGCTCGGCTGCAACGTCTACATCACAAAACCCGTCAATTACGAGAATTTCGCCAATGCCATCCGGCAGCTCGGCCTGTTCTTCTCGGTCATCCAGGTCCCGCCCGCCGCCTCATGACCCAGCGCATGCCAACCCTGCTTTATATCGATGACGACGGTGCGCTGGCGCGCCTGGTCGAGCGCGGCCTGACGCGGCGCGGCTACAAGGTCATCCATGCCGCGAGCGGCGAGGAGGGCCTTGAGCGTATCCGCCGTGCGGGAGCCCAACCCAACACTGACGACAGTGCCGAGGGCTGCATCGATGTCGTGGCGCTCGACCAGTACATGCCGGGCCTCGACGGGCTCGAGACGCTCGAGCAGATCATGGCGATCCCGGACGCCCCGCCGGTGGTGTTCGTCACGGCCTCGCAGGATTCCAGCATCGCCGTCACCGCGCTGAAGGCGGGCGCCGCCGACTATCTGGTCAAGGACGTCAGGGGCGACTTCATCCCGCTGCTGCATGTCGCGGCCGAAGGCGCGCTGCGCCAGGCCGAATTGCAACGGGCGCGCGAGGAAGCCGAGGCCGAGGTTCACGCCTCGCGCGACCGCTACGCCGCGCTTGCCGCCGAGCGCGAGCTGCTGCTGCGCGAGGTCAATCACCGTGTCGGCAATTCGCTCCAGATCATCGCCTCGCTGTTGCATCTGCAGGCGAGCTCCGCCGCACAGGACGAGGTCAAGGCTGCGCTGACCAACGCGATGGGCCGCGTCGCCGCCGTTGCCCAGGTCCACCGCCGCCTCTACACCTCGCAGGATCTGAAGAGCGTGATGCTCAACCAGTATCTGGACTCGCTGCTCGAGGATCTCCGCCGCTCCGCCGAAGGCAATCGGATGTCGCGCCTGACGGTGAAGGCCGAACCGATCGAGATCGACCCGGATCGCGCGGTCGCCGTCGGCATCATCGTCAACGAGCTGGTGATGAACGCAGTGAAGTACGCCTATCCCGATGGCCCCGGCCCTATCCACGTCGAGCTGAGCTCGAACGGAGACGATCTCCTGCTGTCGATCACCGACGACGGCGTTGGCGACAACGTCAAGGCCGATCCGCGTTCGACCGGCATGGGCCAGCGCATCGTCGCGGCGATGGCGACCAAGCTCGATGCCAGCGTCGAGCGTGATCCGGCACATTCCGGAACCCGCATCATCATCAGGTTCCGCCGCACTCCCGCGGCACCGGGCAACGCGAACAGCGCTGCGGCGGGTTGATCCTCGCATCCCGGTCGCACGCGCGGCGCGATCCTGCTATAATTGGATCCTATGACTTCGCGCGACTCCGCCTCGTCTGAAATCACGCCGGCCGTGCTGCTGCGCGCCTATGCCTGCGGCATCTTCCCGATGGCCGAGAGTGCCGACGACCCGACCCTGTTCTGGGTCGAGCCGGAAATGCGCGGCGTGATCCCGCTCGACGGTTTTCGCGTCGCCTCGCGCCTTGCGCGCACGGTGCGCTCGGATGCGTTTCGGGTCACCGTCAACACCGCCTTCAAGGCGACCATCGCCGGCTGCGCCGCACCGCAGGCCGGACGCGAGGACACCTGGATCAACAAGCGCATCCGCGACCTCTATGGCGGGCTCCATGAGCTCGGCCATTGCCACAGCGTCGAGGCCTGGCAGGGCGACGACCTCGTCGGCGGCCTGTACGGCGTGAGCCTGGGGCGCGCCTTCTTCGGCGAGAGCATGTTTCACACCGCGCGCGACGCCTCGAAGGTCGCGCTGGTGCATCTGGTGGCGCGGCTGATCCATGGCGGCTTCGAGCTGCTCGACACGCAATACGTCACCGACCATCTCAAGAGCTTTGGTGCGGCCGAGATCCCGCGGCGGCGCTACACCGCTCTGCTCGATCACGCGCTCGCCGGCGAGCCCGCTGATTTCCTGAGAGTGTCTTCGGGGGATGCGATCCCCGGTGCACGCGCACTCGAGATCATCGCCTCGCGGCCATAAATCGGACTACCGGCCGAAGCCCGGAATACCGAACAGACCCGGCCGCTGCTCCGGCGGCGGAGGTGGAGCCGGCTGCTGCTGCTGGATCGGCGGCAAAGGCTGCGGCGGACGCTGCTGCACCGCCTGCTTTGGCGCGGCCTTCTTCTGCGCCGGAGGCGGCGGTGGCGGCGCAGGCTTGGTCGCGGGATCGGGTGCGGCGGTCGCAATGGTCTGCTGCGGCTCTTTGCAGTCGGTGAGCCAGATATCGTAGATCGGATGCTCGACGCCGTGCAGGCCCGGGCTCGCGGCATACATCCAGCCGGAGAAGATCCGCTTCACCTCGCCCTGCAAGGTGATCTCGTCGACCTCGACGAACGCGTCGGTGTTGGCGGCTTCCGTGGCCGGACGCGTGTAGCAGGCGTCGGTCTTTACCCGCAGCGCGCCGAACTGCACGGTCTCGCCGATATCCTCGTCGAAATTGATGATGCGCCCGGTGATCTTGTCGAGGCCGGAGAAGGTCGCCTTCTTGTTCACGATCTTCTGGGCCGGCGGCTCGGTGACGACCTCGTCGCCCGGCTGGAGGCTCGCGGGTGCCTGCGGCACGGCGCCCTGCTGGGTCCCGCCCTTCTGCTGCGGCTGGCGCTGACCAGGGGCTCCGCCCGGCGCCTGACCAGGCGCGCCCGGCGGCGCGACCGCGACGGCCGGTGGCTGGTTCTGCGGAGCGATGGCGGTGCCCGGCGGCGGCGCCAGCGGCTGGCTCTCGACCGGCCCCGGCATCACATTTCCCTGGCGGTTCGGCGGCGGCATCGGGCGCGACGGCAGCACGCGGCCCTGCGGCGGCAGCTCGGGTACCTCTTCGTCGTCCTCGGGGGTCGGCTGCGGTTGCGGCTGCCCGCCACGGGGATGCTCCCCGGCGGCCGCAGCGGCGGTGGATCGGAGAAGATCGTGCCGATCTGCGCCTGCGCGGGCGTCTCCACCGTCAAAGCGGTAGCGGCCAAAAGCGCCGCAAGACCTGTCAGGGTAAGGGTTCGAAACATTATCTCGCGCGGCTTCAACAGCGAATCGGGCTTGCTGGACATTCTACAGGGGATACCGCCGCTCGCAGGCCATCCGGTTAACACGCCGAATACGGCGGGGAAAGGGCGGCATCCCTGCCCTGCCGGACGCCGGCGTGACAGCCCGGCGCCCGGATGGGATAGTCCAAAGGCCCCGCCCCGGGGCCGAACCGGGCATCGCCTCCCGAAAATGACCTCCAATGATAACCAGAACCCCTGGGATACTTGCCCATGCCGGTGACGGCACTGGGCTGAGAAGCCATCATCCGAATGTCGCCTGCGCTTAAACCTGTTTTCGCCCTTCCCCTCCGCGGCCTGACCTGGCTCGGCAGCCAGGGCACGCGCGCGGTGGCCGCCGTCGTGTTCATCGCCGCCGCTGTGCCGTCGCTCGGTGCGCTGCTGCGGCCCTACGTCACCGAGGCGATCCTCATTCTGCTCTGCATCTCCTTCATGCGGGTGGATCTGGCGGCGCTGTGCGGCCATCTGCGCCGGCCGGCGCTGGTGGCGACCGCCACGGCCTGGACCACGATCGGCGTGCCGCTGATCGTCGGACTGACCGCGCATGCGACCGGCCTCACCGACCGCGCGCCCGGCCTGTCGCTGGCGCTGATGCTCCAGAGCATGGCCTCGCCGATGATGGCCTCTCCGGCGCTCGCGGCCCTGATGGGCCTCGATGCGACGCTGGTGCTGGTCACACTGGTGACCGCGACTGCGATCGTGCCCTTCACCGCCTCGCTGTTCGCGAGCCTCTTCCTCGGCGGCATGCTGAGCATCTCGCCGCTCACGCTCGGCCTGAAGCTGCTCGGCATCCTCACAGCGTCGCTGCTGTCGGCGAGCGCGATCCGCTGGATTTTCGGCGCCAATGCGATCCAGCGCCACAAGCAGCCGATCGACGGCTTCAACATCATCATTCTCCTGATCTTCGCGTCCGCGGTCATGGGCGATGTCGAGCGATCTGGTGGCGCAGCCGGTCTTCACCCTCAGCCTCGCGCTGTTGTCCTTCGCGATCTATTTCACGCTGCTCGCCGTCACGACCTTGCTGTTCCGCCGCATCGGCTATGAGCGCGCGCTGGCGCTCGGGCTGATGGTGTCACAGCGCAATCTCGGCCTGATGCTGGCCGCCACCGCCGGCGCGCTGCCGGCAACGACCTGGCTCTATTTCGCGATGACGCAGTTTCCGATCCATCTTTCGCCATACATGCTGACGCCGATCGCACGGCGGCTGACGGCGCGGGCGGAGAGGTCCGACACGTCGACCGCAGGCAGCGTAACCTGAAGCCTACGGCGTCATGGATTGCGCAGTCCCTTCTCTTGCACTCTGCCAATATCCAGTCGCGGAACGCTTTCATCGCATGCGAAGGCCTTTTTGATTTCAGGGACGTGAGCCAATACGATCCGAGATAGGCTTGACTGTCATACGGGCAGACCAGTCGCTTGCGCGAGAGGTCGTCCGAAAACAAGGCGACCGGCAATAGCGCGACACCGGCGCCTTGCGCTGCTGCGTGCGCCAAGGAGACCGAGGAGTCGAATGTCGGGCCGGTCATTCGCGGCTGCCGGCATTGCACCACATCGAACCATTGTGCCCACTCGCCCACCCGATAGGACCGCAACAGCACCTCGTTGTGCAAATCGGTGGGGTTCCTGAGCCGCTTCGCAACAGCCGGCGCGCACATCGGCGTGAAATGGGCATCGACCAGACGCTCGGCGTTCGTTCCGTGCCATGCGCCGTCGCCAAATCGAATGGCGTAGTCCAGTCCTTCGCCGCCGAGGTCCACGCGATTGTTGTTCGCGAAGATCCTGATGTCGATGTTCGGATGGCTCGCGGTGAAGCTCTTGAGACGCGGGAGGAGCCAGCCGGACGCGAACGTTCCGACCGCGCCAACGGTCAGCATTTCGCGCATCCGACCGTTCTCGAACCGGTCCAGCACCTGATTGATTTGGCCAAAGGCATCCGAGATAGCCGGCTGCAGTGCCTCGCCCTCTTCCGTAAGGGCAAGCCCGCGGGTCAATCGCCTGAAGAGCTTCACGCGCAGACTGTCTTCCAGAATCCGCACCTGCTGACTCACGGCAGCCTGCGAGACCCGAAGTTCCAGACCGGCCTTGGTGAAGCTGAGATGGCGAGCGGCCGCTTCGAATGAGCGGAGCGCGTTCAGCGGCAGACTTGAAATGTTGGCAGGGCGGCGGGCCACGTCTGATCCAAGTTTTGCTTATGGATGGCCTTACGAAGCATCGTTTGTCAATTGCGCGGGCGCGACGCAAAACCTGCCCGCAATTCACGGGAGATCTCGATGCTTACACGACGTCAGTTCGGCTCATCGGCATTTGCGGTCGCGGGAAGTCTCGTCCTGCCGAACGTTTCGGCTGCCGCGGCGGGCGCAACGGCATCGCTCATCAAGGCGCTCGAACAGTTGGAGCTGAAGAGCGGGGGCCGGCTCGGTGTCTCCGTGCTCGATACGACGACGGGAGTTCCGGTCCATCACAAGGGGGACGAACGCTTTCCCATGTGCAGCACTTTCAAACTCCTGGCGTCGGCAGCCATACTCAAAGACGCAGGCAACAAGCTGGACCGCCTCGAGCGGCGCGTTCGTATCGAGCAGGCCGACGTCGTCGAGAACTCGCCCGTGACCCGCCAGCATGTCGGTGGAGAAGGAATGTCGCTCCGCGAGCTCTGTGACGCTGCCATCACCATGAGCGACAACACGGCCGGCAACGCGCTTCTGAAGAATATTGGTGGTCCCGCCGGGTTGACCAGCTTTGCACGTAGCCTCGGCGACACGATGACACGACTGGACCGGACTGAAACCGAACTGAACGAGGCTACGCCCGGCGATCCCCGCGACACGCGACCCCAAATGCGATGGCCGCAAATGTACGAAACTTGCTGCTCGGTGATGCCCTCCTCGCGCAGGGTCGCGATCAACTCGCCAAATGGCTCATCGCGAACAAGACGGGAAACAGTCGTTTACGCGCCGGCCTGCCGCAAGGCTGGCGTGTGGGCGACAAGACCGGAGCAGGCGAACACGGCACCACCAATGACGTCGCCATCGTATGGCCGCCCGAACGTTCGCCGATCATCATCGCAGTCTACCTCACCGGTGCAGCGCTCGATCCGAATGGACGAAACGATGTGATCGCCTCTGTTGGACGAGAGATCGGCAACAGCTTTGGCTGACAGTCGCGGCGATCGCCCTATCCAGCCCGCGCGGCGCGCCGCAGCGCCTGCGGCGGCTGGCCGAAGGCGCGGATGAAGGCGCGGCGCATGCGCTCGGGGTCGCGGAAGCCGGTCGCTTCCGCGACGAGCTCGATCGCCTCGCGCGAGGACTGCACGCGCTCGCGGGCGACCTCGATCCGCAACCGCTCGATCGCCTTCGACGGCGTCGTGCCGGTCTCGGCGGCAAAGGCGCGGGCGAAATGCCGCGCGCTCATGCCGGCGCGATCGGCGAGGTTTTCCACCGTCAGCGGCGCGTCGAGATTTTCCCGCGCCCACGACAACAGCGTCCCGAAGCGGCCGTTCGGCGTCTTCAATTCCAGCAGCGATGAGAACTGCGACTGGCCGCCGCTGCGACGATGGTAGAGCACGAGCTGGCGCGCTGTCGCCTGCGCGATCTCCTCGCCATGGTCCTCGGTGACCATCGCGAGCGCAAGGTCGATCCCGGCGCTGATGCCCGCCGACGTCCAGACATTGCCATCGCGGGTAAAAATCTGGTCCGGCTCGAACTTCACCTGCGGATAGCGTGCGACGAAATCGCGGGTGCGGCCCCAATGCGTGGTGGCGCGGCGGCCGTCGAGCAGGCCGGCCTCGGCGAGCACATAGGCGCCCGAGCAGACGCTGGCGACCCGCACGCCACGTTTGGCCAGCCGCTGCACGAAAGCGAGCGTGGCCGGACAGCGCGCCGCGGCCTCGACGCCCGAGCCGCCCGCGACGACAAGAGTCGTGATCGCGTTCGCTGATTTGAAATCGCGCGCCATCATCTCGACGCCGGAGGACGAGCGCACCGCGCCGGGGTTCACCGCCAGCACCCGCAGCGCCAGCGGCTTTCCGCTGGCGCGTGCCGCGATCTCGAATACCGAGATCGGGCCGGCCGCGTCGAGCAGCTGAAAATCCGGAAAGATCAGGATGCCGATCATGCTCATGTCCGAAAGTGAGGGAAATACGCCATTTTGGACAGGATGGCATCATGCCAATCTGCCGGCGTCAAGCACTTCATTGGAGGCTCTCATGTCGGCACCGCTCCAGATCGGACTTCTGGTGTTTCCGGGCGTCACCCAGCTCGACTTCACCGGCCCCCTACAGGTGTTTGCCAACGTCCCGGGCGCGACGCTGCACCTGATCTGGAAGCGCATCGAGCCGGTGCCGAGCGATTCCGTGCTCACGGTGACGCCGACCACGACGTTTGCCGACTGCCCACAGCTCGACGTGATCTGCGTGCCCGGCGGCGGCGGCACCGACGATCTGCTCAACGACGAGGAGGTGCTTGATTTCCTGCGCGGGCAGGCCGAGGGCGCAAAGTACGTCACCTCCGTCTGCACAGGGTCGCTGGCGCTCGGCGCCGCCGGTCTGTTGAAGGGCTATCGCGCCGCCACATTGGAGCGCGATGGAGATGCTCAGCCAGTTCGGTGCGACGCCGACCAGGACGCGGGTCTGCGTCGACCGCAACCGCATCACCGGTGGCGGCGTTACCGCAGGAATCGATTTCGCGCTGACGCTGGTCTCGATCCTGCGCGACCGTACGACGGCGGAAGCGATCCAGCTTCAGCTCGAATACAATCCGGCGCCGCCGTTCAATTCAGGCTCGCCCGACACGGCATCGGCGGAGGTGCTCGCCTTGCTCCGGGAGCGCGGCGCGCCAAGGCAGACCCGCCGTCTCGAAGCCGTCGCGCGTGCAGCAGAGCGGATGATCTAGCCGCACTCTCGTGTCCCGGACGCGGCGGCACGCAGTGACGCTCCGCAGCGTCCGGGGGCACGAGCCAGTTGTGCCAGTCTAGCCAACAGAAAAAGGCCACCCGGTTTCCCAAGCGGCCTTTCCTGTCTTACGACGGCGCACATTCTCATCGGGCGATTTCGGAACTTGCAGACCGGGGGCCTATCTCCCGATCGAGTCCTGGTCGGCGGCCGCTGCATTTCGGGACAGTCGCGAACTGTTGCCCGAACCGAACGCGATGGTCTCCCATCTCCGTAAGATGGGTTCATTGAGCCGCATCGCACGCGCAGGCGCAACGGCCACGCGGCCGGCATCCCCGCTGTTCCCGTTGTCCACAGCAAGGTGAGGCGGATGCGTATGCATCCAATCCAATGATGGACGAGCGCGCGTTAGCCGGGCGTCCAGGGCTGGTAATCGCCGGTCGCCTTGGGACGCTTGCCGCTGGCCAAGGTCGAGCCCGAGGGCCGGTAGGCCTTAGCCGTGCCGGTGAGATTCGGCAGATGCGGCTTTTCCCACTCGCGCGGTTGGTAATTCTCCTGGGTCGGCGGCACGTCGACGGTGATGGATCCAGCCGTGCCAGGACGGCGGAATGCGGCTCGCTTCGGCATAGCCGTTGTAGATCACCCAGCGCCGCTCGAAGCCGAGCACGGGATCGATTGCGCCGCCGCGGGTGCGGTAGTAGCGATTGCCCTGTTCGTCCTCGCCGACCAGCTCCCCGTATCGCCGGGTCCAGAGTTGGGTGCCAAAGGTCTGGCCGTTCCACCAGGTGAAGAGCTTCAGGAAGAATTGTTTCATGCGGCAAGGGCCCTGCTTCGTGGGGTCCTGATGCCATCCGGACGGCCAAATGTCCAGTTCGCCCCGTGCGGCCGTGCCCCACGCCGAGCGTGGTGCCTCGGCACGAGCGCCGCCGCAATGAGGGCACGGTCCGTTCATGCCCGGTACAGCGGCGGCGTGGAAGTCTGGCCTTTCCTGCGCACACCGGCGTGACCCCAGGAACAACGGCCGTTTCGGTGTGTTTGCTCTCGGGAAAAGGAGTTTGATCATGAACAGTCGAGAGTTTTGAGTGCAGCCGCGGCGCTGGCACTGGTGCTTCCGATGGCGACCCCGAGCTTCGCCCAGGGCCGTGGCGGTCACGGCGGCGGTGGCGGTGGCCATTTCGGCGGCGGTGGCGGTGCTCACTTCGGTGGCGGCGGCGTCCACATGGGCGGCGGCAGCATGGCGGCGGCGCCCGGATCGGTGGTGGCGGCGGCAATTTCGCGGCCAACGCGGCGGCGCGCCCGAGCGCCGGAGCCGCCTTTAACGGAGGTGGCCGCAACTTCGCAGCAGCCGGAGGCCACTGGAACGGCGGCGGCGGCAACTGGCACGGCGATGGCTGGCATCACCGCGGCGGTGGCTTCGGCCCGGCGTCGCAGCCGGTGCGGCGATTGGCGCGCTGGGGTCGTCCTACGCCTATTATGGCGGTGGCCCGTATTACGGCGACGGCTATTACGACGACAGCTACTATGACGACGGCGCGACTGTCGCCGTGGTGCCCGACACTGGCGGCGACTCGTCGGCCTATTGCGCTCAGCGCTTCCGGTCCTACGACCCGGCGTCCGGCACCTATCTCGGCTATGACGGGCTACGTCATCCCTGCCCGTAATACGGCCTGAACGGCATCATCTGTGAGCGGCGCCGGCCGACGGCGCCGCTCCAGTGTTGGCGGCGCCTGTGCGAGTCCTTCACTGAAGCTCTTGCACGAACTCTTGCACGCCTCGTCGCGAACACGCGCCGACCGCCGGGATCGCGGAGGCGCTGTCGTGGACCGCCCGGATTTGCCTCAACCTGTCATTGAAATCCGACGGAATTCACCGGCCGCCGGAACCTGCAGAGGCGCTATGCATTCCGCCGTGCACATCTACTTCGTCCCAATCCAAAATTGACCCGGCGCACGATCTGCCTATATCACCAATCACTGTGGGGACTTCGATCTACTAGGGAAGGTCATGCCGCGTATTCTCGTGGTCGATGACGATCCGATGGTCGGCGCGACCATCGAGGTCCTCCTCCTGCGCCAGGGCTTCGACGTCACGCTCACCGACGGCGGCGAAACCGGGTTGGCTGCGCTGGAGGCGCAGACGTTTGATGTCATGCTGGTTGATATCTTCATGCCGCATATGCGCGGCTTCGAATCCATCCGCATCTTCCATGAGCGTGCGCCGGCGATTCCGTTGATCGCCATGTCTGGCTATGCTTTCGCCTCATCCGCCTCGCCCTCCCCGGACTTCCTCCGCATGGCGCTGGAGCTCGGCGCCTCGCGCTGCCTGCGCAAGCCGTTCACGCCCGAGACGCTGTTGACGACAATCCGGGAATGCCTCGGCGAGAGCGCGCCGTCGAAGGACCAGAAAGAGGCCCCTTGATTCCCTCGCAGCGCGTCATTCTAGGTGCTGGACTTGCCATCCTCCTGCTCATCACCGCCGCCTCGATCGGGCTCGACGTAAAGTCGCGCTCGGACGCGGCCTGGGTCAATCACACCGTCCAGGTGCAGAAGAAGATCTCCGATCTGCGCGTGCTGATGCGTCACGCCGAGAGCGCCGCACGCGGCTACGAGCTTTATCGCAGTCCCGGCTTCAGCGACGAGTTCCAGGCGGTGCGTGCTCAGATCGCGCCGGCGCTCGCCGACCTCAAGCGGGTCGTGCGCGACAATCCCGATCAGGTCGTGCTGCTGGAGGGGACGGAGGCGCTGGCGCTGCGCCGGATCGAGATCGCCGCCCAAGTGATGAGCCTGCGCGCCGCCAACGACGGGGCCGGCATTGCCGCGCTCCAGGGCAAGGGCGAGGGTCGCGGTCTGATGGACACGGTGATGGGCAATCTCGACCAGCTGAGCGCAGAAGAGGAACGGTTGCTCACCGCGCGCTCCCAGGATCTGCGCCGCACCGGCATCGTGCTGCTCGGCATCGACGTCGCCGGCGCGCTGGTAATCCTGTTGCTGGTCGTGATGGTGATGCGCGAGAACCAGCGCACCACGGTCGCGCTGAAGAGCACACTGCTGGAGACCACGGCGGCCAACCAGCAACTCGAGGCGGCCGTTGCCGAACGCACGGAGCACCTCGTCACCGCCCACGACGAGCTGCGCCTGTCGGTCAACGTGCTCCAGAGCACGTTCCGCAGCATGGCGGAGGCGGTGCTGGTGATCGACGCCGAGGGCAATGTCCTTTTGTCCAATCCGGCCGCGGAGCGCATGCTGCTGCACCGGACCGGCATGAACCTGCGCAATCTGCGCGCCCTGTCCGACGTTTTCCATGGCGACGGCGTCACGCCGCTCAAACCCGACGAACTGCCCTCCGCGCGGGTGCTGCGTGGCGACGAATTCGAAAACCTGGAGATGATCGTCCGCCCGCACAGCGGCAACATCGCGCGCCATCTGATGATCAGCGGCCGGCCGATGCGCGGCGGGCAAGGCAACATCTCGGGCGGCGTGCTGGTCTATCACGACGCCACATCCTCGCGCGAAACCGAGCGGCAATTGCATCAATCGCAGAAGCTCGACGCCATCGGCAAGCTGACCGGCGGCGTCGCACACGACTTCAACAACATGCTGACCGTGATCTCGGGTAACACCGAGACGCTGGTGGCGAGCCTGAAGCAGCAGCCCGAGCTGCAGCGCACCGCGCGCCTGATCGACGATGCCGCCGGGCGCTGCGCCGAGCTGATCCAGCACCTTCTCGTTTGCGCGCAGGCAGCCGCTGCAGCCGCGCAATGTCGACATCAACGGCGCGATCGCCGATATCGCAAAACTGTTGCGTCCCACCCTCGGCGAACAGATCCAGATCGAGACCGTGCTGGAACAGGAGCCGATGACGGCGCATATCGACCCGTCCCGCCTCACCAATGCCGTGCTCAACATGGCGATCAATGCCCGCGACGCCATGGCGAACGGCGGCAAGCTGCTGCTCGAAACCCACCGCGTCGTGCTGGACGAGGCCTATGCGAAGACCAATGCGGACGTCACGCCCGGCCCTTACGTGATGCTTGCGGTCAGCGACAGCGGGGCCGGCATGCCGCCGGATGTCCAGGAGAAGGCGTTCGAGCCCTTCTTCACCACCAAGGAGGTCGGCAAAGGCTCGGGTCTCGGCCTCTCCATGGTCTACGGCTTCGTCAAGCAGTCCGGCGGCCAAATCAAGATCTACAGCGAGCAAGGCCACGGCACCACGATCAAGCTCTATCTGCCGCCGGGCGAAGGCACGACGGAAGCCACGGCCGCGATCGCACCACAGGCCGAAGGCGGCGCCGAGACCATTTTCGTGGTCGAGGACGACACGCTGGTGCGCAATTTCGTCACCGCGCAGCTGCAGAGCCTCGGCTACAAGACGGTGGCCGCCGCGGACAGCCGCGCCGCGCTGCAATTGATCGAGGCCGGCCAAGCCTTCGATCTGCTCTTCACCGACGTCGTCATCCCCGGTGGCATGAGCGGCCGCGAGCTCGCCGAGGAGATCGCCAGGCGCCGGCCGGGCGTAAAGGTGCTCTACACCTCCGGCTACACCGACAACGCCATCGTCCACCACGGCAAGCTCGATGACGGCGTGATGCTGCTGACAAAGCCCTATCGAAGAAACCAGCTCGCCGAGATGATCCGGAAGGCGCTGGGCGGCGGCGGGATGGTGGCGGGCTAACGCGTCGCCAGCAGCACCGCGGCCAGCGTGAAGATCAGCCCGGCGATCTGTCCCGCCCCGAGCGGCTCGTGCAGCGCCAGCGCTGACGCCACCACGCCGATCACAGGCACGGCCATCGTTCCGATCGCGGCGACCGAGGCCGGCAGGCGCGAAAGCGCCGCAAACCAGCTGACATAGGCGATGCAGAACTGCACCACCGTCGAATAGACCAGCAGCCACCAGCCGAGCGGCGTCACCTTGTCCAGATGCGAGGTCTCGATCAGCAGGCCGATGATCGAGATCGGCAGGCAGCCGATCCCGATCTGCCAGGCGGCGGCCGTGATCGGCGGCAAATGGATCGGGTACTTCTTCGAAAACACCGTGCCGACCGCAAAGCCGATCGCGCCGCACAGCGCCATGATGATGCCGGGCAGCTTCTCCGCGCTGGCGGCGATGCCGTTGCCGCCCATGATCGAGGCGAGGCCCGCAAATGCCATCACCAGCCCGAGCGTGCGCAGCACCGTCGGCCGCTCGCCGAGCACGGGCCAGGCGATCAGCGAAGCCCAGACCGGCATGGTGTAGGCAATCAGCGCCGCCTCGCTCGCCGGCAGCCACAGCAGCGCCAGCCCCATCAGCACCATCCAGCCGGTGACGTTGAGGATCGCGGCGGTCGCCAGCCGTAGCCAGATCCGGGGCGCGACTTTCAGGCTGTCGCCGCGGACCAGCGCCAGCACCGCTAGCAGCACCGCGCCGAGCACGCCGGTCACCCCGCGCAAGGTCAGCGGCGGCAGCTCGCCGAGCAGGAATTTCGTGACCGGCCAATTGAAGCCCCAGCCGATCGAGGTGATCGCGAGGAACATCAGGCCGGCCGGGGCGATGCGCGGTCGCGCATCCCGGCGGGTCGAATCAAGCATGTGGGCAATCCGGCAAAATCGAGCCTCAGCTTGGCGCGGATTCGGCGTCGCCACCACCACCTCGGCGGGCATGCCTGCCCTCACCTTCCGTAGCCCTACGTGAGTCCCGTTGGCGCAACCCCGGGCCTCAAAAATATACCTGCCCTGTGAACAGCGGGATGAAGGGTCCGTATCGCCACCGGATGCAAATTTTTTCGGTTGGGAATCCCTGAGGACTCACTGATACTTGGCTCAACAGCAGGTGACGGCTTGCCCCCTGTTATCCCCCACAATCCACCATATTTAGTATTTGATTCAGGAACTCGCACTAGTTATTGACGGGCGCAACGGAGAGTCCTAGCTTTCGATCCGTTCGGCGCGAGTGTGTTTGCGTCCCGCCGGCACTCCCCCAAAGGGTCCGCAAAACTGCACTCCGCCAGGCCAGACGAAGGCAGCGGGAAGAGGGCTTGTCTGCCCTGAGGTCGCGGACTTTTCGGGCGCCAGAACGGGCTGGAAACAGGTCCGGATGGCAAGTGTTGAACGTGACGTGTGGGGCGTTTGAACGCGTGTCGGGCTCATCGCTTTGGGGCGGATGGGCCTGAACATGCCGGCGGATGATCGGTGCGCGCACCGACCAATCGCGTCGGGAGAAACTGGGCCGGATCCACCGGCTGAACTGCGTTGCTCAAGGGCCGATCCGGCCTGGGTGGAAACGCGAAACGTAATGTCGACCCGGATGCCTGAACCGAGGCAGTCGGGTCAAAGAATAGGACGGGGCAAGACCATGCGGATTGAGCGGCGCCACACCACTTCGGGACAATCAGCTTACGCGGGAATCGAGTTCCGCCTGACCACGTCGGAGATCAGGAATCCCGACGGTTCGGTCGTGTTTAAAATGGACGGCGTCGAGGTCCCGGCCGAATGGTCGCAGGTCGCCTCCGACGTGCTGGCGCAAAAGTATTTCCGCAAAGCCGGCGTCGCCGCGCGCCTGAAGAAGGTCGAGGAAGAATCCGTCCCCTCGTTCCTGTGGCGCTCCGTGCCCGACACGGAAGCTCTTAGCCTCCTGCCCGAGAAAGAGCGCTATGTCAGCGAGCTCAGCGCAAAGCAGGTGTTCGACCGCCTCGCCGGCTGCTGGACCTATTGGGGCTGGAAAGGCAACTATTTCTCCTCCGACGAGGATGCCCAGACCTTCTACGACGAGCTCCGCTACATGCTCGCCAGGCAGATGGTCGCGCCGAACTCGCCGCAATGGTTCAACACCGGTCTGCACTGGGCCTATGGCATCGACGGCCCCGGCCAGGGCCATTATTACGTCGACCCCTTCAGCGGCAAGCTGACCAAGTCCAAATCGGCCTACGAGCATCCGCAGCCGCACGCCTGCTTCATCCAGGGCGTCGGTGACGACCTCGTCAACGAGGGCGGCATCATGGACCTCTGGGTCCGCGAAGCCCGCCTGTTCAAATACGGCTCCGGCACCGGCTCCAACTTCTCTCGCCTGCGCGGCGAAGGCGAAAAGCTCTCCGGCGGCGGCCGCTCGTCCGGCCTGATGAGCTTTCTCAAGATCGGCGACCGCGCCGCCGGCGCGATCAAGTCGGGCGGCACCACCCGCCGCGCCGCCAAGATGGTCGTGGTCGACGTCGATCACCCCGATATCGAGACCTATATCGACTGGAAGGTGAAGGAGGAGCAGAAGGTCGCAGCCCTCGTCACGGGATCGAAGATCAACCAGAAGCACCTCAAGGCGGTGCTGAAGGCCTGCGTCAACTGCGAAGGCTCGGGCGACGATTGCTTTGATCCCGAGAAGAACCCTGCGCTCCGCCGGGAAATCAAGCTGGCTCGCCGCTCGTTGGTGCCCGACAATTACATCAAGCGGATCATCCAATTTGCAAAACAGGGCTACAAGGACATCCAGTTCGACGTCTACGACACCGACTGGGATTCGGAAGCCTATCTCACGGTCTCAGGCCAGAACTCCAACAACTCGGTCTCGCTGCGTGACGACTTCCTCCGCGCCGTCGAGACCGACGGCGACTGGAATCTCGTCGGCCGCACCACGAAGAAGATCACCAAGACGCTGAAGGCGCGCGATCTCTGGGAAAAGATCGGCTACGCCGCCTGGGCGTCGGCCGACCCGGGCCTGCACTTCAACACCACGATGAACGACTGGCACACCTGCAAGGCGTCCGGCGACATCCGCGCCTCCAATCCGTGCTCGGAATACATGTTCCTGGACGACACCGCCTGCAACCTGGCGTCCGCGAACCTGCTGACGTTCTACGACACCACGACCAAGCAGTTCGACGTCGCCGGCTACGAGCACCTCTGCCGGCTCTGGACCATCGTGCTCGAAATCTCCGTGATGATGGCGCAGTTCCCGTCGCGCGCGATCGCCGAGCTCTCCTACGAGTTCCGCACGCTCGGCCTCGGCTACGCCAATATCGGCGGCCTCCTGATGACCATGGGCCTGTCCTATGACAGCAAGGAAGGCCGCGCGCTCTGCGGCGCGCTGACCGCTGTGATGACCGGCATCACCTACAAGACCTCGGCGGAGATGGCGGCCGAGCTCGGCACTTTCCCGGGCTACAAGAAGAACGCCCAGCACATGCTGCGCGTGATCCGCAATCACCGCCGCGCCGCCCACGGCCAGTCCAACGGCTACGAGGCGCTCAGCGTCAATCCGGTGCCGCTCGACCTCGTCTCCTGCCCGCAAGGCGACCTCGTCGCGCGCGCGCAGGCGGCCTGGGATGCGGCGCTCGAGCTCGGCGAGAAGCACGGCTATCGCAACGCCCAGACCACTGTCATCGCGCCGACCGGCACGATCGGCCTGGTCATGGATTGCGACACCACCGGCATCGAGCCCGACTTTGCGCTGGTCAAGTTCAAGAAGCTCGCCGGCGGCGGCTACTTCAAGATCATCAACCGTGCGGTCCCCGCGGCGCTGCGCGCGCTCGGCTATCGCGAAGCTGATATCGCGGAGATCGAGGCCTACGCCGTCGGCCACGGCTCGCTCTCCAACGCGCCGGGCATCAACGCCTCGACGCTGAAGGCCAAGGGTTTTACGGACGAAGCCATCGCCAAGGTCGAGAAGGCGCTTCCGACTGCCTTCGACATCAAGTTCGCCTTCAACAAATGGACCTTTGGCGAGGATTTTATTCGCGACCAGCTCGGCATCGGTGCCGAGGCGATCGCAGCTCCCGGCTTCGACCTGCTCCAGGCCGTGGGCTTCACCAAGCGCGAGATCGAGGCGGCCAACGTCCACATCTGCGGCGCGATGACGGTGGAAGGTGCTCCGCACCTCAAGGCCGAGCACTATGCGGTGTTCGACTGCGCCAATCCCTGCGGCAAGGTCGGCAAGCGCTATCTCTCGGTCGAGAGCCACATCCGCATGATGGCCGCGGCCCAGCCGTTCATCTCGGGTGCGATCTCCAAGACCATCAACATGCCGAACGACGCCACGGTGGAGGACTGCAAGTCCGCCTACATGCTGTCGTGGAAACTGGCATTGAAGGCCAACGCGCTCTATCGCGACGGCTCCAAGCTCAGCCAGCCGCTCAACTCGCAGCTCATCGGCGATGACGAGGACGAGGACGATGCGGTGGAGAGCCTCTACGAGAAGCCGATGGCGGCACGTGCCACCCAGGTCTCGGAGAAGATCGTCGAGAAGCTGGTCGAGCGCATCATCGTGATGCGCGAGCGCGAGAAGATGCCCGACCGCCGCAAGGGCTACACCCAGAAGGCGGTCGTCGGCGGCCACAAGGTCTATCTCCGTACCGGCGAATATGACGACGGCCGCCTCGGCGAGATCTTCATCGACATGCACAAGGAAGGCGCAGCACTCCGCTCCTTCATCAACAATTTTGCGATCGCGGTGTCCCTCGGTCTGCAATACGGCGTGCCGCTCGACGAATATGTCGATGCCTTCACCTTCACTCGCTTCGAGCCGGCGGGCCCCGTGCAGGGCAACGACAGCATCAAGTACGCGACCTCGATCCTCGACTACGTCTTCCGCGAGCTCGCGGTGAGCTACATGTCGCGGTTCGATCTCGCCCATGTCGATCCGACCGAGTCGAACTTCGACGCGCTCGGCAAAGGCGTCGAGGAAGGCAAGGAGCCGGACGCCCAGCACGCCACCAAGCTGGTCTCGCGCGGCCTCACCCGCTCCCGCACCGACAACCTCGTGGTGATGCGCGGCGGCACGATGCCGACGAGCGACACACCGAACTCGGCGGTCAAAATGGGCTTCCATCAACCCGCCGGCTGGACTGAAAAGAGCCGTACCGGCGATGCCATTGAAGGCGCCGTCGCACTGAAGCAGGAGGCCAACCACGACCTCTCTCCAACGGAGAAACTTGAGGCACTCCAGTGGAGCAAGTCCGGCAGTGCGCAGACGGTTGCAACTCCCTCCAAGGCCGAGCGCCGTGCAGAGGCTAAGGCAAAGGGATACGAAGGAGAAATGTGTTCTGAGTGCGGAAACTTCACGCTGGTCCGAAATGGAACTTGCATGAAGTGTGACACTTGCGGCAGCACCACCGGATGCTCTTAAGTTTTCCGTAGAGTATCCGGTGTCCAAGAGTGCGGCCACGGGGAAAACGTGTCCCCTGAATAAGTGTCCCTAGGCGGGTAGCCGCCTGTTCTGCCCGGCGCCGATGGCGCCGGCGACATCAGATAAGACTTCGCGGCGAGCTTCGGCTTCGCCGCGAAGTGGCGCGACGAACGAATCATGAATCCTTGAAAAAAGTACGTATGAGTTTGGTTGCAGACATCCCGGAGACTGAGGCCGCGCCCGCAGCGAGGCCGAAGCGCAAGCAGATTCCCACCAAGATCCAGAACATCTTGTGGGGTCGCGCCGCTGGCCGCTGTCAGTACAGGGGCTGCAACCATTCCCTTGTCGGCGACCAGATCTCCGGCGCCGCGAATGCGAACAAGGCCTACATCGGGCACATCGTCGCCGATCTGTCCGACGGGCCTCGCGGAGATCCGGTTCGGTCTCCCAAACTGGCCCATGACGTCGACAACCTCATGCTGGTCTGCGACACCCACCACCGCGTGTTCGACCGCGAAATGGTCGCAGAGCACCCGGAGGAAGTGCTCGTCGCGATGAAGCGGCGCCACGAAGAGCGCATCCGGATCGTCACCGGCATCGACGAAGACTTCGGCAGCCACGTCATCCGCTACGCCGCCAAGATCGGAGCCAACGAGTCGCCCGTCGAGAAGGGTGCGGTCAAGTGGTCCCTGCTCCCCGACCGCTATCCGCTGGACGACGGTTGGATCGACCTCGACCTCGTCACGCTCGAACTCCGTGACGACGATCCGGCCTACTGGCCGACCCACGTCAAGAACCTGCAGACCGTCTTCAACGAGAAGGTCCGCGGCAGGATGGAGCGCCAGGAAATCAAGCGTCTCGCCGTGTTCGGGCTCGCGCCGATCCCGCTGCTGTTCGAGCTCGGCCGACTAATCTCCGACATCGCCACCGCCGAGGTCCGCCAGTTGTTACGGGATCCAAAGGGCTGGAAGTGGGACAGGTCGACGGCACCGATGCAATGCGTGTCGGCTCGTCCGGGGCGGATCGGGGGTCCCGTCGCTCTCAAGTTGGAGATCAGCGCTCCCATCGCCGACGAACGGGTCACGAAAGTTCTCGGTCCCGACGTCGCCGTCTGGTCGATCGCCGCCGCCGACCCGCACAACGACATCGTGCGGCGCCCCGATGACGTCGCGGCGTTCGCCAAGCTGTTCCGGCGGACACTCGATGACATCAAGCAGGCTCACGGCGAGGACGCCACGGTGCACGTGTTTCCCGCCGTGCCGGTCTCGATCGCCGTAGAGGCCGGACGGTCCTGGCAACCGAAGGCCCATGCCCCACTCTCGATCTACGACCAGAACCAAAAGTTGGGCGGCTTCGCCCTCACCCATCGCCTCGAGCACGCCCGCTGATTGGAGCCCAAAATGAACGTCCAGACGCGAATCCCCACCACCGAGGAAGCAGCAAAAACACTCGAAGCCCTCGCGAAGGAGCTCGAGATTTCGCCTCATCGATACGAACAGGCCGAGACGAGCTATCGGTCGCTTGGAGATTGGCTCAACCGCCCGGCGTCGAGCATTCGGCAGTTCGATGCCCAGGTGCACGTCCAAGGATCGTTCGGGCTCGGCACGGTGATCCCGCCGATCAGCGATGACGAGCACTACGACGTGGACGCGGTCTGCGAGTTTCGCAACCTGACTAAGAAGCAGATCAGCCAGGAGGTGCTGAAGCGCCGACTGGGCCAGGAAATCCGGTCCTACGCCGCAAGCCAGAGCATGAAGAACCCGGTTGAGGAAGGGCGTCGCTGCTGGACCCTAGTGTACGCGGACGGCGCGCAGTTTCATGGACGTCACCCCCGGCATCCCAAACGCGGCCGAGCAGCGGTCGCGCTTGGCGGTCAGGGGGCTCGATGCGGCTTTCGCTGGTACGGCGATCGCCATCACCGACCGGGACCATCAGAACTATCGCATCATTTCGCAGGACTGGCCGCGGTCTAACCCACGCGGCTTCATCGATTGGTTCCGTAGCTGCATGGTCAAGGGGCGCGAACAGGAGCGGAGCATCGCTTTGGACAGCACCGAGCCCATGCCCGACTACGAGCGTCGGACGCCTTTGCAGCATGCAGTGATGATCTTGAAACGGCACCGCGACATCATGTTCGCCGACCGTTTCGACGAGCGGCCGATCTCCGTCATCCTGACCACTCTGGCCGCCCACGCCTACGCCGGCGAGCCTAAGCTCGCGGACGCGCTGCTCACGATCCTGCGTGGTATGGATCGCTATATCGTACAGCAGGGGGGCGGTGCGGTCTTGATCGCGAATCCCAGCGATCCGTCGGAGAATTTCGCAGACAAGTGGGTCAAGCGCCCTGAGCGTAGGAAGGCCTTCTTCGAGTGGCTTGACCAGGCTCGGATGGACTTCGAGCAAGTTGCCGTGTTGTCGAACGAGCAGTTGATCGCCGAGCATCTGGCGAAGGGCGTTGGTCTCGACATGGCCTATCGCGCGAAGAAGCGCGCCACCCGAGGTCTCGGGGCGCCCACGATCCTGACCGGAGGACTGGTCCGCAACGAGGCCCAGGCCCGGAGCTCCGCCGTCCAGCTTCATGGGGATCGGCGGAATGCCTGAGGGCCGCAAAGCTCTCTCGGACCGGTTCAACTCGGCCTTCAAGGAGGTGGAGGCCCGGTGGTGGGGGTGTGGCGAGCGAGCTGAGCGGCTGTCGGCAGCGCAGTTGTCGACCTATCGCGGCCATGGCGCAGTCGCGGGCTGGCGGCACCATGTCGAATTCCCCGATCGAGTACGTCGGCTCGACGTGTTGGTGACGGCCGGCTTTCCTTTCGTGCCCGCCCGCGTCGCGCTCGTCGATCGGCCCGAATTTCTGACTTGGCCTCACGTCGAGAAGGACGGCTTGTTGTGCGTGCTGCCGAGCCACGCGACGGTCAGCGTCGATGACCCCTTCGGAGCTGTCGGCGGGGTGCTCAACATGGCCCGCGAGATGATCGGCGGGTTCGGCGAGATCGGTGCGGTGGAGGCCGAATTCAGGGCGGAGTTCCTATCCTACTGGTCGAACTCCGCGGAAAAGTTGGAGCCGCCCCTACTGTCCGTGATCGCCCCGCGCCTCCGTCGCGGGTCATCAAGGTCTGGGAGGGCAGCAAGCGGATCGTCATCGGCGACCAGGCCGATCAGCTCGATGGCTGGCTGGCAAATCTCTACCCGGCCATGTCCTCCTTCGAGCGCCGTCTGCACGATGGCATTCTCGTTTGGCTTGACGAAGTGCCGCTCCCTTCCGAGTATCCTCGGACCGCGAAGGATGTCTATGCGCTCGTCGCCGAGCATGGCCTCTCGGACGATCTCGACAGGCTGGCGTGCTCGGGACGCGACCGGATATTCGTCGCCCTCGGTGCAGCAACCGAGAACGGACCTGCCATAGTTGCCTCTGTGGTCAAGCGGCCGCGGTTCTCCCGCGATAGCGATCCGATCACTCGGGGCTTCCGGCCTTCCCGGATGCCGACACAAATCCTCAACGCGCGCTTGTTCGGGGCGGCTCCGATCGGCAAGGCTCTCGTGGAACGCGCCGACGGATCCTGGATCCACGGACGCGACCATGACGAGCGTTTCGCCAAGCTGCGGAACGCGACGGTTGCCGTCTTGGGCTGCGGCTCCGTCGGAGCTCCCGTCGCCGTCAATCTGGCCCACGCCGGCGTCGGAAAGCTGATCCTGGTCGATCAGCAGAAGATCGAGGCGGCAAACATTGGTCGGCACCCGCTCGGCGTCAGATCAATCAATGGGCGCAAGGCCGTCGAACTCGCGCAACGCATCCGGACCGACCTTCCTCACATGCAAGTTGAGGCGCATTTTGCAGCTGTGCAGCGGCTGCTGCTGGAGAACGACGGGCTGCTCGGCGGCGTCGACCTGATAGTTTCGGCTTTGGGTGATTGGCCCAGCGAGTCGATGCTCGACGAATGGCACGTCGTTGGTGGCATGAAGTTCCCGGTCGTCTACGGCTGGACCGAGCCGCACGCGGTCGCCGGACATGCCGTTATCGTGTCTTCGGCCACGACGGGCCGTCTCCGCGACGGGGTGAATTCGGCTGGTGAACCCTATTTGATGGCGGCGGAATGGGACCAGGAACCCCGCATGTATGAGCCGGCTTGCGGCGCTGCGTTCACGCCGTATGGCCCCGTAGAGCTCGGCTCCGTGATCACTCTCATTGGAAAAGCGGCGTTGGATTGCCTCCTTGGTGGGATCGGCGATGCCCGCGGTACTCACCGCATCTGGCTTGGAGACGGTGAGCAGCTCGCGGCTGCAGGCGGGCGTTGGAGCCCTGCAATTCAGCAGATTGCTCCGCATGCGCTTGAGGGCAACACGGTCGTGAAGCGCAAATGGGGGCAGCCTCTCGAAGCAGCGGTCCGCGCAGCGTGATGGAGTTCGAGATCGGTGCTTCCGGGCAGTCGCTGCGGCTGGATGCTTCCGTGATCCGACATTTCGACCGTAACCGCCAAACACGACCATGGCACCGGGAAGCCGGTGGACTCCTGTTCGCACGCTTCGATCTTCCGCTCATCGACGTCGTCGAGGCTACGGGCCCCCGCCGGGGCGACCGGAGGGGCCGATACTCCTATTCGCCCGATATCCAGGCCGAGCGACTGGAAATCGAGGAGAGATTCCGACGTGACCTGCATTTTGTTGGCTGCTGGCATACCCACCCCGAACACCGCGCGTCGCCGTCGCAGGTCGACATCAGGAACACGGCCGAGTGCGTGCGACGCTCCAATCATGGTCTCGGGGGGTTTGTCATGATCATCGTCGGTCGAGTTTCGATCCGCGACGGCCTGTTCGTGTCCGTGTGTGACGGCGAAGCAGTTCACCGGTTGGCTGCGTCAAAAGATGCCGGCCCTTATCCGCCCGCTGGCGCGCCCCTCGTCTGTCCTGCACGACTGAGGTGAATGACCACTTTTTTGCTACCGCCATCCCTGACGCATGTGCGCTTCGATGTCGTGAGCCGAGAGCACCTTTTCCGTGAACTCCCAGTCGAGGCCGGCGTCGTCGGCCACGTCGTTCCAGTAGCGCTTCTCCATCGGAGAGCTGATCGTCTCGACCCGTTGCGGGAAATAGCGGACGGCTTCACGGTCCTTGAGAACGGCCTCCACCCAGGCGTCTTCGAATGAATCGGGCAATTGGCCCAGCACGGCGAAGATATCGCCCAACCGTTCCGACAGAACGGAATACACGTCGTCCTCGACCGTGCCGGCGTAGCGCATGTTCACGACATGGATGACGTCCCGCAACTGGCCGATGCGCTGGATGCGCCCCTTTCGCTGCTCGAGGCGGGACGGATTCCATGGCATGTCGACGTTCATCTGGCTCCCGAGCCGCTGCAGATTGAGCCCCTCGCAAGCGGCGTCGGTGGCGACCAGCAGCCGAATATCGTCGTTCTTGACCTTCTCCTTGATGAGCTCGCGCTCCGCGTAGATGCGCTGCCCCGCCTGGTAGACGAACGAGTTGCCGTGGCCGGCATAGAGGCCGATCGGCTCCTTCGGGAACTCGGCTGCTAAGGAGGTCGCCACCCATTCTGCCGTGTCGAAATACTGACTGAAGATGATGGAACCATGCGTCTCCAACCAACGCATGTTCCGGAGGTAGTGTAGGATTACGGACAGCTTGGGGTCCTGCTCCGCCCCGTGCTTGACGATCTCAAGATTTCTCTGAACTTCCTCCAGAAGCGCCCTTTCCGCCGACGTCAGGGGGATCTTGGCGCGGTCCTCCTTGAAGAGGTCGTCGGTGGTGTCGCCATCCAAGGAAGACGGTTCGCTCGATCGCAGAAGCGCGGCCGCGGTGTTCAAGCCCGCCTGCACGGACGACCCGATGCGCCTCAACAAAATCGTCTTCATGAAACCGGCCCGCGGCCGCGCGCTGGCGTAGAGCTCACAAAACTCCAACGCCTTCGTATAGGCCTGCTCGAAGGCAAAGCCCATCGAGAGCCCCTGCCCGGAGAAAAGCTCGCTGGGAAGCTCGTCCTTGTGGGACGGATGGACCTCGACGGCGATCGCCTTGAGCAACCCGCGCTGTTCCAGCATCCGGCGCGAGCGCCGGACGACCCGACGAAATATCGGATTGGCGCGTTCGACCAGGCTCTGGAAGCTGCGACCAATTGTGCTCCGCAGGCTGGGCGGCAACACCTCAAAGCGCGGTCCCCTGACCTCGCCGGGCGCCAGCCGACGGGCAGTCCGGATCTCGCGGAATACGCCCCCCTTCCCCGCAGGTGGCAGCGGATTTTTCAGAAGCTCCCATTGGGCGTCGGGCTCGGTCGGCCATGGCCGGCGCCCAGTGAGGTACTCAATGGATTCCGGCTTAGCCCAAGGGGAAGGGCTGAGACCAAGCACATGGGCCGCGCCCTGCGCGATCATGCTGACCAGATCCCACAGCTCGACTGCCTGAAGTTGAATGGGAGTGGCGGTGCCGACGATGACATTGTCCGCTGCAGCCGCCATGTGGCGCATGAAAGTCATGAGGGCATTGTAGCTCTCCGCATCCAGGCTTTCGCCTCGACGATTGGCTCTGGCCTTATGTCCTTCGTCCAGGATCAGCACGCCGAACGATTTTTTGGACAGTATTCCGCGCTCACCTTCCTCGTCGCCGTTGATGATCAGACCAGTCGAGACGATGCCGATGCGCATTGGACAGCGGTCCACTTGATCGCGATCGCCCTTGATCGTCAGCGGGAATCCCTTCGGATCAATCCATTGTTTGTCGCTGGACGACCATACGGCGGACGGGACGCCGAGCATGTCCATGATCTCGTCCTGCCACTGCCAGGTCAGCGTCGCCGGCGCCAAGATCAGGACAGGCTTGCTCGACAAGATGGAGAGGACGATGGCCGCCGCAGCCATGGACAGCGTTTTGCCGAGCCCCACGTCGTCTGCGATGATGAAGCGGGCCTTACCGTAGATCTTCCAATCGTCGACGCAGGTCTGTACGAACCGCTTCTGCCAAGCGCGGAGTATCTGGCCGCCTTTGTAGACCGGTCGGTCGGCCAAGATGGCGGCCGGCGGCACCAGACCGGTCTCGGCCTCGCGGGCCTCCTCGATGGAACGATATTCGGAACGCTTCGCGATCGCCCCGACATGTTTGATCACGGCATCGGGAAGATCGATTGCATTAGGGTGGTTCCAGAAATACTCGAACTCGTCTCGAACCCATTCGGTCGCTTCCGGATCCTCGTCCTCCCAGAGAATTTCGTAGGAGTCCCGGAGCCCCGACACGCTGTCGTTCATGCTGCCGACGAAGGCGGTCGTGGTGCCGTCGGCGAAGTAGACGACGCCGGCCTTCCCATGCACGAAAACCGACCCACCCCGCGGCAGGATCCGGACCTTCAGCCGTCCGGAAGCCAAAAGATCGTGGAGCTTTTCGTAACGATCTCGCTTCAGATGAGCATCGACAGAGTCCTCGGTGCCCTGCCACAGCGAGACCAAGGTCTTGGCGACGGCGTCGTTGCCTTCCTTGGCGGCCTTGGCCACCTTCGCCGCTGCCACGTCGGCCGGGTCAAGTTCGCCGTTGCAGACGACCCTGATCTCATCGAGCGCGGCCAGTTCCTCGCCGACCACGTCAAGGAGGGAGGACCTGAAATAACCGGCGATGCGGTCGTACCGCTTCGCCCGCTTGAGGCGCTCCGAAAGGACCTCATGTAGCGGCGTGCGACGGGAAGAGAATCGCTGCACCGCCATCGGTCAGAGCCTGTCGACGCGAAGAGCTTCTGCGACCAGATTGGCTGCCGCGCTCTCGTCTGGCCGGGTCCGAACGGTCTTGGCCGAGAGATAGCTGGCCATGTCGGCGAGGGTGAGCCGCGCCGTCCAATAGTCTTGGCCAAACTCGGTCTTCAGGAAGGAAAGGCCGATCTTGGGGTCGTCCTTCTGCATCGTCTTGAACACGGCGAAAAGAACCCGGCGCAGAGGGGTTTCTCCGAACCCTCCGGGCTCCATGTGCTTGCCCTCAAGTCGGCCGGCGCCGGCGAGAGAAGCTTTGTTTGCTTGGGTAGCTCCCATCAATTGCTGATAGGACGATAGCGCGAACGTCTTCGCGAAGTTCTCGAAATCTGCGAACTTGCTGATGCCCTTGTGCTCCATGTCGAGCATCCGGACGTAGAAACGAGACGCCGAGTCCAGGTCTCGCCAAAGCGAAGGCTGGAAACCTTCCGGCACCAACATGTTGTTCGCCACCGAGGCGGCGTACTCGATGAGATCCCTGATGACGGTCTTCTCGCCCTTGGCGAGCTTCCGGAACACATCCGATCCGACATCCTGCTTGTCGATCGTCTCATAGGAGGTGATGACCCGCAGCGCCGCGGCGTAGGCGGCCAGTTGGAGGTCGCCGTCGGTATAGAGACGTTCGGCACGCCATTCTTCATCGATGGCATTGAGCGACCGAAGCTGGGCCTTCACCTCGTCTTCGATCTCACCCTCGATGTCCATCCGGCGGCCATTGTGCTTTTCCAGTCGCTTTCTCACCACCAGAAGAATCGTGCCTTGGACGTAATTACCCTTCTTAGTGGAGCTCTCGGTCTCCGTGATCACGTTCCAGGCGGCCGTGACGCGGAGGCCGGCGGCCCACATGATCGCGGCGAGATCCGCCCATACCCCAGCATCCTGGTGGGTGAACATGACCACCTGGATCCCGTTGTCGGGCATGTGCGCCGCCATCGCCTTGTAGGCGCCGACCATGTCGGTTCTGAACTTCTCGTCGACCCCTTTGATCGCGAGTTCGCGGCGCGAGTCCCAGATAAAATCTGGGAAGACTTTCCGGCCAAGCTTCCTCGCCCAGGCGATGAAGAACTCCGTGATTTCATGGTAGTTCACCGCGTCCGCGTAAGGCGGATCGGTGACGTAGATGTCACTTTCGGTATCGATCGCGCTCGCTTCGCGGGTCGATACCCGCCCGGTCCCTGGAAGACCAATCGACGGAAACGCCTTCTTCATGCTGGGCAGGAGGCCCACCGAAGCCCTGCAACCGAAATTATAGAACGTATTTAGGGCCTGGTTATAGAAGACGTGGTTTACGACGTCCGAGAAGCCGCCGGCGGCGTTCTCCGGCTTCTTGCGCGTCAACCATTGGGTCAATCTGGACATGTAGTTGAGAGTGCGACAAAAGCCGATCAAGAGAGAGCCCTTGACGAAAGGATCCTTGATCGCTGCAATCTCCTCGAGAGCGAGCGCTCCGAAAAGCAAATGCCGCGGCAGGAACAGGTGATGCCAGTGCGTCCATCCGCGCGTGCGGATCGGTTCGTCCGTCTTCTCGCCGGGGGCGATGACTTGGTCGGGCACAAGCCCGCGCTTCTGCCAATCGGCCAGCGACTCCTGCACGATTCGGGTCACCTTGGCTTCCGACGCCAGGTCTCGCTTCGTGGGGGCAGCGTAGAAGGTTGAAGCCGCGTCCAGGTCGTCGTCACCTTCGGCCTCGGTCGCGCCATCGCGCATCCACTGAATGCAGTAGAGTCGTTCTCCGAAGACGTCGTCCTTGCGCGGAACAACGTCCTCGCGATTCCACTTGCGCAGAAGGTTCACGTTCTCGCCGGCGTCCCCCTTGCGGTCGCCTCGGATAACGGAAAGCGCGACCCCTTCCCGATCGGGGTTAGCGGGGTGAACGACCCGCTCGTCGATCAGCGTTCCGGCCTTCTCGGCGGCTTCGAGCTGCTTGTCGGTGGCGCCGGTGACGATCTCGATGTCGTATGTCTTCTTTTCAGGCCGCGGCACCAACTTCGCGATGGTCCGCAGGTTCTTCGAAATAACCCAAGACGGCGCCAGCGGCACGCGATACTTAGTCTTCGGGCAGGTCACTTCGACGCAATAAAGGTACGCCTTCGCCCGGCGACCGCTCGCGTCAGTTTCGACCCCGAGCTCGTCAAGCTTAGCTTCGATAGCCTCGACGACTTTCTGCTGGGCGTCGGCCAACAAGAGACGTGCGGCCTCGCCTCCGCCGATGATGTTGAACGCTCCCCAGTTCAACATGCAAGCGATCGGATTGAGATCGGTCGCGACCGCATCGCAGCCGATCCGCGCGGCTTCGAAAGGAATGGACCCGCCGCCCGCAAACAAATCGGCGACGCGCGGCGAATGACCGAAACGCATGACCCCGAGCTGCTGGACCAACTCCGGCAGGCTGTTGGAGGTGGTCCCGAGATGGGCGTTGACCTCCTCCCAGATGCCCCCGTGGAGATCTTCCTCGCATTCGTCGGGGCGAAGACTCAGCGCGAGGCGTTGGCTGAACGGCAACCCGGAAATGTGTTTCGGCATGGAATAAGGACCCCGTTTTCGGGGTGATCGGCATCCAATCGGGACCCCGGGATAAGGGTCCACAGTGGCTTCCATCGAGTCATGGAAGCCGAGGTTGGGATGCTGGTGGTGGAGACGATTGGTAAGATCCGTCGCGCCTACTTTGTTGATGGTCGTCCGATCAAGGCGATCTGCCGAGAACTTGGCGTATCGCGGAAGGTGGTTCGCAAGGTCATTCGTTCTCAAGCGACGGAGTTCCGGTATGAGCGCGAGACGCAGCCGCTCCCGAAGATGGGTGCCTGGAGTGCCGAGCTTGACCGGTTGCTGGCAGGGAATGAGAGCAAGGCGGCGCGGGAACGGCTGACGCTGATCCGGCTATTCGAAGAGCTTCGCGGCCTGGGTTACGCCGGCGGCTATGATGCGGTTCGTCGATACGCACGACGGTGGAGCAAGGAACGCGGCAGCTCGACAGCGTCGGCCTATGTGCCGCTCAGCTTTGCACCAGGTGAAGCCTACCAGTTCGACTGGAGCCACGAGGTCGTCCTGCTGAGCGGCACCACGGTGATGGTGAAGGCTGCTCATGTCCGGCTCTGTCACAGCCGCATGCTGTTCGTGCGGGCCTATCCGCGGGAGACGCAGGAGATGGTGTTCGACGCCCACGACCGGGCGTTCGCCCTGTTCAAAGGCACCTGCACCCGCGGCATCTACGACAACATGAAGACCGCCGTAGAGACGATCTTCGTCGGTAAAGGCCGTCTCTACAATCGCCGCTTCCTGCAGATGTGCAGCCACTATCTGGTCGATCCGGTCGCCTGTACGCCAGCGTCGGGGTGGGAGAAGGGGCAGGTCGAGAACCAGGTCGGGCTGGTCCGGGAACGCTTCTTCACGCCGCGGCTGCGGTTCAAAAACCTCGACGAGTTAAACGCCTGGCTGCTCGACAAATGCATCGCCTACGCCAAGGCTCATCGTCATCCGGAGCTGGCCGATCAGACGATCTGGGACGTGTTCGAAGCCGAACGCCCCAAACTCGTTCCCTATGCCGGCCGTTTCGACGGCTTCCATGCAGTGACAGCATCTGTCTCGAAGACCTGCCTGGTGCGCTTCGACAACAACAAGTACTCGGTCGCAGCCAGCGCAGTCGGACGACCGGTCGAGGTTCAAGCCTATGCCGATCGCATCGTGATCCGTCAGGACGGCCGGATCGTTGCCGAGCATCCGCGATCCTTTGGCCGCGGCGATACCGTCTACGACCCCTGGCATTATGTGCCGGTGCTCGCTCGCAAACCCGGCGCCTTGCGCAACGGTGCTCCCTTCAAAGACTGGGTGCTGCCGGCCGCGATCGAGCGGGTCCGGCGCAAGCTGGCCAGCACCGACGATGGCAATCGGCAGATGGTCGACATCCTCAACGCGGTGCTGACTGACGGTCTGTCCGCGGTGGAAGCGGCCTGTGCCGAAGCGCTCAGTCACAGCGTCCATTCCGCCGATGTCGTGCTCAATATCCTGGCCCGTCAACGTGAACCCGCCCCACCGGCCAACATCATGACGCCGGCCGCACTGACGCTGCGCCATGCACCGATCGCCGATTGTGCCCGCTACGACAACCTCCGGAGGACCATCTGATGGAACGAACCCAAATCTTTGACCTCATGGGCGAGCTCAAGCTCTACGGCATGAAGGCCGCCTTCGATGAGATCATGGCAACTGCGGTCAAGCGCCAGCACGAACCCCAGCGCATTGTCGGCGACCTGCTCAACGCCGAGATCAACGAGAAGCAGGCCCGCTCGATCAAGTACCAGCTCACCATCGCCAAGCTGCCGCTTGCCAAGGACATCGCCGACTTCCAGTTCGACGGGACGCCGATCAATCAGACTCTCGTCAATGATCTCGCTGGCGGCGGCTTCATCGCCCAGCAACGCAACGTCGTCCTGGTCGGCGGAACCGAGCCCGCTTCATAATGCTCACCTTTCTATCTCGTTAGAGTTCCAGTTCTTTTGTAGCGGAGTGCCGGACGGCGGACGTCTCGAGGCGCCGCGCGGTGGCGGCTCGTTTGACGTCAGCACGCTCAAGATCGGCTGCTTTGATGATCCAAGGTGCCCCTTTGCAAAGCTGGCCCGCCGCGAGCTGGTCGTCCTTGATCAGACGTCGCACGGTTGATGGGCTGACGGAGAGGGCCGCGGCCGCCTCGTCCAGAGTGACCTCGCCGCGGTCGTGGCGCTCGCCTTCACGATAGGCTGCGACGTCGTTGTGGCTGCGCAAGCTGCACACTCGCGACTTGGTCCAGCCATTGCCGCGCCCCGTGGTCTTGCCGGAGCGGTTTAGCACCGACGCGATCGCTTTGTCCGGCATCTGCCGCGCCAGCACGCGCACGAGATCGACTGTCTCTCCCGCTGCGCTCCAGCGGTGCTGGCCGGAGCGATTCTTCTTGACCTTGAGAGCGGAGTGGTCACCGCCGTGCCAGCGGATCACCAGATCGAGCGTGGTGTCCTCGACGCGGACGACGATCTCGTCGATCAGCGTTCGCACGATCCGCTTGCGCGTCTCGGGGGCCACGCTGGCACTCGACCAAGCACGCTCCAGGTCGGCGCCTAGCGTCATCAGCCGCTCCCGGTCGGCAGGTGTGAGATCAACAGCGGGCGAAGCCGTCAGTGCGTCCAGCTCGGTCTCCAGATTGCGCGCGACCGCCAGCCGGTCATTCCATCGCTTTTCCAGCTCGGCGGCGACGAGACGATTGGCGGGATCGACGGCATCGTATTGGCGGCGCGCCCGCCCGACCTCATAGCGAGCCTGCTCCAGCGCCAGTTCGACTTGGCCGCGTTTGTCTTCGTTCGCACGGCTGCGCGCAGCCTGCGCGGCGAGTGCCGCCTCGATACCGAGCGGCTGCAGGCGCTCGACCACCTCGGCGGCCACGTCACGATCGATCCGCATGCCGCCGAACGAGATGCAAGGGTCACCGCCATGATTGTTGGCGCCGCCCCGACAATGGTAGCGACCGGTGTTGCCGTCCTTGCCGGAGTAGGCGACGTGAAGTTTGCGCCCACAATGGCCACAGCGCAGCAGGCCGGCGAGCAGAGCCTCACCTCGGCGCAGGGCACCGCGGCTCATCGGGTTCTTGCCGTTGGCGTTATCCGCAATCAGGCCGAGGTTCCTCTCATGGTCCGCCCAGCTCAGATAACCCTCATGATGGTTCGGAATCAACACCTCCCAATCCTTGCGCTCCCTCTTGAAGCCGCGAACCACCTTCTTGCGGCCGGCCTCGATGCTGATGCGGCTGCCAGTGCGCCCGAATGCATACGCGCCCGCATAGATTGGGTTGGTCAGAATGTGCAGGATCGTGTTGTAGACCGGCAGCTTCCACTCGACCAGGCGGCCTTCGGCGCCATAGGTGACGGCCGGCAGCGGAACGCGCTCGTGTCTGAACCAGAGGTGCACCTGACGCACCGACTGCATCTCGGTGAACTTGGCAAAGACGAGCGCAATCGCCTCGCCGACGCGCCGATCCGGGTCCTTCTCGATACGGTTGTGGCCGACCCGCACGTAGCCGACGGCGACCGTCATGAACAGCTCGCCCCGGCGCGCCTTCTGCTTCAGCGCTTCGAGCGAACGCTGGCGCAGTACCGACAACTCCATCTCGCTCATGGTACCCTTCATGCCGAGCAGTAGGCGATCGTTGGGCTGTCGCGGATCGTAGACGCCGTCCTCGTCGGCGATCAGTGTGCCGACGAGACCGCAGAACTCGAGCAGGGTGTGCCAGTCGCGACCGTTGCGTGCGAGCCGCGACGCTTCGATCGAGACCACGACTCCGACGCGCACCTCACAGATGGCGGCCAGCAGCTTCTCGAAGCCGGGCCTCGCGACGCCACCACCGGAGCGACCGAGATCGTCATCAATGACGGCAACATCGCTCCAGCCCAGCTGTCGCGCGCGCTCCGGCAAATTGTACTGACGGCGCTTACTTTCCAGGTTGTGGGCGACCTGATCAGGCGTCGACTGACGGATGTAGACGACGGCCTGACGGGCGAGGTGCTCAGGCGTGACCTTGCTCATGAGCGGCCTCCTCGTCTCTGCGGTTGGCGTGCCCGTCTCGATATTGGCGCCGTCGGCGAGGGCCTCGACCAGCAGCCTCTCGATCAGGCGGACGAGAGTGCTTCTCTGCGACGCCGGAATCGCGGGCGTCTGGCGATCCTCCTCGAACAGGCTTCGTTGCAAGTAGCGTCTTGGTTGCATGATCCCCTCCTTCACGCAGGGGCCGCGCCCCGCCTCGAGAGGCGATAAGCACATCGATTCGCGCCCGCAGCTCGACGAGCCTTCGACAGCCAACCGAGGGCTTGCTGTGAGCGTTGCAGAGCGAGCAATATCCTCGCTCATCCAGGCCGGGATTAGGGCGAGTGTCCCGTCGGGCTGCACCACGACCAAATGGTCCTCGCCGGCGAAGCGCTTGCGGTGCTCGACCTGCACCATCTGCCCGGCCCGAGGATGGAACGGATAGAGGATCAAAACCTCGAACGCCAGACACCCGGCATTGTGACGCTGTCTCGACGGGCACCGGCAAGACCCATCTGGCCATCGCTATCGCGCGAAGCTGCATCCGATCCGGCGCCCGTGGCCGCTTCTATAACGTCGTCGACCTCGTCAACCGGCTCGAGACCGAGACCCGCAACGGTCGGCAGGGACGGCTCGCCGAGCATCTGACCCGCATGGACTTCATCGTTCTCGACGAGCTGGGCTATCTGCCGTTCGCGCAATCCGGCGGTCAGCTCCTGTTCCATCTCATCAGCCGGCTCTACGAGCGCACCTCGATCATTGTCACCACCAATCTTGCGTTCGGCGAATGGCCGAGCGTGTTCGGCGATGCCAAAATGACCACCGCGCTACTCGACCGATTGACCCATCACTGCGACATCGTCGAGACCGGCAACGACAGCTGGCGATTCAAAAGCCGCGACGATGTTCAAACAACCCGCGCTCGCGCCGTCTCCGCAACCCCGACCAGCTCCGACGACCCGAGCGCTACCAGCAGAGCACGCCGCTCAAGGGGTCCCTTTGGATGCCGATAGGGGTCCCAGTCGAACGCCGATTGACATCCCCTCCAAGCGGGCGCTGGCTGCGCTCGGCAGTGGATGCTCGGCCGCCAACCTCGCGTGTTGCTAGTCCAAACGCGCGCAACAAGAGGCGCTCCGTCAAATCTCTCTCGCGCACGAAATAATGACAGCGGCGGCGGAGCCGGCACGGATTCGAAGCCCTGGATCGATGCCGCTATCTCATCTCGGCGTCGCCATGAACGTCGCCGGCGCCAGCCGCAGTGCGGATCCCAGCGGCGGCGCGATGTCGAACATCTTCACCTGGTTGCGGAAGTGGAAGACGCGCCGAACCCGGTAGATGCCGCCCTGCTCCTCGGCGACGTCGCACTCGCGCTTGGGCATCCAGAACGGGGTCGCTCGTTGCCGCAGGTGGTCTTGATCTCGAGCAGACGGGGCTCCTCGCTGTCGTCGTCGAACGACCTCACGTCATAGCCGTAGCCGTCCCCGTCGAGGTCGGAGACCCACCTGACGTCCTTGGCCAAGTTTGGCTTGCCGGCCTGCTCCAGCCGTTTGAGCGGCCTCTTGCATTGTGCGACGAGAGCTCAATCGAAAAGGCAATCCTTGGACTTGACACGGAATCGAAACATTGAATCCATGCAGATTATCCGTGATGCTTTCGACGCAGCAGTACGTCGTCCCCGAGGTGAGCCCTATCCGATGAGTGAGAAAATCCAGCACTTTGCCGCGTACCACAATATCGCAGGTCAAGGAGGCCGGCTGCAGCGCGGACGGGGCGGCTATTGGGGGACAAACAAGCCGCAGTTGCCCCGGCCAGGCGACGTGTTGTGGTGCTTCGAAGGAGAAGGCTATCCTAGGCGATATCGGCTGGTGAAGCGTGCTGTGGCCACGCGCAGCCAACGACAGCTCGAATCCTCTAAAGTCCATTACTCAACCTCTATTCCCGTCGAAGCCGATACCACTAACTTCACGTGGTTTCAGGAACTGCTGAAGGAGCAGCGGTCCTTCAGCTTCGGTCTGAATGCAATCCGTGACCGCGATATAATTGCCGAGCTTGAGAGGTTGGCTGCCGGCGCGGAAGTCAAAAGGCGCGCTGCCGAGCTTTTTAGCGTGGCATACCGGAATCCTACAGCAGAGGGCTGGGTCGATTTCTATCCCGTGAGCTTGTTTGCGAGCAAGAAATCTGGGTCAGTTCTCTATCGATGCCAACATTACGGGCAGAGGTATATTGCAAGGGCTACGCTGAATTTTGGTGAGGACTACGTTGATGTAATAACCGACAATCAGGAAGCCGCCCGGCTCGACATTTACCCTGGCACGGTGCGATTCTTCTTAGGCGAAAGTGCGGGATCGATGACTATCGCAGAAGTGCGGTGGGCCGATCCTGGCAAGAAATTCGTGCATCTCGAGCCGGCTCCTGCCGTCGATCTGGTGACGGCTGATGACGTCGAAAGACGTCGAGAGATTGATAGGCTCGAACGCATCGCGAAGCACAGACCAGAGCAGGTCAGATTTCGGAGCGAACTGTTTAGCATTTATAACGGCGCGTGCGCGGTCACCGGATGCACTATCCCGGAAGCACTGCAGGCGGCCCACCTGGAAACACTCGACGGCAAGGATATCAATGACCCTTGCAACGGGATTCTCCTGCGTGCGGACATTCATGAGTTATTCGACGCTGGATTGCTCTCTCTTTCAAGAGACGGCCTCAACATAGAGATAAGCGAGCTCCTTACGGATGATTATTATCTGGGCTTTCAAGGGAGACCGGTCTTTCGTCCCCCTTCGTTCGCCCCTTCGGAGGCGCATATCGACGCTCATCGTCGAGCCTCCGGATTTAGTGTTTCGCCTCCTACCAGACGACGTCGGATAGCGTGAAATGGCGTAGGAAGTCGGAGGGACGCGCGTTGCTCGGAGTCCTCTGCTTGCCGGCTGCTGCGCCAAGTCCCGACCTGCGGATTTCAGAGACTTACTGAAGGGTCAAGGGACACGTTTTGCCCGGTGCCGCAAAGAGGGACACTCCTGATGCAGTCTGACTACAAAGTTCGGTATCTCCACGACGATATAATCGCGGCAGCTGCCGACTCCTGTTGGAGACATGCGCCTCCAGAACGACCCTATACCTTCGACGTCATCAAACTTCTTGAAGTTTTGGTGACGTCGGGAATCGACGATGTTTTTCACATCAAGGGTGACAGGAAGAAAGGGGCGCTGGAGGTTGGTTTTTTTGATCGCCTGCGTCGATGGCAATGGGAGCGACCGGCTTATGTGACCTTCGAAAAAAGGTCAAATTGGTCGTGGACTCCGCAATCTGGGAAGCCGCAAAGCTTGGCAAAACCTTTGCGTGTTTCGTTCTCGCCCATGAAGTCGGCCACATCCTCCTTCATGACAACACTGCAAAAGCCTTCTCCAGCAGCAAATCGGAGCAGCTCTCCTTTTTAGGAGAAGGAGAGTCAGCTGAAGAACAGGCGAACTCCTTTGCAGGTCATCTACTCGTTCCGACCAGAACGGTGCATCGCTTTCCGGATAAGGATCTGCTCGCAGCGGTGTGCAACGTCCCCGATGAGCTAGCAGAAGACCGTCTCGCCGCCGTCAGCAATGCAAAGGCGGTCTTGGCCCAACATAGAACAACGGACTACTGCCGTGGTTGCGGTGGCTTCACGGAAGTGACCTTTGGTGTCTGCCCATCGTGCAAGCACGATCAACTTCAGCCGATGAGCTAAACCGCATTCGGTTAGGAAAGGGACGAAAACTTACATTGAGAATCTACGAACACAGGAGCGCCCCCTGAATTCGTCGCGTTACATTCTGAAATCAGTACCGTGATTCGCGTTCCAGAGACGCCAATGCCGAGGCAAGCCTCGGCATTGGGCCCGTGAAGACCAGCTAAGGTACTTACGGGGACGTCGAGAAGGCAAAGCTTCCTCTCCGTGGCACGAGCAGTTAAGCGATTCTTTCCTCCGGCGTCTAGCGGAGCCTTAGCGTTTTCTACAACGAGGTTCGCATATGGCGAATAATTTGCATATTTCGTACGACCTTCACGACCCAGGAAGAAACTATCACGCTGTGATTGCCGCAGTTCAAAGCTTGGGTGCTTGGGCGAAGATTCACTACTCATTCTGGTACGTCAAAAGCAACTACACCGCGGAACAGGCGAGGGACATTGTCTCGCGCGCAATCGATGCGAATGACAGCATTTACATCGTTGACTCAACGAACAACAATGCGGCTTGGAAGAACATACCGCCCGAGTCGTCCGACTTCATTCGGCAACGCTGGTTGTCGTTTGCTGCGGCCTGAAAAGAGAGAAAGGGGCAGTCAAACTGCCCCTTGCTTATTGATTTGCGAATTACGGTGACACCAAATTTCGAACCATCTGACGCCGAAACACTAACCCGCGGGCTACGTCGGCGACTTGCCCGCCGTAGGTCCAACGCGTGAAGGTGGACGCGATACCAATCTGGCAGAGCCGGAATTTGCCGGGGATGTAACCCGCCAATCGGGTCTCGCGAATGGCGGGTTACTGTTGTGCCCGTCAGTACTTCGGCGTTGTGCTCTTGCCCGACTTTGGCATTGTGCTCGTGCCCGTGGTTTGAGACCTGGTGCTCGAGCCGGTGGTTTGGCCGGGCGCGTAATTGGACGCGCCGGCGCTGGTCTTGGTCGAGGCCTTGGCGTGGTGCATCGCATGGTGCCTCGTGTGTCCCGGCGCGTAGCTGGAAGCGCCCGGCTCACCCGTCTTGGAGCCCATTTGCTGCATCTCGTGGCCCGGCGTTTTGCTCGATACGCCCTGGGCATGCACGGCTGATGCTGTTGCCATGAGAATGGTAGCAGAGAGCACGATGAACTTCGATTTCATGTCGTCGTCCTCCTCTCGATAGCCCCCAATGCAACGAAATGAGCCTAGCCCCCGTTCCCCTGAACGAATGTTCATACTGGGTCGGCCGACTGATGGGGCGAAGCAGGACCAAGCTGCAGAACGCAACCGATCATCGCCTGCGCGCCGCCAAAGGCACCAGCATCACGGTGCCAGTGCACTCAACTTACCCGCTTCGTCCTGCCAATCTGCGGATTCGGCTAGCGTTTGGTGCACAGCCTCACCTTTTACCGTCGTCGAGATTGGTTCCGGCTTCGATGCTCATCGATACCCACCCCGAAATTACCTTTGCGGTCGAGCCCTTCCCCTTAAACTCCGAACCTCACGGCATGGGTTCCGACGGGCCCGGTAGAAGCGAGTCGAGTTATGCCCGAACCGGAAAGCTTCCCGATCGAGAAGATCTTCGTCCCCACGAAGCAGAAGAAAGCCATCAAGCCCGAGATCGTCGGGGAGATCGCGGAAAGCATTCTGGACATCGGACAACAGGACCCCATTTCCGTTCGGCACGACGGAGACCGCCTCGTTCTGGTTGAGGGACTGCATCGGCTCGAAGCCTGCAAGGCGCTCGGCGAGACAACCATTCTCGGCGTCCTGGTCCCGGCCGAGCTTGCTCAACACAAGCCACTGCTGTCCGAAGGCCCCGAAGTCGAGGCGGAGCGCATCAAGATGGCGCGATTGAAAAAGCTGCGCCTCGAGAAGGAAGCCGCGGAGGCATCGGCGGCTGCCTTGAAGAGCGTCAACGCGACGGAAGCGCCGCGCACCCGTCCGACGAAAGACGTCCGCGACAATCAGAAGGCATCACCGAGCCGGACCGCGAGATCGACGCCGAAAACATTGTCGGACTGGATCACGCAGCAAAAGCATAACGGCGGCCGCTATTGATGGCCGCCTCCGGAACTACGGTGCTCTAATTTTGTTCGCAGCCCGTAGGATGGGTGGAGCGAAGCGATGCCCATCATCAGCCGTTCGGCAACGCGATGGGTTTCGCAAGGGCTCAACCCATCCTACGAACTCGATCCGCCCGCGAACCCGCCATAATTCCTCCTTCGCACGCGCGTTGTGTTGGACGGTGGTGAGGCCTATCCTTCCAGCGATCGGACTGCCGCACTCCAGTGACGCCCGACCGAGTGGAGAGCGCATCGGTGCCTGAAGCGAACGACCCCAAACCTGACACCCAAAAGCCTGATGACAAGAAGCCTGACGCCGCCAAGGCGGACGAGGTGCGCGCCGATGGCGGGCTGGCGCGGGCCCTTGACCAGATCAAGAGCGCAGAGCAGGACCTTGCGCGGCTGGACCGGCTGGTTTCCGGAATGGAACGCGGCAGCGAAGGTCCGCGGGCCACCCAAGCAAGCGCTGGTGCGCTAGCGGCCGAGACCCTCGACGATAAGACTTCCGAGGACAAAACTCCAAAGGAAAAGGCGCCGGCGCCGGACAGCAAGGCTCGCGATCAAGGCCTGAAGGAGGTCGGCCCATGCTGCGCGCTTTGGTAGGCCTCGTGCTGGCGATCGGCATTCTCGGTGCCGCCTTCGCTTCGCAATATCGCGATGAGGCCAGGTCGATCAGCAAGTCGATCATGGCGCGATGGGCTCCGCCGGCTGCGGGCCAGCCCCGGCAAGCGTCGGCGGTTAAAACTCCGGCGCAGCCCCGGGCATTGCAACTGGCTGCTGCGGATCAGCCTGGTCCGGTGCCCGCGCCGCCGGCGGCCAAGGAAGCGGAAAGCGCTCCAAGACCTGATGCTCCAAGGCCTGACGTTTCAAAACCTGACGTTCCAACAACTGCCGCCGCCGCGCCTGCCCCGTCATCGCTCGATCTCGCGCAATCGCTCAAGACCATCACAGGCGAGCTTGCGACCATCAACGGAAAGCTCGAGCAACTGAAGAGCAGCAACGAGCAGACGCTGCGCGAGCAGGCCGACACCATTCAACAGCTCAAGGCGGCGCAGGAGAAGGATGCGGCGGACAATGCGCGCCTTGCCGCACAGGTCCAGGCGCTGCAAACGCAACTGACGACTTCATCCACGTCTGCATCCGCGAAACCCGCCGTGCGGAGCGTGGTGACCAACGATACGGCTGCGCCTGCACGGCCGCATGTGCAAGCGGCCGCACCCCGGCGGCCCAGGCCGCCGCCGCGAGGCCCCTGGATGCCCCCGCCCTATATGGCGGATCCTTACGACGATCCGTATTGGTAGGCCCCCAGCGCGGATCAGCCGACGGGCCACGGGGCGCCGCTCGTGCGCCTGACAAGATGCGGATCTACCGTGTCGGCCCATCCATCCGGCCGACGATCCTACTCCGTGCCCGACGCACCGCCTCCTCCAACTTGATCCGCTGCTTGTCCCAACGCGTGTCCTCCGCCCCGGCACGTTCGTCCAGCGCGGCCCGTTCCGCCTCGATCTCGTCCACCCGCGCCTGGTGCTCCCGCTTCGCCTTGTCCAGCGCCGCCTGGGCGGCCGCGACCGCCTTGTCACGGCGTGCGCGCTCGCGAGCGCGGGCGGCCTCTTCCTTGCGGCGCGCGGCTTCGCGGCGCTGCTCTTCCCGGGCGAAGGCCGCGGCGGCCTTGCGCGCGTCCTGATCGTCGACCTTGCGGGAGGACTTCGCCGCACGCGCGGGTCGCTTCTTTGGCCTGGACCTCGATTTTGTCTTGCCCTCGTCGCCGGCGAGATCGGTCGGCAATTCGGAGTGCTCGGTGAACGGGCCATCCGATCCGACCGGCCGCCTGAGCACCACGCCCGGGCTCGCCATGGTCGCCGCGACGATATCGGGATCGTCGGTCTCCTTGGCGATGCCCTGATGGAACAGGTTGGATTTGGCGCCCCAGGCGTCCAGCGCCGCCTTCATCGAGGGCGCGGCGACCGCCTGATCGTAGAAGCCGAGCGAGGTCTGATAGGTCTTCAGTTTTCTTTTCAGCGTCCTTGGCATGTCGCCTCGCGGCTTGCTATTCCCGGCGCGGAGGGGCCGCGGATCGTTCCGCAGCCCCGAAGCGATCTGCATCAACCCGTCGGATCACGGCTTCCGCAACGGCTCGGCCCATCCTACCCGCTCCCACGAGCCCCATGCCAAGGAAAAGCAAGCGCCAGTTTCCTCGCCTTCGCAGCGTCCGGCAAGGCGCCCGGTGGATGCGAAAAAGTTCGCGCGAGCGCCGCGGATGGTTCGGATCGCGGCCGGCGTGGCGATGCTGCTGGTGCTCGCAGCGCTGACAAACATCCTCTATCAAATGGTGCGCAAGCCGACCGAACTGTTCGTCTTGCTCGGCAACTCGCTCGACAAGGAGCCTGCCGACAACTGGCGGCAATACGGCCCCCTCTTCCGCACCTTCTCTACCGCGACGATCACGCCCGAATTGCTGGCCGCACTGGCGCAGGTCGAGAGTTCAGGCAATCCAGTGGCGCGCACCTATTGGCGCTGGCGATGGAGTTTTAATCCGCTCGCGATCTACCGGCCCGCCTCCTCTGCCGTCGGTCTCTTCCAGATGACCGATCCGGCGCTGAGCGAGGCGGCGCGCTTCTGTGTCCGCGGCAATGTGGTCACGAACAGCGGCTGCGGTTCTACCTTCCTCTACACCCGCGCGATCCCGAGTCACGCCATCGAGCTGGCCTCGGTGTATCTCGATCGCCAGGTCGCTGACGTTCTCGCCCGCGCCGGCGATGTGAAGGCCACCGCGCAGCAAAAGCAGGATCTGGCCGCCTTCATCCATCTCTGCGGCGGCGGTCCGGCCACCGCCTATGCGCGGCGGCACTTTCAGATGGTCGCCACCGAGCGCTGCGGCGATCACCTCGTCGCAAGCTATGTCGCCCGGGTCAACGCGATGAAGCGGCAGTTTCAGCGCCTTGCGGTGGACGACGACAATTAGCTGATGGAGAGCGTAGCCCGGATGGAGCGCCAGCGAAATCCGGGACAGGTGTGTCCTGTGGCAACATCCCGGATTGCGCTTCGAGACTGGGCAAGAATCTAGCCGTTTGTGCAGAGGAGTGTACGATTCGGTATGACGAATCGTATGTTCAAGACCGGGGTAAGCCGGGATCAGGCGAGCTTTCTTCCGCCGAGAGTGGAAGATTACGTGGCTGGCGACAACCCTGTTCGCGCCATCGATGCTTTTGTCGCAGCGCTGGACCTTAAACGGCTTGGCTTCGGCCATGCTGGGTCAGGCGGCGGGGCAGGACAACCTGCTTACGATCCCGCCGACCTGCTGAAGCTCTATCTTTATGGCTACATCAACAGAATCCGCTCCTCGCGCGCTCTTGAACGCGAGGCCGGGCGCAACCTCGAACTTATCTGGCTGATGAAGCACCTGGCGCCCGGCTATCGTACCATTGCCAATTTCCGCCGGGACAACTGGAAGGCGCTCAAGGCGGCGAACCGGGAGTTCGTGCTGCTGATGCGTGAACTCGACCTTCTGGGTGGTGAGGTGGTGGCGATCGACGGGGCGTTTTTTGATGGCAACGCCAGCAAGGCGAGCATCAAGACGCAACGCCGACTTGCCAAGCGGCTGGCGGAGATCGAACAGGAGATTGAAGCCTATGGTGCCGCGCTGGAGGCCAACGACAGCGTGGAGGCGGAACGTCCGCCGGCGGGGCCAGATGGTGGCGGGGGCGAAGGCGGCGGGGACGTCGCGCAGAAGGTGGCGACCTTGATGGCCAAGCGCACAGCCCTGAAGGCGGATTTGGCGCGGCTGGAAGAGAGTGGTCAGACGCAGTTGTCGCGAACCGATGCGGATGCCCGCTTGCTGGCAAAGAACGGCCAGGTGGTGGCGGGCTACAACGTTCAGATCGCCGTCGACGACAAGCACAAGCTGATCGTGGCGAGCGAGGTCGTCAACGACGGCAACGACACCGGCCAGCTTTACGATATAGCCAAAGCCGCGAAGGAGGAGCTTGGCGTCGAGACGCTCACGGCGCTGGCCGATACCGGTTATTACAACGGCCACACGCTGAAGGACTGCGAGGAGAACGGGATCGTGGCCTACGTTCCGCAAGCCAGGCGGACCGCGCGGCTCGAAGCGCAAGATCGCATCAGCCATGAAGAGTTCGCCTATGACACCGAAGCCAATGTCTATCGCTGTCCCGCCGGCAGGCTCCTGAGCCCGACGGACGGCCGCAAGACCAACGGCAAACGGATCGAGATCCGGTATGTCAGCCGCAAATCCGACTGCGACGCCTGCGCGCTACGCTCACGCTGCCTCTCTGCCAAGACGCCGACGCGCACCGTTTACCGCTGGGAGCATGAGGCGGTGCTCGAGCGGCATCGTGCGCGGATGCAGGACGCCGACGCCCAGATGCGACGCCGGGCAGAACTCGCCGAACATCCCTTCGGTACCCTGAAATGCCGGGCGGGCTATCGCCACTTCCTCGTTCGCGGCTTCGACAAGGTGCGCGGCGAATGGAGCCTGATGGCACTCTGCTACAACTTCTCCCGCGTGCTGAACATCCTCGGCAGCGACAGTTTCATGGCTTATCTGGCCAACCGCCATCCATATTGGGCGTTCTTGCTGCTCAAAGCCGTCTCGGCCATCGTCAACCGCCTACAAGCCAGCATGCCGCTCTCCCAAGGCAAAGTGCGCCTGACCTTCGCCATAGCCACATAATCAGCGCGCAATACAATTCTTGCCCAGTCTCGCAGCGCAATCCGGGCTACGGGCGCCCTTCAGACCATGGCTTCCGTATCCGGCACCGCTCCTTTTCCGCCGTCCGAGCCGCGCTGCCGGCTTCCGGCCGAGAAAATGTCGTGCACGAGGCCGAGCTTGCCGAGCCCGAGAATGATCAGGCCGTTGATGTCGATCTCGTACCAGGCGTGCGAGAGATAGGCGTCGCGCGGAAAGCGGTGATGGTTGTTGTGCAGCCCTTCGCCGAAGGTGAGTATCGTGGTAACCAGCTCGTTGGTGGTGCCGTCGTTGAGCTCGTAGCGGCGGTAGCCCCAACGGCCATCGCTATGGCAGACCGAGTTGACCAGCGAGGTGGCCATCGTCATGAGGTAGCTGCGGAACAGGCCGGAGAACAGCACGCAGCCGATCATCGCGTGCACGCCGCCGAACGCGTAGCCGATCGCGGCGGGAATGATGATCGCCGACAGCGCGTACCAGTACCAGCGAGTCCTCGTGAAGAACATGGCGATCGGGTCGGCCAGAATATCCCTGGCGTAGTATTCGGCATCGGTGGTGGCGAGGTCCCACACCCAGCCGCCTTGCGCGTGCCCCATCCCCTTGGCGAAGGAGGCAATGCGGTTGCCGAAGCCGTCATAATAGGGGCTGTGGACGTCGCCGGGTTTGTCGGAGTGAAGATGGTGCCGCCGGTGGTTGCTCACCCATTTCAGGATCGAACCCTGCACGGCCATCGTGGCGATCGCGGCGAGGATCGTCCGCATCACCGGACCGCAGCGGTAGCTGCGATGCACGAAGTAGCGGTGCATGAAGCCGATCCCCATCGTGGTCAGCATAAACATGTCGGCGAAGACCGAAATCTCGACACGGCCGATGCCGACCGTGAAGGCCCAGACCAGCGCGGCGATCGAGCCCAAAATCATCATGGCGAACGAGATGTAGGAATCGCGAAATTTGGCGTCGACCACGGGGCCGTCGACCAGCACGCCCGGCGGCATTTTTGGCGGCAGCTCCCGGTTGGAATCCTGCTCCGGAAGCACGCCCTCGATTGCAGTCATTTCAGCCCGCCCGTTGATGGAAAACCAGCCCTTCTGCAACGCAGGGTACAGACGCCAGTTATGTTGGGCAAGCCGTGGATATCGCGGGGGTTAACGATCAAGCGGCGGGTTCAGCTTTCGGCTAACCCACCTACGCACGGTACAACTCCGCGTGCCCCTTGCCTTCACCACCAATACGGCCACCGCCACCCCTCATAACGAACGTATGACGGCACCAGCGGCGGGCCATACGGATCGACCCGATCGTCTTCAGGGCGGTAACGATAGCGCGGAACGACATTGTAATCCCACGGCGTCGGCCGGAGCACGGGCGCCGTGACGATGAGCCTCTCTTGTGGTGCGCGAACGACGACGGCCCTTCGCGCCCTCGCCTCGGCACCCGACATCCCGAGGCTGCACAGCACCACGGCCGCTCCGAGCGCACACGACAGTCTTGATCTTCATGCGATGGTCTCCTTGCCCGGAGAAGAGTGCAAAAGGACGGAAAGCAAGGCAAGCCCATTTCGATCACGTGATGAAATCGACTCGCGGTAAATTGAGCTCGTCCAGCGTCATCTTGCGCACGACGACGGTATTGTCAGTGTAGTCGATCGGCTGACCGATGAATTCGTTACTCGGGCGCGGCCGCAATTCCAGGCTGCCGAAGCTGGATGGCCTGAAATAGTTCGGGTTGGGGGATTTGCAGCGTGCTGGCTTCGGAGGACACGGCCGCATGCACCGCCAGCACATTGAAGCAATTGTTGATGGCGACGTTGCCGGCCAGCGCCTCATCATTCCATAACGACTATCGACGGCTTTCGCTAGCGCGCGACCCATCCTACGCAGGAGATGTCCCTGCTCGATATATGGTCAATCCCACGGCGATGGGGATTGGTGAGCCCTTGGAGCGAAAGCGATGCCCATCACCTTGGCTTCGCCGAGATGATGGGTATCGCAAAGGGGTAAACCCATCCTGCGGATTACCGCTCCGCGGCCGGTATCTCGTACACCGACACCGTGGCGGCGATCCCGGTCAGCTGGCGCTCTTGCGCCGCAAGCTCCTCGTTGGAGGACTCGCCGACCGAGACGTCCTTCATTCTGCGCTTGACCTCTTCGCATGTCTTGCGGACGTCTTCGGTGAAGAGCGCACATTCTTCGATGCGCTTGAAGATCTTCCGTCCCTCGTCACGATACCCCGCAGCCGTTTCCCGCATGAAGGCAATCGCATCATGGACTTGGGCTGTCAGCGCTTCGCACTTTTGCGCGGCGTCGATCAACTCCGTGCCCATGGCCTCGATCTCTTTTGCAGCGGACTCATAGTCGCGAATGACCGCCTCTGCAGTGAGCGCACCGACGCGCGTGACGCCCTCGGTGTGCTCGACGTAATCAGGCAGAGAAATCGAAGCGATCGAACTTCCCGTGCGAACCGATGCAATATCTGCTTCGAGCTGAACCAGGTTCACGCCTTCCCGTCTGCGCAATTGCTCAACACTTGCCATGATTGATCCTCCCAATACGCACCCCGAACCCCAAAGAACATTCAGTGTATTACGGGGACAAGCAGCATTCCTAACGCGATCTGTCATTGACAGCCCCAACTTCGCCATTTTGTCCGAGCTGCCAACACGGCACGCAGCGATGATGGATGTCATAAGCGCTCAACCCCTCATAATTACGGCTCGCGAAGATGATAGGTTTCGCATGAGCGCACCCATCCTGCGGCAAATGAGATCAATCCCATGACACCAGTGCTTCGGATCGCAGCATTTTCAGACGGCAGCCGAGGCCGTCATTTCCGTTTCGGGCCAGCGCAACGGCACCACCATGGCAGCCCCGCTGCAGTCGCCGCCGACGCGCAGCGCGCCGCTCGATGTGTCGCTGCGGGACGCGTTGATGGATCTGTTCGGCTACACCAGCAGCGATCTCGATCCAACACTGAGGCCTGCGAAAGTTCACGGCGGCGCCGATCATGCCCTGCTGGCGTTGCGATCGCGCGACGCGCTCGCGCGCATGACCTATGAGTTCGAACGCGGCCGCGCCCTGATGGCGCAAGCGGGCCTGGTCACCATCGCGCTGGTCAACGTGGAGAAGCCGCGGCTGTTTCATGTGCGCAATGCTTTCGCCGCCGGCGGCGTGATCGAGGACCCCGCGACGGGCGCGGCCGCCGCCGCATTCGCAGGTTACTTGCGCGACATCGGCTGGCCGCATGGCGGCGCCCTCGACATCGTCCAGGGCGAAGACATGGGCGCGCGCTCACTGATCCGCGCGGAGATCGGCGAGACCAAGGGCAGCTCGATCCGGGTCTCGGGCACGGCGCGGTTCATGGACGGCTGATGCGTCTCGGCACCTTGCCATCATGCGCCTGTTTTGCCTGACGGGTCAAACGTTATTCTGATTCGCCGAAACGAGAAATTCTGTAGGCATTTCTACTGTGCATGGGGTTGTTCCGCAGTTTTTGTTTATGGGAGCAACGCGTCATACCCTTTTGCGCTGAACGCCAGCAGACAAAACCCGTGCCCGAACGGATCGGCCAGCATCGCGATCCGCCCATAGGGCGCATCGCGCGCGGGTGCCTCCAGGATCGCTCCGGCGCGAAGCGCGCGCTCGACGGCCAGATCGACATCGTCGACGACGACGTCGACATGCAGCGGCGTCCAGTGCCGGTCGTAGCGGCGTCGGTCGCTGCCGGCGCCTAACGACCCGGCCGGCTTGGTCAGGAGATAGACCGGCGCCGGCCAACCGACGAGCTCGACGAAGTCGGTCCCGAAGCGGCGGCCGACGGTGAGCCCGAACGCGGCGGTGTAGAAAGTCGTGGCGGCTTCGACGTCGGGGACGTCGATGTTGAGCAGGAACGTCATGGCGGCTTCATCGGCTCCCTGTTCGCGGTTCGGCCTCAACTAACACTTCGGCGGCCCGCTCGTCGCGACGTCCCTGACCGGCGGATCGCAGCACTGGCGTCGCCCCGCTCGCGGCGCCGTTCTCGGCCGCGGGATTTGGTGCTAGGCTTGCTCGGAACGGCCGTCGGTCTCGCATCAGGAGGTTCGCATATCGGCCGGCGAAGGAGCGCATGATGAGCCACCGAGTTCTGCTGTTTTTTGCACCTATGCTGCTGTTGGGCGCGGTCAGCGCCGCCAACGCCGACGGCCTGTGCGGCCCCGGTTGCCACCCGACCGTGACAGGCGCCTGCGTGGTCGACGGCTGGGGCACCGGCGCGCGGGTCTGGAACGAATGCCCGGCCACCACGCGTCCACGCCCGCCCTGCGGCGGATCGGACTACGTCTGGAACTCGCGCAAGCGCGCCTGCTTCCCGAGGGTGAAGGATTGGATCTAAAGCCCGCCCGCCGGCGACGAGCGGCTGATCGCGGCGCGCGCTATCTCTGCCTTTGCGCCAGATAGAACCCGCACAGCACCGTGACGAGGCCGGCGGCCTGCAGCGCCGTCGGCGGCTCGCCGAGCAGCAGCCAACCGGTGAGCAGCGTCAGCGCCGGCACACAGGCCGGGAACACCGCCGCGCGGGCCACGCCGAGGCGCTGCACCGAGACTGCAAACAGATAGAGCGCGGCAGGGCCCGCGAGCACGCCCTGCGCCAGCGCCTGGATCGCATTCTCTTTGATGCCGATCGCAGCGACGTGAGCAAGACCCACGGTCGCGAGATAGATCGGCAGCAGCAGCAGCGACAGCACGCTGATGACGAGTGCGGCCGACACCGCCGCGACGCGCCAGTAGCGCAGCAGTGCACCAAACCCTGCGAACATCAAGCCGGTCAGCACGAAGATCAAATCGCCCTGCACGCCGTCAATGCCGATATGGCCGATCGATTCCGCGCCGATCACGCCGAGCCCGCCGACGATCACGATCGCACCGGCCAGCCGCGAGGCGGATATCCGCTCTTTCAGGAACAGAGCGGCAAGCAACAGGCCGCCGAGCGTTGCGCAGGAGGGCTGGATCACGCTGCCATGGCCGAGCGGCACGAACAGGAATCCGGTGTAGGAGATCAGCGACATCACGGGGCCGCCGAGCACCATCAGCGCAAGGCCCCTCGCCCAGCCGATGCCGCAGAGATCGGAGATGCCGGCGCGCAGCACCAGCGGCAGGAAGGCGATGCCCGACCAGACGTAGCGATGCACCAGGAGATCGACCGGCGTGAAACCGACCTTCAGGCCGTGCCGCGTGCCGGCAAAGCCGAGCGCCCAGAACAGCGCGGCTGACAGCCCCGAAAGGACGCCGACAAGCGCCTGCGTCGCATCCTTCGTTTGGGTGAGAGCGTCAGCGCCGCTCGTCCGCTGATCCATGCGGCAAGCAGTACGTCGCCGGACGTGGCGGCTCAACCCACGTCCCTGCAGGGCTGGCGCGCGGGAGAACGCGGATCGGAGTCCGCTCAGAAGAAGCCGGGGCTGAGATCGAGCCCATAGCTCAGGCTCAGCACGAACACGAACAGCGCGGCGGCTACGAACATCGCGAGATGCCGGACAATGAACTCGCGCGGCGAATTGACGACAACAACGGCTTTTTGCGCAACAGGCATGACGGTCTCCATTATGAAAACGATTCTTGGCCGCCAATATGCGGCGCCCGCATCAAGCGCCGCGATCTGCAAAACAACTATTAAAGAGATCACACTCGTTTTGAACGCCGGTACACAAGTCGCGCGTCGCGAGGAATTTTTCTGGCGAAAGATTCTCAATCAGCGCATCGACACGCGAATGAGATGGAACACGTCCGCGGTGTGATAGATCAATTCGTCGCGATGACATGACGGCCGCGGACCAAAAAAGAAATGGCCGGGACGAGCCCGGCCATGACGTCGCGAAGGTTTTGGCACCGGGCTTCCGGCCCGGTGCAATGTCGGTCCTAGCGGGCGGAGCCCGTGGTCACGGTCGCGGTCTTCAGCTTGCGCGGCGTCAGTACGCTGGCCTGGAGCGCCGTCACGCTGGAGGCGGGCGCCGTCACCTGCTGCTCGACATGGGGCGGCGCCGAGCACGCGAACCTGCAGGGGCGAGACCGGAATGCCGCTCGCCTCGTAGGCCGGCAGCTCGGCGGCAAAGGCGGCCGTCGTGCCCGCAAGAGTGAGGACAGCGGCTGCGATCGACAAAGTCTTTTTGTTCCTGGTGATGCTCCAAAGAGAAGTTCGGAGCACATCTAAGCCTGATTTGCTGCATTGCGATACGCGTTATCGCAACGCAATATCACGCACCACGCATGGCGAGATGTTTAACTCGGCCAACGCTTTGGACGAAAGCTTTGCCCGAGCCGCTTCAGCCACCCATCACGTTTATCCAGGTCACTGGAACCGCGCGAGAACCAAAGTTGCATCCGGGCAACACTGGCGTGAAAAGCCCTTTTAGGGGATTTGCGCCATTGCACCGCCACATCATCCCCCGAACAATTGACGCGCCGCGTGCTTGGCTGTGCAATCTGGTTCGCTGACGAACCTTGGAGCAGGGATCATGAATGATCGGCGGTCTCTTGTTGTGGCGGTCTCGTGCCCCTCGGCCGTGATGGTCGGTTGGCTGGCGCTCTCCCTCTCCGCCTATGCCCCGGCTTTGATCGAGAACAGCGGCGCCAATGCGGCCGCCGTCTCCCGCGCCAAAGATCTGAGCCGGCTCGAGCTTGCCGATATCCCGCGCGCGGCGACGATCGATGATGGCATCGCCCTGACCGCCGAGATCGCCGCAGCCGCGGCCGCGACACCGAGCGTGGCGGTGGTCGAAGCACCACCGCCCGAAGCACCCGCCCCCGCAATCCAACTCGCCTCCGCCGATCCGACCGACATGGTGCCGGCGGCCTCGCTGGCCCCCAGATCGCAGCTGAGCCTGCGCCCGTCGCCGAAGCCGAGGCGGAGCCGGCACCCGAGCCAACCGTCAAGCTCGCGTCCGCCGATCCCGGCGACGTCGTGCCGTCGGAGGCTCTTTCACCCGCGGCGATCGCGAGCGGGCCCGTGGCGGAGAGCAAGGCGTCGCCACCCGCCGATACCGTGGCCGTGCTCGATGAATGCTTCGTCGTGGATGCCTGCATCGACCGCTATCTCTGGGCGCTCTATCAGCGCACGCCGAAGGAAGATTCGATCAAGGTCGAAGACCGCCGCGCCGTCACCATCAAGCGCAAAGGCAAGATGGTCACGGTGATGCGCAGCTTCACGAAACTGGTCGACGAGGATTTTGCCTGGAAGGACCCGAAGGCGGCCGACCACGCCAAGATGGCGCTGATGGATTACGTCATCGGCGGCATGGACAAGAGCTTCAAGCAGAAGCTGTTTCGCATGCTGCTCGCGGCAGAAGCTGCCGGTCTCTCGCCGGGAATCACCAGCGCTTTCCGTGACGACTATCGCCAGGAGATTGCGAGCGGCCTGAAGGCAGCCTCCAACCGCTCCTATCACGGCGGCAGTCTTCGCGGCGGCTACGGCCACGGCATGGCGGCCGACATCGTCAGCACCAGGGGCGACAACCGCGCGCAACGCTGGGTCTCGACCGAGGTGTTATGGAAGTGGGTCGACGCCAACGGCAAGGCGTTCCGCATCGGCCGGCCCTATCTCGGCCGGGATCCGCCGCATGTCGGCCCGATCGACGGTCAGGAATATATCTCGAAGCGCGGCGTTGGGACCGACCGCAAGGAAGCTGCCAACACCGGACCGAAGAAGGCGCGCGCGGTGGCCAGCGCCAGGTCGTCGAGGGCCCAGGCGGCCCGGCAGCAGAAGAGCCAAGCAAAGCCGCAAAGGTCGGCGCAATCCGCCACGAAGCGAACGACCTGAGCCGTCACCAGTTTCCTGAGGTCGGCAACGGCACCAGACGCATCTCTTCAGATCCTGCCTGCTGGGTGCGAACGAGCACGGCAAAGATGGTCTCGACCGCAAGCCGCACCGCCGCCTCGGTGGCCGTACCTTTGGCGAGGTGCGCCGCGATCAGGCCGGTGAGGAGATCGCCAGTGCCGTAGGGGCGGATCGGCAGGCGCGGCGTCGCAAAGCGCGACAGCTGTCCGTCGGCACAGGATCGTCTCCACCTGCCCCGCTGGCGTGTCGGCGAGGGTGCAGCCGGTGGCGACGACGTTAATCCGGCGTTGCTCCGCAATTGCAGCCGCTGCAGCACGAAGGCCGTCCGCGTCTGCGATTTTGACGCAGGAGAGCAGATCGAGCTCGAACTGGTTCGGGGTGATCAGGTGTGCGGCCGGCAACAAGCGATGCCTCACCACATCCAAAATGCCATCGGCGACATAGACACGGCCGTCGTCGCCGATGACGGGATCGCAGAGATAGACGAGCTTCGAATTGCGTGACAGCGCGCGCTCGACGAAATCGGCGATGACGACGGCGTTGTCGGGCGAGCCGAGATAGCCGGTGACGAGCACGGCGGCCTCGTCGACAAGGTCCCGCTCCTCGACACCTCGCAGCAGATCGGCGACCAGCTCAGGGTCGAGCGCCCGCCCGCGCAGGGTCGGATAGCGCGGATGGTTCGACAGCAGCGTCGTCGGCACCGCAGCGACGTTGACGCCCTCCGCCTGTATCGCGTGAACGGCCGCGCTGTTGCCGACATGGCCGTGGACCACCTGGCTTTGGATCGAGATGACGAGCATGCAGAGGTTCGTAGGGTCAAAAGCTGGATGTGGCAAGCGTAGCCCGGATCACGAAGCGTCGTATCCGAGCCCTGGCCGCAGCGCCCGCATCTGTCAGCCAGCCGTCGGCGTGACGCGCGATCTCCGCCTCGCTCCGCGTCGTCTCCGAGAGGCTCTTGCCGACCTCCGCCAGCGCCGTCTTGATCAGCTCCCCGGCGAGCGCGCGTCGCCTTCGAGGCCTTTGGCAGCGCCCCTGTCGCAGCCCCGTCACTCACGCGTGACATTTGCTCCCGACAAACGCCATATTGCGCGTGCTAAACATACCTACCGCGCGGTATCTTTCGCCGCGCCACACTCGAGATCGCCAGGCTATCCACTTTCACCTCCTATGCCGCGCTTGCCCTCGCCATCTTGTTCGAGGTGACGGCGTCGGCCTTCCTGCAGCAGTCCGCGCAGTTCACCCGGCCTTGGCCGACGCTGGCGATGGCGCTGCTCTATGTCGCCTCGTTCTACGCGCTGTCGGTCGCGATCCGGGTCATCCCCTTGAGCATCGCCTATGCGATCTGGGGCGGGGTCGGCATCATCCTGACCGCCACCGTCTCCTTCGTGCTGTTTCGCCAGATGCTGGACGCCGCAGCTTTCGTCGGTATCGCCCTGATCGTTTCCGGGGTCGTGGTCATCAACCTGTTCTCGCAGACGACGGCGCATTGATGCCGGCGAGCGCCCACACCCGCGCCAAGCAGCCCGAGCAGGTGCGGCGCGCTCTGCTCGACCACACCGCTTCTATCGCCATGGACCACGGCGTCTCCGGCGTCACCGTGCAAGCGGTGGCAGCGGCCGCCGGCGTCACCAAGGGCGGGCTGTTTCATCATTTCGGGAGCAAGCAGGCGCTGATCGAGGGCCTGTTCGCCGATCTGCTCGCCCGCGTCGATGCCGAGATCGACGCGGCCATCGCGACGGATCCCAAGCTGCACGGCAGGTTTACGCGCGCTTATGTGAATGCGGTGTTCACGGGCAAGGCGTTCGGCTTTGCCACGCCTTGGGCGGCGCTGAGCATGATGGTTGTCACCGATCCGTCGCTGCGCAAACTCTGGAACGACTGGATGAAAGCGCGCCTGAAACGCCACCGTGCAACCGATGTGGCGCCAGAGCTACAGATCGTGCGTCTGGCCGCCGATGGCGCCTGGCTATCCTTCGTCACAACGGGACAGACCCGCATGACCGCCGATTTGCGCGCCGTGCATGACCGTCTGATCGCGCAAACCTATCGTCGCAGGTAGCGGCGACTACTGGCTTTGCACCGGCTTCGGCGGGTGCGGTTTGGATCGGGTTGACTTTGCACCGGACTTCGCCGGAGCAATTGGGGGCGGCGTGTCGACCGACACCAGATAGGCCGCGAGCGCCTTGGCGCTGTCCGAACTGGCCGAATAATGGTCCTTCAGAAACCAGGACAGCGTCAGGGTATAGCGCCCTTTCGCAAGCCCCCGCGGGCTGCGATGGCAGGCCGCGCAACCGTCCGCGAACAGCTTTTCGGGCGATTTGCCGGCGTCGAGGTTTTGTGCGGACGCGAGCGGTGCCACCAGCATGGCGGCGGCCATGGTCCCAAGAATCACCAGAGGCGCGATAAGTTCGCGCCCCGGTCGAATGATCGATCTCAATGTCGTCCCCTAGCCCGTCCCGCGATCATGCCGCCAGCAACTGATCAAACTCCGGCGGCGCATAGGCCTTGCCGTCCTGATCGGTAATGACGACGCGCCACCCTTCGCTCGCCCAAACCTTCGCCTTCGCGACGATGAGCAACCGGCTCTCCCGGGCAAAACTGTACTTCTCATTATCGCGTTCTGCGATCATTTTATAGGCCAATGCGCGTCCCCTGGCGTTGCTCTGCACCCATTCTCGTCGTGGCAGCGGGCTTTGGCGGCAATTCGCCGGGAGCGTGGCAATTTGATGCCGTCCGCGGCAGCATTGTGTGCCGGCATCGGTTCCGCGGAGTGAGGCGGTCAATCATGGGCCGTATCATGAGTGCGATTCGGCTTGCGGAGAGCTTGTTCGGCGCTGCGCTATGCGATGCAGAGCCCCAGCCGCGCGACGGCCCATCGCCGCCGCGACGGAACCGCTAGATGCCATCGATCTGCTCAGTGGACGCGGATGATGTGTGGACGGCCGAGATCAATCAGACCCTGCACGGCCGATAGACGATCGTCCAAGGCAGCAATGGTAAGCAACAAATTGTTGCGGCGCTCGTCGAGTAGCCCCATCTCGGCGCCGGAGAGCTTTGTACTCGTCCGCTCCTTGTGAAGGCCGTCGAGGGATTTGCGCAAGTCGGCAAGCAGGCTGGCCAGTTGCCTGGCCTCTTTGGTCATCGACCGCTTCGCGACAGTTTGGCGGCGCGTCTCCGCCTGACTTTGTCTCATCTTCATCCTCCCGTGCCCCGCTGCCCCGAGTGGATGCTTACAGCTTTGAATATACATATTACGATCGATGAAATCTGCCCGCGAAGAACCTTCTTAAATTGTACGCGCAGGGAACCCGAGCAGCCCCAAAAAAAGCCCGGCGCTAAGGCCGGGCTTTCGTTGCTCAAGGCTAGTGTTTGTGCGGGCCGCCCGGCGCGCCGCCGGGCGCTCCGTGCGGAGCCGCATTGATGTGCGGAGCGCCGCCTCCACCGGGATGCGGCATCGCAGGCGCGGCCGCACGCGGGGCCGGCATCTGCGCACGAGCATTCATCGGCGCACCGTGGCTGACATTCGGCTGAGCCATATGCGGCATCGGCGACCGGGCTGCCGGCGCAGCCGACATGTGCGGCGCTTCATGTGCACGCGCCATCGGCTGCGCGTGGACTGCGGTGCGGCTTGCCGCCTGTTCGTGCATCATGCGCGCCTGCGCATCGCGGGGATTGCGACCCTGCACCGCGGTCCGCTCGTTGGTGAAACGCTGGCTCCGTTCGGCACGATCTCGATCGACGCCGACCGCAGTGTCGCGCCTTGCGATGGCCGCATCATGCCGCGCCGTCGCGGCATCACGGCCGGAGACAGCGACATTGCCCTTAATGTTGTCTTTGGCATGCGCGTCGTGGCCCAGCGAGACCGCAGCGTCGCGCGTCGCCGCGCGTCCGATGCGAGCGGCGCGCGGATCGACCGTCATCCGCGTCGCAAAGCGCTCATGCGAGGTCCAGTAGTTGTTCCAGTAGGCGTGACGGCGATACCAGGGGCGCCCGCCGTAATAGCTCGACCAGTACGAGCTCAGCACGAACGGAACGACGGGCACGTCGACCTCGTCGGCATAGTCCGGCAGATAGACGTAGTGATTGCGATAGAGATATTCGAGATATTGCGACGACACCCAGCCGCGGTCGTCGGAAAAGCTCACGTCGCACCAGGCATTGCCGCGCAGGCAACCATGGATGTTGACGCGCGCGCCCTCGGGGACACGGTCGACCAGCGGAAAGCCCGCCCCCGGGCCGGCGCGCAGGCCGGTTGAGACGGTGACGATACCCGGCGCGGCCAACGCGGCCGTCGGTGCGAGCAGCAATGCGGCAACTAAAGCGGTTTTCAATTTCATGGCGATGTCCTCCTCTGAGAGGCGGAACGCACGAACGGAACGAACCGTTCCGCACGCAAAGGCGGCATCAGCCAAAAGATTGAGAGGCACGCCGCATACGCAGTTCAATATTCATCCGCCGTTCATCGGCGGGGGCCGCTTCAGTTCGCCTGCAACATGAAGGCGTCGAAATACGCGGCGAGCGCCGCGAAATCGTTGAGCGGCAGCAGCTGTGCAACGTATTGATCGGGACGCACCACGACCATGCAGCCGACCTTCCGGTCGATGCCGCGCATCTCGAAAACGTCGTGACCGTTTTTGAGGTCCGGACAAAACATCTTTTCGTAGTCGAGCAAGCCGTAGCGCCCTTTGCGCGGCAGCAGCAAGGTCGGCATCGCTTCGATCGCGAGCGCGCGATGGTCCTGCTGAAACACCGCACGAAGATCGATCACGGCATCGATGTCGGCACCGGCTGGCGTATATCGTCTGAGCGGCGATTCCCTCGCCTCGGCCATGAAATTGCACAGCGCCCGAATGGCGGAGCCAGCAGCGGCCGGGTCTTCGGCGCCGGAGAACGCGTAGATGCGAAAACGGCCATCGGCCTGCGCCGCGTGGCCGAGATGAACAGGCTTCGCGTCCCCGAGCCGGATCACTGGCGCCGAATGGAAGCGTTGGCCGATGACGAGGCCCCGCGCGAGATGCTGATGCGAGGCTTCGCCCGTGAGGATCGACGGCGTGTAATGCGTCGCCGTGCCCGCGGTGTAGCGGCCGTGCCTGACAAAATAGTCTTGCGTCTTCGCCGCATCGGCGCCGCCGGTTCTGGCCGCAGAAGCGAGAATGCCCGCCCATTCGCGATCGAAATCGATCAGCTCCTTCGCAACCGCCTGGCGTTCGGCCGAATAGGAATGCAGCAGGCTCGGCGCGCTCTGCTTGCGAAGGACGGCGGCGAGCTTCCAGCCGAGGTTGAAGGCGTCCTGCATCGAAACGTTCATGCCCTGCCCCGCCTTCGGGCTGTGGGTGTGACAAGCATCGCCGGCGATGAAGATGCGCGGCAGACGCGTGTTGATCTCGGTTTCGGGCACGTCGTCGAACTTGTCGGTCAGGCGCTGGCCGATCTCATAGACCGACCACCAGGCGATTTCCTTCACCTCGAGCGTATGCGGCTTCAGGATCCGCTGTGCTTTCGCAATCACGTCGTCAGCCATGATGTTGCGATTGGCGACGCGCTCGCCGACATCGAGCTTTGCCAGTTCGACATAGAGGCGAACCATGTAGCCGCCTTCGCGCGGAATGATGAGAAGGCTGCCGTCCTTCGCCGACTGGACCAGGGACTTGAAACGGATATCAGGAAAATCGGTCACCGCCAGCACGTCCATCACGCCCCAGGCGTGGTTGGCGGAATCGCCATGCAGTTCGCGGCCGATCGACTTGCGCACCGTGCTGCGCGCGCCGTCGCAACCGACGACGTAATGCGCCCTGATGGTTTCGACCTTGCCCTCGTTCGCCGCATCGACGCGTTCGAGGCGCACCGTCACGGCATGGTCGGCAGGCCCCGCGGCCGCATCGACCTGGAGGTCGAGCAGGCGCCTGCAATAATAGGGCTCGAGCTTGGCCGGCGACCTTCGCATGACGTCGAGAAAGCCGTCATGGATGCGCGCCTGGTTGAGGATGACGTGCGGAAATTCCGACAGCCCGTCCTCGACGTCCTGCACCCGGCCGCTGCGGACGATCTTCTCCGGCGCCTGCCCGTCCGGCTTCCAGAACGTGGTCTCGTTGACCCAATAGGCCTCCTTCAGCACGCGCTCGCTGAAACCGTAGGCGTGGAACATCTCCATGGTGCGGCAGGCGATGCCGTCGGCCTGGCCGACCGCGAGCGGGCCCGGCTTCTGCTCGACGATACAGGTCTTGATATCAGGGAATTGCGCGAGCTGGGCCACGAGCGTCAGGCCCGCGGGGCCACAGCCGACGATGAGGACATCGACCTCGTCGGGCACGGCTCCCGCAGCGCCGGAGGCCTGAACGCGTTCGGCGGGATCGGCAATCTCGGGGTCGCCCGGCTGGAATCCATTGAGATGGAATTGCATGAGCACCTCTCCGTTGACGTCTCGTTCGACATTGATCAGTATGCTGACCATCAGTATACTTGTCAATGATCGCCCGCCGTTCCACGGAGAATTCGGTGAAAGACAACAACGATATGCCCGGCCATCTGGCGCGGCGGTTCCAGCAGATCGCGGTCGCCGTGTTTCTGGCCGAGGTCGGCGAGGCCGGGTTCGATCTCACCCCGGTGCAGTACGCGGCCCTCTCGGCCATCAAGGCCAATCCGGGACTCGACCAGGTCACGCTCGCAGGATTGATCGCCTATGACCGGACCACCATCACCGGCGTGATCGATCGCCTCGTGCAAAGGGCCTCACCGAGCGTCGCGCCAGCAGCCGCGACCGCCGCGCCCGCGAGCTCGAGATCACCGACGAGGGCCGCCGCACGTTGCGCAGGATCACGCCCGCGGTCGAATCCGCGCAGCAGAAAATGCTGCGCGGTCTCGGCGCGAAGGAAGGCGAGGACTTGATGCGGCTGCTACGCAAGGCCATCGCCGCCGCCAACGAGCTCAGCCGCGCTCCCCTGCGCGAGGCCTGAAGCACTTTCGAGCGAACTGGGTACCGGTTCGCGTCAAGAAGACGCGACAGGCAAAGAGCCATACCCCGTCGTTTTGTCCATATTTGTCGCGGTGCCGCGAAACCTGGAGCTAACCTTCCGTTGCTACCGTCGCCTCCAATTCTGCGCTTAACGCGCGATTAACTTTACCGATTTGGAGTTTCGGATGTTCAGGTTCGTCATTGCCGCCGCGGTCATCGCGGTGTCCACCGGTCACGCGCTCGCGAATGGGCATGGCGGCGGCGATTCCCCTGCTCCGGCAAAGCCCGAGGCGGCGCCCGCACCTGCGCGCTACGTTCTGACCAAGCAGGGCCCCAAGCTCGTCGATCTCAAGGGCATGACGCTCTATTTCTACGAGCGCGACACCAGCGGCAAGTCGTCGAGCTGTGACGGCAAATGCGCCGAGGCCTGGATTCCGCTGGCTGCACCCGCCGATGCCCGGGCGAACGGCGATTTTACGCCGATTACCCGCAACGACGGCAGCAAGATGTGGGCCTTCCGCTACCGCCCGCTCTACACCTCAGTGGCCGACAAGGCGCCGGGCGAAGCCAATGGCATAGCCACGACGTTGCAATGGCGCATCGCTCGGCCTGAGGATTAACGCCAGAACGGCGCGTCCGTCACCCGAGGCGCCCGCCTCACCCGCGCCAGCTCGGCCCTGCCTCGACCTGCGCGCTTTGTCCGGGTGGCAGCACCACGACCGTTGCGTTGAGCTTCACCCGGTCGAACAGATCGATCACGTCCTCGTTGCGCATCCGGATGCAGCCCGACGAGATCGCCTGCCCGATATATTCCGGCTGATTGGTGCCGTGGATACGGTAGAGCGTGTCCTTGTTGCCGACATAGAGATAGATGCCCCGCGCGCCCAGCGGATTGGCGGGACCACCGGGCACGCGCGCCGGATATGGCCCAAGCCGCGCCTGGATCTCCGGGGTCGGCACCCAGTCCGGCCATTCCGCCAGACGGCCGACGCGCGCGATGCCCGAGAAGGCCATTGCCTCTTCGCCGACCGCGACGCCGTAGCGGATCGCCTTGCGGTCGGGCAGCACGTAGTAGAGGTAGCGCGCATCGGTATCGACCAGGATCGTACCCGGCTGCTCCTTGCGCGGATAATCGACGATATGACGGAGATATTGCTCGGGCACGTTGGCCTGGGCGTAAGGCGTGTGCGCGAGCAACTGGCGGTCGCGCGCAGTCATGCTCGCATCCGTCGATGGCGAGAGAGTCGTCTGCATGCAGCCGCCGAGCGGCAGCAAGGCAAGCACGAACAAAGCGAGTAGAGATTTTGGCACCGCCGGCCCCCGATAGCGGATAGCAGCGCCCCCAGCGCCTTAAGAATGCTGCCCAAATCGTGCTGAAAACAAGGCAGGGCGGAACACGTGGGCGTGTTCGGCACAGCTGGTTCCATAAACATAAAGGCGGAAGACCGTCGCGATGTCTCCACCGCCTCGCCTTGCTTTGGTCAAACCCGGCTGGACTCGTGCGACATCGGGCCGGCCCTGATTGATTTGGGGTGAGCTCACGCAACAGATCGGCTCGCGCCAATGCGAACGACCAGCCTTCAGAGGAGCTGCGATGCTCGCGACGTTGAACAGCCGGCAGATCGTCGATGAGATCGTGAAAGACACGGTCAACAACAACGATCCACACGACGCCGTCCAGATTTCACCGGAAATGGTGCGGGCCTCGCGCGTGAGCAGCGAGGCGCCCACGCTGGCACTCGAGTTCACGGCCCGTCCTGAGCCGAAGTTCGCGCCGGAGCCCAAGATTACTCGAAGATTAATCTCGAGCCGAAATTCATCCCCGTCTCGGAGCCGCAAGCGGCAGCGCCCCGGTCGACACGGCCCTCCGGGTCACGGCCAACGATGCTCTCGGCCGGCCGAAGCGGTCGGCGGCCGGCAAGTGGTTGCGCGGGGCGTTCGTCACGTTCCTGTTTGCAGGTGGCAGCGCCGCGGCCACGATGGCTTGGGAGAAGCACGGCGACACCGCGATGCAGATGCTCGCGGAATGGACACCGGCTCTGACCTCGCTGTTGCCATCCACATCGCAGACAGCGTCGGTCGCAGCCGCGCAGGCAGCCCCGCCCGCGGCACAGGATCAGGCCGCCGACCAGACTGCGGCAACGCCCGCAGCACCGACTGTCGCGGCCGCTGCCGCGCCCGCCGCGACACAAACCGATGCCACGCAAACAGTGGAGTCAATGACGCGCGACATCGCCGCGATGGCGCAGCAGATCGATCAGCTCAAGACCAGCATCGCCGAGTTGAAGGCCGGTCAGGAGCAGATGGTCCGCGAGATGGCGAAGCCGCCGACGCCAAGGCCGATCGCCGAGGCGAAACCGCCGGGCGATCCGCGCGCGCGTGTGTCCGCGCTGCCGCCGCGCGCTCCGGCGCCGACGGTTCGCAAACCGAAGCCGGTCGTCTCGCACACCTACATGCCGACCTATTCGCCGCCGCCGATCGCACCTCCGCCGCCGCCGTCGCAGGCTGCCGCGGTCCGCCGCCGGCGGCACCACCGGTCCCGACAACGCAAGCGGTTGCCGATGATGACGGACCAGTGGTGCGTCCGCCGATGCCGGTGCACTAGGTCCGCGTCGAACGACAAGGCAAGCTGTCCGACTCGATACGATGATGTGAGTCCGTGTAACTACGGTGATGCGTGGATCGGCGCAAAGAGAAAAGGCCGTCGGGATCTATGCCGCCGGCCTTCTCTTGCAGCTGCCGGTTCCCGGAGCCCGGTTCTGCTGCAATTCCATGCCTCATGATCAGGTCGACATATTTAATAAAACCTTAACGCACCTGGATGCTGCACATCATTTCTGCGCCATAAGCACAGAGATTGCGCGCTCCGTTCATCGGATAGATATCGACTCAGTGCTATGATCACTCCTGTCTTCAAGACTACCGTTGAAGGCTTGGTTTAAGGATTTGGGTCGTCACACCGGGGGAATTCGGATGCCGTACTACTCCTTCGATCTCGTGGTTGGTGAAGAGTTCAAGAACCAGGGCGGAATCATCCTCGAGGACATCGAGGTCGCCTCCGATCGCGCCGTTCAATTGGCCACCGAGCTGTCACAGGTGAAGCCTGAGTTGCAGCGAAAAGGTTGCGCGGTGCGCGTCACCGATCGCGATCACAATGAGGTCTACCGCACGCCGCTCGATCCGGTGCCGGCCTGGCGCCGCCAGTTGGGCCGCCGCTAGTTAGGCCTTAGCGTTTTTGAGCGAAGTGGACATGCCGGTTCGCGTGAAGAAAGCGCGGCAAAAGAGGTGTCCGCACGGTCGCTCCGAACCTGCTCGTCAGCGAGAATGCGCCGGCGACCATTGCGCAGCGGCGCGCCGGACGCTAGCCTCCCAAAAAACCTGGAGGACCTAAGGTGCGCACCCCTTTCCTGATAGCAGGACTGTTGCTGATCGCAGCTCCAGCACAAGCGGCTGACGACCATACGCGTTCGACCTATGTGACGCTGGTCTTGCAAGCCTTCGCGGCAAAGGTCCAGTGTCCGGGTACGGACGTCGTCTATCAGGATCTGGTGCAGAAGGCGCAGCAGATGCAGCTGCCCGATGGCACCACCGAGCAGGTGCGCAAGGCGATCGCCTTCATGCATACCGGCGGCAAGATGGGCGAGAAGCAGGCCGACGACATCATGGCCGAGGTCGCGGTGGCGACGCAAGCGACCGATCTCGACCAGCGCCGGCTGGGCATGAGCAATTGGTGCGAAAAGCAGAAGACGAACCTTGCCGGCCTGATCCGCAGCAAGGGCGGCTAGCCGGGGACGTGCCCCGTTAAGCACGCCGCGACGGAACCCTGGCCGCGGCAAATAATTGTCACAATCCTCACCAGCATGCGGCTTCTTCGAACAGGAGATCCCCATGCGAATTGCCCAACTCTTTTTCGCCGGTGCTCTCGCGATCAGCCCCATACTGACCGCCCCGGCCATTGCGAAGAATTCCGATGCCCAGAAGGGCGAGGACAAGGCGACCTCATCGTCCTGCAGCGCCTATCAGCAGGCGGCGGACGGCTCCTGGGAGCAGCTCCCCTGCAAGGAAGCCGGCGGCGAGCGCGCGCAGCCGCAGACGCAGCACAAGCCGATGACCCAAGGCGCCGACCAGGGCGAGCGCTGAGCCTTTGACCGAGCGGGAACCGCCCGGTCTTAACCGGGGTGATCGCGAATTAGCTGTGAGCCGGCCCGCGCATGATCTTCATGGCATCGGCGATATGACGCCACTCCTTGGCCTCGTCGGCTTCGCCGCGCCCCTCGCAAACCTGCGCCTGCTCCGCGGCCTTCGCGATCGCAGCAAAGCCATGCCGCTCCAGCATCTGCCGCGCGACGGTGTGGACCTGGACCTCGGACATCATGAGCGCTCTCCCGTTTGAGGTAGCCCCGGCGCGTCGCCCCCGGATTGCTGACAACGATCGAGCCGCGTGTCGCGTTCCGCTCACGCGGCCCGCAAAAACAAAGGCGGCCCGCCATGCCCAGCGGACCGCCTTCTCACCCACCCCAAATCACCACCGCAAACGAGCAGTTTCAGTCGCGTCCCCTACGCGACCGCCACGCGCTTGCGCTCGAAATCGTTGGGGACTTCGATATCGACCTCGAGGGTCGAGACCTCGTCGCCGCGATCGAGCCGCACGATCACCTTGGTCGGATCCAGCGTGACGTGCCTGGAGACGACGGCGAGAATTTCCTCGCGCAGCACGCCGAGCAGATCGGGCTGGCCGCGCTGGCCGCGTTCATGGGCAAGCAGGATCTGCAACCGTTCGCGAGCGACGGGTGCGGACGCCTTGTTGCCACGGAGAAGCCGGAGCAGACCCATGCTCATGCAGCCCTCCGTCGCAGCAGACGATCCATGAAGCCCTTGCGCTCGGTCGGCACCTGCATCGGCACGGTGTCGCCGCACAGCCGCCGCGCCGCGTCGATATAGGCCCGCGCGGGTGCACCTTCCGCGTTCGACAGCGTCACCGGCGTGCCGACGTTGGAGGCTTTCAACACGTCCTGGCTCTCGGGGATGATGCCGAGCAAGGGCGTCGCGAGGATCTCGAGGATGTCGTCGATGGTCAGCATCTCGCCGCGCGCGGCGCGCGAGGGATCGTAACGGGTGATGAGAATGTGCTTCTCGACGCGCTCGCCCTTCTCGGCCCGCACGGTCTTGGAATCGAGCATGCCGATGATGCGGTCGGAATCGCGCACCGAGGAGACTTCCGGATTGGTGACGATCACGGCCTCATCGGCAAAGCGCATCGCCATGGAGGCGCCGCGCTCGATACCGGCCGGGCTGTCGCAGATCACCCAGTCGAAACGGCTGCGCAGGTCGGCGATGACCTTGCCGACGCCCTCTTCCGTCAACGCATCCTTGTCGCGGGTCTGCGAGGCCGGCAGCAACCAGAGATTCTCCAGCCGCTTGTCCTTGATCAGCGCCTGCGGCAGCTTGGCCACGCCCTGCACCACATTGATGAGGTCGAACACGACCCGGCGTTCGGCGCCCATCACGAGGTCAAGGTTGCGCAAGCCGACGTCGAAATCGACGACGACGACCTTGTCGCCGCGTTGCGCAAGCGCAGCGCCCAGCGCGGCGGTCGTGGTCGTCTTGCCGACGCCGCCCTTGCCTGATGTCACGACCAGTACCTTACTCATCTGAAATGTCTCCTTTGCTGGTCAGTTCAGTGCTGTAATTCGCATGGTATTCCCCTGCAGCCAGGCCTGCGCCGGCTTGCCGCGCAAGGCGGCGTCGATGTCGTCCGCAGTCTGGTAAAACCCATCGATTGCAAGCAGTTCGGCCTCGATCTTCTGGCAATAGATGCGCGCGCTCGTGTGACCGTTCACGCCCGCCATGGCGCGGCCGCGCAGCGCGCCATAGATATGGATGGAACCACCGGCGACGATTTCGGCCCCCGAGCCGACCGAGCCCAGAATGGTGACGTCGCCTTCGGGAAAGATCACGGTCTGGCCGGAGCGCACGGGGGCGTCCAACAGCAGCGAGGTCGGCTTGGTCTCCGCCTTAACTTCGGCCTTCTTCGACGCGGTCGGCTCGACCACACAACTGCGCCCGCCCGAGAGCAGCGGCGGCATCATGGGGGTCAGCCGGCCCTCGTCCACGCCCTCGATCCCGAGCACGCGGATGTTGCGCTCCTGAAGGCTGGTGAGGAGATGCCCGATGCCGGCCTGGCTGAGGTCGACCGAGGACAGGTCGATAACCACAGGCCGGCCGGCAAAGAACCCCGGCGAGCGCGCGATGGTGGCGTCGATCTCCAGCAGCCAGTCCTGGATCGGAACTGTCGGCACGAAGACGAAGGCCACATAGGAGCGCCCGCGCAGGCGCACCATCTGGCGTTGAGGTTTTGCTAAGGCCTCCATGGCGGCCGACTCGTTCCCCGTTATTGAATGGTTAACGATGCGACCGATGTGGTTAACGGCCGGTTAATTTCTCCTGGAGGCTACGTGGTCGGGATGGCTGGGCTGGGCGGGCGCTCGTTCCCAGCACAATGCTGTCGTCGCCCGGCTTGACCGGGCGATCCAGTATTCCAGAGGCCAGCCTTGGAGACCTCGCTCTGACCACATCCGCCGCGGCGTACTGGATGCCCCGCCTGCGCGGTGACGACACCGGTGTACGAGGTGTAAGGCGAGCGCGACGACCGAAGCTCCTACTTCTTCACCTTGCTCGCATCCATCTTGATCGCGGGATCCAGCATCTTCGTCGTGAACGCAGTGGTCACGTCGAACGGCTTCTCCATGCCCAGATAGGTCTGGACCAGATCATAGTCCTTCTTCATCCGCTCGCCGTCGATCCAGCCGAGCGAGTTCGTCGTCGTGAACTCGTCGGTCATCAGGTATTTGATGCGCTCCCACTGGCGCTCCTGGTTCTCCTTGTCGAGACCGGAGACCTGGTCGAGCAGCGCTTTCAGGCACGGCGCGACATCGGCAACGCAGGCCGCAAAGGCTTTCTGCGAGATGCGCACGAACTCCTCGACGAGCTTCGGGTTCTTCTGGAGGTAGGCACCATTGACGATCAGTGAGTTGCCGTAGGGGTTGAGGCCGATATCCTTCCAGTTGACGTAGCCGAGGTCCTGTCCGAACTCGATCACCTTCAGGTCGTGCTCGTTGTAGAAGTCGCTGATGATATCGACGGTGTGGCTCTTCAGCGCGGCGATCTTCGCGGTCGGCCCGATATTGACAAAGCTGACGGAGTCGGGCGCGAGACCGGCGGCCTTCGCAAAGGCCGGCCACATCACGCGCGAGGCGTCGCCGGGCGGATTGCCGATCTTGTGGCCGGCAAAATCCTTCACGCCGTTCACGCCATAGCTCTTCAGCCAATAGAACGTCTGGCCGGTGTTGGCGTAGATGCTCATCAGCGCGACGTCGTCGGCGCCCTTGCTCCTGGCGACCAGCATGGTGGCGAGATCGGCAATGCCGAAGGGCGAGCCGCCGGAGCCGACCTTGGCGGCGGACACGCCGGAGCCCTTGCCGACCTCGATGGTGAGGTCGATGCCGGCCTTCTCGTACCAGCCCTGCGCCTTGGCGTAATAGAACGGCGAATGGTCGGCCGTCGGCGTCCAGTTCAGGATCAGATTGACCGCCTCGCCCGCGCTTGCCGGCATTGCCGGCATTGCCAGCGTCAGAGCCACAATCGCCGCCTGCAAACGCTTCATCGCCTGTCTCCTCATTGCCGCGACCCGGCTTGTCGCTCTCCCCGTGCGAGGCTACCAATGCAACAAGCCCGCCCTCAACTTGTCAACTGTTTGGTTGGAAATGCCCGCAAAGCGATCAGGCGACACCGTGCCGCAGCGCCGCGACCCCGTCGCCACCCGCAAGAAACTGCTCACCGCGGCGCGACTGGAGTTTGCCCGGCACGGTTTTGCGGGCGCCCGCGTCGACGAGATCGCGGAGCGCGCCGGCGTCAACAAGCAGCTGGTCTATCATTACTTCGGCGACAAGGACGCGCTCTACCTCGCCGTGCTCGAATGGGTCTATGAGGACATCCGCGAGCAGGAGCGCAAGCTCAATCTCGAGGGCCTGCCGCCGGACAAGGCGATCCGCCGGCTGATCGAGGCCTCGTTCGACCATCTCGCGGAAAACCCCGATTTCATCGTGCTTCTGAACGACGAGAACCGCGGCGGCGCCCGCCACGTCCGCGGCTCCACGCGGCTGGAGGCGATGCATTCGCCGTTGGTGAAGAGCGTCTCCCACATCCTCCACGAAGGCGTGCGCGCCGGGATATTCCGCAAGGGAATCGACCCCGTCCAGCTCTATATCTCTATCGCGGGCCTCAGCTATTTCTTCTTCTCCAACACGCCGACGCTGTCGGCGATCTTCGGCAAGGACCTGTCGAGCCGCACCGCGCGCCGCGCCCGCCGCCGGCATGTCGCCGATCTGGTGCTGCAGTCGCTCCGGCCATAATCAACCAACTGGTTGAAACTTGGCGCTGGGGCGGTTAGGCTCGACATTTGCGGCAGTGAGGCAACAGGGAGCAGACGGTGGCAGGTAACGGAGCCAACAGTCCGGCGCGCAGCGTTGCGATCATCCTGATCGTGCATCTGGCCGTGCTCGTGCTCTGGCAGGTCCTGGTCGATGCCTTCCACGTGCCGAAATTCATCCTGCCCTCGCCGCTCGCGACCATTCAGACGCTGGGAACCGCGAGCTATGCCTGGGGCGCCAACACGCTGATCACCGCGGTCGAGATCCTCGGCGGCTTCGCGCTCGGCGCCTTCGTCGGCGTGGCACTCGCGGTGATCTTCAGCTGGGCGCCGCTGCTCAGTCTCGTGCTGTTGCCGCTGTTCGTGACCTTGAACATGATTCCGAAAGTCGCGCTCGGGCCGCTCTTCATCGTCTGGTTCTCCTACGGCATCCTGCCGAACATCCTGATCGCCTTCAGCATCTGCTTCTTCCCGATCCTGCTCACGACAGCGCGGGGCCTGCGCGAGGTCGAACCGGATCTGCTCGATCTCGTCAAATCGCTGCGCGGCTCGCGCTGGACGCTGTTCCGCAAGATCCAGCTGCCGGGATCGCTGCCTTACGTGTTCTCCGGCATGAAGGTCGGCGCCATCCTCGCGGTCGCCGGCGCCATCGTCGGCGAGTTCATCGCCTCCGAGCGCGGGCTCGGCTACCTCATGATCCAGGTGCAGTCGTCGCTCGACACGCCCGCGATGGTGATGGCCGTCGTGCTGCTGACCTTGCTCGGCGTCGCCCTCTACGGCCTGGTGCTCGTCCTCGAACGCATGTTCGTCGTGGGCGATGCCAGGCAGACCTGAAGATTAAGGACGAAATTCATGCTGCTCATCCGCCAGACGCTACCGAAGACGATCCCTGATATCGCAGCCCTCGACGATCTGCTCTGCCGTCCGACCCAGGCGCTGATCGACGACCTCGAGAAGGTCGACGGCGACATCATGATCCTCGGCGTCGCCGGCAAGATGGGGCCGACGCTGGCGGGGCTTGCCAAAGCCGCCGCCCCCGAACGCCGCGTCATCGGTGTGGCGCGCTTCAGCGAGCCTGGTGTGAAGGAGTGGCTGCACGCGCGCGGCGTCGAAACCATCAACTGCGACCTGATGGACGAGAGCGCGATTCAGGCGTTGCCGAAGACGCCAAATATCGTTTTCATGGCCGGCCGCAAGTTCGGGGCCGAGGGCGATCTGTCGCTGACCTGGGCCATGAACGCGCATGTACCGGCGCTGGTCGCGCAGGCCTTCTCATCGTCGCGCATCGTGGCGTTCTCGACCGGCTGCGTCTATCCGTTCGTGCCCGTCGACGGCAAGGGCGCGACCGAAGACATGGCGCCGAACCCGCCCGGCGAATACGCCCAATCCTGCGTCGGCCGCGAGCGCATGTTCGAGTATTTCTCGCATAAGTTTTCAACGCCGGGCCGCCTGTTCCGGCTCAATTATGCCATCGACATGCGCTACGGCGTGCTGCACGACATCGCGACCAAGGTGCTCAGCGGCACCCCGATCGACGTCAGCATCAGTCACGTCAATTTCATCTGGCAGGGCGACGCCTCCGCGCAGGCGCTGCGCTGCCTCGCACACGCCACGGCGCCGACCTCACCGATCAATGTCAGCGGCCACGAAATTCTGGCGGTGCGCGATCTCGCACAAAAGTTCGGCGCCCGCTTCGGCCGCGCTCCGGTGCTAACGGGCAAGGAGGAGCCGACGGCATGGCTGACCGACACGTCGAAGGCCGTCGAGCTGTTCGGCCTGCCCGTCGTCGACACCGAGCAGCTGATCGCCTGGACCGCCGACTGGGTCTCCCGCGCCATGCCGAGCCTCGGCAAGCCGACCAAATACGAGGTGCGCGATGGCCGTTACTGACGGGCCTCCCGTCCTCAAGCTCGACCTGGATGATGCCATGGCCGGGCTCGTGCTCTCGACGGAGGCCCACTGGAACCAGACCGAAGAGGACTGGCGCATTTTCCTGCGCGACGGCGTCGTGTTCGGCATCCGCACCGGCGTGCTGCTGGTCGCGACGGCCGCCCTGCTGCCCTACTCCGGCAACAACGCCTGGATCAGCATGGTGCTGGTGACGGCCAGCCATCGCCGGCGCGGCCTCGCCACGCGCCTTGTCGATGCATGCCTGGAGACCGCGCGCAAGAACGGCCTGACCAGTTGGCTCGACGCCACGCCGGAGGGGGTTGCGGTTTACGGGCCGCTCGGCTTCACGCCGACGCTGCAATTGCGGCGGTTGAAGCTGGCCAAGCCGACGCGGGCCGAAGCGCCACCATCGTCATCGGCGAGCATCGATGCGCTTCGCGCGCGCGACCGGCGGTCTACCGGGTTCGATCGCTCCGCCCTGCTCTCCGCCTTCGCACAGCGCGCCGGCTCACGCATCGTCTCCGCGAACGGAGCCATCGCGCTGGTTCGCGACGGCCGGACCGCCCGCCACATCGGCCCGATATTCGCCGACGATGCCGCGGCAGCGCTGGCCCTGGTTCAAACGATCGTACGCTCCGAGACCGGACCGCTGCTGATCGATGCCGTCGCCCCGCAGGCCGCGTTCCTGGAGGGATTGACTGCATCCGGCTGGACCATCGAGCGGCCGTTCCAGCGCATGCGGTTCGGCCCCGCCACCGCCATCGCTGAGGAACTGCCATTCGCCGTCGCCGGCCCCGAATTCGGATAGGACATCATGCACCACAGCCAGATCGACAGCGACATCCGCAAGCTGATTGCCGAGGGCACCGTGCTGCCGGCGCATCCGCTCGCGCTCACCGCCGAGCGCCAGCTCGACAAACAGCATCAGCGCGCACTGACGCGCTATTATATCGACGCTGGCTCCGGCGGCCTTGCGGTCGGCGTGCACACCACGCAATTCGCGATCCGCGAGGTCGGCCTTTACCGACCCGTGCTGGAGCTTGCCGCCGAGACCGCCGCAAACTGGACCAAGCGTCCGCTGGCGATGGTCGCGGGGCTCGCTGGTCCGACGAAGCAGGCAACGGCCGAGGCACGCACCGCGCGCGACATCGGCTATCACGCCGGCCTGCTCAGCCTCGCCGCAATGAAGAGAGCTTCCGAGGACGAGATCATCGCGCACTGCGCTGACGTGGCCGCCGAGATTCCGCTGATCGGGTTCTACCTTCAGCCGGCGGTCGGCGGCGTCATCCTGTCGAGCCGGTTCTGGCAGCGCTTCGCCTCGATCGACAATGTGATCGCGATCAAGATCGCGCCGTTCAACCGTTATCGGACGCTCGATGTACTGCGCGGCGTCGCAGCCGCCGGCGCGCTCGATCGGATCGCGCTCTACACGGGGAATGACGATCACATCCTGCTCGACCTGATGCTCCCGTTCGACTTACGCGACAACGGCCTCACCACGCGCACCTACTTCAGGGGTGGCCTGCTCGGTCACTGGTCGGTGTGGACGGCGAGCGCCATCCAACAGTTCGAGCGCTGCAAGGCGGCCCGGCACAAGGACAGCGTGCCCGCCGATCTGCTCGCGCTCGATGCTCGCGTCACCGACTGCAACAGCGCCTTCTTCGACGTCGCCAACAATTTTCACGGCTGCATCGCCGGCTGCCACGAAGTGCTGCGGCGCCAAGGCCTGATGCAGGGCCTGTGGTGTCTCGATCCGAACGAGGGCCTGAGCCCGGGCCAGAAGGACGAGATCGACCGCGTCACGCGCGAGCACGCCGACCTCAGTGACGATGCCTTCGTCGCAGCCAATCTGGATAAATGGCTGGCATGAGCTCGAACCCCTTCATCAGCCTGCAAGGCGTCCGAAAGGTCTATCGCAGCGGGGGCGCGGAGTTTCTCGCGGTCTCCGACGTCACGATGGATGTGCAGGAAGGTGAGCTGGTGTCGCTGGTCGGCCCGTCCGGCTGCGGCAAGACCACGGTGATGAAGATTCTTGCGGGCCTGCACGGCGCCGACGGCGGCACGGTGACGATCGGCAACGCCAGCAGCCCGTTCGATCCGACCCGCGATATCGGCATGGTGTTCCAGCAGGCGCTGCTTCTGAAATGGCGCACCATCCTGGACAACGTGCTGCTGCCGGCCGAGATCGTGGGACTGCCGATGAAGGCTGCGCGCGAGCGCGCGCGCGACCTGCTCAATCTGGTCGGACTTGCCGGCTACGAGCAGAAATATCCGCAGAGCTGTCCGGCGGCATGCAGCAGCGCACCGCGATCGCGCGCGCCTTCATCCACGATCCAAAACTGATCCTGATGGACGAGCCATTCGGCGCGCTGGATGCGCTGACGCGTGAGCAGATGAATCTGGAGATGCTGCGGATCTGGCGCGAGAGCGGCAAGACCATCATCTTCGTCACCCACTCGATCCAGGAAGCCGTGTTCCTGTCTTCGCACTGTGCCGTGCTGACCGCGGGCCCGGCGAAGATGGCCGACTACTTTGCGATCGACCTGCCCTTCCCGCGCGACCTGCCGCTCAAGACCACGGACGCATTCGGCGTCTATGCGCGGCGGATTTATGCAAAGCTGGGGCTGGGCGCCGCGTGATATTCGATAGCGCCTCCGCCGTCATTCCGGGGCGCGACGAAGTCGCGAGCCCGGAATCCATCGCGGCGGCAAGACGGGCGGTGAAATGAATTCCGGGTTCGCGCAAGGAGGCGCGCCCCGGAATGACGGCGCCCTCGGCCCTATCGCATCTTGCTGAGCAGATAGTTGTCGGCGCCGCGGATTGCTCAGGCGTCCCCGACAAAGACCGACAGCGCCCGCTGCAATTCCTTGTAGGCGCGCGGCCCGATCTTGGCCGCAAGCGCCTTGTCGCTTGCGGCGGCCGCCGGCCTCAGCCGGCCCAGCAGCGCCGAGCCGGCCTCGGTCAAATAAAGCACGTAGTAGCGGCGGTTGATGGCCGAGGCGGTGCGCCGCACCAGGCCACGGCCCTCCAGATGATCCACCAGCCTGCCGAGCCCGGCCCGCTCGATCGACAGAAGCTGCGCGACGGCGAGCTGGTTGACGCCGGGGTTGGCGTCGATCACGCAGAGCACGGAAAATTGGGCAGGACTGATCTCGAAGGCCGCCAACTGCCTGCTGAATTCTTTGAAGATCCAGAGCTGCGCCCGGCGAATGCCGTAGCCCAGCAGCTGCGAGAGGCCCCCGAGGTCAAGCGGTTTCACCTTGGCGGCCTTCGTGCCGGATACCACTCGCGGCGCCGGTCGCGACGGCTTCGTCACACGTACCGCCGGCCGCGGCCGCGCCATCCGTTTCCTGACCCGTGCCTTGCCTGGCTGCATCACCGCGCATCTTTCGCAAAAGCCGGCGTAGGCGCACCCGGCGGAGTCCCTGAGGATTCGGACAGGGAGTCTAACGCAAAGCAGCCGGATCGAGAAGCCGAGTGGATCCCAAGCCGAGTGGCATCCCGCCCTCGCGCGTACAGCTTCTACGACAGGTTGCACGGCCATATCGCGCAATGCGTCATGTTGACACGGCAACATGGCTCGCTTAAGGATCGTGAAAGCCTGCCGTATCGCGAGCAGGTTCAAGGGGAGCGAACGTCCGTGCCGTCATCAGGGGTGGGCGACGATCCGCGTGCCACGGCGCATCGCGGCAGAATGGTTTTGCGCGCAACCGCAACTGCGTCGTGGCTCATTGCCGGCGCACGCGCGTCTCTCCCGACAGCGATTCAGAAAACGTCTCTGACCACGCGACGCCACGTCAGTTTGCGGCGCGTCGGGTGCTTTCGTTCAATCATCAACGTTGAAACCGGGAGGGCATGACATGAAACGATTTTTCCTCGCCTCGACGATCGTCGCCACATGGGCGTCTCTCGGCCCGCAAGCGGCCGCACACGGCCTGCCGCCGGGCGGCGTGGCCCCGCGCTCGTCCTGTACCGCCCTCACCGGGCTCACTCTCCCGAACACGCAGATCCTGAGCGCGACCCAGAAGTCGGGCTATTGCAACGTGGTCGGCATCATCAACAAGCGCGTCTCCACGCAGGATCCCGATCACTTCACCTACGGCATCGGATTTGCGCTCAACCTGCCCAACACCTGGCATGGCCGCTTCGAGATGATGGGCGGCGGCGGCACCGACGGCAGCCTGCAAAGCGATCCGCAAGGCGCGGCCGGCGTCGAGCTCGGCCAGGGCTGGGCGGTGGCCGTCGATGACGGCGGCCACGAGGACAGTGCGACCAACGTCCTCGGCGGTTATCAGGACGACGACGCCAATGCCGGCGGCTCCGCGCATTTCGCCATCGATGCGCAGGCGCGCCGCGACTACGGCTATAACGCCATCGAGAAGACCGCGACGACTGCCAAGCAGATCATCTCCTATTTCTACGGCCTCGACACCGTCTACTCCTACATCATGGGCTGCTCGAACGGCGGCCGCGACGCCATGGTCGCCTCGCAACGATCGCCCTGGCTATTCGACGGCGTGATCTCGCAAAATCCCGGCTTCAACCTGCCGCAGGCGGGCCTTGCGGAGGCCTGGAACGAGCAGGTGCTCGGCACGCTTTCGACCAGCAAGGACGTCAACCACCAACCGTATATTCCCGACACATTCCCGCAGCAGGACCTTCAGGTGGCATCTGCTGCGATCCTGAGCGCCTGCGACGCGCTCGATGGCCTCGTCGACGGCATCATCGACAATTACCACGCCTGCACGGCCAGGAAGGTGTATCCGGCACTCGCGAGCTACACTTGCGGCACCGGCTTGCACGGCAGCACGCCGCATGGCGGCACCTGTCTCACCGGCGCACAGGTCGATGCGCTCAAGAAGATTTACGCCGGACCGGTCAATTCAAAAGGCGAGCGGCTCTATTCGAACTGGTTCTGGGACGCCGGCATCTGGACGCCGCTCGCCGCACCCGGCGCAGGCTGGCAATTCTGGAACGTCGTCACCGCTCCGGTGCCTGGTGTCAACACCGCGATCAACCTGACGCTCGGCGCCGGCGCAATCCCGATGATCTTCCAGACGCCGCCCGTCGTCACGCCGGTCGACGGACCGAACGGCCAGGAAGCCTTCGTGTTCAAGTTCAACTTCGACACCGACGCGCCGAAGATCTTCACGAAGACCGCGGCCTATCCGGAAAGCGCGATGGACTTCATGGCTGCGGTCGCAACCGATTTGCGTCCGTTCAGGTCCCGCGGCGGCAAGCTGATCATCTCGTCCTCGGTTAATGACGGCATCTTCTCGGGCGCCGCGATCGCCCGCTGGTACCGCAAGATGAACCAGCGCATGGACAATCACGCGACCGATTTCGCGCGGTTGTTCATGGTGCCCAACATGGCCCATTGCGGCGGCGGCGCAGCGACCACGAGCTTCGCGACCAACGAGCTCAAGGCGATCACGGACTGGGTCGAGAACGGCGTCGCGCCGGAACGCATCGTCGCGGCCAATACCAACACCGCCTCGCCCTACCCGACCGGCGGCGTGTTCGATCCGCGCATTGCCCAGAACTTCCCGACCGGAGGCACGCGGCCGCTCTGCGTCTATCCCAGGATTCCCGCCTACAAGGGCAGCGGCCTGACCAGCGACGCGGCGAACTTTGCGTGCGTCGATCCCGGCTTCAGTCGAGGCGGCGATCATGACTTCCATGACGATGACGACGGCCACGGCGACGACAGGCATTAAGCCGCCTGCCCTCGTGCCCTAGGCGCCGCGCATCCGGGGCACGAGATTGTTCAAGCCGGCGCTCTAACTTCGTCATTGCGAGCGCAGCGAAGATTCCATGGGGAGTGGATAGCAGCCAAGTCTGAGGCCAGACTGAGGTTGCTGAAACACTCAACCTGGAGACAATGATGTTGCTCGATCATCCTTCCGACGGACTGGCCGCTATCCGCACGCAGTTTGGCGCAATTTTCGTGTCATTGGAACTGAGCCGCTCGACATGGCTGGTGACCTCGCTGTCGCCCGGCAAGGGCGAGAAGATGTCGAAGCGCAGCGTGGAGGCCGGCGATCTTGCGGAACTCTTGAAGCTGTTTGCGGAGCTGAAGCGCAAGGCACAGGCGCGAACGGGTGAGAGCTATCCGATCATCACGATCCAGGAGGCGGGGCTGGACGGGTTCTGGCTGCACCGCGCCTTGCAGCAGGAAGGCATCGAGAGCCACGTGGTCGATCCGGCCTCGATTGCGACGCCGCGCCGGCGCAGGCGGGCCAAGACGGATCGGCTCGATGGCGAGACGCTGTTGCGGGCGCTTCTGGCCTATAAGCGCGGCGAGCCGCGGGTCTGCGCGATGGTGGTGGCGCCCTCTCCGGAAGCGGAGGACCGCCGCAGGCTTTGCCGCGAGCGGCGGACATTGATCGCCGAGCGGATCGAGCATGTGAACCGGATCAAGGGCGTTCTGTTCGCGCAAGGGATATTCGGCTACGTGCCGCTGCGGCGCGATCGACGGGCACGGCTCGAAGCCTTGCGGACCGGAGATGGGCGCATGCTGCCGGCGCATCTGAAGGCCCAGATCAGCCGCGAGCTCGATCGTCTCGAACTGCTGCTCGACCAGATCGCGGCGGTGGAGCGCGAGCAGGAGGCGTTGCTGGTCGTGAGCAAGCCAGCCGGGGAGAAGGCGGATCCCGTCACGATGCTGCTCGCCCTGAAGAGCATGGGCCCGAACTTCGCGGCCGTTCTCTGGACGGAGGCGTTCTGGCGGCAATTCGCCAACCGCCGTCAGGTTGCGTCCTATGCCGGTCTTGCGGCCACGCCATGGCGGAGCGGCGGCATCGAGCGCGAACAAGGGGTGTCGAAGGCCGGCAATCCGCGGCTGAGGACCACGATGATCCAGCTCGCCTGGTTGTGGATACGCCACCAGCCTCAATCGGCACTGACCCAGTGGTTCAAGGCCAACAGCCAGCGCGGCCGCAAGCGCACGATCGTGGCGCTGGCCCGCAAGCTGCTCGTGGCCTTGTGGAAGTACGTGACCGCCGGCGTCGTGATCGAGGGAGCCGTGATGAAGACCGTCGCCTGATGCAACGCTTCCCGCAGCCTTAAAACCAATCAGCCGAGGAACGATCAGCCTCGGCCGATCCGGGGTGGACGAACCGATGGATTGCATGGCTTCAAACGCCGCAACGAAGAATGGTCCCGTCCTCTCGAGCCTGCCCGCCGCAAGCGGAATGTTGGTGCAGTCGCTACCGCGCGACGACCGGATGTGAGTTTGATCTGGCACGCAAAACCAGATTGTCAAAACCGGCTCGACCCTGAGATCGCTGAACCATAAGGAGGAGTTCGCCCGCGGCCTCCCGACCACACAAGCCTGATGGCGTGCTCGATCACGTCAAGGTCAAGCCGCTGCGCGGCGGCTCTAACGAGCCGACCTTGACGCGATCTCCGCGCGCCATCGAAACATCCCGCGGTCGGGACGAAGAGCTGGCCTGCAATCGAACAAAGAGCTGAACAACCGCCTTGACACACCTAATCCCCATGTGAGCAATCCAGAGCCCCTCCGCGGAAAGATTCTGGATTGCTTCGCTGCGCTCGCAATGACGGAGTATGGGCGCCGGCTTACGCCGTCAATTCGCATCTTCGAGCGCGGATGCATAGGCCCGCTCAGAGCAGCTTCGCGCTCACGAACAACGCGCGTACGGCGCTTGTCGCCTGCACCACGAGCATGGCGTTATCGGCGGCGCCCTCCAGCGCATGGACGGCGTCCTCATGCAGCGAGCGGAATTCCATCCACTCGACCGATTTGAAGTTGGTGAGGAATTGATAGGCTTGGCCGACGGTCGCGATCGCCAGCGTGTCACCGTTCAGCTTGATCTTGAACGTCGTGCGCAACGGGGTCTCGGAGCTTGCTGGATCACTCATCGGCTGCTTCTGGAGGACAACGGCTTAACGAAGGGAAAACGGCAGCCCCGCCGTCCGGCGAATATCAGGAATCGGTGCTGGCGCGCTGCGCGACAGTTGCCGGCCTGCTCAGGCTCGGCACCACGACCAGGCGGTTGAACTCGCCATTGTCGTAGGCCTTGAGGAAGCGATCATAGTCCTTGATCGAGACGCAGCCGTTGGAATCGCCGCGCGGCCCGAGCATGTAGGTGTGGGTGAGCAGGCCGACACGACCGAGCGCGCTGGTGCCGTCCGTCGGCGTCATGCGCAGCGCCCGAACGCCGTGGAACAGTTTTTCGCGCGGCTTGAGGTCGTAGGTCGCAGGCGGGGTGGCACCGACCATGCGCTGGTCGACATGGTCGGGATCGTCCATCAGCGCGCCCATGCCCGAATGCGCCTCGATCGTGACGCCGCTCGGCAGATAGAGCGCCTTGGCCTTGATGTCATACACCGCCGTCCGCGAATCGTAGCCGAGCGCGGCGAGATCCGGCGCCTTGCCGAACAGGCCGCTGTCGGGCGTCAGCGAGGCCAGCTTGATCTTGTCGGTGAATTTTTCGAAGAAGTTGCGGTTGTCGACCCTGGGCGTGGTATCGGCATAAGCCTGGCTGGAGGCGATCTGGGCGCTGAAGTCCGCCTGAACCGGCCGCGAGCGCGGCACCGGCACGGCGTCGGCACGTTGCGAGGGACGCCTCTCGTCAACCGCGGTCCGGTCGTCATCGGTCAGGGACGAACGCCAGTCATCGCCCTGAAGCTTTTGGGCGAGCATCGCCTTGGCATCGCGCAGCTTGAGCTGGACCGCACTCAGGGCGGAGCGCTCCATCGCCCGCAGGCCGAGGTCACGGGCCGGCGGGCTGCCGGACAGCGAGGCGAAACGGTCGTCGAACGAGGGAGAATTGGCCGGCGGCAGCGCGGCGGTGACCAGCGGGGTGGAATCGCCGATATCAGCGACCCAGGCGGCGGCGCCCAGCGCCAGCGCGATGGCAGCCATAGACAACAATGTTGTCTCGGCTCGCCCAATTCGGCGGCGCGGCAACAGCCTCTCGGCGCTTACGCGGTCGGAAACCATCAAATCCCCAAATCGACCCCCGGGGGACCCAACCCCCACCCGGAGACTCTCTACCAGCTACCACATTGGGAGCCAAAAGTTAGGCATAATCGCGGCCGGCAATCGCTCCTGAGGTATCCAATGACCGATCCTTTCGATCTAGAGCGCTTCCTCGGGACCCAGGACCCGGTTTTTCGCGACGTTTTGGCGGAGCTGGCCCGCGGCCGGAAGCAATCGCACTGGATGTGGTTCGTCTTCCCGCAGGTCGCCGGCCTCGGCTTCAGCGCTATGTCGCAGCGTTACGCCATCGGTTCGCGGGCGGAGGCCGAGGCCTACCTCGCCCACCCCGTGCTCGGCCGGCGCCTGGTCGAATGCACCCGCCTCGTGCTTGCCGTCAACGGGCGGACCATCAACGCGATCCTTGGCGCGCCTGACGATGCCAAATTCCGCTCGTCGATGACGCTGTTCGACGCGGTCTCCGACGAGGCAGTTTTCGACGAGGCGCTCGCCCGGTATTTCGCCGGCGAGCCGGACGCGGCGACGCTGGAGATCCTCGCTGCGCTTGACCGAAAGGCCAGGTGAGCGCGGCGGCCGGCCGCCAGCAGCGTAAACCCGGGATTAACACCGCCTGCCTATCTTCCGTGCAAATAATTCTCCCGCGCCAATTGCCGGACAGATCATGAAAATCGGTACGCTCCTGACCACCGCCATCGTCTCGCTCTCGACCGTCGGCGGCGGCCTCGCCGTCTACGTCGCCGTCACGAAGTACCAGACCATGGAGCGGATCACCGAAGCACAGGGGCGGCTTGCAATCGTCCGCGCCGTCAGCGACATCCCGCGCTATCTCAACCCCGAGCGCGGTTTTTCCACCAACATTCTCTATGGTCCCGCCACTGTCGACCCGGCGCTGCTCGCCCAGCAGGACAAACTGCGCAAGCAGACCGACGGCGCGCGCGACAAGATGAACGCGCTGCGCAAGGAGCTGCCCGGCTCCTTCGACGACGGCAACGCCATCGGCAGCAACATCGACGGCATCAACTCGAAATTCGCCAGCTTGCGCGACGCCATCGACAAGGCGATTGCGGGACCGGCGGATGCGCGCAAGGACGCCGCCCGGAAGATCGTCGCCGACAATGCGGTACTCAACGCCGGCGTCACCGCGCTGCTCAACGAGCAGGTCCGCCGCATGGCGATCCTCAACGGCGATGCCTATCGCCAGTCCAGTTACGCCAATATCGCGATGACGCTGCGTGACATCGGCGGCCTCAATGCCAGCGTGCACAAGAACCTCGTCGGCGGCAAGAAGCTCGCGACCGATGCCGAGAAGGCCGACGTCGCCCGCATGCAGGGACGCAACGACCAGATCGTGATGTCGCTGATGGAATTGCGCGGCAATCCCGCGACCCCGGCCAATGTCGGCGCCGCGCTCGAGACCCTGAATTCGGGCTACATCGAGGAATTCGGCCGCGAACTCAAGCTCGTCAAGGAAGGCGCCGCCAGCGGCAAGTACGAGCACGACGTCGAGACCTACTACGCAGCCTCGCAGCGCGGCCTCGGAACGATCATCGGCGTCCGCGACGCGCTCTACGACAACGCCGAGCAGATCCTCTCCGGCGCGTCCGCCGCCGCGCGCGCCAGCTTCACGATCGCGCTCGCAGGCCTGCTCGCCGTGCTGATCGCCAGCGCCGGCCTCATCGTAATGGTCCGCCGCCGCGTCTGCGCTCCCATCGTCAGCCTGACGACCCGGATGTCGCGGCTCGCCGACGGTGATGTTGCGGAAGAAATCCCCGGCGCGGAGCGCTCCGACGAGATCGGGGCGATGGCCGCGGCGGTGCAAGTGTTCAAGGACAACATGATCCGGGCCGACCGGCTCGCGGCCGAGAAGCAAGCCGAGAACGACGGCAAGATGCGCCGCGCCCAGGCGCTCGACGGGCTGACCCGCGCCTTCGAGGCCAAGGTCACCGAGCTCGTCGGCGGCCTGTCGCAGGCCTCCTCCACCATGGAGACGACGGCGCAATCGATGACCTCGACGGCCGCCCAGACCAACAGCCAGGCCGCGGTCGTGGCCGCCGCCTCCGAGCAGACCTCGAGCAACGTGCAGACGGTCGCAAGCGCGACGGAAGAGCTGACGTCCTCGATCGCGGAGATCGGCCGCCAGGTTGCGCAATCGACCGAGATCGCGGCCCGCGCGGTCGACAACGCCCGCCGCACCGGCGACACGGCCCGTGCGCTCGCCGACGGCGCGCAGAAGATCGGCGACGTCGTCACGCTGATCCAGAGCATCGCCGAACAGACCAACCTGCTGGCGCTCAATGCCACCATCGAGGCCGCCCGCGCCGGCGACGCCGGCCGCGGCTTTGCCGTCGTCGCATCCGAAGTGAAGTCACTGGCCGGCCAGACCGCCAAGGCGACCACCGAGATTTCCGAGCAGATCACGGCGATCCAGTCCGCCAGCGACGAGACCGTCACCGCGATCCGCAACGTCGCCGACGTTATCGCCGAGATCGACCAGATCGGCACCGCGATTGCGGCCGCGATCGAGCAACAGGGTTCGGCCACCCGGGAGATCTCCCGCAGCGTCCAGGAGGCCGCCCGCGGCACCCAGGAGGTCAACACCAACATATCGGGCGTGCAGCGCGCCGCGGACGACACCGGTGCGGCCGCGCGCGAAGTCCTTGGCGCGGCCGAACAGCTCTCGACGCAGTCACGCGATCTCGCCGGCCAGTTCGACCGCTTCCTCGGCGAAGTCAGGGCGGCGTAAGGAGCGCGTCTAATAAGGCGGCGCCTTGCGCGCGCGCTGCACCTTGGCCGCCTCGATCCACCAATTGAGGTCATCGGCGAAGCGCGGAAAGGAGCGTTCCAGCGCCTTGCCGCCCTCGCCGATCGGCTCGCTCTCGGCTGACAGCGTCTGCGCGATCGGCCCGACGCCGATGGTGCTCGAGATCACCACCATGCCCATTTCCGACAGCGTGCCGTGCCACGCGGTCGAGGCGCGCGCGCCGGACAGCCGGCCGGCGGAATAGCTCACGATCGCGGCCGGCCGCCAGAACCACTCTTCCAGGAAGTGGTCGGTGAGGTTCTTCAGGCCGGGCTGGATGCCCCAATTATACTCGCCGGTGACGAAGACGAAGCCGTCGGCCCCGCGGATCTGTCCGGCCAGCTTCTCCAGCGCCTCCGGCGCGGCGCCCGCAGGATATTCCTTGTACATGCGGTCGAGCATCGGCAGGCCGATCGCCTTGGCGTCGATAAACTCGACTTCTTCGCCGCGACTGCGCAGGCGATCGACGACGAAATTCGCAAGGCGGATGCCCATGCGGTCGGAGCGGTAGGACCCGTAGAGGACGAGGATGCGATTGCGCATGGCCGGCAGGTTAGCACGAAACGGCGGGACGGCCCCAACCGGTTTGCCGCGCTACCGTTTTCGTCCGAATTCCAGCGTCTGCGACGGCGTCTCGCCGAACTGATCGCGATAACCTCGGGAAAAGTCGCTGAGATGCCAGAAGCCGAACGCGAGCGCGACGGCCTTGACGCTGTCGGCACCGGCAAGCAGCCGCCGGCGCACCAGCCACAGGCGGCGCAGGCGCAAATAGCGGTGCAGGCTCATGCCGCGATAGCGGCGCACGACGTCGTGCAAGGTGCGGACGGACAGGCCGAGCTTGCGCGCAATCTCCTCGCTGTAGATCGGCTGCGAGAGATCGTCGGACAACAATGCGCGGATGTCCTGGAACAGCTTGAACTGCCGCTCGTCATTCGGCCGCCGGGTCCAGCGCGCGGGCACGATATTGGCGAAAGTGGCATCGACCGCACCCAGCAGGGACTCCTTCATCGCCGCCGCCTTCAGCGGCACCTCGGCAGGATCGAGCGGCTCGGACGCAGCCGCCAGCACTTCCCTGACCACCTTCCGCAGCCAATGCAGCGCCAGGGGACTGGTCTCGAAGATTTTGAAGCTGGAGTTCGTCTCGGGCCAGCCGCGATCCCTCACCTCGGGCTGGAATACGACTGAGGCGATTTGCCGCTGCACTTCCTCGATCATGTTGTAGGCCGCGCCGCTGCTGCCGATGACGACCGCGGCGCGGTCGCGCTGTGCGCCGTTGAAGCGGATCGGGATCTCGAGGTCGTCCATCGCGAAGCCCACCGCCGTGCAATCGGCAACGAGCTGCGCGTCCACGACGCGCGGGAATGCCCGCGTCATATTCACGTCGCAGCCGGGCAATTGCAGAATGATCTGCTCCGTCGCAATCCTTCGCACAAGCGGCGTGAACTCGAAATTCACGCCGCGGATCGCGTTGCGAAACTCGTCGGCGTCTGCAAACCGAAATATCTTGGGCGCCAGCGCTGGCGCATCATCACTGTTGTTCATGGCAAATGAAAAACCGCGTCAGGAAACGACGCGTGCCCGGCACTACGCCGGTCTGAATTTCCCCTTTCGGTTTCCCCTGAGACCGGGAGACTCATGCGAGCCTGCCTCGATCAGTTGGCGAGCGTCCAATGCAAAGGACAAGGAGGGCGGACGCCCCCTGCCAAATTTCGATAGCGTTTCCAGTAAAACAGGCGGTGCGGTGGTACCCGGAGGTGTGGGGTCTAAACTTGAAATTAACGCGTGTGGTGCGGAATGGAGGGTGTTGCTTAGTCTAATTTTATTTGAGTACAGGCCCCTGCCATGATGGCAAATTCGCCTGCTGATATTCTGGTCGAATTGGAAGAGTCGGTCGCAACGTGTCCGCTGGACCGCTGCGCGCGCATTCTCTCCGGCATCGTGCAGTTGCTCACCGGCAGCCGCGACCGCTCTCAGGAAGTGCTGTCGGAGTGGTCGATGGCGTACTGCTGCGACTGACGGAACGGGTCGAGGCCAGGGTGCTGATTCAACTCAGCGCGACGCTTGCCGACCTTAAGATAGCTCCGCCGGAGACGTTGCGGCGCCTTGCCTCCCACGACAACGCCGACGTGGCGTGCCCTGTGCTGCTCAGATCGCAAGCACTCTCCACGACCGATCTCACGGCAGTCGCGGCCTCGTGCGGCAAGCGGCATCTACGCGCGATCGCGGCGCGCGACTGCATCGAACCTGCTGTGGCCGAGGCGCTGATCAAGCGCGGTAAGGAGATCTGCCTGGCGCTGATCAAGAATCCTGGAACAAAATTCTCCGACGCAGCTTACGCCGCCCTCATCGCTCTGGCCGACCAGGAGAGCGAGATTGCGAAGGCGCTGGCGCTCCGGCCCGGTACTCCTGACCTGATCGTGCGGAAGCTGCTCTCCACCCGACCGGCCTCGACCAAGACCCCGCCGGCCAAGCCCGGCGCCTCCGCCATTCCGCCCCCGCAAGCAGCCGTACCGATTCCGCCAAAGCCGCCCTCCTCGGCCGATTATGCGAGCGCGAGACCCGAGATCGTGGCGCTCAACCGCGTCGGCAAGCTCAACGATTCCACCGTGAACCGCTTCGCGATCCGCGGCGAGACCGCCAATCTGTTCACCGCGCTGTCCGTGCTGTCGGGGACTCCGATCGAGATCATCGAGCATGTCATGCGCGATGACGATTGTGAGGACTGGTGATGGCCTGCCGGGCTTCGCGCCTGAACTGGACGACCACGCTCGCGATCGTCAGCAATCGTGGTGGTACGCGCCTCTCCTTCGCCCAGCGCGAACGCGCGCAACTGATTTTCGAAACGCTGCTGTTGTCGACCAGCCAATGGACGGTGCGCTGGGGGAAATTGCAGCCAGCACAAACACGAGCGATCCGGGAAATCGCGCCGCGAAAATGGGGGTTAGCCGATGAAGTTCGACGGTCGCAAGGCGCTTCGCGTCAGGATGGATCACAAGCAGGCCGTCAACCTGATGGGCTCGGACGGCACCTGGCGGCGCAGCTGCGTGCTGCTCGACGTGTCGCAGACCGGGGCCAAGATCGAGGTCGAAGGCACTCTCGACGTGCTGCAAGCCAAGGAATTCTTCATGCTGCTGTCCGCGACCGGTCTCGCCTACCGGCGCTGCGAGCTGGTCTGGATCGATGGCACCATGGCCGGCATTCATTTCGTCAACGCGGACAGCAAGAAGAAACCGGCCGCGGCGCAGAACACCGCGCAGAGTAAGTAGGCTCGAAATTTCATCAACCAATTCAACTGCAGTAAAGTCCATGTCGACCGTGCAGAATGCGCGAACAATCGCCAGCCCCGTTAAAGGCGACGGCGGCATCCGAGCGGCGCAATCGGCGCGCCCTTTCGTGCATGTGCTGGCGGATACCTCCGACAAATTGTCGGGCATCTGCGCGACGCTCGAACAGCAATTCACCGTCGCGGGCGAACGGCTCGACGCGGAAGCCAGGCTGACGCAGGCACCGTTTGCCATCGTCATCCGTGCGGAGCTGCGGGACGTCGACAACATCGCCGCGATCAAGAGGCGGTCCGCCAGGCTTGCGAAGGCCGCCAAGCGCATCTTCCTCGTCGAGCACGCTTCACACATCTGCATCTCGCAAGCCTATGCGCTCGGCGCGACGCTCGTCCTTCCCGGCCCACTCAACAAGACCAAGCTGCTGGCGGTCCTGGCGGATCCGACCGAGCGGGGATCGGACGCATCGGGCAGTTCGCCTCAGCCGGACAACGCCGTCGAGACGGCAGCCACCGCGATCGCATCGATGTTCACGGCCGTCACGCTTGGCCAGCCCCTTGACGTCGACGGCACCAAGGAGGCCGGACGCCAGATTGCCGACCGCATCACCCAGCATGGCCTGTCGGAATGGCTCACCACGGTGCGGCGCCATCATGAGGGAACATATCAGCACTGCTTGCTCGTGACTGGAGTTGCCATCGGCTTCGGGCTGAGTCTCGGGGTCGGAAGAGCCGATCTAGAGCGCATGTCCTCGGCCGCCATGTTCCACGACATCGGCAAGGCGCGGATCCCGCTCGCGATCCTCGACAAACCCGGCCGTCTCGATCCCGACGAACGCGCCATGATCGAGTCCCATCCGGCGGCGGGTTACGAGTTCTTGAAGAACCACGAGCAGATCACGCCGGAAATTCTCGATGCCGTCCGACATCACCACGAATATCTCGACGGCAGCGGCTATCCGGATGCGCTATGCGGCGAGAGCATCAACGACATCGTGCGCATTCTCACGATTTCGGACATCTTCGCCGCGCTGATCGAGCACCGGCCCTACAAGGCGACGATGCCGCGCACAGAGGCCTATCATGTTCTCTGCGGGATGACCGGAAAGCTGGAGAAGGCGCTGGTCGCATCCTTCAAGGAGGTCGCACTCTCACGCTGAGCGCGCGCCAAACCAACCGGAGGGCAACGACGTCACGGGTGCGCCTAGTGCGTCGCCCGATATTTGATGCGCCGCGGGATCGAGCGACAAGCTAGTCCTTCGGCGAGCAGCTTCATGTCCTCATGCCGGCCGCTGCGGACCAGCCTGCTGAACTCTTCAGGCGTAAAAGGAAGGCTGGGATCATCATCGATCGGACGCCGCATCCGCGGGCCGAAGAACCACCGAACCAGGCTAGCCAGCCGCCGCATGTCAATTCCCTCGCGCCAGCATCAAACCTTCGAGACCGCCTATTGTTCCTCCTGCCCGGTAGAGATTGCAAGAGGCCGTAACGAGTCCGCACGAAAAATTCGCGGAGAAATAATCTCCTCCGGCCCGTCGGCATCAGTCGGCGAAGCCGACGTAGCGGACGAACTCCGCGTTGCCCTCGCGATCGGAGCGAACGGCATTCGCGGCAAAGTTGTCGTCGGGATAGCCCATCGCAACGCAGGTCATGATGACCTCGTCCTCCGGAATCCTTGCGACCTCGCGCACGATGTCGGAGCGCATGATGCCCTGCCCGTTGATGACGGAGCCGAGCCCGCGATCCCAGGCTGCCAGCACGATGCCGTAGCAGAGTGCGCCGAGATCGAAATGGCAGACGGCGCCCGGATCGAGCACGCGATCATAGGTCAGCACCAGCGAAACCGGCGCGTCGAACTGACGGAAGCCGCGCAGCACCCAGTCCTGCCGCATCGGCTTGTCATCACGCGCAATCCCCATCGCGCCGAACAGTTTCTTGGCGACGTCGACCTGACGGGTGCGATGCACCCCTGGTACTCGCCATGGCTGATGATGTCGCGCTTGACCTTGGCGCCGCCGATCATCTCCTCCATGTTGCGGCGTCGCACATCTTCCAGCGGCGCGCCTGTGAGCACGTGAACATGCCAGGGCTGGGTGTTCATCGACGACGGTGCGCGCTTGGCGCTCTCGATGATCGCTTCGACCACGGCGCGCGGCACCGGCTGCTGCTTGAAACCGCGCACGCTGCGGCGCGACTGGACCAGCGTTTCGAACTCCACTTCAGGACCTCCCTGCCCGTTCATTCATCTGCACGACATCCGCAACACGCTCGCCTGTTGCCGATGCGGCGCGCGAAATCTATGCTAACCCGCGAGCAAGACCAAGAACCCCTGTGGCCACGCCACACCGGTAAGGACCCGATCATGGCCGCTCCGCTCGATCCCGTCATCGCCCAGATCATTCCACTGCTGCCGCTGCGCGATCCCGCGACGATGACGCCACAGAGCGCCCGCGATTCCTTGCGCGCACTGGCTGCCTCGCGCGCCGCCGTACCGCCGCCGCCCGTCGATGCCGTACAGGACATCGACGTCAAGGGCGGCGCCGGCCCGCTGAATGCACGCGTTTATCGCGTCGGCAGCGCGCCCGCGCCGACCGTGGTGTTCTTCCACGGCGGCGGCTGGGTCGCGGGTGACCTCGAGACCCACGACCGGCAGGCGCGCAATCTCGCGATCGAGACCGGCGCGGTCGTGGTCTCCGTCGACTATCGCCGCCCGCCGGAAACGCGCTTTCCCGGCGCCTTCGAGGACGCCTTCACGGCTGCGGGCGACGTGTTCAACCGCGTCGCGGAATTTGGCGGCGATGCAAAACGTCTGGGCGTTGCCGGTGACAGCGCCGGCGGCAATCTCGCGGCCGCGACCGCAATCGCCTGCCGCGATGCCGGCATCAAGCTCGCCGCACAGCTGCTGGTCTATCCCGTGACCGACGTCGTGGGCGGTTACGCCGACGCGCGCGAGAACGCGCGCTATCCGTCACGGGCAGAGAATGCGGAAGGTTACTTCCTGTCGCGGGCGGTGATGGAATGGTTTGCCGGTCATTATCTCGCCGATCCCGGCCATGCCGCGGACTGGCGCATCTCGCCGCTGCGCGCGGCTTCGCTCGCCGGCGTTGCGCCCGCCATCGTGACCACCGCCTGGTTCGATCCGCTCCGCGACGAAGGCGCAGCCTATGCGCGGGCGCTGGAGACCGCCGGCGTGCAGGTGAGGCATCACGAGGGCGCCGGCCTGATCCATGGCTATTTCGGCCTCGGGGACGCCTCCGAGGTCGCCCGCGCCGAAGCGCAGCGTGCACGCGCCGACTTCAAGGCGCTGCTCGCGCGCGGGATCTGATCGCTTTGCGGCCCGACGGATTCAAATTGCGACCTCGGCCCGTCCGTACCGTCGGCCCTGATCGCAGCCTTGCTGCTTTCGATGCAGGCCGTCGCGTCCGCGCCACGACCATGCGATGGTCAACCCCGCTGGCATCCTCGACCGCCGGAAAAAATGAAGCGAGGACCGATACCGCGCTGCGATCCTGCTTGATTGCGCCACGATTCCGCGCTCCAATTCCTGCGCCATCTTTGGCTTAGGGAGACACCCATGATGAAGCGAATTTTCCTGGCTGCGATCGTTGCCACCTTCGCAGCAGGCTCGGCGCTTGCAGACGACACCTGCGAGAGCAAGGCGGTCGGCAAGGACGGCAAGGCGCTCGCCGGCGCGGCCAAGACCTCGTTCATGAAGAAGTGCAAGGAAGACGCCTGCACGCCCAAGGCCGTCGGCTCCGACGGCAAGCCGCTCGCCGGTGCCGCCAAGAACAGCTTTATGAAGAAGTGCGAGATGGGCGCGTAAGGCGCTACGAATTCGCCGCTTCTTCAACGAGCAATCGCTCCATCAAATCGTCATGCCCGGGCAGAAGCGCGTCTTCGCGCCAGATGTCCGGGCATCTGCGTTCTTGCTTCCGAACGACATTCTTGCTTCCGAACGACGGAGGCAAAGACCTTTGGCTGCCTCCCCGCGCGCGCCGAGCGCCCAAACATAATCATCCCTGAGCATCACAACCCTAGACAGAGGCCGTCGGCTGATGGATCATGCAGCGCTGAGCGAAATGGGGTGCGTCGACGAGGCCTTCCAGGAAAGGGACGTCAAGATGCGGCAACTTCGAGTGCGTCATGAGATATTGGCGACAGTGAGCTTGCTGTTCGCGCTGCTCATCAGTTTTGACGTCGCGAACGCGAGGGGCGTCGGTCTGCCCAACGTCATGGTTCTGGCAACAGGCGGCACGATCGCCGGCTCCGGGACGAGCAGCACCACGGTGGTCGGGTACACCGCGGCGACGGTGGGCATCGAGACCCTCCTGAATGCAGTCCCCGAGCTGAAGACGGTGGCCAACGTCAAGGGCGAGCAGGTCTTCCAGATCGCCAGCGAAAACATGAACAATGACTACTGGCTCAAGCTCGCCAAGCGCGTCAACACGCTCCTTGCGCAGGACGACGTCGACGGGATCGTGATCACGCACGGCACCGATACGATCGAGGAAACCAGCTATTTCCTGAACCTGGTGGTCAAGAGCAAAAAGCCTGTCGTCGTCGTGGGCGCGATGCGGCCGTCGACAGCGATCAGCGCGGACGGGCCGATCAACCTCTTCAATGCGGTGATCCTCGCAGGCAGTGAGGAAGCGGTCGGCAAGGGCGTGCTCGTCTCTCTCAACGATCAGATCAACGCGGCGCGCGACGTCACCAAGAACAACACCTCGACAGCAGACACCTTCCGCACACCTGAGCTCGGCTTTCTCGGCTACATGCAGGGAAATAAGCCGTACTTCTATCGTCAATCGACCCGCCGGCACACGGCGGACTCCGAGTTTGACGTCTCCAACCTCGATACCCTGCCGCAGGTCGATATCGTCTACGGATACGCCAACATGAACCGGGTCGCAGTCGACGCTTTTGTCGCCGCCGGCGCCAAGGGCATCGTGCATGCCGGCACGGGTGACGGCAGCCTTGCCCGGCCCGCGGTCGAGCCGGCTCTCGACGAGGCGCACAAGAAGGGTGTCGCGATCGTTCGTAGCAGCCGGGTCGGCAATGGCATCGTCGCGCGCAACGGCGAAGCCAAGGACGACGAGCACGACTTCATCGTCTCGGATACGCTCAATCCGCAAAAGGCGCGCATTCTTCTGATGCTGGCGCTGACCAAGACGACCGACAGCAAGGAAATCCAGCGGATGTTCTATACTTACTAGAGCATCCGAAGCTTAGACCATCCGACGTGCGGTCGGCCTAGTCCCGCCTGAAGCGGTAATCAAAGGCGGCGCCGAGTGGCTTGATCAGGCCGACCGTCGGCGCCGGAAAATGGATCGGCAGGATCAGCGTGTCGGTGTCTGCGACGGAGGCGAAGAACTTCCGCCGCGACACCGCCGACTGCTTCGCATCCCAATCAGGCTTCGCCGACCAGTCCGGCTCGCGGCACTGGATCTGGTGATGCATGAGGTCGCCGGCGACCACCGCGCGTTGTCCCCTGGAGAGAATGTTCACGCAACAATGACAGGGCGAATGCCCCGGCGTCGGTGCCAGCGTCACGGTGTCATCCAGCGCGTAGTCGTCGTCGACCAGCAGCGCCTGTCCCGCCTCGACAATCGGCAGGCAATTGTCACGAAAGACCGTACCTGGCGGATTTTTGCCTTTCGCGTTCTCGCCCTCCCAGGCCGCGTACTCGCCCTTGTGAAAGACGTATTTTGCATTCGGGAACGTCGGCACCCAACGGCCGTCGCGCAAGGTCGTGTTCCAGCCGGTATGGTCGATGTGCAGATGCGTGCAGAACACGTAGTCGATCTGCTCGAAGCCGATGCCGAGCGCGAACAGCTCGTTGCGCCAGCGTTCCTTGCCGGGAAAGTCGAACGGCGGCGGATGCCCCTTGTCCTCGCCGGTGCAGGTGTCGACCAGGATGGTGTAGCGCGGCGTGCGCACCACGAAGGTCTGATAGGTGATGACTATCATGCCGCGCTCGGCATCGAACACCTCGGGCTCCATAGTCGGCAGATGTCGGGCAAACACGTCCTCGTCATAAGCCGGGAAAAAGTCCTGCGGCCGTCGCCATGGACCCTCCCGCTCGATCACCGCGTCGATGGTGATGTCGCCGATCCGGAGTTGTTTCATGATTACTCGCTCCCTTTTCGAGGGAACCGTAGCGGCCAGCATTGGAGGGTTCAAGCCGCGACGCGCGTCCACCTCCCATGCCTGGCGATTGCCGCAAATCGACCCCAAACGCGGATGACGATGTACGTGAAATGGGAAGGAACCGGTGGGCAGGAGACTCAAATTCGCGACGACAGCTATGCTTGTCGTGGCTGCGGGCATCTACCTCAACAACACGAATCTGCTGGCGCCGCATCGGGACGGCAAGCCGGTACTGCTCGCCCATCGCGGCATGGCGCAGCGCTTCGATGAGCGCGATCTGAAAAGCGATACCTGCACGGGCCGCGCGGATGTTGCCACCGTTGCACGGAGAACACTATTCCTTCGATGCGCGCGAGCTTTGAGGCCGGCGCCGATGTGGTCGAGCTCGACGTGCACCCGACCACCGATGGCGAGTTCGCCGTATTCCATGACTGGACACTCGACTGCCGCACCGACGGCCAGGGCGTCACGCGCGAGCAGAGCATGGCAAAGCTGAAGATGCTCGACATCGGCTATGGCTATACCGCCGACGGCGGCAAGACCTTTCCGTTTCGCGGCAACGGCATCGGAATGATGCCAACACTGTCGGAGGTATTCGCTGCGTTTCCGGACAAGAACCTCCTCATCAATGTGAAGAGCCGGGACGCTGGCGAAGGCGAGAAACTCGCCGCCGTGCTGAACGCTCTCACGGCCGATCGCCGCCGGACGATCATGGTTTATGGCGGCGATGAGCCCATCGAGGTGATCCGCCGCCTCACCCCGGATGTCCGCACGATTTCACGCGCGGCCATTCGAAGCTGCCTGATCCGCTATATCGGCTATGGCTGGACCGGCCTGGTCCCGGCAGCCTGCCACAACGCGATGGTGCTGGTCCCGATCAACGTCGCACCCTGGCTTTGGGGCTGGCCCGATCGCTTCCTCAATCGCATGAACGACGCCGACAGCGCCGTCTTCGTGCTCGGGCCCTACAGCGGCGGAGAGTTCTCGACCGGCATCGATACGCCAGAATTGTTCGCCCGGCTCCCGCGAGGTTATTCCGGTGGGATCTGGACCAACGAGATCGAGACGATCGCCGCGATGTCCGGCAAAAGCAAAGATTAGCTCCGCAACCCCGGCGCTTCCTGGCCAGTGCGCGCGACGTACTCCGTGTAGCCGCCGCCATACTGATGGATGCCGTCCGGCGTCAGCTCGAGCACGCGGTTCGACAGGACGCTGAGGAAGTGGCGATCATGCGAAACGAACAGCATGGTGCCTTCGAAATCCGACAGCGCCGTGATCAGCATCTCCTTGGTGGCGAGGTCGAGATGGTTGGTCGGCTCGTCCAGCACCAGAAAATTCGGCGGATCGAACAGCATTTTCGCCATCACGAGCCGCGCCTTCTCGCCGCCTGAGAGCACCCGGCAGCGTTTCTCGACGTCGTCGCCGGAGAAGCCGAAGCAGCCGGCCAGCGCGCGCAAGGAGCCCTGCCCCGCGGTCGGAAACTGGTCTTCCAGCGACTGAAATACGGTGCGCTCGCCGTCGAGCAGATCCATCGCGTGCTGGGCGAAATAGCCCATCTTGACGCTGCCGCCCAAGGCCACCGTGCCCTCGTCCGGCTCGCTCGCGCCCGCGACGAGCTTGAGCAGTGTCGACTTGCCGGCGCCATTGACGCCCATCACGCACCAGCGCTCCCTGCGGCGGATCATGAAATCCAGCCCGTCATAGATCCGCTTGCTGCCATAGCCCTTAAACACCTTCTTCAAGGCGACGACGTCCTCGCCCGAGCGCGGCGCCGGCAAGAAGTCGAAGGCGACCGTCTGACGGCGGCGCGGCGGCTCGACCCGCTCGATCTTGTCGAGCTTCTTGACCCGGCTCTGCACCTGGGCAGCATGCGAGGCGCGCGCCTTGAAACGCTCGATGAACTTGATCTCCTTGGCGAGCATCGCCTGCTGGCGCTCGAACTGCGCCTGCTGCTGCTTCTCGTTCAGCGCACGCTGCTGCTCGTAGAATTCGTAATTGCCGGTGTAGGTCGTCAGCGAGCCGGAATCGATCTCGACCACCTTGGAGATGACGCGGTTGATGAACTCGCGGTCATGCGAGGTCATCAGCAGCGTGCCCTCGTAATCGTGCAGGAACTTCTCGAGCCAGATCAGGCTTTCGAGATCGAGATGGTTGCTCGGCTCGTCGAGCAGCATCACATCGGGACGCATCAGGAGAATGCGGGCCAGCGCCACGCGCATCTTCCAGCCGCCGGAGAGTTTGCCGACGTCGCCGTCCATCATCTCCTGGGTGAAGCCGAGGCCGGACAGGGCCTCGCGCGCACGACCGTCCAGCGCATAGCCGTCGAGCTCCTCGAACGCGTGCTGCACCTCGCCATAACGCGCGATGATCTCGTCCATCTGGTCGGCCTTGTCAGGATCGGCCATGTCGGCCTCGAGCTGGCGCAACTCGGCCGCGACCTCGCTGACGGGACCGGCGCCATTCATCACCTCGGCCACGGCGCTGCGGCCAGACATCTCGCCGACGTCCTGGTTGAAATAGCCGATGGTGATGCCGCGATCGGTCGAGACCTGCCCTTCGTCGGGCAGCTCCTCGCCGGCGATCATCCGGAACAGAGTGGTCTTTCCCGCGCCGTTCGGGCCGACAAGGCCGATCTTCTCGCCCTTGTTCAGGGCGGCGGAGGCTTCGATGAACAGGATCTGGTGGCCGGCTTGCTTGCTGACGTTGTCGAGGCGGATCATGAGGTCTTTTTGGGGGAATTGTTGCGTTGCGGCGTAATAGGCCATGCCCACGCCCAAGGGAAGCCCGGCGGGGTACGGATTCCGTCCGCGCCGGGCGCGAATCCGCAACGGGTCGCTGTCTAGGACGAATCTCTGGAAATGCGACCGGTCCGCGCGCCGACCAGAACGCCGGCCGCGAAAGCCGCGATAGCGCCGAGGGCCAGTGGCACAACGCGAGCCATGGGTCCATCGACGACGAGCGCATGATCGTCCGCCTCTGCGCCGAAGCGCCCGCGGGTACGATGCAAAGACGGGACTGAACTCATCAAATTGTCGGCGCGTTCGGATCCCACCGGCTTGACCGTCTCCTGCGCCGAGAACGCCACTTTTGCGAGATAGTGATCGAGCCAGGCCGGGAGCACGGCATTGCCCAGGATGACCTTGAGCGTACTGAGGCCGATCCAGTATTCGCGGCGGGGATGGCGGACAGCCTGGTAGACCGCATTCGCGATGACTTCGGGCTGCACCACCGGCGCGACCGGACGCGGCTGCCGAGGCATGTGGGTTCGGGCCCAATCGAATTGCGGCGTGTTGACCGCCGGCAGCTCCATCATGGTGAGCCGGATGCGGCTCCGGTCATGGATCAGCTCGGTGCGCAGCGAGTCGGTGAAGCCGCGGATGGCATGCTTGGCACCGCAATAGGCTGATTGCAGCGGAATGCCGCGATAGGGCAAGCGCGGACCCGATCTGGATGATGTGCCCGCGATCGGCTGATCGCATGTGACGCAGGGCCGCCATGGTGCCGTGCACGAATCCGAGATAGGTGACCTCGGTGACGCGGCGAAACTCCTCGGCAGTCAATTTCCACACCGGCGAGAACACCGTGACCATGGCATCGTTGATCCAGACATCGATCGTCCCGAAAGTCGTGACGACCCGGTCCGCCGCCGCGAATATGGCATCCGCATCGGCGACGTCAGCCGGCAGGGCGAGCGCCGTACCGCCCATCTGCTCGACCTCGCGACCGGTCTGCTCCAGCGCCTCGGCATCGCGGGCAATCAGGCCGATGCGCCAGCCGTCGCGGGCGAAGCGATGCGCGATGGCGCGTCCAACGCCGGCCGAAGCGCCGGTGATGACGACAACTCGACCTGAATGAAGCGGCACCACGCTCATGATCTGTGCACCTCGATTGAACGCTGATGGTTGGACCGCCGTGGCGAGCCGGCGACGAGTTCGCCGCGCCGCGCCAGGGTACGAATGCGGTCCGCAGTCCGGCAGGCGATCGCCTGGATCGTCAGCGACGGATTGGCGCCTCCGACCGTCGGAAAAACCGAGCCGTCGCAGATCCATAAGTTTGGAATGTCCCAGCTGCGGCAGTCCGCATCGACGACGCTGGTGCGGGCATCGCTGCCCATGCGCGCGGTTCCGTTGAGGTGACAGGTGTCGTCGTCCTGGATCCAGATGTCGGTCGCGTCGACCGCCTCCAGCGCGCGGCTCATGAATTTGAGCGAGTGATCGATCAGACGCTTGTCGTTGTCGCACCAGGAATAGGTGACTCTGGGAATCCGCAGCCCGTACTGGTCGACCTCCTCGGCGAGGGTCACCCGATTGGATTCCTGCGGCAGCATCTCGCCCACGATCTTGAGACCGACCACGTGATTGTAGTCCTTCATGGCCTCCACCAGGCGCGTCCCCCATAAGCCGCGGGCGCTGAACAGCGTGTTGGCCCAGAGCTGCGGCAACGGGCCCTGGCTCATATAGGAATAGCCGCCGAAGAAGTCCTTGCCCCTGTCTTCGTAATTCCAGTGCTCGGTGATGGCGAGCGACGGCGGTCCCTTGTAAGAGCGCACCTCCTGCTCCAGCCGCCCCCACACAGCCTGATTGGACTGCGCCATCAGGTTCTTTCCGAGCAGGCCCGAGCTGTTGGCGAGGCCGTCCGGAAAGCGAGCCGTCGCGGAGTTCAACAGAAGCCGCGGCGTCTCGATGGCGTAGCCGGCAACAACGACGTTCCGCGCGCGTTGAAAGCGCCACGCGCCGTCCCGATGATAGTGAATCCCGGACACCAGGCCGGACGGCGCGACCTCGACCCGACCGACCATCGCAAGATCGCGGATTTCCGCGCCCGCGCCGATCGCGCGCGGGATCCATGTGACCAGCGCGCTCTGCTTGGCATTGGTCGAACAGCCGGTGACGCAGAAGCCGCGATACACACAAGGATGGGCCAGCCCCCGCGGGGCCGACAGCGTGGCGAGCGGCGTCTCCGTCCATTTTATGCCCAGCGCCTCGCAACCTTTGGCCAGCGCGCGCCGCGCCATTCAATGGGTGGGCACGATACGGATATCGCGGACGGGCGGGGCCCCAGGGATAAGTCACCGGACCCGCTATTTTCAGGGCCTGCTCGACTTCTGCGTAGTAGTCCCACATCTCGCGCCAATCGAGTGGCCAGTCGACGCCGTAACCGAGCACGCTGCGCGACTTGAACCATTCGGGGCGGAAGCGCAGTGACACCATCGCGAAGTGCACCGTCGAGCCGCCCACCGCCTTGCCGCTGTTGTTGCTGCCGAGTTGCAACGGATTGGCGCCGTCGACGATGCGGTCATCGGTCCAATAGAGCTTGGTCTGCTCGGATCGTCGGAGGCGAAATCCTCCAGCGGCCTGAAATAGGGACCCGCGTCAAACGCGACGACCGAGAAGCCGTATTCGGCAAGCTTGCAGGCGAGCGTGCCGCCGCCCGCGCCCGTCCCGACGATGGCGAAATCGACCGGCTCGCTCTCGCGGTATTGCCGCATCGGGACCCAGCCGCCCGGGCGAAAGACGTCCGGGGCCTGTCCATCGCACGCTCGCGGCATATGCAGGGGATCATCGGACACGGCGATTGCTCCGGCGTGCTGTAGCGTCATTGCCGTCCTTCGCCTCGGCGGCTTCCCAGGGATCGCGCTCGTCGATGTCGAGCCGCACGTAACCGCGCGGACTGGCGGGGCCGCCCCAGCCGATCTCGCTCCAGGCGGTCGGATGCGCGTAATAGGCGAGCACGATGTCCCGCCCCAGGCGCGCCTTGAAGAAGACCTCACAGGGCAAGCCGCCCCATTCGGCCGTTTTCAGCTCACCGGATTGGGCAGCGCACAGCAGCTTGTCCTGCAAGGCCTGCGGCAACTCGGCAAAGCGCCTGCCATACGCTGCGGATGCCTCGGCGTTCAGCGCCTTCAGGCCGCGACGCCACGCCTCGCCGTCCCTGGGCACCCTGGGCCCGCGAAACCCGTCCATGATCTGGTCCTGCAGCTTGCGATCGACCAGTGCGGCGATCGGCACGGGCGGACGATCCGGCGGCTGCGGAACGATGCGGTCCGCGATCGCCACGACCGCCTCGTATTCGTCCTGTGTGAAGAAGCGCGCCTCGGGCGCAATCGACAAGCGCCGCGTGATGACTTCGCGTGTCTTGTCATTCCACGATGGTCCCGACCATTTGGCGAGAACGTCATATCCGGGATAGCGGTCGCGGCGTTCATGCATCGGGATGCGCCCTCATGAGAGCGAGTGCAGCGAGACCGGCAAGCGCGAGGCCAGTGAAGCTCGGCGGCGCGGGAAGCGGCGGTCCGTTCAAAATGTTCTGGCTCCAGTTGCGCCAGCCTCCCATGTTTCGCGACACGCCATAGGCATGGAAACCGACACCGGCAAAACCCATCGCGGTCAGCATACGCATCCACCATCGGGTGAACCGATGCGTCCTGCCGGATCCGTTCCCGGCCGCCGACATCAGCAGCGCTGCACCGATCGGCGGCAGCGTCACCGGGAGAAGCATGAACGGGTTGTGGTAGGCTCCCCGGAAATGGAGCAGGCCGGCCTCGCCGCTCGTGCCGAGAAGGCCTGCGCCCGCAACCGCGGCGATCATGCGTCCCGCCGGCAGACCGACAATGCGCGGGCGATCCGGTTCGCTTCCCGCACCCGTTCCGAACAGAAGCCGAGCAGGCCCGAGAGCAGGATCGCCATCGGTGCGCCGATCGGCGCGCCATAAAACACGTTCTGCCAGCCGAAGCCGCCCACGCGCTTGCCGACATTGTAGAGGTGGAAACCCGATCCGGCCAGTCCGGTCGCGGCAGCAAGCAGGTAGGTCGCATCGCGCGCCTTGTGCGCGAGCGGGCGCATATCGGCCGTTCCGTGCAAGCTCGTTGCCAATGTGAGCGCCGAAACCAGCAGGGTGTACATCGCCTTGTTCTTGAACGAGCCGCGGTAGTGCTCGAGTCCAGAGTCGGCGAGCACCGAGGCTGCGAGGGTTCCTGCAGCCCGGTTCAGCCTTCGCGCGGTTTTGATTGTTTCCGCGTTGCTGGAGCGATCGCCTCTCCTCGCGCGGCAAGCCGCAAGGAAGAGGTCCGCGCGCGCGCCGAACTTGTCGAGACCAGTGAGGCCAGCGCAACGCCCGATGCAGCAATCCCGGCCGCGGCAAGCAGATCGGGTACGCCGGGACGGTTCATGCTGCCTCCGAGACTGCGTAAGCGGCGGCATCGGTCCGCTTGAACACCAACCCGTTACCTGGCGAGGTCAGATCGGGCGCGATCCGGCCCTCGCGCGCCTGCGGCGCACCATCGAAGAACATGCGTTCGATGCGGACATGGTCGTGAAACCATTCCAGATGGCGCAGGCCGGGTGCCGCGCAGGCGACCGCCAGATGCAGTGCCGGCGCACAATGACCGGAGAGGTCGATGTGAAAGGCGTCGCACAGCGTCGCGATCTCCAGAAATCCGGTGAAGCCGCCGCACCGCGTCACGTCCGCCTGCTGCACATCGATCGCGCGGGCCTCGAGCATGGTGCGCACGTAATCGACGGTGTAGGCGTATTCGCCGGCGGCCACCTCCATGCCGGCCGGTGCGTGCCGCCGCACCAATCCCAATCCCGGCAGGTCGTCGGACGACACCGGCTCTTCGAACCACCTGACGTCCTGCTCGGCGAAGATGTGAGCCAGCCGGATCGCTTGCTTGGGGTCACAGGCGCCGTTCGCATCGACGAACAGGGCCGCATCGCCGATCGCGCGTTTGGCCACCGCGACGCGATGTGGATCCCGCTCAGGGTCGGAGCCGATCTTCATCTTGACGTAAGCGCAGCCCTGCCCCGTAACCCAGCCGCCCAGTTGCTCCTCCAGCTCGGCGTCGGAGTAGGTGGTGAATCCACCGCTGCCATAGATCGGAACGGAGCCACGGCGCGCACCGAGAACGACGACCAGCGGCAGGTCGAGCAGACGCGCCTTGAGGTCATGCAGGGCTGCATCGACGGCGGAGATCGCTGTCGCCGCGAGGCCCTCACGTCCGAGATTGCGGACCGCCCGCTGCATCGCGTCGAAACAGGCCTGTGGCGCAAAGGCGTCCTTGCCTGCGATCACCGTGGCAAGTTTTTCCCGGATCAGCCCGACGATGCTGGCGCTCGCATAGGTGTAGCCGAGGCCGACCCGTCCTCCGCCTTCGACCTCGACGAGCACGATCGTCGTTGAATTCCAGGTGATGGTGCCGTCCGCTTCGGGGCGATCCGTCGGCACCTTGTAGGCCTGCGCTCGGACGCTCCGGATGGGGACCGCGGACAACATCAGTGTTTCCCAGGCAGAACGCTCGTCAGCAACTCCTTAGCGCTGTTCTTTAGCACGCTCCCCAGCTCCGGCTCGGACGGGATCATGCTGACGAAGTTCTTGGCGTCCTTTAGAGGATGTGCGGCGGCAGCGGCGGCACGTTGGGATCGGTATAGGCCTCGAGGATGACCGGCCGGTCCGCCGCGAGCGCCTCGTCCCATGCCGCGCCGACCCGATCGGGATTGTCGACGAAGATACCCTTCAGGCCGATCAGCTCGGCGTATCGGTGATAGGGGAAATCAGGAATGCTTTGGGTCGACTCGGTCTTGCCGGCGCCAAGCTGGATGCGCTCCTCCCACGTCACCTGGTTGAGGTCGCGGTTGTTGAGCACCAGCACGATCAGCCGCGGATTCGACCAACGCTTCCAGTACTTGGAAATGGTGATCATGACGTTGAGACCGTTCATCTGCATCGCGCCGTCGCCCATGCAGGCGATCACGGTGCGATCGGGATAGGCCATCTTGCCCGCAAGCGCGTAGGGCGTGCCGGCCCCGAGCGAGGCAAGGCCACCCGACAGTGACGCCTTCATGCCGCGCCTCATCCTTAGATCCCGTGCGTACCAGTTGGCAACCGAGCCGGAATCGGCGGTGATGATGGCGTTGTCCGGCAGCCGCGGCGACAGTTCCCAGAACACCCGCTGCGGATTGAGCGGCTCGGCGGAATCCATCGCTCTTTCCTTCAGCGTCTCCCACCAATCGGCCATGCCTCGCTCGATGTCACGGCGCCAGGAGGAGTCCTGTTTTTGCGTGAGCAGCGGCAACAAGGCGCGCAATGTCGTCGCACTGTCGCCGACCATGTTCACTTCCATGGGATAGCGCAGGCTGAGCCGGCTGCCGTCGATGTCGATCTGCACGCCGCGCGCGGCACCCGGCTTCGGCAGAAACTCGCTGTAGGGAAAGGCGGAGCCGACCATCAGGAACGTGTCGCAGCTCTTCATGAGGTCCCAGCTTGGCCGCGTCCCCAACAGGCCGATCGAACCGGTGACGAACGGCAGATCGTCCGGCACGGCGGCTTTGCCGAGCAGCGCCTTGGCGACACCGGCCTGGAGGCGCTGGGCAACTTCGATCACCTCGTCGGTTGCGCCGAGCGCGCCGGCGCCGACGAGCATGGCAACCTTGCTGCCAGCGTTGAGAACCTCCGCGGCGGCCCGAAGCGAGGCGTCGTCCGGCAGCTTCGCCGGTCCGGCATAGCCCATGCCGGTGTGGGTGGCGCCATGGGCCAGCGGAGGATCCTTGTACTCGAGCTCCTGCAGATCGTTCGGCAGGATCACGCAGGTGACGGCGCGCTTGGTGTGCGCGATGCGGACCGCACGGTCGATCAAATGGCGTACTTGCTCGGGGACGCTGGCCATCGCGACGTATTCGGTCACGCCCTGGAACAGGGTCTGGAGATCGACCTCCTGCTGATAGCTCGCTCCGATCGCGCTTCGTGCCTGCTGACCAACGAGGGCGACCACCGGAACGTGATCCATGTTGGCGTCGTAGAGACCGTTGAGGAGGTGAATGGCGCCGGGACCGGAGGTGGCATAGCAAAGGCCGACTTCGCCGGTAAACTTCGCATGGGCCGAGGCCATGAAGGCCGCCATCTCCTCATGACGGACCTGGACGTATTCCATCTTATCCTTGGCGCCTTCGAGGGCGACATCGAGGCCACCGACACCGTCGCCGGGATAACCGTAGACGCGCTTCAAACCCCATTCGGACAGGCGATGCCAAACATATTCGCTAACATTCATCGGAAGCGTCCCGTGTGTCGATCGTGGGCGATGAGCGGTTGGTATGGAATCCCAACAGGAAACAACGTCGAATGTTGCAGGATTAATGATTGTTTAGGTTGGGCGCGCAGCGCGAGTAGCGGCCAAAGGCGGCCCGTGAACCGCGCGCGGTGGCGGGACCGTTTGCAAGGCAAGGCGAAGCGAAAACATCGTTTGCTTCGTCCTACGCATACCGCCCAGGTGCCCGAATGTTCCTATGAACCAAGGGAAACCCGGCGAGGCCCGGGCTTCGTTCCCTCCGGCGCGCTGATGGAAAGTTGGGCAAGGCAGCCGCCTCGGGATTAGGACCGGTCAGGATCCGAAAGCGGCAAGACCCGCCGCCGCGACCTGTGCGTCCTGGCTTGATTGCATGCCTGATACGCCGATCGCACCGATCACCCTGCCCTCGCGCACGATCGGAAGGCCACCTTCCAGGGGCGTCAGATTGGTCATGCCCAGAAGTCGCAGATGAAGGCCGCCGTCGGCAAGCGCGGATTCAAACGCCCCCGTCGACCGCCTGAAATCGACCGCCGTCTTCGCCTTTGCTGAGCAACGAGCACGCTGCCGTGCTGCGCCTGATCCAGACGGTAGAGCAGAACGAGATGTCCGCCGCTGTCGGTGACGGCGATCACCATAGGCCATCCATGACGCCGCGCTTCGGCGCGCGCCGCATTGGCGACGAGCACTGCCTGATCGAGCGTGATGGGGGCACCATAAAGAGGCGTCAGGGCGGCGAGAGGTGCGTCTGCCGTAGAAGGGTCAATTTTCGTCATCGAGAGCTCCAGGTTGGCGAGAGCTCATCAACAACATGTCGCGCATCTGATGATAATACGTGATACTGAGGATACATTATCTCACTTTGCGAGAGAAAAGCCCTGACCTCGCTTGCGGACTACACCACGTTCTCGCCATTGTCGATGAGGGCAGCCTGACGTCGGCAGCTGTTCGTCTGGGCAGATCGCTTCAGGCGGTGAGCCGGTCGCTGGCGCGGCTCGAGCAGGACCTCGGCGTGGAGCTCGTGTCGCGGACGACCCGGCGCCTGCGTCCCACGACGGCAGGGCTCGATTTTGCCGACCGCATCCGTCTGGCGCTCACGACCATCGACGGTGCGCGCGAAGATCTGATTGCCAGAGACCGGCGCCTCGCCGGCACCATCCGCATCGGCACATCGAGCCTGTTCGGCCCCGAATATGTGACCCCTGCCCTGAGCCAGTTTCTAACGCGGAATCCGGAAGTCGACATCGAACTTGTCTTGTCTGATGAGCATGTCGACCTGATCGCCGAGAAGCTGGATTTCGTCGTCCGCATCGGCAACCTCCAGGACTCGAACTTGCGGGTTCGCCCCTCGGCGGATTGAATTGGGCCGTCTTCGCGTCGCCGGCCTATCTCGCCGCACACGGTCGTCCGGAGCATCCGCGGGAGCTATCCCATCATGCGTGCGTATTGCGGGCCAGCGACGACGACAGATGGGTATTCGATGACGACAAGAGGCGCATCGAAGTGCATGGCCGCTTTCGATCGGAAAATGCCGCCGCGCGCAATGCGGCCGTGGCGTCAGGCCTTGGCATCGGACTGGCGCCGCTCTGGCAGGTGCGCAGGCTCATCGAGCAAGGAATCGTGGAGCAAATCCTTGTCGGCCACGAGCCGCCGCCCATTCCACTCCAGATCGTTTGGGTCAGGCGGGGCGTCGGCGCCTTGCCCCGGCGTGTCCGTGCCGCGATGGAATTCCTCGTGGCGCAGCTCTCCGCCCTGCGGATATGAGTTGCTGCTTTCGCCGCTGTCACCACAATTCTTGTGACCCACAGCAGAGAGCGCTGAGCTGGCAATCTGTGTTCTGCTCCGCCCGCGTCAATGAGGCATGAAGCAAGAACGGGGACTTCCCGGACTCGATCACTCTTCCTGTTGCGAAGAGGCCAATGAATTTGCGAATGATTTTTGCCGCGTGCACCATCGCGGCCTGATGGAGACGTAGTCGACGTGATTGGAAGCGAGCGAATTGATCGAGCGGCTTGTCAGCTTGTGTGAAGGTTTTCGGATGCCGGCCCCATGACGGTGTTGCCGCGCACACGAGGGCCGGCGTCCGAAAGCCTCCAAGGGAGGAAACCGCGGGTGAGGCATGTGGGTGGCGCGGCGTGGGCTATGGGGATTTGCGTGCCGCGGATGATGTGTTTGATTGGAATTGAGCCGGTTCGGCGAGCTGGCCGAGGGCGGAGCAGCTCATGAATGAGGGGCCTGCCGCGTTGAACGGGGTGGATTGGCGGACGATTTGCGGCGGCTGGCGGATATCTGGGCGCGCTCTGCCATGGCCGGTCGAGAGGCAGCGCGCGCGATAAGCCGTTTTGCGGGATTGTGACGCGGTCATGAGGTGTCGATCCTGATGCGGTTCGTTGGAGCTGTTGGCCGATGTCGTGGCGTAGCACCGCGCTCGAAGACCTCGATGACGACCATGCGACCGCCGCAGCATGGGCAGCTCGGCTTGGTTTGATCGGCGGCGGCAGTGATGGGCTGACCTTCAGAATTTGCAGCGGCGAGCAGCTCACGCGCGCGAGCGATGTTATCGGCGCGGGTGCCACTGGCGAGCAGGCCGTAGTGACGGATGCGGTGGAAGCCTTGCGGCAGGACGTGGATGAGGAAGCGGCGGATGAACTCGCTGCTTGAGAGTGTCATGAGCTTCTGGCGGTCGCGACCCTCGGCGCGATAGTCCTTCCATCGGAAGGTGACGCCGGTGCGGTCGCAGGCGATCAGCCGGCTGTTTGCGATGGCGACGCGGTGGGTATAGCGCGATAGATAGGCCAGCACAGCCTGTGGCCCGCCGAACGGGCGCTTGGCATAGACCACCCATTCGGCTCGGCGCAGCGGCGCCAGATAGGCTGCGAACGCCTGCGGGTCGGCGAGAGCAGCATGGTTGCCGAAGAATTGGAGGCGGCCGGCGTTGTGGGCGGCGATCAGCTTCTCCAGCAACAACCGGCGGAACAGGCGCGAGAGCACGCGCACGGGGAGGAAGAAGCCCACCCGGCACGCCACCCAACGCTCGCCGTCGAGCGAGATGCCGCCGCCCGGCACGATCATGTGGACGTGCGGGTGATGGGTCATGGCCGAGCCCCAGGTATGGAGAACCGAGGTGACGCCGATGCGGGCGCCGAGGTGTTTTGGGTCGGCCGCGATCGTGGTCAAGGTCTCGGCCGAGGCTTTGAACAGCAGGTCGTAGATGGCGGCCTTGTTGTGATAGGCGATGTCGGCGATCGACGCCGGGAGCGTGAACACCACGTGATAGTACGGCACCGGCAACAGCTCCGCCTCGCGGTCGGTGAGCCAGTCCTTCGCGGCGGCGCCCTGGCACTTTGGGCAATGGCGGTTGCGACAGGAGTTGTAGGCGATGGTGGTATAGGCGCAGTCCGCACAGCGCGCGACATGGCCGCCGAGAGCGGCCGTGCGGCAGCGCTCGATTGCTGACATCACCTTCAATTGCTGGAGGCCGACATGACCGGCATGGGCTTTGCGCCATGCCGGGCCATGGTCGCGGAAGATATCCGCAACCTCCAAGGCCGGGCGCGACATGCGCGCCAGGTCAGCCGGGCGGCCGGTCCTCCTTCAGTTTGATCGCGATGTGCTCCAGCGGGCTCATGACCTCGCTGATCGTCTTGGTGGCGACGCGGGTATAGAGCGCCGTGGTGTCGAGCTTGGCGTGACCGAGCAGCACCTGGATCACGCGGACGTCGATGTTCTGCTCCAAGAGGTGGGTGGCGAAGCTGTGCCTCAGGGTATGCAGCGACACGCGCTTGTGGATCTCGGCCATTTGGGCGGCGGCATGACAGGCGCGATTGAGCTGCCGTGTCGTCATCGGCTGGGCCGGATCGCGGCCTGGAAATAGCCAACCCCGGGGCCGCGCCGCCCGCCACCAGGTGCGCAGCAGATCGAGCAGCAGTGGTGAGAGCATGACGTTACGGTCCTTGCCGCCTTTGCCCTGCTCGACGCGAATGATCATTTGCTTGCTGTCGATGTCGGCGACCTTGAGCGAGATGACCTCGGTGGCGCGCAGGCCGGCGCCGTAGGCCACGCTCAGCGCCGCCTTGTATTTGAGCCCGGGTGCGGCATCGAGCAGCCGCGCCACTTCCTCGGGGCTCAGCACCACCGGCAGCTTGCGAGGCTCGTGAATGACATGCGTATGCTCAACGATCTCGTGGCGCCTCAGCGTGACCCGGAAGAAGAACCGCAGTGTCGAAACCGTCTGATTGATGGTCGGCACACCAACGCCGCTCGCGGCCAGGTGCAGCTGATAGCGGCGCACGTCTTCGAAGCTCGCCGTATCCGGCGAGCGCTCGAGAAATGCGGCGAAGTTCTTGACCCTTTGCACGTAGTCATGTTGGGTCTTCGGGGCCAGCCTGCGGATCGTCATGTCTTCGATCATGCGCCGGCGCAACGGGCTCATTGCCTCGTCGGTCATGGGGATGCTCCTGTCTTGAGTGAGGTTGTTGCAACCCCTCATCTCAAGACAGGACGCCTCGTTGCGCTATCCCTCAGCCGTGCTGCCGGCCGTCGTGCCCTACCGCGCGAGCGGTTTAGTCCTTTGACCCAACTCGGACTTCGCCGGGATTTTCCGTGAACCTCTGCGGTCGCTCGCAGACTTAACCATGGGGCGACTGTGCTCTCGGAAGCATTAGGTCATCGCCACTGCCATGAAGACGTCCCAAGAACACACCCGCTGACCACTTCAGTTTTGAGCGCGCCGAGGTTCGCAGATACCAGGACGCCCCTGCTTCGTCGTCGCGTAGGCCCGTTTTGCTAACGGGATTTTTGAAAGCAGACCGATTTTCAGATTTTGCGCGGAGCACGATGGGGCCGCGCTTCCCTAATTTACACCCATCGCACCACAGGAGCAGCACAATGAACGTCAAGCGACGAACTCTTTCCTGTTCGATCGGCGCTCTCGTTACCCTGGTGAGCCTCCCGGCCTTTGCGGATTGCTCCGCTCTGCCCGATTTTTCGCAACTTCGTTCGGCACTTGCCGGCGCCATCACGCCCGCTTCCGGTGCAAATGGTGGCCTCGGCTTCCACATGTGGGGCACACTGGTTGCCAACGACGGCACCGTCTGCGCGGTCGCCTTCTCCGGCGCTCAAGGCACCTCGCAATGGCTAGGCAGCCGCGTCATTTCCGCCCAGAAGGCGAACACCGCGAACGATTTCAGCGTGGGTAAAAACGCGACGCCCGCCGGCAGTCTGTTTCCGGCCGGGCTTGCCTTGTCGACGGCCAACCTGTTCACCGCCGTGCAGCCGGGTGGCAGCCTCTATGGGCTGCAGCACAGCAATCCGGTCGATACGGCAGCTGCCTACGGCAACCGGCCTACGCCCTCGGGCAACGGCATCACCACGGCAAATTTCAACCCGGGCCCATCCAGCGGCTCCTCGTTCGGCACGCCGAATGATCCGATGGTTGGCCAGCGCATCGGCGGCGTGAACGTGTTCGGCGGGGGCCTCGCGCTCTATCGCAACGGAGCCAAGGTTGGCGGCGTCGGCGTCAGCGGCGACACCTCCTGCACCGATCACATGGTGGCGTGGCGGGTCCGAAATGCGCTCGGGCTCGATCAGTTGCAGGGCGTCAAGGGCGTGTCCGGAGATGCGAGCCACCCCGACAACATCGTCTTCGACATCACAGCGAACGCCGATGGTACCGGCGGTACGGGCCAGGCCCCCAACGGACAGGGCGGCGTCGGCCATAGTGCCAACGGCTTTGGCCATCCGAAGTGCCTGAACAATCCTTCCGACACTGCCGTGGCCGGTCTTCCGCCCGTGAAGTGACAGTCGCCTTCCGCGCGGGGAGCACATCCGTTTCCCGCGCTGGAGGCAGAGTTGGTTTGTGACGTTTCCGCCATTTACCTCGCTGCCGCTGTCCTGCGCGAACTGGCGGATAGCCTTCAACTTGTAAGTCGTCGGAAACCGACGCTTCTTTCCTCGTCCTTGCCATAGGTCATCCTCGAAATGCCTGTCACTGTAATTACCGTGTCTCACTCGAGGAGTGCATCCAGTGCTCAATTTCGCTCCGAGTAAAGCGCGCTGCCGCCGTAATACACGTAATTGGGAGAGACCAACGAATTTGCGAGTGATTTTTGCCGCGTGTACCATCGCGGCTTTTGGATCATCCATGATGCCATCCGATGCGCTTGCACAGAAGCAATCGTTGAAAGAGCAATTGGTCGGTACATGGATGCTGCTGTCATGGGAGCAGAAGAAAGATGACGGTACCAAGGTCGAACGCTACGGGACCAGCCCGAAGGGCATGGCATTCTTCGATGCGGACGGAAGATACTTCATCACGGTGATGCGATCAGATCGCGCCAAATACGCGAGTAATGCTCTGTGGCAGGGTACTCCTGAAGAGAACAAAGAAACGGCAGACGGCACGATTACTTACTTTGGATCTTATGCGCCGGCGGAGGCAGAGAGCAGCATCGCGATACATGTCGAAGGCAGCTCCTTTCCAAACTGGAACGGCACGGACCAGAAGCGCTTCGTTGCGATGGCCGGAGACCAGCTGACACTGACCGTTCGTCCACCCGGTGGAGACGTAGTCGATGTGATTTGGAAGCGAGCGAAATTGACTGAATGGTTTGTCAGGTTGGGCCACATGCAGAATCATCGGCCGAACGTCAGCTCCCGACACCAACGCGGACTCGACAACTTGTGGGCAGACGGCCTACGCCCGCCGCATCAGGCTGAGCGAGGCCGCCAACCGCAAGCTGCGTTTCCCTGCGAGCGCGATTCCCTCTAGCGCCTGTTGCCCCTTGGTCGCACTATTCATCTTTCCTCGGGCAACTTAGTCCTGAATGAATTTTGCGTGCTGGCCGCGCTCGATTCAGGGTTACAGTGTCACCGAGTTGTATTCGGAGGCGACACAGCTTACGGGGATAATTATGAGAGCGAGAATTGCACCTGCGACGGCGAAAAGCGGGCGGCCGATCTCAACACATCGACGCAGATTTGGCGTTGCAGCAATCGCGGCGACCGCGATCATGTTGTTTTCCCAATCTGCGTTGGCCGATGAAAGCGGCGTCAGTTTCTGGATCCCCGGCCTTTTTGGAAGCCTCGCGGCGACTCCGCAGCAGCCGGGTTGGTCGCTGGCAAACATCTACTATCACACGTCCGTATCCGCCGGCGCCGAGGTCGCGCGGGCGCGTGAATTCACGCTCGGCAGGGTTCCGGCCAACCTCAACGTCAACGCAAATCTGAATTTGAACGTCAACGCCACCGGCGACCTTGGCCTTGTGCTCCCGAGTTATGTATTTGCAACGCCGGTGCTCGGCGGTCAGGCGTCGGTGTCCCTCCTGGCAGCCTATGGCGTCGTCGGCACCAGCCTGGCAGGGACCTTGTCCGGCGTTCTCACGACGCCCTTCGGCAGTGTTCCCTTCGCGCGGTCCGACACCATCAGCGATACCACGTGGGGCTTTGGGGATCTGGCGCCGCAATTCGCATTGCGCTGGAACGCCGGCGTCCACAACTACATGGCCTATATCACGGGCGACATCCCGGTTGGCGCTTACCAATCCGATCGCTTGTCGAATCTCGGCATCGGACACGGAGCGATCGACGCCGGCGGCGGCTACACCTATTTCAATCCGCAGACCGGACACGAGTTGTCCGGCGTGCTCGGCTTCACCTATAATTTCAAAAACACCGCCACGCAGTATCAAAGCGGCGTCGATATGCACTTCGACTGGGGCGCGTCGCAATTCCTGTCGAAGCAGGTCATGGTGGGCCTCGTGGGCTATGTCTACAAGGAGCTGGGCTGCGACAGCGGCTCCGGTGACCGTGTCGGCTGCTTCCAGTCCCAGGTGGCAGGCATCGGGCCCCAGATCGGTTTCCTTTTTCCGGTCGGCGACATGCAGGGCTATCTGAATTTCAAAGCCTATGGAGAGTTCGCTGCGGAAAACCGGCCATCAGGCTGGAATACCTGGGTGACCTTCTCTATCTCGCCGGCCGCCCCCGGAGCGCCTCCGACAACAAAACCCATCGTCAGAAAATACTAGGAGCAAGCAAGCTGCGGCCTGTCAGTTGGTCAAAAAGGCATTGCCGCAACGCGCCAACCGGAAATACCTATTTGCAACTTTTGCAACCATAACGCATATTGGCCCTTGGGCCACCTATGAACCTGGATGTTTTCTGCCGAAATTGCATAGCGGCCGGGCGGCCCCGCTGGTGAACTGGGTCTACCCTGACGATAAATCGCCAGGCCATCCGAAGACAGCACATTTCGGCAAACACTCAGATCTGGGAGGCCGCAATGATCGTGAACAATGAGATCAGCCTTAAAACCAGAGCCCTGGCGGGCAGTCTGTTGGTCTGGCTAGCTGGCGCTGCTTCGGCAAACGCCTTTGAAGGGAAGGTTCTCGGCGGCGGCCAACCGATCACCAATTCGACCGTCACGCTTTGGGCGGCAGGCGACGGCGCGCCACAGCAACTCGGACAGGTCCGCACCGGAGTGGATGGTGGCTTCACGCTCAATGCACCTGCGCCGGGAGGCGCTGCAACACTTTACCTGACAGCGAAAGGAGGCCAGCCCGCCGCTAATGCGCAAGGCGGTGATAATCCCGCCATCGCGCTGATGACGGTGATAGGCAGCAATCCGCCGGCCGCTGTCACAATTAACGAGATGACTACCGTGGCTTCGGTATGGACCCACGCGCAATTTCTCGACGGCGCAGCAATCAAGGGCCCCGCGCTGGGCTTGCGCATTGCGGCGGGCAATGTCCTGAACTTCGTCGATCTTCAAACGGGAGGCTGGGGAACAACAATTCTCGACCCGCTCAACAGCACCCAGACGCCGACGATGGCCAATTTTGCAACGCTTGCGAATGCCTTGGCCGGGTGCGTTACGCGCGTAACAGGCGACGCCTGCCCCAAGCTCTACACAGCGACAATCCCGCCGAAAGGGGATGCACCCAATGACACCTTGGCTGCGGCCCAGTCTCTGGCGCGCTATCCAGCCCACCAGCCCTCAAGGTTGTTCGCCTTATTGGATCAATTTTATCCCGTCCCGCCAAGCAAGACGCTGCGCAAGACGCCAGTCATGCCGTATTTAAGTGTTGCGCCCAGCGCTTGGGTATTGCCGCTCAAGTTTACTGGCGGAGGTCTGACTGCGCCCGGCAAACTGATGTTCGATAGCGAAGGCAATCTCTGGACGGGGGCTAATTTCATTGTCGGTTCGCAGGGATCGGATAAATTGTGGGACGGCAATCTGGCCAAGTTCGCGCCCAATGGCCGTGCGCTCTCGCCGGCGCCGACCGGATTCGCCGGAGGTGGCCTCGAAGGCCCGGGGTTTGGCACCGCGGTCGATGCAAACGACCGGGTTTGGATAACAAGCACCACGGGCAAGACGATCTCGCTGTTCGACAAGAACGGCAAGGCCCTGTCGCCTGCCGAGGGATACAACTTCGGCGGCAAGCTCGGGATCATGCAGTCGGTTATCGTGACGCCAAACGGCGATGTGTGGGCTCTGGACTTCGGCGACGACAAGGTCGTCTATATGCCCCAGGGTGATCCCGCGAAGGCGAAGTTTTACTGTCAATCGACCGATGGCAAGCCCAACAAGGATAGCCCCTGCAAGTTGAGCGGCCCCTTTCACCTCGCGATCGATCAACAGGACCGGATTTGGATCACAAATGCAGTAGGCGACACAGTTACGCGTTTTCCGGCAGGTGATCAAGCAAGATCGAAGTGTTGCCGACGGGAGGTCACAGCGGGAAGGGAATGGCGATCGACAGCCAAGGCAACGCCTGGATCACAAACACGGTGGGCGACGGCCTGGATATCGCCGTGAAGCTGAAAATACTCGAATTGAAGGTGACTGGCCGCATGGGCGAAGTTCATCGCGTCGTGTTCGACTATTTGAAGGCGAAGCCCGGACGCGGCAGCGTTTCCATGTTGCGACCAGACGGAAGCCCGGGACTGGGCTCGCCGTTCAACGGCGGCGGCAGCACATGGGGTTCATGGGGCGTGGTGATCGACGGCAACGATCAAGTCTGGATTTCAAACTTCATCGGACACACGGTCACGCATCTTTGCGGAGCACGTACTGAAACCTGTCCTCCGGGAATGAAGACCGGTGATCCCATCTCGCCACCGAAGGGGTATGTCGGCGGAGGCATGCAGCCGATGACCGACATTGCCATCGATCCGGCTGGAGACGTCTGGGTTGCCGATAACTGGCAAAACCCGGATAGCTGCTTCGATCCGTCGACCGACGAAGCCAAATCGACGCTGTGTGGCGGTGATGGAGTAACCGTCTTTTACGGAATGGCAAAGCCGGTTCGCGCGCCGCAGATAGGGCCAGCGCGACCGTTTTAAGCAGGCTGGCGGCTCTCGCGGTTGCCACGACCGCGCTGGGAAGCATGCGCGCGGAACTTCCTACCTAGTTCGTGATCTTAGCGTCAGCATCTCTCGATCAAGTTCTGGTCTCCGTTACCAAAATTACGCCAGCACGGCGCACTGTTGACCTGCAGTTGCGCCGAATCTGACGTCGCAGCCCTGAATGGAGTACTGCCGGTGGATTCATCGTTCGGTGCATTGGACGCATTCGCGTTTGTCGTGTTCGCCGTTCTGATTTTTGTTGGCGTCATTATCGTCGTCAATCTGGGCAAACTTCCAGGTCAACTCGCTCGCAAATGGAATCATCCGCAGGCGGGCGCGATCAATGCCATGAGCTGGATCGGGATCGCGACGGGAGGGTTGCTTTGGCCGGTGGCCTTCATATGGGCGTTCACAACGCCCTTCGGCGTTAAATCGGCAAAGGACGAAGTTCGGCCGCATCAAACGGTGCCCGGCACCGGCGACAGCGTGACGGCATCGCCTCAGCTTTCAGAGGTGAAGGAGACGCGGCCGTGATCGCCATCCTTGTCATCCTCTACGTTGCGCTCGTTCTCGTGCTCTTCAAGGTCCTGCGCCTCAAGCCCACGGCCTATCTGATCGCGGGCCTGATCGTCGCAGGCGTATTCATGATCGGCGGCGTGGTGGTGCTCTGGACCCAGTCGGCGCCGATGACAGACAAGATGGTCACCAGCCAGTACGTGGTGCAGCTCGTCCCTTACGTCAAAGGGCAGGTCAAGATGATCCACGCCCAGGCAAATCAACGCGTGAAGAAGGGTGACTTGCTGTTGGAAATCGATCCAGCGCCCTATCAGTACACGGTGAACCAGGTCGAGGCGCAGTTGGCTGCGTCGAAGGCTAACGTCCAGCAAGCCGAAGCCGCGCTCGCGACCACGAGAACGGCTGTACCGAATGCGCAGGCCACTCGCGAAGTCGAAGGCCGCGGATGAACTAGCCAAGACGCAGGAGCAAATCGCTCTCAACATTCAGCGAGCGGACAAAGCTGCCATTAGTCAGCTTAACGTGGCTAAGGCAGCGCAAGAGCGCGAGGAGGCGGACGCCGCCGTTCAACAGGCCGAAGCCGCCCTGGAACAGGCAGAGGCTTCCGTGCAGCAGGCCGAAGCCGCGGTACGAACGGCCCAAAGCAACGTTCCGGCCGTTGAGGCGCAACTGGACGACGCGCGATTCAACCTTACGCAATGCAAGATGACCGCGCCCGGCGATGGATACGTTACCAACTGGCAGGTGCAAATCGGCACCATGCTTGTGCCGATGCCGCTGGCGGCGGCCGGGACATTCGTCAACGTGTCCGATACCGCCGTCGCCGCCGTGTTTCCGCAGAACTGGCTCTCGAACGTCGAGCCAGGCGATGACGTGGAAATGGTGCTCAACCCGTATCCGGGACGGCTGTTCCTTGGCAAGGTGGACTACGTGATTCCGGCGACGGGTGGCGGTCAATTCACAACCAGCGGCACAATCCCCAACGCGGCCCGGATCGGATCTGACGGGCTATATGCAGTGCGGATCAATTTCAGCGATGATGCCGTCGCCCGCAAACTGTCGCTGGGGTCAGGTGGTTCGGCGGCGATCTACACGCAGAAGGGCAAGGCCACGCATGTCATTTCAAAGGTCACGATCCGAATGAAGAAGTGGCTGCTCTACGTCATGCCCTCGGTGGAAAAGCCGTCATCGTAGCGTGCACATCAATAAGGATCTATCAGTTGGATTCACCTGCGTTGGGAGCGAGAGCCTTGGGGACGCAGTACCAGTCACGGTCCGGGCGGCGCAATGCCGGTGCTGTTCTCGGCTGCTCAATTCGTGGGTTGCTTGTGGCTGCGCTTCTCCTTCCCAGCGTGGCGTGTACGATTGGGCCGGACTTCACACCGCCCGTCGCTCCGCTTGCCGAAAAATTTCGTGGAGCAGACAATCGCTCTGTTAAATCCGGGCCGCTTGAATACGAGCGCTGGTGGGAAGGCTTTCGTGATCCGACCCTCAACAAGCTGATCCAGATCGCGTACAATCAAAATCTGACCTTGGAGAGCGCGGGGACCAAGGTGCTGCAAGCACGTGCGGTGCTGGGAATAGCCATCGGCATAACCTATCCGCAGGTGCAGCAGGGCGTGGGGTCGGTCATTTACAATCGGACCAGCGCGGCGACGCCGCTGGCGGGACCAAACGCGACGCCCTCATATTTCTGGACTGACGCTCTTGCCGCGCAGGCTGCGTGGGAGCTGGACTTCTGGGGCAAGTTTCGCCGCGGGGTCGATCTGCCGATGGCGTGTACCTGGCTTCGATCGCGACCTATGACGGCGTTCTGGTGTCGCTTCTCGCCGATGTTACCGCGACTTATATCGGAATCCGCACCACGGAGCAGTTGATCGGAATTGCACGGGCCAATGTCCGCAGGCAGGAACAGGCGCTTGGCATCGCAAAGGCAAAGTTCACGGGCGGCGGGACTTCGGAGCTTGATGTCTTCCAGGCGACAAACGTCCTCGAGCAGACCCGTGCGGCAATACCCCAATTGACGATCCAATTACAGCAGGGACAAAACGCGCTCTCGGTCCTGCTCGGCCTTCCGCCGCAGTCGCTCGGCATGTTGCTTTCACGATCAACCGGCAGGATACCGCTGCCGCCCGGCTCCGTCGTCGTTGGTATACCTGCGGATCTGCTGCGCCGGAGGCCGGACGTCCGCGCCGCCGAACTCGCAGCCCTGGCGCAGAGCGCGCAGATTGGAGTTGCCAAGACGCAACTCTATCCGGCCATCAGCATCACGGGCACGTTCGGCGGCTCGGCCAGTACCGCCAACGGCCATACTCTTGGTCAAGTCGTCAGTTGGAAGGGCGTGGCGTATGCTGCAGGCCCGTCGTTTCAATGGAATCTCCTGAACTACGGGCAAATCACCAACAACATTCGTTTGCAGGACGCCAAACTTCAGCAATTGCTGATCGACTATCAGAACACCGTTTTGAGTGCCCAGCAGGAGGTGGACAACGGGCTTGCGACATATCTGCAATCACGGAGCCAGGCCGCGTATCTGCGTCGCAGCGTTGACGCGGCGAATGGTGCCCTCAAAATCGCGTTGGAGCAGTATGAGCAGGGCGGGACATCATTTACCACCGTCCTGACCGCCGAACAGAATCTCTTTCAGGCGCAGAACAGCCTGGCGGGCGCAACGGCCAGCGTTCCGCTCGGCCTCACTGCGGTGTTTCGGGCGCTGGGCGGCGGATGGCAGATACGGGAAGGTGGCAATTTCGTGAGCCCGGCGAATGCTGACCAGATGCGTGCGAGAACGGACTGGGGCAGCTTGCTTCCGCCCGCGAACGAGCCGCAACGGCCGGCTCCGGGCCTGCCAGGCCCTGAGGACATTGGGCCGACGATCCGGCCTCCGGAGTGGTGAGAACCGACACAGCACCCAAGAGCCAGAAAGCTGTCAGAAACTGTTGCGGATAAAGAAAGGCTGTACTTCAATGACGAACTGCGAGGTCACTTCCACTCGCCGTCTTTTTTCAACCTAAAGGGGTTGGGCCATGAAATCTTGCAGGCAGTTGTCAGCCGCTATCTCCGTACTCTCCGCTGTGCTTCTGTCATCGAGTGCCGGAGCGCTCGATACCCGCGACGCCGATCTCGCCCCTTTTACCTTCGCGGCTGCGCAGACCCCCAAACAGCAATGCACGAATTCCTGTCGTGCACGGTACCGCAGCTGCCTGTCCTTGAAGATGATACCATCCGGCGAGTGTCGAGGCATTTACCAGGACTGCAACCGATACACTTGTACTGGTTTAGGACCAGGATGACCGCAATTGCGGTGACAGCGTCACCGTAATTTATGCGTAGATGCCCTAGGCCCGCCGCATCAGCTTGAGCGAGGCCGCCAGCCGCAAGCTGCGCTTCCCTGCCAGTGCGACGCCATCGAGCTCTCCGCTGTCTTCCGCGCAGGTCCCCGAAAACCCGATCCCGACCTCGTTGCCGCCGAATACGGGATTGTCGCCCTTTGCCGGCGTGTGCTCCTGGTTGAGCATCTCGCCCTTCCAGCGGCCGTCCGCCGACGAATAGGCGCCGAGATAATAGAAGAACGCATCGCCGCCGAGGATGCGGCCGTCGATCAGCAGCATTACGCCGGAAAGGGAGGCGTCGACGCCGTCGAGCGCGCGGAGTTGGATCGCATAGAGCCCATTGGCGATGGCGCCCTGCCCGATCGCGCCGCGCGGCGGCAGCGCCTCGTCGTCAAGCGGCGCGAGGTTTGCCCAGAACACGAAGTCCGGCATCGCATCCGCCCTGCCCTCGAGCAGGATCATCGATCCCTCGGTCCGGCCGCGCACCTTGATCGCGGTGACGTCGGCGCCCATCAACGGCTTGAAATGGGGATCGTCATTGTGGCGCTCGGTGATGACCTCGGCTTCGATCACGCCGTCCCTGACATCGTAGCTGCCGAGATGCGCGAAGGCGGAATTGCCGCCCAGCATCTTGCCGTCGTGCAGGCACATGATGCTGCGGCCGAAAGCGCCGTTGATGCCGTATTCAACCTTGTAGAGTCCGTCGAGCAAAACCATGAACCCGCAAAATCAAAGGAATCGCGGGCGAGATAGCACCATCGCCAAGGCAAGGCCATCCGGCTTATCCGCGCAGGGGGCGCTCGCGGAGCCGATCGTGCCATGATGCCAGCATGCACCTGTTTTGCCCGACGGGTCAACCGGATTTCGCAAAATCCGCATCACACCGTTCGGTTCGGCCGTTCGGCAATTCAGTCAGCCACTTGGCTACTGTGCATGGGGTTATTTTCGAAATGAGCGCTATCAGCTGGAGCGCTCGATTCACCTCTCCTCCCGATTGCGCGTGCGCGGTGGCGGGCACGGCACGCGCGACGACGGTGGCAAAGACGTAGATCCGCATCGCCATCACGTTGCGTCCGCGTGCCGGCGATTTCAAGGCTCGAGTCCTGACTGGCGCAGCACGGGCACGACCGCCGGCGATGCCAGATAGCGCAGCAGCGCCTCGGCGGCGCCGGCCTGCTTCGCATCCACCATGCGTCCGGCGGAGAACACGGCCGGCGTCTGCAAATCGTGCGGGACCGGGCCGATCACCTCGATGCCCTCGACCTGCTTCAGCTCGCTGATCTGCTGCACGGCGAGATCGGCCTCGCCGCTGACGAGCCGCTCGGCGGTAAAACCCTGCTCGACGACGGTCGCCTTTGCGTTCACCTCGGCCGCGATGCCCATCCGCGCGATCAGCTGGGCGAAGTACACCCCGCTTGCGCCGAGCCGCGAATAGGCAACGGACCGCGCCGCGAGCAGCGTCTTGCGCAACGCCGCTTCATTGGCGATGTCGGGATGCGGCGCGCCTTTGCGCACGGCGAGGCCGACATAGGAGTGCGCCAGGTCGGCTGCAGTGTCCGCGATCACCCGGCCCTCGCCGATCATCTCGTCGAGCCCTTCGCGCGTGAGGATCACGAGGTCGGCCGCCTCGCCGGCGCGCAAGCGCTTGAGCAGCGCGAGCGTCGGCGCGAAGTCGGCATCGACGTGAATGCCGTGCGCCGTCTCGAACGCGGAGGACAGGCTGCGCATCGCGCCCATCAGGCCGAGCGTCGAGAGCATGCGAATTTTTTCCATAGGCAATTCCCTGTGGCGGTCAGGCGCGGTGCATCAGCTTGAGCGCGGCAGTCAGGCGCAGGCTGCGCTTGCCGGCGAGCGCGGTTGCTTCCAGCACGGCCTCCTCGCCGTCATAGCTGCCGGAGAAGCCGATGCCGACCTCGTGACCGCCGAAGATCGGATCGTCCTTGGCGGGCGTGTGCTCCTGATTGAGGATCTGCCCCTTCCAGCGGCCGTTCGCGGCGGTGTAGCTGCCGAGGTAATAGAACGACGCATCGCCGCCGAGGATGCGGCCGCGGTTGAGCAGCATCACGCCGGTGAGCCCGCCGTCGATCCCGTCGAGCATGCGCAGGTGAACCGAGTAAAGGCCATCGGCGATGCCGGCCTCGCCGATGCGGCCGGTGATCGGCACCTCGTCCTCCGTGATCGGCGTCATCAGCGACTGAAAGGGCACGCCGGGCAGCTCCCTGAGCTCACCCTTGAAGCGGTAGAGATCGCCGTCGGCAAAACCTTTCGCGATCAGCGTCGCGTCGTCGGTACCGGCCATGGCGCGGTAGTTCAGATCGGGGTTGTGGCGGACGGTCCTGATGACGATGTCGACGCCGTCTGTGGTCTTCTCGTAGGTGCCGATATGGGCGAACGCCGAATTGCCGCCGAGCATCTTGCCATTGCCGGCATGCATCACGCTCCGGCCGACCCTGTCGCCGAGCTGAAACCGCACCTTGTAGAAGCCTTCAAACACCAGCCGTGTCTCCGGCCCCGCGCGCATCCGGCGGGCACTCTATCCCGGTTTGGGCTGAATTGGACAGGCTCCAGGTCAGCATGGCCGGCAGGCCCACAACCAGCGCTGTCATCGGCAAGCACTGGCATCGAAATGCAAAAATCCGCCGGAGCCTTTTGAGCTCCGGCGGATTTGAAAGCCAACCCGGGCCAGTCCCCAAGCCCGGGCCGGGAGGATTTTTAGGCCGCAGCCTTCTTGTCAGCCGGGACGGACGCGATCGTCTTCAGGATCTGCGAAGCGATCTGGTATGGGTCGCCCTGCGAGTTCGGACGGCGGTCTTCCAGATAGCCCTTGTAGCCGTTGTTGACGAAGGAATGCGGAACGCGGATCGACGCGCCACGATCGGCCACGCCGTAGCTGAACTTGTTCCAGGGCGCGGTCTCGTGCTTGCCGGTCAGACGCTTGTCGTTGTCCGGGCCGTAGACGGCGATGTGGTCCATCAGGTTCTTGTCGAAGGCCGCCATCAGCGCCTCGAAGTACTCCTTGCCGCCGACCGTGCGCATGTACTCGGTGGAGAAGTTGGCGTGCATGCCGGAGCCGTTCCAGTCGGTGTCGCCGAGCGGCTTGCAGTGGAACTCGATGTCGATGCCGTACTTCTCGGTCAGGCGCAGCATCAGGTAGCGGGCCATCCACATTTCGTCAGCGGCCTTCTTGGAGCCCTTGCCGAAGATCTGGAATTCCCACTGGCCCTTCGCGACTTCCGCGTTGATGCCTTCATGGTTGATGCCGGCCGCCAGACAGAGGTCGAGATGCTCTTCGACGATCTTGCGGGCGACGTCGCCGACGTTGGAGAAGCCGACGCCGGTGTAGTACAGGCCCTGCGGCGCCGGATAACCGGAGGCCGGGAAGCCGAGCGGACGGCCCTCCTTGTAGAAAAAGTACTCCTGCTCGAAGCCGAACCAGGCGCCGGGGTCGTCGAGGATGGTGGCGCGCTTGTTGGAGGCGTGCGGGGTCTTGCCATCGGGCATCATGACTTCGCACATCACCAGCACGCCGTTGGTGCGGGCACCGTCCGGGAACACCGCGACCGGCTTCAGCACGCAATCCGAGCTGTGGCCTTCGGCCTGCTGGGTGGAGGAGCCATCGAAGCCCCAGAGCGGAAGTTGCTCGAGCGTCGGAAACGACGCGAATTCCTTGATCTGAGTTTTGCCGCGCAAGTTCGGAGTCGGCGTATATCCGTCGAGCCAAATGTACTCGAGCTTATACTTGGTCATTGAGCCTCTCTGTAGATGATGCGAAAGGTGGGGTTGAGAGCCCCGCACGTTTGTACCCGGCCATCATCGGCCGGCCCTTCACAAGCATTTTGCGTGCCAAAAAGCCGCAGCGCTGGAGGTTGTCCACCGCCACCGGGACCGGCCCGGCGGCGGCAAACCGTTACAGCAGCGTGCGTCATAGAAGCGCACCTTCGCGTGAAGCTGCACTGCAAAAATCACGCGGAAAACGCCTGATTCTGGAGCACGCGGGTCCCTGCCGCAGGTTGCCGATGAAACGCGCATCAACGTCCGGCAACTTTCGCAAAGGCCCGACCCCTGCCTCGCAACCTTCGGAATGGCCCATGCGTTAGTCACAAACACGCTGCCTTGGGGGATGCAGATAGTCGACTGCCTACAAAATAGGCGAGAACTGATCTCGTTTTCGGCACTTTCCAATTCGGGATGCGCGGCCGATATGGAGAGTCCAGTAACCACAATCGAACGAGTCGGGCGCACCATGGAGGCCAAGGCGCTTCGATCGAGGAGCAAATCGAAATGATGAACAATGGACTGAGTCACGGATCTGCGAAGATCTATCAATTCCCCGTCGGGGGCCGCGCGGCTCTCGCCGGACGCCGCAATGGCGACATCCGCTCTCCCGCCGATCACGCTTCGCTTCCCGCGAACGTCTCGATCTGCAGCGACAGCTGGTACCACCAGGACGCGGTCGACGAAGCAAAGCCCAAATGGGAACGCTAATGCCAGTGTCTGGTTTGAGACCGCCGCGCTCTTTCAAGCGCTCAGCGGAAGTTTGAAGAAGGGTCGAAACAATGAGGTTTCGACCCTTTTTGATTCCGACATGATTGCGGGCTCAGATCACGGCGCGCCGTCAGCGGCCGCATCAAATGCTTGGCCGTGGGCGCCCCGGTCTTGCCGACCGATCATTGCCGCCTGTAATGATCCGTCGGCAACATAACAAAAGAAGCTCCGATGTCGGACTCTCCTACCCGTCACCTCGCTTTGCAAGGCGCCAGCAATTTTCGCGACCTCGGCGGCTACACCACAAGCGACGGCCGCACCACGCGCTGGCGCCACATCTTCCGCTCCAACCATCTCGGCCAACTCACCGCTGAAGACATCGCGATCGTTCGCGCACTCGGCGTCAGAAGCGCGTTCGACTTCCGCGGCGTCGAGGAGCGCGCGGCCGGCGTCTGCGTCGTAAACGAGATTACCGTGCATTCGCTGCCGATCGAGCCGACGGTGGTGGCCTCACTGCGCGCCGAACTCGCCAAAGGCGCGCTGACGGCGCCGGTCGCCCTTGAGCTCATGCGCGAGTCCTATCGCAACTATGTCCGCCACAGCACGCACAGCTTCCGCATGCTGTTCGGCCATCTCCTGCAGGACCATGCCCCGCTCGTGATCCACTGCACCGCCGGCAAGGACCGCACCGGCTTTGCCAGCGCGCTGATCCTGCATGCGCTCGGCGTGCCCGAGGAGGTTACTACGGAGGATTATCTACTGACCAATCGCCACTACAAGCGCGACGCGTCGAGCGTCTCCGATCTGCCCGCGGATGTGCTCGACGCCATCGGCTCGGTCCAGGCCTCCTATCTCGACGCGGCTTTCGATGCCATCAGCCGCGACTATGGAAATGTCGAGACTTACTTGCGCGACGGCCTCAAGCTCGGGGCGGCAGAGCGGAGCGCGCTGAAGGAGCGCTATCTTCAGGCGTGAGCGACGCCAGGCACTCACGCCGTCGGAGTTGCAGCCTTAATGATGGATTTGGTCAGCGCGAGCGATACCTGCATGGTACTCCAATTGCTCTGATGCAGCTTCAGATCATCCTCCGGATCGAGCAGTTGCTCGAACGAAGCGTTATTTAGCACGTGCCAGTGGCGCATTAGCGCCCAGCGCTGGAACAGGTTGACCTTGGCGTCCTCCGCCGCAGTTCGGATCGCCGAAACCATCTTCTCCGCGAGATCAGCGTTGTCGTCGAACAGCATGGCCGTCACGTATTGCGGGTCGATCAGGACAACATCCATGGTCGAGTGATCGCGCAGGAGCGCCAATCCCCGATGATATTCGCGACCACTTCATCGAAGTTGAACTCTTTCTGGCGAAAGACGGCATTGGTTCCGACCTGCCAGAGAACCAGAGAAGGATCGTCAGCAAAGATATCGTCTTTGAACCGCGCGACTTCCAATGGCGCTTCTTGACCGCCCTGGCCACGGTTGAACACGTCGATCCGGATGTTCGGATGCGGATCGTCATCCTTGTAGTGCTTTCTCAAATACAGCTCGAGCCGCGCGGGATAGGGAACGACATTGCGAAGTCCCGCAGTCGAGGACGACCCCATCGCCACGACGCGCACGGAACCTCTTCCGCTCAACGCGGCCCGGAAATTCTCCAGGGGACGCTTCAAATCAACGATCTCAGGGGGACAATCGAGAGCCGGCAATTCGTCAGACATGGACCAACCTCCGCGCCATCCAAAGTTGCAGCTATCATTCAGCCTTGATGCCGCCGCCATTGCAAGTCCCATTCGCCTCACGCAATAGTCGGGGCGAGTGAGACGACGGAGAGTATCATGCAGGGAAAAATCATTGTCGTGACCGGCGCGCTCGGCGCTCTTGGCAAGGTGGTCGCCGACCTCGCGCAGTCGCGCGGCGCCCGGGTCGCCGGCATCGATCACGCGCCCTCTCAACTGCCGGCGACGCCCGCGCGGATCGAGATTGGCGGCATCGACCTGTCCGACGCGGCACAGGCGAAGGCTGCGGTGGAGGCCGCCGCGAAGCATTTCGGCAGGCTGGACGCCCTCATCAACATCGCCGGCGGTTTTGCCTTCGAGACTGTTGGCGACGGCGACATCAAGACGTGGCACCGCATGCATGCGCTGAACCTGCTGACGGCCCTCAACGCCTCGCACGCGGCGCTGCCGCACCTCGTCGCTTCGAATGCTGGCCGCATCGTCAATATCGGCGCCATGGGCGCGCTGCAGGCGGGCTCCGGCATGGGTGCCTACGCGGCATCGAAGGCGGGCGTGCACCGGCTCACCGAGGCGCTCGCCAACGAATGGAAGGACAAGGTCACCGTCAACGCGGTGCTACCGTCGACCATCGACACCAAGGCGAACCGCGCCGACATGCCGAAAGCCGACTTCGCCAAATGGGTGACGCCGCAGGAGCTTGCCGAGGTGATCCTGTTCCTCGTGAGCGACGCCGCGAGCGGCGTCACCGGTGCGCTGATTCCAGTGAGTGGACGGGTCTGATCAATCCGGCACAAGCAGCCGCAGATTGCCCTTGAAACGGATGCTCTGCTTGCCGGCGAGCGCCATGCCTTCGCCATAGGCGGTCTCGTCGGTGTAGGTGCCGCTGAAGCCGATGGTCACGACCTTACGCCCCCAAACCGGACGCTCGTCGAACGAGGGCGAATGCTCCTCATTGGTCAGTTCGCCCTTCCACTTGCCGCCGGCGGACGTGTAGCTGCCATGGGCGAAGAAAAAGGAATCGCCGCCGCGCATGGTGCCGTCACGCAGCACCATCACGCCCTGATTTGCCGCCCTGCACGCCATCCAGCATCTCGATCCGGATGTGATAAAGCCCGTTCCTGATCGTCATCTTCGCGTGCGCCCGCCAGTTCCCGCACAGGGGTACAGCTGGCTTGGCCGGGTCCGGGCAAATGGCCGGCAGCCCGAGTCCGATCCGGGCTAAACTGCCGCAACCGATTCTCCGATTGGAAACTCCCCTTGGAAACCGCGCTTTATCTCCCCGTCAAACGCTTCCTCGAAGAGCTCGGCTTCTCCGTGAAGGGCGAGATCGGCGGCTGTGATCTCGTGGGCCTGAGCGCCGGCGATCCGCCGGTGGTGGTGATCGGCGAGCTCAAGCTCACGTTCAATCTCGAGCTGATCCTGCAGGCGGTCGATCGCGCGCCGGCCGGCGACGAAGTCTGGATCGCCGCAAGGATGTCGATCCGCGGCAAGGGCCGTGAGAGCGACGCACGTTATCGCAATCTGTGTCGGCGCCTCGGCTTCGGGATGCTCGGGGTGAGCGATAACGGCCAGGTCGAGGTGCTGGTGAAGCCACCGACGGCGGCACCCCGCCGCGAGCCGAAGACGCGCTCGCGGCTCGTGGCCGAACATCAGCGCCGCCAAGGGGATCCCGTGCTCGGCGGCAGTACGCGAGCGCCGATCATGACGGCATACCGGCAGCAGGCGCTGGCCTGCGCATCTGAGCTCGCTGCACGCCCGCGGCGCGTGCGCGAATTGCGCGAGCGCTGTCCCGATGCCGGCAAGATCTTGCTTAACAATGTGTATGGCTGGTTCGAGCGCGTAGACCGGGAATCTACGGGCTCACAGAGGCAGGACATGCGGCGCTGAAACGCTGGCCGCAGCAACGGGTTACGATCGATGCCGGTGTCGCGTCACCGCCGTGACACCCGACCGGTGCATAGCTGAGATGCCACACCGATTTCATATTGCAATGCAGCATGTCAGGCACTAGGTATTCCGGCATCCAAACGAGGCGGTTATGAGCGCAGACTGGAATACTAAATATGGCACGCGGCGCGTGCGCCACGATCCGCCCACCCTGGACGAGGCGATCTTCGCCGCCGTCGGCATCACCGACGACCAGGAGCAGCAGGCCGAGATCGCTGCTGCGCTAATGGGCATGCCACTCGACGCCGTTCAGGCCGAGGTCAAGAAGCAGGCGCGCACCAACAGCCGCATCACTGCGACGCGCGTGATCGCCGGTGAACAGGGTGCGCAGCGCTCGGTCGTGGTCGAACGCCGCGTTGTCCGCCGCTTCGGCAACGACAAGCGCACCGGCACCTGAGCGCTCATTGCTTTGCTCAATCAAATAGCGGACCGGCGTTGCCGGTCCGCTTTTTGATTCAGACGTTTGAATTTCAGGCCTTTGAATTTCAGGCCGCGCGATTGCCGTACATGCTGGAGATCAGCTTCCAGCAGGTTGAGTTGAAGTTGAGAATTGCGCGGCCGGCTTTGAACGGCCCCGCGGCGAGATCGGCGAACTCTGCCTCGGACGTCTTGCCAAGATCGATTGTGCCGGTGGATTCGCCATGCCGGAAAGCGAGATGCGCGCCGAACTTCTTGGCGAGCGCCCGCATGGCGTAATTCTCTGCTCCCGTGGTGATGCACAGGCTCTTGTAGCCCTTCCAGCGAGCTTCCGCGATCAGGCGGCTGAACAGCACGGTGCCGACGTTCTGGCGGCGGGCGGAGGCTTCCACGCTGAAGGCGACCTCGGGCAACGAATCGCCCTCCGGCGGATGCAGTTCGGCCGCGCCACGGACCACGCCATCGACGATATAGGCGACGATCACGGTGCCATCCTCGGCACAGCGCTCGGCGTAACGCTCGATGAAGCTGTCGTCGAGAAAACCGTTGAAACGGTCATGCCGGCTCTCGGCATCGAGCCTCAGCAGATGATCGCGCAACAGCGGCAATTCTTCCTGCTGGATCAGGGTCCGCACATAACCCGGAGCGGTGCGGACGGTGTCTTCAGGTACCACGTCAAAACTCCTCTTGGTGTCCCTCGAGGAGGCGTTCAGATCCCTAGACCTCCAATATTGTGCGTTGCAGCAAATTTTTCAAGACGGGAACCTGCTCAAGTTTGAGGCAGCGAGAACGTCTAATTCGTTAACAAAACCAAGCCTCCGTGGTCTTACAGGACCAGCTGCGTCTGGGTCACGACGGCGACCAGCTTGCCGTCCTCGGTCTCCATACGTGTAGTCCAGACCTGGGTCCGCCGGCCCCTATGGACCGGCGTGGCGGTGGCGACGACCGTGCTCCCCTCCTTGGCGCCGCCGATGAAATTGGTCTTGCTCTCCAAGGTGGTCGTGCCTTTGGCGTCCTCCGGCAGGTTGATCACGGTCGCCGCCGCACCGACGGAATCGGCAAACGCCATCACCGCGCCGCCGTGGACGGTGTGGTGCAGGGTGCAGAGATCGGGCCTGACAATCATCCGCGCCACCACGCGATCCTTCTCCGCTTCGACGAACTCGACGCCCTTGAGCTCGGCAAACGGCATCTTCATCGCTTTGACTTTCTCAAGCGGCGTCATCGGATCTCCTCCCAGTTCGTTCTGTTCTCAAGGTGAATTGTTCCGCGCGGCAAAGCAATGACGCCGGAGGTCATGGTCACCCGTGACGTGGGGCGAGCGCAACTCTATCGTCCGTCGTTGCAAGCGCAGCGAAGCAATCCGGAATCTTCCCGCGGATACATTCCTGCATCGCGTCGCTGAACTCGCAATGCCGGTTGAGGCAGCGTTCTTCCTCACGTTACCGCATTGACGACCTGATACTCTGGTCGCCGCCACACCTCACCTGCGATCACGTCCTCGATGATCTCGGCCGCCCGCACGATCTCGCTCTCGCCGATATACAACGGCGTGATCCCGAACCGCATGATGTCAGGCGCGCGGAAATCGCCGATGAGGCCGCGGGCGATCACGGCCTGCATGGCGGCGTAGCCGCCCTCGAAGGCGAACGAGACTTGCGAGCCGCGGCATTCGTGTGCGCGCGGGGTCACGAGCTTCAGGGATGGACAACGCCGTTCGACTTCCGTGATCAGGAGATCACCGAGCGCCAGCGAACGGGCGCGGACCTCCTCGATGTCGACGCGATCCCAGATGTCGAGCGAGGCTTCGAGCGCCGCCATTGCCAGCACCGGCGGCGTGCCGACGCGCATGCGCTCGACACCGCCCGCCGCTGCATAGCCAAGCTCGAACGCGAAGGGCTTGGCGTGGCCCATCCATCCGGACAGCGCGGCGCGCGCACTGGCGGCGTGACGCGGTGCGACGTAGAGGAAAGCCGGCGCGCCGGGGCCGGCATTGATATATTTGTAGGTGCAGCCGGCCGCAAAATCGACGCCGCAACCGGCGAGATCGACCGGCAGCGCGCCGGCCGAGTGGGCGAGATCCCAGACCGTGACGATGCCGAGCTCATGCGCCTTTGCGGTCAGCTTCGCCATGTCGTGACGGCGGCCGGTGCGGTAGTCGACCTCGGTGATGTACAGCACCGCGATCTCTTCCGACAGCGCGGCCTCGACTTCCTCTGGCGCCACCAGGCGCAATTGATGGCCTCGCCCGAGCGTCGCGATCAGGCCTTCGGCCATGTAGAGATCGGTCGGGAAATTGCCGGTGTCTGACAAGACCACCCTGCGCGTTGCGTTCATGTCGAGCGCGGCGGCGAGCGCTTGATAGACCTTGAGCGACAGCGTGTCGCCGACCATGACCGAACCCGCCTCCGCGCCGATCAGCCGCGCGATGCGGTCGCCGACGTGGCGCGGCTGGACATACCAGCCGGCGGTGTTCCAGGCACGGATCAGCTCGTTGCCCCACTCCGCCGTGATTACGCGGTTGACACGCTCGGCAACGCGAAGCGGCAATGCACCGAGCGAATTGCCGTCCAGATAGATCACGCCGTCGGGAAGGTGGAACAGCGCCCGTGTGTCGTCATAGACGCGAAGCTTGGTCATAGAAATCTCTACAGAATCGTGCGCACGCGCCAGAGCTCGGGAAACAACTCGACCTCGAGCATGCGTTTGAGATAGCTGACGCCGCCGGTGCCGCCGGTGCCACGCTTGAAGCCGATGACGCGCTCGACCGTCGTCACATGGTTGAACCGCCACCGCCGGAAATAATCCTCGAAATCGACCATCTTCTCGGCGAGCTCGTAGAGCATCCAGTGCGCCTCCGGCGCCTCGTAGACGATACGCCAGGCGTGAAGCACGTCTTCGTTGAAGCTGTGGGTCTCGCGAATGTCGCGCGAGAGCACAGCGGCCGGCATCTTGAGCCCGTTGCGGTCCGCGAGACGCAGCACCTCGTCATAGAGGCTCGGCGTCGCAAGCTCGTCCTCGAGCAGCTTCGTCGTCTCGGCATCGTGCGCGTGCGGCTTGAGCATGGCGTGATTGCGGTTGCCAAGCAGATATTCGATCAGCCGGTACTGCCGCGACTGGAAACCCGATGATTGCCCGAGCTGCGAGCGGAAGCGCGTGTATTCGCTCGGCGTCATGGTGCGCAGCACGTCCCAGGCGCCGTTGAGTTGCTCGAAGATGCGCGACATCCGCGCCAGCATCTTCATCGCGGGCTGCACCTCGTCTTTGGCGATGGCGCGGCGTGCGGCGCTGAGTTCGTGGATGGCAAGGCGCATCCACAGCTCCGTGGTCTGATGCTGGATGATGAACAGCATCTCGTCATGCGCTTCCGAGAGCGGATGCTGCGCACCGAGGATCGCATCCAGCGCCAGATAATCGCCGTAGGACATGCGCCGCGCGAAATCGGTCTCGGCGCCGTCGCTTGAAGGATCGTAATCGCTGGACGTCATGACAGGCCCTCTCGATCGATCATCCCTTTGCGCCCCGTCAGTCGAGGCCGATCAGCCGCGCTGTGATCGGCGACGACGGGTCCTTGAGCGCATCGATCACAGTGAAGTGATTCAGTCCGGGATCAACGACGAGACGCGTCGGCACGTCAAAGCCGGTCCAGACGTTGGCGAACAAGTCGGACTGGCGGACGAATTCGGGCCGCTCACTGCCGCCGACCCAGGCGGTTACAGGCGAATGTCCACGCGGCAGATGCAGCGCCGCGCTTTCGAGCGTCGCCTCCTCCACGGTCATGCGCAACGTCTCGTTCATCCTGGTCTTGAGCAGGGGCCGCAAATCGTGCAGCCCGCTGATCGAGAGCGTACCGGCGATGCGGCTGAAGACGGCGGGTTCGAGGCGGCTGTCGTCGCAGAGCATGCGGGTCACGAGATGGCCGCCGGCGGAATGGCCGGCAAGCCGGATCGGCCCCGCGACGAGCGACGCCGCCTTCGCGATCGCGGCGGTCATCTCCGCGGTGATATCAGAGATGTGCGCGGCCGGCGTCAGCGTGTAGCTCGGCAGCGCCACCGTCCAGCCATGGTGCCGGGCACCTTCGGCCAGATCGGTCCAGGTCGACTTGTCGAAGCGCATCCAGTAGCCGCCGTGCACGAATACGACGAGGCCCTTGCTGTCGCCGTCGGGCAGGATCAGGTCAAAACGTTGGCGCTCACCGGAGCCGTAGGCGATGTCGGGACGAAAGCCCTTCAACACGGCGCGGTAGGCCGCCGCCCGCTCCGCCCATTGCGCCGGCATCTTGTCCGAGCCCGGGATATGGGCCGAATTGGCGTAAGCATCATCCCAATCGCGCATCGTGACTCCCGCGGACTTGCCCAGCACACCGAGCGCCAGTGTGCCACCGGTCAGGCCCGCATCCTAGTCTTTCTTTTAAGCTTAAAGGATTCGACGGAGCCGGTGTTTCGGGCAACGTGGCCTCAATTTCAGAAGCGAGTGGGCAAAGCGGAGCGTGCCCACCATCGCTTGGAGTCGAGGAAACATGGCGGGCACGGCGCAAGGGCGCCTTTGCCCTCGACCGCAGCCTGGATTGCTTCGTCGCTTCGCTCCTCGCAATGACGGCGAGAGTCTTACGCCTTCTCCACCCCACACCATTCCGCGATGAACAGTGCCATCGCCTTTGTCGTCTTCTTCAGCGAGTCGAGATCGACATATTCGTTGAAGCCGTGCATCTCGCCGCCGCTGGCGCCGAAGCACAGGCTGGGGATGCCGTGGTTGAGGCCGTAGAAGCGGGTATCGGTGAGCGCGGTGAAGACGAGATCTTCGACTGCGCCGCCATAAACCGTATTAAAAGCTTTGCCGAATGCGGCTTCCGGCGCCGCGGAATCGGTCAGCTCATAGCCTTCCGACAGGAAGCCCGACCATTCGACCTCCGGCGGATTGTTGGCGAGGAAGCGATGGTTGCGCGAGGCAGCGGCAACGCAGGCCATGATCTCCTTCTGGTGATCGGCGACCGACCAACCCGGCAGGATGGCGATACGGCAATCGACGTCGCACCAGGCCGGCACGCTGGAGGCCCAATCGCCGCCCTTGATGATGCCGGGGTTGAAGTTGATGGGGTGGTTGAGCGTCTTGAAGTGACGGTCGGCCTTGGCGCGCTCGTTCCACTCGATCTCGAGCTTCTGTAGCGCGTGGACGAGGTGATACGCCGCCATGATCGCATTGGAGCCGGAGCCGGCAAAGGCCACGTGGGTCGGATGGCCCTTCACCCGCAGCCGAAACCAGATTACGCCCACCTGAGAGCGCACCATCTTGCCGGCGGTGGGTTCCGGGATGAAGCAGGCATCGGCGCGGTAGCCGCGCTGCAGCGTCGAGAGTGCGCCGACACCGGTGCTCTCCTCTTCGATGACTGATTGAAAGTGAATCCGCGCCGTCGGCCTGAGGCCGGCCGCCTTGATCGCGTCTAGCGCATAAAGCGCGCCGATGGTACCCGACTTCATGTCGCAGGCGCCGCGGCCGAACATCTTGCCGTCCTTGATGACAGGCGAGAACGGCGGTGTGTCCCACAGTTCCAGCGGCCCCGCGGGCACCACGTCGCAGTGCCCCTGAAGGATCAGCGATTTGCCGGCCTCGGTGTTCGGACGGTAGGTGCCGACCACCGTGCGTGCCCTGGAGAAATCATGCTCGATCGGGCCGAAGCCGCGCAGATCCTTGAGATCATCGACATTGATGTGCCAGTCGTCGACCTCGTAACCGCGCGCGCGCAGGAGGTCGCCGATCATATCCTGGCACGGTCCCTCCGCCCCGCGGGTCGAAGGGATCGCGACGAAATCGCGTGTGGTCGCAAGCTGGGCTTCGAAGCCGGCATCGACGGCGTCAAGAATCCTCTGCTGCATTTCGGCATTCATCAGGCAACTCCGGGCATCCATTTGGTCAAGGTGCGCGCAAGCTAGCCGATTTCAGCCGTTTGGGTACTCTACAAAATAAGCATCCCGCAATGCATCTTCGAGCAAGCGGCCTTCCGAATAGCCATTCAGCGTCGCCGGCCGGCTCACGCCATCGAGCAGCCGCGGGCACGGCTCCGGCGCGCCGAGAACGGTGCGGACCGGAATGCGCTCGGCGTAGATCGGCAATTCGTAGTCCTCATCGTCGTCGGCGACACCCTTGGCGCGGACTTTTGCGGAAGCTTCCTCGATCTCCATCGCGATGAAGGAGGTCGCCTTGATCTCCTGGGTGCTGCTGGCCCGCAGGCTTGCGGTCCGATCGGGGAAGAAGCGATCGACCATCGCGACCACGGCGCGCTCTTTCTCCGCCGGGTCGGTCACGAGATAGGCCGTGCCGAACGCCATCACGGCGCGGTAGTCGGCGGAATGATTGAAGCCGCAGCGCGCCAGCACGAGGCTGTCGAGATGGGCGACCGTCAGGCACACCCGCTCGCCCCTGGTCTGATTGCGCAGCATGCGGCTGGCGCTCGAGCCGTGCCAGTAGAGCTTGGTCCCCTCGCGCCAGAAGAAAGTCGGCGTGCAATAGGGCTGACCGTCTATGACATAGGAGACGTGGCACAGCATCGAGGAATCCAGGATGCGATGAACCGTCTCATGATCATAGAAGCCGCGATCGTGCCGGCGCTTCACCTGGTTGCGCGCCGAGGTCGGATAGAAATCTTGGCTCTCAGTCTGGCTCACGGCCGCTCCTCATCAGAAATGGAACAATCCCAGAGCAGTTGTAGCCCCGCATTTGGTCTGCGATAGTGCCAATTCCATGCAAAAAATTCCGACCAATTCTCTCGCTCCGGCCAAAGCCGAGCTGCCGCTCGATCTCTCCGGCCCGCACATCACCGCCGGCGCCTCCTCGGCGCACCGGCTGCACCAGGCGCTGTGCGAGATGATCGTCTCTGGCCTCGTCAAACCCGGCGAGCCGCTACCGCCCTCGCGCAAGCTGGCCAGGCAGACCGGCTTTCGGCGTAACGCGGTCGTCACGGCTTATGAGCGCCTGATCGCCGACGGGTTCGCGCAAGCGACCGTCGGCTCCGGCACGTTCGTCGCAGCGCGCATTCCCGCGCGTGCCGCCACACAGAAGAAGCCGAAGATGATCGTGGAGGCGCCGGGGCAAGGCGCGCTCTCGCTCGGCTGCACTCATATCGACGAGCGCGCGATACAGCGCTTTCGCGCTTTCGTTGGCCGACGCATGCGCGCCTTCGGGGCCGAGCATCTGCACTACGGCGATCCGCGTGGCGGCCGCGAGTTGCGCGTCGCGATCGCGGACCATCTGCTCTCCGCGCGGGGCTGCGCTGCGACCCCGACCAGATCATGCTCACGTCAGGAACGCTGCACACTCTGCGCATCGTTCTCGGCACGATCCTGAAATCCGGCGATCAGGTCTGGTGCGAGGACCCCGGCTATCCCGTCGCGCGCAGGACCGTCGCGCAATGCGGCTATCGCACCGTGCCCCTTCCCGTCGATGCCCATGGCCTGCAAATCGCGAGAGGCCGCGCCGCCGCACCGTCCGCACGCGCGGCCTATGTCACGCCGTCGCATCAGTTTCCGCTCGGCGTGCAGATGTCGATGCCGCGGCGGCTGGAGCTGCTCGACTGGGCGAAGCAGGCGGGCGCCTTCGTGTTGGAGGACGACTACGACAGCGAGTTCCGCTATGACGGCGCTCCGCTGATGTCGCTCGCCGGCATCGACCATCTCCAGCGCGTGATCTACATGGGCACGTTTGCCAAGACGCTGTTTCCGGGACTGCGCATCGGTTATTGCGCATTGCCCGAACGCCTGATCGGCGACGTCACGGCCGCCCGGGCCGCGCTCGACCGTTTTCCCGGAACGCTGATGGAAGGCGCGGTCGCCGACATGCTGAATTCGGGCGCGTTTGCCGCAAATTTGAAGCGCGTGCGCAAGCTGTACCGTGAGGCCCGCGATGCGCTGGCCGAAACGCTCGAAGCGGCATCGGATGGCGCGCTGTCGGTCCCGGTGCCGTCGCAGGGCCTGCATCTCGTCGCGCGATTCGATCCGGCCGTGGCGCCAGCGGTTGCGGCCGAAGCGAAACAGGCCGCGGGCGCGGAAGGCTGGCTGCTCGCCGACACCTATGCACGGGCGCGTCCCCTGCCCGGTTTCGTGCTGGGATTTTCGGGGCACGAGGTTCCATGCCTCGTCGCCTCCGCCGAACGGCTCGCGCGGGAAGCGCGTGCTGCCTTGCGCGCCAGAGGTAAGTCGACCGGGCGCGCATGACAAAGGTCTACTTTGAGAATCGTGTGCCGCTCCCTAGATTGCGGCATCGAGGCCGGGAACTCTCATCATGCCACTTCGCCACGTTGTCTGCTTGTCGCTCTTAATTTCAGCCACGCTCGCGACGACGGCGTACGCAGCCACGATAGGCCGCGAACAGGATATCGTCGATCTCAAGCTTGGTCAGCGCGTGATGGTGGATGACGGAACCTGCCCGGCCGGGCAGATCAAGGAAGTTCGCGGTTCGAAGATGAGCGACAAGGGTATCGTTCGAATCAGTTCTTGCGTCGCCCGGTACGGTCCGAAATCCAAGTAATCGTCAGGATTTCGCCGGGTCGAACATGCACTGCAAGGTCGGCTTGGCGATCTTGGTGAAGGTCGCGCCGATTTCGCTTTGCTTTGCCGCCGGCACCCAATCGGTTTCGATCGTGGGAACGCCGGTCTCGCTGATGCCGCGCAACAGCGCCTCGCGCAAGTCGCGATCCTCGACCACGGCCGCAGCATGATCATGCAGACACCCGCAGACCTCTTCCGGATGCTCCCAGCGCCCGAGCATGCGCGGGGCACATTGCCGCACGAATTCGGTGCGCGGGTCCGGCAATCGGCTCGGCGCGCGCACCTGTGCCTGGACGGAACTGATCGTCAGAAGGGAGAGGACCGCTGCAGCGCTGACACCAAGATGCATGATGGCTTTTGCCGACTGATTTTCTTGTTGCGGATCAGAAGCGCGCTGCAACAACGATTGGCTGCCGCGCGGTGGTCGTTATGGGCGAGCCGCTGTACTGGAAGGTGCCGATGCCAGGCAGATTGCCGTCCGGCGCGCCCGCGAACGAAGAACCGGCAAGCACGAACCCGATAGCAAGGATGAAGCTGAGCGCGCGCATGGACATGTCACCGAATCGCGTGGCCGGCGGTCTGCCGTCTTCGTTGTGAGGTTGATAACCATTTGCGGTTTCTCCCGTGATGCGCCCAAAGCCCAAAATGGTTTCGTTCCCGATGAAAATTATTTCGTCGCCCCCGTCCTGACGAAACAATTCCCGGAAAACCTCAATCATTTCAGATGGGCCGCGTGACGGTCTGAACCGGCTTGGGAGCAATCATCCATGCAGGTTGAGGTGGGGCGGTCACATCCATGACGTCAGCGCTTCAACATGCATTTTACATTTTTCTGCTGAAGAGACGCAAACGAGGTCGGTCCCACCCATGAACCCGAAGCTCGCCGGGCGCAACCAAAGCCTTTGAAAACCGAAAGGCCCGTCAACCGGGCACATGTGAGGACCATCATGGCGCAAGATCGCGCAACGGCGCGCGACGCAGCCGACTGGAACGACCGCGCGGATCAACGCGCCGCTTCGCCAGGGGCGATGGCTCTCCAATCATACCGCGGCTACGAGGCCGCGCCACAGGTGTTCGTCCGGCTCAGCGGCTCGCACCTTGTAAAACCGCGTGTCAGCCGCGATCACATCATTGAGTGAAGAAGTCGCCGCACTTCTGGACGTTCGCGTCGGTCGGTCCCCACGGCATGATCGGCACCGTCGAGGTCGAGTTCTTCGGCGATCCCTCGATCAGCTTGTCCGAATAGAGCATGTAGACGAGCACATTCCGCTTGGCGTCGCAGCCTCGCACGATCTGCATCTTCTTGAAGAAGAGCGAACGGCGCTTGCGGAACATATCGTCGCCCTGTTCCATCTTGTCCCTGAACTTGATCGGACCGATCTGGCGGCAGGCGAGCGAGACGTCAGAAACCTCCTCGGCAAGACCGAGCCAGCCCTTGAAGCCGCCCTTTTCCGGCACCCTAAAATGGCAGGCCACGCCCTCGACCTCGGGGTCGTCGAGGCCATAGGTCGCGAGCTTGTCATTCGGGCTCACCCATTTGAACACGGTGGAGCGGCGAAAGATCAGATCCGGTTCGTCGGCGGCCCGCGCGACGCGGCCGGCATGGCCAGAACAAGGAGAAATAAAGCGAGATCTTTCAAGCGGATGCCCGAACGACCGGTGAAACGAGATGACATGAAGTTCTCCGAGAACAAGTCCCGGCAACGTAAGTATGGAGTCATCATTCAGGAAGATGATGGCGGCCAGGCGCGGCGGCCGTTTACCGCTCCGTGAGGCTTTTTTGCTACGTCTTGGACAAAATGTACCTGATGGCAGAACTGCCCTGCTGGTGAACGCGTATCCCCTCTGCGAGACTAATGTCTAATTTGGATTACGGATTCGAGGAATGACTAGCGTGAACGGGTCCCGTTTTGCTGCCGCGCCGGCATGGCTGTGGCAGTTCGCCGTTCTGACGGCCGCGGGTACGATCGCTACGGCCAGCCGGGCAGAAGCAGCGTTCTATTACACGCCGGATTATTCGGACGGGTCGTACTATTCACGGCCGGTGCGACATCCCGACGAGCCGCAGCAGAGGCCGCTCAAGCGCGGCTCGGCAGCCAAGAACAAGAACGCGGCGCGCGTCGAGAAGGAGACCGGCGCGAAGCCGCAGGGTCCGCTCGTCATCGTTGTCTCGATCAACCGGCAGAAAGTGACCATCTACGACTCCAACGGCATATTCGCGGAGTCGCCGGTGTCGACCGGCATGAAGGGCCACTCGACGCCGATGGGGGTGTTCAGCGTCATCCAGAAGCACAAATTCCACCACTCCAACATCTACAGCGGCGCGCCGATGCCGTACATGCAGCGGATCACGTGGTCCGGTATCGCCATGCATGCCGGCGTACTGCCGGGCTATCCGGCCTCACACGGCTGCATCCGTATGCCCATGGCATTCGCGGTAAAGATGTGGAACTGGACCAAGATGGGCGCGCGCGTGATCGTCACGCCCGGCCAGATCACGCCGCAAAGCTTCTCGCATCCCATGCTCACCTCGCTGCGCGTCCCGCCGCAGCCGGCTGCAAGCCTCGAGCCGACAACGAGCGTTGGCGAGAAAGCCGACAAGAGTGCGCCTGACACCAAGGTCACGGACGCCAAGCCCGTCGAGACCAAGTCATCTGAGACGAAGACCGCCAGCGCCGAGGGCATGCTCGAGCTGCGCTCCACGGTCGGCCATACCGTGATGTCGGATGTGACCACGGGCAATGCGGCGGTCCGCGAGGAAGCGGCCGAGATCGAAGTCAAGCCTGACACCAAGTTCGCCGAGGCCTCCGCGCCGGCCAAGCAGCCCGAGGCGGCGACGAGCGACGAAGCGAAGCCTGGGGAAGCTGCCGAGGCGAATTCGGACGACAAGCCGGCTGACAAGATCGAGGCCGCGAAGTCCGAGCCAGCCAAAGCTGACGCGGCTACGACCGAGAACAAGCCCGATGCGGCGGTGACGGCAATTGCGCCCGCGCTGGCCGCTTCGCCAGACGCGAAGAACGACCAGACCGGCGTCGCCGATCCCGCGCCGTCCGTGAAGCCGGACCTGCCGAAGCGGACCGGTCAGATTGCGGTGTTCATCAGCCGGAAGGATTCCAAGCTCTACGTGCGGCAGAATTTTGCGCCGTTATTCGAGGTGCCCGTGACGATCGCGGCAAGCGACCGGCCGCTCGGCACTCACGTTTTCACCGCCGAGATCGACAAGACTGATTCCAATGCGCTGCATTGGTCCGTGGTGTCTCTGCCCGTTGCCGTTCGTGCCGCCGCGCGCGAGGACGATGGTCGCGCCACGCGCCGCCAGCGCGGCGCCGCCGTGATCCCTATCGCCGCAAAATCGGTGATCACGCCGGATAGCCCGACCGAGGCTCTGGATCGCATCACGATCCCTGCCGACGCCATCGCGAAGATCAACGAGATGCTCACCATGGGCGGCTCCGTCATCGTCTCCGACCAAGGCATCAACCAGGGCGAGACCGGCGAAGGCACCGACTTCATCGTCCGCCTGTACTAGCTTGGTACCGCGTCAGATAACGCGGTGTTGAGCGGGCCGGCCGTCTCGCCGGAGTAAGCTCGGTGCCGGATCACATCTGGAGGACGCCGCGCCACGGCCGAGGGCAGTTCCGACGCGGAACTTCCACAAGTGCCTGATCGTCGGCTCTCGAGCCTCCAGACACGCGCGCATCAAGACGGCAATTGCCAAGGCCCTCGCGGACAGCTGAGGGGCCTCGCCCAAACAGGCCTGGGCACAATTGGGGCTAGGCGCCAAACAGCCGTTGCAATGGCGATGGGCCTCCAACTAGGCTAGGATGATCAGGGGCAGGATGGGTTTTACCGGAGGCGAAAAGCCGCGGCGGAACAACGGGATCAATCTCGAGGACAACACCATGCGTGTGGCGGCAACACTGATTTTGGCAAGCGCGATGTCGGTTGCGCTGACAGGCGCGGCATGGTCGCAGACCCCGGCCGCGAAACCCGCAGCCGCCACCCAGGCCGCCCCCGCGGCCAAACCCGCCGCTGCTGCGGCTCCGGCACCCGCTGCAGCGCCTGCCGCAGCGCCCGCGGCACAAGCCGCCGCGTTCCCGCCCCCGCCGCAACAGGCACCGCAGCCGGCGCGCGCGGCCTGTAACAATCCGAACGCGCTGGGCGTTGCCCGCACCGTGGAAATCGACACCACGGGCGGTCCCGGCTTCGGCTTCGAGCATTTCAAGGAACTCGACTTCCTGCGCGACAAGGAGGTCGTTCTGACCTTCGACGACGGTCCCTGGCCGCACAACACGCCCGCCGTGCTGAAGGCGCTCGCCGACCAGTGCACCACCGGCATCTTCTTCTCGATCGGCAAGCACGCCACCTACGAGCCGGAGCTCCTGAAGCAGGTCTACGCGGCCGGCCACACCATCGGCACCCACACCTGGTCGCACGCCAACCTCAACAACAAGAAGCTGACCGAAGCGCAGCGGAAGGAAGAGATCGAGAAGGGCATCAGCGCCGTGAAATGGGCGCTCGGCGGCATCTCGCCTGCAGCGTTCTTCCGCTTCCCGGCGCTGCAGCATCCGCCGGAGATGGTCACCTATCTCGGCAACCGCAACGTCGCGATCTTCTCCTGCGACATCGACTCCTTCGACTTCAAGGCTTCGAAGCCCGAGAAGGTGATCGACACGGTGATGAAGGGGCTCGAGAAGAAGGGCAAGGGGATCCTCCTGATGCACGACTTCCAGAAGCACACCGCGGAAGCCCTGCCCGAGCTTCTGAACCGTCTCAACGCCGGCGGCTACAAGGTGGTGGCGATGCGCGCCAAGGCGCCGGTCGCCTCGCTGCCCGAATACGATCAGGAATTGATGAAGGACGTCAAGCTGCCGACGGTGAGCACGCGCCCGGTCAATTCCGTGGTGACAACCGTTTCCGAATAGAAGTCGCTTGTCTTACCATTTCGAAGGGTACGTCATCATCTCGGCGGACGGCATGCTTGCCGACGCGAGCCGCGTCATGCCCGACAGTCTGAAGTTCAAAGGCGACAAGCTGTTCTTCGAGCAGGCGCTCGACGGCGCGGCGCTGATCGTACACGGGCGCAACTCGTATGAGCAGCAGCCGAACTCGCCCAAGCGCAAGCGGCTGATCACCACCCGGAAGATCAAGGCGCTCACCGTCGATCCGGAGATGCCGAACGCGACGCTGTGGAATCCGGCCCATGCGAGCTTCGAGCAGGCTGCCGCCTTTGCCGATGTCGCCTCGGGACGAATCGCGGTCATCGGCGGCCCCCTCATGTTCGACCTGTTCATGGACCGCTTCGACACGTTCTGGCTGTCGGAAGCCCCGCATGTGCGGCTGCCCGGCGGCGAAGGCTGTTTTGCGGGCGTGCCGGAGCGGACGCCGCACGAGGTGCTGGCGTCGCATGGGATGAAGCCGGGCACGCCGTATCTGCTCGACGCGGCGCACGACGTGACCGTCACGCCGTGGCGGGCCGCCAGACGCTCCACCTGAAACGCGCAAAACAACCCCATGCACAGTACCGGTGCTGTGATACCCGCGTACAATGCGTAGGCTTGCCATGCATGAGGCTTACTGCACGGCGGGTCTGGCCAAGCTGCGCGCCTCGAGTTCAGCGCGCACGTCCTGGAGCACGCCGGTCCAATCGCCGGGGTGAATTTGCCGGAATTGCCGCAGCGTCGGATACCAGGGGCTGCCGTCGCGGTCGAGCAACCACCGCCAGCACCGATCGAAGCGATTGAGCAGCCAGACCGGGCGGCCGAGTGCTCCCGCGAGATGCGCCACCCCGTATCGACACTGATGACCAGATCAAGCGCCTCGATCAGCCCTGCGGTTTCACCGAAATCGTGGAGATCGTCCGTCCAGTCGTGCAAGGCCAGACCCGCCGGCGGCGACTGGCTGGCCACCGGTCCTTTCTGCAGTGAGACGAAACTCACCCCCGCCAGGTCCGCCAGCTCGAAAATCGTTCGAGCGGAATCGACCGGCGCCGGTCGCCGCTCATCGTCTGATTGCCGGCCCAGACGAGACCGACCCGCAAGCCATCGAACTGCCCCACGCGCTCGCGCCAGGCCGCCACGCGTTGCGGATCGGCCCGGAGATAGGATGCCTCCGCGGGATGGTTTCGAGAGTGATGCCAAGGGCCCGCGGCAGACTCAACAGCGGACAATGCAGATCGAATGGCGGCAGAGAATCGCCCCGCGCGACGATGCGCTCGATTCCGGCAGCCCCGTCAGCAGCGGCAGCAATGGCCGCTGAACCTCGAGAACGATCCGCCGCCCCGCCGCAATGGCCGGCACGAAGCGACAGAACTGGAGCGTGTCGCCCAGGCCCTGCTCCGCATGCAGCAGCAGGACCCGATCACCGATATCTCCTCCATCCCAGAGCGGCTGGCGGAAGCCGCGCAGATGCGGCTTTTTCGTCTCCTGCTTCCACCGCCACTCATATTCCCGCCAGCCTTCGTCGAACTGGCCGGCCAGCAACAGCGTGATCGCAAGATTGAAATGCGCGTCGGCATAATCCGGCTTTTGCGACACCGCCGTTCGCAAGCTCTGAATGGCTTCATCAGGGCGCCCAAGATCGTACAGCAGCGTGCCGAGATTGTTGAGCGCCTCCGGCCAGAGCGGATTGCGATCGAGAGCTGCCCGATAGCAGGACTCCGCGTCGTGGAAACGACCGGACTCGCGAAGGGCGTTGCCCAGGATCAATTGCGCCGGAACATAGTCCGGCTTCAGACGCAAAGCTTCCTGCAGCATGCTTCCGCCTCTTCCGACCGTCCCCGGAGACGCAGCAGGTCGCCGAGATTGTTCAAGGCCTCGGGGAAATTAGGCCGGAGTTTGCAGGCTTCGCGAAGATTGAGCTCGGCGTCGTCGAGGCGCCCCAGCTTGATGAGAAGACCACCAAGATTGTTATGGGCTTCCGCAAATCCCGGGTTGAGGCGCAGCGCCTCGCGATAGCAATGTTCGCATTCCTCGAAGGCGGCGAGATCGAACAGCACGGCCCCAAGATTGCAATGGGCCTCCGCAAATTCCGGCCTTTGCCGCAGCACCTGCCGAAACTCGCTGATCGCATCGTCGAATTGTTTCCGTCTCACCAGCAGATTGGCGAGATGGAAACGGGCATCGACCTGAGCGCGAACTGCAGCGAGATCGAGGCCAACGGGATGTCGCAGCACGAGCCGGTACTGGGCCTCCTCGCTTGCGACATCCCCGCATTCACCAAGCAGGAGACCAAGCTGAATGTGCGTATCCAGATTGTCGGGCTGATGCAGCAGCGCTTCCCGATAGCTCGCGATGGCCTCGCCCCTGCGTCCGAGCGCGCGTAGAGCGACAGCCATGTTGCTGTGATAGAGGCTGTTGCGCGGCTGGAGGCCGACGGCACGAACGAAGAGATCGAGCGCCCTGTCGGGGTGACCCGTCTGCAGCGAAGCAACCCCAGGAGAAAAATACTGTCCGTATGATCCGGCTCGGATGCCAGTATCTGCCGATAAATCGCCTGCGCTTGCGGCAAGCGGCCCGCGCGATGATGTGCAAGACCGGCCTCGAGCGAGAGAGAAACTGACGGCGCTTCAGCAAACATTCCGGGGGGTTCCATCATCGATGCGATGACTCGCTCCCCATCATCCTGCAGCAACGATCTTGCGCGAAGCTGGGCACACCGCGAGCGTCCGGGCCTCGAGCTACGGAACCTACACGTCCCCGTAGGCCGTTTCGGCCGAACGCGTGGCGCGGCCGTAGCCCATGATCATGAAGAGCGCGCCGATGATCGAGATATTCTTTAGCGCGTCGATCACCATCTTGGCATTGTCAGGCGCCGGCTGATTCCAGAAGTCGTAGAACAGGACGGTCGACGCCGCGGTGTAGATGATCAGCAGCATCGCGAAGAAGCGCGCGCCGAAATTCAGCGCAATCATCAGGCCTGCGATGATCTCGAGCCCACCGAGCGCGATCGCCAAAAGCTGCGGCGTCGTCATCGCAGTCGCCGCCTCCACCTGCTTGGCGTAGGGCGCGATCACATCGGGCACCACGACCTTGGTGGCGATGAAATCGGCGGTCGCCTGGATGGCGATCAGTTTCGTCGCGCCCGTGTAGATGAACAGCACGGCGAACAGGATTCGCCCGAAAGTCACGAACGCTGGCATGGTCGGCCTCTTGGCTCAGGCGTTTTGAAATCGGCGTCTTGACGAGAGTACCGCGCGATTATGAAGACTAGTGCGCCGGTTTACAAACGGGGAAATGGCGAACTGCGAGTAATTCAAAGTTGGCGGCGAAGACGGTGCCTTGGGGCTCCCTAGCAAAGGGGCAGAAATAAGCAAAATCAGATCGTTGCCCCAAAGTTTGGGGAATAATTCGATCATTGTTTTGCAAGGCGTTTCAGAGCCCGTACCCAAACCGACAACGACCAACTTAGCGGGCGCTACCCACCCCCAAGGGGACGAAGCCGGGCTCACATTGAGACCACCCTGAAAACGAAAACCCCGCTGGAGGCAACCAGCGGAGCTTTCTGAATTTCAATATCAACACGATGGAGGCAACCACCGTGAACAACGACAGCGATATACATCCTGCCGCGGCTTTGCGCAAGAGTCGTTACTTTCCAGGTCGCGCGAAGACGGCGATCGCCGCAGAGCGCAGCCTGCCGCGAATGCACTGGCAATGGCGGCGCCGGACTGGGGAGATCTCCGCACTGCTCGACCGACGATCGGTCACCGTCCTGCCGAACAATGCCGCGGGTCTACAAGCCGCTAAGCTCCTTGCCCAGCACTTTGTGAAACTCAAGGTCGGCGCTGAGGCCGTCACCCGGGCAAACCTTCGGTTGCTGGCGCCGTGGCTGACGAGGGAGGCAGTGGCAAGCACCATTGAGGCCGCGGCCACGAAGACCGAGCCACCGTCTGCGGCGCAGCTTGGTCGGGCCTTTCGGGTCACCGCTGAAGAGGTGGCTGCTCTCGACCTAAAGAGCTTCCGCGCCTTCACCGTTACGCTGGCAGACGACGCCGACAAGGTCGCCGACGGCGAAATGCTGGCGGCACCAGACGGCCCGGCCGTCCTCCGCTCGAATTGACCGTTGAGGAGATGAGGGCTCACACAAACGCCCAGGCCGCCGCTCGAATGCGGAAGAAGCGAGCGTTACGCAAAAATAGTCACGCACCATCCTCTATAAGGGGAATGGAGCGTGACGAATTAAGCGTAACGCAGTTACCCCAAAAGACATCATCATCACGACTCCGGACGTCGCTCGCCGCGCGCCGAAGCGCGACGGCGCCTCAGATCAGTGGTGGCTTGAGGACGATGATCTCCACGCCGGCGTCGGCTTGGTGCCGCCGCCCGGTCGAGTACCGAGCCTGCCGCCAGTACGAGGGAAAGCCCGATGAGCACACGAACGGATCTGGAGAAGCGTTTCGGCCAACTGATCGTGGAGGCGCGCCGCGCTGACATGACCCCCGCAGAACGAGGACGAATCGTCGACGTCCTGGAGCGAGAAACTAGGATGATCCTGGAGCCGATCGATAATGGTGCGAACGTGTGGGCCGATCTGGGGTTTCGGCGAGTTGCGCGGTGACGTCGACCGCTTAATCTGACTTAACGGAGGCTGGCCTTAGTCGATCATCCTTGCGACAGATATTATGCAAGACGTTTAGGATGTGGATGAGCTCGAGAAATCTAATCTCCGATGCCGAATCCCGCTCGTACAGGTATCGCCATTCGACGAAAACGTGACGCAAGCGTTCGATCTCCACCCGGAAACCTGTCAGATCCTTGATGCCATCGGTTGCAGGAGCGAGGACAATTTCCTGTCGTAACTGCTCGAGGGCCTCCTCGGGTAGCTGATCGAAGAGTCCAAGGAGATCATGCCCCCGCATCTCAAGACCGTGAACACATGCAAGAGTCTTAAGGTAAAGCTCCACGGCAAATGCGGCATTGACCGCAAATGGGATCACGTTAATCGGATTCCGCGGTGGGGCACCTGTTAGCCCCGTGTTGAACAGGTGAGAGGCGTTGATAGCAAACGCGGACGCTTGTCTGAATGTCGCTTGGCTCTTATTGAGTGGCTCCGCGCTGCCGCTTGAGCGCAACAGTTCGGTCATCACCTTCATATCCGCCTTCAGGTCTCCGGTATCAGGGACCTCGCCGACGAACTTTCCGTCAAAATAGAGTTTCCGCGGTTCTTTCATGGCGGTCTCGTGTGATGCGTTACGCTTGTCTAATGTGCTGCCGAGGGTAACAACTCGCACGCGCCCTTTTTCAGGACTTCGACCCTTCGGTCTTGGCAAGACCGCTGAGGCCTTTTCGGTCGAAGTTCACTTCATTGTCGCCGACCTTAAGCTTCAACTGCGAGGCGTTGCCCACTAATGCTGATGCCAAATCATCCGCTGCCGTGTGCTCCTGAGAGGAGCTGTCGCCATAGGCAAATAGGTTCCGAGTGACACCTTCGAGCAGAGGTGCAGGGATTTCGGAGTGCTGGTCTCTTCGCCACTCCATCGCGGTCTCCACGACCCAACTGGCGCGGTTGATATCGAGTTCGAACTGCTTCAGTAGGAACTCGGCGGAGGCATGCTGTTCGAACCACCGGTTCATCCATCTCACATAGAAAAACAAGGCGCCGACGAGGGCGATCGTCACAATGCTTTGCTTACCAAATGCCCAAGCGAGCACAGGCCACTCGACTTTTCCCGCGTCCAGACTCAGGACGGTACTCGCCGTGACGAAATTCGCGCCAAGCAGAGCTGATATCAGAACAATCAGTGCGATATGGATTGGCCAGCGCAGGCGGGTCGTCTCAGGTGTCAATGTGAACTTCTGCTGCCTTTCAAGAATCCTCTTGCGCAACTCGCCGAGCGTCCCGCGCCTCGCGTGCATATAGTCTCGGTCATCGAGGTCTTTATGGCGCTCTTCTAGTGCTTCAGAATCACGCCGCAGCGCCTCTAACCTGCTCTCGTGTTCTTTGCTCAACCGTTCTCGTTCGGTGGCGGTCTCGCCTGCCAGCCTGAGCTTCTCCTGCTCTAAGGCTGTGGTCTGTTCCACAGTCCAATCCGTGATCTTTTCGATTTGCTGGGCGAAACTGGTTTCCAGTTTCAAGACTGTCGAGTGATAGATCGCCTGTAGGTCGTCGATCGATTTGGCCGCCAGTTCGTCGCGCTTACTGACACCTCCGAGCCTGATCTTGCGATCGAGATGGTCGAGCAGCGCAATACGAGTTTCGAAAGCAAGACCACCTTGATTGTCGCTGTGGTTGATATCGATTTCGTCGTAAAACGGGCTTAGCCGGCCTGTGTCTTGATTGCGGGCGTAGCTGATGTTGAAATTTTGGAAGCTCAGGCTGATGCGGGTGATGAGATAGCGGCCAGACCCTCGCTCCAATTCGTCTAAAGCCCCCTTTTTATCTCCAGGGTTGAGGACGTCGATTGGGTCGAGACCTGCTGCTTGCAACGACATGCTGGAGGGGGATTGTATCCCTTGCAGTTCTCGGAAAATCGCAAGTGCCGTTTTGTCATCGAGACGCGGAACTGCTGATTTGGTACTGGCCATCGTGATCCCCCCGGGGGCTCACTTGTACGCCGCCTGGTTGAATTGCCCCATAACTCACACGCAGCCGTCCTCAGAATTTTTTCGAGCGAAATTCCGACCTCAGCGGGCGCCCAGCGCCCGCGCGGGGAAATCCCGGCGGGGTCATCGCCTGGTCCCAATCCGGCCTTGTTCAACTGGAACTCTCACGCGTTTCACGGGAGGCCCCGATGCTGAAAATGTCCGTCTTGCGCCGGCCGCTGAGCGATCACCCCTATTCATCTCGGAAATCCTTTGAGGGGGCGCTGTCCGTGGATCACAACGGTCCACCGAATGACGAACAGCGGTGGCTCCGATTTGGCTTCTGCGACGAGCCAAACGGCCATCTGTATGCCGCCGCTATTTACCTCAGGGATTTCGAGAAGCTCGCGCGCCTGATGGTCGAAGCCGATCCCGTAGCTGCTATCCACGCGTTTGGAGCTGCTTTGCAGGCCGCACCGATCGAACGACAGCAAGCCATGCTGGGCGACGACGTAGCCGCTTGACCGTCGCGAACGCGCAGCCCGCCCCTTACGTAAACAACGTCGGTTGCTGCCGCGCCGCACGCTCCTGGGCTTCGACGACGGCCACAGCGGTCATGTTGAGGATGCCGCGTGCGGTCACCGATGGCGTGAGGATGTGGGCGGGCCGCGCCGGGCCGATCAGGATCGGACCGACCGGCAGCGCGTCGGCCAGCGATTTGATCATCTGATAGGCGACGTTCGCGGTGTCCAGCGTCGGCATGATCATGATGTTGGCCTCGCCCTCGAGCTTGGAGTGCGGCAGCACCATTTTGCGCGCCGCAGCGGAGAGCGCGGTATCGCCCTGCATCTCGCCGTCGGCCTCGATCTCCGGATGCTTTTCCTTCAGCAACTGGGTCGCGCGGCGCATCTTGCGCGAGGAATCCGTGTCGTAGCTGCCGAAGTCCGAATGCGACACGAAAGCGATCCTAGGCTTGAGCGCAAAGCGCTGAACATGGACCGCCGCGAGCGAAGCGATCTCGGCCAGTTCCTCCGCACTCGGATTGGGACGCACCTGGGTGTCGGCGATGAAAAAGGCACCCTTGCTGGTGATCAGCAGCGCCAGCGCGGCATAGTCGCTGACGCCGGCCTGGAAGCCGACGATCTCGCGGACATGACGCAGATGATGCATGTAGCGGCCTTCGACGCCGCAGAGCATGGCGTCCGCCTCCCCGCGCATCACGGCAAGGGCCGCGATCACCGTGTTGTTGGTGCGCACCACCGTGCGCGCCGCATCCGGTGTCACGCCGCGGCGGCCGGCGATCTCGACATAGGACTGGACATAGGAGCGATAGCGCGGATCATCCTCGGGATTGACCAGGTCGAAATCCTTGCCGGCCCGGATCAAGAGGCCGAAGCGGTTGATGCGCGCCTCCACCACCGAGGACGGCCGACCAGGATCGGCCGCGCCAGATTCTCCTCCAGCACCACTTGCGTGGCGCGCAGCACGCGCTCGTCCTCGCCTTCGGCGTAGATCACACGCACCGGCTGGGTCTTGGCCTTGGCGAACATCGGCTTCATGACGAGGCCGGAGCGGAAGGCGAAGCGCTCGAGCAGCGCGGTGTACTCATCGAAATTGGTGATCTGCCGGGTCGCGACGCCGGACTCCATCGCAGCCTTGGCCACGGCGGGCGCGATCCGCAAAATCAATCGCGGATCAAACGGACTCGGGATCAGCGAACCCGGGCCAAAACCTTGCGTCTCGCCGGTGTCAAAACCCTGCGCCACCGCATCCGACGGCGCCTCGCGCGCGAGCTGCGCGATGGCCTCTACGGCGGCGTGCTTCATCTCTTCATTGATGGCGCTGGCACCGACGTCGAGCGCGCCGCGGAAGATGAAGGGGAAGCAGAGGACGTTGTTGACCTGGTTCGGATAGTCGGAGCGGCCAGTGCAGATCATGGCGTCGGGGCGCACCTTGCGCGCCTCTTCCGGCATGATCTCCGGCGTCGGGTTGGCGAGCGCCATGATCAGCGGCTTCTCGCCCATCGCCTTGGCCATCTCGGGCTTGAGCACGCCGGGCGCGGACAGGCCGATGAAGATGTCGGCGCCGCCGATGACGTCGGCAAGCGTGCGCTTGTCGGTCTTCTGGGCGTAGACCGCCTTCCAGCGGTCCATCGTGGTGTTGCGGCCCTCGTGCACGAGCCCGTCGATGTCGCAGACCCAGATGTTCTTGCGCTGCGCACCCATCGAGACCAGCAGGTTGAGCGTCGCGATGGCGGCGGCCCCCGCCCCCGACGCCACGATCTTGACGTCCGAGAGTTTCTTGCCGTTCAGGCGCAGGCCATTGGTGATGGCGGCGGCGACGATGATCGCGGTGCCGTGTTGATCGTCATGGAAGACCGGGATCTTCATGCGCTCCTTCAGCTGCGCCTCGATCTCGAAACATTCCGGCCCGCGGATGTCCTCGAGATTGATGCCGCCGAAAGTCGGCTCGAGCGCCGCCACGGTCTCGACAACGCGCTCGATGGTGTCGGCGGCGATCTCGATGTCGAACACGTCGATGCCGGCGAATTTCTTGAACAGCACCGCCTTGCCTTCCATCACCGGCTTCGAGGCCAGCGGGCCGATATTGCCGAGGCCGAGCACCGCGGTGCCGTTGGAGACCACGGCGACCAGATTGGCGCGAGCCGTCAGCGTGGCGGCCTCCGACGGGTTCTTGGCGATCTCGGTGCATGCAGCCGCCACTCCGGGTGAGTAGGCGAGCGCGAGGTCGCGCTGGTTCGCAAGCGGCTTTGTTGCCTGGATCTCGAGCTTTCCGGGGCGCGGCAGACGGTGATAGGCCAGCGCCGCCTGGTGGAGATCATCAGAATAGGACGACATGCGGTCTCTTGCCTCGCGTTACCGGCCTCAAACTACGTTGTCCTGACCGGTCTGTCGCGGGTCGCGGTATTCCGGGTCATGGAAACGGGATGAAGCACGCCCGGCGCCCCGGTGGCAACATCCGATTGCGCGGCCATCAACAGGGCGCACGGTCAAATATCTGACAGCGCTGGCTTTCCCTGGACCGCGCGTGGTCACGCTCGACAAGAACTCCGGGCTGGTCACTATCGATGCGCTCAGCCTGGACTGTGGCGAGTTGGTCGGCTGCGCTGGCACACTTCCGGATGGAGGCGTCGACGGGGCTCTAGGGCACGAGACGCAGCTCTCTCCGCGTCATTGCGAGGAGCTCTTGTGACGAAGCAATCCAGAGTCCCTCCGCGCAAAGATTCTGGATTGCTTCGCTTCGCTCGCAATGACGCGTGGAGAGACCCTCACTTTTGCGGCAGGTTCACCTTCACATGCAGCTCGCGGAGCTGCTTGGTGGTGGCGTCCGAGGGCGCGCCCATCAAGAGGTCCATGGCCTGCTGGTTCATCGGGAATAGCGAGATCTCGCGCAGGTTGTTGGTGCCACAAAGCAGCATGACGATGCGGTCGACGCCCGCGGCCATGCCGCCATGCGGCGGCGCGCCGTACTGGAAGGCGCGATACATGCCGCCGAAGCGGTCGACCACTTCCTGCTCGCCATAACCTGCGATCTCGAACGCCTTCACCATCGCTTCCGGCACGTGGTTGCGGATGCCGCCCGAGGCGATCTCATAGCCGTTGCAGGTGATGTCGTACTGGAACGCCTTGATGGTCAGCGGGTCCTGGCCCTTCAGCGCGTCGAGACCACCCTGCGGCATCGAGAACGGGTTGTGCGAGAAGTCGACCTTCTTATCGTCCTCATTGAACTCGTACATCGGGAAGTCAACGATCCAGGCGAGCTCGAACCGCTCCTTGTCGGTGAGGTTCAATTCCTCGCCGACCTTGTTGCGGGCGAGCCCTGAGAACTTCCAGAACTTGTCGGGATCGCCGGCGACGAAGAAGGCGGCATCGCCTTCCTTGACGCCGATCTGCGCGCGGATCGCAGCGGTCCGCTCAGGCCCGATGTTATTGGCAAGCGGACCCGCACCCTCGCCGCCCTCGCGCCACATGATATAGCCCAGCCCAGGCTGGCCTTCGCCCTGCGCCCACGAATTCATGCGGTCGCAGAAGGCGCGGCTGCCGCCGCCCGGTGCCGGGATCGCCCAGACCTGGTTCTTGGGGTCTTCGAGCATGCGCGCAAACACCTTGAAGCCCGAGCCGCGGAAGTGCTCGGAGACGTCCTGCATCTCGATGGGGTTGCGCAGGTCCGGCTTGTCGCTGCCGTATTTGCGCAGCGCCTCGGCGAACGGAATCCGGCGCCAGTTCTTGCTCACCGGCTTGCCCTTGGCGAACTCCTCGAACACGCCGGTGATGACCGGCTCCATCGCCGCGAACACGTCTTCCTGCGTGACAAAGCTCATCTCGACGTCGAGCTGGTAGAACTCGCCCGGCAGACGGTCGGCGCGCGGGTCCTCGTCGCGGAAACAAGGCGCGATCTGGAAGTAGCGGTCGAAGCCCGACATCATCAAGAGCTGCTTGTACTGCTGCGGCGCCTGCGGCAGCGCGTAGAATTTGCCCGGATGGATGCGGGACGGCACCAGGAAGTCGCGCGCGCCTTCCGGCGAGGACGCGGTCAGGATCGGCGTGTTGAACTCGAAGAAACCCTGCCCCTCCATGCGCCTGCGCATCGACTTGATGATCTCGACACGCGTCATGATGTTCTGGTGCAGTTTTTCGCGGCGCAGGTCGAGGAAGCGGTACTTCAGGCGGATGTCTTCGGGATATTCCTGGTCGCCGAACACCGGCAGCGGCAGGTCGCCGGCGGGGCCCAGCACCTCGATCTCGGTGACGTAGATCTCGATCTTGCCGGTCGGCAGATCGTCATTGTCGGTCCCCTCGGGGCGGCGGCGGACCTTGCCGTCCATCTTGACCACGAATTCCGAGCGCAGCTTTTCGGCCAGCGCGAACGCCGGCGAGTCCGGATCGACCACGCACTGGGTCAGGCCGTAATGGTCGCGTAAATCGATGAACAGCACGCCGCCATGGTCGCGAACGCGATGGACCCAGCCCGAGAGGCGAACCGTCTCGCCGATGTTGCTCTCGCGGAGCGCGCCGCATGTATGTGACCGGTAGCGATGCATGGTCGTCCCAAAATTGATGTCTGAGGATCGAATCGGACGACTGATCCAGCCGGTCCGACGTTGCGGCAGGGTTTACCCGACGAGGCCGGAGGCGGCAACCAAGGAACGTGCCGTTTGGGGCGGAAGTGCCCATTTTCAAGGCCCGAGCCTTTGCCGATTGCCGTTCCAGCCCTATCTTGAGGTCATGACGGTCCATTTCCCTTCCAGAACTCATATTCGGCGCTGCCGGACAGCTTCTTTGCCCGCGTCGCGCCTACCCCTGTGGCCGCGCCCCGGCTGATCAAGCTGAACCGGCCGCTGGCGGTCCAGCTCGGGCTCGATCCTGACCTGCTGGAGACAGCGGAGGGCGCCGAAATCCTGGCCGGAAAAACGGTTCCCGCCGGCGCCGATCCCATTGCCATGGCCTATGCCGGCCACCAGTTCGGGCACTTCGTGCCCCAGCTCGGCGACGGCCGCGCGATCCTGCTCGGCGAGGTCATCGACAAGGACGGCGTCCGCCGCGATATCCAGCTCAAGGGCTCAGGCCCTACTCCATTCTCCCGCCGCGGCGACGGCCGCGCGGCGCTTGGGCCCGTGCTGCGCGAATACATCGTCAGCGAAGCCATGTGCGCGCTCGGCATCCCGACCACGCGCTCGCTGGCCGCCGTCGTCACCGGCGAGCCCGTCATCCGCGAGACCGCCCTGCCCGGCGCGGTGCTGACACGCGTCGCCTCGAGCCACATTCGCGTCGGCACCTTTCAGTTCTTTGCCGTCCGCCGCGACACCGACGCCGTCCGCCGGCTCGCCGATCACGTCATCGTCAGGCACTACCCGGACCTGCTTCACGCCGAGCGGCGCTATCATGCGCTGCTTGCTGGCGTCGTCTCACGTCAGGCGGAGCTCATCGCGCGCTGGCTGCTGGTCGGCTTCATCCACGGCGTGATGAACACCGACAACTCCTCGATCTCGGGCGAGACCATCGACTACGGCCCGTGCGCCTTCATGGATGCCTACAATCCCGCGCAGGTGTTCTCGTCGATCGACGAGACGGGCCGCTACGCCTACGCCAACCAGCCGCGCATCGCGCTGTGGAATCTGACGCGGCTCGCCGAATGCCTGCTGCCGCTGTTCGGCGAAGAGCAGGAAAAGGCAGTCGAACAGGCGCAGGAGATTCTGGGCGCATTCCCCGAGATATTCAGCAAGGCCTATCAGGCCGGCCTGCGCAGGAAAGTGGGCCTGTTCAGCGAGCGCGACGGCGACGAGGCGCTGATCCAGGACCTGCTCGATGCCATGGCCAAGAACCAGGCCGACTTCACCTTGACCTTCCGCAAGCTCGGCGAGGCCGCAGGCGACGAGGCCGGTGTCGCCGACGTGCGCGCGCAGTTCATGGACCCCGCAGCTTTCGACGACTGGGCCAAGCGCTGGCGCGAGCGCACGGCGCTGGAGCCGCAGAGCGCAGCCGAACGACGAGCCGCGATGCACGCCGTCAATCCCGTCTTCATCCCGCGCAACCACCGCGTCGAGGCCGTGATCCAGGCCGCAGTGAACGATGACAATTACGCGCCGTTCGAGGAGTTGGTGAAGGTGCTGGCCAAACCCTACGAGGACCAGCCGGAGTACGCGCCCTACGCCGACCCGCCGCTGCCGGACCAGCGGGTGTTACAGACGTTCTGCGGGACGTGAGCCGCAAACTCAGCTTCGCACGGCCTTGGCGCGAACTCAGATCGTCACCACGATCTTGCCGAATTGCGTGTTCGACTCCAGAAAGCGATGCGCCTCGACAATGTCCTCGAACGGGAACGTTCGGGCGATGATCGGCTTCAACGTGCCGTCCGCCAGCCCGTCGAGGATGAAAGCCTTGGCCGTCGCGAGGCGCGCGGGATCGCGGGTGATCTCGTGCACGAGGTAGCCGCGCAAGACCAGGCACTTGGTCAGCACGTTGACGAGCGGGAACGGCGTCGGCTCGGGGCTCAGCCCGCCATATTCGATCAGGATGCCGCCTGGCGACATCGCCGCGGTCAGCGGCTCGAATGCGGGCCCGCCGACCGCGTCCAGCACCACACGGACGCTGTTTGGACCTGCGACGTCCTCCAGCCGCGATCGGATGTCCCCTTCGGCTGTCGCGATGACGTGCGCGGCGCCGGCATCGCGCAGCGCGCGCTGCTTGGCCGAGGTTCGCGTCAGGGCGATCGGAACGGCCCCAATCCGGTTGGCGATCTGAATGGCCGCCAGCCCAACACTGCTCGATGACGCCGTAATGGCGACGACATCCCCTCGCGACAGGCCGGCGATGTCGACCAGCGCGCCGTAGGCCGTGAGATATTGCATCCACATCGCAGCCGCCGTCTCGAAATCCAGCTCCGGTGGATGCTTCACGACGAGTTCGGAAGGAAACGTCGCGAGCTCCGCATAAGCCGGCCATCGCACCATCGACAGCGGCGGCACGATGCTGACGGCATCACCAGGCGCGAGGCCGGCCACGCCCTCTCCGACAGCCTCGACAATACCCGCCGCCTCCAGCCCGAGGCCGGACGGAAACGCCGCGGTTTCGATATAAGTCCCCCTCCGCAACAGTGCTTCCGCACGGTTGAGGCCGAGCGCCTTGACCCGGATCTGCACCTCGCCCCGTGCCGGGGGCGCAACGTCGACAGTCTCGATGCGCAGCACTTCGGGACCACCATGCCGATGAAAGCGAACGACGCGGGCCATGACATCCACTCCAATACAATTGAACCGAATGGAGCTATGCCGCGCCTGCAGACACATATAAATGGTTCAATTGAGCAAGCAGTCGAAACCTGGAGTTTTCAATCATGGACCGGCTGACCAGCATGGCCGTGTTCGTCAAGGCCGTCGACCTCGGCTCGTTCGCGGCCGCGGCCGACGCCTTCGAGATGTCCGGGCCGATGGTCGGCAAGCACGTGCGCTTCCTCGAAGGACGCCTTGGCGTCCGTCTCCTCAACCGCACTACGCGGCGCCAAAGCCTCACCGATGCGGGCCAGGCCTATTACGAGCGCTGCCGCGCTGTGCTCAGCGAAGCCGAGGCCGCCGAGGCGGTCGTGACCGACCAACAATCGGAGCCCCGCGGAAAACTGCGCGTGACCATGCCCGCCCTGCTCGGGCGGCACTGCATCGCTCCCCTGCTGATGAAGCTCGCGCGAAAATATCCGCATCTCGAGCTCGACCTCTCGTTCGGCGACACGATCGCCGACATCATCGAGGCCGGCTACGATTTGGCGATCCGGACCGGCGATCTCGACGACCGGTCCGGCCTGACCACGCGGCGTATCGCAAGCCAACGCATGGTGGTGTGCGGCGCGCGGTCGTATTTGCGCGCCAATGGCAAGCCGAAGTCGCTCGACGATCTCGCCGCGCATCAGGCGATCATCTATCGCCGATCGGGGCGGGTCCGCCCGTGGCTGTTTCCGAGCGACACCCAGCCGCCGCACGAGATCATGCCTTCAGGCAGGCTGCGGCTCGACGATCTAGAGGCGATCGCCGATGCCGCCGCGCAAGGCATGGGGCTCGCATGGCTGCCCTATTGGCTGGTCCGCGAGCGCCTCGACAGCGGCGCGCTGATCGGTCTCTTCGGCGGCCAGGGCGGATTTCTCTACGACTGCCACGCGCTGTGGCCACGTTCGCCCTGCATGCCGCCAAAGGTCCGCGCCGCCGTGGATGCCCTGGCCGTGGCCCTGCCGAAGCTCATGACGTGACGGCCGGCCCGAAGGCCGCATTAACCACCCGTCCACCATCGCGGCCGGCGCACCGGCGGTAACCATTAGAATTAACAGACCCTCAACGCAGAGCCGACAAATCTAACGGTGTTTCTGGAGATTTCCGCCGTGGATTTGCTGGTTTTCGAGTTCCTGGGTCTGGCGCTGATTGGCATGTGCCTGGTCGTGGTGGCGCTGCCCTGCGCCCGCAAATCCTCGCACCGGATCCGTTACGAATAGGATTTTCGGCGATAAGAGCGATTCCGGTCCCAATGCAAGGCTCGAATTCGCTTAGAGCCCCTTGACATCACAGCGCTTTCGGCAGAACGGCTGATACCAAGTGTCATGGGCCGTTCATGGATTTGATTACCACCACCGCTGACCTCGCGGCTGCCTGCAGCCGGCTGGCCAAGCACCCCGTCATAACAGTCGATACCGAGTTCCTGCGCGAGACCACCTATTACCCGCTGCTGTGCGTGGTGCAGATGGCCAGCCCCGAGGAAGCCATCGTCATCGACACCCTGGCCGAGGGCATCGACCTCAAGCCGTTCTTCGAGCTGATGGCCAATGAGGGCGTGCTGAAGGTGTTTCACGCCGCGCGCCAGGACATCGAGATCATCTGGCACCAGGCCAACATCATTCCGCATCCGGTGTTCGACACCCAGGTCGCGGCGATGGTGCTCGGCTATGGCGACAGCATCGCCTATGACGCGCTGGTCGAGAAGGTCACCGGCCACCGCCCGGACAAGACCCACCGCTTCACCGACTGGTCGCGCCGCCCGCTAACCAAGGAGCAGATGCATTACGCGGTCTCCGACGTCACGCATTTACGCGACGTCTTCGCCGCGCTCGACGCCGATTTGAAGAAGCGCCGCCGCAGCGAATGGGTCTCCATCGAGATGGAAGTCCTGACGTCGCCCAAGACCTACGACTTTCACCCCGAGCGTGCCTGGGAACGGCTGAAGACGAGGGTGCGCAAGCCGAAGGACCTTGCGGTGCTGATGGAGGTCGCGGCCTGGCGCGAACAGGAGGCGCAAAGCCGTGACGTGCCGCGCGGCCGCGTGCTGCGCGACGAGGCCATCAGCGACATCGCCACCCACGCGCCGAACACGCTGGAGAAGCTTGCCCATCTGCGCTCGGTGCCGAAGGGGTTTGAGAAATCCAAATGGGGCGCGGATATCGTCGCCGCGGTCGAGCGCGGGCTGGCGCGGGACCATTCCACGCTGCCGAAGCTGGAGAAGCCCCGCAACAACAACAATGGTGCCGCGACCGTCGAGCTCTTGAAGGTGTTGCTGCGCATGACCGCCGAGCGCCATGCCGTGGCTAGCAAGGTGATCGCGACCGTCGACGATCTCGAGGAGATCGCGGCCGATGACGACGCCGACGTGCCGGCGCTCCGCGGCTGGCGCCGCGAGCTGTTCGGCGACGCCGCGCTGAAGCTCAAGCGCGGCGAGCTGGCGCTGGCGATCGAGAAGGGCCGCGTGATCGGCGTTCAGCGGGCGTAGCGATCACGCAATGACGGAGGTTGACGAGCCAGCTCGCCGTTACGCCGGCGTCAGCTTCGCCACTTCCGGCTTCATGTCATTCAACACGCCAGTGATCGCCGCGATCAGCTCGTCGATCTGGGCCTTGGTGACGATCAGCGGCGGGCAGATGGCGATGGCGTCCAGCATGTTGCGCGAGATCACGCCGCGCTCCTGCAGCATACGGCTGGCCATGCCGCCCACCGCACCGGGCGTCGCGGCGGCGGTCTTGCGGCCCTTGTCGAGCACAAGCTCGAGCGCTGCGATCATGCCGACGCCGCGGACCTCGCCGACCAGCGGATGGCTGGTGAGCTCGCGCAGCTTGCTTTGCATGTAACCGCCGAGTTCGGCGGCATGCGCCACCAGGCCGCGTTCCTCGATGATCTTGAGGTTTTCCAGCGCAATCGCCGAGCCGACCGGATGGCCACCGGCGGTGAAGCCGTGGCCGAGGACGCCGATCTTGTTGCTCTCGTCCGCGATCGGCTCGAACATGCGCTCGTTCATGATAATCGCCGACAACGGAAAGTAGCTCGAGGTGATCTGCTTGGACACCACGATCGCATCGGGCTTGATGCCAAAGGTCTCGCAGCCGAACATCTTGCCGGTGCGGCCGAAGCCGCAGATCACTTCGTCGGCGATCAGCAGGATGTCGTACTTGTTCAGGACCTTCTGGATCTTGTCCCAATAGGTCGCCGGCGGCACGATGACGCCGCCCGCCCCCATCACCGGCTCGCCGAAGAAGGCCGCGATCGTATCGGGCCCTTCCTTCTGGATCAGCGCGTCGAGCTCCTCGGCCCGGCGCGTCGCAAAGGCTTCCTCGCTCTCGCCGGGCGCGCCGTCCTTGTAGAAATGCGGCGAGCCCGTGTGCAGGATGTTCGGCAGCGGCAGATCGAACGAGCGGTGATTGTTGGGCAGGCCCGTGAGGCTCGCCGACGCGATGGTGACGCCGTGATAGGCGCGCATGCGGCTGATGATCTTCTTGCGCTGGGGCTGGCCGAGCGAGTTCGAACGATAGGCGATCAGCTTGAGGACGGTGTCGTTCGCCTCCGAACCGGAATTGGTGAAGAACACCTTGCTCATCGGCACCGGCGCGAGCGCGACCAGCTTCTCGGCGAGGTCGATCGAGGGCCCGTGCGATTTGGCCGAGAAGGTGTGATAGAACGGCAGCGCCTGCATCTGCTTGTGCGCGGCCTCGACCAGCCGTTTCTCGTTGAAGCCGAGTCCGACGCTCCACAGGCCCGCCATCGCCTCGAAATAGCGCTTGCCCGACGCATCGAACACGTAGGGGCCCTCGCCGCGCTCGATCACCAGGGGACCGGCCTGCTGATGGGCGCGCGCGTTGGTGTAGGCGTGGAGCTGGTAGGCCACATCGCGGGCTTCTTGCGAATTCGGTAGCACGGACATTTGCAGGTATCCCTCAAGTCATCACGTCGCCGGCACGGTCAACGCCATCGGTCGGTCTCAGATCAGGTTATCAGATTACTTGGCTATTGCGGCGACGCAAAACTTGCAACGCCAATTCGTCGGCAGCAAGCGCTCAGCAGCGATGCGCAAAGCCGCACACAGGACGGCGCTCAGGCCACGCCGTCGTCATGTCCCTGGTCATGTCCCTCGTCGTCGGCGGCGGCCTCCTCACCTCGACCAGCGCCATCGACAGCAGATAGACGGTCGTGGACAGGCCTGCCCGGCGCGCCGTCTCGACGGCACGCGACAGATCGCTCGCCAGCTCCTTGAGTTCGTCCTCCCGAGACAATGTCCCACCCCATCCATCCGCCGATCGCGTCTGTCTCAGACCGCGACGGCGCCGCTGGTTCTGATCAGTTCGGCGCTGGACTGGAGTGTAGCAAAGTTGGCGATGACATTCACCATCGACTCTTTGTAGGCGGCCGCCGCGCTTGTTCCCGGCTGGCGGCAGGCGACGGCATCGGCAACCACCTGATAGTGGTGGCTGCGGTGAAAACCCTCGACCACAGTGGCCAGGATCGTCTCGTCGAGGGAAAAGCCTGTGACCGCGCAGCGCACATTGCGGATGCTGGACATGTAATCCACGAAACGCCACGAGCTGTAGGCGGAGGGCAACGGGTGCTCGAAAATCATCTCGCCCGGACGCGGCCTCGCTTCCGCGATCCAATCGGTCAGCCTGGATGACGGATTGAACCATGCCGCCTGCGCGATGCGCTTCAAATGCATCACCGGCCAGTGGTTGCTGCGCCACAGCGTCAGCAGTTCCAGGCAGCGCGAGACGGCGGCGTCGCCGTCGAGAATGACGTGGCGACGCCCGGGGGTCAGATATTCGACCTGAAGGTCCGCACAGACCAGGACCAGCGGATCGTCTTGGATGGAAACCGGCATCGTCTTGCGTCGAGCTGCACGCGTTTCAGCGGCCGGCGAGCGCGAGATCGCGCAGCGGCGAGGTCACTGCCCGTCCCGCCGAAGCATCGAGCACGCCCGGCCGGTCCCAGTCGCCCTCGGGGCGGATGATCACATAGGGATCGCTGTCCAGCGTGATCGCGTCCGGCCCCGGCTCGATCTCCAGCAGCATTTCCGTGTAGGAGAAATCCGAGAAGGTGATCTTGCGATTGTGGCCGAGCGGCTTGGCGCCGAAATGAGCCCAGAAATCGACCAGCCGGTCCTGGGCCTGACCATAGATCTTGCGGAAACCCTTGCGTTTCACATAGTCGACGCTGGCCTGCACCAGCTTGAACGAGATGCGCGAGCGCCGAAATTGGTGACGCACCGCAAGCCGCTCGACCTTGGCGAAGTCGCCGAAGAAGCGCACCCGCAAACAGCCCGCCGGCTCGTTGCCGATGTAACCGATGAAGTGTGCGGCAACCATGTCGTTGCCGTCGAACTCCTCATTAAACGGACAATCCTGCTCGGCGAGATAGACCGCGGAGCGAATGGCCGTGACCAGCATGAGGTCACTCGGATCGCGCGCAAGGCGAACGGTGATCGCGCGGGAGTCGGGCTTGGCGAGAGGAATCCTAGTGCCGTGCATCTGAAAAACTCCTTGCTTGGATGATCGCGCCCGGCATGAGCATGGGCTGCCGGTGCCAGGGGCGCTCGTAACACCAGAGGTCTGGCTGGAAGCTCGCGATGGGCGAGAAACCCGTGGCCTTCATGATTTCGCGTCCGGCCACGGTTGACGGCTGCGCATAGCAGTCCGCGCCGCGAAACCTTATCTGCCTGAGATGAGCCGCGGCCTTGTCAAGACCGGCGATGCCGCGGCCGGTGGCCGCGATCGCCCAGATGTAGATCGCCGAAACATCCTCATTCCCGGAAGCGAGGTAGCGCGTCTCAGGCGCCGTCAGACTGATATCGTCAAGCAGCAATGCATCATGCCCGCGATCGTCGAGAAACAGGAAGGCCATGCCGCCGAGCAGTTTGCCGTTCCGGGTGAACGTCAGGATGCTCTGGGGATCGAAGGCGAAATACTTCGCAAGCTCCATCGCCCCGATCTGCACGCCCGGCACCAGGCGGTGCGCCATTTCCGCAAGCGCGGCGATTTCCCCGAATTGCGCGCAACGGACCTCCACGTCAGGGCTAAGCGGCAAGGCGTCGAAATCATGCCTTGCGGCAAACGAGCCCCTTTCCATACTCATGTCGTCCCTCTATCGTTGCGGGGTTTTGTACGCCGCTATGAGGAGAAGCTTAGCGGCTGGAGATCAGGAGTATGCAGCAAGTATTGCACCGGGGTGCTGCAATGAAGCACCACCATGAAGAAGCTCTAAATGCGTCCTGGGACGATTTGAAACTCTTTTTAGCCTGCGCAAAATTTAAAAGTTTCCGAAATGCGGCCGAAGAGCTCGGGCTCACCTCCACCACATTGATGCGCCGGATCGACCGGCTCGAAGAGAGCATCGGCTGCAAGCTTTTCCTGCGCGACCAGAGCGGACTCACGCTCAGCGATGAAGGCACCGCGATGATTGCCGACGTTGCGCATATGGAGCGTCACGCCTTCAACGTCTTCCGCCGTGCCTCGCGATCCCAAAACGACACGTCGGGCACGGTGCGCGTCGCGGTGACGGAGGGCCCGGGCAATTTCTGGATCCTGCCGCGGTTGATCGACTTCCAGAAGACCTATCGAAAGATCACCGTCGACCTGCGTTGTGCGATGGAGCAGGCCGATGTCGCGCGGCTGGAGTCGGACATTGCAATCCAGCTCGAGCCGCCGACCAATCCCGATCTCATCGTCGCCAAGCTCGGCCGGCTGCACATCTTCCCCTTCGTCTCGAGGGACTATGCGGACCTCTACGGCGTGCCGGCGACACTCGCCGAATTGCCGAGCCACCGCATCATCAAGCAGAGCGCGCCGCAGGTCGACGACGGTGCCTATGCCCGCGTGCTCGGGTTGAAATCGCTGGAAGGCATCGTCGGGATCAAAACCAATTCTTCCGTCGGCGTGCTCTACGCGGTCGAGCGCGGCGCCGGCATCGGTTTCCTGCCGACGGTGTCGATCGCACTCGGTGTACCGCTTGTCGCCGTCGACCTCGGCGTCAGCCACCACGCCGACCTCTGGCTCACCTATCACAAGGAGTTCCGCGCCTCCGAACGGCACAAGATCGTGGTCGACTGGCTGAAGAAGATCTTCGATCCAAAGACCCATCCCTGCTTTCGCGACGAGTTCATCCATCCGAACGCGCTGGTGCCGATGATGACGGCCGCGCGCGAAGGCTTTGGATTATCCGGATACGTTGCAGCGACGCCGAAGTGATTATTTGAGCACCCCGCGCAAACGCGTTGCACACCCTTACGGGTCATACCCGCCCTACCACCGATATTCGAAGCCGATCGTGCCCTGGTGCGATGTCAGCTCGTTGCGGAACTTGCCGTCGTAATTGACGTAGAGCCGCGCGGCATTGGTCAGGCTGAGTGATGCCGAGGCGCCTGCGTCCATGCCGTAACGGCTCTCGCCGATGCCGGGGACGACGATGTTCTGGGTGCCGAGGCTGACCTGGACCGATCCGAGATCCTGATAGAAATTGTCGACGAACTTGCCATAGGCCGATAGGTCCAGGATCTTCTGATCGAAAATGAAGTATCGCCCCATCTCGGCGCCGATCATGACGCGCGCGCGCGCAATCGCGCTCGAGCCGACGTTGAGCGGATCAAGCCCGCCGGCCTCCTGGAACGCCGCGCCGGTGGCTCGCAAATATTCGAGCGCCCCCTTCGGCACGACGCGCATCTGGTCCTTGGTCCAGTAATAGCTGATCTCGGTCAGCGCACCGTCGACGGCGGCACGATAGCCCGCCGTCGCCAGGCCAAAGCCGGTGTCCCGGCTGGAATGGACTTTGCCGAAACCGTGCACCACCGCGAAGGCCCAGGTCCACGGCCCCTTGTCGACAGAGCCGTTGAAGCCGATCTGGGTCAGGTCGAGCGTCGCCGATTGCAGCGCGAGCGGCACGTCGATGTCGGTATGGCTCTGGTCGACGGAGAAGCCGAGATTGACGCCCGGCGCGACCCGCGCACCGAAGCCGGCGACGCCGCCGAACGTCTTGCGCTTGTCGCCGACGAAATCGCCTTGCGGATCGGTCCGCATCGAAATGCCGTAGCCCTCGTACCAGGTGCGGTAACGCGGATCCTCCGTGCTCACGGAGGCCCCGCCACCGCCGGGGTTGGTGCGGAACGCGCGATTGACGCCGCCGGACGCCTGGTTGCCGAGGCGCTCGAGAAAGTTCGAGCCGAGATCGAGCGCAGTGTTGCCGGCGGACGGGTCGTAATTGGTCGATGTCGGGACCGGGATCGGCGTCGGAGACGGCGTGGGTGTTGGGGTCGGCGTCGGCGTCGGCGTCGGGCTCTGTGCGAAGGCCGGCGTCGCCGCCGATGTCGTCACGGCGATGGCCAGCGCCATCGCAGTGGCTACCGCAATCGCGGCGGCGACCCGGCGGACGCGATCCTGCCCGATCGTCAGCCGTGTTCCGGAGGGCTGCGAAGGGCAGCTCATGACGACAAATCCTCAAAGCAAGATAGCGGTCCGCAAAAATGCCACACGAACAACACGCGTGCGGCGATTTGTGCTGAACTGCCACGGAGGGTCAATCGTTTGGCACGGTATAGCCGAGGCGATTGCCTTCGATTGTGGTTCCGCTGCCACAGGTCGCAAATTGCAACGGCGCTGGCCCGGTCCGACCTTGAAAATCGCGCACAGCTTGCTATCGCGCGATTTTCATGTTGCAATATCCGACACAATCGGAATTGGCCGCTCGGCTGTGCGTTTCGCGACAGACTCAAGACTCGAACAGACTTCCGGAAGCCCGTTTGTGACGTGGCACGCGAAAAGCGGCCGCGTCTTTTTTGTATCTAGCGGAGGAGACTAACGATGCCACAAAAGGGCACCGTCAAATGGTTCAACCCGACCAAGGGCTATGGGTTCATCAAGCCGAACGGCAGCGACAAGGACGTGTTCGTCCACATCTCCGCCGTCGAGCGTGCCGGACTCTCGACCCTCAATGAGAACCAGGTGGTTGAATACGACCTCGTGGAGAACCGCGGCAAGGCATCCGCGGAGAACCTCAAGGTCTCCTGATTTCTCTCAAAGCCAAGCGTGAGAGATCATCATGACGTTGCCCCCGGCTCTGCCGGGGGATTTGTTTTGGCCCTGCTTCTTCCAACTGGACCTTATGTGGATTTCCGGTTATATTACCGGACATTTATCTCGGAGCGGTCCGTGGCGACGAAATCCCAGCGAAAAGCAACCCGAACCCATCGGCGCCGCGCCGCAGCGCGCGGTTTGGTACGCGTTGAAGTGCAAGCCGCGAAGAAAGATGCAAGCCTCATCCGTGCCTTGGCGGAAACTCTACGCGACAAACCGGAAAGAGCTGCGGCACTTCGCTCGACGCTCGCCAGCGCCCTCCTCGATCCTGACATCAGAACGGCCTTTGATATTTTTGGTTCGGAACTTCCCGATGACGCATTCGAGGGTGTGTTCGACCAGCCACGGCGTGACGGCTGGCGAGAGGTCGACTTGTGAAGTTTCTGGTCGATACCAACGTCATTTCCGAAATTCGAAAGCGCGAGCGGGCCGACGCAAACGTCATTCGTTGGGTCAATCAGATCCCAGCCGAGGAAATCGGAACCAGCGTCTTGGTTCTGGCTGAAATTCGCCGAGGCATCGAACTAACGAGGCGAAGCGATCCGCTCCAGGCAAAATCTCTCGATCAGTGGTTTTCGCAGATGAGGACAAGACTTGCCGATCGGGTTCTGCCCATTGATGAGAGCATCGCCGACACCTGGGCACTCCTTGGAATTCCCAATCCGCTGCCACTCATCGACAGTCTTCTCGCCGCCACTGCCAAGGTCCACGGCCTAACACTGGTGACCCGCAACATTGCGGATGTTGAATCGACCGGTGTGGCGCTGCTCGACCCGTTTGCAGCGCGGTGAGCGATAGATCGATGGTGCAACGATCGGAGTACTTCTCTGTCGCTAATGACACCAAATGGCGAGAACTGCGAACTGCAATACTCGACCTCGACCGAACCGATCAACCCGCTTTTCGTTGCAAAGACGTAGAAGGGGGCGTCCTCGGCTCCTCGGATGGAGAAACTGTCCGTGGAGACGCCGCAGCAGCGCGACCTCGTCCGAGCAATTTGAATCGTATCCGGTTCGCAGGAGAGGAGACGGCGACAGGTTTCCGCATTCTCGGATATGTAGGCAAAAGGCGAGCCGGCAAATTGCATCGAACAGCCGCGGTTCTACCCTAGCTCACCACCGGCGCGATCAGGAAATTCTCCGACGCCGAACTGCCCGCCGTCTTGCAAACATCGCCCTCAATCCGGGCCTTGCCGGTCGCGAGCAGCCTCAGCGCTGCGGGATAGATGCGGTGCTCGACTTCGAGGATGCGCTCCGACAGCGTCTCCGCCGTGTCGTGATCGCTGACGGGCACCGCACCCTGCATCACGATCGGACCGGCGTCAGTCTCGGGGATGACGAAGTGCACCGTCGCGCCGGACAGTTTGACGCCGGCGCGCAAGGCCTGCCCATGCGGGTCGAGGCCGGGGAAAGACGGCAGCAGCGAGGGATGGATGTTGAGCATCCGCCCGTACCAGGCCTTGGCGAATTCGGCGGTGAACAGGCGCATGAAGCCGCCGAGGCAAATCAGCTCGATCCCGTGCTCGTCGAGCGCTGCCTGCAGCACCGCCTCGAAGCCGGCGCGGTCCTTGCCGAACGGCCTGCTCTCGATCATCTGCGTTTTCACGCCGGCCGCTCTGGCCCGTTCAAGGCCAAGCGCGTCGGCCTTGTTCGAGATGACGAGCGAGATTTCCGCCGGAAAATCCGCCACGCTTGCTGCCTTGATCAGCGCGGACATGTTGGAGCCGCGGCCGGAAATCAGGATGGCGACGCGGCGCTTCATCACAGCGCCAGGTCGAGATGGCCGTTATAGACGACGCGGTGCTCGCCCTCGGCCGGGATCACGGTACCGAGCTGCGCAACGGTCTCGCCGGCATCGGTGAAGACCCGCACGACCTCGTCGACCTTCTCAGGCTCGACGATCGCGATCATGCCGATGCCGCAGTTGAAGGTCCTGAGCATTTCGAGCTCGGCGATGCCGGCTTGCGCCGCAAGCCATTTGAACACCGGCAGCACCGGCAGGCGCGCAAGGTCGATGCCGACGCCGAGATGGTTCGGCAGCACGCGCGGAATGTTGTCAGTGAAGCCGCCACCGGTGATGTGGGCGAGGCCCTTCACCGCAGCCGTTTCGCGGATCGCACGCAGGCAGGATTTGACGTAGAGCCGCGTCGGCGTCAGCAGCGCGCCGCCAAGCGTCATCACCGGCGCGAACGGCGCCTGCGCCTCGAAGCCGAGGCCGGATTGTTCCACGATCTTGCGCACCAGCGAGAAGCCGTTGGAGTGCACGCCCGACGAAGCCAGGCCGATCACGGCATCGCCCGCGGCAATGTCCTTGCGCGGCAGCAGCGTGCCCCGCTCGGCGGCGCCGACGGCAAAGCCACCGAGATCATAGTCGCCGTCCTTGTAGAGGCCGGGCATTTCAGCGGTCTCGCCGCCGATCAGGGCGCAGCCGGACTCGCGGCAGCCTTCGGCGACGCCGGCGACGATCGAGGCGGTCGCCTCCGGATCGAGCTTGCCGCAGGCGAAATAGTCGAGGAAGAACAGCGGCTCGGCGCCCTGCACCACGAGGTCGTTGACGCTCATGGCCACGAGGTCGATACCGATCCCGCCATGCAGGCCGGTCTCGATCGCGATCTTGACCTTGGTACCGACGCCGTCGGTGGCCGCGACCAGGACGGGGTCCTTGAAGCCGGCCGCCTTGAGGTCGAACAGGCCGCCGAATCCGCCGATCTCGGCGTCCGCCCCGGGCCGTGCGGTGGCGCGCACCATCGGCTTGATCAGGTCGACCAGGCGGTTGCCCGCGTCGATATCGACGCCTGAATCGGCGTAAGTGAGGCCGTTTTTGCGGTCGGTCATGCCCGATTTCCAGTGGGTTTGCGGCTGGTTACGTCGAATTCCGGGGACGTGCAATGGCAAGCGTGGCGCCCCGCCCTATACTATGTAGATATCAACCGGTTCAGCCTTCAAACGGGCCGGATTCGAGGTCAGGCCGGGTGCCGGGAAGCGCCGCGTGAGTATTCCGAACATCATTACCTTGGGCCGCATCATGCTGGTCCCGATCATCGTCTGGGCCATCGTGTCGAGCCAAATGGAGGTGGCCTTCGGCGTCTTCCTGGTCGCCGGCATCAGCGACGCCGTCGACGGCTTTCTGGCCAAGCGTTTCAACATGGCGAGCGAACTCGGCGCCCTGCTCGACCCCTTGGCCGACAAGGCGCTGCTGGTGTCGATCTATCTCGCGCTCGGCATCTGGGGCGACATTCCGCGCTGGATCGTGATCCTGGTGGTGTCGCGCGACATCATGATCGTCGCGGCTGTGATCGTGTCCTGGCTGTTCGACAAGCCCGTCGAGATGAAGCCGTCGATGGTCTCCAAGCTCAACACCACGGCCCAGGTGGCCTATGCTGCACTGGTGCTGGCCTCGCTCGCCTTCGGCTTCAAGCTGGGGCCCTATGATATGATCCTGATGGGCCTCGTTACGGTGTTCACGCTGTCCTCCGTGTCGCTCTATCTCGTCGAGTGGCTGCGGCACATGAGCACCATTGAGGCCAAGTAGCATGATCGAGGCCAAATGAACCGGGAGGCGGCCCCGCAAAAGGCCAACTCCCGATCGAATAAGTCTATCCTCTTCAAACACAGCCGGCGCGCCGGCACGGAGTAAAGCAAGCGTGGCAGGCCGCGTTCATCCCCGACAATTGGCGTTTTCGCTTCCGCACGCCGAGAGCCTCAGTCGGGACAATTTTCTCGAGGGCCCTGCCAATGCCGCCGGCCTCGCTCTGATCGACGGTTGGCCGGAATGGCCGAACCGGATCATGTGGCTCGCCGGCCCCGAAGGAAGCGGCAAGAGCCATCTCGCGGCGATCTGGGCCGAGGAGGCCGGCGCCCGCTCGACCGCGGCCAATGCGCTGACCGCGGCCAGCGTCCCCGGCGCGCTCGCGACCGGCGCGCTGGTGGTCGAGGATCTCAAGGCGCGGAGCTTTGACGAGCGCGCCCTGTTCCATCTGATGAATCTTGCCCGCGAGGACGGTGCCTATGTGCTGTTCACCGGACGCGAGGCGCCGGCGGCGATCGAGGTCGATCTCCGCGACCTCAAGTCGCGGCTTCGGACGATTCCGGTGATTTCGCTGGCGCCGCCTGATGACCAGCTGTTCCGCGGCCTGATCATCAAGTTCTGCGCCGACCGCCAGCTCTCCGTGGATGAAAGCGTGGTGAGCTACCTCGCAACCCGGCTGGAGCGGTCGTCGGCCGCCGCCCGGCGGGCCGTGGAATTGCTCGATGGTGAGGCGCTGCGGCTCGGCCGCCCCGTCACCCGGGCGCTCGCCGCCGAACTGCTGCGCGATGCCTGACCGCCAAGCCCTCTTTGGTCCCTTTGCGCCCGCTTGACGGGGCGAGGCGGCGGAACATCAATGTCATCGAAACGTCATCGCGCTAACACATGCTCCGGCCGGTTTTGCGCATAAATCGCGGACTGGGGCAAACTGGATGGATCGATTTCTCATGGATTCCGCGCAAACTGTTGAAACAAAAGAAAAAGTCGCGGAAACCGAGGGTCTGCCGGCGATCGCCTCGAGCCCCGAGCGATTCATCAATCGCGAGCTCTCCTGGCTGCACTTCAACCGGCGCGTCCTGGAGGAATCGGTCAATCCCAGCCACCCCGTGCTGGAGCGGGTACGATTCCTGTCGATTTCCGCAAATAACCTCGACGAATTCTTCATGGTCCGTGTCGCCGGCATCAAAGCGCAGGTGCGCGAGGGCATCGCCGAGCGCGCCCCCGATGGCCTGACTCCGTCCGAGCAGCTCGCGCTGATCAACCGCACCGTCTCGCAGCTCGCATCCGACCAGCAGGCGATCTGGGCCGCGTTGCGCGGCACGCTCGCCGACGTCGGCATCGTGCTGCTCGAGGGCAAGGAGGTCACCAAGGCGGAGCGGACCTGGCTTGAGGACTATTTCCTCAACAACGTGTTCCCGCTGCTGACGCCATTGGCGATCGATCCGGCGCACCCCTTCCCGTTCATCCCGAGCCTCGGCTTCACCATTGCGCTCCAGCTCACGCGTGCCATCGACGGCAAGCAGATGAACGCGCTGATCCGTATGCCAGGCAAGATCGATCGCTTCATCCGCCTGCCGACCGACGGCAAGGTGGTGCGCCTGATCTCGCTGGAGCAGGTGACCGGTCTTTTCATCAACCGCCTGTTTCCCGGCTACAATCTCCACGGCCAGGGCGCCTTCCGCATCATCCGCGACTCCGAGCTCGAAATCGAGGAAGAGGCCGAAGACCTCGTCCGCCTGTTCGAGACCGCGCTGAAGCGCCGCCGCCGCGGGTCGGTGATCCGGCTCGAGATCGACGCCAAGATGCCGGAGCAGCTGCGCAGCTTCGTACAGCACGCCCTGTCGGCCGCCGACGACGAAGTGTTCCTCGTCGATGGCGTGCTCGCCATGAACGAGCTCTCGCAGCTCACCCGGCTCGACCGGCCCGACCTCGAATTCACTCCCTACGTGCCTCGGCATCCCGAGCGCGTGCGCGAGCATGGCGGCGACATTTTTGCCGCCATTCGCCAGAAGGACCTCGTCGTCCACCACCCCTACGAATCGTTCGACGTGGTGGTGCAGTTCCTGCAGCAGGCCGCGCGCGACCCTGACGTCGTCGCGATCAAACAGACGCTTTATCGCACCTCGAACAATTCGCCCATCGTGCGCACGCTGGCCGAAGCGGCCGAAGCCGGCAAGTCCGTCACCGCGCTGATCGAGCTGAAGGCGCGCTTCGACGAAGAGGCCAACATCCGCTGGGCGCGCGACCTCGAACGCGCCGGTGTGCAGGTCGTCTACGGCTTTCTCGAATTGAAGACGCACGCGAAGCTTTCGATGGTGGTACGCCGCGAAGGCGGCAGCCTCACCACTTACGTCCATACCGGCACCGGCAATTATCACCCCGTCACCGCGCGTATTTACACGGACCTCTCCTACTTCACCTCGGAACCGACCATCGGCCGCGACGCCGCGCGCGTGTTCAACTTCATCACGGGCTACGCCGCGCCAAGCGATCTGGAAAAGATGGCGGTGTCGCCGCTGACCCTGCGCAAGCGCATCATCGAGCACATCCAGGGCGAGACCGAGCACGCGCGTCACGGCAAGCCCGGCGCGGTCTGGATGAAGATGAATGCGCTGGTCGACCCCGATATCATCGACGCGCTCTACGAGGCATCGCAGGCGGGCGTGCAGGTCGAGCTCGTGGTCCGCGGCATCTGCTGCCTGCGCCCCGGCATTCCCGGCCTGTCGGAGAACATCCGCGTCAAGTCGATCATCGGACGCTTCCTGGAACACGGCCGAATCTACTGCTTCGGCATGGGTCAGGGCCTGCCGAGCGCGAAAGCGGCTGTGTATATCTCGTCGGCCGATATGATGCCGCGCAATCTCGACCGCCGCGTCGAGGTGCTGTGTCCGTTGCAAAATCCCACGGTGCATCAGCAGGTTCTCGAACAGATCATGGTCGCGAACCTGAAGGACAATGAGCAGAGCTGGCAATTGTTGCCGGACGGGTCCTCAACGCGTATGAAGGCCGCGAAGGGCGAGGAGCCTTTCAACGTGCACAACTACTTCATGACAAATCCGAGTCTGTCTGGCCGTGGAAAGTCGCTCAAGGAATCCTCGCCGCGCCGTCTCACGCGCCGGAACGAACGCCATCAGTCCTGACCGGAGATTTCTGCGGTGAAACGGCCGCGCAAGCGTGGCGCTAGCGTCGCGGTCATCGACATCGGCTCCAACTCGGTTCGTCTCGTCGTCTACGAGGGACTGACACGCAGCCTGATTCCGATCTTCAACGAGAAGACGCTGTGCGGCCTCGGGCGTGAGGTGCAGAGCACGGGTCTGCTCGCGCCGGATGCCGTCGACAAGGCGCTGACCTCGCTCAAGCGCTTCCGCGCGTTGTGCCGCGTGATGCAGGTCGGCCGCGTGTTTGCGATCGCGACCGCGGCTTGCCGTGATGCTTCTAACGGCCCCGACTTCATCGCCAAAGCCGAGCGCATCTGCGCCGTGAAGATCGAGATCCTGTCGGGACCGCGCGAAGCGAAGCTGTCGGCGCTCGGCGTGATCTCGGGCATTCACCGCCCCGACGGCATCGTCGGCGATCTCGGCGGCGGCTCGCTCGAACTGATCGACGTGCGCGGGAACAGCGTGCGCAGCGGCGTGACGCTGCCGCTCGGCGGCCTCGCGCTGCAGGACCTCGCCCACAAATCGCTGAAGCGCGCCGACCGGATCGTCCGCGAGGCGATCGACGAGGTCCCGCAACTCAAGGCCGGCAGCGGCCGCAGCTTCTATGCGGTCGGCGGCACCTGGCGCGCGCTGGCGCGCATCCACATCATCCAGAGCGGGTACCCGCTCCAGGTGATGCACGGCTATTCGATTTCGGCAGCCGAAGCGCTCGACTTTTCGCGTCGTCTGCGTCGTCTTGCAGCCGCCAACATGCTCGCCGACATCGAGGTCGTCGCAGACGCGCGGCGTCCTCTCCTCACCTATGCCGCGCTGGTGCTCGAGCATATCATCCGGGTGGCGAAGCCCAAGACAATCGTGTTTTCGACCTTCGGCGTGCGCGAAGGTCTGCTGCACGAGAAGCTCTCGGAGAGCGAGCGCAACAAGGACGGGCTGATCTGCGCGGCGGAAGAGTTGAACCAGCTGCTGTCACGCTCGGCCAAGCATGCGCGCGAGCTGATCGCCTGGACCGACCGCCTCGCGCGCGTTGTCAAGCTGCGCGAGACCGAGGAGGACCGCCGGCTTCGCCACGCCGCCTGCCTGCTCTCCGACATCGGCTGGCGCGTGCATCCCGACCATCGCGGCGAGCAAACGCTGAGCCTCGTCGTCAACGGCAATTTCGGAGCAATCACGCACATTGAGCGCGCCTTTGTCGGCCTGTCGGTGTTCTATCGCTATGCGGGTCTCAGCGAGGAAAACCAGCCGCCGCTAATGATGCAGGAACTGCTGACACCGGCGCAGCTCGAGCGCGCCCGCCTCCTTGGCGCCGCGTTCCGCGTTGCGCATCTGATCTCGGCGGCGCGTCCTGGCGTGCTGCCCGCCACGCATTTCCGCAGCCAGGGGCGCAATCTGATGCTGGTGTTCGAGCACAGGCTCGGCGATCTCGTCGCCGACCGCGTCGGCAGCCGCTTCAAGCAGCTCGCCCGCCTGATCGGACGGTCCGGCTCGATCGTACGGCGGTAGCGCTTATTCAGCTGACGCTTTTGCGTGCTCGAGCGCGGCTTGACTGAGGCTCCGCCGGCGCCAGATCGAGCCGACGACCAGCACGACCACGACACCGAGCGCGGCGCAGAGATATTCGGCGCCACCGCCGCCATGGGCAAATTGCGGCGGGATGTGCAGGCTGCCGAGCATCTTGTCCAGCGAAGCGCCGAACGGACCTTCGGACAGCGTGTGCAGATTCGGCGCGATACCGGGATCGGTTGCGATCACCTCACCCGCGATCCAGCCGAGCAGCGCCGCACCGGCCCAGACCAGGATCGGCAGCTTCGATAGCAGCGCCATGATCAGCGCCGCACCGGCGACGATCAGGGGCACGCTGATGGCAAGGCCGAGCACCAGCAGCGGCACGCTGCCGTTGGCGGCCGCGGCAACCGCGATGACATTGTCGAGGCTCATGACGATGTCGGCGATAACGACGATCTGCACCGCCTGCCACAGATGCGAGGCCGACTCGACGCCCTCCTCGTCCTCGTTTTCGGGCACGAGCAGCTTTGCCGCGATCACGATCAGCGCGAGGCCGCCGACCAGCTTGAGGTACGGCAACCCCATCAGGCTCGCGACGATCCCGGTGAAGATGATCCGCAGCAGAACCGCGGCGCCCGCGCCGAGCACCATGCCCCACAGCCGATGCCGCGGCTTCAGGCCGCGGCAGGCAAGCGCAATCACAAGCGCGTTGTCGCCGGACAAAAGGATGTTGATCCAGATGATCTTGCCGACCGCAATCCAGAAGGTCGGCTCAGCCATCTCATTGCGGAACTGGGTGAAGAATGCCCCGATCGTGGCGGGATCGAAGATCTGCCAGAGCCAGTTCACAATCAGTCCTTTCGCCCCGTCGACTTAACTTGTCGGCTGAAAGCTCAGCCGACGATCTCGTTGCCCGAGAAGAACTGCGCGATCTCGATCGCGGCGGTCTCCGGGGCGTCCGAGCCGTGGGCGGAGTTCTCGCCGATCGACTTTGCGTAGAGCTTGCGGATGGTGCCGTCGGCCGCCTTGGACGGATCGGTCGCGCCCATCACGTCACGGTACTTGGCGACCGCGCCCTCGCCTTCCAGCACCTGGACGACAACCGGGCCCGAGGTCATGAACTCGACGAGTTCGCCGAAGAACGGACGGGCCTTGTGGACGGCGTAGAAGGTCTCGGCCTGTTCCTTGGTCATGCGGATGCGCTTCTGCGCGACGATGCGCAAGCCCGCCTTCTCGATCACGGCGTTCACGGCACCGGTCAGATTACGCGCCGTCGCGTCGGGCTTGATGATCGAGAAAGTGCGTTCGATGGCCATGATCTTGTCCTTGAAGAGAAAAAGGGTGGTTGGGAGTTGCGGGGCTTATATCGGCGCCTTCGCGATCCGGCAAGCGACCGCCGGAACGAGCGTGCGGTGGATTTGCCGGACCGGATTCCAACATGGATTACAACGATTTCACCCAGATGAACCCAGTCTGAAGGCTCTGTCAGGGTTTGGTTCAGCCTCGCCGATGTAGCGTCAGGTCCATCGAAACCAAAGCCTCCTCGCGAGGCGGACCGTTTCGGCGGCCTTTCCATCGACGCGATAGCCCCGCGCCGGCAGTTTTGAGGAGATCACCATGTTGAGGAAACTTTCGCTCGCAGCAGTTGCCGCGGTCGCGCTGGGTGCCGCGCTGGCTCCCACCTCCGCCTCCGCTCACTGGCATGGCGGCGGCTGGGGCTGGCACGGTGGTGGCGGCTGGCATCACGGCGGCTGGGGCTGGGGCGGACCGCGCTTTTACGCGGCCCCGGTCTCCTACGGCTACGGCGGCTGCTATGTGCGCCGGCTGGTCCCGACCCCCTGGGGACCCCGCTGGCGGCTGATCAACCGCTGCTACTGAGCCCGCAAGCACCTTCCTGAAGCACATTCCTGGAAGACCTTCCCAAGGTACTGTTCCCCCCTGCGGTACCTTCCAAGAGAGGCCCCGGCGTCCCCCGCCGGGGCCTTTTGTTTGGGCAGATACGACGAGGGTTCATACAATTTTTACTAGAATGCCACGCCTGCCCGACACCCGGCGAAACCATTTTGGGGGCAATGACTTGGTACCGTGTCGTTACTTTGCAAACACGGAATCGTGCGATGGCTGGCCTTTCTGCCAATGACAGCGAACAGATCGACCGGCGCACCAGCCGATCGATTTGCGATGCCGTGGGCGAACGGCTGCAGCAGAGCATTCGCCCCGAACCCCGGCTCCCGACCCATCTGGAGCATCTGATGGACGAGTTGAGGAAGCGCGAGCGCGACCCGCACTGACGAACTATTGGCTTGCGAAAAATCGGGTTGCGTTTGATCCCGCCTGCGGTGACAAGGCCGCATGCTCTCCATCACCGACCTCTCGGTCCGCCTCGCCGGACGCCTTTTGATCGATGACAGTTCCGTGCAGATCACGCCCGGCTCGCGGGTCGGCATGGTCGGACGCAACGGCACCGGCAAATCGACGCTGTTCAAGGTGATCCGCGGCGAGCTTGCGGCCGAGCACGGCTTGGTGACGCTGCCGCCCCGCTGGCGAGTGGGCAGCCTGGCGCAGGAAGCGCCGAACGGCCCCGAAAGCCTGATCTCGGTCGTGCTCAAGGCCGACCTGGAGCGCGATGCGTTGCTTCACGAAGCCGAAAGCGCCACCGATCCGCACCGGATCGCCGAGATCCAGACCCGGCTCGTCGATATCGACGCGCATTCGGCGCCTGCACGTGCAGCTGCCATCCTCTCGGGCCTCGGCTTCTCCGCCGCCGACCAGTTGCGGCCGTGCGCCGAATTTTCCGGCGGCTGGCGCATGCGCGTCGCGCTGGCGGCGACGCTGTTTGCGGCCCCCGACCTCCTGCTGCTCGACGAGCCCACCAACTATCTCGACCTCGAGGGCACGCTGTGGCTCGAGGATCACCTGGCGCATTATCCGCGCACGGTGATCGTGATCAGCCATGACCGCGACCTGCTGGAGAGCTCGGTCGACCAGATCCTGCATCTGGAGCGCGGCAAGCTCACGCTCTACAAGGGCACCTACTCGTCCTTCGAGGAGCAGCGCGCCGCGCGCGAGCTGCTCGACGCCAAGGCGGTCAAGCGGCAGGAGGCGGAGCGCGCCCGCCTGCAGGCCTTCGTCGACCGCTTCAAGGCCAAGGCGTCCAAGGCGCGCCAGGCGCAGTCGCGCGTCAAAATGCTGGAGCGGCTGAAGCCGGTCACGGCGCTGGTGACGGAGGACGTGCGCGAGATCACCTTCCCGGCGCCGGACAAAATCCTGTCGCCGCCGATCATCGCCGTCGACAATGCGTCCGTCGGCTACGATCCGGCGGCGCCGGTGCTGAGCCGCGTGACGCTGCGCATCGACAATGACGACCGCATCGCCCTGTTAGGCGCTAACGGCAACGGCAAGTCGACGCTGGTCAAGCTGCTCGCCGCGCGTCTGGCGCCCTTCTCCGGCAAGGTGACGCGCGCCGACAAGCTGTCGATCGCCTATTTCGCCCAGCATCAGCTCGACGAGCTGAACGAGGACGCCTCCGCCTACGACCACGTCCGCAAGCTGATGGGCGATGCGCCCGAAGCCAAGGTGCGGGCCCGCGCCGGCGCGATCGGCTTCTCCGGCAAGGCGGCCGACACCAAGGCCGGCAAACTCTCGGGCGGCGAGAAGGCGCGGCTCCTGCTAGGCCTTGCCACCTTCTTCGGCCCCAACATGATCATCCTCGACGAGCCGACCAACCATCTCGACATCGACAGCCGCGCTGCCCTTGCCGAAGCGATCAACGAGTTTCCCGGCGCGATCATCATGGTCTCGCACGACCGCTATTTGATCGAGGCCTGCGCCGACCAGCTCTGGATCGTCGCCGACCGCACCGTGACCAACTACGACGGCGACCTCGACGAGTACCGCCGCCTGGTGCTGTCGTCGCGCAACAGCGAGCCCGCCCCGCGCGAGCGCAGCACGGCAAGCGAGAAGCCGCAGCGCCCGAAGTCGGACAATCGCGGCCCACTGAAGAAGCGCATTGCGGAAGCCGAAAGCGAGATTGCGCGCGTCAGCGACATTATCGCCAAGATCGACACCGCGCTCGCCCTGCCCGACATTTACACGCGATCCCAAGCAGGCTGCGCAGCTGTCGAAGGCCCGTGCCAACGCCGCCGACGCGCTGGCGCGCGCCGAAGAACAGTGGCTCGAGGCGAGCGCGCAGTTCGACGAGGCTTCGACTTAACGCTCCCGCATGATCTCGTGCCGGTAGCGCTGCAGCGGCGACAGCAGATAGCTCAGAATGGTGCGCGAGCCGGTCCTGATCTCCAGGGTCACGGCCATTCCCGGCGACAGGTTCACGAGTCGATCATCGACCTCCATTTGCGCGCGACCGAGCGAGATGCGGGCGCTGTAGCTGAGCTCCTGCCCGCTGGGCTCGCTGCTGTCGTGCTGCGCGCCCGGCGCGCGGTCGCCGTTACGCTCCGGCGGACGGTCGCGAATGATGGCATCCTGCGAAACGCTCAGCACCCGGCCTTCCAAAAGGCCGTAGCGGGTAAAGTTGAAGGTGTCGATCTTGATCGCGGCACCCTGCCCGGCCTCGACAAAGCCGACGTCGCGGTTGGAGATCATCGCCTCGATCTCGAGCCGAGTGTCTGACGGCACGATCACGAGCAGCGATTGCGCCGGGGTGACCACGCCGCCGACAGTGTGGACTGCAAGCTGCTGCACGACGCCGTCGACCGGTGACGTCAGCAGCTGAAGCCTTGTCCGCTGCTGCGCCTTGATCAGATCGCGCGCGAGGCCATTGGCTTTCTGCTCGCTCTTGGCGAGATCGTCGGACAGGCTTTTGCGATACTCGGCCACCGCCTGGATGCGGGTTTCGCGGATTGCGGCGACGGCTGCCTCGGCTTCATTCAGATGGCTGCGTTGAACACCGAGTTCCTCCTGCTGCTCGATCTGGAGCTGAAGCGTCTCGTAATATGTCAGTTTGGAGCCGATCTCCTTCTCCATCAGTGTCTTCCGGATATCGACGCGCTGCTCGGTCACGGGGAGCAATGCACCCAGCTTGTGGATCGTGGCCGCGATGGTTTGATGCTCGGCGTCCTTCTGCGCCTCCTGGCGTTCAAGGGCCGCGAGCTTGGCGCGGTGCTCGCTGATCTGGTTAGTGAGAAGCTGCTGCTGCGTCGCGACCAGCGATGGATCGGCGTCCGCGGGAGCAACGAGATCGGCGTAGCCGTCTTCGCCGGCACTCAGCACCGCGCGAAGGCGCGCGCTATTGAGCCGTTCGGCCACGAGGTCGTCGTGCAGGTGGTCGCGCTCCGCGGCATTCACGGTCGGATCGAGCTCGATCAACACGTCGCCCGACTTGACCGCCTGCCCGTCCTGCACATGGATGGCGCGCACCACGCCGGTCTCGAACGGCTGCACCACCTTGCTGCGACCGCTCGACACCACCTTGCCGGTCGCGGACGCCACGATGTCGACCGTGCCCCACGCGGACCATGCCAGCGCCGTGCAGACGAGGGCCATCAGCGCAAACGCGATGGCGCGGCCGATCGGCGACGGCGGGTTTTCGGTGATCTCCAGCGCTGCCGGGAGAAAGGCGATTTCCTCGGCGCGCCGGCTCTTCGTGTTGCGGAAGGGAACGACGCTCTGCTCCGGCTTGCGGGCCGGCGCGGTGCTAGCCGACCTCATAAATCCCTCCCTGAAGCCGGTGCAAGGTGGCATAGCGGCCGCCGTTCCTGATCAAGGCGTCATGCGTGCCGTCTTCGACCAGACGGCCGCGCTCCAGCGTGAAGATGCGGTCGGCGCCGCGGACGGCGGAGAGACGATGCGCGATGATCAGGACGGTGCGGCCCTTCGCGATGTCCTTCATGTTGTCATGGACGATCCGCTCGCTTTCATAATCGAGCGCGCTGGTGGCTTCGTCGAAGATCAGGATGCGCGGATTGGTCACGAGTGCGCGGGCGATCGCGATGCGCTGCCGCTGCCCGCCCGAGAGCGTCGAGCCGCGCTCGCCGACGACGGTGTCGTAGCCCTCAGGCAGTTCCAGAATGAAATCATGCGCACCGGCAAGCTTCGCCGCCTCCATGATACGATCCATCGGCAGCGCCGGATCGGCGAGCGCAATGTTGTCGCGCACCGAACGGTTGAACAGCATGTTCTCCTGAAGCACGACGCCGATCTGCCGCCGCAGCCAGGCCGGGTCGGTCATCAAAAGATCCATGCCGTCGATCAGCACGCGGCCGCCCTGCGGCACGTAGAGCCGCTGCACCAGTTTTGCGAAGGTGCTCTTGCCCGAGCCCGACGATCCGACAATGCCGACGGTTTGGCCGGCCGGAATATCGAACGAGACGTCGTGCAGGATTTCCGGCCCGTCGAGCCGGTAGCGAAACGCGACGTGCTCGAAGCGGATATTGCCCCGGAGCGGCGGCAGCCCGGCGCGGCCCGCCGAATAAGCCGGCTCCGCAGCGCTGTTGAGGATGTCGCCGAGCCGGGCGATTGAGAGCCGCGCCTGATGAAAATCCTGCCAGACCTGCGCCAGCCGCAGGACGGGTGCCGAGACACGGCCCGCAAAGATGTTGAACGCCACGAGCTCGCCGACGGTCAGGGCATCGCCGATCACGAGCCGCGCGCCGACATAGAGGATCGCGGCGGTCACGATCTTGCTGACGAATTGCACGAGCTGGCTCGCGATGTTGCCGAGGCTGGTGACGCCAAAACTCGCCGAGACATAGCCGGCGAGTTGCTCTTCCCACCGGCGCTGCATCTGCGGCTCGACCGCCATCGCCTTCAGCGTCTCGATGCCGCTGACGCTCTCGACCAGAAAAGCCTGGTTCTCGGCGCCGCGGCGGAATTTCTCCTCCAGCCTACGGCGGAACAGCGGCGTCGCCACCGCCGAGATCGCAATGTAGAACGGGAACGACCCAAGCACGATGCAGCTCATCAGCGGCGAATAGGCGAACATCACCGCCAAAAACACCGAGGTGAAGACCAGGTCGATGACAAGCGTCAGCGACGAGCTGGTGATGAAATTACGGATGTTCTCGAGCTCGCGGACCCGCGCCACGGAATCGCCGACGCGTCGGGCCTGAAACCAGGCCATCGGCAGCGCCAGCAGATGATGGAACAGGCGTGCCCCCAGCTCGACGTCGATACGGTTGGTCGTGTGCGAGAACAGATAATTGCGCAGGATGCCGAGCACGGTGTCGAATAGCGAGACGACGACGAGGCCGATCACGAGCACGTCGAGCGTGGACAGCGAGCGGTGCACCAGCACCTTGTCGATCACGACCTGGAAGAACAGCGGCGAGACCAGCGCAAATAGCTGGAGGAAGAACGAGGCCGCCAGCACCTCACCGAACAAGCGCCGGTATTTGCCGATCGCGCCGACGAACCAGGTGATATCGAACGGACGTCCTAGGTCGGATAGCCCGGCGCGCCGGGCCATCAGGATCAATCCGCCGTCCCAGATCGCGCACAGCTCGTCGCGCTCCATGAACACCGGCCGCTGCGCCAGCGGCGACTGCACCAGCACCTTGTCGGCGGAGGCTTTTGCGATGACCATGAAACTGCCATCACGCAGCATCGCAATCGCCGGCAGCGGACTGCTGGACAGCCGGCTCCATTGCGTTCGATAGGTTCGTGCCTTCAGTCCGAGAGACCTGGCGCAGCGGATGATGTCCGCTGCGCCAAACTGCCGTGCCCAGCCGATGGCTGAGCTGGTCACGGTCGGCCGCCACGCCTTGCAGGTGAAGCACGGTCAGCAGCGCGTGGAGCCCCGTATCGGTCGAGACCGCGTGCGTCGTCATGGGCGTTCTCCGGGCCGAGCCTGTTCAAGCTCTCCCGCTTGCGGAAGAGGTCGCCGCGTAGCGGCGGGTGAGGGCTTTCTCCTCGTGGGGGTTCTCGATTGCGGAGACACCCCCACCCCAGCCCTCCCCGCAGGCGGGAGAGGGAGCGCACCTCCGTCCTCCCAACAGCAGCTTTCATCAAGCTCAGGCGTGCTGCGGCGGAGCGAGCGTCTGGGCCTGCGCCGTGTGCGGATCGGCCAGCGGCATCGCGCCATGGCCGTCGCCTGCGGGAACGAAGCTCGCCGCCATGGTCTGGTTGAGCAGCATCGCGGCTGCCATCGCCGCCCCGTCCTGGATGAGGACGTTGTTGCCGCTGCCGCCATCGAGGGTGTCTTGGCCCAGGCCGCCGATGAGCACATCGTCACCCGCGCCGCCCGTCAACGTGTCGTTTCCGGAGCCGCCGATCAGCACGTCGTCGCCGTTGCCGCCATTGGCGACGAGCTGGATGCCACCGTGCAGGCCGGAGGCCGTGATGACGTCGTCCCCGTCGAGGCCATTGATGACGACCCTGTCGCCCGCGCCGGCATCGGTGATGTTGATGTCCTGGCCTAGCCCGGACACCGTGATGATGCCGTCGTGCTCGGTCACGGTGATGACGTCACTGCCAGCGGTTCCGTTGATGGTGACGGTATCTGCGGCGCCATCGTTGGCGCCGAGGTCGAGATTGACCTGGTTCACCCCGGTGCCGGAGAGATCATTGACGGTGACGTTGTCGGCGCCGCCGAGCGCGTTGAAGTCGATGTGCTCGACGCCATTGAGGTCCATCGCGATGGCGGCAACGTCGCGGGAAAACAGCACGCTTCCGCCGTTGGCCGAGATGTTGATATTCTCGTTGATGTTGGCGCCGTTGAACAGCAGCGTATCGGTGCCCTTGCCGCCTTCGAAGGTGTCGCTGCCGTCGCCGGGGTTCCAGACGAAGGTGTCGTCGCCGGCGCCGAGATTGGCGACGTCGTTGCCGCGGCCGCCATTCACGATATCGTTCCCGGCGCTACCGGTGATGGCATCGTTACCGTCGCCGCCGTTGATGTTGAGACTGACGAGCTGGCCGGCCTTGACCGCGGATGCATCGATCACATCGTTGCCGGCGCCGCCGTTGACGGCGAGTACGTCGCCCGCATCGGCGTGCGCGATCGTGACCTGCGCCGCCAAGCCGTTGACGATGAGCGATCCGCCGGAGGTGACGACCTTGATGTTGTCGTCGCCGGCGCTGCCATTTACCGTGACGCGGTTTGCCGCGCCGTCGCCGCTCTGGCTGCCGGGACCGCCGCTGAGGTCGATCGCAACCTGAGTGATACCGGTACCGGTGAGGTCGCCGACATTGATGTTGTCGGCGCCGCCGGCGGCGGCGATCTGCACACGCTCGATTCCGTTGAGATCCATGGTGATGGCGCCGACGTCGCGGGTCAAGCGCGCGGCTTCCGTTTGCCGAGATCGACATGTTCTCGGCCGCATTGGAGCCGTTGAACACCAGCGTATCCGTTCCGGTGCCGCCTTCGACGCTGTCGCTGCCATCGCCGGGATTCCACGTGAAGGTGTCGTCGCCTGCACCGAGCAGGGCCACGTCGTTACCGCGGCCGCCGGTGACCTTGTCGTTGCCGTCACCGCCGATCAGGGTGTCGGCACCCTGGCTGCCGGTGATGGTGTCGTTGCCCGCGCCGCCGTCGATGGTCAGACCGATCACCGCAGCGAGCGTGGATGCATCGATAACGTCGTTGCCGCCGAGCGCCTGGATGACCAGCCGATCGCTGGCGGCCTCCGCATTTGCGATTGTCACGACTTCCGGCAGGCCCGTCACCGTGACCGTGGTGCCGACTGCAGTAACCTGGATCTGCTGATTGCCGTTGGTCCCGTTGACGGTCACCGTATCGGCCGCGCCGTCGCCCTGCGTACCGCCGGGAAAGGCACCGAGATCGACCAGGATCTGCTTGACGCCGGTGCCGGTGAGATCGCCGACGGTGACGTTGTCGGCGCCACCGCGCGCATCGAATTCGATCTGCTCGATGCTGTTGAGGTCCATCGTGATGTTGGCGACATCGCGGGTGAAGCGCACCTGCCGCCATCGGCCGTGATATTGATGTTTTCGTTGATATTGGCCCCGTTGAACAGGAGCTTGTCGTTGCCCGATCCGCCTTCCACGGTGTCGCTGCCGTCGCCGGGATTCCAGATGAAGGTGTCGTCGCCGCTCCCGAGCTGGGCGACGTCGTTGCCGCGCCCGCCGTTGACGATATCGTTGCCGGAGCCGCCGATCAGGAGATCGTTGCCGTCGCCGCCGGTGATTGTGTCGTTACCGGCGCCGCCGTCGAGCGTCAACGAAATCAGGCTGCCGAGCCCGTTCCCTGCGGTGATGACATCATCGCCGCCGCCGGCGTGCAGCACGAGATTCTCCGTCGTGCCGATGTCGAGCGAAAATGACGCAGCGCCCGTCCCGTCGAACCGTACGCGGCTGCCGTTCGCCGTGATCGTGAATGTCTCGGAAGCATTGCTTCCGTTGATTTGCGCGGTGTCGTTGCCGTCGCCGCCCTCGACAACGTTGCTGCCGCCGCCGGGATTCCAGATCATAAGGTCGTTGCCGGCTTCCCCGAACAGCTGGTTGTTGCCGCTGCCGCCGTCCAGCGTGTCGTTGCCCGCACCGCCGAACAGCAGATCGTTGCCGCCGCCGCCCTTGATCACATCGTCACCGGCCTGACCGAACAGCAAATCGTTACCCGATCCTCCCGTGATTTTGTCATTGCCGTCACCGCCGAAGATGTTCACCGCGGGCATCGGACCGTGGCCTTCGTCGACGGTGATCGTGTCGTCGCCGCCTTGCCCGAAGATGTCGATCCCGTTGGTGTTGGCAATTGTGGGATCGCCACCGATCGTTTTCACGTGCCCGTTGTTGATGAGAATGCGGCCGGACTGGTCACGGCCGATCACGAGGCCGTTATTGGCGCTGTCGCCGAAAATCGTCAGCTGTCCCGTAACCGGGGAAAAAACAGAGGTAAAAGACATTCCAATATCCTTCAATCGATCTAGCCCCTCCTCTCGATGCCTAGCAGCCGCCAACACAACAATCTTGAAGCGTTGCTTGAGACGCGCGTGATTATTCTGGAGATTTCCTCCAGATTTGCGGCAGGCCGTTTCGGCGATCAGCGGAAGTGACGGCTCGCACATTGCGCGGCGCGGCGGCGGGGCAGCTTTGGACCAGCATGCCGGGCCCAACGAAATTGCCCGTGTGGTCTCGACGCGTTTGGTATTAAGCTCGGCGGCGGAATTGGCGTCCGCCTATCGCAGACGATCCCGTACCAGCGTCGAGAGCGATCCGCATTTCCGGCTCCATGGATATCCACACAAGGAAGATTTGAGGAAGGTCCCACATGTCGTTACCCGAACCGATCAAGTTCACCGACGGCGCGGCTTACGAGCGCTTCATGGCGCCCTGGAGCCGATCGGCCGGGACGCTGTTCCTCGACTGGCTGGCGCCACGCCCGGGACTGGCCTGGGTGGATGTCGGTGCCGGCAATGGCGCGTTCACCGAGCTGCTGCTTGCGAAGTCCGCCCCTCATCCGTTTGCGCGATCGATCCGTCCGACGCGCAGATTGCGACTGCACGCCAGAAGATATCGGCAAAGCAGGTCGAGCTTTCGATTGGCGATGCGATGGCGCTTCCCTACGACGCCGACCGTTTCGACGCCGCAGTGATGGCGCTGGTGCTGTTCTTCGTCCCCGAGCCGCGCAAAGGCGCCTCGGAAATGGTCCGGGTCACCAAGTCCGGCGGCATGGTCGCATCCTACACCCGGGACATCTTGCGGGGCGGCACGCCCACCGAGCCTTTGTGGGAAGAGATGGACGCCGTGGGCAAACCGGCTGCGCGCCCGCCGAGTGCGGACATATCTCGCTTCGAAGCGCTGAAGGCGCTTTGGGCTGAGCTCGGTCTCCGCGACATCGAAACCCGCGAGCTGGTCGTCGAACGGACATTCGCCGACTTCGACGACTACTGGCTGTCCATGGTCGTCAGCAGCCCGAGCGGCGTGCTGGGAAAGCTTTCGGACGCCGAGAGCGCGGAGCTGAAGCGCCGATTACAGGCGCGACTGCCGGCGAGCGCCACCGGTGAAATCACCGTTCATGCGAGCGCGACTGCGATCAAAGGACGAAAGGCCGCTTGATGGTCGGGGCGAGCATCCGCAGCTGGTCGCGTTGAGAGCCGCAACCGGCAACGGCGCGAAGGCCGAGGACGCGTTACGTCGCCGCCTTCTTCTTCGCCTTCGGCTTCAGCGGCTTCGGAGCGACCGGCGGCTCCGGCGTACCCTCGATCGCGGACAGGCGTCCGGACGTAAACGTGTAAATGCCCGCGCGCGGCCCCGTGGTCCAGGTCACCACCGCCACGCGACGGCCGGCGGCATCACTGGAGAGATTGACGGTCGAGGGCGCGCCGATGCCGCGCACCACGTCGCATTCGGTGTGGCCGAGCGCGACCGTGCCGCCCATCGGGGCGGGCGCCGTGGTCGAGGCATTGGCGTCGGCAGGTCCAGGCGGCGCCATGCCGGGGCAAGCACCGTCGGCGCTGACGAGATCCTCAGCGCCAACCGGCTTGTTGGGCGTCAGCGGCGGCGCTTCGATCGAGATATTCTTGATGAACAGGCGGCTCGGCTTGTTGAACCATTCGGCGTCTTTTGCAGAGGCCAGCAGATCGGTCCCGCCCGAGCAGCCCGCGAGCAGCGGCGCGACAGCAGCCAACGCAACTATGAGCGACTTTGGAAGCTTTTGATGTCGCACGATGAACCAAATTCCCCACGTCAAGGAGCACCCCTAAGCGATTGTCCCAACATCACTTTGCGGCACGAAGGTGGCCGAAACCAGTCTGCCCGGGAAACTCCAAATTATCATTAATTGCGAACGGCCGCTAATTCCGCCGCTGCCATCGGCCCCGTTCGTCCGCCTGCCAATAGGTGACCTCAAATCCGCGCGTCTTGCAATCCGTCCAGGTGCTGCGGGCCGCCGCGAGCGCATCCGGATCGTCGCCATTGAACAGCAACACCATGCGCTCATAGGCCTCCGCGTCCTGCGGCAAGGCGGCGCTGTCGACCAGGAAGCGGACATTGGCGCCGTTGGGATTGCCCTCCTCGATCACCAGCACGATCGGCTGCTCGGCCACATCGTTCACGCGCCATGTCGCGTGCGGCAGGAAGGAATCGTCGCGATAGGTCCATAAATGCGCGTCGAGCGCATCGGCGCGCTCCGGCGAGGTCGACTGCACCACGACGCGCCAGCCGCGCTCGATCGATTTCTCGAGAAGCGGCGGCAAGACGTTCTCAACCGTCATGTTTTGCAGATGGTAAAACAGCACTTCCGTCATTTGTGCTCGTAATGATCTGCCACCAGCCGATCGAGCAGCCGGACACCGTAGCCCGAACCCCAGCTCTGGTTGATGTCGGTCTTCGGCGCGCCCATCGCGGTGCCGGCGATGTCGAGATGAGCCCAAGGCGTGCCGTCGACAAAGCGCTGCAGGAACTGCGCCGCGGTGATCGAGCCGCCGTGTCGGCCGCCGGTGTTCTTCATGTCGGCGAACTGGGAATCGATCAGCTTGTCGTATTCGGGGCCGAGCGGCAGGCGCCAGACCTTCTCGCCGCTCTCGATGCCGGCCGCGAGCAGGCGCTCGGCGAGCTCGTCATTGTTCGAGAACATGCCGGCATGATCAGTGCCGAGCGCGACCACGATCGCGCCGGTGAGCGTTGCCAGATCCACCATGAACTTCGGCTTGGTCTTCTTGGCCACGTACCAGAGCACGTCGGCCAGCACGAGGCGGCCCTCCGCGTCGGTGTTGATGATCTCGATGGTCTGGCCCGACATCGAGGTGACGATGTCGCCCGGCCGCTGCGCATTGCCGTCGGGCATGTTCTCGACGAGGCCGATGGCGCCGACCACATTGAGCTTGGCTTTGCGCGCCGCGAGCGCATGCATCAGGCCGACGACGCAGGCCGCACCGCCCATGTCGCCCTTCATGTCCTCCATGCTGCCAGCCGGCTTGATCGAAATGCCGCCGGTGTCGAAGCAGACGCCCTTGCCGACGAAGGCGACGGGCGCCTCGCCCTTTTTGGCCCCGTCCCAGCGCATGATCACGGTACGGCTCGGCCGCGCCGAGCCCTGACCGACGCCGAGCAGCGCGCCCATGCCGAGCTTCTGCATCGCCTTGACGTCGAGCACCTCGATCTTGACGCCGAGCTTGCGCAGCAGCCCTGCGCGGCGCGCGAACTCCTCGGGGAAGAGCACGTTCGGCGGCTCGTTGACGAGATCGCGTGCGATGATGACGCCGTCGACGACCGCGCTGGCCGAGGCAAAGGCCTTCTTCGCCGCGGCCACATCGCCGACAGCCAGCGAGACGTCGGCGCGGAGTTCGCCTTCCTCGCCGTCCTTCTTTTTGGTCTTGTAGCGATCGAACTTGTAGGCGCGCAGCCGCAGGCCGGAGGCGATCGCAACCGCCTGCTCGCTGCTCATGGCGCCCGTCGCGAGTTCCGCCATGATGGTCATGGCAGCGGTTCCCGTCTTGAGCTTGCTGGCGGCCATGCCGCCGAATTTCAGGAAGTCGTTGCCCTTGAGGCCTGATGCCTTACCGGTCCCGATCACGATCAGGCGCTCGGCCTTCAGACCCTCGGGCGCCAGGATGTCCACGGCGGCGCCGGTTTTACCCTTGAATGAGGCAGCGGCGGCCGCCCGCTTCACGAGTTCGAGTGTCGCGCCGAGCGCCTTGGCCGTTGCCGGACCAACCTTCAGAGCGTCGTCACAGAACACGATCAGGATGCCACGGGCGGCACTGGCCAACGGGACGAAGCCGACCTTGATGGCATCGGACATGGGTAACTCCTCGAAAACATGGGGTATCTTGCCATCAAGGGGGCCGGCCGAGAGCCGGATCTGAACGGCGATTCACTCATCTACCGCCACTATGGGCCAGAGCCACGGTCGATGCCAAGCACCGCCCGTGGCGGCCACGCCACAGCGATGGAAATATTAACCATATATTGAGGGCGCCATGGGTCAGCCATTTTGTTGACGGATCAAAGGGATGGTAGTGAGAAAGTGAGCCTCCGGAAGAGCTGCCTGGCCGACCTTGGGGATCCCCAGTCAGGGGATTGGTTGGACAGACGGAATTCCGGCGCGCGCGTTGGGGCTTTGGTGGGATTCGTGCGGTAGCGCATGGGGTCAATCGACAGGTATATTTTCCGCACGACGCTGGCGTCGTTTGCGCTCGTCCTGGTCAGCCTCACCGGCGTGATCTGGATTACGCAGGCGTTGCGCGGCATCGACCTGATGACGAGCCAGGGTCAGACCATCCTGACCTTCCTCGGCATCACCAGCCTCGTGATCCCGGCGCTGATCCTGATCATCTCGCCGATCGCGCTGATGATCGCGATCTCGCACACGCTGAACAAGCTCGCGACCGATTCCGAAATCATCGTGATGAATGCCGCCGGCTTCTCGCCGTTCCGGCTGTTCTATCCGTTCTTCTACGCGACCTGCGTGGTGGCGCTGCTGGTCGCCTTCATCTCGGCCTATCTGGCGCCTGACGGCATGCGGCGGATCAAGCAATGGGATGCCGAGATCACCGCCGACGTGCTCACCAACATCCTGCAGCCCGGCCGCTTTGCCCAGCTCGACAAGAATCTCACGATCCGGATCCGCGAGCGGCAGCCCGGCGGCATTCTCGCCGGCATCTTCATCGACGACCGCCGCGATCCCAATGAGCGCGTCTCAATCGTCGCCGAGCACGGCGAAGTCGTGAAGAACGACAACGGTTCATTCCTGGTGCTCAAGGACGGCAATCTCCAGCGCTTCGAGGCCGGCAAGCGCGATCCGGCGCTGGTGGCCTTCGGCCGCTACGGCTTCGACATGTCGAAGTTCTCCAACCAGGGCCACGACGTCACCCTCGGCATTCGTGAACGCTATCTCTGGGAGCTGTTCTCACCGTCCCAGGACGATCCCGTCTACCAGGCGGTTCCCGGTCAGTTCTGGTCCGAGCTGCATGACCGCCTGATGGCGCCGCTCTATCCGTTCGCGTTTGCGGCGCTGACCTTCGCCTTCCTCGGCGCGCCGCGCACCACGCGCCAAAGCCGCAATTTCTCGATCGGCGGCTCGGTGCTCGCGGTGTTCGGGCTGCGCATGGCCGGATTTGCCTGCTCGGTGATGGCGGTGAAGTCGCCGTTCGCCGCCGCCGTGCAATATGCGATGCTGATCGCTGCGATCGGCGCCGGCATGTGGATGATCGTCGGCGGTGTCGTGGTCGAGCCGCCTGCCGGCCTGATGGAGGCCATCAACAGATCAAACGCGCGTATCGCGCGGTTGTTCAGGCGGCCGGCCGCCGCATGAGCATGCTCACCAACACGCTCGGGCGCTATTTCGCCGGCCGCTTCGTGGTCGCCGCACTCGGCGTGTTCGCGAGCATTTTCCTGCTGCTGGTGCTGGTCGACTATATCGAGATGGTGCGCAAGACCTCAGGGCTGGCGTCGGCGTCCGCGATCATGGTGGCCGAGACCTCGCTGTTCCGGGTGCCGCAGCTGCTGGAGAAGCTGACGCCGTTCTGCATGCTGATCGGCGCCATGACCTGCTATCTCGCGCTCTCCCGCCGGCTCGAACTCGTGGTGGCGCGCGCCGCCGGCATCTCGGCCTGGCAGTTCATCTCGCCCGCGCTCGGCAGCGCGCTCCTGATCGGCGTGATCGCCACCGTCGCCTACAATCCGATGTCGGCGATCTGCGCGAGCTCTCCAAGCGCATGGAAGCGGAGCTGTTCGGCTCGGCACCCGGCGGCGGCATCCAGGACGCCTCGGGCTTCTGGCTCAATCAGGTGACCAGCGACGGCCAGACCATCATCAACGCGGCGCGCAGCGAGCAGCAGGGCGTCCGGCTGACAGGGCTCACGCTGTTCCGGTTTGACACAGAGCAGCACTTCAAGGAGCGAGTGGAGGCGCGCGAGGCGACGCTCGATGCCGGCCATTGGCTGTTCAAGGGCGTGCGCCGCTTCTCGCTCGATGCCCCGCCGGTCGACCAGGCCAGCCTCGAGATTCCGACGACGTTGACCGAAGCACAGGTCCGCAACAGCTTTTCCACACCCGAGACTGTGTCCTTTTGGCAACTACCGAGCTACATCCGCTCATCGGAGAGCTCGGGGTTCGCGACAGCCGGATATCGACTCCAGTATCACAAGCTGCTGGCACAGCCGTTTTTGCTCGCCGCCATGGTGATGCTCGCGGCTTCCGTGTCGCTGCGCTTCTTCCGGATGGGCGGCGTACAGAAGATGGTTTTGAGTGGCGTGGGCGCAGGCTTTCTGCTCTACGTCCTGTCGAAAGTGACTGAAGACTTGAGCAAGGCTGAGTTGATGCATCCGATCGCTGCGGCGTGGTTGCCCGTGGTGGTGGGCGGCCTCACCGGCTTTTTGGCCTTGCTGTATCAGGAGGACGGATAGTGACGGCCGTCCGCCGAGGACACGTATCTGGTTTTGCGTCGCGCACCCCCGTGCGCGCGAAGGGATACGGCTTGTCTGTCCGCAGGCTTCTGCTCGCCCTGATCGCGACCGTGTCGCTCGCCGGCATGATCGATCTTGCCGCGGTGACGCCGTCTGCCGCCCAGAGCTACACCTACAATCCGCGGCCGCCGCGTCCGACCCCGCCCAAGGCCGCCAATGACGGGCAGATGCTCGTGCAGGCGACCGAGGTCGATTACGACTACAACAATTCGCGCGTCTCCGCGGTCGGCAACGTCCAGCTGTTCTACAACGGCACCAGCGTAGAGGCCGACCGGGTCATCTACGACCAGAAGACCAAGCGGCTTCACGCCGAAGGCAACATCCGCATGACGGATGCCGACGGCAAGATCACCTACGCCGAGATCCTGGACCTTTCCGACGATTACCGGGACGGCTTCGTCGATTCGCTGCGCGTGGACACCGCCGACCAGACCCGCATGGCCGCGACCCGCGCCGACCGCTCTAGCGGCAACTACACGGTGTTCGAGAACGGCGTCTACACGGCCTGCGCACCGTGTAAGGACGATCCGAAGAAGCCCCCGCTCTGGCAGGTCAAGGGTGCCCGCATCATCCACGACCAGCAGGAGAAGATGCTGTATTTCGAGACGGCGCAGCTCGAATTTTTCGGCGTGCCGCTCGCCTATATGCCCTATTTCTCGACGCCCGACCCGACCGTGAAGCGCAAGACCGGTTTCCTGATGCCGGGCTTCACCTCCTACACGGCGTTCGGCTACGGCGTCGAAGTCCCGTTCTACTGGGCGATTGCACCCGACATGGACGCGACCTTCAGCCCGCGCATCACCTCCAAGCAGGGCGTGCTGTTCCAGGCCGAGTTCCGCCAGCGCCTGATGGACGGCGCCTACCAGGTCCGCGTCTACGGCATCGACCAGCTCAACCCCGGCAATTTCGCCGGCCAGCCGGGCGACCGTCAGTTCCGCGGCGGCATCGAGACCAAGGGCCAGTTCGCGCTCAACGACAAATGGGTCTGGGGCTGGGACGGCGTCCTGCTCTCCGATTATTATTTCATGTCGGACTATCGCCTGTCGGCCTACCGCGATCCGCTCGGCTCGTTCCTGAACCTGCCGACGGATGCGCTGTCGCAGCTCTATCTGACCGGCGTCGGCAACCGCAGCTTCTTCGACGCGCGGACGATGTACTGGACGAGCTTCTCGGGTAACCAGCAGCAGGTCCCGGTCGTCTATCCCGTGATCGACTACTCGAACGTGATCAACTATCCGATCTTCGGCGGCGAGGTCTCCTACAAGACCAACTTCGTCAATCTGACGCGTAACGACGCGGTGTTCGATCCGATCACGACGGCGGCCAACACCAACGGCCTGTGCACGACCACCTCGGCCGATCCGCTCGCGCGCACGCCGTCGCAGTGCCTGCTGCGCGGCTTCCCCGGCACCTACACCCGCCTGACGGCGGAGGCGCAGTGGCGCAAGTCCTTCACCGATCCGTTCGGCGAGATCTGGACGCCGTTCGCGATCCTGCGCGCCGACGCGATCAATTCAGACGTCTCCAACCAGCCGGGCGTGTCGAACTACCTGCCCGTCGGCGACACCCAGGCGTTCCGCCTGATGCCGACCGTCGGCCTCGAATATCGCTATCCCTTCATCAACGTTCAGCCCTGGGGCTCGACCACCATCGAGCCGATCGCGCAGATCATCATCCGCCCGAATGAGACCTATGCCGGCAAGCTTCCGAACGAGGATGCCCAGAGCATGGTGTTCGACACCTCGAACCTGTTCAGCGTCGACAAGTTCTCCGGCTACGACCGGGTCGAAGGCGGCGGCCGCGCCAATGTCGGCGTGCAGGCGACCACGCAGTTCGACAAGGGCGGCGCCGTCAAGGTGCTGTTCGGCCAGTCCTACCAACTGTTCGGCATGAACTCCTACGCGGTGCAGGACTCCATCAATACCGGCATCAATTCCGGCCTCGACAAGCCGCGTTCGGATTACGTGGCGAGCGCCGCTTATTCGCCGAACAGCACCTATACGTTCAGCGTCCGCTCCCGTATGGACGAGCAGACCTGGAACATCCAGCGCTTCGAGGCGGAAGGCCGCGCCAACTTCAATCGCTGGGCGGTCAGCGTGATGTACGGCAATTACGCGGCGCAGCCGGAACTCGGTTACCTGACCCGCCGCGAGGGCATCCTGACGACCGGCTCGATCAAGGTCGCGACCAATTGGGTGGTGACGGGTTCGGCGCGCTGGGATCTCGAGGCCAACAAGATCAACCAATATGTGCTCGGCGCCGGCTATGTCGACGATTGCTTCGTGCTGGCGGCGAACTATGTAACTTCGTATAGCTACTCCGCGGGCACAACACCGCCCGTGCTGAGTCACGCGTTCATGTTCCAGATCGGCCTGCGCACACTAGCGACCTCGACCGGGTCCAGCAGTTCCGCCGGTTACCAGTGAACCCGTCCAAAATGCCGGCCGCCTGTTCCCTATCGCGGAATCATTGCGGCTGACATGCGAGCGACAACCATGACGACCCGATGATGACCACCCGATTGCCTGTCTTCCGCCTCCCCCTCATCGCGCTGGGCGCCGTGCTGGCCTCCCTACTGGTTCTCGCCGGCGCACCTGCGCGCGCGCAGAACATCGTCGTCATGGTCAACGGCGATCCCATCACCGATTTCGACGTCGAGCAGCGCTCTAAGCTCGACCAGCTGACGACGCAGAAGACCCCGAGCCGGCAGGATGTCATCAACACCCTCATCGACGACAAGATCAAGCTCAAGGAAGGCAAGAAATACGGCGTCGATCCCGGCGTCTCCGACATCAACCAGTCCTACGAGGGCATGGCGCAGCGCATGCGCATCTCGCCCGATCAGCTCACCAAGTCGCTCGAGAGCAAGGGCGTGCGCCCCGAAACTCTCAAGAACCGCATGAGGTCCGAGATGGTCTGGACCAGCCTCGTTCGCGGCCGTTTCAAGGAGAAGCTGATGGTCGGTGAGAAGGATGTCGCCGACAAGGTGCGCGAAGGCGGCGACGAGAAGCTTCAGATCGAGGGGACCGAATACAAGATGCAGCCGATCGTGCTGATCGTGCCGCGCGGCTCCTCCCCGGCTTTCCAGGAGACGCGGATGAAGGAAGCCGAGCAATATCGCTCGCGTATCGGAAGCTGCGATGAAGCCAATTCGCTGTTCCGTTCGACGCCGAACGCCACCATCCGCGACAGCGTCACCAAGACCACCGCCGACCTGCCGGAGGCGCTGCGCAAGGTGCTCGACGACACCCCGATCGGCCACCTCACGGCACCCGAAGTGACCAGGTCCGGCATCGAGATGGTCGTGCTTTGCTCGCGCAAGCCGACCACGATCGATACGCCCAAAAAGCGCGAGATCCGCGAGAAGATGTATACGGAGAAGTACGAGAAGACCCAGAAGGCCTATCTCGACGAGCTCCGCAAAGCGGCGATGATCGAATATCGCAACCGCTGATGGCCGCTCCCGCAAAGCCCCTTGCACTGACGCTCGGAGAGCCCGCCGGCATCGGCCCCGACATCACCATTGCAGCCTGGCTCAGGCGCCGCGAGCTGGGCCTGCCCGCCTTCTATCTGCTCGGCGACGACGCGCTGATCGCGCAGCGCGCCAAAGCACTGGGCGCCGAGATCAGGATCGCCGCGGTGAGCCCAGGCGAAGCCGGGTCCGCCTTTGCCGACGCCCTGCCCGTGGTTGCGACCGGCGAGCGTGCGACCGCTGCGCCGGGCAAGCCCGACACGTCGAGTGCACCGGCCGCCCTTGCCTCGATTCGCCAGGCCGTCAGCGATATCCGTGCCGACCGCGCCAGCGCCGTCGTCACCAACCCGATCGCCAAGAGCGTGCTCTACCGCTCGGGCTTCCGTCATCCCGGCCACACCGAATTCCTCGCCGAGCTCGCAGCGACCGATACCGGCGTGCCGCAGCCGGTGATGATGCTGTGGTCGCCGCGGCTCGCCGTGGTGCCGGTGACGATCCATGTTTCCTTGCGGGAGGCCCTCACCCAGCTCACGAGCGAACTCATCGTCTCGACCGTGCGCATCGTCGCAACCGAGCTCACATCCCGCTTCGGCATTGCGCGGCCGCGGATCGCGATCTCCGGCCTCAATCCGCATGCCGGCGAGGACGGCTCGCTCGGCCATGAGGAGCAGACCGTGATCGCGCCGGCGCTCAAGGCGCTGCGCAATGACGGTATCGACGCCCGGGGACCGCTCCCCGCCGACACCATGTTCCACGAGGCCGCGCGAGACAGCTATGACTGCGCGGTCTGCATGTATCACGACCAGGCGCTGATCCCGATCAAGACGGTGGCGTTCGACGACGCCGTCAACGTCACGCTCGGGCTGCCCTTCATCCGCACCTCGCCCGATCACGGCACCGCCTTCGACATCGCCGGCACCGGCAAGGCCAATCCGGCGAGCCTGATCGCGGCGCTCAAGCTTGCCAGCCGCATGGCGGCTGCAAACAGCTGATGAGCGCGATCGACGACCTCCCTCCGCTTCGCGAGGTCATTCGCCAGCACGCTCTGTCGGCCCGCAAATCGCTCGGCCAGAACTTTCTGCTCGATCTCAATCTCACCGCGCGCATCGCGCGGGCGGCAGCGCCACTGGAAGACAGCACCATCGTCGAGATCGGCCCGGGCCCGGGCGGACTGACACGCGCGTTGCTCGCCCTCGGGGCCAAACGCGTCATCGCGATCGAGCATGACGAGCGCGCGATCCCGGCGCTGAATGATATTTCCGCGCGCTATCCCGGACGGCTCGAGATCGTGCATGGTGATGCCATGACCTTCGATCTGCGTCCGCTGCTTGGCGGAGAGGCCGCGAAGATCGTCGCCAATCTGCCCTACAACATCGCGACCCAGCTCCTGATCAACTGGCTCACCACCGAGCCCTGGCCGCCCTGGTACGACATGATGGTGCTGATGTTTCAGCGTGAGGTCGGCGAGCGCATCGTGGCGCGCGAGGACGAGGAGGCCTATGGCCGGCTCGGCGTGCTGGCCAACTGGCGCTGCGAGACGAAAATCCTGTTCGACATATCACCATCCGCCTTCGTGCCGCCGCCAAAGGTCACCTCCTCGATCGTGCGCCTGGTGCCGCGCGCGGAGCCTCTGCCGTGCGATCGCAAGATGCTCGAACAGGTCGCGGCCGCGGCCTTCGGCCAGCGCCGGAAAATGCTGCGCCAGAGCCTGAAATCGCTTCAACGGATCCTGCGCGGCTTGCGCTGGCGGCCGGCGTCGATGCGACGCGGCGTGCCGAGACCATTCCCATCTCCGGCTTTGTTGCCATGGCACGTGAATTGGCCGATATACGAGCCGAAACGTAAGAATGGAAATTCCGGAGGAAAGAAAATGGCGTTGATGCGTCGGCATTCGCTGGTCAAGTTCGATGCGCCCTTGTGCGAGACCATCGTCGATACGCCCAAGCCGCAGGGACGTGAGGTGCTGGTGCGCATCGAGCGCTGCGGCCTCTGCCATTCCGACCTGCACATCCAGGACGGTTATGCCGATCTCGGCGGCGGCAAGAAGCTCGATACCACGCGCGGCATGACGCTGCCCTTCACCCTCGGCCACGAGATCGCCGGCGTCGTCGACGAAGTCGGCCCCGACGTGCCGGCGGGTCTCGCCGGTTCGAAGAAGGCGGTGTTTCCCTGGATCGGCTGCGGCCAATGCCGCGACTGCAAGAACGGCGACGAGAACCTCTGCGCCAGGCAGCGCTTCCTCGGCGTGTCCATCGACGGCGGCTTCGCCACCCACGTGCTGGTGCCCGACGCAAAGTATCTGCTCGACTACGATCCGCTGCCCGTCAACCAGGCCGCGACGCTCATGTGCTCCGGCGTCACCGCCTATGGCGCGCTCAAGCGCCTGGTCGACCGTCCGCGTCAGCGCAATCTGCTGCTGATCGGTCTCGGAGGCGTCGGCATGATGGGCCTGTCGTTCGCGCAAGCCATGTTCAAGCAGCCGATCACGGTCGCCGATCTCTCGCCGGCCGCACGCGAGACCGCGCTGAAGAACGGCGCTGCCAATGCCTACGATCCCTCCGAACCCGACGTGATCAAGCGCATTCTGAAGGAGACCGACGGCGGCTTTGACGAGGTCGTCGATTTCGCCGGCAACGAGAAGTCGATGGCATTCGCGGTCGCAGTTGCCGCGCGAGGCGGCAAGGTCGTGGTCTCCGGCCTGATGGGCGGCCAGTTCACGCTGCCCATGGTGCAATGGGTCTACAAGCGGCTTACGGTCGAGGGTTTCATGGTCGGCACGCTTGCCGAGGCGCATGAACTGATGGCACTCGCCCGCGCCGGCAAGATCAAGCCGACGCCGATGCGCGAAGAGCCGATGGGCGATGTCCAGAAATGGATTGACGAGCTGCGCGCAGGCCACGTGGTTGGCCGCATCGTGCTGACGAACTGAGTGTCGATGCCGGCGGGAAACGCGCGCCTTCTCAGGAAGGCCGGCGCGTGGAACGGCTGCGGCTACACCGCGTTGGCAGCGCATGTCCATTCGCTGCATCGTTGAGAGCGCATTCTTCATCGCCTGGAGCTTCCTCGAGAAGAGCGGCGAGCTTGGCCTGCCCGACACGTCCGCGAACATCATTCTCGATGCGATCGAAACGCAGCTCAAAGCCGGCGAGCGCCGGCCGTTGATGCTCGCCAACCGCGCGATCGACACTTATCGCCACCAGATGGCCTTCAACCGCCTGTCGGCGGCGCGCGAAGCCCGCCGCGGCTAACTAGACCAGCGGCGTCAGGCGACGCCCTCGGACCCGCCGGCCTGGCGGCCGTGCGAGGGTGAAGGCCGGCGGTCCGTCGGGCAGAGCGCACGGGGCGCGCACCTTGCAGTGGCGTCGATAATCCAGTTCGTCCCCGCCTATGTTCACTCCTGGACAGAGCGCCCACTCGTTTTCGGAATTCCGCAGGTCTCCGGCCACGAACAGAGTTCGAGGGCATGGCGCCCCGCGTGCAACGCAGCACCCCTGCGCATTTGGAGCCAATTTTTCGATTTCCCGGAACCCCTTGTGTGCACTTTGGAACCGTCGGTTCCTGCAAGGAAACGTAGGGTCGCTCCGGTGCCGATTCCCGGCAGGTAAGAGAACGCGTGTGACCGGCCGGCCCAAGAACGAACTCCTTCAGAGGCTCAACGCCCACGATTTCGACCTGCTTGCTCCTCATTTGCAATCGGTCGATCTCACTGCGAACCACATCCTGCATCATGCCGGCGACAGTATCGCTGTCGTCCACTTCCCCTGCGGTCCCGCCTTCGTCTCGTTCGCGGTGCCGGTCGAGGACGATCGCGAGGTCGAAAGTCTGTTGGTTGGCCGCGAAGGTGCGGTCGGCGTTGCCGCCGAACGCGGCCCGTCGTTGGCCTATGCGCGGATCATCGTGAAGGTCGGCGGCACGGTGCTCCGCCTGCCGCTGCGTGCGCTCGAACAGGCGCAGCAGAGATCGACGAGCCTACAGGATCTATTTGCGCGCTACGCCGCCTGCCAGATCGCGCAACTGCTGCAGACTGCCGCCTGCAACGCCGCACATTCGATAGAGCAGCGCGCAGCAAAATGGATCATCGCGGCGCAGGAGCACATCGGCGGCGACGAGATCCCTCTCACGCACGAGCAACTCGCGGGCATGCTCGGCGTCTCCCGCAGCTATGCCAGCCGCGTCATCCAGATGCTAAAGGCAAGGCGCATCCTCGCAACGCGGCGCGGTGCCCTCCTGATCCTCGACGGACCGGCGCTTCAGGCCAGCGCCTGCGCCTGCAATGCTGCAGTGAAGAAACATTTTCGCGAAGTGCTGGGACCGCCCTGACGGCGCGGCCGATCCGCGGCCCGGCAACCCGCCAATGCGGAAGGCGACGAGCGATCACTCGATACGAGCGTGGGAGGGCTCTGCGCCCGCGAGACTCGGACGTTGGCCGATAGCTCGTCATCCGGCGAGCGGGACGGCTCGAAACAGTAGAGCCACGTCCTCCCATCACTTCGCTCTAGAACTTGGAACGCCGCGAACCAGCCGCGCGTTGGCCTCTCGTCAAGGCAACGATGGAGTCTGAATCGCATGACGAAGCCGCTGACAAAGGCGGTGCAGCCAGTTCCGGACGAGAACTCGAGCCACAAGGGCGCCGGTAGCGCGCCGACCGTTCCCGTCGACACGACAAAAGGCCACCGCGACGACGAAAAGCAGAACATTCGTGAGCAGGCAGCCCACGGCAATCTCCTCAGAACACCAGCAACCGGCGCATGGGATAGGCGCGGAAATCAGGGGGATCAAACGGGAGACACGAACTTGGTCACTCCAGGCAAATGGTACGATCCGATCTCAGAGCGATGGATCGCGCCGCGCGAACAACACTCCGCAGCACCATCCCCACATCCCAGCGAGAACCACGTCCTCGAGCTTGAGAGGAACGTCGAACTCCAGCGTATCTGGCGCGCGCTGGTCGATTGCTGCGCAAGCAAGTGATGCGCGGCCGCGGAACGCACCGCTCTCCGCGCCGTTATCGGCGCGCATGACCGATCCCACATCATCAGCCAGGCCCGTCGCAACCGCGCTGCGCTATCTTGCGATCCTCGCCGGCTGCGCCTGCCTGCTGCTCGCCGCAATCTGCTTCGCCATCGGGTGCCAGGTCTTCATCCAGACCGGAGTGTTCGCGCGATCCTACGCAACGGTGGGATTGATCAGCGGCGTGCTCGGACTTCTGGCGCTGAAGCTCGGGAGCGTGTGGAAGTAGCCGCTCCAGCTGTCGCTGCGAACCCAGCGAGGCAATCCAGAATCTTTCCGCGGCGGCAACACGCAATGACGCTCGGGAACCTGGATCGCGCGAAAGAAATAGCGCCGGCAAAAAGCCTGCATTCGCGGTGGAACGAACGCCGCGCAGGCCGATTCAAGCCACATCCTCTCCGGATTTGCGGCTCATTGCCACCTAAGTCTTTGTTGAGAAAGGGAAGGTAACGAGTTGCATGATGCGTAACCGGGAGACCAGAATGGGAAACCGCACGGCAAAGTTTGTATCCGCGCTGATCGGCAGTGTCATTGCCGGCGTGCCGTTGGCCGCTGTCTCGCAGAACGCGCCGAGCGCCCCCAGCGCGGCGAGCACGGCCAATGCCGCGAGCGACTGTCTCGCCTCCCCCAAGGGTGTCGCGCCGCAGGGTCAGCACTGGTTCTATCGGCTCGAGCGCGGGACCAAGCGGCAGTGCTGGTATTTGCGCGCCGAAGGCGCCAAGGCGACACAAAGCGCGCAGACGACGCAGAGCGCGCAGACGACGCAGAGCGCGCAGGCGGCGGCCGATACGCCGAATGCAGCTCCAGCCGCGCGGCAATCGGTGCAGAATGCGCATGCTGAATACGTCGCGCCGCAGACCGGTGCTGGAGCGAGCGCGCCGGCGCCGACCGCAGCCTCAACGCCGCAGGCTCCCGGCACCACCGATGCCAATACAGCGCAGCCCGCCGTCGCCACGCGTTGGCCCGATGCCACGCCCGCTTCGCCCGCGCCGCAGCCATCACCTGCAACGGCTGCCGAACCGGCAGCGGCATCCGCGCAACCGAGCACGACGCCGGCTGCGTCCCCGGTCCCGGTGAGGCCCGCTGCGGCAGACGCGCTCGCCGACAAGCCCACCGGATCGCTGCAGATGCTGCTGCTCGTCGTCGGCGGCGCGCTGGCGCTCGCCGGCCTCCTTGCCAGCCTGATTTATCGCTTCGCCGGTGGACGCGTGCGCGTCCCGACAGCCGATCGCCGCGTGAACTGGGATCATCGGCAGGATGACGACGGCAGCCGCGCGCCCTGGCATAGCGAGCCGGCGCCGCGCGTCGAACGGCCGCTTCCGGTGGACTTCGACGCCATGCGCGTGGAAGCGCCACAGATCGCCGCATTCTCCGACGCTATCGGCCGGATCGCTGCGCAGGGCCGCTCCGTTGGGGTGGCGACAGCAGAGCCTGACCGGACCGAAATCGACTATTTCGACGGCGAGTTCGAGATCGAGCCCCCGGCGCCTCAGCTTGCGGCCGACGACATCCACCAAGATAAGCCTGCCGAGCACGACGCGGACGCGCAAGACGAGCATGCGCGTGACCAAAATGGCGTCGAGATCGACATCATCACGGCGATGCTGGAGCGGCTGGTCAGCGAAGGGCCGCGGCTGACGCAGCCTGGCCCTGGAGCTGACCTTGCTAGCCTTGAAGCTGACCTTGCAGCCCTCGCACGAAGCTCACGAGGCCGGTCCGGCGCTCGCGCTTGAGGCGCTCGGCCTTCAAGATCGACTGCACCTCGGCGAAGGCGTCGTCAATATTGTGGTTGATGACGATGTAGTCGTATTCGGCCCAGTGGCTCATCTCGTGGCTGGCGCGGCTCATCCGCTTGCGGATCACCTCGTCGGAATCCTGCGCGCGCGAATGCAGCCGCTTCTCGAGATCGGTGGCCGACGGCGGCAGGATGAAGACGCTGACGACGTCCGCGCGCGCCTTTTCGCGCAGCTGCTGCGTGCCTTGCCAGTCGATGTCGAACAGCACGTCCTGCCCGGCCGATAGCGCGGCCTCGACGGGCGCACGTGGCGTGCCGTAGCTGTTGTCGAACACGGTGGCCCATTCCAGCAGCTCGTCGCCCTTCACCATGGCGTCGAACCTGGGCTTGTCGACGAACAAATAGTCGCGGCCATCGACCTCGCCGGGCCGCATCGACCGCGTCGTCGCCGACACCGACATCCGCAGGCCGGGCATGCGGTCGATCAGGAGACGCGACAGCGTCGTCTTGCCCGCGCCCGATGGCGAGGACAGCACGAACATCAGCCCGCGCCGCTCGACACCGTCAGTTCCGTGACCGCCCGTCGTCATCGATCACTCCAGATTCTGGACCTGCTCGCGGAATTGCTCGACCACGTTCTTCATGGCGAGCCCGGTGTTGGTCAGCTCGATGTCGTTCGACTTCGAGCAGCAGGTGTTGACCTCGCGGTGAAACTCCTGCGCCAGGAAATCGAGCTTGCGCCCGACCGGGCCGCCCTTGCCGATCAGCTCGCGCGCCTGAGCGATGTGGGAGGCGATGCGGTCGAGCTCCTCGCGGATGTCGGCCCTGGTCGCGATCAGGATCGCCTCCTGCATCAGACGGTCGGAATCGAAACGGTCTGACGTGTCCAGCAGCGCGGCGATCTGCTCGGCGAGCTTCGCCTTGATCGCCTCCGGCTTGCGCCCCGGCGCGGCTTCCGCCTTCTTCGCGAGTTGCTCGACCTCGTCGACCCGCTGGGTCAGGATCTGCCCGAGCGAGGTGCCCTCGCGCTTGCGCATCGTCACGAGGTCATCGAGCGCCTTGTCGAAGGCATCCGCCGCGGCGGCCCGCGCGGCCTTGTCCTCCTCCTCGTCGCCCTCGGGCTCGGCGACCTCAATGACACCCTTGATGGCCAGAAGTCCGTCAACGCTCGGCGCGACCGCGTCGACCTTGCCGGCGATGACGGCGGCGGCCTTCAGCACGGCGTTGAGCACGTCCTCATTGACCCGGACGGAGGCAGCGGCATTGGCGCGCTTGACGGTGAGATTGGCGTAAACCGTGCCGCGCGACAACAGCTCGCCGGCGCGCTTCTTGGCGTAGGCTTCGAGCTTGTCGAATCCCTGCGGCAGCCGCACCCGCAAGTCAAAGCCCTTGGCGTTGACCGACTTCAATTCCCATTCGAACGTATACGGCCCGCTTGCGCCGTGGCTTCGGGCAAAGCCGGTCATGGACGACAGCGCCATCAGGTCAAATTCTCCGGAGACATAGGATTCGCGAGGCCATCAGGCCACGCGAATCTTAAGACTATTTTGCAGGAAAGTGGAATCCGCAAAGTCCCGTGGGCAGGTCTGCGCAGGCGCCGGCGCCGGACCAAGGCCTAGCGCTGGATCACCGGCGGCGACGGCTGCACCGCGCCCTGCCGGGCGGGCGCCGGATTGGCGGGCCGCGCCGGCGGCTTCTTCTGCTGGGTCGGCTTGGGCGTGGTCGCGGTCGGCGCCGTATCGGCAGCCGCCGGCGCCGTGGCGGCCGGCGCCTGTACGTCATCGGCCGGCTCGACCGTGTCGTTCTGGATCTGCTTCTCCATCGCGCGCAGCTTGGCGACATTCTTCTGGTGCGCGTCGTAGGTCTCGGTGAAGGCATGCCCGCCCGAGCCGTCCGCCACGAAAAAGAGGTCGCGGGTACGGGCCGGATTAGCCGCAGCCTCAAGCGAGGCGCGGCCGGGATTGGCGATCGGGCCCGGCGGCAGGCCCTCGATCACATAGGTGTTGTAGGGCGAGGGCTGCGTGATCTCGCTGCGCTTGATCGGGCGTCCCAGCGTGCCCTTGCCGCCAACGAGGCCATAGATGATGGTCGGATCGGACTGCAGCTTGATCTTCTGCTTGAGGCGATTGACGAACACGGCAGCGACCCGGCTGCGCTCGTCCGGCTTGCCGGTCTCCTTCTCGACGATCGAGGCGAGCGTCTCCAGCTGCTCCGGGTCTTGACCGGAAGGTCCGGGCTGCGGCGCTCCCAGATCTCCGCGAGCACGCGCTTGTGCGCCTGTTGCATGCGCTGGATCACCTGGTCGCGCGGGGTCCCGCGCGGGAACTTGTAGGTCTCGGGCAGCAGCGTGCCTTCACGCGGCAATTCGCGCACGCTGCCGGTGAAGATGTCGTTGTCGGACAGCCGCGCCACGATCTGCTCGGAGGTCAGGCCTTCCGGAATCGTGACGGAATGCTGCACCACCTTGCCCTCGACGATGGTGGCGATGACGTCGCGCAGCGATGCGTTCTTCTGGAATGAATATTCCCCCGGCTTCAGGTCCGAGCTCGCCTTCAGCGCAGCCACCGCGGCGATGAACACCCACGGATTGACATCGGTCACGCTTTCCTTGTTCAGGGTCTCGGCGATGTCACGCTTGCCGGCGCGCTGCGGGATGTTGACGATCTTGTCTTCCTTCAGCGGCCCCGGGGCCTCGAGCACCTGCCGGCCGTAATAATAGGCGCCGCCGGCGCCGAGCATCGCAATCAGCAGCAGAGTGATGATGGCGTTGCCGACCACGACAAAGGGATTGCGCGCCCGCTCCGAACGCTTCGGCGGCGGCGGGACCTGCTCGGGCTCGAGCGCTGCCCGGGGACTCCGGGGCGAAATGGGCGGCCTTTCACTCATCGAAGCAACCTGAATCCTGCCGGTTCAATCGCAGCCTGACAATCGCTTGCCGAGCCAAATGCACGCGCCCACAGACATGACTATCGCCGAATACGGCAAAACGGTGGATTCGTCGCAAACACAAACTAATGGGTCAGGCGCCGGACGATGACCGAGGCATTGGTACCGCCGAAACCAAAAGAATTCGACAACGCGACGTTCACCTCACGCTGTTTCGCCCTATGCGGCACGAGATCAATCGCGGTCTCCACCGACGGGTTGTCCAGGTTGATGGTCGGCGGGACGACATTATCGCGAATCGCGAGGATGGCGAAGATCGCCTCGATCGCGCCGGCCGCACCGAGCAGATGGCCGGTAGACGATTTGGTCGAGGACATCGCGACCTTGGACGCGGCGTTGCCGAGCAGCCGCTCTACCGCGGCGAGCTCGATCTCGTCGCCGAGCGGCGTCGAAGTGCCGTGCGCGTTAATGTAATCGAGGTCGGATGCCGTGAGGCCGGCGCGCTTGAGCGCGGCGGACATGCTGCGGAAACCGCCATTGCCATCGGGCGACGGCGACGTGATGTGATAGGCGTCACCCGACAGGCCGTAGCCGATCACTTCGGCGTAGATCCTGGCGCCGCGGCGCTGGGCGTGCTCGAGCTCCTCCAGGACGAGGACGCCGGCGCCCTCCCCCATGACGAAACCGTCGCGGTCCTTGTCGTAGGGGCGCGAGGCCTTCTCGGGTGTCTCGTTGAAGCCGGTCGAAAGCGCGCGTGCGGCGTTGAAGCCCGCGATGCCGATACGGCTGATCGGCGACTCCGCGCCACCGGCAACCATGACGTCGGCGTCGCCCAGCGCAATCAGGCGCGCGGCGTCGCCGACCGCATGGGCGCCGGTCGAGCAGGCCGTGACCACCGAATGGTTCGGTCCCTTCAGCCCGTGCTTGATCGAGACATAGCCGGAGGCGAGATTGATCAGGCGGCCAGGAATGAAGAACGGAGACACCCGGCGCGGGCCGCGCTCCTTCAGCAGGATCGCGGTATCGGCAATACCGTTGAGGCCACCGATGCCCGAGCCGATCATGGTGCCGGTCGCGCATTGGTCCTCTTCGGACTCGGGATGCCAGTTGGCATCGTCGAGCGCCTGGCCGGCCGCGGCCATGCCGAAGATGATGAAGTCGTCGACTTTGCGCTGGTCCTTCGGCTCCATCCAGATATCGGGATTGAAGCTATCGTTCGACCCGTCGCCGCGCACGACGGTGCAGGCGTATTTGGTCTGCAGATCGGAGACATCGAAGCTCTCGATCCTGCGCGCACCGCTTTCGCCATTGAGGATGCGTTTCCAGGTCGGCTCGACGCCGCAGCCGAGTGGCGACACCATGCCGAGACCCGTGACGACAACCCGCCTCATATCCGAAAACTCCGCATCGAAAGATTCACGGCCAATAACAAGAAACCGGCTGACCGCTGCGAAGCGGCCCGTCCGGTTTCAATGTTGTCCCCGCGAAAATGAAGAGCCTTAGCTCTTCGCGTTCTTCTCGAGAAACTTCGTAGCGTCGCCGACGGTGAGAATCGTCTCCGCGGCGTCGTCCGGAATCTCGCACCCGAATTCCTCTTCGAACGCCATCACCAGTTCGACGGTGTCCAGACTGTCGGCGCCGAGGTCGTCGATGAAGCTCGCTGCGTCGACAACCTTCTCGGGTTCAACACCAAGGTGTTCGACCACGATCTTCTTAACCCGTTCGCCAATGTCACTCATTGCATAACCTCGTGTTGTTCCCTGTAGACCCGACCCCCCGGGACGATACGAGCCGTCGTGGTCGTTGACTGCCTTCGCTTACGAACTTTGATTTGGCCCCACCTTAACCGATGGAGGGCCCGGCGAACGACGGCCAAGGCTCCGCATCGCCAATATACAGGGTTTCAAAAACCTGCAATGGCGTTCTTTGCCCATCCGTTGAAGGCCCGGTTATCATACTTCAACTGCCTTGACTACATGCCTCGATTCGCTCCGGAAACGGCCGTTTGCCGCATCCTGCCCCGCCCATGTGGGCAGTGCCGAACGAATTGTCAGATCATGGCCATGCCGCCGTTGACATGGATGGTCTGGCCGGTGACGTAGGCTGCTTCGTTCGAGCTCAGGTAGACCGCGGCCGCCGCAATGTCCTCGGGCGTCCCCAGGCGGTTGGCCGGAACCTTGGTCAGAATCGTCTCGCGCTGCTTGTCGTTGAGCGCATCCGTCATCGGCGTCTTGATGAAGCCGGGCGCGATGCAGTTCGCGGTCACGCCGCGCTTGGCGTATTCGGCGCCGAGCGTCTTGATCATGCCGATCAGACCGGCCTTCGACGCGGTGTAATTGCCCTGCCCCGGATTGCCGGTGACGCCGACCACCGAGGTGATGGCGATGATGCGGCCGAAGCGCTTGCGCATCATCAATTTGGTCGCGGCACGCGCCAGGCGGAAGGTCGCAGTCAGATTGACGTTAATGACCTCGTCCCAATCCTCATCGCGAAGCTGAACGAACAGATTGTCACGCGTAATGCCGGCGTTGGCGACGAGAATGTCGACCTGGCCCATCGCGGCTTCCGCGGCTGGCACCAGCGCCTCGACCTCGTCGGCCTTGGAGAGATTGCAAGGCAGCACGAGGGCGCGCTCGCCAAGCTTGCCTGCGAGATCGTCCAGCACTTCCTTGCGCGTTCCCGAGATCGCAATGGTGGCGCCCTGCGCGTGCAGGGCCTGCGCGATCGCGCCGCCGATGCCGCCGGTCGCGCCGGTGACGAGCGCCTTTTTCCCAGTCAGATCGAACATCGCGTACTCCTCTAGCCCTGCTTCGCAGCGGCCAATGCATCCTTGGCGGCGGCAATGTCGTTCGGACCGCCCACGGCAACACCGACGGCGCCGTCAGCGATGCGTTTGACGAGCCCCGTCAGGACCTTGCCCGCGCCGATCTCGAAGAAACGGGTGACGCCCTGCCCCGCCATGTAGGCAACCGACTCGCGCCAGCGCACTGTGCCGGTGACCTGCTCGACCAGGCGGCGGCGGATCTCGTCGGGATCGGTGATGGCGCTTGCCAGCACGTTTGACACCAGCGGCGCAGCCGGCGCCTTGATCGTGACCCTGGACAGCGCCTCGGCCATAGCGTCGGCGGCAGGCTGCATCAGCTTGCAATGAAACGGCGCGGACACCGCCAGCAACATGGCGCGCTTGGCGCCCTTGGTCTTGGCGATCTCGACGGCGCGATCGACCGCGGCCTTGTCGCCGGAGACGACCACCTGCCCGCCGCCATTGTCATTGGCCGCCTGGCAGATCTGGCCCTGAGCCGCCTCCTTGGCGACCTCCACGGCCGCGTCGTAATCGAGGCCGAGCAACGCGGCCATCGCGCCCGCACCAACCGGCACTGCTCTTTGCATTGCGAGACCGCGGGTGCGAAGCAGCCGCGCGGTGTCCGAGATCGTCAGACTGCCGGCGGCCGCCAGCGCCGAATACTCGCCGAGCGAGTGGCCGGCAACGAACGCCGCATCCCGCCCCACGGAAAATCCGGCTTCAGCCTCCAGCACGCGCAGAGTGGCAACAGACATCGCCATCAGCGCCGGCTGGGCGTTCTCGGTGAGTTGAAGCGCTTCGGCCGGCCCGTCCCAGATCGTGGCCGTCAGCTTCTCTCCAAGCGCGGCATCGACCTCGTCGAACACGGCGCGCGCCGCCGGAAAGGCTTCGGCCAAGGCCTTGCCCATGCCAACAGCCTGGGAACCCTGCCCCGGAAATGTGAATGCTGCAGTCATCGGCGCTCCCTGGATCGCTCGAGCCGCGTGCATCGAGAACCCGGCAGCCGATGACGTCCGGCCCTAGCCTTGGTTCCCGACCATGCTCCGAAAGGGGCCGTAGACACTGTCCGGGGCTGGAATGTCAAGCCAAGATAGGAACTTCGGCCTGCTCTCGACTGGGGATGCAGCCGCTAGAATCCACCATTGGTCTGGTTGGAGTCGACCGCCGCCCCTGCCTGCGCGCGGCGCGCATTGTTGACCAATTGCCCCGGTCGGTCGTCGCGGTCCGGCTTTGCGGTGGCGAGCCGCAGCACTGCCGCGTAGTTCGGCTGCACCTCCATCCGCTCGGCGTGCCGGCTCTCGCTCAACAGGCGATGCACCTTCGGCAGATTGTAGCAGGGCACGTAGAACAGCAGATGATGCTCGAGGTGGTAGTTCACGTAGTACGGCGCGATGAACAGGCGCTCGAGAAAATTCGCATGCGTGGTGCGGGTGTTGCGCAGGGGATCGTTGCTGTCGGGCACCACAGCATGCTCGGCGATGTTACGGATGCGGGTGATGACCATCATCCAGGTCAGTAGCGGCACCAGCCATAGCAGTGGATAGGCCCACCACACGCCGGCCGCCGCGAGCGCTGCGAACATCGCGGCGTTGACCAGGCATTGCGGGCCGAGCTTGTCCCGGAAATGCGCGGCGCGCTGCCGCCATTGCCAGTCGTTCGGACCGAGCGCGTTGAGCAATTGCGCCTTGCGCTGCTGGTACCCGGTCTGCCCGGTGATGTCGCGAATGAACTTGCGGCGATAGCTCAGCTCGGTGATCGGGAACGGCGCCGACAGCACGAGATCGGGATCGTCCTCCTGCTGGGTGCGTGCATGATGCTGCAGGTGATAACGCCGATAGCTGCGTGTCTCGGCAAAGAGCGGATAGGCGCAGAGCCATTGGCTCAGGGCCAGATTGGTTTTCTCGTCAGGAGACAGGCAACCATGCGCACCGTCATGCATCAGGATCGCGAGCCCAAGCTGGCGCGAGCCGATGATGGCGACGGCGAGAACATAGGTGATCGGATTGGGCCACCACGCGACCAAGGCGATCGCGGCAATGATGAGCGCCCAGGCGTGTGCGATCATCGCGACGCCCTTCCAGGTCACGCGCTGGCGCACGTCGGCCAGTTGATCGTCGGTCAGGAAATCGCGGGCACGCATGCGAAGCGCGGTCATGACCTACCCTCCTCGTTCGAATGGCTTGAAGTGTCGCGCTCGTCGACGAGACGCAGGCGCGCTGCATCACCGGTGGATTTCGCCTGCTCGCCGAGGACGCGCAGCATTTCCTCGCAGAGTGCCTCGGGTGGGCGGCCCATGGCGTAGCCCTCGAGAATGACGCCGATGGCGACCGCCCAGAACCGTCGCGAGCTTTCGTCGGGCGCGCGCAGCGAGCGCCAGCCATGGCGGGCCACCTGGCCCGCATAAGCGCGCGCACCTTCGCTGTGAAGGCGTTCGATGGTGCGCTCGACCAGCGGCGCCAGGTCCTGTCGCCGCCGCGTCAGCGTCAACGCCTCGGCAAAGAAGGCGATCGAATCGCTCGCCGTCACGGTCTCGGCCAGCGCGTGGGTGTACTCCCGCGGTGAGCGCGCCTTCAGCGCCGCCTGCTCGGTCGCGCGTGCCAGATACAGCAGATCGCGGCAGGCGCATTCGACGAACAGCGCCTCCTTGGTGCGGAAATAATACGTGATTTGGCTCGGGAACGCGTCCGCTGCGGCTGCGATGTCGGTGATTGCGGTGCCTGACAGCCCCCGCCCCCGAAACAGCGGGCTGGCGGCATCCAGCAGCAGGGAACGCATCTTGCGCCCGGCCGAGCGCGTCGCCCGCGCGGCGTGCTTGGGGTCGCCAGCCGCCTCAAACGGCTCCTGGGCTGACTTTTCCACCATCGGATCCTCTTTCTCCATATTTGTATGATATACAAACAAAGAAATCAACCCGGATGTGGTGTAGGAGGACCGGCCCCGCTCCCCGCATCGGGACGATCCGAGCCGAAAACACGGCCGCAAACCTTGCCAAGCCGGTCAAAATCCGTATAACGCGCGCATCCGCAGACCCCGGCCGGGAGCTGAACGGACGGTCTCAGCAAATCATTCGTGATTTTGATGTGGCAGGGCCAGTCGGCCCGTCGTCCCGTGTTTCCGCCTTCTGAGCTTAATCCCAGAGTCCTTTCCGAAGGTCTCTTAAGGGCTTGACGCCGGGCAATGCGCTAACACGAGGAAAGGACGACTATGGCTCTCTATGAGCATGTTTTTCTCGCGCGCCAAGACGCGAGCACGCAGCAGGTCGAAGAGCTGACTGCGCAAATGACCGGCATCGTCGAGGGTCTCGGCGGCAAGGTCACCAAGACCGAGAATTGGGGCGTTCGCTCCCTCACCTACCGCATGAACAAGAACCGCAAGGCGCATTTCGTGCTGCTCAACATCGACGCGCCCTCCGCGGCGATCGCCGAGATCGAGCGCCAGGAGCGGATCAGCGAAGACGTGATCCGCTATCTCAGCGTCCGCGTCGAAGAGCTCGAGGAAGGCCCGTCCGCGATGATGCGCAAGGCTGACCGCGATCGCGAGCGCGACGACCGTGGCGGCGGCTTCCGCGGCGATCGTGAAGGCGGCGGCTTCCGTGGCGACCGCGAAGGCGGTTTCCGTGGTGGCGATCGTGATGGTGGCGGCTTCCGCGGCGATCGGGGCCCGCGCCGTCCGCGCGACGAAGCTGAAACCACCACGACGGATGGGGAGTAAGACCAATGGCTGAAGCTGGTGCACGCCGTCCGTTTTTCCGTCGCCGCAAGAGCTGCCCGTTCACGGGAGCCAATGCGCCGAAAATCGACTACAAGGACTCCAAGCTGCTGATGCGTTACGTCTCCGAGCGCGGCAAGATCGTGCCGAGCCGCATCACCGCGGTATCCGCGAAGAAGCAGCGTGAGCTCGCCCGCGCCATCAAGCGCGCGCGGTTCCTGGGCCTGCTGCCCTACGTCATTCGCTAAGACGAATTCGACCGGCGGCGATCACGCCGCCGGTCGTGACTTTCTGAACTCATAAGGCTTCCGGGTCGTCCGGTCGCCGATGGTTGGGGCAACGCGCCTCTAACCGCTCGAAGGGAGCGGGACAGCTGATGATGGTATTTGGACTGATAGCCTTGATCGCCGGCGCTGCGTCGGCCCTGATGTTCGCCTCGATCGTGTCGGGCGCGCTGATCTCGCTTGTCCTGGTTTACCTCGCTCCGCTGCCGCTCATGCTCGCCGCGATTGCCTGGGGACCGCTCTGCGGCGCACTTGGCGGCCTCGTCGCGACGCTCATCATCGCCGGTGCGCTCAGCCCGCCCCTCGCCCTCGGTTACGGTTTCGCGTTCGCGCTGCCGGCCTGGTGGCTTGGCCATCTCGCCATGCTGGGAAGACCCGTGACGCTGGGAAGACCGGCGAGCGGCATCGCGGGCTCGGATCCTGCTTCGCCCCAGGTCGAATGGTATCCGCTTGGGCGTATCCTGCTCTGGATTGCGGCGCTGGCGACGCTGCTGACCGCGGGATCGCTGTATTCGATGGGGAGCGATGCTTCGGCCATCAGCGATATAATGCGTCGGGGCTTCGCCAAAATCCTTTCAATGGTGAGCGAGACGACCGTTACCGAGAGTGATCCTCGCGTCGGCCTGATGGTCGCGGTAATTCCGGTTCTGGTCGCCGCATCGCAAATGGCGACGCTGACATTGAATCTCTGGCTTGCCGCCAAGGTCGCGGCCGTTTCAGGTCGGCTGCATCGGCCCTGGCCGGACCTCAGCAGCACAAGCTTGCCGCCGATGACGCTGGTGGCGCTCTGTGTCGCGCTTGCCTTCAGCTTAGTCAGCGGGATGCCCGGCATTCTCGCCGTCGTGGTCACGACCGTCTTGATGATGGCCTATGCGCTGGTCGGCCTTGCCGTTCTGCACACCATCACGCGCGACCTCGCCAATCGCGGATTTTGGCTCGCCTCCGCCTACGCCATCGTCTTGATGTTCAGCGTGAGCCTCATCCTGCTGACTGCCCTCGGGCTTGCGGACGCCGTATTCGGTTTCCGCGAGCGCTTCCTGCGCAACCGGCAACCGCCGCCATTGCCGACAACCTAAGTCCAACCCGAAAACTGAAAACCCAGAGCACTTCAAAGGAGAACGAATATGGAAGTCATTTTGCTGGAACGCGTGAGCAAGCTCGGCCAGATGGGCGAAGTCGTGAAGGTTCGCGACGGCTATGCCCGCAATTTCCTGCTCAAGCGCGGCAAGGCGCTGCGCGCCACCGCCGACAACCGCGCCAAGTACGACGGCATGAAGGCCGATCTCGAGGCTCGCAACCTTGCCTCGAAGGGCGAGGCATCCAAGATTGCCGAGAAGATCCAGGGCAAGAACATCATCGTCCTGCGTCAGGCGTCCGAAGCCGGCCAGCTATTCGGCTCGGTCACGGTGCGTGACGTCGTCATGGCGTTCGAAGCGGATGGCGTTTCGCTCGACCGTCCGCAGGTGCAGCTCGACGCGCCGATCAAGACCATCGGCAAGCACACCATCACCGTCGCCGTTCATCCCGAGGTCGAGGTTGAGGTTTCCGTCACGGTTGCGCGCAGCCAGGACGAGGCTGAACGCATCAACCGCGGCGAGGACATCTCGACCCGCAACGAGGACCGCGATGCGGCCGCCGAAGCGATCGCCGCCGCCGGCGAATTCTTCGATCCGGAAGCCCAGCAGGACGGCGCCGAGCCGGCCCCGGCTGCGGAAGAGACCGAGAAGTAAGCTTCGCGTTCGCGCAAGCTTACGAAGCCCGGTTGCCTCAGGCAGCCGGGCTTTTCGTTTTGGGCGCGACATCCTCACTCAGCATCGCGATCGATGCGAGTGCCGTTGCCGTATGCTTCTCGACACCGTTACTGACGCAGAACACGTCGGCCGCGACTACGGAGACCTGACGGCCCGGTTTGATCACCCTGGCACGGCAGATCAGTTTTTCACCGACCGCCGGCGACAGCAGGTTGAGCTTGTATTCCGCTGTCAGGGCCGCCTGCCCACGCGAGGTCGCGGCCGCGATCGTCGTGGCGTTGTCGACCAGGAACGCAGTGACGCCGCCGTGAAAGAAGCCGTGCTGCTGCAACAACTCCGGCCGACGTTCGACCACAATCGTGCAGGTACCCCGCGATAATTCCGACAGTTCGGCGCCGACCAGGCTCATGAAGCCCTGCCGGCCGACATTGGCGTGGATGCGCTCGGCAATCGGAGTAAACTCGGGATCGGCTGCGTTGCTCATGTCGCCACTCCTTGCTTGGTGTTGACGCGCCCGGGCGGCACCAGCGCACGGATGGCGCAGGCGATCAGCGTGTCGGCCTCACCGCGCGGATCGGCGCGGTCGCGTCCGGAGAGAAAGGCTCGGCAGAAGATCTGTGCCGGGCCGATCAGCTGACTGACGAACATCACCGGTGTCATCGGCAGAAGCTCGCCGCTTGCGACCAGCGGCGCACGCCAGCGCCCGATTCCTTCCGCGAGCCATGCATTCTGCGCGCGCTGGGCGTCGCGGACGTCCTCATCCCACTCGTTGCGCGAGATCTCGAAGAGATAGCGCGCCTCGCGGCGGCTCAGCACCACCCAGTCGAGATGGGCGCGGATCAGACGATCGATACCCTGCTCCGCATCGGCGCCTTGATCGAGCGCCGCAAGCAGCGCGGCGTGATAGTGCCGCAGCACCTCCAGGAACAGCGCGCCAGCGAGCTCGTTCTTCGAGCCGAAGACATGAAAGAAGCTGCCGTTGGAGGCACGGGCCTTGGCGCGGATCGCGGCCACCGTCGCGCCTTCGAAGCCCCAACGATCGAACACCGCGAGCCCCGCAGCCAATAGATCTTCGCGAACGCAGGATGGCATCGTCACCTCCTAGAGCAATACTCTAGATTAGTACTCCAATCTCGGTCAAGACGACGCAGAGGCCGCGCCGGGCGCGGCTCTGCAGATCGGCGGGACGATTGGCTATCGCGAGATCGGCGGCGCCGGCGGACCAGAGGACTCGGTGGGTGCAGGTGACGGCGCCGCGGCGGGCGCAGGTGATGCCGGCTCTTTCGGCTGCGCCGCCGGTTCGGAGCTGGGCGGGGACTCGGCCGGCTTGGAGACGGCCGCTTCCTCAGGCTTTGCCGCAGCCGGTTCAGCCGACTTGGCGGCCGTCGACGGGGCCGGCGTCACCTGCGGCACCGGATCGGGGCGCAAAGCCGGCGTCTCGCTGGCGCGCGGCTCGATCTTGGCGCTCTCCGGCTTGGCCTCTGCCGGCTTCTCGGCCGGTTTCTCTGCCGGCTCGGTGCTGTCGGGCTTGGCGTCACGACCCGGATCGACCTTGGCGCTCTCGCTCTTTGGTTCAGTCTGGGGTTCGGTCTTGGATTCCGTCTTGGGCTCGGTCTTGGGCTCAGTTCTGGAATCGAGCTTCGGCGTGGCTGCGTCGTCCATCTGCGGCTTGCCGCGCCTGCCCATGTGCTTGCCTTTCCGGCCTTCGGGCGGTTGTCCGATGGTCGCCTCGGGCTTGCCACCTTCCTTGACACCCTCCTCGCTCGGCCGCGCCGCGCGCTTCTGACGGCCCTCAGGCGCAGGGCTAGTGCCCTCGCCCTCCGGCTTGGCGGCCTCCTGCGAGCGCTGGCGGCGGCCCTGACGATTGGGCGCTTCGGCCGGGTTGGTATTGGCGTCCTTCTCCCTGGCGCCGTCCTTCTTATCCTTACCGCCATCCTTGGATTGGTAACGGGCGTCGGTCGCACCGTTGGAGACGAGATAGGAGGCCAGCACACCGGCCATGTCGGGGCTGGTCGTGTAGTGCTGACGCAGGAAACCAGGCAGCGAGCCCGGCGAAACCGTCTTCAACAGGCCCCTCGGGCTCTTGTGGCAGGCATTGCAGGTCTGCGTGAAGATCTGGGATGGGGCCTTGCCGGCCTCGAGGTTCGTCGCCTGCGCCAGGACGGCATCGGACGCACCGAAGCCGATCAGAAACAGCACCGTGGCGAGGCTGAGCGCTCGGCTCGACATTCCCATCATCTCCATTGAAATCCGACAGATACGGCCGGCGTGCAGGCGCCGCGGCGGTCACCTTTAGCCGATTGCGCTGCGAATGGAAGCGCGCTCGTCAAGCATGTGATTACGCGTTTTTCGAATATCGGGCTTGAACACAACGCATTAGTCGGGCGGTCGCAGGCTGCATAGTTTTACATGCGAACGCATTGGAACCCCGCGGGGTCCTAAGCGTCAGTACGGATGCCGGGCTAGTCGCATCTTGTCGGGTTCGCTCGAGAGGTGGGTGTTGATGGACCGCTTGTTGTGTAGAATCTTGTCTCAGTTCATCCGCCGCGGGTCGATGACGGTGACCACGGCCGGGGGATGAAGTTCAGCGTCGGCGACGGCTCCGGCGAGCCGGTCGAAGTCCGCTTCGTCACTGCCGACGCACAAAGGAAAGTCCTCATCAATCCCGAGCTCGGGCTTGGCGAGGCCTTTATGAACGGTGAGTTCGTCGTCGAGCGCGGCAGCATAGCGGATGCCCTCGCGATCCTGCTCGGTCAAGCCGACCTGTTGCCGCACTGGGCAAAACCCTGGTGGCACCTGCGCTATCTCGTCCGGCACCTGAGACAGTTCAATGCGCGGGCACGCGCGCGCCGGAATGTCGCGCATCACTATGATCTCGATGCGCGGCTCTATTCGCTCTTCCTCGACGCCGACAAGCAATATAGCTGCGCCTATTTCGAGACGCCGGACGCCACGCTCGACGACGCACAGCTTGCCAAGAAGCGGCACGTCACCGCCAAGCTGCTGGTCAGTCCCGGCCAGCGCGTGCTCGACATCGGCTCTGGTTGGGGCGGACTTGGCCTCTACCTTGCCGAGATCGCAGGCGCCGATGTGACGGGCGTGACGCTATCGACGGAGCAGTTGCAGATCGCGAACACGCGCGCTGCCGAAAAAGGTCTGACGCGACAGGCGCGCTTCCGGCTTCAGGACTATCGCGACATCGATGGGCCATTCGACCGCATCGTCTCGGTCGGCATGTTCGAACATGTCGGAGCAAGATTCTACGACACGTATTTCCGGCGCTGCGCCGAGCTGCTCAGCGAGGACGGCATCATGCTGTTGCACTCGATCGGCCGTTCGCAAGGGCCGGATCTGACCAATCCCTGGATCGCCAAATACATCTTCCCGGGCGGCTACATCCCGTCGCTCTCGGAAGTGGTGCCCGCTATCGAGGACGCCGGGCTCCTGGTCTGCGACATCGAGATCCTGCGCCTGCATTACGCCGAGACACTGAAGGCCTGGCGGGAACGTTTCATGGCGCGGCGCGAGGAAGCCGTGCAGCTCTATGACGAGCGCTTCGCGCTGATGTGGAGTTTTATCTCGCCGCCTCCGAGATGACGTTCCGCAAGCAGGGCATGATGAACTTCCAGATTCAACTTACCAAGCGGCAGGGCGTGGTGCCGATGACCCGCGACTACATCGCACGCGAGGAAGACCGGCTGCGGGCCCTCGAGGGCGGCGCCAAGCCAAGGCTGAAGCTTGCCGGTGAATAGATTCTAGTGCCGCAGGGTCGAAATCGGGGGAGCCGCAAAGACGCCGGTAGCCCCAGCTGCGCGTACAATGCCGCGAGAGTTTCGGGTGCGACCGGCAGGCGCCGCTGGTCCGGCTGAACGGCACGCTCCATGGCGGCGATGAGCCCGGACAGCCAGAGCCGGCTACCTGCCTCGCTTCGCCAAACCTGTAGCTGCCGTTCTGGCCGCATCGCTTGCCTCGTCTCCCTGATGGCCGGTTCCGGGAGACAATCCCTATCCGCCAGTCCTGTTCCGGAGGTACCCCGAAAGAATCCGGGGAGATGTGATCTGCTTCACATAAGTTCGGCCGGTCCTGGCTTAGATCGTCGCCATGAGCAAAGAGACCCAAACCTCATTCGACGTGCAGGACGACCTCCGCACCGATTACGCCCTGATCGCCACCGGCGTCGGTGCGGCCCTGGTGGCGCTGGTCTACCTCCTGCTGGTCTGAACCTGTGCCGAAGGCCGGCCAGCGCGCCATTTCGCGCGCTCTGACATACGTCTGCAGTTCAATTCATTAGGTTCACCGCATCCGGATTCTTCCGTGCCGCGATCGCGGTCACTTCCGGTTCGACCTGAGTTCCGCAAAAATACGTCAAGCGCGGTGCATGCTGCGGCTGCCAATCATCCACCGCTTTTAAGATCGGTTGATAGCGACGAGCTTTTGCTTCCGCTTTGGCTTGAGGCGGCGCTTTATCCCGGCCCCGCATCCGCCGCAGAAAATTGCTATCGCTCGATCATGGCCCTGACTGATCTGAACGTTCTCAAACTCGCGCCCGAACCCGGAACGCCCGCTTATCGGAGTGCGCCGCATAATATTGAGGCGGAACAGAGCCTTCTCGGTGCTATCCTGGTCAACAACGATGCCTTCTATCGGGTCTCCGACTTCCTGGAGCCGAAGCACTATTTCGAGCCGCTGCACCAGACCATCTTCGAGACCGCCGGCAGCCTGATCCGGATGGGCAAGATCGCCACGCCCGTGACGCTGAAGACGTTCCTGCCCGCCGACACCGATGTCGGCGGCATGACCATCGGCCAATACCTGGCGCGGCTCGCGGCTGAGGCGACCACCATCATCAACGCCCAGGACTATGGCCGCACCATCTACGATCTTGCGCTGCGTCGTGACCTCATCGGCATCGGCGAAGACATGGTCAATGTCGCCTATGACGCGCCGGTCGATTTCGCGCCGCGGGCGCAGATCGAGGACGCCGAGCGGCGGCTCTACGAGCTCGCCGAGTCCGGCCGGTATGACGGCGGCTTCCAGAAATTCTCGCAGGCGTTGGCGGTCGCGGTCGATCTCGCGGCAAAGGCGTTCCAGCGCGACGGGAAGCTGTCCGGCATCTCGACGGGAATGCGCGACCTCGACACCAAGATGGGCGGCCTGCAGCACTCCGACCTCATCATCGTGGCCGGACGCCCTGGCATGGGCAAGACGTCGCTGGCGACCAACATCGCCTACAATGTCGCCAAGGCCTATGTCGGCGAGCTCCAGGCCGACGGCACCATGAAGGCCGCCAATGGCGGCGTGATCGGCTTCTTCTCCTGCGAAATGTCGGCCGATCAGCTCGCCACGCGTATCGTGGCCGAGCGCACCGGCATTCCCTCCTCCCACATCCGCCGCGGCGGCATCTCGGAAGCCGATTTCGACAAGATCCGCGAGGTCTCGATCGAGCTGCAGTCGCTGCCATTCTATGTCGACGCAACCGGCGGCCTGTCGATCGCGCAGCTGATGGCGCGCGCGCGCCGGCTGAAGCGCCAAAAGGGCCTCGATCTGCTCGTGATCGACTACATCCAGCTGCTCTCCGGCTCAGGCAAGCGCGCCAGCGACAGCCGCGTGCAGGAAATCACGGAGATCACGACCAGCCTGAAGGCGTTGGCGAAGGAACTTAATGTCCCCGTGATCGCGCTGTCGCAGCTATCGCGTCAGGTCGAATCCCGCGACGACAAACGGCCGCAGCTCTCCGACTTGCGTGAATCCGGATCAATCGAGCAGGACGCCGACGTCGTGCTGTTCGTTTACCGCGAGGAATATTACCTCGCGATGAAGGAGCCACGCCCGGGGACGCCCGAACACGAGAAATGGCGCCTGGACATGGACCTTGCGCACGGCAAGGCCGAAGTCATCATCGGCAAGCAGCGCCACGGCCCGACAGGCACCGTCGATCTGGCGTTCGAAGCCTCGGTCACGCGGTTCGGCGACCTCGCGCCGGACAGTCAGATGCCGGCTCGCAGCGGCAACGATTACTGAGTTCCTTGAACCGGACCTGCCTCTTGCGTAAAACGGCGCCATGATAATGGCGTCCGACCCGAACATGATCCCGCAATCCGGCCTGCTCTCCGCGGAAGCCAATCAGGTTGCCGCGCTCGCTGCCTTCGGCGGCGTGCTCACCGTCGATCTCGACGCCATCATCGCCAATTGGCGCAAGCTCGAGAAGACGGCCGTGCCGGCCGAGTGCTCGGCGGTGATCAAGGCCGACGCTTACGGCTGCGGCACCGCGCAGGTCGCGCAGGCGCTGAACAAGGCCGGCTGCAAGACCTTCTTCGTGGCCACCATCGAGGAGGCGCGCACGGCGCGCGCGGCGGTACCGGACGCCACGGTATATGTGCTCGGCGGCTATTTCCAGAACACCGGCGAGCACTACGCCAAGATCAACTGCCGTCCCGTGATCGGCGACCTCAACGAGCTCGCCGAATGGGACGTGTTCTGCCGCCGCACCGGCTGGTCCGGCGGCGCCGCAATCCACATCGACACCGGCATGAACCGGCTCGGGCTGACGCTTGCGGAGGCGCAGGCCATCATCCCCCGCATCAATGCCGGCGATCATGGCATCACGCTGGTGATGAGCCATCTGGTCTCGGCCGAGCAGCTCAACAGCCCCGTCAATGCCAAGCAGCTCGCGGCCTTCCGCGGCATCGCCAGCGAATTCTCGGGCGTGCCGGCGGCGCTTGCGAATTCGTCAGGCATTTTCCTCGGGGCGCCCTTCCAGTTCGACCTGGTTCGACCGGGCGCCGCGCTCTACGGCGTTAATCCGACGCCGGAGGCCGACAATCCGATGCAGCCGGTGATCGACCTCAAGGCGCGCATCGTGCAGATCCGCACTATCGAGCGCGGCGAAACCGTCGGCTATGGCGGCACCTGGACCGCGCGACGGCCGACCAAGCTCGCGATCATTGCGGTCGGCTATGCCGACGGCTATTTCCGCGCGGCCAGCTCCAACGACGGCACCCGCGGCGCCGAGGTGATCGTGGCCGGCAAGCGCTGCCCGGTGGCCGGCCGCATCTCGATGGACCTGATCGCGATCGACATCACCGACCTGCCGCCGAACGCGGCACGTCGCGGCCACATGGTGACGCTGCTCGGCGACGGCATCACCGTCGACGAGCTCGCCCATCATTTCGGCACGATCGGCTATGAGGTGCTGACGAGCCTCGGCCGCCGTTACGCCCGCGTCTACAAGGGCGGCAATGTCGTGGAGCCGCTGGCAAAGCCGGAGCCCGCGCAGGCGGCCGAGCAGCCGCCCTCCCCGCCGCCGGCCGAGCGGCCGGCCAGCCCGCCGCCGCTGCCGAGCTGAGCTGTCGCCGCTTACTTCTTCTTCCTGCTGTCCAGCGCCGCCTTGCAGGTCGTGCTGAGCTGATCGCGCTTGCCATTGAGGCAGGCGACGATGCCGCCGCCGGGCGCGATACCGGCGCAGAATTTGTCGTAGTCCGCCTTGCATGCGCCGCGCGGATCGGCCGATTGTGCGGAAGTGGCCCCGGAGAGTGCGACGGCGAATGCAATAGCGGCAAAGCTCAACTTGGACATTGTATCTCCGGTGTCGGGACGTGCGAGGCGATCAGCTCTACATGAAGATTGCGACATTCAACATCAACAACATCAACCGCCACCTGCCCAATCTGCTCGCATGGATGCGCGAGGCGAAGCCGGATGTCGTTGCACTCCAGGAGTTGAAGGCAAGTGATGGCGAATTTCCGGCAGCGGCAATCGAAAAGGCCGGCTACGGCGCAGTCTGGCGCGGACAGAAGACCTGGAACGGCGTCGCCATCCTCGCCCGCAACGCCGAGCCGGTGCTGACGCGCGACCGGCTGCCGGGAGGGCCCGACGACCACGAGGCGCGTTACATCGAGGCCGCCGTCCGCGGCATCATCGTCACCAGCATCTATCTGCCGAACGGCAATCCGCAGCCCGGGCCGAAGTTCGATTACAAGCTGGACTGGCTTGCGCGGCTGAAACGCCACGCCAGGACCTTTATCAAGCAGGGCCTGCCCGTCGTGCTCGCCGGCGACTTCAACGTCGCGCCTACGGAGATCGACATCTATCCGACGCGGTCATGGGACAAGGATGCGCTGATCCAGCCGAAAAGCCGTGCGGCGTTCGCCTCGCTTGTCGCGCAAGGCTGGTGCGACGCAATCCGCGAGCTGCATGGAGACAGCCGCATCTACACTTTCTGGGACTATAAGCGGAATCGCTGGCCGCGCGATGCGGGCCTCAGGCTCGACCATCTGCTGCTCAGCCCTGCCCTCGTCTCACGCTTGGCCAAGGCCGGCGTTGACAAGAAGGTTCGTGGCGAGGATGGCGCCAGCGATCACGCGCCGGCGTGGGTGGTCCTACGGTGACAACGCTCACCACAGGCTCTTGCCGTCGATCACATTTACCGGCACCGCTTCCAGATCGAAATCGTCGAACAGGCGCGCATTGACGCCGACTTTGGGATTGTCGAAATCGGGCTTGCCCGTCGACCAGTCCGGCGATTCAGAGTAGGTGCCGCAGCCGCATCTCGCACAGAAATGATGTTTGACCGTGCGCGTGCCCCATTGATAGGAGGCGACGTTCTCCGGCGGCGACAGCAGGCGAAACTGCGCGGGCGTGTAATAAGCCCACAATGCGCCGCGCTTGGCGCAGAGCGAACAGGTGCAGCGCGTCACGCTCGCAGGCGCCTCGGTGACTTCGAACACAGTCTCACCGCAATGACAGCTTGCCTCGACCGGCATGACCCGCTCTCCTTTTTGTCAGGAGATGGTCATAGCCGGCCGCTGCTGCCAACATGCTGTCAGCAGCGGGACGACTGGGCTTGCTCACTTCCGGTTCGCAGTCGCACGAACCGACAGTTGAACGGCGGCGGGCTGTTGGTGTTGGTGATCACAATTCCGCCATCCCCCGCCGCCGTGATCTCGCTCTCCACCTCCAACGTGACAAAGCCGCTGATATCGCCGTGCGACCTCTTGGAGGTGCTGGATATGGCTGCGGTGGATGTCGATCTGGACTCGGTGACCGTGATGAACGAACTGGAGCCGGCGCCGGCATCCCCATTCGCGCTTCCCCCTCCTCCGGCTAAACTCGACCGATTCCCGGAGTCCTGCCCTTGGCCTTTCTCTTCGTTCTCAGCGTCGGCCTCGTCGCCGGCACCATCTCAGGCATCGTCGGCACGGGCTCGTCGATCGTGCTGATGCCGGTGCTGGTGTATGCCTATGGGCCGAAGGAGGCCGTGCCGATCATGGCAGTCGCTTCCGTGATGGCAAACTTTTCGCGCATTCTGGCGTGGTGGCGCGAGGTCGACTGGCGGGCCTGCGCGGCCTATTCGGTCACGGGCATTCCGGCTGCGGTGCTGGGCGCACGGACGCTCCTGGCCCTGCCCTCGCATGCCGTCGATCTCGCCATCGGCATGTTCCTGATCGCGATGGTGCCGGTGCGGCACTGGCTGGCGCGGCACGACCTCAAGGCCAATCTCTGGCATCTTACGATTGGCGGCGCTATCATCGGCTATCTCACCGGCATCGTGGTCTCGACCGGTCCGCTCAGCGTCCCACTGTTTCTGTTCTACGGCCTTTCCAAAGGCGCATTTCTCGCGACCGAGGCTGCCGCCTCGCTCGGCATCTATTTCGCCAAATCAGTGACGTTCGAACGCTTCGGCGCGCTGACGCAGGAGGTCTTCATCAAGGGCCTCGTCGCGGGCTCGTCACTGATGGCCGGCGCCTTCATCGCAAAACGCTTCGTGCTGCATTTGAAGCCGGAAATGTTCCGCCTGGTAATGGACGCGATCATGATCGCGGCGGGGCTGTCCATGCTCTGGACCGCTATTCAAACGTGACGGTCACGCACGAGCTTCCCCTGCCGGAACGAACCGTTGAGATTGCGCGTTCCTGCGAGGAAACCGCGAGGGTGGACGTGCCGCGCTATCATTTCGATCTGGTGGATTCCAGGACCGTGACCGACGAAGGGGGCTCAGAGCTGCCGGACGACATTCAGGCTTTGGACGTTGCCGAAGTCATTGCCAGGCGACTTCTGGCGGAGCGACCCGAGCTCAAGGGCCGCAACTTCTCCATTCTCGTCACAAACCAGGACGGCGAGGAGATCGGGAAGGTGCCACTGGATGTGCTGCACTGAAGTCTCGCAGCCGAATCTCGCCGTAGAACCTTACAGTACGGCATCGCCCTGGAGTTCGCCGAGATGTCGTTGAGGATCGGAGTGATCTCAGACACGCACGGTCTCTTGAGGCCGGAGGTCGAACAATGCCTTGCCGGAGTGTCACACATCATCCACGCCGGCGACATCGGCGCGCCGGACGTTCTGGAACGGCTCCGGCCAATTGCGCCCGTCACCGCGATCAGAGGAAATGTCGATGTCGGCGATTGGGCGAGACACTATCCCGAAACCGAAACGCTCCACCTCGGCGGCCGCTGCTTCTATCTCCTGCACGATCTCAAGGCTCTCCAGATCGACCCGGCGAGTTCTAAGATTGATGCCATCATCTCCGGTCACTCGCATCGGGTGCAGATCAACACGATCAAGGGAGTCCTGTTCTTGAATCCCGGCAGCGCTGGCCCGAGGCGCTTCAAACTGCCGATAACACTTGCAACGCTCGAACTGGATGAGGCGGGCCCCCTGCGGCCCATCATTCATGACCTCGACAGTTGAGAGCAAACACGCATGTCGGGAAATGACTGATAAGCCTAGTGCTTCAACCTGCCCAATGCGCGCCGCCCACTGACATAAACCAATATTGCTGGAATCACGGCGGTTAGGGCAAAGAGGAACCACTGTCGGAAGTAGAAGAAACCCCAACGATCTGGATGAAAGCCAAATATCGGCTCTCCGCTTTGGTCAGATCGAACACAAGAAAAAATGCTGCAAACGGAACAAGCAAGATGAATTGCCCGATCTCTTTAGGCGACACCGGAAGAACTTGCCTCTTCTCCTGCAAATGCGCTCGAACAAAACCTAACGCGCACGCGAACGGCCAAATCCAAAGTGTCGCACAAAGAAAGGCATAGCTCGAAGCGTGCCCCGGACCGAGACCGCGCAGAACAACCTCATATTGCGTTGGCAATACAGGCCAAATCGGAGCAATGATGCTCATCAGCCATTGCGTCTTCCCGAGAAAGCCCGCCAACACACCGGTTGAACCTAAGACCGCAAACAGCAGCGGTGCAGCCGCCCCAGTAGACGGTCCGCATAAAGACACGCTCCACCAGATTGCGCGTTGAGATCGTTACTTCGACCTGAGCGTCGGGCAGAGCTTGTGACGACGATCCCACTGACGTTGCTGCAGCCGCTACATCCGTGTCTCGCATTTTTGTACCACGACAAGAGAAGCTAGTTGAATTTCGAAGGCGATTTATGACCAATACGCTCGATCTACTTTCGGTTGCGGCGTCACCATGCTACACGTCTGCGGTCTTGACAATCCATCCAGTTGGACAAGCTCGAATCCAATTCGGCTTGCTCAGAACAGGCCGAATGATCTCCTCAGACCCTGGCGGAGTATTACCGGCTGAAATGCGGCGGCGGAGCGAGAATCGGATTGCAAAGCTTCCCCACTTTTGAGGTCCGTCGCGCAAATGGTGATGCGCAGGTCGCCAGCCTTCAGGCGTTCGAAGTCGATCAGCTGTTGCAGGCGGTCCAGCGTTGGGCGCCAAGCCCAATGCCGCCGGAGAAGACAATCGCCGTCAGAGATTGGTCGTCGGCCGTATTCGCCCCTGATCCCGTTCCGTGCTATCAGCAGCCCCGACATCCTCGACTCACCAATCCCATGGCCAAGAACACGCTTTCCTTCGTCTGCCAGAACTGCGGCGCGGCCTATAACCGCTGGCAGGGCAAGTGCGAGTCCTGCGGCGAGTGGAATACGCTGGCCGAGGAAGACGCGACCGGCAGCGTGCCGGTCTCGATCCGCTCCAAACGCAAGGGCCGTACCTTTGCGCTGGAGAGCCTCGCGGGAAAAAGCCCTGACGCGCCGCGCCTGTCCTCGGGCATGACCGAGCTCGACCGCGTGACCGGTGGCGGCTTCGTTCGCGGCTCGGTGCTCCTCGTTGGCGGCGATCCGGGATCGGCAAGTCGACGTTGCTGACACAGGCGACCAGTCTGATGGCGCGCGCCGGCCACCGCATCGTCTACATCTCCGGCGAAGAAGCCATCGCCCAGGTGCGTCTGCGCGCCGAACGGCTCGGGCTGTCGGACGCGCCGGTGCAGCTCGCGGCCGAGACCTCGGTCGAGGACATCGTCTCGACATTGTCGGAAGGCGCGGTCCCCCGGCTGATCGTGATCGACTCGATCCAGACCATGTGGACCGACACGGTGGAATCGGCGCCCGGCACGGTGACGCAGGTACGCGCGTCGGCGCAGGCGCTCATTCGTTTCGCCAAAAAGACCGGTGCGGCCATCATCCTGGTCGGCCACGTCACCAAGGACGGCCAGATCGCCGGCCCCCGGGTCGTCGAGCACATGGTCGATGCCGTGATGTCCTTCGAAGGCGAAGGCTCGCAGCAGTTCCGAATCCTACGCGCCGTCAAAAACCGGTTCGGCCCGACCGACGAGATCGGCGTGTTCGAGATGACCGGCCTCGGCCTGCGCGAGGTCACCAACCCCTCCGAGCTGTTCCTGTCCGAGCGCGATCTCGGCACGCCAGGCACCGCAGTCTTCGCGGGCATCGAGGGCACGCGGCCCGTTCTGGTCGAATTGCAGGCGCTGGTGGCCCCAACCTCGCTCGGCACCCCGCGCCGCGCTGTGGTCGGCTGGGATCAGAGCCGGCTCTCGATGGTGCTGGCGGTGCTGGAAGCCCATTGCGGGGTTAAGCTGTCCGGCCACGACGTCTATCTGAACGTCGCAGGCGGCCTACGCATCCACGAGCCGGCGGCGGATATGGCCGCTGCGGCGGCGCTGGTTTCCTCCCTGGTTAATGCGCAGTTACCCACCGATGCCGTTTATTTCGGCGAGATTTCACTTTCCGGCGTCATCCGCCCGGTGGCACAGACCCCGGCCCGGCTCAAGGAAGCGGTCAAACTCGGCTTCAAACGCGCCGTACTGCCCGAATCGGCCCGGGGCGCCGAGGCCAGCGGTGACACCGGCTTGACTCTGAACGCGGTCAACACCCTGACCACACTGGTCGCCGAAATCGCCGCCAAGGGCTCCCGCCGCGGCGACTCGAGCCCGCCGGCGGAGAAAAATGCCACACCGGCAAGATTCCGCCGCGGAGAGGGGTAGCTGGAGGTGACGTCAAGCGCCCCCACAGCTATACAGCCGTCACAAAAGCAGCATGGGATTGCGTGGTTGCGGCCTTGCCGGGCGTGCCGTCTGCCCCTCTTTTAGGGCGGCGGCCAAGCACCGATTCGCTGAGCACCCTTTGAGAGTACGAGCGGACCAGACCAGCCGATGCCAGTTACACTCCTCGACCTGATCCTGCTCGGTGTGATGCTGATCTCGGGCCTGCTCGCGATGGTTCGCGGCTTCATGCGCGAAATCCTCTCGATTGCGGCCTGGGGCACGGCGGCGATCGTGACGCTGTACTCCTTCTCCAAGCTGCTGCCGACCGCCAAGACCTATTTCAACAACGACACCGTCGCGAGCGTGGTCGTGGTCGCCGGCGTGTTCGTCGGTACCCTGGTCGTGGTCTCCGTGATCACGGTCCGGATCTCCGACATGATCCTGGATTCGCGCATTGGCGCGCTGGATCGCACCCTCGGCTTCCTGTTCGGCCTGGCGCGCGGCCTCTTGATCGTCGTGGTCGCGTTCCTGTTCTTCACCTGGCTGGTGCCGGACAAGCAGCGCCCGGACTGGGTCACGGGGGCCAAGTCCCGCGTGGTGCTCCAGGGAACCGGGGATTGGCTGATGTCCCTCTTGCCGGATGACCCCGAGAACACCATCTTGAAGAGATTCAAGAAAAACAAACCAGATGATGATCAAGCTGATACCGAGCAGCAGCCTTCGGGCAGTGGCGACGGATACAGTAAACCTGCTCGTGACAGCCTGAAGAAGCTGATCGAGAAACCTGCGGCGCGTTGATTGAGCCAACAGAGAGGCGCGGACGAGATGCGACACCCCGACCAGGACGCCCAACTTGATCTCGATACCGGCCCGGCCGCGCTAGAGCTTCAGGACGACCTGGAGGGAGATACGCTGCGCGAGGAATGCGGGGTCTTCGGCATCTACGGACACCCGGACGCCGCCGCCATCACCGCCCTCGGCCTGCACGCCCTCCAGCACCGCGGCCAGGAAGCCGCCGGCATCGTCTCCTACGACGGCAGCCGCTTTCACTCGGAACGCCGCCTCGGCCTCGTCGGCGACACCTTCTCCCGCCGCGAGGTGATCGACCGCCTGCCCGGCAACATGGCGGTCGGCCATGTCCGCTATTCCACGACGGGCGCAACCATCCTGCGCAACGTGCAGCCGCTGTTCGCCGAACTCAATGCCGGCGGCCTCGCGGTCGCCCACAACGGCAATCTCACCAACGGCCTGACGCTGCGCCGCGATCTCGTGAAGCACGGCGCGATGATGCAGTCGACCACCGATACCGAGGTGATCCTGCACCTGGTCGCTCGCTCCAGGCGCGCGCGTTTCATCGAGCGCTATATCGACGCGCTGCGCGAAATCGAAGGTGCCTACGCGCTGGTCTCGCTCACCAACAAGAAGCTGGTCGGCGCGCGCGACCCGCGCGGCATCCGCCCGCTGGTGCTTGGCGATCTCGACGGCTGCCCGATCCTGACGTCCGAGACCTGCGCCCTCGACATCATCGGCGCACGCTTTGTCCGCGACATCGAACCCGGCGAAGTCATCGTGTTCGACGAGAACGGCCAGGACGTCCACAAGCCGTTCCCGCCGATCGCACCGCGGCCCTGCATCTTCGAATACATCTATTTCTCGCGCCCGGATTCCATCGTCCACGGCCGCTCGGTCTATGAGGTTCGCAAGGCCTTTGGCGCGCAGCTCGCGCGCGAAAGCCATGTGCCGATCGACGTCGTGGTGCCGGTGCCGGATTCCGGCGTGCCCGCCGCGATTGGCTACAGCCAGCATTCCGGCGTGCCGTTCGAGCTCGGCATCATCCGCAACCATTATGTCGGCCGCACCTTCATCCAGCCGACGCAGGCGATCCGCGAATCCGGCGTGCGCATGAAGCATTCGGCCAACCGCGCCGCGATCGAAGGCAAGCGCATCATCCTGATCGACGACTCGCTGGTGCGCGGGACCACGTCGAAGAAGATCGTACGCATGATGCGCGACGCCGGCGCCAAGGAGGTGCATTTCCGCCTCGCCTCGCCGCCGATCCTCTACCCCGACTATTACGGCATCGACCTGCCGGATCGCGGCGGCCTTTTGGCCGCGACGCATTCGCTGGAAGAAATGCGCGAGATCATCGGAGCCGACTCGCTCGCGTTCCTGTCGATCGACGGCATGTACCGCGCCATGGGCGAGCCCGGCCGCGACCCCGCCAATCCGAAATTCTCCGATCACTGCTTTACCGGCGCCTATCCGACCCACCTCACCGACCAGACCCAGACCGAGCCGCAACCGCGCCAGCTGTCGTTGCTGGCGGAGGCGAGCTAACGGCCCAGCCGTCATCCCGGGGCGATGCGCAGCATCGTACCATGGTGCGCAATTGTGCACCTGAGTATCTCGAGATTCCGGGTTCGGTCCTGCGGACCGCCCCGGAATGACAGTTCGCGGGGGCTTGTCCCAACCAGCCACGCCTGTAAAACGCCGCCATGACCAAGCCCCTCGCTGACCGCATCGCTCTCGTCACCGGCGCCTCGCGCGGCATCGGTTTTGCCACGGCACTCGCGCTGGCGAAGGCCGGTGCGCATATCGTTGCGACTGCACGCACGCAGGGCGGGCTCGAGGAGCTCGACGACGAGATCCGTAGAGCAGGCGGCAACGGCGCCACGCTGGTCCCGCTCAACCTCACCGATTCCGACGGCATCGCGCGGCTTGGGGCAGGCCTGCACGAGCGTTATGGCAAGCTCGACATCCTCATCGGCAATGCCGGCGTGCTCGGCCCCTCCTCGCCGGTCGGGCATATCGAGCTCAAGACGTTCAACGACGTGATGGCCGTCAACGTCTCCGCAAATTTCCAGCTGATCCGCTGCATGGAGCCGCTGCTGAGGCAGTCCGATGCCGGTCGCGCCGTCTTCATCACCTCGGGCGCCGCCAACAAGGCGACCGCCTATGTCAGCCCCTACGCCGCCTCCAAGGCCGCGCTGGAGACGCTGGCGCGCGCCTGGGCGCAGGAGACCGCGAACACGCCCTTGCGCGTCAACCTGTTCAACCCGGGTCCGATCCGTACCCGCATGCGTGCAACCCTGATGCCGGGCGAAGATCCCACGACGCTCGAGACCCCGGAGCAGGTCGCCGCGTTCATCGTCCCGCTGTGCGCGCCCGGCTGGACCGAGACCGGCAAATTCTACGACTACAAAACGCGCAGCCTGATGAGCTTCCGCGCGCCGGCCTGATTGACTTAAGCACCTCCCCGCGATTGACTGCCCGCGCCAAGCGGCAGCAAGCCGCAAGCCAAAAAAGGAGGTTGCCATGGCGCCATGGCGTGATCGCGCAGGGCTTGATTCTACACGCCTCAACCGTTCGCTCGCACGCATCTCTCAGGCTTTCTCCATCCTGATTGCAGCCATCGCCTTCCCGCTTCCCAACGTTGCCAAAGCCGGCGACATTCCGACCTTCGCTGTCGATGCGTCCTGGCCCAAGCAGCTCCCGAACAACTGGATTCTCGGCCAGGTCGGCGGCATCACGGTCGACTGGCAGGGCCACATCTGGGTGATCCACCGTCCGCGCTCGCTCACCGACGACGAGAAGGGTGCAAGCCTCAACCCACCGCGTTCGAAGTGCTGCGTGTCGGCGCCGCCCGTGCTCGAATTCGACGCCGACGGCAATCTGTTGCGATCCTGGGGCGGACCCGGCACTGGCTATGAATGGGTCGGCCGCGAGCACGGCATCGAGGTCGATCCGGCAGGCTTCGTCTGGATCGGCGGCAATGCCGACAACGACAACGCGATCCTGAAATTCACGCTCGACGGCAAGTTCGTGGCCCAGATCGGCAAGATCGCGCCGAGCCTCGGAAGTAACGACACGACGCAGCTCGGTAAGCCCGCCGAGACCGCGCTCGACAAGGAAGCCGACGAAATCTACGTCGCCGACGGCTACGGCAACCGCCGCGTCATCGTGTTCGATGCGACCACGCTCGCCTACAAGCGGCACTGGGGTGCCTACGGCAACAAGCCCGACGACAGCAAGCAGGCAGCCTATGATCCCAAGGCGCCGGCATCCCAGCAATTCGGCAATCCCGTCCATTGCGTGAAGATCGCCAGCGACGGTCTCGTCTATGTCTGCGACCGCATCAACAACCGCATCCAGGTGTTCAAAAAGGACGGCACCTTCGTGAAGGAGTTCTTCTTCGAGAAGAACACGCTCGGCAACGGCGCGGTGTGGGACATCGCGATCTGGCCCGATCCGAAGCAAACTTGGCTGCTCAGCGCCGACGGCGAGAACAACGAGATCAGGGTGATCAAGCGCGAGGACGGCAGCGTCGTTGGCAGCTTCGGCCACAACGGCCGCAACGCCGGGCAATTCCACTGGGTGCATGCCATGGCGGTCGATGCCGGGGGTAACGTCTATACCGCCGAGGTCGACACCGGAAAGCGCATCCAGAAATTCAAGCTGACCTCGGACGCGCTCAAATAGCGCCTCGACGCATTTTGCCCAAAAGTTAACCGACGGATGACGCTTTGACAGAGCGTCATCCGGCTTTAGGCGCATTGCCGCCGACCTTGGGACCGGCTACGGAATCCGGCGGAACAAGGCTCCACAAGAGAGCCGTCCGCATATTTGACAATGGAGGAAACCTTTTATGACGACGACGTTCGCGCGCCGCTCTGCGGCCCTTCTGGCCTGCGCCGCCTTCGGTTTTGCTACATCCGCCTACGCCCAGGACAAGACTGTAAAGATCGGCGTATTGAACGACATGTCGAGCCTCTATGCCGACATCGGCGGCCCGAACTCCGTGGTCGCGATCAAGATGGCCGTCGAGGATTCCGGCCTGCTGAAAAAGGGCTGGAAAATCGACGTGCTGAGCGGCGATCACCAGAACAAGCCCGACGTCGGCGTCAATATCGCCCGGCAATGGATCGATAACGAGAAGGTCGACGCGATTGCGGACACGCCGAATTCCGGTGTTGCGCTGGCGGTCAACAACCTCGTCAAGGAAAAGAATTCGGTGCTGCTGAATTCCGGCGCCGCCTCCGCCGACCTGACCGGCAAGGCCTGCACACCGAACACCGTCTCCTATACCTACGACACCTATATGCTGGCCAACGGCACCGGCAAGGCGCTGACCAAGGCGGGCGGCGACACCTGGTTCTTCCTGACCGCCGACTATGCGTTCGGCCATGCGCTGGAGCGCGACACCACGGCCGTCGTGACGGCGAATGGCGGCAAGGTGCTTGGCAGCGTCAAGCATCCGATCAACACCTCGGACTTCTCGTCGTTCCTGCTGCAGGCCCAGTCGTCCAAAGCCAAGGTGGTCGGCCTCGCCAACGCCGGCGGCGACACCACGAACGCAATCAAGCAGGCGGCCGAATTCGGCATCGTCTCCGGCGGCCAGAAGCTGGCGGCCCTGCTGTTCATCAACGACGTGCATTCGCTGGGGCTCAAGACCGCGCAGGGCCTGACTTTCACCGAATCCTTCTACTGGGACATGAACGACCAGACCCGCGCCTGGTCGAAGCGCTTCGCCGCACTCGCCAGCAAGAACGCGATGCCGTCGATGACCCAGGCCGGCAATTACGCGATGGTCCTGCACTATCTCAAGGCAATGGAAGCGCTCGGCGGCAATCCGCATGACGGTGCCAAGGTCGTCGCCAAGATGAAGGAGATGCCGACGGACGATCCGCTGTTCGGCAAGGGCCCGCTGCGCGAGGACGGCCGCCGTCTCATCCCCGCCTATCTGTTCGAGGTCAAGAAGCCCGAGGAGTCGAAGGGACCGTGGGACTATTACAAGCTGGTCGCGACGATCCCGGCGGAAGATGCCGCCAAGCCGCTCAAGGACAGCGAGTGTCCGCTGGTGAAGAAGTAACCGCGTAGCGGTCATTCCGGGTCGGTGCGCAAGCACCAGACCCGGAAGCTCACGACGGCCGCTTCCGCTTGTGGGCGAAGGGATTGGCCTTCTCGCGCAAGGTAATGCGCACCGGCGTGCCCGGCAGCTCGAAAGCCTCACGCATCGAGTTGATGAGGTAGCGCAGATAAGACTGCGGAACGGCGTCCGCCCGCGAACAGAACAGCACAAAGCTCGGCGGCCGCGCCTTGGTCTGCGTGATGTAGTTCAGCTTCAGCCGGCGGCCGGACACAGCCGGCGGCGGATTGGCCTGGACTGCCTCCTCGAACCAACGGTTCAATGCCGAGGTCGAGACGCGCCTGTTCCAGAGCGCATAGGCGTCCTGGATCGCCTGCATCAGGCGATCGATGCCCTCTCCCATCAGGCCGGAGACGGCGACGATCGGCACGCCCTTGACCTGAGGCAGCCAATGGTCGGCGTCGCGACGCAACGTCGAGATCGCGCCGCCGCCCTTGGTCTCCATCAGGTCCCATTTGTTGACGGCGAGGACGACAGCGCGTCCCTCGCGCTCGATCAGGTCGGCGATGCGCAGATCCTGCTCCTCAAAGCGGTTCTGCGCATCCATCATCATCACGACGACTTCGGCAAAGCGCACCGCGCGCAGCGCATCCGCAACCGAGAGCTTCTCCAGCTTCTCCTCGATGCGCGAGCGCCGGCGCAGGCCGGCGGTGTCGAACACGCGGAATTCGCGGCCTCTCCAGTTGATCTCGACCGCGATGGAATCGCGCGTGGTGCCGGCCTCCGGGCTTGTCAGCAGGCGTTCCTCGCCGAGCAGATGGTTGATCATGGTCGACTTGCCGGCATTGGGGCGACCGACAATGGCAACCCGGATCGGGCGGGTCGCGGCCTCCTCCTCGGTGAGCGGCTCGTCGTCCTCCGCCTCATCCTCGTCGACCGGCTCCGGCATCAGCTTGGCGAGCTCGTCGTAAAGCTCGCCCATGCCCTCGCCATGCTCGGCCGATATCTGGATGGGATCACCGAGGCCAAGCGCAAAGGATTCCATCGCGCCGGCGTCGCCGTGCTTGCCCTCGCTCTTGTTGGCGACCAGCAGCACCGGCTTGTTGGCCTTGCGGGCGAAATCGGCGAAGGCGCGATCGGTCGGCGTGAGACCGATGCGGGCGTCGATCACGAAGAACAGCGCATCAGCCTGGGCGATCGCCGCTTCGGTCTGCTCCTGCATGCGCGCAGTCAGCGAGCCCTTGGCGCCCTCGTCGAGACCGGCGGTGTCGATGATGGTGAACTCGAGGTCGCCGAGCCTGGCCTCGCCTTCGCGGCGGTCGCGAGTGACGCCGGGCAAATCATCGACAAGCGCGAGCTTCTGTCCAACCAGGCGGTTGAACAGCGTCGACTTGCCGACATTGGGTCGGCCGATGATGGCAATCGTAAAGGACATCAGTCATTCGTGCGCCGTGGAGGTAGCGCCTGTCAATTCGGTGAAAATATCAGCGGGAGAAACTGCCGCTGGGCATCGGCGCCGGGAAGGCTCCCTGCTGCGACTGCTGCTGCTGGGTGGTCTGTGCCGATTGTGCCGGCTGCTGTGCGGATTGCTGGTCCGGCGGCGGCGCGGTGGTGCGCTTGCGGACGATCTTGTGCTTGGGCGGCGCAGTCGTCGGCGCCGGGGCCGCCTCGGGCTGTGCCTCGCCATCGACCTCGCCGGCCGGCGCTTCAGCCGGAGCGGCTGCGGTCGCGGCCGGCTGCCTGGTCTTCTTGCCCTTGGCGGATTTCGACGGTTTCGCCGGCTCGACGGCCGGAGGCTCGGCAGGCAGCGCCGCGACGGCAGGCACGTTCGGATCCTGCTGTTGCTGCGCGCCCTTGTATAGGTCCTTCGGCACGCCCTGCTCGAGACCCGGCACACCCTCGGGGAATACCGGCTTGCGGTCGCCCGGCAGCTTCTTCTTGGTGTCGAGGAAGTCGAGCAGATCGCTCGGATCGAAGCCGCCGCTGGAGCAGCCGCCCAGGAGGCCCGTGAAGGCGATCAGGACGGCGGCTGCGATCAAACGTGGCGTACGGCGCATATCGATATCTCGTCTCGGCTCTCTAGACCGTCAGCTCTCGGTCAGCTCTTGGCGACCGGCGGCAGCAAAGCCTGGAGCGCCTCGGCGCGCGAGCGCAGGCCCGGCGGCGTTTCGCCGTCCTCGGCGATCGCGTCGAGCCATTTGCGAGCCGCAGTCATATCGTTGTTGCGCCACGCCGACAGCGCCAGCATCTCACGGGCGCTGTGGCGGAAGGTCGATTTGGGCTCGGCAGAGGTTTCCAGCCGCTGCTGGATCTCGGCGTAGCTCGCGCTGTCCACCAGCAGGCCGGCGGCACGAATCCTGGCAAGATCCCGCCATTCGCTGCCGACGCCGCTATCAGCGGCGATGTCGTCGTACGACTTGGCCGCAGCCTTGGGGTCGCGGGCCGATGCCTCGGCCGCAGCGCGAAGCCGCGCCAGAGTCCGGTAGCCGGATGGGGCCTTGGTCGCGAGATCCGCAAAGGCCGTCTCGGCCTCGGCGTGCTTGCCCTGTTCCGACAGCTCAACGGCCTTTTCGAAGGTCGCGCCAGCCTCGGCGGCCTTCTTCGCCTCCAGATATTGATAGCCGCGCCAGCCACCTACGGCCGCCACGACCAGCACCATGAGCGCGATGAAGTAGAGCGAATATTTGTCCCACAGCCTTTTGAGCTGTTCGCGACGTACTTCCTCGTCGACTTCGTCAAATAATTCAGACACTTATGCTAATCCCATGCCCGGCCGGGAGCGCGCGCCAGATCGTACGCGTCTAAAGCCCCGTCCCCGCGTCGCGGCGGCGATACCCTATCGATATGGCGGTGGCAAGGCAAAGCAAGGCCGATCAAGGCGTTAACGCGCGATCCGGGACATTCCGGGGCCCACCCGCCGCATTCAGGCCCCGACCAGCAGCTCCCGCAGCTGGCGCTTCACCACCTTGCCATTGGCGTTGCGCGGGAGGGGCTCCGCCGTGACCGTCATGGTCTCCGGCACCTTGTAGTCGGACAATCGCTCGGCGCACCAGGCTCGCAGGTCGTCGCTGCCGACCTGGATGCGCGTGACCACGACCGCATGAACGCGCTCGCCCAGCACCGGGCATGGCTTTGCGATTATCGCGCTCTCGACCACGGCGGGGTGGCCGGCCAGCACGGATTCGACCTCGGCCGAATAGATCTTCAACCCGCCGCGATTGATCATGTCCTTCTGACGGTCGAACACACGGACGAATCCTTCGGCGTCGACCGAGCCGAGATCGCCCGAATGCCAGAAGCCCGCAGTGAAACTCTCGGCCGTGGCCTTCGGGTTGTTCCAATAGCCCTTGATGACAGAGGCGCTCTGGATCCAGAGCTCGCCGATCTCGCCGCGCGGCAGCTCGCGCCCGTCCGTCCCCATCGCGACGATGCACGCACCCGGACACGGCAGACCGACGCTGTCGATATGGCTCGCCGTCAGCTCGCCCGGCATGATGGTGGACGGCGATGTCGTCTCGGTCGAGCCGTAGCAGTTCGCGAGCTTCAGGCCCGGAATTGTCGCCTTGAGCTTCTCGATCGTCGCGACCGGCATCGGTGCGCCGCCAAAACCGCCGATGCGCCAGCTCGAAAGATCATAGCTGTCGAAGTCCGGTTGCAGCAGGCAGAGATTGTACATCGCCGGGACCATCACCGTGTAGGTGACGCGCTCGCGCGCCGCGAGCTTGAGATAATCCGCCGCCTTGAATTCCGGCATGATGATCAGCGCGCCGCCGCAGCGGATCATGGTCGTGATGTTGGCGACGACGCCCGTGACGTGCCCGAGCGGCACGGCTGCGATCGAGCGGTCGGCTGCCGTCAATTGCAGGCAGGACACGAACACCATCGAGGAATGCACGATGTTGCAATGGGCCAGCATCGCGCCCTTCGGTTTGCCCGTCGTGCCCGAGGTGTAGAGGATCATCGCAGTGTCCTCCTCGTTCACTTCGAGCGGAGCCGGGGCTTGTGCGTTGTCGGCGAGCACCGCGAAGCGCGACAGAGCCGGATCGCTGTCGATGGCGACGCGATGAATCACATCGGGCACATCCCGCGCATCGGGCAGCCGCTCGGCGAGGCCCGCTTCGTGGATCAGGATCTTGGCGCCGCAATCGGTCAGGACATAGGCGATCTCGGGCCTCTGCTGACGCGTGCTGAGCAGCACGGTGACCAACCCCTCATGCGCGGCCGCAAACAGCAGCAGCGGGAATTCGATGCGGTTGCCGAGCAGGATCGCAACGCGGTCGCCACGCTGCAGGCCGAGCCTGCGAAAGCCCGATGCAATCCGCGCGGCCTGCTCCACCGCCTGCCGCCAGCTGAGCCGGACATTGCCGCAGACCAGCGCTTCGCCATCGCCGTTGCGCGCGCAAGCCTCGGCAATCATCGCCCAGAGACTGGCCGGTCGATCGGTGAAGGCCGGGACCACCCGATCGCCAAAACGGGCCTCGCACCGCATCGGCGGAATCTGAGATTGCGACCAGTCCATCGGAGGGCTCTCGGCTTGTTGCTTTTGTCACCTTCCGCGCATGGGCGCGCGGTGCTGTCTTGCGCTGATCGGCTATCCGCCCATCACGGGAACACCGATCACGACAGGATGGAATGCAAACGCCAACGCCAGATAGGCGACGACGCCGACGGCAATCGCAATCAGGTCGTTGGTGACGCCCCCCACCGGAATCGGCGGCCCGCCGCTATCGGTGCGATGCTTGAGTGAAATGCGGTCATAGACCGCCCAGCCCAAAAACGAGCCGAACAGCATGATGGAGCCGAGATCGCCATTGGCGAGCAGATGCGCAGCCGCCCACAGCTTGATGCCGGCGAGCATCGGATGCTTCAGCGTCGCATAGATGCGCCCACGCAAATACGATGCGACCACCAGGATGACGGCAGGCAGCATCAGCGCGATCGTGATTTGCTTCATCGCCTTCGGCGGGTACCAGACGTCGATCCAGCCGGTCGCGCGATAATGGCCAAAGCCCCAGACGATCAGCGCCAGCCCCGCGAGCGAGACGATCGAATAGAGGATCTTGTAGGTCCCCTCGCCCAGTCGCTCGATCGCCTGCGCGCGCGCGTCTCGTTTCGTCGTGAAAACATGGGCGGCGAAAAACAGCACCAGCCCCAGGATCATGACCAGCAGACCCACGACGTCCTCCCCTCAACCAGCGCCCCCCATGGCCTATCATCGATTGGCCGCGGATCGCAACTGATGCGCTACTTGCCGGTCTCGCGATTATCGACGTAGCGGATCGCGATCGGGCGCCCGGCCAGGGCACCGCCGAGGCCGCTGGTGAATTTCAGCGGCAGGCAGGCGTTCAATGACGAACTGATTGCATTGAGATAGGTCGTCCTCGTATCGGCCGGGACGCCTGCGGTCGCGTATGTCAGGCGCGGCGGGCCAATCAGGCCGCCCGTCTTGTTGAAGCTGAACCGCACCGACATCTGCATGCCTTGCCGCGCGGTACTTTCCGGCGGCGGTGACCAGCAGCTGCGCAACTCGGCGAAGAGATCGCCGATCGTATCGAGATCGTGTTTCGGCTTCTGGTATTTGCCGCGTTCGGCGTCTGACGGAACGCTCTCGATCGTGAGCTGAAGGTTCTCGCCGTAGGGATAATCGATCTCGGGAATACAGGGGCCGTGATCGAGCACGCTGCAATAGGATGGCGTGCAGGGCCGATTGTCGAGCACGCTGCACGGCGAATGCGAGAACGGTATCGGATTGATCTGCCGACGCCGCGCGTCGGCGGCGACGGTCGATATCGCCAGCAGGATAAGAACGGGGATAGCGCGCCACATACCTTGAGCTCGCGATGTCACGTAAGGAAACGTGGCACCGTTCGTGAAGGCGTCAAGCCCGCGGGCGTTCACATGCCCGCGTTCAAACCCGGTATCGTCGCGCGGCTTGACCGGTTGAATCCGCCCAATACGCCGAGACGTTTGTGATTGAATCGAGGGGCCGCGGTGATCGGGATAGGGGAGTCTCGCGACTCCTCCCCTCCCACACCACCGTACGTACGGGTCTCGTATACGGCGGTTCGATGGATTATGCGGGCCGCTGTGCCGCGATGGAAGCCAGACCGAGCGAACCGAAGAGAGCTTTTGGCACGGCAATGTTGAGCGCGGGGCTGTTGCTGAGCCGCCAAGGGCCACGTGGGCTGCCGGCGGTCTTTGCCGCCAGAACCCGGCCGACGCCGCGGCGTCGCAGCTCGGCGAAGCGAGCCGGTCCACGCTTCCACTGCTTCCAGGCGATGGCGCGCAACCGCCGCCTGATCCATTCGTCAAGTGCGCGCATCACCGACGGCGTCTGGCAGAAGCCAAAGTAGCCACGCCATCCGATCAGATAGCGTGACAGCTCCTTGACAGTCTGCGCAAGGCTTTGGCCACACGTGCGTCGCGTCAGCTCCCGAACTCTCGCCTTGAAGCGGGCGATCGCCTGCGGCGCAATGCGCCGTCGTGGCAGCGGCTCGCGGGTAAAGCTGAAGCCCAGGAACTTGCGGATGCTCGGCTTGGCCACCGCACTCTTGGCCCTGTTGACCTTCAGCTTGAGGCGCTTTTCGAGGAAACGTTCGATGCCCGCCAGCACCCGCTCACCCGCCTTCTGACTGCGCACATAGATGTTGCAGTCGTCGGCGTAGCGCACGAAGCGATGGCCGCGCTTCTCCAGCTCCTTGTCCAGCACATCCAGCATCAGGTTCGACAACAGCGGCGAGAGCGGTCCACCTTGCGGCGTGCCCTCTTCCGTCGAACTGACCAATCCTCCCTCCAGCACACCCGCATTCAAGAAGCTGCGGATGAGCTTCAGGAGACGCTTGTCAGCAACCCGTTTGGCAATGAGCCCCATCAGGATGTCGTGGTTGACCCGGTCGAAGAACTTCTCCAGGTCGATGTCCACGACGACAGTGTGCCCGGACGCAATATACGCCTGCGCTCGTTCCACCGCCTGATGCGCCGAGCGGCCCGGCCGAAAGCCGAAGCTCGTCTCGGAGAACGTTCCGTCCCAATCCGCCTGCAGCACCTGCATCACCGCCTGCTGAATGAAGCGGTCGAGCACCGTCGGAATGCCGAGCGGCCGCAGGCCACCCGACGCCTTCGGTATCTCCGCCCGCCGCACCGGCTGCGGTTTGTAGGTGCCGTCAAGCAACTGGACGCGGATCGTGAGCCAGTGCTCCTTCAGATAGGCCGGCAGTTCGCCGACGGTCATCCCGTCAACGCCTGCCGCACCCTTATTGCGCTTCACTCGCGCCAACGCTGCCTTCAGGTTCTCACGCCCGACAACGTCTTCCATCGACGGTCCCGCGACCGCCGGGCGTTCGAGACAGGCTTCCGCCGGGCAGGCTTCAGGCTCTCGGGCGGCAGCGCTTCGGGCTTCACCCTCCGCCCCGGTGCCCAAGTTCAGCTCGACCTGATTCTTCTGCCGCATGGCTCGCACGAGATCGCCGCTCTACTGGCCTCTTCCACCGTTCAGGCCTTCGGCGGCGCGCCGCCGCCTACTATGCCCTCTGCTGACTTCTGCACTGCGGTCAGGCCGCCTTGCGGCGACCTCAGTCCCGTTGCCGGGACACCGTGCAGACCTCCCGAGGTAAGATCGACCGCCTTCGCCGCACGCCCGCCGGATCTACCACCCCGGCCCTTGATGACTATGGACTTCGCGATCAGTAGCTCGCTCGTCCGGTCGGGTAGGCCTCGTTATCCGGTGTTTGTTCATCGGGCCGCGGCTTTGCTCCACGCTGTCTTCAGACCCCACCTCGCGATGACGCCCTTGCGCTTTGCTAATCCTTCGCCGTCATCAGGCTGGATAGAGGACTTCCACCTCCAAGCTGTCGTTCATACTCGGCACACTACTGGATGCCCCGAGCCGGGGCATGACAGTGGAGGGAATGGCTACAGAGCGGACGGAACACCACCCTACCCCTTCTTCTTCACGTCCTTGACGTTCGTGAATTCGATGCCCTCGGCGCGTTCCCGGGTGTAGCCGAGATAAAACTCGTTCCGCGCGAGGTACACAGGATCGCCATCGACATCGTCGGCGATGCTGGAGGTGTTGGCGGCGACAAAGGTGTCGAGCTTCTTGCGATCGTCCGACGAGATCCAGCGCGCCAGCTGGAATTCGCTCACCTCGAACTCGACCGGCAGCGAATATTCCGCATCGAGCCGCGCCTTGAGCACATCGAGCTGCAGCGCGCCGACCACGCCGACCAGCGCTGGCGCGCCGTCGCGCGGACGGAATACCTGCACGACGCCCTCTTCCGACATCTGCTGAAGTGCTTCCTTGAGCTTCTTCGCCTTCATCGCGTCGGTGAGACGGACCCGCCGGACGATTTCAGGCGCGAAGCTCGGCACGCCAACGAAATTGAAATCCTCGCCCTCGGTCAGCGTGTCGCCGATGCGCAGCGTGCCGTGGTTGGGAATGCCGACGACGTCGCCGGCAAAGGCCTCGTCCGCGACCGAACGGTCCTGGGCAAAGAAGAATTGCGGGCTCGACAGCGGCATGCTCTTGCCGGTGCGCACCAGCTTCGCCTTCATGCCGCGGCTGAGCTTGCCCGAGCAGAGCCGCGCAAAGGCGATGCGGTCGCGATGGTTCGGATCCATGTTCGCCTGGATCTTGAACACGAAGGCGCTCATGCGCGGATCGGTCGCTTCGACCTTGCGCTGATCGCTGTCCTGCGCGCGCGGCTCGGGCGCGAACTTGCCGAGGCCTTCCAGCAGATCGCCGACGCCGAAATTGCGCAGCGCGCTGCCGAAATAGACCGGCGTCAGATGGCCCTCGCGGAACGCCTCCAGCTCGAACGGTTTCGAGGCCTCGGTGACCAGCTCGAGTTCGTCCTTCACCGCCGAGACGTCGAGATTGGCATTGAGCTTGGCGAGTTCCGCGATCTCGATCTGCTGCGCGGCGCCCGTTTTGGCACCTCCACCTTCGAGCAGGCGCACGCCGCCATTGGCGACGTCATAGGTGCCGAGGAAGTCGCGGCCGCGGCCGACCGGCCAGGTCATCGGCGTGGTATCGAGCGCCAGTGTCTTCTCGATCTCGTCGAGCAACTCGAAAACGTCGCGGCTCTCGCGATCCATTTTATTGATAAAGGTGATGATCGGGATATCTCGAAGACGACACACCTCGAACAGCTTTCGCGTCCGCGCCTCGATGCCCTTGGCTGCGTCGATCACCATCACGGCGGAATCGACCGCCGTGAGCGTGCGATAGGTGTCTTCCGAAAAGTCTTCGTGGCCCGGCGTGTCCAGGAGGTTGAAGACGAGACCTTCGAACTCGAAGGTCATGACCGAGGTCACGACCGAGATGCCGCGCTCGCGCTCGATCTTCATCCAGTCGGAGCGGGTGTTGCGCCGTTCGCCTTTGGCCTTGACCTGGCCGGCTAGATTGATGGCGCCGCCGAACAGCAGCAGCTTTTCGGTCAGCGTGGTCTTGCCGGCGTCCGGATGCGAAATGATCGCAAAGGTGCGCCGCCGCGACACTTCTGCGGCAAGCGGGGAACGGGCCGGCGATTCGGCTGGGATCGCGATGTCGGACATGGCGGGAGCGTTTGGCAGGGAAAATGGGCCTGATCAAGCCTCATTTGGTGATTGCGGAGCCCTTTGGCCAGCCCCATATCGGCTTCGATCAGACAGATCTTTGCGGAAGGACGACCTTCCCGCTCATCAGCCTATCAGCCTGCGGGGACGACCCTGCCTTGAATGGAGGGTCGTCATGGCCTGGAGCATCCTGTTCGTCGCCGGTCTTCTCGAGATCACCTGGGCCATCGGCCTGAAATATGCCGAGGGTTTTACCAGGCCGGTTGCTTCCGTCATCACGCTCGCGGCAATGGCCGGCAGCGTGATCCTGCTTGGGCTCGCCCTCAAGTCACTGCCCGTCGGAACCGCCTATGCGGTATGGACCGGCATCGGGGCGGTCGGCACCGCGACGCTGGGCATCATCTTGTTCGGCGAACCCGCCACCGCGCTTCGCCTCGCCAGCATCGGGCTGATCGTCGCCGGCATTGTCGGGCTGAAGCTCGTTACTTGAGAAAAATCCTGACGGCCCACCAGGTCAGCGCCGCGACGATCGCGGAGGCCGGCATCGTGATCACCCAGGCGTAGACGATCGAGCTCGCGACATTCCAGCGCACCGCCGAAAGGCGGCGCGCGGCGCCGACGCCAACGATGGCACCGGTAATGGTGTGGGTGGTTGAGACGGGAACTCCGAGGAAGGTCGCCATGAACAGAGTCGCAGCGCCCCCGGTCTCGGCGCAAAAGCCCTGCATCGGCGTCAGCTTGGTGATGCGCAACCCCATGGTGCGGACGATGCGCCAGCCGCCCATCAGCGTCCCCATCGCCATCGCCGCCTGGCACGACAGCACGACCCAGAACGGCACGTAGAATTCGCCGCCGAGCTGGCCTTGCGAATAAAGCAGCACGGCGATGATGCCCATGGTCTTCTGCGCGTCATTGCCGCCATGGCCGAGCGAATAGAGCGAGGCGGAGGCAAATTGCAGGATGCGAAAGGCCCGGTCCACGGCAAGGGTGTCGAGCGCACCGACGCCCACGAGACGATCGCGACCAGCACCATCGCCAGCAGGAAGCCGACGACCGGAGACAGCACGATGGCGATGACCGTCTTGGACAAGCCGCTCCAGACCGCCGCCGAGAGCCCGGCCTTGGCGACGCCTCCACCGAACAGGCCCCCGATCAATGCGTGGGACGAGGACGATGGAATGCCGAGTGCCCAGGTGACGATATTCCAGACGATGGCGCCGACCAGCGCCGCGAAGATCACCTGCGCGTCGACGATCGCGGGATCGATGATACCGGTGCCGATGGTCTGGGCGACGTGCAGGCCGAACACCATGAAGGCGACGAAATTGAAGAACGCGGCCCAGATCACCGCGAATTGCGGCCGCAGCACGCGGGTCGAGACGATGGTCGCGATCGAATTGGCGGCGTCGTGCAGACCGTTCAGGAAGTCGAACAGCAGCGCGACGGCAATCAGTCCGATCAGGACGGGAAGACCGAAGGCAGCATCCACGGCGCGGCCCTGCCCTAAACTTGCTCGATGACGATGCTGTTGATTTCGTTCGCGACGTCGTCGAAGCGATCGGCCACCTTCTCGAGGTGGTCGTAGATCTCGACGCCGACGATGAAGTCCATCGCGCTGCCGTTGCGGTGCTTGAGGAACAGCTCCTTCAGACCGATGTCGTGGAGATCGTCGACGCGGCCCTCGAGCTTGCCCAGTTCCTCGGTGATCGCCGTCAGCATCGCGACGTTCTGGCCGATCGCCTGCATCAGCGGTAGCGCACGCCCGACCAGATTGGCGCATTCGATCAGGAGCGCACCGATCTCGCGCATTGGCGGCTCGAAGCTGCGGACCTCGAACAGCATCACGGCCTTGGCGGTCTGCTGCATCTGGTCGATGGCATCGTCCATCGAGGTAATGAGGTTCTTGATGTCGCCGCGATCGAACGGCGTAATGAAGGTGCGGCGCACCGCCGTCAGCACCTCACGGGTGATGTTGTCGGCATCGTTCTCGAACTGGTTGACGCGCTGACAGTAGACCGGCGTCTCCTCCCCCCCATTCAGCATGCCCTGCAATGCGACGGAGCCCTGGATCACGGTCTGGGCATGGCGGTCGAACAGGTCGAAGAACCGTTCTTCCTTGGGCAGGAAAGCGCGAAACCATCGCATCATGGGGATAGTCTACCGGTTGGAAATGGCCCGGCCCGAACGGACCGTCGTAAAACCGTCATAGACCATTTTCGCTCCGCGCGCGTGTCATCTCGCGCACGCGGAGCCGGATCATCCACCGGATTCGCTCACCTTTGAAAGTGTCGAGATATCAACTATTTAGAGCGATCTCCGGAAGTAGTGGGCAACTTCACCAACGACGCCACGGCGGAAGGTGAGCACGCAGATCACGAAGATCGAGCCCTGGATCACCGTCACCCACTGGCCGAAGCCGGCCAGATATTGCTGCATGGCGATGATCGCGAAGGCGCCGACCACGGGACCGAAAACGGTGCCGAGACCGCCGACAAGCGTCATCAGCACGACTTCGCCCGACATCGACCAGTGCACATCGGTGAGCGAGGCGTTCTGCGCCACGAACACTTTCAGCGCGCCGGCAAAACCTGCCAGCGTCCCCGACAGGACAAACGCCAGGAACTTGTACTGGTCGGTGCGGTAGCCGAGCGAGATGGCCCGCGGCTCGTTTTCGCGGATCGACTTCAGAACCTCGCCGAACGGCGAGTTGATGATGCGATAGATCAACAGGAAGCCCGCGAGGAAGCCGACCAGCACGACGTAATAGAGCACGGTCGGCTTCGACAGATCGAGCACGCCGAACATGTGCCCCTGCGGAATGCCTTGAATGCCGTCCTCACCGTGGGTGAACGGCGCCTGGAGGTAGATGAAGTACAGCAGCTGCGACAACGCCAGCGTGATCATCGAGAAATAGATGCCCTGGCGGCGGATCGAGATGTAGCCGGTGATGAGCGACAGTCCGAACGCCGCAGCGATGCCGACCAGAATGCCGAGCTCCGGCGGCAGCGCCCACACCTTCAGCGCATGCGCGCTGCAATAGCCGGCCGTGCCCATGAACATCGCATGGCCGAACGACAGCAGGCCGCCATAGCCGATCAGAAGATTGAAGGCGCAGGCGAGCAGAGCGAAGCAGAGCGCCTGCATCACGAAGAACGGATAGATGCCGCTGAACGGCACCGAGGCCAGCAGCAGCGCCATCACCACGAATACGATCATCTCGTCACGCATCGCGCGCGGAGTTACCGGCAGCGTATCGTCCGTCAAGGCTGTCATATCAGGCTGCCCTTCCCGTCAATCCGGTTGGCTTCACCAAGAGCACCAGCACCATCAGCACGAACACGACGGTGTTGGAGGCCTCTGGATAGAAATATTTGGTCAGGCCCTCGATCACGCCGAGCGCGAAGCCGGTGATGATGGAGCCCATGATCGATCCCATGCCGCCGATCACTACGACCGCGAACACCACGATGATGAGGTCGGCGCCCATCAGCGGCCGGACCTGGTTGATCGGCGCCGAGAGCACGCCGGCGAGCGCGGCCAGGCCGACCCCGAGACCGTAGGTCAACGTGATCATGCGCGGCACGTTGATGCCGAAAGCACGCACCAGTGTCGGGTTTTCAGTGGCGGCGCGCAAGTAGGCGCCGAGCCGCGTCTTCTCGATCAGGAACCAGGTCGCAAGACACACCACCAGCGAGAAGATGACGACCCAGCCGCGATAGATCGGCAGGAACATGAAGCCGAGATTCATGCCGCCCTTGAGCTGATCCGGAATGGAGTAAGGCAGGCCCGACGAACCGAAATAGTTCTGGAACACGCCCTGGACGATCAGAGCGATGCCGAAGGTCAGCAGCAGGCCGTAGAGATGGTCGAGCCCGGCCAGGAATTTCAGCATGGTCCGTTCCAGGATCATGCCGAAGATGCCGACGATGATCGGCGCAAGCAGCAGCGCCCACCAGTAATTGATGCCGCCGAGGTTCAGCAGGAAATAGGCGACGAAGGCGCCCATCATGTAGAGCGCGCCATGGGCGAAATTGATGATGTTGAGCATGCCGAAGATGACGGCGAGCCCGAGACTGAGCAGCGCGTAAAACGAGCCGTTGATCAGTCCCACCAGTAGCTGTGCGTAGAGAGCTTGCATCGATCCAGCACCCAGTCCCTTCGGCGTTCCCAGTCCAGCGCCCGCCGGCTCGCCGCCGGCGGGCTGTCGGTCTTACTTCTTAAGCAGCGCGCACTTGCTCTCGGAGAGCGGCGTGAAGGCCTGGTCGCCCGGCACCGTGCCGACGAGCTTGTAGAAGTCCCACGGTCCCTTGGACTCGGAGGGCTTCTTCACCTCAAACAGATAGGCGTTGTGGATGGTGCGGCCGTTGGGCTGGATCTCACCCTTGCCGAACAGGTCGTCCTCCGTCGGTATCGACTTCATCTTCTCGACGACCTTGACGCCGTCATGAGGATTGCCGCCGAGCGCGTCCAGCGCCTTGAGATAGTGGCGCACGCCCGCATAGACACCCGCCTGCACCATGGTCGGCATCGCGCCGTTCTTCATCTTCTCCGAGAACCGCTTGGAGAAAGCCCGGGTCTGGTCGTTCATGTCCCAGTAGAAGGTCTCGGTGAAGTTCAGGCCCTGCGCCGTCTCCAGGCCGATCGCCTTGACGTCGGTGAGGAACAGCAATAGCGCGGCGAGCTTCTGGCCGCCCTTGACGATGCCGAACTCGGCGGCCTGCTTGATAGAGTTTGTGGTATCGCCGCCGGCATTGGCAAGGCCGACGATCTTGGCCTTGGAGGCCTGCGCCTGGAGCAGGAAGGACGAGAAGTCCGGCGTGTTGAGCGGATGCTTGACGCCGCCGACGACCTTGCCGCCGTTGGCGGTGATAACAGCGGTGGTGTCGCGCTCGAGCGCCGCACCGAAGGCGTAGTCCGCGGTCAGGAAGAACCAGGTGTCACCGCCGGCCTTCACCAGAGCCTGGCCCGTGGTGTGGGCCAGCATGTAGGTATCGTAGGTCCAGTGCACGGTGTTGGGCGAGCACTGCGCGTTGGTGAGGTCGGAGGTCGCCGCACCCGAGTTGATGTAGACGCCGTTCTTCTCCTTCACGACGTTGTTGACTGCGAGCGCTACACCGGAATTCGGCACGTCGACGATGATGTCGACCTTGTCGACGTCGAACCACTGCCGCGCGATCGCGGTGCCGATATCCGGCTTGTTCTGGTGATCGCCCGAGATGATGTCGATCTTCCAGCCCTTCGCGGCGAGGCCGGAATCTTCCACCGCCATCTGCGCGGCAAGCGTCGAGCCGGGTCCACCGAGGTCTGCATAAAGACCGGATTGATCGGACAGTGCACCGATCTTGACCGTCTTGTCCTGCGCGAAGGCTGCGCCCGCGATGGTAACGGCCAAGGCCGTGCCGAGCAACAACGATGCAACCGACTTTTTCATGCTATTTCCCTCGTGAATCTTCTCGTGACCGTCCGACTCTCACTTGGCCGTACTAAACGCCGAGATAGGTGTTGAGCTTGTCCATGTTGGCGGCAAGCTCCGCATTGGAAAATCCGTCAATGATCTTGCCGTGCTCGACGACGTAATAGCGATCGGCGACGGTGGATGCGAACCGGAAATTCTGCTCGACCAGAAGGATCGTGAAACCCTCCTTCTTCAGCCGCGCAATGGTGTGACCGATCTGCTGAATGATGACAGGCGCAAGACCCTCGGTCGGCTCGTCCAGCATCAGGAAGCTGGCGCCGGTGCGCAGGATGCGCGCGATCGCGAGCATCTGCTGCTCGCCGCCGGACAGCTTGGTGCCCTGGCTGTTAAGCCGCTCCTTCAGATTCGGAAACAGATCGAAAATCTGTTCGAGCGGCAGTCCACCCGGGCGCACCACCGGCGGCAGCAACAAATTCTCCCGCACGTCGAGACTGGAGAAAATCCCCCGCTCCTCCGGGCAGAACGCGATGCCCATGCGCGCGATCTTGTCGGAGGTCGCGCGGACGATGTCCTGGTTGTTGAATTTGATCGAGCCGGCGCGTTTGCCGATGATGCCCATGATCGACTTCAGCGTGGTCGTCTTGCCGGCGCCGTTGCGTCCGAGCAGCGTGACGACCTCGCCCGCATTCACGTCGAAATCGATCCCGTGCAGGATGTGGGACTCGCCATACCAGGCTTCGAGGTTGCGGACCTGGAGGATGTTGCCGCCGGTTGCGGCCTTCGCAGGAGCCTCGGCCATTACAGTCTCAGGCATGACCGGCTCCCAGATAGGCTTCCTTGACGCGTTCGTCCTTGGTGAGTTCGCTGTAATGGCCCTGCGCAAGCACCTGACCGCGCGTCAGCACGGTGATGATGTCGGACAGATTGGCCACGACGCTGAGATTATGCTCGACCATCAGGATGGTGTATTTCGCCGAGATGCGCTTGATCAGCGCCGCGATCTTGTCGATGTCCTCGTGGCCCATGCCGGCCATCGGCTCGTCGAGCAGCATCATCTCCGGATCCAGGGCGAGCGTGGTTGCGATCTCGAGCGCGCGCTTGCGCCCATAGGCCATCTCGACCGCCGGCGTGTTGGCGAACTCGCTGAGACCTACATCGTTCAACAATTCACGCGCGCGGTCGTTGAACTGGTTCAGCACCGACTTGGAGCGCCAGAAATCAAACGAGCTGCCGTGCTGACGCTGGAGCGCGACACGGACATTCTCCAGCGCGGTCATATGCGGAAAAACCGCCGAGATCTGGAACGAACGCACCAGCCCCAAGCGCGCGACATCGGCCGGCGCCATCGCGGTGATGTCCTGTCCCTTGTACAGGATTTTTCCGGCGGACGGTTTGAGGAACTTGGTCAGAAGATTGAAACACGTCGTCTTGCCGGCCCCGTTCGGGCCGATCAACGCGTGAATACTCCCACGGCGAACCTTGAGCGCAACGTCGCGGACGGCGAAGAAGCCCGCGAACTCCTTGGTCAAGCCTTCCGTTTCGAGAATGAACTCATCGGCCAAACAGATTTCCCCCTGCCCGCATAATGCGCGTGGCTGTCCTTGTTACTTCGGCTTTCCGGGGGCCTTGGAGCCTTCCCGGAACGCCGCCTCCGGGCGCGGAATATGCCGGAGGTGACGGGGGTTAGGCAAGGCGGAAAGCTGAGCAGGTCAGGCCTCCGGCCGGGAGTCTCATGCTCCCTTAGTTGGAGGTCTCGTGATGTCGCGCCTGCCGGCCTTCCGGTTCGCAAGACACCGGTCATCAAGCTGTCGTTAACGGTCTTTGGTCCCATGCGCCAGCCTTCATCAAAAATTTTCCCGCCGCGGCGATCATGCCCGGGCTTCATTCGCCGGGAACATTGTTTTGGATTTCGCCAGCGCCGCTCCCTCCGTCGTCAAGTCGATCAAGCAGCGTGACCTGCTCAACACGTGGCTGCGGCTTTATGCGCGCCAGCAGACGGCGCCGGCGATGTGGGAGTACCAGCCTGCGAGGCTCGAGGAAGAACTATCTGATCTCATCTACTACACGGTCGACAATTCGACGCCGACGCCGCGCCTGACGATTCAGAGCGAGGGCACACGGATCTCGCGCGCCTACGGCCATACCGGCAAGGAATCCTGCTGGAGGATTATGTCGGGCCGCGGCTCGCGCCCTTTGTCATGCCGGTCTACCACGAATGCGTCGCGCGCGGGCTTCCGGTCTACAGCGTTGCCGACGTCGACGACATCTACGGCCGCGTCGTCGCCTATGAACGGCTGCTGCTGCCTTTCCTGATCGACGACAGGGTCAGCCACGTCATCGCTTCGCTCAAGACCTTCTGCGAAGACGGCGGCTTCGAGATCAAGAATCTGCTGCGCGGAAATGACGCGCCGCTGCGGCCGAAACTGCGTACGGTGATCGACCGCGACCTGTTTCACCGCGCCCCGGGCGCATCGCGGCCGCCGAAACCGTCGAATTCGCCGATCGGCCCGGCGGTCCGAGCATCACCGCCGAGATCATCGAGCTCAATTAGCTCTTGCGCGATTTGGCGCCGACTTCCTTGTCGTAAATATCCGGCTTGAAGCCGACCAGGAGCTTACCGCCGGTTTCGAGCACCGGCCGCTTGATCATCGATGGTTGCGCTAGCATCAGCGCCAGCGCCTTCTTCTCGGTCAGGCCTTCCTTGTCGATGTCCGGCAGCTTCTTGAAGGTGGTGCCGGCGCGATTGAGCAGCGTCTCCCAGCCGAGCTTGTCGCTCCATTGCTTGAGCTTGTCCTTCTCGACGCCCGCGGCCTTGTAATCGTGGAACTCGTAGGTGACGCCATGGGTGTCAAGCCAGGCGCGCGCCTTCTTCATGGTGTCGCAGTTCTTGATGCCGTAGATGATGTTGGGCAAGACGGTCCTCGCGCATGCGTCGTGACGTGCCGTGGTCACGGCCGTGGCGTTGTACGAAACTCCGCGTCGCGCGACAATATTACCCACGACGCTTTCGACCTCTATCCGAACGGACACACCATGCACGTCACCCACGATCCCGCTGCATCCGCCACGCCGACGATCGATTTCAACACCTTCCTCGCGGTCGATATCCGCGTCGGCACCATCGTCGATGCCAAACCATTTCCCGAGGCACGCAAGCCGGCATGGCGGCTGTGGATCGACTTCGGCCCGGCCATCGGCGTGCGCAAGAGCTCGGCGCAGATCACCGAGAACCATCCGCTCGAGACGCTGGTCGGACAGCAGGTCGCGGCCGTCGTCAATTTCCCGCCACGCCAGATCGGACCTGTCGTCTCGGAGGTGCTGACGCTCGGCTTTCCCGATGCCGACGGCAAGGTGGTGCTGATGCAACCAAGCAGGCCGGTGCCGAACGGCGGACGGCTGTTCTAGCGGCAGGTATCGCCTTCGCCGGCCGGCGGCCCTCGCTTCATCCTCCTGTTTCGTCGGCCCAGCTGCCGGGACTTGACCAAATCTCCAGGGCCTTGTGCTGCAAAAATGCTGGGGCGAGGATTTTGACATTGCGGCCTGCATGGCGGCCGTCGCCGGCGTGATCGACGGCTTTCGCACGACCAAGCCCGGTATCAAGCGACGGACCAAGGCGTAAGCCATGTCGGGGATTCACGACCTCCTTGCCGGCGCCGGCGTCGGCCTGATCGGCGGACTGACCTCGGGCTTCATGGGCACGAGCCCAGGCGGCGGCCTCGTCATTTTTACCGTGCTGCTACTGGGCGCGGAGCAGCACGTCGCGCAGGGAACGTCGCTGCTCACGCAGATCCCGCCGACGGGTCTCGCCGGCGTGCGCCGCTACTGGCAGAACGGCAATCGCAGTCCGTTGCCGTGGATCGTCTGGATCGGCGTCGGATTTGTTGCCGGCGGCGCGGGCGGCGGCTATGCCGCGGCTGCCGTTTCCGACGCGGTCCTGCAATGGACCTACGTCGCCTATCTCGTGGCGCTGATCGCGCTGCCGATGCTGCGTCGTGACCGCGAGGGCAGCAGTGACGCTCGCAATCGCGACCAACTGCCCTGGCTCCCCCTGCTCCTCATCGGCGTGCTTGCCGGCTTTTCCTCCGGCTTCATGGGCATCGGCGGCGGGCTTGCGATCACCGTCGGCCTCGCCGCCGGACTCCGCGTGCCGCAACATCAGGCTCAGCTCGTCAGCCTGATTTTTTCGGTCGTCCCGACCAACATTCCAGCGGCGTAGATCTACTGGAGCAAGGGTCTCATGGTCGCCTGGCCGGCCATCATCGGCATCATTGCCGGCCTCTGGATCGGTACGGATCTCGGCGCACGCGCGGCCAACGGCGTCGGCAAGGCGGTGCTGCGCCGGACCATGATCGGCTCGTCGCACTGATGGCGCTCTACATGAGTTACAAAGCTCTGAGCTAGCTTACGGACGCTTCGGGATGTTGAGCCCGCGCTCAACGGCCGGACGCGCCAGCCCGCGTTCGAGCCAGGCAGCGACCGATCTGAACTGGCTGAACGCGACCAGATCGCCGGCGCCGTAGAAGCCGATCAGGTTGCGCACCCAGCCGAGCATCGAAATGTCGGCGATGGTATAGTCGTCGTCCATGAACCATCGACGGCCGGAAAGATGCGTCTCCATCACGCCGAGCAGGCGCTTGGACTCGCCCACGTAACGCTCGAGCGGCCGCTTGTCCTCGAAATCCTTGCCGGCGAATTTGTGGAAGAAGCCGACCTGGCCGAACATCGGCCCGATGCCGCCCATCTGGAAGTGCACCCACTGCATCGTCTGGTAGCGGCGCGCGGCGTCCTGCGGCAACAGCTTGCCGGACTTTTCCGCGAGATATTGCAGGATCGCCCCGGACTCGAACAACGGCAGCGGCTTGCCGCCGGGGCCATTGGGATCAAGGATCGCCGGGATCTTGCCGTTCGGATTGAGCGAAAGGAATTCCGGCGTCTTCTGGTCGTCCTTGCCGAAATCGACGAGATGGACTTCGTAAGGCAGTCCGATCTCCTCCAGCATGATCGAAACCTTGACGCCGTTCGGCGTCGGCAGCGAATACAGCTGAAGCAACTCCGGATGCCTGGCGGGCCAGCGCCTGGTGATCGGAAAGGCGGACAAATCGGACATCGGCACCCCGGCTTCGTTCGTGAGCTGCCGCCTAATCTAGGCGAGCCATCGAACGACGCAAGGCCGAGCAACCATCCCAACTGTCTCGGCGCCGAGACTCGATCACAACGGGCGCAGCAGATGAGTTGTGGCGTACACTGCGTCGCGCTGTGTGCGTTGCTCGATGAAGAGTTGCCCGGTCACGAGCAGCGCTCCGACGAAAAAAGCGCGAGCATTGCGGTCGCAAACTGACTGACGTCGTTCATCGCAAGCGTTTCCCTGTATTTGTTCGCACGGGGAACGCTGGGTCGCCGCCGGCAGTTCCTCCACACTTCAAATAAATTGCCGCTTTTTCCCGACCCGCGAACTGCCTCAACAATTGATCTCCATCCGCCGGCCGCGCAGATCGATTTCATCCCCGTCGACGCGCGGAGGACTTTCGCGCGCCGCGACCGCGCAGGCGCAGGCAAAGGATTCGCGGACGCCTGCATTTTTTTGCGGTCAGCCTACGACGGCCTGGTAGGCCAGACGCTTGAACTCGAAGAAGAACGGATTCCAGAAGCCCATGTGGCGCTGGGCCATCAGGACGCCGGCGGTATTGGCCTCAGGGCAAATCCACCAATGGGTGCCTGCGAGCCCGCCCCACTGGAATTCGCCCGTTGAATTCGGGGATCGAACTGCGTCGGCGCGAAGGTCACGGCGCCGCCGAGGCCAAAGCCCTTGCCCGGCATCGGCCCGAGATTGGCGAAGCGGATCGTCTCGCCCGCCGGCAATTGGTTGGTCATCATCTGCCGCAGCGTCTCCGGCTTCAGCAGCGCCTCCGGCCCAGGCACGAGAGCACGCACCAGCGCGAGCATGTCTGGCAGCGTCGAGACCAGCCCGCCGCCACCCGACAGCCGTGGGAACGGCCGTCGATGGGCCTGCGGATAAGGCAGATTGTCGGCGCGGGTGAGGCCCGGTTTGGTCGGATCAAGCACGTCGGCGCCGGTATAGTGCGCGACGAGCCTGCCCTGTTGCGCTTCAGGCACGGAGAAGTCGGTGTCGGTCATGCCGAGCGGATCGAAGATACGCGCCTTGAGGAAGGCATCCAGCGGCTTGCCCGAGACGACCTCCACGACGCGACCGAGCACGTCGGTCGCCACCGAATATTCCCAGCTGGTGCCGGGATGATAGGACAGCGGCAAATCGGCCAGCTTGTCGATCATGTCGGTCAGCGGCGTCAGCGGATTGAGGACGCGCGCCTCGTTGTAGCCTTTGAACAGCACCGTGCCGGGATCGAAGATGCCGTAGCTGAGGCCCGACGTATGGGTCAAAAGATGCCGGATCGTGATCGGGCTTTTCGCCGGCTCGACATCGGCGAGGCTAGAAGCGCCCTGCTTCAGCACCTTGCGATTGCCAAGCTGCGGCAGGAATTTTTCGATCGGATCATCGAGCCCGATGCGACCCTCCTCGACCAGCAGCATGATCCCAGAGGTGACGAAAATCTTGGTGTTCGAGAAGGCACGAAAGATGTGGTCGGGCCTCAGTGCAGTCTTCGCCTCGCGATCGGCAAAGCCGACGCATTGCTGGTCGACCAGTTCGCCTCCGCGCAGCACCGCCCAGGACACGCCGGGGACGATCTCCTGATCGACGTAGCGCTGCATCGCCGTCCGCACAGCGGAAAATTGTCGCGTCTTGTTTGTTGTCCCGGCGTCCATGGATAGGCTCCCCTGAATTGGTTGCGATGGATATAGCAACGAATCGCCCGCGGGGAAGTCCGTTCGCGTAACGCGCAGCCGGCGCCGGCAATACCCGCATTTTTGTTTCACCGCGTGTCCGCACCGGTGCGAGCAACACAACGAAAACGCCAGCAATCCTTGCCGCAAGACCTCATTAAGCGCGCGACCTTTAGGCCGGGCTGTCACCCCTGCTTCATGAACGCCGTCACATGCAGGCGACGGCGGATGTGCATGCCCTGGCGCTGATAGAGCGCAATGGCGGATTTGTTGCTCGAAAACACGTGCAGGAACGGAAGCTCGCCGCGCGCCTCGATCCGGCGCGCGACCGCGGCGAGCAGCGCCTGCGCGTAGCCGCGCCCGCGATAGTCGGGATGGACGCAGACGGCCGTCATCTCGACGAACTTGCCCGGCTTCATGCGTTCGCCCGTCATTGCGACCAGCTCGCTGCCGGCGCGAATGCCGAGGAACGTGCCGAGCTCGTGCGTCCGTAAAGCGAACGGTCCGGGCTTGGTCAACGCGGTCAGCGCCATCATGGCAGGCACATCAGCCTCGCCGAGCCTCACAATCTCGGCGTCGCGAAGCGGGCTATCGGCAGGCGATCCGATCATCTGCTCGCCGGATTCCGCCAGCACGACGTTGAAGCCGGAGGGAACAACGACCGGCTCCGGCGTGAACAGCGCGGCGACCTGCGAGCCGGTCATGAGATCACCGAGCGCGGCAAAGCTTGCCGCTGACATGTCGACCATGTCGGCGAATGGCGTTATGTCCACGGGATAGCGCAGCGCGCGCGGACCGCCTTCGGCCAGATGCTTATGGCTCGTCGTCAGCGCGCTCCAGATCGGACGATCCAGTAGCCGCAGATCGCTGTCGGACACGGGCTCAGTCCTTGTCGAAGCTGACGATCACGGCGGCATTGGCGATGAGGATGGGGTCGTTGGCCTGTTCCGTGGCCGAGGGGATCTCCAGCCCACCCTTGACCGCATTGACGGTCACGGTGCCATAGGGAAGCTCCCTCGCAACCGCGTCCTTGTCGACGGCCTCGGGATTGGGCACGCCGATGGTGACGTCGACAAACATGTCGTTCGCGGTTTTGCCGATCATCCGGAAGAAGCCGAGGCTCGAATGCCGGATCGCATCCGACACCGCCCGCTTCGCCGCCTTGGTGGCGTCCCTGCCGTGAACGTCGACACCCATGCCCATCTCGGTGATGCAGCGAACGCGAGTCATGTTCATTCCTGTCGTCGGTGCTGGAGTTCAGACGGGCTGACCTTCCGCGATCCGCGCCTCCGGCACAAGCGCCTTTTCGCGCAGGAAATATGCGTCGCGATCCTCCTCCTGCGCGTTCACGACCGCGCGAATTCGCAACAAATCCTTGCGAGCGACCAGGCCGACCACGCGATGACTGGCGCGATCAACCACCGGCAGCCGCCCGAGATCGGAGGCGACCATGAGATCGGCGACCCGCCCCAGCACCTCGTCGGGATGAGCCAGCACGACCGAGGTGTCCGAGACGACATCATCGAGCGTCGCCGCCTGATGATCGCCCTCGGTGCGCCAGCGCAGCACATCGGCGCGGGTCACCATGCCGGTCAGCCGTCCGTCGGCCGCGACGACGGGATAGGATTTGTGACGGCGCTGATCCGACGTGAAGAAAGTGACCGCCGCGTCGACGGACATGTCGACCGGCAGCGTGTCGACATTCGTGACCATGACGTCGACCGTGCGCATCAGCTCGAACGGATCGATCGCGTATTCGCGCGTGATGTGCTGGCCGCGCCGCGCGATCTTCTCGGTCAGGATCGAGCGCTTGAGCAATAGCACGGTGACGGCGTGCGCCGCGCCGGTCGCTGCCAGCAGCGGCAGCAGCATGTCGATATTGCCGGTCAGCTCGATGGCAAACATCACGGCGGTGAGCGGCGAGCGCATCGTGCCGCCCATCATCGCGGCCATGCCGACCAGCGCCCAGAATGATGCGCCACCGGGCAGGACCAGTCCTCCATCCAGCCGGCCGTGCCGCCGAGGATCAGCAGCGGCGCCAGCACACCGCCCGACGTGCCGGAGCTCAGCGCGATCACCCAGATCGCGGACTTCACCAGCAAGAGCCGGATCGCCTCGTCGCGCGCCATGTGGCCCGACAGGAGATCCGCGATAACGTCATAGCCGACGCCGAGCGCGCGGGGATCAATCAGCCCGCCAAGGCCGACGACGAGGCCGCCGAGCATCGGCCACCACATCCAGTGTACCGGCAGATGGTCGAACAGATCTTCGATCGCGTAGAGCAGCCGCGTCATCAGCCCGGACTGCAGGCCGGCGACGATCCCGACGCCAATCGCAGCCGCGAGGCCCCACCAGGGCAGGTCCGGCCGCTCCGCGAACGGAAATAGCGGTCCCGTCCCGAACAGCAGCGGGCGCCACGCCGCCGAGATCACCGCTCCCGCCACCACGGGAAGGAAGCTGCGCGGCTTCCATTCGAACAGCAGCAGCTCGACCGCGAGCAGCACGGCCGCGATCGGCGTGCCGAAGATCGCCGTCATGCCGGCAGCCGCGCCCGCGACCAGCAGCGTCTTGCGCTCGGCTGCAGTGAGATGGAAGCACTGGGCGAAGATCGATCCGATCGCGCCGCCCGTCATGATGATCGGTCCCTCGGCGCCGAACGGACCGCCGCTTCCGATCGACACCGCCGAGGACAACGGCTTCAGGATCGCGACCTTCGGCTGCATCCGGCTGCCGCCGATCAGGATCGCCTCGATCGCCTCGGGGATGCCGTGGCCCCGGATCTTCTCCGACCCGAACCGCGCCATCATGCCGATCACGAGACCGCCCAGCGCCGGCGCCAGCACCATCCAGACTCCAGGATGGGCATTCGCCAGCGAGACATTCTCGGTGCTGATATGGCCGAACCAGATCAGATTGGTCACCAGCGCAATCAGCTTCAGCAGCACCCAGGCGGCTCCGGCGCCGAGGCTGCCGACCAGCAGCGCCATGCCGATCAGGACCAGCACGCGGCGGTCGGCGGTAAAATCTCCGGGCTTGCCGCGAGGACGCGGGAGGCCGCCGGTCATATCGGGGTCTGGCGCATGGACGTCTCTTGTCGGGAGGATGCTTCGCGCCTGCCAATATATCGTGACACGATATATATCAAGGAATGGCTGGTATGATCCTCCCGGCAATCTTCGAGAATTTTCTCCTATTTTTGTCGCGCGCGCAGCTCGTCGACCAGCACCCGCACGTTCTCCGAATAATCGATCGGAATCGAAACCAGGTGCACGCCGCCCTCCTTGAAGGCGGCGTCCAGCGTCGGGCCAAAGCCGTCGATGCTTGCGATGCGGTGGCCCTTGGCGCCATAGGCCCTGGCATAAAGCGCAAAGTCGGGATTGCCGAACGTCATGCCATAATCGGCAAAGTGATCGACTGCCTGCTTCCAGCGGATCATGCCGTAGGCGTGGTCCTCCAGCACCAGCACGACGAGATTGAGCTTGAGCCGGACGGCGGTCTCCATCTCCTGGCTGTTCATCATGAAGCCGCCGTCGCCGGCGACAGCGAGCACGCGGCGATCGGGATAGAGCATCGCGGCCATCATCGCGGACGGCAGGCCGGCCCCCATCGTTGCCAGCGCATTGTCGAGCAGCAGCGTGTTGGCGACGCGGGTGCGGTAGTTGCGCGCGAACCAGATCTTGTACATGCCGTTGTCGAGCGCGACGATGCCGTTCTCCGGGATGACCTGGCGGATGTCGTGCACGATGCGCTGCGGCGTCGGCGGCCAGCGCGCCTCGGTGGCGCGGTCGGCGATATGGTTGAGGATCTCTTCGCGCAACGGCAGCAGCGCGGCCGCCTGCGGCAGCTTGCCTTCGAGGCGGTCGGCCAAAAGCTCTAGGCTCGGGCCGACGTCGCCGACGACCTCTGCGTCAGGAAAATAGACCATTTCGACGCTGGCCGAAGTGTAGCTGACGTGAATCACCTTTGGCCCCGATGGCCCCATGATGAAGGGCGGCTTCTCGATCGGGTCATGGCCGATCGCCACGATCAGATCGGCGGCGTCAATGGCATCGTGGACATAATCGCGCTCGGACAGGGCCGCGGTGCCCATGTAGAGATTGGTGCCGCCGGGAACGGTGCCCTTACCCATCTGCGTGGTGAAGAACGGAATGCCGGTCCGCCGCACGAAGCTCGCGATGCCGTGCGTCGAGCGCGGCCGGCTGGTCGCCGCGCCCATCATCACCAGCGGACGACGCGCCGCCAAGATCATCTCCGCGGCACGGTCGAGCGCGGCGCGGTGCGCAACGGAATCTCAATCGGATGGAGCGGAATCACGGGGACGGAAGGCACCTCATCGCCCGCGATGTCCTCAGGCAGTTCGAGGTGCACCGGACCCGGCCGCTCCTCCATCGCCACGCGGAAGGCGTCGCGCACCACGGTCGGAATCGAGGAAGCGCTGATGATCTGCCGCGAGAGCTTGGTCAGCGGCTTCATGGTCGCGACCACGTCCACGATCTGGAAGCGCGCCTGCCGGCTGCTCATGATCGGCTTCTGGCCGGTAATGAGGATCATCGGCATCGCGCCGAGATGTGCGTAAGCCGCGCCGGTCGACAGATTGAGCGCGCCGGGGCCAAGCGTGGAGAGACAGACGCCGGGCTTGCCGGTGAGCCGGCCATGGGTCGCTGCCATGAAGGCGGCCGCCTGCTCGTGGCGGGTCAGGACCAGTTCGATTTTTGACGTGCGCAGAGATTCGACGAGGTCGAGATTTTCCTCGCCGGGCACGCCGAAGATGCGATCGACGCCTTCGTTTTCGAGCGCTGCGACGAACAGGTCCGATCCTTTGACTTTGCGTTCCTGCTCGCTCATGTCGCCTCCGCTCGTTGCCAGCTCCCATGTTCCGGGAGCGGAAGCATGGTAGCCAACTGCAGCACCAGCACAACTCACAAACCGGCGCGCAGGTCGATTCACATCGTCGATGCGAGCGCAGCGCCCGCAATGACGGGGTACCGAGAGACCACATTGGTCGCTCTCGTGTCCCGGAGGCGCGGCAGCGTTCTTGCGCTGCTGCGCAGAGCCGGAACCCAAGAGGCCGCACAGCATGCCGATGTATGGGCTCACCTCGGCTCTGCAGCGCATCACTTCGTGCTGCGCAGCGTCCGGGGCACGAGACCTTTGTGCAACGATAAATACGGCTTCGCATCCTCGCGGCTCATCTCGCTCGAGTCTTGCTTCGTCGCCTTGCCCTCATTTGAATGAGGGCGCAGGGAAGACCGGGTGCCGGCTGGCACCCGCGGTCCACTGTGCGAATTTGCGCTACGAAAAAGCTGCACAGCGGCATACAGGTGAAGCCAAACAACCGGCCTTCCCTGCGCAGTGGCTTTACGGCTTATGTCGCGCTCTCCCCGGGGAGCGATGCACTATTGCCCCCGTCGCCTTGCGGATGACTGATACGCATGTCCGGTTGGACACAACGCATCACCGCAAGCCTTGGCGCACAGACCCGGGGCGCCAGGACCACACGATTTCGCCGTACGCAGGTCACCCCGGTCGTGTGCGCGACGCTTTTGCTCACGGTTGCCCGCCCTGCAAAACCCTTCGCGCCGACGTGACCCGCGTCCACCGCCATCCGGCCCGCGTTCGTGACGATCGCGATACGCCCCTCTTCCTTGGGCCGGGTTGCGCGACACATACGCCGTTTCCGAATTTCGGTAAAGTGGTATATCTTTAGCGATGCGGATTGACCGAGTTTGGGTGTTTTGCCCGTCAGGCAGCGCAAGGTGTAGTCTTGTAGCCCGGGTTTCGCTGCGTTCCGTCCGGGCTACGGGATTTTACCTGATCTTCAGGCTGAGCTCCGTGCCGCCCTTGAGCGGCAGCGTCATCGAAACGAAGCCGTTTTGGGGATCACGGATGAAGGCGAGGTAATCGGGTTCGGCATTGTCGTTCATGACATAACCGCCGACGAGAAGCTGCGGCGCGACGATCTCGATCACCTCGCGTGCCAGCGACGAACCACCCTCGCCCGGCCAGCCGTCGATCCGGACGAAGTCGACGGGGTCGCCGAGATCCCGCAGCGTCTTGCGTGCGTCGCCTTCGCGGATCTCGGCATAATCGGCAAGCCCCGCTTCTGCGAGATTGCGCCTTGCGGATTCAACCTTGGCCGGCACGATCTCCGAGCCGATCACGGTGCCGCCGCCATTGTCGCGGATAGCCGCCGCAAAATAGAGCGTCGACATCCCGACCGAGGTCGCGAACTCCGCTACGCGCGTGGCACGCAGGCCGCGACACAGCAGGTAGATCAACTCGCCCTGCTCCGGATGGATCGAAAAGCCCTGCTCGGCATAGGCGTGAGGGTCGCGGCTGTTGAAGGCGCTGCGCGGTCCCCCGCCGGAAGGCCGATGCCGCGCGCCCTGCAGGCGCGCGATGACGGCGTTGACACGCGGATCTTGAATCGGGCTGTGCAGCCGATCGGTCATGTCTTGCTTCCCTTACGTCACTTGTTTGCGATAGTCTGGATGCAAATCACGGGTCCGTGATCAGGCGCCAACCGCGAGCAGCGATGTAAGCCGCTACTCGGCAGCCTCGCAGCGGGGAACGCCCTGCTCGAGCTGGAGAATGTCGTCGAAGCGAGGTGCGCGAATGTCCGCTATTGCAATTGCATGACCCCAAGACGTTTGAAGCCCGCTGCCTTCGTCTGCCCGCCGCCACCAAGGTGGTGCAGTGGGAAGGCACTGACGCGCCAATCACGGAATGCCCTTGGCCTCGGCTAGAGCTTCGCCTCGCCAAAAAAGCGTCCGACCCAGTCAACGAAGCGCATGGTCTCGACGCGGTCCATCGCCGATTGTTCAGCATGGCCGAAAGGTGATGGCAAGAGCCGCCGGAGCGCGTGGTGCAATTGATCCCGGCGGCGATTGACGGCAGATTTATCTCTGACTAAAGTCAGATAATGCTCGATCCCGTCTCCCGCATCCGCCGCTTCAACCGTGCCGTGACCTCCGCCGTCGGCGCGCTGGATAATTCGTTCCTCGGGCGCGGCCGGCCGCTGGGCGCGGCGCGCGTGCTCAATGCGATCGGACAGGGACGCTCCGACGTCAGCGAGGTCCGCGACTATCTCGGCCTCGATTCCGGGTTAATGAGTCGGCTGTTGCGCAGCCTTGAAGACGAAGGCCTGATCGAGACCCAAGCGCATGAGGACGATGCGCGCCGCCGCGTGGCCCGCCTGACCCGCGCCGGCAAGCGCGAATTCGCGGCCTATGAGGCGCTGTCGAACACGCAGGCCGAGAGCTTCCTCGCTCGCACGGCGCAGCGCGAGGCGCTGCTCGCGGCGATGGACCTGATCGCCTCGGCGCTGACGCGCGATCGCATCGCGCTCGCCGAAATGGACCCACGCAGTGACGAGGCGCGCTATTGTCTCAGGGAGTATTACGACGAGCTCGGCCGGCGCTTCAAGCAGGGCTTCGACGTCTCGCTGTCGCGCGACCCTGATGCCAAGGACATGCGCCGGGCGCGCGGCAGCTTCATCGTCGCGATGTCGGACACGCTGCCGATCGGCTGCGTCGGCCTGAAGGAACGGATCACGGCTATGCCGAGATCAAGCGGCTGTGGGTCGCACCGTCTGCGCGCGGATTGGGGCTCGGCAAGCGTCTGATGGATGCCGCCGAGGATGCCGCGCGCACGCTCGGCATCGCGCTGCTGCGGCTCGACACCAACAGCGCGCTGCCGGAAGCCGGCCGGCTCTACCGCACCACCGGCTGGCGCGAGATTCCGCGCTTCAACGATGATCCGTATCCGGATCTGTTCTTCGAAAAGCGCCTGTGAGCGGCGGGCCGATTCCCCTGCTCCCGCGTTAGGCTGGGAGCCAAGGGAATATCGACATGACGCCAGCCGAACTCGCCAATATCTATCGCAACTACATCGCCTGCCTGAATCGGCAAGATTGGCCTGCGCTCGGCCGATTCGTGCACGACGAGGTCGCCCACAATGCGCGGCCGCTCGGGCTCGCGGGCTACCGCGCGATGCTGGAGCAGGATTTTCGCGCGATTCCGGATCTGCGCTTCAACATCGAGATGGTGATTTCCGAGCCGCCCCACGTCGCTGCCCGGCTCAGATTCGATTGCGCGCCTGTCGGGACATTCCTCGGGCTGGCCGTCAACGGCAGGCGCATCTGCTTCTGCGAGAACGTGTTCTACGAATTCCGCGAGGGAAGAATCCGGCAGGTGTGGTCGATCGTCGACAGGGCGGCCATTGAGGCGCAGCTCTGAGGCTGCGCCTCATTCTCCTCATGCCGCCACCGGTGCCGGCGCCGGTTCGGCTTGCGGCTTTGGGAACGGCCGGAACGTCATCGCCATCAGGAAGGCGCCGAGGCCCGTCGCCCAGGAGCCGATATAGAGCCAAGCGTAGCTGGAGAATGCATCGTAGATCAGGCCGCCGGCGAGCGGGCCGGTCGCCATGCCGAGGCTGCCGGCCATCGCCGTGCCGCCGATCACCGTGCCCATCATCTTAAGCGGAAAGTTTTCGCGGATGATCACCGCATAGAGCGGCATGGTGCCGGCATAGATGAAGCCGAACACCGTCGCGACCGCGTAGAAGGTCGTGAGCTCGTGGGCAAAGACATAGGCGAGCGCGCCGAACGCTTGTGCGAGCAGGCCGGAGACCAGCACGCGCTTGGCGCCGAGCCGATCGCCCATCAGGCCGAAGGCGATGCGGCCGCCGAGGCCGGCCAGTCCCTCGACGCTGTAGATCGTCACCGCCGCGATCAGCGGAATGCCGCAGCTCACGGCATAGCTGACGGTGTGAATGATCGGACCGGAATGGGTGGCGCAGCAGAAGAAATTGGTGGCGAGCAGGATCAGGAATTGCGGCGAGCGCAGGGCTTCGCCCACCGTCAACTCGGATTGCGGGCCGCCCTGGCCGGCCACCGCGACCGGCGGACGCGCCAGCGCCGGCGGGCGGCGGACCAGGAGCGCGACCGGAATCATGATGACAGCGACCACCAGCGCCACGATCTGCATCGCGGTGCGCCAGTCATGATGGGAAACCAGCCAGGCGGCGAGCGGCGCCATCGTCATCGGTGCCACGCCCATGCCGGCCGACACCAGCGAGACCGCGAGGCTGCGGTGAGTGTCGAACCAGCCGGTGACGGTCGCCATCATCGGCGCGAAGATCGCGGCGCAGGAGGCGCCGACCAGCAGGCCGAACACGATCTGGAACACGATCAGGGAGGTCGCATGGCTCGCGGCGAACAGGCTCAGCGCCAGCACGATCGATCCCGTCAGCACCACCGGCAGCGGACCAAACTTGTCCGTCAGCGTGCCCCAGGCCATGCTGGTGAAGGCCATCGCGAGAAAACCGATCGTCATCGCGCTGGAGATGCCGGTCACCGACCACCCGGTGTCCTTGGCGATCGGCTGCAGGAACACCGGCAGCGAAAACATGCCGCCGATCGCGACGCAGCCGAGCAAGCCGCCGGCGGCGACGATCACCCAGCGATAAGAGGAAGCAGTCATCTTTGTCTCCCGTCAGGTCTGTCTGGGTGGAAGACGAATGGAAATGGCGAAGGCAGACAGGCGGCGTGATAAAATTATGCCCCGCAAACGATATGCCGCCAAAGCAAAATGCCGAAACAACCCCATGCACAGTAGCGGGCCGTTGCCGGATCAATGACTTACCGGCGGCTGACGATGCGAAACCGCAATATGACCCGTCGGGGCAAAACACCGGCAATATGCCATCATCCGGTGGAACTCGATCGTGTCGTCCCGGAGGCCTCGACGCTGCGGCCGGTTAGGCGTCGAACAACGCATTCACATCGCTCTCCGTGAGGGCCGACGCGATCCCGCCGTCACGGTCGAACAGGCCATCGGCGAGCGCGCGCTTTCTGGATTTGAGCTCGTCCATCTTTTCCTCGATCGTTCCGGTGGCCACCAGCCTGTAAACGAAGACGGCCTTGTCCTGCCCAATCCGATAGGCCCGATCGATCGCCTGTTCCTCGACTGCCGGATTCCACCAGGGATCGAAAATAATGACGGTATCTGCGGCAGTCAGATTGAGGCCGACACCGCCTGCCTTCAGGCTGACCAGGAAGATTTCGGCCGCGCCGTGCTGAAAGGATTCAATCGCCGTCTTTCTGTCCTTGGTTTGACCAGTGAGAATGCTGTAGCTCAGGCCCGCCGTGTCGAGGCGCTTCCGGATCAGATCGAGCATCGACGTGAATTGCGAGAAGATGATGATCTTGCGCCCCTCGCTCAGCAACTCCCCCACCATGTCGATCAGGCGATCGAGCTTGGCTGATGGTCGTTCGACGCCGTCGTCCAGTTTCAGCAATGCCGGATCGCAACAGGCCTGCCGCATCCGAAGCAGGGCTTCGAGCACAACGATGTGGCTCTTGGCAAGGCCCCGCTTTGCGATGGCCTCGCGAACCTTGCGCGACATCGCCAGCCTGATCGAATCGTAGAGATCGCGCTGCGGCCCTTCCAGCGTGATGGTCTCCACCATTTCGCTCTTGGCCGGCAGTTCGGTCGCCACCTCCGTCTTGGTCCGTCGCAACAGGAAGGGTTTGACGCGCTGCGCCAATGCTGCGGTCCGCGGCTTGTCGGCGCGCTTTTCGATCGGTGTGCGCCACTGGCGCGAAAAGGCCGCCTTGTCGCCGAGATAGCCGGGGTTGACGAAGCTCATGATCGACCAGAGTTCGCCGAGATGATTTTCCATTGGCGTGCCCGTGAGACAGAAGCGATGCTGCGCCTTCGTCTCGCGCAGAAATCGCGTGGTGGCGGCATCGGGATTCTTGACCGTCTGCGCCTCGTCCAGAACGGCCATATGCCACTCGCGCGCCAGCAGAATTTCGCGGTCCCGCGCGATCAGCGGATAGGTGGTCAGGACCAGATCGTGCTCTGCGATGGCAGGAAATTTTTGCTTGCGATCTGCCCCATGCAGGACGAGGACCTTCAGCTCCGGCGCAAATTTCTGCGCTTCGGCGGACCAATTCGTCATCAGGCTGGTCGGCGCGACGACCAGCACGGGATTGGCGAGGTGACCTCGGGCTTTCTCCAGCGCGATGAGGGCCAGGATCTGGACGGTCTTGCCCAGACCCATGTCGTCGGCGAGGATCCCGCCCAACCCGCTCTCGCGGAGCAGATCGAGCCATGCCACTCCCTGCGCCTGATAAGGCCGGAGCGTGGCACGAAAGGTCGGCGGCAGTTCCGGCGCGCTCAATCCTCGCGCCTGGAGCAGGCCCGCGAGGCAGCGAAGACTGTCGGCTCCCTGAAAGGCGAAGCGCTCGTTCTCGACGCCAAGCAACGGAACGACGTCCGCGCGCGACAGCTTGATCCTCCTGGAGGCGCCTCCGAAAGCGCCGCTCATGTGCAGGCCATGCAGCGCCAGCACGAGCGGCAGGAAGCGATCCGCAGCCAGCGCGACGTGCCGGCCGTCGGCCAAAGGCAGCAGGAAACGCTCGCCCTTGTCCGCGAGTGCGGTCAGCAGTTCGGGGCTGAAGCCGGGCTCCGAAACCAGCGCGGCCAGGAGCGGCGCGAGATCGCGCCGCTCGCCTTCGATCTCGATACCGAGTGACAGTTCGAACCAGTCGATGCCACTGGACTCCAGCACCGCATCGAATTCGCCTGACGACTCCGCCATCCGGAACGGAAAATCGTCGTCGATCAGGATATCGAATCCCTCTGACCGCAACTGCCCGGCGTGCAGCGCGAGAAAATCGAACCAGCCGCGCTGGTCGCGCAGCGTCAGATCCGTGGCATGGCGATAGTCGAGGATCGGAAGCGCCGACCTCGCTTCGGTGAGACCGGCGTCGGCGAGGCGCTTGCGTGCCTGCTTTTCCTTCGCCTGGCGGCGTGCGATCGCATAGACCTGCCCGCCTTGGAACACTTCCAGCCGGCTTGCCCGCTGGCTCGGATCGATGTCGAACCCACCGTAGCGGAAGCCCAGGCTGGCCACGCCGGCGGGACCCGGCCGTTCGTTCTTGCTGTGATAGTAATAATAGCTTGAACCGACATGTCCCGGCTTCAGCCGCAGCACGGGACGCGGATCTTCGTCGATGAGCACAGCAGCCGCCGGCGGCACCGGCAGCAGGCCGTGGTGAAGCTCGGGCAATTTCTGACTCAGCCGGCGCGACACCTCTTCGAGTTGCGCGCGGGGAATGGAGGGTGCAGCCAGGAACTGGCAGGCGAGCCGAGGCGGCAGGCCGAGCTGTATCGGCCCGATCACACCGCTGGCTTCGTCGACATAGACCGGCGGTTCGGCATTGAGAGCGACCGCCCCTGATACGACGAGGTTCGGTGCAACGCCTCTGGTCCCCGGGCGCCACTCGATCCGGCCCTCGCGCGCCTCGCCCCAGTTCAGCGGCGCCCGCTTGTGGTCAAGCCAGAATGCGCGGCCCGTCGCGACGATCCGATGCAACAGCTCTTCCGGACACGGCCCTTGAGTATAGGAGTTGCGGATGCGGCCGTTTGCCTCCGTGATGATGTCGATGTCGACATCACGGAAGTATTTCGGCGCCCGTTCCGGCTTGAATTCGTGCAGGTTGGGACTGGTGTAGTTGCCGGCAAATTCTCCACCCTTGCGGAGCCGGACCGACCGCAGGGTTATCGCGAGGTAAGGCATCGGGTCGTCCGACGGCTGCAGGCAATACAGCAATCGCTGGCTCTCGTCCGCGGCATGATCGCTGCTCCGCGCCGCGCGGCCGACAGTGTCGATCCAGTTGTTGACCTCGAAACCCAGGACCGGCGGAGCCGACGGCGCTTGCGCCTTGGCAGGCTTGGCGGCCTGCGGGAGTGGCACCGGCGGCAGCGCCGACGGCTGCTTTTCGCTCAGCGCTTCGAGCAGGGTCGCCGCGACATGCTTGCAATTGAGGGCCATCGGACAACTGCAATCGCCATCGATGTCGGTGAGCGTGCCGTGGTCGAACTCGAGCTGGATGTCGACGCGATAATTCCTGGATTCGCTGCCTCGCACCCGGGAACTGACGTGGGTCAGGTCCTCGCTGACGTCCACCGCCGAAACGCGACCCTGCGCCTGATAGGCATGCGCCTTCTCCATCGCCGAGCGGCTGAAATAATTATAGATTTCTTTTCGTTTGAGAACGTCCGAGAGCACTTGCAGCGATTCCACGACCCAGATTGTCGGCGGGAAGCATAGCCGTTTCGGGCGGAGCGTTGTAGTCTTCGAACGCGCCGCCGATGCCGGCGCGCTGCCTATGCCCAGATTTCGGCAAAGCCCCGCATGAGATCGGACGTCCACCAAGACGCCACGCCGGTCCAGGAAAATAGCGGTTGGTGATCCGGAACTCGATGCTCCAAGCCAAGATGTGCCTTCGCCTCGGCAAACGCATGATCAAGCGACGCAGCGCTACGTCACGGCGCGCCGGCGCCAGTCGCTGACAGTGAGCCATACGGCCGAGACCAGGAAGTAGACCGCACCGACCGCGGCATAGCCCGCGACATTCGCGATCGACGGCACCGCGGGCGTCAAGGCCTGCGCGATGAAGAAGCCGCCCGCGAGCGCCGACTGACCGCCGCTGAGCACCATGGCCCATTGCGCGCCGAAACTTTTCCAGCGCCGGATCGCCGTCCCCAGCTGGAGCAACCCGGCCAGGATCGCCCAGGCACCGAAGACGCCGAGCACCCAGTTCATGCTCGTTTGCAAGGCGACGATGACCGCGATGGTGGTCGCGAGGCTGACCACAACGTTCAGCGCCTGCGTGCGATTTTGCGTGAGGCCGCCACTGCGCAAGGCGTCGACGAAATTGGCGGCGGCGTCCGATGCCGGATAGAGCACGAGCAAGGCGCCGGCCACGGCTGGGGACGACGGCGCGACGGCAAACGCGGCAACGACCCAGGCGACGGAGAATGCCGCGCGGAGGACGTAGTATTGCTTGAGCCATTGCTCGCGATCTGTGCGAACGAGATCCATTTGAAGATGAGCCATCGCTTTCAGTCCTTTACCTACTAGTTGGTAGTTCTGGCACAGCAAAATGCCTTCACCCGATCCCTGCGGGTGCCGTTGTCGTCTTGCAGATATCGTCTTGCCGATGTCTCTCAGTGTTTCGTGGACAGCCGATCCAGCAGCGGAGCGGTAATCACACCGAACATCTTTGGATCGCCGTAAGCGCGCGCCGACAGCATCGCGCCGTGAATGGTCGCCATGAATCCTTCGGCCTCCACCCGGGCCGTGCCGGAGAGCTTGAGCTGCCCCTTCCGCTTGCCGCGCTCCATCACCGAGGTCAGCCAGGACGCCAGGAAACGGAAATGCGAGCGGACTTCGAGCGCGACCTCGTCCGGCAGGATCGGAAGCTCGCTGGCCAGCAGCGCGCAGACGCAGAAGGGCGCCGTCGCATCAGTGATGCACGCTTCCCAATACCCGACATAGCTTTTGAGCTGCTCGCGCGGGTCTGGGATGTTGCGGTCAAGCGCCGCAAGCCCGGCCTCGGCTTCCTCGCGATAGCGCGACACCAGGGTGCGAACGAGGTCGACCTTGCTGGCGAAATGGTGGTGGATGCTCGGCTTGCGGATGCCGACGATTTCGGCGATGTCGGCATAGCTGAAGCCATTGTAGCCGCCCGCGATGATCAGCGTGCGGGCGCTGGCCAGGATGTCGTCGGCGGTCGAGGAAACATTGGTCATGGAAGTTAACTACCTTCCAGTTGGTAGGGCGTCAAGCACGGGTGCTTCACCCCCCGTGAGTGGTAGCAGCGTTCAATGACCATTCGCCCGATCGTCCGCTATCCCGACCGCCGGCTCGCCATGCCCGCCCGCCCCGTCACCGCTTTCGACGACGGCTTGCGTGAGCTGGCAGCCGATCTGCTGGAGACGATGCGCTCCGCGCCCGGCATCGGCATCACCGCGCCGCATATCGGCGTGCCCCTGCGCGTCGTCGTGCTCGAGCTCGACCCCAAAACGGCTCCGCAGACCTACGTCAATCCCGAGATCGAATGGGCCTCGCCGGATATGATCCTGCACAAAGAAGGCAGTGTCTCGATGCCCGGCGTCAGTGACGAGGTGCAGCGTCACGCCCGCGTGCGGATCAGCTATCACGACCTCGGCGGCACCATGCGCAGCGAGGAGTCCGACGGCTTGCGCGCCGTTTGCCACCAGCACGAGATCGATCAGCTCGACGGCCTGTTCTGGATCCAGCGGTTGTCGCGGCTGAAGCGCGAGCGGCTGGTGAAGAGGTTTGAGAAGATGGAGCGGGGTTAGAACGGGAGAGTTCTCCTGCAAAGACCTTCTTCTCCTCATCCTGAGGAGACGCGCAGCGGTCGTCTCGAAGGATGGCCGCAGGCGAGATCCGGGCCTTCATGGTTCGAGGCGCGCGTTCCGCGCTCCTCACCATGAGGGTTTAAAAGCGGACGCTCATTCGGATGGACGATCTTGGCTGGGCGGTCGTGGATAGCGGCCTGTCCGCTTCTTGCGGTCGGAGGGGACAGGTCGTCGTCATAGAGCGCTACTTCAGCGGCAGAAAGACATCCGCAACAGCCTCATGCTCCGGCACCTCCGGAAACAGGCTCAGCCGCTGGCAATAGATCGGGAAATCGCGGGCTTCCTCGCCGCTCGCCGGAAGCCAGTCGCGATAGAAATAGAGCGCGGCGGGCTCCAGATTGTTGGTGTAACCGACCACACGCAACACAGCGCAGCGTCCGCCGGGCATCGCGCCGGCCTTGATCTGTTCGCCATTGGCTTCGATCGGCTGATCGGTGCCGACACAGAGGTCGATGCTATATTCGTCCTGCTGCACCGGACGCCCCTCGGAATGCCAGACAGTGAAGGTCGGATTTGTGCCGGGGTGCAGGTTGGCGGCCTTGCGCCAGGCGATGAAACGGCGGATCGTGTCACCGAGTATCTCAGGGCTCCCCCGATGCTCCATGATCGCCACCCGGGTGGGCGGCACATCGCGGATCGTCACGTCGTCAGTGCTGAAGTTCTTCTGCATGAGCTTGCTCCTGGCATTGTCGAGAGGCCCGAAGGCCGCAAGCCACGGCTCCCAGTCCGGCGATTTCCGGAACGACGACGGCGATTGCCCCAACCGTTGCCGAAAGGCGCGGGCGAAGGCGTCAGGTGCGTCGTAACCGGCATCCATCGCGATGTTCGTGACATCGAGGGCGTCGTTGTAAGCCAGCTGATGCGACGCGCGCTTCAGGCGCGCCAGCTGGACATAGCGATGCACCGACAGCCCGAAGGTCGCCGTGAACTGCCGGTGGAAATGGAATTTCGAGAACGCCGCGACAGCGCTCAAGCTGTCCAGGTCCAGATCCGCGTCGAGATGCCGGTCGATATGATCCAGCAACGCGCCGCATCCGGTCCTGATAGTTTCGCAGTGCCGCCGTCATCGTCCCTCCTCCGTGGCGGCTTGAGTTACACCGGGATGGCTATGATGCGCTCGACCGATCTTGCGGTTTGGCATGGGCGTTTCGTAGGGCGGATGAGCGGAGCGTAATCCGACATCTTGAGCACGGCATGAGGGAAAATGGGGACTACGCGTTGCGGCCGATCCGCCGTTCGCCCGGGCGGCTTGCGGAAACTGTTGTCTCTGGCTATATTACTGGAAATGACCGGAGGACACCATGGGACATTCGCAGAAGCGCGCCATCCGGAATTATCGATCCCGCCTCAGCGGGCGCGGACTGGCCCGCTTCGAAGTGCTTGGCCGGGATGCCGACCGCGACCTGATCCGCTCGCTCGCCCGACGTCTCTCGGAGGATACGCCCGAGGCCACCGAGCTTCGTGCCGCCGTGAATAAATCCATCGCCGGCGAGCCGCCGAAGTCCGGCGGAATTCTTGCCGCATTGCGCCGTTCGCCGCTCGTCGGGGCCGGTCTCGATCTGTCCCGCCCCCGTGACAAGGGGCGCAAGGTCGAGTTGTGATGCGCTATCTCGTCGATACCAACATCATCAGCAACGTCACTAAGCCGCAGCCATCGGACTCGCTCCTGTCATGGATGTCGATGCAGCGCGACGAGGATTTATTCATCGCCTCGCTCACCGTCGGAGAAATCCGCCGCGGCATCCTTGAGAAACCGCGGGGCAAGAAGCGTGACGCGCTCGACACATGGTTCGCCGGGCCTGAAGGACCGCAGGCGCTGTTTGCTGGCCGCATTCTGTCCTTCGACGACAAGGCAGCGCTGATCTGGGCACGGCTGATGGCCGAGGGCAGGACGGCCGGCCGGCCGCGAAGCGCGCTCGACATGATCATCGCCGCGGTCGCCGGTGCGAACCAATGCGTGGTGGTAACGGAGAACGAAAGGGACTTCGCCGGACTTCAAATCGTCAATCCTATGCGCGGCGCGTTCTGATTCAGTAGTCGCGATGGGTAGAGAGCAAAGCGAAACCCATCAATCACGCTCCGTAGTCGCGATGGGTTTCGCTGCGCGCTGCCCATCCTGCGTCCTTGCATCATGAGTCGAACTTCGCGCACGGCGCTCCTCCCCCTCTCGATCGAAGGATGGGTCGCGCGGGAGCAGAAACCCATCAATCGTTCTTCCGTCGCGACGGGATTCGCTAGGCTCTCCCTATCCTGCGCGTTCACGAATTGCGAGACTATGAGGCGAGCCCGGCCTTCGGTCGCGCAACGATGCTGTCCCAATTCACCTCTTCGCTGGTGGCCAGATCGATCTTGAAATAGCTGTCGTGGTGACCGATATACGCTGGAAGCGTCTTATACCCATGGGCACGCCACGCTTCGCGAACCACTGCTCCAGAAGCTCTGAAGCCGTTTCCCCCGGTTCAATCGCCTCATATTTCTCGTCATCATAAATTTCGGAGGGAACGACGACCGTCCGGCCCTTGAGAAACCAGTGCCCCTCCCGGTCGGCAGGTTCGCCATCGGCATCCATTGCCCACAGTCCCACAGAAAATTCATCGCTAAACTGTGACGCGTCGTATTCAATCAGCAGGAAGCTCGTCGTGTCTGCCCATGACAGTTCTGCGATCATTGCCATTTCCATATTCAGTTGAGGCGTGATCTCCCGAAAGTGCCGCCGTACCCGTTCAACGAATTCTTTCTTGTCGTCGTCACCCATGCAACCTCTCCGCTACTATCGACATTGCCTGCTTGCCAGAGTTCGAAGGGACGAGTGGAGCAAGGTGATACATATCAATCTGACCACGATGGGCTTCGCTGCGCTCTACCCATCCTACCTACTGTCCCGTGACGCGCCATTCAAAACTGAGCAAGGCACACGTCGCCTATTGCTTGAAGCAGTGCTCGCGATGCCACTTTAGGAAATGCGGATGCGGGTGATCCGACGCCCGTTGCGGAAAATTCGCTCGGCCTGTCTTGTTGATCATTGATCTTACTCCATCCAGATCGTTCGTCTGGCGCGAGATCAAGATTTCCAGATTGTCCGCCAGGCTGATTAGACCACGATCAAACATCCAGTGCGCTGTGCCGGAAAGGGCGATACCGTTGCTAATGATGTCTGGCCCATTCGCCTCTACCGGTCGGATGTGAGCGGCCGCGACTTCCGCGCGTCCCATTCCATTGATGAGCTTTAACCCGCTAATAGCGCAGCGCTCGTCGTAGGCGCGGAGCACTACACGGCGAAAAACGCGATCGCGCAACACTCTCGATACCGTCAGGCTAATACGGTCACGCTGCTGTTCAAACTTGAACGGCATCTGCGTCTCATTGAGGTCAAGCTGTCGGACGTCTTCATCGCGCCGCGGCAGCAGCGGTGCGCCCTCAGCCAAACCAAGTTCGCATATTTTATTGAAATCATCGGGAGAGATTGGACGGACTGCCGACTGTGCGCGCCCCGAAATTCGTCCCTTCTCATTCAGGACGCCGCGTTCGACAGGACCAGTCAGTCCGTTGAAAGGAACCGGATTTGCAAAATCTAGGTAACTGCCGGGTTCAATCAGAGCAAGATGCATCCCAGACGTACCGGGGTCGGGAATAACCTGTTCAACTCGAGCAATCGCAAAGTAGCCGCGCGTGTCGGCAACCTTGCTCGGTTCATAGTAGATGATCCAATCGCCGATGCATGCTTCGACGCGACGCAGATACTGACTGGGAAACTGATATCGTTCAGCCGGGCTGTCATCGTAGATCGAGTCAGACCGATGGATGAATACCCCAAATCCCATGATTCTTGCCGCGGCGCCTCTCCGGGAAGTAACGACCTAATTCAGTGATATTGAACCTGGAGAGAAGCCCTACTCCCACTCAATCGTCCCCGGCGGCTTGCTGGTCACGTCGTACACCACCCGGTTCACGCCCTTCACCTCGTTGATGATGCGCGTGGCGGTCTCGCCCAAAAAATTCATATCGAACTGGTAGAAGTCGGCGGTCATGCCGTCGGTGGAGGTGACTGCGCGCAGGCCCACGACGTAGTCGTAGGTGCGGCCGTCGCCCATGACGCCGACGGTCTTGACCGGGAGCAGCACGGCAAAGGCCTGCCAGATGTCGTCGTAGAGGCCGTGCTTGCGGATCTGGTCGATATAGACTGCGTCGGCCTTGCGCAGGATGTCGAGCTTGTCGCGCGTGATGTCGCCGGGGCAGCGAATGGCGAGGCCGGGGCCCGGGAACGGGTGGCGGCCGACGAAGATTTCGGGGAGGCCGAGCTCGCGGCCGAGCTTGCGCACCTCGTCCTTGAACAGTTCGCGCAAGGGCTCGACGAGCTTCATGTTCATACGTTCAGGGAGGCCGCCGACATTGTGGTGCGACTTGATCGTCACCGAGGGACCGCCGGTGAACGAGACGCTCTCGATCACGTCAGGATAGAGCGTGCCTTGGGCGAGGAAGTCGGCGCCGCCGATCTTCTTGGCCTCAGCTTCGAACACCTCGATGAAGAGCCGGCCGATGGTCTTGCGCTTGGTTTCGGGATCGGTGACGCCTTCGAGCTCGCCAAGAAATTGCTTCGAGGCGTCCACATGCACGAGCGGGATGTTGTAGTGGTGCCGGAACAGGTCGACCACGGTCTTGGCTTCATCGAGGCGCAGCATGCCGTGATCGACGAACACGCAGGTCAGCTGGTCGCCGATGGCCTCGTGAATCAGCACGGCCGCAACGGCTGAATCGACGCCGCCTGATAGGCCGCAGAGCACCTTGCCTCGGCCGACCTGGGCGCGGATCTTTGCGATCTCCTCCTCGCGGAAGGCGCGCATGGTCCAGTCGCCGGAAAGGCCGGCGATCTTGCGCACGAAATTGCGGATCAGTTTTGCGCCGTCGGGCGTGTGCACGACCTCGGGATGGAACATCAGGCCGTAATACTTGCGCGTCTCGTCCTGGATGATCGCGAAGGGCGCGTTTGGCGAGGTGCCGGCGACCGAGAAGCCCGGCGGCATCTTGGTGATGCGATCGCCATGGCTCATCCAGACCTGGTTCTTGCCGCCTGGTGACCAGACGTCCTCGAACAGCTTGCTCGGCGCTTTCACCTCGACATCGGCGCGGCCGAATTCGCGGTGATGGCCGCCCTCGACGGTGCCGCCGAGCTGTTCCGCCATGGTCATCTGGCCGTAGCAGATGCCGAGCACGGGCACGCCGGAGGCGAAGATCAGTTGCGGCGCGCGGGGAGAGCCTGCCTCATGCACGGACTCAGGGCCGCCGGAGAGAATCACCGCTTTCGGCTTCATCTCCAGAAAGGCCTGCTCGGCCTTGTTGAACGGGACGATCTCGCAATAGACGCCGTCCTCGCGCACGCGGCGCGCAATCAGCTGCGTCACCTGGCTGCCGAAATCGACGATGAGAATCTTGTCATGCGCCGAGGCCACTGAGGGCGTCGACGCGGAGCGGTCGTGCTGTGCTGCTGTCATGGCAAGCAAATACGCGACTAGCCCCCTGCCCGCAACCGCGTGTCGGCGCGCGCCCACATTCTTCTTTGGGCATGGACAAATGGATATAGGTAAGCATTATTGACCTAATTGCCCCCTCTACCGAACCGGGGCCGATCAGGGAGAACGCCATGTCACTGCACCATCAGCCATCGACGCTTGCCGCGCTCGGCCGGACCTAGGTCGAAGCCTGGAACGCGCGCGATCTCGAGCGCGTGCTCACGCTTTACGACGATGCCGCCGTGATGACCTCGGACCGCATTCCGTCGATGGGATTCGGTGCCAGCGGCACCGTGTGCGGCAAGGATGCGCTGCGGGCGTATTGGGGCAAGGCGCTCGGGCTGCTGCTGGAGCTGCACTTTTCCCTGATCGATGTGTTCGTCAGCCCCGACAGCGTCGTGGTGTTCTACGAGAACGAGCGGGGCAAGCGGATCTGCGAATATCTCCGGGTGAACGATGCGGGGCTGTCGTGCAGGGATCGGCGAACCATCTGCCGCATTGAGCGGTGCTCCCTTCCCGTCCTTGCGAGCGCAGCGAAGCAATCCAGACTCCCTCCGCGGCGATAGTCTGGATTGCGTCGTCGCAAGGGCTCCTCGCAATGACGGAAATTGTTGCTAAGAACATGCCCCAAGCAACATTGCTCAACTACAGGACCCCTATGAAGCTCCCCACCTCGCCCTTCACCGTCACCGAATGGAGCAAGGTGGAAGCCACTACGCATCCCGGTGAGACCGGGCATGCGCTGTGGCGCACGCTCAATATCGGCGATCTCCGGGTGCGGATGGTGGAGTATTCGCCGGGCTATCTGGCCGACCATTGGTGCGATCGCGGGCATGTGCTCTACGTGCTCAAGGGCGAGCTCGACACCGAGTTGCGCGACGGACGCAAGTTCAAGCTTACGCCGGGGATGAGCTACCAGGTATCGGATTTTGGCGACGCCGCGCATCGTTCGTCGACGGCGATTGGCGCGACACTGTTCATTGTGGACTGACGGAACCATCGTTCAGGGCGCGGTGTGCAGCGCAAAATAGCAAAATGGGCAGCGCTCGCTGTGAGCGCGTGCCGCCTTGAAGTTGCCCCAAAAAATCGCTAGATTGTGATCATCGATCCTTGGCCGAACGACTGGGCCGCTCCGTCTCATTTTCAATGGACGAGCACGTTTCAGGTATTTCTCCAAAATCGACCAACCGGGATGATGGGCGCAGCAATGTGCATTTGTCCCCCTGAGTGCATCGTCAATTGAAAGGAAATGACTATGGCAATGGGCACCGTGAAGTGGTTCAACAACCAAAAGGGCTTTGGCTTCATCCAGCCGGATGACGGCCAGAAGGACGTCTTCGTTCACATCAGCGCCGTTGAACGCGCTGGTCTGAGCACCCTCAACGAGGGCCAGAAGGTTTCGTTCGACATCGTTGCGGACCGCCGCAGCGGCAAGTCCTCGGCCGACAACCTCCGCGCCGGCTAGTTGACCGCGCAATTCGCGATCTGACCACGGACGTACCGGCAGATCGTAGAGTTCAGAGACCCCGCGACCGGACTCCGGTTCGCGGGGTTTTTGTTTGCCCGCTCGTCATTCCGGGCTCTCGCTTCGCGAGCCCCGGAATGACGGGGGAGAGTTCAGCCCGTCTTCTTCAGAATCGACACGAAGAACCCATCCGTCTCCGTGCGGCGCGGGGTCATCAACCAGCCCTCGGGCGATTGCAGCGCGGCTTCTGCAAACGCGTCGGCCTTGTCCCAGAGCACGGTCGCGGTCTGCTCCGGTGGCACCACCGAAAGCTCCGGATGACGGCCGACGAAGGCCCTCACCTGCTCACCGTTCTCTTCCGGCAATATTGAGCACGTGATGTAGGCGATGCGGCCGCCTGCCTTCACCAGGGGCGCGGCGCGGTCCAGCACCTCGGCCTGGTCCTTGAGGCGAATCTCCAGCGCACCCGGCCGCATGCGCCATTTCGCATCGGGATTGCGGCGCCAGGTGCCGGTTCCGGTGCAGGGCGCGTCGATCACGACGAGGTCCGCGGTGCCGCTGATGTCGGCGAGCGGATCGGCCTCGCCCTTGGGCGTGCGGATATCGGCATTGTGGACGCCGGCGCGCGACAGGCGCTCGTGGATGGGCGCAAGCTGGCGCTTGTCACTGTCGGTCGCGATCAGCCGGCCCTTGCCCTGCATCATTGCGGCGAGCGCCAGCGTCTTGCCGCCGGCGCCGGCGCAGAGATCGATCACCTGCTCGCCCGGTTTCGCCGCGGTGAGAAGGGCCGCAAGCTGCGATCCTTCGTCCTGGACTTCGACGCCGCCTTTGATGAAATCCTCTTCGGCCTGGATGCCGGGGTTGCGCGCATCGGCCGAAAGCTCGATGCGCAGGCCATTTGGCGACCATTGCGTCGGTTTCGCATGAAGATGAGCAAGCGCCTTCAGCACCTTGTCGCGATTGGATTTTAGCGTGTTGACGCGCAGATCGAGCGGCGCCCGGCTCGCCATCGCGACGGCCTCCGCCGCGCGGTCCTCGCCGAACACCTTGGCCAGATGGGAATCGAGCCAGTCCGGATAGTCGCCGGCGATCGCCGCGGGCGCGTCTTTCAGGGAGCGATGGCTGAGCGCCGCCTGCTCGGCCGCGGTCAGCGGCTCGGGTGCGAACCGGCTGCCGTCGAACAGAGCCTCCATAGTTGCGGTGTCCATGTTGCGCTCGAGGCGGAGCATGCCGATCAGGCGCGCGCGGGCGGTATCGGAATCCATCAGGAACGCGCTGGAGGCATAGCGGCGCAGCACGTCCCAGACCAGGCCGGCGATGGCGGCGCGGTCGCCGGAGCCGGCAAAGCGGTGCGCGGTGCCCCACTCCTTCAGCGCTTTTGCCGCGGGCACGCGGTCGCGTTCGATGGCGTCGATCAGTTCGATGGCTGCGGACAGCCGGGCAGCGGGAGTCATTTGAATCTTTCAGGTCAAATCCGACGCATAAGGGTCAGATCAGCAACAGAATTTTCAGTGCGAAGTAGATCCACATCGCCAGCAGCACCAGCACGCCGGCGAGCCAGATCGACGAGCGCCGGCCGAGATCGTTCGAGGTGACGAACACCCCGGCATGGGCAAAGCGCGTCACCACGAACACCCAGGACATCAGCACGATGAAGAGATCGGCATGGCGGAGCGGCAGCGCCAGCGCGATCAGGGCGTAGAACAGCAGCGGCAACTCGAACTGGTTGCGGTAGCAATTGGCGATCTGGGTGGGGCCCTTCGGCCAGTTCGGCTCGCCCAGCGCAATGTCGCGGATCTTGGTCTCGCCGGAGACCAGCGCATTGCGGCGCCCTAACACCATGCCGATCAGGAGCGCGAAGGTGAGACCGACCTGCACGAAGACAGGCAACAAGACCATTTGGACGGACATCGGAACTTTCCCGTAAGGCGGCGTGCCGCGGACCGTCATTAGCCGCGACTTCTTGCGCTGACAATCGACGAGTTGAACCGGCGTTCCCGACCGCGGGACGGTTTTGCCCCTGGAAGTCCGGCGAGACACGCCGCCGCTGCCAGGCAGCGTCGCGCCGCAGGACCCTACAAGATCCGCCATTGCGTGCTTTAAACTTTGTTCGGTCGCGGATTTTGCGCGCGCGTCATCGTTCCGACGTTTGCGCGGGCAATACTTCGCCTATGTCCGAATTTCGCCTCACCCAGATTTCCGACACGCATCTCGGCCGGCGTTTTCCCGGCCTGATCGCGAACTTTCATCGCGTCAGTGAGCACATCGACACCGAGAGGCCTGATCTCGTCATCAACACCGGCGATGTCTCCTTCGACGGGCCAACAAGTCGCGACGATATCGTTTTCGCGAAAGGCCTGCACGACGCCCTGCCCGTCGCCTGCCGCTACATCCCCGGCAATCACGATATCGGCGATAATCCGACCGCACTCGGGCCTGCGCCCAAGCCCGCGATCGGGGAAGCGCACCGCCAGCAATTCCGCGACATCATCGGCGAGGACCATTGGTCGTTCGAGGCGGCCGGCTGGCGCTTCATCGGCCTCAACTCGCTGGTGATGAATTCAGGGCTCGTGTTCGAGGCCGAGCAGTTCGACTGGTTGTCCCGGGAAATCGCACGCGTGAATGGCAAGCCGGTCGCGCTGTTCCTGCACAAGCCGGTGTTTCTCAACCTGCCCGACGACCCTGAAACCCCGGAGACCTCGATCCGCTACGTGCCGCAGCCGGCCCGCGCGCGGCTGATCGAGATGTTCGGGCGCGTCGATCTCCGCCTCATCGCCAGCGGCCACGTGCACCAGCGCCGCGACTTCACGTTCCGCCACACGCGGCACGTCTGGGCGCCGTCGGCCGGCTTCAAGATCAACGATTCACGCCAGGACCGGATCGCGATCAAGGAGACCGGCCTCGTCGAGTACCGCTTCGCACCCGACAGCTTCGAAGTCCGCCACGTCCGCGCCGCGGGCCAGGTCGATGTGGATATCGAAGAGCTCTTCGCCCAGATGGGCGGCGCGCACTAGCACCGCGGTTTACGCGACGCTCTTGAGGTCCTGCTGGATCGCGGTGAGCAACGACTGCAGCGCTGCGCTGCTCACCGGCTGAGCGAGCGGATCATTGCGGGCACAGTGCCAGCGCGCTCGGCTGCCTTGAGCGGACGCTTGGGAAAGCGCGGCGGAGGCGTCGGCATCGGAGCCTGCCTGAACGCACTCTCGTCGTCGCCATGCACGAACTTGCCATGGATGACGTCGTCGCGACGGCCCATGACATACATGGCCGCCCAATAGCCGGCAGCCAAAAGGATTACGCAGAAAATTCCGATCTCTAACATCGCAACACCCAAAATATGCGCGATGATTCAGTGCCTTCGGCTTTTCGTCAATGAACCGCGGGTCACACAGGCGGCTTTTGCGGGCTGGTGTGGCCAACCGGTGACTCTTTGTTAACCAACCAGCCCCCGAAGGGGCTGATTGTGCCAATCAGGCCTTATCCGGCCCGACCCGGACCAGCTGCTTGCCGAAATTGGCGCCCTTCAAGAGCCCGATGAAGGCGCCCGGGGCGCTGTCCAGCCCCTCGGTGACGAACTCCTTGTACTTCACCTTGCCGTCACGGACCCAGGCGGACATGTCGCGCAGGAAGTCGCCATGGCGCGAGGCGAAGTCGGAGACGATGAAGCCACGAAAAGTCAGCCGCTTGGTCAGCGTCGCGCGCATCATCGACGCCGCCCATTTCGGCGGCTTGGCCTCGGTGTCGTTGTAGTGGGCGATCAGGCCGCACACCGGCACACGCGCGAATGGATTGAGCAGCGGGAAGACCGCCTCGAACACCGCACCGCCGACATTCTCGAAATAGACGTCGATCCCCTTCGGGCAGGCGTCCTTGAGCTTCGCCGCGAAATCAGGATCGCGGTGGTCGATACAGGCATCGAAGCCAAGCTCCTTCATCACGTAGTCGCACTTGTCCTTGCCGCCGGCGATGCCGACCGCGCGTGTGCCCTTGATCTTCGCGATCTGCCCCACGGCCGAGCCGACCGCGCCGGAAGCGCCGGCGACGACGACGGTCTCGCCGCCTTGCGGCTTGCCGATGTCGAGCAGGCCCGTATACGCGGTCATGCCGGGCATGCCGAGCACGCCGATCGAGGTCGAGATCGGACCGAGCCTGGGATCGACCTTGATCAGGCCCTTGCCGTTCGAGATCGCGTGCGTCTGCCAGCCGGTACGTGCACGGACGATGTCGCCCTTGGCAAAGTCAGGATTATTGGACGCCGCGACCTCGCTGACCGCCTCGCCTTCCATCACGCCGCCGACCGGCACCGGCGCAGCATAAGACGGCCCCTCGCTCATCCGCCCGCGCATATAGGGATCGAGCGACAGCCAGATCGTGCGCAGCAGGACCTCACCCGCGCCAGGCGTCGGGACAGCAAATTCCTCCAGGCGAAAATCGGATGATTTGGGTTCGCCGACGGGACGTGCGGCGAGAACGATGCGCTTGCTTTGCTGGGATTTGCTTTGGGACATGATGGCTTCCTCCACTTTCTTGTCATTGCGAGCGAAGCGAAGCAATCCAGTTGCGTCAACAGAAAAGGACTGGATTGCTTCGTCGCAAAAGCTCCTCGCAATGACGAAGGAGAGAGCAGCGCGGGACTAACCCCCGCCCGGATAGTTCGGCGCCTCGCGCGTGATGGTCACATCGTGGACGTGGCTTTCGCGCAGGCCTGCACCGGTGATGCGCACGAAATTCGCCTTCTCGTGCAGCTCCTTCATGTCCTTTGCGCCGACATAGCCCATTGCGGCACGGAGGCCGCCGGCGAGCTGGTGCATGACGTTGCCGACCGGGCCCTTGTAGGGGACCTGGCCCTCGATGCCCTCAGGGACGAGCTTGAGCGCATCCTTGATGTCCTGCTGGAAATAGCGGTCAGCCGAGCCGCGCGCCATCGCGCCGACCGAGCCCATGCCGCGATAGGCCTTGTAGGAGCGGCCCTGCCACAAAAACACTTCGCCGGGCGTCTCGTCGGTGCCGGCGAGCAGCGAACCAACCATCGCGATGTCAGCACCGGCGGCGAGCGCCTTGGCGAGATCGCCGGAGAACTTGATGCCGCCATCGGCGATGACGGGGATGTCGGACTTCTTTGCTGCCTCGACCGCGTCCATGATCGCAGTGAGCTGGGGCACGCCGACACCGGCGACGATGCGCGTGGTGCAGATCGAGCCCGGGCCGATGCCGACCTTGATGCAATCCGCGCCGGCATCGATCAGCGCCTGCGCGCCTTCGGCGGTCGCGACATTGCCGGCGACGACCTGCACGGAGTTGGAGAGACGCTTGATGCGGTTGACGGCGTGCAGCACGTGGCGGGAATGTCCGTGCGCGGTGTCGACGACGACGAGATCGACGCCCGCATCGATCAGCCGCTCGGTGCGCTCGAAGCCGGTGTCGCCGACAGTGGTGGCCGCGGCGACGCGGAGACGGCCCTGCGCATCCTTGCAGGCGAGCGGATGGGCGACGGCCTTCTCGATGTCCTTGACGGTGATCAGGCCGACGCAGCGATACTGATCGTCGACGACGAGCAGCTTCTCGATGCGATGATGATGCAGCATCCGCTTGGCTTCATCCTGGCTGACATTCTCGCGCACCGTGACGAGGTTCTCGTGCGTCATCAGCTCGGAGACTTTTTGCCGGCGGTCGGTGGCAAACCGCACGTCGCGGTTGGTGAGGATGCCGACCAGCTTGCCCGGCGTGGACTTGCCGGCACCGGTGACAACGGGAATGCCGGAGATGCCGTGGTCGCTCATGAGCTTCAAGGCATCGTCGAGCGAGGCCTCGGGGCTGATGGTGAGCGGGTTCACCACCATGCCCGACTCATAGCGCTTGACCTGCCGCACCTGGGCGGCCTGGCCTTCGGGATCGAAATTGCGGTGGATGACCCCGAGACCGCCGGCCTGCGCCATGGCGATCGCCATGCGGGCCTCGGTGACGGTGTCCATGGCGGAGGCCATGATCGGAATATTGAGGGGAATGGCGCGGGTGACGCGGGAGCGGATGTCGACCTCGCCCGGCATGACGTCAGACAGGCCCGGCTTCAACAGCACGTCGTCGAACGTAAAGGCTTCGCGGATGCCCTGAAGTTGCACAATGGCCATATGCCAACTCCTTCCTGCGGCCGTGCCGCAAATAGGTATGGATGAGCGCCGCCCTCGGCGTACCTTGCGGCATCGCCGGAGAATCGGAGCCCATCGGTGGGGTTGACGCGGGTCGATAGCACGGCCGCGCGACGAATCAAAGCAAATCGGACCGCTGGCCAGCCATGCACAGGCTTTTTAGGTCATTTCAGCGGGACAGCCGGGCGGCGGCCTACCGCCATCCCGGGACGCGCCCAACCGCGCGCCCCGGAATAGCGAGCGAAGGAGCGCAGGATTTAGGTGCTATGCGTCGATCCGCAATGGTCCCGACCGAGTCGTGGTGATAAGCCGCAAGTCCGCCCTTCCTTCTGATTTCCATTACCAATCCGTCATGGTCGACAAGCAACGCATCATTCCGCTGATCGTGGCCACTGCTCTCTTCATGGAGAACATGGACTCCACGGTGATTGCCACCTCGCTGCCGGCGATCGCGGCCGACATCGGCTCCAGTCCCCTGACGCTGAAGCTCGCGATCACGTCCTACCTCCTGTCGCTCGCGGTATTCATCCCGGCCAGCGGCTGGACCGCCGATAGATTCGGTGCGCGCCTGGTGTTTGCGATTGCCGTCGGCGTCTTCATGGTCGGCTCGGTCGGCTGCGCGCTCTCGACCTCGGTCACCGACTTCGTGATCGCGCGCATCCTCCAGGGCATGGGCGGCGCGATGATGACGCCGGTCGGGCGCCTCGTGCTGCTGCGGTCCGTCGACAAGAGCGCGCTGGTCAACGCGATGGCCTGGGTGACGGTCCCTGCCCTGATCGGTCCCGTGATCGGCCCGCCGCTCGGCGGCTTCATCACCACCTACGCCTCATGGCACTGGATCTTCCTGATCAACATTCCGATCGGGCTGCTCGGCATCTTCATGGCGCTGAAGTTCATCGACCCCATCAAGAGCGAGAACCGCGAGCCGTTCGATCTCTACGGCATGGTGCTGGCCGGCATCGGGCTTGCCGGCATCGCGTTCGGTCTCTCCGTGGCCGGCCTCAACCTGCTGCCCTGGAGCATCGTCGCCGCCCTGGTCGCAGGCGGCGCGATCTCGATGACGCTCTACGTCATCCATGCCCGGCGGACGGGATCGCCGGTGCTGGACTTTTCGCTTCTGAACCTGCCGACGCTGCGCGCGGCCGTGCTCGGCGGTTTCCTGTTCCGGCTCGGCATCGGCGCCCTGCCCTTCCTGCTGCCGCTATTGATGCAGATCGGCTTCGGGCTGTCGCCATTCCATTCCGGCCTCGTCACTTTTGGCTCCTCGCTTGGCGCCATGGGCATGAAGGCGCTGGCCGCGCGCGTCATCCGCGCTTTCGGCTTCCGCAACTTGATGACGGTGAACGCAATCGTCAGCGCGGTCTTCCTCGCCGCCTGCGCACTGTTCACGGTGACGACGCCGCTGCTGATCATCATGATCATTCTGGTGGTCGGCGGCTTTTTCCGCTCGCTCGAATTCACCGCGATCAACACCGTGGCCTATGCCGATGTGGAGAGCGCGCAGATGAGCCGCGCCACCACGCTGGTCAGCGTCAACCAGCAGCTCGCTGTCTCCGCCGGCGTCGCGGTCGGTGCCGCCTCGGTCGAGACCACGATGTGGCTCAGCCATGTCAGCGAGCTCAACGCCACCGTGTTCGCGCCGGCCTTCGTCGTGGTGGCGCTGACCTCGGCCGCCTCGAGCTGGTTCTTCTGGCAGATGCCCGCCGACGCCGGCAACGAGATCTCCGGCCGCAAGGCGGTGGAGATCGCAAGCCGCAAGGGCGCGGCCAGGAGCGCTGCAAGCGCCGCCGTCAAGGTGGCCACGGAAGACACGCAGGACATGCGGGATCAGCGGCTGGGATAGTTGCTGATCTCGTCATTGCGAGCGAAGCGAAGCAATCCAGAATCCTTCCGCGGAGCGATTCTGGATTGCTTCGTCGCTTCGCTCCTCGCAATGACGGAGTATGCGGCTATGCCTTTGCTCCACCGCGAAATCCCGTCGCGAGCACGTAGCGCTCCGAGGAATCCTGCCGGCTCGCGGCCGGCTTGACGTGACGCACTGTCGCGAAATCGCGCTTGAGCTGCGCGAGCAGATCGGCATCGGCGCCGCTCTGGAATGTCTTGGCCAGGAACACGCCGCCCGGTTTGAGCACGTCACAGGCAAACGCTGCCGCCGTCTCGATCAGGCCGACGATGCGCAGCTGGTCGGTCTTGCGGTGACCGGTGGTGTTGGCGGCCATGTCGGACATCACGACGTCGGCGCCGCCGCCGAGCATGGCGTTGAGCTTCGCCGGCGCGTCGTTGGCCATGAAATCGAGCTGCGCGAAATCGACGCCGGCAATCTCGGGCATCTCCAGCAGATCGATCGCGACGACCTTGCCCTTGCCGTCGATCGAGCCGACGCGCTTGGCTGCGATCTGGCTCCAGCCGCCGGGCGCGGCGCCAAGATCGACCACGGCCATGCCTGATTTCAGCAGGCGATATTTGTCGTCGATCTCGAGCAGCTTGAACGCGGCGCGCGAGCGATAGCCCAAAGCCTTGGCCTTGACGACATAGGGATCGTTGAGCTGCCGCTCCAGCCAAAGCTTCGACGACAATTTGCGCTTGCCGCCGGTCTTGACCTGGACGTGCAAGCGGCCGGTGGTGTCTTTCGCCATCTCACCAGCTCCTGAGCGCGCCGTCCTCGCGCATCATCTCGACCAGCATGCCCTCGCGCAGGCCCCGGTCGGCGACGCGCAGGCGCCGCAGCGGGAACGCGCGGCGGATGGCATCGAGGATGGCGCAGCCGGCCAGCACGAGGTCGGCGCGCTCGATGCTGATGCAGCTGTTGTTGGCACGCTCCTCGTAGCTCATGCCCAGCAGCTTGCTGATGGTCGCGGTGATATCGGTGTCGTTCATCCAGATGCTGTCGATGCGGCGGCGGTCGTAGCGCACGAGATTGAGATGGATGCCGGCGAGCGTGGTCACGGTGCCCGAGGTGCCCAGCAGATGCATGTCGGTGAGATCGCGGCCATGCGCTTCCGCGAACGGCGCGACATGGTTGGCGACCTCCTGCTCCATCGCGGCGTAGATCTCCGGCGTCACGTCGCGGCCGCCGAACTGCTCGGCCAGCGTCACGACGCCAAGCGGGATCGACATCCAGGCCTTGATGCGCGGCTCCGGATTTTGCGGGTCGCGCTCGATCCGCACCAGCTCGGTCGAGCCGCCGCCGATATCGAACAGGATGGCGCCGCGCCCCCTGAGATCGACCAGCGGCGAGCAGCCGAGCATCGCCAGAGATGCTTCGGTTTCGCGGTCGATCACCTCGAGCTCGATGCCGGTCTCGGCCGCGACGCGGTTGCGAAAGCCCTCCGCATTCGAAGCCGCGCGGCAGGCTTCGGTCGCAATCAGCCGCAGCCGCTTGGCCTTGCGCAGGTTGATCTTGTCCCGGCAGATGCTGAGCGCAGCGATCGCGCGATCGATCGCGGCCTCGCTGATCGAGCCGGTCGCCGAGACGCCCTCGCCGAGGCGGATGATGCGCGAGAAGGAATCGACCACGCGAAAGCCGTCGTGGGTCGGACAGGCGATCAGGAGCCTGCAATTGTTGGTGCCGAGGTCCAGCGCCGCGTAGACGCCGGTTCCCGGCGCTTGCGCGGCGACGGCCGGTTCGGGGGCCAACGCCACCGCCGCCATCGACCCCTCGAGCTCACCGTGCGGCCCATGGCCGTCGCGGAGCCGCGTGTGGTCATTCATATAAACTGTCTTTCCGCGGCCAGTTCGGCCGATCTGGAATTGCTTTTTCGCCTGAAACATTAGCAGCGCGGCAGGCCTGCGCAACAACGCATCACATGGGACCATGCCCATTCGTGCGTTGTCGTGAACGGGTCGGTGGGTTATTTCAATGGGGTCCGGTCCCAAAAGGCGCCACAAAACGCGCAATTGCCGGCTTTTCAGGTCATTCCCATGCAAGAACACACGAAATCCTCGACGCTCGAAAACGCTATTGCACTGCAAAAATACGGCGTCGGGCAGCCGGTCCGCCGCAAGGAGGACGACACGCTGGTGCGCGGCAAGGGCCGCTACACCGACGATTTCAATCTGCCCGGCCAGGCCCATTGCGTGGTCGTCCGCTCGCCCCACGCCCACGGCGTGATCCGCGGCATCGGCATCGACACCGCCCGGGCAATGCCGGGCGTGCTGGGCGTATGGACCGGCAAGGACCTCGACGCGGCCGGCTATGGCCCGTTCACCTGCGGCCTGCCGCTGAAGAGCCGCGACGGCTCGCCCCTGCTCCAGACCAACCGCCAGCCGCTGGCGACTGACAAGGTCCGCTTCGTCGGCGACCCCGTAGCCTTCGTGGTCGCCGAGACGCTGGCCCAGGCGCGCGACGCGGCCGAAGCGGTCGAGCTCGATATCGAGCCGCTGCCGGCCGTGACTGATCCCGAGGAGGCCGCCAAGCCCGGCGCGCCGCAGCTCTACGACCACATTCCGAACAACGTCGCGCTCGACTACCATTATGGCGACACGGAGAAGGTGAACGCCGCTTTCGCCAGCGCCGCCCATGTCACCAAGGTCGACATCGAGAACACCCGCGTCGCCGTGGTCTCGATGGAGCCCCGCGTCGGGCTCGCCTCCTACGACAGGAAGTCCGAGCGCTACACCATCCAGATGCCGACGCAGGGCGTCGCGGGCAACCGCGCCAACCTCGCCAAGAACCTGAAGGTGCCAAACGAGAAGGTGCGCATCCTCACCGCCAATGTCGGCGGCTCCTTCGGCATGAAGAACGTCAATTATCCCGAATATATGTGCATCCTGTACGCGGCCAAGGCGCTGGGACGCCCGGTGAAGTGGCTGGACGAGCGCTCCACCAGCTTCCTCTCCGACAGCCACGGCCGCGCGCAAAAGATCCATGCCGAGCTCGCGCTCGACGCCGAGGGGCACTTCCTCGCGGCAAGGCTTTCGGGCTACGGCAATCTCGGCGCCTACATCACCGGCGTCTCGCCCAGTCCGCTCTCGCTCAACACCGGCAAGAACTTTTCCAGCGTCTACCGCACGCCACTGATAACGGTCGACATCAAGACGGTGCTGACCAACACCACGTTGATGGGCGCCTATCGCGGCGCCGGCCGGCCTGAAGCCAACTACTACATGGAACGTCTGATCGACCGCGCCGCCGACGAGATGGGCATCAACCGGCTGACGCTGCGCAAGCGCAACTTCATCAAGCCGAACCAGATGCCCTTCCCCGCGTCCTCGGGCGTCACCTATGACAGCGGCGACTTCCAGGCAGTGTTCACCAAGGCGCTCGAAATCTCCGACCACGAGAATTTCGCCAAGCGCAAAAAGGAGAGCAAGAAATCCGGCAAGCTGCGCGGCATCGCTGTCGGCTCCTATCTCGAGGTCACTGCGCCGCCGAGCCCCGAGCTCGGCAAAATCGTGTTCGATCCCGACGGCACCGTGCAGCTCATCACCGGTACGCTCGACTACGGCCAGGGCCACGCCACGCCGTTCGCGCAGGTGCTGAGCGCGCAGCTCGGCGTCCCCTTCGAGAGCGTGAAGCTCGTGCAGGGGGACAGCGACATCGTCCACGCCGGCAACGGCACCGGCGGTTCGCGCTCGATCACCGCGACCGGGCAGGCCATCGTGGAGTCCTCGCGCCTCGTGATCGAAAAAGGCAAGCGCGCCGCCGCGCACCTGCTGGAGGCGTCGGAAGCCGACATCGAGTTCGCCGACGGCACCTTCACCATCGCCGGAACCGACCGCAGCATCGACATCATGGATCTCGCCAAGAAGCTGCATGACGGCAAGGCGCCGGACGGCGTGCCCGAGAGTCTCGACGTCGATCACACCAGCGAGCCGGTGCCGTCGGCCTTCCCGAACGGCTGCCATGTTGCCGAGGTCGAGGTCGATCCTGACACCGGCGTGGTGCAGATCGTGCGCTACAGCGCGGTGAACGATTTCGGCACGGTGATCAACCCGATGCTGGTCGCGGGCCAGCTCCATGGCGGCGTCGTTCAGGGCATCGGCCAGGCGCTGATGGAGCACGTCCGTTACGACGAGAGCGGCCAGCCCATCACCGGCTCGCTGATGGACTACGCGCTGCCCCGCGCCGAAGACGTGCCGTACATGGAGGTCGGCGACCACCCGGTGCCGGCCACGAGCAATCCCCTGGGCACCAAGGGCTGCGGCGAAGCCGGCTGCGCCGGCAGCCTGTCGACCGTGGTGAACGCGGTACTCGACGCGCTCTCCGACTATGGCATCAAGCGCATCGACATGCCCTTGACGCCGGAGCGGGTGTGGCGGGCGATCCAGGACGCGAAGGGCAAGACGGCGTAAAGCTGCCCTTCTGCCTCCACACGGACACCGTCATCGCCCGGCTCGACCGGGCGATCCAGTACTCCGAGGCAGTCGTGATTGACCGATGGGCCGCGGCGTACTGGATTCGCCGCCTTCGCGGGGAATGACAGCGAATATGTGGACGCGCCGTACCGTTGCCCGCTACGCCGCCGCCTGCTCCCGCGGCTGGTAGATCGCGATGTGCTGGCAATGCGCGAGCGGCGTCGTGCCGTTGGCGACGACCAGCGCATCGAGCTCGACGAAGCGGTGGCCCTTCTTCTCGTAGTTCGCGGTGACCTTCGCCCGCGCGACGATCTCATCGCCGGCGCGCGCCGGCGACACGAGCTGCATGCGGCTGCCGACATGGATCCACGGGCCCAGAATGGTGTTGTCGACCAGCACGCGATTCATGACGCGCTGGATCAGGCCGGGATGGCCGAGCCCCTCGCGCGCGAAAATCGGATCGGCCTCCCTGACATCGGCGAGATAGTCCGTCGCGTCCTGCCCGGCCCAGCGGCGCGGGGTCGTGCCGAGCCATTTGCCTACCTCGAAGAATTCAGGGCTGACCGGCTTGCGCTCGGCCACCGCGGGCACGTCGACATAATCTTGCTGCGGCACAGTCGGCGCTGACGCCGGCAGCGACGCCGTTCCGGTGGCGCAAAGCTCGGTGCGGCTGAAGACCTCGATCGTGAGCTGGCCGTTGTGCTCGGTCGCATCGACATCGGCGGTCTCGCCGTCATAGACCGGCTTGATGAAGCGTGCCTCGATCAGCCCGCGTGCAAGAAAATCGCGGCCCCAACGCGCCACCGGCACGTGCATCATGTAGGCGAAGACATCGACGCCCGGAACCAGGCCACCTGAAAAGCCGAAGCGGCGCGCCACCGTGTCGTCATGCATCTTGTTTTCGGATTGTTTGGCGGTGTTGTAAGCCTCGACGCGGTAGGTTTCGAGCCGGTTGGGCATAGCGGGCTTTTCCCTATGTTTTTGTTCTTTCAGGGCCGATCGTAGGCCTCGCGGAACCAGGGTCAATCCCCTCGCCTTTGCGGCCCGAATGGGGTACCACGCCGCGAATGACTGCCACCCCCACCCGCATCTATGTCGACGCCGACGCCTGCCCGGTGAAGGACGAGATCTACCGCGTCGCGAGCCGGCACGGCGTGCCCGTCCGCGTGGTCGCCGGCAACTTTATCCGTGTGCCGCAGGACCCGCTGATCGAGCGCATCGCCGCCGGTGCGGGCATGGACGCGGCCGACGACTGGATCGCGGAGCGGGCCAGGCCGGGCGACGTCGTCATCACCTCCGACATTCCGCTGGCCAGCCGCTGCGTGAAAGCCGGCGCCGACGTAATCGCGCCCAACGGCAAGCCGTTCACGGAAGAGTCGATCGGGATGACGCTCGCGGTGCGCAATCTCATGACGGACCTGCGCTCGGCCGGCGAAGTGACCGGTGGCCCGCGCTCGTTCGCACCGCGCGACCGCTCCAGCTTTCTCTCGGCGCTCGACCAGACGCTGCGCCGGATCCAGCGCCGCCGCGCCGATCAGACCGCTACGCGCCAGAATTCGAGTCAAGGCTAGTCATGGCGCCGCCGCTGATCCAACTCAAAGACATCAGGCTGACCTTTGGTGGCACGCCGCTTTTGAGCGGCGTCGAGCTCAATGTCGCGCCATCCGAGCGCGTGTGCCTGATCGGCCGCAACGGCTCCGGCAAGTCGACGCTGCTGAAGATCGCGGCCGGCCTGGTCGAGCCCGACGGCGGCACGCGCTTCGTGCAGCCCGGCGCGACGGTGCGCTATCTGCCGCAGGAGCCCGATTTCGGCGACCACAAGACCACGCTCGCCTATGTCGAGGCGGGCCTCGCACCGGGCGACGATCCATACCAGGCGCGCTACCTGATCGAGCAACTCGGCCTGACCGGCAACGAGAGCCCGGCCAACGTCTCCGGCGGCGAGGCCCGCCGCGCGGCGCTGGCGCGGGTGCTGGCGCCCTCGCCGGACATTTTGTTGCTGGACGAGCCGACCAACCATCTCGATCTCTCCACCATCGAATGGGTGGAGAAGGAGCTCGACAATCGCCGCAGCGCCCTGGTGATCATCAGCCATGACCGCCGCTTCCTCAGCAATCTCTCGCGCTCCACCGCCTGGCTCGATCGCGGCAAGATCAAGCAGATCGACCGCGGCTTTGCCTCGTTCGAGAGCTGGCGCGACGAGGTGCTGGCGGAAGAAGAGCGCGACCAGCACAAGCTCGACCGCAAGATCGTCGACGAGGAGCACTGGCTGCGCCACGGCGTCTCCGGCCGCCGCAAGCGCAACGTCAAGCGGCTCGGCAATCTGCATGCGCTGCGCGACCAGCGGCGCAATTATCGCGGCACGGCCGGCACCGCGAGTCTTGCCGCGGCCGAAGCGGAGCAATCCGGCAAGCTGGTGATCGAGGCCAAGGGCATCACCAAGGCCTTTGGCGGCCGCGTGATCGTCGACAATTTCTCCACCCGCATCCAGCGCGGCGACCGGCTCGGCATTATCGGGCCGAACGGCGCCGGCAAGACCACGCTGGTCAATCTGCTCACCGGCGGAGCGCAGCCTGACTCCGGCACGGTGCGGTTAGGGGCCAATCTGGAGACGGCCACGCTCGACCAGCACCGCGAAAGCCTCGATCCCAAGTCGACGCTGGCCGAGGCGCTGACCGGCGGCCGTGGCGACCAGATCATGGTCGGCGGCAAGCCGAAACACGTGGTCGGCTACATGAAGGACTTCCTGTTCGCCCAGGAGCAGCGCGGCACGCCGGTGGAGGTGCTCTCGGGCGGCGAGCGCGGCCGGCTGATGCTGGCGCGCGCGCTGGCCAAGCCGTCAAACCTGCTGGTGCTGGACGAGCCGACCAACGATCTCGATCTCGAAACGCTCGACGTGCTCGAAGACATGCTCGGCGACTACGAGGGCACGGTGATCCTGATCAGCCATGACCGCGACTTCCTCGACCGCATCGTCACTTCCGTGATCGCGCCCGAGGGCAACGGCAAGTGGACCGAATATGCCGGCGGCTACAGCGACATGCTCACGCAACGCGGCGCCGACCTGAAGCGCGAGACTGCGAAGGCGCAACCGCCTGCGGAGAAGAAGAGGAGCGCGCCGCGGCTCCAGCATCCGCATCCAAACGGAAGCTGAGCTTCAACGAGAAGCACGCGCTGGAGACGCTGCCGAAGAGGATGGAAGCCCTGCAGGCCGATATTGCCCGATTGCAGCGCGTGCTCGACGATCCCAACCTTTACGCCAGGGATCGCAAGAGATTCGACGACACCTCCGCCGCCATTGCCAAGGCGCACGACGAACTCTCCGCCGCCGAAGAGCGCTGGCTCGAACTGGAAATGATTCGCGAAGAAATAGAGCAGGCTTAAAAATGACCACTCCCCTCGCCGCCAAGATCGCCCGTGAATACGGTACGCCCTGCGCCGTCATCGACATGGACAAGGTCGAGCGCAACATCGCGCGGATCCAGAAGGCCTGCGACGAGGCCGGTATTGCCAACCGTCCCCATATCAAGACGCACAAGAACCCGACGATCGCGAAGATGCAGGTCGCGGCCGGCGCCAAGGGCATCACCTGCCAGAAGATCGGCGAGGCCGAGATCATGGCCAATGCCGGCATCGACGACATCCTGATCAGCTACAATCTGCTGGGCGAGGAAAAAATGGCGCGTCTCGGCGCGTTGAATGCCAAAACCAACATGACGGTCGCCGCCGACAATTCGACTGTCCTTGCCGGACTGCCGAAGGCGGCCGAGGCTGCGGGCCGCTCGCTCTCGGTCGTGGTCGAATGCGACACGGGCCGCAAGCGCGCGGGCGTCGAGACTCCGGCGGAAGCGATTGCGCTCGCGCGCGAAATCGCGGCGTCCAAGGGACTGGAGTTTGCCGGCTTCATGCTCTACCCGACCGAGACCGGCTGGGGCGATGCCCAGAAATTCTTCGACGAGGCACTCGCCGGCGTGCGCGCGCACGGGCTCGATGCAAAGATCGTCTCGACCGGCGGCACGCCGAACCTCAAGAACATCGGCAAGCTCAAGGGCGGCACCGAGCACCGCTTCGGCACCTACATCTACAACGACCGCATGCAAGTCGCCGCCGGCTCTGCCACCTGGAACGATTGCGCGCTGCACATCTATTCGACCGTGGTGAGCCGCGCGGCACCCGAGCGCGGGATTCTTGACGCCGGCTCGAAGACGCTGACGACGGACACCGGCGGGCTCGACGGCCACGGCCTGATCCTGGAGCACCCCGAAGCCAGGATCGCGCGCTTCGCCGAGGAGCACGGCTTCCTCGACCTCTCCCGCAGCAACACGCGTCCTGATGTCGGCGACGTCGTCCGCATCGTGCCGAACCACGTCTGCGTCGTCGTCAACATGATGGACGAGGTCGTGATGGTCCGCGGCGACGAGATCATCGGCACGCTGCCGGTGGCCGCGCGCGGGAAGCTGCGCTAGGCGCGAATTAGAGCTCGTAGCTCCCGATCCAGGCCGTCGCGGAACAGATTGATCGGGCCGGTCAAACGGCCGGCCGGCGGGCGATGCACCAGCCATGCGCGCACGGCGGGATTGAAGTCGCGCGCGGCGACCGGCTTGAGCTTGTCGCGAAACGCGCTGCGCTTCAGCGCGATCGGTGTGACCAGCCCGACGCCCAGACCGCGTGACACCAGCGACAGCCGAAGCTCGCTGTCCAGCGCTTCCACGGCGACGGTGAACGGCAAATGGTCGGCATCGAAGCGGCGCTTGAGTGTGTCGCGAAATCCGCAGCCGTCCTGGTTGATCACCCACGACAACTGCGACAGGCGCTCCAGGTCGACGGTGCGCGGGATCTTCATCTCGCGCGCGACGACGAACACCACCGGCTGCGACCCGAGATCGTCGGCGACGAGATCGGCCGGCGGCGCTGCTCCGTCGGGCAGGCAGATCGCGGCGGCATCGAGTTCATTGCGGCTGACCCTCTCGACCTGGTTGGGCGACCAGCCCGAGACGACGCGCACGCTCAGCGCCGGAAATTCGGCACGCACCGCATCGAGCGGCGCACTGAGCCCGGCCTCGGAGAGAAACGGCGTGAGGCCGAGCCTGAACTCGCCGCGCACGACGCCATCATCGGCGACGCCGGCCTTGAGATCATCCAGCATCCTGAGCAGGCGCCGGCCCTGCTCATAGGCCTCATGACCTGCGGGCGTGGGCTTCAGCGGCTTCGACAGGCGGTCCAGCAACTGCGCGCCCAGCATCTCCTCGAGATTCTGGATGCGCCGCGTCACGCCGGGCTGCGTGAGATTGAGGCGCGTCGAGGCCGCGACGATCGAACCGGTCTCGACCACCGCGACGAAAGCGACAAGGTCGTGGGTATTCATAACTAACTCGCATATTCTTTATAGGCTTAATTGAATTGTAGCATATTGTTCATCCCGCTTAAAGGGGACCCGCATCCAGCCCGCGAGGTCCCATGACCATCTCCGAAACCACCAAGCTCGTATCTCGAAAGCAGCTCGCCGAGCGACCGCTGATCTGGCTCGGCGCCATCACCACCGGCGTGGTCGTCACCAATTTGTTCGCGCCGCAGATTCTCGTTGGACTGATCGGCCGATCGCTGACCATGACCGCCTGGCAGGCAGGCCTCGTCAGCACGCTGACCCTGCTCGGCTATGCGCTCGGCCTGATGTTGCTCGTGCCGCTCGTCGATCTGATCGAGAACCGCCGGCTGATCCTGCGCACGCTCGGCTGCGCGATCCTCGCAGCGCTGGCAACGGCACTCGCGCCAACGCCCGCGCTGTTGCTGCTCGCCACCTTCGTTCTCGGCGCGTCCTGCGCCGCGATCCAGATGATGGTTCCGCTCGTGGCCTCGATGGTGGCGCCGGAGCGTCGCGGTCAAGCCATCGGCGAGGTGATGAGCGGGCTGATGATCGGCATCCTGTTGTCCCGGCCCGCGGCGAGCCTGATCGCCGATCTCTGGAGCTGGCGCGCCTATTATCTCGCCTCAGCCATCCTGATGACGTTCCTCGCCGGCGCGCTCGGCCGTTATCTGCCGACGCTGCAACCGGCGGCCCGCGTCGGCTACGGCGAATTGCTCCGCTCGTTCCCAAAACTGCTGCGGGAAGAGCCGGTGCTGCGCGTGCGGGCCTGGACAGCTTCCCTGGTCATGGCGTCTTTCACCGCATTCTGGTCCGCGGTCGCGCTGCGCCTGCCGGATGCACCGTTTGCGCTCGACGCCAAGGGCATCGCGGCTTTCGCGCTGATCGGCGTCGCAGGCGCCGCGGCGACGCCGCTTGCCGGCCGCTGGGGCGACAAGGGCCGGGCACGCCCGCTGCTCTTCGCGGCTCATCTGTGCATCATCGGCTCGCTCGCACTCTGCGCCTGGGCCGGTACGATGGAGTCGCGCGTGGCGGGCCTGCTGGTGCTGAGCCTCGCGACGATCCTGCTCGACGTCGGCATCACCGCCGACCAGACGCTCGGCCGCCGCGCCGTCAATCTGCTGCGACCCGAGGCGCGCGGCCGCATCAACGGCCTGTTCGTTGCGCTGTTCTTCGTCGGCGGCGGCGTCGGCTCCGCGGCGGCCTCGCTGGCCTGGAGTTTTGGCGGCTGGACCGCGGTCTGCGTGGTCGCGGCGAGCTTTGGTGTGCTCGGTTTCCTCACGGATCTCGTCACAAGGACCGGAACGTCATGATCAGGGGGCCCCAAGCCATCGCAACGCGCCCCTGCCCGCCGCCGCACCGGTCGCGAACGACGCCTGCAGCAGGTAGCCGCCGGTCGGCGCTTCCCAGTCCAGCATCTCGCCGGCGGCGAACACGCCGGGCAGCTTGCGCAGCATGAAATGGTCGTCGAGTTCGTCGAAGGCAATCCCGCCCGCGGTCGAGATGGCGCGGTCGATCATGGCGACGCCGGTGAGCTGAACCGGGATTGCGTTGATCAGATGCGCGAGACCGGCCGGCGAGAGTGTTGCCAGCGGCCGGCCGGACGCAATGGCCGCTTCCTGCATCAGGCCGATGCCGACCGGCGACAATTGTGCCGCCTTGCGCAGAAAGTTCGCGAGCGATTGCTTGCCGCGCGTGCCCGACAGGCGCGTGGTCAGCGCGTCGACGTCGAGATCGGGCCGCAAGGCGATCGTCAACGTCGCCTGGCCGATCCCGAGGACCGCCTCGCGCAGCTCCGCCGACAGCGCGTAGATCGCGCCGCCCTCGATGCCGCCGCGGGTGATCATGGCTTCGCCACGCACCGTGTGCGCGCCGACCGTCAGCGCCACGCCCTTGAGCGGCTGGCCTTCGAACCTATCGCGAAAGATGTCGGACCATGCGACCGTGAAGCCGGAATTGGCCGGCCTGAGCTTCGAGACGGCAACGCCCTTGGCGGCGAGACAATCGACCCATGCGCCATCCGAGCCCAGCCGCGGCCAGCTCGCGCCACCGAGCGCGAGCACGGTTGCGCCCGGGGCGATGGCAAGCGCGCCATCGGGCGTTTGAAATTGGAGCCGGCCCTGCTCGTCCCATCCGGTCCAGCGATGCCGAAACGCGAATTGCACGCCGGCCGCAGCGAGCCGCCGCAGCCAGGCGCGCAGCAAGGGCGAGGCCTTGAACGTTTTCGGGAACACACGTCCGCTGCTGCCAACGAAGGTCGGCTGCCCAAGTGCGGCGCTCCAGTCGCGCAGCGCATCGGGCGGAAACGCCTCGAGCGCCGCGCGCAGATCCGGCATCGCTTCGCGGTAGCGGGCAAGAAAATCCGGCAGCGGCTCGCTGTGGGTGAGATTGAGCCCGCCACGGCCGGCCATCAGGAATTTGCGGCCCGCGGACGGCATGGCGTCGTAGACGGTGACGTGGGCGCCACCCGACGCCAGCACCTCCGCCGCCATCAGCCCGGCGGGGCCGGCACCGATGACGGCGACCTCAGTCAGAGCTTGATCCCCGCCCGTGCCGCGGCCTGTGCCACATACTTCTGGGTCTGCTCGAACGCACCCGTCAGCGCTCTGGCCTTCGACATGTCGCTGATCTCGGCGAAATGCGCGGCGATGGCATCGGGGGTCCAGTCGGACTCCGGCAAGTTGATGCCTTCGCTCTCGAGAATCTTGATCACGGCGAAGGAGCCCGCACCGGCGCCCATGATGGTGCGGGTCGGCGCATCCTCGCTCAGCATATACTCGACGGCGGGCGTAATCGCATTGGGCTTCATCAATTGCAGCGCCTGCGGCGGCAGCAGCTCTTCCGTCATGCGGGTGGCCGCAGTCGGCGAGATGATGTTGACGCGGATGTTGGTCTTGCGGCCCTCCTCTGCGAGGACATTCATCAGGCCGACCATGCCGGACTTGGCCGCGCCGTAATTGGCCTGGCCGAAATTGCCGTAGAGGCCGGAGGACGAGGTTGTCAGCACGATGCGGCCGTAGTTGCGGTCGCGCATGCCGGCCCAGACCGCCTTGCAGCAATAGAAGGTGCCGACGAGATGCACATCGAGCACCTTCTGGAAATCGGCCGCTTCCATCTTGCCGAACGACTTGTCGCGCAGGATGCCGGCATTGGCACACATGATGTCGACGCTGCCCCATTCCCTGGTGGCGCGTTCGACCATGGCGGTCACCTGCTCGAAATTCGAGACGTCGGCGCCGTCAGCCATCGCGGTGCCGCCGGCTTTGCGGATCTCCTCGACGACGGCCTCGGCCGGCGAGAGCGAACCGCCGCTACCGTCACGCGCGCCGCCGAAATCGTTGACGACGACTTTCGCGCCGCGGCTCGCGAGGCCCAGCGCATGCGCCTTGCCGAGACCATTGCCCGCGCCGGTGACGATGGCGACGCGTCCGTCGAACCTGATTGCCATGAGTGTGCTTCCCTGTGCTTTCTTCCCTTCTCCCCTTGTGGGAGAAGGTGGCGCGAAGCGCCGGATGAGGGGTTGTCTCGGCAGATGAGCGGGTGGAGAGACACCCCTCACCCGGCTTCATCTCGCTCCGCTCGATTTCGCCACCCTCTCCCACAAGGGGAGAGGGTGCACCGAGCGCGATCTAACAGGCTTTTGAGCAGCGATGCATGACCGGGTCAAGCCCGGCCATATTGGCCCGGGTTTACGCGAAATAGACCAGGCCGAGCCAGTCGGCGACCAGCGCGGGTTTGTCCTCGCCCTCGATCTCCACGGTCACGTTGGTGCGGGATTGTAATTCGTTGGGCTTGCGCAACCTGGCTTCGGCCAGCACGAAACGGCCGCGGACGCGCTTGCCCGAGCGCACCGGCGAGATGAAGCGCAGCTTGTCGAAGCCGTAATTGACGCCCATCGTGGTGCCCGCAATCGCCGGCATCACTTCATAGGACATCGCTGATAGCATCGACATCGTCAGGAAGCCGTGCGCGATCGTGGTGCCGAATGCCGTCGCCTTCGCCCTCTCGGGGTCGACATGGATGAACTGGTGATCCTCCGTTACGTCGGCATAGCTGTCGATGCGGGGCTGGTCGATCAGGTGCCAGGACGACACGCCGATCTCCTTGCCGACCATGGCCTGATAGGCCTCCAGCGTGATCGGCGGCTTCTTCCAGATTTCGTTCATTTCGCTTCAGGTCTCACTTCTTGTTTTCGCCAGCTCCGAAAAATCCTCCTCACGGAATTCCCGGCCGCGCAGCGGATCGTTGCGATCGTCGTCGCGTTCGAGCCGTCGTAGCTGCACGCGGCGGATTTTGCCAGAGATCGTCTTCGGCAGCTCGGTGACGATTTCGAGGCGGCGAATGCGCTTGAATGGCGCAAGCCGCGCGTGCAGGTGCCTGAAGATGGAGAGCGCCGTCTCCGGCATTGGCTCCGCGCCCGAGGTCAGCAGCACATAGGCCTTGGGGATCGCGAGCCGGATCGGGTCCGGGCTCGGCACCACCGCGGCTTCGGCAACGAGTTCGTGCTCGAGCAGCACGCTCTCCAGCTCGAACGGGCTGATGCGATAGTCCGAGGATTTGAACAGGTCGTCGGAGCGGCCGACGAAAGTGAGATAGCCATCCTCGTCTTCGAATACGACGTCGCCGCTGCGATAGAGAGTGCCTTGGGCGCCAGAGAGCTCGCCCTCGTCGCCCTGATAGCCCTGCATCAGGCCGGCCGGACGATCAGCGCCCAGCAGCAGCACCACCTCGCCCTCCCTCGCCGGATGGCCATCGGCATCGCTGACCTGCACGCGATAGCCCGGCAGCGGGCGGCCCATCGAGCCAACCTTGATTGTCTGTCCCGGCGAGTTGCCGGCGAGTGCGGTCGTTTCAGTCTGGCCGTAGCCGTCGCGGATGGTGAGGCCCCAGGCGGCCTGCACTTGATCGATCACTTCCGGGTTGAGCGGCTCCCCGGCGCCGCAGACTTCGCGCAAGCTCACCTTGAACGACGCCAGGTTCTCCTGAATGAACAGCCGCCACACCGTCGGCGGCGCGCACAGCGTGGTGACGCCGCAGCGGCCAATGGTTGCAAGCAGAGCTTTGGCGTCGAAGCGCGGCTGATTGACTACGAACACGGTGGCGCCCGCGTTCCACGGCGCGAAGAAGCAGCTCCAGGCGTGCTTGGCCCAACCGGGCGACGAGATGTTGAGATGGATGTCGCCGGGCTTCAGCCCGATCCAGTACATCGTCGAGAGATGGCCAACCGGGTAACTACGCTGGCTGTGCAGTACGAGCTTTGGCTTTGCCGTGGTGCCCGAGGTGAAATAGAGCAGCATCGGGTCGTCGGCGTTGGTCGGACCGTCCGGCACAAAACTTTCAGACGCTTTCGCCGCCTCGTCGTAGGCAAGCCAACCGTCGGAGGCCGCACCGACGACGATGCGCACGATGTTCTCGGCACCAAGACTCGCGAACTTCGCGACCTGATCCTGCGCCGCGACCACCGCCTTCGCCTTGCCGCGATCGAGCCGGTCGCGCAACTCATCCGCGGTGAGCAACGTGGTCGCGGGAATGACGACGACACCGAGCTTCATCGCGGCGAGCATGGTCTCCCACAGTGGAACCACATTGCCGAGCAGCAGCAGGAGATGATCGCCGCGCTTCAGGCCCTGGGCCCGGAGAAAGTTGGCGACCTGATTGGAGCGCTTCGAGAGCGCTGCGAAGGACAGTTTTGTCTGCTTATCCTGCGCGGCGTCGACAATCCAGAGCGCGGGTCTGTCCTTGGCTTCAGCATCTTTCGCCAATTCGTCGAACCAGTCGAGCGCCCAGTTGAAGGCGACCGGATCGGGCCAGCGGAAACCTTTGACCGCCGTGTCGTAGTCCGTGCGGTGTTGCAGAAGAAATGCGCGCGCGTCCCGAAATGTCGTCATCCGGCTTCACCACGTTCACTGCCGTCATCCCGAGGAGCCGCGAAGCGGCGTCTCAAGGATGGCCACAGATACCGTCTTTTCATCCTTCGAGGCTCGCTCCGCTCGCACCTCAGGATGACGGCGGCCGAGCTAGCCCCCTAACGTGCTTGATAATTCCGGAAAAATCCACCCCGCCCTGCCCTGCCTTGTCGAAGGCCTGATAGATCTCCTGCGCGTGCTGGCCGAGCGGCGTTGCGGCGCCCGCGGCCTTCGCAGCGTCCTGCGCCAGGGTCAAATCCTTCACCATCAGCGCCGAGGCAAAGCCCGGCTTGTAGTCGTTGTTGGCGGGCGAGGTCGGCACTGGACCTGGAACCGGGCAATAGGTCGTGAGCGACCAGCATTGACCCGACGAGGTCGAGGCGACGTCGAACAGCGCCTGATGCGAGAGCCCGAGCTTCTCAGCCAATGCAAAGGCCTCGCTGACCGCGATCATGGAAATGCCGAGGATCATGTTGTTGCAGATCTTCGCGGCCTGACCGGCGCCGCTGCCGCCGCAATGCACGATCTTCTTGCCCATCTTCTCCAGCACCGGCTTTGCCGCCGCGAACGCGCCCTCCTCGCCACCGCACATGAAGGTGAGCGTTGCGCCCTTGGCACCGCCGGTGCCGCCGGAGACCGGCGCGTCGACCGAGAGCACGCCATGCCTGGCTGCCAGCGCATGCGCCTGACGCGCGCTTTCAACGTCGATGGTGGAGCTATCGATGATCAGCGCGCTCTTGGTCATGGCGGGCACCACCTCGTTCCAGACGCCGAGCACGTGCTTGCCGGCCGGCAGCATGGTGACGACGACGTCGGCGTCCTTCACCGCTCCCGACGCACTGTCAGCGATAGCGGCGCCATCGGCCTTGGCCTGATTGCGCGAGGCCTCGGCGAGATCGAACGCCACCACCTTGTGGCCGGCCTTGACCAGATCGCGGCCATCGGGCCGCCCATGTTGCCGAGACCGATGAATGCGATCGTGGCCATCTTGGTTTCCTCCGCTTGGAACGTTGTCAGTTGAACTTCAGCTCGTCGGCGCCGATCTCCGCGAGATACGGCGCGAGCATTTGCGGGGTGACATCCTCGATCCGCGGCGGCGACCAGCTCGGATTGCGGTCCTTGTCGATCACTGCGGCGCGCACGCCCTCGCGGAAATCGTCGCTGCGGAAGACTTCCAGCGCCGCGCGATATTCGCGCACCAGGCATTCCTCCAGGCTGGATGCGCTACGCGCCAGCCGCAGCAGTTTCAGCGTCACCACCATGCCGCGCGGCGATTTCTCGTTGAGCGTCTTCAGCGTCGCCAGCGCAAACTCCGACCCGTCGCGCTTGAGCGCCGCGACGATGTCCTCCATGCGGTCGAAGCCGAACAATGCGTCAATAACAGGCTCCTTCGCAGCAACTGGCCCCGCGGTGTCGCCGGTCGCAAAACCGTTGATGAGCTTGCTGACATCGGCTGCGGTCACGCCTTGGCGAACGCCGGTCAGCGCCTGGCGCAGCTCCGGCCATTTGGCGGCCGGCACCACGGCGTCGGCGAATTTAGCGTGGATCGCGTCAGGGCCGTTCATGGTCTGGCCGGTCAGGCCGAAATAAGTGCCGATCTCGCCGGGCGAGCGCGACAACAGCCAGGTGCCGCCGACGTCAGGGAAAAAGCCGAGCCCGACCTCGGGCATCGCCAGCCTGGTGCGATCGGTGACTACGCGATGGCTGGCGTGACCGGAGAGACCAACGCCGCCGCCCATCACCAGCCCGTCCATGAACGCCACGTACGGCTTCGGATACTTTGCGATCCGCGCGTTCATGACGTATTCCTGACGCCAGAACCGCGGGCCGAGATCGCCGCCCTCGCGCGAGCTCTCCCAGAGACCGCGGATGTCGCCGCCAGCGCAGAGCCCGCGTTCACCCGACCCTTCGAGGATGATCACGGCAACTTCCGGATCGATCTCGAAGCGATCCAGCGCCGCGTCGATGCCTTCCGACATCTCCAGCGTCATGGCGTTGATCGCCTTGGGCCGGTTGAGCCGGATCACGCCCGCCGCGCCTTCGCGGCGAACGATCAGGTCGCCCTCTTCCACTGAACTCATCGCGCGCCCTCGATCAGCTTGCGCGCCACGATGAGCCGCATGATTTCGTTAGTGCCTTCGAGGATCTGGTGCACGCGCAGATCGCGCACGATCTTCTCGATGCCGTATTCGCTGAGATAGCCGTAGCCGCCGTGGAGCTGGAGCGCGTTGTTGGCGACCTCGAAGCCGACGTCAGTGCCGAAGCGTTTTGCCATCGCGCACAGCATGGTGGCGTCGGGGTCCTTGCGGTCGAGCGCCGCCGCGGCACGCCACAGGAAGGTGCGCGCGGCCTCGAGCTCGATCGCCATGTCGGCGAGCTTGAATTGCAGCGCCTGGAATTCGTCGAGGCGTTTGCCGAACGCCTTGCGCTCCTTCATGTAGGCGCGCGCCTTGTCGAGCGCGGTCTGCGCACCGCCGAGCGAACAGGCCGTGATGTTGAGGCGGCCGCCATCGAGGCCGGCCATCGCGATCTTGAAGCCGACGCCCTCGTCGCTGAGCCGGTTGGCCACGGGCACGCGGGCGTTCTCGAAGATCACGGCGCGGGTCGGCTGCGCGTTCCAACCCATCTTGCGCTCATTGGCGCCGAACGACACGCCGGGCGTCTTGCCGTCGATGACGAGGGTCGAGATGCCGCCGGGGCCATCGCCGCCGGTCCTGACCATCGCGACCAGGAGATCGGTGCCGCCCGCACCGGATATGAACTGCTTCTGGCCGTTGAGCACATAGTGATCGCCATCGCGCACCGCGCGGGTGCGCAACGCTGCCGCGTCCGAGCCTGCGCCCGGCTCGGTCAGGCAGTAGCTCGCGATCAGCTCCATGGTGCAGAGCTTTGGCAGCCATGTGTGGCGCTGGGTGTCGCTGCCGAAGGCATCGATCATCCAGCTTGCCATGTTGTGGATGGAGATGAAGGCCGACGTGGTCGGGCAGCCCGTCGCCAGCGCCTCGAAGATCAGCGCCGCTTCGAACCGCGTCATAGCGGAACCGCCGACATCCTCGCGGATATAGATGCCGCCCATGCCGAGGGTGGCGGCCTCGCGCATAACGTCGACGGGAAAGTGCTTCTCCTCGTCCCAGCGCAGCGCATGCGGCGCGATCTTTTCCGCCGCAAACGCCAACGCCATGTCGCGAACCGCGACTTGATCCTCGTTCAGAGCGAACTGCATCCGGGGCGGCTCATTTTTCTCTCGTCATTGCGAGCGAAGCGAAGCAATCCAGACTGTCTCCGCGGAAAGACTCTGGATTGCTTCGTCGCTACGCTCCTCGCAATGACGGCTGAGGAGATCACTTCATCGTCGGGATCGAGAACTCCGCACCTTCCTTGACGCCGGACGGCCAGCGCGAGGTCACCGTCTTGGTCTTGGTGTAGAAGCGGATCGAGTCGGGGCCGTGCTGGTTGAGATCGCCGAAGCCCGACTTCTTCCAGCCGCCGAAGGTGTAATAGGCGATCGGCACCGGGATCGGCACATTGATGCCGACCATGCCGACATTGACCTTGGCCGCGAAGTCGCGCGCGGCGTCACCATCGCGGGTGAAGATGGCAACCCCGTTGCCGTAATCATGGTCGGACGGCAGCGCCAGCGCTTCCTTGTAGTCGTGCGCGCGCACGACCGAGAGCACGGGGCCGAAGATCTCTTCCTTGTAGATCCGCATCTCCTTGGTGACGTTGTCGAACAGCGAACCGCCGAGATAGAACCCGTTCTCGTAGCCCTGCATCTTGAAGCCGCGGCCGTCGACGGCGAGCGTCGCGCCTTCCTTGATGCCGATCTCGATATAGCCCTTGACCTTCTCCACCGCCTCGCGCGTGACCAGCGGACCGTAATCGGCGGACGGATCGATCGATGTGCCGATCTTCAGGCTCTCGACGCGCGGGATCAGCTTGTCCATGAGACGGTCCGCGGTGGTCTTGCCGACGGGCACGGCGACCGAAACCGCCATGCAGCGCTCGCCGGCCGAGCCGTAACCCGCGCCGATCAGAGCATCGACAGCCTGGTCCATGTCGGCGTCCGGCATGATAATGGCGTGGTTCTTGGCACCGCCGAAGCATTGGCAGCGCTTGCCGGTCTGGGCGGCCCGCTCGTAGATGTACTGCGCGATCAGCGTGGAGCCGACGAAGCCGACGGCCTTGATATCGGGATCGTCGAGGATGGCGTCGACGGCTTCCTTGTCGCCGTTGACGACGTTAAGGATGCCGGCCGGCAGGCCCGCCTCGATCATGAGCGCGGCAAGCATCATCGGCACGCCGGGATCGCGCTCGGACGGCTTGAGGATGAACGCGTTGCCGCAGGCGATGGCTGGGGCGAATTTCCACATCGGGATCATCGCCGGGAAATTGAACGGCGTGATGCCGGCGACGACGCCGAGCGGCTGGCGCAGCGAATAGATGTCGATGCCGGGGCCGGCGCCTTCGGTATATTCGCCCTTCATCAGATGAGGGATACCGCAGGCGAATTCGGCGACTTCGAGACCGCGCTGGATGTCGCCCTTGGCGTCGGGCACGGTCTTGCCGTGCTCGCGCGCCAGCAACTCGGCGAGCTTGTCGTAGTCGCGCTGCACCAGATCGACGAATTTCGTCATGACGCGGGCGCGCCGCTGCGGGTTGGTGGCGGCCCATTCCGGCTGTGCTGCGCGCGCGTTCTCGACGGCGGCGCGGACTTCGGCCTTCGAGGCCAACGCGACCTTGGCCTGGACGTCACCGGTCATCGGCTCGAAAACGTCGGCGGTGCGGCCCGAGGTACCCTTGACCTCCCTGCCGCCGATGAAATGTCCGACTGCGCGCATGGAATGAACTCCCTAAGGCTTGATCCGCTTTGACAAATCCTATCGACCTGCATTTTATAGGATTCAAGTCTGAGATAATGCACCATAGATGTGCGAAAATGCTGGATCAAGGTCACATCGATTGGGACGACTTCCGCTTCGTGCTGGCCATCGTGCGGGGCGGCTCGGTCTCGGCTGCGGCAAAACAGCTCGGCGTCGACCATGCCACGGTGATCCGCCGCGTGGACCGGCTGGAAAAGCACCTCTCAGCCAAGCTGTTCGACCGGCGCAAGACCGGCTACCTCATCACCGAGGCCGGCCAGCGCGTCGCCGACAGCGCCGAGGCGATGGAATCCACCATCGTCGCCAATCAGGAGCAGGTCGGCGGCTCCGTGGCGCGGCTGACCGGCACGGTGCGGATCGGCGCGCCCGACGGGTTCGGCACCGCTTTCCTGGCACCGCGGCTGGCGCCCTTCGCCGACCGCTATCCCGATCTCGATCTGCAACTTGTAGCAACCGCGCGGCTGTTCAGTCTCTCCAAGCGCGAGGCCGATATCGCGATCAGCCTGACCATGCCGAAGGAAGGCCGCATCGTCGGCCGCAAGCTGCTCGATTATCGCCTCGGGCTTTATGCCGCGCCGGCCTATCTCGACCGTTTCCCGACGATCGCCTCGCGCGAGGTGCTGCCGCAGCACCGCTTTGTCGGCTACATCGAGGAGCTCTTGTTCACGCCGGAGCTCGACTATCTGCCGCAGGTGTCGCCGCGCATCTCGGCGCGCTTCCGCAGCGCCAATCTGATCGCCCAGCTCAACGCCACGCTCGCAGGCTTCGGCATCGCGGTGCTGCCGCACTTCATGGCGAGCGACTATCCGCAGCTTGTCGCAGTGCTGCCGGAGGAAGTTTCGATCACGCGCACGTTCTGGATGCTGATGCACGCCGACAGCAAGGATCTCGCGCGGATCAGGGCGGTGGCGGATTACATCGGCGAGATCGTGGAGCGCGAGCGGGCGCTGTTTGCGGGGCGATAAAGCGGAATGGACAGGGTGGGCAAAGCAAAGCGTGCCCACCATGTCCATCGCAATCGGAACGAGATGGTGGTCACGGCGCTTGAACGCCTTTGCTCACCCTACGGCATCTCGCCTAGTTCTGCTTCTTCTTGGCCGGTGCAGCCTTTGCAGGCTCACGCCGCGCGCCGTCGAGCGCATTGTCCTTGCCGGCCCTCAACACCTCGTCCGACAGCTCGCTGGAGCCGGCGATGCGCGCCAGCAGCATGGTGCCGGCCATCGTCGCCAGCGTGGCGATCGCCTGCTTGCGTGCGGCCTTGCGTGGCAAATTGGGGATGAAATCGGTCATCATCTCGATCATCTCGTCGAGCTTGCCGGCAAAGGCTTTTCGCGTCTTCGGGCTCTCACGGGCGATCTCGGCGCCAAGTGCGGGGATCGAGCAGCCGTGCCCGGGATTGTCGCGGTGGAGTGTGGAGAGATAGGTCTCGACGATCTGGGCAAGCCGCTTCTCGGGCGCGACCTGGTCGGACTGCTTGCGCCAGTGCTCCATCGCGCGGTCCATGGCGTAGCCGAAGGCCTCGATCACCAACGCCTCGCGGGAATCGAAATGCGCGTAGAAGCCGCCATGGGTCAGGCCCGCCTCCTTCATGAGGTCGGCGACGCCGATGCCGTGGGCGCCCTTTTCGCGCAGCCGCACGGACGCCTTCTTCACGATGCGGTCGTGAGTTTCCTGCTTGTGTTCCCGAGAATAGCGCATGCGGCTCTCATTGGATGTCGGAGGTCATCTCATAACACGGATATCGGTCCGGCGGCGCATTAATTCCCGGTAAAATTGTTGCCGATCATGGAAAAGGTTGCAGTTGCATGGACCGCGAGGGCGCCCTTGCCGTCGCGCACGAAGCCCTCGGTGTAGCTGGTCTGGCGACCCAGCTTGATGATCTTGCCCTCGGCCGAGATCAGCCCCGAGCGAACCGAGAGCGGGCGAAGGAAGGTCATTTTCAGGTCGAGCGTCACCGACGACTGCCCGGCCTCCAGCCGCGTGGAGATCGCGCAGCCCATGGCGGTGTCGAGGAGTGCAGCGGCGGTCGCGCCATGCAGGAGCCCGATGGTATTTTCGAGGTCCTCGCGCGGCTCCAGTTCCATCACGATCCGGCCCGGCTCGACCACGGCCATGATGAAACCGATCAGCTTTGCGAAGGGCGGCGGCGGCAGGCGTCCGTCGCGGATGCCGAGCATGGCTTCGATGCCGGACAGGCCCATCGCCACTTTCGCAACCGGCGCTGGCGCCTGCCAGTCCACCACGCGCTCGCGCCGCTGTGCAGGTGAAAACAGGTCGAGTTGAGCGGGTTCGGTCATGGGCTGTCCTTTTGGAGGATACTCATCATACTATGCTGCGGATTTCGCGCCGGCAACTCCGTCCCACCCGCTTGACAAGCCGGGCATTTCGGCCCGGAAGTGATCCCGACGCGCGCGTCTTGCGCATGTCCACGAAACCTTCGAGATCCCACGATGGAAATGCTCAACAACCACTGCGGCATCACGCGCGATGCGCGCGGCGTCGTTCATGTCGTGATCTGCAACGCCGGCCCGCTGAACATTCTGGGCTCGCCCGTGACCGATGCGGTGCGCGAAGGCCTGCAACAACTCGCCACCGATCGCAGCATTCGCGTTGTGGTGCTGCGCGGCCAGAGCGAGAAGAGCATGATCGGCGGCGCCGACATCAAGGAGATGGCCAAGCTCGACCAGACATCGGCCGAAGCGTTCATCAGCCGCCTGCGCGATCTCTGCGAAGCCGTACGGCAATTCCCCGCCCCCGTGATCGCGCGCATGCCCGGCTGGTGCCTCGGCGGCGGGCTCGAAGTCGCCGCTGCCTGCGACTTCCGCATCGCCGCGCACGATGCGCATTTCGGCATGCCCGAGGTCCGCGTCGGCATTCCCTCGGTGATCCATGCCGCGCTGCTACCGCGCCTGATCGGCTGGGCCCGCGCGCGCTGGCTAGTGATGGCCGCGGAGAATATCGACGCGCCGACGGCGCTGGCTTGGGGCCTGATCGACAGAATCGCGCCGGCCGGCGGACTGGATGCCGAGGTCGAGCAGCTCGTGAACGCGCTGCTCGAATGCGGCCCCGAGGCGCTGCGCTCGCAGAAGGCGCTGCTGCGGCAATGGGAGGAACTGCCGCTGACGGAGTCGGTGAACCTCAGCATCAAGGTGTTCGGCGAGTCGTTTCTGACCGACGAGCCGACGCGGCTGATGCAAGCGTTTGTGAACCGGAAGCGGTAGGACCTCCTCCGTTCGAACGACCAATTCTCATCCAATCCACGACAATTTCTCATGCTCGCGCGGTTGCAGTTTTTTGCGCCGCATCATATGATGATCGTAATCTCAATCGTCATAGCCAGGGAGTCTTGTCATGGCCGAAGCCGCCGATCCCGTCGTCATCGTCTCCGCCGCCCGAACCCCGCTCGGCCGCTTCATGGGCGAGTTGTCGCCGCTTTCCGCGCACAAGCTCGGATCGCACGTGATCAATGCGGCGCTGGAACGCGCCAAGCTCGCGCCCGAGAAGGTCGAGGAGGTGTTCATGGGCTGCGTGCTGCCCGCCGGCCAGGGCCAGGCACCGGCGCGTCAGGCGGCGCGTAGCGCCGGCCTGCCCGATGCTACGGGCGCAACAACGGTCAACAAGGTCTGCGGCTCCGGCATGAAGGCGACCATGCTGGCGCACGACATCATCCGCGCCGGCTCGGCCGAGATCGTCGTCTCCGGCGGCATGGAGAGCATGAGCAACGCGCCGTATCTTCTGGCTAAAGCCCGCGGCGGCTATCGCGCCGGTCACGACCGCATCATCGACCACATGATGATGGACGGCCTCGAGGACGCCTACGAGACCGGCCGCTCCATGGGCGATTTCGGCGAGGCGACGGCCGAGGCCTATCAGTTCACCCGCAAGGACCAGGACGCCTACGCGATGGAAACGCTGAGCCGCGCGCGCAAGGCGGTCGAGGGCGGCGCATTCAGGGCGGAGATCGTACCGATCACGCTGAGCGAGAAGTCCGGGCCACGGGTGATTGCCAATGACGAGCACCCGCTGAAGGTCGATCCGGCCAAGATTCCCGGATTGAAGCCGGCGTTCCGCGCCAACGGCACCATCACGCCCGCGGCCTCCTCGGCCAATGCCGATGGCGCCGCCGCGCTGGTGCTGACGAAGCGCTCGCTCGCCGATCGCAACGGCCTGCCTGCACTCGCCGTGATCAAAGGGCATGCCACCCACAGCCAGGAGCCGCCATGGTTCACCACCGCGCCGATCCCGGCGATCCGCAAGCTGCTCGACAAGGTCGGCTGGAGCGCAGGCGATGTCGATCTCTTTGAGATCAACGAAGCGTTCGCGGTGGTCGCGATGGCAGCGCAGCGCGACCTCGGCATCCCGCGCGACAAGCTCAACATCAATGGCGGCGCCTGTGCGCTCGGCCATCCCATTGGTGCGACCGGCGCACGACTGATCGTGACGCTGCTGCATGCGCTCGAGGCCAACAATCTCAAGCGCGGCATTGCGGCACTCTGCATCGGCGGCGGCGAGGCCACTGCGATCGCGGTGGAGCGCCTCGCGCATTAGCGCGGCCGCGATGTCCCGAATTGAGGGAAGTCTGTCATTTCAGACTTCCCGTTTCCGTGGCAGACTGCAACAATGATGCGGGTCGCCCAAAGCCCGCCAAGCTGGATTGAGGGGCAATGATTTCGAACTGGCTTTCGGCCGCACTCGGCCGTCACAACATCCATTACGGCTGGGTGATGGTCGGCGTGACCTTCTTCGCCGCGCTGATCAGCGCGGGCACGGTCGGCGCGCCTGGCGTGTTCATCGTCCCGCTTCAGAAGGAGTTCGGCTGGAGCACGGCGGAGATCTCGTCTGCACTCTCGATCCGCTTCATCCTGTTCGGGCTGATGGCACCGTTCGCGGCCGCCCTCCTCAACCGCTACGGGCTGCGCAACGTCACGCTGACCGCTCAGCTGATCGTCGTCTCGGCGCTCGTGCTCTCGCTCGGCATGACAGAAATCTGGCAGCTTGTGGCTCTCTGGGGCGTGGTGATCGGCATCGGCACCGGCATGACCGCGCTGGTGCTGGGCGCGACCATCTCCACGCGCTGGTTCGCCGCGCGGCGCGGCCTCGTCGTCGGCATCCTGACCGCGAGTGTCGCCACCGGCCAGCTCGTGTTCCTGCCGCTGCTCGCAAGCCTCACCGAACGCTTCGGCTGGCGCCTTGCGCTCGGATTCGTCTGCATCATGCTCGGCGTTTCCGCATTGGCAGTGCTACTCGTGATGCGCGACCGCCCGAGCGATCTGGGCCTGCGCCCGTTGGGCGACGAAGGCACCGAGCCCGTGGCCGCACCGCCCGTGAACCCCGGCTCGATCACCGGAGTTGCGCTCGGCACGCTGCGCGACGCCTCGAAGTCGAGCGCATTCTGGATCCTGTTTGCAACGTTCTTCGTCTGCGGCGCCTCGACCAACGGCCTCGTGCAGGTGCACCTGATCCCGATGTGCCTCGATTTCGGCATCCCGCAGGTGCAGGCGGCGAGCCTGCTGGCGGCAATGGGCATTTTCGATTTCTTCGGCACTATCATGTCGGGCTGGCTATCGGACCGCTATGATAACCGCTTCCTGCTGTTCTGGTACTACGGCCTGCGCGGACTCTCGCTGATCTTCCTGCCCTTCAGCGATTTCTCGTTCTATGGCCTGTCGATCTTCGCGATGTTCTACGGCCTCGACTGGATCGCGACCGTGCCGCCGACGGTGCGACTGACTGCGCAGAAATTCGGGCCCGAACGCGCCAATCTGGTGTTCGGCTGGATCTTTGCCGGCCATCAACTCGGCGCCGGCGCCGCGGCCTTCGGCGCGGGCCTGTCGCGGACGCTGCTGCAGAGCTACCTGCCCGCCTTCTTCGTGGCCGGCGCGCTCTGCGTATTCGCCTCGCTGATCGTGCTGGCACTGTCGAGGCAACCGAAACCGCAAGCAAAGCCTGCGATGGCCTAGTACCGTATCGTGGTGGTGACGCCGAACACAGCGGCGTTACCGATCCGCGACACGCGGCTGTGATGCCAGAACGGCCGCAGATGTTGGCAAGCATGTTTGGAGATGGTGCTGAAATTGTCCCGGTGTTGCCGATAGACTTCGCGGCCCAAACGTGGACAATGCGACCCAAGCGCTTCGCGCGCGCAGTGCACACCAAGATGCGCCAGGGGAAACAAAATGCCGACTGCCTTCCCGTCGCCCGTACCCGCCATTCCGACCGCGCCTTTGACCACGCAGCTATGCGATGCGTTGCGCGCGATCGTGGGCGAGAAAGGTTTCATCGAAGACGAGCACGGCAAGCAGCCGTTCGTCACGGACTGGCGGGGCTGCTGGTTGGGAGCGCCGGGGCCGTCATACGTCCTGGCAGCACCGAGGAAGTGTCGAAAGTCGTCCGGCTTTGCCATGAGCACGGCGTCGCCATCGTGCCGCAGGGTGGCAACACCGGGCTGATGGGCGCCGCCACGCCCTGGCCTGCGCACACCGGTATCGTGCTGTCGCTGGGCCGGATGAACGGCGTGCTGGAGGTCGATCCCGTCGGCTATGCGATGACGGTCGAGGCCGGCTGCGTTTTGCAGACCCTTCAGGAGACCGCGGCTGCGCACGACAGGTTCCTGCCGTTGAGCCTTGGCGCCCAGGGCTCGTGCATGATCGGCGGCAACCTTTCGACCAACGCCGGCGGCGTGCAGGTGCTGCGCTATGGCAATGCCCGCAACCTCGTGCTCGGGCTCGAGGTCGTCCTGCCCAACGGCGAGGTCTGGAAGGGATTGCGCGCGCTGAAGAAGGACAACACCGGATACGACCTCAAGCATCTCTTCATGGGCGCGGAGGGGACGCTCGGCATCATCACCAAGGCCGTCCTCAAGCTATGGCCGGCCCCGAAGGACGTCTGCACGGCGTGGCTCGCGATCCGTGATCCGCGCGCGGCGCTGGAGATCCTGTCGGACGCGCATGCGGCATCCGAGGACAATGTCGGGTCCTGCGAGCTGCTGAGCCGCGCGGCCGTCGACCTCGTGATGCGCCACATTCCCGGCGTCCAGGATCCGCTCAAGGCGGATACGCCGTGGTACCTGCTGCTTGAATGGTCGTCCTCGCGGCCGCGGCAGGACGGGGCCGATGGCATGTCCGAGAAGATGGAGCAATTTCTCGCCCACCAGCTCGAGGCCGGTCGCGTCCTCGACGCGGCGATCGCGCAGACCGTCAGTCAATCGCGCAACATGTGGCGCATCCGCGAAGCCATGGCCGAGGCCTCGCGCGCCGAGGGTCCGGGCCTCAGCTACGACGTATCGGTGGCGATCTCCAAAATTCCGGACTTCATCGAGAAGGGGCTCAAGGCCGCGCTCGACATTCTCCCGAGCATCCGCCCCTATCCGCTGGGGCATATCGGCGACGGCAATCTGCATTTCTCGTTCATGGGGCCGAAGGGCATGGATCAGCAGACGCTGAACCAATACACGGCCGCGATCACGCGGGCGGTGAACGATCTCATCATCTCCATGGGCGGCTCGATCTCGGCGGAGCACGGCATCGGCATCGAAAAGCTCGACGAGCTCAGCCATTACCGTTCGAAGACCGAGCTCGACATCATGCGCACGATCAAACGCGCGCTCGACCCGCAGAACATCATGAATCCGGGGAAGGTGCTGCGGCTGTGATGAAGGCCGGGCACCCTCCCCGTCATTTCAGCCGCGCGGGTTGACGACGGTGTAGCCCCGCAGCGAACGCGCGTGTATCCGTGTGGCATGGCCGCCCGAATTGGCGTCATAGGCCATCCACATGTCGCCTCCCAGGGGCTGCTCCAGGACAAAGACATGGCCGCGCCGCGCCGCCACCATTCCCGGCGCCGGCGACGTCCGCGGAAAGCGCAGCCAGTTGGACGCGAGATTCAACTCCGGCACGATATGACCAAACACGCGCAGGGCCGCGCCGCAGCCGCAGAAGGACGACGGGCAACCCGCCGGCCTTCCGCCGACGATCTGCGCGCCGGAGACATTCACCGCCGCGGCGGCGCCACCGGCGTCGGTCACTGTCAGTCGCATCGAACGGTACGCTTGTAGTGAGTTCCTGGACACTCGCTCGCGGCGTGTTTGCGAATACGAGAAGTCGCAGGGCATGGTCACGTTGCATCCGGGAGCTTGTTGAAGGTGGTACGGTCGTGCTTCCGAGGCGATGGAGCTGACGGCAAAGACGAAAAACGCAGAAAGAACTTGCTTGAACATTGCAGGACTCCGAAATTGAAGGCCTGCCCCGGGCAAAGAGAAACCAATATCAGTTTGGCTGAAATGGGCCTAAAGAGCGGCCGAAACCGGCTGCATTTGCGCGCTGCTCTCTTCAATTTTCATAAGCTACACGTTGCGATCGAAACGATTAACTCGCAGGGTGCGAGCGCCTGGCTCAGGCGCCTTCAACGCTTTGCGACATACAATAAGGTCAGCTTTGCGCGGGACGCAGAAGGTCGCGACGGTGTCAGAGAACCGCGCCCTGGATTAAACCAAGCGCCCCTTCATTCGCCGTTGTTATTCGATGCACAGGCGCTATCGTGCGGAAGCGGCACAGCCGCGGCATTCATCCAATAATTTCATTTATGGGAGAATCGCATGAAATTCATAACCACCTGGAGTGTACCCCAAGGCACCTTCAATGCAGCCGTTGCCCGATTTCTGGAAACCGGCGGCGCACCGCCCGAAGGCGTCAAGATGCTGGGGCGCTGGCATGGCATGAACGGACAGGGATTTGCGATCTCTGAATCGAGTGATCCCAAAGCCATGTATCGTTGGCTCGCGCAATGGTCCGACCTGCTCCCGTTGACCGTCACACCCTGCCTCGAAGACGGAGACGCGGGCGAAGTGATGGCGTCTCTACCCAAGCGTTGATCGAGAACACGCACTGCCGCCGCTGAAGCGGCGGCAGTGGCGTGCCCGCCAGTCTTGACAGCGCTGCCAAAGCGCGATGCGATCGGGATGAAGCCTCACGGCGCTTCAGGTAATTGTTGGAGCATGATCTCCGCGCAAAACGCGTTCAGCGTTTGTCGCGAGGGAAAACCGCTGCCCGGTTTGCGCTAACGCGGCCTTTCGGGTCCGGATCATGCTCTAGCAGTCTGCTGAAGAACCCCCTCGCCACGGAGAGGGCTTGATGATTCACTTATCATCTCGATTCGGCGGAGGCGATCATGCGCGGCAGGTTTACGGATCAGGGCGGCCTGTTTTCGTACATCGCGCCGGATAAGCGTGTGCCAGCGAACCACCCGCTGCGGAAGGTCCGGGAACTTGTCCGGGATGTTTTGAGTGATTTGAACCGCAGCCTTGGGAGGCTCTACGCCAGCGAGGGACGTCCTTCGATCCCTCCGGAGCAATTGCTAAGTGCGCTGCTGCTGCAGGTGTTCTACGGCATCCGCTCGGAACGTCAGTTGATGGAGCAACTGGACTACAATCTTTTGTATCGGTGGTTTGTGGGACTGTCGCCGGACGATCCGGTTTGGGACCCGACCACCTTCACCAAGAACCGGGAGCGGCTGCAGAACGGCGATGTATTCACGAAGTTCATGACCAGGCTTCTCAACCATCCACAGGTCAAGCCGCTGCTGTCGGACGAGCACTTCTCGGTGGATGGAACGCTGATCGAAGCCTGGGCTTCACAGAAGAGCTTTCGTCCCAAGGACGGCAGCGGCGACGATGATGACGGCGCGAACTTCCATGGCCAGAAGCGCAAGAACGACACCCACGCGAGCACCAGTGACCCCGACAGCCGGCTTTATCGCAAGGCGGCCGGACGGGAGGCCAAGCTTTGCTATATGGGCCACGCCACCATGGAGAACCGGCATGGGCTGGCGGTGGCCGGCAGGGTCACGCATGCCAATGGCACCGCCGAACGCCGGGCTTCGGAGACCATGCTGAAGGCGAGACGCAAAGCCGCAGGCCGCCGCATCACGGCCGGTGAGGACAAGGCGTACGATACCGCCGATCATGTCGCCAATCTTCGCGCCATCGGCGTGACGCCGCATGTGACACAGAACCAGGCCGTCACCAAAACCGGCAAGACCCGCAACAGCGCCATCGACGAACGAACCACGCGGCATCCAGGGTACGGCATGTCGCAATCGCGCCGGGCGATGGTCGAGTGCATTTTCGGATGGGGCAAGCAACACGGCACCATGCGCAAGACCAAACATCGCGGCATCGCTCGCGTCGCCGCCGACTTCCTGCTCAATCTGATCGCCTACAACCTGATCCGCATTCCAAAACTGCTTGCCCCTTAGCCACCCAGCGTCAGGGTGCCCCCAACACCAGGCTAGAAATCACATCCAACTCCGCCACGCCGCCCCAACAACGACCGGACAGAATAAGAAAACTCTCCATTTCAAGATTTTTCAGCAAACTGCTAGCGCTCAGGTGAGCGCGGAAGCTCCCATTGCTCGAGGCGATCGATTGACGCCTGGCGTTCGTGCTGGCCCAGCCAAACCGTGAGGAGAACCAGCGCGCCGGCAAGAGCGCCGATGCCGAAATACAGGTTCCTCATGCGGCTTGAATGCGGAGCGCCAAAAATCGTTCCTCGCATCGTGCCTTTCGCCGGGAGGACATGGGGTGACAGCTCGACGCGAAAACCGGCGACGGCCCCTGCGTCGCTCGCGATGCGCGATGGTGCCCGACGAACCCTACGGCCTGATCGTCATATTCTCCGGCGGTCCTGCTTTTCGCAGCGGCTCGGCCAGCCGTGCGAACTCGCACAGCAGCGAGCGCGTCTTGCGCGGGTCGATGATCTCCTCGACCCAGAATTTTTCGGCCGAGCGGAACGGCGAGCGCAGCTTGTTGAGCCGCTCCTGGATCTCGTTGAGCTTGGCGGCCTTGTCCTCGGCCGCGTCGATGTCGGCGCGGTAGGCGGCTTCGATGCCGCCTTCGAGCGGCAGTGAGCCCCAATAGGCCGAGGGCCAGGCGTAGCGGATCGAGAAGCGGTCCGCCGGCTGATGCACCACGCCGGCGACGCCGAATGCGTTGCGCAGGATCACGGTGCACCAGGGCACGGTGGTCTGGTTGACCGCGGCCATGGCGCGCACGCCGTGGCGGATCGTCGCCGCCTTCTCGGCATCGAGACCGATCATGAAGCCCGGGCAATCCATGAAATAGACGATCGGCAGATGGAAGGTCTCGGCGAAGTCGACCCAGCGCACCACCTTCTGGCAGGCATCCGCCGTCCAGGAGCCGCCATAGTGAAAGCTGTCGCTGGCAAGCAGCATCACCGCCCTGCCTTCGAGCCGCGCCAGACCAACAATAATAGGCTTGCCGAAATTGGAGGCGACTTCGAAGAACGAGCCCTTGTCAACCACCTGCTCGATGATCGGCCTTATCTTGTAGACCTGCTTGCGGTTGCGCGGCACCGCATTCATCAGCGCCTCTTCGCTGCGCTCCGGATTGTCGATGCAGGGCAAGGTCGGCGGCAGCTCGTAGACCGATGACGGCAGATACGAGAGGAAACGCCGCGCACAGGCAAAGGCCTCATCCTCGGTCTCGACGGCATGATCGACCGCGCCCGCGCGGGTCTGGATGTCGGCTCCGCCGAGCTCCTCCTTCGAGAGATTCTGGCCCAATGCCTTCACCACCGGCGGGCCCGCGACGAACATCGCGGACTTCCGGGTCATGATGGAATAATGACTGGCGGCCAGACGCGCGGCGCCGAGCCCCGCGACCGAGCCGAGGCCGAGCGCCACCACCGGCACGCGCGACAAATTCTCCGTCGTGAAGCGATACCAGCGCGTGCCGCCGATGCCGCCCGGCAGGTTAGCCGCGCCCTTGGTCTCGATCGTCTTGACCGAGCCGCCGCCGCCGGAGCCTTCGATGATGCGGACGATGGGCAGACGGAAGTCGTGCGCCATCTCCTCCGCCATCAAGGGCTTGGCCGAGATCGACGCATCCGCCGAGCCGCCGCGCACCGTGAAATCGTCGCCGACGACGACCACGGTACGGCCGTCGACGCGCGCGCGGCCGAACACGCAGTTCGCCGGCGTCACGGTCTTGAGTTCACCGGAGGGATCGTACTCACCGATGCCGGAAACGGCACCGATCTCGTGGAAGCTGCCCTTGTCGATCAGCTTATCGATACGCTCCCGAACAGTCAGCCGGCCCTGGTCATGCTGTCGCTTGACCTTGTCAACGCCGCCCATCTCCCGCGCGAAGGCTTCGCGCCGGGCGAGCTCGTCGAGTTCCGGCTTCCAGTTCATTCTCTCCCTCCGAATTGATCGGCTTGTTATTGTTGTGCACGGCCATTGCGACCGGCTTGCGCGAGATGCGGTTGTTGAAGACGTCGCCCTCCGCGCCCTCCATCAGGCTGCCGAGCGAACGGCCAAGCGCGACCATCAGCGGCGCGACTTCGGCATGCAGACGCTGCTCGTCATACATCGCCGAGAGGAGGCCGATCGTGACGACCACGAAGGTCTGATACTGCGGCGACCAGATCGGCACCGCGAGCCCGTTGATGTGCGGGCTCCACAGGCCGCAGGCCGTGACATAGCCGCGCTCGCGCAGCGACTGCCGGTTAGCCTCGATGCGGGGCCGCAGGATTTTTGCGGCCTCCGGCGCTTCGCGCTCCATTTCCGCAATGTAGGCATCGCCGAGTTCGGGCGACAAGGCCGCGGTGTAGGCCGCGCCGGCCGCGGTCGAGGCCATCGAGATGCGGCTGCCGGTGCCTTCGTGCAGACCGAGCGCAGAGGCCGAGCGCGCGAACTGGAGATAGACGAGATGGAAACGATCGGGCACGACGAAGCCGACGGTGCCCGGCAATTGCTCGGCGACTTCCTGCAGCCGCTGGCGGATCATGCTGCGCAGTTGCGCGCCCTTCATCATCGAGGCGCTCATCGCCACCGCGCTCGGACCAATGCGATACTTCTGGTCACGCGGCAGATAGACTAGCTGCCCCATGCGCGTCAGCGTGTGCGTCAGCCGCGACACCGTTGAGCGCGGCAAGCCGCAGCGATTTGAAATCTCGAGATTGCCGAGCCTGCTATCGTGGCCCTCGAAGCATCGCAACACGTCGAACGCGCGCGACACCACCTGGATGACATCACCTTCACCGGCATCGCCAGCGAGTGCACCTTGCCTGCTTAACCGCTCCGAACGTCGTCCCATGATCCCTACCGTCTGTTCCGCTATGCGGAATTAAATTCCACTTGCAGACGACGCTACCTCAGGCATTTTGCCACCACAACAAAAAGGCGATGGCATGCCAGAAATTAAGATCGTCACGGAAGTCGCGGGCCGCATCTGCGCAACTCCCGTGCAAGTTGGAGGAACCGTCGCCGATGGCGATGACGTTGTGCTCGTCGAAGCCATGAAGATGGAGATACCGGTGCCCGCGCCCGCTTCAGGCACGCTCACATCACTGCTCGTGAAGATCGATGACCTCGTTGCCGAAGGCCAGACGATCGCGATCGTCGCGAGCTGAGCACGCGCCGCCAGCCGCTTCTCATCCGCGACAATCTGAAACAGATCATAGTGCGATGGCGCGCGGCGTCTTGCGTTCGGGCGCCACGGCGAACGAAGGCGCCGGACGGGTTGCGCGTGCCCTGATTGCGTTGCACAAGGGAGCCGATGATAGCGCAACCGCCTGCCTCCACCTGGACGCGCTCGAAGCCGCCGCTGCTGCGGTTTCTCGACTCGTGCCTCAATGAATTCTCCGCCGAGACCTCGGGCCATGTCGCGGACTACATTCCCGAGTTGAGCAAGGCCGACCCTGCCTATTTTGGCATCAGCCTCGCGACGCTCGACGGCCATGTCTACGAAGTGGGCGACAGCCGCGTGCCCTTCACCATCCAGTCGATGTCAAAACCGTTCGTGTTTGCGCTGGCGCTCGACTTGCTCGGCGCGACGCGCGTGGAAGGCGCGATCGGCGTCGAGCCTTCGGGCGATCCCTTCAACTCGATCCGGCTCAATGCGGAGAACCATCCCTTCAATCCGATGGTGAATGCCGGCGCGATCGCCTGCACCGGGCTGATCTACGACAGCAAGGGCCCCGAGGCTTTCGAACAGATCCGGCTCGCGCTCAGCCGCTTTGCCGGGCGCGACCTCGCCGTCGACGAAGCGGTCTACACGTCCGAGAGCCAGACCGGCGACCGCAATCGCGCCATCGGCTATCTCCTCAAGACCAATGCGGTGATCTCGGACAATGTCGCCGGCGTGCTCGACGTCTATTTCCGGCAATGCGCCGTGCTGGTCACCGCGCGCGACATCGCGGTGATGGCGGCGACGCTCGCCAATCGCGGCGTCAATCCGGTCACCGGCGAACAGGTGCTGACGCCCTACGCGATCTCGCGCACGCTCTCGGTGATGACATCGTCGGGCATGTACGACTATGCCGGCGAGTGGATCTACCGGATCGGCATTCCCGCCAAGAGCGGCGTCGGCGGCGGCATTCTGGCGGCGCTCCCCGCCCGCCTCGGCCTCGGCAGCTATTCGCCGAAGCTCGACAAGCACGGCAACAGCGTGCGCGGCATCAAGGTCTGCGAGGCGCTGTCCTCGCATTACGATCTGCACATGCTCAACCGCAGCGACGACGCCCGCAACGCGGTGATCGCCGACTATGACATCGGCAAGAGCCCGTCGCGTCGCGTCCGCCGTCAGCAGGAGCGCGACATCCTGGCCGCGCACGAGCAGGAGGTGCGGGTGATCGAGCTGGTGGGCACGCTATCTCTGTCGGCGGTCGACTACGTCTCGCGCCGGCTGGCGGAGCGGCCGCGCCCGCAATTCGTGATCTTCGACCTGCACCGCGTGACCTCCACCACGCGGGCCGGCGCGCGGCTGATCGCGGAGGCCTTCGAGGACCTCGCCGCGCTCAACGTGACGGTGGTGATATCCGGCGTCAGGCGCGCGTCCAAGGAGTGGAATACGCTGAGGGAATGGACCGCGGAGCTGAAGAACGTCCGCGATTTCTATCTGCTCGACACCGCGATCGAATGGGCGGAAGACCAGATCGTTTACCGCTATGGCGGCTCAATCGATTTTCACGAGGTCACCGACCTTTCGGAACAGCCGCTGCTCGACGGCCTCGGCGCGGAAGAGCTGACGGACCTCGCCTCGATCTGCGCGATCCGGACCTACCAGTCCGGCGCAAAGATCCTGGCGACAGGCGATGCCGCGGACGCCCTGTTCTTCCTGCGCAGCGGCGCGGTGCATGTCACGCTGCCCGACGGCGTCAGGCTCGCGACGCTGACCGCCGGCATGGCCTTTGGCGAGATGGCGCTGATCGAGACCGCCCGTTCAGCCGACGTATTCGCGGACATGGCAGCAACCGCGTTCGAAGTCGCGCTGAAGGATTTCGAGCGCTTTCGCAGACAGCACCCGCGGGCGTCCGAGCGCATCATGCGCAATCTGGCGCAGCTGCTGGCCGATCGCCTGATCGTCGCCAATACCAAGGTCGACATCCTGACCTCGACGTAGTGCGGCTGAGATTCTGCGAGAGGTGATCCCGTCCCCAGCTGGTTTAGCGGCTCGCCGCCTCGCTGAGCCGCCGCTTGATCTTGGCGGCGCTGGCGTTGAGCAATTCGGATGGCTGCTGGCCGGTCGCGGCGCACAGGCAGGCCCAGTAGTAGATGACGTCGCCGAGCTCGTCGACGAGACCCGCCTTGTCGAGCCAGTCATCGCGCAGCAGCTTCTTGATATGGTCGGCCACCTCGCCGGCTTCACCGGCGAGGCCGAGCCCGAGATAGGACAGCCGCTCGTTGGAAGGATGCTGATCGACTTTCGCAATGGTCGCGGCCCAGGCCGCATATTCATCGATCGTCATGATCATCCCTCGCAAGCCAGGCTTTGGATCAGCCCACCACTTCGGTGACGGGCTGGAGATCGATCTCGAAAGTCTCCAGGAACTTCGACGTCATAATGTAGAAGCCGACCGAGAGCTGCAGCTCGACGAGCGCTGCCGGCGTCAGTTTTGCGGCGATCGCCTTGAAGGTCGCGTCCGTCGGCTTCTTCAGCTTCACGATTTCGTCGGTGAAGGCGAGCGCCGCGCGATGCGTCTCGTCGAAACAGGTTGCAGCTTGCCAGTTTTCCAGCGCCTCGTTCTGCGCGTCGGTGACGCCGACATTCTTGCCGATGCGCTTGTGCGCGATGATCTCGTACGGCGCCTCGCACAAGATACCGGTGCGCGTGATCGCGAGCTCGCGCACGATTGGATCGAGCTCGCCCTTGTGGCGGATGGCGCCACCGAGGCGGCAGTACTGCTCAAAATAGCTCGGCGAATGCGACATCATGCGAAAGATGTTGGCATTGCGGTTCTTGTCGAGGATTTCGCGGGTGCGGTCGGATGCCTTGGACGGATCGCTGTAGTCGATGCGGGCCATGATCGAGTTTTTTCCTTGAGCCTTTGATGCTTATTGTCGTTGTCGGGGCAAGCTCCTGAAAAATTGTATTCGCGCAGCGACGCAGGAGCAACAACATCGAGTCAAAATGCCGCCGCATTGCTGATCGACCTTGGTACAGTCGATATTCGCCGCGTGGGGACTTGATCGCGACGAATACTCGAAGTGGGGTGTTCCGAGTAAAATAAACTGGCCGTCTTTGCGCTCACCACGCAACGATGAGTCACGCCCAGGTCTAGGGAGAATTCGCATGAAGGAAGCCACCAAGGGGGCGGCCTCGGGAGCGCTTGCGCATATGCTGGCGGTGACGGCGATGCTCGTCATCGCCAGCATATTATTCTACGGGCGCTGAGTCAGAGTTTCAGAGTTTTCGTCATTCCGGGGTGGCTCTCCCGGGACCGCGCATAGCGCGGCCCTAGCAAGCCAGGCCCAGAATACCCGTTCCAGGCTCGGTCCTTGGACCGCCCCCGAATGACGAAATCCCATTATGCTTCCTTCGTGAAGAACGGCACGAGCTGTCCCGCAAACGGCTTGAAGCTTGCCGTGACCGCATCGCCGATGGCAACCCCGTTGTCGCCATGGGCCATCATGCGGAACCCCTCGGCGCAATCGACCAGCAGGATGTTGTAGGGCACGTGCGCACGCGTCTCGGGCGTGGCGGCACGGCAAACGAGCGAGGTCGCGTAGACCCTGCCCTTGCCGCTGGCGCGCGCCTCGCGCGGATCGGCGGTTCCACACGCCGCGCAGAAGGCACGATGGAAATATTGCGCGTGGCCGCATGCGGTGCAGGTTTGAAAAACGATCGCCTGCTCGCCCTTGGTCCAGTCCGCCAGACGCTCGCTCATCGCAGCCGCTCCAGAAACATGCTGACATGGGACGACAACACGCCGCCGTCACCGTGCAGCAGCGCAATCGAGGCGTCGCGCACCTGGCGATTCGTCGCTCGCCCCGTCATCTGCAAATGCGTTTCGACCAGATGCGCCATGGCGCCGCCGACGCCACAATGGCCGTAGCTGAGCAGGCCGCCATGGGTGTTGAGCGGCATCGCGCCGTCACGGCTGAAATGGCCGGAGCGCACACGCGCAGCCGCCTCGCCGCGGCCGGCAAGGCCGAGGTCTTCCAGCAGCATCGCGAGCGTGATGGTAAAGCTGTCGTAAATCGCGGCGTAACGCACGTCGGAGATCGCAAGGCCGGTGGCCTCCCTGGCGCGCGCAATGGCGATTTCGGCGCCGAGTTCACCCAAGCCGGGCGCCGCGGTGACATGCTGATGCGTGTGCGCCTGCGCGCAGCCGCGGATGCGCACGCCGGCCTCTCCGGTCCGTTCGCGGCTGATGACGAAGGCGGCGCCGCCATCAGAGACCGGACAGCAGTCCAACAGCTTGAGCGGCATCGCCACCGGCCTGGAGGCCATGACGTCGGCGACCGTGATGGGATCGTGGAATTGGGCGCCGGGATGCGTGCAGGCGTGCGCACGCATCAGCACGGCGAATTCGGCGAGATCCTCTTCGGTCACGCCGTATTCGTGCATGTACCTGCTGGCCACAAGACCGTAATAAGCGGGAATGGTCGGCCCCAGCGGCACCTCGTAGTCGGGGTGTCCGACCTGCGCCAGCGCCTGGATCGAGGCGTCGCGGCTCTGCCCGGTCAGGCGATTCTCGCCGGCGACCACGAGCACGTTGCGGCAGACGCCCGCATCGACGAGATGATGCGCGAGCATCGTCATTGCAAGCCCGGTGGCGCCGCCGACCTGCACGGCATGGGCGTAAGACGGACGAATGCCAAAATGCTCGGCGAAGACGGTCGCCAGCATGATGTGCGGCGAGACGGTCGAGTAGCCGCAAAGGATGCCATCGATGTCGGCGCGCTTGAGCCCGGCATCGTCGAGCGCGGCTTGGGCCGCCCTGCTCATCAGGTCGAGCGAGGACGAACCTTCGTGCTTGCCGTAGGAGGTGAGGCCGACGCCGGTGATGAAGCTCATGATGTCCTCCCTACTCCGGCGCCGAGCGCGTGACGCCGTCGCGGACCATGGCGGCGATCTCGTCGGAGGAGTAGCCGATCTCGCGCAAAATCTCCGCGCCATGCTCGTTGAGGCGTGGCGCCAGCCGCACTGGCTCGGCCTCGGTCTCCGACCAGGTCGCGGTGACCTTCATGCTGCGGATCGGGCCTTCGGTCGGATGGTTGACGACCGGGAAGAAGCCTGTCGCCTCCAGATGCTCGTCGTGCAGGATCGACGCGAGGTCGTGCATCGGCATGACAGGCACGTCGGCCTTGGTCAGCAGCTCGATCCATTCGGCCGTGGTGCGCGTCTCGAAGATCCGGGCGAGCTCGGCATAGACGGTGTCGATGTTGGCGGCGCGGCCGGCGAACGTCGCGAATTTGGGATCGGCGCGCAGATCGTCGCGGCCTGTCGCCTTGAAGAAGTTCTCCCACTGCTTGTCGTTGTAGACGATGACGCTGAGATAGCCGTCCGAGGTCTTGTACGGCCTGCGGTCGCGCGAGAGATGGCGGGCATAGCCGCCCTTGTCGAGCGGCGGCTCGTAGGTGAGCCCGCCCATGTGGTCGCCCATGACGAAGCCGGCCATGGTCTCGAACATCGGGATGTCGAGACGCTGGCCGCGGCCGGTGCGGTCGCGATGCACGAGACTGGCGCAGATCGCGCCGACAGCCGTGAGACCGACGATCCGGTCGACCAGCGCGTTCGGCACGTAGCGCGGCACGCCGTCGCCGGTCTGCGCCATCAAGGCGGGCAGCGCAGTGGCGCCCTGGATCAGATCGTCATAAGCGGGTTTTGCCGCATAGGGCCCGTCCTGGCCGAAGCCGAACACGCCGGCATAGACCAGGCGCGGATTGATTGCCGAGACGACATCATAGCCGAGCTGGAGCCGCGCCATCGCCTGCGGACGGACGTTGTAGACGAGAACATCGGCGTCCTTCAGCAGCCGCAGCACGGCCTCACGTCCCCCAGGCTTCTTCAGGTCGAGGCAGATCGAGCGCTTGCTGCGGTTGGTGTTGAGGAACACCGGGCCCATGCCCGTGTGCCGCATCGGGCCGATCAGCCGGGTGACGTCGCCGTCGAGCGATTCCACCTTGATCACGTCGGCACCGTAGTCGCCGAGCATCTGGGTCGCATAAGGCCCCATCAGCACGGTGGTCATGTCGACGACCTTGACGCCCTTCAGCGGCCCCATTGGTTCGCTCCCGATGACGCGGGCTCTCGAAGTGGCCTCGCGATTTCGGTCCAGCTAAGGGCAGGGACGCGGTGCGCGCAAGGGCGACGGGGGTATGGCCGCATGCGCAACGCGGCCGCTATTTCTTCTGGCGGGAGTCGCGGATCTTGATGAGACGGTCGAGCTCGTCGTTCTGCTGGCTGATGCGGTCGGCAATCCGCGACTCGTTCTGCTCGCCCGAGGCGGCCGCGGCCTGCTCGATCAGCTGGCGGATATTGTCCTCGAGGATCGCGATGCGCTCGTTGAGGGCGTCGAGAGAGAGCGATCTTCGTAGCTATTGTTCATAATGCATTCCCCTGCAAATCAACCAGGAGCCGCAGGGTGGGCAAAGCGCAGCGCGCCCACCATGATCTGGCGCAAGAAAAAGGTAGGCACGGCGCATAGCGCCTTGCCCGCCCCTACGAGACTTACTTCAGCGGCTCCAGCACGGAGACGTAGTTGGCGACGGCGGCGCCGCCCATGTTGAAGATGCCACCGAGTTTTGCGTTCTTGAGCTGCATGCCCTCGGGCGCCTGGCCTGCGAGCTGCATCGCGGTCATCACGTGCATGGAGACGCCGGTGGCGCCGATCGGATGGCCCTTGGCCTTCAACCCGCCGGACGGATTGACCGGCAGCTTGCCGTCCTTGAGCGTCCAGCCTTCCTTGATGGCGCGGGCGCCCTGCCCCTTCGGCGTCAGGCCCATCGCCTCATACTCGATCAGCTCGGCGACGGTGAAGCAGTCATGGGTCTCGACGAAGGAGAGATCGGTGAGCGTCACCCCGGCCTGCTCAAGCGCGCGCTGCCAGGCGATGGTGCAGCCCTCGAACTGAAGGATGTCGCGCTTGGACATCGGCAGGAAGTCCTGGGCGTGTGCGGTGGCGCGGAAGCCGATCGACTTGCCCATGCCTTTGGCCGTCTCGGCATCGGCCAGCACCAGCGCGGCCGCGCCGTCGGAGACCAGCGAGCAGTCGGTGCGCTTCAAGGGGCCAGCGACGTACGGATTCTTCTCGCTCTCGGCGCGGCAGAAGTCGAAGCCAAAATCCTTGCGCATCTGGGCGAAGGGATTGGCAACGCCGTTCTTGTGGTTCTTGGCCGCGATCAGCGCCAGCGCATCGGATTGGTCGCCGTATTTCTGGAAATAGGAGCTGGCAATCTTGCCGAACACGCCGGCGAAACCGCCGACGGTGTCGCCGTCCTCAGGCAGGTAAGACGCCTTCAGGAGGTTCTTGCCGATCTCCGGACCCGGGGTCCGGGTCATCTGCTCGACCCCGACCACCAGCACGATCTTGGCCGCACCCGCGGCGATCGCGCGCAGGCCCTGGTGCACGGCGGCCGATCCGGTCGCGCAGGCGTTCTCGACACGGGTGGCCGGCTTGAAGCGCAGCTTCGGGTCGGCCTGCAGCACCAGCGAGGCGGTAAAATCCTGCGCCGAGAAGCCGGCGTTGAAATGGCCGAGCACGATCTCGTCGACATCGGAGGCCGAAATGCCGGCATCGGCCATCGCCTCGTTGGCAACGCGGGTGACGAGGCTTTCGACGGTTTCGGTGTCGAACTTGCCGAACGGCGTATGCGCCCATCCGACGATGCTGGCGGTCATGGTCTTTTCTCCCTGGCGGTCTCTTGCTGACCTAAGTCTTAGCGCAGGGACGGCAAGACTTCACGCAGGTTTAAGGGCCTGGAGGGTGCGCTGACAGATGGCAGTTATGCCGGCCCAGTTCCCGGCCCTGATCTCCGCGGTCGGGCAGAGCCAGGAACCGCCGACCGCGACCACATTGGGCTCGGCGAGCCAGATCGCCGCGTTGGCCTCGCCGACCCCGCCGGTCGGACAGAACCGCACGTTGGGGAACGGTCCGCCCAGCGCGCGCAGCCCCTTGATGCCGCCCGCCTGCTCGGCCGGAAAGAATTTTGCGACGTCGAAGCCGTAGGACAGCGCCATCATCAGTTCGGACGCCGTGGCAATGCCCGGCGCAAACGGCAAGGAGCTATGGGTGGCGGCCTTCAACAGATCCGGCGTCAGGCCCGGGCTGATGCCGAACGCGACGCCGAGCTTCTCGACACGGGTGAAGTCGGCCGGATTGAGAATCGTGCCGATGCCGACGGTCGCCTCGGGGACCTCGGCCATCATCGCCCTCGCCGCCTCGATCGCAACGGGGGTGCGCAAGGTCACCTCCAGTGTGCGGACGCCGCCGGCCACCAGCGCACGCGCCAGCGGCACGGCATCCTGGATACGCTCGATGGTGAGGACGGGAATGACGGTCGCGGCCTTGAACAGGGCGGCAAGGTGGTTCTGTTGGGCGGTCGTGGTCATCTTGGCTTTCGTTTCACTTGGTCGCTTGACGCGTGGTCGTCGGCCGGTGCCGCTTCTTCGGCGGCATGGCATAGCCCGGAATGATGGCGCCGGGATAGCAGATCACGAGGCTGGCAAGGCGGTGCCCGGCCTGGGCGGCCTCCACCGGTTCGGAACCCGCCAGGCGAGCCGCAATATAAGCCGCGGCAAAGCTGTCCCCTGCCGCAGTGGTGTCAACGACCGATTTGGTCATTTGTTCGGCGCGGACCTCGCTCGTGCCACCGGGAAAGCGCAGCAGACTGACAGGCTCGGCGAGCCGGAACACCAGCTCGGGCGCCGGGATGCGCGCCATCAATTGCGCGGGGCTCTCGCCGGGATAGAGCGCAAGCAGATCCTCGGTCGAGGTCAGCACGATGTCGGCCGCCGCAAACGCCGCGGCGAATACCTCGCGCGCGACATCGCGATCGGGCCAGCCGCGTGCGCGAAAATTGGTGTCGAATACGAAGCGGGTGCCGAGCAGCCGGGCACGCTTGATCGCCGCGAACAGGCGATCGCGTCCGGCCGCCTCGTAGATCGAGAGCGTGATCGCGGAGAGATAGACGATGTCATAGCTCATCAGCGAGTTCAGGAGCTCGTCTGTCTCTGGCAGGCTCATCAGTTGGCGCGCCGCCGCGCTGTCGCGCCAGTGGAAGAACTGACGCTCGCCCTTGGCATCGAGCTGGATCATGTAGAGGCCGGGCAGTTTGTCCGGCAGTCGCACCACGCGGCGCGTGCCGACGCCCTCGGCATTCCAGGCCGCGATCATCTCCTCGCTCATGCCGTCGTCGCCGAGTGCGGTGAGATAGTCGACCTTGACCTCGAGCCGCGCCAGATACACCGCCGTGTTGAGGGTATCGCCGCCGAAGCCGCGCGAGAACAGGCCGCCACCCTGCCCGGCCTGCCCACCTTGGGCCTGCCGGAGCTCGACCATGCATTCACCGATGCAAGCAACGCTCGCCATCGTCATATCCGGGCTGTTCATCTTTAACGATCAGGCGACGAAATTGCCGCCGAGCTCGTCGTCGATGTGAATGCGGATGATATCGTCGAAGGTCTTCTCTTCCGTGGTGAAGCCGAGCTCGCGCGACCGCATCGCATTGAAATTGCGCGGCCAGCCGCCAACGATGCCGACGATGAACGGATCGGGCTCGCGCTTGATGCGAGCGGCGACCTTCTCGCCCGCAACCCGCTTCAGCGCGGCGATCTGCTCGCCGACCGTGGCCGACAAGCCCGGCATGGTCAGGTTGCGGCGCGGACCGACCTTGGCGAGGTCCATGGTGCCGGCATGGAGCAGGAAGCCGACGGCCGAACGCGGCGTGGCGTGCCAGTGGCGGACGTCCTCCGACACCGGGAGGACCGCTTCCTTGCCGGCGAGCGGCTCGCGCAAGATGTTGGAGAAGAAGCCCGAAGCCGCCTTGTTGGGCAGGCCGGGACGTATGCAGATGGTCGGCAGGCGGATGCCGATGCCGTCGAGAAAGCCGCGACGCGAATAATCCGCAAGCAGCAGCTCGCCAATTGCCTTCTGGGTGCCGTAGCTGAGCAGCGGCGTGTGGAAGAACTCGTCGCCGATTGCATCGGGGAACGGCGCACCGAACACCGCGATCGAGGACGTGAACACCAATCGCGGCTTGTAGCCGCCGCCAACGAGGCGGATGGCATCGAGCAGCATCCACGTGCCGTCGAGATTGATGCGGTAGCCCTTCTCGAAATCGAGCTCGGCCTCGCCGGAGACGATCGCAGCGAGATGGAAGATCACGTCGGGGCGGCCGGCGATCAGCTTTTCGGCAGCACCCGGGACGGCGAAATCGCCAGAGACGGTCTCGACGAGGAAACCTGCCTTCTCCGGCTTCCTGGGCTCGACCACGTCGTGCATGGTCAGCTTGGTGATGTCGCTCTTGCCGAGCCGGCCGTCGCGCAACAGCCGTTCACACAATTTGCGGCCGACCATGCCGGCAGCGCCCAGAACCAGAATGTGCAAGAGCTTACTCCTTCTTATTGTCCGGAACGCGCCGCTCTTGAAGGTCCGGCGCGTTCTCAGGCGGGCCCCGCGATCATTCCTTCACGGCGCCGGTCATGGCCGACACATAGTACTCTACGAAGAAGGAATAAAGGATAACTACGGGGACCGAGCCGGTCAGGGCCGCCGCCATCAGGGCGCCCCAATGATAGACGTCGCCATTGACGAGCTCGGTGATGGCACCGACCGGAATCGTCTTGTTTTCCGATGAGGAGATGAAGGTCAGCGCGTAAATGAACTCGTTCCAGGACAACGTGAAGGCGAAGATGCCCGCCGAGATCACCCCCGGCAGCGACAGCGGCAGCGTGATCTTGGTCAGGATCTGGAGCCGCGTTGCCCCGTCGATCAGCGCGCATTCCTCGAGCTCGTAAGGAATGGTGCGGAAATAGCCCATCAGGAGCCAGGTGCAGAACGGGATCAGGAAGGTCGGATAGGTCAGGATCAGCGCCAGATTGCCGTCGAACAGGCCGAGCTGAAACACGATCGCGGCCAGCGGAATGAACAGGATCGAGGGCGGGACGAGATAGCCGAGGAAGATCGCCAGGCCGACATAGCGCGAGCCCTTGTAGCGCAGACGCTCGATCGCGTAAGCCGCGCAGACGCTGGCGAACAGCGAGATGAAGGTCGAGGATACCGAGACGATGACCGTATTCCACATCCACAGAGGATAGTCGGTATCGAAGAACAGCTTCTTGATATGCTCGAGCGTCGGGTGCGCAATCAGGAACGGATTGTACTTCTCATAGTCGTACATCTCCGCGTCCGGCTTGAACGTCGTCACCGCCATCCAGTAGAACGGGAACAGAAGGAAGACGATGATGAGGCCGAGCGGAAGATAGACGCGGAGGAATTTCCGCGGGAAACTTTCCAGGTAGTCCATTCCGACGCTTTGGTCGTCCACGGTGGTCATGGTCAGTCCCTCCCGCCCTGCTGCCAGCGGGAGCGCTGAAGCCCGAAGAAGCTCAACAGGATTGCCGCGACCAGGAACGGGATCATCGCGTTCGAGATCGCCGCGCCCTCGCCGAGATTGCCGCCGGTGATGGCGCGCTGGAACGACAGCGTCGCCATCAGGTGCGTGGCGTTGATCGGACCGCCGCGCGTGATGGTGTAGATCAGCTGGAAGTCGGTGAACGTCATCAGCACCGAGAACGTCATCACCACCGCGATGATCGGCGATAGCATCGGCAGCGTGATGTGGCGGAAGCGCTGCAGATTGGTGGCGCCATCGAGATTGGCAGCCTCGTAAAGCGACGGCGAGATGGTCTGCAATCCCGCCAGCAGCGTGATGGCGACAAAGGGGACGCCGCGCCAGATGTTGGCGAGCACCACCGACCAGCGCGCATTCCAGGGATCGCCGAGGAAATCGATGTAATGGGTCAGGAGGCCGGCCTTGATGAGCACCCAGGAGATGATCGAGAACTGGCTGTCATAGATCCACCAGAAGGCGATCGCCGACAGCACGGTCGGCACAACGAAGGGCAACAGCACGATGGCGCGGACCATCGACTTGAACGGCAGCCGCTCGTTGAGCAGCAACGCCAGGTAAAGTCCCATCGCGAATTTCACGATGCTCGCGAACACCGTATAGAAAATGGTGTTGAACACGGACAGCCAGAACACGGAATCTTTGGAGAGCGAGACGAAGTTTGCGAAGCCGATGTAACGGCCGACGCCCCGATCTTGGTGTCGGTCATACCGAGCCAGAAGCCCAGCGCGAGGGGATAAGCCAGAAACAGGATCAGGATGGCGATCGCCGGCACCATGAACATCGCGCCGAGAAAATGTCGGCTTTCGAACGCCCTGCTCCACAAGCTGCTGCGCTTGACCTGCGCGGCGACGGGCTCGGCGATAACGGCCATGTCGGATTCCTCAAAGAACGACAACGGCGGCGCCCAGCATATTGGACGCCGCCGATTCTGGCTGATCAGACCTGGTAATAGCGCTTGGCACGTTCGGCAGCGCGGGCTGCCGCTTCCTTCGGCGTGGTTTGTCCGGACGCAGCTTCCGCGAACATGTCGACCACGACGAAGTCGCCCATAACGGCGGCCGAGGCGTAGCCGAGATCTCCGGCATAGCCGTTGTCGCGGCAGCGCTTCAGACAGTCCCGATACGGCGTGATCTTGGGATCGGAGGTCCAGACCGGGTTATCGTTGTAGGCCGGGAGCGGCGGCGAGACGTAGCCGTTGGAGGCAACTTCCCACGCGTCATAGTTCTCCTTGTCCATCATGAACTTGATGTATTCCTTGACCGCCTTCGGATACTTCGAGTGCTTGTAGCCGTAGTAGACCAGCACGTTCTGCTGCTCGGTCGGCACGCCCACGGGCCCGATCGGCATCGGCGCATGGTTCATGTCCTTGGCGATCTCCTGCTGTTTGGGATCAGGGGAGTTCTTGCCGACGGTCCAGATCGAGATGCCGTTCAGGGTGAGACTGAGCTCGCCGTTCAGGAACGCCTTGTTGTTGTTCGAGTCGTTCCACGACAACACGCCCGGAATGAACGTCGCATAGAGCTGCTTGACGTATTCGATCGCAGCGATCGTCTCCGGCGAGTCGATCACGACCTCGTTCTTGTCGTTGACGACCTTGCCGCCGAACGCCCACAGCGCCCACTGGCACCAGCCGTTGGCGTCGCCCGTGGCATGGCCGAGCGCGAAACCGGCCGGCGTGTTGTTCTTCTTCAGAGCCTGGCACAGCTTGAGGAAGCCGTCGGTGTCCTTCGGGAATTCGTCGAAGCCCGCGGCCTTCACGTGGCTGATGCGGTAGTTCAGACAGCCGCCGGTCGCGCCTTGCGGAATGGCGATCCAGCTGTTGCCCTTCTTGCCGTAGCGCTCGGCCACCGGATACCAGCCGCCATACTGCTTGCCGAGGTAATCGGCGACGTCGGTCATGTCGATCAGCTTCTCGGGGAATTTGAAGGGATCGTCGAGCGTGCCGATGATCAGATCGGGGCCCGCGCCGACATTGGCGGCAACCGCGGCCTTCGGCCGGATGTCTTCCCAGCTCTCGGCCTCGAGCTTCACCTTGACGCCGGTCTTCTCGGAGAACTTCTTGGTCTGCTCGGCGAACTTGTCGAACTCGGCCTGGATGAACTGCTTCCAGCGCAGCACGCGAATGGAGGCATTCGGCTCCGGCGTGTTGGTCCACTCCGCAGCACGGACCGGGACGATACCTGGGCCAGCGAGCAAAGCTGCGCCGCCCAGGCTTGCTTTAAGCACACTACGCCTGTCGAAATGGCTCATCGTTCTCTCCCTGAATTTTATGTTTGTATTTGGTCGTCTTACGTCACGAAACGCCGCTACACGCGCTTACCCGTCGCCTCGTCGAACAGATGTACCAGGGTCGGATCGGGCTTCAACTTGACCTTGTCGCCCGGCTTGAACGTGTGGCGCTCGCGGAAGACCGCGACGACCTGCTCGCCGCCGACCTTCGCAAACACCTGCGTCTCCGAGCCGGTCGGCTCGACCACGACGATCTCGGCGTCGGCGCCGTCGTCGGCGATGGTGAAGTGCTCAGGACGGACGCCGTAGACCACAGGCTTGCCATCCGAGTTAGCCGGCGCATTCTTGAGCGGCAGCTTGACACCGTTCGGCCCCTCGAAGGTCGCAACCCCATTGACGCGGACATGCCCCTTCAGGAAGTTCATCGCGGGCGAGCCGATGAAGCCTGCAACGAACTGGTTTTCCGGCTTGTCATAGAGCTCGAGCGGAGTGCCCATCTGCTCGACGATGCCGTCATGCATCACGACGATCTTGTCGGCCATGGTCATGGCCTCGATCTGGTCGTGGGTAACGTAGACGGTCGTGGTCTTGAGCCGCTGATGCAGTTCCTTGATCTCGGTGCGCATGGCGACGCGCAGCTTGGCGTCGAGGTTCGACAAGGGCTCGTCGAACAGGAAGACCTGGGGATCGCGCACGATGGCGCGGCCCATGGCGACGCGCTGGCGCTGACCGCCGGAGAGCTGGCGCGGGTAGCGCTCGAGCAATGGCGTCAGCGCGAGAATTTCGGCGGCGCGCTTGACGCGCTTGTTGATCTCGTCGGAGCCGGCGTTGCGCAGCTTCAGCGAGAAGCCCATGTTTTCGCCAACCGTCATGTGCGGATAGAGCGCGTAGTTCTGGAACACCATCGCAATGTCTCGCTCCTTGGGCTGGACATTGTTGACGACGCGGTCGCCGATCGAGATGGTGCCCGAGGTGATGTTCTCGAGACCTGCGAGCATGCGTAGAAGCGTCGACTTGCCGCAGCCGGAAGGGCCAACCAGGACCACGAACTGGCCGTCCTCGATCGGAATCGAGACGCCGTGCAGGACTTCAAAATTGCCGAACGATTTCCGCACGTCGCGGATTTGCACAGACGACATCTAGCTCCCTCCTCCGACTTAGACGACGCAACTGCGGCGCCGCCACCGTCTTGTTTTTTCTGAACTTCGCCGACCCGAAGCACCTCTTAACGGGCAACATTGTCGGCAGTTTGTGCGGCTTTGGCAATTTGTCTTTGGTTAGTCGTTGCTGGTAGCGCTGTCAACGATCCTTTGTTTGGGGAAGAGGCTGTGTTAAGAGCAACAAATGGGTCGAAAGCGCACCAAGTCTGGCAAGATTCGGCTGGCAGAAGTCGCCGAGCTCGCCGGCGTCAGCCCGATTACCGCCTCCCGTTTCTTCCGCAATCCCGAGGCGCTGTCGGTGGCCAAGCGGACGCGGGTCGAAAGCGCGGCCCAGGAGCTCGGCTACGTGCCCAACCTTGCGGCGCGCGCGCTGGCCTCGCAGCGCACCGAGGTGATCGGCGTCTTGATTCCGTCACTGACCAACAACGTGTTCTCCGACGTGCTGCGCGGCATCTATGACGCCTCCGAAAGCAGCCGTTACTCGATCCAGTTGTCCAACACGCGCTACTCTATTCTCCAGGAGGAGAAGCTGTTGCGCCTGTTTCTGGCGCAGAAGCCGGCGGGACTGATCGTCACAGGCATCGACCAGACCACGGAATCGCGCGCGATGCTGGAGGCGGCCGACTGCCCGATCGTGCAGATCATGGAGATCGGTCCTAACCCCGTGGACATGATGATCGGGTTTTCCCATTATGATGCGGCGCGCGCGGCGATTGCCCATTTGTTCGCGCAGGGTCACCGCAGGATCGGCTTCGTCGGCGCACGCATGGACCCGCGGGTGCAGCGCCGGCTCGACGGCTATGTCGCGTCCATGAAGGACGCCGGCCTGTTCGACCAAAGGCTGATCATGACGACGGCGACGCCGACCTCGGTGACGCTCGGCGGCGCGCTGTTCGCCGATCTGCTCGCGCGCGAGCCCGGCATCGACTCGGTATTCTGCGCCAATGACGACCTCGCGCTCGGTGTGCTGTTCGAATGCCGGCGACGAGAGATCCCGGTCCCCGAGCAGATCGCGATCGTCGGCTTCAACGACCTCGAATTCATGGCTTCCTCGGTGCCGACGCTGACGAGCGTGCGGACCAACCGTTACGAAATGGGCAGCGCTGCTGCCGCGATGCTGATCGAGGCGATCGAAGGCACGCGTCCTGAACAGCCGGTGCTCGATCTCGGCTTTACGGTGATCGAGCGGCAGAGTTCGCAGGCGCAGCGGCCCGCAGCCGGCCCGCGCGCATCGGAACGGGCGCCGGCCGTACAAAATGATAGCGTTACCAACGACCCATGAGTAGTATCGCACTTGTGAGGAAACGTTCGCCAGCAGGCGGGCCCTTGTTACATGCTCGCGCTGCCGGGCATCGCATCGATCGACATCCCGGACGTCGGTCCGTGCGTTTGCATTGAAGGAGAAACCCAATGACAAAAACCCCAACCAATGGGCATGCGCCCGCCGGTAACGGCACCCGCCGCCACCTTCGCTCACAGGAATGGTTCAACAACCCGCATAACCCGGGGATGACTGCGCTCTACATGGAGCGCTATCTGAACTACGGCCTCACCCGCGCCGAGTTGCAGTCCGGCAAGCCAATCATCGGCATCGCCCAGACCGGCAACGACCTTTCTCCTTGCAACCGGCATCACATCGAGCTGGCCCACCGTGTCCGCGAAGGCATCCGCGAGGCCGGCGGCATTGCGATGGAATTCCCGACCCACCCGATCCAGGAGACCGGCAAGCGGCCCACCGCGGCGCTCGACCGCAACCTCGCTTATCTCGGTCTGGTCGAGATCCTCTACGGCTATCCGCTCGACGGCGTGGTGCTGACCACCGGCTGCGACAAGACCACGCCGGCCTGCATGATGGCGGCGGCGACCGTGAACCTGCCCGCGATCGTGCTGTCGGGCGGCCCGATGCTCAACGGCTGGCATGCCGGCGAGCGCACCGGCTCCGGCACCATCGTCTGGAAGTCGCGCGAGCGGCTTGCCGCCGGCGAGATCGACTACGAAGAATTCATGGAGATCGTGGCGTCCTCGGCGCCCTCGGTCGGCCATTGCAACACCATGGGCACGGCGTCGACCATGAACGGGCTCGCCGAAGCGCTCGGCTTCTCGCTGCCGGGCTGCGCGGCCATCCCCGCTCCCTACCGCGAGCGCGGTCAGATCGCCTACGAGACCGGCAAGCGCGCCGTCGAGATGGTCTGGGAAGACCTCAAGCCGTCGGACATCCTGACCCGCAAGGCGTTCGAGAACTGCATCGTCATCAACTCGGCGATCGGCGGCTCGACCAACGCGCCGATCCACATCAACGCGTTGGCCCGCCACATCGGCGTGGAGCTGTCGATCGACGACTGGCAGAAATTCGGCCACGACGTGCCGCTGCTGGTGAACATGCAGCCGGCCGGCTTCTATCTCGGCGAGGAATTCCACCGCGCCGGCGGCGTGCCGGCCGTGGTGCGCGAATTGATGAAGCACAAGCGCATCCATGAGGACGCGGTCACGGTGAACGGCCGCGGCATCGGCGAGAACTGCAAGCATGCGCCCAAGCCCGACAACGATGTGATCTGGGCTTATGACAAGCCGCTGGTGAAGGACGCCGGCTTCCTGGTGCTGAAGGGCAATCTGTTCGATTCCGCGATCATGAAGACCTCCGTGATCTCCAAGGAATTCCGCGAGCGCTATCTGAGCAATCCGAAAGACCTCAACGCCTTCGAGGGCCGTGCCATCGTGTTCGAAGGCCCGGAGGACTATCACGCGCGGATCGACGATGCCTCGCTCGACATTGACGAGCATTGCGTGCTGTTCATCCGCGGCACCGGGCCGATCGGCTATCCCGGTGGCGCGGAGGTCGTGAACATGCAGCCGCCCGCGGCGCTGATCAAACGCGGCATCCTCGCCCTACCCTGCATCGGCGACGGCCGCCAGTCCGGCACCTCGGGCTCGCCGTCGATCCTGAACGCCTCGCCGGAAGCGGCCGCCAATGGCGGGCTCGCGATCCTCAAGACCGGCGACAAGGTCCGCATCGACCTCAACAAGGGCAGCGCCAACATCCTGATCTCGGACGACGAGCTGAAGAAGCGCCACGCCGAACTCAAGGCCAATGGCGGCTTCAAGCATCCGCCGAACCAGACGCCATGGCAGGAACTCTATCGCAACACCGTAGGCCAACACGCCACCGGCGCCTGCATGGAGCTCGCCACGCGCTACCAGAATGTCGCCGGCAGCTTTGGTGTGGCGCGGGATAATCACTAACCGCGCGTTATTGCGAGGAGCGAAGCGACGAAGCAATCCAGAGTGCCTCAGCGGCAAGAGTCTGGATTGCTTCGCTTCGCTCGCAATGACGGCATAGCAATCAAATTCAAGGGTGAGGAGAAAAACAACATGGCAGACCGCCTCAAGGGTAAGCGCGCCGTCATCACGGCTGCAGCCGCAGGCATCGGGCGCGCATGCGCGCTCGCGTTCACTCGTGAAGGCGCAACCGTCATCGCCACCGACATCAACGAAGCCGGCATCGCGGGCCTGTCCAAGGAAGGCATCGCCGAGACCGCAAAGCTCGACGTGCGCAACACCGCCGACGTCAATGCCTTCGCCAAGCGCATCGGCAAGATCGACATCCTGCTCAATGCCGCCGGCTTCGTGCATCACGGCACCATCCTGGAGTGCTCGGAGGAGGATTTTGATTTCTCGTTCGACATCAACGTCAAGTCGATGCACCGGACCATCAAGGCGTTCCTGCCCGAGATGCTCGCGGGCGGCGGCGGCAGCATCGTCAACATCTCGTCCTGCGCGGCGCTGCGGCCGCCGGCGAACCGCTATGTCTACAGCTCGTCGAAAGCCGCGGTGTCGCTGCTGACCCGCGCCGTCGCGCTCGATTTCATCACCAAGGGCATCCGCTGCAACGCGATCTGCCCGGGCACCGTCGAGACCCCCTCGATGCTCGACCGCGCCGCAGCCCAAGGGCCGCAGGGCAAGGAGATGTTCATCTCCCGCCAGAAGATGGGCCGGCTCGGCACCGCCGACGAAATCGCCAATATGGCGATCTATCTCGGCAGCGACGAGAGCGCCTTCACCACCGGCGTCGACCTCGTCGTCGACGGCGGCTACATGCTCTGACACTCCGGGGATCACATCTCATGAACAAGATTGATCTCAACGGCCGCGTCGCCGTCGTCACAGGCGGCGCTCAGGGCTTTGGTCGCGCGATCACCGAGCGATTCGTCGCATCCGGCGCCAAGGTCGCGATCTGGGATTTCGATGCCGCGCTGGCCGAGAAGACGGCGAAGGACATCGGCGACAACGTCCGCGTCTTCAAGGTCGACGTCACCGACACCGCCGGCGTCGAGCAGGCACGCGACGCGACGCTCGCCGCCTTCGGCAAGATCGACATCCTCGTCAACAATGCCGGCATCGCCGGAGTCAACAAGCCGGTCTGGGAGACCGATCTCGAGGAATGGCGCAAGGTGCTGCGCATCAATCTCGACGGCCCCTTCATCGTCTGCAAGGCCATCGTGCCCACGATGCTCAAGCAGAAATACGGGCGTATCGTGAACATCGCCTCGATCGCCGGCAAGGAAGGCAATCCGAACGCCTCGCACTATTCTGCGTCCAAGGCCGGCCTGATCGCGCTAACGAAGTCGCTCGGCAAGGAGCTCGCCGCTCACGACATTCTCGTGAATGCGGTGACGCCGGCGGCGGCGAAGACGGCGATCTTCGACCAGATGACGCAGCAGCATATCGATTTCATGCTGGCGAAAATCCCGAAAGCGCGTTTCGTGCTGGTCGAGGAGCTCGCCGCGATGGCCGCGTGGCTTGCATCCGAAGATTGTGCCTTCTCCACCGGAGCGGTCTTCGACATCTCCGGCGGTCGTGCGACCTACTGAGACAGCCATGGTCCGGGAAGGTGGATGCCTGTGCGGCGCGGTGCGGTTCAAGGCGGAAGGCGAGCCGCTGAACGTCCGCATCTGCCATTGTCGCATCTGCCAGAAGGCGATGGGCTCGCCCTACTTCGCCCGCGCCCAATTCGACCAGAAAGCGCTGACCGTCGAGGGTGATACCGGCCGCTACGCATCGTCGGAGAATATCGACCGCGTGTTCTGCAAGACATGCGGCACGCGCCTGTTCTCCTGGCGCCGCAACGGCACGCTGGCGGGCGTGGCGCTCGCGACGTTCGACGACCGCAATGCCTTCGTGCCGACCGAGCACATCTGGGTCTCGGAAAAGCTCGCCTGGCTGAAGCTCGAGGACGGGCTCCGGCAATATGAGACGACGATCCCCACGTGAGCTCAGAGCTGGTTTGAAACGGACATGCTGGCGGCCCGGGCGCGCCGTCCCGTCGTCGTCGCCAACCAGATTCCGGCGAACACCGCGACGATGCCGGCCACGAGATTCCAGCGCAGCGGCTCGTTCAGCAGCCAGGCGCCGACCAGCGATGCCGTGATCGGATTGACCGTCACCGAGATCGCCACGCGTGTCGGTGTGGTCCGCTCCAGCGCGAAGGCCCAGAGATGGAAGGTCAGCGCCGCTCCGAAGGCGCCGAGATAGAGCGCGGCGAGCCATTGCGGCGTACTGAAATCTGCGACGGGCGCGAAGCTGCCGCGGAGACACGAGAGAAGGATGAGGCAACACGCGCCCGCCGCCATGCTCATGGTGGTGAAGGCGATCGGGCTGGAACGCCGGATCAGCGGCTTCGACCAGATGCCGTACAGCGCCATGCATAGCGCAGCCGCCATCATCAGGAGATCGCCGCGCCAGGCGCCTGACGGCGCCGAACCGAGATCGGTGAGCAGCGCGATGGCAACGCCAGAGTTGCCACCACGACGCCGATCGACTTGCGCCAGCTCAGGGCCTCGCTGCCGAGCGCGGCGCCGATCATCAGCGTCAACAGCGGCAGCGTCGACAGCGCGAGCGCGCCGCGCGCCGCTGTGGTGAAGATCAGTGATGCGTTGAACAGGATCGGAAACAGCGCGAAAAACAGGATGCCGAGCCCGATTGTCGCGGCCCAGTCGCCGCGCCCCGGCCATCGATCGCCACGCAGCCATGTCAGCGGCAGCAGCAGGAGACAGCCGATCCCGAACCGGAACGAGCCGATCGCCAGCGGATCGATGCTGGTCACGAGATAGCGCGTGGCGCCGATCGAGGTGCCGCCCAGCGCACTCGACAGCACCGCAGCCAGAACGCCAAAAATCTCGCCCACAATTCCTCCCCGCCGAACGCCTGGACGAACAGCATACCGGGCGCGCCGAAACTGGGAATGGAATTTCCGTCATGCTGGGATAACGTTTCGTGATGACCACGCCCGATCTCGATCCCGACCTGCTCAAGGCTTTTCTCGCCGTCGCCGAGCATCGCTCGTTCACGCGCGCAGCGGATCAGCTCAACCGGACCCAGTCGACCGTGAGCGTGCAGATCAGGCGCCTCGAGCAGCGGCTCGGCGCAAAACTGTTTCAGCGCAATCGGGCCGGCGTCGTGCCGACCGCCGCAGGCCATGAGCTGCGTGCCTATGCGCAGCGCATCCTTGCCCTCCATGCAGAAGCAGTCGGCGCGTTGCGCGCACGCAAGCCGGAGGCTGTCATCCGCCTCGGGGTGATGGACGATTATGGCACGATCGTCATTCCGCCCCTGCTGGCGAGCTTCGCCAATAAGCAACCGACGGTGCGGGTCGAGATCGAGACCGGGCTGACCGCGACCATGCCGGCCCGGCTCGGCGAGGCCTTTGACCTCGTCATCGCCATGCATCCGCAAGGGCGCGGCGATGGGGAGCTGTTGCGGCGCGAGCAGGCCGTCTGGGCGGCCGCCGCCGCATGCCGTGCCATGGTAGACGATACCCTGCCGGTCGCGCTCTATCCGCCCGGCTGCCTGTTTCGCCAATGGGCCGCGGAGGCACTCGATCGCGCCGGCCGGCTTTGGCGGCTCGCCTTTGTCAGCCGGACGCTGGCGGCGGTGGAATCGATCGCCGCACAAGGCCTCGCGGTCACCGTGGTCAAGGCCAGTACCCTGCCGTCCAGTCTTCGTGCTTTCGGCCCCCGCGACGGCCTGCCGCCGCTGCCGTTGGGGGACATCCGCCTCCACCGGGCACGTCACCTGTCGCGCCCGGCGGCACTGCTCGCCGATCATTTGCAGCGTGGTATTTCGGAACCGGCCACCCTATGTTGAAGTGAAGCGTTGCTGCACCGACGGTTTGGCCGGGTCGTCTGCAAGGCGACCAGGCAAAAACCGGGACAGATGCGACGTGAACATTTCTCTCTATGACCTCTCGGCGTGGGTGCTGCCGCTGGTGCTCGCCATCACCTTCCATGAAGCCGCACACGGCTTCGTCGCACATCGTCTTGGCGACAACACCGCCTGGCAGCTCGGCCGCGTCAGCTTCAATCCGCTCCGCCACATCGACCCGTTCGGCACGCTGATCCTGCCGGCGATGCTGCTGTTTGCGCATTCGCCGTTCCTGTTTGGCTACGCCAAGCCGGTCCCGGTGAATTTTCGCAATCTCAACAATCCCAAGCTGGACATGGTCTGGGTCGCCCTGGCCGGTCCCGCTACCAACATCGTGCTGGCGCTCGCCGCGGGCCTCGCCCTTCATGCCCTGCCATGGGCTCCGGCCGGTTCGGCGCAATGGATCTTCGACAATCTCAAGAACGCGCTGCTGATCAATGCCGTGCTGGCGGTCTTCAACATGATGCCGATCCCGCCGCTCGACGGTGGGCGTGTCGCGGTCGGGCTCTTGCCGCGGCCGCTCGCTTTGCCTCTGTCAAGGCTCGAGCCGTTCGGAATGATGATCCTGATCGCGCTCCTGATCCTGCTGCCGCTGGCCGGTTCCCAGTTCGGTCTAAATCTTGATGTTATTTCAGCAATACTACGAACGTTGACCGGTTATGTGATTCAAGCTGTTCTCTTGCTGACCGGCAATGCGTAGTTGAAGCGGCACTGTTTTAGATCCTGCACTTGAAGACAAAGCCGAAGGGCTAGAGGCCAACTTGGTCAAAGCTGCCGATATGCTGATCGCGCGACGCGCCGACACCCGTGCCCGCGCCGATTTCGCCACCTGGAAGATGATGGCCAAGCTGAACGGGTTGTCGGCCCTGCCGGAGGACGCACAGGGCTTCCTCGACGGCTACAAGAAGCTGCTGGAGCGGATGAGCGAGGACGAGGCGGCCGAAGCCACGATCGCCGAGGTCTACAAATCCTATTATCTGGAGATGGGCGGAGGCGGGAACCCGCCCGACGTCCGCAGCCGGCCGGCCGAGCCGGTGGCGGACAATGTTACCGCCTTCCGGCGCCCGTCGCCCAAGCCGAAGAAGGCCGCCAGGTTCGGCGCGACGATGTTTGGTGGGACCGAGAAGCGCCCCCTCCCGGTGGCGCTGATCTTCGCCTGCCTGGTCGTGGTCTACGTCTCGATCAAGTTCTACTGGCGATAGTTCAGACACTGCACTCATCCAGTGGCAGACGCTATCCCCGTGACCGAGCGCGCGGCTTATGGCGTCGGCATGATGAATAACGATCTTCGCAATCCGCGCCGCTTCACTTAGCGGCGTCTTCCAGGCCGGGCCACTGACGCTGACGGCGGCGAAAACCCGTCCCGAGAGATCGCGGACCGGAGCCCCCACGCAATTCAGGCCTGGTTGGTGCTCGGCGTGATCGATCGCGTAGCCGCGGTTACGCGTCAACTCCAGTTCTTGCCGCAGCGCCACGGGATCGGTGATTGTGGTATCGGTGAAGCGGGCAAGCCCTTCGGCGAGGAAAGTCTCGAGCACGGTCTCGGCTTGATATGCCAGGATCGCTTTGCCGACACTGGTGCAGTGGGCCGGTGCCGATTCCAGGAACGCACCTGAGGTCGCGTCGATCTGAGATTCCGATTTACCGATGACCACGGCGTGGCGCCCGTCGAACACGGCAAGGTGGACGACTTGCCCAGTGAGGCGACCGAGCGCCTCGACATAGGGCCGTGCCTCGCGGTGTAGGTCCATGTTGGCGAGAACTGTGTTTCCGAGTTCGTAGAGCTTCAGGCCCAGCCGATAGCGGTCGCGATTACGGTCCTGATCGAGCAATCCGGCCTCGCGCATCGAAGACAGCAATCGGTGGGTCGTGCTCCGGGGATAACCAGTCCGCTGGCAGATCTCGGCCAGCGAGAGGGCGCGTGCGGTGCGCGAGAACACGTCGAGGATACGCACCACTTTGACGAGCGACTTCAGCCCCTCGTCCGGGCGTGTGGGAGCAGTCTGAGACAGATCGATACTGGGCAAAAAGATCACCTTATTCCGGATATCGGGATTGCATTAGCACATACGGGATATGACGTCGAAAACTTCCTTGTTATCCCATATATCGGGATTGAATCCCGATATATGGTTGACAGCCGTGTGTCACCTCGCAACAGTGGGTCCGTTCAAGAAGTCACAAGCGGACGGACAAACCGTTCTGGAGGAAACGCCCCAAACCTTACTGCATGGCAGGAGCGAGGGCGCCCACTTCCAGGTCGGGCCGGATTCCGCGATCAGAGGAGCGCACTGTGTCAACAGCCGTACTTGATAATCCGAAGACCAAAGCCACCAATCTCCGCAACGTCCTCACAGCCATCCTTCCGCCTTTCACCATGCCGTTCGACCGGCGCGGCGACATCGTGTTCTCCGCGATCAAGGAGCAGGTGGATTTCGCGATCGAGAAAGGCGTCAACGGGATCGTGGTCGGCGGCAGCACCGGCGAAGGCCATACGCTCGGCGCCGATGAATTCACCAAGGTCATGCATGCGAGCCACGATGCGCTCGGCGGCCGCAAGCCCCTCATCGTCGGGCTGATCGTCAACAGCACCCGCGAAGCGATCGTGCGCATGCGGGCGCTACGCGAACTCAACATCACCGCACTCCAGATCACGCCGGTGCACTATCTGTTCAAGCCGAGCGCCGAGAACACCGTCGAGCATTTTCGCGCGATCTACGAGGAAACCGGCATTCCCATCCTCATTTACAACGTGATCCCCTGGAACTATCTCAGTGTCGAACTGATGCTTCGAGTGATGCGCGAGGTGCCGGGCGTCGTCGGCATGAAGCAGAGTTCGGGCGATCTCAAATCTGTCTCCGACCTGATGGGCAGCGTCTCACCCGAGAACGTCGTGCTGAGCGGTATCGACGCCCTGCTCTATCCGTCGTTCGCGCTCGGCGCCCATGGCGCGATCAGCGCGCTAACCGCGGCAGTCCCCGGCACGTGTGTCAAGCTATGGAAAGCGGTTCAGTCGAAGGACCACGATAATGCGCTCGACATTCACAACAAGCTCAACCAGCTCTGGAACGTGCTGCGCCATGACAACCTGCCGGCTTGCGTGAAGTACATCCAGCATCGTCAGGGACTCGGCTTCTTCTATCCGCGCGCACCGATGGATGATGTCAGCGACGAGCAGAAGGCGATCGATCAGGCCCTCAAGAGCCTGGGCATCTAGCGCCTTCGGCGCGGCCCGCTTCGACCTCACACACAATCGAACGTCGCGATCCGCTCCCGCTCGCGGGCGGACGCGAGCGGCTGTCCGAGCGAAACGGGGCCACCGAGCGGGCCAGCCGCGCCATTCCATTCAAACAAGCAAAAAATCAGGGGAGAACTATGAGCGAACAAGATCTGGTCGCAGACGGTGCGATCGACACGCCTGCGCGAAGCCGCTCCAAGCTTGCAACCGTCGTCGGATCGAGTCTTATCGGCACCACGATCGAATTCTACGACTTCTTCATCTACGGAACGGCGGCGGCGCTGGTGTTCCCGCGGGTTTTCTTCCCGACGCTGTCGCCCTACGCCGGCATCATGGCGGCCTATGCGACGCTCGCGATCCGTTCCTGACACGCCCGCTCGGCGCAATCGTGTTCGGACATTTTGGCGATCGCTTCGGGCGCAAGGCCACCCTGGTTGCGTCGCTCACGATCATGGGCTTGTCGACCTTTGCGATCGGGTTGGTGCCGAGCTACGACAACATCGGGCTGCTGGCGCCGGCCATCATCATCCTGTTGCGGCTGCTGCAGGGCTTTGCCATCGGCGGCGAATGGGGTGGAGCGGCCACAATGATCGTGGAATATGCCCCCGCCGGCCGGCGCGGCTTCTACGGAACGTTCGTCCAGCTTGGCAACGTCATTGGATTGTTTACATCGACCCTGGTCTTTGCCGTCCTGCCGCAAGACAGCCTCAACGGCGACGGCTGGCGAGTCCCGTTCCTGATCAGCATCTTGCTACTGGCGGTTGGCTCGTTCATTCGCAGCAAGGTCGATGAAAGTCCGGTGTTCGAAGCCACAGCGCGCAAACCGCAAGCTGCGCAACGAGCCCCCATCATGGAGATTTTGCGCAACGGCAAGAAAACGGTTCTGGTCGCAATGGGCATGCGCACCGGCGAGATCATCCTCGGCTGGCTGGTGATCGGCTTCCTGCTGTCCTACGCGACACGCACGGTCGGCCTCACCTCCCAACACGTCCTGATCGCGCTGCTCGCGGCCAGCGGCGTCGGCATCTTCACCGTACCCATGTTCGGCGCGCTCTCGGACAGGATCGGCCGGCGCCCCGTCTACTTGTTCGGCGCCTGTCTCGCAGCGGTCTTCGCCTTCCCGCTATTCTGGCTGATCAACACCGCCAATCCGGTGCTGTTCTTCCTCGCCATCGTTTTCGGCTATGCCGTGGCGCTGGCCGCGATGTTCGCGGTGCAGCCGGCGTTCTTCTCAGAAAGTTTTGCGACCGGCGTCCGCTACACCGGCATTTCGCCCGGCTTTCAGCTTGCTAATATCATCGGTGGATTGACCCCGATGATCGCGACGTTCCTCGTCGCACAGGCAGGCGGCGCGTCCTGGCCGATTTCGATCTTTCTCATGATCGGCTGCGCGATCACCGCCGGATGCGTGCTGGCCACGACAGAGACGGCGGGACGACGATTGGGCTGAGACGTCCGGCGCTCGCGGTCTTTCCGAGTGCGCAATGGGCATCGCTACCAGATTTGAGGTGGCGATGCCTCGAAGTTGACGAACGGTCGCTCCGGTGGCGCTGATCTTCGCCTGCCTGGTCGTGGTCTACGTCTCGATCAAGTTCTACTGGCGCTGACGGCCATGCCGATCATTTCGGCGGCTTCTTGAAATTCACCGGCAGGCTGAAGGCGAACTGATCGTCCTTGAGGTCAGCCGGTGGGGCCGGCACGGGATCCGAGCGGCGCACCATGGAGATGGCCTCGCTGTCGAACGCCGGATCGCCTGAGGACTCGGCCACGTCGACCGAAACAACATTGCCGCGGCGGTTCAGGACCAGGCTGAGCTTGACCGTCGTCGTCTTGCTCTTGTCCTTGGGATAGCGCTTGTGAAGCTCGAAATAGGCGCTGATCCGCTTGCCCCACTCGGCCGTCAGCTTGCGAACATCCTTGCCGATGCCCTGGTGCGGGGCGGCCGCCTTCTCGTCCTCGCGCGCGTCTTCGTTCAGCGCCTGCCTTGCCGATTCCTGCGCGTTCGGCATCTCCTCGACCGCCTGGGTTTCGACCTTGGCCACTTTCGTGGTGTCCTCAACCGGCTTCTTGGAGTCATTCTCGGTGACGAGCCGGTCCGGATCTTCGGCTTCCTGAGGTATTTCCTTCGGCAGATCGGTCTCTTTCACCTCAGCCTGCTGCTGCATCTGCTGCGGCTGGAACTGCGAGGCTTCGCTGTCCGGGCCAGGCGGCAGATCCGTCTCGGGAAGTTTCGGCGAGGTCATCTCGACGGCATATTCCGCGCCGTTGGCGCCGAGGCCGTCGTCACCGTCGTCAGCACGAAGGTTGGCGAGCGCCAGCGCAGCCCCGCCAAGATGCAGGCCGATCGCGGCGATCGCGGCCAGGATCCACAGCCGCCGGGATGGTTTCGCTTCGATCACAGGATCGGACATCGCGCTGCCATCAGGGTTGCACAGCTCCTTGCGCCGGCCCAGCCGCGGCAGGAGGTGCTTCGAGCGCCACCAGCTTGATCCGAGAATAGCCGCCGGACCGCAGGATTTCCATGACGCCCATCAGCTCGCCGTAAGGCACGGCCTTGTCGGCGCGGAGGAACACGTATTTGTCCTTGCTCATGTCGGCGATCCCGTCGAGCGAGCTGACCAGATCGGTTCGCTTGACCGCGTTTTCGCCGATCGCGAGCGTCAGATCGGGCTTGATGCTGACATAGGTCGGCTTGTCCGGCTTCTTCTGCGGCGTCGCGCTCGAGGTCGGCAGGTCGATCGGCAGATCGACGGTCGACAACGGTGCCGCGACCATGAAGATGATCAGCAGCACCAGGATGACGTCGATGAACGGCGTGACGTTGATCTCGTGCGTCTCCGCGAAATCGTCGTCGTCATCGTTGTCGGTGAGCGAAACGGCCATGGCTTACTCCGCCGCGCGCGAATGCGCGCCGCCGTGGCTGCGGTCGAGATCGCGCGACAACAGCCGGGCCGCAGCACCCGAGGCGCGGCTGACGAGTTCGAGATAGCTCTTCGTCACGCGCGAGAAGTGATTGTAGATGATGACGGCGGGGATCGCCGCAACGAGACCGATGGCGGTGGCGAGCAGCGCCTCGGCGATGCCCGGCGCGACCACCGCGAGGTTGGTGGTCTGCGACTTCGAGATGCCGATGAAACTGTTCATGATGCCCCACACGGTGCCGAACAGACCGACGAAGGGCGACGTCGAGCCGATCGTGGCGAGGAAGCCCATGCCGATGCGGATGCGCCGCTGCTCGGCACGCACGATCTCGGCGAAGCTCGAGGCCGCACGCTCCTTGATGCCGGTATCGCTGGACAGACCGGCCGACATCCGTGCCTCACGCAGCGCGGCCGCCAGGAACGACGGCAGGATGCCCTCCTTGCTGCCGAGCGCCATCTGGGCTTCCGCAAGCGAGCGCACCTCCCCCACCTTCTTCAGCGCCGAACGGAGCTTGGCGGACGCGACCGACAGCTCGATCGACTTCGCGATAAACACCGTCCAGGTCACGAGCGAAGCGAAGGCAAGCCCGATCATCACCGCCTTCACGATGATGTCCGCCGACATGAACATCACCCACGGCGACAGTTCCTTCATGGCCGGCGCGATGCCGGCCTTCGCAGTGCCACCCGTGTCGGATGCCGGGGCCACGGCAGCCTCGGTCGCGCTGGGCGCTGCGGCCGCAGGGCTAACCGCCGCGGGGGCGGCAGTGGATGGCGCGGGCGCCGCAACGGCGGGAGCAGCCGGAGCCGGCTGAGCCGCCACAGGTGCCGGTGCCGCAACCGGCCGCGCCGGCGCCGCCGGCTGGACTTGTGTCTGGGCAGAAACAGGAACTGCGAGCCAGGCGGCCGCCAGCAGCACGGCTGTAGCGAGGCTTCGTTGGAAAGATGTGATCTTCATACTTCGGCCCAGATGCGAATGAGGTTGTGATAGATACCCGTCAATTTGACCGTTTCGGGATCGTCATGCCCGAGCCGAGCCACCAGCGCCTGAATGGCGGTGTCGAGGTCAAAGATCATGCTGCGGGCTTGATCTTCCCGTATCATGCTCTGAACCCAGAAGAAAGACGCAACCCGGGCCCCTCTGGTCACCGGCGTGACCAGATGCAGGCTCGTCGAGGGATAGAGCACACAGTCCCCGGCTGGCAACTTGACTTCGTGAGAACCGTAGGTGTCCTCGATCACAAGTTCGCCACCGTCGTAATCCTCGGGCTCGCTGAGGAACAGCGTGACCGAAAGATCCGTGCGGATGCGAAGGCCGGTCAGCCGGTCGCCGCGGATCGCGTTGTCGACATGCAGGCCGAAATGGTGGCCGCCGTCCGCCGCATAGCGATTGAACAGCGGCGGAAAGATCTGGAGCGGGATCGCCGCGGCCAGGAACCGCGGGTTCGCCGTCAGCGCGGAGATGATGCGATGGCCGAGCTTGCGCGCGACCTCGCTATCCGGCGGCAACTGCTCGTTGCGCTTGACCACGGCTGACTGCGCGCCCGCGGTAGAACGGCCGTCCTCCCATTCGCTGGCGTCCATGATGCGGCGGAATTCCGCCACATCATCCTTGCTCAGGACGCCGTCTATGCATGTCAGCATGGCACCTCGTTATGACTCCATCAGTAGCGCGCCGAGATCACCAGATAGGCGGCGCGTCCCGGTGCTTCCAGCACAAAGGGCGCAGCGCTCTGGTACAGCGCATCGTAATAGCGTTTGTCGAAGATGTTGTTGACGAACAGCTTCACCTGCCAGTTCTTGTTGATCTTGGCTTCGGCGAAGGCATCGAACCGCCAGTAGCTCGGGATCGACGTGCCCTGGTTGGCCGCGAGGAACGTGCCGCCATAAATCTTCGAGCGATAGACGGCCTGGCCGCCCAACTCCCAAACATCAGTCAATTGATATTTGGTCAGCAAGCTGAAGGACTGATGAGCCACGTTCGCAAGCGGCAAACCGACGTTGGTCGCGTACAGAGCCGTATTGGCCGACGGCACCAGCGACTTCGTCACTTCCGATTCCATCAACACGAGACCACCCTGGATACTCCACTTGTCGGTGATCTTTCCGCCAACGCCGAGGTCGACACCACGAATCCGGTAAGCAGCACCCGCACTGAGACACGAAACGGTGCCCGTTGTACCGGCAGGATAGGGACACGCAGCGGTTGCTGTAGCCGCCGTGATGTTACGCGACTCTCGCGCGTTTTCCTTTTTCAGTTTGGAACAGCGCGGCTGTCAGCAACAAATGTCTGTTGAATAGTTCCCATTTGGTGCCCAGTTCGATCGCCGTGTTCTTCTCTGGGCCGAAGATTTGCGGCGAGTTGCCGTTGAGGACAGGCGCGAGACCGCCGTATTGAATGCTTGTCCCGTCAAACTCCGCGCCGACCGGATTGGATGAAGTAGCATAGGCGACATACACACTTCCATTCGGTAACGGCTTCAGCGTGAGGCCGAGGTTGAAGTTCGGCATTCCAGAGTCTTGCTGCTGCTGGCCGAAGACGTTGGCGACACCGTTGACCGTGCCGTATCCACTCACCTTGATGTTGTAATCGTCATAACGTATGCCGCCATTAAGAATCAGCAAATCGTTATAGTTGGCCGAATCAAGTACATAGACACTCTTGGTATCGACTGAGACCTTGGTCGGCAGTCCGGTAAGCCCCCGGTATTGGGACGATACTGTTCGCGTATTGCGGGTAGAATACGCTGACACCGGAGGTCGATCCGCCGGATGTAAAGATCGGACCGGTCGTCAACTCGGAGTTAAATCCGGTGTATTTGTCGATCGACGATCGCTCCCGGTCATACTCGACGCCGCCAAGCAGCGTGTGCTTGAAGCCGACGCCGTCATTGAACTTGTAGGTCAGCTCCGATTGGTTGGCGAACACGTCGGTCGCCTGGTAGCGGCTCTGCGGGTTGGCGGTGAGCGTCGAGGCCGAGAGCGGATCGGCCAGCAGTGGCGATTCCGGCAGCGTGCCGAGGTAGTTCTGGGTAGAGTGCGAGTCCCTGATCCTGTTGGTCAGGAGCAGGTCCGGAGCGATCTGCACTTCGGCATTGAGCGAGCCGATGTCCTGACCGGTCCGATAGAAGTCGCGATTGACGAAGCCATAGAAATTGTTGCGGTTGGAGCCGAAGTCCGGGAATGGACCGCCAGCGGTGGTCGCAGTGCTGGGCCGATAATATGGTACTCCGAAATCGGGGATGCCCGTCAGCTCGGTGTGGATGTAGTTGGCGGTGATCTTGACGGCATCAACTGGCGTCCACGTCGTCGCGACGAAGGCGCCATCGCGGTTGTCCTTGATATAGTCTCGCCCGGCAACGCCGGCGTCCTGGAAAAGACCGCCTGCACGCACCGCCCAGGTTGGATTGATCACCTGGTTGACGTCGAGCACCACGCGCTTGGTCTTATCGGTGCCAAACGTGGTGTCCATGTTGTAGAAGCTCTTCTCCGTTGTCGCCTGCTTGGTGACGATGTTGATCGCGCCGCCGGCGGTGCCGCGGCCGGCGAAGGAAGAGCCGGGACCGCGCAGTATCTCGACCTGCTCAGTAAAGAAGTTTTCGCGGGCACTGACGCCGGAATCACGGACACCGTCGATGAAGATGTCGTTGCGCGCGTCGAAGCCGCGGATGAAGAAGCGGTCGCCGAACGCGTTGCCGCCCTCACCGGTACCCAGCGTCACGCCGGCCGTGCTGAGGATAGCCTGCTTCAGCGTTGTGGCGTTCTTGTCCTCCAGCACTTCCTTGCTCAGTACCGTGATCGACTTCGGCGTGTCGACCAGCTTCTCCGGAAATTTGCCGCCAGCCTGGACATGGTCGACCTTGTATGGCGCGGCGGGATCCGCATAGGGATCGCGATCAGGCGCAGGACCGGCCGCATCGACGACGGGCGCCGTTGCGGCCTGCTGACGCTGTGCGGCACGGCGCAACGCGTTGCGGGCGCGGACCTGGTCTGGCGTCGGTTTCGCGGCCGTAGAGCGCGGCCGCTCTTTCGGTGCGTCGACGTTCACGGGCGGCAGATTTGTTTGCTGGGCCTGCGCTACGCCCGAGGCGGAGGCGACAGCCATCAGACTCGCGACGGCAGACACGGTCTTGCCGGTCGCGCCGTCGAGATTGCTGCCGAATGATTTCCGAACCGCGGCCGAACGCAACGACCGCGGAGTCTTCGCCATACCCATCCGACGCCCCATTCCATTTCTGCAGTGTGTCGCATTGCGACAATGCGACACACTGGTGGTAACGAGCGGGGCAAAGGGGGTCAACGAAGTCACGGCAGCAGCAACTTTGAATCCATCCAGATCAAAACGATTCTAAACTCGAGCTTGAACGGTTCTAATTTCGAATTTGTAAGCGTTCTAAACTGGAGCCGGTATATGCCCTTGCGATGCCGGCTGTTGCGCATCGCAATCGGTGGCGGAAGAGATACCTGCCGTAGCGGGCATCCCGCGTTTGAATCGGCGCAATCAGGACTTCATCAGAACTTGGCCGTCGTGATCAGATAGAACGCCCGCCCCGGCGCGACCGCGACGAACGGCACGGCGCTGCGATAGAGCGTGTCGTAGTAGAGCTTGTTGGTGAGGTTCTGCGCGTAGAGCTTCATGGTCCAGTTTTTGTCGATCTTCTTCTCCACGAACGCGTCAAAGCGCCAGTAGCTCGGCAGCTCGTTGCCGGTGTTGGCCGCGAACGTGCCGCCATAGACTTTGGAGCGGTACACCGCCTGCCCGCCGACTTCCCAGTCGCCGTCGAACTTGTACTTGGTCAGCATGCTGAACGACTGGTGCGCGACGTTGGCAAGCTGCAGGCCGAGATTGGAAGCGATGTTGCTCTGCGTGACCTTCGATTGCATCAGCACCAGGCCGCCGAAGATGCTCCAGCGATCGGTGATCTTGCCCTCGGCCTCGATGTCGACGCCCTGGATGCGGTAGGCTGCGCCCGAGGTGAGAATGCCTGCGGCGTTGGTGTCGCGTGCGTTGTCCTTCGTGGTCTGGAACAGCGCCGCGCTGACCAGCAGATGACGATCGGCGAGCTCCCATTTGGTCCCGAGTTCGGCCGCCTTGTTGCGCTCGGGCCCGAGCAGAACGGTCGTGTTGGCGGGAACGCCGCCGTAATCGGTGCCGGTTGCGTCAAGCTCCGATCCGAACGGATTGGCCGAGGTCGCATAGGCCGCGTAGATGCTGCCGATCGACATCGGCTTGTAGACCAGGCCGACGTTGTAGTTGACCAGATCGGAGTTCATTTTCAGATAGGCCGCGTTGGATGACGAACTCATGTTGTAGCCGTCATAGCGGATGCCGCCATTGACGATGACGGTATCCTGCCAGTTCGCGGTGTCCATGACGTAGACGCTGCTGGTGTTGACACCATAGCGCGTCGGATTGCCAGTCAACGACGGTGTACCGAAGCCACCGACATAAGTGGACTGCGGCGAGTAGAGATTGATCCCCGAGAGAGCCCCGTTGCTCGTGAAGCCCGAGCCGGCCAGCTCCGATGCCAGGCCCGAATAACGGTCGATCGAGATGTTCTCGTTGGCGTATTCGACGCCGAACACCGCCGTGTGCTTGACCGCGCCGGTGTCGAGTTTGAACGTGGCCTCGTTCTGGTTGGCCCACACGTCTACGGTCTGGTAGCGGCTCTGCGCACTCGCCGTGGTGGTCCAGAGCAGCGGATTGATGTTGGTCGTCACCGGGTTCTGCGGCAATGTGCCGATATAGTTGAGCAGCGAATGCTCGCCGCGCACCTTGCTGCTGAGCGTAATGGCCTCATTGACCTTGTACTCCGCGGTCGCAGTGCCGAAATCCTGCCGCGCGGCCTGGAAGTCGCGATTGAGAAAGCCGTACCAGCTTCCGCGCGGAATGCCGGCCGACGTCACCGGCACGTTGCCCTGCTTGTAATAGGGCACGCCGAAATCGGGCAGCCCGCTGAGATCGGTGTGGACGTAGTTCGTCGTGATCTTGATGTCGGTGGTCGGGGTGTACCTGGTCGACAGGAAGGTGCCCCAGCGATCGTCGGTCACGTAGTTGCGGCCGGCGACATTGGCATCCTGGAACATGCCGCCGGTGCGCACCGCGAACGAGGGATCGACGACCTGGTTGACGTCAAGCGTGACGCGCTTGGTCCTGTCGGTCCCGAACTCGGTATCCATCCGCTTGAAATTGACGTCGCCGGCCTGCTTGGTGACGATGTTGATGGCGCCGCCGGCGGTGCCGCGGCCGGCATAGGACGAAGCCGGTCCGCGCAAAATCTCGATCTGCTCGGTGAAGAAGTTCTCGCGGATCGATACGGCGGGATCGCGGATGCCGTCGATGAAGACGTCGTTGCGCGCATCGAAGCCGCGGATGAAGAAGCGGTCGCCGAAGGCGTTGCCGCCCTCGCCCGACCCCAGCGTCACACCGGCGGTCGAGCGCCCGATCTCCTTCAGCGTCGTCGCGTTCTTGTCCTCGAGCACCTCCTTGCTGAGCACCGTGATCGTCTTCGGCGTGTTCAGCATCGGCTCGGGAAACTTGCCGGAGGCCTGGACGTGGTCGACCTTGTAGGGCGCGGCCGGATCGGCATAGGGATTGCGATCGACGGCGCCGGCTGGCGCTGGTGCGGCGGCGGCGCCTGCTGCTGCGCCTGCTGGCGCATGGCGGCGCGACGAAGCGCGTTGCGCGCACGGACCTGCTCTGGCGTCGGCTTCGAGGCCGCCGGACGCTGGCGCTCAACCGGCGCGTCCACGTTCACCGGCGGCAGGCTCGACTGCTGCGCCTGCGCGCCGCTCGACACCGACGCCACCGCCATCAGGCCGGCCACGGCCGACACCGCCTTGCCGGAATTGCCGTCGAGTTCAAATGAATTTCTTGCCGCCATCGCACGCAACGATCGCGGAGCCATCGCCAGCCCCATTCCAACGCACCCCAATTCAGATTCGTCGATCCGCAACATGCGCGACGAACGATGAGGCGGTGCTATCGATCGGAAAAAATCAGGTCAATGCGAGGAGCGCGCGCGACCACTTGAATTGCTCCAGTTCAAATCGATTCTAAAATTGCGAAGCTGAAATAACCGAAATGCCGCGCGACACATTGATGCAGTCAGGCGCAGCCGCGCTTGCCTTCGCGCATTATCTCGCGCAGCCGTCAATCGCTGCTCGGCGGCTTCATCAGCGAGAACAGTTCGTCGATGGTGCGTTGCGCGGTCGCGCGTACGCGGTCGCTGTTGTCCATGCCCGCGATGTTGATGCCGTTGACGACGGCTTTGATCTCGTCGCGGAAGTCGGTAAGGAAGCGCAGGGGATCGCGCTGCTCGTTGGCGACGCGCGCGATCAAGCCCGTGATCAGAATCTGACACGCGATCAGCTTGCCGTTCAACTCGTCCATCATTTGCTCCCGTCGTAGCGGGCCGATATGAACGACGCTGAATTTCCTGACAACCGAAACGGCACGCGATGCGTTTAGAACCGTCCTAACCGCGATCAATCCGAAACACCCAATATGTCTCCGACCGCGTGCGACGCCACGCGCATGGCTCGAAGTTCACGCGGTCCGCGAGCACTGCCTGACTTTTGCACTTTGTTGGTTTGCGGCAGGAAATGCAGCGCTGCACAGCGCAGCGCCACCGTTTGCCTACGGGGTGCAAAGCTTTCAATTGTTTAGGATTCTCAACCGATAGTGCTGTTTACACTGGAACTTGGCGTGTATTATACAACACCGCCGGGAACCCGCTTGCTGGCATCGCATTTCGTTCCTTTGGGCACACAAGCCGACACGAATAAATATGAAAAAGTCACGGCCGATCCTGTGGATTGTCATCATCGCAGCCGTGGCCGGGGGCGGCTATTACGGCTGGCAGCGATTCTCGACATCCGGGGCCGGGAAAGCCCAGACCGCGCAGAAAAGCTCCCCGCGGGCGCCCGCCGTGCCCGTCAGCGTTGCGCCGGTTCAGAAGGCCGACTTCCCGGTCTACCTCACCGGCCTCGGCACAGTGCAGGGCTTCAACACCGTACAAGTCCGGACCCGGGTGGACGGCCAGATCGACAAGATCGCCTTCACCGAGGGCCAAATGGTCAAGCAAGGCGATCTCCTGGTCGAGATCGATCCGCGCCCGTTCCAGGCCGCCCTCGATCAGGCCAAGGCGAAGAAGGCACAGGACGAGGCCAATCTCGCCAACGCCAATCTCGATCTTCAGCGCTACACCAAGCTCGGTGAATTCGCGACGCGACAGCAGACCGATACGCAACGCTCCACCGTTGCCCAGCTCACCGCACAGATCGCCGCCGACGAAGCCGCAATCGCCAACGCCCAGACCCAGCTCGACTACACCCAGGTCAAGTCGCCGATCACCGGCGTCGCCGGCCTGCGCCAGGTCGATGTCGGCAACATCGTCAACGCATCGACCCAGACCGGAATGGTCACCATCGCCCAGGTGGAGCCGATCACGGTGATCTTCACCGCGCCGGAAGACCAGCTGCCCTATATCAGCGAGGGCCAGAAGTCCGGCGAGCTCAAGGTGATTGCGTTCACCACCGACGGCAAGAAGACGCTGGCCGAGGGCAAGCTCGCCGTCATCAACAACCAGGTCGATACGACCAGCGGGACTATTCGGCTCAAGGCGGTGTTCGCGAACAAGGAACACACGCTGTGGCCGGGACAATCGGTGTCGACCCGCCTGCTGGTGCGGACCCTGAAGGACGCGACCATCGTCCCCGATGACGCGGTGCTGCATTCGACCAACGGCCTCTACGCCTATACCGTCGGCCAGGACAACAAGGCCGAGGTGCGCAAGATCAAGGTCAACTACTCCATCGACGGACGTTCGGTCGTCGAGGAAGGATTGAGCCCCGGCCAACAAGTCATCACCGGCGGTCAGTACAAGGTGCAGCCCGGAAGTCTGGTTTCGACGGCCGTGGCGAGTTCGGATCCGGTTCAGAAAAGCAAGGTTCAGCAGGAATGACCGAAGGCGGGATTTCGGCACCTTTCATCCGTTATCCCATCGGCACATCGCTGCTGATGGCCGGCATTCTGTTTGTCGGTCTCGTCGCCTATCCCCTGCTGCCGGTCGCCCGCCGGTGCCGCAGGTGGACTTCCCGACCATCCAGATCACGGCCAACCTGCCGGGCGGCAGCCCGGAGACGATGGCCTCCTCTGTCGCGCAGCCGCTGGAGCGCCAATTCGCCCAGATTCCCGGCATCGCGCAGATGACCTCCACGAGCTATCTGGGCACGGCATCGATCACCATCCAGTTCGACCTTAACCGCAGCATCGACGGCGCCGCCAACGACGTGCAGGGCGCCATCAACGCCGCCAGCGGCCAGCTGCCGAAGAACCTGCCCTCGCCACCGACCTATCGCAAGGTGAACCCGGCGGACTCGCCGATTCTGCTGCTGTCGGCGACGTCGGATACGCTGCCGCTGACCACTGTCAGCGATTCGATTGACGCCCAGCTCGCCCAGCAGATCAGCCAGATCTCCGGCGTGGCGCAGGTGTTCATCGGCGGCCAGCAGAAACCCTCGGTCCGCGTCCAGATCGACCCGGCGAAACTCGTGGCCAAGGGCCTGTCGCTGGAGGACGTGCGCACCGCGATCGGCATCACCACGGTCGATAGCCCCAAGGGCAATATCGACGGTGACAAGCGCGCCTACACGATCTACGCCAATGACCAATTGTTGCAGGCCAAGGACTGGAACGACGTCATTATCGCCTACCGCAACGGCGGCCCGTTGCGCATCAAGGACATCGGCCAGGCCGTCACAGGTCCCGAGGACGCCAAGCAGGCAGCCTGGGCCAACGGCAAGCGCGGCGTATTCCTGGTGGTATTCAAGCAGCCGGGCGCCAACGTCATCGAGACCGTCGACCGCATCAAGGCGACCTTGCCCCGCCTCGTCGCGGCGATCCCGCCCGCGGTCAAGATCGAGGTCATCAGCGACCGTACCACCACCATCCGCGCCGCGGTCGAGGACGTGCAGTTCACACTGCTTCTGACCATTGCGCTGGTGGTCATGGTCATCTTCGTCTTCCTGCGCAGCTTCTGGGCGACGGTGATTCCCACCATCACGGTTCCGCTGGCGCTGCTTGGCGCCTGCGCGCTGATGTGGGTGTTCGGCTATTCGCTCGACAATCTGTCGCTGATGGCCCTCACCATCGCGGTCGGATTCGTCGTCGACGACGCCATCGTGATGCTCGAAAATATCACGCGCTACATCGAGGAGGGCGAAAAGCCGCTGGCGGCCGCCTTCAAAGGGTCCAAGGAAATCGGCTTCACCATCGTGTCGATCAGTATCTCGCTGGTCGCGGTGCTGATCCCGCTCCTCTTGATGGGCGGAATCATCGGGCGCCTGTTCCGCGAATTCGCGGTCGTGCTGGCGATGACGATCTTCGTCTCGATGTTCGTGTCGCTGACGCTGACGCCGATGATGGCGTCGCGCTTCCTGCGCGCCCATGGCGAGGTGACCCATGGCAAGTTCTACCAGTGGAGCGAACGCGCCTTCGACGCGATGCTGCGCGGCTACGAATATGGGCTCGACCACGCCCTTGCCTGGCGGCGCACCACGCTCACGATCTTCTTCGCCACGCTCGCTTTGTCGGTCTATCTGTTCATCCTGATCCCGAAGGGCTTCTTCCCGCAGCAGGACGTCGGCCTGATCACCGCGACCTCGGAAGCCTCGCAGGACATTTCGTTCGCGGAGATGCAGCGCCGGCAGGTCGAGCTCGGCAAGATCGTGCTGGAAGATCCCGACGTCGCCTCGTCGGCGATGAACATCGGCGGCAGCGGCCGCGCCGGCAACAACGGCAACATGTTCATCACCCTGAAGCCGCGCAACGAACGCGAGGCGTCCGCGCAGCAGATCATCGCGCGGCTGCGTCCCAAGCTCGAGAAGGTCGCCGGCGCCCGCCTTTATATGCAGGCGGCCCAGGACGTCCGCCTCGGCGGCCGCCCGACCCGCACGCAGTTCGAGTTCACCCTGCAGGACGCCGATCTCGGCGAGCTCAATTCGTGGGCGCCCAAGATTCTCGCGAAGATGCAGACGCTGCCCGAGTTGCGCGACGTCGCAACCGACCAGCAGACCCAGGGCACCACGGTCCAGCTCAAGATCAACCGCGACACCGCCTCGCGCTACGGCATCCAGCCGCAACTGATCGACGACACGCTCTACGACGCCTTCGGCCAGCGCCAGGTCGCGCAGTACTTCACGCAGCTCAACAGCTATCACGTGATCCTGGAAATCCTGCCGGAGATGCAGGGCAACCTCGATTCGCTGAACAAGCTCTATCTGAAATCGCCGCTGACCGGCGATCAGGTGCCGCTGTCGACCTTTGCGACGTGGTCCACCGATCCAGTCCGGTCGCTCTCGATCAGCCATCAGGGCCAGTTCCCGGCGATCACGATCAGCTTCAACCTCGCGCAAGGTGTCGCGCTCGGCCAGGCCACCGAGGCCGTGCAGAAGGCGATGACCGATCTCGGCGCGCCGGCGACGCTGAACTCGAGCTTCCAGGGTACCGCGCAGGCCTTCCAGCAGTCGCTCGGCACCGTGCCGCTTCTGATCCTCGCGGCGCTGGTCGTGGTCTATCTGATCCTCGGCATCCTCTATGAGAGCTACATCCATCCCATCACGATTCTCTCGACCCTGCCCTCGGCCGGCGTCGGCGCGCTCGCGATCCTGATGGCGGCCGGGTTCGAGTTCAGCCTGATCGCGCTGATCGGCGTCATCCTGCTGATCGGCATTGTGAAGAAGAACGGCATCATGATGGTCGACTTCGCCATCGCCGCCGAACGCGACGGGAAGACGCCGGAGGAATCGATCCGCCAGGCCGCGCTGCTGCGCTTCCGTCCGATCATGATGACCACGATGGCAGCACTTCTCGGCGGCGTGCCGCTGATGCTCGGCCACGGCACCGGCGCCGAGATCCGCCAGCCGCTCGGCTACGCGATGGTCGGCGGCCTGATCGTCAGCCAGGCGTTGACGCTGTTCACCACGCCGGTTGTCTATCTCTACCTCGACAAGTTCTCGAACCTGTTCAAGAGCCGTTCGGCCGAGGACGAGGGGCACGAAACGTCAGGGCACGGGACCGTGAAGGAGGCCGCCGAGTAATCTTGCGTCGCGGCTTCCGCGACGCTACAGCGAGGCCCTCGGTTCACGCCAACGCGGTTTCGCCATGCTCATGCAATCCAGACTTGTTGCCCTCGCCGCCGCCGCTATCCTGTTGTCGACCGCTGTCACCTATGCCCAGCAGGGCGCCAAGAAGAACGCAGCCCCCCAGCCGCGGCAGCACAGCCCGCGCCGACCCAGCCGCAAGCCGAGGCCGCTCCGGCGCAACCCGGCTGGATCGCGCGCTGCACCAGCGCGAGCCGCGACGCGCCGCTCGAATGCGCGATCGAGCAGAACGCCGTCCTGACCAAGACCGGTCAGACCATTGTGCTGATCAACATCCGCATCGCTCCCGACACCCGCACGCCGGTCGCCCTGCTTCAGCTTCCGCTCGGCCTCAATTTGCCGGTCGGCGCCAAGCTTCAGGTCGACGAAGGCAAGACGGTCGATCTCCAGATCCAGACCTGCGAGAACCGCGGCTGCTACGCCTCGACGCCGATCGCGCCGGACCTGCTTGCGAGTCTGAAGTCGGGCAAGCAATTGAAGGTCTCCTTCCAGAACATGGCCAAGGAGACCATCGCGATCCCGATGCCGCTCGGCGATTTTGCGACGGCCTACGACAAGATCAAGTAACGGGCGCCTGCCCGTTACTGCCGCGCGCGGTCAGTCTACGCCTAAATAAGCTTTCTGCACCTGCGGATCCTCCGCGAGCGCAGCCGCTGTGCCGGACAGCACGCTCTTGCCGACCTGGAGCACGGTCGCGAAGTCCGAGACCTCCAACGCGAGCTCGATCGACTGCTCTGCGAGCAGGATGGTCAGACCTTCGCGATGCAGGCGACCAAAGGTTTCGTACATGGACTCGACCACCGCCGGCGCGAGGCCGAGCGAGGGCTCGTCCAGCATCAACAGCTTCGGATCGCTCATCAGCGCGCGGCCGACTGCAAGCATCTGCCGCTCCCCGCCGGACATCGTGCCGGCGCGCTGGTTGCGGCGTTCTTTCAGCCGCGGGAAGATCTCGTAGACGCGCTCGAGCAGCGTGGCTTGGCGCAATTTGTCGTGCAGCGGCGTCGCGCCGAGCATGAGGTTATTCTCGACACTCTGCTGCACGAACAGCCGCCAGCCCTCCGGCGACAACGCCAGCCCCTTGCGTACGATCGCAAAGGCCCTCTGGCCGGCAATCTCTTCGCCGCGAAAGGCGATCGTTCCTGAATGTACTGGGATGAGGCCGGCGATCGCATTCAGCGTCGTGGTCTTGCCGCCGCCGTTGGAGCCGAGCAGCGCGACGACGCTGCCCTCGGGCACCTCCAGCGAGACGTCGGAGACACCAATCAAGTCGCCATAGCGCACCTCGAGACGCTCGATCCTGAGCAACGGTCCGCTCATAGGTCCGCCCCGCCCATGAGCTCGACCGGCGTGTGGCCGGCGGCGGCCTTGGCCGCGCGCTTGCCGAGATAGGCTTCGATCACAGCGGGGTTCGAGGTGACCTCGCGTGGGCTACCGCTGGCGATCTCCTTGCCCTGGTGAAACACCATGACCCGGCTCGCGAGCGACATGATCACCTCCATGATGTGCTCGACGATGACGAGCGTGATGCCGGAACGGTGGATGTCGCGGACGAGATCGATCGCGAGCCTCACCTCATGGGCGTTGAGGCCGGCCATGGCCTCATCGAGCAGCAACAGTTTTGGCTCGGTCGCGAGCGCGCGAGCGATCTCCAGACGCTTTCGGCCGGGTGTGCCGAGCGAACGCGCCGGTGCATCCGCAAGCCGGCTCATGCCGACGCGCTCCAGCACGGCGCGCGCCTTGGTCTCGGCCTCTTTGCGATGCGCGGTGCGCAGGAACGCACCGATCATGACGTTTTCCAGCACCGTCATGCCCTCGAACGTCTGCGGCACCTGGAAGGTGCGTGCAAGCCCGAGCCCGGCGCGCAGCTCCGGCGTGACATCGGTGATATCGCGTCCCTCGAACAGCACGCGGCCGGAGGTGGTCTTGAGATCGCCGGTCAGGCAATTGAAGAAGGTGGATTTGCCCGCGCCGTTCGGGCCGATCAGGCCGAGAATGTCGCCCTGCTCCAGCGTCACGGAGGCGTCGTCCACCGCTTTGAAGCTGCCGAACGCTTTTGTGATCCCGCGCGCCTCAAGGAGCATGGCTTGCTCCCGTGTCGGATGTTGGCTTCCGACGTGGCGTGAACAGGCTGAGCAAGCCGCCGGGCTGGAAGCGCGCGATCAGCACGATGATCGCGCCATAGAGCACGAAGGTGAGGCCAGCGCCCTTGCCGCCGAGCCAGCTGTTGGAAATCTCTTCCAGCGGCACCAGGATCGCCGCGCCTACCAATGGCCCGAACAGCAGCCCTGCCCCGCCGAGCGCCGCCATGATCAGGATTTTCACCGAGATCAGGATGCCGAGGCCTGACTCGGGATCGACAAAGCCGAACATCATCGCATAGAGCGCACCGGCGACGCTGGTGAACGCAGCACTCAGCATGTAGGCGTAAAGCTTGGTGCGGCTCGCGGGTGCGCCGAGCGAGCGCGCGGCGCGCTCGGAATCCTTGATCGCGCGCAGGTAAAAGCCCATGCGGCTGTTGGTCATCCACCAGGTGATGAACAGCGTGATCGCGAGGATGACGAGGAAGAGATAATAGTACGGCAGCGACGACAGGAACGAGAGATCGAAGATGTTGCGCGGTACGGTCGGGCCCGAGAGGCCGACCGCCGCACCCAGCCAGTCGGTGTTGGTCACGATCAACCGCATCGTCTCGGCGACTGCGATCGTCGCCATGCTGAAATAATGGCCCGACAGTCGCAGCGTCGGCACGCCGATGATCGCGGCAAGCGCGACCGCGATGACAATGCCGCTGGAATCCCGAGCAGAGGCGACAGCCCAAACTTGGCGTAGGAGCCCATCGCGGCATAGGCACCGCAGCCGAAGAACACGACATGGCCGACCGAGACTTGGCCGGCATAGCCGCCGACGATATTCCAGGCCGACGCAGCGATCGCATAGAGCAGCACCAGCGCGCCAAGGCGCTGCTGGAACGGCGAGGACAACAGCAACGGATAGGCGATCGCAACGGCAACGACGACCGAGAGCCAGATCAGGCGCCGCATCAGGTCTTCCCCATCAGGTCTTGCCCATCAAGTCTTGCCCATCAAGCCTTGTGGCCTGAACCAGAGGAAGAGCAGGAACAGCACATAGACGACGATATCCTTGTAGACCGCGCCGATCAGATAGCCTGAAAGCGATTCGATAACGCCGATCAGAAGACCCGCAACGAGCGCACCGGGCACGCTGCCAAAACCGCCGAGCGAGACCGTGACGAAGGCGACGATGCTGAGCGTCTCGCCGACCGTCGGCACTATGTAGAAGAAATTCGCGATCAGCGCGCCGGCAAGCCCGGTGGCGCCCGCCGCGATCGCCCAGGCGATCGCCTGCATGGTGTCGGGCCTGATCCCCATCAACTGCGCCGCAGTCTGATCCTCCGCCACCGCCAGCATTTTCGAGCCGAGCGAGGTGCGCGTCAGGAGCAGATGCAGGCCGAGCGTCACCAGCAGCGCGACCACGCCGGCCAGCAGCCGCGAGGCCTCGATCCGCAGGCCCGCAAACGCAAAGGTGCCTCCGACGATATCCTGCGGCAGCGACAGAAAGTTGGCGCCGAACCACCAGAACACGGAATAACGGAGCAGGAGCGCGAGCCCAAAGGTGCCGAGGATCTGCGCCAGCATCGGTCCCTTCATGATGTCGCGGATCAGCGCGAAATAGACGACCACGCCGACGGTTGCGAGCACCAGTGTCGCCAGCGGCGCGCCGAGCATCGGCCCGCCTCCCATCAGAGTGTAGACGACATAGGCGACATACATGCCGAGCATGACGAAGTCGCCATGCGCGAAATTGACGATGTTCATCATGCCCCACACCAGCGTGAGGCCGGAGGAAAACAGGGCGTAGACGGCGCCAAGCAGAAGCCCGCCGACAATCACCTGCACGAGGACAAAGGACATCAGCCGCGTTGCTCTGATCAAATCACTTGGGGACAGACGGGGCGCGCGGCCCCGCCTTTCAAAAATCTTACCAGCCCTTGTAGGGCAGCACCGGCGGCTTTTCGGCATTCGCCTTCGGCCATACCGAGACGTAGTTCTCGCCGTCCTGAAGCTGGATGATGGCGCCGGACGCCAGCACGTTCTGGCCCTTGTCATCGAACTTCACGCCCTTGTAGCCGATCATGAGCTGGTCGGCCTTGAGGTCCGTCGCCTTCAGAGCGGCCTGGACTTTGGCCGGTTCGGTCGAGCCGGCGCGGTCGATGGCATCGGCCAGCACGAAGAAGCCCTGCATCTGGCGGGCAACCGTGTCGTCCATCTCCTCGCCGCTCTTCTTCTTGTACATGTCGGCGATGACGGCCGACACCGAGCCCGGCGGTCCGACGACCCAGGACGAGCGATTGAACACGCCTTGCGAGATCTTGCCGACCGCCTTGATGAAGGACGGGTCGGAATAGCCGGCATCGTCGGCGAGCAGGATCGCCGGCTTGTAGTCGAGCGACTGCATGGTCTTGGCGAACAGGATCGCATCCGACGTGTAGCTGATCATGATGATCACGTCGGGCTTCTTGTCCTTGAGCTGAAGCACCTGGCCCTGCAAATCGGTCGCGTTGACGGGATAGGCGACGTCGAGCGCGACCGGCTGTCCCTTCTCCTTGAAGGCGGTGCTGATCGTGTTGGCGACCGAGGTGCCGTATTCGGTGTTGTCGTGGACCAGCGCGATCGCGTCGGTCTTGGCGCCGGTCGCCTTCATGTCGGCGAGGAAATCGACGTAGATCCTGGCGAAGTCCGTCGCGATCGGCGTGGTGCGGAAGAACCATTTGAAGCCGCGCTCGGTGAGATTGGCGGCGACCGATTCCGAATTCAGGAAGGGAATGCCGTATTTTTCGGCGATCGCGCTCGATGTCAGCGTCACGCCGGACTGATACGAACCGAACACGGCGGCGACCTTGTCCTCCGTGATCAGGCGCAGCGCCTGGTTCTGCCCCGTCGCCGGGTTGCCCTGGTTGTCGGCGAAGACCGCCTCGACCTTGGCGCCGCCGAGCCCGCCAAGGCCCGCGTTCTTCGCCAGCGGCAAAGCGCCGAGCTCGGGATGTGCGTTGTTGATGATGTCCATGGCGACTTCGAGCGCCGCCTTGGCGTGCGCGCCGATCGAGGCGGTGCCGCCGGACATCGGCAGGATCACGCCGACCTTGACCACCTTGTCCTCGGCGCGCGCGCCGGCCGCGAACGCAAGGGACATCGCGGCCGCGCAAAGCAGCCCCGTGAGGTGCTTCAATGTCATGAAATCCAACCTCCCAAAGGGTTTCCCCAACCAAGATTTTTTGGAAAGCTTGGGCGAAGCGCCCGCTTCCGTTTGATTTATTCCTGGCGACGAGAGGATGGCATGCCAGCGGGACACCGGCAAGATGAAACGGATTGCGACGATGCTGCACGGTGAAGCAGCGATCACACACGCGGCTACCCGCACTCAATCTGGCGTCGTTCGTTGCATACGAGACAACTGCTGCGACGCGCCGTCAGTGCGCGGCGCTCGCCCGCAGCAGCGTGCTGAAGCCGCCATAGATCATGCGCTTGCCGTCGAACGGCATGTCGGAGCCCTTCAGCCGCGGGTCGGCCATCACCTTGGCGTTGACGGCATCGCGGCTCGCGCGATCGCGGTAGACGATCCACGAGAACACGACGATCTCATCCTCCGTTGCCATCACCGCGCGCGGAAAGGATGTGAGTTCGCCGTAGGGCACGTCGTCCCCAATGCATTCGACATAGTCGAGCGCGCCGTGCTCCATCCACACCGCGCAAGCCGTTCGGGCCAGCGCCTTGTAGGCCTCGATCTTGTCCTTCGCCACAGCCAGCACGAAACCATCGACATAGGGCATCACGGATCTCCTTGGGTTGTGTGTTCCAAAGGACGATCGGACGCACGCCGATCCGACCTGCGAAGGCAGTGTCGGGATGAGGCAAACCGTCGCGAGCCGCGGCGCGGCGCGGCGGGCCGTCGGATCAGAGGCGATTCAGACCATGGGAGGGCCTGGAATTGGCTGGGGAACCTGGATTCGAACCAAGACAAACAGAGTCAGAGTCTGTTGTGCTACCGTTACACCATTCCCCAACGGAATAGCCGAACAAATTCAAAGCCTTACCGATCTGTCCGACTGCGGCCGGAAGCGCGTTTGGCGCAAATCACGGCTCAGGCGTGGCAGCCTTCTACCTGCTCAGCCCTAGGCTGGCAAGCGCGGCCGTGCACGGATCAAAGCGTAGCCGCCACAGCCTCAAACGGGCGCCCCGCCCTACTCCCTCCTGATATTCGCGGCCTCGCCGCTGGCGCGTCGCGGAGGCGGCTAAAACGCGACCTCGTGCATGTCGAGCATCGTCCGCCTCAGGCCTTGGATGCGGCGGCACCGGCGGCGAGCCGCTCGGCATAGTCGATGGCTTCGATCAGGCTGTGCTCGTTGGCGATTCCCTTGCCGGCAATGTCGAAGGCCGTGCCGTGATCGACGGAGGTGCGGATGATCGGCAGGCCCAGCGTGATGTTGACGCCGGAGAGCTCCTGCCAGCGGCCCGTCGCGGGATCGACCTGGAAGCCAAGCAGCTTGACCGGGATGTGCCCCTGGTCGTGATACATCGCGACTGCCGCATCGTACTGGCCGGCGCGCAGCTTGACGAAGATGGTGTCGCCAGGCACGGGGCCGACGACGTCGAGGCCGTCGGCGACGGCTTTCGCAATCGTGGGCGCGGAGACGTCGATGTCCTGCCGGCCGAACAGGCCACCCTCGCCGGCATGCGGATTGAGCGCGGCGATGGCGATCTTCGGCCTGGCGATGCCGAGCCGCAGCAGCGCATCGTTGGTGAGATCGATCACCATGCGCAGCCGCTCCAGCGTCAGACGCTTCGGCACGTCCTCCAGCGCCACATGGGTCGAGACGTGGCTGACGCGCATGTTGCCGTGGGCCAGCAGCATCACCGAGCCGCGCACGCCGGTGAGATGCGCCAGCATCTCGGTATGGCCGGGGAAATGATAGCCGGCTTTATTGAGCGCTTCCTTGTTGAGCGGCGCCGTGACGATGGCTCCGGTCCGGCCCGCCTGCGTCAGGCGCACGCCCTGCTCAATCGCCTTGTAGGCAAAGCGGCCGCCATCGGCGCTGAGCACGCCGGGCTTGATCGGGTCGCCCTCGGCGTCGGCTTGCAGATAGCAGAGGTTGGGCCAGTCGCAATCGTCGGCCGTGACTTCCGGGATCGCAACATCGGCACCGAGCGCGGCTCTCGCGCCATTGAGCGCCGCGCCGCTGCCGATGATCAGCAGGCGCAGATCGCCACTCGCGATCCGATCCTTCAATCCCCACAGGCCTTGAGGATGATCTCCGGCCCGATCCCGGCGGGATCGCCCATGGTGATGGCAAGATGACGAGAGGTCATGACGGGCTCCCAATACTGAGCAAATGATTGTCCCGAAGCAGATCGCGCCAGAGATCGCGCGCGCCGAACGCTCCGGATTTCGAGATGACATCGACGCCGGCCCAGCGGCTGCCTTGCAGCGTCGAACGCGGCAGCCCCGGCACGATCCGCCCCGTCACCTGCAGCGCGTGCGCGCCGAGTGCAAGGCATACGGCCTTCAGCGTCTCTCCGCCAGCAACGATCAGGGTTCCAGGCGGATCTAGTTCGGCGATTAGCGCCATCAACTCGCGCGCGATCCGTTGCGCGGCATCCGCGCGCGACAATCCTTCGGCAAGCGAGAATTTCACCAACGCCACGCCGTCGTCGGCCAGCTTGCGTTGAACGACCGCGCTGCCCTCACCCTCGGCGAGCGCAACAGCAGCGTTGCCGCATGCATCCAGCTGGGATGCGGTGACGGCCTGGTCGAGCCGAACAGGCCCAGCACCGGGCGCTTCAATTTCGACGGCGCATCTGCGCGGTGCCCGCGGGCGAGTGCACCGGCCAGCCCGCCGCTTCCGCACCACAGCACGGGCCCGGGCATCCGCCGCGCCATCTCGACAACGCGACTGAGATCGAGATCGCTCCCGGCATCGAAGACCTGAACGCCGCCTTGCGCCAGCGTCTCGGCACCGCCGCGTTGCGCCTCGATGCCATGCTGTCTCAACTGGTCCAGCAGATTGTCGCCGACGCGATGCCAGTCGCCATCCGTCGTGCGCGCATATTGCTGGGCATCGATGGTGCGGCGTCCCTGATAGTCGAACGCAGGCGCGACCACGCATGACGCCCAGTGGCCGGAGCTCAGACAAGCGCCGAGCTCGGCCGCCCAGGCGCCACGGAGCAGGCTATCGACTTTCTTGTAGGCGATCGTGCCGTCGCGAAGCAGCGGCGCCAGCCGGCCGACGATCGCGACGCTTTCGGCCTTGGAACGTTCGCGGGTGCCGCTGTCGATCGCGAGGCTGGGGGAGCCTGACGCCGCGGGCGCATGCTCCCAGATGACGTCGAACGGTCCGCACAGGCCGACGAACTCCGCTGCTGTGTCGAGCGCGCCGGTCAGGTCGTCGGCAAGCAGGCGGATGCTGGTCATCGTCGTTCGCGCCCGCCTTAGGCGGCTATCGCGAATGCCGCGGCATTCGCGAGCAGCTCTTTCAATTGAGCTGCCGGCAAGGTCTCCAGCGGCGGCCGCAGGCGCTGCCAGCCGATGTGGCCCGTGCGCTCGGCCATCAGTGCCTTCAGGGACGGCATCTGCGCGAAACGCGAGACCAACTCACGCGCCTTCACGATGCGCGCCTGTGCAGCCGCGAGGCTAGCGTCGTCGTCACTGTCGCGGAAATGCTTGAAGACATAGGCGAGATCGCGCGCTACGAGATTCGAGGTCGCGGTGATGCAGCCCGCGCCGCCCTTGCGCAGCAACGGCAGCAGCAGCGGGTCGGCGCCGGTCAGCACCGAAAAGCCCGGGAACCGCTCGACCATCGCCGTCATGTTGGCGAAATCGCCCGAGGAATCCTTGATGCCGGCGATGGTCGACGGATACGCAGTGCGCAACCGCTCGATCAGCGCGTGCGAGATCGGCTGCATCGACATTTGCGGGATGTGATAGAGCACGATCTTGAGGCGTTTGTCGCCGATGCGCTGGATGATCTCGCTATAGGCGGCATAGACGCCGTCATCGCTGACGTTCTTGTAGTAGAACGGCGGCAGCATCACCACGGTATCGACGCCAAGCGACAGCGCATGGCGCGTCAACGCGATGGTGTCGGTGAACGCGGCGACGCCGGTGCCCGGCAACAGCTGGTTCGGCTTGATGCCGCCGGCGATCACGGCCTCCAGCAGCGCGGTGCGTTCGGAGACCGAGAAAGGAGTTCGCCTCCCCCGTCGTGCCGAGCATCGCGATGCCGTCGCAGCCTTCGTCGAGCAGGTAGCGGCAATGCGCGACAAAGCGCGCATGATCGGGCGCAAGTTCCGCGTCGAGCGGCGTCAACGCGGCGGAGAACACGCCATGGGGGTGCAGCGGTAATGTCGACAAAGCTTCCTCCGATCGTCAGATCGATGTTGTTCGGAATGCGAACATTTGTCGAGCCCTTGTTGCGCGATCTCGTGCCAAAGATCGGCGATGGGCCTCGCTCGGCATCCTCGATGGCCGAAGCTGATGCGGCTGACGAGCACGGTGCAGGAGTTCACGATCAAGTCGGGCCTGCTGAGCTGAGCGCGCCGTCGGCCGAGGCGCGATCTCCCAGGACGGCTATTCCGGGACGAGCGTCGCAAGGCCGGCTTCGATAATAGTGATTTCCTCGCTCACCTGCGCGATGGAGTGCTGCGGGTCGACGCCGGTCACGGCCACCAGCTGCCGCAGCAGCTCCTGGCGATGCGCCAAAATATCTTCCAGCGCATCGCGATCGTTCAGCCGTACATAACCCTCGACGATCAATTCACGGAACGAGACATGGTGCTCTCAATCTACTCCGATTTCTGATCTCGCGAAAATATCGTGCCGACGCGCGGCTGCGGAAATCAAGTCGCGTAAACCTTGACAGGTAAGATTAATGGCCGTGCTAAGCACTGCCTAAACAGCGATACGATCGAAGTCTGCAGCGATCCGGACGTTCGGAAAGATCTTTGCCGCTTCGCTCAGGATCTCTCCGTCTTCATAGCGTCCTGACAGATGGGTCAGCACGAGCTGCCGAACGTTGTTCGCAGCCGCGAACCGGGCCGCCTCCGCCGCGGTGAGATGGCCGTAGTCGCGCGCGGTCGGCGCATCCCGATCCAGGAACGTCGCCTCGATCACCAGCAGGTCCGCATCCGCGGCACGTTTTGATAGCCCCTCTGTGGCCTCGATGTCACCGATCACGACCAGCTTCCTGCCGCCGCTCGGCGGACCCAGGACATCCTCCGGATCGATCGTCCGGCCCCCTTGATCGTGACCGGCCGGCCCGCGGCAAGCTCGCCGCGCATGGGACCATCGGGCACACCGAACGCAGAGAGACGATCCGACAAGAGATGGCGGCGCGCGGGGCTTTGGAAAACGAAGCCGAAGCTGTCGGTGTCGCGATGACGGACCGGAAAACAGTCAATGGTGAAGTCGCCGGCGTCGATGACCTGCCCTTCAGACAAAGGCGCGAACTCTGTCGCGATCGGTGCCCGGCCCGCGCCCCACAGGCCCGCAAGCATGCGGATGACGATATCGAGCGTGCCCGACCCGCCATGGATGGTCATCACCTCGGAGGTCTGTCGCAGCCGCAATGTCGAAAACAGACCGGGGATGCCGAGCACGTGGTCGAGATGCCCGTGCGTCAGCAGAATGCGATCGAGCCGCCGGAAGCCGGCGCCGCTTCGCAGCAATTGTCGCTGCGTGCCCTCGCCGCAATCGATCAGCAAGCGCTGGCCGGCGGCCTCCAGCAGAAGCGCCGGATGGTTGCGCGCTGCGGATGGAACGCTGGCCGAGGTCCCGAGAAATGTCAGGGCGAACATTGCGTGCTCATGTGCGAGGTCGAAGGGCTTGATCCCGTTTGGGAGCCTTACCTGCGCTCCGACTGCGCCTCAACCGCCTGCACGGCCACGGTCGCGACCTGCCGCAACGCCTCGCGGTCGGAGCCCGAAGACGCCATCACGCCCATGCCGACCGACACCGCCGACACATATCGCGCGAGTGCCGCTGGATCCGAGGTCGGCTTGAGATCGCCTTCGGCCTTGGCGCGAACAAAACGATCGCGGAGCTGGTCTTCGTTCTGGGCGCGGCGGGCGGCGAGCTCGAACGGGACGTTCTCGGAGCCGCTGCCGCAGGCAATGCCACCTTGCACCAGGAGACAGCCGGGCGGATTGGCAGGATCGGTCTGCTTTTCGGCGATGCCCATCAGCATCCGCTCGGCGACGTCGCGTGCGGTCGGCGCCGCGACGACCCCGTCCATCCAAACGTTGCGCAATTTGGTGTAGCGATCGAGCGCGGCCTTGAGCAGGCCTTCCTTGTTGCCGAAACAGGCATAGAGGCTCGGCGGGTTGATACCCATGGCCTCCGTGAGTTGGGCAATCGTTGCGCCCTCATAGCCATGGCGCCAAAACACTTCCATCGCTTGATCCAACGCCAATTCGGCGTCGAATTCGCGGGGGCGTCCCATGCCCATAGCCTTGTTCTCCTCGGTATCGGCGTCGACCCTCAACCTAACGCCTGATCCTATCTATTTGTTCTCGCTTTATTTTCTCTTCCGCCTTCCCATTCTTGCGGTAAGCCGCTACAATTTTCTTAGCGAACGGTACATAAGTATCTTGCGCTGCGATATCCAGCTCCACATCTGTAGTGAACACTACATTTCTGGAGCGCGCAAATGCCCCGTCCGAAAATACCTCTCGCCCCGGCCGCTTCCGTCGCCTTCTTGGCGGCGTTGCCATCGTGGGCGCTCTCGCCGCGGCCGGTTCGATCGCGACCGGCCATTACTTTCGGGCCGCGAAGGCGACCGCAACGGCCGCGGAGCAGGCCGTCCCTGTTACGGTCGCACTGATCGAACCGAAGCAGACCGTGCTGTGGGACGACTTCTCCGGCCGGCTTGAAGCCATCCAGCGCGTCGAGCTTCGCCCGCGGGTCGCCGGCGCGATCCTGTCGACCAACTTCACCGAAGGTGCGCTGGTGAAAGCCGGTGATCTGCTCTTCAAGATCGATCCGGCGCCTTACGCAGCCGAGGTCGACAAGGCGAACGCCCAGCTCGAAGCGGCCAAGGCGCGCGTCGTCTTCACCCAAAGCGAGCTCGAGCGCGGCGCGCAGCTGGTCGGCAACGCTGTCGTCACCCGCCGCGACTACGACCAGCGCGACAACGCCAATCGCGAGGCCATTGCCAATGTGAAGGCGGCCGAAGCGACGCTCCAGACCGCAAAGCTCAATCTCGACTACACGGAGGTGCGCGCGCCCGTGGACGGCCGCGCCGGCAAGATCGAGGTTACCGTCGGCAATCTCGTCGCTGCCGGCACCGCCTCTCCGGTTCTGACCTCGCTGGTCTCGGTCAATCCGATCTACGCGTCGTTCGATGCGGATGAAGAGGTCGTGCTGCGGGCGCTGAACTCGATTGCGGATGCGTCCGGCAAGCGCGGCAATCTCGACCAGATCCCGGTCGAGATGACGACCTCAGGCGGCCTCTCGGCCAAGGGCCACATCCAGCTGATCGACAACCAGGTCAACGGCCAGAGCGGCACCATCCGCGTCCGCGCGGTGTTCGAGAACGAGGACGGGCGTCTCATTCCCGGCCAGTTCGCTCGCGTGCGCATGGGCCAGCCGAAGCAGCAGTCGCTGGTGATGATCGACGAGCGTGCGATCGGGACCGACCAGGACAAGAAGTTTGTGATGGCGGTTGGCGATGACAGCCGTGCGGTCTACCGGCCGATCACGCTTGGCGGCTCGGTCGACGGACTGCGCATTGTGACAGCGGGCTTGAAAACCGGCGATCGCATCGTCGTCAACGGCCTGCAGCGCGTGCGTCCCGGTGCTCTCCTCAAGACCGAGGTGGCAGCAATGGGGGCGCGCGGGCAGCAGGCCTCGAACCACAGCAACCAGGACGTGGTGCAACGCTAGTTACCTCGTTCCGGGCCGCGCGCCCGGGATGACCAAGTCATAACGACCAAGACATCGCTTCTCGATTCCGGGACATGGGCGTCACTCACGTCCCCGGGCTACGGGAGAGCTGTCTCTCGCGCAGGGGCAATGCCATGAATCTCTCAAAATTCTTCATTGATCGTCCGATTTTCGCAGGCGTCCTTTCGGTCCTGATCTTCCTCGCAGGCCTGATCTCGCTGTTCGCGATGCCGATCTCGGAATATCCCGACGTGGTGCCGCCATCGGTGCTGGTGCGCGCAACCTATCCCGGCGCCAATCCAAAGGTGATCGCGGAAACAGTGGCCACGCCGATCGAGGAGCAGATCAACGGCGTCGAAGGCATGCTGTACATGTCGAGCCAGGCAACGACCGACGGCGCGATGACGCTGACGGTGACGTTCCGGCTCGGCACCGACCCCGACAAGGCAACGCAGCTGGTGCAGAACCGCGTGCAGCAGGCCGAACCCCGCCTGCCGGCCGTGGTGCGTCAACTCGGCATCACCACGAAGAAGTCGTCGCCCGACCTCACCATGGTCGTGCATCTGCTCTCGCCGAACAACCGCTACGACATGACGTATTTGCGCAACTACGCGGTACTCAACGTCAAGGACCGCCTGGCGCGGATCGACGGCGTCGGCGACGTCCAGCTGTATGGTGCCGGCGATTATTCGATGCGGGTCTGGGTCGATCCGCAGAAAGCCGCCGAGCATGGGCTGACCGCAAGCGACATCGTCAAGTCAATCCAGGCGCAGAACGTCGAGGCTGCCGCCGGCGTGGTCGGCTCCTCCCCAACGTCAAAGGCATCGACCTCCAGCTCTCCGTCAATGCCGAGGGACGTCTGGCCAACGAAGAACAGTTCGGCGACATCGTGGTCAAGACCGGCACGCGCGGCGAAGTGGTGCGGCTGCGTGATGTCGCACGCATCGAATTGGGTGCGTCTGAATATGGCCTGCGCTCGCTGCTCGACAACAAGCAGGCAGTCGCAATCCCGATCTTCCAGGCGCCGGGCTCCAATGCGCTGGAGATTTCCGACCACGTCCGCGCCACCATGGCCGAGATCAAGAAGAACATGCCGGAAGGCGTATCCTACCAGATCGTCTACGACCCCACCCAGTTCGTGCGCTCCTCGATCGAGGCCGTGATCCACACCCTGCTCGAGGCGATCGCGCTGGTGGTGCTGGTCGTGATCCTGTTCCTGCAGACCTGGCGGGCCTCGATCATTCCGTTGCTGGCCGTGCCGGTGTCGATCGTCGGCACGTTTGCCGTGATGCACGTGTTCGGCTTCTCCATCAACGCGCTCAGCCTGTTCGGCCTGGTGCTCGCGATCGGCATCGTCGTCGACGACGCCATCGTCGTGGTCGAGAACGTCGAGCGCAACATCGAGGGCGGGCTGTCGCCGCGCGATGCCACCTATCAGGCAATGCGCGAGGTTTCCGGCCCGATCATCGCGATTGCGATGGTGCTGATCGCGGTGTTCGTGCCGCTCGCCTTCATCTCCGGCCTCACCGGGCAATTCTACAAGCAGTTCGCGCTGACGATCGCGATCTCGACCGTGATCTCCGCCGTCAACTCGCTGACGCTGTCGCCGGCGTTGTCCGCAATGCTGCTCAAGGGGCATGACGAGCCGAAGGATCGGCTGACCATCATTCTCGAAAAAGCGCTCGGCTGGTTCTTCCGCGACTTCAACAAGGCGTTTACGCGCTCCTCGGAAAACTACAGCGGCACCGTCACCAAGGTGATCTCAGGCAAGGCCGCGGTGATGGGGCTCTATGTGGTCCTGGTTGGTCTGACCGCCCTCCTGTTCCAGCAGGTACCGAGTGGCTTCGTGCCGGGCCAGGACAAGCAATATCTGGTCGGCTTCTCGCGGCTCCCCGACGGAGCAACGCTCGACCGCACCGAAGAGGTGATCCGCAAGATGAGCGACATCGCGCTGACCCAACCCGGTGTCGAAAGCTCGGTCGCCTTCCCGGGCCTGTCAATCTCCGGCTTCACCAATTCCTCCAACGCCGGCATCGTGTTCTCGACGCTGAAGCCTTTTGACGAGCGTAAGGGCCCGGCATTAAGCGGGAATGCCATCGCGGCCGAGCTCAACAAGAAATACTCGGGAATCCAGGAAGCCTTCATCGCCATGTTCCCGCCGCCGCCGGTCAACGGTCTCGGAACCATTGGCGGCTTCAAGCTGCAGATCGAGGACCGCGCCGGCCTCGGCTATGAAGCGTTGAACGACGCCACCAAGGCATTCATGGCTGCGATGCAGAAGGCACCGGAGATCGCCGGCGTGTTCTCGAGCTTCCAGGTCAACGTGCCCCAGCTGTTCGCCGACATCGACCGCACCAAGGCGCTCCAGCTTGGCGTTCCCGTCACAGAGGTGTTCAACACGCTCCAGATTTATCTGGGCTCCTACTACGTCAACGACTTCAACAAGTTTGGCCGCACCTACTCCGTCTATGTCCAGGCCGATGCGCCGTTCCGCGCCCGTGCCGACGACATCAGGCAGCTGAAGGTGCGTTCGTCCTCGGGCGACATGGTGCCGCTGTCGGCGCTGCTCACGATCCGCCAGAGCGCGGGGCCGGAACGCGCGATCCGATATAACGGCTTCCTGTCCTCCGACATCAACGCGGCCGCAGCGCCGGGCTTCTCCTCCGGCCAGGCACAGGAAGCAGCGACGCGGATCGCGGCAGAGACGCTGCCGCCCGGCTTTGCCTTCGAATGGACTGACCTGACCTATCAGGAGTTCATCGCCGGCAATTCCGGGCTCTGGGTGTTTCCGCTGGCGATCCTGCTGGTGTTCCTGGTGCTGGCGGCCCTCTACGAGAGCCTGACCCTGCCGCTCTCGATCATCATGATCGTGCCAATGGGCCTGCTGGCCGCGATGTTCGGCGTCTGGATCTCCAAGGGCGACAACAACGTCTTCACCCAGATCGGCTTGATCGTGCTCGTCGGCCTCTCCGCCAAAAACGCGATCCTGATCGTCGAATTCGCGCGCGAGCTCGAATTCGCAGGTCGCACGCCGATCCGGGCCGCGATCGAGGCGAGCCGGCTGCGGTTACGTCCGATCCTGATGACGTCGATGGCCTTCATCATGGGCGTGCTGCCGCTGGTGCTCTCGACCGGCGCCGGCTCGGAGATGCGGCGCGCCATGGGCGTTGCCGTGTTCTCGGGCATGATCGGCGTCACGGTGTTCGGCCTGTTCCTGACCCCGGTGTTCTATGTGCTGCTGCGAACGGTCACCGGCATGAAGCCGCTGGTGCATCACGGCAGCGACATCAGCGCGGCACCGGTTCAGGGCCTTAACCACGAAGGTGCCGGCCATTAGATCAGGAAATCCCCGATATTCCGCAGCATATAGGCCGCATACAGCGCAACCGCGACACCAAAGCCGCGCCGAAGCAGATGCGTGTCGGTCGACTGCAACATAGGAACGCCGATCAACCCACCGACGACTAGGAACAGACTTCTCTCCCAGCGGATGTTGCGCCGGCGCGCCCACAGATTGGTCGCCTGGACGCCGATGCTGCACGCCATCATCAGCGGCACGGCCTCCAGCGTCTGGAACACGCGCAGCAGGACCGCACCCGCCACGGCGGAGAATGCGAAGCCTGAGAGCCCCGAGACGAAGGCTCCGGCGAATATTGCGGCGCTGAGGAGCAGAAGCGTCTTGATGTCAGGCACAGTCTGCCCTTCACTCAATCGTAGGGACTCTGCGAGACCGGTGCGGCGGCGCTTTCCGCGCAACTTGCAGGCTCGCGCGGAAACGACACCTGCATCGCGTGCGCCTGCGATCGTTCCAGCATGATGAGCCCAGCCAGCTGAAGGGTGACGAGCGCCGCGGTGAGCGCTATCGCGACAAAGTTGCCGTTACGCGCGTTCGAGATGCCGGTGGTCGGCTCCGCGCTCGCGCGCATCGGATTGGTGGGCATTTTCAGAAGGTTCCTCTTCACTGCAGCCAAAATCGACTTCATTCAAGGGCAATGCTTCGTCCTGCGTTTCCAGCAGGTGGCGGTAGCGCTGCAATACGCGCCGCGCCTCGGTTGCGCGCTGCTGATGCAGCGTCGCGACCATGCGGTCGACCACGTCGTGTAACTTCCCAACTAGGCTCCGTGCCGTTGTTCGCATGACGATCTCCTCTCAACCTGCAAGCGAGGTTGATGGAACTCACTTCCAGCCGCTGTGAGTTGCTTCACATAAAAATCGAACGCGACGAACAACAAGTCGTGTGGATTCTCGTAGGAGAGAACGCAGCAAATCGCGTCACCCAAACGAATTACGCGCGATAATATTCTGGTGATGAAATTGCGGGCGCGACGCTGATGCCTTGTTCAGCGCCGACGAGGCGTCAGTGGACCAGCGGATTGGAGAATCCGGCCGCGAGCTTGACGAGATCCGCCTGACGCGCGACGCCTGTCTTGGCGAACACGCGATGCAGATGCGTCTTCACCGTTGTCTCCGCGATCCGAGCGCGATGGACGTCTCCGGAACGCCGCCGACCTCGACGATCGACAGGAATACGCGCTGTTCCGCCGGCGTCAGATCGAAGGTCCGCGCAATCAGCTCGCCGTAGGATTGCCCGCCGAGCATGACCTTGTGCAAAAGTAGCGCGCCCACGGCATCGGAGGATCGCTCGCTGCCGTTCCGCTGCACCGACGACAGCGGCAGGATATGCGCGACGTAGCGCACGCCCCTGGACGAAAGCAGCGGGATTGCGCGTGCTCCTGCGATCAGCGAGGCCGCATCGCCGCGGATCGCAAAAGCCTCGCGCAGCGTCTGATTGGCCTCGGTAACGCTGGTCACAAGCTGGCCGGCAACAATGCGGACCACATCGTTAGCTTCGAGCAGCGCGTAGCCGCTCGCATTGGCATGGATCACGTGGCAGCAGGAATCGAGCAGGAAGATGCCGGATGACAGATTGTCCAGGACATCCGCAAGCGCCGTGGCCAGCGTCAGCTTCGAGGTGATGGCGCGGTTGACGAGCAGCGCGCGGCTGGCGTGCGGAACGATCAGCGACATCCTGTGCTTCATCCCGGCGTCGACCATCCGCCGACCCGACAGCACCGTCATCATCACCGGGCAGTTCGCGTTGGATTTCTCGAGCACGACATTGGCGGCATCGTGAGCGCCCTGCGGCCTCATCCATTCCTGATAGAATCGACCGCGGCGATACTCGACGAAATTGACGAGATCGGGGATACTTACAATCCGGCCGTGTGGCGGCAGGATCGTCAGCGGATCGAACTTTGAATGGGTCTCGGAATAGAGCTGGATGTAGTGCGGATCGGCCCCGCAATAATAATGCGTAACGCCGAACTTGCTGATCGAATCCTTGGAAAACAGGCCGCAGGCCTGACCGCCGACGAAATCGCGGATGCCCACGACGACATCGTTCCATAGCGAGAGGGTCGAGACCGGCATCGTAAATGGACTCGACCAGATCGGGCAGCTTCCGCGGTCTATGCATGGCGTTGAATAGCTTTGGATGAACAATGCCGGGCACGATATCACAACCGGAGCAGGCCCTCATCCTCCGATCGGAGGATGGTGCGCTCGAACGCGATCAGGCGCCCGGCACTTTATTTCCGGTTCTCCTCGCAGAATTTCAGTGCGGCGAGCGCCTCGCCCGCGCGCGGAATCTGCATCTCGATGCTGTCGTCATCATCGTCCTCGAAATCGAGCATGAGACGCCTGGCTTTCGACAGGCGGTCCATCATGGACTGATCGAAATCGACTTCCCCGGAGCAAGCTGACCACCTCTCCCGGCAGGCAGCAAGGGCTGGCTCGGTCCAACAACAAGGCGAACCGCCCTAGGCGCGCCGCGGCACGATCGCGATCGGGGCGAAGGTATAAACCTCCTCGCCGTTCTGGTTGAACATCGTCCATTTCACCAGCGCAATGCCTTGCGGCTTCGATTTCGACGGCGTCAGGCTCATGACCTCACCGACGAGATGCAGGCGGTCATTCGGCCGCACCGGAATGGTCCAGCGCAGCCCGTCGACCCCGGCGCCGATCAGCGGATGCGGGCCGAAGGGACGGGTCTGGATCGCGAGGTTCATGGCAATCGCCGCGGTGTGCCATCCCGACGCAGCCAGGCCGTTGAACAAGGTCGCCTTGGCGGCCTCGTGGTCGAGATGCATCGGCTGCGGATCAAACTCGGCAGCAAAGCGCTTGATGTCGGCTTCGGTGACTTCGACCTCCGGGGATTTGAAACGCATGCCGACGGTGAGATCGTCGAACCAGGCGACCTGTGCCATGATTTTGCCTCGAAATGTGATGTGACGCGCGCCAGACGCACGACCAAAGGGATGGATCGGGATGGCATCTAGCGTTTTTGGCCGCTCATAGACCCGCCCGCAGTTCCCCGCGAAACCCCTTTCCCAAATCGACGAAACACGCCTGAAACAGATGGCCGTTTAACTGGTTGTCAAAATCATACAGGGACGTGCGTCATGCAATTCCTTCTCGACCTGATTTACGAATATGCCTGCTGCCAGCACCTCGTCGCCCAGCCGCTTGGGGAGGACGAGCTATGATCGAGCTGATCTCAGCACTCCTCGCGCTTTGCAGCATCGGCGTCTTCGCGGCGCATGCGCTGGATGCCTATCGCACCATGCACCTCTGACGAGCGGTCCCGGCGCCCGCGTAGCTAGAACGGCCGCCGGTAGAAGTGCTCGGAATGCGTTGCCGGTGGAAACCGGTTCGCGAGTGCCAGAGCCCCTTCTCGTCCGTCTCGAGCGCGATCTTCTGCGCCAGCATCACATCGCCCGGCACGAGGAAACCTGACGGGACGAAGCACCACCCCATCGTCGCATTTCCCGCGTCGTCGACCTCGTGGACGTTGGCGGCGGTGCCGTAGTGAATGCGATAGCGCTTGCCGCTGTCGCAACCGATGACATCGAAATGCCGGTGCTGCTCGAATTGTGCGCGCTGTTCGTCAGACAGCCATTCGGACAAAAGCCGGCGACCGCGCGCCTCGGGCGTGTTCTCGCCGAAGAAGCGCCGGTAGAGCTCGCGGAGCGCGTGCAAACGCGCTCGCGCGGGCGCGCGAAGCCTTAGGACCGCGACCATGGGCCGTTCAGATCAACCGCCGACCAGGCGGGGATAGAACAGTGTTTCCTGCGCGGTCGGGTCGAACGATTTAATACGCGTGACTTCGCCAGGCCCGGTCCGGTACGCGGCGGTAAAGCCCGCGCCGGTCAGCTCCCGAAAGCGTTGTTCGGCCCGCGCCAACGCTTCGGCATTTTCAGGATCAAACTCGTGGCGTCTATCGCCAGTCTGGTCCATCACGATCTGGGTAGCCATGTTGAGTTCTCCTCATGCCCAGCCCTGAACTTGATCAAAGCAAACCTCGTGCCGTCGGTTCCTGAAAGCAACAACTTTCTGCTGACCAGCAGGTCACGCCTTGCGGAGCGCCCTAGCGCGCCGCCGCCGCCCCGCCACCCCCGTCGATCTGCCGGCCCATTAGCGCGATGGCCTTCTGGTAGACGCCTGCCGCATTCCAGGCCTGGATCGCGGCGAAATTCGGCTCGCCCGGCTGGTAACCGGCTCCCGCACGCCAGCCATTGGCTTTGAGGAAGTTCGCGGTCGAGCTCAGCGCGTTGGCGGCAACGTCGAGATTGCCGGTGCCGTAAGCGAGGATGTTCTTGGGCATGAATTGGGTCTGGCCGACCTCGCCATGCATGGAGCCGCGGGTTGACCCCGACAGCACGCCACGGTCGACCAGCTTCAGCGCCGCATAGAGCTGTTCGGTGAAGAATTCGGGACGGCGGCAGTCATAGGCGAGCGTCGCGATGGACGCGAGCATGTTCTGGTTGCCACGCTGGCTGCCGAAACCGGTCTCCATGCCCCAGATCGCGATCAACGGCCCCGGCGGCACGCCATAGCGCTGCTCGATCGAGGCGAACATCGCCGCCTGCGACTGCTTCAGCGATCGGCCGCGTGCGACGATGGTGGTGGCGCCTCGCTTGGCCAGGAACTGCTCGAGCGAGAGCGAAAAGCTGTGCTGGCTGCGATCGGCGCCGATTGTTGCGCTGGCATAATTGGTCTGCATCAGCGCCGAGATCGCGGCCTGGCCGATGCCCTTGCCCTGCGCCTCCGCGCTGAACTCGCGCTTCCAGGCCTCGAAACCGCCGGGCCCGTTGCCGCATTGCGCGGCATGGGCGGCGGGGATCAGGGACAGCAGCAGCGCAGCCGCGCCGATCATCGCCGTCGCAATGGTCCTGGCCTTGGTCATTCCGCGTTCCCTTCTCTCGATTTTGCTCTCGATTTTGCGCGACTGGCTCGCGCGCGGGCATGATCCTACGTCAGCCGCGCGTGCTCAAGCCCCGACTGATGCAATCAATGCAAGCATTGCGCTTGACATCAATCAAGCGCTTAGCGCCCGCCATCGATCCCGAGCAGGAAATCCACCATGATGCCCTGGTGCTGCTGGTACATGTCGGTACCCGTCGCGGTTACGCAGCCGAGCCTGCGGGCTTCCAAGATGAACGGCGAAATCTCGGGCTTGGTGATCACGCAACCGCAATAGGAGGACGGCGCCAGCCGCGTGACATCGACCGGCAGCGGGTCGCCATCCTTCATTCCGGCCGGCGTGGCATTGGCGACGAAGTCGAAACCTGCCGGGTCGACGGTGCCTGCCCGCACCGGCGCCTTGCGGCGCCCGTTGAGCCGACCGATCAGCGCATCGCGACGCTCCGTCTCGCTGTCATGAATCGCGAGCTCCCTGACGCCGGCCTCGACCAGTGCGAGCGCGATGGCCGAGCCGGCACCACCCGCGCCGACCAGCAGCGCCCGCATGCCGCGAGGATCGATCCCCTTCGCCCGCGCGGCGCCGAGGAAGCCAAGCCCGTCCACCATGTCGCCGTGCCACGAACCATCGGCCTGCCGGCGCATCAAATTGACGGTGCCCAGGAAGTGCGCACGTTCCGTCGCGCTGGCGCAGGCTTGATAGCAGACAAATTTGTGCGGGATGGTCACGACGATGCCGTCGAGGTTCTTCAACCGGCTCGCCACCGAGAGAAACTCTGGCAGATCGGCAGTCGCAACCAGAGCCGGAACGAGAATGCCGTCATGGCCGCGCGCCGCGAATGCGGCCGACACTCCCGCGGGCGAACGCACCTGGGCGATGGGATCGCCGACGATGGCGTAGAGCCGGGTCGCACCCGATGGCGCCGGGATCATGCCGCTCATATCGGGACCTGGGCACCGTCGTTCTTCGCATCCGCTCCATAGGTCAATTCCAATCCATCCAGGCTGCCCTCCTTCCTCCATTTGGCGAGCAGCCGCAGGAACGCCATCGGCCCGCGCCAATACTGGCTGTTGCGCGCCGCGATCGGATCGAACACACCTTCGTTGTTGTAGTAGCCGGGCGTGCATTCGGCGAGATAAGTCTGGCGGCCGACCGCGGCCTTCACGACTTCGTCGACCCAGGCATTCTCGGACGCGAGCGTCGGCTCCAAGGTCCGTGCACCGCGCTTGCGCGCCTGATCGATGACATAGGCGATGTGCTGCGATTGCTCGTCGATGATATGCGGAAAGTTGGCGCTCTGGCCCGCCTGCACGGTCACGATCAGGAAGCAGTTCGGAAAGCCGCGGCTGTAAAAGCCGTGCATGGTCTTGACGCCATCGCGCCAGCGGTCGGACAGGCTGATGCCGTCGCGGCCATAGACCTCAAAACCCATGCGGCGCGCATAGTCGGTCCCGACCTCGAAACCGCTGGCATAGATCAGACAGTCGAGCTCGTAGGCTTTGCCGTCGGCGACGACCGCATTTTCGGTGATGCGCGCGACGCCCCTGCCTCCGGTATCGACGAGATGAACGTTCGGGCGATTGAAGGTGTCGAGATATTCGTCGTGAAAGCACGGCCGCTTGCAGAACGCCTTGTACCAGGGCTTGAGCGCCGCTGCGGTCGGCTCATCCTTGACCACGGCGTCGACGCGGGCCCGGATCTCCTCCATCTTGCGATAGTCGGCCTGCTCGATCACTTTCAGCGCCTCTTCCATCGAGGCGACCTGATGCGGCTGACGACGCGGCGCCAGCAAGATCTCGCCGAGCAGGCCGGTCCAGCCGTCCTGCACCAGATCCTGCTCGAACGGCTCGCCCGAAATCACAGCGGTGAAATTGTCCATCCGCTCGCGCTGCCAGCCGGGTTTCAGGCTCTCCGCCCAGGCATGATCCGTCGGCCGATCACCGCGCACGCCGATCGCCGAAGGTGTGCGCTGGAACACGTAGAGCTCTTTCGCCGAACGGCCGAGATGCGGCACGCATTGCACGGCGGTGGCGCCGGTGCCGATGATGCCGACGCGCTTGTCGGCAAGGCCCTCGAGACCCCCCTCGGCGCTGCCGCCGGTGTAGGAATAATCCCACCGGCTGGTATGGAAGCTGTGGCCTTTGAAGCTTTCGATGCCGGGAATGCCCGGCAGCTTCGGCCGGCTCAGCGGACCTCCGGCCAGGATCACAAAGCGTGCGCGGATGCGATCGCCGCGATCGGTCTCGACCAGCCAGCGTCCCTCCCGCTCCTGCCATGCCATGCGCGAGATGACGGTCTGAAACAGCGCGCGCTCGTAAAGACCGAAGTGACGGCCGATGCGGCGCGAGTGTTCGTAGATCTCCGGCGCACGCGCATATTTGCGCACCGGCATGTAACCGGTCTCTTCCAGCAGCGGCAGATAGATGTAGCTCTCGGTATCGCAGGCCGCGCCGGGATAACGATTCCAGTACCAGGTGCCGCCGAAATCGGCTGCCTTTTCCACGATGCGGAAATCAGTGATGCCGGCCGTGCGCAGACGCGCACCACACAGCAAGCCGCCGAAGCCGCCGCCGACAATGACGACCTCGGTATCTTCGCTAACAGGCTCGCGAGCAAATCCGGCATCGGCCCAGGGATCGTCGAGATAGCGGGCAAAGCCCGCGGCCATCTCGACATACTGTGCCTTACCTTCGGAGCGCAGACGCAGGTTGCGCTCTTCACGATAGCGCGCGCGCAGGGCCTGAATGTCGATGGTAGGTGCGCCGGCTGCGCCGGTCTTGTGTCTTTCCGCTGACATCGATCTCCTCCACGGCGGGCGCAGCTTCGGCCTGCAGCGCGCACCAGTTAGCCCTGAAAAGTGACGCACGCAATCACGTCCTCCGTTTTTTGCGTGTACGCCGCGCAGCGTTCCGCTACCTTGAATGCAAGCGCCAATGCGCCGTCCAACGACATGATTCTAGAAACGTCATGATTTCAGAAACGACATGGCTTTCGGAGGGGACAATGCAGGGATTGATGATGGACATGCCGCTGCTGATCAGTGGCCTGATTCAGTATGCCGCCGACTACCACGGCGAGGCGGAGATCGTCGCGCGCGAGATCGAAGGCGACATCCATCGCACCACCTATGCCGAGGCTCATCCACGCATCAAGCGCATGGCGCTGGCGCTCAAGCGGCTCGGCATGAAGCAAGGCGACCGCGTCGGCACGCTGGCCTGGAATACGCATCGCCATTTCGAGATGTTCTACGCAGCGCCCGGCATGGGCTATGTGCTGCACACCGTCAATCCGCGACTGTTTCCCGAGCAACTCGTCTACATCATCAATCACGCCGAAGACCGCATCCTCTTCGTCGACCGCGCCACACTGCCGATTGTCGAGGCGATCGCGCCGCAGCTGAAGACGGTCGAGGCATACGTGATGATGTCGTCGCGCGAACGCATGCCGGAGACGACGCTTGCGAACATGCATTGCTATGAGGAGCTCCTGGACAAGGAGAGCGACGCCGGTTTCGCCTGGCCGGAGTTCGACGAGAAATCCGCCTCCACCATCTGCTACACGTCGGGGACGACAGGCAATCCCAAGGGCGTCATCTATTCGCACCGCGCCGCGATCCTCCAGACCATGACGTGCTGCAACTTCGACTTCATTCCCGGGCATCTCGAAGGCGTGCGCGAGGTGATGATGCCGATGGCGCCGCTGTTTCACGGCAACGGCTGGAACATGCCGTTCACCGCGCCCTATACCGGCTCGAAGCTGGTGCTGCCCGGCCGCAACTACGAGCCCGACAAGCTCTATGAGCTGCTCGAGGGCGAGAAGGTGACGCTGTCGGCGGGCGTGCCGAGCTTCTGGCTGATCCTGCTCGACTGGCTCGGCCGCACCGGCAACAGGTTCACGACGCTGCGCGCGACGCTGTCGTCGGGCTCGGCGCCGCCCCGCGCCATGGTCGAGAAACTCAAGCGCGACTACGACCTCGACTACATTCAGGCTTGGGGCATGACCGAGGCGCTGGGCTGCTCGATGCCAGGATTGAGACCGGGCTCGGAGCATCTCAGCGAAGCCGAAATATTCGATCGCCGCCAGGTCTCGGGCCGCGCCTGTTTCGGCACGACCTTGCGCATCGTCGACGACGGCGGCAGCGAGCTGCCACGCGACGGCAAGACCGTCGGCCATCTGCGCGCCCGCGGCCCCTGGGTCGCCTCCGGCTACATGAAGCTGGACGAAGGCCTCGATCGCGACGGCTGGCTGATCACCGGCGACATGGCCGTGATCGACCAACACGGCCATGTGACTCTCACCGACCGCTCCAAGGACGTGATCAAGTCGGGCGGCGAATGGATCTCCTCGATCCAGCTCGAGGACATCGCCCTGTCACATCCCGACGTGCTGCAGGCCGCCGTGGTGGCCATTGAGCACGACAAATGGCAGGAGCGTCCCCTGCTCCTGGTCGTCCGCAAGAAGGGCGCGACTGTCGACGGCAAGACCCTGCTCGACCACATGCGTCCCAGGATCGCGAGCTGGTGGATGCCGGATGCGGTCGAGTTCCTCGATGAATTCCCGATGACCGGCACTGGCAAGGTGCTCAAATCAGCGCTGCGCGAGAAGTTCAGGGGGTACCGCGTCGGGTAGGATTGGCCCCTCTCATTGCGCAATCATCTCTTTTGGTCAATTCGGGCGCGATATATCCGAGGCATCGCTACCCCTGTCATCGAGGACATCATGGCGTTTTCCGGATTGGGCCTGCATCTCGGCAATCTGTCGCGCCTGTCGAAGGCGCAGACGCGTTCGATCAGCCCTGAGAACTTCACCGGTGAGAAGGGCAAGGGCGGCATGTCGGTCGACGGGCCTGCGGCGGCTCAGGCCCGCGATCTCGGGCAAGGCTGGAAGGTCTCGCCCTATGTCGTGATCGAGCCCGGCGCAACATTCACGCTCGCCGATATCGAAGGCCAGGGCGCCATCCAGCAGATCTGGATGACGCTGGCACGCGGACGTCTGCGCCACTCGATCCTGCGGGTCTACTGGGACGGTCAGGAGCAGCCGATTCCGCCGCACCAATCCGCTGCCCTCAAGGAGGTCTACACCATCCTCGATGGCGTCAGCGGGCGTGGCCAGTATGTCGGCACCTACATGGCATGGCCTGGGGCGTCAACAACAACGGCTGGTGGGGCGAAGGCGAGATCAAGTTCTTCATCGACGGCGACGGCGAATTCCCCACCATCTGCGGCACCGGCACCGAGGATTATTTCTGCGGTGCCTACAATTTCGATCCTTACGTGGCGCATTCCGGTCGCGGCGCCGTACAGCAATCGCGCTATCAGGAATTCACCACGTCCTATGCCGGCCTGCCGCAGGTGATTCGTCCCGACGGCGTCTACAAATCGCAGCAGCGCTTCGGCATGTACCGCTGGCACATCCCCGATCCCATCCGCTTCCAGAGCGACCAACGCGTCATCATCCAGGCGCTGGGCTGGCGAACGGGTCTCAAGGAGGCAAAATATCTCCCGCTGCAGGACGACATCGCTTCCGTGGCGTTCTGGTACCAGACGCTGCCGGCCGCACCGTTCCCTGAACCGGCCGAGCCGGAATATCTCGAGATCGACTAGCCAGACCGGCTGCGCAAAGCCGCTTTGTGAGGGAAGGTGGCGCGAAGCGCTGGATGAGGGCTTCCGGGCGCGGAGACAGACCCCCTCACCGAAATGCACACGGCCAAAACTTCGCGCCTAGTTCAACACCTCGACCGTCGCCGAACGGCCGGCGACCAGCGACATTTCGTCGGGCCCCGGATCGAGCGCGATGCGCACGGGCACGCGCTGGGCGAGCCGCACCCAGCTGAAGGTCGGATTGACGTTCGCAAGCAGGCTTGCGCCTTCGGCGCGGTCGCGGTCCTCGATGCCGGCGGCGATGCTCTCGACATGGCCGGTCAGCGTGCCCTTCTCGCCCATCAGGCGAACCTGCACCTTGTCGCCCACACGGATGCGCGCGAGTTTCGTCTCTTCGAAGTAGCCCTCCACATGCAGCGTGTCGCTGTCGACCAGCGCCATCACGCCCTTGCCGGCGGTGACGTAAGCGCCCGGCCGCAGATCCATGTTGGTGATCACGCCGTTCACGGAAGCCCGGACCTCGCTGCGATCGAGATTGAGCTGGGCGACCGCGCGGTCGGCAACCGCCGCGTCGAACGCCGCCTTGGCCTGAAGCTGGGTCGCAAGCACCTGCTCCTGCTTCTGTTGCGAGACAGCATCGGTCGTCAGCGTGCTGTAGCGCTTCAGGTCGGCATTGGCCTGATCCAGCGTGGCCTGATGACCCGCCACCGACGCATCGGCCTGCCGCAGCGCCAGCGCGAACCGTTCGCGATCGATCTTGAACAGCACATCGCCCCGATGGACCTTCTGGTTGTCCTTGACCAGAACCTCGGTGACGAAGCCGGAGACATCGGGCGCAACCTGCACGACGTCGGCCCGCACGCGGCCGTCACGGGTCCAGGGGGACTCCATATAGTAGACCCACAATTCGCGGCCCACGCCGAGCGCCGCCACGACCACGATGAGCGTGACCGCGAGCCGACCAATCCAGGCGAAATTCCCTTTCATGAGAGGTACTCCGAGAGATAGACGACGCCGCCGAGAAGGCAGACGAAAATCGCGAAATCGAACAGTGCGCGGTGCCAGACCAGCCGGTAGAGGTCGAAGCGCTGCATCAGCCGGCGCAGAAGCGCGCTCAGCACATAGGCGACGATGATCCAGAGCAGCAGCGCCGGGACGAGCACGCCATAGATGTCGATCACATATCTCATGCCGCCACACTCGTATCTGCGCGCGGCCGATAGGCCGGCGCGTCCGGGAACAGGCCGCGACGGATGCCGACAAGGCCGATCAGCGCATCGTCGCGCGCGCTGTCGTTGGGATCCTTCACCGCCCGGGCCAAGGCCCGGTCGACGCTGGTCAGGAGTTCGCGTGGCATTCCGCCGCCCGCATAATTGCGGCAGGCAATGGCGAGCTGGTCGAGCATGTCGTCGATGACGGCGATGGTCGATGCCGCAAGCCCGTAGCGCGCACGGCGCAGATCGATGATGTTGATGCCGATGCGGAGCTGGACCAGGCTGTCGGCGTCGCGCCGGTCGCTCTCCGACAGGAAGGCGATGCGTTGCACCAAAAGCCCGAGCCGATGCAGCATGAGGCCGGCGAACTCCGCGCGGTCGCGTTTGCCACGCCGTTCGGCGGCAACCGCGATCGTGATCCAGCTCGACAGCACCAGGCGATTGGCGATCCACTCCGCGCCCACCCCGCGCGCGATCCGCGTCACGATCTCCGCTATGAGGACGCCGACGAAGAAGGCGACGGCGGAATTGGCGTAGGAGGCAAAGTCCGCGATGTAGGTCGATTGCAGCGCAAGCAGCGTCGCCGTGTTGGCCGCGAGCGCCATGCCGGTGCCCGCCGTAGCCGGCCGCGCGATCAGGAAGCCATAGAGCAGGAAGGTTGGCGCCAATGCGACGATCAAAACCTCGATATGGGAGATCGCAGGCACCAGTGCGAACAAATAGATCGCAACGACCACGATGGCGACCAGTGACCAGAGGCCGAAGCTGCGGATGAAGCGCGCGGGCTCATCCTGGGCGGCGAAGAACGAGCAGGCCACCGCCGCCATCATCGGCGCCGACGCGCCATCGGGCCAGCCCGTGCCGATCCAGAACGCGCAGCAGATCAGGATCGCCACGGCCGCACCGGCCGCCGACCACAGCGCGAGCCCGCGATCCCTGTGACGCACGGGCGCGGCGCCGGCTTCGGAATGGAAAGCCAGATCGAGGGACGAGACGTTCCGGTTTCCGGCGATGGCCTCGGTCAGTTCGCGGCAGTCGCGCGAGAGATCGACCAGATCGCGCAGCCGCGAGAGCAGGCTCGTGACAATGATCCGCTCCCAGGATGCGCTGTGGTCGAGCACCGCCTGCCGCTCCGCGACCATGGCGCAGATCCGTTCGGCCGGTTGCCGCGCGCCCACATCGCTGACGATCCACTGCGCGAGATCCTCCAGCAATCGCTTCAGCTCCGGCTGCCGACGCAGAGCCTCCTCCCCTAACGCCGCCAACCGATCTTCCAGTGAGGCGATCACGGGCAGTAGCATCAGCATGCGCAGCCGGATTTCGCCGAGGCCTGTCACTGCATTGCGATCGGTCAGCCGGTCATAGGCGAGATGGCTGGAGAGCGTGTCGATCTCGACGATATCGGTCGCGAGCTTGAGGCGCTTGCCGCGGCGGGTTTCGCTGGTGCCCTCACGCAGCAGCACGACCTGGCTGAGGCGACGCGCATCCAGGAGCCAGCGATCGACGCGACCGGCGACCGCCGGCGCGACGCTGCGGGGAAACACGATGGTCGAGACCAGGCTGGCGCAGATGATGCCAAGCGAGATTTCCTCGAGCCTTGCTACCGCAGTGTCGAAGATCGCACCGGGCTCGGACACCGAGGAAAGCCGATCAGCGCGACGGTATACCCCGCCAACATGAAGACGTAGCTGCGCGGCGTGCCGTCGAGCAGCGAGAGATACAGGCACAGCCCGACCCAGAGCGCGATGGCGAGGCACAACAGCTCTGGCGCGTTGATGAGGTTCGGCACCAGCGCCACTGTCATGATCGCGCCGACCAGCGTGCCCATCACGCGGAAGAAGGCCTTTGAGCTGGTGGCGCCTGCGAGCGGCTGCGAGGTGATGTAGACGGTCGCCATCGCCCAATACGGCCGCGGCAGATCCATCGCGAGCGCAATGACCAGAGCCAGCATCGACGCGGCAAACGTCTTCAAAGCAAAAATGAGGTCCGCGTGGCGGACCAGGAACGGCTCTTCCGTGCGCATGACTATTTCGCCTCTGGAAACGCCTTTGCCTCGAGCAGGCTGGCCCGCCGCTCGATGCGCTGGAGCGTCTCGAAAGTTATCGCAAGTTCCTCTGGCGCGATATCCTTCAGCAGGCTCGCCCGCACGCGCCGCAAGATCCGGTTGGTCTCCTCCACCTTGGCCTCGCCCGCCTTCGTCAGGTGGAGCGTTTTGGCACGCCGGTCGGTCGGATCCTCGCGACGCTCCACCAAGCCCTCGGCCTGGAGCAGGTCGATCAGCCGCACCAGCGACGGCCCTTCGATGCCGAGCTCGTCGGCAAGCACGCCCTGGCGGACGTTCTCGCCTTGCCGCGACAGCACCAGCAACGGGATCGCGGTGGCATAGGACAGGCCATGATGGGACAGCGCCTGATCCGACTCGCGCCGCCAGATGCGGGCCAGGCGGGTGACCAGCCGCCCGATTTCGCCGTGGATAAAGGCCTGCGAGGGTGCCATGCAAATTAGATAGGACACGAACTATTAGTCTGCAACTATATAACCCCTCATATTCGGACCGATCACGCAAACGCGAACGAGGACAACGCGATATGGGCCCCGGTTCCACGGCAGAGGCACGACAGGCGATCGTGGGCGAGCGCGCTGTCGCTCGCCCCGACCTTTGTCGTCGTGGCCGTGGACGCCACGGGAATGGGGATCATCCTGCCGCTGCTGCCGTTCTATTCGCAGCGCCTCGGCGCCACGCCGTTCCTGATCGGTGCGCTGATCTCGGTCTATGCCGTCTGCCAGTTGGTCGCCGGTCCTGTGGTCGGCATCCTCTCCGACCGCTACGGACGGCGCAAGGTGCTGGTCGTCAGCCAGGTCGGAACCCTCATTGGATTTGTCCTGCTCGCAATTGCCGGCAATCTGACGCTGGTGTTTCTGGCGCGCATCATCGACGGCCTGACATCAGGTAACATCTCGGTCGCGCATGCCTATGCCGCCGAGCACAGTGCGCCGGCAACGCGCAAGCAGGCGCTCGGCATGACCAGCGGCGCCATCGGGACCGGGCTGCTGCTCGGGCCGGCGCTGTCGAGCTTCCTCGTCCATTACGGCCAGACCGCACCGGTGTGGGCCGCGGCCGCGCTCTCGCTGATCAGCATTCTCGCAACGATCGCCCTGCTTCCGCCGGATCATCCGGCGTCCGAGCCGCTCTACCAGCATCGCGTGCCCGAGCCGACGCTGGTGCGCAGCTTGTTCGGCATGCGCTACGCCTGGCGGCTGCTCGGCCTGCTGATCGTGTTCTTCTTCGTCAACTCGATGTTCCTGTCGCAGATCGGCCTGTTCCTTTCGGCGCGGTTCTCCTGGGACGGCCACCCCTTCGGCGCACGCGAACTCGGCTGGATGTTCGCCTATGCCGGCTTCATCAATATGGTGGTCCAGGGACTTCTGATCACCCGCGCAAACCTCGTCGCCTCCGACCGCAGTATCGTGATGGCGGCATTTGCCTGCATGGGCCTCGGATTTGTCGGGCTTTCAGCCGGCAGCAACATCGGCCTGCTCGCGCTTTATCTGACGCTGATCATCGCCGGCACCATGTTTGCCCGGAGCACGCTGACGGCGGAATTGTCGCGGTCGACCGCGATCAATCGGCAGGGCATGATCATGGGCCTCAACCAGTCGCTGATGTCGGGCGCGAATATCAGCGCGCCGCTGTTGAGCGGCGCGCTGATCGGCCATCGCCTGTTCGTGGCCTGGGCGCTCACCATGGCCGCGATTGCGGCAATCGGCGCGGCGCTGGCGGGCCAATTGCTCGACACGCCGCGTGCGCGCTAGCGCCCTTGCCTCACTTCACAAGGTACACGTCCGGATCGGCGCTCGAACTCGGATTCTTGAAGGCATTGCGCAAGGCTGCCGACATCGGAACATTGTAGTTGATGCCGTTCGGCGGCGTCGGGGATTCCAGCCACTTTCGGTAGAGCACCTCGATCTCCGGGCTTGCGTAGAGCTCGGCCGTGGCGCGATCGGCCAGCGCCTTGAACGGCGCGTCCTCCCGCCGCAGCATGATCCCGAAGGGCTCGGCCTTCGAAAACGTCTCTTCGCTGATCATAAACAGGCCCGGCTCCTTCGAGCGCGCAATCGCGACCGCAAGCTGAACGTCGTCGAGCGCGTAGGCCTGCGCGCGGTCGGTCTCGAGCAGCAGGAATGCTTCGGCCTGATCCACGGCCGGCATGATCTGGATGCCGAGATTGCGCTCGGTATTGACCTTGGCGAGCTGGTTCAAATTGACCGAGCCTGCCACCGCGGTCACGGCCTTGCCCTTGAGATCGTCGATGCTGTTGATGTTCGCGGCCTTCTTGGCGGCGATCGCGTCGCGCTGAGGAAATGCGTGTTGGTGAAGGCGACCTGCTTCTGGCGGTCGGCATTGTTGGTGGTCGCCGAGCAGTGCAGGTCGAGCGTGCCGTTGACCATCAGCGGAATGCGGTTCGACGAGGTCACGGCGACATAGTCCACGGCAATGTCGGGCATGCCGAGCTGCCTCTTCACGGCATCGACGATCTTGAGGCAGATATCCATGGCGAAGCCGACCGGCTTCTGGTTGCCGTCGAGATAGCTAAAGGGCACCGAGGCTTCCTGATAGCCCAGCGTGATCTTCCCGGTCTCCTTGACCTTCTGAAGCGTGCCCGACAGATCTTCGGCGGACGCAGCGCCGGCCCAGACAAGTGACGGCCAAGACAACGGCCGAGAGAACGGCGGGTAGACGCATCGAGGGCTCCTGACGGCGCGTTGCGCCTCCATGCCGGGCACAACCGAACGGTTGATAGCCCAGCCGCCCGCCTGCCGCCAGACCAGCCTGCGTCTATCAGCTATCACAGCTTCCGATATGGCGGCGGCCCCTTCGTCTCCGCTACATTGCCGCCGACCTGCAATGTCACCGACCGCTATAAATCGACTTTCGAAGATTCCCCCGCCATGACCACCCAGACCGCCTTCGACCTGATCTTCCGCAACGCCCTGTTGCGGTCATCCGCCATATCCGTCGATATCGGGGTAAAGAGCGGGCGGATCGCCGCGATCGAACCAGAACTGGCCTGCGAGGCGATCGAGGTCGATCTCGGCGGACGGCTGGCTCTGCCCGGTTTCGTCGACAGCCACATCCATCTCGACAAGGCCTGCCTGCTCGAGCGTTGCGGGCATATCCACGGCACGCTCGGCGATGCCATCCGTGCCGTCTCGGCGATGAAGCGGGATTTTGGTGTCGACGACGTCCATGCCCGCGGCGCAAAAGTGCTCGAGCGCGCCATCGTCCACGGGACGACACGGATGCGCACCCATGTCGAAATCGACCCGCGCATCGGCTTGCGCAGCTTCGAGGCGGTCAAGGCGCTCAAGCGCGATTATGCCTGGGCGATCGATCTCTCGCTCTGCGTCTTCCCGCAGGAGGGCCTGACGAACGATCCCGGAGCAGAAGAGCTGCTGGTCCAGGCCTTGCGCGAAGGAGCCGAGGCAATCGGCGGCTGCCCCTATACGGACACCGACCCGAAGGCGCATCTCGTGCGGATCTTCGACCTCGCCCAGCAATTCGATCTCGACGTCGATCTCCATCTCGACTTCGATCTCGATCCCTCCTGGTCGCATCTCGACGAGGTCTGCCGGCAGACCGAACAGCGCAACTACGGTGGTCGCGTCGCGATCGGGCATGCCACGAAGCTCTCGGCCCTGCCGCCGGAACGGCTGAAGGCAGCCATCGCGCAAATGGCGAAGGCCGGCATCGCCGTCACCGTGCTGCCCGCGACCGATCTCTACCTGATGGGACGCGAGGCCACTCACAACGCGCCGCGCGGACTGACGCTCGCGCACAAGCTCGCCGGCAACGGCATCGTCTGCTCGGTCGCGACCAACAACGTGCTCAATCCCTTCACGCCGTTTGGCGATGCCTCGCTGCTGCGAATGGCGAACTTTTACGCCAATGTCGCCCACGCCGCCGTCGGCGACTTCGGCATCTGCCTCGATCTCGTCACCGAACTGCCGGCGCGGTTGATGAACCTCACAGACTACGGGATCGCGGTCGGCAAGCCCGCCGATCTCGTCGTGCTCGACACGCAGGACAGCCGCTTCGCGATCGCCGAACTGCCGGATATCTTGATGGGGTTCAAGAACGGGCGGCAGACCTTCGAGCGGAAGCGAGCGACGCTGCTTAAGCCATAAGACTGAACCGCTCGCGCAACGACAAATCGACCAACGGAGCAACCGGATGGCCTTCGACAAGATCTTCCTCAACGCCCGCTTCGACGGCGGGGCTCGCCATCACATTGCGGTCAAGGGCGGGCGCATCGCCGCGATCATGCCGGCTGACGCGCCCACCGGCGGTGCCGAAACGGTCGACCTCGGCAATGCGCTCGTCGTTCCCGGCTTCGTCGAAGGCCACATCCATCTCGACACCAGCTTCTATGGCGACGCCTGGCGTCCGCATAAGCCATGCACCGATGGATTCAACGTGCACGAGCGCGTGGCCTTCCAGGCCCAGAACATGGCCGTGTCAGCGCCGATGGACGTGCGGGCGCGCAACCAGCTCGATCTCTGCATCACGCACGGCAGCACGCAGATGCGCAGCCACGTCATGGTCGACGGCTCGGTCGGCCTGAAGTCGCTGGAGACGATCTTGCGCGTGCGCGAGGAATATCGCGGCCTGGTCGACATCCAGCTCGTCGCCTTTCCCCAGAGCGGCATTTTGACGAGCCCGGGCACCCCGCAACTGCTCGACGAAGCGATCGGCCTCGGCGCGAACCTCGTCGGCGGGCTCGATCCCGCGAGTTTCGATCGCGATATCGAAAAGCACCTCGATGTGGTGTTTGGCGTCGCCAACAAGCACGGCGTCGACGTCGACATCCACCTGCATGACATGGGCACGCTCGGCGCGTTCGAGATCGAGCAGATCGCAGCGCGCACACGTGCGCTCGGCATGGAAGGCCATGTCGCGATCAGCCACGCGTACGGGCTTGGCGATATTTACGCGGATCAGCTCAAGGCAGTCGCCGACACCCTTGCGCGCTCCGGCGTCGCGATCATGACGAATGCGCCGGGCGCGCGGCCGTTCCCGCCGATCCTGGCGCTGCGCAGCGCCGGCGTGACCGTGTTCAGCGGCAACGACAACATCCGCGATTCCTGGTGGCCCTATGGCGACGGCGACATGCTGCGCCGGGCGACGACGCTCGGCTATCGGTCGGGCTTCAATATCGACGAGGAATTGCGTGTCGCGTTCGATGTTGTCACTGAAGTCGGCGCGAAAGCGCTGCGGCTCGAGGGCTACGGCCTGCGCGTCGGCGCCAAAGCCGATTTCGTCACCCTGAATGCGGAACATGTTCCCGAAGCTGTCGTGGCGGTGCCACAGGGACGCTCCGTGTACAAGGAGGGGAAGCTTGTCGCGTCGAACGGTAAGATAGTCAGGCAGCGCAATTAATTTCCCAATCGCATCTGTCCGATTTTACCGCTGAACGGGCCGCCGGGCTGAGTCCGGTAAGAATCCCGGTCCGTAGCGCAACGCATTGCGAGAAACGGCTGGCAATCCTACTAAGACCTTGCACTGACCATCTGGGTTCGCGGGAGTTTGGATATGTTCAGCGCATTCAGCAGCATTGATTACCAGTCCATTCGGGCCAGCACGCCCGCCGAAACCGCCATCAAGCGGCTTAATGGCATTGGTGAGGTCCTGTCGGGCCTCGACATCTCGGCGATCCACACGCAAGACGACATGGCTCGCGCGCTGCGGACGCTCGACACCGCCGACAAGTGCATTCGCATGATCCTGACCGAATTCAGGACCGAGCGCACCAGGGATGTTGTCCGCGAGGCCACGCGCCTGATCGACATGATCGAGGCCGCCCGCGACGAAATCGCGGGCTGTAGCGGCGGCAGCATCCCGAGCTAAGCAGGTGCGTTCAGCATCAATGCTTGATCTTCGCCAGAATGCGATCCGCCTCGGTGCGCCAATCCGCGCTACGCGCAAATTCCTTCGTTCCCTTCGTGCCGAACAGGCCTTCGTCGGCGAGATCGGCGACCCAGGCCTGACGCTCGGCCGTCCCCTGCGCCGACCATGGTGTCAACCCCGCCTCGCGCACGGTCTCTGCGACCTCACGCACCTCTTCGGCACGCCGGCGGCCGTGCTCGATCACGCGCTGGAAGAAATAGGCTCCCTGCTTTTCCCAATTGATCGCGGGAAAGGTTTCCGCCAGCGAAGTCAGGACCGCGTCCTCGACGCCATAGGCCCGCGCGGTCGTAAAACTCTCGATGACCATGGCCTCGAGGCCCTTGATCATGATGCTGCGGCACATCTTCACGGCTGAGGATACACCGAGCTTGTCACTCGCAACTCTGGCCGCAAAGCCGATCGCATTCAGCAGCGGCTCGAGCTCCTTCGCGCCGGGACCGCCCAGCAGCAGCGGCACCTTGATGCGATAAGGCGGAACCGAGGTCATCACGGCACCCTCGACATACCGCCCCGCGGCCCCGTCAATCAACGCCGCCGCGCGCTGCTTGGCGCCCGGCGAGGCCGAGTTGAAGTCGAGAAACCAGGTGCCCTGGTTGATCGCCGCCGCACAGGCCTTTGCGACCGGAACGGCCTGGCTCGCGGTGACGGCTGAGATCATGAAATCGGATGTCGCAGTCAGCTCAGCGTGAGACGCCGCGAGCTTCACGCCGAATTTCGCCGCATGCTCCGTCAGCGGCGCACCCAGCTCGCCGCCGAGCTTGATGTCATAGGCGGCAACCCTGATGCCCTGTTGGCGCAAATCCTCAGCAAGAATCCTGCCGACCTCACCGTAGCCAACCAGCCCGATCTGCCATCGCCTCGGATCCGACATCAGTTCAACCCCGCGTCGTCGCGTCGAAGAGCTCTTCGACGGCATAGCGGCGTGGGATCAACCCCTGCTGGAATGCGTAGTCGACGATCAGCTCCAACGGCTTTCTATTCGCCTCAATCCCGAACGGAACGAAGTCGGGCGTCGCGACAGGCCCCGCCTGTTGCTTGTTCCGCTTGAGCAGATCATAGACGCCCGTAACCACGTCGGGGCGCGATTTCGCGAGGCTCTCGCTCACGACCACGAGATGATTGACCGGCACGACGCCGCGGCGGGCATACCATTTCACGGCCTCCGCGGCCGGATCCGGGAATAGCGGCCTCAGCTTGGGATCGTTCGAAGCCTCGCCGAGGACTGCGTCGAGCTCGCCGTCGCGCAGCATCTGCAAAACCTTCTTGTCCTTCGGCGCACGCTCGGTGGTGTCGACATATTCGGCGACATGCGGATCCTCGAACGTCACCCAACGGATCTTGTCGAGATCGACGCCATAGTCGTTGGCGAAGATGCCCCTGATCCAGGCTCCCGTCGTCGTCGTGAACGAGCGGATGCCGACGCGCTTGCCTTCGAGATCGGAGGGCCCGAGCGCTCCTCCGCGGGATTGTAGAGCGCGTAGGAATGCTGGAAACGCCCGAGCACGGTCGCGGGCAGCAGCACCAGCGGCTTGCCGTGCGCCTTCGCCATCAGATAGGTGACAATCGCCATCTCGCAGACGTCAAACGCCTGCTCGCGTACCATCGGCTTGAACGCCGTGTTGGTCGGCGTGTACTCGATGAAGTCGAGGTCGAACAGGTCGGAGCGGAGCTCGCCGCTCTTCACTGCCTTGACGTGAGGGTGACTGCCGAGCACGGCTTTCAGCTTGACACGATCCATCGGTGAGCTCCGCTTCTCGCGAGCATGATCCGGAAACTCTGCAGCGGTTTTGCCGAAGGGATCATGCTCAAGCCATATTACGCCTTAGACATCCTCGGGATTGTCGACGTAGACCAGCCCGGCCTTCGCCAGCGCCTCGCGCATGCTGTACATGTCGAGGCCCAACTCGCCCGAGGCGAGGCGCTTGCGCTTGCCGCCCTCGTCGGCGTTGCGCTTCTTCGCCTTCTCGGCGACCTCGGCGGCATAGCGCTTCGGCACCACCACGACGCCGTCGTCATCGGCGACGACGATGTCGCCGGGATCGACATTGACGCCGGCGCAGACCACGGGGACGTTGACCGAGCCGAGCGTGGCCTTGACCGTGCCCTTGGCCGAGATCGCACGCGACCACACCGGAAAATTCATCTCGTGCAGCGCTTTGACGTCGCGGCAGCCGGCGTCGATGATCAATCCCTGCACGCCACGTGCCTGCAGCGAAGTCGCCAGCAGCTCGCCGAACATCCCGTCGGTATTGTCAGTGGTACAGCCAACCACGAGGATGTCGCCCTTCTTGCACTGCTCGACCGCGACATGGATCATCCAGTTGTCGCCGGGCTGCGCCAGCACGGTGACGGCGGGACCGGCGATCGACGCGCCCGCCCAGACGGGCCGCAAATAAGGCTTCATCAGGCCGCTGCGACCATAGGCCTCGTGCACGGTCGAGACGCCGTATTCCGCCATGCCGGCGGGATCGGCACGGTTGATGTTGCGAACAACGACGGGCTTCATGCCAGCACCTCCGCAACGGTCGGGAACAGGCGCTGATAGGCCTCGCCATAGGTCATGGGAATGCCGGTGTTGCGGCTGCCCTGGATGCCCCGGTTGAGCGCGACGCGCTCGTAATAGCCCCAGAGATGCTTTTGCGCGGTGAGGATCTGGAACGCCTCGTACTTCTCCTTCCAGACCTCATCGATCTTCAGAAGCAGATCGGGCTTGTAGTTGCACTGCTCGGGCTGGTGCGGCTCGAACAGAAACACCGGCGGCGCCGAATATTGGTACTGCGCGCCCGGCTTGTGACCCATGGCCTGCGCGACCACACGGGTCTCCTGGGCGAAATGCGCCGCGTTCGGATGATCGAAATTATAGGGGTCTTCCAGCGCGTGCGTGAGCACGAAGCTCGGGTTGAGTTCGCGGTAGATGTCGACCATGCGGTCGAAATGCGCCTCGGTCAGCTTCAGCGGATAGTCGCCGCAATCGAAGAACTCGATCTCGGCGCCCAGCAGTTTTGCCGCCCGCTCGGCCTCGTCCTTGCGACCGGCCTTGACCGATTCCAGCGTCGCGCCCGGTTCCTTCCAGGCAAACTGGCTCTCGCCGCGCTCGCCGAAGGACATGCACACAATCTTCATGCGATAGCCCTTCTTCGCATGCAGCGCGATGGCGCCGCCGGCGCGCCAGACGAAATCGCCGGGATGGGCGGTAACCACGAGACCTGTTTTCATGGGAGAACTCCCTCTTTCGTTCGTCAACATCATAGGCTGCCTGCGTCATACCGGCAGCGATTTCACCAGGCTGCGGTGGGCACGGGTTCCTCACCGTCCAGCACGCGCCGCAAGCGCTCGCCGTCGAGCGCGCCTTCCCATTTGGCAATCGCTATGGTTGCGACCGCGTTCCCGATCAGATTGGTCGGGGTCAGCCCCTGCGACATCAGGCGATGGATACCGAGCACCAGCGCCACGCTCGTCACCGGAATGGAGCCGGTGGCGAGACAGCGTTGCCGCCAGCACGACGAAGGCGGCGCCCGCGATTCCCGCCGCGCCCTTTGAGGTCACGAGCAGGATCAGTAGCAGCTCGATCTGCTCGGCCAGCCCGAGCGGTGTGTTGGTCGCCTGCGCGAGGAACACCGAGGCGGCAGCCAGGTACAGGCATGTGCCGTCGAGATTGAAGGAATAGCCGGTCGGGATGACGAGGCCGACCACGCTCTTCTCGCAGCCGGCTTTCTCCAGCTTGGTCAGCATCCGCGGCAGCACCGTCTCGGACGATGTGGTGGCGATGCAAATCAGCAGTTCTTCCCAGATGTAGCGGATCAGCTTCAGCAGCGAGAACCCACAAAGCCGCGCCACCGGGCCGAGCCCCACGATGATGAAGACCACGCAGGTGAGATAGAACCCGCCCAGCAGCTTGCCGAGCGAGGCCAAGGAGCCGACGCCGAATTTTCCAACGGTAAAGGCGATCGCGCCAAACGCGCCGATCGGCGCGGCCCACATCACAAAGCCGACGACGGCAAACACCATCTTGGCCGCGATGTCGATCAGATGAACCAGCGGCGCGGCTCGCTCGCCAAGCTGTACCAGCGCAAAACCGCACAGCACGGAGATGAACAGGACCTGGAGGATGTTGCCCTCGGCAAAGGCGCCGACGAAGGTCGCGGGCACGATGTTGATCAGGAACGGCACGAAGCCGATCACGGCGGTCTGCTTGACGTAAGGCTCGACCGCGCTGGCATTGATGCTAGCAGGGTCGATGTTCATGCCGGCGCCGGGCTTGAGCACGTTGACCGCGATGAGACCGATGATCAGCGCGATCGTAGTCATGACCTCGAAATAGACGATCGCCTTGACCGCGACCCGCCCAACCCGCGCCATGTCGGCCATATGGGCGATGCCATGGACGAGTGTGCAGAAGATGATCGGCGCGATCAGCATGCGGATCGCCTTGATGAAGGCGTCGCCGAGCGGCTGCATCTTCGCACCCGCCTCGGGATTGACGATCCCAAGCGCAATGCCGGCCACCATGGCGATCAGCACCTGGATCCAGAGCTCCTTCCACCAGACGCGGCCACGCGGCTTGTCGATCACCATCGCCGTCATTCGCCGAATCCAAACAGGCGCGCGGAATTGTCGACCAGGATCTTCTGCTGGAGCTCCGGCTCCGGCGCGAACAGCGGGATCAGATCGACGAGGTCGCCGTCATTCGGCATCACCTTGACGTTGGGATGCGGCCAGTCGGTGCCCCAGATGATGCGGTCGGGCGCCGTCTCGACGATCTTGCGCGCGAACGGCACGGCGTCGGTGAACGGCGGGCCGGCGGAGGACACCCGCTCCGAGCCGCAGATTTTGACCCAGCACTTTTCGTCGCGCTGCATCAGCTCGATCAATATCTTGAATGGAAGCTGGTCGAGCCCCTCCGACGCCTTCACCCGCCCCATATGGTCGATGGTGTAGCTCAGCGGCAGTCTTGTCAGCATGTCCGCATATTCGGGCAAGTCAATCGCATCGAAATGCAGGTCGATGTGCCAGCCGAGCGGCGCGACCATCGCGATGATGCGGTTGAATACGCGCTTGTCGGGAACGCCGCCGAGATGGCGGACGAAATTGAAGCGGCAGCCGCGGAAGCCGCCGTCGTGCAGGCTGCGAAGCCTGCGTTCGGTGATGGTGTCGTCGATATTGGCGACCGCGCGATAGGCGCCGTTGCTTTGCGCAATGGCGTCGAGTGCCACCGTGTTGTCGATGCCGTGCACGCTGGCATTGACGATGACGGCGCGTTCCACGCCGAGCTTGGCGTGCAATGCCTTGAAGTCCTCAAGCGGGGCATCCGGCGGCGTGTAGGATCGGTCAGGCGAATAGGGATACTTCGCGCCGGGACCGAAGATATGGCAATGCGCGTCGCAGGACAGCTTCGGCAGCTTGAACTTTGGCCTGCGCGTGTTCGGATCAGGCGGCGGAATGGTTGGCGTGTACATCTTTGTCATCAGCTGAACTTGAACAGGCGTGCCGGATTGTCGACGAGCAGCTTCTGCTGGATCGCGCTATCAGGTGCATAGAGGGGGATCAGATCGACGAGGTCGCCATCATTCGGCATGATCTTGACGCCCCCTGCGCACACGTCGCTCGCGCCAGGTGCCGGCCAGTCCGGTCAAGAGATGCAAGCACTCCCGCCTGTTCATGTCCTCAAACATCCCATCACATGTCCGCTTGCGAGCGGAAGCGCTGTTACGCGCCTCCGCTCGGGCGGTTTCTTTCAAGTCTTGCTGCTTGCAACAGTCCTTCGCCGCGCCGGCGCAGCCTGATCGAGCGCCGGCGCCTGGAACGCGGCCACGGTCGCCTGCACCAATTGCTCGATGGCGTTGGCGGGATCGCTGCCGTCGGCCTCGCCGCGCGACAGGCGCGAAACGCGGTCCGGCGTCACCAGCGAGTAATAGAGCGCGCCGAGCAGGAAGTGGCTGCGCCAAACGATGTCGGTGCGCGGAATATGCGGCAGGCTGTCGTGGATCGCATCGATAAAGGCGTGACTGGTATCGTCGAAGGTCTGCGCGATGATTTTTCGCGCGACCTCGTTGCCCTCGGCCGACATCACGGCGCGCAGCCGTGTGAAGCGCGCCCCGCCGCCTGCAAGATCGCTGCCCGAGGTGAAGGCCGGCACCACATAGGCTCGCACGATCGCTTCGAGCCGATCCTGGAGATCGCGCACGCGCTGGGCGGCGGCGAGCAGTTCCGAGCGGCGCAAATTCATCGGCCCGCAATGGCGCCGGTAGATCTCCAGCAGCAGGCCGTCCTTGGTCTTGAAATGATAGGTGACGCTGCCGGGATTGGCCCCGGCGGCCTGTGCGATATCGCGCACCGACACGGCATTGAAGCCGTTGGTGGCGAACAGCTCCTCGGCCGCGGCGAGGATCGCCTCACGCATGTTCGGCTTGCGGGCCGTTTCCTTGCTGGTGGGCTTGCGTACCATGTGATTTGTACTATCGTACAAAAGATCAGGTCTCGTCAACAAAAACCACGGGCAACGTCCGGAAGCGGCTCGGAAGACCACCGCACGGACGCGAATGCCCCAGGGAGTGCTGAATAATGCCGGGTTTGAACACGAAGATCGGCGCTTGGATGCTGGGCGCCGGCCTGCTGCTCGCAGCCAACGTCGCGCAGGCCGCCGACAGTTACCCGAGCAAGCCGGTTCACATCCTCGTGCCATATGCGGCCGGCGGCGCGGTCGACGTGCTGGCGCGGACGCTCGGCCAGGCGCTGGCCAACACCTGGGGCCAGCAGCCCGTGATCGACAACCGCCCCGGCGCCGGCGGCATCGTTGCCTCGCAGGCGCTGACACAGGCCGCGCCCGACGGCTACACGCTGATCCTGGTTGCCAGCGGCCATCCACTAAACCAGTTCATCTATCCGAGTGTGCCCTATGACACGTTCAAGGACTTTACGGCGATCACTGAAGTCGCCTCCTCGCCGCTCGCGATCGTGGTGGCCAAGGACAGTCCCTACAAGACCCTCGGCGATCTCCTGGCCGCGGCCAGGAAGGAACCGGACAAGCTCTCCTACGGCATGTCCGGCAACGGCACCTCGGCGCATCTTGCCGGCGAGCTCTTGAAACACATGTCCGGTACCAAAATCGTCGCGATCCCGTACAAGGGCGGCGCGCCGGCGCTGACAGCGGTGATCGCCGGCGAAATTCCGCTCAGCATCAATCCGCTCGCGGAAGCGATCGGCCAGCTCGAAGGCGGCCCCGTGCGTGCGCTCGCGGTGACCTCGGCCGAGCGTTCCAAGGCGCTGCCTGATGTCCCGACCGTCGCAGAGTCGGGCGTGCCCGGCTACGACGTCTCGGTCTGGTGGGGCGTGCTCGGACCTGCCAAAATGCCACCGGATCTCGTCGCAAAACTCGAGGCCGACCTGAAGGCAGCGCTACAGGATGCAAACGTGCTGTCGACGCTCGGCAAGATCGGCGCAGCCCCGGTCGGCTCCTCCGCCAGGGATTTCGATGCCTACATGCGTGCCGAGGCGACCAAATGGGCGCCGGTGCTGAAGGCCGCCGACATCCGCGCGCAGTGAGGTCTTTCACATGCAGATCTCTTCTGGGCACCTTGCACGCGGCGCCGTGCTCGCCCCGAGCGTACGGCAAAGTCAAGAACGCGAGCATCGTTCCCGCTGAGAGCGTCAAGAGTTCGCCCGCACCTTCTCCGGCGCGGTGGAGCGTTGCAGGAATTCGGCGTCGTCGTCGTCCCGACCCTGCGGGATCAGGATCGCGCGCTCGCGCGGGAGCGCTTCCGGCATCTCGTCGCGGATGAAGGCGATCAGCTTTTCCCGCATCTCGCAGCGCAGATCCCAGGACTGCGGCGCGTTCCGCGCGCTGACCAGCGCACGCAGCTCGATGGTGCGGGAATCCGCATCGATCACCTGAAGATTGACCACCGCGCCGTCCCAGAGTTTTGAGTCCTTCACCGCGCCCTCCAGCCAGCGCCGGATGCGCGGCACGTCGGCGCGATAATCGACATGCAGCGCGATGACGCCGATCAGGACGCCGTATCGCGGGTCCAGTTCTGGAACGGCTTTTCGATGAAGTAGGACAGCGGCACCACCATGCGGCGCCAGTCCCACAATCGGATCACGACATAGGTCGCGGCGATGTCCTCGACCCAACCCCATTCGTTCTCGATGATGACCGCATCCTCGATTCGGATCGGCTGGGTGATCGCGATCTGCATGCCCGCGATCAGATTGCTGAGCAGCGGCCGCGCGGCAAGACCGACGATGATACCGGCCGCGCCGGCTGAAGCAAACAGGCTGACGCCATACTGCCTCACCGAATCGAATGTCATCAGCGCGGCCGACACCGTGATGATGACGATGATGATGTCAGTCACGCGCTTGAACACGCAGATCTGCGTGACGTGCTTGCGCGCGACGAAATTCTCGGTGACATCGCGAAAGTTCTGAAGATAGCGCGCCGAGCTCATGTCGACGATCCGGATCGAGATCCAGCCGATCAGCGCGATGAAGGCGACCACGAAGAGTCTCGTCAGCGGCGTGCGAAAGGCGTCATCGAGCGGCGCCAGCGGCAGCACCAGCGCAACGGCGGCGAGACACATTGCCAGCTGGGCCGGCCCGGACGTGCGCTCGACGAACACGTTCAGAAGCGGAAGACGGGTTCCGAAAGCGCGATTGAGCAGCCAGACGGCGAACCGGTAGAAAGCCAGCGCCACCAGGACCGCCCCGGCCACGAGGCCAACACCGGTGATCCAAGACGGTATCCACCCGAGCATCTCGTCGATGTCCGCGATGAGGGCCTGCCAATTCATTCACGTCCCCGGAATTGCATTCGCGTCTCAACGCGTTCCCGACGGCTTCGCTCCCCCGCTCCGTGCAATGCAGCGTTCCTCTGGTGCAAACGTCGCCGAACTGCGCTATTTCTGGGCAATCATGACTCGACGAACCGGCAGCGCTGATCTTCCCCTCCACAGCGGACGAGTTCCGCCATGGCTGGCGAGCCGCATGGCCTCGCTTGGCGCGATCGTCACGCAAGCGGTGGTGCATCATTACGGCCGCGATGCGTTCCTGCAGCGTCTGTCACATCCATTCTGGTTCCAGTCGTTCGGCGCCGTCATGGGGATGGACTGGCACTCCTCTGGGATAACCACCTCCGTGATCGGTGCGCTGAAGCGCGGGCTCGGCCCGCTTCAGGACGAGCTCGGCATCTATGTCTGCGGCGGCCGCGGCCAGCATTCGCGGAAGACGCCGGACGAACTGCTGCAGCTCGGCGATCGCGTCGGCTTCGACGGCGCAAAGCTCACGCGCGCCAGCCGGCTGGTGGCGAAAGTCGACAGCGCCGCCGTGCAGGACGGCTTTGATCTCTATCTCCACGGCTTCTTCGTCACAGCCGATGGCAAGTGGACGGTCGTGCAGCAGGGCATGAACGGCGACAAGCGTCAGGCCCGGCGCTATCACTGGCACTCGGAAGCGCTGAAGAGCTTCGTCGAGGCCCCGCACAGCGCGATCGACGGTCCGCAGCAAGGCGAGATCGTCAATCTCACCGACCATCGCGCCGACGTCTCGCGCAATGCGCAGCTTGAACTCCTCAGCGATCTCGGCCCCGATCGCATCCTCAACGAGTTCGAGCGGCTCACCGGGATTCCGCCCGAGCCGGCGCAGCCGATGCTGCCGCATCTGATCATGCCCGCGCATCACGATGTCAGGCCCAAGGACGTGTTCGCGCGCCGCCTGCACGGTACGCTGGCCGCCGCGGCCGAGCATGGCCCGGTCGACTTCCGGAGCTATTGCTGACGCCCGGTGTCGGCGCGCGCACCGTGCGGTCGCTGGCGATGGTCGCGGAAGTCGTGCACGGCGCTCCCTATCGCTTCAAGGACCCGGCGCGCTTCTCGCTGGCCCATGGCGGCAAGGATCGGCATCCCTACCCCGTTCCGATCAAGGTCTATGACGAGACCATCCGCGTCCTGAAGGACGCGATCGAGAATGCAAAGCTCGGGCGCGAGGAGGAGATGCAGGCGATCAAGCGCCTCGACGATCAGGCCCGGCGCCTCGAGCGCACCGCGGAGGGGCCGTCGGTTGATGCCTTCATCGCCGGCGAGCGTGCGGCTTCGCCTGAGCTCGATGGTCGTTCAGTATTCGGTTGGGAGCGCGACCTCGCCACAACAAAAAAGCGGACCGGGTGATCCGGTCCGCAGTCGGTCGGGAGGAACGCCTCTCCACGGGATCAATCGTTCGTAGACTCCTCGTCGTGTCCAGGATCTCGTCCAAGGCGATTGGCTGCGTGATCCTGATACTGCTCGGTCTGGATGAATTTGCCATCCATGCCTCTGATGTCGGAATGCTGCGCCTTGTCGCGATTGGATAGAACCTCGTTGTCGCCGATCTTGTCCTTCGCTATGTCGGCGAGAGCACCGGTACCGTCGCCCTTGCCATGCATGCCCGCTCTAAAATGCGTCTTGCTGCCACGTCCACCTGGCATTGGCTCCTCCTCTTGAAATGCTCGCCCCTGAAGCTCAGCGTTTCTGCTGCTGCGGTGAAGGCTTGGGCGGCTTATGGCCGCTCTGCCCGGGATTGTTGTGCTTGTTGTGATCGCTCTCCTGGTTCAGGCCGCCGCGACTCACCGCGAATTCGCTTTGCCGCGCCTCCGGTCTGAGGCGATGAACCCTCGTGTCCTCGGGATTGTGGCCTATGGCCTGCTCGAGCTGGCGCCGATCGGGTGCATCGGTCTTGCGCTCGAGGATTCGGACCTGTTGTTCATGGGTTTTCTTGCCTTGCATTTCGATCTCCGATTCCTCACCGGCCTCTGCGCGGTGAGCCACTGCGCGCGACGTCCTTGTCGACACCGCCGCCAATGGTGACATCATTCTCGACATCGCCTTCGATCGTGTTCTCGCCCATCGCGTCTTCCAGATCGTCAGGCGAGATACCGGCCATGTTCGTTCCCTTCGATCCACCGATCAGGGGATTTTCACGCATGTCCTTGCTGGTCGGACTATAGAGTTTCGGTTGCTTGCTGCTCATGGATCACCTTCCTCCTCCCTTTCCGGCAGGATCATGCCGGTGATGGGAATCCTTCTCACCGCCGTCGCCCGACACCCGGCTATGCTGTCGGTGTGGGTCGTCAGCCGGTGGTTTCTTGATTTCCAGGGGCGCCTTCGCGTCCTCGTGCGAAGCGCCGGGTCCGCCTTGACGAATGGTGTTTGGTGTCTTGGTGGATGTCGACATGAGAATGCCGCCTCCTTAGCGATCCTGCTGGTAACCTTGATTGGTCGTATTCTGCTTGATTTTGCCCTGCTGCCCCTGCTCGTTCGGATTCTGCACTCGCTGCTGACCGTGCGGCACCTGGTCTGCGTGCGCGTGCTTGCTGTCGCCAGTTCCTTTCGGACTCTGGCTGGCGCTTGGGACGGGTGGCATTTTACTGGCCATGGAACCTCCTCGTGGATAAGTCGCGGAGCTATCAGTGCCGCTCCCGGTCAGCGGGCGCGGAGATGTCCTTCAGCGCGTCCTGCGCGCACTCATCATGCGCTCCGCTGATGTGGACCGATGGAGTCATGATCTCGTGAACTTGCATGGCTGAATCTCCGATAACCGTTCGAGATGTCGATCGGCTAACGCAGGTGTCGCGACGAAGGTTTCTGTCGGTCTGTGCGACATTTCCCGCTCATCCAGCTCGCCGGTTCCGCGCTCCGGAACGCATCCGTCTCGACATCATCGGTCGGAACTGATCGTAGTACGTGCCACCACCGGTCAGGTATTCGGGACAGCGCGGCCGCCCCCGCAAGGTTTCGATCACAACAGATGCGATCGCGCACCGTTCCAGATCGTGCCGCAGCAGCAGATCAGATTTCACTGGGAAACGGCGGGGTGTTCCGAGCGCTGGGTTTCGTCAGGCGGCACGCTGCGTCGAGATTGTCGATGCTTCGTGCAGAACCGGAAGTCTTGCGAGCGCGCGAATGCCCGGCCTGCGCCGCCACCGAATCCGCGCGGGATCGACAGCCAGCCGAAGATTCGGCCAGCGCCGGAACAGCGCCTCCAGCGCACAAGCCGCCTCGATTCGCGCAAGCTGATGTCCGAGGCAGAAATGAATACCCGTGCCAAAGGAGATGTGGCGATTAGGCTTGCGTTCGAGATCGAGCCGCTCCGGGTGGTCGTGCACCGCCTGGTCCATGTTCGCCGCCGCGAGCATGACCATGATGCGATCGCCTTTGCTCAGGCGGACGCCTTCCAGCTCAACGTCCCGCCGCACATAGCGCGGTTTGAGAATTGCACCGGCGAGACGAAGCGCAGAAACTCCTCAACCGCCAGCCCAGCGCGGCTCCAGTCCTCTTCCAGCCAGTCGCGCAATCCCGGATTCCTGAGCAGTTCGTAGACCGAGCCGCTGATCAGGTGCGTGGTGGTCTCCGAGCCCGCCGCGAGCAGCAGGAACACCATCGAGACCATTTCGTCCGGCGTGATCTCGCCGCCTTCGCGCTCGACCTGGACCAGCTCGGCAATCAGGCCCTCGCCGCCCCGCTCGCGCGCGATCTGCAATTGCTCTTTGAGATAGAAGCGCATCTTGCGAAACGCGAGCAGCAGACGAAAGAAACTGACCACGTTCGTCAGCGAGGACATCGCATTGGCCCACGCGATGAAGCGGGGGCGATCGGTCATGGGCAGACCGAGAAGTTCGGAGATCACCGAGAGCGGCAGGATGCGGGCATAGCTCTGAACGAGATCGGCCGGGCTGCCCTTCGCAAACAGCTCATCGGCCAGACCATCCGCGATGGCGCGGATGCGCGGCTCCATCGCAACAATGGCGCGGCGGCGAAAGGCTTCGTCCACGATGCTGCGCAGCCGTGTGTGATCCGGCTCGTCCATCGTCAGCATGTTGTTGGCGATGGTCCTGACCAGCCCCGGCATCCACCAGCGCAGGCCCGCAACCTCGCCATCTTCCTTGCGCAGCGTGAAAATCGTGCTGTCCTTCAGCACCTGCGCGGTGGCGTCGTGGGTTGTGGTGATCCAGACCTTTCCGACAAGCGGAAAGCGCGTCGCGATGACAGAGCCGGAGGCCCGCATGGCTGCGATGGCCTTGGGCGGATCGCGAAAGAAGGCCTCGCTGGTGAAATCGAGGCGCGATGCCATGGGATCACCGAACTGGTTGGTGGCGACTCAACGAGATGGTGAGCGACGCCGCAGGCGCAAGGGCTGGAACCGGCTTCTTGGGCATCGGGACTAGCCGCGCCCCGGCGAGCGCGGCCCGGCCTTGCGCTGCTGCTGGTTGGTATAGGCGTCCCAATGGCTCCAGCTGCCATTGCTCAGGCTTTGCATGTCGGTGCCGAGCGGGCGGCGCGTGCGCTTGTCATGGTCGGCAATGACGCGCTCGGACTGCGCGATCTTGCGCTTGAGGTCTGCGATCGACTTCTGGGTCTGGCCGTCGCGCTTCGAGGACGCAATTTCGCCCATCGTGAAGCGCGCGGTTTCGAGCGCCTTCAACTCGGCGCGATTCTTCTTCAACTGAACCCGGTGCCAGGCAATGTTGCTGTCGCTGTCCGCAACCATGTGGGAACTCCGCTGATTCGTTCCCACAGTGTATCGTGCACCGAATCGGCGCCGCAACGCCCGGGCGGCGGCGAAAATGCGGTCTTATTGCGCGAAACGTCCGCCTCTAGCGCTCGGCGAAGGCCTTTTCGACCACGAACTGGGCCGGCTCACCGTGATTGCCTTCGACGAAACCGCGCTCACCCAGCAGCACGCGAGTATCCGCCACCAGCGCCGGGCTGCCGCAGATCATGACGCGGTCATAGGCAGCTTCCAGCGCCGGCAAGCCGATGTCGCTGAACAGCTTGCCCGAGGTGATGAGGTCGGTGATGCGGCCGCGGTTGCGGAAGGGATCGCGGGTCACGGTCGGGTAGTAGATCAGCTGGTTCTGGATGTACTCGCCAAGCATCTCGTCCTTCGGCAGATGCTCGGTGATCATCTCGCCATAGGCGAGTTCCTTCACATGCCGGCAGCCGTGCAGCAGCACGATCTTCTCGAACCGCTCGTAGGTCTCGGGGTCCTTGATCACGCTCAGGAACGGCGCAAGGCCGGTGCCGGTGCCGATCAAATAGAGGTTGCGGCCCTCTTCGAGATTGTCGATCACCAGCGTGCCGGTGGCCTTGCGGCTGACGATGATCTCGTCGCCTTCCTTCAGATGCTGGAGCCGCGAGGTCAGCGGACCGTCCGGCACCTTGATCGAGAAGAATTCGAGGGTGTCCTCGTAATTGGCGCTGGCGACGCTGTAGGCCCGCAGCAGCGGCTTCTCGCCGACCTTGAGCCCGATCATGGTGAATTCGCCGTTGCGGAAACGGAAGGTCGGGCTGCGGGTGGTCTTGAAGGAGAACAGCGTGTCGGTCCAGTGGTGGACGCTCAGAACGCTTTCCTGATTGAAATTGCTCATCTCACCTTCCCTGTCGCTTCCAATGCAGTTTCGAGGGCGGCAGCTATGCGTCGTTTGTACACGATCATTCGTATACTAATGAATAATCCCGCTTGATCCCGCGGTCAAGGCTGCCCAAGATCGAAAGCGTTGCAGTTAGGACTAAGGAGCCCCTTCCATGGCGCATGACGCACCCCAGGCCACCGGACCCTCGAAGCTCGTGATCCGAAACATCGGCCTGATCCTGTCCGGCGCGATGGAAAAGCCGATCCTGGACGGCGACACCATCGTCGCCGAGAACGGCAAGATCACCGCGATCGGCCGTTTCAAGGATCTCAATACGGACGATGCCACCACGATCGTCGAGGCCAACGGCACCACGGTGGTGCCGGGCCTGATCGACAGCCACGTCCACCCCGTCGCGGGCGACTGGACGCCGCGGCAGAACCAGATCGGCTGGATCGACAGCAACCTGCATGGCGGCGTTACCACGATGATTTCCGCCGGCGAGGTGCACATGCCCGGTCGCCCGCGCGACGTGGTCGGGTTGAAGGCGATGGCGATCTTCGCCCAGCGCGCATTCTGGAATCTGCGCCCCGGCGGCGTGAAGGTTCACGCCGGTGCGCCCGTGATCGAATGCGAGATGGTCGAGGAGGATTTCAAGGAATTGGCCGCCGCCGGCGTCAAGCTGCTCGGCGAAGTCGGCCTTGGCGGCGTGAAGGACGGCCCGACCGCCCGCAAGATGGTCGGCTGGGCCCGCAAATACGGCATCCAGAGCACCATCCACACCGGCGGCCCCTCGATTCCGGGCTCCGGCCTGATCGACAAGGACGTGGTGCTCGAGGCCGACACCGACGTGGTCGGTCATATCAACGGCGGCCACACCGCGCTTCCCGACGATCAGATCCGCTGCATCTGCGAGGGCTGCAAGCGCGGCCTCGAGCTCGTGCACAATGGCAATGAGCGCTCGGCGCTGTTCACGCTGCGCATTGCGCGCGAGATGGGCGATCTGCATCGCGTCATCCTCGGCACCGACGCGCCTGCCGGCTCCGGCGTACAGCCACTCGGCATCCTGCGCATGGTCTCGATGCTGTCCTCGCTCGGCGATCTGCCGGCCGAGATCGCGTTCTGTCTCGCCACCGGCAACACCGCGCGGATGCGGCAGCTCGATTGCGGCCTGATCGAGGTCGGCCGCTCCGCCGATTTCGTCATCATGGACAAGGCGCAGCACTCGCCCGGCAAGACCATCCTGGAGAGCGTCCAGCTCGGCGACCTCCCCGGCATCGGCATGACCATCATCGATGGCATCGTGCGCACCCAGCGCAGCCGCAACACGCCGCCCGCCGGCCGGGTGCCGGAGATCGTGGCGAAATAGCCAGAAAAATAGTGTCGTAGGGCGGACAAAGCGTAGCGTGCCCACCACAGCATCTGCCAAACGCTGAAAGATGGTGGGCACGGCGCTTTGCGCCTTTGCCCACCCTACGAGACCGGCTTCACCGCAGCTTGTTCAACAGCCCGGTCAGCAGCTCGCGCTCTTTCGCGTCCAGCGGCGCAAGGGTTTCGCGGGTGATCGCAATTGCGTTCGGCGCGAGCTTTTCCGCAATCTGCTGACCGGCGCGCGTCAGGCTCACCAGCAGGCGCCGTCCGTCCTCGGGATCCTGGCTCGTCTCGGTCAGGCCACGCGCCGTCAGCCGATCGATCACGCCCTTGATGGTCGCGACGTCCATCGCGGTCAGCCGTCCAAGCTGGTTCTGCGAGCACGGCCCGGTCTCGGCGAGCTTTGACAGCGCCGCCCATTGCGTCGGCGTCAGATTGGTGCCGATCTCGCGGGAAAAAATCGAGCTGTGGCGCTGCCAGACCTGGCGCAGGATGAAGCCGACTTGCTCGTCGAGCACGTAATGCGGTTTCGCCGGTTTGACGCTCTTCTTTGCCGCGACGCTTCTCGCCATCCGCTCCCCGCCTCTCACAACGACAGATGCGCGTCGCGGATATCCGGACGCGCGTCGAGCTCGGCCATGGTCCCGCCAAAGCAGATGCGGCCGCGCTCGATGATATAGGCGCGATCGGAAATCAATCGCGCGAAGTGCAAATTCTGCTCGGAGACGACGATGCTGACGCCCTCCTTCTTCATGGTCAGGATGGCGTCAACCATCTGCTCCACGATTTTCGGCGACAGGCCTTCCGAGGGTTCGTCCAGCAGCACCAGCGACGGATTGCCCATCAGCGTGCGCGCGATCGTCAGCATCTGCTGCTCGCCGCCGCTCATGCGGCCGCCTGGACGGCCCTTCATCTCACCGAGATTGGGAAACAGCGCGAACAGCTTTTCGCGGGTCCAGTACGGCGCATTCGGGCGCTTCGGCTGCCGGCCGACTTCGAGATTCTCTTCCACCGTCAGATCGGTGAAGATGCGACGCTCCTCCGGTACATAGCCGAGGCCTTCGCGCACGATCTCATGCGTCGGGCGTGCCGAGACGTCCTTGCCCTCGAACGTGATGCGGCCGGTTCGTTGCGCGACGAGACCGACGATCGCGCGGAACGTGGTCGATTTGCCGGCGCCGTTACGCCCGAGCAGCGCCACCACCTCGCCCTCGCCGACCTCGAAACCGACGTCGAACAGGATATGCGCCGGGCCGTAATGGCTGTTGAGGTCCTGCACCGCGAGCTTCATGCCGAGGCTCCCTCGCGATGCCCGGCCTCGTAAAGCAGGCCCTCGCCGAGATAGATCGCCTGCACCTGCGGATTGCCGCGCACCTCGGCGGGTGAGCCTTCGGCGATCAGCGTGCCCCGATTGAGCACGATGATGCGGTCGGCGTGCTCGAACACCACGTCCATGTCGTGCTCGGTGAAGAGCACGCCGATGGATTTTTCCCGCGCGATCTGCGCGGTGAGCCGCATCAGCTCGACGCGCTCGCGCGGCGCCATGCCTGCGGTCGGCTCGTCCATCAAAAGCAGTTTCGGCTCGTTGGCAAGCGCGACGGCAAGCTCGAGGCGCTTGAGGTCGCCATAGGCGAGTTCGCCGCAGGGTCGATCGGCATAGCCGCCCATGCCGACCAGCTCGAGCAGCCGTCCGGCCTCACCGCGCTCGACATTCGGCGCCGAGCCCCAGAGATTGAACAGCTGCTTGCCATGCGAGATCAGCGCGACCTGGACGTTCTCGCGCAGCGTCATGGTCGCGAATGTCGCCGTGATCTGGAAGGTACGTCCCACGCCCATGCGCCAGATCTCGCGCGGCTTCTTGCCGGTGGTGTCCTCGCCGAGCAGGCGGACGTGGCCAGTATCAGGCTTGTTCTGGCCGTTGAGCATGTCGAAGCACGTACTCTTGCCCGCACCGTTCGGGCCGATCAGCGCCAGGATCTCACCAGCGCGCAGCGAGAACGAGACGCCGCGCACGGCGTGGATGCCGCCGTAGGATTTGGTCAGGCCTTCGACAGCGAGAAGTGGGGGTGCGACGCTCATTCGGCGGACTCGATCGGCTTGGCAAGCAGCGAGGATCCCGGCGGCGACGACTTGCTGCGGCGCTGCGCCAGCAGCTCCAGCATGCCGACGATGCCCTTGGGGAAGACGACGACGATCAGCACGATGAAGCCACCGAGCACGAGTTTTGAAAGATCGGTCTGGCTCACCAGCCAAATGTTCAGCGCCTTGTAGACGATCGCGCCGATCACCCCGCCCGACACCGTCTCGACGCCGCCGAGCAGCACCATGACCAACGCATCGACCGAGAGCGAGATGCCGAGATTGTCCGGAAAGACGCTGCCCTTGAGGTAGGCGAACAGCGCGCCGCCGATGCCGGCCGTGGTCCCCGCGATCACGAACGCCGTCCACTGGATGCGCTTGGCGTTGATGCCGACCGCCTCGCTGCGCAGCACCGAGTCGCGCGTGGCGCGCAGCGCGTAGCCGAATGGCGAAAACACCGCGATCCGGAGCGCAATGGTCACGAGCGCCGCGACGCCGAGTGCCAGCCAGTAGAAATGCGACGGGCTCGCCGCCCAGCTCGCAGGCCAGACGCCCAGAATGCCGTTGTCGCCGCCCGTGACGCTCACCCATTGGAACGCGATCGACCACACGATCTGCGCGAAGGCGAGCGTCAGCATGGCGAAATAGACGCCTGAGAGCTGCACGGCGAAGAAGCCGAACACCGCAGCGCCCATGCAGCCGAGCAGCGGTCCGAGCAAGAGACACGATCATCGGCAACCCCGCCATCTTGGCGAGGAAGGCGACGCCATAGGCGCCAAGGCCGAAATAGGCGGCATGACCGAATGACGCGAGCCCGCCGACCGACATCAGGAAGTGCAGGCTGACGGCGAAGATCACGAAGATCGCGATCTCCGAGCCGACGGTCAGTGCGTAATTGCCAGCGAACAGCGGCAGCATCGCCGCGATCACGAGAACTGCGAGCGCCGCCAGCCGCTCGTTGGACGTCAGCGGCCGCCAGGGATTGACAGTGAGACCCGGCGTCTTGCGCGCGGCCGCCTCCGGCTTGCCGAACAGGCCCCAGGGACGAACGATGAGCACCACCGCCATCACCAGAAAGACCAGGATGATCGAGATCTTCGGGAAGATGAGGATGCCGAAAGCGTTCAGCTCTGACACCAGCACGGCCGCGACGAAGGCGCCGACAATGCTGCCGAGCCCGCCGATCACGACCACGACGAAGACCTCGACGATGATGCGCAAATCCATCGCGTGATGTACGGCATCGCGCGGGATCTGGAGCGCGCCGCCGAGGGCCGCCAGGAATACGCCGACCGCGAATACGGAGGTGAACAGCCATTTCTGGTTCACGCCGAGTGCCGCGACCATATCGCGGTCCTGCGTCGCCGCGCGCACCAGCACGCCCCAGCGCGTGCGCTGGAACAGCAGCCAGAGGATGCCGAGCACGACCGGCCCGAGCGCGATCAGGAACAAATCATAGCTTGGAATGTTCTGGCCGAAGAAATTGACCGCGCCCTTGAAACCCGGCGCGCGGCGACCAACGAGATCGTCGGGGCCCCAGATCAGCACCACGAGATCCTCGACCATCAGGGTCAGGCCGAAGGTGCCGAGCAACTGGAACAGTTCGGGCGCGTGATAAATACGCCGGAGCAGCACCATCTCGACAAGGACGCCGATCAGCGCCACGGCCAGCGCCGCCATCACCACCCCGCCCCAGAAGCCGAACGCGCCTGAGAAGCGCTCGGTCAGCGTGAAGGCGATGTAGGCGCCGATCATGTAGAAGGCGCCATGCGCGAAGTTAACGATCCGCGTCACGCCAAAGATGATCGACAGGCCCGAGGCCACCAGGAACAGCGACGCTGCGCTGGCGAGACCGGTCAGAAACTGTACGACGTAAAAGGCCATCGGCGGTCCGGGTTGGGTGAAGTCTCAGTCCTGGCGTCATCCTTCGAGACGGCGCTACGCGCCTCCTCAGGATGAGGTCTGGGACCCTCATGGTGAGGAGCGCGGCGATGCCGCGCGTCTCGAACCCATGAAGGCCCCGGTCTCTTGCATCAATCCTTCGGACGCAGCTTCTCGACTTCGGCATCGCCAGGCAGATAGTCCGCACCCTTCTTGTAGGAGAAGTCGACCATCACGCCCTTGCCGTCCTTCTGCGCGGTCTTGCCGACGAAGGCGCCGAGGGTCGACTGGTGGTCGATCTTGCGGAAAGTGATCTCGCCGAACGGCGACGGCATCGAAAGCCCTTCCGCCGCTGTGATCATCTTGTCGGTATCGGTCGAGCCGGCCTTGGCCAGGATGGCGGCAGCCGCCTTGATGGTCTGGTAACCGACGATCGAGCCGAGGCGCGGATAGTCGTTGTACTTGGCCTGATAGGCCTTCAGGAACGCGTCATGCTCGGGCGTCTTGATCGAGTACCAGGGATAACCGGTGACGATCCAGCCTTCGGGCGTCTCCTCCTTGAGCGGATCGAGATATTCCGGCTCGCCGGTCAGGAACGACACAACCTCGCGTCCCCTAAACAGGCCGCGGGTGTTGCCCTCACGCACGAGCTTGACGAGGTCGGGGCCGAAAGTGACGTTGAGGATCGCTTCGGGATTGGCCTGCGCCACGGCCTGCACCACGGGACCCGCATCGATCTTGCCCTGCGGCGGCCACTGCTCGTCGACCCATTGGATATCGGGGCGCTTCTCCGACATCAGCCTCTTGAACACCGCGACCGCCGACTGGCCGTATTCGTAGTTCGGCGCGATCGTTGCCCAGCGTTTCGCGGGCAGCTTGCTGGCGGCTTCCACCAGCATCGCAGCCTGCATGTAGTTGGAGGGACGCAGGCGGAAAGTGTACTTGTTGCCCTTTGCCCAGGTCACGGCGTCCGTCAGCGGCTCGGCCGCGAGGAAGAACACTTTCTTCTGGTTGGCGAAGTCGCTCACCGCCAGGCCGATGTTGGACAGGAACGTGCCTGTCAGCATTGCGACGCCCTCGCTGGAAACGAGCTCGTTGGCCGCGGTCTGCGCATCGGCCGGCTTGCCGCCGTCGTCCTTGGAGATGACGACGAGCTTCTTGCCGTTGATGCCGCCGGCCGCGTCGATCTCTTCGACCGCGAGCTGCCAGCCCTTGCGATAGGGTTCGGTGAAGGACGGCAGCAGCGAGTAGCTGTTGATCTCGCCGATCTTGATGTCCTGCGCCAGGGCCGAATGAGCCATGCCGCTTGCCAGCAGCGCGAACACCGCGCCGACGAAGTAATTCTTTGCTCGCATCCCAACCTCCACTCTTTGAAAGATCATTTCAAACCGTCTTCGCCCTTGATCTCTGCAACGGTCAGCCCGCCGACGCGCGGCAGCGGACGGCCGCTGTCGGTGACGGCGACGGCGACCATGATCTCGTTGGCGCGCGGCGCGTCGTTGATCTGCACTTCCATTCCGTCGAAATGACTGCGCACGAACGCCGCATCCTTGTGGCCGAGCGGAATGTCGAGCGTCGTGCCGGGCCCGCTGCGCTTCTTCGACGACGGAATCAGCGCAGCGCCCTTGCTCAGCACTTTGCGCACCGGCGCGCCCATCTTGGGGTGGAGAATCGCGGCGGCGTGCTCCAGCTCACCATTCTCGCCGACAGCCGCCGCCTTGCCATAGCTGTGCGCCTTCGCACCATCGATGCCAAGTGCGGCGACCGCGCGTTTCGCCAGGAGCTCGCCAAGCTTCTCGCCGATCGCGATCAGCGGCGACAGGTCCTCGACGTATTTTCCGGCAAAGGGATTTTCGATCACGGCGATCGCCGCGGCGCGCCGGGTCGGCGGCGTGACCTGGCGGCCCATTTCCATCTGCGTCTCTTCGACGACGGTGACGATCTTGCGGATGATCGCGCTCATGCTTCGCTTCCCTGTTCAGGCACTGACCGTGTTCTCCAGCGCAAGTGGGCGCGGTCGCTGCTCTTCTATATCCCCGGTTCCGATGACAAGCATATCACCACAAAGCCGCAGCACGGCACCCTCGATCAGTCCGCGATCGAATAATTGCCGTGCACATTCCGCGCCAGATTCCAGCGCCGTGGCAATCTCGCTCCGCGACAATCCACCGACGTCTCGGGTGACGAGGCGCGCGCCGAGATCGCTGTCGGACTGAAGCTCATTTGCGGGTTGCCGGCCGATCGCGGGATGTCCGGGCAGATCGACGGCATTGGCGATAACAGTCGCGGATGCGTCGGCCTGCGACGCCGTTGCCGCCAGCACCGTCACCGCATCGGCAATGCCGAGTGAAAAGCTGCGGCCGTGACGGCCGCTGGTCGCGATACCGCGCACCGGATGATCCGCATCGACCCTGATGGCGCGCATCACGCCGTCGCGGTCCGGCCGATCCATCAGCCCCACCGAAAAATGCTCGCCCCGCCCGAGATGCAGCGCGATGTCGCCGCCATTATTGACGTAGACCCGGTCGAGCGACGCAGCGTCCAGCATCGCGCCGAGGATCTCCTCGGCCACGCTGCCGGCCACCGCCGCCATGGGTGTGATGAAACAATCAGCCGCATGAGGCGCGACAGCGGCGTGCATCCGACGTGCCACCACACCCTTTAGCGAAGTCAGTTTCTTGGCGGCAGCCCTCAGCTCCGGCAATTCCGCACAGAGCTCATCGAGCAGATCGGTGAAGCGGCGTGCCGCAGCCTGATAAGCTGCGCGCACCTCGTGCTCGCGCCCCCTCGCCTCAATGATCAGATCAATCGGTCCATCCTGCAAATGCAGCCGCCGGCCATCAGACAGCAATGCGATTTGCGGAAGCCGTGTCATGCCGACCGTCCCGGGATCGGGTTCTGCCAGGGCAGCTGACGGACATCGTCACCGCCCCTCACCTCGGACAGCGGCTTCACATAGTCCATGTGTCCGCCGAGCGCGGCATAGTCGGTCAATTTCATCGTGAATTCGATCGGCGCAACCAGCGCCGGCGTCGGCACGTAGCCGAACGCACCCGACGGCATCTGCGTCACGTCGACCATGTAGGTGATGCCGCCGCCCGGCCAGACATAGACCGGCGCGCCGCCGCTGGTGACGCGCGTCAGCGCATCCTTCACCGAGCGCGTTAGCCGCACCGGGTTGTCGGTGACCCCCGCGCGCAAGGAACCGCCAGCACCGGCCATGAACAGCACGGTGCACAGCGCGGGCTCGCAATTCTCCTGGATGCGCTCGACCGAGAACTTCAGGTCATCAGGCATCTCGGTCTCGACCGGCTTCAAGGCTTCGTCGAGCACGTAGTAAGAGGAATGCTCGCCGGTTGTGGAGACCATCAGCATCGAGAGGCCGGGCTTGGCCTCCTTGGCGTCGAACGGCCCAAGGATGGCCAGCGGATCGGAGATGTTAGTACCGCCCCAGCCGATGCCGGGATCGGCGACCTGGAAATAGCGGCCGGGCGTCGAACGCCGGCCCTTCATCTTGATGCCGGTGTCGGCGATGTCGAGCAGCTTGCCGGCCTGATGCTCGCTGAGCACGCCGGTGATGTGATCGTCGACCACGACGACTTCATCGACCTTTCCGTGCCATTGCTTGGCGAACATGCCGATCGTCGCCGAGCCGCAGCCGACGCGCATGCGCTCTTCTTTCGCGCCGTTGACGATCGGCGGCTGGCCAGCCTGCACCACGACGCTCGCTCCGCCGTCGATCGTGAGCTCCACCGCCTTGCAATTGGCGAGGTCCATCAGCGTGTCGCAGGTGACGCGGCCCTCCTTCTTGGAGCCACCGGTGAGATGATGCACGCCGCCGAGCGACAGCATCTGCGAGCCATATTCACTGGTCGTGACGTGACCAACCGCCTCGCCCTGCGCGCGCACGGTCGCGGTTTCCGGACCGAGATAGCGATCGGTGTCGATCTTCACCTTGATACCGCAATAGGAGAAGATGCCCTCGGTCACCACGGTCACCATGTCGACGCCATCGATCTCGGACGAGACGATGAACGGCGCCGGCTTGTAATCCGGATAGGTCGTGCCCGCGCCGATTGCGGTCACGAAGGTCGAGGGCTCATGGACGATCTTGCCGTCCCAATCCTCGGTGCGGCTGAACGGCACCAGCTTGCCGCCCTGCGACACCGTGCGTTCGAGGATGATGTGCGGATCGACGCGGACAAGCTTGCCGTCGTGGTTGGCATAGCGGTCGCAAGCGCCCGCCGCGCCCGGCTTGATGTAGCACATCACCGGACAGGCATCGCAGCGGATCTTGTCGATGACAGCGCTCGTTGTTTCCATCACCATGTCAAAGCCAGCAGACATTGCGGTTATCATTCGTATACGAACGATGTTGCGCGCGGTCCTGAGTGCTGTCAAGCGGCGCCGCGCGCGAAAACTGCGCCTGCCGAATAAAACCTCATTTGCCTCCCGGCCTTGTCCACAAAGCGGGCAGTTGCACTGCACTGCGTCATGGCCGCTTGCACGTTTGTGTACAAACGGTATCGTCGCGACGTACCATTTGGGCGGTCACAGGGTGTGGGAACGAGGATGACGCAGGCACCGATCCGCCTTACCGTGAACGGCAGGATCCACGAAGTCACGGCAGAGCGCCAGACGCCGCTGCTGTTTGTGCTGCGCAATGATCTCGGACTCAACGGCCCGAAGTACGGATGCGGCCTGGGTGAATGCGGCACTTGCACTGTCCTGATCGATGGTGCGGCCGCGCGCTCGTGCGTCATTCCATTGGCCGGCTGCGCCGGGCGCGACATCGTGACGCTCGAAGGGCTCGGAACGCGCGACAAGCCTGATGTGGTGCAGCAGGCCTTCATCGCCGAGCAGGCCGCGCAATGCGGCTACTGCCTCAGCGGCATGATCATGACCACCAAGGCGCTGCTTGCGATCAACCCGCAACCAACCGAGCAGGAAGCGCTCGCGGCGCTGCGCTACAACCTCTGCCGCTGCGGCACGCATGTGGAAATCCTGCGCGCAGTGATGCGCGCATCGGGCCAGCTCGCCGAGGCCGGTGATTGATGGCCTCTCCGCATCCGAACGGAGCTGAGCGGGGCTCGCTCGTCGTCGTCCGCACGGTGGACGAAGTGACATCCGAAACTTTCGTGCGGATCACCGCCGATGGGTCGGTGAGCGCCTATAACGGCCATGTCGATCTCGGCACCGGCATCCGCACCGCACTCGGCCAGATCGTCGCCGAAGAGCTGGACGTCTCCTTTGCCCGCGTCGTCGTGGTGCTCGGCGACACCGCCATCGTGCCGAACCAAGGCGCGACAATCGCGAGCGAGACCATTCAGATCACGGCCGTCCCACTGCGCAAGGCCGCGGCGCAAGCGCGTCACTTCCTGATCGCGCGCGCGGCGGAGCGGCTGGAGCTGCCGATCACGGAGCTGACGGTCGAGGACGGTCTCGTCCGCGGCCATAATCGCAGCGTCAGCTATGGCGAGCTGATTGGCGGCGAGACCATTCGCCTCGAGCTTGCCGATGACACCGCCGTCAAGGCCGTCGGCGACTACGCCATCGTCGGTCAGTCGATGCCGCGCGTCGACCTTCCCGCAAAGGCCACGGGTGAGCTGACCTTCGTGCACGACGTCAGGGTATCAGGCATGCTGCACGGCCGCGTGGTGCGCCCGCCCTACTCCGGTGTCGATGCCGGCCCGTTCGTCGGCACCAGCCTGATCGCGATCGACGAAGCTTCGGTGCGCGACGTCCCCGGCCTCGTGACCGTCGTCCGCATCGGTGATTTCGTCGGCGTGGTCGCCGAACGAGAGGAGAATGCAATTCGCGCGGCCGAGCAGCTCGCGGTGACCTGGAAGCCGACGCCTCAACTTACCGATGTAGCCGATGTCGAGACAGCGCTGCGCGCCAATCCATCGATGCCGCGCACGCTGATCGACAAGGGCGACGTGGATGCGGCGATCTCAGGCGCGGCCAAGCCGATGCAGCGCACCTATGTCTGGCCGTACCAGATGCACGCCTCGATCGGCCCGTCCTGCGCGGTCGCCGATTTCCGGGACGGCAATGTCCGCGTCTGGTCGGGCACGCAGAATCCGCATCTGCTGCGCAGCGACCTCGCCCTCCTGATCGAGCGTCCGGAGAGTGAGATCGAGGTTATCCGGCTCGAGGCCGCAGGCTGCTACGGCCGCAATTGCGCCGATGACGTCAGCGCCGATGCGCTGCTGCTATCGCGCGCGGTCGGCCGGCCTGTGCGCGTGCAGTTGACGCGGGAGCAGGAGCACGCCTGGGAGCCCAAGGGCGCCGCGCAGCTCATCGACGTCAATGGCGGCCTCGATGCCGACGGCGGCATCGCCGGCTACGATCTCGCCACGCGCTATCCGTCGAACGCGGCACCGACGCTCGCGCTGCTGCTGACCGGCCAGAATCTCGCCTGAGCCTGACGTACTCCAGATGGGCGACCGCACCGCGATCCGCCCTATGATTACGACCACATGCGCGTCGTGGCGCACGACATGGCGCCGATCGTGCGCGCCTCCTGGTTTCGCGGCGTCTCGGCGCTGCCGAACACCTTTGCGCATGAATCCTATATCGACGAGGCGGCGACCGAGGCCGGTGTCGATCCCATCGAATATCGCCTGCGCTACCTGAAAGACCAGCGCGCCGTCGATCTCGTCAATGCGGTGGCCGAGCGCGCCGGCTGGAGGCCGCGGCCGGTCCGCGAAGAGAAAGACGGCGAGATCGTGCACGGGCGCGGCTTTGCCTATGCGCTCTACGTTCACAGCAAATTTCCGGGTTACGGCGCGGCCTGGTCGGCGTGGGTCGCCGACGTCGCGGTGAACAAGACGACCGGCGATGTCAGCGTCACCCGCGTCGTCGCGGGGCAGGACTCCGGCCTGATGATCAATCCGGACGGCGTGCGCCACCAGATCCAGGGTAACGTCGTCCAGTCCACCAGCCGCGCGTTGATGGAGGAGGTTTCGTTCGAGCGCGGCGCAGTGGCGGCGCGGGAATGGGGCGCTTACCCGATCATCTCCTTCCCCGACTTGCCCAAGATCGACGTGCTGATGCTGCCGCGGCCGGACCAGCCACCGCTCGGCGTCGGCGAGTCCGCCTCGGTCCCGAGTGCGGCGGCGATTGCGAACGCGATCTTCGATGCCACCGGTGTGCGCTTTCGCGAGCCGCCGTTCACCCCGGAACGTATCCTCAGGGGATTGCACGGCGATGTGCCGCCGACGCGGCAGCCCCTGCCCTCCCCCGCTGCGCCGCCGCCGTCGCGCATCTGGGAAAATCCCTTCGCCAAGCGCGCCGGCATTTTCGCAACAATCGCCGCCGTCTGCACCGCCGCGATCGGTATCGGTGCGGCGCTTTTGCCCGGGCGTGCCATTGCGCCCATCGCGCGGCCCGACGCATCGGTCTATTCCGCCGCGACAATCGCGCGCGGCCAGCAGCTTGCGGCGCTCGGCAATTGCGCGGAGTGCCACACCAGGCCCACGGGCGTGCTCAATGCCGGCGGTCGCGCATTGGAGACGCCGTTCGGCACGATTTATTCGACCAACATCACCCCAGACGTCGAGACCGGCATCGGCGCCTGGTCGTACTCCGCTTTCGAGCGCGCGATGCGCGATGGACTGCATCGCGACGGACGGCAGCTCTATCCCGCGTTCCCGTACACGCATTTTTCGAGAACTGATGATGCCGACATGCAGGCGCTCTACGCCTATCTGATGGCGCAGCCCGCGGTGCGCGCGAGGGCTCCGGCGAACAAGCTGGCCTTCCCCTTCAATCTGCGCCCGCTGCTCGCAGGCTGGAACGCGCTGTTCCACCAGACCAAAGAATTCAAGCCCGATCCCGCGAAATCCGAGCAGTGGAATCGTGGCGCCTATCTGGTCGAGAGCCTCGGCCATTGCAGCGCCTGCCATTCGCCGCGCAATGCGCTCGGCGCCGAACAGCGCCAAGCCTATCTCGCCGGCGGCTTTGCCGAGGGCTGGGAGGCGCCGCCGCTGACCTCGCTCTCGCATGCGCCAATTCCGTGGAACGAGGACGAGCTGTACGCCTATTTACGCACCGGCCATTCGCGCTATCACGGCGTCGCTGCCGGCCCGATGGCGCCTGTTGTCAGGGATCTCAAAGCGCTGCCCGACGCCGACGTCCGCGCGATGGCGGTCTATCTCGGCTCGTTCAACGACACTACGGCCGACGCGCCCGCACTGGCAGCAAGGCTGGAGAGTGCAACGCAAGTCACCGTCGCGTCCTCGACCGGCGCACGGCTCTATCAGGGCGCCTGCGCGGTCTGCCACGAGGTCGGCGGTCTGCCGCTGTTCGGCAGCCGTCCCTCGCTCGCGCTCAACAGCAATCTGCACAGCGCGACATCGGACAATCTCGTGCAGGTTATTCTGCACGGCATCGCTGAGCCCGCATCGAGCGAGCTCGGCTACATGCCCGCGTTCGAGGGCAGCATGAGCGACGCCCAGGTCGAGGAGCTCGTCAGCTTCCTGCGCAATCAGTTCGCGCCCGACAAGCCGGCCTGGACCGGCGTGCGCGAGACCGTCGCGCGCATCCGTGCGTCAGCACGTTAGCTCTTGCTATTGGAGCATAACCTTGTCGGAAAACCGCTTGGCACTTTTCCGGGTCACCCTCACGCGTGCTTCTTCACGTCCACCGGCGGCGTGCCGTGGGTGTGGAAGGACTCGATCGTTTTCAATCCCCAGGCCTGGCCCTTCTTGCGCTCTTCTTCGGTCCACATGATCGGCTTCCAGTCCGGCGCGAGGATGAGGCGCGCGCCGGCGTTGGCGACTTCGACGCGGTTGCCGCCGGGCTCGTAGACATAGAGGAAGAAGGTCTGCTGGATCGCGTGCTTATGCGGACCGGTCTCGATGTGCACCCCATTCTCCAGGAAGATGTCTGCAGCGCGCAAAATCTCCTCGCGGCTGTCGAGCGCGTAGGTGACGTGGTGGAAGCGGCCGGGCGTGCCGGAATGATCGAGCGAATAGGCGAAGTCGTAGCTTTTGTTCGACATGGTCAGCCACATCGCCGCTTCGCGGCCGTCATTGAGCACGATCTGCTCGGTGAGGCGGCAGCCGAGATAGTTCTCGAAGAACTCCCGGTTGGCCTTGATGTCGACGGCGAGACAGTTGAGATGATCGAGCCGGCGGACATTGACACCGCGCGCGGGAAAGCGCTGCGCCTGGTTCTTGAGTGCCGGTTTGAGCTCCGGCGGCGCCTGATACCATTCGGTCTCGTAATAGAGCTCGACGACGTGGCCGTCGGGGTCGCGGCAGCGGAAGGTCGGCCCCTGCCCCATGTCGCCGTCGATCCAGCCGATGTCGAAGCCCGAGCCTTTGAGCGCGGCCACGCGCCGCTCCAGCGCCTGCTGGCTGCGCGCGCGCAGCGCCATGTGCTCCATGCCTGAGGTCTTCGACGCCGTCAGCTTCAGCGAATACCGCTCGTAATCGTCCCAGCCGCGCAAGTAAACCGACTCGCCCTTCTGTCCGCTTACCGTCATCCCCATGACGTCGACGAAGAATTTCAGGCTCTCGTCGGGCTTCGGCGTCAGCAGTTCCATGTGGCCGAGATGAGCGAGATCGAAGATCGGTTCGGGCTGCATGGGTTCCTCCAAAACGGCGCTTGCGATCCGTCTCCTGGATCGCGCAATCCGGCGCAAGGTGCAATTGGCGCATGCGCCGGGGCTGCACCGAGGCCGACGGGTTCATTTGTACTAATGTACAAATGATTAGGTCCCGTCAACAAACGAAGGCACGCCTTTGTCGCGAGGAGCGCCGCGGCCGCTGTGAACGGCCGGCCCCGAACAGCGGACGGACTGCCCGAATGGTAAAATCTTCCTTAATCCGTTTCGGCCGCGGAAGCTCAACAATGCAGCATTTTCCGGCCGATTCCGCCGACAAGCATGCATTTGGAACAAACCTACCGACCGAATTGTCGCAGATTTAACAAAGCCTCCGCGCCTGCCGTTTAACCGTTTGTGCAGCCCCGCCTCGCATAGTCAGGGTTAAACTCCTCGGACTTTCCAGGTTCATCCATCGTGACATCCTTTGGACGCGTGATTTCGGTACGCGGATCGCTCGCCCGGGTCGGGCTTCTGGCGGAAAGCCAGCTGCCGGTCTCGGAGGTTCGGGCCACCGTCGGCCGCTTCGTCAGCATCCGCTGCGCCAGCTCGGTCATCGTCGCCATGATCACCGAGGTGTCCTGCGAGAACTTGTCGAGCCCCGACTACATTGCGATCGCCTCGGTCGACCTGCTCGGCGAGATCCTTAATGCCGCCGACAAGGCCAAGTTTCAGCGCGGCGTCACCAACTATCCGACGATTGGAGATTCGGTCGACCTGATCACCAGCCAGGAGCTGCGCACCATCTACGCGCCGACCGGGTCGGACCAGATCAATGTCGGCTTCCTCCAACAGGACCGTTCCGTCGTCGCCTATGTCGATATCGAGGAAATGCTCTCCAAGCATTTCGCGGTGCTGGGGTCGACCGGCGTCGGTAAATCCACCGGTGTGTCGCTACTGCTCAACGAGATCCTGAAAGCGCGGCCCAACCTGCGCATCTTCCTGCTCGACGTGCACAACGAATATGGCCGCTGCTTTGGCGACCGCGCGCTGGTGCTCAACCCGAGAAACCTGAAGCTGCCGTTCTGGCTGTTCAATTTCGAGGAAATCGTCGACGTGCTGTTCGGCGGACGCGCCGGCGTGCCCGAGGAACTCGACGTCCTCGCCGAAGTGATCCCGATCGCCAAGGGCATCTACACGCAATACCAGAACACCGATCGCCTCGGCCTGAAGCGCATCGACCCCAAGCAGATCGGCTTCACCGTCGACACCCCGGTGCCGTACCGTCTGGTCGATCTGATCTCGCTGATCGACGAGCGTATGGGCAAGCTGGAGAACCGGTCCTCGCGCATCATCTATCACAAGCTGATCTCGCGCATCGAGGCGGTCCGCAACGATCCGCGCTACGCCTTCATGTTCGACAACGCCAATGTCGGCGGCGACACCATGGCCGAAGTGATCAGTCATCTGTTCCGCCTGCCCGCCAACGGCAAGCCGATGACGGTGATGCAACTCGCCGGCTTCCCGGCGGAAGTCATCGATTCCGTCGTTTCGGTTCTTTGCCGCATGGCCTTCGATTTCGGCCTGTGGAGCGACGGCGTCTCGCCGATGCTGTTCGTCTGCGAGGAAGCGCACCGCTACGCCTCCGCCGACCGCAATATCGGCTTCGGTCCGACCCGCAAGGCGGTGTCGCGCATCGCGAAGGAAGGCCGCAAATACGGCGTCTATCTGGGCCTGATCACGCAGCGCCCCGCAGAGCTCGACGCCACGATCATCTCCCAGTGCAACACGCTGTTCACGATGCGTCTTGCCAACGACCGCGACCAGGCGCTGCTGCGCGCCGCGGTGTCGGATGCGGCCGCGAATTTGCTGTCCTTCGTGCCATCGCTCGGCACCCGAGAGGTGCTGGCGTTCGGCGAAGGCGTCGCACTGCCGACGCGGCTGCGTTTCAAGGAGGTGCCGCCGCATCAATTGCCGCGCGGCGAAGCCACCATCTCGAGCGTGCCTTCGGTCACCTCCGGTCACGACATGCATTTTGTCGGCGCGGTGCTCGAGCGCTGGCGTGGCGCGACCTCGCAGCGCGACGTCCCGAACGACCCGGTGTTCCAGGCGCCGCCGGCCAAGCGCTGGCGCCGGCCGAGACGCCGATGCTGCAGCCCTCGTTGGGCCTCGATCCGGACCGCTTCTCGCTGCTGAAGAAGCCGCTGCGGTAAGGGACCAGCACCGCTTCCTCAAATTCCTTGTCATGCCCCGGCTTGACCGGGGCATCCAGTACGCCGCGGCCTCTCGATTCAATCACTTCCGTCTCTGGAATACTGGATCGCCCGATTAAATCGGGCGATGACAGCGCGCGTGGGGCACGTTGAGCCCGCCTCCCGCTTCGACTATGGTTGCCGGCCCCAAGCCGGAATCCATGCCCATGACAAAGCCCGCGCAACGCTTCCCCGCACCCGCTCTGGACACACTTCCTGACGACATCCGCACGCGTCTGCTCGCCGTGCAGGAAAAGAGCGGCTTCGTGCCCAACGTGTTTTTGACGCTGGCCTACCGGCCCGACGAGTTCCGCGCGTTCTTCGCCTATCACGACGCGCTGATGGAGAAGGACGGCGGGCTCACCAAGGCCGAGCGTGAGATGATCGTGGTGGCGACCTCCGCGGCCAACCAGTGCCAATATTGCGTGATCGCCCATGGCGCGATCCTGCGCATCCGCGCCAAAAATCCCGTGATCGCCGACCAGGTTGCGATCAACTACCGCAAGGCCGACATCACGCCGCGCGAGAGGGCGATGCTCGATTTCGCGATGAAGATCTCGGCGGACGCGCAGCGGATCGCCGACGAGGATTTCGCAAGCCTCGGCCCCCATGGCTTCAGCGACGACGACATCTGGGACATCGCCGCGATCTCGGCCTTTTTCGCGCTGTCGAACCGGCTGGCGAATTTCACGGGCATGCGGCCGAACGACGAATTCTACCTGATGGGACGTCTGCCGAAAAAATGACGGAACTCGACTGGCCCGAAATCCTGCTGCGCCTCGGCGTTGCGACGCTTGCGGGCAGCGCGATCGGGCTCAACCGCGACCTGAATGGCAAGCCGATCGGGCTGAAGACGCTCGGCATCGTCGGCCTCTCCACCGCGACAATGGTGCTGCTCGCACTGCAACTCGCGGAGCCCGGCAAGGCCGCCGATGCGACGAGCCGGGTCATCCAGGGCATCCTCACCGGCATCGGCTTCCTCGGTGCCGGCGTCATCGTCCATGAGAGCGAGCGGTTTCGTGTCCGCGGCCTGACCAGCGCCGCCTGCACCTTCCTTGCCGCCTGCCTTGGCGTGGTCTGCGGTGACGGGCAATGGAAGATCGTCGCGGTTGCGCTGGCGCTGGCCTTCGTCTTGCTCACGGTCGGCCTCCGTATCGAGCGCCGCGTGCATCGCATGCTCGGCGGCAAGGCCGAGCCACACGAGGACCATCGGCAAACGTAAGCGGCCTTTGCTCAAATCTTCCGCTCGCATATCGGTCTGAAGCGCTGATAATTGCTCCCAGTACAGTGCTTTGCGGTGGTCGCTGGTTCGATTGCCGCTCGGACCTGAGAGGCATGATGAACAGCAGTGCTCCCGACGCCGGCGACACCGGCAGTCGTAAAGGATGTCCGCTCAAAGCAACGGCGAAGCGGCCTCAAGATGGAGCGATTGCTGTCCTCGCGCCCCGCAACATCCGAAGTGATCCCGCCGGGATATTACCTGCGGCACGGAAAGGCGATGTCGCTAGTGCTTCACCATCAGCGGAAGCGCCGGCGCAAACCGCTCGGCGAAGGTCAATGCCCTGGCCTGGTAAACTGCGGCAAACGAGGCAGAGATTCCGGCCGAAGCCACTGCGAGCATGGCAATTACGAAAACCAGACGGCGCATTTTCGCCTCCTGTGTGAGCTCGAAGCACAACAGATGGGCTAGCTCTGTTTCAGGACGGTTTCGTCGGCGCGGAAAATGATGTCGCTCAAGCGGCTGTGATCGAATTCGGGCCGCGGGCCCTGACCAACTCATAAGGGTCGCGACTGACAAGGGCGCGACTGATGCGAGCGCCCGCGCCTCAATCGTCCGACGCCGGGCCGCACCAGCCGGGCAGATAGATCGCATCCTTGCTCTTCGCTGCAGCCAGCGCCTTCTCCAGCGCCTTGTCGAAATCGGCATCTACCGCCTTGCGCGTCAGCTTGCGGCGCAGGAAATCCGCCCAGAGAAACTCGGAGAATGGCGTGGTGTCCTTGGCGAAGCCGCCCATGCGGCGAAGCTCGCCGGCAAGGCTGCGGTAGGGATCGTCCTTGAGGTCGGCGACCGATTTCGGCAGATCGCGGAACGGACGGCGCTCGCCCTTGGCGTCGTAGGGATAGACCCAGCGCTTGTTGTCCATCACGCCCCAGAACGCTTCGCGGTCGACCATGCGGAGATCGCCGACCACCGTGATCAGCACCTGCTTGATGCCCTCGTCATGCAGCGCGCGGCCGAGATGATGGTGATCGATGACGTAGTAGCGCCCGTCCGGCCCGGCGACGACCGGGATCATATGGGTGCCAAGCAGGTCGGACTGCTTCTTCTTGCCGTGCTCGCGCCAGCGCCTGCGCTTCTCCTTGACCTCGCGCATGCCGACCGTCATCTGCGTCGGCCGAAGCGACAGGATCGACACCGGGTGCACTCTCGGCTCGCGCGCGTTGGGGGTCATGATCGACGGCCTCTCATCTGGTGCCAGCCAGTGGTCTGGGTTCCCGATTATGCCATGGGCCTTGTGGCGGCAACATGCATTCGGCGCGGACAGCACCGTTGCTCTGGCTGTTGTTGCAGCGCAACTCGCGCGTCCCTGGCGCCGGGATGACAACCCGCTCCGACAATCGTCGCGGCGCGCAAGACGGCGCGCGAAAAATGATCAGAGGATGGTGCGAATGCGCAATGCACGTGCGCGTTGAGAAGATTTTCTGCAACCCCCGTGTCGCCTATGCTATCTAAAAATCGCTGCTTCGGAGTAATTGCCGCCCCATGACATCCCAGCGGCCCATAACCTCGGATGACGAGCACCGGGTGCTCCAGTTCAGGCCGCGCACGACGCCCTCCCCGGTGATCCACCGGGGCGGCGGCATCGTACAGCCGCTGCACGCAACCACTCCCGAACCGCTCGATCTGTCCCGTTACGAACAGCCCCGCGATCAGCCGGACGACTTCCGCCATCGCATGCTCGCCAATATCGCCGCGCTCGCCTTCACCATCGCGCTGACCGCGATCGGGATTTGGCTCGCCGTCAGCATCGCCGATATGCGCCGGACCCAGGATTGCGTGCTGATGGGCCGGCGGGACTGCGTCAAGGTGACGACGCCGCACATCTAGGCAGGGCCTTGTCGACAGGTCGTGTCGACGGCCTTGGCGCCGGAAGCCGGCAGGTCCTCCCAGCTAGGCTCCCGGACCGGCGTCCCCAGACCTGTCCCCACCCGGTCCGGCTCCATTGAACTCGGGGCGGCGCTCCGATATACGGGCTTTCGACCCGGCCAGAGGGGGTGAGGGCGTCACTCGGGGCGCGATGCCCGCCCGCCGTTCCACTCTGGACCACCTGACAAATACCAACAATATATCAAAGGCTTAGTGATGTCCTCCACATTCGATCAGGTCGCTACGATCATCGCTGAAACCTGCGACATCCCGCGCGACACGATCACGCCGGATAGCCATGCCATCGATGACCTCGGCATCGACAGCCTCGATTTCCTGGACATCGCGTTCGCGATCGACAAGCAGTTCGGCATCAAGCTGCCGCTGGAAAAGTGGACCCAGGAAGTCAACGACGGCAAGGCGACCACCGAGCAATATTTCGTGCTGAAGAACCTGTGCGCGCGCATCGACGAGCTGGTTGCCGCCAAGGGCGCGAGCGCCTGATCGGGCGATCATGCAACTCGAATACTTCCACATGATCGATCGCATCGTCGACCTCAACGTCGACGAGAAGAAGATCGTCGTCGAGGCCCAGGTTCCCAAGGAGAGCACCATCTTCGAGGGGCACTTCCCGGGCTATCCGCTGATGCCCGGCGTGCTCCTGATCGAATCGATGGCGCAGGCCTCGGGCTGGCTTCAGCTCGGCGTGCTCAAGTTCGAGCGCATGCCGATCCTGGCCGCCGTCAAGGAGGCCAAGGTGCGCGGCTCGGTTTTACCCGGCGAGCTCATGAGCATCGAGGCGAGCCTCGTCCACGAAGGTTCGGGCTACGCCATGACCGAAGCCAAGATCAGGGTCGGCGGCAAGCTGCGCGCGAATTCGGCGCTCACCTTCACGCAGATTCCTTTCCCCAATGCGGATATGCGCGGCTATATGGATTCGTTCGCCAAGCGCATCGGCTTTCCGCAACAGGCCGTCTCCCCATGACCGACACCGCTTCGAAGCCGGACCAGACGGAAGTCTGGATCACCGGCATTGGTCTTGCCACCTCGCTCGGCGAAGGTCTCGACGCCAATTGGGCCGCGCTCCAGGAGAAGCGCATCAATGTCGACGAGAAGGGCTTTGCGCCTTTCATCGTGCACCCGCTGCTGCCTGTTACCTTCGACAGCCAGATCCCGAAGAAGGGCGACCAGCGCCAGATGGAAGCCTGGCAGCGCATCGGCGTCTACGCCGCGGGCCTCGCGCTCGACTCGGCGGGCATCAAGGGCAACAAGGATATCCTGTCGAAGATCGACATGGTCGTGGCCGCCGGCGGCGGCGAGCGCGATCTCAACGTCGACACCGGCGTCCTGACCGCCGAAGCCAAGGGCGCCAATGCGCCCGGCTTCCTCAACGAGCGGCTGATGAGCGATCTCCGGCCGACGCTCTTTCTCGCCCAGCTGTCCAATCTGCTCGCCGGCAACATTGCCATCGTCAACGGTCTCGGCGGCACCTCGCGCACCTTCATGGGCGAAGAGGTTGCGGGCGCCGATGCCGCGCGCATCGCGCTGTCGCGCATCGCCTCGGGCGAGAGCGACATTGCACTCGTCGGTGGCTCGCATAACGGCGAGCGTAAGGACCTCATGGTCCTCTACGAATTCGGCGACTTCAATCTAAAGGACAAGTTCGCTCCCGTGTGGGCGCGCAAGGACCACGCCGGCTTCGCGCTCGGCTCGGCCGGCGCTTTCCTGGTGCTGGAGTCGAAGGCGCACGCGGAAGCGCGCGGCGCAAGACCGTTCGCAAAGCTGTCGAGCGTCGTGACGGACCTCGCCCGCCGCAAGCAGGGCGGCGACATGGAAGCGACGCTGGAGAAGCTCTGGGCCAAGCTGCCGAAGCGCGATGGCAAGGGCGCGATTATCTCGGGCGCAACCGGCGCGGAGCCGGCGACGTCGGAGGAGCGCACGTTCCTGAAGAAGCACGCCGACTTTCCGGTGCGTTCGACCGGCACCATGTTCGGGCACACCATGGAAACGCAATTCCCGCTCGGCATTGCGCTCGCGGCGCTCGCGATCTCGCGCGGCGCGCTGTTCCCGCCGAACGATACGACCGAAACCGAGATTGAAATGCAGGGGGCGCCCACCCAGATTGTCGTGGTGGGAGCCGGACACTGGCGCGGCGAAGGCATGGCGCTGGTCGAGGCGGTTTAGCTCATTGCTTGGGGGACACATGACTGCACCACGCGACAAACTCGGGCGTCCCGTTGTCGTCGTCACCGGTATGGGCATCACGACTTCGCTCGGCGCCGGCAAGGCCGACAATTGGTCGAAGCTGGTCGCCGGTGAATCCGGCATTCGCACCATCACGCGCTTTCCGATCGACGGCCTGAAGACCACGATGGCCGGCACCGTCGATTTCGTCAGCGTCGATCCGTTCTCCTCCACCGGCCTCTCCGAGCGCATGGCGGAACTTGTCACCCAGGAAGCCCTCGAACAGGCCGGCATCGGCGCCAAGGGCGATTTCCCGGGTCCCCTCTTCCTCGCGGTTGCGCCGGTCGAGGTCGAGTGGCCGCAGCGTCGCGAGCTTGGCCGCGCCGTGGGCGCGCCCGACTTCACCTATGACGATCTCTTGCGCATCTCCGGCGGCGGCAAGTACAGCGCCTATCATCACCGCTTCATGTTCGGCTCGGTGGCCGCCCATCTTGCCGAGGCCTTCGGCACCAAGGGCTCGCCGATCTCGCTGTCGACGGCGTGCGCGTCCGGAGCCACCTCGATCCAGCTCGGCGTCGAGGCGATCCGCCGCGGCGAGACCGATGCCGCGCTGTGCGTCGCAACCGACGGCACCGTGAATCCGGAGGCGCTGGTGCGCTTCTCGCTGCTCTCGGCGCTGTCGACCCAGAACGATCCGCCGCAGGCGGCCTCCCGCCCCTTCTCCAAGAACCGCGACGGCTTCGTCATGGCCGAAGGCGCCGGCGCGCTGGTGCTGGAGAGCTATGAGGCGGCGACCGCGCGTGGCGCAAAAATCCTCGGCGTCATCGCCGGTTGCGGCGAGCTCACCGATTCCTTCCATCGCACCCGCTCGTCTCCCGATGGCAAGCCGATCATCGGCTGCATGAACAAGACGCTGGCCGATGCCGGCATGACGCCAGACCAGATCGACCACATCAACGCGCACGGCACCGCGACGCCCGAGAACGACAAGATGGAGTACAACACGACATCGGCCGTGTTCGGCGATCTCCTGCAGAAGATTCCGGTCACCTCCAACAAGTCGATGGTGGGTCATACCATCTCGGCCGCGGGCGCGGTCGAGGCGATCTTCTCGCTGCTCACGCTCGAGCATCAGCGCATTCCGCCGACCATCAACTACGACAATCCGGATCCCACGATCCTGTTCGACGTGGTCGGCAACAAGGCGCGCGACGCCCGCGTCACGGCTGTGATGTCGAATTCCTTCGGCTTCGGCGGCCAGAACGCCTCGCTGATCCTGACCCGCGAACCGGCCTGACCGGACGCATGGCGCTGCTTCCTGCGAGCACGAAGGCCCGCGCGCGGGAAGCCGCCAAATCGATCGGCGGCGGCCTGATCGGGGCTGCCACCGTCGGCATGCTGCGCACCACGCGCTATTTCGATCCGGTCAAGACCTCGGACTTTTTGCGCGCGTCACCAAGCTGATCGGCCCGCGCCTGCGCGAGCACCGCATCGGCCGCGCCAACCTCACCGCGGCGTTTCCAGAGAAGTCTCCCGAGGAGATTGAGCAGATCCTGATGGGCGTCTGGGACAATCTCGGCCGGGTCGGCGCCGAGTTCGCCCACATGGACCACGTCTGGGATTACGACCGCGCCCATCCCGAGAACAGCCGGGTCGAGCTGCCCAAGCGCAGCATCGAGCTGTTCGACCAGATCAGGGACGACGGCAAGCCGGCGCTGATCTTCACCTCCCATCTCGCCAATTGGGAATTGCCGGCGATCGCCGCCGTCGCGCATGGGCTGGACGCTGCGATCCTCTACCGTCGCCCGAACATCGCCTCCGCCGACCGCATCATCCAGGAGATGCGCCAGGTCAACATGGGCACGCTGATCCCCGCGGGCCGCGACGCGCCCTTGCGGCTCGCGCAGGCGCTGCAGGACGGCAAGCATGTCGCCATGCTGATCGACCAGTATCTGACCGGCGGCGTCGAGGTCACCTTCTTCGGCCGCAAGACGCGCGCCAATCCGATGCTGGCGCGCCTGCTCCGCCAGGTCGAATGCCCGATCCACGGCGTGCGCGTCATCCGCAAGCCTGCCGGCCGCTTCGCCGCCGAGCTGACCGAAGAAATCCCGCCGGTGCGCGACGCCGACGGCAAGATCGACATCCAGGCCACGACGCAGGCGATCACCGACGTGGTGGAAGGCTGGGTGCGCGAGCATCCCGAGCAGTGGTTGTGGCTGCACCGCAGGTGGCGGTAGTTACGCGTCATTGCGAGGAGCGACGCGACGAAGAGTGTCTCCGCGGAGAGATTCTGGATTGCTTCGCTTCGCTCGCAATGACGGGGGCGGCCCTCAGCGCCCCGTCTTCACCTTCGTCCACAGCCGGTTGATGATGCGCTGGGTGGCGGGATCGCGGGCGGTGATGACGAACAGTTTTGCGAGCATCGCCTCGTCCGGATAAATGTTCTTGTCGTTCAGGATTTTCGGATCGACCAGCTTCTGGCTGGCGAGGTTGCCGTTGGCGTAGGACAGGAAGTCCGAGTTCTTGGCGGCAACCTCGGGGCGATAGAGATAGTTGATCAGCTCGTAGGCTTCGCTGACGTTCTTCGCGTCCGCTGGGATCGCCAGATTGTCGAAGAACATCTGCGCGCCCTCCTTCGGGATCGCATAGCCGATCTCGATGCCGCTCTTCGCTTCAGCCGCACGTGCGCGGGCCTGCATGATGTCGCCGGACCAGCCGACCACGAAGCAGATCTCGCCGGTGGCGAGCGCGCTGAGATATTCGGACGAGTGAAATTTCCGCACCGAGGGACGGATCTTGGCAACGAGATCGGCGGCCTTCTCCAGGTCAGCCTGCTTGATCGAGTTCGGATCGAGCCCGAGATAGTTCAGCGCCGCCGGAAAGATGTCGTCGGCGGAGTCGAGCATGTGCACGCCGCAGTCTTTGAACTTGGCGAGGTTCTCCGGTTTGAAGACGATGTCCCAGCTGTCGATCCTGGCGTCGGGCCCGAGGATCTGCTTCACCTTGGCGACGTTGTAGCCGATGCCCGTCGTGCCCCACATATAGTTCACGGCAAACTCGTTGCCGGGATCGTAGGTCGCGAGATTCCTGGTTACCATCGGCCAGGCGTTGGCGAGGTTCGGCAGCTTCGACTTGTCGAGCTTCTGGAAGATGTTCGCCTTGATCTGGCGCTGCAGGAAATAGGCGGTGGGCACCACGACGTCGTAGCCGGACTTGCCGGCCATCAATCGCGTCTCCAGCGTCTCGTTGGCATCGAAGGTATCGTAGACCACCTTGATGCCGGTCTCCTCGTGAAGGCCTCGAGGACGTCGGGCGCCATGTAGTTCGACCAGTTGTAGAAGTTGACGACCCGCTCTTCGGCGCCCGCGGGAGGCGAGAGCAATGTCAGCGCCGCGGCAATTGCAAAACCAAGGCAAAGGCTGACGCGGCTGACGTTCGTCATCTCAAATCTACCTCTTGCGTCCGCGCACCGCGTCGGACAGCCGCTCCAGCGCGGTGTCCAGCGTCTGGTCCTTCTTGGCAAAGCAGAAGCGGACCACCGAGGTCACCGGGTCCTGCTCGTAAAACGCCGAGACCGGGATCGCGGCGACCTTGTAGTCTTTCACGATCCGCCAGCAGAACTCGGCATCGCTCTCGTTGAGCCCGAGCGGCGACAGGTCGACGGTGAGGAAGTAGGTGCCCTGCGACTTCAGCACGGGGAAGCCGAGGCTCTCCAACCCCTTGGTCAGGCGGTCCCTGCTCCGGGTCAGATCGCGGCGCATCGACAGGAAGTACTCGTCGGGCTTGCCGAGGCCATAGGCGACGGCGGCCTGGAGGTTCGGCGCGGTCGTGAAGGTCAGGAACTGGTGTACCTTGGCGGCGACGCGCAAGAGCGGCGGTGCGGCGCAGACGAACCCGATTTTCCAGCCGGTCAGCGAGAAGATCTTGCCGGCCGAGCCGACCTTGATGGTGCGGTCGCGCATGCCGGGGATGGTGATCAGCGGGATGTGCTTGTGCTCGTCGAAGGTGACGTGCTCCCAGACCTCGTCGCAGATCGCGATGACGTCGAACTTTTGGCAGTAGCGCGCCAGCAGTTCGAGGTCCTCGCGCGGATAGACCACCGCAGAGGGGTTCAAGGGATTGTTGAACAGCACCGCCTTGGTCTTTGAATTGAAGACACTTTTCAGCATGTCCTCGTTCAGCCGCCAATGCGGCGGCTCGAGGCGCACGAGCCGCGGAATGCCGCCGGCCTGACGGATGATCGGCAGATAGGAATCATAGACCGGCTGGAAGCAGACCACTTCGTCCCCGGGCTGCACCACCGACAGGATCGCCGAGGTCAGCGCCTCGGTGCCGCCGGAGGTCACCATCACCTCGCTCATCGGATCGAGCTTGAGGTTGTGCCAATGGCCGTAGTGGGTCGCGATCGCCTGGCGCAGCTCCGGAATGCCCATCATCGACGGATACTGGTTGTAGCCGTTGAGCGAGGCGTCGGCCGCGGCGCGGCGGATGTCCTCAGGGCCGGGATCGTCGGGAAAGCCCTGGCCGAGATTGATGGCGTTGTTGTCGCGCGCGGCCTGCGACATCGCCTCGAAGATGGTGACGGGAAGGTCGGCGAAGACCTTGTTCAGCGAAGAGCTCTTGGTCATCGCGACGTCAGCCACCAACCTTGCTGGGGAGACCCGCCGCCTTCCAGCCGAGCATGCCGCCGGCCAGATGCTTGTCGTAAGGCAGGCCCGCGGCCTGTGCCGCGAGCGAGGCGGTCACCGAGCGCTTGCCCGAGCGGCAGGCAAACACGACCTCTTTGCCTTGCGTATCCGGAATCGCCGTGGGATCGAAGGTCGAGAGCGGCACGACCACGCCATAAGGGTAGGCTTCGGCCTCGACCTCGTTCGGCTCACGAACGTCGACGACCAGATAGCGGCCCTCCGCGACACCCTTGGAAACCTCCTCGGGGGTCAGATCCTGTACTTGATTTGCCACATCATCCTCCAACGTCGCGGGCGGCTGCCGGTCGAACCCGGCCGCCGGGCAACCTCGCCTCTCAGGCACTGAAAATCAAGCGCTACAAAGGCTTGAGCTGCCTTGCGCAAGTTAAAGCTAAATCGCAGCGGCTTGAAGCGCGCTTTGAATCCAGCCTCTGGACCGTCAGCCTTAAATCGTCACCTGCGTGCCGACCTCGACCACGCGGCCAGAGGGGATCTGGAAATAGTCGGTGGCGTCGTTGGCGGAGCGGCTCAGCGAGATGAACAGCCGGTCCTGCCAGCGCGGCATGCCGGAATGGGCGGCGGGCTTCAGCGCCCGCCGCGACAGGAAGAACGAGGTCGACATGATGTCGAACTGCCAGCCGAGCTTGCGGGCGATCGCCAGCGCCTTCGGCACGTTGGGCGATTCCATGAAGCCGAACTTCAGCGTCACCTTGGAGAAGGTCGGGCTGATCTGCTCCAGCTTGACGCGCTCGGCCGGATCGATGCGCGGGGTCTGCGCGGTCTCGATGGTGAGAATGACGTTCTTCTCGTGAAGCACCTTGTAGTGTTTCAGGCTATGCATCAGCGCGGTCGGCGCGCTCAGGGGATCGCTGGTCAGGAACACCGCGGTGCCGGGCACCCGCTGCGGCGGCCGCTTCTCCAGCATCGCCACCAGGTCGGCGAGCGGGAATTCGAGCTTGCGCGACTTCTCGAATAGCAGCCGGCTGCCGCGCCGCCACGTGTACATCATGAGGATCATGAGTGCGCCGAGTGCCAGCGGCACCCAGCCGCCCTCGAACACCTTGAGCAAATTGGCAGCCAGGAAAGTCAGGTCGAGGAACAGGAACGGCGCGATCAGGGCGGCCGCCCACCATGGCGACCACTTCCAGGCCTTCCAGATTACGATAAAGCCCATCAAGCCGGTGACGACCATCGTGCCGGTCACGGAGATCCCGTAGGCCGAAGCCAGTGCGCTGGAGGAGCGGAACAGCAGCACCATCATGATCACGGCGACCAGCAGCAGCTGGTTGATGCGCGGGATGAAGATCTGGCCGGAATGAGCTTCAGAGGTATGGCGAATTTCGAATCGGGGCAACAGCCCGAGCTGGATCGCCTGCCGCGTCAGCGAATAGGCGCCGGTGATGACGGCCTGGCTCGCGATGACGGTGGCGGCCGTGGCCAGCACGACCATGCAGCCGCGAATGACGCCTTGCGGGAACAGCTGGAAGAACGGGCTCTCGATCGCACCGGGATCGCCGAGGACGAGAGCGCCCTGCCCCAGATAGTTCAGCGCCAGCGACGGCAGCACGATGAACAGCCAAGCGGTCTGGATCGGCCGCTTGCCGAAATGGCCGAGGTCGGCATAGAGCGCCTCGGCGCCGGTCACGGCCAGGAACACGGCACCCAGCGTCACGAAGCCGATGATGCCGTGGTGGAACATGAAGGACACCGCGTAGAACGGGTTCAACGCGAACAGCACCTGCGGCTGCGCGATGATCGGATGGATCGCCGCTACCGCGATCATCGCGAACCAGACGCACATCACGGGTCCGAAGAACGCCGCAACGCGGGCAGTGCCGCGCGATTGCACGGCGAACAGGACGACCAGGATCACCACGGTCAGCGGGACGATATAGGGCTCGAACCGCAGCGTGACGTCCTTCATGCCTTCGAGGGCCGAGAGTACCGAGACCGCCGGCGTGATCACGGCATCGCCGTAGAACAGGGCGCCGGAGATGATGCCGAGCAGGACGATGGTCGCCCCGCCGGTGCCGACCGCGCGCTGGGCCAGCGCCATCAAGGCCAGCGTGCCGCCCTCGCCGTTGTTGTCGGCGCGGAGCAGGATCACGACGTATTTGAGCGTCACCACGACGATCAGCGCCCACAGGATCAGGGACACCACGCCGAGAACAGCCGCCGAGGTTGGCGCGCCTTCCGCGCCCGAGGCCGCCATCACCGCCTCGCGGAACGCGTAGAGCGGGCTGGTGCCGATGTCGCCATAGACCACGCCGATGCTGCCGAGCGTCAGCGCACCGAAACCGGCGGTGGTGTGGGCGTCTCCATGCCCATTGGCCGCCGCCGTTTCCGGGGCGGGAATTGCTATGTCACTTGTCATGGGAGAGCCTGGTGGCCTCAAAAAATGCTTCACTGCACAACGGCGGAGGAGCGCGCGCGGCTTATAGTCCCGCGCTGATGGCATAGCCTAGCCCGATTTTGGGCCATTGGCATGCAAAATCCACATAGGTCCGCCAATTGCGGTCCGATGGAAGCTTCAGATGGTGACCTGGGTTCCGACTTCAACCACCCGCCCGGTCGGAATCTGGAAATAGTCGGTGGCGTCATTGGCCGAGCGGCTGAGCGCGATGAACAGGTGATCCTGCCAGAGCGGCATGCCCGACTGCGCCGACGCCTTCAGCGAGCGCCGTGACACGAAGAACGACGTCGACATGATGTCGAACTGCCAGCCCTGCTTGCGCGCGATCGCGAGCGCCTTGGGCACGTTCGGCTGCTCCATGAAGCCGAAGCGCAAGCGGACCTTGGAGAACTTCTCGCTGATCTTCTCCATCTTGAAGCGCTCGGAGAGATCGACCCGCGGCGTGTGCGCGGTCTCGATGGTCAGGATCACGTTGTGCTCGTGCAGCACCTTGTTGTGCTTGAGATTGTGCAGGAGCGCGGTCGGGACGAAGGCGGGATCGCTGGTCAAAAACACCGCGGTACCTTTGACGATGTGCGGCGGCCGCTTCTCCAGGCTGCGGATCAGATCGTCCAGCGGCACCTCGATCCGCCGTGTCTTCTGGATCAGAATTCCGGTGCCGCGCCGCCAGGTCCAGATCGTCCCTGCCATCGCCACACCAAACAGCAGCGGCACCCAGGCGCCTTCGAGCAGCTTCAGCAGGTTGGCGCTGAAGAAGGTCATGTCGACCATGACGAAGGGCAGGATCACGACCGCGGCTGTCGCGGCGCGCCAGTTCCACAATTTCCAGATCACCACAAAACCCATGATGCCATCGGCAACCATGGTGGTGGAGACCGCGATGCCATAGGCCGAAGCCAGATTGCTGGGCGTGTGGAACAACAGCACCAGCAGCATCACGCCAATCAGCAGCAGCCGGTTGACGCGCGGCAAATAAATCTGACCGGCATGGCTCTCGGAGGTGTAGCGCACCTCGAAGCGCGGCAAGAGACCAAGCTGCACCGCCTGATAGACCAGCGAATAGGCGCCGGTGATCACCGCCTGGCTCGCGATCACCGTGGCTGCGGTTGCAAGGCCGACCAGCGGCAGCAAGAGATGCTCCGGCACCATGCGATAGAAGGAATGCTCGATCGCACTTGGATCGGACAACACCAGTGCGCCCTGCCCGAAATAATTGATCAGCAGCGACGGCAGCACGAAAAACATCCAGGCCGACTGGATCGGCTTGCGGCCGAAATGGCCGAGGTCGGCGTAGAGCGCTTCGCCGCCAGTTACGGCGAGGAAGACCGCGCCGAGCGTCACCAGACCGATGGTGCCGTGCGAGAGCAGGAATTGGAACGCATAATAGGGATTGATCGCGGCCAGCACGGACGGATCGTCGGCGATGTGAATGACGCCCAGCACCGCCAGGACGGTGAACCAGATCACCATCACCGGCCCGAAGGCCGAAGCCACCAGCGCGGTCCCCTTGCTCTGGACCGCGAACAGCAGCACCAGGATCAGCACCGTCAGCGGCACGACATAATGCTCGAACGCCGGCGTCGCGAGCTTGAGGCCGTCGACCGCCGACAGCACCGAGATTGCCGGCGTGATCATGGAATCGCCGATGAACATGGAGGCGCCGACCACGCCGAGGGCGAGCAGGAACCAGCTCCGCCGCCCCAATGCGCGTTGGCCGAGCGCCATCAGCGAGAGCGTGCCGCCCTCCCCGTTGTTGTCGGCCCGCAGCAGCAGCAGGACATATTTAGCGGTGACGACGATCAGAAGCGCCCACAGGATCAGCGACAGCACGCCGAGCACCATGATCCGCGTCACCGGCTCGCCGTGGGCCGCGCCCCTGACCGCCTCGTGGAACGCGTAAAGCGGCGAGGTGCCGATGTCGCCGAAGACGACACCGATGCTCCCGAGCGTGAGGGACCAAAAGCCGGAGGTGACCGGCCCTTCCTGGGTCTCGGTCGATGTGATGCTCGCCGTCATGAGGGTGGAAAACGCTTCGTACCTGGAATTGATCCGGCGCCTTTTGACGGTTCCGGCCCGCCTGTCAATCGGCTCCCCACCATAGCAGGCGCGAAGCGAGATGCTGTGACGGCGAGGCCACGTTCGTCGCTTTCGCGACGAATAGCCTCAGGTAAAATGGTAGCGCAAGAAGTTTAGGGCTTCAAGTTGGGCGGCAGCGGCGGATCTTCACGCATCAAGGTGATGGTGACGCGGCGGTTCGCCGCCAGCGACGGATCGTCCGGGAACAGCGGTTGGGTGTCCGCCTTGCCGGCGACGGCGAAGACATGCGACGGCGGCAAGCCCTCGCGCTCGAGGATCTGGCGCACGGCGTTGGCGCGGTCGGCCGAGAGGTCGAAGGCGCCGTAATCGCTGCGGGTCGGCACGAAGCCGGCCGCCGTGTGCCCGGCGATGGAGACCCGCAACGGGGTCGCCTTGAGGGGAACCGCGAGCTTCTCGATCAGGCGGCGGGTGCGGTCGTACGGCACCTTGGAGCCGTCCGCGAACATCGAGCGACCGTCCTGGTCGACGATCTCGAGATTGAGCCCCTCCTTGGTCTCTTCGAACATGATGTGCTTGGACATCTCGGTCAGTTCCGGCATGTCCTGCAGCGCCTGTCGCAGCGAGGCCGCGGCGAGCGCGAAGTTGCGATCGACCTTGATCTTGGCGCCGGACGTCCTGTCGCGATCCTCCTGGTCCGGCGTCGGCGTGTTGGAGGCCTCCTCAGGCTGGATGTGGTCGACGTTCTTCAACCGCGCGCGGGTCGGCAGGCCGTCGGATTCGATGATACCGGCGTAGCGCGCTTCGCTCTGGACGCCGAAGGCCTCGCGCATGGAGCCTGCGACGACCTTCAGCTTGTTGGCGTCCTGGGTGGAGAACGCGACGAGCATCACGAAGAAGCTCATCATCAGCCCCATCAGGTCGGCGAAGGTCACGAACCAGCCGTGCCCCCCTCCGTGTGCATCGCCACGCTTCTTCTTGGCCATGACCTAAATCCCGGCGTCCGGCCTCAAGCCGGAACCGGCTCGCCTTCGACGTGGCGATGCTTCTCCGGCAGGTACGCCAGGAGCATTTCACGCACGAGCGTCGGGCTCTTGGAGTCGCGGATCATCAAAATGCCGTCGATGATCAACGTGCGGTTGGTCTCTTCGTCCAACAGCTTGCCATGCAGCTTGTCGGCGATCGGGATACAGAACAGGTTTGCGACCAGTGCGCCGTAGAGCGTCGCGAGCAGCGCGGTCGCCATGAACGGGCCGAGCTTGGAAGGGTCGGTCATGTTGGCGAACATCTGCACCATGCCGATCAGCGTACCGACCATGCCGAAGGCAGGAGCGCAATCGCCGATGGCGCGATAGATCTTGCTGCCCTCGTCCAGATGCATGAGGAAATTGTCACGATCGCGCTCGAGATTGTCGCGGATGAAATCGAGGTCGTAGCCGTCGGCGACGAAACGGATGCCCTTGGCGAGGAACGGCTCATCGGTCTCGACCTTTTCGAGGCCGACCGGACCCTGCTTGCGGGCAATCTCGGCGATGCGGGCGAGCTCGTCGACGAGATCATGGGCCGACAGACGGCTCATCGTGAAGGCGAACTTGGCGCCGAGCGGCAGGCCGTGCATCAGCGCCGAGAGCGGAAAGCGGATCATGGTCGCGGCGGTCGATCCACCGAAGATGATGATCATGGCATGCTCGGAGACGAACATGTGAAGATCGCCGCCCAGCAGCATCATCGTCGCGATGACAACAATGCCCGCCACGAGGCCGACGCCCGTCATGATATCCATGGGAGACTCCAACGCGTACGCGACAACGGCCATCCTGGCCGATGGTGCGGCCCAACCCCGAACCGCATCGGAAACCCTAGAGAGCCGCCCTTAAAGCCGCGTAAAGGTTAAGTTCAGCCGGTGCGACGGAGCGGCGCGGCGCGGCGCAGCGAAAGGACGGCGGCTTTGCCGCTCTGCGACACCAATCTCAACCCTTTGCTAACCATTGAATGAGGCGCGTCAGGACGACAGCCCCGTCAGCTCGAGACTGACCGCGCGCAGACGCCTGCGCGCATCGGCGTCATAGGCCTGCGGATTGGCACGCGCCTCGTTCATGCCGTTGAAGAACAGGCCGCTCTTGCCCGCGACGTCGTCGCCCTGGATCAGGTGGAGGATCGCAGCACCACCCTGCTCCACTGTCGAGATCGGCGTGATGCCGCCGGCGCGCACCATCGTGGTATTCATGTACGTCGCCGGATGCAACGAATTCGGGGTGATGCCGGCATCCTTGAGCTCGGCCGCGAGATCGATCGTGAATATGATCTGCGACAGCTTGCTCTGCGCATAGGCGCGCGAGCCACTGTAGCCTTTCGTAATCATGACGTCGTCGAAATCGATCGGACGCTGGCCGAGCGACGCGACATTGACGATGCGCGACGGTGCTGCGGCCTTCAGCAACGGCAGCAGCAGATGGACGAGCAGAAAGCCCGAGAGATAGTTCACGGCAAAGCGCAATTCGTGACCGTCGCGGCTCTCCTGACGCAGCGGCCCGTCGCTCTGCGAGCCGATGCCGGCATTGCTGAAAGACATCGAGGCGTTGATGATCCCGCATCACGGCCGCGGCGAGCTCGCGCGTGCCTGCCATCGACGACAGGTCGGCCTGATAGAAGGTCGGCGCGGCATGGCCGGCCCTCAGTATCTCCTCGATGAGTGCCTTTGCGCGCTCGGCACTCCGGCCATGGATCAGGACCTTCGCGCCTTCGGCGGCAAGGCGGTTTGCGACATAGCGCCCGACACCATCGGTCGAGCCTGTGATCAGAACCGTCTTGCCGCGCATGTCCATGGAGCTGCTCCCTGATTAGTGGATCTCCGCCGAGCGCTTCAGCGCGGCCTTGAGCTTCTCCAGCGAGAAGTCCGGGCTGCGTGCGATCTCGAGGATCGGCGTCTCGCGGCGGCCGCAGAGCTCGGCGGCCTCGGGAAGCTTCGCGGCGATGTCGAGCGGGATCACGATGGCGCCATGCCGGTCGGCGTGAATCAGATCGTCCGATTTCACGGTCATGCCGGCAACGCGCACCTCGCCACCAAAGCTCTCCGCGTGCACCCATGCATGCGACGGGCCGATCGAGCCGGCCAGCGCCTGGAAGCCCGGAGCCCATTGCGGAACGTCGCGGATCGAGCCGTCGGTGACGACGCCGAGGCAACCGAGCGCCCTGTGCACGTTGCTCTGCACCTCGCCCCAGAACGCGCCGTAGCCGACGTCGGGACCGTCAATGTCCTGGATCACCGAGATGCGCGGTCCGTGGCCGGTGCCGACATATTCGTAATATTCGATGCGACGCTTCGACTGTTCTTCGGCCGGCAGCGACGATTTCAACACCGAGCAGATCGTGACGGTGCGGGCGTAGCCGACGATCGGCGGCAAATCCGGGAACGGGCAGACCAGTTGCTTGGTGGTGTAGCCGATCAGACGGCGCTCGGGCGCCACGATCTCCATGGCGTTGCAGATCGTCGGCGTGTCATAGCGGCCCAGCGCTTCGAGGACGGAAGCGGGCAGCGGCCCGGTCGCGGTATTGGTCACGGCGTTATCTCCCAGATTGGCGGCTGATTGATATGATGCCGCCGGCACAGGGCGATATAGCCGAGATCGGGTCTCAGCCCAACTCAGGCGCTCTCATGGCAGATATCCGCGTGCGGGCGCTCAGTGCAGCCGCCCGGGCCGGTCGTCGTCGTGAGGCGGCTCCGACAGGCTAGCGATTGTGGGCGCCGAGGGCGGCGACGAGATCTCGTCGCCCGCGGGCGCCGCGGCTTGCGTCGCGCGTGCCTGGTCGCGATAGGATTTGTAGCCGAGCGGCAGGCCGAGCAGATAGAGCACGGTGCCGACCGAGAGCACGTGCCAGGGATAGGCGATCAAAATCGCGATGAAGACGATCACCGCGACGAACGCCGGCAGCACGAGCTCGGGCGGCACGCGCATGCGCTTGGTCTTGCCGGAGAACACCGGCAGGCGCGAGACCATGAGGAAGGCGATCAGCAACGTATAGGCCGCGGTCAGCGCCGCCGGTGCCCGACCGAGATCGAGGAAGGCGACGTAGATCGGCAACAGCACGGTGATGGCGCCGGCCGGCGCGGGCACGCCGGTGAAGAAATTGGCGGCGAAAGCGGGCTTGTTCGGATCGTCCATAGTGGCGTTGAAGCGCGCGAGCCGCAGACCGCCGGAAATCGCAAACACCATGGCGGCGATCCAGCCGGCATTGCCGAGCTCATGCAGCTGCCAGAAGTACAGCATCAGGCCAGGGGCGACGCCGAAATTGACGAAGTCGGCGAGGCTGTCGAGTTCGGCGCCGAACTTCGACTGCCCCTTGATCAGGCGCGCGACGCGGCCATCGATGCCGTCGAGCGCGGCCGCAAACACGATGGCATAGACGGCGAGCGCCATCCGCCCCTCGATCGAGAGCCGGATCGAGGTCAGGCCGGCGCAGATCGCCAGCAGCGTGATGACGTTGGGCACCAGCATCCGTACAGGGATCGGGCGGAACCGCCGGCGGCGTATGTCGGGATCTCGGTAGTCGTAAGGCGTCATTGGCGCGTCCTCACCTGCAGGCGAGATATAGCAAGCCGTACTCCCCTCCGCCATTGCGGCGGAAGGCCCCCGACAGCCGCTTCTTGGTTAATTGGCGCGATAGGCGCGGTTCGGGTCGTCTCCGGTGAGATCGGCCAGGATGGTCTCGCCCGCGATCGCGGTCTGCCCTTCCGAGACCAGCGCCTTGGTGCCGACCGGCAAGTAGACGTCGAGACGCGAGCCGAAGCGGATCAGGCCGAACCGCTCACCGGCGCCGACCGCCTGTCCTTCCCTGACAAAGCAGACGATGCGCTTTGCGACGAGGCCCGCGATCTGGATCACGCCGATCCGGCCCTGCGGCGTCGAGATCACAAGCGAATTGCGCTCGTTGTCCTCGCTCGCCTTGTCGAGCTCGGCATTGATAAACAAGCCGGGCCGATAGGCGATGCGATCCACCCTGCCCGCGATCGGACTGCGATTCACATGGCAGTTGAAGACGCTCATGAACACCGAGATGCGCGGCAGCGGCCGGTCGCCAAGCCCGAGTTCGGCCGGCGGCAGCGCCATCGTGATCATCGAGACGCGGCCATCGGCCGGCGACACCACGAGTCCGTCGCGCACCGGCGTCACGCGCACGGGATCGCGGAAGAACAGCGCGCACCACACGGTGAGGATGGTGCCGATCCATCCCAGCGGCGACCACAGCCAGAACAGGACGAGGCTTGCCAGCGCAAAGCCGCCGATGAAGGGATAGCCCTCTTTGTGGATCGGCGGGATCTGACGCTGGATCAGATCGAGGATGGACATCGCTATCTGCCGCTCAGGGGTTGATGGCGCGGGTCGTCTCGCGCACCGGGGTTGTTTAGGCCAGAGTTGGGATCGGAGACAAGCTCACTCCGCGGCCGCTTGCGCCGTGAGGGCGTCCTCGACCGGCGGCGGCTCCCGGTTTGGCGCCTCGCTGCTGTCGGCCATCCGGGCCAGTTTCTCGCGTGCGGCCTCGGCCTCGCGCTGCCTGTTCCACATGCTGGCGTAGAGACCGCCTTGGGCGAGCAGGTTGGCATGGGTGCCGCGCTCGGCGATGCGGCCCTGATCCAGCACGATGATCTCGTCGGCGCCGACAATGGTCGAGAGCCGGTGGGCGATCACGAGCGAGGTGCGGTTCTTTGCCACGCGGTCGAGCGCACCCTGGATCTCGTGCTCGGTGTGGGTGTCGAGCGCCGAGGTCGCCTCGTCCAGCACCAGGATCGGCGGTGCCTTCAACACGGTGCGCGCGATCGCGACGCGCTGCTTCTCGCCGCCCGACAGCTTCAGCCCGCGCTCGCCGACCTGGGTCTCGTAGCCCATCGGCGCCATGCGGATGAAATGATCGATCTGCGCCAGCCGGGCCGCCTCCTCGACCTCGGCATCGCCGGCGTCCCAGCGGCCGTAGCGGATGTTGTAGCGGATGGTGTCGTTGAACAGCACCGTGTCCTGCGGCACCATTCCGATCGAAGCGCGCAAGCTCGCCTGCGTGACCTCGCGAATGTCCTGGCCGTCGATCAGAATCTTTCCACCGGACACGTCATAGAGGCGGAACAGCAGCCTCGAAATGGTCGACTTGCCGGCGCCTGACGGGCCGACGATCGCCACCGTCTTGCCGGCCGGCACCTCGAAGCTGATGCCTTTCAGGATCGGCCGCGCCGGCTCATAGGCAAAGCGCACGTCCTCGAAGCGCACCGTACCGGCGCAGATGACCAGTGGCTGCGCGCCGGGCTCATCCTTGATCTCGGCCTCGCGGCCGATCACGCCGAACATCTTCTCGATGTCGATGATCGCCTGCTTGATCTCGCGATAGACCATGCCCATGAAGTTCAGGGGCTGGTAGAGCTGTATCATCATGGCGTTGACCAGCACGAAATCGCCGACCGTGTTGGTGCCGTTGCGCACGCCGATGGCGCACATCAGCATGGTCGCGGTCAGGCCCAGCGTGAAGATCACGGCTTGCCCGGTATTGAGCACGGCCAGCGAAGTGTAGGCGTGGACGCTCGACTCCTCGTAGCGCGCGACCGAACGGTCGTAGCGCTGCGCCTCGCGCGCCTCAGCGCTGAAATATTTCACGGTCTCGTAGTTGAGCAGCGAGTCGATCGCCTTGGTGTTCGCCTCCGTGTCGGAATCGTTCATCTTGCGGCGGATGCCGATCCGCCATTCGGTCGCGACGTAGGTGTAATACATGTAGACCGTGACGGTGATCAGCGTCGCGACCACGTAGCGCCAGTCGAACTGCCACAGCAGCACGGCCAGCAGCAACGAGACCTCGACGATGGTCGGAATCAGTTGCAGGATCACCATGCGCACGATGACCTCGATGCCCTCGCGGCCGCGCTCGAGCACGCGCGTCAGGCCGCCGGTCTTGCGTTCGAGGTGGAAGCGCAGCGACAGCTCGTGCATGTGGACGAAGGTGATGGTGGCGAGCTTGCGCACGGCGTGCATGGCGACGCGGGCAAAGATGCCGTCGCGCCATTGCGTCAGCACCGCCATCAGAATGCGCATCACCCCATAGCTCGCGGTCAGCAGCAATGGCGAGGCGATCACCCAGAGGTGCCAATTGTCGGGCTGCACCGGCGCGGTGTTGGCGCCGGTCAACGCATCCGTCGCCCATTTGAAGCTGAACGGCACCGTCAGCGTGATCAGCTTGGCGGCGAGCAGCAGCACCATCGACCAGACCACGCGCATCTTCAGGTCGACGCGGTCGCCCGGCCAGATATAGGGCCACAGATGCGCCAGCGTGCCCATCAGCGTGGCCCGCTCCAGCGGACCGCCTGAGGAATCAGGCACGTCGGCGACGTCTGGCGTATGAGGTGGGCTCATCAAAAAACCTGGAGGCCCACCGGATGCGGGCGCGTTGCGATTAACTGTTTTCGCTCGTCATATAGAAGCTTCCGGGGGCCAGCGCACCCCGCCAGATGGCGAATCTTCGATTGTTTATCGCCATTTACCGGTAGATTTGCGGGTGGTTCGGATCACCGATTGGGCTTGACGCCCCTTCGCTGCAATGCATCATGGTGCCAATGAGCACGATCAAAACCGTCTGTGTCTATTGCGGCTCCGGTCCCGGAACCAATCCCCACTTCACCGAAGGCGCCAAGGCGTTCGGCAAGGCGCTCGCCGAGAACAACATCCGCCTGGTCTATGGCGGCGGCTCGCTTGGCCTGATGGGCTCGGTCGCGACCTCCGTGCTCGATCACGGCGGCACCGTCACCGGCATCATTCCCGAATTCCTGCGGAAGCGCGAGAATGCGCTGACCCGCGTGCAGGAAATGATCGTCACCCCCGACATGCACGAGCGCAAGCGGCTGATGTTCGAGCGTTCCGACGCCTTCGTGGCGCTGCCGGGCGGCGTCGGCACGCTGGAGGAACTGGTCGAGCAGTTGACCTGGAAGCAACTCGGCCGTCACGCCAAGCCGGTACTTCTCGCCAACATCGATAATTTCTGGGAGCCGCTGTTCTCGCTGCTGTCGCACATGCGCCAAACCGAGTTCATCCGCGCCGGCCTTTCGGTCGATATCATCAAGGCCGATCGCGTCGAGGATATCCTGCCGAAGCTGAAGTCGGCGGCGGCCCAGCTCGCCGAGGCGGAAAAGCAGATGGCCCCGGACGTCGCGCGCAAGCTGTAATCACTGCTGCGGAAACGTCACCGCCTCGATCCGGTTGCCGTCGGGATCAAGGACGAAGGCTGCGTAGTAGCGGACGCGGTCGTGCGGGCGAATGCCCGGCGCGCCATCGGATCCGCCGCCGGTCGCAAGCGCGGCAGCGTGGAATGCATCGACCTCGCTCGTCGTGTTCGCCCGCAGGCAGATGTGCACGCCGCTCTCCGGTGGCACGGACGGCATGGCCTCGCGCAGATTGATCCAGAATTCGGGATAGGTCTTGCCGAAGCCGACCGTGCGCGGTCGCGTGACGAGGCGGGTGAGGCCGAGGGCGGCGAGCGTCGCCTCGTAGAACTTTGCGGAGCGTTCGAGCTCGCGGACGCCGACGGAGATGTGGTCGATCATTGCAAGTGCTCCCCTCTCTCCTCGTCATTGCGAGCGAAGCGAAGCAATCCAGAGTCTTTCCGCGGTGACAGTCTGGATTGCTTCGCTTCGCTCGCAATGACGGCGTTTGTGGCGCCGCCGTGCACTACGCCGGCGCGCCCGACTTCACGAGCTTGTAGATCACCGAATCCATCAGCGCCTGGAACGAGGCGTCGATGATGTTCGGGGACACGCCGACCGTGGTCCAGCGATCGCCGTTCTCGTCCTCGCTCTCGATCAGGACGCGCGTGACCGCGCCGGTGCCGCCGTTGAGGATACGCACGCGGTAATCGATCAGCGTCAGGGCCTCGATGTACTTCTGATACTTGCCGAGGTCCTTGCGCAGCGCGACGTCGAGCGCGTTGACGGGGCCGTTGCCCTCGGCTGCCGAGATCAGATGCTCGCCGGCGACGTCGACCTTCACCACGGCCAACGCCACCGTGACGGGCTCGCCAAGGGCGTTGTAGCGCTGCTCGACATTGACGTCGAACTGCTCGACCTCGAAATAATGCGGCACCTTGCCGAGCGTGCGGCGCGCCAGCAGATCGAACGAGGCGTTGGCGGATTCATAGGCGTAGCCGGCCGCCTCGCGCTCCTTCAACTCCTCGACCAGCCGGGTCAGCTTCGGATCGCTCTTCTCGTAGGCAATGCCGGCGCGGTCGAGCTCGGCCATCACGTTGGAGCGGCCGGCCTGGTCGGACACCAGCACCTTGCGGTGATTGCCGACCGTCTCCGGCAGCACATGCTCGTAGGTCTGCGGATCCTTCATCACGGCGGAGGCGTGAATGCCGGTCTTGGTGACGAAGGCGCTCTCGCCGACATAGGCGGCATGGCGGTTCGGCACGCGATTGAGCATGTCGTCGAGCGTGCGCGAGACCTTGACCAGCGTCGCGAGCTTCTCCGGCGTGACCGAGATCTCGAAGGCATCCGCGAACTCCGGCTTCAGCTTCAAGGTCGGAATCAGCGAGCAGAGGTTGGCGTTGCCGCAGCGCTCGCCGAGTCCGTTCAGCGTGCCCTGGATCTGCCGCGCGCCGGCGCGCACCGCGGCCAGTGAATTGGCCACCGCCTGCTCGGTGTCGTTATGGGCGTGGATGCCGAGATGGTCGCCGGGGATGTGCCTGGTCACTTCGGTGACGATGGCTTCGACCTCGTTCGGCATGGTGCCGCCATTGGTGTCGCACAACACCACCCAGCGCGCGCCGGCCTCATAGGCCGCCCTGGCGCAGGCGAGCGCAAAATTCCCATCTTCCTTGTAGCCGTCGAAGAAATGTTCACAGTCGAGCATGACCTCGCGGCCGGCAGCCTTCGCGGCCGCGACGCTGTCGCGGATCGAGGCGAGGTTTTCCTCTTTCGTCGTCTCCAGCGCGACGCGCACCTGATACGCCGAGGATTTTGCCACGAAGCAGATCGCGTCCGCCTTCGCTTCCAGGAGCCCGGCGACGCCGGGATCGTTGGAGACCGAGCGCCCTGCCCGCCGCGTCATGCCGAAGGCGGTGAAGCGCGCATGATTGAGCTTCGGCTTGCTGCCGAAAAACTCGGTGTCGAGCGGATTGGCACCGGGATAGCCGCCCTCGACATAGTCGATCCCGAGATCGTCGAGCATCGCCGCAATGATCTGCTTGTCGGTCAGCGTGAAATCGACGCCGTTGGTCTGCGCACCGTCGCGCAGCGTCGTGTCGAAGAGATACAGACGCTCCTTGCTCATTGCAGCGCTCCCGATGCGGGTCCGGTGCCGAACGTTTTCTGCATGGTGGTGTTGGCGAGCCACTCGTTGTTGACGGTGATGCTATTGCGCTGCATGGCGATATAACCGCGCTTGGCGAAGAAGCCTTCCGCCGTATCGCTGGCGTCGACCGTCAATTTTTCCGCGCCACGGCCGCCAGCGAGCTTTTCCAGCGCGTCGACCAGCATGGTCGCAATGCCCTGCCCCGCCACGGCTGGATGCACGTAGAGCATACGGATGTGGTCCTTGCCGCGCAGAGAGGCGAAACCGACGGGCGAGCCGTCCAGCGTGGCGATCAGCGTCAGGTCGGAGGCGAGCCCCTTGCCGAACTCCTCGGTCTCGGCCGCCGCCATCCAGGCTTCCTGCTGCGCCTCATTGTAGTCGTCGCCGGTCAGTTCCTCGATACTGGCTGCGAAGATCGCGGCCAGCATCGGAACGTCATCGGGCAGGAACGGCCGCAAGCCGGGCTTGGGGTGCGCTTGTGCCATCACGCGAGCTCCCAGGTCGTCACTGGCTTGCCGTCGGCATCCTTGCCATCCCTGATCACGACGCCCTTGGCCGCAAGCTCGTCACGGATGCGGTCGGATTCCCTGAAGTCTTTTCGCGCCCGTGCAGCCGTGCGCTCCGCGATCAGGCGGTCGATCTCGCCAGCGTCGACGCCGCTCGCCTGGCGCTTGCGGCTCTCCCATTGCGCCACGCTCTCGGACAGGAAACCGAGCAGACGCAGCGACGCGGAAAGACCGGCCGCGTCGGACGAATTGCGCAGACCATGCAGCGCCGCGATCGCCTGCGGCGTGTTGAGATCGTCGAGCAGGGCTTCGACCACGGATGTCGCCGGCTCTGACGGCGCGACGTCAGCCGCAAAGCGATACCAGTCGTTGAGCGTCTTGGCGCTCTCTTCCAGCGACTTCATGGTCCAGTCGATCGGCGAGGTGTAGTGCGTCTTCAGCATGTTGAGGCGCAGCACCTCACCCGGCCAGTCCGCGAGCAGCTCGTGGATGGTGATGAAGTTGCCGATGCTCTTCGACATCTTCTCGCTCTCGACCTGCAGGAAGCCGTTGTGCATCCAGTAGTTCGCCATGCGCTGCTGGTGGAAGGCGCAGCAGGTCTGCGCGACCTCGTTCTCGTGATGCGGAAACACGAGATCGATACCGCCGCCATGGATGTCGAACTGCTCGCCGAGATGTTTCCACGCCATGGCCGAGCATTCGATGTGCCAGCCCGGGCGCCCCTGCGCGGCGATGCCGGCCGGCGACGGCCAGGACGGCTCGCCCGGCTTGGACGGCTTCCACAGCACGAAGTCGGTCAGATCTTTTTTGTAGGGCGCGACATCGACACGCGCGCCGGCGATCATTTCGTCGAGTGAGCGCTTTGACAACGCGCCGTAGCGCGGCAGCCCGTTATTGGCCGCGTTCATCGCCTGCGGCGAGAACAGCACGTGGTCCTCGGCAGCGTAGGCAAAGCCGCCGGCAATGAGCTTTTCGATGATCTCGCGCATCTCGCCGATATGTTCGGTCGCGCGCGGCTCGACGCTCGGCCGGAGCGCGCCCAGCGCGTCGACGTCGGCGTGAAATTGCTTGCCGGTCTGCTCGGTAACCTTGCGGATCGCCTCGTTCAGCGGCAGGCCGGGAAAATCCCGCGCGGCACGGTCATTGATCTTGTCGTCGACGTCGGTGATGTTGCGGACATATTTGACGTGAGCCTCGCCATAGAGATGGCGAAGCAACCGAAACAGCACGTCGAACACGATCACCGGCCGCGCATTGCCGATATGGGCGAAGTCATAGACGGTCGGTCCGCAGACATACATGCGGACGTTGTTCGCATCGAGCGGCACGAACGGCCGCTTCTCCCGGCTCAGCGTATCGTAAAGACGCAATTCCATATGGACACCCGTCGGCTGTTGGCCGGGCGTCCAGTGCTCTCAATGTGGTTGAGAAAAGACGGCTCCAGCCAGCAGATCGCTAGCTCGTAATCTCGCGGCAAATAATGCAGATGGCGAGGAGACCGTTCATGCGGCGACATATGGGCCACGACGGCACCTTTCGTCAAGAGAGCCGCGAAAATGCCGTCTTATCTCCGCAATGCGCGTCCGCCCCGCCTTGATGGTTCGTCATCCTTAACCTTTTGAGTTTAATTTGGAACTCGGAAGTCCCCCAAGCCGCCGGTGCATCCATGCGATCCTTGTTCGCGCTCGTCTCCTATGCCTCTCTTCTCGCGGCAACCAGCGCTTTGGCCGAGACCCGCGTCTTCATCATCGCCAACCAGGCCGACGGCTACGGCGTCGACCAGTGCGTGGCCAAGGGCGAGAAATGCGGCGCACAGGTCGCCCGCACCTACTGCCAGTCACGGGACTTTGCACAGGCATCGGCCTACCGCCGGGTCGATCCCGACGAAATTACCGGCTCCGTCCCCAAATCCGGCGCAAACTGCTCCCATGGCCATTGCGACGAATATGTCGCAATCACCTGCCAGCGTTGAATTCGCTCGGAACTGGCGGACCTTAGGACCCGTTTACGGCCCCCGAAACGACGTGACGATGCCGCAGGAAGCGGCTATTGGAGGGCGCGCTTCGGCCCTCCAGACCACGCTGGGCTGTGACCTCGCTAGAATGGCGGATATGCCTGAATTTTTGTCCCTGTCCCGTGCCCGCTCCCTCCTTGCCTGCACCGTGCTTCTGAGCGCGATCGCGCTCGCCACTGATGCCTTTGCGCAGGCCGGCCCGCCCGGCGCAGCGCCGCCTCCGCCCGCCCAGGGCGGGCTCGGGCCGAACCCGATGTGCGTGCGGCTGGAAGGGCAGCTCGCCGCGCTCGACCGTGGAGCGAGCGGCGATCCAGCGCGCGACGACCAGATCCGCCGCTACCAGGATTCCCAGACCCGCCAGCAGGCCGAGCTTGACCGCGTCACCATGCAGGCCAAGCGCATGGGCTGCGATTCCTCCGGCTTCTTCTCGCTGTTCAGCGGCCAGTCGGCGCAATGCGGTCCGGTCAACACCCAGATCCAGCAGATGCGCGCCAATCTCGACCAGATCACCGGCAATCTCGAACGCCTGCGCGGCGGCGGTTCCGGCGGCAGCCCCGAACGCGACAGCCAGCGCCGCTCGGTGCTGATTGCGCTCGCGCAAAACAATTGCGGCCCGCAATACGCCAATGCCGCGCAGCCGCAGGGGGCAACTTCCTGAGCAATCTGTTCGGCGGCAACAATAATCCGAACAATCCGCCAGGCGCTCCGCCCGCCGATCTCGGCCCGCAATCCGGCACGTACCGCACCGTCTGCGTGCGCACCTGCGACGGCGCCTATTTCCCGATCTCGTTTGCGACCGTGCCGGCGCGCTTCCCCGATGACGAGAGGACCTGCAAGGCGCTGTGCCCGGCAGCCGAAGCCGTACTCTACGCCCACCGCAATCCCGGTGAGGACATGAACTCCGCGGTCTCCATCAGCGGCCAGCCCTACACCGCGCTGCCGACCGCCTTCAAATTCCGCAGCGAGTTCAACCCGTCCTGCTCGTGCAAGGCGGCGGGCCAGAGCTGGGCCGACGCGCTGAAATCGGCCGACGACAAGGCGGCCGTCGAGCAGCAGGGCGACATCATCGTCACCGAAGAGAGCGCCAAGAAGATGCAGCAGCGGCAGCTCACCAAGGGCACGCCTGCGAACGCCAAGAAGGGTGCGACACCTGCGCCGGTGACGGCGAATGCCCCGGCCGCAGCACCGTCTGCGGACGCGAGCACCGCGACCACGTCGGAGAACAAGCCGATCCGTTCGGTCGGACCGAGCTTCCTGCCGCAACAGCAGAAGTAGGTTGCCGGCTCCGCGCTCCGCGAAGGCGGGCATCCAGTACGCTGCGGCAGCAGTTGGCTTTCACAATGTCCGCCGCGGAATACTGGATCATCCGCCTTCGCGGATGGTGACAGCGGAATGAATGGCCTACCCCTCGAACGCGTCGATGGACGCCGTGCTGCCGCGCGACACCAACGTGTCGTCGGGCACGGGCAATCCCTCGCCGCGGTCGCGAAAACGATTGGTGATGGGATAGCGGCGGTCGCGGCCGAAATTCTTCCGCGTCACCTTCACGCCGGGCGCGGCCTGGCGGCGCTTGTATTCGGCAACGTTGAGGAGATGATCGATGCGGGTCACCGTCTCGCGGTCGAAGCCCGCGGCGATGATCTGGTCGAGCGGCTCCTCGCGTTCGACCAGACGCTCCAGGATCGCATCGAGCACCTCGTAAGCCGGCAGTGAGTCCTGATCGGTCTGGTTCTCACGCAGCTCCGCCGTCGGGGGACGCGTGATGATATCGGGCGGGATCACCTCGCCTGCGGGCCCGAGCGCGTCGTCGGGCTTCCATGCGTTGCGCAGCGCCGCCAGACGGAACACCTGCGTCTTGTAGATGTCCTTGATCGGATTGAAGCCGCCGTTCATGTCGCCATAGAGCGTGGAATAGCCGACCGACATTTCCGACTTGTTGCCTGTCGTCACCACCATCAGCCCGGTCTTGTTCGAGATCGCCATCAGCAACGTGCCGCGGGTCCGGGCCTGAAGGTTTTCCTCGGTGATATCGGGCGGCAGGTTCTTGAAGATGCCGGACAGGATGGTCTCGAAACCATTCACCGCCTCCGCGATCGGCAACACCTCGTAGCGGATGCCGAGATGGCCGGCGAGTTCGCCCGCGTCGGCGATCGAGTGTGCCGCCGTATAGCGATACGGCAACATCACGCCGTGCACCTGATCGGCGCCGAGTGCGTCGACCGCGATCGCCGCACAGAGTGCGGAATCGATGCCGCCTGAGATGCCGAGAAGCACGCCGGGAAAGCCATTTTTGGTGACGTAGTCGCGCAAGCCCAGCACGCACGCGGCGTAGTCGGCGTGGTCGCCTTCGGGCTGCTCCGCAATCGGACCAGTGCAGCGCCAATCGCCGCCGGTCCTGGTGAAGCGCAGCGTGGTGATGCTCTCTGCGAACGCAGGTAGTTGCGCGGCCAGCGAGAGATCGCCATTGAGTGCGAACGACGCGCCGTCGAACACGAGCTCGTCCTGGCCGCAGACCTGGTTGAGATAGACCAGAGGCAGGCCGCTCTCGGTGACCCGCGCGACCGCCACCGACAGACGCACATCGTTCTTGTCGCGGCCATAGGGCGAGCCGTTCGGGACCAGAATGATCTCGGCGCCGGTCTCGGCCAGCGTCTCGACCACATTCTCGTAGTCCTCGGATTCCTCCAGCCAGATGTCCTCGCAGATCGGCACGCCGATGCGCACGCCGCGCACCGTAACGGGACCGGCGGCGGGGCCGCGCGAAAACAGCCGCTTCTCGTCGAACACACCGTAATTCGGCAGATTGCATTTGAAGCGCAACGCGGCGATGCGCCCGCCGTCGAGCAGCGCGCAGGCGTTGTAGAGCTTGCCGTCCTCGATCCAGGGCGTGCCGACCAGCAGCGCCGGGCCGCCGTCGGCGGTCTCGCGCGCGAGCGCTTCGATTGTGGAACGGCAGCCGGCCTGGAAGGCGGGCTTCTGCACCAGATCTTCCGGCGGATAGCCGGCGATGAACAATTCCGGAAACAGCACGAGATCGGCGCCATCGGCGATGGCTCGCGCGCGCGCCGAGCGAACCTTCGCGGCATTGCCCTCGATGTCGCCCATGGTCGGATTGAGCTGGGCGAGCGTGACCGCGAATACATTGAGAGGTTCGGTCATCTAGCGCTCTCCGTCACCTCTCCCGAAGGGAGAGGTCGGATTGCATCGGAGATGCAATCCGGGTGAGGGGTTACGGTATCTCGTGGGACCTGAACCCCCTCACCCGATTTGCGCTCGGCGATGCTGCGCATCGCGAGACGCAAATCGACCTCTCCCCGTTGGGGAGAGGTGAAGGAGCTTCGGGCACCGCCGCTCAATCGATCATCTCCGCGAGCTAGAGGAAACCCAGACGCTCGATGATCGCGATGATCCAGAACGCACCGGCCATCAGCAGCGCAACGCCGACTGCGGCCGAGCCCATGTCCTTGACCCGCCCGATCTGCTTGTCGTGATCCATGGTCAGGCGATCGGCGAGCTTCTCGATCGCAGTGTTGAGCAACTCGACCACCAGTACGAAGGCGACCGAGCAGACCAGCTCGACCGCGCGTGTCGCGCTGGCGGCGACGAACCAAGCCACCGGCAGCGACAGGAGCAGCGCAAAGATCTCCTCGCGGACAGCCTGTTCCGAGCGGAACGCAAAGGCCAGACCGTTGCGGGAGTTGATCGTGGCCTTCCAGATCCGCAGCAAGGATTTAGAGCCCCGCTGCAAAAGGCATCGGCCTGGCTTTGCCGACGCGTTCCTGCTTCAGCAATTCGGCGACCAGGAAAGCCATGTCGATGGATTGCTCGGCATTGAGGCGGGGATCGCAAACCGTGTGGTAGCGGTCGTTGAGATCCTCGTCCGTGATCGCGCGGGCGCCGCCGATACATTCGGTGACGTCCTGGCCGGTCATCTCCAGATGCACGCCGCCGGCGTGCGTGCCTTCCGCGGCGTGGATCGTGAAGAACGACTTCACCTCCGACAGCACGCGGTCGAACGGCCGCGTCTTGTAGCCCGACGTGGAGGTGATGGTGTTGCCGTGCATGGGGTCGCACGACCAGACCACCACCCTGCCCTCGCGCTTCACCGCGCGGATCAGGCCCGGCAGATGATCGGCGACCTTGTCGGAACCGAAGCGGTTGATCAGCGTCAGCCGGCCCGGCTCGTTGTCGGGGTTGAGCACGTCGATCAGCTTCAACAACTCGTCCGGCTTGAGCGACGGGCCGCATTTCAGCCCGATCGGATTCTTGATGCCGCGGAAATATTCGATGTGGCCGTGATCGAGCTGGCGGGTGCGGTCGCCGATCCAGATCATGTGGCCCGAGGTCGCGTACCAGTCGCCGGTCGTGGAATCGACGCGGGTCATGGCCTGCTCGTAGCCGAGCAGCAGCGCCTCGTGGCTGGTGTAGAAGTCGGTGGCGCGCAACTCGGGATGGCTTTCGAGATCGAGGCCGCAGGCGCGCATGAAATTGAGCGCGTCCGAGATGCGATCGGCCAGTTCCTTGTAGCGGCGGGACTGCGGGCTGTCCTTGAGGAAGCCGAGCATCCATTGATGCACGCTGCCGAGGTTGGCGAAGCCGCCGGTGGCGAAGGCGCGGAGCAGGTTCAGCGTCGCGGCCGATTGACGATAGGCCATCAGCTGCCGCTGCGGATCCGGCACGCGCGCTTCCCTGGTGAAGGCGATGTCGTTGACGATGTCGCCGCGATAGCTCGGCAGCTCGACGCCGTCGATCTTCTCGGTCGGCGACGAGCGCGGTTTTGCAAACTGACCGGCGATGCGACCGACCTTCACCACCGGCACCGCGCCGGCATAGGTCAGCACCACCGCCATCTGCAGCAGCACGCGGAAGAAATCGCGGATGTTGTTGGCGCCGTGCTCGGCAAAGCTCTCGGCGCAATCGCCGCCCTGCAGCAGGAAGGCGTCGCCGGCAGCAACGCGCGCCAGCGCCTTCTTCAGATTGCGCGCCTCGCCGGCAAATACCAGCGGCGGAAAGGTTGCAAGCTGCGCCTCGACGTCGGCCAAAGCCTTGGCGTCGGGATAATCGGGCACCTGTAGCACCGGCTTGCTGCGCCAGGACTCGGGCGTCCACCGCTCGGACATCGCAATCTCTCCGTGAAGCAAAAAGTGCAACCTGATCTGTGGGTTGCGAGGGCCGCCTTATACACAGGCTGGCACGACACCGCCAGTTGTAAATCCATTTCGCAATGCAAACCTTTGCGGGCAAAGCCAAATTCGCATCTGCTAGGGGCGGCAGAGGAAACCGGCAAGACAGTTTCCATCCATGGACGCGGCACTGGACGACGTTTTCATCGACGAGATCAGCTTCCCGGCGACCGACAGGTATGCGCTGACCGGCACCCTGTTCCTGCCGCGCGGTGCCAAGCGCCATGCCGTCCTGATCAACTCGGCGACCGCGGTCCCGCGAAAAGTCTATCGCGGCTTCGCCTCCTATCTCGCCCATCGCGGCTGCGCGGTTCTCACTTACGACTATCGCGGCATCGGCGGCTCCCGCCTGCCGGCAATGGTCGGCTACAACCGGCCGAAATCGCTGGTCGGCTTCAAGGCCTCGATGTCGGACTGGGCCGCGCTCGACGTCACGGCCGCGGTGAGCTGGATGCGCGAGCGTTACAACACGCTCCCCCTTGCCTATTTCGGCCATTCATTCGGTGGCCAGGCGCTCGGGTTGATCGCGAACAACAGCGACATCGCGCGCGCCGCTTTCGTGGCCTCGCAGGCCGCGACCTGGCGGCTGATGACGTCACCGGAGAAATACCGCGTCTTCGCCTTCATGAATTTCGTCGGCGTTCCGCTGGTCCACGCGCTCGGCTACGCGCCGGGCTGGGTCGGCATCGGCGAGGATCTGCCCAAGGGCGCCTTCCTGCAATGGGCGGACTGGGTCTCGAGCCCGTGCTATCTGTTCGATTCCAAACTGCCGGAGCTGGCGAATTTCGCAAAATTCAGGGGCGAGCTGCGCGCGCTGTGCTTCTCCGACGATCCCTGGGCGACGCGCCCAGCGGTCGAGTTGCTCGCATCCGGCTTCACGGCGATCAAGCCGGAGGTGCTGACGGTGAAGCCGTCCGAAGTCGGCGCCAAGGCGATCGGCCATTTCGGCTTCTTCCGCCCCGAGCACCGCGACATGCTGTGGCGCGGGGTGGCGGAATGGATTCAGGGGGAATGATCGTCAGCCGGCTGCGGGCAGTTTGACGACGACGCGCAGCCCTGTTCGTCCCGCCTCCGTCATGTTCACCGCTTCTATCGTCCCACCGAGCCGATCGACGATCCGCTTCACGATCGAGAGGCCGAGACCGACGCCATCGCCTTCCGGACGTTGACCACGGAAGAACGGCTCAAAAATCCGGCTGATCTCGTCGGGGGAAACGCCGGGCCCGGTGTCCTCGATTTGAAGCACGGCCGTCGCGTCGTCCTGGTAAATCGCTACATCGATCCTGCCATCTTCCGGCGTGAACCGAAGCGCGTTGTCGATGAGATTGCGGATCATGGCGGCGAGCATGACAGGCTCACCGCGCACCGCGACAGACTCGGCTCGTGCGAAGCCAAGATCGACCCCACGGTTGATCGCCTCCCGCAACAGATCGGCGATCACCCCTCTCGCCGCGCGATCGAGCTCCACGACCTGCCATTCGGCGCGATCGGAGGGCGTTACGTCGTGCCGTGCCAGCGCCAGCAACTGCTCCAACAGATGCTTGCTGCGGCGCATGCCCTGCCGAAGCGCCGCAAGGCGCTCGCGCGCGGCCGGCGGCAGTTCGACTTGATCGAGATTTTCGGCCTGCAAGCTCAGTGCGGTGAGCGGCGTCCGCAGTTCATGCGCAGCATCGGCGATGAACCTGCGCTGCTGCTCCACCATGTCGTGCACGCGACGCAGCAGGCCGTTGATCGAGGATACGAACGGGTTGAGTTCGCTCGGGAGGCCGTGAAGCGGGAGCGCCGTCATGTCATCGGCGGGCCGGGCATCGAGTTCGCCTGCCAGACGCACCATCGGGCGCAGCGATCTCGCGATGACAAAGGCGATCACCAGCATCAGGCAGGGAATCAGTGCTGCGATCGGAAGTACCGTGCGGAACGCCATGTCGCCCGCGATCTCATCACGAACGCCCGTGCTCTGCGCCACCGCAAAGCGACTGCCGTCGGACCGCGTCCGCAGCACCATGCGGATCGGCTTTCCCTTTCGCGTCGCGTCGCGCATCCCGTCCTGAAGCCGCCACAGCTGGCGCTGCTCGGGCGTGCCTTGCGGCGCCTTGCCCAGTTCCATCAGCCAGACTTCGGAATCCTCATCGACCCCGTGGAGAGACCACCGCTCTGAACGAGACCTGCAATCTGGGTCAGGACGGAGTCCTGGGTTTCGATGGCTTCGTCGAATGCCCACCCGTGCGCAAACAAGCCCCCCACAAGATCCGTCAGCAGGACAATCGTCGTCAAGCTGATGAACAGCCGGCCGCGCAACGACTTGGTCATGACCCCCGATCCACCATCCATCTCATCCCGCGCACGTTACGAATCGCCTCCGTGCCGAGCTTCTTCCGGATCGTGTGGATCAGGAATTCGACCGCATTGCTTTCGACCTCCTCGTTCCAGCCGTAAAGCTGCCGCTCGAGTTCGCTCCGCGACAGGATCGTCCCGGGCCGCGTCAGCAGGGCCTGGAGCAGCGCGAACTCGCGCGCGGTCAGAATCGACGTCTGGCCACTGAGCGAGGCCTCGCGGGTCGCAGGATCGAGACTGAGCTTGCCGTTGCCAACCACAGCGGGCGCACCGCTGCCTTCGCGACGAAGCACCGCCCGCATCCGCGCCAGCAGTTCGCGGATTTCGAACGGCTTCACGAGATAATCGTCCGCGCCGAGATCGAGCCCTGCGATCCTGTCGTCGAGAGCATCGCGCGCCGTCACGATGATGACGGGGAGCTTGCGGCCGTCAGAACGCAGCTGCCGCAGGATATCACGGCCATCGGTATTCGGCAGACCGAGATCGAGCAGCAGCACCTCGTAGGATTCGGTTGCCACGGCAAGCAGCGCGGTCTCGCCGTCCCTGACCCAGTCGACCGCGTAGGCGGCATCCTTCAGCGCCTGCTCGATCGCCGCTCCGACCATCCTGTCGTCCTCGATCAGCAGAACCCGCAACAATCGATCCTCAAAAACAGCCGGCCATCCGGGCGTCAAGATCATGGCCATTCCGACTTAGCGCAGAGTTAGCAAGCGCCGGCAGGCCCAAATTGCAGCGAGGGCCGCGCGCCCGGAAATTTCGCATCCCTAAGCCGGCGCTAAGTCCCCTGCGCGACGCTCCGGCATCGCTTCGGCTTTGGGAGATTTGGGCGTGTCGCAATATTCAGGCTTTGGCGCAAGACGGATGCTGAACAAGGTTCCGGAGGTCACCGCGATCTTCTGGGCCATCAAGATCCTTTCGACCACGGTCGGCGAGACCGGCGCCGACTATCTCGCGGTGCATGTCGGCCTTGGCGCCAGCCTGACCGCGATCTGCATGTCCGGCCTGCTGGCCGCCGCGCTGCTGCTGCAACTGGGCCGACGCGCTTATGTGCCCTGGATCTACTGGCTCACCGTCGTCCTCGTCAGCATCGTCGGCACGCAACTCACCGACCTCCTGACAGACAAGCTCGAGATCAGCCTTTATTTCAGCACCGCCGCCTTCGCCTGCGCACTCGCGGCAACCTTCGCGATCTGGTTCGGCGTCGAGCGCACGCTGTCGATCCGCAGCATCGTCACGACGCGGCGCGAGCTGTTCTACTGGACCGCGATCCTGTTCACCTTCGCGCTGGGCACCGCCGCCGGCGACCTCGCCACCGAAGCGCTCGGCCTCGGCTTCCAGCTCGGCGTCGTCACATTCGGCGCACTGATCGTGGCAGTGGCCCTCTCCTACACTATAGGCGCCAATCCCGTCCTCACCTTCTGGTTCGCCTACATCCTTACCCGCCCGCTCGGCGCCTCGCTCGGCGATCTGCTGTCACAATCGCGCGAGTATGGCGGCGTAGGCCTCGGCACGATCCAGACCAGCATCGCCTTCCTCACCGTGATCGTCGGCCTCGTTGCCTGGGTGACGTTCGAAGGCGACGGCGCGCGCCGCGCCGGCCCGGCGCAATAACCCAATCACAGCTTCAACGCATCCTGCGCGGACGCAGGAGTCACACCAGGAGAGACATACGATGAAACTCATCCCCGCCATCGCCGTTTGCCTCGTGACAACCTTCTCCGGCGAACCAAACATGCACGCAACCCAGCACATCACATTCGTGCCGCTCGCGGAGGCCGCGACAGCCAAGCTCGGCGATCTCACGCCGTTCCGCGGCATCGTCGTCGATGTCGCCGCACTGGTCGACAAGGGCGACCTGCCGGGTGCCAAGACCAGGATCAAGGATCTCGAGACCAAATGGGATGAAGCCGAAGCCGGATTAAAGCCGCGCGCGGCGGCCGACTGGCACACGGTCGACAAGGCGATCGATCGCGCGCTGGAGGCGTTGCGCGCGGGCACGCCGGACGCTGCAAAATGCAAGCAGGCGATCGCCGATCTGCTCGCGGTCATGGATAGCGTCGCCAGGGCCTGAGACAACGAGGACACCATGCAAGATTACGCAAAGAGCAACCTCGTCAGCGAGAGCAAGGTCCCTGAAGTCACACTCGGCTTCTGGATCATCAAGATCGCCGCCACGACTCTGGGCGAGACCGGCGGCGACACCGTCACAATGACGCTGAACTGGGGTTATCTCGCGGGCACGTGCCTGTTCCTGGCTGCGATGATCGTCCTGGTCGCCGCACAAATCCGCGCGCGCAAATTCCATCCATCGCTTTACTGGGCGACCATCGTGGCCTCGACCACCTTCGGTACCACGATGGCCGACTTCGCCGACCGCTCGCTCGGCATCGGCTACACCGGCGGCTCGACGCTCCTTCTCACTTGCCTCGTGCTGGTGCTCGGCCTCTGGTATCGCACCGAGGGAACGATCTCGGTCAATAGCGTCAGCACGCCGCGGGTGGAGGCCTTCTATTGGGGCGCGATCACCTTCTCGCAGACGCTCGGCACCGCGCTCGGCGATTGGATCGCTGATACCGGCGACATGGGCTATCGCGGCGGCGCCCTGATCTTCGCAGCCGGGCTTGCCCTCATCGCCGCACTCTATTTCTGGACGCGCGCCTCACGCGTCACATTGTTCTGGGTCGCCTTCATCCTGACGCGACCGCTGGGTGCGACCGTCGGCGACTTCCTCGACAAGCCGCTCGATCATGGCGGCCTCGCGCTGAGCCGGCCGCTGGCCTCGGCCGCGATCGCGGCGCTCATGGTGGTCTGCCTGCTGCTGATCCCGCAGCGCGCGGGACAGCATCCAGGCGATAGTCGAACAGCGGAGCAAACCTGAGAAATCAATTACCGGATGATCGTCGTCAGCGACGAGTAGCGCTTGTTCGGCTTGGCCTCGCTCGCCGAGAACTGCGCGAAGGCTTCGCTGACGCGGGTCGCGGGCGGCGTGTCGCTGGCAAAACGGAATTCCTTCGGCTTCGGCGCATAGAAGCTGGCGCTGTAATAGGCGTCGTCGAAGCGTGCCTCGCCGACGCCAAACAAGGCGTCGCAGACGAACAGCAGCGCGTAGACTCCCGCGACGGCAGCGACGATCTCCTTGAAAATAGACATGCTGATGCCCCAAGCTTTTGCAGGCAGGATGCACGTCGGTTCCAAAGCGGAGGTTTAAGCCGTTTCGGTTCTTGTCCGCAGCGTTTGCCGCGCGTGAGCGGATTGTCGACAATCTTATCGATCCCGAAAAAGAGAGCGCGCCTGACGGGATAGGCCAGGCGGGCTCCAGGATTGGCCGCTCGGGAGGTATCAGACGGCCAAGTTCATCCAGACAGCCTTCGGCTCGGTGAAATTGTCGATCGCGGCCGTGCCGTGCTCGCGGCCGAGGCCGGAATCGCGCTCGCCGCCCCAGGGCAGGCGCACGTCGGTGTAGCCAAAGGTGTTCATCCAGACGGTGCCCGCGCGCGCCCGCTTGGCGAAGCGCTGCAGCTTGCCGATATCGCGGCTCCAGACGCCGGCGGCGAGGCTGTAGGCCGTGCCGTTAGCGATACGTAAAGCATCGGCCTCGTCCCTGAACTTGATGACGCTGACGACCGGACCGAAGATTTCCTCCTGCGAGATTCGCATCTCGTGTTCGACATCCGCGAACACCGCAGGGCTGATGAAGTAGCCGCGATCACCGACCTTCTCGCCACCGGTGACGAGGGTCGCGCCCTCTGCCTTTCCGATGCCGACATAGTCGAGGATCGACTTCATCTGCTTCTCGGAGATCACAGGACCGAGCGCCGTCTTGCGGTCAAGCGGATCGCCAATTCTGATCGACTTCGCGCGCGCGGCGAGACGCTCGACCACCTCGTCATAGGCCTTCTCCTGCACCAGCACGCGGGAGCCGGCCGAGCAGACCTGGCCGGCGTTGAAGAAGATGCCGGAGGCGGCAGCCTTGGACGCAGCCTCCAGGTCCGCATCGTCGAAAATGACATTGGCCGACTTGCCGCCGAGCTCGAGCGAGACGCGCTTGAAGTTGCCGGCCGCGCCCTTCATGATTCCACGGCCGACGCCGGGCGAGCCAGTGAAGGTGACCTTGTCGACATCGGGGTGATTGACCAGCGCGTCACCAACGACACGTCCGGGACCGGTGACGACGTTGAAGACGCCCGCCGGCAGGCCCGCTTCGAGCGCGAGCTCTGCAATGCGCAGCGCCGACAGCGACGTCAATTCGGCCGGCTTCATCACGATGGTGCAGCCGCAGGCCAGCGCAGGCGCGAGCTTCCACATGCCGATCATCAGCGGGAAATTCCACGGCACGATCGCCGCGACCACGCCGACCGGCTCGCGCACGGTGTAGGTCAAGGCATCGTCGCGCACCGGCACGACGTCGCCGCTGATCTTGTCGGCCCAGCCCGCGTAATAGATCAGCGTGTCGACGGCAGCCGGAAAATCCTGGCGCATCGTCGCAGAGATCGGCTTGCCGGCATCGATCGATTCGAGCTCGATGATTTCTTCCGAGTGCTGCTTGAGCAGATCCGCCCAGCGCAACAAAATCTGGCCGCGCTCGGAGGCGCGCATCGTGCGCCACGCGCCTTCGAACGCGCGGCGCGCGGCAGCCACCGCATGCTCGACATCGGCTTCATTGCCCTCGGCGATGGTCGCGATGACCCGCCCGGTGGCGGGATTGAGGGATTTGAAGGTGCGGCCGGAGCTCGCGGGGACGCGGCGGCCATCGATGAGCAGATGCTGCGGCCGGGACATAAACTCGCTGGCCGGGGAGTGGGCAAAGTCATATGCAACAGACATCATATTTGCTCCTGTTCTGGTGTGCAAGAATAGGTGCTCGGCAGCCGTAGTAAATATGATATGATGTACCGATGGACGCTTCACATATGAAGCTAAGTTCATAAAGGAGATCTATGCTTCAGATCGAGATCGAGGCTGTCTGGCGGTTTCGCCATGAAGGCAATCCGCGCTCCGCCGTCATCATGATCGGCGTGCTCAACGAGATCCGGAAGACCGGAAAGATCACGAGCGCGGCCAGCGATGCGCAACTGTCCTACCGGCACGTCTGGAATTTGATCGAGCAATGGTCGGCGTTCTTCGGAACGCCCCTGGTCGAAACCCAGCGCGGCAGGGGCTCGAAGCTCACGCCATTCGGCGAGCGGCTGGTCTGGGCCGGCGAGCGCATGCAGGCCCGGCTCGGACCGCAGCTCGAGAACCTGGCGCAGGAGCTCGCGAGCGAGATCAAGCCGTTCCTCGAACAGCGGCCTTCCGTGATCCGTGTCCATGCCAGCCACGGCTTTGCGGTCGCCAAGCTGCGCGAATTCCTTGATCGCGAGCCGGGCATCGGCGTCGATTTGCGCTATGTCAGCAATCAGCATTCGCTGGTCTCGCTGGCGCAAGGCGCCTGCGACCTCTCCGGCCTGCATCTGCCGCACGGCGCGCTACGCGCCCAGGGCATCAAGGCCGCACGCGAATGGCTCGATCCGCGCGAGGACCGCATCATCAGTTTTGTGACGCGCGAGATGGGTCTGATGGTCGCCCGCGGCAATCCGTTGCGGATCGCATCGCTTGATGACCTCACCGGGCCCAATGTCCGCTTCGTCAATCGCGACCACGATTCCGGTACGCGTCTCTTGTTCGATCAATTGCTCGCCGCGCATAGCATCGACGAAAGCAGGATCAACGGCGCGCAGCAGATCGAGTTCACCCATGCGGCGGTCGCAGCCTACGTCGCGAGCGGCATGGCCGATGCATGCTTCGGCGTCGAGGCTGCCGCCCGCCAGTTCGGTCTCGACTTCATCCGCATCCTCACCGAGGACTATTTCTTCGTCTGCAAGCGCGCCTTCCTTGAGACCGCACCGATGCAACGCATCCTCGAGATCATGCGCAGCGCCGAATTTCGCGCCGCCGTCGCCACCTTGCCCGGCTATGTCCCATCGGATACCGGCACCGTGACCGGCGTGAAGGCGTTTCTGGAGATGCACGCGGTGCGATGATGCGGCACGCCGCATACGGCGCCATCGGCCGGGGCCATTCGGATGTTCGCAAGCCCGATCCGCGTATCGCCGAGCCGATCGTCAACCGATCTGACCCGGCGCGACAGGTTATTGCCGGGCGCCCGGGCTCAGCAGGCAAGCCGCGAGTTCGGTGCGGTTGTGTACGCCGAAGCGTCGGCACAGGTTGGCAACGTGCTCTTTCACCGTCTGATCGGAAATCCCCATCTCGCGGGCGATTTCCTTGTTGGTCTGGCCGCGGCAGACGCGGATGGCGACGTCCGCAGACCTTGGCGGAGCGATAGCGTTGCGGCCGGCTCACGGATCCCGGTCGCGGCGCGATGGGCGTCCACAGCGCCTGCGTTTGTCATGTTGGTCAAAGCCAGCGAACCGGCCCGACACAGCATCTCCATGCGCTGCCGCGACCGCACCGTGTAAGGCGCGTTCGTGTCGGTCGTCGCAGTAAACAGCACGCCGACGATCTTATGCCCGCACCACAATGGCCCGCCCATGTTGTATGCAAACCCCACTCGTGCAGCATCTCGAACGACGGACTGTGTCGCCATTGCTGGGGACCGATCACCGTTTCGCCGTCGACCGCGCGGCCTCGGGTCATGATGCAGTCGAGCACGGGGTCATGCCTCCAGAAACCGGCTCTGTAATTGTCGAGCAGGCCTTCCGCGACGTGCCGGCTGTAGGCCAGTTCCGGCTCGAGCCCGTCGAGCAAATAGAGGCCGACAGTCGGCGATCCCGTCAATTCCGTGATCGCCGAGCAGCAGGCGACGCCAAGCGCGCGCACCGACGCGCTCTCGGCGATGGACATGAGCCGATCTGCGAGCTGGCGCTCAGGCAGACCGTCCAAATGCTCCTGCACGGCGCTCACCGCCACTCCTCGCGAGCCGTGCGGTGCTCTCGGGCACACGCACGTCATTGTCGATTGTTATAGACTTAAAATTTCTGCCTTGCCTGATATTTGGTCAAGCGAAAAGAAGCGGCAACCCGCTGCCATCCCGGCCCAGCTTTGCGGCAGGGCACCATGGCCGATCCCCCCATGATGGGGGATTGCTGGTTTGGCCGCGTCATCTCTAGCATCCTGGCCATCGGAATCGCGCAACGACGTGTGTGGTTCCGGCAGGGACATCTCGAATTCAACGCAAGCCGGTCGTCGCGCGCGCCAACTGACATTGGCGTGTCTGGGCGAAGTCTTGCCCGCGACCGTCCCGTCCGCCCCGCTCCTCGCGTTCGCGCGAAGAAACAACAGACTGACCCGGAGACACCGACCATGAGCCCTTCCGTGCAACTCGCCGTCAAACCTTCCACGACCCCGAGGGTGGCCGAGTTCCACACGCGCCTCGACGCGCTGCTGCCGCTGGTCAGATCCAGGGCTGCGGAGGCCGAGGCACAGGGCTATCTGACTGATGACGTGGTGGCGGCGCTACGCAAGGCCGGCATCTACACCATGCTGTTCCCGAAGGAGGTCGGTGGCGCCGAGCTTCTGCCTTACGACGCCATGACCGTCATCGAGCGGCTTGCTTACGCGCACGCTTCGGCGGGCTGGTGCGTCATCGGCAACAACATGGAAGGCACCACGCTCGCCATCTACATCGAGGACGAGGGCATCAAGAAGGTCTTCGCGGGCGGGCCCGACATCACGATTGCCGGCAACGGCGTGCCGCGCGGCTTCGCTCGACCGGTCAATGGCGGCTACATGATCCGTGGCAACTGGGCGTATGGCAGCGGTATTCAGCACGCCGAGTGGGTCCATTCCGGTTGCTTCGTCACCGATGCATCCGGCAAGGACATGGTGTTCGGTCCCAATGGCCAGCCCAAGATCGTGGTCACACACCATCCGCGCGCGACCATCAAGTTGATGGGCAATTGGGACGTGCTTGGCCTGCGCGCGACCGGAAGCTTCGACTACACTTTGAGCGAGGGCGACGAGCTGTTCGTGCCCACGCACATGACCTACGACTTTGACATCGGCGCACCACGCCGAGGTGGTGTGCAGGGTGCGCTAGGACTGGCAGGCTACAGCGCCTGGGCGCATTCGGCCTGGGCCGTCGGCGTCGGCCGCCGCATGCTCGACGAGCTCGTCAAGGTGATCGTCCAGCGCCAGGATCCATTCGGCAAGTCGCGCGACAGCGCGAGCTTCAAGTTTCAGTTCGCGCAGGCCGAAGCTCGTTTCCGCGCCGCGCGTGCGTTGGTCCACGAAACCTGGAAGGACGTCTCGGAGACTTGCGCCAGCGGTGAATCTCCGTCGCTGGAGCAGATGACGATGATCAAGCTGTCGCTGCGCCACGTTCACGACGTTCTGTCTGATGTCGCCACCTTCGCGCATCGCGCCGCCCGCGGCGCCTCGCTGCACAACACGCCGATGCAGCGGTTCTACCGCGACATCCATTCGGGCACGCAGCACATCCTGATGGCCGACCAGATCGTCGAAGAGTGCGGCCGCGCGCTGCTCGGCCTCCCCGGCCCAGGCGCGCAATGGACAGTGTTCGGGGTGACGGGCTGAGCAAGCGATCAGACAACGAGGGCCCCGAGGTGAGGACATCCCGCATCGTTGGCTTCTGCGGCAATAGCTGGCGCCCGGCGAAATCGCGCATGCTGGTGGAAGCCGTCGCCGCCGACCTTCAGGCACAGCATGGACTGAAGACCACGGTCCTCGATCTTGTCGATGCCGGTTGCGGCATCGCCGGCTTCACCCGGATCGCACTCGATGACAACGCGCGCGCCGTCGTCGAGGCCATCGAACAGGCCGACGGCCTTGTGATCGGGTGCCCTGTGTTCCAGGGGTCCTATCCCGGATTGTTCAAGCACGTCTTCGACCTGATCGAACCCAGCACGCTGCGCAACCGCCCGGTGCTGCTGACCGCCGTCGGCGGCGGTCTGCGCCACTCGCTGGTGGTCGAGCACCAGCTCCGTCCGCTGTTCGGCTTCTTCGAAGCCTGCACCATTTCGACGGCGGTCTACGCCAGCAGCGGCGAGATCGTGCCGGGCGAGCCGCTCGCACCAATGACGGCCGCGCGGCTCGCCAACGCCGTCGAACAATTCGCCGCGCTTCTCGGCGGTCGCCAGGCAGCCGCAGCATGACTCACGAACGCCAGGTCTTGCCGACGCCAACCGGAGACAACCATGCTTGACACCCCCAAACCCTCTCCCGATCTCACCGGCTTCTCGCGCGCGGAATATACGATCAACGGTGTGCGCACCGTCGTCCACAGCATCGGAAGCGGCCCGGCGCTCGTGTTCCTGCACGGCACCGGCACCTTCACCGGGTTCGAGATGGCGCGCGATTGGGCGAAGCGGCACACGGTCATCATCCCCTATCATGCGGGCTTTGGCGATTCCGGCGACGCCGAGACGATCGACTCCGTCGAGGATCACGTCCTTCATTACATGGAGCTGTTTGACAAGCTTGGCCTTGAGCACTTCGACCTCGCCGGGTTCTCGCTCGGCGGATGGCTCGCCGCGGAGTTCGCAATCCGTCAGCCACATCGCGTCCGCAAGCTGGTGCTGGTTGCGCCCGCCGGTCTTGTGGTCGGAAGCGCGCCTGCGCCCGGACTGTTCGAGATCGCGCCGCAAGACCTGCCCGCCTATCTCGCGCACGATCCGGCCGCGGCACTGCGTTACTTTCCCAAAGCGCCGGACGCGACTTTCGACGCCCGCCTCGGACGCGAGGTCACTGGCTTTGCCAAGCTGATCCGCAGCGAACCGCAGGGCAATCCCAAGCTCGCGCACTGGCTGCATCGGATAGCGATGCCGACGCTGGTGCTGTGGGGTGCCGCCGATCGCCTGCGCCCGACCGCCCAGGCAGAGGCCTGGAAAGCAGGACTCCCCGATGCACGCGTGATGCTGGTGCCGGCGACCGGTCATCTCGTGTTCGAGGAAACGCCGTCATCCGCACACTACGTCACCGACTTCCTTGCCGATTGATCCCGCACACAACAGAGGACACCACCATGATCGAGATGCCTCCGGGCGTGACCCCGGCCAAAGAAGGCTTTGGTAACGTCATCTGGAATATTCTGGGCCAGACCTACACGCTGAAACAGCATTCCGAGGCGTCGATGGCCTGGCATGCCGTTTTTCCGGACGGCACCTTCGTGCCGCCGCACGTCCATCCGACTCAGGATGAGTTCGTCTACGTGCTGAGCGGCCGCTACGACCTCTGGCTCGACGGCAAGGACCTGGTCGCCAAGGCCGGCGACCTCGTGCGCATGCCCAAGGGCATTCCCCACGGCATATTCAACAAGTCGGGCGAAACCGCCACCAGCCTGTTCTGGGTCGCACCGACGCGGTCGCTGAAAGAGCTGTTCGAACGCATCCACAATCTCCCCGATCCGCAGGAGGTGGTGCGACGTGCCGCCGAGCACGAGGTGAATTTCCTACCGCCGCCTGCCTGACGCTGCGCCGATTCCACCAACACGCAAACCGCGAGAACCGATGATGACCACGCTGACAACAACTTGGACAACGATCTCCGAGAGCGACCGCCGTCGGATAGCCCGGTGGCAAAGAGGTATGCTGGCGCTCGCCATCCTCTGCGAGATATTTCTCGCCGCGGACTGGTATGCCTTCGCGGCCGTACTGCCTTTCGTCTCCGAGAGCCTCAAGCTCAATCCCGCCGAGGCTGGGCTTGCGCAAGGCATCTTTGCGCTGACCTACGGCATCGGCATGGTGGTGTGGTCGCCGGTCAGCCGGTCAATGACGGCGCGCAGCATGCTGCTGATCGGGCTTGCGGGCACCGGCGTCGGCATGGTGCTTCAGGTGTTCGTGCAGAGTTATATGCAGCTTGTGATACTCCGGCTCGTGATCGGCTTCTTTGACGCCGGCATCTTCATCGGCAACATGAAGCTGATCTTCGGCTGGTTTCCACAAAGTCGGCGCGGTTCGGTGGTAGGCATCATCCTCGCCGCCTACAGCCTCGCCATTACCATGGATTTCGCACTCGGTATTCCACTGACGATTGCGACGGGATGGCGGACCTTCTTCGCCGTGCTGGCGGTCGGCACCCTCGTCGTCGCAGCCACCGATGCCCTCATCGTCCGCAACAGTCCACGCGAGCTTGGTCTTGCCAAGTTCAGTTGGGGAAACGAGACAGCCCAGGAGCACCTGCCGCTCGGCGAGATCTTCCGCTCGAAATGGATCGCGGTTGGCGGCTTCGGCATCGTGGCCTGCACCTTCGCAATCGCCGGCACGGCCACCTGGGTGGTGCCGGCCTTCATCACCGTACAGCACATGCCGCCGGAAGCCGGCGCTGTCATCGGCACCGTCATGGGGCTGTCGCAGGTGCTGTTCCTGGTGATTGGCGGCTACATGTCCGACCGGCTCGGCAAGCCCTTCATGATCAAGCTCACGGCATGTCTCGCTTTCCTGACCGCGCTGATGTTCCTGTGGAGCGTGGTCACGCCGATGGCGTTTCCGATGCTGGTGCTGTTTGCAGCACTCAGCGGCATCGCTCTGCTCGGCGGCGGCGCGATCTTCGCCCTGCTCAGTGAAAAATACTCCGACGCGCTCGCACCGGCCGCGATCGGATACGCCGAGGTGTTTGGCATCTTCTCGGCTTTCGTGGCCCCCTGGATGATGGGCGCCATCATCAACGCCTCCGGGGGCTCGTTCACCGGCGCCTTCATCGCTTTCGCGGTTGTCGAACTCGTCATCGTCGGCCTCTTGGTGAGCCTCGCCCGCGAGGACGTCAGTCAGGGCGCGGTGGTCGGAAGCCCCGCAGAGTAACGTGCAGCCATCAAGGGCACGGGCTGAAGCCCGTGCCCTGCGGAGTTCGACGAAGCCTATCTTCTGGGAAATCCGGCGCCCTCGCTGTCCGCCAAGGGCAAGTGGCGCAATGCTGACGCCGTTCGGCGAAAAGCTTGTGGCGCGCCACCGCAAGATTGAGCGCGATCCCGCACGCGCGGCGCATAAGGATCTGGAAGCGCTCAGAGCGACATCGCCTGTTCGCGAAAATCCTCGTAGGGCTCAGTTGCGAGCGCGGCGCGTTGCGCGCGTATTGGCAGACTGTCTCGGCCGTCAACACGCGTCCGGACGTCGGATCGCATTTCGACGGTCTGCGAAAGTCCGTCATTTCCGCTGGCACGGAGCCGGCATTTCTGATGAGGCCGTGTCACGCGTTCAAGTGTGACCGTTCTCCTTGCGATGTCCGTTCTCGCTGAGGCGGTCGACCCAGGCAATGCCGATCGCGGAGATGATGAAGGTCAGGTGGATCAGCACCTGCCACATTACGCCGGTCTCGGTAAAATTGCTGCGGGTGGTGCCGAGATTGCCTGCCTCGATGAAGGTCCTGAGCAGCGAGATCGAGGAGATGCCGATGATTGCCATCGCGAGCTTGATCTTGAGCACGCTGGCGTTGACGTGACTGAGCCATTCCGGCTCGTCGGGATGACCGCTCAGGTTCAGCCGGGACACGAACGTTTCGTAGCCGCCGACGATCACCATCACCAGAAGGTTCGAGATCATGACGACGTCGATCAGCCCGAGCACGATCAGCATGATCTGCTGCTCGCTGGCGTCAAAGGAGTGCGCGACGAGGTGCCAGAGCTCCTTGAGGAACAGCAGCACATAGACGGCCTGCGCGATGATGAGGCCGACATAGAGCGGCACCTGCAGCCAGCGCGAGCCGAAGATCAGCTGGGCGAACGCGCCGATTTGCGGCCGCGGCAAAGGCACGACCGAAGGTGCTTGGGGTTCAGACGACATGGATCACTCCGGGGAAACAAAGGCAGGACTTACAGGCTCGCGATAACCGGCGCGAGCTCGATCGAGCCGCGATAGATCATCTCGATGGCGACGTAGACGATGATGGCAAGGCCGACATAGGCGATCCAGCGCTGCTTCTGGAGCACGCGGCCGAGCAGGTCGGCGGCGACGCCCATCAGCGCGACCGACAGGATCAGCCCGAAGACGAGGATGTAGGGGTGCTCGCGCGCCGCGCCCGCGACCGCAAGCACGTTGTCGAGCGACATCGAAACGTCGGCGGCGACGATCTGCAACGCGGCCTGCTTGAACGTCTTGCGCTGCGCTGGCGCGGCGGTCGCGCCACCGGCATGGCTGAACGCGAGCTCATTCGCATGCGCGGCCTGCTCGCGCAACTCGCGCCACATCTTCCAGCACACCCACAGCAGCAGCACGCCGCCGGCGAGCAGCAGGCCGATCACCTGCAGGAGCTGGGTCGCGACGCCGGCAAAAACAATACGCAGCGCCGTCGCGGCGACGATGCCCACGACAATGGCGCGGCGGCGCTGATCGGCCGGAAGGCCTGCAGCCGCGAGACCGATGACGACGGCATTGTCGCCGGCGAGCACGAGGTCGATCAGCACGACCTGCAGCAGCGCGGTCAGCGCATCGGCGGTGACGAATTCAGTCATGATCTATCATTTTTTCGGTGCGGACGGATCCAGCCAGTGCGGCTTGCGGCGCTCGATCCAGTCGAAGACCTTTGAACGGAACGCACGCAGCGCCGGACGTCCTCGGCGAGCAGCGCGAGGCCGAGCGGCAGCATCCAGATGCCGAGCACCGGCAGGAAGGACAGCACGCCACCGACGACGAGCAGCGCGCCCGAGGGAATCGGACCCAGCGGCTGGACGGTTGCAGCAGGTAGTCGACGATGCTGGCAAGGCGCGGCGGCAGCCGATGAACGAGCGCGTCAAGCCGCGGATCGCCGCCGGCCGATTGACCGCCGGCGCCCTCGCCTCTCGCCCTTTGCTGGTCCGAAGCTGCGCTCATGCTCACGCCTTCGAGGCGGCGCTGACCGCAGCGGGTCCGACCGGCTTCGCGCGCGGCAACACCAGCGTCAGCAGGCGCAACAGCTTGATCGCTTGCACCTCGTGCGGATGCACGTCCTCGTCCGCAGCTGCGACGCGCTCCGACAACTCGATGAGATGAGACGACAACGGCAGGTCCGAGACCGGCCGCAGCGTGTCGATGACCACATTAGCGAAATCAGGCTCCTCGAGCCGTTCGGCGAGCTCGTCGAACATCGCAAACAGGCGCTCCTCGCCGATATGCGGCGCCAATCCACGTTCCCTGATGAAGCGGATCACCTCATCGCGCTCGACCGGCGACACGCGCCGGTCGGCCACGGCGACCAGCGCACCGGCGATCACCAGCGCGACCGCAGCCTGCTCGTTGAAGCTGCGCGGCTCGGTGATCTCGAGTTCGATCGAATTGGAAATGTTGGCGTGAGACATCGTCGCTCCCTTAATCTTGCGAAATGACCGCGCGGAGCTGCGATGGGGACGATTTGGTCGGAGAGAACTCAAGAGGCCCGACAATCGGCCGATCCATCGCATTCGCGCGGGACAGGTCATCCGACATCGCGAGGTTTTGCCGACACAGTCGACGTCCTCGCCAGAGGGGCCCGGATTCTTGTTCTCCCCAGAGATAAAGCCCAGCGAGCCGGAATCAAGGCGACAAGCGTGCGACCAGCCGCCGCATCCGGTTCCGTCCGCGCCGTCATTGCCAATGCGGATGTAGGCGCGAGCATCGGTCCTAACTCACGATCTCCACGAGATGCGCGCGTGACGGTGACGGATCGAACCGGTCGCCGAAATATTGCGTTTCGTGCGCCACCAATCCGTCGCGGAATTCCATGATGCTGACGACGTAGGACGGCACCCCGTCATAGGTCAGGACGAACTCGCTCACCCAGAGATCACCGCCGCCGACGATCCGCCGCACCGTGAAGCGTTTCTTGTTCGGCTGCGCCAAGCGGCTCTCCTGAATGTTGCGGCGGCCGCGAATGCGCTCGCCGGACTGCGGATAGTCGAGCACGGCATCCGCGCGATAGATGTCATGCTCGGCCTCGAAATCGTTTGCGTCCGATGCGTCCCAATGACGCTGCAGCGCCGTCAGCCTGGCCCGGTCGTCCATCGAGATCTCCCGTCTTGCGGTTCTGCTCGTTAGATCGGCCCACAGACAGACCGCGGCAAGCCCGTCTCGCAACGTCTAACGCGCCAGAATGGGCCCACAAGCAGAATTTTTATCCCTCCGGCAAGGCTTACGTCGAAACCCTCGGCGAACGGGATTAGAACCACATTCCGACCCTCGTCGGTCCCGAGCAACGCCGGCCTGGAATGTGGATGATGCAGAAGAGAACCAATTTCGCTCGCCGCGCTGGCCGCATGGGCGCGCGCCAGATCTACGAGGCGTTGCGCGATCAGATCATGTCGCTGGTCTACAGCACTGACGGCCTATTGCCGTCATCGCGGGCGCTCGCCGACGAAATGGGCGTGGCGCGCTCGACCGTCACGATCGCCTATGAGCAACTCGCCGCCGAAGGCTTTATCGAAACGCGCCATGGCGCCCGGCCGCGCGTTGCGCGCGCTGTGGTGGAGCGCGGACGCACCCGCGCGACGTCCCGGCCACCGACGCGCAAGGCGCGGCTGTCGGCGTTCGGCGAGCGGCTGCGCCAGGACCCGCCGCGCTGGACCGCGCCGTCACGCGGGCTCGTCGCGAATTTTCGTTATGGCGAGCTATCGCCGTCGGACTTCCCGGTACTGGCATGGAAGAAGGCGATCACGGCTGCAATGGCACGCAAGCCCGAGCGGCTCGCCTATGACGATCCCTGCGGTGCGCTGCGGCTGCGGGCTGCGCTACAAGGTTATTTGTGGCGATCGCGCAGCGTCCGCTGCGAGGTCGACCAGATCGTCGTCGTCAATGGCTCGCAGCAGGGCCTCGACATCTGCGCACGCCTGCTGCTCGATGCCGGCGACCGCTTCGTGATGGAAGATCCCGGCTACCAGATGGCGCGGCACACCTTCGCGGCGACGGGCGCCATCACGATGCCTGTCACGGCCGATGCCGAAGGCCTTCAGACCGGGCGGCTCGACGGCATCGCGGCCCGCCTCGCCTATGTGACGCCGTCGCATCAATATCCGCTCGGCGGGGTCATGCCGATCGGCCGCCGGCATCAATTGCTGGCGTGGGCGCGCAAGAACGACGCTTACGTGATCGAGGACGATTACGACAGCGAGTATCGCTACGACACCAAGCCGATCCCGCCGCTGCATGCGCTGGAGGGCAGCGATAACGTGATCTATCTCGGCACGGTGTCCAAGACGCTCTCGCCGACCTTGCGGATCGGCTATCTCGTGGTGCCGCCGGCGCTGCGATCCCTGTTCGCCGCCGCCAAGCAGATCATGGACCGGCACACGCCGCTGATCGAACAGGAGGCGCTGGCCGCAATGCTGGAAAGCGGCGCCTATGACAGCCATGTCAGGCGCGTGCGTCGGCGCAACGCCGAGCGGCGGCAGGCCCTGCTCGACGCCCTTCACCGCCGCTTCGGCGATCGTGTCAGGATCGAGGGCGCGGCCGCCGGCCTGCATGTCGTGGCCTGGTTCGATGATGTGCCGCAGAAGCACGAGGATGCATTGATCGAGGCGGCCCGCGCCAAGGGCGTCGGCATCCATCCCGTCTCGGCGCTGTTCGTCGGCTCCCGAGCACGGAGGCCGGTCGGCCTCGTCATGGGTTATTCGGCGCTGGAAACCGCGCAAATCGAGCGGGGCTGCAAGCTCCTCGCGCAGGCGGCTTCCGAACTGGACTGACAAAGTCATAAGAAACTGGCAGTTTCTTCCATTCCAGATTGCGGGTATCTCCGCAGCCATAACGGAGACACGCCATGTACATTCCCCCCGCCTTCAGGGACGACGACATCGAGAGCATCCGCGCGACCATCCGCGCCGCCCGTCTTGCGAGCCTCGTCACGGCCACCACCGAAGGTCCGGTCGCTACGCCCTTGCCGCTGTTCCTCGACGAGAGCGAGGGCGAGCATGGCGTGCTGTACGGGCACGTGGCGAGGGCCAACCCGCAATGGAAGCTGCCGCCGATCGGCGATGCGCTCGCGATCTTTGCAGGCCCCGACGCCTATGTGACGCCGTCCTGGTACGCGACCAAGCAGGACACCGGAAAGGTCGTGCCGACCTGGAATTACATAGCCGTGCATGCCTATGGCCCGGTGGAATTCTTCCAGGAGCCGGAGCGCCTGCTCGAGGCCGTGACGCGGCTGACCAAAAAGCAAGAAGGAGCGCGTGCAAAGCCTTGGGCGGTCAGTGACGCGCCTGCCGATTTCATCGCCGCGCAGCTGCGCGGGATCGTCGGCGTGCGCATTCCCGTGGTGCGGTTCGAAGGCAAGCGCAAGATGAGCCAGAACCGGCCCGAGGCCGATCGTATCGGCGTCGCGCAAGGCCTTGCGGCGAGCGAGAACCATGGTGATCGCGAGATCGCAGCCCTGATCCGCTTCCGGTCTAGTCTCCGGTCGCCTTACGCCGCCGCTGGGCATATTCCGCGCCCCATCCGAGGCCGAGCGTCACGGAGATGAGCGAGCCGAGCAGCACGCCGAACTTCGCGGCGTCAAGCAGCTTGTCGTCGGTAAACGCGAGCATGGCGATGAAGATCGACATGGTGAAGCCGATGCCGGCCAGCAGCCCGACGAGGCAGACGCCGCCCCAGGACACGCCGGGCGCCAGTCGGCATCCACCCGCACGCACCGCAAGCCAGGTCGCGCCGATCACGCCGATCGGCTTTCCTGCGCAGAGCGCAAGCCCGACACCGAGCGCCACGAATTGAACGCCGCCGGTGAATTCGGTGCCCCTGAGGTCGACGCCGGCATTGGCAAGCGCGAATAGCGGCATGATCGCGTAAGCGACCCAGGGATGCAGCGCCGCCTCCACGCGGATCACGGGCGGCACTGTCTCGGGATCCGCCGAGCGGACCGGTGTGATCAAGCCGAGCACGACACCCGCAAGCGTCGGATGCACGCCGGCCGTGAGGAAGCCTGCCCAGACGACGAGGGCTGGCAAGACGTAGGCAAAGGCCGAGCCGAAGCCGAGCCGTTGAAATCCCAGCGCCATGAGAACACCGAGCAATGCGACGACAAAGCCGTTGAGATCGAGTCCATTGCTGTAGACCACCGCGATGATGAGAACTGCGATGATGTCGTCGATGACGGCCAGGGCGAGCAGAAAGACCCTGATATTGGCAGGAATCGATCGCCCCAGCAGCGCGAGCACGCCGACTGCAAACGCGATGTCGGTCGCGGTTGGAATCGCCCAGCCTTGGACGCGGTTCGTGACATTGTTGAAGCTCAGGTAGATCAGCGCGGGGACCACGACGCCGCCGACGGCGGCCAGCACCGGCAGAATGGCCTGATCGAGCCTGCTCAGCGCGCCGTCGTGGATTTCACGACGGACCTCCATGCCGACGACCAGGAAGAAGACAGTCATCAGCGCGTCGTTGATCCAGAAATGCAAAGGTCTGACAAAGCCGAGCTTGCCAAGGCGGAACGAAATCGGCAGGTTCCAGATGTCGTGATATGAATGGGCGAAAGGCGAGTTGGCCCAGAGCAATGCGGCAGCCGCGGCCATCAGCAGCACGATTCCACTGACAGCCTCGACATGCAGGAACTGCTGAAGCGCCGTGAGCGCTCGCTCGACGAAAAATGGGGATTTGGGCAGGTGCCTGCCGGGCAGCTGATCGTTCATGGGCGCACGCATCCTGCGTGGCGGCCCGACCATCGCTTGACCTGTCGCTGCCCAATGCAGCGAGCACCCAAGGGCTGTTTTATATCGCGCCGGGATTAAGACAACCCCTGCCCGACGATATCTGTGTCAGCCGGCAGCCGGAACCGTGACGCAGTGCGGATCGTTAGTGCCCCTCACGGCATATTGCAGACGGGAACCTAAGCGCCGAGGTCGAGCACTGCCGCACGATCGTGGCGCGCGGAAGCTCGGCCGAATTCCAGCTGCGCGCCTATCGCGAGAATGGAGACGACATCACTGCCGCATCGCGATGGATCGCGGCATCGACGGTATCGGAGACGCGCACCACACGGGACAGCGCGCTCCAGCGCCGTCATAGCGCCCGCGCAAGCTTGACCAACGAAAACGTCTCTTATGAACTTGCTACGCTGTAGGGAATGAATGACTGACATCAATCGGTGCGCCGGTTACGGCCACAGCCTGGTCCCGATCCTGTCCGAGAAGGGCCTGACAAATCCCAGCTGCTTCTGGTGCGAGGGTGTCGACGCGCGGACCATGGAGATGGCGAAGTGGGCGGACAGCCCGGCCGGCAAACCGGATCGGGCCGCGCCTCGCTCCTTTGATTGAGCCACCCCTGCGTCAAGCCCTCGCCACCTGGCGTGGACCGAACACCGACGCGACGGTCGGGGCAGCAGCCGCGGCCGGCTTTCGCGGCGGCCGGCGCCGCGGATGAGGAAGCTGTTGACGAGGATCGGCTCGTTGTCACCGAGCGCAGTTCGCTCCTTTGCGAGTAGGCTCATGACCAAGCGCATCTTGATGAGCTCCTGTGCCACGAAGCTGCAGTCCTCATCGCGATTGATCTGCTCATGCATGATCGCTTCAGCCTCGCGCATGCTGACGCGGAGCGCTCTGATCGTTCTTCGGATGTCGTTGATGCGGTTGTCCATGGCTGCCTCCCTCTCGGTGGCAACATAAGAACAAAACACGAACGTATTGTCAATCGTCCCCAGACGAATGGCGATGTCGCCGTCCATCCCCAAGGGGCACGACTGCACGCGCGCTGGCGAGGCTTGCTGACAAATTAGCCAGCTCTTGCCGCACACCCGGAAGCCCAAGGCACTGGCGCTGCGTCGGACGGTCAAGCCAAGTAGGCGATCTAACCTTGTGTGCAACCACCGGATTTTTTCCTGGCGGGGCTCGCCGCGTCACGGCGCGGGCCCGTTTGCCGATCCGCTACCCAACTGGCCCAAAATTCGCAGTGACGTTGCAAGCTGGCAATGGCGCAGAGCGGAGAACGTCATGAACGTGCATGCTGCGGGCGATCTCAGGACGACCGGCCTCACCCATCCCAACGGCGCGCCGCTCCGCCTCAATAACCGGGATTTTGTGGCGATCGATCGCGACCGCCATGCGAAGTTCGAAGCGACGTATCGTCCGCAAGCCCTCTACAACCGCGCCAACGAAGGCTTTCACGCCAACAACGAAACCTTCCTGCTCCACGAAGTCGCGACCAATTTGCCGATCTATCGCCCCGACACCGGCCCCACCGACTTTCATCTGCATCTGCCGCCGGGCGGCTTTCAGCTCGTGCTGGTCACCTCGGGCGCCTTCACCTTCGACTATGACGGGCGCTACTACAATGTCGGTCCGGGCGCGGTGATGCTGCAAAGCGCGATCGTGCATCGCCAGCTGTTCTACACCTGGTCGGGTCTGTCGACCGAAGAGAATTTGAAGACGCCGCAGACGGCGGTGCCGGATCCGATCTCGATGGGCTATTCGGGCAAATTCCTCGAAGCCTTCATCACCGATCCCACCACCTTTCCGAATCCGACCATCGTCGGCCCCGATCAGATCGACGAAGCCGAGACGCCGCGCGTGGCCTGGAGCCATCCGCTGCACGATCGTCCGGCCGATGGAGGCTTCTGGCTTCAGGATCCGCTCGCAATCGATGCATTGTTCAAGCCGCTCGTCGACAGCCCCGTGAAATCGGCTCTGCCGGTCTATGTGCGCGATATCGGGATCGAGATTCCAAGCGGCCATCTCGTCACCGGCCACATCATCGCAACCGACCCACGCGGCCACTCGCTGTTGCCGAAGAGCGCGTCCATCGCGGCGAATGCCGACTGTTTCGCCGGGGGCGAGGTGGTGGTCTATCGCGTCATTCGCGGCACGGCCGAATTCAAGAAGAAGGCCGGCGAGACCTTCGAGCTCACAGCCGGCGATGTCGTGACGGCGGGCAAGGATTCGATCAGCCTCGTGGGCCTTGGCGAAAACACCCAGGTCCTGCGGCTCGGCCTGTTGAGGGGCATGAACGATCTTCGCAGCTGGACGCCGACCCAACGCGACGAGATCGACGGCCTGGCCGGCCAGATCATCACGCAGAAGGACGTTCGTCCCCTGCGCACCGAAGGCAAGCCGGTCGGGTATCTGTACGCGTAAGCGCGAAGCCGATGCAACGCATCTGGTTCTCTCCGCTGCAGGTCCGGTCTGCTGAAGAAACCTTGTCCCTGAGCGAATGCTGCTGGTAGTTCATAGGCGATCGAGATGCGCCTGGAGCACCAGCTTCGCCCGTGAGCTCCGAAATCACCAGAACCTGCGGAAGCTGCACCGCCTGCTGCGATGGCTGGCTGCAGATCGAGGTCCGCGGTCACAAGGTACGCAAGGGGCAACCGTGTCCGTTCAGCATCGCCCAGTGCTGTTCGATCTATCCGGAACGCCCGCAGCATCCCTGCCGCGAATTCGTCTGCGGCTGGCTGATCGCATCGAGCCCGCTGCCGGATTGGATGCGGCCGGATCAATCCAGCATGATCATGCTGGCTGCCAATTTCTTCTGGCGCGGCCTGCCTGTTGACGTCGTGGTGCCTGTCGGTGAGCAGCCAAAGAAGAAGGCGCTGGATTGGCTGACGCGATTCTGCGCGGAAAACAGACGGCTGCTCGTCTACCAGACCGGCGAGGAGTGGTTCGCGTTCGGGCCACCCGTGTTCCAGACCGACATCGCCAGCCGTCTCGCGCGCGGCGAAACGCCATGGGGCGATTGACCTAAGGCGCGGAAGCCACTCCCCTTTTGACGCGAAACCAATCCGGGGCGCCACAATGCGGCAGATCGCCGCGCGACACGCTTTGTCGGGAATAGTTGCCGATCAGACACAGTCCGGCCGGAAAGTGAGCTGCGTCACAGGAACTCAATTGTATACTGTATCTGGCATACATTACCTTCCGCTTTATCCCGGGCCCATTGAGAGCCCGCGGCGATAGAGGGAAACACGATGAGGAAGGCCTTTCTGCTCGGCACAGGTTTTGCGGCCCTTTTTACAACTACAATTTGTCATCCACTACACGCCGCAACCATAGATGACGTCGTCGCCCGCCTTGATGCGCTCGAGCGCAACAATGCCAAGCTTGCAAAGGAGAACGCGCTGCTTCGTGAACGCGTCAATCACATCGGCGAGTCGAAGGCCGCGGTGACGGCGGTCGCGCCGGCCTCGCCCAAGGGGCAATCCGGTTCTGCACGCGGGGTCGCGCCCTCACCGGCACCTGCGCCCGAGCACACCGTCGTCAGCATCGGCGGCGCTCCGCTCTACAGCAAGGCACCCGGCGCCAATCCATTCATCGACAACACGACCGTGACGCTCTACGGCCACGTCGATCTCTCGGGCGACATCTTCAATCCGGGCGTCTACGACCAGGGAACGAAACTTGGGGTTTCCAGCAACCTCACCTATTTCGGCGTTCGCGCGCGGCACAACCTCGATCCCTATGGCTATCCCGGATGGGCGGCCATCGCGCAGTTCGAGTCGCTCGTCGAGGTCGCGGCCGTTCCGACCGAGCGCGCAGCGTTCGGCACCCGCGACAGCTTCCTCGGCATGGAAACGCCCTAGCAGTCTGCTGAAGAACCCCCTCGCCACGGAGAGGGCTTGATGATTCACTTATCATCTCGATTCGGCGGAGGCGATCATGCGCGGCAGGTTTACGGATCAGGGCGGCCTGTTTTCGTACATCGCGCCGGATAAGCGTGTGCCAGCGAACCACCCGCTGCGGAAGGTCCGGGAACTTGTCCGGGATGTTTTGAGTGATTTGAACCGCAGCCTTGGGAGGCTCTACGCCAGCGAGGGACGTCCTTCGATCCCTCCGGAGCAATTGCTAAGTGCGCTGCTGCTGCAGGTGTTCTACGGCATCCGCTCGGAACGTCAGTTGATGGAGCAACTGGACTACAATCTTTTGTATCGGTGGTTTGTGGGACTGTCGCCGGACGATCCGGTTTGGGACCCGACCACCTTCACCAAGAACCGGGAGCGGCTGCAGAACGGCGATGTATTCACGAAGTTCATGACCAGGCTTCTCAACCATCCACAGGTCAAGCCGCTGCTGTCGGACGAGCACTTCTCGGTGGATGGAACGCTGATCGAAGCCTGGGCTTCACAGAAGAGCTTTCGTCCCAAGGACGGCAGCGGCGACGATGATGACGGCGCGAACTTCCATGGCCAGAAGCGCAAGAACGACACCCATCGCGAGCACCAGTGACCCCGACAGCCGGCTTTATCGCAAGGCGGCCGGACGGGAGGCCAAGCTTTGCTATATGGGCCACGCCACCATGGAGAACCGGCATGGGCTGGCGGTGGCCGGCAGGGTCACGCATGCCAATGGCACCGCCGAACGCCGGGCTTCGGAGACCATGCTGAAGGCGAGACGCAAAGCCGCAGGCCGCCGCATCACGGCCGGTGAGGACAAGGCGTACGATACCGCCGATCATGTCGCCAATCTTCGCGCCATCGGCGTGACGCCGCATGTGACACAGAACCAGGCCGTCACCAAAAAGACCCGCAACAGCGCCATCGACGAACGAACCACGCGGCATCCAGGGTACGGCATGTCGCAATCGCGCCGGGCGATGGTCGAGTGCATTTTCGGATGGGGCAAGCAACACGGCACCATGCGCAAGACCAAACATCGCGGCATCGCTCGCGTCGCCGCCGACTTCCTGCTCAATCTGATCGCCTACAACCTGATCCGCATTCCAAAACTGCTTGCCCCTTAGCCACCCGGCGTCAGGGTGCCCCCAACACCAGGCTAGAAATCACATCCAACTCCGCCACGCCGCCCCAACAACGACCGGACAGAATAAGAAAACTCTCCATTTCAAGATTTTTCAGCAAACTGCTAGGGCACGATCAAGGCCGGCAAGGCGGACACGCCTACAAGAAAGCGACGGCGAAGTTCGATCCGTTCTCGGCCACGCTCGGCGACTACAACTCGATCATGGGCAACACCGGCGGCGATCTCCGCGCCGAGTTCGATTGGCGCGCGTCGCATGCGATCTGGTATGAATCGCCGATATGGAACGGCTTCCAGGCTTCCGTCATGGCCTCGCCGGGACAGAACACCGCGAAGGACAACAGCGACTACGCGCTCGGCGATTTCAATTGCCCTGCCACGTCGTCGCGCGGCAGCGGCTCGGGCTTCCCGCTGACATCGGCGCCGGAAGGCTGCACCGACGGCTCCTACGGCAATCTCTACAGCGCGTCGCTGACCTACAATCAGGGCGGGTTCACGGGCATCGCCGCCTACGAATTCCACGAAGGAACCAACCGAACCGGCGACGAGGCAGTGACGCCCCTGAGCAACGGCGGCGTTCTGACCGTGCCGGCGGGTGCTGTCGGCATCGCCAACGAATGGGCAGCAAAAGTCGGCGCGGGCTACAAGTTCAACGACATGATCGGAAGCCTGCAACTCTACGGCATCTACGAGATCATGCGCCGCGAGCATACGGTTGCCGCCTTCAACGAGCGCTCGCGCGACGGCTACTTCCTGAGCGCGACCCAGACGGTCGACAAATTGGATGTCAGCGCATCATGGGCGCACGCCAACGCGTCGCCGGGCTCGCCCGGCACCGGCGTTCTCAATGCCTATCCCACCCCCGGGGTCGCGGTCTCCGCTCCAGCCGGTGCCGCCGACTTCGCGCTCAACAGTGTGGACTCCAGCGCAGACCAGTACGCACTCGGCGTGAAGTATCACTTCAGCCCGTTCGTGAGTTGGTACCTGGTGGGCAGCTATCTGCGCAACGGACCCGGCGCACATTACTGCCTCGGCGCCAGCGGGCACGGCTACGCTGTCTGCGGACGCGACGCCAACAACAACGTCGTTGCCGGCAACAAGGCCGAAGCGGTCACCACTGGAATGACGTTCGACTTCTGACCGGAAGAGAAGACAGCGGGGAGCCCGTCGCGGCTCCCCGTCGTGAGCGCCTACTCCGCCGCCTGGCGCACGTGGCGCGCGGTCGGTGTGCGCATCGTCACCAGCTCTTCGGCCGCGGTCGGATGCAGCGCAATGGTCGCGTCGAAATCGGCTTTCGTCGCCTTCATCTTCACCGCGATCGCGACAACTTGCGTGATCTCGGCGGCGCCATCGCCGACGATGTGGCAGCCGAGCACGCGATCGGTCGAGCCGTCGACGACGAGCTTCATCAGTACGCGGGTGTCGCGGCCCGACATCGTCGCCTTGATTGGGCGGAACGTCGTCTTGTAGATGTCGACGTGGCTGAACTGCGCCCGCGCTTCGGTTTCCGTCAGACCGACGGTGCCGACCTCCGGCTGCGAGAACACCGCGGTCGGGATGGTGGAATGATCGACCTGCACCGTACGCTTGCCGAACACGGTGTCGGCAAAGGCATGGCCCTCGCGGATCGCGACCGGCGTCAGGTTGAAGCGATGGGTGACGTCACCGATCGCGTAGATGTTGTCGACCGAGCTCTTCGAGAAATGATCGACCGCGATGCCGCCATTCCTGGGGTTGATGGCGACGCCGGCCTTCTCCAGGCCGAGATTGGCCACCGCCGGATGGCGGCCGATCGCGAACATCACCTGGTCGGACGCGAGGCTCGATCCGTTCGACAGGTGCGTGGTGAATTCATCGCCATTGCGATCGAGATGGCGATCGACCTTGTTCACCGTGCAGCCGGTGAGAATGGTGATGCCCTGCTTCTCCATCTCGCTGCGCACGTGCGCGCGGACGTCTTCGTCGAAGCCGCGCAAAATGTTGTCGCCGCGATAGATCACGGTGACGTCGGAGCCGAAGCCGGCGAAGATGCCGGCAAACTCCAGCGCGATGTAGCCGCCACCCTGGATCACGATCCGTTTCGGAAGCTGCTTCAGATGAAACGCCTCGTTGGACGAGATCACATGCTCGATGCCCGGGATCGCCGCGCCGTGATTGGGCGCGCCACCGGTCGCGATGAGGATGTATCTTGCGGTGATCTTCTTGTCGTCCGCCAGCAAGCGGACGGTGTGCTTGTCCTCGATCAGCGCGCGGCTCTTGACGATCCGCGCGCCCGACTTCTCGACATTGGCCGTGTAGGCCGCCTCCAGCCGCGCGATTTCCTTGTCCTTGTTGGCGATCAGCGTCGGCCAGTCGAAGGTTGCGGGCGGAACGGTCCAGCCGAAGCCGGCGGCATCCTCGAGTTCGTGACGGAAATGCGAGCCGATCACGAACAGCTTCTTCGGCACGCAGCCGCGGATCACGCAGGTGCCGCCCATGCGGTACTCTTCCGCGATCATCACGCGGGCGCCGTATCCGGCCGCGATGCGGGCGGCACGCACGCCGCCCGAACCGCCACCGATGACAAAGAGGTCGACGTCGAATTCAGCCATTGTCCACTCCGACCTCTTCAACCCAAACCGCGACGCGCTCCGGGGCTTCCTGATCAGCTATCCCTGTCAGATAGGTATTGTCACATTTCCTTGCCACGCTTCTTCATCTCGGCGCGGAACGCGCTCGCGACGACCTCGGAGAAGTTCTGTGCCCACGCGTTCATGACCTGCATGCTGAGGCTGATGGCCTTGGGCTCGTTGGTGATCAGCTTCTGGCCGAGCGGCGACTTGTAGAATGTGACGAGATCCTTCAGCTCCTGCTCGGTGAACTCGCCGGCATAGACCCCCACCATGCCATCGCCGATCTCCTGCTCGCGGCCGGCAAGCTGCTTGGCAACGATCGGGGCGAGTTCGTTGAGATCCTTCTGGTAGTTGAGGTTCTGCCCGATCAGCGTGGCCTTGACCTTCTCCACCATGCCGGGCACGGCATTTTCGTATATCGCGCTGGCATGCTTCAGCGTCAAAATCTCCCTCGCCGCCGCAATCGACGCCGGAGAGGGTGCCGCCGGGGCTGCCTGGTGCTGCGCGGTCGCAGGCACCGCACTCAGTGCCAGCGCGAAGGCGAGGCACGCAGCGGGCACGATCTTCAAAACGCTCTTCATTTCCAGTCTCCTTTCGGCTTTCGCCGTTCAATCACGCGAATTCCCTCGCCACCCGCCAAAACAGCCGAGCTGGCCAAGCCGATGAACAACCCATGCTCGACCACGCCGGGGATCGCGCTCAACGCCTTGGCGAGGCTGGCCGGATCCACGATACGTCCGAGCTGGGCATCGACGATCCAGTGGCCGCCATCGGTGACGAAAACGTGGCCATCCTTGACCCCGCCCTTGGCCTTGCGAACCGCCATTTGCCCGGAAACGCCGCACTCCGCAAATGCCTTCTCGATCGCCCGACGCGTCGCGCCAAGCCCGAACGGAATGACTTCGATGGGCAGCGGAAAGCGGCCGAGTGTCGGCACCCATTTGGTGTCGTCGGCAATCACCATCATGCGATCCGAAGCGGCGGCCACGATCTTCTCACGCAGCAGCGCACCGCCACCGCCCTTGATCAAATTGAGCTCGGGATCGATCTCGTCGGCACCGTCGATGGTAATATCGAGATGCTCGATCTCATCGAGCGTGGTCAGCGGCACGCCGCAGCGCTCCGCATCGGCACGGGTCGACTCGGAAGTCGGCACGCCGATCACCTTCAGGCCGGCGGCGACGCGTTCGCCCAGCAGCTCGACGAAATGCTTGGCGGTCGAGCCGGTGCCGAGGCCGAGCTGCATGCCGTCACGCACCTCTTCCAGCGCGCGCGCCGCAGCCTGCCGCTTCAACTGGTCCATGTTCACGTCTGAGGTTGCCTCTCATGTCAGGGGTGCCGTCGGTTGCGGCGGGCCTATGTAGCCTCGTTTTCCCCGGAGAACAGGGTCTGGGAATGGGCCTATAAGCCGATCTTATGGCCCCGCCCCTTGCGTCGGTACGGCCGGGCCGGTAGCGCTTGGACCATGATCTCCCCCTACACCCTCGTCTTCGATCTCGACGGCACGCTTGTGGATACGGCGCCCGACCTGATCACTGCGCTGAATTACGTGCTCGACCGCGAAGGCCTGCCGCCGGTGCCGATGGCCTCGGCCCGGAACATGATCGGCGCCGGCGCCCGCAAGCTGATCGAGCGGGGCCTGGAGGCCGAGGGCCGCACGGTCACGCCGGCCGAGATGGACCGGATGACGGCGGATTTCATCGCTTATTACGCCGACCATATCGCGGTCGATCCCGCCCCTTCGAGGGACTCCTGGACGCGCTCGACCTGTTGGCGGCCCAGGGCCATCGGCTCGCGGTCTGCACCAACAAGCTGGAATTTCTGTCGAAGCGGCTTTTGGACCAACTCGACCTGAGCCGGCGATTCGCGGCGATCTGCGGCGCGGACACTTTTGGAATCCAGAAGCCTGATCCGACCATTTTCCGCGAGACCGTGGCGCGGGCCGGCGGCGAGGTCAAAGCCAGCATCATGGTCGGCGACGCCGGAACCGATGTCGGCGTGGCCCGGCGCGCCGGCGTGCCTGTAATCGGGGTCAGTTTCGGCTACACGGACGTGCCGATCGCCGATCTGAAGCCGGACCGGCTGATCCATCACATGCGCGACCTGCCGGCCGCCGCCCACAGTCTGATGACGGGTTAGGCCGAGCAAAGTCCTGAGATTGCTCGGTTATTTCAGGGGTTCGGCGTTAACCACCTCTTAACTATGCGCGCTCCGCCGGTTGCTTGCCCCGAGCGACACTCCTAAGGTCGGGCGGGGTTATGTGGCGGTTCGTCGCAGTAGAAGTGGATGGTCATGCGTCGTGTCATCGCGATTGCGTTAGCGGGAGCGAGCCTGGGTGGCTGCTCCTCGATGTCCTGGGATATGTTCAAATCGGCGCCCCCGACCGTCCAGGTCCGGCTCGAATCCAATCCGGCGGGGGCCGACGCCAGGACGTCGCTCGGTCCGGGCTGCAAGACCCCCTGCTCCGTCTCGGTTCCCGCGCCGGAGGCCCGTTCACCGTCGACTACGTGCTCAACAAGTACCAGCCGACCAGCGTGCCGGTGAACGTGATCAAGAATCCCGGCGATTTCACCACGCCCGCTTCGGTGACCACCGATCCGAACCCGGTGTTCGCGGAGCTTCAGCCCGCGGTGCTGCCCAAGCCGGTGAAGAAGAAGCCGCACCGGCCGAAGAAGCCGAAACCGGCCGCAGCCGCGCCGCCGCGGCGCCGGCCGATGCTGCAGCGCCCGCGGCCGGTTCTGCGTTCCCCGATCGAACGCGGGCAAGCGTTAATCTGCCGATTGTCCTCCGCCTGCGCGATGCTTAGATTGCATCCAGAGCACCGCTGAAGTGAAGGTGCGTCCGTCGCCGTAAGCGATAAGGCAGTTGGCAAGGCAATTGGTATGAACGGATCTCCCGCGACGTCCCGCACCCCGCTGTCAAGCGCGATGACCGATCCGTTCGGGCGGACCATCTCCTATCTGCGCGTCTCCGTCACCGATCGCTGCGATCTGCGCTGCTTCTATTGCATGTCGGAAGACATGACGTTCCTGCCCAAGGCCGACCTGCTGACGCTCGAGGAACTCGACCGGCTCTGTTCCGCCTTCATCGCCAAGGGCGTGAAGAAGCTGCGGCTCACCGGCGGCGAGCCGCTGGTCCGGCGCAATGTGATGTCGCTGGTGCGCTCGCTGTCGCGCCACCTCACGAGCGGCGCGCTGGGCGAGCTGACGCTGACCACAAACGGCACGCAACTCGCAAAGCATGCCCGGGAGCTCGCCGATTGTGGCGTTCGCCGCATCAACGTCTCGCTCGACACCCTTGATCCCAGGAAGTTTCGCGAGATCACGCGCTGGGGCGAGATCGACAAGGTGCTGGAAGGCATCGAGGCGGCGCGCGCCGCTGGCCTCGCGGTGAAGATCAACGCGGTGGCGCTGAAGAATCTCAACGAGGACGAGCTCCCCGATCTGATGCGCTGGGCCCATGGCAAGGGCATGGGGCTGACCTTGATCGAGGTGATGCCCATGGGCGAGATCGGTTCGGGCCGCATCGACCAGTATCTGCCGCTGTCGCTGGTGCGCGCGCGGCTCGCCCAGCAGTTCACGCTGACGGACCTCGCCGAAAGCACCGGCGGCCCGGCGCGCTACGTCAGCGTCACCGAGACCGGCGGCAAGCTCGGCTTCATCACGCCGATGACCCATAATTTCTGCAGATCCTGCAACCGGGTGCGCATCACCTGCACGGGCACGCTGCACACCTGCCTCGGTCACGAGGATGCCTCCGATTTGCGCAAACCTCTGCGTGCATCCAATGACGACACGCTGCTTGCCGCGAGCATCGACCGCGCCATCGGGCTGAAGCCCAAGGGCCACGATTTCATCATCGACCGCCGCCACGACCGCCCCAGCGTCTCCAGGCACATGAGCGTCACCGGCGGCTGAGGATTCACCGCCCGCCGCAGCGGCTCCCTCAAGCTTTTGCGCTCTTAAGCTTTTGAGTCGCCGCCAATTTGTCCATTTTCCGATTGACGGCGCACAAGCCCGCTGATTTGGTGCCCCCGCCTTTGCTTGCCCGGCAGCAATAAGCCGGCCCGCCCCGTTGGCGGTCGCGGTCAAGACGGCAAGGCACGAGGGGAGGACTGACGCCGCAATCGCTCCGGACTCTGATCCGTGCGGTCGCGTGCTTTTCGCACGCCGGCCGAGCGTTGCGTGCTGAAGCCTCCCGTAAAGTGTTAGGCCGCGACGGAGAGAAAGTAAGATGCGTCCATTGCTGGCGGTGAGCAACGCCATCGACGCCCTCAATGAAAAGATTGGGTACGTCTGTAACCTGCTCGTGCTTCTCGCCTGCCTGGTCAGCGCGGCCAACGCCATGATCCGCTACGCCTTCAGCAACTCCTCCAACGGTTGGCTGGAGCTGCAATGGTACATGTTCGCGATCCTGGTGATGTTCGGAGCGTCCTACACTTTCAAGCGCAACGAGCATGTGCGGGTCGAGATCTTCTATCTGACCCTGTCCGAGCGCGGCCAGCTCTGGCTCGACATGATCGGCACGCTGTTCTTCCTGATCCCCTCCTGCCTCCTGCTCGCCTATCTGTCGTGGCCGTTCTTCATGCAGGCCTACAACGTCGGCGAGATGTCGGGCAATGCCGGCGGCCTGGTCCGCTGGCCGATCAAGTTCGTGATTCCCGCCGGATTCGTGATGCTGGCGCTCCAAGGTGTTTCCGAAGTCATCAAGCGTATCGCGGCTCTCCAGGGCTACGTGACCATCGACGCCAAGTACGAGAGGCCGACCCAATGATTACGCTGGAAATGATGCCGCCGTTGATGTTCGGCGGCCTGGTTCTGGCGATGCTGATCGGCTTCCCCGTCGCGTTCACGCTCGCGGCGGTCGGCCTGTCCTTCGGTTTCCTCGCCATCCATCTCGGTTTCTTCGACCTCAACTTCCTCCAGGCAATTCCCGGCCGCGTGTTCGGCAGCGTGCTCTCCAACGAGCTGCTGCTCGCGATTCCGTTCTTCACCTTCATGGGCGCGATCCTGGAGAGATGCGGACTTGCGGAGGACATGCTGGATTCGATGGGCCAGCTGTTCGGGCCGGTCCGCGGCGGTCTCGGCTATTCCGTCATCATCGTCGGCTTCATCCTCGGCGCCATCACCGGCACGGTCGCGGCCCAGGTCATCGCCATGGCGCTGATCTCGATGCCGGTGATGATCCGCTACGGCTACAACATGCGCTACATCACCGGCGTGCTGGCGGCCTCCGGCACCATCACGCAGCTGGTGCCGCCCTCGCTGGTCCTGATCGTGCTCGCCGACCAGCTCGGCAAGTCGGTCGGCGACATGTATCTCGGCGCCTGGGGTCCTTCGGTGTTCCAGATCATGCTGTTCGCCGGCTACACCTTCGTCCTCGGCCTGATCAAGCCGGGGCACGTGCCGCCGGTGCCGCTGGAAGCGCGCACGCTGACCGGCTGGGCGCTGTGGAAGAAGTGCCTGATGGGCATCATCCCCTCGGCCGTGCTGATCTTCGTCGTGCTCGGCACCATGATGATGGGCCTTGCGACGCCGACGGAAGCCGGCGCAATGGGCGCGGTCGGCGCCATCGTGCTCGCCGCGATCCATCACAAGGACTTCACCTCGACCGACCGCAAGGTTCTGATCATCGGCGTGATCGCCGCCGGCATCGGCACCATCGTCGCGATGCTGTTCGCCGAGAACCTGATCTTCAAGCTCGCGTTCGCCGTGACATATCTGGCGGTGGCCTGGATCTGCATCCAGGCCGCGCGCATCCCCGACCTGCGCGACCTCATCAAGCAGGGTTACGAATCCACCATGCGCCTCACCTGCATGGTCACCTTCATCCTGATCGGCTCGACCTGCTTCTCGGTGGTGTTCCTCGGCGTCTCCGGCGGCGTCTGGCTCGAGCATCTCCTGACTTCGCTGCCCGGCGGCGTCTGGGGCTTCCTGATCTTCATCAACCTCTTCATCTTCTTCCTGGCGTTCTTCCTCGACTTCTTCGAGATCGCCTTCATCATCCTGCCGATGATCGCGCCGATCGCGCAGAAGATTCTCGGACCCGTCGTCGGCGACGGCCCGGCGCTGATCTGGTTCGGCGTCATGCTCTGCGTCAACATGCAGACCTCGTTCCTGCATCCGCCGTTCGGTTTTGCGCTGTTCTACCTGCGCGGCGTCGCGCCGAAGGAAGTGAAGAGCTCGGATATCTATTGGGGCGCGATGCCCTGGATCGGCCTGCAGATGATCATGGTGCTGATCGTGATCGCCTTCCCGATCACGGTGACGGGCCTGCTGGACAAGCCGGTCAATGTCGATCTCGACAAGGTCAGGATCGAGGTGCCGCAGATCGATCTGCCGCCGCTGGATCTCGGCCCGCCGCAAAAGTAGCGGCGCTTTCTTCCTTCTCCCCTTATGGGAGAAGGTGGCGCAAAGCGCCGGATGAGGGTTTTCTCCGCGCGCTCGTCCGAGAGTTCGAGTCGCGGTGAGAACCCTCACCCGTCTCGCCGCTATCGCGGCGAGCCACCCTCTCCCACAAGGGGAGAGGGTGCAGCATCCTCAAGTCATGGAACGCCGCCTATGCTTCGACCGCACCCCGCTTCCTCGCTTGCTGGTTCCTTGATCGCCTCGCTCTGGCTCGCCTGTGCCGCGACCGTCGTCCGCGCCGAACCGGTGGCCGATGTGCACGCGCTGGCGCAGAAGGAGCAGCAGCCGCTGCTCGACACGCTGCGCGATCTCGTCGGCATTGAATCCGGCAGCAAGGATTTCGAGGGTCTGAACCTGATCGCAGGCCGTGTGGCCGACCAGCTCAGGCAGCTCGGCGGCACCGTCGAGATCCTGCAGCCCACCGACATCTATCGCCTCGACGACACGCCGGAGAAGATCGGTCCGGCCGTGCACGCGGTGTTCAAGGGCACCGGAGCTAAGAAGATCATGCTGATCGCCCATATGGACACGGTGTACCTGAAGGGCATGCTGAAGGACCAGCCGTTCCGCATCGACGGCGACAAGGCCTACGGCCTCGGCATTGCCGACGACAAGCAAGGCGTCGCCCTCATTCTCCATACCGTGGCGATGCTGCAGAAGCTGAATTTCAAGGATTACGGCACGCTGACCGTGCTGACCAACGGCGACGAGGAGATCTCCTCGCCCGGCTGGCGCAGCACCATCACCAAACTCGCCGCCGATCAGGACGTCGTGTTCTCGTTCGAGGGCGGCGGCGCCGACGGCACGCTGCGGCTCGCCACCAGCGGCATCGGCTCGGCCTATCTCACGGTGACCGGCAAGTCCTCGCATGCGGGCGCGCGGCCCGAGGGCGGCATCAATGCGCTCTATGAGCTCTCGCACCAGGTGCTGCAGATGAAGGACCTGTCAAAGCCCGAGCAGGGCCTGAAGCTGAACTGGACCGTCTCCAAGGCCGGCACCAACCGCAACGTGATCCCCGCCGAAGCCACGGCGCAGGCCGATGCGCGCGCGCTCAAGGTCGCGGATTTCAACGAGCTGGAGAAGGCGCTGCAGGACAGGATCAAGAACCGCCTGCTGCCCGATTCCAAGGTCGAGCTGAAGTTCGAGGTGCGCCGTCCGCCGCTGGAAGCCAACGACGCCTCGCGCCATGTCGCGGCCTACGGCAAGACGATCTACGGGGAGATCGGGATGCCCCTCAAGGTCGACGAGAAGGCGACCGGCGGCGGCACCGATGCCGCGTTTGCGGCGCTCAAGACCAGGGGCGCCGTGGTCGAAGGCATGGGCCTGTCGGGTTTCGGCGCGCATTCCAACGATGCCGAATACGTCAAGCTCGACACCATCGTGCCGCGCCTCTACCTGACCACGCGCATGATCATGGATCTGTCCACCGGCAAGCTGAAGTAAGCGCCTCTTCTTCCTTCTCCCCTTGTGGGAGAAGGTGCACCGCCCGAGTTGCGCCAATTCATCTCGGCGATTTATGCTCTCTCTCCGCCAGCCTGAACCGCAGCGTGAACTCGGCGCCGCCGCCGGGGAGATTGTCGACCGCTACCGTTGCGGCGTGATCGTCGGCGACGCCGCGCACGATCGAAAGGCCCAGGCCCGCGCCGTCGCTGCGCTGGCGATCCCGGCGCCAGAAGCGTTGGAAGATCAGCTCGCGTTCGGCTTCCGTGATGCCCGGACCGCAATCGCGCACGCGCACCGAACCGTCGTCGCCGACCTCGACGTCGACCGAAGTCTCCTGCGCGGTGAACTTGATGGCATTTTCGGCGAGGTTGAAGATCGCGCGCTGGAGCATCTCGGAATTGCCGTGGATCATCACCGGCGCCTCGGCGCCCCGGAGCGCGATGTCCTTGTGCTGCGCGATCGCGAACGGCGCGATCGCGCCGACGACCTCGGCGCAGACGGCGCGCAAATCCGCGGTCTCGCCGGGATCGAGCACCAGCGTGTCGAGCTCGGCGATCTCCAGGAGCTGGGCGACGATCCGGCTCATGCCCTCGATGTCGTCATGCAGCGCATGCCTCGCCGCATCGTTGCCGAGCGTCTCGACCCGCGTGCGCAGGATCGCGAGCGGCGTGCGCAATTGATGCGCGGCGTCGGCCGTGAACTGGCGTTGCACGCGAAAGCCGTCCTCGAGACGATCCAGCGCCCGGTTGACCGCGGTGACGAGCGGCATGATCTCGCGCGGAATCTGCTCCGTCGGCAATCGAATGTCGGTGCGCGACGGGCCGATATTGCTGGCCTCCTCCGACGCCATCCACAACGGGGCGATCGCGCGGCGGAAGATGATGATGTCGATGGCGAGCAGGATCAGGAGAATGGGGATGGTGATCCAGCCGACCCGGCGGAAGAAGTTGGAGACGATGTCGTCGGTGATGACGTCGCGATGCGAGAGGTCTTCCGCCACCTGAATGCGAACAATGGTATTGCCGATCGTCTGGGTCACGCTGGCGCCGGAGATCGACTCCGATTCCGCGTCCCCGGTCTTCTTGTGCGACGAGAACAGCAGGCGTCCGTCGGCATCGCGGATGTCGTACTGGTAGCGGCCGTAGGCTTCCGAGTAGAGGCCGCGCAGACTGTCGGGCAGATTGAATGTCACCCTGCCGTCGGGCTGGACCGCGATACGCTCGGCCAGCGTCTCGGCCTGGGCGCGCATCGCAGCGCGATGCAGCTGGTCGATCTCGGAGTTCAACAGCCAGAACAAGACCAGCGGCAGGAAGATCGCGACCACCGCGACCGCGATGATGTGCAGAAACACGATGCGCGAGATCAGCGATTTGAATGAAGGCCTGACGAACAACCCGGCGGCCACCTTATTTCTCCTCGGCCATCATGTAGCCGACGCCGCGGATGGTGTGGATCACGACCCTGGCGCCGTGCTCGGCAAGTTGCTTGCGCAACCGGGAGACATACACTTCGACCGCGTTCGATGCGACCTCGCCATCGAGGCCGAAGATGTGATCTTCGACATTCTTCTTCGGCACCACGCGCCCCTGCCGGCGCAGCAGGATCTCAAGCACCGAGGTCTCGCGCGACGAGATGATCCGCGGCTTGTCGTCGATGAAGATCTGGCGGCTTTCGGTATCGTAGACGAGATTGGCGAGCCGCAGCGAGCGCCCGAGCAACTGGCCCGGACGGCGCAGGATCGCCTCCAGCCGCGCCACCAGCTCCTCCATCGCGAACGGCTTTGCCAGATAGTCGTCGGCGCCGCTGCGCAGGCCATTGACACGGTCCTGCACGCCGCCGCGCGCGGTCAGCACCAGCACCGGCAGCGGCTCCATCTGCCGCCGCAGTTCGCGCAACACCGACAGGCCGTCGCCGTCGGGCAGGCCTAGGTCGAGGATCATCGCGGCATAGCTGACATTGTGCACCGCCTCGCGCGCCTCCTCGGTGCTGCCAACGATATCGCTCTCATAGCCGGCCGCCGCCAGCCCGCTGGCCACGAGCCGCGACAGCTCGACATTGTCCTCGACGATCAGAAGACGCATCGCATTCCCGCCGGATATTCCGTTGCAAATATGCGGCCCTGCGCCGCTCTGATCTCATCCACCATCCGCCCGGTTTCGGCCAGCAAAAGGCAGCCCCGCCCGGCTTTTCGCTCTCCGTAAGCTGTGTGTAAGCTTTGCCGGCACGCTGAAAGCGATCAACAGCCGTGGCGACAGGCCCTGTCATGCAACGGCCCCGGAGCTCTCGCCCCGGGGGCCGTGAATACCTCGCCGACCTGCACCACCACTCAGCTCTGCGAGTGACGCGCCATGAAGATGTCGTAGCCGACTTCTCCGACCTGGAACCAGGCGTAGCTGTCGTTGGAGAACTTGGTGAGGGACTCGTAGACCTTCTTGAAGTTCGGGTTGGTCGCCGAGACCTCGTCGTGCAGCTCCTTCGCAGCCTTGTAGCAGGCGTCCATGATCGGCGGCGGGAACGCGTGCAGCTTGGTGCCGTTGGCGAGCAGCTTCCTCAGCGCGAGCGGATTGGCCTGGTCGTAGCGGGCCATCATGTAGTTGTTGGAGTAATGCCCGGCCTGCGTGAGCACGCTCTGATAATATTTCGGCAGCGCATTCCATTTGTCGAGGTTGACGAAGGCGAGCAGCATCGGGCCGCCCTCCCACCAGCCAGGATAGTAGTAGTGCGGCGCGATCTTGTAGAAGCCGAGCTTCTCGTCGTCGTAGGGACCGACCCATTCGGCGGCGTCGATGGTGCCCTTCTCCAGTGCCGGGTAGATGTCGCCGCCGGCAAGCTGCTGCGGCACCGTGCCGAGCTTCTGCAGCACGCGACCGGCAAAGCCGCCGATCCGGAATTTCATGCCCTTGAGATCATCCGACGTGTTGACCTCTTTCCTGAACCAGCCGCCCATCTGGCAGCCGGTGTTGCCCGCCAGCAGCGAGACGACGTTGTAGCTCTTGTAGAACTCGTTGAGGATCTCGCGTCCGCCGCCCAGCATGTACCAGGCCTGGTTGATGCGCATGTTCGGGCCGAACGGCACCGACGAGCCGAAAGTGAAGGTCGGGTCCTTGCCGAATAATAATAGGACGCGGTGTGGCCGATCTCGCAGGTGGCGTTCTGCACGGCGTCCAGCACCTGAAGGCCGGGCACGATCTCACCGGCCGCAAAGACCTGGATCTGGAATTTGTTGTCGGTCGCCTCGGCGACCATCTTGCTCATTAGCTCGGCGCCGCCATAGAGCGTGTCGAGCGATTTCGGCCAGCTCGTCGGCATACGCCATTTGATCTCCGGCATCGACTGCGCAATCGCGGGAGCCGCGAGTGTGGCGGCACCGGCCGCACCAAGTCCTGTGACCTTGATGAAGTCTCGTCTCTTCATGGTTTCCTGCCCTGATGGATGGTGATTGTGAGCCTTCTTGCCGAGGCTTGGTGGCCAGCATGGCGCAGCGTCTGGCCGAATGCCACCGTGATCGCACTGCGGCAAAGAAAAAGGCCGGCCTCCACGCGGGGCCCTGTTCGGCGGACGATGCAGGTGGCGGATCTCGGCCTTGGTGCAGACAATAGACTTAAGTCGGACATGGCTCGATGTCCGAAAAGGGCGCATAGGCGACCTCGCCGCCGAAGAGTTCGTGAATGAGCAGCGACGTGACGTTGCATTGCCCTGCCGCTGGATTGGTCGGGCTCCACTGGCTCGCGGTCGACAACGATCATACTTTGCGCAGCGCGTTTTGAACTTCATCGGGATCGAAGCTCATCGTCAATCCAGTCCATTGCCGCGACGAAAATTCGGATTACGCGATGATGGCGAGGTGCCACTGTTTTGCCGGACGTGTCAAACGGCATCGAGGCTCGGGCTCGGCCCATCTCCATCCGTTCGTCATTGCGAGCGCAGCGAAGCAATCCAGAATCTTTCCGCGGAGGGACTCTGGATTGCTTCACTGCGCTCGCAATGACGAGGCGGAGGTGCACCAAACGACGCGCGCCGTATCGGGCTGCGCGCCGATTGCCCTTCTCCCGGGTCTCGCCCCGCTGTAGGCGGGGCGAGATGGTTGGTCTCTCAGAGCAACTCGCTCAGATGACGAAGTCGGTCGGGTGCAGGCTCGCCGCGTGGATGCCGTCGAGCGTGACGGTGTCGCTCGCCGACAGATGAATCACCGCATCGCCGGCGGCATTGTCGCTGATCAGGCTCGACACCGCCGTCCAGTCCGCGAACCCGTAATCGTGCAGGTTGATCAGATCGTGCTCGGTCGCGGTGCTGCCGACCGCCTTGTTTCCTTGATTGAAGTCGGTGATGAGGTCATTGCCGGAGCCCTTGTTGAAGACGAAGGTGTCGCTGTTTCCTCCGCCCGAAAGCTCGTCATTTCCGGCGCCGCCGTTGAGAACGTCCCTGCCGCCGGTGATCGAGCCCGGCGTCGCGGGATTATAGACCGCCGCATCGCCATAAAGACGGTCAGAGGCCGCTCCGCCGGTGAGGATATCGTTGCCGCCATGGGCATTGCCGGACATGGTCGGAGCGTCGCCGAACAGCACATCGGACGCATCGTCGGTGTACTGGGTGCTGATCTTGACGCTGAGAATGTCGTCGCCGCCCTGCGCGTTGTCTGTCAGGGACGTAGAGGAATCTCCCGACAGCGAGGCGCCGGCCCAGACGTTCTCGCCGCTCATGGTCAAGTTGAGGTTGTCGTTGCCGCCATGCGCATCGCCCCCCATGGAACCGACGGCGTCGCCGCTGACCTGCGCTGCGCCCTCCCGGGTGATCAAACTGATGTTGAGCGTGTCATTGCCGCCCTGCGCCGTGCCGCTCATGGAACCACCGGCATCGCCGGCGTACACATTGTCGTAGTCTCGCCAGCCCACCGCGCCGGTGATGGTGTCACTGCCGCCGTGCGAATTGCCCGACATGTCGCCGGCGACGTCGCCGAAAGCATGCACGCTGGTGTACATCGAGTGGTCCTCGACATTGATCGTGTCGTTGCCGCCCCTGGCGTTGTCGGTCATCGCCTGGGCATCGCCGACCACAAAGGCGGTGTTCCAGCCGTAGTTGAAGTCGACGGTGAGCGTGTCGTTGCCGCCGTGGGACTGGCCATGCAACGTCGTGTTGTCGTCGCCAAAGATCGTGGCTCGCGCTTCGGGCTGGGTGATGGTTGCCGTCACGGTGTCGTTGCCGCCCCAGGCATCCGTGGTGCCGGTCGGAAAGTTCGGATCTCCATAGATGGTTTCGATTTGACCAAACTGGTCGAGCAAGACGTCGATCGTGTCATTCGGCAGATGTTGCAAGGCGTAACTCCCATTCCATTGTCCGGCGCGGGCGTGACATCGGCAAATTCTTGCGCGATGTGTTGTGACCACGCTTCACGGAGGCGAATCTAGTTTGGGTCGATGGCGGAGGTTTGCTGGAATTCGGGACAGAGTTTGATCGCGACAAGTGCCGCTGCGCCGCGTGGCGAAACGCACAGTCGCAATCGCGATGGCATCCTGCGCGTCGCGGCACGCTGCCGCCGCTGTTGCTCTGCTTCCTCAGATAATGAAGTCGGTCGGATGCAGGTTTGCCGGGTGAATCCCTGCCAGCGTGATCGAGTCATTGGCGGAGAGATGGATCACGGCGTCGCCGGCGGTGTTGTCGCTGATCAGCTTCGACAGCGCCGTCCAGTCCGCAAAGCCGTAGCCCTGCACGTCGATCAGATCGTGTTCCACAGCGGTGCTGCCGACCGCCTTGTTGCCCTGATCGAAGTCGTTGATCGTGTCGTTGCCGGACCCGGTGTTAAAGACGAACAAGTCGCTGTTTCCCCCGCCCCACATCTGGTCGTCGCCAGCTCCGCCGTTCAGCGTGTCGATGCCGCCGGTAATCGAGCCGGGCGATGCGGGCTTATAGGTCGCCGCGTCGCCATAGATGAAATCCCGGCCCGCGCTGCCGTTGAGGATATCGTTGCCGCCATGAGAATTGCCCACCATGGTCGGCGCATCGCCGTACATCTGCGGAACGGCATCCGTGCCCTGGCCGTCGAGCTTCGCGGTGAGCACGTCGTCGCCGCCCTGGGTCAGATCCATCAGCGATGTCGACGAATCTCCCGAGAGGGTTCCACCTGAGATGGCGCTGTCGCCATCCAAGGTTAAGGTCAAATTGTCATTGCCGCCCTGCGCAAGCCCCCTGAGGGAAGCGATGGCGTCGCCGCTGACCGTCGCCCCGCCGTCCGCCGTGAGCACGCTGACATCGAGTGTGTCGTTGCCGCCGTGCGAAGTGTCGATCATGGAACCACCGGCATCGCCGGCGAACTGGTTCTCGCCGCCGCGCCACGCGACCGAGCCGGTGATGTCGTCATTGCCGCCCTGCGCATTGCCCGACATGTCTCCCGCGGCGTCACCGAAAGCCGAGACGATGGTGTAGACCGTGCCATGGGCATCCGCGACAATGGTGTCGTTGCCGCCTTTGGCGTCGTCGATCATCGATTGGGTATCGCCGACCACGACGGCCGTATTCCAGCCGCCGCCGACGTCGGCGATGAGCGTATCGTTTCCGCCTTGCGAGTGACCAAGCAAAGTCGTGTGGTCTTCACCGAAGATCGTGAGTCTCGTATTGAGTTCTGTGACGGTCGCCGTCACGCTGTCGTTGCCACCCCAGACGTCCTTGGCTGCGGGAAAGCCGAGATCTCCGTACACGATCTCGGTTTGACCAAACTGGTCAAGAGTGACGTCGAAGGTATCGTTCGGCAGATGCTGCATGGCGTAACTCCCATTTCATTGTCGGAAGCGGGCCTGACGTGTGCACAAGTTTTGCGACACGCTTGATCGACGCGCTTCACCGGGAGCAAATCTACCGTTGGTAGATGGCAGAGATTTGCAAGAATTCAGGAGAGAGTTTGATTGCTCGCACGGATCTGCGGTCGCGCGGCGAGAACGAGAATGTCGGTGGAACTGTCGGCGAGGATCTACGTTGGTGATGCCGGCGTCGCGGCAAGCCACGGTGCCGATCAGACTTGCGGTCCCAGGCCGGTTAGCTCCGCCTGGGCTTTTTCCTGGCCCAAATCCGCATGAGAACGAGCAAACAGCATCAGAGCCAATCAAGGACCGGGGCTGAGCGGATCCCCCACGTCCGGTTTGATCAAAAGCTGCGGTGGAGGCAAGTTCAGCTCGGCGTCCGGTTTGCCGGCGACAACAGACATCGCGGCGGCCGAGGCGCTCTTTGGGCTTTGGGCCACAGGACTAAACCGCTCGCGCGGTAGGGCGCTTGGGGCGGGCATCTAGCGACTATCGAGGGCGTAGCGTGCGGAAGCGTCCTGTCTTGAGATCGAGGAACTGCAAACCTCACTCAAGGCAGGAGCACCTCCATGACCGACCAGGCCGTGAGCCCGTTACGCCGGCGCATGATCGAAGACATGTCGATCCGCAAGTTCGCGCCAAAGACCCAACATGACTACGTGCAAAGGGTCAAGGAGTTCGCCGCGTTTCTCGGGCGATCACCCGATGCGGCCAAAGCAGAGGACGTGCGCGGCTTCCGTCTGCATCTGGCATCATGTGACGCGGGCACGCCGAAGATCAACGCCACCGTCTCGGCGCTGCGGTTCTTGTTCAATGTGACGCTTGATCGTCCCGACCTTGCCAAGCAGCTGGCGTTCATGCACGAGCCGCGCAAGGTGCCGGTTGTTTTGAGCCCCGAGGAGGTTGCGCGCTTTCTCGAGGCTGCGCCGAGCATCAAGTACAAGGCGGCGCTGAGCGTCGCCTACGGCGCCGGGCTGCGCGTTTCGGAGGTGATCTCGCTGAAGGTGTCCGATGTCGACTCCCAGCGCATGATGTTGCGCGTCGAGCAGGGCAAGGGCCGCAAAGATCGCCATGCCATGCTTTCTCCGGTGCTGCTCGATCTTCTGCGCGAGTGGTATCGCATCGCACGGCCGCAGGGTTGGCTATTTCCGGGCCAGAACCCGGCCAACCCGATGACGACGCGCCAGCTCACGCGCGCCTGCCATGCCGCGGCCGAGATCGCGGAGATTGCGAAGCGGGTGACGCCGCACACCTTGCGCCACAGCTTTGCCACTCACCTGCTCGAACAGAACATCGACATTCGGGTGATCAGGTCCTGCTCGGCCACGGCAAACTCGAGACCACGGCGCTCTACACCCGGGTTGCGACCAAGACGATCCGCGATGTCATGAGCCCGTTGGACCGTCTCGCGCCGCTGCTTCCAAAGAAGAACGAGCCCAAGGCCGAGCCGCCTGCCTGACGCGCGACTCCCGTGTCGCGCCCGGCGCTGGAGGTTGCGGATGTCTTCCGCCGCCATGGCCCGGCCTGGCGTCAGGCCCATGCCGGCCATGTCAGCCTCGATCAGTTGAAAGTGATGTCGGCGATCGAGCGCTGCCGCACGGCGGCCCTTGGCGGCCATGTCGCGCGCTGTGCGGACTGCGCCTATACCACCATCGCCTACAACTCCTGCCGCAACCGGCACTGCCCGAAGTGCCAAGGCGCCGCGGCGAAGGAATGGCTCGCCGACCGCGAAGCCGATCTGCTGCCGGTGCCGTACTATCATGTGGTGTTCACGCTGCCGGCGGCCATCGCCGATATCGCCTACCAGAACAAGGCCGTCATTTACGACCTGCTGTTCAAGGCATCGGCCGAGACCCTGATCACCATCGCGGCCGATCCAAAGCACCTCGGCGCCCGCGTCGGCATCACCTCGGTTCTCCATACCTGGGGCTCGGCTATGACCCATCACCCGCACGTGCATATGATCGTGCCGGGCGGCGGCATCTCGCTCGACGGCGAGCGCTGGGTGGCGTGCCGGCCCGGCTTCTTCCTGCCGGTGCGCGTCCTCTCGCGCCTGTTCCGACGGCTGTTGCTGGAGAGGCTGCTCGCTGCACATCAGACCGGCCAGCTGAAGTTCTTCGGCAACTACGCTGCACTCGTCGACCCGCAGGCGTTCGCGGCCTATCTGGCTCCGCTGCGGCGAGCCGAATGGGTCGTCTACGCAAAGCGTCCGTTCGGTGGACCTGAGGCGGTGCTGGCCTATCTGTCGCGCTATACCCACCGCGTCGCCATTGCCAACAGCCGACTGATCGCCTGTGACCGCACCGGTGTCACCTTCCGGTGGAAAGACTATCGTGCCGATGGTCGCGATCGCCAGAAGCTCATGACGCTCTCAACCGGCGAGTTTATCCGCCGCTTCCTCATCCACGTCCTTCCGCACGGCCTCCACCGCATCCGCCACTATGGCCTTCTCGCCAGCGGCAGGCGCGCCGACAATATCGCCCGAGCGCGCCGCCTGCTCGATATGCCGGCGGTACAGCCCGAGGCCGCGGATAGCGGTTGCGCCGAGGCCGACGATCCCAAGCCGCCCGAGCACCAGTGTCCGTGCTGCGGCGGTCGCATGATCATTATCGAGACGTTCCAACGCGGCACCCCGGGCTACCGGCCGGCAGCATCCACCGCCGTGATCAGGATCGACACTTCATGATCATGCTCGGCGCGCCTCAAACTCAAAAACCTGCGTGTCAGGTTCGCCGGCCCTCGACCGGTAATCAACGGTCTCGCCCACGTGCCAGGGCAATGCCGTTTTCTCGTTTCGATCGCCACTGCGCGATACCAGTTCTGCCTATCCCTATCGGCCGGCCAGGTTCGTCGCCACTGCGATCACTCCCCAAACAATTGCTCGACGCTCCCCGGCGAAAGACCACCAGCGCCAAATCCCCATAGCGTCTGACGCGCGGCCCACCAAACCTCCCGCGGTTTCTTCCCTTGGAGGTTTGCGTACGCCGGCCCCGGCATGCGCCGCGCCACCATCATGGGGCCGCCATCCGCAAACCTTCACAACAGCGGTCATGGCACGCTTGGTTTTAGAGTGCAATTAATGGTATGCTTCAAGGATTAAGGTCAACTGGGCGTCGTGTTGAGCCGCCGAATTTTCCTTAGGCTCGATGAGCGCTCGTCTCCCCTTTGAACCAAAGTGAGGAGTTCGCCATGAAATCGACCCGACGATCATTTGTAAACGGCGCGGCTGCGGCCAGCTTGGCATTCACGGTCCTCAACGGAATGCCCCTGCCTGCAAACGCACAAGCATTCACTCCTGAGGAAGCGCGGCAAATCGCCGAGGGCGCATATATCTACGGCTATTCGCTCATCACGACCGATGTCACCCGGGTTCAGATGAGCAATGTGCCAAAGGTTGAAGGACTTACGGCGCCGATCGGACAGTTCATCAACATTCCGCGCTATCCGCCGGCCGATTATCGTGGCGTTTCGGCGCCAAATGCGGACACACTTTATTCTCTGGGTTGGCTCGACCTCACTGAACCGCAGGTGTTCAGTCACCCAGATATGGGCGATCGTTTCTATTTGTTCGAGCTGACCGATCTTTGGATGTCGGACTCCGAGTCATCGCCGAGCAGACGCACGGCGGACGGCAAGGCCGCCAACTACCTGTTCACCGGGCCTGGCTGGAAGGGCGAGGTACCGGCAGGCATGAAGCAGTTCCCCATGGCGACGCGCTACATGGTCATTCTGGGCCGAACTTATGCCGATGGCACCGAACAGGATTACAAGGCAGTCAACGAGTTGCAGGCACAGTACAAGATCACGCCGCTTTCCTCATGGGGCAAGTCGTATACACCTGTCGCGCCGCCGGTGAATCCGAATCCCGGCTTCAGCATGACCGATAAGCCGCAACCGGTCATCATAGCTATGGGAACGGAGGGATATTTCAATCTCTTGGCGAAGCTGATGGGCGGTGATGCACCGCCAACGGCGGGAGATGGCCCCATCCTCGCGAGCATGGCGAAGATCGGCATCGTACCCGGCAAGCCGTTTGAGATGAGCAAGCTCGATCCCGCTGTGCAGGCTGCATTGAAGGACGTTCCGCAATCGGCCCTGAAGAAAATTGAAGACAACAAGGCAGCCTTGGGCGGGATCATGGACGGCTGGGTGGTGACAAAGGGACTAGGTACCTACGGCCCCGACAGCTACATGAAGCGCGCTGTGGTGGCGGCATTCGGTTGGCCCGCCAACCAGCAGCGGGATGCGGTCTATCCCTACACGGAAACCGATTCGACGGGACAGAAGCTGACGGGCGCAAATAAGTACACCTTGACCTTCACCAAGGACGCGACGCCGCCGGTCAACGGCTTCTGGTCGATCACCATGTACATGATCGACCAGGGCTGGTGGTTCGTTCCCAACCCGCTGAACAAATTTACCGCCAGCCTGCGCGACAATCCAAAGTTCAATGCCGATGGTTCGCTGACGCTTTACCTCCAGAATGAATCGCCGGGTGAGGACAAGGAGGCGAACTGGCTTCCGGCTCCGAAGGGCGAGTTCATTCCGATGCTGAGGATGTACTGGCCGAAGAATGAGTCGCCTTCGATCCTGAACGGCTCGTGGAAGCCCCCGGCGGTGCAAAAAGCCAGCTAAACATATACCGCGCGGGCGCCAACGCTCCGGTGCGGTATTTCCCAACTGCGCAGTTAAATCGAAGACAAGTTCGACGTCCGAGTTGGGTCACAGGACTAAACCGCTCGCGCGGTAGGGCACGACGGCCGGCAGCACGGCTGAGGGATAGCGCAACGAGGCGTCCTGTCTTGAGATGAGGGGTTGCAACAACCTCACTCAAGACAGGAGCATCCCCATGACCGACGAGGCAATGAGCCCGTTGCGCCGGCGCATGATCGAAGACATGACGATCCGCAGGCTGGCCCCGAAGACCCAACATGACTACGTGCAAAGGGTCAAGAACTTCGCCGCATTTCTCGAGCGCTCGCCGGATACGGCGAGCTTCGAAGACGTGCGCCGCTATCAGCTGCACCTGGCCGCGAGCGGCGTTGGTGTGCCGACCATCAATCAGACGGTTTCGACACTGCGGTTCTTCTTCCGGGTCACGCTGAGGCGCCACGAGATCGTTGAGCATACGCATGTCATTCACGAGCCTCGCAAGCTGCCGGTGGTGCTGAGCCCCGAGGAAGTGGCGCGGCTGCTCGATGCCGCACCCGGGCTCAAATACAAGGCGGCGCTGAGCGTGGCCTACGGCGCCGGCCTGCGCGCCACCGAGGTCATCTCGCTCAAGGTCGCCGACATCGACAGCAAGCAAATGATCATTCGCGTCGAGCAGGGCAAAGGCGGCAAGGACCGTAACGTCATGCTCTCACCACTGCTGCTCGATCTGCTGCGCACCTGGTGGCGGGCGGCGCGGCCCCGGGGTTGGCTATTTCCAGGCCGCGATCCGGCCCAGCCGATGACGACACGGCAGCTCAATCGCGCCTGTCATGCCGCCGCCCAAATGGCCGAGATCCACAAGCGCGTGTCGCTGCATACCCTGAGGCACAGCTTCGCCACCCACCTCTTGGAGCAGAACATCGACGTCCGCGTGATCCAGGTGCTGCTCGGTCACGCCAAGCTCGACACCACGGCGCTCTATACCCGCGTCGCCACCAAGACGATCAGCGAGGTCATGAGCCCGCTGGAGCACATCGCGATCAAACTGAAGGAGGACCGGCCGCCCGGCTGACCTGGCGCGCATGTCGCGCCCGGCCTTGGAGGTTGCGGATATCTTCCGCGACCATGGCCCGGCATGGCGCAAAGCCCATGCCGGTCATGTCGGCCTCCAGCAATTGAAGGTGATGTCAGCAATCGAGCACTGCCGCACGGCCGCTCTCGGCGGCCATGTCGCGCGCTGTGCGGACTGCGCCTATACCACCATCGCCTACAACTCCTGTCGCAACCGCCATTGCCCAAAGTGCCAGGGCGCCGCCGCGAAGGACTGGCTCACCGACCGCGAGGCGGAGCTGTTGCCGGTGCCGTACTATCACGTGGTGTTCACGCTCCCGGCGTCGATCGCCGACATCGCCTATCACAACAAGGCCGCCATCTACGACCTGCTGTTCAAAGCCTCGGCCGAGACCTTGACCACGATCGCGGCCGACCCAAAACACCTCGGCGCCCGCATCGGCGTCACCTCGGTTCTCCATACCTGGGGCTCGGCCATGACCCATCACCCGCACGTCCACATGATCGTGCCGGGCGGCGGCATCTCGCTCGACGGCGAGCGTTGGGTGGCGTGCCGGGTGGGCTTCTTCCTCCCCGTGCGCGTGCTCTCGCGCCTGTTCCGCCGGTTGTTGCTGGAGAAGCTGATCGCCGCCCACAACGCCGGCCGCCTCCAATTCTTCGGCAACCATGCTGCTCTCGCCGACCCGCAGGCGTTCGCAGCCTATCTGGCGCCGCTGCGCCGAGCCGAATGGGTGGTCTATGCCAAGCGCCCGTTCGGCGGGCCACAGGCTGTGCTGGCCTATCTATCGCGCTATACCCACCGCGTCGCCATCGCAAACAGCCGGCTGATCGCCTGCGACCGCACCGGCGTCACCTTCCGATGGAAGGACTATCGCGCCGAGGGTCGCGACCGCCAGAAGCTCATGACACTCTCAAGCAGCGAGTTCATCCGCCGCTTCCTCATCCACGTCCTGCCGCAAGGCTTCCACCGCATCCGTCACTACGGCCTGCTCGCCAGTGGCACCCGCGCCGATAACATCGCTCGCGCGCGTGAGCTGCTCGCCGCTGCAAATTCTGAAGGTCAGCCCATCACTGCCGCCGCCGATCAAACCAAGCCGAGCTGCCCATGCTGCGGCGGTCGCATGGTCGTCATCGAGGTCTTCGAGCGCGGTGCTACGCCACGACATCGGCCAACAGCTCCAACGAACCGCATCAGGATCGACACCTCATGACCGCGTCACAATCCCGCAAAACGGCTTATCGCGCGCGCTGCCTCTCGACCGGCCATGGCAGAGCGCGCCCAGATATCCGCCAGCCGCCGCAAATCGTCCGCCAATCCACCCCGTTCAACGCGGCAGGCCCCTCATTCATGAGCTGCTCCGCCCTCGGCCAGCTCGCCGAACCGGCTCAATTCCAATCAAACACATCATCCGCGGCACGCAAATCCCCATAGCCCACGCCGCGCCACCCACATGCCTCACCCGCGGTTTCCTCCTTGGAGGCTTTCGGACGCCGGCCCTCGTGTGCGCGGCAACACCGTCATGGGGCCGGCATCCGAAAACCTTCACACAAGCGGCTCTCGCCGGAAGGTCTTGACAGGTCGGATAAGGGCCCAACTACGGACATTGCCTCACGGGTGTGCTACAAGGGGATATGTCGTACTCGCAACCCATTATTCCTCTGATGGATTCAAAGCGGCGTGAGCCGCCAGAAAGGCTTGACGACCAGCAGGCGTTCCGCAGTAGACGGTAATCTGAACTAACACCTCCTTGATCTCATCGACCGTTGCACCGCTGGCGAGCGCCGCGTTTACGTAAATGCCAAGCTCTTGAAAGCGACCGAGCCCTCCGAGAATTCCAAGTGTCAGAAGACTTCGAGTTTTCTGATCAAGGCCGGGACTCCAGGCGTAACCCCAAGCCAACTCGGTAACGGCCCTTTGAAAAGTCATCATGAATTCATCAGAACCGGCCAAGTTTGCATCAACGTACTTCTCGCCGAGCACCTGTTTCCGCTTCTTGAGACCCTTCTCAAACAGATCGGTATCTACCATTGCTGCACCTCCCTCGGTCCAACTGATGATGGAGCCTAGCGATTTTTAAGGCGCAAGACCACATGACCGCTTCGGGTCAAAATGCGAAGAACTCGACCTGAGCAAATCTAGTTCGCCATTCCATATTGAGCGGACCTCAGCGAAACGCGCCGCTACTTCGGCTCCGGGCCATAAACCGACCTTATCCGCCTGCCTCGTTTCACAATGGAGCGCTAAAGCCTGTCTTGCGGCAAGGCATCCACAAGCGATGCAGATCATCGTCCGACGGAGCACCCGAATGGTCCATCCCGGTTTCGATGCACTCTTTGCTTGAGTGCTCTGTGTTGCGGCGATCCGTAGAAATAGAAGCCTACAAGCATGGCGCGCGCCAAGCCTAAACCCATCATGGAGATAAGCGTGGCACAGAACATCTACGACGATCCCGATTTCTTCGCTGCCTACAGGCAGTTGCCTCGACAGGTGCATGGGCTGGACGGCGCGCCCGAATGGGCGACGATCCGGGCCATGCTCCCGGCGTTGACCAGCAAGCGCGTGGCCGATCTGGGCTGCGGCTTCGGCTGGGCGTCGCGCTGGATGCGCGCTCAGGGTGCAGCCTCGGTGCTTGGCATCGATCTGTCGCAGAACATGATCGTGCGCGCCAAGGCCGATACCTCCGACCCGGCCATTGAATATCGGATAGCCGATCTCGAGACGTTGGAACTGCCCGAGGCGGCTTTCGACCTCGTCTATAGCGCCCTGAGCTTTCACTATGTCGAGGATTTCGGGCGCCTTACGCGCATGATCCACAAGGCGCTGGCCCTCGGCGGTGATCTGGTCTTCACGATCGAGCATCCGATCTTCATGGCTGCCGCGCATCCGCATTGGATTGCCGATGAAAGCGGCCGCAAAACCTGGCCGGTCAATCGCTATTCGGTAGAAGGCGAACGCCGCACGGACTGGTTCGCCAAGGGCGTGCTGAAGTATCACCGGACAATCGGCACGACGCTCAACGCGCTGATCGGTGCCGGCCTTGAGTTGCGGCGCATCGAGGAATTTGCCCCGACTCGCGAGCAGATCGAGCGGTTGCCCGACCTGGCCGAAGAGCTGGAGCGGCCGATGATCCTTCTGGTCTGGGCACGAAAGGCAGAAGGGCCTTAAGAGTTGCGCCGCCCGTGCCACATGACGCGGGCAGCTCGGCGATTGATCACCACCAACGACGGCGCGAGCGGATCCAGTCCGCCACGCCTCAACGAGCGGAGCTCAACGAGGCGCGCCGCCAATTGCCGCGACGACAATTCGGATTAAGCGATGATGGCTTTGTGCCACTGTTTTGCCCGACGTGTCAAACGACTTCGCAACTCGGGCTGAGCCCGTCTCCATCCATTCGTCATTGCGAGCGCAGCGAAGCAATCCAGAATCTTTCCGGGGAGTGACTCTGGATTGCTTCGCTGCGCTCGCAATGGCCACCTCCCCCGCTCAACATGCCATCACCCCACCTCTACTGTGCATGGGGTTGTTTTGCGGATTCTTGTTCGGCGTGCTCGGTCGCCATCGCGCGCGGCAATGAAAAGCCCGGCCTCGCGAACGAAGCCGGGCCATTCAGTCTGACAGCTTGAGGGTTGGATCAGCCGCGGGTGCGCGAACGGATCATGAAGCTGTCGTAGGTGTATTCGGCGACCTGCCACCACAGATATTCGTCGGAGCGGTAGGCCTGCATGGCATCGATCGACTTCTTGAAGTCGGGGTTCTTGGCCGAGATCTCGCCCCACAGCTCGTTGGTCGCCTTGAGGCAGGCCTCGAGCACTTCGTTGGTAAAGGGACGGAGCTGGGTGCCGCCGGCAACCAGGCGCTTCAGCGCCGACGGGTTCTGCATGTCGTAGCGCGCGGCCATCCAGGTGTTGGCGTTGGCGGTCGCGTTGGTGAGGATCGCCTGGTAGTTCTTCGGCAGCGAATTCCACTTGTCGAGATTGGTGAAGGCGTGGACCATCGGACCGCCCTCCCAGAAGCCCGGGTAGTAGTAGTACTTCGCGACCTTGGCGAAGCCGAGCTTCTCGTCATCGTAGGGGCCGACCCACTCGGCCGCGTCGATGGTGCCCTTTTCCAGCGCCGGATAAATGTCGCCGCCGGCAAGCTGCTGCGGCACCACGCCGACCTTCTGCAGCACCTGGCCGGCGATGCCGCCGATGCGGAATTTCAGGCCGGAGAGATCCGCAACTGTCTTGATCTCCTTGCGGAACCAGCCGCCCATCTGGGTGCCGGTGTTGCCGCAGGGGAAGCCGATCACGTTCGACTTCTTGAAGAACTCATTGCCGAGCTGCTCGCCGCCGCCCTGGTACCACCAGGAGTTCTGCTGGCGCGCGTTGAGGCCGAACGGCACCGAGGCGTAGATCGCCCAGGTCGGGTCCTTGCCGACATAGTAGTAGGACACGGTGTGGCACATCTCGACCGTGCCGTTCGAGGTCGCATCGAGCGCCTGCAGGCCGGGGACGATTTCGCCGGCGGCGAACACCTGGATCTGGAACTTGTTGTCGGTCATCTCGGCGACGTACTTCGCCACCTGCTCGCCGCCGCCATAGATGGTATCGAGCGACTTCGGGAAGCTCGAAGTCATGCGCCACTTGATCTCGGGCGAGGACTGCGCAATGGCCGGCGAGGCCACCGCGGCGGTCGCCGCCGCGCCTGCGGCCGACACTTTCAGGAAATCACGACGCTTCATCTTCAGGTCTCTCCTTGTTGGGGCGTTTCCCCGAACTTCCTCTTTGCTGCCGCTCATTCCGGCGACGCGATGTGGACCGCGTCCAACCGGTGGGGCTTGACTGCCGTGGGCCTTTAACACGGAAGCCCCTCGCGCGGAACGCGACAATGGCATGACGGGGCTCGACGAAAGTCGCATGTCCCGGAAGATCGGCTCAGGAGGTCGCGATGACGCCCTTGAGCTGGTCCCGGACCTGTCCCGCGATGGCGCGATAGATCGCCGCATGGGGTCCATCCGGCTCGCTGTCGACCACCGGGCTCCCGGCATCCGAGCTGGCGCAGATCGCCATGTGCAGCGGGATTTCGCCGAGGAACGGGACTGCGAGCTTCTCGGCCTCGTGGCGCGCCCCGCCATGGCCGAAGATGTCGGATTTCGTGCCGCAATGCGGGCACTGGAAATAGCTCATGTTCTCGACGATGCCGAGCACGGGCACGTTGACCTTCTTGAACATGGCAAGCCCGCGCCGTGCATCGATCAGGGACAGGTCCTGCGGGGTCGAGACGATCACGGCGCCCTTCAGCGGCACGTTCTGCGCCAGCGTGAGCTGGGCGTCGCCGGTGCCCGGCGGCATGTCGACCACGAGCACGTCGAGCGTACCCCAGGCGACATCGCGCAGCATCTGCGTCACCGCCGACATCACCATCGGACCGCGCCAGATCATCGCGGTCTCTTCCTCGACCAGGAAGCCGATCGACATGATGGCGAGACCGAAGCGCCGGAGCGGAATCATTTTTCGCTCGCCGTCCAGCTCCGGCTTCTCGTGCAGGCCGGTCAGCCGCGGCACCGAGGGCCGTAGATGTCGGCATCGAGCAGCCCGACCTTGAGGCCGAGGTCGCGCAGACCCAGCGCCAGGTTGAGCGCGGTGGTCGACTTTCCGACACCGCCCTTGCCGGAGGCCACCGCGATCACAGCGGCGACGCCCGGAATTTCGGACTGCCGCGCCATCGGCGATTGGGCGCCGCCCTGCGGCGGCGGCTTGTGGGCGTGAACCGGCTGCACGCCGGGTGTGCCGCGGCTCGGGGTTGGCGGCGGTGGCGGTGCGGCGCCGGCCTTGCGCTCGGCAGTCAGCGCCACCATCGCGGTGGTGACGCCGGGAATGCCGCGCACGGCGGCCTCGGCTTCGGCACGGACGGATTCCCAGGCCCGCGCCTCGGCGGCATCGACATTGATCGAGAAGAACACCTTGCCGTCGGACGCGCTGATCGCGCTCAGCACACTGGCGTTGGTGAGCGCGACCCCGCGGGGTGACTTGATCCTGGCGAGGCTGTCGAGAACCTGTTGCTGCGTCACGCTCAAAGCGGATCTCCTAGAGTTCAGGATGCCCCATTAGAGCGGAAACGGCCAAAAGGCTACTGCTTGCCGATATCGTCAGCCATCTCCGCGGGCGGCGCCCCTGCTCCCGGGCCGCCTCGCAATTGAGCTCGATCGTGACCCCATCGGGTGGTGCACGAGATCTGCCAGAGGTCGCCGCCGGGCACCTGGCGGAGTCGAATTTCACGTCCTTTGAAGCCAGGCGCTTGAGGTCCGCCATCCTAGCACAGGAGGCCGCCAAACGAAGCCGTTGCCCTCCGGCCGCAACGGTTTATGGTGCGCCCGGTTCGTCCAAGAGCGGAACCTCAGGACCCCGGCTGGCGCCCCTCGCCCGGCTGCAACCGTAAAACTCAAGCTACGGACATACACATGGCTAAAGTCGCTTTCCTCGGTCTCGGCGTGATGGGCTTCCCCATGGCCGGACACCTCATGAAAAAAGGGGGCCATGAGGTCACGGTCTACAACCGCACCGCCGCCAAGGCGAAGGAGTGGGCGGACAAGTTCGGCGGCAAGACCGCCGCGACTCCGAAGGCCGCGGCCGAAGGCCAGGATTTCGTGATGTGCTGCGTCGGCAACGACAACGATTTGCGCGCGGTCACGATCGGCGCCGACGGCGCCTTTGCCGGCATGAAGAAGGGCGCGACCTTCGTCGATCACACCACCGCTTCCGCCGAGGTCGCGCGCGAGCTCGACGCGGCTGCGACCAAGGCCGGCTTCAAGTTCATTGACGCTCCCGTTTCCGGCGGCCAGGCCGGCGCCGAAAACGGCGTGCTGACGGTGATGTGCGGGGGCACCGAGGGCGCCTATGCCGGCGCCGAGCCGGTCATCACAGGCGCCTATGCCCGGATGTGCAAACTGCTCGGGCCCGCCGGCTCCGGCCAGCTCACCAAGATGGTCAACCAGATCTGCATCGCCGGCCTCGTGCAGGGCCTTTCCGAGGGTATCCACTTCGCCAAGAAGAGTGGCCTCGACGTCGCCGCCGTGATCGAGACCATCTCCAAGGGTGCCGCGCAGTCGTGGCAGATGGAGAACCGCTACAAGACCATGAACGAGGACAAGTACGATTTCGGCTTCGCGGTCGAATGGATGCGCAAGGATCTCTCGATCTCGCTGGCCGAAGCCCGTCGCAACGGTGCCAATCTGCCGGTCACCGCGCTAGTCGACCAGTTCTATGCCGAGGTCGAGAAGATGGGCGGCAAGCGCTGGGATACGTCGAGCCTGCTCGCGCGCCTCAATCGCTGACCTGACACTGCCTTGCTGACCGCGATCGCCGCAATTTTCGTCCTGACCTATGTGGCGATCGCGTTCGAGCATCCCCTCGGGATCAGCAAGACCGCAACCGCGCTTCTCGGCGCGGGGCTGCTGTGGACGATCTACGCGCTCAGGATCGGCGATCACGCGCTGGTCAGTCATCAGCTCGACGAATCCGTCGCTTCCACCGCGCAGATCGTGTTCTTCCTGATCGGCGCGATGACCATCGTCGAGGTGATCGACGCCCATGACGGCTTCGAGGTCATCACCTCGCGCATCAACACCACGAGCCAGGTCACGCTCATGTGGCTGGTTGGCTTGGTGGCGTTCTTCCTGAGCGCGATCCTGGACAATCTGACCACGACCATCGTCATGGTCTCGCTGGTCCAGCGTCTCATCGCCAGGCGCGACGACCGCCTGCTGTTCGCCTCGCTCATCGTCATCGCCGCCAATGCCGGCGGCGCCTGGACCGTAACCGGCGACGTCACCACGACCATGCTGTGGATCGGCGGACAGATCACGCCATTGAATATCATGCGCGCGGTGTTCCTGCCCTCGGTGGTCAATCTGCTGGTGCCGCTGGCCTTCATCAGCCTGTCGCTCAGGGGCAAGACCGTGGCGGCACCGCCGAGAGACAACGGATTGCTCGCCGTCGACCGGTTCGAGCGCAATCTGATGTTTTATCTCGGGCTCGGCGTGCTGATCGCGGTGCCGGCCTTCAAGACGGTGACGCATCTGCCGCCCTTCATGGGCGTGCTGCTCGGCCTCGGCATCGTCTGGCTGGTCGGCGAGGTCATCCATCGCGACAAGGACGAGCACGTGCGCCATCCGCTCTCGCTCGCGCATGCGCTGACCCGGATCGACATGGGCTCGATCGTGTTCTTCGTCGGCATTCTGCTGGCGGTCGCCTGCCTCGAACATGCCGGCCTCCTGACGATGCTGGCCCGATGGCTGGAGGCGACCATCGGCCGCCAGGACGTCATCGTCGTCGTGCTCGGCCTGCTCAGCGCCATCGTCGACAACGTGCCGCTGGTCGCAGCGACCATGGGCATGTACGATCTCGGCCATTACCCGCCGGACAGCTTCCTCTGGGAGTTCATCGCCTATTGCGCCGGCACCGGCGGATCGATCCTGATCGTCGGCTCTGCCGCAGGCGTTGCTGCCATGGGGCTCGAGCGGATCGAGTTCCTCTGGTACGCCCGCCGCATCGCCGTGCCCGCGCTTGCGGGCTATCTAGCCGGCGCCGTGGTCTATGTCGCGCAGCATTCCTGGCTGCATTGAGGGGCGACTGCCGGATCCAAATTAACGCCCGGTTAACGTAATTCTTTAGCTCCTTAAGTCACCTCTTAAGGATTTCTTGCCAGAGATAGACAATGCAGAAGGCCCGCGTCCGACGTGGGCAGGAATCGTTGTTGCTTGATGAGTAACCCCGCTGAAAAGCCTGAAGTTGTGCAGCTTCCGGCCGAGCCAATCGGCGCTCCTTCGGCGAGCAGCCGAAGGGCTGCGTCGCAGCGGGTGCGCGAGGCGCGTGATAAGTTAACCTCGACCAGCGGAACCCGGCCAGCCTTCGATGCCGAGCTGTTGCGCCAATATGCCCAGACGCGCCTGTCCGCCTCCTACGTCGTGATGCTGTTGGTGGTCGCCACCGGAGTGCTGTTCGGACTGTGGATGCAGCCGATCCCGGCCGCCGCCTGGACCGTCGGCATGATCTGCCTCCACGCGGCGATGATCCGCAGCTGCCGCCGCTTCCTGGCCAAGCCTGCCTCACCTGCGGCGACGCGCACCTGGCAGACACGCTTCGTCGTGCTCGACCTGCTGTACGGCCTGTGCTGGATGGCGATCCTGATTCATCCCGTGCTCGATACGGTCACGGAAACGCTGATGATGTTCCTGATGCTGCTGGTGATCGCAGTGTCGAGCATGTTGGCTGCCAACCTGCCGATCGCAGCCCTTGCCGCCACCGCGCCGGTCGCGGTCGCAATGGCGTTGAGCTTTGCGATGACCGGTTCGCTCGACAACTATATTCTGGCCGCGCTCGCGCTCGCAGCCGAAGGCTATTTCGTGCTGCTGGCGCATCGCCTGCATTCCTCGACCTTCGCCACGCTCGAAGCGCGCGCCGAGAAGGATGCGCTGATCGGCGAGCTCGAACAGGCCAAGGCGATCTCGGACGAGGCGCGCCACCGCGCCGAATCCGCCAATGTCGCCAAATCGCGCTTCCTCGCGCAGATGAGCCATGAGCTGCGCACTCCGCTCAATGCCATTCTCGGCTTCTCCGAGGTGATGAAGAGCGAGATCTTTGGCGCGCATGCGGTGCCGGTCTACAAGGAATATTCCGCCGATATCCATAATTCCGGCGTGCACCTGCTCAACCTGATCAACGAGATCCTCGATCTGTCGCGGATCGAGGCCGGCCGCTACGAATTGAACGAGGAAGCGGTGTCGCTGGTCGGCGTCGTCGCCGACTGCCATCATCTCATGAAGCTGCGCGCCTCCAGTCGCGGCATCACCATCAACGAGGTGTTCGAGCACGCCATGCCGCGGCTCTGGGCCGACGAGCGCGCGATCCGCCAGGTCGTGCTCAATTTGCTCTCCAATTCGATCAAGTTCACCCCGCAAGGCGGCGAGATCTGGCTCAAGGCCGGCTGGACCGCTTCGGGCGGGCAATATCTGTCGGTGAAGGACTCCGGCCCCGGGATCCCCGAGGACGAGATCCCGGTCGTGCTCGCCTCGTTCGGCCAGGGCTCCAACTCGATCAAGTCGGCCGAACAGGGCGCAGGCCTTGGCTTGCCCATCGCCAAGAACCTGATCGATCTGCATGGCGGCACGTTCACGCTGAAGTCGAAGCTGCGCATCGGCACCGAGGTGATCGTCACCTTCCCGCCGGAGCGCGTGATGAGCGCGCTCGCGCCGCTGTCGGAGGATGCGCCGCCGCTCCAGCCGGAGAGTTCCATGGTGCCCGACGAGAAGCGCCGACCGCGCCACAAGCCGATCATGAGCGCAGGCACGGGCTCGTAAACACATGCTTGCAGACATGTCCGCCAATCCTTCACTATGTCCGGATGAGCAAAGAAACGCCGTGCGTCGCCGTCTGCATGATCGATCCCAGGACCAAGCTGTGCTTCGGCTGCGGCCGGGCCTTGCCGGAGATCGCGCGCTGGCACGCCATGGAGAGCGCGGAACGGCGCGCTGTGATGGCGCTGTTGCCCGCGCGCATGGCCGACGCCGGCCTGCAGCCGATCGCGGGATCGTCGAAACGCGCCTGACCTGCCGGCCTGCCATGGGAGGCGCGCGATGATCCGCTTCCTGCTCGTTCTCATCACGCTCGCTGCCACGGCCGGCGCCGTGGTCGCCTATGGCGATCCCGACCAGATCGCGCGCGCGAGGCACAAGGTCTCGCATATTTTCCGTGCGCAAACGGCAACGCCTGCACCCGCCGTGCAGGTCCAGCGCGGTCAGGGCGGCGAGTTCGCGCTGCGCGCCAAGATCAACGGTGTGGCCGCGCCCATGGTGATCGATACCGGCGCGACCTCCGTGGTGCTGACCTGGGAAACCGCGAAGGCGATCGGGCTGCCGCTCGAGATGCTCGAATATGACGTCGACCTCGAAACCGCCGGCGGCCATACCAAGGCGGCGCGGCTCACGATCGACCGGCTCGCCGTCGGCCATCTCGTCGAGAAATCGGTGCCGGCCCTCGTCGTCCAGCGCGGGCAGATGAAGACCAACCTGCTCGGCATGAGCTTCCTCGATCGCCTGGAGAGCTGGGGCGTGCGGTCCGACACGCTCATGCTCACCGGTTACCCGGAGCTCCAGAGCAGCCACCGCCGCTCGCGCACGGCGGTCGACCAACGGCAGTGCTCTCCGTCTAGCGTTTCCACGCGTTCCGCTGAGCTTGATCAACCGAGAGTCGGATTCTGCAATCCGGCTCCTTCTCGCGGCTAGGCAGCCTCCGCCGGCGCGCGAGCGCCAACACGGGCGATCGCATCACGCAAGACGTCGACTCCGGCGCCCGGCTTCACGCCGTGCTCGGCGAGATGGCGGCGGAAGGCGCGCGCGCCGGGCACTGCATGGAACGCGCCGACGAAGTGGCGCGTGATGGCATGCAACCGCGTGCCGCACGCAAGCTGCGCCTCGATATAGGGTATCATCGCCTCGAACGCGTCCTGCATGGTCGCGTGCGGCGCCGCCTCGCCGAACAGCTCGGGATCGACCGAGAGCAGCCGCCAGGGCTCCTGATAGGCGGCACGGCCGAGCATCACGCCGTCGACATGCGCAAGATGCGCTTTCGCCTCCTCGATACCCGGAACGCCGCCGTTGATGATGACAGGCACGTCCGGCATCGCGCGCTTGAGCCGATAGACGCGGTCATAGTCGAGCGGCGGGATGTCGCGGTTCTCCTTCGGCGACAGGCCGTTCAGCCAGGCCTTCCGGGCGTGCACGATCAGCGCGTCGCAGCCGGCAGCGACCACCGCGTGCGCCAACGTATCGAGCGCGCCTTCGGGATCCTGGTCGTCGATGCCGATGCGGCATTTCACCGTGACGGGAATTGAGACAGCGCGCTTCATCGCCGCGACACATCGCGCGACGAGCTCCGGCTCCGCCATGAGACAGGCGCCAAAGCGGCCATCCTTCACGCGATCGGACGGGCAGCCCACATTGAGATTGATCTCGTCGTAGCCAAAACCCTCGCCGATCCGCGCGGCTTCAGCGAGGTCGCGCGGATCCGAGCCGCCAAGCTGTAGCGCCACCGGATGCTCGGTCGTGTCGAAGCCGAGCAGCCGCTCCCGGTCGCCATGAATGATGGCGCCGGTGGTCAGCATCTCCGTATAGAGCGACCCCCGCCGTGTCAGGTGACGGTGGAACACCCGGCAGTGCCGGTCTGTCCAATCCATCATGGGCGCGACCGAGAATGGAAAAGCGTACGATTTCGTAGATTTTGCGGTCATTTCAATCATTTACAGTCATTCTCGAATTTTTCTGTTTAGTTCGTTTTTTGGCCATTTTCCACTATTTTGATACCCTTGGTACTGCCGCGCAGTACCTGACAGGTCCATGCAGTACCGCAAACGGAGCCTCCGAGATGGGAACGGTCGTCCAACGCAAACGAAGCGATGGCTCTACAGGATATCAAGCCCAGCTCCTTATTAAGCGAGCTGGCAAGATCGTGCATCGGGAGAATCGAACGTTCGATCGTCGGCAGGCCGCCTCAGCCTGGCTCGAAAAACGGGAAAAGGAACTCGCCAAACCCGGCGCGCTCGAACGTCTCGAAGCGCCGGACCCCACCCTAGCTGCTGTTATCGACCGCTACACAGATGAATCAATAAAGAAGATTGGCCGCACCAAGGCGCAGGTTCTACGAGCAATCAAGAACTACGACATAGCGAACAAGAGGTGCTCGGAAATCACGAGCACCGACGTCGTAGCGCTTGCAAATGAACTGATAGTCAACGTCGCTCCGTCAACCGTCGGCAACTACCTCTCACATTTGGCGGCGGTCTTCGCGGTAGCCAGACCGGCCTGGGCTTATCCGCTTGATCAGACCGCCATGAAGGACGCCTTCGTAGTCGCGAGGCGCCTCGGTATTGCGGGGAAAAGCCGCGAGCGCGATCGACGTCCGTCACTCGAAGAACTCGATAACATTCTCGAATATTTCGGCGAACGACTGAAGCGCCGACCATCCTCCATTCCGATGCAGAAGATCATTGGCTTTGCCATATTTTCAACGCGTCGCCTCGAGGAGATTACGCGGATATCATGGACGGATCTTGATGCGGAAGGAAGCCGCGTTTTGATACGGGATATGAAGAACCCCGGAGAGAAGATCGGAAATGACGCATGGTGCGACCTCCCGCCGGAAGCGCTTCAAATCATTCTCTCCATGCCAAAGAGGCGCGCGGAAATCTTTCCGTATTGCGGCGACACGATTGGAACGAATTTCACGCGGGCATGCCAATTCCTGGAGATCATCGACTTGCACCTGCATGATCTTCGTCACGATGGCATTTCGAGATTATTCGAGATAGGTCGCAATATTCCACAAGTAGCTGCTGTGTCGGGTCATCGTTCTTGGTCAAGTCTCAAGCGCTACACGCACTTACGTCAAACCGGCGACAAGTATGCGGGATGGAAGTGGTTCTCAGTGCTGACAAGCCCAACGAGTCATCTCCGCGCTTCACCGAAGCACGTCTCGACTGAGGATTTGGCGACCTCGTGGTTAGATCCAATGACGGGGTGATGCGGGAAATTCCGGGCCGCGCGCGATCCGTGCTGCAGCGGGTGAAGGGAATCGAACCCTCGTATTCGGCTTGGAAGCTCAAAACAAGTAGCCATCGGCGGATGGTGTCGAGGTAGAGTTCACCAATCCAGACCGGATACTCGGCGAGCTCACGGCCCTGCCGGATTGCTCGATCGAACTGCGCAACGCGCATTACAATCTGCGCAACATTCGAGCGGCGCTGGCGGACCGGAATACCCGTTCGTTAGGGTAGCCGCTCAACAGCGAAGATGCTCAGCCCGTTGACTCAGCGAGGCGATCTTCCCCGGGCTCGGGCCGGGAGGTGGTCGCTGACCCACAAGGCCATCGCTGCTCGGCGGACTGAGATGTGAAAGCCGAACCGTACAAAAGCCCTGAAGGGCTCAAACAACTGGCAGATTGGTCGCACTCGGCTCAAAGAGCTTCGCAAAAACGACCTGCCAGAGGCTCGCGAATGGACAGCTGATACGATACCAACCCAACGAAAAGAGGAAACCCTGGGTCTAGTGTCCGGACCTTCGAAGAAGAAACAATAGTTTGCGTGGCGCCCTTAATGTCTACGAAGAAATCCGACGTCTAGTTAGCCGCCACCTCTCTTTTGCCGGCTCTCGTTTATAGCGAACAGCTCGCTGGTACGCATTCGCACCAGTCAATGTCTGCTTAAGCCGAATCAAATAGCTGAAGTGGTGCGCCGCGCGATCCAATGTCACCGAGTATGGATCCGGTGATGGGAGTAAGCATAGTCCTTGCGACCTACTGTTCAGCAGCCTTCCGTCGAAGCGCCCTTAGCAGACGTTGCACGATCGAATGCTGTCTCGTCCCGAACTCCTCGGGTGTTTCTCGCTCAGCCGGCCGAGGATAGCGAGTGCAGTTAGCTGCCGTTGCGCAGCGAGCCAGGCCTGGATCGTGGCAATATGTGAGTCGAGCTTGGATGGGATGCGAACCCTGGTTTTATAGGGCCGACGGATTCGCCGGTGCTTGGCACGCGGCTCGCCGGCCGTCGCTGTCTTGCCGAGCGTTTGGCAAAACTGGCTGGGGTCGCTGGCGCGGTGCTCGTGCTGGCGCATTGCAGGCCGCGCGCCTGTCCGGCACGCGATCGACGCGACTGCCGAGTTCGTCGTGGGTTGCGCGAATCTCGGCCAACAGCAGGACCGGATCATCACCTTGCTTTATCAATCAATTTGGCAAACCTACAGACAGCGTCATCACGCCCGATCATTGTCTCGGCCGTATCCTGCCGATAGGCAGGAAGATGACGCGTCCGACGACGCTTTCTCTGACAGATTGCAGTGGCACTCCCCACGAGTGCGTGGCGGAAGCGTTCGACACCACGCACAACGTCACTGTCTTGCTTTATCCCGTGAAAGCACTCGGAAAGCCGACAATTATTCTTCCACCTGGATTCAAGAAGGTCGTTTGAATAGCGCGGCGATGATCCGACATTGAATGCCGCGGCTATGTGCCAATACCGTTCATCTGATTGCCTCCGGGATTCACTACGGTACTACGGTCATCGTTTCCAGAACCCTTGCGATGGGATACGAAATGCCCGATTGAACCGCGTGCCCGCGTTCTGCCACGCGATGATCATCGTTAGTTCCGCGATGGTGTCGTCGTCGTAATGCCATTGCAGGCGTGCGAACAAGTCATCGTCAACGTCGCGGTGCGTGTCCGTGATCGCGTCAGCGTACTCAAGCGCCAGCCTCTCTGCGTCGCTGAAGAGCGAGCTGTTTGTGTAGTCGTTGAGCGCCTCGATTTTCTCTGTCGAGATGCCGAGCTTGCTGCCCTTGGCAGCATGGGCGTCCTGGCAGTATTCGCAGCAATTCCACCAGGCGACGCGACGGTTCAGCAGTGCTCTGAGCGGTGCGGGCACGCGCGTCGCCTCTTCTTGAAGAGCGGCCCACATCGACCTCGCGGCGCGGAAGTACGCCGGGTGGCGCGCGTAGAAGAGGTAGGGATAAAGCGGCGTGCCCCACAGTTTGCGTTGCTCTTCCAGAGTTTCGCGCAAGTCGCTTGCGCACGTCTCTACGACGACCGGCGGGATGCGCGTTTTTCCTTCCAGCATGGGGAACCCCTCTTCCTCGTCCGGCGAATCCGTCAACTCCGTACGATGTGAAGCAAAACACCTCCTGAGCCTTGATGACAAACGACTAATGGGGCGCTATATGTGATCATCGCTCACAGATGATTCCGACCCATGCGACGCCGCCTCCCGCCGCTAAATGCGCTCCCGAGCTTTGAAGCCGCAGCCCGCCATCTGAGTTTTTCCAGAGCGGCCGACGAGTTACACGTGACCCACGGCGCCGTAAGCCGCGCCGTGCGCAATCTCGAAGATCAACTCGGCGTGCAACTGATGATACGGGCGACTCGCTCGGTGCGGCTGACGCCAATCGGTGCATCCTTTGCCGCCGACATTCGTAACGTCCTCGAACAACTTGCGGCGGCGACGTCGGCAGCAACCGGGCACAGATCCGGGATTGTCAACGTCAGCACGATCGACTCGTTCGCAGCCAGATGGCTCATGCCCAGGCTTTCTCGGTTTCGGCAGGCCCATGGCGATATCGACATACGGGTGGCGACGTCGGAGCGGCTGGCGGATTTTGTCAGCGACGGGATCGATATCGCGATCCGCTGTGGTGGTGGCAAGTACCTCGGCCTCTCGGCGGAATTGCTGATGAACGAAGAACATTTTCCGGTCTGCAGCCCCAAGCTGCTCAACGGTCGGCATCCGTTGCGCACGCCCGCCGACCTCGCTCGCCACACACTCCTCCATGACGTTTTCACAGTCGATTGGGCGATATGGCTGCACAGGGCCAGCATTTACAATGTCGATCCACAACGCGGTCCGACGTTTCTGTCGTCCGACCATGCCATCCTGGCTGCGGTCCAAGGCGAAGGCGTCGCGCTCGGCCGCAGCGCATTGGTGGCCGACGACCTTGCCGCAGGCCGGCTGGTGCGGCCGTTCCAATTGAGCCTGCCTGCCGGCTTCGCCTATTACGTGGTCTATCCACAAAGCGCCCTGCAGCGGCCCGGCGTGAGGGTGTTTCGCGATTGGCTGATGATCGAGGCAGGGTAGCGCATAACGTTAAGTACAAATATAGCCTCTCGCCAATGATCGCTAAGCTTCGGAGTTGCGATTTCGTTGCGGCGTGACTCTACACGGATTCCCGTCCAACTTCTCGAACCTGTCTCACCACAATGAGATCAACGATGCCACTGGCTTGAACCGCCCCGGGTTTGCCGGAGGCTCCAACTCCTGAGAGGATGGAGCCATGACGAGCAAGACGACGAACAAGTTCTCATCCGAGGTCCGGACCCGAGCGGTTCGGATGGTTCTGGATCACGCCGGCGAGCACCCGTCGCGGTGGGCGGCAGTGACGTCAATCGCGGCCAAGATCGGCTGCACGCCGCAGACGCTGCATGACTGGGTCAAGAAGGCCGAGGTCGATAGCGGGCAGCGGGCCGGCGTTCCGACGGACACGGCCGAGAGGCTGAAGGCCCTGGAGCGAGAGAACCGCGAGCTTCGGCAGGCCAACGAGATCTTGCGCAAGGCAAGCGCATATTTTGCGATGGCGGAGCTCGACCGCCGGTCAAGCCATGATCGCCTTCATTGACGATCATCGTGGGGCGCATGGGGTCGAGCCGATCTGCAAGGTCTTGCCGATCGCCCCTCGACCTACCACGCCCATGTGGCCAAACGGCGCGATCCGGCCAAGCTGTCGGCGCGCGCCAGGCAGGATGTCAGGTTGAAGATTGAAGTCCGGCGCGTGTTCGATGAGAACTTCTCCGTCTATGGCGTGCGCAAGGTCTGGCGGCAGCTCAAGCGCGAAGGCTTCGATGTTGCCCGTTGCACCGTGTCGCGACTAATGAGGGACATGGGTTTGCAAGGTGTTATCCGCGGCAAGCCGGTCAAAACCACGATCAGCGACAAGGCCGCGCCATGCCCGCTGGATCACGTCAACCGCCAATTCAAGGCGCCAAGGCCGAACGTCCTCTGGCTCTCCGACTTCACCTATGTCGCGACCTGGACGGGCTTTGTCTACGTCGCCTTTGTGATCGACGCCTATGCCCGCAGGATCGTGGGCTGGCGAGCCTCGCGCACGGCGCATGCAGGCTTCGTGCTCGATGCGCTGGAGCAGGCATTGCATGATCGTCGGCCGGTCCATTGCGGCGGGCTCGTCCACCACAGCGACAGGGGCAGCCAATACGTCTCAATCAAATACACCGAGCGCCTGGCTGAAGCAGGCGTCGAGCCTTCTGTCGGCAGCGTCGGAGATTCCTATGACAACGCTCTCGCCGAAACCATCAACGGGCTCTACAAGGCCGAGGTGATCCATCGGCGCGGACCATGGCGCAGCTTCGAGGCCGTCGAGTTCGCGACGCTGGAATGGGTCGACTGGTTCAACAACCGGCGGCTCCTGGAGCCCATCGGCAACATACCGCCCGCCGAAGCCGAGCAACGCTACTACGCCATGCTGGAACAACCGGCCATGGCGGCATAACTTAAACCAAATGGCCTCCGGCAAACCCGGGGCGGTTCAGCTCGATCCAAGAAGGTGATGCCGACCAAAAGCGGCACGCGGGCCTGAGTCACCTACCTTCAGGCCTGATTGATGCTGCCCTGTTCGATCCGTGACAAGCTCATGTGAAAGTCGTCGAGGCTTGTGCATCTCGTGCTGGAAACGGATCGACTTGTCGTGGATCTAGACGAGCGCGCTCCTGATCTCGACAATTTTCCGGACGCATTTGAAGCGATGTCAAGGTCGCGAAGCCACACCGATATGCAAAGTCCTACACTCCAGACCCTGCTCGTAAGCGATTTGGGGCAGGCCATTCAGCCGCATGAAGGCGTTCGGCGCGATGGGCTCCTGTCGGCGCGATCGAGTCGGCAACATCATTAGAAGCGCGCGACTGGCTTGATACCTTGCGGCATTCCGGCTTCTTTCCGATCCCTGCATGAGGGCCGTCCATCGTGCACAGGTACCACCTGAACGCCCGGCCTCGCCTTCTGAGGCGGACAACGAAAAAGCGGAAGTGGGTCCGGCATCGTTATCGTCTGTCTCCGCTTCTCCAGGCAGGTTCAACAACTGTCAATGGCAAACGTTTTAAACTACCAACGGACGGGACTAGCATCATCGGAACGGAGTTCGAACCGGCCAAAGCAGCCGGCTTGGCCTCGAGAGATTCGGCCCGGTCTTCGTGCTCCGGCCGCGCCTCGTCCCGAGAGAGGTGCGCGTGCTGCCGGACTTGGTGTCGCTCATCCCGCGATACGAAGGGGCGCTACCGTGGGCGCTCCACTGTTTTGCAATCATCCTGTTCGGGATGCGGGATCAGCGGGTAACCAGCGGACAGGTGGACCATATTCTGCGCAGCGTGCTCATGGCGCTTTTGGAGCAGCCCGAAGCAACCATGCACGATATCCTGAGGATGCTTTCGGATAAAGATTACAGGAAGCAGATCGGTCGCGCTGTGCAGAACCAACCCGTACGCCGGTTCTTTGAGCAGGAATACGAAAAGTTTTCGTCCAGCTATCGCACTGATGCAAGCGCCCCGATACAGAATAAGGTCGGCGCGTTCTTGGCAGATACGGCTCTCGCGCGCATGCTCAGCGCTCCCAAGCGGGAGATCCGTATTCGCCAGGTCATGGATGAAGGCAAGGTACTGATTGCAAATCTGGCAAAGGGGCGTATCGGCGAAGATAGTTCTTCGCTTCTTGGCGGCCTTTGGTTACCACGTTGGGACTTGCCGCATATACTCGCGTAGATACTCCGGCAGCGAAGCGTCGCGACTTCTTCATTTATATCGATTAGTTCCAGAGTTTCACCACGCTAGCGCTCGCCAACATGCTCTCAGAACTGCGCAAATACCGGATTGGGCTTGCCATCGCGCACCAATTTATGCATCAGCTGACACCTGAACTCCGGCACGCTGTCCTCGGCAACATTGGCACGTCTATCTCCTTACGCGTAGGCCCGGAAGATGCCTCTTACGTCGTTCGCGAGTTTCAATTGGTCTTTGAGCAGGAGGACGCTGATAAACCTGCAGAATCATCGCATTTATATGAAGCTATTGATCGATGGCATGCCGAGCTGGCCTTTCAGCGCGCGGACGTTACGGAGCTATGAACTCGCCCAGTTTGCAGGACTCTCATAAGCTGCGTCATTGGTGGATGGGAGACGGCGTGATTGCCGCCTCCTCGCCTTTGCTCACCTGGTAGTGAGCGTATAGTTCGAAGTTCCGGCTGCACGGACGCACACGCTGCCGCCCATGCGCGTGCCGAACACCATGGGTGGATCACCCAGTTTCCTGCTCCTCGCGCGTAACGGAACGGACGTGCCAGGTGCCGAAGTGCTCCAGCAGAAGAACCAGCGTCGCAAGCGGAATGCCGCTCGCGGTCTCGCCTCATCAGCCTTGACGAACATCAGCTAGCCGTCCACGACCATTGGCAATGGCGCCCGTGAGGCGCTCCAGCTCGTGGATCATGTGCAGGTTGCGGACAACCTGATTTTTGAAGGAGATTTTGAGTGAACCGGAGGTCGCCTGAGATGGCGAGACCGAGACCGCTCTGACCGGCCATCTGGCCGAGGATCTCGCATACCGATTTTTTTCGAACTCCTTCATGGTAGAGCTTTCTGGATCCGCTCGAACTGGTCGATTTGCCGATGAGCATGATGTTGCGCGGCGGGCCGAGGAAGGTGACATCGTCTATCGTGAACGACCCATGTAGGCGAGACCGACCTCCTCATACCTGAGCCAGATCTGGACCACGTAGTCCGGGATCGGGCGGGCGACACGCCAGTCGCGATCGTCGACGAGGATGGTGCGTTGGTCGTCGTTGCCCCTGCCAGACTGGAGGTCCACCTTGATCTGCAACGTGCGGTCGTTGAGTTTCCGGTGACGTCCTCCCCGTCCTTCACGATGCGGTAGATCGGGGTGTATCCTGTGGTCACGCATGTCTCCTGAAAAGAAAAAGGCCGTCCCGAAAGACGGCGTATGAGCTTGCCGAAATATACGCTATCGCGTGGGGTCAGAGGCGGCGGTCGGACCCAGAGTGGGACGACTTCCGCTCTACCTCTCGCTCCGGACATGTCGTTGCGGAGTGCCAACTAGCGGGATGGCCCAGAAGCTGACTGTCGCGCAGCGGGCCGCCCCCAAAGAGCCAAAAACGGACGTGACGGGAAGCAAGAGGACCGCTATCAAATCCGTCGTGTATGAGGGGAAAAGAATGGAAGCCTACCAGGGAAGCTGCATCTGCGGTGAGGTCGCATTCGAGGTCGATGGCCCCTTTGACTGCTTCCTGAATTGCCATTGCTCCCGCTGTCGGAAAGCGACGGGAACCGCGCATTCTTGCGAGGTGATCGTTAAGGCGTCGGCCTTTCGCTGGCTTCGCGGCGAGAAATCGGTCGTACGTTTTGACTTGCCGCAGGCAAAGAGCTTCGCAACGGCCTTTTGCAACCAGTGTGGAAGCCCAATGCCGCATCTTACGCGCAGCGGACGGGAGGCGATCATTCATGCGGGTGCCTTCGACAAGTCGCTTGGCGCCACACCTGACCGCCACGTCCATTGGGCGTCTCGCGCTGATTGGTACTGTCATGGTGAAGGGTTGGCCGTGGAGAATTGAGCTAAATCCGATGACATAAAGGAGGACGAGGGTCGAATGGCCGTGTTCGTATTCCTGCTCCTAATGGTGGCGCTGGCTGTTCGTGTAGGGGCCCAGCCGTTTGTAACCAGGGTACCTACCTGAGGCATAAGCTCAGCATGAAGGCGCCTTCCAGCCGCCGGGAATATGAGCGGCGGATCAACCGCGTTATCGACTATGTGCAGGGTCACCTCGCCGACGACTTAACGCTCGAACGCCTGGCCCGTGTCGCGGCCTTTTCGCCCTTCCACTTCCATCGCGTCTTTGCGGCGATCACCGGCGAGACGCTCTCGGATTTCATTAGGCGTGTCCGCCTTGAGCGCGCAGCCGGCGCACTCATCTCGTTGCCCGAGACCAGTATTCTCGACGTCGCGTATCGATACGGCTTCTCATCGGCAGCGACATTCGCACGCGCATTCAGGGCGCATTTCGGGATGAGCGCGACGCAGTGGCGCTCGGACGGAGGACAGCACTGGCGCGACCAACACCAGCCCCAAGGCGTGCGCGGCAAACCGAAACGCAACCCAGGTCAAGCAAAGCGCAAGAATCGCAAAGCAGCCGCCAAGCGGATCGGGCATCATGCATCGATGCGCCAAGAGGGGTTCGCGATGCGAGTCGAAATAAGGAGATTCCGGCATCCCGTATCGCATATATGCGTCACGTCGGGCCGTATGGTACGAGCGGCGCCATCTCCGATCTCTGGGCGAGCCTGAGGCGCTGGATACGAAGCCGGGACCTGCAGCTTGCCGGCCTGCTCATGGTCGGCATCGGTCACGACGCGCCAGGCATTGTCCCGCCGGAGAAGCTGCGTTACGACGCCGGTGTTGTCGTAAGTCGCGATTTTAAACCGGACCGCGCCGTCAACGTCACCGATCTGCCCGGAGGCAAATACGCCGTCGCTCGCTTTCAGGGGTCGGCGGCCGTCATCATTGATGCCTGGGCAAGGCTATACACAGAGTGGCTTCCGGCCAGCGGCTATCAACCCTGCGATAGGCCGCGCCTCGAACTTCGCCGAGATCACGATCTGCAACTTCCGGCCGATCACCTACGCTGCGAGCTCTGTCTGCCGATCGAGCGGCTGTGAAACTTGCCATGGTTATCTTGAGCTCATGTTCGGAGACGTTATGCGCAAGTTTTTGATTGGCGTGTTTATCTTGCTGCTAGTGGTTGCGGCGATCCCCGTTGGCGTGATCGCGTTCGATGCGCCGACCTCGCCGCCTGCCATGGCTTCCATGGCGACGCCCGCTCAAACTAATCCGAAATTTCCGACACCCCAGCATTTCGAGGCGCGCGACGGCACAAGCTTGCAATATTACGCCTACCCGGCAGCCCCGGACAAAGTGGCCGTTCTGGTGCACGGCTCGGCGGGTCCCGGAGCCAGCATGCATGATCTGGCAGCGGCGCTGCAGGCCGCCGGCGTGACGGTCTATGTGCCTGACATAAGAGGCCATGGCGGTTCCGGTCGGCGCGGCGACATCGCCTACATCGGACAGCTCGACGATGATCTCGCGGACTTTGTCGCCCAGCTTGGGCAACCCAAAAGCGGCGAGACCCGTACGCTAGTCGGGTTCTCCGCCGGCGCAGGCTTCAGCATCCGTTTCGCCGGCGGCCCCTACGGCGCGCTGTTTGACCGTTACGTGCTGCTTTCGCCGACCACGTTCTCGAACGCACCGACCTTGCGGCCGAACGCCGGCGGCTGGATCAACGTGGCGGTTCCACGGATCGTGGTGATCGCGTGGCTCAATCGCTTTGGCATTCGCCTCTTCGACGGATTGCCCGTCATCAGCTACGCGATAACACCCGAGAGCGCGAAATCAATGACCGCGAGCTATTCCTATAGGCTATTGAATAACTTCGGCGCCGGACACCAGTACGAAACGTATCTGAGAAATATACAGCGCCCTGCCACCATCTTCGTCGGAGATGCGGACGAGCAGGTCATCGCAGATCAATACGCGCGGCTGTTACAGCACCTCGGCGTGAACATCCCCGTTACGGTGGTGCCCGGCATGAAACACACCGACATGATCCACAACGCGCAAGCCTTTCGGATTATCGTTCCCGCTATTTCCGGGCAGTCATAGCCGGTGCGATGCCGTCGGCCTATCGGCAGAGCGGATAGTGGGTCAATTGGCCCACTATCCGCCCCTCATCTGGCACCAGATGCCATACACATTGACAAGGCCCAGCGCAGAGTCGGAGATCGGACGGCCGCGAAATTTTTTATTCGCGGCCCGCGAAGAATTTCCGAATATGGGTCAAATGCGGCAAGTCTCAGCGCGAGCGCAGCAATTCTGCCTCGGGACATTCCTTGCAGACGCTTTCGCGTATGGCTACTTCCAGAGGAAGACTTGTGGAACGAGGGGAGAATTGGTTAGCTCTCGCGGCGCTTCTGGCAGGTTGGATCGTGAGCCCTCTGGGCAGAACGATCCCGCGCAGCTCGATGCCGACGTTGTGGTCGATCACCCACTCGACTGCGTTGTAGTTGGCAAAGCCCCACGTTGCTGCTCGCTTTCTCGGGCGAAAGAACCGCATGAACCTTGGAGCCGGTTAGGCATAGATATTTCGGCAATTCCAGGTCAGCGATCGCGGCTGTTGTGTTGGCAGCAGCACCTTGGCCGCCATCCTGGTCTGGGGACACCGGTGAGCACCTCCCGGAGGAAACGTTTCGTCAGGGATGCGCTCTTGTGCTGGACGGGCACGGGTGCTGGCAGTGGAGTAGGCGTGTGACGCCCATCTGGTTAACCGCTGGCCTGTGGGGCTTGCTGGAAGCTTCTTCGTTGGTCGAAGGAGCCGCTGTGGCATACCTCGCGGCACCGCCCAAATGGCTTACTGCTGGGATTATGTCTTTTGGAGCGGCGTCCTGATCTCCGCGGTGGCATACGATCTGCTCGAAGATGGTTATCAGGACGGCGGATTATTGCCGATAGTTGCCGGCGCCCTCATCGGATCCGTATCGTGCGCAATCGCCGATCACATCGTTTCAATACGTGGCCGGCATCATCGGAAGCAGTCCGGCGATCAACAGCGGCAAGCCGCAAAGGGCGGCGGTATGGCCATCGCGATCGGCTCTCTGCTCGACGGAATACCCGAAAGCGTCGTCCTCGGTCTCACGCTGTTAAGCGGAAAAGGCGTATGCTCGCCGCGAACTTCCTGTCCAATTTCCCGGAGGGGCTCTCGAGCGCGGTCGGCATGCGCAAGGCCGGGCGGAGCGCGCACTACATTTCGGGCTATGGATCACGATCGCCGTACTGTCAGGTCTGAGCTCGCTCTGCGGAGCGGTGTTCCTGGCCGGAGCTTCCCGTAAACTGACCGCGACCGTGAATGCGATAGCAGCCGCGCGCTTCTCACCATGGTCGTGAATACGATGATACCCGAGCAACCGAGGTCGCGCAAAAGATTACTGGAGTGCTTGTGGTGATCGGGCTTTTGGTTGCGCTTGTCTTGTCATCTGTGAGTGGCTGATTCCGAAAATCGCGCATGCTGCAAAGGCCGGGTCCACCGAGCAACGACCAAGCCCTGTTCACGACTATTCGCGCGCTTGCCACAGCGCGGCTACAGCCCTGCTCGTCTGAGCCCGCGGATCGAGCGATCCGCGCTCTGTTGGCGATGATAACTCGATAGCCTCGAAATCTCATGGTTGACATATCTAGCTCACCCGATCAAAGGCGCTGCTGCCGACAAAATGCGTGCACTCCTTGCTCGAGGTACCAAGTAAGTTCGAACCGCGAAGCAGGAAGCTCGCTGCGTACTGCGGTGGGCACGCTACGCCTCGCCCACCCTAAGATTTCCGGCCCGCGCGAGCACGATCGCCGCGGCGATCGCTTCCAGCGTAATCGCCAATAGCAGCGCAGCGCCGTAGTCGCCTCTCCAGCCGCGGATGAGACCGATCAATCCGGGACCCAAGGCGCCGACCGTGCCGCTGATCGAGGTGAACAGCCCCATTACCACCGTGAAGCTTTGCACCTCGAACTCGCGGTGGATGATCAGCGGCGGTAGCGTGATGAGGTTGCCGACCGAGAAACCGAACACGGCAGAGGCCAGGAGCACAAGCTGGACGTCATCCGTCAGGCAGATGATCGACAGCGCCGCGGCCTGGCTCACCAATGAGGCGGCGGCAGCAAGTCGCGGATCGAGGCGGTCGGCGACCACGCTAAGGAGAGCCGTCCAACGAGCGCCATCAAAGTCATCACGCTGACGGCGAGCCCTGCCCTGACAGCTCCGATCTTCGGCTCAACTATCGCGATCTGGTGCACTATGAAGCCGACCTGCGCGACGATCCCGAGCGCAAAGGAATCACGATGGTCCAGAACGCCGGCCGGCGCACCACCTCCCTGCGGGAGATGCTGCTGATGGGCGCCGGCGCGGATTGGTTGGCGGTCGCAGCCGTCACGCCCGCATTCGGCGGCGGGCCGATCCAGGCGAGCGTAGCCGGCACCAGAAAGATCAGCAGGACTCCGCTCGCGGCCAGCATCGCGGTCTGAAATCCGAGGTGGCTCACCAGAACCACCAGCAATGGCGTCACGATGACGCCGCCCGAACTGGCGCCGAGGAAGGCCAAACTAATTGCAAGGCCACGGCGCCGAACGAACCAGGCACCGACAACCGCCGAAATTATTACGGTGCCCATGCCCACCCAGCCGAGCGACATTAACGCGAATGCCGCATACAGGGTCCACGGCGCGGCAGCGAAGGCGAGCAGCACCATCGAGGTGGCGAGGCACGCAATGCCTGCCAGTGCCAGTCGCTTCAGGCCGAGCCGCCGCACGATCTCGTCGGTGAAAATGACGATGACATTACCGATCAAGAGCGACAGCGTGCTGGCACCCGAGATCAGCGAGGCCGGCCAGCCGTTCAGCCGCTGCAGCTGTACCAGGTAGACACCCTGCCCATACAGAGCAAAGCCGAAGATCGACAGCGCCAGCAGGAAGCAGGCAAGCACGACCCTCCAGCCAGCGTAGCGCGGTGACGTCTCGTCGTGCATGTGCGGCCCCAGTCACAGCCGCTCCCGAGCGGCGCGCACTACCTACACGCGGTAGTCGTGGAAAGCGATTCACGAATGATAGCACGAGTGTTACGCGTTCAGTCGTTGCAAGCGCAGCGACTTGTCCGCGGAGGTGTTAGCGAAGGCGCAATGCAGCTTCGGGACAATGGCGAGGGTTTGTAGGAGATGCATGCCAAGTCCACCGCGCGGCTGTTCCAGGAAGGTCAATCGCATCATTACCGCGGCCTCCGTAGATGATGTCGGTTCGGTAGAAGCTGGAAGGGAGAACTTGAAGACCTCATTCTTACCATCACCAAAGACAAATCGATCGCTTGGGGCGATTGCCAGTGTTTCCTTGGGCGAGGTGACCATGGGCCACAATTAGAAGCTTGCTGATTGACCTCCCACCTCGTCAATGCTACAAATTGTAGCACATCTGCCGAATGGCACGATGACGTAGACAATTGCGCCCCTCGCTGTCGCCAAGTTGGAAAGGGACGTCCGGATGAAGCCCCTGCGTCGCCGTCTCGCGGCATTGTCGATCCTCCACCTCGTGACTCTCGGCCTTGCCACCGACGGCCGTGCGTACGACGTCTCACCCATCAGCGATACTGAAGCGCTTGGCTTCTCGGCGCCGCGGCTGTCACGGATCGCCGCTTGGCAGCAGACACAGGTCAATGCCGGCGCCTTCTCGGGCGCGGTCGCGGCCATCGCGCGGAACGGCAGAGTGGCGTATATGCGAGCAGTCGGCTTTCACGACCGTGCAAAGACCAGCCCGCTGCAACCTGATGCGATCTTCTGGATTGCTTCGATGACTAAGCCCGTCACCAGCGTGGCCGCGATGATGCTGGTTGAGGAGGGGAAGCTCGATCTTGCTGCCCCGGTCGCCAACTATCTTCCCGAACTCAGGAATATAATGGTCGCAGTCGAGACCAAAGATCCTGTGACCGGCAAGACCCAGATCGCATATGAGCCGCAGAAGCATCCGATGACGGTGGAGGATCTGCTGCGTCAGACATCCGGCCTCACTTACGCAGATTCGGGTAATACGGCGGTGCACAGGCTTTATCGGGAGAGCGGACTAACCGCGAAGGGCCTGGCGCGTGACGGCACCCTCAAGGACTTCGTAGCCCGTTTGGCGCGGCTCCCGCTCGCTCATCAGCCCGGAGAAGTCTGGGAGTATGGTCACAATGCTGACGTGCTCGGGCGTGTGATTGAGGTCGCGTCGGGCCAGCCGTTCGATCGGTTTCTCGACAACCGGCTGTTCAAGCCGCTCGGTATGGTCGACACCGGGTTCTGGGTGCCGCCGGAGAAGCTCGCGCGCCTCGTCGACCCGCCCGCTGGGGCGGCGATGCTTCCGGACCGGGATGTCACCAAGCCGACCACGCTGTTCTCGGGTGGCGGCGGACTGGTGTCGACGGCGGCCGACTATCTCAGGTTCTGTCAGATGCTCCTCAATGGTGGCGAACTCGACGGCGTGCGCATTCTGTCGCCTGAGATCGTGCGGCGGATGACCACGAGCGCCGTGCCGCCCGGGAAGCGCATCGCCGACGGCTCGGTTTGGGGACTTGGCTTTGCCATTCGCAGCGAAGCCGCACGAAGCTCCGTCGCCGGATCGGTCGGCAGCTTCTCCTGGAATGGGGTCTGGGGTACTCATTTCTGGGTTGATCCGGCGGAGCAATTGATCGCCATCAATCTCATCCACGTCGCGCCGAACAAGTTCGCCATGTTCAATTCTGCGTTTCACGGTCTCGTCTACGGAGCCTTCAGTGTTCCTGATCAAGGTGTGCCGGCATCAGCCGATGCTGGCGTCGATCAAGCCGCACTCGCGCCCTTCGCGGGCACGTACAGGTTCGCAACGCTGAGCTCCCGAGACCGGCAAGACGAGATTGGCGGTCTTGGCATCCAGATCGCGATACAGGACGGTCGCCTCGAGGTGAAATTCCCAATCCAGGGCACGCCTGCAGCCAAGGCCGGCGTCATGGCTGATGACATCATCACACATCTGGATGGGAAAGCGACACAAGGCAAATCGCTCGATCAGGTTCTCGACAAGATGCGCGGGCCGGTGAACAGCTCGATCCGCCTGACCATCGCGCGCAAGGGGCAGAACGAGCCGATCGAGTTGACGATCGTTCGCGCTGTGATCGCACCGCTTGGCACCGATCTCCATGTCGCGATCACGGATGGCAAGCTCCAGGTCGAGGCCGGCGGATCGCTGCCGGTGCTCGACTTCGAGAAGGGGATGCCCATCACGCTGGTCCCGATGTCGAACGATGAGTTTTTCGTCGATAGCGGCGAGCACACGCGTCTTGCTTTCCTGCACGATGAGATCGGCAAGGCGACGGGCCTAGTGCTCAATCACGGGCCCTGGCAGATCACAGGTCAGCGGATCAACTGACGGGGAGGAAAAGAAGACGCGAAGGACCGCTCTGGTAGAGTCGAGGATTGGCGCGGTAGCTTGGGGCCTATGGCCAACGCCCCGTTTCCCATCCCCGCTCATCAATCCGGACGTGCCGATTTCCGGCATCCGGCTTTCCGACCGGCTTCACCGCAATGCACGCGACGGGACCGCTTTGGGCAGGCGTTGAAGGCACAGAACGCCGAGTTCTCGATGAATGACATCGAACGTGAATCGACGATTGCCGCGCCCTTGCACTTTGTGTCTTCGCGCGAGGAACCCGCGCAGACGTTCAGAGACGTATTGATCGACGCTACGGTATGCCTTGCTCCGCAGATCGGAGCCAAAGTAGTTGGACCAGCCTCGCAGAGACCTGTTCAGCTTGCCACATACTTCCGGCCATGGATCGATATTGCTCGGCACCAGTAGATCGCTGATCTTTGTCTTGAGCCGTTGCACACTCTTCTTGGACGGGCTCGCACCCAGATACCAATTCCCGTTCGCCTCAAACCAATGCGCGCCGAACGAGTAGCCGAGGAAGTCGAAGCGTTCCTCTCGGGCGTTTCTCAACGAAGTTTTCGCCTCGTTGATCGTCAACCCGAGCTTGGTCATCACCGCCTTCGTCCACGCCAATGCCTCCGCCGCGCGGCCGCGGCTGAGGATAACGAAGTCGTCGGCATAGGAGACGACGTGAGCACGGAACGTGTCGCCGCTTTCAGTCATACGCCAATGCTTCAGGAACCGATTCATGTAGATGTTGGCCAGCAGTAAACTTGCGACGCCGCCTTGCGGCGTGCCGCGCGTGTTTCGCTTGCCACCACTCATGCGCCGGGTCTCGTCGGCGTCCCGTTCCTCGATCGGCGCCCTCAGCCACATCTTGATGAGGCGCAGGACGTTTCGATCCACCACACGCCGGGCTACTGACTTTATCAGCTCGGAATGCGGTATCGTATCGAAGTACTTGGACAAATCGGCATCAACTACGTCAGCATAGCCCCGCGAGCGGGCCGGTAGCCGTAGGCATTGTCCTCGAAGTCAGCCTCGAAGACCGGCTCGATCACCATCTTGGCAGCAGTCTGAATCACACGATCACGAATGGTCGGAATGCCGAGCGGACGCTCGCCACCATTCGCTTTGGGATCATCACCCGCCGCACCGGATCAGGTCGGTATGTTTTCGAGACCAGTTCCTCGCGCAAGCCCGCCAACCATGCTTCCAGGCCCTGCTCCTCAATCTGAGCAAACGTCATCCCATCCACAACCGGTGCACCCGCATTAACGCGGGCGAGCCGATAGGCGTGGACCAGGATGTCCTCGCGACAGATCTTGTCGTAGAGCAGATAGAAGCGGAAGGTGGGCTCCGCCTTCGCTTTGCAGTAGAGCTTTCTCTGAAGGCTCCGGATCTTATCAGGCGTTGTCAGGCTCATCACCAATCACCTTCACCTCACCATCTTCAAAAGCACACCAGAAGTCGGGGCCCTTTGCTCCGCCGGCATTACCCGGCATCAACGCTCCTACTGCCCCGTCCGACTCCGCCATGACCACCGCCTGATGCGATGCTGCGCGGCATCGGCACCGGCGTGGATAATGGCTCCTGGATCTCAAGGACACAGAAGTGAGTGCGGTTTGGGTGATGCGAGCGGCACGTACCTTCGGCTGCGCGAGCAGAATCTATGACGCGCCAAGGAATCGCGCGATGCACCCAAGCTTTGCCGGTCCCCTCAAAGTCCACAAATGTCGCATCGCTACGGGGTGTCATGTCTTATCCAATCCGTAACTAAACGTTGAGCACCAGCATTAAACCGCCGTTGCTGTTGTCCGTGTGATTTGCTCGGCTCCAGTTGGCGCTCCTGCTTGGACGCTGGCATTTGTATTCATATTTCTGTCATCATCTCTTGGTTGAATTTACAACCTAAAGCTGACATTGAAAGATTCTTGGCCCGTCGAAAATGTGGTCTTGTTCGGCTCTCTGGGATGAATATCAACGCATCAAAGGACGGCGATGCTAACCGCGCCACCATCAACAATGTCGATCTCCATCATCTCCGATCCGCAGTCGCCGCGGCCGATTGCGGTAGCTTCCGACGGGCTGCGGAACTGCTCTCCGTTCGCCATTCGGCGCTCAGCAGGTCTATCAAGCACTTCGAGCAGTCGATCGGGATGATGCTGTTCGAGCGTTCGAGCAGCGGAGTGAGATTGACGCCCGCCGGTCGAAATGTCTTGCGGGCTGCGAGAACTATCCTGGAGCAGATCGATGCCCTTATGAAAACGCGCACATCCAGCGGCGGGTGCGAACCAGAATACCTGCGCGTGGGGTTTTGCACATCTATGTCAGCAGGCAATTTGCGCGCCACATTCCTGGACTTCAAGCGTCGCTTTCCGGCTATCGAACTAGTCACGGCGGAACGATCAAAAACTCGCTTAGCGACGGCTCTCCGGAACGGCAGCCTCGATCTTCTCTTCCTTACGGGCGAGGTGCCGTTGCCGGGCAACCATGTTTGGCCACTTTGGAGCGAGCGGGTGCTCATTTCCTTTCCTCAAGATCACCCGATGGCTGCACGCGATAGTATCTACTGGACCGACCTTAGGAATGAGAAGGTTTTGTTGAGCCAACACGATCCGGGGCCGGAACTCGAGGACTTGCTGACATCCAAGCTCGTATGCGCTGACCGACCGAGGATAGAACGGCACGATGTCAGCAGAGGTATCATCAAAAGCCTCGTCAGCATGGGCCTTGGGATTAGCCTGGTCATGGAGTCGGAGACGGGCGCGACTTTCCCTGGCTTGGTCTACCGAGAGCTGCGCGACGGAACAGGAGCTAGCAGGATTGGCTTATCCGCACACTGGCGACGTGATAACGAAAGCCCGGCCCTACTGAGCCTCCTCACACTTTTGGGTGAACGCTATCCAGCGCCTACTTCTCGCGAATAAATCGCACGCCGTACCTTCGCAAAGCCGCGATCAGTGGCCATGAAGCGCGCCAGCATGGGCGCTATCAGCTTTGCCGGATCGACGCGCTGCCCGCTTTCGATTGCCAGGGCCTCTGCATAGGCGACGAGATCCCGATGCACTGATGCTGGAATCTCAGTGGTGACCTTGACGGGCTTGTCGTCGGGCAGTGCCCCTATTCTAAGCTTGGGCAAATCGTTAGCCTCCGTATAGCGCAAGCATGAGGTCACGATTGACAAGGACACGAACCGGAAAACCAGGCCGCACGGTCAGAGTCGGCTGAATGTTGAGACTGCGCCGAACCACCTGCTGTCCAGTTTGGTTTAGTGAGTCGGAGGCGCCGTGCCGCAATGCCTGAATGATGGCACTGTCGTTGCTATTGGTGTCCGAACCAGCTCCCAATTCCGTCCCTACAGCCAGAACCGTCGATAGTGCCGCAGCCTTGAATAGCTCACCCCAATGATTGTCGACCTGGTCTTCGAGCCCCGCGTAGCCTGCGCTGTCAGCACCGGGCTGCCGCTCCAGAACGATCGAGCGGCCGTTCGGCATGATCAGCCGGGTCCAGACCAGCAGCACTCGCGACTGGCCGAACGAAACTTGGCTGTCATAACTGCCGATCAGCTTCGCTCCTTGGGGCACGAGCAAAAAGCGGCCGGTCGGAGTGTCGTATAAATTCTCCGTCACCTGCGCCGTGACTTGGCCGGGAAGGTCTGACCTGATCCCGGTGATCAGCGCTCCTGGAATCACCGTCCCAGCCTGCACAATGTATGGTGAAGCGGGCCTGCTGACGCGGTCAGGGCTTACCGTGCGGCGGTCCACAGAAGCGTTCACAAAGGCAAGTTTTCGGTCCTGGGCGTTTTGCGTAGATCCATCCTCCCTGGTGCTCGTTGCGTTTAGTGGCGCGACGCGTTCGCCTCCAACAGCCGCGGCGGCGGGCGGACGCATTTCTCTCGCATTGGTCGATGCGAACAGATGGCTGATACGGGCTGCCTCGCTCTCTTGATCCCGGCGCTGCTGTTCCGGATCTCCGCCTGTCATCGGCGACTGGCCTTGAGCGGCCAGGATCGGTCGACCGAGGTCGCCTGGGAGCGGGGGACCAAGCTGCGGCACGGTTTGGCGTGAAGCGCCAGTGTAGTCCTTCGGCAGCGCCTCAATACCATCGGCAAGATTGTGATGATCCGTGCTATAGAGCTCGTCGGTCGTCTGGCTGCGTGGGCGATTGCTTTGCAATGACCACAATACGGCTCCGCCGATAACCAGCAGGGCGACCGCGCTCCCTCCCGCCAGTACCTTGCGGGACAATCGTGTGACCCGCGGAGGTTCGGCTCGCAGGCGGAAGCTCCTGGATTGCTCTTCTGGTATTTGCGGCGGGATGACCCCGTCCGGATTGTTTTCGTTCTGCGCGTTCATGACGACGGCCTCCCGTCAGTCCTGACAATTCTGACCTTCTGCTGGTGCTCACTGCCTAGCCGCAGTTCTGCGGCTGCAAACAGCCGGTCCACGATCAGCATATTGCCGTGGGCGCGATAGTTGACGAGTTCGGTCTTGCCGTCGGGACCGATGACGAACAGCGGCGGCATCTCGCCCTGGACGATCCCTTGCGGGAATTCAATGTAGACCTTGCGGCCGTCATCATAGGCCGCGAGCGGCCGCCAAGGCGGGCTGTCGCCCTCGATCGCATAGCGAAAGACACGCTGCGTTGGATCTGGAATAACGGGCCTGAGGGCGACTGAGCGCGTTCGTTCGCGAACGGTTTCCGGATAGTACCAGGCAACGGACGGCATGTACGGCCGCTCGCGGGAGCGGAGCTCGATCAGGTAGGTGCGCCGGTCGGTGTTGACGACAAGATTGGTCTCGATCGAGGCCCGCGTCGGCTTGACCAGGATGTGGACGCGACGCGTATCCCCGCTCCCGCTCTCAGTATCGCCCACCACCCAGCGCACGGTGTCTCCTGCCGCGATCGGTCCAGATCCCGTCAATTGCTCTCCCTCTTCCAGCGCGATGTCCGTGATCTGTCCGGGAGCGGCGTAGACCTGATAGAGCGCCCCGGGGCTGAAGGCGTAAATCTGCGCCGCGTTGAAGTAGCCCCTTTTGCGCGGCTCGACTCGCGCGGCGCTGTTCGCGCTCTCAACCCGGGTTACGGGTTCAGCGTCTTCCTTCGCTCCCGACTTGCCGCCAAGAACCGGTTTCCAGAGCGGTGGAACGTGAAGCGGCTTAGCTCGATCATCAAGCGGCGCTGGAGGTGCCGGCAACGGCGGGACCTCGGCATCATAGCTGATTTCCGGCGGAACGTAGGTCGCGCATCCACCTAGCGCTGAGGTGCCAAGCAGCAGAGCTGGTAAAAGGGCTCGCCTCAAAGCCGCGAGCTTGCACGTGCTCGAGCTGAACCTGCGGAATTGGATGGGACCTTTCGAACACATGTCACGCATCGTCTTGATCACTGCCCCAGCTCCTTTGACCAGTTGATGGCGCGGACGTAGACGCCAAGGGGATTCTTGCGCAGGCGTTCGGCATCTCGCGGCGTCTCGATTGCCACCGTCAGAATCGCGGTCCAGCGCTCGGTCGCACTCAGCGAGCCATTCTCGTAGATGCGTTGGGTCCAGGCGACCCGGAAGCTTTCGGAAGACGCGCGGATGACGCTCGAGACATCGACGGAGATCTGCGCTTTGCCCAACTTGGCAAACGGATCGTTGTTGCGCGCGAAGTCGTTGAGCGAGGCCGCGCCACGATCGGTCGTAAAGTTATATGCCCTTAGCCAGTTCTGGCGCAGAGGGCGGCCGTGATATTACCCTGCCTTACGCTGCAACCGGCCAACGAACCTGGGTCGCGAAATCGATTGTTCATCGAAGCTCCGTACTGGCGGCGGTACTGCATTTGGTACGGCACGGTCGATCGCTGCCGAGCTTAAGTCCTGGTGACGCTTCGGTTTTTGAGATGTCCCGGTGCCTCCACTGGGTTGCCGCGGACGAGCGCAGGCTATTAGTACATGTGAGGCAGGGATCGAGGCGTTCATCGCCGTCGGCTAAACTAGGAGGGTGGCAGTTCGACGACACTCCCTCGAGCACCCAGGCGGCGCCAATGCAATCACCTTAGATTGCCTCATCTAGACGCAACGCTCCGCGAGCTTCTGGGCGGCCTCCTTTCGCTCGCTGTATCGGTCGGTCAGGTACGACGAGGTTCCGCGCGCACGGAGAGTGAACTTCACCAGCTCTACCATGGCGTCGACGATGCGGTCGTAGTAGGCCGACGGCTTCATCTGTCCGTCGTCGTCCAATTGTTCATAGGCTTTCGCTACCGACGACTGATTCTGGATGGTGAACATGCGAATCCAGCGGCCGAGCACGCGGAGCTGGGTTCACGGCGTCGAACGACTGAGAGCCGCCGCTGACCTACATCACCGCCATCGTCCTTCCCTGCGTCGGATAGACTGCGCCCATCGCCAGCGATTTGCGCCTTCATGACCCCGATCATCGCGCCGTGACGCTCCGGACTGCACCACACCTGACCTTCCGACCAAGCCGGCAGCTCGCGAAGCTCCATGACCTTTGGGTGGTCAGACGGTTGGCCATCCGGCAACGGGAGACCCGACGGATTGAAGATCTTTGTTTCCGCGCCGAATAGCCTGAGCAGTCGGGCCGCTTCTTCCGTGGCGAACCTGCTGAACTAACGCTCCCGAGGGAGTGGCAGCAAAATTCGGGGGCGATGTGTGATGACCCTATCCTGCGAGAGGCCCGCGAGGACCTCATACAGGTCTCGATTTCTTTTTGTCCGCGTGCCGCAAGTGGCGCTAGCGTAGTGTGAGAGGCGCGGCTAAGCTATCGTCGGGCAGATATGAAGACTGTTCCGGGAAAGCACACTGAGGATCTGGACCTGCATGCGCTTCGGGTCCTGGACGTGCTGTTCCGCGACCGTAGCATCACGCGTGCCGCCGACGCGCTCCATACGCGCCAGCCTGCCCTGAGCAAGACGCCGGCGCGGTTGCGCGTCTATTTCAACGAACCCATGTTCGTCCGCGTTGCGATGCACATGGAGCCAACCGCGAAGGCGCTGGAGCTGGAGAAGCCGGTGCGGGCACTCCTTGACGGCTTCCAGCGCCTGCTCAGTGAGCAAAGCCAGTTCGATATCGAGTGGCATTGTTGCCAGCAAATCCCTCTGGGCTTCCCATCACCGCTTTCCCAACGATAGGTCCGAGTTTCGGCACGGCCGGGACATCGTGCTCGCGGCAATCGAGCGCCGCGGCGCCGAGATCAGACAGATACCGTCGCTCGCCTGGGAGACGATATCGCTGTTTCGAGAGCACAGCGAAAGCGTGCAGGCGTTGTCGGGTTCCTCCCTCGAACGACGACCTGCTTTCGCAATGGCGCGGCTACAATCGCGGACGGGGTTTTCGATCGGCTTCGCACCGACTGGCTGTTGCAGAACGACGCGGCGCAAGGCTTCGACATCGCGCCCGTGATCCACGACACGGAACGGCAAGCCGAGCGGCTGTCGCCCTGCTCATCGCACTTCGTTTGGAAGGCACCGGCCAGCCGGAAAGCGTCTGCGCCCAGGTCAAACAATGGTGGCTGCATGCGCTGAAAACAGCGCTCGTTCTCAAGAACGAGCATTTCCGTGAGGAGTGCGAATCCCGTCTGGTCTGCGCCGATGTGTCTTGGCGGGCCGGGCCGGAAACGCGCGTCTCCCCTGGCCGGGCTGATCCGCATCAGTCATGTCAGTTCGACGAGCTCATCATCCACAATTCGACATTGCATCCCGACAACTGCGGCATCGAGCTAGTCGTTCTCCGCCAGATCAACTCGTTCTCCGTCAGATCAACCTTGTTTCAGAAAGCGAGGGGGATCTCACGCTTGCAAAGGCGCTATTGGAGGCGTCCGATCCGCCCGGCGATGCCGACGTCCTCGCCAGGGTGTGCCGCCTGCGCCGCAGCGTGCCTTACGACGCGTTCGGGGTGATCTCGATGATCAGTCCGGCCGCTTCCGCAGCCGTGCCCGAGAGGACCGAGCGCGTGTCTCAACCGCCCCAGTTCTTATAATGGTTATCATACACACTTGGCTGGTCATCGTAGTGGACCCGCGGCCCAACCGGTGCATAGGCAAAACCCGAAAAGGGCCCGGAGATCAAGCCCTGGTTGGGACGGGCAACGGCGTGCCGGCGATCTGCGTGATGCACCGTGGCAGCATTGGCAGGGGCACACAGGCTGATCAAAAGACCCAAGGCAAAAATAGAACGCATCGCATTTACTCCGATTATCGCTTCGTCTTAGGTAATTCCGGCTACCGCACTCTCCCAATCAAGCGGCTTCACGATCGGTCACATCCGCGGAATAATGGGACGCGTGACACGGATTGCGCACTGCTTCTGCGGCTAGCTCTCGCCGCGCGCCGTGACGTGGGTCGCCGCCTGCCCGGCTCGCCTCGGTTTATGTATGCAAGTGAGGACTGTCGCAGCACAATTCCCCCCAGGTATGCAAACTATTCGCACCGGATATTGGAAACTTTCGTCCCGTGCTGCGATCAATGACAACCACTGCCGCGGGCTTCATCGAATAACGCTAGGGCAACCGTTTCAGCCAACACGAACAGGAACCCCTGATGTCCGACGCGAATCCGCTCCCTACTGAACCTGAACGCATTGTCGTGCCGCTGCTGAAGCAATTTCACTCGGGTAAGGTCAGCGCGATAATGGCCTTGTACGATGCAGAGGCCGTATTCATCGCGAGTGACGAGGGAACGATCGCTGATCACACCGAGGTCGCCGCCCGACTTGAGCGCGATCTCACCGTCGGTCTAACGCTGAAGGCCAAGGCGCGACAAGTGTTCGTTGCCGGCGATATCGCCCGGATCGTGCTGGACTGGTCAATTGATGCCACGGGTCCGGACGGCAAGCACGTGCACCTTGGGGGCTCGGCGACCGATGTCGTGCGCCGCTCCGGAGACGGACGATTGCGCTGCCTAACCGAGTCGAGGGGCACTAGTTCAAAAGGCGGCCTGAGATATGCGCGGAACGGCAGCTCTCACTGATGGAGCCGCTCTTGGGTTGGCCTGGACGAGGCCGGATACACGGCTCGATGGAAATGTGGCACCAGTGATCAACCAGGCTTATCGGGGCGGAACGCTCCGGCTCGCATTCGTATCCGCAGTAGTCTCGCTAGTGGTCTCGTTTGCAGCGGCGGCCGCTCCGATTCCTCTTTACAACATCTATCGGGCGGAGAACGGCTTCACTAATGTCGGCATCTCGATCGCCGTCGTCGCCTACGCCATCGGCACCATCACCGCACTATTGGGGCTGGGACGTCTGTCCAATCATCTGGGCCGCCGGCTCACTGCGATCATCAGCCTCAGCCTGATACTGCTGGGCTGTCTGCGGTTGCTGAATGTACACGAGATCGATGTCCTGCTGGTCGGTCGGCTGCTCGTGGGCCTCGGTACGGGCTTGGCGAGCAGCAGCCTGAGCTCCTACATCGTCGACGCCGCACCCAGCAGACCGGAATGGTTGGCGTCCGTCGCCTCCAGCCAGGGACCGATGCTCGGCCTTACTGTCGGCGCCATCGCTTCCGGCGCCTTGGTCCAGTTCGGTCCCTGGCCACGCGACCTCATCTACCTAGTTTGCATCGGGTTCCTATTATTGTCTGCCGTACTCATTGCCATCAGCCCCGAAACAGCAACTCCGACGCCAGGCGCTTGGCGATCACTATTACCCCGGGTCAGCGTACCCGCCCGCGTCAGGCATCTGCTCCCCGTTGCGGCGGCGGTGTTCCTCGCCACATGGGCAAGCGGGGGCTTCTACCAAGCATTCGTGCCCGCGCTAGTCGAAGATCAACTCCACACCCGCAGCCCGCTCATCCTCGGCCTGGTGTTCGCCGCCTATATGACGCTCAGCGTTCTCGGCGCTCCCATTGGCGGCCGGTTCACATCCGCGGTAGCCCAACGCGTTGGTATGATTACCTTTCTGGCCGGAATGATCGGCCTCTGCACGGCGGTCGCCGCCAGCACACTGGTTTTGTTCATCATCGCAACCATCGTCGCGGGAGCCGGCCAAGGAATCGCCACTAGCGCCGCCACCCGCGGCCTGCTGCATGGCAGCACGCCAGCCGAACGGGCGCCGATCTTCAGCGCGATCTACCTTATCTGCTACGGAGGTGCCGCCTTCCCGAGCCTCATCTCCGGCCAACTTTCGAACGCGTTCTCACTACCGCAGATCGCGCTCGGATACGGCGGACTAGCCGTCGTCGCAACCCTGTTCACTGTCCTCGGCGCACGCAATCCGCATACCGATACGACGGGAGACGGCACCTGCGACAGCTCGAACGCGACCGGTTCACCAATACAGGGAACGCTCTCATGAGAATGGTCGCCGGCTTTACCGCAGGACCGATGAAAATGCCGTGTAGGGGGATGGGCCACAATCGACCAGCAATTCCGCCGCGCCGGGTGTAGCGGCGGGCCGTAGCGCCGGGCGCAAGCGTAAGTTATCACCGGAACACATGCAGCAAAGAGACTAATAACCGAAGAGGACTTATCATGAAGGCGATCGTTGTGACGGATCAGGCTGCGGGAACGGCCGGGATGAAGCTGGTGCAGCAGCCCGAGCCGAATGCGGCGATAAACGACGTCATCGTTCAGGTTCATGCGTCGGGATTCACCTCGGGTGAGCTGACATGGCCTTCGACCTGGACCGATCGCCTCGACCGCGACCGGACGCCGACAATTCCCGGCCAGGAGCTGGCGGGTGTGGTCACCGCTCTCGGCTATGGCACGACCGGGCTGTCGGTGGGACAACGGGTGTTCGGTCTCTCGGACTCGTATCGCGGCGGCACCTTAGCGGAGTATGTGGCCGTCGAGGCACGCAATCTCGCGCCTCTTCCGGGCGACGTCGACTTCACGGTGGGTGCGGCCGTGGCGATGCCGGGCCTCACCGCGTGGCAGGGACTATTTGTGCACGGCCGCCTTCAGGCGGGGCAGAGCATTCTCGTGCATGGCGCGGCCGGCGCCGTCGGTTCGATGGTGGCGCAGCTCGCACGTGAGGCCGGCGGGTACGTCATCGGCACCGGACGCGCCGCCGACCGCCAGAAGGCGCTCGACTTCGGCGCGCAGGAGTTCGTGGACGTCGAGAACGACGTTCTCGAAGATATCGGCGGAGTCAATCTGGTTTTCGATGTCATCGGCGGCGACATCGCGCAGCGGTCCGCGGACCTGATTCGAGCCGGAGGAACGCTGGTAACCATCGCTGGGCCGATCGAGGCGCGGCCCGCCGACGGCCTGACGATCGATTTTGTTCTCGTGCCTGATCGCGGCCAACTGGGTGAGATCGTCCAGCGGGTGCGGGACGGACGATTGCGTACAAACATCGGCAACATCGCGAGCATCGACGATGCCGTCGCCGCTCTGAATCCGACTAAGCGGATCAGCGGGAAAACCATCATCCGAGTTCGTCCGTGAGGAAACAGAAAAGGCGAAGGGTTCCCCTCTTCCAACTGGATTGTCGGCGCCCTCCTCTTTGGCCCGCCTACGTCCACGCGCCGCGGCGCTACTGCGGACCGGGCGCTAGGAACGGTTCTCGAAGAATGAAGCGAGAATATCTATGATTGAAATAACCGCCGACATGGAGAGCATCATCAAGCAGGCGATACTGTCGTTCGTCGCGACAGTCAACGAGAACGGAACACCCAATCTTTCGCCGAAGGCGTCTTTGACCGTCACAGACGGCGTTCTCTACTTCGCCGATATCGCATCCCCCCGGACCATACTGAACTTGAAACGCAATCCCGCCGTCGAAATCAACGTGGTCGACATCTTCCAGAGGCGCGGCTATCGATTCAAGGGCCGTGCGTTGATACTGCCGCCTGACCATGACGAGTTTTTGATGATCGCCAACTCAGTTCGCGCGACGAATGGCCAGGAATATCCTGTTGATCACGTTGTTAAAATCGAAACAACTTCTATCACCCCATTACTGTCTCCAGCCCATGTCTTTGCCCATCCTCCTCGAACTCAGGACGAAATCAGGAATACCTACTATCAAAAGTACGGTGTGAAACCCCTCGGCACCTAGGTGCATCGCGAAAACGGAAACCGACCGACACCCAGCGCGAGAAAGCCCATGAAGATCCGAACCATCATCGCCGCCAACTGCGCCGCCCTCGCCTTCTTGATGGCCGGCCCCATGTACGCCCAAGATGCCGAAGCGCAAACCGTCACGCAGAACTTCGAGGCTGCAATTCCTAACATACCTGGCAAGTCGCTGATCGCCTTGGAAGTCGACTACGCGCCCAACGCAGCCTCCGCGCCCCACACCCACGCGAAGTCAGCTTTCATCTACGCCTATGTGATTTCGGGCGCGATTGAGTCGAAGGTGAACGATGGCGCGGTGCATGTCTATCGGGCAGGTGAGAGCTGGTCCGAATCGCCGGGTGTGACCCACTCGATCAGCCGCAACGCGAGCAAGACCGAGCCGGCGAAGCTGCTCGCTGTTTTCGTCGTCAACACCAATGACAAAGCGCTGACCATTCCCATCAAATAACGCTTAAGATGCACTCGGCAGTGGTAAGCATCGAGGCTCGCAGCGTGCAAGACCCGCTCCCGAAAGGGCAGGGCAGCCCCTGGGGCCCAGGAGCCGCGTGGGATGCGGCCGGGCCGACGCATGCAGCGCTGGTCCGTTGACCACGACTTCGAAGCCTCGCGCCGGTCGCAAGCAGAGCATAAACGCCCGGCGGCTGGGACAGCTGTTGCAACGGTAGTTAGTTGTGCGCTCGGGAGGACGCGCGCCTGCTCCGCATCGACGTTTCCGTCCGGTAGCGCGTTGGGAAAGCAGCACCGCGCGAGTGGCATTACCATCCGTCTAACGTGGAGTCTGCCGCAAGCCGCAAGCCTCCGGCGATCGCCCCCGCTTCATTGCCCCGCGCGAACGGTCGGTATGTCGCCGCGGCCGTGAGAAACACGATCAGTTTGCTTCCGCTAGCTTGCGCTGGGATGACGCGGCAACCCTCTAAGGTGTTGTTCGCGATGCGCTATTCGCGCGGCCCCACGCTCCGTTTTGGACTGAATGCGATCTCGTCGGCGCCATTGCCGCTGAAGGAAGCTGCCCACCAACTCATGTATGCCACTCGTATTCAGCGGTCGGCGGATCGAGCCAATGCTTTGGCCGCATCGTCGAGCGACGCCTTCTCTGCTCGCCGCTGGTAGTACTCGGCAAGCACCCTAAGCTGAAACGCAACCGCGTGGTCAGTCATCGTTTCGGCAGTGCGCAGCAACGTCTGCGCTGTCTTCAAACATTCCTTGCCTCGTCGTGAAATCTGATTCCTCATGGGCCCTCGCGCGGTCTTCGGGTGTTTGGTCTAAAGCGATTAGGAATCGGTTGTGGTCGCTTTTGCGGTGTGCCTTGAAGCGATCAATGCACTTCTTAGAGCAAAAAGGCGTTCGCCACGAATAGTGTCGGACGAGACACAGACTGCGCATCGCCTGCCCTTGCCACACCCACGACGTTCGAAGCGGAAGGCATTGTTTTCTCCTTTGGCTGCGCGCAGGTCGGATGCTCTAAAGCTAAGAGCATTGTCAGCAGCCGCTCAATTGAGCGCAGGTTGAACTCGGGACATCCAAACAGGGCGTCACGATGATACCAAGGCTTAGGGGCCTCAGACGAGACGGGCAATGAGCCGGCTTGAAATGCTCCACGACGACGGCGCGCTCGCAGTCGCGCACTAAAAAGTGCGCCTCGCCCTGCTCGAGACGACCTGCCGCAGGAGCTATCCGGCCAGCGTACGGGTCGCGACCGACGCATGGCGTTAGGCGTTTGCGACGATACGGGACATTCAGTCATCGCGAAGCGCTCTTCCGCGAAGTCCTACACCGGCCGATCCGCAGTACAGTACTTGCTCTACGACGGCTGATCGCCGACAGGCCTGATGCAGGCGCGCACAGGCGCTCTTAGGTGACGATATCTCGCGCCTATCGAATGCATATCCAAATGGAATTTCCAATTTCGCGCGTTGTCGCAAAGATCCCTGTCTATCACCGAGGCAGGCGACAATTACATTGCGCGGCCGTACGACCTTTGAACCCGATCCAAGAAAGGATGTTCCCCATGGAACGCGTAGGAAAAACTGGCGCGCTTATCGCGGTGCTCGTACTTACGGGAGCAACCGCGACTCCCAGCTACGCACAGGACGCCGAGCACGGCAAGGTTATCTTCAAAACCTGCGCAGCGTGCCATGCAACGGATCATGGCAACCGCGTCGGGCCGGGACTGGAAGGAATCATTGGCAGAAAGGCAGGTACGGTTCCCGGCTTCGACTACAGTGACGCTATCAAGAGTTCCGGCATTGTTTGGGAGGCAAAGATCCTCGATGCGTATTTGGAATCGCCACAGAAGGTTGTTCCCGGAAACAGGATGCCCTACGCAGGGCTGAAGGACTCGACGGATCGGGCGGACCTGGTCGCCTATCTTGCGACGTTGAAGTAGCGGCTCGTTGAGCAAAACGTCAGCAATGCGCCTGCGCCGGACAGTGAACGCATCTCGGCCCCTCGCGGAGGGGATTGAATGCCTGACTTGAGCGACACAGACAACTTTCAGGAACCCTCAGGCGCGTCGAAACAGACTGTGGACGTTTCAGCGTCTTCTCCGCAATCGGAGTTCGATTTCGATTTGTTCGTGATTGGTGGTGGGTCAGGAGGCATCCGCGCGGCGCGCGTCGCCTCGGGACATGGCGCGAGAGTAATGCTCGCGGAGGAGTACCGGCTGGGAGGAACGTGTGTCATCCGCGGCTGCGTACCGAAGAAGCTGTTCGTGTACGCGAGCCGTTTCAGCGACACGTTCGACGAGGCCGCGGAATTCGGCTGGCGCTTGTCGGTCCCGCATTTCGACTGGCCCTCGTTGGTCGCCGCTAAGGACCGCGAGATTACACGCCTGGAAGCACTCTACGGCATTGGTCAAGAAAATGCGGGCGTCGAGGTGGTGAGGTCTCGCGCCGTACTCGAGGACGCGCATACGGTGCGCCTCGTCAAAACCGGCCGTTGCGTACGGGCACGCACCATCCTGATAGCAACAGGCGCACGACCCGAATTGCCTCTCTTCGAGGGCATCGAGCTTGGCATCACCTCGGATGCCGTTTTCGACTTGAAGACATTCCCGAGGAAGCTTGTGATCGGCGGGGCCGGCTACATCGCAATGGAGTTCGCTGGTCTTTTTGCCGCGTTAGGCAGCGACGTCACTGTCGTCTGCCGCGGAAGCAATGTCTTGCGCGGCTTTGACGAGGACGTGCGCCGGGCAGTCGCCGGGTCCTACACGAACCGTGGCATTAAGCTGATGTTTAGCGACAGCATCCACCGCCTCGAACGGCGGAACAGGGACGTCTGCGACGGCGACCATGCAGGAAGGATCGACGTTACGACTGAACAGGGCGGAAGGCTGATGGCCGACCAGGTGCTGCTCGCCTTTGGCCGGACGCCGAACACGACCTCGCTCGGGCTCGATCGCGCCGGGGTCAAGACTGGGGCAGACGGCGCTATCATTGTCGACGCAAGCTCCCGCACAAATATCCCGAGCATCTACGCTCTGGGTGACGTGTCGAACCAATTCAACCTGACGCCCGTCGCGATCCGCGAGGGCCACGCGTTCGCCGACAGTCTGTTCGGCAAGAAAGCGTGGCAGGTCGACTACTCCAATGTGCCGACAGCGGTCTTCTCAAGTCCGGAGATCGGCTCGGTTGGCCTGACGGAGCTGGAAGCGAGGGCGCAGTACCCTGCCGTCGATGTCTACAAGGTTCGGTTCCGGCCGCTGAAGGCCGCTGTGACGGCCGATTGCGAGACCGCGCTTTTGAAGGTCATTGTGGATTGCACAACAGACCGGATCCTCGGGATCCATATCTTCGCCGAAGAGGCCAGCGAGATGATCCAGGTGCTCGCCATAGCCATCGGCAGCGGAGCCACCATGAAAGACTTCGTGTCGGTTATGGCCGTGCATCCGACGATCGGTGAGGAGATCGTCGCAATGCAAACTCCGACGGTGCGGTACGACCGGCGCGACGCCTCAACACCGCTCGTCCCAAGCGCCGCCGTTTGACGCGACCGGCGCGATTCGGAAGGCCCGCTCGGAAAGCCGCGGACCTTCTCAGTCGTCTAGACTAGATGCTCCACGCCCCAGCCGGCCAGAATGAAATCGATGAGGCTACTCCACCCATGCGCCATCCATTCCATGCTCGCTGACGCAACGTTGGCGTCGCCGAACCATCACGCTCGGCTCGCGCTATGCGAGCCGCATTGCTGTTCGTCGGCTGATTCCGCAGGCGTTCAAGGCGTGCGGTACTGGTCTCCCCAAGGTCACGTACATGAAGCATCGTTCCACGCCCGCGAAGCCGCCGCGATCGGTCACTGATCGGTGTCCGCGGCGCGCGACCTCTGATAGCTCTGATAGTCATCCTTTTCCAACAGCGTCAGCTGGTTGATCGATCCGTGTCCCTCGCTCGAGGTACGACGTGCCAGCGCATCTCCTAGACTTAGGTATGCTCTTCTCAACCGAAGTACCATATGGATCAGCCTTCTGTGCAATGTTGTGGGCAATCTCTTTGTGACTACCCTTGGGATACTTCGCCGATTTCTCGAACCGCAAGACGACAGCAAGAGCTCACCCATGAGAACAATAGATGACACCGCATTGTCAGGTTTTTGCCCGGAAGACGGCTGAGTTAGCCTCCGACGCCGTCCGCGTGCTACACAATCTGATCATGGACGTGCGCGACTGTTACCTGCCCGGGCTGCACTACATGCGGGGCCCCGGCCTTAAATGCCGCACCAAGCATCAGACCTGGCTACTTGATTCTGACGCCGCACCGCCGCCGGGCCAGCACGAGCTCACGCCGGTGTACATACGCCCCTGTGACGCAGCTAACCCGGCGCGATAGCCCGGCCAAGGTTCCGACATGTTGGTCATCGGAGGTTTCCTGTTTGCCGTTTCGCTCTCGATCACTCTGGCGAAAACGTCGAAGGCCGAATCCTCTGAATGCGCCGGCAGCTGTGATGTAGCGCCTGCTCGCACTTGTTGGGCGGCAACCCCAGGCTGGATGCTGCACGGCCTTGCCGCCGTTTGCATCGCATTGCTCGGCCCGGCGGCCACGCTGGGTGGTTCGGCACGCGCCGGCGTCGCCCTAGAATTACGCAAATTGCCGATGAAGTTTAGCTGGATCTCTTGCCAGCCGAATTGCCAAGGTTGGGTCAGTGCGGTCGGCATCGTGACGGCCGATACTCCGAGGGATTTCGATGAATTCGCGCGAGGTCGACAGCTTGGCGGCGCGACTATCGTGTTGGATTCCAGCGGCGGTTCGGTCAATGAAGCGATCGCGCTCGGGCGGCGCTGGCGCGATCTCGGGGCGCTGACGACAGTCGGCGTCAGCGTTCAGACCAACACTGCGCAGAGCGCTCCTTCCGACATGGCACCAGTGGCCTATTGCGAATCGATGTGCGTGTTCCTGCTGCTCTCCGGCGAGACGCGTTACGTGCCCGAGACTGCCCATGTTCGGGTGCATCAGATCTGGATCGGTGACCGCGCCAATGATGCCAAAGCCGCGACCTACAGCGCGGACGACCTGACGATCGTGGAACGCGATATCGGTCGTCTCGCGAAATACACTTTCGACATGGGTGGTGCGGGTGATTTGTTGTCGCTGTCGCTGAACGTGCCCCCCTGGGAAGATCTGCATGAACTGTCCCAGGAAGAGTTGCGGATGACCGGGCTGGTAACGACGCGTATGCTTGATCAGCCGCGCGACAAAGCCGCGGTGGTCGAGCTGAGGCCTAGGCCGGTGCGGGGGCGCTTCGTAACCAGCGCGGTTGCGACCGAGACAACTCCAGAGCCGGCAATATCGACAAAATCCGCTGAAGCTAAGCGGCCCGCTGGCAACGTGAACGCGGTGGTCCCGCTCGGGCTAGAGTAGCGGCTCTCCGCGGAACCTATGCGAACGGCAAAATCACCGCCGGATTTCCGAAAGAGTCTTGGTCGTGTCAACGCGGATCCCTAGATCTCGGCACTTACCCTCATCATCAACGGGTCTCCCCCGATTACTCTCGACCAACGTTTCCGACGCGCCGTGCCCATGACCCGGTGGATTAAGCGGGTGCACATGTCCATTTGCGCCACCGCTGCAGTCTTCCCCAATTCGCCGGACCGTGGGCATCCGCTGCAACTTTCGAGTCCTGCTCAGGGTTATGACGTTATCGCCGCCGATACGCTCAGCCGCCCTAGCGAGCTTTGTCGGGAGGCGCCAGCCTCGACCAAGCGGCTCGCTAGCTACCGGACCAATCGACAACTTTCCGGCTAACATCCTGCTCTGCTGGTGGTTCGCACCTGCGGGGAGCACGGCGGCATTCGGAATGAAGAGGCCGCCAGCTGAGGTGGCCTTGCGGGGGCTATTCAGACGCGGTCGTCTCCGCGATCTGTCGCGGCTCGCTAATGCCTGTTGAGCCGCTCACGTCCGGTCGTTTCGCGCCTGCCTTCAAGAGAACCATCGGTGTGGCTCACACAAACTATCCCTCCGATTTGAAGAGCGAGGGAGCCAAGCGGGAGATCCTTGCAAGCGAGGTTCCGCTAGCCGGATAGCAGGTTTCGCGGATCAAGATTACTCACCGCGTCGGCTGCAGCCCGGGCTCTTGGCGCAGGCCGATGCATAATTGGCGCGTTTCTTACGTGGGCCTTGATCATATCCCGTGCAAAGGCCAAACTGATATCTTATCCGCCGCCGTGAGCCTCCACGATCGCTCGCGCCCCGTCATACGTCGCGTGCGGGGTCCATCCTATTGGGGTCCCAGCAGAACCTGGATGCACGACATCGGCTTCGCCCCCGCCGCTTCCATCCGTCGCATCGATAGATCGTGACTTACCGGAGTGAGCCCGCCGAAAGCATCGGCGACGACGTGCACCTTCTAGCCCTCCGCGAGCGGAGAGCACCGGAAAAGTCACGCATCCTTCCGTCAACAGCCCAGATGTTAGGTTGCGGCGGTGGATCGCGACCACTCGCGGCGTGAATCGCAGGGATCAGGGGAGCGCCTAAACTCTGGTGGCGGACGTGGACGCTGCGATCCGCAAGCCGAAACGGGTGGCAGTGCGCGCTAGAGGGATCACGTTGTTCAGCCGCATTTGGCGATCGATCGATCCCACGCCGAAAGCAAGTCCGGCTTGCTGATCGACGTCAATGTGCAATCCTTCGGCTCGATCAGGATGATGGGTTATCGCAGTTTGTGGTTATGTCATGTCTCGTTAACTCCGGACATCGGGGAGTAATCAGACTGGCTTTGCTTCTGCCCCGACAGCATGGCGCTAAAGGTGATTTCGATGAGCTGCTCAGGAAACGCCAGTCTCGCCACACCTATCAGGTTGCTGGCGCACTGAGGTCGGGAAGTGCCGTAGGCCTCCTTGCGCACCCTCCCCGCGGCGGCGAATGCGGCGTCGACATCAAGGACATACAGCGTCTCCTCGACGACATTGTCAAGCGTCGCCCCGAAGCGCGCCAAAAGCTTGGCGGCATTGGCGTAAGTCGCCCGCATCTGCTGTTCCATCATCGAGAACTCGGCCGGCTTGCCGGATTCATCGAGAAAAGCAGGCGCGATCAGGTTGCCCTTCTCGTCGCGGCTGAGCTGACCGGAAACATGGATCGTGTCACCAACCTTGATCGCCTGTGCGTATCCGTAGGCATCTTCCCACGGCACACCGAAATACACGGCCTCCTTACAGTTCACTGCGTCGGCGTTTATTTCGTTGCGTTGCATATCGAGCCTCCTGGCTTCTCAATTTCGTCTCGGTGGCGGCACTGAAACTTTCGTTACGACAATGCTCTGGAGAATGACCTTGCAACGCCAGCGAGGCAAATTGCCTCTCGTCATAGATTCGATAGACCATCGTTAGTGCCGCCGCGCCCCGTGATGTAGTAGCGGGGAACGCCACCAGCCGCGCGAGAGATTTCCCATCGCCGCCTGCACTGAAAACGGAGGCCGAGCCAAAGCAGACGAAAATGCGTGGAGCGAAGTCGACGAGCTTGTCGATGCGTGCATCGTTCCAGCTGAGCAGATGCCACGTGGCCGGTCGCGACGCTTTTATTCGAAGCTTTCGCGGAGAATGTCGCTGCTTTCAGGAGCGGATATTCGTCAGAGCGACCTGGGCCCAAAAGGCGAGCTAACTCGTCGGATCAGCTCAGATCGAGTGGCGCGTCGGGCGACTTGCTCTGCCCACCGCACCAGACGTGAGGGTGCAAAAAACAGCTCGATCGTGGTGCACGCCAAATCCAGCATAGGAGAGGCGTGATGGTCAAGGACGGCGGCGTGTTGGCACCCGCTGTCTGGATTAATCCGAGGTCGGCAACGGGACTCTCTGCATGTGCGTCAGTTGGTAGTCCTCCTCAGGGGATCATGCGGCACGGCGGCAATAACGATCGTCTATCGTATCTATGGCGAGAGGTGATTTCCTTCGCCGGCGTTGCAAGGGCATCCTGCAAAGCATCGTCGGGCGCACTTCGGGGCAACGCTGGACAACGTCGTCGAGGGGACGGAGAGTCGGATGATGTCATACAGCGCTAAGGCCATTCCGCTTCGGACAGCCGCTCCAGATGACCCCGCTCTGGCGCGGGTGTTAGCCGCTTACGTAGCGTCGGCGACAATCTGGCTCGTATTGACCACGGCCGTGGGACTTTTAGTCAGCTTCAAATTCGCCTATCCGGATTTTGCGACCACGCCGGCGCTGTCGTTCGGACGCCTGCGCGCGATCCACACCAACGGAACATTTTATGCTTGGGCGAGCCAGGCGCTGATCGGACTTGCGCTGTTCGTCGCAGCGCGCAGTTCGGGCGCGCGGCTCTACAGCGAACGCCTCGCATGGATCAGCCTTGCGCTGCTTAATCTCGCCGCGGTGCTCGGCACGGTTACACTCGATTTCGGTTTCAACTACGGCCAGGAGTATCGCGAATGGCTGTGGTGGATTCGCGTAATCCTCGGACTTGGTTTGATCACCGCGGTCTGGAATATGATCGCCACGGTCGAGCACCGGGATGCCGAGGATATCTATATTTCTAACTGGTATACTATCGGTGGCACGCTGTGGACGATTGTCATGGTCGTGGTGTCGCTGCTGCCGTGGTACCAGTTCGGACTGGGTCAGGTCGCGGTACAGGCCTTCTTCATGCATAACGCCGTCGGACTATGGTTCACGCCCCTATCGCTCGGTGTGTCCTACTATGCGCTGCCGAAGCTCCTGAACCGTCCGATCTATTCCTATTCTCTTGGCGTCTTTGCGTTCTGGACCAATCTCATCTTCTATCCCATCGTCGGCGCGCATCATTTTGAATTCAGTCCATTACCGTGGTGGCTGCAGACTACGGCCATCGTCTTCAGCGTGGCCATGCTGGTTCCGGTGCTGAGCGGCACTGCGAACTTTCTTCTCACCTTCCGGGGGACTCACGAATGGGTATATCGCTCGCCCGCGGTGTTCATTCTAGTCGGCGTGTACGGCTATCTACTGGGCTCGACGCAAGGCACATTCGAGGCATTCCGCTCGCTGCAGCAGCTATGGCATCTGACCAATTACACCGTTGGGCACTCGCACCTGACGATGTATGGCTTCGTCACCTTCGCGATCTGGGGCGGAATCTATGCACTCTTGCCGCGCGCCACCGGCAAGTATCCCTACAACCTGGCCATGGGCATCCATTTCTGGCTGTCTGCGGTCGGTGTTGTCATCTACGTTGCGGCGCTGTCGGCCGCCGGCACCATTCAGGGGCTCGACTGGTTTCGAGGACTCACCTTCATCCAGTCGGTCGAAGATGCCGCGCCATACTGGTTGTGGCGCTCCGTCGGCGGCTCGCTCATGTTCGCCGGCCATCTCGTCTTCGCTTTCAACGTCTGGACAATGACCTACGGTAGGTCCTACGCGGAGCTTGCCGCAGCCAAGACGGTGCCGGTATGAATAAGTCATTGGCGATTTCTGGCGGTTCAACGCTGATCTACACCGGATTGGCGATTCTTATGGGCGTGCTGCCGGGTATCTGGCTATCGAAGGTACCTCCGACGCCTGGCCTTAAGCCACTGACCCAGCTCGAGGCGCGAGGGAGGGATGTCTATGTCTCCGAAGGCTGCTTTTATTGCCATACCCAGCAAGTACGTCCGCTCTCCGGAGATAAACCCTTTGGCCGTCCGTCAGCGCCGGGCGATTATGCTTACCAGACCACCGAATTGCTAGGTTCCGAACGCAACGGTCCTGACCTGAGCAATATCGGCGCGCGGCAATCGAGCAGCATATGGCAGTACATCCATCTCTATCAACCGCGCGCAGTGGTGCCGCAATCGATCATGCCGGCCTTCCCCTGGCTGTTCAGGGTTGTTGACAAATTACCTCCCGATGAAAAAGCGGTGCCATTGCCGCCCCAGTTCGCGCCAGGCCGTACCGTCATCCCCAACGCGGACGGCAAGGCGTTGGTGGCCTATCTGCAGTCACTGAAGCAGCCCGCGCTCGTTCCGACGAAGCCCGGGCCCGCGCCTTTGGATCGTTCGAGCGGGTCCTTAGGGTTTGATGCTACGAAGGGTGCAGCATTGTTCGCCGATAACTGCGCATCCTGCCACGGCGCGGAAGGCAAGGGTGTGCCGGGAACGTTTCCGCCGCTCGCCGGAGATCCGGTGGTTAATGCCGCCAATCCCACGGCACACATTGGCGCTGTGCTGCACGGACTTAGCGGAAACGTGATCAACGGCCAAAAATATGAAGCGCCGATGCCGGCGTTCGCGGATCAATTGTCGGATCAGCAGATCGCCGATATCATCGACCACGAGCGCTCCTCGTGGGGCAATCGTGGTGCCTTGATCAGCGCGGCTGATGTGGTCGCGGCGCGCGCCAATGAACCACTGCAGAAGCAGGCAACGCCGCCGGAACAGGCGTCCTCAGTAGCGCTCCCGGCACCGACGTTCGATGCCGCGGAAGGATCGAAGCTGTTCGCCGACAACTGCGCCGCCTGTCACGGTGCCGAGGGCAAAGGCGTGCCTGGCACATTTCCACCACTTGCGGGCGATCAGGTCGTTAATGCCACTGACCCTGCCGAACACATCACCACCATGCTGCGCGGCCTTAGTGGCAAGGCGATCAACGACCAGAAGTACGTAGTAGAGATGCCGCCGTTCGCTGACAAACTCTCTGATCAGCAGATCGCCGATATCATCAATCACGAGCGCACGTCATGGGGCAACCACGGGACGTTAGTGACGCCCGCCCACATCACGAAGCTCCGGGCGAAAAAATAGGAGGCGACGATGACCGATACGATTACTGCTTGGATCCTCTCGGCGCTCGGCTATCTGTGCACTGCGCCTAGGATCGCTGATGGCGCTAGCGATCATAGTCTTGCCGGACCACTACTCGGCAATGTGCTGGTGGCGGGCGGGGCTGGGCTCGTGACCCTCAGCTGCATCGCGGCCGCGCTGTGGATGCTCATCGACCCCGGCGAACGGGACCCTAATCATCCAAAGTATCGCGTCCTGGACGCCGACCGTTAAAGGAATGCAACACGTGCCCGATCCACGCATCCGCATCTACCTAGACGACACGCCAGATCCGGTCACCGATCAGCGGCCGCCGACCGAGATAGCGCTCGACACCAAGAGCCTTGCCGACGGCGAACACGGCCTGCGCATTGAAGCCCAAGACGCCACCGGCAAGGTCGGGATCCGACGCCTTCGATTCCAAGTCCGCAATGGCCCCGGGATCACGGTCACCGGGCTTGGTGATGGCGCCGTCGTTCACGGTACTGTACGCTTCATGGTCAACGCGTTTGGGTCGGAAGAGCCGTTCGAGCCGCACCGGGCGGAATCGCCCTCGCCCATGCCGGTATGGGTGTGGGTGCTGTGCCTACTGGTCGTTGCTTGGACAGCCTGGTATGTCGCAACCCTTTGGCACGTTCCGGCGGATTACGCGAAAACACCAACCTATTCTTCGTCAATGAATCCTTTCAAATAGTGCGCCCCGAGATCAAACGAGCTCAAAGATAAGCTGCGGCTGCTCATCCATTCCGGATAACCCAAGTCAAGGCGAATATGGGTTCATGATCTACTGCGTCGAGGCGAAGGGACGCGATCTAATCGAGGAACCTCGCTCTTGAGGACGCAGGCTTATCGTTCCGCTATGAACACACTTGATGGCAGCTCACGTGCGGCGCTTGAGCTCGCCGTCTTGGACTTGAGAAGATGTCTGGACGCACTCGCATCCGAACTTGCGCGACTCCATTCTTGTCGGACCACCCCCTTCTCGACTTGGGTGCTTTAGAAGCTGCGAGCTATCGGCTGCTTCTCCATATTCGGGCGAGTGTCGATTGATGTGAAATACCGTGCGAGGGACGATGCCCATGCAAGACTACCACACACCAGAGTCACGCTGTGCGGGTAAATGAGCAGGCGCCGATTTCATAGCTACTTTGGCAGCCCTAGAAATGGGCGAACTGCCCAGAAAGCAAGAGGTTTGAGTGGACATTCGACTCGGTACCAGGCGAAGTGATTTGGCCATCTGGCAAGCCAGGCACGTCGCCGATCTTATCCGTCGCGTCGAGCCCGCCGCCGAGATACGCTTGGTCTTCGTCAGTTCGGTTGGCGATAAAGATCGAAGGTCGGACTTTCAGCGGCTTGGGGGCATCGGAGCGTTCACGAAGGAGAGCGAAGACACGCTTCTGCGCAACGAAGTTGACCTGGTCGTTCATTCCCTAAAGGATCTTCCAACTAAATTACAGCCCGGCCTGGTATTGGCGGCTGTTCCAAAACGAGAGGATCCTCGCGACGCGATTTGTGGCGTTACAGTAGATCAGCTACGACCGGGGCTGCGCGTCGGCACTGGGTCAATTCGCCGCAAAGCCCAACTTCTCGCTCTGTGCAGTGGTCTGAATATTCGCCCCATCCGTGGGAACGTTTCTCCAAGACTGTGTAAGGCAAAGAACCGAGACGGAATAGACGCTACTCTATTAGCAGCGGCCGGGTTGTCCCGACTAGGATTGCTACATGAAGCCTCACAGATTTTAGACGCTCATGTTTTCCCGTATGCAGTCGGTCAGGGTGCTCTCGCGGCCGAAGCTCGCGAAGAGGATACGGAACTCATAGCGCTGCTTCAAAAGATTGAAGACCGGCAATCGCGCTCCGAAGTGGATGCAGAGCGCGCATTGATGAGAAGTCTGGATGCCGGTTGCAGCCTGCCCGTCGGGGTCTCTGCCACATGGCTCGCCGGGACATTAACACTTCGAGGACAGGTGACTCATCCGGATGGCCAAAGGAAGATTGCCGATGAAAGTGTGGGTCTGGCCGATCAAGCCGATGCAATAGGCAGAAGTCTCGGGCATAAACTTCTTCAGCAGGGTGCCGAGGAGATATTGCAGGCTGCGGTCCGTACAGTGGAGAAACAAAGGCCGATCTGACTTCGCCAGTTGGCATCACGAATTGTGCTCTTGACGCCAGTACAGCTCAGGCGTTCGGCCTTCTTAAGCAGTTTGGGTCGATTACTGTCGCGCCGATTGCGGAGGAAGGTCCGGCTGGCGTTCTCCATCAACGATCTGCACCCTACGTCGCGCGCGGCAGGGCAGTTCCCGCAGCAGCATCGCGGCCCGCGACACCCGGCGCGCCGGTTCGGTCCTCGACCGCGAAAGAGTCCGTCAACGTTCAATCCCTTCATCGGTCATCGCCAACTCGACCGCTCACCGCCATCCTGCCATTATAAAACTCCTCGTTTAGTCAATCCCAACGAGGAATCCACAAGCAAACGTCCCGCTCTCCCGCTCCTTCACTGCCAAGTTCATGGAATAGGTCGTCTAGCTCCCAGGAAAGGCACCGGTCGTTCGCCGTTGCGGGAGCGAGAGGCCGCGACCGGCCAAGCCGGGCTCCCTGATGTGGCGAAGCATCAGACGGATCAGCGCTGCGTCGCTGCGTCAAGCGGGCGGCGGGCGATGGCGCGCTGGCGCCGCTGGACGAACGCCCCCGACCGGGCGAGCAGCCGGTGATCACGCGGGCGGCCAAGGGCTGGCCGGTGTCTCTGGCGTGCGACAAGGCAAACGAGCATGGAACCGGAGCTAGCTCGACACACGACCGGCAGGCCGCTTCCAGTTTACCTTCACGCCCAAGCACGGCTCCTCGCTCAACCTTATCGAGGGCTTCTTCTCGAAGTTCGCTCGCTCCGTCCTGCGTCACACGCGGGTTACATCGAAGTATGAACTCGAAAAGCGCATCATGGCCGGAATCGACGACGTCAATCGCCCATCCCGTCGTCCATACCCGGTCCTACAAACTCGCCGACGCCGTCCGATATGATTCGAACCAAGAAAACGCTGACCTAGTCCCCTTCGAATCTTTCGGTGAAGATCTCGCAACCGCGCAAGACGACGTCGCAGCGGAAGCGGCGCTCGATCACCAGGAGCTCTAAGATCCGCCCTGAAAGCGGCAGATCGCTCTCGCGGCGCCGATATCAGGTCTGGGCACCTGGAGAAACCGTTCCGCATCATGGACACAGACCAACGCTTCCGCATGCCCGGACCGCAATAACGGCCGTTGTTACCTTCGTATTACGCCTCTTTACAACACCCAGGCGGCACCAGGCTGGAGCTGTGGAGCACTTGCTGCATGACGTTGAGTCTGACGCAATCAAAGCGGCAGACTCTCCAAACTGCATCAAAAGTGAGTCATGGCCAATGTGCAGTCGAATGACACGCGAGCAACCTGACTCAACTCAATGTCGAAAAAGTGTTCGACCCCATTCTGCGCCTTGAACGTCAGACGCGCCCCTGCTTCAAGATTAACAAAGTTGGCGAGACGAGCATCCGCTGGAAACTCGTCGTCCCGTCGCCGAGATTCTGGCTACCGTTGGCGACAGGTGAACGGCGCCGATACCCGCGGTCCTGTTCGGCCGCGACAGCTTTCTGCAGAGGAGGACCGGATGAGTTCGCCGCTCATTTGCTCATTTTCGGAGACCCTTGTTTTCTCCTTCTCTATCGACCGCAATTTGTTGCGATGAATGTGGCCCCAACGACCGTTCCCAACCGTTGCACGCCAAAGTCATTCGCGACGGTGGCTTTGGCGCGTGTTGTCGATGGCGCCTACATGCGATGGATATTGCAGCTCGGCCCTCGCGGTTCCGAGACCTGTCGGTTGGAGGGATGAAGCTGTAACAGTCGGGCAGATATAGGCTGCCAGCAGCAATCTCGAATCAACCGTTTTACAGACGCACGACGCCGAGCACATACAGGCCGATCAGTAACGTGAGACTGCTAACAGTAATCGTGAGGTAGATTTGACGCATTGCGACCTCCCGGAAAACGACGCCATTCAGTGTTTGTGAATCCAGAGAGCCCCTCCTTAGGGGGTCGCTGCCATCCGACCTATCCATAATCATGGGACAGTTCACTGATCGGAAGCGAGCCGAGAAAAGGCCGACGGGCGCTACGCCGCCGACCTCTTCTTGCAACTGCCGGCTCGCGGGTCCGGTTCCGCTGCGTCTCGCGGCACTGAGCCGCTGGACTCACTGCTATCTCAGAACGATTACTTAGGCCATGGCACGCTTGTATCGCGTTATCGTGCTGAGGGAGGATCGCATTCCACAATCGGAATGGTCTGATCATACGTTGGTCTATTTCTAGCCCGCCATGAGCAGTATCGGCAGTAAAACCTCAGGACTTTCCGTTTGATGGGGTATCAGATAAATCGGAGGTTTCTCCAATCAAATGCTATGCGCGTCCACCCTAGATGCCGTGCTCGGCCACAGGAGTCCGTGCGCTTTCCTACAAGCGCAAACGGCGACCGATGGATGTTACGGCTGACCACTTGTCCTCTTCGCGTCGGGCTTCGTCATCGTTAAGGCGCTCAGCCACGTCGGCAGCGACAGCAGCGTCATGGGTGTCCGCTGTTGGCCCGCTGCAGGATGTTCAATTCACGCTGCCTGATTTGACAGTGAGGGCAGCGTGAATTCGAAAGTCGCGCCGTGAGGTTGGGCGGCGGTGGCCCACAGTCGTCCCCCATGCGCTTCAATGATCGTGCGGCAAATCGACAAACCCATTCCCAAGCCGCCGGGCTTTGTGGTGTTGAAGGCGTCAAAGATACGCTCGAGACCCTCTGAACTGAGACCTGGACCCGAATCCCGCACCACGACGAGCACGCCGGAGGGTTCCCCGGTATGAGTGGTGATCACCAATTCTCGCGCCCCCTCGCTGACCGCGCTCAACGCTTCGATGGCGTTGATGATCAGGTTCATGATCACTTGCTGCAGCTGAACCCGATCTCCTTGAATGAGCGGCAAGTCGTCCGCGAGCTGCGACTTGACCGAAATGCCGTTCTTCACGATCTCGCCACGGGTCAGGGTGATGACCTCGAGAATTGCTTCGTTGATGTCCACGTCTTCTTTTCGTAGAGGTGCTTTTTTGAAAAGCGCTCGTATCCGGCCGACAACCTCGCTGACGCGTTTGCCGTTTGCAAAGATCCGGTTGAGAGCCTCCCGAGCTTTCTCCAGATCTGCTGGTTCTTTGCTCAGCCAGTGCAACGCCGCAGAGGCATTGTTGAGCGTCGCCCCGATCGGCTGGTTGACTTCATGGGCAATCGAAGCCGAGAGCTGCCCCAGTGTCGCAACTCGATCTGCGTGCACGAGCTCCATCTGCACCTCGCTGTAGCGCCGCTCGCTTTCGCGAATTTCCGCCTCCGCTCGCTTGCGCTCGGTTAAGTCCACCAGGAAGGCCACGCCCTGGTCGGACCGCCCGCCGAACGTCGCTGCCCCGACCAGCACCGGCACGCGGCCGCCGCTTTTCCGGAAGTACTCCTTCTCGTAGGGTAGCGCCGTTCCGGTCGCCTCGAGCTCCGCCATTCGTCGGTCGTCGGCATCGCGCCATTCGGTGGGCGTCAGATCCCGCCAGCGCAGTCGACCGGAGACAACATCGTCGCGGGCATATCCGGTGATGCGGAGAAACGCTTCGTTAGCATCGATGATCCGGCCGTCAACATCCCAGAAGAGGATGCCGATGATGTTGGAATCCACTAGCCGTCGGATCCTGGCCTCCCGCTCAGCTAGGTCGCGGTACAGGCTGGCGTTCTCTATTGAGATAGCGGCCTGGCAAGCGAGCAGCGTGAGGACTACCATTCGAGCAGGAGTAAACGCGGCAGTCGTAAGGTTATTCTCCAAGTACAGCATCCCGATCAACCTAGTCTGCTTCAGTATCGGCAGGCAGAGCATTGACCGTGAGCGGTGGTCGCGAATATAGCCATCCGCTGAAAACGAGTTCTCACTGGACGCATCGTGCAGGAGAACGCTTTCTTTGTCCGAAGGACGTAGTGAAACACAGAACTCGGTAGATCCGCGGCCGTCACGCGTGCCTGTTTCAGGACCACGTTCACGTTGTCACTGCCGGTTGTGGCCTCTGCTTCAATTTGATATTCGTCGCCTCGCGGAAGAATCAAGAGACCTCGATTGGCGCCCGCGTGTTCGATTGCCGAACTCATGAGCGTTTTGATTAACTTCTCGAAAACGATCTCGCCTGATAGTGCTTCCGAGACTCTGATTACGGTAGCCAAATCAAGCTGCTCGATGGGTGTCACTATCGTCGCCGTGGAATCCGGGATCGACTTGTCCACTTTGAGGTGCGGATAAAGCTCCTCGAGTTGGCGAACTTTTCCGTCGGCTCCCCAGCGCAAGTAGCAGTCCCGGGCGTTTCGCAGATACAGGTGCGCGATTTGCTCGAAGCCGCAGGCGGTGTAAAAGCGCGCCGCCAACTCATTGGCGAGCGCCTCGTTGTGGACAAAGCCGTTTGCCTGTGCCGAAAGGATGGCTTGTTCGTAAAGGTTCATGGCATCGAACGCGCGGCCATCAATCCGGGCAATCTCCGCACCAACCAACGCAGCGCGGTTCTCGCAGTTTTCAGGGCAGTTCGTTGCGAAGCTCCGAAGCTGCTGGTGATGGATGCTCAGAGCCTCCAGACGATGGTCCCTATCGGACGTTTCGAAGTGGGATGAGGCTGCTTGGCAAAGTGCGCTGTAGAAGTGAAAATCTGCAGTCTCGAGCGGCGACGGGAATATCTGCAGGAGGCGCTCCGCGTTCCGTGAGGCCTCGAGGGCGCTGGTATAATCGGCTGCGAAGAAACGTGCCTGCAGTTTGCGAATCCAGTACCGACCTTCGGGGTGCGCCAGCTCTGGGCTGCTACAGAAGTAACGTTCCGTGCGGTTCTCCTCAAACTGCTCATCGTCGAAGCAACCGAACTTCGTCGTTGAACCACGGAGCGTCTTGATGAGAGCAAGCTGCGGGCTGATCCAGTCATTTACTGAATCAAAGCGCATTTTTTGCGCAAATTCGAGACCACGCTCGGCTTCGCGTTGTACCTCAACAAGCGGTTCACCTGCTGCAAGCAGATTCCCGATCAGCGCAACGCAAGCGTACCCCGCAAAGACGAGATCACCATTCTTGTTTGCGATCTCAAATGCACTGCGCAATAGTTCGCGTCCCGCCCGAACATGTTTCATACTGGGGACAAAATTAGCGCCAAAATGCAAATAGATCCTGGGCTGAAAGCGCATCAGCTGAAGTCGTTCAACCAGTTGATAACCGATCTCGGCAAAACGAAATGCACTCTTATGGTTGCCAAACCGGAAACCTGCGACCAAGCCTAACCCAATGTAGGCCAAGCACGAACCATCGGTGTTTCCTCGATCCAAGCTGAGCTCTAGGGTGCGACATATGATAAGGGACCAGAGGTTTTTGTCCGTGAAAAATGCAGGTGTTCCGATCTTCATCAAGACGTCGATAGTTGCCAGAGACACCGGATCGTCCATCAAAGGCAACTCGGTCAGCTCCTCGGTCGTGCGGCCCTCAAGCTGCGAGCACATTCGTTCATATTCAGTTCGCGCGTCGTCTTCCGTTGGGTGTAGAGACCACTTGACCTCTAGGTGCCGAAGGTAATCCAAACCGATCGCAACGGCGTGCTCGTTCTGGCCGAGTGTGATGTAAAGGTCCGCACGCAAACAAGCGACCTTAGCGCGCTCAAGCGTGTTGGTAGCGCGATCTGGAAGCGCAGCGAGTCGCTGCTCTGCATTCTTAAGATCTCCAATCAAGAACTCGCATTCTGCTCGGTGCAGCTCCACCTCAAAGATTAACGCGTGCGTCCGCTTCCACGAACCTTCCGACAGAAGAGCGGCAGCGGCGACTAGATAGCTCAGAGCCGACGCATACACCGCGGACGCCTTGGCGCGCTTGCCGGCGACCAGATTGAGCTCAGCGATTTGCTCGCGTTCTTCGCGAGAAGCAATCAGATCGGAGCCACGGTTAAATTGGGCCGCAATCTCAAAGATCGCCTTTTCCTGTTTGTCTGCTGGAAGGTGCGCTTTAAGGAGTCGTCCTATTCTGAGGTGTGTTGCGGCGCGCTCCTTCACAGGAATCAACGAATAAGCGGCTTCCCGAATGCGATCATGCGTGAACTTGTACAAGGTACTCGAACGTATAAGCAATTCGGCTCGCCGTGCTTCCCACAAATCCGCGTGGAGCTTTTCCTCGGAGCTCTCGTGAACCATTGAAAGGAGCGCTGTTTGGGCACTGTTGCCAAAGCATGCAAGCTGCTGCAGTACCTTCTGTGTCTCGCTTGGTAAGCGCCTCACTCTCTCGACCATCAGATCCACGACGTTTTCAGTGCACCCTTCAGCCTCGATGCGGGTCAGGTCCCACCGCCATCGCATGTCCGCATAGTCGAAGGTGAGCAGACCTTGGTCGGCCAGAGTGTAGATGAACTGAATAGCAAAAAGCGGATTGCCGCCGGTCTTCTTAAGCACCAGTTCCGCGAGTGGCAAAGCGCGGTCCGGCTCGCAGCGAAGAGCATCGGCAATCAGTTGCCCGATGTGTTCGCCGGCGAGTGGTGCAAGATCGATTTCCGCTATCTTACCGCCGGAATTCTTCATTGCATCGAGCTTGTGCCTCAGCGGATGCGCTGCATCGACCTCGTCGTCGCGGTAAGCGCCGATCAGCATCAAGTGGTGTACGTCCGAGCGCGTCAGGAGATCCTCAACTAGGTCAAAGGTCGCCGCGTCAAGCCACTGCAAGTCGTCCAGGAACAGGACGAGCGGATGCTCGGCCTGGGCAAAAATGCCAATAAATCGTCGAAACAACAGTTGGAAGCGCTTTTGCGATTCCTGCGTTGGAAGATCAGCGACGGGCTCTTGATCGCCGACCACGTGCTTTAGCTCGGGGACCAGCTGAACCATGAGGCTCCCGTCGGGACCTAAAGCCTCGAGAAGGGCCACGCGCCAACGACCAAGCTCTGCGTCGCTCTTGCCGAGAAGATGTCGCACGAGTCCCTGAAAGGCCTGTGCGAGTGTCGAATAGGGAATGTCGCGCTTGTGCTGATCGAACTTGCCGGACACGAAGAGTCCACGTGCTGGGACGAGAGTCTTATGCAGCTCGTTGACAATCGAGGATTTGCCGATCCCCGAACATCCTGAGACCAGCACCAACTGTGGCACACCAGTCTTGATGATGCGATCGAAGCAGGAAAGCAACGTCGCGATCTCACGATCTCGTCCGTACATCTTTTCGGGGATCAGCAGCTGGTTCGGCGTGTCCAGCAGGCCGAGCGGAAAGTCATCGATGCGGCGGCGCGCTTCCCATTCCGCCAGGCAGCGTCGCAGATCGCGCTCGACACCGCCGGCGGTCTGGTAACGATCCTCGGGAGTCTTGGCGAGCAGCTTCATAATGATCGCCGAGACGGGCGCTGGGACACTCTCTAGCCGTTCCCCTGGCGGCACTGGTTTTCTGGCAATATGGCAGTGCACCCATTCCATCGGATCAGCCGCCGTGAAGGGCAGAACGCCCGTGAGCATCTGGTACAGCGTGACGCCGAGGGCGTAGAGATCGCTGCGGGCGTCGATCGAGCGGTTCATCCGCCCGGTTTGTTCGGGTGCCATGTAGGCAAGCGTACCTGCGATGGTCTCGGGCGGCTCGGGCGCCTGCCGCTCGCGGGACAGGCGCGATGCGATGCCAAACCCAGTGAGCCGCACGTGTTCGTCCGCGCAGTCCACCACAACATTAGCTGGCTTGATGTCTTTGTGGATGAGCCCGCGCTGATGAAGCTTGTCTAGAGCAGAGATAACAGCGATAGCAAGGCGCAAGAAGCGTCCGACCTCCATGGGCCCACCGAGCAAACGATCGAGCGGCTGCCCGCCACCGACATCGTCGAGCACCAGTACGGTCCGACCGGCGTCGCGCATGAGGGCGAGCGGCCGCGCCGCCCATGCCCCGTCGAGTTCATCTTTCAGCTCGTATTCGTGCGTGAGGCGATCGAGTCTCGCTCGGGCCGGGTGGTCGGCGGCAGGCGCAACGAGTAGCACGGCGAGCCGGTTGCCATTGTCGTCCAGTCGCCAGCCGCGACTGAACACGCGCTCGCCGTCCTCCCACAACACCTGAGAGCCGCCGTCCGAGTACGTGACGTTCAGCGACTGCTGCACCATCCGTCAAACTCCGCCGTGGAGGCTTCGGCTTGAAGTCGGCTGATTAAGCCCTTCATGCGCCACGCGCGCGGCCTCTCCAGCCTGTTGACCTTGCGTCGACCAGGCTGGCGAGTCGCGGGTCTCCAGCCCCCTGATATGTGCGCCCTCAGTTCGGCTTGCCGAGCACGGAGGTGAAGGGCACAACGAAGAGCTCATCGCCGCTGTCGTCGCTGACATGCAGGACCCAGTCACGCCAATCCTCGAGACTGCGCTCGCTGGTTAAGGATTGCACGACACGGGTCGCGTGATCGCGCGCCTCAGCAAGATCGTCCACCACAGCGCCGCGGCGATCGACGAACACCTTCTTCGTGTTCGAGCAGTGAAAATATACCTGGGTCACGTTCAACCTCCTTCAAATGCGACGGTTCGCCACGATACCTCAGCGTGTCAGTGTCGGGATACGACCGACGGAATCGATCGTCTCTCGAGGATTTGGCCACCACCGACTGTTACTCTCGTACCAATAGGTAGAAGCATCCAAAACTCTCCGCGATCCCGCCTAAGCCCCCGCCGATTCTGACACCTGCATGCCAGTGCTCTGCGGCGCCTCTCCGATAAGCTCTTGGCGCGGAGCTCCCCAGAGCAGGGCAGTCCCAACGACGGCCGAAAGAATTGACGCGGCGAACACGGCAATCTTGGCGGCCGAGAAGTCAGTGGCACTTGGAAACGCCTGCCCGGCGATGAACAGCGACATCGTGAAGCCGATCCCAGCGAGGGATCCCGCCCCGGCCAACTGCCGCCACGTGTACTCCGCCGGTTTGACGGCTATGTCAGCGCGCACGGCCGCAGCGGCCCCGAGAAAGATGCCGGCCGGCTTTCCTATGGTGAGGCCCGCAATGATCGCGGCCATGAGCCAGTCATGCCCGACCAAGACGCCGGGATTGATTGCCACACCCGCGTTCGCCAGTGCGAACATCGGGAGCACTGCGTAGCTCGACCGCGAGCCAGCGTGTCGCAGCAGCCGGTCGGCGGGCGATTCAAGTCTGTCGTAGATTTCTTCGAGAGCGTGCAGCGCCGGGGTCGAGGGGCCGTGCCTGAGAACCTCGCCCTCGTGCCGGGCCTCCGAGGCAATGATGGTGCTGGCCTGCGTCATCAAGGCAGGCAGGTTGGCAGGCGGGCGCGTCGGAACGAACAGCGCCAGCACCACGCCAGCCAACGTCGCGTGGAGGCCGCCCGCGTAGACGAACGCCCACAAAGCGACGCCTAAGAGAACATAAGGTGAGAGAAGGTAGACTTTCGACCGGCTCAGCAGCGCCAGCGCGACGACCACGGCCGCGGCCGCGGCCAAGTAGCCCGGCTGGATATCGCCGGAGTAGAACACGGCAACGACCGCGATCGCACCGATGTCGTCGACGATGGCCGCCGCGGTAAGGAAGATGCGCAGCCCAACCGGAACGCGGGCGCCCATCACGGCGATCAAGGCAATCGCGAACGCAGTGTCGGTCGGCATCGGAATGCCCCACCCGTGCGACCACGGCCCCGCAGGGATGAGCAGCGCATACAGAAGCGCCGGCACGACCATCCCGCCGACCGCGGCGGCGATCGGAAGCGCCGCGGAGCGGCGGCTTGCGAGGTGGCCAACTGTCATCTCACGCTTCACTTCCAATCCCACGACGAGGAAGAACACCGTTAGCAGGCCGTCGTTGACCCAACGGAGAATGGGCATCTGAAAGGCCGCGTCACCCAAGCTCACGCCCAACTCCTGGCGCCAGAGGGCCTCGAATGCCGGCCGGATCGGCGAGTTCGTCAAGACGATGGCTGTCAAGCTCGCGAGGACTAGCAAAATGCCGGCGGACGGGCCCCAGCTCGCGAAGTCCAAGGCTGCCGTACGGACACGGTGGCCGAGCGTGCCAAGCATTGCGTCGACGAGAGAGCTCTCGTCCCAGGGGCCGTCATAGCGCCGACGGTTGATGTAGAAGCTCGGCGTGAATCTCACGCCGCTTGCGCGTGCGCTTGCGACGTCCGCCTCCACCCTCGCCCTCGCGCGCCGTACGGCGTCGCTGTTGCCAAGCGCGAAGTTGGCGTTCACACCGAGGTCGGCGGCCACCGCGACGAGGTCATCCTCTGTGAGCTGCATCGATCTCGTCATCAGCTTGATGTGCGCGGACCAGAACGCCTCGGGCGTCTGAGCATGCTCGACGAGCTCAGCGGCCCGAAAGGAAATGCTGTTGCCTGCGAGCGGCTTGTGGCGGAAGGCATAGCAGATGCGGTTGCCAAGTTGGTCGCGTGCTTGCGCGATGCGCTCGTTGGCAGCCCTGCAGTGCGGGCAGGCGTAGCTGCCGTACTCGACGAGCGAAATCTGGGCATCGGCGGCGCCGAGCACGTGGTCCGTGTCTTGGTCGACTGGACGGTCGAGACGGCCCGGCGGGATCATGAGCTGCATCGCTGAAGAAATCCGGTGCTCGCGCCGGCTACGACGTCGGAGCAGCCGTGGCCGGTTTGATGACGTGGAATACACCACCGTCGGGTGACGGCGCGTCGGCTATTTTCGCCCCGACGATACTGTTCGGAGCCCAGCTGCGTGCACGCGCGGCAGGAACAGGCGCACCAACGTGCCCGAACCCTGTTTGCTCTCCATACTGATCGCGCCGCCGCGGCCTTCCGCGAAGCGCTGGACCTGGGGGAGCCCGAGACCGGTGCCGCTGTCCGCGGGCTTTGTCGAGAAGTACGGGATGAAGGCTTGTGAAAGGACTTCCTCGGGCATGCCCTCCCCATCGTCGGCGACGATGATCTCGACGAATGCCCGGGCCGCGCCAGAAGACGGTTCGACGTTCCGCGCCGCAACGGTGATCACGCCAAGGTCCGACATAGCATCGGCCGAGTTTCGACAGAGATTCAGCAGCGCAAAGTACAGCTCTTCCGGATCAGCGTTGAAGTCCCACAAATCAGGGGCGATCTCGGTGCGCACCGTGATGTCCGGACGCAACGCCCGGTCAAGGGTGCCCGCTATCGCTGCGAGGCGACTGCCTGAGACAAACCGGTCGATCGACTTGGGGCGCGGTCGCGCAGCGTCGAGGAGCTGCCGGGAAAGCAACGCGCCTCGCGTGATCGCCTCCTGCATTTTGTCCAGGATGGCCTTTCGCTGGGCAGCTTCGCTCTGGCACTCGAGCAGCTGCAGTCCGCTCCTGATAACAGCGAGAAGGTTATTGATGTCGTGGGCGAACCGCTCCAGGTCCGCTATCGCCCTCACCCCCGCCCGCCCGCCCGCCGCGACCGCCCCTCCGGTGTCGGACCGCGGACTGGTGCGGCACAAAATCCCCGAGACCTTGCCGTCGGAGCCGACGAGCGGGATCTCAACGTATCTGGACGCGATGAGGCCGCTACCGTCATCGCGTACGCCACGCACGCTTGCGTTGCTCGCGCGCTGCGCTCCAAGCGCAACGCCGGCGCGGTCCCCGAGCACGACGACATCCTCCAGCGGCGGGCTTTCGACAGTGCCGGGGAATGAAACGCCAATTGTCTCTTTGATCTGCATGTCGGACCTCTTGGCTTGCGACTGTTCAACGGAACGCCGAGTCTGCCCTTATCCGAGGGGCGGCGACCATGGCTCGAAGATTGAGTCCATGCCGGTCAAAAGGAAAATCACCTCTTGCCATGGAGTTGATAGCCGACCGTTATCGGAATGGATGAGAGACGCTTGGCGCCCCCGCGGGAGCGCAGCGGCTCCCTCTGCACCGCCTCGCCGGACCAGAACTCTCGGCCGCCGCGAAAAGCTGTTTCACGCCCACGAGGCCATTCGTCACGCGGAGTCCTTACCACAAGCGTGACACACTACTGCACCGGTGGCACCCGGCGCTTCGTTGCCATCGAATGCAGATCACTCCCTTCGCAGAGCTTCAAGGCCGGCGGAGCGTTGTCCTCCAGCGTAGAATTGCCGAACTCTCTGCCGGAGCCGAGCGTGCCGACGACCGCAACAAATCTTGGTGAACTCAATCCCGGGCAGCGCCGTGGTAAAACCGATACCCTAGCTCATCGTGTCGCGTACCTTATTGCCAACGGCGCGGATCCGGGCCGAAGACTCCCAATGACCTTCTCGCAACAAGCGGCGGCAGAGATGGCGGACCAAGTCCCGCGTCTTGTCGGTGAGCTCGGGAAAGAATCCCTCGCTCTTGAGCGAAGCGCTCGCGGGAACCTTCCACGGCTGTCTTTCGCGAGAATGTGCCGAGCGGATATAGTTCGAGCGAGCGACTGTCTCGCCATGTACTCACGTTCCGTGAACCGAGCAGGTCCGGGACGGGTTCTTCCTTGCTGCGCCAGTAGGACCAGTGAGCTGAAGCAACTGCTCGCACCCTAACGGAGGCAAAGCAGGCGCAGAAGTCGAACTTAGGGCTGGCAGAAGGGACCATCGACGCGAATTTCAGTGCTCTTCGGTCTTGAGCTCACCGACATGATTCTGTGTGTAGAGCTCGATCCCGATCCGATTGATCAAATCAAGCTGCGTCTCGAGGAAATCGACGTGGTGTTCCTCGTCCGTCATCAGGTTCTCGAACAAATCGCGGGTGACATAATCCTTCACGGAATGACAATGCGTCGCCGCCTCTTGGTACAGCGCACGCGCGCTCATCTCGGCGGCCAGATCGCACTCGATGATTTCCTTGACGTTCTGGCCGATCCGCAACGGATCGAGTATCTGCATGTTGGGAAAGCCGTCGAGGAATATTATCCGGTCGGTGATGCGGTCGGCGTGCTGCATCTCCTCGATTGACTCCTTGCGCCAGACCTTGGCCATCTCCGAGATGCCCCAATTGGCCAGCAGCCGGTAATGCAGCCAGTACTGGTTGATGGCAGTGAGCTCGTGACGCAATCCCTTGTTCAGATACTCGATGACTTTGGGCTCGCCCTGCATGTTGAACTCCAAAAGTTGAGGCCGGGTCTTGGTCTTTGGGAGTTTAGAATGCTTCTGGCGAAAAACAAGCAAGCAGGCGTCCCCGGCACGAAACCGAGCGGCACCTGTCCAGCAAATCCAGGCAAGTTAGGGCGCTGCGGGCGCGACTTTTGGCTCATCCCCCGCGTTATCCATGATCCGGCTATGCGGGCAGCCGGCCTGACAGGCTAGTGCACATTCACTGTATGCCTCGTCGATGATCGTCTTGATGCTGCGGGCGCAGCGGCCGCATTCAGCGCTGCAGCCAAGGCAGTCATAGATCTGCTTGGCATTGCGCAGTGCGTCATCGGCCGTGTTGACGGCGTGGCGAACATCGTGGTCGGTGAGGACATTGCAGGAACAGACAATCATGAAACGCAAGAGACCTCCGGTGATGCGGCGTCGTCGATATGGGACGGCGCCAGAGCGCGTTGGGGGTCCCAAACAATGCGGAGATGATTGAGTGGCGCACTCCGTCGGAAACCAGCCCTTGATCTTTAGAGCTCAGCAGAACTCCGCTTGATGAGTCGCGGCGGCGGCGAGCTGCAGAGCCGACAGAGCGCACGGGAGCACGCCGCTCCGTATCGGCCAAAGCTTAACGCTCTCGGTTAGCGTAGATGACACAGCTGGAATCTGTTGGCCCTGGGTAGCAGCCACGACTGCGTTTCGGGTGTTGTTGAAGACCTCCTCGACCCCTTTCGAAGACTCGATGCGCTTAAGAAGAGCGGTCATCAGCTGACTGTGTAGTTCGTCCGGGTCTTCGACGACTTGGCCAGGCGCCGCTGAGCTCAAGATGAGCGCGTTCTCACTCGTTTGAATAGGAGCAAGTCCGTGTGAGTAAGTCCTGAAGCGTCGCTCGTAAGGGTTGCGGCGTGAGGCCTCAATGACTACGAGCCGTACGCGTGCTCCGGAAGCCTTGAGTTGCGAAAGGAGGCGGTCAATGCTTACGCCTTGTCGGCGGACATCTTCTTCAGTCCAGATCTTCGCATCGACCGGAATCAAATAATTCAATCCGTCAGATTGGACACCGTAACCTCCGAAATACACTAACACAATTGAGTTCAAATGTACTCTCGCCACTAGCCGATCAATTGCGCCGGTAATGTCGGGGCGCGCCGCATTATCTACGGCGTCGACCAGAAAACCGTCATTGCGAAGAGCATTTGCCAACCCTTCCGCATCGCGTGTCATTTGAGGAAGAGGAGAGTCGGCATCGGGATAGGTGGAATTGCCAATCACCAGAGCCAGCCGATCGGTACCGACGGCGGATTCTACCGACCAGATGGGCGCGCTCATGGGCCGCGGCTTCTCCAACCGCATTGTCCTGTCGAGGCCGGTTGAGAACAAGCCGAGCAGGACTGCAATGCCGACTAGTATTCTGCGAGCTGTCATTTCATTATGGTCTCCAGTTCACCGAGGAAACGCTCCTTTACGTAAGAATTGGTCTTCACAGCATTCGCGCACTCGCACCCCGCTCCTGGCCGCCGTCGCGTCCTTCAATTGCGGCGCGCCGTCCAGTAGCCTGAGCATCGCGCCATTCCTGAGTGGCCGCTCCAGGTCCCACGACCGGACGTTGCGAACAATTTGCCCGCACCCGTGGCATCTTTGTCTTGGACCGTTACCGAAGCGCGAACCGCGCCGGACCTTGCGACGTAACCTCGAAATTTTACGAGATTGGGATGTGTGACAACTCCGTTGGTCACATCGACAGTAAAGCTGTAACTGGAATCGCAGGTCCCCCTTTGCGTCACGAAGACGAGGTCCCAAGAGCCGTCGTAGGCCGAGCGCCCATATGCTGCCGGCGCAAATGCAATGAAGCAGCTTGTTGCCGCGATCATAAGCGAACGCTTTGTCATGATAGTTCTCCTATCTAGTTAGCAAGACCTTGTCTCGAGCGGTCCGGTAGCGGCCGGCATTCGCCCAGAACCGGTACGGTCGCCGATCAAAGCCATGGGACGTTGGCGTGGAGTGCGCTTGTCAGCTACCACGCCATGCGTACCCACCCATCTGGGGCCAGGCTCACGCATATACCGACGTTCGGGCCGAAAGGGGGTCACAGGCGGTCTCGAGAAACTTGCTGCACATACCCACCAGGCATCGGCGAAGCCCATGTGGGACTGAACCGCGAGTATGCTGTTCTTGCCGTTTGCAGCACCTACGGCGCGGATTACCTTTGGATCGCCAACGGCTCTTGCGATCTTCGCGTATCAGCGTGTCGGGGCGAAGTGAAGCGTTAGCGGTGCTTCCCAGACGCTCTTCTGGAATGCGGAGCCGACGAGGTCGAGGCTCGATGTGGCAGGACCTCCGTGTGCCCGCCAAGAAATGGCTGAGCTGGTCCTCCGCGCGCTCAAGGATCGGGTGGTCAACAGCTTCCAAGAGGTCGCGAAGGCGCACGCGCTTTTGATCCACGTTTTCCCACAACATCACCGCTAAGCTTTTGTGGCTCACGAGTTTGAAGGCTTCCCCGGTGTCTCAACAGCTTTATAGAAACACGTCACGCCGACCTCCGTTAGACTGACCGCGCCGTGTCAGCCGTTGCGGCTTTCGAACGGGCCGTTGCTGTTTCGTACGCACGCGGTAGTCCTTCCAGCTTTGGGTATATTGAGAAGACGAAGGTCGAAGGCGTGAAGTTCACTTCTGGCTTTGGCGGGCGCACGCGGTTTCCGTGAAACTCGGCCATCCGTTTCACTGTCGAGCTTCTCGAAGCATGCGAAGAGCGGCTCACTGGAAGGACGCAGAGACCAGACTCTGTGTTGTCCGAGTATTCGTTGGAAAAGGGACCGCTCGATCCGATCAGTCTGCGTCTCGCGATACTGCTCGGGAGTGAACTTCGAGACCGCTTCGGGAGTGTTCCTGTAGGTCGGCATCCGCCGTACTCCTGGTGTGCTACATTGAACATATGTACTGGGTCGTCGACCGTCCAATCACCTCCAGCTATCGAAACGATGCCATGAGGATCGACACTGGAGGTGTTTTAATCTGCCAGGGTCGATTCAGTTGCCCCAGCCAGCCTGTTCGCGCAAGCGGTCGCCGGCGGCGGCGGCATCCGCTTCAATCCCCGCTAAGGTCGGGTGAGGCTCTTTGCGTCCTGCGAAATACCCGCCGAGAAAGTAGTCGCGTCTGTTTGTCAATCGGCTTGCAACTTTGACCCCTCATCGGCGTCCAATTTTGGCTCTGACTCACTTTTGATGAAGTTCAAGCGTCGGCTCGCGTTGGTTTCACAAAGGAATCAATACCATGCAGCGAGCCCTACGTCCGTCGGCCTTGGTCCCTCGCGGGTTTAACGTGGAGAGCGCCGTCTGTGACGGCGCCGCGACCGTGATCACCATCCGTCCCACGAGCGGGACGAGCCTCTGTCCTGGATGCGGAGCCAGTTCTGGGCGGATCCATAGCCGATATCAGCGACGCCTCACCGATCTGCCGCTGGCGGGGCGGCCGGTTCGCCTGGTGATCGTGGCGCGCCGCTTCCGCTGCGTTACTGTTATGTGCGGTCGACGTATTTTCACCGAGCGTTTCGATGACGGCGCTCTGGCGCCGTGGGCGCGGCGAACGGCCCGGCTCGATCTGGTCGTCCATCACCTTGGGCTTGCCTTGGGTGGCCGCCCGGCCGCGAGTTTTGCCCGTAGACTTATGCTGCCCGTGAGCAACGATACGTTACTTCGGGTGGTTCGAAGGCGGGGCTGTCCGCCTATTGCTGCGCCGAGCGTGATCGGTATCGACGACTGGGCCTGGCGGCGCAATCAGCGGTACGGAACAATCATCTGCGACCTCGAGCGGCGACGACCAATCACTCTCTTACCCGACAGAGAGCCAGCCACTGCGCAAGCCTGGCTCGCGGGGCAGCCACAAATCGCTGTGGTCGCGCGCGACCGCGGCGGTGGATATGCCCTTGCTGTGGCCAAGGCACTCCCGCACGCTACCCAGGTCGCCGACCGTTGGCACCTCATGGAGAACGCCAGCCACGCCTTCCTCGATGCGGTTCGCAAATCTATGCGCCAGGTCCGCGTCGCGGTCGGCTCCGCCACCATAAATCCCGACTTGCTGACCGCCGCCGAGCGCATCCAGTATGAGGGCTATCTTCGGCGTGAGGACACCAACGCGGCAATCCTCAAACAGGCTGAGACGGGCGTCTCCATAAAGGAGATCGTACGGCTCACTGGACATAGTCGGGGTCTCGTCCGCAGGGTATTGCGAGGTCAGCGATCCGATGTGTTCAGGGTGCGCGAGAGCTCGCTCGAGCACTACCTGCCATGGCTGGATGTTCAGTGGGCCGCTGGCCATTGTAATGGCGCCGACCTTTGGCGTCGCCTCAAGGCGCAGGGATTTAGAGGCTCGGTGCGAGTCGTTGCCGAATGGGCGACACGCCGTCGGCGTGCCGAAACGCCCGATGCTCAGAACCTGCAGCGCGTACCATCCGCGAGAACGATCGCCCGCCTGATGACCAATGGCCGCGATACGCTATCAAAGTCAGAGACCGTCACCATTGCGGCGATTGAGCAGGGCGTTCCTCTCCTGGTGGAAGCTCGAGAGATCATAGCCGCTTTCCATGCGATGATCCGCAAGAAGGCTCACGGAGAGCTTGAACCATGGTTGGAACGAGCATGCGCAAGCCTCGTCATGTCTTTCGCCAACGGCGTCATCAAGGACAAGGCCGCCGTCAGCGCAGCGATCACGACCTCCTGGTCCAACGGACAGACCGAAGGCCAGATCACCAAGCTCAAACTGGTCAAGCGCCAAATGTACGGACGCGCCAAGCTCGACTTGCTGCAGGCTCGGCTAATCGGTGCCACATGACCCGTGTTGCACCAAAATTGCGTCAGCGCCAATTTTGGACGCCGATCCCCCGGCTTAGGGGTCAATATTGCAAGCCGAATGACAGGACGAGGCCGATCTGGCGCGGCGCGTCGCGTAGCCTGGCAACAAAGCGAAGGTCGAGCACGCGGTCTTGCTGCGGCTTAAATTGCCCGCAGCATATCACGCCGCGCTTCCGCGAGTCCGAGTTGCGCAAGCGCTCGATCGGGTCAGGTACCGCATCTTAGACCTGGAAGGGGGCGTTCAAAGCCGCTAGTTCCATCCCGATCAGCGCGGCGAGCAGCGGAGCACGAGCTCTGGGACTGCGACATCGTGGCCGATCGGTGCTCAGCCGATGACCTGCCGTTATGGATTGCATGATCAACAAACATGAGCGCCGCGGTGCGACGCGTCCTAGTCTTCGAGGCAGTCCAGTCGGTACTGCTAGCAGAAACAGTCGGCGTCAGTTGCTTCGTCACCAACCGAATAATCGTTGGGGGTCTAATGGAGGATCAAATGCCACGTATTTCCATTCCGAAACGCGAGGACGCTCCCGCGGGGTCCAAGCCGATCCTCGACAACGTCGACAAGATGCTGGGCTTCGTGCCCAACCTGCACCGCCTCATGTCGATCAGCCCGAACGCGCTCTCCGGCTGGGCTACCCTGATGGCATCGCTTGCGAAGACGCTGGACGTCAAGACGAGAGACGGGATCGCGCTGGCGGTGTCTGAGGCGGACGGGTGCGACTACTGCCTGGCCGCGCACAGCTTCATGGCGGGCAACCTAGCCAAAATCCCAGCGGACGAAATCGAGCTGAACAGGGAGGGCCGCTCAACCGATCCCAAGCGCCAGGCTGCGGTCGCCTTCGCGAAAGCGCTCATCGAGACGCGCGGCAAAGTTTCCGACGGCCAGTTTGCGGCGGTCAGGGGTGCAGGGTGGACAGACGCCAACATCGTCGAGATGATCGCGCTGACCGCCCAGTTCCTGTTGACCAACTTCATGAACAATGCGGTCCAAACTCCGATCGATTTTCCCGAGGTCAGTCCAGCGAAGACCACGTAACGCGAGGTGCCCTCGTTTAAGCGGTGCCCTCCTTTAAGGAGGAGAAGAGGACTGGAGACTCGAATGTCTCGACGCTCCTCGGGGCTTGGTGTCAAACGCGTGTACGAGCTGCCCGAGGGCTCCGACGGCACGAGGGTGCTCGTCGACCGCATCTGGCCGCGCGGGCTCACGAAGGAGCACGCCAGCGTGGACGTGTGGCTGAAGGACATCGCTCCGAGCGGTGGCCTCAGGACTTGGTTTGGACATGACCCGAACCGGTGGCGCGAGTTTCACAAGCGATACTTCGAGGAGCTCCGCGCCAATCAAGCCGCAGTCGAGCGCCTGACAGATCTTGTATCGGCGGGCAAAGTCACTCTGCTCTTCGGCGCGCACGATACCAAGCGCAACAACGCCATCGCGCTCGCGGACTATCTCGGCGCCCGCTAAGCGGGGTCGGTGTACGGAATCGGACGCTCCCTCAAGTCGTCGCCATAGCTGCCGCAGGCCCGATGCCGACGTTATCGTTCGTGCGGATGTAGGCGCTAAGGCCGAGCGTCCGCCCGACGGGACACATAATCGCAGCATCCACTGCGGCGCGCGCCTGGTCGCCAAGCGTTCCTTCGACCTTGGAGCACTGGAAGGAGTCGCGGCCGCCATCCCCGCCATGGTGGTTCGGCCCGGCTACCTCGATAGGGGATAGCCGGATTTTCCGCCTTCACGCCTGCAGCCGTATCGTCATCGCCGTGCACGCGGCGAGCGAAGCGCTTACCAGCTCCTACGGGTTCGCCGCAGCGGTGCCGCCCCTGCTGTCCTGACCGCCGATCGAGAACACCGATGCGCCGGCGCGGCCGTTAAGCGTGCCAGCGCCGTCAAGGTCTCCGGCCACCTCAGGCTTTGGGCGGAGAGCTCAATCGTCGTTCGAATTCGTCATCGTACTTTCCTCCAGATTTTGGCTGGGTTTGCTGGCAACTCAGAGCGGGTCAGTGCAGTCGATCGGCTTACACGACCTTCGCGGGCGCCCCCGCGCGCATCCGCCTCACGCTCGCCGATGAGGATGAGCACGTAAGCGCTTATCACCCACTGGACGACAGAAGGACGCTTCGAGGGATCGCCCAATCCAGCGCAACAATGCCGCCATGATTTTTGAGCCGAACGCGACGACGAGCCAGACGAGCGACGCCGTTCCCGGAACCCGGATTTCCGCGGTGCCTCGGCCACAGCGCTCATTTCGGCGGGTCTGCTTGGTCGTGTTCGACCCTGTCTCCTCGCGGAGCGACCCTCGCTCTTCCACGGCTCGCGACTGCGCCTACGCACGGTCTACTTCGCAGCAGGTCGGTCTTCACGACGGAGCGGTTTCAGGCGTAGAGGGTCTCACTGCCCTGGGCCTCTGCATAGTACTGAGGTGCCTCGCGACGGTCGTATTTCCCATAATCGCGTACGATCCGTACTCTCCGGAGCCTTGCCTTCTCATTCGGCGCGGAAGCGTCCTCGTAGGCCCGCGCCGCAGCGGCGTCCTTCCAAGATATGAGAAGAATCAGGTCGCCGGGGGTAAGTACGGCCTCGAAGATGTCCCAGGACATGGTGTCGGGGGCCCACGGGTTCAGGCCCAGCCACTCGGCGCAATCGTACGGGTTGTCAGTTTGCTTCCACTCCCCGGGGCGAGTCGCGTTGATGAGCGTGACCGTCGTTCCCTCCCCGACTTCGGTCTCATCCAGTCTCTGCTCAGTGAGCGCGTACCCAGTCGGCACCTGATTGTCGGCAGTGATCTGGCCGACGCGCAGGTGATAGTCCGCGAGGATTTCCTCGCGGCCCTTCTGCTGAACCTCATGATGACGCCTGCGGGAGCGCCAGCGTACAAGCGACTTCTCGTCCCGCCAGTTCGAAAGCGAAAGGATCCAGCCCTCGCGAGTCAGGCTCTTGTATCGGATGTTGTCGACGAAGCCCTCGACCTGCTCCAGCTCGGGGCGCAGCCTCTTGGCGTTGTCGAAATAATCATCCCAGCTCTCTTTCTTGGGGAGGATCTCAAAACTTACTGAAAACATACTTGGATCCCGCTCCTAGAGTGCTGCGACGATGTCGATTCTCGATGTCGAACTACCCGGTCGACCCAGGAGCTAAGCACGGCAGCGTAGCCGTTGGGCCCCATCATCCGCACGGAAACATGCTGTCCTGCCGTGTAGTCGAACGTTTCGGATACGGTGACAAAGAAGCTATTCATAGCAGGCGTCCTCGTGGCGATCTCGACCATCGCGCCGCTCTGCCCATCGACCTTCGAGAACCGCTTTAGCGAATTGTGTATTGCTGCTCATGCCATGGATTCTCGTACATGTGGTACCCTTGCAACTCGCAGAAGCCGAACTCATCACGCTCCGTGAACTGAAGACCGTTCACCCACTTTGTCGATTTCCAGAAGTAGAGATGCGGCACGACCAGCGCACCTCCCCTGCTGAGGCGGCCAAGGCTGGCCGCCGTACTTGAGCGCGACTATCGCCTTGCATGTGAGGTGCCGCGAGTGGCACGTTGGTGGAGTATTCGTCGGAGGAATGTGCGAACGCAAACCGAGTGGGCGCGTTAAGCCCAGCGTCGGCGATGATGTCATCGACGCTCGCGCCCTCCTCAAGCGGTATTGAGTTTCGACCACGAGGTCACTCGAAAATATCGACGAGGTGCTGTCCCGGGGAAATCCGGTCCGATAGTTCTGATCCGGATGGCGGCCTATGGGACGGGGAGTGGCCATTGCAGATTTTCTCCGTCGGCGGGCGAAAGGAGGTTGTCCCATACAACCCGCTAAGCGGATGTGCGCCGGATGAGCAATTACCATTAAAGATGCAATTCCGCGCAGCGAATTGAAAATGACATCACGCCATGAAGTCGATAGTCGCTGGTTATGACGGCCCACCGCCTTGCGCATCCGAATCGCGTGCACCCGACGCCCACTCTTCCAGCAGCTCGGTCATCATCCTGACTGCCTCGAGCTCCGCCTTCACGTTGATCCGGTAGTCGTTATCCGCGGCCTCGCGATCGATGTCCTGCTGCCGGTTCTGGCCCATCAGGATGACTGGCGCGGCGTAGGCCGCCTGGAGCGCGAGATTCAGAAGAATGAACGAGTAAGGGTCCCAGTCCCTGATCGCGCCCACCAGGTTGACAGTTACCCATACGAACAGGATCGCGCTCTGGGCGATGATGAAGGTCCACTATGCATGGCGGTGGGCGACCGCGTTCGCTATCGTTTGCCCTGGCGTCAGGGGCGCAACCGCCGGGGCTCATCGACCTTCTGAAGCCGAAGTGCGCAGCGCGCTCGTCTGAACCCGTGGTTTGCCAAGCTCCGTAGTAAGTCTGGTCCCTGCTGTGATGGCTCCGACGCACTACATCTGCGGGATGTCGAATGGACCACTCAAAACAAGAAGGGAAGCCATTACAGGGTTATGGTGCCCAAGACCGCCGACCTCTACAGATCCGCCTCCAACGGTCAGGACATGAAGAAAGGCGATACCGAGTGGGTTGATGTTCCCGACGAAGCTCTCGTTACCGATCCGAACTTGGACCGTAGCACGCTGGTTTGGGTATGGTATGGCTTCGGTTTTCAGATGACCGACCAACCGCACATTCGTTGCTTCATGCCGGGAGCGCTGACATGACCAGCGCTGTTTATGATTACGCCCCGGTCGAAAAGAAAATGCGGCATCGCGAGGCCGCAAACGTGTTCGAAAACGTGGACAGCTCGCATGGCATACACGACCGAGGTCCGCTCCAAGCAGGGAGACAGCCACGCGGCGTAGTCTTACCCGATGGGGCCTGGCCACAAGAGCTGCCTGAGATACTGCGTGAACTCGGTCTCCCCTCGCGTAATCCACCGCGACTCATCGGGGAGTGAGCGATACGGCGACTAAGTGAAGTTCTTTGCAAAGCAGGAGGCCCGACGATGGCAGTGACTATAGAACGCGCAATCCTGGCAGGGGGTGCTTCTGGGGAATGCAGCAGCTGGTGCGGCGCCTGCCCGGTATAGTCTCAACGCGGGTCGGCTACTCGGGCGGCGACGTCGAGAACGCCACGTACCGCCACCACCGCACACGCGGAAGCGATCGAGATCCGGTTCGACTCGAGTCAGACGAGCTTCCGCGACCTGCTTGAATTCTTCTTCCAGATCCACGACCCGACGACTCTCAACCGGCAGGGAAACGACCACGGCGCAAGCTACAGGTCGGCGATTTTAAGCGAGGAGCAGCGCCGCGTCGCACAGGACACGATCGCCGACGTCGAGGCTTCAGGGCTGTGGCCGGGCAAGGTGGTGACCGAGCTTTCGCCCGCTGGCGATTTCTGGGAGGCCGAGCCAGAGCACCAGGATTACCTGGAACGCTATCCGAACGGCTACACATGCCACCGCGTTCGTCCCCAATGGAAGTTGCCGCGGAGGAACGCCGCCTAACGGCGAACGCGTTCTCGGTAGCCAGCGGGGCGCGCAGCCCCGCGGCGCCTGTGTCGTAAGCGTTTGCAAAGTGCCCTCGCCGCTCCCGCGAAGTCGCTCACAACGCGACAAGGCGCTGAGGTTTTGACGGCCGGGCAAGGCCTTCAGACTCCCGACCTTGGGTTACTCGATGACGTTTGGCGCGCGATACTATGCGCGTGGGACAGCCAATTTCGAATTCATCGTGAGGACTCGCAATGGCCCCTGCGCATCTTTTCCAGTCGGCGCTCGCGCTTAGGTAACCTTTAGCCGTTCAACCACAGTCCGGCACACGAGCGAGTAGGACAGAGAACCTCTTTCCGACGCGGACGCAAAGGGTGCAGTCGATGGTCGATCCGAGTCCTGCGAACTGGCACCTCACAGACGCGACCTGCTTTTTGCGGCGATCGTTCTCGCTCATGTGAAGGGCTACGGGCTATTCGATGAGCGGTTCACATTTCTATTCAATTCCTACTACGAGACATTGAGGCGCGGCTGCAGCGTCCTCGACGCGGGATGATCACGCCGCCGGCATTGGACGGAGTCTAGGCATAGCGCGCGCATGTCGAACCATGCAGTCGCTAAGTTGGTTGGCCCCCGGCCGGTAGGTCGCTGAGCTGATCGAGCTCGGATCCACATGAGCAGCCTAAGGGCTGGTTGAGTGGGAGACCCGCAACGGCCAGCACGGGACGACGACGCTGAAATCCCAGCTGGTCGACCCGACCTGCCAGTCGTGCATGTCAGCTACTTGGAGGCTCATGCGTTTGCCAGATGCTCTGCAAAGCGGCTGCCGAACCAGAACGCAAACATTCGAGATGGACGGCAACTTGAGCCCAAGCCGCGTCCCACCGAAAGCTGGGATGCAGCAGATGTTCGGCGAGGGCTGAGAGTGGATGCCCAACCCGTTCTCGCTTTCACCCGACCCGGTCGGCGCGGTTGGCCAGTAAAAGGAAACGGTTCTGCGGAACCGCCCTTGCGCGAGGTCGCCGGGCCGTGGCCGCGCGTGAGGCATAGAAAAGCGCGAAGCGGCAACAAGGAAACGGTTTCGGAGCGCATGGCGCACCATGGGGTGGGCCGACATCGAGAGAGAGGAACGCCTCGACCTTTAAGCTGGATCACTCGCAGCTTGGATGGACAACCCGTCCGAGTTCTCCATGATCTGCCACCCGCGCCGGGATATGGCGCTACGCTATGCCGAAGGCTCCGCGCCAGCTCCCATCGCTCCCACCGCCCAACCGGGCAAATCCGCCGGGATGAGTGAACTGAAAAGTGGGTAAAACTTGGGGGCAAAGTCAAGAGCAGAGCGGCGACCCGAGACGCGCCGCTGCCGCAGGGAATCGCAGTATGTGGGCAGGAGATTATTCATCGGTGAAGCCTACGACTGGGCAATTCACCAGATTCCCCGTCGTCTTCACGGGCCCCGCCCACTGGACTCACAAGCAAACCTAACGCACTTTTGGCTTCGAGATCGTCGCCGTCAGTGATCAGTTTCCGTCGATCCTTCGAGATAGCCTCCTGCGTCCACTCGGCGAGTCGTACGTCCCACATCGGAGAGTATCCCGCGCTGATCTCCGTGAAGTGCGCGAGGATGTCGAGCGAGGGTCCCTCTCCGTTAATGGCACTGTCGAGCCCCTGGCGGTTCGGATCTTTCCCACCCATCTTGCCGTTTACAATCGTATAGATCACCTCAATCGCGCCGCTCTGAAGGATGTCGCTTTCCGCAGGCGCAAAGGTGGACGACTCGAGGGTCGCCGACTCCTCGGAGTTTGCGTCAAAACTAAGATAACGCAGGTGTTTGCCGTTTGCGAAGCCAATCCGGAGTTTCAAGTCAACGGTGCCCTTATCAGGACAGATGCTCGCCACGGAGTCCGTCACGACAGAGTAATCAGGACTGCCGTTGCAGAATCCGATTTTCTCGGGCGCGACATCAAAAGCGATGACTGGAGCATTGAAGACAATGTCCTTGCGATTAGCTATCCGAACCAATGGGCTGTAGTGCGCATCCCCGACAGATCCGGCTCGGGCGATCCTAGGCGGAAAGAAATGGGGCGCCTCCCCGCCCACCAACATTTGTGACGGTGAGAAATCAACCCGGCCGGATTTGAACGTGAAGTTACCCGACTCGTCCATTTCCGCAACCCGTGTGCTCGTCAAGTCTTTTGCCTTAGCGAGACTCGGCGCCCATGTGAGCCCCATGTCTTTCGAAGTAGCGTAATCACTTACGTCCGTAAGCACGAACCAAACAGTTTCTCCCGAGGCAAGACGGCCGCGATGAAGCGGCAGGCTCACCACCTCCCGTTCAAGGTCTACTTTGCCCGACGTGAGAAATTGCTTCGTGATTTTTTTGTAGGTAACCGGACCGGCTGCTAGACTCCCTTGGGGTGCCGAAAACGACAGAAGAAAGATCATCATCGATCCACAAATGCATCTGCTGAACTTTTTGCTGTGCTTCATGACCCTACCTTTTTCTGCATCCAGTCTGGTATTACCCACGCATCTGGTATTACCCACGACATCCAAGCTGACGTGGCTAACGATCCGTCACTTCTTTAGTCCGGGATAGCCGTGCACATAGATCCAGTCAGTCGCCTTGGCTGGGATGTGGCAGCCCAGGCAATCTGAGCGAAAGTTCGTTGAGGTCGTTTTCACGGGGTCACCCGCGTCGAACCAAGACCAACCCCAACCATTGCCCCACAACTTATTATCGGGGTGGCTGTTCTTACTGTCCTTCACCATCATGAACCAACCTTTGAGAAGTTCTTGATGGCTGACCGTTCCAGTCGTCATCTCCGAAGTGGCCGCGTCGTAAACCTCCTTCACCAGGATCGAACCTTGGGGAAATTCGCCCGTTGCGCGATAGCTTGCCGCAGTTCCGGGCGAAGCGTAGACAACGTGAATTTGCTTAGCACCTTTGTCACCTGCGACAGACCAGCTCCCAAGGAATTCGTAGGTCGTTCGGTAGTTCTTCGGGATATGCATGTTGCCTGCCGCATCAACGAGTTGTTCCTGCGCAGGGGCGGGCTGGCTGGCTACGGGCTGCGAGACAAGACACCCGACGGTAACAACGATGAAGGACGCGGATGCCACGGCCGCACTTCTGAGAAATTTCATCACAGTTCTCCCTACTTTGTAATCGAAGGATTCTCGCTGGGCGGCATTTTTTTAGAAGAATTCTGGCCAGGCGGCACCGGCACCTGGTCGAGCAACACGTAGAACTGCGTCCATACGTCATCGCGTTTCGCACTCGCAATGTGGCAATAGGCGCATTCCTCGATCGGCCGGACTTTCGCGGTGGCTGCCTTAGGTTCATGGTGGTTGAAGTTGTAGTAGCCCCAGCCGTCGGTTGCCTTATATCTCTCGGTGTCCTTGACCGTCACATCCGCGCCGTTGAAGGCGCCCGGGAAGAATCCTTTCCCCGATGGCTCAGTTCTCGAACCGTCCGGATGAGTGGCGGGCTGCATGAGCTGCAGTTCTTTCACGAAGATTGTTCCTTCGGGGAAGACACCCGTTTTCTTGTAGATATCGTAAGAACCAGGCTCGATATACACGTTGTGAAATTCAGGGAAGTTTGCTTGAGGGGGGTTTAAGAAATTTGGCGTCAGTGGCGAGCCGACATAAACCCATTCGTGAAAGTTCTTTGGCAGAATGAGCTCGCCATCTTTCGTGTATTCAGGAAGATAGCGGCCGGTTGCGTGCCAATCGTCGGGTGGTGGAAGCTGCGGTTGCTGTGCGAACACAGCGGTTGCTATAGCGCTAGCACCGAGGACGGCGGATAGTGCTAATACTGTGCGTCTCATGATCTCTCTCCTCTGACCATCTGTTATGTCACCGAATGCTGTAGTGGCGGCATTCGTGCGCAGGCGGTCTCATCAACTACGCACAAATCAGATTAGACGTGGGCGCCTATGTGCGGAAGCAACGAAGGGGCATGCAATTGATACCCGTCGGTAATGATGTCCTCTCGAACTATCTATGTTTGGCGATAGCGAGCTTCCGCCCGCGCAAGGCACGTCAAAATGATTCGAGATTCACTGGCGTCGATTCCATCCTTCGGCCTCACTGATCAGCTGGTTTCTTGCGATCCCCGGTGAGGCCATCGGCGTCTCTAGTTATCGTAGTTGGGCAACTTCGGACGCCACCGGCTTTACCGACGCATCGCCGTGGGCATGCAACGCTAACGTCGAGAGCCGCTATCAGGATCTTAATATCTGCCTCGTGCGTCGCTTCATTAGCTGCTTACACCGTTGCTTCACTGCTTCGCTTCGAAGGGCCTCGATCAGTCCACTTTTGCGTTGTCCCCTGGCCCGGGTCCCGATTCTCTCAGCCCAAGGCCGCCACCAGATGGATTGGAGAGGATGCGGCTGGGCAATCTAATTCGCGCGGTTGTCACATCATAGCGAAGCGTTCGGCCTAATGTGATCCATCGTCCGAGCGAAGACACTTCGCTTCGAGTAGGCCTGGTGGCGTTACCTGCCCGAACTGTTTCGCGCTTCCTGTCCAGCTTAAAAGGCTGCTTTTGCAAGCTTGCAAAGCATGATCACCGCCAGTCGGCCGACGAGCCTCAGAGGCCTAGCTCATGCTGGCGATCCGCACCGGCCCAGCTTCAGTTGTGAACAGCCCTTGAGCGGCTTGGCAGCATGATATGGCCGGCATCTTAGAGTGCCATGCGCAACGAACCATCGCCGATCTTGCTGATCCGGCCGGTGTAGTCCGATCTGAACTGATGCTATTCCGGTGCCCAGGACAATCTCATGACCCAATGGCGTTTGCATCTGGGCGCCATGCGCATCGTGCAAAGCCTTCGAAGCCGAAGACACAGAAGCGCTTCGCTGGAGACGACAATTTGATGCGACCCGGTTCGCCGCTACCGACCGCGCGACTCTAGGTCCCAGCAACCTCAGGCGGCAGTTCGCCCTCTTGCCTCAGGATCTCGTATCTTCTCCGGCAGCATCGCCGAAAGATGTGCTTTCTCGGCCGGAGGCGTCGATGACCAGGTGCACAGGGCGTGACCAAAGCGGCAGCTGATTGTTTCACCGCGCGCCGCCTCCAGAAGGATTCGACCGGTCGGTCGGCAGGCGCGGCGTGACTGTCTCAGTCGGTGAACGCCGGCGCCTCCCTGTTGCGGGCGCGATCGTGAACGGCGGCTTCGACCCTCGAACCGAGAACAAGCGACCGGTGGGCAGGCGCTCGATCGCATGACGGACCGACGCACCACTATCGTGGTTGCTCATCGACTTGCCATCGTACAAAGAGCGGACCGTATCGTCGTCATGGAAGTGGCCGCATCGTCGAACAGGTATGCATTCCGACCTCCCGCAACACACCGCCTCTACGCCGGTGCGCTCTGCAGTCACGGAGAGGACGTCAAAGCCGCCTCGCTGATTAGTTGCACCGGAACGGGGTACGGCTTCCCGAATGTACGCAGACGCAGGCCAGATGTGAGCCGGCTCAGGCGGCACCCAAGCCATAACCGGGCGTCATGCAAATTATAACTAAGACGAGCGCGAATGCGTGATGAGCTACGGTCGAGCGACGGCCAGGAGAGATTGAGATGGACGATCTGAACGTATCAGCGAGATCGGCAAGCAACGCATCGGCCACACGGAAACGTAAGTAGTACACTTTTGTGTGTGGACATAGAGCCGGGGGAAAGAGCGCTGACGCCGCCCAGCGGGACGTTCGCTACGGACGATCACAACTGTTTGGCTGGAGCGTACGAGCATCATTTCCACGGCTGTCTTGAGCGCCTGCACGGGGAGCAACGTTATCGCGTCTTCGCCGACATCGAACGCATCTCCGGCCGCTTCCCAGCCGCCAAATGGCGCCGGTCTGACGGAACCGTTAGGGAAATCACGGTTTGGTGCTCGAATGACTATCTCGGTATGGGACAGCACCCGGAAGTCGTGAGTGCACTGACCGCAACGGCCCGCCGCTGCGGCGCGGGAGCGGGTGGAACGCGCAACATCGCCGGAAATAATTCGCCCTTGGTTGATTTAGAGGCCGAGCTTGCTGATCTGCATGGCAAGGAAGCGAGCCTCGTCTTTACGTCCGGGTACGTATCGAACCAGGCCAGCATCTCGACCATCGGTAAGCTGATCCCAGACTGCGTCGTGTTATCTGATGCAGATAACCACAATTCGATTATCGAAGGCATCCGCCAGTCAAATTGCAAGAAGCGGATTTTCCGGCACAACGATCTCGGTCACCTCGAGTCGTTGCTGCGTGAGGCAGGCGACCGCCCCAAGCTTGTCGTGTTCGAGTCCGTATACTCGATGGATGGCGATGTGGCGCCGATCGGAGCCATCTGCGACCTCGCGGACCGCTATGGCGCCATGACCTACCTCGATGAGGTTCACGCGGTTGGCCTCTACGGCGGTCGCGGCGGCGGGATCAGCGAGCGCGATGGCGTGATGCACCGCGTGACCGTGATCGAGGGTACCCTCGCCAAGGGATTCGGCTGCGTTGGTGGCTATATCTCGGCGTCGCGATCGATCTGCGATGCGGTGCGCAGCTTCGCGCCCGGATTCATCTTCACGACGGCGCTCCCTCCGCCGATTGCCGCCGCAGCCCGTGCGTCCGTTCGTTACCTGAAGCACTCGTCTGCCGAGCGCGAGGCACACCAACGGCAAGCCTTTGCAACGAAGCGGGCGCTCAAAGCCGCGGGGCTTCCGGTCTTCCCGACCGACACCCACATCGTGCCTGTGATTGTCGGCGATGCGGAATTGTGCAAGGCGGCTGCCGATCGTCTTCTAGAGCGCCACGCTATTTATATCCAGCCGATCAACTTTCCGACCGTTCCCCGCGGGACCGAGCGTCTGCGCATCACGCCCTCGCCATATCACGGCGATAGCCACATAGCGGAACTCGCAGCCGCGCTCGCTGAGACTTGGGAGGCCCTTTCTCTTGCCTGAGAGCCGTGTTTGGGAGCGCCCCCTTCGCAACCGCCTCCCCCAAGATTGTGCATCGAGCGGGGATCGGCTACCTGGCGGGCGCGGACCACGCTGGGAAGGCCTCGCGCCTCCCGGGCTGTGGCCGCGGCAGCCAAGTTGGGACGACGGACCAGCCAAAGAAAGCTGTTTGAGGAGAGACCCGCCCCTTTTCGACACGCGTCCGGGTAAAAGATGTGATGCGCCCCAATCCACTCCTTCTATCACGCAGCTACGTTGCATGGGTCAACGCGTGGCAGATCTTGCTGCCGACGATCACAATTGGGCTCGCATTCTTGTAGTAGGCGGCCCCGAAGAACTGACGTTCGTCATCCTCTCGGGCGGTTCTCCCCAACGACGCCGCCCTTCGCTCGAACACGCTGATCCAGAATCGTTCATTTCGATGAGCCCTCCAACCGGGCGTTCGAAAACGATCCGAGCGAGACAACGGGCAACCGGAAATAAAAATGGATATCACGCGGCGGTGTCATCTCCTGATCGAGGATCTGTCCGTCGCGCGCGGCGAGCGCGTGGTGTTAGGCGGAGTACATTTCCAACTGGGCTCAGGCCAACTCGCCGAAGTGACGGGTCCCAATGGCGTGGGCAAATCCACTCTTTTGCGCGCTATCGCCGGTTTCTTGCCATTGGGATCCGGCCGCATGTCACTGGTGGAGTCCGGAGCCATGGATTCAGCGCCCTTGGCGGAGCGCCTCCACTACGTGGGTCATCTCGACGGGCTGAAAACAGCGTTGACCGCCCGCGAAAACCTCGAGATCGGCCTGGGAATTTTGGGCCGAGGCCGGCTAACCCCGTTAGACGCCCTGGAGCGTCTGGAGTTAGCCCACGTTCTCGATCTGCCCGTTGGCTATCTCTCCGCGGGGCAGCGTCGCCGTGTCGCATTGGCCCGGCTCCTGGTTGTCGATCGCCCTCTATGGCTGCTCGACGAGCCGCTAACCGCGCTAGACCGGCACGCACGAGCCTTGCTCAAGACTATTGTCGCCGAGCATCTCGGAAGCGGAGGATTGATGCTCGCCGCCACCCACGAACCACTCGGTCTGCCGGGGACAATCCAAGTCAGGCTCGGAGCGGGGTGAGTGTCTTCCCGCTGAGGGGCGGTCGGCATGCTCATAGCCGTCTGTCTCAGGGTCGGGATAGAAGAGGTCACGCCGCTTTTCCGATTTCCCCGCGGCGGTCTCGACCCAATGGCGACGCCGGATGGGGGCCATGATCCGTATTCTCCTCATGGTGTTTCTTCGCGACGTCACGCTGGCGCGTCGCATCGGCGGAGGCGGAGTTCTTGGCCTGGTCTTCTTCCTCAGTCTCGTAACTGTCGTGCCTTTCGCGATCGGACCTGACCTGCGCTTGCTGTCGCGCATCGGTCCAGCCATTCTGTGGATAGCGGCGCTCCTCGCGAGTCTATTGGGGCTTGACCGTCTGTTCCAGGCGGATCACGAGGACGGTTCGCTGGACCAGATGTTGCTGTCGTCGACGCCACTAGAACTCATTGTTTTGGTGAAGTGCATGGCCCACTGGTTCGTTACAGGGCTACCGCTCGTTCTGCTCTCGCCTTTATTTGGCCTGATGTTGGACTTGGACGGCTCGGCGCTCTGGGCCGTGGCAGCGACCTTGTTGGTGGGTACGCCAACTTTCACCTTTCTGGGAGCGATCGGTGCAGCGCTTACGGTCACGCTGCGGCGCGGTGGCCTTCTGCTTTCGATCCTCGTTGTACCACTAGCCGTACCAGTGCTGATCTTCGGTGTCTCCGCCGCGCAGAGTGGCACAGCGCCCGTTCTGACACCCTTCCTGGTTCTCTGCGCTCTGGGACTTGCATCCATTGCCCTCGCCCCAATCGCCGCAGCCGCGGCGCTTCGCGGGGCGGGAGAATGACAAGCGCATGCAGCGGAAGGGTTTGCCTCGGAGATCGCCGTCGTGGAACGACTCCGCACGGTTCCGAAGCTAAGACGACTTGATCATCGAGCAACGACTATAGCGGAGTATCGGCGTCTAACAAGGCCGCGAGCCGATCCCGCTCGGCCTGGCTCAAGGGCGCCGCCGGCGTAGGTTGTACGCGTCGCAATCCGAACAGGAGAGCCATCCCGCCCGCCGCGAGCACCAAAGCCGGCATTCCCCAGAGGAAGGCGGTTTCCAAGTCGAGCGGTGGCTTCAGCAGGATAAAGTTCCCATAACGCTTCACCAGAAAGTCGCGGACCTGCTCATCGCTCTCGCCGAGGTTAAGGCGTTCGCGCACCAGCAGTCGGAGATCCCGCGCGAACTCTGCTTTCGAGTCGTCGATCGACTGGTTTTGGCAGACCAGGCAGCGCAGTCCGGCGGAAATATCGCGCGCGCGCGCCTCAACTTTCGGGTTGGGCAGCACCTCGTCTGGCTGCACCGCCCTGGCCAAGCCAGGCGCGAGGCCTGCGAATACGATCGAAAGCAGAAGAATGCGACCAAGCGAAGTCATTCGGCGGCCTGCGGCGCTGCTGCGGGGTTGGCTGCGGCGCGGACGCGAACCGCGCGCCGCGCGAAGCCAATTCTGAGGCGTCTATCAGACAACGACACGATCCCTCCAAACGCCATGATGACGCCGCCTATCCAGATGGCCGTCACAAGCGGCTTCCAGAACATGCGCGCATCGATCGAACCATCCGCGTGCTGGTCCCCAAGCGAAATGTAGATCTGGCCAAAACCCAGCGTCACGATGCCTGCCTCGCTGACCGTAGTCTGTCGTACGGGAAAACTGCGCTTGGCGGGCTCGACGGTGGCCACGGCCGCGCCGCCCCGGCTTATGACCGTGTAGGCCAGGACTTCGGAGTAGTTCGGGCCCTGTCGCGATTGTAGATTTTCGATAGTGGCTTGATAAGGCCCGAGATCGATCCCCTGGCCTAGCTTGACGGTCGCGATCCGCTCCACACCCCAACCGGTCGCCGCCAAGCCCATAAGTGTCACGCCAAGGCCAGCGTGAGCGATAGCAGCACCCCAGGCGGAGCGCGGCAGCCCGACCGCGCGGGCCAGCATCACCCGAATGGGCTGCCCACCTGCCCAGATACGCGACATCACATCAGCGAACGAACCGACTACGAGGTAGACGGCGAAGCCGAGACCGACGGCGGCGAGGACAGGGCCGCCTCGGATGACGGCAACGAGCACAAGTGCGACCACGAGGCCCCCCAAGGCTGCAACCGTCGCCCGCTGCGCCGCGCCGAGCAGGTCGCCACGCTTCCAGGCGAGCGACTGACCGATCGGCATCAGCAGAACGATCAACGCTAGTAGCGGACCGAGCGTCAAATTGAAAAACGGTGCGCCGACCGAGATCTTGTCCCCGATCAGAGCCTCAAGCGCGAGCGGATAGAGCGTGCCGGTCAGGACCGTAGCGCAGCAGGCGGTGAGCAGCAGGTTGTTGACTGCGAGCGCGCTCTCGCGTGATACGGGCGCGAATAGACCACGTTGGCTCAGGGAAGGCGCACGCCAAGCATAAAGCGCGAGGGAACCGCCGATGAACACGGTCAGGATGATCAGGATGAAGACGCCGCGCGTCGGGTCGCTGGCAAACGAATGGACGGAGGTCAGCACCCCTGAACGCACCAGGAATGTGCCGAGCAGCGATAGCGAAAATGTAAGTATCGCCAGGAACAGTGTCCAGATCTTGAGCGCTTCGCGTTTCTCCATAACGGCGGCCGAATGCAGAAGCGCCGTACCCGCAAGCCAGGGCATGAGCGACGCGTTTTCGACCGGATCCCAGAACCAGAACCCGCCCCAGCCTAGGGTGTAATAGGCCCAGTACGAGCCCATGGCTATGCCAAGCGTTAGAAAAATCCAGGCAATAAGTATCCAAGGCCGAACGTAGCGGGCCCAAGCGGCGTCCAACCGTCCGCTGATCAGCGCCGCCACTGCGAACGAGAACACGATCGAGGAGCCGACATAACCGAGGTAAAGGAGCGGTGGGTGTATTGCCAGCCCCGCGTCTTGAAGCAGCGGATTGAGATCCTGGCCTTCAAAGGGCGCCGGAAACCGTCGCACGAAGGGATCGGAGGTGAACAGGATGAAGCAGAGGAAGGCAAAGGAGATCCAGCCTTGGACCGTTAGTGTATTGGCGCGCAATTCCTTTGTCATGCCGCGCCCGAGAATCGCAACTGCCGCTCCGAAGGACGCGAGGATCAGAACCCAAAGCAGCATGGATCCTTCGTGATTGCCCCAAACGCCGGCGAGTTTGTATACAAGTGGTTTGGTGGTGAGCGAGTTCTCGGCGACTGTCACGAGACTGAAGTCGGACACCACATGAGCGTAAGTCAGGGCCGCGAAGGCATAGCCCAACAACAGGAACTGGGTGATTGCAGCCGGGACCGCAATGGAAGTCAGTCCAGAATCGCCACTGCGGGTGCCCCACAGCGGCAGAACTGACTGAAGCAGCGCGACGGCGAGAGCCAGAGCGAGCGCATAATGTCCGGTTTCGACGATCATCCTTTCGGTCCGTCCGGCTGTGGTGTTTCGTGGAAGGCCGCGCTATTGCGCCCACGCGGATTTTCGTTCCGCCAAATGCCTGATTCCTTGAGTTTGTCGGCTACGTCCTTGGGCATGTATCGCTCGTCGTGTTTGGCGAACACGGTATCGGCATGAAAGACGCCCGGTCCCTCCACCGTGCCCTCGGCCACGACGCCTTGTCCTTCACGGAAGAGATCCGGCAGCAATCCGGTGTAGCTGACCTTGATGTCGTACTTCAGGTCGGTCACAGCGAAGACGACAGTCGACGATCCACCATAGGTAAGTGAGCCAGGTTTCACCAGGCCGCCGATGCGCAGACGGGTTCCTCGCGGCGGCGCCTTTGCGGCCATCTCGGTCGGCCCGTAGAAGAAGACGATGCTGTCACGCAACGCAAACAGGATGAGCCCAACCGCGATGGCCAAAGTGAAGCCTGCTACGCTGATGATAGTGATGCGCCTGCCCTTTCTGGTCAAAGTCTACCCCTTCAAGCCAAGTTGAGTGACGAGTTCATCGATGCGAGCTGGCGCTTGCGCATCGTCGGCTAACTGGGCTCGCGCACTTGCGACGGCCGCTTCGGCCTTCTGGCGTTCACCCAGTACGACGTAGGACCTAATCAGTTGCAGCCAGCCCTGAAGGTCATGGCCATTCTTCGAAAGCTTCTCGGCGAGTCCTCCCACCATCCCGCGGATCGCGTCTCTCCGCTGCTCCGGAGGAAGCGCTGGGATGTCAGTCCGGCTTCGGCCGGCTTCTGGGTTTGATTGAGTCGCCCTAGAAGACCTATGCAGGTGTTGCCGGACGGCATCCATCCACGGGGCGCCAGCTGGCGTATCAGCCTCTAGCGCTTCCCAAAGTTGTCTCGCCCGATCTGTGTCGCCATCTTGCTCTACTGCGAGCGCATGGAAGAATCGGGCCAGAGGCTGTTTGGGATCATCCACGAGCGCTTGGTTAATGGCACCGCGTGCTTCTGCAGTGACGACCCCGTCGGCAGCCATCGTCAGAGCCTGCCCAAGAGACGCACGCTCCTCCGCATTCTCGCCGAGCAGCCGCAGCGCCGCCCTATACGCATGCGCCGCATCCTGAAACCTTCCCATGCGCAGGTAAATTGGCGCGACAACCTGGAATCCGCGGCCATCATTGGGGTGGGCCTTGAGACGCGTCTCGACTTCGGAGATCGCCGCAGCGAGAGTGAAGTCCTCACCCGCGCGCCTCGATGCGATCGGCATGTCGGGCTGGTTGGGAGCGCCGACCTTGAGATACGACGCGAGCGCGACGAGCGGCAGCACTAGGACGATCGCGAAGGCCGCTGCAGTGCGTCTCGGCTGCCAGCGCCGCGACGCATGCGGCCGGCTCTCCGACGCGGAGTCGAGTGACGCGAGCAGCCGGCGCTCGATCTCGGCACGCGTCGCCATCGCATCCTCGGGCCCTACGAGTCCGCAGCGGACGTCATCATCCGCCTCGGCCAGAAGGCCGCGATAGAAGGCCACGTCGGAATCGTGCGCGCCAAAGCTCTCGCGCCGCTCGGAGAGCGACCGAGCCAGCGCCAGCACGATCGCGAAGGTCATCATTGCGAAGGCGGCCCAGAGCATGTTCAAGGCCTCCGTCCGTTTTCGCCAATGCGTAACGCACCGCGTTTTCGGGCAGCCGCCGCGGTTGAAGATCGGACTGCTTCCTGTGCCGCTCCCATGGTCCGATCGGTCACTCCCGAATGATGCAAGGCAATCGTCATGGACGCTCTGCCCCGGCAATTGCCGCCATCAAAGCAGGTCGGCTTGCGTCCGAGATGCCGCCAACCAGCTTGTAGGCGATTGTGCCATCGCCCTTGACCACATAAGTCTCGGGGACTCCATAGACGCCGAAATCGATGCCCGTTCGGCCGGACCGGTCAGTGCCGACCTGTGCGAAGGGGTTCCCGTTGGCGGCAAGATAGGCCAGCGCGTTTCTGGGATCGTCTTTGTAGACGATACCGGTAAGCTTCACCCCCTGTCGCTGCAGCATCCGGTCGCTCGCCAACGCCATCAGAGCCCCTTGTTCCTCCCGGCACTCGACACACCATGATGCGAACACGTTCACGATTGTCACGTGCCCCTTCCGCAGATCGGCGCTCGACAAGCCAGGTGGACCAGGCGTGGGAAGCCCCTCGAGCGGCTCCAGCGCAAACTGCGGTGCCGGCTTGCCGATCACAGCGGAGGGCACGAGTGACGGGTCTCCGGCGCCGAGCCGCACCAGGAGTAACGCCGCAATTCCGAAGAAAACTAGAAGAGGGATAGTCACCCACAGGCGGGCCAGTGCGCGGCGACGGGCCATGGCGCTCGGGGGGAGGTGAATCGAAGTTCGGATATTGCTCATACGCGGCCGCGCGGATTGGAGTGACGAAGTTGCAGACGACGCAAGGTACGGCGCTGAACGCGATAGTCGATGAGGACCGCCGCGATCATCCCGGCAAGCATGGTGCCCGTCACCAGAAAAGTCGCTGTGATGAACCCAGTATGCTGCATCATTCTGCTCAGGACGCCATTTCGACAGGCAGCATGCAAGCCACCGCAGGTTCGCCCGCAGCCGCCATCGTGATCGCAAGCCGCCGGATTCGGCGTCGCATGATTTCGTTACGGACGGCCATTACGTGGAGAGTCACGAACAAAAGCGTGTATGCGAGCGCCATCACAATTAGCGGCCATAACATCGTGCCAGCAATCGCCGAGCCCTCCATCCGAAATACGGACGCCGGCTGGTGGAGAGTGTTCCACCAATCAACCGAGAACTTCACGATTGGGATGTTGATGAACCCTACCAAGGTCATGATCGAAACTGCTCGTGCCGCCCTGTTCGGGTCCTCGATCGTCTGCCAGAGCGCGATTAGTCCGAGATAGATCAGAAACAGAACCAACACGGAGGTGAGCCGGGCGTCCCAAACCCAAAATGTGCCCCACATCGGTTTACCCCAGAGGGAGCCTGTGGCCAGGCAGATGAAGGTGAAAGCCGCGCCAAGCGGCGCAGCCGCCTTTTGTGCTGCATCGGAAAGTGGATGACGCCAAACCAAGGATCCGAGCGCAAACACCGTCATGGACATGTAAGCGAGCATCGCTGTCCACGCGGCGGGCACGTGGATGTACATGATACGCACCGTCTCGCCTTGCTGGTAGTCGGGTGGCGCGGCGAATGTTCCAAGCAGACCAAGTATGAAGGCGAACGCCGTCGAAGCCCAAAGCCAAGGCAGCAGCTTTGCGGCAATGCGCACGAAATTACCAGGATTGCTGTAGGCAGTGAAGTTCAGCTTCAACTTTCCGATCTCCTCGAAATCAAACTGCAGGCCGGGAGCTGCCGACTGCGGCTCGCGTCGAAAGTTCGTGCAACTGGAACGTCTGCAAGCCGATGAGTATCGCATCACACCGGAGACGATTTCACAAATTACCTCCAGTTATTGTTTTGATGCCGGCTAGGCGCCCAGAGCTGAGCGGCTGCGATTTGTATACTTGGAGTGGCCGAAATCCTCGCGTGCAGACGGCACAGCAATTCGAGAGACCGATAGCAGGTGGGAGCCGCGCGCTATTCGATCGCGTGCGACGCCGAGATAGCGGTTAATGCCGCGCTCGATACTCGGCGTAATGAGCCAAAAGCGACGGCGCTCGTCTCGTGTAAGCGGTCCGCTTTAAAGGGTGCCTTCTTCGTATAGATCCCTTACGCCGTTTGGATGCCCGACCCGTACGTAGGTTCAATTGAGCCACCAATCGCGATCGTCGTATCTATAACGCATGCGGTGGCCCTCCCAGCTATCGCTGCCCCCCTTGGGCGTTTCCTCCCTAGACTTGGGCCGCTTGTGGCAACGCAGGCGGCCCTTCTTTTTGTGTGCACTCATATGGAAATGAACCGAGGTCTGGTCGACCTATACCTCGGTAGGGTCACTTCATACCCTGGCGCAATGGCAACAACTAAGCGCTCGGTGCTACCAGATGATACGGAGTGAAAAGCAACGGAACCGGCCCGCGAGCAGGCAGTTGCAGGACAAGGCCGGCCACGTAATGCTCGACCGGTCTTTCCGATGATCGAGCCGTATGTTGCCAGTAATTACTGTTTACTTCCACGGTTGGGTGCGGAGAGCCCCCCATGATAAGCATCGCCGATCTCTTAATCCGGTTCTGGCAAGGGAACCGGCCCGCGTCCAATGCTCAAGTTGCGGTTGTGACCGGATCGGGATCGATCCAGCATGGCCGAGTTTGTCCGCATCCTGCAGGCCTACGATCAAGACCGGTACGGCAGGAGTTAGAGGGCGACCGCGTCTCAAGCAGCGAAGAAAATGCGCGACACGGGACCGTCCACATATGACTTCAAATCAGTCATTTCGGTTTCGCAATGCAGGTGCCATCGGTTGCTAATCGGCCAGCCGCTTTGGAGGCCATGATCGAATTCTTGACAAAGGATCGCGCGCCCAACCACGATGAGCCGCGCATGGTGGCTAACGTTGTTGTGACCGCGACAGCTCGGCGACGCGTTTCGGTCGCCCCGGTAGTAACTCGCAAGGCGAGCTGCTGAGGTGCCGTCGCCGCCGGATGATGGGAAATGCCCTGCGACTATCTATCCGATAACCATTTATCATAACCTTAATTCAGACGCGGTCGCATCGCGGCGGCGTTTGGCTGCTGCGGCTGCCGTCACTACCTCGCCGTATGTTCAATCGGAGTTCTGTCCATCACCCTCAGATTCTTCCGGAACGTATCCATGCACTTGGCGAAAGGCACGGAGAAAGCTACTGCAGCTCCTATAACCGACCGCCCGCGCGATCTGCTCTACTGAAAATGCCCTCGCGGCGAGCATATCGGCTGCACGCTTCATCCGTATTTGCCGGAGCGCTACCATTGGCGAACATCCTATCGTGCGCACAAAGCGCGCCATGAATGCGGATCGGCTCAAGCCGGCCTTCTGCGCGAAGGCCATGACGGAGTGATCGGCCGACGGCCGCACCAGCATATCGGCGAACGCAAGAGCGATTTGACGGTCACTCAACATAGAGAAGCGTTCGAGCCAAACGCTGGTCGAATTGAGACTGCGACGGAGGAGCGTGACGAGCACCTGCTTGAGCATGGCGGTCGTCATCGCCTGCATTCCAACCCGCCGGCCGCTGACTCTTGGCCGCTGTGCGGTCATCGACCTCGATGTGAAACGGCTTCTTGGCCGGTGTGATGACAAGGGTGTGAGGTACCAGAGGAACTGCGGAGAAGCCACCCACGACCATTCGTCCGGTCCCGGAAAGATTGTAGTGGATAGCCGGCGCCTCCGCGCTTCCGAATGACAGGCGCCAGCCTGGGCTAACCCAACACTCGATGAGCCCAATGACGTCGACATCCACAATTGCCATCAGCACATTGAGATAGGATCGAAGAAATGTAAGATTTGGACGCTCGGACATGTGTTTCGGACTCTCGGATTGAGCTGATGTCTTAGTCTTGGGACAGGACAATTGCAAATCTTGGTACTGTATTATGGCTAGGATGATGCGCATCTGCTCGCCATGACCAACTGCCCAAGCGAAGTTGGGAACCTCTTCGACGAGCGCGAGCGTGCCGCGCTTCCCGCGGCCCTCATATCACTGTCCAGAACCGACGCCTTAGGAGATCCCCAAATGAGCAAAAAAGCACTTAACGGAAAGGTGGTCGAGGCGATCCCAATGCAAACCTGACATCAAACTGGTCTCGAGTACGACGTTCCAGCAACCGCCACCTCAATAGGAAACAGCATCGATGCGAACGCTTTCAGCAAGACGCGGCCGGCAATTCCGAGCCGGCGCACAATACCTGTTTCCTCGGAAGCTCCGCGAGCAACCGGTTGATCATCACCCCTGCCCACTATGGCAACGAACCGAACGGCCCGAACCGCGGCAAATCTTTCGAGTATGACTATGCAGCTGCAGCTTTATCAGGTGCGATACTTCTTATCGCTCGCAAAGACGCTAAATTTTACACGAGCTGCGGAGCAATGCAATGTGACACAGCCGGCGCTGACAAAGGCAATACAAAAGCTGGAGCAAGAACTCGGCGGCGCGCTGATTCACCGTGAACGTCATCTCACCCAGCTCACCGATCTGGGCAAGATGATTTTGCCCACGCTGGAGAAAATATTTTCCGCCGCCGAGGCCGTACGGCTTCAGGCACGAGGCTATCAAAAGAAGACAATCGCCCCGCTCAAGATCGGACTCGTGCCGTCAGTCTCTGCCGCACTCATTACGGAATTGCTCGTGGAGCTCGCCCGGATCATCCCCGATCTTCGAGTCGATCTGCGCGAGGCCGATGCCAACGGGCTGGTTGCGATGCTTTTGGATGGCGAGATCAATGCCGCACTTGTCGGTGACGCCATGGAGCTACCTGAGCGTATCGACCGCTGGCGCCTGTTCGAGGAAAGCTGCCTGCTCATCTTGTCTCGGAAACATCCGATGGCCAGGCAAACCGTCATCCTGCTCCAAGACTTGCATGAGTTGGTCTTTCTCGAAAGGGTCGGATGCGACGTCGCAGACCGATTCAAGCGGGTTTGTTTTGCCGACCACCCAGGCCCTAAGGTTGTGCACAGGAGCGATCAGGAAAGGCATCTTCAGCAAATGGCATTCGCCGGTTTGGGGGCCATCTTGGCGCCAGAGCACGCTCCCAGACTGCCGTCGCTCGCCACTATCCGAATTGAGGGCGACCCCGTCCGGCGCGAGGTGCAGCTTTTGGCCGTCGCTGGGAGGCAGTATTCGCCGGCGCTTGACGCCTTCATCAAGGTTGCTCGTCTTCGCGACTGGACGAGTGCGTTGGACAAACTCCGCCGCGCATCTGCCCCTGACTCGAACAACGACAATGTTTGCACGGCTGATGCACAAGGTGCAGGCTCCTTGATCCAAATCACGGCCCCCGGTCCCGCCTCTTCATGCCCGAGCTTGTCGCGGGCATCCAACCGTCGTTGCTGAAGTGACGCGAAGTCGCGGATGGCCAGGACAAGCGGGGCCATGACGCAGTTGCAGTCGCCCATGGGTGGCCTCTTGAATCGACTTGTCTCATTCCGGTCAGCCTCGAAGGGCGAGGCTTAGGCCCATCCAATTTCGGACAGGGCAGTAAGCAAGGTTTCGGCCTTCGCTCCCGTGATGGAGTCCGGTCCGACAGACGCTCGACGGATGATCCCTCGTTGGTCGAGGACATAGATGGCCGGCATCGGCAACATCCAAAAGGAGAAACCATGGGGAGCGCAGAGATCGAGTCCGCGCCGCAAGAGATGGCTCTTTAGTTCCGCCGGCACCACGGACACCAGGCCGAACGAAAGGCTCACCCCAAGATCTAGGTCGGAGAGGATTTCCAGATCCAGTCGACGATCGCGTTGGAAATTGCGTAGCAAGTCCCCAGTGTCGGGCGTTATCGCAATTGCTCTGCCGCCAGCAGCGCGGATACTAGGGATGGCCCCGTGAAGAGCGCGTAGAGCAGCTGCGCACAATGGGGACCAAGTCCCGTAAACGAAGGTGACAATCAACGGTGCAGTTTGTCGCAATTCCAAAGATGAAACGAGCTTTCCATTTACCTCCGGGAGAAGGAAATCAGGGGCAAGAGCGTTCGCCTTCAGGGCGCCGTCAGGAACGCCCGCCTCTCGCAGCCATGATGAAACCATCCGGTCGGTTCGGACGTCCAGCGTGCGAAAGCCACTCAAGGTCTCCGCGGGAGGGGCCATCGGCGTACTGACGGGCCCTCCCTTCGAAACTTTGTCGCCCATTCTGGTTCTCCCCGATACCCCTCGCGGCACCTGTCCGCGTATGTTTGTTGCATGGTGACCGTGCGTTTTGGAAAGCGACAATTCAACTTTGGAATGGTAATCGTTGACGAATAATCATCCGGAATAGTGCGGGCCCCCGTATCACGCGGGCAAACGAACAAGTAGGCAGCAGCTCCGTTGAGGAGGTCACGACGCTTTCACCGCGCCAGGGCTCCTGCCTACCGCGCGACACGATGGCGGAGAGGCAAACGCCAAGCATCGAGCTGGACGAGCTGGTACGCCAACAGTATCCTCCGAACCGACACCTGATCGCTGCACGACGCAGTGGTTTCCACTTACGGAGCGCGTGCCCTATTCGGCATCTTCGTCAGGAGTGCTTCTGCAAAATGCTGCCGCGAAGCTACGACAATCGTGAGCAAGCCAACTCGTCCGAACATCTGTTGCTGATAGCGTATGCCGCGACCGAGAGAGGCGCCTTGTAGCCTGCCCGCGGTTGAGGGAGACCGAGCTAACCAAGTTGAGGTTCGCGTGCCCGGCGCTTCAGAGATCGGAGTCGGCGGGGTGACGCCGCACGCCAAATAGGTCGAACCCGGGATATCCAAAAGTCGCAGCCCTGCTCCGTCAAAGTTCAATCCGGTTTTGCCCTTCCTGTCAGACATGCAAACGCGAGTGCAATTGGGCACTTCCGTGTTGCAGGGCAGGCTCACCTCGCATCGCTTGTAGCAGCTTTCGGAGAGGATCTGCCGCTCGGCCCGGCGCGGCGCCCTACTCCCAAAACAGGCACCGCGATAGCGCAACGGTATGGATGAATGCAGTCCTAAATCGGAGTCCGAATTCCATGCGTTCAGCCAATGATGACCAGTCGATACCACAACTCAAATTCAAGCAGACGGGTGAAGCGATGGCGGAACGCCGCCGACCACTTTCGCGACCCGAGCTCCAGCAAGCCCCCTTATGCGAGAAGCTTGGGAAGCCACGCGATTGGCGCCACGGCCCTGAGGGTCAGCAACAACTTTCAAGATCACGAATGTTGCTGCCGATAGCTCAATCTCCGATCATTGTTGGCGACCATGTACCGCTCATTTTCGGTCCAACTCGCCAATTGGATGATCACCTGCCGGCGGACTTGATCCATCCCGTTGTTGATATTTCTCCTCGCGAGGCTGTGGCACGCCTCACCCTAACGGGGCACGGCATGACGGCCGAATCTGTGCAATCCACAAGCCGAGGCAAAATCCAACATCAGTATCGGGCTCCAATGCATATGCTCGTGATGTACGAGAAGGGGGAGCGCCGCGATGGAGAAACATTTGTGGAAGGTTTGCCGCCATCAGCGCTCCGGAACCTCGAGCGGAAGCTGACATTCGTTCCTGCTGGCCGCGAGTTTCACGATTGGCACGAGCCGCGCGGATCGCAGATGCGGCTCATGTACTTCTACTTCGACCCTGAGAGGCTGAAGGCTCTTTCTAAACGTGGCATCACCGGCCTGCCGGACTCCCCACGGCTACTATTCGAAAATGAAACGCTATGGAACACCGCCCTCAAGCTGAAGACGTTCGTCGATAGCTCTGCAGCAGACCCGGTCTATTTCGAGAGTCTCGGAAGTCTGCTCATGCATGAGGTCGTGCGTTTCACTTGCGGGATGCCCAGCATCCAACGTCAACTCCAAGGTGGCCTTGCGCAGTGGCAGCAACGGCTCGTCACCGCCTACATCCAGGAACACCTCAATGAGCGGATACCGATTGGTACGTTGGCGCAGCTCGTTCGTCTTAGCCCGTATCATTTCTGCCGCGTGTTCAAGCAATCTCTTGGAATGCCGCCTCATCGGTACCAGACCAAACGTCGCGTTGAGCATGCCAAATTCTTGCTAGCAAACCGCGCAGGCTCTATGGCGGAAATCGGTCGGGCGGTCGGCTTCAGCAGTCGTAACGCGTTCGCCACGGCGTTTCGGAAGGCAACGGGAATTGCCCCCGCGGACTACCGCCGAAGCGTGGCTCCTCCGATAACCGTATGAATGAATTGCGGCGTCGCGCTCAACTTTGCGATTCGAAAGTAGAGGCTTCTCGGTGTCACATGCGATGAGGACGATCGGGCTTTGGGTGCCCGCCAAGAAAGCAGGTCACGGGCCATACGGGCCTTAAGAAGGCATGCATCTGCCGCTGGTGGCGAAGAGAAGGCAGCAGGCCGATCGCGGCACTTCGGCAAAGCGACCGAAAGCAAGCGGCGCTGGGGAACGGACCCGCCCAGAGCGATCATAGGGAGTTTCGCAAATCGGTAGCTGCTGATGGGCTGGACGCGAGACTAGGGTCGGACCGATGACATGCCAGATCACAATCACGCGCAAACGATCGCGTTCCACGCTGGAACTCGCGGAGTGCCATTTGTTGAATGGGCTTCGTGAAGATGATATTTTTACACAGAATTGTCGGTTTTGGGGGAGTATCCCGTGGCGCAGCATTCAACTCAAAAGCGTGCGGTAGCGGAGGAGCCAACCATCGTCGTCGTTGACGATGATAACGACTTCCGCGCCTCACTCGGGGATCTGTTCAACTCAGTCGGCTTCAAGGTAAAGATGTTTGGCTCGGCAGCGGAGCTGCTGGAAGGCAAATTGTTGCTCGACGCGGTGAGCTGCCTCGTACTTGACGTCAGATTGCCGGGCCTAGGCGGTCTCGATGTCCAAGCCGAGCTGTCGAAAGTGAACGCTTCCATTCCCATCATCTTCATGACGGGCCATGGCGACATTCCGATGTCGGTCAGGGCCATGAAGGCAGGCGCTGTTGATTTTCTGACCAAGCCGTTCCGCGATCAAGACATGCTGGATGCAGTCACGATCGCGCTCGAGCGCGATCGGACGCGGCGGAAGACCGAGCAGCGGCTCACGGAATTGAAGTCGCGTCTCGAGCGATTAAGCGCGCGCGAGCGAGAGGTGCTGGCTCTCGTAACCACTGGCTTAAAGAACAAGCAGATCGCTTTCAAGCTAGAGATAGCTGAGATCACTGTAAAGGCGCACCGCGGTCATGTTATGCAGAAGATGGGTGCGCAATCGCTGGCCGAGCTCGTCAAAATGGCGGAGACGCTCGGTATAAAGTCGCCCCGGTCTTAATCGCTTCCTGCTTGCACGTGGGTCCATCAGCTAAGAGGATTATTGTTTGGGCAAATCAACCGACGGCTTTAATCGCTTGCCGCCAGGCCCTGCTGCCGGGTCGATGGCGACGACCCGACATCAGCGCACGCTTTCGGACGTGGCCCAAACTGGGCTGAACCATTCACATGGTCTGCATCGATTATTCCTAAGTATAGCATCGATTGTTCCAAAGTGTAGCACCGCCAGGCCGCCGTACAATCGCCAGCTCAGACCCTTGTCGTTAGGGTCCAATGGTGTCCGCGCAGTGCGCTTCCTGAGATGGACACGGAACGCGAGATGCGGCGGGCCACCTCCCCAGCGATGAAGGTGGGGATATGTCTAGCGAGATTCAAATTTCGATCATCGATGATGATGAGCAATCTCGCTCAGCCTTAGCGGGTCTCCTGCAAGCGATGGGATTCACGACTGAGACCTACTCGTCCGCAGTGGAGTTTCTGGCATCTCCAAACTTGCGCGATAGCTCCTGTTTGATTGTTGATGTCCACATGCCGCGCATGACTGGGACTGAGTTGCATAGCCGCTTGGTAGGATCCGGCTATAATATACCAACGATTCTGATCACCGCTTACCCCGACGACAGCGCGCGAGCTCGGGCTCTGGATCAAGGCGCCGTTGGCTACCTGACCAAACCCATTGACGAAAAGGCTCTACTCGGATGCGTCAGATCGGCTCTACAGCGCGCGAAATCAGATGAAAATCCCTAATCGGCAATCGATCGGCTGCCGCGCAGGAAACGTACCCTTCAGCTCGAAAATCGTTGCTCTTTGAACGGGTCCCCGTAAATGTGAAATCCGTTAAATTCCCATAAGCCCGGCGATTCGCGATCCAAGAACTGGATTCCGCGCACCCATTTCACGCTCTTATAACCATAGAGGTTTGGCACCACGAGCCGGAGCGGGTAGCCATGCTCGGCCGTAAGGGGTTCGCCGTCATGCCGCAAGGCGAAAACCGTCGTCGGGAGCAGAAAGTCCGAGATTGGCAGGTTCGCCGTGTAGTTGTTCTCGCCATGGATCATCACGTGCCGCGCCTCTGGCCGCAACGTTACTCGCTTCATCAATTCTGCGGCGAGAATCCCTCCCCAATGGTTGTTGAACCGGCTCCAGCGCGAGACTGAGTGCAAGTCAGCAAACACTTCACTTTGCGGCAGTTTGCAGAGCTCTTCCCAGGAAAGCCGCAGCTGCTCCTCTACCAGGCCGAACACGCGAAAATCCCACGTCGTGGGAGCAAAGACCGGCACCGAGCCCACATGCAGCACCGGCCACTTGAGGGTCAGCGACTGTCCTGGGGGCAGCCGCCCAGCGTCACGCATCTCACGCTCCCGTTCGCGTCGCTCGGTCGATTGCACGAGTAGCTCCTCCGCAAAAGTATAGCGCGGCCTAGTTGGTGCACGCAGTGATCTCCGGGGCATGAAAAGCGGTCACCCGGGTTGCGTCGGGCATCACGGAACATAGGTGCTTGGTACCCTACATTCCGAGAAGCGAACTACCAACGCCCTAGTCCAGCCCGAAGTGGCGAAGGAGGAGGCTCACTCCTCCCCCTCCCCGATCTTGGGGTTAGAACTACTTGCAGGCTCGGAGAGTAAGCCAGGAACAGTCTTGCTGGTGTTGTGACGGAAAATGTTGACGGCTCCGATCACCTCGTCCTCGTCGTCGCGAATCGGAAAGACATTAACGAGGGCCAGAAGACGATTACCGTTGGGCTGTTCGCAGATGACATCGGCGTTCCGAACGGTGCCGCCGTTGTTGATCACCACGGAGGGGGGTGCAAGTTCGTGCGGCATCACTTCTCCCGAGGGGTAACGAAGAAGGTGTGACCCGCAATACTTTTCTGAGGTTCCCAGAGAAGGCGTGCGTCCCCAACCCGCGATTGCAGCTTTGTTGCACTTGACGACGGTGGCATCCTTTTCGAGAACGTACATCCCTACTGGGATAGAATCCATTGCTGCTTGGTCCGCAAGAATCCCTTTTGCGACGAGATGTCCGTCGACCAGTTCTCCTCGGAAGTCGATTTTGTCGAAGTCACCATCCAAAATCATCTTGCTTGTTGCCATGTTCAACCTCCTTCTGCGAAAAACTGCTCCAGTGCATTTAACGGAATTTCCATTTCGCGGCCGTTGACTCAACCCCGACATGCTAACTTGCCCAGCCGGCTTTCGGTGCCTACCATTTTGTAGTCGCAGATAAACAATGAAAGGGCAGTCCTTTCGTTTCGTTTAGGCCAACTACGATCGGGTTCAGAACCTGGCCTCTTCGCTTATGCGCCATTAGAAAAACGCCCGCTTCGGTTCATGAGCCCGCGCGGACCCGTGGGGCCTGGCAGCGGACTCATTGGGAGCGCAGATGGCGGAGCCATCCAAGTCTTGTGGTGGGGTCGAGATGAACGCCCGCATCACGCCAATGGGTTCCTCGAAGATGGTCAAAGAGTCACTTCGTTATATCGCCGCGCCCCTTCTGTTTCCCTGTGACGTGCTTCGCCGTGCGGCTCATGCGAGTCAGTCCATCGTAAGGGTCTTCAGCGACCGGGTCCGCGGGGTTTTCGTCATCCGCCTTGAGCCGATCCGCAATTCGTACCAAATCCGCCAGCGAGCGCGCGTCCATTTTTTGCATAATTTGGCTACGATGAACGCGGACAGTTACTTCGCTGACGCCAAGTTGGCCGGCAATCTGCTTGCCTACGCGCCCCTTTGCAAGCAAAGTCATGATTTCCTTTTCGCGATCGGTCAGGCGCGCAAATCGCTCGTGGATTTGCGCCCGAGCGCGTCCTTGCGCGGCGAGCTCACGGTCGCGTTCGATCCCTTGGCGTACCGCATCGAGTAGCTCTTGCTCCCGGAAAGGCTTTGATAGGAACTCTATTGCACCTGCTTTCATGGCCCGCACTGACATCGCGATATCGCCATGGCCGGTAATGAAAACAATAGGCGTATCGACGTGAGCCGCGACTAGTTGTTTTTGCAACTCGAAGCCGCTTGCGCCTGGAAGTCTCACATCCAGAACGATGCAGCTCGGTAGTACCGGAGGGTTGGCGCCCAAAAACGCCTCAACTGACTTGAAGAGCGCGACCTTCACTGAGATCGTCTCCAGAAGGGCACCCAAACTTTCGCGGACGAATTCGTCATCGTCTATGACGGCAACGACGGGCTGGTCACTCTCGTTCATGGTGCATCTGCAATGGGTAAGCTGAATTGGAAAACTGCTCCAAATGGAGCACCTGGGGTCACCGAAATCTGTCCATCGTGCGCTTCGATTATCGAACGACAAATTGCCAAGCCCATACCCGTTCCGTTGTGTTTTGTCGTGAAGAACGCGTCGAAGAGGCGATCGATCACCGTGGAATCGACTCCAACGCCGGTGTCGTGGAATGAGATCTCAACCATTCTGTCATCCAGCACCCGAGACCTTATCGAAAGGGTCCTTGGACGATCCTTCACAAGCATCATTGATTCGATGCTGTTCAATACGAGATTCAGAATGACTTGCTCCAATTGGACGCGGTCGCCATTGATCCGCGGAACCGACTCGTGCAGATCAGCAAGCGTCGTTATACGGTGCTTGCGAAATTCCTCTTGCGTTAGCTTCATGACATCACGAATCGCCTCAATAATATCGAGCGGGGCCTTTCCAACCGGGGTTTTGTTCATCAACGCCTTAATGCGGGCGATTATTTCGCTCGCGCGTCGCGCGTCCTTGGCCAACCGCTGGGCAGCCGCCCTCGCTTTGGTGAGATCCGGCTCCTCCGTGCTCAACCAGTGGAGGCACGTATCGCTATTGGCTGCAATGGCCGTCAGAGGTTGGTTGATCTCGTGAGCGATGGACGCAGACAGCTGCGCCATCGCGGTAAGACGGGTCACCCGGGTCAGCTCTTCCCGCGCTCCGCGTAGCGCCTCCTCCACTCGTCTCTGATCTGTCAAGTCGCGCACAAAGGCGGTGAAGTGCCAGGTTTCCAGCCGAATAGCAGTGACAGTCAGTTCGACGGGGAATTCATGTCCAGCGCTGTGGAGCGCCGTTATGTCGATGCGTCTGTTTAGTATCGGGCCTTCGCCGGTTGCGAGAAAATGCTCACACCCTCGCGAATGAGCCTCGCGATACTGCATGGGGATAATCGTATCCACGATTCGCTTGCCGACCGCTTCCTCGCAGGACCATCCAAACATGTGTTCGGCGCTTTTGCTCCAGCCCGTAATTATATCACGCGCGTCAATCGTGATGACAGCGTCGAGAGAGGAATCCAAGATCAACCGCGTTTGGTCCTCGGCCAGACGAAGGTGTTCCTCCGCGCTTTTCCGTAGTGTGACCTCCGTCGTGATGTGGGCGGTCGCATAGATTCGACCGTCCGCATCGACGATTGGGAACTTCTGAACTGCGCCCCAGCGCGGACCTATATCGGTCGTCGCAAGCTCCTCGAGCATCACTTCGCCCGACCGAGGCACTTCTTGATCGTTCGTTCGAAATGCGCCCGCTCCGCGCAATTTAGATAGGTCATCCTCGGTTTTACCAATAATTTGATTGCGGAAGACACCGGTGATCTTTTCAAATTCGCTGTTGACCAGCAAAAAGCGACCATCAGGGTCCTTAAGAAAGATCGGGTTGGGGCTACCATCGATGATTGCGAGAAGCCGTCTCTCCCTATCCACGAGCGCGTCCCGCTCCGACCTCAACTCCTGAATATCCGAACTAGAGCCGACGAACCGGAGTACCTTGCCCCGGGCGTCTCGCACCGGGACCGCACGATCAAAGTGCCAACGATAGGAACCGTCTGCATAGCGAAACGGTGCCTCAAAGGTCCAGCCTCCGCCAGATCGGACACCGTTCCAAAATATGTGGGACACACGTTCCTTATGGTCCGGATGCAAAGCGGAAAGAAAGGGCGGAAGATCGCTTGGACTCTTTCTCCACGTTTTTAGCGGCGCCGTGCAATAATCCGCCGATAGGCCGGTCGCATCCAGATAGAATTGATTGACAAAGTCGCAACTGCCATACCGCGTAACTGTCCACGCGACCGCGGGCAATTTATGCAAGACCTCGAGTTGCAACCGCGATCGATCCAGAACTTGCTTATACTGGTCTATTTCGTACGAAAGGGCTTCCGAAGCGGTTTTAACCTCGCCCATGCGACGGCGTTGGGCTCGTCGCTGAGCCATAATGTTCTTCTTTACGCTGCGGATCTGCTCGAGCGTTAAACTGCCTTTGTCCCGAGGCTGCCCTTGACCCTGCCCAATTCCGCTCGGTTTCGAGGAACCGACGTGGCGATCATCGACAGCAATCTTCTTGGAAGGTCGCGCCCGTTGGCGCGTTGCATTTGCGCGTCCGATTACCGTCCGCGTTTTCTTCTTCGACTTGGACTTCAAACGAGTCATTTGTAGCTGATCTCGTGTCCAGTATCCGCGCAGAGCTATTTTGCCGTCACGCTTGCACTCGAGTTACATACTAATCTCTTTTCGGCGCGTCGGCTCTGTCCCGTGCGACCTACCATGAACCTGGCGAGGAGCAGGCGCAAATCCGAAGGTCCTTGTTGCGGGCATTGCCCTTAAACGGCAGCGATGGATCATAACAGATCGCCCATCAAGATGAATTGAAGCGCCGGATCAAACTGCCGAAAGCCTACATATAACCGCTGGAAAGTCGATACGGGATGCGCCAGTTGCTCGCCTATTCCTATCTCATGGAACCGATATTTGGCCAATCTGCAGCAGTCTCGCTGGGATGCCAGTCCCATTCGAACTGGTAGCTATTGGCGCAGGCTGCGCCGCGGTGGGGCACAGAATGCGAGGCCCCGCAAGCGCAGATGCTTCCATCGCCGCGCCCTTCAGGTCTCGTCACGCGATTCCGGCGGTCTCGTTGGGATTTCCCGCGGACGGGCGGCTTTGCTGTATCGAGCTACACCACCACCGGGGACACGACCTCGCCACCGGCTGAGCCTGTGAAACAGCTCCATCCGCTCTTTGAGGCAATGGCAAATAGATAATCAGAGGGCCGGCTTCATGTTATCGCATCTTGCCTCAGAAATTCGTTCCCTGAGCTGATCGCCGCAGTTCGGTAACCAACCGTTCAGACGAGTCACGCCGGAATGCTTGCGGGAACTCTCCAACTCCTGAGAAGCGTGCTTCGCGGAGACTGGCCGCCAAATCTCCGATACCAAGATGACGGACGAGGACGATGGATAGCGCGTGACGTAGACGGAGCGTGAAGCATGCCCGTAAGCGCGGTTGTTCTTCAAGCCAACTGTTTTTGAAACACTAAACCAAGTAGGTCTCCAATTGCAGATTCAACAAGTTGCGGGAGGCGCGGCTGAGGGTATGCCGGAATATGGCCGACAAGCCACAATTCAAGAATCGGAGTTCTGTCCCGCAGCGGTACTCCTGCTCACCAGGCAAGTGCGGTGGCTTCCGCCAACCCGCTGCGCAGTTGTCCCCAAGGCAGACGGATTAACTTCAGCCGGGCATTTGCTCATAAGACGGACCTAACTCTCGGGCAATCCCGTCGATGAAGAGACCCTTTTCAGCTCGTTAGAAAGTTCCAGTTCGTTAGAAAGCTTGAACCAACTCTACGGCCCCGCGGCCATTGATGTTTCTTCCCTGTTGACATCCTTTTAGCGTCCTGCCCAAATCAATGTTCCGAGGTCGTGATGCCGTGGCAACAAGAATGTCACCTCTCGGGGTACGTGCTGGTGCCCCTGCGCGAAAGCGCGGAGTTTACCCTTTACCGCGGCCGAAAGCACGACGACGCTTTGCCAGTCCTAGCGGTCGCACTCTTTGAACAGCCGTCGCCTCAGAGTATCAGGCGGCTCATGCACGAATACTCGTTCGCAGCCGAACTCGATGAGGCGTGGGCTGCCAAGCCTCTGGCCATTCTTCGTCACGAAGGGCGGACGATCCTCTTGCTCAAGGATCCCGGCGGTCAGCCGCTGGATTGGATTCTTGAGCGTGACGATGGGCAACCGCTAGATCTGACTCGCTTCCTGAACATCGCTATTGGGTTGGCAAGAGCACTGGGTCAAGTCCATCAGCAGGGCCTCATACATCGCGATATCAAGCCTTCGAATGTCCTCGTCGACGGCACCGGTAACGCATGGCTCACCGGATTCGGGATTGCGTCCCAACTTCCGCGCGAGCGCCAGTCGCCGGATCCTCCCGAGTTCATCGCAGGAACGCTCGCCTACATGGCACCCGAGCAGACGGGACGAATGAATCGTTCGATCGATTATCGGAGCGACCTTTACTCGCTTGGAGTGACTTTTTACGAAATGCTGACCGGGAGTCTTCCATTCACGGCCTCCGAACCGATGGAATGGGTGCACTGTCATATCGCGAAACAACCCGCCCCACCGAGAGCGCGGGTGGGAACCGTACCGGTCTCGGTCTCCGCGATCACGATGAAGTTGCTCTCCAAGACGGCGGAGGAGAGATATCAGACAGCGGTGGGAGTTGAGAGCGATCTTCGGCGCTGCCTATCCCAATGGGAGTCCCACGGGTCGATCGATGACTTCACTCCTGGCGCTTGCGACACCCCGGATCGCCTCATCATCCCCGAGAAGCTATATGGGAGGGACCGCGAAGTTGGCACTCTGCTGACCGCCTTCGACCGCATTGTTAGCGGTGGCCGAGCCGAACTGGTGCTGGTCTCCGGATACTCCGGCATCGGTAAATCGGCAGTCGTTAATGAGCTCCAAAAACCACTCGTGCCGCCACGCGGCTTGTTCGCGTCGGGCAAATCCGACCAGCACAAGCGGGATATTCCGCACGCCTCGCTGGCACATGCGTTTCAGAGCCTTGTCCGGCCGCTCCTCAGCCACAACGAGGAAGACCTCCGCAAATGGCAAGGCGCAATTCGCGAGGCGGTGGGTCCGAACGGACTGCTCCTCATCGATTTTGTCCCGGAATTGCGGCACGTCATTGGCGACCAGCCGCCAGTGCCGGAATTGCCGCCGCGGGAAGCGCAGAGACGTTTTCAGACCGTCCTTCGACGGTTCATTGGCGTGTTTGCGCGACCTGAACATCCGCTTGCGCTCTTCCTCGATGACATGCAATGGCTGGACGTCGCCACATTCGACCTCCTCGAAGATCTGTTAACACGCAACGATTTGCAGCATTTATTGCTCATCGGTGCGTATCGGACCAACGAGGTCAATGCCAACCATCCGCTGGTACGTAGGGTTCAGGCGATCCGTCAGGCCGGAGCCGCAGTGCAGGAAATCGTTCTCACACCACTCAGTCGCGACGATCTAGGTAAGCTGCTTGTGGACTCCCTTCACTGCCAGATGGAGCCCGCCGCCCCACTGGCAGACTTGATTTATGAAAAGACCACGGGCAACCCGTTCTTTGCAATCCAGTTCATTTCTACTCTGGCGGACGATCGCCTGCTGACATTCGATTATCGCGCGCGCCGTTGGGTATGGGACCTGCCCCGCATTCGTGCCAAAGGCTTCACAGACAACGTCGTAGAGCTGATGGTCGACAAGTTAAAGCGCCTTTCGCCGGAAACCCAGAGGGTACTGCAGCAGTTCGCATGCATGGGCAACAGTGCAGAGTTCGAGATGCTGCGGATTGGGTATCAGGGCTCCGTCGAGGACATGCACGACCATCTCTGGGAAGCGGTGCGATCGGGCCTGATCTTCCGCACGGACAATTACTACGGCTTCCTGCACGACCGCGTGCAGGAAGCCGCCTACTCGCTTATCCCGGCGGAGCTTCGTGCGGAGACTCACCTGCGGATTGGAATGCTCCTCGCCGAGCATACGCCCGCAGAAAGACGTGAGGAGGCGATATTTGATATTGCCAATCAACTTAACCGTGGCTCCCATCTTATCAACCTTGTCGAGGATCGCGAGCGCGTCGCAGAATTGAACCTGATAGCTGGTCGGCGCGCGAAACTCTCGACAGCATACGACTCGGCTCTCATCTATCTGAGGGCCGGCCGCGCCCTTCTTACAGAAGAGACTTGGGAACGCAATTACCGGCTTATCTTCTCGATCGAGTATCTGACAGCCGAGTGCGAGCTGCTGACCGTCACGGTTGGCCTCGCTGCCGGGGATCCACTCGCGGAAGTGCAAGAGGAATGCGAGAAGGGCCTGGCATTTGCGAGGCGGGTGCGTTTCGGTCCGCTCATCGAGCGCTGCGGAGCACAACTTGGTTTGATCCGCACCTTGCGCGGGCTGACTGAAACGTTCGGCTGCCTGGATCATGAGGGATATAGCCAACTCGATACCGAACGCCGCTTGGCCAACAGCCCCGATTTGGTGCTGGCGGAGTTCTATTACTGGACGCGAAAGCTGCAGGCGCATTTTTTCGCCGGAGAACTTGCGGCCGCGCTCGATGCATCGCTGCACGCGGAACCCCTGCTTTGGACGTCGGCGGCAACGTTCGAGTCAGCGGAGTATCGCCTCTATGCCGCGCTGGCGCATGCGGCGATGTGGGATCACGCCCCACCGGAGCAGAGACCGACGCATTTCGCATCTGTGCTCGAGCACCACCGGCAACTCCATGCGTGGGCGGAGGTCAACCCCGAAACCTTCGAAGACCGCGCCGCCTTGGTCGGCGCCGAGATCGCCCGCATGGAGGGCCGAACACTGAACGCTCAGGAGCTGTACGACAAGGCGATCCGCGAGGCTCACAAATACGGGTTCGTGCACATCCAGGCAATTGCCAACGAGATTGCCGGGCGTTTCTACGTAGAGCGCGATTACGAGAAGATCGCGGAAACCTTGTTGCGGGCCGCGCGGGCCTGCTATCAGCGCTGGGGAGCCGACGGAAAGGTTCGCCAACTCGAGGAACTTTATCCGCACCTCAAAGTGGACGAGTCGGTCCGAAATTCCACGCCGACCATAGTGACACCCTTCGAGCAACTCGATTTGGCTACCGTAATCAGAGTTTCGGAAGCGGTGTCAGGCGAGATCGTTTTCGAGAAGTTAATGAACACGCTCATGAGTTCGGCAATCGAACACGCGGGCGCGGATCGAGGTCTCTTGATTCTTCCGCGGGCCGACAAATATCAAATTGAAGCAGAAGCCACGGCCCGCAGTGACAAGGTGACCGTGGTCCTGAAACAGGCCCGCGTCACAAGCGCAGATCTACCAAACTCGGTGTTTCAATACGTGCTTCGCACAAAAAAAAGCGTTCTCCTGCACGATGCGTCCAGTCAGAACTTGTTTTCGGCGGATGACTATATTCGCGACCGTCGCTCACGCTCAGTGCTGTGCCTGCCGATACTGAAACAGACCAGGTTGATTGGCCTGCTGTACTTGGAGAACAACCTTACGACTGCCGCGTTTACTCCTGCTCGAATGGTAGTCCTCACGCTGCTCGCTTCCCAGGCCGCTATCTCAATAGAGAACGCCAGCCTGTATCGCGAGCTAGCTGAGCGGGAGGCCAGAATCCGACGGCTAGTGGATGCCAACATCATCGGCATCTTCGTCTGGGATGTTGACGGTAGGATCATCGATGCCAACGAAGCGTTTCTCCGCATCGTCGGATACAGCCGCGACGATCTCGTCTCCGGTCGACTGCGCTGGCGGGATCTGACACCCACGGAATGGAGCGATGCCGACGACCGACGACTAGCCCAGCTGGAGGCAACCGGAACCACGCAACCCTACGAGAAGGAGTACTTCCTGAAAAGCGGCGGCCGCGTGCCGGTGCTGGTCGGGGCAGCGACGTTCGGCGAGCGATCGGACCAAGGCGCGGCCTTCGTGGTAGACTTAACTGAGCGCAAGCGAGCGGAGGAGGAAATTCGTGAAAGCGAGCGGCGTTACAGTGAGGTGCAGATGGAGCTCGTGCACGCGAATCGCGTTGCAACAATGGGGCAGCTCTCGGCTTCGATCGCCCATGAAGTCAACCAGCCGATCGGGGCGACGCTCAACAATGCCTCGGCGGCGTTGCACTGGCTGAGCAAAGAACCAGCAGATCTGGAGAAAGCTCGCGAGGCTCTCAACCGGATCTTTGCAAACGGCAAACGCGTCAGCGAGGTTGTCGGCCGGATACGAGCGCTTTTCAAAAAAGCACCTCTACGAAAAGAAGACGTGGACATCAACGAAGCAATGCTCGAGGTGATCGCCCTGACCCGCGGCGAAGTCGTGAAGAATGGCATTTCGCTGCATTCACACCTCGGGGACGGCTTGCCGCTCATTCAAGGAGATCGGGTCCAGCTGCAACAAGTCATAATGAACCTGATCATCAACGCCGTCGAAGCATTGAGCTCGATCAGTGGGGATCCGCGAGAACTGGTGATCACCACTGGTAAGGGCGAGCCCGACGGCGTGCTGGTAGTACTGCGGGATTCGGGGCCAGGTCTGAGTTCACTGGGTCTCGAACAGATCTTTGACGCCTTCAACACGACAAAGCCCGGCGGCTTGGGGATGGGCCTATCGATCTGCCGCACCATCATTGAAGCGCATGGGGGACGACTGTGGGCCACCGCCACTGAACCTCGAGGCGCGACGTTTCAATTCACGCTGCCCAGACGGTCAAATCAGGCCCCGTGAATTGAACGGTTTGCAGCGAGTCTACAACGGACCGGATCGCTACCGTTGTCACGAACTTAGAGAAATGCCGATCATCGCTCGCCGAGGGGAGCGGTGATCGGAAGCATTGACGCGCGTCATCTAAATTCTGACCACCGTGGCCGTTGCCAGCCTCGTGCGCGGTCATTCGCAAGGTCCGGTCAACGCCGGAACAAGTTCTATTTGGCAAGCGAAGAGTGCAAAGTACGCTACTTGATTATGAATATCAGCGGCGTGTCGCACCTCAGCTTACCGGGCGCTCGCGCGGCCCGAATAGCGCGACCGATACCCACCTCTATACCACGGCGGATTGTTCGTGCCGATTTGGGTCGAGCTGATGTCCAGACCTCTGACTTTTGGGCACGCAACAGGCGCCAGCGCCATCAAATACGGACTCAACAAACCGCAAGAATGAGAACGTCGTAACAAGAACTGCGCTTCACGCAGCGATCAGCCTGCTCTATCTGTAGTCCGCAAGAGCATCAGGCTTAGCAGCGTCAAGGAGAACAATGATGCCCGCGATGTTCACAGCGACTAATGACGACGATGTGACCGTCACGTGTACCAGCGCTATGTCGACACTCATGGGTGGGGCCACCGCAACTTTAATCAACATGAGCCAAAAGCTGACACCGCCAAAGTTAGGGTCGGAGGAACTACACCGGCCGCGATATTGCCAATGCCAAGAAGGGCGACTTGTGAGGCCTGTTGTATGCCCCGCTGGACAAGTCACTCCGCAGCTTGGTCGCTTTGCAAGCGATGGGCACATGGATACGACGCGCACCGCGCAGGCGCAAGTCGATGCTCTGATCCGCGCGACTGGTGACTTGTGGTGCACCATGGTTATCTGACCATCTGATCGGCAGGGTTTAATGGAGCTGCATATTCTCTACGCTTCGCCGAACTGTAGTTCCCTTGCAAGGATTGACGTTTTCCCCATGCCATGGACCCTCCACGATACTCACTCTCTTCTGCTGTCAGGTCATCGATCTCGATTTGAAACGGCATCCTGGTCGATGTGATGACAAGTGTGAGGAATGCGGAGAAACCATCCACGATCCTGCGACCATTCGGCCGGCCCCGGAAAGTTCTAGTGGCTAGGCTGCGCGTTCACGCTCCCGAGTGACATATTCAACCTTTAGCTGACTAAACAGGCGATGACTCCAATGACGGCGAATTCAAGGTCGCACCAGTACATCGTGATCGGAGCGAGGCAATGCAACGTTTTTACGATTGGACGTGTGTTTGGGACGCCCAAAAGCTGATGTCTTGGTCCGCGACGTTAGTTCAAAGCAGTGTCGGTGAGGAAACGTTCCGCAAGACGCGGGTCGATAATGCCGAGCCGGCGCACAATATCTGTTTCCTGGGAGGCTCCGCGACAAACCACTTGACTATCGCCCCTCTCCGCCCCGGCAACGAACCGGAATGGTCCGAACTACCGCAACTCTTTCGAGTATGAGTATGCAGCTGCAGTTTCATCAGGTGCGATATTTCTTAGCCCTGGCAAGGACGCTCAATTTTACGCGGGCTGCGGAGCAATGCAATGTGACCCAGCCGGCGCTGACAAAGGCGATACACAAGCTGGAGCAAGAACTCGGTGGCGCGTTGATCCACCGTGAACGTCACCTCACCCAGCTCACCGAGTTAGGAAAGATGATTTTGCCAACGCTCGAGGAAATATTTGCCGCGACGGAGTCGGTACGGCTTCAAGCGCGAGGCTATAAAAAGAAGACAATCGCTCCGCTGAAGATCGGCCTGGCGCCATCAATCTCCGCCGCACTCATTACGGAATTGCTCTTGGAGCTCGCCAGGATCATCCCTGATCTTCGAGTCGATCTGCGCGAGGCCGACGCCAACGGGCTCGTTGCGATGCTTTTGGATGGTAAGATCAATGCCGCACTCGTCGGCGACGCCGTGGAGATACCTGAGCGCATCAACCGCTGGCGGCTCTTCGAGGAGCGGTACGTGCTCGTCTTGTCTCGGAAACATCCGATGGCGAGTCAAACAGTTATCCCGCTTCAAAACCTTCACGAGCTGGTATTTCTCGAAAGGGTCGGATGCGACGTCGCAGGCCGATTCAAGGAAGCGTGTTTTGCCGACCATCCCGGCCCGAAAGTTGTGCACAGGAGCGATCAGGAAAGGCACCTTCAGCAAATGGCATCCGCCGGTTTAGGGGCCATCCTGGCGCCGGACCATGCTCCCACGCTGCCGTCGCTAGCCGCTATCCCAATCGAGGGCGACCCCGTCCGGCGTGAGGTGCAGCTTTTGGCCGTGGCCGGGAGGCAGTATTCGCCGGCGCTTGACGCCTTTATCAAGGTTGCTCGTTTTCGCGACTGGACGAGCGCACTGGACAAAACGCGGGGCTCGGCAGTCGCATCCTCGGATGCGGCGTGATTACCCAGCCGGCTGCGAGGTTCGGCATACGAGCGAGTACCGCTAACCTCTTTACGACCTGGAAAACCTCTCACGCTTTGTCTGGGAGCGGCTACAGCATATCGGCAAGCTCACCCGCGTCAGCATTCACCGCGACAGTTGCAACGAGAGCTGCACCTATTACGGTCCGCAGGGATAGATCGCGCAGGGTGGGCAAAGCGAAAGCGTGCCCACCATTCAAGACGACGATGAAGATGGTGGGCACGGCGCAAGGGGCCTTTGCCCACCCTACGAGATGCGTTTTAGGATTTGGATATGGACGTTTCAATCATCGAAGATCGCAAAGCCCGCGCCCGGGCCTGGTTCAGATCCTTGCGCGACGACATCTGCGCGAGCTTCGAGCGGCTGGAGGATGAGGCGCCGCAAAGCCTCCATCCCGGCGAGGCCGGCCGCTTCGAACGCACGCCGTGGCAGCGTACCGATCATACCGGCGCGGCCGGGGGCGGCGGCGTGATGTCGATGATGTACGGCCGCCTGTTCGAGAAGGTCGGCGTGCATTGCTCGACCGTGCACGGCGAATTCGCGCCCGAGTTTCGCGCGCAGATCCCGGGCGCGGCGGACGATCCGCGGTTCTGGGCCTCCGGCATCTCGCTGATCGCTCACTTACGCAATCCGCACGTGCCGGCCGTGCACATGAACACGCGCTTCGTCGTCACCACCAAGGCCTGGTTCGGCGGCGCCGCCGACCTCACGCCGGTGCTCGATCGTCGGCGCACGCAGGACGACGCCGACACCATCGCCTTCCACGCCACGATGAAGCAAGCCTGCAGCGGACCGAACGGCGTTGCCGATTACGACAAGTACAAGACATGGTGCGACGAGTATTTCTATCTGCCGCACCGGAAAGAGGCGCGCGGCGTCGGCGGCATCTTCTACGACTGGCACGACAGCGGTGATTGGGACGCCGATCTCGCTTTCACCCAGGACGTCGGTCGCGCCTTCCTGAAGACCTATCCTGACATCGTGCGGCGCAATTTCGCAACCGCCTGGACCGCGGAGGATCGCGAGGAGCAGCTGGTCCGGCGCGGACGCTATGTCGAGTTCAACCTGCTCTATGACCGCGGCACGATTTTCGGACTCAAGACCGGCGGCAATGTCGACTCGATCCTGTCATCGCTGCCGCCGGAGGTGAAATGGCCATGAGCGCGATCAAGCCGCTCCCCGCGCCATGCTGATCGACATGGACGACACCATCCTGTCGGCCTATGGCCGGCCCGAGATCGCCTGGAACACGATCGCCAACGAGTTCGCCGACGAGCTCGCGCCGCTGCCGCCGCACGAGGTCGCCACGGTCGTGCTGGCATTCGCACGAAACTTCTGGGCCAATGCGGACGCCTCATGGCGGCTGAAGCTTGCCGAAGCCCGGCATCTGACGGTCAAGGGCGGCTTTGCCGCGCTCGCCGCGGCCGGCCACCGCGCCCCGCCCGACGATCTGCGATGCGCCTGGCCGATCGCTTCACCAGCTATCGCGAAGAGGAGATGTTCGTCTTCCCCGGCGCGCATGATGCCATCGACCGGCTGAAGGCGCTCGGCGTCAAGCTCGCGCTGGTGACCAACGGCGCCGCCGACAACCAGCGCGCAAAGGTCGAGCGTTTGGACTCTTAGCGCCACACCAGCATTCCGCGGATTATTCCGCGCCCGAGCATGAAGACAATATGCATCTCAGAGATCAAATGGCGAAGTCAACAGACAGGCCAGCCGTGGAAGTCACTTCCAAACCAGGGTGCGAGCGAGCGATCCTCATTATGAGGGCCGGCCCTATCGCGTGAGAAGCAGATGCTTTTTCCGCACTGTTGATTGTTGCACGTCAACTCGTTTGCATCGATTCCTTAGCCGCTGTTCGTTTGACGATCATTTTTCGTCACTCCATTTTCACCCATCTGCACAGAAACGAAAAATGGCCACATCCCACACATGGGGAGCTAAATGATGAAGGCGATAGTGGTAACGGAACAGGCTGCGGAAAAGATCGGGATGAAGCTGGCGGCGAGACCCGAGCCGCGCGCGGCGATAAACGACGTCGTCGTTCAGGTTCACGCGTCGGGATTCACCTGGGATGAACTGAGCTAGCCCCCGACCTGACCGACCGCCTCGATCGTGACCGAACACCATCGATCCCTCGGCACGAGCTGGCCGGAGTGGTCACTGCCCTTGCCTATGGAACGACGGGGCTGTCGGTAGGACAGCGAGTGTTCGGACTCACGGACTGGACTCGCGGCGGCATCCTGGCCGAGTACGTGGCGGTCGAGGCGCGCAGCCTCTCGCCGCTGCCTGGCGGCGTCGGCTTCACGGTGGGCGCAAGCCCGCCGATGCCGGGCTTGACTGTACGCATACGACGAAGGCCGCCTGGTTGGCGCATGCGCGCGAACACAGCGAGAGCTATGATGGCGTTTGGTGAAGGTCAGGCAGCCTGCTGATCGGCGGCCTTGTCGACCTGACGCAGGAGCTTCCATTCCCAGGGCAGCAGCTCGTGCAGACGCGATGCGGGATGATCGGCGATACGGGCCAAGACGTCGGCGAGCCAAGCCTTTGGATCGACTTCGTTGAGGCGGCAGGTCGTGATCATCGTCAGCATGATGGCGGCACGGTCGGCACCACGCTCGCTACCGGCGAAGGTCCAGTTCCGCCTTCCCAATGCGATGCCTCTCAGGGCGCGCTCAGCGCAATTATTGGTCAAGCAGATCCTGCCATCGTCGAGGAAGCCGGCGAAGCCGTCCCAGCGCCTGAGCATGTAATTCATGGGCTTCAGAACCTCGGCAGAGCGCGAGAGGGTTTCGCGCTCGCGGAGCAACCAGGAATGCATGTCGTCGAGAAGCGGCTTGCTCTTCTCCTGGCGCACGGCGCGCCGCTCGTCGCCGCTAAGGCCATTGACGGCGCGCTCGATCTCGAACAGAGCGTCGAGGCGCCTGACCGCCTCCAGCGCGATCGGGGAGACCGGTTTGCCCTTCTTGCCTTCCCGAGCATTTTTCTCGATATCAGCCAGCTCGAAGAAGCCCCGCCGCGCATGGGCCAGGCAAAATGCCGGTGTAATCGGCAGCGCCTTCTTCTGCGGGTCGAACAGCGGCTCGAAGCCGCTATAGCAATCGGCCTGCAGGATGCCGGCGAAGGCGGCCAGATGTCTCTGCGGATGCTCGCCTCGTCGGTCGCTTGAGGCGTAATAGACCGCCGCAGGCGGCGCAGGCCCGGCGAACGGCCGGTCATCCCGCACATATGTCCAGATCCGGCCAGTCCTGCACTTGCCCTTCGCCAGGATACGGATGGTGGTGTCATCGCCATGAAGGCGTTCGGCGGCGAGCACATGGCGTTCGATCAAGTGGAACAGCGGCATGACGGCGAAGGTCCCGTGGCCGACCTGGTCGGCCAGCGTCGATAACGACAGCTCGATCCCCTCGCACTTGAAGCGCGCGCTCTGGCGATTGAGCGGGATATGCATGCCGAACTTGTCGAACAGGATGGTCGCCAGCAATTGTGGGCCGATGAAGCCGCGCGGCGTGGCATGGAACGGCGCCGGTGGCTGGCTGATCTTCTCGCAATCGCGGCAGGTGAACTTCTCGCGCACCGTCTCAATGACCTTGAAGCGGCGCGGGATCTCCTCCAGCGTCTTGGTCACATCTTCGCCGACCTTCGCCAGCCGCGATCCACCACAGCAGGCACAGGTCGTTGGTGCCTCGATGACGACGCGCTCGTGTTCGATATCGTCCGGCCACGGCTTGCGCACCGGTCGCTTGCGCACGAAGGGACGGACGTTCTGCGTCTTCGCCGCCGCGGCTTGAGCCGCAAGCTCATCCTCGCTCGCCGTGGTGGCGAGTTCTTCGAGCTCCAATTCCAATTGTTCGATCAGACGTGCCGAGCGCTCGGATCGTTGCCCGTGCAGTTCGCGTTTGAGCTTCTCGATCCGCAGCTCGAGATGCGCGATCAGCGCCTCGGTATCCGACAGTTTCGCCTGCGCATTCGCGGCTTGCGCCTGCCAGTTGGCGGCCTTCGCCTCGGCTTTCTGTCGCGCCTCACGTTCGGCCTGCAGCGCCGCCAGGGCACTGACAAGGTCCGATGGAAGATCGTCCGGCTTCGATATCATGAAGCCATTGAATCAGATCGAGCCGCAGATTCAAACCGTAAAACGGTTATCCCACTCGCGTCGGACGCTGGGTTTCTTGAGGGTTGCGCCAGTCGATCCCGGACAGCAGATAGGAGAGCTGCGCCGGCGAGATCATCACCGGTTCACCGGCTACCGATGGCCAGATGAACCTTCCTCTCTCGAGCCTTTTTTGTAAAAAGGCATGCTCCTGGCCATCGTGCCAAATCACCTTCAAAAGATCGCCGCGTTTGCCCCTGAAGCAGAAAAGACCACCGCCCATAGCATCGTGCTTGAGCACTTCCTGCACGCGCAGAGCCAGGCTCGGAAAGCCACACCGCATGTCCGTATGGCCCGTCGCCAGCCACACTCGCACGCCCGTCGGGAGCGGGATCAACGTAGTGTCTCCAGCCCTCGCATGATCCGTAGCAAAACCGCGACATCGACGTTGTGGTCCACGATCACGCGTCGGCCATTCGCGGTCACGATCTCAAAGTGCCCGTCATCGCCGGCGCGGTCGCAGGCGTCGTCGACTGGATCTCCGGCACAATCTGGGCTGGCACAAATCCATCGGCCTGACTGCCGCCAAGCTGTCCTTCGCGATAGGCCTTACGCCATGAAAACAGAAGCTGTTTCGCAACCCCATGGTGCCGTGCTGTCGCCGACACCATCCGTGGCGCCGAAAAACTTTCCTCGACAATTCGGAGTTTCTCCGCTTCCGACCAGCGCCGACGCCGACCAGTCTCCACAATCTCAAGGCGGCTCACTTGGCGACTGTCAGTAAGGATATCCATACTGACAGTCAGCTACAGGTCGGAAAAACCCGCAAGACGGCCGTCCTCGGACGAATACGCTTGACTGGTGGCAGGCACCGTTCGAGCACGGTCCTCTCGGGGCGGGGTAGAGCGTCCTCGCGCACGGCGCGGCCGGCGTGGTCGGTTCGATGGTGACCCAACTCGCGCGCGCGGCCGGCGCCTACGTCGTGGCACAGGACACACCTCCGACCGTCAGGCGGCGCTCGACTTCGGCGCACAAGAGTTCATTGACCTCGAGAACGACGCCTGAGAGACGTCGGCACAGTCGATCTGGTCGTCGACGTCTTCGGTGGCCCCACCGGGAAGCGCTCTGCAGCCCCGAATCGCACCGGACGCATTTTGGAGACCATCGCCGGCCCGGCGGAGGCACGGCCCGCGTCGATTTCGTCGTCGAGTCCGATCGTGCCCAACTGACTGAGATCGTTCAGCGGGTGCGGGACAGTCGAGTGCGGACGAACATCGGCATCGTCTTGACCCTCGATCATGCGTCGCCGACTTGAACCGGACCCAGCAACGCAAGGGAAAGACCATCATCCGCGTACGCCCATGAGCGACACACCATGCATGCGAGACGAATGACCCAGGAGACATTATCGTGAAGGCGATCGTTGTGACGGATCAGGCTGCGGGACAGCCAGGAAGAGACTGGAGGAGCGGCGCGAGCGGTGGGCGGCAATAAACAACGTCGTCGGTCAGGTTCATGCGTGGGAATTCGTTCCGACTGAGCTGTCGTCGGTCTCGACCTGGGACCGATCGCCGCGATTGTGCCGCACACCGTCAATCCCTAGAGAGCATGAAGCCACTATTGACGCACGGAGCTCAGTTTCGGCAAGTCAGCCACTGCTCCAAACATATGAGTTTGGGAGCAAGATGGTGCCTCGGGTTTGGTGGCCAGCACCGTGTTGTACGGGTTGCCGAACACAAACACCTTCGACGTGCGCCAAATAATGCGCTCCAGTTCCACGAATGTGCGCATCTTTAGCCGGTACTTCCACAAGAGCATGTGTTGAATGAAGTTCCAGGTTAGTCCCCAGGCCAAGAATGGTAGTCGCCGATAGCGAATTGGACCGAAGCCAAGTCGGCGCATCTTGTACACGAGAAGATTGGCCCCGACAAAATTGTAACGCCAATTCTCGAAGAAGGCGGTGACACTCAGGTAATCCTTGGTACGGCGACAATGATCCAGCGACCCCGGCGAATGGATCAGCAACCGTCCTCCCGGCTTGAGCATCCGCCAGCACCTAGCTAGCCACGCGTCCAGGTCTTTGGTGTAGCCAATCGACTCTAGCGCATAGATGGCATCAAAGTGTTCATTCGGGAGATCGAGGCTGTCGAAGTCGGTCACTATCACCTGTCCACGCCCTCCAAGTCTCTTAAATTTGCGCCGGCAGATCTCTGCCTGCACAGACGAATTGGTCACGCACACAACTTCGATATTGCTCCGTCTGGCGAGGTATTCGGCTGCCGCGCCGGAGCCGCAGCCTAGATCCAAGATTCGCATCCCGTCTCTGGGCTTCAATAGTGCATATTCGGCCTCGTAAGGGTGCGAAAACGCCAATCGGGGGAACACACACGTGCTGTAGTTTGATTCTTCGTCGCGATACGTGCCGAACACGTCATCGTATGTGCGCGTTTCGTCGTCATGTTTGAGAAAATCGTCCGGCCTTGGTGTCCACTCGATCAGTTGCCGCTGCTCGAATTCATTCAGCTGGTGGCCGATCTTACTCGCGTCCTTCGGTCGGGTCACCAAAACAAACAGTACGTAATGAAACAAGTTATATGCCACGAACGACACGACAATGACGCCCGTTAGCAGCTGAGATGTTAAAGCGATATTCAAGGTGCGCTCCTGTGACAGCTGCAGAAACTCTATGAATGCGGTTGCAAGTATCAGATCACAGCAGTGCCGCATGCTGTTAGAGGCTAATTTCCGGGCTAGGTGATTAGCGTCACTCTGACCGTGAGCCGCCCCTACTGCTGTTCTCCGGCAGCCGCTCGAACGCTATTTGGAGCCAGGCCACCCAATTTCGATCACTTTGAGTTCTGAAGCGGTCGACGCACTTCTTGGAGCAAAGGGGGGTTCGCCACGAGTAGTGCCGGACGAGACCAAACTTGCCGTCACAAACTGCGCATCGCGCAGCTCTGCCAGATCTGAGGCTCGGAGAGCAGTTGGGCATTTGTGGCTTCCTTCTGGTACTCTCGATCGAGTGGAAAAAGTAGGCGGTGAAGCTGGGGGACTTCACCGCCCTTAACCTTCCGACGGGGGGGCGTATTCCATCGGAAGGCGGGAGCGAGCTGCTTTGAGCGCCGCACCCTTTACCGTGCGTCAATCGACCGCGTTTTTCACCGTCGCACTTCATGAGCCTTTGCGTTTTTACGACGGACGGAGCCTAGACGGTCGTGATCAGCGGTTCAATTGAACGTAGGAAATCGTCGGGCATCCAAAGTCGTCATCGAACGATACCAAGGTCCATGGCGTTCGCTCCTAAAGCCGACCAGTTCCGCACTCTCGCGCAGTAGGGCACGAGGGCCGGCGGCAGGGCTAAGAGCATAGCGCAGCGAAGCCTGCTGTCTTGAGATGAGGGATTCGCAAGCTTCACAACCAGGAGCCGCCCTTGACCACGGATGCAGTGGGCCCGCTGCGCCGGCCTGCGCATGATCAAGCACATGACGATAAGCAAGTTCGCGCCCAAACACCCGACATGACCACCTTCAACGGGCCAAACATTCGCAGCTTCCTCGGATGATCGTCAGATCTGGCCACCTTCGAGCAGGTGCGCCGCTATCAGCTCCATCTGGCATCGATCGCTGTCGGCGTCCTGACCATCAACCAGAGTGTCTCGACATTGCGGTTCTTCTTCAAGACCAAGCTGCGGCGTAACCATATCGTCGAACACACGCACTTCATCCAACAGTCGCGCGGGATGCCGGTGACGCTGAGCGCGGAGGAAGTGGCGCGGCTGCTCGATGCTGCACCGGTGCTCAGCTACAAGGCCGGCACTGGCCTGCGTGACAACGATCGCTCACCGGCAACTCGCGCATTTTCGCAGCAACGGCCGGTCCATCGAGCGTGTCCCGCGGCTTCGACCGCGTTCAGATCGTGCATCACCGCACCACAGTTGGTGGCACGGACCATGGTAGGGACCCTCTTCGCCGTCTCGATGAACACCTTCGACCCCCGAGCCGCGGCTCCGCACCGCACTGCTGTTTCAAAATGAGGATGTGCTGATCGTTGGCGAAAGACGCAAGTTCGGCCGGCAACATCACGGGCCCAGCCTTTCGAGGGCCAACTCGTCCGGGCGGATGTTGACATTGATGTTCCGGAACCGCGCAGACTCTTCAGCGTGGTGTGCTTTATCATGTTCTGCCGCGCAAGAGCATCACCGCAAAAGGCTAGGCTCAGATGCCAGTACGGTCCTGCCCCGACGAACGACCGGACGTCCATTTTTGGTGTCCGCAAATCCGCGCGGCAGATATCAGCTTTGACAGGCAACTCGCCTGGCCCCAATGGTGGAGAGGTCCATGACAGAACTTGCGCAACATTGGAAACAGAGCCGACACATTTTTTCGTCCGAGATCAAGGTCGGCCGCCAAGTCTCGAACCGGTCATGAAACAATTGAAGGAAACCCGCATGGAACAGCGCCCCCAAATCGGTGACAGGATCACTGACAACTCAACATCACCCGATGATAGCACTGTTCGGGACTGGATCGGACCGGGCGCGTTCAAGCATTGGGCCTCTCTCCAGAACTGGATTGAGAAATTTTACCCCGGTGTCTTCGCGCCGGAATGGCTCTATAGCGGCAAGAAGCGCGGCTGGTCCTTACGCTACAAGAAAACAAGGGCCTTTTGCACCTTCCTGCCGGAATACAGGCGGTTTTCGGCCGTGGTGGTGTTGGGGGAGCAGAACGAGACAAATTTGAGGAGCGCCGCAATATCTGGCGCTCGCAGCTGATCAAGCTTTACGATAAAGGCCAAACATACCCGGATGGTAAATTCCTGACAATTGCAATTTCATCCGCGGAAGACCGACAGGATGTGACCAAGCTTTTGACAATGAAGCGCCCTCCCCGGTTGCGCGGTTGAATGTCGCGGAAGTGCTAAGTTTCGCAGCAAAGTCGCCGACCTGGATACTGAGTAAAAATCTGGCAAGTCTCGGACGGTGCCGACCGGCCATTCGGCCCTCAACTCTCAAGACGTCGTTGCACGATGCGTTATCGTCTGGAGAGTTGTTCCAGCCCACCAGCTACCTGTCAATATGCTCGGCCAGGAGTGTCGTTACGATCTGCCCTATACGACCAGTGTCCGTCAGCGCGAGCGCGCAGATTCTACGAACAAGATGCAGGTTCTGGTCGCCCAGAGCGGCGCATGCGCCGCCGGCGGCCCGGGTAGTCATAATCGCCTAATTTCATCCGCAGCCCTTTGACATCAGGCCTTCCGTAGCCTGATCGACCAAGTAGATGCCGAGTCCAAGCAACATCTCGCGAGCGAACGCCAGAAGCTTTCGTTCTCCCCCACTCCCCCACTCCGCCATCCAGCAAGAGGTCTTAGGCGCGCGGCGGACCCGAAGCGGACGTTGGCTGCGTCAATCGCCTTCTTAGCTAGCCGGTCGGCGGCATTCCCCGCTGCTATGAAAACTATACATGCCGGTTATTGGAAAGCGTCGTCCGGGGTTGCGATCAATGCGTGAGCTTCGCGGATTCATGAGTGAGGTCGCATTGGCTCATGGCTCACCCCCTAGGCGCTCTAGAGGCATTCATGGCTTTCACATTAAAGATCAACGGCTCGCGCCATGAGGTCGATGTCGACGGCGACAGCCCGTTGCTATGGGTGTTGCGCGATGTGCTCGGCATGACCGGGACCAAGTTTGGCTGCGGCAAAGCATTGTGCGGCGCCTGCACCGTGCATATCGACGGCAAACCGGCCCGCTCCTGTCAGACGTCGGTCGATAGTATCGGCGACAGCGCGGTTACCACCATCGAGGCGATTAGCCGCACGCCGCAAGGGGCGGCCTTGCAGAAGGCGTGGTTGGATCTGGAGGTAGCGCAGTGCGGCTACTGCCAGTCCGGCCAGATCATGTCGGCGGCGGCATTGCTGAAAGAGACTCCTAAACCTAGCGATGCGGATATCGACTCGGCGATGTCGGGAAATGTCTGCCGTTGCGGTACCTACCAGCGCATCCGGACCGCGATACAGCTAGCAGCGGGAGTGTGAACCATGGATAGCCCTGTTTTAACGAGCCGGACCGAAGGTGAAACGGCCATGTCTCGGCGCACTTTTTTCCAGGGAACGGGTCTGCTGCTCGGTTTTGCTGTGACCGGTGCGTGCACGGAGCCCGTATTCGCGGCGCTTGCTTCGCATGTAACGGAAAACGAGATCACGGGTACTTTCGCGCCGAATGGATTCATACGGATCAATCCAACTGGCGCCGTGACTCTGGTCATTCCGATGATCGAGATGGGACAAGGCGTTTACACGTCCCTCTCGATGCTTCTCGCTGAAGAACTGGCAGTGAGGCTTGACCAGGTTCAGGTTCAGCATGCGCCGCCAAATCATGCGCTTTACGCCAACTCGATCATAGGGATCCAAAATACCGGCGGTTCCGCCTCAGTCCGCGCCTTTTGGACACCCTTACGTCAGGCAGGGGCAGTGGGTCGCAATCTGCTGATCGCGGCAGCTGCAAAGCGCTGGAATGTCGATCCGGCAACTTGCCGCGCCAAGGACGGCATCGTGTTCGATGCATCTGGCTCGAAGCATCTGAGTTACGGCGGACTTGCGACGGCCGCGGCGAAATTGCCAGTGCCGGCTGCAGCAACCGTCAAATTGAAGGATCCGAAGGAGTTCAACCTGATCGGCACGCGTGCCAAGCGCCTGGATGCGGCAATAAAGGTGGATGGGCGCGCCCTCTTCGGCATTGATGCGCGACTGCCGGGTATGAAGGTTGCAGCGGTTGCCATTTCGCCTGTGCTGGGGGGCAAAGCGACAAGAGTGAATGAGAAGGCCGCGTTGGCCGTGAAGGACGTCCGACAGGTGGTCAATATCGATGAAGCTGTCGCCGTGGTGGCGGATCACATGGGTGCAGCGAAGAAGGGGCTCGAGGCCGCCGCCATTGCCTGGGACGACGGGCCGAACGGCAAGGTCAGCAGCGCCGACATCGTAAGGCAGTTGCAGGAGGAATCCAAAAGCCCGGGTGCGGTTGCTCGTGACGTGGGTAATGTAGGGAAGGCACTTGCTGAGGCGGCGCAACGGGTCGACGCCATGTATCAGGTGCCTTTCCTGGCCCATGCGGCGATGGAGCCGATGAATTGTACGGTTCATCTGCAAAAGGATCGTTGCGAAATTTGGGTCGGCACACAGGCGCCCACGATCACGCAGTCTCAGGTGGCCGAACTCACCCGTCTGCCAATAGATGCGATCAAGATTCACAATCATCTGATTGGCGGTGGGTTCGGCCGAAGGCTGGAGCCCGATGGCACGATACTAGCCGTCAAGATCGCCAAGCACGTCGATGGCCCGGTGAAGGTGACCTGGAGCCGCGAGGAGGACATCCAGCACGATATGTATCGGCCCTACTATGTCGACCGGCTGTCGGCCGGACTTGATGCAGCCGGCAAGCCGGTTGCCTGGACGCATCGGATCGCCGGCTCCTCGGTCATGGCTCGCTATTATCCTCCTTACTTCAAGGATGGACTGGATCCCGATGCCGTAGAAGGGGCGGCTGAGCCGCCCTATGCGCTGCCCAACATCCACGTCGACTTTGTCCGGGTCGAGCACCCCGGTGTCCGGACGTCTTGGTGGCGCGGCGTCGGACCGACTCACAACGTTTTCGTCGTCGAAAGCTTCATTGATGAGCTCGCTCACGCCGCGAAGCAGGATCCCGTCGCTTATCGCAGGGGATTGCTTGGGCACAATCCGCGAGCGCTTGCTGTTCTGTCGCTTGCGGCGGACAAAGCGGGATGGGGATCACCCCTTCCGTCGCGGCATGGGCGCGGAATTTCGGTACAATTCTCATACGGAAGTTACACATCGCAGGTCGCCGAGCTCGAAGTGGCGGCCGATGGCTCTGTCAAAGTCAAGCGGATCGTCTGTGCGATTGACTGCGGCATGTACGTCAATCCAGACACCATCGAAGCGCAGATTCAGGGTGGAACGCTCTTCGGTCTGACCGCCGCTCTCCATGGGTCAATCACTTTCAAGGACGGACGGGTCGAGCAGAGCAACTTCGACAGCTATTTGCCCATGCGCCTAGACGAGGTGCCGCACGTGGAGACGCACTTGGTTAAGAACGCGGAAGCTCCAGGTGGGGTTGGTGAAGCTCCAACCGCCATTGTGAGTGCTGCTGTGACCAACGCCATCTTCGCCGCGACTGGAAAGCGTCTGCGCAAACTGCCAATCGATACGAATTCGCTGAAGTCGTCCTCTTAGTTCCTGCCCATCATCTCCCGCGCGCGGCCTCGCGGCGGACGGGGTGATGGCCCGGGTCTAAGGCTCGCGCGGATAAAGGCCTATGGAATCGGACGCCTTGTCCGCTCAGAGCAAGCCGCTTCTCAGAAGGACGCTGTCTCGGGCCGCAAAGTCGATCCGCTTCGAAGCTGTCATGTGCTCCCTAGGTGGGCCGGGAACCGAACTACGACGCGGTCCATTCAGGCGTAATAAACCTCGGCTCCAGACGTCGCCAGAATTGATGGCAAGACACAAAGTTCAATGGTACGAACGAGCTTGGCGACGACCTCGCTAATCTTGGAGAACAGGCTTCGGAGCACTTTCGGCATCGGTAGCTGGGCAGTAAGGGCCACTACAGTCATGCGGAACACCTCAAAAGCTGTCCCAACGCAGGCTCTCATCGGGCACAACGTTTCGCTGCCGGCGGGATCCACTGTCAAATTATCTACGACAGATCTCGACAACTTGGTGCAGGCGCTCGAGATCGACGTCATCGCACTGACTGAGCTTCTGGTGCCGCACGGTCATCGAGTCGAGATGGGAATGATCGACGCACCCGGAATCCACTACAATTTGAGTGGCGTGGGACGCATATCTATCAGCGGCGGACCAGAGATGCCGTTGAGCCCTCATTTGCTCATCATCGTGCCGCCGAAAACGCCGTTCACGATCGAGGTCGACGGTGGAAGTGGCCCACCGAAGCTCATTTCGAGAGACTGCTGGACTCGTCAAGACGGCGTTCTCCGCGTGGCAATGCCGAACGAGCGACCCGAAATCGTTCAGATATGCGGTTTTTTCAACGCATCCTTTGGTCATTCTGTGAGGCTATTCGGAGAACTCCGCGAACCGGTGATCGAGCAGTTCGAGCCGGCAGACAAGATTGATCTGAAGCTTCGCGAGGCGATGGACGAGCTGCTACGGCAAGAGGTAGGCGTTGGAGCCATGACAGCGTCTCTGCTGAAGCAAATCGTCGTCGCATTGGTGCGGCGGTCCTTGAGGTCCTCCCAACGGTGGACTGAGCGATTCTCGATACTCACTGACAGGCAGGTCACCCGTGCTTTTGCGGATATGGTGGCGCGCCCAGGAGCCACCCATTCGGTTCAAAGCTTGGCACACAGTGCAGGATTGAGCCGCTCGGCGTTCATGGCCCGATTCTCGGACATCTTTGGACAATCACCGATGGCCATCTTGCGAGGTTTGAGAATGCGCCAGGCCGCGGTCGACTTGGTGACAACGACGATATCGGTCGACGTCATCGCTCATAATGCGGGGTACCAGAGTCGTTCAAGCTTCGTGCGAGCTTTTCGAAAGGCGTATAACCGAGATCCGAGCGACTATCGGCGGATGGCCAAAGCCCAGAAGAGTAGCTGAGAACGGACAGCGAGATTGAGACCAACCGTTTCACCCGGCCGACCACATGGTCGATGTCGCGAATACAGCCGGTAACCCCGGCGCGCGTATCCGACCATGCTTGGACTTCCGAACCACGACATCAGCCACTATGCACGCTGCGACCATCCTCTAAACACCTAAACCGAGTGTCGGATGGATTTGACGTGCGCAGCCAACGCACCAGATCCTTGGGTACCGAGGCTGCTCGCAACATTCCGCTTCGAATTGGCGGCAGCGAAGGCGTAGCCCCCGGAAGCACCATCAACGAAGTGCACGTGATTAGCTTGCGTGGGTAATGGCACAAAACATGTTAGATTTGCGGCCAATTGGCGATCAGCGAACATCCTACGTGCCTCGATTAGCTGCGGGCCGAGCGCGAACGCGGCGCCACGACGAGATTACCGGAAGCGCGCCAACCTTGAATAAGCGAAGTCACGGGCCGCGTGCCCTGCGCCCCCCTCGCCTAGCTGATCCGAACGCCGCACATACCCGCGATGATCGCTGCCGAGATAAAGGCGCAGATTGCGACGCCCGCGCCCCAAAGACGATTTGCCGCGAGCCGATCGACGCCATGCGCGATGAGTACCATCCGTAAGCCCGACGCAAGGTGGCTTAGGACAAAAAACACGCCCAGCGCATAGTGAGGCAACAGGCGGATATTCCATGCGTCATGAATGAGCCCAGTCGGGGCGCCGATCGCGAAATTCCAATCGGTCGGTATGCCGAGAAAGCTTCTTGCGTAGATAAAAACCGAGTTCATGTGCCCAAGGATGTACAGCGAGAGGTAGGCCCCCGAGGCGACCTGGAATGTCCGATGGAAGCCCTGCGGGGCGGCACTCCAATGCCATGCTAGAAACACGCCGGTGCCGACCTGGAAAAGCATGGCCGCGACCAGCAGCGGTTCACCTAGCCCAGAGCGGTAGACAACGCGGCCGATCTTCATGACGGACGCATGTGCCTCGGAGCCGATCAACCCAAACAGGTGATTGGCCAGATGGAACGCCACGAACAGGCACAAGACCGCCGCCGTTATTCCGTGAGCAATCCGCCAGCGCCCCACGGTCGGTCGCGTTGCCGCGGCGCGACTGTCGGCGGTCTGTGCCCAAATCGCGATCGAGAGCCAAAGCGCGCACCACACGAGTTCGTCTGGGAGAGGGCTATGAATTAGGGCCTGAACAACGCCAACAAACACGAAGAGGGTTGGGGCCGCCACGCCGGCATAGGCGAGCCGCCGGGTCCCCGGATCGGCGCCGGGCCGGCAAGCGAGCGCGAGCGCGAGGAACGGAAGGACCAAGGCCACACCCAGGATCAGGGTCGCGCCGGCAATTGCGAGAGGCGAAGGCCTTGCACCCTGCGCGCGGACGACGGCATGAAAGGCCCGGAGTAGAAAAGGGTAGCAAACGGCCGCTGCTGCGGGAGCCAGCGCCAAATAGTCGAGGCGGGGCCCGATCGTAGCGCTTCGGTCCGGCGGCTGAGAAAACGCCATCTTGAGTCCTACGAATATCAAGCGCGCAATGCGGCCGAACCGCCCGAAGGCTGCAACCGTGCAAGGCCCCCACCATCGGTCCTATCCAGAATGATCCCGGCCCAAGCTCCAAGCGTATCGCCCTCGGCTGGAATCGCTACGTCGGCCGTGAATACGACGATGCGCGGGCTCGTGACGGACGGCTGCAGACCAACATCGGCAAAGTATCGACGCTCGACTACGCAGCCGCCGCCTTCAAGCTGCTCTACGCCTGCCCAATCCCGAACGGGCCGCGAGCGGATCCTCAGGCACGTTCAAGACCGACGTCGTAAGCAGGACAGCGGCAGCGAGGACCCAATAATACCAGGCGTCGAGCCCAGCGAATTTGTAGGCAAAAGGCGCGATGACAAAGACCACACCGACCGCGCGATCTACCCAAAGGTGCAGCCAGTAAGGAATGATGTGGACGAGCCCGGTGGGATGGTCGGTCAGGGCGGCCAAGAGGAGCGCGGCCACACCGACGACAACCGAAAGCCACATTGCGAGCGGTCCGCTCTGGCCGAGGTTCAGCACGAACGGCATTGCGATCAAGACGATCGCAATCGGATAATCGATCAGGTAGGCGTGGATAGACCTGGTGATGAAGCGGAACGACATCGGTGTCTCCTACGTGTTTCGTTGCTAGAGTGGGTCCTTGCGACGCGGAGAGTGCATCCACCCAAGAGGACGGCTCCGCGGTCCTATGCTGGCGAGCACTCCCTCAAACCGTCACGGGGCAGCTCGGCTGAGTAATGGTAAGCCAGCACGCCACCCATTAAAAATGCCGGGTCGTTATCGTTTCCATTCCACTCGCCTGGTGCGATAGAAGCGGGTTAGTCGGCAGAAGTGAACGCATCCGCGCCTCGCATGCGCTGAAAAGTTCCGGCTTTGTCGCGGATTGGCGCCACTTCGTGTCAGCCTGCCGCAGCCGCGGGTATCTGAGTCGGCTTGCCCTCGTTCTTTCCTTCCGCGAGGTTGCGCACCACCACATAGAAGATGGGCGTGAAGATCAGGCCGAACAGCGTGACGCCGAGCATACCGAAAAAGACCGCAACCCCGACCGCCTGGCGCATCTCCGAGCCGGAACCGGTCGACACCACGAGCGGCAGCACGCCTAGGATGAAGGCGAACGACGTCATCAGGATCGGCCGCAGGCGGAGCCGGCAGGCCTCGATCACCGCCTCCAGCCGTGGCCTGCCCTCGAGCTCGATATCACGCGCGAACTCGACGATCAGGATCGCGTTCTTGGCGGCCAGGCCCACCAGCACCACAAAGCCGATCTGTGTCAGGATGTTGACGTCCTGGCCTAGGATACGCACACCGATCGTCGCGGCAAACAGGCACATCGGCACGATCAGGATCACCGCAAACGGCAACGTCCAGCTGCCATATTGGGCGGCGAGCACGAGATAGACGAACAGCACGCAGATCGGGAACACATAGAGACCGGCATTGCCACCCGTTACTTGTTGATAGGATAGATCAGTCCATTCGAGGGAAAAACCGCTCGGCAAGGTTTCGTCGGCGATCTTCTTGATGGTGTCGAGCGCTGTCGCCGAGCTCACACCTGGCGCCGGCTCACCTTGCACCTCGGACGCCGAGTATAGATTGTAACGCGCGACACGGTCTGGCCCGGAAATGTCCTTGAAGTCCACGATGCTCCCGAGCATCACCATGTCGCCGACGGCGTTGCGGGTGCGCAGACGCGCAAGATCGCTGGTCTCCTTCCGGAACGGCAGGTCGGCCTGCGCAGTGACGTGGTAGGTCCGCCCGAACAGGTTAAAGTCGTTGACATAGGTCGAGCCGAAGTACGTTTCAATCGTGTCGGTGATGCTGGCGATGGGGACACCGAGCTTCTGCGCCTTGACGCGATCAACATCGACGAACAGCTGCGGCGTGTTCGCCGAATAGGGCGAGAACACCGAGGTCAGCTTTGGCGACTTTCGCGCGGCGCTGACGAGTTCGTTGGTCGCGGCTGCGAGCAGTTCGGGACCGCGCCCTTGTCGATCCTGGATGCGGATAGCGAAGCCGCCGCCGGTGCCAATGCCCGGCACCGCGGGCGGTGGAATGACGATGATGAAAGCGCCTTGGACCGTCGACAGCCGTTTGCGCAAATCGGCCGTGATTGCAACCGCCGTCAGCCCCTTCTTCTGCCGTGCCTCCGGCTCGTCGAACACCGGGAACAACGCCGCGGCGTTGCCGGCTTGCGTGCGGGTTGCGCCGGAAAAGCCGCTGAACGCCGCGACCCGGACAATACCCGGCGTATCCAGCGCAATCCGCTCGATCTCGCGCACAATTGCAGCGGTTCGTGCAAGCGACGCGGCGCCCGGCAATTGCACCGAGATGATGAGGTATCCGCGATCTTGCGCCGGGATGAAGCCCCGCGAGGTGGTCGCGAGCAGCCAACCGGCGCTGCCGATCAACGCGACATAGAGCAACAGCATCGGCGCGGAGTGCCGGATCTCCAGGGTTGCGACAGCCGCATAGCCATTCGACAGCCAATCGAACACACGGTTGAAGACACCACTGAAGGCCGACCAGCCGCGCGCGATCAGGTTCCAACGCGCAGGCGACCGCTTCTCCTCATGCGGGACCAGGATCTGCGAGGCTAGCGCGGGTGACAGCGTCAGCGAGCAGAAGCAGGAGATCGCGGTTGCGACCGCGATGGTGACAGCGAACTGCTGGAAGAACTGCCCGGAAATGCCACCGAGGAAAGCTGTCGGCACGAACACCGCGCAGAGCACCAGTGCGATCGAAACCAGTGCGCCGCCGACCTCCCCCATTGTCTTGAGCGCCGCCTCGCGCCGGCTCATACCGTTCCGGAGATGTCGCTCGACATTCTCGACCACCACGATCGCGTCATCGACCACGATGCCGACGGCGAGTACAAGGCCGAACAGCGTCAGATTGTTGATTGAGAATCCGAGCGCCGCCATTACCGCGAAGGTACCTACCAGCGACACGGGTATCGCGATGATCGGGATGATTGCAGGTCGCCAGCCCTGCAGGAATACCAGCACCACGATGACGACGAGCGCCATCGCCTCGTAGACCGTCTTGATCAGCTCGTGGACCGACTGGGCGATGAATTCGGTCGGGTTGTAGCCGATATTGTAGTCGAGCCCCTTCGGGAACCTCTCCTTCAGCTTCGCCATAGTCGTAGAGATTGCCTTCGCTGTGGCAAGCGCGTTCGATCCGGGCCGTTGGGTCACTACCATTGCAACCGCCGGCTTGCGCAGGATGCGGCTGCTGGTGGCATAGGAGAGCGCACCGAGCTCGACGCGGGCAACGTCGCGCAGCCGCACCGTGCGGCCGTCCGAGCCGGCCTTCACCACGATGTCCTCGAACTGCCTGATGTCCTTGAGGCGGCCGGTGAAGACGAGATCTGGCTGAAACGCGCGATCGGCGATCGGCGGCTCCGCGATCTGGCCGCCAGCGATCTGCAGGTTCTGCGCCCTAATCGCCGCCAGTACTTCGGTCGAGGTCAGGCCGAGATTGGCGATCCTATCCGAATCAAGCCAAAGCCGCATCGAGTAGTCGCGCGCGCCGAACATCTGAATGTCACCGATGCCGTCAAGCCGCAGCAGCTGGTCGCGGACCTGCAGAAGCGTGTAATTGGAGATGTAGAGCTGGTCGAAACTCTCGTCCGGCGACAGCATGAACACGACCATCAGGATGTCGGGCGAGTTCTTGCGGGTGACGACGCCGTTGCGCTGGACCTCCTCGGGCAAGCGGGGCTGCGCGATCGCCACCCGGTTCTGCACCAGCACCTGGGCCTTGTCGAGATCGGTGCCGAGCTTGAAGGTGACGGTAATCGTGAGCTGACCGTTCGAGGTCGCCTGGCTGTAGAGATACAGCATGTCCTCGACCCCGTTGATCTCCTGCTCGATGGGAGCTGCAACGGTGTCGGAAACCGTCTGCGCTGAGGCGCCAGGATATTGCGTAGTCACAGTGACGGTCGGCGGCACTGCCTGCGGATATTCCGAGACCGGCAGCGTCTGATAGGCGATCGTGCCGACGATCAGAAGCACGATCGACAGCACCATCGCGAGGATAGGCTGGTTGATGGAAAGCCTTCCGAGATTCATGGCTTGGCACCTGGCGGAGTCTTGTCGCCCCCCTGCGTTTGCGACATGAATGGCGTCACCTTGGCGCCGACGCGGGCGCGCTGAATGCCGTCGATGATGACGTGGTCCTCTGGCTTCAGGCCCTCGCGAATCACCCGCAGGCCGTCATCTAGGGGCCCGAGCACCACCGGCCTTGCCTCCACCGTATTGTCGTCCCTGACCACGAACACGATCTTGCGCGACTGGTCGGTTGCGACCGCGACGTCCGGAATCAGCAGCGCCTCATAGGGCGCGCTGCCGATCAAGCGAACGCGGCCGAACTGGCCGGGTAGGATCGAGAGATCTTTGTTGGGGATGATGGCGCGGCTGCGCAGCGTCGCGGTGGAGACGTCGAGCCGGTTGTCTAGGAAGTCCATCTTGCCCTCATGCGAGGGCTTCGTTTCGCCGGTCAACGCCACCTGCACCGGGTTCGCGGTGTCGCGCGAACTCGGCCGCCTGCCTTGAAACCACAGCTTGCTGTTGCGTTGATAGGTCGGCTCGTCGACATCGAAATAGATGTAGATCGGATCGAGCGACACGATCGAGGTCAGCAGGGTCGCGCCGCTTTCGCTGCCCTGCACCAGATTTCCAGGGGTCACTAGATGGCGGCTGACGCGGCCGGTGATCGGCGCCAGCACATGGGTGAATTCGACGTTGAGCTGGGCGGCCTTCAATGTACCCTCGGCCTGCGTCTCAGCCGCATGAGCCGCCTGCAACGCCTGACGACGCTGGTCGACGACCTGTTCGGAAACTGCGCTAGTCCGAACCAGGGTCAGCCCACGGTCGAGTTCACGCTTCGCAAGCTCTTCCTTGGCCCGCGCGTCGTCGAGTTGACCTTGGGCCTGCAAAGCGACCGCCTCAAACGGGCGCGGATCGATGATGTAAAGCAGATCGCCTGCATGAACGATCGCACCATCCGTGAACTCGACCCTGTTGACGAAGCCGCCGACGCGAGCGCGGACCTGAACCTCTTCGATCGCCTCGAACCGGCCAGTGAACTCATCCCAGTCGGTGACCGTTCGTTTCACCGGTTGCGCGACTGTCACCGACGGTGGCGGAGGCGCGGCCGCCTGCGATTTCGCCTTGTCTTCGCAGCCAACGAGCGTCAGCGCAAGCAGCAGAATGATCAGCGCGCCGCATCGAAGGTGCCGAAACGAACTGCGCGCCGCAGGTTCCGCCGCCGCTAAGGACCCAGGCCGCAGTGTCAGCGCGCCCACGGCGCGAGGATTTCGAATACATCGTTGCTTAGCATATCGACCCACTCTTAAGATTCCCATGTTGGTCCGCGTGCCGATCGCGAAACCGCAAGTATCCCCTCGACGATAGTTTGGAGAGTGACCTTGGAACGTCGGCGACTGAAATCACCTCTCGCTATGGAGTCGATAAACGTTCTTTATTGCCGCTCGACCCGAGAGCACGACGATTAGCGAGGGACCGCAGAAGCCGCATCGCACTCGACGGCGCCGCTTTACTCTGCAGACGTTTCTAGGCCGCGTGCAGTCACCGGCTATCGACGGCGCCGCGGAGTCGCGTACAGGGCTCCGAGCAAAGCTCGTACGTGGCGTAAGAGAACCCCAAAAAGCGGGGGGCACTGTGGCCCATTCATAACCCTGCAGGAATAACGAACGCGCTTTTACACTCTGGCGCATCTCGACCAAGAGGCAACTCTGCGCCAGAGAACTTAAAGATCATTCAGGAGACGACAGCACCACGCCTGTTATCGGCCCGCGCCATGTTTCACCACCGTTTTCCTCTGTAACGACGAGCTTCGTTGTGTCGTCCTTGGAGGTCTGGCGCAACCATCACTGAAGAAGGTCACGTATCGTTTGAGGACTGAATTTGAAAAACGGTGTGCTCGTTCGCGTCCTGGGACTTCCGCTGACTGGAAGTTAATGCATTCTTCGTGACCGGAAGACCATAGGCCCGCTACACATTGATGGAGTTGTTCACCCGAAATTCGATACGCTCTACGGAGCATTCCTGACGATTATGGAAATGATAACTTTACCTGAATGGTCTTCGGACTTACTTGCTGAACGCGCTCGCTTGCGTGGACGCAAGGCTGGGATCTCCCAGCACAGCTAAGAGTCTATTTCGCGCTGTCACTGGCGGACACGCTCGCGGAAGTCGACGGATGAATCATTCGAAGGATCAGGACCTAATCGTGACCAAGATTCGCGAAGTTGTTGTCGCAACCGACCCCACCAATCATGGCGCGCTGATTTGCCATGTCGGCGAATCTCGGTTTGCTGTCGGCGGCCCAGATGGCATCGGGCACGATTCTTCTGGACCCAATCCTTACGACCTTCTCAGCGCGTCTCTTGCCGCATGCACTGCTATGAGCGTTCGTTTTCAGGCTCAGCGCCAGAAAGTCCCGCTGGAGCGCGTGGAGGTGGGCGTCAGCTTCCGCCACGGCTCCCAAGGCAAAAGGATTCCTTCGAGCGCACCCTGGTGCTTGAAGGAGATCTTGACACGCAGCAGCGCACATTCTTGTTGGAAGCCGCGAACCTCTGTCCGGTAGGCCACATTCTCGGTACTAGTGCGGATGTTACCACACGCCTGGACGTTACAACTTCCGGTCACAACGAAAGCCCTCAGGCCAGCTACGAGGACGACGTGGCTCTACTCCCGATCCCGAATATCACTCCGGATTGACCGTCTCTCGTGCCGTCGACCAACGCACCGGGGTATCACAGCCCATCATACCCCAGGGTCTTCAGTTCGCGACGCGCGATGCCCCGCGGGTATTCGCTCCGCCGACGCGCTCTGGTCTTTCGCGTTCATGGCATCGATTCACATAGCCACCCGTCATTAGACCATCGATTTTCATGATCGTACTTTTGCTCGTCTGCAAGAGAACTCGAAATAACGACACACCACACAGAAGGAGGCCGATGATGAAGGCAATTGTCGTAACGGACCAGGCCGCGGGAACTGCGGGGATGAGGCTTGTGGATCGGCCTCAGCCTCGAGCGGCGATCAACGACGTCGTCGTTCAAGTTCATGCGTCGGGATTCGTCCCCACTGAGCTGGAGTGGCCCTCTACATGGACCGACCGCCTCGATCGCGACCGAACACCGTCGATTCCCGGACATGAGCTGGCCGGAATTGTCGTCGCCCTCGGCTATGGCACAACGGGGCTGTCGGTTGGACAGCGGGTGTTCGGTCTCGCCGACTGGTATCGCGACGGCACCCTGGCGGAGTATGTAGCAATGGAGGCGCGTAACCTTGCGCCGCTCCCGGGTGACGTCGACTTCATAGTGGGCGCGAGTCCGCCAATCTCGGGCCTCACGGCGTGGCAGGGACTGTTCGTGCACGGCCGCCTTCAGGCGGGGCAGAGCGTTCTCGTGCACGGCGCGGCCGGCGCAGTCGGATCCATCGTGACGCAGCTCGCACGAGAGGCCGGCGCTTACGTCATCGGCACCGGGCGCGCCGCTCATGGTCAAAAGGCGCTCGAGTTCGGCGCGAACGAGTTCGTTAGCCTCGACAACGACGTGCTGGAAGACGTCGGCGGAGTCGATCTGGTGTTCGATGTCATCGGCGGCGACATCGGGAAGCGTTCCGCGCGCCTGGTTAGAGCCGGAGGAACGTTGGTGTCTATCGTCGGGCCGAGCGAGGCGCGAGCCGCCGACGGCTTGGCGGTCGACTTCGTCGTCGAGTCCGATCGTGCCCAACTGAGTGAGATCGTTCAGCGGGTGCGGAACGGACGACTGCTGACGAACATCGGCAACGTCTCGATCCTCGATGACGCCGTCGCCGCTTTCAATCAGACCGAGCGCATCAGCGGGAAGACGATCATCCGCACTCGTCCCTGACGACGTGCGGCTTCGATGCAAGTGGCCAGCCGCGTCTTATCAGAAGACCAGAGCAAAGTGGGATACCACCGAACGGGCTCCGTAGCCTTTGGAGTAAAAAAGGAGCAACAGCCCTTCACTATCTCGACCTATTCCCTCACGCAGAACAACAACCTGACCAACGGAATCACCATGACCAGCAGAAGAACTATGACCAATGAGGTCATCGAATGCATCCTGAGCCGCCGCGCCACGAAATACTACGACCCTGCCGCCACGTTGAGCGACGATCAAATCCGCGAGTTGGTTCGAATCGGGACCACCGCGCCGACATCCTTCCACTTGCAGAACTGGCGCTTCATCGCCGTGCGCACGCCGGAAGCCAAGGCTCGCCTTAGTCCGATCGCTTGGAGTCAACCCGCGATCACGGAAGCGGCTGTTACCTTCATCATCTGCGGCCAGTTGGCCGACTCCAGCGTGGTACCCGAGCGTCTGGCACCGCTGGTAGAAGAGGGCATCATGCCGGCAAAGATGGTGCCGGAATGGGAGATCCCCGCACGCGACCTGTACATGGAATATCCACAGCGCCAGCGCGACGAGGCCGTACGCACCGGCACCTTCGGCGCGGCAGCGATGATTTATGCGGCCCGCTCGCTAGGCCTGGGTTCAACCCCGATGATCGGTTTCAATGCTGAAGAAGTGCACCGCGAGTTCGGGCTTACGAAGGACGAAGTACCGGTCATGCTGTTGTCCGTAGGGGCGGAGCGTCCGGGAAACTGGCCACAGAAGCCGCGGCGGCCGGTGGGTGATGTGCTGAACCTCGTCTGATTACTAGTGAAACCAGCAACTTACAGAGAACATGATGCCCAGGATTGCAGCTCTAAAAGCAGAACAAGTGCCGCCCGATTCGAAACCGACCCTCGACATGTTCACCGGGATCATCGGGTTCACGCCGAACATGATGGCGACTTTCGCGGCAAGCCCGATCGCGTTCAACGCATGGGCCGCCCTGCTCGGCTCCTTGAGCAAGGCGCTCGACGTAAAGACGCGTGACAGCATCGGTCTCGCCGTCTCCGAAGTGAATGGCTGCGACTATTGCCTGACGGTTCACAGTTATACGGCCGATCATATGGCCAAGCTGCCGGCCAATGAAATCACTCTCGCTCGGATGGGTCATGCCAGCGACCGGAAGCGGGACGCCGGGATCTGGTTCGCGCGCAAAGTCACCGAGACCCGCGGCAAGATCAGCGACGCCGATCTGAAGGCTGTCCGCGATGCGGGCTACACGGATGCGAACGTCATCGAGATCGTCGCGCTGGTTGCCATGTACTCACTGACGAACTTTTTCAACAATGTGTTCGATCCCGAGAAGGACTTTCCCGCCGTTGCGCCGGCTGGCTCGATCTGAACTCTATCCCGTCTTATCGAACATCTCCTGGAGTGCTCGGAGCGTTTATCTGATGCGAGCGTAACGCCACTGCCTGGATGCGCCCAGGGAGCGCCTCCGGGCTTTGGTCCGTGCCGACGAGGGTTTTCCGAAAGCCAAAAGTGACGCAAAATGGCACCTTGCGAGATTAACGGACAGGATAGCGGAATCGGAGAAGACCTGGAAGGGCAGCACGAAGGTGCTCGCCGCTTGGAGCCTGCGCGGCGGCCTGTTGTTCGTCAGCAGCGCCGTCGTGTTATTGCAGTCAATCAGGGTACTGCGCTTGGCCAACGCGTGAAAATCGGAGATCAGAGGTGACTTTTTTTCACTCCTAAATGAGGGAGGTCGAGCTGCATGGCCAAACCTTTCGGGATGCGACGTTCACCGCAAATTCGACTGGCTCCGGTACAGCTTGGACACGCTCGATCTGCTTGCGGATCCGCGGCGGGGTCCAGCGGTGGTCCTGCGGCAGTCTGAATCCCTTGACCAGCCCGAACATCGCCGGGATCACGATCAACGTCAGCAGCGTGGAAGAGATCATGCCGCCGATCATCGGCACCGCGATGCGCTGCATGATCTCGGATCCCGTCCCGGTGCTCCACATGATCGGCAGCAGCCCCGCCATGATGGCGACCACGGTCATCATCTTCGGCCGGACCCGCTCCACCGCCCCCTCCATGATGGCGTCGTAGAGGTCGCCACGGGTCAGCGCCCGACCTTCCATGTCGCGCTCGACCTTGATCTCCGACACCGCCTGGTTGAGATAGATCAGCATGACGACGCCGGTCTCTGCGGCGACGCCCGCGAGCGCGATAAAGCCGACCGCGACTGCGACGGACAGGTTGAAGCCTAGCCACCACATCAGCCACAACCCGCCGACGAGCGCGAACGGCAGGGAGAGCATCACGATGATCGTCTCGGTGATCGAACGGAAGTTCAGGTAGAGCAGCAGGAAGATGATCAGCAGCGTCACGGGCACAACGATCTTCAGCCGCGCGGTGGCCCGCTCCAGGTATTCGTACTGGCCGCTCCACATGACGTAGTAGCCGGCCGGAAACTGGATGCTGGCCTGCACAGCGGCTTTGGCGTCGGCGACGTAGCCGCCGAGGTCGCGGTCGCGGATGTCGACGTAGATATAGGTCGCGAGCTGCCCGTTCTCGGTGCGGATCGAGGTCGGCCCGCGCGCCGGCGCAATTTTCGCGACCTCACCGAGCGGTACCGCGCCGCCAGCGGGCATCGGCACCAGCACGTCGCTGGCGATGGCCTGCGGATTGTCGCGCAGGTCGCGCGGATAGCGCATGTTGACGGTGAAGCGCTGCCGCCCTTCGACGGTTGTCGTCACCGTCTGGCCGCCGAGCGCCGTCGCGATCGTGTCCTGCACGTCCTGGACCATGATCCCGTAGCGCGCCAGCGCCGCCCGGTCCGGCGTGATTTCCAGATAGTAGCCGCCGATGCCGCGCTCGGCATACGCAGAGGAGGTGCCCGGCACCGCCTTGAGGACCTGCTCGACCTCCTTGGCGAGCTTGTCGATCTCGACCAGGTCGGTGCCGATGACTTTGACGCCGATCAGAGTCCGGATGCCCGTCGACAGCATGTCGATGCGCGCCTTGATCGGCATGGTCCAGGCATTCGAAACGCCCGGAAACTGCAGCGCCTTGTCCATCTCGGCGATCAGAGCGTCGACGGTCATGCCGGGCCGCCACTCCTCCTTCGGTTTGAGGTTGACGATTGTCTCGAACATCTCGGACGGGGCCGGGTCGGTGGCGGTCGCGGCGCGCCCCGCCTTGCCGTAGACCGAGGCGACTTCCGGAAACGACCGGATGATGCGGTCCTGGGCCTGCATCAGTTCGCCCGCCCTTCGTCACGGAGATGCCCGGCAGCGTTGTCGGCATGTAGAGCAGCGTGCCTTCGTTGAGGTTCGGCATGAACTCCGTGCCGAGTTGGCGCGCTGGCCAGATGCTCACCGCGAGGGCCGCCAGCGCGAGCACGATCACCAGAATCTTTGCCCGCATCACGCCCTTGATCACCGGGCGGTAGATCCAGATCAGGAAGCGGTTGATCGGATTCCTGTGCTCCGGAACGATCCACCCGCGCACGAAGATCACCATCAGAGCCGGCACCAACGTCACCGACAGAAGCGCGGCGGCCGCCATCGAGAACGTCTTGGTGAACGCCAGCGGGCTGAACAGACGCCCCTCCTGCGACTCCAGCGTGAAGATCGGCATGAACGACACGGTGATGATCAGCAGGCTGAAGAAGAGTGCCGGCCCAACTTCGGCAGCCGCGGCGATCAGGATGTCGATCCTGGAGCGTCCGGGCTCCGCCCGCTCGAGGTGCTTGTGGGCGTTCTCGATCATGACGATGGCCGCGTCGACCATGGCGCCGATCGCGATCGCGATCCCGCCGAGGCTCATGATGTTGGAGCCGAGCCCTAACAGCTTCATGGCGCCGAAGGCCATCAGCACCCCGACTGGCAGCATTAGGATCGCAACCAGGGCGCTTCGAACGTGCAGCAGAAACACGATGCAGACCAGTGCGACCACGACGCTTTCCTCGAACAGCGTGTGTTTGAGGGTGGCGATGGCCGCATAGATCAGGTTGGAGCGGTCGTAGACCGGGACGATCTCCACCGATTTCGGCAGGCTGGAGGCGATCTCCTTGAAGCGTTTCTTGACGTTCTCGATGACCTCCAGCGCGTTCAGGCCAAAGCGCTGCAGCACGATGCCGCTGGCGACCTCGCCCTCGCCGTTCAGCTCCGTGATGCCTCGGCGCTCGTCGGGGCCGAGTTCGACGCGAGCGACTTCGCGCAGCAGCACCGGCGTGCCGCCGGAGGTCTTCAGGACGATGTTGCCGAGGTCGTTGATCGACTTGATGTAGCCCTTGCCGCGGATGACGTACTCGAACTCGGACAGCTCGACCGTCCTCCCGCCGACGTCGGCGTTGCTGGCGCGAATGGCGTCGCGCATCTTCTGCATGGTGATGCCGAGGTCGCGCATGCGCTGCGGATCGAGAATCACATTGTATTGCTTGACGAAGCCGCCGACGCTCGCCACCTCCGCGACGCCCTCGGCCTTCGCGAGTGCAAACTTCAGATTCCAGTCCTGGACGGTCCGCGTGTCGGCGAGGTTCAGTTCCTTCGACATCACGGCGTACTGGTAGACCCAGCCGACGCCGGTCGCGTCGGGACCGATCGTGGGAGTGACACCGGTCGGCAGGCGCGAGGTCGCGCCATTGAGGAACTCCAGCACCCGCGAGCGCGCCCAGTAGATGTCAGTGCCGTCCTCGAAGATGACGTAGACAAACGAGACGCCGAAGAACGAGAAGCCGCGGACCACCTTCGATTTCGGGACGGTCAACATCGCCGTCGTCAGCGGATAGGTGACCTGGTCCTCGATCACCTGCGGCGCCTGGCCGGGATACTCCGTGTAGACGATGACCTGGGTGTCCGAGAGATCCGGGATCGCATCGAGCGGCAGATGCAGAAGCGCATAGAGCCCCGCAGCGGCGGCGAAGCCGGTCCCGAACAGCACCAGCAGCAGGTTGCGGGCGGACCAGGCGATGAGGCGGCCAATCATTGCTGCGCCCCTCGGCAAAGCCCTTCAGCGCGGCCTTCAGATTGCTTTCAGCATCGATCAGGAAGTTCGCCGAGATCACCACGGCCTCGCCCTCCGCGAGGCCGTGCCGGACTTCCACGAAGCCGCCGCCACGATTGCCGAGCTTGACCTCGCGCGGCTCCAGCCGACCCTGCCCCTTGTCGACGAAAACGGCCTGCCGGCTGCCGGTGTCCATCATGGCGCTCTCCGGCACGGCGAGCACCGTCTCGCCGCTGCCGGTGTCGATCTCGGCGTCGACATACATGTCGTGCAGGAGGATCAGCTCCGGGTTCTCCAGTTCGATGCGCACGCGCGCCGTTCGCGTCTCCTTGTTGATCTCGGGGTAGATGACCTGAACTTTTCCGCTGAACTCACGTCCGGGAAAGCTCCGCGCCTTCACCGTGACCGATTGCCCCTTGGTGATCACGCCCAGATCGCGTTCGGCGACATCGATCAGCGCCCAAACAACGGAGTGGTCGGCGATCCGGAACAGCACCCCACCTGGCTGTACACGCATGCCCTCGATGGCATTGCGCTCCAGCACGATGCCGTCACGCGGAGAGGTCCAGTCGACCGAGGTGGGCACAGTTCGGCTCTTCTCGATGGCGGCAATGGCGCTCTCGGGCACATCCAGGTTCATCAGGCGCTGCCGGGAGCCGCGCCCGTACTGAACATCGCCCCCGTGGTCTTCGAGGTGATCGTTGCGAGGTACTCGGCCGCAGCCGAGGAAACGGATGGGCTGTAGACCTCCATCAGCGGCTGGCCCTTCATGACATGCGAACCCGTCGTGACGTCTGCGACCTTCAGGATGAAACTTTCTGATCTCATGGCGATCACGGAGATGCGCCGTTCGTCGAGGGCAATCGTGCCAGGTGCCCTGACGATGGTCCGGATCACCCGCATCGCTGCGGGCTCCGACTTGACGCCGGTCCGCTGAATCTTGCCGGGCGAGAGTTTGATCGATCCGTCGTCGCTGTCATCGCCCTCGTAGACAGGGATGTAGTCCATCCCCATGGAATCCTTCTTCGGCGTCGGTGAGGTGTCCGGCAGGCCCATGGGATTGCGGTAGTATTTGATCTTGCGCTCTCCGGAGCCGCCGGCCGTTGTCGATGCCGGCGGACTTCCCGCCTCCTCGTCGAAGCTGAGGTCGGCGCCAGCGGGCACGGCGCGGTAATCCCGGCCATCCGGGGTCTTTCGCGGCACCAGCGAGTATGACGGCTTCCCGTCCGGATCCTGGTAATAGATCGGGGCGCCGCGCTCCTCGGCCGCAGCGGGGCCGATCACGGCGACGGTTCGCGTCGCCGGCCGCTGCGGGCCGGCGACGACGAGCGCGATGCCGACCGCCGCGATCATCGCGGCGGTCGGGCTTGCTGCGAAGCGGCGGGTCACTTCTGCGCCGTGACGACGAGCTTGTTCTCGACGGTGCCGGTCTCACCCTGGACCTTGGCGCCGAGCGAAAGTTGCCACCGCCCCGCCGTGCCGAACGTCGCCTTGAAACGATACGTGCCCGGCTCCGTTCCCGGCATCAGCGTGACCTTGGTCGCCATCTCCTGCATGCCGTCCGGAGCCATGTCCAAACGGCTGGCGAAGATCACGGCGTCCGGTACCGGCTTGCCGGTCTTCGTGTTCACGAGCCTGACGGTGATGACCTTGTCGGGGCCGGCCTGGACCGACTGGTCGACGAGCTCGAACTTGTAGTCCTTGATGTCGGCCAATACGGCCGTGCTTGTGCTGCCGATGCTCGCAGCGATCAACGCGGCCTGCATGGCGCGCCCAAAGGTAGAGGTCTTCATTTTCTGGTCCTCGATTGTCCTGGATCGCCGCCGAGACGGCGCGCGTCATCCGCGAGCGCGAGGCGCACGGACGCAATCGGCGCTAAGCGCCGTTCAGGCCAGGGTTCGAGGGGGTTGGTCCGGAGGTGGGCGGCTCAAGCCGTCGCCGACCAGGTCGTCCGCGACCAAGTGCGTGGTCCGGATCGCGTGCCGCAGCGGAAGGGTCGCTGCCTCGGACGGTCCCGCCTGGGCCGTCTTCAGGACGCACATCGCAACCAGCGGGCAGTCCTGACAATCCTTGCTCTTCTGCTCGTCGGGGCAACAAGGCACGTCGGCCGACATCGACATGTCGGTCATGCCGTCCGGACGAGCTTGCGCCACCGCCGGCGCCGCGAAGGGCGCCAACGTCAAACCGGCGGTCACCAAGACCGCGAACGCAACTCTGAGCAGTCGTCGCAGATTCATACCCAAGCATCCCACGGGTGGGGTCGCTTTGGAAGTCGGCCCCCTTCACATGTTCGCCACCCGGGATCCTCAGCGACATAGCTGAGCCGGTCGTTTTGGCCCGCCAAGGAGGATTCGTGGCTCTGGACGGCCCCGGTATCGATGCGGTCAGGACGGGCCTGGCCAACATGTAGCGGGACGCATATCCACTGGCCAAAAGCCACTTCGTCGGCTCTCAAGCCCAAGCCGGCATGAGGTGCTGGGCTCGCCGCGATCAGCGGCTTCCCGGAGCTTCCGAATGCTCCCCTCCTGTTGTTCGGCCGCGCGATCGCGGTCGCACAATCAAAACGGTTCAGATCGCCTTGTCCAGCCGCATGCGCTGGTCGAGCTTTTCGGCTGCCTCTTTCCGTTCGCTGTAGCGGTCCGTCAGGTAGCACGACGCGCCACGCGTCAGCAGAGTAGACTTCACTAACCCGTTCAGGACGTCGACGATGCGGTCATGTACGCCGACGGCTTCATCCGTCCGTGCTCGTCGAATTGTTCGTAGGCTTTCGCCGCATTGCTCAAAACATGCGACCAGCGCCGCGCCTCGGCAAACGCCAGCCCCTCCACCTGCAGCTTGCTCTCAGTGTAAGCCTTTTCCCGGATCCCAACGATGAGCGGATCACTCGCCCTCCCCAAGTTCATTACGGACGAACACTGATGATCATCTGGCCGGTGATCCGCTTGGTTAACCTGAAAGCAGGGACGGCATCGTCGAGGTCGCAATGTCGCGATGTTCGTCCGCAGTCCTCCGTCTCGCACCCGCTGGACGATCTAGTTGGGCACGATCGGACAGGGAGAACAAAAGTCGATCGCCAGGCGGTCGGCCGCCTGCACCTCGGTTGGCTGGCAATGGTCACCAGTGTTACGCCGGGCCGGATCAGGGTTCGACCGGTTCGCAATGCCGCCGCCGGTAACATCGAACACCGGACCGACAGGCGCCGGCCAATCGTGCGAGTTGCGCCACCATCAACCCCACTGCGCCGACCGCGCCCTGCGCGAGCACGCTCTGCCCCGCCTGAAGGCGGCCAGCGGTGAGGCCCGGCATAGCCAAGGCCGCACCCACTTTGAAGTCGATGTCGCCCGGCAGCGGCCCACGGCCACATACTTGCCAAGCGTGCCGCCGCGATACGGCTCCGAAAGCCGAACTCGCCCTGCCCTAGCGACAGTCCCTCGTGCCATAGCCGAGAGCAGTGATCACACCCGCCAGCTCCTGGTCGGGAATTGTCGGCGTCTGGTCACGGTGGAGGCGATCGGTCCAGGTCGAATGCCATATTAGCTCACCGGAGTGTTTCCCGACGCATGAACCTGAACGATGACCTCGTTGATCGCTGCCTGCGGCCCGGGCCCTCCACAATCCTCATCCCGGCAGTTCCCGCAACCTGGTGTTTACGACCATCGCCTTCACAAGAATTGTGGGCCCGGCTCATACGCATCGGACGCGTCACACGATCGGACATGGAAACTTCCTCATGACCGTCAGGTCGAGCGCCGCCAGGGCCTTCTCTCTCGCCAATGTCGCCTGGTCCTCAGCAAGGAACGCGGTAGCCTGCACGGGAAGAAATTGCACGGTTTTCAGCCCGATGCTGCCCAGTACAGCCGATAGATACGGCGTGAGAAAATCGGGCTGATTGGCTTTCTCGCCGGTAAAGACTCCGCCGGAAGCGATGCCGACAAACACCGGACGATCCCGGAGCAATCCCACCTTCCCTGCCGGCGTCGACAGGAACGTGCGCCCGGCGCGCAGGATTTGGTCGATCCACGCCTTGAGGACGGAGGGAACGGTCAGGTTGTGCATGGGAGTTCCGATAACGACCACATCGGCCCTCTCGACTTCCCGAATAAGTGCTTCGGAAAGATCCAGCGCGCCGCTCGGCGGAGCCGCCAACGTGGCCGGCGACGACAGGGCGGTCGCGTAGTCCGGCGAGGCATGCGACAACGGACCTGTGCCAAGGTCTCGCCGGCTGACGGTTGCAGCAGGGGCAGCCTCAAGGAGCCTCTTCACGATCGCCGCCGAAAGCTGACGGCTGTGCGATTCTGGACGCGGGCTGCAATCAATGTGGAGGATCTTCATGCGAGCGATCCCCGCGGCGCTACGAAACCCGCCGTGTCAACCAGCCCTTCAAGTCCGCACAAGCGTCGCGCAATCAAGTTCGTCGGCTCGATGAACCGGTAGACTGTTGAGAATTTCATTTATCTAGCAGTCGATATTGGGTCAAGACGTCGTCTTTCTTAGCGCTCCCCATGTAGCAGAAGGCGCATTCGGAGCTTGGGTGCAGCTTAGCTGTCTGCGCCTTCGGCTCGTGATGATTGAAGTTTTGGTAACCCGGCCTCCGTGACTTCCTTGAAGAAGATCGTTCCCTCCGGAAAGTCACCCGCTTTCTGATCGAGCTCGTACGAGCCAGCTCGATATAGAGATGTGAAATTCGGGAAAATTGGCCTTCCCGCCTTTCAGCGCATAGCCGTTAATCGCAGCGCGGGACGAGATTTTCCAATAGCCGCCATGTATAATTTCAATAGCAGCGGGGAATACTGCTGCGCCGGTCCTTGTGTTCAAACAATTCGACAGAATGTGCGAGCGGCCGACTCTGACGAACCGACCGCTGCTTGAGGTTGCCAGAACAGCCAGCAGCATGCTGCGCCGAAGCCGGGGTAAAAAAGCATGCCGCTACCGCTCGACTTGAGCGAGCGCGCAATTGTCGCGCTCGTCGCGGCATCAAGATATACGTGAGTGCCGCACCTGCCGAGCACGTGATGAGCATGGCCCGCGCGCTAATCTTGTCCGCCGACCTGCTGAATAACGGTCTGCCCCGATAACCGGTCGCGCTCGGCGCCGGCTGTAGCCACGTCGGAAAATCGAGTGGCGGGTGGGGCGACTTAGCTCCGTGCGACCGCCAGACCTGGGCAAAGAACAGCTTGATTGTTACCCGGGCCACAAAATGTTCAGAGCTTAGAAACGGGTCCAAGGGCGGCAACGGAAGTGTTTGCAGACGCAGCCGCGAATATTCCTCGTTCCGGCATCATGCGGCGCGCGGCAATAATGATCGTCTATCGACTCGATGGCCAGAGGTGATTTCCCTCGCCGGCCTTGCAAGGTCATTCTCCTCGGGGGGTTAGAACGAACAGGAGCTAGCATGAAGATTCAAGTCTGCAGCCTCGCGATTGCGCTCGCGATTGCTCTTCCTATTGCAGTGACCGCCACGGCCAAATCGTCTGCTGCGCCGATCAATGCTACGTCGATTAGAGCGGCGGCACCGGCCTTGACGACGGCAGTGCGCTATCAGGTGCGGCGGGGTCATCCCTACCCTTCGTACTCGGGCTATCCCACCTATAATGCGGACTGGGGCTATCCGGCCTATAGTTCGTATTGGGGCGATCCGACCTATAATTCATATTATCAAACCTACGACTACGGACATTACAGGTCAGGTTGTGCACCCGGACCGCGCGTCGGCGCCTTTGCGACAGCGCCCTGGACCGACTTGCCGACGTGTCCGCCGTATGTGATAGAGTCCTCTGCGCTCCCGAGGGCTTGCGCGTGCATGTAAGGAAGTCGGCGCCGACCTCCAGGGGACCCGTAATTAGATCACCGCCTTCGACGGCGCTCAATGGATTGACGATGATATTGGAGCTATCCGACTTGTAGCTATCCCGGCTTCTCTTACAGTTAGTGGTGACTAGGGGTGGTCGTGACGCCAAAGTTTGATAGCGTGCGGCTACCTCAAGCCGCCGCTAGCCAACATGTATTTGAAAGAGTTTAGCCTTCCTCGGTCATGCGCACCTCGCTTCCACGTGTTGGCTTTCTGCAAACCGGTCGGTCAACACGCGGCCGAGATCGCCGATTATTGCAGGCCACCTGATCTTCCCCCCGAAAAGTGGACGGGTTTAAGCGGGCTTTTAGTTCCATTTCGATCGGGGCGATCAGCTGACTAGAAGGTGACTTCACCGCCTAGATGGTCCCTCGGCATTCCCCCTGAGGATGCGATCGCGGCAGTGCGTGCGCCCATCAACGCGCTGATCTTCATGAGGTCCGGCAGAGTTCCGGCGCGAGGCCTGCCGCTAACGGACCAGGTAATCAGGGCCCGAGCGATTGTGTTCACGATCCCCCGCGTCAAAGCCTCGCGGCGACCGCGAACATCGCGATAGACCGACGTTCCGCCGAACCCCTGTTCGAGCGCCTCGCGCGGTAATCAGGGGCCGAGACACTCCGCTTCGCATGGCTGCTTCGGTGAAGTTGAGGGTGACTGCCGAGGACTATCGAATCTGGTTGAACTCGATGGTCTAAGCCCCTCCCGGGCCGCCCGCTTTCGTCGCGGCTGGCGTCGCGGTTATTGCGGCTGTCAAGGCGCCGGCGATTGAGGTGCCAGCGGCTACGGCGAGACCGATCTCGTAGCCGGAGTCGAAAGACGCGGCACCGGCGGCTAATGCCGCACCTGCAAGCTGCGCAACTCGGCTCGCTGCATTGTTGATGCCGGAGGCGAGCCCTTCATCCGTCTGGTCAACGCTCGACATGACGGACGCGGTGAGCGGAGCCACGAGCACCGCGAAGGACAGGCCAAGCAGCGTCATGGGTACGATCACGCCAAGTATCAAAGATTCTTCCTGACCGAGCGCCAACCAGACATAGGCGAGCGCGGCACCTGCCGGTCCCGCGACAAGCACGGTCCGCGTACCAATCTTGTCGGCCAACCCGCCGAAGACATTCGACAACAGCCCCACGCCGAGCGTGAAAGGCAGGAATGCCAGCCCGGCATCGGTCGACGACAGGGCGCGGCGGTCGACGAGGTCAAAAGGTAGAAGGAAGAACACGATCGAAATCCCCGTATAGATCATCAGCGTCGCAACGTTCAGCCCGAGAAAGGTGCGGTTCTCCACCAGGCGGGGTGGCGTCATCGGATGTTCGCTTCTGCCCTCCCAGAACGCGTAGACGGCGAACCCGAGAATGCCGAACCCGGCGACTATCGTGAGCACCGTCACGGATTGGGCTGGTGCGTTCCCCGCGGTCCGAGCTTGACTTGGTCCGATCTGGCTCAGCGCCCAGGTGAGCGTCCCGAGCGCTAAAGCGAGGATCGCTGCGCCAATCCCGTCGAACCGGCGCTGGATGAGGTCATCTCTGCCCGCGAACACCAGCAGAACTCCCACTGCTACCAGCGCGAGGGGCGGGTTGATCCAGAACACGGATGGCCAGCCAAAGGTCTCGGTGAGCCAGCCGCCCAGGACAGGACCTCCGGCGGTGGTGAGAGCGGATGCCGCTGCCCATGCGCCGATCGCCCGGTTCCGCTCCGCGCGCGGATAGGTTGCCCCGATCAGGGCGAGACTTGCAGGTGTGACAATCGCTGCGGCCGCTCCCTGCGCCACTCGGGCAGTGATCAGCCATGCGGGCGAAGGCGCCAACGCGCAAGACGCGGACGCCAGAGCGAACAGGACGCAACCGAGGCCGAGCATGCGCGCCTTGCCATAAACATCCGCGAGCGCGCCGCCGATCAATGTCAGGGAGGCGAGCGCCAGCATATAGCCGTTGAGAACCCATTGGACGGAGACGAGGTCAGCACCGAAATCGGCGCGCAATATCGGCAGCACGACGGGCAGCGCTGTCCCATCGATGAACGCCATCGAGGACGCGAGCACACAGGCCGTGAGCACCATGCGTCGGCACCGAGCCGGCGCTTTCCGCCCGAGCTCTCGGGGGCTGGGTTCTGGATCGATAGCGCCGCGGCTGCGGCACTCTACATAATCTTGCGCCATTCATCGACCTCCCCCTTAATTTGCCGCTGTTCCGCACTAATTTGCCGAAGGTTTGAGGTCGCGGGCCAGACCCAGACGCTCGAATAGACGGAGTCACGATCCGGCCCTGGGGATTGAGAACAAAGCTGGTTGCCTGGAGATAGACGGATCGTCATTGGCCATGCTCCGATGACTACGGAGACCACTGGCGCATCGGAGCCGTAGGCGACCATGAAACTGAGCTTTTCAACGAGCGCCTCCGTGTTTTCCCGACCGTCCTCCGATACTGCTTCGATTTCGATACCCCCGGCCCCATCGTCCACCGTCGCAAAAAGTTGCAGGCACCGCGGTTACACAGGATGACGCCGAACCCGCCCGCCTGATCGCGTTGCGCCGCCAAAGGCGCATGCAAAACTATGAGAGACGCCCTTTGTCTGCAGCCTCAAAATTGTACTCCCTCATTCCGATATCTGACGATCAAAGCGCCGAATGATCCTCCACCGCCTCTGCCACAAATGCGGTCTCACACGATGGCGGTCGCCCAGCGGTGAGGGAAATCATCTCGCGGCATAGAGTTGATAAACCATGGTTATTGCGGTTCTGAGGGCGGCGTGCTGCAGTAGCTGGGACTGCGCAACTCGCCTCGACTTAGAATGGATTGAGGAAGGGCACCGCGCCATTCCCCGTTTCCATGAAAACTATACGCATCTGTTATTGGCAATGTTCGTCCAGCGATGGGATTGCAGCGCGGGTCGGAAGCGATAGCGGTTTAGGAAGAGTCTGCCTGAAGTTGCATTGATGTCGAGAGGAGTAATTTGTCAACGGATGCGGCGGCCCGGCTTCAAGCTGCTGGCCAATGAACTCGCGCCCGCGAAGCGCTCGATTTAAACCTGAAGGATTACGTCGTGAGCGGCGCGTCCCTGATCCTGGCCGACCGCCGCCTGAGGCTCTAAAAGTCTGGGGCGTTGGGCACAGCACAAACGTGCTCTCCGCGTGCAGCGTGGGCAACTGCCTTGTGTTCATCAGCAGCGCCGTGTGGTCCCCTCGCGGCGATTGGCGGACATGGCCCTGTCGCCGTTCCAAGTGCACTGGGTCATGAACGTCGAACTCCGCGGACCTTCCTCGCGGGGGCGGTCTCCATGCCTCGGCGTCGCCGTGATTGGCTCCGCGCCGGTTCATCGTCGGCCGGTCACTGCAAGGCTTGGGCGAAGGCTTGATCCTGCCTGACGGCCTTTCGGTGCACGAGCAGCGCTTGCCCACTGAGAAGAAAGTCCGTGCGGTAGGCATCTGGTCCGGCGCCACGTGTCGCTAGCGGCGTTGCGCCCGCGAGGGCCGGTGGGGCATGCGGCTGACCCGCTGGTTGCCTCGAGCAAGTTGCAGTTCACGCGGCATTTTCAGATCGACGATGGCGGCGCCTGGATAATTGGCCGGTGACAAGAACGGTGCGACTTTGGATCAACTGTGAACACGCGCTCAGAACGAGATTTGCTCAAAATCGATCGGATGGAAGCCCCTCGGACCGCCGGTGCTGAGTTCGCACGACTTAGCAGTGGCAACCCGGGAATGTTCGAGTGGAAGAGATTTCTACTGGAGCGCTTGGTCTAACGGCCTGCGCGGGGGTCCTTGGCGTCTGAAAGCTTTAGCCCGGGCGGCTGGAGATAATGAAAACGATAACGATCCGACATTTTCAACGTCGCGCGGACGGGAATACCCTCTTCATACGCCTCATCGATATTTGGTGGCAGCACGGGTCGCCCAGATCACAAGCCCCTTTTTCGATGTTCCCAACAACTCGATCTAGCAGCCTAGCACGCAGGAGTTCCGCCATGTCATTCCGATTCATCACAAAATCTATCCACACGTACCTAATCGACTATCCTGTCGCCCTCGTTTTAGTTGTCGCGCCATTCCTGCTGAAGCTAGGTAAGAGCAGTCCTGTCGCGCTGTGGCTTTCGGTGGTGACCCGCGTCTCACTGCTGCTGTCGGCGTTCACGGACCACTCGACGGTGCTCGTCCGAATCATCCGTGCCGCGCTACAATGGGTGGACCGCGCATTGGGTGTGGTCTCCATCACTGCCCCCTCCGCTTTCCATGTCACTGGGCCAGACGCCGGCTATTGCTGGGTTTTCGCCGCTGCAGTCTTGCTGACGACCTCAGCTCTCAACGCGCCCGAGGTGAGCGCCGCCCAGAGAGCGAACCCCAACATGCGGACCCGCAGGCGGGGATCGGTTCATCTTAGCGGGTCAAAAGAGCAAACCCAATGACCGACGCTGCACAATCCTCGGTGCTGGGAGGCAGGCTACTTGCGGGGCTCGGAACTGTCGCAATCGGCGGGGTGACAGCGAGGGCTGTAGCGAGGGCTACACCCGCAAGCGCTCAAGAGCGCAGGAGCGGCGCTGTGGCGCCGTAGATGCTTGCGTTCGAGGTCAATGCTTCGCTGCTCAACACCCGGCACTGTAGCCGCTGTTTGAGCGGCTATTCGGCGATGCGCAGCAGATTCTCTCTAGGAAGCAATAACCCGCGTGGGGGACCCCACTCACGTTCTTTGATGTTGATCGAAACCCGTGCTGCAATAATCGATTGGTTCGGTCCCGGCATCCCGATCCAGCACGGCCAGCCCGTCGAAGTGGAAATGCGATCCGCTACGATGCCGCGCACCCCAATGTGCTCATCGTGTCCCGTGGCCTGCTTTAGCTTGCGGTGGATCACCGCGTTGCCGGCGAGAGCCGGGCAGGTCAGCTGGCGAGAGCCGTGAGGCTGACGCTCGGATCATCGCTCAACGGCGCGACTGCTTCCATTGTCATATAACGGGCACACGGGACGGCCCATTCATCGTTTTGTTCGAGCAGGATCGCGCTGATGAGGCGAACGATGGCGTTCTCGTTGGGAAAGATGCCGGGCACCTCGTTGCGCCGCTTGATCTCGCCCTTGAGGCGCTCGATAATCCGTGGAGTGCAGCTTGGTACGGTGCTTCGGCGGGAGGTCGTGTAGGCGAGCACGTCGGTCTCCGCCGCGTCGAGAAAGGCAGCAAGCTTCGGCAGCTTGGGGCGGAACTGATCGGCGACCTTGCGCCACTGCGTCGTGCCAGCCTCGGCATCGTCCTGGGCAAACGCTTTGGCAAGGAAGGCGGGAGACGACGCGCCGTCCGGTCTTGCGGCATGCGCCAATGCATTGCGCACGAAGTCGAAGCAGCACCGCTGCCAGCTACATTTGAGCACCTTTGCTACGGTGGCCTTCATACCCTCGAGGGCATCGGACATGACGAGCTTGACGCCTCTGGGGGGGTGCCCCGGGCGAGTGGAATGGAAACCATAACGACCAGGCACTTCTAATGCTTGGCGTACCGGCATAGCTTTCCTGGGTGTCTAACGGGCTGACCCCTGACGATTGTGCAGAGTGCTTCCCGGCATACGGCGGCACGAGCAACGAAGCACGTAGGAGTCACTGATGTCGTTCCGCTTCATCACCAAGTCTATCCACGCTTACCTGATCGACTATCCCGCCGCGATCGTCCTGATCGCAGCGCCATTCGTGCTGAACCTGGGCCAGAGCGAACCACTCGCGATGTGGCTTTCCGTTGTTGTCGGTGTTGCCGCGCTGCTCTTGGCCGCGGCAACCGACCATCCCACCGGTCTCGTCCGTATCATCCCCTACTGGCTGCACCTTCGGCTCGATCGCGCCCTTGGGGTGGTGTTTGTGATCCTACCCTTTGCCCTCAAATTCGGTTGGCTCGACGCGTCGTATTACTGGATCCTCGCTGCCGCTGTCCTGCTCACGACGTCAATCTTTGACGCGCCTGAAGAGCCACTTGTGAGGCGTCCGGGATTGCACACGCGCACAGCGGGTTAGGCATGACACCCGCGGGCCGTGCGGCAAACCTTGCGCCGCGTTTGACTGCAAGTCCCGGGATGCTGCATCAGCGCCGGCGTGCTAGGCGTCTAGTTTTTCAGTCATGTGAAAGGCATGCACCGACTACAACCCCTATAGCCCGAGCGCCTCCTCGGGAAAGGCAGCCGGCTCACGCGTGGCCGGTCGTGGTGGTGGGTCGCGAGCCTTCCCGCCCAGAAGATGGTTCCAGCAGTTCAGGTCGCGGCTCTTTGTGAATTTTCCTTACCTCGGAGGCTATGCATCTTCGTTTCGAGTCTGCCTTCGCGCTCGTCGAAGCGACCGATCAATCGCCGTAAATCGGGCCAGCATCACGAGCGAGTTCAGATCAAGTATGACGGCCGTCGTGCTTTAGCAGTTCGGCACTTTCTCTTAGATTACAGTAAACGGCAGCCGGGAGCGTTTTACCTTCATTGCGACCGGCTCAGCCCCTCTTCGGCGCCGATGTTCATTTTGCTCTCCGTCACTGCTAGGGTTCGATCACCAGATCGCGATTGACGATCACGTTCACTCGAAGCCTCGCCTGATTATCAATGTAGCTTGAATACTGCGGGTCACGGAACGACCTGCTGTCGGGTTTGGCTCAGAAAATTTGCCGTACCCGATCGAAGCGCCTGGACGACGGCGTGTTGTTATCGTTATGCGCGCCAGCGCTGAGCTCTGACCCAACGCCCAGGACCGTAGACAAGAGCCCTGCTTTTAACAATTTGAAGCCGATTTAGTCCTCAAGACCAGAGTGACGGCCAAAGTCGGCGCCCTCCTGTCGCTCCGGAACGATCGCGCGACCGCTTGACATTATTAACACAGCGTCCACACCCGCAGGACGCGTCACTGCTCGAATGCGACCGTCCTAGGTTCCGGTCAAACGCGTAGGCTGTCGATCTAGCTGCGGGCGGTAGGGGTTTCAACATGGTCTCTCTACTTGCGCCGTCATGGCTACATCTAAGCGGCAAGACTACTCATTCATGCGCCCGGAGCCATCGATTGAAAAACGTCGTCGCGCAGATAGAAGTGGTGGAAGAGAGCCGCGGCTGTATGCACGGCGGCAATCCAGAGAATGGCATTGCCGAGCGTACTGTGTATTTCCATGATCAGCTGCCCCAGTCCATGTGCCTTCGTGATCAGGGGGGCGATGTCGAATCCGGGAAGAGTGACGGGAATCCCCTCCAGCCAAGTGCCGAGCACCGCGGTTGCCGGAATCGCGATGAGAAGCGCATAAAGCGCGAAGTGAACGAGCTTTGCGGCCGCAGCCATCCATGGCAGCATTGGCCGCCTCGCGGGTGCAGTCTCGATCAAACGCCATAGCAGCCGCAGCACGACAACAATAAACAGGACGACCCCAAGCGCCTCGTGAACCCTCCGGAATCCGTCCGCGGCCGCGGAATAGAGCGAATAGCCGTCGCCGTTGCTCAGCACATAAGCGGCGAGAACTAGCATGACGGTCAGCCAATGCAGGACTTTGGCCCCGGCGCCGTGGCGAGGGGAATTGCTGCGCAATCCGATCACCTCGCTCCGATCCCGCCACACGGTTGGTGAACTGGCGCGGCGTCTCGCCAGAGATTTGGGCGGTAGTAAGACGGCCGGTTCCCCCGGCGATCAACATTACCTCCACATTGCCCAGCGGCCCGAAATGGGGCATCCGAGCCTCCGGTGCTATTTAACCCAGACTGCACGCGGGAGATGATCATGGCCAGGGCCGCGGAGATTGGAGGGGAGGTCGTAAAAAGAGAACCGCCCATTAGCTTTGTTCCGTCCTGCTGACAACTGGAGCGATAGGCCGACAGCGTAGTTGTCTTCGCTCCTGCATTGGCGGAAAGCATGTTCGCCGGATTCTGGGAGGAAGACCAGCGAACGCCGCCTTCTAATCTAAGCGCCCCTGCCATCCTGTCTTCCAATTACGCAGCGCCATGCGGCCAAACGCTCGGCCGGATGCTGGATCATCCACTCGGCGAGCTGCGGCGCGCCCATCAGGCAGGACTGCATCGAGACCTCGGCGAAGTTCGAGGTGGTGACAATTTGCTCGTGGCAATTTGCCGGAGAGGAAAGACTGCAGAGCACGGCGATGATCTTGATCATGAGAACTCGCCCTCGTCACCGGTGGTGCCGCCCACTTCGTGACTTGTCAGTGCCTTGTCCTGCTGCTCCGGCGGGAAGATACTGTCGTGTATCGCGCGGGCCTCTCGAATTAGGCGAATTCGCTCGGGCTCAGATTTTGGGACAAACCGAATGACTTCGCCCATATTCGCTCCGAAAAGCTGCCTCGTGAACCAGCTTCGCTATGATATCACCATACTCATTTCATTCAGATCTACCATCTGAGCTCCAACTTTGAAGCCGCGCGGGCGATTCAATAAAACTGCTCGCGACCGGGGTCGCGCGCCGGACGTTCGAAAGATCGCCTCGATTTCTTCCGAAGACGAGCGATGAAGCAGCCCGTCAGGTCATGCACACCACTCACCTCAGTTGTTGGCAGCCGATCGAGCCGATGCCGTTGGATTAATCGAGACGCGAACGTTCTCATCCTGCGACTGGTAGTCGTCGGCAAGGGCCTCGAGCCGGGCCGCAATCACCGAGTCAATCACCGCTTGAGCCGTGCGGAGCAAAGTCCGTCCTGCTTCCAAATACACAGTGCCGCGTTGCGAGCTCCGGAGCGTCATGATGCCCCGGGCCGTTTCTCTGGCAGTTGGTTGAAGGCGATCGGGAGCCAGCTTACCCAATCGCGGTCACTTTCCCTACGAGCTCTGAAGCGATCGACGCATTTCTTGGAACATAGCCCGGTTCGCCACGAATAGTGCCGGACGAGACCAAACTTGCCGTCACAAACTGCGCATCGCGCGGCTCTGCCAGACTTAGGAGTTTCGGAGCAATAGGGCATCGCAGTCTCCTTCTGGTTTAGTACAGTTGTTCCTCGATCCTCTTTTTTCCTCATCGCACTTCATAAACTCGTGTGCGTTCCAACACATGCAGCCTAAGACCATCGGGGCCAGTAGCTCAATCGGACATAGGTAATCGTCGGACACCAATAAAGGGGCACGGAACGATACGAAGGTTTATGGTGTTCGTCTTTAAGTCGACGGCTCCACTTTGCTCGATTCGCGCTGAAAAACTGCGACGGCCGCAAGGAGGTTTGTTCGGCTCCCGATCTCAGTAAGGTGGACAGCGAGTTCGGCGGCGCGCTCGTAGCAACCCGTTGGTTCACAGTTCGACTGCGCGCTGGGCCACCAACCGGCTGCAGCAGCGCGTTCTATCCCGCGGGGCGCTCGCTTGTCAGCGGAGGAACGCACTCGATCGCCTAGAGCGTGGCGGGTCGCTCGAGGCATCCGAGCACGAGAAGTTTTGCTGGTCGGACGCGCGCATGCGCTCGAGAATATCCTTGAGCGCCTTGAACCGAGAGGATGCGGAACGTTGGTCGAAATAACCGCCGAGCTCAGCGGAGCTCGTTCGTTACACACAATTGTTGCCTATGCGGTTACGCTCGCCAGAATAGATTTCGCGAGTTCATTGGTCGCTGTGGGACTTAGGGCCAGCCAGACGAAATCCTTCAATGATTTCTAGCTTGCACTGGCGTTGTTTTCGCGTTTTTTCGGTGAAGGCAGTCGGTTTCCACCGCATCATGGTTCAAGACGCGCCGCAAGGCGGCGCTCCTCACCATGAGGGTCTTGTATTTCAGCGCCTTGGCTTTTTCTCCGCAAAACAAGTCCTTATCTGAGGAGCTCGCCTCAAGCAGGCGTCTCGAAGGATGCGCCGGAAGGAAGAATCTCTCTTCAGCCCCGCGCGCGCTTCAGCATCTGCTCGACATGGGCGATCGGTGTCTCCGGCTGGATGCCGTGGCCGAGATTGAAGATCAGCCGGCCCTGGCCGAAATTCGCCAGCACGTTGTCGATTGCGCGGTCGAGCGCGGCGCCGCCTGATATCAGCACCAACGGATCGAGATTGCCCTGCACGGCGACGCATGATTGCACGCGCTCGCGGATGAAGGCCGGCTCCGCGGTCCAGTCGATGCTGACGGCGTTGACGCCGGTGGCCTCGACGTAACCGGGCAATTGCGCGCCGGCCCCGCGAGGGAAGCCGATGATCTTCGCGTCCGGCACCTTGGCGCGCACGCCTTCAACGATGCGCCGCGTCGGTTCGACCGACCAACGCGCGAACTCGGCCGGTGGCAGCACGCCGGCCCAGGTGTCGAAGATCTGCAACACGTCAGCGCCGGCAGCAAGCTGCGCCAGCAGATAGTCGATCGAGCTCTCGACCAGCACGTCGATGATTTTCGCGAATGCCTCGGGATGCCGGTAAGCCATCATGCGCGCCGGCGCCTGATCCGGCGTGCCCTGGCCTGCGACCATGTAGGTCGCGACCGTCCACGGCGCGCCGCAGAAGCCGATCAGCGCGGTTCTGGAATCGAGCGCGCGGCGCACGATGCGCAGCGCCTCGAACACCGGCGCGAGCTTGCCGAGGTCAGCCTGCGAGGCGAGCGTGGCGACCTTAGCGGGTTCATCCAGCGGCTCGAGCCGCGGCCCTTCACCGACCTCGAACCGCACCGAGCGGCCGAGCGCATAGGGGATCACCAGGATGTCGGAGAAGATGATCGCCGCATCGAACCCGAACCGGCGGATCGGTTGCAGCGTCACTTCGGCCGCGAGCTCCGGATTGAAGCAGAGATCGAGGAAGCCGCCGGCCTTGGCGCGGACCTCGCGATATTCCGGCAAATAACGGCCGGCCTGCCGCATCATCCAGATCGGCGGGATCGCCTGCGGCTTGCCGGAGAGGACGTCGATGAAAGGCTTGGTCGGAGACTGGGGCACGAACCGTCCTGATGCAGATTGGGCTTCCTGATACACCGTCAAGCGCCCGAGCGGAAAAGGGGAACCAGCAGTGCGACTATGCCGGGCTTCATCCCGGCTCAGCTTGCCACGTCGAAGAGTAACTCCTTGGACCTTCCAGAATTTCCCTCGCCCGCTTGATGGAATCTCGTGGGTGGCTGGGTAAACGTCATCCACGCGCCTATGTAGCCGTTGCGGCCTCCAGAAAGACGTTAACTTCCAGTTATCCGCGCGCGAAGCTACATTGTAAGCGCCGGGCCCCGAACCCATCTCACGTTCATCAGCCTGGTGCGATAACGTTCTCACCGCGCACGCGCGCGGTCAGCCGCATCAGAAGACCAGTAACCGCGATAACTACAAGGTAGACGAAGAGCTGCATTTGCGTCGGTTGATCAGTATAGCCGATCAGCGTGTGCAAGGCGCGGCCAGGAATGCTGGCCTCGGACAAGAACCAGCCCGAATCCCACACGACGCTGTCGAGCGACGTTAGCCAGTTCGCCCGCTCCAGGAAGGCGACGGCCTGCGCCGCCATACCCGCCGCCAGGAGAGTGATCAAAACAGTCGTCGTTGCGAACAACGCGCGCGGTGGAATCCGCAGCAGGCCCAAATAGGTCAGCAGGCAAACCGCGGCCCCGAGCAACAGACCGAGGCAGCCGCCGACGGTAAGGGCCAGGGCCGAGCCGCCTTCGGAGGTCCCGACCCCATAGAGAAACAGCGCGACCTCGCTGCCTTCGCGCAGCACCGCGACGCCGACCACGACCGCCAATGCCCCTAACGGCTTGCTGCCCTCGGCCACCGCGTGGCCGACCGCGCGCATTTCGAGGGCAATCTCGCGGCCATGGCTGGCCATCCAGACATTGTGCCAGGTCAGCATCACGACGGCGATTCCGAGGATGGCGGCGTTGAACAGTTCCTGTCCCATGCCTGCGAACAGCTGCGATAAGCCCCCGGCAAATGCCGCGACAAGACAAGCTCCTCCGATACCCGCCAGCACGCCGCCGACAATCCAGCGACCGCGGTGGACGACATCGCGCGTGACGGCGAGCACGATGCCGACGATGAGGCCAGCCTCGAAAACCTCGCGGAAAACGATGATGAGCGCGGCGAGCACGAGACGTGGGCCTATTCGACGACAAGAACGCCACGCGCGCTCTCGTTAAAATCGTCGTAGAACTCATATCGTCCGGGCTTGAGAGGGCGGACGTTGATAACACCCTGGCTCTTGGCCGCTACGACCTTTTCCACCCGTAGTGAGGTGCTTTCAAATTCCATCGCCTTGCCCTCGAGATTCCTGATCCGGAATAGGACCGGCTTGTCTGCTGGGGCACGCACCTCGCGAGGCTGAAACTGCCCGTTGGAGTAGGAGATCTGGATTTCGGTCGCCTGCTGCGCCGATGCTGTAGAGAACGGCAGCATAGCCGTACAGAGCGTTACGAAGACCAGCTTCCTGCTCATTGTCAAAACGTACATTCTGAGCCCTGGATTTGAGGGAATTAGAACTCGACGGCGAATTTGAGTTTGGCGCGATTCCGCTGGAATTCGGCAAGATTGAGCGAGAACGGACTTCCGACTTCGCGACCCCATACTTGCGTATTCCACGCCGCTGTCATGAACATCTTTGGCGTAAATCGGACGAAAAGCGTCGGACCGACCATCACGGCATCACCCGTAAACGCCGAGAGCGCGAAGTCATCATAATGACGCAGATACCAGACTTCCGCTCCGATGAGGACGTTCGGCGTGAGGCGAAACGACAGCGCGGCGGAGCCGCCGAGCTTCGTTTCCCGGATGGACTCGTCAAGCAGCGTGTGGGTGTATTCGGGCTCATACAGGAGGTTGAACCCGGCGAAGAGCCGGTTTCTGACCAGCTCGAGGTCAGCATTGAGAGTAGTCTCGAATTCGTAATTGTGAACCCGCTCACCACCTGTCTCGTCGACTAGCCGAACCGTCGGTTCGAATGCAAGCGTCACCGACAGCGGGTTGTTGGACGTCCGCTCAAGCGCAAGGTAGCGGAATTCACCAAACCCGCCACTGAACGCAACCTGGTGACGGTCGTCGAGATCGGTAGCGTTCCGAATGTCATGGGTCGATCCAAGCGCCCCAAATTCGATTTGCACGAATTGAGACGGGGTGAATTCGAACTCGTACTTGGTCTCCGTCGCACCGTAGCGTCCGCCGCGCTTGCCAAACCGGCCGATCGTGTCGGTCGTGAACTCTTTTTCACCTTCAATCCCGATACCTGAGCCGGTGGTGAATCCGAAAATGTATTTTGTCTCGATCTCGCGCCATGAGCTTGCATCCGAGCTGGCGGGGCCGCCCGCGCGCGCAAATCCGCCGAGACCAATCAGCACAATGGACGCGCCCATTAGCGCGCTAGAATGCCGTACACATCCAATTCTTTGGCGCATTCCGTCGGTCCTAGCCTATTCGGCGGCATTAATTAGCGGATTACAGCACTCGATCCAAAGAGATTCCCTTCCCTCTAATTTGGAATGATTCAAAAGGGCGGGTGTGAATGGTGGTGACGAGCGCTTCTAAAGCTCCGGCCGTCACGTGCTCCGGGCGCGGTCGAGTTCAGCAACTGGCGGAGCAGTTCGATGTCCATCTCAATCAAATCACCGGTAAGGCCAGCGTCGGCGAGGATGTCCACGACGGTCACGCCCTCCCAAACGGTGCTGAGCTTCGACCACGAGGTCACGCCGGGGATGTCTCGCGGCATCTTGGTTCGTGGGAACGCGTTGAACTCCGACCGGCTCCACGCTTCGACCGGACGAGGTCCGACTTTGAGCGTGAAAGTCCGGTCCGCGGCCTCGATTCGCGGCGTGGCGCCGGCCGTAAGCACCGGGGATTGTCGACGAGGGTGCTGTCCCGGGGGAATCCGGTCCGATGGTTCTGATCCGGATTGACGGCTTGTGAAACCGCGAGTGACCATTGCATTTCCTCTGGGGGGCACGAAAGTAGTCGCACAACACGCTAAGCCGCTGTGCGGTGGATAAGCAAGGTACCGGCCAAGCATGGAGTTCCGCGCGCCGAATGGGAAATGACGTCACGCCATGAAGCCGATAACCCCGCGTTATGATGCCCGTAGGCACCTGAAATCCGCCCCGTGGTTGCCGATGCGAACCGGCGCAGTCCCACTGCATCGTCCTAATCGTCTTTCTGCTATTCCGATAACGGGCGGCTATCGACTTTTCTCGGGTGTTTGGCGACAGTGCCACGAATGTGCAAGCCAGCAGCGGCGCGACCGACTTGTCGGTCCGCCGTGTGTACTCTTCGGCGAGAGCGGGATTCTTGCAGACGACCAGACGCATTGGCGCATCTCACCCCTACCCCGCCGATGCGCTAGTTGGTTTGAAGCCGGGAGAGCATTAGGCGCACCCGGCCGGCGCGTGGGATAAATCATCCGGCGGTCGCGCGCGGTCTGTAGCCGGGCTCGAGTGTGCGCACGGCCGCCAGCGCCGCGCGCCCGGTCCCCGCCCTAGGGGAACGTCAGGCCGAAAGCGGCCGGATCGAGCTGCTCGCCTTTGCGGGGTACCAAGAAGCGCTCCAGCCCACCCGGCACGAAGCTGAGCAGCAGGGTCGCTTGATCGCCGACCACCTCGATTGTATGTGGCACACCGCGGGGAAGAGCCGCGTAGGCGCCGGGCCCCACGTCGACGCGGGCATCGCCGACGCGCGCGATTAGCTGCCCCTGCACAACGTAGAGCAGCTCGTCCTCGCGCGAGTGGGTGTGCAGCGGCGGCTCCTCGCCCGCGCGCACTGTCCACAGGACAGTGCCATATTCGCCTCCGGTCTGGCTGCTCTCCACTTTCATCTCGACGCTTGAGCCCCCGGTCGAGGTCACCGTCTCACCGCCTTGGGGCGGCGTGAGAACCGGCTGCTTCACTGACATTTGTAGCCTCCTAATTGTGGACCCTTGTCTTCGGGTGTGTGGCGGCGAAAGTTGCCGCTCACACTCGTCAGCATGGGATTGCCCGCGGCGAATGGGAAATGACCTCACGCCATGAAGTCAATAGCCGCGCGTTATGATGGCCGCAGGCACGTGAACGGCTCTTTGCGGTCGCGCAGACTTCCGTTTCAGGGATTGTGGATTCACCTGCGGCACCCAGTTTGATCTGCAACATGCTCGAAGCCGCAAAGACCGGCGAACGAGACCGGACAAGCTGCGGCAGACCGGCCGAAAAGCCCTGACACTAGCGTCGACGACGTGGCCTTGATCGGGCGAGGTGCGGGTTGAACTTGCAGGTGACGGTGTTGAAGAATCTTGGTGAACTACTCGGACAGGTTCGCTGTGGTGGCGCTTCCACGGCGCTCCACTCTCAGATCGGCAGGGGGCCACAAGGCTGTGAGCAGATGCGAGAGCTAGTGTCGCGGCGTTCGTCCGCGTATACGGTCGAAGCCCTGCTTGATCGCTGCGAAGCGGTCGTCGATGAACGATTCGTGCTCGGTATCGGTGAAAATGTAGGGCCAGTCGTTTTCGATGGCCTCGCGAACCAGTTCGCCCACATAGAGGGGATCAATGCCGTGGTTGATCCGTTCCTTTAATGCCTTGATGAAGTCGGCGCGGGGTCCTTCTGTCGGCGGAGGGGGGGCGATAGCCAAAGCAAATCGCTGCGGCACGTTGCGCCGTGAGTTCATGATCTGCGTGCGGATGACGCCCGGACACAGAACGGAGACCCCAATCTTCCTCGGCGCGAGCACGTTACGCATCCCCTCGGACAGCGCCACCACTCCATATTTGCTCACATCGTACGCCAAACTTGGTCCCGCAATCAGCCCGGCGACGGAGGCCGTGGAAACAACGTGTCCTCCTTCGCCGTGCGCTTCAATCAGCGGACCGAAAATCTCGAAGCCCCAGATCACCGACATCAGGTTGACGCCGAGGACCCAGTTCCAGCCTGCATCAGTCCACTCACCATAGGTGCCGCCGCCACCCACGCCCGCATTGTTGACCAATATGTGGATTCTGCCGTACCGCGCGACGGTCGCGTCCGCTGCCGCCTGAAGTTCGCCTTTGAGCGAGACGTCGGCGTTCACGCAGTCGACATCGACGTTGGTCCGTGTCTTCAGGTCCGCAACCGCTTTTTTCAACGCCTCTTGTTCGATATCGCAGAGCATGACCTTCACCCCGGCCTGTGACAGCGCGGTCGCGATCCCCAGTCCGATCCCCGAGGCAGCGCCTGTCACGAATGCGGTCTGTCCAGCCAAGTCTCTCATGCGCTTTCCACCTTGCTTTCACTCAACAAATTCACCCGCCAGGGCGCGCCGCAGAGTGCCACAATGAGCGCGGCGTGGTCTCATTTTCCGCGCCTCCGCGCCAAGCCTGGAAATAACCGGTCGCTAGTTTCAAACTAGCACATTGGAAACCACTGGATAACGAGGGGCAGGGTCGGCTTTTGGAAGCGCTGGCTCCACAATAACGATAGACACATTCATTGGTTCATAAGGAGAAACGTGACGTCCTTCATCGCACGACAATTGGCGGCGTTTTCGACCGCCATTATAATGCTCGCTGCCAGCAGAGGTAGCGTATTTTCCAGAAGAAATACGATGCCGGCGCAACCGACACCGAAATCAAGGTCGGCAACATCACCTCTACAGCGGAGTCGGGTTACGGTACTACAGGCAGGACCGAGGCCGCCTACTTTCGCGGCGGCATCAACGACCGCGAAATCAACTTCATTTCCTATGATGACGGTTACAGTCCACCAAAAGCGGTCGAGCGGGCGCGCAGACTGGTTGAGAGCGAAGAGGTTTTCCTCATCTTCGGTTCGTTTGGCACGCCGTCCAACACTGCCACACAGAAATACATGAACGCGAAAAAGGTGCCGCAACTGTTCGTGCAGACCGGCGCGACCAAATGGAATGATCCGCAGAACTTCCCGTGCACTATAGGTTGGTCGCCCAACTATCAAAACGAGGCGCGGATCTAGGCGAGGTATGTTTTGAAGGAAAAGCCGAACGCCAGGTCGCCGTTCTCTACCAGAACGACGACTACGGCAAGGATTACCTCAAATGCCCGAAGAATGGCCTCGGCGCCAAGGATGCGTCGATGATCGTTGCCGAAGTCGCCTATGAGATGGCCGAGCCGACCATCGACTCGCAGGCGGTCGAGTATCTTGTCGGTCTGATTTGGCATCAGTAAGGCGTCAGTCCGCGGATCGATTGGCTGGAGGCGGTTGCCAGCCGGCGTGCGTCTCGTGGTCACACCTCCCGGATCGTTGCTTGCGGCATGCCTCGGCGGGACTTCGAACGACCAGTCGCGACGCCGCGCGGCTTTGACGAAAGCGTCCAGCGCCGGCGAGTAGCGGCGCCCGTGCACAGCCAGCAACGCGCCTTCCGCGAAACCCGGTCGCCTTCGAGCGGAATGGTCTTGAGCGTCGGAAGCGTGGCATGCGCTCGGGCACCAGGATCACACCAAAGCCAACGGCGGCGATATGCTGCAGGTGCAAGTCGTGGCCACTGCAGTGGCTGAGGTGGGGCGGCTTCTCGGGGAAATACGACTGATTCTTCGGGGTGACGTCGCAGTCGGCGCGTTCCAGCAAGATGTTCTCACGGAGTCGTCTATGCCGATCGAGGGACGGTTTGCCGCGAGAGCCGCGACGTAGCGCTCCTTGAACAGCGACGAGTCATCGATCCGGGCGGGCATGTCTTGCAAGTACCCGAACATTGCGGCGGCAAGTGATCGATGAGCTTCTCCGCCGCGCCCTCGCGCGGCTCGACTTGAAGTACAGGGACGAACTTTGCGATCTCCGCGATCGGATCGAGGACGAGCGACGCCGAGATGGGGCGGGGGGAGACCATCTTCAGTGGCGCGACTTCCTTGCGTTAGAACTCCTGGGGCCCTGCGACGCACTCGCCTCTGCCGAGGCCAGTGCGCACGCCGGCACCGGAAGGACTTCCTTTCCAAGGTCGGTGAGCTGCGTCAGCTGGCGCTCGCGGTAGAGCAACGGGTCGCCGAGTTCCAGCTCGCGCTTCTGCACCTCCTTGGTCGGGGCGGGCAACTCGCTTGTAATCGTGCTAAACGAAGAAGGATCTGCGTCCGCCCTACCCGGCAAGATGAAGGGGAGGCTGGCATTTCTCGGGTGATGGAGTACGATTTCTCGAGGCTGGCGCGTGGCGCATGAAGGGCTTAATCAGCCGACTTCAAGCCGAAGCCCCCACGGCGGAGTTTGACGGATGGTGCAGCAGTCGCTGAACGTCACGTACTCGGACGGCGGCTCTCAGGTGTTGTGGGAGGACGGCGAGCGCGTGTTCAGTCGCGGCTGGCGACTGGACGACAATGGCAACCGGCTCGCCGTGCTACTTGTTGCGCCTGCCGCCGACCACCCGGCCCGGGCGAGACTCGATCGCCTCACGCACGAATACGAGCTGAAAGATGAACTCGACGGGGCATGGGCGGCGCGGCCGCTCGCCCTCATGCGCGACGCCGGTCGGACCGTACTGGTGCTCGACGATGTCGGTGGCGGGCAGCCGCTCGATCGTTTGCTCGGTGGGCCTATGGAGGTCGGACGCTTCTTGCGCCTTGCTATCGCTGTTACCTCTGCTCTAGACAAGCTTCATCAGCGCGGGCTCATCCACAAAGACATCAAGCCAGCTAATGTTGTGGTGGACTGCGCGGACGAACACGTGCGGCTCACTGGGTTTGGCATCGCATCGCGCCTGTCCCGCGAGCGGCAGGCGCCCGAGCCGCCCGAGACCATCGCAGGTACGCTTGCCTACATGGCACCCGAACAAACCGGGCGGATGAACCGCTCGATCGACGCCCGCAGCGATCTCTACGCCCTCGGCGTCACGCTGTACCAGATGCTCACGGGCGTTCTGCCCTTCACGGCGGCTGATCCGATGGAATGGGTGCACTGCCATATTGCCAGAAAACCAGTGCCGCCAGGGGAACGGCTAGAGGGTGTCCCAGCGCCCGTCTCGGCGATCATTATGAAGCTGCTCGCCAAGACTCCCGAGGATCGTTACCAGACCGCCGGCGGTGTCGAGCGCGATCTGCGACGCTGCCTGGCAGAATGGGAAGCGCGCCGCAGCATCGATGACTTTCCGCTCGGCCTGCTGGACACGCCGAACCGGCTGCTCATCCCCGAAAAGCTGTACGGACGAGATCGTGAGATCGCCACGTTGCTTTCCTGCTTCGATCGCATCATCAAGACCGGTGTACCAGAGTTGGTGCTGGTCTCCGGATATTCCGGAATCGGCAAGTCCTCTGTCGTCAATGAGCTGCACAAGGTGCTCGTACCGCCCCGCGGCCTTTTTGCCTCAGGTAAGTTCGACCAATACAAACGCGACATCCCGTATACCACGTTCGCGCAGGCCTTCGGGAGCCTTGTCCGCTCGCTTCTCGGCAAGGAGGAAGAGGAGCTGAGCATCTGGCGCGAGGCCTTTCGCCAAGCGTTGGGGCCAAACGCGGGGCTTATCATCGATCTTGTCCCGGAATTGAAACTCATCATCGGAGAACAGCCTCCGGTTCCTGTCCTTCCGCCATTGGATGCGCAACGCCGATTCCAATTGGTATTCGGGCGATTCATCGCCGTATTCGCGCGGCCGGAGCACCCGCTTACGCTGTTCCTCGACGATTTGCAGTGGTTCGACGCAGCAACGCTCGATTTGCTCGAAGATCTTCTGAGCCGGCAGGACCTGCAGTACATGATGTTGATCTGCGCCTACCGAGACAACGAAGTGGACTCCGCCCATCCCCTGACGCGCAGGGTCAAATCAATCCGCAAAGCTGGCGCGGTAGTGCAGGAGATCGCCCTCGCGCCCCTCGCCTGCGAACACTTGGGACAATTGATTGCGGATTCCCTTCATTGCGCCCCGGAGCGCGCCACATCGCTGGCGCAACTAGTTCAAGAGAAGACTGCTGGCAATCCATTCTTCGCTAATCAGTTTATTTGGGCGCTTGCCGAGGAGGCGTTACTGATTTTTGACCACCGCAACGCGCGATGGTCTTGGGATGTGAATCGCATTCACGCAAAGGGTTACACTGATAACGTGGTGGACCTCATGGTCGGGAAGCTGACTCGGCTGCCCGTTCGAACACAGAACGTCTTGCAGCAGCTTGCCTGCTTGGGCAACAGCGCGGATCTCGCACTACTTACGAAGATTTGCGGAAGCTCGAAAGATGTAGTGCATCGCGATCTCCTGGAAGCGGTCCGAGTTGGGCTCGTTCTCCACTCCGAAAGCGCTTATAGCTTTCTGCATGATCGCGTCCAGGAAGCGGCTTATTCACTAATACCTGAAACGGCCCGCGCCGAAGCTCATATTCAGATCGGCCGCCTCCTCGCAGTCGGTATTCCGCCAACGCAGATCGAAGAGAAGATCTTCGACATCGTAAACCAGCTCAATCGTGGCGCTCATCTCGTAGCGTCAGATCAGGAGCGTGAGTGGGTCGCAGAATTGAATCTAATTGCAGGTAGACGCGCGAAGATCTCAACGGCGTATACTTCAGCGCTTTCGTATCTCGCCGTTGGGCGGGCGTTTTTGACCGAGCAGATTTGGGACTACAACTACGAGCTCATCTTCGCCATCGAATGTCTAACAGCCGAGTGCGAATTGCTGACCGCGAGTAAGGTGGCAGCCGAAAGTCGACTTTCGATGCTGGCGCGTCGTGCCAGAAGCGGCCCCGATACCGCCGCCGTCACACGTTTGCGGCTCACGCTTTATACCACTTTGGACCAGAGCGATCGCGGCGTCGAGATATGCCTTGAATACCTCCAGCGTGGAGGCATTGATTGGTCACTTCATCCGACTCGTATCGAAGTACAACGCGAATACGATCGAATCTGGTCCCAGCTTGGAAGTCGACAAATCGAGGAACTCGTCGACTTGCCTTTGATGAGCGATCCGGACTTACTCGCTACTCTTGATATATTAGCCGAGTTTCCGGCAATGCATATCGAGGAGAACTTATCTTCGCTCGTTGTTTGTCGAATGGTGAATCTGAGCCTCGAGTATGGCAACAGCGATGGGTCATGCTTCGCTTATGTATGGTTCGCCCAGATCGCTGGACCTCGCTTCAGCAACTATCAGGACGGTTTTCGTTTCGGCCGGCTTGGCTATGAACTGGTAGAAAAGCGCGGCTTGAACCGCTATCAAGCTCGAACGTACATGTCCTTTGGGAACATTGTCATGCCGTGGGCAAGGCATGTCTTAGAGGGACGTGATCTGGTACGTCGCGCCTTTGCTACTGCTGACCGCTCAGGGGACATTACATTTGCGGGTTATAGCTGTAATCACTTGATAACCAACTTTTTGGCGGCGGGAGACCCGCTTGCTGAGGTGCAGCGGGAAGCCGAGCGAGGTTTCGAGTATGCGCAGAAGGTTCGGTTCGGTTTCGTCATTGACAATCTTGCCATGCAGCTCGGATTTATTCGGACGCTTAGCGGACTGACTCCGACGTTTGGCTCCTTCAACCACGAGGGTTTCGATGAGCTTCGATTCGAGCGCCACCTAGCGAGTAATCCGGTCTTGAAGCTGCTCGAGTTTCGATATTGGGTCCGTAAGTTACAAGCACGGATCTTCGCTGCGGATTATGCTTCCGCCATGGATGCGTCATTGAGAGCGCAACAGCTACTTTGGACCTCACCATCACATTTCGAAACGGCTGAGTATTGCTTCTATAGTGCGCTCGGCCACGCGGCAGCATGGAATTCCGCATCGCCGGACGAGAAACACCATCATTTTGAGGCTCTTGTGGCCCACCACAATCAACTCGAAGTATGGGCGGCGCGCTGTGCGGAAAATTTCGAGAACCGCGCTGACTTGATCGGTGCCGAGATCGCCCGCATTGAGGGCCGCGTACTGAACGCTCAGGAGCTGTACGACAAGGCCAGCCGCGAAGCTCACAAACACGGGTTCGTGCACAACCAGGCGATCGCCAACGAGATTGCCGGACGTTTCTACGCAGAGCGCGGTCACGAGAAGATCGCGGAGACCTATTTGCGGGCCGCGCGGGCCTGCTACCTGCGCTGGGGAGCCGATGGAAAGGTTCGCCAACTCGATGAACTTTATCCGCACCTCAAAGTGGACAAGGATTCCCCGGCGACGATCGTGACACCCTTCGAGCAACTCGATTTGGCTACCGTAATCAGAGTTTCGGAAGCGGTGTCAGGCGAGATCGTTTTCGAGAAGTTAATCAACACGCTCCTGAGTGCGGCAATCGAACACGCGGGTGCCGATCGAGGTCTCTTGATTCTTCCCCGAGCCGATAAATATCAAATCGAAGCAGAGGCCATAGCGACCAGTGACAACGTGACCGTGGTCCTGAAACAGGCTCGCGTCACGACCGCAGATCTACCAAGCTCGGTGTTTCACTACGTGCTTCGCACAAAAACAAGCGTTCTCCTGCACGATGCGTCCAGTCAGAACCCGTTTTCAGCGGACGGCTATATTCGCGACCGTCGCTCACGGTCAATGCTCTGCCTGCCGATACTGAAACAGACCAGGTTGATTGGCCTGCTGTACTTGGAGAACACCCTTGCGACTGCCGCATTTACTCCTACTCGAATGGCGGTGCTCACGCTGCTCGCGTCCCAGGCGGCTATCTCAATAGAGAACGCTAACCTGTACCGCGAGCTGGCCGAGCGGGAGGCGAGGATCCGACGGCTAGTGGATGCCAACATCATCGGCATCCTCTTCTGGGATGTTGACGGCCGGATCATCGATGCTAACGAAGCGTTTCTCCGCATCACCGGATATGCCCGCGACGATGTTGTCTCCGGTCGACTGCGCTGGCGGGATCTGACGCCCACCGAATGGCGCGATGCCGACGACCGACGACTAGCCCAGCTGGAGGCTACCGGAACCACGCAACCCTACGAGAAGGAGTACTTCCGGAAAAGCGGCGGCCGCGTGCCGGTGCTGGTCGGGGCAGCGACGTTCGGCGGGCGGTCCGACCAGGGCGTGGCCTTCGTGGTGGACTTAACCGAGCGCAAGCGAGCGGAGGCGGAAATTCGCGAAAGCGAGCGGCGCTACAGCGAGGTGCAGATGGAGCTCGTGCACGCAAATCGAGTTGCGACACTGGGGCAGCTCTCGGCTTCGATCGCCCATGAAGTCAACCAGCCGATCGGGGCGACGCTCAACAATGCCTCTGCGGCGTTGCACTGGCTGAGCAAAGAACCAGCAGATCTGGAGAAAGCTCGGGAGGCTCTCAACCGCATCTTTGCAAACGGCAAACGCGTCAGCGAGGTTGTCGGCCGGATACGAGCGCTTTTCAAAAAGCACCTCTGCGGAAAGAAGACGTGGACATCAACGAAGCAATCCTCGAGGTGATCGCCTTGACCCGCGGCGAAGTCGTCAAGAATGGCATTTCGGTGCATTCACACCTGGGGGACGGCTTGCCGCTCATTCAAGGAGATCGGGTTCAGCTGCAGCAAGTGATCATGAACCTGATCATCAACGCCGTCGAAGCGTTGAGTGCGGTCAGTGAAGGGACGCGAGAATTGGTGATCACCACTCATAACGGGGAGCCCTCCGGCGTGCTCGTCGTGGTGCGGGATTCGGGTCCAGGTCTCAGTTCAGAGGGTCTCGAGCGTATCTTTGACGCCTTCAACACCACAAAGCCTGGCGGCTTGGGGATGGGTCTGTCGATTTGCCGCACCATCATTGAAGCGCACGGAGGGGAACTCTGGGCCACCGCTGCCCAGCCGCAGGGCGCAAGTTTTCAATTCACGGTGCCCGAGCAGTCAAATGAGGCAGCGTAAATCGAACATCTGCAGCAGGCCAACACCAGAGCGGGTGCCTACAGAACTGACAGATCTTGATATGACTCTTGGAGGTTTGTGATTTCAAGCACGCGCCATTGCCCCGAGACCGGTTCGCAGCAACTACGAAATTCGCCCTATGAGAAGGCTTGATGCAATGGCAGATGGCGTCCTGGAAGCCGCAAGGGCACGCCGGTTTCAAGCGTATGCTAATCCATGGCGGCGCGCCAGTGGAATGGAAACGATAACGATCCGGAATTTCTCGTGGCGTTCCGGCATTCCTTTCGGTGCGTCTAACCGGACTCGCGACCGTTGTGCACAGTTGCCCGCCGCCGTGGCGCGGGAGCTATCGCTGAAAGTTGGTGACGGCGGGAATCGGAAAGGCGGCATATCGTGGGGGTGCTTGACACCTCCACTTCTCCACCGAAGGAGCGATATGCCGTGTCCAACGATAACGTCATCCAGCTGATTCAGCCAGGAATCTTCGACGATCAACTCACAGAAGTGTTGCGCAACGGGGCACGTGCCCTTCTCGCCAAGGCGATCGAGGCAGAAGTCGCAGACTTTCTCGGCCAGCATGCCGATTTGAAGACCGCGGACGGCCACCAGCGCCTCGTGCGCCACGGTCACCTGCCGGAACGCGAGGTGATGACCGGCATCGGTCCGGTCGCCGTCCGCCAGCCACGTGTACGCGATCGCGAGGCGGCCGCTACCGATCCTGGTCGCATCCGGTTCTCTCCGTCGATCCTGCCGCCCTACATGCGCCGCTCGAAATCGATCGAGACGCTGCTGCCGATCCTTTACCTGAAGGGTATCTCCACCGGCGACTTCTCGGAGGCGCTGGCGGCGCTGCTCGGCAAGGATGCTGCCGGGTTGTCGGCATCCGCCATCGGCCGGCTGAAGGACGGTTGGATCGACGAACACGCCGCGTGGCAGAGGCGCGATCTGTCGGCGAAGCGCTACGTTTACATCTGGGCCGATGGCATCCATCTGGAGGCCCGCCTCGAAGACGAAAAGCAGTGCATCCTGGTGCTGATCGGTGCGACGCCAGAAGGCCGCAAGGAACTGGTCGACTTCACCGATGGTTCCCGCGAGAGCGCGCACGACTGGCGCGATCTGCTGCTTGATCTGAAGCGGCGCGGGCTCGCCGTGCCGCCGCGGCTCGTCATCGCCGACGGCGCACTCGGGTTCTGGAAGGCCGCCGGTGAGGTCTGGCCGAAAACGCGCGAGCAGCGCTGTTGGGTGCACAAGACCGCCAACGTGCTCAGCAAACTGCCGAAGAGCCAGCACCCGAAAGCCAAACGCGCGTTGCAGGAGATCTGGATGGCCGAAACCAAGGCCACAGCCGAGCTGGCGTTCGACGCCTTCATCGAGAGCTACACGCCCAAATACGAGAAGGCGGCCGACTGCCTGAGCAAGGATCGGGACACGCTACTGGCGTTCTACGACTTCCCCGCCGAGCACTGGACAAGGGCGCGCGGGGCCGAACCGTCACGCTGAAGCTCAAGTTCAACGATTTCGAGATCATCACGCGGAGCAGGTCCACACCGCTCGCAATCTCGAGCCGCGGGGAGCTCGAACGCTTATCGATCGCTTTGCTGCAGAACGAGATGCCCGCTCCAAAACCGGTCCGGCTTCTTGGAGTATCCTTGTCGACGCTCCATGGCGAAGCGCAGGCGGAGCCGCAACTCGGCCTGCCTATTTGAGAGGCGCAGTATCGAGCAGGATTTCAGGAGGGCGAGGCGCGGGTCGTGTGCAGCGCGGCAGAACTCATTGGTTAACATTCGTGAATCCCAAAGTGGAAAGACTTGCGGTAAGGTCGGGCTTTCTAGGGGCGTACCCATGTTTGAACAAGCGACAACCGCTCTATTGCGAGCGGTCCTCGACGAGGTCTGCGAAAAGCTGCCCCGCGACGAGACCGGCGCTCGCATCCACGTCGCCTGCAAGATCCTGGAATCCGCAAGAACCGGCGAAGCGACGCCGGCGGTGCTACGGCAGGTCGGTCGGAAAGCCCTCGCGCAAGCGCCGACGATGTGGCCTTGATGGACGAGGTGCGGGGGTGAATTTCCAGGTCACGGTGTTGAAGATCCTGGTGAGTTACCCGGATGGATTCGCTGTGATGGCGGACCTCAAGCGCGACATGGCCATCCTTGCGACCAGCGGTCCGGACTGGGCCGAGCGCACCAAGCGCCTGGCCGCGCGCGTGCCCGGGCTCGACATTTTTTCGGACGGCCTCGTTGAGCGCCAAAATGGCGGCTGGAGGATTACCGTCAAAGGGCGAGCCATGCTCGAGTCCATGGAAGCGCGCCGAAGCGACCCTGGGGTTGAGAAGGTCGCAATAGAAGCGGCTGCGGCGCCGGTGCCAGCGTTGCCGCAACCAATGGACCGAGCGAAGCGCCGGCGCGAACGTCGCCAGCGCCGGCGCGAAGCCGGCGAACGCGCGCGAGCGCAAGCTTCCTGATGCGCCCTAAGTTGCCGGAAGGGCCGAAAGGTTGACCGTTGGCTCGCATTGAAGACGAACAAATCCCTCCGACGTCCGAGGTGCTGCTGTGCCGGGTTGGCCCGGAGCGGACAATCTCCGGCCGGGGCGGCGAAGCGGCCGGGCATTCCGCGGCGAGTCGCGCGAGATGGGCCCGCCTCGCACGACTGATAAGGTTTGGCGACAAACCTTATCAGTCAAGAACCGCGGGATTTCTGATTTGTCTGATTTAAATGTGTTTGGGAGATTTCGGCGCGACGTCGTTCTCCCGGAGAAGGACGCGCTGGGCCGCGAGTGCGTCATTGCGCACAATTGCGAAACGTGCGTGGCAATAGCGAAAGACGGCCGAGCCTAACCACCGGTTCGTAGCAAACGGCCCATGTCTCCGGCCACACGTTTCACGGACACGTATACCTTCCAAGCTCGGTTGCGATTTCAGCCGCGGTCGAGCCCTCATGATCATTTTGATCAGCGTCTGTACCTCGCCCTTGGTCCACTGCTTAGGTTTGTGGTTTCATAACGGCCAAGCTCCAGTTCGAGCGGAGAACAACAGATTTGTTCCGTTCTCGGAACACAATGCCAGTCGGTGGATTGTAAGCGTGGCGTTGAGGCCCTTGAGAATTGTTGTACTCAATCCTGAGAGCACCGCTAGAAGAGTCATCTTCTGCAAGGGTGCTCATAATGGACGACCATTCGGACGACATAAGACGACCGTTGTCACCGCGTATCGAAGTGTACGCAGGCGCAGGTCGAAAGCGCTGGCCGGACGATTTGAAGGCACAGATTGCCGCGGAAAGCCTTGAGCCGGGGGCGATTGTCACAGATGTCGCGCGTCGCCATGGGTGCCGGCCCCAGCAGGTGCACGACTGGCGGCGCCGGGCGCGTTTGGGCCAGTTGGTGCTGCCGGCTTCGGCGGACACGCTGTCGTTCGTGCCGGTGGTATCGGAATCGGCGCGACCGGCGGCCGCAGAGCCCACCGGGTCGCCGGAAGCAGCCGTTGTAACGGTTGAACTCCAGGGGGCACGCGTGGAGGTGCGAGGGACGCCTGGCCTTGCTGTGTTGAGTGATGTGTTCTTGGCGCTTCGACGGACACGTTCATGCTGATGCCGCCCGCGAGCCTCATGATTTACGTGGCGACGCAACCTGTGGACTTCAGAAAAGGTGCGGAGGGCTTGGCGCTGTTGGCGAAGGAGACGCTGGGCCATGACCCGATGAAGGGCGTGGCGGTGGTGTTCCGTGCGAAGCGCGCCGATCGGGTGAAGATTGTCGTCTGGGATGGCAGCGGCCTTGTGATGTATTGGAAGCGGCTCGATGGCAGCGGCTTCAAATGGCCACCCATCGTAGCCGGCGTGATGCGGATGAATGCCGCCCAGCTGTCCGCGCTTCTGGCCGGCATGGATTGGACGCGGATGCACGCGCCTCGAATCCCGCAGCCGAAAGCACTTGCGTAGGAGATAAAAACTTCGCTGCATCGGGGCGCGAAGCATGGCAGAGTTGGGCCAATGAGTGATTTGCCTGATGAGCTGCCGAGCGATCCAACCGAGCTGCGTGTCTTTGCCGCGGCTCTGCTGGATCGCTGCGCCAGGCTCGAGCGGTTGCTCAAGCTTGCGAAAGATGCGCAGTTCGGTCGATCGTCGGAAAAGCTCGACGGTGATCAGCTCCAGCTTGTTCTGGAGGATATCGATCAGGCTGTCGCGGCTCTCGAAGCAGCCGAGGACCGCGCCAATCCCAGAACACGCGAGAAGAGAGCTGCCGAGCGCAGGGCCAATCGTGGCAAGCTGCCGGAGCATTTGCCGCGCATCATCGAGACCCTGATGCCGGCTGCAACCTGCTGCCCGTGCTGCGCAGGCGACCTTTTTGAGATCGGTCACGATGAGAGCCAGAGGCTGGACGTCGTACCGGCGCAGTATCGCATCATCGTCACCCGCCGCCCCAAACTGGCCTGCCGCGCCTGTCACGGCGTCGTCCTCCAGCACGCTGCTCCCGAGCGATTGATCAAGGGAGGACTGCCCACCGAGCGTCTCGTCGCGCATGTAATTGACGCCAAGTATCATTGGCATTTGCCGCTCTATCGTCAGGCGCAGATGCTGGCGACCCACGGTATCGCCATCGACCGTTCCACGCTCGCCTTCTGGGTCGGCTACGCCGCCCAGGAATTGAAGCCCTTGTGGCATCGTCTGCGCCAGCTTCTGCTCGCCTCTTCGAAGCTCTGTGTCGATGAGACCCCGGCGCCGGTGCTGGATCCGGGGCGCGGCAGGACCAAAACCGGCTACTTCTGGGCGCTGTCACGCGATGACAGGCCCTGGGCCGGACCTGACCCACCTGGCGTGGTTTACGCCTATGCACCGGGCCGTGGGGCCGTTCATGGCTTGAGGCTGCTCGAGGGCTATCGCGGCATCATCCACTGCGACGGCTATCAGGCTTACAAGACCATGACCCGAGAGACGCGTGCGGACGCCTTGTCCGGAACGCTCGCCTTCTGCTGGTCGCACCTGAGGCGCCAGTTTGTGAAGATCGAGCGCGAGGCTGCTCCGGCGCCAGCTCCGGTTGCCCGCGAGGCTCTTGAGCGCATCGCCCAACTTTACGCGGTCGAGAAGGCGCTCCGCGGCCGATCGGAGGCCGAGCGCCGTGCTGGCAGGCAGGCGCATGCCCGACCTCTGGCTACAGCCTTGAAGCAGTGGTTTGAGGCCAAGCTTGATTACCTTGCACAAAAGAGCGACACGGCGAAGGCCTTGCGTTACGCGTTGCGTCATTGGGACGGCCTGACGCTCTACCTTGATGACGGGCGCATCGAGATGGACACGAATGCTGTCGAGCGTGCGATGCGGCCGATCAAGCTCAACGCGAAGAACTCCCTTTTTGCCGGTTGCGACGAGGGCGCCGAGAATTGGGCAGTTCTGGCATCGTTAATCGAGACCTGTAAGCTCAATGGCGTCAGTGCCGAGCACTGGCTCGCTGATGTTCTCGCGAAGCTCGTCAATGGTTGGCCTGCGGCGCGACTGGACGAACTGCTCCCTTGGGCGTCGATCTACACGATGCATGCACACGATCCGAGGCTGGCGGCATGAGCCTGAACACGACCGCGGTCCGGATCAAGGTGACCCTCAAGGACGTGAAACCGGAGGTGATGCGATGCCTTGTCGTGCCGCTCACGCTGCGTCTTGATCGGCTGCATCTGACGCTTCAGGCGGCGTTTGGCTGGACGAACAGCCGTCTCTTCGAGTTCCTGGCCGGCGAAGGACGTTGGGGTATCCCTGATCCCGAAGGTGATTTTGGCCCCCAGCCCATCGATGCCCGCAAGGCGCGGCTCTGCGATATCGTTCAAGAGAGTGGCGCCAAGACGATCCATTATCTCTACGACTTCGGCGACAGCTGGGATCACGTGATCAAGCTCGAAAGGTGGTTCGATAACACGACAACGGAGGGACTTCCGTTCTTGCTCGAGGCCGCCGGCCGTTGTCCTCCGGAAGATGTCGGCGGTGCGCCAGGCTATGCCGAATACCTCGACGCCATCAGCGACCCCGCCCATCCGGAGCACGAACATATGCGCCTCTGGGGCCCGGAGCAGTTCGATCCCAACGTCGTCGACCGGAAGGCGCTTGAGGCCGCTGTCAATGCGTTGTCCGACATATGGAAGCCGCGCCGGCGCACCACGCGCTCAAAATAGACGTTAAGCGCCAATCAAATGGGCCTCAGAGCTACGCTTACGGTGGATTTCGGTTCCCGAGAAGTTGTGTTTGCAAAAAAGGCCAAGTTGCGCCAGAATTTTTGGTGCCGGGGCTGGCTGCATATTTCACTTGGTCTTTTTAAACCCGGCTTCATTTGACCACGCGCGGGCCGCAGCGATTTAACCTCCCGCTGCGGCCTTCGCATTGCGCGCCAGCGTGAACTGGCGAGCGCTCATTCCGAGAGTCAAAAGCCACCCACGCGGCCGCGGCCTCATAGTCGGACGTGAGAACGGCTCAAGCCGTGCCCTCAACTTTCCCTCCGGGCAGCTCCGGTCGGGAAGTGTACTCAATACTGCGCAAGGGCGGCGTGGGGATTTGTCCATTGGGATAGTTGGCGGCGAACCGATGCCGCTCGCACGAAAGGGGCGGCATCCGCATTATGCTTTTAGAGGACGAAGCGAACCTGCCGTGGCTCTGAAGAACCCTGATGCTGTTGCCGTCCTCGTGACCGCCCTCCGGCTTACTCACGGCGACGAAGATGCACGAGCCATGCTGGTCCGCGGCATGAGCCTGGCAGCGCTGATAGAGGCGATGTTCTCCGCACCGGTCGAGCGACGCGATGCCGTTCGACACGTCGCGGCTGCCTTGGACAACTTCGTCATCTCGCCGGAACTCGGTCCGGTCTGGCATCTTCGCTACGTCTACGAAAGTCACGGCTCGTTTCGCGTGGTCGATATGGAGATTGCGACGCCAACCGGCACGCTGTCCAGTAAAGACATCCTGCTTCGTCTTCCCGCCTAGCTACTCGCCACCTCGGCGATGTGGCCGATGCTGTCGACAAGTAGCGAGCGCGCGGTGCCTTCTTTGAGGGCCTTGTAGGTCTTGATCTTTCCGGCCGGGCCCTATGATTTGAGATCGCAGCACTTGTCCTCCTTGCGCGCTCGACGGCATCGGGTTGGCGCGTTAGCCTACCCGCCGACCGGCCCCGACAACGTCTCCAGGCCGGCCTCTATTGCCGCGATGTCCTGCTCGATCTGCGCGATCGACAACCTGCAGTCAAAGCCCGCCCAGGCTTTCAGGTCTCCGGCAAGGCGCCGGCGGCGCATCCTCAGCTCCTCAAGCGACTGGCGGTCTTTCAGTCTCGCGTAGCCGTCCACAATCAACTCAATGGCACTCGACATGACGCTACTCCACAAAAACGGTTCGGATTTAATCGGATGAGCTTAGTGCAAGCCGCGCGGTCGGCGCAACTTCTCCACTGACTTCTACAGGCTGGAGCCTTCGGGGGCTCGGGCTTCAGCTAATTTCCCGCGGGGAAGCACTGGAGGCAGAGAGCGCCTTGAAGCTCGAGGTTGGCAGCGCGCGCTCCACCAGGGGCTGCCGCAAAATAAGTCACGATCGTTGACCGAGTTTGGATTTTTACTCCGCGTCCAACGGCAAAATCTTCGACAACGGACGGGCAAGGGTCATTGTTTTTCTAGCTTTTCTCACGCGAAGGCCTCACACTTGCTTCCATTAAGAACGTAATTTTTTCAGGGACATTGCGATGGGAAAACCTGCCGTTTCCCGTGATGCCTTCCGTGGACTGTTCGCTTTCTACGCGCGAAGGCTCATCACGACCACAAGCCCGAGGGCGAACATTCCCTTTTTGAAGATGTTCGGATCTGCGGACGATATACCCGATACGTTACTGCAGCAGTGGTCCGACAGAGTTGAGTTGCTCGGCTCCGAAACCGGTGGTCGCTTAAAGGATCCACGCGTCCGCCAAATCACGAACGGCAACGTGCAATACGATCATGCCAGCGACTTTCTTCACACGCTGCTGAGAGACCTTGGGCAGAAAATGCAGTGATCGAAACCGCCCGCCATGGTCGCTGCAGTCTCAGACGCGCAAATCTTCGGCACCACCTTTGCTTCACGTTTGATCGACTTGGACTTCATAAGCGACCTTCTGGCCCTCAGCCAAGCTTAATGAGCCGGCGCCCAACTGGGCTAATATGCACGAACACATCTTGGCCCCGCATCGGGCTGTATGAAACCGACCCTTGCTCGTCAACCCCTTCCAATGGCTGCCGTCACCACGCGGCGATCGCTTGGGAGTTGTGAAATAGTTCACAGATTAGGAAACAAAAGCTCACTACCATGGACCGCCGCGGAGATGCACCGCTCGTGCTGTTGCTTGGTCGGCTGCCCATCCAGCCGATGATGAATTGTTAGTTGTCTCAGTCACGGAAAGGCGACGGCGATGATTGATGACGATTTGGCCCGGGCACATCGCAACAATGTTCAACGCTATCACTTCTTATTGCAAACAACTCTGACGGAGTTCGAACGGCAGTATATCGAAAGCCGTCTGAGCGAGGAGCAATCGAAGCTGGATGTGCCAACAGCTCGTGCTCAAGCGAAGCAAGACGGTCAATCTGTTACAGACCACGCAGGTTAGGTCACCCGATGGGGCAGACGGGTTTTCTGTTAAGAACGGCTGCAGGAAGAGCTTTCGCGAGCACCCGCACAGCTTCAGCATTCCAACCGAGAAATCCAGCCGTAGCACGGCAAGACCGTCTAAACACTTGCGCTCGCCCTTTGGTTGCGGTTGGATCGTCATTTTAGGATTTGATCCAATGGCCATCCAATTGCTTGTGGCGAAGGTTCTCAGGGACGAGCTATCCTTAAGAGGCATTCGATCGTTAACCGCAGAGGAGTCCGAGGCGATCGCTGCTCGCATCTTCGAGCGGATCACTGAGCTCGAACTGGAACTTGCCGCCCGCGGCTTCAACATCCCCGCGAGCGGTGACGACAAGCCAACGTGGCGAGCCGAGCGTCATGTCCGTTTACGATCCACTACGAAGGGAGTTGGGGCGCACAAGGGCGCAAACCATTCGGCTCACGTTCTCGGAAATCGAAGAAATCCTCGGCAGGCCGCTACCGCCATCAGCCTACAAGTTCAGTGGGTGGTAGGGAAACGAGAGTTCGCGCAAAGCTGGGCACACGCAGGCCATGGCGTGGCTGCAGGCAGGCTTCGCGGCTAGAGTTTCCCTGAAACAGCGGGCGGTGGAATTTCATCGCCCTTGAAGTGTTCGAGCTGGTGACTAAATGAACCAAAGTACTAGTGAGTGCCCTGGTAACTCCGAAACCAGAAGCATATGTCTCTTAGTTCGGTTGCCTCGATCGTTTCGCCGCTCCGCACTCGCAACCACCAAAACGTCGCGGCTGTAACTCGCGTTAAGTCTGGAACAGACGTGTGATCAGCCAATAGCTGCCGAGCAGGCTTATGCCGAGGGAGCACGCGTATACCAGGGGCGCCGCCCTGACTGGTTTCATTTGGTCGAAAGCGAGCAAGCAGTCGAGCACAACGAGCAAGGGCACGATGATTGCGACGATGGCCACCTGTCCGATTTCGACCCCGACGTTGAACGCTGCGAGCGCGGGAGCAATCGCATTCGGTGGCAAGCCGAGTTCGCGGAGCGCGCCGGCAAAGCCGAACCCGTGAATGAGGCCGAAGATAAAGGTGACCCGCCAGCGGCCATCAATGTCGCGCGAGAAGAAATTTTCTACGGCCACGAATACGATGGAGGCGGCGATCGCGGGCTCCACGATCGCACTCGGGACAACCACGAGGTCCAGGGCTGCCAGCGACAGCGTGACCGAATGTGCAACCGTGAAAGCCGTCACGATCTTGATGACAGGGACCAGCCGGCGTGCCCACAACACGATTGCAACCAGGAAGGCGATGTGATCGTAGCCTAGAAAGATATGTTCGAGTCCCGTGAGGAGGTAACGCTGCATGGTCGCAAGCAGCGACGGCGCGGGCGCTGAGAGCAGGATGGTGCTGTGGGTCGCATCCAGCAGCGCCTGCTTCTCGTTTTTTTCCTCGCCGACCAGCACGATCTGCCGCGCCGTAGGATCCTTGTCAGTCAGAACAGTCGAACGGTAGATGATCTCGCCGGCAAACTCACCGCAGTTATAACGGTTTCGGAAGATCACACCGTCGCCGTCCGCCATCAACTCCGGCTTGTCGGCGGCACACCTGCTGCCCTCGCGACCGGTCACCGCGAGATGCGCATCGATATAGGCGAGAATGGCCGGCGCGGATTGCGCAACTCGCGCCGGATCGACGGCGTCACCACGCAAGTCGAACACCTGTGTTCCGGCGAGCCGATCGACGTCGCTCCTTTCAACGCGAGTTCAACCGAAACGGCTCGGTCGACTCCGAGCGCAACCCGGGCCGTCACGAGATTCATCTGGTGAGCCTGCGAATTTACCAAAGCGAACAGCAGGACAGCCGCCAAGCCGACCAGCCGCCGCATTTCAGGAGCCCCTCCGACTGCCCGCAGCAGATCGGTGAGCCGCTTCGCCTCGAATTCGGCAACCGTCGCCACCTCTCCGTCAGGCGCTAGGCGGGCATAGCGATCGAGGCTGTCGGATGCCGCGCCAAATTCAACCCTAGCCAGCGGCGTCGAGTTGTCGCGCGCATACAGCAGCAAGATAAGGCCCGGCAGCGTCAACCCGTAGCGCTCGAGCTGCGGAGAAGTAGCGGGCCCAACGCGGGTCTCTACCGCGCTGCTATCGAAGGCGCGCAGTGCCGCATCGATGATCTCAGCCTGCGCGGGGTCCGCAACGTGTGCGGCTGTACCGGTAGAATGGCTATGCTGACCAAGATGCCTGAACCAGCTGCCAGCGGGATCGCGCTCGAATCGCGTCAGCTTTCCCGCAAACACAATCTCGATCGCCCACGCCTGGGTTATCGACATCGGCAGCAGCAGGTCCTTGCCGCGAGCGGCGACCGACTGATTCCGGCCCACCAACCTACGCGCCATATCGAGCGTCACGCGCCATTCCTCTGCAACGTGGCGCGGCATGAGATAAACGGTTGGCCTGCCGGCAACCCGGACATAGTGCGCGGTGCTTGCCGGGTTCAGCCCTCCGAAATTGACCGTTACGCGGTCGCCTTGCTTCGATTCAAGCACGGCCACAGTCAAGGGAGGATCAAGCCCGAACGCTGCGAAGCTCGGCGGCGTAAGTTCATCCGGCGCGATCTCGCGCGAGGACTCACTGACATGGATCAGGCGCAGCGCGGTCTCGAGATGTCTGGCGACTTCGGGCGGCACCGAGGCAGGCAGCGCCTCGATCGTCCAACCGCTCGCTTCACGCATCATGGGGAGACTATCCGAGCCTGCGCGAATTTCGACGCGGCGGATCTCTGCCGGGTCGATCGCGACCACTCCCTTCCCTGAAAAGGCGACCTTGCTGCGCAACTCGGGCCATTTGCCACTGATCACAAGCATCGCAAGGAGTCCGATAAGAACTGCCGCGGCGAATGGCGTGCTCCAGCGGGGAATACTGCGGGTGATGTGGACGCCTATCAACGCCGCCTCCACCACACCGCAAGGCCGCACATTGCCGTGCTCAGCGGCAGCAACAGCTCGAGCGCGATGAAGCTGTCGCGCATCTGCCGGCTGGTCAGCACGATCTCCGGCACCTGATAGGTTTGCGGCGCCACGCTGGGGGTCGTGTCGTCGTCAGCAAGCCAGCGCAGCATCGCCAGTGAAAGCTCACCGTTCGACACATAGGGGAAGTATTCGTTGGTAGCGAATTTGCTAGTGCCGGCCACCACGAGGCGAAAACGCTTGGGGCCCGGCTCACCGGGCCAGGCACCCTCGAGCGCGACGGCGAGCGCCTGAGCGCCGCGCTCGACATTAGCTGCTTCCTGTGGCTTCGCGGACGCAATCATCTCCCTTGCCGCAGCTGATGAGACGAGATAGCTGTCCTGGCTGCTCGCAGCCAGGACAGTCGCGCTTATGCCGTCGGGCGGCTGCATCAAGCGGATCGGTCGCGCTTGCGGAAAAACGGTGAGCGCGAGGCGCTTCGTAATCGGGTGCGGTGAGTAATAAGGCACTGCGACCTTGTCGGACTCGGTTCGGAAATGGTTCAGCGGATCGAGGACGATCGCCGATCGGCTCGACAGTCCGATCGGGCTGAGGAGGACTCTCTCGAGATCCGGCTCCGTTGTCGAAAGCGGGTCGATCAACAGCAAGAGCCGGCCACCGCGCTTCAGGTAGCGCGCCAACAACTCCGCTTCACCTGGAGCATAGGAAGCGCGCGGAGCGATTTCCGCCACCACCGCGCAATCGGGCGGAACCTCGGTTGCGGACGCGGTGACCAAACCGCGCATGTCATAGCCGATCTGGTCGAGCGCGAGCTGCAACCGGTCGAGCTGCTCTGGCGCAGCCTCCAAAATGTCGCCGGCCCCGGGCGTATCATGTCCCTTAAGCGTCTCCACGTGACTGTAGTGGAAATGGGACGGGACGGGCCGAAACACCTCTCCATGACCCGTGACGAAGCAGACCGTATCGGTGCGCTTCCGGAGCACGCGCAAGGCCGCATAGCTTAGACGCGCGGGGTCCGTGACGTTTTCGACCAGCACCTTGCGCCCGTCCGCCTGGAGCACTGCTGTGTTGTACGATCGCACACCAGCGTCCCGTGCAAGCCCCGGCTCCCTGTCGAGGTCGATTGCGCGGAACGACAACAGCGGATGACTCCGCGCGGCAATTTCGACGAGTGCTTTAACAGCAACTGCGTTGGGATCGCCTATGTTGTAGAAATACGTCAGCGCAAGCGGCGTCCGTAATTGCGTAATGACGTCTGTGAGCTGTCGCGGCGGCGTATTCCGTCCTTCCCGGCTCACGTCGAAATGGACGTCATGCCGGTACAGCGCGACATTGGCCCCAATCACGATCGCAAGTGCCGCGAGCACGATAGACAGATTCGTCACCCACGCTGAGAGCCGCGATCCGCTGCCGCGCAGCGGCAGCTTGACCGCAAGCACAAACAAAGCGAGCAGCGCAAGAAGGCACGCCGCGAACAGGAGGCAATCCGATGAGCGTTCGCCAAGCCCGGCGAAGCCTAGCGCTCCAGAGGCGATCGCAAGGATCACGAGTAAAATGAGGGCAATTTCCGATCGGGCCAGGCGGGACATCGGCTCACTCCTATCGTCGCGCCAATGCCCGCACTGTCAGCAAAAGCGTGAGCAAAGTGACACTCAGGAAGAAGCCCACGTCGGAAAGATAGATCGAGCCGATAGCAAAGGGGCGAAAGTGCACCGAGAGCGAGAGATTGACGACCAGCGTATCTGCCGGGCTCGGCAGCAGCCAACCGAAACTGTCGATAATCCACAGCAGCAGAAAGGCGGTGAGCGAAATCAGCGCGGCAATCACCTGGTTGGCGGTCAGCGCGGAGGCCAGCAGTCCCGTTCCGATGAGCGCGGCCCCGAACAGGAGCAGGCCGAAATACCCGCTGTAAATCGGACCGAAATCGGGATCGCCGAACCAAGCGAGCGCCGCAGCATAGGCGCCGGACAGCAGCAGCATCAGCACGATCAAACTCATGGCGGCGAAAAACTTGGCCAAGACGATCGCCACCTCCGATACCGGCGAGGTCAGCAGCACCTCCAGCGTCTTGAGCTTTCTCTCCTCGGCAAAGAGCCGCATGGTGATCAACGGCGCGGTCAGCATGAAGAGCACGAACATCTGGAAGAAGATGTGCACCATGCTTGGCTGATGGCTGAGGAACAGCGTCAGAGTGAAGCTGTAGCCCATGATCAGGAGGAACACGGTCATCAGCACATAGGCGATCGGGGAGGAAAACAGCGCAGTCTCTTCTTTGATGAGCAGGACTGCAAAGCTTCTCATGCGGCAGCCCTCGGTCGCCGGGTCAAATCGAGGAACACGCGCTCGAGATCCGGCTTCCGTTCGATGAGTTCGGAGACCGCAACCCCGGCTCCCACAAGGGCTGCCGCCACTTCGGAAGCAAGCGCGGGGCGCCGTTCGGCCCTGATCAGGTAATGTCCCGCACCCGCGTCCGGATCGGGCGCGACGCCGTGCACCCCGAAGATCCCCTCAAGCGCCTTGCGCACGCTGTGCTCGGGTTCGCTTGTCGAAACTCGCAAGTTCAGGCCGCTGTCCGATTCCTTCAGCGCGTCCCGCGTCAGCAGCTTCCCATCGAGGAGGATCATCACCCGAGAAGCTATTTTTTCGATTTCGGGCAGGACGTGCGAAGCCAAGAGCACCGTATGCCGGCCAGCGAGCGAATGGATCAGATCGCGGACCGCGATCACCTGATGCGGGTCGAGCCCGCTGGTCGGCTCGTCCAAAACCAGAACCTCGGGATGCCCGAGAAGTGCCTGCGCAATCGCGACCCTCTGCCGGAAACCGCGTGAGAGCTTACCGCTCGAAAGGCTCATCACCTCACCAAGATCGAGCCGCGCGGCTGCTTCGACCACCGCCCTTTTCGCTTCAGCTCCGCGCAGGCCTTTAAGGCGGGCCATGAAGTGCAGAAACTCGTCAACACGCATATGATCGTACAACGGCGCGTCTTCCGGTACGTAGGCAATGGTGCGACGCACGGCAAGCGACTCCGCCACGACATCGTGGCCGGCGACCTCCAGTCGGCCGGCCGTCGGCACCAGGTAGCCCGTGAGCATGCGAAAGATGGTGCTCTTACCCGAGCCGTTGGGCCCGAGGAGACCAACGATCTCACCCGGCTCGATCGCGAAGGACGCGTCGCTGACTGCGCGGCGTGGGCCGTACCACTTGGTCACATGCTGTGCCAGAACAACCGGGGCCATCGACTCTCAGATGCTGAATCTACTGCAAACTATACAGATTATCCCGGGCGCAAAGCCCGGGATGATCGTGCGGAAGTCCCGAACGGCGTCTTCCGATCACTCGTAAAATTCGGGTGAGTGCTTGTGCGCCTTGAACACGTCCGGATCGTGGGCATAGATGATGTCGGCGCCTTCCGTGTCGCGGACCCGCTTCACCCAGGCGTAGGCATCGAGCATGCCGACTGGATCATAGACGCTGCCGACGCTCGGCAGGATGTTCTTGTCCAGATTTTCCTGCAGGTAGACAGCGTCGCTGGTCAGCACCACCGTTCCGGTCTTGGGCAGGCGCACGACCATGATCTGGCTCCCGGGCGTGTGCGAGACGCTGCGATGGATGAAAACGCTATTATCGCCGAATAGGTCGAGATCGCCGTCGAGCTCGATGGTCTTGTACTTTGCCGGCATGCCGCCGCCTACGCTGTTGCGCAGCATGGCGAAATCGTCGCTGATGAAGAACGTCGCGTAGCCCGGCGCCGGCCAGAACGCGTTTCTGATCTCGTCCCGCTGATACACGAATGTCGATCTCAGGAATTTCCCGATATTTCCGGCATGGTCGACATGGAAGTGGCCGAGCACGACATATTTGATGTCTGACGGCTTCACGTTGATCTTCGAAAGTTGGGCATCGACCGCGACGTCCGGCGACCGGCCCGGATCAAGTGCCTTCACGAAGGGGCCCCAATAGTCCGGCTCCTTGATGATCCTGTCGTTATTGCCGCAGTCAAACAGCACGTCCCCTTTAGGGTGCCGAATCAGGAAGAATCCGACGGGAATCTGAACGTTGCCGCTGCTACCGTTTTGGATAATGGACTTGTCGAGGTTCAGCGCTCCCGAACTGAAGACATAAAGCTTCATCTCTTTCGGGGGTTCGCCGGCCAACGCTGCTGCAGACATAAAAATAAGTCCTGCGGCCAACGAGCCTAGGACCTTCGCATGGGTCACCCGCATGTTGTCCTCCCTGTTACAGCACTTAGTCTTCCAAAGGTGAGTTATGCTACCATGGTTGAAGGTAGATGTGCAGGGCGTATACGCAGCTGGCGAAGATAAATGAATCCTGCTGGCCCGCGCTGCAGTGCGGCGTGACTATCAGAATTCCATGCCCTTGTGACGCCTCTTCGGCGCAGTCTAAGCGCTTGAACTTGGCAAAACGGTCCGGCCAACCAATGCTGCGATCCGACAGCCGAGGTGTAGTACCCAATCGCCAAAAGGCGGTGAAGAGATGGGGCTGGCTTAGGCATTCGCTTTCCCCGAGGCAGCATCCTGGGTCACTCCGACGCGGGGGCACGACGGCATGCAGTTGATGTTCGGCCGCCCTATCGGCGCAAGCCTGATTGGCACTGTCCGAGCGCTTTTCGCCAACTTGATTACAATGCCATTGACGAACTACACTCAACTCAAGAAAAACGCCCGGCCACTCCAGGACCGGTCATAGGGAGGTGCAGATCATGAGTGGATCCATTACTCGTCGCACTGTTTTGGCGGCCGGAGCCGCCAGCCTGCTGGCCGCGCCCTCGATTGCCCGAGCTCAGTCCAACAAACTGCTCATCGGGATGCAAAGCATTTTGTCGGGCCCGATCGCCTTGCTCGGCACATCCTCACGCAACGCGCTTCTGATGGAGCAGGATCGCATCAACGCGGCGGGTGGCTTCCTCGGCCGGCAGATCGAATTCGTTTTCCGCGACTCGAAAGGCCAGCCGCAAGAGGCTGCCCGCGTGGCGCGCGAGCTGGTGAATACGGCCGGATGCGAGTTGCTGGTGGATGCAGAGGCTTCATCGGCCTCCTTCGCAGTCCAGGAAGTCGTCCGCGACCTCGGCGTCGCCTGTATTCACACCAACAGCGAGACTTCCTCGCTCACCGCGGACCCGAAGATCCGGGTCCCGACTGCTTTCCGCGTAGCCCGCCAAGGCGTGCACGACGCGGTAGCCGGTAGCATCTATCTCGCCGACTTCGCTAATGCCAAGAAGATCAACAAGTGGGCGACCTGCTCGCCTGACTACGCTTACGGCCGCGATACCACGGCACAGTACCTGCAATTCTTCAAAAAATTCAAGCCGGACGTCGAGGTCATCACTGAAGCATGGCCAAAGCTAGGTCAGCCTGACTTCACCGAAGTGATTACCAAGTTGATCCAGGCCAAGCCGCAGGCGCTCTTTACTCTGCTTTACGCTGGCGACCTTTCAGCCTTCGTCAATCAGGGCAATGTCTACGCGCTGTTTTCGCAAATGACGATGGCCACCCCAAACGTCGACTATCCTGTGCTGGCGGCGATCAAGAACCTGCCGGCCGGCATCCAGTCCGCTACGCGCTATCTCGAAACCTTTCCGGATACGCCAGCAAACAAGGAATTCGGCCAAGCCTACTTCAAGAGGTGGAATGAACGGCCGACAAACTGGTCATGGCAGAACACACTTGCCATGCAGTTTTACGAGGCCGCGATCAAGAAGGCGAACTCCCTCGACGGCAGGGGTTTGGCGGCAGCTCTCACCGGCATGAAGATCAATACCCCGTTCGGCGCCGATGGCACCATCACCATGCGGGACGACCACACGACTGTTGGCTACGCCATTGGCTGGGGCCAAACCATCCCAAAAGACCCGTTCATCGTCGATGTGAAAGCTGCCGATTGGGGCAAGATCATCGAGTTGGAGACCGAGTGGAAGAAGCAGCAGAACTACACCTGACATGGACTTCGACGCGCTCGGCGCCTGCCTGACCACACCTGCTTGCGTGGTGACCCAGACCACCAGCGGCCTCATCGTCGGCATGTTGCTGTTCCTGGTCGCCGCCGGCGTAAGCCTCATTTTCGGAGTGCTGAAGATCGTTAACTTCGCCCACGGCACCTTCTATATGCTCGGCGGGTACGTGGCTTACAGCACGCTTGGTGCAACCGAAAGCTATACAGTTGCCGTGCTTTCGGGCGCGCTCGCGATGGCGATCCTTGGCGTGCTGTTCGAACGCGCCCTGATCAGCCGCGTCTATGGCTCCAATGTGCTGATGCAGCTGCTGGTTTGTTATGCCGTGGTGTTGATCTTTGATGACCTGGTCAAGATCATCTGGGGGCCCGAATTCCACGCCATGGGAATGCCATCAGCATTTCAGGTACCGCCGCTTTTCATTGCGGGAGGGGTGGTGCCACCATTCTACGCGGTGCTCATCGCCATTGCCGCGCTAATCGCGATCGTGCTGGGCGCCGGGCTATCCAGGACAACAATCGGAAAAACTGTGCGCGCTGCTGCGGTCAATCCACAAATGGTCTCCGCTCTTGGCGTGAACACCACGATGCTGTTCGCGATTGTGTTCGCGGTGGGCGGCGGCCTTGCCGGGCTGGCGGGTGCGCTTGCTGCACCAGTCCGCTCACTGTCTCCCGGTATGGGCTTCTCGGTCCTGATCGAGAGTTTCATCGTCACCGTCATCGGCGGCATGGGGTCCATCGGTGGAGCGCTGGTTGCGGCGCTGCTGATCGGCATGGTCCGCGGCTTCGGTACGATCGGTTTTCCGAGGTTCACTGACGGGCTGATCTACATCGTTATGATCGCCATCCTGGTGCTGCGGCCGCAAGGCCTTTTTGGTCGCCGGTTATGAGGCGGAGGCTCGCCTTGCGCGATCCGGCGATCGCAGCAATTGCGCTTGCAACCATCTTGGCCATTCCGTTTTTCCATCGCAGCCCTGCCTTTGAAGATTTCGTGATCCGATTGAGCGCCATGGCGCTGTTTGCAACCTCGCTCAACCTGCTGATCGGCAATGCAGGCATGGTCTCGTTTGGACACGGAATGTTCTACGGGCTTGGTGCATACGCGTTTGGGCTCACCATGCAGAATACCGAGGTTTCTGTGCCTGTCGCCGCTATCGTCGCGGTCATGATCACGACATTTGCTGCGCTCTGCGTCGGTGCCGTATGCGTACGCCTCGGCACGGATTACTTTGCATTCATCACGCTCGCAGTGCAGATGCTACTCTTCAGTGTCATCCTGTCTTGGCAGAGCCTTACGGGCGGCGACCAAGGCTTGCGCGGCGGCATCCCGCGACGACAGATTTTCGGCATCGAGCTCAGCTCGCAGCTTCATCTGTATCAGTTATGTGCAGTAGTCGCGGTACTTGGTCTCCTCACGCTCCGCCAAATCTCCATGAGCCCGTTCGGCCAGACGCTGCGCATGATCCGCGACAACGAAGACCGCGCCAGTTATTTAGGTATCACCTTGTGGCGGGCTCGGCTCTTGGCGTTCACCATTGCAGGCGCTTTTGCGGGTCTTGGGGGCGTTCTGGCGGCGCTATTTGTCTCCGGTGCCTACCCTGAACTCGCGGACTGGCCCAATTCCGGACAGGCAATTTTTGCGGTCATGCTGGGCGGCGTCAACAGTTTCCTCGGACCGGTCTTGGGAGCAGCAATCCTGCTCGGCTTGAACGATGTGGTTCAACGCTTTACCGAATATCATGGACTGGTGCTGGGTCTCGTGATCCTTGCGTTCGCGTTGGGCTTGCGCCGCGGCGTACTGGACTTTATGCGATTGGGTTGGGGCAAGCGCCGGCAATGAACATCGAGATCGCACATCTCACCAAAACATTCGGCGGCGTGCGGGCAATTGACGATGTCTCTCTGACGTTTCCGTCAGGCTCACTCTCGGCGGTCATTGGCCCGAATGGTGCAGGTAAGAGCACCTTTTTCAACTTGGTCAGTGGAGCGTTTTCTGCTGATTCGGGGCAAGTGTTACTGGACGGCGAGGACATTCTGGGCCTGTCCAAAGCCGAGCGGATGCATCGCGGCATCGGACGCGCGTTTCAGGTGGCAAGCTGCTTTCCGACCATGACGGTGCTGGAGAACTTAATGGCCGCGGTCACTGCCCATTCCGGACAATGGTCAAATCCTATTCGCCGATTCCCGCCTCGTGGTATCCGGGAGCGCGCCGAACATGTGATGGAATTCGTTGGGATGACGGAGATCGCGAATACACAGGCGGCCATTCTCTCCACGGCGACCAGAAGGTGCTCGATATCGCCATCGCACTCGCGCTTGAGCCCAAGGTGCTCCTGCTCGACGAACCCACAGCCGGCATGGGCCCTGAGGAGCGCTGGCGCATGATCGAACGCGTGCGAGGACTATGGCAACAGCGCAACCTTACACTGATCTTTATCGAGCACGACATGGACATCGTCTTTCAGGTCGCGAATACGATTCGGGTGCTGTGCTATGGCCGAGTCCTCGCAGAAGGTACCCCCGACGAGATCCGGAACAATCGCTCGGTCATCGAGGCTTATTTAGGAACCGAGGTGCACCCAGAATGACAGATCTCTTGCGCGCTGAGGGATTGAGCGCCTTCTATGGCGCGAGCCAAGTTCTTTTCGGTGTGGATTTTGCTCTCCAGGAAAAGCGTACTCTGGCGTTGCTCGGGCGTAACGGAGCTGGGAAGAGCACGACGTTGAAAACGCTCGCGGGGATCGTCCCCGCGCGAAATGGGCGCATCTTTTTCGCTGAGCGGGATATCACCCGCGCGCCGCCCCACGTGCGCGCTCGCCTCGGTCTCGCTTATGTACCGGAAGATCGCCAAGTGTTTCCCGGACACAGCGTCGAGGACAATCTACTGATCGCGGCCAAGGAAGGTCCTGATGGCCAGCAGCAGTGGACGCTGGCGCGGGTCTGGGACGCATTTCCGCTGCTCGCGAACCTTCGGTACCGTCAGGCGGGCCGCTTGTCGGGAGGCGAGCAGCAACTCCTTGTGATCGCGCGCGCTCTGATGGGCAATCCTCTTGTCCTTCTGCTCGATGAACCCAGCGAAGGCTTGGCACCGATCATCGTTACTGCCATTAGCAAGACATTGCGGGAACTCGGTGCAGGCGGAGCCACAATCCTGCTCGCAGAGCAGAACATGCATTTTTGCCTGCGGATCGCCGAAGAAGCGCTTGTCATCGACAAAGGTAAGGTGGTGCATCGTCAAGAGACCGTGGGATTGATTGCGAATGAGGACATCCGCCGACGCTATCTCGCAATGTAGCCGAGCGGCCCGATGGACACACAGCTTCGTGCATGCCAATTCGGGCGCAGCACAATCCTGACGGCGAAGCAGCGTTGGCCGACATCAACGACTTCTTTCTCTTTGAACGGCGGTCGCTGCCCAAACTGCGTTCGCGCCGCCGCCGAGGCACTAGGCTGTGGCCGCGTGGGTTTTCCCGCCCGTTTGCGTCTTGCGCACGACTTATAGCCAACCCAGCGACGTATGCGGCCGCGAAGATTGGGAACCACTAGTTTGAGAAATAGAAACTCCATGCCCACCGGTATGCAACGAAATAGTCACCGTCTTTGAAGGATCTCAAGCGCGGATCGATGTCAGCGCTGGCTTGGCTCAGGACCGCTGACCTGACTGCCAACTCAGCAGCCGTGAGGCTTCATCCGTAATGCCAAACCGTTACAAATCCTCACCGCCATTCGCTGCATCGGCGTTCGCGTGAGTAGTCCTTCTATTCGGCCGGTCACTGGCCGACCTCGGCCAGCGCGATCGACAAGCTCGCCGACCGGTGCTTTAGATGTCAGTTAAGGGTGAGCACCGAAAGCAGCCGGCCGAATCAAAGGCAGATTAGTACACGTGCCGCTTTCATGCTCTCTAAGCCAAAGGTCGCATAAACTTCGCGGGTTGATAATTGGCAAGCCAAACCGGAAGAGCTAGGCTGGCAGAGCATAAGGCATCGAAGAATGCCGAGATCAAAGCAAGACCTGGGAGGGATAGTATGAGTACCTCACAACGCTTCTCGTCAATCGATCGCCGCGCTATTCTCAAGTCCAGCGCCGCTATTGCTGCGGTGCAGTTCTCTGCTCCCTTCATCATTACGGCTCGGGGCGAAACTCCCATCCGGATTGGAATGGTCGATCCGTTGACCGGCGTTTATGCTGCAATTGCACAAGGTGAGGTGGTAGGAGCGAAATTCGCCGCCGACGAGATCAACAAGAAAGGCGGCATTCTGGGCCGACCCGTTGAACTGCTGATCGAAGATTCAGCAAATGACGTCGGTACTGGCGTGCAGAAAACGCGCAAGTTGATCGAGCGCGATCAAGTGAGCTTTGTAATCGGCGACGTGAATTCAGGAATCGCGATCGCGATGGCGCAGGTCACCAGCGAAAAGAAGGTGCTCCATATTGTCTCTGGAGGACACACCGATCCGATCACTGGTGCGAGTTGTTCGTGGAATGTATTCCGGGTTTGCAATTCAACCACCATGGACGCCAATGCTATCGCCAATACCCTGATAGAGAAGTTCGGCAAGAAATGGTACTTTCTCACGCCGGATTACGCATACGGCCATTCCGTCCAGGCCGGCTTTGAAAAGGTCCTCAAAGCCGCAGGTGGCACTTCCGCCGGCTCGCTCGTCCCGCTGGGTACGCCCGACTATTCATCCTATCTGATCCAAGCCAAAGCTTACAATCCGCAGGTCTTGATCAACGTTATGGGCGGCGGCGACCAGGTCTCGAGCCTCAAGCAGTTTGTCCAGTTCGGTCTAGACAAGCAGATGGCCGTGGGAGGCGCCTTGTTCGAGCTCGAGAGCATCCGCGCGGTTCCCGATGCGGCTCGGGTGGGATGGTGGACGATGGAATGGTGGTGGGATCAGCCGGGCGTGCCTCACGTCGCCGAATTCAATGCAGCAATTAAGAAGATCACAGGTGCCGCTGCCACTGCACGCAATTGGTTTGGCTATGCGTCGGTGCAGACGCTCACGCTGATCGCAAATCAGGAGAAAACGCTGGACGCACAGAAACTGGCGCACGCGCTTTCCGGATTCAAGCTGCCGCCGGAGGTCGCTTTGCAGCCGGGGTCGCCAGAGTACCGCGCCGGCGACCATGAGTTGATGAGCACCGTCTTTGTCGGCGAGGCCCACCCGCCCCAGGGCGACCCCGACAATATGTTTACGATCCGCAATCCGGTGCCTGGCGAAAAAGCCGCCGGGCCGGCCGAGGCCACCCGCTGCAAGATTCAATGGCCAGCCTAGCCTAACATAACGCGGCACGATGTCTGGTGCCGCAAGACGATGATCGAGCTCAGAAGAACCCACCCCACGGAGAAGCGCATGACGTCGCCTATCTTCAACGCGAAATTCGATCGCCGCACCCTCGCGAAAGGCGCCGCGGCGCTCGGCGCGCTCAAGTGGTGTCCCCCTTCATCATCCAGGCGCGCGGGGAGACACCAGTCCGGATGGGCATGGTAGATCCCCTCACCGGCGTCTATGCGGCGCCTGCGGGCAACGAGGTCATGGGAGCTAAGCTCGCCGTTTCGCAGATGAACGCTAAGGGCGGCATTCTTGGACGTCAGGTCGAGTTGCTGGTTGAGGATTCCGCCAATGATGTTGGCACTGGCGTGCAAAAAGCCCGCAAGCTGATCGAGCGAGATCAGGTCAACTTCATGATCGGGGACGTCAATTCGGGCATCGCGGCCGCGATCGCCCAGGTCACCGCCGAGAAGAAGATCCTGCATATCGTTTCTGGAGGGCACACGGACTCGATCACCGGTAAGGATTGCAAGTGGAACGTGTTCCGCGTCTGCAATACCACGCGAATGGAGGCGAATTCCGTCTCCAGTGTGCTCTTTTCCAAGTACGGCAAGAAGTGGCACTTCATCACCCCCGACTACGCCTTCGGACACACACTGTATGACGCCTGCACCGACGACCTGAAGAAGCTTGGTGGAACGGTAACCGGAAACGAGCTGACGCCGCTCGGCACTACCGATTTCTCCGCTTATCTGATCAAGGCGCGCGCCGCCAATCCGGACGTGCTGCTCCTGCTGGTACAGGGATCTGACATGATCAACTGCCTCAAGCAGGTGGTGCAGTTCGGCCTCAACAAACAGATCCACGTCGCTGGGACGCAGCAGGAACTGGAATCGTTGGCCGCGCTGCCGCCCGAAGCTCGTATCGGGGTCTGGATGTTCGAATGGTATTGGAAGCAGCCTGGCGTTGCAGGGGTCGAAAAATTCGTCGCCGATGTACGCAAGCTCAACAACGGAAATGTTCCGACGGCGCGACACTGGTTCGGATACACGTCAGCAATGACCTTCGCGCTGATCGCGAATGCGCACAACACTGTCGACGCACTCAAGCTCGCGGCTGCTCTTGAGAATTTCGAGCTGCCCGACGATGTCAAGCTGCAACCTAACAAGGTCTACTACCGCAAGGGCGACCATCAACTGATGACGTCGGCGTTCGTCGGTGAAGCGCAGTCGAAGGGCAAAGACGACGCGGAAGATCTGTTCCGTATTGACGAGATCGTCCCCGGCGACAAGACCGCGCCTCAGATCAGCGAAACCGGCTGCAATGTACAGTGGCCGTCCTAAAATGAAGTCCGCAGTTTTCTTTGAGGACCAGGAGGCGTTCGCCTCGCAGTCGAGACGCAGGAGTGTTTTGGTGAATTATGTGGCAATTACTTCTGTTTAACGTCACCAACGGGCTCATCATCGGCGCCTTTTATGTCCTGATGGCGCTCGGCCTTTCGCTCATTCTCAACCTGAGCAACGTCATCAATTTCGCCCATGGCGGATTTCTCGTCATCGGCGGCTACATCGCCTATACGATCACGCCTTATGTCGGCTTCTGGGGGGCGTTGCTTCTGGCGCCGCCCCTGACGGCGATCGTCGGTCTAGCTGTCGAGCGCGTATTGATCCGTCCGCTCTATGGACGCGATCCGCTTTATAGTCTGCTGCTCACTTTCGGTCTGGCGTTCATGATCGAGGATGGCACACGATTTGTCTTTGGCCCGCAAGGCAAGCCAGTCACCATTCCGCCGTTTCTGGCGCAGCCCCTCAGCAACGAATTGTTCTTCATCACCGGCTACCGTCTGTTCATGGTTGCCGTGGTGATGATCGCGGTGGGGCTATTGTTCCTGCTGCTTCGCAATACGCGCCTTGGCGTCCGCATCCGAGCCGGCACGCTCGATCTCGAGACCGTCGCAGCGCTGGGAATTAATGTGCAGATGCTACGCTCGCTTAATTTCGCGGTCGGCATCTTCCTCGCCGGTCTCAGCGGAGTACTCGCGGCCGGACAATTGGGGCTTGAGCCGACCATGGGTACCGGGTTGTTGATGCCAAGCTTCATCGCCATCATCGTCGGCGGTATCGGTAGTCTGCCAGGAACGCTGGTCGGTGGCTTACTCATCGGGGTCGCCTCCGGACTCACGGCGGTGTTTTTCCCGCCGCTAGCGAAGCCGTGATTTACGTCATGATGGCGGTCATTCTTCTCACCCGTCCACGCGGATTGTTCGGCGAAGAAGGAATGATGGGTTGAGTGCCGAGCAAACCCGCAAGCTGATCGCCCTGGCTGCGATCTGGGCAGCCCTGCTGCTCGCCCCGTACTGGATGGTACCGCTGGGTGGCTATACCGCGCTCGCGACCCGCGTGCTGGTGCTCGGGCTGGCTGCCATGTCGCTCAATTTCCTGCTTGGGTTTACCGGCGTGCTGTCCTTTGGTCATGCTGCGTGGTTTGGCCTCGGGGCGTATGGCGCCGGGTTGGCGCTAAAATTCGTGGCGCTTAGCACGCCGCTCGCGCTGATAATAGGAATGCTGCTGGGCGGCCTGTGCGGTGCCATCCTCGGCGCCCTCATTGTGCGGCGCCGTGGCGTCTATTTCGCCATGGTCACGATAGCGTTCGGCCAAGTATTCTATTACATCGCCTTCCAGTGGAGTTCGCTAACCGGCGGCGACGATGGCTTGCGCGGCTTCTCCCGGCAGCCGATCGATCTCGGCGTCTTTAGGCTCGACATTCTCTCCAACGCCGACAGCTTCTACTACTTTGTCCTGTTCTGCTTCGCGCTGGCGGTCGGCGCTATGGCGTTTATCCTACGGTCGCCCTTCGGCCGTACCATGATCGCAATCCGCGAGAACGAGCGCCGGGCCCGCTTCCTCGGTATACCCGTCGAACGCCACGTCTGGATCGCTTTCACGCTGTCCTGCTTCTTCATGGGTTTTGCCGGCGCTCTCTATGCGCTGGTCAATAATTTCGCCGACCCGAGGGGCCTGCACTACAGCCAGTCCGGTGATTTCGTCATGATGGCAGTGATGGGCGGGATGCGCAGTTTCTGGGGCCCGCTGCTCGGCGCTGCGGTGTTCGTAGTAGTGCAGGATTATCTGTCGAGCATCACGGTCAACTGGATGTCGTTCGTGGGACTGCTGTTCGTTCTCGTCGTGCTGTTCTTTCCACGCGGCTTGTTGGGTTTCCTGCAACGGAGCAGGGCATGAACGTTCTCGATATCAATAACGTCACCAAGCGATTTGGCAATCTCGTGGCGGTGCGCGATGTCTCGCTCTCCGTCGCAGAGGGTGAGCTATGCGCGATCATCGGACCCAACGGCGCCGGCAAAACCACCTTCTTCAACCTCATCTCGGGATTCTTCCCGCCGACCTCAGGCTCGATCACCTTCGATGGCCGCGACATCACCCGGCTTTCCACTCATGAACGCGTCAAGCGCGGCATGGCCCGGACCTTCCAGATTACCGAGATCTTCCCCGAGCTCACCGTGTTCGAAAACGTCCGGATCGCCGCGGAAGTGGCAGGCGGTTACCGGTTGCGGCCCTGGATCAACCGCACCGAGGCCGCACAGATCCATGAGCGCGTCGAAGAGACTCTGAAATTGGTCTCCCTGGAAGCCAAGACGGATCGGTTGGTCGGCGAGCTCGCTCATGGCGACCAGCGTGCTGCCGAGATCGCGATGGCGCTGGCCCTGAAACCGCATCTCTTGCTACTCGACGAGCCGACCGCCGGGATGGGCGACCAGGAGACCTTTCAGATCACCCAATTGATCCGCCGGCTGCATCGCGACTCCAATTACAGCATCGTCTTGATCGAGCACGACATGCGTGTGGTGTTTCATCTCGCCGACCGCATCTGCGTGCTCGATCAGGGCAGAATGCTCGCGCAAGGCACGCCGCAAGAGATTGCCGCCAACGAAACCGTTCAGGCCGCTTATCTGGGCAATGCCGCATGACTGCAGCGTTGTCAGCTGAGAGCATCCACACCTACTATGGCAAGAGCCACATCCTGCATGGCGTCAACCTTAGCGTTGCCGAAGGTAAAATCACTGCATTGCTGGGACGGAACGGCGCCGGCAAGACCACAACCCTGCGCAGCCTAATGGGCCTGACACCCGCGCGCGAAGGCAAGGTCACCATCTTCGGCAACGATACTACGCGCTGGCCGACCTTCCGTGTAGCCGGGTTGGGGGTAGGATATGTGCCCGAGGGGCGGCGCATTTTTGCCAATCTCAGCGTCGAGGAGAACCTCAAGGTCCCGCTAGAACGTGAGGGGCCCTGGACCATCGAGCAGATCTACAAGTTGTTTCCGCGCCTCGAAGAGCGAAAGTTCAATCGTGGCCGCCAGCTTTCAGGCGGCGAGCAGGAGATGCTATCGATCGGCCGCGCACTGCTCCTAAACCCCAGATTGCTGATTCTTGATGAACCTTCGCAAGGCTTGGCGCCGCTGATCGTGCGCGAGGTGTTCCGGATCGTGCAACAGATGAAGGCCGAGGGCATCTCGGTACTCCTGGTTGAGCAGAATGCACGCATGAGCCTGGAAATCGCCGACGATGCCTCTGTGTTGGACGATGGCATCGTAGTCTATTCGGGCAGCGCCAAAGAACTGGCAGCCGATGAGGCGCGGGTCCGGGCCTTGGCCGGCGCCAGTGCAGAGGAATGGAAGCTGGGATGAGGCGCTAAGTCCAGCGGCCGGCGTCCGAAACACAGAAGTGAAGCAGCGGCGCGGTTTTAAAGCATCAAGGACGGGGTTAACCCGCATTTCTCACACGACCGATTGCTCAGCGACGGAGGATAGGAGGATTTGGCAAGGCAACGGGGAGCCGTGGCGCTGAAGGCGCAGCCGGCGATTTGGTTTTGAATGTCTCCGTTGGGCCTGTTGGTGATGCCGCCGATTGAGCGCGTCGCAGCGTCGCGTGTCAGGCCGGCGAGGCGCGAGCCTTGGCGGCTTCGGCCAGGCGACGAGCCGCGTGTCCCCACGGCTGAGCGGCTGGGCAGGCCGAGGCCATGGCGATCCTGATGCGGCGGACGCTGATGCGCACCAGTGCGCCGATCTTGAGGAGCTTGAGGCGGATGGTGCCGCAGGTGGCGTCCGCAAAGTGGTTTCGGCAAGGCCGATGCGCCGCAGGGCACAGATCAGCACATAGGCCATCGAGGCGAACCACAGCCGCAGCTGGTTGGCGCGCATGGTGGCGGCCGAGGTGCGGTCGGCGTAGAGATCGAGCTGGCACTCCTTGATGCGGTTCTCCATGTCGCCGCGGGCGCAGTAGATGTCCTCATAGAGCTGCCGCACGCCCGCCGCGCTGCGCTTGAGCGAGGTGACGACGAAGCGCGGATTGGCCTCGCCTTGCGTCCACTCCGCCTTGGCGACGACGCGGCGCTCCTGGCTCCAGGTGTCGCGCGTACGCCATTGGAAGTCCTTGAAGCGGCGTGCCGGTTGGCCGGTCGTCTCGGCTGTGGCTCTCGCCGCGGCGAGCTCCTCCTCGATCATGGCGACCAGGCGCGTGTTGCGGGCGAGCCCGAACAGATAATCCACGCGGTTTTGCTCACACCACGCCATCAGCGCCTCGCGCGCAAAGCCACTGTCGGCGCGCAGCACGATGCGCACGAACGGCCAGCGGGCGCGGATTTGCCGGACAATCCGCGCGATCTCCGCGACACTGCCTGCGCTGGCATCGATGTCGGCGCGCCGCAGCTTGGCCGCCAGCAGATGCCGGCCGCAGAACACGTACAGCGGCAGATAGCAGTAGCAGTCGTAATAGCCGTGGAAGAAGCGCCCCTCCTGATGCCCGTGCAGAGGATCGTCGGTGGCGTCGAGATCGAGGATGATCTGCGGCGGCGGTCGCTTGTGCGCCTCCAGGAACAGCGTCACCGGCAACGCCTCGATCGCCGCCGCGTCGTAGGCGATCTTGTGATAGCGCGAAGGTTCCTCCCGGCCCAGTTCCAGCCGGTTCAGCGTCGACTTGCCGGCCACCGGTGCGCAGTCCTCGCGCCTGGCAACAAGCTTGCCCGCCAGCACCGCCATCAGCGGGTCGTGCCGCAACTCGTCGTGATCGTTGATGTCTTCGTAGCCAAGTGCGATGCCAAAGACCCGCTGTCCGACCAACGTTCCGACTGCGTGCTCGATCAAGTCCACCCGGCGATGATCGCGAAAGCAATCGGCAAAGCGCCCCACCAGATCAATCGCCCGATCAGACGCGCCCAGCAGCAGCGCGCCCGCATCCGACGTCACCAGGCCACCATCAAAAGCCGCTTCCACGATGCGGCCTTCCACCTCTCCAAAATCAAACCGTTCTGCGCTACACTGTGCCGGCATCGGGGCATTCCTTGAATCACCGCGAAGTCCTTCTCGCAAAAGAACTTTCGCTGATTCGCGCCCCGATGCGCCTCAACACTGTGAGAAATGCGGGTTAACGCGCAGTCCCAAGCTGGCGAAGTAGATGCCACCGGCAGCACCACCGGCCGGATCAGGAGAGGCAATCGATCTCGCGCCCAACATCGTGCGTTTGAAACCGTCCGCCGAACTGATTTCGGCTTCGATGCGCGTTTGCGCACGCGATATGCTTCCTACCTCGCTATTGCGAACTGACGGGTTCGGGTACTTGCGGCCGGGATCTGTGGTGCTCTCGACCAGAGCAACTGATAAGGAAATGGTAATTTCCTTAGATCGTGGTCGAGTAGCTCAGCCATTCGGCTTTGCCCTCACAGATCCGGGCATGCGGCTTTCCCGCACCCGGCTCTTCCCGAGGGTAACCCTCGTCATATCCGCGCCTGTACCCAAGTGCGAGTGATGCGTGGAACGGGCAGCCGGAAGCGTGCCGTCAGGGTCTCGAACTCGGACCACCCCATGCGCCGGCTTTTCTGGCTGCGCCGTCTCAGACAGCGCATCCACGTCCGACGCACTTCGCGGTAGAAGCCGTTGAGCGCTGGATAATTGTGCGGCCTGCCGTAGTAGCCGTAGTGTCCACGCAGCACAGCGGCGAACCACTCGTGCTGCGTGGCAGTGACTCGTGCATGATCCGCCAGGCCTCCTGGCGCAACGCCGTCAGCTTGCGCGTCAGGCGTTTCCCTTCCGTCTTGTGCTTCACGATAAACCTGCCGTCCCTGGTCCGCCCGCAGTAATGGGTGAAGCCGAGGAAGGCGAAGGTTTCTGGCCGCCGCTTGCCGCGCCGCTGACGCGAGAGGGCCGCGAACCGGCCAAACTCGATCAGCCGCGTCTTGTCCTCATGGAGCGTTAGGCCGAAGCCGGCCAGCCGCGCCTTGAGGGCCAAGAGCATTTCCTGCGCATCTGCCTTGTTCTCGAAGCCCATGACGAAGTCGTCAGCATAACGCACGGTCACGACGCGACCGCGTGCATGGCGACGACGCCATTGGTGGACCAGAGATCGAGGATGTAGTGCAGGAAGATGTTGGCAAGGAGCGGGCTAATGCCCGCCGCCTTGCGGCGTACCCCTGTCTGTATCTTGCTTCTCGCCGCTCTCAAGAACGCCGGCCCGCAGCCACAGCTCTATGAGCCGCAAGATGCGAGGATCAGCGATCCTGTGCGCCACCATCCGCAACAGCCACTCGTGGTCGACCGAGTCGAAGAAGCTGCGAATGTCGGCATCGAGCACCCAGTTGACGCCGCTGGCTCATGATCGCCGTGTGCAAGGCGTCAAGCGCCATATGAGGATTCCGCCCCGGCCGGAAGCCGTAGGAGAACCCGAGGAAGTCGGCCTCATAGACGGCGCTCAGCACCTCGGCTACCGCGCTTTGGACAATCTTGTCCTCTAGCGCCGGCACACCGAGAGGCCGCTTACCGCCATCGGCTTTTGGGATGTAGACTCGCCGTACCGGGTGTGGCCGGTAACGACCCGTGTGGACCCGCCCGCAGAGCTCGCGGAGGTTATCCGTGAGCCTCTGTTCGTACTTCGCCAGCGTTACCCCATCGACCCCCGCGCTGGCCTGCCGCTTTTGTCGTCGAAACGCCCGAAGCAGAGCGTCCTCGTCGAGGTGGTGCAGCAAGGCTGTGAACCGGGTTTGGGCAGCCTGCTTGGCTGCCGCGTTCACCCGTTCGAGGTTCGGCGGCAAGGCAGCCCGGCTCTGCGTCCGGACCCTGGCCTTCTCGCGCGGGCTCCCCTCGGGCTGGCCCCTTCCCTCCATGCGTCTCGTTTCCTTCGACGACTTCACAGGTATTATGAACCAGTCCGACTCCCGACCTCAGCTCGGACCGCGGCTCTGGCACTGCCTTGCCGCTGTCCCCCGTTGGAGACCAATCCAACGGACCCGGTCGGGCCTCTCATGTTCCGATGATTACCTTCCATACATGATCCGGCCATCGACCCCGACGGAGTGGCATCGTCTCGCATAACGACGATGCTCATGCTGCCTTCGTGTTTAGGGAACACACTCGGCCTCCGCGAACATCCACCTTTCGAGGCTCATTCCCGCACCCCGCATGGGTCCTGTCTACACTTCGAACCCCGCGTTGCCGCGGCGCCCGCAAGACTCGGTCCCGGCCTGCCTGCTTCGGCTTTGGCCGGATGGGACTTGCACCCACAAGCAGTCATCAGCTTGGCATGACGTACTCCCGTGGCGTGGTGTAGCTGGCGGTGGATCACCGCGTTCGCCGGCGAGAGCCGGGCTGGTCAGCTGGCGATAGCCGTGAGGCTGACACTCGGATCATCGCTCAACGGCGCGATGGTTTCCGGTGTCATGTAACGGGCGCGCTGGACGGCCCATTCATCGTTCTGTTCGAGCAGGATCGCGCCGATGAGGCGAACGATGGCGTCCTCATTGGGGAAGATGCCGACCACCTCGGTCCGCCGCTTGATCTCGCCGTTGAGGCGCTCGATCGGGTTGGTGGAGTGCAGCTTGGTCCGGTGCTGCGGCGGGAAGGTCATGTAGGCCAGCACGTCGGTCTCGGCCTCGTCCAGGAAGCCGGCAAGCTTCGGCAGCTTTGGCCGGAGCTGGTCGGCGACCTTGCGCCACTGGGTTCGCGCGGCCTCGCCATCGTCCTGTGCGAATGCTGTGGCAATGAAGGCCGAGACGACGCGGCGGCCGCTCTTGCCGGCATGCGCCAGCGCGTTGCGCATGAAGTGGACGCGGCAGCGCTGCCAGCTGGCGTTGAGCACCTTGGCGACAGTGGCCTTGATGCCTTCGTGGGCGTCGGAGACGACCAGCTTGACGCCACGCAGGCCGCGGCGAGCGAGCTTGCGCAGGAAAGCCGTCCAGAACGTCTCGGCCTCTGAAGGACCAATATCCATGCCGAGAACTTCGCGTCGGCCGTCACTGTTGACGCCGACCGCAACAATCACCGCGACCGACACGATGCGGCCATTCTGGCGCACCTTCACGTAGGTGGCGTCGATCCACAGATACGGCCAGTCGCCCTCGATCGGGCGGGCGAGGAAGGCCTTCACCTTGTCGTCGATCTCCGCGCAGAGCCGGCTGACCTGGCTCTTGGAGATGCCGGTCATGCCCATGGCCTGCACCAGATCGTCGACCGAGCGGGTCGAAACGCCCTGCACATAGGCCTCCTGCACCACGGCGGTGAGCGCCTTCTCGGCCATGCGGCGCGGCTCCAGGAAGCCCGGGAAGTAGGAGCCCTTGCGCAATTTGGGAATGCGCAGTTCGACCGCACCGGCACGGGTCTCCCAGATCCGGTCGCGGTAGCCGTTGCGCTGGGCCAGACGCTCGGGGCTCTTCTCGCCATAGGCGGCCCCGGTCTGGCTTTCGACTTCCAGCTCCATCAGGCGCTGGGCGGCAAAGCCGATCATCTCGCGCAACAGATCGGCATCAGGGGTCTTCTCCACGAGCGTGCGCAGGTTCATCATGTCGTCGGTCATCGGTGGTTCCTCGGTTGCGTTGGCGTGTCGCAACCCGATCCTACCGGAGAACTGCCGGTGACCACCGCAAAGCCGCCCGCCCGCTACGGCGCTATTTGAGGGCGCGCGTCCGGGCGGCTTTGCTCTACCGAGCTACACCACCACCGGGGGCACGACCATTTCCTTATCAGTCAGCCGACTGACTCCGTTTTGCGTATTAGCTTATCAGTTGGTCAACTGACTCCGTTTCGCATGACGTTATCAGTCTGATCATCGCCCCTCCGATAGTTCGGCGCAACTCGCTGCAGATCGAATACTTCCGATAACAGCTCTTCTCGGAAGCAATCAGCGGCCGCAGCTACGGGGCAGGAACGAGTAGCGGATTTCTACTCTGAGGGTTGCAGGTTCGAGTCCATGCTGGGAACGCCAGCTACTCAGTCCACAAATCAAAGGCTTGGCGGAGTATCGGCTTCGTTCTGCTTGCCAAACCGTGTTGTATGTCGCGTCAAGCCGTTCCTAACGAAATCAACGCCTTACGAACAGCTCAATCACTCTCGCAACCCGGCAGCAACAGCGCGTTTCGTTATTTGTTCTCAACAGTCTTTTGCCGGCCGGGATAGCCGCAGCCGGTGGTGAGACATTTGAAGCTCTGGAATTCGGTTGAGCCGGACCAATGCTGCTCGACCTTGTCGAGCTTCAGCTCGTTGAAGCACATCGGGCACACCTCTGGTGGTGGCCTTCGCTTCACGCAATGCCACTCAGCGACTCTCTAGAGCCCGTCAGAAACGCTGTCCGGTTGCTCGGGACAGAAACCGGTGCTTCACTTGGATGCCGTGTCCACTCCCCAACAGCGGGCCGGCGGAGGGGCGGCCCCGAGTTCACTCTTCAACCGGGCGATTCGGGGTCGCTCTGTCGCTACGCCGGCATGGCTGTCAATCGGCCCTTTAATTGCGGTTTGTTGTCAAGCTACCATTCTTCCTCTCTCCAGTGACACGCCGGTAGCGATTGCTCCGTCGGAGCTGGTCAGGTTGCGGAGACGGAGCAATCGCGGATGGCGAGACGATTGCCTAGCGGGCTTGGCAATCGACGTCGTTGGCGGCTTCGTCGGGTTGGGTTGATGTCGTAGCTGGGGTCATGGTCCTTTCCGAGGTCGCGAGCGCCTCATGATGATGTCCGGATCGGGCGCCTCAACGTTTGCAGCGGAGTGCGGGCGAACCGCCACCAGCCGATTGACCGAGGTCACCACGACCACCGTCCCAGCGGGACATCGCCAGTCCGGCGGACCGGACCAGGAACTTGCGAGCAAATATCAGATTGGCTTCGGCTGGCCCCAGTCGAACGACGTGCCATCGACCCAGATGCAGTGGAGAATTACGGCGATCTTTCGGGCGATGGCGACCTTTGCCTTCTTCATGCCGATCCGCTTGGCGAGCTTCATGCCCCAGGCCTTTAGGGAAGACCACTTTTTGGTTCGATAAAGAAGGACAGTGGCGGCCTCGAACAAGTAAGTTCGGAGAAGCCGGTCGCCCCATCGAGATATCTTTCCGTTGGTGTCGGTTTCGCCGGATTGGCTGCGCCTCGGCGTAAGGCCGAGGTAGGCGCCGACCGTCGAAGCCGATCGGAAGCGCGAGGGGTCATCGATCGTGTGGCGGAACGTTAGGGCCGTCACGACACCGACCTCCGGGACCGTCATCAGGCGACGCGTCGTCTCGTCCAGCTTTGCCAACCGGCGGACCTCGTTGTCGAACTTACCTTGTTGTTGACAAACGTTCTCATGGATCGAGAGCAGCGGCGATATCACGCTGAGAAGCAAATGATCGACGCCCAAGAGTTCGCTGACCTGGCTGCGGAATTGTTGGCCGATCGCGCGAGGGAACAGCAATCCACATTCCTTGATCAAGCTGCGAACCTGGTTCTCGATGTCTCGGCGCATGGACACTAGCCGAGATCTGGCGACAAGGATCGCTCGGATCTTCTGGCTTTCCTCGCTTTTGACTTTTACCTCTCGATACCATCCAACCCGAACCAGTTCGGCAAGCCCTCGCGCATCATTCTGATCGCTCTTGTTCATTCGGACCGACAAAGCTGCGTGCGCATGCCGAGCGTCGATGCAGACCACCGGAAGCTCAACCCTGCGGAGTTCATGCCATAGCCAACTCGCCATCGCACCGGTCTCGAAGCCGATACGCTCGGCATGAGGCGCATGTTTGTTAAGCAGGTCAGTCAAGGCACCAGGATTAGACTTGGCTTTCCCTTCGAAGATTACTTGACCAGTCTCGTTGACAACGCACACAGCGGTTTCTCTCTGTGAGACGTCCAGCCCGACGTACTGCTTCATGGGAGCTCCTTCGAATCATTTGATTGCGAGGGCTCAACGATAACGGAGGTTGTCTGCCACGAGCGCCGACCGCAATTACGTCATCGTTTGCAATTTGACCCCGCATTGCCTCATCCAGAATGTTACTGGACAACTTCTCGCCGACCACCTGCCGTTGCAGAATGACCCGGGCATGCCGCAGTTTTTCGAGGAGGTTAGCCAGTTCCTAAGTGGTGTGGTTTGAGCAAATGACGTGGCGCTTGGGACGTAACCACGCTTCGGCGGTTTGGAACGGTCAGCAAGCGTAAGACATGCAGGCTGCACAATATCTCGCCTCCTGATCGATACTCGCAGAGGTTTGCAATGGGGTCCTCGTATTTCGGAGCCCACAAGCGATTAGCAGAATGCGCTGGGCTGTTCGCCTTGGTAGGCCTGCCTCTCAGTTCTCCGGCTATAGCCGATGTGTATCCAGTGACGGGGATCTGGGTCACTCTCGATCCCAACTTCCCTATCGGAGTCGATGAAGCTTGCTTCACCGTCCGACTGTCTGGCGTCGAAGCGGTGGGTCGGCATTTGATTGCTGAAATGCTTATATTTAATGGGGACAAGCGGTACGACGTCACGCCGAGTACGCAGCTAGTCAGCTCACTTTCCTCTGCTAAGCCTGCACCGAAAGGTTATTGGATTACTGAAACACCCGATGCTAGGAGGCGACTCTGGTTTACTCGAAAGATCACCTATCTTCTGACGATTGTTAATCCCACGACGATTGAGATTGGGAAAAACTCGCACAGAACAAAATTTGTGAGATGCGGACCAGGCAAACTGCCAACTTGACAAACGATCAATGCGCTGCGCAAGGGGGTCAGCGTGTTCGAGGTTGTCCGCAACATGGGCACCTCCGTCGACATCATTCAGGAGTACCATAGAAACAGGCGACAGCTGCCGCTTTGCAACAGCCAACCGCGTTGCTAAGCCCAGCGGACGCGCTGAAAGTGTGGAATGGAAGTCGGGACATGCAGCATCCCGACCTTGGTCAGGGGCGCCAAGCCGCCTAGCCAGGTGGCAACATGTCGCAATTGACACCCTTGTTCAGTCGCGCGCCCACCGGCGGCATCGCGAGGCGTTAGTACTCAATCTCAATGTGCGGCGCGGTCCCGGTAGGTTGCGTAAGCGCGTTTGCAACTGCGTGGCAACGGCAGCGAAGTACGGATCCATCGCGAGCTGGTCGGTCTTGGTGCGCGCCCGCCGGGAAGGCGAGTGGCCCATCTCGCAGGTGGTAGAGTCGAGGATGGGCGCGGTAGCTTGGGGCCTATGGCCAACGCCCCGTTTCCCATCCCCGCTCATCAAACCGGACGTGCCGATTTCCGGCATCCGGCTTTCCGACCGGCTTCACCGCAATGCACGCGACGGGACCGCTTTGGGCAGGCGTTGAAGGCACAGAACGCCGAGTTCTCGATGAATGACATCGAACGTGAATCGGCGATTGCCGCGCCCTTGCACTTTGTGTCTTCGCGCGAGGAACCTGCGCAGACGTTCAGAGACGTATTGATCGACGCTACGGTATGCCTTGCTCCGCGAACCGTAGCCAAAGTAGTTGGACCAGCCTCGCAGAGACCTGTTCAGCTTGCCACATACTTGCGGCCATGGATCGATATTGCTCGGCACCAGTAGATCGCTGATCTTCGTCTTGAGCCGTTGCACACTCTTCTTGGACGGGCTCGCACCCAGATACCAATTCCCGTTCGCCTCAAACCGATGCGCGCCGAACGAGTAGCCGAGGAAGTCGAAGCGTTCCTCTCGGGCGTTTCTCAACGCAGTTTTCGCCTCGTTGATCGTCAACCCGAGCTTGGTCATCACCGCCTTCGTCCACGCCAATGCCTCCGCCGCGCGGCCGCGGCTGAGGATAACGAAGTCGTCGGCATAGGAGACGACGTGAGCACGGAACGTGTCGCCGCTTTCAGTCATACGCCAATGCTTCAGGAACCGATTCATGTAGATGTTGGCCAGCAGTAAACTTGCGACCCCGCCTTGCGGCGTGCCGCGCGTGTTTCGCTTGCCACCACTCATGCGCCGGGTCTCGTCGGCGTCCCGTTCCTCGATCGGCGCCCTCAGCCACATCTTGATGAGGCGGAGGACGTTTCGATCCACCACACGCCGGGCTACTGACTTTATCAGCTCGGAATGCGGTATCATATCGAAGTACTTGGACAAATCGGCATCAACTACGTCAGCATAGCCCCGGCATAAATGCCGGTGCACTTCCTTGACCGCGTCCACCGCCCCGCGAGCGGGTCGGTAGCCGTAGGCATTGTCCTCGAAGTCAGCCTCGAAGAACGGCTCGATCACCATCTTGGCAGCAGTCTGAATCACACGATCACGAATGGTCGGAATGCCGAGCGGACGCTCGCCACCATTCGCTTTGGGGATCATCACCCGCCGCACCGGATCAGGTCGGTATGTTTTCGAGACCAGTTCCTCGCGCAAGCCCGCCAACCATGCTTCCAGGCCCTGCTCCTCGATCTGAGCAAACGTGATCCCATCCACACCCGGTGCACCCGCATTAACGCGGGCGAGCCGATAGGCGTGGACCAGGATGTCCTCGCGACAGATCTTGTCGTAGAGCAGATAGAAGCGGAAGGTGGGCTCCGCCTTCGCTTTGCAGTAGAGCTTTCTCTGAAGGCTCCGGATCTTATTAGGCGTTGTCAGGCTCATCGTAAGCGCTTAGCCGCAACCCTATTGAGGCTGGCTTGACGTTTTGCGGAATCGCCACGGCATAAGGTCTTCGATGCGGCTATGGGGATGGCCGTCGATGATCGTCTCGAGTGTTTCGGCGATGTAGGCGGCCGGGTTGATGTCGTTGAGCTTGCAGGTGGCGACGATCGACGCGAGCAAGGCCCAGTTTTCGGCTCCGACCTCATGACCGGCGAAGAGCGCATTTTTTCTAGTCAGGCAGACTGGCCGGATGGCGTTCTCGACCGGGTTCGTGTCAAGCTCGAGGCGCCCGTCTTCGAGGAAGCGGGTCAGCCCTTGCCAGTGATTGAGCGCGTAGCGGATGTCCTCGGCGAGCGTCGAACCACTGGAGATCATCGACAGCTGTTTCTCGAACCATGGCTTTAGCGCGGCGACGATTGGCAGCGAGTGCTCCTTGCGCGCGGCCAGCCGGATGTCCGGCGATGAACCGCGTACCATGGCTTCGATGGCGTAAAGCTGTGCGATGTGCCGAACCGCAGCCTCGGCGATCGGCGATTTGCTGTTGCGGGCCAATTTGACGAAGCGTCGCCGCAAATGGCTCCAGCAATGCACAAGCGTCCACGGCCCCTGCGGTCGAGCGACTTCGGTCAGCCGGTCATAACCGTCATAGGCATCGCATTGCAGGAAGCGTCCGTTAAAGCCATGCAGGAACTGCTCCGCGAAGGCGCCGCTGCGACCGGGGGCATATCGGAACAGCACGATCGGAGGACTTGGGCCGCTGTGGCCGCGGTCGTCGGAGACGATCGCCCAGAAGTAGCCTTTCTTCGTTTGGCCACGCCCGGGATCGAGCACCGGTGCCGTGGTTTCGTCCATGAACAGACGATCTGCCCTCTCCAGATGGCGACGCATGTGGTCCGCTACGGGTTGGAGATGGAAGCAGGCGCGGCCGGACCAGTTGCCCAGTGTCGCCCGATCAAGCCGGATCCCCTGCCGAGCATAGATCTCGGCCTGACGGTAAAACGGCGTATGGTCGCCGAACTTGGAGACGATCACGTGCGCAATGGCCGCTTCGGTCGGCAGCCCACCAGGCACGACGTGCTCCGGCGCGTGGGCCTGCACGACAGGGCCGAGCAGCGGCGACAGATGTATTTCGGGCGGCGCGTGACCAGCACGCGCCATTGCGCCGGGATCACGTCGAGGCGTTTGCTGACGTCCTCGCCGATCTTTGTCATGGCGCCGCAACCGCACGGACAGAGCGTGCTCGCAGGCTCGATGATCCGTTCCACCCGAGGCAAATGGGCAGGCAAGCAGCCGCGATTGCGATGAGAACCTTGATCCGGCGCGCTCCGCGATCGGCCCTGGATCACAGCCTCGGCTCTCTCCTGAGCCGCGTCCAGGATGCCTTGCGCGATCTCCACGTCTTCCAGCGGCAAGTGATACTGATCTGGCCGTAGCTTCTCGGACTTCGCGCCGAACTTCTCGCGTCTCAATTCCCCGAGAATGACCTCCAGCCGACGTCGCGCTTCCTCCGATGCCGCCAATGCCCCCTGATGCTCGCTCAAGGCTGCCTGCGTTTGCGCCAAAAGCGCCTTCAGGCGTTCGTTTTCGTTGCGCAGCGCCGCAATGCTCATGCGCTATTTCGAGCACGTCGCCACCGCGCCTGCCACGTTCAAAATAGCTCCCGAGTCAATCTGCCGCAGTTATCCAGCCGCCTGGGGACGCCGCGCTTCTTTCGGGCGGACTAACCTCCAATCCAGCCCTTCGAACAGGGCTGCGAACATCGCTGGCGATATGCGCATCACGCCGTCTGCGATCGTTGGCCAAACGAACTTGCAGCCTTCGAGGCGCTTATGAACTAACACCAGGCCCGTTCGATCCCAGACCAAAATCTTGATCCGGTCCGCTCGTTTCGATCGGAACACGAAGGCTGCGCCGCTGAACGGGTCGAGGCCAAGCATCTCCTGCACCTTCGCCGCAAGTCCATCGTGGCCACAGCGGAAGTCGATCGGCCGCGTCGCGATGTAAATCTTCAGATCGGCACCGGCCGCGATCATCGTGACGCTCGCACTGCGCGGATCACCCGGGACAGCTGCTCGCCATCTATTGCTGTGTCCGTCCGCAGCACGACATCGCCGATCGCGATCTCAAGCTTGATCGCCGGAACGTGACCCTCCTCCAACGCGCTTTCCACGACCAGCGGCGCGAATGTCGACTGCGACGCCTCGCACGGCGCCAACAGGCCTCGCTGTCGAAAGCGTCGTCGCCAATCGTAAATCTGCCAGCGCGTCGCCCCGTGCTTGCGCGCCACCTCGGAGACCTGGGCACCGGGTAGCAGACTCTCGGCGACGATCCGAGCTCTCTCAGCCTCCGAACGCACGCGGCGTCCCGACGGTCCTTCAAGGACCTCCAGCCGGCTCACCAGCCCTACCGATGAGCCGTCCAAATGGACGTCCTTTTTGCTGTCCAATCCCATCCCAAACCTCCGTCCAAGCCGGAGGCTTCTTCGCACGTTCATTCGAATTCTGAAGCAAGGGTATCGGCTTCGCGCTTACGGCTCATCACCAATCACCTTCACCTCATCATCTTCAAAAGCACACCAGAAGTCGGGGCCCTTTGCTCCGCCGGCATTACCCGGCATCAACGCTCCTACTGCCCCGTCCGACTCCCGCCATGACCACCGCCTGATGCGATGCTGAGGCCGCTACCCTCGTCCGCGACGGGTCTCCCCCTGTAACTACGAACCACCCTACCGACGTGCCGTACCCACTACCCCGGCGGATCGCGTGGGTGCGCGTGTCGATTGCTTCCCCACACGTGCGGCCTTCCCCAAATGACCGGAGGGTCGGCATCCGCATTAGAACTTTCGAGGCCTGCTCGGGCTTCACTTTGTTACGGCCCATCGGATCGCTCAGCAGCCCAAGGCCGCCTTTGTCGCAGGGCTCCGACCCGATCAGTTACCTGACCGAGCCGCCTGCCAGCTTCCGGACCAATCGACAACTATCCGGGTGAGACCCTCCCTCACTGTAGTTCGCGCCCTCGGGGCGCACGGTCATTCGCGTCGATTTGGCGGCGAAAACCGCGCGCCGCCATCATCGCCATGCAGGCGTCTAGCGGATCGTCCGGCTTGATCGTTGCCGGCTTGCCCGTCATTACCTGGCCCACCGGCGTCTGCTTCGCATCGAGCCCGGGCAGCAGCACTTTGATGGCGCAGTCACCTTGAGTCACGATGCCGACCAGCACGTCGTCGTCCATGACCAGCACCGACCGCACCCGGCTTTCGCGCATCTCGCGTAAGGCTTCGACGACCATGTCGCCGGAACGAACATGGATCAGGGCGCCACTCTTCTGCGTTCAGCGCGCTTTTTACCGTGCTCATTGAACTGCCCTCGTGGGTCTTTGTCCTGCCCATTTGATGGCCCGCATTGAAGGATAGTCGAAATATCTTTCCGTGTCAGCACCGCGCCGAGGTCACCGGCGAAGGCTGCCGCCGACTCCAACAGCGGGATCTTCACCGCCTCGATAGAGTAGCCCTGCGGCACCTTCACCACTACAGCTCGAAGCCGCTGCCCTTACGTTTCCGGTGCTCACGCAAGGTGCCATGATCGCATATGCCGCAAAATGGAGTCGTCCCCATGAGAGGTCTGCTCGGGGTCATTTTCGACGGATTTAGCCAGGACAGTCCCATGGCTGATCTCCGCTGCACCAAAAACGCCTGCGTGGTCGAGCTAGGCGCAGCATGAACTTGTCGATTTTGAATGGGCCGCCCTCACTCGATCGACACATCGCGAACCAATACATGGAGCGCTTCGCCATCCACAGTCCGCACTGCGGCTGTAAAGCCTTCACTGTTCAAGTCCCTGAAACGTCGCTCCGCTCTGGTCAGGGCTTCAGCATTGTCGGGTCAAATTCATGGCGGGAGTGGCCGGTGTGATCCATTACAATTTGCGTTGCCACACGCTACTCCTGGACTAAGCAACGGATCCCCTGCCTCTGCTAACGTGCTATTTCATTGTCACCCATGCGGGCTGCAGCAGCGGATAAGAGATAAGCCCAACCACTGCGGTAGCCGCAATTAGCGCCGGATTGTTGACCTTCCAGCGGAGCAGCACGGCAACCGAAACGACGCCGATCGCCACCTCACGCAGTGACATGCAAGCGCACCTCCGCTCGCAATGACCTGTGATGGCGATGCCTCCTCCGAGGCACTAGTCGCTCGCTGCAGTTTGAAGAGCGCGCCTGAACCTGACGTCGCAGACAGATCCACTCACGCGGGCCGCGTAAGCGCAGCCCGCGTCAGATTCCGAAACCTCCTCTTTTTGCAGGATCAAGTCATGCTGGTCCTCGGACGGTCACGGCTTCATAGCGCCCTGCGCGCTTGTGTAAACTGCGTAGAGAGATGTCGAACCACAGATGTAAAGTCTATTTCGTTGCTGACCGCCGAAGCAAAGATTGGCGACGGTTTCCGGAATGTGGATCTTACCTAACAGTTCGCCCCCTGGTGTATAGCAGCGTACCCCGTCCTCGCTCGGATCGCCCCAACCCACGGAGCACCAGACCCGGCCCTCGGTGTCACAGCGTAAGCCGTCGGTAATGCTGGGCTTGGGCATTTCCGCAAAGACCTTGGTGTTCGACGCCTTTCCGGCGGCCACATCGAGCTCGAACACCCGGATGTGCGAGGGGTTGTCGGGCCCGTCGGTGAAGCCGGTGTCGATCACATAGAGCTTCTTCTCGTCGGGCGAGATCGTAATCCCGTTCGGCTCGACGAAATCATCGGCGATCACCTTGATCTCCCCTGATTTAGGATCGACGCGGTAAACGTTGTGCTTTTCCTGCTCGGGCTCGGCCTTGATGCCCTCGTAGAAGCCGCCGATGCCGTAGACCGGATCGGTGAACCAGATCGCACCATCGGACGTGACAACCGCGTCGTTTGGCGAGTTCAACCTTTTGCCATTGTACCTATCAGCGATGATTGTGATCGAACCATCCAATTCAGTCCTGGTAACGCGTCGGCCAGAATGCTCGCAGGTGATCAAACGGCCCTCGCGATCGATCGTGTTACCGTTCGAGTTCATGGATGGCTGGCGGAACACGCTGACGTGACCGTCGTCTTCCGAGAAGCGCATGATGCGATTGTTTGGAATATCGCTGAACAGGACATAACGGCCAGCCGGGAAGTAGACCGGCCCCTCGGCCCATCGGAATCCCGTTGCGACGCGTTCTACCGCCATCGTTCCGGCGAACGCCGGAAAGTCAGCCGGCCCGAACGTGGCCTTGCCCTTCTTCATGGATTCCAGATGAGCATCGGGGTAGCGGCTTCCCGATAGCGGCCCCAATGGCAACGCCTCGGTCGACCTGGTTGGAGCGCCCGTCTGACCGAATGGCGCTACGCTCGCAGCCGAAGCCATTTTCGTTGTTGCTGCCATTGTTGCAGCTGCTGTTGTGGTGAGAAACGCGCGTCTGTTCATCATCACCTCCCTAGTTGCATTGACTATTTTTGGTAGACGCTGATCGGCGATCCGAACTGCTTGCCAAGCAGTACTGTCGTTCGGAGGTCGAAAATTGTAGCACGAGAAAGACGGACCAAGAAGTCGAGCAGTGCGCTGAGCGTGAAGAAAGTAATCCTTGGCGAATGGCGCGCATCTCGGTGTGCGCACCCGCCCCGAGGTCGATCGCGTAGGGAAGAGCTGAGCCAGTCGGGTTCAAAAAAAGCCCCAGCTCCCGGGTCGGGGAAACTGGGGTCTAGCCTCTCGCTTCGGCCGGCAAGGGGACCGCCGGCACCAACATGCTAGTTCCTCCAGGGGCTCCCGGGGAGTCACGATCAGGTGTGGTTGATCAGAAGCAGCAGGGCGTGCGTGGCCGAATGGAGCCGTGCGAATGGTTCCGAAGAAATGTGATGCTCGTTTCTATGCTCCGCAGCGGATCAGTTGAAACATCCTGTTCGACGAAAACATGCTCCACGCCGCTATGGGACGCAGATTCGAGTATGCCGGCGAAGTCGATTGTGCCGCGACCTAGTTCGGTGGTCGAACCATCTTTTGCCATGTCCTTGAGATGAACCAGTGGAAACCGTGAAGGGTGTGACCTCAGCACGCGCGTGGGATCGAGATTTCCCTTGGTGGCCCAGTAAACGTCCAGCTCGAACTTGACGAAGCGCTCGTCCGTGCGGCTCAGCAAAACATCATATGGCTGGATGCCATTTGGCAATTCCGCAAATTCAAAGTCATGATTATGATAGGCCAGCGTCAGGGCGGAACGCGACGCTCGTTCACCGATCGTATTCAGATCGTCGCAGATCCGCTTCCAGTCATCGGCAGTCTGCCTTACCGACGGATCCAACCAGGGGCAAACCACAAACCGGCTGCCGAGCATATGAGCGATTTCGAACGACGGTCGGGCATGCTCCCTCAGAGTGGCATAGTCGAGATGTAGCGATGGGGCAGTGAGACCCAAGCCGCGCAGGAGCTTGTGCGTGCGGCTGACGTCTAAGCCGAGAATGCCGGCAAACTCCACCTCGCGGTATCCGAGAATGGCAACTCTCCTCAGGGTCCCCTCAAAGTCGGCCGTCAGCAGGTCACGAACCGTGTAGAGCTGCAGGCCGATCTTCCGTAGCTCTCGACCGCGTGCGGAACCGAGTCTCATCATCGCCCCAGCCGCGATGCATCCTAAGAGATGGCGCCTGCTGGGGTGCAGCGGCGTATGGCGGTTACCTTGGCGGCTGTAAGACGACACCGTAACGCTCGTATATCCGATTAATCGTACCGTCGGTTCGCAACCGGTCCAGAGCTCCGTCGATGGCCTCGCGCAACTGGTCGTCCGGGCGCACCATGCCAACGGCAACGTTCCAGTTGAGGCCAGCCTCGTTCTCGTCAAGTGCTAGGATGTGTACCGCCTTGTCCGGATGCGTCAAATTGAAATAGCTGGCGGCCGTCGGGGTGACCGCTGCCGCATCAATCTCATGATTGACAAGAGCCTCCAGGCTGTCGACCTCGAAACCGAACGTTGACGTCGCCACGTGTCGCTGCCCGAGGGTCATAGCCGCCATCGATCCGACAAGGACACCAACTTTCGAGTGTTCGTCGAGGCTCCTGAATGACGTGAGTCTGCTTCCATCAGAAACCGCCAGCGCAACCCCTGTGCGGTAATACGGCTTCGAGATCTTCAGGTTAGTCTCGCCCTGCGCTTCTCGATCGGCGATGATGTCGAGCACAATGTCACAGCCCGCACTCCGCATCTGGTATTGAGTGATGATCCAGTCTGGCCTCAGGGTGACGCCGAGCTCACGTGCGAACGCATTGCCCAGTTCGATCTGAAATCCCGGAGGGTCACCGGCCTTGTTGGCGAAAGGAAGCGAGTTGGGGTGGGCACATAGTCCAAGCACACCGGAGCTGCGGATCGCATCGAGAGAACGGGCCTGCGACACGCTGGTTAGTCCCAGCAGGGCGCCGACCACGAGGGCTAGATAGGTTTTCATGAAACCCCTGTGTAGATCAATGTCGCCTAGCCTTCATGTGGCTTCAGGGCGCGGATGTATTTGATGATTTCGTCGATCTGCGCATCGCTGAACGTCGCGCCGAAAGCCGGCATCGCGCCTTCCTTGCCGTTCTTGATGCGGTTGCGGATGAAGTCGTCATCTCGTTTGGTGTCCATGAGCTGCGGCCCCTTGCCGGCAGCGCGACCGCCGTCGGAGTGACACCAACCACAGGTGGTCGCGAACAACTGCCCGACATCGAGCTGTTGGTTATCCGGAGCGCCCGGAGTAGGTTGCTGCGCGCGAGAGGGCAAGCTGGAAATCGTAAGGAGCGCGGCCAGTGTCGAGGTCGACAACGTCATGATCTTCCAAGCCAATCGCATACCGGCCAACCCTACCTCTCAGGGATCCAATTTGCGCCGAGCTTCGTTAGCTCCGCTTTGATAGAGGGAGCGGCGTCAAGCCGCTCCCTTCCGGCGTCACGAGCATTATTTCAGACTGTAGACGATGAGCGCGCCGTCGTCACGAGGCATGCTCTTGTAGACGCCGCCGAAAGTCGGCGCGTAGTCATCCGACGCCATGCCGCCGAAGCCGGCGACGACTGCGATGTACTGCTTGCCATTAACGGCATAGCTGATGATGCCGCCTTGGTGGCCGGTGCCGTCGCCGTGGCTCCACAATTCGGCACCGGAGTCAGCATCGTAGGCATGGACCGTGCCGCGCGAGTCCGGCACGAACACCAGATTGCCTCCAGTCGACAATACGCTTCCGAGCGGCGGCTCGGGGAAGCGCACTTCCCACTTCTTGGCGCCGGTGATCGGATCGCGCGCGTCGAGGTGGCCATAGATCTCACCGCCGGGCGGCGGCGCGATCTTGAAGTCGGCTCCGATGTTGAGTTGGGCCTGAGGAGCAACGATCGGAGTCGTCTTCTGAACTTCGAGCGTCATGCACCATTCCTGGCCGAGCTTGTAATAGAGGCCTGTCTTCGGGTTGTACGATCCGGAATTCCAGCTCACCCCACCAGATATGTGTGGGCACAATGGTTCGGAAACCTTCCCCGCGGAGAAGTCGCGGCGGCCGATCAGTTCACCCGCCTTGGGATCAATGTTCTTGACGAAATTGCTGTTCTGCGTGATCCGCCACACGTTCTTGACACCGAGATTGCGGTCATAAACGAAAATATATCCGCTCTTGTTCGGATGGACGATGTACTTCTGGCCATCGCGATCGAGCATCACGAACTCGCCGACCGCGCTGTCGAAGTCCCAGGCGTCGTGAGGTAGTTCCTGATGATAGGATTTCAGCTTGCCGGTATCGATATCGAGTGCGATCACCGAGCTGGTATAGAGATTGTCTCCCGGACGCGCCCCTTGCGTCTTGTAATCGGCTCCCGACCAGTCGTAGAGCGGCGCCGGGTTGGCAGTGCCCCACAGGATTGTATTGTTCTCGGAGTCGTAAGTGCCAGGCATCCAGCCGCCGCCGCCGCCCGTGCGCCACGAGTCATTGCCCCAGGTCTTCGTGGCTTCGTCGGTGCCGGCCACCGTCAGGAATTCCCATTTCTTCTTGCCGGTTGCGGCATCAACACCGAAGATGGGACCCCGGCCCGGCCATTCGCCGCCTTGCGCGCCGATCACCACCGTGCCCTTGGCGTAAAGCGGCGCTCCGGTGAAACCAACGGTCAGCTTTTGGGAATCGATCAGCTTGGTGTCCCACATGACCTTTCCGGTCTTCATGTCCAGCGCGATGAGGCGGCCGTCCATCGTTCCGACGTAGACCTTTCCTCGCCGATGGCGGCACCGCGATTGTAGGGTGAGTGGGTCTGCCGCGCGATCAACGCCTCGTCCAGCTCGGGGAAGTAGGACCAGATTACCTCGCCGGTTGCGCCGTTCAGTGCAAAGGTACGACTATAGGAGCCCGTGTAGTACAGCACTCCATCGGCCGCGAGAGGCATCGATTGTAATCCTCGTGTCGAACGTCCCGGAATATGGATCCAGGCGACACTCAGGTTACTCACATTGCTGGGATTGATCTGTGCCAGGGGGCTGTAGTGATACGACTTGTATGAGCCGTGATAGGTCAGCCAGTCGTTCTGACCGGCTGCTTCGATCCGCGCCGTATCAACGGATTGCGCAAATGTCGATGACGCCATGAGCGTCATGCCAATAACAACAACAGGGAAACACGAATAACGCCACAGCTTCTTCATCTAGAGTTCCTCCCGCTTTTTCTTTATGGACTAAGTAGACCGCCTCCGAAGAGTGTCGCCGTGCAAACGCGGCGTTTCTTCGTCATCGCGTATCGGTTGCCCGCAAGTGCTCGGTTCACAAATGGGCTACGCTGACTGGACTGGCTGCTGTTTGCACCCCGCCCAGCGTCGTAGACTACGCCGGATCACATCTCGTGCAACGATGGAATGCGCACACCAGTGAATGTCAGCGGCACTTACCGAAAGCGAGCCTGTCTTGCGGGTGGCGCAGCTGTCTCGCTCAAAAAAAAAACCCCGTTAAGCGGGGGAGTACAGTTTAACCGGCGCGATCGGATCGCTAGCAGTCAGGCATTCCTGGCGGGCGCGAGGAAGCATTGGCGTTGGCACTCGTACCGGAAGGAGCAGCGGAAGAAGTGCCAGAGCTTGACCCGGTTGATGTTGTTGAGCCGACGGTGGTATTTCCAGATGGCCCAGTTGCGGTGGCGCCGCTTACGTCCCGAACCACCTTGTTAGCCACGTCCCAGCATTGCTTGAGATCGTGACCACTCGACCCACCCGTCGAAGTTCCTTGTGCGTTTGCGAATGCACCGATAGCCAACAATGCGGCGCTGATCGGCACTCCTAGATAAATCTTCCTCATTGATGAAAGCTCCTCTTTGTGCGCCGGCCAGAGTGCCGGCGCCTCTTAATGCGGATGCAACATTCAACGTTCCCTCCGGATGAAAGCATCTAGCGAGCAAGGAAATTCGCTGCGGTTCTTCATTCAGGCTAAATGTTTGACGGTTGCCAAAAGCCATTCAGCATCAGGGATCATTTCATGCGTATGATCGCCAAAAATCAGTTCATGCAGGGGCATCGAGGTGCGCGATCCGGGCAGGCGGCACAGCGTCAGGAGCGGCCCTACGCACAAGGTCGTTGTCGTTGGCGGCGGAATAACCGGGACCTTGCCCGCGAGCCAACTCGGACGCCGCCTCGCTCGCAGGCGCGGGCATGACCCTTGTCGACCACAATTTCGCGCATGTCTGTCGCGCCCGGCAGCGCCACCTACGGCACCCAGAGCTAGCACCGGCCCGTCCTGAACAAACGCCGATTTGGTCGCGCCGGCGTGCGCGATTATTCCACGGCTCAATAGAAAAATTTGCCCCACAGAGAACGTTGCGAAGCTCATTCGTTTCCGTCTAGCTTCAGCAACAGCAAGACACTCCCGGGGGGAACATGAAAAGCAACGCGCGAAGCACTCTGACTTCCGCCTTCGCCCGAGCAACAACGGCGGTGCTTCTCTTGGCCACTCAGGTTAGCGCACAGGAAATCAAGATTGCCAAGACCGACATGCAAGTCGATGCATTAGATCCGGGCATCAAGCTATTTTTGCGCGAAAAGATGGCGGAAGCCAACACCACATTCAACGAAGACAATGTCATCTTGTTTCTGCACGGCGCGACCAGCCCCTCTACCTGCGACTTCGACCTCGCGTACAAGGACTACTCCTGGGCCGACTGGCTCGTGAAGAAGGGTTACGTCGTCTACATGGGCGACTATCGAAACTATGGCGGCTCGAGCCGCGAGCCCGCTATGGATGAAGCCGCGTCGAAGAACCCTATCTCGCGCTGCGCGACGTCGAAGCGATGGTCGACGCCATCAGGACTAAGCGCGGTGTCAAGAAGGTCACCCTGATCGGCTGGTCATGGGGCGCGATGATGGCGGGCTATTACGCTTCGCTTCATTCCGAAAACGTCCGAAAGCTGGTGCTGTACGCGCCGCTCTACAATTTCAACGATCATACAAATCTCGGGCCTGGCAGCGCGCTTCAGAACAAGCGACGACCGTACGAATTCAACTTCGCCATGGGCGCATATCGGCTGGCTTCCGAGGCCGCCAACACGGCGCGTTGGAACGGCGAAATTCCGCTTGATAACAAGGATGAGTACCGCGACCCCGCGCTGCCCGCCGAATTCTGGAACGCGTGTCTTGCAACCGATCCGACCAGCGGCTCGCGGACCCCGGCAAGCATGAGGGCGCCGAACGGAGTCCTAGAGGATTCGTTCTATCAGGCCACGGGCCGGCCGCTCTGGAATGCCGCGAATATTTATGCGCCGACGCTCGTGATCGGCGGAAATTTCGATACATGGTCTTACCCTGAGGACCGCGAAGGGCTGATGCGAGATCTGATCCACGCGCCAAGCAAGAAAAACGTCCTCATCTCCGACGCTACCCATTTCGTGCTGTTCGAGAAGAAGAGGTTCGAATTCTTTGACCAAATTCTGAAGTTCCTGCGTGAGTAGCTTTTAGAAGACAAAAAGAAAAAGGGAGGTTCACGTGACCGGATTTGATCCTGGCGGGTTGCGCTTTTTGGGATGCATTTGTTTCATCGCGCTCTTGCCTGCGGCGAGCCTGGCGCAATCGGCTGAGATGGTTGCGCTGCAGGTGCCTGCGAAATCAGTCCCGGTGCCCAGCACCGTGAGCCCGCAACTCGCAAAGATAATCGGCGCGCCGCTTCGAAACGGCTGGGACATCCTGCCTAAGACCGGCGAGGAATGGGTGCCCATCGTCCAAGCGACCGCAGCGGCGACATTGAAAAACATTCCAGGAATGCAGGAGCGACTTCACGTCAAAGTCGAGAAGACGACCATCGACGGCGTAAGAGCGTTCATCGTGACGCCAGAAACAATACCGCCTCAAAATCAGAACCGCGTGCTGCTGCACATGCATGGCGGTTGCTACGTGCTCAATCCGGGAGAAGCTGCTCTTCCCGAGGCCATGTTCATGGCCGGCTTCGGCGGTTTCAGGGTGGTGTCGGTCGACTACCGAATGCCGCCGGAGGCCTATTTTCCGGCCGCGCTCGACGACGGGATGACGGTGTACAAGTCACTGATCAAGACGACCGATCCGAAAAAGATCGCCGTTTTCGGCAGTTCGGCGGGCGGCGCGCTGACGCTCGAAATGATGATCAAGGTCAAGCAGGACGGGTTGCCGTTCCCCGGCGCGATCGCCCCCGGGACACCGATGTCCGATGTCACCAAGGTCGGAGATACCTTCGTGACAAACGCCAAGCTCGACAATGTGTTGGTCTCCCCGACGGCTTCTGCGACGCAGGTACTGTCGTCTATGCCAAAGGGCATGATCTGAAGGATCCGCTGCTCTCGCCAGTGTACGGCGACATGACAGGATTTCCGCCTACTATCCTAACCAGTGGAACGCGTGACCTGCTCCTCAGCAACACCGTAAGAGTGCACCGCAAATTACGCCAGGCGCATGTCGAAGCCCAACTTCAGGTCTTCGAAGCCCAGTCGCATGCTCAGTATTATCGAGACGACACGTCTCCGGAGGCGAAGGAAGCCTTTCAGGAGATCGCGTTCTTCTTCGACCAGCATCTCGCCAAGTAGCGGGCGAGCGGCGACTTGCCTGTCCGCCAGAAAGGTCCATCATGAAAAGCATTGTCATTGTTTCGCTGAGCCTTCTCTTGACGGCCCCGGCAACGGCTCACACTCCACAACAAGCGCCCCATCAACTGTACAGCGAAGGGGATCTGAAGCTCGAAAGCGGCGAGGTTATCAAGGACTTCGCCATCTCATACGTAACGCATGGCACGCTGAATGCGGAGAAATCCAATGCTGTCCTGATGGTGACCGCGATCTCTGGAAATCACCATCGTATCGACTTCATGATTGGACCGGGCAAAGCGCTGGATCCTGACAAGTACTTCATCATTTGCACCGACGCGATCGGCAATGGGCTGACGACGTCCCCCAGCAATTCTAAGACTCAGCCGCGAATGCAATTTCCGAAATTTTCCATCCCCGACATGGTCGAATCTCAATACCGTCTTGTGAAGGAAAAATTTGGTATCGAGCATCTGGTCGCAGTGATCGGTCCTTCAATGGGCGGCATGCAGACCTTGCAATGGGGTGTCAGTCATCCCGACTACATGGGTGTGTTGGTTGCCATGGTCCCCCTCGCCAAGACCCCAGGCTGGACGGTCGCCGTTTTGGAGGCGTCGCGTAAGGCGATCATGAATGATCCTGCATGGAAGGACGGAAACTACGATGTGCCCCCAGAGAAAGGAGTCCGTTTGTGGCGTGACATTCTCAACCTCCTCGCGGCGAGGACGCCGGACATGTACCAGGCTCAGTTCAACAACGGCATGGACGCGCTGCCCTGGATGAGACAGCAAGAAAATGCCGCTATAAGGGCGTTCGACGCCAATGACTGGATCTATCAGACATGGGCCTATGAACAACACGATGTCGGAAACTCGGTCGGTTTTGCGGGCGACACCGCCAAGGCAATGGCTTCCATCAAGGCCAGGACGCTGATCCTCACGGGCACAAAGGACCTTCTGAACCCCGAATTCGAGCCTTTGGAGATGGGCAAAAACATCCGCAAGGTAAAGATGGAAACGATAAACCCGGGCACAGTGACCGGGCACGCGTCGGCTGGAGGTGCTAACGCCGCCGATGTGGATTACCTAAATCATGAAGTCCGCAAGTTTCTGCAAGATGCGCCCAGCTCAGAGAACTCGAAATAGCACAGCGCGGACTCGACCATTTCCGCAAGGGACCGCTAAGCTGGTGCCGTAGCTGCCCGGACATCTAGCTGCCAGCCCGTGCCGATGGGCGATCACGGCATCAACGGAGCTGTCAGAGTGCCGAGATGCTACGCTGCGGCCCGGACGCGAGTTCCGCGCTTTCGGCCGTCAACCGGGCGCAGAGCCGCGGCACGGAGGCAGCCGTCGTGTCGTCGCCCGACGGCTGGAGCCCTGCAAGTTCATTTAGCTCGTCGATCGAACCTAGTCGCGGAGCAGGACCGCCGGGGCCAGCTTGCGGGATCGTCTATCAGCAGTTCGAACATGAGCGCGAGATCCAGCATAGCGCCCAGGGTAGCGGGCCAGCCAGCGCCCACCGAGGCGGACCTGAAGTAGATCAGCGAAGGATGCCAACGGTGGCTCTGCAGCACGGACGCGCCCCTGTCGCGCCCGCTATAGAGCACACGTCTAACCTCCCCAGGAAAGTCCAAGTGCCCGAACGCCGATGGCGGCTCGCCCGCAGCCGTGGTGAGCTTGCCGGCATCGCTTCGAGATGCCCTCTTGCACCTCGAGCAGGTAAGTCACGGTCATGGTGAGAACCGAAAGGCCTGAAAGCCCGCAGACGGGGCCTCGCACGCCACGGGCAGCCCGGGGCGATTGACCAGCAAGATGCAGCCATTGCGCCACTCTCGGATGGCGTGCTGCGAGATGACTGCGACCGGTTGCGCCTGCACGAACGGCTTTTCGATGAGATGCTGTTCCCTCGCTCCAGCAACCTTGCGTGCAGCACCATCTGATGGCGGACTTAGCGACTGCGCGACCGAGCCTGTCCGTGCGGGGCAGAGATAAAGAGAAGCTCTCTTACCCCACCACGTTGAGAGCTAGTCTTTTGCCAGATGCGGCGATAAAATCGTTCTGCACGCATGAGCAGAGGCAAGCGAACTCGGATGAAAGGGCGAAAAGTCAAGGAAGTTCGGTGTGACGAGTGCAAGGGAGCTGGCTCGCTGCCGACCGAGCAGCCAGACACACCGGGCACTCGCATCTATCCACCCAAATGTCCAAAATGTTGCGGCAAAGGGTGGACATCTGTTGAGCTGAGGCTGGGGCTTCCTTCAATTAAGCCTTCCTGACATTGCGACTTGCGCACCATCTGAAAGCGCTCTCTCGGCCGCAGAAATGCGTGGCGGACGAGCGATCTGTTGTTTGTACTCACGCATTCGCGGGCACCAGCATCGGAGACCCTAAAGCGCTACGTGACCGCCTCTTTCCGAGGATGCGGCCTTGTTAGCACAAGCGGAGCAGCCGGTCGGACATAAAGACGTGCTCGACGGCTGCAGACCGGCAGAAATCCAAGCTCGCCAACGAGTTTGGCCACGAGCTCGATCGGAAACGCATTAGTTCACCTTCACTTGGCGGGCGATCCGCTTCTGGATAACCGCCGATCGGAGCGCAACCTGAGCCTCTCAATTTGCTGACTGCGCGAAGCAAAGCATTTTTCAAAGCGGCTGGCTTTGTGAACTGGATCATAAAGGAATCGCATCAGACCTGATCTCCTTCCTAGTGCACAACCACACAGGGTAGGTGCACTCGAAAAACGGAAACGTTGATTCAATTATCGATTGCACTTTAGATGTTTTTCACTTGCCAACTTTTCCTTCCGGGTGCAGGGTCACACTGCCATTCTTGCATTCGGCCGCACCTGCGGTGACAACGAACGATGGCTCTAGGGAGACGGCAATGAGCACAGCCAATTCCCAGTACTCGAAATCGTCGCCTAAGATCGATTTCGGCCGAAGGCGTTTTCTCGAACAGTTTGCGATAGCTGGTGCAACTGCCGCCGTGCTTTGGCCGGGATCGGCCAAGGCCGTTATGGAGCTGTGGGAAGAGGGTGATCCGCTCTGCAGCGTTCACTACGACGCACTAGCGAAGCCGGACGGCTATGATCTTGACCTTGCGTATCTCGAAAGTTTCCTCGGCGCATCCAAGTCACTGACTGGCCTCGCCGAGTTCGATCGGCACATCGCGAACCAATACATGGAGCGCTTTGCGACTCATCCGCAGCTCTCGAAAAACCTGGATCTGCTCATACGCGCGTACCGGGCGATACCGGGAGGCAATCCGGGCGAGAGCGAGATCAAGCAGTCGATCTGGATGTCTTCGGATGCGGGGGTGAGAGCCGGTGCCAAGCAGTTGATTTATCTCTGGTACATTTCGGCATTTTACATTCCCCTGGACATCACCCCGGGCGCGAAGCCGCCTTTACAGGATGATCCGGCGGACACCCGTAAAAAAATCTGGGTCTATGGCACGCCCGAGCAATATAGCCGCGGGATGATCTGGCAGGTGATCCATGCGCATGCGCCCATGACGCCCGGCGGACCCCGACGCTATTGGGCCAGCAAACCGCAGGTCGCTTGACTACCGCGGCTGCCAATCACGAATTTTACGAAGAGAGTACCCAGGCGAGATCGACTCCAAAAGCAAGAAGAGAGCCCGGTTCTGATCGCTTGAACCACAGAGCTCCCGATCACTGATCAATGGCTGCTCGGAGAGACGATCATGAGACCGATTCTCGAATATGCGGAGTTTGACATCGTTGTCATCGGCTCCGGCGTGGCAGGCGCCATGGTTGCGCATCAGGTTGCGAAAGAGGGTTTCCGCGTCTTGATCTTGGAGGCAGGCGGCGTTCCGCCCGACTCGCTCGGCCGCTGGGCGATGGTACATAACTATACCAACTCGCCCTCGAAGGCGCCGGACTCTCCTTTCTGTGGCGATGACGTCCTGCCGACTGATCCGAACGTCAACCCGACAACAGATCCCGGCAAATATCGTTTTCTCCAGCCGAGTCCGATCGAGGACGGCGGCAAGAACTATTACGACTACAGCGCGGACTCGATCAGCAAAAAGCGCTTCTTCAAGAGCTTCTACGAGCGCATCGTCGGCGGCTCCACCTGGCACTGGCAAGGCATCTACATCCGGATGCTGCCGAATGATTTCAAGATGAAGACGCTCTACAAGGTGGGATTTGACTGGCCAATCACCTACCGCGAACTCGAGCCCTGGTACGTCAAAGCCGAATACGAGATGGGCGTTGCCGGCAGTGACGAGGAGAACGAGGACTATTACGAGCGCAAATGGGGAGCCTATCGCAGCGAACCGTTCCCGATGCCCGCGCTCGTTCCGAGTTTTCTCGACAATGAGCTCGCAAGGGTCATCAACGGCGAGAAAGTGCCCGATCATGGCCTGCGGCTCAAGGTCAATACCGTGCCGCACGCGATCAACTCCAGGCCGTTTGCGGGGCGCCCCGAATGCGACGGGCATACCTCCTGCGTGCCGTTGTGCCCCATCAAGGCGCGGTACGAAGCCATCATACATGTCGAAAAGGCGGTATCCGCGGGCGCCGTTCTGCGAACGCAGGCGGTCGTCACAAAGCTGGACGTCGATGCCGAGAAGAAGTGGGTTTCGCGGGTCTGGTACAAGCGGCCGGATGGCACGGAGGACCGCGCCTCGGGACGCATTGTGGTGCTTGCGGCGAACGGGATCGAGAATCCGCGGATTTTGCTGTCATCCGGAGCGGCCAACTCCAGCGACAAGGTTGGGCGATACCTGATGGATCATCCGATCAAGCAGTCTTTTGCCCTGGCGCCCCAGCCGCTGTTTCCCTTCCGCGGACCGCAGACCACCTCCGATATTGCCGCATTCCGCGATGGCGATTTTCGCGCCCGGTACGCCGGCTTCAAGACCTCGATCAAGAACGATGGGTGGTCCAGCACCAAGACGGGCTCTCCCCGCGGCAACTTCATTCCGCCGAAAGACCCGAGCGGCAACGAAAATACGAACGGGACCATCCTGGATTTCGTCGAGAACTTCGGACTGTTCGGAACCGAGCTGCGGAAGAAGATCAGCGATCATGCCACCCGTCAGATTACCCTGAACAGCGCCTGCGAGCAGCTTCCGCGTGAGACCAACCGCGTGACGCTTTCAAGCAATGCAGACGGGCTCGGCATCGCCAAGCCAATGATCAGCTACAATCTGGACGACGACGAGTACCTTCGCAACTCGTTCAAGACAGTCATCGACGTTCACAAGTTCATCTTCGACCGATTGGGCGCGACCGATCGCGTCATGCAAGCCGATCCGCCCGACACCACAATCTACGGCGGCTCGGGCCACATCATGGGCACGACCTTGATGGGCAACGATCCGAAGACCTCAGTAGTCGACAAATATGGTCGTGCGCATGACCATCCGAACCTGTTTGTGCTCGGCAGCAGCGTATTTCCAACGAGCTCGACGGCCAATCCTACCTCGACGGTTGCTGCGCTGGCTTTGCGCGCCGCAGAAACCATCAAAGAACAGTTGAGAAGCTGATGAGTCCGACGAAGTCGTTTCCGGCACATTTCGCCGGGACAGCCCAGAGTTTTTTTCTTCTATTTTGGCAGGGAGCTATCAATGCTGGCAGGTTTACTGGAAGTGGACGGTTCAATCGAACTCAAGCAGTTCTGGCCAGATGGCCGATCCGACGCGGATACCACAAAAGTTGTGCTGAACGTCGGACCGAACGCAATCAAGTTTCGAAAGGATGGCTCCTCACCCTTCCATCCCACACACGTCTTCGAGGGCGCAAAAGTCAAAGGCAGGACAATCACGGCGCCCATAAAAAATGGAAAAGTCACCATTCGCCTTCAGGGGATCGATGCAACCGAACTTCACTATCAGCCCTCGCCGCTTTCGACGGCGGAAAAGAGCGGGCGCCCGGCGGCGCAGCTGAAAGCCTATCACGATCTTGTGCACTCGTATCGACAGTTGCTCGGAGCTACTTCGACCAAGGCGCTGCACGACTTCCTCGGCTCAACCGGAAAGACCACGCTCGATTGTCGCGTCATCACGCAGGTTGATACCCCGAACGAGGTATTCGACACCTATGGTCGGCTGGTTGGCGATATTGAGGTCACGGTCAACGGTAAGCTGCTCAACCTAAATCATTGGCTGGTCGAACATGGTTGGGCATATCCCACGTTCTACTCGAGCATGACCAATGACGAGATCAATGCGCTGCTTGCGCTCGCCAAGACTGCACGATCGAACAAAACCTTGGTCTGGAAATTCCTGTCCCAAGTAATTGGACCCTTCGATTTCAATTTGCGTGAACCGCGCGTCGGCGATACGAGCGTGTTAGCCGCGGATAAGGGGTCTGCAATCTTTCCAAAGCTGTTTCGACGCTACACGAACTTCTCGCCGCGAAAGAAGGCGAAGATAACAGCGCAGAATTTTCGGGCATTTTTGGTGGCGGGATCAGGTGGGAAGCCCGACATCTGTTTCGAAATTGCTGACTTCCTGGCCAATGGTGTTCATTCGGCCACTCCGCACAATTTTGCGAACTTTGTGGCAGGGGGAAAACAATAAAGTTTCAGCCAGATAGTCTGGTTTTCAAGGAGGCTCCTCCACGTTGCTCGGACCGGACAACAAACCGGTCAGCCATTTCTGACCCCGGGAGCCTCTCCACCAATTTTGAAGATCCGACATGGCAGCCCCATGATGGCATCTCACAATCTGTGGAGGCCTGAACGCTTCATCGCGCTCTCGAGGCAAAGGTTCTTCCGCGCGCGTGAAGCGGCAACCCTGGGCGGCAGGTCACCCGCCCGATTGGCTGCCAACTTTCCCTGCGAATGATCCAGCGACGACCAGCACGCCGTCGGCAATCGCCACCGGTAGCGCGGCCAATCGTCTAGGGGCAGGCCCAAACACGACCTCTGCCGCGTGGCGGGGATCATACTCTGAATTGTGGCAAGGGCACTTGAGGACATACTCGCCGCCCTGCTCCGCTTTGACCCACTCTGAAACTGGACACGCGGCATGGGCGCAAATCGCAAAATAGGCAACGATACCGTCAGCCGCGCGAGTTCGGCTCGCGTCGTCAAGCTCGTCCGGCTCGAGTTTCAGCACCAGGATCTCGTTCAGCCGCGAACCGTTTCGGATGACCGACGTTTTCGGATCCTTCGGCCAGGCGCGAAGTGGCGGCCCTCCGAGTTTCAGATCATCGGGTTTGATGATCTCTCCTTCGTGCTCGCCTTCAGAGGTGACAAGCACATCGCCCTTCTGTGGTCGCTCATCGCTGCCCGCCTGATCCTCGGCAGCGGCCGATTTCGCTGCGAGGCACACGCCAGTCGCCAGAGCCGTCAGGAGAAGCGAACGTCGTTCATGATCAGGACAATGCATCATCTCAATCTCCGCATTGCTAGACGATAGATATTCAAGCCGCGAGTCCGTCGAAACGAGGGCGCCAGCCGCCGGTTCTTATCATCCGCCCCACCGGCACAATCACGGTTTGTGGGCTCCCTCGAAGCGAAGGGGGACAGCAAAGGTCAATCCGCCTCGAATTTCGTCGATGGAACGGCCGTTGGTCAGCGCGTGGCGGTAGGCGACATCGAAAGAGAGCTTGTCGTTGACCTGCCAAATCAGTCCTACAAGCCCCGAAACAGTCTCCTCGAGACCAAACTCCTTCTCGTAGAACACCTCTGCGACCGGCCGCACTTTCCAGCTTGCAGGCCCCTCCAGTATGGTTCCGACAAAGACGTCGGCCCGATGCTCGCGCGTCAGCAGCGTTTCCACGTTAAAATGAACTGTACCCCAATCCCAGCGCTGCGACGCGATCGCGGCCCAACTTGCGCCCGTGCCGCTAGTGCCGGTGCTATCGGGCAAGAGCACACCAAATTCAGTCGCCACGCTCGGTCCCGTCTTCTCCTGAAGGCTGCCGGGCACAACGACATGCTTGAGGAATGCGCCGGCATCGATCAGCTCAGTCGGACGGGATGGAAACAACGGCGTTTCGCCGCGGCCTTCGAACACCGCCTCCCAACCTTCGCCCAAGCCGATGTTCAGCACCGTCCATGGAGCAATGAGGGTACGCGTTCCCTGCTCGTGCTGGACGCCTGCTGGCTGCAATTCGACCTCGAGTTCGCCCGGCGCGGCCACAGCTGCGTCGGTGCCGTCGAACGGACGATAGGCGAAGGCTGGTCCGGCCCACGCGGCCGCGGCGAGGACGGTCGATAAAGCCGTAACATACCGCATAGAGGTAACCTCCCAGCAAGCATGGTCATACATCGATCTCAGGGCGACGGACGAAACACCCAGATTGCTGCGCTGTTTTCTCCCCTCGCTGGAACGGCGAGCAGCAATCGATCGAGCTCAGTCACGAACAGCGACGTTCTGGCTCCCGGAGCGGTCGCGATCCTGTCAATTCGTTCGTAGCTGTCGCCAGCGGCCGCAAGCACGTCTACGAATCCCTCTCCGCAGCTGACGTAGACACGGTTACGCTTGGGATCAACGAACAAGTCGTCGACATCCCCACAGGTCGACACCGCAGATGCCGGCGCGCCATCCGTCAAAGAGAGGACCCGGAGTTCGGCCGGATGCCGGAATGCCGCAAGAAGTCGCCCATGGCCCCGATCAATCGCCATTGCGAAGTTCGCGCCTCTGCCGTTGGTAGGCCAAGAGGAGATCCTCTGGCGTGTGATGCGATCCACAACGTCAATGGTGCCGGCATCTGGCAAGTTGACGAAGATCCGGGTCGAATTTTCATCCAGCTGAAAGCTCTCGGGGTGCGCCTTCAATGGGACATCTGCGATCTTGCTATGCGTTGAGAGATCAATGATCGCCAGGGCGCCGTCGCCGTGTCCGACGAACGCCTGCCCAGCCTTCGAATCAATACGAACGTTATCTGCGTCGCTTTCCAGCTCGATCTGTCCAATAGGGGACAGATCGCCGTCGTTGAAAAGTCTCACAGAACCGTCGCCGGCGTTTGCGACGTAAAGCGTATCTGTAGCCTGGTCGTAACCTACACCCTGCGGCCTCGGAAGGCGGCCGATGAGCCGATCCAGCCGTTTGGCTGTGAGGTCAACGACGGCCAGGCTGTCGTTGCCCAGCGCAGCCACGAACAGACGACGCCGGCCCAGATCGACCGCCATGTGGTCGATCCGGCCGCGCACGTCGCCGAGCGATATCTTGCCTTCCAGTACGAGTGGTGGGGTTTCGGCACCTGATGCCGTCGGGCCCCTCGCGAGAGCAATCCCCGCAAGAAGCGCCACCAAAATAGCGAAAGACGTTCGGCACATGTTCAATCTGCCGTTTCCGACGTTGCACGTCCCTTGGGGGCGCAGACCGCTAGTCGAGCCGTTCTGAAGCGGTCGAGAATCTCTTCCCTTGCAGGAGGACGATCTTGGCCTCCGGACGGTCATCCTTAAGCTCCGCGACCGCACTTACGACGAGTACCTCGGTTGCCTCGTGCTTTGCCTGTCCCTTCGCTTTGGTTGCTGCGTCCGCCAGCTTGAACTTTGCCCTGTCCATTGCGGCTTTTTGCGACTTGGCGTGTATGAGGTCTTCGCCTTCGGTTATTGGCTCAACCTTGGCAATATTTCCAGTCATGTGATCGACAATCACCTCGAAGAACTTGCCTTCCTTAGCGGTATAGACGGAAAGCTGGAGCTTGCCTTCTTCGACTTCAAATTTTCCAGAAATCGGCTGACCTTCCCGTTCACTGGCCGTAAAACCCTGCTGCAAGCTTACCTTCGCGCCGCTCAATGCATTCGCCAATTCAGCCTGTTCTTGATCCGGACCAATCGCAAGAGCCAGCCGCTGGCCGGCTAAAGGCGTCGTCAGGACAACCAGGAGACCGGACACGGACGTAAGTAACATTTTTCGTCTTGTCATGGGATACCTCCTTACATTTGACCGAGATGCCCCCTGCCCTAAATTAAGCGATCACTTCACCATCACCCACGCGGGCTGCAGCAGCGGATAGGCAATCAGCATCGGATTACTCACGTTCCAGCGGAAGAGCACGGCGAGTGAGACCACGCCGATCAAGACGGTCAGCCAGTCGCCGATCGCGATCTTTCCGAGCAGCACACAAGCCCCCAGGATGGTGCCGATCGCTGCAGCGTAGGCGCCCTTCACAAAACCCTGGATATTGGCGTTGCCTCGATGCCGCGCCAGGATGGGTGCAACGATCAGAACCAGCAGGAACGACGGCAAGAAGATGCCGATGGTGGATACCAGCGAGCCCCAAAATCCCGCAACGAGATAGCCGACGAAAGTCGCCGTGATCACGACCGGTCCGGGACTGATCATGCCGATGGCGACAGCGATCAGGAATTGACGTTCGTCGAGCCAGCCATATTGCTGCACCAGCCCCTGTTCAAGGAACGGCACAATGACGAGCCCACTGCCGAAGGTCAACGAACCTGCCTTCAGGAAGAACAGCATGAGCTTGCCAAGCGTCGATCCCGTCGCGACCGGTGCCATCGGGGCCGCCGGCACCACCGCCACCACCATGGGAAACACCGCGGGCGTTCGCTTGAACAGACGACCATAGTAGAGAATGCCAACGATGCCGGCGCCGATGAACAGCAGCGCGCCCTCGGCCTGCAGGATGATCGTCACCAGAAAGCAAACCGCTGCGATCACCCATTGAAGCCAGTCTTCCATGCCGAGCTTTGCCAGCCGATAGCAGGAATGCAGAATGAGCGCGATCACGGCTGGGCTTACGCCGTAGAAGATTGCAGTCACCGGCTGAAGATCACCGAGATAGACATAAAGCGCGCCGAGAGACGCGACGATGACGAAATTGGGTAGGATAAAGCACCAGCCTCCTACCCACGCGCCCCAAAACCCGCAGCGCAGCCAGGCGATGTAGACGCCGACCTGGATCGCGAGAGGTCCGGGAAGCGACTGACAGATCGCGATGGACTCTCGCATCTGCTCCTTGCTGAGCCACTTTTTGTCATTGACCAACTCGCGTTCCATCTGGCCGACCAGGGCAACGGGTCCGCCAAAACCGAGAAAACCGAGCCGCAGGAAATAGAGCGCGAGTTCGCCCATCCGGCCACGCTCGGGTACTGCGGTCGTTGTCATGTCAAAACTCCCCTCTTATTGCGCATCGGAAATGGGCTGAAGTATGCCGTCCAGGGGCGATTCCACTCCGGCGGTCGTCAGCGTGAAGGTCTTGCCTGACCGTGCAACCTCAAAGCAGCCGTCAACCGGCTCCTGGAGGTAGAGGCAAAGCTGGTCCTTATCGACGACCCACTTGCCGCGCTTCTTCACCCCTAACGTAAAGCTGCGCAGCGTGCCGTCGCGTTCGTAGGCCAGACGGTAGTGCACCTCGTCGGTAAGCTGCATCCGCGCGAACTTCGCCCGGACTTGCGCCCCGGACAGCTTGTGGACGCCTTCAGCGTCAACGAATGCGGCATCGAGAGCAACGAGGCTCCCGATGCCGGCAAGGATCGCGATGGAACGCAAACTACCCAACTCAGCCTCTCATTTTTTGCAAGCTTTGAGGCACATCTGGTACTCGGTGTTGCAGGCCGGCCCGGCGTAGTTCTTCATGCACGCCTTTTGCTGCTCCGCGCATATCTTGCAGGACGTTTGAGCCTGCGCCGCAGCGCTCAGCGCAACGAGGCCCGTCAGTAGCGACAACGTAAGGACCAGATTTCGCATTCGATCTTCGTCTTTTGAAACGCCTCATCCCGCGCCAGCCTGTCCGGCGCGCGGAGTAGTCAAGTCTTGCTAACTCTTGGTCCTGGCGGTCTTGTCGAGCGCCGCGCGCAAGCCCTCCGCCAGCTTGACGGCGTCGTCATTCGCCCAGAAATGCATGAAGAACAGCCGCGGCTGCTCGTCCAGCATATGACTGTGCAGGGCGGTCACCTCGATGCCATGTGTCCGCAGCGCCAAAATGACCGGGTTGACCTCGTCGCCGGTCAACACGAAGTCGCCCGTGATGGCGGCCTTCCCGCCCCCGGTCGGCTGGAAATTAATCCCGATCGCGACCCCCATCGGGCCGACGGGGGTCAAGGGCATGCCGTCCTGCGTGATCGGGTCTCGCCGCTTGACGTTGAATTGGTAGACGCCGCCGTTGGCCTGGCCCTTCACGCCGATGATCTGGTCGAGCTTGGCCGTGTCGAGATCGACCGCGGGCGGTGGGCTCGCCGGCGCCCCGACGGTCAACGGCGTCTTGCTCTCGGCCAACGCATCGTGGATCGCCGAGGCCAGCTTGAGGGGGTCGCCGTGGCCGGCGACGTGCATGTAGAACGTCGCCGGACTCGCCCGCAGCAGATGGTTGTGCACGGCGGTGATCTCGAGGCCGTTCTCGATCATCTTCGCCATCACGGGATTGATTTCGGTCTCGAGCAGCACAAGATCCCCCATGACCATCGCGCCGCCGTGTCGGGGCTTGAACGCGACCCAGCCGCCCAGTGCCAGGGAAGGCTTGATCGTCACCCCGTCCAAGGTCACCGATAGGTCGCTGCGCGGGAACCCGTAGCGATGGACATCCTCGGAGACCGCTGCTTTCCTACCGAGGGTCTCGTCGACCTTTTGCCAATCGATCGCTTGCGCGCGTGCCATGTCGACGAAGGATGGGTAGCCGAGAGCGAGGCCGATCACGATCAGGGGCCAGACTGTGCGTTTCATCGTACTCCTCCACCTCAGTTTCGTTCTTTGATCTGGCCGCCGCTGTCGACGACGAGCGTCACCGGCTTGCCGTCCTTCACCGCCTTGACGGTAGTGCCTTCGGCCGTGGACTTGACGTCTCTCACCTGCGAGTAACCAACTGCCTGGATCTTGGCGACCAGTTCGTCCTGACTCAGGGCGTGGCCGGGCGAGAGCCCCGCCGCAAGCGCCACGAAGAGCGTTGCCCGATAGATCGTCGATGTTCGCATGTCTGATCTCCTGGTTGTCCCTGCCCCAGAAGTCCTTCCTGCGTCCGGCCTCACCTGACCTTCTTGGTCGGCCAGTTGTGCGTCTCCTTGGTCCCGTCGCGGCACCATCGGTAGAACGCGTGGTAGAGCGGGTAATCGGCGTTCAACTGTTCGAGGTCGTCGCGAGCGCCGAACGCCGCCAGGAATCGGTGCGGGTCGGCCGAAAAGTTCTCATCGGTGCGCCCATCGATGAGCGTCGGCGCGGGCGCAGTGCCTACCGATGGAGACAGTATGTTGGGTGAAATAAAGGTGCACGATGCTGACATGCTGCGCCCTTGGTGATCAGGACGCGATTCTTCGGCATGACGCCTCGCGGGGAGATCGCACATCCCCGTAGCGAGAATAAAAACCCGGATGGCAGGGCTGTCAACCTGGCTGTGCCGAACGATTCCATGAAATGCCGCACCGACATCACGAATTTTTTAGCGGCCGAATGGAACGAAATTGATCCTCGGCCGGGGCGCCTTTCCATCCAAAAAGAGAACGGGCACTTGATGGTGCCAAGCGACCTCCCGTAGACTGACCAAGCGGGATGAAGCAGACTCCCGGCGAGACTTCGGTCCAAGTTCTGCGCAGCACGCAATACGTGGAGCTTGCGCATGTATACCGAAACACAAACCTTTCCCCGACGTACCGTCGCCATCCTATCGCGAGGAGATGCTGCCGCGCGTCGAGATGCCACCTCGAAGAACGGCCGCTTCGTCGACGTCTTCGAAGCGCTCGCCGCCGTCGGCGTCGAAGGGCAACCCGCAATCTACGACGAAAGCTTCGCCGACGCCGTCCGGGAGCAACTGCTCGCGGTGGATGGCGTGCTCGTCTGGGTCAACCCGATTCAAAACGGTCGAAACCGCGTCAGTCTGGACGCCATGCTGCGCGACGTCGTTAACCGGGGCGTTTGGGTCAGCGCCCATCCCGATGTGATCCTGAAGATGGGCACCAAGGAGGTGCTCTATCGCACCCGCGCGATGGGCTGGGGAAGCGACACGGCGCTCTATCGGACCGCCGGAGCGATGCGCGCCGAGTTGCCGACGCGGCTCGCCGCCGGCCCGCGTGTGATCAAGCGCAATCGCGGCAACGGTGGCCAGGGCGTGTGGAAGGTCGAAAGTTTGCCGACGTCCCCGATGATCAGAGTGCTGGATGCGACCAAGGACACGCCCGAGGACCTGACGCTGGATGATTTTCTCCGTCGCTGCGTGGAGTATTTCGCGAACGGCAGCGTAATCGACCAGGCGTTCCAGCCTCGCGTGAGCGAGGGCGTTGTGCGTTGCTATATGGCAGGCGACCGCTGCGCCGGCTTCGGCCACCATAAGGTCAAGGCCCTGGTCGACTCGCCGGCCGCGCGCGGCGAGGCCGGGCCGCGGCTCTACTCCTCCAACGCAGACCTGCGCTTCCGGCGGCTGCGCCGCCTGATGGAAGAGGAGTGGACGCCGCAGTTGACCTCGTTGCTGGACATCGCGCGAGGTGACCTGCCCGCGATCTGGGATGCCGACTTCATGCTCGGCCCCGTCCAGGCCGACGGGGGCGACAGCTACGTGCTCGGCGAGATCAACGTCAGCTCTGTGCATCCGTACCCAGCCGAGGCGCCGGCCGAGATCGCCCGACGGGTCGCCGATCGGCTGCAGCTGAAGCTTTGACGCATGCTGGCGGTCAGCGCGCTCAAGCGCTTGCACCTCTGCGTCTCATTCGACTTGCAGGACGGCGAATGCGTCGCCCTGCAGGGACCGTCCGGCGTCGGGAAGACCTTGCTGCTTCGCTCCATCGCGGACCTCGACCCCAACGAAGGAACGGTCAAGCTTGACGAAACACTGGAGGAGGCGATGCCCGCGCCGGCCTGGCGAAAGCGGGTGACTTATCTCGCCGCCGAGCCCGGCTGGTGGTCCGACGCCGCGCAAGAGCACTTCACAAACTGGGATGATGCCCTGCCGCTCGTCGAGCGCCTGGGGCTTCCGACCGACTGCGGACCTTGGCCGATTCAGAGACTTTCCACGGGCGAGAGACAACGATTGGGGCTTGTGCGGGCGCTCATGCTGCGGTCGCGCGTGCTGCTGCTGGACGAACCAACCTCGGCGCTCGACTCGGCATCCGCCGCCGCCGTTGAATCCCTGATCGCCGAGCGCATTGCGAATGGAACGAGCGTCATCTGGAGTACCCACGACAACGCTCAGGCCCGCCGGGTCGGATCGCGGATATTCCTGATGGGCCCCCATGGTGGCATCGAGGAAAAGCGGCCATGACCTACATCCAGCTTTCGTACAGTGATCTTGCCCTACCCGCGCTCCTTGTCGTCATGGATGGCCTTCTCTCGCTTGTTCTCCGCCTCAAGCTCGAAAGGCAACTGGCCATCGCGAGTGTACGCATGGTGGTTCAACTCGTCCTCGTTGGATATGTGCTGACGTTCCTGTTTGCCGCGGTATCGCCACTTTGGACCGCCCTCGCCGCCCTCATCATGGTTCTCTTCGCCTCGCGAGAAATCGTTGCGCGGCAGAAGCGGCGCCTTGCGGGGTTTGGAAGTACGGCCTGGGCGCGGCATGCACGCTACTCGCCGCCGGTACCGTCACGATGTTCGCGCTCCTGACGGAGCTACGGCCCGATCCTTGGTATCATCCGCGTTATGCGCTGCCTTTGCTCGGCATGATCCTGGGCAACACCATGACAGGAATAGGCCTGGGCTTGGACATGTTGACAAACAGCGTGGTGCGCGAACGAGCCGCCGTCGAAGCTTGCCTTGCGCTCGGCGGCACCCGGCACCAAGCCCTGCTGCCGATCATACGGGATTCACTGAGAAGCGGCTTCATGCCGATCATGAACAGCATGGCGGCGATCGGCCTCGTTTCCTTGCCGGGGATGATGACAGGTCAGATCCTCGCGGGCGTCGAGCCGGTCGATGCAGTAAAATATCAACTGCTGATCATGTTCCTGATCGCCGGTGGCACCGGATTTGGAACTCTTGCTGCCGTTCTGGGAGGCGCACGCCTGCTGACCGATCGTCGACACCGGCTACGTCTCGACCGAATTGCGAGCGCAGGGGTGACGACCTGACGAGACCGTTCGACGCGCTTGCTTTGCCGGCGCGGGATTGACGGTCATTTTCCCGTCCGTCGCCGTCTTCAGCGAGATGCATCCTCACGGTTTGGCAAGCAGGGCCGGCACGATCAGCGAAAGGCCAGCAAGCAGGATCAGTATCAGCACCACTTTGCGGAACACCTCGTCGTCGATCTTTCCGTACAGCCTGAAGCCGCTCCAGAGGCCAACGAGCAGAAACGGTAGACCGAGCCCGTACAATTTGACGGTGTCCGCAGTGAAGGCGCCGGTGACGGCCATCGAAATCGAGATCACCACAAAGGCCGCGAACAGCACCGGCTGAAACACCGCCCGTTGCTCGTCCCGCTTCCAGCCGCGCCATTGGCAGGAGATGGTCGAGACGACGCCTCCCAGTCCGGTCAGTCCGCCAACTAAGCCGTTGACGAAGCCGATGCCGATGTCGGGTGCTGTGCCAATCTTCATCGGCTTGAACGCCGGCCGGGCCAGGCTGTAGATCGCGTAAAGTACCAGCAGCACGCCGACGCCGAGCCTCATGTAGAGCGGGTTGATGTAGGTCAGCAGGAGCACGCCAATCGGGATGCCGATCGTCGTGCCGAGCGACAGCGGCCAGATGGCCCGCCAGTTCAGCCTTTGGCGCAGTTTCAGGATGCCGTAACCCTGCGTGAGCAGGCCATATCCCGCAATCAGTGCCGCGGTCTGGACCGGCGTGATGATATGCAACCATACGCCGGACACGACGAGCCCCATCGCGAATCCAGAAAACCCGCTGACCAAGCCGCCGGCAAAGGCGGCTAAACAAAAAAGAACCAGAAACATTCCATCCATCGGTCGCTCCCTCCAGGGCGTTTTCCCCTCGTCGACCGGTCTTATTTCGCTTCGCCGAAGGTGATTTGATCGAACAGCGTCACGCTGTCGGCCTTGGTCCACAGCCCGACCTTGCCGGCATCGACGAAGGTGGTATCCTCTACCTCGAACAGTTGCTTGCCATTGAACGACACGCGAAAGCGCGAGCCGCTGAAATCAACGCGAAGGCTGTGCCAGGCGTCGGCCGATACCTTAACTCCGATTCCGTACCCTCCTTTGCGGCCAACAATGTCGAGCGGGCTGCGGACGCCGTCAAAGGTCTTGTAAAGAACGACGTTGTCCTCGAGCGCATTGGCCCGGGTCACGTAGTAGTTGTTCGCGTCCTTCGCGCGCCAGACGACGCCGGCGGCGCGGTCCTGCGATCCCGCGACGGCCTTGAATTTGATCTCGACAAAGCCGTCCTTGATGCTGCTGTCGTTCTTCAGCAGCAGGGGATACGTCGCGCGGCCGGATTGCTTGAGCACCTTCGACTTCGACGGTGCCGTCTCGTCGCTTTCGACCGTCCATTTTGGGGCGCCCGAGCCCGTTAGGGTCGAGGTCCAGCCCTCGGGCGCGACACCCGTCTGCGTGCTCTCGAAGCTGATCGCATGGTTCGACATGTCACTTACTCCAATGAAGGAAATCATGGTTCCGATGATGGCCCAGCGGCGTTGCGGGTGAAGCATTGGGCGGGTACGTGTGCTATCGAACCGATCAGGTCCAATTCCAAGTCACTCGAAGAGCTTCACCGGACCTTTGATTGCCTTCCACGCGTAATGTCCACCGGCCATGTAGCGGGCATCGAATCCGGCCTTGCGCAGCGCCGAAGCCGTCTGACATCCGATGTGGAAGCCGTAGACGCAGAACGTGACGACGGGCTCGGTCTTTGACAGGGTGCCGATCCAGTCCTCGAGGCGTTCGGGGTCGCGCCACACGGCGCCGTCCATGATGTCCTGGGCCTTCGTGGTGTAGTGCTTCGGCCGCGTGTCGATGATCTGAACCGGCGTCCCCGACTTCATCATGTCGCGGACTTCCTCGACGGAAATCGACGGCACGTCGCCAAACTCCTTTTGCTCGAGCGGCCGTGGAGGCGCGACCTTGATGGCATCCTCATAACGCTGCTTTACGGCGGACCAATCGATGTTGCGCATGAAGGCCGCGATGTAGGCGCTGGCGTTCGCGCCGAATTCCAGGTGGAAAGCGTGCTCATACATATCGAGGGCGAGGATCGGGACGCCGCCCGCGATGCTTTGACTGTGTTCCGACGCGATCTGATTGATGAGCCGTCCGTCGCGCGGAACATAGGTCAGCAACACCCAGCCCGAGCCACCTGCCAGTGCGGACCCGATGCCGACAAACTCCTGGCGCCAGCGATCCACGGATCCAAAATCCTTTGCGATGCCGCTTGCGAGGTCGTCCGGCACCACGCGCCCGTCGCCGCCGAGGCTCGCAAAATACAATTCGTGCAGAAGCGTAGAATTGAGCGCGACAATCTCGTCGCGCTTGAGCCGGGCAAGAGATGGGTTTGGAGCGTCACCGAGATCGAGGCGCTCAATCTCCTCGGAAATGGCGTTCAAACGGTTGAGCGCCCCCGTAGTTGTTTTCGTAGTGGCTTTCGATGAGGCGGGCGGAGATCCCGTTCAGCGTCCAGGGTCGGCAATGAAGCGGTGCCAGTTGGTAGCGCATCGCAATTCTCCTTTGGTGGTCTGAATTTTTCCAACAGTGGATGATTGAGACTTCGAAGGTTTCGGACAGGGGCATGCTATCGGTCTGCGTCCACAGGCCGACCTTCCCGCGTGGGCCCGGAAACCTTTTGTCAGTCGCGACAAAAAGCTCCTTGCCGTCGAAAAATATTGGCAAGCGGTCCCCGTTCGCCGAGACACCAAGTGTGTGCCGCGCCTCGCCCGACACGTTGATGTCCATGCTTCCGATCATCTCTCGCCGTCCGCGGGCGACGCGGTACAGGGTGACGCTGTTCTCGATTGCGTCGGCGCGTACTGCGCAGTGTTCTTCAGCCGATCTAAACCGAACGACAAGGCCGGCCGCCTGGTCGTTCTTGCCGTTGGTCAGGAAGCGCGTCGACACGTAGACGTCACGTCCGGAGAAGGGCCGGTAACAGGCGAACGCTAGGCGGCTATCGCTTGGCTCTGGGCCGGTCCGCGCCAATCCTCGACCGGCGTCGTTATCAATGATCGACCATTTAGGCGGACCGCCGTCGCCGGAGGCGCCAAAATCAAAATCGGCAAGCCGTCCTGCCGTATGGAACGTAACGGCATCGGAAGAGCTGCGCGATACCATCGGTCCGCGCGCAAACAAGAGCACGCAAATCGGTAGCAGGTAGGCGAAATAGAGCGCCCTCACGGCTTTGTCCTCCCGACGGGAGGCGTTGCGGATTCTGGAGTGCCGTTCGGCATCGGCAAGCCCCATTGCGCGCAGCGCAATCAAGAACCCGTCGCGTACTTCCGCCTCATCCCGGTAATAGACGGCGACCGAAGTCCCGCCCGCGAGATCGGCTCGGCAAAGCTCGTCTTGTCCGGAAAGGCTTTGCCGCCGGACGGCCGAGAATATGTCAGACTTCGCTGGCGCCATTGGCGCCTGATCGACATCGCCAGACGTCCGCTCAGAAGCAGACGGCAAAAGAAAATCAATGGGAGGGTGGGAGGCCGCCTTTCGTCCATGTGTGCAATTCCTCGACAAGTCGAGCGATGCACAGTTCTTGGACCGAAGCCTCAAGGGGCGACTGCATTTCCCCTAGGCACGTCATAATCCAGCGAAGCGAGAAATGCAATACATGCCGTGGTGTCTGGGCTCATCGAGCGCGTGGCCCGATCATCTTCCTCCTATCATCCATCCAGGTACCGCAGCAGGCCTAGACCGAATGTCACAGCGGGAGACAGAAGTCGGCGCCCCTATTGGCGGAGCGGATGGCCAGTCGCGCGGTGCGCGGATCCATCCTTCGCTGCGCCGGCGTGACGGTGTTCTGCCGCTGCAAGGCGCCAATGATATCCTGCGCTGATATGCCGAGGGTTGCGAGCTTGGCATAGGAAAACTCGACGAATATCTGTTCGGGACGTTCACCGAGGATGTTGATCTTCTTGACGCCGGGCACATGCAGAACATCCTGGCGAAGGTCTCGGCTTGCCCCGCAAGCTCCCGCATCGGCATACCCTTCGCCTTGAGGGCATAAAGGGCGAAACTCACGTCCGAATATTCATCATTGACGAAAGGGCCGAGCACCCCGGGCGGCAGGTTGCGGGCTTCATCTCCGAGCTTCTTGCGCGCCTGATAAAACTCTTCCTGCACGCTGGATGGTGGGGTGCTGTCCTTCAGCGTAACCGTCATATGGGCGTAACCCGGCCGTGTGGTCGTCTCCACCCGGTCGTACCAGGTCAGCTCCTGAATCCGCTTCTCCAGCGGTTCGGCCAGAGGTCCTGCATCTCACGCGCCGTTGCCCCCGGCCAAACCGTCGTAACCGTCAGGGTCTTGATGGTGAAGGAGGGATCCTCCGCCCGTCCAAGCATGAAGAAGGCGTAGGCGCCTACCCGCCAGCAGAAAGATGAACAACAGGGTGACGGCCCGTTCGCGAACCGCGATCGCGGAAAGATTGAGGTTCATCTGCTAACTTACGATTGGTTGGGCGGCAGCTTCCTTGAGGCCAGCTGCCGCTTGGGCGGCAAGCCCACGGGCGGCTTCCTGTGAATCTTGAAATTCCTCGAGTGCATGGACTCTGCCCCAGCGCAGGGTGAACACGTGGAGACCGCGGTTGACGTACGAGCCGGCGCCGTCGAGTAGCGTTGCGGTGCCGTCCCACTCGACAAACACGGTGGTGTTCCAGGGCCCGCCCTTCACCCAGGCGTTGTTGACCCTGATATGGAGAGTGGGCAGGACGCGTCCGAGCCTTTCGAACCAGCGGCGCAGGGCCGCTTTGTCGTGGCGCTCCTCGCCCAGCGCGTGATTGCCGGAAACACGGTGATGGATGTACGGCGCGACCGCCTTCACCGCTTCGTCCCAGCGATGGTTGTTGACATGGTCGAAGGTCTTTCGGATTTCCTGCTCGACGATGTAGCTGTACATGTGCTTCTCCAGCGGCTGGCGCGGAACGATTGAGACTCTTCAGTTGCTCCGGCTTTCAGCGACGGTCCGATCCTTTACCTGAAGGGTATCTCCACCGGCGACTTCTCGGAGGCGCTGGCGGCGCTGCTCGGCAAGGATGCTGCCGGGTTGTCGGCATCCGCCATCGGTCGGCTGAAGGACGGTTGGATCGACGAACACGCCGCGTGGCAGGGGCGTGATCTGTCGGCGAAGCGCTACGTTTACATCTGGGCCGATGGCATCCATCTGGAGGCGCGGCTCGAAGACGAAAAGCAGCGCATCCTGGTGCTGATCGGTGCGACGCCGGAATGCCGCAAGGAACTGGTCGGCTTCACCGATGGTTCCCGCGAGAGCGCGCACGACTGGGGCGATCTGCTGCGTGATCTGAAGCGGCGCGGGCTCGCCGTGCCTCCGCGGCTCGTCATCGCCGATGGAGCGCTCGGCTTCTGGAAAGCTGCCGGCGAGGTCTGGCCGAAAACGCGCGAGCAGCGCTGCTGGGTGCACAAGACCGCGAACGTGCTCGCCAAGTTGCCGAAGAGCCAGCAGCCGAAAGCCAAACGCGCGTTGCAGGAGATCTGGATGGCTGAAACGAAGGTCGCCGCCGAGCTGGCGTTCGGCGCCTTCATCGAGAGCTACGCGCTGAAATACGAAAAGGCGGCAGACTGCCTGAACAAGGATCGGGACACGCTGCTGGCTTTCTACGAGTTCCCGGCCGAGCACTGGAAACACTTGCGGACGACCAACCCCATCGAAAGCACCTTCGCCACCGTGCGCCACCGCACTATCCGATCGAAAGGCTGCCTATCCAACAGGACGGCGCTCGCGATGGTCTTCAAACTGCTTGAGGCCGCGCACAAAAGCTGGCGTCGTCTCGATGGCCACAACCAGTTGCCAAAACTCGTTCTTGGTGTGACATTCAACGACGGGATCGAGGTCGTCGCCAAGCCGACCGACCGTCAGCCCAAAACCGCCGCCGCCTGACCGGCCCGGCCGTCACCAAAATTTGGCGATAGCTCTTAGGCGGCACCCAGAATCTCGACAACTTCATAGAGATGGGGATCGATTTGATCGGTCAAGCTATCAAACTTGCGCCACTCCTTGCGAAACCCCGGCGATTGGTGGGCAGAATGCAGCTGTTCGCGATTTTGCCATTGGATGTAGTTGACGATGCGCCGACCGTCGAGGCTTCGATGCAAGCTGATCGATACAAAGCCCGGCTGGCGCGCCATGAATCGGGCTCGATCGGCCATCAGCGAGAGCGCCTCTTTCTGCTTGGCCGGTTCGGCTTCGACGATGGTGATCTGCGTGACTATCTGATTACCTGTTTGAATACGGGCCATGGGGCCACTCCTTCTCGGCTCAGGTTGCTCTTGAGCTCCCTCCGCCTCCAATGATGCTCATTCCGAAGGTTTGAACGCCCAAGCGGTAGCAAGAGTTCAAATCGGGTATCATCTCAATCCGTGGTCAGGTCTTCGCATCCGGTCGTTGGCATTTTCTGAGGAGGAACAACATGAAGCAACACACCCTCGAGGTCTTTTCTCCTGCGTTGATTGACCGGAGTTCGCTCGTGATCATCGGCAATGCGATGCCGCCCCCGCGATCCTGATGAAGATGAAGATGACGATGAGGAAGAAGAAGAAGAAGAAGAAGAAGAAGACCTCGACGACGAACCGCCGGCCGTGCGCGAGCCAGACGAAGACTAGACTAGCCGATCGTTGGCAGCCGGCGTTATAGTATCTCCCATGAGTTGGGTTGAGAAAGACGTAACACTGCTCAAAGAACTCTGGGCATTGGGACACAGCGCCACACAGATCGCGCGCGCACTGGGGTGTAGCCGTAACGCAGTTTGCGGGAGACTGACTCGATTGCGCCTGAAGCGAAGCGAAGGCCGGCGTTGTCGGCCGCCTGTTCCAGCCCGATGGAAAAGAATGTATCGAAACCGCTAGAGAGGCGGCAGCCCAATGAATTCAGCAAGCGCCAGCTTTACGCCATGCTAGCTGAGGCGGTCAAGAATACGGGCTAACGGCTCATCGCGACAGACAGCGAGACCGTGACGCGGCGAGGCCGTCCTCAACGGTCGACTGGCGCTCGCGATCACGCGTTGAGCGCGATCAACGAGGACGGTCTTGACCGCCGAGGTCGAGATCGATGCCGAGATACATGATCCCTGCAAGTCGTGGAGCGTCGATATGGACGACGGCACCGCAACATCGGATGGTCAATCATTCAAGAAGCCCGATATCGTCGAGGGAGACGCCGCATGCTGAAATCGATCGATCCGCTTTTGAATGCCGATGTTCTCTATGCGCTGCGGTCCATGGGGCATGGCGACGATCTCGTGCTCTGCGACACGAACTTTCCGGTCGACGCGGTCGCGCGCCAGACTGTGCTGGGGCGGCTGTTACGCATCGACAACGTCACCGCAAGCCGCGCCACGCGCGCAATCCTGTCGGTGCTGCCGCTCGACAGCTTCGTGGACAAGCCGGCATCCCGGATGGAGATCGTCGGCCAGCCCAACGAAATTCCGCCCGTGCAGAGCGAGGTCCAGGCCGAAATCGATGCGACCCAGGTCCGATCTTTTCGGATGGCCTCAGTCGAGCGCTTTGCATTCTACGAGCTTGCGAAGAGATCCTATTGCGTGATCCAGACCGGAGAGCGGCGCTTCTATGGTTGCTTCATCTTCAAGAAGGGCGTCATCCCGCCTGATGCAGCTTGAGGTGAACCCCTCAAACCGCCTGGACGACGGCATGGCCGTACGAGCCGTCTGACATAAATACGACGACGAGATGATGACACGCTCGCGGAACCTGCCCAGTCACGATCACCGCGACGGTGATCGGCGCTGCACTGCATCAATCATCTTGCAGCGCGGCATTGCGAAGACTCTGCTCTCGTTCGCGCATCGACGGCACGCACGGCCTCAACTTCACGCGCATTCGTTGACTTTGATATGTGCCGCTGCATACTCGAAACGGCCTCTGCCGCCATCGCCACGACGTAGAAGTCCGCCGAGCGTCACGTCATCGACGTGCTCGGGCGAAGTGGACTTCACAAAAGAAAGTCACGCAAAGAAGATCAAAAACGGGAGGGTATCGCGGTGAAACAGCACGATCACGTTCAGCATTCCGCATTCCAGCCGAACCGGCGAACGGTGCTGACAGGCGCGGCAAGCGCCGCAGCACTCGGCACCAGCGGCGCACTCGGCACGTTCTCGGAGCTCGCATCGGCGCAAACCAACCTGCGCGCGCAGATCACGCAAATTCCGGGTGTCGGCAAGGGCGCACCGACGGACGCCGACTGGCAGAAGGTCGGCGAGCTCTGCCTCGGCCCGACCAAGGCGAGCGTCAGGGAAGGCGAATTCAAGGGCGTCGAGCTCTCATTCATGGGGCTCAACAATCAGAACCTGCATAATCTCCTGTTCCGCGGCTTCCTCAAGCCGTGGGAAGCTTATACCGGTGCGAAAATCTCCTGGATCGATCTCGCCCAGGCCGACTACAACCCAAGGCTCCAGCAGGCGATCGCGACGAGCACGGTCGATTTCGACATCCTCGAGATGGGCGCGCCGTTCGAGGGCGATGTCTGTGGCAAGGGCCTGGCGTCGGAGATGCCGGACTGGGTCAAAAAGCAGATCGATATCGATGACTATGTCGACTATCTGAAGCCGCCGGTCGGAACCTGGAACGGCAAGACCTATCGCATCACCATCGATGGCGACTGCCACAACTTCAACTACCGCACCGACGTCTTCTCCGACGCAGCCCTTGCCAAGGCCTGGAAGGACGCCGGCAACACGGGCGAATGGGGCGTGCCAAAAACTTGGCAGCAGGTGCAGGCGGTGACGAAATTCCTCAAAGGCAAGAAGATCAAGAACCAGAACGCGTTCGGCTATCTCGATGCGCCAAAGCCCTGGGGCGGCTTCGGTTTCTATTTCCTCGGCAGCCGCGCCTCTGCCTACGCCAAACATCCCGACGACAAGGCTTGGCTGTTCGACATCGATACGATGAAGCCGCGCATCAACAATCCGGCCTGGGTGCGCGCTATCCAGGACGTCATTGACGCGCTGCCGTTCGAGCCGGCCGACCAGCTCAATGCCGATCCGAACACCACCGGCTTCCAGCAATTTCTCGCCGGCATCGGCTCGATGATCCCCTGGTGGGGCGACATCGGCCAGGTCGCCAAGGCGAGCGACACCTCGGTCATCGGCGACATCGTCGGCTTCGACATCCTGCCGGGATCGGACGATGTCTATAATTCCAAGACCGGACAATGGGACAGACTTGCGAGCGGTCCGAACCACGCGCCGAACTGCGCCTATCTCGGCTGGGGCGTCTACGTGATGGCCAGGGTCAATGGCGACGAGAAGAAGCACAAGGCTGCCTGGAGCGCGGCCGCGCATCTCGGCGGCAAAGATCTGTCGCTGTGGATGGTGATGTATCCGTCGGGCTTCCAGGCCCACCGCACCAGCCACTTCCAGTTCGACGAATGGGTGGCCGCGGGCTATGACCGCAAATATATCACCTCCTACCTCAACTCGCAGCTGGGCTCCTACAATCATCCGAACCGGGCGGTCGAGCCGCGCATCCCCGGCATCTTCCAGTACTACAGCATCGCTGAGGATGAGCTGACGAAGATTTTTGCCGGGAAGGTCGACGCGCAGACCGGCGCGAACAACATCGCCGCCGCATGGGAGAAGCTGACCGACCAGATCGGCCGCGAGCGGCAGATCGGACTCTACAAGGCCTCGCTCGGCGTGTAGCCGCAAGAGCATCACGAAGACCCTCGGCTGGCGCCGCTCTCGCGGTGCCAGCCGAAAACTTGCCCGGCGGCCGGCCGGGCATTCAGGATCGGCAGAGTTCGATTGCCATGCAGAATTCAGCTCCCGTGACCGACGACCTGCACCACCAGCCTGCGGTAGCGCGCGCGGCGGCCAGGCGGAAGGCCGCTGGCCGCGCGCTTGTCGCGGTGACGTCGCTCGGCTTCCCGCTTGTGTTCCTCGTCCAGATCCTGCACACGACCGGTGCGACCGCGGCCGGGTTCGCCGATTGGCGACCAGTCCTCATCGCCTATCTCATCTGGGCCCTCGGCTTCGCCATCGCCCAAGTGCTGATCCGCGGCGAGCGCGGCCAGCGCGCGCTGTTCCTGCTGCCCGCGGTGTTCTTCACCACTGCGGTGGTGATCTTCCCGACCATCTTCGGGATCTATATCGCCTCGCTCGACTGGAATCTTAGCTCGGTCGAAGGCCCGCGCTTCAGCGGCTTCGGCAATCTCGTCGGGATGCTCAACGACACCTATTACTGGAACGCGCTGGGCAACATGATCTTCTACGCGGTCGCAGTCCTCGGCGAGTACGCGATCGCGTTTGGCCTCGCGCTGCTGCTCAGCGCCGAGATCCGCGCTCGCAAGTTCTTCCGTGTGGTGTTCCTGCTGCCGATGATGCTGAGCCCTGTCGCGGTGAGCTGGATGATCGGCAAGTCGCTCCTCGAATATCGCTTCGGGCCCGCTGCGACGCTGGCGCGTTATCTTGGATGGGAGAACCCGGCGTTCTTCGCTTCGCCCTGGATGGCGCGCTTGAGCATCCAGGCGATGGACGCCTGGGTGTCGATCCCCTTCATCATGATCATCCTGCTCGCCGGCCTCCAGGCCATGCCGCGGGAGGTACAGGAGGCCGCCAAGGTCGATGGCGCCAACGGCTGGCAGACGTTCTGGCACGTCACCTTTCCGATCATGCTGCCGGTCAGCATCACCGTCCTCATCATCCGCATCATCTTCAAGCTGAAGCTTGCGGACATCGTAATCAACGTGACGGCCGGCGGGCCCGGGGGCGCGACCGACACCGTGTCGAGCTTCATCTATCGCGTGTACCGCGACCGCTCCAATGTCGGATACGGCACGGCACTCGCCATCGTCTATCTGGTGCTGATCATCGTCCTCCTGACGCTGCTCCTCCGCCTGTCCAAGCGTTGGACGCAGAGAGTCGTCTAGAACCAAGGAGTCCACGCGCGTGTCGATATCGACATCGGCATTGAAATCCGTCCGGCGGCATCCCGCGGCACCGCGCGCCAAGCGGGTGCTTGGCCGCGTGCTGATCTATGCCGCGCTCCTGTTCTGGACGTTCATTTGCCTGTTCCCGATTTACTGGACGGTGACGACATCTTTCAAATCGGCAGTCGACGTCACGCAGGCGCATCTGATCCCATGGGTCGATTTCCAACCAGATTGGAAGGGATGGCGCTCGCTCGGGCTGTCGCCAGACACGCTGTTCGGCACCTCAACCGCCCGCGCGGAGTTCACGAGCCGGTTCGTTAACAGCATCATCACCTCGGTAGGCGCGTCCCTGCTCGCGTTGATCCTCGGTTCGCTCGCGGCCTATGGCCTCAGCCGCTTCCGCTACAAATTCGCCTGGATGCGCAACGACGACATCCTGTTCTTCTTTATGTCGCAACTGATCTTGCCGCCGGTCGTGCTCGCCCTGCCCTTCCTCGTGCTCTACAAGGCGCTCGCACTGCTCGACACCCGCTTCGGCCTGATCCTGCTCTATACGCTTTCGGTCCTGCCCATCGTCATCTGGATCATGCGCGACCAGTTCAACGCGATCCCGATCGAGCTCGATGAAGCCGCGTTCGTCGATGGACTGTCGACCTGGGGCGCGTTCCTGCGCATCATCCTGCCGCTTGCAGTGCCCGGGATGATGGCCGCTTTCATCCTGTCGCTGGTGCTGTGCTGGAACGAGTATTTCTTCGCGGCTCTCCTCACCAGCACGGACGCAAAGACGCTGCCGGTGATGGTGGCGAGCCAGACCGGCTCGCAAGGCATCAACTGGTGGTCGATGGCGGCGCTGTCGACGGCGGCAATCGCCCCGCTCGTCTTGGTCGGCATCTTCCTCGAGCGCTACATTGTTAGCGGCCTGACGACGGGCGCGGGAAAGTAGCACGGCGGCAATTGTATCAAGCTGTGGCGACGGGCGCGACCGGCCGCACGCAACCTTGGATACGATGCTCGCCCCCGCGCGGACCTGACTATCCGCCGGTTGCTGCGCCGGATCAGCCGGCCGGCCGAACCGAACCACGAGGACGTGATGACGATGAGCGTGATCAAGACGCTCATGCTTCGCGACGAACCTCCACCAAAGCCTCTCGCGCAGCCAGCCCTCAAGGCCGGCGAGCTGCTTCTTCCGCTCAGGCGACTTGAACGGCTTCACACCGCCCGCCATCACATAGTCCTTGACCGTGTGATGGCTGCAGCCCAGCTCGCGGGCAATCCGCTTCAGACCCCACCCGCACGCCCTCAGGCGCAACATCTCCGCCACGTCATCCGGCGTCTTCATTACCTGCTCCCGTGGATCAATCCACGACGAGCCTTCAGTGATTCGTTCCTGCTTCATTCGCTCTCTCCTCGGCTATCCAAGGAGGGGGCAATTCCTCATGGCGCCGAGGGGGCAGTTTTCCATGGCGCGCGACAGCTTTTCCATGGAGACGAAGTTTAAGATAGATTTTACAGATCGATAAAGCCGTCGTGGAAAGGCGGGAGCACATTCTGCGGGCAAATAAAGAAATCGTTTACGTGAGGCTGGTCGGGTGAAATGAGTCGAGGCAGCCCTACCATTTAGCGACTCTCTTACCCGGCAGGGCTACCGAAGTCCCTATGATCAAGGGTGGCTGCCATAGCTGCTCTTTTACTTGCAGCGGCCAGTCTCGCGGACCAGCAGCTGTACTACGGGCGCTATACCGACGCGGCGCTGGGGCGTCTGCGCCAAATCCAACATTCATTCCGGCTGTAGGCAGGCGGCCCAGCCGTATTTATCGGTTTGCTACCGCCTCTGGATGATGTCGGGTGGCATAGTGGGCTCGGCTGGCGGCGTTGCTGCTTCGGTGCTCGCCCTGCGCGCCTTGTCGAAATACTCAAGGGCCAGGATATGCATCGCCCGCACCTTTGCGGCGTCGGGCTCCGCGAGCGCCATCCGGGCCGCGATCTCTGCTTATTTCACAAAAGTAATCGGCAGATGGAATGCCCAATTCCCCATACAGCCCAGTGTGAAATGACTGCTGCGGGGGTATTTCGTTCCGGGGAACGGTCTAGTCGGGAAGACGCGAGCAAATCTCGCGAATGACCCGGAACGGACGTTCACGCCTACGGCTTGACGTTCAAATTGATCTCGTACACCAAAGTCCGATGCGCAAAGATGCTTCAGATATCAGCGGTATCGCCGCTATGGTCGCCGCGACCGCGTTCTTCGTGGTCGGAGACAGCTTTATGAAGCTGGTCACCGAGGACCTTCCGCCTTTCGAGGTGCTCTTCTTGCGCAGCATCGCGGCCACTCTTGCCTGCGCGGTTCTGGTTACCTTTCGGCGCGAATGGAGCGCTATTTCTGGACTGCTCAACGCGCGCGCGCTGCTGAGGGCGGTCGGGGAAACGCTCTGCACGCTCTGCTATGTCGTGGCTCTTGCTCGCATGCCGATCGCCGATGTGATCGCCATTCTTCAGACGACGCCCCTGATCCTAATCCTCGGCGCGGCCTTTCTCTTGCGCGAAAGGATCGGTCCCACGCGCGTCGCCCTCGCGCTGGTCGGCTTCGCGGGCGCTCTGATGGTGGCACAGCCCAGCGCGAGCGGCCTCCCGTCCGCTGCCCTGCTCGCTTTTGCGGCTGCGCTGCTGGGCGCTGGGCGGATTTCGTCGGGCGTGGTGTACCCACCAACATTCCGGTAACGGTGGTGATCCTTGCGACTATGCTCATGATGATTATTACGGCAGGGATGATGTCTCTCGGTCTGGAGACATGGGTGGCACCGACTGATCGCCATCTCACCTTCCTCGGCGTCGCGGGGTCGTGCCTTGCCTTCGGGCATTTCGGGCTCATGCTCGCCTATTGGCTCGGCCGAACCGGCACCGTCGCGCCCTTCTTTACAGCTTCGCTCTTTGGGGAGTCCTCTCTGGCCTAATCGTCTGGGGTGAGTTGCCAACCCCCTCGCGCTCGCCGGTATTTCCCTGATCTCCAGCAGTGGCATTACCGTTCTCCTGCTCAACCAACGACGTGGTCGCAAGGAGATCGCGCTATCGGACGCGCCATAAAAAGGGACAAGCAAAGTTGCTAGTCAGAGATGCGATAAATGTCGCCCGTTGGCCCCTCGGCGAGGCGACGGCAGCCTCCGACAAGTCCGCTCGTCGAGCCGTCGCTGACCAGATTTGCTCAAGTTGAGTTCTTCGCGTTATGACCCATAGCGGGCTTTTTCGATCCCGATCATCAATAACAGCGCAGGTTTCGATTGCTGGCCGGGTTAGAGTGCGCCTGATGTCTGCGCTCCTTGATAGGAGTCTGAGTGGTGAATAATTGTTATGACGACATCCTGTCGCGAATACACGAGGAGCCAGTGTTCGACGAGCACGCGGTTCCTCGCTATTGCGTATTTCATCCCAGCAAGGTTGCAAACGCGTATGCAGATGAAGTTGCCCTTGCTGAAGTGACATGCCAAAGCTGCGCTCGGCTGTTTCGCGTTGCATTCGCCGCCAGAGCCCCGGCCGCGCACGCTAAGGACGAATGGCCTGCCGGCCCCATCGCGCGGGCCATCCGCGAAAAGACTTTGCATTACGGCGACCCGCCAAACGTCTGGTGTTGCCAAGCAGGCCCCACCGAAAACAGTGAGCCGCGGAGAGTCATTCAATACTGGCGCCAGGGCGATCCCAAATACGTTCGAGATGCAGAGCACGGCTGCCGTATCATCGCCGACCCCAAAGCTTATTTCACTTGGACGCGCTATCCTGAGTTCGAGATAGATATTTGTCCCGATTGGGTCCGCGGTTAAACCCGCCGTGTGCTCCTGGCCCTTCGGCGAAATGGCAGCATCGCTCCGCGACGTCCGCTCACCGAGGTATGGTGGACCAGTTTTGCTCAGGTTGAGTTCTTCGCATTTTGACCCATCTGCGACATGGGCAGGTTCAGCCGACCAGCTGGCAGTGCCCGCTGATGACAGTACCGTCGCGTTTATGCGCCTTAAGCGTGCCGTCGACGCGGTCGATGAAACCTTGCCAGACAGCGGTCGGGTCGAACAGATGTTGCCAAATGTTGCCGAGCGTAAGCGCCGTCTCAAAGAACAAGTGCGTATCCGTGACGTGGACGGCCAAATTGCATCCGAATGTCCGAGAGTGCATCGTCCCCTCGTCCAGATTAACGGTGACCTGTTCCCCGTTTATGTAGACCGAGTTGCGCTCGCTACCCGTAAGGCCCCGCGCCCAGCATTTCAGATCCATCGTCTCGGCATGTGCAGCCGTTGCAGCTAGCAGCGCTGCGACGATGATGGTTGCTTTCAGCTTAACAGTTATCTCGTCGCTTTGTAGCGGCCCTGCCGGGGGTGCGGACACGGCAGGACATTCGACGACTTTGCCGAAATTTCGGTGTCGCCTTCGAAGGATGTACTGAGGACTCAGTCGTTCAGAGATGAGCACGCGGCAATAGCCATCCCATGATCTTCTCATGCGGATCGCGACGACTGCGGACGAATGCTTTCTCGTTCTGCTGAGCGGCGGTCCTGGCGAATTCAGAAATCCCCTCCATAGACTGCCGTTTATCCTTCGGAAGCTTCGCCCATTGGCGAATGATCTTCCGGCGGGCTTCGCGTTGCTTTTCCCTTACGTCATGCATCGGTACGCTCCTTGAAGTGGATTGTTCCGGTTCGGCCTACTATGGTTTGGGCTCACTAGAACTTCAACGTCCAATCAAGAACTCTTAGCCCCTCTGATCGTGCAGCGCTATACACGGGAGCTAGTCTCATATTGGCTTTGCGGGCCGGCCGCCCTAGAATTGCGGCGATCGCAGGACGGGCGAAATGCAGTACGTTTGCGACGCGCCGAAGGGTAAGACCTGGTTCCGTATCGAGACGGAAGGTGAAGCGGCGCATGAGTCGCGCCTGATGAGCCACACAGTCGAGAAATATTTCTGCCGCGAGCGGGAGAAGGCAGTCCAGTCCTGGCGTCCGGAGCGGCCCAACGCGATCGAGCGCGACATCGGCCTCGAGGCCCATGTACAGCGAGAGATGCCGCTTTTCCTCACGTTGCGCGACAGGGAGGGCAATGCACTGACTACAGCGATGCTGCCACCGGGTGGCAAGGATCGCGGCGGGTTCCGGATCATCATCGTAGCCGCATCCAATGCCGATCCTTATCCTCAGCAGGAAGCGGCCATCGCTGCGCTGGGAGCGCATTTCGGTCTCACACTCGATCGCAACCGCTGCTTCCCCTACGGCCGCTAAGGAGCCTGACAAGTACCGCCGCTTGATTGGAGCGATGTCGGCTCATGGCCCATTGCGTCAGTTGCGGCATAGCGGTGATATGTCCGGAGCCAGGGATGGACTGGAAGTCCGGGTAAGATGGCCAGATGGACGCGAATGATCCGAACCGGACCTCGGGCGCCCGGCAGACACGGTTGGTCTATCAAAGTGGTCGGTTTGCTCGCTATGATGCGTCTCATGATCTTGGGGGCGAGCATGAGAAGGCGGGAGTTCATAACGCTTCTCGGCGGCGCAGCCGCTGGGTGGCCAGCCGCGCGCGCGCAACAGGCCGGACGACAGTATCGCATTGCAATCTTGGCACCTCCGGGATTGCAAGTCTTCCTCGATGAACTTGGCCGAGCCGGATTTGTGGAGGGCCGCAATCTTGAAATTGTCAGGCGCGACCTTGGCGCAGACACTGCTTCTTACGATCGCAAATGAGCTGATCAAAACGCGGCCGGATGTGCTCATGGTTACCGGTCCAGAAGCAGCGCGTGCTGCACAGAAATCAACTCAACGCACTCCTATCGTGGCGCTGGCAGATGACTTACTTGGCAGCAAGCTCGTCGCCTCCATGCCTCGTCCCGATGGAAACACAACGGGTGTCGCTATCTTTGCATTCCAGCTCGATGTAAAGCGATTGGAGCTGTTGCATGAGGCGCTTCCCAGAGTTCGAAGGATAGCCGTCTTGGCCGATCACGAGCCCATACGAAGCATCGACACTCTCGAAAATGCAGCCCGCGCATTCGGCGTTGAGATCGTTCCATTTACAGCGCGCTCTGAGGACCAAGTCTTTCGAGCGATAGATCGCATGGCGGCGACCTCGGTCGAAGCACTCAACATTTTGGCATCACCCATTCTATCGTCGTTCCGTTTGCTGATCCTTGACCATCTCGCGCTGCGCCGTCTGCCAGCCATTTGGCAGTGGCCTGAAGGGGCAGAGGACGGCGGCCTGATTGCGTATGGTCCTCGTCTCAGCGTGGTTTTTCGGCAATGCGCTCGTCAGGTCGCGAAGCTTTTGCGAGGTGCCAAGGTGGTTGATGTGCCTGTTGAGCAACCGACCGACTTTGAGTTGATCATCAATCTCAAAGCCGCGAAAGCGCTAGGCCTCGAAATCCCAGCGATACTGCTCGGCCGCGCCGACGAGGTGATTGAGTAGCCTCGCTTACTGGCCCATCAGAGAAGCAGCGGCGCACTTCATTGAGGTCCGCTCACCGAGGCATAGCAGATCAGATTTGCTCACGTTGAGTTCTTCGCATCTTGACCCTGAACGGACATTCCAGCTTCTCAAGTTATGCGCTAATATCAGCTTACCGACGACCAAAAAGCGCAGAGCATTGGAGGGCTTATGTCCCAGTTGAAACGTCTCGTTGCTTTCGTTGGATCGCTTATCGTAGCGTCTCCGAGTTTCGCGGAAGAGCGTGAAAAGGTTATCGGCATCTGGAAACTGGTTTCTCAAGAGATCGAAATTCAAGCCACCGGGCAAAAAGAACCCGTGTTCGGACATTCTCCTACGGGCTACGCGATTTTCACGGCCGAGGGCCGGGTGATGTTTGTCCTGACCGGAGAGGGGCGCAAGCCACCACAAACGGTCGAAGATCGCGCCGATCTGCTCAACAGCATGGCCGCCTACACCGGCATGTATCGTCTTGAGGGTGACAAATGGATTACGAAGGTCGATGTTGCTTGGAACCCTGAGTGGGTGGGCACTGAGCAAACACGCTTCTTCAAATTAGACGGTGATCGCCTTCAGGTCACCTCGACGTGGCGAATAATGCCCAACTGGGCAGATAAGGGGATGCAGAGGAGCCTCCTTGTGTTCGAAAAAAACGAAATAGAAGTTTGAGGGTAGCGCCCGGTTGCATTGCATAAGCCTCCTTTGGCACTTTGAGACGCATGTGGGTGCCCCCTTCGTGGTCATGCACCAGCCGCGAATAGATAGCCTGCCCTACGGTCCGGTCAGTTCGAATTTGGTGCAGCGCCGGAGCAACCTGAACTCCCAGTATTGCTTTGTTTGAGTCCGCCCTTCGCGCAGGAGGACATTTATGGCGCTATCTTCTACATTCTTGTCATCAAGCGGCAGCGGCTATGAAGCCCAGATGGGGCGCTGGAGCCGCCGCCTCGCGCCGTTGCTGATCGATTTCTCGGGTATCCGAGAAGGCAGTGTTGTTGATGTCGGCTGTGGCACCGGCAGCTTGACCTTTGCGCTCGCCCAAAATCCAGCCATTGCGAGCGTCACTGGAATTGATTTCTCAGCCCCCTAGGTCGAGCATGCAAAGACCCAGAACCGAGATCATCCTCGTGTCGCGTTAGAGGTTGGGGATGCCTGTGCGATGCCGTTCCCGGACGGCTCGTTCGATCATTCGATCTCCTCGTTGGTTATCCAATTCATCCCGGATTGCGGACGGGCTGTGTGTGAGATGCGCCGCGTCACGCGCCGGGGCGGCACAGTTGCGGCGGCCACCTGGGATGTGCGGGGCGGCTTCGTACCTTGGCGCATGTTCTTCGATACAGCATCAATGCTTGATCCCAATGCAGCCGAGCGCCGTGCTAAGGCGTGTGCTCGCCCTCTGGTAAAGCGTGAGGGCCTTTTGCGCGCCTGGATGGATGCCGGGCTTGCAGAGGTCGAGGTTGATGCGCTAACGATCCGAATGGACTTCTCGTCGTTCGATGATTTCTGGACGCCGCACGAAGGAAGCGACGGCCCTTTCGCGGACTATCTGGCGAGCAACACTGCAGCGTGGTGGCGGACTGGATCCCGGACGTGCTCATAACTCGAAAGCAAGAACTACGAGGAAGTTAGCGAATCTCGACTAGGCTTCCTAAGGCCATCATGAGCGCCCCGACGATCGCTTTGCGCCACAAGCTGCCATTCCAGAACCGTTCATTCCGCGAATTGAGCTCTGGCGACGATTGGCCGCGATCATTTTTGTGGAGACGAAAGCGGAGAGAGCCGCTGAGCTTTTAAAGTTCTGCGAACCCGAGCAGCGAGCGGTGACAACGACGGGCGCGGTATTCGCAGCTCCACCAGATCGATGAGACCAAACGCCGGCTTCGTCGCTTCGTCCGAAGGATCACAATCGCGCAGATTGGCGTAGTACGCTGCGCTACCCGTGAGTGATCGGATGCACACCAAATTGCGACATCACTCGCCCGCGTACGCCAAGCACCGGTTCAGTACAGCATTTGGTACAGCATGGTGGAAGGCCACCACGCTTAAATGCTGATTGTACTTCGCTTTTTGAGATGTCCCGGTCCAATCCATCATGGGCGCGACCGAGAATGGAAATTCGCAGAATCTCGTAGCTTTTTCAGTCATCTCAGTTGTATACAGTAGTTCCTGAATTTTTCTGTTTAGAGCCTGTCCTCAATTAGAGGATTGAACGAAGCCGCTGCCGCGGCGTGAGGGGCAAGGTAGCGTAGATCGCCTCCTGGCTGAGAGGATGTGGGTGTTGGAGCCCACCCCCTCAGACAGGAGTATCGAGATGGCCGATTTGAGCCCTCTTCGCCGCCGCATGATCGAAGACATGACCGTCCGCAATCTGTCGCCGGCGACGCAACGATCCTACATCAGCGCGGTTTCGAAGTTCAGCCGCTATTTTGGCCGATCGCCTGACCGGTTAGAGCTGGAAGACGTCCGCGCCTTCCAGGTGCATCTGGTCTCGACCGGCATCTCATGGCCGGCGCTGAACCAGATTGTCTGTGCGCTACGGTTTTTCTACGGCGTCACGCTCGGCGAGGCGCTCATCCCGGAGCGCATTCCCTATGCGCGAGAACCGCGCAAGCTGCCGGTCGTTCTCAGCGCCGACGAAGTGGTGCAGTTCCTCGAGGCCGTGTCCAGCCTGAAGAGCCGCGCCGCGCTCACCACCGCCTATGCGGCCGGGCTCAGGGCCTCCGAGGTCGCGGGACTGCGGATCGAAGACATCGACAGCGCCCGCGGCGTCATCCAGGTGCGCCACGGCAAGGGCGCGAAGGATCGCAACGTGATGCTGTCGCCCCAGCTGCTGGGCATCCTGCGCACCTACTGGCGGCTCGCCCGGCCGCGGCTTTATCTGTTCCCTGGTCGTGACGAAGATCATCCGATTGATCCGACCGTGTTGCACGCCGCCTGCCGCTCGGCGGTGAAGGCCGCGGGCCTGACCAAGCGCGTCACGCTGCACACGCTGCGCCACAGCTTCGCGACGCATCTTCTCGAGAACGGAACCGACATTCGGATCATCCAGGTTTTGCTCGGGCACAATAATTTGTCGTCGACGGCGCGCTATACGCAGGTCGCCACTCATACCATCCGGGCGACGCAGAGCCCGCTCGACCGCCTGTCGCTGGAGGTGACGCCATCTGGATGATCAGCGGCGGGATGCGGGTGATGATCCGCCCCGACAGCCGCTGCAACAGGCCCGCCATCGAGATTGCCGATATTCTGCGCCGGCATGGCGACACCTATCGCCGTGTACATGCCGGTCATCTCGGTCGGGTCGAGCGGCGCGTGATGAGCGCGATCGTGGCGTGCCGGACCGAGGCGCTCGGCGGCCACATGGAGGCTTGCGACGACTGCGGCACGACACGCGTCGCCTACAATTCTTGCCGCAACCGGCACTGTCCGAAGTGTCAGGGGCCAGACCGAGCCGCGTGGCTCGCCGCGCGAGAAGCCGACCTGCTGCCGGTTCCCTATTTCCACGTCGTCTTCACACTGCCGACTCTGATCGCCGCGATCGCCTTTCAGAACAAGGCCATCGTTTATGCGATCCTGTTCAAAGCCGCCACCGAGGCAATGTCGACGCTCGCCGCCAATCCACGCCGGCTCGGCGCCGGGATCGGCGTCGTCGCCGTCCTCCACACCTGGGGGCAGGCGCTGACGCACCATCCCCACGTCCACTGCGTCGTGCCGGGCGGCGGCCTCTCGCCCGATAACGCGCACTGGATCGCCAGCCGACCAAACTTCTTCCTGGCCGTCAAACCGCTCGCCCGGCTGTTCAGACGCCTGTTCCTCGAACGTCTGACCGCCGCCTTCGACGCCGGCACCCTGAACTTCTTCGGCGATCTCGCATCCCTGGCCGAGCCTGCTGCCTTCGCAGCTCATCTCGTCGCTATGCGGCGCATCAGCTGGGTTGTCTACGCCAAGCGGCCGTTCGGCGGCCCTGCGCAGGTGCTGGCCTATCTCGGCCGCTATACCCATCGCGTTGCAATAGCCAACAGCCGGCTCGTAGCCCTCGACGAGGATCACGTCGCCTTTACCTGGAAGGACTACCGCCAGAACGGCGCGACAAAGATCATGAAGCTCAAGGCCGACGAGTTCATCCGCCGCTTCCTTCTTCACACGTTGCCCGACGGCTTCCACCGCATCCGCCATTTCGGCTTCATGGCTAACCGCCATCGCGCCGCCAGGCTCGCGCTTTGCCGTGCCCTTCTTGATCATGAGCGGACAGCGCCAAACAATATTGAGGCGTCGCCCGTGAGTTCGGACCCTCCGACGCGGGCCGAGGTTCCTCCTGTCCCGATTGTGGCGGCGTCATGCGCATCGTCGAGCGCTTTCGACACAGCTTCAATTGCTCCAGCCCTCGAACATCACCGTTCCAGTGCGACACATCGTGAGCCAGCTCATGCCATGTACGACAATCATCATGTGTCATCCCACTCCCAGCGGCTCGATCATCGTGGACGCTGTCGAATCCGTGCTGCCACATTGTGCGACAACAACCGCCCGATGCAGCGCTCCGCCCATCGCCACCGCTCGCAAAGCGCGTCTGATCCCAATCCATTGCCGATGCGCACATCTCGTGTCGCTGCCGCACACGCCGAGCCGGCAGACCGGACCTCGCGATCTCCAACAATCCCCATAGCTGCAAAACCGCGCATAACCGCCCGCGCCTTCGTTCAATCCGGCTTCAATGAGGTCGCACAACTGCACCTGCCGCACCATCGCGTGAACGCGACCTCACAGAACCCTCCAGATTCCCAAGCAGATTATCGCGTGATTCATAGGCGGTCAGCTGATTCGGAGCTGACAGATGCGCCGCTACGCCCTTCGGGACGATCAATGGGACAGGATCAAGGATATTTTGCCCGGGCGTGAAGGGCACGTGGGGGTAACGGCCAGGGACAATCGGCTGTTTGTAGAGGCGGTAATCTACCGCTATCGGGCCGGCATTCCTTGGCGGGACTTGCCGGAACGCTTTGGCGACCCGATCAAGATCCATACGCGCTTTCACGCTGCGCCGTGCGCGAGGCTCGCCAGCCCACGATCCTGCGGGCATAGGCGTCGATCACAAAGGCGACGTAGACAAAGCCCGTCCAGGTCGCGACATAGGTGAAGTCGGAGAGCCAGAGGACGTTCGGCCTTGGCGCCTTGAATTGGCGGTTGACGTGATCCAGCGGGCATGGCGCGGCCTTGTCGCTGATCGTGGTTTTGACCGGCTTGCCGCGGATAACACCTTGCAAACCCATGTCCCTCATTAGTCGCGACACGGTGCAACGGGCAACATCGAAGCCTTCGCGCTTGAGCTGCCGCCAGACCTTGCGCACGCCATAGACGGAGAAGTTCTCATCGAACACGCGCCGGACTTCAATCTTCAACCTGACATCCTGCCTGGCGCGCGCCGACAGCTTGGCCGGATCGCGCCGTTTGGCCACATGGGCGTGGTAGGTCGAGGGGGCGATCGGCAAGACCTTGCAGATCGGCTCGACCCCATGCGCCCCACGATGATCGTCAATGAAGGCGATCATGGCTTGGACCGGCGGTCGAGCTCCGCCATCGCAAAATATGCGCTTGCCTTGCGCAAGATCTCGTTGGCCTGCCGAAGCTCGCGGTTCTCTCGCTCCAGGGCCTTCAGCCTCTCGGCCGTGTCCGTCGGAACGCCGGCCCGCTGCCCGCTATCGACCTCGGCCTTCTTGACCCAGTCATGCAGCGTCTGCGGCGTGCAGCCGATCTTGGCCGCGATCGACGTCACTGCCGTCCACCGCGACGGGTGCTCGCCGGCGTGATCCAGAACCATCCGAACCGCTCGGGTCCGGACCTCGGATGAGAACTTGTTCGTCGTCTTGCTCGTCATGGCTCCATCCTCTCAGAAGTTGGAGCCTCCGGCAAACCCGGGGCGGTTCAGTCAGCCACGGCGGGTTCGCCCTCAGTCGTCCTTTAGCTTCCGTGGTCATTCTCGCTGCAATTGTCTTGCTCGTCGCTATCCTGCCCCAGCGACCAGGGCGGCATTCCATCAATTGGCCTTCGCAGCCAAGGAGCGAGTAGCCCAACTTCACCCGGAAGGTCGCCTATCGGCCATCTGCGAACTCGGATGTTGCCGATCGTGGCCTAGATCAACATGACGCGTGCTTGGCGGCAAGGCCTTCGAGGAGGGCTACAGTGGTTGTCAGGCTCTGGCTCGGCGATGTCATCCGATTGCCCACCTCGCGCGCCCGAGCGGCAAATCCTGACCCCAGAACGGTCCGCAGGTCATCGTGAAGGGTCTTCCGCGTCATGGCAGAGAAACGGCGCGAGGTGCCGACCCCCAGGCGCTTAATCTGTGTAGCCCACACCGGCTGGTCTGCGCCCACCCAGAGTACAAGAGTTGGGACGCCGGAGCGCACGCTGGCGGCAGTGGTGCCGGCACCACCATGGTGAACGATAGCCCGGCAGCGCGGCAAGAACTCGGCGTGGTTGACCGAAGGCACGATCATGACTTCCCTTGTGGCGGCCATGCCTTCAAGGGGCAAGACCCTGAACATATCAGTGCACGCTCGCCGAGCTGCCGGCACGCATCTATGATCATCGCAACGGTCTCGGCCGGTTTGTCGACCGGCATACTGCCGAACCCGAAGTAAATTGGGGGCCGGCCAGCTCCGATCCAGGAATTCACGGTACCGTCGGAATGGGCGGCGAATTCCAGGGTCATCGCGCCGACCAAAGGTCTCTTCCAGCCCCATTGCTCCTCAAGCCCGGGAAAGAACACCTTATCGTAGGCTTGAATCTCCAGCGCGCCAGATCCGACGAGTCGGCGCACGGCGGGAATTCCGGACTTCGGAAGTCCCAAGGCCTGACGCTGTTCATCGTAGGCCGGCTTCAACAGGCGCCAGTGCGACCACTCGGCGACTGACCACAAGGGTTCGATCAAACTTTGGGGCAATCGAACCGGCAAAATGTGGTTGTTCGCCCTGACGGGAAAGTAATGCAGGGCGGCGAGCGGGACCCCTTGGGCCTCGGCAACATTGGCGGCTACCTCTTGATAAGTAGTGCCGCTCAGTATCAAATCAGAGCCGACTGCGAGCTTGGTGAGAGTCTCGTTCATTTTGGCCCAGCCGTTGGTGAGGTACTCTCGAGCCTGCCCCGGGACCTTGATGGGATTGCGCAACTTAAACCACTCGTGGAAAACCTCCGCCTCTAGCTGCTGTTGGGAGTCGGGGCCGTAAGAATCCACCGAAGATAAACCAGCCGATTCGGCGAATTCGACGAGATTGGGAGGCACGGCCATATTCACTTCGTGACCGCGGCGCTCCAACTCACGTGCAACCGCAGCCGCAGGTTCGATGTCTCCTCTTGTTCCGTGTACTGCGACAGCGAACTTTATGGTCCCGCTCCGGTCTTCGCGGTTTCAAGTTATGGCAATCGCTTTGACGTGGCTGCCGTCGGCTTTGGTTCAGAGTTTGGAGAAGATTTGGAGAATACGAAATGATGGATGTCAAGAGCCGCCTTTAATGCTAATTGACAGTCGTCAAGCCCATGGCTTACGGCTTTCTCAACGAGATATTTTCTTCATAATCTACGCTGCATTGCTCGGAAATCGATGATGAAGCCATGACTCTGCCCCAAGCTCTGAGCGATGGCGTACCCGCCGCCTCCGATCTATCCGCGCTTGCAATTGACCGTAGTGCTGACCCGCGGCGTCGCAGACAGTTGCGCCGCATCCTGGTGCGGGTCCTTCTGCTCGCGATGCTTGTCGGCATCGGGGGCGCAACGTGGGAGTGGCGCCGGCATTCGCAGATCGTCGTCGAGACGGCGATCGTCTACTCTGTCTATCCGTCGCAAGCGCTGACGCTGTTGAACGCGACTGGTTACGTCGTTGCGCAACGCAAGGCGTCCGTCGCCTCGAAGGCGACGGGCCGTCTCGAATGGTTGGGTGTACTCGAAGGCAGCAAGGTGCACGAGGGTGAGGTGATCGCCCGGCTCGAGAGCAGCGACACGCAGGCGATGAGCGACCAGGCAGCCGCTAACGTACAGGTTGCGGAAGCCAATCTCGCCCAGGCGCGGGCGGAGCTCGCGCAAGCGGAAATCGCGTTCAGGCGCTCCGAGGCCCTCGGCGAGAAAAACATCATTAGCGACTCGATGCGCGAAAGCGCTGAGGCACGCCTCGCCAAGGCGCGAGCAGCGTGTGCTGGGTACGAGGCCGGCATCGCCGCTGCACGGGCCAATCTCCGCGTGTCCGAAGTTGCCGTGGGCCAGACCGTTATCCGGGCGCCCTTCGACGGCGTTGTCCTCACGCGGAACGCCAACGTAGGTGACACGATTACACCGTTCTCGCAGGCGGTCGACACCAAGGGCGCGGTCGTCACCATCGCCGACATGGACTCGCTTGAAGTGGAAGCCGACGTGGCGGAGTCGTCGTACCTGAGCATCCACGTGGGGCAACCGGTGGAGATCCAGCTGGACGCGATCCCTGGCGAGCGCTTCGAAGGCCTGGTTAACCGGATGGTACCGACCGTGGATCGCGCCAAGGCGTCTACCCTCGTGAAAATCCGCTTCGTGCAGCACGACTCGCGGATGCTTCCGGAAATGAGCGCCAAGGTGGCTTTCCTCGATCGTCAAGTAGCCGAATCCGAGCGCAAGCCTGTTCTTGCAGTGCCGATGGCGGCCGTCTTCGAGGTGGATGGACGACCGCACGTCTATGTCGTCGAGGGCGGCAAAGCTCGTCTGCGGAGCACGGATCTCGGCGCGAAGGTGGGCGACCAGATCGAGGTACGTGACCTCAACGCCGGCACGCGAGTGGTGATCCGACCGCCGGAAGATCTTGTTGACGGGCGCGCAGTCAAGCAGGCCGCGAAGTGACCGTGCTTCGCGTCTCGGACGCGCCGACCGGAAAAGATGTGCTCATCGCGCTGAGCGGCGTGAGCAAGAGCTACCGGCGCGGCAGGCAGATCGTCCCAGTCCTTTCCAAACTCACATTCGACATCCGTCGTAAGGAGTTCCTCGCCCTGATGGGCCCGTCGGGGTCGGGCAAGTCGACACTGCTCAACCTGATCGCTGGCATCGACAGTCCAGATCACGGCTCGATCAAGGTGGATGGCGAGGACATTACGCTCCTCCCGGAAGCCGATCTCGCTGACTGGCGCGCGGCAAACGTGGGCTTCATCTTCCAATTCTACAACCTGATGCCCGTGCTCACAGCACTGGAGAACGTCGAGTTGCCTCTCACGCTCACAAGCGTAGGGCGGCGCGACCGCCGAGACCGCGCGCAACTCGCGCTCAGTCTCGTTGGCCTCAGCGATCGCGTCAAACATTTGCCATCGGAGCTCTCGGGCGGACAGCAGCAGCGCGTCGCGATCGCACGGGCGATCGTCACCGACCCGACCATGCTGGTGGCCGACGAGCCGACGGGCGATCTTGACCGGCAGTCCGCAGAGGAGGTGCTTGAGATCATGCAGCGGTTAAACCGCGACATGGGCAAGACGATCGTGATGGTGACACATGATCGCCGCGCGGCGGCGCGTGCGAAGCGCATCATGGATCTGGAGAAGGGCGATCTTTCTTATCTGGTGGAGCAGCGCTTGAGTGAGTGCCGATCATGAGCCAATGGCTCACGCTCGTGCTGCGTAACGTCTTGCGCCACCGGCTCCGCACGTCCCTGACGCTCGTCGGACTCGTTGTTGCGATCCTCGCCTTTGGTTTGCTCCAGACCGTCGTCAAAACGTGGTACGCGGGGGTGGATGGCGCCGTTCCTTCACGGCTGCTAACCCGCAACGCCATCTCTTTCGCGCTGCCGCTGCCACAAGCCTATCACCAGCGCATCAGCGCTGTCGAAGGCGTGCGGCGCGTCACCTACATGAACTGGTTCGGCGGCATCTACAAGGATCTGAAGAATTTCTTTCCCCAGTTTGCGATCGATGCCGCGAGCTATCTCGATATGTACCCGGAGATCCTTGTTTCGGACGAGGTGCGGCGCGCCTTCCTGCGCGACCGCCGCGGCGCGATTGTAGGACGCAAACTCGCCAAGCGCTACGGCTTCAAGCCCGGCGATGTGATTCAGCTGCGCGGGACGATTTTCCCCGGTAGCTGGGAGTTTGTGATCTGCGGCGTCTTTGACGGCCGAGATCCAAAAACAGACACTTCGCAGCTTTTCTTCCGCTGGGACTACCTGAACGAAACACTACGTGTGCGCTCCAAGGCACAAGCTGATCAGGTTGGCTTGTTCGCCGTGGACGTTGTCAGCTTGAATCGCGTCGCGGAAGTCAGTCAGGCGATCGACGGAGTGTTCCGCAACTCGCTTGCCGAGACGCTCACCGAGACTGAGCGCGCTTTCCAGATCGGTTTCGTGAAGCAGACCGAGGCGATCCTCATTTCCATCCGTATCGTCTCGTTCGTGGTTATCTTTATCATCTTGGCCGTTATGGCAAACACCATGGCGATGACGGCGCGCGAGCGCCTCCGCGAGTATGCCACGCTTAAGGCCATTGGCTTCAGCCCCGGCTATGTAGCACGATTGATCCTTGGGGAATCCGTCGCGATAGCATTGATCGGCGGTGCGATCGCGATCGGGCTCACGCCCCCGGTCGCCGCGCGCCTTGCCGAGCTCTCCGCGACGCTCTTCCCATCACTGATCGTGAGCGTCAACACTGTCATATTGCAGGCAGTTTCGGCGTTGGTGGTCGGGGTCCTCGCCGCGGTCTTGCCGATGCGCCGCGCGGCCCGTGTCAACATCGTCAATGGTCTTCGGGCGTTGGGCTGACCATGCCGTTGCTGCTCGCCTACAGCTTGCGTAACCTGCACGTGCGCAAACTCACCAATTTCCTCACCGCGACAGGTATGGCCCTCGTGGTGTTTGTCTACGCTGCCGTGCTCATGCTTGACTCCGGACTCAAGCAGACACTCGTTGCTACCGGGGAAGACACGAACGTCATTTTCGTACGCCGCTCTGCGGAAGTCGAGATCCAGAGCCTGATCGACCGTCGGCAGGCCAGGATCATCGAAAGCCAGCCCGAAATTATGATCGGAGCCGAAGGCGCGCCGCTCGTATCCAAGGAAGTGGCTGTGCTGATCTCGCGGCCAAGGCGCAAGACCAAGCAGGCCAGCAACCTTCTGATCCGCGGTGTTGGTCCAGCCGCTCTGGCTGTGCGTCCACAGGTGCGGCTCGCCGAAGGGCGCATGTTTCGTCCAGGATCGAACGAGATCGTAATCGGTCGAGCGCTCGCGGGGCGTTTCGAAGACGTCGAGATTGGATCGAGCCTCAGGTTTGCTCAGCGGGAGTGGAAGATCGTAGGTCGATTCGACGCGGGCGGCAGCGGATTCGATTCCGAGATTTGGGGCGATAGCGAACAGCTTATGCAGTCGTTTCGGCGAGACTTTTTCTCTTCGGTCACGGTGCGGCTCGCTGATCGCTCCAGCTTTGATGCGCTCAAGGCGCGCCTCGAAGCGGACCCCCGCCTTACGATCGAGGCCAAGCGCGAGCGCATCTTCTACGAGGAACAGTCGCGCCTGCTCTCCGGGTTCATTCAGATCCTCGGGATCACGCTCTCGGTGCTGTTCTCAGTCGGCGCAGTCATTGGCGCGACGATAACGATGTACGCGGCCGTGGCCAGCCGCATGATGGAGGTAGGGGTCCTGCGCGCGCTCGGATTTCGGCGCGCGCGGATCCTCGTTGCTTTTCTTGTTGAGGCGCTGCTGCTCGCGGTCGTCGGCTGGGTCGTTGGGCTTTCGTTCGCGTCGCTCATGACGCAGGTGAAGATCTCGACGCTCAACTGGACGTCGCTCTCCGAGCTCGCGTTTCGGTTTGTGCTGACGCCCGGGATCGTGCTGCGGTCACTCGTTTTCGCGCTCGTGATGGGCTTCCTCGGCGGATTCCTGCCGGCCATACGGGCCGCCCGCATGAAGATATCGACGCGCTGCGCGTGGCTTGAGTGTTCGGCACCGCTTTGGCCGCCGTACGGTGCATGTTCGCGCTCGCTAGGAGTCATCGGTCAAGCTCCACCTTCCATGCGGCAGGTCTCGGCCGAGGCTGCGGCGTCCGCTCTTGCCAAAGTGGACAGAATTGTAAACAGCCCGTCCCGTTCGTGGCCGTTTGAAAGGGCAGTGTCTCAGCTTCAGGAGTGCGCGGCGGCGATCAGGGCGAGACACCGCGTTCTCATCCTGATTGTCGCGCTATATGCTTTCTTGATCGGTTATCGTCAACTGACCGTCCCGCACAGGCCCATATCCGCGAGCGCATCGCGCACGAATGGCGCCAACTCGGCGCGGGTCGTTCCGCGGTCTGGCACGTAGCCGGACACAGTCAAGAACAGCCGTTCGCCGACACGGTAGCACCCGATAAATAGCACGCCACCCAGCCGTTCCAGCTCGGAGGCTGTATAGCGCTCCAGAAGCGAAAGCTGAAGAAGCAATGCCTCGCCGCACGGGCGGTTCATGTCAAGCGGCAATTCGCCGATAAGGCTGCACCCAACGGGCAGGTCCGCCCCGAGCGCCTCCCGCTCCAGACGACGCGCGAGCCACAGCGGCACATACGGAATCAGCGGAAACAACGGCGACAAGTCATCACCGTGCCGGATCAGCGAGGCCAGCGCAGCCTTGAGATTTCGCTGTAAAGCGCGCGGATGGTTGCGGCAAGCATCGGGGTCCGCCATCACCGTGATCGACCGCAGCGCGTTGCCGCGCCGGTCACTTGAATGGCGATCGCTGACCGGCAGCACCAGCTTCACGCGCCCTGAGGCGTCCACGCGGCCCATCCGGAAAGCGAGCCGTGCTGCGAACGCCATGATCATCGTGTTACTTGCCACGCCCAGATCCGATGCACGCTGTTGGCACGCTCCTGCGTCCATGACCACCTGCACGAGCGGCACATCCGCTGCCGGGTCAAAATGGTCGCGGCTGCTTCCCGCGCGAAGCCTCGAACATGACAAGCCCGCCCCCCCTTGCGCGATCGCCGCACGAGAGCCACCAGAGCGCGCCAAACGCCAGGCAGGGCACGCAAGCTCTCAACGCTGTCGCGGACCAGCATCACTGGAGACCATCGCCAAGATCGAGCTGGGAATCCATGGTTGAGACGTCGACCAGCCACCGCGTCAGCGATGGCCTGATTGGTGGCTTGCATGTCAGCGATCGTGTGCGACACCAGCATCGTCAGCGCGCAGCCGCCGCCCTCCAGCGCTTGGACTGCCAGGCGCCAGCCTGGTCCGCGCTCGGGATCCACAGGTAGATCGAGCAGCACACGTCGCAACCTGGGCAGGCTCTCGTTGGGAAGCGGGTCGCGAAACCACGTCACTGGGCCCGGCACAGGGTTGGCCACCCAACGGTGCCGCCCCCATGGCAATGGGGAACGCTGCAGGAGGCGTCCCAGCAACCCTAGTGCGAGCCGCTCGCTGAACTGTCTTACGGCGGCTTCGTCGACAGCGTGCGAATATAACCAGGTGAGATGCAGCGCTGGCCCGCGTCCGAGCGCGCGCAATCCGACGAATGAGCCTTGGTCCATATAGCACAGAAGGTCGTCCGCGCCGGCGTCGCTCGCCCCCCCGGCGCCCGCGCAGTTTGTTGGCAGAAGAAGGACGCATCCAAAGCCCCCTGGTTCTTCGTTGCGCGGTGCAACCGCCGCCCATCAGTCGTATGTCAATTTAACTCGATTTTGAAAACGCTTATCTTCTATTGATGGGACTCACATGCAAAAACCAGCCCCGAAGAACGCTGGGATCAGGCGCTAATGATCGCGTCGAGTCCGAAGTCGGCGAGTGTTCGCGAGGCCGCCAGGCGAAGTTCGTCAGTCGTGGTTGGTGTGTGTCCCAACTGGCAGGCCTCGATGCAGAGGGAAACGGTCCTGTCGTAGCGGGAGGCCACGACAACCAGATGACCGTGGGAACGCTCCAGGTCTTGGCGCGTGACGTTGACATCCACAGCTCGTGTCAGCACATGGCGGCACGGCGCGCCGTCGATGCGCGCGAGCCCGTCCGGCAGCATTCCAAGGTCGGAACAGCTTGCCGGCAGCTCACCGGCATAATTGAACAACCGGTTCACGAGCATCTTTGCGGTATTGTGCGGCATCCAAGAGATGGCAGGTAGCAACGAAGTCACTACATCGCTCTGATTTTTCCTCACGCCGCGAAGCAGCGCCTTCAGCGACGCATTCACCGGCCGCAGATTCTGTGGTCAGGCCTTCAGGCGCGACGTTCATCATATGGAATTCGATCGCCAGCGCTCGTTGGTCGTCCAGCCCACGCCTTCGGCTTATTGGGACAAGAAGGCTGATGGCGCCGTCCGAGAAGCGGCGGCGGTGCAGATGCGATGCCAGGGACGCTACGAAGCCCGGCAGCAGCGTATTCAAGCCACCACCAAGCCGCTGTTCGCACGCGAACCAGACACGCGATTCGACAGTCACCGCAACGGCCGGAAGCTCCACGATCGTCGATGGATCGTGACCTGCTTCGGCGGCTGTAACGGCCGGCCTCTGTATAGGGGCGGCGGGTCTGTGCCAGTTCGCTTGCGCAATCCGAGCGAGTGCGGCAACCGTACGCGGAGCGTCGGCGAGGATCTGCCACGCGTCCGACGCGCACCCGGACAGCCGCCCGCGGGCGCCTTCAGGCAAGTACGGGCTCGGGACGCCCGTTCCGTTTACGGCAGCCTCGATAACCCGCAAGGCTCCCATTCCGTCGAGCAGTAGATGCGATCCGACGATGCTCACGGCTGTGCTGCCATCGTCGAACGGCTGGATGGCCATTCGCCAGGCCGGACCGAGGACAGGGTCTATGGGGGCGCGCGCGTGCAGGTTAGCCCAGTGCAGCAGCCGCGATCGTGGCAGCAAGTCCGAACTCTGCTCAGGCGGAAGCGGCATCCCAGCCGGCTTGACCCAACGAGGCCTTCCCCACGGCAAGGGTGACGGTTCAATGAGCCGATTGAAGGACAGTGCGGCGAGTCGCTCGTTTGTTCGCGCCAGCGCGGCGAGGTTCACGTCGCGGTCATAGAGCCAGAGGCATTGCATCAACTGGCTTCGGCCGGTGACCCTATACAATTCGTAGGCCAGTTGGTCCAGCCAGGCGAGGCGGTGCCGCGCGTATGTAGGGGCGCCGCGCTTGCTCGTCTCAAGCATCGAAAAACTCGCCAGCGAGTTCGTAGTCGGCCAAGAGCCGTTCGACGACCGCGCGAAGATGCTGAGGCTCCGTAACCACGCCGGGCTGGTAGGCAACGAAGCTCAGGGCGATAAACCCGGGTATGACACCGGCGAACAGAGTAGCCACGCCTTGACGCGCCTCGACCGCGCGGCGCGCGACCGGTCGGTCGATGCCGCGAGCGCAGATTCGATCAGCCGCGCCGCCGTCAATCTGGTGCACGTCCTTGGGCAAGGTGCCCAAGTACGAACAGGTGACCGGCAGGCCGGCGAGCGCGTCAAGCGCCAGACGGCTGGCAGCCGAAAATGCGCGTCTAGGCACAAAGGGCACCAAGGGCAGCAGTGTAGCAAGTCGATTGCGTTCGCGTCTCGTCCGCAACAGCGCAGCCCGCAGACGCCGCTGCAATGGATGCAGGTGCCCGCGCGGCTCGTCGACACGCACCTTCAATGTGGCAAGCGCGACGCCGTTGCCGCCGGTGTGCGACAGACCCTCTCGCTGATTCACGGGAATCAACAAGGTCACATGGTCGTCACGGACGCGACCGAGCGCCTCGGCAAACGCTGCCGTTACCGCGGTCAGGAGCGTGAGGCGGTCCGCACCGAGGCTCTGCGCTCTGAGGTCCCAGACGGACGTGGGCACGCGCATGAAGGCCGACGGAAACACGACCGTCCGGTCATCTGCCGTTGCAACGACTGGCGAGCCGGCGGGTGTGTTGTACGTGGCGCGCGAGGTGTCTCCTTTGCGGAGCAGCTGGGCAAGCGCCCGGAGCGTCGCTGGCGCGTCCAGCACAATGCGCTGGAGTTCGGCACCCAGTGTTGTCGCGGCGCGGTGCGCTGACCAGACTGACCGTGCGCGATAGACTGGAGGCCGTCGCTCTCCACGCACGGCTTCGCTCACGGCTATTGCGGCGGTCAGTCCGTCCGCGATACAGTGCGACACCACCAGCGAGACCACCGTGGAGCCGTCGCTGAAGGTCTGGATCGTGAAGGTCCATGCTGGTCCGCGCACAGGGTCCAATGGAAGCTCCACCTGCGCGTCGGCCCACGCCCGCATCGCCTCAGGGGCAAGCGGCGCCTTCGCGACGGCTAGAGCAGCCGACGGGGGTGGCGCGCCGACCCATTGGTGCCGTCCGAACGGAAGCAGCGCCGGCCGGATCAGCCGCGCCAGATGACCGTGCGCGAGATTGTCACGGAACCGTGTCAGCGCGTCCAAGTCTACAGGCCGCAGATAGCGCCACAGCACCTGAATGACCGCATGCTGGCCAAGTGAGATATGCGCAAGGTACATGCCCTGATCGGCGAAGGACACGAAGGGCGGCGACATAATCGACACGTTCTCTGGGTGAGACATCGCATACGTCATCGTGAACGACCGACTTGGGAGTACGTCGGTCTCACTGCGTCGGCCGCCCGGCGGCATGCGCCCGTAAGCGCTTTGACATAGCGATGCATCGAGGCGCGGGCGGTCCCGTTTGCCGGATAGGCCGCCGTAAGCGAGAGCCCGCGTTGCGTACGGAAGAACCAGAGCGCCACCTGCGAGGCCACGCCTTGGTTGATATAAACCCGCCCATTCCCCTGATACCATTCGCGTGCAATGTGCGCAGTGAGGGGAGGAAAGTTCGCATCCATATAGGATAGCATGACGCCACCCGTGGCGGCGGATCGAATCGTCGGCAGCCCGGCGGCCAATTCAAGTACGAGCTCGATTGGCACGTTGGCAAAGCATAGACGTTCGTCAAAGTTACGTTGGGCGGTGGAGGCGAGTTGAGGAAACGTTCGTTCTTGCACGTCGAAGTCGATGGGCACCACTCCCACGCACCAGCCGGTCATCCGGAAAGCCTGTGGCGATCTTCGCCTCGTCGTGGGAGTGACGACACTGTAGCGCGAGCTCCCAGCCAATTCCCATTCGGTCAGGGCCGCGCAGGCCAACAGGCCGCCGATGACCCGCGCGCCGGAAGCATGGCACGCCGACTCGAACGCGACCATGACAGTATCATCGAGGATATCAGCGCGTATATACTCGGCGTGATAGCGATCCTCCAGCACGCCGAGCGGCAGCGCGAAAGAGGGCATGCGACCGCTGTTGCGGTGCAGGAACGCGATCCAATCCTTCACCTCAGGATCCGCTAGCGTTCTCATGGCTGCTTGCTGGCGCTGACTGGTGCAGTAATCCAGATAGCTCCCCGGCGGCCGGAGTTGAAGCGGCGTCTCGCCGTGGAGCACAGCGCTATACGCTGAGCGGATCTCTGCCATTAGGAACGCGATGACGGTCGCGTCGGCGTGCAAGTGGTCAATGCTTGCGAAGCAAGTGAACCCACTCGCGCGCTGGAGAATGCCAAATCGAAAGCAATCCCATGCGAACGGTGTAGGGGTTGCCGCGACATGTTTTTGCCAATCCTCCGCACTTACCTCGCCGACCGTCAAAGACTCCATCTGGATGGCCGCAGGGTCGGCAAGTACGTGCCGTACTATTGCATCGCCGCGCTTCTCGAACCAGCTGTGATAAGTGTCGTGCCTGCGCAGATGTGCGGTCACCACATGGGTCATGGCTCTGATGTCACACCGTCCGGGTTCGTCCCACACAAAGACAAGCAGCCGCGCCATCGCCTCCTGCCGTTGCTCACACGCGCGGAACGCATTCAGATGCTGTTCCTGTTCGTAGCTCGGTAACGTGGGCGACGCGGGTGCACGTTTCACGCTTTCTATCGATGCCGCAGACGGACACCAGAGAGTCAACGTCGCAGGAGGCCCTGACCAGTCGTGCAGCGGACGCAGATCAGTCACGGGCATCTGCTCCGGCAGGCTGCAATTCTTGCATCGGCCCACTCTGTGGGTCGGCCAGAGCCCGCACGGTCGTCACGTCCATGACGCGAAGCCGGATTTCGGTGTCGGCTTCGAGCGCGATCGGCAGGCGCCGCGGATCGCGACCAGAATGTTCGGCGGCTTCCCAAGCTACCTCGAGCAACAGCCGGTGCAGTGAGTCCAGGGTGAAGGCCTCGGGGTCGCCGATGCCGGGAAAACGATGGTCGAAGCCCCATGGATCGTCAAGAAACGCGCCCCAGCGTGAGACTGAGCGGCTCGGGGCGCCTGCCACGGGCGCGTAGTAGTCGTCCGCATTCCGGCGCTGCTGCGGGATATCGGTAACGAAGTCGATGCCGGCCAGCAGCGCGCCCCTCAAGGCGTCCGGCGTGTCGATATATCCCGGTAGCCTGCAGCCAATGCCGACAACAGCAATCGCGGTCACAATCGAGACTTTCTGCTGGGAGAACACTTTCGAATCAAATGCAATGCTAAATTATTGATCCGCTGATCAATCGTCCAGCACGCTGGTTGCTAGAGGTCAGAAAGAAAGCCTCAAAGTTGCGCTGCCGCCACGGTGACACAAAGAGCGCGGGCAATCGACCGCGGCGGCTTACGTCCCGCTTTGCCCCGGGCCACGCCTACCAGTTCGACTGGAGCCACGAGGTGGTCTTGCTGAGCGGCACCACGGTGATGGTGAAGGCCGCCCATGTCCGGCTCTGTCACAGCCGCATGCTATTCGTGCGGCTTATCCGCGCGAGACGCAGGAGATGGTGTTCGACGCCCATGACCGGGCGTTCGCCTGTTCAAAGGCACCTACACCCGCGGCATCTACGACAACATGAAAACTGCCGTAGAGACGATCTCCGTCGGCAAAGGGCGTCTCTACAAGCGCCGCTTCCTGCAGAGCGGGGCCTTAACGCCTAGCGAATCTTAGAGCCTGCTAATGACTGATAAGCTTTCCATGAGACTGATAAGGTTTGCGACCAAACCTTATCAGTTAGCGAACTGACTCCGTCTGTGTAATTGTCGTATCAGTCGCCGACACCTCCGCGAGTTGGTCCAATTCTCGGAGAGTGGTTTCTCGCATCACTCACGACGGCTAAGTACGTAGGCGTGCGACTGCATATGCAGCAAGTGCGATGCGCTTGCCGGAATGAGGACGGAGAATGCTTGTTATCGCGTTAGGATCGCTCGCGGTAGCAACGAAGCTTGCTTCATCGAGCATCGCAACACTGCGGATGCCGGCATCAACATCGCATATCACTTCTCCGCTGGTTAGATTGGCCAGCCAAATTTCGAGGCCATTATCCCGTTCCACGGCAAGGGCCTGCACGCGGGATGGCGTGGAGCAAGTTATCGCACGCATTGGAGCGCCGCCAAGGTGCGCAAGCCCGCGGAGCACGTGGAAAGCGGGATAAAGGCCGCCATTCTCGTCGAACCAAGGCTGCGGCCAGGCTTGGCGGGAATGGAGAAGCCCGAACGCACCCACAGGGGAGCCGAATGCGATCGCCGCTGCTCCCCAGCAGCGAAGCGCGCAAAAAAGCCTAACATCCAGGCCGCGCCGAGCAACCCGCGCTGGCGAGGATCATTGAAATTCATGGCCTGCCGGATATTGGCCGGATTGGCTAGTGGGGCCTCGCCGTACGGGTTCATCCGCATGCTGATGGCACTTGGTCCAACCACCCACGGCTTGCTCCCGGCGATCTTGGCAGCTGTTAAGGCGATCGCCGGCAGAGATTCCAGCCCCTCCGTAATGGAATGGTCGTCACCTGCATGAAGAGTCGCCGTGGTTGTGAAGCTCACGAGATCAAGAAGGTCGGCCGGAGGACGCTTGCGGTTCAATTCAGTAAAGTAGCTGAACATGCCGCCGCCGAGCCGAACGCCAGGAAAAGCCGCGCGTGCTGCAGTGAAGAAACCCCGCGGTGGAGGAGCGGGCGGCCAAGGGCTGCCGGGTAGCGTGCATTTGAGATCGGGCGCAGGCGAGACGAGCACAACGGGAAACGGCGAGCCCAGCCCTGCAACTTCGTGCCCCAATGCTGCAAGTTCGTCACGAAAACCTTCTACCGAGGTGATGACGGCTTCGAGCCAGGGCTGCGCGCCGAGCGCGGCGGCGGTCTCAGAGATGGCGAGGAGCGTACCACGATCGTGTCCCTCGCGCGGGTCGTAAAACCCGATCACGTGGCTTGCGCCAACCAGACGCAGCGTCTCGGCAGACCGTTTTGTTGTAGCTACGTCGTTCGGATGAAGGCCAAGACCGAGCGGAGGAACGGCCCTAAGGTTCGCACCAACAGCAAGGGTGATATTGTTGGCCCGCCTCGCCGCGCGCATCGCGGGTCCTTTCAGCGTGAGACGCACAGCCTGCGCGAGCATGTCACCTCTGGTAAGTGTATAGGGCCATGGAAGCGCGAGTGGTCGAACATAGGTCTTGTAGGAAGCGTCGGTCCAGTTGCGCTGGTCTTCCATCTCGTAAACGTCACCCTCCATGCGACAGGTGACGGTTAGCCCAGGCGCCGCCTCATGCGTAAGTTCTCGTAAATTAAGCATCGGCTGAACGGGGTCAATCTGCTCGGGGAAGCGGCTTTGCTCGATGCTTCCGTCGGCATGCTCGATCGTGACGGGCCGACCTGCGACCTCGCACGGATGCAAGACCACGAAGCCGGTGCGGTTGGTCAGGAAATCGGTTTCCGCCCGACCATCGGCGACGAACTCAAGCTGGCCACTTCCGATACCCTCGATACGGGCGCTGTAACGAAAGCTTTGACGTTCGTCGCGGGCCAGAGCGGTGTAGGTAACGGCGAAGCGGTCGGGCATCTCCTCGATCTTGAGATCCTCAATGTCCGGATTGTAGGTGCCCCAGTTGCGATCGCGCACGAGAAAGGAAACGGCGCGTATCACCTCTGTCCCGCCATAGCTGATGTGGCGCAGGTTGCCCCCGTCGAGCTCCGCCGTGAGCTCGCCCGCCTTGAGGATGCGGAGCGGATTGACCGGCTCTTCGGTGCCGAAAAGCTTGATTGCGCGAGACGGTTGAGTACTCATTGATTGACCCTGCTGCTGACGAGCCGCTCGGCGAGGAGCGCGACGATGATGATCGTCCCAATGGCTGAGCCCTGCCAGAACGGTGAGACTCCCATCAGGTTCAAGCCATTTCGAGATCATCACCATGATGAATACGCCGAAGAGCGTCCCGATCATCGAGCCGCGGCCGCCATAGAGGCTCGCCCCACCGATAACAACGGCTGCGATGGCATCGAGCTCCATGGAATTTCCCATTAGCGGGTCGGCAGACAGGATTTGACTGATGGAGAAAGTGGCGGCCACTGCGGACAGAGCCCCCGACAGCACATAAGGAAGCACGGCGTAGAACAACGTGTTGAGACCCGCGGCCCGAGCGGCCTCCTTGTTGGAGCCGACGGCATAGATGGTCCGTCCCCCTTGGTGAAGGCGAGATAGGACCATGCGACGATATAGAGAGCGATCAGGAACAGGACGTTCGACGGGATGCCGAGAATGTTGGTGTAGACGATGGCCTGCATCGCATCCGGAATGTTCGAAATCGCCGTCTGACCCGACACGATGTAGGCCAGGCTCCGGCCGATCGCCATGATCCCAAGTGTGACGACGAAAGCGGCCAATCCGAACAGATTGATCAGTAATCCAGAGACAACGCCGATACCGGCTCCCGCAGCAACTGCGGTTGCGATTGCAGGGACGATCGGCATGTGTTGCAGTGACAATCCAAGGACAATGCCTGTAAGGCCTGCTACGGAACCCACCGACAGGTCAATGCCTCCCGTCAGGATAACGAATGTCATACCGGCCGCGACGATCCCGATCACCACCGACTGGTCGAGCATGTTGAAGATGTTCGAACGCGTGAGGAAATAGGGAGATAGCAGCGATAGGCACAGACCGATCAGTATCGCCAACACAAGCATGCGGACTTCGAGCCGCTGAGCGACCCGCTTGATGCGAAAGGTACCCGCGGGAGCAGAAACGGCAACGGATCTCATGAACGAGGGCCTCTCGATGCTCATAGGGTTGCCGCCAGGCTATCGATGCGGGATTTGATCAGCTCCGGAGGCGGCAAAGCAGCGTCAGGGGGCAGGCTGAGGCCGATCCATCCGAGATCGTGACCACGTGGGCTGCACATCGGGATGATGAGGGTCATGCGGCTTCCATCCTGTTCCGGGACGAAGATCTGTTCACGCCGGCTGAGCGCCCGCGGAATCGATGTGTCGGCAAGATCGCGCGCATCACCGGGCCTGAAGCCCGGATCGAGCGCAGGCCGAGTCACCACAGAGTTGAGGCAAATGAATCTGTTGCCCTCGATCAAGGTCCAAAATCCCGCGCCGTCATATTCATGGGCGAGCGCATCGAGGAGTTGCGTATTGCGCGCCATCGATGTTCGAGGCGCAGCAAGAAGGGTCAGCTTCTCCTCGTTCAGCATGGCGCTTGGCAGATCGGCGATCGACCGGCCATCGCTCATCACGACGATGCGATCGCTGATGCCCAGCAATTCCTCGAAATCGGACGAAACCACCACGACCGCTACGCCTTCGGCCACGATGTCGCGAAGCATGGAATAGACGCTGGCGCGGGTCCCGATATCGACGCCTTTGGTCGGCTCATCGAGAATGAGCACCTTGGGTTCGAGTAGAAGCCACCGGGCAATGATGATCTTTTGCTGCATGCCGCCGGAGAAATTCAGCATCGAAGCATCCATCAGCCGCTCCTGTGGCAGGCCGAGGCGTTGCATGAGTTCCTGCACCCTGCGCTCGCGCGTCTGATAGGCCCGCAAGAAGCCGCGATGCGCACCAAGATGGGCTAACAGCAGATTCTCCCTTACGGAGAGATCCGGCACGATGTTCTGTGCGCGCCGATCTTCCGCGACAAAGCCGAGACCGGCACGGATGGCCTCTTGCGGCTTTTGCTCGCGAAGCGGCTTGCCCCCGAGCAGCACCTCGCCGCCGGTGCGTCGACGAAGGCCGAAGATCGCCTCCATCGCCTCCGAGCGGCCGGCGCCGACGAGTCCGCCGATGCCGAGAATCTCGCCAGCATGGACGTTGAAGCTCACGTCCTTAACAACGGGTGCTGAGGAAAGATGCCGCACAGCGAGAGCGACTGGCCGTTCCTCGGCTGCGCTGGTCACGGCGTGAGGCGCGGTGTAGATGGCGCCGAGTTCGGCTCCGACCATGGCGCGGATCAACTCGGCCTGGGTCAGTTGTGCGGTGGGGCGGCCGTCCAGAACGGTACGCCCTTCACGCATTACCGTCACTCGATCGGTGATGGAAAACACTTCTTCGAGCCGATGCGAGACAAAGACGAGGCCGTGGTTCGCGGCACGTAGTCGCGTCATGATCTCGAACAAGCGGTCGACCTCGCCGGGGCTGAGTGAAGCCGTCGGCTCGTCAAAGATAATCAGCTTGGCGCCGACGCCGAGCGCCTTGGCAATTTCCACAAGCTGCTTCTGGGCGGCGGATAGCCGCCGCACCTCCCAGTCCAGGGGAAGGCTGTCGGTCTGGCCGAGATTGTCCAGAAGCGCGGCGCAGCGCAGCTTCAGCGCGCCATAGCCCAGCCGTCCCGGCCGGCCAAGCTCAGGGAGGAAGATGTTTTCCAGCACCGTAAGATCGGGCACAAGGCTCGTCTCCTGCATCACGATCGCGATGCCGGTGCGGATCGCGTCGCGGGTGCTGCGCAGCTGAAGGGGTTGCCCGCGATAGACCATTTCGCCGGAATCGAACGGATAATGTCCGGCCATTATTTTCGAAAGCGTCGATTTCCCAGCACCATTGGCGCCGAGCAAGCCGTGAATTTCTCCTTCAGCCAGGTCGAAATCTGCGCCGGCGAGCGCGCGCGTACGATCGAAAACCTTTGTTATCCCGCGCACCGCGATAAGCGGGTGTTTTGGAGATTGCAGGACTTGCATTCAAAACCCTTCCTGCCAATTGCGCTTTCCCGGCAACCGCTGGGTCGCACTGACAAACCAGAAGCGCCTGCCGCGTGGCAGAGCCCGAGGAATACGCCGGGCCCCGCCTCTAGGTGCCATTCCGCGCTCTCAAACTTCGTTGGCAAATACGGTCTTCTTCACGACCGGCAGCTCTTTCTCAATGTTATCGCTGGTTACCGCGAGAATCGGAACGGTGATCTCCTTCTCAGGCGTCTTGCCGTCGAGAGTGGCGAGCATCGCCTCACCCGACCGTTCGCCCATGAGATAGGGCTGCTGCATTCCCGAGACGACGATTTGGCCGGATTTCAAGAGGTCGACGAATTCGGGAATACCGTCGAAAGCAGCAAGCAGCACCTCTCCATCACGGCGGGCCGCCTTGATAGCGCGCAGTGCGCCGATCGCCGGCTGGTCCGTTTGAACGAAGAGGCCGCGCATATCGGGATTGGCGGTGAGCACGTCTTGCGTAAACTTGAAAGTCTCGTCAGCCGTGTACGATTGCATCTGCTGCAAGCCGGCTTGCTTGCCGGTAAAGCCGCCCTCCTTGAGACCGTCGAGGAAGCCCTTGGTACGGGCCTGACCGTTCTTTCGGGCTTGAGAAATGGCAACGATCCCAACTGAGCCGGCTTCCCAACCCTTCTTCTTCAAGGCTTGCGCCAGAGCCACGCCGACGTCGTGCGCGCCACGGTAATTGTCAGAGATAATGAAGGACGAATAGTCGCCGCTGTTGGTGCCGATGTCCGCAATTACAACAGGGATACCTGCTCGCTTAGCGAGAGTGAGAACGCTTGGCGCCGTCGAGGAGTCAGTGGGCGAGATAATGATACCAGCCACACCGCGCGCGATGGAGTCTTGTGCATTCTGGAGCTGATTCTGCGCACTGTTATGGGAATCAAGAGCTTGGTAGCCAAACCCCTTTTCCTTTACCGTTGCCTCGATACCCTTTGAGAGATACCGCCAGAAGGGAAGATCGAGTCCGGGCGTAAGGTAGACTATGTCCTTTCCGGCCGCAGCCGCCCTCGGAGCATCGGAAATGCCGGTACCGATAGCCAGTGCGGCACCAGCGCTAAGCTTGAGAAAAACTCTGCGTTCCACGGTAGTCCTCCTTATTATCGACCGACAATCGGCCGAATTTTTTAGTTGTCTTCGTGCCGTCCAGGATATGCGACTTACATCACGTGGTGATCAGCCTGCTCCGCGAATGAGGATGTGAGTGGTGGTGTAGATACGACCGGTGTGAACGGCAAAGGCTTGGGCGGCCCCCTCGGCATCGCGCGAACGGAGCGTCTCAGCGATTCCAACATGGTCTGCATAGCTGACTGCTATGGCGCCAGGCGACGACATGGCCTTACGCCGGTATTCCATCATGTATGTATAAAGATCAGTGCAAAAGTCAGCGAGCAGTCGATTGGCCGACGTTTGATAGATCGTGGCGTGAAACTCACGATCGCAGATGAGAAAGCGGACGGGATCGTCGAGCGTGTTTCTCTGCGCCTCGAGAAGTGTGTCTAGGAGCGCAATTCTCTTCACGTCTATATTGCGGGCAGCATCGCTTACGACCTCTCGTTCGACGAGTAGCCGGGCGGCATGAACCGATTCAATGTCGTAGGCGTCGATGGCGCGCGCGGTAGCGATACCGATCGTCACCGGTCCTATGTCGCTGCGCCGAACACGCGTTCGGGCGCCCTGAGAGATGTCGAGAATACCGCGGGCGGCAAGATTCTGGAGGCCGCCTCTCACTGCGGCACGGCTAACATTGAGAGCGTCCGCTAACTCTCGTTCGCTCGGCAGAGCGTCGCCGGCCTCCAAAATTCCAGAAGCTATGAGGCCGACGATCTTTTCGCTGATTGCATTCGTTAGCGAACGCTTGACGATTGCTTCGCGAAACGTGGGGAGTTCCGTAAGGGGCACCGAGCCACCGGCTTTACGAGCTTGTGGCATAACTAATCCACTTGTCTGACCAGAGGACCAGTTACATAGAAGCTGGTCCCGCTGTTCGAGTCAAGCGAGTGCAAATGCGCAGACCTGCACTGCTGCGTCGCGCCAAGCACTGTGAAGCTGCCGGCTGTCTCCTCTAGTTCGGTCGCGATGGTTCTTGCGAGGACACTTGCCAGTCTGTTCGTGCACGGAGTCAACAGCCATTGGCGTGGGCGCGACGCGGCTTTCCCGGGCTGGTCGTTAGCTCAGCTCGAAGCCGCCGCCACCAACCCGGAGGAGTCAGCAATTCTCAGAAAACAACGCTGATCGCAGCTACAATTTGACTTGGAGCTTCTGCCCCAAAGATGCGCCGTAGGTTCTGCGGCATTCGTGCCTAAACCAGATCATCTTCCCTCGTGGTCGGCGACAGAACACGGCTAACTGGTGCCGACCAACACAAAAAAAACTGGGCATTGCTTGATCGCGGCTTGCTAACGCGAGACGAATTCAATGCGCAGAAAGAGAAGCTTCAATTCGGAGGTTAACCGCTGATGCACCGCGCGCCACCACGCGGCCGCGTGGCTCGATCGGTTTCGCCCTGCAGGCCTCTTGGGCTGATAAACTTTTGGTAAAGTCCTTTTCAATGACCCAGATCACTGCATTCAACGGGCGGTAGTCACGATCGAAGTGGTCTCCGTCGTTAGTCTCCGCAAAGCGGGAACAATCGCGGGCACGCCCGGAGACTCCTTGCGATTTCCGCCTCAGGTTCGACGAACCGGCAGGCCAGAGGCGAAATTGAACGCGCAACGGCCGGCTGACCTGGCTCTTGGCGATGCCGGTCATGCCCATGGCCTGCACCAGATCGTCGACCGAACGGGTCGAGACGCCCTGCGAGACGCGGCTCCAGGGAGCCCGGGAAGTGGGAGCCTTGCGCAGCTTGGGGATGCGCAGTTGGACCGCGCTGGCACGGGTCTCCCAGATCCGATCCCGGTAGCCGTTGTGCTGGCCCAGGCGTTCGGGATTCTGCCCGCCAGGCCGCCCCAGTCTGGGCTTGCACTTCCAGCTCCATCAGACACTGGGCGGCAAAGCCGATCATCTCTCGCAACAGATCGGCATCAGGAGTCTTCTCCAAGAGCTTGCGCAGGTTCATCATATCGTCGGCCATCGGTGGTTCCTCGGTTGCGTTGGCGTGTCGCAATCCCATCCTAACGGAGAACTGTCGGTGACTATCGCAAAGCCGTCCGCTCCGGCGATATCGGGGCGCGCGTCCGGCGGGTTTGCTCTACCGAGCTACACCACTTCCGGGGACACGACCTGAATAGTTGCAGCGAAGAGACGGCTTAGCATTCCTCGCGGCGTGCACTTCTAAGCTCGGGCTGTTTCTTTACGGACTTATCGCTAAGGTTCTGCCTGTCTTTCAACATGGGACGGAGAAGCGCGTGCCGGGATCATCATCACTACGGCCAACATATCGCAGGGCGACCTATTCCAAGCAAGACCGTCCAGGCGGAGAGTACCTCGACCGGGGGTTCAGTTGGAGAGTTTCCCTCGACATGCATAGTCAAGATCACGTCCGCAGGACGAGAGAAACGTCGTGACACCAAACTGTCGTCAGCCGGGGCCGTTTGGTCCGCCCGGGCCAGCGGGTCCTCTCGGTCCACCCAGGTCCTCAAGGAAAACTAGGCACGATGGCGGATTCTCTCATGCGTTGCGTTGGACGCATTGGTGATCTGCGTTCCGTTCGAGCTGAGATGTTAACAAGGGCGCAATCTACATGACCGGCAAGAAGCAAATAACCGGACGGAAGTTGCAGCGGCAAAGAGCGCTTATCGCCTCGGACGTGAGAAGCTTGCTAAGCTCGCAAACCTATCCCCTTCAGCCTTGCGTCGGCTGGAGGACGTATCGATACGCTGGAAACTGAAAGCGGCATCGTTGCGCATGACGATATCTAGTGTGCCCGAGCAGCCGTTAAGAATTCCTCCGATGCACAACCTCCTGTAGATCTCTGCCGCCGCAAGTTGCGAAAGTATCGATGCTGGTCTAGGCTCGACTGATCTTCACGATCAGCACGTGCTTTTGCAACGGCCTACTTGGCGGACATTGAGTTCTCAGGCGAACCACCCAACGGCAGGTGTGCAGGTGAGAAGAATTCATTCCTCTTTTCGAACGATCGTTACCGTGGCGCTTGTTGCTTTGGTTGCTTCGACTGCGCGCGACGTCCGCGCGCAAGGCACGTCACCGGGAAGCTCCGCGACATTATTTCAGAATGTCCAGATCTTCGATGGCAAGAGCAAGGCGCTCTCACCTCCCTCCGACGTGCTTGTCAGGGGCAATCTTATCGAGCGTATTTCCAGCGCGAAGATAGATGCCGAGCCGGGTACTACGGTGATCGCAGGTGGCGGCCGCACGTTGATGCCTGGCCTGATCGATGCCCATTGGCATGCGATGATGATACGTTCAAACCCCACGCAGGCGATCGCCGGCGACGTCGGGTACAACAATATTGCCGCCGCCGACGAGGCGACCGACACGCTTATGCGAGGCTTTACCACAGTCCGCGATGTGGGAGGGCCGGTCTTTGGTCTCAAGCGCGCCATCGATGAGGGACTCGTTCGGGGACCCCGCATTTACCCGTCCGGTGCGGTGATTACCGTGACCAGCGGCCATGGTGACTTCCGCCAATTGTCCGAACTTCCTCGAACAATCGGCGGCATGCTCTCACGCATGGAACTGATTGGCGGCAGCGCGGTGGCCGACAGCCCGGACGAGGTACGACTGCGGGTTCGCGAGCAACTCAAGCAGGGCGCCTCGCAAATAAAGCTTACGGCGGGCGGCGGCGTATCATCACCTTTCAGCCCGATCGATGTATCGACGTTTACCGAGGCAGAACTGCGTGTGGCCGTCGAAGCCGCCGACAACTGGGGGACTTACGTCACGGTCCACGCCTTCACGTCAGCGGCCATCCAACGGTCGATCGCGGCCGGCGTCAGATGCATCGAACACGGATTTCTGATGGATGAGAGCACGGCGCGCCTGATGGCCGAGAAGCAGATCTGGTTGAGTACGCAACCGCTGCCAGACGAACTGAAGCAAGGATTTCCTGCCGGCACCGTTCAAAGGGATAAAGCCGAGAAGGTCTGGCCCGGAATAGCCAGGACGTATGAACTGGCAAGAAAATATAACATCAAGACCGCCTGGGGCACCGACGTATTGTTCTCACACGCTTTGGCGCAACGCCAAGGCGCGATTCTTGCCTCGCTTGTTCGCTGGTATTTGCCCGCCGAGGCGCTCGCCATGGCCACGAGCACCAATGCCGAGCTCCTAGCACTATCCGGGGAACGTAATCCCTATCCTGGACGCTTAGGTGTCATTGAACAGGGCGCACTCGCTGACCTCCTCCTTGTTGATGGAATCCGCTCGAGAACATTCAGCTCATCGCCAATCCGGAGCAGAACTTTCTCTTGATCATGAAGAATGGAAGTATCTACAAAAACATCGTGCCGAAGTAAGCGTTCTGTCCGAAAATCCCCTACATGCGAAGCACGGCGCTTCGCGCCGTGGGCTTTAATGCTGAGTGAAGGCAAGCGACCGTACGTAAAATCTGACACTGCTACCGTTTCGCCGTCCGCTAACCTCGTACATCGAAGCCAAGGCGATCTAGGCTCTCGATCCTTGGGTTCTCGCGGCACGAATTCACCTAGAAGGTCAGCTCATGGGACTCGTTGGAATACTACTCGCATTAGCCCTGCTGATGTGGTTCGCCTATCGGGGCTGGAGCGTCTTGTTACTGTCGCCGGTGGCGGCCGCAATTGCGGCTCTAATTGCTGGAGAACCACTGTTAGCCCATTGGACGCAGACTTTTATGGGAGGCACAGCCCGATTTGTCGCACAGTGGTTCCCACTTTTCTTGCTGGGTGGAATCTTTGGAAAGCTGATGGATGATACCGGTTCGATCACTTCGATCGCACGGTATCTCACGGAAAAGCTGGGCGTTCAGCGGACGATGCTCTCGGTGGTGCTTGCCTCCGCTGTTGTGACCTATGGCGGCGTGAGCGTGTTTGTCGCGTTCTTCGTCCTCGTGCCGATGGCTCGTGAGATGTTCAAGGCCGCGAATCTGCCGAGCCGACTCATGCCGGCGGCAATCGGACTTGGGGCGTTTACATTCACGATGTCCGCAATGCCCGGGACGCCATCCACCAACAATGCGATCCCGATGCCATATTTCGGAACAACAACCTTTGCAGCGCCCGGTCTCGGTATCATAGCCTCAATCATAACTCTGCTTTTCGGGCTTTGGTGGCTGAGCCGAGCAGAAGCGAAGGCTCGCGCGGCGGGTGAGTCCTATGTTGACGATCCGGATGTCGTCGCCATCAGTGAAAAAGTGCGAGAACAGGCTACCTTGTCGGGCGATTTCGACCCGGCGGAATTTGAGCACGGCAAGCGCAGTGCCAGTATACCACCCTTCATTTTCGCCCTACTGCCGCTCGTCGTCGTTATCACGGTAAACTTCGTAATGGCGCTAGTGGTTTTTCCGCGCGTCGACCTTTCATTCCTTGAAACCGAGCGATGGGGCGTTGACGTCGGCGCCTTGATTGGTGTGTGGTCGGTGCTTCTTGCCCTCGGCGCTGCAATTTTGACGGTAATCATCGTGAACTATCCGCGGCTTGGTTCTGTTCGCGAAAGCCTGGACGCTGGCGCGAATTCGTCGGTACTTCCGATCATGACTGTAGCGAGCCTGGTCGGCTTTGGTGCGGTGGTTGCCGCAATGCCCGCATTCATGACCGTGCGTGACGCCGTGCTGGAAATTCCGGGAGGGCCGCTCGTATCTCTTGTGGTCGCCATGAACACATTAGCCGCGCTTACTGGAACCGCCTCGGGTGGCATGGCCATCGCTTTGAATGCGCTTGGTGCCGAGTATATGCGCCTTGCAGGGGTATACGGTATCGATCCCGCCCTTATGCACCGCCTCACCACGATCAGCGCCGGGACGTTGGATGCCCTGCCGCACAACGGTACTGTGCTTCTACTTCTTCAAATCAGCAAACAAACCCATGCGGGAAGCTACTTCGACATGGTGATGACCGTCATAGTGGGGGTCATCATATCCCTGGCGGCCGTTTTCTTACTGGGTTCTCTGTTCGGCTCATTCTAATGATTTAGCCGCGCCGGGACCGCGGCCGGTGCTGTTTCAGCGCCATAACACAAGGGGTTGCCGTTGCTCTCTCTCGACTGCGTTCCACGGTGCCGCCGTGGAATCGTGGTACGAAGATCGCAACACGGAGAGTAACATGGTCTTCCATGACGGCTTGACCGCGCTCCCGCTGCATCTGCTGCGGCTCGTCAGCCAGAGCTTGCCAGTCGGCGCCTTTTCCTATTCCAGGGGACTGGAATGGGCTGTGAGCTCCGGCATGATACGCGATGAGAACAGCGCCCAGGAATGGATCATCGGCACACTCGAATATAGCTATGCGGTGCTCGACGGAGCCCTATTCTGGCGCATGGCTCATGCCCTCAAACTGAACGACCATGAGCAATTTCTCAGGTATGATACTTGGCTCGGTGCCGGCCGGGAGAGCCGCGAGCTTGCCTCGGAAGACCGGCGGATGGCCGAGGCTTTTCTCCGCCTGCTGCTCGACCTCGACGTTCCTCTTGCGTGTAAGGCGCCGGGCCAGGCACGGACATATCCCGCGATGTTCGCCATCGCCTCGCATCACTGGCGGATATCTCCGGCGGACGCCCTTAAAGGATTGATGTTTAGTGTCGTTGAGGCGCAAGTTGCCGCGGCGATCCGGCTCGTGCCTCTCGGCCACACCGCAGGTCAACGTATTCTAATTGGGGCCATACAGGTCATTGAGCGAGCTGCCGAGACAGCAATTTCCTGCCCGATACCGAGATCGGCAATGTCGCCCCCACCTTGGCAATGACCAGCGCATGGCATGAAACCCAGTATAGCCGGCTGTTCCGCTCTTAGGTACGTATCCTCTCAATTCCGCCGCCACTGTAAACCGTCACGCCTGCCTCGTAGCGGACATGAGCGCGCTGCAGCCCTTGTGAGCCGCGTGTTATCAGGTTAAGCTCTCGACCTGTGATTGTCGCGTGGCACTACGCTGCGTTTTGAGCCGTGGCGTCGGCAGGGAGCATCTCGTTGGAAACGAGTTGTTGGGCCGCAGAGCTTGAACTCTGGCTCGAGCCCCGAAATGGTTTAACGCGGCTGATACGGCGGCGGCACATTGGTCCGCTCCTCGTCCAACGTCCTTTCCATCCTGAATCCGACGGCGCGGCACACATCTACGTCTTGCATCCGCCCGGCGGAGTGGCAGGTGGCGATCAACTCGACATTACCTGCCATCTCAGCGCGGGAGCGCGCGCCTTACTAACCACCCCTGGCGCAACCAAGTTTTATCGCAGCGAAAGCAGTAGGAGCACGCAGCGAACCCTGATCAACGTGGGGCCTGGCGCGGTGTGCGAGTATCTTCCGCAGGAAACCATCGTGTTCAGTGGGGCCAACGCTCACGTGGAAACACGCGTGTCGCTGGCGACGGCCGATGCCACATATATCGGCTGGGAATTCGTAAGCCTAGGCCGACCTGCTGCTGGCGAAAGATTTGCAAGCGGCGCCGTCAAGCAGCGGGTTGAGGTGTTGTGTGAAGGTCGGCCGATCTGGTTCGAACGACTCTCCCTTGACGGCGACTCATGCCTCAGTCACGCACCGTTCGCATTCAGGGACCAACCGATTGTCGGGACCATGGTCTACATAGGGCCGATCGCCGAAACCGCTGCGCAGCGCGTGCGGGAGTGCTTGGATGAGAGCGCCCGAGGCGTTTTCTCTATCAGCCAGCTCGACCGGGCGATCGTATGCCGCTACCTCGGCAGCAAGATGTCCGAAGGTAAATCGCTATTCATTCGTGCCTGGGACGTGCTGCGGGACGAAGGCCAAGGAAAGCGGGCTTCGATACCTCGCATATGGGCTACCTGAACGATCAGGAAGTGATCAAGGAGACGCCACGATGGAATTGCTGCCGCGCGAGAAAGACAAACTCCTGATTTTTACTGCGGGCCTACTTGCAGAGCGGCGAAAGGCTCGCGGCGTCAAGCTGAACTATCCAGAGGTCATTGCATACATCTCCGCCGCCATTCTCGAGGCCGCTCGTGATGGCAAAACGGTCGCGGAGCTCATGTCTTTCGGAGCAACGCTCCTCACCCGCGACGATGTGATGGAGGGCGTGCCGGAGATGATTCACGACATCCAGGTCGAGGCGACCTTTCCGGATGGCACCAAGCTGGTCACTGTTCACAATCCAATTCCCTAGCGAGGTCACGATGATTCCGGGCGAGTATTTCATCGAGGACGGCTCCATCGAACTTAATGCCGGCCGTGAGGTCCGTGTCGTGGAGGTCGCGAACACCGGAGACCGACCAATCCAAGTCGGCTCTCACTATCATTTCTATGAAACGAACGATGCGCTCGTTTTCGACCGTGAAGGGACCAAGGGCTTCCGCCTCAACATTCCAGCCGGCACGGCTGTACGTTTCGAGCCCGGTCAGAGTCGCGCGGTGGAGCTCGTCGCGTTAGGCGGGGACCGGAAGGTCTACGGGTTCAACGCAAAGGTCATGGGCAAATTGTAGGGAGCGAATATGGTTACAATCTCACGTCAGGCCTATTCGGATCTCTACGGTCCCACTACCGGCGACAGACTGCGCCTTGCCGATACCGATCTCATCATCGAGATCGAAAAGGATCACACCGTCTACGGTGAGGAAGTCACTTTCGGGGGCGGCAAGGTTATCCGTGACGGCATGGGCCAGGGGCAGAAGCTTGCCCTGCAGGTTGCCGACGTCGTCATCACAAATGTCATCATTCTCGACCACTGGGGTATCGTCAAAGCTGACGTTGGCATCAAGGATGGCCGCATCTCGGGTATCGGCAAGGCCGGTAACCCTGACATTCAGTCCGGTGTCACCATTGTTGTCGGAGCAGCGACTGACGTGATCGCCGGCGAGGGCAAGATCCTCACCGCAGGCGCCGTTGATACCCATATCCACTTTATCGCACCGCAGCAGGCGGATGAGGCGATCGCCAGCGGCACGACGACGCTCGTGGGCGGCGGCACCGGTCCGACCGTAGGCACCCTCGCGACCACGGTCACACCTGGTCCATGGGCGATCCATCGCATGCTCGAGGCAGTGGAGGACCTACCCATCAATGTCGGCCTGCTCGGGAAAGGCAATGCCAGCCTCCCAGAACCTCTGCGCGAGCAAATTCGTGCAGGCGTCGTCGGTCTGAAGTTGCACGAGGATTGGGGTACGACGCCGGCGGCCATCGACAACTGCCTCACTGTTGCCGACGAAGAGGATATCCAGGTTGCGCTCCATACCGACACGCTCAACGAGAGCGGCTTTGTTCGCAACACCTTTGCCGCGATGAAGGGGCGCGCGATTCACAGCTTCCACACCGAAGGAGCTGGCGGTGGCCATGCGCCTGACATCATCACCGCAGCGGGCGAGGCGAATATCCTGCCCTCCTCGACCAATCCGCACGCCCCTACACCATCAACACTGTCGATGAACATCTCGACATGCTGATGGTATGTCATCACCTTAGCCCGCAAATACCGGAGGATGTTGCCTTTGCTGAGTCCCGCATCCGCAGGGAAACGATCGCAGCCGAGGACATCCTGCATGACCTCGGCGTCTTTTCGATGATGTCGTCGGACTCCCAGGCGATGGGTCGCATTGGCGAGACCACCTTGCGCTGCTGGCAGACAGCTCACAAGATGAAAGTCCAGCGTGGCCCCCTACCGGAAGATAGCAGCCGCAACGACAACTTTCGCGCAAAGCGCTATGTCGCAAAATATACGATAAATCCTGCCATTACACATGGCTTCGCGCATGAGATTGGCTCCATCGAAGTCGGCAAGCGCGCCGACCTGGCCCTGTGGAAGCCGGCATTCTTCGGCGTGAAACCGTCGCTTGTCGTGCTTGGCGGCATGATTGCGGTGGCCCCGATGGGCGACCCAAATGCATCGATATCGACCCCGCAGCCCGTACATTACCGGCCAATGTACGCGGTGCTTGGTCGGGCGCGCGGTTCGACCGGCGTTACCTTCGTCTCGAAGGCTGCACTCGATGACGGGATCGGCGACAAGCTCAAGCTTAGTAAGCAACTCGTCGCGGTGCGCGGGACGCGGTCAATCCGCAAGAAAGACATGATCCACAATGGATTGACCCCCAAACTCGAAGTTGATCCACAGAACTACCAAGTGAGAGTTGATGGCCAGATCATCACCTGTGAACCTGCAAGCAAACTGCCGATGGCCCAACGGTATTTTCTCTTTTAGGCAGGCGGGCCGCAAGCGAGCGACATTCTCTGAAATAGGGAGCGGTTTTCTTGCATTTGGATAGATTCCAGGATCACCCCACCCTCGGCTTTATCGATTGGACGCTTCGTGGGGTGGGACAGGTCGTTTTTCAGAACAATCCGGCGTCCGGCCTCATCATCGTGGCCGGGCTCTTCGCAAACTCGTGGATCTATGCAGTCATCTGCATCGCCGGCGCAATCGCGAGCACGTTGACGGCAATCGTGCTTCAAGCCGACAAGGGCCTTATCCGAAATGGGCTGTTCGGATTCAACGGCGCGCTCGTAGCACTTGCGCTTGTGGCCTTTACCAGCCAGGACTTCCGCACCGGCGCAATACCTTCCGTTGCGATGACGGTATACCTTCTTTGCGCCGCATCGCTTACGACGATGGCTTTCGCCAGCATCGCCGCCCTTCTCGGCCCTCACAAGGTGGCTCCGCTGACCATGCCTTTCGTGCTGGTCGGCTGGCTCTTTCTATTTGCCGTACTCAAATTCGACGCCATCGATGCCGGCCCGATGGCCAAACCGATCTCACCGGACCAGTTCCCACGCGATATCCAGTACGGATTGTCGACGTGGTATATGGGCGTCGGCACATCGATCGGACAGATTTTTTCCAAGACAGCTGGATCAGCGGTTACATCATTCTCGCGGGCATCGCGGCCAACTCCCGTATCAGCGCAGCTATGGCGTTGCTTGGCGCCTTGATCGGCACCTTAATTGCGGTGGTTTTCGGTGGACCGGAAGGAGCAATCCGTGACGGGCTGTTCGGATATAACTCCGCCTTGACTGCAATCGCTCTCGGGGGCTTCTTTCTGGTCATGAGCTGGAGCAGCTTGCTCTACGCCGTCTTCGGCGCGGTAGTGTCCGCGTGGCTGTGGGCATCGGTTGCTATCTTTCTAAAGCCCATTGGAATGCCTGTGCTCACGTCCACATTTGTCATCGTGACGTGGACGATGTTGATAGGACAGTATGCATTCAAAGCGCTCGTGCCCGTGCCGCCTGCCGACGCGACGACTCCCGAGGATAATCGGCGCCGCTACCTTGGGGTCAAGAGCTGTCTGAGCCGCGCAGGCAATCCTCCGCGAACGCCTCCTCCCCGTGGCGGCGATTGAGTCACTCTTGCTACAGAATTCGGTGTGCTGGGTCCTTTGTCTGCAAACCAGTTACGAGAAGGAGCGTCAATGTTGCAGGCAATCGCAGTTCGATCGTCTTCAGGACGAGGGCCCGAGAAACCGCTTCCGCCTCTCGGAACGGCGGTCTTGCAGCATGATGAGCGGCATCTGCGTCGCAAAGCGATCAAACTCACAGATGGAAGCAAGCTCTTGGTTGATCTTGCCGAACCAGTTGTTCTGGCATCCGGCGACGAACTTCTCCTCGACAACGGCGCGGTCGTCCTTGTCGAGGCAGCCGATGAGCCTCTTTACGAGATCCAGGGCCGAAATGATGCGCATCTGGCCAAGCTCGCCTGGCACATTGGAAACCGACACCTGCCGGCGGCTGTCGAACACGGTCTCGTAGTAATTCTACGCGACCACGTGATCAAAGCGATGCTGGAAAGGCTCGGCGCATCCGTCAAGGAGATTGTCGGACCTTTCAATCCGGTGCGTGGCTCGGTAGTTTCTGATGCGGAGCATTGCCGCAGTCCCCTCTCCCACGACCACGCGCACAATCACAATCGTCACGACTGAAACCAGCCATGAGCGAGGTTAGCAAAATGTCATCGCGCAACGGTCCCCTTAGAGTAGGCATCGGTGGCCCCGTCGGCTCGGGCAAAACCACGCTCACGGAGAAGCTGTGCAAGACGCTTCGTCAGCAGCTTTCCATCGCGGTTATCACGAACGACATTTATACCAAGGAAGACGCCTTGATCTTGGCGAGGCATCAAGCACTGTCCGAGGATCGGATCCTGGGTGTCGAGACTGGCGGCTGTCCCCACACGGCCATAAGGGAAGATGCGTCAATAAACCTTCAGGCCATCGCCGAGATGAACCGCAAGTTTCCGGATCTTGACATTATTTTCATCGAGTCAGGCGGAGACAATCTCGCTGCTACGTTCTCTCCGGATCTCGCCGATCTAACGCTTTACGTTATCTCGGTATGCCAGGGCGAAGAAATCCCGCGCAAAGGGGGACCCGGTATAACTCGTTCGGACTTCCTCGTCATAAATAAGAGTGATTTAGCGCCTTACGTGAACGTCGATCTGGAAATCATGCGCGCAGATGCCATGCGCATGCGTGGCGAGCGCCCGTTCGGCTTTACCGATTTGTCACGTGGAAAGGGGCTCAAGACCGTCATCGACTTCGTTCTGGAAAATGGCGGAATCGACCTTCCCCTGGACGCCGTTAGGACGTTGGCAATGTGATCCGCGCCGTTCTCACGCAGAGCTTGTCATTCCGACAGAAGTCAGAGGCAAAAATGAAAAATATGAGACTCTCATCGTCTGTTTTCGCGGCAATCGCCGGCAGTTTCGCTCTCTTGTCACCGGAAAACGCCGAGAACTTTAGAGTGGGACGGCTCGTCTGTTTTAGGAGGCACGCGTAGGACTCGTCCTGGCTCAACTCATCCATGCGCCCTGTGTTTCATCGGACGCGAGACTCTCGGCGCTTCATCCATGAACGACGCATTCGCCGAATCGGAATCGATCTTGGCGTCACGAGCCAACAGACGCTTTCCTGGCTTATCTGGCCAAGAACTCTCGCGTCGGGCCAAGAACCTTGAGCGGGCAGTATGTCGGCGCGAGTGCAAAGCTTGCCTTCGGCCCGGGTTTAGGAGCCAACGTCTTGATCGGCGGCTTACGCCGCAGCGTGATGCTCCAGCGCGTATCCGTGGAACGACTAAACGTCGCAGCGGGCGTGGCCGAGTTGAGGTTCGGCGGGCGCTGATAAGGACTCCCGAAACATTTCACGAAGGGCGGAACCCTTATCCTCTCCACTTGGTTCTAGCGAGGCGTCGGGCTCCATTCGCAGAATGCCAAGGTGCCCAGCTTCATACGTGCCTCCATCCAGAAGAACGCAAATCGAAAAGAGGAGCAGAAATGAGCGCACCTCACCGCCGTGCCTTCCTGGGTTTAGCAAAGAACGCGATTGCGGCCGCCGCCGTCGGCACGGTTGGCGCTAGCTTGGTCGGGTCTGCGCTGGCTATGCCAGTTGCCCATGGACCGGGGCTCCCTGCTCCGTCGGATATCAAACCCGTGCAATGGGCGCCAGGTCCGGGTCCCGGCTGGGGCCCCGGTCCCGGACGTCCCCCTCCCAGACGACGTCGGCGCTGGAGGTGCTGGTGGCGTCGTGGGCGCCGCCAGTGCGGATGGACCTGGTAGGAAAAATAATAAGCTTGGGCGGGGCCCTTTGCCCGCCCAAGCTGTTTCCCGGACAAGCCTTCTAACGACTTCAGCACGCGGCGCCCCTCATGCCCTTCATCCCGAATGGCAGTAGTTGCCTTTGTATACAGCCGCGTCGCTTGCGCATGCACGTGGCCCGAAACAGTATGTCAACTCTAGCTTGAGCACCTGTGCCAAGAGGTCCGTCAATGTCTGACGTTGTTGCGATCGTGTACCCGGACGGAGCTAAAGCCCAAGAGGTCCGCCAGCGGCTCTTCAAGCTCCAAAAGGAATACCTGATTACACTCAGTGATGCCGTCATCGCCGTGAAACAGAATTCTGGAGACGTCAAGCTCAACCAGTTGGTCAATACGACCGCGATGGGAGCTGCCTCAGGCAGTTGTTGGGGCCCGCTGATTGGCGTGCTGTTTCTTAACCCGCTCATCGGAGTTGCACTAGGTGCGGCCTCTGGAGCTCTCGGTGGAGCCCTGACGGACTGCGGAATCAACGACAATTTTATGAAAGACCTCGGCGCCCCTCTGAAGCCCGGCAACGCGGCGCTGTTCATTCTCGTCAAGAACATGACGCCCGATAAAGTTCTACGAGAGATACAGGACGCGGGCGGTACGGTTCTCAAAACATCTCTCGACGATGCGAAGGAACAGAAACTTCGCGAGGTGCTGGCCAAGGCTACGGCCGAGCCGCCGCCCCGACCGCCAGCAAGCGGAGCTGCCTAGCTATCGATCTTGAAACTGCCGGGCGGGCGATGATAGCCCACATCAAGAGTGCCGAGCCTGGTCATAGTAGGACTTTGGCCGAGAGCGAGCGCGCGCTGCGTCGGATTATGAATGCGTTGGCTCAAGCGAGCCAATCGCGAGGAGCTAGACCGGCCAGTTCGCAGTTCGGCTTCAATGATCGAGTACCGTCTTAGCTACAGTCTGATCAGGAACTCAGGCGCAATCACAATAAGTAGATGGTCAAGAAAACAGTAGATGGTCAAGAAAAAGCCCGACCGCGACGCGGCCGGGCCAGTTTACTAGAACGGGATGCTCGACGACTTAGTACCGGCTATCGATCGTCAGGTCACAAAAAGAACCTGACCGAAGACTATGCGAACTGGGTTTCTCGGTTCGAGAGTGAGGTATTCTCCTAAGGTCGTCGTGCCCGGCCTTGTGCCGGGCATTCACGTCTTTAGCGCCCGAAGCTGGAAAGACGTAGATCGTTGGGACAAGCCCTGGCCATGACGAAAGCTGATTCACGCCTAGAATATCTGACGCTAGAGCGTTAGCCCATCTGACTGAATCGTTTGGGATTGAACGAAGCCGCTGCCGCGGCGTGAGGGGCAAGGTAGCGTAGATCGCCTCCTGGCTGAGAGGATGTGGGTGTTGGAGCCCACCCCCTCAGACAGGAGTATCGAGATGGCCGATTTGAGCCCTCTTCGCCGCCGCATGATCGAAGACATGACCGTCCGCAATCTGTCGCCGGCGACGCAACGATCCTACATCAGCGCGGTTTCGAAGTTCAGCCGCTATTTTGGCCGATCGCCTGACCGGTTAGAGCTGGAAGACGTCCGCGCCTTCCAGGTGCATCTGGTCTCGACCGGCATCTCATGGCCGGCGCTGAACCAGATTGTCTGTGCGCTACGGTTTTTCTACGGCGTCACGCTCGGCGAGGCGCTCATCCCGGAGCGCATTCCCTATGCGCGAGAACCGCGCAAGCTGCCGGTCGTTCTCAGCGCCGACGAAGTGGTGCAGTTCCTCGAGGCCGTGTCCAGCCTGAAGAGCCGCGCCGCGCTCACCACCGCCTATGCGGCCGGGCTCAGGGCCTCCGAGGTCGCGGGACTGCGGATCGAAGACATCGACAGCGCCCGCGGCGTCATCCAGGTGCGCCACGGCAAGGGCGCGAAGGATCGCAACGTGATGCTGTCGCCCCAGCTGCTGGGCATCCTGCGCACCTACTGGCGGCTCGCCCGGCCGCGGCTTTATCTGTTCCCTGGTCGTGACGAAGATCATCCGATTGATCCGACCGTGTTGCACGCCGCCTGCCGCTCGGCGGTGAAGGCCGCGGGCCTGACCAAGCGCGTCACGCTGCACACGCTGCGCCACAGCTTCGCGACGCATCTTCTCGAGAACGGAACCGACATTCGGATCATCCAGGTTTTGCTCGGGCACAATAATTTGTCGTCGACGGCGCGCTATACGCAGGTCGCCACTCATACCATCCGGGCGACGCAGAGCCCGCTCGACCGCCTGTCGCTGGAGGTGACGCCATCTGGATGACAGCGGCGGGATGCGGGTGATGATCCGCCCCGACAGCCGCTGCAACAGGCCCGCCATCGAGATTGCCGATATTCTGCGCCGGCATGGCGACACCTATCGCCGTGTACATGCCGGTCATCTCGGTCGGGTCGAGCGGCGCGTGATGAGCGCGATCGTGGCGTGCCGGACCGAGGCGCTCGGCGGCCACATGGAGGCTTGCGACGACTGCGGCACGACACGCGTCGCCTACAATTCTTGCCGCAACCGGCACTGTCCGAAGTGTCAGGGGCCAGACCGAGCCGCGTGGCTCGCCGCGCGAGAAGCCGACCTGCTGCCGGTTCCCTATTTCCACGTCGTCTTCACACTGCCGACTCCGATCGCCGCGATCGCCTTTCAGAACAAGGCCATCGTTTATGCGATCCTGTTCAAAGCCGCCACCGAGGCAATGTCGACGCTCGCCGCCAATCCACGCCGGCTCGGCGCCGGGATCGGCGTCGTCGCCGTCCTCCACACCTGGGGGCAGGCGCTGACGCACCATCCCCACGTCCACTGCGTCGTGCCGGGCGGCGGCCTCTCGCCCGATAACGCGCACTGGATCGCCAGCCGACCAAACTTCTTCCTGGCCGTCAAACCGCTCGCCCGGCTGTTCAGACGCCTGTTCCTCGAACGTCTGACCGCCGCCTTCGACGCCGGCACCCTGAACTTCTTCGGCGATCTCGCATCCCTGGCCGAGCCTGCTGCCTTCGCAGCTCATCTCGTCGCTATGCGGCGCATCAGCTGGGTTGTCTACGCCAAGCGGCCGTTCGGCGGCCCTGCGCAGGTGCTGGCCTATCTCGGCCGCTATACCCATCGCGTTGCAATAGCCAACAGCCGGCTCGTAGCCCTCGACGAGGATCACGTCGCCTTTACCTGGAAGGACTACCGCCAGAACGGCGCGACAAAGATCATGAAGCTCAAGGCCGACGAGTTCATCCGCCGCTTCCTTCTTCACACGTTGCCCACGGCTTCCACCGCATCCGCCATTTCGGCTTCATGGCTAACCGCCATCGCGCCGCCAGGCTCGCGCTTTGCCGTGCCCTTCTTGATCATGAGCGGACAGCGCCAAACAATATTGAGGCGTCGCCCGTGAGTTCGGACCCTCCGACGCGGGCCGAGGTTCCTCCCTGTCCCGATTGTGGCGGCGTCATGCGCATCGTCGAGCGCTTTCGACACAGCTTCAATTGCTCCAGCCCTCGAACATCACCGTTCCAGTGCGACACATCGTGAGCCAGCTCATGCCATGTACGACAATCATCATGTGTCATCCCACTCCCAGCGGCTCGATCATCGTGGACGCTGTCGAATCCGTGCTGCCACATTGTGCGACAACAACCGCCCGATGCAGCGCTCCGCCCATCGCCACCGCTCGCAAAGCGCGTCTGATCCCAATCCATTGCCGATGCGCACATCTCGTGTCGCTGCCGCACACGGCCGAGCCGGCAGACCGGACCTCGCGATCTCCAACAATCCCCATAGCTGCAAAACCGCGCATAACCGCCCGCGCCTTCGTTCAATCCGGCTTCAATGAGGTCGCACAACTGCACCTGCCGCACCATCGCGTGAACGCGACCTCACAGAACCCTCCAGATTCACAAATCAGCGTTTTGGTGATTCAAGCTGTTCGCCGGGACTGGAGGCCGGCGGGCATGGCGAAGCCGCTGTCGATGGACCTTCGTGAACGAGTGCTTGCCGCCCTTGCGGGCGGCGTATCCGGCCGGCAGGCTGCCGAGCGGTTTGGAGTAAGCGCGGCGAGCGTCAGCCGGTGGCGGATACGCCAGCGGGAGCAAGGGGATGCCCAGCCAAGAGTTCAGGGCGGAGATCGCAAGTCCCATCGGATCGACGCCCATCAGGCGAGGATTATGGCCTTGCTCAAGGCAACTCCTGACATCACCATCGAGGAATTGCGTGACAGCCTGAGCAAGGAAGGTCTTTCCTTTGGTTATGGGACGATCCGGCGCTTCTTCGAGCGCCACAATATCACGCGCAAAAAAAGACCGCCCATGCCACAGAGCAGGATCGCCCGGATGTCTTGACGCGGCGGGAAGCCTGGCGCGAGAGCCAAGGCAAACTCGATCGGGAGCGGCTCGTCTTCATTGATGAGACCTGGGCGTCGACCAACATGGCGCGAACACATGGCCGCTGCCAGCGCGGCGAACGTCTGCGAGCTGCCGTTCCGCACGGCCACCGGAAAACAACAACCGGCGTGGCCGCTTTAACCACGCGCGGTATCATCGCGCCCTGGGTGCTCGATGGCCCTATCAACCGTGATGCCTTCGAGCCCTATGTGGAAAAGGTGCTCATCCCCGAACTTCCGCAAGACGCGATTGTCATCATGGACAACCTCTCCAGCCATAAAGGGCCGCGCATACGCCAGATGATCGAAGACGCCGGCGCAACGCTCCTCTATCTTCCGCCCTACAGCCCCGACCTCAACCCAATCGAGAATGCGTTCGCCAAGCTCAAAGCAAATTTGCGAAAGGCCGCCGAACGTACGGTCAATGGTCTCTGGGACGCTATTGGTCGCATCGTCGACACCTACACACCCACAGAATCCACAAACTACTTCGCAGCCGCAGGATATTTGCAACCTGATCGGCTAACGCTCTAGAGTGGCTTCAGATGACGCGCTCACCGAACAATCGCACGTTTGCGGCGCGAGGCTTCGCAGCGTCTTCCGAGGTTGCCGCGATGAATGAGCTACGCCCGCCAGCCAGGTCCGACGGCAGGAGCATGACGCGAATGAACGCGTTGCCCCCACCGCTAATGTTAAGTCCAACGACGGTTTCCTGACCGGATTCGAACCAGGCTTGGCCCGCCTCGATCCGATCGATGCGATCACCAACCTGGGCCAATAGTTGGCCACGCTCAAGCCGTCGAATACCCGGCCCACGATGTCGATGGGCCGGCGTCTGGGCACCCGAGGGCGACTCGACGCGGTCGGCCCGGATCATGCAGCCGCCCCGCGGAACGACGACGAGACGGGACAACAGGATAAACAGGCCCGTTTCGCAGCGCGTCGCCGCCGTGCCCCCCACGACCTCGTAAATCCAAGCAGGATGCGAGCTTTCGATAATGTCGCCCTCGCTGGCAAACGCTCCTTCTCCGGTGGCGATATCGGTGCCGGCAACGGTCACGGCGCCACCTGCCGCGTAGACGAAGGCATGGCCGCCTGGGGCGACCGTGCATCGCGACGCGGGAGCGAGATCGTAGACAGTCATCCGCCACGACTGGCTGCTCATAGTCTTCTCCGAAACTCAGGCTTGCTTCGCCTTTGCCATCACGCTGCGCAGGATCGGGCTTCCCGCCTCCGTGAATTCATTCAGGATATCGAAATGTCCCCAACGCGGCAGCGTGTGGACTTCGGGATTGAGGTGGCTGCGATGAAGATGGTGCGAATAGCGGTAGGTTTGCTCGATCCAGTGCCAGGGCTCGAGGCCGCCGACGAACAGCGTCGTCGGGCAGTTGGCGAAGACTGGCCGGCGCTCGACGTCTCGTCGCACCGCGACGTCTTCGGTCAACCGGACTTCGGCGTTGACGCTGGTTCCCATGACCGGACGCGGATTGTAGATGCCGCTGATCATGACGGCTCCGATGATGAAGGTCGGGTCAATGCCTGCGGCCGCCCAATCATGCGCCATGCATTCGGCGGTGAGATGCGCGCCGGCTGAGTGCCCCGACAGGCTGATCCGGCGCGGGTCGCCGCCGAAGCTGGATGCTTCGCGCCGGACCCAGTCCACGGCAGCAATGGCCGATTCGGCAACACCGTCGAGAGTCGAGGCAGGGCAAAGCTCGTAATTGGCGATAACGGTGGTGATCCCGGCGGCAACCAGCGGCAGGGCCACGAAGGCAAAATTTTGCTTATCTTGTGCTCGCCAGTACCCCCCGTGAAAGAAGATATGGACAGGCGCGGGCGTGTCCCCGGCTGGGGCTGGATAGACATCCAGCTTCCGCAGCGCATGCTCGCCATAGGCCCGATCCGCGTGCCGCTCCAGGCTCGTCAATGCCATCGCGTTGATCGTTGCCCGGCTTGCTTGAGCATCTTTGAAGTTCGGAAATGCCGCCTGCGGGTTGTATTGAAATTCATGCTCGGTCGGGGAGAGTGATGACCAGGACGGCTTTTCGGCGGACATGGGACTTCCTTATTCTCAATCACGATGCTGGCCGGTTTCTTCGCCGCGACGCGAGAAATCAGCCATTGCGCCCTACGCACCCTCCATTCTACTATCAACCAATACTACCCAACTGCAACCAATTCTGACCCGACGCCGACGACTTCTTGCACTTTCAATATGGTAGGCCCGAATGGCATATCCGCGGCTTACGGCAGCAGGACCAAATTAGACCAAAATGATCGAGACGCTGGCCAGACATTCGGACGAAGCGAGCGCGCGTATCAAATCCGATTCCGATAGCGCCGCCATCTACCAGAGCCTGAGAAGTTCTATCGTTGAAGGACGGTTGCGGACTGGCACCCGGCTTCCGACCGAACGTGCACTGGCATCGCGCTTCGGCGCGGCACGCAATACAGTGCGCAAGACGATGAACCTCCTTGTCGATGAGGGGCTGATTGTGCGCCATGTCGGGCGCGGCACATTCGTTGCCCGCAGCCGGGACAAGGGCGCGCCGGCGACGACCGAGGATTCGGAATTCGGCCTCGGCGAGCTACTCGAGGCCCGTCTCATGTTCGAGCCGGCGCTGGCGGAGTTGGTTGCAGAAAGGGCGAGCGAGGAAGACCTTGCCACCCTAACGACCTACCTTCACGCGCTTCGCGACGCCATGACCTGGAGCGAATTCAAAGAAGCCAAATATGCGCTTCATCTCGCGATCGTCCGCGCCTCCCGCAACAGTTTTCTCATTTCGATCTTTGAACGGATCTTGGAGTCGCGACGTAAAGCCGGTTGGAGCCGGCCCTTAAGTCACCCACTTCCGATGAGTGCCGTCCGCGAGGCGGCGGCGCGCGACAATGCGGCAATCGTCGACGCCCTCACCCGGCGAGACGCTGCAACCGCGCGCGAACTCATCCGCAGCTATCTGCTGCGGACGCTGATGTCAGTCAGCGAGAGCTAAACGACTCATAAACGTCAGCGCTGATCCATTCTTCGCTGCAAGCCGCGGCCGACCAGCGTGAGCGCCAGCGCGGTAATCAGGATCGCCAGCCCTGGAAAGGCCGACATCCAGGGCGCCAGCAGAATGTAATCCTTGCCCTGCTGAAGTATCGCGCCCCAATCGGGGGTCGGCGGCTGCACACCAAGGCCAAGAAATCCAAGTGCAGACTGAATTTGCAGCACCAGGGGAAACAGCACCATGCACTGGACCAGGATGAGCGGCAGAACGTTGCGGCTGACGTGGCGGAACAGGATCCAAGGCTCGGACAGCCCGATGCTGCGCGCCGCCTCCACATAGGTCAGCGCGCTCTCGGACATGGCGCCGGAGCGGGCGATCCGAAAGAACACAGGGACGTAGACCACCGTCAGGGCAAAGACGAGGTTGACCGTCTTCGGACCGAGAATGCCGGTCACCATGACGCCGAGAATGATCGGCGGAAAGCTCAGGATCACATCAATGAGGCGGCCCAGCAGCATGTCGATGCGCCCGCCCACGAATCCCGAGATCAGGCCCAAGCTGCCGCCGATCAGCGCTGCCGCGATCAAGGAGGACGCACAGATCGACAAAGTGATGCGCGCGCCATGAAAGACCCTGGCGAACACGTCGCGGCCGACATCGTCCGTGCCGAACAGATGTAGCGCGGATGGCGCCTCCATTGCGCCCTGGACATCGACCGCGGTTGGCGACTTTCCGGTGAACAGGTCGGGAAACAGCGCGATCAGCAGCACAGCGGTAAGTATCACAACACCCAACGCGAGATCCGGCTCGCGGCGCGCGCGACCGACGATCCAGGAGAACCGGCTGGGGCTGGATTGAGCGATGGAGGAAGCATTCATGGCAAAGCCTAGCTCAGGCGGACACGTGGATCGATTATCCGGTAAAGAAGGTCGACGACCAGGTTGACCAGCATCGCGATGACGACGACGACGAGAAGCCCGGCCTGAAGCACGGGATAATCGCGCGTCTCGATCGACGACAGCAGAAGCCTGCCGAGGCCGGGCAGCGCAAACAGGCTCTCGATGATGACGGCACCGCCGAGAATCTGGATCAGGATCAATCCCATGAATGTGATCAGCGGTATCGCGATGTTGCGCAGCACATGCTTGAAGAACACGATCCGCTTCGGCACGCCCTTGGCGACGGCCGTACGCACGTAGTCCTGCCCGAGGGCGGATACGACGCTTTGCCGCACGAACTGGCTATAGGCGGCGGCCTGCAGCAAGGCAAGGCTAAGCACCGGAAGCATAAGTATCGATAGATTGTCGGTCAGCGATTGCGTCGGCGGAGCGTAAACCAAAGGCGGCGACCAGTCGAAAGCAACGGAGACGCCAACCAGCAGCATCAGGCCGATCCAGAAGACCGGCGCCGCGAGGCCAAGCAGATTGAAGGTCTGGATCAGGCGGTCGAGCGCCCGGCCTTCGTAAATCGCCGCGACAACGCCGAGCGGCACGCCGACAAGCGTCGCAAGTAGAAGCGTCGCGGTCGAGAGCTCCAGTGTCACGCCCAGCGCCGACCCAATCATGCCAAGGACCGGCTGACCGCGTGTCCAGCTCGTGCCGAAATCGGCCGTAACGACATGTCTCAACCAACCGAGGTATTGCTGCCACGCAGGCTGATCGAGCCCGAAGAACTCGCGCAGCGCCTTGGCAGCGACAGGATCGCTGGTCTGCCCGAGCATCTGCCCGACGACGTCTCCAGGCACTGAACGCACCAGCAGAAATATCACGATCGATGCGAGCAGAGCCGTGAATATGGATGCGGACAGTCGTTTCGCGAGGTAGTTGGCCATCGAATGCGGCTCTTGAGCCCGGTTGCTTAGCTTCGTATCGGGACGCAAGCAACGGCGCACGCCGCCGCTTGCGTTTCATCATCAGGCGATCCAGGCCCGCGCCAGGCCGTAGTACCACCCGGTCGGATGCTGCTCGTAGTTCCGGACCTTCTCGTTCCGAACGACGATATGGTCGGCCGAGAACAGCATGATCGTCGGCACGCTTTCGGCCATGATCTTCTGGAAGTTGTTGTAGATCTCCCGGCGCTTCGCGGGATCATTTTCGATGCGGCCGTCGTCGAGCAGCTTGCTCGCCGCCTCGTTGTTCCAGTTGCGGAAATCAGCACCTCCCGGCGCTTTGTGGAAGTGCCGATAGAAAAGCAGGTGCGGGTCAGGCACCGTCGCCCAGTCGTTGAACGTGAAACCCATTTGCTTCGACTGGAAGTTCTTCACCCAAACACCGAGCTCGATGCGCTGGATTGCGAGCTTGATGCCGATCTTGGCAAGCTGCTCGCGGAGCGTAACAGCGGCGGCATCCATCCAATCGTATCCGATGATGGTGGTCAGCGTCAGCTCGAAGCCATCCGGATGACCGGCTTCCGCCAGAAGCTTCTTGGCAGCGACAATGTCGACTGACCGGTTTGGCAATTGGTCGAGTGGAACGCCCCAACTCTGCTGCATGCCGGCGACCATGGTTCCGATGACCTTGCCGAGACCGCCGACCGAAGCCCGCATGATCTCCTGTTTGTCGACACCGAGCGCGATGGCCCGGCGCACCCGCTCGTCGTCAAGTGGCTTGAGCTCAGAGCCGAGGTCGATTGCTTTCTGGTTGAACGAGAGCGAGCGCTCGACGACGAGTCCGGCCACGCCTTCGACCTGCTTGAGATCTTGCGGGCGGGTCAGCGTCGCGATGTCGACCCGCTTGTTTCTCAATCCGACCAGGAGGCTCGCCGCATTCGGGACGAACACGAAGTTGATGCGATCGAGATAGGGCAGGCCCAGCTCCCAGTACTCGGGATTGCGTACCAGCGTCGCACTGCTGTTCGGCTTGAATTCGGAAAGCTTGAACGGCCCGGTACCGACGCTCGCCTGGTTGAGTTTGGTCCTGGCATCTGCGTCATCGAAATAACCGGCCGGCACCACGCCGCCATACTTGTTGCCGAGTGTCATGGGCAGCGCCGCGTTGGGCGACGAGATGCTGATCTTGACGGTCGCGTCATCGATCGCCTCGATGCCGGAGATGATGGCGAAGTCACCAGCACCGGGTGAGCCGTTCTTGGGATCCCGGATGTAGTTGTAGCTATAGGCCACATCCTTGGCGGTCATTAACTGACCGGTGTGGAATTTGACGCCCTCGCGCAGACGCACCGTATAGGCGAGCCGATCGCTGGATAAATCGAAACCCTCGGCCAGCAGCGGCATAGCCGTTCCATCCGGGCTTTCGTAGAACAGGCCCTGATACATCAGGACAGTCAGCCGGATACGCGCGTCCGCAGCCTGATGAAAGGGGTCGAGCCCCGGAGGCTCCACCAGCAGGCCCATGCTCAGAGTGCCGCCCGATTTCGCGTCGGACGCCTTGGGACCGTACAGATCACTCGCGCGAGCGGGCCTCAGGATGGCCGCGACTCCGGCCATGCCACCAAGCGCCAGCAATGTGCGTCGGTCCATCAAACCGAAAGCATCGAAACTGACCATTATTTTTGTCCTTCTCGCCAGGAGCTGTGACTTCGAACTCGGGTTTTTCATTGCGCGTCGCCGCCCTCGATTGTCGACCGGCTCACTCGCGGTAAGCCACAACCATCTCGATCTCGACGGCACAATTGCGTGGCAACTCGGCGACACCGACAGCGGAGCGCGCGTGGCGTCCCGCATCGCCGAGGATCTTGCCGAGTAGGTCGGATGCGGCGTCGAGAACCTTCGGCTGGTCGTTGAAGCCGGGCGCGGACGCCACGAACCCCGTGACCTTCAGGACGCGCTCGATACGGTCCAGATTTCCCAGCACCTGTTTCAGGCAGGCGAGCCCCTGCAGAATGCAAATGCGCGCCTCACCGCAAGCTGTATCGAGCGAGACTGCGCCGCCCACCTTGCCCTGCACCCTCACCTCACCGTCGACCTTGGGAAGCTGCCCCGCGACATGCGCAAGGCCGCGATGGAGAGTCACCGGGACGTAGTTGAAGGCGGGCGACGCCGCTTCGGGCAAGCTAATGCCGAGTTCGGTGAGACGCTGTTCAATCATGAGCTTGCTCCAGCTTTGGAACCAGGAGATCGTGGACAAGAGCGCCGAGATCGTAACGAGGCGAAAAGCCCGTCGCCGTCTCGAGCCGTCTGCCGCTGATCAGCGGGAAGAGAAGCGCAGGCGCGATGCGCTCGAACGAGATCCGGGCACCGGGCTTCGCGCGGCGGAGCTCATCGATGACATCGACAATGCTCGCCTCGAAGCCCTTAAGATTATAGACCGGTTCGAGCGACCCGGAATGGCGCAAAACGGCCAGAACCGCGCGGGCGACATCGCCGACGTGCATCAGATCGACCGGTTGATCGTGGAATGCGACCTCTGCGTCCCGGCCATCGCGTGCTGCGGAGAACAGGTCAACGATCGCACTTGCCGCGCCCTGGTACCAGAGTCCCTGCCCGAGCACCAACGGAAGACGCAGGCCGACGATCTCGATGCCGTGCCGCCTCGCCATGAAGACAGATAATGCCTCCGCCAACTGCTTGGTCAGACCGTACCAGGTGGTTGGCGCAGGCTTGTCGTCTTCGTCGACGCGGGCCGCATCGTAATCCGACACCGGCCCGTAAATGACAGTCGAGCTGGTCCAAACGATGCGACGGACGCCGGCGGCGCACGCCGCCTCGATGAGCGTGCCGTGGCCCGCGACGTTGATCGCGAGCGCGGCATCGGCCTCACTCTCGCCGGACCGCATTAGACCAAGCCTGCCGACACTATGCGCGACACAGGATACGGCAGCTTCAGGCTTGAATCGCGAGAAAACTGCGTCGAGCGCAGCCCGGTCGCCGATCGACCCCTCGACTGTCTGATACCGACCGACCAAATCCGAGAGCCTGTCTTCCGCCATCGACGGTCCGAACAGCACCGGAGCGTATCCGGCCTGAACCAGTGCACGCACGACATGCGAACCCACGAAGCCAAGTCCGCCGGCGACCAGGACGGTCCGAACCGGGTGTGGCATCCGCTCAGAGGGAAAGGTCGTCACGGATGCAGGCCTTCCAATGACCGGGAGCGGTTTCGCGCAGCGGCGGGACAGCCTTGGCGCAATCGGGCAGAACGAAGGGGCAGCGCGTCCGGAAGACGCAGCCCGATGGCGGGGCGCTCGGGCTTGGGATCTCGCCCGAGAGTACGATGCGGTCGCCACGCGGCCGCGCTCCAGGCGCCGCATGCATCAACGCGGCCGTGTAAGGGTGAGCGGTCCGGCCGAACAGCGCCGAGTTCTCTGCGAGTTCCATCACCCGCCCGAGGTAGAGCACCATCACCCTATCAGAGATGACTTCCACGACCGACAGATCGTGACTAATGAACATCATTGTCAGCGACAAATCGCGCTGGAGACCCTGCAACAGGTTGAGCACCTCGGCCTGAATCGAGACGTCGAGGGCCGAGACCGGCTCGTCCGCGACAATGAAGCTCGGATTCGAGGCGAGCGCTCGTGCAATCGCCACGCGCTGCCGCTGACCACCCGAGAAGGCCCTCGGATAACGTTTGAGATGCTCGCGTGTGAGGCCAACTTTTTCGAGCAGCAACCCGACTTCCTCGAGCGCTTTCGCCTTGTTCAGACCGCGATGGAGGCGAATGGGCTCGATCAGCGCATCACCGATCGTCATACGCGGATTGAGGCTTGCGAACGGGTCCTGGAAGATCATCTGCATGTGCCGGCGGAAGCGCCGCAGGTCCTGGGGCGCGAGAGCACCCAGATCCTGCCCGGCGTAGCTCACCGTCCCGGCCGTCGGCGTCAGCAGACGCAACGCGAGCCGGCCAATCGTCGACTTGCCTGAGCCGGATTCGCCGACAACGCCGAGGACCTGCCCCTTGTCGAGGGTGAACGAGACCTCTTCGACCGCGCGAACGGCCGGACTGGTGCCGAAATACTTGGTCAAGCCTGTGACCGCCAACAAGGTCTGGCTGGACTTCTGATCATGGAGAAGTTCGGACCGCGCTGGCATCATGATACAAGCTCTCGCCAGCGGAAGCAGCGCGACACGTGGCCTGAACCAACGGCCTCCAATTCCGGCACCTTCTCGCTACACGCGGCGACGGCGATCCCGCAGCGCGCATGAAAGCGGCAGCCTGCCGGCGGATTCAGCGGCGTCGGCAACACGCCCGGAATGGGCGCGAGGCGTGCGCCATGGCCCGCTCCGTGAGGAGCACAGGCAAGTAGCGCCTTCGTATATGGGTGACGCGGATTGGCGAGAACCTCGCCTGCCGGACCCTGCTCCACGATCTGGCTCGCATACATCACCGCCACCTTGTCGGCGATCTCCTCGACGAGCTTCAGGTCATGGGTGACGAAGATCAAAGCCATGCCGCGCTCCTTCTGCAACCGCTTCAGGAGCCCAATGATCTGAGCCTGGACCGTCACGTCGAGCGCCGTGGTCGGCTCGTCGGCGATCAGCAGCGTCGGGTCGCAGGCAAGCGCAATCGCTATCATGACCCGCTGGCGCATGCCGCCGGACAGTTCATGGGGAAATGCATCGACACGCCGCTCCGGATCGCTGATGCCGACATCGCGCAGCAGGGTGATCGCCATCTGTCGCGCCGTGCGGGGGTCGAGCTTCTTGTGGATGCGGATCGGCTCCGCAATCTGATCTCCGATCGGGAACACCGGGTTGAGGCTGGACATCGGATCCTGAAAAATCATCGCGATGTCTCGACCTCGGATACCGGCCATCTCGGCGTCGGACGCAGCCGCAAGATCGAGAGATCGGCCGTCGCGATTGCGGAAGCGGATCTGACCACCCTCGATGCGTCCACCGGTTCTCGCCTTTTGCCGCCCGAGCAGACGCATGACGGTCAGGCCGGTAACCGACTTGCCCGAGCCGGACTCGCCGACGATCGCCAACGTCTCGCCATGGACCACGGAGAGCGTCACGCCATTTACAGCCTTGACGATTCCGGCGTCGGTATAAAACCAAGTCTTCAGGTCATCGATTTCGAGCACGGGCTGGCGCTTGGCCATTCCGCCGTGTTTGATATCCTCAACGGACGGCATGACGCTCGACCGCATCCCAGTCCACATCAATGCCGAGACCAGGAGCATCCGGAACGGCGATGGCACCATCCTCTGGAGTGGGCGGATTCTTCAGGACGGAATCGCGCAGCGGATTCGTTCCGACATCGTATTCGAGAAGCGTCGGCCGCGGAATGTTGTTGGAATGCGGGTAGACCGGCAGTGACGCGACGAAATGGACAGCGGCCGCAAGTCCGACCCCGGTGCCCCAGACATGGGGCGACACGCGTAGATGCTCCATCATAGCTAATTGTGCGACCTGCTTTCCTTGCCAGAAGCCGCCGCAAAGAGATAGGTCTGGCTGCACCACGTCCACGGCACGCTGGTCGATCAGCCTCTTGAAGTCGAAGCTCGTATAAAGCGCCTCACCTGTCGCCAGTGGCACCGGACTCCAGCGCTGGAGCAGTTCGTAGCCGGCGAAATCCTGGGGCGCCAGCGGCTCCTCGACCCAGCCGATTTTATAGGGAGCGATCCGAGTAATGCTCTCTCGCGCGAGGTCGAGCGTATAGTTCGAATTGATATCAACCAGGATTTCGACCTTTTCGCCGAGGATCTGGCGAGCACGAGCGACGCGTTCCTCGTCGTTAGCGGGCGACACACCGATCTTGATCTTGATGGAGCGGTGGCCCGCCTTTGCCATCGCCTCAATCTGCGGCTCGAAATCCCGCGCGCTATTCTCGGTCAGATAACCACCCGAAGCGTAGATCGGAACACGTGCGCTGTGCTTGCCCCCGATCAGCCGGTGGACCGGCTGCCCAAGCTTCTTGCCCGCGGCGTCCTTTGCGGCCATGTCGACGCCGGAAATGCACCAGGTGAGCGGCCCCTGCACGCCGAAATGATAGTGACGCGCCTGCATCAGGGCGAAGCCGGCCTCGACATCGAGTACATGGGTTCCAACCAGATAACCCTTGAGCAACGGCAACATGGCGAGATTGACCTGCGGAATGCCCCAGCATTCGCCGATACCTTCGGTGCCGTCCTCAAGTCGAAGTCGGACCAGCGTTGTAGCCCGTGCGGTCGCAAGCGACTTCGACATGCCGTAGGCTTTGCCCGCTGGCAGCTGCACTTGAACCGCGATGAACTCGATATCGCTGATAAGCATGGCCGACCCTCGCGCCCCGTAGAGCGCGCCCAATTCCGATCAATTCAAGCCAATCGTGAACCAAGTCGGCAACCAATGCAACATCCAAACTGACATCGCACGACAGCGTGGACGCTGTCGCGGCGCCAGAGTTGGTCGTCGCTCGAGGCGACTGCCGCTGGCGGGGATCCGACTGCATTCCTCGCGAGCTTGCGCTCCCTTGGGTTGTCGATCGATCCAAGACTTGCAATGAGCATACGAGGCCTGAACAAGCTTCGGCCGTGGAGCACCGCGGTGCTCCTCCTTATAGCGCTGGTGGCGTCGTCTATCGAAATCACCAGACTCAAAACCAAGATCAGCGAGATATCTCGCCACACGTTTCGCGACCGATGCCGACACTCGTCATCCACTCCGCCCTCGTAGATGCCGGCCCGCCTATTGCGGTTATCGGAGACAGCGTCACAGAAATGGCTCCGCTGCCCGCTCAAGTTTGCGGCCACCTGGTCAATAACGCCGGGATCGGCGGACTAAGCACATCGCTCTTGGCGCAATTTATCTGCCATTGATACCAAGTCGCAAGAGACGATCTACGGCGCATCCGTGCGGGCTAAGGCCGAGAGAGCGGCTGAGGCACGCAAGGCGGCCGACCAGCTTTCTTGCCAGGGTGGGAGCCAGGATGCTTGCATTCCAGGGATCCGCCCAACCGTGCCTACGCTGGGCGACCCATCGAACGCCGGCTACGGCTTCCTCGAGGTGAAGTGCATCGGCTGCGGCACGCACCAAACTGTAACTCGCAGACCGAATTTTATGAATTTTTGTTCACTGATAAGCTTTGTGCATTTTCCTTATCAGTCCGCCAACCGACTCCATGTGCGGCCAAAGGTTAGCAGTGAGCAACTAGACCTAAGTTTCAGGTTGCGTGGAGCATGTGCTTGGTCGCTAACACGCCTCGCACCTCTACCCACAACCGGCCGCCTTGACCGATGTTTATGATCTGAAGTTGGCTTTAGCTAGAGGACGCGATAATTCACAATCATGGAGAGGTCGGGCGAAAGGTCGAGCCCCGGCCCCTCGCCCAGATTTATCGTTCCGCTTTTCACGCTGGCAACACCATCTTCGTCGACAGCGCGAACGAATACGGCGGGACCGAACGAGGTCATCACGGGCGCAGCCAGCGGATAGCGATAGCAGAATGCCTCGATCGAACGGATCGTGAAGCTGTCAGTCATGTTGCTGACCCTGCGAAACCACCCGGAGCTGCCACCATCTCAGTAGCCGCGCGCGAAGTCACCTTCCTGCTTGATATCCGAGAAAACAGGAAAGCGCGCCTTCCATGGGGTGCCCTTGGCCGTGGTCAGCTGGTTGAGCCGTTCGAGCACGGCGAGGCCATCGTGGCGCAGGCTTGCCGAAACTGCCGCACGGTCCGGGAAATTCTTTAGGACCGCATTGAGCCAAATTGTGCGGCCGGCGAGGAAGCCGCTCGCGCCCGCGGCATAGGAATAGCAGAGGACGCGTTCGAATTTTTCCGGCGCTGCGCCGCCCGACAGCAACACCCAGGGAATGCTGCGGTCGCGGCAGATGTCACCGATCGCATCGAACTCCTTCTGGGCGGCCTTGGCTGCCGCGCTGCCGTCGCGAACAGGCAGGCCGTTCGCCGCGAGCGGACTCTCCAGCTTGAGGAGATCGACACCGTATTCGGGCCTGGAGAACTCGCGCACGCTGTCGATGACGAGGCTGGGAGCTTGCCCTGCGATTCCACGTAATCGGCGGTGTGATTGGCACTGCCGAGGAACGGATAGACCAGAAGCTCCAGGACATAAGGAATGTCGTGGCGGGCACAGTCCTCGCCGATCTCTCGCACGAACCGCTTCTGATGCTCGTTCACTGCCGGATCGGCGTCCGGCCGGTACCACGCCAGCACCTTCACGGCGTCGCCGCCCATGGCGCGGATCTTCTCCACGCTCCAGTTGGTAATCGCGCGCGACTTGCGGCCGCCGGCCGTCTCCTCCACGCGGTGCTCTTCCAGCGTCATGATCAGGCCGCAGCGTGGCGGCAGCAGATCGATCGCGGCGGGCACTGCGAAATTTGGGTCGAACAGCATCGAGCTGCAATGCGGAGCGAGGTTCTCGACCAGGAGGCGCTTTTGCCGCCGTGACGTCGGAATATTCGACCTGGTCCCGCGTGATGCCTTTTGCTTTCGCGATAGCATCGAACAATGGCGGCCGCTGATCCAACGCGACCATGCGGAAGTGGCCGTCCTAGTCAGCGAGCCGTGCCAGGCCGCGGTTCTTTCCAATCGTTCTCATGGCTTCGTCCTCATGAATGCGAGACACTCGTTGATATCGGGGATTCCGTTGCGGCCACCGGAGTGGCGGCATTTCATGCCGGCCGCCGCCGCCGAGAACGCCATGGCGGCGCGCACGTCGAGGCTGGCACCGATCGCGAGCGCATAAGCGCCATGGAATACGTCGCCCGCGCCTGTGGTGTCGACGACATCCACCGCGTAAGCCGCCTGCCGGTGCAACTGGCCGTTCTCGTACCAGTTCACGCCGCCCTCGCCGCGCGTGACGGCGATAACGCGGCAGCCGAAGCGCGCAAGGGCTGCGAGAGATTTATCTTTGGCGGAGCCGGCAAAGGCGGCGAGCGCGGGCTCGGAGAAGATAGCGTGATCGGTCAACGGCAGCAGTCGCTCGAATACGTCGGCATCAGCCATGTCACCGTCGAGCACCGTCGGAATGCCGCGCAATTGCGCTTCCCTAAACAACGTCGCGGCACCTTCGACCCAGCGCGGATCGGCCAGCACGGAGGATGCGCGCGCCACGGCTTCGAGCGGAAGCCAGTCTGGGGTTTCCGGGTAAAGACCGCGAAAGTTGACGATCTGCCGCTCGCCGCTGCTATCGACGATAATCCCGGAGACCGACGAGCGGCCATTAGGAAACAGCCGAAAATTCTCGACATCGACGCCTTCGGCGGCGAAGGCGGACTTCATCTCGTGGCCGGCGGCATCATTCCCGGCCCGCCCCCAGAACGCGACGGACGCCCCGAGCTTCGCCACCGCCACGCTCGCATTGGCGGCCATGCCGCCGCCCAGCGTGCCGTACGCGACGGCCTTGATCTTCTCGCTTCCACCCGCGAACGGCCGATCGACGCGCCAGACCTGATCGAGGGCCGAGAGCCCGAGGCAGATCACATGCAGGGGCCTGGCTTTGGACCCGACGTCCGCCAGCGCTATGAGATCGCCGATGTTGGCTGACGTACTCACCGCAGGACCTTTCCGCTGGTGGCATCGAACAGATGCGTCTTGCCCGGCTGCGGGCACAGCGCGACGCGATCGCCGACTTTCGGCCGCAACGACGGGTCGACCCGCGCGATCGCGGAAACACCGGCGAGATCAAAATGGATCAGCGTATCGGAGCCGAGCGGCTCGACCAGCTTGACATCGATGGCAATGCCATCGGCAGCACCGGTGGCGACAGCGAAATGTTCCGGACGAATGCCGAGTACGGCATTGCCGGCCTGGCGCAGGCTACTCGCGGTCTCGCCGTCCACCAGCACCGGCACCACCGTTCCACCTTGCGACAGGATCGCGCGCTCGTCGCGCCACTCGACCGCGAAGAAATTCATGGCGGGCGAGCCGATGAAACCGGCGACGAACTGGTTGGCGGGCCGCTCGTAAACCGTCTCCGGCGTGTCATATTGCTGGATCGTGCCGCTCTGGAGCACCACGATCCGGTCGGCCATGGTCATGGCCTCGATCTGGTCATGGGTGACGAAGACCATGGTGGTCCTCAGCTGCTGCGATAGCGCCTTGATTTCGGCCCGCACCTGCCCGCGCAGCTTTGCGTCGAGGTTGGACAGCGGCTCGTCGAACAGGAACGCCTTGGGATTGCGCACGATAGCGCGGCCCATGGCGACGCGCTGACGCTGGCCGCCGGACAGCTCCTTCGGCTTGCGGTCCAGATAAGGCTCGATGTGCAAAAGCGCAGCGGCGCGCTTCACCCGCGCGTCGATCTCCGCCTTTGGCGTGCCGCGCAGCTCCAGCGCAAACGACATGTTGTCGTAGACGCGCATGTGCGGATAGAGCGCGTAATCCTGGAACACCATCGCAATGTCGCGCTGCGCGGCCCGCACGCCGTTAACGCGCTTGTCGCCGATATAAAGGTCTCCCCGAAATGGGCTCGAGGCCAGTGATGATGCGCAGCAAGGTCGACTTACCGCAGCCGGACGGGCCGACGAACACGACGAATTCATGGTCCGCGATCTCCAGATTGAGATCTGGGATTACGGTGAAATTGCCGTAGCGCTTGGCGAGGTTGCGGATCGAGATCGAGGCCATGATCGCTCAGTCCAGCGCCAGCACAGGCTTGATCAGCTCGCCCTTGGCGAACCGCGCGAAGTTTTCCGGGAGAGCCGAAAGACCGAACTCGCCGTCAACGAGGACGCGGTATTCGTCCTTGTACTTGCGCAGCAGCTCGACATTCGGCTCGAAGTCCGAGACCGGGAAGTAGAAGGTCCGGATCATGTAAAAATCCTTGCGGCGGAACACCTTGCCTTCCTCGATGGTCCAGGGCGCGGCGTTCTCGCCGACCAGCACCAGCGCGCCGCGCGGCAGAACCAGCTCGATGCCGAGATTGCGCGCCGCATGCGCGCCCGAGCATTCCATGATGAGCGCAGATCGCTTCGAGGTGTCGCCGACAGGGTGCGCCTTCGCGCCGAAGGATTGTGCGATCTTCAGCCGCGCCGCATTGGGATCAGCCACATGGATGTCGTTGTAGCGAAGCGCGCGGAGCGCCAGCACGACGCCGAGGCCGACCGGCCCCGCTCCCATGACCAGAACAGGTCCGGCCTCGTTCGCCGGCACTACGCGGCTGACGAAGCGCACGGCGTGGCCCGACGTGCCGATGGTGTCGAGCAGCAGCGGCGCGAGGCTGTCCTCGATATCATCTGGGACGGGCAGCAGGCAGTTTTCCGGCACCGGCACGTATTCGGCATAACCGCCCGGCCTGTTCCATCCGATCAGGCTAGAGATTTCCAGGCACATCTGGGTATCGCCGCGCTTGCACGCCGCGCAGTGTCCGCAATGCAGGGGAATGTAGACGGCGCAGCGGCGGCCGTGCAGGGCAGTGACCGGGCTGCTCGATGACGCCAAAGATCTCGTGGCCGGCGGTGAACTCGGCGCCCTTGTGCCAGAGCTTGAAATCCGAGCCGCACAGCGCCGTTCGCGAGACGCGTACCAGCACCTCGCTGGTGCCGATTTCGGGCATCGCCACACGCTCGATGGTGATGCGATCGTCGCCGTGAAAGACCGCGGCCTGCATAATCGAGTTCGGGCGGGGAGACAAATTCATCAGATACCTAGCCTTTCACCGCACCGAGCGTCAGTCCGGACACCAGCCAGCGCTGGACCAGGGCCGCCAGCACCAGCGGCGGCAGTGCGATCAGCGTTGCGGCCGCCATAAGGGCGCCCCATTGCGTCGAGCCTTCGCCGATGAAATTGAAGGCCGCCGCGATCAGCGTCTTGGTGTCGCCATTGGAGAGCACCAGCGCAAACAGGAAGTAGTTCCACGAGAAGACGAAGGCGAGGATCGCCGAGACCGCGACGCCGGACGCCACCAGCGGCAGCGCGATGCGCCAGAGGATGCGCGTGACACTGCATCCGTCGACTTGCGCTGCCTCGAACACGCTGCGCGGGATAGCATCGAACGACGGCAGCAGCACCCAGATCACGATCGGCAGCGTGATCACGGCGTGGCTGAGGATCAGCGCCGTGTAGGAGCCGATCATGCCGACCTGCCGGAACATGACGTACCATGGCAGCAGGAACAGCGTGCCGGGCGCCATGCGCGCGGCTAGAGTCAGGATCGCCGGCCATGAAATCCGCGTCCAGGAGACGGCGAAGGCGGCGGGGATTCGAACAGCAGTCCAAGCGCGGTCGAGCCAATTGTGACGATGAGGCTGTTGAGCGCGTAGCTCAGGAACGGCGTGGTCCTCGTCAGCTCGACATAGTTTTCCAAGGTCGGCGTGAAGATCAGCGTCGGCGGATAGGCCGTGACCTCGAAGGACGGCTTGAACGAGGACAGCACCATCCAGACCGTCGGCGCCATGATGATGATTCCGGCGAGCACGAGCTGCACCAGGTTGAGCCAGCGGATCCAGCGATCGGTATTGGCAGCGTCCGTCATCACATCACCAGGCGACTGCGCCGCGCAGGCGGTTGAAGGCGAGCACGGCGCCGAACACGATCGCCGTCAGCGTCAGCATCAGGGCGCTGGCATAGCCGATGTTGAAGAATTCGAAGCCGACCCGAAAGCCGTAGATGTTGAGCGTGTTCGAGGCGTTGCCCGGGCCGCCCTGTGTGGTGATGTAGATGATGTCGAAGAAGCGCAGCAGGTCGACGCTGCGCAGGATCGCCGCGGTGACGATGGTCGGCAGCAGCAGCGGCAGCGTGATGCGCTGGAACGTTTTGAACGGCGACGCGCCGTCGATCTGCGCCGCCTCATAGACGCTCGGCGGAAGCGATTGCAGGCCGCCCAGCACGATCAAGGCGACGTAGGGCGTCCACTGCCAGCTGTCGATCAGGGCAACCGTTGGAATGACCAGCGACGGCGAGGCCAGCCAGTCCGACGGCGGCAGGCCGAGTGATTGCAGGATGTAGTTGGCCGCCCCCAGCGAGGGATCGAGGATCACCAGCCACATCATCCCCGCCACCACCGGCGGCATCATGAAGGGCGAGATGAACAGCGAGCGCACGATCCCCGGCAATCGCTTGGCGTGAAACAACACCAGCGCGAGCCAGACGCCGAAGACGAGCTGCAGCACCAGCGACAGCACATAGAGCGCGATCGTGACCCACAGGCCGTGCCAGAACTCGTAGTCGGAGACCAGCTTGGAATAATTGGCGAGGCCTGCGAAGGACTGCTTGCCGGTCGAGGAGAAATTCTGGAAGCCGAGCCAGATCGTATAGACGACGGGAAACGCGATCATCGCGACCGTGAAGACCACAGCGGGCGCCGAGAGCGCCGACATTTCCAGCTTCTGCCGGTCCTGCGCGAGTGTGGCAGCCGCATCAGACATGCGTGCGTTTCCTTGGGAGTGGATGCCGGCAGACTAGAATCCTGCCGGCATGAAAGCCGTTACTTCTGGGCGATCAGCGCATCGAGCGCCTTGTCGGCATCGGCGCAGGCCTCGTCGATCGGCTTCTGCTTCAGGATCAGATCCTGCACCGCCTGGCCGATGAACTCGCGCGATTGCGGATTGGCGACGATGGGATAACCGACCTCGGAGGAGCCCTTGGTGGCGAGCACGTCGAGCGCGGCCTGCCATTCCTTGCGGACCGGCTCTTCCTCGATCCACTTGCGATAGTCAGGGTCCTTGGCGACAGACGGACGCGGCGGGGCAATGCCTAGCAGCGCCATCTTCTTCTGCACCTCGGGGCTGGTCGCCCATTGCACGAAGTACCAGGCCGCATCCGGCTGCTTGCTGTGCGAAGACACGGCCATGCCCCAGCCGATCGTGGTCGGCACCTGGCCGGCCTCGCCCGCCGGGAACGGCAACAGGCCGGTGTCCTTCAACCGCGCGCCGCCGTCCATCACCGTGCGCAATTCGTTCGAGGATTCGAACGCCATCGCCGCGCGGCCGCTGCGATAGAGCGCGGAGATCTGCTGGAAGCTGTAATTGACGACGCCGGGCGGTCCGAAATCGCGCAGCAGCCGGCTATAGGTGTCGAGCGCTTCCTTGCCCTTGGCCGAGCAGAGGTTCGACTTGCCGCTCGCGATATAGCTGCCGCCGATATTGTGCAGCATGTTGCTGAAGGTGTAGGCGACCGCGGGCTTGAGGCCGCGCGAGACGAACGGCGTCACCGCGCTGTCGCAAGCCTTGATCTTCGCGGCCGCAGCTTCGACCTCCTTGATGGTCTTCGGCGCCTCGAGGCCGCACTTCTTGAAGATGTCGGTGCGGTAATAGAAGATTGGACCTTCGATGTTCATCGGCATGCTGGTGAGCTTGCCGCCGAAGGTCGCGGCCTTCAGCAGCGCCTGGCTCAGCCCGGCTGGGTCGTATTCCTTGGCGACCTCGTTCTTGGCCATTGCCGTGAGATCGGCGTACCAGCCGCCGGCGGCGAACTGTTCGCCTTCGCGCGAGGGCAGCGTCATGAACACGTCGACCTCGTCGCTGCCCGCGTTCATGACGGTGACCAGACGCTGGCGCATCTGCTGTTCCTGATAGCCATCGACCTTCAGCGTCATGCCGGTCAGCTTCTCGAAATCGGCCTTGTAGGTCAGCAGCGCCTGCGCGACCGGATTGTTGTTGGCGAGAAAGGTGACAGTCTTGCCCCTGAACTTCATCCAGTCGAAATCGGCGGCGTGCGCCTGCGCGCTGACGGCAATCGCAAGAACGGGCAACGCGACATGCGTCGCGAGGATCCTGGCCTTGCTGCGCGGCGATTGCCATCACGACGGATTGCGCAAGCTGCTCGCCGATAATGCAGTGCCGTTCATCAATGTCGGCATCTACCAGCCGGACCGACCCTATCCCTGCGTCGGTACGGACAACGAAGCGGCGGCCCATCGCGCCGCGGCACATGCCATCGAGCTCGGCCATCGCCGCATCGGAATCGTCTCCGCGCTCCAGCGCAACAATGACCGCGCCAGCGCTCGCGTCGCCGGCTTTCGTCGCACGCTGAGGGAGAAGGGCCTCGACATTCCCGCACAATGGCACGTCGAGGTGCCCTATACGCTGGACGATGCGCGTGAGGCGGCCCGCTATCTCCTGAACCTCAAAGACCGCCCCACGGCTGTCGTCTGCGGCAACGACGTCATCGCCTACGGCGTGCTGCTCGAGGCGGAGCGCGATGGGTTCTCCGTTCCGCGCGACCTATCCGTCGTCGGCTTCGACGACCTCGACTGGAGCCGGCATTTGCGGCCAAGCCTGACCACGATACACGTTCCGACCGGAGAAACCTGGCAGCGCGCCGGCGAATATCTGGTCCGGAGCCTCGCCGGCGAGCAGACCATCATGCATCGCGAGATCGACTTCTCGCTGGTGGTCCGCGAGTCGACGGCTCCGCCTCCGAAATCCCTGAAGTGAGACCTGCCCGATGAATTCGAATTTCTCCCTAGCCCCCGGCTTTCATGCGATCGTGATCGGGGGCGCCGGCGATATTGCCGCAGCAATCAGTAACCAGTTTTGCGATCTCGGCGCGACGGTGACCGCAACCGGCGCCAACGACGCCGATCTCGCCCGCACACCCTCAAGCCGCGCGCGGGCCTCACGCTCGGGATGCTCGACGTTACAGATGATGCGGCCGTCAAATCCTTCGCCAACAAGCACAAGCGGGTCGACGCGCTCGTCAATTGCGCCGGGATTCTCGCACGCGACAAGGAATTCGAGATCGAGACTTTCGTGAAGGTCCTCGACGTCAATCTCACCGGCACCTTCCGGACTTGCATGGCGTTTCGCACAGTGCTTGCCCAGGCGAAGGAATCGATCGTCAACATCGCTTCGATGAACGCGACTTTGGCGCTGCCGCGTATCCCCGCCTATTGCGCCAGCAAGGGTGGCGTCGTGATGTTGACCAAGGCGCTGGCCTTGAAATGGGCCGAAGAGGGCATTCGCGTCAACGCGGTTGCGCCCGGCTATATCGAGACCGCGATCAACGCCGCCGGCCGAACTGATCTCGCGCATTACCAGCGCATTGCCGACCGCACTGCGTTCAAGCGGTGGGGGCAGCCGGCGGACATTGCCGGTGCCGTTGCGTTCCTCTGCATGCCAGCTTCGAGATATGCGACCGGCACCGTCGTCGCTGTGGATGGCGGGTTTCTCGCTGGATGAGCCTATGGGGACAGGACACAATATGCTTCGCAGCTCCGCGCCTTTGCGAACTTAGCTCATACGCGCCGGCGAGGCTCGTCGCCCCATAATCGATCTTTGCCCGCCAAGAGCGCGCGAGTTGGTCTCACAACACGCGGAACATCACAGGTTCCAATTGGCTGAAGCCAGATTTTCTTTGATCTCGCGGTGCACACGTCTTGCACGCGGCACCCTCTGAGCCATCATGGGCGCAATGCAAATCGGCGCGCTAACATATTGATGTTATCTCGCTTTATCGTCTCGTCTGGAACAGCTATTTTTTTTGGGCCGACACAAATTCAAGCCCGACTATTGGGGCATTTTCCAATTATTTCAAGTTCGTAAGTTGATCGCCTGTTCGTCCTTCGATGACGCCGAGTCCCTCTGGCCACGCCTAGGTAGAACGAGCGCCATCGCAATTCTCGCGGCGGTAGAGCAAAGAAACCTGCGGGCGGCGATCCCGAGCTTACATAGCGCACGGCATCGCCATGTTCAGCCTCGGCATCACGGAGATCACAGAGGCGATTCGAACCTTCATCCGGGCCGACGAATCCGACTCGCTGCAGGTCTCGCGCTGGACCTGGCTTCCCGGCGCGGGATGAGCGTGCTCCTGATGGAGTGCCCCGAATGTACGCCTAATTGCGACGTCAATCGCCTGCGGAAGCCTCAAGGCAGATCGGTACTGCATTTGGTACTGCACGCCTCTTGGCTATCGCCAAGTTATTCCGCGGCTAATGCGCTGGCCCAGCTGAAGTCATAATGGGAACTCAATACTTTCATCACTACGACAGCGCCGAGGACGCAGGCGATCTGCACTAACGTCCTCGTCGAGAAAACCTTGTTAAACAGCGCCATATGACATCCCAACCCTAGCGCTGATGACCTAATCCAATTCCGAGCTTACGTGCCTTCTGGCGCAGCGAGCCTTCTGAACGCTTCGTAAGCTTCGCAATTTTAGCGACCGGCGTCTTTGCCTTCGAGTGCGCGCGCAACTCTTTGACATCCGCCTTCGTGTATTCACGACGCCCCGTGTTCTTGGTCGTCGCCTTAGTCCTCTTCTTTGCTTTCTTCACGCAGTGTTCCTTTTGTGAGGCGGCTTTACTAACACGGAAATGGCTTGCGGCAAGCTTAATGGCTCAGTGCGATCTTGGATTAGTTTTCGAGAACCGATTGAGACCTTTCCTGCGCGATTGATGATCCAAGCTGATCTCCAGGCTAGACTGTCCCGTGCCGGACATTTTGAACCAGGTCTATCAGGCCCATATCCACCAATGTGCGGTGGAATCGGCGTTTCCGTTCGGAGGCCGACGCAAAGTAGGTCTCCCCGCAATCATCAAGCAAGCTGGCGCGGGTCGAAAATATCGGATCAGAGAGGAGGCCTGCGCGTTGCAACGCCAAGGTGCCAAGAAAGGCGATGTCGAGGTCCGCCCCTCGTCCGGGCCTGAATTGCTCGGGAGGGGTATTCAAAGCCTCCATCGCATAAAATGTTCGGAACGAACGTCGCGCGTCGGCCGCGAGTTTTAGTTGCCGAGCGATTTGACGAGTCAATACCGGTTGGTGATCGCCATAGTGCACGACGAGAATTGGTCGCTGAGTCCTTTCCAGTTTCAGCTTGAGCTTTTGCCAGGTTGAAGCGGTCTCCGCGAGTCGTGCGTAATATTCGGCGTATCTGCAATCAGGGAGGCGCGCCATAGCGAAAGCGCGCTCGCTTTCAAACCGTCCAGGCGCAACAAGGCGCCTATCATGCGGCCCGTGATTGAAGTTGGTCAGCACGTACAGAAATCGAGGCGCCGCCGGATCATCAAGAATGCTGTTTGCATAGGCATCGATCACCGCCTCCAGAAATAACGTATCGGAGTTTGTCGCCTCGAAACGCCTGGTATCGAAAGGTGGCGGAATGTCGTCGATGAAAATTCGCTCATTCATGCCGATCGAGCTGTAAAATTGATCATAGTTGAGAAAACTGCGACGGCAGCTCGACATTAGCGTTGTCTTATACCCGAGCGAGGTCAGCGAGTGGGTGAGGCTGCTGTGGAATCGACCCGCGCCCTTTCTGAACAGCTGGTACGCACTTGACCCGAAGCTTGCACTTGAAAGGCCGGTCAGTAAGCTGAATTCAGACTGCCACGAACCGCCCCCGAAGATGTCCACATTGAGGCAGCCGTGTTGACCGGCTACCGGGGACAGGAAGCCCTCGACGATTGGCTCAACGGGCAAGCCAAAGATGCGCGGGTCAAAAACCGATTCGTGCTGGATGACGATAATATCGGGAAAGCGGGTCGAGCGCGCTGGCACCGGCTCCTTGAGCGGCAGTGGCTCCATCGCGATGTCACTCAGAGTGAGCCGGCCGAACTGCTGCCAGGATGCGGGGTCGATGAGCGAGGCCATGAACGCCGAGTAGAAACAGCGCGGCTGGGAAAGGTTCAGCCGCCAAGACGCCGCGCCCTTCGCTGCAAAGACGGCGGCGGAACAAATGAGAGCAAGGCCGAATAGGAGAATTCGAAGCTCGATCGAAACCGGCGATCCGGCGGCGTAGAGCAGCACCAAGGCCACTGCAAAAACAAGAACAAGGCTTCCCGTCAGCACACCCAGCATCATGCGTGGGTATTGCGACACAAAAAATGGCACCGTCCCCGCGAACGCGAGCGGCAAATCGGAAACGGTCAGTTTGAGTGCGCTGTGGTCGAATTTGACGATCGATAGTCCGGCAATCGCGATTGCCAGCACACAGGACAGCAGCACCGCCCTCTCAAAATCAGCAACGAAGATCAGCAACAGGGCGACGTTAAATACAAATGCGGTGATTGCAAACAGAAGGTGCTCTGCGCTCCGTTCTGCCAGCACAACGACGCCGATAGCTCCCACAATTGCCAAACCCAACATCATTGCTGCATGATGCTCTGAAAATGCGACTTCTTCAATGAGGCTGAAGTCCTATTGACCGACGCAGGAGATCGCGGCTGCGCCTCAAAACCCGCGGGCGAGGTCGCCCCCGAGCTCGCCCGTGCGGAATAAGCTCGGTCCGCGTGCTCACATCTTGACCGTCACCTTGCGGTTTTCACCGAGATTCGGTTGCTCTCCGGTCAGCCTCGCCTTGGCGAACTCGAACATCGTAGCGGCGGAGCTCGCCGGTCCGTCCCACAACTCCGCTGTGAACGGCTGTATCCGCAACAAAGATACGTCTGGATCGTTGGGGCCGCCCGGCCACCACACCTCGTCGGTCTTTCGCCACACCGCCTTCGTCTTGTCGGGATCGCGCATGACCGAGGCGCGACCGGTGATCGACAGGTAGGCGTTAGCGCTCGAATCGATGAAGACAAGACCGACATCGGGCGCGGCCTCGATTTCGTCCTCCTTGGGACTGTGGATGTCGGTTACGAAGAAAATTGCGCCGGCGTCGCGGTCGGGTCTTGCTTCAAGCGGCCGCGCACGCAGTCCGCCGCCGAACTGCGTCGTCAGCATGCACACGCCGACGTTTTGGATAATGTCCCAGATGCGGTCGACAGGATCTTTCTTGCTCATAATCAAATCGAGCTGCAGTACCCGGAAGTGATCCGTACCGGCGGTGCGCAGCCATTCGAGACTGCGTTGGAATCGGCGGCACGGCACATGACAACCCGGAAACGCCCGATCCGTTCCAAATTGTTGGAACTATCACTGGCTTCGCTTCGCGAAAGTCACAGTTCTTCGAGGCGACGCCACGCATGCAGCACGCGACGGCCATGCGAGCTGAACGCAAAGAAGCAACCACCGCCAGCGGGTTGGTCATGCGCGCGATCGATCTCCAAACCGGAATAATGGCAGTACAAGAGAGTCCCAACGCCACCGTGGCCGACGAAGAGCACGTCTCCCGGCGTGTTGCGCGCCAACACGTGCTCGACCTCGCCGACAATGCGGAGCTGGGCGTCAATCGCTCGTTCCCAGCCACGAATGCTCACGTGGGGTTGTCCGAAGAATTGGTTGGCCGTCGCCTCGAACTGGTCGGGGACGAGAAAACCTGTGGCCGATCGGTCGTTCTCGTGCATTGCCTCGCGCACTTCCACCACGACGCCCAGCTTTGCGGCAATGATCTCAGCGGTCTCGATCGCCTTTCGCTCTCCGCTGGAGATGACCTGGCTGGTACCTGACAGCCTTCCCGCGATCGTCAGGGCTTCCGTCCGTGCTTTCCCGACCTCACTGAGGCCCCAGCACGGAACGGGAATCGACGGATCGATCTTCACCTGAGGATGGGTCAGATAGCGTACGACATTCGTCATCATTGAACGATCACGCCGTCAAACCAACTTGCAATCGGCATCGTATCGCCCCCAATCAATCGGTTTGCGTCGCAACACGAATGCCGGAGGCGTCGAAGACGTGTACGTCGGGAGCCGCCGCAACGAGCGTCACCGTCTCGCCTCGCGACGGCGTCCGGCGGCCGCGTACCTCCGCAACGAACATGCTGCCGTCGGCGCGGCGCAAATAGGCGAACGAAGCCTCGCCAAGCCGTTCGACGAGCTCGACGATGCCTTCGGCGGCGAAGGCACCGTCCACGCCCCGGACAAGATGCTCCGGGCGAACACCGAGCGTCAGCGCGGCGCCGACCTTCAGCGAGGCCACCGGCAGCTCGAGGCTGAGGAATCCGCCACCGGTTGCACGTGCGCGTCCGCCCTCGATGCTTTCGACCTTTGCATCGAAGAAATTCATCGCGGGCGAACCGATGAATCCGGCCACGAACAGGTTAGCGGGTTCATAGTAGAGATCGAGCGGTTTGCCGACCTGCTCGATGCGGCCCTTGTTCATCACCACGATACGGTCGGCGAGCGTCATCGCCTCGACCTGGTCGTGCGTCACATAAACGATCGTCGCTTTCAGCACTCTGTGCAGGTTGGCGATCTCGACGCGGGTCGAGACGCGCAGCGCCGCATCGAGATTGGAGAGCGGTTCATCGAACAGGAAGACGGCGGGCTCGCGGACGATCGCACGTCCGATCGCGACGCGCTGACGCTGGCCAGCCAGAGATCGCGCGGATACCGATCGAGCAGGTCTGCGAGCCGCAGCATGCGGGCGGCTTCCGCAACGCGCCGCTCGCGTTCGGCCGGCGCCACGCCGGCAAATTTCAGACCGAAGGTCATGTTCTTGCGCACATTCATATGCGGATAGAGTGCGTAGGACTGGAACACCATCGCGATGCCGCGCGCGGCAGGAGCGAGCGTATTGACGCATCTCTCCGCGATATGGATGTCACCGCCTGAGGCGCCATCGAGCCCGGCGATCATGCGCAGAAGCGTTGACTTGCCACAGCCTGATGGGCCGACGAGCACGACGAACTCGCCGTCTTCGATGCCCAGGTTGATGTCGTTGAGTACTGTCGTCGCCCCATAACGCTTGTTGAGACGCTCGATGCGCAGATTGGCCATTCAACACCCTATTTGACTGCGCCGGAGGTGAGGCCCGCAATGAGTTGGCGCGAGAGGATCACGTAGATTATGACGACCGGCAGGATCGCCATTGACAGCGCCGCGAGCACGGAATTCCAGTCGGTGATGTACTGGCCAAGAAACTGCTGCACCCCAAGCGTGACTGTATGCGTCGAGTCGCTCGACGTCAGGATCAACGGAAACCAGAGGTCGTTCCAGATCGGCACGATGGTGAAGACGGCAACGGTCGCGATCGCCGGGCGCAGCAGAGGGGCGACCACTTCGAAGAAGATGCGGGTTTCCGGCACGCCGTCGCAGCGCGCGGCGTCCCGCAAGTCCCTGGGGATCTGCTGGATGAATTCGCTCAAGATGAAGATCGACATCGGCAGGCCTTGCGCAACGTAGATGAGGATCAAGGCCGTCAGCGTGTCGTTCAGGCCCGCGGACCGCATCATGTTGAGAATCGCGACGGAGCCAAGCCGGATCGGCACCATGATGCCGAGCGACAGAAACAGAGCCAGCACCGTCGAACCACCAAAGCGGTATTCGGTGAGCGCCCAGGCTGCCATCGCGCCAAACAGCAGCACGAGTGCCATGCTGACGAGGGTCACGATCAGCGAATTTGAATAGTAGGTGAGGATATGGGAGGAGCGAAAAACCTTCTCATAGCCGACGAGGCTGAAGGTTGCGGCGTCCGGCGGAGCAAGCGGGCTGCCGAAGATGGCGCTGCGCACCTTGAACGAATTCATCACGACGAGCAGGATTGGACCGACCGCCAGCAGGCTGTAGGCGATCAGGACGAGATGGACACCAAGGCTCCTTGCGCGCTGCTCCGCCGTCACGCCGCTCCCCTCAAAAAACATAACGGCGGATGCGCCGCTGCACGAGGAAGAGGTAAAGGCAAAGGCCGACGAGAATGATAAAGAACATGACGGTCGCAACCGCAGCGCCCATCGTCGGGTTGCCGAGCTGGAGCTGATTGCCGAAGAAGGTCCGGTAGAAAAACGTGCCGAGAATGTCGGTTGCGAAATTCGGCCCCGCGAGCGCACCCTTGACCGAATAGATCAGATCGAAAGCGTTGAAGTTGGCGACGAAGGTCAAGACCGAGACCAGGCTGATCGTCGGCAGGACGAGCGGAAGCTTGATGTGGAAGAAGATGCGGAATTGTCCGAGCCCGTCGACGCGTGCCGCGTCGATCAACTCTTGTGGGATGTTGAGCAGCGCGGCATAGATCAACATCATCGGGATGCCAACGAATTGCCAGACCGAAATGAGCGACAGGGTTACGAGTGCGCTGGATTCGAGGCCCAGCCAGGGCGCGAACAGTGAGCCCAACCCCACGGACTTCAAGGCGCCGGCAGCCACGCCCCAGAGCGGGGACAGGATCAGGTTCCAGGAGAAGCCGACGATGACCACCGAGAGCATCGTCGGTAAGAACATGACGGTGCGATAAAAGCCCTTGAGCCTCAGGCCCGGCAGGCTCAGCAATCCTGCGAGCGCGATACCGATCGGATTCTGTACACACATGTGCACGGCGAAGAATATCAGATTGTTGCCGAGGGCATTCCAGAATGGCTTCGACCAGAGCGCATCACCGAGCAGCGTCTCGAAGTTGGCCAGCCCGACGAAATACCGGGCTCCAGACGGATCGCTCGTGTAGGTGGAGAGCGCCATCGTCGCGACGAGAGGATAGATCGAGAACAGGGTGTAGATCACGACCGCCGGTCCGAGAAAGAACAGCAGAAGGCCCGCGAGTTTTGCGCGAGGCATCTGGGCCGTGATGTTCGAGACCGATTCAGGCATGACGGAAAGAGGTTGAACCTAGCGTGCGTTATCGTCGCTCTCCGCGCCTGCGGCTCGTGCCGCGAGTCAGCGGAGTATGCAGCAACTATCGAACAGGAAAGTCCCTCTCCCCGCCAGAGCGGAGAGAGGGGACTGGCTTCACTTGGCGGGCTTGTACCACTTGTCGAGGCCGTCCTGCAGCTGCTTGCCGGCAGCATCGGGCGTCAGCTTGCCGTTGACGACCTGCGCGGACACGTTCCAGAGCTCGTTTTCCAGATTCGGCGTACCGCGCGACAGTATCTGATAGGAGTTGCGGATCGTCGACTTGCAGGTCTGGCGCCATCCGACCATCGTTGCGGCGACGTCGTCGTCGACCTTCACCGCGGTCTTGCCGAGGGGGAAGAAGCCGGGAAGCGCGTTGGCGTAGATCGTTGCGAATTCCGGCGTCGTCAGCCATTCCAGGAATTTGTTTGCGTCTTCCTTGTTCTTCGACGCTGCGTTGACGCCCATCGCGATGTCGGTGTGATCGGAGATATAGCAATCCGTCGTGCCGGCCGGCTGCGGCGGCGGGAATGCACCCATGGCGAATTTCGCCTGGCCGCGGAACGTCGAGATATCCCACGAGCCAGCCGCATAGATCGCGCCCTTGCCGAGCGAGAACAGGTTCTGACTGTCAGCGTAGGTCTGCGCCTGGAAGCCCGATCCGAGGTAGGGCGCCCAGTTCGCGATCTCCTTGAAGGCCGCGACGTATTGCGGGTCGGTGAGCTTCTCCTTGCCGGCAATGAGATTGGCGCGACCGGTCTCGCCCTTCCAATAGTCGGGGCCGACGTTCTGGAATCCCATGGTCGCGGCCTCCCACTGGTCGGCCGTGCCCATCACCAGCGGGACATAGGTCCCGTCCTTCTTGAATTTCTCAAGCACGGCGTGGAATTCATCGAGCGTCTTTGGCTCGGACACGCCGACTTTGGCAAACGCTTCCTTGTTGTAGATAAACCCCGCGATGACGGAGGCGATCGGAACACAGAAGGTGGTTTTGCCGTCGTCGGTTTGCCATGCGGCCTTCGCAACATCGGAGAAATTGTCCATCCCCTTGAGGCCATCGACCGCGTCGAGCTGATGCTTTTGATAGAGCGCGAGCGAGGCGTCGAACGGACGGCACGTAATGAGGTCGCCGGCGGTGCCGCCATCAAGCCGTGCGTTCAGGGCGGCGTTGTATTCCTTGGGCGCCGAAGGCGCGAATTCAATCTTGATGTCGGGATAACGCTTGTTGAAAGCGGGAATGATCTTCGAGTTCCAGATGTCAGCGTCGTCGTTGCGCCAGCTCTCGATCTTCAACGAGCCTGCCTGGGCCGACGCAAGCCCCGCAAGCAACGCCAACGCGGCAGCCTCAGCTCCCATTGCAGCCTTGAATGTCCGTCTCATGCTACGCTCCCTTGTTCGGGCCTTCGCCCTTGATCCCGTGGCTAACGCCTGCGCGGCGCAACGCATCGTCTATCCGGCCTTCCGCAGCAGCGAGACACGTGACCGCCTCGCTCCTGATGACGACGCCGCAGGCAATCAGGATCGCCGGCTTGACCTCGCCGCAGGCCTCGCGCAGCGCCGCTTCCGCTTTGGCATCGCTGACGCCGGCGATCGTTGCGACGATCCCACGCGCCCGCTCGCGCAATCTGGCATTGTCGGCCTTCAGATTGACCATGAGGCCCTGATAGATGTGACCAAGCTCGAACCCCATCAATGACGAGAGCATGCCTAGCGCGGCCTTTTGCGCAGTTCCGGCCGCGAGCCGTGTCGATCCGCGCAGCGCCTCCTCCCCGCTCTCGAGCAAGATCGACGCGTCGGCACCGACGAGCAAAGGCGCGCCCGGACGATGCGCGATGCCGATCACGAAGGCGCCGCGGCGGCGCGCCTCTGCGGCTGCAGCGACGGTGAACGGCGTCGAGCCGCTCGCCGATACGACGATCACGGCATCACGAGAGAGATCACCGAGCCCGGTCATCGCCTGCTCGCCGGCTGCGGCATCGTCCTCCGCGGCGCCATCGATGCGGAACAGCTCGGTGGTCCCGCCGGGCAGGACAATCGCGATGCGGCTCTCATCGAGGCCGAACGTGCCGGGAAGCTCGGCGGCGTCTTCAGCGGCCGCAAGACCGGAAGAGCCCGCGCCCGCATAGATCAGCCGTCCACCTGCTCGCCAGATCGCAGCGAGGCGAAGCGCGGCGGCGCGGATGTCGCCGGCGGCGGCTGCGACCGAAGCGATCGCCCGGCGGTAGGATGCGAGCACCGCCTCCGCGAACATCGCGTCATCGAGGATCACGACACCACCGGTGTCGCAGCACCTTTCGCCGTCTGTCTCCAGCCTCGGCATCGACATCGTAAATACCAATGGTAGATACCTCTTGTATTTGTTCTAGCCGCGTGACATACCACTTGTCTAGGGGCGTTAAGGACTTTTAGGGAGGCTCCTTGGCGACGGCCCAGTTCTTCCTCGGTGTGGACGGCGGCGCGACCCGGTGTCGCGCGAGACTTCGGGATTCCTCGGGCCGCGAGCTCGGGCGTGGCCTCGGGCCGGCCTCGAACATCTATCTCGATTTCGACGAAGCCATGCGAGTCGTCCGTGAGACGATCGAGTCCGCCATCCCAGCCGGAGCACCAAGGCAGGAGATCGCAGTCGGCCTTAGCCTTGCCGGGCTTTCCGACGAGGAGGAAGCAGGGCGCGTCTCTGCCGCCCTGCCCGGCTTTGCGCGCATCGCCGCCGTGAATGATGCTGTCGCCGCCTGCGTCGGTGCCAATGGCCTCGGCGACGGCGGCCTGATCATCGCGGGCACGGGCTCGGCGGGCATCGCTCGCGTGGGAGCTCGACGACGATCATCGGCGGGCGCGGGTTCTGGCTCGGCGACGACGGATCTGCTGCCCGCCTTGGCGAGTCGGCGTTGCGCGCGACGCTGCGTGCGATCGATGGCCTCGAGCCGATGAGCGGCTTGGCGCAAGCGCTCGGGCGCCATTTCGATGGCGATCCATTGCGCATGAGCCGCTGGGCGGCGGACGCAAGGCCAAGCGACTACGGCGCCTTCGCACCCCAGATCCTGGACGTCGCCAGGTCCGGAGATATGCGCGCGCGCGAAGTCGTCGGCGAAGCAGCCAGCGCGATAGCCGCGCTTGCGAACGCCCTGAATGCACTTGGCGCCGAGCGCATTGCACTCGCCGGCGGCTTCGGTGAGCCCATGCGCCCATTTTTGCCGGCTGGTGTGGCCACGCGCCTCGCACTGCCACGGCGCGACGCGGTCGACGGCGCGATCCTGCTCATCGGCGGAACGCTCGCGGAGGACGCCGCATGTCCATGACGGTCGAAACCGCGCCGGGCCAGAAGCTCTATCGTGCCGTGGTCGACGCGCTTCGGCACGAGATTGAGACCGGACGCTTCGCAGAGACGCAATTGCTTCCGGCCGAGCGGGTATTATGCGAGCTGCTCGACGTATCGCGCACAACCCTTCGCAAGGCGATCGCCGATCTGATCGCCGAAGGCGTGCTGTTTCACCGCCACGGCGCCGGCACCTTCATCCATCGGGCGACGCCGCGCGTCGAGCAGCCCTCCTCGCGCCTAACGAGCTTCACGGAAGACATGCGGCTGCGTGGATTGGAGGCGAGCTCGCGCGAGCTCGAGCGCGGCGTGTTCCTGCCGACGCCGGAAGAGTCCATGATGCTTGGCGTACGGCCGAACGAACGCGTGTTCCGGCTCGGCCGCCTGCGCCTGGCTGACGGTTCGCCCATGGCGATCGAACGCGCCGCCGTGCCGATACGCTTTCTTCCCGAACAGGACTCGGTCGGCGGCTCGCTTTATGAGGCGCTCTCCGCGCGGGGCGTCAGGCCCGCTCGTGGCTTGCAGCGCTTGCGTGCGACCCTCGTCGATCATGCGGATGCGGAACTGCTCGGCGTCGCACCGGACAGCCCCGCCCTCTATATCCAGCGCATCGCCTATCTTGCCGACGGATCCTGCGTCGAATTCACGAAATCCTGGTACCGGGCGGACGCGTATGACTTCGTCTCTGAACTCACGCTGTCGCCGCCGGCCCGAAAGGCGCACCGATGACGACCTGCATGCTTCAGGAGATCGGCGAGGCAGGCGAAGCGGCCGCGCGCCAGCTTGCCCAGAACGCGGAGCGGCTCGCTGAACTTGGCGCGCGTCTGCGCATGCTAGGTCCGTCGCTCGTCGCGACCATCGCCCGCGGCTCCTCGGACTGCTGTGCGCTCTATCTGAAATACCTCGTCGAGATTGTGTCGGGGGTGCCTTGTGCCTCAATCGGTCCTTCCATCGCGACGCTTTATCGTACGCCGATGCGGCTCGAAGGCGGTGTTTCGATCGCGATCTCGCAATCGGGACGCAGCCCGGACATTGTCGAGATGCAGCGCGCCGCACGAGACGGCGGTGCACTGGCCGTCGCAATGGTCAACGACGTGGCCTCGCCGCTCGCGCAAGAGGCCGAAGTGCTGCTGCCATTGTGCGCCGGCGCTGAAAGCTCAGTCGCAGCGACCAAATCGATGGTTGCCGGTCTGGTCGCGGGCGCGAGCCTCGTCGCGGCCTGGCGCGAAGATCGGCAGCTCGCGGACGTCCTCACCGGCCTGCCCGAGATCCTGCGCGGACAAACGGCGCCGCCGCCCGCGGCGTTGCTCGGGCAGCTCGCGAATGCCCGCAGCGCTTTCGTTCTCGGTCGCGGTGCGACGCTTGCGATCGCTGCGGAGGCGGCGCTGAAGCTCAAGGAAACCTGCGCGATTCACGCCGAAGCCTATTCCGCGGCCGAGGTGCTGCATGGCCCGGCCGAACTCGTGGACTCCGGCTTTCCCGTCATCGCCTTCGTTCCGTCCGACGCAGCGCGCGAAGGCATGCTGCCGACACTGGCCGCGCTGGCGAGTGCCGGTGCAAGGGTGATTACAATCGAGGCCGGAGGCGCCGACGACACGGATCGTCTCGCGACCGCAAAAGTCGAGGCGACGCTGCTGGAACCCATCGTCATGATCCACCGCTTCTACCGCCTTGCCGAGGCGCTTGCGCTCCAGCTAGGGCGAGATCCCGACCGCCCGCGCAACCTGCGCAAGGTGACGGAGACCCTTTGATGATCGTTTTGACCGGCGCACGGATTTTCGATGGCGAGCGCTTTCTTTGCGACCACGTCGTCGTTATCGAAGGCGACCGCATCGCCGCAATCCTCCCCTACGCCGAGAGACCGCATGGCGCGGTACGCGATCTCGGTGGCGGCTTGCTCGCGCCCGGCTACATCGATGTGCAGGTCAACGGCGGTGGCGGCGTCTTGTTCAACGAGGACCCGACGCCGGAAGGCATCGCCCGCATCGCCGCTGCGCATCGCAAGCACGGCACCGTCGGGCTGCTGCCGACGCTGGTAACCGATGCCCCGCAAGTGATGGCGGCGGCAATCGCCGCAACGCGCGAAGCACGGCAACTGACCCCGGCAACACTCGGCATCCATCTGGAAGGACCCTTCCTGGATCCGGCTCGCAAGGGCGCGCATGAGCTCAGATATATCCGCGACCTCAAGCTGGGCGACATTGCGACGATCGTCGAGGCGAATTGCGGCGCCGTCATGCTGACGCTCGCGCCCAATCGGGTCGGTGCGGCGAGCATTGCCGAACTCGCGCGGCATGGCGTGCTCATTTCGCTCGGCCACTCGAATGCAAGCTATGCACAGGCGAGCGCGGCCGTCAAAGCCGGCGCACACGCATTCACGCACCTGTTCAATGCGATGAGCGCGCCGGTCGGACGCGAGCCAGGCATGGTTGGCGCAGCGCTCGACCTCGACGAGGCCTTCGTCGGAATCATCGCGGATGGTCATCACGTGCACGAGGCGAACATTCGTATCGCCTTCGCGGCCAAACGGCATGACCGCTTCATGCTGATCACCGACGCGATGCCACCGGCCGCCGGCGGTCCCGATCAGTTCGATCTACAGGGCCGCCGCGTGACCCGCGCAGAAGGCAGCCTGCGGCTCGAAGATGGAACGCTCGCAGGGTCGGTTCTGACCATGGACGAAGCCGTACGCTTTGCCGTCGAGGTAACACAGCTCGAGCTCGGTGACGCACTCGCGATGGCCTCGCGCGTTCCAGCAACGTTTCTGCGACGCGAGACGGAGCTTGGCCGCATCGCGCCCGGATATCTTGCGAGCCTGGTGCATCTTGACGACGATTTGCGCGTGCGCGAAACCTGGATCGAGGGCCGGCCATCTGGCGGCTCCTGATGCACGGCTCTGGCGGATGTTGTTTCGATTGAAGGGGCGCGGTTGAGCCATGTCTTCCTCATCTGCGTCGACAATTCAGCCAATCCGCGTTCTCGTGATTGGGCTCGGCACCATGGGAACCAGCCACGCCCGCGCCTACGCCGCGATCGATGGCTTCGAGCTCGTCGGCCTCTGCACCCCTCGCGCGGCCGCTCGCCATGACCTCGACGCGGAGTTTCCCGGTCTGCCGCGCTTCGAACGATACGACGAGGCACTGACGGCACTGCGTCCCGATGCGGTCGCGATTTGCACCTATACCGAACATCACGCCACGATGGCCCTTCAGGCTTTCGCGGCAGGTGCGCATGTATTCTGCGAAAAGCCCCTTGCCGCGACGCTCGACGCAGCCCGGCACGTCGTCGACGCAGCGCGATCGAGCGGAAAGGCGCTGCTGATCGGCTATATCCTTCGCGTCCATCCGTCATGGTCGCGCTTCGTCGAGATCGGCCGCACGCTCGGCAAGCCGCTCGTGATGCGCATGAATCTCAACCAGCAATCGGCCGGCTCCTTCTGGGAGGTTCACAAGAAGCTCATGCTGTCGACCTCACCGATCGTCGATTGCGGCGTGCACTATGTCGATATCATGTGCCAGGTGACGCGCTCGCGCCCGATCGCCGTGCACGCGGTCGGGGCGAGGCTCACGGACGAGATCGCGCCTAGCATGTACAATTACGGCCATCTTCACATCGTGTTCGAGGACGGATCAGTTGGCTGGTACGAGGTTGGTTGGGGACCGATGATGAGCGAGACTGCTCACTTCGTGAAGGACATTATCGGGCCGAACGGCAGTGTGTCGATTGTTGCGCGGGAAAGTACCGATGCGACTGCGAGCTCGACGGACCATGACACGCATACGCGCACCAATGCACTCCGGATCCATCATGCAGCCCGCAACCTGGAGGGCCACTTCGCAAGTTCCGACGAACTCCTCTCGACCGAGGACGAACCGGACCACCAGGAGCTCTGCGAGCGCGAGCAGCGGCTATTTCTCAGCGCCATTCGTGGCGAGATCGATCTGTCCGAGCATCACGAGGCTGCGATCAACTCGCTGGGCATCGTCCTTGCCGCCGACGCCAGCGTTCGAAGCGGCGAAGTCGTACGCATGTGACACTGATTTTTCGAGGTCGTGTCAGGAACAGAAAGCTGAGCGCCGGCGTGGGCAGCAGCAAGGCCACGCGAAACAGCCGTTCGCCCGAAATGCGCGTTCAGCGCGAGCGCAACGCCAAACCCGATCGCGTAAATTCCGGCCGTGGCCAAACCGAACCGCGCCGCTTCCAGCGGATCGGCGCCGCCCGCAAGCGCTGCTGCGAAGCCGCCGACGAATGCACCGCCCGCCCCTGCGGTTTCGACCACCTTGCCGGTGGCGAATAGCGGCACGTGCAGCGAGCGATCCCGCCCGTGAAACAGCGCGCCGCGTTCGCCGAGCGTGATCAGCGCGGTCCCCGCTCCCTTCGCCAGCAACGCGTCTCCGGCGCCGCGGGCGCCGGCTAGATCGCTCACCGCGATTCCCATCAGCGTTCCGCCTCGGTCTCGTTGGGAACGATGTAGTCACATAATGCAACCAGATCGACGACGAAGATGCCGAGCACCGCGACGCCAGTCTTGCTCATCGTCGTCACTCTCCGTCCGGCGCGATGACGCCCTTGGAGAACAGGAAACAGCCATAGAAGCGCCGCTCACCGGTGGCGATCACGCAATAGGCCGTCTTGGCCTTTTCATAGAAGGCATGGCGCTCGACCCCGACCAGCGGCCAGGACCGTCCCTCGGCGTGGTCGATCACGGCCTGCACCTCGCGCTGCACCGGCGGCACCTCCTGGGGCTGGCCGACGATCTCCATGCGCATCGCGGCATCGTCGACGAACGTATCGAGCGGCATTACCGAGAGGATGGCCTCGATCGCCTTTGCCGCACTGACGTTGTCGATGCGAAGCAGCTCGCCGAACACGGTCTGGCGCGCGATGGAGTCGGCAGGGAAATTGGTATCGCACACCACGAGGCGGTCTCCGTGCCCCATTGCGCGCAAGGCATAGAGCACGTCGGCATTGAGCAGTGGATTGATGCCCTTGAGCATGTTGCGTTCCTCCCTTGTCTTTCAAAATTGCCCGAACTCTGATGGTTCGCATGCCAACAAGTATCACCGCAAGGTAGTCGGCTCGTGCATGGCAAGCGCCACGCCGCGCAACACCGGTGCATGGATCGTCCCCTCGTATTTGTCGGCCCAGACCCCATAGCTGAACAGGCGCTCGATACCGGCCTCGACCTCTGCGCGCGCCTTGGCGGGTGAAACGCCGGTCATGTCACCGATGCGCCGGGCGAAACTCGTCGACGCGCGCGGACAGATTTTCGGCAAGGTAGTAGAGGATTTGGGCGCGATTATGCGTCGTCCCCCGCGCCCACCCCTCGGCCGTGCGCGCGCCGGCCACCGGCATCAAGGCACTGCCGTGAAGCCGCGGACGCTGTTGCTTTGTTGACCTCAATGTCGAGCACGTGCGCGACGTTGCACCGCGGAACGATTTGCGACGCACCATTCAAAATGAGACTGCCCGTTAAGCCGCGCATGGCTCGGATGCATGCGCCGCATCCGAGTTCGGTTAGCCTCCGCCTCAAGAACCGTTTGCCTTGCAAAGCCGTCGCACCGCGGCGGACGTGGCAGGATGCGGTGAAAAACAACGACAAGAACGCCCCAGGAGGAGAGCAATGTTGAAAGGCAGTCTAGGACTGATCGCGTTGAGCAGCCTGTTGTTGTCGGGCACCGCCTTCGCGCAGGAGAAGATCAAGGTCGGCGTCACCGCGACGCTCGAAGGCACCTACACCGTCCTCGGCGAGGACGGCATTCGCGGCTTCCAGACCGCGCTCAACGTGCTTGGCAAGAAGGTCGGCGACAAGGAGCTGGAATTCGTCATCGCCTCGACTGACGCAACCCCGGACTCTGCGGTCCGCGCGGTGCGAAAGCTGATCGAGCAGGACAAGGTGCAGATCCTGCTGTCGCCGCTGTCAGGCGACGAGGGCATCGCGGTCAAGAATTTTGCAAAGACCCATCCCGAGCTGACCTTCATCAACGCGGCCTCCGGCGCCCAGGAAACGACCTATGTCGATCCGGCCCCGAACTTCTTCCGCTACAACATGGACGGCGCGCAGTGGCAGGTTGGCCTCGGCAAATACGCCTATGACGAGAAGAAGTATCGCAAGATCGCGACCGTCGGCGAAGACTATTCCTTCATCTACACCCAGGTGTTCGGCCTCGTGCTCGAATTCTGCGGCGCTGGCGGACAGGTCACCAACCGCCAATGGGTGCCGCTCGGGACCAAGGATTTTGCCTCGGTCATCGCCGCCCTGCCCGACGACGTCGACGCAATCTATCTCGGCCTCGGCGGCGCCGACGCCGTCAACTTCCTCAACCAGTACCAGCAGGCCGGCGGCAAGGCGCATCTGATGGGCGGGTCGATCATGATCGACCAGACCATCCTGTCCTCCAAGGGCAATGCCAAGAACGCGCTGGTCGGCACGCTGGCCGCAAGTGGCCAGGCCGACACCTGGGAAGATCCGGGTTGGCAGAAGTTCGTGAAGGACTATCAGGACGCCTTCCCGCCGAACAAGCGCTTCCCGAGCCCGTCGCTGCTCGCCACCAACTACTACGGCTCGACCATGGCGCTGATCCTGGCGCTGCGTCAGGTCAATGGCGATCTCAGCGACAACCAGTCCAAGTACAAGGCCGCGCTGGCGAAGATCGAGCTCGATGCGCCCAACGGCAAGATCAAGCTCGACGCCAACCGCCAGGCCATCGGTACCAACTTCGTTACCGAAGTCGTCGACGACGGCAAGGGCGCGCTGTTTTCGAAGGTCGTGAAGGTGATCCCGAACGTAAACCAGACGCTGGGCTACGACCCCGCCGTGTTCGCCAAGATCGGTCTGCCAAGCCGTACAGTGCCGGAATGTAAGAAGTACTGACGTAGTCGTATCAGCGACGCCATGACTGACCGGGGAGAGATTTGCAAAGTGCGCGACACGTGCGCCCTTGCAATCTCTCCCCGGTTGTTGAACGCTATCAAAAAAAGACAAGAGCTTCTGGGAGGGAAGGCATGAGCCGGGCGCTCGCCGTCTTTCACGGCCGCTTCGGCCGGGCGACGGTCTATCAGTTGAACCGCCCTTTCAACATCCACGCACATCGCGAAGGTCATTTGATCTTCCATGTCGGGGGACGTCCCGCATGCATCGATGTCAACGATGGACGTTACGAGCTCACTGAAGGCTCCGTGGTCGCTGTCAATCCCTGGGAACCGCACAACTTCCTGCCGTCCGATCTCGACGGCGGCGCCGTTTTCTTCGTGCTCTATGTCAATGCGGAGTGGTTTGCACCCGATGCGCCCGGCGCCGACCGCCTGCGCTTCGGCCGCACCCAGCTCACGCGGTCGGTTGCACTGGACAAGCATATCCGGCACGCAGCCGCCCTTGTGTGCGGCGCACCCTCGCTCAACAGCCTCGACGGCGAGCTGAGACGTCTGATCGACCTCTGCTACGACGAGAGCTGGCAGCAGGCTGAAACCTCGCCCGATCCGCGCGCGAACGGCTCCGTCACCGATTTTCGCGTGCGCAAGTGCATCAAGATGATGTCGGAGAGCCCGGGCGCCGAGATCGAGCTCGACACCATCGCGCGCGAATCCGGTCTGTCGCGGCCGCATTTCTACCGGCTGTTCCGCACCCAGACCGGCGTTACCCTCACCTCTATCTCAACACGCTGATGATGGAGCAGGCGCTGGAGGCGCTGGTGGCGAGCGAATCGCCGATCGCCGATATCGGTTTCGATCTCGGCTTCTCCTCGCAAAGCGGCTTCACCCGTTTCTTTGCCGCCAATGTCGGGATGGCGCCGACCGATTATCGACGCGCTGCCAAGGTTTTGCGCGGCTGACGAGCACGCGAAAAGATACTCACGATCAAATGCGCTCCCGTGCACCCCATTAGGATGAGCGGAACGCGATCCCGACAAGAGGATCGCGGTCGCCAGGGAGCGTACGTTCATGTCAGGGCTTGCGGCCGGTAACGGTCTGCGTGCGACCTCGCCCACAAGCGGGCACGAGGTGAAGCCATGACCCGCTTTGTCGAGCGCCATCCTGCATGGGCGCTGATCGTCATCATCGCTGTCGCAGTGGGACTGTGGCTGATCTTCGCGGTATGGCCGGCTGGGCTTGAAGAGGCGATCGGCCGCAAGCGGGTGTTCCTCAACGCGCTCTTCAACGGCATCACGCTCGGCGGTCTCTATTTCCTCGTCGCCAGCGGTTTTACGCTAATCTTCGGCCTGATGCGCAACGTCAACCTCGCGCACGGGTCGCTCTATCTGTTCGGCGGCTATGTCGGCTACGCCATCAGCGCCTCGACCGGATCCTGGATTCTTTCGTTTATCGCTGCCTTCATCCTGACGGCGCTGGTCGGCGTTCTGCTTCAGGTCCTTGTGTTCCGCCGCATGGAGGGCCAGGATCTGCGCCAGACCATGGTGACGATCGGGCTTTCGATCGTGTTCGCCGATCTCATGCTGTGGGCCTGCGGCGGCGACTTCTACCAGATCCAGACACCGAACTGGCTGATCGGCCCGATCGAGCTGCCGCTGATCACCGCGGTGAGATCCTCCGGTGAAGCTGTCTACCTGCGCTATCCGCTGGTGCGGCTTGTGATCTTCCTGGCCTCCGTGATCATCGGCGTCGGAATGTGGCTCGCGCTCAACCGCACCCGGATCGGCATGATCATCCGCGCCGGCGTCGACGATCGTGACATCCTTGCCGCAACCGGCGTACGCATCCAGATCGTCTTCGTGCTCGTCTTCGCGCTCGGCGCCGGGCTCGCCGGCATCGCGGGCGTCGTGGGCGGCACCTTCCAGTCACTCTCCCCCGGCGAGGACATCCGCTTCCTGCTCGCGTCCCTCGTGGTCGTGATCGTCGGCGGCATGGGCTCGATCCCGGGTGCCGCGCTCGGCGCGCTGATCATCGGCCTCGCCGAGCAACTCGGCTCGGTCTACATCCCGACCTACGCCATCGTCGTGACCTTTCTGATCATGGTGCTGGTGCTGGCGCTTCGGCCTCAGGGCCTGCTCGCGAGGCGCTGACATGTCCGTGACCCACGACGCCGGCATTCGGGTCCGCACCGCCGTCCCAACGGCACAGCGTCCGATCGCGCGCGGCTGGCCCGACGTCAACAATCCCGCGGTCTGGATCGTGGCGGCCATCCTCCTGATCATGCCGCTGATCGCCAACGGCTTCTTCCTGATCGAAATTTTTGCGACGACGCTGATCCTCGGCACCATCGCGCTCAGCCTGATGTTCCTGGCCGGTTACGGCGGCATGGTCAGCCTGATGCAGCTCACCATCGCGGGCTTTTGCGCCTACATGGTCGCTGTGTTCGGCGTCAGCGGCAACGCCAATATCAGCCTGGGCTGGCCGTGGTGGCTTGCGGTGCCGATGGCGCTGACGCTGGCGACGGTCTTCGGCACGCTCGGCGGCGCGCTCGCGGTGCGGACCGAGGGCATCTACACCATCATGATCACGCTCGCCATTGGCGCGGCCTTTTACTACTTCACCAACCAGAACTGGGCGATATTCAACGGCCACACCGGCATCAACAATGTCTCGACGCCGCATTTCTGGGGCGTCGACTGGCGCTGGGACATTCCCTTCTACTATGTCGTGCTCGCGGTTGCTGCGCTCTGTTATTTTGCCGTCGACTACGTCGCGCGCGCGCCGTTCGGCCTGGCGCTGCAGGGCGTGCGCGACAATCCGCGCCGCATGGCCGCGCTCGGCTTCAACGTCAATGCGCACCGCGTCGCGGCCTATGCGGTGACATCCTTCATCGCAGGCCTTGGCGGCGTGCTCCAGGTCTGGAACTACCGCCAGATCTCGCCGGGCTCGGTTAGCGTCGGCGCCTGCATCGACATTCTCATTATCGCCGTCGTCGGCGGCATTACCCGGCCGATCGGTCCCTATATCGGGGCACTGGTCTTCGTCCTCCTGCGCACGTTTGCGCTCGATTTCCTGGTCAAGATCGGACTCGACGGCAACCGTTTCCGGCTGCTGATTGGTCTCGGCTTCCTCGCCATCGTGTTCTGGTCGTCAGATGGCGTAATCGGCCTGTGGCAGCGCTGGCGCCAGAGGCATCGTCCGCAGTCAGACCGCCCGGGCGGAGGGCGCGGCCATGGATAGCGTCGCCCGTCGCCTCTCCGCGGTCGGTGCCGGTGCAGCACTTGAGCTGCGCGGCGTCACCCGGCTGTTCGGCGCGCTGGCGGCGCTGACCGACGTCACCATCACCGTGCGCCCCGGCGAGCGGCGCGCCGTGCTGGGCTCCAACGGCGCGGGCAAGACCACGCTGTTCAACTGCATCACCGGCGACTTCCCGCCGACATCGGGCACGATCCGCTTCTTCGGTGAGGACGTTACGCACTTCCCGCCCTATGAGCGCATCCGCCGCGGGCTGAGGCGGACCTATCAGATCTCCGCGCTGTTCCCCGGCCTCACCGTCCAGGATAACGTCTATCTCGCCTGCCGTGGCGTCTCGCGCGGGCGCTTCTCGTTCCTGCGTCCCGGCCAGAACGATGCGCTGATGCACGCGGCTGACAGTCTGGTCCAAGCTGTGCACCTCACCGCGGTGAAGGATCAGCGCGTCGCCGAGCTCGCTCACGGTCAGCAGCGCCAGCTCGAAATCGCGCTGGCGCTGGCGGGCGCCCCTCGGCTCGTGCTGTTCGACGAGCCGGCCGCCGGCCTTTCGCCGACCGAGCGGGCCGAGCTAGTCGAGATTCTGACCTCATTGCCGGCGCATATCGGCTACATCATCATCGAGCACGACATGGACGTGGCGCTGCGCGTCGTCGAGAGCGTGACGATGATGCACAACGGCCGCATCTTCAAGGAAGGCGTGCCGGAGGAGATCCAGTCCGACCCCGAGGTGCAGGAGCTTTATCTCGGAGGCGGCCATGAGTGAGATCCGGCGCTCCCCCGCGGCGCTCGAGGTCCGCGGCCTCGACGTCTATTACGGCCATTCGCACGCGCTGCAGGGCGTCGACCTCTCGCTCGACAGCGGCGTGTTTTCCGTCGTCGGCCGCAACGGCATGGGCAAGACCACGCTGTGCAAGGCGATCATGGGCCTGGTGCCGGTCAGCGGCGGCTCGATCCGGTTCCGCGGCGAGGACATCACACGGCGGCCCCCAGCGCATATCGCGCGGCTCGGGGTCGGCTATGTGCCGCAGGGCCGGCGGCTCTGGCGCTCGCTCAGCGTCGACGAACATCTGCGGCTGGCCGGCGGGATGCGGTCGGGTGCCTGGACCGTCGAGCGCATCTACGACACCTTTCCGCGGCTCGCCGAACGCAAAGACCATGGCGGCGGTCAGCTCTCCGGTGGCGAGCAGCAGATGCTCGCAATCTCGCGTGCGCTGCTGACAAATCCACAGTTGCTGATCATGGACGAGCCGACCGAGGGGCTCGCGCCCGTCATCGTCGCCCAGGTCGAGGAAATGTTGCAGCAGCTCGGCGAAGACGGCGACATGTCCGTGCTTGTGATCGAGCAGAACATCGGGGTTGCCACCGCGATCTCGCGCAACGTCGCGATCATGGTCAACGGTCGCATCAACCGCATCATCGATTCCGGTAGATTGTCCGCCGACCGCGAGTTGCAGCGGCGCCTGCTGGGCGTCGGACTGCACGCCGAGCTCGAACCCGACATCGATGGGCCCGCGGCCGGCGGCGACGCAAAGCCTGCCCCTCAGCCTGCACGCACCAGCGGCCCGATCCGGATCTACATCTCCAATCCGACACCGCCGACACGGTGGTCGCAGCCGGTCCCGATCGGGCGCATCGAGGCCGCCGCACGCACGCTCTCGACGCAGGTTGCCCGCCTCGACGACACCGCGCGGCGCAAGCGTGAGCCGGTGACGGCGCAAACCTCCGGCCCTCCGGTCGTATTGGTCGTCGGCACGCTCGACACCAAGGGCACGGAACTTCGCTTCATTCGCGACATCATCATGGAAGCCGGCCTGCGTACGCGGCTGGTCGACGTCTCCACCAGCGGCAAGCACGCAACCTGCGATGTCTCCGCCCAGGAAATCGCGCTGAACCACGGTCGCGGCGGCTCCGCCGTGTTCGGCCCGGACCGCGGTGCTGCAGTCACCGCGATGGCTGAGGCGTTCTCCAATTGGATCAAGCGGCAGGGCAATATTGCCGGCGTGATTTCCGCTGGCGGCTCGGGTGCGGCATCTCTCGTCGCACCCGGCATGCGCACCCTCCCCGTCGGTGTGCCGAAACTGATCATCTCCTCGGTCGCCTCAGGTGACGTCGGCCCCTATGTCGGTCCGGCCGACATCACGATGATGCACTCCGTCACCGATGTGCAAGGCCTCAACTCGATCTCGCGCGCGGTGCTATCGAACGGCGCCAATGCCATCGCCGGCATGGTCAAGGCGCGGCTCGATCAGCGCGAGAGCAGAGAGCGAGCGGCGAGCGCCGGACTGCCGTCGGTCGGCATCACCATGTTCGGCGTCACCACACCGGCCGTGCAGAGGATCGCGGCCGATCTGCGCGAGGATTTCGAATGCCTCGTCTTCCACGCCACCGGCGTCGGCGGCCGCTCGATGGAGAAGCTGGTCGACTCCGGCCAGATCGCCGGCGTGATCGATCTCACCACGACCGAGATCTGCGACCTCCTGATGGGTGGCGTATTTCCGGCGACGGATGATCGCTTCGGCGCGATCATCCGCACCCGCCTGCCCTACATCGGCTCGGTCGGCGCGCTCGACATGGTCAATTTCGGCGCGCCCGACACCATCCCCGAGCGCTATCGCGGCCGCAAATTCCACGTCCACAATCCGCAGGTCACGTTGATGCGGACGACTGTGGAGGAGAACGAGCGCATGGGCCGCTGGATCGGCGAGCGGCTCAACCAGATGGACGGACCGGTGCGCTTCTTCCTGCCCGAGGGAGGCGTCTCCGCGCTCGATGCCCGCGGCCAGCCGTTCTGGGATGGCGAGGCCGATGCCGCCCTGTTCCGCACCCTGGAGCGCACGGTGCGTGCGACAGGCAACCGCCAGCTGATCCGCGTCAAAGAAAACATCAACGATCCCGAGTTCGCCTCGACCATCGCAGCTGCGTTCCGATCGCTGTTCGGACGCGCCGGGGCGCGCCGGAGACTAGCGAGGTGACCGATGGCCCGGTTTGAACGCGCACCATTGTTGAAACGGTTTCGCGAAATGGCGAAACGCGGCGAGCCGATCGTCGGCGGCGGCGCCGGCACTGGCCTCTCGGCCAAATGCGAGGAAGCCGGCGGCGTCGATCTCATCGTGATCTACAATTCCGGCCGCTACCGCATGGCCGGCCGCGGCTCGCTCGCCGGGCTGATGGCCTATGGCGACGCCAATGCCATCGTGCTGGAGATGGCCGGCGAAGTGTTGCCCGTGGTCAGCAAGACGCCGGTGCTCGCCGGCGTCAACGGCACCGATCCATTCCGCGATATGGATGTGTTTCTCGATCAGCTCAAGGCGCTCGGCTTCGCCGGCGTGCAGAACTTCCCGACCGTAGGCCTGATCGACGGCGTGTTCCGCGCCAATCTCGAAGAGACCGGCATGTCCTACGCGCTGGAGATCGACATGATCGCAAAGGCGCGCGAGAAGGATTTGCTGACGACGCCGTACGTGTTCAGCGAGAAGGAAGCCGCCGCGATGGCAATCGCCGGCGCCGACATCATCGTCTGCCATCTCGGACTCACCACCGGCGGCACGATCGGCGCGCAGACCGCGCCCAAGCTCAAGGACTGCCCGGCGCGCATCGACACCTGGGCGTCCGCCGCGCTCAGCGTCAATCCGGACATTCTCGTGCTTGCCCATGGCGGCCCGATCGCGGATCCGGCGGATGCCGATTTCATCATGAAGAACACCCGCTACTGCCACGGCTTCTACGGTGCCTCCTCGATGGAGCGGCTGCCGGTGGAGCGGGCGTTGACGGAACAGGTACGCAAATTCAAGGCGATCGGCGCGCGCTAACGCCTGTAAGATTGAGGGAGGGAAACATGTCAGGGATCCTGGTCGGCGAACTCATTCTCTGGCTGGTCGTCGCCATCGTCGCGATCGTGGTTGGCGTCTATATCGTCAACTGGCTCTACCACCGCTCCTCCAAGGAGGTGTCGTTCGTCCGGACCGGTTTCCTCGGCGAACGCGTCGTGATCAATGGCGGCGCCTTCGTGCTGCCCTTCATTCACGATTACACGTCGGTCAACATGAACGTGCTGCCGATGGGCATCGTGCGCTCCCGACAGGACGCCGTGATCACACGCGACCGCATGCGCGTCGATATCGAGGCCGACTTCTATGTCCGGGTCCAGGCCACCCGCGAAGCCGTCTCGATCGCCGCCGCAACGCTCGGCCGCCGCACCATGGAGCCGGAACAGCTCCATGCGCTGCTGGCCGGCAAGTTCATTTCCGCGATCCGCTCGGTCGCGTCCGAGATGACCCTGGAAGAGATGCATGAACGTCGCGGCGACTACGTCACACGCGTCAAGACCAATGCGGCCGAAGCTCTCGCCCAGAACGGTCTTGAGCTCGAGTCCGTCGCCATCACCGATCTCGACCAGACCGACCTCGAATTTTTCAACCCCTCGAACCGCTTTGACGCCGAAGGCTTGACCAAGCTGATGGAGGACATCGAGGCGAGGCGCAAGCTGCGCAACGACATCGAGCAGGACTCGATGATCAAGATCCGCACCCGCAATCTGGAGGCCGAGCGACAGGCCCTCGAAATCGAGCGCGAGAGCGAGACGGCGCGGCTGGAGCAGGAACGCGACATCGAGATGCGCCGCGCGCTCCAGCGCACGGAAGTCGCCCGCGAACGCGCCCTGCGCGAAACCGAGGCCGAGCAGGCGCAGATTTCCGCACGCGAGGCAATCGAGCGCTCGCGAATCGCCAATGAGCAAGCCATCGCCGAAGCCCGCATCGCCTCCGAGCGCGAGACCCGCCAGAAGGAGATCGAGCGCACCCGGACCATCGAGGAGAAGGAGCTGCTGGCGCGCGAGGAGATCGAGAAGACGCGGATCGCCAATCAGCGCTCGATCGACACGACGCGGATTGCGTCGGAACGCGAGGTCCGCCAGCGCGAGATCGAGCGGATGCGCACCGTCGAAGAAGCCGAAATCGCCGCGCGCGAGGCGATCGAAAAGGCCCGTATCCAGCAGGACCGTGTCGTCACCGACGCCCGCATCGCCAATGAGGAGGAAACGCGCCGCCGCGAAATCGAGCGCAGCCGCGCCGTGGACGAGGCCGAGATCGCTGCCCGCGAAGCTACCGAGAAGGCGCGCATCGCCCAGACCCTGATCGTCAACGTCGAGCGCATCGCCTCGGACGAGCGCACCCGCGCGCTGGAGATCCAGCAGGTCCGCACCATCCAGGAGGCGGAGATCGAGGCACAGCGCGCGGTCGAGGCCGCCCGCATCGCGCGCGAGCGGACTCTCGCCGCCGAGCGCATCGCCGCCGAGCAGAATACGCGGCAGCTCGAGATCGAGCGCAACCAGACCCTCGAAGTTGCCGGCATCGCCGCACGCGAGACGACGGAAGCAAGCCGCATCGCTCAGGAGGAACGCGTCCGCTCCCTGGAGATCGCGCGCAATCGCGCTGTCGAGGAGGCCGACATCGCCTCGCGCGAAGCGATCGAAGCGGCCCGCATCGCGCAGGAAAAGACCGTCGCCGCCGAACGTATCCAGGCGGAGCGCGATACCCGCTCGCTGGAAATCGAGCGCACGGGCGTGCTGGAGGCCGCCGAACTGAAGCGGCGCGACGCCATCGAGCGCCAGCGGATTACCGTCGATCTCGCTCTTGAAGCCGAGCGGATCAACTCCTCCAAGAAGCGCGAGGTGCTCAATATCGAACAGAAAAAGGCGATCGAGATCGCCGACGAGGACCGCGTCATCGCGCTCTCCGCGAAGAAGTCGGAGCGGATCGATGCCGATCGCCAGGTCCGGCAGGCCGAAATCGTGGCCCGCAAGGAGGTCGAGACTACGGATGTCTCGCGCGAGCAGGCGCTCGAAGCGGCTCGCCTGGAGCGCCGTCGCGCGATCGAGCAGCTCGAGGTCGCCCGGGTCCAGTCGTTGCAGGAGGCCGAGATTGCCTCCCGCGAGGAGGTCGAGCGCGCGCGCATCTCCTCCGACCGCGGCCTAGACGAAGCCCGCGTCGGCCGCGAGCGCGAGTTGCGCAAGCTCGAGGTCAACCGCGAGAAAGAGGTCGAGACCGTCTTGATGGAGAAGGCAATCGCCATCCATCAGAAGTCGCTGGAGGAGTCTGCCGCCAAGGCGCTGGCGGAGGAAGCGCGGATGCGGGCCACCGAAGCAACCGAGCGTGTCATCACCGCCCGCGAGAGCGAGATTGCCAAGCGTCGCAAGACGATCGAGGTACTGCTCGCCGAGAAGCAGGCCGAGGAGACCCGGATTGCCGCGGACGCAGAGCGTGTCCGTGCCACCGTCGAAGCCGAAGCGCAGCGAATGCTCAACGAGGCCGAGAACGTGCTCACCGACCAGGCGCGCTACTCGCTGTTCCGCAGAAAACTGCTCGACCGTATCGAGGGCATCGTGCGCGAGAGCGTCAAGCCAATGGAGAAGATCGAAGGCATCCGCATCCTCCAGGTCGACGGCCTCAACGGCAATGGCCACGGTGGCAATGGCGGCCGCAGCGCCACCGACGAGGTGATCGACTCGGCGCTGCGCTACCGCGTACAGGCGCCGCTGATCGATCTCGCTCCTAGCGGATATCGGGGTCGAGGGCGGCAGCCTCGCCAAGATGCCCGGTCTGATCCGCGAAGCGCGCGACATGCAGGGCATCAAGGAGTCCGCGCGCAAGGGCGGCGGAGGTGACAAGCCAGCTGCGTCCCCGCCCGTGGCTGAGGGCGGCGGCGAACCGGCGGCCGAGCGCGGTCCGCGGAAGAAGAGCTGAGGTCTGATCCATGCCACGCGTCTACGTCTCCACCGTCGTCAACGCGCGCAACGACCGCGTCTGGGCGCGCGTCCGCGACTTCAATGGCCTGCCGAACTGGCACCCCGCGATCGCCGAAAGCCGCATCGAGGGCGGCGAGCCCTCGGACAGGATCGGCTGTGTCAGGGATTTTCGCCTGCGCAACGGCGACCGCATCCGCGAGAAGCTTCTGGGCCTTTCCGACTACGACATGTTCTGCACCTACTCGATCCTGGAATCCCCGATGGGCGTCGAGAACTACGTCGCGACCTTGCGGCTGACGCCCGTCACCGACGGCGACCAGACCTTTGTGGAATGGACCGCCGAGTTCGACTGCGCGCCGGAGCGGGAGACCGAGCTCGTCGGCAATATCGGCGGCGGTGTGTTCCAGGGCGGATTCGATGCCCTCAAGCGCGTGTTCGGAGGCTGAGAGCCGTGCCGCATATCGTCAAAAGCACGATTTTGGACGCGCCGACCGATGCCGCGTGGTCGATGCTGCGCGATTTCAACGGGCATGACCGCTGGCACCCGGCGGTCGCGACCTCCTCGATCGAGCGCGCCCATTCGTCGGACAAGATCGGCTGCGTCAGGCGGTTCAAGCTGAAGGACGGCGCCGAGCTGCGCGAGCAGTTGCTGGCGCTGTCCGACCTCGAACAGAGTTTCAGTTACTGCCTGCTCGATACTCCGATCCCGATGTTCAACTACGTCGCCCATGTCCGCCTGCTGCCGGTCACCGACGGCGACCGCACGTTCTGGCATTGGGAATCCCGTTTCACGACCAAGCCGGAAGACCGGGACCGCATCACCCACATGGTCGCCGAAGACATTTACCAGGCCGGGTTCGAGGCAATCCGCCGCCACCTGAAGGAGGCCGCCTAGATGGCCGTGACAGTGAAGACTTACACCAGCGCCAGTGAGGCGGCCGGCGCGCTGTCCTCGGACCGCACCGCTCGTTATCTCGGCGGCGGCACGCTGGTGATGCGGGCGCTGAACGAGGGCGACGTCTCGATCTCGACCGTCGTTCGCGCCCAGGATCAGGCGTTGACCCGGATCGATGCCTCCGGCCCGCGCATCACGCTGGGCGCCGGCGTCACTTTCGCGCGCGTCCTCGCCGAACGCGACCTTGCCTTCCTGCATGCCCCTGCCCGTTCGATCGGTGGCCCCGCCGTACGCAACATGGGGACTGTCGGCGGCAACCTCTTCGCCCCGAACCCGTACGGCGATTTCACTGTCGCACTGCTGGCGCTTGATGCCACTGTGGCCGTGCAAGGCAGCTTCGGCTCGCGCGACATCCCGATCGAGGAGTTTTTGCAGGCGCGCGAGCGACAGGCCGGGACATTGGTCTTGTCGGTCTCCTGCACTCGACCGGCAAGCAGTGAGGCATTCCGCTATCGCAAGATCGCGCGCATCAAGCCGAAGGGCGGCTCCGTCATTACGCTGGCCGCGCATCTGCCGATCAGCGGCGGTCGGATCGCAGGCGCGCGGATCGCACTTGGCTCGATGGCACCGACGCAGATCCGGGCCCGCGCCGCCGAGCGGGCGCTCGAGGGCCGCTCACTGGATGCCGCGACCATCGCGGCCGCATCCGCGGCCGCCGAGGGAACATCGCCAGCCGACAATGCGCTCGGCAGCGCATGGTACCGCCGCGAGATCGTCGGCGTCCATCTGCGCCGTCTGCTGTCGGGACAGGAATAAACGGCCATGTCCAAGATCCCCCTGCAATTTCGTCATAACGGTCACGATGTCGCGATCTTCGTCGACGGCGGCACCAATCTGCTGGTTGCGCTGCGCGAGCTGATCGGCGACATGACGCCGAAATTCGGCTGCGGCCAGGGCGGCTGCGGCACCTGCAGCGTGCTGATCGACGGTGAGCTTCACCTCTCCTGCCTGACGCTGGCGGAAACCGTCGCTGGCCGTTCGGTCGAGACGCTCGATGGCATGAAGCAGGGCCCGAACCTGCATCCGCTCCAGCGTGCCTTCGCCGACAATTTTGCCGCTCAGTGCGGCTATTGCACCCCGGCATGCTGATGGCCGCAAAAGCCTTGCTCGATCGCAATCCGTCGCCCAGCCGCGACGAGGTCATTGAAGCCATCTCCGGCAACATCTGTCGCTGCACCGGCTACGAGCCGATCATCAATGCTATCCTCGCCGCCGCCGGCGGCCGGGTCAGCGCCTAAGGGAACGCGACCATGCTGGAACTGCGCAAGGACATTTTCGCCGACGAGCGCGACGACAATCTGAAGGAGATCGGCAAGGGCACCCAGCGCCAGGACATGCTCGGCCATGTCACGGGCACCTCGAGCTATTTCAACGATCACAAGCTGCAGGGCATGCTGCATCTCAAGGTCGTCCGCTCGACGCAGGCGCATGCCAGAATTCGCCGCATCGACACCACCGAGGCCGAGCGCTCCGCCGGCGTCCGCCGGATCATCCGCGGCACCGACGTGCCTGTTAATCTCAACACGCTTCTCAGCCTGATCAATTTCGGCAAGGACGACGAGCCGTCGCTCGCGGTCGACAAGGTCCGCTACAAGGGCGAGCCGATCGTCGCCATTGTCGCCGACAGCGAGCGCGAGGCGTTCGAGGCAATCGCAAAGGTCAAGATCGACTACGAGCCGCTGGCGGCGGTGTTCGACGTCGAGGATGCGCTGAAGCCCGGCGCGCCCGTCGTCAACGAGACCTATCCCAAGAACACGTTCACCTATCACGAGACCTACGATCACCAACAACTGCGCTTTGGCGACGCCGACGCGGCGCTCGCGACCGCCGATCACGTGCTGGAGCAGCGCTACCAGATGTCGCCGATCGAGCACGCCCCGACCGAGACCAACGGGGCGATCGCGGCCCCTGACACCAACGGCCGTTACGTGGTCTACACCTCGACCCAGGCGCTGTTCTTCTCGGTCGACACCTGCGCCAAGATTCTGGACGTGCCGTCCAACACCTTCCACTTCATCGGCGGCACGGTCGGCGGTGGTTTTGGGGGCAAGGTCGATACGCTGACCGAGCCGCTCGCCATCCTCGGCGCGATGCTGACCGGGCGGCCCGTGCGCTATGTGTTCGGGCGCGAGGAGGAGATGCAATACGGCCCGCCGCGCGGCGCCGAGCGCATCTACATCAAGGATGGCGTGATGCGCGACGGCCGCGTCGTCGCGCGCAAGATCCGCTGCTACTTTGACAGCGGCGCCTATACCCGGCTGTCGAGCTATGCCGCCGTGAAATGCGCCGCGCATCTGCCGGGCCCCTACACCATTCCCAACGTCTATGGCGACGTCTATTGCGTCTTCACCAACCGCACCCCGGCGACCGCCATGCGCGGTTTCGGCGTGACCGCGATGGACTTTGCGATCGAGTGTCAGATGGACAAGCTGGCGCACCTCGTGAACATGGATCCGATGGAATTCCGTATCCTCAACGCCTATCGCGACGGCGACATGAAGGCGCACCGGCGTGAGGCCAAGAACACCGCGCTGATCGAATGCGTCCAGGTCGCGGCAGAGAAGGCCAAGTGGCCGCTCCGTGAGGAGTTCAGGCGAGCATCCTCGCGCAAGGACGGCGGCGGCAGCCGCGCCGTCATCCCGCCGACCCCGACAGATTCTTCGCGCACGCGGCCCACCGCTCCGGCGCAGCAGCGCACCAGCTACGACCGTCTTCCGCCCACCGTCACCCGCGAACCGCCGCGCGAACCGCCACCGCCGGCTCCTCCGCCGCCCTCTCCACGGCCGGCTACGCCGTCGCATGGCGCGACCCGTTTTTCCTCCGTCTTCGGCACCAGGAGGCGCTAGATGACCCGGCATCGCGGACGCGGCATCGCGTCGATCAACTATCCCATCGGCATGAACCTCGGCGGTGACCCCAGCCAGGCGCTGGTGCATTCCAACCCGAGCGGCAAATTCACGGTGGCGCTGTCGTCCATCGACTTGGGACAGGGCATGAAGTCAGTGACCCGACAGATCTGCGCGGAGACGCTCGGCGTGCCGGTCGAGGACGTCTATGTCGACACCGCGGATTCCGACACCGGCCCGCATTGCATGGGCTCGTTCGCTTCGCGCGGCACGCATCGCGTCGGCAACGCGGTGATGGCGGCGGCCCGCGAGGCGCGCGGCGTCATGATGGAAGCCGCCGCCGAGGAGCTCGAGGTCAACGCCGCCGATCTCGAGACCGACGGGCGAGGCAACATCCACGTCAAGGGCGCGCCGCACCGCTCGATCTCGACCAAGGACGTCGCGATTGCCGCCCAGTTCAAGCAGGGCAAGACCATCTCGGGCCGAGGCATCTTCCTGGTGCCGCTTTCTGAAGTGAATCCGGAGACCGGCGAGATGTCGCCCGCGACCTGCTATGCACACGCCTGCCTAGTCGCCGAGGTCGATGTCGATGACGAGACCGGCGAAGTCGCGATGGTGCGGATGGACTCGGCCTATGAGCTCGGCCGCGCGCTCAATCCGCGCCTGGTCGAGCAGCAGCTCGTCGGTGGCGCCTGGATGGGCGTCAGCCACGCGCTGTACGAGACCCCGGAGCCGTACTATCCCGAGCCCGTGCACGGTCCGCGCGACTTTGTCGAATATCTGATGCCCGGCCCCGGCGACATCTGCCCGCATGACATTGCGGTGCTGGAGCGCCCTGCCCCAGACGGTCCATTCGGCGCCAAAGGTCCGGGCGAGATGTGCGAATCCGTGCTGCCGGCGGTCGCCAACGCGATCTTCAACGCAGTCGGCGTGCGCATCGATGAACTGCCGATAACGCCTGAAAAAGTGCTGCGCGCGATCAAGGCCCAGGGTGGCGCGCGGCCGCAGGCGCGGCGCTAGAGGTTCTGGTTCATGGCGGTCCGCAGCAACATCGTCGGCATCGATAGCCCGGAGTCGCTGGAGAGAGCGCTGCGCGCGGCCTATTACCTTGCCGACGAGGGCCTTGCGACCGCCGCCTATCTCGGCCTCGCACTCGGCAAGCCGCTGCTGCTCGAGGGCGCACCGGGTGTCGGCAAAACCGAGGCCGCAAAAGCCATCGCCGCCGTGCTCGGCCGCCGGTTGATCCGCCTGCAATGCTACGAGGGTATCGACGCCTCCGCGGCGCTCTACGAGTGGAACTACCCGCGCCAGATGCTCGCGATCCGCCAGGCCGGCGACGAGAATATCGATATCTATGGCGAGACGTTTTTGATCGAGCGTCCCATGCTGGCGGTGCTGCGTGCCCCAGACTCCACCGTGCTTTTGATCGACGAAATCGACCGCGCCGACCAGGAGTTCGAGGCATTCCTGCTCGAATTTTTGTCCGATTTTCAGATCTCGATCCCCGAGCGCGGCACGGTACGCGCCGCCGAGCGGCCCGTCGTCGTGCTGACCTCGAACCGCACACGCGACTTGCACGAGGCCTTGCGCCGCCGCTGTGTCTATCATTGGATCGACTACCCCACCGAAGAGCGTGAGGCGCGCATCGTCATGCTGCGGGCCTCCAGCGTTGCGGAGGCGACCGCGCGCGCCGTCGTCGCGGCCGTCAGCAGGCTCCGGCGCGAGCCGCTCAGCAAAGCGCCGGGCATCGCCGAGGCCGTTGACTGGGCCGAGGCCGCAACGCTCCTGCACAGGGCGGTGCGCGCTGGCCTGACGCGTTCAAGCGCTCGATCGGCGTGGCACTGAAGGATGAGGAGGATCTGCACTTCATCTCGCCCCGGCTCGACGCCATACTCGCGGAGGCGACCGCATGAGCACCGAGCCCCAGCTCCCGCGCGCCGCGCGCATTTTCGTCTCCTTCGTCGCACTCCTGCGCACCAACAGCTTTGCCGTCGCGCCGGAGCAAACCACCGCGTTCCTCACCGCGATCGAGTTGCTCGGCCCGCGTCACCTCGGGGATATCAAGCAGGCGGCACTGGCGACCCTCGCCCCGCCGCCGGAGCGACGCGCGACTTTTGACCGCCTGTTCGACCTCCACTTCCGCGGCAGCGAAGCGTTGGAGCGCGTCGATGACGGCGAGGACGACGAGACCGTCAGGCTGCAGGAAGAGGGTCGCGGCGACGAGGAGCCGCTGCTCTCCGACGAGGCCAATGAATCCGGCCTCACCGCGACCCGCACCGAGGCGCTTGTCGAGCGCCGCTTTGCGCAGCTTTCTACGACAGACGCACTGCGCCGCCTGTCGCGTGAGGCCCCCGGCGCCTGCCCCGGCGGCGTGGCCATCGCCGCATGCGCGCCCGTCGCGGGCCGTTTGCCGATCTGCGCCGCACCTTGCGCGACTCCGTCCGAAGCGACGGCGAAATTCTGCGGCTCGGCCATATGAAGCGGCGCCTGCGCGCTCGAAAGTTCCTGCTGCTGATCGACGTTTCCGGGTCGATGAAAAGCAGGACCGAGGAGAACATGAAGCTGGCGCACGCGCTGGTCCAGGCCGCGCCCAATGTCGAGGTCTTCACCTTCGGCACGCGGCTCACCCGTGTCACCCGCGCCTTGCGGCTGAAGCGGCGCGAGCAGGCGTTGAGTGCAGCCGCGCATCTCGTCAGCGACTGGGATGGCGGCACCCGCATTGGCGACGCGCTGCAGGCCTTCCTCGCAGTGCCGCGATTCGGCGGCTACGCGCGAGGAGCGGCCGTGGTCATCGTCTCGGACGGGCTGGAGCGAGGCGAGCCCGATGCACTCCGTGACGCCGTGGCCAAACTATCGCGACGTGCCTGGCGCGTCAGCTGGCTGACGCCGCTCGCGGCGGGACCGGGCTTCCGTCCGCAGACGGAAGCCCTGGTTGCCATCGAGCGCTTCGTCGACGATCTCGTCGACGGCGGATCGAGCGCGTCGATCGTCGCGCATGTACTGGCATTGGGACGAAGGAGAGTTGCGTGACCGCGATTGTCGACGGGCATCATCATATCTGGCGACAGGCCGACCTGCCCTGGCTGGTCGGCCCGATGCAGCCCCGCATTTTCGGACCCTACGAGGCCATCCGACGCGACTATCCGATCCAGGAATATCTCGATGACCTCAAGGGCAGCGGCGTCACCCGCTCGGTCTATGTCCAAACCAACTGGGCCAACGACCGCTTCGAGGACGAAGCCGCCTGGGTGCAGCGGACCGCCGACGAGCACGGCTGGCCACATGCGATCGTCGCCTATGCCAATTTCGCCGTCGACGACGTGCGCCCGCAGCTCGACCGCCTGAAGCGCTATCCGCTGGTGCGCGGCGCGCGGATGCAGCTGCACTGGCACGAGAACCCACTCTATCGCTTCGCCGCCAAGCCCGATCTCTGCATCGATCCCATGGTTCGCCGCAATGTCGCGCATCTCGCCGACTACGGCTGGAGCTTTGATCTCCAGGTGTTCACACCGCAGATGCCGGATGCGGCGCTGCTTGCGGAGTCCTGTCCCAAGGTGACCTTCATCCTTCAGCATGCCGGCATGCTCGAAGAGCTCGCCTGGGGGCGGGCCGCCTGGCGCGCCGGGATGGCCCGGCTCGCGACGTGTCCGAACGTGGTCTCCAAGCTGTCTGGGCTTGGCACATTCATTCACCGCAACGATCCCGCGCACATCGCGGCCGTGGTCGCCGACACCGTCGCGATCTTCGGCGCCGATCGCTGCCTGTTCGGCTCCAATTTCCCGATCGAGAAATTGTGGACCAGCTATCGCGAGCTCGTCGACGCATTTCGGACCGCGGCAGCCCCGCTGAGTGCCGAGCAACGGGATGCGATCTTCAGAGGCACCGCGACGCGCATCTATCGGCTTTAACGGATAAAGAGAGAACAGGGAGGAAACGAATGGCGCTGGAGATCAAGATCCTGGACTACGGCGATATCGAGCTGGAATCGAGCTTCCTGGTGCTGGGCCACGACTGCGGCCGCACCCGCCGCGTCCTCACGCTCGGCTTCCTGATCCTCGGCGGCAAATATCCGGTCGTCGTCGACACCGGCTATCGCTCCAACCAGATCATGGAGACGCTGGGCATGCGCGGGTTGCAGTACCACGAACATATGATCGAGAACCAGCTGGCGCGTCATGGCGTGCGCATGGGCGATGTCCGCTTCGTCTGCCACACCCATCTGCACATCGACCACGCCGGCAAGGACGATCTGTTCCCGATGAACACGACGGTCGTCCTCAACCGCAAGGAGCTGGAATATTCGGTGTCCGGCCTGATGCATCCGCAATATCCGGCCCCGGACATCAAGCACCTGATCGACCGCCTCCACACCAAGAGCGCGTTGCGTTTCCTCGACCTCGAAATCACCGGCCCGATCGAGCTGATGCCCGGCGTCTATTGCGATGCCGCCGGCGCCCATACCGAGGGCTCGATGAACATCATCGTCGAGACCGCCGACGGCATCGCCACCATCTGCGGTGACGTCATCTACGATTTCAACGACCAGATCGTCACGCCCTTCAACGAGATCCACGACTGGGAGCCGCGCACGACCGGCAATCACGGCACCAGCAAGCGTGCGGAGAAGGCCGCGATCAAGAAACTGCTCAGCAACTCGCGCTATCTGCTGCCGGTGCACGATCGCCCCGCCAAGATCGAAGGCGGCAACGTCGTGGGCCGGCTCCATGATCAGGTCCCGGGCCCGATCGTGCAGTCCCTGCCCGCGCGCAACTGGTTCCCGGCCTGAGATGATCTTGAGGACCGACCGATGACACACGTCACCTTGCGCTCCGAATTCGAAACCCTGATTGATCCCTATGCACCCGTTGCGCAGGTGGGCACAGGCTTTGACTTCACGGAAGGGCCGATCTGGCATCCGGCCGATCACTACCTGCTGTTCTCCGACATGCCGGGCGACGTTCGCCGGCGCTGGGATGCGCGGCGCGGTGTCGCCGAGGTCAAGCGTCCGTCGAACAAATGCAACGGCATGACTTACGACGCCGAGCTTAACCTGATCGTCTGCGAGCACGCGACCTCGTCGCTGATCCGCGAGCGGCCGGACGGACGACGCGAGGTGCTGGCCTCGCATTTCGGCGGGCAGGAGCTCAACAGCCCCAACGACGTCTGCGTGCACTCTTCCGGCGCGATCTACTTCTCGGATCCCTGGTATGGCCGCATGCCGGTCTATGGCGTCGAGCGGCCACGGCAGCTCGGTTTCCAGGGCGTCTATCGCGTGGTGCCCGGCAGCGAGCCCAAGCTGGTGGTCGATCGAACCCTGTTCGATCAGCCGAACGGACTGTGCTTCTCGCCTGACGAGACATTGCTTTATGTCAACGACACCGTGCAGGCGCTGATCCGCGTCTTCGACGTCAATGCCGACGGCACGCTGTCGAATGCGCGCGTGTTCGCAAGCGGCATCCGCTCCGAGCTGGAGCCGGGCCTGCCCGACGGCATGAAGTGCGACCAGCACGGCAACGTCTGGGTCACCGCGCCCGGCGGCGTCTGGGTCTATTCGCCGCGCGGCGAGCTGCTCGGAAAGGTTCGCGTGCCCGAGCTGGTCGCCAACCTCGCCTGGGGCGGCCCGGATTTCCGCACGCTGTACCTGACCTCGACGCATTCGGTCTACGCCATCCCGACCAGGACGGGACCGCGCCACGAGCCCTATATGAGCGGCAGGCGCAGTGGTGGCAACGCCACGAATGCCGGCCCTGCCGCCACGGCGCCGATCCTGGCCGACGGCGAGTTGCGCCTCGATCCCAACCGCTGCGCCATGATCATCCAGGACCTCCAGAACGACGTGGTGATGGACGGCGGCGCGTTCGCCGAGTCCGGCGCGCCGGGACACGCGAAGCAGCAGCACGTCGTCGAGAACGTCCGCCGCCTCGCGGAGGCCGCGCGTGCACGTGGCGTTGTCATCATCCACGTCTGGTTTGTAGTCGAGCCCGGCGCACCCGGCGTAACGCTGAACGCGCCGCTGTTCGAGGGCCTCGTCGACAGCAAGGCGATGGTGCGCGGCAGCTGGGGCGCGGCGCCGGTCTCTGGCCTCGAGCCGCGGCCCGGCGACTTCGTCGTCGAAAAGATGCGGATGAGCGCCTGGGAGGGCACGCGGCTCGAGACGATCCTCAAAGCCACCGGCCGCGACATGATCATCAACACCGGCGCCTGGACCAATATGTCGGTCGAGCACACCGCGCGCACCGGCGCCGACAAGGGCTACTTCATGATCGTGCCGGAGGACTGCTGCTCGACCATGAATGCCGACTGGCACTCGGCCTCAATCAACTTTGCCATGCAGAACGTCGCCGTCGTCACCCGCGCGGACGCCGTCATCAGGGCGCTGGAATGAGCAGTGGCAAAGCTTCTGCACCTCTCCTGCTCCCCGCGAGCCGACTCCGAATCGAGCGCCGGTGCAAGGCTCTTCCTTGACGGCTTTCGTCTGGCCCGCCCCGATTGGGACGTCGACGTCGTCGATCTCTGGCGCGAGCGCATGCCGGAATTTGCAGGTCCGATCGTCGAGGCCAAATATGCGCGGATGAACGCGCTGGCCTTCAACGATGCGCAGCGCGACTGCTTTGCGGAGGCCGAGCGGATGGCGCTGAGGTTTTCGCTGGCCGACCGCGTGCTGATCTCGACGCCGATGTGGAATTTCGGCATTCCCTACAAGCTGAAGCAGTGGTTCGACATCATCATCCAGCCCGGCCTGACGTTCCGCTTCGATCCGGCGCAGGGCTATCTTCCTTTGCTGAAGGATCGGCCGACCATCGTCATCCTCGCCTCCGGCAGCGACTTTGCCACCGGCATGAATCGTGGCCGCATCGACATGGCGACGCCCTACCTGCGCGAGGCGCTTCGTTTCATCGGCATCAGCGACGTGCGCTTCGTGCCGATCGGCCCAACTGTGGGCCCAACCGAGCCGATCCGTGCGGCCCGCGACACCGCCCACCGTTGCCTCGCCGAGATGGCGAAGCGGTTTTGAGCTTACAACGTCCAATCGATACGTATCCGCCATGGGGACGGCAACACAGCAAGGAAGCCCGCGCAGCCTGATCGCGCAACTGCGGGCGCCCTTGGGACCCCCTAGCCTCCCGCGACAGTCGCACGTCGCGGCAACTTCCAGTCCGGCCGGATAAAATGACAGGTGTAGCCGTCAGGATAGCGTTCGAGATAGTCCTGATGCTCGGGCTCGGCCTCCCAGAATTCGCCGACTGGAGCGAGCTCGGTCACGACCTTGCCGGGCCACAGACCCGATGCCTCGACATCGGCAATGGTGTCTTCGGCGACGTGTTTCTGCTCGTCTGACGTGTAGAAAATCGCCGAGCGATAGCTCGTGCCCAGATCGTTCCCTTGGCGATTGAGCGTGGTGGGATCGTGGATCTGGAAGAAGAACTCCAGCATGGTCCGGAAGCTGGTCTTCGCGGGATCGAACATGATCTCGATCGCTTCAGCGTGGCCTTCGTGATTGCGATAGGTGGCGTTCTTGACCCGGCCGCCGGTGTAGCCGACCCGCGTCGAGATCACGCCAGGCTGCTTGCGGATGAGATCCTGCATGCCCCAGAAACATCCTCCAGCCAAAACTGCGCGCTCTGTCGTCATTTTGATGCTCCCAACATTCGGCTAGATCAATTTGGCGTCGAGCGTGATTGTCGCGTTCAATACTTTCGACACCGGACAGTCCTTCTCCGCCTCGCCGGCGATACGGGCAAAGCCGGCGTCGTCGAGGTTGGGCACCTTGGCGCGCAAGGTCAGCGCCGACTTGCTGATCTTGAATCCCTTTCCTTCGGGATCGAGGGTAACCGCGGCCTCGGTGGAGAGCTCAGTCGGCGTGAAGCCAGCGAGTTGAAGACCGAAGGCCAGCGCCATCGTGAAGCAGCCGGCGTGGGCAGCCGCGATCAATTCCTCGGGATTGGTGCCCTTCTCGTTCTCGAACCGCGTCTTGAACGAATAGGGCGTCTCGGCGAGCACGCCGGATTCGCTCGAAAGATGGCCGGTACCATCGCGGCCGGTGCCCTGCCATACTGCTTTTGCCTTGCGGATCATCTGTTCTCTCCTGGTTCTGTTTGCCAGCTTGCGGATCGGTTGGCGGCGCTCCGCACCAAAGGAACACTATCCCGGCGTCAGCGCCGTGTCGCCTTCCAACCGCTCGAGCGCCGCAGCGGTTCCGTCAGATACCGATCTGTCCGATGTGGAAGCCCTGCCGGTTTTCCATGTCGCCCGCGCGTCCTGCCCGGCTCAGATGGAGTGACGCAGTGGGCGGAACGCGGTACGCATTTCGGCGCAGAATAGCGCAGGCCGTTCCCATGCTGCGAGGTGGCCGCCTTTGTCGAGCCGGTCGTAGTGGATCAGATTTGGATAGGCCTTCTCGGTCCAATTCTTGAGGCTGGTGGATCGCAGCTTCAGGGGCGTCGGCACGCCAGCATAACGCAGCCTCGCGCCGGTTTTCCATACAAGCAGCTTTCATGCCGCGCGCCTCGCTCGGCGGACAAGTCGCTCCATCCGAGTTACAAGCATGCGGAACCTTCCTTCCTCGTTCTGGTTTATAACCCCGCCCCTCTCCTCTGCCCAATCCCCTCCGGAGCCTTGCGAATGACATCAGCCGACCGGCCGGCGACGCGGCTCGCCACGCGCCTCTCGTTCCTGGTCGCCGGCTTCGGCATCGCGTGCTGGGCGCCGCTGGTGCCGTTCGCGAAGCAACGGCTCGCGGTCGATGACGCGGTCCTTGGCTTGCTGCTGCTCAGCCTCGGTGTCGGCTCGGTCATCGCGATGCTCGCAACCGGCATCTTGAGCGCACGCCACGGCACCAAGCCGATCATTATCGCGGGCGGAATCGCCCTCGCCCTGATCTTGCCGCTGCTGGTCATCGCCGGCACGCCCATGACATTGGCGATTGCCTTGCTCGCATTCGGGGCTGCGCTCGGCTCCATCGATGTCGCCATGAACATCCATGCCGTCGAGGTCGAACGCGCGGCGGGAAAACCGCTGATGTCGGGCTTTCATGCGCTCTTCAGCATTGGCGGTTTCGCCGGGTCTGCGGTGATGACGGCACTGTTGTCGTTTCATCTTGGACCGCTCGCGAGCGCATTGATCTGCTCCGTGCTGATGCTGATCGCGATGGCGCTCGCCTGGCCACGCCTGCTGCGCTCGGCGCGAGCGCACGAGGGACCGCTATTCGTGCTGCCCCATGGCATCGTACTGCTGCTGGCGCTGCTGGCGGCCATCACGTTCCTGATCGAGGGCGCGATGCTCGACTGGGGCGCACTGCTCGTCATCGGCAGCGGCCTCGTCAGCGAGGCCCAGGGCGGGATCGGTTACATCGTGTTCTCGATCGCGATGACCGTCGGCCGGCTCGGCGGCGACGTCGTCGTGGCGCGTATCGGCGATCGCTTGACGCTGGTCGGCGGAAGCCTGCTTGCCGTCGCAGGTCTTGCGGTGCTGTTGCTCGCGCCGGGCGCGATCATTGCCGTCGCCGGTTTCCTGCTCATCGGCCTCGGCGCCTCGAACCTCGTGCCGGTGCTGTTTCGTGGCGCAGCCATGCAGACCGTAATGCCCACGGGGCTCGCGGTGGCGTCGATCACCACCGCCGGATATGCCGGCGTTCTGGTTGGCCCCGCCGGCATCGGCTTCATCGCCCACGCCACCGGACTGCCGATGGCATTCTGGATGCTCGCGGCGCTGATGTGCATCGTCACCTTGTCCGCACGCGCCGTGACCACAAAATAACAAAGCGCGCGACGGCATCATCTCCCCGTCACACCAGACTCGACTTGCCGCGGCTCAGCACCTCGCCCGCGCCCTTATCGCCGACGATCCTGCCTTGCTCGTATACGACCCGACCCCGCGCGATGGTGGTGACAGGCCAGCCGGTGACATCAAAGCCTTCCCAGGGCGTGTAGTCGGAGCCATGGTGCAGATCGGCCTGCCGGATCGGCTTCTTGAGCTTCGGGTTCCATAGCACGATATCGGCGTCGAAGCCGATTCCGATCGAGCCCTTGCGCGGATAGAGCCCGTAGATGCGGGCGTGGTTGGTCGCGGTCAGCTCGACAAACTTCTGCAGCGTGATCCTCCCCTTCGAGACGCCCTCGGAGAACAGGATCGGCAGCCGTGTCTCGATGCCGGGGATGCCATTCGGCACCCAGCGGAACGAGGTGCGGGCATTCGGCGTCAGCTTGCCCTTGGGATCGTCGTAACGGAACGGGCAGTGGTCGGACGAGAAGGTCTGAAACACCCCGGTGGTGATGCCTTCCCAGATCGCCTGCTGGCTCTCGGCATCGCGCGGCGGTGGCGAGCAGACATATTTGGCGCCTGAGATGTCCATGTTCAGGCCCTTCATGTCGTCGGCCGTGAGCGTAATGTATTGCGGACAGGTTTCGGCATGCACCGGCAAGCCGCACTGCTGGGCCCATCGTATCTGCTCCATCGCCTCGCGTCCGGAGACGTGGACGATCATGAGGGGGACGCCGATCACCTCGGCATGGCTGATGGCGCGATGCGTCGCCTCGCGTTCGACGGCCTGAGGCCGCGAGGTGCCATGATAATAGGGCGCGATGTGGCCCTCGCGTTCGAGCTTCGTGGTGAGGAAGCGGATGGCGTCATAGCCTTCGCAATGGACCATCACCAGCGCCTCCTCGCGGCGTGCGACGTCGAATACCTCGAGCAGCTGCTTGTCGCTGAGCACGAGGTCGTCATAGGTCATGAACACCTTGAACGAGGTATAACCGTCCTTGACCAGCGCCGGCAGTTCCTGGCCGAGCACGACCGCGGTCGGATCGGAGATGATGAGGTGGAACGCCGTGTCGATGTAGCACTCGCCCTCCGCTAGCTTGCGGTAGTTCTCCACGCAGGTCCGCAGCGACGTCCCCTTCTCCTGCAGCGCGAAGGGCAGCACCATGGTGTTGCCGCCGGCGGCCGCCGCGCGCGTCGCCGAAGCGAAATCGTCGGCCATCACGACGTCGGGGCCCGACGGCTGTGAGATATGGACGTGGCTGTCGATCCCGCCAGGCAGCGCCAGCAGCCCCGACGCGTCGATCTCGCGCGCGGCGTCTCCGATGCTGTCGGCGATGGCGACGATCTGGCCGTTGCGGATGCCGATATCGGCGCGAAACTCGTCGCTGGCCGTCACGATGGTGCCGCCGCGAATGGCGAGATCGAACTGCGTCACTGGTGTCTCCGTCACTTCATCATTGCTGATGTCTGGAATATCCGCCCCCACGGCGCAAGGGCCCCGATGTCGCCACCGGCGAGGCTCAGGCTACGCCACAGCGTGACCGCAACGGAATCGAGCACAACGATATCCAGCTCCTGCTCGAGCGAGACGGCAAGTGCGGCACCGTCGAGATTGGTGCAGAGGATGACGACAGTATCAGCACCCTCCGCAGCCACTGCGCGGATCATGTCCGCGATGGCCGACGGTGTGACCTCGCCAAAGGAGAAATTGTCGCGCAGGCCGAGATGTCGCTCGGCGTGCGGCGCGATGCCCTCCTCGGCCCAGACATCGGCGATGCGCCGCTGCACGTCATCGGTATAGGGCGAGACAAGGCCGACCCTTTGGCGCCAAGCGCGCGAGCGGCGTCGATGCAGGCGAGCGTCGATGTCGTCGCCGGCACGTTTGTGCGCATCGTGATCGCCTCGCAAAGGCTCCTGTCGCGACCGATGCCGAGCCAGCTCGCCGACGTGCCGTTCCAGGCGATGGCGTCGACCTTGGCATCGGCCAGCAGCTCAGCGGCCGGCAGCATCACCGAGGCATCGAACTGGCTTAGTGCCGCGGCATCGAGCGCGATCTCCGTGACGCGGAAACGAGAGAAATGTGCGGTAACGCCGTCGACGTCGTGCAGCATGGCGCTGGTCACGGGCTCCAGCACCGAATTGGACGACGGCGTGATCATGCCGAGACGCTTGCGCAAAACTGACATCGATCACGGACGCTCCATTGCGAGGGCGCAATTGCGCCCCTCGAACGATCATCCTCGCCCTCCGCCATTGATGCAACCCGCAAATTTGCTGGCTGCAGGTTAATGGGCGTTTCAGGCTGCGAAGGTCGCCCGCAAACGCCGCCAGCCGATCACGATGCCGGTGACGGAAAAGACCAGGCCGAGTACGCAAAGTCCCACGATCAGGACGTCGCGCAAACGCGGATGCGCCATCAAGACGGGGAAATCGAGCGTGTGCAGCGCGCTGTAGAACCAGCGATAGGCCCGCCGCGAGGCATCGAGCCGTTGCAACACGCTGCCGTCGGCGCCGTCGATGTCGAACCAGAGATCGCCGCAGCGGGAGCGGTAGACAGGCGCACCGGGAACCACGGACTGCGCGGGATAGTCATCCTTATCGGCGACAACGGACGGCATGCCGCAGCCGGTCGCCAGGCGCGTCGTCAGACCAAGGACGTCCTGCTGATCCAGAAACGCCATCTCCTGATTGCGGGCCGGCTCGCCCGCCTTGGTCAAGGTCTGGCTGTCAAGGCCGGTGCGATCGCGCCGAAAGACACTCCCATTGAAAGCAAACCATTCGATTTCAAGGACCGAGGAGGAAATGGGCTGCTGCTGATCGAGCGACGGAACTGCGTGCCAGGCCGGCACAGCGTTCGTCACGCCAGACTCCGTCGACGTCAATTGCCCACGCGAGAACAGCCGGCCGTGGTCCATCGAGAGCCAGCCGCTGAAAATCCAGGTCAGCACGAAAGCGGTCGAAACGAGCCCGATAATGTGATGCAGGGCGTGCCAGCCGCGATAGGGCGACGCGATCCGGCGCCCTCCGATCCTGATCCTGACGAAACCGAGCACCGCGCCCAGCACCGCCGCGATCAAGGCCACCAGCGACACCATCGAGACCACCCGGTCCCACAGCGACCAATTGCTCCTGAGAACCGTCGGATAGATCCAGTGCAGGACGCTGCCGACCCAATTCCAGCCACGCTCGCTGCGGATCGTATCCAGGACGACCTCGCCGGTACGCGACGAGACATAGATTTCCGTTCCCGCCGCATCGCCGAGCGCGATGCGGAACAGTGGCCGGTGGCGATCAAAACCGTTCGGGACGCTCCATTGATCGTAGTCCGCGCGTGCGGCGATCATCGCGTCCGCGGCATATAGCCCTCGCCTGCCGGCGTAATCGCGGGCAATGGCGAGCGCGACATCGGGAAACTCCACCGATGCGTCCGCCCCATCCGGCGCATGGACCGCCCGCACGCGCGACGGTCCCGACACCACATAGACCGGCCCGTCACTGCGCTGGATCAGGCGCACACGCGTGCCGTCCGTGACGCGGCTGGCGGTAACCGCGTCGGCAACCGGAATGATCGGCTGCGTGCGCTCAATCGGCGCGAGTCCGGCAAGGCGTTCCGCTTCCGTCAGCGACGGAAACGGAACGAAGTGCATCACGATCCCGCTCGCGAACCACATCGCAAACAGGAGGCAGAACGCGATCCCGAGCCAGCGGTGCGAAAGGACGATCGCGCCCATCATGCGGTCAGCGCCCTACCATTTGAACGCCGCGGAGATTTCATAGGTCCGCGGTGCGCCCAACAGGATCTGGTCGGGATAGAATGGATCGCCCCAGATCGCGTAGCGCTTGTCGGTGAAGTTGCGCACCCGGAAAGTCAGGCGAGCCTGGTCGACCGCATTGAAGACCGTCTTGGGGATGTCGACGAATGCGTAGACATCGCCGACGGTGTAGGCATTCATTGTCACGGTGTTGGCGTCGCTGTTGTAGCGGTCGCCGACATGGCGGCCGGTGATGCCGACCTCCACCGGCCAGGGTGTGAAGAAGCGCCAGGACGCGCCGGCGTTAGCGACGATGCGCGGCACGTTCGGCGGCGTATTGCCCGAGAACGAGCCGCCGGCGAAATCATAGTCTGCGTAGCGCGCATCGACATAGGCGATGTTGCCCCAGAGACGCAAAGGCTCGATCGGGCGGATCGATCCCGCGAGCTCGACGCCCTTCGACTCCTGCCGTCCTGCAATGTTGAGCTGCATGCCGCCCGCAGCGGCATAGACGTTCTTGCGCACGATATCGTAGGCGGAGAATGACCACTCCGCCCTGTTGTCCCAAAGCACGTGCTTGATGCCTGTCTCATAGGTGCGCGCGGTGGTCAGGTCGAGCGGCTGGGTGGGGCCGAGCAGGAAGATGTTATTGGCGGAGATGTCGGCGCCGGTGGCGTACTGGCTGAAGAAGGTCAGGCCCGGAACCGCTTCCCAGGTGTAGCCAATGCGGCCGGTGACAGACGCCCAGGATTTCGAGAACGGAAAGCCCGCGTTCTCCAGGCCGAACTGATCGGTCGAGTTGCGGTCGAGCCCGATATGCTCGACCCGCAAGCCGCCGATCAGCGAGAAGGTCCGCGTCAACTTCAGCCGGTCCTCGAACGACAGAGCCTCGTTGTCGATACGCGCGGTCTGCTGCTTGGTCGTCAGCAGGCCGTAGAAGCCACGGTTGGGATCAACGAGATCAACGGAGTCGCCTGGGAAGTTGGCGGCACCCGGCCTGATGAAGTCGAGATAGCTCGACGACAGCGTCGCGACGAGACGATTGTCGAAGCCCGCGATATTCGCATCCCAGCTCAGGTCGGTGATGTTGCCGACCAGCCGTTGGCTGTGCGCCACATAGAAGCGGCTGCGATCGACCATGTTCGTCTCGGTGTTGAACGCCTCGACCTCGTTATTGAACCAGGATCGCTCTGCGCCATAAGCGTAGGCCTGGCTCTTCAACGTCAGGTCGGGGGCAAGCTTCACCTCGAAGCCGCCGCGCAGCCAGACCTCCTGCGCCACGTTGCGATTGTCGAGGACGTTGTAGTTGGTGTTGAAGGTGCGGTCGGCGATCGTGATCGGCCCGAGATTCGAACCGTTGGAGGCAACATATGTGCCCGAGACGATGCCAGCCGTCGCATGCGAGCCGCTGAAGGCCACCGGCACCAATGGCGCGCCCCAATAAGCCCTGGAGCGGTCCTCGCGATACTCGATCGCGCCCCAGACCTTGAGGCTGTCGGAGATGCGGTAGTTGAGTTGGCCGGAGACGTCGAGCGTCTTGGTGTTGGTGTCGTCGGCAAAGCCGTTGAGCGTGGAGCGGCTGACGTCGAAGCGGTAGTCGAGGCCCTCGACGTTGGTGCTGCCACCCGAGCCGTAATGCGCGCCGAAGGAATTCAGGGAGTCGTACGAGAAGTCAGCCTCGTTCCGGATCGCTCCCGTGTGGGGCTGCTTGGTGACGACACTGATCGAGCCGCCGGCGGCGCCCTCGCCGGAGATCAGCGAGGCCGGGCCTTTCAGGATTTCCACGGCTTCGAGATTGGCCGTGTCCATGATCCGCGAGGTCATGTTCTGCGGGCCGATCTTGATGCCGTTGTAAAGCGTGTTGATCTGGCTGTTGGTGAAGCCGCGCATCGAGAAGGCTGACGGCTCGGCCGGATTGTCGCCGGCGGTGACGCCAACCGCGCCCTGGGAAACCTCGGAGACGGTACGGTAGCCCTGCTTGCGCATGGTCTCGGCGGAGATCACCTCGACGGTCGCGGGCGTCTCACGCACGGTCAAGCCGAGGCGCGAGGCGCTTTCGGCAACCGCATTGCTGTTGAGCGGCGTCGGCGCCGCAGCGTTCGGCACGACTGGCCTGGATGCGGCCGCTGCCGCGGCAGGCCTGCGCGAAGCCGTGCGGCGTGCGCTTGCCGCGTCCCGCCCGGTCGGCTTGGCCTGCCTGCGGGATTGCGGTGGCGAGACCTCCACGGGCGGCAGGAGTTCGCGGGCCTGCTGCGCCAAGGCAGCTGGCATGTCGATGGCGACAAAAGATGTGAGAGCGGCGCACGCCAGCAGGAAACGGCGTGGTCGTACAATACGGATGGAAGACACGGTCCTGGACCTCGGTGTGACGTCAGTGGCACGTCACCGCGAACCAAGGTCCCATCTTCCGGCTTACAAGCCTTCCGATGAAGCCGAATGTCTGTACTCCCCGACCGACATCTTCGCGTGTGACCACGGCTGACGGCAGGTCTCCTGGCTCGCGGGTCGTGACCGCTTCGTCGCCTTCCCGGGACCGAGGACCCAGTGGCTTCTGACGAAGGATTCACCGCTTACAGTTGCGGGGGCAGCTACGGCATTGGAGACAATGTCCCCGCACCGCATTCCCTTTTTCATCCCCTCTCGGGGAAACCGTCAAAAGTCATCTAGGGTTACGATCAACACGGAGTCAATGTACAAGCTGCGTCGTTATTGCCGCAGCGACCAACTTCTTTGGAGATGAGCATGGAAGGCGAGACCCTCCTCTGGCTGATACGGCATGCCCGCGTCGACGGCATAGCAGGGACGATCCACGCCGCCGACGCGCCGGCCGATCTCGACGATGGCGTGCACCTGGAGGCCTTGCGCCGGTTGCTGCCGCGGGATGCGGCGAGCTATGCCAGCCCGGCGCGACGCACGGTCGAGACGGCGCGCGCGCTGGGGCTCGAGCCCGAGTGGCTGACCGAATTCGGCGAGCAGGATTTTGGCGATTGGACCGGCCGCCGGCATGACGATCTCGCAATTCACGGAGGCGAGGCCTATGCGCGATTCTGGAGCGATCCGGCGCGCGGACGGCCGCCAGGCGGCGAGAGCTTTGAGGATCAGGTCGCGCGGGTCCGGCTGGGGCTCGCGCGGATCGGCACAGGTCACGCGGCGCTCGTCGTGCATTCCGGCACCATCCGTGCCGCGCTCTGCATCGCACTGGAACTGACGCCGCAGGCGGCCTTGCGCTTTGTGATCGATCCGATGTCGCTGACCCGGATCGATCGGCTCGCGACCGGCTGGCGCGTCGTCTCGGTCAATCAGCGCGTGGCCTGATCAAGCAGGCCGGTCCGGCACATTGGCCTGCGCGAACGTCGCCATCTCGTTGTGAAGCGCGCAGGCCGATCGCACCAGCGGCAGCGCGATCGCGGCGCCCGATCCCTCACCAAGCCTGAGGTCGAGGCTGATCAGCGGCTGCACGTTCAGCGCGCGTAGCACCAGCCGATGCCCCTGCTCCGCCGATTGATGCGATGCCAACAGGAACGGCTGGCACGACGGGTTCAGCCGCACGGCCGCAAGCGCGGCAACCGAAACGATGAAACCGTCGATCAGCACGGGAATGCGCGCCTGCGCGGCCGCAATGATCGCGCCGGAGATCGCCGCGATCTCGAGGCCGCCCACGGCGCACAGGATCTTTTCGGGCGAACCACCCGCAACGCCATGACGCGCGATCGCCGCATCGATCACGCGCGCCTTGTGCTCACGGCCCGCTGCATCGACGCCGGTGCCCGTGCCTGCGATTTCTTCGGCGCTGATGCCGAGCAGGCTAGAGGCGATCGCCGCCGAGCTCGTGGTGTTGCCGATGCCCATCTCGCCGAAGATCAGGAGATCTGGCTTATCGGCCCGCGCCCGCGCCACTGCGCGTTGGCCGGCCTCGAAGGCGAATGCCAGCTCGGGGGGCGTGAGCGCAGCGTCGACGCTGAAATCGCGGGTGCCGTGACGCGGCTTGTCCGTGAAGATACCAGGCATCGCCGCCTCCGCCAGCGTTCCGGCATCGACCACCTCCAGGTTCGAGCCGAGCTCGCGCGCCAGCACCGAGATCGCGGCACCGCCGGAGGCAAAGTTCGCCATCATGGCAATGGTCACGGCCTGCGGATAGGCCGACACGCCCTGCGCGACGATGCCGTGATCGCCGGCGAAGATGACGATCGGCGCACGTGCGGCCCGGGGACGTTCAGTCGCCTGCAGGCCGGCAAGCTCGATCGCGAGCTGCTCCAGCCGCCCCAGCGCGCCGGTCGGCTTTGTCAGTTCCGCCTGCCGTGCGATCGCGGCCTCGCGATGAGGGGCGGAGATCTCGGGACATTTCCGGGTGACCCATTCAGGGAGCATGCTGCCTCGCTTACGGCCTGCGCTTGAGAATGTAACTGTCCATGATCCAGCCGTGCCGCTCGCGCGCCTTGTTCGGGCAGCGACGATGTGCGCCCCGACCTCGGCCAGCGCGCCGGACATGATGATTTGATCGGCCATGCCGAGATAGGCGCCCCACCAGATGTGAAGCCCTTCGGGATCGAGCGACTGGAACGCTGTGCCGCCGTCGAGCATCACGACGACCGTATCGACGCCTGCCGGCCAGCCGCCTTCGCGCAGGCGGCGTCCCGTCGTCACCAGAAACGGCTCGCCGATGTCATTGAGCGGCAGCGCATGCGCCGCGCACAGCGCCTGGATCGAGGTGATGCCGGGCACGACCTCGATATCAGGCAATGGATCGAGCCGCCGCGCGATGCGCAGCGAGGAATCGTATAGCGAGGATCGCCCCAGATCAGCAGCGCGACCTTGCCGTTACCGCCGGGATGATCCGCGATCGCCTGCGACCAGGCCGCGGCAACCGCGTCGTGCCAATCGTCCACGCCCTTGTGGTAATCGGCCTCACCCGCGTCGCGCATGGGCAGATCGAACTCGGCAATGCGCGTGGTGTCGTTGGTGAGCACATCGGCGCAAATCGTCCGCCTGAGATCGGCAAGGTCGGATTTCGCCGCCCCCCTTGCGTGGGATCAAAACGAGATCGGCGGCATTTATCGCGTCGATCGCAGCGCGCGTGAGCTGCCCGGGATCGCCGCAACCGATGCCGATCAGGGAGAGCGTCATCATGACGATCCGCCCTCCGCCAGCGCGCCGAACACGATCACGGCCGCGGTGGAAGCCGCACCGCCGCGCGCGAGTTGCTCGGCAAGCTCGGCAATGGTGGTGCGCATCAGCCGCTCGTCGGCACGGCCGAGGGACTCGGCGAACAGCGCCGGCGTATTCGGCGAGAGCCCGTGCTCGATCAATTTCGCGACCAACGCCGGAAAGGTGCGCCGGCCCATATAGACGACGGTCGTCGCGTCAGGATCGGCCAGCGCCGCCCAGTTCAAATTCTGCGGCAGCCCGCCGGTGACATCGGCGCCCGTCACAAACTGCACCCGGCGCGAGGTGTGGCGGCGGGTCAGGGGAATGCCGGCCTGCGCGGCGGCAACGCAAGCCGAAGTGACGCCGGGAACGATCTCGTAGCGGATGCCGGCCTCACGCAGCGTCTCCAGCTCCTCCTCGAGCCGGCCGAAAATGCCGGCGTCGCCCGACTTGAGCCGAACCACGCGCACGCCCGTGGCAGCGTAGTCGACCAGCAAACGGTTGACGTGGTGTTGCTTGGTTGAGGGCCGCCCGGCCCGCTTCCCCACCGCGACGAGATTGGCGCCTGGGCGCGCCAGATCGAGGATCGCGCCCGAGGCGAGATCGTCATAGAGCACGACGTCTGCCCCGCGCAGCCGCGCGGCGCCCCTAAGGGTGAGCAATTCAGGGTCGCCGGGCCCGGCGGAAATGAAGGAGACAAAGCCGCTCACCGGTCCTCCGCGATCAGATGGAAGAACGTGCCAGTCGCATTGCCGCGCCGCGAGCCGGTTTCGGCGATGACGGAGCCTGTTGCGTCGTGCACGACCGCCAGCGGCGTATCGGGCTGGGCGACGATCGTCGAATAGTGGAATTCATGACCGCGCAGGCGCGCACCAACCTGATGGCCCGGCATCGGCGCAGCGAGCGCGGCGAGACGATAACCCAGATGCATCCGGCGCTTGGCAAAGCTCGTCTCCAGTCCGAGCACGCCCGTCATCTCGTGACTGATAGCGTCGGCATCGATCAAAGCGGTTCCCAGCACCATGTAGCCCCCACATTCGCCATGCACGGGTCCCGTCTCGGCGAAGGCGCGTAGGCCGTTGCGGAAGCGCGCATTGGCGGCGATCTTGCCGGCATGAAGTTCGGGGTAGCCGCCGGGCAGCCAGCATACGTCGGCGCTCGCGTCGGGCGCTTCATCCGCCAGCGGCGAGAACGTCGTGATCTCCGCACCGGCCGCCCGCCAGGCTTCCAGCATATGCGGATAGACGAAGGAGAAGGCGGCATCGCGGGCGAGCGCAATACGTTGGCCCGGGGGCGTCACGTTCAGGCCGTTCGCCGATGGTTGCACAGACCACCCGGCCGCGGATCGCAGCACCGCATCGAGATCGACATGCTCCGAGACAAAGCGCGCGGCCTCGTCGATCAGCTTTCCGATCTCGGCCTGCTCCTCGGCCTGCACCAGGCCGAGATGCCGCTTCGGCAGGCTGATCTCGGCATGGCGCGGCAGCGCGCCGAACACGGCGATCCCGGCGTCATTGAGCGCGCGACGCACGAGGTTCTCGTGACGGGCGCTCGCGACGCGGTTGAGCACCACGCCGGCAAGGCGCACGCCGGGGCGATAGTCGCGCATGCCAGCGGCAATCGCCGCCGCCGTTTGCGCTTGTCCTGAGGGATCGATCACCAGCACCACCGGCCAGCCCAGCATCTCCGCGATGTCGGCGGTGGCGCCGGTGCCGGAGACGCCGCGCGCGGCGACGCCGTCGAACAGGCCCATCGAACCCTCGGCCAGCACGATATCGGCATCAGTGCTCCGGCCGACGAGATGCGCGATCGTGGCGCGGTCCATCGCCCAGCTGTCGACGTTGACGGAGGCGCGGCCCGTGGCGGCGGCATGGAAGGCCGGATCGATATAGTCGGGACCGCTCTTGAAGCACTGCACGCGCAATCCGCGATTGCGCCAGGCACGCGCAAGCGCGAGCGTCAGCGTGGTCTTGCCGACGCCGGAGGCGGGCGCGGAGATGACGAGGCCCGCCGGCATCACGACGCCTCCGGAAAACGCGGTTCGGCGCCGACAGGCCGGTAGCGGCGGTCATAGTCGGCCGCGTAGAGGCGGCTCTCGTCGAAATCCGCAGCGCCGATGGTCTTGCCGACCAGGATCAGCGCGGTGCGCTCCATCTCGGCAGCTACCGCTGCATCGAGCGTTGCGAGCGTGGCACGGACGATGCGCTGGTCGGGCCAGCTCGCGCGCCAGACGATGGCGACCGGGCAATCCGGGCCGTAATGCGGCGTCAACTCGGCAATGACCTTGTCGAGCAGATGGATCGAGAGGTGGATGGCGAGCACCGCGCCGGTCGCGGCGAATGCCGCGAGCTTCTCGCCCTCGGGCATCGCGCTGGCGCGGCCCGGCGTGCGAGTCAGCACCACCGTCTGGGCAAGGCCGGGCAATGTCAGCTCGGCTTCGAGTGCCGCCGCAGCAGCGGAGAATGAGGGCACGCCGGGCGTGACGGTGAAGGGAATGCCGAGCGCGCGGAGACGGCGAAGTTGCTCGCCCATCGCCGACCAGATCGAGAGGTCACCGGAATGCAGCCGCGCGATGTCCTTGCCATCCGCATGCGCGAACGAGATCTCCGCGATGATCTCGTCGAGCGACAGCGGCGCAGTGTTGACGATGCGTGCGCCGGGCGGGCAATGCGCCAGCACACCTTCGGGCACCAGCGAGCCCGCATAGAGGCAGACCGGACAGGCCGCGATCAAATCGCGCCCGCGCAGGGTGAGAAGATCGGCGGCGCCCGGCCCGGCGCCGATGAAATGCACGGTCATGGGCCGTCTCCTCCGCGATCGCTGCAGTCGCGGTGCCATCCTGCGAGACCGCGCGCGTTGCGATGAGCCGCGCGCGAGGACCGGCGGCGGCCAGCGCTGCCGCTTCGGCGAGCGATCCCGTACCGAATTTTTCCGTGATGAGTTTTGACTGTGTCGGCGTCGCGATGCCGGCCAACACTTCGGCCGGGACTGCCTTGATCGGCACGCCGCACTCGCGCGCGAGCAGTTTCAACGCCTCTGCGTCAGCCTTGTCGCTGACGGTTGCCACGGCCGCGAGACCATCGGGACCGCCAGCCGCCACAAGCGCTTCGCGCAACGAGTCCAGCGTGACATCCTTTTTGAATCCGAGCCCGGCGACCTTCATCGGACCGCACTCCACTGCACCACCGGTCGCGCCGCCTCCCAGGAACGGTAGCGGCCGAGCGGAGCGGCATGCGCAATCTCGACCCGCATCAGCTCGCCGCCATGCTGCCGGTGCAATTCGCCGAGCAGCGCTTCAGTCTCCAGCGTGACGGCATGCGCGACGAGCCGCGTGTTTGGCCCGATGCGCGACCAAATGGCGTCAAACATGGCGATGTCGAGACCGCCGCCGACGAAGACGGCATCCGGTGGGTCCAGCGCGGCGAGAGCCTCGGGCGCCATTCCCGTGACGACGGTGATCCGATGCGCCAGCCCGAAGGCCGCCGCATTGCTGCGGATATTCACAGCGCGATTCTCGCGCGTTTCGACGGCGATCGCCGTCCCGCCGCCCAATGCCCATTCTACCGAGATCGAGCCTGAGCCGGCGCCGATGTCCCACAGAAGCTCGCCGGGACGCGGGGCCAGCGCCGAGCGCGAGCGCGCGCACCGGACGTTTGGTGATCTGGCCGTCGTGAGCGAAGCGAATGTCCGGCAGGCCCGAACTGCGCGGCAGACCATCCGCGCCTCTCGCCTCCAGCGCCACCGCAACCAGGTTTCCCGTGGAAGCGAGTGTATAGCTCTCAGCGCGATGCTCACCGACGCTTTCATGCGGTCCGCCGAGCGCGGCGAGAGTCCAGAATGCCGACGCGCCCCATCCGCGCTCGCTAAGCCACTTTGCAAGATCGGCGGCGGCCTTGCCATCACGCACGAGACAAATGATCCGCGCGCGCGGCGCCAGATGCGGCACGAGACGCTCAAATGGCGCAGCATGAAGCCCGAGACAGGCAACCGATTCGAGCCGCCAGCCCAGCCGCGCGGCGGCGAGCGAGAAAGTCGATGGCGCGGAGTACGCGATCCACTCACCAACCGCCAACTTCTCGGCAAGGCCCGCACCGGCGCCATGCCAGAACGGATCGCCGGAGGCCAGCACCGCCGTCGGCCGGCCGCGGCAGCTCAGCACGATGTCAGCGTCGAACGGCACCGGCCACGCGCGGCCGCGGCTTCCCACGTCTGCAATCGCGAGATGGCGCTCACCGCCGAACACGGTTTCCGCGCTGGCTAGCGCCTTTCGGCTTGCGTCGGACAGCCCGGCAAGGCCATCTTCGCCGATACCGATGATGGTCAGCCAGGGATCAGCCATGATGCGCGCCCTTATATTGGGCGGAATTGCCGATGCGAGCCTGCTCGCTGCGGAGATCGCACGCGCGGGGATCGACGCCGTGTATTCCTATGGCGGCCGCACCCGCGCGCCTGCCGATCAGCCGCTGCCGACCCGCATCGGCGGCTTCGGCGGCGCGGGCGGGCTTGCCGACTACATCAGGCGCAAAGGCATCACGCATGTGATCGACGCCACGCATCCCTTCGCGGCCGAGATGAGCCGCAATGCCGTTGCAGCGTGCGCAGAAACCGGTACGCCGTTGATTGCGCTCGAACGCGTGCCCTGGGTCAAAGCGCCCGGCGACAAGTGGATTGAGGTCGGTGACGTCGCCACCGCCGTCGGCGCGCTGCCGGAAGCGCCCGCGCAAATATTCCTTGCCATCGGCCGCCAGCATATCGCGCCGTTCGCGGCGCGGCCGCAGCACGCCTACACGCTGCGCTTCGTCGATCCGCCCGAAGCGCCCCTGCCCTTCGCTGCCGATGTGATCGTATCGCGCGGGCCGTTCACGCTTGATGGCGAATTGGAGATGATGCGCACGCAGGCCATCGCATGGATTGTGGCACGCAATTCCGGCGGCGATGGCGCGCGCGCCAAGATCGATGCGGCCCGCACGCTCGGCCTGCCCGTAATCATGATCTCGCGACCGCAATTGCCCGAGCGGCTGCGGGTGGAAACCGTCGCAGAGGTGATGCAGTGGCTCGGTCATCGCACGCCCCTCGGCGCATAGACCCAACGGCCGACACGGCGCGTCTGCGAATTGCCGACGATGACGAGCGTGCGCATGTCGGCCATCTCTGGCGTGGCGTCGTTCAGCGTCACGGTCACGATCTTCTCGCCAGGCGCGCTGATCGCGCGCGCGAAGATCACGAGGCGCTCGCCGCAGCCAGCCAATTTCAACACCGCGAGCGCGCGGCCAAACCCTTCCGGCCGGCTCGCCGAGCGCGGATTGTACAATGCAATCGAAAAATCCGCTTCCGCGGCAAGCCTCAGCCGCTTCTCGATGAGCGCCCAGGGCTTGAGATTGTCGGAGAGATTGATCGCGCAAAAATCGTGGCCGAGCGGCGCACCCGCGCGCGCGGCGGCCGCCAGCATCGCGGTGATGCCCGGCAGCACCCGGATCGTAAGCTCCTGATATTGCGGCGCCTGCTCGAGCGCCTCGAATACGGCCGAGGCCATCGCGAACACGCCGGGGTCGCCGGAGGAGACGATGACGACCTGGCCGCCTTCGGCAGCCAGACGCAACGCTTCGCCCGCGCGCTGCAGCTCTTCGCGGTTGTCGGAGGGATGCAGGGTGAGACCGGACCGCGGCAGGACACGCGCGACATAGGGCGCATAGCCCAGAATATCGGTGGCGGCGGCGAGCGCCGCGGAAACCTCCGGCGTCACCAGCGCATCATGGCCCGGGCCGAGGCCCGCGATGGTCAGCGTGCCCGTCATTCGGCGGCGTCCGGATGCCGGCCCTTGCCGTGCACGAGCACGATCGCAAAGTAAGGACAGTCGGCGGCGTCGATCTCGGCCAGCCGCGCAACGCGCTCGCCCGGCATGGTGCCGCGCTCGACCAGCCAGGCGTCATCCAGCCGGCCGGCGGACGCAAGCGCACGGCGCACCTTTGCGAGATTGCGGCCGGTCTTCATGACGACGAGCGCATCGGAATCGCGCATGCGGCGTTCGAGCTCGGCCTCGGCCAGCGTACCCATCAGCACCGTCGTCACGTCGTCGCCGAGCGCGATCGGCTGACCGACGCCGTTCCAGCAGCCGACCATGCCGGGAATGCCGGCGATCACCTCGATCTCGACGCGGCCTTGCAGGCGCGCGTGCAGATGCATGAAGGAGCCATAGAAATATGGATCGCCCTCGCATAGCACGACGACATCGACGGCGCGCGCCAGTCGCGCCAGGCGCTCGGCCCATTCGTCGTGGAAGCCGGCCAGCAGCCGGACATAGTCCGGGCTGTCGAAAGCGATCTCGGTCGTAACCGGATACTCCATGGGATATTCGGTGACATCGGCGGCCAGCATGCCCTCGACGATGCGCCGCGCCTGGCCGGGCCGGCCCTTCTTGCGGAAATAGGCGACGTGCTTCGCGCCGCGCACGGTCCGATCGGCGCGCACGCTCATCATGTCAGGGGCGCCGGGGCCAAGACCGCAGCAGATGATGCGTCCCATCGCTATTCGCTCCGGCTTGCGAGCGCGTTGACGGCGGCGACCGTAATCGCCGAGCCGCCGAGCCGGCCATCGACCGTCAGCGCCGGCGTAGGCGGATTCGCCATCAGCGCGGCCTTGGATTCGGCGGCACCGACGAATCCGACGGGGCAGCCGATGATCGCCGCAGGGCGCGGGCAGTCGCGGTCCTCCAGCATGTTGAGCAGATGAAACAGCGCCGTCGGCGCATTGCCGATCGCGACGATTGCCCCGTCGAGATGCGGGCGCCACAGCTCCAGCGCCGCGGCCGAACGCGTGTTGCGCATGGATTGGGCCAGCGCGGGAACGGTTTCGTCGCCGAGCGTGCAGATCACGGCATTGGCCGCAGGCAATCGCGCGCGCGTAATTCCCTCCGAGACCATACGCGCATCGCACAGGATCGGCGCGCCCTTCTGCAGCGCCGCGCGCGCGGCGGTCGCCATATCAGGCGTGAAACGGACAAGCGCCTCGAGGCCGACCATGCCGGCGGCATGGATCATCCGCACCACGACCTGCTCCTCATCAGGCGTGAAGCGCGCCAGATCGGCCTCGGCCCTGATCGTCGCGAAGGACTGCCGGTAGATCGCGGCACCATCGGTCTCGTAAGTATGCGGCATCAGTGCCCTCCCATCAGGATGGAGGGGTCGCGTAGGATGTCGTCGCGGTCGAGCCCGCGCAGGATCGGCTCGTCACGGGTCGACCCGCCGCGTACGAGATCGAATCCCGCTCCCGTCGCAACCAGCGTGATCGCGGCCGCGCCGGAATGGGCGCAGCCCTTGGCGCAGCCCGAGACGTGAAGCCGCGCGGCCGCGCCGATGTTCGGTGCCAGCGCCGCGGCAAGGGCGCGGGTGTCGGCATGGGCCTCGCGGCAGCGCGGCGCCCCGCTGCAGGCGATGACGCGCAGCGCCGGGTCGTAGGCCTCGGTGATCAGGCCGGAAGCGGTCGGCATCGTCCGCTTGCCCTCGCTCAGGAGCATGCGCCATGGCGTCATACGCAGCGCATGCCCGCAACCGGAGAACTGATTGAGCGTCGCGTGCGGCATCTGCCCGAAGGCGACGCCAACCATGGCACCCTGCGGATAAAGGCCGGGACGCACTGCTGCCATGATAGGCGCCGGCTCGGCCTCGCCGCGCAGCGGCTCAGGTAGTTCCGCGCCCGCCGCAAGATGCGCTGCCATGCGCCTGCGCCCACCGCTGGCGCCACCGGAAGCGATGAACCAGCTTGCGAAAGCAAGTGCGGTCGCCACGGCATCGCCGCGCGCGACGGCGCGACCGAGCCTGGCACCGTCTGCGCGCACGATGAGACCACCTGCAGCGTCACGCTCGATCCGCACGTCGGCGGAATTGCCGGCGAGCACGCGTGACTTGCCGTCATCGATGGCGAAGCCGAATTTCGTCGGAAGCGCGAGCATCGAGTCCGCCAGAACCTCTTCAAGCTCGGCCGCGAGCGCCTGGGTGTCGTCGCCGTCGCGCCAGAACGGCGTGACCAGAATGTTGCGCCGGGATTCGGTATCGGCGTCGGGGTCGAGCAGCGTCAGTTGGGCAAGACCGTCAAGCAGCAACCGGTGGCTGCTCTCGCTGACGCCCCTGATCTGGAGATTGGCGCGGCTGGTCACGTCGATCAGACCATTGCCGTGGCGCTCGGCGAGATGCGCAAGCCCGGAGGTCTGTACCGCATCGAGCCGGCCGCCGAAGGGGCGCACGCGGATCACGAGCCCGTCGCCCGATTGCATCGGCCGCAGCGCGCCGGGACACCAGCCCTTTACCGAAGCCGCGCTCATGACGCCTCCTTCAGCGCAGCCGCGATCGAATTGCGGCGTGTCCGCCAGAGCGAGGCCTCGTGCAGGCGCGTGAAGCAAACTTCCATCGCAGCAAGCGCCGCCGGATTTTCGCGCGCCATGAAGGCACGTACGTCGGCGTCGCCGAGCGTCGCATCGTAGTAGAGATCGAACAGATGCGGCGGCACGGCACCGGCCAGATGCGCGAAGGCGGCCATATGCTCCAGCGTCGCGGTGATCTCGGCGGCACCGCGAAAACCGTGACGCATCATGCCGGTGATCCAGGCCGGATTGGCGGCGCGCGCGGACGACGCGCGAAATCTCTTCGGTCAGCGTGCGCGCATGCGGCTCGTCGGGGCGGGTCGTGTCGAGATGATAGAGCGATGGCCGCGCCGCACCGAGATGCGCGGCGGCTGCGGCGACGCCGGCTTCATGCGCGGCATAATCGGCGGCAAGCAGCAGATCGGTTTCCGGCAGATCCTGGAGGTGGACGAAAGCATCGGCAGACGCGAGCCGTTGTTCGATGCCGGTGCGATCGGGCTTGATCTCGCCATCGGCGGAGAACGCCCAGGAGGATGCCGACAGCCAGGCTTCTCCCGCGGCGTCGCGCGTCTCGGGCGTGAACGCATCGGGGATTGCCGAGAGGCCGACGCCGTATTGTCCGGGACGCGGCGCGAACACGCGCGAGACGCGGTGGCGATACGGATTCTGCTCGCCCTCGTCCTCGCGCGATGACAGCGCCTCGCTGGCGGCTTCGAACAATTGCGCAAGGCCTGCGAAGACATCGCGAAACAGGCCGGATACGCGCAGGGTGACATCGATACGGGGACGGCCGAGCTCGGCCGGCGCAACGATATCGTAACCGGTGACGCGGCCGGAGGCGTGATCCCAGCGCGGTGCGAGACCGGCCAGATGAAGCGCCATCGCGAACTCCTCGCCCGCGGTGCGCATCGTCGCCGAGCCCCAGAGATCGACCACGAAGCCTTTCGGCCAGTCGCCGTGGTCCTGAAGATGACGACGCAGCAGCTCTTCGGCGAGTTTTATCCCCTGCGCATGCGCTGAGGGCGTCGGCACCGCACGCGGATCGACGGCAAAGAGATTGCGTCCGGTCGGCAGCACGTCCTGGCGTCCGCGATAGGGCGAGCCAGATGGGCCCGGCGCCACGCGCTGGCCTGCAAGCGCGGCACGCAATGCGTCCCGTTCCGCCTCGCCACAGGCGCCGCGCCCGAACACGTGCAGGCCATCACCGAACTGGCTTTCCTTGAGATCGCAGACGAAGCGGTCGATCCGCGGGATCGCTTCGGCCGGAGCGGCCGAGGCGTCGAGGCCGAGATCGTCTTCCAGACCTGCCGCGCGCGCCTCGTCGCGGATCGCGGCGATCAGGCGCTGGCGGCGGGCGGGATCGAGACCATCAGCGGTCGAATATTCGTCGAGCAGGTGTTCGAGGCGGCGCAGGCCTTCCGGCACCGCGGATTGCTCGAGCGGCGGCGGCAGATGGCCGATGGTCACGGCACCGACGCGGCGCTTGGCCTGCGCGGCCTCACCGGGATCGTTGACGATGAAGGGATAGATCAGGGGCAGATCCCCGATCAGCGCTTCCGGCCAGCAGTGCGGCGACAGCGCCACCGATTTTCCGGGCAGCCATTCCAGCGTGCCATGCGCGCCCATATGCACGACGGCATCAATCCCCTGCTCCCGGAGCCAGAGATAGAAAGCGACATAGACGTGGCGCGGCGTACGGGCGAGATCGTGATAGTCGGAATCGCGCGTGGTGGCATCGCCGCGGTCCGGCTGGACTGCGATGATCGAGTGACCGCACCGGATCGCAGCGAAGTGGAACGCGCCGTCGCGGCAGCTCGGATCGGTCTCCGGCGTACCCCAGGCTTGCGCGAGATCGTCCTGCAACAATTGCGGAAGGCGCGAGAGCGCCGCACGATAATCGGCGACGCTCCAGGTCGATTGCTGCTTGAGCAGTGTCGCGCCAAGCGCTTCAACCGGCGCAACATCGAAGCCCACTTCAGTGAGATCGGACACCAGCGCTTCGACCGAGGCGAGCGCGTCGAGGCCGACCGCATGCGCGATCTGGTGCGGACGGCCGGGATAGTTCGAGAGCACGATGGCCAACCGCTTCTCGGCGGCCGGTGTCTCCGCAAGCCGCCGCCAGGCCGCCGCGCGCGCGGCGACAGCCTTGACGCGCTCTTCATCCGGCTGATGGGCCAGATGCGAAAATTGCAGATCGGGATCCCGCATCGCAGCCGACTTGAAACTTACCACACCCGCGAACAGGCGGCCGTCAACCTCGGGCAGAACCACGTGCATGGCGAGGTCGCCCGGCGACAGGCCGCGCAGCGACTCGGCCCAATCCTCACGGCGCGCCGATGAGCGCGACCTGGAACACCGGACATGACGCCGCATCGAACGGCGTCGTGCCGTCGTCGCCCATTGCCGAGAACGCCGTCGCATTGACGATCCCGCCGGAGGATTGTTCGCGAAGTACGTCCTCAGCCAATCCGCAACGCCTGCAGCCTTCAACGACGTGACGAACACACCCTGAGCGTCAAACCCCTGCGCGCGCAGCGCCGCGATCAGCGCATCGACCGGCCCCGTGTCGGCAGCAGTGAGATAGGAGCGATAGAACGCGACCAGCGCGCGCGGCTTCCCGCTCAGAACCGGCACTGCGATCACGCCGCGTGCAGGATCGTAAAAGCCCATCTCGGGAACGCTCATCTCGCCGACGATCGGCCCGGCGTAAAGGCCCGATGCCAGCGCGAGTTGCGCGATCGCGGCTTGCGCCGCGACGGGACCACCGGTGTCGCACAGCACTTTCAGCCGGCGCAGCGTCGAAACGGGCAAGGTGGAGTACGCGTCGAGCCGCGTGTCGTCACGGCCATCGGCCGGCAGCACCGCGAGCACGATGTGGCGATCCTTCGCCAGTTGCTGCAGCGCCGCCAGCCCGTACGGCCAATAGGACTCGCCGCCGATCAGGCGCACCAGAATGCCGCGCGCCTGCGACAGCGTGCGTTCGATATAGGTATCGACCGAGAGCGGATGACGGAGCTCCGCGAGGTTCGCCAGCCGCAGTGACGGCAAGCTGGTGCGGCCGCGGCGCCAGCCGGCCGCGAACGCCGCGAGATCGGAGTCCGAGAACGAGAGCACCACGAGATCGGCCGGATCCTGGCCGATGTCCTTGGCGTCGCGGTCTCCTCGAGACCGCGGCTCTCGCGGAAGACGACGTGCATCAGACTCCCAATCCCGCCTTGATCGCGGCCGCGTCGATATCGCCGTGCTCGCCGATCACGACGAGCTTCGACTGACGGTGACCCGCACCCCACGGCTTGTCGAACTGGTGGCGCACGCGCTCGCCGACCGCTTGCAGCAACAGGCGCATCGGCTTGCCAGCGACCGCGATGTAGCCCTTGACGCGCAGCACGTTCTGCTCGCGCGCCAGCTTCTGGACGGATGTGACCAGCGCATCGATGTCAGTGATCTCCGGAAGGTCGATCACGACAGAGGCAAAATCGTCGTGCTCGTGGTCCTCCTCGCCATCATGATGCGAGGGGCGCGCGGCGAGATCATTTTCGGCGGCAGCGCCGAGGCCGAGGATGACGCGTGCATCGATGGCCCCGTCGGTGATCGGCAGCATCGGGACGCGGCGCGGCATCTCGGCGATGATTGCGGCCCTGGCGGCCTCGATGCCGGCTGCGCCCGCAAGATCCGCCTTGGTCAGCAACACGATGTCGGCGCAGGCGATCTGGTCCTCGAACACTTCCGACAGCGGCGTTTCATGATCGAGATTTTCGTCCGCCGCGCGCTGCGCTTCGACCGCATCCGGGTCCGGCGCAAAGCGGCCGGCGGCGACAGCCTCCGCATCGGCGAGCGCAATTACGCCGTCGACCGTGATCCGCGAGCGGATCTCCGGCCAATCGAACGCCTTCAGCAGCGGCTTTGGCAGCGCCAGACCCGAGGTCTCGATCAGGATGTGATCGGGCCGCACGGGCCGCGACAGCAACTTCTCCATGGTCGGAATGAAATCATCAGCGACGGTGCAGCAGATGCAGCCATTGGCGAGCTCGACGATATTCTCTTCCGGGCAGTTCGCATCGGCGCAGGACTTCAAGATCTCGCCGTCGACGCCTTCGCTGCCGAACTCGTTGACGAGCACGGCGAGCTTCTTGCCGTTGGGATTGGCGAGCAGATGCTGGATCAGCGTCGTCTTGCCGGAGCCGAGAAAGCCGGTGACCACCGTCACAGGGACTTTTGCGAGCGAGTTCATTCGGCGGCCTCCGGCAACACGGCAATGGGGGGAATGCGGGCAAGCGACTGCTTGCGGAAGATCTCAGGCCTGCTGCGCCACGGCACGAGGCCGTCAGGCGCGGCGGCATAGGCGGCAGCGCCCGCGACCACGTCTTGCGCGTTGGCGTCCGACAGCCGGCCATAGACATAGCACCAGCGGCCATGCGCGCTGAGCGCGACCGAGCAGCCTTGGCTGCATGCAGACAGGCATTCGACGGGAACCACATTGACCCCGTCGGGCACGCCGGCTTCGAGGATCGCGCCGTGCAGGCGTTTGCCGGGCGTGACCTCACCCTCGCCGAGCGTTTGGCCGGCGCGGCAGGTGATGCAGACGTGCAATGTGACGGTCATCGCCTCTTCCAGAAGTATCAGCGGGAGGCGAAGAGGCGCACGAACCGTTCTTGCGAAAGCCCGTTTCCCCGTCGCGGAACACCCCGTCCGCCGGTTCAAAAATCGTCCGCGCTGGCAGGTCTCCCGGCTTGCGGAGCAGGGTTTCCCCTTCGATCCCCGCCTTCCCGATCCCCAGGGGGATCAGTGGCTTTGGGCATCTCTCCGGTCACGGTCGCGGGGGCGGCTGCAGTTTGGACCCAAATCTTGCCGATTCGGACCCTATCGCATTCCCTCTTCGCCTGTCATAGGACAGGAACCAACGCCGGGTCACCATTTGCCCCCGGCCGCCTCTTGTCAAGCCGAAGGACCGGGTACGATGACGCCTGAACCGGATACAAAAACGGCCGAGGAAACCGACGCCCGGCACGCCGCGAAAATGGCGAAAATCAAGGTCGCCCGCGACAAGATCATGGCGACCAAGAGCGGCGAAAAGGGCCTCGTCATCGTCCACACCGGCGCGGGCAAGGGCAAGTCCTCCTCCGCCTTCGGGATGATCGTGCGCTGCGTCGCCCATGGCTTTCCCTGCGCGGTCGTGCAGTTCATCAAGGGCGCCTGGGATACCGGCGAGCGACGCCTGCTCACCAGCCATTTCGGTGAGCTCTGCCAGTTCCATGCGATGGGCGAAGGCTTTACCTGGGAAACGCAGGACCGCGCCCGCGACATCGCGGCCGCGCGCGCCGGTTGGGCCAAGGCGAAGGAGCTGATTCTCGATTCCAATCTGCGCATGGTCGTGCTCGACGAGATCAACATCGCGCTGCGCTACGACTATTTGGACATCGCCGAGGTCGTCGATTTCCTGAAGACCTCGAAGCCGCCGATGACGCATGTCGTGCTGACCGGGCGCAACGCCAAGGACGAGCTGATCGAGATCGCCGACCTCGTCACCGAGATGACGCTGGTGAAGCATCCGTTCCGCTCCGGCATCAAGGCGCAGGCCGGCGTCGAGTTCTGAAGACACCAAGCTCTGAAAAAAGCATGGCGCGCGCATTGATGATCCAGGGAGCCGGCTCGGATGTGGGCAAATCGCTCATCGTCGCCGGGCTCGCGCGCGCCTTCACGCGGCGCGGTTTGCGCGTGCTCCCCTTCAAGCCGCAGAACATGTCGAACAATGCCGCCGTCACGATCGATGGCGGCGAGATCGGCCGCGCCCAGGCGCTGCAGGCCCTCGCCGCCGGTGTCGAGCCGCACACCGACATGAACCCGGTGCTGCTGAAACCCGAGACCGATGTCGGCGCGCAGGTCATCGTGCAGGGCAAGCGCATCGCCACCGCACGCGCACGCGACTATGCGGCCATGAAGCCTTCCCTGATGGGCGCGGTGCTGGAGAGCTTTGAGCGGCTGAAGGCGCGCGCCGATCTCGTGCTGGTCGAAGGCGCCGGCAGCCCGGCGGAGGTGAACCTGCGCAAGGCCGACATCGCCAATATGGGCTTTGCGCGCAAGGCCGATGTTCCCGTGGTGTTGGTCGGCGACATCGATCGCGGCGGCGTCATCGCGCAACTCGTCGGCATCAAGACCGTAATCGATCCCGACGATGCCGCGATGATCCAGGGTTTTGTCATCAACAAGTTCCGCGGCGATCCCACACTGTTCGATGACGGCTACAGGCTGATCGCGGCGAAGACCGCATGGCGCGGCTTTGGCGTGCTGCCCTGGTTCGCGCGCGCCGGCGAGCTGCCGGCCGAGGATGCGCTGGGCCTGAGTGACGCGCGCAAGCCGGGCCAATGCAAGATCGCCTGCCTCGCGCTGTCGCGGATCGCCAATTTCGACGACCTCGATCCGCTGAAGCTCGAGCCGGGTGTCGATCTCGTGATGGTGCGTCCCGGCGAAGCGATTCCCGGCGATGTCAGGCTCGTCATCATTCCCGGCTCAAAATCCACCCGCGGCGACCTGGGATTCCTGCGCGCCCAGGGCTGGGACATCGATCTGCTCGCGCATCACCGCCGGGGTGGCCATGTGCTCGGCCTCTGCGGCGGCTACCAGATGCTCGGGCGCAGCGTCGCCGACCCCGATGGCATTGAGGGACCCGCGGGCGACACGCCGGGCCTTGGCCTGCTGGATGTCCAGACGGTGATGAGCCCGCAGAAGACGCTGACGCGTGTGACGGCCGTGCATGCGGCGACGAATCAGCCGATCCAGGCCTACGAAATCCATATCGGCCGCACCGACGGAGCCGATCGCGCGCGGCCATTCGCGAAACTGAACGGCGAGCCGGAAGGCGCGATCTCGCGCGATGGACGCGTGCAAGGCAGCTATCTGCACGGTCTCTTTACGTCGGACGCGTTTCGCAAGGCGTTCCTTGCAAAGCTCGACATTCAAGCGGGCGACGAGCCCTATCACGCCAGAGTCAGAGCGCGCTCGATGCGCTGGCCGATCACATCGAACAACATCTCGACGTCAAAGGATTGCTCGCGCTAGCGCGCTGGACCTCGGCGAGGCGCGACCATTCGGCCTCAGCCCCCGGAAGCCCAAGGCGCAGCCATGTCGGGTTTTGCGCGAAGACGCGGGACCAGATCTGGCGGTGCGCGAGCTTTTCCTGCGCGGCACGCGCATCCGGCGTCTGGTAGAGGCGAAACAACGGAGTACCGCCGACCAGCCGCCAGCCTTGCGACTGCGCGATATCGTCGAGGCGAAGGCAGTCCCGCGCAAGCCGAGCTGACGTCGCCTTGGTCCAGACGTCATCACGCAAGGCGCGACAGCCAATCGCGATCGCAGCGCCCGACACCGGCCATGGACCTGACGCCGCCGCGAGCTTGCCGATGTCATCTGCATGGCCGATCGCGAAGCCGAGCCGGAGCCCGGCAAGACCATAAAACTTGCCGAAGGATCGCAGGATCAGCAGACCCGGCCGCCCTGCTTCCGAAGCCAGCGAGTTCGGGAACGGCATCCGCAAAACTCTCGTCGATAACGAGATGACCGACGCGCGGCAGCAGCGCGAGCAGATCCTTCGGCGCGTGACGGCGGCCGTCGGGATTGTTGGGATTGACGACGATGGCGAGGTTCGCCCCCGCCAGCGCATCGAGCGCGCTCACCTCCTCGACCTCCCATCCCGCAGCCGACAGGACAGGAGCATATTCGTTGTAGGTCGGGGCGAGGATAGGCGCCCGGCCGCGCGGCGCGAGTTGCGGCAGCAATTGAATGGCGGCTTGTGCGCCGCCGATCGCGACGATCGGCGCGCCTGTGCGATAGGCGTGCCGGGCCGCCTGATGCAGGGCGTCGATCTGAAATCGCGACGGCAACGCCTGCCAATGATGCGCGTCAATCTCGCCCACCGGATAAGCCAGCCGGTTGATCCCGGTCGACAGGTCGATCCAGTCCTCCGCGCGTCCGCCAAAATGCTGCCGGGCCAGATCAAGATTTCCACCGTGCTCACGCATGCCCCGTTCTTTCACGCGAAGGCCAGGATCGCAAGCACGCCTGCGAGCAGCAGCATGGCGCGACGGTAGACGGTCAATCCCTCGACGATGTCGGCCGCAAGCGGATCGCGCGCGCCCTGATTGAGCCAGGGCTCATCGGTCGGGCTGCCGTGATGAACTCGGGGGCCGCTGAGCCGCACGCCGAGCGCGCCGGCCATCGCTGCCTCGGGCCAGCCGGCATTGGGCGAGCGATGGCGGCGCGCATCGCGCGTCATGCACGACAGCGCCTCGGATCGCCGCGGCCCGAGCAGCACGAACAGAAAGCCGGTCAGACGGGCCGGGATGAAATTCGCGAGATCGTCGATGCGCGCCGCGGCCCAGCCGAAGGCTTCGTGGCGCTCGCTGCGGTGGCCGATCATGGAGTCCAGCGTGTTGATCGCCTTATAGCCCAAAATACCGGGCAGGCCGAACAGCGCACCCCAGAACACCGGCGCGACGATGCCGTCGGAGGCGTTCTCCGCGAGGCTCTCGATCGCCGCGCGCGCGATCCCGGCCTCATCGAGCGCGGCGGGATCGCGGCCGACGATGCGCGCGACCGCGTCGCGCGCGGTGGCGATGTCGCCGCCCAGCAGAGGATTCGCGACAGCCGCGACATGATCATGCAGCGAGCGCAAGGCGACCAGCGGCCAGGCCAGGATGCCGGCCAGCACGATTCCGATCCAGCCTGAGGGAAGCAAGGATTGGAGCAGCCAACCGAGCGCAATCGCGAGCGCAGTCACCAGAAGCGCGCCGGCGACGCCGGCAACGCGGCGAAACCACAGCGGATCAGATTCACGATTCCAGCCGGTATCGATGGCGGCGATCAGCCCGCCCAGCCAGGTCACGGGGTGGCCGATCCGCGCAAACAATCTTGACGGCCAGCCCAGCAGGGCATCCACCGCCATCGCCACCACCATAGCGCCCGCAAAACCCACACCAGCCTCCTGTCCTGCCCCTGTTGCGCAAAGCGAAGAGCGAGCGCAAGCCCCGGGGGCCTGATTTCGGCTTTGTCTTTGGCTACGATTGGTGATTAGTCAGGCCCACAGGAGACCTTCATGGCCGTCATCTTGATCACGGGCGGAGCGCGATCGGGCAAGAGCGCCCATGCGGAAGAGCGCGCGCAGCTTTCCGGGGAGGCCCGTCTATATTGCGACGGCCGAGGCGCTTGATGCCGAAATGGAGGCGCGCATCGCGAAGCATCGCAACAAGCGCCAGGCGGTCGACTGGATCGAACGGGAAGTGCCACTCGATCTTCTGCAGGCTCTGATCGACACCGATGGCGGCGGCCCAAGGCTGGTGGACTGCCTGACCTTGTGGCTCTCCAACATGATGCATGCGGGGCGTGACTGGGAGCACGAGGTCATGAAACTCGCCGTGTTCCTAGGCGGCTTCAAAAGCCCGGTCGTCTTCGTCACCAATGAGGTCGGTCTCGGCATCGTGCCCGACAACGCGCTCGCGCGTGCCTTTCGCGACGCCGCCGGGATCATGAACCAGACCATTGCGGCTGTTGCTGACGAAGTCGAGTTCGTCATCGCCGGCCTGCCGATGAAACTGAAATGACGCCGCGCGCCGCCGTCCTGAAAGACGTGATCGCCGATCTCAGGATCGCGGCGTCCTTCGTCACGATTTTGCCGGTGGCATCGTCGAAGCCGGCCGGCGACGGCGACATCGCGCGCGCGGTCTGGGCGCTGCCGGTCGCGGGATTGCTGGTGGGCCTTGCAGGCGCAGCATCCTATGCGCTCGCGAGCAGACTGGGACTGGCAGCAGGCACCGCCGCGCTGCTCGCGCTCACCGCAACGACCCTCGTCACCGGCGCGCTACACGAAGACGGACTTGCCGACACCGCCGACGGCCTCGGCGGCGGACGGACGCGCGAGCGCAAGCTCGAGATCATGCGCGACAGCCGGATCGGCAGCTATGGCGTCTGCGCGCTGATCCTGTCGTTCGGCCTGCGCTGGAGTGCGCTCGCCGCAATCGCAAATCCGTGGGCCGTGATGCTGGGTTTGTGCTCAGCCCACGCCGCGGCCCGCGCGGGCGTGCCGGCCTTGATGTTTTTGGTCCCCCGGCGCGTCCCGACGGGCTCTCCGCGCGCGCCGGATCGCCGCCGGGCCGCAGCGTCGCCATCGCCTTCGCTGTTGGAACGCTCACCCTCGCCCTCGCGCTCGGGCCAGCCAAGGCGCTGGCCGGCGTGGTCCTGCTCTCGCTCGCCGGGCTGATCCTGGCGCAGCTTGCCATCCGTCAGATCGGCGGGCAGACCGGCGACGTCCTCGGCGCCTTCGAGCAGATCGGCGAAATCCTGAGCCTGCTCGTGGCCGCAGCCTTCCTTCACGCGGGGGATGATTGATGGTCGAGTTCGACGGCGCCTTCCGCAGGCAATTGCGCGAGCTGTTCGTGTGGCGCCGCGACGTGCGCCGCTTTCGCACCGATGCGCTGCCCGACGGCACCGTGGAGCGACTGATCGAGACGGCCTGTCTGTCGCCATCGGTCGGCCTGAGCCAGCCGTGGCGCTTCGTCACCGTCGATGATGCGGCACGGCGCCGCGCCGTGATCGACGATTTCAAAGCGTGCAACGCCGACGCCCTGAACTGCTACTCCGGCGAGCGCGCCGGCCGCTATGCCGCGCTCAAGCTCTCGGGCCTCGAACAGGCACCTCGCCATCTCGCAATATTCGCGGACAAGGCCAGCGACATCGGCCACGGCCTCGGCCGCGCGACCATGCCGGAGACAACGGAATATTCCGTCGTCGCGGCAATCACTGCGATGTGGCTCGCCGCACGCGCGGAAGGCATCGGGCTCGGCTGGGTCTCGATCCTCAATCCGGAGCGCATCCGCGGCGTGCTCGACGTGCCCGGCTCCTGGAAATTCATCGCCTATCTCTGCATCGGCTATCCCGAGGCGGAGTGCGATCAGCCCGAGCTCGAGCGTGCGAAATGGGAGCACCGGCGAGGTGCGGACGAATTCACGCTGCGGCGCTAAGCGAATTGCGTCTCAGACCTAGCCGTGAAGCTGCGAGTTGAGGCCGTCCCAATTTGGCGTGCGTCTGGTTGCCTCGAAAGCGCCGCTCTGGGAATTCCGACGAAAGAGAAGGCCCCTCTCACCTGAGAGCTCCTTGGCTTTCAGGACCCGGCCATCTTCCAAAAGGATGCGCGCGCCTGCCGTGACATAGCAGCCCGCCTCGACGATGCAATCATCACCCAATGAAATGCCGATACCGGCGTTGGCTCCGATCAGGCAGCGCTCACCAACCGTAATCCTCTCCTTCCCTCCTCCGGAAGAGTCCCCATGATCGACGCTCCGCCACCAACGTCGCTGCCACGTCCCACGACCACACCGGCGCTTATCCGGCCTTCGACCATGCAGGGACCGAGCGTACCTGCGTTAAAATTGCAAAAGCCTTCATGCATGACGGTCGTGCCCGGAGCCAGGTAGGCTCCAAGCCTGACGCGATCCGCATCTGCAATTCTCACGTCCGCCGGCGTCACATAGTCGGTCATGCGCGGAAACTTGTCCACGCCTGTCACCTCGAACGCAAGGGCACGCTTTCGTGCCAGGATACGCGCTTCCGGTACACGCGGGCATTCACAGGGCCCGAGAGTCGTCCAGGCAACGTTAGGCAGCAGACCGAAAATTCCCTCGAGGTTCAGGCAATTCGGCTGGACGAGCCGGTGGCTCAGGAGATGGAGGCGAAGATATGCGTCGTGCACATCAGTCGGCGCAGATGCAAGGAGTCAATTTCCGTACGGATTGGAACGATATCGACATTGCGGATGTCGTCGTGTCGCGCATATCCATCTGCCGACTCACCCAACGAGCTGTTGATCTCGTCCTTCGTCAGCGGCACCGTTGTCGCCTTGCCGGCCTCCACGACCAGGCGCAGCTCAAGGAACCAGGAATCCAGCACGCGACCGTCAGCGGTCATCGTCGCAAATCCCTCGCCTCTCGCGCCCCTCAGCTCCATCGTCATTTGAATTGCTCACCTAGACCCTACACAGAGTGCATACGCGAGTTCTCCCGGAATTGGCAACTCCAGCATTGCCAAACACGTCCGCCTTGGGTTCATTTTCGACGGATTCGGCCGGGGGACTCCGTTGCGATGCCAGAGGGCCTTACAAAGCACCACGGAGCCGAGATCAACCGAAACGGCGATTCACTCAGCAATTCGGTATCGGGCTGTACGCGACTGCGAATGGACATTCATAGGGGCATTTTCTCATCAATTGTCCCCGTCAGGCTTTCGCGTTATGCACATGCTCAGGGACAATCTTGCGAAACAAAACATGACCGAGCGGCCCGCTCCTGCCCGCGTTGTGCCGGCGGTCGCCCGCCGCGGCTTCATTCGCCTTGCGGGCGCAACAGCCGCGGGATTGTTTGCCCTTGGCGCAGCATCGGATTATGCGCATCGGGAGCGCTTCCGGTGTGACCCGAAGCGGAAGTCGCCTCGATATAGCTGCTATTTCGCTGCTGCTATGGCGGGCGGCTGCCAAGTCCCTCCGCCAGCTGGCAAGACAGACGGTGGTTCGGTCTTCGGCCAATAGAGCCGCAAGACCATATAAATTGGTCCATCGGGAGCAGGCAGCCAGTTGGCCTCCTTATCAGCGCCCGGCGATTTATTCTGGATGTAGAGCGTCAAGGAGCCGTCGGGATTTTTCTTCATGCTCGGCAGCATTGGCGAATTGATCAAATACCGATTGATCGAGTTTTCGATCAGCAATTGCGACTTGCCGTCATACATTGTCACCGACCAAAAGCCGTTTACCGGCGGGAGCTGTTCCGCCGGAAAGGTGATCGAGTAGTTTGACTTGGACCCGTCAAGGGTCTCGCCGTTGGCGAGCGCCTTAGTCATAGGGTAGACGGCCTCTTCAGCATCGTTACCATAGATACCGCCCTTGGCGGCAGCAGCCCGCTTCAACCAGTCGCCGCTATAGAATTCCCGGTTTCCAAACCATGAGCCGATTTGCCAGCCATTTACTTCGTTCTGTCCGCTCGTAAGGTACTTCTCAACCTTCGCTTCGCCGTCCTTCATGCCCAGGCCAACTTCGAGCCGGTGCTCCAATGGCAGATCCTTGAAGCTGAAGGTTTTGCCGGAGCCGATCCCAATGCGAGCGAGCTTCGCTCTGATCTGACGTTCTTCCGGACCCGCTGGGGCAAACTGCAGGGCGAAGTCGAGGTATTCGAAGAAATTCTTCTTGACCAACTCGCTATTGGCTTTTGGGAAATCGATTGCGGGTGCGGCGGGTGGCGCGGGCTGTTTGAGGTACGTCGACAGAGGCTGCACTCCATAGCCCGCCTGCACCTTCTCGACATTCGGCATGTCTTCCGGATTAAAGAGTTGCGTGCGGTAGGCCGCGACGGAAAATTGAGTCGTTGACTGAAACACCTTTTTGATACCGGGCGGCGTCGACCCGTTCCAATTGGGGCCGACTACCAGGTAGTCACCGGGTTCGTTGCCGGTTGCACGGCTGCCGATATAGCCGTAGTTGAATGTGTTTCCGTCGCACAGCATTACCGAATAATAGCGGCCTTTTTCGACGGCAGGTACGGACAGCACAATTGGCTCTGCACGCAAATCGAGCCATAACAGCGAATAGGGAGTATCACTGTTGGGGGTGATGACGGCCGTATCCTTGTAGGTGAAGACTCGCGGTTCATTTTTGATCTGATTGAATGGCGCCTTGTACTGCCCTGAGTCCTTGTCGACGGAATACTCGTACATAACCGCATAGTTCATCACGATGGGCAGGCCGTAGATGAATGCCTCCTCGGCGATCGCCTTGGCTTCGAACAGATTGGGCCACGACGGGTTTGTCTGCGCGGCCAATGGATCGCAGGTTGATGCGATCATGATTGTTGCTGTCGCGGCGGAACAAAGAAAATCGCGTTTCGTCAACATGAGGGCATCCCCTTCGTCGAAAATGCGGAGCCGCTATCATCTCAAAACTCCGACTGCAAACTACACGTTAGTTGTATGGGAAATATGCACAATCGGCAGTTTTAGAGCGGCGTTTGGTCGCTCCAGAGAAGATGAACCAAAAGCCTCTCGCGTCGACTAAAGCATTCGACGCGAGCGCTTGATTCATGTCTCGGCTTTGGCGCCTTCTCGGACCTCATGGGAGACAAGCGGACATCGCGGATCTCATGAGCGCGCGCCCGCATCTTCCTCGCGCCCAAAACGCTCAACCAGGAAATCGATAAACAGCCGCACCTTCACCGACAGGTGCCGCGTCGGCGGATAGACCGCGTAGAGCGCAAGCGGCGGCGCAGAGTAGTCGTCCAGCACCGTCCGCAGTTGACCTTTCTTCAGGGCATCGGCGGCAATGAACTCCGGCAGCAGCGAGAGCCCCCTGCCCTTGATCGCCGCATCGCGCAGCACTTCGGCGTTGTTGACGCAGAGCGGCCAGGCCGGCTGGATCCAGTGATCGCCGTCGCGGCCGGTGAGCTTCCACTGATTGCCGGTGAGCAGGAAGCCGTAGGTGAGCGAGGCGTGCTCGCTCTTTGGTGCGTTGCAAAAACGATATACCTTGAGATGTACAGATCTTTCTAGCTTAATTTCCCGTCTGCCCGTTTGCAGATTTCGTTCAAGTGGGAGAATACGAATGAGGTTCTTACTCGGAATTCTATTTGCGTCACTTTTCACATTCGCAGCAAACGCCCAAGACTCGCCGTATCGGAAAGAATTAAAGCGCGCAGATTTAACCGGCACAAACATGGAGGTCATCACCAGCATCTCCGAGATCAAGCCTGGCGAGACCTCGACGCTCCATATCCACCATGGAAGAGTCGTTTTACGTTCTGGAAGGCGGCACCATTGAACTGCCAGACGGCAAGCAAGTACCCTTCCCGACCGGCATCGCTGCTGTGAATGTCCGGGATGTTCCCCACGGCGCCTTCAAGGTCGTCGGCGATAAAGCAGTGAAACTGCTAACAGTGCACATCGTCGACAAGGGCAAACCGCTCTACGACAAGCCGCCGCCCAAGTAGGAGATTGGCACGGGACGCTCATCATTCTTTGATGGGATGGGCGCCCCGGGATTACGGTGCCTCGGGTTTATTTTCGACGGATTCATAAGCGCGAGGCAGGAGTTCGTCAGTAAGCCGATTGTCGTGCATTTCGATCACGATCTGGGCAAAAAAACGGACTCGTTGTGCTCATCGGGAGTGCTTCCGGTTTTGGCCCCGAGCAGACGTCTTGCAAGTTTTGGTCCTGAAAACCAGGAGGAGCGTTCCTCCAAAACCGCGCGTACGAGTGACTACTCCGGATAAGACTCCTCACCCGGCGGCGTCTTATTGAAAAGGATAAATGCCAGGGGATTCCCAGGCTCGGACATTGCTTCGCTGCGCTGACCCGTCACTTCTCCAGCCACACTGCTGGTGTATTCCGCAACTACTTCGCCGAAGCTGTTGCGCTGGATGGCCACCTTCTGCCCGGCCTCGACTTTGTCGTTGAGCTTGACCAGATGCTCGACGAGTCCGCCTTGGACGGCCATGATCGGGAACGCACTGTCACCGACAAAAACAGGTACGTCACTGCCTATGCGGCCCATCGGACCGGCAACGATGCCGTGATGCTTGAGGACATTCATCGTGCCTTCCACGAACAGTGGGATCATCTCGAGGTTCAGGACGCGAGCAGCGCCAATCTCGGGCGTAAAGGCCGGGATGCCAACGTCGAGAAACGCATTGTGCAGAACACCGGGATATACATGATTGTTGAAGATCTGGCCTACCGGGTACAGATCCAGCATCGCCTTGATCTCAGGCACATCCATGCTGCCAAGATTGAATGCGGTGACATCGAATCCAGTTGTCCCAGTATGGAAGTCGATTGCGAAGTCGGCGTTCGGCCGAAAGAGCCGGTTGAACAGGAGCCAGGCGTGTCGGCTGGCCGCGGTCCCACCGTTCTCATTGCCGGGCCATTCCCGATTCATGTCGACCAAATCGATGCCCCTCCCCGAGTTGGGCCATCTGCGCTGCATGCCTTCCATGGCAGGGCGGGACACGTCCGTCACAGCCGTCACAGAGCCCGACATCTCGGCCGGATTGAGTTGGTTCATTATAGTGTGAACCGTATGCACAGAACTCATCTCGTCGCCATGCACCCCACTGACGAGGACACCGCGCTTGCCGGGCTTTGCTCCCTTGGCGACCGTCACAGACACGTACCAGTGTTGTCCAGTGGGCATCTGAACGCCCTCAAAGTAGAGCAGATGCTTCCGCCCGGGCTCAAGGTCGTTCACGTCAAGGGCGCGGATGACCTTCTTCCCCTCGATCACATCGCCAGCATAGATCGTTCCCTCCCGCGCAGCTGGCGCCGCGCCGGCCGAAGATGCCGACGTGCCTTGTGCGCTGGCAGCGTCAATGTTGATGGCGAGGCCGGCCGACGCGCCCGCAGTGGCGATTGATGCAATCAAGAAGTCGCGGCGATCGAGGTCTTCTTTAGAATTGTCCGACATGATGAATGTGCTCTCTTTCGCCAGACGCTCGATAATGGCTGGCACGTGACTCGATAGGGGCGACCGGTGTAGCTGCCGTTGCCTCATGAGGATGGCCCAATTCAGCGCAGGGGCCGGCCAGCGTGAACCGGCCGGCCGAGCTATTCTCGCGCCGACGCCGCTGCGAATTAGAAGCATCTGAGTGTTGGTCACCTGCAGTAGCGAGACGCTACCGGATGCGATCTACCGCCGGTGCGCACCCAACAACGACTATGACGCCAGTAATAATGGCCACGCCTGGCGCGATGGGCACCCACAACAGCTCCCGTGGCCGCCCCTATTGCCGCGCCCCGTCGGCCTCCGACTGCACCGCCAACGATAGCGCCACCCACGGCGCCGCGCCCTGCTGAACTTTGTGCCATAGCGTCCGTGCCGGACATCGCGAGCCCGAGGATGAGCAGGACGGAAAAACCAAAAGCGCGAAGCATGCGAGAGCTCCCTTCGGGTCACGCAACGAAATTACGAGTGAATTGAGACAAAAGAATGAGCCGACCGAGCCATGATTCCCGGCGTGTCTCGCTCCAACACCCGGAGCGCTTCCGCAGCGATGTCGTTGGGAGTTAACGCGCCAATTCTTGAGGGGCCGCCCGGACGCGGCCAGCGGACAGTCCAGACGTTCGTTAGCAACACACAAGAAACATCAACGATGTTGTCGCCCGCTCCTCCACCGCTGCCAGGCGACCGGCCGACATCGCAGATTTCACGAGCGCACGCGCCCCCAGTTTCGGCGCGCGCCCGCATCTTGCTCGCGCCCAAAAAGCTCAACCAGAAAATCGATAAACAGCCGCACCTTCACCGACAGGTGCCGCGTCGGCGGATAGACCGCGTAGAGCGCAAGCGGCGGCGCAGAGTAGTCGTTCAGCACCGTCCGAAGTTCGCCCTTCTGCAAGGCATCGGCGGCAATGAACTCCGGCAGCAGCGCGAGCCCCCTGCCCTTGATCGCCGCATCCCGCAGCACCTCCGCGTTGTTGACGCAGAGCGACCAGGCCGGCTGGATCCAGTGGTCGCCGTCGCGGCCGGTGAGCTTCCACTGGTTGCCGGTGAGCAGGAAGCCGTAGGTGAGCGAGGCGTGCTCGCGCAGATCCTGCGGATGCTTTGGCGTGCCGTGACGCGCAAGGTAGTCCGGCGATGCGCAGATCATGCGCGCCACCGGCATGATTTTTCGCGCGATCAAACTCGAAGATTCCAATTCCGCGATGCGCAGCGTCACGTCAAAACCGTCCTGAACGGGATCGAGCAGATCGTCGCTGAGCACGACCTGGAGCTGAAGCTCCGGATAGCGCGCCATGAAATCCGCCAGCACGGGACCTAATCGCATGGTGCCGAACGACATCGGCGCGTTGAGGCGCAACAGGCCGCGCGGCGCCGACTGGGCCTGCGCCACCGCCTGGTCGGCAGCCTCGATCTCCGAGAGGATGACGACGGCGCGTTCGAAATAGCGCTGGCCGTTCTCGGTCGGGCTGGCGTGGCGGGTGGTCCTGTTCAAAAGCTGGACGCCGAGGCTCTCCTCGAGGTCGGCGATGTATTTGCTGATCGCCGAGCGCGACAGCCGCAATTGCCGGCCCGCCTCGGCAAAGCTGCCGCTTTCGACCACTTTGACGAAGGCCCGCAGGCTGGCGACCTTATCCAAGGGCCGGCCCCGGCAATTGTTTCCAAATCGTAGACATAGACGTCATATTTGCATGGATTGTCTCCAATCCAAAGCGCAACGATATTCCGCTCCAGAGCAAGACCACTCCCCGAATACTGGAGGACGACAATGTCTGGACTGCACCATGTCACCGCGATTGCCGGCGACCCCATTCGCAATTTCGGCTTCTACACGAGGAATCTCGGCCTGCGCTTCGTCAAGAAGACGGTCAATTTCGACGATCCCGGCACCTATCATTTCTATTATGGCGACGAGACCGGCCGTCCCGGCACCATCCTGACCTTCTTCCCGTGGGCCGGCGTGTCGGCTGGGCGTCGCGGCGTCGGCGAGACCCATCAGACCGCCTTCCGCGTGCCGCAGCACTCGCTCGGCTACTGGACGCAGCGCTTCATCGAGAAGGGCATCGCCTATGAGGCGCTGGAGAAGCGCTTCGGCGAATCCGTGCTGCCGTTCACCGATCCCGACGGCATGGCGCTCGCGCTGGTCGGCATTCCCGGGGCCGAGAACAGATCGGGCTGGAGCAATGGCGACGTGCCGGCGGAGCACGCGATCCGCGGCTTCCACGGCGTGACGCTGCTGCTCGACAGCGCGGCGAAGACGGCCGCCGTCCTCACCGACGTGTTCGGCTTCAAGGAGACGGAGCGCGAAGGATCGGTGATCCGCTTCAAGGCGCCGGGCGATGCTGAAGGCAGCATGGTCGACATCTACGAAGCCGAGGGCTTTCTGCGGGGACATCAGGGCGGCGGCTCGGTGCACCACATTGCGTTCCGCGCGGCTGACGATGCCGAGCAGGGCAAGATGGCGCAAAAGCTCGTCAGCCATCACGGCCTGCATCCGACCGAGCAGAAAGACCGCAACTACTTCCGCTCGATCTACTTCCGCGAGCCCGGCGGCGTGCTGTTCGAGATCGCGACCGATATCCCCGGCTTCGCCGTCGACGAACCCGTCGCGACGCTCGGACGCGATCTGAAGCTGCCGGGCTTCCTCGAGGCGCAGCGCAAGCAGATCGAGGGTGTGCTGCCGAATCTGGACGAGACCGCGTCATGACCGACTTCATCCATCGCTACGAGCCCGCGCGCGACGCGGGCTCTCCTCCGCTGCTGCTGCTGCACGGCACCGGCGGCGACGAGAACGATCTGCTCGGGCTCGGCAAGATGATCTCGCCCGCCTCCACCCTGCTCACCGCGCGGCCGCGTGCTCGAGCAGGGCATGCCGCGCTTCTTCCGCCGCCTTGCCGAAGGCGTGTTCGACGAGGACGATGTGCGCCGCCGCGCGCTCGAGCTCGGCGCGTTCGTCGTCGAAGCGCGGAAGCAATACGGCCTCGCCGCACCGGTTGCGGTCGGCTTCTCCAACGGCGCCAATATCGCAGCCGCCCTGTTGCTGCTGCAGCCGGACGTGCTGGCAGGCGCGATCCTGCTGCGCGCCATGGTGCCGCTGTCGGATCCGCCCAAGGCCAATCTTGCAGGCAAACCCGTTCTGCTGTTGTCCGGGCAGGCTGACCCGATCGTGCCGGCGAACAATTGGGCAAAGCTTGCGGCGCTGTTGTCGGAAGCAGGCGCGCGTGTCGACCACAAGGTCTTGCCGGCCGGCCATCAATTGTCGCAAGCCGACGTCACGCTCGCCCGCAACTGGATCGGCAGCGTCGACGCGAAGGCGGCATGAACCGACCAGCGGCGCACGGTTTTCAGACGGCGCGCCGCTGTCTCACTCGAACCAGCCGCGTCGCTTGAACCAGATCAACGGCAACACCCCGCTGGCGATGATCGCGAGCAGCGACAGCGGATAGCCGAACGTCCAGCTCAGCTCCGGCATGTTCTTGAAATTCATTCCCCAGACACCGACCAGGATCGTGGGCGGCACGCCGACCACGGAGACGATCGTCAGGACCTTGAAGATCTCGTTCTGCTGGATGTTGATGAAGCCGAGCACCGCATCGAGCAGAAGCTGGATCTTGTCGGACAGTCGCGTCTCGTAGTCGCTGAGCGAAGCGACATCCTTCGAGACCGCCTCGAGGCGCTTCTTCGACGCCGACGTGATCCACTCGCTGCCGACATTGTCGGCATAGGACGCGATACGCCCGACGCCGAGCAGGACATCGCGCGACTTGGCGAGACGATCGGCGAGCTCGCCGACGTTCTCCAGCGCCTCGCGCATCCTGCGGCTGGAGCGAACCGGCCGTCTGGTGCGAACGAGGCCGCCCTTGAAGACGCCGCGCGAGAGCTGGTCGAGCTTCGCGCCAAGGTGCTCCAGAGCATCGGCGCCGCGGTCGATCATGGCCTCGAGCAGGCTGGTGAACACGCACATGCCGTTCTCGAGGCTGTCGTCGGAGCCGACGCGCTTGCTGATCTGATCGAAGATCGGCAGCTCCGCAAAGCGCACCGTCACCAGCACATGCGGGCCGATCACGAATCCCACCGGCGTGATCTCTGCCTCGCCGTCCTCGTTGACCCGGACCGCCGGCGAGCTGAGATAGAGCGTGCCGTGCTCGAGGATCAGCCGGCTGGACGCCTCGATCTCGCTGAGCGATTCCTCGGACGGAATCCGTATCTTGAGCATTCGCTCGACGAATTGCTTTTCGTCTGCGGTCGCGTTCAGGAGATCGGCCCGGATGATCTCCGAGGGCATTTCCGTGCCGATATCGTGCCAATCGTCGGACGGCCATCTGTGCAGTTTCAGCAATGACCGAACTCCGTTTGCCCTCGCGCCGGCTCGCACGGCATGCGGCCATCCTGCGCCGGATTAACGCATGAGGGTTCCAATCGTTCAACGTCGGGGATCAAGAGAAGCGGCGCGGCCAAATCAACGCGAGCGACCGCCTTCTCCGAGGATGCCATCATGCCAGTGTTTTGCCCGACGGGTCAAATGGCATCGCGGATTCGGGGCAAGTCAGCGAGCGGGCCGCGCAAGCCATTAAATCACAAACCCTGGCTACTGTGCATGGGGTTGTTTTGCGGGTTTCGCTTGAGCAGTTAAAAAAATGACCCCTCCCCGAGGGGAGAGGTCGAAATCGCGATGTCTGATTTGGCTTGGACCGGGTCTACTCCCAGGACCAGGCCGAGAAATCGTTCTCGAACTGCGGGACTTCCTTCCAGACGCCCTTCAGCTTCTTGTTGATGACCGTGGGCCATTGCGGCTGGAACAGGAATCCGGCCACCGCGTCGGTCGCCAGCATGCGCTGGGCATCGCCGAGCAGTTTGGCGCGGCTGGCCTCGTCAGGCGTCGAGACGATCTGCTTGTAGAGCGCGTTGAAAGCCTCGCTGTTGTAGCCGAGGTAGAAGTCGGGCTCGGTCAGCTTGACGAGATCGAACGGCTCGACATGGGAGACGATGGTGAGGTCGTAATTGTGCGGCCCGTTGGGGGCGAAGGCCTGCGACAGCCACTGCGCCCATTCGACGTTCTCGATCTTGGCGCTGATGCCGACCTTGGCGAGCTGGGCTGCGAGGATCTCGCCGCCCTGCCGCGCGTAAGCCGGCGGCGGCAGCTTCAGGCTGAGCTCGAGCGGCGTGGTGACGCCGGCCTCGGCCAGCAGCTTCTTCGCCTTCTCGGGGTCGTAGGGATTGATGCCGGTGGTATCGACATAGCCGAGCGAACCCGGCGTGTAGAAGCTGCCGATCGGCGTGCCGAAACCTTCGACCGCGCCGTCGATCATCGACTTGCGGTCGATTGCGGCGAGGATCGCGCGGCGCACCCGCACGTCGTCGAGCGGCTTCTTCTTCTCGTTGATGGCGACGATGGTCTTGGCCTTGGAGCCGCCGACCAGCACGGTGAAGCGCGGATCGCTCTTGAACTGCGTGACGCCGCGGGTGGTGACGCGCGGGAACGCGTCGACGTCACCGGACAGCAGGGCCGCAATCTGCGCGGCGGGATCGCCGATGAAGCGGATCGTCACCTTGGACAGCTTGATCGCGGAGGCGTTGCGATAGTCGGCCCATTTGTTGAGCGTGAGCGAGGAGCCCTTGACCCAGGCGCCGAGCTGGTAGGGCCCGGTGCCGACCGGCTGCGTCACGTTGGTCGCGGCACTCTTCGGCTCGACGATCGAGCCGCTCGCCTGCCCGAGCAGGAACGGCAGGTTCGGCTCGGGATATTTCAGCGTGAGCACGATCGTGTCGGCGTCCGGCGCGTCGACTTTCTCGAAGGCCTGGAACAGGCTCTTGTCCTTGTTGGTGCTGTTCGCGGCCGCGTTGCGCTCGAACGAGAATTTCACGGCGGCGGAATCGAAGGCCTCGCCGTTCTGGAATTTGACGCCCTTGCGCAGCTTGAACGTATAGGTCTTCAGATCGGGCGACGCGGTCCAGCTTTCGGCGAGCAGCGGCGAGACCGAGCCGTCCTCGTTGATCTTGGTCAGGGTCTCGTAGATGTTATAGAGCGTGACCTCGGCGATCGCAGCCGCAGCGGCGTTGGTGGGATCGAGCCCCGGCGGCTCCAGCGTCATGCCCATGACGACGCTGTCCTTCTTGCCCTGCGCCAGCACCGGCAGCGGCGCCGCGGCCAATGCTGCGGCAAAAGCAACGATCGATAGCTTCTTCAACATGCCCAACTCCCCGGCCTTCTTCTGTCGTTTTGAGGCTACGCCAATCCCGTAGCCGACATTAACCTTCCGTGGCCACCTGCGGCAATGCCATCACGGCCTCCGCCTTGTGGCAGGCGGCGAGATGTCCCTCGCCCACCCTGCGTAGCAAGGGCGGAACCTCGCGGCAATGCTGGTCGGCGAGCGGACAGCGCGCCACGTAGGGACATCCGGCAGCGGCCGCCGATTGCGAGGCGATCGCCTGGGCCCCGCGCCGGCGCCGGCCGCCGCCGGGGCGTGCGCGCGGTACCGCGTCCAGCAGCGCCCGCGTATAAGGATGGCCGCAACGCTCGAACAGATCCTCTGGCCGCCCCTGCTCGACGACCCGGCCGAGATAGATCACCGCCACCTCGTCGCAGAGATAATCGACCACCGCGAGGTCGTGGCTGATCAGGATATAGCTGAGGCCGAACTGCTCCTGGAGGTCCTGCATCAGGTTCAGCACCTGCGCCTGCACCGAGACATCGAGCGCCGAGACGGGCTCGTCCGCGACGATGAGCTTCGGTTGGGTGATCAGCGCGCGCGCGATCGCGATGCGCTGGCGCTGGCCGCCGGAGAACTCGTGCGGATATTTGTCCATGTCCGCCTCGCGCAAGCCGACCTGCTTCAGCACCGCGGCGACGCGGGCGCGGAACGTCGTGCGATCGGCGTCATCAAGCACGGTGAGCGGCTCGGCGACGATGCGCGCAATGGTCTGGCGCGGATCGAGCGAACCATAGGGATCCTGGAACACCATCTGGAAATCGCGCCGCGCGCGGCGCAATTCATCCGGGGAGATGCGGTTGAGATCGCGTCCGAGCAGCGTGACCTGCCCCGCACTCGGCCGCTCCAGCGCCATCACCACCCGCGCAAAGGTCGACTTGCCCGAGCCGGACTCGCCGACGATGCCGAGGCTCTTGCCGGCCTGGACCTGCACGCTGACGCCGTTGAGCGCGCGCACCTCTCCGGGTGCACGGAACAAGCTTTCGCGCGGCAGTGTGTAGCGCCGCTCGAGATCTTTGACGTCGAGAAGCGGTGCTGCGGTCATGCGGACAGCGCCCCGACCTTCGCGGCCATCGAAATGTCGGTGCGCACGCAGCGCACGACGTGACCGGGACCGACCTCCACCATCGGCGGCAGCGCCGCGCGGCATTTGTCCTGGAGCAGCGCACAGCGCTCGGCGAAGGCGCAGCCGACCGGCAGATCGGCCAGCTCCGGCACCGTGCCCGAGATCGTCGTCAGCCGCGTCCCCTTGCGCGCGCCGAGCTTCGGGCGTGCTCGGAACAGGCCCTGCGTGTAGGGATGGCCCATGCGGCGGAACACCTCGTCGGTGGGCCCGCTCTCGACGACGGTGCCGCCATACATCACCATCATGCGCTGCACGTTCTCGGCGATCACGCCGAGATCGTGCGAGATCAGGATCATCGACATGCCGCGCTCCTCGACGAGGTCGGCGAGGAGATCGAGGATCTGGCCCTGGATGGTGACGTCGAGCGCGGTGGTGGGCTCGTCCGCAATCAAGAGAGCCGGCTCGCAGGCAAGCGCCATCGCTATCGTGACGCGCTGACGCTGCCCGCCGGAGAACTGGTGCGGATAGGCGTCGATCCGCTTGGCCGGATCGGGCAGCCCGACCCGGTCGAGCAAGGCGATCGCCTCTCGCCGCGCCTGCGCCGCCGAATATTTCCTGTGACGCCGCAACGGTTCGGCGACCTGATGGCCGATCGTGTGCATCGGGTTGAGTGCCGTCATCGGCTCCTGGAAGATCATGCTGATGCGGTTGCCGCGCAAGCCGCAGTAATCCGCATCCGGGAGCCCCGCGAGCTCGCGTCCATCCAGCTTGATACTGCCGGTGATGAGTGCGCTGTCCGGCAGCAATCCGATCAGCGCCAGCGCCGTGACCGACTTGCCGCAGCCGGATTCGCCGACGAGCCCGAGCGTCTCGCCACGCTTCAGCGCAAAGCTGACGCCGCGCACGGCCTGCGCCGGGCCGCGGCTGGTATTGAGGCGAACGCCGAGATTGTCGACGGCGATCAGCGGCGTGGTTGCGGGATCAGCCATCGTCACCGCTCCCGCGCCAGTCTGGGATCGAACAGATCGCGCAAGCCGTCGCCGAGCAGGTTGAGGCCAAGCACCGCAATCGCGATCGCCGCGCCGGGATAAACCGCGAGCATCGGCGACTGAAACAGCATGGTCTGCGCATCGTTCAGCATGCGGCCCCAGGACGGCTGCGGCGGCTGCGTGCCGAGGCCGAGATAGGACAGCGCGGCTTCGGCGAGAATGGCCAGCGCAAACTGAATGGTGGCCTGCACGATCAGGATCGACAGGATGTTCGGCAGCACATGCTCGATGGTGATGCGGAAGGCGCCCTTCCCCGAGGCCCGCGCCGCCAGCACGTATTCGCGCGCCCAGATCGCGTTGGCCGAGCCGCGCGTCAGCCGGATGAGCGTCGGGATCTGGAAGATGCCTATCGCGATGATCGAGGTCAGCATGCCAGGCCCCGCGACCGCCGCGAGCATGATCGCGGAGAGCACCGCCGGAAAGGCAAAGGTGAAGTCGGAGAAGCGCATGATGATCTCTTCGGTCCAGCCGCGCTTGGCCGACGCAATCAGGCCGAGGCAGACGCCGAAGGTAAGACCGATGGTGACCGCGATGATGCCGACCAGGATGGTCGAACGCGCGCCGGCAAGCAGCAGCGAGACGATGTCGCGACCGAAGGTATCGGTGCCGAGCCAGTGCGCGGCCGAGGGCGGCCGGAGTTTCGAGGCGATATCGATCTCGTACGGCGACCACGGCGTCCACACCAGCGAGAGCGCGGCCGAGACGACTACCAGCAGGCTGAGCACGCCACCCAACACGAAGCTGCGATGCCGCAGCGCCCGGCCCCAGAACGTCTTGGCCGGCAAAGGACGCGGTGCGATCGGCGCGTCAATCAAAGTTGTCAGGGGCGCACTCACAAATCGTGAACCTTGATGCGGGGATCGATGAAGGCATAGAGCACGTCGACCACGAAATTGACGATGACGACCATGGCCGCGAGCAGCATCACGCAATTGCGCACCACGATCAGGTCGCGGTTGGCGATCGACTGGAAGATGAGACGGCCGAGGCCCGGCAGATAGAATACGTTCTCGATGACGATGGTGCCGGCCAAGAGATTGGCGAATTGCAGCCCCATCACCGTCATCACGGGGATCATGGCGTTGCGCAGCACATGGCTCCACAGCACCTCGCGCTTGCCGAGCCCCTTTGCCCGCGCGGTGCGGACGAAATCTTCGCGCAGCACTTCGAGGACAGCCGAGCGGGTGACGCGGGCGAGGATCGCGGCCTGCACCACCGCAAGCGAGATCGACGGCAGCAGCAGCGATTTGATGCCGGGCCAGATGCCGTCCTCCCAGCCGGCAAAGCCGCCTGCCGAGAGCCATTGCAGCCGCACGGCGAACAGCAGGACGAGCAGGATCGCGAACCAGAAGTTCGGCAGCGCGATGCCGATCTGGGTCAGCGACATCACGCCGACATCGCCGAGCTTGTTGTGGTTGGCGGCGGTGTAAATGCCGGCCGAAAGCGCCAGCACCACCGTGATCAGCATCGACATGATTGCGAGCGGAACAGTCAGCACCAGCCGCTCAGCGATCAGGCTGGCGACCGGCGTGCCGTAGACGTAGGAATTGCCGAGATCGCCGACGAGGAGCCCCTTGATCCATTGCAGGTAGCGGACCGCGAGCGGCTGATCGAGCCCCAGTTTGACGGTGAGCGCGCGGACCGCGTCGGCCGATGCATCCGCGCCCATCAGCATTTGCGCGGCATTGCCCGGCAGCGCGTCCAGCACCAGAAAAATGATCACGGATGCGCCGACCAGCGTCGCCAGCAATGTCAGGACACGTCGGAGGACAAATACGCTCATGCGCGGTCAGGTTCAGGGTTCATTCGCGGCACGATCAACATGTCCGGACGACGGAAGCAAGCCTTTTGCAGCCCATCGTCAACCTCTCAAGCCGGCCGGCGGGCGAGGAGGTCGTGCGAAGCCTCGAACAGCGCGCTGACGCGCAACAATTCCGCATCAGCCCGGAAGCGGCCGACGAGCTGGAGCCCGATCGGCAGGCCGTCGCGACCGAAGCCGCAGGGCAGACTAATCGCGGGGTGTCCGGTCATGTTGAACGGCATGGTCCAGGGGAACCAGTGCGGCCGGACGCTGTCAAAATGCGCCCCGTCGATCTCGATGGTACCGAACAAATCCTGGTCGATCGGCAGCGCAGTGCGGGTGATGGTGGGCATCGCCAGAAGCTGTCCGCGCGCAAGCAGGGATTGCACGCGACGGAACAACGCCGTGCGCACGAACATAGCTTCTTGATAGTCGACGCCGCTGACATTCGTCGCCAGCGCAATCTGCCTGACGAAGGTCTCGCTGAGGACGTCGCCATGCTCCGCCACCAGCTTCGAGAAGCGCGAGCGCCAGACGGTGTGATTGATGGCACGCCAGATCGGTTCGACGTCATATCCCTCGCCGGAGAACTCCTCGAACTCGGCGCCAAGGCTCGCGAGCCGATCGAGGCTCGCCTTGAACGCTATGGCCACGTCTGCCGACACCGGACGGCCGGGCGGCGAGACGCAGAACAGGATTTTCTGGCCGCGCAGATCGCCACGCGGGACGGCGGTACCGATGAAATCAGGCACGGGCACACCGATCGACCAGGGATCGCAAACATCCTCGCCGGCCATCGCTTGCATCATCAATGCGGTGTCGGCGACAGTGCGCGTGGTCGGCGTGACATAGGTCTGGTTGCCGAACGCGTCGAGCGCCTGGCTGTGCGCGATCACACCGCTGCTTTGCTTCAAGCCAACGACGCCGTTGCAGGCGGCCGGAATCCGCGTCGAGCCGCCGCCATCGGTGGCAATCGCCAGCGGCGCGATGCCGCTCGCCACCGCGACGGCCGCGCCGCCCGCTGGAACCGCCGGACGAACGCTCCGCACTCCACGCATTGCGGGTGCGGCCAAACAGCGGTGAATCGGTCAGGCACTTGCTGCCAAACTCGGGCGTCGCGGTCTTGCCGATCAGGATCGCGCCTTCCGCGCGCAGCTTTGCCACCGCGACCGCATCCTCGGCCGGGACGTTGTCCTTGTAGGGAACGGCGCCGAAGGTGGTCTTCACGCCGCGCGTGTTGACGATATCCTTCACGGTGACGGGAAGCCCATGCAGCAGGCCGAGCGGCTCGCGCGCCATCATTTTGCGCTCGGCTTCGCGCGCCGCATCCATCGCCTCGTCGCCGCAGAGCGTGATGAAGCAGTTCAATTCGCCCTGGAGGGACTCGGCGCGCGCTAGCACGGCGCGGGTGATCTCGACCGGGGAGATCTGCTTGCTGATGATGCGTTCGCGCAGTTCGGTGGCAGAGAGGAAACAGAGATCGTCGCTCATCAGGGCAAGCTCGCGTCAGGAGGCTCGGACCTTGCCAGTGCGGACTCGCCCTGTCTATTTCGGCTGGCGCATGGCCGCAGTCCGCCCGGACATCGCGGCCCTCGCCTGCCTACCAGCTCCAGCTGACCTCGTGGCTCCAGGGCGGATCGGCACCCGGACGGGTGCAGGTCAGGCCGGCGCAGTTGGCGGCAAAGGACAGCGCGCGGCGGAGCTCGTTTCCGCCGATGTCCTTCAATTGCGGCCGGGCGAGGCGCCCCTGCTTGTGCAGGGCGAACAACAAAGCGGCCTGAAAGCTATCGCCGGCGCCGATGGTGTCGGCGACCTCGACCTTCGGCGCCTCGACCTCGATCTGCCCTGCCTTCGCATGCCAGCCGATGGCGCCATGATTGCCACGGGTGATGACAACGAGACTTGTGCCCTGCTTCAGCAGCGCACTCGCGCGCTGCTGATAAGGCTCCTCGCCGAAGAGATAGGTGAAGTCGACGTCCGACATCTTAATAAGATCGGCGCTCGCGGCGAACTCAACCATGCGCGCAAGATAGGCCGGCTTGTGGTTGACCAGATTGGGCCTGCAGTTCGGATCGAAGGAGATCGTTGATGCGGCCCGCGCATCTGCGAGCAGGGCCTTGGTCTCGGCAGCGCCCCGGTCGTTGACCAGCGTGGTCGAGCCGACATGGACGGCTTCGACCGCATCGAACGGGATGGCGCCGCGCCGAAACGTCCAGTTCCGCGTCGCGGTGTCGGCGTCGTAGAAAGCGTAGTGCGACTCGCCGGCGACGATGCGGACGAAGGCAAGCGTGGTCTGGTGATCGCTGCGGGTAGTGAGACCAAGCTCGACATTCGAGGCGGCGGCGTGGTCGGCGATCATGCGCCCGAACAGATCGGTCGAGACGCCGCCAACAAAACCGGTCGGTGCGCCGAGCCGCGCGATGCCGATCGCGACGTTGAGACAGGAGCCGCCGACCGCCGGCATCACCGCTTCGCGGCCGTCGGCGTTTTTCGTCGGCACGAAATCGATCAGCGCATCGCCGCAGGAAATCAGCATGTCTCTTAACCTGTCCATCAACCTTTGGCGATGTCGCGCATCGCTGCGCGGCTGCCGCGATCGACCTCGCGCAGCAGCTTGTAAACCTCGCGCTTCCTGGTGTGAAACGCCGCCATGTCGGGCGCGGTCGGCTCGCTCTTGCGTCCGAGCGCCGACATTTTGGCCATGGTCTCGCCGATCGAGGCATAGGCGCCGCCGGCGACCGCACCCAGCATTGCGGCCCCCAGCAGCACCGGCTCGCTGGTTTGCGGCAGCGCGACCGTAAGGCCGGTGGTATCGGCCATGATCTGGCGCACCAGCGGACTGCGGCTGGCGCCGCCGCCCATGATCATGATGCCGGCATGCACGCCATGCGCGGCAAAGGCCTCGATCACTTCGGCGAGCCCGTAGGCCAGCCCGCAGAGACCTGCAATGAACAACCGCTCCATCGAGCTGACGTCGGTGTCGAGATCGAGGCCCGCGATCACCGCGCGCGTATCCGGATCGGCGTAAGGCGAGCGGTTGCCGATGAATTCGGGAAGCACATGAACGTCGCGGGCGAGCCGCGCGGCGCGGCTGGCATCGCCGGCGCGCGCGATGATGCGGCGCTCGAGGAATTCGATGAGGTCGATGCCCTCGCCGCGCGCCGCCGCGCTCGCTTCCGCGTGGCCGGGATGCGATTTGAGGAGATGGTCGATCGCCGCGCCTGCGGCCGACTGGCCGCCTTCATTGAGCCAGAAGTCCGGCACCATGCCGGAATAATAGGGACCCCAGACGCCGGGCACGAAGCACGGCTCCTTCGTCGTCGCCATGATGCAGGCCGACGTACCCATGATGTAGGCCAGGCGATCGCTGACATCCGTCGTTCCGCCCGATCCGTCACGGCCGCCGATCGCGCCGATGCCGCCGGCATGTGCGTCAATCAAAGAGGCGCCGACCGGCGTACCCGCGGACAGGCCGAGATCGGCGGCGGCGGCGCGGGTGAGACCGGCGCCGAGCCTTGTGCCGGGGGCGACGATCTCGGTGCCGATGCGGGCGTATTTTTCGCTGACGAAGTCAGACAGGCCAATGCGCTGAAAGAAGCGCGCGCTCCAGCCGCCGCCATCATGCGCGAGGTAGTTCCATTTGCAGGTGACGGTGCAGGTCGAGCGCTGCAGCGAACCGGTCGCGCGCCACGTCAGATAGTCCGCCAGATCGAAGAAATGCCCGGCGGCGTCAAAACTCGCACGCAGATGCCGCTTCAGCCACAACAGTTTTGGCATCTCCATCTCGGGCGAGATCGAGCCGCCGACATAGCGCAGCACCGCATCCCCGGTCTCGTTGATCAGCCGCGCCTCGGCAATGGCACGGTGATCCATCCAGACGATGACGTTGCGTTGCTTGTCGCCGGACGCGCTCACCGTGACCGGCTCGCCCTGCGGGTCGAGCACCACCAGGGAACAGGTCGCGTCGAAACCGATGCCGCCGACGCTGTCGGGCGCGATCGCCGCTTCCGCCATCGCCGCCCGCACCGATTTGACGCAGGCCTCCCAGATGTCCTGCGACGACTGCTCGACAATGTCGCCGGCCTCGTGCCAGATTCGGATCGGATGCCTGGCGGTCGCCAGCAACGTGCCGGCCTCGTCAAACACCCCCGCCCGCGTGCTCGTGGTCCCCACGTCGACGCCGATATACGCTCGCGGCATAGTCTCTCCTGGAAGCTCTCGTCAGTTTTGACGCAAGCCTACCAGCAAGTGTAGCCGCCATCCACCAGCACGATGCTGCCGGTCATGAGGCTCGCAGCCTCAGATGCCAGGAACAGGACCACGGAGGCGATCTCCTCGACCTGCCCCATACGCCCCATCGGGGTTCCACCGATCCAAGCGTCGTACATTTTGGGGGTACTCTTCACGAAAGCATTGAGCGGCGTGTCGATATAGGTTGGCGCCACGGCATTGACGCGGATGCCGCGCGCGCCCCATTCGGCGGCCAGCGACTTGGTCAGATGGTGCACGCCGGCCTTGGAGGCGTTGTAGAAGCACTGCTCCTGCGGCTTGTTGACGATAAAACCGGACATCGAGCCGACATTGACGATGGCGCCACTCTTGGCCTTGAGCATGTGCTTGCCGAACTCGCGGCAGCACCAGAAGGTGCCGTTGAGATTGACGTCGATGACATTGAGCCAGTGCTCGTCGGTGACGGTCTCGGCCGGCGTTTCGCTGCGCGCAATCCCGGCATTGTTGACGAGGATGTCGACCTTGCCGTGCCGACCGACGAGATCATTGGCGACCTCCGCCACGCGCCTGGTGTCGGTGACGTCCATGATCGCGGTCTCGACGTCAAAACCCTTCGCCTTCAGGCTGGCCTTGGCGTCACCGGCGACCTTGCTGTCGCGGTCGCCGATGATGACCTTGGCGCCCGCCTCGGCCAGCGCCTCCGCGCAGGCGAGCCCAATGCCCTGCCCGCCGCCGGTGATGAACGCGGTCTTGCCGCTCAGCTTGAATTTTTCCAGATACATGGTCGTATTCCCGTTTCTTGTTAGTTCCGAAGCGCGTTGCCGCTTGCGTCGAAGCGGTGAATGCGCGCGGGGTCCGGCACCAGCGACACATGGTCGCCGGCATGCAGGCTCAGTTCGCCGATGTAGCGTGCCGTCAGCATGCCGAGCGGCCCGGCGTCGACATAGAGAAACGTGTCGCTGCCGAGATGTTCGGCGACCGCGATCGTGCCGGGCCAGCCACCGGCACCGTCGCGCTCGATCTTGATGTGCTCCGGCCGGACGCCGATGGTCGCCGCGCCCTTTTGCGCCGCGTCCTCTCCGCTGACGAAGTTCATCTTCGGCGAGCCGATGAAGCCGGCGACGAAGAGATTCGCAGGCCGCTCATAGAGCTCCAGCGGCGAGCCGTATTGCTCGATCTTTCCGCCGTTCAATACGACGATCTTGTCGGCCATGGTCATGGCCTCGACCTGATCATGGGTGACGTAAATCGCGGTGGTGCCGAGCTGCTTCTGCAGCCGCGTCACCTCGATGCGCATCTGCACGCGCAACGCCGCATCGAGGTTCGACAACGGCTCGTCGAACAGGAACGCCTTGGGCTCGCGCACGATAGCGCGGCCGATCGCGACGCGCTGGCGCTGGCCGCCAGAGAGCTCGCGTGGCTTGCGGTCGAGGTAAGGCGTCAGGTTCAGCGTCGCCGCAGCGGCTTCCACCTTGCGGTTGGTTTCGTCTTTGGAGAGGCCCGCCATCTTCAGGCCGAAGCCGATATTGCCGCGCACGCTCATATGCGGATAGAGCGCATACGACTGGAACACCATCGACAGACCGCGCTTGGCGGGCGGCGTGTCGACCACGTTCTTGCCGTCGATCAGGATGCTGCCGCCGGTGACGTCCTCCAGCCCGGCAATCAATCGCAGCAGCGTGGTCTTGCCACAGCCGGAGGGACCAACGAACACCACAAAGGAGCCATCGGCGATCTCGAGGTCGGCGCCCTTGATGATGTGCACGGGGCCGAAGGATTTTTGCACGCCTTGAAGTGTGATCTGACCCATGATCCGGCAGCCCCTTTACTTCACCGCGCCGAAGGTGAGCCCGCGCACGAGCTGCTTCTGGCTGAACCAACCGAGGACGAGAATGGGCGCGATCGCCAGCGTCGAGGCCGCCGACAGTTTTGCCCAGAACAGTCCTTCCGGACTGGAATAGGACGCGATGAACGTGGTGAGCGGCGCGGCGTTCGATGTCGACAAATTGAGCGTCCAGAACGCCTCGTTCCACGCCAAAATCAGATTGAGCAGCATGGTCGAAGCCAGCCCCGGGATCGCCATCGGCGTCAGGACATAGACGAGCTCGCGACCGATGGTGGCACCGTCCATGCGCGCGGCTTCGAGGATGTCGCGCGGAATCTCCTTGAAATAGGTGAAGAGCATCCAGATCACGATCGGCAAATTTCCGAGGCAGAGGATGAAGACAAGACCGATGCGGGAATCGAGCAGACCAAAACTCTTGTAGATCAGGTAGATCGGCACCAGCACGCCGACCGGCGGCATCATCTTGGTCGAGAGCATCCAGAGCAGGATGTCCTTGGTACGCTTGGTCGGCGAGAACGCCATCGACCATGCTGCAGGGATCGCGATCAGCAGCGCAATCAGCGTCGAACCGCCGGCGATGATGATCGAGTTCATGGCATGGAGCAGATAGTCGCTGCGCTCCTGCACGGTCGCATAGTTTTCGGTGGTCCAGTGGAAGAACAGGAAGGACGGCGGAATGGCAAAGGCCTCGAGCTCAGTCTTGAAGCTCGTCAGCACCATCCACAGGATCGGGAAGAAGATAAGGAAGCCGAAGAACCAGGCCCCGATCGTCGAAACCACCACCCTCTGCGTCGTTGACTTGCGCGCCATGATTTCAGGCTTCCAGGTTGCGTCCAACGATGCGGACGAGGAAGAAGGCGACGACATTGGCGATGACGACGGCCACGAGGCCGCCCGCCGAAGCGCTGCCGACGTCGAACTGGATCAGCGCCTGCGAGTAGATCAGGAAGGCGATATTGGTGGTCTGCAGGCCCGGTCCGCCACCGGTAGTGACGAAGATCTCAGCGAACACGGTCAGCAGGAAAATGGTCTCGATCAGGATCACCACCGTGATCGGCCGTGCCAGATGCGGCAGCGTGATGTAGATGAAGGTCGAGACGGCGCTCGCGCCATCCATCTCGGCCGCCTCCTTCTGCTCCTCGTCGAGCGATTGCAGCGCGGTGAGCAGGATCAGCGTCGCGAACGGCAGCCATTGCCAGGCCACGATCAGGATCACGGCAAGCAGCGGCGCGTCGGTGAACCAGTCGATCGGCGTCGCCCCGACCAATCTTGCGAGCCAGGCGAACAGGCCAGATACCGGATGCATCAGCAAGTTTTTCCAGACCAGCGCGCTCACCGTCGGCATCACGAAGAATGGCGCAATCACCATCAGCCGCACGATATTGCGGCCGATCACCGGCTGATCCATCAGCAGGGCCAACGGAATCCCGAGCAGGATCGTCAGCGCCAGCACCGAACCGACCAGCACCAGCGTGTTCTGCAGCGAGGCGAGGAAAGCGGGATCAGTGAGAAAGTAGCGGAAGTTCTCAAGACCAACGAATGATTCCGAACCGGGATCAAGCAGGCTGTAATGCAGCGTCGAGAAATAGAGCGTCAGCGCGAGCGGGACGATCATCCAGATGAACAGGAGCCCGACGGCTGGGGTCAGGAGCGACCGCGCAAGGAGTTGCGTTTGCCGGGTTGCCATCTTTGGCGTCTCCGCTTGGGGAAGAAGGCGGCCATCCGTCAGCGAAAGGAGGGATGGCCGCAAGTGTGAGCTCAGGGAGAGCTCGGGTCTATTTGATATAGCCGGCGCGCTTCATCTCACGCTCGGTGGCGGATTGCGCTGCGGTCAGCGCCGCATCGACCGTCATCGAGCCTGCAAGTGCCGCGGAGAATTGCTGCCCCACCTGCGTGCCGATGCCCTGGAATTCGGGGATCGCGGCATATTGCACGCCGACATAAGGCACGGGCTTCACGGTCGGCTTGTTCGGATCAGCCGCATCGATCGAGGCCAACGTCAGCTTGGCGAACGGCGCGACCTTCAGATACTCTTCGTTCTTGTAGAGCGAGGTGCGCGTGCCGGGCGGCACGTTGGCCCAACCCCTCCTCGAGGCGACCAGCTTGGTGTAATCCTTGCTCGTCGCCCAAGCGATGAACTTCTCGGCCGCTTCCGCCTTCTTCGAGCCGGCGGGGATTGCGAGGCTCCAGGCCCACAGCCAGTTCGCGTTCTTGCCGAGCCCGGTATTGGGCGCGAGAGCAAAGCCGACCTTGTCGGCGACCTTGATTCCTTCGGGTTGGTGACGAACGATGCCGCCACAGTCGCGTCGATCCACATGCCGCACTTGCCGGCATTGAACAGCGCCAGATTCTCGTTGAAGCCGTTCGAGCTCGCACCGGGAGGTCCGGCGTCCTTCATCAGATTGACGTAGGTCGTGAGCGTCGTCTTCCATTCCGGCGTGTTGAATTGCGGCTCCCACTTCTCGTCGAACCAGCGCGCGCCGTAGGAATTGGCCATCGCCGTGAGGAACGCCATGTTCTCGCCCCAGCCGGCCTTGCCGCGCAGGCAGATGCCGTAGACGCCACCATTCTTGTCCGTGAGCTTTTTGGCGGCGTCGACCACGAAATCCCAGGTCGGCTTTTCCGACATCTTCAGGCCGGCTTTGTCGAACAGGTCGGTGCGATACATGATCATCGAGCTCTCGCCGTAGAACGGCGCGGCATAGAGCTTGCCGTCGACGGAGACTGCGTCCTTGATCTTCGGCAGGAGGTCGGCGACGTCGTAATCGGCGCCGAGATTGGCGAGCGGCACCAGCCAGCCCTTCTTGGCCCAGATCGGCACCTCGTAAGTGCCGATGGTCAGCACGTCGAACTGGCCGCCTTTGGTGGCGATGTCGGTGGTGACGCGCTGGCGCAGCACGTTTTCCTCGAGCGTCACCCACTTCACCGAAATGTCGGGGTTCGCCTTGGTGAATTCGCTGGTCAGGCCCTGCATGCGGATCATGTCGCCATTGTTGACGGTGGCGATCGTCAGGGTCGTTTCGGCCATCGCGGGGACGGCAAGCAGTACGGACGCGCCGCAGACGGCGCCCAAAAATTGTTTCACGGTGACCTCCCTAGCCCGCGCTTTTGAGCATATGCCCACGCGTTGGGCGTATGTTCGGACGGGGTACGGCGCTTGTCAAGCAGGCGCGCAACCGTTCCCGCAACTTATGAGTGCTGCGGTGCGGCAACCTTTCCGTCATGCCCCGCGAACGCAGGGCATCAAGTAATCCGTGCAGTCAGTTGGTTTGCCCCAAGCTGGGCCACGGCGTACTGGATCATCCGCTTTCGCGGATGATGACAACGGCTGAAGCGGCGAGACAGCCCGCCCTATCGCTCGAGGATCGCCCTTGCGGTGGCCTCGTCGGTGATCAGGCCGTTGATCAGACCCCCGTTCAGCGCAGCCGCGATCGCCGGCACCTTGGCCGCGCCAACTGCGGCGCCGATGGTCGTGGTCTTCGCCGGGACCTCCGGCGGAATGCTGGTGAGGCGCTTGTTGGTGCCGGCTTTGAGCAGGCGCCCCTTGGAATCATAGGCCCAGCCCGTGATCTCGCCGATGGCGCCCTGCCGCATCATCTCGAACAATTCATCTCGCGTGACGAAGCCGTCGACATGGACCTGCGCCTTCTGGTCCATCTGACCAATTCCGACGAGGCGTAAATCCGCCTTGGCGGCGACCGCCTTGACCTTCGCGATCGGCTCGATGCGGACCATCTTGTTGCGTTCGTCCTCCGACGACATCAAGAACGGCAGCGGCATCGGGTAGTGCCGCGCGCCGGTGCGGTCGGCGAGCCGGCCGACGGTGTCGTAGAAGCTCGCTGAGCCGTCGGCGGAGATGTTGCCGACCAGCGAGACGATCTGGTGGTTGGGCCGGCCGATCGGCGTGACGCGCTCGACGGCGGCGCGCACCGCCCGGCCCGTGCCGAGCGCGACGATGACAGGTGTCTCCGAACGCAGCGTCGCGTCGAGCAGATTGGCGCAGCGCTCGGCGATGCCGGCGGTGGCCTGCGGCGCCGCAGGATCGGCCGGCACTACGTCGCAATGGCCGAGGTCAAACCGCTGCTTCAGCTGCGCGGCCAATTCCATGCAGGCAGCGATCGGATGTTCGAGCCGGAACGTGATCAGCCGCTCGGCGAGGCACAGCGAGACCAGCCGCTGCGCCGAGGCGCGCGACACCTGGAGCATCTTTGCGATCTCGTCCTGGGTGTGGCCGGCAATGAAATAGAGCCAGCCGGCACGCGCGGCGTCGTCGAGCCTGGATTTTTCGTTCTCGACGGCCATGCGGCCTCACGCCTCCCAGAATTCGCTCATGCGCGCGAAGACCCGATCGGGTCCGGCGGCGGACAATATAGCGCGGCCGTCGCGGGCGCGATAATGGCCACCGCCGACAAATCCCCAGACCATCATGCCTGCCGCCTTGGCAGCCTGCACGCCGCTGACGCTGTCCTCGATCACCAACGTGCGCGCGGGATCGGCTTGCATCTTCCCGGCAGCGTGAAGAAACAGATCCGGCGCCGGCTTGCCGTGCCTGACCATCTGCGCGGTGTAGAGCCGGTCGCCGAAATGCGGCGCGAGGCCGGTGACATCAAGCGACAACGAGACGCGGTCGAGGTCGCTCGACGACGCCACACAGCGCGGCGTCTCCAATTCGGACAGAACCGCGCCGATGCCGGGGATCGGCTGGAGCGCCCCCGCAAAGGTCTCAAGCACGCGCGCCTTCAGGCCCGGAAAAAAATCGTCAGGCAAGGTGTGTCCGAGGTCGCGATAGTGCTGCTCGATGGCCTTGGTGCTGCGCCCGAGGAAGAGTTCGAGCGCCTGCTCCACACTGAGCTTAAGGCCGAACTCCGCCAGAACCTCGGAGAGGCAGCGGCAGCTCAACAACTCGCTGTCGACGAGCACGCCGTCGCAATCAAAGATGATCAGATCGGGTTTCGGTCGGCTCCGGTCCATCCGGGCATTCGATCATATACCCAATTGATGAGCAATAGCTCAGGCGTCGTCGCGTCGCCCCGGAGCAATCCTGGGCAGAACAAGCCGAAGGACGGTGCCCGCGCCCGGCTTGCTTTCGAGCTGGAGCTGTCCGCCCAATCGATCCACGACGATGCTGTGGACGATGTGCAGACCGAGACCGCTCGCACCATCGTGCCGGCGCGTCGTAAAGAAAGGATCAAAGGCCCGCCGCTCCACATCTGGCGGCATGCCGCAGCCGTCGTCGGCAAACGAAAGCGAGACATGCCCTTTGCCAGCCGCGGCGAGCGAAACATTGATAGTCCCGCGAATCGTCCCTCGTCCGTCGCCTGGGAACGCGTGTGTCATCGCGTTGACCGCGAGATTGGTCAGGACCTGCCCAAATGGCCCGGGGTAGCTGTCCATCGCGAGACCCGGCTCGCAGCGGAAGCTGAGCGCGATATCACGCTGCCGCAATTGCCGCTCGAATTGGGAGAGAACCTGGCCCGTCAGTTCGCCCGCATCAAAACTTCGCCGATCGGACTCGGTCTGATCGGCCGCCACCTGCTTGAACGATTGAACACGCTCGGCCGCTCGGTCGAGATTTGTGACCAATTGTGCCGAGGCTTCGCTGACCAGCTTCAGGAACCTGATCAAGGTCGAACGCTTGAGATCACCCCGCGCGACTTCCGCCGCGAACAACTCGGCCCTCCGCTGAAGTGTCGAGGCAACCGTCAGGCTGCTACCAAGCGGCGTGTTGATCTCATGGGCAACGCCGGCGACCATTCGGCCGAGTGCGGCGAGCTTCTCCGCCTCGATCAGCGAGGCCTGGATGTCGCGCAAATGGCGAAGCGCCGTCTCCGCGGCATCCCTGGCGGTGCGGATTTCCCGCTCGGCGCGCTTGCGTTCAGTGATCTCCTCCGCAGCGACATTGACCGCAATGATCTCACCTCCCTGCGTTCGCAGCGGATGCCAATAAGTGACCCAGGAGCGCTCCTCGACCTGATCCGCGCGCTGTCCCGCGACCTCAACACCGATGACGGGTTCCCCGGTTTTGACGATCGACCGCACGATCTGCTCAACGGAATCGGCGAGAGCAGGCACACAGTCCCTGACGGAATGCCCGAGATGGCCTTCAACCGATATGCCGCAGATCTCGGTAAGGCGCTGGTTGATCAGGAGATAGCGGCAGTCGCGCGACAGGCAGGCAAGCCCGATCTGGGCAGTGTCGTAGATCAGTTGCAACGCGGGCGTCGTCGAGACCAGCATCAGCTCCGATGCCGGCAGCGATAGCGGTGTACTCGTCACGCAAGTTCTCCGTGTACGCTACGTCAGGCGCATGAAACTAGCACGGAGTTGGCTATCGGTTGAGCTAAATCAACGATGCACGCGGGCTCGGCCCGGGAGATTCCGAGGACTCAATGAGCCGGTGGGTGGGCAAAGCGAAGCGTGCCCACCCTTCTGCCAGATGTCATGGAAACACCGTGGCAGGCGCGCTGCGCCTTTTTGCCACCCTACGGCCCTGCCGATGTGGCTATCGCCGCTGATTATATACGTCGATGCAGACCGCACCGAGCAGCACCAGACCCTTGATCACCTGCTGGTAATCGATGCCGATGCCGAGGATGGACATGCCGTTGTTCATCACACCCATGATCATGGCGCCGACCACGGCGCCGCCGACGCGCCCGACCCCGCCATAGGCCGAGGCGCCGCCGATGAAGCAGGCGGCGATGACGTCGAGCTCGAACCCGAGGCCCGCTTTCGGGGTCGCGGTGTTGAGGCGCGCGGCAAAAACCAGGCCCGCAAGCGCGGCCAGCGCACCCATGTTGACGAAGGTGAAGAAGGTCAGCCGCTCGGTCTTGATGCCCGACAGGCCCGCCGCCTTGGCGTTGCCGCCGACGGCATAGATCTGCCGGCCGATCACGGTGCGGCGGGTGACGAAGCCATAGAGCGCGATCAGGGCGCTCATGATCACCAGCACGTTGGGCAGGCCGCGATAGGTCGCGATCAAATAGGTGAAGTACAGTACCGCACAGGCGAGCACGACGCTCTTGCCGAGGAAGAATGCGTAGGGCTCGACCTCGATGCCGTGCGACACTTCACGCGTGCGGCTCTTGGCGCTGGCATAGACCAGCCCCAGCGCCAGCACCGCGCCGATCAGCATGGAGGTCGGATGCAGCGTGCCGGTCTCGGGCAGCAGCTCCGGAATGAAACCCGATGACAATTTCTGGAAGGTCGACGGGAACGGCCCCAGCGACTGGCCCTGCAAAACGGCAAGCGCCAAGCCCTTGAACACCAGCATGCCGGCCAGGGTCACGATGAAGGACGGGATCTTGAAATAGGCGACCCAGTAGCCCTGCGCGGCGCCGATGGCTGCGCCGACTGCGAGGCAAATGATAAAGGCGAGCGTGTAGTCGACCTTGTAGGTCACCATGAGGAGAGCGGCGACCGCACCGACGAAACCCGCCACCGAACCGACCGACAGATCGATATGGCCGGTGACGATCACCAGCAGCATACCTAGTGCCATGATGACGATGTAGCTGTTCTGCAGCACCAGATTGGTCAGGTTGAGCGGCTGCAGCAGCGTGCCACCGGTCATGACCTGGAAGAACAGCATGATCGCGAGCAGCGACATCAGCATGCCGTAGTTGCGCAGATTGTTCTTGATGAAGCTGCCGTGCCGGCGCTCCTCAGGCAGCGAAACCGTCTTGTCGGTCATGGCTGCGATCCTCCCATCTCCGCGGCCTCGACCGCGCCGTTTCCATTGCTTCGGTCGTTGCGCATGATGGCGCGCATGATCTTTTCCTGTGTCGCCTCAGCGCCCGGGAACTCGCCGACGAAGGCGCCGTCGTTCATGACGCAGATGCGGTCGCAGATGCCGAGCAGCTCGGGCATCTCCGAGGAGATCACCACGACGCCGCGGCCGGCTTCCGCAAGCTCGTTGATGATACAGTAAATCTCGTATTTGGCACCGACGTCGATGCCCCTGGTCGGCTCGTCCAGGATCAGGACCTTGGGGTCGGTCATCAGCCATTTCGACAGCACGACCTTCTGCTGGTTCCCGCCGGAGAGCTGGCCGGTTTCCTGGTAGACGTCGGAACAGCGGATCCGCATGCGATTGCGGTAGTCGCTGGCCACCTTCAGCTCGGCGATGTCATCGATCACCCGCCCCGGCGCGACCTGCTTGAGGCTTGCCAGCGTGATGTTCTTGCGGACGTCGTCGGCCAGGATCAGGCCAAGCTGCTTGCGGTCCTCGGTGACATAGGCAAGGCCGGCGTCGATCGCGGCGGCAACGCTCGTCAGCGCGATCTCATGGCCTTCGAGGGCGATGCGGCCGCTGATATTGGTACCCCAGGACCGGCCGAACAGGCTCATGGCGAATTCGGTGCGGCCGGCGCCCATCAGCCCGGCGATGCCAACGACCTCGCCGCGCCTGACGCCGAAATTGACGTTCTTGATGACCTGCCGATCGGAATGAATGGGGTGATAGACCGACCAGTTCGAAACCTCGAGCACGGGCTCGCCGATCTTCGCGCTGCGCTCGGGGAAGCGATGGGCGAGATCGCGGTTGACCATGCTGCGGATGATCCGGTCTTCCTGGATCGGTTCGGCGCGACAGTCGATGCCGTCGACGGTGCGGCCATCGCGCAGCACGGTAATGTGGTCGGCGACGCGGGCGACCTCGTTAAGCTTGTGCGAGATCAGGATCGAGCCGATGCCCTGCTCGCGGAATTTCATCAGGCGTTCCAGCAAGGCCGCGCTATCGGCCTCGTTCAGGCTTGCGGTCGGCTCGTCGAGGATCAGCATCCTGACACGCTTGGACAGCGCCTTGGCGATCTCGACGAGCTGCTGCTTGCCGACGCCGAGATCGGTGATCAGCGTATCCGGCGATTCCTTCAGCCCGACCTGCGCAAGCAGCTCGCGCGTGCGCCGGTACACCTCGTCGCGATCGATCACGCCGAGCCTTGAGGGCGGATGCGACAGGAAGATGTTTTCCGCGATCGACATCAGCGGGATCAGCGCCAGTTCCTGGTGGATGATGATGATACCGAGCGCTTCGGAATCGTTGATGTCGCGGAAGCGGCGCTCTTCGCCTTCGAAGACGATCGTGCCTTCGTAGCTGCCAGCCGGGTAGACGCCGCTCAATACCTTCATCAGCGTCGATTTGCCGGCGCCGTTCTCGCCGACCAGGGCGTGGATCTGGCCGGCCTCGACCGAGAAGTTGACGTCGCGCAGCGCCTGCACACCGGCAAAGCTCTTGCTGACGTTGCGCATCTCCAGCATGGCGGTCATGATTTTCGTCCTCGATCGCTGCTAGTTCCCTCTCCCCGCAAGCGGGGAGAGGGAATGGGCCTCTTACTGGAACTGCGACTTCTTGTAGTAGCCGCTGTCGACCAGGGTCTTCTCCCAATTGTCCTTGTACACCACGACCGGCTTCAGGAGATAGGACGGTATGGTCTTGACGCCGTTCTCATAGGTTTTGGTGTCGTTGACCGTCACCTGCTTGCCGGCCAGCGCGGCATCGACCATGTCGGCGGTCACCTTGGCGAGATCGCGGGTGTCCTTGAAGATGGTCGAGTACTGGTCGCCGCGCAGCATGGCCTTGATCGAAGGCACCTCGGCGTCCTGGCCCGAGATGATCGGCATCGGCTGATCGGCGCTGCCGTAGCCGACGCCCTTCAGCGACGAGATGATGCCGATCGAGAGGCCGTCATAAGGTGACAGCACCGCGTTGACCTTCTTGTTGCCGTAGTAGGCACTCAGCAGATTGTCCATGCGGGCTTGGGCGGTAGCGCCGTCCCAGCGCAAGGTCGCGACCTTGTCCATGCCCATCTGACCGGAGGCGACCACGAGCTTGCCGCTATCGATATAGGGCTTCAGCACACTCATCGCGCCGTTATAGAAGAAGTAGGCGTTGTTGTCGTCGGGCGAGCCGCCGAACAGCTCGATGTTGAACGGGCCCTTGCCTTCCTTGAGGCCAAGCCCCTTCTCGATCGATTGCGCCTGGAGCACGCCAACCTGGAAATTGTCGAAGGTCGCATAATAGTCGACATTCGGCGTGCCGCGGATCAGGCGGTCATAGGCAATCACGGTGATGCCCTTGGCCTTGGCCTGCTTGAGCACGTCAGACAGCGTGGTGCCGTCGATCGCGGCGATCACCAGCGCTTTCGCGCCCTTGGTCACCATGTTCTCGATCTGCGAGAGCTGGTTCGGGATGTCGTCCTCGGCATATTGCAGGTCGGTGTTGTAGCCGCGCTCCTTCAGCACCTTGACCATGTTGTTGCCGTCATCGATCCAGCGTGCCGAGGATTTCGTCGGCATCGCGATGCCCACGGTCGCCTTCTCCTGTGCGGAGGCGGTTACGCCTGCGGCCAACGTTGCGGCGCCGGCCAGCGCTAACGCGAGAAATGTCGTCTTCAATTTCAACATGCTTCACTCCCTTTGGGTATCAGACTGATTTTTAGTGTCGTCGAGAACAGAGGTAAGGGTCGGCTTCGGATCTCCTATGCGAGCTTGACATCGGGCTCCGCGCGACCGCGCGCGGAGGCTTGTAGCAGAAAAGTGCAGCCGGCCTGCGGATCGGCGGCGCGCGCCTCGGCATCCATATCCTGCCAGGCCGAGGTGACGAGCAGGCGCGACAGATCGGCGCCGACGAAGGCGGGACAGCTCGCCTGCCTGGCCGGCACGCGCAGCGAGCGCTGGCGCTCGCCTTGCGGCGAGTAGACGTCGACGCGGCTCGCCGCCCCAGCAGGCGTTCCAGATTTGCCCGTCGGCGTCGCACACCGAGCCATCGAGGCCGCCGATGCCGGCGTGGCGCAGCAGCACCTCCGGTTCGCCGCGCGGCAGGCCAGTGGCGGGATTGAGCGGCACCGCGTAGAGCACGGCGCGCGCGGTGTCGCTGAAATAGCCGGTGGTGCCGTCCGGCGAAAAACAGATCGAGTTCGGAATGCTAATGCCGGGAAACAGCGTCGAGATCTTGCCGCGGTGGAGCGCGTAGATCGCGCCCAGCTCCCGCTCGGCCTTGCGCCCCATGGTGCCGATCCAGAATGTGCCTGATTGATGCACGCGGCAATCATTGGAGCGCGTCGCGGGATTGTCCGCTTCGAGGGAGCAGAACAGCGTCATCGCGCCGTCGGCCACGCTGCGGATGTAACAACCATCTTCCGCGACGACCAGCTGGTGTCCGGCATCGATCCGCCCAAGCGCGCTTGCCATCCGGCCAAGCGCATGGATGCGGACCCTGCCGCTGCCAAGATGCGCCTCGAACAGGCGCCCCTCGCGAATATCAAACCACCACGCTGTATCGGTGGTGACATCATAGCTCGGGCCTTCGCCGAGGTGACAGTGTTCGGCAGAGAGAACGGAGGTCGGCACTTCTTCCATCATGGCGCCCTCGCGGCAAAGCGATAGACGGTGTGATGCCGATAGACGCCACCGGGATCGAGGCGCGGGCTCGGGAAATCAGGCCGGTTGGGTGAATTGGGCCACATATGGGGCTCCAGGCACAACGCGTCCGATTGCCGGATCAGCTTGCCGCCCTTGCCCGAGATCGTGCCGTCGAGATAATTGCCGGAATAGACCTGCAGGCCGGGCTGATCGGTCAACAGCTCCATGATGCGACCCGAGCGTGGCGCCTCCAACCGGGCCGCGAGCGCGAGCTTGCCGTCGCGCGCTAGGCAGTAGGTATGGTCGTAGCCCTTGCCGTTGCGCAATTGCTGATCGCCCTCGCGAATGCGCGCACCGACGGCGCGGGCTTCACGGAAATCGAACGGCGTGCCGGCCACGGGGCGCGGCGGCTCCGGCAGCGGAATCGCGGTGGGATCGATCGCCAGGAAGTGCTCGGCATTCACCGTCAGCCTGTGATCGAGGGTCGGCGTGCCTGAGGTCGCGCCTTCCAGATTGAAGAAGCTGTGATTGGTCAGGTTGACGATGGTCGGACGATCGGTCCGTGCCTCCATCACCAACGACAGCTCGGCCGGCCCGGTGACGCGATAGGTCAGGCGCACATCGAGCTTGCCGGGATAATTCTCCTCGCCATGCGGGCTGGTGTAGGTCAGCGTGACCGCAGGACTGGCGCCATCGTCGAGCTCGGCAATCTCCCAGAGCTTGCGGTCGAAGCCGTCGAGGCCGCCATGCAGGGCATTCGGGCCGTTGTTGATTGGAAGCTGGAAGGTCTCGCCATCGAGCGAGAACTGCCCGTTGGCGATGCGATTGGCGTAGCGGCCGACGGTCGCGCCGAAAAACTTCCGTTCGGCGAGATAACCGGCAAAGGCATCGTGGCCGAGCACGACATCGTCGTAACCGCCCTTCGCGTCCGGCGCGATCAGCGCCTGGATCACAGCGCCGTGAGTAATGATGCGAGCCTCAAACCCGCGCTCCCCGCGCAGCACGATCCGCTCGACCTTGCGTCCGTCAGGCAGCGTTCCAAAAACGTCTTTTGTTGTTTTTGAGCCAACCATGTCTAGTCCACGAACGGTTCGACGATGTTGCGCTTGCCGAGCAGGAAAGCGTCGGCAACGAGACGAAGCGGTGCCAGATCGACGTCGCTCGCGCCGGTCGCGGCGAGCTTGACGAAGCGCCGATACAACTCGCGATATTCCTCATCGGGAGCGTCGGCAACAACCTTGTCGTCGATCGCCATGATCCTGCCGCCGCGGGACAAGGTCATCCGGCCCTCGTCGGTGTCGACCAGGATATCCCAGCTCTGCGGCCCGCTCTGGCGGAAGTCGAACTCGGCCGTGATCGGCATGCCGCCGATATCGGTCAGCGTCAAATTGGCGGCAATCGGCGACTGGCAATTGGCCGGAAAGGCGAGCTCGGCCGCGGTAACGAACACCGGCCTCGGCAGGATGCGGGTCAGGATCGACAGCGCGTTGATGCCGGGATCGAACACGCCGAGCCCGCCCGGCTCCCAAATCCAGGCCTGGCCGGGATGCCAGACGCGGACGTCTTCCTTCCAATTGATGTGCACCGATTTGATCCGGCGCGCAGCCAGCCATTCGCGGGCCGGCTCGACCGCGGGTGCATGGCGCGAATGCCAGGTCGCAAACAGGGTGCGCTTTGCGTCCCTCGCCATCGCGATCAACGGATCGAGCTCGGCAACACCGATGCCAGGCGGCTTCTCCAGCATGACATGCTTGCCGGCGGCGAGCGCCGCGACGGCCTGGCCATGACGCACCTGCGGCGGCGTGCAGAGCGACACCGCGTCGATCTGCGGCCCCTTTTCCAGCAGCTCCTCGACGGTCCCGAAATGTGGCAGGCCCGGCAGTGACGCGTTGCGGCTGGCAATTGCGGCGAGCATCGCGCCCGGCACTGCGGCAATCGCGCCGACATGCTGGTCGCGCGCAATCTTGCCGAAGCCGACGATGGCGATGCGAAGTTCAGTCACGCTTATTCTCCACTTTCCGCAGACGGCAGCGGCTGGGCGGGGGCCGCTTCGATCACAGTGCCCTCGTGGCGGCGCATGCCGTTGTGAATGACATAGACCATCGCTTCCGATGCCATTCTGGCGTCGCCGGACACGATCGCGTCGACGATCTTCTGATGCCAGAGCAGCACGGTGTCGCGGTCCTCCGGCTCGACCGGGGCACTGAGCAGGAACGAGGCGCGCAAAGCGGCCTCAATCACATGCCCGATCGAGCGCATGAACAGATTACCCGATGCCCGCGCCACCGCAACGTGCAAGGCGAGATCGGCGTCCGCAAAGCCAACCGAATCGGAAGCCTCGAGCCGCATCCGTTCCATGCTGCGGCGAAGCTCTGCGATATCCGCCTCGGACCGCTGCGCCGCCGCCAGCGCCGCGGCGCGCGGCTCGACCGCGAGGCGTATCTCGGCGAGGTCGTCGAGAAAGCGCTTGTCGATGCCGGCGTCGAGATGCCAGGCCAGCACGTCGGCATCGAACATGTTCCAGGCGGCGCGCTCTCGCACGACCGTGCCGACCCGCGCCTTGGTTGTCAAAAGCCCCTTGGCGACCAGCGTCTTCACGCTCTCGCGCAGCACCGGCCGCGACACGCCGAACATCGCAATCAGCTCGGCATCGCCCGGAAGCCGCGCCCCTTCCGCATAGCGGCCAGCAATGATGTCGACGCCGATCGAGCGAGCTACCTCCGCGTGGTTGGAATGAGCCCGCCGTGTCGGGATGACGACGATGCGCGAGGTCATGAGAGGGCTCCCGCGCGTTTCACCACCGGCCGTCGCGCCAGTGCGACCAGCCCCTGTTGCAGGGCGATGAAGGCGAACAGCAAGACGCCGGTCGCGATCTTGGTCCACCAGCTCGACAACGTCCCGTCGAAATTGATGTAGGTCTGGATCATGCCCTGGATCAGCACGCCGAGAAAAGTGCCGATCACCGAGCCCTGCCCGCCCGTGAGCAGCGTGCCACCGATGACCACGGCCGCGATGCTATCGAGCTCGACGCCGACGGCGGAGAGGGAATAGCCGGCGCTGGTGTAGAAGGAGAACACTATGCCGGCGATGCCCGCGAGCAGGCTCGACAGCATGTAGATCTTCACCGTCATCTTACCGACCGCGACGCCCATCAGGCTTGCGGTGGCCCGGCCCCCGCCGAGTGCATAGACATTGGCACCGAACCGGGTGAGACGCAGCAGCAGAACGCCGCCGATCACGATGGCGAGCATGATGATAGCGATCGCGGTCAATCGCCCGCCCCCGGGCATGCGCAGCGCGAAGTCCGACACGGTCGAATAGACCGGCGCGGTAATCGGCACCGATTCCGTCGAGAGCAGGAAGCTCGCGCCGCGCGCCAGGAACATCCCCGCGAGCGTGACGATGAAGGGCGGCAGGTCGAAGACGTGGATGACCGCGCCCATCGCGGCGCCAAAAGCCGCAGAGAGCGCGAGAATAGCGAGGAAAGCGATCAGCGGCGGCACGCCCCAGCGCTCGATCGCGAGCGCCACGAAAACGGTGGTGAAGCCGATCACCGAGCCGACCGACAGATCGATGCCGCCGGAGATGATGACGAAGGTCATGCCAGTTGCGACGATGCCAAGAAAGGCATTGTCGGTGAGGAGATTGCCGACCACGCGGCTTGAGGCGATGTTGGGAAACTGCAGCGCGCAGAGTGCGAAGCCTGCGACGAGGACGATGGCCGTGATCAGGACGGGCGGCAGGCCTTTCATGGTTTCGTCCTCCGCAGCCGCGCGGTGATGCCGGCAAAGCCGGACAGTTTTGGCGATTGCAGCAGCAGCACCGCGAGCACCACCATGGCCTTGACCAGCAGGTTGAACTCCGGCGGATAGCCTGACAACAAAATGCCGGTGTTCATGGTCTGGATGATCAGCGCGCCCAATACCGCGAGCACGAGGCTGAAGCGGCCGCCGAACAGCGAGGTGCCGCCGATCACCACCGCGAGGATGGCGTCGAGCTCGAGCCAGAGGCCGGCATTGTTGGCATCTGCGCCCATGATGTCGGCTGCGGCGATCACACCGGCGAGCGCGGCGCAGACGCCGCACCAGACATAGACCGCCAAAATCATTGCGCGGGTGCCGACGCCGGCAAGCTCACTCGCCCGCGCATTGCCGCCCGTCGCTTCGATCAGGAGTCCGAGCGCCGAACCCCGCACCACCGCGCCGGTCAGGATCAGCATCCCGAGCGCAATCGCGATCGGCACCGGCACGCCGAGAATGGCGCCGTTGCCGAGCCAGACCAGATCCGGCGAGCTGAAGGTCACGATGCGACCTTCGGTGATGAGCTGGGCGATGCCGCGGCCTGCGACCATCAGGATCAGCGTCGCCACGATCGGCTGCATGCCGAGCACGGCGACGAGAAAGCCGTTCCACAATCCGCAGACGAGCCCCGCGCCGAGCGCCGCCGCCAGCACCACCGGCAGGCCGTGACTGTCGGCGAGGCTCGCTGCGATCGCGCCGCAGATCGCCATGACTGCGCCGACGGAGAGATCGATGCCGCGCGTCGCGATCACCAGCACCATGCCGAGCGAGAGCAGCGCCACCGGCGTGCCGCGGTTGAGCACGTCGATGATGCTGCCGAACAGACGGCCGTCCTGGAGACGCAAGTCGAAGAATTGCGGCGACACCACGCGGTCGACCGCGAGGATAACGATCAGCGCAAGGATCTGGGCAAGGCCGCGGCGCGGCAATAGCGCTGTCATGCCCGGGCCTCTTGCATCGCTGCGCCATCGGCGGCAATGGCCGCGAGAATGTTGGTGACGTCGATGGCCTCGCCCGAGAGCTCCTCGACATGGGCACGATCGCGCAGCACGACCACACGGTCGGAATAGGTCACGATCTCGTCGAGCTCCGAGGAGATCACGAGCAGCGCCAGCCCGTCGTCGCAGAGCTCGCGGATCAGGCGGATGATCTCGGCATGCGCGCCGACATCGATTCCGCGCGTGGGTTCATCCAGCACGAGCAGCCGCGGCGAAGTCGCGAGCCAGCGCGCCAGCAGAACCTTTTGCTGATTGCCGCCGGAGAGCAGCCCGACGGGCCGTTCGGCATCGGGCGGGCGGATGTCGAGCATCTTGACGTAACGGCGCGCGATCTCGTCCTGCTCGCGACGCGACAGCGGCCGATGCAGCCCACGTTTGGCCTGAAGCGCCAGCACGATGTTCTCGCGCACGGTGAGTTCGGCGACGATGCCGTCGGTCTTGCGCTCCTCCGGGCAATAGCCAAAGCCGTGGCGCACGCCATCGCGCGGGGACTGCAGCCGCACGGACGTGCCCTCCACCCTCGCCTGCCCGCCATCCGCGCGCTCGGCGCCAAACACCAGCCGTGCCGTCTCGGTGCGGCCCGAGCCGAGGAGCCCAGCAAGGCCAACGACCTCGCCATGACGCAGCTCCAGATTGAACGGGACGACATAACCGGCCTTGCCGTAATTCTCGAAACTCGCGCAGACCTCACGCGGCGGACGGTCGTTCGCCGCCGCCCGCGCGCTGGTGGTCTCGGCCAATTCGCGGCCGAGCATCATCCGGATCAGTTCGAGCCGCGGCAGCGAAGCAGTCTCGCGCTCGCCGACCAGGCGACCGTTGCGCAAGACGGTGATGCGGTCGGAGATCTCGTAGACCTGATCGAGGAAATGGCTGACGAAGACGATACCGATGCCGCGCTTGGCCAACTGGCGCATGATGCCGAACAGGATCTCGACCTCATGGCGGTCGAGGCTCGCGGTCGGCTCATCCAGGATCAGCACGCGGGCGGAAAGGTCGACGGCGCGCGCGATCGCGGTGACGTGCTGTATGGCCACCGAATAATGCCCGAGTGGCGCTGCGACATCGATGTCGAGGCCGAACTCCGTGAGCAGTGCTTTGGCGCGGCGACGCATCTCGCCTTCGCGCACGATGCCGAAGCGCATCGGCTGGCGGTCGAGAAACAGATTTTGCGCCACCGAAAGGTTCGGCAGCAGGTTGACCTCCTGATAGACCGTGGCAATGCCGGCTTGCACTGCGGCCTTGGCCGAGCGCGGCGCGACCTCTTCGCCGCCCAGACGGACGACACCGGCGTCGCGCGGGAACACGCCGGTGATGACCTTGATCAGCGTGGATTTGCCGGCACCGTTTTCGCCGAGCAGCGCATGGATCTCGCCGGGGCGAAGCGTGAAGTCGACCTCCTGCAACGCGTGCACCGCGCCGAAGCTCTTGCTGATCCCGCGCGCCTCCAACAAGGAAGGAGCCGGATCAAGGCTGTTCTCCATAACGACGTCACTCCCACCGGCGCCCGCTTATGCTGCGGACGCCTAGCCTATTCGTTCGTGCGGCGGATGCGAAGGGGGGTTGCCGGACCGCAAAGCGCGATCCGGCAAGGCGTCCGCCTCAGTAACCGAGGCCCTTCTTGCTGTCGTATTCCTTCTGCGGATCGTCGGCGGCGGTGAGGAGCCTGGATTCGGTCTGGATCCACTTCGGCGGAACGGTGCCCTTCTCCTTGAACGCCGCGACGGCATCGAAGGCCGGGCCCGCCATGTTCGGTGTCAGCTCAACCGTGGCGTTGGCTTCGCCGGCCACCATCGCCTTGAAGATATCGGGCACCGCGTCGATCGAAACGGTGAGGATGTCCTTGCCCGGCTTGAGGCCGGCTTCTTTCATCGCCTGGATCGCGCCGACCATCATGTCGTCGTTGTGGGCATAGACCGCGCAGATCGTCTTGCCGCCGCCTTCGGCTTTGATGAAGCTCTCCATGACTTCCTTGCCCTTGGCGCGGGTGAAGTCACCGGTCTGGCTGCGCACCACCTTCAAATTGGCATGCTTGGCGATGGCGGTGTCAAAGCCCTTCTTGCGGTTGGCGGCCACGCTGGCGCCGACGGTGCCCTGCAATTCGACGACGTTGCAGGCCTTCTCACCGACGGTCTTGGCCAGCCATTCGCCGGCCACCGCGCCTTCATGCACGCTGTCCGAGGTGACGGCGGTAAGATAAAGATCCTTGCCGGACGGATCGATGTCGCGGTCGAGCAGCACAACCGGGATCTTGGCTTCCTTGGCTTCCTTCAGCACCGAATCCCAGCCGGTCGAGACCACGGGAGCAAGGAAGATCGCATCGACATTCTGCGCGATGAAGGAGCGGATCGCCTTGATCTGGTTCTCCTGCTTCTGCTGCGCATCGGCGATCTTGAGATTGACCTTGCGCTTGGTGGCCTCCTGCTTGGAGACCGACGTCTCGGCCGCGCGCCAGCCGGATTCGGATCCGATCTGCGAGAAGCCGATGGTGAGCTCGGCCGCATTGGCCGGCAGCGCGAGCAACAACGCGGCCGTGGCGCTGGCCGCAAAAAGGGCTTTGAAGTTCATCAGGCGTGTCTCCCAAATGTTGTCCGAGGCGCCGATTGGTAGCATGGCACCCTCAAGCCGGCCTTTGAGGGCGGCGGGAGGCACTATTTCATGGAAGTTTACGTCCGTATAGTCATATTATTTTACTATTGGGGCCTTGAGGCGCGAATGCCGATGGGCTGTGCAGACGACACGTTCTGCGGGATATTAGTCAACTAATGCAACGTCGAGGTGACGGAGTTGGGCTGGAGGTAACGGCGCGCCCTCCGGATAGCGACCGAATCGACGCGCGGAGAAGCGAAGAGCTAGATCAGCTTCCGCTGCGCCAAGTTCTTCATCAGTGCGCCGATGCCAAACGTCCAGGGCTCGCATTCGTCGCTGGTGCGCATGCGGTTGACGAGCTTGCCAAGCTGAGGTGCTGATATCGTGACGATGTCGTCGCGCTTGTGGGTGAAGCCCTCCCCCGGCGCATCGCGATCCTTGACCGGCGCGAACATCGTGCCGAGGAACAGCACAAAGCCATCGGGATATTGATGCACCTTGCCGATGGTCTGCGCGACGAGATCGGTCGGATCGCGGCTGATCATGCTGATCGAGGAATGGCCATCGAGAACGAAACCGTCTGCGCCCTTCACGTTCAGGCTGATGTTGAGCTTGCGAGCGTCGTCGAGCGTGAAGGAGGTCGTCGAACAGGCGTAGCAGCGGTCCGATCGAGCACGAGGCGTTGTTGTCCTTGGCCTTCGACAGCAGCAGCGCCGAGCGGCCCTCGAAGTCACGCAAATTCACGTCATTGCCGAGCGCGCCACCGACGATCTTGCCGCGGCTGGAGACGAACAGCACCAGCTCCGGTTCGGGGTTGTTCCAGGTCGACTTCGGATGCAGGCCGGCGTCCATGCCGGTGCCGACCGAGGACAGGGTCGGCGCCTTGGTGAAGACTTCGGCATCGGGCCCGATGCCGACCTCAAGATACTGGCTCCAGGCGTTCTGATCGATCAGCACCTGCTTCAGATGCATCGCCTGGTCCGAGCCGGGCTTGAGTCTTGAGAGATCGTCGCCGATCAGCCGTGTCACTTCTTTCCGGATCGCTTCGGCCGAGGCTGGATTGCCCTTGGCTCGCTCCTCGATCACGCGTTCCAGCATCGAGATGGCGAAGGTGACGCCGGCAGCCTTCAAGGTCTGGAGATCGACTGGCGCGAGCAGCCAGGGCTGTTTCGGATCGCGCCCATCAGGCGCCGTGTTGGCGACAATGGCCGCGAGATCTCCGATACGCTCGCCCTTGGTCGCGGCAAGCGCCTTGGCCGGATTGTCCTCCTCGCAGAGGGCGCTGACGGTAGGGAACTTCGCGCTGACGTCGAAGACGCCGTCGCTGCGCACGGCAACCACCGCCGGACCGTTCGCCTGCGGCAGCCAGACGCGACCGACCAGCGTCCCCTTTGTTCCATCCTCGGGGAGAAGGTCTTCAACGGACAGTATCGTCATGGCCGGCGTCCTCGCTGTTTTTCGGATCGGCCGCGTTCGAACGGCAGCCGATCACATTGGCGAAGACCAATAAACGTCTGGCTCCGGAAGTCCAGACCGGTAGCGATGAGCCGCTATGCCCCTGCCTCCGCCTTTTATGTGCCTGCTCGCGCTTTGCGGGCGGCGATCTGCTGCAGCGCCCAGCGTGCGTTCTTGCGGACATCGGGATCGGCATCGTCGGCGATGACCGCCAGGAACGCTTCACCGTCGGGATGGGCGATCTCACCGAGCGCGGCGGCCGCTTCCTTGCGCAAATTCGCCTGATCATGGTTGATGCAATTGCCGATCGGCCGCACCGCGCGCTCGATCTTCATCTTGCCGAGGCTGCGGATCGCCTTCAGCCTGACCTGCCAGAACCCATCAGTGAGCGCGCCGACGAGCTGGTCGGCGGCGATCAAACCGTTGACATTGAGCCCGAGCGTTTCCGCCGCCATCTCGCGGACCATCCAGTCGGCGTCCTTCAAGGCTCGCGTAATCGTCTCGGCTGCGGGCTTCATCTGCGAAAAGGCCAACGCACTCACGGCGGCGCGGCGGACATGCGCATCGGGATCGTTGATCAATGCGGTCAGCGCGGGGATTGATTCCTCCAGCTTCAGGAAGCCGATCACGCCGATCGCCTGCACGCGCACCGCGGCATCGGAATCCTGCAGCGCTTCCAGCGCCGGCTTCAGCGTGTCCTTGCAGCGCAATTCCTTCAGAGCACGGAGTGCGCCCATGCGAACGAAAGCGTGGGCATGCTTGACCAGCGGCAGAATGATTTCAGCACAAGCCGGATCCTTGAACTCCGCCATGCTGTCGGCCGCGGCCGCTGCGACGATCCGTTCCGGGTCGACCAGCAGCTTCACCAGCGCGCTCGCGGCCTCCGGCCCGTCGAATTCACCGAGTGCCATCGCGATCTGCTGGCGCACGCCGGCATCGGGATCGGTTACGATAGTGGCGAGATGACCGACCGCGGCGGGGTCGCCGGAATGACCGAGCGCAATAATGGCGACGCGGCGCTCGGCGGGATCGGCGGCCTGAAGCCGCTCGTCGGCGTCCTCGAGATCGTCATAGGATTCGAACGGGCTCGACATGACTACCTCAGGAGATAGGGAATGTTGACGGTGACGGCGCCGGTCGGGCAATCCGCCTCGCAAGGCATGCAGTACCAGCACTCGTCATAGGCCATGTAGGCCTTGCCGGTCATGTCGCTGATGCGCAGCACGTCAAGCGGGCAGACGTCGACGCATACGGTGCAGCCCTTGTCGGCAATGCATTTGGCGTCGTCGACGACCACCGGAACCGATGTCTGATAGGAAGCGAGAGGCATTTTATGTCTCCTGTTGCTATGGTGCGGTGGATCAGGCGGTGGCGCGAATGCGCTGCTTGTCGTAGAGATCTTTCTCGTCGTCGGCGATCGGGACGACGTACGGTTCGACCGCGCGCTTCTCGCTGGTCATCTTGCCGTTCTGCTTGGACAGTAACGTGTGGCAGAACCAGTTCTCGTTGTCCTTCTCCGCGAAATCCGTGCGCCAGTGATAGAGGCCCCAGCGGCTCTCTTCGCGATACAGCGAGGCATGCACCGCCATGTCGGCGCAATCCATGATCGACTGCACTTCGAGGGCGCGCAGAAGCTCGTGCGCGTTGCGTGCGATCATATGCTCCTGCATGTCCTGCCGTGTCTCGGCGAGACGGCGCATGCCGAGCTCGTATTTGCGCGTGACCTTCGGCGGCTGGAGATAGTCGTTGACGAGGCGGCGGGTCTTGTACTCGACCTGGTTGGGCGGAATGCCGTCCTCGCGCTTGGTTGGCGCCAGCACACGGTCACGCTCCTTCGCAACGTCCTGCGCATCGAACTCCGCAAAGTCGTGATTGTCTGCGAACTCCATCGCATCGATGCCGGCGACCGAACCGTTGGTGAAGGCGCCGAGCATGTAATTGTGCGGCACGCTCGCCATGTCGCCGGCAGCGTAGAGGCCGGGCACGGTGGTGCGGGCGTTGTCGTCGACGAACACGCCGGAGGCACTATGGCCGGAACAGAAGCCGATCTCCGAAATGTGCATCTCGATCGAGTCGTTGCGGTAGTCGACCCCGCGCCCCTGCTGGAACAGGCCGCGCGTCGGCCGCTCCACCTTGTGCAGCGTGGACTCGATTTCCGAGATGGTGTCGGGGTGTAGATGCTTGAGCTGGAGGAACACCGGGCCCTTGCCTGATAGCAGCTCGTTGTAGAACTCCAGCATCATCTGGCCGGACCAGTAGTCGCATTCAATGAAGCGCGAGCCCTCGTTGTTGGCCGTGAAGGCGCCGAAGGGACCGGCGACATAGGCGCAGGCCGGGCCGTTGTAGTCCTTGATCAGCGGATTGATCTGGTAGCATTCGAGGTTCGCGAGCGCGGCGCCGGCGTGATAGGCCATCGCATAGCCGTCGCCGGAATTGGCGGCGTTCTCATAGGTGCCGAACATGTAGCCCGAGGTCGGCAGACCGAGCCGGCCGGCGGCGCCCATGCAGAGGATCACAGCCTTGGCCTTGATCACCAGTATCTCGGCTGTGCGGGTGTTGACGGAGATCGCACCGGCAATGCGGCCGTCGGACGATTTGAGCAGCCGCGTCGCCATGTAACGGTTGGAGATCAGGATGCGGGCGCGGCGAAGCTGGCGATAGAGCGCCTTCTTCACGGTCTCGCCGTTCGGCATCGGCAGAACATAGGTACCGATGTGGTGCACCTTCTTGACGGCGTAGTCGCCGTTCTCATTCTTCAGGAAGCGGATGCCGAAGCTGTCGAGCTCCTCGATGATCTCAAAGCAGTTCTGGGCATATTTATAGACCGCCTTCTGATCGACGATGCCATCATTCGCGATGGTGATTTCCTTGGTGTACTGCTCTGGCGTCGCGTAGCCGGGGATGACGGCGTTGTTCAGCCCGTCCATCCCCATCGAGATCGCGCCGGAGCGCTTGACGTTGGCTTTTTCGAGCAGGACGACATTGGCCTTCGGGTTCTTCAGCTTCGCCTTCAGCGCCGCCATCGGGCCGGCCGTGCCGCCGCCGATCACGAGCACGTCGCAGGAAACCTCCGAAAGTCCGTCGACGATCTGATCTAGTGCCATCGCTTGCTCCTGGTTCGCCGATCCGGCGCCTTTGCATCAGATTTGTTCAGGCGGCTCTCCGGCGATAGCAATTAGTTGTCGCCGGACAGCGATTTGCGCCTCAGCGCTCGACAAAAGCCTTCTCGATCACGAAATGGCCGGCCCGGTTGTGATTGCCCTCGACAAAGCCGCGCGCGGCAAACATCGCGGGGAGTTCCTCCAGCATCGCCGGGCTCCCGCACAGCATGATGCGGTCGGTCTCGATATCGAGGCCTGATTGCGCGATGTCGTCGAACAGCTGATTCGAGGCGATCAAGTCGGTGATACGGCCGCGGTTTTTGAACGGCTCGCGGGTCACGGTCGGGTAGTAGACCAGCTTGTCGCGGATCAAAGGACCGAAGAATTCGTGATCGCGCAGACCGTCGACGAGGTGCTCGCCATAGGCGAGCTCCGAGATCTGGCGGCAGCCATGGGCGAGCACGATCGTCTCGTAATTCTCGTAGACGTCGGGATCCTTGATCAGGCTTGCGAACGGCGCGAGGCCGGTACCGGTCGAGAGCAGCAACAGGCGCTTGCCCGGAATGAGGTTGCCGGTGATCAGCGTGCCAGTCGCCTTGCGGCCGACCAGGATGACGTCGCCTTCCCTGATCTTCTGCAGGCGCGAGGTCAGCGGGCCGTCCTGCACCTTGATCGAGAAGAATTCGAGCGCTTCCTCGTGATTGGCGCTGGCCATGCTGTAGGCCCGCATCAACGGCTTGCCCTCGACCTCGAGACCGATCATCGCGAACTGGCCGTTCTGGAAACGGAAGCCGGGATCGCGGGTCGCAGTGAAGCTGAACAGAGAGTCGGTCCAGTGCCTGACCGACAGAACCGTTTCCTTCTGAAATGCGCTCATGCTCTCTCCTTGCCAATCGATGGCGCACAAACTTTCGGAGAGACGGGTTTCCGGCAACGCGGAATTCAAGATCCCGGTCGATTAGTTTCACAATTCGCGAGCGGTGATTGAAGAGAGGGCCCGTGGCCACGTCCGCGCCGGCAATTAGTTGCTATTCGCGCTCGCCGGCATCGACGTAAAAATGAACCGGAGATACGTCATGACCATAACCCTGGTGGCACCGACCATGACCAACTATGAAGCGAGCGCCGATCTCGCTGCGCTCCTTGTCCGCACCACGCAGGACGATGCGCTGAGCGTCCCTGCCGAAAAACTCCGCCTCTCCTGCAAATGCGCCCACTGCACCCGCGCCCGCTTCGACGGCCGCTTCCCTGAAGCGTTTCCGGGGATTGCAATCACTGAGATCGGCGATCTCGGCTATGGGCTGAACATCTCTTTTTCGGATGGGCATAACAGGGGGATTTATCCGAAGCGGTATTTATTGAATTTGGCGAGGCGTTAAGGGCTCGATCTCCCCCACACCGGTGTCATTCCCCGCGAAGGCGAGGAATCCAGTACGCCGCGGCCTCTCCGTATCCCTTTGACGTCTCTGGAATGCTGGATCGTCCGCCTTCGCGAGCGATGACGGAGAGAATGGCCCATCTGGCACGGACATTGCTCCTCTTTAGAACGATTTGAACGTTCCGGAGGCAGACGATGTTGCAGGCGGCGAATACGGTTCGCGGGGCTGTTCCCCCGACAGTCCGGCCTACGGGCAGTTCCTCGCTGCTGCTCACCGAGAACCAGCAATGGATCGGCGGGCCGCCGCCGCTGAAGGACAAGCTCAGCCAGCGCGAGCGGGAACTGGTGCTGAAACAGGGTCGCCGCAAGGTGCTCAACCGCGGCCAGACGCTGTTTAGCCAGGGCGGCAAGCATGATGGCATCTGGCTGATCGAGAGCGGTCGCATCCGCGTGTTCTATACCTCTCCGCTCGGGCGCGAGATTACGCTTGCCTACTGGCATGTCGGCAATTTCGTCGGCGGGCCCGAAGTGTTCGAGGGCACCGTGCATCAATGGTCCGGTGTCGCATCCAGCAATTGCAGTGTGGTGCACCTGCCGGGAAGGGAGCTGCGGTCGCTTGCCTTGGAGATCCCGAACCTCGCGATTGGTCTCATCGAAGGCCTCACCTTCAAGGGCAAATGCTATTCGGCGCTGGCCCAGATGCTGGGAACGCGCTCGATCACGCAGCGCCTTGCGCATCTCTTGCTGCATCTGGTCGATCTCTACGGCATCGAGGATGCCGACGGCCGGGTGATCGCCGCGGCCTTCACCCATGCCGACATCGCCCACATGGTGGGCGCCACCAGGCAATGGGTCACGATCAGCCTGAAACGCATGCAGGAAAAGGGAATCGTGGTGACGAAGCGCTCGCAGATCGTGGTGTGCCGGCCCGACGTGCTGGAGGAGATGCGCGGTCAAGGCGCCGACTAACGCCGGTGCACAGGCAAGCGGCTTTATAGTGCAGGACTGCCCAAGGAGTATGCAATCAGCTTTTCCCGGCAACTAATCGACTGCGGCGTTCATTCCGGATTTGCCCTGTCCACGCCCTCACCCAATCATGGCAACCACAGCACATCCAGCCGCATGAGGATGAGAATGGTCCGCCATCTTCCCACGCTCTCGATCGCGATGTCGGTGACGTCACTGGCGTTACTCCTCGCGCAGCCGGCTTCGGCGGAAACCGTCACCCTCGGCATCGGAACGCAGGACACCACGACCAACACGGTGACCGCGGGCGTCGTCATCCGCCAACTGCATCTCCTCGAAAAATACCTGCCGACGTCAGGCAAATACGCCAACATCAAATTCGAGCTGGAATGGCAGAATTTTACGTCCGGCCCACCCGTCACCAATGCGATGATGGCGAACAAGCTCCAGATCGGCATGATGGGCGACTATCCGCTGATAGTGAACGGCTTCACCTTCGACAGCAACCCTGAGAGCAAGAGCCGCCTGATCGGCATCGCCGCTTACAGCCTGTCCGGCTCCGGCAACGGCATCGTCGTTCACAAGGATTCGCCCTACTACGATCTCGCCGATCTCAAGGGCAAGATCGTCAGCGTGCCCTTCGGCTCCGCCGCGCATGGCATGGTCCTGAAGGCAATGCAGGACCGTGGCTACGCAGCCGATTTCTTCCAGCTCGTCAGTCAAAGCCCGGAGGTCGGCTCGACCAACCTGCAAGAAAAGAAGATCGACGCGCATGCCGACTTCGTCCCCTTTGCGGAGCTGCTGCCGTTCCGCGGCTTCGCGCGAAAGATCTTTGACGGCGTCGAGACCAATCTGCCGACGTTTCACGGCATCGTCGTCCGCACCGACTTCGCGGAGAAATACCCCGAGGTCGTCGTCGCCTACTTCAAGGCGCTGATCGCCGCCAACCAGTGGCTGCGCGACGATCCCAAGCTCGCGGCCGAAAAGATCCAGGAATGGACCGGCATCAACAAGGAAGTCGTCTACATCTTCCTCGGTCCCAGCGGCAACATGACCACCGACCCGACGGTCAAGCCGGCGCTGATCGATGCGGCCGGCGCCGACGTCAAGGTGCTGCAGAATCTCGGCCGCATGAAGGAGTTCGACCCGAAGAAGTGGGTCGACGACAGCTACATCCGCAAGGCCTATGCCGAGATGAAGCTCGACTATGACGCCCAGCTTGCGAGCACCAAGAACTACGAAATCACAGGCGAGGACAGCTTCTGCAAGAAGCCGATCTCCGATCCGCGCAAGGCCGGCGAGGTCTGGGTCGACGACGCCGGCATCCTGCCGTTCTCGTCGGCGAGCTGCACACTGGGCGCCTACGCCGACTTCAAGGTCAAAGGCAGGAAGATCAACGTCGCCTACGTCTTCGATACCACCCGCGGCATCAAGCTGTTCGCCGACCAGGCCTTCTTCGCGGTCGGCAACGGCGAAGTCGCGCCGTTCCTGCTCAAGAAGGACGCGGAAGCCTATGCCGCCAGGATCAGCGGCAAGGTGCTCGGCTTCGATGACGCAGTGAAGGCGGCAGTCAACGGAGGCAAGACGTGAGCAGTCCCGCCATCCTCAGACATCCAGAGGACAGCAGCATGTCAGCAGCCATTGCCGAGGCGGGCCCCGCGCCCGCCGTCACGCCCCCCGCAACACCGCCCTTCTTAGGTACACTGGCGCTGCGCTGGTACCGGCTGAACCAGGGCCGTCTGCGTGCCCTTGCGGTCGGCATCATCTCGCTGCTTGCATTCCTGCTGGTCTGGCATCTGCTAACGACCTATCGCGTCGTGTTCTTCGTGCGCTTCACCAACGTGCCCTCGCCGCTCGCGGTCTATGCGAGCTTCACCAAGGCGATCCACGATCCCAAATTCCTGCTGCACATAGCGCTGAGCTGCCGGCGCATCTTCATCGGCTTTTCGCTGGCGGCCATCGTCGGCGTGCCGCTCGGCCTGGTCATGGGCCGCTTCAAGCTGGTGCATGAGATCATCTTTCCGGTTTCGGAGGTGCTGCGGCCAATCCCGGCGATCGCCTGGGTGCCGATGGCGATCATGCTGTGGCCGACCAACGAGCAGAGCATCATCTTCATCACCTTCCTCGGCTCGTTCTTCCCGATCCTGGTCAACATGCTGCACGGGATGTCCTTGGTCGATCCCGTGCTGGTGCGCGCGGCGCAATGTCTCGGCGCGCGCGAGCGCTCGATCTTCCGCGAGGTGTATTTTCCCGCATCACTGCCGCACATCTTCACCGGCCTCACCGTCGGCATGGGCGTCGCCTGGGTATCGCTGATCGCGGCCGAAATGATCTCGGGCCAGTACGGCATCGGCTATTTCACATGGGAGGCCTATTCGCTGGTCCAGTATCCCGATATCGCGCTCGGCATGATCGCGATCGGCGTGCTCGGGCTGGGATCGAGCCTGCTCATCAGAGGCGCGGGACACCTGGTCATGCCGTGGAGGTCAACGAGATGAGCGAGATTCTCGTGAGCGAACCAAAAGGCCATATCGAGGTCAGAAACTTCTCCCTCAGCTATGACAGCATCGAGGCGCCGGTTCAGGCCGTCACGGACACGCAGATCCATGTGAATCCGGGCGAGTTCGTCTCGATCGTCGGCCCCTCCGGCTGCGGAAAGTCGACGCTGCTCAATGCGGTCGCTGGCTTCCTTAAGCCCACCACCGGCATCGTCACCGTCGATGGCGAGCGCGTGAATGGCCCCAGTGCCGAGCGCGGCATGGTGTTTCAACAATATTCGCTGTTTCCCTGGAAGACGGTGCGGGAGAATGTCGAGTTCGGCCTGAAGATGCGCGGCATGCCGCGTTCGCAGCGCGAACGCGCCGCGCGCACCCTGCTCGGGCTGGCGGGCCTCGAAGCCTTCGAGAAGCATTATCCGGAAAAGCTCTCGGGCGGCATGAAGCAGCGCGTCGGCATCGTGCGCGCACTCGCGACCGGCCCAAAGGTGTTGCTGCTGGACGAACCCTTCGGCGCCCTCGACGCGCAGACCCGGGTCATCATGCAGCAGATCCTCACCAACATGTGGCAACGGCTGAAAATCTCGGTGCTGTTCGTCACCCACGATATCGACGAGGCCATCTTTCTCTCCGACCGCGTCTACTGCATGACCGCACGTCCGGGCTCAATCAAAGCCGAGATCCCAATTCCCCTGGAGCGGCCGCGGCAGCAATCGATGATGATGTCGTCGGAGTTTTTGGCGCTGCGCCGCGGGCTGATGTCGCTGATCCGCGAGGAAAGCCTGAAAGCCATGGGCGGCGAGATCAACGACATGGGCATGCAGGGGCTCAGCATCGAGCTGAACGGCCATTCGCTGGCGGATGTGATCTAGCAATCCAAGGCGCGTGATCTCGTAGGGTGGGCAAAGCGAAGCGTGCCCACCATCTGGCACATGCCGACCGGGTGGTGGGCACGGCACTATCGCGCCTTTGCCCACCCGACGGCAGCCTCCGTCCCTCACTTGAACCAATGCACCAGCGCGATGCTGATCGCCAGCAGTAGCATCAGCGACAGTGTCACCGCAGCCGTCACCCTGCCGCCGACGTTGGCGAGCACCTTCACGTCAACGCCGAGACCAAGAGCGGCCATCGACACGACCGTGAGGAAGCCGGTGATGCGCGTGATCGGAGCCACCACCGTACCCGGCACGATCTCCAGGGAACGCAGGGTCGCCAGCACGAGAAAGCCGAGGATGAACCACGGGACCAGACGGAAGAAGCCGACATTGGTCTTCTTGGCACCGGTCTGCCAGCGCGAGGCGACCAGTGAGAGGCCGACAACCACCGGCCCCAGCATCAACACGCGCATCAGCTTGACCAGCGTGCCGATCTGCGTCGAGACGAGGCCGGCCGGCACCGTCGCCGCGAGCACCTGCGGCACCGCATAGACGGTCAGGCCCGCAAGGATGCCGTATTGCGTGGCGGTGAGTTGCAACAGCGGGATCAGCAGCGGCAGGCCCAGCACCATCATCACGCCGAGGATGGCGGTGAAGGAGATCGAGGATGCGATCTCGTCGCTGTTGGCGCCGATGATCGGCGCCACTGCCGCGATCGCAGAATTGCCGCAGATGGAATTGCCGCAGGCAATCAGGATCGAGAGCCGCGTCGAGAGGCCAAGCAAACGGCTGAGACCGAAAGAGACGGAGAGCGCGATCACGACGACAGCGGCGATCGACGCCAGCAACGCGATGCCGGAGGCCGCGATGGCGGCAAAGCTGATGGAAGCACCGAGCAGCATGACGGCGACTTCGAGCAGCTGCTTGGCGCTGAAGGCGATGCCGGCCTGCCAGCGCGGGGCCGGCTTCCAGAAGCTGCGTAGCGCCATGCCGAGCAGGATCGCCATCACAAGCGCCTCGACATAGGGGTGCTCGAAGACGCCGAGTTCGGCCCGCTCAAGAGAGGCCGAAACACCGGCCACAACGATGCACAGGAGAATGCCGGGAATCAGCGCGAGGATGCGGCTTGCGGCAGTGGTCGGCTTGGAATCTGCCGGGCAGGATGCTTGATTCTGCGACACAAATCTCTCCCAGAGGAGAAGGACTTATACGCAGCGCGCCTTGATTGGGAAATAAGTTTTCGACATATCAGGCCCGAGGGAAGTTCTATCCTCAACCCGGAATAACCGGTCTTAGAAGATCAGGCTTTTGGCGATCGAAGCCACGTGCCTGAAGCTGTCATAGACGCCGGGCTCGAAGAAGGCCGCGCGCGCGAGCACGATTGCCGCGACCAGCGACCAGAACAGGCCCGTGCCCGCCCGCAGCAGGAGCTTTGAGGCGCGCGACTTCGGCTGGGTGTCCGTCGCGGACACCAGCTGCTCGCCGAAGGGCTCAAATCCGATCCGTTCCATAATGGGCCAATCCATCAATCTCTGATCGAAATGTCGTCGTTTCGGCCCCAAACAGCAATGGAAGCGATTGGCGTTTTTACCCCCGGCGGGGAAACTCCTTCCGCGGGGCGAGCCTAAGGCAATGGTTTTCATCTTTTGGCGGGTTGGAGCGCCCATGGCGTCCGCCCGGACGTGCTCGACGCCTGCCACGAGCACTTACCACCGCAACTCGAGCGGCCGCGTGTTTTCGGCGATGGCACAGCGTTTTGGTGGACTGCTCGCGCATGACGCACGATCCGGATCTCGGGCCGCACAGGTCGAAAGCATGGGTCTGGCAACTCTACGCCGCCAGCCCGCTTCCCACCGGCGCAAAATCCATCCCGAGACTTTCCGCCACCGCCTTGTTGGTGATCCGGCCGCGATGGACATTGAGCCCGTTGCGCAGATGCTGGTTCTCCAGCACGGCAGCAAAGCCCTTGTTGGCGAGCACCAGACCGAACGGCAGCGTCGCATTGTTCAGCGCCTGGCTCGACGTCACCGGCACCGCGCCCGGCATGTTCGCAACGCAATAATGCACGACGCCGTCGACCTCGTAGGTCGGCTCGGCATGCGTCGTCGCGTGCGAGGTCTCGAAGCAGCCGCCCTGGTCGATCGCGACGTCGACCAGCACGGCACCCGGCCGCATCGATTTGAGCATCGCACGCGTCACGAGCTTTGGCGCGCTCGCGCCCGGCACCAGCACCGCACCGATCACGACGTCGGCGGCAAACACCTCCTCCTCGACGGCCTCGAGGGTCGAAAAGCGGGTGCGTACGCGTCCGGCGAAGATGGCGTCGAGCTCGCGCAAGCGCGGGATCGAGCGGTCAATCACGGTGACTTCAGCACCGAGGCCTGCGGCCATGCGCGCGGCCTGCGTTCCCACCACGCCGCCGCCGAGCACGACGACCCGCGCCGGCTGCACGCCAGGCACGCCGCCGAGCAGCAGCCCGCGACCGCCGGCCGATCGCCTGAGCGCGGCGCCGGCGGCCTCGATGGCGAGGCGGCCGGCGACTTCGCTCATCGGCGCGAGCAGGGGGAGGTGACCGGCCGCGTCGGTGACGGTTTCGTAGGCGATTGCGGTGCAGCCGGAGGCGAGCAATCCCTTGGCCTGTTCGGGATCAGGCGCGAGATGGAGATAAGTAAACAGGATCTGGCCTTCGCGGAGTTGGGCCCATTCGCTTTTCTGCGGCTCCTTCACCTTCACGATCATGTCTGATTTGGCGAAGATGTCGCGCGCACCGGCAGCAATGGAGGCCCCCGCCCGCTGATAGACCTCGTCGGACGCGCCGATGCCGCTGCCGGCTCCGGTCTCGACCGTGACCTGATGCCCAGCCGCGACGTATTCACGGACAGCGCCCGGTGTGAGCCCGACGCGAAATTCCTGCACCTTGATCTCCTTGGGCACACCAACACGCATCCTGGGCTCCTTTTGATTCACCCGATGATCGTAGCGACGCAGGCAGTTTGGTTTCATGCAAATATCCGCTAGCTTTGGCGATCCCGCGCCGGTTTCGATCGCGGAAATGCCCTTTCACGCTGGAAACAAAACCTTGGCCCTCGACCGGAAAGATCTCGCCATTCTCGCGGAACTCACGACCAATGCGCGCGCCAGCCACACCGAGCTCGCCAATAAGGTCGGCCTCTCCAGCACCGCGCTGGCGCGGCGGCAGAAGACGCTCGAGGATGACGGTTACATCCAGGCCTACCAGGCCGCGCTCGATCTTGCGCAGTTCGGCCTCACCACGACGGTGCTGGTGCGCATTGCGCTGGAGAGCCAGAGCGACGAGGCGCTGAAGGCGTTCGAAGCGGAGGTGGTGAAGTGCCCCTCCGTCGTGCGCTGCTTCCTGATGTCGGGGACCGACGACTACATCCTGATCGTGCTCGCCCGCGACATCCAGGATTTCGAGCGCATTCACCGCACCGAGCTGTCGCGCCTGCCGCGCGTGGCGCGGGTACAATCGAGCTTCGCGCTGCGCGAGGTCGTCAATCGTGCGGTGCCGAATGTGGTGTTCAGCGAGGCGAAGCGCTGATTAGCGTCGGCCGCGCATCGGATCTCGCTGCGGCGGTGCCTGTCGGCACAGCCACCGGTCGGATACGCCATGGTGGAGCGTTTGATCGCTGCGGGCGTCACCGCGCCCATCGCGCCGCTAAGCCTTACGAGGGAAAGTCAGCCGGCCTGACCTGGATGCGATCGGCATGCAGCGACCAGTGATGTAACGCCTGGTCCTGGCAAAACCTCGCCTTCGCCCGCTCCCTGGCTTCGTCCTCGTCGGCGGCGTCGATCTCGAGTGCGCCCTGACAGACCTCGATCTGCCGCCCGTACTGGCCGAGCACGTCCTTCATGAACCTGACGACATAAGTTGACATGGGACCTCCCTGCTGCCCCGGCGGCACTCTAAACCCATTTACCGGGTTTCGGGGAGACAGATTTTGACGGAGATCAAGCCGACGTCGGTTCGATCCGTCAGTTATCACGTCTTGATATCAAGCAGCGACTCCGTTTCGGCGTAGGCCTGAATCACCTTCGCATTGGCGATGAAGCTGTATTTTGCCGCCGCTATTTGAACCAACTCGCTGGAGAGATCGACAACGATTGCCGCGCATCAGCCCTTCACCCCGGCATGACGCCAAAAGCCTGCTTGAAGCGCGCGGCATAAACAGGCCAGACCTCGGGATTGATGATGCGCGGCGGCCTTTTGCCGTCGAGCGTCTCCAGCACCTGCTCGGCCGCGATGCGGCCCATGTTCTGGCGCGCCTCGATCGTGACGCCAGCCGTGTGCGGGCTCGCCAGCACATTGTCGAACTGGAGCAGCGGATGCTCCGGCGGCGGCGGCTCCTTGGACCAGACGTCGAGGCCGGCACCAGCGATACGCTTGTCGCGCAACGCCCCAAGCAGCGCGCCCTCATCATGGATAAATCCGCGCGCGGTGGTGATGAAATAAGCATGCGGCTGCATCAGGCCGAACTCGCGCACGCTGATCATGTTGCGGCTGCCTTTGTTGAGCGGACAGGAGATCGAGACGAAATCGGCGCGGCGCAGCAACTCGTCGAGCTCGACCTTTTCGCCGCCCCGCTCGGCCATCACTTCGGCCGAAAGGTACGGGTCGTAGGCCAGCACCTTCATGCCGAGCAGGCCCTTGCACAGCTCGGCGATGCGGCGGCCGACGTTGCCGAGGCCAATGATCCCGACGGTCTTGTGCTCGACCTCGTTGCCGACGAGCTCGTTGCGGTTGACATTGGGCTCACGGCGCAACCGGCGGTCGGACTGGATGATGCGCTTGGACAAGGTCAGCATCATCGCCAGCGCGTGCTCTGCCACCGAATGCGCGTTGCCGCCCGACTGGTTCACGACCAACACGCCTGCATCCGTGCAGGCCTCGACGTCGACGGGATCAAAGCCCGCGCCATTGCTGGAGACCAGCAGCAGGTTCGGCGTGCGCTTCAGGAAGGCGGTGTCGACATGGAAATGCGGCGCCAGCTCGTCGCGGGCCGCGCCGATCTGGTAGACATGCGCCGCGCTCAGGATCGGCGCGTAAAAGTCCTCAGGGCTCTCGTTCTCGATGCGGTCGAGCCGGACGTCGGGCCGCGCCTTCAGGATGTCGATGTAGATCGGGTTGGCCAGATATTTGACGTAGAAGACGCGCTTGCTATTGACCGACATCAGGACCCTTCCGGCTCTCTCGTGGAGACCCGCAAGGCCAGCGCAATATGCACCCCGTCCATGCGTCCTCCCGTTTTCTCATTGTCCCGCTTATGACATGGCGGTGCCGGCCTTGGCAGGCCGTCCGGCGCAGATCACGGTGCCGGCCCGGCATGTTGACAATCCTGCCCGCTCCGTCAAGTTTCGGCACACTGCCGCGATATAGGCCAAGACCAAGAAACATGCGCGGCTCAAGGGAGAACGCAATGGCGATTGCGGAGCAGCATACCTCGACGCAGGCGCCCAGCGACAACAGCTGGCACGGGATAGTTCTGCAAACCCTGAAGCGGAACGTGATCAGCCTCATCCCTTACGTGCCCGACCGGGTGCTGACGCCGCTGATCAAGAACCTCCACGCCGATTCATTCTTCACCACCTTCGCCACCGCCCGCGAGGAAGAGGCCGTCGGCATCGTCTCAGGCGCCTGGATGGGCGGGCGGCGCGGCGCGGTGCTGATGCAGACCTCGGGCTTTGCCACACTGGCCAACACGCTCGCCTCGCTCGCGGTGCCCTACCAGATCCCGCTGATCATGTTCGTCTCCGAGCGCGGCACGCTCGGCGAGTTCAATTACGGCCAATCGCTGGTCTGCCGCACCATGCGCCCGGTGCTGGATTCGCTGGCGCTCGAGCATCACACCATCAGCCGGCTCGACGAGCTCGAATTCATCACCGACCGCTCGATCAAGCAAGCCGTCACCACGCAGGCGCCGGTGGCGCTGATCCTCAACCCGCTGCTCACCGGCGGCAAGACCTTCAAGTGAGATCAGCGATGAACACCCGCAACACCAAAGTGATGAACCGGTTCGATGTGACCTCGCGCCTGATCGCAAAGCTCAAGCAAGAGGAAGCGGTGATCGGCGGCATCGGCAATACCAATTTCGACCTCTGGGCCGCCGGTCACCGCCCACAGAATTTTTACATGCTCGGCAGCATGGGCCTCGCCTTCCCGATTGCGCTTGGCGTGGCGCTGGCGCAGCCAGACCGCCGCGTCTTCGCGCTCGAAGGCGACGGATCGCTGCTGATGCAGCTCGGCGCGCTCTCGACCATCGCGGCGCTGAAACCGAAGAACCTGGTCATGATTGTGATGGACAACGGCATCTACCAGATCACCGGCGCGCAGCCGACGCCGGCAGCCGGTGTCGCCGATCTCGTCGCGATCGCCCTGGGCTCGGGGCTCACCAACAGCACCTGGGCCGCGGACGAGGATGATTTCGAACGCCTTGTCGATGAGGCCATGTCGGCTGATGAGCCGAGCCTGATCGCGCTGCGCATCGACGACAAGCCCGGCGTCGGCACCACCCGCAGGGATCCCGTGCAGATCCGTGAGCGCTTCATGCACGGCCTCGGCGTGCGCGAGCCGCTTTAGGCTTTTCGCCCTGACGATAGAGCCCCGCGCAGCGTCGCTCCGCGGGGCTCAGTATTCCAACTCTTATGCGTCGATCAATCGATGATCTTGACGACGCGGCGCGTGCGCGGCTCGACGATCACGCGGCGATCGTTCACGACCGCATAGCGGTACTCCGTGTAGTTCGGCACGGGGCGCAGCACCACCGTTGGAGGCAGCGGCTCGCCGACGACGACGCGCTCGTGAACCACGACGGAATCATCGCGCGGGATTCCGCCGAGGATCGCATTCGGAATTTCCAGTCCGGCGCCAACGGCCGCACCGACGGTGCCGCCGACCATCGCCCCGACCGGGCCGCCGACCTCGCCGCCCGCACGTGCGCCGTTCCTGGCGCCCTCTTCGGTCGTTGACTGGGCAAAGGCTGCACTCGACGCCAGCAGGGACGCGGCAGCCAACGTAATCGCAAGACGGGTTTTCATATCCACACTCTCCAGTGTTATTGTGCGCCTTCAACCGTGGGGCCGGAGCATTGTTCCGGTTCCCACGTGAGGAAAGACACCTCAAATCCGGAGACCGTTACCGCGTAACAGTTCAGGCCGCGGCGATCTCGTGGCCTGCCATTAGTTCCAGCGCCCGCACCATCGCTGAGTGATCCCAGCCCTTGCCGCCATGTGCAGTGCAGGACGAGAACAATTGCTGTGCCACCGCCGTGCTCGGCAGCGAAAGGCCGAGAGCACGCGCGCCTTCCAGCGCGAGGTTGAGATCCTTCTGGTGCAGCTCGATGCGAAAACCGGGATCGAAATTGCGCTTCACCATGCGTTCGCCATGCACCTCGAGGATCTCGCGAGGACGCAAAGCCGCCCATCAGAGCCTGGCGCACCAGCCCGGGATCGGCGCCGGCCTTGGACGCGAACAGCAGCGCTTCGCTGACCGCCTCGATTGTCAGCGCCACGATGATCTGGTTCGCGACCTTCGTCGTCTGGCCGTCGCCATTGGCGCCGACACGGGTGACGTTCTTGCCCATTTTCTCGAAGATCGGCTTCATGGTGTTGAAGGCGCGCTCGGGACCGCCGACCATGATCGTGAGGCTCGCCGCCTTGGCGCCGACCTCGCCACCCGACACCGGTGCGTCGAGATAGTCCGCGCCGAGCGCCTCGATCTTCTTCGCGAACTCCTTGGTTGCCAGCGGCGAGATCGAGCTCATATCGACTACGATCTTGCCCTTGGAGATGCCGCCCGCCACGCCGTCTTTCCCGAACAGCACGGCTTCCACATGCGGCGTATCCGGCACCATGATGATGACCGCATCCGCCTCTTCCGCCAATTCCTTCGCAGACTTGCAGGCGACGCCGCCCGCCGCGATCAGCTCCGGCGCGACCGGCGCGACGTCATGCAGGAGAACGCGATGGCCCGCAGCCAGAAGGTGGCCGGCCATCGGCCGTCCCATGGTGCCAAGTCCGATGAAGCCGATGTCAATCATGTCTGCGTTTCCTCAGGTCTCGAATGTTTGCGCCGCGTGCCACGACAGGCCTTCCAGCGTCGTGGTGCGCGGCTTGTACTCGCAGCCGATCCAGCCGCGATAGCCGATTGCGTCGAGATGGCGGAACAGGAAGGGATAGTTGATCTCGCCGGTGCCGGGCTCGTGACGGCCCGGATTGTCGGCGAGCTGGACGTGCGCGATCTGCGGGAGATATTCCTGCATGGTGCGGGCGAGATCGCCCTCCATGATCTGCATGTGATAGATGTCGTACTGGATGAACAGATTGTTCGACCTCACCTCGGCGATCAGCTGCACCGCCTGCTCGGTGCCGTTGAGGAAGAAACCGGGGATGTCGAGCGTGTTGATCGGCTCGACCAGCAGCTTGATGTTCTCGCGCGCCAGCGTCGACGCCGCGAAGCGCAAGTTTCCGACCAGCGTCTCCTGCAGCTCGCGCGGATCGGCATCGACGGGCGCGATGCCGACGAGACAGTTGAGCTGCTCACAATCGAGCGCCTTGGCGTAGTCGATGGCGCGGAACAGGCCATCGCGGAATTCGGCGACACGATCGGGCATGATCGCGATGCCGCGCTCGCCGGCCGCCCAGTCGCCGGCGGGCAGATTGTGCAGCACTTGCGTCAGCCCGTGAGCCTCGAGCTGCTCGCGCAGGAGCGCCTTGTCGAGATCATAGGGGAAGAGATACTCGACCCCGGCAAAGCCTGCCGCCTTCGCCGCGGCGAAGCGGTCGATGAACGGCATCTCGTTGAAAAGCATGGTGAGGTTGGCGGCGAATTTCGGCATGGCGCTCTCCCCTATTCCGCCGGCTGAAGCACGCCGGGGCGCGCGGTCCCGACCTCGTCGAGGGCTAAGTCCAGCACCTCCTCGAACTCGACGATATTGTCGATCTCGGTCCCCATCGCGATATTGGTGACGCGCTCGAGAATGAATTCGACCACCACGGGCACGCGGTGCTTCTTCATCAATTCGCGCGCCGTGGCGAACGCCGCTTGCGTGGCCCTGGGATCGGTGACGCGGATCGCCTTGCAGCCAAGACCTTCGGCGACCGCGACATGGTCGACACCGTAGCCGCCCAGCTCAGGCGCGTTGATATTCTCGAAGGAGAGCTGGACGTGATAGTCCATGTCAAATCCGCGCTGGGCCTGGCGGATCAGGCCGAGATAGGAATTGTTCACGACGACGTGGATGTAGGGCAGATTGAACTGCGCGCCGACCGCCAGCTCCTCGATCAGGAACTGGAAGTCGTAATCGCCGGACAACGCCACGATGTCGCGATCCGGACATGCCGCGCGCACGCCGAGCGCGGCCGGCAGTGTCCAGCCCAGTGGGCCCGCCTGCCCCGCATTGATCCAGTTGCGCGGCTTGTAGACGTCCAGGAACTGCGCGCCGGCGATCTGCGACAGGCCGATCACGGTGACATAGGTAGTGTCGCGCCCGAACGCCTTGTTCATTTCCTCGTAGACGCGCTGCGGCTTGATCGGAACGTTGTCGAAATGGCTCTTGCGCAGCATCGAGCGCTTGCGATCACGGCATGCCGCGGGCCACGCCTGGCGCTCGCGAAGCCTGCCTGACCGGCGCCACTCCTGGCGACGGTGACGAAGAGCTCGAGCGCGGCCTTCGCGTCCGAGACGATACCGAGATCGGGATTGAACACGCGCCCGATCTGGGTCGGCTCGATATCGACGTGCACGAAGGTGCGGCCCTTGGTGTAGGTCTCGATCGAACCGGTATGCCGGTTGGCCCAGCGATTGCCGATGCCGAGCACGAAGTCGGATTCGAGCATCGTCGCGTTGCCATAGCGGTGGCTGGTCTGAAGGCCGACCATGCCGGCCATCAGGACGTGATCGTCGGGGATCGCGCCCCACCCCATCAGGGTCGGCACCACAGGCACGTTGGCGATCTCGGCGAATTCGACCAGCAGATCCGACGCATCGGCATTGATGATGCCGCCGCCAGCGACGATCAGCGGCCGCTCGGCGGCATTGAGCATCTCCAGCGCCTTCTCGACCTGCTTTCGCGTGGCGGTGGGCTTGTAGACCGGCAGTGGCTCATAGGTCTCGTCGTCGAACTCGATCTCGGCGAGTTGCACATCGAGCGGCATGTCGATCAACACCGGCCCGGGCCGGCCCGAGCGCATCACATGAAACGCCTGGCTGAACACGCGCGGCACCAGCGCCGGCTCGCGCACGGTCACCGCCCATTTGGTCACCGGCTTTGCGATCGACTCGATGTCGACCGCCTGGAAATCCTCCTTGTAGAGTCTCGCCCGCGGCGCCTGTCCGGTGATGCAGAGGATCGGAATGGAATCGGCAATCGCCGAATAGAGCCCGGTGATCATGTCGGTGCCGGCCGGCCCCGAAGTGCCGATGCAGACGCCGATGTTGCCAGCCTTGGCCCGCGTGTAGCCTTCGGCCATGTGCGAAGCGCCCTCGACATGGCGCGCGAGGATATGGCGGATCGAGCCGCGCTTCTTCAACGCCGAATAAAGCGGATTGATCGCGGCTCCGGGAACGCCGAACGCGGTGGAGATGCCCTCCTTCTCCAGGATTCGCACGGCTGCATCGATAGCTCGCATCTTCGCCATATCAGACCTCGCTTGGTTACGTCAGCGAGCGGGATCATCAGGCACGCAAGATGCGATCTCAACGAGATCGACTTTATTTTCCACGATGTGGCAGCCGTGGAAAAAACGCTTCAGTCTCAATCGGTTACATTGAGAAGCGGATGAAAGCAGCTCACTCGAACAGCGGCGCCAGCTCCATCTGCGGCACCAGCACGAGGCCTTTGTCGGTGATGCGAATTTCCGGAATGACCGACAGCGGAATCAAGTTGAAGCCCATGTAGGGGATGGTGCAGCCGGCTTCCGCCCATTCCTGCTTCAGGACCTTGACCTCTTCGGCGACCTCGGTGACGCGCTTGTCGGACAAAAGCCCGGCGATCGGCAGCGGCACCAGCGCCCTCACCTTGCCGTCGGCGACGACGCAGACGCCGCCCTGCTGCGCTTTGATGGCTGCGATCGCGACCTGCATATCGGCCTCGTTGGTGCCGGCGATGATGATGTTGTGACTGTCGTGGCCGACGCTGGAGGCGACTGCGCCGCGCTTCAGGCCGAAATCCTTCAAGAGCCCAAAAGCAACGTTGCCGGCCGACTTGCCGTGGCGCTCGACGACCGTCACGAAGCACAGACCGTAGCGCGCGAACAGAGACGGCCAGTCCTTGGCCGGATCGATCGCGACCTTTTCGTGGATCAGCGTGATGCCGGGCAGCGCGGTCCTGATCGCGTTGACGGTGCAGGCCTTGGTCGGCAGCTCCGGCGTGAGCTTCAACTCCTCGGGCAGTTTTACGGTGACATAGGCGGCCTTCGGATATCGATAGCGCTGCGACAACGCCTGATCGAGCCGCGGCGTGATCTTGCGGTTCTCGACGACCAGCTCGCCGCCATACCAGGTTGATTGCGGCTTGAGCTGATCGTCCATCAGCACGAGATCGGCACGGCGGCCGCCGCCGAGCCCGCCGATGTCGCCGTCCATGCCGAAGCGGGTGGCGCCATGCAGCGAGCCCATCGACCAGGCCCGCTCCGGCGACATCCCCGCTTTCACGGCCTCGCGCACCACCCAGTCGAGACCGAACAGCAGGAGGTCGTCGGCGTCTCGGTCGTCGGTGCACACGGCGGTGCGCTTGTGCGACGCGCCGAGCTCGGTGATGGTGCGAATCGCCTGCGGCAGCGAGTGCCACGGCGTGGTCGGGGGCCCGCCGCGCAAGAACACCCAGACGCCGGCGTCGAGCAGATCGTCGGCGATGTCGCGGTCGATCGCCTCATGCGTGTCGGTGACACCGCTCGCCGCATAGGCCGCGACGAATTCGCGGCCATAGACGTGGCCGGAGACCGGCCGGCCGCGCTTCAAGGCCGCCGCAAGAATCGCGTGGCTGCGCTCATCGCCCATGGTGACAGGCACGAAATCCATCTTTTCACCGAGCGCCACCGCTTCGGGCCAGCGGTCGAACAGACCGGCGATCTTGTCCGGCGTGAGATCACCGCCGGCCGTCTCCAACTCGGCCGAGGTCGCCGGCACGGTCGAGGGCACCGTCAAGAAGATCGAGAGCGGCGCTTCGCGGGCGTCCTCGAGCATTGCCTCGATGCCGGCGACATCCATGACATTGCCGATCTCATGGCTGTCGCAGAAGATCGAGGTGGTGCCGTTCAGCAGCGCGGCCTCGGCATAGGCGCAGGCCGTCACCATCGAGGATTCGATGTGGATGTGCGGATCGACTAGCCCTGGCGCGATGATACCGCCCGCCGCGTCGTATACCGCGATATCGCTCCAAGCTTTTTCGCCGTGCCGGCGGCCTTCAACGCGGCGATGCGGCCGCCGGTGATCCAGACCTCCCGTCCCGGATGGATCCGCTCGGAATAGGTCGAGCACACGCGCGCCCGTGATGACGAGATCTGGCGCCAGGCGCGCCGAAGCAACGTCGGCAAGGCGCCGGGTCATCGCATGCAGCGGAGCGACGGCGAAGCGGTTAAGTTTGGTCATCTGGACCCTCGCGTGGCGTTACGGCCGCACGATCGTTACGCCCTGCGCCAAACCGGGCAAGCTCAAATATAGCGGCACACCCTGCTTACGCCTTAGGCGCCGACCCACCTGCGGTCCCCGAGCTTGGAGGTCTTCGCGGGTTCCGCCTTTTCGGCGGCGGTGCGGCAGCAGGCTTGATCCGAATCCGCATCGACCGGCCCTTTGGCTCATCAATTTCGAACGAATTCGTCTTTCGCACGAGATCGCTCAGCTTGCGGAAACCGAACGTCCTCGGATCGAAATCGGAGGCCAGGTTTGCGAGCTGCCGTCCGACTTCTCCGAGCGTCACCCAGCCGTCTTCGCTCTCCATCTGAGTGATGATCTTCTTGATGATGGGCGCGGCGGCATCGGGCGGCTGAAGCGACGTGGACCGCGATCCGGCCTCTTGGGTGTTCACCGTTCCGGCAAGCAGGTTCTCCGTGTAGACAAATCTTCGGCAGGCTTGCCTGAAACTTTCCGGAGTCTTGTGTTCACCGAACCCAAAGACATCGACGCCCTGCTCCCGAATGCGGGCGGCGAGCGGGTAAAATCGCTGTCTGACGATACCAGGCAAAAGCCATCGAACCGGCCGCTGTGAAGCAGGTCCATTGCATCGATGACCAGCGTTATGTCGGATGCGTTCTTTCCCGCCGTATAGGCGAACTGCTGCTGCGGGATGATGGCGTGCTTCGACAGAATATCGGCCCAGCCCCTGGATCGTGCATTGGAGAAGTCGCCATAAATGCGGCGGACGCTGGCCTCCCCGATCTTGGCAATCTCCTCGAACAGTCCATCCGCGATCTTTGCGGATGCGTTGTCGGCGTCGATCAGGACGGCGAGACGGGGCGAACGAAGCTCGGAAGGCATGGTATTCCCCAAGAGGACGCGACAACGGTGGGTGGATATACCGAGGTCGAGGCCCTTGCCGCCAGAGTTGATTTCGGCTCAAGCCAGTTTCGCGGCCGGCATCACGCCGCCCAGGGCTGCCGTGAGTTCCGCTGCGACGTCACGCACCATCCGGCCGACCTCCGGCAGCCGCCCGTCGGTGATACGGCTGGTCAGGCCCGAGACGGAGATCGCTGCAAGCGGCTCGGCGAGCGCGTTGTAGACCACGGCGGCGACGCAGCGCAGGCCGATCTCGGCCTCTTCGTCGTCGACCGCAAAACCCTGCTTGCGGATCGTCGCGAGCTCCTTGAACAGATCGCTCGGCCGCACGATGGATTTTTCGGTGAGGCGCGGCATGCCATGGTGGCGGATGACGGCTCCGACGTCCTCGTCGGAATAGGTCGCAAGCACGGCCTTGCCGACGCCTGAGGTGACCATCGGGACGCGGCCGCCGACCTTGGTCAGCGAGCGCATGATCTCGCGGCTCTCCATGCGGGTCAGCACGATGATGAATTCGTCGTCAACCACGGCAAGATTTGCGGTCTCGCGGGTGAGATCGCGCAGCTTGCGCAAATAGGGAATCGCCTGCGCAGTGAAGTTGCGCCGCCGCGCGAAGCTCGCGCCCACCGTAAAGCTGCGCACGCCGACATGCCATTTGGATTCGGCGCGGTCGAACTGCACGAACCGGCGGCTTTCCAGCGTCGCCAGCAGGCGGTGCACGGTCGAGGCCGACAGGCCGGTGCGGACGGAGAGATCGCTGAGGCGATAGCCTTCGTCGTCCTCGGCCAAAGTTTCGAGGATCGACAGCGCGCGGTCGACCGACTGCACGCCGCCGTCACGATCGGCCTCCGATGCCGATCGTGTTTCGAGCGATTTGCGCCTGATCACGTTCTTGCCCATCGCGACCTGCCGCTGTGGCTGGCGTCATTCCGGAGCGCGCTTCAGCGAGCCCGGAATCTCGAGATCCCGGGTTCGATGCTACGCATCGCCCCGGGATGACTGGAGAGGCTACGCTCAGAGCAGGCCCGCGCCGCGCGCCCACTTGTACTTGGCGCCCAAGACTTCGACCGGCAGCTCGGTCGAATAGGCGTAGGCCGGAATGCCGTTCTGGTAGAGATATTCGGCGGCTTCCTCCACTTCGACGTCGCCGGCGAGCGAGGCAACGATCGGCTTCACGAAGCCCTTGGCCTCCATTTCCTTCTTCACCTCGACCATGTTGCGGGCGAACACCATCGGCGGCGTGACGATGGTGTGCCAGTAGCCGAGGATAAGCGAATGGATGCGCTCGTCCGACAGGCCGAGCTTCACCGTGTTGACGTAGGTGATCGGCGGCTCGCCGCCGGTGATATCCACAGGATTTCCGGCCGCACCAAACGGCGGGATGAATTTGCGGAAGGCCGCGTCGAGATCCGGCGGCATCGACATCAGCGACAGGCCGTTGTCGACGCAGGAGTCGGACAGCAGCACGCCCGAGCCGCCGGCGCCCGTAATGATCAGCACGTTTTCGCCCTTCGGTGTCGGTAGCACCGGCACGCCGCGGGCGAATTCGAGCAGCTGCCGGAGCGAGCGCGCCCGGATCACGCCGGACTGTGCCAGGACATCCTCGTAGATCTTGTCGTTGCCGGCGAGCGCGCCCGTGTGCGACGAGGCCGCCTTGGCGCCCGCCGAGGTGCGGCCCGCCTTGAGCACGACGACCGGCTTCTTCTTGGAGACCCGCTTGGCGGCCTCCGCAAAGGCGCGTCCGTCCTTGAGGTCTTCGCAGTGCTGCGCGATCAGATTCGTGTTCGGGTCCTGCTCGAAGAAGGCGAGCAGATCGTCCTCGTCGATGTCGGACTTGTTGCCGAGACCCACGATCGCCGACACGCCCATTTTCGCCGAGCGCGAGAAGCCGATGATAGCCATGCCGATGCCGCCCGACTGCGACGACAGCGCCGCGTGGCCCTTGACGTCATAGGCGGTGCAGAAGGTCGCGCAGAGATTGGCTGGCGTATAATAGAAGCCGTAGATGTTCGGCCCCATCAGGCGGATGTCGTACTTCTTGCCGACCTCAACGATCTCGGCCTGGAGTTCGGGCGCGCCGGCTTCGGCAAAGCCCGACGGGATCAACACCGCACCCGGGATCTTCTTCTCACCGCATTCGGTGAGTGCGGCGGCGACGAACTTCGCGGGGATCGCGAACACCGCAGTGTCGATCACGCCCGGCACATCCTTGACGCTCTTATAGGCCTTGTAGCCGAGGATCTCGGCAGCCTTCGGGTGGATCGGATAGATCTCACCCTTGTAGCCGCCGTTGATGAGGTTCTTCATCACGGAGTTGCCGATCTTGCCGTCTTCAGCGGAAGCGCCGACCACGGCGACCGCCTTCGGCTGCATGATGCGGCTCATGGCCGCGACGATCTCTTCGGTCGGGCGCGGCTTCGGCTTGGGCTTGTAGGCGAAGTCGACGACGATGCGTACGTCGGCCGCAATCGCGTCCTTTGCGGAGGCAAACACCGGGTTAAGATCGAGCTCGACGATCTCAGGGAAGTCAGTGACGAGCTGCGAGACCTTGACGATGACGTCGGCGAGCGCCGTTCGGTTGACCGGCTCGCCGCCACGAACGCCCTTCAAAATCTCATGCGCCTGGATGCCATCGAGCATCGAGAGCGCATCTTCCTTGGTCGCGGGCGCGAGGCGGAAGGTGATATCCTTCAACACTTCCACAAGCACGCCGCCGAGGCCGAAGGCGACCAGTTTGCCGAACGAGCCGTCGGTGATCGAGCCGACGATGACTTCGGTGCCGCCGGCCAGCATCTGCTGCACCTGGATGCCCTCGATCTTGGCATCGGCCTTGAACTTCCTGGCGTTGCCGAGAATGGTCTCGTAGGCCTTCTCGGCATCCTGTGCCGTCTTGACGCCGACGATGACGCCGCCAGCCTCGGTCTTGTGGAGAATGTCCGGCGAGACGATCTTCATCACCACCGGGAAGCCCATCGAAGACGCCATCTTGCCCGCCTCGCCGGCCGACTTCGCCACGCCCTCCTTCGGCACCGGGATGCCGTAGGCGTCGCAGACCACCTTGCCTTCCGGGGCGGTCAGGCTGGTGCGGTTGTCGGCCTTGACCTGGTCAAGGACCTTGCGGACGACATCTTTCGAATTGGACATATGGCTTCTCCCTTGACCTTCAGTTCTTGCTTTGCAAAGCGCGCGTGATGCGGCTGCCCGTGATACTCGCCATCGCCGCGCTCTGTTCCGTGCGGCGGAATGCAGCGGCAGCAATGCCTGGACTACACCGCCCGTTTGGATCAAAAATGGCTAGCGATGGCATTTGGTATGCCAGAAGCCAATTTGTCAAGCTGATGCACCGCCTAGAACCCCGCAAAAAATAGGCAGCTTGACATTCTGGCATGTGGTATGCCAAAAACTTTCCAGTAAATATTCCTGTAAAAGACGACTCCCACTGGAGGAGAATCGTCGTGTCACTGCGGAAACCAACCAAGGCGTTGCCGAACATGGCCGAGGCAGACATCGCAATCGTTCGTATTGCCCCGGAGAGCAGCTTCAAGAACAAGGCATATGACGCCTTGAAGGAAGCCATCCTCAAGATGGACATCTACTCGACACCCGAGCCGGTGATGCTGGACGAGCGCGCATTGTCCGAACGCCTGGGTGTCAGCCGCACGCCGATCCGCGAGGCCATCGCGATGCTCGAGCAGGACGGTTTCGTGAAGACGGTGCCGCGCCGCGGCATCATGGTGGTGCGCCGGACCAAGAGCGAGATCGTCGACATGATCCGCGCCTGGGCGGCGCTGGAGAGCATGGCCGCGCGCCTCATCACCACGACCGCGCGCAAGAAGGACATCACGGCGCTGCGCGACTATTTCAAGGACTTTGGCAAGGACCGCCTGCCACAGGATCATGTCGAGGAATATTCGCGCGCCAACATCGCGTTCCATCAGGCGCTTATCTCGTTGTCGGAATCTCCGGTGCTGGTCGACCTCACCAACGATCTGCTGTTGCACGTGCGCGGCTATCGCCAGCTGACGATCGGGCGCAAGGACCGCACCGCGACGTCGCTACCCGAGCATCTCGGCATGATCGAAGCGCTCGAGGCACGCGACACCGAGCTCGCCGAGAAGCGCGCCCGCGATCACACCCTTGGCCTTGCCGCTTACGTCGAGGCGCACGGCCAGGAGCTATTCACTTAGCTCTTCACCTAACAACATTCACCAGAAGGGCGAAAAATTCGCCCCGTTATCTTGAGACCAGGGAGACAAGGCCCATGCTGAACACCGCGACCAAGTCCGAAGCACCGGGCACCGAGCAGGAACTGACGGATGGCTTCCATCTGGTCATCGACGCGCTCAAGCTGAACGGCATCAACACCATCTATAATGTGCCGGGCATCCCGATCACGGATTTGGGCCGCATGGCGCAGGCCGAAGGCATTCGCGTGATCTCCTTCCGCCACGAGCAGAACGCCGGCTACGCCGCAGGCATCGCGGGCTATCTCACGAGGAAGCCCGGCGTCTGCCTGACAGTGTCCGCGCCCGGCTTCCTCAACGGTCTCACCGCGCTCGCGCACGCCACCACCAATTGCTACCCGATGATCCTGGTCTCGGGCTCCTCCGAGCGCGAGATCGTCGACCTCCAGCAGGGCGACTACGAAGAGATGGACCAGCTCGCGATCGCCAAGCCGCTGTGCAAGGCGGCCTATCGCGTGCTGCATGCCCAGGATATCGGCATCGGTTTCGCCCGCGCCATCCGCGCAGCGGTCTCGGGTCGTCCGGGCGGCGTCTATCTCGATCTGCCGGCAAAGCTGTTCGGCCAGGTGATGAATGCCGAGGCCGGCCAGAAGTCGCTAGTCAAGGTGATCGATGCTGCGCCCGCGCAAATCCCCTCGCCCGCGTCGGTCAAGCGCGCGCTCGACGTGCTGAAGGCGGCAAAGCGTCCGCTCATCATCCTCGGCAAGGGCGCGGCCTACGCGCAGGCCGATGAGGAGATCAAGACCTTCGTCGAGAAAAGCGGCGTGCCGTTCCTGCCGATGAGCATGGCCAAGGGCCTGCTCCCGGACACCCATCCGCAATGCGCCGGTGCTGCGCGCTCCACGGTGCTGAAGGATTCCGACGTCGTCATGCTGATCGGCGCACGGCTGAACTGGCTGCTGTCGCACGGCAAGGGCAAGAGCTGGGGCGAATCCCCGAAGAAGTTCATCCAGGTCGACATCGAACCGAAGGAGATGGACTCCAACGTCGAGATCGTCGCGCCCGTCGTCGGCGACATCGGCTCGGTCGTGTCCGCCTTCAACCAGGCGCTTGCGTCGGGCTGGACCGCGCCGCCGGCCGAATGGACCAAGGCCATCGCGTCCAAGCGCGACGAGAACGTCGCCAAGATGGCGCCGAAGCTGATGAACAACAAATCGCCGATGGACTATCACGGCGCGCTCGGCGTGCTGAAGAACGTCATCAAGGATCACCCCGAGGCGATCCTCGTCAACGAAGGCGCCAACACGCTCGACCTCGCCCGCGGCGTCATCGACATGTACAAGCCGCGCAAGCGTCTCGACGTCGGCACCTGGGGTGTGATGGGCATCGGCATGGGCCAGGCGATCGCGGCCGCGCTGGAGACCGGCCATCCCGTGCTGGCGGTGGAAGGCGACAGCGCGTTCGGCTTCTCCGGCATGGAGGTCGAGACCATCTGCCGCTACAATTTGCCGATCTGCGTCGTCATCTTCAACAATGATGGCATCTATCGCGGCACCGACGTCAACAGCGTCAACGCGGATCCCGCGACGACCGTGTTCGTCAAGGGCGCCCGCTACGACAAGATGATGGAAGCCTTCGGCGGCGTCGGCGTGAATGCGACCTCGCCCGACGAGCTCAAGCGCGCCGTCAACGAGGCGATGGCTTCACGCAAGCCGACGCTCATCAACGCGGTGATCGACCCGGCCGCGGGCTCGGAGAGCGGCCGCATCGGCAATCTCAATCCGCAGAGCGTTCTGCAGAAGAAGAAGTAAGTCCACCCCTCAACCCTTTATTCCCTGTGGTTCGCAGGGGCAGACAGAGTACGGAGCAACATCATGACCAAAGCGCTCGAGGGCGTTCGCATTCTCGACTTCACCCACGTCCAGTCCGGACCGACCTGCACGCAGCTGCTCGCATGGTTCGGCGCCGACGTGATCAAGGTGGAACGTCCGGGCGTGGGTGACATCACCCGCGGCCAGCTGCAGGACATCCCGAACGTGGACAGCCTGTATTTCACCATGCTCAACCACAACAAGCGCTCGATCACGCTCGACACCAAGAACCCCAAGGGCAAGGAAGTCCTGACGGAGCTGATCAAGAAGTGCGACGTGCTGGTCGAGAACTTCGGCCCCGGCGTGCTCGACCGCATGGGCTTCCCCTGGGAGAAGATCCAGGCGATCAACCCGAAGATGATCGTCGCCTCGATCAAGGGCTTTGGTCCCGGACCATACGAAGACTGCAAGGTCTATGAGAACGTCGCGCAGTGCACCGGCGGCGCCGCCTCCACCACCGGCTTCCGCGACGGCCTGCCGCTCGTCACCGGCGCGCAGATCGGCGACAGCGGCACCGGCCTGCATCTCGCGCTCGGCATCGTCACCGCGCTCTATCAGCGCACCCATTCGGGCAAGGGCCAGAAGGTCACCGCCGCGATGCAGGACGGCGTGCTCAACCTCGCGCGCGTCAAGCTGCGCGACCAGCAGCGCCTCGCCCACGGTCCGCTCAAGGAGTACAGCCAGTTCGGCGAAGGCATTCCGTTCGGCGATGCCGTGCCGCGCGCCGGCAATGATTCCGGCGGCGGCCAGCCCGGCCGCATCCTGAAGTGCAAAGGCTGGGAGACCGATCCCAACGCCTACATCTACTTCATCACCCAGGCCCCGGTCTGGGAGAAGATCTGCGACGTGATCGGCGAGCCGACCTGGAAGACCGATCCGAACTACGCCAAGCCGGCTGCCCGCCTGCCGCGCCTGAACGAGATCTTCGCCCGCATCGAGCAGTGGACGATGACCAAGACCAAGTTCGAGGCGATGGAGATCCTCAACAAGGATGACATCCCCTGCGGTCCGATCCTGTCGATGAAGGAGATTGCAGAAGACCAGTCGCTGCGCGCGACCGGCACCGTGGTCGAGGTCGATCATCCGACCCGCGGCAAGTACATCTCGGTCGGCAACCCGATCAAGTTGTCGGACAGCCCAAGCGACGTGCAGCGCTCGCCGCTGCTCGGCGAGCACACCGACGAGATCCTGCGCAGCGTGCTCGGCTTCAGCGACCACCAGGTCGCCGATATCCACAAGTCCGGCGCACTCGACCCGCCGCAGAAGCAGGCCGCCGAGTAAGCGGCACCACATCGAGCGAGACGAAAGGGCCGCCCTTCGAGGCGGCCTTTTTTTGCGTCAGAAGGGCTGCATGGCCCCGCACGCAAACCAAAAGCCAAAAACAACCTCATGCACAGTAGCGAACCCCTCGGCCCGCAAAAGAAATTTCGTATTTTGCGAATTTTCTTTGACGCGTCGGGCAAAACAGGGTAGTATGTCATTATGCGAAAACTGAAGGTCGGCCTAGCGAAGGGCGCCTCGCCGCAGAGGCTCGCCACTGCGGCGCGCCAAGTTTTTCGAGGAACCAACGCGGCCCCCGTCAGTTGCTTATCTAGACCCGACTTCCCCGCTCCAAGGATGACGCGCTACTTCACCAGCCCGCGAACGCGGACCGGATGTCAGCGCATCGCGGAGCAGACACATTCAGACGATCGAGATCGACATGCTGAGAGATCAAACCTCTGATCGCGCCAAGCGTGAAGCCAACAAGGCGTTCAAGCCCGCCACAACGCCGAAGCCGATGAATGACTATGCGAAGGACCAGCGCTCCTTCAACGAGAACCGCGAGCGGCTGAAAGCGGAACGATTGGCGCGCGAGGCGCAGCCGAAAGGGCGTAAAGAATAGGATCGATGCGCGCTAGAGCATCGACAGCACGACGACGCCGTCCTCGAGCTCTCCAGATCCAGCCGCGTCCGCGCGATGCGTTCGAACTCGGTCCGGTATTTCTGAAGATAGCTGAAGGCCTGTTTCTGCGTCGCAAAGGTGGTCGCAAGCCGGCACAGCTGCCGCCCGGCGCCGTGCGCGAGAAAGAAGGTGATGGTGCCACCGCCGTCGGATTTGATTCTAGGCACGATCCGCACTCCCTGGCATGTGACCGGCCCTGTCCCGTCGTTCGGCAGCGATTTTGCCGTCGGCTATTGCGGCGGCTTTCTCTTGCGCTTGGTCGGGGTTGGGGCCGGCAACGACGCCTGCAGGGTAGCATCGGCGGCTTCCTTGGCTTCGCGGAGTTCGCGAAGCCGCGCCATGTTCTTGCGGAGGTCGACAGCCTGCTTTTCGGCGTCCAGCATTGCTTGGGCGCCTTCTTGGGCAGCCAAGCGTTGGCGATTGAGCGCGCGATGCTTTCGGGTGACGGTTCGGCCGATTTCCTGGCGCTCATCTTTCACCCTTTTGGCAACAGACAAAACCCGCTCAATCCAGGGATCGAGCGGGTCGCATGGCCGTTTCAGTACATCCGTGAAACGGCACTGGAGGACTTACGCCAGCGAGAGATTCTCAGCGCTGACTTTGCCCCGCATCTTGTCGGTCTTGGCCTCGAAGTTGACCTTTTGGCCCTCGGCGAGACCACCAAGACCAGCCCGTTCGACCGCGCTGATGTGAACGAACACATCGTTGCCGCCGTCGTCGGGCTGAATGAATCCAAAACCCTTCTGGCCGTTAAACCACTTCACAGTACCTGTTGCCATTTTTCTTCTCCAAAGAGCACACATGTGCATTCCGCGTGACGCTCACGCAGAACCGTTTCAATTCGTCGATGTCGATGGAAAAGGAGCCCGCGGGCGCATTCAACAAGGCACAGCGGCTGAACGAACAACCCTAAGGTATACCTCACCGTCGATATTAGCAAGACTACAGCTGGATTTAATCGCGGCCGCGGCTTTTTGGGGAACCTTTGCAGGTCTGGGGACCTGAACTCAAGTCGTCCAGCGCAAGGCGGACGAGCCTTCGCGAGCCCGGTTTGACATCCCCTGTCAGGTCGCGTCACATCGACCAAGGCACCCCGCGCAACCATGTCGGATCGACGTCATCGCGGAGCCGCCATATCCGCTTCCAATCATCCCTGCGCACGCGGCTGTCGCGCAGTCCTGGTCGACCAAGGCAGCCTCAACCAAGGGAGCCGCCGGTGCAGGTTTTTGTCCGCGACAACAATATCGATCAGGCTCTACGCGTATTGAAGAAAAAGGATGCAGCGCGAAGGCGTCTTCAGGGAGATGCGACGTGCGCGGTTCTACGAGAAGCCGTCGGAACAGGCCGCGCGGCGGAAATCCGAAGCGGTGCGGCGCATGAGGAAGCTGGCGCGGAAGCAGGCCATTCGCGACGGATTGATCGTGGTCAAGCCGAAGAAACGCATCGCAGACGGCGCAAGGCGCCCTGCGCAAGGAGCTGAAGCACCGGCCTCCCGCGGGATTCGCAGCTAAGCGCTCACCGATCTCCGCCAGCGCGCTGCTCGCGAAAGAACTTCACCACTGCTGCGTCGAACTCGCGGTGAAAAGCCGTTCGATCAAAGCCGTCAGGGTCGGAGCAAACCTGCGGCCTCAATGCCGCGAGCTCCGCCGTGCAGGGCGGCAGAAATGCGTAATGACCGGCCGGCACGACGTGAATGTCGAGATTGCCCGGCAGACTGCGGGTCACGCGCGCGACGCCCGCTGCGTCGACGCCCCCGCCGCCCAGTTCGGATCGCCAGACCAGCAGCGGGATTTTGATCCCGGCCAAACTCTCCTGGGTGAATAAAAAGCCCACGGCCGGATCCACGATCACAGCGGCCTTGATCCGTGGATCATGCGGCGGATCGGACGGAAACTCGCCAGCGCGCAGCTCCCCGCGGACCGCCGACTTGCTGTCCGGCTTACAAGCAAGCCGGCGAAAATCGGGCTCACCGCCGACGAGAACCAGTCCTGTAAAGCCGCCCAAGGAGAAACCGAAAAGACCGACCCTGGTGGGGTCGATCACGGCCCGATCCTTCCATTCGTTCAGCATGAAGTCGAGCAATCGGACCACCTGCGCCGGGCGCGACGCCCAGACAGACATCCCTCGCCCGGACATGTCATTTGTGTTGTTGCCGGGATGGTTGATCGCGGCGACGACAAAGCCTGCATTCACCAGCGCTTCGATGATGTCGAGGTGGAGTGCGAAGTAGCCGCTATTGCCATGAGAGAGAATGACCAGCGGCAGCTTGGTCCCCGTGACCGGACAGTCTTGAGCTCCGGCCAGCCAATCCACTGTGGGTACCGCAAGGCTGCCAAGCGCCACATGCGCCGGCTCCGCCGCGCAAGGGTACCAGATTGCGCCCGACAGCGCCGGATCGGATTGGAGAAGCTGAATGCCCGCGGCCTTCGCGAATGAGCCAAGGCAGCAGAGTGCGATGGCGAAAGCCCAAACAGTCCTGCGCAACGGACGCCCTCCTGATCTCGCGCGGAAGTTGAGCGGCCAACGATAGCGGAATTGTGGCTTCGATCCATCCAGAACTGCGATGAGATCAGGCTCGATGCGGCAACGAGTGCGATGCACTTCCTGCCGCTTGCGGGCAGGGCAATCGTATATGGCATTTTGCACGACCTGAGTGCGCGCTCGTCCTTCGAGACGACCGCTCCGCGGTCTCCTCAGGATGAGGCTAAGTGGCATCGTTGCTCGTCAAAACGACGGCCGCACACTCGGTCCTCATCCTGAGGGCCCGCCAACGGCGGGCGTCTCGAAGGATGGCCACAGGGGAATAGCTCCCATATGCGATAACCCTGCGCTTGCGGGGAGGGTTAGCGAGAGTGCCACAGCATGCAATCGCGCGCCCGCGCGGTCTGACCGGCCGCAAGTTCGACCAGCTGGGACCGTGAGAACACGTGCCGCTCGCAGAAACATGGGCAAAGCGGCGCGCGAAAAAATCTGCCGTCATCATGTCGGATCGGCGCCCCCTCGTTCGTCCTCAGGCCATGATTGGGCGATAGACCTCACCGTCGAGCCCGGCAATTCAAAGGGAAAAGCGACCATGTCCAGCACCGTACGCCTGCACCGCGTTCTCACGACCAGCCCGGACAAACTCTATCGCGCCTTCCTCGAGGCGGATGCGCTGGCGAAATGGCTTCCGCCCAACGGCTTCACCTGCACCGTGCATCATCTGGAGCCGAAGGTCGGAGGCACCTTTAGAATGTCGTTCCGGAATTTCACGACGGGCAACGGCCATGCCTTCGGCGGCGAATTTTTAGAGCTCGTCCCCGGCGAACGTCTCCGCTACACCGACAAGTTCGAGGATCCGAACCTGCCCGGCGAGATCCAGGTGACGGTGATGCTGAAGAAAGTCCTTGTCGGCACCGAGCTCGACATCACGCAGGCCGGCATTCCCGACGCGATCCCGCCGGAAGCCTGCTATCTCGGCTGGCAGGAATCGCTGCGCAATCTCGCGCATCTCGTCGAGCCCGAGATCAAGCAATAAGGGGCAGAGAGGATAGCTTTCCGCGGAATTCGCTCGTCATTGCGAGCGCGCCCCTCTCGTCATTGCTGCGCGACCGCGATACTTATGCGCCCTTCGACTTGAGCCCACCACCCGCCGTCCAGCGGTCCGGCTCGGGACTGTGTCCGATCAGCGCGAGCCCGTAGGCGATCGACTCGAACTGATCGCCCGACATCAGCCGCTCGTTGCCGAACCGGTCCGCGAACAATTTTCGAACCGCCGGCACGAACGAGGTGCCGCCGGTCAGGAACACCTTCTCCACCTCGCGCGCGGTGATGGCGGCTTCGCCCAGCACCTTGTCGACCGTGGCGCCCAGCCGGGCGATGTCGTCGGCAATCCAGGCGTCGAAATTCTTCCGCGTGATGGTCGAGCCGATCTCGACACCACCGCCCCTGAAGCGGAAGTCGACCTCGTCCTTGGCAGACAGCGCGATCTTGGCGTCCGACACCGCGCGGTACAGCGAGAATCCGAGATCGAGATCGACGATGGTGATGAAATCCTCGAGCAGCGCCGGCTGCAGTGCGGTGCGCGCAAGCTCCCGCAGTTCGCGCAGATCGCCGTTGCTCTTCATCAGCGCGAGCTGATGCCAGCGCGCGAGGTTGGTGTAGTGGCTGTTCGGGACCGGCAGCACCTTGTCGAACGAGCGGAAGCTCGAGCCTTTGCCGAGCCGCGGCGAGACGACGTGATCGACGATGCGATAATCGAACGTGTCGCCCGCAATGCCGATGCCGGCATGGCCAAGCGGCTCGGCGCGCAAGACGCCGCCGGCGCGCGAGAAACGCATCACCGAGAAGTCGCTGGTGCCGCCGCCGAAATCCGCAACCAGCACGGTGGCATCGCGCTCCAGCCGGCGGGCGAAGGAGAACGCCGCGCCCACGGGCTCATAGACGTAGCGCGCGTGACGGGCGCCGAGGCGCTCGAACGCGGCGCGATAGCGCTGCATGGCCAGATCATCGTCGGGATTGCCGCCGGCAAAGCGCACGGGCCGGCCGACCGTGATGTTGGCCGCCTCGAATCCGAACCTGTCGCCGCCATGGCGCGCCAGCGTGCGCAGGAACGCCGCCAGAATGTCCTCGAACTTGAAGCGCTGCCGGAACACCTGCGTGGTGTTGAAACTGGAGCTCGCCGCAAAGGTCTTGAACGACTGCAGGAAGCGGTAGACGTGGCGGCCTTCGAGAAACTGCTCGATGGCCCACGGACCGCCTTCGGCCTGGGCGCCCGCGCCCGGCCGATCCTCCCAGAAGCACAGCGCCGAGACGTAGGTGCTGTGGCGTTGCCCGCCATGGTCGAAGCGGATGGCCTCGACCCGGCGATCGTCCACCGCAAGCGCTACGACCGTATTGCTGGTTCCGAAATCGATGCCGATCGAGACGGCGGGCGAGGCGCTCGACATGAACCACTCTGCGGGATGATCGGGAAAGGGGGCGAACCACTAACCGTTTTGCACTGCGGTGCCAAGAGTCGACCAAGGGCGGGGTCAAGGCCGATCCGCAGTGACCCGAAGCCGCTTTCCTACCCATTTGAGCCCAAAACCGCGCATTTTGAGCCAGACCGGCACGCTTGACGAAGCATTATGTTGCAATGCGGCAGTTCGAATGCTGCTATGCAACGGCGTGTATAGACAGTGGCATCTGGTATACATAGATTGCCTTTCGAAATGAGACAGTACGACTGACTGTCTCGAGAAAGGAAATTCCGATGTCCAAGACCGCTTCCGTCGCGCTCGCGCCCTCCGCCTCGCTATTCGCCCGCTTCATGGCCGCCGTCGACCGCTTCCTGATGGCGAGCGCCGAGATCTCCAACCACAATGGCGATCTGCCCCGCTTTGGCCTGTAACGGTCGGGGCGAGACACGGCGCGTCGAATTGTCGCGGCGGTTGTAAAACCAGCGAACTCCTACTTTTGAAGAATGGCCCTGCTCTGCGGGGCCATTTCTATTTGGGAATCGGCACATTCGCGCAGCCTCGCAAACGAGGTTGCGTCATAAGCGCACAATGGGCCGGCGCGCGCTTGAAGATTGGCATAATGAATACAAGAATGCCGCCAACGCTCGCTCAAAAAAACAGAAGCGCTATTGGAGGATTCATGACGGACATGGTGCAGACAACAACGGCTCCCACCGCTGCACGCGTCAGCGATAGTTATCGCTGGGCGCAACTGGGAATCGGCGTAGCGGCCATGGTGATGATCGCCAATTACCAATATGGCTGGACGTTCTTCGTGCCCGACATCCAGAAGAAATTCGGTTGGGATCGTGCCTCGATCCAGTGGGCCTTTACTCTGTTTGTTTTGTTCGAGACCTGGCTGGTGCCGGTCGAAGGATGGTTTGTCGATAAATACGGTCCGCGCCTCGTCGTGCTCGTCGGCGGCGTGCTTTGCGCGATCGGCTGGGCGATCAACGCGCAAGCCACCACACTCAACGGCTACTATCTCGGCATGATCATCGCCGGCATCGGCGCCGGCGCCGTCTACGGCACCTGCGTCGGCAATGCACTGAAATGGTTTCCCGACAAGCGCGGTCTCGCCGCGGGCATCACCGCCGCCGGCTTCGGCGCGGGCTCCGCACTCACCGTCGCGCCGATCCAGGCCATGATCAAGGACTCCGGCTTCCAGAACACGTTCCTCTATTTCGGCCTCGGGCAAGGCATCATCATCTGCATTCTCGCCTTTTTCCTGCTGGCGCCGAAGCCGGGCCAGGTGCCTAGCGTGGTGGCGAATGCCGCGCTGGTGCAGTCGCGTCGCAACTACCAGCCGACCGAAGTTTTGCGCCAGCCGATCTTCTGGTTGATGTATTTCATGTTCGTGATCGTCGGCGCCGGCGGCTTGATGGTGACGGCGAATTTGAAGCCGATCGCGGTCGACTGGAAGGTCGACGCCGTGCCGGTCACGCTGATCGGCATGACCATGACCGCCGTGACGTTCGCAGCGACCATCGACCGCGTGCTCAACGGCCTGACGCGTCCGTTCTTCGGCTGGATCTCCGACATGATCGGCCGCGAGAACACGATGTTCATCGCCTTCGGCATGGAAGGCGTCGGCATCTGGATGCTCTATCTCTGGGGCCAGGATCCGGTCTGGTTCGTGATCCTGTCGGGCTTCGTGTTCTTCGCCTGGGGCGAGATCTACTCGCTGTTCCCCTCGACCTGCACCGACACGTTCGGCGCAAAGTTCGCCACCACCAATGCCGGCCTGCTCTACACCGCCAAGGGCACCGCCGCGTTGCTGGTGCCGCTCGCGAACTACGTGCAGCAGACCTCCGGCCACTGGGACAACGTGTTCATCCTCGCGGCCGGCGCCAACATCCTGGCCTCGCTGCTGGCGATCCTGGTGCTGAAACCCTGGCGCAAGGTCGTGGTCGCGCAATCGACCGTCTGAGCTCGTTCGCACACCACCATCTCGCGAACGACGCTCGGCCTCGCGGCCGGGCGTTTTCGTTTTGTGCGAAGCAGCAATTGTTGTCGGAGTTCGAACGGAACTGCGCACTTTCTTGGCGGCGCTTCGAAGATAGGGCTTGCATTCTGGAATATGGTATACCAAGCTTCGTGCCGCGCTTGCGACGATAAGACACAATGTTTGCGACATCAGGTCATCTTGGCAGTTGATGTCGACCAGACAGGCGCTTGGGAGGTTGTTGATGATGTCCAGCATGGACGGCGCCGTGACCGCTGCGCCCCTACGAACCGGTTTCCGTTGGCTCCAGCTCGCCATGGGCATCGTCTGCATGGCGATGATCGCGAACCTGCAATATGGCTGGACGCTGTTCGTCGATCCGATCGACGCCAAGTATCATTGGGGCCGCGCAGCGATCCAGCTCGCCTTCACCATCTTCGTCGTCACCGAGACATGGCTGGTGCCGATCGAGGCGTGGTTCGTCGACAAATACGGCCCGCGCATCGTCATCATGTTCGGCGGCGTGATGATCGCGCTGTCCTGGGTACTCAACTCCTACGCCGATAGCCTTCCCCTGCTCTATACCGCAGCCGTCGTCGGCGGCATGGGCGCGGGCGCGGTGTACGGCACCTGCGTCGGCAACGCGCTGAAATGGTTTCCCGATCGCCGCGGCCTCGCCGCCGGCGCGACGGCGGCCGGCTTCGGCGCGGGCGCGGCGCTCACCGTGGTGCCGATCGCGAGCATGATCGTGATGAGCGGCTATCAGCATGCGTTCCTGACCTTCGGCATCGGCCAGGGCGTGATCGTGTTCGTGCTCGCCTTCTTCATCCAGCCGCCGCGGATCTCGATCCCGCCGAAGAAGAAGCAGCTCAATCTGCCGCAGACCAAGATCGACTTCACCCCGCCGCAGGTGCTGCGCGCCCCTATTTTCTGGGTGATGTATCTCGTCTTCGTCATGGTCGCTTCCGGCGGCCTGATGACCGCGGCGCAGATCGCGCCGATCGCGCACGACTTCAAGATCGCCGACACGCCGGTCTCGCTCGCCGGCTTCCAGATGGCGGCGCTGACGTTCGCGATCTCGCTCGACCGCATCTTCGACGGCTTCGGCCGCCCGTTCTTCGGCTTTGTGTCCGACACGATCGGCCGCGAGCATACCATGTTCATCGCCTTCGGCACGGCGGCGCTGATGTTGTTGACGCTGTCGACCTATGGTCACGTTCCGATCGTGTTCGTGCTCGCCACCGCGGTTTACTTCGGCGTGTTCGGCGAGATCTACTCGCTGTTCCCCGCGACCTCCGGCGACACCTTCGGCTCGAAATATGCGACCACCAATAACGGCATGCTCTACACCGCGAAGGGCACCGCCTCCCTGCTCGTGCCGCTCGCAAGCGTGATCTCGGCCGCCTATGGCTGGAAGGCCGTGTTCGTGGTGGCGGTGGCGTTGAACGCGACGGCCGCGCTGATGGCGCTGTTCGTGATCAAGCCGATGCGCCGCTCCTTCATCCTGGGCAAGGAAGCCGAGAGCGACAGCACCGCAACGGCGAGTGCAAAGACCGAGACGGCGTAGCCGACCACGCGCCTGTCAGATCGGCCGAAGGGGCGCAGCGATGCGCCCCTTTTTCTTTGGCTCCTTATCTATCTTCTCTGGTGGCGACAAACGTCAGTATTGCTGCCGCAAGAATTTTCGGATCAGCCAAATCCAGCGCTTGACGATTGGCATTATGTATACCACACTTCCCTCATCGTTCACCCAGGGAGGTTGCAATGCTGGTCGGAGACATTCTGCGCAAGAAGACACCGCGCGTTGTCACGGTGCGAATGAACGAAACGGTGGGTATTGCCGCCAAGCTGATGCGGGCCAACAACATCAGCGCGCTGGTGGTGAAGGACGTGGTCCGCTCCGAAGGAAACACCGCGGTCGGCATGTTCACCGAGCGCGACGTGGTGCGTGCGGTCGCCGAGCACGGCGCCAATGCCGTCAACGTCAAGGTCTCGCAGCTGGTCTCGGTCCAGCAGCTGGTCTCCTGCACCTCCTCGGACACGATCGAGCACGTCAGGCATCTGATGAACCGGAATCACATCCGGCACCTGCCCGTGATCGACGATTACAGCCTCGTCTCCGTCATCAGCATGCGCGACATCGCGGCTGCCGTTGACGAGGCGACCAACAGCACGTCGCAAGCAGCCTAAGCCGCAACCATTCTTCCCCTGCGACTACCGGCCCCGGCTCGGACAACTCCGAGCCGGACCGGATCTTTCGTCCCAAATTCCGGTACTCCCGCGAGGATTTCATGAAGATCTGCATCTACGGCGCCGGCGCGATCGGCGGATATCTCGGCGTGCAGCTGGCGCGCGCAGGCGCCGATGTCAGCCTGATCGCGCGTGGCGCGCACCTCGCCGCGATGCGCGAGCACGGCCTGACGCTGCTCGCCGGCGAGGAGAAGCACACCGTCCATCCCCGCTGCACCGACAACGCGGCCGAGCTCGGCGAGCAGGACTACGTCATCGTCACGCTGAAGGCGCATTCGATCACCGGCGTGATCGAGAAGATGCAGCCGCTGCTCGGGCCGCACACCCGTATCGTCACCGCGGTCAACGGCATCCCCTATTGGTACTTCCACAAGCACGGCGGCGAGTACGAGAATTCGACGCTGGAGAGCATCGATCCCGGCGGGCGGCAATGGCGCGAGCTGGGGGCCGAGCGCGCGATCGGCTGCATCGTCTATCCCGCCACCGAGATCGAGGCGCCCGGCGTGATCCGTCACGTCTACGGCAACAATTTTCCGCTCGGCGAGCCCTCCGGCGAGATCACGTCGGACGTGCAGCGGCTCGCCGACCTCTTCGTCGCCGCCGGCCTGAGGGCACCGGTGCTCGATCGCATCCGCGACGAGATCTGGCTGAAGCTCTGGGGCAATGTCTGCTTCAACCCGATCAGCGCATTGACCCACGCCACGCTCGACGTGATTTGCACCGATCCGTCCACGCGAGCGCTGTCGCGCGCGATCATGATGGAAACGCAAGCGATCGCCGAAACCTTCGGCGTCAAATTCCGCGTCGATGTCGAGCGCCGCATCGAAGGCGCCCGCAAGGTCGGCGCGCACAAGACCTCGATGCTGCAGGATCTCGAGCGCGGCCGTCCGATGGAGATCGACCCGCTCGTCACCGTGGTGCAGGAGATGGGCCGCCTGACCCGGATCCCGACGCCGGCGCTGGACTCGGTGCTGGCGATGGTGACCCAGCGCGCCCGCGTCGCCGGCCTCTATGACGGCGTCTCCGCGCCATCAGATCCTCGCGCACTGGCGGTGGCGTGATGAAGGGCGAGATGAAACACTGGCTGCGCTTCCGCCACGCCGGCACCACCGGCTTCGGCACGCTGACCGCATCTGATATCAGCGTGCATGACGGTGAGATGTTCGGCCGCAACACAGCCACCGGCAAGACGCTTGCGCTGTCGGAGGTCGAGCTACTCGCGCCCTGCGCGCCCAGCAAGATCGTCGCGCTCTGGAATAATTTTCACGCGCTCGCCGCCAAGCTCAACCAGCCCGAGCCGCCGGAGCCGCTCTATCTCCTCAAGGCCACCACCACGATCACGACGCCAGGGGCCGTGATCCGCCGCCCCTCTTATTACGACGGCAAGACCACCTATGAAGGCGAGCTCGGCATCGTCATCGGCAAGACCTGCGCCCGCGTCTCGCCCGATGAGGCGGATGGTTTCATCTTCGGCTACACCTGCGTCAACGACATCACCGCCAACGACATCCTGACCAGCGATCCCACCTTCCCGCAATGGGCCCGCGCCAAGGGCATCGACGATTACGGCCCGTTTGGCCCGGTGATCGCGACCGGCCTCGATCCGGCAAAGCTCACCGTGCGCACCATCCTCAACGGCGCGGAGCGGCAGAACTATCCGATCGCGGACATGATCTTCAGCGCGCAAGCCCTCGTCAGCAAGATCTCCCACGACATGACCCTGCTCCCGGGCGACCTCATCGCGGTCGGCACCTCGGTCGGCGTCGGCGTGATGAAGGAGCCGGTGAACACCGTGACGGTGGCGATCGACGGGATCGGCGAGCTGACCAACGAGTTTCGGCTGTAGCCCGCCATCCGACTGCACGGCCAACGCAACCAACCGTGGATTGCACCCCCGGAGAGGTCCCGCGCCCTTGATCTCGGTTCCGCTCTCCAATAGCAATCATGGCGAGATTGTGCCGGCGTGAGGGGCGTCGCGATGTGGCTGTTTTTCCTGGTTGCCTGGGTTGTCCTGCTCGCCGCCACAGCGTTTCTCGCCCCGGAGGCGTTTGGTTACGACATCACCCATTTGCCCGCCGCGTTTGCCGCCCTGCCGATGCCGCAGCGCATCGCAGCCGGCGCGCTTCTGGTAGCCGGGCTGGCGCTGATCGGCGCCTCGGCCTGGCGGCTCTCGCGTCAGGACCGGCGCCTCGACACGCTGCGCGACCGCCTCAAGAAGACCCGGGAAGACGTCGTCGTCGCCCACGCCCTGCAAAATCACCTCGATACCACCGTCCAGCACCTGATCGAGAGCGATCCCGGGGAAGCCGTCTCCGCCCTTCACGACAAGCTCGGCGAGACCGAGCAGCGCGCTGCTGCAGCAGACCCGCAACCAGTCCACCGACATGCACGATCAGCTCGCCGAGATCCGCCGCCGCCAGCAGGGCTTGCGCGAGATCGTCGGCAAGGTCGCCGACCAGCGCCGCGCGATCGAGCCTGTCTTCACCGAGATACGCGACCGCCAGAACCAGCTCGAACGCGCGCTCCTCGACCTCGAAACCGACGACCGCAAGAACAAGCTCGCCGACCGTCTGAAGGACATCGCCTGCGACGTATCCACGCTGCTCGGCCGGGTCAACGCGGTGCAGGACACGTTTGCGACGCTCAACCAGTACAAGGAAGACCTGGCGAAATCCCATGCCGAGCTGGCGCCGCTGCGATCGTCCGACGCCGGCATCAACGCCCTGATCGGCGAGCTCAGCCTCAGCCATGACCACCTCGCCAAGAGTGTCGACGAAATCGAGACTGGCGAGGCGCCGCTCAGCGCTCGCGTCGAGACGCTGTCGAGGAACAAGATCGAGATCGAGCAGCGCCTGGCCCGGGTCGACGACAACGCCAACATCCTGAAAGCGATCCGGCTCGATTTCGAGGAGCTCGGCCAGCGCCGGGCCCAGCTCGAACGCTCGCTCGGTGAGATCGAGACCGATCCCGACGGCAAGACGCTCGTCGACCGCCAGAACGCGCTGAACGATTTTGTCCTCCAGTCCCGCCAGCGCCTCGGCGCCTTGCAGGAGACGCTGGCCACGCTCAACGCCTTCAAGGCGGAGCTGGCGAAGTCGCAATCCGATCTCGTTCCCCTGAAGGCGCCGGTGTTCGGCATCGAGGCCATGATCGCCGACGTCGGCACCACCCGCGATCTCCTCGCCAAAACCGTCGGCGAGATCGAGGCCAGCGGCGACATCACCCTCACCTCGCGGGTCGATGCGCTGACGAAGAGCAAGCGCGAGGTCGAAGATCGCCTCGCCCGCATCTTCGAGAATTTCAACGCGCTCGATGCGCTGCGCAAGGACATCGGCGGCATCTTCTCGACCATCCGCAACAGCCTGAACCGGATCGGGTGAAGGCGAACGACGGGCCGGTTCGAACCGCGATCGACCTGCCTGCGACCAATCGCAAATGCGCTTCATTCTGGGTCTCGTGTCTGCCCTGCTCGGCGCGCTCGCCGGCTGGTCCGGTCTTGCCGCGCTGGTCGTCATGCTGGCGGGGCCGGACCGCGATGGCGGCAACGCCATGGGAGCCTTCTTCGACATCGGCCCGATCGGCGGCGTGGCCGGCCTGATCGCCGGCATCTGGCTGTTCGTGCGCTTCGGCCTGGTTCGGGACGCAACGCCACAGCCGCCTGCGGACACCTCCGATGCCCGGCCTGCCCGCACCACGCGGCTCTCGTTCCCTTTGCCGCCACCGTTCTGCTCATCGCGGCCATCCTTGGCTATTGGGGATGGTACGAATTGATCTGCTCACCCAATCTCAGCTCCGGCTTCATGACGCTGCGGATCGAGTTTCGGCTTCCCCCGGCATGACCTTGCCGGACAAGGAGGAGGACGTGCACATCGAGGTCGAGGAAGCGAAGGGCTATGCCGACGCCATATTGCCGGCAAACTGGCGCGCGCATGACGGTGACCGTAAGGCGATCATTTCCACGGCCTTGCTGATGTACAAGACGCGGCACCGCGCCGTCAGCCTGACGCTTCCCGGCGTGCCGACGCAGCACTGGCCGATCGATCTCGGTTCCGACCCGGATCCCACGCCCGGCTTTTCGCCCTGGCGCCTTGCGAGCGAACCGTCGCAAGCCAAGATCGAGATGCATTTCCGCCTCAGCGCGGACCGCTGAAAAGCGCGCGGGACGCCGAAACATTTCGACACATCACATCTCGGCGCGCGCGATCAATGCCGCCAACAAGTCGCGGAGGTGCCGCACTGTGGTCGCATTCGGCCGCCCTTGTGTGGGCGTGTCTGGGGGCACGGCTCTGCCGTGTTTGGACCAAACCTGCTAGGGGTATGACTGTGAAGAAGATTGTATTTGTTCTGGGTGCGACGCTTGCTCTGGTGACGGCTGCAAACGCTGCGGATCTGCCGCGCCGCCAGCCCGTGCCTGTCTATCCGGCCGAGCAGGCTCCGATCGGCAAGATGCCGATCGGCAAGAGCCCGATTGGCAAGGCCCCGATCGGCAAGGCGCCTGGCCCGGTCGCCGCGCGCTACTGAGCCGCAAAACCTGCGCAGGCGGCCGACAGCCGAGGGGCACAGCGTGACGAACAAACCTGATCGATCGGGATCCTGCATCGTTGCAGGTCTCGCGCTTGCGGCCATGACCGCATGCATGATGCCATCGGCCTCGGCCCACGAAGCGAACAAGCGCGTTGCCGATGCCAATGCGCTTGCGACGACCGACTCCTCATCGCGACAGGCGCCGCAATCGACGCGGCGACCCGTCGCGCATGCAGAGAAAGGTCCGTACTACGTCGACTTCCGCGCGCGGACGGCGGCGAGCTGGGGCCATGCCTTCGTCTGGTACGGTAAGACCAGCGAGCGCGCCGTCGAGGTTGCGGGGCTCACGCCCAAGGGCGACACCTGGAGCTACGTGCTCGGTCACCTCACCTGGGTGCCATCCGAGACCGGCGCGAGCTATGGCGACCTCGATCCCGAATATCTGACGGCGAGCTATCGCGTCTATCTGAACGAGGCCGACGCCAAACGCGTCTTCGCCTATATCAAGAAATTGCAAGCGAGCTCGCCGGTCTGGAACGCCGAGACCACCAACTGCACCGGCTTCATCGGCGACATCGCCGAGTATATGGGACTGAAGGTCCCTATCGCTGGCAGCGCCCGGAAAACTTCGTCAACAGCCTGAAAGACATGAACGGCGGCCGCCAGATGGTGCGGCTGTCGGCGGAATAGCTGAAGCGCTCTCACTGTCATTGCGCGCCTTGTGCGCGCTTGCGCACTGGGGCGGGCAATCCACTATTTCAGAGACAGCGAGGCTAGCCCGCATTTCTCACAGTGTTGAGGCGCATCGGGGCGCAATCAGCGAAAGTTCTTTTGCGAGAAGGACTTCGCGGTGATTCAAGGAATGCCCCGATGCCGGCACAGTGTAGCGCAGAACGGTTTGATTTTGGAGAGGTGGAAGGCCGCATCGTGGAAGCGGCTTTTGATGGTGGCCTGGTGACGTCGGATGCGGGCGCGCTGCTGCTGGGCGCGTCTGATCGGGCGATTGATCTGGTGGGGCGCTTTGCCGATTGCTTTCGCGATCATCGCCGGGTGGACTTGATCGAGCACGCAGTCGGAACGTTGGTCGGACAGCGGGTCTTTGGCATCGCACTTGGCTACGAAGACATCAACGATCACGACGAGTTGCGGCACGACCCGCTGATGGCGGTGCTGGCGGGCAAGCTTGTTGCCAGGCGCGAGGACTGCGCACCGGTGGCCGGCAAGTCGACGCTGAACCGGCTGGAACTGGGCCGGGAGGAACCTTCGCGCTATCACAAGATCGCCTACGACGCGGCGGCGATCGAGGCGTTGCCGGTGACGCTGTTCCTGGAGGCGCACAAGCGACCGCCGCCGCAGATCATCCTCGATCTCGACGCCACCGACGATCCTCTGCACGGGCATCAGGAGGGGCGCTTCTTCCACGGCTATTACGACTGCTACTGCTATCTGCCGCTGTACGTGTTCTGCGGCCGGCATCTGCTGGCGGCCAAGCTGCGGCGCGCCGACATCGATGCCAGCGCAGGCAGTGTCGCGGAGATCGCGCGGATTGTCCGGCAAATCCGCGCCCGCTGGCCGTTCGTGCGCATCGTGCTGCGCGCCGACAGTGGCTTTGCGCGCGAGGCGCTGATGGCGTGGTGTGAGCAAAACCGCGTGGATTATCTGTTCGGGCTCGCCCGCAACACGCGCCTGGTCGCCATGATCGAGGAGGAGCTCGCCGCGGCGAGAGCCACAGCCGAGACGACCGGCCAACCGGCACGCCGCTTCAAGGACTTCCAATGGCGTACGCGCGACACCTGGAGCCAGGAGCGCCGCGTCGTCGCCAAGGCGGAGTGGACGCAAGGCGAGGCCAATCCGCGCTTCGTCGTCACCTCGCTCAAGCGCAGCGCGGCGGGCGTGCGGCAGCTCTATGAGGACATCTACTGCGCCCGCGGCGACATGGAGAACCGCATCAAGGAGTGCCAACTCGATCTCTACGCCGACCGCACCTCGGCCGCCACCATGCGCGCCAACCAGCTGCGGCTGTGGTTCGCCTCGATGGCCTATGTGCTGATCTGTGCCCTGCGGCGCATCGGCCTTGCCGAAACCACTTTTGCGGACGCCACCTGCGGCACCATCCGCCTCAAGCTCCTCAAGATCGGCGCACTGGTGCGCATCAGCGTCCGCCGCATCAGGATCGCCATGGCCTCGGCCTGCCCAGCCGCTCAGCCGTGGGGACACGCGGCTCGTCGCCTGGCCGAAGCCGCCAAGGCTCGCGCCTCGCCGGCCTGACACGCGACGCTGCGACGCGCTCAATCGGCGGCATCACCAACAGGCCCAACGGAGACATTCAAAACCAAATCGCCGGCTGCGCCTTCAGCGCCACGGCTCCCCGTTGCCTTGCCAAATCCTCCTATCCTCCGTCGCTGAGCAATCGGTCGTGTGAGAAATGCGGGCTAGAACCGAGAAGCCGCGGGGATCGGGATAGGGGAGTCTCGCGACCTCCTCCTCCCACACCACCGTACGTACGGGTCTCGTATACGGCGGTTCGATGGATTATGCGGGCCGCTGTGCCGCGATGGAAGCCAGACCGAGCGAACCGAAGAGAGCTTTTGGCACGGCAATGTTGAGCGCGGGGCTGTTGCTGAGCCGCCAAGGGCCACGTGGGCTGCCGGCGGTCTTTGCCGCCAGAACCCGGCCGACGCCGCGGCGTCGCAGCTCGGCGAAGCGAGCCGGTCCACGCTTCCACTGCTTCCAGGCGATGGCGCGCAACCGCCGCCTGATCCATTCGTCAAGTGCGCGCATCACCGACGGCGTCTGGCAGAAGCCAAAGTAGCCACGCCATCCGATCAGATAGCGTGACAGCTCCTTGACAGTCTGCGCAAGGCTTTGGCCACACGTGCGTCGCGTCAGCTCCCGAATCTCGCCTTGAAGCGGGCGATCGCCTGCGGCGCAATGCGCCGTCGTGGCAGCGGCTCGCGGGTAAAGCTGAAGCCCAGGAACTTGCGGATGCTCGGCTTGGCCACCGCACTCTTGGCCCTGTTGACCTTCAGCTTGAGGCGCTTTTCGAGGAAACGTTCGATGCCCGCCAGCACCCGCTCACCCGCCTTCTGACTGCGCACATAGATGTTGCAGTCGTCGGCGTAGCGCACGAAGCGATGGCCGCGCTTCTCCAGCTCCTTGTCCAGCACATCCAGCATCAGGTTCGACAACAGCGGCGAGAGCGGTCCACCTTGCGGCGTGCCCTCTTCCGTCGGACTGACCAATCCTCCCTCCAGCACACCCGCATTCAAGAAGCTGCGGATGAGCTTCAGGAGACGCTTGTCAGCAACCCGTTTGGCAATGAGCCCCATCAGGATGTCGTGGTTGACCCGGTCGAAGAACTTCTCCAGGTCGATGTCCACGACGACAGTGTGCCCGGACGCAATATACGCCTGCGCTCGTTCCACCGCCTGATGCGCCGAGCGGCCCGGCCGAAAGCCGAAGCTCGTCTCGGAGAATGTTCCGTCCCAATCCGCCTGCAGCACCTGCATCACCGCCTGCTGAATGAAGCGGTCGAGCACCGTCGGAATGCCGAGCGGCCGCAGGCCACCCGACGCCTTCGGTATCTCCGCCCGCCGCACCGGCTGCGGTTTGTAGGTGCCGTCAAGCAACTGGACGCGGATCGTGAGCCAGTGCTCCTTCAGATAGGCCGGCAGTTCGCCGACGGTCATCCCGTCAACGCCTGCCGCACCCTTATTGCGCTTCACTCGCGCCAACGCTGCCTTCAGGTTCTCACGCCCGACAACGTCTTCCATCGACGGTCCCGCGACCGCCGGGCGTTCGAGACAGGCTTCCGCCGTGCAGGCTTCAGGCTCTCGGGCGGCAGCGCTTCGGGCTTCACCCTCCGCCCCGGTGCCCAAGTTCAGCTCGACCTGATTCTTCTGCCGCATGGCTCGCACGAGATCGCCGCTCTACTGGCCTCTTCCACCGTTCAGGCCTTCGGCGGCGCGCCGCCGCCTACTATGCCCTCTGCTGACTTCTGCACTGCGGTCAGGCCGCCTTGCGGCGACCTCAGTCCCGTTGCCGGGACACCGTGCAGACCTCCCGAGGTAAGATCGACCGCCTTCGCCGCACGCCCGCCGGATCTACCACCCCGGCCCTTGATGACTATGGACTTCGCGATCAGTAGCTCGCTCGTCCGGTCGGGTAGGCCTCGTTATCCGGTGTTTGTTCATCGGGCCGCGGCTTTGCTCCACGCTGTCTTCAGACCCCACCTCGCGATGACGCCCTTGCGCTTTGCTAATCCTTCGCCGTCATCAGGCTGGATAGAGGACTTCCACCTCCAAGCTGTCGTTCATACTCGGCACACTACTGGATACCCCGCCTTCGCGGGGTATGACGACGGAGTGCGAGGAAAGCCCATGGGCAGCGGCGCGCCCCAATTATCCGCCCGACGGAATCACCCTCACTCGCCGCATGACGCCCCGCCCTTACCGCAGGCCGGCGGAATAGACTTTTCCCGACCCGGACGGCATCCTCCCGCCATCAACGGAAAACAGAGCCTGCCAAGCAGGCGGGGGAAACAGAGATGCTGCAGACACGGTTCACCAAACTCGTCGGCGTCGAGCACCCGATCGTCCAGGGCGGCATGCAATGGGTCGGGCGGGCCGAATTGGTTGCGGCCGTCGCCAACGCGGGCGCGCTCGGCTTCATCACGGCGCTGACCCAGCCGACACCGGAGGACCTGACCAGGGAGATCGCGCGCTGCCGCGACCTCACCGACAAGCCGTTTGGCGTCAACCTCACCATCCTGCCGGCGATCAAGCCGCCGCCTTATGCCGAATACCGCGCCGCCATCATCGAAGCCGGCATCACCGTGGTCGAGACCGCCGGCAACAAGCCGCAGGAGCATGTCGACGAGTTCAAAAAGCACGGCGTCAAGGTCGTGCATAAATGCACCAGCGTCCGCCACGCGCTGTCGGCCGAGCGCATGGGAGTCGACGCCATCTCGATCGACGGGTTCGAATGCGCCGGCCATCCCGGCGAGGACGACACCCTGGGCTGATCCTGATCCCGGCCGCCGCCAACAAGGTCAAGATCCCGATGATCGCCTCCGGCGGCTTTGGCGACGGCCGCGGCCTCGTGGCCGCCCTGGCGCTCGGAGCCGAGGGCATCAACATGGGCACCCGCTTCATGGCCACCAAGGAGAGCCCGATCCACCAGCTCATCAAGGAGAAGATCGTCGCCAATGACGAGCGCGAGACCGAGCTGATCTTCCGCACCATGCGCAACACCTCGCGCGTCGCCAGGAATGAGATATCGACCAAGGTCGTCGCCATGGAGAAGGAAGGCGCCAGGTTCGAGGACATCCGCGAGCTCGTCGCCGGCGCCCGCGGCAAGATGGTCTACGCGACAGGCAATTCGGACGAAGGCATTTGGTCGGCGGGCCAGGTACAGGGCCTGATCCAGGACATTCCGAGCTGCGGCGAGCTCATCTCGCGCATCGTGCGCGAGGCCGAGGCGATCATTCGCAGCCGGCTCGAAAGCATGATCGCTCATCCAAACGCGCAAGCCGCGGAATAATCACTGCAACAAGCGAGAGTCATTCATGAAGGCTTATGTCTATGGTCCTGATGGCGCTCGGATTTCCGACGTCGCTCAACCAAAGCCTAAAGGCACTCAGGTGCTGGTGCGCGTGCGTGCCTGTGGTCTCAATCGTGCCGACACCGGCATGCGCAAGGGGCACGCGCATGGCGCGGCTGGCGGCGTCGGGACCGTGCTCGGGATGGAATGGGCAGGTGAAGTCGCCCAGTTCGGACCGGATGCGAAGGGCGTCAAGGTCGGCGATCGCGTCATGGGCTCGGGGGCCGCGGCTTTCGCCGAGTACACCCTCGCCGACCACGGCCGGCTGTTCCGCGCACCCTCGAACATGAACTTCGAGGAGGCCGCCACCCTCCCGGTCGCGCTCGCGACCATGCACAACGCCGTCGTCACCGTCGGCGGCGTGCAGCCCGGGCAGACCGTCCTGATCCAGGGCGCGAGCTCCGGCGTCGGCCTGATGGCGATGCAGATCGCCAGGCTCAAGGGCGCCAGGATGGTGATCGGCTCCTCGACCGACGCCTATCGCCGCGGCCGGTTGAGCGAATTCGGCGCCGACCTCGCAGTCGATTCCTCCGATCCCAAATGGGTCGAGGAGGTCCTGAAGGCGACGAACGGCGAAGGCGTCGACCTCATCGTCGACCAGGTCTCCGGCAAGGTCGCGAACCAGAACCTTGCCGCGACGAAGGTCCTGGGCCGCATCGTCAATGTCGGCCGGCTCGGCGGCACCCATGCCGACTTCAACTTCGACCTGCATGCCGCCCGCCGCATCTCCTATATCGGCGTCACCTTCCGCACTCGCACCATCGAGGAGGTCCGCGCGATCTTCGACGAGGTCCGGAAGGACATCTGGGGCGCAGTGGAATCGCGCAAGCTGCAATTGCCGATCGACAGGGTCTACGCCTTCGACGACATCGACAAGGCGTTCGAGCACATGGAGGCGAACAAGCACCTCGGAAAGATCGTGGTGACGGTGCCGTAGCCGTCATCCGCGGTCTCGGAGGGTGGGCAAAGCGCAAGCGTGCCCACCATGTGTCGGCTATCGCGAACAGTGGTGGGCACAGCGCTACGCGCCTTTGCCCACCCTACGAGACCGGTCGTTGAGCATCCCCCAACGACGCCATCGACACTCCCGCTCCTGCAACTCACTAGCGACTACAGCTGTGGATCGTCGCTTGATGTTCGCGAACGCCCTGCTAAATCCCGGCGATGAGCGGACAACACAGCAAGACATCGGTCGCGGCAATCTCGATCCTGGCCAGCGGCGGCATGGCGGCGGCCAAATTCGCGGTCGGGATCGCGATCGGCTCGCTGGCGCTGGTCTCCGAAGCGCTGCACTCCTCGATCGACCTGGTCGCAACCATCATCACCTGGGCGGTGGTGCGGGTCTCGGACAAGCCGGCCGACGACGAGCACCATTACGGCCACGGCAAGCTCGAGAGCATCTCCGCCCTCGGCGTCACCGCCCTGCTCTACGTGCTCGCCGGCGGCATCCTGGTCCAGGCCTATAGCCACTTTCGCGAGGGAACCCCGCCGCCGACCATCTCTGCCGTCCCGTTCGTCGTGCTGGTGATCGACATCGCCGTCAATCTCTGGCGCGCCCGCGCGCTGCACCGCGCCGCCCGGGAGACCCGGAGCGAAGCGCTCGCCGCCGACGCGCTGCACTTTGCATCGGATGTCATGGGCTCGTGCGCCGTGATCGTGGGCCTGATTCTCGCGGCCCTCGGCTTCTGGTGGGGTGACGCCGCCGCCGCCGCCGCCGTGGCCGTGATGATCGCCCTGCTCGGCCTGCGGATGGCAAGCTCCACGGTGCACACGCTGATCGACCGCGCGCCGGAAGGCGCCCAGGAGAAAGCCACCGCGGCGGTCCGCAGCGTACCCGGCGTGATCGACGTCGAGCGGCTGCGGGTCCGCATGGTGGGTGCAACCACCTTCATCGACACCATCGCAAAGGTGCCGCGGACCTATCCGATCGACCGCGTCGAGGAGATCAAGCGCGACGCGCAAGCCGCCGTCTCCAGGGCGTTCGGCGATGCCGATCTCACCTTCGCCGCAGTGCCGGTCGCCCGCGACAACGAGACCGTGCGCGAGCGCATCATGGTGATCGCGCGCAATTCCGGTCTCGCCGTCCACCATGTCACGGTGCACGACCTCGGCGGCAAGCTGATCGTCGGCATCGATCTCGAGGTCGACGCCGAAATGGCCCTCGAGGCCGCCCACGACGTCGCCAACACGCTGGAGCGCAACATCCAGGAGGAGTTCGGCGCGGACGTCGAGGTCGACGTCCATATCGAGCCGCTGGAGCCGGAACTGCCGTTCGGCGCCGATGCCGCGCCGGACAGGGTGCAGGCCATCGCGGCCGCGCTCACCGAATATGCCGCCGGCGGCGAGATCCACGACATCCATAATGTGCGCGTGCGCGATACCGAGGGTGGCGAGATCGTCAACTTCCATTGCCGCGCCACGCCGTCGATGAGCGTGATCAAGGTGCACGACCAGGTCGATGCGATCGAGCGCCGCCTGCGTCGCGCGTTCCCGAGCGTGAAGCGGGTCATCAGCCACGCCGAACCGCCGCGCGCGTGATGGAGTCGCACGTTCTCGTTTCGGACTCGTCACACACGTGAGTTTGCGGACTCGAAACGCGTAGACTCTTCATTGGATAAGAATTATTTCGCGTTAACGTTTCGTTGACTCTCGACAGCCTGCGCAAACTGGATTCAAATCGCTGTGATCTGAAAGCGATGTGGGGCTGCTTTCGAAATTCGTCGTAAGCAGGTTTTCAGGGGGCCGAAGGCATGGCGCGTGCAGACGCCGCGAACGCATGCGTCCAATCCGATTCGATCAAAGGATTGGCGCAGTCGATCGCGAAACCAGCCTATCATCGGCTGTTGATCGCCGAGCCGGCGCTGCGACGCGCCGTGCCGACGCTCATCATCGCCTTCCTTATCACGATCTGCCTCGGCGCATTCGTCCAGGTCGTCGACCAGACGCGCCAGAAGCGGCTGGTGATTCAGAACGACATTTCATTCCTCGCCGAATTGCTCGCCGAGCGCATCGACCGCGTCACCTCCGTGCGCGCCGAGCGGCTAAAGGCCATCGAGAACCTGCCGACGCTGCTGCCCGACATGATCCCGTCCCGGGCCAGAGTCTCGGGCCGCCACGTCGTCGTCACCTCGGCTGGCATCGACCGCCGCATCCTCGCCCGCATTCCGATCGACAGCGATCCCTCAGGCAACGACCGCCTGCTCGATGCCATCACCACCGCACAGCTGCTCGCAGCACCACCGCGCGACAATGACGTCTCCGATATGACGCTGCCGAACGGCAACGCCGCGATGGCGACCTCGCGGCAGATCAACTCGCTGCCGGGCCTCGTCACCGTAATCCAGGAGCGCAACGAACCGATCTGGGGTTCGGATGCGGCCCTTTCGGTGACCTTGTCGGCCACCACCGGCTTCGTCGTGCTGATCCTCGGCTTCGCCTTCCACTGGCAGTCGACCCGCGCCCGTGAAGGCGACCTCATCAACGACGCCGTGCGCGGCCGAATCGACACCGCGCTCAACCGCGGCCGCTGCGGCCTGTGGGACTGGGACCTGTCGCGCGGCCGGATCTTCTGGTCGCAATCGATGTTTTCGATGCTGGGCCTCGACGGCCGCAACGAGCTCCTCACCTTCGGCGAGGTCAATGCCCTGGTGAAGTCGGATGACATCGACCTGTTCGCGATCGCAGACCAGCTCATCTCCGAGAAGATCGACCACATCGACCAGACCTTCCGCATGCAGCATGTCGACGGCCACTGGATCTGGCTCCGCGTCCGCTGCGAGCGGACCCGCGGTACCGGCGATTCCGGCACGCACCTGATCGGCATCGCGGTCGACATCACCGAGCAGAAGAGCCTCGCCGAGCGCTCAGTCGAAGCCGACCTGCGCCTGCGCGACGCGATCGAGACCATTCCGGAAGCCTTCGTGCTCTGGGACGCCAGCGACCGTCTGGTGCTCTGCAATTCGCACTTCCAGCGCCTGCACAAGCTGCCCGAGACCGCCGTGATCCCGGGCACCTCCTACGAGACCGTGCTGGAAGTCGGTCGCATGCCGGAAGTCCGCACCCGCCACAACGAGACCGTCAGCCAGGGCCCGGGCGCGCGCACTTTCGAAGCCCAGCTCGACGACGGTAGCTGGCTCCATATCAGCGAGCGCCGCACCAAGGACGGCGGCTACGTTTCGGTCGGCACCGACATCACCCGCATCAAGGAGCACGAGCAGAAGCTCGTCGACAACGATCTGCGCCTGCGCGCCACCGTCATCGACCTCAAGCGCTCGCAAGCGGCGCTGGAACGCCAGACCATCGAGCTCGCCGACCTCGCCGAGAAGTACCAGCGCGAGAAGACCCGGGCCGAGGAAGCCAACCAGACCAAGTCGAAATTCCTCGCCAATATGAGCCACGAGCTGCGCACGCCGCTGAACGCGATCATCGGCTTCTCCGAGATCATGGGCTCGGGCATGTTCGGCGAGCTTGGCAGCGAGAAGTACCAGGAATACTGCCACGACATCCTGACCAGCGGCCATTATCTGCTCGAGGTCATCAACGATATCCTCGACATGTCCAAGATCGAAGCCGGCCGGATGAAGCTCGATATGGAAGAGCTCGACCTCGGACAGGCGCTCGCGGAATCCCTGCGGGTCGTCGCCGGCCGGGCACAGGACAAGAATCTGGCGCTTGACGCCGATATCGCGACATCGATCTCCGTCGTGGCCGACCGCCGCGCCACCAAGCAGATCATCGTCAACCTGCTGTCCAACGCCGTGAAGTTCACGCCCGACGGCGGACGCATCGTGGTGCGCAGCCGGCAGCTCGAGGACAGGATCGTGCTGATGATCGCCGACACCGGCATCGGCATCGCGCCGCACTCGCTGGCGCGGCTCGGACGCCCGTTCGAGCAGGTCGAGAGCCAGCTCACCAAGACCTATCACGGCTCCGGCCTCGGCCTTGCGATTGCCCGCTCGCTGGCGCAGCTCCATGGCGGCTCGATGCGGCTGCGCTCCAGGCTCGAAGTCGGCACCGTCGTCCGCGTGACGCTGCCGCGCGACGCCATCAAGGCAGCAGCCGGAATTTCCGCTGCCGCCTGAGGCCTAGATGAGACCAGAACCCCTCACCCGGACCGCATCTTCGATGCGATCCGACCTCTCCCTACGGGAGAGGTGAACTGAGCTCTCGGTTGGCATCGATTCAACCAAACGACATTCCGCCTTACGCTTGCAACGTCGGCGCCACTTCGCGCGCGACATTGACCAGCGCCGCGATCAGCGGCGTCATCGGATCGCGCTGCGGGATCACGAGACCAATGCTGTAATTGACCTCGGGATCGGAGATCGGGATCGAGCGGACCGTGTCGGAGAGGCCGAGCGTCTCGGCGAGCTTGGCCGGCATCACGCTCGCCCACCGCCCGGTCTTGACATGCGTGTACAGCACCAGCAGTGAGTTCGAGGTCAATGTCGGCGTCGCCTCCGCGCCGACCGAGCGCAGCGCGCGATCGATGATGCGGCGGTTCTGCATGTCGGGGGTCAGCAGGCACAGCGGCACCTGGCCGACCTCGGTCCAGGTCACAGACTCCCGGTCGCCGAACATCGCATCCGGCGCGGTGAGCAAGCGATAGCTCTCATTGTAGAGCGGAATGGTGCGCACCTTCCCGATCGGCTCGTTCTCGATATAGGTCAGTCCCGCATCGACCTCGAGATTTTCGAGCAGCCCCAGCACCTCGGACGAGGTCGTTGAGCGGATGCTGAAGCGCACATCGGGGTGCCGGGCGCGAAATGGTGTCGTCAGCGAGGCCACCATGCCGAGCACGGTCGGAATCGCCGCAATCCGAATCTCGCCGGAAAGCTTGTCCTTCAGCGAGTTGATCTCCTGACGCATCGCGCGGGCATCGCCGACGATCCGCCGCGCCCAATCGAGCGCCCGCTCGCCTTCGGGGTGAATCCTTGAAACCGCGATCCGCGCTGGACCAGCATCACGCCGAGGATCTCCTCGAGCTGTTTCAGCCCTGTCGACATGGTCGGCTGGGTGACGCCGCAGGACTCTGCCGCCCGTCCAAAATGCCGCTCCTTGGCCAGCGCCAGCAACAGTTCAAGCTTGTCTATCAACCGTCCGTCCCCTGCGTCGCTGTGGTGGCATACAAGCTATCACGCCGGGCCTGCACCAACACGCAAAAACCGGCAGTCGATACAAGTTTCATCAGCTCTTCGTATCGACCGATTGCTCTTCCAAATCGATCTGAATTCGCAATCGCAGCATGAGACAGCTTTATTGATCTTCGAACGATTCCAAATAGTTTGCGCGCAAGCGACGCTCAATTTGAGAACGAAGAATGACAGCGGTTTACGAGCCTTGTTACGAGCTTTGGGACGAGACGCGCGGCGCCGAGATCATCGCCGAACATGCCGGGCAGGAAGGCGCGACGCTGGTCATTCTGCATGCGCTCCAGAAGGCGTTCGGCTATGTGCCGGAGGCTGCGATTCCCATGGTGGCGCAGGCGCTGAACCTGTCGCGCGCCGAAGTGCATGGCGTCTTCACCTTTTACCACGACTTCCGCCACAAGCCGGCCGGCCGCCACGTGCTGAAGCTGTGCCGCGCCGAGGCCTGCCAGGCCGCCGGTGGCGATGCGCTGGCTGCCCGCGCGGAAGCGAAGCTCGGCGTCTCGCTCGGCAACACGACTGCGGATGATCGGGTCACGCTGGAGCCGATCTATTGCCTCGGACTGTGCGCGACCGCGCCGTCCGCGATGCTCGATGGCCGCCTCGTCGGCCGGCTCGACGAGAGGCGCATCGACGCGCTGGTCGCGGAGGCGCAGCGATGAACATGCGGATCTTCATTCCTCGCGATGCCGCTGCGGTTGCCGTCGGCGCCGATAAAATTGCGGTCGCCTTCGAGCAGGTCGCGGCCAAGCACGGGCTGCCGATCGAGATCATCAGGACCGGCTCCCGCGGCCTCTGCTGGCTGGAGCCGATGGTCGAGGTCGCAACCGCCCAAGGCAGGGTCGCCTATGGCCCGGTCAGCGCGGAGGACGTCGCCTCCGTGTTGGAGTCCATGGCAAGCAACGGACCGCACGCGCTGCGGCTCGGCATCGCAGACGAGATTCCCTGGCTGAAGCGCCAGACCCGCCTCACCTTCGCCCGCTGCGGCGTGATCGATCCGCGCTCGCTCGAGGACTACCGCGCCCAGGGCGGTTACAAGGGCCTGGAGCGCGCGCTCGCGCTCGGGTCGGACGCAATCCTCAACGAAGTGACGGCGTCCGGCCTGCGTGGCCGCGGCGGCGCCGGCTTTCCGACCGGCATCAAGTGGAAGACCGTGGCGCAAGCCAGCGCAGATCGCAAGTTCATCGTCTGCAACGCCGACGAAGGCGACAGCGGCACCTTCGCCGACCGCATGATCATGGAAGGCGATCCCTTCCTCGTCATCGAGGGCATGACGACGGCTGGCATCACCGTCGGAGCGACCAAGGGCTACATCTACATCCGCAGCGAATATCCACATGCGGTCGAGGCGATGAAGGCCGCGATCTCGGCGGCGAGGCGCGGCGGCTATCTCGGCGACAAGATTGGCGGCTCGACGCATAGCTTCGACATGGACGTACGCGTCGGCGCCGGCGCTTACGTTTGCGGCGAGGAGACTTCGCTGCTGGAGAGCCTCGAAGGCCGCCGTGGCCTGGTGCGGGCAAAGCCGCCGCTGCCGGCGCATCACGGCCTGTTCGGCAAGCCGACCGTGATCAACAACGTGCTGTCGTTCGCAGCCATCCCCTTCATCCTCGCCGAAGGCGCCAAGGCTTACGCCGATTTCGGCATGGGGCGCTCGCGCGGCACGATGCCGATCCAGCTTGCCGGCAACATCCGTCAGGGCGGGCTGTTCGAGACGGCGTTCGGCGTGACGCTCGGCGAGCTCGTCGACGACATCGGCGGCGGCACGTTCACCGGCCGCCCGGTCCGCGCCGTGCAGGTCGGCGGCCCGCTCGGCGCCTATTTCCCCCGCGCGCTGTTCGACACCCCGTTCGACTACGAGGCCTTTGCCGCACGGGACGGCCTGATCGGCCATGGCGGCATCGTCGTGTTCGACGACAGCGTCGACATGCGCAAGCAGGCGCGTTTCGCCATGGAGTTCTGCGCCGTCGAATCCTGCGGCAAGTGCACGCCGTGCCGGATCGGTTCGACCCGCGGCGTCGAGACCATCGAGAAGATCATCAAGGGCGAGCGGGTCACCGAAAACCTCGCGCTGGTCGAAGACCTCTGCAACACCATGAAATTCGGCTCGCTTTGCGCACTCGGCGGCTTCACGCCTTACCCGGTGCTCAGCGCATTGAAGCACTTCCGGGAGGATTTCGTCCCGGCGCCGACCACGCTTCAGGCCGCGGAATAGGAGAACGACGATGTCTCTGATCGAAGAAATCGACTACGGCACGCCGCGCTCCAAATCGGAAACGATGGTGACGCTGACCATCGACGGTAACCAGGTCACGGTGCCCGAGGGCACCTCGATCATGCGGGCCGCGATGGATGCCGGCCACCAGATTCCCAAGCTTTGCGCGACCGACATGGTCGACGCCTTCGGCTCCTGCCGGCTCTGCGTCGTCGAGATCGAGGGCCGCGCGGGCACGCCGGCCTCCTGCACCACGCCGGTGATGCCCGGACTCGTCGTTCACACCCAGAGCGAGCGGCTGAAAAAGCTGCGCAAGGGCGTGATGGAGCTCTACATCTCCGACCATCCGCTCGACTGCCTCACCTGCGGCGCCAACGGCGATTGCGAATTGCAGGACATGGCCGGCGCCGTGGGCCTGCGCGACGTGCGCTACGGCTATGAGGGCGAGAACCACGTCTTCGCCAAGTCCCATGGCGAGGTGAATGCCGCCTGGATGCCGAAGGACGAGTCCAACCCCTATTTCACCTACGATCCCTCGAAGTGCATCGTGTGCTCGCGCTGCGTCCGCGCCTGCGAGGAAGTGCAAGGCACCTTCGCGCTGACGATCTCCGGCCGCGGTTTCGACAGCCGCGTCTCGCCCGGCATGAGCGAGAGCTTTCTCGGCTCCGAATGCGTCTCCTGCGGCGCCTGCGTGCAGGCCTGCCCGACCGCGACGCTCACGGAGAAGTCCGTGATCGAGATCGGCCAGCCCGAGCGCTCCGTCGTCACCACCTGCGCCTATTGCGGCGTCGGCTGCACCTTCAAGGCCGAGATGCGTGGCGAGGAGGTCGTGCGCATGGTGCCGTACAAGGACGGCAAGGCCAATCGCGGCCATTCCTGCGTCAAGGGCCGCTTCGCCTGGGGCTATACCAACCACAAGGAGCGCATCCTCAATCCGATGATCCGCGAGCGGATCGAGAATCCCTGGCGCGAAGTGTCCTGGGATGAAGCCTTCACGTTCGCCGCGGCCAGGATGCGCGGCATCCAGAAGAAATACGGCCCTGACGCGATCGGCGGCATCACGTCGTCCCGCTGCACCAACGAAGAGACCTATCTGGTGCAGAAGCTGATCCGCGCCGGCTTCGGCAACAACAATGTCGACACCTGCGCGCGCGTCTGCCACTCCCCGACCGGCTATGGTCTTTCGGTCACGTTCGGCACCTCGGCCGGCACGCAGGATTTCGACTCGGTCGAGGATACCGACGTCGCCATGATCATCGGCGCCAACCCGGCCTCGGCTCACCCCGTCTTCGCCTCCCGCCTGAAGAAGCGGCTGCGCCAGGGTGCCAAGCTGATCGTGATCGATCCGCGCCGCACCGAGATGGTGGAATCGCCGCATGTGAAGGCGCTGCATCTGCCGCTGATGCCCGGCACCAACGTGGCCGTCGTGACGGCGCTGGCGCATGTCATCGTCACCGAAGGCCTCGTCAACGAAGCCTTCGTGCGCGAGCGCTGCGACTGGGCCGAGTTCGAGGAATGGGCCGCCTTCGTCGCCCAGCCCAAGCACAGCCCGGAAGCGACCGCCATCCTCACCGGAGTCGATCCGAAAGATCTGCGCGAAGCCGCCCGCATCTACGCCACCGGCGGCAACGGTGCGATCTATTACGGCCTCGGCGTCACCGAGCACAGCCAGGGTTCGACCACCGTGATCGCGATCGCCAATCTGGCGATGGTTACAGGCAATATCGGCCGTCCCGGTGTTGGGGTGAACCCGCTGCGCGGCCAGAACAACGTGCAGGGCTCCTGCGACATGGGCTCGTTCCCGCACGAGCTGCCCGGCTATCGCCATATCTCGGGCGATGCCGTGCGCGACCAGTTCGAGGCGCTCTGGAACGTCAAGCTCAACCCGGAGCCGGGCCTGCGCATTCCCAACATGTTCGATGCCGCCATCGAAGGCACGTTCATGGGGCTCTATGTGCAGGGCGAAGACATCCTGCAATCCGATCCCAACACCAAGCATGTGGTAGCGGCGCTGTCCGCGATGGAATGCGTCATCGTCCACGACCTCTTCCTCAACGAGACCGCGAACTACGCCCACGTCTTCCTCCCCGGCTCGAGCTTCCTCGAGAAGGACGGCACCTTCACCAATGCCGAACGCCGCATCCAGCGCGTTCGCAAGGTGATGTCGCCGAAGAACGGCATGGCCGACTGGGAGGTCACGATCGCGCTCTCCAAGGCGATGGGATTCGAGATGAACTACAGCCATCCCTCGGAGATCATGGACGAGATCGCGGCGCTGACGCCGACCTTTGCCGGGGTCTCCTACGCCAAGCTGGACGAGCTCGGCTCGGTGCAGTGGCCCTGCAACGAGAAGGCGCCGGAGGGCACGCCGGTGATGCATATCGGAGGCTTCGTCCGTGGCAAGGGCAAGTTCGTCGTGACCGAGTATGTCGCGACCGACGAGCGCACCGGTCCCCGCTTCCCGCTGCTGCTCACGACGGGGCGCATCCTCAGCCAGTACAATGTCGGCGCGCAGACAAGGCGCACCGAGAACGTGGTCTGGCACGCCGAAGACCGGCTGGAGATCCATCCGCACGACGCCGAGCAGCGCGGCGTCCGCGACGGCGACTGGGTGCGGTTGCAGAGCCGCGCCGGCGAGACCACGCTGCGCGCGGAGCTCACCGACCGCGTCGCGCCCGGCGTCGTCTACACCACGTTCCACCACCCGGACACGCAGGCCAACGTGATCACGACCGACTATTCGGACTGGGCGACCAACTGCCCCGAATACAAGGTGACGGCGGTGCAGATCTCGCCGTCGAACGGCCCATCCGACTGGCAGAAGAGCTACGACGAACAGGCGCGGCACTCCCGCCGCATAGCGCCGGCCGAGGCCGCGGAGTAACCGCATGCACGTGCCGGTCCAGGCCATCGACCGCGAGATCTGGCGCGATGGCACCGCGTCCGGAGGGGCGCGGCTGATCCCCGAGGAGACGCCGCTGGCGCTGAGCTATAATGGCGGTACCTATGCCGTCATGATGGGGACGCCGCAAAACCTCGAGGATTTCGCCGTCGGCTTCAGCCTGGACGAAGGCATCATCACATCGGTCGACGACATCAAGTCGCTCGATGTGGTCCGCCTCGACGACGGCATAGAGCTGCGCATGTGGCTCGGCTCGGAGAACGCCGCGCGCATCAGCGAGCGCCGCCGCCACATCGCAGGACCGACCGGCTGCGGCATCTGCGGCATCGATTCGATCGCCGAAGCCGTGCGGCCGGCCGCCGTGGTGCCGCAGGGCCAGACCTTCACGCCGCAGCAGATCATGACGGCGATGCAGGCGATCGCCCCTCTGCAATCGATCAACGTGCAAACCCGGGCGGTCCACGCCGCGGCCTTCTGGTCGCCATCGAATGGCATCGTGGCCCTGCGCGAAGACGTCGGTCGACACAACGCCCTCGACAAGCTCGCAGGCGCGCTCGCGCGCAGCCGGACGGACGCGAGCTGCGGCATGGTGCTGCTGACGAGCCGCGTTTCGGTCGAGATGGTGCAGAAGACGGCCGCCATCGGCGCGCCTGTGATGGTCGCGGTCTCCGCACCGACCGCGCTTGCGGTCCGCACCGCGGAAGCCGCAGGCATCACGCTGATTGCAATTGCCCGCACCGACGGGTTTGAAGTGTTCACGCACCAGAGCCGCGTCACGGCTCATCGGGCTCCGGAGATCATCGATGTCGTCGCCTGATCGTCTTGTCTACATGGCCAACCAGATCGGCACGTTCTTCCGCAGCCAGGGCCGCGACAAGGCCGTGCCGGGGATCGCCGATCACATCAAGAAGTTCTGGGATCCCCGGATGAAGCGCGCAATTTTCGCGCATCTCGACGCCGGCGGCGCAGGCCTCGAGCCCTACGTGCTCGAAGCCCTCAGTTCGCTCAAGCGGACGGCTTCCCTTCCAGGAGCGCACTGAACACGCGCCGCACTTCGCCCTGCGTCTCCTTCACGCGCGCCTCCAGCGACGAGAAATCCGGCGCATCGCCGGCGCGCGCCATCACGCGCTGCAGATCCGTGCCCGCCGTTTCCGGCTTGAAGCGATCGCTGACGCAGAGCCGCAGGATTTGCGTCAGATCGTGATAGAGCCGCGCCGCGGCGCGCAGGATCTCCGCCTCCGACTGCGGCAGCACGCCGAGCCTGGCGGCATTCTCGAGCACCTGCACCGTGCTGACGTCGAGAATGTCCGGTTTGTCGTGGGCATGCACGAGCTGGAGATATTGCGCGATGAAGTCGATATCGACCATGCCGCCGGAGGCATATTTCAGATCCCAATGGTCGCTCTCGCCCTTCTCCTGCGCGATCGCGCGGCGCATGTCGGCGACGTCGTTGGCGATGATCGCGGGATCACGACGGCGGGTCAGGACCTCGCGGATGATGCGCTCGACCCGCGCGGCGAATTCGGGCGATGCCGAGACCACGCGCGCGCGCGTCAACGCCATGTGCTCCCAGGTCCAGGCCTCGTTGGCCTGATAGTCCGCGAAGGAGACGAGGCTCGACGCCACGGGACCCGCGCGCCCCGAAGGGCGCAGCCGCATGTCGATCTCGTAGAGCACGCCGTAATTGGTGCGGGTCGTGAAGGCGCTGATCAGGCGCTGCGTCAACCGGGCGAAGTAATGCGCGCCCTGCAGTGACTTCTGGCCGTCTGAATCCGGATTGTCGCTGTCGAAATCGTAGAGCAGAATCAGGTCGAGATCCGAGGACGCCGTGATCTCGCGGCTGCCGAGCCGGCCCATCGCGATGATGGCCGTCTCCTGCCCTTCGATGCGCCCGTGCTGATCGGCGAAGCGCTCGGCGACAAGGCCGTGCACGGTGTCGACGATACCCTCGGCCACATCGGCGAAGGCCGTGCTCGCCTGCTGCGCCGAGACGGTGCCGGAGAGAATGCGCGTGCCGATCAGGAACAGGCTCTCCTGCCCGAACAGGCGCAGGCGATCCAGAAACTCCTCGTAGGAGCCCGCGTCCTGCACCGTGGCCGCAAGCCGCGCCGACAATTCCTGCTTGTCCGGCATCGCGCCGAAGAAGCGCGGATCGATCAGCCCATCCATCAGCTGCGGCTGCCGCGCCAGCATCTCGCCAAGCCGGGGCGCCGCGCCAAGCACCAGCGCCACGAGCGCAACGAGATCGCGGTTCTGGCCAAGCAGCGTGATCAGCCGGCCGCCGCGCTGGAGCGCCTGGAGGAATTCGTCGAACGCGACGACGGCGCGATCCGGCCCTCGGCATGCGCGAGGCCGTCGATCAGAGCGGGCACGAACTCGACGAAGGCGTTTCGCGTCTGCTCGTTGCGGAAGACGCGGTAGTCGCCGGTGAGCCAATCGCAGACGGTCTGCGCAACGGCAGCGGGCTTCTTGAATCAAGCGTCGTCAGGTGCTGAAGCAGGCGCGGATCGTCGGGACCGGCACGATAGTCGATGGCCGGCAGGCTTGCCGTGCCGGTCGGGTCATCGCCCTCGAACAGCTTTTCGTAGTGTCCCTGAACGATCTCGAGCTGGCGCAGCAGGTCGCGCGCGAAGGTCTCGCGGCTGTCATAGCCGAAGAACCAGGCGAAGCGTTGGATCGCCGCCTTGTCGTCGGGAAGCGCGTGGGTCTGCTCATCGGCTATCATCTGGAGACGGTGCTCGACCCGGCGCAGGAATTCATACGCGGTGGTCAGCTCGTCGCGTGCGTCGAAGGTGATCCAGTTTCTGTCCGCGAGCACATTGAGCGCGGCAAGCGTCGGCCGCACCCGCAATTCCGGATGGCGGCCGCCTGCGATCAGCTGCTGGGTCTGGGCGAAGAACTCGATCTCGCGGATGCCCCCGCGGCCCACCTTGACGTTGTGCCCCTCGACCGCGATCTCGCTTTGGCCGCGATAGGTCTGCATCTGCCGCTTCATGTCGTGCACGTCGGCAAGCGCCGCGAAATCGAGATGCTTGCGCCACACAAACGGGGAGATCTCGGCCAGCAGCGCTTCGCCCGCCCTCGCATCGCCGGCGCAGGCACGCGCCTTGATCATTGCGGCACGCTCCCAGGTGCGCCCTTCCCGCTCATAGTAATGCAGCGCGGCGTCGCGTGAGATCGCGACCTGGGTCGAGGACGGATCGGGCCGCAGCCGCAGATCGACACGGAAGACATAGCCATCATAGGTGCGCTGCTGGAGAATGCGCGCCATGCCCTGCGTCACCCGGACGAAGAACGGCTGTGGCTCGATATCCGGCGCAAGTGTCGTCGCATCCGGATCGAAGAACACGATGAGATCGATGTCGCTGGAATAGTTCAGCTCGCCCGCGCCCATCTTGCCCATCGCGAGCACGATCAGACCGCAGCCGATTTCCGGCGCCTCGGGATCGGGTGGCACGAGCTTGCCGCGTGCGGCTTCCTGTCGCAGCAAGTATTGCAGCGCCGCCTGCACCGAGGACACCGCGAGATCGGTCAGCGCGGCTGTCACCCGCATCACCGGCCAGACTCCGCCGATGTCGCACAACGCGATCAGGAGCGCCGCCTCCGCCTTCATGCGACGAAGCAGCCGCATCACCTCGGCTTCGTCGGGCGCGCCGAGCACGGCGCCCCTCGTCTCCGCGATCAGTGCGGCGAGATGCGCATCCGGTTCGCATTCGAGCAGCCGGATCAGGCGTAGCGGATCGGCGCGGACCAGATCGAACAGATAAGGCGAGAATTCCGCGATCCCGGCGAGAATAGTCCGGGCAAAGGGATGAACCAGCAGCGCTTCCACACGAGCCGACCGTGCCGGCTCGAGTTCGGCCAGCCAATTTTCAAAACGTCGTTCGTCGGTTGTGGAAGCGGCAATATGGGGAGCCTCCGCGAAGCGCGTGGCCAGGCTCTCACCATGCTTGTCCGCGTTTCCCGGCGCGGAGTGGTTCATGCCACCTTCTGTGGCACATCCGGTATTGGAGGAGCAACCCTGTCGCTGGCGCCGGTACGCGCCGGAAGCACCAGCGTGGCGATGAGGCCAGGCTGGGCATCGCCCAGCCGCAGTTCACCGCCATGCAAGGTGGCGACGGCCGAAGCGAGGCTGAGGCCGAGGCCGGAGCCCGGCATGGTTCGGCTCGCCTCCAGCCGGACGAATCGCTCGACGACGTGCTTGCGGTCGGCCTCGGGAATTCCGGGGCCGCGGTCGGTGACGCTGAGCAGCACCTGGTCGCCCTCGCGCTTCGCCTCGATCGTGATCTGACGGGCGTCCATGCTGACCACGGTTCCCGCCGCCTGCGCCGCCGGCTTGCCGTATTTGATCGCGTTCTCGACGAGATTGGCGAGTGCCTGGCTGATCAATTCGCGATTGCCGTGAATGGTCGCGGCCTGCGCCTTGACCTTCAAAGTCATGCCGTCGTCCTCGGCCAGCGGCTCGTACAGCTCATGGATGCCGTTGACGACGTCGGCGGCGTCGAAATCATCCATATTGCCGCGCGCCTGACCAGACTCGGCGCGCGCGATCATCAGCAGCGCGTTGAAAGTGCGGATCAAGCCGTCGGACTCCTCAATGGTCCGCTCCAGCGCGGCCCGATAGTCGGCCTCGCTCCCCGATTTCGCCAGCGCCTCCTCGGCGCGGTTACGCAGGCGCGTCAGCGGCGTCTTGAGGTCGTGGGCGATGTTGTCGGAGACTTCCTTCAGTCCCGCCATCAGCGCCTCGATCCGCTCCAGCATGGCGTTGAGGTTTTCGGCGAGGCGGTCGAGCTCATCGCCACTGCGCCCGACGGGCAGCCGCTCGCTGAGATCGCCGATCATGATGCGATGGGCCGTGCCCGACATCGCGTCGATGCGCGTCAGCACCCTGCGCGCAACGAAAACGCCGCCGCCGAGCCCAAGCACCACGACGATCAGCACCGACCATTGCGCCGCCTTGGCGACGATGCCGAACAGCCGCCGTCGCTCGTCGAGATCGCGGCCGATCAGGAGACGGAAGCCGTTCTCCAACTCGGTCACACGCACCAGCGCGCGATGATCGTGCTCGTTCGTGTCCTCGATCCGCCTATAGGCCGTCTCCGACCAGCCGGGCGTTGCCATCACGCCCGGTGCGAGCGAGCCGACGTTGCCGGCAACCGCCTGCCCGGTCGGCGTGGTCACGAGGTAGAGGTTGGCGCCCGGCCGCAGCGCGCGATATTCGATCGCGCGCACGAGGCCGAACAGGCCGCGGCGCCCGTAGATCTCGTTGATCTCCGAGGTCTCGGCATTCACCGTCTGCGTGATCTCTTCGGTGATCAGACGCCGCGTGTTCCAGGCAAAATAGCCGAGCAGCGAGGCCGCGAAAATCGCAAACAGAAACAGGTAGACCAGCGTCAGCCGGAATGCCGTGGTGCGGATAAGCTTACCGAATGCCGTCACGGATCATGTACCCGGCGCCGCGGATCGTGTGCAGCAGCGGCCGCTCAAAACCCTTGTCGATCTTGGAGCGCAGCCGCGAAATGTGCACGTCGATCACGTTGGTCTGCGGATCGAAATGATAGTCCCAGACGTTCTCCAGCAGCATGGTGCGCGTCACCACCTGGCCGGCATGCTTCATCAGATATTCGAGCAACCGGAATTCGCGCGGCTGCAGCGTCAGCTCGTCCTTGCCGCGGGCAACACGGTGAGAGAGCCGGTCGAGCTCGAGGTCGCCGACACGGTAAAGCGTGTCCTCGGCCGGGCCGCCGCGGCGGCGCGACAGCACCTCGACGCGGGCCAGCAGCTCGGCGAAGGAATAGGGTTTCGGCAGATAGTCGTCGCCGCCGGCGCGGAGGCCCTTGATGCGGTCGTCGACCTGCCCGAGCGCGGAGAGAATCAGCACCGGCGTCGTATCGCCCTTGTCTCGCAGCGACCCGATCAGCGACAGCCCGTCGCGCTTGGGCAGCATGCGATCGATCACCAGCACGTCGTAATCACCGTTCTCGGCCATGGCGAAGCCCTCCTCGCCGTCACCGGCGTGGTCGGCAATGTGTCCGACCTCGCGAAACGCCTTCACGAGATAGTCGGCGGATTCGCGGTCGTCTTCGATGATGAGGAGGCGCATTGTGCGTTCGGCGGCGGTCAAGGAGGTCAACCTTCTCTGAACATGGCGCGAGCGGCAATCGCATGCAAGCCAAGCGAACGGGACTTGGGTAGGCAAAAAGGCGGGCGGTGAAGCTGGGGGGACCTCACCGCCCTAGGCCTTCCGACGGAGGGGGGCGTAATTCCACCGGAAGGTAGGTGTGGGGAGCAAACTTGCGCTGCTCCCCGGAAGAGTGCCGGCGGCGGGGGCGACTGATGCCGGCGACACCCCTCATCTCGTAAGCCTCCTGAGGCTCAGCTCTTGTCAGCCCTTGTTAACCCTTGGCGATGGGCACCGCGACGAAGCGCGACTGGCCGCCGCTCTTCACGCGCATCAGGACGCTGTTCTTGTTGTCGGTCCGCGCCGTGTTGATGGCGTCGCGGACGTCGCCGGCGGTGCTCACGCTCTTGCCGCCGACTTCGAGAATCACATCGCCTTCCTTGAAGCCGCGCTCGGCGGCTGCGCTCTTCGGATCGACTTCGGTGACCACGACGCCGTCCTTCCCGGCGCCAGCCACGGAGTTGGCGGGCGCAACCGTCATGCCGAGCTTCGGCACGTCGGTGCCCTTGCTGGCGCCCTTGCCGCTGTCATTGTCGATGTCGGCCTTGGCCTCGACCGTGTTCGGCAACTGGCCGAGGGTGAGGTTCACGACCTTGTCCTGACCCTTGTGCAGCACATTGAGCTTCACGGACGCGCCGGGCGCCATGCCGCCGATGGTGCGCGCGAGTTCGCGGGCGTCCTTGACGGATTCGCCGTTGACCGACGTGATCACGTCGCCGGACTCGATGCCGGCCTTGGCCGCCGGACCATCCTTCTGCGGCTCCGCCACCAGCGCGCCTTCGGCCTTCTTCATGCCGAGGCTGTCGGCGATGTCCGAGGTGACGGGCTGGATCTGCACGCCGATCCAGCCGCGGCTGACCGAGCCCTTGTCCTTGAGCTGGGCAACCACGCTCTTCACGGTGTTGGCGGGGATCGAGAACGCGATACCGACGCTGCCGCCGGAGGGCGAATAGATCGCGGTGTTGACGCCCATCACCTCGCCCTCGGTGTTGAAGGCCGGACCGCCGGAATTGCCTTTGTTCACGGGCGCATCGATCTGGATGAAATCGTCATACGGGCCGTTGCCGATGTCGCGGCCGCTGGCCGAGACGATGCCCGCGGTCACGGTACCGCCGAGACCGAAGGGGTTGCCGACCGCAAGCACCCAATCGCCGATCCGCGGCTTGCCGTCGGCAAGCTTGGCGAACGGGAAGTTAGAGCCGCCCTCGACCTTGATCAGAGCAAGGTCGGTGCGCTGGTCGGTGCCGATCACCTTCGCGCTGTAGGTCTTGCCGTCGTCGGTGGTGACCTCGACCTTGTCGGCGCCGTCGACCACGTGGTTGTTGGTCACGGCATAGCCGTCAGCCGAGATGAAGAAGCCGGAGCCCTGGCCCTGCACGACACGGCCACGGCCTCCTTCAGGCCCGGAAAACCGTCCGGACCGCCGAAGCGGCGGAAGAAGCGCTCCATCGGTGAGCCCGGCTGGAACGGCGAGGCAGAATCATCGCCGTCGTCGTTGCTCGCGGTCTTCTCCTTGATGTTGACTTTGACCGAGATCACCGAGGGCTTCACGCGCTCGACGATGTCGGCGAAGCCGATCGGACGCTCGACCTTCTTGACCTCGTTGTTGACCTGCGCGTGCGCCGGACTCGAGAACAGGTCGGCGGGCGACGTCGACGGACTGAAGCCATGGACGGCGATGCCGAGACCGGCGACGACCGAGGCCATCAGCGCGATTCTGCGGGCGGAAAACACCGAACGGCGGGGCTGCCGGTAGGACGGAAGATTCGTGAGGTCGGGACGGTCGGTCATGCAGGTCTCAAGGCCTTGAAATCCATTTGGTGCCCGGTAAAGGCACCTTACGAGCCTGAACATGGGGACTTGCGCCTTACCGCGCGCTGGCTGCGGGGTTAAACTTTTGTAATGAAGGCCATGCCGGCGTGCGGCAGTTTAGCGCAGACCGAAAATCGCGGTTTGACAGGAACTTAATGGAGTTCCCGAAAGGGTTGTCGACCGCCTTGTATGACCACGCTAACGCGATGTGTCGGACATCAATGCGGCGAGCCGTGCTTTTTCATCGGGGGTCAGCGGCGAAGCCGGTGCGTCTGCGCCACTTCGAAAGCGGCGGCGGTTTTGCCACCACAGCGCAAAGCCACCGCCGGCCAGCAGCAGCGGCGCGAGCAGCCACAATAGCAGGGTCTGCCGTTCGAAGCGCGGCTTCAGCAGCACGAACTCGCCGTAACGGGCGACCAGGAAATCGAGCACCTGAGAATTGCTGTCGCCCGCCGCAATCCGCTCGCGCACGAGAAGACGCAGATCGCGCGCGAGCGGCGCATCGGAATCATCGATCGACTGGTTCTGGCAGACCATGCAGCGCAGCTCGCGCGACAAGTCGCGCGCGCGCGCTTCCTTCGCGGGATCCGACATGATCTCGTCGGGCTGCACGGCATGCACCGCGGGCATAGCTAGCAGCATGAGCGCCACGAGCGCGGGCATCATCCGGCGCATCAAATCACTCCGCCGGTTGCAGGCGTTGCTTGGCCCGCGCCGGCTTCGGCGCGCCAACCCGCAGGCGCCGGTCCGATAGCGACAGCACGCCGCCGAACGCCATCAGCACGGGCCCCCACCAGATCATGAGCACCAACGGCTTGTGATAGATGCGCACGGCGATTGCGCCCTCGGCGGTGACGTCGCCGAGCGAAATGTAGAGCTGGCTGGCGCCACGGGTCAAAAGCGCTGCCTCAGTGGTCGAGGAGCCGCGCGTGGTAAAACTGCGCTTCGACGGCGTCATCACGCTGAGCGCTTCGCCGTCCCGACTGACGTTGAACTGGGCAATCATCTCGCGGTAGTTCGGCCCCTGGCGCTCAAGCAGGCCGTCGAGCTTCAGGTCATATCCGGCGACCTGCGCAATATCGTTCGGCTTCATGGTCGCGATATATTCGCTGTTCCAGGTGGTCTCGCAGACGATCCCGATCAGCGCGACACCGAGACCGGCATGCGCGAACACGGTCCCCCATGCCGACCGCGGCAGACCGCGGGCGCGAAGCAGCGACGTTGCGAACGGCAGGCGAAACAAGCCGGTTCGTTCGGCCAAGTCAGTCAAGGCACCGCCGATGACGAAGACTCCGAGGCCGATGGCCAATGGCGCCAGTGCGCTACCGCCACGCGTCCAGGCCCAGATGATGGCGATCACCACAAGACCCGCTACGCCGGCCGCGAGCAGCCGCTGGGTGACGCCGAGCAGATCGCCCCGCTTCCATGCCAGCATCGGCCCGAACGGCACCGCGAGCAGCAGCAACACGAACAGCGGCACGAAGCTTAGATTGTAGAACGGTGCGCCGACCGACATCTTGAAGTCGGCCAGCACTTCCATCCCCAGCGGATAGAGCGTGCCGAACAGCACGACCGCGCAGGCCACCGTCAGCAGCAGATTATTCAGCACCAGCGCGCCTTCGCGCGAGATCGGCGCGAACAAGCCGCCCTGCTTCAACGAGGTCGCGCGCCCCGCGAACAGCGACAGGCTGCCGCCGATGAACAGGCAGAGGATCAGCAGGATGAAGACGCCGCGGGTCGGATCATTGGCGAAAGCGTGGACGGAGGTGATGACGCCCGAGCGCACCAGGAAGGTGCCGAGCAGCGACAGCGAGAAGGTCAGGATCGAAAGCAGGATGGTCCAGACCTTCAGCGCGTTGCGCTTCTCCATCACCAGCGCCGAGTGCAGCAGCGCGGTGCCGGCGAGCCACGGCATCAGCGAGGCGTTCTCGACCGGGTCCCAGAACCACCAGCCGCCCCAGCCGAGTTCGTAATAGGCCCAGTAGGAGCCCATCGCGATGCCGAGCGTCAGGAAGATCCAGGCGACCAGCGTCCACGGCCGCACCCAGCGCGCCCATGCCGCATCGATCCGCCCCTCGATCAGCGCCGCGATCGCGAACGAGAACGAGATCGAGAAGCCGACATAGCCGAGATAGAGCATCGGCGGATGCACGGCGAGACCGATGTCCTGGAGCACCGGATTGAGGTCGCGCCCCTCGATCGGCGGATTGACGATGCGCAGGAACGGATTCGAGGTGATCAGGATGAACAGATAGAAGGCGCTCGCGATCCAGGCCTGAACCGCCAGCACATGCGCACGCAGCGACAGCGGCAGATTGTTGCCGAAGGCCGCAACGAGCCCGCCGAACAGCGCCAGGATCGACACCCACAACAGCATCGAGCCTTCATGGTTTCCCCACACGCCGGTGATCTTGTAGATCAGCGGCTTCATGGAGTGGGAATTCTCGTAGACGTTGGCGACGGAGAAATCCGAGTTCACGTGCAACGTCACAAGCGCGATGAACGACGCGCCGACGAACAGGAGCTGCGCCAGGGCGGTGGAACGCGCCACGTTCATCAGCGCCGGATCACGCAAGCGCGCGCCGATCATCGGCACCAAGGACTGGATCAGCGCCAGCGCGAGCGCCAGCACCAGGGCATAATGTCCGGCCTCCGCGATCACCGCACCGCTCCCTGCGAATTGCCCTGCGCCGTCGTCGTCGAAGGCTTTGCATCACCAGAAGGCCCGGCATCACCAGAAGGCTTGGGACTACCAGAAGCCTGGGCGCCGTAATCGTCCTTCCAGTGCCCCTGCTTCTTCAGGGCATCGGCCACGTCCTTGGGCATATAGGTCTCGTCGTGCTTGGCCAGCACGGTGTCGGCCTTGAACACGCCGTTGGCATCGAGCGCGCCTTCGGCGACGACGCCCTGCCCTTCACGGAACAGATCAGGCAGGATGCCCTTGTAGGCGACGGGCAGCCTGGCACCGCCATCGCCCACCTCAAACGTCACCGCGAGATTGTCGCCGCGCTGCAGCGAGCCTGGCTCCACCAGGCCGCCGAGGCGAAAACGCTTGCCGGGCTGGACATGCTTTTCGGCCACCATGGTCGGGGTCGAGAAGAACACGATGGAGTCGCGAAGTGCGTTGAGCACCAGCGCGGCGGCAAGCGCGAGCACGGCGAGCGAGCCGCCGATGATGGTCATACGTCGCTGCTTGCGCGTCATGGCGTATCCGTTCTCCGCTCGTCTCGTGCTGCGACTGTCATCCGTCGAGCCCGAGAGTCTTGAGGCCTTCGTTGAGCTGGCGCAGCCGCTCGGAATCGTTGGCGATTGCCTGGCGCGCCTCGGTCGAGGCGCCCAGGGCCTTGTCGCGCTCGCCCATCACCAGATAGGCGCGTACCAGACGCAGCCAGCCGTCGACATCGTCGCCGTTCTGCTTGAGGCGCGTGGCGAGACGTTCGACCATGCTGCGGACCATCGCGTTGCGATCGCCGTCGTTCATCTCCCTCGACGCGGCGATCGTCTCGTCCGACAGCGCCGGCATCGTCACGCCGCCGCCGCCGACCCGCGCGAGCGAGGTCTGCACCAGCGGCCGCCACGGCGCATCGGCGGGTGCTTTCGCCAGCAGCGCGCGCCAGATATTGGCTGCGTCATCCTTGCGGCCGTCCTGCTCGGCAGCGAGCCCGAGGAAGTAGTTCGCCTTGGGATCGTCGGCGTTGAGCGCGTGCGCGCGCTCGAACTCGGTCTTGGCTTCCGCCGTCACCACGCCGCTGGCAGCGGCCGCAATCGCCTCGCCGAGATCGGAGCGGCGCTCCGCGCTCTCGCCGTTATAGGTGATCGAGTTGCGATAGGCGCGCACGGCCTCGTCGAAGCGGCCGAGCCGCTCCAGCACCGGCGCGAGCACGTTCCAGCCGCGACCGTCGCTCGGATTTTTTTCCAGGTGTTGCTGGACCTGCGCGACGAGGTTCTCGAGCGACTGCGCCATGCCGGGGGCCGCCCCACGCTCCCGCTGCGCCAGCGGAAAATCGCGAAGCGCGGGCGAGCCGAGCGGACCATAGATCGCGAACGCCACCAGAGGCACGCCGACCAGTGCCAGCACGGCGGCCGCGCGGCGCCATTTCAGACTGGACGTCGGCACGAGCGCGGACTCGCTGCCGGCCGCCGCGAGCAGCCTGCGGCTGATCTCGACGCGCGCCGCCTCGGCTTCGGGTAGCGCGATCAGTCCTGCCGCGAGATCACGCTCGATCTCGGCCAGCTGGTCCTTGTAGACCGCGACCTCGCTGCCTCCATTCCCAGAACGCGCGTCACGACCGAGCGGCCAGAGCACGGCGAATATCGCCGCGACCGTCATCAGCGCGAACACGAACCATAGCGTCATCTGGCAAGCTTCCGGCAGCGCGCGAGCCGCGCCTGCAGGTGGCTTTACACCACGGCCGGACGATGCGGCAATTGACAATTGTCAATTTGGCGCGAGCGCACATGGTCCCGAAACGGTGAAAATCCAACAGGTTAGCTGATCTCGAAGTCCACGCTCTGAGCGGCGTCCTCGCCGTGCCCGTTCAAGGCCCTCAGGAAGTATGTTCCCGGCTCGATTGCGTCGGGCAATCTGATGCGCAACGCCCCGACCGGAACCGGCGATGCAACCCTGGTGACGGTCTCAGGCAGTTGCCGACCGCTTGTCTTCTCAACCAGCACGACCTTCGCGCCGACCATCAGCCTCTGATATTTGGCAACAATGACGCGGTTTTCGATTTCGATGGAGCTGATAACGGGTTTCATGCGCCCACAGATAGAAATTCCAGAAGCTTGCACGGAGACCGTAGGGCCGACAACCGGCAGCGTCAACTACAAATTGTGATTACAGAAGAATGCGCTTGGATCAGCTTGCGCGGGTGGATTTGCGCTCGCCCGTCGCCGCGTTCTCTGCGGCGCGGCTCATCAGCGAGGCGTAATCCTCGCCGAACAGCACCTGGCAGAAGCGGATCGCGGCCTGCACCTGTTGCTGCCGGTAGGTTCGGACCTTGTGATCGGCGGCGCGCAGCGACTGCACCAGCTGCTCGGTCGAGCGTTCCACATATTGCTGCAGGTCGGAATAGGTGCGCAGCGTCACCTCGTTGATCGCGAGCTCACTGGCATAATTCCGGCAGGTTGCGACGAAATCGATCAGCGCCACGGTTTCATCGAGCTCGGTGCTGTCGATCCGCGCGCCCGGCGGAATGTCCTTCTCCGGGCGCTGGCGCAGGATGCGGCGGACGCGGCCGGGAACGCTGTCGATCTCGGACTGCAGCGCGTTGGAGATATCGGCCCGGATCGAGGTCAGCTGCTTGCCCCAGGCGGAATCATTGCGCAGGTCGAGCTCGGTGCGCAGGCCGCGGACGCCGTCATGCAGCGCTTTCAGATTGTCGGCGACGGTCTCGAAATGGCCACGCTTGATGTCCATGCGCAAATTGGCGGCAACGCGGGCCAGATCGTGCAGGGCCATCGTGACGGCCACGCCATAGGGCGTTGCCGCGACGCGGATCTCGTCGTCGGACGCGGCGATCTTGATGGCGAGGCGGATGATCTGCCACGGCGCGGTCATGCGCTGGACCACCACCGACAGCGCAAATGGCAGCATTTGCGGGGTCTGGAGCACGGGAATGTTGAGCGCAGCGGTCACCGAGGCGATCTGGGGATCGCCGAATGTGCGCAGGAAGCGCGGCAGCTTTTCATTGAGCGTGCCGATGGCCTCGCGAACGGCGAGCACTGCGCCGATCGAATAGAGGTCCTCGATCACGCTGGGCGGACCGACACGGGCGAGCGCGCGCGACTTGTCGCCGCCGCCGGGCCCCGTCAGTTCGAAGATGGCGTCCGCGGCCACGGCCTGGAGCTTCAGTGCCAGCGCCTCGACCTGCCCCGCACTGTCTGACGCCGGCATACGGGCCAGCGCCGCCTCCAATTCGTTGATTTTGGCCGGGGCGCCGTCGCGGCCGAGCCATTGCCAGATCGGATGTAGCGAGGAGCGGCGGATCTGGCCGACCCGAGCCGGGGCGCCAGTCTCGACCAGGAACGGTTCCAGGATCTGGAACAGCAGCCGCGACAGGTCGTCGGTGCGCGGCGGCGGAGCTTCGTCGGCCTCGGTCCTGCGCACGATCTTGCGCAGCTGCTCAAGCACGAGGGTCGCAACCGCGGTGTCCTGGCCGCGCTCAAGCGCGCGCTCGAACTCCCGCATCAGCAGCGCCTGCGCCTGCGGCGGGAGCTGCGCGAGATATTCCCTCAGCCGCTCGATTGATGTCTGGCTCATGCGCCCGGCTAATGCACGGTAAAATGGCGGACGTCGGATGCGTCCTGCACGATCATAGGTGGGCGCGCCTTAAGAAGCCGTTGAGGACGTCGCTCCGAATACCGCCGGTTTCGCTCGGAAGCCCAAATAGTCGTTTGGGATCAGAGGATTATATTCCCGGAAGCACCAGTTCGGCCCGCAAGCCCCCGATCGGGGCGCTGCCGAGCGACAGGCTACCGCCATAGAGCGCGGCCAGGTCGGTCACGATCGACAGCCCGAGCCCGGAGCCCGGCTTTGACTCGTCGAGCCGCTGGCCGCGCCGGGAGACCTGCGCGCGCTCGGCCTCCGAAAGGCCGCGCCCGTCGTCATCGACAACGAGCCGCAGCCTGGGGCCCGTGCCGGCCTGCTGCGAGGCCTCCACCAAGACCTCGATGAAGACGCGCGAGGCCGCCCATTTGCAGGCATTGTCGACGAGATTGCCGACCATCTCCTCAAGATCCTGCCGCTCGCCGCGGAATTTCGCCGACGGATCGGCCTTGACCTCGATAGCAAAGCCGCGGCCGCGGTGGATCTTCTCCATGGTGCGCCGCAACGCCTCGATGGCGGGGGCAACCTCGGTCACCGTGCCGACGATCGAGACCCGGGCCGCGATGCGGGCGCGCTCCAGATGATGGGCGAGCTGGTTGCGCATCACGTCCGCCTGCTCCATCACCTTGGCCGCGAAGGGATCGGCCACGTGCGTTCCGGCCTCGTTGACGATCACCGACAGCGGCGTCTTGATCGCATGGGCGAGATTACCGACATGGGTTCGCGCCCGCTCCACGATCTCGCGATTGGCATCGATCAGCGCGTTGGTTTCCCGCGCGAGCGGCGCGATCTCGACCGGGAATTCGCCCTCGAGCCGCTCGGCCCGCCCGGAGCGGATGTCGGCGATGGATTCCGAGATGCGCTTGAGCGGCGCGAGGCCGAAGCGGACCTGGAACACCGTGGTCAGCAGCAACACGATGCCGAGCGCTGTGAAGGTGCCGCCGAGGTAGTAGTCGAAGCTACGCGTCTCGTCGAAGATCTCGGTGTCGTCGCCGGCGACGCTGACCAGGTATTTGCCGTCGGCGCCGAGATCGACGGGACGCTCGACCATGCGCAGATTCTGCCCTTCCGGCCCGTCGACATAAGCGAGGCGAATGCCGGCCGCAGTGAGCTCGGTGCCCTGGTCTTCCAGCTTCGGCAACTTCTTGTCCCAGAGCGAGCGCGACGACCGGATCTCCGGCTTCTCGGTGTCGGTGCGCGTGATCTGCCAGTACCAGCCGGACAGCGGTAGCTCGAACAGAGGCTCGCCGAGCGACTGGAACTGGCGGTCCGGCGGCTCGTCGGGGGTGGCGACCTCGGCGATCAGAGTGCGGAGATAGAGGTTGAGCCGGCGGTCGAAGGCGCGCTCGGTGGCGTTCTTGTAGACCGAGGACAGCACCACGCCGGTGATGGCCAGGATCACCACCAGCCAGGCGGTCGCCGACAGAAACAGGCGGTTTGCAAGCGAGCTGGCGGGCATCGGAATGATCCCGGAGGCGCGAGGTGGCGGCATGGCGTCGGCGGTCATGACCGGACCAAGGCCCGTGTCGGCGCGCCCGTCAAGCCAAGATCCTTCGAAAGCCCCCTTAAGCGCCCGGTGCCGGCGGCGGGGTCAGGAGATAGCCGAGGCCGCGGACGGTCTGGATGATGTCGACGTCGAGCTTCTTGCGGATGCGGCCGACGAAGACTTCAATCGTGTTGGAGTCGCGGTCGAAGTCCTGGTCATAGAGATGCTCGACCAGTTCCGTGCGCGACACGACGCGCCCCGAATGGTGCATCAGGTAGGCCAGAAGCCGATATTCGTGCGAGGTCATCTTGACGGGATTGCCGGAGACGCTGACACGGCCGGTGCGGGTGTCGAGCGTGACCGGGCCGCAGCTGAGCTCGCTCTGGGCATGGCCGGTGGAGCGGCGCAGCAGCGCACGGATCCGCGCCAGCACCTCCTCCAGATGGAACGGCTTGGCGACGTAGTCGTCGGCGCCGGCATCAAAACCCTGGACCTTGTCGCTCCAGCGGTCGCGTGCGGTGAGGATCAGGACCGGCATGGTGCGGCCGTTGCGGCGCCAGGCTTCCAGCACCGAGATGCCGTCCTTCTTCGGCAAGCCGATATCGAGCACCACGGCGTCATACGGCTCGTTGTCGCCGAGATAGTGCTCCTCCTCCCCGTCGAAGGCGCGGTCGACGACATAGCCGGCGTCCGTGAGCGCCTTGGTGAGCTGACGATTGAGATCGGGGTCGTCCTCAACAACGAGCAGGCGCACGCTTCTCTCCAGAAATAGGCTGCACGATCGATCCCTAGAGATGAGCAATTCCGGCGTGAACTGAGTATGAACACGGGGAACCGGGCGCGTTACTTTTTGGTCATATACGATGTGTTCGCACCAGACGCGACTGCGCCCGCCAGGCCACCGGACGAGCCCTGTGGCGTGGCGGGCGCAATGTGGCGCGTTAGCAGCTGAATCGGAAGGTCCGCCCTTCCCGTTGGGTTCGGCCGTCAGGTCCGGAAGAAAACGAACCACACGACGGCGAGAATCAGGATCGCGAGCCCGGTCGAGATGGCGAGCAGCGCGGCGACCGACGGCCCCGGTTCGCCCTGGCGTGCCTCGGTTGCAGTTTCGACGGTCCGACGGTCCTCGCGCGTGGTTGCCATGGTGGCCTCGATCTCTGGATGTCGCCTCCGATGACCGCGACGTCATCACGGCCCTGTGTCCGGAGCCAACGCCCGATCCGATTTGATGTTCCAGCCTTATGCCGCTCGATCGGGCCGAACCGCACGGTCAGCAACTGGTTAACGCAGTTGCAAGATTCCCGCACTTAGCCATGTATGATTCGGTGTTCCACGATGGTATCTTCATAGGTCTGTCCTTGTTGCGTTTGGAGTAACCCATGGCCCCCCGTGCCAATTGGAAGGGTTTTTTGCGCCTCTCGCTCGTGACCTGCCCGGTCGCGCTGTATCCGGCGACGTCGGATACCGAGAAGGTCTCGTTCAACCAGATCAACCGCAAGACCGGCCACCGGATCAAATACCTCAAGGTCGACGCCGAGACCGGTGACGAGGTGACCTCCGAGGACATCGTCAAGGGCTACAAGGTCGACACCGACACCTACATCGAGGTCACCAAGGACGAGCTCGACGACATCGCACTGGACTCGACCCACACGATCGACATCGACGAGTTCGTGCCGAAGACCGACATCGACAACCGTTATCTGATCCGCCCCTATTACCTGGTTCCGGACGGCAAGGTCGGCCACGACGCGTATGCGGTGATCCGCGAGACCATCCGCAGCATGGACAAGGTCGCGATCGGCCGCGTGGTGCTGACCAATCGCGAGCACATCATCGCACTCGAGCCGCTCGAGGCCGGCCTGATGGGCACGCTGCTGCGCTATCCCTACGAGGTGCGCAGCGAGAGCGAATATTTCGACGACATCCAGGACGTGAAGCTGACGAAGGACATGCTCGACCTCGCCAGGCACATCGTCGAGAAGAAGTCCGGCGCGTTCGAACCCGAGCTGTTCGAGGACCATTACGAGAGTGCGCTGATCGATCTCATCAACAAGAAGCGCGCGGGCGCGCCGATCGCAGCCAAGACCGCACCAAAGAGCGGCGGCAACGTCATCAACCTGATGGACGCGCTGAAGAAGAGTCTCGCGAGCGAGAAGGATGCAGCGCCCGCAGCGAAGGTCGCCAAGGAGACTGCCAAGGAAACCGTCAAGGCCAAGAAGCCGAAGAAGCGCGTCGATGGCCAGCGCGAGATGCTGCTGCCGATCTCCGGCAAGGGCGGCAAGGAGGCCGCGGCCAAGGAAGCGATCAGGAAGCTGCATCGAAGAAGGCCGACAAGCCGGTGCGCGCGACCACGCGGACGAAGAAGGCCGGCTGACGACCTCGCATCCCCGATCGCGCCGTGACGTCTCCCCACACCGGTCGGGCAACCTGACATGCCCTGGTCGACGCCGTTCGACGATCCGATCGCCTTGCGCGGCGGACGCCGGCTCCGCACTCTGCAGGAGGCCGCCGATTTCATCATGCAGCTGCCCGACGCCGAGCAGCAGGAGCCGCGTTGGCAGACCGCGATCGAGATGCTGATCAACGCGGCGGAAGCCGGAGGCGGCTGGCTGATGTTCGCGCGCGTTGGCATGCTGCGGGCACTGAACGCTGACGGCCGCCGTGGATGAGCCGCGATCGGCATGCTTGACGATCGGTTGACGGGCAGCCTCAACAATCGGTTAAGCGGCGCACTTCCCTTTCGCACGATCAAGTCATCGTGTCGCACCGGGTATTCCTACGGGAGCCAAAATTAACCTCCGATTCCCGTTGCGCGCACCATGGTCCAGCCATCGATTGAGCCAGGGACCGCATCTTCGTGCCGCAGCAGGACGCCAGAAAGAACTACATCGGCATCGTGAGTGACACGACCGAGGAAGAGCGCGTCGCCGACACCGCGGCGCGCGTGCAGCCGCATGTGGTGGGCTATCTGGTCGGTCGTCTCGCGCTAGTGCTGGGACGCGCTCGCAAAGGTGCGCCGGAACGCACCACCAGCAGTTGAGGCCCGCTGCTTCCATTCATTTGATCTGGATAATGAAACCTTCGTTTAACGGCTGTTACGTTAAGACACAGCAGGCAAGGTTCGGCCGAGTCTTGCATATTTGACGTGCGCAAATGTCCGTCGATCACTTTACCAGTTTGATAACGCCGCGCGCCTACATTGGATCGGATGAAGAGGAGTTGGCGATGGTTTTGCTTAGGTCTTTTCTTGCCGATGAAAATGGCGCCACCGCGATCGAGTATGGCCTGATCGCCGCGGGCATCGCGCTCGCCATCGTGACCGTCGTGACCAACACGGGCAGCGTCCTCCTCAGCAACAAGTTCAACTCGATCAGCGCGGCCACGAAGTAATTTCGTCAGTGCGCCTGGCGTAGCGTGGAGCAGGCGGCGTGAACGCCGCTGACGGCCAGTCCGCGCCACCTGCGTGGAGCGACAGCCCTCACCACCGTCATTGCGAGGAGCTCTCGCGACGAAGCAATCCAGACTCTTTCCGCGGAAAGATTCTGGATTGCTTCGCTTCGCTCGCAATGACGGAGTATATCGCGAAGATGGAGTTTGATGGGTTTCGCTCTACCCATCCTATGGCCAGGTATATTTTCGACACAGAATGGCTCCAAATCATGCTAATCAATCGCTGAACCAAAGCCATTTGAAGGATACGGATGAAAAGCGCGACGCTGCTGGTTCTTGGCTTCGTGTTTGTTGGCGTCTGGCCGCAGGACAGCGCGACGGGGCAGACTTCAGTCGCGCCGCCGGTTTCGCTTGCTCCGCCCAAAGCGTCGCCGCCACGAGCGGGCACCAAAAATTCCCCTGACAGCGCGTCGTCGAAACCGGCGACCACAGGACGTTCATTGTCGCCAAATCCAGCCGTCGACTACGATGGCTTCAGCGTCGGCACAGTTGAAGACAATGACACCCCGGATCAGGCGACGCGCCCCACGAAGCCACGCTCCAAGACCAATCCGGATACAAAAGGCGTCCCGGGACAGGACCCGATCGACCAGGAAGATGCGGGATTGAAGCGCAAGCTGATGATCTGCCAAAGCTGCAAATAGGTGGCTCCCGTTGTTCATGCCGACCCGCGGCTGGCAGGCTCGTGGGATGGGTTGAACTCTTCCGAAACCGCATTGATGTTGCATTTTCCGCTCGCGAAGCCGTGAAGAGACTTCATCGGCCCCGCCAAACGAAATAATCCACCTCCGGGTTGAAGTCACTTTCGGACGACCACGAAGTCACGGCAAAACGTCACCGAGCTACTCTCTCAGCTGTTCTGGTCGGGAGAGACAACAATGCGGTCGCATCAGGCTTTCGTCGCTCCGGTAATCATCCTTTGTTGCTCGCTGCTGAGCATCGCCACTCTGGTGATGGTCGGGGCGTGGTGAAGTCAGGTTAAAAGTCATGCGCGAAGAATTTACATCCCTCGCTTTTCTGGCCGTAACCGTGGCCGGCGTCGCGCTACTAGGATCAGGTCTGCTCGCACTCGTCTTGGTGGGATAGGCCACTCGGCCCCTGTCCGGCGGCACGTTCGCGCTGCATGGCTGCCTTCTGCGTGCGAAGCGCCGCTTTACCCTGCTCCAAATTCCTGATCTCTCTCCCGAATGGGGCGGACCAACCGGCCTGCCACAGGGAGAGAGACGCCATGAAGCTCGGCACCGCCATTGCGGAAATCATGCGACGCGAGGGCATCGAGATCCTCTGCGGTTATCCCGTCAATCATCTGATCGAGCACGCGGCGAAGGCCGAGATCCGCCCCGTGATGGTGCGCCAGGAGCGCGTCGGCGTGCACATGGCGGATGCGATCTCACGGGTGACGTCGGGGCGCACGATCGGCGCGTTCTGCATGCAGCACGGGCCCGGCGCGGAGAACGCGATGGGCGGCGTCGCGCAATGCTTTGGCGAATCCGTTCCCGTGCTGGTGCTGCCGATGGGCTATCAGCGCAGGCTTGCGCATATCGAGCCGAACTTCAATTCCAGCGAGGCGATGAAGCCGTTTTCGAAATCCTCCGAGCCGATCATCCTCGCGGCCGAGGTCGCCAACATTTTCCGGCGCGCCTTCACCAAGCTGAAGAACGGCCGCGGCGGGCCTGTCATCGTCGAGATTCCGCCGACATGTGGAACGAGGAGGTGCCGGAGCCCTTGAACTACACGCCGGTGCTGCGCACCCGCTATGGCGCCGATCCCGTGCATATCAGGAAGCGGCCGCCCTGCTCGTCAATGCGAAGCGGCCGGTGATCTATGCCGGCCAGGGCGTGCATTACGCGCAGGCGTGGCCGCAATTGAAGCGGCTTGCGGAACGGCTCGCCATCCCCGTCACCACCAGTCTCGGCGGCAAATCCTCGTTCCCGGAAACGCATCCGCTCTCGCTCGGCTCAGGCGGCCTCGCAGTGCCGCGCGCGGTGCCAAAATTCCTTGCTGAGGCCGACGTCATTTTCGGCATCGGCTGCTCCTTCACCGAGACCAGCTTTGGCATCGCGATTCCGAAGGGCAAAACCATCATCCATTCGACGCTCGATCCGAACCATCTCAACAAGGATGTGGAGGCGAAGATCGGCCTTGTCGGCGACGCCGGCCTTGTGCTCGACGCGCTGCTGGAAGAGGCCGGTAAGACCGTCACCGCCGATCGCGACGCCTCGGCGGTCACGGCCGAGATCGCGGCCTCGCACAAGGAGTGGCTCGCAAAATGGATGCCGAAGCTCACCAGCAATGACGCGCCGCTCAACCCTATCGCGTGCTGTGGGACCTGCAACACACCGTCGACATCGACAACACCATCATCACCCATGATGCCGGCAGCCCGCGCGACCAGCTTTCGCCGTTCTGGAGGGCGACCACGCCCCTGTCCTATCTCGGCTGGGGCAAGACGACACAGCTCGGCTACGGCCTTGGCCTTGCCATGGGCGCCAAGCTCGCGAAACCCGACAAGCTCTGCATCAATGTCTGGGGCGATGCGGCGATTGGTTTCACGGGCATGGATTTCGAGACCGCGGTGCGCGAGCGGATCCCGATCATGTCGATCCTGCTCAACAATTTCTCGATGGCGATCGAACTGAAGGTGATGCCGATCTCGACCGAGAAGTATCGCTCGACCGACATTTCCGGCGATTATGCCGCGATGGCGCGCGCCTTCGGCGGCTATGGGGAGCGGGTGACCAGGCCGGAGGATATCGTCCCCGCGATCAAGCGCGGCATTCAGAAGACGCAGGAAGGCATCCCTGTGCTGCTGGAGTTCATCACCAGCAAGGAGACCGAAGTGTCGCGGCCGGGCACGTGAGGCAACCACGGCGCCGCGAGCGCTGGCTCCGGCGGGAGGAGATGTGATAATCCGGCCTGGTGCCGCGCCTCGCGGCATTCAGCCGGAATGCGAATGACCACCCCTTCCAACGATGCTGCCGGGACCGACGAGCTCAAGCGGCAATTGCAGTCCGCCGCGGCCGAGACCGCGCGGCTGCGCGATCGGCAAAGCGCCAGCGCCGAGATCTTGCGCATTATCGCCGCCTCTCCCTCCGATGCCCGCCCCGTGTTTGCGGCGATCGCGTCCAGCTCGAAACGTCTGCTCGGCGGCTTCTCCGCCACCGTGCTCCAGTTCATCGGCGATGAGCTGCACCTCGTGGCGTTCACGCCAACCAGCCCGGAAGGGGACGACGGGCTGAAGGCGTCGTTCCCGCGGCGGATCGAGGATTTTCCGACCTTTGCGCTGGTTCGCGGCGGCGAGACCATCCAGTTTCCCGACTGCGAAGCCGACGACGTCCCGGAGCTCAACCGCGATCTCGCGCGGCTCCGTGGCTTCCGCAGCGTGCTGTTCATGCCGCTGATGAACCGCGGCACGGCGGTCGGCATGATCAGCGTCACGCGCACCGAAACCGGCGCATTCGCGCCTGACCTCGTGGAGTTGCTGCAGACTTTTGCCGATCAGGCGGTGATCGCGATCGAGAACGCGCGGCTGTTCAACGAAACGCGCGAGGCGCTGGAACGCCAGCCCGCCACCGCCGACATCTTGAGGGTGATGGCGGCTTCGCCGTCCGACGTGCAGCCGGTATTCGACGCAATCGCCGCCAATGCCAACCGGCTGATCGGCGGCTTCTCCACCGCCGTGCTGCGCTACATCGACGGCGCCGCGCACCTTGCCGCCTTCACGCCGGGCGACCCGGCCGGCGATCGCGTGCTGCAGGAATCGTTCCCGGTGCCGCTCGCGCAGTTCCCGGCCCACCAGCTCACGGCCCATGGTGAATCGGCGCAGCTGCCCGACACCGAACTCGAGCCCGCGGCGCGTGACATCGCCCGCGCCCGCGGCTTTCGGAGCATGCTGTTCACCCCTTTGATGAGCGAGGGCGAAGCCAGAGGCGTTATTATCGCGACGCGGCGGACGACCGGCACGTTCGCCGAGCATCATGTGCGGCTGTTACAAACCTTCGCCGACCAGGCGGTGATCGCGGTCAAAAATGTCAGCCTGTTTAACACCACCAGGGAGGCGCTGGAACGGCAGACCGCGACCGCCGAGGTGCTCAAGGTCATCAGCCGTTCGGCATTCGATCTTCAGACCGTGCTCGATACGCTGGTGGAATCGGCAGCACGGTTGTGTGAAGCCGACATGGCTGCCATTACCCGGCGAAGTGGTGAGGTCTATTACCGCGCCGGTTCATACGGCTTTCCGCGTGAGTTCGCCGATTACGTTAAGGATATTCCGGTCAAGCCCGAACGGCGCACTATCACGGGGAGAACCCTGCTCGAGGGACGTATCGTCCACGTGCACGACGTGCTTGCCGATCCGGAGTATCATTTCGAGGGTCAGCAGCTCAGTGGCAATCCTCGCACCTTTCTCGGCGTGCCCTTGCTACGCGAGGGCATGCCGATCGGCGCCCTGACTTTGACCCGATCCATCATACGGCCGTTCACCGACAGTCAGATCGGGCTCCTCTCGACCTTCGCCGACCAGGCCGTGATCGCCATCGAGAATGCGCGGCTGTTCGACGAGGTCCAGGCGCGCACGCGCGAACTATCGAAGTCGCTCGACGATTTGCGCGCGGCGCAGGACCGGCTGATCCAGACCGAGAAGCTCGCCTCGCTTGGCCAGCTCACCGCCGGCATCGCGCACGAGATCAAGAATCCGCTCAACTTCGTCAACAATTTCGCCGCGCTCTCGGCCGAACTGACGGACGAACTGAGCGAGGTGCTGGCGCCCGCCCCGCTCGGCGACGATGTCCGCAACGAGGTCGGCGAGCTGACCGGGATGCTGAAGGACAATCTGCAAAAAGTCGTGCAGCACGGCAAGCGCGCCGATTCCATCGTCAAGAACATGCTGCTGCACTCGCGCGAAGGCGGCGGCGAATACGGCTTGAGCGACATCAATACGCTGGTCGAGGAGAGCCTCAATCTTGCCTATCATGGCGCGCGCGCCGAGAAGCCGCAGTTCGACGTGACGCTGAAGCGCGAGCTCGATCCGGCCGCAGGCTCTGCAAATTTGTTTCCGCAGGAGATCTCGCGGGTACTGCTGAACCTGATCTCGAACGGGTTTTATGCGGTGGCAAAGCGCCAGGCGGAAAGCGGCGCCGGCACTTTCGAGCCGGTCGTGACCGCCACCACCCGCGACCGTGGCGACAGCATCGAAATCCGTATCCGCGACAACGGCACCGGCATTCCCGACGACGTGAAGGAAAAAATGTTCAATCCGTTCTTCACGACCAAGCCGGCCGGCGAAGGCACCGGCCTCGGATTGTCGATGAGCCACGACATCGTAGTGAAGCAGCATGGCGGCACGATCGATGTTGCGACCGAGCCGGGGAAGTTCACGGAGTTCACGATCCTGCTACCGCGCAAGAGCGGCTTTGCGGATAACAAACGATAGTCACCGGGGGATAGCTTGACGAGTCTCGCGCGGTTCATTCGGCGACAACTGCTCTCGCTGTCCGGCATCGGCCTCATGCTGGGCGCGCTGTTCTTCGCAGCCGCGCTGACGCCGACGCTGATCCCGCGCAGCTATCTCACGCAAGGTGCGCTTGCCGGCGGCTGCTTTGCGATCGGCTACCTCTGTGGGGTCCTGTGGCGCCGGCTGTGGCACTATCTCGAACTGCCCGAGCCGTCGGTGCGCGCGAGATCCGTTGCGAATGCGCTGGTCGCAATCGGCTGCCTGCTCGTGGTGATCGCCGCTCTCTGGCGCACCACCGCATGGCAGAACGCGATCCGCAGTGTCATGAAAATGGCGCCGGTAGAAACCGCGCATCCGCTCAAGGTCTGCATCATCGCGTTGATCACGTTCGTGGTGCTGCTGGTGCTGGGGCGGCTGTTCGCGCTTGTCGCCCGCTTCCTTGCTGCACGTACTCGGCGCCTCATTCCGCGAAAAGTTGCAAACGTCGTTGGCGTGCTTGTGACAGCACTGCTGTTCTGGTCGATCGCCAGCAATGTCCTGATCCGCACGGTCTTCAACGCGCTCGATTCCTCGTTTCGCGAGCTCGATGTCCTGCTCGAGCCCGAGCGTCCGCAGCCGACCGCCTCGAATCGGACCGGAAGCCCGGCGTCCCTGGTGAAGTGGAAGGAGCTCGGGCGCATGGGGCGCCGCTTCATTGCCTCAGGCCCGACCGCGGCCGAGATCAGTACCGTCACGGAGCGGCCCGCGCAGGAGCCCGTGCGCGTCTATGTAGGGCTCGTTGCCCGCGATACCGCGCAGGCACGCGCCAGGCTTGCGCTCGACGAGCTCAAGCGCCAGCACGGCTTTGAACGGAAAATCCTGATCGTCATCACGCCGACCGGGACGGGCTGGATCGATCCGTCCGCGATGGATACGGTGGAATATCTCCATCACGGCGACGTCGCCAGCGTCGCGATGCAGTATTCCTATCTCAACAGCCCGTTGTCGCTGCTGTTTCAGCCCGAATACGGCGCGGAAGCCGCGCGTGCGCTGTTCGCGGAAATCTACGGCTATTGGACGACGCTGCCGAAAGACAAGCGGCCGCAGCTGTATTTGCACGGGCTGAGCCTCGGCGCCATGAACTCGGAGAAATCCGCAGAACTGTTCGAGACGATCGGCGATCCCGTTGCGGGAGCGCTGTGGAGCGGTGCGCCGTTCGAGAGCCGGATCTGGCGCTCGATCACCGACAACCGCAATCCCGGCACGCCGGCGTGGCTGCCCGAATTCCGCGACAGCCGGTTCGTGCGCTTCATGAACCAGAACGGACCGACGGTGCCGCCGGATACGCCGTGGGGACCGATGCGCGTGGTCTATCTGCAATATGCCAGCGATGCGATCACGTTCTTCGCCTACCGCGATGCCTTCCGGGCACCGGCGTGGATGAATGCGCCGCGCGGGCCCGACGTGTCACCGGAGCTCAGGTGGTATCCGATCGTCACCATGCTACAACTCGCCCTCGACATGGCGGTCGCAACCAATACGCCGATGGGCTTTGGCCATGTCTATGCGCCAGAGCATTATGTCGATGCCTGGGTCGCGGTCACCGATATCAGTGATTGGTCGGCTGCCGCGCTGGCGAAGCTTAAGGAGCAGCTTGCGGCAAAAGCGCGGAAGACGAGCGTCGGCAATCTCGACGACGATCCTGATCGCGGCGGATAGAGACCGCTACTCCGCCATCTCGACGGGTTGCGCGGTGGAAGGACCAGCCAACGGCCGCTCCTCCATCATGATCAGGCAGAGCGCGGCGGTCGTCATCAGCGCGGTCGCGGCCGCAAAGACGTAGCGGAACGCGTGCCGCATGTCCTCGGTCGGGATCGCAGGGATGCTGCCTGCGGCGTGATGCTCGCCGGCCAGCGGAATATCGGTGCCGAGCGCGATCAGCAGGATCGCCGCGAATGCTGCGACCGTGAACGAGGACATCAGCGAACGGAAGAAGTTCATCGCGCCGGTGATGGTGCCGACCTGCGGGCGAGCCACCGAATTCTGCAGCGAGACCACGCAGACCGGGAAGGTCGTGCCGAGGCCGAGCGCGAATGCGGCCATCAGGGTCAGCAGTCCCCACAGCGGCAGCGTGGTGACCGTGAGGCCTAGCGCGCAGATCGCAGCCCAGGACGTGCCGATGATAGCGACGCGCTTGTAATGCTTGGCACGCGCCATGGTGCGGCCGGCGATCGCCGCACCACAGGTCGAGACCGCCGCGAGCGGAATCAATGCAAGCCCCGCCTCGCTGGCGCTGAGGTGATAGACCGACTCATAATAGAGCGGCAGCTGCACGGTGAGGCCGGTGATAGCCCCTAACCCGCAGCCGCCGGCGGTCAGCGCGAATGGCGCGACCGATCCCGAGAGCAGCGGCAGCGGCAGGAACGGCTCGTCGGCGCGACGGGCGTGCCACACGAATGTTACAGCGAGCAGGACAGCGCCGCCCACCATCGACAGCACGGTCGGCGAGAGCCAGGGATAGCGCGTGCCGCCCCAGGTCAGCACCAGCATGAAGACGACGGCAGAGGCCATCAGCAGCACGCCGCCAAGCCAATCGACCTTGCGCTTGCGGTGGAACACCGGGATCTTCTTCATCTTCGGCAGCAGCAGTGCAAGGGCTGCGGCTGCGAGCGGCAGATTGATCCAGAAGATCATCGACCAGTGCAGATGCTCGGCGAACACGCCGCCGATGACGGGGCCTAAAATGCCGCCGACCATCCAGACGCTGGAGAAATAAGCCTGGTACTGGCCACGCTCGCGCGGCGAGACGACGTCGGAGATTACCGTCTGCACGACGGGCATGATGCCGCCGCCGCCGAGCCCCTGCAGGCCGCGCGCCAAAATCAGCATCGGCATGCTCGGCGCGATCGCGCACAGCACCGATCCCGCAATGAACAGGCTCAGCGACACGATGATCATGACCTTGCGGCCGTAGATGTCGCTCAGCGTCCCGAACACCGGCGCAACCGCGGTCGACGCGAGCAGATAGGCGGTGATGACCCAGGACAGGTTCGAGACATCCTGGAACTGGCGGCCGATGGTCGGCAGCGCAGTGGCGACGATGGTCTGGTCGAGCGCGGCCAGGAACATCGTCAGCATCAGGCTAAGTACGATGGTCCGGACCTCGTCCTGCGACAGCGGGACCGGCGGTGCGAGGGAAGGTGCGTCGCTGACGCTGATGACCTCGCCCGGAAGGCGGGTCAGTTCCTCGGCGATCTCGTCGGGCAATGTCTGGATGTCGGCAGATTGGCTGCTCTGCCGTGCGAACTTGTTCATTTCGGGCGTGTCAGAGCGTCTTGCTGCGGCGCAAAGCCGCGAAGGATCTGTTCTATCAAGCCAATCTAGACAGCAAAGTTCTTCTCAGGCAGGCACCGCGGCGCATGGGTGCATCCCGTACCGCGGTCATCCCGAACAATTGATCTGAAACGACGGACGGATCAGTCCTTGGGACGTCGCTTCAGGCGCGCCCGCTTCGGGATCTGCCCCGGCCATTGCACGATATAGTTTTCGAGCTTGTCGTCCGGGACCTCGTCCTCTGTGCCCGAGACCCGGCCGCGCACGGAGACGCCGGCCTCGTGCACCGTATTGGGATCGCCTGAGATCAGAGGGTGCCACCAATAGAGATCGCGGCCCTGGGCGACGAGCCGGTAGCCGCAGCTCGGCGGCAGCCAAGGCAGGGTGCGGACCTTCTCGGGCGTCATGACAACACAGTCCGGGACGGAGTCGAACCGATCTGCGTAGTTCTTGCAGCCGCCGGTGCAGGAATCCAGCATCTTGCAGCTGACGTCGGTGAAGTAGATCTCGCCGGTATCCTCATCTTCGAGCTTGCTCAGGCAGCAGCGGCCGCAGCCGTCGCACAGGCTCTCCCATTCGGCCGCCGACATGTCCTCCATCTTCTTGGTTTTCCAGAAGAATCCATCCTGGTCTGAAGGTCGTTTGCGAGCTGCGGTCATGCGCCTGATACGATTCCAAAGAGCTGCGGCCAGAGCCATCTAGGGCGCGCGGCCCCAGAGCCGCAAGCAACGCCCCCGTAAGGCCCGTAATGAACCGGGGTTCAATTAGGCCTGTTGTTCAAAATTGCGAGCCTGACCATTGGTTTATAGGCCCCGCTCGGCTAGAAGAACAGCAAGTCCCCTCGGACGCGATACGGGCGCCTTGGGTTTGCCGCAACAATCCCGCAAGACGTCTCGATGCCGCCCCGGCCGGGTGCTTGAACGCTGTCGAAGCGAGCCTCAAGGGTTCTAGGTGGTCCAGAACACACCATCCAACTGGAAGAGCCGTATCAGGAACTTCTTCCTGGACCTCGATGCGCGCATCGACTCCTCGCTGTTCTCCTCGGCCAGGGGCATCCGCGAGCTCTACGAGCGCTACTCGACCTTCATGGACCGCTTCTATGTCGGGCGGTGGAAGCGCTGGGTATTCGTCGAGCCGCTGTCGGAGGCCGCAACCCTCGGCCTCGGCGGCATGGTGCTGATGCTGATCCTCGCCATCCCGGCCTTTCGCGAGACCGCGGACGAGGACTGGCTGAAGAAGTCCGATCTGGCAGTGACGTTCCTCGATCGCTACGGCAACCCGATCGGCAGTCGCGGCATCAAGCACAACGACTCGATCCCGCTGGAAGATTTTCCTGACGTCCTGATCAAGGCGACGCTCGCGACCGAAGACCGCCGCTTCTACGAGCATTTCGGCATCGACATCGCCGGCACCGCGCGCGCGCTGGTCACCAACGCCCAGGCCGGCGGCGTCCGCCAGGGCGGCTCCTCGATCACGCAGCAGCTCGCCAAGAACCTGTTTCTGAGTAACGAGCGCACTATCGAGCGCAAGATCAACGAGGCCTTCCTCGCGGTCTGGCTGGAATGGCGCCTGAGCAAGAACGAGATCCTCAAGCTCTATCTCGATCGCGCCTATATGGGCGGCGGCACGTTCGGCGTCGACGGTGCGGCGCATTTCTACTTCAACAAGTCGGCGCGCGACGTGACGCTGGCCGAAGCCGCGATGCTCGCAGGCCTGTTCAAGGCGCCGACGAAATACGCACCCCACATCAACCTGCCCGCCGCGCGTGCCCGCGCCAACGTCGTGCTCGACAATCTCGTCGATGCCGGCTTCATGACCGAGGGCCAGGTATTCGGCGCCCGCCGCAACCCCGCCTTCGCGGTCGATCGCCGCGACGAGGCGTCGCCGAATTACTATCTCGACTACGCCTTCGACGAGATGCGCAAGCTGGTCGATACCTTCCCGAAGTCCTACACCGAGCGCGTGTTCGTGGTCCGGCTCGCAATCGACACCAACGTGCAGAAGGCCGCCGAGGACGCGATCGAAAACCAGTTGCGCCAGTTCGGCCGCGACTATCACGCGACGCAAGCCGCGACCGTGGTGTCCGATCTCGACGGCGGCATCCGCGCCATGGTCGGCGGCCGCGACTACGGCGCCAGCCAGTTCAACCGCGCCGTCGACGCCTATCGCCAGCCCGGCTCCTCGTTCAAGCCTTACGTCTACACCACGGCCCTCTTGAACGGATTCACGCCGAACTCGATCGTGGTCGACGGCCCGGTCTGCATCGGCAATTGGTGTCCGCAGAACTATGGCCATTCCTATTCCGGCGCGGTGACGCTGACGCAGGCGATCACGCGCTCGATCAACGTCGTGCCCGTCAAGCTGTCGATCGCGATCGGCCAGAAGGAGCAGCCGAAGGCGCCGAACCCGGCCAAGATCGGCCGCGCCAAGATCGTCGAGGTCGCGCGCCGCTTCGGCCTCAAGGCGCCCCTGCCCGACACGCCGTCGCTGCCGATCGGCTCGGACGAGGTCACCGTGCTCGAGCACGCCGTGGCCTATGCCACCTTCCCCAACCGCGGCAAGGCGGTGACGCCGCATGCAGTGCTCGAAGTGCGCACCGGCGCCGGCGATCTGGTGTGGCGCTGGGACCGCGACGGTCCGAAGCCGAAGCAGGCCATTCCGCCGAACATCGCGGCCGACATGGCCGGCATGATGAGCCACGTCGTCAGCGAAGGCACCGCGCGCCGCGCAGCGCTCGACGGCATTCCGACCGCCGGCAAGACCGGCACGACCAATGCTTATCGCGACGCCTGGTTCGTCGGCTACACCGGCAATTTCACCTGCGCGGTCTGGTACGGCAATGACGACTATTCGCCGACCAACCGCATGACCGGCGGCTCGCTGCCGGCGCAGACCTGGCACGACATCATGGTCGCCGCCCATCAGGGCGTCGAGGTCCGCGAAATTCCCGGCGTCGGCATGGGCCAGAAGCTGCCGCGCGAGTCGGTCGCCAACGCGCAGGCCAATGCGGCGCCGAAGGTGCTGGAGACCAAGCCCGGTCCGCCGCCGGTGTTGACCAAGCGCGGCGCCGACATCCTGGTGCGCGTCGAGAAGATGCTCGACGACGCCGCCAGGACCGCGACCAAATCGACGGCCAATGACAGCCAGCCGGCCAAGCCGGCATCGTCGAACAGCGCGCTCGCCTTCCCGCAGAACTATGCGGCGGAGGAGAACGCGAACGCATCCACCCCGCGCAAGAACTGATCTGATCCCGTGCGGCTGATCCTGATCACATTGACGGCCCTTCTGCTCGCGACCGTGGTCGGCCTGGGTGCGACCTGGATGACGACGACGCGCGGCACCGAGATCGGCACGCTGACCATCGGGCCCTGGACCGCCCGCCCCCGTACCGGCACCGCCGACGTCGATCCCTATTCGCGCGCTACCATCGTGCGCAACGGCGAACTGCCGATCGGCACCGGCGACGGCATCGCCTTCACCGCGACCGCCGACGACAACAAGAAGGCGCTCGACGGCCGCTGCGACGTCGTCGTCTCCGGCGTGACGCCGCCGGCGCGGTTCTGGACGCTGACGCTGTACGACCGCAAGGGTCATCTCGTCGCCAACACGCTGCAGCGCTACGGCTTCACCAGCCAGGAGATCATCCGCCAGTCCGACGGCTCGTTCGAGATCCACATCGCCGCGCGCTCGCGTGCCGGCAATTGGCTGCCGACCGGCGGCATCGAGCGCTATGCGCTGATGTTCCGCCTCTACGACACGCCGGTCGGCGTGGCCACGCGCACGCAGCGCGATGCGCCGATGCCGACGATTTCGACAGTGGGCTGCTCATGATCCGGCTGCTGTTCACGATTGTGGCCGGCGTGGTGCTGGGCCTCGTGGTCCATCTCGTCAGCGTGCTGGCCCTGCCGCGGATCGCGAGCCAGGACGCCTATTCGCGGCTGACGCCGATGACCAGGCTCAACGGCGTCACGCAGCTTCCGCTTGCCGATCCACAGACCTCGCCGATGCCGTTCATGGACCCGGCCTTTGCTCAGGCGATCTGCCGCTATGATCTCTCGGGCGGGCCGCTCAAGCTCACCGTGCCGGTGAGCCAGTCCTATACCTCGGTGTCGTTCTACACCCGCAACGAGATCGCCTATTACGCCATCAACGACCGCTCGGCCGGCAAGAAGGTGATCGAACTCGACCTGATGACCCAGGCGCAGCACGACGCCCTGCCCGAGGACGAAGAGATCACCGCGGCCGACCGTTTGATCATCGATTCCCCAAGCACGACCGGACTGATCGTGATGAAGGCGCTCGCCGCGGAGCCCGGCCTGATGCCGCAAGCGCAGGCGACGCTGCAAGCTGCGACCTGCGCCCCGCAGACCGAAGCGCCCGCCAAGGCCGAGGCGCCGCGCGGCCGGCGCTGAAGGGCATGAGCCCGCTCGAAGCCAAAGCTGAAAACAACCCCATGCACAGTAGCGGAGGCATTGAAATCATGGGACCCTCGTTGTCTGGAGCGTGATCTTTCCGGAAAGCCGCTTCGCACTTTCCCGGATCATGCTTGAGCGCTCATCGGCGGATGGGCCGCACGCGTCCGGCGTAAAACTTCGCTTTGACACGTCGGGCAAAACACTGGCAGAATGGCATCATCGTAAAATCGTGACCACCCGCGCGGAGAAATCCGCCGCGGGTTTTTTCATGCCGGAACGGAGATTGCCATGATCGGCGGATGACTATCGTTGCCCAGCAGGGCTCTCGCATATGGATTTCACGGAATAGTCCGCGAGCTTGCTCCGCCTCTCCCGCTTGCTTGCGGGAGAGGCCGACGCGCTCGCAGAGCGCGGCGGGTGAGGGTTCTCACCACGCTGGGACGTTCACCGCAATCCTCACCAATCCCGGCGCGGAAACACCCCCACCCCGCCCTCCCCGCAAGCGGGAGAGGGAGCCCACTGCCGATGCCGCCGCATCGTGCACACCATATGCGATTGCCCTTGCGGAAATCGTGCCTGCTGGTGAACAGTCGATGTCTGCGTCGCAAAATGACTCAGTGCCGCGAGAGATCCTTTGCCATAAGAACCAAGTCGTAGTAGCGGCCAGCTTGCTTCAGAGCGTTCTTCTCCACGCCGTACTCGAGGAAGCCCAGTCTCGCGTAAAGACTCCGCGCATGTTGATTGTCCACCACAACGCTGAGCTGGATCAGCTCAACCTGCTGACGGGCGTGATTGCATACCGCTTCGACTAACCGTCGACCGACTTTGGCATTCCTTGCGGAGGGACGAACGTACATTCCCCAAAGCGCGCCTTTGTGAGCTTCTTTCCGGCTCTGTTGGACAGCAAAGCCGACAATGCCGACGAGCTCTGCATCGCGGAACGCGCCGAGCACTATAGAGCTGCCGAGCCGATCCGAGAACAAACTCAGCGGCTGAGCATCTTCAACCTCGAAGGTGCTACCGAACGCTTCCGGGTTGGCTTGGAGAGCCTCCAGTCGAATATCTCGATAGAGGACAGCATCCTCCCGTGCGAGGCGACGTATCTCAGTGTCGTCGTCGGTCATCCTTCACCGTCAGGCGGCGAATATTCCCAGTGAGTTGCACAACATAACTTCTGCGACACCGCAAATCCAGAGAAGCTCTTGTGATTTTGCCGCATCACTTCCGTTGACGCGGTGCAACTGCACGTCAGCCGATGGGGCACCGCGAAGCCGCCCCCCGCTGTCGCATCGGTTGATAGTCTCAGAGTGAAATGGCGGATTGCGCTGGCGCTAATCCGCCCTACCCGCTCCCTCTTAATCGGGACGATCTACGGACATATACTCTCCGAGCGATGGCAGCATGTAGTAATCTCGCTCCTGCGGATTAAGGCGTTTAAGCCAATGTGAGGACGCTCAAATATGCTCACTGTCTATGGCGAAGGTCGTGGGTTCCGCGTCGTTTGGCTACTCGAGGAATTGGGAGTGGCTTATCGGCTGCGCCCGGTCGATCTGCTCGCTGTCGAGAATGATCCCGATTTTCTTGCGATCAACCCTGCCGGCTTTATCCCGGCGCTACAGGACGGCGAGACGATCATGGTCGAATCGATCGCGATCCTCGAATACCTGCTCGCCCGCCACGGCCCGAGCCCACTCGCCCTCGCCCCGGATGATCCGGCTTTCGCCGCCTATCTGCAATTCCTCCATTTGGGAGAGGCCGGGCTCGCCGGGCCAATGAACGCCGTCTTTGTCGGTCGCGCACTCGCGCCGGAAGCAGAGCGAAACGCCCGGGTGACAAGCTGGGCACTAGAGACCTTTCGCAGCCGGCTGGGATTGGTCATCCAGCGTCTCTCAAATCGTCCATTTCTCGCCGGAGACCAATTCACTGCTGCTGACATTTCGGTGAGCTACGCTCTCCTGCTTGGTCTGCGAACCAGCAACTATACCCCGGGTCCGGTCGAGCGTGCCTATCTCGCCCGCACGACGACACGCCCGGCCTACGCCCGAGCGATGGAAATCTGCCAAGCCACCAAAGCTTGGGCGGAGAGATCACCGACGTTGTAGAACCAAACCGTGAATCCAAACGGCAAACGGACAGGTCTGCGGCGTCGGTGCGACTGTAGGTGCCGGGATTGATGCATCCGTCAAGACTTCGTCCCGCCTTCTACATCCGGTGATCCCAAGCACGTCAGGCGCAAACTTTTGCGTGAAGTTGAGTGCACTGTCACCGTCATCTGACCGTCTTCAAGTAAATGGGTCGCAGCTTACTGCTCGCGCGCGGGCTGGCTTGCTTTCGGGGGCATGACAACGGCACCAACGTTGGGATGATGATCGTCGGCTAGCGTTCGCTGACGCTCGCCGTCACCTTTCATTCGCCCATCAAACAGGAACGGTCGTATTTCATTTGCGCTGGCGGGAGTCGGTGTTTGTAATTGTTCAGGCTTAGTATTTTGCGCGTTGGCTGTGGTCACGGCCAACGCCGACATAAATGCGATTGCTAGTCTCGACATGACGGGCTCCTCCGGGTGCGGGCCACCGTGCGGCGATACGACTTAGCTTTAATAACCGTGGAGCAGAAACAGGGCTTTAGGATGGCGACATGCTACGACCGGTGCGTTGAGGCAATTACGCGTCGAACCGGCCGTGGCAGTCGCAGCCGAACAAGCCGCCGCAGCGACTTCCACGTATAACAGCACACACCATCGCTTCGCCGTACAGATGCTTCCGCCTACATCGCCTTTCCTACAATCGCGCCGGACACATCCCAACGCTCGGGGCCGATGCAGACGCGCTACGCAGACCTGGAGAAGCCGATGTCGTCGTCGATCACTGCGCCCGGCCCGACCGGAACCCTCCCGGGTCTTGGCTGATTGAGATTGTGGAAGACGATCTTGTCGCGCCACACCTTGCGGAGAAAATCTCCGAACACGTCGATTGTCAGTTGCTCGCCGGGACAGCGTCGATAGCCGAACCCGAATGGCGCGAATCCGGCATAGTCGCAGACCGGTGCCGGCTTCCCGTCCGCCACGGCAAACACCGTGCCGAAACCACTGTTGGTGATAGCGGTTTTCCGCCCGTCACTGACCGGAAGGGTCGTGATGTCAAACGGGCAACGCGGCAGACCGATCTGCTTGCATTTTGCCTCATCGATCTGCGCGCTGGTCGGCACGCTCAGGTAACGCTGGGGGTCGAATCGCTCAGGTTCCTTCCATAGCCGCGAGTCGAAGCTCGTTTCGGTATGAGGCGTATTCATGTAGGAGTGCCGCTCGTAAGGCACGCCGAACTGGGCGAATGGAGAGCCGCCGTAGAAGGACGAGGCGCGCGTGTCCGTAATCGCTGAGATGCTGCCCCGTTCGGCGAGATGGTGCGGAAGAGCTCCATTACCAGAAGCTCAAGAGGCGTGTAGGGAGCTCCGCTCGCATTGTCGAAGTCCCCGCTCATCGTCTTTTGGAAGGCCGCCCGCACGGCTTGATCCCCTCCATTCTGGTTCAGGCGCGTCATGATGCCGAAGATGGAATTGCCCCATTGGCTCAGCGCTACGAAATTGTGGAAGCATTCGAAGACAACATCTTTCTTGGCGAAGTGCTTTCCGTCACCCGCATTCTTGAGCCAGTAATAGGCGATGGTCTTGTCGGGATCAGAAACCTTTCCGTTCGCGATGTCGTCCAACCTCTCATCGATCCATTTCGCAAGGAACGGCCGAAGCGCCCTCACGGTCATGTAGTTTTCGTATACGATCTCCTGCAATGGATTGCGAAAGGCGAGCACCGTGTTGAAGGCTTCCCCGATCGCGCGGACTTGAGGCGGCACGGCATCGCCCTTCACGCCGAGGTGCAGATCCCAGTAGATGTCCCAGAAATTGTCGAGGTAGTGGCGCATGAAAGGCTTGTCGGCGTACTTCGAGTCGAGAAGCCTGTCGAAAAATGCGACGACCTTGGCCTGATATTTCGGGGCATAGAGGTCGGGAGTGACGCCGCTGAAATAGATGCGCTTTCGCAGGTTATTGGCGCCGCGATTCTCCAGCCCTTCGAGGAAGACTGTCACGCCATCCGAAGGGGTCGGCTTCCACTCTTCGTAAAGCATTCCCCAAAAGTCCCAAGGAATTGCGTCCTGCTTGGTGAGAGGCAAGTCGATCATGGGGAGAGTCGGCCGCTCACCGGCGAAGATGCTGCCGAGAAAGAACGGGACCACTGCGTTCTCGATGTAGTCGCGATTGAAGTGGCTTGGGATGGTGGCGCGGAATTTCGCCAACGCCCCGGAGAGGTCAGGAGCCTGAGGCGCAGCAGCCGCCGGAGTGGAGAGCCCACCTGCAGCAAGCGCGGCGGCAGTGCCCAAGAGGAGTATTCGCCTTTCTCCGGAGAGCGGAGTTTCCAGGGACATCGGATCTGCAGAGCTGCTGTCTTCGAAGGGTTGATGCCGGGGCATGGGAGTTTACTCCTTGGAATGGGCAACTCCTCGCGCGGGGATAACGGTTCTTTGCAAGCTGGAACGCCCGAGACGAGGTAGTAAAAGGATGCCGACTCAATCAAACCTTGGAGCGCTCGACCATCAGCAAATACCCTGGGCTTTTTGCAATGCACCTTGGTATCCCCAAGCCCTCCTCTGCATAACTCCGGAACGATGAAGTGGCCTCGTTCATCGCGAGTGTCGGCTGTTGTGAAGGTTTACTGTCGGTTCTACATCCGGATCAGGATGACCCCGCCCACGAGCAGGACAACTCCGGCGATCCGGACCGCGCTGATCGGATGAACGGGAACGCCCAGCAGGCCGAAATGATCGAATGCGATCGAGCCGAGCATCTGACCGGCGATCAGGAGTGCGAAGAAGGTGGCGGCGCCGAGTTGGGGGACCAGGAATATTCCGAGGCCAATGAAGATCGCGCCGAACAGGCCGCCGCTCCAGGCAAACCAAGGTATGCGGGCGGCGATGGCTGCCGATGGGACGGGATCCCTGAACAGCAGCGCGAGCGCCGCCATGCAGATGACGCCGATGAAGTAGCTCATGAAGCCCGACCACGCCGCCGAGCCCAGCGCCGTGCGCAGGTTGGCATTGAGGGCCTGTTGCACGACCAGACTGATTCCGGCCGCAGCGGCCAGGATCATCGGAAACGCCAGCTTCAACATCTCATCCCCCGAGTTTCTCTGCCCGAGAGATACCTTATGGCGGGACCTGGATCAAAGGCGCGACTTCAACATTTACGCGCGATATACTCCGGTCGGGCCGATCCAGTTCGGCCTTCATGGGATCCAATCTCATCGTGCTCCAAATCGCTTTCTGGCGGCTTCGGTCACCGGCGTGTAGAGGCTCACGAGCGTGCCTTCGGGATCGCGGAACTGGGCCGCGCAATTTCCCCACGGCATCATCTTCGGCGCGTGCACCACCTCTACTTGATCTTTCAATCTCGCATATTCCGTCTCGACGTCGTCGACCTGAAACTCGATGATCGCGGTGCGATTGGCAGCGGGCTCGGCACTTCCTCCTGAACAGCGCGACCGTATCGACGCTGCCGAACGCAAGCGTAGCGGATGGAGTGACGATCTCGGCAAATACCGGCGCTGGCCATTCCGCGGCTTGGCCCAGGACATTCTCGTAAAAGCTGACGAGGGACTTGATGTCAGCGGCGATCAATCGAACCGAAGCAAATTTCATAGCTCATCTCATGAAAGTTCCGTCGCTCCCGTTGGCGACGATCGGCCTCTAACGCGGCGCTGCTGACAACATGCTGTCAGCAGCAGGCCGCAGCGATGCGGCGCTTTTTCGTCCCCACGTGCGACGGCAACAATTTTAGCGTTCCTCGGTCGGATGCACCCATTTATAGGGCGTGATGCTCCGCGTTGCGCTGAGCTTGATCATGTGAACCGGCGGTGCGGACCGTCCCTTCCGGCATGACCGGCACTTCAGCGACGCCTCCAGCTTCCAGATCGGCGTATCGCGCGGCCGGCGGATCGCATCGAGCGGCAGACTCGCGCGCGCCTTGCATCTGTTGCACGCGACCTCGAGCCACCCCATGCCCCCGTTGAGGCATTGCGCGATCGTCGGCGACGGCTGCGACGGACCGCCGTAGCCTTCCATGCGCACCGACCAGGCTTCGGCCTCGGCACGATCGGCTTCGCGCACGGCCTTGCGGGCTTCCTCGCGGGCATGCTTGGCGGAAATTTCCGCGCCCATGATCCGCCCGCTCCAGATGACCTCGCGTGATTTCGTGCCCATGCCGCCATCAAAGCGACGCGCGCGATCGTTGGCAAATTATCGATTGCTGGTAGGTCGGATCCACAAATCGATACTGCTTGTCGTGGGTGTGGAAAACCGGATTGCGATTGTGAATGCCGGAGCACAGAGCGCCATGATCGAGGGATCGCGCTCGTCGCCGCGCTCACGATGTCCGGATCTTCGAATGCGCCACCCGCGCCCACAGCAGCGCGAGCGGCCCCAGCGCGATGCCGGCGGCGAGCACGATGAAGACCAGCAGCCAGCCGGTCGCGCTCTGCGGGCCGCCTGCCGCGTTGAGCGCCGCGCCGGTTCCCCAGGCGCCGAGCGCCGAGAGACCGAAGCCGACCGTCGAATGCGGGGCCAGGGTGGCGCCGCGATCTTCGGACCCGGCCGCAGCCGACATGCCGGCGGTCAACGCCCCTGAATCCGCGGGCACGGTCACAGGCCATAGATGATCAGCAGCAGCGCGAGCACCCCTGCCGGCGCCGTCGCATTGAGACCGATGATCAGCGCAACGCAGGCTGACGCAATCATCACGATCGTGATCGCGCGGTGACGGCCGAACCTGAGCGCCGCCTCGTTGCCGAGGATGCTTGCGGGCATCGAGATCACCGCGAAGCAGAAGCTCATCACGACAGGGCTGAGCCATGACGGCGCGCCTTGATGAGCGATGACGAAGGTCCAGAAACCGACCAGCCAGGTGCGGATGCCGTAGAGCTCGAAGCAATGGGCGCCGTAGCCAAAGATGTAGCCGAGCGCCTCACGGTTGGCGAAGACGGGCGCGAAGTTCAGGAGACGCCCCGCCTTCGGCGCCGGCTTCTGTTCGCGCATCAGAAGGCACGCGACCACCATTGCTATCGGTCCGAAGCCAGTGGCGAGGAAAGCGGTCCGCCAACCCCATTTGTCCGCAACCACTTGCGCCACCAGAAACGAGAGGCCGACACCGACCGAAAAGCTCGACGTGTACAGCGTGACGGCGCGCGAGGTGTCGCCGGCGGGAAGCCGGTCGGTCAGCGCCTTCAATCCCGGCCTGTAGGCGCCGGCAAATCCAAGGCCTGCAACGGACCAGATCGCGGTCGCCGACCAGAACCCTTGCGCGAAGATGCCGAAGGCTACGGTCGCAAGCCCGCTGACGATCGAGCCCCAGAGCAGCACGAGCCGCGCATCGATGCGGTCGGTCAGCGTGGTCAGCAAGGGCACCGCGAGCATGTAGCCGAACGCGTAGCCGCTCGCCATCAAGCCGCCTTCCGCGGCGGAGAGCCCCCATGCCGGCATCAGGTGCTGCGCGAGATTTGCCGACAGCGCCACATGCGGCAGCAAATTGCCGACCTGCCCGATGCACATCACCGCAATCAGGGAGCGTCCGTTCAGGCTACGAATGTTGTCCTCCCACCTGGACGGATCTTGATGGTGACGGATCTACGCGAAGCGCGGCCCGACGACAGGCTCCGCGAAGCAATCCAAAGTCCCGCCGCAGAAAGATTCTGGATTGCTTCGCTTCGCTCGCAATGACGAGGAGGATATTCCCTCGATCGATGCAATGCTCCCTCCCCTCAGCGTATTCATGCGAATGGGAGGCGCTGATCGCAGGCCGATGACGACAGCAAGAGAGTCAGCGGCCTGGCCGAAACAGCCTGCCTCATGAACAACCGCAGCCCGCAGCGCCGGCCTTCTTCGCTGCTTCGTCTGCAGCACAGCATGCCGATGCCTGTTCCTTGGCCGGCCCGCCGCAACATCCTGCGGCGTCGGCGAACTCGACGCCACCGCGCGTACACGCCGGTCTCCGGCAGGACAAGCTCGACCCTCTCCGCTGCCGCCCTGTCGCCGGCGATATCGGCTGCGATCGAGCGGACCTGCTCATAACCCGTCATCATCAGGAAGGTCGGCGCGCGGCCGTACGACTTCATGCCGGCGAGGTAGAAGCCCGGCTCGTCGTGCGAGAGCTCGCGCGCGCCGTGCGGGCGCACGGTCCCGCAGCTGTGCTCGTTGGGATCGATCAGCGGCGCCAGCGCGACCGGCGCCTCGATGGCCGGATCGAGCCGCAGACGCAATTCGGACAGGAACGAAAAGTCGGGACGGAAACCCGTCGAGACGATCAATTCGTCCACGACCACACTTCGCGCCCCACAGCAGCCACCAGCCGAAATCTTCAGGCGACCATCGGCGTCCGAGAGATGCGTGACGCCGAATTCGGTCTCGACCCTGATTTTTCCGGAGGTCACGAGCGCAGCAAAGACGGCGCCAAGCTCTCCGCGTGCCGCCAGCTTGTCGTTGCGGCCGCCGCCGAAAGCCCTTGCAGGGTCAGCGCCGCGCACAAGCCAGACGGGCTGCGTCCCCGGCACCTCGTCGGCAAGACGTGCGAGCTCGATCAGCGTGCCGACCGCGGAATGGCCGGCGCCCAGGACCGCAACGGTCTTTCCGGCATATCTGGCACGGCCGGCTCCCCGCACGTCCGGCATGCCGTAGGCGATGCGGCCGGCGCGCTCGGGCTCGCCGATCGCCGGGAGGCCGTTGCCGCCGGCCGGATTGGGGAGAACCATGTTCCCGACGTATCGATCACGGCATCGGTGCGCAGGACCTCGGGCCCTTTACCGTTCCGGTAGCGGATCTCGAAAGGCGCCCGCTCACGTCCCCTCGTCTTCGCCTTGTCGAAGCCGACCCGGCTGATGGCCGAGACGCGGCTGGAGGTGCGGATCACATCGCGCAACGGCGTCCGTGTCGCGAGCGGCTCGAGATATCCCTCGAGCAGTTCGCCGCCGATCGGATAGGCCTGAGGGTCCGGCGAATTCCAGCCGGTCGGCGCGAAGTCGCGCCGCGGCCTTGTCGATATTGTAGTCCCAGGGCGAGAACAGCTGGAGGTGCTGCCACTGGCGGACCGCGTGTCCCGCCTCTGGTCCGGCCTCCAGCACGATCGGCGACATGCCGCGTTCGAGCACATGCGCCGCAGCTGCGAGGCCGACAGGCCCTGCCCCGATGATGGCTACCGTCTTTGCGTCGCTCATTCCGCGGCTCCCATCATTCTAGAATCATCGAATAAATCGGCCAAAAATCAGGCCGCCGATTGAGCACCCCTGCACTCGGCTTCGTCCGCGCAACACTCGGCCACGAGAAAATCGACCAGACCTTGCATCGCATCGTAGTTCGCATGGCAGACAAGCGTCGTGGATTCGCGGACCTGACTCACGAGCCCGACCGCGACCAGAGACTTGATGTGGTGAGACAGCGTCGATGCGGGGATTTTCAGCTTCTCCTGCAAGCGACCGACCGGCATGCCGGAGTGCCCTGCCCGAACGAGGGCCCGATAGATCTGTAGCCGGGTCCGGTTACCGAGTGCTTCCAGGCGTGCTGCTGCGTCGTCGATCTTCATGGCGCCAACACTGCATCCGTTTCCACGCCCATGTCAACGATATTTCTAGAATGTTCGAAATAATGGCTCCGTTGACGACGCGACGATTCCGGATTGACGTCTCGCCCACAATTCCATAAGTCTGGATATATGGAAACGGAAGAAGCTGTCCTCGCGCTCGCCGCCCTGTCGCAATCGACCCGCCTGGAGGCGTTCAGGGCGCTGGTCCGGCACGAACCCGGGGGCCTTGCGGCCGGCGACCTCGCGCGCCTGCTGGAAGTGCCGCCGAACACGTTGTCGGCCCATCTCTCGATCCTGATGCGCGCGCGCCTCGTGACATCCGAGCGGCACAGCCGCTCGATCGTCTACCGCGCCAACCTCGCCGAATTCCGGAATGTCGCGGTTTTCCTGCTGCGTGACTGCTGCGGTGGACGACCGGAAGTCTGCGAGCCAGTCGTCGAAAGCCTGCAAGCCTGCTGCTCTCCAAAGCGAAAGGCGAAAGTCCGTGCCTGACCAGATCTGCAACGTGCTGTTCCCTGCAACCCTTTCCAACGACGATGTGGCATAGCCGATGGGACTCTTCGAACGATACCTCACGCTCTGGGTCGCGCTTTGCATCGTGGCCGGCGTCGCACTGGGACATGTCATGCCGGGCTTCTTTGCCGCGGTCGCGACCGCCGAAATTGCCAAGGTCAACCTGCCGGTTGCGGCGCTCATCTGGCTCATGATCGTGCCGATGTTGCTGAAGATCGACTTCGGCTCGCTCGGCCAAGTCCGCGAGCACTGGCGCGGCGTGGGCGTTACCCTCTTCATCAACTGGGCCGTAAAGCCATTCTCGATGGCGCTGCTGGGTTCGTTCTTCATCGGCCATGTGTTCGCGCCCATGCTGCCGGCCGGCCAGATCCCGTCCTACATCGCGGGCCTGATCCTGCTGGCCGCCGCGCCCTGCACCGCGATGGTGTTCGTATGGTCCAACCTGTGCGAGGGAGAGCCGCACTATACCCTGAGCCAGGTCGCGCTCAACGACGTGATCATGGTCTTCCTGTTTGCACCGCTCGTCGGGCTGCTGCTCGGGGTGGCCTCCATCAGCGTTCCCTGGGGCACGTTGCTGCTTTCGGTTTTGCTCTACATCGTGGTCCCCGTGATCGTCGCGCAAGCGTGGCGAAGGGTGCTGCTGCAGAAGGGCGGCGATGCCTTCGCCCGCAGCCTGCGGACGCTGCAGCCTCTTTCGCTCGCCGCACTTCTGGCGACACTGGTTCTGCTGTTCGGCTTTCAGGGAGAGCAGATCGTGAGGCAGCCGGGCGTTATCGCGATTCTCGCCGTCCCGATCCTCGTCCAAGTCTACTTCAATGCGGGCCTGGCGTATTGGCTGAGCCGGCGGTTTGGCGTGGCCTGGTGCGTCGCTGCTCCAGCTGCCCTCATCGGCGCGAGCAACTTCTTCGAGCTCGCGGTCGCAGCCGCGATCAGCCTGTTCGGCCTCGACTCCGGCGCGGCACTTGCGACTGTCGTCGGCGTTCTCGTCGAGGTCCCGGTGATGCTATCCGTCGTCCGCATCGTGAAGGCGACCAGGGGCTGGTATGAAGCCGGTTCCGGCAAAGCCGCATCGGCCGCCGAGGTCCACCCGTGAGATCACCGCCGCCGCGAGACAGCGGCACAACGATAGACGACAGATTACGGCCCGGCTGCAATTGCGAGACATTCCAATGAGCGTCACGATCTATCACAACCTCGATTGCGGCACCTCGCGCAACACGCTGGCGATGATCCGGCAGAGCGGCGTGAAGCCCGTCATCATCGAATATCTGAAGACGCCACCGGCGCGTGAAACGTTGAAGCAACTGATCGCGGCGATGGGAATATCCGTCCGCGCATTGCTGCGCGAAAAAGGAACGCCTTACAAGGAGCTCGGCCTCGCCGATCCCAAATGGTCCGATGACGAGCTGATCGATCAGATGCTCGCGCATCCGATCCTGATCAACCGTCCGATCGTGGTGACGCCAAAGGGCACGCGCTTGTGCCGGCCTTCGGAAGCCGTCATCGATCTTCTGGACAACCCCGTCGGCCGCTTCGTGAAGGAGGATGGCGAGATCGTCGAACCGCGATAGCTGCGGCCCGGCGGTCCGAAGCCCAATCGGCGCCTCAAAATCTTGGCGCCGCTGCACTGCAAGGTTCGCCTCTGGAAGAGTGCGCTGCTCAATGCGCGCCGCACCGGCAGGTTTCGTAGTCCACGGGATCATGGCTGTTGAAAATCCTCACGCGGTCGCCATGGCTGAGCTTCAACTCGCGCAGCCGGGCTTGATTGGCGATGCGGGCATTGTGGTCCATGTCGACGCGGCGCTGGAAATAGCGGAGCACCAGCGGCGCGCGCGGCGATGCGTCGAGCTGGGCGTGATGGAAATAACTGTCGCCTGCGTGCAGCAGCCATTTGTCGCCGGAGCGGACCGCGATGCCGCAATGACCGAGCGTGTGGCCGGCGAGCGGAATCATCAGGATGTCCCCTTCACGGTCGCCTAGCGCGCGCACACCCTTGAAGCCGAACCAATCCTCGCCGGCCTCGCCATAGAATGACCAGCTCGGCCCGTGGCTCCACTGCCCCGTGACATAGCGCCCCTCGGGCGGCGCGGGCTTTCGCAGCACCGCCATGTCGTATTCGGCGCGATGCACATGGATCGCGGCGTGGGGAAAGTCGGGCACGCCGCCGGCGTGGTCGCGGTCGAGATGCGTCAGCAGCACATGGCGCACCTCCGCGGGCGAATAGCCGAGCGCTTTCACCTGCTGCACGGCCGTTTCCGCCGGATCGAGCTTTGGCGCGGTCTGCCGCAGCCAGTGTTTCCCGAGCCGGTCGGGCGTGGCGATATCGCCAAGGCCGATGCCGGTGTCGACCAGAGCGAGGCCGTCGTTGGTCTCGATCAGCAGGCAATGGCAGACCATGCGCGCACGCTGGAACACGCCGCCGGTGCCATTCACCAGCCGCCGGCCCATGGGACACATCGTGCCGGTGTTGAGATGGTGGATCTTCATGGATGACGCCCGCCTGTTGTGAACGGGGTATTCTTGTCATCCGGCCAATCATAGATAAAATATCGAATGTTGATAATTTCTATAGGTTCAGGCTATGGATATCCGCGAGCTCCGCTACTTCGCCGCCGTCTACCGTGAGCGCAACCTCACGGCAGCCGCGCGCACTTGCTTCGTATCGCAGCCGTCGATCTCGACCGCGATCACCAATCTGGAGGCCGAGCTCGGCACCACGCTTTTCATCCGGCACAAGAAGGGCGTCGCGCCGACCGCCTCGGCCGAGCAGTTTCACGCGCTGGCCCGCCGCATCATCGACGAGACCGATGCCGCGCGTAGCCTGTTCCGCAAACCCAGCGCCAGAACCAATCTGACGCTCGGCCTGATGCGCACGCTCGACGTACCCCGGACCATCGCGCTGCTAAAGCCGCTGACGGCGCGCAGCGACATCGCGCTCCGGCTCGTGGGCCACGACAAGCGCGCGGATGCAAGGATCATCTCGAAGAGCATGCTGGGGGATGACGAGCATTTCGTCCCGCTCTGGAGCGAGCGCTATGTCGCTGCGCTGCCACCATCGCATCCGCTGACGCTGAAGGAGCGGCTCCGCGCCGCCGACCTCGCCGATGTACCCATGATCGACCGCTGCCATTGCGAGCAGAGCGCGTTCTTCGGCCGTGCCGCGCAACGGCGCCCATCCGCGGCGATCGCGCAATCGGAGGATTGGGCGATGGCGCTGGTCGCGGCCGGTGTAGGCATCGCTATCGTCCCGGAGGGCGTGGCAAAGGGCCATCCTGACGTCGTCATCCGGGAGATCGACGTGAAGGTCAGGCGGGAGGTCGGACTCGCCTATCGCGCGTCAGTGCCGTTGGCGGATGCGCTGAAGGATTTTGTCGGGAAGCTCCGGAAGCAGCGATCCGAACGCGGACGCTGATCGCGCTTTGGGCGACTGGCAACAAACTACCCGAGCAAGCCCTTCAGACCTGCATAGATCAAGCCGACGGCCGTCGCGGCGACACCTGCCAGCGGCCCGATGGTCTGCATCAGGTCCTGAATCAGGCGGGCGCGGCGGACGCCGGTGACCGCCCTCGTTGCGGGCCCGGATGGCGGCTCGTGCCGATGGGAACGCAAGCGGATGCGTCCGCACGCGCGGCGATCCGCCGTCAGCCCTTCGAGACCACCGCGCGGCCGTAGGCCGGCTGCGCGGCAACCGGTGGATTGGTGGTCTGGGCGGCGAGCTCGCCGATCAGGCGATCGGCATCCGCAGCCATGCCGTCTGGCGCCTGAATCACCAGCCGCTCGAGCGCCCAGCGATAGGACGAGACGCGCTGCTCGAGCGACAGCTGCACCCACTGGATGATCAGCGAGTTCTCCTGCATGCGTCCGACGGCATCGGCCGCTTCCTGCGGCGAAAGCGCCGAGACACGCGCCATGCTGGCCTCACGCTTCTTGTCGAGATCGATGACGCGGATGGCGCTGGCGAAAAACGGCTCGAAGCGGGTGATGTCGTTGCGCACGTCCTCGATCAGCTGCGCATAGCGCGAGGAATGCGAGCGATGCGGCTCGTCGATCAGCGTGCGGCCATACATGGTGCGGTCGAACACGATCTTCTGCCGCCACGGCGACGGCAAAGCCTTGTAGTCGCCGAACACGCTCTTCCAGGCCGGTCGGGACAGCGGCGGCTCGATCATGGGATAGGCGAGATCGCGAAGCTGGCGCTCCTCGTCGGTGAGCTGGAATTGCGAGGGTTTCAGGCCGAGGCTGCCGGTGACCTCGGCGCCGAGCCAGCGATGCATGTCGTCGCTGCGCATGTCGGCACGGGTGCGGCCGAAATCGCCGCCGCTGCAGGCGGCCAGCGTCGCGCCTACAGCTAAAAGCAGGATGGCCGTTACGATGGTGCGGATCTGGCGGATGGATGCCGGCATTGCAAAGGCCGGAACTTAGCGGCGACGGCGACGGCGCCCCGGCGCTGTGCCCGCTTCCGGCCCGCGATCGCCGTTGGTTGCGTCCGCATCGCGCTCGATCCGGACGACGGGAAGGATCAGAATCGTCCCCATGTCCGCGCACGGTGTGACGTCCCCCGACGAGTCCACCCGGCGACCGGCCGGAAATTCGATGATGGTCCCCATGTCAGCTCTCTCAATTGCCGCGCGACAGAATGCGCCTCTGCAACATGGGGGCATTAGGATCAGTTTATGGTTAACGGGATGTAAACATGGCCTTTGGACCGTAACCGCACGGGCCGGCCCAGGTCGTCCCGCGGCGAGACGAGAACGGTTGAAACGGGCGGGTTTGCTTCACACCTCGTTTTCCTTAACGAGGCTTTAAAGGACCTCCTGATAGGCTGAGGCAACAGTTTTTTCCAAATTGCGTACCCTCCATGACCAAGTCGCTGTTTCCCGGATTCGACGGGCTGATGACACTCTCCCGCCGCGAGGGCGTCGATGTTCGCCCGACGTTGCTGCGGGTGCTGACCGACCTCTATGTCCAGGCACCCGCCCACAGCGAGGACGAGCAGCGGCAATTCATCGAGCTCGCCACGCGGCTGATCGACCAGGTCGACGACGCGACGCGCGCCGCCGTCAAGGCGCGGCTCGCGATCTATCCGCAGACGCCCATCCCGGTGCTGCAGAAGCTCGGGCTGGTTGCAGCGCAAGAAGGCCGCCGGGTGCCGCTCGCGCGCGAAATCCCGCGTGCTGCGCCCGCCCCCTCGCCCGCCCGCACGCCGACCGACGCCGAGCAGCGCATGGCCGCGAACATGGCGATGCAGCCGAAGGAAGCCGCCGAGATCCACGACATGTTCTTCGGCGCCGATGCGAGCCAGCGCGCGCTGATCCTGCACAATCTGGCGCAGACCCCGCTGAAGGCCGCGCCGCGGATTCCGACCGTGCGCGCCAGGCGCGCGATCCAGATCCTGGAGATGGCGGCGATCGCGGGCGATGTCGAGAACTTCACCCTCGAGCTCGGCGACAGCCTGATCCTGCCCTCGCGCGTCGCAGCAGAGATCGTCGACGATGCCGGCGGCGAGCCGCTCGCAATCGCCGCGCGCACGCTCGACATGCCGAGCCCGAATTTCCAGCGCATCCTCTTGTTCTTCAAGCCGGAGATCGGCAACTCGGTGGATGCGGTCTACCGACTGTCCCGGCTCTACGACCGCCTCAGCGATCGCGCCGCACTGGTGATGCTCGCCGCCTGGCGCGGCTCGACGCTCGCGGTCACACGCGCCAAATATCAGCCGTCGCTGCACGACAGCGAACGGCAGCGCGCACGTGGCGCCTCCAGCCTGTCGCGGCCGGGCGTGCAGCCCGGATCGAACCCGGCGGTGCGCACGGGCAATGGCGGGTCGTCGGAGCGCTGATCTGCTCGCGCCCACACCCGAAGGCGGTGACGCTGAGCACGCAACGCATCCCAAGCTCGTCATTGCGAGGAGCCCGCGACAAAATTGCGAAGCAATTTTGCGCTGGTGCGACGAGGCAATCCAGAGTGTCTCTGCGGACAGACTCTGGAGTGCTTCGCTACGCTAGGAAGAAACGGTTGGTCGTTTGGCGTCAGGCGGCCTCCGCTATGGGCTGGAGTTGAACGGCGAAGCCGAGCTTTTTGAGACGTGCGACCAGTCGGCTTGCTTTGACCTCGGTGGGCCGGCGGTCGAAGTAGTCGGCGCCGAGGTCATGGTGCTCCGTGCCGTTCTTGAGGATGTGATAGATGGCGGTGAGGATCGAGGCGGCGACGGCACAGATGGCTTTTTGCGGCCCGCGTTTGGCCTGCAAGCGGAAGAATTGGGCTCGGTAGTAGCTGTTCTTTGCGCGCTTGGCGGCCCAGGCACATTGAACGAGCATGGTCTTGAGCCACGGTGCCCCCTTGCGCAGGCGCGAGGACTTGCGCTTGCCGGCGCTCTCGTTCTGCCCGGGACACAGTCCGGCCCAGGCGACGAGATGGCCGGCGGTCTGGAAACGGCTCATGTCGGCGCCGATCTCGGACAGAATGGCTGGCGCCGCCACTGCGCTGACCCCGGGAATCGTGGTCAGCAATTCGATCAGGTGGCGAAAGGGGTTTTGCCGCCATCGATTTCCGCTTCCATGCCCTCGATCCGCTGAGCGATTTCGGCATCGAGCTTGCGAATCGTTTCATCCAGACCATCCCATTGGCGCAGATGAAGCGCGAGCAGGAAGCGGTGGTGATCCGTCAGGCGCCCGTGCAACGCATCGTAAAGCTCCTTTGGCGACGCCTTGATCTGCTTGCCGGCAAGCTCGGCCAGCTTGTTCGGCTGCCGCACGCCCTCGATCATCGCCTGGATGATCCGCCGCCCGCTCGCGCCCATGATGTCGGAGATTACCGAGCCGAGCTTGATGTTGGCTTCCGCCAGCGTCTTGTCGATCCGCTGCACGTGCCGCGTCTGCTCGCGCACCAGTTGCTTGCGCGTCCGCGTCAGCGCGCGCAGCTCCTGCACCTCCTCCTCCGGAATGAAGCTGCCCTTGATCAGCCCGCAGGCCAACAGATCGGCAATCCACATCGCATCGTTCATGTCGGTCTTGCGTCCCGGCACGTTCTTGATGTGCGCTGCATTGGCGATGATCAGGTCAAAGGCGCCTTCGCCCAGGATCCGGAACACCGGCATCCAGTAGACTCCCGTCGCCTCCATCGCCACATGCGTGCACCGGCATTCTTCCAGCCACCTTCGCAGTTCCACAAGCTGCTCCGTCGTGGCCAAAAAGGTCCGGCACTCCCGCTGCGCCTTGCCATCGACCATGATCCGCACACAGGCCACGACCGTGTCCCTGTGCACGTCCAGGCCTGCCACCCGCTCGTACAAAATATCCATGCTTCTCTCCTCAACATTTGGCGCCGGCGGCATAGGCGCCTGTCAGAAAAGAATGCTAGGAAGCGTGCTCCAGAGCCTTGCGGCTCCTCCGCGCCAGTGTGGGTCATCCAGGCAACCCGGGTCCAACTCGCAACCGGGCTCTCACGCACCAGAGAGTAATCGACCTCTTTGCCGACGGCGCTCCAGTCTACCGCCTTCGCCCACCCGTGAAAAGTTTCATTCAGCGCGCGTCGGCTCCTCAAGCCGGTCCCAACTCGCAATGAGGGGGCGCTAGTCAGGTCTTCGCCAATTCCAGGAAATGTCGCCCCGCGCGGTCTTCGGTCTCGACGATCCATGCATCCGGATCGAAGCGAAGCTCCTTGGTCAGGCGCTCTTCGACCGCGGACTCCGGCACCGGCTGCGGCACGGCCGGCACGAAGAAGCGATCGACCGGTCGGCCGTCATCATAAGAGGTCTGCGGCGCGGGCACATAGAGCATCGCGTTGCCGTCGAGCAGCGACACCTTGACGAACACCGCTCCCGCCTCCTCGGCACCGCGATGGCGTACGGCGCCGAACACGCCCTCGGTCTGGCAACGGCGCAGATACGCCGCGACCCATATGTTTGATTTCAATCGCATGAAGGCACGATAGGCCAGTGCTGCCATCAGCACCAGCCTTGAGGTTTCGCCACAACGACGACGATTATTCGACGGGATGGCCGATCGCGGCGGCAAGTTCGCGCAGCAGGCGGTCCGACACCTGGCCGGTGACGGCCATCTTGTGCTGGCGCTCGAACGTCTGGATTGCCGACTGGGTCTCGCCGCTCATCGTGCCCGTGATCTTCAAATTCCCATAGCCGTATTCGGACAGCGCGCGCTGCACGCCGGCGAGGCGACGCGCCGCCGGGCTTTGCTGCATCGGAACCGGTGCCGGCGGCCGCGCGATGGCCACAGCAGACGGCGCCGTGGTGGGTGTCGTGGCCTTGATGACCAGATTGGTCATGGGATCGCTCGCACGCGGCGTCGAGGCCGTCGTTTCGGCGGGCTTCTCGGGCGCCTTCTCGGCCGGTTTCGGCTCGAGGCGAAACTCGGTCGCTTTCGGCTCGAGCGGCGACGTATCCGCGCCGACGGGACGCGGACGCGGCATGGGATTGGACAGCGACATGGACGACGGCGCGGGGAGATTGATCACGGTGCCGAACATCGGCGCCGGATGCCGGCCGGTCTGCAGGAACAGCGCATTCGCGACGATGGCGCAGACGGCCGCGGCGGCGACGAGGCCGGCCAGCGTGTCCTTGGGGCTGTGCAAGAGCACGCGCATCACGAGATTGCGCTCGGTCTCGACATCCACGACGGCCGCCTTGGCGCCACGGCGGCGCGGAGCGGCTTCGTCCTTTGCAGCAGACTTTCTAGGCACTTTTCTTCACCCGAGCAGGTTGGTCCTGAGGTCGGTCTTGAGTCTCCTGGCGCAGCACCGGCGTCAGCGTCGCGATCTTGCTCTCCGCGGGCTTTGCCTGCGGCGGCGTGTAGACCAGCGGCAGCTTGACCGTGACGGCGGTGCCCTCGCCGAGCTTGCTTTGTACCGTCAATTCGCCGAGATGCAACGCCACGAGGCTCTTCACGATCGAAAGGCCGAGGCCGGTACCCTCGTGACGGCGCTCATAGGTCTTGCCGCATTGGAAGAACGGCGCGCCGATGCGCTTGAGATCGTCGGGCGCGATGCCGACCCCGGTGTCGCCGATGCACAGCGTGAGCTGCGAGGCGGATGCCGCCGCAGACACGGTGACCTGGCCGCCGCGCTCGGTGAACTTGATCGCATTGGCGACGAGATTGAGCACGATCTGCTTGAAGGCGCGCGGATCGCCGGTCATGACGGGCAGATCCTGCGGCGCATCGGTGATCAGATCGACGCCGTTCTCGCGCGCCTTCAGCGCCAGCAGATTGCAGCAATGCATCAGCGCGGCGCGCGGCGCGAACGGCTCCGACGCAATCTCGAAATTGCCCGATTCCATCTTCGACATGTCGAGGATGCCGTTGACGACCGACAGCAGGTGCTGGCCGGAGGCGTTGATCAGCTCTGCGTATTCCTTGCGCTGGCTGGCCGCCAGCATCAGGGTCTGCTCCTGCGCGATCATCTCGGAGAAGCCGATGATGGCGTTGAGCGGCGTGCGCAACTCGTGACTCATGGTGGCGAGGAAGCGCGTCTTGGCGGCGTCGGCGGCTTCCGCCGCGTCGCGGGCCTGATCGAGCGCTTGCTCGGACAGCTTGCGATCGGTGACGTCGCGCATCACGCCGACGACTTCGGCCTCGCGGGTGAGATCACGCCCCGGATCCGGATCGAGCGGCCGGCAGCGCATCTCCACCCAGATGAAATCGACCTGATAGTTGCCTTGGCCGCGCTCCGAACCGGTGGACTCCCGCCGCAGCCGGAATTCGACGCTGCGCACTTCGCCGCGCGCGGCGTCCGAGAGTGCCGTGAGATAGGCCGGGCGATCGGCGACATGGACGCGATCGAACAGGCCATGACCATGCAGTTGCGCGATCGGCATGCCGAGCATGGTTTCCGCGGCCTGCGAGATGAACTGCACTGCGCCGTTGCGCTGATGCCGCGAGATCACGTCGCTCATGTTGCGCGCGAGCAGGCGATAGCGCTCCTCCTCGCGCGACAGCAAGGCGACGCTGGTGCGCGCAAGCGATTCGGCGCCGAAAGCGAGGCCCGCGGCATAGAGCGTTGCGGTGGCGACGCCAAACGCCATCATGATGCCGCGCTCGGTAGCGCCGGCAGGTTCGAGCGGCAGCCAGCCGAGCTGGCTGAGCAGGATCAACAGGCCCGCGCAGGACAGCGCGAGCAGCGAGGCAAAGGCCGCGACGCGGCGCGAGGCCGACAGCGCGGCTTCGAGCGGAACCACGACCAGCCAGATCGCGGCGAACGATTCGATGCCGCCGGTCGTGGCGGCGATCGCCATGATCAGGCCGGCGAGCGCCAGCGACGACAGCACATGGGCGCCTTCATAGCGGCCGGTGCGCGACAGGAACCAGGATAGCAGGATCGGCGCGATCAACCACGCGAAAGCCGCGACCTCGATCGCACCCGGCGCGCCACGCAGGACGAGATAGACCGGAAATGCGGCGAAGGCGGCCAGGCTTCCGAGAAGCCGCGGCGCCATGAAAGCCCGATGGCGCGCACGCGTCAGCGCATCGTAACGCGCGGAGGGATGCAGCAGCGCATCGAGACAATCGCGTATGATACTCAAAACTGTCACGGGTCTCGCGCTTCGGCTCAATCGTCTTTGAAGACGTGCCGGAACGCCTCCTTGTCGTTGCGCCAACGTGTCAGAGCGACCTTAAACGAGTGCTAAGGCGATCCGGCCTGCGGCCTGACACCGCGGCATCGCGGAGATTTTTAGGCAATTTGGCGATGTCATCATCGGGGATGGTGAACACAGGGTTTCGCCGTCCGTTTCATGGTTTCGAATTGGTGGATGCGCGGGCCCGGAACGCCACCGGCGCACGTATCAATCGAAAATTTACGAGACCTCCAATCGCCAAGATTTCTGCGTAAATTTTCTGCGAATTAAGCGGAAGGCAATCAGTTGCGATTTATCGAGAGTTGCTAGGTCCGGTGCGTTCTGCGGGAATCGCCGCGGCGGGGATCTAACGTACAGGTTCGCAAGATGCGCTTTCTGCTCCGCATCACATTCTGGCTCGGGCTGGTGCTGGTGCTCCTGCCGCGGGACAAGACGCCCGAATCGGAGAAGCTGCCGCAGATCGGCGCTGCCGACGCGGTGCAGGCTGCGACCGCGGCCGTCTCCGACATGACCCAGTTCTGCAAACGCCAGCCGGCGGCCTGCGAGGTCGGCGGACAGGCCGCCACCATCATCGGCCAGCGGGCGCAGGACGGCGCGAAGAAGATCTACCAGATCATCAACGACAAGAAGGAGCAGATCACCAACGAGAAGAACGAGAAGACCGACAAGAAGGCGCCCGACCACACCGGCTCGATCACGGTCGCCGGTGAGGGCGATGCCGCCGCGGCCGACGCGCCCCGCGACACGCTGACCCAGGACGACCTCGCGCTGGAATGGCGCGGCCCGGAGACGGCGAATTAGGGCCTAAATCCTATCGATTTCGGCAGCCCCCGTCCCTATATTGGCAGGAAGCGGGAACCACGGGCCATCAATGACTGCAATTGACGAGATCAGGGACAATTTCGAGCTCCTCGAAGACTGGGACGACCGCTACCGCTACGTCATCGAGCTCGGCCGCACCCTGGAACCGATGCCCGAGGCGGAACACTCGGCCGAGAACAAGGTGAATGGCTGCGTCAGCCAGGTCTGGCTCCAGAAGCTGGTCGATCGCGGCAACGGCGCGCCGATCCTGAAGTATCGCGGCGACAGCGACGCGCACATCGTGCGCGGGCTGGTCGCGATCGTGCTCGCGCTCTACTCCGGTCGCACGCCGCAGGAGATTCTTGCGACCGATGCGATCTCAGTGTTCGACGAGTTCGGCTTCCGCGATCACCTGACGCCGCAGCGCTCCAACGGCTTGCGTTCGATGGTCGAGCGGATCAAGACCGACGCGAAAGAGGCGCTCGCGGACGCTTCGTGAGAGAAAGACCCTCATGGTGAGGAGCGCGGAACGCGCGTCTCGAACCATGAAGGCCCCGCTCTCGCCGCGGCCATCCTTCGAGACGCCCGCGTTGCGGGCTCCTCAGGATGAGGGCGGAGTAAGCGGCTCTACTTTCCCTTTTTCCGCTGCTGCTGGCCCAGGCCCATCTTCTTCGCCAGTTGCGAACGCGCCACCGCGTAGTTCGGCGCGACCATGGGATAATCGGCCGGCAGGCTCCATTTTTCGCGATATTGCTCCGGCGTCATGCTGTACTGGGTGCGCAGATGGCGCTTCAGCGACTTGAAGCGTTTGCCGTCTTCCAGACACACCAGATAGTCCGGGGCGATCGACTTCTTCAGCGAGACGGCGGGCTTTGCCGGCTCGAGCGGCGCTTCGACACGGCCCGACGATACCCGCGTCAACGCCCCGTGCACCTGGCTGATCAGGTTCGGAATCTCGGCGGCCGGTGTCGGATTGTTGCTGACATAGGCCGACACGATGTTCGCCGTCAGCTCGATGAAATTTTTAGCCCCAACATCCGACATGGGCTCGACCTCTCCAAATCCGACTCCGTCGCGGCTTCATTGGCGACGGCGAAGTATTCTCTGTCAACAATACCTTTGGCCGAAATACGACGACTGGAAAATATGAACGGATTACTGATCTCGCGGCAACAGTTGCGAGACTTTACTTGGACCAGGCGAAGCTTCAGCCGCGCTGGTCGAGATGGGCGCGCAGTTCGTCGATCGAGGCAAAGCGCATCATGCCCTCCGGCATCTGCGCCTCGATCGAGCCGTCCGAATAAAGCGAATAGGCCATGCCGTCGACGATGCCGGATTTGAGCACCGTGACGGGCGCCTGTTCGGCCGGCGGCGGTTCGGGTGCCGGCGGAGGTGCGGCGGGCTGAGGAGCAGCAGGCTCGAAGGTCGACGACGGGCGGGCGGCGGCGGGCGACGAGGCGCCGGCGGTTCAGGCGGCCGGGCACGGTCGGCCTTCGGCCAGGCATCGTCAAAGCTCGCGGGAGGGGCCTCGGGCACGGCCGGCTCCGCGGGCTCGGCCTTTGGTTGCGGCGGCAACTCCTCAGCCTTTGCCTCGGCGCGCTCGCGCTCCTTGCGGGAGCTCGAGGCGAACAACAGGTTGCGCCGACGCGGTGCCTCCGGGGCTACGGGCGGGAACGGAGGCGGCGCTTCCGGCTCTGCCGGGGCCTCGGTCCGCGGTCGCTCGCGCGCCGGTGCTTCGGCCTGCCAAGGCGGTGCAGCGGGCGATGGCTGCGGCTCGCCTCGCATCGCCGGAGCGAGTTCAGGGGCAGCCGCGCCTGGTGCAACAAGGCCGGGCGGCAGCACCGGCCGCACGCGAACCTCCGACGGCGCGGCCGTCGCGGCCAGCCGGCGGGCGATGCCTTGCAATTCCCGCAGCACGATGTAGAGGCCGACCAGTAACATTCCGGAGCAGACGCCTATCGTTCCACTCGTTATGAGCGTGCTGCCGAGGCTGAAATCCCGGATCGAATAGCCAAAAGCGACCGCAAGGAGGCCCGCCACCACGGCGAAAATCCCTGCGATCAACAAAGCCAAGCTCATCGAACACACCCCCGGCCGCGCATCCACGCACGGCACCCGTTACGCCACGATACCGTCATATAGCGTTCCCCGCCAACGGCCAATTGCCGGCGCCGTTCCTAACGGGAAGGATATCAGGGACTTATTCACATTCCCTTCAGCAACGGTCCGCTAGCTCTTATGTACTCCCGCGTTTCTGGAAATTGCTGCGTCGCATCAGGAATTTAGCCATAATGCCCAATTACTTGGTAATGGAACTGCGCTATAGGGATTCCGGGGAGCAGGCCCGCGCGCACCAGCAGGGCCGAGAGGGGATTCCGGGTCACCAATAGCCATGACATCCATCACGACTTCGGCGATCGACACGCCTCTCGGGCGCTCGGTTGAACGGACTTGCGACGACCTCGCCATGCTGGTGCTGGCTGCCGTCGCCGTCATCGCGGGCCTGACGTTCCGCGATTACGGGCTCGGCTGGGACGACTACACCCATGCCGAATATGCCGACCTGCTGCTGCGCATGTACGGCTCCGGTTTCAGGGACACATCTGCGCTCTCCTTCGCCAACCTCTATATGTATGGCGGCGGCTTCGACATGATCGCAGCCCTCCTGCACAAAATTCTTCCGCTCGAGCTGTTCGAGACGCGACGCCTGGTCGGCGCGATCGTCGGCGTGATCGGGCTTGCGGTCACGTGGCGGCTCGGTCGCCGCGTCGCCGGACCGCTTGCCGGTCTTGCCGCACTCTTGCTGCTGGCGCTCTGCCCGATCTTCTACGGCCACATGTTCATGAACCCGAAGGATGCGCCCTTCGCGGTGGCGATGATCATCCTGATGCTCGGTCTGGTCCGGCTTGCCGAGGAATATCCAAAACCCTCGCCGCGCACGATCCTGATCGTCGGGTTCGGTGCCGGCCTGTCGATCGGCTGCCGTATCCTTGGCGGGCTCGCGCTGGTCTATGCGATGGCCGGCTTCATGCCGCTGTTCCTGGAAGAGCTGCGCACCGAGGGCGCCCGCGAGGCTATCCGCCGCTTCGCCCATGTCGTCTACGTGCTGCTGCCCGGCCTCGCGTTCGGCTACCTCGTGATGGGCCTGATCTGGCCGTGGTCGATCATGGAGCCCGGCAATCCCTTCGAGGCCCTGACCTATTTCTCGCATTTCTTCGAGAAGCCCTGGAAGGAGATGTTCGACGGCGCGATCGTGTCCGTGCCCGACATGCCCTGGTCCTATCTGCCGACGCTGTTCGCGCTGCAGCTCCCCGAAGTGATGCTGGTGCTGATGACAGGCGCCGTGTTCAGCACCTTCGCGATGCTGCCGCGTCGCGAGGTTCCGGGGCGCCGCAAGGCCATCCTGCTGATGCTGACGCTGGCGGCCACCCTGCCGCTTGCGATCGCGATGGTGAAGCGTCCTGCGCTCTACAACGGCATCCGCCATTTCGTCTTCGTGATCCCGCCGATGGCGGTGCTCGGCGGCGTTGCCTTCGCCAGGACCATGGAACGCCTGCGCGCCAGCCACCGCGCCTGGCAGCCGGCCGTGCTCGCCGTGTTCTGCTTCGGCCTGGCGCTGCCGCTCGCCGAGATGATCCGGCTGCATCCCTATCAATACACCCACTTCAACCACATCGCCGGCACGGTACGCGCCGCCGACGACCGCTTCATGCTGGACTATTGGGGGCTCGCGCTGAAGCAGGCCTCCGACGAACTGCACGAGCAGCTGGTCGAGCGCCAGGAGGTGCCGCCGCGCAATCGCAAATGGAAGGTCGCGGTGTGCGGTCCGCAGCGTCCGGCGCAGGTTGCGCTGGGCCCCGACTTCACCATCGGCTGGGACTCCAACGCGGCCGATTTCGCCATGACGCTCGGCGAATTCTACTGCAAGGGCCTGACTGCCCCCGTGCTGGTGGAGATCAAGCGCGACGACGTGGTGTTCGCCCGCGTCTACGACATCCGCGGCCGCAGCATTTCCAGCCTGCTGTCGATCCCGGCGCCGTAATATTTTTCTCCGGAATCCGTAGCCCGCTCCATGCGGGTTACGCTGAACTGCCGCGCTTGGCGCGCACCTTGCTGCCAGCCGTTTGCGAGACTAGGCTCCCTCCCCGCAACAACGAGGTTCGGAGAGATTTGCCATGTCACCAGCGGAAGCGCGCCTGAAGGAAGTACCGTCGAACATGACGGAGGCCGAGTGGCAGCAACGGGTCAATCTCGCCGCCTGCTATCGTCTCGTCTCGCTGTATGGCTGGGACGATCTGGTCGACACTCACATCTCCGCGCGCGTGCCCGGCCCCGATCATCACTTCCTGATCAATCCCTACGGCTTGATGTTCGACGAGATCACGGCGTCGAGCCTGGTCAAGGTCGATCTGCACGGCAATCAGCTCAGCGAGAGCGAGTACAGCATCAACCCGGCCGGCTTCACCATCCATTCGGCGATCCACGAGGTGCGTGAGGACGCGATCTGCGTGCTGCATCTCCACACGCTGGACGGCACCGCGGTGTCGAGCAGCGCCGAGGGCCTGCTGCCGCTGAACCAGACCGCGCAGCTCGTCACCCACGATCTCGCCTATCACGACTATGAAGGCATCGCGCTCGATCACGAGGAGCGGCCGCGGCTGCAGCAGGATCTCGGCGACCACAACCACATGCTCCTGCGCAACCACGGCACGCTGACCGTCGGCCGCTCGGTCGCTTCCGCCTTCGAGCGCATGTACCACCTCGAGCGCGCCTGCTCGATGCAGGTGCGTACCCGCGCGCTGGGCACGCCGGCCTATCCGGTCGAGGAGATCGCGATCGAGAAGAACACCGAGCTGCTCGCCAACCGCGACCGCGCCGAGCTGCGCGCGACGAACCTGGTATGGCCGCCGCTGCTGCGCAAGCTCGACCGCGAACTCCCGGGCTATCGGTCTTGAAATTTACCGGATTTCGTGTAGACTGATCGTCAACACCCTCTACACAATTCGGAATGAAACGCCGTCCAATTCCGGGCGGCGTTTTTATTTGGGCCCGCCGTCATTGCGAGGAGCTCTTGCGACGAAGATTCCATGGGGAGTGGATAGCAGCCAAGTCTGAGGCCAGACTGAGGTTGCTGAAACACTCAACCTGGAGACAATGATGTTGCTCGATCATCCTTCCGACGGACTGGCCGCTATCCGCACGCAGTTTGGCGCAATTTTCGTGTCATTGGAACTGAGCCGCTCGACATGGCTGGTGACCTCGCTGTCGGCCGGCAAGGGCGAGAAGATGTCGAAGCGCAGCGTGGAGGCCGGCGATCTTGCGGAACTCTTGAAGCTGTTTGCGGAGCTGAAGCGCAAGGCACAGGCGCGAACGGGTGAGAGCTATCCGATCATCACGATCCAGGAGGCGGGGCTGGACGGGTTCTGGCTGCACCGCGCTTTGCAGCAGGAAGGCATCGAGAGCCACGTGGTCGATCCGGCCTCGATTGCGACGCCGCGCCGGCGCAGGCGGGCCAAGACGGATCGGCTCGATGGCGAGACGCTGTTGCGGGCGCTTCTGGCCTATAAGCGCGGCGAGCCGCGGGTCTGCGCGATGGTGGTGGCGCCCTCTCCGGAAGCGGAGGACCGCCGCAGGCTTTGCCGCGAGCGGCGGACATTGATCGCCGAGCGGATCGAGCATGTGAACCGGATCAAGGGCGTTCTGTTCGCGCAAGGGATATTCGGCTACGTGCCGCTGCGGCGCGATCGACGGGCACGGCTCGAAGCCTTGCGGACCGGAGATGGGCGCATGCTGCCGGCGCATCTGAAGGCCCAGATCAGCCGCGAGCTCGATCGTCTCGAACTGCTGCTCGACCAGATCGCGGCGGTGGAGCGCGAGCAGGAGGCGTTGCTGGTCGTGAGCAAGCCAGCCGGGGAGAAGGCGGATCCCGTCACGATGCTGCTCGCCCTGAAGAGCATGGGCCCGAACTTCGCGGCCGTTCTCTGGACGGAGGCGTTCTGGCGGCAATTCGCCAACCGCCGTCAGGTTGCGTCCTATGCCGGTCTTGCGGCCACGCCATGGCGGAGCGGCGGCATCGAGCGCGAACAAGGGGTGTCGAAGGCCGGCAATCCGCGGCTGAGGACCACGATGATCCAGCTCGCCTGGTTGTGGATACGCCACCAGCCTCAATCGGCGCTGACCCAGTGGTTCAAGGTCAACAGCCAGCGCGGCCGCAAGCGCACGATCGTGGCGCTGGCCCGCAAGCTGCTCGTGGCCTTGTGGAAGTACGTGACCGCCGGCGTCGTGATCGAGGGAGCCGTGATGAAGACCGTCGCCTGATGCAACGCTTCCCGCAGCCTTAAAACCAATCAGCCGAGGAACGATCAGCCTCGGCCGATCCGGGGTGGACGAACCGATGGATTGCATGGCTTCAAACGCCGCAACGAAGAATGGTCCCGTCCTCTCGAGCCTGCCCGCCGCAAGCGGAATGTTGGTGCAGTCGCTACCGCGCGACGACCGGATGTGAGTTTGATCTGGCACGCAAAACCAGATTGTCAAAACCGGCTCGACCCTGAGATCGCTGAACCATAAGGAGTAGTTCGCCCGCGGCCTCCCGACCACACAAGCCTGATGGCGTGCTCGATCACGTCAAAGTCAAGCCGCTGCGCGGCGGCTCTAACGAGCCGACCTTGACGCGATCTCCGCGCGCCATCCGAAACATCCCGCGGTCGGGACGAAGAGCTGGCCTGCAATCGAACAAAGAGCTGAACAACCGCCTTGACACACCTAATCCCCATGTGAGCAATCCAGACTGTTTCTGCGGAAGGATTCTGGATTGCTTCGCTTCGCTCGCAATGACGAGGAGAGCCTTCGTGCCCTACTTCACTTCCGCCAAGGCCGCGAGGATCCGTGCCCAGGAGCGGATGCCCTTCTGGAAGCTGCGCAGATCGTACTTCTCGTTCGGCGAGTGGATGTTGTCGTCGTCCAGGCCAAAGCCGACGAGCAGCGAATCCAGCCCGAGCGCGCGCTTGAAATCGGCGACGATCGGGATCGAGGCGCCGGAGCCCATCAGCACGGTCTCCTTGCCCCATTCCTCGGTCAGCGCTTGCCTCGCGGCGGCAAGCGGCTTCATGTTCCAGTCGAGCGCCACGGCGGGTGCGGCGGAATGGTCGCCGAACGCGACCTTGCAGTCGCCCGGAATCCGAGCGGTCACATAGTCGCGGAAGGCCTTGCGGATCTTCTGGGGATCCTGTCCCTGGACCAGCCGGAACGAGACCTTGGCCGAGGCGTGCGACGGGATCACCGTCTTGGAGCCCTCGCCGATATAGCCGCCCCAGATGCCGTTGACGTCGCAGGTCGGACGCGTGGAGGCCTGCTCGACCAGCAGCCGCCCTTTCTCGCCAGCGGGGATCGACAGCCCGATCGGCTTGAGGAACGACTCCGGCGTGAAGTTGAGCTTCTTCCACTGCTCCAGGATCTCCGGCGGCGTGTCCTTCACGCCCTCATAGAATCCGGGAATTGTGATGCGGTTGTCATCGTCGAACAAACCGCCGAGAATTTTGGTCAGCACCCGGATCGGGTTCATCGCCGTGCCGCCGAACACGCCGGAATGCAAATCGCGGCTGGCGGCGGTGATCTTCACCTCTTCATACAGAAGGCCGCGCAATGCCGTCGTAATCGCCGGCGTTTCCGGGTCCCACATGCCGGTGTCGCAGACCAGCACGTAATCGGCTTTGAACTCGTCCTTGTTGGCCTCGACGAACGGCACGAAGTTCTTGGAGCCGACCTCCTCCTCGCCTTCGATCAGGAAGGTGATGTCGATCGGCAGCGAGCCCGTGACTTTCTTCCAGGCGCGGCAGGCTTCGACGAAGGTCATCACCTGGCCCTTGTCGTCCTCGGCGCCGCGCGCGACGATGATCTTGCGGCCGTCGGCATGATCGGCGACGGCGGGCTCGAACGGCGGGCGGTGCCAGAGCTCGAGCGGATCGACCGGCTGCACGTCGTAATGGCCATAGAAGATCACATGCGGCCGTCCGCCCGCCTTGTCGTCTGCCTTGTCGTCTGCCTTGGCCTTGCCGACGACGGCAGGATGGCCGGCGGTCGGCCTCACCTCGGTCGCGACGCCGAGGCTCGCGATGTCCTTGGCCAGATGCTCGGCCGCCGCCTTGCAATCGCCGGCATAGGCCGGATCTGCGGAAATCGACTTGATCCGCAGCAGCGAGAACAGGCGCTCGAGGCTGTTATCAAAGTCCTTGTCGATGTGGTCGAGCACGGATTGAAGCTGCGCATTGGCCATGGCCGGATGTCCCACTTTTCGAGTCTCAAGATGGCTTGAGTTCCAGGATGTTTTCGGGTTTTAGCCCTGCCGCGGCGTCGGAGCTAGCCGCAACCGGCGGATGCCGGATGTGCCAGGCGAGCGCAACGGCGAGCACCGCCGTAGCGATGATGTTGTTGCCCCAGGCCTGAATGGTATTGGGGAACAGCGGCAGCGACAGCAGCATGAGGATGCCGGCGGCGGCGAGCGCGAGCAAGGTCCCCAGTCGCACATTCGGCCGCGCATCGAAAGCGGCCCGATGTATCAGCACCGCCAGCGGCAGGAACAGCCACATGAAGTAATATTGTCGCGCCAGCGGCGAGGCGACCGTCATCAGGCAGAACAGGATGCCGAGCTCCTCGGCGTCCGATCGCGCCGTTCGCAGCGCTTGCCGCGGCATGACCGCGACAAAGCCGAGCCCGAGCAACGCCGATACCGCAAGCACGATCCAGTTCGCCGTCTTGTAATCGACGTCGATGACATTCATCGTGCGCGCCGGCTTGCCGGGATCGTCCAGATTGTAGTTGATCGGCCGGACCAGCCGGTGCGTCATCGCGATGATGGACTGGTTGACCCACGACCAGTTCTGCTCGTCGCGCTGCCCAAAACCCTTTTCCGAGCTCGAGCCGACCATGCCCTGGTACCAGGTATTGAGCTCGCCCGCGTTACGCGCGAAGCCGCGGATCGGCGCCGGCACGACATAGAGCAGGATGCCGATGAAGGCGATCATGCTGACGACCGCCGCCCATTGGCGGCGCCAGACCAGATAAGGCAGCACCGCAATCGGAAACACCTTGATCGCGGTGGCGAGCGCGAACATGAAGCCCGCGAGCCAGGACCGCCGATGCTGAAGGCTCCAGAAGCCGTAGAGCATCATCGCCAGCAGAACGAGGTTCGGCTGACCGAGATCGAACATGTCGAACACGAAGGAGACGGTGACGATCGCCGGCACCGCTTCGAGCCAAGGGCTCGGCTCGCGACCCGAGCCGGTCATGGCGTTGGAGAGAATGCTCGTGTACCACCATGCCACACCGTTCAGGATCGACAGCACGACGTAGAGCGGGATCTTGCCGAACCAACTCGGGATCGCCAGCAGGATCGCCGGCAGCGGCGGATAGATGAACTCGAACGGGTGATCCATTTCGCTGGGATAGAGCGCGCCGCCATGCAGCACCTGCTGCCCGGCCCAGTACCACAGCGCATAATCCTTGGTTTTGCCATGACCGAAGATCTCCGGACCGAGGACATCCGCGGTCAGGAGCAAGCAGCAAAACAAGAAGAGCAGGTCGAGCGGCCTGCGCGGCGAGAGTTCGGAGCGCGCCGGGTTTGTCGGTTGGATTGAGCGGTGTCACATTATGTCCCGTCGGAAACATATAGCACGTAGCAGACCGACGGACGCTTGGAGAGTCCCCCTCACCCGAATTTGTACCCGGCAAAGATGCTCTTTCCCCCGCCACCTGCGTGGCGCTACGGACCACCGGCCTGCAACCGGGGCATTCTGCCTACCTTCGCAGCAATCCGCCGAGCGCGCCGCGGACCAGGGCGCGGCCGACCGAGCCGCCGAGCTGGCCGCCGACCGATTTGCCGAGATCGGCCACGACTCCGCCGACGACCTTGTTGGTGACCGTGCGCGTGACGTCGCGCGCGACGCGTTGTCCCGTCGTCAGCCGGTGACGTCCGGTGCTGGTGCCGAAGATGGTGCCGACGATCGAGCCGATCTGGCCGAGGATGCCGCCCCCGCCTGCGCCCGCCTGGCCATCAGCCGGCGCCGCTGTGGCGGCGATGCGCTTCTGAAGGATCTCGTAGGCGGACTCAGAATCGATCGCGGTGTCGTATTTGCCCTTTACCGGGCTCGCATCCATGATCGCCTTGCGCTCCTCCGGGCTGATCGGCCCGATGCGGGCCGATGGCGGGCGGATCAGCACCCGCTCGACCATCGCAGGCGTGCCGTTGCCTTCGAGGAACGACACCAGCGCCTCGCCCTTGCCGAGCTCCATGATCACCTTGGCGGTGTCGAGCTTCGGGTTGGGCCGGAAGGTCTGGGCTGCCGCGGCGACCGCCTTCTGGTCACGCGGGGTGAAGGCGCGCAACGCATGCTGCACCCGGTTGCCCATTTGCCCGAGCACGCGATCGGGCACGTCGATCGGATTTTGCGTAACGAAGTAGACGCCGACCCCCTTGGAGCGGATCAGGCGGACCACCTGCTCGATCTTGTCCATCAGCGCCTTCGGCGCATCGTTGAACAACAGATGCGCCTCGTCGAAGAAGAACACCAGCTTGGGCTTGGGAAGGTCGCCGGCCTCGGGCAATTCCTCGAACAGCTCCGACAGCATCCACAGCAGAAATGTCGCGTAAAGCCGCGGGCTCTGCATCAGCTTGTCGGCGACGAGGATGTTGACCATGCCGCGGCCGTCGCGGTCGGTCTTCATGAAGTCCTTCAAGGTCAGCGCCGGCTCGCCAAAGAATTTTGTGGCGCCCTGGTTCTCCAACACCAGAAGCTGGCGCTGGATGGTGCCCACAGTGGCCTTGGTGACGTTGCCAAAACCCAGAGCCGCCTTCCGGATCGGCGCGAGCGGATCATCGTCAGCGTCCGGGCCTTTCTTGCCGCTGTCGGGCACGATGGCGTCGAGCAACGCCCGCAGATCCTTCATGTCGATCAGAGCGAGACCGTTATCGTCGGCGACGCGGAAGGCGACGTTGAGCACGCCCTCCTGCACGTCGTTGAGATCGAGCATGCGCGCCAGCAGCAGCGGCCCCATCTCGGTGATGGTGGCCCGTACCGGATGGCCCTGCTCGCCGAACACATCCCAGAACACCGTCGAGAACTGGTCGGGCTGGAACGTCAGCCCCATCTCGGCGGCGCGCTTGACGATGAAGTCCTTTGCCTCCCCGACTTCGGAGATACCGGAGAGGTCGCCCTTGATGTCGGCGGCGAACACCGGAACACCGGCCCGCGCAAATCCTTCCGCCATCACCTGCAGCGTGACCGTCTTGCCCGTTCCGGTCGCACCGGTGACTAGTCCGTGGCGATTGGCGAGCGCCAGCGTCAGCCAGGCCTGCTCGTCTCCCTTGCCGACGAAGATCCTGTCGTCGGTATCGCCGACCTTGTTGTCTTGCGCCGCCATCAGTTTCTCTTAGTTTCGCGTATTGAAATTTGAACTCACCTGTTCCGCAGTTTAACGCATGTTGTAAGCCGATTGAAACCGTTCAAGACGGCGCGGACATGCGACATTGTCGGAGATACCGCGCCCGGCATGCGCCAAAAGTCGGAGTGATACATTCGCACCGCGGCAATTTTTTCGCTGATTCCTTCCCGGCCTTGCAACGCTGCAACACTTTTCGGGCGTTCGAAGATGAATCGCATTTTCGCCGCCGTTCATCGCTTGTATTTCACATCACACCGGCTCAAGATCACGTTTCGAAATAAATCTCCGGCATGTGAACCGGCTGAGGGGCAGGCCCATATGGACGAGCTGATCGGACAACTGGCGACAAGCGCCAGGATAGATAGTGCTGTCGCTGAAAAGACCGTCGGCATTATCCTGGGATTCCTCCGCAGCGAAGGTCCTTCCGACAGCGTGCAGGCCCTGATCGACCAGATCCCCGGTGCAGAAGGCGCGATCGAAACATCCACGAGCAGCGGCGGACTGTCGCGGCTGGTGGGCGGCGGCCTGATGGCCGTCGGCACGCGCCTGATGGGCCTTGGGCTTGGCATGTCCGACATCCAGACCATTGCCCGTGAACTTTTCCGCTACGGCCGAGACAAAATCGGAGCGGATCGGATGGGCAAGATCATTGCGGGGACGCCGGGCCTCAGTCAGTTCGCCTGAGAGGCCACGCTTTTACATCGAGTATCATGACATATCCGATCTCCGAGATTGAGGGCCTGCCGGCCTTTGCCGCCAACAAGTTGAAGGCGCAGGAATCCGCACTACCGACGCGCTACTGGAAGCCGCAAGCACCGCCAAGGGACGCAGGGCGCTCTCGGCCAGGACCGGCATCAGCGAGCAGCTGCTGCTGGAGTGGGCCAACGTCTCCGACTACATGCGGATTCCCGGCATGGGCCGCGCCAAGGTCGGCCTGGTCCGCGCCGCCGGCGTCACCACCGTGCGCGAGCTCGCCTATCGAAATCCAGCAAGATTGGCGCAGAGCATGCGCGAGGCCAACGATCGAAGGAAGCTCGTCCGGATTCTTCCTTCCGAGAAGTCGGTCGGCGACATCATCGCCAAGGCCAGGAAACTGTCGCCGAAGATTACGTATTAAGACCATCGCCGGGGCGGCGGCGGGAGACAGCGCACCCCCGCTCCCACATCGTCGTTGCGAGCGCAGCGAAGCAATCCAGAATCTTTCCACGACGACAGCCTGGATTGCTTCGCTTCGCTTGCAATAACGCGGCGGGGTCTGGCGATGCCCCAATCCCGTCTTGACTCCCCCTCCCCGACCGCGCAAAGCCACGCGCATGAATGCCTCGCCCTCCCCATCCGTCCCGCCGGCCGGCTCGGCCGGGCCTGACGTGCTGCGGACCCTGCTGGAACGGCCTCTGCCGGCGGTGATGGGCGTGCTCAACGTGACGCCGGATTCCTTTTCCGACGGCGGCGACTTCATCGCACCGGACCAAGCGCTGGCACGGGCGCGGGCGATGATCGAGGCCGGCGCCGACATCATCGACATCGGCGCCGAATCCACACGGCCTTACAAGGGCGCCCGGCCGGTGACAGTGGCGGACGAGCTTGCGCGGCTGAGGCCGGTGCTATCTGATGTCGTCGCGCTCGGCGTCCCCGTATCGATCGATAGCATGAAGGCGGAGGTCACAGCCTTTGCGCTCGACCAGGGCGCGGCCATCGCCAACGACGTCTGGGGATTGCAGCGCGACGCCGATATGGCAGCGCTGATCGCCGCGACAGGCGTCCCCGTCATCGTCATGCACAACCGCGACAGCGTCGATTCCGATATCGACATCGTCGCGGACATGAAGGCGTTCTTCCTGCGCTCGCTCGACATCGCCGCCAAGGCCGGCATCGCACGCGACAAGATCGTGCTCGATCCCGGCATCGGCTTCGGCAAGACCGCCGAGCAGAGCATGATCGCGCTGGCGCAGCTGCGCGAGCTCGACACGTTCGGCCTGCCGGTGCTGGTCGGCGCCTCGCGCAAGCGTTTCATCGCATCGGTATCGCCGTCGGAGCCGAAAGGGCGGCTCGCCGGATCGATCGCCGCGCATCTGATCGCCGCGCAGAACGGCGCAAGAATCATCCGGACCCATGACGTCGCCGAGACCTTGCAGGCCCTGCGGGTCGCCAACGCAATCGGGAGCAAGCAATGACCGATACGATCTTCGTGACCGGCCTGTCGATCCATGCACGCCATGGCGTGATGGATCACGAAACCGAAGTCGGCCAACGCTTTGTCATCGACCTCGAACTCTACACCGACCTGTCGGAACCCTCGCGCAGCGATCGCCTCGCCGATACCGTCTCCTATGCCGACGTGGTGGCGACCACGACGGCAGCGTTCAAGAACACCAGCTACAAGCTTCTCGAGCGTGCCGCCGGCGCTGTCGCCGACGCCATCCTGTCGCACTTCCCGCGGATTCGTGCCGTGAAGATCACGGTGCACAAGCCGCATGCGCCGATCGCCGCGATCTTCGACGATGTCGGCATCATGCTGACCCGCTCGCGGCATCCCTGACATGGCGAGAGTGCTGATCGCACTGGGCGGCAATGTCGGCGATGTCCGCGCGACATTCCGCAAGGCGATCGCCCATATCTGCGGCATGGCGCAGGCCGCGCTGATCGCGCGTTCGTCGGACTACACCACGCCGCCCTGGGGCGACGAGGACCAGGATCCTTTCATCAACGCCTGCGTCGAGATCGAGACCGACCTCGATCCGCACGCGCTCTTGTTCGTCATGCAGAAAGTCGAGCAGAAGTTCGGTCGCACGCGGGAGAAGGCGAGGCGCTGGGGTCCGCGCACGCTCGATCTCGACATGGTCGCCTATGACGATGTGTCGTTTCAAAAACCCGACCTGACCCTGCCGCATCCGCGGCTGTTCGAGCGCGCCTTCGTGCTGGTGCCGCTGGCCGAAATCGCGCCCGACCGCGTGATCTCGGGCATCCGTGTGCGTGACGGGCTCGCCAGCGTCTCGACGCAAGGCATTGAGCGGCTTTCGGATACCGGGTAACCAAAAACAACCGTTTGCAGGGAGGGCCGGCCGTGGCAATTTCGCCTGCGAATAACGAGATGTTTGGGAGCCTTGGGCCGTATGACCTCCGTGACTGACGATCTGCCGCTGGCGGCCGATTTTCCCAAGGCGACGGACGCGGACTGGCGCAAGCTGGTCGACGGCGTGCTCAAGGGCGCGCCGTTCGAGAAGCTGGTCGGCAAGACCTATGACGGCGTGAGCATCGAGCCGCTCTATCCGCACGCCAAGGGCGCTGCGCTGATAATGGGGCGAGCGGCCGCTGCACCATGGCTAATCATGCAGCGGGTTGATCATCCCGACGCGGCGGCAGCGAATGCGCAGGCGCTGCAGGATCTGGAGAATGGCGCGACGGGCCTCGAGATCGAGTTCGCCGGGGGCCCGGTGCACGCGGCTTCGGTGTCATCGACGCCAACCCGACAACGCTGGCGCGTCTGTTCGACGGCGTGTTCCTCGATGCCCGCGTCGCGGTCTCGCTCAACCCGGTGGCCGGCCGGCAGGACGCCGGCACGCTGTTCGCCGATACGATCGAGGCCAGGAAGCTCGATCCTGCCAAGATCGACGTGCGCTTCAACTACCAGGCTCTGAGCACGTTCGCCGTGCGCGGCGCCGCGCTCGCGCCATGGTCGGAGTACGAAGCGCCCTTCGTGCGCATCGTATCGGGCTTGATCGGGCGTGGCTTCAAAGGTCCGTTCGTGCTCGCCGACGGCCGCCCCGTCCACGACGCCGGCGGTTCCGAGGCCCAGGAGCTGGCGTTCGCGCTGTCGCTCGGTGCGACCTATCTGCGCATGCTCGAGCGCAGCGGCATCGATCTCGATGTCGCGCGACAGGCGGTTTCATTCCGGCTCTGCGCCGACGCCGACCAGTTCCTGACGATGGCCAAGTTCCGTGCATTGCGGCAGCTATGGGCGCGCGTCGAGCAGGCCTGCGGCCTCGCGCCTCGGCCGGCTTTCATCGCCGCGGAAACCGCCTGGCGCATGCTGACGCAGCGCGACCTATGTGAACATGCTGCGCGCCACCGTCGCGACATTCGCCGCCGGGCTTGCCGGCGCCAACGCGGTCACCGTGCTGCCGCACGCTGGCGCGCGGGCTGCCTGATCCTTTTGCACGGCGCGTCGCGCGCAACACGCAGCTTCTGCTGCTCGAAGAAAGCAACCTCGCAAAGGTCAGCGATCCCGCGGCGGGATCCGGCGGCATCGAGACGCTGACGTCGGAACTGTGCGCGACGGCATGGGCGCTGTTCCAGGAGGCGGAGAAAGCCGGCGGCGCCTTCGCTGCGCTTGAACAGGGTCTGTTCCAGAGCAAGGTCGCGGCGACGCGCAAAGCGCGCGAGACCAATGTCGCAAAGCGCCGCGACGTGCTGACAGGCGCCAGCGAGTTTCCCAATCTGCACGAGGTCGACGCCACTGTGCTCGACGTGTCTCCGATTGCGCTGCCAGCCGCGGGCGAGCCGAAATGCAAGTTCGACGCGCTGGCGCCGATGCGCCTCGCCGCACCGTTCGAAGCGTTGCGCGACAAATCTGACGCAATGCTGAAGGCGCGCGGCACGCGGCCCAGCGTGTTCCTGGCCAATCTCGGCACGCCCGCCGATTTCACCGCGCGCGCGACCTTTGCCAAGAGCTTGTTCGAGACCGGCGGCATCCAGGCCGTCGACAGCGAGGGTTTTAGCGATCCCGCCAAACTCGCGACCGCCTTCAAGGCTTCGGGCGCGGCGCTCGCCTGCTTGTGTTCCAGCGACAAGGTCTATGCGGAACACGCCGAGGTCGCGGCAAAAGCCCTGCAATCCGCGGGCGCGAGACATATCTATCTGGCAGGCCGTCCGGCTGAGGCCGAGGCGGACCTGCGGGCGGCCGGTGTCGCGGGCTTTGTGTTTGCCGGCAGCGACGCGCTTACCACGCTGCAAGAGGCTTATTTGCGGATGGAACAGGCATGACCGACGCCAGCAAACCCGTTCTCACCGGCGGCTGCCAATGCGGCGCGGTGCGCTTTGCGATTTCGACGGCTCCGAACCGGGTTTCGATCTGCCACTGCCGGATGTGTCAGAAGGCGAGCGGCGCGCCATTCGCCTCGTTCGCCGATATCAACCGGTCGGATTTCGCCTGGACCAAGGGTGAGCCATCGTTCTTCCGCTCGTCCTCGATCGCCGACCGCGGCTATTGCGCCGCCTGCGGCACGCCGCTGAGTTTTGGCCGCATCGACGGCGACCGGATCGAAATCATGACCGGCGCCTTCGACCGGCCCGACCGCCTGGTACCGACGCGTCAGTACGGAACCAGAATCCGCCTCGGCTGGGTGGTCGGCATCTCCAATCTGCCGAGCCAGACCACGCAACAGAATTACGGGCCGGAGAAGATGGCGACCATCGTCAGCCATCAGCATCCGGATCATGATTGAGCGTCTATGATATGGTTGAAGCCATGAGCCGCATTCCAAACTTTGCAGACATTGCCTTCGAGCACACGGCAAGCGGCGCTCCGTCAGGCAGCGCAGAACCGTGGCTGACGCCGGAGGGCATTCTGGTGAAGCCGGCCTATGGCGAGGGCGATCTGGCCGGGCTCGATTTCCTCGAGACCTATCCGGGCATTGCGCCGTTCCTGCGCGGCCCCTACCCGACCATGTATGTCAACCAGCCCTGGACCATCAGGCAATATGCCGGTTTCTCCACTGCGGAGGATTCCAACGCGTTCTACCGCCGCAACCTGGCGGCGGGACAGAAGGGCCTCTCGGTCGCCTTCGATCTCGCCACCCATCGCGGCTACGACAGCGATCATCCGCGCGTCGGCGGCGACGTCGGCATGGCCGGCGTGGCGATCGATTCCATCTACGACATGCGCACGCTGTTTGCGGGGATTCCGCTCGACCAGATGAGCGTGTCCATGACCATGAACGGTGCGGTGCTGCCGATACTCGCGCTGTTCGTCGCGGCCGCAGGCGAACAGGGCGTACCGCCGGAGAAGCTCTCGGGGACCATTCAGAATGACATTCTGAAAGAGTTCATGGTGCGCAACACCTACATCTATCCGCCCGCGCCCTCGATGCGGATCATCTCGGACATCTTCGCCTACACCTCGCAGAAGATGCCGAAATACAACTCCATCTCCATTTCCGGCTATCACATGCAGGAGGCCGGCGCGACGCAGGATCTCGAGCTCGCCTATACGCTCGCAGATGGCGTCGAATATCTGCGCGCCGGTCTTGCCGCGGGCCTGGATGTCGACCGCTTCGCGCCGCGCCTGTCGTTCTTCTGGGCGGTCGGCATGAACTTCTTCATGGAAGTCGCCAAGCTGCGCGCCGCGCGCCTGCTCTGGGCGAAGCTGCTCAAGCCGTTCAATCCCAGGGATCCGCGTTCGTTGTCGCTGCGCACGCATTGCCAGACCTCGGGCTGGTCGCTGACGGCGCAGGACGTGTTCAACAATGTGATGCGCACGACGGTGGAGGCGATGGCGGCGACGCAAGGTCACACCCAGTCGCTGCATACCAATGCGCTCGACGAGGCGCTTGCTCTGCCGACCGATTTCTCGGCGCGCATCGCCCGAAACACGCAGCTGTTCCTGCAACAGGAGAGCGGCACCACACGTATCATCGATCCCTGGGGCGGCTCGTATTATGTCGAGCGGCTCACGCGCGATCTCGCGGCCAAGGCCTGGAGCCATATCCAGGAGGTCGAGGAGCTCGGCGGCATGGCGAAGGCGATCGAGGCCGGCGTGCCGAAGCTGCGCATCGAGGAGGCCTCGGCCAAGACCCAGGCGCGCATCGATGCCGGGAAGCAGGCGGTGATCGGCGTCAACAAGTACAAGCCGACCGACGAGGCGCCGATCGACATCCTCAAGGTCGACAATACCAACGTTCGCCGGCTCCAGATCGACAAGCTGGCGCGGCTGAAATCCGAGCGCAGCCAGAAGGACGTCGATGCCGCGCTCGCCGCGTTGACGCGCTCGGCCGGCGACGGCAACGGCAATCTGCTCGCACTCGCGATCGACGCGGCACGGGCCAAGGCAACTGTCGGCGAGATCTCGGACGCGATGGAGAAAGTGTTCGGCCGGCACCGCGCCGAGATCAGATCCATCACCGGCGTCTACAAGCGGGAGGCGTCCAGCATGGGCAATCAGGTCGAGAAGGTTCAAGCGCTGATCGACGCGTTCGAGGAGGCCGAAGGCCGCCGCCCGCGCATCCTGGTCGCCAAGATCGGCCAGGACGGACACGACCGCGGCCAGAAGGTGATTGCCTCGGCTTTCGCCGACATTGGCTTCGATGTCGATATTGGGCCGCTGTTTGCCACCGCGGACGAAGCCGCACGACAGGCGGTCGAGAACGACGTCCACATCCTCGGCGTCTCCTCGCTCGCCGCCGCCCACCTCACGGCCGTGCCGGAGCTCAAGGCCGCACTGAAGAAGCAAGGCCGCGAGGACATCATGATCATCGTCGGCGGCGTGGTGCCGCCGCAGGATTACGACGCGCTCTATGCGGCCGGTGCCGAAGCGATCTTCCCGCCCGGGACGGTGATCGCCGACGCCGCCGAGGAGCTGATCCGCAAACTGAATGCCCGGCTCGGGCATAGCGAGGCGGCGGAGTAATTCTGCGGTCTGTCGATCTTCACATATAAAACGGGCAGACGGGCTGCCGCGACCAATCTTCACGTCCTGGTGTTCGCGCCGCGCGTTCCGCGCCGGTTCATGTCGCGATCATTACGCTCACCTCGACTCCGAGCGCGTCGATGGCGGTCGGATGCAAAATTGATGGATATTGAAGTGACATGTCATCGCGGAAGTGTGCGGGCAGGATTGCTCGCGATCTTTTCTGCCGTCGCGACGATTGCCCTTGCCTCTGCCTCTCTCGCAGCCGACCCAAAGCCCGACGCCGTCGTCAAGAACAGGAACATCGAGGCCCGCATCTTCCTCGACGATAAGATCAAGGCCGACGCGGCGCTGACGGCGGATTGCCTCGCCGAGGGCAAGAAGTGGCTTGAGAAGAACGCAGCCGACGCGGCCGCTTCGCGCAAGCAGGACCCGCAACTCTTCCGGGACGGGGGCTGGGATTTCGAGCGCAAATATTCGATCCGCTCGGTGGTTGCCGATCGCTATGTAAGCGTCCTGCGTGACGACTACATGGACACCCATGGGGCCCATCCCAATTCGGACGTGAACACGGTCCTCTGGGACAAATCCGAGAGCAAACGCATCTCGATCCGCCCGTTCTTCACCGAGACGGCCGATGGCGGCCCCACCATGAAGATGATGGCGAAGGCCGTGATCGCCTCGCTCAGAATCGAGAAGAAGAAGCGCGACACCAGCGAGACCGCGACCAATGAATGGTTCAAGGGTGTCGAGCCGAGTCTGCTCAAGATCGGCGCCGCGACGCTCGCGCCATCGACCGAAACAGGCAAGAGCTCCGGCCTCACCTTCCACTACCCGCCCTATGCGGTCGGCCCCTACGCCGAGGGCCAATATGTCGCATTCGTTCCCTGGGAGACATTGAAGCCTTATCTCACGCCGGAGGGCGCGCGCATCTTCGGCGGTACGCGGCCAAAAGGCGACGCTGACGAGCAGCAATAGTTCCAACGAAACACTTGCTCACGGCGCCCTTGGGTGGCCGCTTGCGACATCCATCCAAAGCCGCGTAGCATATCGTATTGACGCGAGCCCGATTCCCGAGGGCGCTGCCGGGATCATTGATGCCAGCAATCACGCGCCGCATTTTCGCGGCTTCTTCTATGGCTGCCGCCACGTCCGCCCTCCTCGCACCTGCGCGCGCGCAAGCCTATCCGGCTCGGCCGGTGACCTTGATCGTGCCGTGGGGTGCGGGCGGCGGCACGGATGCGACCGCGCGCATCGTCGCGACGCTTCTGGAGAAGGAGCTCGGCCAGCCATTTAACGTCGTCAACCGCACCGGCGGATCCGGCGCCGTCGGCCACGCCGAAATCGCAGCCGCAGCGCCGGACGGCTACACGATCGGCACGCTGACCGTGGAAATCGCGATGCTGCATTGGCAAGCCCTGACGCCGCTGACGCCACAAAATTTCGCGCCGCTGGCGCTGGTGAACGAGGACCCGCCTGGCATCCAGGTATCGGCGTCCTCGCCGTACAAGACGGTGAAGGAGCTCATGGACGCCATCAAGCTGGCGCCTCCGGGACTGTTCAAGGCTTCGGGCACCGGACAAGGCGGCATCTGGCATCTCGCCCTCGTCGGCTGGATGCAGGCGATGGGATTGCCGGCCAATCAGGTCGCCTGGTCAGCGTCGAATGGCGCAGCACCGGCCATGCAGGATCTCGTCGCGGGCAGCCTCGATCTCACCACCTGCTCGGTGCCCGAAGCGCGCGCCACCATCGAGGCCGGCCAGGCCCGGAGCCTCGCGATCATGGCGCACGCGCGCAATCCGATCTTCCCGGACGTCCCGACGCTGAAGGAGACGCTCGGCGTCGATTATACCACCAGCTCATGGCGCGGCATCGGCGGCCCAAGGGGCTTGCCTCCCGGCATCGCCGCCACGCTGACCGCGGCCTTGAAGAAGGTGTATGACTCCCCGCGTTCAAGGACTTCATGACCGGACGCGGTTTCGGCACCGTCTGGCGCGATGCCGGCTCGTTCGCGACCTTCATGGACCAGGCGGATAGCCAGATGGGCCAGGCGATGAAGGCGGCTGGATTTGCGAAAGCCTGATCTGACAGCGCATCCCAAGCGCGCGACCCGAGGCAAGGTGCTTCAAGCATCGGGGCTCTCGCCTGCTTGCGCCCGCCGTTGTAAAGCAGGGCATGGTTGAGAAGACTTCGCTTGACATTACCGCCCTCGCCCGTGACCTCCGGGCCGGCCATCGCGCGGCGCTGGCGCGGGCCATCACGCTGGTGGAGAGCCGGCGCGGCGATCATCAGGCGCAGGCGCGCGAGCTCGTGCAGATGCTCCTGCCCGACACCGGCAAGGCGGTTCGCGTCGGCATTACCGGCTCGCCCGGCGTCGGCAAATCCACCACCATCGACGCGCTCGGGACCTATCTGATCGAGCAGGGCAACAACGTCGCGGTGCTCGCGGTCGATCCGTCCTCCGCGCGCAGTGGCGGCTCGATCCTCGGCGACAAGACGCGGATGGCGCGGCTCGCGGCCTCCGACGATGCCTTCATCCGCCCCTCGCCGTCTTCAGGCACGCTCGGCGGCGTCGCGGCCAAGACGCGCGAGGCGATGCTGCTGTGCGAGGCGGCCGGATTCGACGTCGTGCTGGTCGAGACCGTCGGCATCGGCCAGTCCGAGACCGCCGTCTGCGACATGACCGATTTCTTCCTCGCGCTGATGCTGCCGGGCGGCGGTGACGAGCTGCAAGGCATCAAGAAAGGCCTCGTCGAGCTCGCCGACATGATCGCGATCAACAAGGCCGATGGCGACAATCTCAAGCGCGCCAACATCACCGCGGCCGACTATCGCGGCGCGCTGCATATCCTGGCGCCGAGGTCCGCGCATTGGCACCCACCGGTCGTCACCTATTCGGCGCTGGCCGGCACCGGTATTGCCGAGCTCTGGCAGAAAGTCCTCGAACACCGCAAGGCAATGAACGCGTCCGGCGAGTTCGCCGCGCGCCGGCGCGACCAACAAGTGAAATGGATGTGGTCGATGCTCGAGCAGCGCATGCTGGCGCGGCTGCGCAGCGAGGCGTCGGTGAGGGCCAAGGTAAGGAAGATCGAGGCGGAGGTCGCCGACGGCCGTCTCACGCCGGCGCTTGCCGCCGAGCAAATGTTGGAGTTGCTGCGATGAGCGAAAAACTCCGCATTCTCCTCACCGGCTTCGGCCCGTTTCCCGGGGCGCCGCATAATCCGACCCAGCCGCTGGTGGCGCGGCTGGCGCAATTGCGCCGGCCGGCGCTCGATGACGTCGCGCTGTCGCACCACATTTTTCCGGTGACCTATGCTGCGGTCGACCGGCAATTGCCGGAGGTGCTGGCGAAAGTGAAGCCGCATGCACTGCTGATGTTCGGCCTCGCCGCCCGCACGCCGTATCTGCGCATCGAGAGCCGCGCGCGCAACGCCGTCACCATGCTGTGGCCCGATGCCGCCAACACCGGCTCGAGCAAGCGCGGCATCGCCGCTCATGCGGACGCCATGACGTTCGGCCCGCACACGGCAAGGCTGTTGCGCGCCGCGCGCCTCACCGGCATCGATGCGCGGCCCTCGCGCGATGCCGGCGCCTATCTCTGCAACTATCTGAGCTGGCGCGCGATCGAGAATGTCAGGGCGGGCGGGCCGGGGCTCGCGGCGTTCATCCACATTCCCTGCTTGCGCGCAGCGGCGCGATGCGGCGCAAGGGCGCGCCGCGGATTACGCTGGACGAATTGGTGGATGCGGGGGAAGCGATGCTGATGGAGATGGTGGGTTTGGCACGGAAGCGGCGGAGCATACCGGCCTCGTAGGTAGGCAAAGGCGCGCTTGCGCCGTGCCCACCATGCATCGGCATTGGCGGCAACAACGGTGGGCACGCTTGCGCTTTGCCCACGTTGTGGCACCGTCTCTGCGTAAACATTTAACCCTACCGCGAACAATCCCCACGGCGCTCCCTGCCCTGCGCTACCTAATCTCCGCGGACACCTCCCGCGTCCGCCGAAGGACGCGTCATGGACCTTAATCGCCGTCATCTCATTGGAGCATCCACCGCCGGCATCGCCGGCGCGCTCGCCGTGCCTGTTGACGCGGCGCGCGCGGCGCCGCTGACGTCGATGCTCGGCCGCGATGCGACCCAATACGGCGTGCGGCCCGGCAGCAGCGAGGATCAGACCCGCGCGCTGCAGCGCGCGATCGACGAGGCCGCGCGCGCGCAAATGCCGCTGGCGCTACCGCCCGGACTCTACCGAACCGGACTGATGCGGCTGCCCAATGGCGCGCAACTGATCGGCGTGCGCGGCGCGACGAAACTCATCTTCACCGGCGGGGCCTCGGCGATCCAGAGTGACGGATCGGACTCGATCGGACTGACCGGCCTCACGTTCGAGGGCAATGGCATTCCGCTGCCGACGCGGCGCGGCCTCATCCACGTCCTCGGCGGCCGCGACGTTCGCATCACTGATTGCGAGATCACCGGCTCTGGCGGCAGCGGCATCTGGCTCGAGCAGGTGTCCGGCGACGTCTCCGGCAATATCTTCACCAACATCGCCGTTACGGCAGTGGTTTCGTTCGACGCCAAGGGTCTCAGCGTGTCCCGCAACACCATTGCCGGCACCAACGACAACGGCATCGAGATCCTGCGCACCGCAATAGGTGACGACGGCACGCTGGTCGCGGACAACCGCATCGAGAACATCAAGGCCGGCCCCGGCGGCTCCGGCCAGTACGGCAACGCCATCAACGCCTTCCGCGCCGGCAACGTGATCGTGCGCGGCAATCGCATCAGGAACTGCGACTACTCCGCCGTACGCGGCAACTCGGCCTCCAACATCCACATATCAGGCAACAGCGTCAGCGACGTGCGCGAGGTCGCGCTTTATTCCGAGTTCGCGTTCGAGGCCGCGGTGATCGCCAACAACATTGTGGATGGCGCCGCCATCGGCGTCTCCGTCTGCAATTTCAATGAAGGCGGCCGCATCGCGGTGGTTCAGGGCAACATCATCCGCAACCTGATCCCGAAGCGGCCGATCGGGACCGCGCCCGACGACGATGCCGGGATCGGCATCTATATCGAGGCCGACACCTCGGTAACCGGCAATGTCATCGAGAACGCACCGTCCTACGGCATCGTCGCCGGGTGGGGCAAATATCTGCGCGACGTCGTGATCTCGGGCAACGTGATCCGCAAGGCGCTGGCCGGCGTCGGCGTCTCCGTGGTGCCGGGCGCAGGCACCGCGCTCGTCAACAACAACATGATCTCGGAAAGCCCGCGCGGCGCCGTGGTCGGCCTCGATCACGCGCGGGCCGTGACCGCGGACCTGTCAGCGGACGGCGCGCAACGCTTTGCGCAGGTCGTGGTCGGCGGCAATGCAGTGCGGCAGTAAGTGGCAGTGGGGCCGTTCATCCATCGAGGCTCCCCACGCGGCGCGGTGCGCCACGTGTCTCGCACATCAGGATGACGGGATTGGACAGGGGGACGCGACGGAAACGTCACCCCTAAAACGCGTTCCGCAGCAGCGGGTACTTCGCCTCGATGCCGTCGAGGCTGAAGGTGAATTCGACCACGCGCTCGGGGGCCGCGACGATTTCGGCGGCGGGCGGCGAGAAGGTCTGCAGAAACGAGGCGATCGATGCCATCGGCGCAGGCGGAGCGGCCGGCGCCATCCGAGCGACCGGTGCAGTTGGGGCGACCGGTGCAATCGGGGCTTCGACGATTTCGGCGAGCACGTCCAGCTTGGACTCGAGGCTGACCGGAACGGCGGTCTCGGGCGCGATGTGCACGGCCTTGGGCTGCAGGGTCTGGGGCTGCATGGTCTGGGCCTGCTCGCGCGGAAACACGCGCGGCATGGTCGCGGGTGACCAGCCGAATGTGGAGGTTACGCTCGCGGCAGCCGCGGCGACGTCCCCGCCATTCGCAAGGGCGCGCCAGGTCTGGACCGCACGCTTGGCTTCCTGGATGTTTTCGAGGAATGCGAGCTCGGAGTGATAGCGGCGCCAGCGTCCGGTCTCGAACATTTCAGAGAGATGTTCCAGCCGCTGTTCAGCGAGAGCGCACCAGCGTGCTGCAAGCTCGCGGCTTCCAGCCGCGCTTTGGCGATGAGTCATAAGTCAGCCCGTCAGGAGAAAATACGGACGCGACGCAACGCACACGAATCAATTTAGAAACGACATGAATATTTTGTGGAAAAGTTTTGACTTGTCCAGCAACGACACCGCTGTCGACACGAAAAACCGTAGTCGTGCGGAGTTTTCAGGGCTTTTCGAGTCAAGCTCCCCACAAGCATAGCGGACTTGCCACGTGCCGCTGCGGAGTCGTCACGGCGATCGCGCCCGCGGTCCCAATGGCAAACTGATCCAGCAGCACGCTTCAAAGAATGGGATGCCAAAAAGAAAAGACCCGTCCGGGGGACAACCGGACGGGTCGAGCCATATGGGCGCTTGGGGTGGATGGGCGCTCGCGCCTAATATGACTGATGGGGAGGGATGACCGCTCCCACATAAATTGGTCGTGGCAGCCGGCCGAACGTTCAAAGCAGCGTTCGAAATTTTGACCTTTGGCCGGCGAGCAACGTTGTCGCAGGCGCTATCGCGCCGCCGGTCTATCCACCTGAGAAATCGTGGATTTATCGCTCGCGCCCGACAGCGACGGCTGCTCGATCGCGCGGATGCCGAGGTCGTCGCGGCGCTTCTCGGCATCTTCACGTTTAGTTGTACCGGAGGCAGCTGCGACCGGCGTCGTGCTGTCGGGCGGAACGGCCATGACCGCAGCGAACGCATCGGGCTCACCGTCGCCGAAGAGATCATCCCGCCCGGGTGAACCGAGGTCACGCGCGGTCTTCGACAGCGTCATGCGCAGCGCTTCCGGCTTCAGGGAATAGTTGCGCTCGAGCAGCAAGGCCGCGACGCCGGAGACATAGGCCGCCGAGAACGAGGTGCCCGACGTCATCTGGTATTTGCCATCCGGCGCCGGCAGGAAGATGTCCACGCCCGGCGCCGCCAGCGCGATGTAATTTCCCCGGTTGGACGCAGTGAACAGCTTGTCCTGCTGGTCGGCCGCACTGACCGCGATCACGTTGGGATTGGCGGCAGGATAAAGCGGCGGCGATTTGGCGCCGGCATTGCCGGCGGCCGCGATCAGCACCAGGCCGCGTGCGGCAGTTGCCGCGATCGCACGCTCGATCACGGCATCCTTCGGACCGGCAAAGCTCATATTGACGATCTGGGCACCATGCTCGGCTGCGTAGTTGAGCGAGCGCAGGACGATGTAGGACGAGCTCTCGGCGCTGCCGTTGGTGCCGCCGAAGGCGCGAATGGCGATGATGCGCGCTTCCGGCGCGCCGCCCATCAGCTTCGCATGCGCCACGATGGCCCCCGCAACGCCGGTGCCGTGGATATGGGGGCCCTCGCTGCTGCCGAGCGCGTCGAAATTGTCGGCAATGGAGTTGGCGAGTTCGGGGTGTTTGCCATCGATGCCGGAATCGATCACGGCGACCGTGACATTGGCGCCGTGCGCCAGCGTATGGGCCTGCGGCAGGCGCAGCTTTGACAGCGCATATTGCGCCGGATCGCCCTCGGTCGGCACCGCCGACTTCTGGTCCTGGAGCACGTAGCGGAAGTTCGGCTGGAGCGAGCGCACGCTGCTGTCGGCGGCAAATTCGCGCCGCACCGTCTCATATGGCCGGCCATCGGCGATGCGGAACAGGCCGACCGTGGCCCCGATCAGCGGAAAGCTTTCCGAAGAGACGCGCGTCAAGCCGTGGCGCCGCGCGAGCTCGTCGGCCGCGGACAGCGACAGCGCATCGTCGATCTCGGCCACGAACTCGTTGGCGAAGCTGCGCAGATTGACGGCGACCGGCGTATTATTGCCCCGCCCTTTGCCGGCGCTCTTCCTGGCCGATTTGCCGGAGCCGCCGCCGCTTCCGTTTGCCTGTGCCAGGCACTCGCCGTCGGCGTCGCGATAGGCTGCCGTGCAGGCCGGGTAGAGGTTCGGCGAGTAGCGCGCATAGGGCAGCACAGGCGTCGAACCGATCCGTGCCGTGGAGATATGCGGGATGGCGGGGGCAACGCGTGGACCGTGATCGACGCTCATCACCCTGGCTGCGACACCTGGAGAGATCGTCGGCGTCCGTGAGGGAACGCTGATGGCCGGCGTGCGCATGATCGCCTGGGCGTGCGCCCCCTCAATAGCGAGGCAGGCGGCGAGCAGGAGTGCGACTCCGGCCGACGAAGCGTAGGCCCCGGCTCGCAACTGACCCTCGGACTTGCGCGTCATTGGTGCAGCGGCGCGGCTAAGGCGCCGCCACGGCGAGATTGACGAACTTCTCACGCTGCATCCTGCCGAGCAGCGCAGTGAGCTCGTCCCGGCTCATCGCCTTGTCGAATTGCAGGCGGAACATGCCACCCTTGGCATCGCCGATGATCGAGGCCTGGTAGCTGTCGAGCAGCGTGGTGATGTCGGCGACGCGCGCCTCGGGCGTGAAGCGCACCAGCGCCCGCGAAGGTGCTGCCGCGCCGAGATCGCGCGTGATCGGCGCGCCGGTCGAGAGCGATGCGGTCTGGAAGGTCGAGGTCTGGGTCTTCATCAACACGGCGCCGATGATGCCGGCCTGGAGCAGCAGCGCGATGGCGCCAAGGCTCGCCGACCAGGCGAGCGTGCGCGGTGACAGACTGGCGAAGAAGGTGGCAACGCGCGCCGACAACGGCAGCGAACGGGTCGCCCGCGCCGGCTCGGCGTCAATCGCGGCGAACAGCTTCTGCATCGCACGCGCCGACGGAGCGCCCAGGCTCTCGTTCAAGTGAATAGTCTCTTCGTATTCGCCGCGGATCGCCGCATATTGCCTGGCGAGCGCCGGATCGCTGGCGAGCGCTTCTTCGACGCGGCGAGCATCGCGGGCATTCAGCGTGCCGGCAGCGTGCCACGGCAGCAGCAATTCAATTTCACCGGGCTCTTGCTGCAGCATCTTCTTGCTCAACGCCATCATGGCCAGCCTCGCTCAATGCCGGCTGCCTTCAGCAGTTCGGCCAGTTTCTTGCGCGCATAGAACAAGCGCGTCTTCACGGTGTTCTCCGGGATCCCGACGATCTCGGCCACCTCTTCCACGGACTTCTCGTGGTAGTAGACGAGATCGACGATTTCCCGATGGTCCGGCGAGAGGCCCGTCAGACACTCGCGCAACGCTTCACTGGTATTCTTCTTCTGAACCGCCGTCTCCGGATTGTCGGACGAATCCTCGATCGCATTGGCGGCCTCGTCGTCCAGCTCAAAATCCTTTCGGCGCCGGAGCGCAGACAGGGCCTTGAATCGGGTGATTGCCAGTAGCCAGGTGGGAACGGCAGATCGGCCCTCGAACTTGCCGGCTTGACGCCAGACGTCGAGAAATACCTCGCTGATGAGGTCTTCCGCCGCCTGCTCGTCCCGCACGAGCCTGAGCCCGAACCTGTAAACCCTGACATGGTGCCGCCCGTACAGCACCTGCATGGCGAGCCGGTCACCTCGGGCGATCCTGGCGATGAGGACCTCGTCCGTAGCCGCCTGTGTCACGCTCAAAGGCCGTCTCGCAAAGTTTGTCGGGTCGATGCGGGGGACGGTTCGACGGGAGGGACGAAATTCTTCAGTTTACTGCAGTCATACGGGGATCTGTGTGATCTACCCCACACAAGTGCAATTTCCTTGTCCCACCCGCGTCCGTCGGCAGCTTCTCTCCTGAACGGTAACATAATAAGGAAACTCTCTTGCGGACTTGCCGTGAGCCGGTCCATTCGGCCCCGGTCGGGTCTGGTCCATAACACGGCCCGTGCACCTTATGTCGCACGAGGCCGGTTTTGGTCCGCGATATCGAGCCTAACTGGCTGCGAAATTCCGCGCTGCACGAACCACTCATCCGTGCTGCGTTCCCCGGACTCGTGCAAAAGGATACCAAACCTAAAGGCTTGCCATGTAGATTTTTTCGGCTGACATCCACCATTGGCGGGACCATGAGCACGGCCGCGACGTCCTTTCCGGAGAGGAATGCCGCAGAGGTCGCGGATCTCGTCCTCGCACCCGAAGCGGCCGCATCGCAGACGCTGGCGCGGCGGATTCGGCAGCGCCGGCAGATGTATATCGGCCAGGTCGCGAGCTATTCGCTCGGCGCCTTTGTCCTGTTGCTCTACGCCTGTGACGGCGCCGTCCACATCAACGTTCCGTCGCTGTTCTGGGTCGGCGGCCTCCTGATCATCGGCAGCTTCGTCGTGATGTCGGAGGCCGGCATCGGCGACAAGCACACCGACCATTATCTCACGGTATTCCAGATTTCGGCGCATATGGCGCTGCAGTTCATATTCCTGGTCTCGGTGCCGACGCTTGGGATCGCTTTCATCAGCGTGCTGTTCCTGATCTTCGCGTTCGGCACGCTGCGCATGACCTCGGCCCAGGCGATGCTGACATGGGCGCTCGCCTCCGCCGCGCTTGCGGCCGTGTTCCTCGGCTCGGACCTGCCGATCGGCATGCCCGTGGCAACACGGCTGCAGCGGACCGCCTCGATGCTGTGCTTCATGCTGGTGATTGGCCAATGCGCCTTCCTCGGCCTGTTCGGCGCCACGCTGCGCAAGATCCTGTACCGGCGCAGCATCGAGCTGAAAGACGCTTATCGGCGCATCGAGGAGCTCGCCGAGCTCGACGAGCTGACCGGCTCCTACAACCGCCGCTGCATCATGCGACTTCTCGACGTAGAGATGGAAAAGGCGCGGCAGGCGGCCGCACCTTGCGCCATCGCACTGATCGATCTTGACTGGTTCAAGCGCATCAACGACGCCTACGGCCATCCCGTCGGCGACGAGGTGCTGCGCACTTTCGCCATTACCATCTTCGCCAACATCCGGCCCGAGGACCGTTTCGGCCGCTATGGCGGCGAAGAGTTCCTGCTGCTGCTGCCCGGCGCCGCAAGCGAGGCAGCTTCGCGGATGCTCGATCGGCTGCGCAGCATCGTCGCCGAGCTCGACTGGAGCGCATTCTCGCCCGGCATGAGCGTGACCATTTCCGCCGGCGTCGTGACGCTACGCAACAATGATACTGCCGACACATTTCTCGCGCGCGCCGACAGCGCGCTCTATTCCGCCAAGGCACAAGGCCGCAACCGCATTGCAACGAGCTGACCAATCCATTTGCCGGCGCGTGAGAATACGCCGCCGGTCCAATCGCTCCAGGACAGGGCTATGAGAACCAAAACCGCCACATCATCCGAAAACCTGCTCGACGAATTGCAGTCCGCGCTCTCGCACGGCACCGTCGCGCGCCGGGTCGAGGCGCTGCGCCGGGTCACCGACCTCTTCATCAACAACGCGGTGGATTATTCCGACGACCATGTCCGCGTCTTCGACGACGTCTTCCAGTGCCTGATCGATCGGATCGAGACCTCGGCGAAAGCGTTGCTCGCCGAGCGCCTCGCGCCGATCCCGGCCGCACCGCCCAAAATCATGCGCACGCTCGCGCTCGATGAGGTGATCGAGGTCGCCGGTCCGGTGCTGACGAAGTCGGAGCGGCTGGACGAGACGACCCTGATCGAGATCGCGCACAGCAAGGGCCAGGCCCACCTCAAGGCGATCTCGCTGCGGCGGGTGCTGTCGGAGGCGCTGACCGACGTGCTGGTGGCGCGCGGCAACGAAGACGTGGTGCAGTCGACCGTCAGCAATCCGGGCGCGCAGCTCTCCGAGGGCAGCCTCACCGATCTCGTCGCCCGCGCCGAGCGCGACGATGACCTCGCCGCCTGCATCGGCCTGCGGCCCGACCTGCCGCGCCATCATTTTCTGAAGCTGATCGCCAAGGCCTCCCTGAGCGTGCGCAGGAAGCTGGAGGCCGCCCATCCGGAGCTTACCGACGAAGTGTCGAGCGTGGTCCAGGAAGCCGCGCAGCGGGTCCGCGCCGCCGCCATGAGCCGGCAGACCGAGATGGCCCGCGCGCTGGTGAAGTCACTCCATGACGACGGTCGTCTCAACGAATTCCAGGTCACGACCTTCGCCGAACAGGGCAAGTTCGATGAGACCAATGCGGGGCTCGCAGCGCTCGCCGGCGTTGCCGTGGAGACCGCCGAGAACATGATGATCGAGAACCGGACCGAGGGCGTGATGATCCTCGCCAAGGTCGCCGGCATGCAATGGTCGAGCGTGCGCGCGATCATCGCCATGCGCGAAAAGCTCTCCGGCGGCTCGCAGACCGAGATACTGACGCTGCGCGATACCTACGAGGCTCTGCGCAGTTCGACGGCGCAGCAGGTGCTGCGCTTTCACCGCATGCAGCGGGGTGCGACGTCCGCGGATTAATACCGCAGCACCCTCGAGCCAACGGCGGCGCCGGTCGCGGTCACGACCGCGGTCGCGATCGTGTACCAGGTCGCGACGAACAGCGGCGAGTCGTCCGTGCAGTGCGAGGCATAGAGCGTGGCGGCGAGCCCGGCCGACAACAGGCCGGCGAGCGCGCCGGCCAATGCCGGCCGCGACGGCGCGCCGTGGCGCAGACCGAACAGGGCGCCGGCGAGCAGCGGCAGCGACATCGCGGGAATCGCCAGCATGCACCACCGCGAGTTCTTGCCGACGAGCCGCATCGTCATCGGCATCGCCGGCGCCATCATCGCCTCGCTGCCGATCGCGACCGCAAGCAGCCCGACGGGGAGCAGCAGGAGCCAGCCCCAGCCGCGCATCAAGGCTTCGGGCCGCGACAGATGCAGGCTGATGATGATCGCAGGGATCGCGAGCGACAGCGTAACCGCGAACTTCATGTCGAAGAACGGATTGTGCATGGCGCTCATCACATCCGGCCGCACGCCCAGGAATGTCGCGAAGATCAGGATGGACAACGGCGACGCCACCAGAAGTGCCATGGTCAGCATCGCGCCGACACGGGGGCGCGATGGGTGTTATCGGCCGCAAGACTACAAATGAGTTGATCGGTATCCATGACTAGCGGTCCCGTAGTTTAGCAGTCAGGGCCGAAAGCCCCCGATGCAGTGCGACCCGCACGGCACCTTCGCTCATCGAGAATTTTGCCGCCGTATCCTTGATCGAGGCGCTGTCGACCGCGATCGACTGCAGCACGTCACGCTGGCGCTGCGGCAGGGTATTGATCTGCGCGGTGACCTCACCCGCGGAGGCCGTCTCCTGCGGCGTCTCACCGGGCAGCGTCTCGGCGAAATCGTCGATGTTGATGAAGACGCGCCGGCCGCGGCGCCGGAGCGCATCGATCAGCTTGTTGCGGCCGATCGCGAACAGCCAGGGAGCGAAAGGCGCTTCGCTGTCCCAGGTGTGCCGCTTGAGATGCACCGCCAACAAAATCTCCTGCACGATATCCTCGGCCTGATCGGGAGGCTGCCCGGCCCTCGCCAGGCCGCGCCTCGCGGCAGCGCGCAGCACCGGCGTGATCGCCCGCAACAGGCGATGATACGCCGCATCATCGCCTGCCATGGCCGACCGCATCAGGCCGGTCCATTCGTCCTCACGTCCGCGCACGCGCGCCCCTCACCATTGCAATTCGGCCGCTCTTTCAATTTGTTACGTCGGGAACCGGGAGATCACGAAGTCGTGATAAACGCTGGACTTGCCCGAAGCAGCCGCAGAACTCTGTCAGCGCTCATAGCACCGATCGGTCCCTGCCGCATCCGGCCACCGCTGTACCCAACCGATTTGCCCCGGTTTTGCCCGGTGTGGCCCGAAGATTCCCCTTTTTGCCCCGCTGTGGTCATGGGCCGGGGTCTCTGTTCGCCGCGGGACGGGCGAATTGGGGAGATCGTCAACATGATGAAAGCCAGCGGACGCGCGGCATTGGCCGTTCTGACCGGACTATTGCTGCTGTTTGGAGCTTCAGTGCAGGCCGCGCCGAGCTCTGCGGGCACGAAGCCGGATGGCGCAGGCAAACAGGCCGAAGCAGTCAACCCGGGCAAGCAGCGACACCATTCGTCGCGCAGCCACACCGACGGCAAGGCGGCGCAGAAATCCGACGACAAGGCCGACAAGACTGACAAGGCGGATGCCACGCCGCAGGCCGACAAGGCCAAGGCTGGCAAAGAGGCCAGCACCGACGTCCCGGCCTCGAGCCAGATGCCTCCGGAAGTCACCAATGCGAACGCGCAGTTCGCCGCGACCGACACGCCGCCTGCGGCCGCAGCCTCGGCGATGACCGGCCGCGCCAACGACAATGTGCAGGCCGCGGCCGACAGTCCCGCCGCGCCCGGCGCCGACAACCAGGTGGTCCCGCCGGACCAGCTCAACGACCTCGATCGCGCCTTGCAACAGGACAATCCGCCGGTGCAGAAGGCGGTGGTTGCTGCAACCGACGCGCAGCCGCGTCCGGCGCCGGTGATGGCAAGCAGCCAGCCGAACTCGGCTTGGGACCAGAGCTCCCTGATCGGCAAGATCTTCATTGGCGTCGGCACGCTGCTGACACTGGCCTCCGCCGCGCGCATGTTCATGGCCTAGGTCTTTCTTGACCTAAATGTCGTCCCAACGGCACATATCGGGGGCGCGCGCTGTGCGCGCGTCCCGGGGGCTCTTGGCCCCCTTGAAGGCATCCGCGCGAGCAGGCACATTGCCTGCTCAATCAAAAGCGTGGGTGGAGCATGAGCACGTTCGAACACATCATCGTCGAAAGCAAAGGCGCGGTCGGCATCATCAAGCTGAACCGGCCGAAGATGCTCAACGCGCTCTCCTTCGGCGTCTTTCGCGAGATTGCCGCCGCCGTCGACGATCTCGAAGCGGATGACGCCATCGGCTGTATCGTCGTAACCGGCAGCGAGAAGGCCTTTGCCGCCGGCGCCGACATCAAGGAGATGCAGCCGAAGGGTTTCATCGACATGTTCTCCGAGGATTTCGCCGCGATCGGCGGCGATCGCATCGCACGTTGCCGCAAGCCGACCATTGCGGCGGTCGCCGGCTATGCGCTCGGCGGCGGCTGCGAGCTCGCGATGATGTGCGACTTCATCATCGCCGCCGACACCGCCAAGTTCGGTCAGCCCGAGATCACGCTCGGCACCATCCCCGGCATCGGCGGCACCCAGCGCCTGACCCGCGCGATCGGCAAGTCCAAGGCGATGGATCTCTGCCTCACCGGCCGCATGATGGATGCGGCGGAAGCCGAACGCAGCGGCCTCGTCAGCCGTATCGTGCCGGCCGACAAGCTGCTGGACGAAACCATGGCGGCCGCCGAGAAGATTGCCGCGATGTCACGCCCCGCCGTCGCAATGGCTAAGGAAGCGGTCAATCGCGCGTTCGAGACCACCCTCGCCGAAGGCATGAGCGTCGAGCGCAATCTGTTCCACTCGACGTTCGCGCTCGAAGACCGCTCCGAGGGCATGGCCGCGTTCATCGAGAAGCGCAAGCCGGTGAACAAGAATCGCTAGGATCTACGTAGTGCGGCTCTGCGCGAGGGCCGCGCTGACGAGCGCGCGATAGAAGCGCTCCGGCCAAGTCTTCAAACCAAGGGTTTTGGGGCGGTCAAGGCCGAGGCGTGCAAGACACGCCTCGTCGGCCGCATCGGGCTTTCGCATCAATCCCTGCCACAGCAAGCCTGCCAGTGCGCGGGATGAATGTTGCGCGCTCCGGAGAATCTCCAGCGCCGGAATCAGGCGCTGCTCCACCTCGGTGAAATCGCAGCCGAACGGGAACGACGGCAAGAGCCCGGCGTCGCGTGCGGGCTTGAGCGCTGCAGCGATCCGCTCGGGATGATTTTCGCGGTGGATTGCCGGAATGTCGTAGCCCCGCGGCAGTTTGCCGGCGTCCTTCGCAACCCGCGCCAGTTCGTCCTGGAAGCGCGAGTCAGCGATCTCGAGCATGGCCGCGATCACATCGGCGTCCGACTTTCCCTTGAGATCGGCAACGCCGTATTCGGTGACGAAGACATCGCGCAGATGGCGCGGAATCGTCTCGTGTCCGTAGCGCCAGAGAATGTTGGATTTCAGTGCACGGCCGGCTTGCCGCGTCGCTTCGAGCGTCAGCACCGATCGCGCACCGCGAAGCGCGAAGGCCTGCGCCACGAAATTGTATTGGCCGCCGACACCGCTCACCACCTGGCCGTTCTCGAGCCCGTCTGAGACGGCGGCGCCGAGCAGCGTCGCCATCATCGTGTTGTTGATGAAGCGTGCATCGACGCGATCGCTGCGCTTCCGATCCTCCTCGCCATAGAGCTCGTTCGTGAACGACACCGGCATCATCCGGATACGCGCGATCTGGTCCGGCGGCATTTCGCGCAACGCGCGATAGAAGGATTTCGGACCGAGAAAGAAAGCGCCGTGCAGCACCACGCCATCGACGGCGCGCATGAGAATACCGGCGTCGATCAGGCCGATGAACGCCTCGGTCACCATCTCGCTGACACCGTAGAGGCCGGCATCGAAGGCGCCGGCATCCTGCGCAACGGCTGGTCGCGCCGGAGACAGCCGCGTGACGACATCCTGAAACGCTGCGCTATTGCGATGGCGCAGGATCAGGCCCTGCGCGAGCGCATCGCCGATCTGTCCGATGCCGATCTGAAGCGTCCCGCCGTCGCGCACGAGGGATGCCGCGTTCAGGCCGATCGCGTATTTGGTGTTGGAGATCGGCTCCGACGGCGGGGCAACAAGGGAAAATCGGTCGCAGTGCTCTCCAGCACGGCGCTGAACTCGTCGGCTGAAAGATCGCCAGGGCCCGGCATGAACGGCAGCTCGGAATTCACCTGCGCGATCAGCTTGAACGACCCACGTCCGGCGCGGCGCTCACGCAGCACATCCAATGTCGTATCGGTGTTGCAGGACAGGCTGTAGCGCGGCACGCCATCGACGACCCGCTTGGCGACCAGTTGTGTCACGACGTTCATCCCGCGCGCCAGCAGGTAGCTTGCGGCGTGGGTGTAGTTGGCCGAGATGTAATTCTGCTGCGCCGCCGGCACATGCAGCCAGCGTCCGGCAAGAAAGAAGAATTCGACGACTTTGATGTTGGGCGGCAACCGATTTTCGCGCAGCGCATCGGCATAGGCCAGATCGGGATACAATCCGAACAGGCGGTCGATCACGGGCGTGATGAACCGATGCTCGATCAGACCCTTCGGTCGCGGCTTTTCCAGTGTCAGCGCGGACAGCAATGTCAGCTTGATGTAAGGATCGGCGCAGGCCCGCGCGTAGAGGGCGTTGACGACGTGATTGGCCTTGCCGAGGCCGAGTGGCAGACCGACCATCAGATCGGTTCCGACGTCGCGAATGATCTCCTCCGCAAGCGCATCGGGATCGGAGAAGAATTTCGGCATCATCCGTGGGTCCGGACCGCATTGCAAAGGCGCCCGACGGAATTGGAAGGCGCCACAGGTCCCTATAGCGCATTCGAGGCGGAATCGCTGTGTGACGCACCTGCAACAAGCACGGATTTCATGGGGGTTTCCTCCGCGGCAGTTTGCCTGCGGGACCGGCGCTGGGTAAACAGTTAAGAGAGCCGCCGTCGGCGGGGGCGGACAGCGGGATTTGCGGGATTACATGATTGGGCGTACCGCCAGAGCTGGTCGCGTGTTGACGCGGCGTCGATCGGGCGTGGGTCCTGTCCTGGCGGCATGGACCACACTGGCGCTCTGTTGCGTGCTACCCGCTGCGGCCTCCGCGGAGGCCCTGCCGGAGGCGCTGGTCAAGGCCTACCAGACCAATCCGCAACTCAACGCCGAACGTGCAAGGCAGCGCGCCACCGACGAAAACGTGCCGCAGGCGCTCGCGGGCTACCGGCCGCAGATCGTGGCAAGCCTCAGCGCCGGCCTGCAATCTGTGCGCAATCTTCTGCCCGACAACACCATCCAGACCGCCAATCTGAAGCCGTGGATCATTGGCGTCACTGTGACGCAGACCCTCTTCAATGGCTTCCGCACCGCCAACAACGTGCGCGCCGCCGAGCTCCAGGTGCAGTCCGGCCGCGAGGCGCTGCGCAATGTCGGCCAGGGCGTGCTGCTCGACGCCGTCACCGCCTACACCAACGTGCTGGCGAACCAGTCGCTGGTCGAGGCGCAACGCTCCAACGTCGCCTTCCTGCGCGAGACGCTCTCCATCACCCAGCGCCGCCTCAATGCCGGCGACGTCACCCCGACCGACAGCGCCCAGGCCGAGGCGCGCCTCAACCGCGGCCTTGCCGATCTCAATGCCGCCGAGGTCGCACTCGCGGTGAGCCAGGCAACCTATTCCCAGGTGATCGGCAATGCGCCTTCGGCGCTTCGCCCCGCCGAGGTGGTCGATCGCTATCTGCCGAAGAGCCGCGAAGATCTGATCGCGATGTCGATCCGCGAGCATCCGGCGGTGATGGCCGCAAGCTTCGACGTCGATGTCGCCTCGACCAATATCCGCGTCGCCGAAGGCGCGCTGCTGCCAAGCGCCAGCGTCCAGGGCAGCGCCAGCAAAAGCCGCAACAACGACCCGACGCTCGGAACTTTGGCCGAGGACCAAGCCTCGATCGTCGCCAATGTCACCGTGCCGATCTATGACGGCGGCCAAGCCGCCGCGCAGACTAGGCAGGCCAAGGAAGTCACCGCGCAGAGCCGGCTGGTACTCGACCAGGTGCGTAACCAGGCGCGCACGGCTGCGGTCAGCGCCTGGGTCGCCAATGAAGGCGCCAAGATCGCGGTCTCGGCCTCGGAATCCGAGGTGAAAGCCGCAACCGTTGCACTCCAGGGCGTGCAGCGCGAGGCCGCCGGCGGACAGCGCACCACGGTCGATGTGCTGAACTCGCAGGCCGATCTGATCCAGGCCAAGGCCCGCCTGATCGGCGCGCAGCGCGACCGCGTCATCGCCTCCTACACCCTGCTCAGCGCCGTCGGCCATCTCGACGTCAAGACGTTGAGCCTGAACACACCCGACTATCTGCCCGAGGTGCACTATCATCAGGTCCGCGACGCCTGGCACGGGCTGCGCACGCCGTCGGGGCAGTAACTTCGAATCGTTCGGCCGACACCGATGAAGAGCCGCCGCATCCATCTGATGGGAGCTTCGGGCTCCGGCGTGACGACGCTCGGCCGCGCGCTTGCGGGCCGGTTGGCGCTGCCGCATCACGACAGCGACGATTATTTCTGGCTGCCGACGGCGCCGCCCTACCAGACGACGCGCCCTGCCGCCGAGCGGCTGCGCCTGATGCGCGAGATGTTCCTGCCGCGTCTCGATTGGGTGCTGAGCGGAACCATCACCGGCTGGGGCGATGAGCTCGTCCCGCTGTTCGATCTCGTTGTCTTCGTGACCACGTCGCGCGAGCTTCGTATGCAGCGCCTGCGTGCCCGCGAGGCTGCGCATTTTCGGTGCTGATGCCGTCGCGCAGGGCGGCTGGCGTTACGAGGAAACGGAGTCGTTCGTCGATTGGGCCTCGCACTACGAAGCCGGCGATCGCGACGGCCGCAGTCTCGCAAAGGATGAGGCCTGGCTCGCTTGTCTGCCCTGCCCGCTCGCCCGCGTCGACGGTGCGCGGCCAGTTGCGGAGCTCGTCGAGCAGCTATGCGCCGAAGTGGCTCGACTGCCCGGCTGATATGATATCGTTCGGCGCCTTCCCGTCGCCGGAGCAGTCATGACCGAGAAAATCTACGCGCGCGCAGCGCAACCCGCGACACCGATCAACTTCGACGCGCCGGCGCATGGCTGCGACTGTCACACCCATATCCATGGCGATGTCGAAACATTTCCGTTCTTCACGGGGCGTGTCTATACGCCTGGACCGGCGAGCCCGGAGGAAATGGCGGCGCTGCACAAGGCGCTGCATATCGAGCGCGTCGTGATCGTCACGCCGAGCGTCTACGGCACCGACAATTCCTCCAGCCTGTTCGGAATCAAGGCGCGCGGCGCGACCGCACGCGGAGTGGCGGTGATCGACGACAAGACCACGGAAGCTCAGCTCGACACGATGCAAGCCGACGGCTTTCGCGGCATCCGCATCAATCTTGCAACCGACGGGGTCAACAATCCCGATGTCGGCCGCGCCCGCTTCACCGCCGCCGTCGAGCGCATGAAAGCGCGCGGCTGGCATGTGCAGCTCTACACCACGCTGGCCATGATCTCGGCGATCAGGGATCTCGTGCTGGCCTCACCGGTGCCAGCGGTGTTCGACCACTTTGGCGGCCTTGAGGCTTCGCTCGGACTGGAGCAGCCCGGATTTGCGGACCTCGTCGCACTCGTCAAATCGGGCAAGGCCTATGTGAAGATTTCAGGCGCCTATCGCTCGTCGAAGCTCGCGCCCGACTATCAGGACATGGTGCCCTATGCGCGCGCACTGATCGCCGCAAACCCGGACCGCATCGTCTGGGGCACCGACTGGCCACACCCGGATTCGGCCCAAGTCGAGGGCCGCAAGACCACCGACCCCGCACCGTTCCACCAGATCGACGACGGCCGCCTGCTCAACCAGCTTCCGCTGTGGGCGCCGGATGCCGACGTGCGCAAGAAGATCCTGGTCGACAATCCGGCGCGACTTTACGGCTTCTGAGTCGCGAGCGCACGACACATCGCAGCGCTGCATGCGTGGTCCGAATACTGCCCTGAGCAGCCGCTTTGCCAGCCTGATGCTGCTCGGGCTCGGGACCTCGATACTGCTCCGGATCGCGCAGCGCGCTTTGGGTTAGCTCGCGCCTCAGCGCGCGCGGCGCGAGAAGAAGGAGATCAGCACCGGCAGCGTCACCAGGATCACGATCGGCGCCAGCATCATGCCGGTGACGACGACGACCGCGAGCGGCTTCTGCACCTGCGAGCCGATGCCCGCCGACAGCGCGGCTGGCAGCAGGCCGACGCCGGCGACCACGCAGGTCATCAACACGGGCCGGAGCTGCAATTCGCCGGTGCGGATCACCGCGCTGACACGGTCCATGCCTTCGTCGATCAGCTGGTTGAACTGCGACAGGATGATGATGCCGTCCATCACCGCGATGCCGAACAGGGCGATGAAGCCGATCGCCGCCGAGACGCTGAAGGCGGTGCCGGTGATCAGCAGGCCGAGCACGCCGCCGAAGATCGCCATCGGGATCACGCTCATGGCGAGCAGGGTGTCGGTCATCGAGCCGAAATTGAACCAGAGCAGGATGGCGATCAGCGCCAGCGAGATCGGAACCACGATCGAGAGCCGCCGGATCGCGTCCTGGAGATTGCCGAACTCGCCGACCCATTCCATGTGCGAGCCGGGCGGCAGCTGCACCTGGTCGGCGATCTTCTGCTGCGCCTCGCGGATGGCACTGCCGAGATCGCGCTCGCGGACCGAGAACTTGATCGGCAGATAACGTTCCTGCTGCTCGCGATAGATGTAGGCGGCGCCGGAGACGAGGCTGATGTTGGCGACCTCGCTCAGGGGAATCTGCGTGACCGAGCCGTTCGGCCCGGGCGCGCCGATCCGTATGTTCTGGATCGCTTCGGCGCTGCGGCGGTACTCCGGCGCAAGGCGAACGATGATCGGGAAGTGGCGGTCGGAACCCGGCTCGTAGATATCGCCCGCGGTGTCGCCGCCGATTGCGACCTTGATGGTGGCGTTGATGTCGCCGGGAGCGAGCCCGTAGCGCGCGGCCTTGGCACGGTCGATGTCGATCTGCACGGTCGGCTGCCCGAGCGAGGTGAATACCGCGAGGTCGGTGATGCCCTGCACGGTGGCCAGCACCGACTTGATCTTGTTGGCGGTGTCGGTCAGCGCCTGGAGATCGCTGCCGAACAGCTTGATCGAGTTCTCGCCCTTCACGCCGGAAACGGCTTCCGAGACGTTGTCCTGGAGATATTGCGAGAAGTTGAACTCGACGCCGGGGAAGCGATCGTCGAGCTGCTTGAGCAATTCCGCGGTCAGCTCCTCCTTGTCATGCGTGCCGGGCCACTGATCTACAGGCTTCAGCGGCGCGAAGAACTCGGCATTGAAGAAACCGGCGGCGTCAGTGCCGTCGTCGGGACGGCCGTGCTGCGAGACCACGGATTCGACCTCGGGCCGGGCGCGGATCAGCTTGCGCATCTCATTGACGTAGGAGTTGCCTTCCTGCAGCGAGATGGTCGGCGGCAGCGTGGCGCGGATCCAGAGATTGCCCTCTTCGAGCTTGGGCAGGAATTCGAGGCCCAACAGCCGGCCGAGCGCCACGGTCATCAGCACGAGCCCAACCGCAGCGCCGAGCATGATGTTGCGATTGGCGACGGCCCAGTTCAGCACAGGCATGTAAATCCGGTGCAGGATCTGCATCACCCTGGTCTCGGTCTCCTCGACATGCGCGGGCAGGATGATCGCGGACAGCGCAGGCGTGACGGTGAAGGTCGCCAGCAGGCCGCCGGCGAGCGCGTAGGCATAGGTGCGCGCCATCGGCCCGAAAATGTTACCCTCGACACCGGAGAGCGTGAACAGCGGCAGGAAGGCCGCGATGATGATCGCCGCGGCAAAGAAGATCGAGCGCGAGACGTCGGCCGCGGCGCTGAGGATGGCGTGGCTCTTCATGCCGAACAGCGTGTCGGGCGACATCTGATCGGATTCCGTCGGCGGAGTGGTCTGTGTCAGGCGGCGGAAGATCGCCTCCACCATGATGACGGTGGCATCCACGATCAGGCCGAAATCGATGGCGCCGACCGACAGCAGGTTGGCCGATTCCCCGCGCAGCACCAGGATGATCACTGCGAAGAACAACGCGAACGGAATCGTGGCGCCGACGATCAGCGCACTTCGCAGATCGCCGAGAAACATCCACTGCAACAGCACGATCAGGAGGATGCCGACCACCATGTTGTGCAGCACAGTATGAGTGGTGAGCTCGATCAGGTCGCCGCGGTCATAGATGCGCTCGATACGGACGCCGGGCGGCAAGATGCTGGACTCGTTGATGGTTTGAACGAGCTGGTGGACCCGCTTGATGGTTGGCGAGCTCTGCTCGCCGCGGCGCATCAGGACGATGCCCTGCACGATGTCGTCGGAATCGTCGATACCGGCGATGCCGAGTCGCGGCTTCTGGCCGACGGTGACGGTGGCGACGTCCTTCACCAGCACCGGATTGCCGTTGGTCTGGGCGATCATGGTGTTGGCGAGGTCGTCGATGGAGCGGATCAGGCCGACGCCGCGGACCACGGCCGATTGCTGTCCAATATTGACGGTGTTGCCGCCGACATTGACGTTGGAATTGCTGACCGCCTGGAGCAGCTGCGGCAGCGTCAGGCCGTTGGCGACGAGCTTGTTGTTGTCGACCTGGAGCTCATAGGTCTTGCTCTTGCCACCCCACCCGGTGACGTCGATCACACCGGGCACGGCGCGGAAGCGGCGCTGGAGGATCCAGTCCTGGATGGTCTTGAGGTCGAGCACGCTGTAGTTCGGCGGTCCGACCAGCCGATAGCGGAAGATTTCGCCGATCGGGCTCAGCGGCGAGATCTGCGGCTGTACGTTGCCCGGCAACGGTGCGAGCTGCGCCAGACGGTTCAGGACCTGCTGCAATGCCTCGTCATAGGTGTAGGCGAAGGAGAACTGCAGCTTGATGTCGGAGAGGCCGTAGAGCGAGATGGTGCGGATGGTCGTGAGGTTCTTCAGGCCGGCGACCTGGGTCTCGATCGGGATCGTGATGTAGCGCTCGATCTCTTCCGCCGAGAGGCCCGGGCTCTGCGTGACGATGTCGACCATCGGCGGGGTCGGATCGGGATAGGCCTCGATGTTGAGCTGATTGAACGCAATCAGGCCGCCGATGAGCACGGCGACGAACATGCCGACCATCAGGAAGCGCCGATTGACGGCTAGGGCGACGAGACGGTCCATTCAGGTTTTTCGCAGTTTCTTGGGGCTCGTCGATCAGCTACCGGACGCCGCGCGGTCGATGAACAGGCTGCCTTTGACGACGATCTTTTCGCCGGGCTTCAGGTTGCTGGTGACCTCGACGAGGTTGCCGTTGATGAGGCCGGTCTTGATCTGACGGAGTTCGACCGACTTGTCCTCGCGCGCGACCCAGATGCGGACCTGGTCGCCTTCGTAGATCAGCGCCTGCTTCGGCACCGCAGGCGCCGCGCGGTCGCCGGCCGAATAGATCGTGACGTTGGCGAACATTTCCGGCTTGAGCAGGCCATCCTTGTTGTCGATGGTGGCGCGAACCAGCAGGCGGCGGGTGTTGGGATCGATCGCGGCGGCGACGTAGTTGATCTTGGCGGTCAGCGGACGCCCCGGCAGCGCCATCACGTTGACGCTGATGTCCTGCCCGACGCAGACTTGGGCAGCGTCGCTCTCGCGCACGAAGGCGGTGAGCCAGACCGTCGAGAGATCCCCGATCACGAACACCGGATCGCTGGCGCCGGAATTGACATATTGCCCGGGACCGATCTTGCGCTGCACGACCGTGCCGGAAATCGGCGCATAGATCGTGATTTCCGGATTGATGGTGCTCTTGCTCTGGAACGCCTTGATCGTCTCGTCGGTGAAACCGAGTATCCGCAGCTTGTTGTTCGCGGCCTCCAGCGCCGTCACCGCCGAACGCATATCGTTCTGCGCCTGGACCTGGGTCGCTTCCGCCTGTTGATAGTCCTTGAGCGGAATGGCGCGGCCTTCGTAGAGATCCTTGGCGCGTCGGTACTGGATCTCGGCAAGCTCGAGTGCCGACTTCGCCTTGTTCTGCGACGTCATCGCCGCGATGAAGTCGTTCTGGGCCTGCACGGTGTCGGCGGCCTCGATTGTGAACAGCGGTTGGCCTTGGGTCACGCTCTCACCGGGCTTGGCGAGCAGTTTGGTCACGCGGCCCGCATAGGGCGAGAACACCGGCGTCGAACGGTCTTCGTCGACCGCGACTTTGCCTTCGGTGATATACTCGGCGCGGAAGCTTTTGGCATTGACCGGCTCGATCGTCAGCGTCGCCCACTCCGACGGTGTCGGCGTGAAATTCTGCGCATTCCGGCGCGATTGGCTGGAGACTTCGGAATGGCTCTTGTCCTTGCCGCCCGTATGGAAAAAGCCGTAGGCCGCGGCCCCGGCAAGCGCCAGTAAAACTACGGATGAGATCACCCGTCGTTTTGTAAGCACCTGCAATCGCTTGGTATTTTCAACTACCATGGGGCCCGGTCAAGTCTGCGACGATCTCGGCAAACGACTGCCTCATCGGTCGCGCTAATAGTGCCGAATTGAGATTTCAAACAACCTAAAAAACGCTGTGCGTCCTTCGGTTTGCGTTAAAATTTTGCGACACGTCAGCTTCACGTCAGTTTCGCGCCGGCCATTGCGGCGGATGGCTGCCGAGCGGCATGGCCGGACGGCTCCATTGCGCCGGCGTCCGCGACAGCACCGCCGAATGGCGCACCGCCGTCAACGTGCCGAAGCCAGATGACACTGTCTCCATGAACGCTGCATGTACAGCCTCACCCGTAAGATCCGGGGTGTTGAGACCACCTTCGAGACGGCCGAGATTCCAAAGCCAGCGTCCGGTCTGCGCCAGCGACACGCGCACGTGCCAGCTGCCGCCTTCACGGGCCTGGCGCGCCCTCGCCATCATCGCGCCGAACGCCATCAGATAGCCGGTGGCGTGGTCGAGCATCTGTGCCGGCAATTCCTTGGGACCGTCGATGCCGGCGGCCTTGCCTTCCGCGTCGTTGAAGCCGGTCGTGGTCTGCACCAGCGAATCGAAGCCGCGCCGCTCGGCCCATGGGCCGGCATGGCCGTAAGCCGATAGCGTGACGTAGACGATGCCGGGATTGATCTCCGCAGCCTGCTCCGGCGAGAAGCCGAGCGCAGAGAGCGCGTGCGGACGATAGCCTTGCGAGACAATGTCGGCGTCCTTCAGCAGCGCGCGTATCTGCGCCCTGCCCTCCTCGCTCTTCAGCTCAATGAAGGTGGTGAGCTTGCCGCGGCCGGTGTCGATGGTGAGCCAGGGAATAGCGGGCAGCTCCGGTCCCGAGACCAGCAAGACATCGGCGCCGTGCGCGGCGAGCGTGCGGCCGGCGACGGGACCGGCGATGACGCGGGAGAGATCGAGCACGCGAAGACCGGAGAGCGGGCGATCGCCTTCAGGCCACGATTTGGGAGGAGCGTCGCCGATTTTCTCGATCGAGATCAGCGGCAATTGCGCGAGTGCGCGCGCCTGCGGCAGCGCCGACCATTCGTCGTAGGAGCGCATCAACGCAACGACGCCGCCTGCAGCGTAAGCCGCAGTTTCAAAGTCCTCGGCCTTCCACTGCATCAGCGCGGCCTGCACCTTCTCGCGCTCGGGCACACAGCCAAGCACCTTGCAGACGGCGTCGCGGTGATGCCTAAAATTGGTATGGCAGCGGACGAAGCGATTGTCGCCGGTCTTGTAGACGCCGGCGATGGCGTCCAAGCCGGTGGCGGCAGCTTGTCGTCGAGGCGCAGATAACGCTCGGAACGGCATTCGACGACGGCGTGACGCATATTGACGGCGAGATCCTGCGCCTCGCCGCTGCGCAGCCGCCAGATTTCAGCAGCGGCGAGGCCGGCAGCGGCAATCGTCGTTTGTCCGGCAACTGCGACGCGAAACGAGGATGGGATCTGCGGCTCTTCGCCGGTCAGCCGTACACGCGCGAGCGCAGCCTTATCGCCGCCGGCGGACGCCCAGATCTCGCTGAGAATGTCGGCAGGGCTTTGCATGACCGTTTCTCTCCTTAGCTTTGCGAGCTTCCATTAGCACAAAGGAACGCAATGGCCGCCATCGATCCCCTCACCGCCGGTGCCGTGTTCATCGCAACGGCGGCCACGGACGCAGTCTATGTGATGTTCACCTCGGCCGTGATCGCGCGCAAGCGCGTCCCGGCGGCGAACTGGAGCGCGGTCTGGTACCTGCTCTCGTCCTACGCCGTGATCAGCTATACCGAGAACGCTTTCTATGTCGCTTTCGCGGCGATCGGCTCCTGGGCCGGCGCCTATGTCTCGCTGACCTACCTGCACCGCCCGCCCGGCGGACCGCCGGTGGGGGCGGCGCCGGAGTGAGGGCAGCCCGTCTCTCTCCACGTCGTCATTGCGAGTGCAGCGAAACAATCCAGAATCATTCCGCGGCGACAGACTGGATTGCTTCGTCCGCAAGAGCTCCTCGCAATGACGACGTGGAGACTTCTGCGGATCTCCTGAAACAGCTACACTCCCTGCGATCAACAAGAAGGAAAACCAAACAATGGATCTCGGTCTCAAAGGAAAAAACGCCATCGTGCTCGGCGGCACGCGCGGTATCGGGCGGGCGATTGCGGCGACGCTGGCCGGTGAAGGCAGCAATGTCGCGGTCTGCGCGCGCAATGCGGAGCAGGTCGCGGCCACCGTTGCTGAGCTGAAGGCGAGCGGCATCCGCGCCGCCGGCGGCACGGTCGACGTCACCGACGGCGCGGCGCTGAAGGCGTGGGTCGAGGGCGCGGCAAAGGAGCTCGGCGGCATCGACCTCCTGTTCGCCAATGCCGGCGCCATGGCGCAAGGTCACGATCCCGCATCGTGGGAACAGAATTTCCGGCTCGACGTGCTCGGCGCCGTGCATGCGTTCGACGCCGCGCGGCCATTCCTCGAGACGAGCGGCGCTTCGAGCGGCGATGCCGCCTTCGTCATCATCTCCTCGATCTCGGCAGCGCAGGCCGATCTCGCCAGCTCCTACGGCCCGATCAAGGCGGCGCTGATCCACATGGCCAAGGGATTGGCGCGGCAATACGCAAAGAAGAAGATCCGCGTCAACGTGGTCTCGCCCGGCACCGTCTATTTCAAGGGCGGCGTCTGGAACATGATCGAGCAGAACATGCCCGAGCGTTACAATGAGGCCATGAAGCGCAATCCGACGGGACGCATGGCCGCACCGCAGGAGATCGCAAACGCCGCAGTCTTTCTGGCAAGCCCGGCATCGTCGTTCACCACAGGCTCGAATCTCGTTGTAGACGGCGCGATCTCGAACCGGGTGAACTTTTAGGAGATTCTCTATCCTCGTCATTGCGAGGGTAGCGAAGCAATCCAGGAATCTTGCCGCGAGGACAGCCTGGATTGCTTCGCTACGCTCGCAATGACGGGTGTGGCGGCACCGCGCCACTCCTCAATGGAAATCCCGCGACGGCGGCAGGATGCGGACGTTGCGGGGGTGGCGGATTTTTTGCGCCGGCATGTCCGCGTGGTCGCGGCGGTCGTCATTGAGCGGCTCGATCACGGTCGCGCCTGGGGGCGCCGGAGGCTTGCGGCTCAGGGCATCGTTGGCGAGGCCGACCAGATCGTGCGAGCGGTCGATCATGCGCTGCGCGATCAGGTGCGTCACCTTCTCGGGGCTGCTCTGGATATAGCCCTCGACCAGGACGAGGCGCGCGCCCATCACCTCTTTCCGGTACTGCTCCATGATCTTGGGCCATACCACGACATTGGCGATGCCGGTTTCGTCCTCCAGCGTCATGAACACGACGCCACTGGCGCTGCCGGGCCGCTGCCGCACCAGCACCACGCCGGCGCAGCGGACGCGACGCCGGTCGTTCTCATGGCTGATCTCCTTGCAGGCGACGATCCGCTCGCGCGAAAACGTCTCGCGCAAGAATTCCATCGGATGGCCCTTGAGTGACAGCCGGATGGTCTGGTAGTCGGCGACGACCTGTTCGGGACGCGGCATCACCGGCAACGGCTTGGCCTGCTCGTCCGGCTGCTCGCGCGCGGTGGCCGCTTCGAACAGCGGCAGCGCCACGTCGTCGGGCAACCGCCGCACCTGCCATAGCGCCTCGCGGCGGTCGAGCCCGAGCGAGCGGAATGCATCAGCATCCGCCAGCAGGATCAGCGCGCGCTTGGGCAGGCCGGTGTCGCGGGCAAAGTCTTCGAGCGAGGTGAACCGCTGGCGGTCGCGAGCCTTGATGATGCGGTCGGCCCAGTCTTCCTGAGCGACATAGACCTTGCCTTGCCGCTTCGCCTGCTCCGATTTTAGGAACTCCTCATCGGGATCGAGCCAGCGAAAGCCGTCGATCTGGCGGAAGCCCAGACGAACGGCACAATGATCCCCATCCCGCTCTTCTAACGTGCTCTGAGCGAAGCTATGGGAAACATCGACCGGACGAACCTCGACTCCATTCTTGATCGCGTCGCCGACGATCTGCGCCGGCGCATAAAAGCCCATCGGCTGCGAGTTCAGAAGTCCGCAGCAGAACGCATCAGGGTGATGGTATTTCAGCCATGACGAGATATAGACGAGTTGCGCGAAGCTCGCGGCATGGCTCTCCGGAAAACCGTAGGAGCCGAAGCCCTTGATCTGATCAAAGCAATTTCTGGCGAATTGAGGATCGTAGCCCCGGCGGATCATGTTGCCGATCATTTTTTCTTCGAAGTTACCGATGGTCCCAACGTTGCGGAACGTTGCCATGGCACGTCGCAATCCGTTGGCCTCTTCCGAAGTAAACTCTGCAGCTACAATCGCGATCCGCATCGCTTGCTCCTGGAACAGGGGCACGCCGAGTGTCTTGTGCAGGACCTCACGAAGTTCATTTTTGTTGCCCCCTTTGGATAAGGATACTCAATATCCTCCGGGTTCATTTTTCGTCGGCGCAGATACGGATGCACCATGTCGCCCTGGATCGGACCCGGACGCACGATCGCGACCTCGATGACGAGATCGTAGAACGTTCGAGGCTTCAGCCGTGGCAGCATGTTCATCTGCGCGCGGCTCTCAACCTGGAACACGCCGAGCGACTCTCCCCGCTGCAGCATTTGATAGACTTCGTCGTCATCCTCTCCTTTGATATCCGCAAGCTTGTAACGCTGCCCCTTGTGATCGGCTATAAGATCAAAACACTTGCGGATACACGTCAGCATGCCCAGCGCGAGCACGTCGACCTTCATCATGTTGAGCGCGTCGACGTCGTCCTTGTCCCATTCGATGAAAGTGCGGTCGTCCATCGCGGCGTTGCCGATCGGCACATAGGTGTCGAGCCGGTCTTGCGTGAGTACATAGCCGCCGACATGCTGGGAGAGATGACGCGGGAATTCGATCAGCTCGGTCGCAAGTTCGACCGCGAGGTTGACCATGGAATTTTGCGGATCGAGCCCGGCCTGCCTGACCTGCATATCGTTGAGGCCCTTGCCCCAGCTGCCCCAGACGGTGTCGGCGAGCGCGGCCGTGACGTCCTCGGTCAGCCCCAGCGCCTTGCCGACGTCGCGGATGGCGCTGCGTGGACGATAATGGATGACGGTGGCGATAATCGCGGCGCGGTGGCGGCCGTAGCGGCGATAGACATATTGCATCACCTCCTCGCGCCGCGAATGCTCGAAATCGACGTCAATATCCGGCGGCTCCAGCCGCTCCTTGGAGATGAAGCGCTCGAACAGCAGATCGATCTTGGTCGGATCGACCGAGGTGATGCCGAGCACGTAGCACACCGCCGAATTCGCCGCCGAGCCCCGCCCCTGGCACAGGATGTTCTGGCTGCGCGCGTAGTGCACGATGTCATGCACGGTGAGGAAGTAATGCGCGTATTTCAGCTCGGCGATCAACGCGAGCTCCTTCTTCAGGGTCGCGCGCAGCTTTGCGTCGATGTTGTCGATCCCGCCAAAGTATTTATCGACGCCCGCCCAGGTCAGATCCTCCAGATGTCCCTGCGCGGTCTTGCCCGGCGGCACCGGCTCGTCCGGATATTGATATTTGAGCTGGTCGAGCGAGAAGTCGATCTTGTCGGCAAAGCGCATGGTCTCCGCGATCGCCTCGGGGAAATCGCGAAACAGCCGCGCCATCTCGCGCGGCGTCTTCAAAAAGCGCTCGGCGTTGGCTTCCAGCTTGCGTCCGACCGCCTCGATCGTGGTCTTTTCCCGGATGCAGGTCAGCACGTCCTGAAGCGGCCGGCGGCCGGGATCGTGATAGAGCACCTCGTTGGTCGCGAGCAGCGGCACCCTTGCTTTGGCTGCGAGATCGTCGAGCCGCGCCAGACGACGACGGTCATCGCCGCGATAGACCAGGCTCGCGGCCAGCCACACGCCTTCGGCGCGGCTGGCTTGGAGCTTTGAAATCACATCCAGCGCTTTCGCATCATCAAACCGATGCGGCAGCGTCAAGATCAGGAGCTGACCTTCAGAAAATTCCAGAAGATCGACGAAGCTGAGACGGCATTCGCCCTTCTCGATCCGCGTGATGTCGTCGCCGCGCTTGCCTCGGGTGAGGAGCTGGCACAGCCGGCCATAGGCGGCGCGGTCGCGCGGATAGACAAGGATGTCGGGCGTGCCGTCGATGAAGACGATGCGCGCGCCGATCAGGAGCTTTGGCTTGTGCAGCACCGTGTCATTGTCGAGCTCCTTGTAAGCACGTACCACGCCGGCCAGCGTGTTGTGATCGGCAATGCCGATCACGGGAATGCCGAGCTTGCTGGCCTGATGCACATAGGCGCGCGGATCCGAGCCGCCGCGCAGGAAGGAGAAGTTTGTGGTGATGCCGATCTCGGCATAAGCTGATGTCTTCATGCGAAGAGACCGTGCACATACCAGCCGGGAGAAGCGGGCTTGCCGTCGGCATCGAACACCTCCCCCTCGTAAAGACCATCGCGAAAGATCCAGAAGCGCAGACCCTCGGCATCCTCGATGCGGAAATAATCCCGCGTCAGCTGCTTGCCGTCCTGCCGCCACCATTCCATGGCGATGCGCTCGGGTCCTTCCACCCGCACGACCGCATGTTTTGCGCGCCGCCAGGTGAATTGATGCGGCGGGCCATCAGGCACGGTCGCGAACGGCACTGTGACCGGCTCCGGCTTGTCGAACAGCCGCAGGGGACGCAGCGGCGGCTCGCTCTCGACGCGCGCCGGCCATTCGGCCTGCATGGCGGCGGCGAGATGATGCTGCGCGGGCGCGGCCAGCACCGCCTGCTCGGGGATATGGGTATCCTCAGGCAGATGCACGACGACGCGTTTTCCGCCGATACGCGCGGCGATGCGGTCGATCAGCGCGGCGAGCTCGTCATTGTCATGGACATGAGCGTCGAGATCGCGCTGCGCCTGCACTACGATCTCGGTGCGGCTCGCCGACAGCCGCACCATGTCGAAGCCGAAGCCGGGATCGAGGGGATCGGCAAGCGCATCGAGCCGCTCGCGGAACAGCCGGTCGATGACAGCACTTCGCGTCACGGGACGTCCGGTCTCGACCGTGATCGCGCGCACCACACCGTCGGTGCGGAAGAATACAGCCTCCAGGCGTCGCGCGCCCTTGCCCTGCTTCTCCATGGAGGCGATCAATGTGTCGGCCAGCCGCGACAGTGTCATCGCGATCATGGCGTCGGTCGCGATCGGCTCGGCAAAGCGTTTTTCCACGATGTAGTCGGGCAGCGGTTTTCGCGGGCTGATCGGCGCATCGCCCTGCCCCAACGCATGCGCGAGCAGCGTGGAGAACCGCGCGCCGAACCGCGCCGTGATTTCGCTCGGGGTGCGCGAGGCGACATCGCCGATCGTCTTCAGCCCGGCCCGGCGCAAGCCGGTGGTGATGGTCTCGTCCGCACCGAGCGCGGACACCGGAAACCGGTCGATCGCCGCCGCCTCCGCGCCATCGGCAACAATAACGCCAGGCGTCTGCCGCGTCAGCGTGCGCGCGCAGACCGAGGTGCTGGCGATCGCGGCGCCGACGGCAAAGCCCTGGCGCGCCAGCGCACGAACCAGCGTCTGCAACAATGCAGCCTCGCCACCGAACAGATGCGCGCAGCCGGTGATGTCGAGGAACAGCCCGTGCGGCGGATCGAGCGCCACCAGCGGCGTGAAGCGGTCGCACCAGTCGGCGATGTCGCTCAGCGTCTTCGCATCGGCCACGACATCGGCGTCGAACACTTTCAGGTCCGGACACATCGCGCGGGCATTCGCCAGCGGCTGGCCGATGTGCAGACCGAGCCGCTCGGCGGCCTCGTCCAGCGCATGGATCACCAGCGCATTGTTGTCCTTGATGACGACGATGCTGGGCTCAGGATTATTACCCAGCCCGCTGCTGAAGAAACGCTGAATCCGGTCGATGGGCAGGCGCGGCAGCCACAGGCTGAGAATACGCCGACGGTTCACTGAACTGGCACTCATCACACTTCCATTCCATGATCCACCGGCCACACGGGCCATGACGATTGCGCAACAGCTCGACATCGAAGCGCGGCGCGCCCCAGACACTCCATACTGATCCCGGCGGCGAATGCGCCGCGCGCAGCATCCATCGCGTTTCCGCAGTCGAGGGCAGCGGCTGTGCCGCCATTCGCAGCAAGAGGCCGGTGACGCCGGAGGATTGCGCGGCCAGCGTCAGCTTGCGGCTTGCGACGAGATCGAACTGCCTGGTCTCGCCCCAGAGTTCGAGCACGACGGCGCCGAGCGCATCGCAGGCGAGCGCATCGGCAGAGGTGCGCAGCGCGCTCTCCACGTCAGCCGCGCGCACCATCACCACGCGGCGCGGATCGAGGCCGAGCTCGGCGAGCCCGCTCATCGACAGCGCGCCGGTTTCAAGTTCCGAGAAATCCTGCCGCACCCATAGCAGCGGCCGGCGCACCGTGACGCGGCCCGCAAGCCCGATGACAAAGCCCGTCGCGGCCGCGCCCTGACGCCCCTCGCAAAACACCTCGTGGATCGCCGCGCGTGCGAGCCCGCCCTTCAGCGCGCGGTCGACCTCGCCGTGGCCGAGCGCGACGCGATCGTGATGATGCACGACCTCCGCCGTCTCGATCCGTTCGATCTGGCTGCGCAAGGTCGCAAGCGCGCTCATGCGTGCGGTGGCGCATGATCCGCCAAAGTGTGAGCGGTTTGGCGACGAGATCATGCGCCCTCTTAAAAAGTGGAGCGCGATCGGACGCAAAACCGGCGACCACTTTTGCTGATCGCGCTCCGCATGCTCGCCGCTCCTCAAAGATTGATGCCGTGGCGTTCAAAAGAAGAACCAGCGGCTGGCTCATTTGTTCATGTTATGTTCTAATATAAAGCTAACGGCACACGAAGAGTCAATCGAATTGCAATCGATCAGATTCATGAGCTGAATCAAAGGGATTCCGGAATGGACGTACAACGCAAGCTGGAGATCCTGGCGGATGCAGCCAAGTACGACGCCTCCTGTGCTTCCAGCGGCACCGAGAAGCGGGATTCCAGCGACGGCAAGGGCATGGGCTCGACCGCGCCGGGCATGGGCATCTGTCATTCCTACGCGCCGGATGGCCGCTGCATCTCGCTGCTCAAGGTGCTGCTCACCAACGCCTGCAATTACGACTGTCTCTATTGCGTCAACCGCGCCTCCTCCAACGTGCCGCGCGCCCGCTTCACCATCGACGAGGTGGTCAAGCTGACGCTGGATTTCTACCGGCGCAATTACATCGAAGGACTGTTTCTCTCCTCCGGCATCATCCGCAGCCCCGACTACACGATGGAGCAGGTGGTCCGCGTCGCCCGAAAGCTGCGCGAAGAGCATCACTTCCGCGGCTACATCCATCTCAAGACCATTCCGGAGGCCGATGACGCGCTGATCGCGGAGGCCGGCAAATATGCCGATCGTCTCTCCATCAATATCGAGATGCCTGAGGAGACCAGCCTGCAGCAATTCGCGCCCGAGAAGGACGTGCGTGCGATCCGCCGCACCATGGGCCAGCTGCGGCTGAAACTGGACGAAGCCGAGGACAACCGCAGCACCAAGTCGAAGGCCAAGCCGCAGCGCTTTGCACCGGCAGGACAAAGCACGCAGATGATCGTCGGCGCAGATGGCGCGAACGATCACACCATCCTCCACACCAGCGCCAATCTCTACGGCTCCTACCGGCTGCGGCGCGTCTATTACTCCGCCTTCAGCCCGATCCCCGATGCCAGTCGCGCGTTGCCTCTGGTACAGCCGCCCTTGCTGCGCGAGCACCGGCTCTACCAGGCCGACTGGCTGATTCGCTTCTACGGTTTTGACGTCGGCGAGATCGTCGATGATAGCGCGATGCTGTCGCTCGACATCGATCCCAAGCTCGCCTGGGCGCTGCGCCATCGCGACCGTTTTCCACTCGACATCAACCGCGCCAGCCGCGAGGAGCTGTTGCGCGTGCCGGGCTTCGGCACCAAAGCGGTCGAGCGCATCATCGCCACGCGGCGCACCACCACGATCCGTCTCTCCGATCTCGCGCGGCTGCACGTGGCCCGCAACAAGGTGCTGCCGTTCATCGTGCTCAGCGATTACCGCCCCACGCCGGACCGCCTCGACGAGGCGCGGCTGATCGAACGGTTCAAGCCGAAAGCAACGCAATTGGGGTTTGGTTTCTGATGCAATACATCACCCTCGACACCGAAACCGATTTCGAAAACTGGCGCAAAGCCGCCCGCACGCTCGTGCTTCATCGTGTGAAGCCCACCGATGTCACCTGGGCCGTGCAAGGCGGCGAAGCCGAGTTGTTCGCACCGTCCGCGCCGTCTCCGATCCTCGAGGTGAACGACGGCACATTCAATGTGTCGGCAAAATTCGTCGACCTCGCCCAGGCCGCCATCCTGCATCGCGATCCCCAGCGCTTTGCGATCCTCTATCGCCTGCTCTGGCGGTTGCGGGACAATCACGATCTCATCGAGGTCGCGACCGATCCCGACATCGCGTTAGCTACGGCGATGGCAAGAGCGGTCCATCGCGACGAGCACAAGATGCACGCTTTCGTGCGCTTCCGCGAGATCGGCCGTGAGCGTGCCGCGCATTACGTCGCCTGGTTCGAGCCGGAGCATCACATCGTCGAGCTCGCCGCGCCGTTTTTCGCCAAACGCTTTGCCGATATGCCGTGGTCGATCCTGACGCCCGATCTCTGCTCCCATTGGGACGGCCACGCGCTGTCGTTCACGCCGGGCGTGAGCAAGAGCGAGGCGCCAAGCGAAGACCGGCTGGAAGAAACCTGGCGGCGCTACTACGCCAGCATTTTCAATCCGGCACGGTTGAAGGTGAAGGCGATGCAGACCGAGATGCCGAAGAAATACTGGAGGAACCTGCCCGAGGCCTCGATCATTAAGCCTCTGATCGAGGACGCCGAACGCATGACCCGCGCCATGATCGCAAATGCCGCAACCGATCCGCACAAGCCCCAGAAGCGGCCGGAGGCTCCGATGACACGTAAACCCGCCGCCAACAATCTCGACGCGCTGCGAGAAGAGGCCGCGCATTGCCGCGCCTGCCCGCTCTACAAGGACGCGACGCAGACCGTGTTCGGAGAAGGACCGAAGAACGCCACCATCATGCTGGTCGGCGAGCAGCCCGGCGACAAGGAAGACCTCGCCGGCCATCCCTTCGTCGGGCCGGCCGGACAGATGCTCGACCGTGCGCTGGCGGAAGCCGGCGTCGATCGCAAGAAAGTCTATGTCACCAATGCCGTGAAGCACTTCAAATTCGTGCCGCGTGGAAAGATCCGCCTGCACCAGAAGCCGGCGACGCCGGAGATCAAGGCGTGCCGGCAATGGTATGAGCGGGAAGTTTCGGCAATCCAGCCCGATCTCATCGTGGCAATGGGCGCCACCGCCGCGCAAAGCGTGTTCGGCAAGATCACGCCGATCGGCAAGAACCGCGGCCGGCTCATAGACCTCGCCGACGGACGCAAGGCTCTGGTCACGGTGCATCCGTCCTATCTGCTGCGGCTACCCGATCCGAAAGCGAAGGTGCTGGAATATCAGCGCTTTGTCGAAGACCTCACGATCGCTGCCCGCCTGCAGAAGAAGTCCGCGCACGCCGCCTGAGACGGCGGCCACACACAGCCACCGAGCGTGGATAAGTTCCGCCATTTCAACTGCCTGTCACATGCCGCGCGCAAAATCGGGGCCTTGGGACAGGAGAATTTCCAATGAGTGACGTTGCTTTACCCGGCTCCATCGAGCCGGCCTTGCGTAAGGGGCCAGACCTTGAAGGCGGATTCCATCCGCTGACCGGCATCATTTATATGGGGGTCATCGCTGCGGCGCTGCTGTTCGTTGCCTACAGCATCTGGATCGACGTCGATGCGACCGGCACGCAGGTCAAGAGCATCGCTCCCTTCCTCATGCTCTTCGTCGCGCTTTTGATCGCGCTCGGTTTCGAGTTCGTGAACGGCTTCCACGACACCGCCAATGCGGTCGCGACCGTCATCTACACGCGCTCCCTGCCCGCCAACATCGCTGTGGTGTGGTCCGGCATGTTCAACCTGTTCGGTGTGCTACTGTCCTCGGGCGCAGTCGCGTTCGGCATCGTCTCGCTGCTGCCGGTCGAGCTGATCCTTCAGGTCGGCTCCAGCGCCGGCTTCGCGATGGTGTTCGCGCTGTTGATCTCCGCCATCATCTGGAACGTCGGCACCTGGTATTTCGGCCTGCCGGCCTCGAGCTCGCACACGCTGATCGGCTCGATCATGGGCGTCGGCATCATGAACGCAGTTCTGCATGGCCGCAGCGGCACCTCGGGTGTCGACTGGTCGCAGGCCACCAATATCGGCAAGGCGTTGCTGCTGTCGCCGCTGTTCGGCTTCGCGCTCGCCGCGATACTGCTGTACATCCTCCGCAGCGTGCTGCTGCGCGTCACGCCCGCTCTGTTCGGCGAGCCGAAGGGCGACCAGCCGCCGCCGTGGAGGATCCGTGGCATCCTGATCCTGACCTGTACGCTGGTGAGCTTCTTCCACGGCTCGAACGACGGCCAGAAAGGCATGGGCCTCATCATGCTGATCCTGATCGGCACCGTGCCCACGGCCTATGCGCTCAATCGCGCGCTGCCGGCGACCGAGATCGAACATTTCGTCACGAACTCGGAGGCGGCGAGCAAGATCATCGAGGGCAAGGCTGCAGGTTACAACGTGCTCGGCAATCCGCGGCCTGCGGTGACCAGCTACGTCGCCACGCGCGAAGTCAACGGCGGCACGTTCCCGTCGCTTGCCGTGCTCGTGCGCGATATCGCCAGGCAGGTGACGACCTACGGCTCGCTGGCGAAAGTGCCGGCGGACCTCGTCGGCAACACCCGCAACGACATGTACCTCGTCTCTGAAGCGCTGCGCTTCCTGATGAAGGACAAGGAAGCCGAGCTCAGCTCCGGCGACGTCGCCGTGCTCAACGCCTATAAGGGCTCGCTCGACAGCGCCACGAAGTTCATCCCCGGCTGGGTGAAGATCGCGGTCGCCATCGCGCTTGGGCTGGGCACCATGGTCGGCTGGAAGCGCATCGTCGTGACGGTCGGCGAGAAGATCGGCAAGACGCATCTGACCTACGCGCAAGGCGCGTGCGCCGAGATTACGGCGGCCGCCACCATCGCCGCCGCCGACATCTACGGCCTGCCGGTCTCGACCACGCACGTTCTGTCGTCAGGCATCGCCGGCACCATGGCCGCCAACGGCTCCGGCCTGCAATGGGCCACGATCCGCAACATCGCCATGGCCTGGGTGCTGACCCTGCCGGCCGCGATGATCATCTCCGGCTCGTTGTACTACTTCTTCTCTCACGTCTTCTGAGAGATCGCCGCTTACCAACGTCAAAGGGCCCGTGCAATGCACGGGCCCTTTTTCATTTCTTCCTGCGTCTTAGCTTACGACGCTGCCAACTGCTCCTCGACCAGCTTGACCCAGTACGACGTACCGAACACGATCGCCTCGTCGTTGAAATTGTAGGCGGGGTGATGCAGGCCGGCGCTGTCACCATTGCCGCAGAAGATGAACGCGCCGGGACGCGCTTCCAGCATATACGCAAAGTCCTCACCGCCCATCATCGGCGACATATCGAGCACGTTGGCATCGCCCGCGACCTGCTTGGCGATCCGCGACGCCACTTCGGTCTCCGCGGCATGGTTGTTCACCACGGGATAGTTGCGCTTGTAGTTCAGATTGATCTTCGCGCCGGTGATCTGCGCCACGCCCGCCACGACTTCACGCACGCGCTTCTCGACCAGCTTGCGCACCTCCGGCGTCAGCGTGCGGATGGTGCCCCGCAGAGTCGCGGTTTGCGGGATGACGTTGCGGGCGTTGCCGGCGTGGAATTCGCAGATCGAGATCACGGCCGATTCCAGCGGATCGACGCTGCGCGCGACGATCGACTGCAACGCGGCGATCAGCTGTGCACCGACCAGAACGGAATCGACGCATTTGTGCGGACGCGCGGCGTGGCCGCCGAGGCCCTCGATCATGAGGTCGACCTCGTCGGTTGCCGCCATGATCGGGCCGGGCCGGATCGCGAACGAGCCGACCGGAATGCCGGGGCCGTTGTGCATGCCGTAGACCTGCTCGATGCCGAAGCGCTCCATCATGCCGTCCCTGACCATGGCCGCGCCGCCGGCGCCGCCTTCCTCGGCCGGCTGGAAGATCACGACGGCATTGCCGGCGAAATTGCGGGTCTCGGCAAGGTAGCGCGCGGCGCCGAGCAGCATCGCGGTGTGGCCGTCATGGCCGCAGGCGTGCATCTTGCCCGGAATCTTGGAGGCGTAAGGCAGGTTGGTCTGCTCATCGACGGGCAGCGCGTCCATGTCGGCCCGCATACCGATCGCCTTGAGCCCCTCGCCGGCCGATTTGTTGCCCTTGATGACGCCCACCACGCCGGTCTGGCCGATGCCGGTCACGACCTCGTCGCAACCGAACTCGCGCAGGCGATCCGCAACGAATGCTGCGGTGCGGTGGACATCATACAGCAGCTCGGGGTGCTGGTGGATGTCCCGTCGCCAAGCCTGGATATCGGGTTGAAGGTCAGCGACGCGGTTCACGATGGGCATGGAGGGTCTCGAGCTCTGTTGAAAATGCAGGCCTGTCTACCATGCAAGCGCCAGTCCGCCCAACCGTTAGGGATCGGGGTCTAGCCCTGCCCGCCCGGCATCGCCGGACTTGTCCCCATCGTCTTCGTCTGCCTATTAGGACGGAACGTAGGGACCATACGGGTGGAAGCAGAATGCCAAGGCGGCTCGAAGGTGAGTTTGACTACATTGTCGTGGGCGCCGGCACGGCCGGCTGCATTGTTGCCAACAGGCTATCGGCCCAACCTAAGAACCGCGTTCTCATTCTCGAGGCCGGCGGCGACGACAACTGGATCTGGTTCCACATTCCGGTCGGCTATCTCTTCGCGATCGGCAATCCGCGCTCGGACTGGATGTTCAAGACCGAGGCAGAACCAGGCCTGAACGGCCGCGCACTCGCCTATCCCCGGGGCAAGGTGATCGGCGGCTCCTCGGCAATCAACGCCATGATCTCAATGCGCGGACAGGCCGCCGATTACGATCACTGGCGCCAGCTCGGCATGACCGGCTGGGGCTATGACGACGTGCTGCCGCTGTTCAGGCGGCTGGAGGATCATTTCCTGGGCGAAAGCGAGCATCACGGCACCGGCGGCGGCTGGCGGATCGAGGCGCCGCGGCTGTCCTGGGACGTTCTCGACGCCGTCGGTGATGCCGCCGAGGAAATGGGCATCAAGCGCATCCCGGATTTCAACACCGGCGACAACGAAGGCACGAGCTATTTCCACGTCAACCAGAAGCGCGGCCGGCGCTGGTCGTCGGCGCGCGGCTTCCTCAAGCCGGCGCTGAACCGGCCGAACCTGCGGCTCGAGAAACATGTGCTGGTCGACCATTTGATCATCGAGCAGGGCCGCGCCGTCGGCGTGCGCTTCATCCAGAACGGCGAGATCATCGAGGCGCGCGCAAAGCGCGAGGTGATTCTCTCGGCAGGCTCGATCGGCTCGGTGCAGGTGCTGCATCGCTCCGGTATCGGGCCCGCAGACTGGTTGTCGCCGCTCGGCATCGACATCGTGATGGACAAGCCCGGCGTGGGGCGCAATCTGCAGGATCATCTCCAGCAGCGTGCGATCTACAAGGTCGAGGGCGTGCGGACACTGAACGAGACCTACTACAATCTGCTCCGCCGCGGTCTGATGGGCCTCGACTATGCCTTCCGCCGCCGCGGTCCGCTGACCATGGCGCCGTCGCAACTCGGCATCTTCACGCGTTCCGATGCGACACGCGCGCGCGCCAACATCCAGTTCCACGTGCAGCCGCTGTCGCTCGACAAGTTCGGCGATCCCCTGCATCGCTTCCCGGCGATCACGGTGAGCGCCTGCAATCTCCAGCCGACCTCGCGCGGCACCGTGCGCCTGCGCTCGGCGACGCCGGACGAGAAGCCGATCATTGCGCCGAATTATCTGTCGACCGACGACGACCGCCAGGTCGCCGCCGACGCCATCCGCACCACACGCCGCCTGATGCAGCAGAAGGCGCTGGCAAAATATCGCCCGAGCGAATACCTGCCCGGTCCCAGCGTCGGCGACGACGATGCTTCGCTCGCAAAGGCCGCCGGCGATATCGGCACCACCATCTTCCATCCCGTCGGCACGGCGAAAATGGGCGCGGTGAGCGATCCCATGGCCGTGGTCGACGAGCGCCTGCGGTTCTATGGCCTCAGCGGTCTTCGCGTCGTCGACGCCTCGATCATGCCGACGATCACCTCGGGCAACACCAACACGCCGACTGCGATGATCGCCGAGAAGGGCGCTGCGATGATTCTGGAGGATGCGAAGTAGCATCCAATCACCATGATCAGTCAGCGCTTTTCCATCGGTCCCACCGGCTCGGAGATCGCCATGTTGCAATGGGGCGAGAGCGGCAATCCGCCTGCCCTGCTCGTGCACGGCACCGGCTTCGTCGCCGACGTCTGGGACGAGGTCGCGCGCGATCTTGCATCGACCCACACCGTCTACGGGCTCGATCGCCGCGGCCATGGCGCAAGCCATAAGCCCCGCACCTATCATTTTGCGGACTATGCCGACGATATCTGCCGGGTGATCGACGTGCTGGGCTTGCGCGACGTCTACGGCATCGGTCACAGCGCGGGCGCAACCGACCTGTTACTGGCAGCAAGGATGAGGCCGGGATGTTTCACACGCCTGTTCGTGATGGAGCCGACCGTGATGAACCCGCATGCGGCACGCGATCCATCCGTGGGGCTGAGCGAACAATCGCTGTCCCGTGTGCAGGGCGCGCTGCGCCGGCAGGCGGAGTTCGACAGTCACGATGCCGTCTTCAGGCGCTACCGTGCCGCGCCTGCCTTTGCGGATTGGACCGAAGCGTCGCTCTGGGCCTATGTGCGGCACGGTTTTGCGCCGCTCGACAACGGCAGGGTGCGGCTTTGCTGCACGCCCGAGATCGAGTCGGCGATGCTGCGTCCGATCTACGAGGCGATGGAGCAGGTTTACGTCGGCGACGCGCGCGGCAATCCGTTCGCCTGGTTTGGCGAAATCGCGTGCCCCGTGACGGTGACGACTGCCGAAACGTCGGGGCCGATCTATAAAGAGATGGCCTCACGCGCCATGGCGCTCATCCCGCACGCCCGTGCCCTCGCCTTCAGAGGCGCCGGCCATTGCGTGGCGCAGGAAGCGCCCGCCCTCGTGCTGCGGGCCGTCCGGGAATTTTCGGCGTAGATCCCCGTTCATGTCTGTTGTCCCGGACGCAGCGCCACAAGTTGCGCGCTGCCGGGCTGCGGGCTCAAACGGCGAGCGTGACCCCACCTCACGAAAACGTCATCAGCCCCCGCGAATAAACCCAATCCTCCCCCGATCACCTCCCAGACGGCCCAATCCCGGGCCAAAGGAGACGAGCGATGAGCGGACACGATCACGGCGAAGACGGCGTCAGCCGCCGCAAGGTGCTGGAATGCATGACATGGGCCGGCACCGGTGTGCTCTGGACCATTACGGGCGGCGTGCCGCGCTCGCTCGGCATCATCGATTCAGCTGAAGCCGCAACCGCCGCCGCGCCCGGCATGACTTTCCTCCAGATCAGCGACAGCCATGTCGGCTTCGACAAGCCGGCCAACCCCAATGCGCTGGGCACGCTGGAGGAAGCCGTCAACAAGATCAATGCGATGCCGGTCAAGCCGTCATTCATGATCCACACCGGCGACATCACCCATCTGTCGAAAGCCTCCGAGTTCGACAACGCCGATCGCATCATCTCGCAGTCCAAGCTGGACGTGCACTACGTGCCCGGCGAGCACGACTTCCTCGACGAAGAGGTGAAGTTCTATCGCGAGCGCTACGGCCGCGGCACCAAAGGTGCGGGCTGGTACTCGTTCGACGCCGGCGGCGTGCACTTCGTCGGCCTCGTCAACGTCGTCGACCTCAAGGGCGGCGGCCTCGGCAATCTCGGCGCCGAGCAACTCGCCTGGCTCGAGGATGATCTTCGCGGCAAGTCGAAATCCACGCCCGTCGTTTTGTTCGCGCATATTCCGCTCTGGACCGTCTATCCGGAATGGGGCTGGGGCACCGAGGACGGCGGCCGCGCACTCGAATACGTCAAGGGGTTCGGTTCGGTCACCGTGCTGAACGGGCACATCCACCAGGTGATGCAGAAGGTCGAGGGCAACGTCACCTTCCACACGGCGCGTTCGACCGCCTTCCCGCAACCGGCGCCAGGTACTGCCGCATCGCCCGGACCGATGAAGGTCGAGGACGCCAAGCTCCGTTCGATGCTCGGCGTCGCCAGCATCAACTTCAAGCAGAACGAGCAGCGGCTCGCGATCATCGACACGCCGCTGCAGGGTTGATTCAGGGCTGAACGGAAGCTGACAATGAAGACACTCAATCGCCGCGACTTCGGGATCGCTCTGGCCGCGGCCATCCTGCTACCCGCCGCAACCGCACGTGCCGACGACACCAACATGGAGGTGCATATCGACAATTTCGTCTTCCAGCCGCCGGAGCTCAAGATCAAGGTCGGCACGACCGTGACCTGGACCAACCGGGACGACATCCCCCACACCGTGGTGTCGGCCGGCAAGTTCAGGTCCAAGACCCTGGACACCGACGACAAGTTCACGTTCACCTTCACCGATGCGGGCGACTACAAGTATTTTTGTTCGTTGCACCCGCACATGACCGGGATGATCAAGGTTGAGTAACGTCTCCAATCAAGGCATCTCTGTCTTGCCCGGCCGGTGGTCCCACGCCGGCCGGGCTCGCTTGGCGTCGGTCAGGCCCAAGGGCGACGCCAAGAACGAAACGACGCACCAAACGCAGCAAGAGGCAAAGCGAGAGGCGATGCCCGTCAGCGACGATTTCCAGAAGGCGCAGCGCTTCCGCGAGGCGGCGCTCCCCTATCTCGACGACGTTTACACGCTTGCACGCTATCTCCTGCGCGACGCCTCCGACGCGGAGGACGCGGTGCAGGAATGCTATTTGCGCGCGCTGAAGCACTTTGACAGCTATCGCGGTCCGGCGATGAAGCCGTGGCTGTTCGCGATCCTGCGCAACGTCTGCAACGCCGAATATGCGAGACGCGCGCACTCGCACGCCGCAATCGAGGACACGCCCGGCGCCGCCGACCAGACCCCGATGTGGCAGGAGAGCGAGGCCAGCCCGGAGACCGAGGTGCTGCGCAGCCGCGACGCCGGCGCCATCCGCAAGATGATCGACGCGCTCGCCGAGCCATTCAAGGAAACCTTCGTGCTGCGGGAGATCAGCAACCTGTCCTATCGTGAAATTGCCGAAGCCGTCGGTGCCCCCGTCGGCACCGTGATGTCCCGCCTCGCCCGCGCCCGCGCCATGCTGCGCGCGGCCTGGACGGCGGAAGAGGAGCAATCGAAATGACCTGCGACGAAGCACAAATCCTGCTTCACGCGCTGCTCGACAACGAGCTCGATGCCGGCCATGCGCGCGAGGTCGAAGCCCACGTCGCAAGCTGCCCGGCCTGCACGGCTGAGTTCGCGGCACAGCGCGAGATGAAGCGCGTGCTGGCCGATACCAAGCTGCGCTACAGTGCGCCCGCTGGCCTGCGTGCCCGCATCGAGGCGTCGATGCCGCAAGCGCGGCCGCAGCCGAGCCGGCGTTCCGTGCTTCGCGGTTTTGCGATGGGTTCGGCAGTCTCGGCGCTCGCCGCTTCCGGCGTCGTCGCCATGGTGCTGCGCCAGGACGACCAGCAGCGCATCCTCTCGGAGGTCGTTTCCGCGCATCTGCGCTCGCTCCAGGCCGGCCACCTTATCGACGTCGTCTCGACCGATCAGCACACGGTCAAGCCCTGGTTCAACGGCAAGCTCGATGTCGCCCCGCCCGTGATCGACCTCACGGCGCAAGGTTTTACGCTGGTTGGGGGCAGGCTCGACTATGTCGATGCGCGCGCCATCGGTGCGGTGGTCTACCGGCGCCGGCAGCACATCATCAATTTGTTCGTGTCGCAGACCGCGAGCACCGAGCATCGGCCGCCAAAGACGCAGACCATGCAAGGTTTCAACTGCCGCCGCTGGGGCGAGCGCGGCCTGAACTTCTGGGCCGTCAGCGATATCGGCGGCGACGAGCTCACCGAATTCGTCGACAAGTTCGAGGCTGCGATGAAGGCGAATGTGGAGGGGTAGCTTTACATCACACCGTCATTGCAAGCGCAGCGAAGCAATGAGGACGGCCGATACGCCTCGGCAGAAAATCAGGCCGACCGCCGCACCGCGTTGTCCACCAGCGTCTTGCCGAGCGACCAGATCGCACCGGGGACCTTGTGGCTGCCGGCGATGACGTCGTCGAAGGCGCGCTCGATCCAGTTGCAGTCTTCTTCGGTGATGGTGAGCGACGGCAGCAGCTTGATGGTGTGGCTGCCGTGACCGGCCACCTGCGTCAGGATCTTGTGATCCTTGAACAGCGGCACGGTGATGAGCTGGCAGAACAAGCCCTTGTTGGCGGCCTCCAGCACATTCCAGGACGCCCGCAGCCGCAGCGATTTCGGCGGCCCGAACTCGATGCCGATCATCAGGCCCTTGCCGCGCACTTCCTTCAAGAGCTCGTAGCCGGGCACCATACGCGTGAGCGCGAGGCGCAGCTCGGCGCCGCGCTTGGCGGCGGACTCGATCAGCTTCTCCGATTCCATCACGTCGAGCGTGGCAATGCCGGCGGCCATCGCGAGATCGTTCTTGGAAAAGGTCGAACCATGCACCACCGCGCGGTCCATCTGGTTGAAGATCTTGTCGAAGATGTTCTTGCGCGTCAGCACGGCGCCGACCGGCACGTGGCCGCCCGAGAGCGACTTCGACAGCAGCACCATGTCGGGCTCGACGTTCCAGTGCTCGACGGCCAGGAAGCGGCCGGTGCGGCCCATCCCGGTCTGGATCTCGTCGGCGACGAACAGCGTGCCGTACTTCTTGCAGAGCGCGGCCGCGCCCGGCAGGAACTCGTCGGAGGGCATGTTAACGCCCTTGCCCTGGATCGGCTCGACCACGAAGGCCGCCACCTCGCGTGAGGCCAGCGCCTTTTCGAGCGCGGCAAGATCGTTGAACGGAACCGAGGTGCAGCCCGGCAGCAGCGGCTCGAAGCCGGTGCGGAAGTTCGAATCACCGGTCAGTGACAGTGCGCCATAGGTCAGGCCGTGATAGCCGTGCGCGCAGTAGACGATGCCGGGACGGCCGGTGGCACCACGCGCGAACTTGATTGCCGCCTCGACGCATTCGGCGCCGGAATTGGCGAAGAACACCTTGTCGAGGTAGGGAATATACTTCAAAAGCCGCTCGGCGAGCACGCCGGCGAGCACCGAAACGTCGAACTGGACGAGATTGGGCAGATCGGCGTCGAGCACGCTTTTCAGCGCATCGCGCATCACCGGATGATTGCGCCCGATTGCGAACACGCCAAAGCCGGACAGGAGGTCGAGATAACGCGCCCCCTCGCGATCGTAGAGGTACTGCCCCTGCCCCTTCTGGAAGCCGACGTCGTAGCCGATGGTCTTGAGAACCCGGACGAACTGCTCGTTCAGGTGCCGATTATGCAGGGTGCTGCGCTGGGCCTGACGGTCCGCGAACAACTGGGACATGTCTGGATTTGGACTGTTCATCCGCTACATACTTCGGTTGAGGGCCGCTTCGTCAACTGAAAACGGTCAGCAAACGGAAAAGGGTCTGTGCGGCCTTTTGCCCTTTTTCGGACCATCTTCGCAAGCACAGCTTTAGACCATGTTGCACTGCCAAGGAACACTCATGCGTTTGGCCCTTTACACCGGAATAATACTGGCAAGCGGTTACGCCGGCCTGACACCGGCGCTCGCTGCCGATCCCACCGGCGACTGGCGGGTTGCCGACGGCGTCGCCCATATCCGCGTCGCCCAATGCAATGGCGCCATGTGGGGCGCGGTTTCGTGGGAAAAGCAGCCCGGAGGCCGCGACGAGAACAATCCGGATGTCTCAAAAAAGAACAGGCCGACACTGGGCATGGCGACCCTGATCGACATGAAGAAGGTGGCCGGCGCCGAGCAGTGGGAAGGTCAGGTCTACAACGCCAAAGATGGGCAGATGTATAGTGCGACCATCACGCCTGTCGGCAGCGACCAGCTCGAGATCAAGGGCTGCGTGCTGGGCTTCCTGTGCGGCGGCGAGACCTGGACCCGCGTCGGTCCACCCATCCCGCCGAGCACCGCCAACGCCATGGCCAAGGGTGCGCCAAAAACCACCGGGGCAGCGCCCAAGGCTGCACCGGCACCAGGCGCAGCAGCAACTGCGCCGACGGCAGCTCCGAAGAGCGCTGCCGCGGCCAAGCCCGGTCAGAAGAGCGCAACCGCCGATCCCGTCGGCGACATCTGCCTACTCCCTGAGATTGCGGGGTTTGCCCATTAGGGCCGGCTGAAACAGCAGCACTGCGGCAAGCGTCGTCACCAGAGAAAGTGCGAGCAGCTTGCCCATGCTGGACGTGCCCGGATGGCTCGACAGCCACAGGCTGCCGAACGCGGTCGCCGTCGTCATTGCGCTGAAAAAGATCGCGCGCGTCAGGCTGGTCTGAAGCAGGTTTGTCCTGCCGGAGCGCCACGCTACGACATAGTAGATCTTGAACGCGACGCCCACGCCGAGCAGCAGCGGGAACGCGACGATATTGGCGAAGTTGAGCGGCAGGCCGATCAACACGCAGATCTCGAGCGTCACCGCGCCCGCAACCAGAAGCGGCACGAGCGTCATCAGCACGTCGACGATGCGGCGCAACGTGATCCACAGCAACAGGCCGATCACGAGCAACGCATAGATGCCGGCATGGATGAATGCGTTCACCACGGTGTCGCCGGATTTCAGGATCGAGACCGGTCCGCCGATCGCGGTCGGCTCGGCCGCGAGCACGGCTGCCGCAAACTTGCGCAGCGTATCGTTGTCGTTGGGGTCGCCCTTCGGCTGAGCTTCGACCCGGATAATTCCGTCCTTGCTCTTCCAGGCGTTCACGAGATCGGGCGGCAGTGATTTCAGGGTGACCGGCTCGGCCTGCATCGCGTTTCTGAGCTGGTCGAACACGATCTTCATCGGCGTGACGAACACGTCCTGTGCCCTGTTGCGGGTCGCCTCGTCCGAATTGGCAAGCTTCTCGAGTGCGTCCGCGAGCCGACGCGAGGCAACTGGGCCCGGGCCCTTGGCGTCACCGGCGGTGCGGCGCAGATTGTCGACCGAGGATTTCAACGACTCGACATTCTCCTGATCCGACGGCGCGGGGTCGATCTGGTCGGGGTTGAGCGCGGGGTTCAGCAGCTTGGCGCCCTGCGCGATCAGCTTCAGCTTCGGCTGCTGGTCCTCCGGCACGAAGCTGTCGAGCGACATCACACGCAACACCTCCGGCACCTTCTCCAGCTTCGCTTCAACCTGCTTGGCCTGCTCCTCCGACCTGGTCATCACGTTGATGGCATTGGCGCCGGTGTTGGGATCCTTGCGCAGGTCGAGGAAGGTTGCGATCGACTCGGCCTTCGGGTTGCGCAGGTTCATCGGATTGAAGTCGAACTTCAGGAAGTAGAGCAACGGCAGGCCGGCGATCGCCAGCAGCAGCGTGCCACCCACGACCAGTACCCGGTGCTTCTCCAGGAAGTAATCGAGCGGCGCCAGGAAGGCATAGCCGACCGGCTCCCTCTCGCCCGGCGGGTTCAGCAGTTTCAGCATCGCGGGCAGTATTGTGATGCTCGAGAGGAACGCCACCAGCATGCCGACGCCGGCAATCTGGCCGAGCTCGGAAATGCCTTTGTAGTCGGTCGGCAGGAAGCAGAGGAAGCCGGCGGCCGTCGCCATCGCCGCCAGCGACAGCGGCACTGCGGAGCGCTTGGCGGCAAGCACCAGGGCATTGGAGAGATCGTCGTGCTTGTAGCGCTCCGAGCGGTAGCGCACGCTGTACTGGATGCCGAAGTCGACGCCCAGTCCCACGAACAGCACGGCAAACGCGATCGACAGCAGGTTGAACGAGCCGACCATCATCAGGCCGCCGGCGGTCGTCAGCGAAAGGCCGACGAACAGATTGACGAACACAGCAAAGATGATCTTCGAGGAATGCAGCGCGAGCCAGAGGATCACAAGCACGACGACGACCGTGCCGATGCCGTTGACGACAGCGCCTTCCTGGACGGTGGCGTATTCCTCGTTGGCAATCGGGACAGGACCGGTCAACCGCACTCGCGCCTGATATTTTGTCGCAAAATCGAGATCGACCGCGGCCTTGCGGATCGCGTCGGTCGCGCCCTTGCCCGGCTCCAGTGCATTGTAGTCGAGGATCGGCTTGAACTCGATGAAGGCGCGCTTGTCCGAATCGGACAACGGCTGATCGCTGACGAGCTCGCGCCAGGAGAAGCTCGCATCGCCCTTGTTGAGCACGGTCTCGACCGTCTGTGCGATCTGGTTGAACGGCCGTTCGGTGCTGTCGAGCTTGACCTGGCCGCGCTTGACGCCGGCAAGCCCGGTCTCCAGCGCGCCGGTCAGTCCGCGAATCGAGGGATCGCCGGCCATGATCTCGATCAGGGGTGCTGCGGATTCGAACTGGCCGGTGATCTTGGCGACTTCCTCGGTCGGCAGGAACAACAGGCCGTTCTTCTCGAAGAACTCACCGGTGCCGAGCTGCTGGATCGACTGAAATTCAGTCTTGTTGTCCTTCAGCTTGGCAAACAGCGCGTCCGCGGCCGCCGTCGCCATCTCCGGCGTGCTGGCCTCGACGACCGCGAGAATCGTCGCGTCGCGGTCGAAGGCGCGGTCGAACTGCTGGTCCCGCTGGCGCCAGTCCAGATTCTGGGCAATCAGCGAATTGATGTCGGTGTTGATGGCGAAGTGCCGGGACGTGTAATAGCCCGCCCCCACCGCCAGCAGGAGCCCGAGAACGACGACGACGGAGGCAAACCGGGTACAGGCCCTGACGATGGCAACAACTACGCTCTGCAGCACTTCTTTTCTTTCTAGTGTTAACAGCCTGCCGGAAACGCTCGCTCTTTATCGGAGTTCCCGGGCGAAACCTATTGCTGTTTGAGTGGCTCTCGCGGGAACCAGGTTCGAAGCAAACTGCGAGAGACCATGGCAAAATCACGCTGAGCGGCCGGTATAGCCGTCGAGTTGAGGCGGTAAAGTGACGAACGGGTGAGCAAAATGTCGCCGGCTCGTTCACGTGAATTGAAGTATTTTAATACCGTGGATCGACCCTGCCGGGAACCCCAGGCTCCGAGCCACCTTCCCTTGGCGCCGATTTTTGACACAAAGTGCTGTGCCTGCATGCGCCTGGACCCAGCTGGGGTGGGCGGTTACCGCGGTCGCGACACCAATGGTGCGGATATTGCAGCGTTGGCCTGTATCGGGGTGCCGCCTGGGACAATTGAGCGGATTGGTGCAACTTGCGTGATGGGCGTCCAATGGAAGTTTGTCTAGCGCAGCCGCGCGGCTTTTGCGCGGGCGTGGTGCGCGCGATCGAGATAGTCGAGCGGGCGCTGGAGAAATACGGCCCGCCTGTCTACGTGCGCCATGAGATCGTGCACAACAAATACGTGGTCGAAAGCCTGAAGAACAAAGGCGCAATCTTCGTCGAGGAATTGTCCGAAGTCCCTCCGCAGGCCGTCACCGTTTTCAGTGCCCATGGCGTCGCCCGCAGCGTGGAGGAAGAAGCCGCCGCGCGCGACCTTCCGGTGCTGAACGCCACCTGCCCCCTGGTCACGAAAGTTCACAATCAGGGGAAGCGCTACATCACCAGGGGCCGCACCCTGATCCTGATCGGCCATGCCGGTCACCCCGAGGTCCAGGGCACAATGGGTCAGGTTCCCGGGCCCGTCCTGCTGGTCCCGAGCGTTGAAGAGGCCGAGGCCCTGGCGCTGCCGGCGGATACGCCAGTGGCCTACATCACCCAGACCACGCTGTCGGTGGACGACACCAAGGACATTATCGGGGCTCTTCAAGCCAAATTTACAGATATTCAAGGCCCCGACATCCGGGATATCTGCTATGCGACACAGAGCCGCCAATCTGCGGTAAGGAACTTGAGCAAGCTGGTCGACGTGATCTTGGTGGTGGGTGCTGCCAATAGCTCGAACTCGAATCGGCTCCGCGAAATCGGCACTGAGGCCGGCGTCGCGAGTTATCTGATCGCCGACGGCCGCGAGCTCAATCCGGAGTGGTTGAAAGATGCCAGAACCGTCGGCCTCACAGCCGGCGCCTCGGCGCCTGAGGTGTTGGTGGATGACGTGATCGAAGCGCTGCGGCGGATCGGACCGGTGACGGTCTCGGTGCTCCCGGGCCGCGAGGAAAACATCGAATTCAGGCTTCCGGCCCAACTGGCTGCAAGCTGACCTACCCGAATTTCAAGCCCAGAAAGAAACTTGTAATGGCAATCCCCTTCTTCAAGGAAATGCGTATCGGCGGCTATTTGCTCAAGCAGAAACTGCTTGGCCGCAAACGCTATCCGCTCGTGCTGATGCTGGAGCCGCTGTTCCGCTGCAATCTCGCCTGCGTCGGCTGCGGCAAGATCGACTATCCCGATGCGATCCTCAACCGCCGCATGACCGCGCAGGAGTGCTGGGACGCGGCCGACGAGTGCGGCGCGCCGATGGTGGCGATCCCCGGCGGCGAGCCGCTGATCCACAAGGAGATCGGCGAGATCGTGCGCGGCCTCGTCGCACGCAAGAAGTTCGTCTCGCTCTGCACCAACGCGCTGCTGCTCGAGAAGAAGCTCGACCTGTTCGAGCCCTCGCCCTACCTGTTCTTCTCCGTGCATCTCGACGGCCTGCGTGAGCATCACGACAAGGCCGTGTCGCAGAAGGGCGTGTTCGACCGCGCCGTCTCCGCGATCAAGGCGGCGAAGGCGCGCGGCTTCACCGTCAACGTCAACGCGACCATCTTCGACGGCCACCCGGCCGAGGAGATCGCGAAGTTCCTCGACCTCACCGTCGAACTCGGCGTCGGCGTCTCGATGTCGCCCGGCTACGCCTATGAACGCGCGCCGGACCAGGAGCACTTCCTCAACCGCACCAAGACCAAGAAGCTGTTCCGCGACGTCTTCGCGATGGGCAAGGGCAAGAAGTGGAACTTTATGCATTCCGGCCTGTTCCTGGACTTCCTCGCCGGTAACCAGGAATACGAATGCACGCCGTGGGGCATGCCCGCGCGCAACATTTTTGGCTGGCAGAAGCCCTGCTACCTGCTCGGCGAAGGTTACGCAAAAACCTTCAAGGAGCTGATGGACACCACCGACTGGGAGACCTACGGCACCGGCAAGTACGAGAAGTGCGCCGACTGTATGGCCCATTGCGGCTACGAGCCGACGGCTGCGACTGCCGCTCTCAACAACCCGATCAAGGCGATGTGGGTGTCGCTGCGCGGCATCAGGACCACGGGCCCGATGGCGCCGGAGATCGACATGTCGAAACAGCGCCCGGCGCAGTACATCTTCTCGGCGGAAGTGCAGAAGCGCCTGTCGGAAATCCGCAAGGACGAAGCCGCCGCCGCACAGGAGAAGGCTGCGCGGAAGGCTTCGACCGCGGCTTAGGCGCGAACACCCCAAAATCAAAAGGCCCGGTCGCCACCGCGACCGGGCCTTTTCTTTGTCAGTTCGAAGAACCCGCTCAGACGGTCTCTGCGACCAGCGCCTCGCTGTCGACAAGTTCGGTACCGATCAGGAAGTCGCGGCAGCCGCGCAACGAGCGCAGCGCGCGGTTGAAGTCGATGCCGGTCGAGACCAGCGCATGCAGCGCCGCCGGGTTACGCACGATGCCGCGCAGGACGGCGGCGAGATCGATCTGGCCGTTCGGCTTGATTGCGGCGCGGGCAAGTGCCGGCAGCGCGCGGTGAGCGGGATCGCTGATGACGCGGACCGCGGCGAACGGCAATCCGGCCTCGGCGGCGTAGGCGGCCGCGATGTGGCTTTCCATATCGACGGCGGAGGCGCCGGTCTCCGAATGCAGCGCCGCCTTGCAGGTGCTGCCCGTGACCACTTCCTCGGCGCCGGCAAGGGAGCCGCGCACGACCCGGCGGCGGCCGGAGGTCAGCTTGTCGATGAGGTCGTCGCTCAGCGAGAGGCCGGCGGCCCAGCGGGCATCGCCCGAGAGCACCTCGGTCGCCACCACGACGTCGCCGGAGCGCAGCGTCGGGTCGAGCCCGCCGGCCACGCCGAACGAAATGACGCCACGAATCGTTTCGGGATCCACCACCGTCAGAAGCGCGCGCAATTGCGTCGGGCTGCTCGACGAGCAAATGACCGCCATTCCGGGCCCGGCCGCAATGCGGGCCTCCTGAACCAGACCGGTCACGATCAGTATCGGCCGCGGGTCTACGGCCTGACCCGCGGTAACATAGTCCCCCATCCCCCAAGTCACATTCCGACCCCTACCACCCTGCTGTTGGTGTTCCGCAAGTTCCGATACCGCGCGAGCGCCCACAACGGGAAGAACTTTGGGTAACCATGGTACCGCAGATAGAACACGCGGGGGAAGCCTGTGGCGGTATAGCGGCTCTCGTCCCACAGTCCTTTTTCGTTCTGTGTTGCAATCAGGTACTCCACCCCGCGGGCGACGGTCGGGTGATCAACATCGCCAGCAGCCATCAGGGCAAGCAAGGCCCATGCCGTTTGTGAGGCGGTCGACGGAGCGGGCTCCCAGCCCTTGTAGTCCAGCCGATAGCTGACGGCGTCCTCGCCCCAGCCGCCATCCTCGTTCTGGATCGAGGCCAGCCAGCCGGCCGCCTTGCGCATCATGGGATCGCTGTGGGGAACTCCGGCCATGTTGAGGGCGCACAGCACCGACCAGGTTCCATAGATGAAGTTCATGCCCCAGCGGCCGTACCACGAGCCTTCGGGGTGCTGGGTCTTGCGCAGATAGGCCACGCCGTCGGCGATGTGCTTGCTGGTCTTCGCGGTCTCGCCAAGCTGGGCCAGCATCGAGATGCAGCGCGCCGTGACGTCCTCGGTCGGCGGATCGAGCAGCGCGCCGTGGTCCGAGAACGGGATGTTGTTCAGGTAGTATTCGAGGTTGTTGACGTCGAAGGCCGCCCAGCCGCCGTCGTCGCTCTGCATGCCCTCGATCCACTCCCGGCCGCGATCGATCGCAGCGCCATAGCCGGTCGCCCCGTGCTCCCGGCGCATGCGATCCATCGACATCACCACCACGGCGGTGTCGTCGAGATCGGGGTAATGGGCATTGTTGTACTGGAAGGCCCAGCCGCCCGGACGCACATCGGGCCGCTTCACCGCCCAGTCCCCCTTCACCTCGAGTTCCTGCTTCGGGATCAGCCAGTCGAGGCCCTGCTTGGCCGCAGGCACCGCCTTGTCACCGCCGGCCTCAAGCAGCGCATGCGCGGTCAGAGTTGTGTCCCACACCGGCGAGACGCAGGGCTGGCAGTAGGCCTCGTCGCCCCTGATCACGAGCAGCTTGTCGATGCCCCGACGCGTGACCGCGCGCGGCGGAAAATTCTCGTCCTTGCCGAGCGCCTCATACATCATGACGATGTTGGCCATGGGCGGATAGATCGCGCCCATGCCGTCCTCGCCGTTGAGCCGTTCTTCGGTGAAAGCGAGCGCGGCATCGATCGCGCGCTGGCGCAGGCGCTTCGGAAACATCGGCTCGACGACACGCAGGATCGCATCGAGCGAGCGAAACAGCAGGAACCAGGCCATGCTCTGATGCGGCGCCTTGGCAGTCATGCCGATCGAGCGCGGATCCTGCAGGAACAGTTCGTCGATGCCGACACCCTTCGGGTTCTTGGCGCGCGGCTTCAGCGCGGCGATCACCATCAGCGGCACCATGGTGGTGCGCGCCCAGTAGGAGATCTTGTTGAGGTGGAACGGCGACCAGAACGGCAACAGCACGATCTCGATCGGCAGCACCGGCACCGCACGCCAGGTCAGCACGCCGAACGTCGCGAGCAGGAAGCGGGTGAAGACGTTGCTGTTGATCGCACCACCGCGTGCGTGAATCGCCTCGCGCGCGCGCACCATGTGCGGCGCGTCCACGGAATCGCCGATCATCTTCAGCGCGAAATAGGCCTTCACGCTCGCGCTCATGTCGAACTCGCCGTCATGCACCAGCGGCCAGCCGCCATGGGCACCCTGGACGCGGCGCAGATAGTTGCCGATCTTGGCCTCGAGCACGGTATCGACGGGCTCTGCGAGGTAGTGGCGCAGCAGGATGTATTCGGCCGGAATCGTGCAGTCGGCCTCGAGTTCGAAAACCCAATGGCCGTCGGGTTGCTGAAATGCGAGCACGCCTTGCGTAGCCGACGCAATGCTCGATTCCAGAGTGCTCGATTCCAAAGCTTCGCGGCGGGTCGCGTTCACGGAATCCATGTCGCTCGATTGCTCCGATAGTCGATTGAAAGTGACGGGGACATTGCCCGTCAGGGCCGCTTTTCAGGATCCTTTGACGGCCAGAACCAGATCGGCGGCGCGATCACCGGACCGGACCGATCCCTCGATCGTTGCAGGCAATCCCGTAGCAGTCCAGTCGCCGGCAAGGAACAGATTTTTCAGCGCGGTGACCGGCCCCGGACGCAGGGCATTCTGCGCCGGCGTCGCCGCGAACGTGGCACGTCGCTCGCGTACGATCTGCCATGGGGGCAGCTCGCCGGAGACGCCGCCGGCCTCGCAGACGTCGTTCCAGATCGCCTGCGCGAGTTCCTCGCGCGGCATGTCGACGAGGCGGTCGCCATTGCTGATGGTGACGGAAAGCCGGTTCGGGAACGCAAACAACCATTCCACGACGCCGCCGATGACGCCCAGGATCGGCGCCGCGCCCGGCGGCGGTGTGATGCGGAAATGCGCGTTCACAATGGCGCGGAATTCGGTCGGCGCCTTCACCCCCGGCAGCAGGCTCGTCGCCGCGCGCGGCGGCACCGCCATCACGATCACGTCGCCCGCAGCAAGCTGGATCACGTCCTCGCCGCCGAAATTCAGCGCGCTGACTTTGCCGTCATTGGAGACCAAGGAGCGCAGCTCATGCCCGAGCTGAACGGAGTGACCGCGCTCAGCCAGGAATTTCACGGCGGGCTCGATCAGCACGGCGCTGAGGCCGTCGCGCGCGATCAACGGACGGCAGGCCTGCCCGCCCGCCAGCAGCGTCTCGCGCACGATCGCGCCGGCGAGCCCGGCCGACCCCTCGGGCGGATCGACGTTGAGCGCGGCAAGCAGCAACGGCTGCACCAGGCGCTGATAGAGAATGCCCTCGCAGGGAATGGATTTGCCGACCGGGGTCGCTTCCGAGGCCCAGATCAGCGGCGCCAGCTTGAGATAATCCGTCAGCCCGGTGTCGGGCACACGGCGGCTCTCGTCGAGCACCCAGGTCGGCAGCCGGCCCGCGCCCAGATCGATCTGCCAGCGTTGCCCGGTCTTGATATCGACGAAGGGAAACTGCGCGGTTTCAGGCCCGACCAGGCCCGCCTCGGTGCCGATCGAGCGCGCATAGGCCCGTGCGTGGCTGTTGCCCGACAGCAGCAGATGGTTGCCGTTGTCGATGGTGAGATTGGTGGCGCCGTCGAAATAGGAGCGGCAGCGGCCGCCGGCCTGCTGCGTCGCCTCGTGCACGGCGACCTTGAAGCCGGCATTGGCGAGCCGCATGGCGGCGGAGAGGCCGGAAATTCCGGCGCCGATGATGTGAGCTGTGTTTTGCATCAGATGAAAGCGTAGCGGAACAGGATCGCGAAGCGTGTGACCTTCGACACTCGCACCGGCTCGCGCGGCGCCTCGAAGCCGCGCGCGATCAGGAGGTCCAGAATGGCTTGATAGTACTTCGACATGATCCGCGGCGCGCGCACGGCGCGGCGCTTGTTGCGGCTCATGATCTCGTCCGACGTCTCGAAATGCGCTTTCGCACGCTGCGTCAGCGGAAGGCAGACTTTCGGCAACGCGCGCTCGGCGATCACGCGGTCCGGATCGTTCGAGGTGATGCCGGCATGCAGCAGCGCCTCGCGCGGCAGATAGAGCCGGCCGAGGCCTGCGTCCTCGTCGATGTCGCGCAGGATGTTGGTGAGCTGCAGCGCGCGGCCGAGGTGGTACGCAAGCAGGATACCATCTTCTTCCGGCAGGCCGAACACCCGCACCGATAGCCGTCCGACGGCGCTGGCGACCCGATCGCAGTAGAGATCGAGCGTTGCCATGTCGGGGGCGCGGATGTCCTGCGGCACGTCCATTTCCATGCCGTCGACAATGGCGAGAAAATCCTCGCGCTTCAGCCCGAAGGTCTTCACCGAGGCGACGTAGTCCTTCAGCCGCGGCGGCGGATGGCCTTGGTAGAGCGCATCGATGTCGTTGCGCCATTCCTGCAGCGCCGCGAGCCGCTCGTCGCGCGGGCCGTCGGAATCGGCGATGTCATCGACCTGGCGACAGAAGCTGTAGATCTGGAACATCGCCTCGCGCTGGTCGCGCGGCAGAATACGCATCGCGGCATAGAAGGAGCTGCCGGATGCGGTCGAGCCATAATTGGCGCCGGGCGCGGTCGCCTCAAGCGTCATGGGCAGTCCCCGGATTCGAGATGGGCTTGCGGCCGATCGCACGGCGGCCGACTTCGCCGGTCATGCCGGCGAGGCTGAAGGTGAGCAGTTCAAACTTGTTCAGATGCACGCGCTCGCGCAGCGGATCGCGCACCTTCAGGAGGCGCACGATACGATCCGCATAGGCCTGGATCACCGCGACATCGACGCCGAGGCGCAAATCCCTGATCTCCGCGCTCAGCGGCCTGCCCTCGTTGAGCAGCGCTTCGTTGCGCAGGGCGAGCCCCTGCAGGCAGGCCAGCATCGCCGGCGGCGACTGCGCAAGTCCGAGTTGCTCGACCGAGGCGCCGCTTGCAGCCAGCGCATCGCGCGGCAGATAGACGCGATTGAGCTCGCGGAAATCCTTGCCGCAATCCTGCAGGTGGTTGTTGATCTGAAGGCCCGCGCAGAGCGCATCCGACGCGGCCCAGGTCGAGGTGCTCTCGCCATGGACGTCGAGCATGAAGCGGCCGACCGGCATCGCCGAATAGCGGCAATAGTGGATGACCTCGTCCCAGTTCTCGTAGCGTAGTTTTGTCACGTCCATGCGGAACGCGATGAGCACGTCCAGCGCGTGCCGCGGCGCCATGCCTCGCTCGGCCAGCGCGCGCCGAAGCGCGACGGCTTCAGCCTGGGTCTCGCCCTTGCCGAGCAGTTCCGCCTCGAGCAGGTCGAGATAGCGAAGCTTTTCGTCCGCCGGCAGGGTGGCGTGGTCGGCGATGTCATCGGCCGTGCGGACGAAATTGTAATACGCCAGGATCAGCGCGCGATGGCGCGGATGAATGATCCAGGACGCGACGGGAAAATTCTCGTCGCGGTCACCCTTGCCGGATCGCAATTCGCTCGCAGAGGTCATCGAGGGCTGATCAACAATGGTTTGGACAGGAGGGGCTTTCGCGCTCGCGCGGGCTCATGCCGGCGACGCCGCCGCGGCCCCCATATAGGGGAATACGGCCGCAAAACCAATCCTGTCCCTCGATGGCAGCCCTGTGGATCCCGCGCGAAAAAGGCGGCCCTACGGCCGCCTTTGTGGGCCAGTGGCCGAGCTTACTGGTTGTGGTTCTTCAGGACCTGGTCGCAGGCCTGCGAGATCTTGGCCCGGTTCTCCTTGAGGCAGGCCAGCACGGTGAAATCGCCCTGGTCGATGACCGGACGGCAGAACTTCTGCACGTCGCGCGTGCAGGCCTTCTGCTCGGCGTCCGTGCCACGCCCCTGCTGGGCAAATGCAGCCGTGGACAGGGTTGCCGACAGCACGGTGAGGGCGACGAGAAGCTTACGCATTGTATTCCTTCATTCTGACGGCAGAATCGCACCAATCCCGGACAGCACAGGGCGGACGACGGGAACGGATTGTTCTGATGGCAAGTTGCCGCGGAAAGAGCGGCACTGGAGAAGCCACAAGCGCTGGTAAATGCGGCCAAATTGGCGCCGCGCCTACCAAATCAGGTCTTCCCTCGGTCTTCATTCGCAGATGTAAGAGGTTGATACTACGTCATAATTCGGGAACACGGCGCTTTACTGCATACCTGTTGCAGAGCTGCATCTGTCCGGTCCGCCTTTTCGGCCGGAAACACATGGAAACAGAGGAATCCAGGGTCAGACCATGGCAAGAGCGCTTTGCGCGCCTGACATCACGGACGACCAGGCTTGAACCTGACCGGGGCTCGGAACACTAAACTTTCGATGTGGGCGAGACGTCCTGCCATGAGCGGACGTCGTTCCAAAACGGGATATTTGTGATGAAGTTCTTTGGACGATCTGAACTGGCGATCAAAGCGGCCGGCATTGGCGCGGCGCTGCTGTTCTCGGTTGCAGCGAGCCACGCTCAGTCGTCCGGACCGTTCGCCGGTTTCGACGGGGCGTGGACCGGCACCGGCACGGTGTCGCTGTCCGATGGTTCCACAGAACACATCCGCTGCAAGGCGGATTACAAGGTTGGCGGCACCGGCCTCAACCTGAAGCAGGCCCTGCATTGCGCGTCCGACAGCTACAAGTTCGACCTCACCAGCGACGTGACGAGCCAGGGCGACCGCATCTCCGGCAACTGGAGCGAGTCCAGCCGCAACATCTTCGGCAATCTCAGCGGCACCGCCGGCGGCGGCCAGATCGAGGTGTTTGTCGAAGCCAACGGCTTTGCCGCCAATTTGACGCTGCGCACCAACGGCACCAAGCAGACGGTGCAGATCTCGTCCAAGGGCGAGATCCGCGGCGTCAACATCACCATGACGAAGAGCTGACCGCCGTTCCCGCCGCGAAGAAAGAACACGCCCCCGGTTCTCGCGAGCCGGGGGCTTTTTACGACATGGACCTATTTCGCAGACAGCTGCTTTGGAGCGTTGGCCGCGGATCACACCCGGCTCAGATTGCCGGCTTGTCGGGGCCCTGAAGCTTGGCGTGCAGGTTGATCAGCCACATCGCCGTCGGCCGCAGGATGAAGAGGTCGGCCAGCAGCGCCGCCACCATCGAGAAGGCGCTGAGCCAGCCGAACAGCCGCAGCGACGGCAGGTCGGAGAACACGGTGACGACGAGGCCGCAGGCCAAGACCACCGTGGTCAGGATCAACGCGGGGCCGACCAGCACGGTTGCGCGCTCAACCGCGAGCGCCGAACCGACGCCCGGTTTGCTCTCAAGCCGCAGGCGGTTGAGGAAGTGAATGGTGGCGCTTAAGCCCAGGCCGAACGAGACGGTGAGCGCGACCACGCTGGCGAATTGCAGCCCCTCGCCCATCGCCCACAGCACCGTTCCCGACATCACCACCGGGAAGATGCCCGGCAGGATGCAGGCGAACATCACCACCCATGAACGGAAGGCGAGACCGATGAAGATCGCGACAAGCGCGAATTCGACGGTCAGGCCACGGTTCAGCTTCTCGATCATGCCGGCCGAATTGCGCGCGGCGATGGCGGCAAGACCGGTGACGGCAATCTCGTAGCCCGGGTGCTTCTTGCGGACGGCGTCGAGCTCGGAATCGAGCTTGTCGACGATCGGCAGGAGCTGGCTGGAGTCCTTGTCCGGCACGCGGCCGGCCACGACTACCGCATCCTGTTCCGCATCGATGAAGCGTCGCACCAGATGCTCAGGGATGACGTTGACATATTCCTTGAGAGTCGCGACATCGTCGCTGCCGGCCTTTTCGGCCAGCCAGCGGCGCAGCGTCTCCAGCGACCAAACGTTGCCGACGCCGGCCGCCTTCTCCACGGTCGCGTGCACGTCCGCGATGGTTTGCAGCGTCTCCGGCGAGTAGAGCGTTTCACCCTTGGGAAACTGGATCAGCACGTTGACCGGATTGGCGCCGGTCAGCTTGGCGTCGAGCCGGTTGCTGGCGGCCACCGCCTGGCGCTTGTCCGGTACCTGGTCGGCGAGCCGGTAGCGCGGCTGAAGATTGGCGTAGACGACACCGAGGCTGGCGACGAACAGCAGTGCGATCAGGCTGAACAGGCCGGGCCGGCCGACCATGCGCACCGCAATCCAGTAGCAGAAATTGCGCAGCGCCTGCACGCCGGCATCCGCGGTCTGGAACTTGACCGCAAAGAGCTTCTCGTTGCGCACGAACAGCACGCCGAACACCGGCACCAGCGACAGCACCGTGATCAGCGCAATGATGGTCGCGGCCAGGCCCGCTTCGCCGAATTTGCGGATCAGGTCGGAGTCGGAGAACTGGAGCGCGATGAAGGAAATTCCGGCGGTGCCGTGCGTCAGCACGCAGGCCGGACCCACCACCAGCACGGCGTTCTTGAACGCCGTGAACTTGTCCTGGCCGGCGATCAGCCGGTCGCGCGCGGCGAAGGTGAGCTGCATCGAGTCCGAGAACGAGATCACCATGATGAGTGGGGTCATCACGTTCAGGAACATGTTGAGGTTGAAATTGGCCCAGCCGAGTGCGCCGAGTGCGATCAAAATCGCGATCATCGGCGGGAACGCCGCCACTACCATGAACGAGATCTTGCGGAAGAAAACGATGGCAATGACGCAGCCGGCGAGAATGCCGAGGATGTTGTAGGTGAGACCGTCGCGCTCGACCGCATTGCGGATCTCGAGCTGCATCACCGGCACGCCTGAGAGCTGCACGCTGAGCCCGGTATCTCCGAGATCCTCCTTCATCAGCGCGCGGATGTCGCCGACGGTCTTGGTGAGCTTGCTGGAGGCAACCACTTCCGGATCGAGCGACAGCACGATCAGCGCGAGCGTGCCGTCCTCGGACAAGAGCTTGCCGCGGATGATCTCGTTGTTTTTGACGGTCTCGATGAACTGGTCATAGGCCGCGCCCTCGGGCAGTTCGGCCGGGAACAATGCGGCCGGCAGCTTGCCCGGCGCCGGCGCCTGGCGTGCGGAGAACAGCGAGACCAGGCCGCGGGTGCCTTCGACCAGTTGCAGGTCGGTGACGAAGTCGCGCAGCTTCTCGAGATTGTTTCGCGCCAGCAGGTTCTTGCCCTCGACCACGACGAGGACGTCGAATTCCTCGGCCGGGAACTTCTTTGTCACCGCTTCATACTGGCGGAATTCCGGCGTGTTGGAGCGGAATAGCTGGGATAGAGAATCGTCGATCTTGATCCGATAGATGCCGAACACCGCGCCGACGATCAGCGCGAGCAGGATGATGCAGGAGACGATCGGCGCCCGGACTGCAATCAGTCCGATGCGCTCCAGCCCGAAGGCGATGGAGGACGTAGGCCCCTGCTCGACCTTGTCGACATGAACCTCATTCTCGCGGTGCTTTTCGAGCATGCCTTGTCCAGTTCCTAAATCGGTTCGGTCAGTGAGCTTATTGGGCCCCGCGAACGGCTTGAAAACGCCATACCAATGGGAGGCTTGCCCTTTGAAAATGCGCGGAAAATCGCCGGCAGCGGTTTAGCAGGTCATGAGCCCGACTCGCAAGCACGCCAAGGGTCTCCAAATCGATCAAGATACAGAGATTTTGCCGGAATGCCCGTCATTCGGGCAAAGCCGTGCCAATTCGACGCGGCGCGTGGTCGGCGCTCTCGTCCTTGAGCGCCACGCCCGTGACCTCCCGCGCCAATCCTTCGCGGACCAGCCAGGCGAGCTTGAGGGCGGCCTCATGATAGCTCAGCCCACCCTTGTGGATGTTCGACACGCAGTTGCGCGCGGCATCGGTCAGCCCGGGCTTCGGCGCGAAGGTCAGATAGGCGCCGAGGCTGTCGGGCGCGGACAGGCCCGGCCGTTCGCCGATCAACATCAAAACCATCCGGGCGCCGAGAATGGCCCCGATCTCGTCGCCCAGCGCAACCCGCGCGCCTGAGGCGACGGCGACATGGCCGATCGCGACGGCGTCGCCTTCGCGCAGCAGCGTCAGCAGGCTTTGCAGCAGCGCAACTGCATGGGCATGGACCGCCGCTGCCGACAATCCGTCGCCGATGACGACCGCAAGCTGGCACGGCATGGTGGCACCATCCGCCAGTGCCGCGGCGGAACCGGCATCGAGCCGCCGTCCCAGATCCGGCCGGCGCAGATAATCCCTGCGGTCGGCGGCCCGGCTCGTGACCTCGGTCGCATCAAGGCCGAGCGCCCTCACCCCGGCAATCAGACCCGACGCGTCGAAGGCGGCGTGCACGGCATCGCGGGCGCGGGCATGCGCCAGCGTAAAGTCAAGCAGCGGCTTTGTGGGAAGGCTCGCGCCGGTGCGCCCGAGCGCGACGCGCGCGGGCGTGAACGATCTCAGGTCGACGGTCGGGCGCGCCGGAACGGGCTTGTCGCTCATTCGGCGGGAACGGCCGCTTCGCGCAGCCGGATCGAATAGTTCGACGCGTTCTGCTTGCCGCTCGATGCCGCGCGCGCAAAGGTGATGAGATGATGCGCGATCATGGTGCAGCCGATCAGGCCTTCGATGTCACCGCGACGGAGCCGCCCCAGCGCGAATTTCCAGAACACGCCCCTGTAGTCCCCGAGCACGCCGACCTTCCAGAAGATGTTGCGCAGCATGACGAGGCCGCGCCGGATATTGGTCCAGGTCTTCATCTCGTCCGGCACCGGCATCTTGAGGCGATGGGGATAAACCTCGTCGCATTGATACTGGAAGCGCGCGTAGACCTTCTCGGGCTCGTAGGCGACGCTCATGGCGTGCTTCCAGGAGGCGACGACGTCGTCATAGGGCAACAGGAAATTGACGTTGGAGTCGCGCCCTTCGTCATCGACCAGGCGGCCTTCCTTCTCCAGGCGGTCCCACAGCGGCGTCTTCGGCAGCGCCTGAAGCAGGTTGATGGTCAGCAGCGGAATGCGCGACTCCTCGACGAAGGCGAGCAGCGCCTCCGAGGTGTTTGGCTTGTCGGTGTCGAGCCCCATGATGATGCCGGACACCACCTCCATTCCGTAGGAGTTGATGGTGCGCACGCCCTCAAGGATCGGGACCATCATGTTGTGGTCCTTGTGCATCGCCTTCAGCGCGTCGGGATCCGGCGTCTCGATGCCGCAGAAGATGGTGATGAAATAGGCCTCGCGCATCTTCTCGAGGATTTCGGGGCGCTTTGCGATGTTGAGCGTCGCCTCGCAGGCGAGCCGCACCACATAGCCGGTCTTCTTCTGCCATGCGATCAGATGCGGCAGCAGATCCATCGCTGCCTTGCGGTTGCCGATGAAATTGTCGTCGACGAAATAGACCGTGTCGGTCATGCCGCATTCGCGCAGGCGATCGAGCTCGGCGATGATCTGCTCGGGCGACTTGATGCGCGGGTTGCGGCCGTAGAGGCCGGGGATGTCGCAGAACTCGCACTGATACGGACAGCCGCTGGAATACTGGATGCTGCCGAGGAAATACCGCTTCACATCGGCGAGCTCATAGGCCGGGATCGGAAACTCCGTCATCGGCACGCGGTCTTTGGTCGTCAGCACGACCTGTTGCTCGGGGCGCGACGTATCGCGCGACAGGATTTCGAGCAGCTGATTGGTAGCGTCGCCGAGCTCGCCGACATGGAGATAATCGAACGACGGATAATAGTCCGGGCACGCGCTCACCGACGGACCGCCGAGCGCAACCGGCAGGTCGAACTCATGGGCGCGGCGGCAGATGTCGTTCATTTGCTGCCGCTGAATGTGCATGCCGCTGACGAAGACCGCCTCCGCCCATTCGAACTCTTCCTTCGTCGCGCGGCGAAGATTCTCGTCGACGAATTTGACCTGCCACTCCTGCGGCAGATAGGCCGCGAGCAACAGCAGGCCCTGGGGCGGCATGAAGGCGCGGACGCCGTCGGTCAGGGGATAGGCGTACTCGAACGTGCCGAAGGACGACGTGTAACGCGGGAAGACACAGAGAATTCGCCGGCTCGTTCCGTTGCTTTCAGCGCGCATCGATCTTCCCCCAACCACGTTCTACGAACGGTACTGACGAGGTCTCCAGAAACATAGCGTAACGCTGCGACCGGAATTCCTCAATATTGTGGCACCGAACTAATTCGTGAGACGCGCCAATGGTTTCCCCGGTTCATGCCGGCGGATGATGTTTTTCGCGGGATTTTCGCGTCACGCGATCAGCCGCGAGGCGAAATCGGGCAACAGGCCTGGATCACCGGCAAGCCGGAAGCCGGCACCCGCAATTCCGGTCTGGACCAGCCAGCGTCGAACTCCGGCGCGCGGGCCGCGCCGAAGACGTCGCGGACATAGAGCGCATCGTGGAAGGAGGTGGACTGGTAGTTCAGCATGACATCGTCGGCGCCGGGCACCCCCATGATGAAGGTGACGCCGGCGGCGGCAAGCAGCGTCAGCAGATTGTCCATGTCGTCCTGGTCCGCCTCGGCATGGTTGGTGTAGCAGATATCGGTGCCGAGCGGCAGGCCGAGCAGCTTGCCGCAGAAATGATCCTCCAGCCCGGCCCGGATGATCTCCTTGCCGTCATAGAGATATTCCGGGCCGATAAAGCCGACCACGCTGTTGACCAGCAACGGCGCATAGGCACGGGCGACCGCATAGGCACGGGCCTCGCAGGTCTGCTGGTCGACGCCGTGATGGGCGTTGGCGGACAGCGCCGAGCCCTGCCCGGTCTCGAAGTACATCACGTTCTCGCCGACCGTACCGCGCTTCTGCGACAGCCCGGCCTCCTGCGCCTCCTTCAGCAGCGCGAGGTCGATACCAAAGCTGCGATTGGCGGCCTCGGTGCCGGCGACCGACTGGAAGACGAGGTCGACCGGTACGCCCTGCCCGATCAGCGCCAGCGTCGTGGTGACATGGGTGAGCACGCAGCCTTGGGTCGGAATCTTCAGCCGCGCGATGATCTCGTCCAAGAGCCGCAGCAATTGCCCGATCACGGCCGGATCGTCGCTGGCGGGATTGATGCCGATGCAGGCATCGCCGGCCCCGAGCAGCAGGCCGTCGAGGATCGAGGCGGTGATGCCCCTGGCATCGTCGAGGGGATGGTTGGGTTGCAGCCGCGTGCTCATCCGGCCCCTCAGGCCGATGGTGTTGCGGAAGGCGGTGACGACCTCGCATTTCCGCGCCGCCAGGATCAGGTCCTGGTTGCGCATCAGCTTTGACACCGCGGCCGCCATCTCCGGCGTGATGCCGGGCGCGAGCTTGCGCAAGACCTTGGGGGTCGCCGCGTCCGATAACAGCCAGTCGCGGAAGGCTCCGACCGTCAGCGACGCCACGGGGGCAAACGCCTTGGCGTCGTGGCTGTCGATGACGAGCCGGGTGACCTCGTCGGCCTCATAGGGGATGACGGCCTCGTTAAGGAATTGACCGAGTGGGACGTCCGCCAGCGCCATCCGCGCGGCGATCATCTGCTCGGCGCTCCCTGCGGCAATGCCGGCCAGCCGGTCGCCAGAGCGCGGCGGCGTCGCCTTGGCGAGGAGGTCGCGCAGGTCGGGAAAGGTGTAGGTCGTGGCGTCGATGACGTGGCGGTAGACCAAAGGCCTCTCCGGGGTTCGTCGGCCAGTGACCGACTCCAAAGCGATCTTGAAACTATACCTTCGGATCAAGACGCTGAAATATCTTACCTTTCATTCGAGCCGGGGCGAAGGGGGGCCAACGGCCGCGTTAACGCTGCGTCCATCTTCATTCTGCATAGTTTTGCATCAGATTGAGAAGACCGCGCAGTCCGGCCACTCCTGGCCATTCGGGCCCCCGCACCATGACATCAGACCGATCTGGGAATGCCGCCGGCCTGGCAGGCCGCTTCACGCTGGCCCGCAAGCTCTATGCGATTTTCGCGCTGTTCGCCCTGCTGACGGCGGCGATCGCGATGCTGTCGGACTACAACAGCCGCCGCGGCGCCGAGTTGACCAGCGCGATCGAGACGGCGAATGCGGCGGCGCTGAACGTCGAGCGCGTCAACTCGCTGGTCTATGCGGTCGTGATGGAATCGCGCGGCGTCTACATGTCCACCGAACCGGCCGTCGTGAAGAAATACGGCGATGGCCTGCTCAAGTTCAACGAGCAGATCCTGAATGTCGTGAAAGGCTGGGAGACGATCGTCAAGTCTGACGATGCGGAGCAGTTCGCCACCTTCAAGAAGCGCATCGAGCAGTTCGTCGACTTCCGCAAGGAGCTGGTGCGCCGCGGCGTCGAGATCAATGCGGCCGCAGGCCGCGAATGGGGCGACAACGACGCCAACCGCGCCGTGCGCTCGGCGCTAAACAAGGATCTCGAGGCGCTCTCCAAGGTCTATGCCGAGCGTGCCAGGCAGATCGCGCGCGAGACCGAGACCAACCGCACGCTGTCCTTCGTGCTGACCTGCCTCGCCGGCATCGCGCTGGCGCTGGTCGTGCTCGGCATCATCATCATCGCCCGCTCGATCGCGCGGCCACTCGCCGCGATCACCGCGACCATCAAGCAGGTCGCCGACGGCGCCGAGAACATCGTGGTGCCGCACTCCGGCCGCGCCGACGAGATCGGCGCGCTCGCCCGCGCCATCGAAGTGTTCCAGGACGCAATGGGGCGTAACCGCAACCTCGCCTCGCAGGTCTCGCAGGATTCCGCTGCGCGCGAGCAGCGCGCACGCCAGATCGAGCAGTCCGTCGAAGCGTTCCGCGAGGCGATCGGCGCGATCATGCGCGGCCTCAGCGACAACGCCGCCGTCATGCGCGAGACCGCGCAGACCATCACCCGCGTCACGGCCGATGCGAGCAGCCGCGCCGGCACGGCGGCGAACGCCACCGAGCAGGCCTCGCACAACGTCAGTGCGGTGGCAGGTGCCGCGGAGGAGCTGTCGGCATCCGTCGAGGAGATCGGCCGCCAGGTGCGGCAGTCCGCGGGCGCGGTCGAGCAGACCGGCCAGCGCACCGAAAAATCGATCGCGGAGATCGAGAGCCTCGCCGCCGCCACGCAGCGCATCGACGGCGTGCTGACCCTGATTCAGACCATCGCCGAGCAGACCAACCTGCTCGCGCTCAACGCCACTATCGAGGCCGCACGCGCCGGTGACGCCGGCCGCGGCTTTGCCGTCGTCGCCCACGAAGTGAAGGCGCTGGCGGGACAGACCGCGAAGGCGACCGCCGACATCGGCGAGAACGTCGCGATGATCCAGTCCTCCACCCGCAACGCGGTCGATGCCGTCCGCGAGATCGGCGGGGCGGTGCGCGAGATCAGCGAGGTCACCTCCGCGATCGCCGGCGCCGTCGGCCAGCAGGACCAGGCGACACGCGAGATCTCCTCCAACGCGCAATCGGCCGCCCAGGGCAACGAGACGCTGGTCGCCAGCATCACCTCGCTCCGCGACGCCATCGGCGAGACCGACACGGCGGCGTCCTCGGTGCTGACGGCCGCGAGCAGCCTGACCGCGACGGCGGACACGCTGTCGCGCGAGGTGGAAAAGTTCTTCCAGAGCCTGCGCTCGGACAGCCGCGTTGCCAAGGCAGGGTGATCGCGCGTCTGCCGCATGAACCAGAAACGCCAAAACAACCCCATGCACAGTAGGCGGGGCGAGCCTTTTTCAACGGTTCGACCGCAAGCGTGAGGCGTCTTGCGGATTTTGCGAAATCCATTTGACGCGTCGGGCAAAACACTGGCATGATGTCATCATGGCGACACTCCCCGAAGCCGAACCCAGATCCAAAGACGCGCAGCGGCAGCCGGGACACACCTTCCAAGGACGCCAAGAGACAGCTCGACGAAGCCCGACCATTATTGCGCTTCGGGATCAATCATTTCCGTGTCCAACGACTAGGGCGCGTACTCGTAAACTCGTACTCATAAACTCGTCAGGTCCGCTTATGAACAGTCCGCTCGGACCGATCAGCTCACTCCAACCAGCGCCTTACAGACCTCCCGGCTGGCCTCTTGGAATAATTTGACGGCACCTCCGGCCCGTCGTCCCTTCAAGGTGATTGAGGCTATCGGGGCGGAAGTATCGCCAAGATCGACGTTCAGCGCGCGCAGCCATGCGCTACTCGATCGCATTCTGAGTATCTGCATGGGCAGTAGGGTTATAAACCGGCTGCTCGCCAACAGATTCAACCGCATGTAGATTGAAATCGTGGTGACAGTCGTTGGCGGAAGCGGCAGGTTATGTCGCCGAAATAGCTCGACGCCGGTACGCCCCAAAAAAGAATCGGGCGGCGAGAGCGTCCATTGCTCTTGCATAAGGTCTGCGAGCTTCAACTTCTTCCTCGATCGCAGGAGCGGATGCCGTCGCTCCGCCATCACCGCAAGGGAGGATCTAAACAGCACCTCCGCGGACAAATCATCGGCGACCGGCAACGGCGCCCAGCGCGTCATGGCCAGGTCAAGCATTCTCTGGCGCAGAGCATGCTCCAGCGCATCCCGATCACCTATCGTGATATGATACCTGATGCCTGGATATCTGCGGACGAGATGTCCGATAATTTCTGTAACGATGGCGGTGACCGGCTCGGTTGTACCGATCGCAACGAACCCTTGCGCCGGATCTGACCTTTGCACAATGTCGGTAACACCTAGCTTTATTTCGTCGAAAACGACGCGCGTGCGATCGACAAGAAGGCGACCGCACTCAGTGAGCTCAACTCCGCGCGAAGTGCGATCCAGCAGCGCAGCTCCGACGGCATGCTCCATATCGGTGATAGCTTTGGAGATCGCCGGCTGCGACAAGCCGAGACGGCGAGACGCCTTGGCCATGCTGCCGACCTCTGCGACGGTCTGCAGCGTATGCAGATCCTTGAGGCGTAGGCGTCGGCCGACGCGGTCGTGCCACTGCATGGGTATTCACCTCACGTTATAGCCCGATAGGAAAATGCAATTTCGGGTTATAGCGTTGTTGCTTCAGAATAGCGAGATTGAAAGCCGGCCGGATCATCGCATTGCTGTCCCAAGCACATGGAGAACGCCATGCAGCTTTACTCGCGTCGCGCCATACTGGCCGGGTTTTCGGCTCTGGCTCTTCCGCTACCCGTTATTGCTGCCGACCAGCCGCTGAAGATCGTGTTTCCATTCGCGCCTGGTGGGTCGGGAGATTCGATCGCCCGGCTGTTTGCCGAGCAGCTTCATACCAGGCTCGGCAAGGTGGCGATTGTGGAGAACCTTGCTGGCGCTGGCGGGCGCATCGGCGCTCAGGCGGTCAAGAATGCCGCACCGGGAGAGGAGGCAGTGCTGTTTGCTTCCGCTTCGCAATTCACACTTCAGCCGCATCTCTTCAGGAGCCTGGGATATGATGCAGAGCGCGACTTTGTGCCACTTTCGCAGGTGATGACGGTCGATCTGGCTCTGGCGGTCAGCGGGAAGCTCCCCATCCATTCGGTGCACGAACTCATCGACTGGATCAAGGCCAATCCCGAACAGGCCGTGTACGGCTCGCCGGGAGCAGGTACAGCACCTCATTTCATCTGCGGCGAGCTTGGCCGGATCACAGGCCTGAACCTGCGCCACACGCCCTATAGGGGTACGCCTGCTGCCCTCCCGGATGTGCTCGCCGGCCGGGTCCCGATGTATATGGCGTTTCTTTCCGAACTCCTGGAGCAACATGGGGGCGGTGGCATACGCATCATCGCCACCGCAGCCGCTGCGCGATCTTCCTTCCTGCCCCAGACCGCAACTCTGAAGCAGAGCGGGATCGATATCGACGCGGCCGGATGGTTCGCATTCTATGCGCCTGCCCATTCCTCGCGTCAGTTCGTTGAGCGCCTGGGAAAGGAGATCATTGCAATCGGGAGCGATCCCGAAATGCGCGCAAAGATTCATGCCATGGGATGCGAGCCAACAGGAACGACATCGGACGAACTTAAACGTATCCAGCGCGCCGAGTTCGAACGCTGGGGACCGATCGTCAAGGCGTCAGGATTCCCGATCGAAGGCTAGAGCGGCACATGACCACCGATCCCCGCGAAAAGTTGCTGGATCTTGTTCAATCGCACCGCGTGACGGCAGTAATCTATGTCGCTGCCCGGCTGGGGCTCGCCGAGTTGCTGCGCGACGGACCGCGAACGGTCGACGAACTTGCGAGCCGAACCCACACGGATCGGGACGCACTTGCCCGCTTGCTCGTTGCTCTCTCGACCGTCGGCATCTGCTCTCGCGTCGGTGAAGGCCGCTACTTGCTCACCGAACTGGGGGCGGGACTCGACGGTGCTGCGGGACGATCATTCAAGAACTGGGTCATTTTTGAAGGCACCCTGCTGACCAGGAGGTGGGATGGTCTTCTGGATTCGATCATGTCGGGCAAGACGGCTTCCCAACTTCAGGGCGTCGACGACAATTTCGACCTGATGGCGCGCTCGCCAGAGCATGTGCGGATATTCAATGAAGCCATGACAGACCTGACGCGGCTGGTCACGCACGATCTGCTGCAGGCCTACGACCTTGGCACGATCTCCCACTTGATGGATGTCGGAGGCGGCTCCGGGAAACTCATGGGCGCGGTGGCGAGGGCATATTCAACCATCAGAGGAACGGTTTTCGATCTGCCGAGGTGCGCCGACGCCGCCAACCAGCACTTCGGGCACCTCGGAATCTCTGACCGCGTCGACTTTGTTGCAGGCGATTTCTTTCACGCGGTGCCTGCAGTGGCCGATGCGATCATCTTGAAAAGCATTATTCACGACTGGGATGATGAGCGCAGCCGAATCATTTTGGAAAACTGCCGCAAAGCGCTTCCCCAAAAAGGCAGACTGCTATTAGTCGAACGTGCGATGCCGGAATTGCCCGGTACCGATGACGCGGGCAGGTCGTGCGCGATGAGCGATTTAAACATGCTGCGCGGTCCAGGTGGACGGGAACGGACCGAAAGGGAATATTATCGGCTCCTGACCGAGAGTGGCTTCCGTCCCATCGCGGTTCTCCGCGCCGGCCGCTTTAACCTGACCGAGTCGCGGCTTTGTTGAGACCTGGAAGCCGGCCGCGGCTATGCGCCAGAGGCGGACAAACATGCCGCAACGAGTGGGACGTGCTATTCGATGACATCATCGGCCTTAGCAGGCTCTCGCACTGTCGATTAATCTGCCGATGCGAGGCCGTCTTAGAATGCTGCAATGAGCTTGGCAAAGTCCTCGGCCGAGCGGCTACTCGGAACCCCGTTCCTTCGGGACTCCTGCTGCCGATCACGTGCTCCGAGCGGCCATGTTACCGCCAATCCGGCAACAACTTCGATAAGCTCGCGCCGCCTCAACCGGTGCTGCCGAACAAGCCGCGTGGCGTTCCTCGGGTGAACGACCGACGCGTCCTCAATGGCATCTTCTGGGTCCTCCGATCAGGAGCACCCCGGCGTGATCTGCCGGCGGCGTTTGGCCCATACACCACTTGCTACAACCGATACGTCCGGTGGCCACGAGCTGGTATCTGGGGCCGCGTCATAGACGCACTTGTCGCTGCCCATACTGCTCTCTCGCCTGAAGCCCGGGTCAATGCTGCTTGCCCGACCGGGGCTATGACGCCGACAGGATCAGGGAGCTTGCCATGAGGAAGGGAGCGTGAGCCAACATCCCGCCGAAAAGCAACCGCAGCGATCCGATCTGCTTTAGCCCGTACCTCTACCGCGCTCGCAATCACGTCGAACGGTCCTTCAACAGGATCAAGCAATGCCGTCGGGTGGCGACGCTCTACGACAGGCTTGCAGGAAACTACCTTGCCTTCGTCCAACTCGCATCTATCCGCCTATGGCTGGCCGCGCGTTATGAGTCCGCGCCCCAATTTCGTGATTCCGGCCCGGCCGCGCCGCACAGAATCGTGAACTGAAACGCTCCAGCCGCGCGTAACGAGCCGCGGCGTGCGGCCGTACCGCCAGCAATGCATCATCAAGGGCCGGTCAAATGAAAGAGCTAGCGAGAGCAACCTTCCATATTGCGGAGGACGGGGCGGGGTCCTATCGACCTCTGGCGATCCTGCGCTGGGTCATGGTCGTGATCTTCGTGTCGTTCGGCATGCAGAAGTTCACGCTGCAGTCGGCCCAGGGTATCGCGCAATTCATCAGCAACAGCCCGTTTGTCTCGTGGCTATCGATCTTCGGATTGAGGGGCGAAGCCTACGTCCTCGGTGTCACCGAATTCGTGATTGCGGCCTTGCTGGCTGCCGGTGCATTCAGCCCGATCCTTTCGGCGCTGGGATCGCTGATGGGAGTGGTCACCTTCGCCGTCACGTGGTCGTTCTTCTTCACCACGCCTGGCGTCGTAAAATGGAGCATCTCGACCGACCCGATGGCCTGGAATCTGGCAGGCGAATTCCTGTTCAAGGACATTGTGCTGCTTTGCGTCTGCGTCGTGCTGCTGCTGGCGTCACTGCCACAGGTCGTGACGAGGCTGCGCTGTTAGGGGGCTCAAAGAGCCACGTGTCCATCGGCACGAAGCCGTGTTAGCTTATTCGGATTGCGGGACCACATGACTGCCTCGGGCATGTGGCAGATCGTTGGTGGAAGCGCCGCTCGATGAACAAGACCAATCGCGTGCTGTTTCTCTGCACGGGCAACTATTATCGAAGCCGCTACGCCGAGGAGGTCTTCAACCATCAGGCCGGGGTCGAGGGGCTGGGTTGGCACGCCTTCTCGCGCGCCGTCGCCGAAAAGCTGTTTCCTGAAAACGTCGGGCCGATGTCGCCCTACGCGGTGAATGCCTTGCGAGCGAAAGGCATTGCGCCTGGAGGTGCTGCGCGCGGTCCGGTGCTCTGCACCGTCGACGACTTTGCGCAAGCAGCCCTTGTGGTCGCGCTGAAGGACGCCGAGCATCGCCCCATGATCGAGCGCCGCTTTGCCGGTGTCGCCCGTCGCGTCGAATATTGGAACGTGGATGATATCGAATTCCTCGATCCGCCGACGGCGCTGGGCAAGATCGACGAGCTGGTTGGGCGGCTGATCGGGAGCCTGCAAAGCCGCTCCCGATAGATAGCGCCCTGCCCCGCCGTCACACCGTCAGCATCGTCTTGATCGCGGCGCTGGTCCATCGCCTTATAGGCTGCGACCTGCTCGTAACGAACATCGCCGGGTCCGTGGAGGACGGTTGCTTTCAACGTCATGCTCCTTTCGAGGCGGGTTCGCCGTACTGCTCGTCCGTCACCCGTTCCATCCACGTGACCGGGCTGCCGTCGAGCGCTTCCTGAATCGCGATATGGCTCATGGCCGTTGTCGCAGACGCGCCGTGCCAGTGCTTCTCGCCGGGTTCGAACGAGACCACGTCGCCCGGACGGATGTCCTCGATCGCGCCGCCCCAGCGCTGCACGCGGCCGCGGCCGGACGTGACGATCAGCGTCTGGCCGAAAGGATGCGTGTGCCATGCGGTGCGCGCGCCGGGCTCAAAGGTGACGTGATTGCCGGCGACACGAGACGGATCGACCGCCGGAAACAAGGGATCGATACGGACCGTGCCGGTGAAATACTCCGCCGGAGCCCGGACCGATGCTTGCGAGCCTGCTTGCCGGATTTGCATGTCGTGTCTCCTTGGTTGATCGCTTTCACTACGTGAATGCCTGGGACGCACACTCGTTTCAAAACAGCGCGATTGATTTCGTCACGAAGCACATTGCGAAATCGCGTTCTCCTTGCGCCGACGAGCTCCGATCGACATGACCGCCGATGACAGAACGAGCATGGTGGCGCCAAAGAGAAAGGTGCCTTGATAGCCGCTGGTGTCGAACAGCACGCCGCCGCCTGCCGCCCCCGCGGTGATGGCAAGTTGAACCACCGCCACCATCAGACCGCCGCCGGCTTCCGCTTCGTCGGGCAAGGCCCTGCTGACCCACGTCCACCACCCCACCGGCGCCGCCGTTCCGATCAGGCCCCACAGGAACATCAGCGCCGCCGTTCCGAACAGCGAGGCGCCGAACGCCGTCAGCGCAACGGCAATCACGGCCATCGCGAGCGGCATGACCAACAGAGAAGCATAGAGGTGGTCGCGAATGACGAAACCGATCAGCGAGGTGCCGAGCAGGCCGGCAAAGCCCATGACGAGCAGGAGCGCCGAGATGGTTGTGACATCGACACGCGTCACCGTTTCGAGAAATGGCCGCAGATAAGTGAACAGCGCGAACTGTCCGAGAAAGAAGAGCGCAGCCGCGATCATGCCGCAGGGCACGTCCGCGCGGCGCAGAACCTTGATGGCCGCAGCAGCGCTCGCCCGCTCACGGCTCGGCATCCTCGGCAGCGTGAGAAATTGCCACACGAGCGTCAGCGCAGCTACCGGCACGACGCAGAAGAACGCGCCGCGCCAGCCGATATATTGACCCAGAAAGCTGCCGAGCGGCGCGGCAATCGTGGTGGCCAGCGCGTTGCCGCCGTTGAGAACTGCCAGAGCGCGCGGCACATGGATGGCCGGAACGAGACGGATCATGGTCGCGGCCGACATCGACCAGAAGCCGCCGATCGTGACGCCGACGAGCGCCCGTCCGGCGATGAGCACGGGATAGTCGGGTGCAAAGGCCACGATCACGCCGGATACCAGCATCAGACCGGTCAGCCACAGCAACAGCACCCGGCGATCGACACCCGCCGTCGCGGCGGCAATGAACAGGCTGGTCAGAACGGCGAACAAACCCGACACGGAAATGGCCTGTCCTGCCTGCCCTTCCGTCAGATGAAGACCGCTGGCGATCGGCGTCAGCAGGCTGACCGGCATGAACTCGGATGCGACAAGCGTTGCCGCGCAAAGAGACAGCGCGAAAACCGCGCTCCATGTGGCGGTCGGCTGCCTCGTCTTCTGATCTGTCGTGGCGTCCATCTGGAGATCCCGTGAGTCGCGAAGCGCCCGGACCGGCGCTGGTCACGACAACATCTAGCGCCCCCGCCGGCATTCGATTAGCCGATATAATTTGCTTGCATTGATCGACGCGGGCCATGAATAGTGGCGCCATGGCAGCTCAGGATTTCAACGAACTGCTGGCTTTCGTGGCCGTCGCCCGCGAGCGCAGTTTCACGAAGGCCGCAGCGAAACTGGGCGTCGTGCAATCGACGCTCAGCCACACGATCAAGCGCCTGGAATCGCAGATGGGCCTGCGGCTCCTCACGCGCACGACCCGAAGCGTCGGCCTGACCGAGGCCGGCGAGCGGCTTCAGCAATCGGTCGCGCCGCGCATCGAGGAGATCGAGCGCGATATCGCCGCGCTGATGTCCCTGCGCGACAAGCCGTCGGGCACCATCCGGATCACGCTTTCGGACCACGCGCTCGAAAAAGCCGTCTGGCCGAAGCTGGCGCCGGTCCTGACGCAATATCCCGACATCAAGGTCGAGTTCAGCCTCGACACTGCTTTCCGCAACATCGTCGAAGACGGTTTCGATGCAGGTATCCGCCTCGGCGAGAGCGTCGAGAAAGACATGATCGCGGTGCGCATCGGTCCGGACTGGCGGCTCGTCGCCGTCGCCTCACCCGCCTATCTGAAAGAGCACCCGAAGCCGAAGCATCCGCAGGACCTCCTGAAGCATGTCTGCATCAAGCGCCGCGCGGCGGCCGGCGGTCATTATGTATGGGAGTTCGCCAAGAACGGTTCCGACCTCCGGGTGCGGGTCGACGGCCAACTGACCTTCAACGACTCCCGCGCCATGATCGAAGCCGCCGTCAAAGGCTTCGGCATCGCCTATCTTCCCGAAGACATGGTGACGCGGCAGGTCGGGTCCGGCGAGCTCGTCATCGTGCTCGACGACTGGTCGCCGAAGTTCGACGGCTATTACATCTATTATCCGACATCGCGGCAGAACTCGGCTGCCTTCAAGGTGATCGTCGACGCGCTCCGCCACCACCAAGCGCGAGGAAAGCGCGGCTAACCGCGCTGATACGTGCTTCCGAACGAAAAGCCCCGGCACGAGGGCCGAGGCTTGCGATGCAGTCCGCGTACATCCGGCGAACCAATCGTCGCGTTGAAGGCTAGCAACGGATTTTGAACGGATGATGACGGGCTTGGGTGCTGACAAAATGTCGCGATGCGTTCAGCCGACCGGCCCAGGAGTCCAATCATCGCCGGACAGCGGCCTGACTGTGACGTGGGGAAGGACTCAAGCTCCATGCTCGGGTCGAAATGGCGCATCGTCCGCTCGTTAAGATCAATGATGCGGCCGGGCTTGAGCGGCCCCACGTCGTTGATCTTGACGATGACCTTCTTGCCGACGGCCTCGACAAGCGCAAATTTCGGTCTCGCGCCGAACTGAACCCCGCCGAATTTCCGACGCAAGCCCGTCTTGATGGCGGCTGTCCAGACTGAGGGATCATAACGCTCGCCGGAAGCTGTTCTCGGGCCACCCTCCTCCTTGCCGGGCTTGAACGGATTATATGTCGATGCTGCGCCGACGATTGCATCTCCACCGGCGGCATCAACGACGGCACTTGAATGAACCCCACTTGTTTCACTGCGGGCAACGGTCACAGAAAAGGCAAGCGCGATCAGGGCGCCGCAAATTGCGGCGCTCGAGCGGAACACCATTATATCTCCTTTGATTTTTCGTGCGGTTCCCGATGCCGCGGAACATGGCCAAGCGAACGCGTCAGCGTTTTTCGACTTGCGCCTGTCTCTTGCGGATTCGCGCCAACCCCTGGCTGCGGAACCGTTGCGAGAACCTGAGCGGTCCCCGCATCGTGTTTTCGTTATCGCTGTCTAAGACAGGGATTAAGTCAGCAACATGACCCTTGCGGGCATGGGTCTTGATCCCCCGGAGTCTTACGTACTCAGCGGGGGCCCTTGCGCAACATGCGTGAAAACCGCAATGGCGCGGAACTTCGGAACCTCTGCATATCGTTGTTTTGCAACGGAAGGCTCTAACCCCCAACACCCATCACCCCGCCGCGCTTGATCAGCTCCTTGCCGACAGCGGCGAGGTGGACCTGATCCGGCCCGTCGCCGATGCGGATGAAGCGGGCGTAGACATAGGCGCGTGCGAGGAACGTGTCCTGCGAGACGCCGGCGGCGCCGTGAATCTGGATGGCGCGGTCGATGACGCGCGCAGCCATGCTGGGCACCACGATCTTGGCGGCGGCGATCAAATCGCGCGCGGCCTTGTTGCCCTCGCGGTCCATCCTGTCGGCGGCCTGCAGCGTCAGGAGCCGGGCCTGCGCGATCTCACAGAAGGAGTGGGCGATGTCTTCCTCACCGAGCCCTGCTCGGCGAGCGGCTTGCCAAAGGCGACGCGCGAGACCGCACGCCGGCACGTCAATTCCAACGCGCGCTGGGCGCAGCCGATCAGCCGCATGCAATGATGGATGCGGCCGGGGCCGAGCCTGCCTTGCGCGATCTCGAAGCCGCGGCCTTCGCCGAGCAGCATGTTCTCGGCGGGCACACGGACATTCTCGTAGATGATTTCAGGATGGCCGACCGGCGCGTCGTCATAGCCGTAGGTCAGCATGTCGCGGACGATGCGCACGCCGGGCGTGTTCTTCGGCACCAGGATCATGGATTGCTGGCGATGGCGGTCGGGATCGTCCGGCGCGGTCTTGCCCATCACGATCAGGATCTCGCAATCCTCGTTCATCGCGCCTGACGTGAACCATTTGCGGCCATTGATGACGTAGTCGCCGCCGTCGCGCCTGATCTCGCACTGGATGTTGGTGGCATCGCTGGAGGCCACCTGCGGCTCCGTCATCGAGAAGCCGGAACGGACGCGGCCTTGCAGCAGCGGCTTCAGCCAGCGCTCCTGCTGCGCGGGCGTGCCGTACCTGGCGAGCACCTCCATGTTGCCGACATCGGGCGCCGAGCAGTTGAACACCTCGGGCGCCCAGAGAGAGAACGCGGCCGATGATTTCCTTGACCGGCGCATATTCGAGGTTGGTCAGGCCAGGGTTGGCAAGATCTGGCCCGTGCTCGCCCGACAGGAACAGGTTCCAGAGCCCCTGCTCCCGCGCCAGCCGCTTCAAATCCTGCAGCACAGGCGGCGTCCTGTAGCGCGCGGCTTCCGGTTTCACCTGCTCGTAATAGAGCTCCTCGACCGGCTCGACATGCACCCGCATGAACTGGCGAACGCGTTCCTGCAGCTCCAGCGAACGGGCGGAGTGTTGAAAGTCCATGGTGGTCTCCTGGTCATGCGGAGCGAGCCGCGCTCGACCAAACAAGCGCTAGGTGTCGTAGGCTGGGCACAGCGAAGCGTGCCCACCGCTTCTGTTCCGATGCTGGATCGGTGGTGGGCACGGCGCAAGAGCGCCTTTGCCCACCCTACAATTCCGAACCGGCGGAGAGAGCCCCTCACCAAGCTAGCCGCCTCGCCGCTCACGTCCCGCGCAGCAGCTCGCTCGCCACGATCCAGTCGTTGCCGTCGAACTGGAGCATATAGCCGTCCTTGATCGGCCGGAAATCCTGCGGCGTGGTGTTGAGCGTGATGCCGGGCAAGAGCAGCGACAGCGGCACGTTCTTGAGGTTGGAGGCCTGCGCCATGATGTTCTCGCGCGTCAGATTGTCCTTGCACTGCTTCAGCACCACCACAAGCGCCTCGGCCACCGTATAGCCGTAGAGCGCGGCGACGTTGTTGATGTCGGCATTGGGCAGGCGCCGCTTCATGAAGTCGATATAGGCCGACATCGCCGGATCGTCCTTCGGCGCGGCCGTGAACGGTTTCAGCGAGCCGAGCGACAGCACGCCCTTGCCGGCATCGAGCCCGGCCGGCGCCATCACGGTCGCCTTGTTGGCGCAGCCGCTGGCGAGGAAGCGCGTCGGCTGCCAGCCGACCTCGTAGGCTTTGCGGATCGCTTGCGCGCAGGCGCGTGGCGTGACCGAATAGATCATGAAGACGTCGGCCTTGGTGTTGGCCAGCGTCAGTACCTGCGAATCGACGGTGGGGTCGGCGACCTCGAAGCTCGAGGCCATCGCGATCGCCTTGTCGGCGTCGGCGCCAAGCGCTTCCTTGACACCGCGGAAATATTCCTTGCCGGCGTCGTCGTTCTGGTAGAGCACGGCGAAGCGCGCATTCGGGTTTTTGGCGCGGGCATAGGCGACGTCGATCGCGGCTTCGCTGGTGTAGTTCGGCGCCCAGGGCAGCGCCATCGACCACGGCATGTTGGCGGGATCGTTCCACTTCGAGGCCGAGCTGATCAGGAACAGCTGCGGCACCTTGTTGCTGTTGAGATATTTTGCGATCGCCGAGTTCGGCGCCGTGCCCATGGTCGCGAAGATGAAGGCGACGTCGTCGCCCTCGACCAGCCGCCGCGCCGCTTCCATGATCTTGGGCGGCGAGAACGCGTCATCGAGCGAGAGGAGATTGAGCTTGCGGCCGTTGACGCCGCCCTTCTCGTTGATCTCGTCGAAATAGGCGGCGAGCACCCGGCCGGTGAAGCCGAGCGGCGACGCCGGCCCGCTATAGGGCATGGTGTTGCCGACCTTGATCTCGGTGTCGGTGCCCCCCGGACCGTAGGATTTTGCGCAAAGGCAGGCGCGGACAGACAGGCGACAGCCAGCGCTGCAGCCAGGGCCCAAGCGGCTTTCATGGTTTCTCCCCGGTGATCACCGTCCGCGCGATTGAACGCGCAGCGTGCTGCTTTTTGTCAGCGTGTCAGATCAGCGGAGTTCCGCAACATGGTCTTGCGTAGAGTTGCTGGTGAGCTCGAGTTGCTGGTGAGCTAATGGCGCCGCCGCATGCTGAGGCCCAGGCTGATCCAGCCGGCGCCGGCCATGATCAGGTCGATGCCGAGAAACAGGCCGAGGATGTAGACGCTGTTCACTGGCCAGCGTGCGAGGATCAAAAGCCCGAGCAGCAGCGTGATGACGGCCGACAGCGCCACCCAGACCCACGGGCTTTCCCGCTTCATGCTGAAGGCGAGGAACAGCCGCACCGCGCCGGAGGCCAATAGCGAGGCGCCGAGGAACAGCGTCAGCAGCGCTGCTGCAAACAACGGATTCTCGAAGGTCAGGAAGCCCGCGATGATGTAGAGCACGCCGAGCAAGGCCCAGAGCACGAACTTGCCCCAGCTCTTCATCTGGAAGGCGCCGATCACCTCGGTGAATCCTGCGACGATCATCATGGCGCCGACCACGATCACGCTTGCGACCGTCGCCATCACCATGCTGCCGAGCGCGACGAAACCTGTGACGAGATAGACGACGCCGAGGGCGACGATCCAGCCCCATTTGGCGTGCAGTGCCGCAATGCCTGAGCCCAGGCCGAGATTTGGAGACGTATCCGAAGCGCTTGTCATAACGGCTACTCCTGCATGCGAAGCCCCAGAGCACAGCTCAGGATAGCACTATTTGCGCCGGAATGACAGCCGGCAGACCAGCCCCTGCGGAGCCAACATTGAGATAAATCAACGCCAAATGCGGCGCCTCACCCGCGCGCCCGCTCCATCTCGAGCTCGGCCTTGAGGTTGTCGAGATCGCGATAGATTGAGGCGACCGCCAGCACACGGCCATTCCTACGATATTTCAGCAGGCAATCCTTGTCCCCGATGCTGCCGTCGATGGCTATGTCGTCGAAGCTCTCGGCGTGGCCGACATAGTTGATCGGTACGTCAAAATGCTGGCTCCAGAAGAACGGGACGGCGTCGAAGCGCTCGCGCCTGCCCATCATGTTGCGCGCCGCGGTCTGGCCCTGGCGCTCCGCCACCACCCAGTGCTCGACGCGGATGGTTTGCCGCGAATGCGGGTCGGGCCAGCGCGCGATATCGCCGGCGGCGAAGATTCCGGCGACGCTGGTCTCCAGATATTCACTCACGCTGACGCCGCGATCGGCTGCAAGTCCTGCGTGCTCTGCCAGCGCAAGGCGCGGCCTGACGCCGATGCCGACCACGACGAGGTCGGCATCGATCACGGCGCCGCTCTTCAGCGTCGCGCGCTGGCCGTCGAGCTTCTCCACGGTGTCCTTCAAGTGGAAGCTGACGCCGTTCTCCTCGTGAAGCTGGCGGATGAAATCGCCCATCTCGGGACCGAGCACCTTCTGCATCGGCCGCTCCTCCGGCGCCACCACATCGACCTCGAGCTTGCGCGCACGAAGCGACGCCGCGACCTCGAGGCCGATGAAGCTCGCACCGATCACCAGCACCCGCTTGGCGCTGGCGGCGGCCTTGATGATGGCACGGCTGTCGGCCACCGAGCGCAAGGTGTGGACATGCGGCTGGTCGGCACCGGGGATCTGGAGCTTGACCGGCTCCGCGCCGGTCGCGAGCAGCAGCCGGTCGAACGGCAGCTTGTCGCCATTGCCGAGCGTCACGCTGCGCGTCTTCGGATCGATCGCCGAGACGCTGGTGTTGAGCCGAAGATCGATGCCGGCATCGGGATAGTAATCCTCGGGGCGCAACGGCAGATATTCCTCCGGCGCATTGCCCGCGAGATAGTCCTTGGACAGGTTCGGCCGGTCGACCGGCATCGCGCCGTCGTTGCTGAGCATCGTGATGCCGCCGGCAAAGCCCTCGCGCCGGAGCATCTCGGCTGCGGCAAAACCGGCGGCGCCGCCGCCGACGATGACGAACTTTTCCGGAGTTGGCGCGGTACGGTGCGACGCCGGAGGCTTCGGCAGTTCGCGCCTGCGCCGGACCATGATCCTGTCCTGGTCCCGCGTCACCTCCCACACTGCCAGCGCAGTGAGTGCCGGCGCACGCGTCGCCTCGCCGGTGCGAAGTGAGAAGCAGGCGTGATGCCAGGGACAGCGGATGGTGTCGTCGACCACCAGCCCTTCGGCCAGCGGACCGTGCCAATGGCTGCACGCGGGCTCGATTGCAAACACATCGCCGCCTGCGTGCACCAGCAGGACGTCTTCCTCGCCGACATGTCCGAGCAGCTTGCCGTCCTTGAACTCGCTCAGCGACACGCCCCTGGTGAGGTCGGGTCCGCTTGGCGTCTTGTCCTCGGTCATGGTCATCTCCCTGACAGCTCAACGCGCAGCACAGGACTGGACGACGGCGACAGCGAAAAGTTCCCGCGATCGTGAAAATCAGGCTTTTGCAGCCTCCCTGTGCACGTCAATCACGGCCTGCGCCCATTCCCCGGGACGCTCCTGCGGCAGATTATGTCCGGCGCCGGCGAACACGCGCCGCTCGAAAAAGCCTTCGAACTTGCGCGCGTGATGCGCGGTGCCGGAATTGACGCCATCGCTATCGCCGTCGATCGCAATCGTGGGAACGCGGACCGGCGGCTGGGCCGCAAGCTTCGCCTCGATCGCGGCGTAGGCGGGATCGCCTTCGACCAGCGCGTAGCGATGCCGATAGGAATGGATCACGACATCGACGAAATCAGGATTGTCGAACGACACAGCGCTCTTCTCGAAGGTCGCATCGTCGAATTGCCATGTCGGCGACCACATCGCCCAGAGCTGACGGGCGAAGCCGCGGCGATTGCCCTCCAGCGCGCGGCGGCCGCGCTCGTTGTGGAAAAGATATTGATACCACAGGGCCGCTTCATGCGCCGGCGAGGCCGGCTCCATGGCGCGAGCGATGTTCTGGATGTTGTAGGAATTGCCGGAGATCAGCCCGACCACGCGTTCGGGATGCAGCACCGAGACGACGCAGGCCGCGCGGCCGCCCCAGTCATAGCCGCCGAGGACGGCGCGCTGTATCTCGAGCGCATCCATGAAAGCGAGCAGATCGGCGCCGAGCGCCGCCTGCTCGCCCGAGCGCAATGTCGAAGCCGACCGGAACCGCGTCGGCCCGTAGCCGCGCAGCCACGGCACCAGCACCCGCGCGCCCGCTTGCGCGATCAGCGGCGCGGCCGCGGCATAGGCGTTCACGTCATAGGGAAAGCCGTGGCCCATGATGCAGGGCCAGCCATCCGGCGCGCCGTAGTCGAGATAGGCGATGTCGAGGACGTCGGTCGTGACGGATTTGTGCTGCATGGCTTGCTCAGGGAGCTGCGCGAGGTAGCCCTATCTCTGCGGCCCGGATAGCGAGATCTCGCGTTCGGCGCGGAACACGTTGCTGTAGAGATTGGCGATCCACTGCCGGCCGATCTCGGTCTTGTTCAGATAGCCGATCTCGGTCTGGATATGCGGGGCGACGCTGTTCCAATAGAATTGCGGATAGCGGTTCACGATGTCGGCGGGCGAGTCGTAGCCGAGTTGGCGGTTCATGCCGACCTCCTCGAACTCGTAATAGAGTGCATTGGCCTTGCGCAGATAGTTGGGATCGCCGAGCTGCCCGATGAAGTCGGCGGCGCGCAGGATCGACGCCTCGTCGTCGTATTCCTGGCCCTCGCGCGCCGGAAAGCGCGTTCCCTCGATGGCGCGGGCGATGCGTTCAGGATCGAGCCCCGGAATGTGCCGCAACCGCCGCGTCACATAGAGCTTCGAGCGGTCGACGTGATACGTCATCAAGCTGGCGTCCGACGCACCGCGTTGCAACGAGATCTTGGTGTCGGCGGCGTCGATCACGAAACCGTCGATGTCATCCTCCTCGAACAGGCCGCGCACATAGCCCATATCGTGGGCGAGGCAGGCGATCAGGACGTGGACGTAGTCCTCGGCTTTCAGGTGGGTGTGAAGACTTCGGCCACTGAGGATGGAATGACCGGCCAGCGTCACCAGCATCGTGTGCTCGATGTTGTGATAAAGTGCATCGCTGTTGCCGATGCATTCCATCGCAGTGCGGGTCGCGCTCTCGACGATGCTTGCAGACGTCTCGTCATACCGGCGACGCATGAACGTGCCCAGGAGCTTCTCCAGGGATTCAGCCGCCAGTCGCGGTAACGTCATCATGGATGCAGCCCCGTCTGTCGGTGATGTCCCACGCCAACTCCCGACGTCTCATTGTTGTCCTCGACACAGGCTCAGCATAGCCCAATCCGGTGCAACTGGCCAAATCCGGCAACAAAAATACGTAAATATGATATTGTGCCGCCGCGCAGCATCACGGTTGCGGTCACAGTTCGGTGCACTCGGGGCGGGCGATACGGGCGCTCGCCAGCCCGGCCAGTGGCCGACCGTCGCTTTGCGGACGGTGGCGTCAATTCCCTCGCGCGAAGCGCGCGAGCATCCGGTCGAACGCGACCTTGATCCTTCGGACGTACAGGTCCTTGTAAGGAAATTCCGGATTCTGGTCGTGCACCAGCATGGAGGCGTTGACCTCGAACACGACGAGATCGCCGTTCCGGTCGAGACCGCAATCGATGCCGAAAAAGTCGAGGCCGATGCGATCGCGAATGACTCGCAACGCCTGATAATGGGCCGCGCCGAATACCTGCTCGGGCGCGTGCAGGAAGCGCTCCTCCTCGTCCTGCATCCAGGTGTGGCTCGCCATTTCCGTGGCATCGCGATGGAGCTTCCAGTCGTCTCCGATCGCCAGATGATAAGGGAGGATCTCCTCGCCGATGAACAGGAACCGGTATTTGCGAAAGAAGCCGTCGGCGGAGCGATAGTCGATATAATCAATCAAATAGCAGTCGTGGTCCGCATGCGCCGCAAGGAACGCGGTCAGCGCCGCGGCGTCCTCGAGCTTCTCGAAGACGTCGCCACCATGCATCCCGGCCTGGCGCGCGAGCAGCGGAAAAGCGAGGTTGAGACCGTCCGGAAGTCCTCGCCGGTCGCGATGCGGATCGTGCGCGGCACGCGGCAGCCCTCGACGTCGGCGAGTTCCAAAGCCGTGGCGTCGCGCGTGGTGTTCTCGATCTTTGCGGGATCGTTGACGATCGGCTTGCCAAGGCTGCGTGCGATCGCGGTGGCGAGCGGAAGCACGGCCGCGCCCTGATCTGCGTCGGAGACGAGATTGACGACGACATCCGCTTCTCGCGCGAGCAGCCGGACATCCGGCTGGTTGCCGGGCAGCAGCGACAAGATGCTGGTCTGGTAGGCGCAATCCCTAAAGAGGAACTCGACCGGGGTGTTGCCGACGAAGGGTGCAAACAGCGCCAGCGCCCGAAACGCCGGCGGCGATTTTGCGGCGGGCCTGCGCAGGATCGGATGTGCTTGCGCGGCACGGGCATAGGCGGCCTGCGCCGCTTCCTGCTCGCCGCGCGCCTGACGGATCGCCCCGACCCAGTAGAAATTCTCGGCCTGTCCGGGCGCGAGCACCACGGCTCGCTCGAACTGCGCCACGGCCTCCTCCGTCTCGCCAAGCTCGAAACAGACCTTGCCGAGCTGGCTCCGGAGTTCGGCATCATCCGGCGTCTCCTCGAGCAATTCGAGCAGCAGCGTCCTCGCGATCGCGAACTGCCGGGTTGCGACCAGCGCCTGAACCAGATTCGTGCGCGACGGCCGGTGGCCCGGATTGCGCCGCAGCGCCTCGAGGTATAGCGAAATCGCATCCTGCGTCTGGCCGCTGCGCTGATGAACGATGCCGAGATTGCACCAGCAGGCGACGAGATGCGGCGCGATACGCAAGGCCGCCTTGTAGTTCTCGGCTGCGGAGCCGAAGTCGTCGCAAAGCATGAAGGCGTTGGCCAGCGCTGCATGCAGATCGGCGACACAATCGACCGCCACGCCGATCGACGCCGTGGCCGCGCGCGCGAGCCCGGCCTGAAACACCGCAATCGCGGACCTGATCTCGCCACACCGGTAGTGTTCGCGACCCGCGCGCAGCATGTCGGATATATCAGGCGTCCGGGAGGCAGGCAGCGCGAGGGCCATCGAGGGTGACGTCATATGTTCTCTGCACGCGTGCGCGGCTCGGCTTCAGTAGCGTTGAAAGTGGGCCAATATGTCGCGGGGTAGCGTTAACAGCGCATTAATGCACCGCCCTTCGCCACATCAAGGAAACACAGCGAAACAAATTTCCCGCACATGGACGCATTGGTTCACATTGGCGGAAACGGTGAAACTACGGTCACTCCACCAGCTGCACGTCCACGGCGACGCCGAGCTTCTGCTTCGGCGAGCCGACGATGATGCCGTCCACGGGGGACACATCGGAGAAGTCGCGGCCGACCGCCAGCACGATGTGGTCATCGGCGACCAGGAGATCGTTGGTCGGATCGAAATCGACCCAGCCGAGCTCCGCGCCGCACCAGAGCGACACCCAGGCGTGCGTGGCATCCGCGCCCTGCAAGCGCGGCTGTCCGGCCGGCGGAATGGTGCGCAGGTAGCCGCTGACATAGGCTGCAGGCAGGCCGAGCCCGCGCAACCCTGCGATCATCACATGGGCAAAATCCTGGCAGACGCCGTGGCGCTTGTCGAAGACCTCGTCGAGCGGCGTCGAGATCGCCGTCGCCTTCGGGTCGTAGCGAAACTCGGTGCGGATGCGATGCATGAGATCGACCGCCCCTGCGAGGATGCCTTTTTCAGGCGCGAAGCTCCCGGCAGCATAGGCACTGACCGGACGCAGCACCGGCACCAGCGGGCTCGCAAAGACATAGCCGATCGGCGAGGACGGCCCGAGGCTGGTCGCTTCAAACGCGAGATCGCGGATGCTCTCCCAGGACGGGCTCGCGGCATCGCGCGCCGGCGGCTTCCGCTCGACGGAGACGCGCGAGCGCGAGTCGATACGTAAATTGCGATGCGCGGCCTCGATCACAATGCTCTCGGTCAGCGTGCCGAAGAAATCGCGGCGGACGTTGCGCTCGGACGGACGCGGGCGGATCTCGATCTTGTGCGAGATCAGCTCCTGGCCGTTGCCGTCCCTCGGCTCGAGCCGCAGCGTGCAGCGGGCGAAGCTGACCGGGGTCTGGTACTCGTAGGTGGTGACGTGCCGGATGTCGTAGATCACGCCAGCCCCGTCAGCTTTTCCGGCCGGCTCGCGTTGCTGCCGTGCGGGAAATAATGCAGGCCGATCGCTTCGGCGAGGCTGAGCAGATCCTGCTCCAGCGCGAACAGGGTCTTGACCTCGAGCTTCTCGGCTTCGGCGGTCGCCAGCATGGACTGCACCGCCACCGCAAGCCGCTGCGGCTGCTCGATGAGGCCGTGCTCCTTCAGGGTCGGCAGGGCCGCGATGTGCTCGTTCAGCGTCGTCAACTGGAACGCCACCGAACGCGGATTGTAGGGATCGAGCACGGCGAGGTCGCGCACCGGCGCCAGGATCGGCGCCAGCAGATAGCGTGAGCGGTAGGTGATCTGGGAATCCACCAGCGTCAGCAGGAGGTCGAGGTCCTCGTCGCCGGCCTCGTCGTAGGCAAACTGTCGGGCAAAACGCGCGGTGTTGATGGCGCGCTCGGTGCGGCGGCCTATATCGAGGAAGCGCCAGCCGGCGGCGCGGTTCATGTTCTCTTGTGCAAGGCCTGCAAAGCTCGCAAGCTCCTGCAAGGTCAGCTCAGCCGCGCTCAGCACGCTGTCCTCGTCTTCGACCTCGTAGGAGAGCCGATCGGCCATCTCGGTGATGACCTGCCAGGCATCGGGCGACAGCCGCTCGCGCAAGGAGGTCGCGGTGCGCTGCGCCGAGCGCACCAGCGATAGCGCCGAGCCGAAACGCTCCGGGCTTTGCAGGGCTTCGGCGACGATGCGTCCCGGTGCCGTGCGCGAGGTCTGCGAGATCGCACCCCAGGTCACCAGCAGGCGCTGGATCCGTTCGGCCGATTGCAACGAGGCCGCGGTGCCCTTGTTGGGCCCGCTCGGCGAGCCCAGCGCGCGCACCAGTCGCAGCGTCGCTTCGGCGCGTTCGAGGTAGCGGTCGAGCCAGAACAGATTATCGGCGGCGCGGCTCGGCAGCACGCCCGCGATGCGACGAATGCGGACCTTGTCGGTTGCCGGCAGCAGCGATGCGGTCGAGACCTTCTTGTCCGAGACCACCCAGACGTCGGCGGCACGCGCACCGTCGCCCATTGATACCGCGCGCGCATCGGCCTGCTCGGCGATCCGGCAGAAGCCGCCGGGCATGATAGCCCAGCCATCCGGCGTTGCGGCAGCAAACACGCGCAGCACGAAGGGACGCGGCATGATCTGCCCCTGCTCCCACACCGGCATGGTGGAGAGACGCACCACCTCCTGGCCGACATAGTCCATGCCGCGCGCGCCGATAGCATCCGTCAGGCGCTGGCGTCCGGCAGCGTCGAGCTCGCTTGCGAGCACCGGACCGTTGCTGTCGAAGCCGGGCACGCCGCGCCGGTAGGCGCCTTCGATCGCGACCTCATCGAGCCGCGACAGCACCTCGTCGCGCGCCGAGCGCTGGCCGCACCACCAGGTCGCGATATGCGGAATCTTCAGCTCTTCGCCGAGCAGACGGCGGCTGAGCGCCGGCAGGAAGCCGAGCAGCGCCCGCGCTTCCAGCACGCCCGACCCCGGCATGTTGGCGACGACGACGCCGTCCTTGCGCAGCACGTCGATCAGGCCGGGTACGCCGAGATGCGAGGAGGCGTCGAGCTCGAGCGGATCGAGCGAGTTGGAATCGACACGGCGCAGCAGCACGTCGAGCCGCTTCAGCCCTGCGACCGTGCGGATGTGGATGCGATTGTCGCTGACGGCGAGATCGTCGCCCTCGACCAAGAGGAACCCGAGATAGCGCGCCAGCGTCGCGTGCTCGAAATAAGTCTCGCTGAAACTGCCGGGCGTGAGCACGCCAATCCGCGGCTCGTCGCGATCGGCGCGGGCACGAAGCGAGTCGCGGAATGCCTCGAAGAACGGCGCGACGCGCGGCACGTTCATCGACTTGTAGAGATCGGAGAAGGCGCGCGACAGCACCAGGCGGTTCTCCAGCGCATAGCCCGCGCCTGACGGCGCCTGCGTGCGGTCGCCGAGCACCCACCAGCGGCCGTCGGGCCCGCGGCCGACATCGGTGGCATAAAGCGAGAGGTAGCGCCCGCCCGGCGGCGGCACGCCGCAGACGGGGCGGAGATATTCGGGACTGCCGGCAATCGCGCCAGCCGGCAGCGCGCCTTCCGCGACCAGCCGGCCTTCGCCATAGATGTCGCGCAGCACGAGTTCGAGCAGCTCAGCGCGCTGGGTGATGCCGGCCGAGAGCTGCTTCCAGTCGGCCTCGTCGATCAGCAGCGGCAGATGGCTGAGCGACCACGGCCGGTCGGCGCTGTCGCCGGGCGCCCGGTAGGTGACGCCGGCCTCGCGGAGATGGCGGTCGGCCATGCCAAAGCGCCGCTCGACCTCGTCGGGCGCGAGCGCGCCGAAGGCATCGAAGAAGCGGCTCCAGACCGCGCGCGGGGCGCCGTCGGATCCCAGGAACTCGTCGGGAATGCCGGGCAGGCGGCGATAGTCGCGGACCCATTGCGCGAGGCGGCGCTGGCCTTCGCGCTGACCTTGCGCCTTACCCGCCTTGTCCTGCTCGGCTGCGCCCTCGCCCATGCGCCTCTCCCTGCCCCACCATCATACTCATTGCAGGAGCGGTGTCCGCAAGTCGAGGGTCAGCGGGAATTCATTTGTGCGTTCCTCGGGCGGCGGCTGCATGGGGCCTGGCGTATGCCCGTGGTCCTGGAAGCGCGCCAGCCGCCGCGCCTCAGCCTCATAGGTGTTGACCGGCTTGGTGTCGTAGCTGCGGCCGCCGGGATGGGCGACGTGATAGACGCAGCCGCCGAGCGAGCGGCCGTTCCAGCTATCGATCAGGTCAAACGTCAGCGGCGCGTGGACCGGAATGGTCGGGTGCAGGCCGGAGGCCGGCCGCCAGGCCTTGAAGCGGACGCCGGCCACGGCTTCTCCCGAGCGGCCGGTCGAGGTCATCGGCAGGCGCCGGCTGTTGCAGGTCACGACGTGGCGGCCCTCGATGAAGCCCTCGGCCTTGACCTGGAGCCGTTCGACGGACGAATCGACATAGCGCACCGTGCCGCCGGCAGATCCCTCCTCGCCCAGCACGTGCCAGGGCTCCAATGCCTGGCGCAGCTCCAGCGTCACGCCGCCATGATGGATGCGGCCGAAGGCGGGGAAGCGGAATTCGAGCTGGGCCAGATACCATTCCGGCTCGAACGGATAACCGGAGCCCTTGAGCTCGGAGAGCACGTCCTGAAAATCTTCCCAGATGAAATGCGGCAGCATGAAGCGGTCATGCAGCGCGGTGCCCCAGCGCACGAACTTGCCCTGTTGCGGCTCGCGCCAGAATTTCGCGATCAGCGCGCGTATCAGGAGCTGCTGTGCCAGCGACATGCGCGGATCCGGCGGCATTTCGAGCGCGCGGAATTCGACGAGCCCGAGGCGGCCGGTGGGGCCATCCGGCGAATAGAGCTTGTCGATACAGATTTCGGCGCGGTGGGTGTTGCCGGTGATGTCGACGAGCAGATGCCGGAACAGCCGGTCGACCAGCCACAGCGGCGTCTGATAGCCCGGCGGCGGCACGTGCGAGAGCGCGATCTCGAGCTCGTAGATGCTGTCATGACGGGCTTCGTCGATGCGCGGCGCCTGGCTGGTCGGGCCGATGAAGAGGCCCGAGAAGAAATAGGACAGCGACGGATGCCGCTGCCAGTACAGCACCAGGCTCTTCAACAGATCGGGCCTACGCAGGAACGGCGAATCCTGCGGGCTGGAACCGCCGACCACGACGTGATTGCCCCCGCCGGTGCCGGTGTGGCGGCCGTCGACCAGGAACCGATTGGCGCCGAGGCGTATCTTGCCGGCATCCTCATAGAGCCCGACGGTGATGTCGACTGCCTCGCGCCAGTTCTTGGCCGGCTGAACGTTGACCTCGATGACGCCGGGGTCGGGCGTCACCTTGATGACCTCGATGCGCGGATCGAACGGCGGCGCATAGCCCTCGACATGGACCTGGAGCTGCATCTCCTCGGCGGTGGCCTCGACCGCCGCGATCATCTCGAGATAATCCTCGATACGCTCCACCGGCGGCATGAAGGCGCAGATCACGCCGTCGCGGACTTCGATCGACAGTGCCGTTCGGACGGGCACGGACGTATTGAGCTTCTCGGGCGCGACCCGCGGCGGCGATTTCGGACGCTCAGGGAGCGTGAACACCGGCAGCTTGCCGCGCGCCTCGATCGGATCCTGCTCGACGATGTAGGGATATTCACTGGGCGGGACGTAGCCGAGCGAACCAATCGGCAAGCGCAGTCCGAGGGGTGAATCGCCGGGCATCAGGAACAAATGATTGCGCCGGAGTTGCCAGCGTTCGCTGCGCCAGCGCGGCGGCGCGTTCCAGCGCTGCACCGGCAGCACGAAACCGCGTGGCTTGCGGAGGCCCTCATCGAACACCCGCGCCATGCGCGCGCGCTCCTCCGGATTGGACAATTTGGAATCGGAGGGATCGACGTTGACCGGAAGCTCGGCCTCCTTCTGAAGCCAGTAGACGGTGTCCTCATAGGCCGGAATGACGTAGCCGGGATCGAGCCCGAGCCGCGCCGCCGTGCCTTCCATGAAGTCCTCGGCGTCCTCGGTCACCGCGCGCCTGGGATTCTCGATCTTGGCGACGAGGTCGCCATTCTTCCAGATCGGCACGCCGTCCTTGCGCCAGTACAGGCCAAAGGCCCAGCGCGGCAGGCTCTCGCCCGGATACCATTTGCCCTGGCCGTAATGCAGCAGGCCGCCCGGCGCGAAGCGATTGCGCAGCCGGCGGATCAGATCGTCGCCAAGCGCACGCTTGGTCGGGCCCACCGCTTCCGTGTTCCACTCCGCGGCTTCGAGATCGTCGACCGACACGAAGGTCGGCTCGCCGCCCATGGTGAGCCGCACGTCCTGGGCTGCGAGATCGCGGTCGACCTGCTCGCCGAGATCGTTGAGCCGCGTCCAGGAGTCGTCGGAGAACGGCTTCGTGATGCGCGGCGCCTCGCGGATGCGGCGGACGCTCATGTCGAAGGCGAATTCGACCTCGGCAAAACCCGCGCCGCCGGAGATCGGCGCTGCCGAGCGATAATGCGGCGTGGCGGCAACGGGGATGTGCCCCTCGCCCGCGAGCATGCCCGAGGTCGCATCAAAACCGATCCAGCCCGCGCCCGGCAGATAGACCTCGGCCCAGGCGTGCAGATCGGTGAAGTCGTTCTCCACCTCCGGCGGGCCCTCGATCGGATCGATGTCGGGGCGGATCTGGATCAGGTAGCCGGAGACGAAGCGCGCGGCGAGGCCGAGATGGCGGAAGGTCTGGATCAACAGCCAGGCGGAATCACGGCATGAGCCGGCGCAGGAGGTGAGCGTCTCCTCCGGCGTCTGCACGCCGGGCTCCATGCGGATCACGTAGCTGATCTTCTGCTGCAGGTCCCTGTTTAGGTCGACCAGGAAGTTGACCGTGTTCGGCGCCTCGCGCGGGACCGAGGCGAGATATTTTGCGAACGCGGGATCGGGCTTGATGGTCTCGAGATACGGCGCCAGCTCGGCCTTGAGGTCTTTCGGGTATTCGAACGGAAAGCTGTCGGCATAGGGCTCGACGAAGAAGTCGAACGGATTGACCGTCGTCATCTGTGCCGTGAAATCGACTTCGATCTTCAGCTCGGTCGTTTTCTCCGGGAAGACGTAGCGCGCGATCCAGTTGCCTAACGGGTCCTGCTGCCAGTTCACGAAGTGATTGGCCGGGGTGACCCTGAGCGAATAGCTCAGGATCGGCGTGCGCGTGTGCGGCGCCGGCCGCAGCCGGATGGTCTGCGGTCCGAGATCGATCGGGCGGTCGTATTTGTAGTGCGTGACGTGGTGTAATGCGACGTAGATCGACACGGGGTGCGGTGCTCCAGCAGCTTTTTTGAGCAGAACACCGCTGGTGACCTCGATCAAGCATTAACAACGGGCAGACCGTGCCTAGCAAATATCCGCCGTGGCCCTCCCGTAGCCCGGATGGAGTGGAGCGCAATCCGGGGTTCTTCGCCCGCGGATTGAGTTGTCCCGGATTGCGCTGCGATCCATCCGGGCTACTTGCTCACGTCACATCGTCGCGCCGAGCACCCAGGGCGCGAACTCGGCGCCGCCGAAATCGAAGCTTTCGCTCTTGGTCGGCTGGCCGGACGCGGTCTTGAGGATGAGATCGAAAATGCGCTGACCGCACTCCTGCACGCTCTCCTCGCCTTCGAGGATGGTGCCGCAATTGACGTCCATGTCCTCTTCCATGCGCTTGTACATGGGCGTGTTGGTGGCGAGCTTGATCGAGGGCGCGGGCTTGCAGCCGAACACGCTGCCGCGGCCGGTGGTGAAGCAGACGAGATTGGCGCCGCCGGCGACCTGGCCGGTGGCGGCGACCGGATCGTAGCCGGGCGTGTCCATGAACACGAAGCCGCGCTTGGTCACCGGCTCGGCGTAGCGCAGCACGTCGACCAGGTTGGTGGTGCCGGCCTTGGCCATCGCGCCGAGCGACTTTTCCAAAATGGTGGTGAGGCCGCCGGCCTTGTTGCCGGGGCTCGGATTGGCGTTCATCTCGGCGCCCTCGCGCTCGGTGTACTCGTCCCACCAGCGCATCAGATCGACCAGCTTCTCGCCGACCTCGCGGCTGACCGCGCGGCGCGTCAGCAGATGCTCGGCGCCGTAGGTCTCGGGCGTCTCCGACAGGATCACGGTGCCGCCGTGGCGGACGATGAGGTCGCTCGCAGCACCGAGCGCCGGATTGGCCGACACGCCGGAATAGCCGTCCGATCCGCCGCATTGCAGCGCCACGGTCAATTCACTCACCGGCACGGACTCGCGCTTGACCTTGTTCGAGTCAGCGAGCGCCTCGCGCACAAACGCAATGCCGGCCTCCACCGTCTTGCGGGTGCCTCCGACGTCCTGGATGTCCATCGCGCGGAGACGGCCGGCGAGCTTCTGCTCTTCCATCAGCCCGCCGATCTGGTTCACCTCGCAACCCAGCCCAAGCACGATGACGTGGGAGAAATTGACGTGCCGCGCATAACCGCCGAGGGTGCGGCGAAGCAGCGCCAGCGGCTCGTTCTGCGTCATGCCGCAGCCGGTCTTGTGGGTCAGCGCGACGACGCCGTCGACATTGGGGAAATCGGCCAGCGGATTATCGCCGGTGAAGGGATTCTTCTTGAAGACGTCGGCGACGAGGCCCGCGACATGCGCGCTGCAATTCACCGAGGTGAGGATGCCGATATAGTTGCGCGTGGCGACGCGGCCGTCGGGGCGGCGGATGCCTTCGAAGGTCGCCGGCAGGTCGAAATTCGGCGTCGGCTTGACGTCGGCGCAATAGGCATAATCCTTGGCGAAATCGCCCATGCCGATGTTCTGCACGTGCACGTGCTGTCCCGGCGCGATCGGTGCGGTCGCAAAGCCGATGATCTGGCCATAGCGGATCACAGGCTCGCCCACCGCGATCGGCTTGATCGCGACCTTGTGGCCGGAGGGAATGCGCTCGACCGTGGTCACGCCGTCAGCCACCAGTGTCCCCGGCGGCAGGCTCGCGCGCGCGATCAGCACGCCATCATCGGGATGCAGTCGGATGACGGGGCTGATGGTCATAGGAGTCTCCTGTATCGAAACTATCGTGCCCCGGATGCTGCGCAGCGCGAAAGCGGTGCGCTGCTAAGCCGGGGCCCATGCGTGAGGTTGGCTTCTGGGTCCCGGCTCTACGGAGCGGCACTGCGTGCCGCACCGCGTCCGGGACACAGAGAGAGCTCAGGCCTTGCCGGCGGAATCCTTGCGGGTCGCGTTGACCTGCATCTTGGCGTAGGTCGTCATCATGCCGACCTCGTTCGAGAGCGTCACCAGCTTGAAGCCCATGTTGATGGCGCGCGCGGCACCTTCGGCGCCGCTGCAATGGATGCCGGGGTTGAGGCCGCGCTTGGCGCACTCCTTGATGATCTTGTCGTAGATCGCGAGGATCTCGGGCTCGGTGCGGTCGAGCTTCGGCTCGAGGCCGTAGGAGAAGCCGAGATCGGACGGGCCGATATAGACGCCGTCGATGCCCTCGACGTCGAAGATCGCCTCCATGTTCTCGACCGCGGTCTTGGTTTCCATCATCGGCAGCAGCACGATGTCGTCGTTGGCCGTCTTCTGGTAGGAGCCCGCGGTGCCGTACATGCCGGCGCGGATCGGGCCGTTGGAGCGCACGCCCTTGGGCGGATACTTCGCATACGAGACCAGGTTCCTGGCCTCCTGCGCCGTGTTGACCATCGGGCAGATCACGCCATAGGCGCCGCCGTCGAGCACCTTGCCGATGATGCCGGGCTCGTTCCAGGGCACGCGGACCATCGGAGTGACCGGATGCTTGTCCATGGCCTGGAAGCACTGCACCATCGACAGATAATCCTGCACGCCATGCTGCATGTCGACGGTAACGCTGTCGAAGCCGCATTGCGCGATCATCTCGGCCGAGAAGCCGGAGGGAATAGCGAGCCACGCGTTGACCACGGCCTTGCCCGACTTCCAGATTTCCTTGACCTTGTTCGCCACGTTGCCTTCCTTCTCAGTTGTATGGACGCGTGTTTTATGGACCGCGTTGTTTGGGCCGTCGTCACCGGCCGAGCGCCGCGACAGCACACCCTCGCTGTTACCGCGAACCGGGTCGCCGCGCCACGCTCGCAATGACGCAAGACCTATGCGCTCGGCCATGGGATGCCGGCCCCGGGGGCGGCCTTCACTATCGCCGTCCGGATGCCGTCCGGCAAGGGGATGCCCTTCAAGGCGTTCGGCTTTCCGCCCGAATTCCGCATCCCCTCTGACGGAACCCTGCCCGCTACGCACTCACCTTGGCATGGCCGCCGAGATACGCGGCGCGGATCGCTTCGTTGCCCCAGAGCTCGTCGGGCTTGCCGCCGAGCACGATACGGCCAGTCTCCAGCACATATCCGTAATCGGCGACCGACAGGCCCATGCGCGCATTCTGCTCGACCAGCAGCACGGTGGTGTTGCGCCGGATCTCGGAGATGATCTTGAACACGGCCTGCACGATGACGGGTGCAAGGCCGAGCGACGGCTCGTCCAGCAGCAGCAGGCGTGGTTTTGCCATCAGCCCGCGGGCGACCGCCACCATCTGGAGCTGGCCGCCGGACAGCGTCCAGCCGAGCGCGTTGCTGAACTTGCGGATATCAGGGAACAGGTCGAACATCGCATCCGCCTCGCGCGAGATCTCCGAGGTCGAGGCCCGGCGGTTGGACGCGCCGAGCATGATGTTCTCTTTCACCGTGAGACCCGGGAAAACGCGGCGGCCTTCCGGCACGTGGCTGATGCCCATGCGGACGATCGCCTCGGGGCCAAGGCCTGCGATCGACTTGCCGTCGAACAGGATGTCGCCGGAGGTCGGCTTGGCGAGCCCGGAGATGGCGCGCAGGGTCGTCGACTTGCCGGCGCCGTTGGCGCCGAGCAACGTTACGACCTGTCCCTCTTCGACGGCGCAGGTGACGCCGCGCAGCGCTTCGATCTCGCCGTAGCGCACCACGAGATTGCGGATTTCGAGCAACGGCATCATTCGCTCCCGAGATAGGCGGAGACGACGTCGGGATGACGCAGCACGGCCATGGATTCGCCGTCGGCGATGCGGCGTCCGAAGTTGAGCACGGTGATGTGCTGGGCCGCTTCCGAGACCAGCGTCATGTCATGATCGATGATCAGGATGGTCAGCCCCTGTGCGGCGATGCGCTTGAGCAGCTCATGCAGCTCGAGTTTCTCGGTCGAGTTCAGGCCGGCCGCGGGCTCGTCGAGCAGCAGCAGCGTCGGGTTCGAGGCCAGCGCACGCGCGATCTCGATCAGGCGCTGATGGCCGTAGGAGAAGCTCGAGATCAGCTCGTTGGCGCGGCTGCCAAGGCCGACGAAGGTCAGCGCCTCCATCGCACGCTCGGTGAGCGCGTCGTCGCCCTTCCCGACCATGGTGTTGCCGGGCCGCTCCGCGCCGATCTCGACATTCTCCAGCGCCGTCATCGAACGGAACAGGCGGATGTTCTGGAAGGTGCGTCCTAGACCCGACGCAGTGCGCTGATGCGGCGGCATGTGGGTGATGTCGGTGCCGTCGAGCACGATCTTGCCCGCGGTGGCCACATAGAGGCCGGAGAGCACGTTGAGCGTCGTGGTCTTGCCGGAGCCGTTCGGCCCGATCAGCGCATGCACGCCGCCGCGCTTCACCGCGATGTCGACGCCATCGACGGCCTTGAGGCCTCCGAAGTGCTTCGACAGGCCCGTGACTTCGAGCACGGTGCCGCCGCCGACCGTCGCCGGTTTCAATTGCAGCGCGGCAGCCGCCGGCGGTGCCTTGATCTTGGCGCGCCAGCGCGTGAAGGCATCCGCGACAAAGCCCCAGATGCCGTCGGGCATGAAGCGGATGATCAGGATCACGAACAGGCCGTAGATGGCGAGGTAAAGGCCGGGCACGCTCTTGAGGAAGCGCAGCCATTCCGGGATCAGGATCAGCAACCCCGTGCCGATCGCCGAGCCGATCGGCGAGGCCACGCCGCCGAGCAGCGACATGGTCAGGAACACGATCGATTCGGCGAAGGAGAACTGATCGGGGCTGACATAAGCGAAGCCGCCCGCGAACAATCCGCCCGCGAGCCCGCCGAGCAGCGCACAGAGCGCGAAGGCGTAGATCTTGGTGCGGAAGACGTCGATGCCGTTGACGCCGGCTGCGAGCTCATTGTCCCGCACCGCACGCATGGCGCGGCCGAGCTTGGTGTCGGAGAGATGCCAGACCAGGTAGCCGACGATTGCCAGCATCGCAACGCAGAAGGCGAGATAGCTCTGCGAGGTCTGGAAAAGATCCGGACGCTTGATGTTGGGAACGCCGTCGGGGCCGCGCGTCAGCCAGATCGCGTTGATCATGACCAGCGTGACGATCTGCTGGAACGAGATCGTCACCATCGCGAGGTAATGACCGCCGAGCCGCAGGGTCGACATACCGAGGAAGGCGCCCGCGAGCAGCGAGATTACGCAGCCGCCGACGAGGCACAGCCAGAAGCTGACATGCAGGTCCGTCGTGCCGATGCCGACCGCATAGGCGCCGAGCCCGAAGAACGCGGCCTGCGCCAGGTTGATCTGGCCGCACAGGCCGAGCACGACCGAGAGGCCGAACACCGCGATCGCGAATGTCGTCGCCTGCAGCAGGATGTTATGAACATATCCGTCGAAGCGCAGGGTCGCGGCGAGCACGACCAGGATCGCCGCGCCGATGAAGTACGGCAGATGCCGGATCAGCAGCGGCTTCGAGTGGATGGCGGGCGCCGGAATCGGCATGTTGTCGCTGGGGCGCTCATGCCTTCTCCGCCACGCGTTCGCCGAAGATACCCTGCGGCCGGAAGATCAGGAAGGCGATCAGCACCAGGAAGGCAAAACCGTCCTTGTAGGGCACCGAGATGTAGGCGGCGCCAAGGTTTCGATCACGCCGAGCGCGAGACCGCCGATGATGGCGCCGGCGACGTCGCCAAAGCCGCCGATGATGGTCGCCGCGAACGCCTTCAGCGCGATCGTCGAGCCCATCTGGATCGAGACGAACAGCACGGGGGCGACGAGAATGCCGGCAAGGCCGCCGAGCACCGCCGAATAGATGAAGGTGATCATGATCATGGTCGAAACGGAAATGCCGAGCAGCGAGGCCATTTCCTTGTCCTGCGAGGTCGCCTGCAGCTTCTTGCCGAGCAGCGTCTTCTCGAAGAACCAGAAATTGAAGATCACGAGACAGATGGTGACGCCGATGATCAGGAGATACTGGCTGTCGAGATAGACCGGTCCGAGCTGGATGCCGGGCGTGTCAAACCAGCCCGGCAGCACCTGCGGCTGCGGGCCGTAAATCGCGAGCACCGAGTTCGCCAGCAGGATCGAGGCGCCGATGGTGGCGATGATCACGGGCAGATAGGTGCGGTGGCGCAACGGATAGTAAACACCCAGATTGAAGACGACGCCGAGCAGCGCCATGCCGAGCAGCGCCACGATGAAGGCCGCCCAATAGGGCAGACCGGCTTCGACCGCGACGACCATCAGATAGGCCGCGACCATGGAGAATTCGCCCTGGGCAAAGTTCACCACATTGGTGGCACGGAAAATCAGCACGAAGCCGAGCGCGACCAGCGCGTAGACGGCGCCGATACCGATGCCGGTAAACAGGAGTTGGAGGGCGAGATCCATGACAAGCATTCTGTTGGAGGTCAGAGTAGTCCGCTGAACGGCGTTCGACCTCCTCGATCGGAATCGAGGAGGTCGATTCAACCTCAGTCGTTGGACTCGATATGCTTGTCGAAGACGATATTTCCCTTGTCGTTCTTCACGATGTTGTAGCCGTGGAGACCGTCGCCGTTCTGGTCGAAATTGTATTCGCCCTCGGCGCCGGCGAACTTCTTGGTCGCCAGGATGGCTTCGCGGATCTTGCCGGGATCGGTCGAGCCCGCCTTGTTGATCGCCGCCGACAGGACGTTGACCGCATCGAAGGTCCAGGAGCTCTGGTTGTCAGGCGCGACCTTGACCACCTCGCGATACATCTTGCCGAACGCCTTCGAGCCCTCGCTGGAATCCTCGGCATAGTCGGCGACGCCATAGGTGTTGTAGAGCGCGGGACCGGCGAGCTTCAACGCGGTGATGTTGACGATCGAGGGCGAGCCGACCCAGGGGATGTTGACGCCGAGCTGGCGCAGCTGGCGGGCGAAGATGCCGAGATCGTTCTCGAAGGTGAAGTAGGACCCGAGAATGTCGGCGCCCGACTGCTTGATCGCGAGCACGACGGGGGTGAAGTCCTGGCTCTGGTTGGCGTAGCCCTGATCCAGCACCGGCGGCGCGCCGGCCTTGGTCAGCGCTTCCGTCAGCGCCTTGCCGCCGGCGGTGCCGAAGGCGTCGGTCGAGTGCAGCACGGCCCACTTTTTCTTGCCGAGCGTGTTGACGCCGTATTCGGCGATGACGCGCCCGGAATAGCTGTCATTGGGTCGGCAGCGGAACAGCCACTGATTGCCCATATGGGTGAGGTTCGGATCGGTGCCGCCGATCATCACGGGTTTGCCGAGCTTGATGACGTCGGGCGCCATCGCATGCACCTGGGTCGAACGGATCGAGCCGAGGAAGCCGACGATGTCGGACTGCGCGGCGAGTTTCGAGAACGCAAGCACGATCCCGGGATTGGTGGTCTGGTCGTCCTCGACGATCAGCTCGCCCTGCTTTCCCAGGATACCGCCGGCCTTATTGACGGCGTCGAGCGCGAGCTTGGCGCCCTTGATGGCGTAGCCGCCGGATTCAGCGGCGGGACCGGTGACGGGCGCGCACATGCCGATCTTGATGGTGGCGCCCTGCGCATTTGCGCTCTTGATGAGGTATGGCGCGGCAATACCGGCAGCAATTCCGGCAGCGAAGTCGCGTCTCGTCAGTCTCATACATTTCTCCCTGAGGCCGGGCGTCCTTGTCGGCCCTTCTCGTTTGGCTGTGTTACTGAATACAGAGCCGGATGCTACTTACGGATTCTCACGCCGTGAGTAAATTGATATTGAGATATCATCGACTATGTGCGGAGAGCTTGCGCCCGGAGATGATGAACACCTGCGGCGTCAATCTATTCTCGGCTGCTTTTCTAGGGGATTTCGCGCATTTCGCGTCGCGCGCGCTACCCACGCGCGATGCAACGACGACAGTCATGCGTGACGGGAACGTCATCATGCAAATTTGCCGCTACGCATCGTCCGTGATCTCATCTCGCGCGTCCGCGGAAGCGAGGCACACCTCCAACTCTCCGAGCATCTCCTGCAACTCGGCGAGCTTGCCCGCGCCGAAGCGCTGCGTGATCTCGGCATAGATCGCTTCCGAGGACGGCGCGACGGACGCCATCAGCTTCACGCCCTCCCTGGAGATCGAGACCATGCTGCGGCGCTGGTCGGCTTTCGCGGTCTTGCGTTCGATCAGGTTGCGCGCCTCGAGGTCGCGCAGGATGCGCGACAGGCTCGGCCCCAGCAGAAACGCGGTGCGAGCGAGTTCCGTGACCTCGGCGGCCTCGATGGACGCCAGCGCGCGCAGGATGCGCCATTGCTGCTCGGTCAGGCCGTGCTCGCGCAGCGATGGGCGAAATTGCCGCATCACCGCCTCGCGCGCCCGCAGCAGCGACATCGGCAGCGAACGCGAGAAGTCGCGCATCGGCACCTGCCGCGCGGCAGGCGGGCTCGCGTTCGCGGGATCAGCCGGTCTCTTCGTCATAACGCCCTTTCAGACTGCAATGTTTGCAGTGCAGCAAGCCCGAATTATGATTGACGCATTCACTTAACATGTTAAGTATTTTCGGGCACCACGATTTTGGTCGTTCACCGATGGCGCTTTCCAAAGACGATATCCAGGCTTGCGCGAACCGTCTGCACCAGGCGGAGAAGACCCGCGTACAGATCCGGCAGCTCTCGCAGGATTTTCCCGACATCACCATCGCCCATGCCTACGCGATTCAGAAGGCCTGGGTCGACATCAAGATCGCCGAGGGGCGCCGCGTCAAAGGCCACAAGATCGGCCTGACCTCGAAGGCGATGCAGAGCGCGCTTGATATCGACGAGCCGGATTCCGGCGTGCTGCTCGACGACATGTTCTTCGCCGATGGCGGCATGGTACCGACCGAGCGCTTCATCGCGACCCGCGTCGAGGCCGAACTCGCCTTCGTCATGAGCAAGCGGCTCGAGGGCCCCGACTGCACGATGTTCGACGTGCTCAATGCCACCGACTTCGTGGTTCCGGCCCTGGAGATTCTGGACACGCGCATCGAGCGCGTCGATCCCAACACGAAAGCCACGCGCAAGATCTACGACACCGTCGCCGATAACGCGGCGAATGCCGGCATCGTGCTCGGCGGCCGGCCGATCCGCCCGCTCGATGCGGATCTGCGCTGGATCGGCGCGCTTTGCTTCAAGAACGGCCAGCTCGAAGAGACCGGCCTCGCCGCCGGTGTGCTCAATCATCCCGCGACGGCGGTTGCGTGGCTCGCCAACAAGATCGCGCCGCTTGGTCTTGCGCTCGAGCCCGGCCAAATCGTGCTCGCCGGCTCCTTCATCCGTCCGATCGAGACCCGCAAGGGCGACACAATTCAAGCCGATTATGGCGCCTACGGCTCGGTCAGCTGCTACTTCGCTTGACGAACAAAATACAGGAGTGAAACCGCCATGCCGCACTTCACGATCGAATATTCGGCCAATCTCGATAGCCGTCTCGACATCGGCGCCGTCTGCGAGATCGTGCGCAAGGCGGCCGTCGAGACCGGCATCTTCCCGCTCGGCGGCATCCGGGTCCGTGCTGTCAGGTGCGAGCACTATGCGATCGCCGATAACAGGCACGATTACGGCTTCCTCGACATGGTGCTGCGCATCGGCGAGGGCCGCGACCTCGCCACGCGGCAGAAGGCCGGCGAGCATGTCTTCCAGGCGCTCTCAAAGCATCTCGATCCGGTCTTCGCCGCCAGCAAGTTCGCCTTGTCGTTCGACATGCAGATCAACGACAAGGACACCAGCTGGAAGCGCAACAACATCCACGATGCATTGAAATTGGTGGCCGCCCATGGATAAGCCCGTACCCAAAGCCGATGTATTCCAGGCCAACCGCGACCGCGCAGCGCCGCTGCTGAAGAAGCTGCAGGCGGACGGCATCGGCCATATGATCGACGGCAAGATCGTGCCGTCGATCTCGGGCGAGAGGTTTGAGACGAAGTCGCCGGTCGATGGCGCAACGCTCGCAAGCGTTGCCCGCGGCAATGCCGAGGACATCGACGCCGCGGCCACTGCTGCCGCGCTGGCTTTCAAGTCATGGCGCGACATGGGCCCCGCAATGCGGAAGAAGCTGCTGCATCGCGTCGCCGACGCCATCGAAGATAATGCCGAAGACATCGCCGTGCTCGAATGCATCGACACCGGCCAGGCATATCGCTTCATGGCCAAGGCCGCGATCCGCGCCGCGGAAAACTTCCGGTTCTTCGCCGACAAATGCGGAGAGGCGCGCGATGGCCTCAACACGCCCAGCGACGAGCACTGGAATATCTCCACCCGCGTGCCAATTGGCCCGGTCGGCGTGATTACGCCCTGGAACACGCCGTTCATGCTGTCGACCTGGAAGATCGCCCCTGCCCTCGCTGCGGGCTGCACCGTCGTGCACAAGCCGGCTGAGTGGTCGCCGGTGACGGCATCGATTCTGGCCAAGCTCGTCAAGGAAGCCGGCGTGCCCGATGGCGTGCTCAACACGGTGCACGGTTTTGGCGAAGAGGCCGGCAAGGCGCTGACCGAACATCCCGCCATCAAGGCGATCGGCTTCGTCGGCGAGAGCGCGACGGGATCGGCGATCATGGTGCAGGGCGCGCCGACCCTGAAGCGCGTGCATTTCGAGCTCGGTGGCAAGAACCCGGTGATCGTGTTCGAAGATGCCGATCTCGACCGCGCGCTCGATGCGGTCGTGTTCATGATCTACTCGCTCAATGGCGAGCGCTGCACGTCGTCGAGCCGCCTGCTGATCCAGCAGAGCATCGCGGACACGTTCGTCGAAAAGCTGACCGCGCGCGTGAAGGCGCTGAAAGTCGGCCATCCCCTCGATCCCTCAACCGAGATCGGGCCCCTGATCCATGAGCGGCACCTCGCAAAAGTCTGCTCCTATTTCGACGTGGCGCGCCAGGACGGCGCCACGATCGCCGTCGGCGGCAAGGCCTATGACGGCCCGGGCGGCGGACATTATGTCGAGCCGACGCTGGTCACCGGGGCGAGCCGAAAGATGCGGGTGGCGCAGGAAGAGGTGTTCGGCCCCTTCCTGACCGTGCTGCCCTTCGAGGACGAAGCGGAGGCAATCGAGATCGCCAACGACATCCGCTATGGCCTCACCGGCTATGTCTGGACCAACGATGTCGGCCGGAGCTTGCGCGTCGCCGACGCGCTAGAGGCCGGTATGATCTGGCTGAACTCGGAGAACGTCCGCCATCTGCCGACCCCGTTCGGCGGCATGAAGGCCTCGGGCATCGGCCGCGACGGCGGCGACTACTCGTTCGACTTCTACATGGAAACCAAGCACGTCTCGCTGGCACGAGGCACGCACAAGATTCAGAAGCTGGGAATTTGATTGTCATTCCGGGGCGGCTCGAAGAGCCGAACCGGAATCCATCGCGCAGCAGAGATAGTGGAAGAATGGATTCCGGGCTCGCGCTCCGCGCGCCCCGGAATGACAAATCCGAGGGGAAACGCAATGCCCGTACCGCAACACATCTTCGACCCGCCGTTCAACATCATCCGCTCCAGCCATGTCGTGCTCGACGTGACCGATCTGAAGCTGAGTCGCGCGTTCTACGAGACCACTATCGGCCTGCATGTCGAGGAGGCCGACGACAAATTCGTTTACCTGCGGGCCGCCGAGGAGCATCAGCATCACTCGCTGGTGCTGCGCAAGGCGGCAGCGCCCGCCTGTAACAGGCTCGGCTTCAAGGTCGGCAATGACGGCGATCTCGACAAGGCCGCAAGGTTTCTTTCCGAGAACGGTCTTGGCTACGCTTTCGCCGACCAGCCGTTCCAGGGCCGCACGCTGCAGTTCACCGATCCCTTCGGTTTCCAGATCGAGCTCTATGCGTCGATGGACCGCAGGCCGCATCTGCTCCGCCGCTACGACCTCTACAGGGGATGCCATCCGCAGCGGCTCGATCATTTCAACGTCTTCGCCGCCGAGGTGCAGGACACGGTCGAGTTCTATGCGCGGCTGGGCTTTCGCCTCACCGAATATGCCGAAGAGGACGGGCCGAACGGGCGCATCGCGGCTGCCTGGATGCACCGCAAGGGCAATGTCCACGATTTCGCCATCACCAACGGCAAGGGCCCCCGCCTGCACCACTTTGCCTATTGGACGCCGACGGCGATGAACATCATCCATCTCTGCGACGTCATGGCCTCCCAGGGTTTTGTGAAGAATATCGAGCGCGGACCGGGACGCCATGGCATCTCGAACGCGTTCTTCCTCTATGTCAGGGATCCCGACGGCCATCGTCTCGAGCTCTACACCAGCGACTACTTTACGGGCGATCACGACCACGAGCCGCTGCGCTGGTCGTTGCGCGATCCGCGCCGCCAGACCCTGTGGGGCGCGCCGGCACCGCGCTCATGGTTCGAGCAAGGCTCGCTGTTCTCAGGCCAAGCCGTGCGCGAGCCGAAGTTCGTGGCCGACGTGCTGGTGGCGGATTAAGTGATGAAGCTCCCTCGCCTCGCCACCTACTCCGTCAAGGGTGCAACCCGCTATGGCGCCGTCCTGGAGGGCGGCATCGTCGATCTTTCCCCGCGCCACGCCAAGGATTATCCGACGCTGCGCGAGGCGATCGCGGCAGGAAAGCTCGCGAGTCTCGCCGAAGCGGCCGCCAGCCTTACGCCGGATCATACGCCTGGTGACGTCACCTGGTTGCCGCCGGTGCCTGCGCCGGAGAAGATCATCTGCATCGGCGTCAACTATCCCGACCGCAATGCCGAGTACAAGGACGGCCAGGACGCGCCGAAATATCCGAGCATGTTCATGCGCTCGCCCCGTTCCTTCGTCGGCCATGACACGCCGCTGGTGCGCCCGCGCGCATCCGCGCAGCTCGATTACGAGGGCGAGATCGTTCTGGTGATCGGCAAGCCCGGGCGGCACATCAAGGAGAGCGCCGCGCTCGATCACATCGCCGCGCTCACGCTCTGCAACGAAGGCTCGGTGCGCGACTGGCTGCGCCACGCCAAATTCAACGTCACGCAAGGCAAGAATTTTGACTCCAGCGGCAGCCTCGGCCCGTGGCTCGTGCCCTACACGCGGGAATCCCAGATCGCCGACATCAGGCTCACCACGCATGTCAATGGCGAGTTGCGGCAGGACGACCGTACCAGCCGGCTGATGTTTCCGTTCCGCTATCTGATCAGCTATATCTCGACTTTCGCGACTCTGGTCCCCGGCGACATCATCGTCACGGGCACGCCGACCGGCGCCGGTGCGCGGTTCGATCCGCCGCGCTATTTGAAGCCTGGTGATGTCATTGAGGTCGCAGCCGAGGGCATCGGATCTTTACGCAACGGCGTCGTCGACGAAGCCTGAACAACACCACGAATGGAATGATGCAATGACCACCCTCACCGGCGGCGAAGCGATCGTAAGCGGGCTCGTCGCCCATGGCGTCGACACCGTGTTCGGCCTGCCCGGCGCGCAGGTCTATGGCTTGTTCGACGCCTTCCACCAGGCTCAGCTCAAGGTGATCGGCGCGCGGCACGAGCAGGCCTGCGGCTACATGGCATTCGGCTATGCCCGGTGCAGCGGCAGGCCTGGCGTGTTCAGCGTGGTGCCCGGCCCCGGCGTGCTCAATGCCAGCGCGGCGCTGCTCACCGCTTACGGCTGCAACGAGCCGGTGCTGTGCGTGACGGGCCAGGTGCCGACGCAGTTTCTCGGCAAGGGCCGCGGCCATCTGCACGAGATGCCGGACCAGCTCGCGACCTTGCGCACTTATGTGAAATGGGCCGACCGCATTGAACATCCCGGCAACGCACCGACCACCGTGGCGCGTGCATTCCAGGAGATGACGTCCGGCCGGCGCGGCCCCGCGTCGGTCGAGATGCCCTGGGACGTCTTTACCCAGCGCGCCGACACCGCTGCCGCACAGGTGCTGGAACCCTGCCCGCGCCGCGGCCCGATCCTGTTCTGATCAAGCAAGCGGCTGCGCTGATCAGGAGCAGCAAGGCGCCGATGATCTTCGTCGGCAGCGGCGCGATCGAGGCGCGCGAGGAAATCCTCGAGCTTGCGGAGATGATCGATGCGCCCGTCGTCGCCTTCCGCAGCGGCCGTGGCATCGTCTCCAATGCGCACGAGCTCGGCCTCACCATGGCCGCTGCCTACAAGCTGTGGCCGAAGACGGATCTGATGATCGGCATCGGCACGCGGCTGGAGCTGCCGACCATGTCACGCTGGCCGTATCGGCCGGACGGGTTGAAGAGCATCCGCATCGACATCGATCCCGTCGAGATGCGGCGCTTCATCTCCGACACGGCGATCGTCGCCGACGCCAGGACCGCGACCGCCGATCTCACTGCTGCCGTCAGCAAGGCGGGCTACAGCAAGACCGCCGGCCGCCGCGCCGCGATCCGCGAGGCGAGTGCGACCGCGCTGGCAGAGATCCAGCGCATCCAGCCGCAGATGGCCTACCTGAACATTTTGCGCGAGGTGCTGCCGGCGAACGCGATCGTGACTGATGAATTGTCGCAGTTCGGTTTCGCTTCCTGGTACGGCTTCCCGATCTACCAGCCGCGCACCTTCATCACGTCGGGCTATCAGGGAACGCTGGGCTCGGGTTTCCCGACCGCGCTCGGCGCCAAGGTGGCGAACCCGGACAAGCCGGTGGTCGCGATCACCGGCGATGGCGGCTTCATGTTCGGCGTGCAGGAGCTTGCCACGGCCGTGCAGTTCAACATTGGCGTGGTGACGCTGGTGTTCAACAACAACGCCTACGGCAATGTCCGCCGCGACCAGCGCGAACGTTTCGACGGCCGCGTGGTGGCATCCGATCTCGTCAATCCGGACTTCGTCAAGCTAGCGGAGTCCTTTGGCGTCGCGTCTGCACGCGTCACCGCACCGGATCAGTTCAAGGCGGCGATGGAGAAGGCTCTGGCTCATGGCGGGCCGTATCTGATCTCGATCGAGGTAACGCGCGACTCCGAAACAAGTCCGTGGGCGTTCATTCACCCGCCGAAGCCTTGACGACCCTCATGGTGAGGAGGCGCGAAGCGCCGTCTCGAACCATGAAAGGCCCGGCTGCTACAGCTCGGCCTCTATCCTTCGAGACGCGCGCGAAGAGCGCGCTCCTCAGGATGAGGGGATAAGGTCAGCGCGTCCTGCGGAAGGTCAGATTGATCCGCTTTCGGCCGAGCAGCGCGTGCTCGCCGTCGGCGAGCGGCGCGACGCCGTGATAGGCGAGCCTGGACGGGCCGCCCCAGACCACGACATCGCCATGGACGAGCCGGAAACGGCGCGGCTTGTCGGCGCGCGCCATGCCGCCGAACAGAAAGGTCGCGGGCAGGCCGAGCGAGACCGAGACGATCGGCGCCGAATAATCCAGCTCGTCCTTGTCCTGATGCAGCGACAGCCGCGTACCGGGCTCGTAGCGGTTGACGAGGCAGGCATCTGGCGCAAAGTTTTGGAAGCCGCCCTGCGCCGCCGCGCGGCGGGCGAGATCGCGAAGCACCGGCGGCATCGCCGGCCATGGCGCGCCGGTTCGCGGATCGACGGGATCATAGCGATAGCCGGTGTGATCGGTGATCCAGCCGCGTTCGCCGCAATTGGTCATGGCGACCGACATCAGATGACCGCCAGGTGTAGTCATGCGGCGGAACGGCGACTGCGCCACAATGGCGCGCACCGCGTCAATCAGCTCGCTTTCGATCGCCTTGACGAAGCCGCGCAACAGCACGGCACCGTCCGCGATCTCCTCGCGTGACGGTTGGGCTTCTGCGACGTCGTCGAACAAATCAGCCGTCAATCATCCCACTCATTTGGCATCATGAAAGATCACACCCAGGGTGTGGCGCTGGCCGGACCTGACACGGCTGACGCCGTGGCGCAGATTAACGCGGTACGTGCCGCGTGTCCCCTGCACCGGGCGATGATGCACAGCGAAGGCGACCGCATCGCCCTGCGCCAGCGGCACGACCTCGGCGCGCGACTGCATGCGCGGGCGCTGCTCGGTCAGCACGAACTCGCCGCCGCTGAAGTCGCGTCCCGGCTCGGACAGCAGGATCGCGACCTGCAGCGGGAACACGTGCTCGCCATAGAGATCCTGATGCAGGCAATTGTAGTCGCCGGCCTCATATTGCAGCAGCAATGGCGTCGGCCGGCTCTGGCCAGCCTCATGGCAGCGCTTGAGGAAGGCCGCATGCGCTGTGGGATAGCGGATGTCGATTCCCATCGCCTCGTTCCAGCGATTGGCGACGCCCTGGAGATGCGCATAAAGCAACGGCCGCAGCTGCGTGATGAGATCGGGCAGCGGATAGGAGAAATATTTGTACTCGCCGCGGCCAAAGCCGTGGCGACCCATGACGATGCGGCTGCGGAAGTTTGAGTCGTCGGGATAGAGAGCGGCGATGGTGCCACACTGGTCGGGCGTAAGCAGGCCCTTCAGAACGGCACAGCCGTGGGTGTCGAGTTCGGCGGTGATCTGGGGCCAGTCGAGGGCGTCGATGTGGGCAGTTAGGTCGGCGGGTGGCCGATGGGGTGGTTTGCGTGCTGTTGCCGTCATGCCGCCACCTTCGCAACACGGCGTCCACGCCGCCACCCGATTTCCGACTATCTCCCCGTCATTGCGAGCGTAGCGAAGCAATCCAGGGTCGTTCCGCGGAACCAGTCTGGATTGCTTCGTCGCAAGAGCTCCTCGCAATGACGGCGGAAAGAGATTCGCTCGCACCGACGGCGAGGATGGACCTCAGCCCCGCACCGGCAGCGTCAGCACGTCGTAGCCGTGCTTGATCGTGCGCTTCAGCACGGGATCTTCCAGCTCGAAATCGAAGCGATCCGCGGGGCGGATGCCGCCCTTGGCGGCAAAGGTGCCGCCGAACATGGCGCAGCCGTCAGGGAACTTGCCGCCTTCAAAACCGCGCGCGATCAGGTCGGCGACCGGCAGCATCGCGTCCAGCGTGCCCTCCTGGTAGAGCACGCGCTCGCCCTCGATCGTGGCGTAGGAGCGCAAAATCATCCTGTCCCAATGGCCGATGACGTCCTCGAGCTCCCACAGCGTCGAGGCGATCGGCTTGTCGCACATCTGCTTGGAGACCGTGACATTGTAGGCCTCGACCTTGCGGTCGGTATGATCGGAGCCGCAGCCGACGAAGATGCGGCCCTGCCAGCCGATCAGCACGAACTCGACCTCGCCTGAGGAATCGCCACCGCAGCATTCGATGCTCTCTTCCTGGGTCAGCCGCCGCGCCGAGGCGCGGTAGTAGATCGGCGTCGAGGCCGGCCGGGCAATGCCCATAGCCTCCAGCTCGGCGATGTGCTTGTCGCGCGCGATCGCGTCGCGGCCGGTCCAGCCGGCGATGACCATTTGGTCGATCGCCAGCGTCAGCGGCGTGGTGGTGTCCTGGGCGTCGACGGTGAAAGTCAGGTCAAACACGAATGACGGCCTCCATGCCGGCAGCAAGCTCAAAGATACGACGGTCCGACCCACCCGCGCCTGCAAGCATCAGGCCGACGGGGACCTCGCCCGCGCGATGTGCCGGCAGCGAGATGGCGCAGCCGTCGATCATGTTGATCAGGCTGCAATTGCGCAGCGCGCGCAGGTTCTGGATGGTGAATACCTTGTCATCGGCGAGATCCGAAATCTTCGGCGGCGTGTTGGCGGTGGTCGGGAGCACCAGCGCGTCATAGGGCGCAATGCGCGCGTTGACGCGGGCGATCAGCGAGCGGCGCTCGTTGAGGAGATCGATGTAGTCGGCCGCGCTCTGCGCCTCACCGCGCAGGATGCGGACGGAGACACGGGGGTCGTAGACGTCGCCCTTGGACGTGATGAGATAGCGATGCCAGGCATAGCTTTCGGCCGCGGCAAAGCCGCCCTTGGCGTTCATCGGGCCGATGTCGTGGAATTCGGCCGTCTCGATACGCTCGATGATGGCGCCATGATCGGCAAGGCTCTTGAGCACACGCTCGAACGTCTCGGCCACCGCTGGGTCAAGGTCGTCGAGCGCGATCGTGGTCGGCACCGCGAGCCGCATGCCCTTCACCGGGCGCGGCTTCAGCGGAACGATCGGCTCGTTCGCGAGCACGGCGTCGAGAATGGCACAGCAGCTGACCGATCGCGCCAAAGGCCCGATGCTGTCGAGCGAGAACGACAGCGGCACGGAGCCGTCGAGCGGCACGCGGCGCTGCGTCGGCTTGTAGCCGACGATGCCGTTATAGGCCGCCGGAATCCGGCAGGAGCCGCCGGTATCGGTGCCGAGCGCGCCGTGCGCCATGCCGTCGAGCACGGACACCGCCGCGCCAGAGGACGAGCCGCCGGGCACATGGCCCTCGGCCCGGTTCCAGGCGCCCTTCGGCGTCCCATAATGCGGATTGATGCCGATGCCGGAATAGGCGAACTCGGTCATGTTGGTGCGGCCGATCACGACAAAGCCGGCCTTGCGCAGCCGCGCCACGGTGGCGGCATCCTGCTCGGCCGGCGGGGAATCGTCGAGCGCGCGGGAGCCGGCACGCGTCACCTGGCCCTTGATGTCGAAGAGATCCTTGATCGAGACCGGGATACCGGCATAGCGCGACGGCGCAGCCTTGGCCTTGCGCAAGCCGTCCATCGCATCCGCCGTCGCAAGCGCGGCGTCCTTGTCGACATGGACGAAGGTGCGCTGCCCCTCGCCGGCGGGATCGGCAATCTTGGCGATGCACGCCTCGACCAGTTTTCGGGAGGTGGTGCGGCCGCTCTCGAGGTCGTCGGCGAGCTTCGCCAGTGTCGGAAAATCGGGCATGTCTGTCTCACGGAATATTGTGCGCGCAATCTATAGCGCCGGCTCAGTTCGACACAAGCATTGTGCGCATGATGGCATGCATGCTGCCTGCTGGACCGTTGACGCACTATAGCCGATTGTCGCATCAAGATTGAAACAGGCGGGCGTGAAGCCTGTCCCTGAGGAGGGCGTTCCGAGATGGCCGAACCGCAGCGCGCGCGACCGAAACCGACGCCGGAAACCCAGCATTTCTGGGACGGCGCCAAAGCAGGGGAGCTGCGCCTGCAGCGTTGCGACGCCTGCGCGCATGTCTACTTCCCGCCGCGCCCGTTCTGCCCATCCTGCGCCTCGCGCAAGGTTTCGGTGTTCAAGGCGAGCGGCAAGGGTTTTCTCTACAGCTACGTGATCAACCACCGCCCCGCCGCGCCCGGCTTCACGCCACCTTATGCGATCGCGGTGGTCGAGTTGGCCGAGGGACCGCGAATGATGAGCAACATCATCTATTGCCCGCAGACACCGGAGGCGCTCGAACTCGACATGAAGCTCGAGGTCGCCTTCGAGGCACTCGACGACAAGATCACCCTCCCCGTGTTTCGTCCGGCGAAGGGATAGACCATGCGCAGCAACCAGGTTGCCGTCGTCGGCGCGGCCGAGACCACCGAGCTCGGCGTCATCCCCAACATGTCGCAGCTCCAGCTTCACGCGGATGCGGCGCTCAACGCCATCGCCGATGCCGGGCTCAAGCTCTCCGACATCGACGGCTTTGCCACCGCGGTCGAGACGCCGCAGCAGGTCTGCCATTATCTCGGCATCAAGCCCAGCTGGGTGGACGGCACCTCTGTCGGCGGCTGCTCGTTCATGCTGCACGTTCGCCACGCCGCCGCGGCGATCGAGGCCGGTCTCTGCAAGACCGTGCTGATCACGCATGCCGAGAGCGGCAAGTCGATGATCGGCAAGGCGCCGCGCTCGACGCCGGCGGACAGCCTCAACGGCCAGTTCGAGGCGCCCTATGGCGTCTACGGCCCGCCCAGCATGTTCCCGATCCCCGTGCTGCGCTTCATGAAGACCTACGGCATCACCCACGAGCAGCTCGCTTCGGTCGCGGTGGTGCAGCGGGAATGGGCGGCGAAGAATCCGCGGGCGATGATGAAGGACCCGATCACGGTTGCCGATGTCCTCAACTCGCGCATGATCGCCTATCCGTTCCGCCTCCTGCAGTGCTGCCTCGTCACCGACGGCGGCGGCGCGCTGATCCTGACCTCGGCCGACCGCGCCAGGGATTTTCCGCGCAAGCCCGTCTACATCATGGGCACCGGCGAGAGCGTCGAGACGCCGATGGTGAGCCAGATGGAGACGTTCAACTCCTCGCGCGCATTCAAGACCGCGGGACCGCTGGCGTTCAAGGAGGCCGGCATCGCCCACAAGGACGTCGATCATCTCATGATCTATGATGCCTTCGCGCATCTGCCGCTGTTCGGCCTCGGTGATCTCGGCTTCATGCCGCACGAGGAGACCGGCCAATTCATCGCGGACGGCAACACGCGGCCCGGGGCCAAGCTGCCGCTCAACACCAATGGCGGCGGCCTGAGCTACATGCATTCGGGCATGTACGGCATGTACGCGCTCCAGGAGAGCGTGCGCCAGATGCGCGGCATCGCGCCGGCACAGGTGCCGAACGCGAAGATTTCAGTGTGCCACGGCGTCGGCGGCATGTTCGCCGCCAGTGGCACGATCGTGTTTACGAACGAGAGATGAGGCCTGTCGTTCCGGGGCGGCGCACAAGCGACGAGCCCGGAATCCATCGTGCAGCAGGCAAGGCGGAGAAATGGATTTCCGGCTGGCGCCAAGAGGCGCGCCGCGGAATGACGGCTGAATTTGGAACACATAGCGGAGAACCCACATGAGCAAATCACTGCAGGACAAGGTCGTCATCGTCACCGGCGCAGGCCGCGGCATCGGGCGCGAGATCGCGCTGCTTTGCGCGGCGGAAGGCGCCAAGGTCGTCGTCAACGATCCCGGCGTTGCCGCCGACGGTGCCGGCTCGAGCGCATCCCCGCCGAAGAAGTGGTGGACGAGATCAAGAAGCGCGGCGGCATCGCCGTCCCCAACTTCGAGTCGGTGGCGGAAGCCGTTCCCGCCAGCAAGATCGTGAAGACCGCGACCGATCATTTCGGCCGGCTCGACGGCGTCGTCAACAATGCCGGCATCTTGCGCGACATGATCTTCCACAAGATGAGCGTGGAGGCGTTCGAGGCCGTCATCAAGGTCCATCTGATGGGCTCGTTCTACGTAAGCCACGCCGCCGCGCGCATCTTCCGCGAGCAGGAGTCGGGCTCCTTCGTGCACTTCACCTCGACCTCTGGCCTGATCGGAAACTTTGGCCAAGCCAACTATGCCGCCGCCAAGCTCGGCATCATCGGACTCTCCAAGTCCATTGCGCTCGACATGGGCCGCTTCAACGTTCGCTCGAACTGCGTCTCGCCGTTTGCATGGACCCGCATGATCGGCACCATCCCGACCGAGACCGAGGCCGAAAAGGCGCGCGTCGAGAAGATCAAGCAGATGGGCCCCGAGAAGATCGCGCCGATCTGCGCCTATCTGCTCTCCGATGCCGCCAAGGACGTCTCCGGCCAGATCTTCGGCGCGCGCATGAACGAGCTGTTCCTGTTCAGCCAGAACCGCCCGCTGCGCTCGGTACATCGCAGCGAAGGCTGGACCCCGCAGACGATCGCGGAGCACGGCATGCCGGCGCTGAAGGGCTCGTTCTACAAGCTCGACCGCTCCGCCGACATCTTCCCGTGGGATCCTGTGTGACTCCAGGCGAATAGTGAGTGGCGAATAGAGTTCCATCCGCCATTCGCAACGCGCCGATTACCCCGTATTCCTCAACCCCGCCGAGATGCCATTGATCGTCAGCTGGATTCCGCGCAGCACCTGCTCATCCGGGTTCTGCGCGCGGTGCTCCCTCAAGAGCTCGACCTGGACGTGGTTGAGCGGATCGAGATAGGGGAAGCGGTGACGCACGGAGCGCTCCAGCAGCGGGTTGCTCTGCAGCAGCCGGTCCTGATCCATGATATCGAGCAACGTCTCGATGCAGGAATGCCATTCGCGGCGGATGCGGCCGAAGATTTTTTCGCGCAACGCCTCGTCTGGTACGAGTTCGGCGTAGCGCGAGGCGATCGCAATCGAGCTTTTCGCCAGCACCATGTCCATGTTCGACAACAGCATGCGGAAGAACGGCCATTCCCTGTAGAGCTCTTTCAGGAACGGCATGCCCTTGTCCGGATGTTCCGAGATCCATTGCTCCACTGCGCTGCCAAAGCCGTACCAGCCCGGCAGCATCAGGCGGCATTGTGCCCAGGAGAATACCCAGGGGATGGCACGCAAATCCTCGATTGCGCGGGTTTTCTTGCGCGAGGCCGGACGGCTGCCGATGTTGAGCGTCGCGATCTCGTTGATCACGGTCGAAGCCCAGAAATAATCGACGAAGCCGTCGGTCTCGTAGACGAGGCCGCGATAGGCCTTGAAGGCCAGGTTTGAGAGCTCGTCCATCGCAATGAGATATTCGCGGCGCGGCGCGCTCTGGCTTGGCTGCAACAGGCTCGCATCCAGCGTCGCCGCCGCCAGGATTTCGAGATTGTTGCGGCCGACTTCCGCGTTGGAATATTTCGACGAGATGATCTCGCCCTGCTCGGTGATGCGGATCTGGCCGTTCACCGCCCCGCCTGGCTGCGCAACGATGGCGTCATAGCTCGGCCCGCCACCGCGACCGACCGAGCCGCCGCGGCCGTGGAACAGGCGCAGGCGCACGTGGTGACGCTCGAACACGTCGACGAGGCCGATCTCGGCCTTGTAGAGCTCCCAGCCCGAGGTGACGAAGCCGCCATCCTTGTTCGAGTCGGAATAGCCGAGCATGACCTCCTGCACGCTGCCGCGGCTGTCGACGAGGCGGCGGTAATCGTGCAGCGACAGCATGCGATCCATGATGCCGCTTGAGGCCTGCAGATCCTCGATGGTCTCGAACAGCGGCACGATGTTGATGGCGCTGCGGCCGGAGGGATGGACCAGGCCCACCTCCTTCAACAGCACCGCGACCTCGAGCATATCGGACATGCCCTTGCACATCGAGATGATGCATTGGGGAATCGCGTCCGAGCCGAACTTCGCATGCGCCTCCGCAGCCGCATGGAAGACGTTGAGCTCGCCCATGGTCTCGTCGCTGTACTTGACGAACGGCGACACCAGCGCGCGCGTGCTGCGCAATTCGTTGGTGAGCAGCGAGATGCGTGCGTCCTCGCCGAGCGCGAGATAGGACATGCCGGGGTTTGCCGCGTCCATCAGCTCGGCGATGGTGCGTTCGTGCACCGCCGAGTTCTGGCGAATGTCGAGCCGCGCCAGATGGAAGCCGAAGCAATCCACCGCACGACGCAACAGCCGCAGCCGGCCGCGGGCGATAACGCGGGCGTTGTTGAAGATCAGCGAGCGGTGCAGCACGTCGAGATCGGCTTGTAATTCCTTGACGCTCTCATAGGGCGCGCCCTTGCCGACGGGACGGCGGGTAATCTCGACCTCGAGCTTTTCGGCCGTCGCCGTCAGGCGCGCATAGATGCCGGAAACCGCGAGCCGATAAGGCTCGCCGCTTCGGTGCGGCGAGGTATCGGGCGAACGCTCCGCCAGCGTGCGCAGCTCTTCCGAGACGTCGGCGAGATGGGCTGCGATCGACAGCTCCGAGCCGAGCACGTGCAGCTCATTCAGATAGAATTGCATGACCCGGCTCGATTGCAGCCGCAGCGTGCCGCGCATGACGTCGGCGGTGACGAAGGGATTGCCGTCGCGGTCGCCGCCGATCCAGCTGCCCATGCGCAGGAACGAGGCGAGCTCGCTGGCGGCCTGCTCGCCGCCCTCCTCCAGCCGGTCTTCCAGCGCGTTGACCAGCCGCGGCACCTCGCGCAGGAAAGTGTAATCGTAGAACGACAGGCCGTTGGCGACCTCGTCGAGCACGGTGAGCTTGGTCCGGCGCAACAGATTGGTCTGCCACAGCGTCAGCACCTCGCGGCGCAGCTGCTCGTCGCTGGCGGCGGTTTCGTCCTCGGTCAGCGCGACCCGCTCGCGGCGGTCGAGCAGGCTGGCGACCTCCATCTCGCGGTCCATGGTGCTCTTGCGGCGGACTTCTGTGGGGTGCGCGGTCAGCACCGGGCTGACGAGCGCGCTCTTGAAGAAATTGCGCAGCGTATCCGCGCCAATGCCCGCGGCCTTGGCTTTGGCGAGCGTCTCCGCCAGCACGCCGGAGCCGCTGGCCCTGCGGGCGCGCATCTGGCGGATGTTGTTCTGGTCTTCGGCGATGTTGGCGAGGTGGGAGAAATAGCTGAAGGCGCGGACGATCCGCACCGTCTCCGAGGTCGACATGCCGTCCAGGATCTGCTCGAGCTCGCGGCGGGCAGGCCGGTCCTCGTCGCGGTGGAATCGAATTGAGGTCTGCCGGATGCGCTCGACCAGGTCGAACACGTCTGCGCCCTCCTGATCGCGCACCGTGTCGCCCAGGATGCGCCCGAGCAGGCGGATATCGTCGCGCAGCCGCGCATCGGCTTCCAGCGCCTGGGCGTCCTCGGGCCTGTTCGGGCGAAGATCGGCGGCGTCTGACGGTATGGTCTGGAGGGACATGGCGGCTAGCTCCCAGGTTCGAGCTCGCTTGGATGCCCGGCCTGCCAAGTGTGCAAGTTTTTTGCCGCAGCGCAAGGTGAAGTTGGGGGCGGCGCACACAGGCCGTGCGCCGGGGCTCGAAACCTGCCGGCAACGCTAGGCCGGCACGATCACCTTGCCGATCGGCCAGAGCGCGATGCCCGCGAGCTTCAGGTGAGCCCAGGCGAAGGGGATGCCGATGATGGTGACGGCAAGCACGAAGGCCGTCACCAGGTGGCCGAGCGCCAGCCACCAGCCCGCCAGCACGAACCAGATGATGTTGCCGATCCTCCGAGCGGGCCGGTGCCGATATCGCTCATGCCGGTGACTTCATAGCGGCTGACCGCCTTCGAGCCGAATGGCAGCAGCGTGTAGATCGCAATGTTGAACGCCGCCCGCGCCCAGGGCAGGCCGATGATGGTGACGGCCATGATGACCGCGGCGACCAGCCAGCCGAGCGCCATCCAGGCACCGCCGATGAGAATCCAGAGCAGGTTGAGCAGGATGGAGACGGGAGCCATGGGATGATCCGGAGGTCAATGATGGCGCTTGTATAGCACGATCTTCGAGGCCGGACTTCCCCGGATTAAGGCTGCGAACCATCCGGGCCAGAAATCCGGGCTAGATCTTCCGTCCCGCCTGCTCCCAATAGGGATCGCGCAGGCGGCGCTTGAAGATTTTCCCGGAGTCTTCGCGCGGCAGTCCCGTGCGGATCTCGATATGCTTCGGCACCTTGTAGTCGGCGAGTGAGCTCTTCAGCCGCGCGCGGATATCGGCTGCACCGAGCGTGATGCCCGGCTGCGGCTCGACCACGGCCATCAGCGCCTCGCCGAACTCGGCGTCCGGAATGCCGAACACCGCGCAATCATGCACGCCCGGTAGGGCGTGCAGCACGGATTCGATCTCGGCCGGATAGATATTGACGCCACCCGAGATCACCATGTCGCGCTTGCGGTCGCAGATGAAGACATAGCCGTCCTCGTCGATATAGCCGACGTCGCCCGAGGTGATGAAACCGTCGCGGTCGATCTCGCCGCGCTTCTCCGGCTTGTTGTGGTAGGTGAAATCGGCCATCGCGGCCATGCGCGAATAGATCTCGCCGATCTCGCCGACGCCCAGCACGCGACCGTCATCGCCGATGAACCGCAACTCGGCGCCGGGCGAGATCTTCCCGACCGTGCCGGGCTTCTTCAACGCGTCCTCGGAGGTCGCGAAGGTGACGGCGCTGGATTCGGTGGAGCCGTAGAATTCATAGATCACCGGACCCCACCATTCGATCATGGCACGTTTGACGTCGGCCGGACATGGCGCGGCGGCGTGGATGATGTGGCGGAGCGAGGAGACGTCGTATTTCCTGCGGACCGCCTCCGGCAGCTTCATCAGACGGATGAACATGGTCGGCACCATGAAGATGGTGTCGATTTCGTACCGCTCGATCAGCTCCAGAAACTCTTCCGGCTCGAAGCGGGGCATCAGCACCAGCACGCCGCCGAGCTTGCCGGCACGAATGCCGAACGAGTTCGGCGCTGAATGATAGAGCGGGCCCGGCAGAATCGCGCGGGCGCCGGCCTTCAGCCCGTAGATCATCGCGCGCATGCGCTCGCCAGCGGCCTGCTGTTCGGGCGTCGGCGCGTTGCGACGCACGCCCTTGGGGTGGCCGGTTGTGCCTGATGTGTAGATCATGTTCATCGGCTGCGGCACGACCGGGCCGTCATAGGGCTCAAATTGCGCGAGCCAGGACTCGAAATCGATCGCGAAGTCAGGCGCCGCCAGGTGATCGGGGTCCATCTTGTAGTTCTTCAGGATCTCCGGCGGTGTCGGCACGCTGAGCACCGTGACGCCTTTCGGGATCGCATCGCGCAAGGCGTGCAGCATGTCCGCATGCCCGATCAGCACGGACGTGCCGGTATCATCAAGGATGTAGTTGATCTCCTCCGGCTTGAAATGCCAATTGATCGGCACGCCGTAGGCGCCGAGCCGCATCGCGGCGTAAGCGGCCTCCAGAAAGGCGATGTCGTTGCGCATCAGGATGCAGACGCAATCGCCCTGCTTGACGCCGATCCTGGCGAGGCCGGACGCGATGCGGTCGGCACGATTGGCAACCTCGGCATGGCCGCGACGGCGCTCGCCGGAGACGATGCCGAGGAATTGGGACGCTTCGCTCATTTTTGTTTTCCGATCTTTCGTCGGGTTAAGAGACGTGGATAACCACTCAGGCCGTCATTCCAGGGCGATGCGCAGCATCGAGCCCGGAATCCATTTCACCGCAGGCAATGCGGCTCGATGAATTCCGGGCCTGCGCCTACGGCGCATCCCGGAATGACGGCGCCACTAGTCTGCAAACCTCGCCGCGCGCTTCTCCAGATTCGACCGCACCGCTTCGGTCTGGTTCGCGCTGCCGATCAGCTTTTGCTGCTCGACGGACTCCGCGAGCAGCGCGGGGCCGGGATCGACCGAGAGGTTGTTGAGCAGGCGCTTGGCGGCGCGGATCGCATCGGGGCTCTTGCCCGCGATCTCGCGCGCGACTTCGAGCGCCGCAGCGCGTGGATCATCGCAGATGCGGGTGGCGAGGCCATACGTCATCGCCTCCTGGGCGGAGAAAATGCGGCCGGTGTAAGTAAGATCGCGCAAGATGTCGTCACGCACGAGTGAAGCGAGGATCGGCGTGCCCGCCATGTCAGGCACGAGACCCCACTTGATCTCCATCACCGACATCCGCGCATCGGGCGAGAGGAAACGCATGTCGGCGCCGAGCGAGAGCTGGAAGCCACCGCCGAAGGCAACGCCATGCACGGCCGCGATCACGGGAACCGGCAGCTGGCGCCATCCCCATACCGCCTGTTGCGGAAAGTTCGCCTGGCCGTGCGTCCGCTTGTTGAGGTCGCGATTTTCGCCACCCGGAATTCCGTTGCCGCCCTTCTCCTTCATGGCGGCAAAACGCCCCATATCGAGACCGGCGCAGAAGGCGCGGCCTTCACCGGAGAGCACGACGACACGCACGCCTTTTTCCTTCGAAAGCCGCTCGGTTGCCGCAACAAGGGCCTCGAACATGGCCTGATCGAGCGCATTCATCTTGTCCGCGCGCACCAGGCGCACGTCGGCGACGCCTTCCGAGATCGAGATCGAGACGCGCTCTTCCATGGATGAATTCTCCCCTGTTCTTGTTCGGTGCCGCTTTACAGAAAGCCGGCGGCCGGATTTAGTCAATCGACCAATTAACTGACAATCCGTACGGGAGAAACAGCCATGTTCAAGGAAAATCTTCTGGCCGGACGGCGCATTCTCGTGACCGGCGGCGGCACGGGCCTCGGCAAATCGATGGCGGCGCGCTTTCTTCAGCTCGGCGCCGAGGTGCACATCTGCGGCCGGCGCAAGATCGTCTGCGACGAGACCGCGACCGAGCTGATGGCTGAGTATGGCGGCCGCGTCACCAGCCACGGCGTCGACATCCGCAATGCGCTCGCGGTCGAGGAGATGATCGATTCCATCTTTCGCGACGGCCCCCTCACGGATCTCATCAACAATGCCGCCGGCAACTTCATCTCGCGCACCGAGGAGCTGTCGCCGCGCGGCTTCGATGCGGTCGCCAATATCGTCATGCACGGCACGTTCTATGTGACCCATGCGGTCGGCAAGCGCTGGATCGCCCTGAAGCAGCCCGGCAACGTCGTATCGATCACCACGACCTGGGTGCGGAACGGCTCGCCTACGTGGTGCCGTCGGCGATGAGCAAATCGGCGATCCATGCGATGACCATGTCGCTCGCCGCCGAGTGGGGCCGCTACGGCATCCGCCTCAACACCATCGCGCCCGGCGAGATCCCGACCGAGGGCATGAGCAAGCGCATCAAACCGGGCGACGAAGCCGGCGCGCGCACCAAGGCGGTGAACCCGATGGGCCGCGTCGGCACCATGGAGGAATTGCAGAACGTCGCAGTGTTCCTGATCTCCGGCGGCTGCGACTGGATTACCGGCGAGACCATCGCCATGGACGGCGCGCAGGCGCTCGCCATGGGCGGCAATTTCTATCAGCTCCGCGACTGGAGCGACGACGACTGGAAGACCGCGCGCGAAAGCATCATGGCGCAGAACGAGAAGGACCGGGCGAAGCGGGGATAGCTCGCCCCCTCCCGTATTGTCTTTGCTCGCGGATGACGCCACACTCCGCACCATAAAAACAGACACTACGGGAGAAACATGTCCACACAGCCATTGGCGAATCTCGCCGACATGGTGCGTGAGCGCGCCAAGAGCCGCGGCGACGCCATCGCCTATGAGTTCGAGGGCCGCGTCACCAGCTTTGCCGAGTTCAACGTGAAGACCAACAAGGTCGCCAACGCGTTGATCGCGATGGGCGTGAAGAAGGGCGACCGTATCGCCTATCTCGGCAAGAACAGCGACCTCTATTTCGAGCTGCTGATGGGCGCGATGAAGGCCGGCGTCGTGATGGCGCCGGTGAACTGGCGGCTCGCCGGGCCCGAGGTTGCCTTCATCGTCAGCGATTGCAAAGCGCCGGTGCTATTCGTGGGGCCGGAGTTCATCACGCAGGTTCGCCAGATCAGGGATCAGATCCCGGGCGTGCGTACCATCACCACCACCGAAGGCGGCGCGCCGGAATGGCAGGATTTTACCGCGTGGCGTGATGCGCAGAGCGGCGATGATCCCAGAGTGCCGATCGACACCAGAGACATCGCGATCCAGCTCTACACCTCAGGCACCACGGGAAAGCCGAAGGGCGCGATGCTGTCGCATGCGAACTTCCTCAATCTCGTGCAGACCGGCAATGCCGAGGACAAGCCCGAGTGGAACCGGTGGTCGACAAATGACGTGTCGCTGGTCGCGATGCCGATCTTCCATATCGGCGGCTCCGGCTGGGGCGTGATGGGGCTTTATCACGGCGCCCGCGGCGTGATCGCGCGGGAGTTCGATCCGACCAAAGTCTTGGATTTCTTCGAGCAGTCGGGCATCACGAAGCTCTTCATGGTGCCGGCGGCGATGCAGTTCGTGGTGCGGCAGCCGCGCGCGAAGACGGTCGATTTCTCGCGGCTGAAATACATGCTGTACGGCGCCTCGCCGATCCCTGCGGCACTGCTGAAGGAATGCATCGAAATCTTCAAATGCGGCTTCGTGCAGATGTACGGCATGACGGAGACGACGGGCACCATCGTCGCACTGCCGCCGGAGGACCACGTCGAGGGCCTGGAGCGGATGCGCTCCGCCGGCAAGGCGCTACCAGGCGTTGAGATCGCGATCCTGGACGCCGACGGCAAGCCGCTGCCGCCGCGCGAGGTCGGCGAAATCGCGACGCGCTCGGGTTCCAACATGGCCGGCTACTGGAATCTGCCGGAAGCGACCGCGTCGACGTTGCGCGGCGACGGGTGGCTGCGCACTGGTGATGCCGGCTACATGGACGAGGGCGGCTACCTCTACATCCACGACCGCATCAAGGACATGATCATCTCCGGCGGCGAGAACATCTACCCGGCCGAAGTGGAGAGCGCGCTGTGCGATCATCCTGACGTGGCGGAGGCCGCCGTGATCGGCGTGCCCGACGACAAATGGGGCGAGGCCGTGAAGGCCGTCGTGGTGATGAAGCCGGGCAAGCAGGCAACCGCCACCGACATCATCAACTTCACCCGCGCGCGCATCGCAGGATTCAAGACGCCGAAGAGCGTGGAGTTCCTGCCGGCGCTGCCGAGGAATCCGTCAGGCAAGATTCTGCGGCGGCAATTGCGCGAGCCGCATTGGGCGGGGAAGGATCGACGGGTGAATTGATCGCGAAGACACAATGTAATCCAGACCATCTCAGTGGAACGACTCTGGATTGCTTCGCTGCGCTCGCAATGACGGTGTAGAGGCAGATGCGCGCCTCTCTCCTCCGTCATTGCGCGGAGCCCTTGCGACGAAGCAATCCAGACTTTCTTTCCGAAACAAGACCGACTTTCTAAAACAAGACCGACTGCTTCGCAGCGCCGCAATGACGCTCAATGCTTCCCCGGCCCCATGTACCCGAACAGGAATCCTGCCACCTTGCGCATCTGAATCTCCTCGCTCCCCTCGGTGATGCGGTAGCGGCGATGGTGCCGATAAATGTGCTCGAACGGCTTGTGGCGTGAGTAGCCCATGCCGCCATGGACCTGCATGGCGCGGTCGGCGGATTCGCAGCAGAGGCGGTTTGCCCAGTAGTTGCACATGGAGACACGATCGGAGAGCGTGCGCTCGATCTGCTCCTCATCGAGCTGGTCCATCTCCCAGGCAGTCTTGCGGATCAACAGGCGCAGCATCTCGGCCTGGGTCGCAAGCTCGACCAGCGGGAATTGGATCGCCTGGTTCTCGGCCAGCGCCTTGCCGAACGGCTTTCGCTCGCGTGCATATTTCACGCTTTCGTTGATGCAATAGACGGCGGCGCCGAGCGAGCTCGCGGCCTGGCGGATTCGGTTCTGGTGCACGAAACATTGCGCCAGCGACAGGCCGCGGCCGACCTCGCCGAACTGCGCATCCTCAGGCACGAACACATCGGTAAAACTGACGCGGGGATGGTCGGTTGGCATGTTGAAGGTCCACATGTACTCCTCGATCTTCACGCCGTGGCTCTTGGCGGGCACCAGGAAGCAGGTGATGCCGCGGGCATCGCCGTCATTGCCCGAGGTGCGCGCGAACAGCGCGCAATGCGTGGCGACGTGCATGCCGGTGGTCCACATCTTCTCGCCGTTGATGATCCAGCCCTTGACGTTGTAGCGGGTCGCCGGCACCGCGCGCGTTTCCATGTGGGTGGCGTCCGAGCCGTGATTGGGTTCGGTCAGGCCGAAGGTGATGCGGTATTTGCCCTTGATCGAGCCGTCGATCATCGCCTTCTGGTCGTCACGGCCGTAGCGGTCGAGCATGGTGACGACGGGAAAGTTGCCGACGATGGAGTGCTCGTTCTGGAGGTCATTGTGCAGGCCGAGACCCTTCGCCGCAAAATGCTCGCGGATCACCGCCATCCAGAGATTGGACCCATCCTTGCCGCCATACTGCTTCGGCACCGCAAAGCGCAGATGGCCGGCGGCGTCAGCGATATCCTTCGCCTTGCGCAGCAGCGCTTCCCATTCATGACGCGGCAAGCCGCCATTCTCGAAATCGGTGCGCGCCCATTCGCGGCGATGATCGAAGAAGCGGATGTTGTCGTCGGCCTGTTCCAGCGGCTTGATCTCGCGTTCGATGAAGCGATCGAGCTCTCCGAGATAGGCGACGAGATCGGCAGGCAATGAGAAATCCACGGTTCTCTCCCGGATTGATTTTATCGGTTTGCGTTAAGGCGCTAGGCGCGTTTTGCTTCGCACGATTAAGGTGAGAAGAGCGCGCTCAAGTCAAGCAAAGCGAGGCGTGCCGGATGCGCAAGGCGCATTGCGCAATTCGATGGTGTTGAACCACGCCTCCGCGGTAGTATGACGCAAATATTCCTTCACGAGAAACTGCGGGAGCGCGCGATGGAGCTGAAATTCTCAAAGGTCGAACGCAAGGGGCCGATCACGGTCGTCACGTTGTCGCGGCCAGAGGTCTACAACGCGCTGCACACGGATGCGCATTTCGAACTGCAAAAAGTCTTTGACGATTTCTCCACCGATCCCGAACAGTGGGTCGCGATCGTCACCGGCGCCGGCGACAAGGCGTTCTGCGCCGGCAACGACCTGAAGTGGCAGGCGGCGGGCGGCAAGCGCGGCTGGGACAAGGGCGGCTTCGCCGGCCTCACTGCGCGATTCGACTGCGACAAGCCGATCATCGCCGCGGTCAACGGCGTCGCCATGGGCGGCGGCTTCGAGATCGCGCTCGCCTGCGACCTCATCATCGCGGCGGAGAACGCGACCTTCGCGCTGCCCGAGCCGCGCGTCGGCCTCGCTGCACTCGCCGGCGGCCTGCACCGCCTGCCGCGGCAGATCGGATTGAAGCGCGCCATGGGCATGATCCTCACCGCGCGTCATGTCAGCGCCAAGGAAGGCCACGAGCTCGGCTTCGTCAACGAAGTCGTGCCGCAGGGCGAGGCGCTTGCGGGTGCACTGCGCTGGGCCGACATGATCACCAAGAACTCGCCGATGTCGATCCGGGCCTCCAAGCAGACCATCCGGAAGGGCCTTGCCGTGTCGCTGGAGCAGGCGATCGAGGAGCAGCGCGAGTATCCGGCGGTGAAGGCGATGGTGGCCTCGCAGGATTACATCGAGGGCCCGAAAGCGTTCTCGGAGAAGCGGCCGCCGAAATGGACGGGGAAGTAGAAGTCTTTCCGTCGTCATTGCGAGCGCAGCGAAGCAATCCAGAATCTTTCCGCGGAGGCAGTCTGGATTGCTTCGTCGCAAGGGCTCCTCGCAATGACGAGGAGAGAGCTACCCGCCTCGCCCCAGCTCGCGCCTGTACGATGCGTAGTTCGGCTGATCCACGGCGAGCTTGTCCATCGTCGTCGCCCACAGATGCTCGGCAAGACCCGGCGTTGCGAGATCCATATCGCCCCTGGCGATGCGTTCCGCGAGCGCGCGGTTGAGGTCCGTCACCGAGCCGTCCATGCCCAGCAGCGCGCGCAGGCGCTCCACCTCCGCAGCATCGCTCTCCTCCTCCTGCGTCAGCTGCCGCGTGACGAGGTCGAGGATGTTGACGGCCACGCGCAGCTTGAAGGCCTGATGGCCCGAGACCAGCGGCGTGATGTCGTTGCGGAGGAAATCGGCGACCGCCCTGGTCAGCTCGATCGGTGTCGGTTCGTCCTGCATGCCTAACCTCCCCGCGGCGCGAGCAGCCGCAGCAGATCGATCTCGGTCTCCGAGGCGCGGCGGCCGATCATGGCGCGCTCCATCGAATGATCCGGCCCCTCGCGGAACCGCTGCATCATGCCGCCGCACATGATGCCCCAGCGCAGCGTGCCCATGACTTCCCAGAATTTGACGCGCGACGGGTCAACCTTTCGTCCCGCAGACTCATAGCCGGCGAACAATTCCTCGCGCGAACCAAAACCGCCGACGGGCTTATCGATCTCGCCAAAGCGCCAGGAGTTGACGCAGACCCAGCCGAGATCCTCCATGGGATCGCCGAGATGGGCGAGCTCCCAGTCCAGCACCGCGCGGACGCCATCAGAGCCGATGATGAGATTGCCGTTGCGGAAGTCGCCGTGCACCAGCGTGGTCTCGGCCGGCGGACCGGGATCGTGGTCGCGCAGCCAGCGCAGCGCCAGCTCGAACACCGGCTTTGGCCAGTTCAGGCTGCGATAGTCCCGTTCGAACTCGGAGATCTCCTGGATCGCGGAGCGGCTGCGCAACTCCGGCAGCTTGTCCTGCGGCAGCCTGTGCAGGCCCGCCAGCACGCCGCCGATCTGCCGCGCGAGCTGCGGCCGCGCCGCCGCGAACTCGTCGTCGCGCAGGATCTTGCGCGCGATCGTCTCGCCCTCGACCCGCTGCATGATGAAGCCGGTGCCGAGATCCTCGTCCGGCGTCAACACATGCATCACACACGGCGACGGCACGCCCGCCTCATAGGCGAGCTGCATCAGCTGCGCTTCCGCCGCGAGACCCGCCGCGCGCGTTGGCGCCGCGCCATAGCCTTTCGGCGAGCGGCGCAGGATCGCACCGATCGGCCCATCGGGATGGGTAATGTCGAACCGCCAGGTCTCCTGACTGGCGCCGCCGGACAGCTTTGCAGCGCCGGCAACGCCGGTCGCGCCCTTGCACCAGCGCGCGACGCTGCGGAAAGCTCCGCCTCGATCATTTGCCTTTGAACTGCGCCGGACGCTTCTCCAGGAAAGCGCCGACACCCTCGCGAAAATCCTGCGTATCGCCGGCGCGGAGCTGGCACTGGAATTCGAGATTGAGCTGGTCCTCGAAGGAGTTTTCCGGGCTATCCCAATACAGCTTGCGGATCAGCGACAACGCGATCGTCGGGCCGCTGGCGAGGTCGCGAGCAAGCTTCATCGCCTCTTCCATCAGCACGCCGTCGTCATACACGCGATTGACGAGCCCCCATTCGAGCGCCTTCTCGGCCGGCAGCCGCTCGCCCATCAGCGACAATTCGACCGAACGCGCCTTGCCGATCAGGCGCGGCAGCAGCCAGGTCGAGCCGCAATCCGGCACGAGGCCGATGCGCCGGAAAGCTTGCAGGAAATAGGACGAGCGTGCGCATAAAATCATGTCGCCGAGCAGCGCGAAGCTCATGCCGGCGCCGGCCGCCGGGCCGTTGACCGCCGTGACGATCGGACAATGCAGATTGCGGATGCGGCGCAGGAACGGATGAAAGCCGGTCTCTAGCGTCAGGCCAGCCTTGGTCTTCTTCGACTGGTTGTTGCGGCCCTGGAGATTCGCACCGGTGCAGAACGCCCGCCCGGCACCGGTCAGGACGACGCAGCGCACCTCATCCTTCTTCTCCTCGATGGCGTCGAGCGCGTCGGAGAGCCCGCCCAGCATGTCGACGGAGACTGCGTTCATCACCTCCTGATGGTCGAGCTTGAGGATCGCCACCGAGCCATCGAGATCGAGCGTGACGTGTTTGAACTGCATGGTTTCCTCGTCGTTGCGGCTCGCGATGTTTCGCAGACCGGAATTTGTTTGCCGGGGAGCATATTTGATTTTTGGCGCGGTCTTGTCCATGGTGATCAGAGCATAGCAAGCAATCTTGCGCGCAGCGGCTGATGCGCCTTAAGCAAAAAACAGGAAACGCGCCCATGAACCTCTTCGACCTCACCGGCCGCGTCGCAGTGATCACCGGCGGCAATGGCGGTATCGGGCTCGGCATCGCGCAGGCGCTCGCCGGCCAGGGCTGCAACGTCTCGATCTGGGGCCGCAATGCTGACAAGAACAAGGCTGCTGCCGCGAGCATGGCGGGCCTGTCCGGCAAGGTCGATGCCCGCATTTGCGACGTCACCGATCCGGCTTCGGTCAATGCCGCAATGAAGGCGACGCTCGACAGCTTCGGCCGGGTCGACGGTTGCTTCGCCAATGCCGGCATCGGCGGCGGCGGCCGCAGGTCCTTCATCGAACGCACCGAGGAGGAATGGCGCACGATGTTTGCGACCAACCTCGACGGCGTGTTCCACGCCTTCCAGGCCGCCGCAAAGCACATGACCGACCGCGCCAATGCCGGCGATCCCTTCGGCCGCCTGGTTGCGACCTCGAGCCTCGCCTCGATCTTCGGCACTGCGCGCAACGAACATTATGCGGCGACCAAGGCCGCCATCAACGCGCTGGTGCGCGCGCTCGGCGTCGAGCTGGCGCGCCACGGCGTCACCGCGAACGCGATCCTGCCCGGCTGGATCAAGAGCGACATGACGTCAGGCATCATGGCCAACGAAAAGTTCGTCGCCAATGTGATGCCGCGCATTCCGGTGCGGCGCTTCGGCGAGGCATCCGATTTCGGCGGCATCGCCGTGTATCTGATGAGCAAGGCGTCGTCCTACCACACGGCTGACACGTTCGTGATCGACGGCGGCTATACGGCGTTTTGATTTTTTTGATTTCGTAGCCCGGATGGAGCGCAGCGCAATCCGGGACCGCCAAAAGTAAGCAAGACCCGGATTTCGCTGCGAGACTGGGCAAGAATCTAGCCGTTTGTGCAGAGGAGTGTACGATTCGGTATGACGAATCGTATGTTCAAGACCGGGGTAAGCCGGGATCAGGCGAGCTTTCTTCCGCCGAGAGTGGAAGATTACGTGGCTGGCGACAACCCTGTTCGCGCCATCGATGCTTTTGTCGCAGCGCTGGACCTTAAACGGCTTGGCTTCGGCCATGCTGGGTCAGGCGGCGGGGCAGGACAACCTGCTTACGATCCCGCCGACCTGCTGAAGCTCTATCTTTATGGCTACATCAACAGAATCCGCTCCTCGCGCGCTCTTGAACGCGAGGCCGGGCGCAACCTCGAACTGATCTGGCTGATGAAGCACCTGGCGCCCGGCTATCGTACCATTGCCAATTTCCGCCGGGACAACTGGAAGGCGCTCAAGGCGGCGAACCGGGAGTTCGTGCTGCTGATGCGTGAACTCGACCTTCTGGGTGGTGAGGTGGTGGCGATCGACGGGGCGTTTTTTGATGGCAACGCCAGCAAGGCGAGCATCAAGACGCAACGCCGACTTGCCAAGCGGCTGGCGGAGATCGAACAGGAGATTGAAGCCTATGGTGCCGCGCTGGAGGCCAACGACAGCGTGGAGGCGGAACGTCCGCCGGCGGGGCCAGATGGTGGCGGGGGCGAAGGCGGCGGGGACGTCGCGCAGAAGGTGGCGACCTTGATGGCCAAGCGCACAGCCCTGAAGGCGGATTTGGCGCGGCTGGAAGAGAGTGGTCAGACGCAGTTGTCGCGAACCGATGCGGATGCCCGCTTGCTGGCAAAGAACGGCCAGGTGGTGGCGGGCTACAACGTTCAGATCGCCGTCGACGACAAGCACAAGCTGATCGTGGCGAGCGAGGTCGTCAACGACGGCAACGACACCGGCCAGCTTTACGATATAGCCAAAGCCGCGAAGGAGGAGCTTGGCGTCGAGACGCTCACGGCGCTGGCCGATACCGGTTATTACAACGGCCACACGCTGAAGGACTGCGAGGAGAACGGGATCGTGGCCTACGTTCCGCAAGCCAGGCGGACCGCGCGGCTCGAAGCGCAAGATCGCATCAGCCATGAAGAGTTCGCCTATGACACCGAAGCCAATGTCTATCGCTGTCCCGCCGGCAGGCTCCTGAGCCCGACGGACGGCCGCAAGACCAACGGCAAACGGATCGAGATCCGGTATGTCAGCCGCAAATCCGACTGCGACGCCTGCGCGCTACGCTCACGCTGCCTCTCTGCCAAGACGCCGACGCGCACCGTTTACCGCTGGGAGCATGAGGCGGTGCTCGAGCGGCATCGTGCGCGGATGCAGGACGCCGACGCCCAGATGCGACGCCGGGCAGAACTCGCCGAACATCCCTTCGGTACCCTGAAATGCCGGGCGGGCTATCGCCACTTCCTCGTTCGCGGCTTCGACAAGGTGCGCGGCGAATGGAGCCTGATGGCACTCTGCTACAACTTCTCCCGCGTGCTGAACATCCTCGGCAGCGACAGTTTCATGGCTTATCTGGCCAACCGCCATCCATATTGGGCGTTCTTGCTGCTCAAAGCCGTCTCGGCCATCGTCAACCGCCTACAAGCCAGCATGCCGCTCTCCCAAGGCAAAGTGCGCCTGACCTTCGCCATAGCCACATAATCAGCGCGCAATACAATTCTTGCCCAGTCTCTGCGCTCTGACCGGCGCATCCAGTATGCCGCGGCTCCTCCTGAATCACCGACGTCACGGATCGCCCGATTGAATTGGGCGATGACAGCGGAGCTCCATTCAAACAACATTTCAAACGCGCTTGCGAAATTCCATCGCATGGCATGGCTTGCGTGAGAAAATACGTGCTCGCCCTTTGGCCGTGCTGCGACTATTCTCCGGCCGAACGCGATCTCAGTGACCCCGGGAGGAACAATGACAAAGCACGCCTACATACCCCGCACCACCAACTACACGCTCAATCCCGGCGACGAGCTCAACGACCTCCGGATGTCGGACCAGGTCCGGCCGCTCTACGATCACGTCAGGAAATTCATTCGCGAGACCGTCGAGCCGATGTCGATCGAATTCGCCAAGGCTGGCGAAGGCAAACAGGATCGCTGGAGTTTTACACCGAAGCAGCTCGAGGTGCTCGAGGTCGCCAAGAACAAGGCCAAGAAAGAAGGCCTCTGGAACTTCTTCCTGCCCGATGACGAGACCGGCCAGGGCCTCAAGAATCTCGACTACGCCTATATCGCGTCCGAGCTCGGCAAGAGCCCGCTCGCGTCGGAGACCATGAACTGCTCGGCGCCCGATACCGGCAATATGGAGGTGCTGGAGCGCGTCGGCACCAAGGAGCAGAAGGAGAAGTGGCTGAAGCCGCTGATGAACGGCGAGATCCGTTCGGCCTATGTCATGACCGAGCCGAACGTCGCTTCCTCCGACGCCAAGAACATCTCCACCACCGCAAAGCTCGTCGGCGACGAATGGGTCATCAACGGCGAGAAGTATTACATCTCCGGCGTCGGCGATCCCCGCTGCAAGATCCTCATCGTGATGGTGAAGACCAATCCGGACGCGGCGCCGAGCAAGCAACAGTCGCAGATCCTGGTGCCGCGCGACACGCCCGGCGTCGAGGTGCTCGGGCCCATGTATGTGTTCGGGCAGGACCACGCGCCGCGCGGCCACATGCATATGCGCTTCAACAATGTGCGCGTGCCCAAGGAGAACATGCTGCTCGGCGAAGGCCGCGGCTTCGAGATCTCGCAGCTCCGGCTCGGGCCGGGCCGCATCCATCACTGCATGCGCACCATCGGCAAGGCCGAGAAGGCGCTCGACCTGATGGTGCAGCGTGGCCTCACCCGCGAAGCCTTCGGCAAGAAGATCGCACATCTCGGCGGCAACATGCAGATCATCGCACAGGCGCGCTGCGAGATCGAAGCGATGCGGCTGATGGTGCTGAAGGCAGCGAAGGCCATGGACGTGCTCGGCAACAAGGAGGCCCGCGTCTGGGTCTCCATGGTCAAGGCCATGGTGCCGGAGCGCGCCTGCAAGATCATCGACCAGTCGATCCAGATGCACGGCGCCACCGGCATCTCGCACTGGACGCCGCTGGCCGAGATGTACCAAGACGTGCGCCACCTGCGCTTCGCGGATGGTCCGGACGAGGTGCACTGGATGGTGGTGGGTCGCCACGAACTGAGCATGGCATGAGCCTTCGCCTGGCGCTGCAATCGTAGGGTGGGCAAAGGCGCGCTCTTCGCGCGCCGTGCCCATCATCGCGGCTTCGCAAGAAGATGGTGGGCACGCTTCGCTTGCCACCCTACGAGATCACAGATGCGGCTACGACGCAGCAGCCACTTCGCCGATCTTGTCCTGGGTCTTGGTCTCGAAATCAGACGCGTCGTGGCGTTCGTGCAGCTGGCTGGCGGGATCGCCGGAGACGCGGTTGACCATGCGGCCGCGCTTCACGGCCGGGCGCTTTGCGATCTGGTCGGTCCAGCGCTGCACGTTCTTGTAGTCCTGCACCGACAGGAACTCGCCGGCGCCGTAGACCAGCCCCTTGGCCAGCGCGCCGTACCAGGGCCACACCGCCATATCGGCGATGGTGTAGTCCTTGCCCGCGAGATATTCGTTATCGGCAAGGCGCCGGTCGAGCACGTCGAGCTGCCGCTTGACCTCCATCGCGAAACGATCAATCGCGTATTCGATCTTGAACGGTGCGTAGGCGTAGAAGTGGCCGAAGCCGCCGCCAAGATAGGGCGCGCTGCCCATCTGCCAGAACAGCCAGGACATGGCTTCGGTGCGGGCCTTGATGTCCTTCGGCAGGAAGGCGCCGAACTTCTCGGCGAGATAGAACAGGATCGAGCCGGATTCGAATATCCTGATCGGCTCAGGGCCGGAGCGGTCCATCAGCGCCGGGATCTTCGAGTTCGGATTGATATCGACGAAGCCGCTGCCGAACTGGTCGCCACTGCCTATTTTGATCAGCCATGCATCGTATTCGGCACCCTTGTGGCCGAGCGCCAGAAGCTCCTCCAGCATCACCGTCACCTTGACCCCGTTCGGCGTCGCCAGCGAATAGAGCTGGAAGGGATGCTTGCCGACCGGCAGCTCCTTGTCGTGGGTGGGCCCGGCAATCGGCCGATTGATGCTGGCGAACTGACCGCCGTTCTCCTTGTTCCAGGTCCAGACTTTTGGCGGCACGTAGGCGATATCGGTCATGCGGGGGCTCCGGCGAAAAGATGCGCCTGCATTAATTAGCCCGCTGACGGCCAATGGCAAGGCCTGCCCGGTCTGCACGAGACGCGGAGCTCACGTCCGGGTCATGCAGCATGACCTTGCCGAAGTAGGCCTGGAATAGAAGCCGCCCCGCCGAGCTGAGCCCCCGCGTGCGGCCTGGCACGCAACACGGCGTGTGCACGCAAGATGCGTTGCCAAATCCGGATTGGCATTGCGCAACACGATGGACTAGCAACGTGAACGCCGCCGGGAGAGGACCATGAAATCACCGATTTGCGACATGCTGGGCATCGAGTTTCCGCTGCTCGCCTTCAGCCATTGCCGCGATGTCGTTGCTGCCGTCAGCCGCGCCGGCGGCTTTGGCGTATTAGGTGCCACCGTGCACACGCCGGATACGCTCGAACGCGAGCTGAAATGGATCGACGACCACGTCGACGGCAAGCCCTACGGCATCGACGTGCTGATCCCCGAAAACATCTCGACCGCGGGCGAGAAGGACGTCACCTGGAAGAGCCTGGAAGCGCGCGTGCCGCGGGAGCACCGCAAATACACGCGCGATCTCCTGAAGAAACACGACATCGAGCTGACGACGACTGATGTGGCCGACGACCAGCCGCAGCCGTTCGATGCCGAGACCGCGCTGGAGCTGCTGAAAGTCTCCTTCAATCATCCGATCCGGCTGATCGCGAACGCGCTGGGCGTGCCGCCGAAAGCGATGATGGAGATGGGCAAGAAGCACAACGTGCCGGTTGCGGCCCTCGTCGGCGCCAAGGAGCACGCGTTGCGCCAGGTCGCGGCCGGCGTCGACATCCTCGTGGTGCAGGGTACCGAAGCCGGCGGCCATTGCGGTGAGGTTTCCACCATGGTGCTGGTGCCGGAGGTGATCAAGGCGATCAAGCCGATCCGCGACGTGCCGGTGCTGGCAGCCGGCGGCATCATGACGGGCGGGCAGATGGCGGCCTGCATGGCGATGGGCGCCGCCGGCGCATGGACTGGTTCGGTGTGGCTTGCCACCGTCGAATCCGAGACCTCCGAGATCTTTCGCGAGAAAATGATCGCGGCATCGTCCCGTGATGCAATCCGCTCGAAGGGCCGCACCGGAAAACCGGCGCGACAGCTCCGTTCGGTGTGGACCGATGCCTGGGACCGCGCGCCCGAAAGTCCCGGCGCGCTGCCGATGCCGCTGCAAAGCATCATCAGCCGTGACGCCTTCGACTCCATTGATCGCGCCGCGGCCGCCGGCAACGCCAGGGCGCGCGATTTGGTCAGCTATTTTGTCGGCCAGGGCGTCGGCCTGATCGATAGCGTGAAATCGGCCGGCGCCGTGGTGCAGGAGTTCAAGGAAGATTTTGCCGAAGCCGTCGAGCACATGAATGCGCTGGTGGCGGAGTGATGGTGTGCCGACCCTCATGGTGAGGAGGCGCGCAAGCGCCGTCTCGAACCATGAGAGCCGCGGCCCATCCTTCGAGACGCCTGCTTCGCAGGCTCCTCAGGATGAGGTCGGAGATATCTGAGAGAGTGAAGAAGCAAGAACAATGACGAGTTTTTCCCCTGACCGCATCCCCGTCATCGTCGGCATCGGCGAGATCGTCGACCGCCCCAAGGAGATCGCCGAGGGCCTCGAGCCGCTCGATCTGCTCGAACAGGCGCTCCGACGCGCGGAAGCTGACGCCGGCGCGAAGCTGCTCGGTGAGATGCAATCGCTCGACGTCGTCAACTTCCTGAGCTGGCGCTATCGCGATCCGGAGAAGCTGCTTGCGCAACGGCTCGGCGTCTCCCCGGCGCATTGCTATTACGGGCCGGTCGGCGGCGAGAGCCCGATCCGCTTCATTCATGAGACAGCCAAACGCATCGCGCGCGGCGAATGTACCGTCGCCGCGGTCTGCGGCGCGGAAGCGCAATCGACGGCAACCAAGGCAGAGCGCGCGGACGTCAAGCTGCCATGGACGCCGTTCGCGCACGATGTCGCAGAGCCGAAGCGCGGCGCTGCGTTCCAGAAGCCGCTGGCCGTCAAGCTCGGCGTGTTCCGCCCCGTCACTGTCTATCCGTTCTATGAAGCGGCATCGTCCGCGCATTGGGGCCAGACACCGCGCGAGGCGATGGCGGAATCGGGCACGCTGTGGTCGCGCTACTCGGCGGTCGCCGCGCAAAATCCCAACTCCTGGCTGAAGCGGCGCTATGCGCCGGAGGAGATCACGACGCCGGCCACGGACAACCGGCTCATCGCATGGCCCTACAACAAGCTCATGGTCGCCAACCCAAGCGTCAACATGGGCGCCGCACTCCTGCTCACCAACCTTGCCAAGGCGCGCGCGGCTGGCATTGCTGAGGATAAGCTGGTCTACCCGCTCGGCGGCGCCTCGGCAGAGGAGCCGCGCGACTATCTCGTGCGCGACCAGTTTTACGAGAGCCATCCGCAGAACGCGGTGCTGAAGGCCGTGATGGACATCGCCGGCGGCGACGCCAAAAAGTTCGATGCGATCGAGCTCTACAGCTGCTTCCCTTGTGTGCCGAAAATGGCGCGGCGGACGTTGGGCCTGGGCGCGGACGTGCAGCCCACGGTGAACGGCGGGCTCACCTTCTTCGGCGCGCCGCTCAACACCTACATGACGCATGCAGCGTGCGCGATGGTGCGGCGCCTGCGCGGCGGCCACAAGCTCGGCCTGCTCTATGGCCAGGGCGGCTTCGTTACCAAGCATCACGCTCTGGTGGTGTCGAAGACGCCGCCACACGAAGCGCTGGCGCAGGAAACCAGCGTGCAAAGCGAGGCCGACCGCAACAAGCGCGCGGTGCCGGAGTTCGTCACGGAGGCTTCAGGCAAGGGGAAGGTCGAGAGCTTTACGGTGCTCTACGGCCGTGGCGGCGATGCCGAGCACGGCGTGGTGATGCTGCGCACGGCGGATGATCGGCGCACTCTGGCGCGAGTTACAGCGAGCGATAGTGCGACGCTGGGGCATCTGTTGAACGTGGACAAGACGCCCGTCGGCTCAATTGGCGAGATCACCATGGCTGCCGATGACGTGCCGGAGTGGTGCGTGGCGTAGCTAGCCCGCATTTCTCACAGTGTTGAGGCGCATCGGGGCGCGAATCAGCGAAAGTTCTTTTGCGAGAAGGACTTCGCGGTGATTCAAGGAATGCCCCGATGCCGGCACAGTGTAGCGCAGAACGGTTTGATTTTGAGAGGTGGAAGGCCGCATCGTGGAAGCGGCTTTTGATGGTGGCCTGGTGACGTCGGATGCGGGCGCGCTGCTGCTGGGCGCGTCTGATCGGGCGATTGATCTGGTGGGGCGCTTTGCCGATTGCTTTCGCGATCATCGCCGGGTGGACTTGATCGAGCACGCAGTCGGAACGTTGGTCGGACAGCGGGTCTTTGGCATCGCACTTGGCTACGAAGACATCAACGATCACGACGAGTTGCGGCACGACCCGCTGATGGCGGTGCTGGCGGGCAAGCTTGTTGCCAGGCGCGAGGACTGCGCACCGGTGGCCGGCAAGTCGACGCTGAACCGGCTGGAACTGGGCCGGGAGGAACCTTCGCGCTATCACAAGATCGCCTACGACGCGGCGGCGATCGAGGCGTTGCCGGTGACGCTGTTCCTGGAGGCGCACAAGCGACCGCCGCCGCAGATCATCCTCGATCTCGACGCCACCGACGATCCTCTGCACGGGCATCAGGAGGGGCGCTTCTTCCACGGCTATTACGACTGCTACTGCTATCTGCCGCTGTACGTGTTCTGCGGCCGGCATCTGCTGGCGGCCAAGCTGCGGCGCGCCGACATCGATGCCAGCGCAGGCAGTGTCGCGGAGATCGCGCGGATTGTCCGGCAAATCCGCGCCCGCTGGCCGTTCGTGCGCATCGTGCTGCGCGCCGACAGTGGCTTTGCGCGCGAGGCGCTGATGGCGTGGTGTGAGCAAAACCGCGTGGATTATCTGTTCGGGCTCGCCCGCAACACGCGCCTGGTCGCCATGATCGAGGAGGAGCTCGCCGCGGCGAGAGCCACAGCCGAGACGACCGGCCAACCGGCACGCCGCTTCAAGGACTTCCAATGGCGTACGCGCGACACCTGGAGCCAGGAGCGCCGCGTCGTCGCCAAGGCGGAGTGGACGCAAGGCGAGGCCAATCCGCGCTTCGTCGTCACCTCGCTCAAGCGCAGCGCGGCGGGCGTGCGGCAGCTCTATGAGGACATCTACTGCGCCCGCGGCGACATGGAGAACCGCATCAAGGAGTGCCAGCTCGATCTCTACGCCGACCGCACCTCGGCCGCCACCATGCGCGCCAACCAGCTGCGGCTGTGGTTCGCCTCGATGGCCTATGTGCTGATCTGTGCCCTGCGGCGCATCGGCCTTGCCGAAACCACCTTTGCGGACGCCACCTGCGGCACCATCCGCCTCAAGCTCCTCAAGATCGGCGCACTGGTGCGCATCAGCGTCCGCCGCATCAGGATCGCCATGGCCTCGGCCTGCCCAGCCGCTCAGCCGTGGGGACACGCGGCTCGTCGCCTGGCCGAAGCCGCCAAGGCTCGCGCCTCGCCGGCCTGACACGCGACGCTGCGACGCGCTCAATCGGCGGCATCACCAACAGGCCCAACGGAGACATTCAAAACCAAATCGCCGGCTGCGCCTTCAGCGCCACGGCTCCCCGTTGCCTTGCCAAATCCTCCTATCCTCCGTCGCTGAGCAATCGGTCGTGTGAGAAATGCGGGCTAGCTCTCGTGTCCCGGACGCGGTGCGGCATGCAATGCCGCTCCGCTGCGCCGGGACCCAGCAAGCAACACGGTACTTTGAGGAGAGATGGGCCCCGGCTCAGCAGCGCACCACTTCGTGCTGCGCTGCGTCCGGGGCACGAGACCGCCTTAGCTAGCCCTTCGGCGCCTGCTTCTCCGAGGCAGTTGCCGGCTTGCCACCGGCGCCGACGACACGCACCTGGTCGCCGTCGGAAAGTCCGTCCGGCGGGGCAGTAATGACGCGGTCGTCCGGCGCGATGCCTGAGGCGAGTTCGATTTCCTTGCCGAGGTCGCGGGCGATGGTCACCGTCTTGAACTGCACCTTCTCGTCCGCACCGACGGTCGCAACACGCAGTCCACTGCCGTTGAAGATCAGAGCGCTGGCGGGAATGCTGAGCGGTGCGGTGTCGCGCTGCAGATTGAGCTTCACGCTGGCGTAGCCGCCGGGCATCAGCTCGCCGTTGGAATTGTCGAGCCCAAGCTGCATCCGGGTGGTGCCCGAGGCAACGTCGACGGCCTGGGAAGAGGCTTCCACGGTCGCCTGGAAGGTCCGGTTCGGATATTCCGGCATCACGATGGAGGCCTTGGCGCCGATCTTGATCGCCGGCACGTAGTTCTGGGGAACGTTGACATAGACGCGCAGCTTGGTGATATCGGAGACCACGAACATCGCCGGGCCCGAGCCGCCGCCGGCATTGATCAGCGCGCCGACGTCGGTGTCGCGCGCCGTGACCACGCCGTCGAACGGCACGGTGATCTTCTTGTAGCCGGCGAGCGCCTCGAGCCGCTCGACATTGGCCTGGGCGGAATGGACCGCGGCGTTCTTGTTGGAGAGATCGGCGGTGCGCTCGTCGATCTCCTGCGCCGAGACGAAGTTGGAGGCGACCAGCGTCTTGCGCCGGTTCAGGGTTGCTTCCGAGAGCTTGGCGCTGGCCTGCTGGCTGGCGAGGTCGGCGCGGGCCTGCAGGAGCTGCTGGTCGAGGTCGGGCGCCTCGATCTCGGCGATCACCTGGCCGGCCTTGACGCGGGCGCCGATGTCAGCGCTCCAGCTTTTGAGATAGCCGGAGACGCGCGCGAAAATCGGAGCGCGATAATAGGCCTCGAGGCGGCCCGGCAGGTCGATGGTGGAAGTGAGCGATTTGGCGTTGGGCAGGGTCACCGCAACGCTGGGAACGGCCTGGTCGTCGGTCCATTCCTTCAGCTTGGAGCCCTGCTCCTCGCGGGCGCGGATGCCGGTGCCGACCACGAGGCCAGCCGCAATCAGCGCCACCACGCTGAAAATGCCCAGTTTCCGGCGCGACACCGGCGAGCGGGGTTCAGTGGGCGACATGCGGAGTCTCCAATGGGGCGGCGGCCTTGGCGCCTTGTTTCTTGTGTACCATACTGAACACCACGGGAACAAATATCAGCGTGGCGAAAGTTGCAAAGATCAGGCCGCCGATCACGGCGCGGCCGAGCGGCGCGTTCTGCTCGCCGCCCTCGCCCAGCCCCAGCGCCATCGGCGCCATGCCGATGATCATGGCGAGCGCGGTCATCAGCACCGGCCGGAATCGGACGAAGCCGGCTTCCAGCGCGGCCGCGATTGGGTCGCCGAGTTCCTCATAGCGCTCGCGGGCAAAGGAGATCACGAGCACGCTGTTGGCGGTGGCCACGCCCATGCACATGATCGCGCCTGTCAGCGCCGGCACTGACAGCGTGGTCTGGGTCGTGAACAGCATCCAGACGATGCCGGCAAGGGCTGCCGGCAACGCCGTGATGATCACGAACGGATCGGACCAGGACTGGAAGTTCACGACGATCAGGAAGTAGATCAGCACGATGGCACCGAGCAGGCCGAACAGAAGGCCGGTGAACGCGCTGTTCATGGTCTGCACCTGGCCAAGCAACGCCACGGACGAGCCCTTCGGCACGTCCTTGGCTGTATCGGCGACGGCCTGGCGGATGTCGGTTGCGACCGCGCCGAGATCTCGGCCCGAGGTCGTGGCGAAGATCTGCACGAGGTTTTGAATGTCGTACTGCGACACCACCGCGCTCGAGGTTGCACGCTTGATGTCGGCGATGCCGCCGAGGATCGGCGACTGCGAGGCGCCGGCCGCGGTGATCGGGAGCGTCTGCAACGCACTGAGCGAATCGATCTGATATTGCGGCGTCTGCGTCACGATCGAATAGGATACGCCGTTGTCCGGGTTGAGATAGTAGGTCGGCGCGACCTGTGAGGAGCCTGCGAGATTGACCACGAGACTGTTGGTGACGTCGCGCTCGGTCAGGCCGACATATTGCGCGCGGGTACGATCGACATCGATGTTGAAGGTCGGCAGGTTCGGCGACTGCTGGATGCGTGCATCAGCAATGCCTGGAATCCGGCGGACCCTGGCGAGCAACTTGTTGGCATAGGCGAAGTTGCCGTCGAGATTGGCGCCGCGGATCTGCAGGTCGATCGGCGCCGGCGCGCCGAAATTCAGGATCTGACTGACGATGTCGGCCGGCAGGAAGGCGAAGCTGACGCCCGGGAACAGCCGTGGCAGCTGCTCGCGCAGCACCTTCACATGCTCTTCGGTCGGCTTGTGACCTTCCTTCAGCTTGATCTGGATGTCGCCGTCCTGCGGACCGATCACGCCGGTGTTGTTGTAGGTCATGTTGATACCGGAGATCGGCATGCCGATGTTGTCGGTCATGGTCTCGATCTCGCCGGGAATCAGCTTGCGCACCGCCTTCTGCACATCCGCGAGCTGGTTGGCGGCCTCCTCGACGCGGGTGCCGACCTGGGTGCGCACATGCATCAGGATGTTGCCGGCATCGACGGCGGGGAAGAAATTGCGCCCCAGGAACGGCACCAGCGCGAAGGACGCACCGACCACGCAAAGGAATCCGATCACAAACACTGCGCGATGCGCCAGCGCCATGCCGAGCAGGCCGCGATAGCCGCCGCGAATACGCTCGAACCGCGCCTCGAATCCGCGCTGGACCCAGACCAAGGGATTGCGCGACTTCGGTGGCTCGCCCTCATGATGGACGTGCGCATGCAGCAGATAGTTCGCCATGGTCGGCACCAGGGTGCGCGACAGGATGAACGACCAGATCATCGCGAACATCACCGCTTCGGCCATCGGCACGAACAGGAACCGCGCGACACCGGTGAGGAAGAACATCGGCACGAACACGATGCAGATGCAGAGCAGCGAGACGAAGGCTGGCGTCACGATCTGGTTGGCGCCGTCGAGGATCGACTGCTCGACCGGCTTGCCCTGCTCGAGATGGTAGTTGATGTTTTCGATGGTCACCGTGGCGTCGTCGACGAGGATGCCGACTGCCAGCGCAAGGCCGCCGAGCGTCATGATGTTGAGCGTCTCGCCGATCGCCGAGAGCATGACGATCGCGCCGAGCACGGACAGCGGGATCGAGACCGCGATGATGACCGTCGAGCGCCAGCTGCCGAGGAACAGCAGGATCATCACGCTGGTGAGCAGCGCCGCAATCACGCCTTCGAAGGCGACGCCCTGAATCGCGCCGCGAACGAACACCGACTGGTCGCCGATGAAGCCGATCTTCAGCGCATCCGGCAACTGATCCTTGACGTCGATGACCTTCTGCTTGATGCCGGCGATGATATCGAGCGTCGAGGTCGCGCCCGCCTTGAGCACCATCATCAGCACCGAACGGTTGCCGTCGACGTGGACGATATTGGTCTGCGGCGGATTGCCGTCGCGCACGGTAGCGACGTCGCGCACATAGACCATCGCGCCGTTGACGGTCTTGATCGGCAGATTGCCGAGCTCGTCGATCTTGAGCGGCGAATTGTTGAGCTGGATGCTGTACTCGAAGGTGCCGATCTTCTGGGTGCCCACCGGCGTGATCAGGTTTTGGGCCGCGAGCGCATTGGCGACGTCCTGGCCGGACAGACCACGGGCCTGCAGCGCGGTCGGATCGAGGTCGATCTGGACCTGGCGCTGCTTGCCGCCGAACGGATACGGGATTGCCGCACCGGGCACGGTGACAAGCGGCGTGCGGAGCTGGTTGATGCCGATGTCGGCGAGGTTCTGCTCGGTCAGGCCATCGCCCGACAGCGCGACCTGGATGATCGGCACGGTCGAGGCGGAGTAGTTCAGGATCAAGGGTGGCGTCGCGCCCGGCGGCATCTGCTTCAGCAGCGTCTGCGAGATCGCCGTGACCTGCGCATTGGCGGTGCGGATGTCGACATTCGGCTGGAAGAAGATCTTGATGATGCCAAAGCCGTTATAGGAATTGGCGGTGATGTGCTCGATGTCGTTGACGGTCGTCGTCAGCGCCCGCTGGAACGGCGTGGTGATGCGGCCGGACATCTGGTCGGGCGGCAGGCCGGTGTACTGCCAGACCACGCCGATCACGGGGATGCGGATGTCCGGGAAGATGTCGGTCGGCGTCCGCAGCGCCGCCAGCGGCCCGATGATCAGGAGCAGAAGGGCCAGCACGACAAACGTGTAGGGCCGGCTCAGGGCAATACGGACCAGAGCAATCATTCGTCAGGCAATTCCAAATCGGGGGACAAGGAACACGCCCCCGCGGGTTCCTCGGCTGATTTACCCGAACATCACCGAAATGGCCAATGGCAGCGCCTCACGCGCGGTCAATTCCTTGCTAGTGCACCGCGAAATCGCATTTCAGATATGCAGCCTCTGTCCGCAAGACGGGAGGAGCCTTCAATACCGCAGAAAGCGGCGCCCGAGGCGCCGCTTTCAGAGCTGGTATCGTTTTCAGGTTTACGCCGCGCGGACGTTGGTCAGGAATTTGCTGACCTCGGTTTTTAGTCGAGTGCTATCGTTGGACAGCATCTGCGCGGCCGATAGCACCTGCGAGGAGGCGGTGCCGGTCTCGGTGGCGCCGCGCTGCACGTCGGTGATGTTGGACGAGACCTGCTGGGTGCCTTGGGCCGCCTGCTGGACGTTGCGGGCGATTTCCTGGGTCGCAGCACCCTGCTCTTCCACAGCGGCCGCAATCGCCGAGGAGATTTCCGCGAGGCGCTCGATGGTCGAGGAGATCTCCTTGATCGCACCGACCGAGTCGTTGGTCGCCGCCTGGATGCCGGAAATCTGCTGGCCGATTTCACCGGTCGCCTTGGCGGTCTGCTCGGCAAGCGCCTTCACCTCGGAGGCGACCACCGCGAAGCCGCGGCCGGCCTCACCGGCGCGTGCCGCCTCGATGGTCGCGTTCAGTGCCAGCAGGTTGGTCTGGCCGGCGATGGTATTGATCAGTTCGACGACGTCGCCGATGCGCGAAGCGGCTTTCGACAGCTCGCTGACGCGCTCGGTGGTGGCACGGGCCTGGCCGACGGCGTCGCCCGCCATCCGCGCCGATTCCTGCACCTGGCGGCTGATCTCGCCGACCGAGGAGGCCATCTCTTCCGTCGCCGAAGCCACCGACTGGACGTTGGTGGAAGCCTCTTCCGAAGCAGCGGCGACAGTGGTCGCCAGCCGCTGCGAGCGATCGGCGGTTGAAGTCAGGGTCGAGGCCGAGGATTCGAGCTGGGTCGAGGCCGACGACACGGTCTGGACGATCTCGCCGATCAGGCTTTCGAAGTCGCGGGTAATGCCGTCGACGCGGCGGCCGCGCTCGATCTTGGCTTCGGCATCGGCCGCGGCGGCCTGGTCCGCTGCCTTTTTTGCGATCAGCGCTTCCTTGAATACCTGGAGCACGTCAGCCATGGCGCCGATCTCGGTCTTCTCGCCGCGATGCGGGACTTCCGCGCTCAGATCGCCGCGGCCCAGCGCCTGCATCGGCTGGATGATCGAGTTGATGCCGCTGGAGACGTCCTGGACGAGATAGAAGCTCACGCCAATACCGATGATGACGGCAGCGCCGAGGATGATCGCGACGAGCACGAAGGCGTAGTAATAGGTGTCGGAGGCGTCGACGGACGCCTGATCGCCACCCTTGGTGTTCAACTCGATGTCCTTGGCCAGAATGGCGTCGGCCTCAAGCCCGATCTTGTTGACCGTCTTGGTGTTCAACTCGTGCGCCTCGTGCGGAACCTTGCCTGCCTCCTTGCGCGACAACGCCATGACTTCCTGGGTGCCCTTCCTGTAGTCATCCCAGGTCTTGGACCACTGGCTGTAAAGCGCGCGCTCCTCGGGCGAGGTGATCATCGTCTCGTAGCTTTTGCGGAATCCCGTGTTGGCCTCGACCACGGTCGCGAGCGTCTTCTCCGCCGCGAGCTTCTCCTCCAGCGTTTCCGCCAGCATGTGCTCACGGATGACGTTGCGGTAGGTGATGACGCCGGCGCGCAGATCGCCGATCACACGCACGCTGGGCATCCAGTTCGTGGTGATATCGACCGTGTTGGCGTTGATCGTCCGCATCTTCATGACGGCGAGCAGGCCCATGCCGGTCATCGCGACCAGCAGGAACGCCACGACACTGATGATCTTGGCGCGGATGGAGAGAGAGGCGAACATAATGGGTCTCTTTAGCTGGGCGCGATCTCGCGTCCGGGAATTTACGAATCAACCAAAGGGAGCAGTGCCGACATCACCCAACAAAGCATCTGAGCAGATGTGAACGCTGACTCCTCACGGGGTAAGGAACCCGAAAGAGATGAACAGGGGGATAAGAATGCCCCGCGCTCAGCGCATGAGCCCAATCGCGTCCGAAAAAAACTGCGCTCCACCGAAATTTCCGGATTTCAGAGCAAGCAACATGCCGCCTTTTTCAGCACCGACGGCGTGCAGCACCGGGACCCCGCAGCGATCTCCACTCCGACGAGAAATCCGGGAATCCTCAACCGGTCGACCACAGCACCCGACGTCTCGCCGCCGGCGACGATCAACCGCCGAACGCCTGATTTCACTAGGCTTTCGGCGATGTCGGCCATCGTCTGCTCGATGGCGTGTCCTGCGGCGTCGCGGCCGTGACGCGCCTGGAGCGCAGCAACCTCAGCCGGCGTCGCGCTCGATGCAATCAGCACTGGCCCCTGGGCCAATCGCTCTTTCGCCCAGTCCAGCGCACGCTGCGTTTCGTTCGCGCCCGTAAGAATACGGTCAGGGTCGAGACGGAGCACCGGCATGACCCGTTCGGCACTGGCAATCTGCTGCAAGGTGGCTTGCGAGCAGCTTCCGACCAGGCACGCCACGTGTCCGCCGACGGCGGCGCCTTGGTCGCTGCCTGTGGTGGCCGACTTGACCTTGCCGGTCGACACCAGCGCGCGCGCGAGCCCAAGGCCGATACCGGAGGCGCCGACCGACAGCCGGTGCTCTGCGGCGACAAGGCCGATGGTTTCGAGATCGCGGTCGAACACGGCGTCGATGATGGCGGCGCCGATAGCCTTGCCTGATAGTTCGGCAAGCCGGGCGTGCACGGCCTCCGCCCCGCACGAGAGGGTCGCGAGATCGACGAGACCGATCTGCGTCTTGCTCTGGCGCGCCAGCACGCGCACCAGATTGGAATCATGCATCGGGTTGAGCGGATGATCCTTCAAGGGGCTCTCGTTCAGCGGCACGGCGCCGACGAACAGATTGCCCTGATAGACGGTGCGGCCGGTCTCGGGGAAAGCCGGCGTCACCAGCACGACCGGCTCGCCGCAATCGGCGCGCAGCGCGTCCATCACAGGGCCGATGTTGCCGGCGTCGGTGGAATCGAAGGTCGAGCAAATCTTGAACAGCACGTGGCTCGCGCCGCGACCACGCAGCCATTTCTCGGCCGCGCGCGAGCGCGAGACCGCAAGCCCCGCCTCGATCGAGCGGCTCTTCAGCGACACCACGATGGCGTTGACTTCCGGCAGCTTCAAATCGTCAGCGGGGACGCCGATGGTCTGCACCGTGCGCAGGCCCGCGCGCGTGAGCGTGTTGGCGAGATCCGAGGCGCCGGTATAGTCGTCGGCGATGCAACCTAACGCAAGTGTCACGGTTTCACTCCCGCATAGGGCTTGAACCAGGCGAGCCCATCGATGGTCTTGCCGCGCGGATTGTATTCGCAGCCGACGAATCCGGCATAGCCGAGCCGGTCGAGCTCATCGAGCAGGAACGGATAATTGAGCTCCTCGCCGTCGGGCTCGTTGCGCGAGGGAATGCTGGCGATCTGGATGTGCCCGATGATCGGCATCATCTCGCGCAGTCGCATGGTGACGTCGCCATGGATGATCCCGCAATGATAGATGTCGAACTGAAGTTTCAAATTGGGAAGCCTCAGCTCCTGGATCAAATCGCGTGCGAAGCCGAAATCGTTGAGGAAATAACCTGGGACGTTGCGAGCGTTGATCGGCTCGAGCACGATGTCGATGCCATGCGGCGCGAAGAATTCCGCGGCCCACGTCACCGACTTGTAGAAAGCCTCGATTGCGACCCGTTCGCCTCGGTTGGCGATGCCCGCCATCAAATGCAGTCGCTTGACGCCGGTCGCCTTGGCGTAAGGCAGCGCCGTCTCCAGGCTCGCCTTGAGGTCGGCAAAGCGCGCCGGCAGTGCGGCAAAACCTTTCTCGCCGGCATTCCAGTCGCCCGGCGGCAGGTTGAACAGCGCCTGTGTCAGGCCGCTGCGCTTGAGCCGCTCGCCGATCGCTTCGACCGGATGCTCATAGGGAAAGAGAAACTCGACGGCGGTAAAGCCGGCTTGCGCGGCGGCGTCGAACCGGTCGAGGAACGGCACCTCGGTGAACATCATCGAGAGGTTGGCGGCGAAACGGGGCATTGGAATCCTCTTCTACTTGTCGCCGGGAAGTTTTACGCCGGTGACCTGCGCATACATTCGCGCCACCGACGCATCGTCGTCACGTCCCATGCCGGCGGCTGAGGTCATCAGGAACATCTGGAGGGCTGCGGCGGAAACCGGCACCGGGAATCTGGCGGTGCGCGCCATGTCCTGGATGATGCCGAGATCCTTGACGAAGATCTCCACCGCGCTACGCGGCGTGTAATCGCCGTCGAGCACGTGCGGCATGCGGTTCTCGAACATCCACGAATTGCCGGCAGACGCCGTGATCACCTCGTAGACCTTTCGGATGTCGAGGCCCTGTTTGGCGGCGAACGCGATCGCTTCGCTTGCGGCAGCGATATGCACGCCGGCCAGCAGCTGGTTGATCATCTTGAAGGCCGCGCCCTGGCCAGCGGCATCGCCAAGCTCGTAGAGCTTTGCGGCCATGGCATCGAGCGCCGGACGCGCTCTTGCGAACGCGGCGGCGCTGCCGGAGGCGAGGATCGTCAATTCGCCTTGCGCGGCACGCTGCGCGCCGCCGGAGATCGGCGCATCCAGGTAATTTCGGCCGGTCGCTTCCAGCTGTTTTGCCAGGCGCCGCGCCACGTCGGGATCCATCGTCGCAGAGGAGATGAAAACACTGTTGTTCGGCAGGGTCTCGGCGACGCCGTCGTTGCCGAACAGAATCGCTTCGGTCTGCGCGGCGTTGACGACGACGCTGACGACGATGTCCGCGCCCTTGGCCGCCTCGGCCGGCGTTGTGGCGCCGGCACCACCCCTCTTCACAAAACGCGCCACCGCGTCAGCCGAAACGTCGCAGCCCGTGACCGTATGGCCGGCGCGCTTCAGTGATGTCGCCATGCCGTACCCCATCGAGCCGAGCCCGATGACGGCGATGCGCTGATTTTGTGATGTGGAGGCTGCCATGCAACTCACCCTTGCGAACGTTTCCCGGACGGCCGCCTTTGCGGCGGCTCGTGATCTCGAATAACACGGCTTGGCCGCGCTGCCAAAGCGTGAGACAAGCGAGCATGACGGCCATGAGCAACGAGACAAGGCTGCGCGAGGATATCTGCCGCTTCGGACGGTCCCTGTTCGAGCGCGGGCTGACGCCGGGCTCCTCCGGCAATATCAGTGTCAGGCTGGATGGCGGCGGCTGGCTGGTGACGCCGACCAACGCCTCGCTCGGCTTCCTCGATCCCGCAAAACTGTCGCGGCTGGACGATCACGGCCGGCTCACGTCCGGCGATGCGCCGACCAAGGAAGTTCCGCTGCACACCGCGCTCTACGATACGCGCGGAAGCGCGCGGGCGATCGTGCATCTGCACTCCACCCATTCGGTCGCGCTCTCGATGCTGCCCGAGGTCGACCCGCGCGCCGCGCTGCCGCCGATGACGGCCTATTATCTGATGAAATGCGGCGCCACCGCGCTCGTGCCCTATTACCGCCCCGGCGATCCCGCGGTTGCGGATGCGATCAAGGGACTGGCCGGAAAATATTCATCCGTGCTGCTCGCCAATCACGGTCCGGTGGTCGCCGGCGACACGCTGGAAGCGGCGGTGTTCGCGACCGAGGAGCTGGAGGAAACGGCGAAACTCTACCTGCTGCTGCGCGGAATGAACCCGCGGTATCTGTCGCCGGAGCAGGTGGCGGATCTGGTGAAGGTGTTCGGGGTGACGCTGCCGGAGCATCGGCACGAGCATTAGAACTCGCCCACCGCTGTCATTCCCCGCGAAGGCGGGGAATCCAGTACGCCGTGGCTTCTCCGGATATCATTGACGTCTCGGAGTACTGGATCGCCCGATCAAGTCGGACGATGACACCGAATGTGTTGCGCGAACACGGCCAACACTCTGCGCCTAAAGCCCCAGATACGCCTTGCGCACGTCGGGATTGCCCTGATCTCCGCCGCCGGGCCTTGCATCAGCACGCGGCCGGTTTGCAGGATGTAGGCGCGGTCGGCGATCTCCAGGCACTCGGCCATGCGCTGCTCGACGATCAGCACGGTCATGCCGGCCTCACGGATGGTTTTCACCGCCTGGAAGATTTCATCGACCAGCTTTGGCATGATTCCTTGCGAGGGTTCGTCGAGCATCAGAAGCCGCGGACGCGTCATCAGGGCGCGGCCGATCGCGAGCATCTGCTGCTCGCCGCCGGAGAGCGTTTCGGCGCGCTGCTCGAGGCGCTCGGACAGGCGCGGAAACAGCTTGAAGACGAGATCGAGCGGCTCCTCGCGATCCGCCTCGCCGCGATAGAGATAGCTGCCGAGGCGGAGATTGTCGCGCACCGACAAGCGCGGGAACAGGCGGCGGTTCTCCGGCACATAGGCGATGCCGGTGGCGGTGATATGATGCTGCGCCATGCCGTCGAGGCGTTTGCCGTCGAACGTCACCGTGCCCGAGCGCGGACGCTCGGCACCGGCGATGGACTTGAGCAGCGTCGACTTGCCCGCACCGTTGGCGCCGGCAACGCAGACGATCTCACCCTTGGTGACTTCGATACTGACCGCGGAGATCGCGACCAGGCCCTGATAGGCGGTCGTGACTTCATGCACCGACAGCATGACGATCTCCCAGATATGCGCTGATCACCTTGGGATCGCGGACGACGTCGTTGGGCTTGCCCTCGACCAGAACCTTGCCGAGATCGAGCACGATGGCGCGGTCGACCAGGGGCATCACGATCTCCATGACGTGCTCGACCATCAGCACCGTGATGCCGGTATCACGTACTTTTCGCACCAGCGCCACGCCGGTCTGTGCCTCGGTCGGCGTAAGGCCGGTGAGGACTTCGTCGAGCAGCAGCAGTTTCGGTTCGGTTGCGAGCGCACGCGCGACTTCGAGGCGGCGCTTCTCCGCCGGCACGAGGTCGCTCGCGAGCACGTCGGCACGTGGCGCAAGGCCAGTGAACTCCAGCACCTCGTGCGCTTTGCGGCGCGCCTCGCGCATCACGGTGTTGCGCACCAGGGCGCCGACGATGACATTGTCGATGACCGTCATAGTCTCAAAGCTTTTGACCACCTGGAAGGTGCGACCGACGCCGCGCTGGCACCGCTCGGCCGCCGGCAGCTTTGTCACGTCCTCGCCATCGAACCAGATCGAGCCTTGCGTCGGCGGCAGAACGCCGGCGATGAGATTGAACAGCGTCGACTTGCCGGCGCCGTTGGGACCGATCAGACCGACGATCTCGCCGCGGCCGACCGAAATCGAGACATCGCTGTTGGCGACGAGGCCGCCAAACCGCTGCCAGACGCCGCGGGTTTCAAGGAGCGCGGTCATCGCGTGGCTCCTTTTGCCTTGGAACGGGAGAACAGGCTCACCAGGCCTTGCGGCAAAGCCAGCGAGATCGCCACGATCAACGCGCCATAGACGATCAGGTCGACGCCGCGACCGGAGCCGCCGATATAGGAGCGCGTCAGCTCCGTCATCGGGATCAGGATGGCCGCTCTAGCACGGGCCCCCAGAGGGTGCCGATGCCACCGAGCACGGCCGGGAGTGCCATCAGAAGCGAGAACTGGAAGCCCATGACGCTTTCAGGGTCGATGTAAGCAAGGAACTGCGCATAGAACGCACCGCCGACCGCGACGAGGAAAGCGGACACGGCAGCCGCGCCCATCTTGGAGTTGAACACGACGACGCCGAGGCTTTCAGCGGCTTCCGGATTGTCCTTCACCGCACGCCACCAAAAACCCCATTTGGAATCTTCAAGCCACCAGGTGACGAACCAGGCGACGCAGCAAAGCGCCAACGCGAAATAGAAGTACGGCAGCTTGCTGCGCATGAACTGGAATTTCAGCCAGCTGTCGCCGCGCACGGGAATCGTGATTCCCATCGCAGCCCCCGCCCAATCCCAATTCTGGAACAGCAGCAGGCCGATCTCGGCGATGACGATGGTCGCGATCACGAAGTAATGGCCGCGCAGTCGGAAGAAAGGATAGCCGAGCCCCATCGCAATGATGGCGGCGACAAATCCGCCGGCCAGCATGCCGAACCAGGGCAGCACACCGAATTTGGTGAACAGCAGTTCGGTGGTGTAGGCACCGATGCCGAAATAAAGCGCGTGTCCGAGCGAGATCTGTCCGCAATAGCCGGAGAGGATGTTCCAGCTTTGCGACAGCGCCGCGTACAACAGGGTCAGAATCAGGATGTTTTGGACGTAGACATCCTTCACGACCAGAGGCGCGAGTGCGGCGAGCGCCGCGAGCGCCGCGGCGATGATGAGGTCGCGGCGACGCCGCGCGGCAAAATGCTGGTCCATCACATCTGCCCGAACAGGCCGCGCGGCCGAATGAAGACGACGAGGAGATAAACGGCGTAGATGCCGACTGATTTGAGCGAGGGCGGCAGCACCAGCGCGGTGCCGGCTTCGACCAGGCCGACGATGATGCCGCCGGCGAACGCGCCGAACACGCTGCCGAAACCGCCGAGCGCCACCGTCACATAGGCGATCAGCGCGAACGACGCGCCGACGTCGGGATAGATGTAGAAGAAGCTCGCCATGATCGCGCCGGCAAGGCCGACCAGCGCGGCGCCGAGGCCCCAGCCGAGCGCGAACACCCGGTTTTTGTCGATGCCGACCAGCGCCACCGCACCGGGGTCTTCACGGGTGGCCTCCAGCGCGCGACCGAAATCGGTGCGGTGGATGAACAAATAGAGCCCCGCGAAGGCCAGGATCGAGACCAGCGCGCCGACAAGCTGCGGCTCCGGCAGGAAGATCCCTGCCACCGACACTGTCTTGCCGCCGAGCCAGGAATGCGGAACGCTGCGGTAGTCCGGCGTGAAGAAGAACTGCGCGAGACCACGCATCACGATGGCGAGGCCGAAGGTCGAGAAGATCTGCACCATGCCGGCATTGGCCTTGGCGCGCATCGCGAAGCGCACGATCAATAGATAGACCACCGCTCCGAAGACGAAGAGTGCCGCGGCAACCAACGGCGCCGACAGCAAGGGGTCGATCGCGAAAAACGTGAACAGGAAGAAGGACACGTACATCGCGATCATCAGGAACTCGCCGTGGGCGAAGTTCACGACGTCCATCAGGCCGAAGATCAGTGCGAGGCCGACGGCGATCAGTCCGTAGAGCAGACCCATCAGGAGGCCGCTCGCGAGACTTTGGATAATGGCTTGGGCTGTCAACTCTAGTCCCCCGTTCGAAACGTCACGACAGGCTTCGTCATTGCGAGCGAAGCGAAGCAATCCAGAAATATCGCCAAGCAAGCGGTCTGGATTGCTTCGTCGCTGCGCTCCTCGCAATGACGGTGTGGGAGCAGCTCAATGGTCCTGCTTCCACGGCGCCCGGTTCCCAAGCCGAAACACTTACTTCATCGGCCAGATCGCTTCGGCGATCGCGGCCTGCGGCGGGAAGATGGTGACGAACTTGCCGCCGACATATTGCAGCAACACCGGGTCGGCGTCGTTGTTCTGACCCATCTCGTCGAACTTGACGCGCTTCCAGGGCATGATGGTCTGCTCGCCCGGGATGTCGGTCGCGGCCAACGCATCGCGGATCTTCTCGCCATCGGCCGACTTGGCGCGGCTGATCGCGTCGGCGAGGATGATCAGGCCCATGAACTGGCGCGAGGTGAGGTCGTTGAAGTCCTTGCCCGACCGCGCCTTGAACATCTCGTTGATCTTGCCGACCATCGGGCGCTTCTGCGCGAGGTCGAGCGAGAAGGTGCCGCGCGAAATCACGCCTTCGAGCTTGTCGCCGACGGCGTCATAGAGCGCCTTCTCGGAGAAGCCGGCGTCCTGCGCCACGATCGCGCTCGGCTTGTAGCCGAGCTCGCCCATGGTCTTGACCAGCAAAATGCCGTCGGTGGTGTAGCTCGAGGGCATCAGCACGTCGGCGTTCGCGGTCTTGAGCTGCTGCACTTCGGCGGAGAGTGAGGGCGAATTGGCGCGGTACTTGATGTCGGAGACGATCTTGTAGCCGCGCTCGCCTGCGATCTTGGCCTGGGCATTGCCCGAATCGGTGCCGAAGATGGTGTCCTCGTGGAACAGCGACAGCGTCTCGATCTTGGTGCCCTTCTTCTTCAAGGCATCGAAGAAGTCGAACATCGCGGCCGAATACATCTCGTCATGCGGCGCGGCGCGGAAGTAATATTTCAGGCCGCGGCGATGCAGGCTCGGCGAGGAGTTGTCGGCGGAGACGAACGGGATCTGATAACGCTCGCAGATCTGGCTGACGGTGACGGCCACAGCGCTCTGGTAGGTGCCGATGATGGCGGAGACCTTCTCCTGCGTGATCAGGCGCTCGGCCTCGGCGCGGCCCTTCTGCGGATCGGCCTGATGATCGGCGAACACGAGGCGCACCTTTGCGCCGCCGAGGCCCGGGAGGCCCTCACCCTTTGCCAGCGGCAGGTCGAAATCGGTGTCCTTGTTGATGACTTCGAGCGCGGTCTCATAGGCCTTCTGCGCGTCGACGCCCTGCTGGGCGCTGCCGCCGGAGAACGGATAGATAACACCGATCACGACTTCCGAGGTCTGCGCGCGCGCCGCTAGCGGCATCAGCGCAGCAGTGGCGGTGGCACCGAGCAACACGTCGCGGCGAGAGATCGTCATGGCAAAGTCCTCTGTTACTGAATTTCGGCTGATCGAATGAAGCGATTGATGGATGCGGTAAAGCCCGAAGAAGCAGCAAACGCTGCCTACTAAATCACGGCCATGTTCCTGTTCTTCAGATCCGTCACCAGCATCAGGCCGGGCGAATGCGTGATCGCGAACGGGACCCTGGCTGCATTGATGACTGATTGCGGCGTCACGCCGCAGGCCCAGAACACCGGGATCTCGTCATCTGCCATAGGTACGGGATCACCATAGTCGGGCTTGGCGATGTCCTTGATGCCGATCAGATGCGGATGGCCGAGATGCACGGGCGCGCCGTGCACGGCGGATAGCGCGAGGTGATCTGGACCGCGCGGATCGCATCGGCCGGCTTGAACGGGCGCATCGACACCACCATCGGACCCGCGAACGGGCCGGCCTCGCCGCAGGCGATGTTGGTACGGTACATCGGCACCCGCACGTTCTGCTCGATGTGGCGGATCGGCATGCCCTCGTCGAGCAGCGCCTCCTCGAACGAGAACGAGCAGCCCAGCACGAAGGTGACGAGATCGTCACGCCAGTGCTTCGTGATGTCGGTCGGCTCGTCCACGACCTCGCCGTCGCGCCAAACGCGGTAGCGCGGCACATCGGTCCGTATGTCGAGATCGGCGCCAAGCGCAGGGATGTGCGGGCTGCCGATGTCGGACATGCCGATGATCGGGCACGGCTTGGGATTGAGCTGGCAGAAGCGGTGGAAAGCGCCGGCATATTCCGCCGGCAGGATTGCCAGATTGCCCTGGACGAAGCCGGGCGCGACTCCCGCAGTGGAACCGACCTCGCCGCCACGATAGGCGAGCCGCGCCCGACGGCTCGGGAGGGTGTCGGATGTTTCAGTTTGCTGCGCTGCCACCAAAACAGTCATGCGATTGACCTGCCTATAAACTCGACAAAGAGAGCCAACACCACGCGTGCTATAAAGTCTAATCTTCCTTTCTAATCGATATCGATAAATCAATTTTATCGGTCGGGAAAATCCTTCCATGCTGGACTTCAGGTCGATCGAAACCTTCCTCTGGGTTGTGAAGCTCGGCAGCTTCCGCGGCGCCGCAGCACGGCTCAATACGACCCAGCCGGCGATCTCCCAGCGCATCGCCCAGCTCGAGCGCGAGATGGGCGTAAAACTCCTGAACCGCGACCATCGCGTGGCGTCGCCCACTCCGAGCGGCCGGCAGATGATGGTCTACGCGGAAAAGCTGATTGGCCTGCGCGCCCAGATGATGGCCGAGATCGGCGACCGCTCGGCGATGCGCGGCGTAATGCGGCTCGGTGTTGCCGAGACCATCGTACACACCTGGCTGCCGCGGCTGGTGAAGAGCATGAGCGAGATCTATCCGAACCTGTCGCTAGAGATCGAGGTCGACATTACGCCGAACCTCACCGCGCGCCTGCTCGCGCAGGAGATCGAGCTTGCCTTCGTGGTCGGGCCGCTGTCGGCCTCAGGCGTGCACAATCGCGTGCTCGCCGACTATCCGATCGGGTTTCTCGCAAGCCCGTCGCTCGGGCTCGGCCATGGTCCGGTGACGCGGGCGGAGCTGGCGCGGTTTCCGATCATCACCTTCCCGCGCAAGACCAGGCCCTACGAGGTCGTGCGCGAGGTGTTCGACCAGCCGGAGCTGCCGCCGATCCGTCTGCACGCCTCTGCTTCGCTCGCCACCGTCATCCACATGGCGGTCGAAGGCCTCGGCATCGCCGTCATTCCCGATGCCATCGTCGAGAACGAGCTCGCCGACGGGCGACTGCAACTGCTCGATACAGATCTCGAAATCGCGCCGCTCACATTCACCGCGAGCTGGCTCGCCTCGCCCGACGTCGTGGCAGTGCAGCGCGTCGCCGAGCTTGCATATCAGATTGCGCAGGGCAGCCTCGCGGTTGACGCGCCCGCGCTGGCGCGTCATTGAAAAAGGCGCCGGACAAATGAGAGACTGACGCATGAGCCGAGCCGCCACCAATTTGCAAATCGATTCCGCCCGCCTCTGGGGCTCCATCCGCGAGACCGCGCAATTCGGCGCGACGGCCAAGGGCGGCGTGCGGCGGCTGACGCTGAGCGCGGAAGACAAGCGGGTGCGCGACTGGTTCCGAAAGGCCTGTGAGGAAGCTGGCCTCGAAGTGCACACCGACGCGCTCGGATCTCAATTCGGCCTGCGCAAGGGCCGCGACATGTCGAAGCTGCCCGTCGGCATCGGCTCGCATCTCGACACCCAGCCGACCGGCGGCAAGTATGACGGCATTCTCGGCACGCTCGGCGCGCTCGAAGTGATCCGTACGCTGAACGACGCCGGCATCGAGACCGAGGCGCCGATCTGCATTGTCAACTGGACCAACGAGGAAGGCTCGCGCTTTGCGCCGGCGATGATGGCGTCCGCGGCGTACGTCGGCGATTTCACGACCGACGACATCCTGTCACGCAAGGATATCGAGGGCACGACTGTCGGCCAGGCGCTCGACAGCATCGGCTATCGCGGCGACAAGCCGGTCGGTTTCCAGAAGCTCGGCTGCTTTGTCGAGCTGCACATCGAGCAAGGCCCGATCCTGGAGGCCGAGGGCAAGACCATTGGCGTGGTCGATTCCGGCCAGGGCGTGCTGTGGTATGACGGCAAGATCTCCGGCTTCGAAAGCCATGCGGGATCGACGCCGATGCCGTTGCGGCGCGATGCGCTGGCGACACTGTCCGAGATCGTGCTGGCGATGGAGACCATTGCCAGGAAGCACGGACCGAATGCGGTCGGCACCATCGGCGAGGCCGTGATCGCAAATCCGTCGCGCAACGTCATTCCCGGCGAGATCGCCTTTACGATGGATTGCCGCAGCGCAGATCGCGCGATCATGGATGCCCTCGATCGTGACCTGCGCTCCGCCATCGCGGAGATTGCCACGCGCCGCAAGGTCGAGGTCAAGATCGATCTCGTCTGGCGCAAGCCGCCAACGCATTTCGATCCCAAGCTGATCGCCGCAGTCGAGAATGCAGCCAAGACGCTCGGCTATTCCTCCCGCCGCATCACCTCCGGCGCCGGCCACGATGCCTGCAACCTCAATACGGTCATGCCGGCGGCGATGGTGTTCGTGCCGTGCAAGGACGGCGTCAGCCACAACGAGCTGGAGGATGCCACTCAGCCCAATTGCGCCGCGGGCACCAACGTGCTGATGCACACCGTGCTGGCGATCGCCGGCGTCGCATCCTGATCGGAGACAGACATGCGCGGAGTTTTCGTCGACGCCAATGAAGCGCTCGCCGTGATCATGGAGCGGCTTGAGAAGCCTGGCGATCCCGAGGTGCGGATCCACAGGGACCCTGACATCAAGCCCGAGCAATATCCTGAAATCCTCGACGGCGCCGAGATCGCCATCGTCGACCACACCGCGTTGCCGACCGAGGTCGCGAAGAAGTGCGTGGGCCTCAGGCACGTCGTGTTCCTCGGCACCGGCGCGCGCAGCTACATGAATCCGGAGGAGCTCGCCGAGCTCGGCATCTCCGTGCATCTGATCAAGGGCTATGGCGACACGGCGGTAGCGGAGTCCGCGATCGCGCTGATGTGGTCCTCCGCCCGCGTCATCGCGATGATGGACCGCGAGATGCGCGCCGGCAACTGGCTGCGCGAGGACGGCATGCAGCTCACCGGCAAGACGCTCGGCCTGATCGGCTTCGGAGGTATCGCCGCCGAAGTCGCCCGCATTGCGTCGGGCGGCGGCATGAAGGTGGTTGCCTGGAACCGCTCGCCAAAGACCCATCCCGGCGTCGAGTTTACCGACCTCGACACGCTGCTGGCGAGAAGCGACGTGGTGTCGCTGCATTTGCTGCTGAACGACGAGACGCGCGGCATGATCACGCGCGAGACAATCGCGAAGATGAAGCCAGGGGTCGTCTTCATCAACACCGCGCGCGGCGCGATCGTCGACGAGCAGGCAATGATCGACGCGTTGAAGTCGGGCCACATCCGCCACGCCGGCCTCGACGTCTTCAGTATCGAGCCGCTGCCCGCGGATCATCCGCTGACCAAGATTCCGAACGTGACGCTGTCGGCGCATTCGGCGTTCCGAACGCCGGAAGCGAGTGAGAACCTGATTGAAGCGGCATGGATCCATTGCCGCCGGATCGTGAAATCGTAAGGTGGGTTAGCGAAGCGTAACCCACCTCTTCTTGTGACCGACAACGGGCGGGTTACGCCTTCGGCTAATCCACCCTACGCAATCGCCCCGGATCGTGAAAGGACAAGAGCAACAACAATGGCCGACACTCGCACCATCAAGGCAGAGCCCCTCACCAATGTCGTCCGCGCCATCGTCAAGGCCGGTGGCTCCACGGACCGCGAGGCCGAGCTCGTATCCACCAACCTCGTCGAGGCAAATCTCAAAGGACACGACTCGCACGGCGTCGGCATGATCCCGCGCTATGTCCAGAGCGTCACCACGGGCGGCCTCGCCGTGAACCAGCACGTCAAGATCGTGCTCGACACCGGTCCACTTCTCACCCTCGACGGCCTTACCGGCTACGGCCAGGTGATCGGCCATGAAGCGATGGAGCTGGCCGCCGAGCGCGCCAAGCGCAACGGCGTCTGCCTCGTCGGCCTTTCCAACGCGCATCACATCGGCCGCATCGGCCACTGGGCCGAGCAGTGCATTGACCACGGGCTGGTCTCGATCCACTTCGTCAACGTGATTTCGCGCCCGATCGTGGCGCCTTGGGGCGGCAGCGATGCGCGCCACGGCACCAACCCGTTCTGCGTCGGCGTCCCGCGCAGGGGCAAAGCGCCGATCGTGCTCGACTTCGCCACCAGCAGGATTGCGCAGGGCAAGACCCGCGTCGCCCACAACAAGGGCGTCGAACTCGAGCCCGGCACCATCATCGACAATGAAGGCAAGCCCACCGTCAACCCGCGCTACACCGTGATCCCGCCGCACGGCGCCATTCTGCCGTTCGGCGAGCACAAGGGTTCGGGACTCGCGCTTGTGTGCGAAATCCTCGGTGGCGCGCTCTCCGGCGGGCAGGTGGTCAAGGGCCCGTCCGACGGCAAGCACAACGTCCTCAACGGCATGCTCTCGATCATCATCGATCCGGGCAAGCTCGGCACCGGCGAAAACCTCGCACGCGAAGTCGAAAGCTTCGTCGCCTGGCACACCGGCTCGCCGCCCGCCCCCGGCGTCGACAAGGTCAAGATCGCCGGCGAGCCCGAGCGTGAGATCAAGACGAAGCGGCTCGCGGAAGGCATCCCGGTCGATCCGACCACCTGGCGAGATATTTTGCTGGCTGGGAAAACGTTCGGGCTGGATGAGGCGGCGATCGAGAAGATCGCGGGCTGATCGAAGCGAGGCACATTCGCTTTCCTTCTCCCCTTGTGGGCCCACAAGGGGAGAGGGTCAAGCAGCGAATTAGTCCACCATATCCGCGACCGCCTTGCCGCAGGCTGTGGTGTCGGCATTGCCGCCGAGATCGTTGGTGCGGAGGGTGCGCTCGGCCAACGTGCGCTCGATCGCATCGACGATCGACTTGCCGGCAACCTTCTCGCCGAGATGCTCGAGCATCATCGCGCCCGACCAGATCGCGCCGATCGGGTTCGCAATCCCCTGCCCTGCGATATCAGGTGCCGAGCCGTGCACCGGCTCGAAGACCGAGGGGAAATCACCCTCGGGATTGATGTTGCCCGACGGTGCGATGCCGATGGTGCCGGTGCAGGCCGGACCGAGATCGGACAGGATGTCGCCGAACAGGTTGGAGCCGACGACAACGTCGAACCAGTCCGGGTGCAGCACGAAGTTCGCAGTGAGAATGTCGATGTGGTACTTGTCCCACTTCACGCCAGGAAACTTCTTGGCCATCGCCTCCACGCGCTCGTCCCAATAGGGCATGGTGATGGAGATGCCGTTCGACTTGGTCGCCGATGTCAGGTGCTTCTTCGGCCGCGACTGCGCGAGCTCGAAGGCGAACTTCAGGATACGGTCGACGCCGGTGCGGGTCATCACCGTCTGCTGCGTCACGAACTCGCGGTCGGTGTCGGGGAACATGCGGCCGCCGACGGAGGAATATTCGCCTTCCGTATTCTCGCGCACCACCCAGAAATCAATGTCACCGGGCTTGCGGCCCGCCAGCGGCGACGGCACGCCGGGCATCAGCCGCACCGGGCGCAGATTGACATACTGGTCGAACTCGCGGCGGAATTTAATCAGCGAGCCCCACAGCGAAACGTGATCCGGAATCTTGGCGGGCCAACCGACTGCGCCGAAATAGATCGCATCGTGCTTGCCGATCCTCTCTTTCCAGTCATCCGGCATCATCTGCCCGTGCTTCTCGTAATAGTCCCAGGACGAGAAGTCGAAATGATCAAAATGCAGGGAGACCCCGTGCTTTTTCGCGGCCGCCTCCAAAACGCGCAGGCCCTCGGGCATCACTTCCTTGCCGATGCCGTCACCGGGAATGACTGCGATCCGGTATTGTTTCTTGCTCATCGAGAACGTCCTTTTTTGGTCCGGCAGTCGCCGCTTTTTTGACCGCAATGCAATGGACCAAAGTCGGCGGCAGTGCAACGCTGCACTGCAATGTTGACCATGGCGCAGCCGTGCGCCTACTGATTTCAGCCTTGTTCCCATCTTGCGAGTAACTCCCATGGATCTGCATCTGCGTGGCAAGCGCGTCCTGATTACGGGCGCGTCCAAGGGCATCGGCGCAGCCGCTGCCGAGGCGTTTGCCGAGGAAGGCGCGCATCTCCTGCTCGCCGCCCGCAACGGCGAGCAACTCAAGGCGCTGGCCGGCCGCTTGCGCTCGGCGCATCAGATCGATGCCGCGACCAGTATCGTCGATCTGCGCAGCGCCGCGGATTTGGCGCGGCTCGCCAAGGAGGCCGCCGACATCGACGTGCTCGTCAACAATGCCGGCGACATCCCCGGCGGCTCCATCGACAAGATCGACGAAGCCACGTGGCGCCACGCCTGGGAATTGAAAGTGTTCGGTTATATCAACCTGACGCGGCAGATTTACGCGCAGATGAAGGCCCGGGGCGGCGGCGTCATCGTCAACGACATTGGCGCTGCCGGCGAAAAATTCGACGCCAATTACATCTGCGGCAGCGCCGGCAATGCGGCGCTGATGGCCTTCACCCGCGCGCTCGGGGGAAAAGCCTCGCCGACAACATTCGCGTGGTCGGCATCAATCCCGGCCCTGTCGGCACCGACCGGCACGTCACGCTGCTGAAGACGCGCGCAAAGCACCAGTTCGGCGACGAGAACCGCTATAAGGAATTCCAGAAAGGCCTGCCACTCGGCCGCCCCGCGCATCCGCGCGAGATCGGCGACCTCATGGCGTTCCTCGCTTCGGATCGCGCCGGCTATACGTCCGGCGTGATCTACACGGTGGATGGCGGCATCAGCGCGGGATGGGGTTAGACTTTTTCCGTTATTGCCTCGCTGCGCTCGCAATGACGACACAACAAGCTCAGGAGTAAAATAGTTGTCTGAAGACCTGATCCGCGAAACCGCCTGCACCATCGTCGACAAGCTACGCTCCGGCGATGTCTCTCCACTCGAATTGCTGGATGTCTTGGAGAAGCGCATCAGGGAGGTCGACGGCACGGTCAACGCCTTGCCGACGCTGTGCTTCGATCGTGCGCGGACCAATGCGAAGGCGTTGATGCAGAAGCCCGCCGGAGCACGCGGGCTCCTGGCAGGCCTGCCGCTGCCGATCAAGGACCTGACCGATGTCGCGGGCGTCCTGAATACCCAGGGCTCGCCGATCTACAAGGACAACATTCCCGCGACGTCCGACCTCATGGTCGAGAACCTCGAAGCCAATGGCGCGGTCGTCTACGCAAAATCCAACACGCCGGAATTCGGCGCCGGCGCCAACACTTTCAACGAAGTGTTCGGCCCGACGCTCAATCCCTGGGATACGTCGAAGTCGGCGGCAGGCTCCTCCGGCGGCGCTGCGGTGGCGCTTGCCACCGGCATGGCCTGGCTGGCGCAGGGCTCGGACATGGGCGGCTCCTTGCGCAGCCCTGCGGCGTTCTGCGGCGTGGTCGGCATGCGGCCGAGCATCGGCCGCGTCGCCCATACTCCCAAATCGAGCATCGATCGCAATCTCGGCGTCGTCGGGCCAATGGCGCGCAACGTCGAGGACCTCGCATTGCTGCTCGACGCCATGAGCGGCGACTATGCGGACGATCCGCTGTCGCTGCCGGCGCCTGCAACCTCTTTCCTGTCGGCGGCACAATCGGGCAGGAAGCCGAAGCGCATCGCCTATTCGCCCAATCTCGGCATCACACCTGTCGATCCCGAGGTGAAGGCGATCACGCGCAAGGCGGCGGAGCGCTTCGCGGAAGCCGGCGCCATCGTCGAGGAGGCGCATCCCGACTGGCGCGAGGCGCACGAATGCTTCCACGTGCTGCGCGCCTTCGACTTCGCGATCACCAAGGCCAATCTGCTTCGGACCAAGCGCGATCTGCTCAAGCCCGAGGTGATCTGGAACATCGAGGAGGGCCTCAAGCTCACCGTCGAACAGCTCGCGCGCGCCGAAGCACAGCGCGTCGGCATGACCGCGCGCGCGATCGAGTTCTTCAAGTCGTATGACCTCCTGCTGACGCCGACAACGATCGTGCCGCCCTTCCCGATCGAGAACCGCTATGTCGCGGAATGCGCCGGCAAGACCTTCGAGAATTATGTCGAATGGCTCGGCATCGTCTACGCGATCACGCTGGCCTGCTGCCCGTCGCTGTCGCTGCCCTGCGGCTTCACCGCCTCCGGCTTGCCGGTCGGCGTGCAGGTCGTCGGCGCACCGCGCGCGGATGCGCAGGTGATCGCGGGCGCGAAGGTGCTGGAGGACATTTTGGGCCTGCGCGGGCAGACGCCGATTGATCCGCGGGTGAGGAAGTAGAACCCTCACCTCGGGCTCCTCGCCTCCAGGCTGCGGCTGTAGCGCGACATCGCGAAGCAGAAGACGAAATAGATTGCGGCAACGAAGATATAGACCTCCACCGAGAACTGCTGCCAGGCCGGATCGATGATTGCGGTCTTCGCCGTCGTCAGCAGGTCGAAGATGCCGATGATCAGGACCAGGCTGGTATCCTTGAAGAAGGCGATGAAGGTGTTGACCAGCGGCGGGATGACGTGGCGGATGGCCTGCGGCAGAACGATCAGCCGGTGCTTGCGCCAATAGGACAGCCCGAGCGCGTCGGCCGCCTCATATTGCCCGCGCGGCACGGCCTGCAGGCCACCGCGGATCACTTCGGCAAGATAGGCGCCCGCGAACAGAATGATCGCAATCTGCGCACGCAACAGCTTGTCGATATTGAATCCGCTCGGCATGAACAGGGGAAACATCACGCTCGCCATGAACAACAAGCTGACCAGCGGCACGCCGCGGATGAGTTCGACATAAAGGACGCTCAGTGAGCGGATCGCCGGCAATTTTGAGCGTCGACCGAGCGCGACCAAAATGCCGAGCGGGAAACCGAACGCCAATCCGAACGTCGCCAGGATCAATGTCACTGGCAGCCCGCCCCACCGATCCTGCGAGACGAAGGACAGCCCGAACACGCCGCCCCACATCAGCACGCTGATCAGCGCGAGCGCGCCGATCCAGATGTAGGCCAATTCGCGCCGCCACAGCGAGCGGCGCGTGGAGAGAAAGAACAGCGCGATGAACAGCACGACCGACAACGCAGGCCGCCATTGCTGGTCGAACGGATAGGTGCCGAACAGGATGAAGCGGTACTTTTCGGGGATGATGGCCCAACAGGCGCCGAGGCCGCGCACGGCCTTGCAGGCGCTGGAATCGTTGGGTGGTGCGAACCAGACCGCGTTCGCAATGCCCCACTGCACAAAACTGAACACGCCTTTCGCCAGCACCGCCAACAGGACGACCGTCAGAACGCCATTGGGAATCGACGAGAACAGATTGGTGCGCAACCAGCGCAGCACCGGGTTGCCGATTTGGGGACGGCGGGCGGCACGCGGCACGTCCGGCATGTCAGTGATTGCGGTCATGCTCAGCGCTCCGCCAGCGCGATGCGCGCATTGTACCAGTTCATGAGAAAGCTGATGCCGAGGCTAATGGTCAAGAACACCGCCATGATCAGCGCGATCGCCTCAATTGCTTGCCCCGTCTGGTTCAGCGTGGTGTTGGCGATAGAGACCACGTCCTGATAGCCGATCGCGACCGCGAGCGAAGAATTCTTTGTCAAGTTGAGATACTGGCTCGTCATCGGCGGAACGATCACGCGCAGCGCCTGCGGCAGGATGATCTGCCGCAGCATGAAGCTGCGGCGCAGGCCGAGCGCGCTCGCGGCATCCCACTGTCCGCGCGGCACCGACTGGATGCCGCTGCGCACGATTTCGGCGATGAAGGCGGAGGTGTAGGTCACGAGCGCGATCAGCAGCGCGAAATATTCAGGCGCGAGCGTCAGCCCGCCGACGAAGTTGAAGCCGCGCAGCTCCGGCCATTCGATGGTCCAGGACACGCCGAGCGACAACGACACCGTCAGCGGCAGCACGACAATGAGACCAAGCGCAAAGGGCCACGCCGGCCGCGGCTTGCCGTCGCGCATCTGCTGCGCGACCAGCCAACGTTGAATGACAAGGAATGCGGCGCAGCCCAGCACGGCCGCGCCGAGCACCCAGAGCTGTGGTGAGCCCACCGGGATCGCCGGCAGGATCAGGCCGCGGTTGGAGAGGAACACGCCCTCGACCGGCCGCCACGCCGCACGCGCAGCCGGCAACGCCTGCATTAGCACGTACCAGAACAACAGCTGAAGCAGCAGCGGGATATCGCGCAGGACCTCGACATAGACGGCCGCAAACCGGGATAACAGCCAGTTCGAAGACAGCCGCGAGATGCCGATCAGTGTGCCGAGGACCGTCGCGAGCACGATACCGATCACTGCAACGCGCAGCGTGTTGGCGACGCCGACAACGAAGGCCCAGAGGTAGCTGTCTCTCGGATTGTAGGCGAGCAGGCTGTCGGCGATCGGCATCCCGGCTTCGCGGCCGAGAAAGGCAAAGCCGGTGGTGATGCGGCGCGCCGAGAGGTTGGTGACGGTGTTGGACCAGAGGAAGACGACGACGGCGACCGCGATGCCGACCACCAGAACCTGCCAGAACAGGCCCTTCAATTCGTTCGGTCCGAGCGCGCCGAAAAAGCTGCGACGCGGCGGCGGCCTGGGGTTATCTGAGGTCACGGGCACAAAAATCCTTCTCAAAAGCAGCGATTTCCGGCGGCGCACGTCAACTGTTGCACCAATCCAAGAACCGTGCAACAAATGTTTCATGGCCGAGCCCGCCAAATCCTCGCCCCTGAGCGAACTCCGCATTGCATTGCCATCGCTCCCCTTGCGCTTGCAGGAGGTCGGGCGTTTTGTCGCGGCCAATGATTACGACGCCACCACCCGTTCGATGCGCGACCTCGCGGCCGAAGCCGGTGCCGATCCCGCTGCATTCACGCGGCTTGCGAAGGCGATCGGCTATTCCGGCTGGGACGAATTGCGCGCCGCGCTGACCGAGGCACGACGACCATCACCGACCTCGCCCTTTTCGGCTCGCGCCAAGAGCCGCCGCCACGGCCCGAACGCCGACGTCGCGCTTGTCTTCGACAAGCTCGAGGCCGAAGCCGCGGGCCTGCCGCGCATCCCCGCCCACGCGATCGCGGACGCGGCCCGCACGCTGCACGACGCGAAACGGATCTGGATCACCGGCTATCGCAGCTGCCGCAGCGTCGCGGAATTGCTCAACTACGAGCTAAGGCTGTTCCGCCCCGAACAGGTGCAGATCGTCGGCGTGTCCGGACCCGACGATCTCGACCTTGGCGCCTTCCGCTCCGGCGAGGCGGTGATCGTCATCGGCTTCATGCCCTACACCAATGCCAGCGTCCGGGTCGCGCAGGCTGCCTACCGCGCCGGCGCGACGCTGATCGCGATCGCCGACAGCGTGGCCGCGCCGATGGCCGAGGGCGCCGACCATGTCCTGCTGTTCGAAGCCGCCTCCTCGCCCGGCTTCTTCCCGAGCCTCACCGGTGCGATCGCGATCGCGCAGTCACTGGCAGCGGTGACGTTCTCGCTCGGCGGCACGGCTGCGAAGAAGCGCCTCCAGGATACCGAGGCGCGGCTTGCCGCGGCCTCCACCTACGTCTCAGAGAAAGGTTGACCATGAGCACTCGCGCCAGCCGCGTGCTGCACCGTTCGCTCCGCGAAACGCCGCCCAAGGCGATCGGCGGCGAAGGCGTCTACCTCTTCGCCGAAGACGGCCGCCGCGTGATCGACGCCTCCGGCGGCGCGGCGGTGTCCTGCCTCGGGCATCAGCATCCGCGCGTGATCGCAGCGATGGCGAAACAGGCCTCGACACTGGCCTATGCGCATACCGCCTTCTTTTCCTCCGAGCCGGCCGAGGCGCTCGCCGAAACGCTGGTGGGGCATGAGCCCGGCGGCCTCGCTTACGCCTATTTCGTCAGCGGCGGATCGGAGGCGATCGAAGCCAGCATCAAGCTCGCGCGACAATATTTCATCGAGCGCGGCGAGCCGCAGCGGCAGCATTTCATTGCGCGGCGGCAGAGCTATCACGGCAACACGCTCGGCGCGCTCGCAGCCGGTGGCAATGCCTGGCGCCGCGCGCCCTATGCGCCACTGCTCTCGGCGGCGTTCAGCCACGTGACGCCGGCGTTTGCGTATCACGAGAAGCATGACAGCGAATCCGACGCGCAGTTCGTGGCGCGGCTCGCCGCAGAACTCGAGGCCGAGTTCCAGCGCCTTGGCCCCAACACCGTTGCGGCATTCCTCGCCGAGCCCGTCGTCGGCGCCACCGCCGGCGCGGTGACAGCGCCGGACGGCTACTTCAAGGCCGTGCGCGAGATCTGCAACCGGCACGGCGCCCTTCTCATTCTCGATGAGGTCATGTGCGGCATGGGCCGCACCGGCACCACGCATGCATGGCAGCAGGAAGGCGTCGCCCCTGATATCCAGGCGATCGCAAAGGGGCTTGGCGGCGGCTACCAGCCGATCGGCGCAATGCTTGCGAGCGGCAAGATCATCGACGCAATCCGTGCGGGCTCAGGCGCGTTCCAGCACGGCCACACTTATCTCGCGCACCCCCTCGCCTGCGCGGCGGCGCTTGCGGTGCAATACGTGATCCATCAAGACAATCTGCTCGACCGGGTCAAGGAGCGCGGCAAGCAGCTCGAGCAGCGGCTGACCGAACGATTCGGCAATCACCGCCATGTCGGAGATATCAGGGGCCGCGGGCTGTTCTGGGCGATCGAGCTCGTCTCTGACCGTGCCAGCCGCACCTCGTTCGATCCAGCACTCAAGCTGAACCAGAAGATCAAGGCGGAAGCCTTCGCCAACGGGCTCGGCTGCTATCCCGGCGGCGGCACGGTGGATGGCATCCGAGGCGACCATGTGCTGCTGGCGCCGCCCTATATCGCTTCGGCTGACGAGATCGATCAGATCGTCGACAAGCTCGGCACGGCCGTGGACAACGTACTGCGTAGCGTCAATCACTGAGGGGAGAGTAGCATGATGAGGACAATGGTTATCGCGGCGAGCGTACTCACCGCATCGACGGTCATTGCGTCGGCGGCGACGCTCGACACGGTCAAGAGCCGCGGCACGCTGGTGTGCGGCGTCAGTGCGGGGTTTGCCGGTTTCTCGGCACCGGACTCGCAAGGCAATTACAAGGGCCTCGACGTCGACTATTGCCGCGCGCTCGCGGCCGGCGTGCTCGGTGATGCCAACAAGGTGCGTTACGTTGCGCTGACCGCGCAGAACCGCTTCACTGCGCTGCAATCGGGTGAGATTGACGTGCTCTACCGCAACTCCACGCAGACTTATCTGCGCGGCGTCACGCTGGGCCTGCGGCAGGGACCGATCAACTTCTACGACGGCCAGGGTTTCGTCGTGAAGAAGGACCTCGGCGTGAAGGAGCTGAAGGACCTCAAGGGCGCCACCGTTTGCGTCGCGCAGGGCACGACCCATGAGGTTACGCTTGGCGATTATGGCCGCGCCAATGGCATCGACTGGAAGCCGCTGGTGTTCGACCGCGTCGACACCATGTACCAGACCTTCTTCGGCGGCCGCTGCGATGCCATGACCCAGGACGCCTCCGCGCTCGCCGGCGCCGTAACGACCGCGGCGCCGAACCCGGCCGACTACGTTGTGCTGCCGCAGACCATCAGCAAGGAGCCGCTCGGGCCCTTTACCCGCAATGGCGACGAAGTGTGGAGCGACATCATCACCTGGCTGCATTACGGCCTGATCGAGGCCGAGGAGCTCGGGGTGACCCAGGCCAACGTCGACGACATGACGAAGTCGCAGACCCCCGCGATCCAGCGGCTGCTCGGCTCCTCGGGCGATCTAGGCTCGCGGCTCGGGCTCGACAACAAGTGGCTGGCGACCGCGATCAAGGCCACCGGCAATTACGGCGAGATCTACGAGCGCAATGTCGGCAAGGCGAGCCCGCTCAAGCTCGAGCGCGGCCTCAACGGCCTCTGGAGCAAGGGCGGCTTGATGTACGCGCTGCCGTTCAAGTAAATGTCTTCCGTGTCCCGGACGCGCTGCAGCGTGCAACGCTGCTGCGCTGAGCCGGGACCCAGCGGTCACAATGGGCCCCGGCTCAGCAGCGCAATACTGCGCATTGCGCTGCGTCCGGGGCAGGAGACCTACCAGGTAGTCACGTTCAATGACGACGCCCCCTCGCATCGCCCTGATCCATGCCCTCAAGCACTCCATCGCCCCGATCGAGGTGGCGTTCGCGCAGGTGTGGCCGGAGGCGCGGCTGATGAACCTGCTCGACGACAGCCTCTCGGCGGATCTGGCGCGCGAGGGCAAGCTCAACGATGCCATGACCGAGCGTTTTCTCGCGCTCGGCGATTATGCGGCCGCGACCGGAGCGAATGCGATCCTGTTCACCTGCTCGGCCTTCGGGCCCTGCATCGAGTCGGTGGCAGCGGCGCAGGCGCCGATGCCGGTGCTCAAACCGAATGAGGCCATGATCGAACGGGCGGTGACGATGGGCAAGCGCATCGGCTTGCTCTCGAGCTTCCCGCCGACGCTGGTTTCGATGCCGCCGGAGTTCCCGGGCTCCGTCCAGATCGTGCCGAAACTCGCCGAGGGCGCGCTGGCGGCGCTCGACCGCGGCGACCGCGCGATGCACGACCGGCTGATCGTCGAGGCGTCAAAGGATCTGCGCGATTGCGATGTCATCGCGCTGGCGCAGTTCAGCATCGCGGCGACAGCCCCGCTGGTCGCGGAGGCCACCGGCCGCCCGGTCGTGACCACGCCGGACAGCGCAGTCGATAAGCTCAGGAGGCTGCTGAAAGCGAATATCTAGGCGCCGGCGTTTTTCCGACGTCGCGCGTCCTTGATTGCAGCAGCGAGCGCAGCCTTCGTCTCGTTCACAAAATCCTCGACCAGTTCCTCGCGCGTGGCATGCGCGGCCTCGCCTGTGAACAGGCCCTGCTCGGCCAGCATCACCACGCCGTGCAGCGCCGCCCAGATCTTGAGCGCCTGCCGCTCGCGCAGATAGCCAATCGCGGGCGCTTCCAGCGCCTCGATGACGAGCGCAAATGTTTCGCGCGTGGCATCATGCAGCTCGCTGCCCGTGGCTGCGCAAGACACGGTGCGCGAGGCAAACATCAGCCGATAGATGCCGTTGCGGCGCAGACCGAAATCGAGCGTCGCCTGCGCCAAGCGCGACAGTTTCGATTGCTTCGACGGTTTTGCCATTGCCGCGCGCAGAATCGCGCTGAGCTGCCGGAACGCCTCCGCGGTCACCGCGGCAAGCAATGCCTCGCGGTCGGCAAAATGACGGTACGGCGCCGGTTGCGAAACACCGAGCTGTTTTGCCAGCGCCTTGATGCTGATCGCTTCCGCCCCACCCTGCTCCGCCTCGCGTAACGCGGCCTTGATCAAGGCGTCGCGGAGATCGCCATGGTGGTAGGTATTCTCGGGCTTGCGAGCGAGTTGTGAACGCATGTTGCGACAAAGCCTATAAGTTTGCGCTTGACAGGGGAAGCCTGCCGCGAATGTAATAGCATATAACTTAGAACAAGCGGCAAATGCCGCAGACAACATCGACAAGAGGAACGCGCCGCCCTTCGGGCCACGCGCACACCGAGGGAGCCGCAATGGCAGAACGACTGAAAGTTCACGTCGATCCCGACAAATGCCAGGGCCACGCGCGCTGCAAGGCGCTGGCGCCGGAGCTGTTCGAGCTCGATGAATACGGGAACGCCCACGAGGCCGGGGACGGCACGGTTCCACCGGGCCTCGAAGACAAGGCATGGCTTGCCAAATCCAACTGCCCGGAAATCGCAATCGATGTGATCGAGGAGTAACGCGGCGCCTGCCCGCGCGCGCCTTGCGTGCCTTCAGCGAACACGAGCCCCAAGGGATTTTCTGTCATGTCCGACGTGAGCCAGCCCGCCGCCCATCCGCCCGTGACCGACTGGGTCAACGACTTCGACCATACCGATCCGCAATGGACCGACGATCCCTTCCCGATCTGGGAAGAGCTGCGCGCCGCGAGCCCCGTCGTGCATACCGAGCGCTTCCTCGGCTGCTACATGCCGACGACCTACGAGGCGGTGCGCGAAATCGCCAACGACACCGAACATTTCTCGTCGCGACGCATCATCGTCCGCGACGTGCGGCCCGAGGTCGCCAGGAACGCGGCCCCGCCGATCACTTCGGATCCGCCCGTGCACAAGCCGGCCAAGCAATTGCTGCTGCCGCCGTTCACGCCGGACGCGATGAAGAAGCTCGAGCCGCGGATGCGCGCAATCTGCAACGAGCTGATCGACGGGTTCATCGCCGACGGCAAGGTCGATGCCGCAGCGCAGTACAGCAAATACATTCCGGTTCGGGCCATCGCGCACATGCTCGGCATTCCCGAGAGCGACAGCGATCTCTTCATCAACTGGATCCACATGATCCTGGAGCTCGGCATCAAGGACGAGAACAAGTTGCTCCAGGCGGTGCAGGAGATGAGCGCCTATTTCAGGGCGCATATCGAGGAGCGGAGGTCGAAGCCGACCAACGATCTGATCTCCTATTTGATGAATGCCAAGGACAAGGAAGGCCAGCCGCTGGAAGAGTCGCACGCGCTGGGCTCGTTGCGCCTGCTCCTGATCGCCGGCATCGACACCACCTGGAGCGCGATCGGCTCCTCGCTCTGGCATCTCGCCCGGATGCCGGCCGATCGCGAGCGGCTGATCGCCGAGCCCGGGTTGATCCCGATCGCCGTAGAGGAGCTGCTGCGGGCCTATTCGCCGGTGACCATGGCCCGCGAGGTCGTCAAGGAGACCACGGTCGCGGGCTGTCCGGTCAAGGCGGGCAACATGGTGCTGCTGTCCTTCCCGGCCGCCAACCGGGACCCGAAAATGTTTCCGGACGCCGACAAGGTCGTGATCGACCGGCGGGAAAACCGCCACGCCGCCTTCGGTCTCGGCATCCACCGCTGCGTCGGTTCCAATTTGGCGCGGTTGGAGATGCAGGTCGCGCTGCAGGAATGGCTGAAGCGGATTCCGGACTTCCGGCTCGACCCAACCGGCACCGTGACCTGGTCGCAGGGCACGGTTCGAGGCCCCCGCCAGTTGCCATTTCTGCTCGGAAAGGCGATGTAAGCTCCCAACACAGGATTTCTGGGAGGCCGGACGTGACAGAGCAAGCCATCAAACCGGCCTCCGATCACATCGACCTCGCCGACGCCGAGCGCCGGATCAAGGCGATCTTGATCGGCTCGATCGGCAATCTCGTCGAATGGTACGACTTCTACGCCTATACGGCGTTTGCGCTCTATTTCGCTCCGGCCTTCTTCCCGGGCAGCGATCCCGTCGTCCAGCAATTGAACGTCGCCGTGGTGTTCGCGGCGACCTTCCTGATGCGGCCCTTGGGCGGCTGGCTGTTCGGCTATATCGCCGACCATTTTGGACGGCGAATCTCACTGACGCTGTCGGTGGTCTTCATGTGCTTCGGCTCGCTGATCATCGCGCTGACGCCGACCTATGCCACGATCGGCTTTGCCGCCCCGGTGATCCTGGCGCTGGCCCGCGTGATCGAGGGTCTGAGCCTCGGCGGCGAATATGGCGCCAGCGCCACCTACCTCAGCGAAGTCGCCGATCCCAAGCATCGCGGCTTCTATTCGAGCTTTCAATACGTCACGCTGATCGGCGGTCAGCTCACCGCGATCATCGTGCTATTGCTCCTGCAAAAGGTCTTCCTGACGCCCGACGAGCTGAAGGCCTGGGGCTGGCGGATTCCGTTCGCAATCGGCGCGGCGCTCGCGATCTTTGCCGCAGTGATGCGGCGCAATCTGCAGGAGACCGAGGCGTTCGAGGAAGCCAAGAAGGTGGTGAAGCCGACCGGCTCAATCACCAATTTGCTGCGGTATCCGCGCGAGCTGCTACTCGTGGTCGGCCTCACTGCCGGCGGCACCGCGGCGTTCTACACTTTCACCACCTACATGCAGACTTTCGTGAAGCTCTCGGTCGGCCTGACCGAGGACCAGACCACCTTCGTGATCTTCGGCACGCTGATCTTCGCGACCATCCTGCAACCGATCTATGGCGCGATCTCCGACAAGATCGGCCGCAAGCCGCTGTTGATCTTTTTCGGCGTCGCCGGCACGCTCGCGACGGTGCCGCTACTGATGACGCTGAAAGAGACCAAGTCGCCGTTCACGGCATTCATCCTGATCTGCTGCGCCTGGCTGTTCGTCGCCGGCTATACCTCGATCAACGCGGTGGTGAAGGCCGAGCTATTCCCGACCAATGTCCGAGCGCTCGGCGTCGGGCTGCCCTATGCGATCACAGTCTCCATCTTCGGCGGCACGGCGCCTGCGATCGCGCTCTATTTCAAGAGCATCGGGCACGAGGAATGGTTCTACTATTATCTCGCCAGCGTCATCTTCCTGTCGCTGATCATCTATTCCACCATGCGCGATACCAAGCACGCCTCCGCGATGCACCGCCACGAGTAGCCCATGGCCGACCAGACGCCATCCGACAGCAAGCTGACGCGCACCAAGGAAAAATGGGCGCGCGAGGGCCGCTTTCTCACAGGGAAGGTTATGCGCTCGGAGGATCAACGCCTGCCGCCCGGCCAGCATCTGACGAAAGACTGGCCGGTGCTCGACCTTGGCGTCGTGCCGCCGGTCTCGCGCGATCGCTGGCGGCTCGACGTCTACGGCGCAATCGAGACTCCGGTGTTCTGGACCTTTGCGGAGTTCGCCGCGCAGAAGCAGGACCAGTTCACATCCGACATTCATTGCGTGACGACCTGGTCGCGCTACGACAATGAGTGGGAGGGGCTCGCAACACGCGAGCTGCTGGCAGCCTGCCAGCCGCGCGACGATGCACGCTTCGTGGTGCTGCATTCCTATGACGGGTACACCACCAACCTCGCCCTCGATGACTTTGCCGCCGAGGACGCGCTGCTCGCCCATAGCTGGTCGGGGCAGCCGCTGTCTGACGAGCATGGCGGCCCGGTGCGGCTGGTCGTGCCGCATCTCTATTTCTGGAAGAGCGCAAAGTGGGTCCAGGCCATCGAATTCCTGACCGACGACGCGCCGGGCTTTTGGGAGGTCCGCGGTTATCATAATCGCGGCGATCCCTGGGCCGAGCAGCGCTATTCGGCCGACTAGGCTCAAGCAAGAACGGGGGAAGCCCATGCCGACGGAACGCTTTCAATTCACCGGCGAAGGCGGCCATCAACTCGCGGCTGCGCTGGAGCTTCCTGACGGCGAGCCAGTGGCCTACGCACTGTTCGCGCATTGCTTCACCTGCGGCAAGGACACGCTGGCCGCCGAGCGCATCTCCGTTGCGCTTGCCGCCAAGGGCATCGCGGTGCTGCGCTTCGACTTCACCGGGCTTGGTTCCAGCGAAGGCGATTTCGCCAATTCGACGTTCTCCTCCAATGTCGCCGATCTCGTGCATGCCGCCGATCATCTGCGTGCGACCCGCAAGGCGCCGTCGATCCTGATCGGGCACAGTCTCGGCGGCGCGGCGATTCTGGCGGCCGCCGGAAAGATTCCGGAGGCCAAGGCGGTCGCGACCGTCGCGGCGCCGTCCGATCCTGCTCACGTCACCGGTCTCTTTAGAGAGCATCTCGACAATATCCGCGCGCAGGGTGAGATCGAGGTTTCGCTTGCGGGCCGCCCATTCCGGATCAAGCGCGAATTTCTCGACGACATCGTCGAATACGAGCTGATGAAGGACGTCACCGGCTTGCACAAGGCGTTGCTGGTGATGCATTCGCCGGTCGACCATACCGTGGGGATCGACAATGCGACGAAGATTTTCGTCTCGGCAAAACATCCCAAGAGCTTCGTCTCGCTCGACCATGCCGACCATCTGCTGACCAAACCGGCCGACGCGCTCTATGCGGCCGATGTGATCGCTGCCTGGGCGAGCCGATATGTCGACACGGCAAAGCCGGCGAAAGCGATGGATCTCCCCGAGGAACCGCGGAAGGTCGTGGTCCAGGAGACCCGCAAGAGCAAGTTCAACCAGGCCATCACCGTCGGGCCGCATCGTCTCGTTGCGGACGAGCCGGTGGCGGCCGGCGGCGAGGATGCAGGTCCCGGGCCCTATGATTTCCTTCTTGCCGGTCTCGGTGCCTGCACCTCCATGACCATGCGCCTCTATGCTGACCGCAAGTCGCTGCCGCTCGACCGCGTCACCGTCACGCTGAAGCATTCAAAAATCTACGCCAAGGACTGCGCGGAGTGCGAGACGCGCGACGGCATGCTCGACCAGATCGAGCGCGATATCGCAATCGACGGCGCGCTCGACGCCGAGCAGCGCAAGAGGCTCATGGAGATCGCCGACAAGTGCCCGGTGCACCGGACCTTGACCTCGGAGATTCGCATCGTGACGAAGGCGGTTGACTAGCGCGACTGCCTAGAAGCATGACGCCATCATTCGCACCGCCGCACTGATCTCGCTCTCGCGCCAGGCCGCAAAGCCGAGCAACAGACCATGATCGCGCGGCTTGCCCAACGCCAGGCTGGATAGAGCGCGCGTTTCGACGCCTGCGTTGACCAGCCGCTTCACCGCGGCCTGATCGGCACGACCGCGCTTGAGGCGGGCGACGAGCTGGATGCCCCCGATGGTACCTCAACCGAGAGCACCTCACCGAGATGACGCTCCAGTCCCTCGACGAGATGATCGCGACGCGCGTGATAGAGCCGGCGCATCCGACGCAGATGCGCCAGAAAATGCCCGTCGGCGATGAACTCGACGAGCGCTTCCTGGATGTGGCTGGAAGCGATCAAGCCGATATGCCGCTGCGCGATCTCGAATGTGCTGACCAGCGGCGGTGGCACCACGAGATAGCCGAGCCGGATATCCGACGTCATCGCCTTCGAGAACGTGCCGACATAAAATACACGGTCATGGCCGTCGAGCCCCTGCAGGGAAGGTACCGGCCGGCTGTCATAGTGGAACTCGCCGTCGTAATCGTCCTCGACAATCCAGGTCTTGCCGGGCCGGCTTAATCGAAGCAATTCGGTACGGCGCGCGAGAGACATCAGCCGTCCGGTTGGATGCTGATGCGATGGCGTCATGAAGATGAGCTTTGGTGCAGCCATTCCTGGCATCCGCTGCATGCCCTGTCCATCCAGCCTGATACCGGTCACACGCGCACCAGACGCACGGAAGGCGGCCGCGGCGCCGGGATAGCCGAGATCCTCGACCCAGACGTCGTCGCCCGGCCTAACGAGCGTGGCCGCTATCAAGCTCAGTGCAGCCTGTGCGCTTGGCAGGATCATGATCTGGTCGGCCGTGGCGCGAACGCCTCTGCTGGTCGCGAGATAATGCGCCAGCGCCTCACGCAGACGCGTCCGGTTGACGGGGCCAAGCTCGCGCCTGGCGGCACGCACGGCGCTGCGGCGCAGGCAGCGCGCCCACACCTCGTTCGGAAACTCCCTGAAATCACCATGCCCCGGCCGCAACGGTCTGAGAGGGGCCTGATAGGACATCGGCCAGTCCGTCTGCTTGAGCTGCGAAGCCCAAGGCGAGAGCTGCGGCCCGGCGGAGCGAACGCGCGAAGCGGCGGCGCCCGCCCCTTCCGTGCGCCCGCCGCCGTCGACTGTCACCACGGGACGACGTCCGTGTGAAGCCTCGAGATAACCTTCAGCAGCGAGCTGCTCGAAAGCGTAAGTCACCGTGTTGCGTGAGACGCCGAGATCGCTCGCAAGCCGGCGGCTTGACGGCAGCGCGCGGCCTTTGGCGAGGTGGCCGGTCGAGATCAGGCTTCGGAGCTGGCTGGTCAACCGGGCCACCAGCCCCTCTTCGTCGGTCCGGTTCAGGTCGATCAGACCGGAGATCATGCTTTCTGAAACTGGCACTTTATTTCTCTCAAATCTGGCGCTTTTTCAAGCGCCAGAGCGGATGTTATCCCGCAGACCACACTGCTTCAAGGATTCTGCGATGAACTCTTCCCTCTCTGCCCGCACAGCAATCGGGCTGTTCCTCATCGTCGTGCTGGCCTGGGGCGTGAACTGGTCGATCACGAAGCAGCTCGTGCAATTCCTTCCGCCCCTCTGGACGTCGGCGATCCGGAGCTGGATCGCGCTGGCGGGTTTGTTCGTGATCCTCGGACTGAGCAACAATCTGGTGATCCCGGAGCGGCGCGACATTCCTGTGGTCTTGAGTGTGGCGCTGCTGCACATGACGATATTCTCGGTCCTGGTTGCGGCCGGCGTGCGCTTCCTGCCCGCGAGCAAGGCCATCGTGCTCGGCTACACCACGCCGCTCTAGGTTGCGATCGCCGCGCCTTTGCTCGGGAAGGATACGCTGACGGCGCCAAAGCTCGCCGGTGCCCTGCTGGGGCTGATCGGGCTAGCCGTCATCCTGAATCCGACGTCGATCGATTGCACCGACACTAACGTCGTGCTCGGCGCCGGCATGGTCATCATGGCCGCAATCTCCTGGGCCGCGAACATCATCTATATCCGCGCGCATCGCTGGATCGCGTCCCCGCTCCAGCTCTTGATCTGGCAGGTGCTCGTGGCAACCATCGTGCTCACAGGCTCGGCGCTGGTCGCGGATGGCCTGCCGCATGCGGAATGGTCGTTGAGGCTCGTGCTGCTGTTCCTGTACTCCGGCCTGATCGGGACAGCGCTGGCCTATTGGGCGATGTCGATGGTCAACAAGAGCATCTCCGCCCTGACGACGTCGCTCGGCACCACCGGAACGCCGCTCGTTGGTATCGCCAGTGCAGCCATCCTGCTGGGTGAGCCCATCGACATCAGCCTGGCCGTGGCGGCCGCACTGATCGTGGCCGGCATTGGCCTTGCGACGCTGGGCGACCGGCTGCTGCGCCGTCAGGCTACCGCGAGCGGCTGAACGCGCAGTGCACCGCGCAGCCCTGCCGTCGTCCCGAGCAGGATGCCGGCGACCGCAATGAACGAGCCCAGTGCGAGCGTCGATATACCCGTGAGCCCCTGCCCGATCGAGCAGCCAAACGCCATCACGCCGCCGATCCCCATCATCGCGGCGCCGCCGGCCGATTGCAGCATGTGGCGTGGCGATGAATAGCCTTCGAGATGGAAGCGGCCCGTGGCAAGCGCAGTGACCAGACTGCCGGTAAAGACGCCCGCAACGGTCGCGATGCCGAAGTTGAGCGTCAGGCCCGTCGAGAGCATCGCGTATTGCAGGCTATCGGCGATCGGCGCGATGAAGGTAAGCGAGGTCACCGGGACGGGATTGAAATCGTCAGCGCCAAGATAGCCCGTGACGTACCAGCCACAGGCGACAAGCAGACCGACGCTGACGCCCGCCGCGATCTGGCCCGGCGAGCGGCGAAACGCCGGATGCGCGAAAGCAAACAGGATCAGCGCGATGACGATCGCGGCTGCGGAGAGCGTGCGAGAATGAGCTTCACCGAGACCAAGCGTCGCCAACAGAGTGGGCAGCGAATTGGCGCTGACGGTGGTTTGAGAAGCCTGAACCAGCGCAATGCGCGCCGGCGCGATCAGGCCTTTGAGCGTCATCTGCGCAGCGATGGCGAGCACGATCACGACAAGGAAGGAGCGGAGATTGCCGCGCCCGAGCAGCACCAGCGCGCGCGAGCCGCAGCCGTTCGACAGCACCATGCCGTAGCCAAACAGCAGGCCGCCGAGGAACAGCACCGGTGCCGAAAACGTCTGCTGCAGATAGATCGACTTGCCGAGATCGACCACTCCACTGCTGGCAAGCATCTGGCTGGCGACAATCGCGACGGCGATCGCGAGCGCGTAAGTCCGCAGCAGCCGTTCGTCGCCCTTCGCCAGCCAGCCGCGCATGCTGCTCATCAGGCAGAAGCCGCTGAGCAGGCCGACGGCGCCATAGGTGAGGCCGATGACGAGACCGGCGAGGATGACGAGTTGGGCGGACGACTCCATGATCACGGCTTCAGGATGACGCGATCGCGCGAGGAGCCGGCGACGGCGACATAGGCCTCCCTGGCGCGCTCCAGCGAATAGATCGCATTGGCCTTGATCGGGAATGGCTGCAGATGAGCGCTCGCAAAGCCGGGCCCGAGATCACGCAACACCGCGCCGGTTGCGGCCGACGACAGGCCGAGCGTGTCGATGCCGACATAAGTGTGCTGCCCCCGGTAAAATTCGAGGATGTTGAACTGCACGATCCGGTCGATCGCTGCGATCAGGATCTGGCGACCGCGCAGCGCGAGCGACTTGTGCGCGGCCTGGAAATAGGGATCGCCGACCGTGTTGAAAACGATGTCAGCGCCCTTGCCACCGGTCAATTCGCGCACGCGTGTGGCGACATCGACGACGGAAGCGTCGATGACCTCGATCGGCGCATTGCTATGGCCTTCATAGGCTTCCGCCTTGCGCACCACGCCGACGACGCGCGCGCCCTGCCATGTCGCGATCTGCACCGCGGCCTGACCGACCTTGCCATTGACGCCAAACACCAGAACCATCTCGCCATTCTTCGGCACGCCCGCGCGGCGAAAGCCTTCCATCGCGGTCACGAAGGGCACGCCGATGCCGGCGGCCTCCTCCCAGGATACGCTCTTCGGCTTCTCGACGACCGCCTCAGCTTCGACCACGAGATGGCTGGCGTGCGTGCCGTCGCGGCGGATGCCGAGATCACCGGAGGAGCCGAACACTTGGCGGCCGATCGTGCCTGCCGGCCCGTCGATCACCACGCCGGCGTAGTCACGGCCGGGCGTGCGCGGGAACACGGCATAAGGCATCAGCCCGGTGGCGGCCTTGACGTCGGACGGGTTGACCGCCGCGGCCTTCACCTCGATCAGGAGATCGTTCGGGCCGCGCGTCAGTTTATGATGCTCGACCACGGGTGCAACCGCAGCGGCGTTTTCCGCCTTGGCATTGAGGCGGACGCAATGCGCCTCGACGGTTTTGGTATCGGCTGGCGACATAAGAAAGATCCGCGATGTCTCGCGGGCCTTGTCGCCTTTGGGGGCGGTCAAGTCAATCCTTCGGCCGCTTGTCGTAGAGCCGCTTGGCCTTGCCGAGCGAGCGTTCCAGCGTGGCCGGCGCCACCACCTGCACCCTCGAGCTGATGCCGATCGTGTTCTTGATCTGAGTCGATATCTGGTCGGCATGGCCGACGAGGCCTCTTCCATCCCAGCTTTCGGGGCGCGCCTCGGCGATGATGGTCAGTTCATCCATCCGGCCTTCGCGGGTCAATTCGAGGATGAAATGACCGCCGCACCAATCGGTGGCGAGCAGCAGCTCCTCAATCTGGGTCGGGAACAGGTTGACGCCGCGCAGGATGATCATGTCGTCGGAGCGGCCCGTCACTTTTTCCATACGCCGCATGCCCGGCCGTGCCGTTCCCGGCAGCAGCCGCGTCAGGTCGCGGGTACGATAGCGGATCACCGGGAAGGCTTCCTTGGTCAGCGAGGTGAAGACCAGCTCACCCTTCTCGCCGTCCGGCAGCACCGCGCCGGTCTCGGGGTCAATCACCTCGGGATAGAAATGATCCTCCCAGACGTGAAGGCCGTCCTTGGTCTCGATGCATTCCTGCGCGACGCCGGGGCCAATCACCTCGGACAGGCCATAGATGTCGGTCGCGTCCATGTCGAAGGCATCCTCGATCTCGCCGCGCATGGCGTTGGTCCAGGGCTCGGCGCCGAAGATGCCGACCTTGAGCGAGCATTGGCGCGGATCGAGCTTCTGGCGCTTGAACTCGTCCAGGATCGCCAGCATGTAGCTCGGCGTTACCGTGATGATGTCGGGTCGGAAGTCGTTGATCAGTTGGACCTGACGCTCGGTCATGCCGCCGGAAATCGGCACAACCGTGCAGCCGAGCTTTTCGGCGCCGTAATGCACGCCAAGACCGCCGGTGAAAAGACCATAGCCATAGGCGTTGTGGATGATCATGCCGGTGCGGCCGCCCGCCGCGCGGATCGAGCGTGCCATCACCTCCGACCAGGTCTCGATATCGCGCTGGGTATAGCCGACGACAATCGGCTTGCCTGTCGTGCCGGAGGACGCATGCACGCGCACCAGCTTTTCACGCGGCACGGCGAACATGTTGAAAGGATAGTTGTCGCGCAGATCCGTCTTCACCGTGAACGGAAACTTTGCGAGATCAGAAAGCTCGCGAAAGTCGGACGGATGCACGCCAGCCTTGTCAAATGCCTTGCGATAATGCGCGACGTTGTCATAGGCGTGCTTCAGCGACCAGGCCAGCCGCTGCTTCTGCAAGGTCATGATCTCGTCGCGTGACGCGCGCTCCTGCGCATCCAGCTCGGCCTTATAAACGTGGCCGCCTTCCTTCAGCTTCGTCGAAGCCATTCTCGTTTCCCCACATTGATTTGTTCTTCTTCTCTTTTTTGATCTCTTACTATTCTTGCGCCGGCAGCCACGTGCCGGGAATGACACGCGAATGCCCGCGGAATTCGGCGATGACGGTATCGCCGGCGGTGACGCGCACGTCATAGATACCGGAGCGGCCGACGCGGGTGACTTCTCGCGCTTTTGCAACGAGCCGATCGCCGAGCTTGCCCGGCTTGATGAAGGTGATCTGGCCTTGTGCAGCAACCACACGGTCATTGTGCGAATTGCAGGCGAAGGCGAAGGCAGAATCGGCGAGCGTGAAGATGAAGCCGCCATGGGCAATGCGCTGACCGTTGACCATGTCCGGCCGCACCGTCATCGCCAGCGTCGCAAAGCCAGGGCCAACTTCGACGATCTCCATGCCAAGGCCCTTTGAGGCGTCGTCCTCCGCCCACATCGCATCGGCGCAGGCCTGGGCAACATTCTCAGGCGACAAGGCGGCTTTGACGTTCACGCGCTTCTCCCCGTGAAATGCTTGCTCTTGATGTTCTGCTGGTTGGCCAACACTGTCAAACATGGTCGTAGTCGACCACGACCCGCTCGGAGGACGGCTTGGCCTGGCAGGTCAGCACGAAGCCTGCCTTCAGCTCCCAAGGCTCTAGTGAATAATTGAGGTCCATCGGCGCCTCGCCCTCCACCAGCTTGGCCCGGCAGGTCGAGCACATACCGCCCTTGCAGGCGAAGGGAAGATCGACGCCGGCGCGCAGCGCGGCGTCGAGAATCGCCTCGTCCTCGGCGACGGGAACGTCGCGGCGTTTGCCGTCGATGATCAGGGAGGCGATCGCCCTCGGCGGCGCGTCGGGAGCAACGATCTTCTTCGGTCGCGGCTTGCCGCCGAATTCGGAGACAAAGCGCTCGACATGGATGCGCTCGCTAGCGATGCCGAGATCACGGCAGGTCGCCTCGATCCCCTCGCTCATGCCGAGAGGGCCACAGATGAAGACGTGGTCGACGCTTTCGGCCGGCACCAGCGAGCGCAGCAACACCCTCACCTTGTCGCCATCGAGCCGGCCATGCAGGATCGGGATATCCTGCTCCTCGCCCGAGATGACGTGAAAGATAGAGAAGCGGTCGATGAAACGATCCTTCAGCTCCTCCAGCGCTTCGAGAAACATGATGTTGTCGGTTGCGCGGTTGCCATAGAACAGAAAGAAGCGGCTGTTGGGCTCGCGCGCCAGCACGCCCTTCACGATCGACAGGATCGGCGTGATGCCGGAGCCGGCTGCGAAGCCGACATGGATGCGGCCGGTCTCGGCCGGCGGGACCACGCCGAAGCGGCCGGTCGGGGTCATCACGTCGAGCTCGTCGCCACTCTTCAGCTCATCTGCCGCCCAACTCGAGAACGCGCCGCCATCGACCTTCTTCACGGCGATGCGGATCTCGCCGTCGTCGGGGCCCGAGCAGATGGAGTAGGAGCGCCGCACCTCCTCGCCGTCAAGTGTGGTGCGGAGCGTGAGATATTGGCCCGGGGTAAAGGCATAGTCACTGGCGAGTTCACCCGGGATCGCGAAGGTCAGCGATACGGCGTCGGAAGCCTCGCGGCGGAGATCGTTGACGGCCAGGCGATGGAAGCGCGGTGCGGCTGCAGACATGGTCAATGACACTTGAAATAATCAAAGGGTTCGCGGCAGGACTTGCACCGCCAAAGCGCTTTGCAGGAGGTCGATCCGAATTCCGACAGCAGCTCCGTCTCGTTCGAGCCGCATTGCGGGCACGTGACGGCCTGCTCGCCGAACAGCGCGCGGCGCGAGTGTGAGGATTGCGGCGGCGCGATACCGTAGGCGTGCAGCTTCCGGCGTCCCTCTTCGCTCAACCAGTCCGTGGTCCAGGCCGGCGACAGCACGGTGCGCACCTTCGGATGATGGAAGCCGGCGCGCTCCAGCGCGATCCCGATTTCGACCGCGATCATGTTCATCGCCGGGCAGCCGGAATAGGTCGGCGTGATCGCAACCTCGACATGGTCACCGTCGAGAACGACATCGCGGAGCACGCCGAGATCGGCGATGGTCAGCACCGGGATTTCCGGGTCGACGACGCTTGCAGCAGCGTCCCAGGCGCGCTGGCGCAACTCGCTATCGTGCTCCAGCACCGTCACCATGTCTGCCCCGGAAAAGTGCGCTGCATCGATTGCAGCTCGGACAGGAGATGACCGAGATGCTCGCTGTGCCGACCCGAACGGCCGCCCTGCTGCATCCAATCGTTCTGCGGCAGCGTGAGCGTTGCCTCACCAACGACATCAGACAGCGTTGCCATCCAGCGGCCGCGCAACGTGCCGGGATCGACCGCGATACCGGCATGGATCAGCGCGCGCTCGCCGTCGTCGACGGCAAACATCTCTCCCGTGAAGGCCCAGAGGTGATCGATCGCCGACTGCGCCCGTTGATGGCTCTCGTCGGTGCCGTCGCCGAGCCGGATGATCCATTCCGAGGCGTGACGCAGATGATAGGCGCTCTCCTTCTCCGACTTGGCGGCGATCGCCGCGAGCGTCGCGTCGCGCGAGGTCATCATGGCGCGCCAGTAGAGATCGGCGAAGGCGGAATAGAAGAACTGCCGCATCAGGGTCTGGGCGAAGTCACCATTGGGTTGTTCGACCAGCAGCAGATTGCGGTACTGCCTGACATCGCGCAGGTAAGCGAGCTTGTCCTCGTCGTTGTCCTTGCCTTCGGAGTTGGCGGCGTAGGTGTAGAGCTCGCGCGCCTGACCGATGAGGTCGAGCCCGATGTTGGAGAGCGCCATGTCCTCTTCCATCATCGGCGCGTGCCCGCACCATTCCGACAGCCGGTGCCCGAGGATCAGCGCATCGTCGGCGCGACGCAGCGCATAGAGCACGAGCGGCGTTTCGGAGATTTGGATGTTGGCGGCAGGCATCACATGTGCCCTACTTCTTCCGGCACCTCATAAAACGTCGGGTGCCGGTAGATCTTGGATTCCGCCGGCTCGAACATCATGCCCTTCTCGGCGGGATCGCTTGCGGTGATCGCGGTCGATGGCACCACCCAGATCGACAGGCCCTCGCCGCGGCGGGTGTAGATATCGCGCGCCGCCTGCAGCGCCATGGTGGCATCGCTCGCATGCAGCGAGCCGACATGCTTGTGCGCGAGCCCGTTGCGGCTGCGAATGAAGACTTCCCACAGCGGCGTATTCGGCGTGGCCATCTTTGATCTCCCTATTCCGCAGCCTGGGCGGTCTGGCGCTGCGCTCGCTTCGCCGCATAGGCGGCAGCCGCCTCGCGCACCCAGGCGCCCTCGTCGTGCGACTTGCGGCGCGCGGCCATGCGGTCACGGTTGCAGGGGCCGTTGCCGGCGAGCACCTGCTTGAATTCGGTCCAATCGATCTCGCTGTAGCGCCAGTGACCTTCCGCATCCCTAGTCATGCCGGGATCGGGGATGGTGAGACCGAGATATTGCGCCTGCGGTACGGTGGCATCGACAAATTTCTGGCGCAGCTCGTCGTTGGAGAAGCGCTTGATCTTCCACTTGGTCGAGGTGTCGCTGTGCTGGCTGCTGGAATCGGGCGGGCCGAACATCATCAGCACCGGCCACCACCAGCGGTTCAGCGCGTCCTGCGCCATCGCCTTCTGCTCGTCCGAGCCGCGGCACAGCGTCAGCATGATCTCGTAGCCCTGGCGCTGATGAAAGGACTCTTCCTTGCAGACGCGGATCATCGCGCGCGCATAAGGGCCATAGGAGCAGCGGCACAGCGGGATCTGGTTCATGATCGCGGCGCCATCGACCAGCCAGCCGATGGTGCCGATGTCGGCCCAGGTCAGCGTCGGATAGTTGAAGATCGAGGAATATTTGGCCTTGCCTGAGAGCATCGCGTCGACCAGCTCTTCGCGCGAGGTGCCGAGCGTCTCGGCGGCGGCATAGAGATAGAGCCCGTGGCCGCATTCGTCCTGCACCTTCGCAAGCAACGCCGCCTTGCGCCGCAAGGTCGGCGCGCGCGCGATCCAGTTGCCTTCAGGCAGCATGCCGATGATTTCGGAATGGGCGTGCTGGGAGATTTGGCGGGTGAGCGTCTTGCGATAGGCCGCCGGCATCCAGTCGTTCGGCTCGATGCGCTCTTCGGCATCGATACGGGCCTGAAACTGCGCGGCCTTGGCCGCGTCCTCAAGACCGCGATCATCGGTCTCGGCTGCGTTGAGCGCCTGGGTATACATGCGCATCCTCCCGTTCGATTGGGAGGAAATATATAACAAAAATCACTTCATGCAAGATATTTTTGTAACATGTAAGTCAAGCCTCGAACCGCCGTTCCAGCAGCTTTCTCGCCGGCGGGAGCGCCCCTTCTCGTTGGTTCCATGGCTGTCAAGCCATTGTTCGGACGGCGCAAGCAGCGCGCGATAGATCTCACCGCAGAGTTTGCGGGCAGCCCTGCCCGGCCAATCCGCCGGCAGCAGACTCTCGGGCAGCAGCGGATCGCGCAGCACGACGCGGCGGTAGTGGTGGATCAGCAGGATGCGTGCGGTGAAGGCGTCGGCCTCGGACAGATACGTGCCACGTGCGAGCGCGCCGCGAAGCGGCTCGAACGTCTTCATGAACTTCAGATAGGCGTCCGCGGTGCGCCCCAGCGGCCAGCTCGCGCTGAGCAGGCGACGCCCGCTGTCATCCTCGGACGAAACCTCGAGTCGGATGGCACCTGCAGCTTCCTCCGGCACCGGAACACCTGACGGAGCGACCCAGACGCCCGGCAGCGGGCTGCCGAAGCCGGCATTGCGCAGGGCTTCGCGCGAGGCGTCGCGGTCCTCGCCATTGCCGATCAGCAGCAGTTCGAAGCGGCCGGTCCAGTCCGGCGGCGGCGGGTCGTAGATGTGGCGCGTCGCGGCCTCGAACGTTTCCCGCCCCTTGTCGGCAAGGCGATAAAAGCTGTTGCGGCCGACCTTTTCGCGCGTCAGCCAGTCATCGGCGGCGAGCCGTGACATCGCAGTACGAACGACACCGCTGTCGATATCAAGGCTGTGGAAGAATTTCAGCAGCGTGCCGAGCCAGACCGAGCCGCCGCGCGGCACGATGGCGTCGCCGAACATGGTGATGACGATGGAGCCGGTGCGCGACGGCTCGCGCTTGAGCTGGTCGATGATGCGGGAGAGCGGATGCGCCATGCGCGAGGCATAGCGCGAATGAAGCGAATAGGGCAATCGCTACGCGCTCCGCTGCCTCGTCTCCTTCTCCGCGCTTGCGGGGAAGGTCGGGATGAGGGGAGTTTCCGCGGGGCCGGTAGAGTTGGACTCGCTGAGACTCCCCCCGGATTGCATCTCCGATGCAATCCGGCATCTCCCCGCACGCGGGGAGAGGCGAAAGATCACCGATGCGGGTCGGGATACACCAGGCTGCGCCAGCCGCTGCGATCAAAAGGCCGCCACTGGGCTTCTTTCTGCGCGAGGCGGTCGGCCACCGCGTAGACGACGGCCGGATGATGGCCCATGCCGCAATGGCTGCTCTCGACCTCGATGCTCTCGGTCTGCGCGCCCGCCTTTTCCATGCAGCCCTGCCAGGCGCAGACGCCGTCGGTACGGCTGAAGATCGCGGTGGTCGGCACCGGCGGCGGGACGGCGAGTTCGCCACCGAACTCGGGATCGACCTCGTCGGACTTCCGGCCGCTCGCCCATTCATAGACGCGCCAGGCATTGGTCGAGCGGGGATCGCCGGCAAAGGGGCTGCCGAGCGTGATGACCTGGCGCACGCGCTCGGGCATCATCTTGGCAAGCTGGCGCGCATAGAGGCCGCCAAGGCTCCAGCCGACCAGGCTGATCTTGCGGCCATGGGTGTCGCTGAGCTCATGGACCAGATCGACCATCGCATGCTGTACGCCCTCGCGCAGGCCGTAGTTGCGACCCTGGCGCCAGCCGCTCACGGCGTAGCCCTTGCTGATCAGAAACGTGCGCAGCGCCCGCGTCGACGCGTCGGAGGCCACGAGGCCCGGGAACACCAGCACCGGATGCCCATCACCGCGCGGCGCGAGGCTCAGCAGCGGCAGCGCGCCAAGGAATGCGCCGAACTCGTGGATCGCGCGCCCTTCCAGAAACATCAGGGTACGGGACGGCGGACGCAGCGTCTGGGCAGTAGCGGACATCAATGTTTCCCCGGGAGGCGCCGGCTGCGAGACCGGCAATGGGCATGAATTCCAATACGCCGGCTTCTCAAATGTTCCGCAGCGCAACATGAATCAGCTAGGCGGCCGTTCCCGACATTCAAGCCGGTGCAGCACTGCGCCACAATAGGCTTGTACGTTAATGCTAATCGGCGTGACGCAAAAGTCACAACAATCGGAGCAGGAATTCTACGGAGAAGAGCGCGAGACCGGCGAGTCCGCCGATCAGCGAGCCGTTGAAGCGAATGTATTGCAGGTCGCGCCCGATATTGATTTCGATCAGCGAAATCAGCTGCGCCATGTCCCACGCCTTGACCTGGTCGGAGATGAAGGTCGAGACGCCGCTCTTCTGATCGGCGACGAAGCTGCGAAGCACCGTCACCAGACCTTTGTTGATCTCGCCTCGCAACTCGGCATCGCCGGCGAGCGCATCGCCCGCCGAAACGAACATTCCGGCGAGATGATGCTGAAGCACCTGCGTTTCGCCGGACGCACTGCGCTCGATGAAGGAGCGCGTGTTGGCCCAGACGGTGCGGGCGAGATCGGCAAGCTCGGGCCGCGCCAACAGATCGCGCTTCAACCCGTCGATACGGTCGATATAGGCCGGATCGGTGCCGAGCCGGTCGACGAAGCTCAGCACCATGCGGTCGAACTCGCCTCGGAACGGATGCTTGGGATCGCTGCGCACCTCGTTGAAGAAGGCGGTCGCCGACGACACGATCTTGTTCACCAGAAACTTGTCGGCGCGATAGAGCCTGAGCAGGGTCGGCAACTCCGCGCGCACCTTCTCGCGGATCATCGCCATCGTCTCTTTCTGGTTCAACGTCTCGTGCATCACACGCAGGAGATCGTCGAACAGGATCTGGTGCCGTCCCTCCGCCACGAAGCCGCGCAGCGTGCCGGCGGCGAGCGGTGCAAGATCAATCGCCTGGAGCTGCGAGGACATGCGGCGCATGACGAAGGTCATCAGGCCCGAGCTTTCCGTGGCCGAAACCGCCTCCGGCAGCAAACGCAGCGCGAAGCGCGCAAGGTCATCGCTGCGCTTGCGGTCGCGCAGCCAGTCGGCGACGAAGGAGCCGAAATCGATTTCATTCAGCTTGGCCTCGACGGGACCTGCCGAGAGGAAGTGCACCTGGATGAATTCGCCGAGCTTGTCGGCGATGCGGGCCTGGTTGCTCTGGATGATCGCAGTGTGGGGAATCGGCAGTCCGAGCGGCCGCTTGAACAGCGCGACCACGGCATACCAATCGGCGAGCCCGCCGATAGTGGCGGCCTCTGCAAAGGCGGCGATGAAGCCGAACACGGGGTGCACGGGCAACAGCCACTTCGCGATGACAAAGAGCGCGAGCGTCGCCGCCAGCACCAGCGTCGCCAGCGCCTTGACGCGGCGCAGTTCGGACGCGCGTTCGGCGTCGCCGGGAGTGTCGAAGGAAAAGGTGGCGGGTGGAGTCATCACTGCATCACCCTACCCGTGATCGCGAGCGAAGCGAAGCAATGACGGCAGCGCAAAAAACAAAGGCCCGCCGAAGCGGGCCTCAAATTCAGTTTCTCGTCTCAGGCGCGTATCAGGCGGTCTTGGTGTAGACCTTGGCAAAGTTGTCCTGAGCGGACTTCGCACCGTTGGCGGCGAGCTTGCCGAGATAGTCGGTGGTCGCCTTGGCGCGCGAGACGAAGGCTTCGCCGCGAGCGCGGAGCAGGCTCGACTGGATCTCGACGGCTTCGCTGAACGATTTGGCGGACGCGAGCTTGTCGATCCCCGAGAAGAACGCCTCGGCGTCCTCGTAGATCGCCTGCTGGATGTTGCGGCTGATCTTGCCGGCCTCGGCAACGGACTCGGTCACCGCGTTCTCGACGGCGGCGGTCACGCGCTCGGAGCCAGCGAAGGCCTCGGCAGCACGGTCCTTGGCGGTGTTGGCGGTCTTCTTGACGAACTCGCGGGCGGCCTCGGGAACTTCCAGGTTCTGGATGTTCTTGAACGCGTCCTTGAAGCCTTCGAAAGCGGTGTTGGTTTCCATGGTCATTGGGGTCTCTCCATCCTCATTGCTTGAGCTATGGGCTCACCCCGTCCGGTTGGGGCCCGGGGCACGGCTTATATGGCACAGTTGATTGTGCGATGCAACATCATATTGCATTGCAGTATCACGAACCCGTGAATAGCCTAATGGGAGGCGATTTGGTGCCTCTCTAGCCAGATGGGTTCCCGGAGGGCTGCTGGGGCTGCTCGTGGCGCCTAGTGCTGGACAGCACCTGGCACGCCGTAGGCCTCCATCTGGGCTTGGACCTGCGCGATGTTGTGCCCGAGCACCACAATGTCGTGGGTCCTGCCGGCGACGTCCCGGACATGGTCCCGCAGCAGAGCCTCGGCCTTGAAGCCCAGGCTCTCGAACAGCGCGATCGCCGCCTGCTGGTCGACCGTCATCTGGACCGAGAGCTTTTCCAGCCCCGCCCCTAGCGCGAGCGTAAAGGTCTCCTGCGACAGGGCCTTTCCCACCCCTTCCCGCGCACATCGGGCGAAACCACCATGCGGATCTCGCCGACATGGGGCGACCAGGAATGCGGATCGCGCACCAGCGTGCCGCAACCCACGACCTTGCCGTCCCTCACCGCGAGAAGGCTCTGAATCGCACCACGCTCGATCTCCTTGACCCAGGCGGACAGCACCTTCGGTTCGCTGATGTTGCGCGGCAGAAACAGCAAGTCATGCGTCGGCAAGTCCTTGCCGAAAGCGAGCACAGCGGCTTCGTCCGCAGGCGACATCAGGCGGATCTCGATATCGCCCGCGTCCGTCTTGACGTGACGCGGATAGGCACGCTGCTCACTCATGTCGATCTCTTTCCCAGCCAGGAATCCAGCTTCGGCCAAAGCCGCTTCACCGCATTGGCACCGGCGACGAGAGAGACGTGACCACCCTTCAGCATCACCTCTTCCTTGTCGTCAGATCCGATCTTGGCGATCAGATGTTTTGCGGCCTCATACGGCACGATGTGATCGTGCTCGGCAACCGCGTGCAGGATCGGCACCTTGATGTTCTCGAGCTTCGCTGTGCGGCCGCCGACCGACATCGTGTCGTTGAACAGCTTGTTGTCCCACATCAGGTCCTTGGTGATGGTGCGGAAATATTCGCCCGCCAGCGGCAGCGTGTCCGTCGCCCAGCGGTCGAACATCCGGTACGACTTCACGAACTCGTCGTTCCAGATGTTTTCCCAGAGCTGGATCTGGCTCACAGTCCGCGAGGCCGGCCGCAGCATCTCGAACGACGAAAGGATCATCTCAGGCGGCACGTTGCCGACACTGTCGACGAGACGGTCGACGTCAAAATAGCGGCGATCGGAGAAATTCGAGAACAGCTTCATCTCGCGGAAATCGATCGGCGTGGTGAAGCAGATCAAATTTTTCATCGGCCCGTCCGGAAAGATCGCGCCGTACAGCAGCGACAGCACGCCGCCGAAGCAATAGCCAATGACGGAGACCTCCTGCTCGCCGGAATCCGCCTGCACCCGACGCACGCAATCGGGGATGAAATCGAGGACATAGTCCTCCATTCTCAGGCGCTTCTCCTCCGGCCGCGGCGCGCTCCAGTCGAGCATGTAGACATCGTAGCCGCGCCTGAGCAGGAACTCGATAAAGCTCTGGCCCGGCACGAGATCGAGGATGTAGCCGCGATTGGTCGTCGCCATGACGACAAGCACCGGCACGCGGTAGATCTCGTCCGACATCGGCCGGTAGTGATAGAGGCTCATCGTACCGCGCGAATGCAGCACGTCCTTCGGCGTCGATCCGAGCGTGGGGCCGGAGGTCGAGAAATATTCGACGCCCTTGATGCTGCGCTGGATCGCGCGCTGCACTTCGGACTGGATGCGCTCCGGGATTGCTGCGAAATCAAGTCCCGTCGGCGCGTTCATTTTTGCTCTCCGCCTTCAGAGGGCGGACGTTTGGTGCGTGGCGGCCGCGGCGCGACGCCGATCTGCGCATCGCCCGAATTGGCCGACATCTGGCTCAGCATCGACCTGATCTCGCCAAGCTGGCCTTCGATCGCTTGCAGCCGTTCGGCGATGCCGGTCATCTGCTCACGGCTCGGCAGATTCATTGAGAGCAGGTACTTCTCCATGAGATCACCGAACTGCTTCTGAGCACCCGCAGCAGCGCCGCCCGCGCGATTCATGGCTTGCGAGAATTCAGGCGTCTCCATTGCCTTGGTGGCGAATGAATTGAACCCCTTCTCCATGTCCCCGACCATCTTCTGCCACAAGGCGACTGGATCGGTGATCTTGTCGGTCATCAGCGTCCTCCCAATGTGGAGGGCTTGTGCCCTTCTTTTCCCGCCATACCACACCGTTGCGGCGGGCCGGTCAACCGGCAAGCGGCGGGTGCCGCGCACACGGCTTCTTTGCCGCGGCAAACCGTGCGATACAGCATCGATCAAACGCCAAGGGAAAACGCCTGTGAACGCCCATGAGCCGCCCCAGACCCTCCACGCCAACGGCATCGACATCTGCTACGAGATTTTCGGCAACGAGACTGCCGAGCCGCTGCTGCTGATCATGGGGCTCGGGGCGCAGATGATCCATTGGGATGATGCATTCTGCGAGCAGCTCGCCGCGCGCGGCTTTCGCGTGATCCGGTTCGACAACCGCGACATCGGCAAGTCGAGCCATCTCGCCGGCGGCAAGCGGCTGACGCCGCTCGAACTGCTCAAGCTTCGCTTCCTCCGGATTCCCGTGGCCGCAACCTACAAGCTGATCGACATGGCCAAAGACACGGTCGGCCTGATGGACGCGCTCGGCATCAAGTCGGCGCATCTGGTCGGGGCGTCCATGGGCGGCATGATCGCGCAGGAGGTGACGCTGTCGTTTCCGCAACGCGTGCGCTCACTGACCTCCATCATGTCGACGACAGGCAATCCGCGCGTGCCGCCGCCGACGCGGGAGGCCGCTGCCATGCTGATGGCGCCGCCGCCGCGCAGCAAGGAAGAGTTCATCACCCGCTTCGGCCAGACCTGGAAGGTGTTGCGCGCCGGTTCCTTTCCGGAGGACGAAGCGCTCGACCCTGGCCGCGCCGAACGCGTCTTCGCCCGCGGGCTCAATCCGGCCGGCGTCGGCCGGCAGCTCCGCGCCGTGCTTGCCTCCGGCAGCCGCAAGGAGCGGCTGCATGGCGTCAAGACGCCGACGCTCGTAATTCACGGCACGATCGATCCGCTGGTCCGTCCCGAGGGCGGCAAGGACACGGCAGCGTCAATTCCGGGTGCAAAGCTGCTGATGATCGAGGGCATGGGACACGCGCTTCCGATGAAGTTCTGGCCGGAGATCATCGACGCCATCGACAAGCACGCCCATGGCGCAGCAGCGCAGGCGGCGTAGACCGACGCCCTCGGTCCACAGCGAGACCGAGCGCTTGTTCGTGCGCGGCGACACGTCATTCTCCACGTTCACGCGGTTTCGCGAACCCGGTACCAAAGGCAACGCGATCGTGGACATCTTCAAGCTGGAGGACGGCAAGATCGTCGAGCATTGGGACGTGGTGCAGCCGATCCCGGACAATCCGGCTAACAACAACATGATATTCTAGCTCTTCTTCGCGATCCAGATCACGTGGCGCGCGCCGCCGCCCCGGCCGGTGGCGCGCACATTCACCTCATTGACGTCGAAACCGGCGCTGCCGAGACGCTTGGTGAATGCGGCATTGGGTCCCGACGACCAGACAGCGAGCACGCCGCCCGGCCGCAACGCCGTCTTCGCCGCCTTCAGCCCGCTTGCGCCGTAGAGCGCGTCGTTGCCCTTTCTTGTCAGCCCCTCCGGCCCGTTGTCGACATCAAGAAGAATGGCGTCGAAAGCCGAGCTCTTCGCCCGGATGATCTCGCCGACGTCAGTCTCGCGTATGCTCACCCTGGCATCATCGAGACTGTCGCCGAAGACTTCTGACATCGGGCCTCGCGCCCAGGCGACGACCGCAGGCACCAGTTCGGAGACCACGATCTTCGCCTTAGCTCCGAGCACGGCGAGCGCCGCGCGCAGCGTAAACCCCATGCCGAGGCCACCGATGAGGACGACGGGCTTTGCGACCATCTCGATTCGCTTCGCTGCGAGCGTCGCGAGTGCGGCTTCGAGCCCGACAGGCGGTTGTTCATCAGCTCGTTGGTGCCGAGCTTGATCGAAAACTCCTTGCCGCGCCGCATTAGGCGGAGTTCCTCGTCGGAGCCGGGGATTTTGGCGGTGTCGATTTTTTCCCAGGGAATCATGCGAGAGCTTTAGCACGATCGGACGGACAATCACCCTCGCGCCCAGACGTCCAGCACATAGCGGTTCTTCGCGCCCATTTCCTCGATCCAGCGCGCGCCCATGGCCGCATCGCTGCCGCTCTTCTCGCGATGGATCGCGACCAGCGCCGCCTTCACGTCGGGCTCCATCTTGCTGCCATCGCCGCAGACATAGATGATCGCGCCCTGCTCGATCAGGGGCCAGACCCTGCCCTTCTGCGCGGCAAGCATGTGCTGGACATATGTCTTCGGTCCGTCCGCGCGCGAGAACGCGGTGAACAATTCGGCGATGCCGTTGGCCGCCAGCATCTTCAGTTCATCCGCATAGAGAAAATCCTGGTCGGGATGGCGGCAGCCGAAGAACAGCATCGCCGGCCCAAGCGTGGCACCTTTCGCCTTGCGCGCGGCGCGCTCCTGGAGGAAGCCGCGGAACGGAGCCAATCCCGTACCCGGACCGATCATGATGATCGGCACGGATGGATCATCCGGGAGCCGGAAGCCGGCCTTGGTTTCGCGCACCGTGGCGTAGACCGTATCGCCTGGACGCCGGTTGGCGAGATAGTTCGAGCATATGCCTTTGTAGGTGCCGCGGCCGGAGGCGGCCGGCCCTTCGACCACTCCGGCCGTGACGCTACAGCGCGTTGGATCGACCGACGGCGAGGACGAGATCGAGTAATAGCGCGGCGCCAGCAGCGAGAGCATTTCCAGGTAGACGTGGAACGGCAGTTCGCAGGCGGGATGTTCGAGCAACAGGTCGAACACGGATTTGCGCCTGGACAAAATGTCGGTGCCGTAACGTTCGAGCGGCTCGGCCTCCTCGCCGACCAGGGCCAGCAATTTCGGCCTGGTGACGGGGCAACGGGTGTGCTCAGCCATGACCTGGATCTGCTTCCGCGTCGCCACCTGCTGCAACTCGACGAACTCGCTGAGCAGGCGGCCGACCGACACGGCATCGCCGACCGGCAACTGCGCGCGACGACCCTCGGCGACCTGAAGCCTGATCTGGTCAGCCGGCAGGAAACCGAACCGGCGGGCCACCGAATCCACCAGCGTTGGATCGTTGCGTGGAAGCACGCTCAGATGGTCGCCGACCCGGTAGATGACATTGGACGGAAGCTGCACCTCGATGTGACGTGTCGAGCGCTCCGACGGATTGGCACCGGAGTTGTTCTGCAATTCGTCATTAACCAGCACCTTCATCGCCACCGCGCCGCCCTGGGCCACGATGGTGTTGACGGCGGTCACTGCCACCGGCTCGATCGCGTAGAGCGGATCGTCCTCCGCGGTGCGGGTGAAATTCCAGTCGATGCCGAATTCCCTGGTTGCAACCTGGGCAGCGGCCGGGAACCACTTCTGGAACTGGCCGTCGAGATCGCTGCGCGCATCGCCCTCGCCGCGCGGATAGATTGCGCGTGCGCCATGCTTCGACAATTGTTCGTCGATGAAGCGCGGCACCGATTGATAGGTCGCCGCCCAGTCGCTGTTGCCGCAACCGAACACGGCGTAGCGCACATTGGCGAAGGCGTCTTTTCGCAGGTCGTCGCCGAGCCATTTGACGAACTGTGTCGCATTGTCAGGCGGCGCGCCATTGTAGGAGGCGCAGATAATCAGCACGCCGCCCTCCTGCGGCAGCCTGCCGACGTGGTCATCGAGCGGCCCGAGCTTCACCGCAAAGCCGTTGATCTCGGCGAGATCGGCCATGCGCGTCGCGAGCTCCTCGGCCGTGCCGAGGTTGGAGCCGTAGAGCACCAGCATCGGCGTGTTGTGGCCGGGACGCGTGGCCGGCTGACGCGGCGCCCTCGGCGCCGACACCGCCGCCGCGGCAGGCCCGCCATAAGCACCGCGCTCACGATCGGCGCGTGGGTGCACCATGATCTTGAAGCCTTCCGGCTTCATCGTCAGCGTTTCCTTCAGGTGCATCTGATAACGCTGATGGTCGATCAGCCTGAAGCGCTGGAGGATCATGCCGAGCGCGAGCGCGGCCTCGTGCATGGCGAAGCCGCGGCCGATGCAGGCGCGCTGGCCGTTGCCGAACGGCTTCCAGGCATTGACCGGCCGCTTGGCCTCCGCCTCGCGGCTGAAATTCTCGGGGTCGAAGGCATCCGGGGTGGGCCCCCAGACGCTGGGGTCGCGATGCAGCGCCGTCACCAGGATCGTGGTGAATGTACCCTTCCTGAGCTTGTATTTGCCGCCGCCGATGGTCTCGTCGTTCAGAGGCGAGATGCCGTAGGCCGGCGCCGGCGGCCACAGCCGCAACGCCTCTTTCAGGATCTGCGTGATGTAGGTGAGCTGCGTGACCTGTTGATAGGTCGGTTTGGCATCGACGTCGGAGCCGAAGACGCGGTCGACCTCGTCATAGGCCCTCTTGAGAATGTCCGGATGCTTCAGCAGCGCATAAAGCGTGCAGGACAGCAGGCCACTGGTGGTCTCGTGCCCCGCGATCAAAAACGTGTTGATCTGGTAGCGGATGTTGACGTCGTCGAGCTGCTCGCCGGTCGAGCGATCGACGCCGGTCATCATCGCGGCCAGCATGTCCTTCTTGTCGTCAAGGCCCGCTGCGCTCTTGCGGCGCTCGGCGATAATTTCGTCGACCATCTTGTTCATGAAATCGACGTCTTCGCTCAACGTCTTCCGCCGCTTCTGCATCCAGAGCTGCTCGAACGGCAGCCCGCGCGTCATCATGATGGTTTCGAGCGAACGCACCAGCGACTCGACGAAAGGATGATAGTCGCGCCGGTAAAATGAATTGAACCGGTACTCGAAACCGCACAGGCCGATCGTGTCGAGCGTCAGCGCCGTCATGTCGTGGACGACGTCGATTTCGTCGTCGGCGTTCAGGCGCTCCCATTTGTGGACGAGCTGCGCGGCGATATCGACCATGCTCGGGTGATAGGACTGCATGGCGCGGCTGCCGAACGGCTGCAGCAAGATGTTGTGCGCCTTGCTCCAGTTCGGCTCCTTGGTATCCGCCGTGAACAGGCCGTCGCCGCCGACTGCGCGCACGCGCCGCAGCGCGCCGCGCACGGCCTTGTCGAAGCGTTTCTCGTCGGAGAGCTCGTTGACGAGATCGTGTCCGGAGACGACGACGATCGGCGATCCCATCATGTCGAGCCAGAAGATCGGGCCGAGCTCCTTGGCAAGCCGCGTCAGGTTCTGCACGGGTGCTGCCGAATCCAGCGACAGCATGTTGCCGACCACCGGCTTGGTCGGCGGCTGGGGAATCGGGTCCAGACGGTTCTTCGATGACATTGCTACGCTTCCCCCTGCTCGCAATGACGAGCTAGCCAAACCGCCTTCTACGCCATTCGATCAGCTTGGCGCTGACCTCTTCCGGCTTCTCCTGCTGCGTCCAATGTCCGCTATCGCGGACAAGATATTTTTCCAGATCGGGAATCAGCTTGTCCATGCCGTCGGCGGAAGATGGCGGCAACACCGCATCGTTCTCGGCCATGATCATCAGCGATGGCACGCGCACCGTATGATCGAGCCCTTCGGCACGCATCCAGTTGCGCGACATGTTGCGGTACCAGTTGATGCCGCCGGTGAAGCCCGTTCTGGTGAAATTGTCGACGAACACCTTTTTCTCTTCCGGCGACAGAATCGGCGCGCGCGGATCGTGCTTCGCGTCGTACGCCGCAATCATCTGCGGAAACGCCAGATTGACCCGCGGCGAAGCGCCCACGCCGGCAATCACTTCCTCCGCCGGCGCATCGGGCGGCCGCGACGCCGGCTTGCGCATGAACGCATCGAAAGTTTGCTCCACCCGGCTGCCAAATATCCTGTCGGGCTCGCGCCCCGGCTCCTGGAACTGCACGATGTACATCTTGTCGCCGAAGCGAGCGCGCAGCAGCTCGATCGGATCGGCCCAGGCACGATTGGTATGGGGCGTATTGATGCCGACAACGCCGGCAACCCGGTCGATGTACCGCAGCGGCATCTGCCAGACGATGAAGCCGCCCCAGTCGTGGCCGACGAAAATCGCCTTGTCGATCTCCAGATGATCGAGCAGTCCGACGAGGTCGCCGGTCAGGTGCTCGATGTCGTAGTCCTCGACCGGCTCCGGCCGCTCGGTCGCGCCATAGCCGCGCTGGTCCGGCGCGATCACGCGGATGCCGGCCTCGCTCAGTGCCTTGATCTGGTGACGCCATGAGAAGGCAAGCTCCGGCCAGCCATGGCACAGCACCATCGGCGGCATGTCGGAGACCGGACCAGCCTCGTAATACCCCATGCGGATTCCGTTCGTCTGCACGAACTTGAGCGGCGGCATTTCGATCATGGCAATATTCCTACTCTGCGGCGCGCTTGACGTCCGCCGCCGGCGGCGCGAAGGCCGCCTCCAGCGCGGCAAACTCCTCAGGCAGCATGTCGCACATCACCTGCACGTGCGGAATGATGTTGGCGCCGACGATGAAGCCGAAATCGAGCTGGTCGCGGTAGCTCTGCACGGTGATGTTCAGCGCCTGCCCATGTGTCGAGATCGATACCGGAAAGATGTGCAGCAGTTCGGCACCTGCGGCATAGAGCGTCTGCCGCGGGCCCGGCACGTTGGAGACGGTAATGTTCACCGCCGGCGGCAACACGTCCGACAGGTCGGAGCGGCTGTAGAGCAGCGCCATGATCTGGACGATGATTGGAGCGCCCAGCATCGAGATGTTGGAGACCTGCGGCATCAAGGCCCGCAACGGGTGCGACATCTCCTTGGATTTGGTCGACTGCGCGATGATGGCTTCCAACCGCGCCTTGGGATCCTCGATGTTGGTTGCGATCGAGCAGATCATGCCGAACACCTGGTTGTTGGCCTCGGTGTTGCCCTCCTCGCGCAGCGAGATCGGCACGGCGGCGGTCAGCGATTTCGCCGGCAGCGTGCCGTATTGCAGGAGGTAGCGCCGGACCACGCCGGAGGCGAGCGCCAGCACCACGTCGTTGAGCTTGCCGCCGGCCTGCTTGGCCAGCGCCTTGGATCGCGACAACGAGATCGACACGCCGGCAAAGCTGCGCTCGGAGGAGATCGACTTGTTGAGCATGGTCGGCGGCGACACCATGCTGGCGAGGCTCTCGCGCGACTTCGGATCGGAAATCTTGCCGAGCACGTCGGAAACACTCTTGACCATGGTCGGGATGTTACCGGCAAAGCGTACCGCGCTCTCGATCTGGTACATCGCATTGTCGAACAGGATCGAGCCGATGTCGCTCTTGCCGGTGCGCGGCAATTGGAGGTTCTTCGCGGCCGCCGAGGCATCGAGCGGCTGACTGAAGAGCTGCTGATAGGAATCGAGCAGGTTCGCCGCGATATCGCGCGGCTCCTGTCCGGGCTTCGATCCGCCCGTCGGCGGCTCGACCTTTCGCGGGATCGGCGAGATGTCGTAGATCATGTTGGTCAGGGCCGCACCGGCACCGCCGTCGATGGCGGCGTGGTGCATCTTGGAATAGAGCCCGACCTCGTTGTCCTTCATGCCTTCGAACACGTAGAACTCCCAGAGCGGGCGAGCACGGTTCAGGAGCTTGGCATGCATCCAGCCGACGATGCGCTCGAGCGTGGCGCGATCGCGCGGCGCTGGCAGGCTGGCACGGAAGATGTGACGGTCGATGTCGAATTGGTCGTCCTCGACCCAGGTCGGATGATCGATGTCGAGCGGTGCCTTCTCCAGGCGCGCTTTCAGGATCGGCGCGATGTGCAACCGCGAGACGATCATCGCCTTGAAATCTTCGAAGAAGTCGCCTTTGTAATCGTCAGGCAGACGAAAGATCGCCATGCTGCCGACATGCATTGGCATTTCCGGCGTTTCCAGATAGAGAAACGACGCGTCCAGCGATGACAGCTTCTTACCGTCAGCCATGGTTCCCTCCGCTCAGATTCGACGGGCGCCTTTGCTGGCGCTTCTCGTCAGGCCGATACTGCCCGCTGCGGCGGGGCATATGCAATGGCAAACGGACCAGCCCGGTCAAATGGCCAGAACTCCCCTCCGGTTGCGCCAGGCGATCCGCCACGACCTACAACGCAGCCGGATTTCCCCGAGCCGATATGGCTTGCGAAATGCACCTCGACATTCTCGGCCCGGCGGGTGGCGACTAGCCCGCAAGTCCGCCGATTCACGACACCGTCTTTGCGCGAATGGCGCGAATAGATCGACTTCGCCGGCCCTGGAAGATCGCCGGCGAGGCTGGCGCCCCGTCGCGCGGTCGGCACTATTTCTTCTTGTCGCCGCTGCGCGGCTGCCGAGACCGGCCATGGTGACGAACATGTCCTGAAACCGTTCGGCGATCTTGGGATCGAAGGTGAACCAGCTCTGGATCAGCGATTCCGGCGAGACCTTGTCGATGTTGCTCAGCACCTGCTGCTGCAGCTTGTCCATCACTGCCGTCTGCATCGGCGACACGTCAGGCAACCCGAAAAACTGCCGGGCTTCGAGGGGGGTACAGTCGATTTCGATGTTAACTTTCATATCCCCTCCGGATGAGATTCGAGCGGCGTCACACAGTATCGCCGCGACATGGCGTGCGACGCAAGCGACCTGAGACGTCGGGGTCGGACACCGGCTTCCGTAATCGGCGGATATGGTCAATCAAATAGTGGGCGCGAATGAGCGCCGGCAGGCCGTTTCCGCCTCATTCTCCGGACCCGGTGGTCCATAAGTCCAATGTCGTCGACGCGCCTCTCGCCCCTAAATTGTTGGTCAGCATTGCTGCACAGCGGTGCAACTTGGCGCGTTCCTTGCTGGAATGGCGCTTGCACGGGTCGAGAACTCTGGGCAACATGGATCGATCAAGCCCGCCGAACAATCAAAAATACGGCGCGGGCGAGTGGAGAGGGTCAAGAATGTCAGTCGGACGAAGTCTGTTTGCGGCGACGCTCGCCGGTGTGCTTGCGTTGGCGGTCGCGCCGGCGTCGAGCCAGACGCTGCGCTACGCCAACCAGGGTGAGCTGAAGTCGCTCGACCCCTACACGCTGAATGAGTCGACCACCAGTGCGCATCTCGGCCACGTCTATGAGGGCCTGGTCGCCCGCGGCAAGGACCTGAAGATCGTCCCGGCGCTGGCCGAAAGCTGGGAGACCCCGGAGCCGACACGCTGGCGCTTTCATCTGCGCAAGGGCGTGAAATTCCACAACGGCGACCCCTTCACCGCGGACGACGTGGTGTTCTCGGCCGAGCGCGTGCGGGCGAAGGGCTCGAATTTCCAGAGCCGCGTTCCCGCCGACGCCAAGGCGGTCAAGATCGACGATTACACCGTCGATTTCGTCCTGACTTCGCCCAATCCAATCCTGACGGCGCTGTGGGCGACCTGGTACATCATGGACAAGAAATGGGCAGAGGCGAACGATGCGGTGGCACCGACGCCCGCAGCCGCGACGACCCCGAGCTATGCCTCGCTTCATGAAAACGGCACCGGCCCTTTCACGATCGAGAGCCATCAGCCGGGCGTGAAGACCGTCTTCAAGGCAAATCCGAACTGGTGGCGCAAGCCGGAGCATAATCTGAAGGAGATCATCTTCACGCCGATCGCAAACCCGGCCACGCGTGTCGCGGCGCTGCTCTCGGGCGAGGTCGACGTGATCGAACCGGTTCCGGTCCAGGACATCGAGCGCGTCAAAGCCAGCCCCAACGCCACCGTGCTGACAGGACCCGAACTCCGCACCATCTTCGTCGGCATGGATCAGCAGCGCGATGAGCTGTTGTACTCCAACGTCAAGGGCAAGAACCCGTTCAAGGACGTACGCGTCCGCGAAGCCGTGTACCGGGCGATCGATGTCGACCTGATCAAGAATCGCGTCATGCGCGGGCTCTCAACGCCGTCCGCATTGATGGTCGCACCGGAGATCTTTACGCTCTCGAAGGACTTCACCCGGCCGAAGTTCGATCCCGACGCCGCCAAGAAGCTCCTGGCGGACGCCGGCTATGCCGACGGTTTCGAAGTGACGATGGACTGCCCGAACGATCGCTACGTCAATGACGCCGCGATCTGTCAGGCCGTCGTCGGCATGCTCGCCCGTATCGGCATCAAGGTGGAGCTGCTGGCGCAACCCAAGGCGCTGTATTTCGCCAAGGTGCTGAAGCCCGGCGGCTACAAGACTTCACTGTTCATGCTGGGCTGGACTCCGGATACGCTCGACGCCCACAACGTGCTGCACGACATCATGGGCTGCCGGGACGACCCCAAGGATCCGAACCGTGGCGAGGCCAATCTCGCCGGCTACTGCAACAAGCAGTTCGACGAACTCGCCGACAAGATCCTCGTGGAGCCCGACGTAGGCAAGCGCGATCTCCTGATCAAGCAGGCCTTCGAGGTCTCGATGAAGGACTGGGCCTACGTCCCGCTTCACCAGCAGGCGCTCGCCTGGGGCGTGTCGAAGAAAGTGAAGCTGACCCAGCGCGCGGACAACATGGTCATGCTCTACTGGGCGACCAAGCAGGACGAGTAGGTGTCGACAAGTCGTGAAGTCCCGGAAGCCCTGGCTTCCGGGACTTGCTGTTTCGGGCTAACGCAATGATGCGTGCTGCTGAAGAGATGTGAAAGGAACAGATGCTCGCTTTCACACTGCGCCGGGCCATCCAGGCCCTCGGTGTCATGATCGCCGTCGGGATCATCTCGTTCTCGATGTTCCGCTTTGCCGGCGATCCCGTGAACCAGATGGTCGGGATGGACACGTCGGGCGCCGAACGCGCCGCGATCCGCAAATCCCTCGGTCTCGACGATCCCGTGATCATGCAGTTCGGTCGGTACGTCGGCAACGCTGCGCAGTTCAAGTTCGGCGTATCTTACCAGTTCCGCTTGCCGGTCACCAATCTGCTGATGGAGCGGATGCCCGCGACGCTGGAGCTCGCGATCTGCGCCACCATCTTTGCGATGATCAGCGGCATCCTGATGGGGGTCTATTCGGCGCTTCGCCGTGACAGCTGGCTCGCGCATATATTCCAGGCCGTCTCGCTGATCGGCATCTCGCTGCCGACCTTCCTGATCGGCATTCTCATGATCTACCTGTTTTCGGTGACACTTGGGTGGCTGCCCTCCTTCGGGCGGGGCGATGTCGTGCATATCGGCTGGTGGACGACGGGCCTCCTGACGCTATCAGGCTTGAAAGCACTGATCATGCCTTCGATCACCCTCGGTCTGTTCCAGATGACGCTGATCATGCGGCTCGTCCGCGCGGAGATGCTCGAGGTTCTGCGGACCGACTACATCCGCTTCGCCCGCGCCCGTGGGCTCACCACGCGGGCCATCCATTTCGGCCATGCGCTGCGCAACACGCTGGTTCCTGTGATCACCGTGGCGGGCCTGCAATTTGGCTCGGTCATTGCCTTCGCAATCATCACCGAGACGGTGTTCCAGTGGCCGGGCATGGGGCTCCTGTTCGTGCAGGCCGTTCAGAACGTCGATATCCCGATCATGGCAGCCTATCTGATGATGGTGTCCCTGATCTTCGTCACCATCAATCTCGTGGTTGATATCCTCTACACCATCGTCGATCCGCGGCTGCGCTCGACGGTCAGCCGGGCGCACTGACATGAGCGAGGCCGTCGTTCCACACAGCACCGAGAAGCGCGCTGCCGCCGCACCGGGCTGGTTCAAGCGCGCGCTCGACAGCGACCTGTTCTTTTCGTTCCGGCGCTCCAAGATCACCATGATCGCGGCCGCGGTGACCCTGCTGTTTTTCATGCTCGCGATCTTTGCCTCAGTGCTGTCGGTGCAGAATCCGTTCGACCCGGCGCAGCTCCAGCTGATGAATTCGCGCATCTCGCCGCTCTGGACCGCCGACGGCCAGAGCCCGTTCCTGCTCGGCACCGACGAGCAGGGCCGCGACGTGCTGTCCGCGATCCTCTACGGCCTGCGCATCTCGCTACTCGTCGGCGTACTCGGCGTGGTATTATCCGGCGCGCTCGGCATCATGCTCGGGCTGACGGCCGGCTATTTCGGCGGCGCCGTCGACGGGCTGATCATGCGCATCGCCGACGTGCAGCTTTCCTTTCCGGCCATCCTGATCGCGCTCCTGATCAACGGCATCGCCAAATCGGTCTTTGGCAACAAGCTCGATGAGATGAGCATGTTGGCGGTCCTGGTCTTCGCGATCGGGCTGAGTTTTTGGGTGCAGTACGCGCGCACGGTGCGCGGCTCGGTGCTGGTCGAGAAGAACAAGGATTATGTCGCAGCCGCGCAATTGATCGGCCTGCCTGCTCCCGTGATCATGCTGCGCCACGTGCTGCCGAACACCACGGGGCCGATTCTCGTGATCGCCACCATTAACCTTGCGCTCGCCATCATCACCGAGGCGACACTGTCGTTCCTCGGCTCGGGCATGCCCGAGACCATGCCGTCGCTCGGCACGTTGATCCGCATCGGCAACGGCTATCTGTTCGCAGGCGAATGGTGGATCGTCGCATTCCCCGGAATCGCACTCGCGGCCCTGATCCTGTCGATCAACCTGCTCGGCGACTGGCTGCGCGACGCGCTCAACCCGAAACTCCGATGAGTATGCAGCGTTCATGACCGAACCCGTTCTCTCCATCCGCAATCTTCAGGTCGAGTTCGCCTCCCGCCGCGGCACGCTGCGCGCGATCGACGGCGTCTCCTTCGACATCGCCAAGGGCGAAGTGCTCGGCGTGGTCGGCGAATCCGGCGCCGGAAAATCCGTCACCGGGCTATCGGTGATCGGCCTGATCGATCCGCCCGGCCGCATCGCCGGTGGCGAGATCCATCTCGCGGGCCTGCGGATCGACAATCTGCCGCCGGAGGACATGCGCCGTATCAGGGGAAAGCGCATCGGCATGATCTTCCAGGATCCGCTCACGTCCCTCAATCCGCTGTACAAGGTCGGCGACCAGATCGTCGAGACGATCCGGACCCACCTCAATCTTTCTGAACGGGCTGCCCGCCGCCGTGCGATCGACCTCCTCGCCGAGGTCGGCATTCCGGCGCCGGAAAAGCGCATCGATGGCTACCCCCATGAATTCTCCGGCGGCATGCGCCAGCGCGTGGTGATTGCGCTGGCGATCTGCGCCGAGCCGGAGCTGATCATCGCGGACGAGCCGACCACCGCCCTCGATGTCTCGGTGCAGGCGCAGATCATCTCCCTGATCAAGCGGCTCGGCCGCGATCACGGCACCGCCGTGATGCTGGTGACCCATGACATGGGCGTGATCGCCGAGACCTCCGACCGCGTCGCGGTGATGTATGCCGGCCGCGTCGCCGAGATCGGCCCGGTGCAGGACGTGGTCAGGAACCCGCTGCACCCATACGCCAGGGGCCTGATGGGCGCGATCCCGACGCTTGCCGGCGACGACAAGCGTCTGGTGCAGATTCCGGGCTCCATGCCGCGCCTGTCGGCGATCCCGCGCGGCTGCTCGTTCAACCCGCGGTGCGCGTCCGCCTTCGATCGCTGCCTCGTCGACCGGCCGGAGCCGCTTTCGCGTGGCACGCAATCGGTTGCCTGCCATCTCTATGACAGCGTGCCGGCGGAGACCGCGGCATGAGCGCGCCCTTCGTCCAAGCCACAAATCTCCGCCGCGTGTTCGACGTATCAAAGCCCTGGCTCAACCGCTTGCTGGAAGGCGGACATCTCGAATATCTCAAGGCTGTCGATCACGTCACCTTCGACATCAAGAAGGGCGAGACCTTTGCGCTGGTCGGTGAGTCCGGCTCAGGCAAAACCACGGTGGCGCGGATGGTGGTCGGCCTGTTGCCGCCGAGCTCCGGGAACGTCCTGATCGACGGCGTCTCGATGACCGATCCGCGGCAGGCGTCGGCGCGCCGAAGGCTGCGCCGCCGCATCCAGATGATTTTTCAGGATCCTTATGCGAGCCTGAACCCGCACTTCCGTGTCGATGCCATCATTGCCGAGCCGATCCGCGCCTTCGACCTGATCCAGGGCGAACGCGACATCCAGGCGCGCGTCGGCGAGTTGCTCAGCCTCGTCGGCCTGCACCCCGACGACCGTCTGAAATTCCCGCACGAGTTCTCCGGCGGGCAGCGCCAGCGTATCGCAATCGCGCGGGCGCTCGCATCCGACGCCGAATTCATCGTCTGCGACGAGCCGACCTCGGCGCTCGATGTCTCCGTGCAGGCGCAAATCCTGAACCTGATGCGCGACCTGCAGGACAAGTTCGGCCTGACCTATTTGTTCATCAGCCATAACCTCGCCGTGGTCCGCCACATGGCGAGCCGGGTCGGCGTGATGTATCTCGGCCGGATCGTCGAGATTGCGGAGGGGCGTGAGCTGTTTGCCCGTCCACGCATGCCTTACACCAAGATGCTGCTGGGCGCCGTGCCTGATCTCGCGATGTCCGGTCGCCAGCGCATTCCGGTGAAGGGCGAAATCCCGAACCCGATCAATCCGCCGCCCGGCTGTGCCTTCAATCCGCGCTGCCCGCTGGCGTTCGACCTCTGCCGCAAGCAAGCTCCGGAATTGATCGACGGTGTCGCCTGCCACGCGGTGAACACCGCGCCGGTCCCGGCGTGACGCGCGCGTGCCATGCGGCCTCCGCATTGGCCGCGCGGCATTGCCTGTGATCAATTGCGCCCGCCGCAAATGAGGTAGCCCATGGCCAGCAACGTCAATCCCGATCCCTTCACGACGCGCCCCGAGATCGAGGGCACGTTCGGTGTCGTCGCAACCACCCACTGGATCGCGACCGCCGTCGGTATGGCTATTCTGGAGAAGGGCGGCAATGCCTTCGACGCCGGTGTCGCGACCGCCTTCACGCTCCAGGTGGTCGAGCCGCATCTGAACGGCCCCGGCGGCGACGTGCCTGTTATCGTCCATGACGTGAATCGCGGCCGCACCGAGGTGATCTGCGGCCAGGGTCCGGCCCCGGCGCGCGCCACGATCGCGCATTACAGGAACGAGGGCCTCGACATGGTGCCCGGCACCGGCCTGCTCGCGGCCTGTGTTCCCGGCACCTTCGAATCCTGGATGATGCTGCTGCGCGACTACGGCACGATGCGCGTCCGCGACGTGCTGGAGCCCGCGATCGCCTATGCCCGCGACGGCTATCCGCTGGTCGAGCGCGCTTGCGCCACGATCCAAACGGTCGAGCAGTTGTTCCGCAAGCACTGGCCGACCTCGGCCGCTGTCTACCTGCCGAACGGCGAGGTTCCGAAACCTGGCACGCTCTTCACCAACAAGACGCTGGCGGCGACCTATGCACGTATCCTCAGCGAGGCCGAAAGCGGTGGCGGAGGCCGCGACGCCGAGATCGAGCGCGCAAGAAAGGCCTGGTCCCAGGGTTTTGTCGCGGAAGCCATCGACAAATTCTGCCGGACCCAAGAGGTGATGGACGTCAGCGGCTCGCCGCATCGCGGCGTGCTCTCCGCCGACGACATGGCACGCTGGCAGCCGACGATCGAGGCGCCCCTCACCTACGATTATGGCCGCTACACCGTGTGCAAGGCCGGCGTCTGGAGCCAGGGCCCGGTGACCCTGCAACAGCTCGCGCTCTTGAAGGGCTTTGCGCTCGACGGGCTCGATCCGACCGGATCGGAGTTCATCCATCTCCAGATCGAATGCGCCAAGCTGGCCTTCGCCGACCGCGAAAAGTTCTACGGCGATCCAAAGTTCAGCGAAATCCCGATCGCGACCCTGCTGTCGGACGCCTACAACGACGAACGCCGCAAGCTCATCAGTGACAAGGCGTCGCTCGACTTCCTACCCGGCACCGTTGAAGGCTTCGGGGGCGTGATCAAGCTGCGCCGCGCTGAAGGACAGCGCGAGGCGGTCGGCGCACTCGGCGCCGGCGAGCCGACGGTCGGCCGCTTCGGCGAAGTTCGCGGCGACACCGTGCATTTCGACATCATCGACAAGGCCGGCAATATGGTGTCCTCGACGCCATCGGGTGGCTGGCTGCAATCTTCACCGGTGATCCCGGAGATCGGGTTCTGCCTCGGCAGCCGCGCCCAGATGTTCTGGCTCGAGGAAGATCACCCGGCGGCGCTCGCTCCGGGCAAGCGGCCGCGCACGACGCTGTCGCCAACCATGGCGCTGCGCGACGGCGAGCCTTACCTCGCCTGGGGCTCGCCCGGCGGCGATCAGCAGGACCAATGGATCACGCAGTTTTTCCTGCGCCACGTCCATTGCAACCTCAACCTCCAGGAGGCGATCGACGCGCCGGCCTGGCACTCCGAGCATTTCCCGATCTCGTTCTGGCCGCGCACCGCGCGCCCCGGCGTGCTCGTGGTCGAAAACCGGGTACCGAAGGCAACGATCGAGAATCTGCGCGAGCGCGGGCATATCGTCGAGGTCGGCCCCGACTGGTCCGAGGGCCGCCTCACCGCGGCCTCGCGCGTCGGTGTGCGTCGCCGCGCCGCCGCCAATCCGCGCGGCATGCAGGGCTACGCCGCGGGACGCTGAAGGCAGCACATGACTTGGTCGATCATCGCGCGCGATCCTGCCACCGGCCAATTCGGCATCGCCGTCGCAACTCGCTTCTTCGCGGTCGGCGCACGCGTCCCCTACATTGCAGCCGGCCTCGGCGCCATCGCGACGCAAGCCTTCGTCAATCCCTATTACGGCATCGACGGCGTCAAGCTGTTGCGCCAGGGCCTGAACGCGCATGACGTGCTCGCCGCCCTGCTCACGACCGATGACGGCCGCGAGAGCCGCCAGATCCACATCATGGACGCGAGTGGTGCGATCGTCGCGCATACCGGGCGCGACTGCGTCGACTGGTGCGGACACATCGCCGGCAGCGGCTTCTCGATCGCGGGCAACGTGCTCGCAGGCGCCGACGTGCTCGCCGAGACGGCAAAGACCTACATCGTCAATGACAGCCTGCCCTTCCCGCGGCGACTGCTCGCGGCGATGCGCGCAGGCGAAGCCGCCGGCGGCGACAAGCGCGGCAAGCAGTCTGCGGCGCTGCTGATTCACAGTGAGGAGGAATGGCCGGCGCTGGACATTCGCGCCGACGACCATCCCGACCCGCTTGGCGAACTCGAGCGGCTCGAACGGGTCAGTCACGAGCTCTGGGTCCACTTCCGCGGCTCGATGCCGACCCGGCAGAACCCGGCCGGCGACACCGATCGCAGCGTCATCGACGCCAGCATCGCCGCGGCGCGCGCGAGACAAGCATGAGCGCAAGCCTCCTCATCGAGATCAAGGACCTGCGCATCCGCTTTCACGGCGACGACGGCCGCGTCACCCACGCGGTCGACAGCGTCGACCTCAGCGTCGCCAATGGCGCAACGCTCGGCCTCGTCGGCAAATCCGGCTGCGGCAAGAGCGTGACGTCGCTGGCGATCATGGGCCTGCTGCCGAAGCAGACGACGGAGATATCGGGCGCGATTCGCTTCGACGGCTTCGACCTGCTGAAGACCTCCGACCAGACGCTGCGCGACCTGCGCGGCAACCGGCTCGCGATGATTTTCCAGGAGCCGATGACCTCGCTCAACCCGAGCTTCACCATCGGCGACCAGATCATCGAAACCATCTTGCGCCACCGCGGCGGTTCGCGCCGCGGCGCACGGGATCGCGCGATCGAGCTGTTGCGCCACGTGCACATCCCTTCACCCGAGCGTCGGATCGACGAATATCCGCACAAGCTCTCCGGCGGCATGCGCCAGCGTGTCATGATCGCAATGGCGCTCGCCTGCGACCCACAGCTGTTGATCGCCGACGAGCCGACCACCGCACTTGATGTTACCCTGCAGGCCCAGATCCTGGAGCTGATGCGCGAGCTGAAGGCCGCGAGCGGTGCCGCGATCATTCTGATCACCCACGATCTCGGCGTCGTCGCCGAAGTCTGTGACGACGTCGCGGTGATGTATGCCGGCGAAATCGTCGAGCGCGCGCCGGTCGACGAATTATTCTCCGCGCCGCAGCACCCCTACACGGTCGGCCTGCTCGGCTCGATCCCGCGTCTGGACCATCGCGCCGAACAGCTTGCGACGATCGAGGGCATGGTGCCGAACATGGCACAGCCGCCCGAAGGCTGCCGTTTTGCGGCGCGCTGCCCGTTCGTGCTGAACGCCTGCACCAAGGCGCCGCCGCCGCTGGTGGAAATCAGTCCCGGCCACCTCTCGCGCTGCATCCGCGCGCCGCTCGAACGTCTGGTGTCGTGATGGCGCTGTCTTCTTACCTCTTGCCCCGCGCGCAGCGCAGCGCAAGCAAAGCGCAGTGCTGCACCGCTGAACCGGGGCCCATGCGGCAACAACCTGGGTCCCGGTTCAGCGTCGCACCACTTCGTGCTGCGCCGCGCCCGGTACACGAGACCGAATTTTGCGGGGCGCGCCGACGATGACCGCTCTCCTCGAGGTCAAAGGCCTGATCAAGCATTTCGTTGCCCGGCGCTCGCTGTTCGGCCGGGCGCTGGCCCATGTCAGAGCGGTCGATGGTGTCAGCTTCACGCTCGAAGCCGGCAAGACCCTCGCCCTGGTCGGTGAATCCGGTTGCGGCAAATCCACCGTCAGCCGCCTCGTGCTGCGGCTGATCGAGCCGGACGCGGGCACAGTGCGCTTCGGCGGTCGCGACCTGCTCTCGCTTAATCCGCATGCGCTCCGCAAATTCCGCCGCGAGGCGCAGATCATCTTTCAGGACCCCTACGCCTCGCTCAATCCGCGCATGACGGTCGCCCAGATCCTGACCGAGCCGCTGGCGCTGCACGATCTCGTGCCGACGGCACAGCGGTACGAACGCGTCGCGGAAATCTTGCGGCTGGTCGGGCTCGAGCCGCGGCTGGCGCGGCGCTATCCGCACGAATTCTCCGGCGGGCAGCGCCAGCGCATCGCCCTCGCGCGCGCTTGCGGTCGAGCCGAAGCTGATCGTCTGCGACGAGCCGGTCTCGGCGCTCGACGTCTCGATCCGCTCGCAGATATTAAACCTGCTGCGAGAGCTGCAGGACCGGCTTGGCCTGGCCTACATCTTCGTTTCGCATGATCTTGCGGTGGTCAAGCACATCGCCGACCGCGTCGCGGTGATGAATCTCGGCCAGATCGTCGAAGAAGCCGATGCGGATACGCTGTTCGCGGAGCCACGCCATCCGTACAGCCGCGCGCTATTGTCCGCGATCCCGCTGCCTCAGCCTCACGCCAGGCGGACGAGGGTCGTGTTGCAAGGCGAGATCCCGAGCGCGCTCAATCCGCCGACCGGCTGTCGCTTCCACACCCGCTGCCCCTTCGTGATCGACCGTTGCCGCTCCGAGGCGCCCGCGTTGGAGGCAGACGAGGCTGGCCACGCCACCGCCTGCCATCGCATCAGCGAGCTGCCCCCGGCCGACAGCATCCTGCCCAGAGCGGGCGGGTTCACGCCGGAACTGGCAAAATTAGTCGCAGCCTTCAGCCGAAAGACGGAAGGCGCGAGCCCGGCCGAGGTTGGTATACAGAGTGCAGGGGCTACAACGACATAGCCGGAGCAATGGGGACTGTCCGATGAAGATGTTTCGCCAGGCCGCAACCGCGGCTGCATTCCTGCTGTCGCTTGGGGTCGCTCAGGCGCAGACCACGTTGCGTATCGGCCTTGCCGAGGACCCCGATATCCTCGATCCCTCGATGGCGCGCACCTATGTCGGCCGCATCGTGTTCGCCGCGTTCTGTGACAAGCTGTTCGACATCGACGAGAAGCTCAACATCGTGCCGCAGCTCGCGCTGTCGAGTGAGACGGTCGATGACGGCAAGGGCCTCGTTATCAAGCTCAGGCCCGGCGTGAAATTCCACGACCGCGAGCCATTCGACGCGGAGGCCGCCAAATTCTCGCTTGAGCGCCATCTGACCCTCCCCGGCTCGTTCCGCAAGCCGGAGCTCGCCTCGGTCGACCACATCGATGTCGTCGATCCCCTCACCATCAAGCTGGTGCTCAAATCACCGTTCTCGCCCCTGCTTGCCCAGCTCACAGATCGCGCCGGCATGATGGTGTCGCCGAAAGCGGCGAAGGCGGCCGGCGACAAGTTCGGTCTCCACCCGGTCTGCGCAGGCCCCTACAAATTCGTCGAGCGCGTGCAGCAGGACCGCATCGTATTCGAGAAGTTCCCGGAGTACTGGAACAAGGACAACGTCTTCATCGATCGCATCGTGTTCCAGCCCATCGTCGACGCCACCGTGCGGCTGGCGAACCTGAAATCCGGCGGCCTCGATCTGATCGAGCGCGTGCTCGCCACCGATCTCAAGGAGGTGCGCGCCGATTCACGGCTGAAGGTCGCCACCGCGATCGAGCTCGGCTACCAAGGCATCACGCTCAACATCGGCAGGGACAAGGCCAAGGGACCGCTGAGCCAATCAGCCAAGGTGCGGCAGGCCCTCGACCTTGCCATCGACCGCGAGGCGATCAACCAGGTCGTGTTCAACGGCGAGTTCCAGGTCGGCAATCAATGGGTCAATCCTGATCATCCCTACTATCAAAAGAGCTTGCCGGTCCGCCCCCGCAATCTGGAGAAGGCGAAGGCGCTGCTGAAGGAAGCTGGCGTGACGCCGCCGGTAAGCGTCGACTTCCTGGTCTCCAAGGGCGCGGAAACGGAGACGCCGGCACAGGTCATCCAGTCGATGGCGGCGGAGGCCGGCTTCGACATGAAGATCCGCGTTACCGAATTTGCAACCGGGCTCAAGCAGGCCGAGGCCGGCGACTACCAGGCCTTCATGCTCGCCTGGAGCGGCCGCGTCGATCCTGATGGCAACACCTTCGTCTTCCTGCACAGTGGCGCGCCTCAGAATTACGGCGATTGGAACAATGCGCAGGCCGACAAGGCTCTGGAAGACGCGCGGCTCGTGACCGACTTTGCCAAGCGCAAGGCCAGCTATGAAGTATTGGCGAAGCTGGTCCAGGATGAGGAGCCGCTGCTTTATCTCTATCACCGCCGCATCATCATCGCGCATACGACCAAGCTCGAGGGCTACAAGCAGATGCCCGACGGCCTCGTGCGCGTCGTCGGCCTCAAGCTGAAGTGACGCCGCGGGGATGCTGAATTTCCTCGCCCGACGGCTTGCGCAGATCGTGCCGACACTGTTCTTCGTGTCGGTGCTGATCTTCTCGCTGCAGCAATTGCTGCCTGGCGATCCGGCCCTCGTGATGGCGGGCGAAGAGCGCGATCCGGCCGTGATCGAGCAGATCCGCCACCAATATCGGCTCGATCAACCGGTGCCCGTGCAGTATGCCTACTGGATCAAGGGCGTGTTATCAGGCGATTTCGGCGAGTCCCTGCGCAACAAGATGCCCGTGCGCGAGCTGATCGCGCAAAAGCTGCCGGTGACGCTTCAGCTCGGTTCGATGGCGATCATCATCGCCTTCCTGATCGGCATTCCCGCCGGGATCGTCGCCGCCGTGAAGAAGGGAACGGCCTGGGACTACGGCGCCAATTTCTTCGCGCTGTGGGGCATCTCGACGCCGAACTTCTGGCTCGGCATCATGCTGATCTTCCTGTTCTCGATCGAACTCGGCTGGCTGCCGGCCTCGGGCTACGTGCCGCTCACCGAGAACTGGCGCGCGAGCCTGGCCGCCACCATCATGCCGGCCTTCGTACTCGGCAACGCCATTGCCGCGGTCCTGATGCGGCACACCCGCAGCGCCATGCTCCAGGTGCTGGAAAGCGACTACGTCCGCACCGCGCGCGCCAAGGGCCTCTCCGAGCGCTCGGTGATCCTCAAACATGCCATGCGCAACGCGCTCACCCCGATCATAACGCTCGGCGCGCTCGAGCTCGGCACGCTGCTGTCGGGCGCCGTGCTGACCGAGCAGATCTTCTCCATTCCCGGCTTCGGCAAGCTGATCGTGGACGCCGTGTTCAACCGCGACTACGCGGTGGTGCAGGGCGTGGTGCTGGTGACGGCGACCGTCTACATCATGCTCAATCTGATTGCCGACGTCGCCTATATCCTCGTCAATCCTCGGCTGAGGGGTTAGGCCATGACCGACGCCACCCTGTCCGGGCCCCTTGAGCAAGCCGACGAACTGGACAGCCCGGCGCGCCGCGCGCGGCGCCGCCTGTTCAAGCGCAAGGCGGCGGTTGCGGGCCTCGTGGTCCTCACCATTTTCATCCTGCTTGCGTTGCTGGCGCCTCTGATCGTGCCCTACGATCCCATCGCGACGAGTTGGAGTCTGGTGCGCAAGCCGCCCACAATGGCGCACTGGTTCGGCACTGACGAGCTTGGCCGCGATATCCTGAGCCGTGTCGTCTATGGCGCGCGGGCCTCGCTGTTGGCAGGCCTTATCTCGGTCGCGATCGCGCTCGGGATCGGCGTGCCGCTCGGTCTTCTCGCCGGCTATCGCGGTGGCTTCGTCGATGCGCTGATCAGCCGGATCACCGATGCGATGCTCGCCTGCCCGTTCCTGATCCTGGCGATTGCGCTGGCGGCGTTCCTGGGCCCGAGCCTTGGCAACGCCATGATCGCGATCGGCATCTCGGCAACGCCGATCTTCATCCGCCTGACCCGCGGCCAGGTGCTGAGCGTCAAGGCCGAGGACTATGTCGAGGCGGCACGCGCACTCGGCAATCCGCCCTGGCGCATCGCCGTCTCCCACATCCTGCCGAACATCCTGCCCGCACTGCTGGTTCAGGCCACGCTCTCGATCGCTGCGGCGATCATCGCCGAGGCGGCGTTGTCCTTCCTTGGCCTCGGCCAGCAACCGCCGGCACCGTCCTGGGGCAGCATGCTTAATGCGGCGCAACGCTTCCTGACCCAGGCGCCCTGGATGGCGATCTGGCCGGGGCTTGCGATCTTCCTCGTCGTGCTGTCGCTGAACGTGCTTGGCGATGGCCTGCGCGACGCGCTCGACCCGCGGCAGCGTTAAATCACCGTCTCCCGGATCACGCGGCGGCAATCCATCTCGTATTCGAGGTCGAGCACCGGCGGCCGCGCAAAGTGCCAGGTGAGACCTGAGCGTAGCGCACCACGCCGAACCAGTTCATCGACCAGCGCGTGATGGAAGTCGTGTACGGAGTAGGCCTGCACGCCGGTTGTATCCTTCCAGCCGAATCCGAACGCCGCCATCCGGTTCTCCATCTGGGAGGTCGTGGTGAACCGCACCTTCTCGCGCAAGCCCTCCGGGCTGAGGTCGCGGTAGCGTACCGTGCGCTCGACATAGGTCCCGCTGCCCTCGCGCGCCTCGGCCCCGCCGGCAATGACGAAGGACGGCGCTTTGGAGTTGCTCGGACGCGTGAAGGAGAACGCATAGAACGACGACTCCGAGGGCGGATCGAGCTCCGGACAGACATTGCTGCGCGCGACCGGATTGGTGGTGCCGTCGAAGATGCCCCATTCCGACAGGGTCTTGACGTAATGCAGGTTGAACGCGCGAAAACCCTCTTCGCTGAAAGCGGCCGGCGAGCGCAGCTCGCAGGCACAGAAGGCCACCAACGGACGCCCTGCTTCCTGAATAAACTTTGCCGCAAGCGCAAACCCTTCGGCCAGAGGCACGAGACGATCGAACCGGACGCGCTCGATCTCATAGCCGTCGTCGGCGGCAGCACCCGCCGAATACTGAAACACGGAGGGGATGAACCGGTAGTTGCCTGCGGAGAATTCACGCGTCATGACGAGCTCCTAATCCAGTTGAATGCGGACGCCCTTGCCGCCGTTGAGCAGGCGCCTCAAGTGAAATCCGGCGAGAGCATCATCGGCGTGCGCGCCGACCAGCGCGGCAAAGGCCGGCATGGCCGCGGCGTCACCGGCTTCCATCCTGGCAAAGGCCTCGGAATACTGCGCCGTCTCGGGCGCCTCGAACCTTTCAGGCCGCAGCGGCTCGAACGCGCGCAGCGGCTCGCTGCGCCCGCGCAGCATCAGATCGCCGACGGGGCGCCCCTGGAAATTCCCGGCTGCCCCGGCGACACTGGAGCTGACACAGATGCGGGTGCCCAGCTGCTTGTTCGCAGCTTCGAGCCGCGCCGCAATGTTGATCGTGTCGCCGTACGCGGTGTAATCGAAGAAGCGGTTGCCGCCGAAATTTCCGACCAGTGCGGACCCGGCGTGAATGCCGATGCGGGTGGCTCCGAAATCCACGCCTCGATCGCGTTGGCGCGCACAAAACTCCTGAGCCCAGGCATCCAGATCATGGGCGCATGCGACCGCACGCGTCGCATAGTCCGGCTGATCGCCGGGCGCGTTAAACAGCACCTGGATCGCGTCACCGATAATCTTGGCAACAGTCCCCTCATGCGCGAAGACCACTTCGGTCATCCCGCCGACATATTCGTTGAGGAGCGCACCCAGCGTCTCGGGCGGCGCGCTCTCGACCAGGGAGGTGAAGCCGGTGATGTCTGTAAATATGGTCGCGATATCGCGCCACTGCACCGCGATTCCCTCGCCCTCACTGCCTGCCGCCAGACGCTTGGCCAGCTCCGGCGAGAAGTGGCGCGATAGCGCAGCATGGGCGCGCTCGGCCTCCGCCTGGCGACGCCGCACCTCGCGCAACATCTCGATGTGGCGAAGGGTCTTGTCGATCGTGGTTTCCAGGTCGGTGAAGTCGATCGGCTTGGTCAGGAAATCGAACGCGCCGCGATTCATGGCGGTGCGGATATTGCTCATGTCGCCATAGGCCGAGACGATAATGGTCGACTTCTTGTCCTCGGCTTCCTGCAACTTCTGCAGCAGCGACAGCCCGTCCATCCTGGGCATGTTGATGTCCGAGACCACCATGTCGACGTGCGGGTTCTGCTCGAGCGATTCCAGTGCCTCCAGGCCGTCGCGCGCGAACATGATCGAGACGAGCCCGTCGCGGATCTGCCTGCGGAATTTCTGCAGGATCAGCGCCTCGAGGTCGGGCTCATCGTCGACGAAGAGAATGGTCGGGGTCATGCCGCCTGCTCGAGCCTCGTGTCGATCTGCTGGCGCAGCAGCGCAAAGTCGATCGGCTTGGTGAGGAGCCCGGTGGCGCCGCGCTCGATCGCCTTGCGACGCGTCTCGGCATCGCCGTATGCCGTGATCATGATGACAGGAACATGCGGATGCTCGGCGCGCACCCTGGGCAGCATGTCGAGCCCGCTCATCCCGGGCATGTTGATATCTGACAGGATCAGGATCAACGAGGGATCTCGCACCTCGGCCGCGAGCTTGAGCGCATCGGGCGCCGAGGGTGCGAACTCCATCTGGAAACGGCCGGCGCGCAGGTCGCGCCGGAATTGCTGCCGGAACAGCGCCTCGACATCGGGCTCGTCATCGACGACCAGGATGTAAACGTTCACGTCTTGCCTCCGGAACTACCACCTGCCGCCATAACGCGCGGCAGGGTGATGATGAATTCAGTGAATACACCGGGCTCGGTGTTCACGTCGATCGTGCCGCCGTGCTGTTTCACGACGATGTCATGGCTCATGGACAGACCTAGCCCGGTGCCCTCGCCGGCCGGCTTGGTGGTGAAGAAGGGATTGAACATCTTCTCCTTTACCTCGTGCGGAATGCCGGTGCCATTGTCGCGGATCCGGATCTCGACCCTGCCACCGAGATTCTTCGTCGCGGCGCTCAAGGTCGGCTGGAATCCATCCGCAGCGCCTTCCTTGCGCTTGGTCGCAGCATAGAAGCCGTTCGAGATCAGATTGAGGAAGACGCGGGTGATCTCCTGCGGATAGACCTCGGCGGTTCCGGCGGTCGGATCGAAGTCGCGTTGGAGCGTCACGTTGAACGACGGCCGTTCGGCGCGCGCGCCGTGATAGGCCAGATTGAGGCTCTCCTCCACGATCGCGTTGATGTCGGCGGGGCGATGCTCACTCGAGCCTTCGCGCGAGTGCAACAACATGTTCCTGACGATGGAATCGGCGCGCTTGCCGTGCCGCACCACTTTTTCGAGATTCCCCGCAGCATCCCGGTCAGCTCGTCCACCTCCTCCTTCGTCTTGCCGTCCAGTGATGCGGTTTGCAGGACCTCGTTGAGCTCGTCGATCAGCTCGGTCGAGATCGACGAGAAATTATTGACGAAGTTGAGCGGGTTCTTGATCTCGTGGGCGATGCCCGCCGTGAGCTGGCCGAGCGAGGCAAGCTTCTCGGTCTGGATCAGTCGGCCCTGCGCGGTACGCAGTTCATCGAGGGATTGCGACAACTCTCTGGTGCGCTCCTGCACCTCCTCGAACAGCCGGACATTCTCGATCGCGATAAGAGCCTGGTCTGCAAAGGTCGTGGCGAGTTCGATCTGTTTCGGGCTAAAGGGCCGCACCCTGTGTCGAGTCAGGACGAACACCCCGATCGGTGTGCCCTCTCGAAGCAGAGGGACACCCAGCATCGTGCGAATGTTAGAGCGCCTTCGCGCGGACGAGGGCGCAAATTCCGGGTCGGCCTGCACATCCGGGACATGGACCGTCTTGCCATCGAGCAGCGTACGGCCGACCACACTTCCCCGTTCCGGTACAGAGGCGAATGTCCGAAGCTTGTTTTCCTGCTCGGCGTCGAGCCCGCAGCTTGCCGCCAAATAGAAAACGTCACCCTTGGGCCGGAAGATCGTCCCCTCGTCCGCGTCGCACAAGCGAGCTGCCGAAACGACAAGTGTGTTCAGCACGGTTTGCAGATCGAACGCCGAACGGCTGATGACCTTCAGCACGTCGGCAGTCGCCGTCTGCTGCTGCAACGATTCGGTCAGATCATCCGTGCGCCGGCGAAGCTCCTTGAGCAGGCGCGTGTTTTCGATGGCGATGACGGCTTGCTTGGTGAAATTCTCGACCACGGAAATCTGTTTATCGGTGAACGGACGGACCTCCTTGCGATAGACGGCGATCGTGCCGATCAGCTCGCTCTCCCTCAGCATCGGCACGACGACGATCGTACGGGCACCGGCGACATCGGAGATTCCGCGAATGCTTGGTCCTCCGGCAATATAGGCAGATGTGTTTTGCACATCGTGAACATGAACAACCCGACGGGTCCTGATGACGGCAGCAAGCGCGCTCTCCGGATGAGGACGAATCGCCACATCTCTTCGCGAAGCGGCGAATGCAGACGGCACGTTGTAGTCAGCCGCGATTGTGAAGCCTTCGCCGTCCCACAGGTTCATGATCCCGAAGCTCGCGCCGCAAACGCGCGTGGCATTCTCGAGTAACTTGTGGAACACCGGCGTGAGCTCGCCCGGAGACGAACTGATTACCTGTAGCACCTCCGCAGTCGCTGTCTGCTGCTCCAGCGACTCCGTCAATTCAGCCGTTCGTACCTCGACCTTCTTCTCCAGATCCGCGTAGGATTCCTGCAAGCGCGCGCCCATGTCGTTGAACTGGTCGGCTAGCTCCTCGAGTTCGTCGCCGGTCTTGATGGAAATGCGCTGAGAGAAATCGCCGTTGCCCATGCGCTCGGCACCACTGCGCAGCGCCTGGATCGGGCCAACCATGCGGCGCGCGAGAAATATTCCAGCGAGCACCGCGAAAATCGAGGCCGCGAGCAGCACGATCGCGAGCCGCTGCAGCGATGCGTAGAGCGAGGCATAGGCCTCCTCGACCGGCAATTCGACGAACATAGTCCAGCCGAGCGGCGCGATCGGCGCGGAGGCCGTCAGGACCTTCTGCCCCTGGATGTTGGTTGCTTCCTGCAATGCATCCGGCATTGCGCCGCCACCGGCCTGAGCACCGCGTACCTGCTCGAGCTTGGACATGTCGGTGTTGCGTAGCACGAGGCTGATGTCGGGATGCGCGATCAGGCGTCCCTCCGGGCCAACTACATAGGCGTGTCCGTGCTCGCCGACCTTGATCTGGGATACGACGTCCCAGATCAGCTTGAGATTGACCTCTGCAATGCTGACGCCCGCATCCTTGCGGGCGCCGGCCTGCGCCAGCGTCATGTAGGGCTCGGAGTCCCTGCGAAAATAGACCGGCCCGTAATAGACCTTGTGCGCGACTGCCTCGGTGAACTTTGGATCGCTCGACAGGTCGATGCCGCTGTCGATCGCGTCCATCGCCAGCCGCGACACGCGCAAGCGCTCCTTGCCGGTCGAATCCACCTGGGCCAGCTCGGTGATGGCAGGCACCTGACGCAGCAGCCGCAGCGCATCGAACCGGCGCGGCTCGATCGAGCCCGCCGACCAGGGCAATTGCGTAGTCCAGCCGAGCTGGCTCTCGATCTCCTTGATGAACTGGCCAATCTTGGCGGCCGCCGCCTCGGCCTGCTCGTGCTGGACCCGGATCAGCGAGGCCTTGTGCTCCCGATAGTAGAAGAAGACCTCGAACAAACCATTGGTCAGCAGGGCGACGGCGACCACGGCCACGAACAGCGCGACGTATTTGGTGAACAGCCGCGTCCTGATCCCCCGCCCCACCTCACCGGACACGACGCCGCCCCCGGCCGCACGCGATAGCGGCCTGGCTTGTGGGGTATCGGGATGGACGGAAATGCTCATTCCCCAAGCCTAGCAAGAAGGCCGGACCTTGTCTCTCGCGGCAGCGTACAGGGTTACTCGATGACCTCGTCGGCAAGTGCCAGCATGGTGGGCGGAATTTCAAGTCCGGTCGCCTTGGCTGTCTTGAGATTGATCACCAGAGGATAGCGGGTCGGTAACTCGAACGGCAGGTCGCCGGGGTTGGCTCCGCTAAAAATGCGGGCGACCAGTGCGGCCGCTCGCTCGAAGGATTCCGAGGAATCCGCGCCATAGGACATCAGACCACCGTCGCGGGCGAATTGGTCGAATTCGTAAATCGCCGGCAGCTTTCGGGCAGCGGCGAACTCGAACACGCGCTCGCGATTGAGAACGGTCAGCGCGTCCGCCACCATCAGAATGCCATCGGGCAAATCATTGTTCATCGCCGAAAAGGCTTCGTCGAAATCGTCGGGCTCGCGCACGCCGAGCGCCTGCACGGTCAGTCCAAGCGCCTGGGCCGCCTTCGCAGACGCCTGATAGCGCATGGTCATGCCGAGGTCGTCTTTGTTCCAGAGCATCGCGACCTTGGAGAGTTTCGGCGACACCTCCTTGAGCAGCGACAGCCGCTTGGCGCTAAGCGTCGCTGCGACGTCCGAAATGCCGGTGATCTTGCCGCCTGGATGCGCCAGGCTCTCGATCAGCCTGGTTTCGACGGGATCGCCGACGCCGCTGGCCGCGACAGTGGCAATGCCGGCCGCCTTGGCGGCCATGGCGGTCGGGTAGCCAATGATCACGATGACGTCGACGTGTTTGGCCTTCAGCTCTGCGATCAATGCGGGCAGCATCGCGACATCGCCAAGTGCACCCCGCGCTTCGAAGGTCAGGTTGCGGCCGAGCTTGAAACCGCGCTCTTCGAGAACCTTGATCAGGATCTTGCCGCCCCGGCTCTCCACCGTCACCGGCGCGATCGGCGCCACCGTACCGAGGCGATAAATACGGCCTGGCGTATCGGCGGACGCCATGCCCGGGCGCGCCAATGCCGCCCCGCCAAGCACTGCCAGAAATTCGCGCCTCTTCATTCGACGACCCGCCTCAAGCGCACAACCACGGCGCAGATGCGATCATATCACGAGATATCGCGCGACAAGAAAAAGCGGCAACAGCCAAGGCTGTTGCCGCTTCGCACCCAAATCAAGCTTAGGTCAGGTCGGCCGCAGCGCCTTGGCGCCGACGTCGAGTTCATTGACCTGCTTGTTACGCTCGGAATCGGCCGCAGCGCGATGGTCGGTCGCCAGCACCACATAAACGGCCGGCAGCACGAATAGGGTGAACAGCGTGCCGATCGACATGCCCGCGACGACCACAAGACCGATCGAGAAGCGGCTGGCCGCACCAGCGCCGGATGCGGTCAGCAGGGGGATCAGGCCGGTGACCATCGCAGCCGTCGTCATCAGGATCGGCCGGAGACGGATCCGGGCCGACATTTCGATGGCCGAGCGACGGTCGAGCCGCTCGTTGACCTGGAGTTCGTTGGCGAACTCCACCATCAGGATACCGTGCTTGGTGATCAGGCCGACCAGGGTGAGCAGACCGACCTGGGTGTAGATGTTCATCGTGGCCGCGCCGAAGAACAGCGGGATCAGCGCGCCGACGATCGCCATCGGCACCGAGATCATGATCACCAGCGGATCACGCAAGCTCTCGAACTGCGCGGCCAGCACGAGGAAGATGATGATGAGCGCGAAACCGAAGGTGATCGCGAGCTGATTGCCTTCCTGAACATACTGCCGGCTATCCGCGAGAAAGTCATGACTGAAGCCCTGGGGAAGCTTCTTGGCCTCGCCTTCGAGGAAGTCCACCGCAGCGCCGACGGTCACGCCGGGCATCGGCACGGCCGAGAACGTCGCCGAATTGAGCTGGTTGTAGTGCGTCAGCGAGTTCGGCTCGGTCTTGGTCTTGATCGAGACCACGGTCGATAGCGGGAGCTGCTGTCCGGTATTGGTCGTCACATAATAGCCGCCAAGCGATTCCGGCGAGAGACGCTCGCTGCGCGGTACCTGCGGAATCACCTGGTAGGATCGGCCCTCGAGATTGAAGCGATTGATATAGTTGCCGCCGAGCAGAACCGCGAGCGTGCTGCCGAGGTTCTGCATGTTGACGCCGAGATCCTGCGCCTTGGTGCGGTCGATCGTGACCTGCACGTTCGGCTGGTTATAGGCGAGGTCGCTATCGGAGACGATGAACATGCCGCTCTTGCGGGCAGCGTCCTTCAGCTTTTCCATCTGCTCAAAGACGGACTGGTAGCCCGCGGTGGAGTTGATGACCATCTGCACCGGCAGACCGCCCGGACCACCCGGCAGCGGCGGCAGGTTGAACGCGAACGCTTGCACGCCCTCGATCTTGGAGAGCTCGGCCTGGACCAGCGGCTTCAGCGCGATCGACGACCGCTTGCGCTCTTCCCAGGGCTTGAGCAGCATGCCGGCGATACCGCCTTGCGGACCGTTGATGCCGTTCAGCACGAAGCGCAAATCGGTCTCGGGGAATTTCTGGAATTCCTTGTCGAGCTTCTCGCCGTAGAAATCGACATAGTCGATGTTGGCATATTTCGGCGCCTTGGTCACCGCGAATACGATGCCCTGGTCTTCCTCAGGCGCCAGCTCCTTCGAGGTGTGCATATAGAGGAAGCCGACAAGCCCGAGGATCGTCACCGCGAACAGGCCGGTGATCGTCTTGTAGTCGAGCGAGCGGTCAAGCCTGCGCCCGTACCAGCGCGTCAGCGCGCCAAACACCCTGTTGACGAGCTTGGCGAAGCGGCCCTCTTCGGTGTTCTTGAGGAGTACCGAGCACATCATCGGCGACAGCGTCAGCGCGATCACGCCTGACACGATCACCGAGCCGGCGAGCGTGAAGGCGAATTCGCGGAACAGCGAACCGGTGAGACCGCCGAGGAAACCGATCGGGGCATACACCGCCGCGAGCGTGATGGTCATCGAGACGACGGGGCCGACGATCTCGCGCGCGCCTTCGAGCGCCGCCTGCACCGGTGTCTTCCCTTCTTCGAGATGGCGGTGGATGTTCTCCACCACCACGATGGCGTCATCGACCACGAGGCCGATCGCGAGCACCATCGCGAGCAAGGTCAGCAAGTTGAAGCTGAAGCCCAGCGCCAGCATCAGGGTACAGACGCCGATCATCGACAACGGGATGGTGACGACCGGAATGATGACCGACCGGAGTGAGGCCAGGAACAGGAAGATCACCACGATCACGATGATGACGGCTTCGCCCAGCGTCTTCTCCACCTCGTCGATCGAGGATTGGATGAACTTGGTCGAATCGTAGGCGACCTTCATCTTCATAGAGGGCGGCAGATTGCGCTCGAGCTCCGGGAATAGCGCCCGCACGCCCTTGACCAGCGTCAGCGGATTGCCTTGTGGCGTCGCGTTCACACCGATGAAGATCGCATGCTCGCCGTTGAAGGCGACGCTCGCGTCGGTACTCTGCGCCGCCAGTTCGACCGTTGCGATATCCTCCATCCGGACGAAGCCACCGTCCTTGGCCTTGACGATCATCTTCCGGAACTGGTTGACGTCGGTCAGGCTGGTGTTCGTCGAGATGTTGGAAACGATGAGATAACCCTTGGTCTGTCCCGCCGCAGACTGGAAGTTATTGGCCGCAATCGCGGACGCGACATCGGCCGGCGATACGCTGCGGCCGGCCATCTTCACGGGATCAAGCCAGAGCCGCATCGCAAAAGTCTGGCCGCCCAAAATATCGGCCGAGGCCACGCCGTCGACGGTCGACAGCACCGGCTGCACCACGCGCGTGAGATAATCCGAGATCGCCGAGCCCGACAGCTCCTCGGAGGAGAAGCCGAGATACATCACGGCCGTGGTCTGGCCCGTGGTCTTGGTGACGACCGGATCGTTCGATTCCTTCGGAATCAGATATTTGACCGAATTCGTCTTGGCCAGCACCTCGGTGAGCGCCTGGTTGGGATCGAAGTTCAGCTTGATGTAGACCTGGATCGTCGAGGTGCCGAGCACCGAGGACGAAGTCATGTAGTCCACGCCTTCGGCCGAGGCCACCGCCTGCTCGATCGGCGTCGTGATGAAGCCCTGGATCAGGTCTGCGGACGCGCCGGGATAAACGGTCGTGATGTTGATGACCGTATTCGACAGCTTCGGATACTGCCGGATCGGCAGCACCATCGCCGCGCGCAGCCCAATCAGCAGGATCAGCAGGCTGACGACGACCGACAGAACCGGGCGCTTGATGAAAATATCAGTAAAGGCCATCGCGGCGATCTCGATTTCTATGGCTCAAGAAACGTGATCCGGCCAGGCCGGATCACGTGAGTGTATTGTCAGTAGCGCGGCGGCTGCGCCGGGATCTGCGGAGCCGGGTCGGGCGAAATCGCCACCGCGGCGCCCGACTGCAGCTTGAGCTGGCCGACCGCGACGACCTTGTCGCCCGGCTTCACGCCCTTGATGATTTCGGTGCGACCATTGACCCGGCTGCCGGTCTGCACGAACGTGCGCACCGCATTCAGGCTGGTCTTGCCGTCCTCTCCCTGCTTCTCGGTGATCACGAACACCGAGTCGCCGTACAGCGTGTAATCGACTGCCGTCTCCGGAACGGTGATCACGGCCGGCTTATCCGGCAGCATCACCGTCGTTGTCACAAACATGCCGGGCTTCAGGATATTCTCCGGATTGGAGACAGTCGCCTGCACGCGGATGTTGCGCGTGTCCGCGGCGATCTGCGGCTCGATCGTGGTGATCTTGCCCTCGAAGGTGCGGCCCGGATAGGCATCGACCTTCAGCCGTACCGGCTGGCCGACCTTGAGGTTGCCCGAGTCCTTTTCCGTCACTGTGAAGTTGGCCCACAGCTCCGACAGATCGGTCAGCGAGACGATCGCCGTGCCCGCCGTCAGATACTGACCGACCTCGACCTTGCGGACGCCGAGGTCGCCTGAGAACGGCGCCCGGACGAGCTTCTGCGAGATCAGCGCTTCGGTCTTGGCGATCCCGGCCATCGCCTGATCATACGCAGCCTGCGCGGAATCGACGGTCGCCTGCGGACCGAACTGGCGCGACGCCAGTTGCTTGGCGCGGTCGAGCGAGAGCTGCGCAACCGTCGCCTGCGCCTTGTAGTTGGCGAGGTCGCCTTGCTCGGGCGCGTCGAACAGCTGGACCAGCGGCGTGCCGGCCTCGACATGCGCGCCGGGCACGAACTTGATCTCGGTGACACGGCCGTTGACGTCGGCGCTGACATCGACCTGGTGCACGGCGGTGAGGCCGCCGACTGCGGTGAGCAGGTTCGGCACCACCTCGGACTTCGCTTCCGCCGCGCTGACTAAGGTCGGCGGCGGCTTGTTGTTGGCGAAGAACTGCTTGATCATCTGGCCCCGGAAATAGTTGAACCAGACGAGACCACCGACCAGCGCGCCCAGGAGCGTGCCGACGATGATGAACCAGAGCACCGGCCGAACCGGACGCTTGGGAGCCTTGCTGTCGATCGGTTCGCCCGAAATCTTGTGTTCGGCTACGATGTTCATGTCATGCGCTTTCTGCAATCGCCGTTTTGCCGGCACCCGCAGCCTGATCGCGGCCCAGATGCGAAGCAATTGCGGCGTCGTTAAGTCCGATGCCTCTCAAGAGAAACTCACAGAGCTGCCGCTCCAGATCGTTCGCCCTGCCATAAGCAAGACAGGGGGCGGACGGCAGCCTGGTCAGCGCAGCGGTCATCACCGTATGATGCGCAAACCAGAACAGGTTGAGCGGTTCGCTGCCACTCGCCCGCGCGTCGCCGACGGCGACCGCGCGTTCGAGCGAGGCGACAAAGACCGCTCCGATCAGCGTCTCGACCTTGGCATATAGCAAACGGGCGAACTCGCCGTCATCCAGATGACTGGTGGCCATCAGCCGCAGGCGCTGAGCCTCCTTCTGGTCGGGCCCGTCGGCGATCAGCAGGAAATGCTGGACCATGCCGCGGATCAATTCCACCAGGGTGGCCGTCGACGGCTCGCGCTCGAGCAGATCCATGAGCGCCGGGTCCGCCTCGCACTCATCGCTGAGGATTTCGGCATAGAGCGCCGCCTTGGACGGGAAATGCTTGAACAGCAGCGCCTCGGAAATGGCAGCAGCGGCCGCCACGCTCTTGGTCGTGGTGCCGGTATAGCCGTGTCGGGCAAAGCAGCGCTTTGCGGCTCCGAGGATCAATTGACGCCTCAGGTCGCTCGTCATACGCAATGAGCTCATGCTAGTGAGTAAGCACTCACCCACGCCAAAGTCAAGCCAAATGGTGCGACGCAACCTAGATGGGTGCCGACTTGTTGGAAATTGGTCACACATTCCCCACCGCCGAGGGCCGGCGCCGCTGAGGGCGTGAGGAACCAGGTGTTGTCAGATCGGCTGGAAGCCGAGATCGCCACGGATTCGATTGACGATGTAGGTCCCGTCCCGGCTTGGCAAGATCCTCTCGACGCTGGCGCTGTCGATCTTCACATTGGCAAAGCGTGGTCCCGCCGAGAGGTCGTGGACGGTCTTGGCGAAGATTTCGACCTCGGCCATGGTCGAGATCGCCCGGCTGTCGCTGATGCCACAGGCCTTGGCCACGCCCACAAGGTCGGTCGCAGCCGAAGTGTGGCTGGTCTGGCCGCCGGTCTCGCCATAGGCCTCGTTGTCGAGCACGACGATCGAGAGGTTGGAGGGCTTCTGCAGGCCGATGGTGGCAAGGCTGCCCATTCCCATCAGCATCTCGCCGTCGCCGGTAATGACCAGCACCGGCAACTTTGGCTGCGCCAGCGCGAGACCCAGCCCGATCATCGCAGCGCCGCCCATGCCACCCCAGAGATAGAAGTTGCGGGCATGGTCGCCGGCGGCGGTGATGTCGTTGGTGGAGGCACCGAGGCCACCAATGGCGACGACGTCCTCGCGGTTCGCAAGCAGCGCGGACACCACCTGGCGGCGGTCGAGGAGATTGGCCTTGCTCATTTGGTGAAAACCTTGGCGCCGATCAAGCGCTGCGACAGCAGGACGGCGGTCGGCGTCAGCGCGTTGTAGGCTTGCGCCGCAGCCGCCTCCAACACCGCCGGCACCTCGGCTGCGTTCGAGGCGCGCAGCACCTTGACGCCCGACAGTTCGAACACGCCCTGCGTGGTCGACCCCATCGGCACCTGCCACGGGTTGAACTCGCCCCACTCGCCGCGCATGGTCACAAGGGTAAGGAACGGAAAACGCAGGATCGGGATCAGCGACAGCATGTTGATGCAATTGCCGACGCCGCTCGACTGCATCAGCAGCACACCGCGCTGACCACCGGTCCAGGCGCCGGCGAGCAGCGCCACGCCTTCCTCCTCCGTCGTCAGCGGAATGCCGCGCATCGTGGACGAGCCCAGCACGCGCTGGATCAGCTTCGAATGGCCGGCATCAGGCACGTAAGGCACCTGCCTGACGTCGAAGCGCTGCAAGGTCGCGAAAATATCGTCCGGCCAGTTCGGGGCCGTGTCGGAAGCATCAGCGCGGGCGTGCATTTTTCTGTCCGGTCGGCTAGCAAATCACGGCGAGACTGTAGACGGTGATCAGCACGGCTCGAAAGAGCGAAAACGGCATATCGGTCTTAATCGGCGAGTATGGCGCATGAACGCAGATGCGAAAGAATTGGCGGCCAATTTCGATCTGGCGAAGCTGACCAGCGAATTCTACGACGATCCCTACCCGACTTATCGTGCACTGCGGGAGAACGAGCCGGTCAAGCGCCTGCCAAGCGGCACCGTGTTCCTGACCCGCTACGACGACCTCGTCGCCACCTACAAGAACACAAAATCGTTCAGCTCGGACAAGAAGCGCGAGTTCGCGCCGAAATATGGCGACACCCCGCTCTACGAGCACCACACCACGAGTCTCGTCTTCAACGATCCGCCGGCGCACACCCGGGTGCGGCGCCTGATCATGGGCGCGCTGTCGCCGCGCGCGATCGCCGGCATGGAGGGCGATCTCATCAAGCTGATCGACGGCCTGCTCGATACCATCGCCGCCAAGGGTGAGTGCGAGCTGATCGAAGACTTCGCCGCCTCGATCCCGATCGAAGTGATCGGCAATCTGCTCGACGTCCCCCATCAAGAGCGCACGCCGTTGCGCGACTGGTCGCTGGCGATCCTTGGTGCGCTCGAGCCTGTCGTATCGCCTGAGGTTGCCGCGCGCGGCAACAAGGCGGTGACGGATTTCCTTGCCTATCTCGAGACGCTGGTCGCGCGCCGGCGCCGGAAGCCGGGCAATCCCGAGCGCGACGTGCTGACGCGCCTGATCCAGGGTGAAGACAACGGTGAGCGGCTGACGGAGAAGGAACTGCTGCACAATTGCATTTTCCTGCTCAATGCCGGCCATGAGACGACCACCAATCTGATCGGCAACGGCCTCGTCGCGCTGCATCGGAATCCGGACCAGAAGCAGCGGCTGATCGACAATCCCGATTTGATCAAGACCGCGGTGGAGGAGATGCTGCGCTACGAAAGCTCGAACCAGCTCGGCAATCGCATCACGACGCAGCCGGTCGAGCTTGGCGGCGTCATGCTCGAACCGGGCACGTCGGTGACGCTGTGCATTGGAGCTGCCAACCGCGATCCCGCGCAGTTTCCGGACCCTGAACGCTTCGACGTCGCGCGCACGCCGAACCGGCACCTTGCGTTCGCCACCGGCGCGCATCAATGCGCCGGCATGGCGCTGGCCCGGCTCGAAGGCGCAATTGCGATCTCGCGCTTCCTGGCGCGCTTTCCGGACTATGCCTTGAGCGGCCAGCCCGTGCGTGGCGGCCGCGTCCGGTTCCGCGGCTTCCTGAGCGTACCCTGCTCGATCGGCTGAGGCGTCATGAACATCGATCAATTGCGCGAACGCTGGGCCGATCCGGCCCTGACGGTGCTGACCGTACTGCTGGTGATCATGATGTTCGTGATCTCGCCGTTGCAGGCGCTGGGGCTTTTTGCATTCCAGGTGTCCGAGCTCGTACTGGCGCTGCTGCTGGTCTGCGGCATCTTCGTGATATCCGGCAGCCCGGTCGCGGTCGTCGGCATGCTGATCGCGCTCGGGATGATCGTGACCGGCGCGATCCTGCGGATCAAGTCTCCGTCCATTCTCGACCTCAATCTGTTCGCGGGGTCGTGGTTCATCGTGGGAACGACGATGGCCTGGGCGGTGGCGCGCCAGACTTTTGCGCCGGGGCGCGTGACCTATCATCGCGTGATCGGCGCCGTGCTGTTGTATCTGACCGTCGCGATCATCTTCGCAGCCCTCTACACCTTCATCGGCTCGCTGGATCAGGACGCTTTCGTCAGCATGAAGGTGGAAGACAGTCCCAGGCTCGCAAGCGAGGTCATCTATTTCAGCTTCGCGACGATGACCACGACTGGCTATGGCGACGTCGCCCCGCTGCACCCGGTTGCGCGCAGCCTGTGCAACATGGAGGCCATCTTTGGCCAGCTCTTTCCCGCGACGTTGCTGGCGCGTCTGGTCACGCTCGAGATCGCGCATCGCGATCAGGACTCCTGAAAAGCCAGGCCCAAACAAAAATGTCGAAAACAACCCCATGCACAGTAGGGGCGCGGGTTGGTCGAAAATGCCCGGTGGATGCGCGGAACCATTTGACACGCCGGGGCAAATCGGCAGCATCGCGCAGGTCCCAAGCTGCCCAATGGGAGTGACGAAAAATGAGCTCGTCGGTCATTGATCTCCTCGCGACGGAAGCACGCTTTGGCGCCCATAATTACCAGCCGATCGGGGTCGTCCTGACGCGCGGCGAAGGTGTCTGGGTCTGGGATACCGAAGGCGACCGCTATCTCGATTGCCTCTCCGCCTATTCCGCGGTCAGCCAGGGCCACTGCCACCCCAAGATCCTGGCAGCGATGGTGGAACAGGCACACCGCCTGACGCTCACCTCGCGCGCCTTCCACAACGACCAGCTCGCCTTGTTCTATGAGGAGATCGCGGCGCTGACCGGCTCCCACAAGGTGCTGCCGATGAACAGCGGCGCCGAGGCGGTCGAAAGCGCGATCAAGTCGGTGCGCAAATGGGGCTATGAGGTGAAGGGCGTGCCGGACGGCCAGGCCGAGATCGTCGTCTGCGCCGACAATTTCCACGGACGCACGCTGGGCGTCGTCGGCTTCTCGACGGACGCTGAGACCCGCGGACACTTCGGGCCGTTCGCGCCGGGCTTCAGGATCATCCCGTTCGGCGATGCCGCTGCCCTCGCAGCAGCGATCACGCAAAACACCGTCGCCTTTCTGGTCGAGCCGATCCAGGGCGAAGCCGGTGTCATCATTCCTCCAGCCGGCTATTTTACCAGGGCCCGGGAGCTCTGCACCGCCCACAACATCATGCTGGTGCTCGACGAGATCCAGACCGGGCTCGGCCGCACCGGCAAGCTGCTCGCCGAGCAGCACGAGGGCATCGAGGCGGACGTGACGCTGCTCGGCAAGGCCTTGTCCGGCGGCTTCTATCCGGTGTCGGCCGTGCTCTCGAACAACGACGTGCTCGGGACATTGCGACCCGGGCAGCATGGCTCGACCTTCGGCGGCAACCCGCTTGCCTGCGCCGTGGCGCGCGCGGCGATGCGCGTGCTGGTCGAGGAAGGCATGATCGAGAACGCAGCCACGCAGGGCGCGCGCTTTCTGCAAGGCTTGAACGACATCCGCGCCAACACCATCCGCGAGGTGCGCGGGCGCGGCCTGATGCTGGCGGTCGAGCTGCATCCCGAGGCCGGGCGCGCACGCCGCTACTGCGAGGCGCTTCAGGCCAAGGGCATCCTCGCCAAGGACACCCATGAGCACACGATCCGCATCGCCCCGCCGCTGGTGATCACCAGCGACCAGGTCGACTGGGCGCTCGAGCAGTTCGCCGCGATCCTGACGCAGGATTTTTCTTGAGACTGACTGCGTCAGAGGATCGCAACGCCGGCCGCGGCCAACAACGAACCAGTCCGCTACCTGCGCGCTGAAGGTTGGTCACTCGGCGCGTACACATAGATCGATCTTGTTTGGTGCAGGCTTGCCGCCGGTCGAGCGCGCAATCGCGCCCCATTCGGCCGGCCGTTCGCTCGCAGGTTGCAAACACGCCGCCTCCATGATGAGGCCATGCCGGCTGAACGGCTATCGCGAGATGCCGGCATGGAGTAGAATTCATCGACAACGACGCCAGGCACACGTTCCGTACACCATTGAGCTCCGTCACAGGATGGCGGGCGCCTCAAGCAGGAGGGGTGGCAGATGGCAGATGAAGTTGCTCGCGGACCGCACGATTCAGCGGAGTGGCGTCCCAGCAAATATGCGCTCTGGAGCGAGCGCTGGGGCGACGCGGTCAACACGCCGACCTCTATTTTGTTGCGTCATCCAACGGCTCCATATCGGGTGACCGTCCGCAGAATTGATGATTCCAATATGCAGCGTGTGGGAAACGAATACCTCAAAGCGGTGATGGCGAACCGCGATATCGATCCGCCCATCAAACTGCCGAAAGTATTCACAACTAAATCGAGAGACTTCTTCAAGCGTCGCTTTTCGGGCTTCATCCGGTGGCTGCCCCTTCGCTGGCCTCCTGCGCATCTGGACGCCCCCGATGCCGGCAACCCGTTCGTATCGTTCCGAGTTGAGCGTAAGTCGCGCGCGCGCGCTGTTGTCGATCAGACCGTGATTCTGGTGGCTTCCGAGTGGATTCCCGATCCCAAATCCAAGCTCAAACCGCCCGGCCATTTCCTGGGCTCAGGGTTTGGCATCCGCGTGGTTGCGCATGTGCGACCGGCAAACGGAGGATACGAAATACGCATCACCGGGATGACCGCGTCCCTTCCGTTCGGCCCTTACAGCACCGAGGAAGTATTCAATTTGCTGGGGAAGGACGGGAGGGAGAACGCGTTCGCGCCGATCTTCGAAACGGACAGGCTTTTTCAGGTCAAGACCGAGATGTCCGCGCAGCTTGGTTTGAAAAATCAATCCGTCTCCATTCGAGGCGCCCGGATCGCCACCGCACCCGACGGAACACCGCGTGTGCAATGGCAAGCCGCGAGCAAGCCCGAGACGGATGGCAGCCGAACCAGGACTACGCCATATTCGTTCGTGTTCTCGGGGACGCCGGAAGAGGCTGGGGCTCTTGTCAGCAAGGTTGAGCTCGTCGCCGATGCGGTGACGCCTGGACATGCGTGGGTGTTTCCGCTTGATCCTGCGTCGCAGGAGCCGCCGACTGATCTTCGCAAACGGCGTCCGACACGCAGCGAAGAAACACTCGAGTATTATCGCGACAATGAGGAAATCACCACGCATCAGGCGGATCCGTTGATTTACCAACGAGCCGGATCCATCGACGAAGAGGTGTTGGTTTGCCCCGGATTTGTCCTTGCCGACGGTCCTCCCCCTCCCCTTACCCGGGAGATCCGAAGACGGTCGATCTGCCCGACAGGTTGACACCTCTCGTTCGATCGAACGACTTCGCGGCCATCAGCGCGTACAACAATGTCAGGCAATTCTTCCAGCGGCTCGAGGCGTATGGAATTGATGCGGTTTCGTACTTTCGGATCGCCAGCCTGCCGCTCAAGGTCTTTTATCGCTCCGGGGTGAGGCCAGGCCCCGGCAAGGACGGCCAGACCGTCAATGCGCGTGTTCTTCCGGAGGGCTGGCTGGTCGACTACGTCGGACCGACCAAGCTCAGCGATCGTCCGATCCTGCAACTGCATTTGGCGCTGGCCGACCTTTCGACCCGGGCGCGCAAGCCATGGGACGGAATCAACCGCTCGCAAGCGGAGCCGCTTGGCATCGCGGCCGACGCGCGCTGGATCTGGCACGAGATCGGGCACGTGCTTTTGATGTGCTCGGTCGGTGAGCTGGAATTCCGCTTCGCCCACAGCGCCGGCGACGCGCTTGCAGCGATCGTCTCGGACCCGCAATCGCAATTGGCGGGAGACGGCAATTGGCGTGGCGCGACATTCCCGTGGGTGTTTACGCCCCGTCGCCACGATCGATGTGTGTCGCATGGATGGAGCTGGGGCGGCTCATTGCACTATGCGATGTCCCAGGTGCCCGATTCAACGCCGCCCCGCCGCAAGGGTTACTGGACCGAGCAGATTCTTTCATCATCGCTGTTCCGGCTGTACCGCGCCATCGGCGGTGATACAAAGCTGGTGGGAACGCAAAACCAGCCTGACCAATTCGCCCGCGAGTCGGCTTCGCACTATTCCGTCTACCTCATCATGAGAGGGATTCAGATTCTGCCGACATCGACCACCGTATTGGCCAACGAGCCGGATCAGCTCGTCTCGGCGCTGATCGACGCTGACATCGGCACCATTCGCTGGGACGTCAACTTTACGGTGACCTTTCCTCCGCCCCCGTCGTACAGCATCCAACCGCTCTCGTTCCACAGGATCGGCGGCTGTGTGCACAAGGTCATTCGCTGGGCGTTCGAAGTCCAGGGCCTGTATTCCGTTGCCGGAACGATCACCAACGCTCCAGGCCTTCCACCGCCGGTCGACATCTACATCCTGGACCGGCGGCCACTTTCGGAAGCCTCGCCCTACGGCGCTATCGCGTATGGGCCGGGCAGCTACAATCCGGTCTCGCTCGATTGGGATCCCCACCAGTCCGGTTCAGATGCTCCGCCCTTGTGGCAGGCCGACCAAAGCGCGATCATTGTGTCGGGGGGCAATATTTCCGTGCAGGTCGGAAACCGCGGCGGTCAACAGGCAACGAATGTCGAAGTCACCGTTTGGTGGCACGCATGGCCCAGTGGTCCTCCGCCGAAATGGACGTCACTGGGGTCAACGACATGGACACCGTGCACCCCATCACCGGGCGCCGGCACGACCATTGACCCAGGTGCGCCGCCTGTCGAATTTGATTTCACGTTCAACCCACCGTCATCCGGCACCCGCTATCTGGTGCTGGCTATCGCAACCTGCGTGGACGATGCTGCCAACACTGATTCAGCGACGTCGTTCCCGTGCAGCCAACTGCCCACGGAACTCATTGACCTCGTACCCAATGACAACAATCTCGGTCTCATCGTCGTTGTCAGCCCCTAGCGGCAGCCCAATGGTATGCGTGCGCTTTGTTGTTCAGGTCGGCCGAGCAGAAGGGACAAGGCCCGGTCAGGGCCACTTGCTCGGCCACTCGGCGGTTGCATGGGCGAGCACCGAGTAGAGCGTCGGACAATTGATGCGGCCTGTCGTGTTGTCGTGCAGCAGCGCGCGCCAGAGACCGGCTGCAATGTGACGACTTCCAGCCGAGTCGGAAGCATAGTGGACGCCAAGACGTTCGCGGTTCTTGGCAAGACGCTCGCCAAGCCAAAGCAGCGGCGATGTGAGTTCGCCCCGCCCCATCAACGGGTTTGCCAGAAGTAAGGCCGGCACAGGCGGCGGCGTACCCTCACCCGTGGGGGTGGTGTCAATCGGGACGCCGTTGGCGTCGCCAACTCCAAAGCTGTTGGCAGTCAAGCCGGAGGCCAGTACGAAATAGGTGGTGCCCACGCCGATTGGCGCCGGCGGCGGGTTTCGCAGAAGTACGGCCGGTACAGGCGGCGGCGTACCCCACCCGTGGGGGTGGTGTCGATCGGGACGCCGCTGGCGTCGCCAACTCCAAAGCTGTTGGCAGTCAAGCCCGCGGCCAGTACGAAATAGGTGGTGCCCACGACGATCGGCGCCGGCAGCGCAGGCGCACCAGGACCAGATATCTGCTGAAACTGGACCGGATCTCCTGCGCTCAGCCCGTGCGCAGTTAACGCGATTAATGTAACAACTGCGGGGTTGGCTTGCGAAATCGTCATCCTCAGCGCAGGAGACACCTGCTGAAACTGGACCGGATCTCCGGCGCTCAGCCCGTGCGCGGTCAACGCACTTAAGGTGGCGACCGCGGGGTTGGCGAGGAGATAGTCACGGCCGGATAGGGGTCGACCACCTTA